>CAWIFG010000011.1:0-141062 GCA_963835345.1 uncultured Acidobacteriaceae bacterium | reverse complement strand
GCTGTCAAAGAGAGTTTATGCGGTACCTGTCTTACCGTATGTGGACACTCGCGGCGGTTGGATGGTGGGTGTGACTAATGATGCGGATCCCATGTTCTCCTTCTCAGTCCGACCTCCCGAGGTCCGGAGAGAGGGCAATACAGAAAGCTGGTCATTGGACCGGATAAATGAGAATGCTTTCGAAATTCGGGATGCTTTCTTCGCTGTGAAGTCGATTCATGACGCACGGGCATTTCTCGAGACCTATGGCCCTTGGCAAATCAAAACGCATCTGGGAACTGAGGCCGAAGCGATGCGGTACTCTGGCCTCATTCGGCAGCGAGACTTCTTTCAAGATGCTCTGCTATCGCGTGAGATTGGAGTCTCGCCGACTGGTTCGATAGCTGAGCAGTGGCGGACCTTTTTTGAGGATAAGTTTTTGTGGCAATCGCTTCCGATGGAGATGGTTTTCCGGCAACCTCCAGTTGCAATCGTCCGCTGTAAAGACGTACAGGACGCGGTGCGAGCGGCCGTCTTTCTTGACCGACTTGATAGTTTCCCTTGGCGCCGGTGCGCTCGTGAAGACTGCGGCAAACTATTCAAGCTGAAAAGCAAGCGCGCTCAACTTTACTGCGACTCTGACTGTGCTCACCTTCAGTCCGTAAGAAGCTACAACGAACGGAAGCGAATTGAGGCAAGCGTATCTACGGCCTCGAGGTCCTGATACTTGCGGCCGGAGCCCTGGGGTGCGCGTTTTCGCCGAACATCTGGTGGCTCATCGGACTTCGGTTCATCCTTGGTATCGGAATCGGCGGTGACTACCCGGTCTCGGCCACGATTATGGCCGAGTATGCCGGAAAAGACTCGCGTGGCATGCTGGTCACACTCGTGTTCACCATGCAGGCCGTCGGGTTGATCCTCGGTCCTCTCTTCGCATCGGCACTGCTCGCTACCCATCTCTCTCACGCGCTCATTTGGCGAGTTCTTCTCGGATTTGGTGCGATCCCCGCGCTCGGAGTCTATTGGTCCCGCCGCAACCTCAAAGAGACTCCGCGGTTTCTGGCTGCCGCTGGCAGGCTCGAAGAGGACAACAGGCATCTCGTTAATTCCCCTCACTTCAAACGCGTTCCCAAACCATCTCCATTCTGGGACGGCTTCCATCGGCTCATTAGCGACAAGCGCTTACTCAGGCGGTTGATCGGTGCGAGCGCCGCGTGGTTTCTGATGGATGCGGCCTACTACGGAAACACTGTCTCCAGCCCGCTCGTGCTATCCGTGCTGCACGGAGACCATACCTTGTTGCGCAAGACGCTGACCCAGCTCGTCGTCTTCGTCGTGTTCGCCGCGCCAGGTTACGCAGTCGCTGTTTTCGCCATGGACCGGCTCGGCCGCAAGGTCATTCAGCTGCTGGGTTTCGCGGTCATGACGCATTACGTTCGCGTTGCTCGCCTTCATACCGAACATCGAAGCCATGACCATGCCCTTTCTTCTCATCTATGGGCTGAGCTTCTTCTTCACGGAGTTCGGACCAAACGCCACAACCTTCGTGTACCCGTCCGAGATCTTCCCAGTGCGCGTCCGCACTACAGGCCATGGCATTTCCGCTGCGATGGGTAAGCTCGGCGGCTTTCTCGGCGTATTTCTCTTTCCGTTCCTGATGCACTGGAGTGGGTTGTCGGGAGCTGAAGCCGCCGCGGCCGTGGCCAGTCTCATCGGCTTCTTCGTTACAGCGAGAATGTTGCCGGAGACCAAAGGCAAGAGCCTCGAAGAGATCGAAAGGGAGACAGTTTCAACGGAAGAAAAGGTTGCGGCCTAAGGCGGTTGTCAGTTGCGGGAGCGCGGCGACGTCCCACGATGGACACGTTGCAGATACCTGCGTCCCCAGTTGCAGATGATCTCCAGCACTGGTACCAGCGTCATTCCATACTTCGAGATGGAGTAACGCACACACGGCGGCACGGTTGTCTCCTGATGGCGGACGAGAATGCCGTCCCGCACCAGCTCCTGCAAGTGGCGAATCAGCATCCGTTCCGTGATCTCCGGAATACTGCGGCGCAGCTCGCTGGTGCGCATCGGTCCCTCCGAGAGCCTCCACAGAATCGTGCCCTTCCACCGCCCATCGATGACCGATAGCATTGCGTCAATCGGACAGTGAGACAGCTCTTTCTTTGAAACAGCCATACCCCATTCTCACCGATCCGTTCGTGCTCAGTACTGACAACTTTGTCAGTACATACATATGAATCAGTATGGGTGCAAGCCGCGTCTCAAACGCAGGAGAAAAAGAATGATCTTTCTGGATGTCCTGACGATCGTATCCATCGGTTTGCTGATTGGCACCGAGCTATCGGTCTCGGTATTTGTGAACCCCATTTTGGAGCGGCTCGACACGAATACGCGGATGACAGTTACCAGTTGCTTCGGAAAGAGGCTCGGGGCTGCAATGCCGCCCTGGTACATATTCAGCGCTCTATTGCTTATCGCAGAAACCGCGATTCGTTACCACAGCAACGCGAAATCACTCCTGATTACGGCAAGCGCGTTTTGGCTGATCGCAATCGCCATCAGCGTTGCCGTTCTCGTGCCTATCAACAACCGGATCGTGCAACTCGGCTCTGGCTCCGCCCAGAGCTCGTTTGCGGAGCACAGAACGTGGGACCTGATTCACCGCGGACGTGTGGCCGTCCTTGCGATATCAATGATCTGCTTCCTATTAGCGGTTCTCCAATAAAGAGGAGAGCCGCAATCCTCAGTTACCCGCCAGTTCTCGCGCGCGCTCGGTGGCGCGTTTGACCGCTTTGATCAACGTCACGCGCAGGCCGCCCTCTTCCAGCTCCAGGATTCCGTCGACTGTACAACCAGCCGGAGTCGTGACCTCATCCTTCAGCAGCGCCGGATGCGACCCTGTCTCGAGCACCATCTTCGCCGCGCCATATGCAGTCTGGGCGGCGAGTTGCGTCGCAATCTCACGGGGCAGTCCGACATTCACGCCCGCCTCCGCCAGCGACTCCAGGATGATGTAAAGAAACGCGGGGCCCGAACCGGACAACCCGGTCACCGCATCCATGTGCCGCTCGTCGACAATGACCGTGCGGCCAACAGTCGAAAAGATTTGTTGAGCCAGACCAAGCTGCTCGTCCGTAACAAAACGGCCGCGGCACAACGCCGTGATTCCTGCGCCCAGCATCGCGGGCGTATTCGGCATCGCGCGAATCACGGCGGCCTCTGCGCCGGCCGCACCGCCCAGCGCCTCTTCAATCGCAGCGGTTTTCACCGACGCAGCAATCGAGATCACCAGCGCGCCTGGCTTCAGCGATGGGCTCACCTCGCGAACGAGCTGAATCACCTGCGTCGGCTTCACTGCGAGCAGGACGATATCGGCGCCCTCGACCGCTCGACGGTTGTCTGTCGTAACCGCAAGCCCGAACTGCTTGCTAAGCGCCTCCGCACGCAGCTCGTGCGCAACCGTGGCCGCAATCTGCTGCGCAGGGAAGAGGCCGGTGCGAACGAAGGCCTGCAACAGAATGCCACCCATCTTGCCTGCACCAAGCACCGCCACGCGCAGGCCGGCGGCTATATTCTGCTCTGAATCTTTCGAGCTCATGCTCGAAGGCTATCAGAGCACCCCGGCACCATCACTCGCTAACTGGCCAGCAGCGCCAGCGAACCCGGCGCGCCCGAGACAGAGGCCGCCTCCAGCATGCGATATAAGGTCGAGCGGCTGATCCCCAGCACCTCCGCGGCCCGCAGCTTATTCCCATTACACCCGATCAGAACAGCGCGAACGTGCTCCTGCACGATCTCATCCAGCGGCACCATGCGCACCGGAGCCTCGGGTGCGGCCTCTGTTCGGACCTCGGCGATCGCAGCGGCCAGTTCCGCAGGTCCTAGCGATGCCTCGCCACGTTCAACCATCCATGCAATCGCGGGTCGCAGTTGCGCGAAATTGCCCGGCCACGCGTACTCACTCACCGCAGACAGAAAGCCCGGCTCGAATGAGGGAATCCGGCGGCCCTGCCGCGTCGCCTCGGCCTGGACTAGCTGATGGGTTAACAGCGGAATATCCTCCACGCGCTCCCGCACCGACGGAATCTGCAGACGAAGCGAACCAAGATGGCCAAACAGCTCGCCATCGAATGTCCCTGCACTGACGAGCGAGCGAAGATCCGTACTCGTAGACGCGATGATGGCGATCCTGCGATGCCGGCGCAATCTCAGCAACCGCAACAGCATCTGCTGTCCGGCGGGCGAGAGGCGGTCGATCTCCGGAAGAAACAGGGCGCCCCGGGTCGCGTTGCCCAGCAGGGTGCCGGGGCGGCGGAGCTGCCGTTCCGCCTCCGCCGGACGGAGATGGATCAGCGGTGTCCCGGCGAAGGCGGAGAGGTCGTGCAGGGCCTGGGCAACGGCGTCGGCGCCGCTGCCTGCTTCACCGGTCAGCAGCGCGACGCGGAAATGCGGAGCCAGGATGCGGAGCTGAGCCCACAGGCGAGCCATCGCGGGGCTCGGGCCAACCAGCAGTTGAGCGTCAGGCTTGGTTTCGGGAGCCTTGGTCTTGAGAGCTACGCTGGCGGGCCGGATTGGTGTAAACGGGAACATCTGAACCGATGGAGTCATACATCTGCTCCATCGGCGGACAGAGGCGAGAGCTTGAGAAAAGCTTGTGGAAAACGTGAGGGGTGGACTCGCGTCCACCCCTCCTTGGATCTGCTTTGCCGGGCTTAGGCGGCCGAGGTCGCGCAGTAGGCGTCGAAGGCGCGGGTGAGCTCCTGCCCGATGGCAGCGGCGGTGGAGGTCTCGATGGCGGAGCGCTGCATCAGGTAGACCAACTGGCCGTCACGGAGGATGGCGATGGCGGGGGAGGTAGGGGGCTGGCCCTGGAAGTAGCTGCGGGCGCGCTCGGTGGCCTCACGGTCCTGGCCGGCGAAGACGGTGATCGCGTGGTCCGGCCTGGTAGCGTGCTGGAGGGCGAGGCGAACGCCGGGGCGCATCTTGCCGGCGGCGCAGCCACAGATGGAGTTGACCACGAGAAGGGTCGTTCCGGGCTGCTTGAGGGCGTTGTCGACGTCTTCTGGCGTGCGGGCCTCTTCGATGCCGGCGCGGGTGAGTTCCTCGCGCATCGGGATAACCATCAGCTCTGGGTACATTTTTTCGGGTGCTCCTTCGAGGTGCTGCTTGAGGGTTGAAATTTTGGGGAGGGTACCCCCTCCCCCGTACCTTTTGGTGCAAAGTCTTCAGAACAGGTGAGATAGGTCTGGACTTCGAGGGTGCGGCCGAATACCGCACCTGAGGTCAGCCAGACCCTTGCTCTCTGGACCTATTGTATCGGGTGCGTCAAGAGATTGGGGGTGAGCGGGGGGAATCGGAGGTTGAGGTTTGAGTTTCGGGAGGCGAGTTGCGGGACGCGAGTGAGAGTCCGGTCATGTAGTCTCAAGCCGTGACGATTCGGGAGAGTGTGGCGCTGGGACCGCTGACGACGCTGGGGGTGGGCGGGCCGGCGAGGTTCTTTACCGTGGCGGAGACCGAGGCCGATGTGGCGGAGGCTGTCCGGTGGGCTGAGGAGCGGGGGCTGTCACTGTTCGTGCTGGGCGGCGGAAGTAACCTGCTGGTCAGCGATGCCGGGTTTCCGGGGTTGGTAGTTCAGATTGGGATTAGGGCGTCCGGGAGTGCGGTGAGGGGTTGTTGCAGGTGGGGGCGGGCGAGGTCTGGGATGAATTTGTCAGCCGGATGGTCGCCGGCGGGATGCAGGGCGTGGAGTGCCTGGCGGGGATTCCGGGGAGCGTGGGCGGGACGCCGGTGCAGAATGTCGGGGCGTATGGGCAGGAGGTCGCCGAGACCATTGTTCTGGTGCGGGTTTTCGACAGGAAAAAGGGCGAGTTTGTGGAACTCGACCGGGAGGCCTGCAAGTTCCGCTATCGCAAGAGCTTATTCAATAAGGACCAGCCGGACCGGTATGTTGTGACCCGAGTGGACTTTCGGTTACATCCTTCCGGGAAGCCTCAAGTTACTTACGGGGACGTCAAGCGCTACTTTGCTGAATCCACGGAAAATATTGACTTATCGCAAGTTGCTTCCGCTGTGCGGCAGATTCGGCGTGGCAAAGGAATGTTGCTTGTGGAAAACGATCCGGACTGCCGGAGCGCTGGATCGTTTTTTAAGAACCCGGTGGTCCAGGCTGCGCGGGTGGCAGAGATCGCCGCGGCCGGGACGTGTAAGGAACCGATGCCGCAGTGGCCGGCGGGCGATGGGTTGGTGAAGTTGTCGGCTGCGTGGCTGATCGAGCGGGCAGGGTTTGGGAAGGGGTTTGTGGATGGGGCGACGGGGATTTCTTCGCGGCATACTCTGGCGCTGATCAACCGGGGCGGGGCGACGGCGGCCGATATTGAGCGGCTGCAGGACAGGATTCGGGCGGGTGTGCGGGCGAGGTTTGGGGTGGAGCTGGAACGGGAGCCGGTCAAGCTGGGGTAGGTGGAGTTAGGGGGTAGGGGTGAGGAGTTAGGGAGGACGTCGATGGGTAGTGATTTCGCTAACCCACTCTGCGCGATGAGACTGCGCATGAATGGGGCACCCGGTATCGAACCGCGCTGACGCGCGAACCCACCTTAGCGCGCAAACAGCCGCGCGAAGATGGGGCACCCGGGTTTGTGGTGATCCGGGCACGAAGATGAGGCACCCCGGATTCGCAGTGGAGTGTTACGCCAGTTCGGCGTCCCGCTCAACCGGGGTGTTCTGGCCTGATGCCCAGGTGAGGAGCTCGGCGGGGTGAATTGGTTTGGCAAACAGATCGAAGGTGTGACCTTTCTGAACGGCCATTTGCAGCAGTTCTTCGGTGTCCGCGTTGCCGGAAAAGAGCACGAGGCGGCAGTCGGGGTACTCCGCTTTCAGGAGAATGGCGAGATCGATTCCATTCATAAGCGGAAGACAGACGTCGAGGATGGCGAGATCCGGAGCCCATGCAGCCAGCAGGGCGCGCGCCTCTTCGGCTGAGTAGGCGCAGCGGGTCTCGTAGCCAACCACGGAAAAGATCCTGACCAGACTGTCAGCGATCGTTTTTTCATCGTCGACGATCAAGAGACGTTTGTGATCGGATCCCGACGCCACTGATGGCCTCACGTGCAGGAGATTTGGGCCCACTTGGGCATTTCGGAACGTACGCCAGACACGGGTTGCGTTAGCGATTACGTTTTCCGGTCGCAGTTTGAGACGTCAGGATCTCAGATCGCGTTGCTTTCCTGGGTCGTCCAACCGACATAACGGCTAAAACCCGCAGGAAGTGGTCGGGTCGCGACGATGGACAAATAGCGAGGTGCATGACAGCGGCTGACCGAAAGAACTTGCTCCTGCTGGTGCATGGGAGGATACTGACGCCTCTCAAGAAGTGAGGATCTGTTGCGTCACGGGCTCCATTTGGAGGTCCTATGATTTCAGGTGATCCTGCTCGCACTTCCAGTCGACGCCGATTCCTGCAAAGAGCAGCAGCCGTAACAGCGGCAGGCGCGTGGCCTTTTTCCGGCGGGGCGTGGAAAGCGTTTGCGCAAAATCCTCCAACCTGTCCAACGGCGCCCAGCGGGGGAACGCCGTTCAGCCCGGGAAGCGACAAACGCCCGATCGTGTTGCGGAAATCTATCAGCGCGCTCACTGCGTCAGAGCTGACGCAACTGGGGACGGCGTATGCGAAGCTGCGTGCGCTTCCCTCGACAGATAAACGCACATGGGTTTTGCAGGCGGACATCCATGCTTTGTTGTGCGATCAGTGCAACGGAGTTCCTATGCAGATCCATGGCTCGTGGAATTTCTTCCCGTGGCATCGCGCCTATTTGTACTACTACGAGCGGATTCTCGGATCGCTGGTGAATAACCTGAATTATTTCCGGCTGCCGTATTGGGATTGGGAGAACCATCGCTCCATGCCGGGGAGCTACCTGACGCCGGCCAACACCGGAAATTCGTTGTGGGATAAGAACAGAGACCCCGGAATCGCGGGCGGAGGGGCGTTGCCGACGAGCGACGGAACAACGTCCAGGCTGAACACACTGTTTGGACTAACTGACTTCGCCACGTTCGGCGGAAGCGCATCAAGCGCGGGCGCGTGCGAAAACGATCCGCATAATCTGATCCACAGCGATGTGGGGCCGGCGCCTTACCCTTACGAAGATATGGGGAACCTCGGCTATGCGGCCCGTGACCCGATTTTCTTCGGGCATCACTGCAACATCGACAAGATCTGGGCCGAATGGAATGCGCAGCCGGGAAGTAATCCGGGCGATTATAAGAATCCGAGCGATCCCGCTTTTCTGAATGCGAAATGGTCCTTCTATGACGAGAACCAGAACGTGGTATCGATTACCGCGGCGAACGTTCTGGACTACTCGGGCAACCTGCGGTACACGTATACGGTTCCGCGGTTCAGGATTCCGATATTTGAAATTTACGAATGCAAGTTGCTTTGCTGCCTGCCTGATCCTGATCCGGGCGCATTTTTGCAAGTCAGTGAGCAGGCCACGCAAACTCTTATGGAGCGCTTCAGGGCAAACAGCTCGATCACGCTGGTATTGAGCGGCGTGCAGGTACCGGAAGGCGTGACCGGGGTGTTCGATGTGGTTGTGGCGCGCGGTGCAAGGCGCACGCAAGTGGGAACTCTCACCGTGCTGGCGGACAACATGAAGAACATGCAGCGGAAGCCGGTGACCCTGGCGCTGGATATCAGCAAGGCCGTTCCGGACCTGCTGGCGAAGGAGAAGCCGGCGGCCATTCAGCTGGTTGCGCGGCACAAAACAGATGCAAGGGCCAAGCCGTTTATGCTGCGAGCGCAACGAGCGCAGATCCGGGTCGAACGGCGGAGATGAAAGCGCAGATGAGGTCACGGAAGTGGAATGTGCTCGACGAGGCGTCCGCCTGGCGAATGTTACCTCAGAGCTAAAGCCCATTTCTTTCGACCGAAGTTTACGGCACCTTGGGCTAAAGCCCAAGGCTACCAGTCGTGCCCTGACGAAGCGATCGACCCGGCGCCCTGCGACGACATCTCAAGAGCAAGATGGTGGGCTAGCTTGGATGGAAACTCCTCGATCCCACTCATGGGCGATGGTGCTGCGCATGAATGGGGCACCCGGCACCCGGGTTCCTGCGCTTCGCGTCGAGGGTCTGCCTACTCGTCAGCCTGCACTAATGGGGGATGTCTTTGTTCAGCGAGTGATGACCCATAGGCGTGATGAACTCGACGCCTGTGACGTTCTGCCCGGAGTCGAGTACGAACGAAAGTTCCTGTGGTCCATCGAGGATGAAGAACCGTGTGAGCGACTCCGGATAGAGTCGGACCGCGGGTGATCCAACGGGAATTTCTGCGGTGAGATGATCTCCCTGGAACGCGACTTTGATGTAGGCGTAAGTGCCCACAAAACGGGGCAGGGTAGAAGGCGGGATGACTACGACCGAGTTTTCAAGCGACTTGAAGTCGGAAAAGCCATATACGGTCCCTGCACTGCGGAAGAGTTCATCTGCGAGGGCGTCGCCGGCTCCGCCGCTGGTCATGACGACGATGCCGCTACCGTGAAGGTACTCGACCATATCGTCCTGGAAGTACGCCGAGCCCCCGTGACGAATGTAGGGATTTTGTCCACTGCCACCGACTTCAAAGCCAAGACCGTAGTGCCTGACCGAAGAGAAGCCCTCTCCCGGCGTAAGCATCATTCGTACGGTTTGCTGGTGAAGGATCTTGTGCGATTTGCCTTCATACTCTCTCCGGACTTCCAGAAGGAGCTTTGCCAGATCGGTTGCGGTTGACCAGAGCCCACCGGCGGCGAGGTTTGGTTCGACGAATTTGGAAGCAGGTACGGCTGTTTTTCCATCTGCTTGGTATGCGGTCGCGGCGCGTGTCTGCCAATTGGGTGGTAGCGGCGCGTCGAAGGTGCTGTTCTTCATGCCGACGGGATCAAGCACGTTGCGCTTCATGTAGGTGGCAAACGGCTCGCCGGAGACGTCTTCGATGAGCAGGTAGAGCACGAGGTAGCCTCCGTTGGAGTAGGCGAATCTCGTGCCGGGGACCGCTTCGACGCGAACGGGTGCAGTGCGCGCGGGTTTTTCGCCGTCCAGAAGCTGAAGCAATGTAGGCAGCGGGTGGCTGGGATCGTAGATTTCACCGTTGTGGGTTCCGATGCCCGAGGTGTGGTTTAGAAGTTCGCGAACGGTAACTTTGTGGTGGGCAGTGAATTGATTGTCCGGAATCTTCCATCGCTTGAGGTATTGATTGACGTTTGCATCGAGGTCGATCTTGCCCTGCTCCACGAGCTTGAGGACGCCAAGCGCGGTGACCGGCTTGGAAATGGATGCGGCTCCAAACAGAGTCTCGGTGGAAACGGCAGCACCCTGAAAAGAGGACACGCCATACGCTTTTGCCCAGTCGATTTTGCCGTTACAAATGGCAGCGATACTCACGGCGGGAACTCTGAGAGCGGTCATCTGCTGGATGAGGCTCATCGGTTTGTTCTGGCCATTCTTGATAAGGACGTACGTTGAGAGGTTATTCTCGACGGCCTGGATGCGCTGTTCGGCAGATTGAGCCGTTTGCCCGTAGGTGCTTGGTGTGAATAGACCGCACAGCAAGACGCAGACGAACGCAATCGCTTGAATCTTCATTTTCACCGTTCACTGTACGCTTAAGCCGGGCTCATTCGGCTCGATGGGAATGCGCGATACCCCCACGAGCAAGCTCGCCGGGGAGCCCGGCCTGTCTTCCTTCGGAAGCCGAGGGTGGGGCGCCCGGCGGTTTGCGGCCCACCTATGTGCGATGAGGCTGCGGATGAATGGGGCACCCGGCGCTACTTTGTTGTGGTGAACTCGAGTCCATGCACCATGCCGTTGCTCCAGGTAAGAAACGAATGGCCGCCATCGAATTCGGAATACCCGACGGGGTACCCCTTGGCCTTCAGGGCGTCTCCCATGTCGCGCGGGGATGGGGAGCCCGAAATTTGGCGAACAGTTTCCAGTTGTCAGTCTTCAGTTGCGAGTTAAGCAGGTTCCTCGCCTGCGGCTCGGAATGACCGAAAGAAAAGCAATAGCAACAGCAGCAGGCAACAGCCATAGGCGAAGCGACAGCTCGTAGCATTGGCAGCTGCGTATCGATTTGTCGGCTGCGCGAGAATGGCACCCGCGGTACAAAGCTTTTATCGCGCCTATTAAAACGCCATACCCCGCGCTCCACCCCAGCGAGCAAGCCCGCCGGGACCTTGCCTGCCGCTACGCGTCGAGGGTGGGGCACCCGTCAACCTGATTGCGCCGCCAGAAGGCATAGAAGGGAATTCCGGCGAGGATCAGGAGGAGTCCAAGGGAGGAGCGGATGGGGTGGGCGATCCAGAGGCTGACGGTGACTGCGAGATCGGCCACGGCGAAGATGATGGGCGCCAAGGGGTAGCCCCACGCGCGATAGGGGCGCGGCAGATCGGGCTCAGTGACGCGCAGCCGGATGACGGCGAGGCCGCCGAGCGCGAAGAAGATCCACATCACGAAGATATAGAGCGCGAAGAGCTCCTCGAAGGTGCCGGTGAGCGCCATCAGCATGCCAAGTGCGCCGATGAGGAGCAGAGCGCCTGAGGGACTGCGGAAGCGCGGCTGGAGCCGTCCAGCAAGTTTGAAGAACAAGCCTTTGTGTGCCATCGCATAGGGGATGCGTGCCTCCGTCATAATGACGGCGTGCAGGGTCGCGAGCACGGAGATGGCGATCGCAACGGTCAGCCAGATCGCGCTGCCAGGACCCATGACAGACTGCATGACGTCCGATGCGACGTGCTGCGAGGATGCGACCTGGCTGATGGAGAGTACGCGGAAGTACGTGAAGTTCACCAGAAGATACAGGCTGCTGATGATCAGGATTCCACAGAGGAGAGCGCGGGGAATATTTCTGGCGGGATCGCGTATTTCGGCTCCCATGTAGCCGAGGTTTTGAATGCCGTTGAAAGCCCACATGACCGGCACGAGCGCGAAGATCAAGGCGGTGAGGGCGCCCCATGGCCCGAGAGCAGGCGAAGGGCTTGCGTAATGGGGGGCCGGCTTGGCGAAAAAGATCCCGGCGATGACGATGGCGACGACTGACCCGACTTTAATGACGCTGCACAGCAGCTGAACGGCGCCGCCGACACGAACACTGAGGTAGTTGAGCGCGGAGAGAACCAGGACAACCGCAGCTGCCGATGGCTCCGCGGTGGTGAGTGTGAATGCATGGCTACCGAAATGGAGGGTGAACCAAGGGGCGATCATGGCAGGGAAGAGGAAGCCTGCGAAGCGCACGAAGGCTGCCGCAAGCGCGGCGACCGCCACCGGAAGTGCAATCATCGAGTCCATCCAGCCAAAGAGAAAACCCCAGATGGGCCCGAGGGCGCGGGTGAGGTAAATGTAGAGGCCGCCGGCCTGAGGCAGCGCAGCGCCGAGCTCGGCGAAACAGAGAGCCCCGCAAAGCGCGATGACGGTGCCGAGTGCCCACGCCGTCAGGATGATACGGATGGAGCCAGTGGCCTGCGCCATGGAACTGGCGACGAGGAAGACACCGCTGCCGACGATTGTGCCGACGACAATACCTGTCGCCTGCAAAAACCCAAGGCCCTGGACGAGGCCGGACGATTCGGCGGACGAAGACCGCACTGCGGTGGTGGACATGAGACCTCTGCGTGCGTGGTCAGGAGATGGCTGGGAAATCGATGAAGCGAAGGTACAGATGAAACGTGCACGGTGCAAGATAGAAATGCACTGAAAGACATCACACGTTCGAGCGAGGAATGCGATGGCGAAGGCGGATGATTCCGAGTTGCTGGAGGTTGCGGGGCATACGGTGCGGGTCAGCAGCCCGTCGAAGCCGTACTTCAGCAAGGGTGTGCAGCTGACCAAGCTGGATATTGTGCGCTACTTTCTGGCGGTGGCACCGGGGGCGCTGCGCGGCATTGTGGATCGGCCCATCGTTCTGAAGCGGTTTGTGAATGGGGCGGAGGCGGAGCCGTTTTATCAGAAGCGCGCGCCGAGTGATTTGCCGGAATGGATGCGGACGGTGACGCTGTCGTTTCCGTCGGGGCGCACGGCGGATGAGGTGGTGGTGGATGACGCGGCAGGGCTGGCGTGGATTGTGAACCTGGGGTGCATGGAGCTGCATCCGCACCCGGTGCGCACGGCAGATCTGGACCATCCGGATGAGCTGCGCGTGGATCTTGATCCGCAGCCGGGGCTGGAGTGGGCGGATGTGCGCATGGTGGCGATGGAGGTAAAGGCGCTGCTGGATGAGCTGGGCCTGGTGGCATGGCCGAAGACCAGCGGGTCGCGCGGGATTCATATCAATATCCGGATTGAGCCGAGGTGGAGTTTTACCCAAGTGCGCAGGGCGGCGCTGGCGTTGGCTCGGGCGGTGGAGAAGCGGTGTTCGCTGGCCAGCAGCAAGTGGTGGAAGGAAGAGCGGCATGGCGTGTTTCTGGACTACAACCAGAATGCGAAGGACAGGACGACGTGCTCCGCGTTTTCGGTGAGACCGCTGCCGGATGCGCGGGTGAGTATGCCGCTGCGGTGGGATGAGGTGATGACGTGTGATCCGGCGGAATTTACGGTGCTGACGGTGCCGGAGCGTTTTGCCAAGGTGGGCGACCCGCATGCGGCGATGGATGAGCATGCGGGTGTGCTGGATGCGCTGCTGGAGATGGCGGCGCGGGATGAGGCGGAGGGGATTGGCGATGCGCCGTGGCCGCCGCATTTTGTGAAGCAGGAGGGTGAAGGCAGGCGGGTGGCTCCGTCGAAGGCGAAAAAGTTTTCGGATCAGATTGAGGAGGGGTTTGGGGCGCATCGGTTTCGCGGGCAGTCGAAGAAGCGAGCGGCGGCGAAAAAGAGGGTTCGGCGGAGAGCGCGGCGGCGAAGCCGAAGCGGGTGGGGCGTGTGCCGAAGATGCCGCTGGTGGTGGTGGCGCAGAGTCCGGATAAGGCTGCGGCGGAGGCGGGGCTGGAGCGGTGGAAGGCGGCGCATGCCGAGGCCGCGGCGCTGCTGGCGGCGGATGATGTGCTGGTGGATCGTATGCGCGGATCGTCGCAGGTTTGGTATCGGATTCGCGTGAATCTGCGGAGTGTGCCGGAGGAGTTGCGGCCAGCGCAGGGTGTGCCGGATCCGGATGATGATCCGACGCGGGCGTGGCGGGGTAGTGCGAGTGGTTAGTGGTTAGTGGTTAGTGGTTAGTGGATTGCCGGGGAAGATGGTCATGAGTTCTTGTGGTGGGACGACTTCGAGTTGCTCGTAGGTGCAGGCTTGGGGTGGTTTGTCGGGACGCCAGCGGCGGAAGTGCGCGAGGTGGCGGAAGCGGGTGTTCTGCATGTGCTCGTAGGCGACCTCGACGACGAGCTCGATGCGCAGCGGCTCCCAGCTAAGGTCTTTGCCGGCGCTCCAGCGGGATTGGCCGCCGGGCATGCGGCCGCTGGCTTGCGCTTCGTCGGTTTGCCAGTCTTTCCAGGGGTGATTGCGGAGGGCGTTGGCGCGATAGGGCTCGAGGAAGTTTACGAGCTCTTTGCGTTTGGCGGCGGTGAAGCTGGCGCAGACGCCGACGTGCTGGAGCTTGCCTGTGGCGTCGTAGAGGCCGAGGAGCAGTGAGCCGACGGCGGTGTTTTCGCCGCCCTTGTGCCAGCGGAAGCCGGCGACGACGCAATCGCAGTCACGTTCGTGCTTGATCTTGAGCATGGAGCGTTTGTCGGGGGTGTAGGGGCCGGCGATGGGTTTGGCGATGACGCCGTCGAGGCCTGCGCCTTCGAAGCGTGTGAACCAGTCCTGCGCGGTGGCGCGGTCGCGGGTTGCGGGTGTGAGGTGCAGGGGAGCGCGAACTTTTGCGAGAGTGCGTTCGAGTTCTGCGCGGCGTGTGGCGAAGGGTTCGTCGCGGAGATCGTGGTCGTCGAGTTGAAGAAGGTCGAAAAAGACGACCGAGGCGGGGAGTTGTTGCGAGAGCGTTTTGACGCGCGAGGCGGCGGGGTGGATGCGCAGGGTGAGGGCGTCGAAGTCGAGGCCGCCATCGTGCGCGATGACGATCTCGCCGTCAAGGACGCATTGCTGCGGGAGTTGCTTGAGGAGGGGATCGCGGAGCTCGGGGAAGTAGCGATCGAGTGGCTTGCCGTCGCGGCTCTGGATGAGGAGCTCGTCGCCGCTGCGAAAGATGACGGTGCGGAAGCCGTCCCACTTGGGTTCGAAGATCCAGGCGTCGGCGTTGGAGGGGATTTCGTCCACGCGCTTGGCGAGCATGGGGAGGATGGGTGATGGGAGTGGGAGCGGCACGGTGTGTTTGGATGCGGGTTAGTGGATCGTGGCGTCGAAGACGCCGGTCTCGACGGTGGCGCCGTGTTTCATCTGGATGAAGATGCGATAGGCGCCGGCGGAGGGGAAACCGTAGGGGAAGGCGACGGTGGAGGAGATGGGCTCGGCGGTCATGTTCATTGCGGACATGTCGTTCGCCGGCATGCCAGCCATGGAAGCGTCGGAGGCGTTGGCGAGCATGACGGCGGGCATCGCGGCGGAGCCTTCCGGGTGCGTGTGGGCGAAGGCGGTGCCATCGGTTTTGACGAACGCGGCGTGTCCGGCCATGTCGAGATAGGGCTGCATGTCGGTGGCGGGACGGCGTTGCGGATCGAGCAGGTGGAAGACGAGATCGTAGGGAGTGTTTGCGGTGAGGGATGCGGGTTTGTCCCAGACCATGGTGTAGCCATCGGGGAGTTTGTATAAGGGGCCGAGTTCGCCGGCGGAGAGTGGCGGCGGTGTGGCGCGCGCGTCTTCGGCGCCGAGCGGGCTTCCGGGCATTCCGGCGGGGATGGTGAGGGTTGCGGTTTCGGTTTCGGGGAAGCCGTTGCGGAAGACGACGTCTGCGTAGAGGTGATAGGTGCCGGGTGGCATTGCGGGGAGAGGATCGGTGAAGCCGGTGGTTGAGTTGGGAACGGGGTGGAGGTGGAAGGCGGCGTCCATCTGGGGCCAGCGGATGGCGTAGAGGTGGATGAGGTGGCCGTGGTCGGTGAGGAGGTCGGAGTTCGAGACCTTGTGCCAGCCGCCGTCAGCGGAGGGATCAGGATCGCCGATGAGCAATGTCAGATGGTTGCCGGTGAGCGAGGGGCGCAGCTGGGAGTTGTGGTGCATTTCGGCGGCATAGTCTGCGGCTTCGACGTTCCACCATTTGCCGCCGAGGTAGATGACGGCAGCGCAAACGGCGAAGGCGGCTGCACCGGCGATGAGCGCGCGGCGGCGGCGGGTGGAATTGGGAGTAGCTCCGGGAACGAGGCGCGCTTCGCGAGCGGCGGCCATGACGATGCCGACGATTCCGAGGACGAGAATGCAGCCGAGCAGGCCGAGCATGATGCCCATGGGCCGCTGCATGCGCAGGATGCCGGTGGCGACGGCGGGTACCGGCACGCTGGCGATTGCGGGGCCTGCGGCGCCGTCGATCCCGAAGCGAACCTGCCAGGAGCCGGATTCCATGATCCAGAGCGAGCCGGTGAAGAACTGGCCGTCGCTGGAGGAGACCTTCATTTTGTCGGGGGTGGGCGGGTGTCTGGAGGCTTCGCCGGTAAGCGGGAGTGGTGTGATGGTGAGGGTGCGGACGGGAGCACCGCTGGAGCGGACTTCGACGATCGCTACGCCGGGGATGACGAGTGGCGTGCGGATGGTGACGAAGAGGTTGTAGGGGCCGACGGTGACGGTCTGATAGACGTCCTTGTTGCCGACGTGTGCGGAGGCGGTGTTGGCGCAGAGCAGAACGGCGGCGAGGGCGAAGAGCAGTGTCTTGAACTTGCGGATGATCATCGTTGCACTCCACGCATCCAGCGGCCGAAGAGCAGGCCGATCAAGGTCGAGATGGCGGCGTAGATGGACGCTTTCAGGAGTCCGAGCCAGAGGGTTATGCCGGAACTCGGGTGGAAGAACACTCGCATGCGGTCGTAGCTCTGCGGCGGTGTGCCGTAGTCGAAGTAGATGGTGCCGAAGAAGCGGTTCTGGCTGGCGTGGGACATGAGGAAGTTTGCGAAGGGCCACTCGACCGCGATGAGCACGGCGATGAAGATGAAGCCGGAGACGAGTGCGATCTGCCAAAGCTTCCAGGTTCTGGCGCGCTGCCAGAAGAGGTCGAGCGCGAACGCGGGAGCGATGAGGAGGATGGGGAACTTGGGCGGAACGAGGTGTGTGACCGGGAAGTAGACAGGGCCGAGTTTGGGCTGCGCCGGGAAGAGCGGAAAGATGAGGATGAAGGCGATGATGGAGGCGGCGTAGATGGCAGCGATCGTGGTTGCGGCCCAGCGGAAGCGCGAGGCCTGGGAGATCATCGCGAGCACGATCGGAACGGCGACGGCGACGCAGAGGTATGCGAGGACGCGATGCATCATGAAGTCCAGCGTGTACTCGGTGATGAAGAACATCTGTCCGCCGAGCAGAAGGCCGCCGAGATAGAGGAACAGGTTACGGAGTGTTTTGAAGTTGGCGTCGCCGGCGTCGGAGGCGCGGTTCATCGCGGCGAGTATGAGGAACATCATGCCGATGTCGATGGCGCGGATGCCGAGGATCAGGAGCGTATGCGGCGGCGACACAATTTTGACGTCGAGGCCGTACGCGTTGTGCCACCAGTTGTCGAAGGGTGCGGAGGTGAGCATGGCGACGCCGCCCCAACCGGCGAGGAAGACGCCGAGTGGAGCGCTAAGGCCGAAGACGCTGACGGAGAACTCGCGCAGACGCGCTGCGTAGGCGGACTTGCCGAAGGTTGCGGTAAGCACGAGGTAGAGGCCAACGATTCCTGCGATGACACCGCAGGCGTAGATGGCCATGTGCGCGGGCGTCCAGAAGGTGTCACGGCCGATGGAGCGGTGCCAGGCGACGTCCCACTGGCCGCCGATGGAGGCAGAAGTGACGGCGAGCGCACCGGCCCAGATGTACCACGGGACTGTCCGGGTGCGTGCCGCCTCGCGGGTTGTTGCGCTGGTGCTGTCGGCCGCAAACGCAGGCGCGTGAGCCAGATCGGCGGACATCGAGGAGCCTCCCGGAGCTTGCCCTCATGATACGGGGCCGCGCTGGTTTTGCCGGTCTATGGGCCGGATGATTTTTTGGCGAGCGCTTGGCGGGTTTTGGGTGTAAAGTCGCTGGGTTCGATGGGCCCTCCTGATTGTTCGCATGAACGCAGTCCTGCTGCGTTCTGCTCGAGGAGGCATCATGAGAAAACTGTCCTCGGCGTTGCAGAGGCGAATGTTTTGCGCGAGGCTGGCTGCCGCGGTCGTAGTTGCCATGCTCACCAGTGCGGCGGGGTTGGCGCAGTCTCCGTGCAGCAACCTGAATCGTGGACCGGGAGAAGGCAAGTTCACGGGACAGATTTCGAGTGTGCCGGATGGCAGCACGATGCAGATCAGCTATGGGACGCAGACGGTCATGGTGCGGTATAGCAGCTCTGTGATGGTGTGCCAGGGAGGACAGCCTGCGTCGGTGAGTGCGCTGGTGCGGGGCGCGAGCGCGACGGTGTTTGGCGCACTGCATGGGATGGAAATCGACGCGGCGAGAATCTTCGTTGCGGGGCCGCCGCGGCCGGCGACGCAGGGACCGGCGATGTTGCCGAATGGGAATGCGCCGGGGGTGAATCGGAGTGCTGCTCCGGGGTTGAATCCGAGTCCGGCGCCGATTGTGCGGCCGAATTCGGCACCGCAGGCGAGGACGAACGCGGGATTGCCGCCGAGTCCGCAACAGCCGGCGATGCGGCCGATGAACTCCGGTGCGGCGATGAATGCGCAGCGAGTGGCGGTCCGGCCGATGAATCTTGGCTCGGTGCCGAACTCGGTGATTCTGCATGGCGGCACGGCGGCGCAGGCGATACAGCGGCTGCACGTGGTGCGGACGTATTCGCTGGAAAATCTGCGCGGCAACTCGCAGGTGGCGCTGGGGGGGACGAAGGCGGACTTCCAGCCGATGCTGGGCAATCCGCAGGCGCTGTTCAACCTTGCGGACCGGTTGAGATCGATGCCGCAGCATGTTGAGATGCAGGAGAACACGTCAGAGATCAGCGAGGTGGACCAGGGGCTGGTGATTCATCATGTGCTGACGTATCGGATTCTTCCGGGGAAGTGTGCCGATGCGAGTGCGCGGGCGCAGCTTGCGCGGGCGGGCGCGGTGTGTTTCACGCGTGGGTCCGTGAATCAGCACATGGCGGAGTTCGGCAGCCGGGGAAGCGCGCGGTATGTGGCGGATGCGGGCAAACGGCAGGCGGCGATTTCGTTGTATCAGCGGAACCTTGCGCTGGAGCAGGCGGATGCGAACAAGGGGATTGCTCAGTTGCGGAGTGCGCTCGCGAATCCGACCGAGCGCGCGGCGATTGTGGCGCAGATGGGAGAGGCTGAGGCAGCGCGGATGGCGACTCTGAGCGATGACGACCTGAAGGAGGAGCTGATCAATTCAAGCGTGCAGCACTTTGAAGACACGATGTTTGTGCCGAAGGCTGCGTCGTCAAACTATCTGCATCCCAAGCTCGCGGTGATGCCGGCGGGGAGCTCGGGAGAGATGAATGCGACGCAGCAACTGTTGCGCAATGGTGTGCCGCAAGGCGGCGTGCCAAACTATCCGAAGCTGCTGAAGGTCTTTCCCGCGCGTCCGGTGAGTGCGGGCGCGGGTCCGGATAAAGCAGGCGATGCGGATTTGGGGGCGAACTACTTCCTGACGGGGTTCACGATTGGAAATGATTATGAGTGGAGCTGGGGAGTGCAGGTAACGATCAACTGGTGCGTCGTGGGGTGCTCCGCGAGCTATGGGCTGGAGCTGCATGCGGGGTTCAATTACGGTTTCGGGTTGCGGTTTCTGATCCAGACGGACTTGAAATACCACGCGACGGCACAAGGGAACTCGGCGACGGCGACGTTGACGGCGAACGTCGTTCCGATCCAGGGCAACGTCGGTGATTTTCAGAAGACCGGTCTTGACGGCTCGCAAATGTTCGCTGCCAAGGAGATCGTGGCACAGATTGGATTCGATGCGGGATTCAACCTGAGTCTGCCGGGATTCAGCGTCAATCCGGACCTTCAACTGGGCGTGGATTTCACGCAGTATCTGCCGCCGGAGTACAAGAACGGATATTTCACGCCTCCGGCTCCGGGGACTGGGGGAATCAATTCGGTGCTGATACTGGATCAGCTGGATCTGTTGGGCGGATTGCTTAATTACGGTGTCGCGGGTGGCCAACTGGTGCCTATAGCGAAGATCAATCTGCATTCCAACAACCTGCAGTTGACGTTGCATGATGAGACGCAGAACCGGCAGACGCAACTGACAAGGACGACGCAGACGGTGCCCGTGGCGGTGGCGACTGGCACGGGAGAAGACAGCAGCCATTTCAGTCTCGGTAACCCGGTCTATAATCTCCAGTTCACGATAACGCCGGGTCTCAATCCACGGGTGTTTGTGGATATCGATGTATGGTCGGGCAGCTGGGGCCCGCAGATATGGTTTCCGCAACTAGCGATTAATCTTCCACCGGGAGGGATCGATTTCAGCTGCCATGAGGGGACGACGTGTGTGCTGGATTTTGCGACGACCTACAACCCGGGGACTGGCGCGGTGAGTGGGACCGGCGGCCGGGACGTCACGAAGGAGCGACTGGCAGCGTATGACATGCTGACGCGTAACCAACTATGCAGCGTGGATAGCCAGCAAGGAGCGGACTACAGATGCCCGGTGAAAGGGGGTATGTACGTACTGTGTGAGACGTTCCTGAAGAACGGCGCGGTATCGAGCTGCACCCCAATCGTCGTGAAGTCAGTAGACGACATGCTTCGGCATGGGCATTGCACGGGCGGCAATGCGAACTACGCTTGTCCGAAGGACATGGTGGCGCTTTGCGATACGTTCCTGAAGAACCAGGAGGTATTGTCGTGCAAGCAGCAGTGAGGCTGATGGGTACCGCGGCTCAGGCGTGCGGGCCGTTGTAGACAGCGCCGCTGGTGCAGGTCTCGCGGACGACGATGCGGGTCAGGTTGGGAAGAGTGGGTTCGAGGCGCTCCCAGATCCAGCGGGCGAGGACTTCGCTGGTGGGGTTTTCGAGGCCTGGGATGTCGTTGAGGTAATTGTGATCGAGCTGTTCGTGGAGCGGACAGAAGGCGGTGTTGAGGTCGGCGAAGTCGCAGACCCAGCCGGTGGATGCGCCGACGTCGCCGCGGATGTGGATCTCGACACGGAAGGAATGGCCGTGCAGGCGCGCGCATTTATGGCCCGCGGGAACGTTGGGGAGCTTGTGCGCGGCTTCGAAGCGGAATTCTTTGAAGATATCCATGCGTTACAAAAGAGCCATTTTGGCTCGTATCTCTATAAGTGTAGGCGCTTGGATTCGGGACGGTAAACTTGTAGGGATGGGCATAAGTGAGCGCAAGGCTGTGGTGTTGTTGAGTGGAGGCTTGGACTCAACGACGGTCGCGGCGATTGCGAAGGCGGAAGGGTATTCGGTTTACGCGCTGAGCTTTGATTACGGGCAGACGCATAAGGCGGAGCTGCGGGCGGCGGCGCGGGTTGCGGAGAAGGCCGGGGTTGCGCGGCATATTGTGCTGAAGGTTGATCTAAGTGCGTTTGGCGGGTCCGCGCTGACGGGCGATGCAGAGATTCCGAAGCATCGGTCGCTGAAGGAGATTGGCGAGGGCGTGCCGGCGACGTATGTTCCGGCGAGGAACACTGTGTTTCTTTCGCTGGCGATGGCATGGGCGGAGAGCCTGGGCGCGACGGATATTTTTATCGGCGTGAATGCGCTGGATTACAGCGGGTATCCGGATTGCCGGACGGAGTTTATTCGGGCGTTTGAGGCGATGGCTAACCTGGGCACGAAGATTGGGAGTGAAGGGAGGGGAATCGAGATTCATACGCCGCTGATTGCGATGACAAAGGCGGAGATTGTGCGCAAGGGGCTGGAGCTCGGCGTGGATTATGGGATGACAGTGACGTGCTATGACGCGTCAGATGAAGGGGAAGCGTGCGGCGCGTGCGATGCGTGTTTGCTGCGGCTGAAGGGGTTTGCGGAGAATGCCGCGAGTGACCCTGGCAGGTATAGGAAGAGTTAGGGATGGCGTACGCAGTCAAAGAGATTTTCTATACGTTGCAGGGCGAGGGCATGAATGCCGGGCGCGCGGCGGTGTTTTGCCGGTTCAGCGGATGCAATCTGTGGAGCGGGCGCGAGCAGGATCGCGCGGATGCAATTTGTCAGTTCTGCGATACGGATTTTTTCGGCACGGATGGCGATGGGGGAGGGAAGTTCGGGTCAGCGGGGGAGCTGGCGGACGCGGTTGCGGAGAAGTGGCCGAAAGATGTGGCAGGTGAGAGATTTGTGGTGTGCACCGGAGGAGAGCCGCTGCTGCAGCTGGATCGTGAGTTGATTGAGGCGCTGCATGCGCGCGGCTTGTGGATTGCGGTGGAGACGAATGGGACGCTTGCTGTGCCTGAGGGCATTGATTGGGTTTGCGTGAGTCCGAAGGCGGACGCGAAGCTGGTGGTGACGCGTGGGGATGAGCTGAAGGTCGTGTATCCGCAGGCGAAGGATCCGAACGATTATCTTGATCCGAATTTGGGGCTCGAGTTCAAGCACCTTTTTATTCAGCCGATGGATGGGGCTGATAGCAAGGCATCGCTGGCGGCGGCTGTTGAGTTCTGTCAGAAGAATCCGGTGTGGCGGTTGAGTCTGCAGACGCACAAGATGATTGGGATTCGATAGGAGCCTTTCAAGTGCGGTGCGGCGGGTGGATGTCGATCATAGGTGGGTGCCCTCCTCGGCGGGTGGCACCTCGAGGGCGGGAGGTTTGTCGTCGGGGAAGGCGCGGCGGCGGAGGTCGTCATGGTCAGTCGCGCCGTCGAGAATGGCATGGTCGACGCTGTCGAAGAAGTGAAAGCGCACATTGAGCCGATCGGTGGCCTTGATGTAGGAGGCGAGCAGGGCTTCGTATTGGGTGAGGTCGGCAGGTGACATGGCGTCGAGACTGGGGGGCGCAGCAGGATAGCCCATGTCAAAGGCGCCAGGGGAGTCGGTAAAGCGCTCCTCGAAGCTTTCGAGTGCCAAGCCGGCCTGCTGAAAGTCGGCGGCTGCGGTGAAGAGGAGATCGTGCTGGAGAATAAGGCCGTGGTAGAGGTCAATCTCTCGCGCTGGAAGTAGAGTGACGGTAGCGTCGAGCTTGGCGGCGTCCCAGATGGCGATGGAGGGCGCGGTCGGAATCTGGTGGCGGCGTGGATCGTCAGCGGCGGGCGGTTGGGGCGAGGAGTTGCCGGCGCGGCGAGCGGTGACGGCGGCCTTCAGTTCCACGGTGTAGGCGCGAATGCCGGCGAGCACGCGAAAGGTCTTGGCGTCGAGGCGAGTGTTATTGCGGAGTTCGGTGCGCAGATTCTGCTCGAGCTCGTGGCGCTGATGGAGGTGGTGAAAGTATTCGACCGTCTGCTCGAGTCCGATGGCGATGAAGATGCCGAGGACGACGATGGCGATGTGGGTGAGGATGTCGCGGCGGGTCATGGCGCCGTGCTGGGGTGGGTGGATGTCGATCATGGGTCCTCGGTGTGACTGCGATGACTACTGGATGGCGTCCTGATTGTCTTCGAAGCGTTCCTGATTCATGCGCATCATTCGCTCGTCGGCGCGGGATTCGCCGGAGAGGATGCCCTGCTCGTACACATCGGACCAACGGAGGCGAAAGCAGAGACCCTTGACCGCGGTGCGAGCGTCGGAGGCGACCTGAGCGAGACGTTCGGCTTGTTCGGGGGTGAGGGTCCAGACGGCGGTGGCGGCGGAGGATGTTGCGCCGCTCGGGACTTTGGCAAAGCGGAATTGCATGGCGCCGATGGCGCTGCAGGCGTGATAGAAGTCCTCGCGGCTATTTGCGAGCAGATCGTAGTTATGCGAGAGACGGGCATACATGCGGGCCTGTTCGACGGGAAGAAGGCCGACGAGGCTTGACTCTTTGGCGGTGGTCCAGACGGCTTCGGAGGGAGCGAAGTAGCGCTCGTTGGCGGTGCCCACGGAACCGGGAATGCAGGGCGCGAAGCCCAGAGTGATACGAATTCGGCCTTGTTGCAGTGTGGCCGTATCGACAGCGCGCATGGTCTGTTCGAACCAGGGTTCAAGATCCTGCAGGCGGAGGTCTCGGGCGATGATGGCGCGATTGTTTTCAGCTTCTGCGCGGAGGTCGGCCTGCAGCTCCTGACGCTGGTGGGCGCGGTGGATCAGCTCGACGGTTTGCTCCAGTCCGATGGCAATGAGAATGCCGACGATGACGATGAAGAGATGGATGAAGGAGTCCCGGAGTGTGATGCTGCCGTGCTGCGGCGGGTGGATGTCAATCATGGATGCACCTGCGAGCGGATCATCTGGTCATGTAGGAATTGCAGACCAAGATACACGCTGACGGCGAGAAAGCCAGTAGAATGTGTGGGATTTAGTACGCAGTGAGGAAAGCAGCGGGTCGCAGCAGGGAATGGCTGGGCGGACCAGGCGCTGGAAGGGCGTCAGGCTGTTTCGACGTAATCTTTGAGCCAACCGAGGATAGGTGGCCAGCCGCGATGGGTTGTTCGGGCGGTCTCGCCTGTGAGGTTGGTTCGTCCCCGGCTAGCGTCCCGTCGTGGCATACAAAGCATCAGATGTGGTCTTTGTGGAACGCATCTCCGAAGTCGTTGTCTCCGGTATATAGCGGGGAAAGGCAATGGAGAACATCGTACCCTCTCCCTCGCGACTTTTGACGTCGACTATTGCTCCATGGGCGTTACAGATCGCCTTGACCAGGGACAGGCCGATACCGATGCCTCCCGTGGTCCGTGAACGAGCCTTATCAGCGCGGTAGAAGCGATTGAAGATAAATGGAAGTGAGTTTTCCGGAATACCAATACCGTTGTCCGCGACTTGGAGAATGACAGAAGAATCTTTCACGAAAACAGAAGCCGACACGTTTCCGTCAGGCCGGTTGTATTTGATCGCGTTGTCCACGAGATTGACCACAATCTGTTTAAGTCGGGTCGCATTGCCATAGACAACTGCGGATTCAAGTTTATCGGCCACGAGCGCAACATTCTGCTCTTCAGCAACGAGTCGCATCTGGTCCAGCGTGGACCCGACAAGCTTACCCAAATCTGTCGGCTCGCATTCCAACTGCTCCCCTCCCGTATCAAGGTAAGCAGTTGCCATCAGACTCTGGACGATCTGAGACATCCGCTCGATCTCTTCAAGAGCTGACCCTATGCTGTCGACTGTCGCTTCGGGAAGATCGGGTTGTTGAATCACCTGTTCCAATTCACCACGGACAATCGTAAGCGGTGTGCGCAGCTCATGAGATGCATCCGCTGAAAACCTGTTGTTATGCTGCAGGGCCTCTTCCAATCGCGCGATCATCTGGTTCAGCGACGTGGCCAGCCGTTGCAGCTCATCTCGTGTATCCGGCACAGGGAGCCGTTCGCCCAGTTGCTTGCGGCCGATGTTTTCTGCCTGATCGGTCAACACCGCAACGGGCCGAAGCGGGCGTTTAATCATGAGGAAGCACGCAAGAGCCGCAACTATCAGCACCAGTGGGCAGACTATTGAAAGGATGATTGCGAGACTTCGCAGGACACGGTGAACAGCAGCCGTCGATGAACCTACAATGACCGTAAACCTCTGTCCATCCGGGCTGGTATAGTGATCGATCATTTCCAGAAATGAGCCGCTGGAATTGTCGATTTGAACGAGACCTGCCTGGTTACGCGCCGGCAATGGAATGCTGGAGAGGGCCACAAGGGGATTGTGCAGATCTTCGGAGCGGAAGATTTCGCGTCCGTCGTGGAAGATGCGCACGTAGCGGTCCACGCCTCCGGAATATGTTTCCGTTATCTCTCCGACGGCCCAAGCTTCGCCCTTCCTGCCATACCCAGACAGGAATTCGCTCTCGATGTTATGGGCGGCGCCGTTCAGGTTGCGTTTTTGCGACGCAGTCAGAAACTGCTGCACGCTGAGATACACGCCGACCCAAACGCACAACAGAGCTAGGGCCAGGAATCCGACGAACCACTGCGTAATGCGAAACTGAAGGGAGCGAAAGTTCATGCTTCCGCCGAAGTGCGAATCATATAGCCGGTGCCGCGGATGGTACGCAGCATCTTGGTCTGGAAGCCATCGTCGACCTTTGAACGGAGATGGCCCACGTAGACATCCACGATGTTGGTGATGCCGTCGAAGCTTTGATCCCAGACATGCTCGATGATCATGTTGCGTGACAGCACGCGATCTGCATTTTGCATGAGGTACTCGAGCAGGGAGTACTCCTTGGCGGTCAATTCGATCCGCTTGCCTGCACGTTTCACCTGTTGAGTCAGGCGATCGAGTTCCAAGTCGCCAGCCCGCAGCGTGCTGGAACGGTTCACCGGACCGCGACGCAGCAGAGCTTTGACGCGGACAAGCAGCTCGGCAAATGCAAATGGTTTGGTCAGATAATCATCTGCGCCTATATCAAAGAGTCGTACCTTGTCCTGCACGGTGTCTTTTGCCGTGAGCACCAGGACGGGCACGCAAGTGTTGCGGCGGCGTATGCGCTGTAACAAATCCTCCCCGCTCATGGCAGGCAGCATCAAGTCAAGGATTATGAGGTCGTAGGGATACGTTTCCACGTATTCCAGTCCTGTTGCGCCGTCCGGAATCGTATCCACTGCATACCGTTCTGCGACCAACCCGCGCTTCACAAATGCGGCGAGCTTCGGTTCGTCTTCGACAATGAGGACACGCATACGCCTCCAACCTAGGTCCGCGGGATGAGCCAGCGCTGAACCACAGATAAAAATCCCTGCATGCGATGGTACGCCCGATAATGCCGGAGGTCATGAATGCATTTTCATTGACGTTTTAGGTGGTTCTCATTGGCGCACGAGAATCTCTCCCTTGCAGTCGCTAAAGGGAGAGAAATGAATAAACTTCAGACCATCATCGCGGCAACGTCGTTTGCGGTAATCCTTCCAGTAGTCGGCCACAGCCAGACGCTGAAGCTCATCAAGGAACTGCCGTTGCCCGGCTACTCAGGAGACTTCGACCACATTGCTGTAGACCAGGATCGTGGCCGTCTGCTGGTCGCGGCGGAGGATCACGCCTCGGTTGAGATCTACGACCTAAAAAGTCTGGCGCACGAGAAGACCCTTACCGGGTTCGGGGCGCCGCACGCGTTCCTGGTTCGTCCTGGATCGAAGACCATCATCATCACCGACAGTGGGAAGCAGATGTCAACGATCCGCAACGCTGATTCCTATGCGGTGGAAAAGAAGATCGTGCTGACTGAAGGCGCGGATTCGGCGAAGTACGATAACGCCTCGAACACGTTCTATATCGTCACGGGCGGCAAAGACGTGGATATGAAGACTGCCAACCTGGAGGCGATCAACCCGGACACCGGGGCGAAGGTCGGTGAGATTACGTTTCCGGACAATCATGTGGAAGCGTTCACGATAGATCCGACCAGCAACAAGCTGTATATCAATCTCACCCAGACCAACAAGCTCGCGGTTGTGGACCGCAAATCGATGAAGGTGCTCGCAACGTGGCCAGTACCGGAAGCAAAGCAGAATGCGATGGTCGCGCTCGACCCGCAGCAGCACCGGTTGTATGTCGTGTGCCGCGATCCAGGTAAGGTGGTTGTCCTCGATTCCAATGACGGGCACCTGATTGGCAGTGAGACTGCACCTTTACGGGCCGATGACGAGATGTATGATGCGGCCGCCCACCGGCTTTATGTGCCAGGCGGGGAAGGCTGGTTGGGTATCTACGACACGTCAGACCCAAATCACATCAAGCTGCTTGAGAAGGTGAAGACAGCACCCGGAGCGAAGACGGGGTTACTGCTTCCCAACCAACATCGGCTCTTTCTGGCCGCCTCGCCAGGTGAGACGAAAGCGCTCGCGAAGATCCTGGTCTACGACGTTCAGTAAGCGCAAGGAACAGGAATGAACGTAAGAAGCCAAGCACTGTTGGGTGTCCTGCTGCTTGCTTGTATCAGCAGGCGCGGGGTACCGCAGGTCGCCGCTAGCGCGGGTGCGCAGTCGTCCGCAGAATCGACAAGTCAGGCGCCAATGGCGCCTGCGCCCTCTTCATCGGGCCCCTTCACCGCACTGCCGGCCAAAGGCTCATCTTTCGGCACAACGCCAGCAACAACATCGGATTTATCCGGAGGAGCGCAGGCTGCGCCCGCCTCTAACATGCCCACGCAATCCATCACACTCGACGAGGCGATACGCCGCGCGCAGACAGTTGATCACAACTATCTTTCGGCGTGGGTCGACAGAGGCACAGCAGAGGCGGAGCGTACCATTGCGCGTTCCGCAGTTCTGCCGAATGTTGACTATCGCAATCAGGGCATCTACACGCAGCCGCAGCGGCCGTATGCCGCGGCAATAGGGACCGATCACACGGCCACGACGTCGCCTGCTCCGATTTACATAGCCAATAACTCGGTACGAGAGTACGTAAGTCAAGGGCTATTGACCGAAACGATCGGCGTCGGTCGAGTCGCTGACCTGCACCGTGCAAATGCCGAAGCAGCGGCAGCGAAAGCCAAGCTCGAGATCGCGCAGCGCGGTTTGGTGGCGACGGTAGTCGGCGCCTACTACGGGGTGCTCGCAGCCGACGAAAAGGCGCGAGTTGCTGCGCGGGGCCTCGATGAGGCCACGCGTTTTGCGACGATCACACACCAACTTGAGAACGGCGGCGAGGCTGCGCATGCCGATTCTCTGAAGGCCGACCTGCAGCAGGCGCAGCGCCAGCGCGACTACCAGGATGCGACACTCGCGGCGGATCGGGCGCGCCTCGATCTTGGCATTCTTTTGTTTCCAGACCCTACGGTGCCCTATGCGCTTGCGGCGGATCTCGATCATCCGCCGGCGCTTCCCACACGCGAAGAGCTTGCGGCATCCGCAAAGACGAACAACCCCGACGTGCGTGCCGCGCTGGCGAGTTTGCGTGCGGCGCAGTTCGGAGTGAGCTCAAGCATGAGCGCGTATCTGCCCGATGTTTCGCTCGCTTATAGCTATGGCATTGATGCTGACCACTTCGCTGTGTATGGTCCTGACCGGGTCCGCAATCTGGGCTACTCCGTAAGCGCGACACTCGATATCCCCGTGTGGGATTGGTTTGCGACCGCAGCGAAGGTCAAGCAGAGTCGCCTGGCTCGTGATCTTGCCAAAGCGGACCTTACAGCTGCGCAACGCCGCACCGTGGCTGCATTTCAGGAGTTTTTTGGCGAAGCCCAGGTTGCAAGCCAGCAGGTCGTCTCACTCACGCGCGACGTAACTACCGCGCGCGAAGCTTTGCGACTCACCACCCTCCGCTACAGCAACGGCGAAGGCACGGTGCTGGAAGTAGTGGACGCGCAAAACACGCTGATCGGCACCGAAACAGCACGCGCGGACGGGGTAGTCCGCTACTACACGGCACTGGCCGATCTGCAAACACTGACCGGGAGCCTTCCATGACAATCGTTCGGTATTTCGTAACAGCTGCTTTCGGCGCGACGGTCTGGCTCGCCGGTTTGTCGGGCTGCAAACAAGCGGCTGATGAAACCGCACAACCGATTGTGACAGTGCAGGCCGAAAAGGTCGCCGTCGGAAGCCTCACCGAAACGGTCGAAGCAGATACCGTGCTGCAGCCGCAGGCTCAATCCGCCATCGTGCCGAAGATCTCATCGCCGGTCAAACAGTTCTATGTTCAACGTGGATCGCATGTGCATTCAGGGCAAGTGCTGGCAGTCCTGGAAAATGCTGATCTCGCCGCGAGTGTAGTTGACACCAAGGGTAGCCTCACACAGGCACAGGCAACGTACAACAGTACTACCGGCGCGTCGGTGCTCGAGGACATGAAGACGGCCGAGACGAACGTCCAGCAGGCTAAGGCAAACCTCGAATTGCAGAAGATGCAGACTGATGCCCGCCAGAATCTGCTTACCCAAGGAGCCATTCCACGCCGCGATTACGAGACTTCCAAGGCTGCCCTGGTGCAGGCACAGGCGGCGTACGATGTTGCGGCGCAACATCTGGCTTCGCTCAAGAGCGTGAGCCGCGCGGCTACGATTCAGAACGCCGAGGGTGTGGTTACTTCGGCCCAAGGCAAATATCAGGCCGCGCAGTCAGCACTGAGTTACGCGACGGTACGTTCTCCCATCAACGGGGTTGTGACAGACCGGCCACTGTTTCCGGGAGAGATGGCGCAGGCGGGGCAGCCGCTGATCACGGTGATGGACACGTCGATGCTTCTGGCCAAAGTGCACCTGCCGCAGGCGCAGATTGCGGGTCTGCATGTTGGCGATAAGGCCACCGTGATTTCGCAAGGCGCAGACCAGAGTGCCCCCGGTTTGCTCAGCCTTATCAGTCCCGCTCTAGATCCGGGCTCAAGTACCGTTGAAGTCTGGGTCAAAGTTGCAAATAAATCTGGCGCACTCAAACCCGGAACGCCGGTACACGTCGCAATCGAAGCACGCACACTGGAGAACATCACGACGGTCCCGGCGGAAAGTGTGATTACGAATAAGTCCGGCAGTACGGCAGTGATGGTCGTGGGTTCCGACGGACTAGCGCATGAGCGTGAGGTGAAGCTCGGCGTCAGCGACGGTAAGGACACGCAGGTGCTCGCGGGCGTGCACGCAGGCGAGATGGTCGTCACGACTGGCGCTCACAGCCTGGAAGACAATACGAAAGTCGAGGTGGGCGCGGCTGAAGCAGAGGGAGACGGCGACAGCAAAGGTGGGGACGCAACGAGTGCGGATCCGCCAACAGCAGGTGGGGTGCAGTGATGATTGGCACCTACACCATCGTGAAAGAGGAACGAGCGGACCTGCTCTGGATTCTGAAGCGGCGCTCCACGGTCGTGTTCCTGACTATCGTGGCCGCGATGGCGGGTATTTACTTCGCTACCAAAGTTCCGATCTCGGTTTTCCCAGACACAAACTTTCCTCGTGTGGTCATCGGCATTGACAACGGTGTGATGCCGGTCGAGCAGATGCAGGTAACGATCACAAAGCCGGTGGAAGACGCGGTGAATTCCGTGCCCGGCCTCGAGACCGTGCGCTCCACCACCAGCCGCGGAACGGCCGAAGTAAGCCTGTTCTTCAACTGGAATGTCGACATGTACCAGACGCTGCAACTGGTTGATGCCGCACTATCGCGCGTGCGTCAGCAATTGCCCTCGACTGCGATCATCACTACACATCGGCTCACATTTGCGACATTCCCTATCCTGGGCTACAGCCTCACATCCGACACCGTGCCGCTCTCGCAGTTGTGGGAGATCGCTACCTACGACCTGAAACCTCCAATCAATCGCTTACCTGGCGTAAGCGATGTAGGCGTACAGGGTGATCAGATTCCAGATTTCGAAATCGTTCCGGACGTCGGCGGGATGCAGAACACCGGCGTGACGATCACCGACATTCAGAATGCGGTGCAGAACACAAACACGGTCGACTCGCCGGGTCTTTTCCGCAACCACCAGCAGCTGGTGCTTGGCCTGGTTGGCGGACAGGTGCATGATCTGGATGAACTGGGCAAGATCACGGTCAAGAACACTGCTGCGGGCGTGCCGGTCACGATTAACGATGTGGCGAGTGTACGGCCAGCGATCCAGCCGGTTTATACGATGATCCGCGCCGAGGGCAGGGAAGCGGTGCTGCTCAATATAACGCGCCAGCCCACCAGCAATACGGTGCAGGTAGCGGATGAGGTGGCAGCGGAGATCGACCGGATAAAACCATCGCTGCCGCCGGGCGTTACGATCAAACCCTATTATGATCAGTCGCATCTGGTGCGACAAAGCATCAGCAGTGTGCGGGACGCGATTCTTATCGGGCTGGTCCTGGCGACCATCATCATCATTGTTTTTCTGCGCGATTGGCGTTCGTCGCTGGTAGCCGGGCTGGTGATTCCGGTGACAGTGTCGATCACGTTCATCCTCTTATATGTCATGGGCGAGTCGTTCAACCTGATGACGTTAGGCGGGTTGGCCGCTGCGGTCGGCCTGGTCATCGACGACGCGATTGTGGTGGTGGAGAACATTGTTCTCCATCGCTCGGCGGGGGAGAGCCGACCCGAAGCGATCCGAAAGGCGTTGGGTGAAATAGCCATTCCCCTGATCGGCTCGACCATTACGCCGATTGTCGTGTTCCTGCCGCTGATCTGGGTTTCCGGCGTGACAGGCAGCTTCTTCCGGGCGCTGGCCGTAACTATGACAGCATCGCTGCTCGCATCTCTGCTGCTCGCGGTGACCTGGACACCGGCACTCAGCTATCTACTCCTCAAAGAACAGAACGCGACCGATGCTCACACTCACGCAGACTCCCCGATGATCGAACGCGTGCTCGGTTTTTACGAGCGCTGGCTGCGCCGCGGTCTCGCACGTCCTTATGTTCTGTTCGCGATTTGCGGTGTGCTCCTCGTCGGCACATTCGTGGGGTACCGGACACTGGGGAGCGACCTGTTGCCCGAAATGGACGAGGGCGGATTCGTACTGGACTACATTATGCCCGCGGGCACGTCGCTGCAGGAGACCGACCGAGTGCTGACGCATGTGGAAGGGATCCTCAAGAAGACACCGGAAGTAGATACGATCTCACGACGCACTGGTGCGCAGATGGGTCTCGCCGCTGTAACCGAGGCCAATACCGGCGATATCACGGTGAAGCTCAAGGATGATCGTAAGCGCGGCATCGATGAGGTTATCGCAGACTTGCGTGCGGAGATCAACAAAGACTATCCGCAACTCGATGTAGAGTTCACGCAGGTGTTACAGGATATGATTGGCGATCTTTCCAACGCACCTGAGCCGATACAGATAAAGCTATTCAACAACAACCCGGAGATTCTTTCCGACGTTGCCGACCGCGTCGCTACGACGATAAAGAAGCAAAATGGCGTGGTGGATGTACAGAACGGCATTGATAACACGATCAGCGGTCCGTCTATCACTTTCCAGGTCAACCAGGGAATCGCTTCGCGGCTAGGATTCAGTGTTCCCGACGTCACAACAGATGCGGCTGCCGTCGTGGAAGGCCAAGAGCTCACTACACCTCTGATCCAGAACGGGAGATCGTACGGCATTCGCATTCGATATCCAGAGAGCAGCCGCTCCTCTGAGGATATTGTGACGTCTGCGCTGCTGGTGGGAAGTGGGGGCCACCTGGCGACACTGGGCACTCTCGCCACGTTGAAGCAGAATCCCGGCGAGCAGGAGATCCTGCGTGAAAACCTGCAGAGGGACGTGGTGGTAACAGGGCGACTTGAGGGCGCGGATTTGGGCAGCTCAGTCACAAAGGTGCAGCAAAACATCGCGGGATTGCATTTGCCGCCGACGATCCGCGTCCAGTACGGCGGTACGTATGCAGAGCAGCAGAAGTCTTTTGCCGAGTTGACGCGCGTGCTCTTGATTGCGCTCCTGCTTGTCTTCGGCGTGTTGCTGGCCGAGTTCGGCAACTTCTCGGCACCGATCGCAATCTTGACTTCCTCCGTGCTCTCAGTCGCGGGCGTGGTTTTCGCACTGCTGATAACGCGCACCACTTTCAACGTGGCATCGTTCATGGGACTGATCATGGTGATCGGCATTGTGGCGAAGAACGGGATCCTGCTGCTCGATGCTGAGCAGCGTAATGCCGCGAGCTATGAAACTCTGCTGAACTCGGTGGTGCATGCAGGCCGTCGCCGGCTGCGGCCTATCCTGATGACCGCGTTGGCCGCAGTGACAGGTATGTTGCCTCTGGCTTTGGCCATTGGTGCCGGATCGCAGATGCTACAACCGCTGGCCATCGCGGTAATCGGCGGCCTCGTGATCTCGTTAGGACTATCGCTGGTGGTAACGCCAGCTGTCTTCTACGTGTTGAACAAGCCGCGGTTCTAGCCAGCGCGAGTGCTCCAGAAAGCTAAAAGAGACTTCATTTGGGATTTATTCGATGTTCAGGAGTCTGGTCGTAAATAGTCTTCGCTGCACGAGAGCTGCAAAGACGGTACCAGTTGCTCGCACAGCAATGAAAGGACACTTAGAACCGGTATGACGATGAAACGACACCTTGCCATCGCAGCGACTACCGCGATAGCCATGATGACACTGTGCGCGCAAGCGGCCACACCGCGGCAGGAAACACGTGAGCAGGCAACGGCGGCGCTGCGCAAGCCCGAAGCTAAGGAGATGGATGCCAGCTTCACAAGTGCGGCCCCGTTCGCGCAAAAACTGGTCGACGAAGCATTGGCGAAACACCCTCAGGTATTGCTCCTCGCTATCCATGCAGGTGCACCGAAATACGACATCGTGGCATCGAACTTCGGCCGCATTGGAAAACTTGGGGACGAGGACGATCTTCGTTGCATCAACACGGGCAAGGACAATTTGGAGGTCAACAAGCAGGGCAATCACTATGAAGACCAGGTCGTGCTGCGCGATAAGAGCGGCAAGATCATCGGTGCTATTGGCATCGTCTTCAGCTATAAGCCGGGAGATGGCAAGGTGGCGTTGCAGAGGATCGCACACGATTTTGCCAAAGAGATGCAGGCACAGATTCCAGACGCCCAGACATTGCTAGGACCGGCGTAGAGCTGGTTGGCGGATCGCGCGTGCGATTGACAACTTTTCAGGTCATGATGATTTCTCTTTCGTCTCACAAGTCCCTGCTCTGCGTTCTTGCAGCGTGCGCGGTCTGTGTGGGCTGCGCGGCTTCAGTGGCTGCGCAAACGCCCGCTACGCCCTCGGCCGCAGAGCAACGCGTACTGGCATCTCTGCCGCCTTACCGCCCCAATGTCCAGGTGGCTGGGACCATCCGCTTATGGGGACATGGTGCCCCGGGGCTCGATTTTATGGGCATGCTCGTGAAGTCCTGGGAGGAGGGCTTCATGAAGTTCCAACCAGGTGTGCACTTTGAATACGACATGTACGGAACCGCTTCTGCGATGGGCGCTCTGTATACCGGCAAAGGCGATATCGCGATTCTGGGTCAGGAGATCTATCCGTTCGAGGTGAAGGCGTTCGAGCAGGAAAAGCACTACCCGCCCACTGAGATACAACTCGCGACCGGCAGCGTGGACGTGCGCAATTTTGACTATGCCCTGGGACCGTTTGTGAATGCCGACAATCCGCTGCAAAAACTTTCGCTCGACCAACTGGACAAAATCTTCGCTTATCACGACGACCCGAAGGACAACATTTTGACATGGGACCAGCTCGGGTTGAAGGGCCCGGAATGGGAGGGCAAGCCCATCCATCTCTACGGCTGGTACGAGTCAGACATTTTTTCTACATGGATCGAACGCGCGGCAATGCACGGCAATCATCGCTGGCGCTGCAACATGAAGGAATACGCGCATATTCATCGTCCTGATGGCAGCATCTATGACAGCGGTCAGCAGATCCTGGACGATCTGTCTCATGATCGCTATGGAATGGGCCTCTCGAATGTGCGTTATCTGAAGGGAACGAATACGCGGCCGCTCTTGTTGGCTCGCCAGCCGAATGGTCCTTATTACGCCGCGACGAAAGAGACCTTGATTAACCGGCAATATCCACTGACACGCATTATTCCGGCGGAGATCGACCGCGCTCCCGGGCAGCCGGTTGATCCAGCAGTGCGCGAGTTTCTGCTGTATCTCTTGAGCCGGGATGGACAGCAGGAGATCGTGCGCAATGGCAAGTATCTGCCTATGCAGCCCGAAGCAGCGGCGCGAGAGCGGGAGAAACTGCAATGAATCGATGTTCGCGACTGACGCTCACCATTGCGGCCCTTGCGCTTCTTAACGCTGAAGCGCTGGCGCAACGGACTACACCCGGCCCCACGGTTCAGTCCCCCTCGGCAACCCGGATAATTCGCACGCGCGGTGACAGCGCCATGCTCCGTACGATGCAGGCGTGGGAAGATGCGTTCGAGAGAAAACATTCTGGTGTGAAGTTTGAAAACACGCTGCTGGGAAGCGCAACCGGCATGGCGGGGATTACGACCGGAGCGGCAGATTTGACAGTGATGGGCAGACCCGTAACTGCGAATGAGATCATCGGGTTTGAATGGGTATGGCGCGTCAAACCGCTAGAGGTTGCTGTTGCTCGCGGCAATCTGCAGCGCGATGGCTACTCCCCAGCTTTGGCGGTGTTGGTGTCGAACAACAATCCGTTGCATTCGATTTCGCTCTCGCAGCTTGCGACGGTGTTGGGTTGTCCTCCGGATGCAGCTCATCACGTTACTTGGTCAGGCGCAGGGGCTTCCGGTGCGTGGGCCAAGCATCCGCTGCATGCTTATTTGTATGATGACCAAACCGGCACGGGAGCCTGGCTGATGCAGACTGTGCAAGGCCGCAAAGACTGCTGGAACTGGGCCGTCGTACATGAGTTTTCCGAGGAAAAAGGGAAGCATAGTGCTTCAGAGCAAATATTAGAAGCGCTGGACCATGATCCTGATGGGCTCGCGATCACAGCGCTGGCTGAGGACGATTCACGTGTAAAGCGTCTAGCGATCGCTGATGTACGAGGGCCGGTTCCTTTGAATGCAGCAACCGTGAGTGACGGCTCCTATCCGTTCACCCGCAATGTTTACTTCGATGTCCGTAAACCACAAGATGGACCGATTGATCCATTGCTCACGGAATTTCTGGAGTTCGTCCTGAGTTCGCAAGGGCAGGCCATCGTGACGCAGGTGGGGGAGTTCCTGCCGCTTGGCCGGCACGCTGCACAGACTGAAGCTGCGAAATTGCATTAGTCGCAGATGGCAATGAGGAGATGTCTGTAAAAGGGGAGCGGCCGACGGTCACTCCCCTAGTTTTGCAATCGCTTATTTCAGTCGCGCGAGTTCCGTCTGTACCTCTTCGGCTGTGAGTGGCAGGTACTTTCCATCTTTCATAAGAAGGCTCTGGCCCTGTTTGCTCAGGACGAACCGGACGAATTCGCGCACCTTCGGATCGACATGACTCCTAGGAGGGACATCGAACCAGAACGTCTGGCCGCCCCAAAGTGGATAGCTATGATCGCGCAATGTGTCCATTGAATAATGGACAAACGGACCGTCGTTAGTTTTCCCGAGGTCGAGAATTTTCACGTCGGTCGGAAAGTTTGGGTGAAAGCGAACATATGCGATCGCGTTGGGATCATCGCGCACATGGTCGACGATCTGATCCGCCTCCAGGTATGTCTTACCATCCGGCTTCTCATAGTTACCGAACCCCATAAGATTTTCATTCCACTTGTCGGACGAGCGCAGCACCTTATCGCTGAACTCAAGCGCGGTCGCGTAGCGAAGGCTGTAGCCATAGGTTGTAATTGGTCTTTGCTGCCATTCTCCGGTTATGCCCATTTGGCCCCACGTGCGGATATCCTTCTCCGGGCCGCGTGCAAATTCAGGGTGCCAGATCTGGCCCACCCAACCGCCGGCGCGCTGAGAGCCGAAGATTCCATCGAGTTGCTCCATAGAGATATGTGTAAGTGGGTTGTTCTTGTTGACCACGATCACCATGTTGTTTTGCCAACCCACGACATCGTAGGAACCAGTAAGGATCAGCACGCCCGTCGGTGGATGGCCTTTGAGCCGTTGATAGCTGAGGTAATCGTAGAAGCTCGGCTCGTGCGTGATACCGATGTTGGCGAGACCCTGTGCGAGGCATGTAACCGCGACGGCTGCAGTCTGAAGGTTGTATTGGATCTTGATGCCGGGCTGAAGCTTTTCAAAAGCTTCCTTCCACCAGCCGCCAAGGGGAGAGTCGCCGATGTAGTTGTTGCCGCAGATGCGCAGCGTACCTTCAGGGTGGCCTTCCGGCACGTAGTCAGGTAGCGCACTCAGGTCGAATAGACGCGTATAGGCGGGGTTCATCGCAATCGCACGCATGCGCGTGCGTCGCTCAATGGATGATCCCGTCGGATACTTTTTCGATTCCGCGTTGGGCTGATATTTCTCGCTCATTTGCGCGGCTGCGCTGAGAGCTGTGAGCGCGAAGAGCATAAGTGCAAGCTTGTGTTGGCGAGGCATTCCCGTAATTCCTTCCGTAATCGTGCGCGCTTCTGCCGCGCGCTTTCTGAGGGCCAACACTAAGCCAACGTAGAGCTGGAAGTCCAAGAGAATTTCGTAAAGCGGATTTCATAATTGCTTCAGGATTACTGTGCTTCGGACGGCATAGTGTTCGGCCGTTGCCTGAATTTCGTGGTTGCGTAGTCACAGCAGAACGATCGGGCCGAGACGGAGAACCAATGAAGAACAAAGGAAGCCTGTTCATTGCAGTAATGGCCTACATCCTGCTGTTGCCCTTGGCTATGTTTGGGCAGAACGGAACAAACAGCACACCTTCGGGGGACGGTAGTTCTTCAAACGGCCTGGACATGCAGGCTGCTCGTGCGCGCAAAATGTCGGTCAGCGGCAAAAAGGTCTGGTATACGAATAAATTTGATCTCTCAGGATTGCCAGACTACACGCCGCGCCATCGCGTCAGCGGCATAATCCGGGTATGGGGCTCGAATTACATCACTGACGGCAGCATCGGTCGCCTGTGGGAGGAAGCTTTTCGTACATACCAGCCCGATGTCCGGATTGAATGGCATATGAAGACCACCGAAGCGGCAGTGCCTTCGCTGGTATTTGGCGTAAGCGACATGGGCATTGGGCGCAAGCTTACGTTCAGCGAGCTGCAGCTGTATCAGCGCTACAAGGACCATGATCCGGTCGAGATTGAGCTCGCCACAGGATCCTACGATGTGCCTGGTTGGCAACCAGGTTTTGGTGTGATGGTCAGTAAAGAGAACCCGTTGACCCACATCTCCATGGAGCAACTCGACGGTATTTTTGGCGCCGCTCGCGACGGAGGTTGGGAGGGCACGAGCTGGCATGCGGAATCGAGTCGTGGACCCGAGAAGAACATTCGCACCTGGGGTCAGCTTGGTCTTACTGGCGATTGGGCCGATAAGCCAATCCATGTTTACGGTCTAAATCTGCGCTACCACCAGGCTTCGGAGCTCTCCGACTGGATCCTTCAGGGCTCAGACAAGTGGAACGAGAACTTGCGCACATATGCCAACTATGTTTCCAAGGATGGCAAGTTGGTACGCAACATGACCACAGACATTGTTAACGATAAATATGGCATTGGGATCACCGCTGCGCCCACCAATGCACTTGGTGGTGGCAAAGGCAAGATACTGGAGCTAGGTTGGACCAACAGTGGGCCGTTTATTCCCTACACAATCGAAACGGTTCAGAACCGCTCCTATCCAATGTTCGATCGGATTTATGCGTACGCGACGGATGCACCGAACGAGCCCCTCGATCCCAAGGTGGCCGAATTCCTGCGCTTCATCGTGAGCAAGCAGGGACAGGAACTCATTGAGAAGGACGGCAAATACCTTCCCTTGACTGCCACAGTTTCACGCGCGCAAACAGCTAAGCTCGACGCCATTGAGAAGTAAGACTGCTACGCGCAAAAGCATTGATCCTGGAGCCAATACCTAATGAACAGCAGTCTCCTTCAGAGCATACGAATGATGTCGCGGATTTCGGCCCGGCTGCTTGCGCCTCTCCCTGGTTGTTCCCCTCGCCTCAGGTGTCTGGTGGGACCATTAGCGGCACCGTGCTAGATCCCAGCGGCGCTGCGATCGATAAGGCGCAAATTGATGCGGTCCAAGACACGAGCAATAAGCTGACCCACACTGTGACTTCCAGCGCCGGGCTATTTAATCTACCCAATCTCGATCCTGGCAACTACATCGTGACGGTCAGGGTTCCCGGCTTTACTGCCAGCCGGCTGCACGTGCTGGTGGAGATCAGCAAAGACACAGTTATCAAGGTGCCCCTATCGCTAGCATCCACTACAGCGGTTGTGGATGTTGCCAGCAACGTTTCCCCGGTTGTGGACGTCGATAGCTCCACGCTGAATCAAGTAGTCGACGGCAAGACAACCCGTGAGTTGCCGCTGAACGGCCGCGATTGGACGATGCTGTCCGTGCTCGAGCCCAACGTCCATACCACGGATAACCAGCTCTCCATCTCGGCAGGCGACAACTCGAGGGCCAACCGCGGCGTCGGAACGCAGATCACGATAGCCGGCACCCGCCCGCAGCAGAACGTCTACCGTTTTGACGCCATCATCACGAACGATTATTCGGGCAACGGCCCGGTGGCGCGCTTGGCGGCACTCTGGGTGTAGATGCGATCCAGGAGTTCTCCGTGACGACGTCAAACGCGAGCGCGGATTACGGCCGGAGCTCTGGCGGTACGGTCAGCGCCGTAACTCGCGCCGGCGGTGACAAATTCCACGGCTCCGTATACGAGTTCATTCGCAATTCCGCACTTGATGCGACGCCCTACTTCAATACTGCGGGCTGGGCCAACAGCGGTAAGCCGCCATTCAAACGCAATCAGTTTGGCGGCACAGTCGGTGGTCCCATCCTTAAGAGCCGGCTGTTCTTCTTTTTTAATTACGAGGGCCTGCGCCAGTCGCGCACCACCTCGCAGCAGACAACGGTGCCCAGCCCGAATGCACGTCAAGGCTACCTCGTATGCACACAGAACGGGACGGCGTCCAATGCCGGATGCCTGACGGCTATCGGTGGCACCAAAGCTCCTGCGAACAGTAAGGGTGTCCAACCCGTTTCCGGCATCGATCCAGCGGCGATGGCTTATCTGAAGCTCTTCCCAGTGCCGAACGGCGCCATCAACGGTGATACGGGGACGTTTAACTTCAACTCCCAAGCGATGGCCACAGAAAACTTGTACACGGGGAGGATGGATTACACGTTTTCCCAAAAGGATACCGCGCACTTCACGGCGCTGAACGATAGCTCCAGCGACACGCAACCGGATTCATACGACTTCATCTACACCGGCTTACAACCTGACCGGAAGCTCTACACCGTGGCGGAGCAGCATACCTTCAGCGGAAGCGTGATCAACTTCGCGCGCGCCGGGTATGCCTACACCTTCGTGGTGTCGCCCTCATCCAGCACGGCTATCAACCCGCTCGCGACCGATGCAAGCTACGGCTTTGTTCCGAACTACCCGATCGGCAACCTCGCCATTGGCGGTCTGACTTCCTTCTATGGCGGTGTCAACCTCGAAGGCCTCTACTCATATCACTACAACAGCTATCACGCGGGCGATGATGTCTTCTGGACCAGGGGACGTCACAATTTTCAATTTGGTTTCTCGTTTGAAGATATTCAATCTAATAACCGAGGAACGACCACCGCTGGCTACTACACATTCAACAGCTATACAAACTTTCTCCAGAACAAGCCACAAGCTTCGCTTCCTCCGTGCGGGCACTCCTATCTACATGCGCCAAAAGGTTTACGGTGCGTACGCGAACGATGCTTTGCATGTCGCACATAATGTGACGCTGAACCTCGGTGTGCGGTATGAGCCCACCTCAGACCTCACGGAAGCTCATGGCCACTTTTCCGTGCTGCCCACTGCGCAGTCCGGGACGCCCGTCGCCGGGGGGCCGCTGTTCCAGAACCCGACCTACCGCAACTTTGCGCCACGGGTCGGCATTGCCTGGGATCCCTTCTCCAATCAGAAGACAGTGATCCGCGCAGCATATGGAATCTACGATACCCTCCCGCTGAGCTATATGTTTATCCTGAGCACGCTAAACGTAGCTCCGTTCAACCAGATCATCAGTGTCACTGGTCCTGCAGCGGGTTCATTTCCGAAGCAGACCTATCTCACTGCGGTGAACGACCCCACGACCCCGAACAAGTACGCGTATGTCCAACAGAGCTTCGGTCGGCCGTATGTCGAACAGTATCTGCTCAACATACAACAGCAAATCGCTAAGAACACAGCAGTCGAAATTGGATACACCGGAGCGCATGGTATCCGCCAGCCGACGAAATCCAATGACGGCAATATCGTCGAGCCGTTGAATCCTTCCGATGTTCACAACCTGTACTGGCCAACTGCAACTCTGACCACGACTACAACCGCCACCGGCAGCACGACCAAGCTGGCCTTCCAGCCAGCGCATCATTACAATCCCAATTCCAATATCGGCCAGACCGACAGTACCTATTTCAACCAGAGCACGACCTATAACGCGTTCAACGCCTCAGTGCGGCGCTTCACCCCCAGCACGCGCATCGGCGTGACATATACATGGTCGAAAGCTCTCGATAGTTCTTCGTCATCCAACGGCGGCTCCAATTTCGCCAACACCAGCACGATCGCACCGTTCCCGCGCGAAATCGGTGCCTTCAAAGGCCTTTCCGACTTCAACGTCGGTCGAACCTCTCTGTAAGCGCTCTATATCTGGTGCCCGGCCCGAAAGGGGGTTCCTGGCTGCATCAAGCTGGTCCGGTTGGCAGATTGAGCATCGCCGCTCGGCTACCAGCCTACCGTTTACGCGCTCATCAGTGCGACGCGCTTGGTCTGCAGTCTGCGAGCGTGTTCGATTATCCCGACCGCATCTACAGCACGCCTGCATGCCAGCACAACCCTGTGAATCTCGCAGATAAGTCAATTACCTAACCGTTCGTGCTTCGTATACCCGCAAGCCTCAACCTCACTACGACGACCTCCACCCATTCCACCACTACAACTACCACGTACAATCCCACCTTCGGCAACGAGCGGCGTAATTCCATCATCGACCCGCATCAACTCCATCGATTTTTCTTTGGTGAAGGATACCGCGATCGAAAAGATTCATGAGGGATTCCACGCGGAGTTCCGGCCGAGCTTCAATTTGCTCAACCACCCAATGTTCCAGGTCCCGGTCGCGCAAGCACGGCAGTGTTCACTGCAGCCGGCACTCCCACGGCACCGCAGGTGCTTACGGCAACCTCCGTACCGAACGTCAGATCCAGTCGGTCTGAAGTTGATCTTCTAACCGTCAACAGTGCGAATGCCTCTATAGGTCAGCCGGGCATTCGCGCTCCCATTGCTTTTCGTAGTTGCTGACTTCCTCTAACGCTATTTTTCTCGTCCTGTCCGCCCAACTCCGGAGTTCGAATGAATCAATCAACAATTTCCGGCGCCGCGCTCCTGCTGTTCGCCGCCGCAGCTAGTTTGCCTCTGGGCGCGCAACACGTTCGTGTTGTCGACCCGTCGCTCGCTAACTATCACCCTGAGCCAGTTCCTACACCGGCGCACCGCGGCTATGTGATGCCGGATGGATCCGTTCGCATCGTTGGTTTCGACGACATGGATGGAATGGTGAGGCGATGGGACATGCTATTCGAAAAGGATCATCCCGGCTTCCGGTTTACACCCATCCTGAAAGGAAATGGCACAGCCATTCCGGCGATAACGTACGACATGACACTCTTCGCCCCGGAAGGCGGTGGCGCCACGCTGCTTGAGCTTCTGCCTTACGAGAAAATCTATGGTTCCAAGAAGGACCCGGTCGCAGCCCTGATTATCCGCGTTGCGCACGGGTCGCTTACGCCAGGTGCGAAGATGAGCCCGTTGGCAATCATCGTCAACAAGTCCAACCCGATCACTTCTATCACGACCGAGCAGGTGGCGAGCATCTTCTCAACGGGATCGGGCAGCGGCGATACGACGTCGTGGTCGCAGCTGGGAATCGGTGGCTCGCTATCGGGCAAGCCGATCCATCCCACCGGCCTCTACTGGGATGCTTACCAGCGGCCTGAAGACGAGTACATGGGCGAGTACATGATGTATCGTCACTTCGGTCCCTTCCCGGGACAGGTCTTCTCCCCAAACTACGAGCAGTACTATAAGTACTCCGACGTTGTTCGCAAGGTTGCCAGTGATCCGTTTGCGATCGGAATTGTGGCGTTGAACACGGTTACGCCGGACGTTAAGGTTGTGCCGCTGCCAGCACTGGATGGAAATGGGCTGACTACCGGAAGCGCCGCGGATCTCGTTGCCGACCGGTATCCGTATGCGCGCGATCTCTACTTCTACATTCGTCGCGAACCCGGCACGCCCCTCGACCCGCTTGTTGCCGAGTATGTGAAGCTGGTTCTCTCGAAACAAGGCCAGGAAGCAGTAGCCGCAGACAGTAAGGGCTATCTGCCACTGAACGAGCACGATGTACAGCTCGAGCTCGATCGCCTGCAGCGCGCTGCGACGTGGGCGCCGCGCTCAAAGCAAGGCCCAAAACTCAACTTCCCATTTCCATCGCCTGAGCCCCTAGGAAACTGAGCCATGACCCGGACAATGCTTACACGTTCTCTCCTCCCCGTTTCACTCCTCGCGATCACCTTTGCGGCTCAGGGCCAGGCGCCTTATCCCGAGTCCGCGCCTGATCCGGCCACAGTACCGTTCCAGCCACGTCCGCTCCACGTGCCCGCCAACCGTCCGTATACCGTTGGACCCGACACTGTCTTCGTTGCCGGCAACGACGTTCTCATTCCGCTGTTCAATAAGATCGACGCGCGCTGGGCCGAGCTCGAGCCGAACATCAAGTTTCAGAAGATCATGATGGGCTCCACGCTCTCAGTTGAAGGTCTGACCAGCGAGAAGTCCGCGTTCGGGCCGATCGGACGTGGGAACCGTAACCCGGAGGTCGATCAGTTTGTGGAGCGCTTCGGCTACGAGCCCACCTACATCAAGATTGGCTACGACTCCAACCCGAACAATAAGCTCTCCACCGGCGTTTGGGTCAATGCCGCCAACCCCATCAAACAGATCACGCTGGAACAGGCTGCCAGTGTTTTTACTACCGGGGGACACAAAGGGGATATTACTCACTGGTCGCAACTTGGTGTCACTGGCGACATCAGCGTGATGCCGATACATCCTTATGTCACGCGCGATACCCACGCCATCCTTGCGATGATTGATGAAATGCGTGATAAGTTCGGCGGTTATCCCTTTTCAAACAAAGTGGAATGGGTTCCGAGTGAAGAAGATGCCATCAATGCAGTCGCGCAGGATGTCTTTGGCATGGTCCTGATGGACTACTGGAACAATACGGCTCCCATGAACGGCGTAACCACCTGGGCGCATCTCAAGGACTTTGGTCCGAAGATTAAATTCGTGCCGATGGTGATCGACGACAAGGGCACACTCTCAGACGGCACGGTGGAAGGTCCACTCCACCCGATGGCGTCGGCGATCGGGATCAACATCAACAAAGCACCCGGCAAGCCGCTCGATCTCTGGCTCAAGGCATGGTGCGAGTTCCTGCTCTCCAAAGATGTGCAAGACATCATAGGGTCACCAGAGATGCGAAAGGTCGGGTTCCGTCCGCTGCTCCCGGGCGAAGCCGCTGAGGAACTTAAGAAGCTGCAGTAAAACGGCCGGGTCTATCCGGAGGCTCGCAGGGAGGCGGGCCTCTTCTCGTTAGATGCGCACGTCTTCAGCGCATTTCGTGGAGCGATTCCTGCGCCAGCTTGGGCGTCAGGGGAGTGAAGTCGCCCTGTTCGCGCGCAGCCTGCTGACCCTGTTCACTGAGCACATAATGCAGGAACTCGCGCACCGCATTTGCCTGTGGACCTTTCGGATCATAGAACGCCGTGATGACTTGCACGAGCGGATAGGAATGGTCGCCGACTGTCTCGTGAGTGGGCAGCAAAAACGGTCCCTCTGCAGTGCGGCCCAGTGGCACGACACGAACCTCGGCGGAGCGATACAACGCGCTGCTGAAGCCAATACCGTCCGGGTCCTTCGCCACCGCATCTACAACCCGTTGCCCGGCATCGTACAAGCCACCTTCGGGCCGTGGCTGGTCCGCGAGCTCGACCAACTGTGGGTTCCAGATCGAACTGCCTCCGAACGCGCGTTGCTGCAGGTAATACCCGAAGCCACGCGAGATCTCGAATCCATAAATGTGCACCGGTCGACTTGCCCACTCACCGGAGAGGCCAAGATCTCCCCATGTTGTCACCTTGTGCGAAGTCACACTGAAGACGTCGCGCACTTGTTGCAAAGAGAGATGCGCCAGCGGGTTCGTCCGATTGACAACCAAGGTGAGCGCGAATTCTTTGTTGCGAACGTCTACGGAGCCGGTGACAACGTCGACACCCACGGGCGGATACCCTTTTACGTCCAGGAATGCTTCTTTTTCTGCGGGCCAGATCTCTCGTCCCATTACCGCAATATCGCCTGTACCGGTATATAGCGACCCAAGCGCACTCGCCGTTCCGTAGAGTTTGTCCTCAAAGTGCACGCCGGGCTGCAGCTTCTCGAATCCAGCTTCCCACTTGCGCACGAGCGAGCCAATGTAGTCCTTCCCCGAGGCACCGTGACCCCAAACACGTAGCTCCCCAGTCACTTGTTGCTGCGGGACATACTCAACCAGGGCGGCGTCGTTCTGTGCTAAAGCGGTGAAGCTCATCATCATTAGCACCGCGCCCGTAGCCAGCTTCATTGTTTCCACTCCTTCGATGTAGCTTCCTTGGTCCAGGCGCCGGTCACTCGCGCAGCCGCTCTTTGCCGGCGCTGCTCTGAGAGCGGCAGATATGCTCCGTTTCCTGGCATCGCTCTCTGACCTTGCTCGCTCAGTATGAAGAGCACAAAATCCTCTATCTCAGATGGCAGGCGCTCTCCCGGTTTCCGGTTGAGGTAGAGACTAACGCTGCGGCTGAGTGGATACTCACCGCTTTCGAGGGCATTATCATCCGCAGCCAACGCCCTGCCGCCTTCGGTAATCGGAATCACTTTAACCGCGTGTATATGAGCAGCAGTACTGCTGGTATAGCCGATTGCGCCAGGATCCGCTGCGACGCGCGCTGCGATCGCCCGATCTGCGTCCGGTCCCTGCAGCAGCACGCTTTCGGGATTCGGCTTGTAATCTTCCTCCAACACTCGCTTCCGGAAAAACACACCCAGCGCATCATCTTCGCCATACCCGACCGGTAGGATGACACGGTTTCTCCACTCACCGGTAAGGCCAAGATCGCCCCATATTCGCGCATTCTGCGTAGCTCGCCGGTGTTGTGAGCCGAACACGGCGTCCAACTGTGCGAGAGTGATCGATTGCATAGGGTTCGCCGAATTAACGATTACGACGGGGGTAAAGCTAGGTCGAGGAGCATAGGAGCTCGCTGCCGCTACCTCGACGCCGAACGGAGCGTACTGGTACACCCAGTGAAAGGCCATGTTATCGACGGGCCACCACTCGCGGCCGAGCACCGCAATGTCGGCTACACCGTCATAGAGACCGGCCGGTACCGGGGCCGCACCGTGCCAGATATTCGAGAAATGCACGTCTGGATGCTGCCGCGAATACTCGCCTTCCCAGTGCAGCACTATCGGTTTGATTCCCTCAAAGCCCCACACGCGAATGGGTGTTGGCGACTGGGTCCGTGCCGTGCACGCGATAGCGAGCAACGGTATTAGCACTCGCTTCACCGCAGTTGCTCCAGATCGCGCCGCTGGACGTCAGGATTGATGGGAAGGTAAGCACCATCGGCTTCCACCAAAGCCATGCCCTGGCGGCTGACAATGAACCGGAGAAATTCGCGCACCGCTGCGTCCAGCGGCTGACCGGGTTTCTCGTTCGCGTAGGCCATCGTGAAACGCGAGATCGGATAGGCCCGCGACCACACTGTCTCGCGCGATGGCTCGATGTACGGTCCGCCGCTCTTCCGCGCGAGCGCCACCGTTTTAACTTCCGAATTCGCGTAGAGCACATTCGCGAACGCGATGCCATCGGGATCCTTGGCGAGCGCCTTGAGGATATATACGCCGGCGTTGATTACCTCGCCGTTCGGCTCGTGGCCGTTATCGAAATCCTTAAGGTCTTCGTTCCATCGCCCGGAATCATGCAGCACTACACGATTAAAATAACCGGCCATCCCCGTGTCGAAGTTATAGCCGTACACGTGGATCGGGTGCGATTCCTGGGCGCCCATCACGCCAAGTTCGCCCCACGTACGGATGCGTTTCACGCCATGACCGCCCGCGCCGAAGATCCCCTCGCACTGCTCCATCGTGAGTTGATGAATGCTGTTACCGGCGTGCACGAACACCTGCAACGAGAACGTTTTGTGCGGCGTGTTGAAGCTGCCTGAACTGATCTCGATGCCCAGCGGCTCGTATCCAAAGCGGTCGCGGAAAGCGTCAAGTTCGGGGCGGTAACCTTCGCGGCCGACAAAGACAACATCCGCAACTCCGCCATACAGGCCAGCCATCGCCGCTTCCGTCCCTGGCAGGTTGTTTTCAAACCGCACCCCTGGCTGGAGTTTGTTGAACTCGTCTTCCCACGCCTTCACCAGTTTCGGAATGTAGTTATTTCCATAGGTCCGTACTGTGCCGGCCACCTGCGTATCTGGTGTGTATGGCGCGAGCCTGTCTGCAAAATGCTCGTCCTGCGCGGATGCGACGCAGGTCAACCCGAAAAGCAGCAGAGCGATTGCGAATTTCATCGTTGCAGCACCTTCTCACTTTCGTGCGCAGCAGTTGCAGAGAGTGGCAGGTATCCATTCGCACGCGCAAGCGCTTGCCCTCGCTCGCTCAACACGAACATCAGAAAAGCGCGCAAAGCCGGCTGCATCTCCGTACTGGCGGGAAGACTGAAGTAGGCATACAGAGTTCGCCGTAACGGATAGTTGCCATTCGCCAGCGACTGTTCCGTCGGCAGGACAGCGTTGCCGATGCCATCGCCAATCGGGACGACGCGCACTCCAGCCGTGCTTCCCACACCATCCATTGTTGTTATTCCAATCCCGTTCGCGTCCGCTGCCACTGCTTTGACGATCGTGGCAGGCGCATCCTCACTGCCATCGGCCACTTCCTGCAGGCTCTCGCGCCACTTCTGACTGCCTTTCATCACTGCTTTTTCAAACAGAAACGATTGCACCCGGTTAATCCCGAAGCCGTACCGATGGATCGGACGCGCTGACCATCCGCCCTTATCCGCTAGATCACCCCATACGTGCGCTCGAGCGGACCCGCGTCGATGATCTGCTCCGAATGCAGCATCGATCTGTTCCAACGTGAGAGTGCCGACCGGATTTTTTGCATTCACAACCATCGCCAGCGCGGGCGCGTGGTGTTGCGTGGCTAGGCTCCCGGTTGCAACGGCTACACCAGTTGGGTCGTGCCCAGCTCCTTGCTGATATGCATCCACCTCGATCGCCAGAGGCGGCCGGTCAATCAACGCAAGCTCGGCTGCGCCCGTGTAGAGACCGCCAATCGCGCTTGCGTTCCCCTTCAGCGAGTTCTCAAAGTGCACATTGCGGTACTCGGGATTGGCCTCGCGAAACCCGTCTTCCCATGCTCGGACCAACGCGCCCATATCGTCCCGGTTGGGATTTCCGTGGCCCCACACGCGGATGACGTTCTGCGCGTTCGCCGCGCTCATGCAGGTTGCAGCGCACAATACTGCTGGAATCAATTTCTTCATCACTTGATCTTCGCCAATTGTTGCTGAATATCGCTGTATGGCAGCGGATAGTACATGCCATGTTCCAGCACAAGTTGCTGGCCTTCACGGCTGTAAATGAAGCGCAGAAACTCTGCGATCTTTGGATCCATAGGACGATCCGGCGGCTGATTGATATAGATGTACGCATCGCGAATAAACGGATACGAGCGGTTCTGCACATTTGCTTCTGTCAGAGGAACGTAAGGTCCGGCGCTGGTCCACGCGAGATCGATCTGCTTCACGTTCGGATAATCCTTACTATGCAAAATCGGTCCCCATGCAATTCCGTACTTGTCTTTCGATAGCGCCTCGTACATGCGTTCGCTCTGCACCTTAGGGCCATCGGAATCCCCTGGCGTGATCATTCTCTCTTCGACATATTCCTTGTAGTTCTCGTTCCACTTATCAGTCCAGTGGAATAGTTTGCGCTCAACAGCAATCTCGAAGCCCGGTGCGTTGTAGCCGTAGGTCTGGATCGGCTTGTTCGCCCACTCGCCCTTGAGTCCAAGCTGACCCCACGTGCGAATGTTCTTCTCTGGTCCGCGCGCATACTTGCCCGTGTAGGTGATGCCTTCCCAGCCGCCCGTCCGTTCAGAGCCGAAGATGTCATCGAGTTGTTCCATCGTCAGCTTCGCGATCGGATTATCCTTGTTGACTACAATCTGGATCGCCCATAGCGTGCCGCGCTTCTCATATCCGCCCGTCGCAACGGAATATTCTGTCGGCAAGTAATGGAACACATTCCAGAAGGGCATCACGTCGGTAATCTTCGCGTCATCGCCCATTGGCGCCATGTCGGAGATGCCGATGTACATCCCTGCAATTCCGCCCTCACTTGACGTAGCAAAACTGTTCTCCCAAACGACGTCCGGATGGAATTTCGAAAATGCTTCTTCCCAGATCACCATCTGGCCTTTGAGGTCGGTGCCATACACACGAATGGCACCTTCGACTTTTACTGCGGGCTTATATTCGGGGATGCGGCTCAGGTCTGGGACCTGTGCGCCCGCGAGCAGGGAACACATACCCAGCAGCGCAGGGATAAACTTTTTCATGCGGCTTCTCTCGCTTTCTTCTTCACCGCTACCGAAATAATCGCGCAGAATGAACCCCGACTAAGTCGAACGTGAAAATCTATTTATGCGTTGTTACCAGGAGTGGTTGCAGGCGATGGGAGCTGCCCCATAAACCCGTTTTCATTTGCGATTCAATCGAACTTCACATGGCGGGCCGGTAATGGCAATGTTTCTTCAGCATCCCGGCTCAAAGGAAACCTCTGCCATGCATTTCGAATCTCCCTCCACCTCTTCGTCCATAGAAACTCCCGGCTGGCGTTTCGCCGTCGCTTCCGGCATTCTCGGCTGGATCCTGGATGCGTTCGACTTTTTCGTCGTAGTGTTTCTGTTCAATCAACTCATGGCCCGCTATCACGTGAGCAAGCCGGCCATCATCGCGACCGTTGGTTTGACACTGGCGATGCGGCCAATAGGCGCGCTGCTGTTCGGAGTGGTAGCGGACAAGTTCGGACGCAAAATTCCGCTCATCCTGTGTGTCGCATACTTCTCTACCATCACAGTGCTCTCCGGTCTCGCGCCGACGTACACCCTATTCCTGATCTGCCGTTGCTTATACGGCATCGGTATGGGCGGCTACTGGGGAATCGGCGCGTCCTATGCCATGGAATCCGCGCCGGCCAGCAAACGTGGCTTTCTGTCCGGCATGATGCAGGGAGGCTACCCGTTCGGCTATTTGCTGGCAGCCGTCTTCATGCAGATCGTTCCGCAACGCTTCGGCTGGCACGCGATGTTCTTTATTGGCTCGGTGCTTGCGGCAGTAATCATTGTGTTGACGATCTTCGCGCCGGAGTCGGACGCCTGGCGTGCTAACCGCATGCCTTCCCTGGGGCACATCTTTCGCGCACTGTTCACGCATCTGGGAACCTTCAGCTACCTGCTTCTGCTGATGGCGGTCATGAGTTGCCTCTCGCATGGTACGCAGGACCTCTATCCGGACTTCCTCAAGACCCTGCCGTTCATGAAGGATGCAACAGTGCTGGGCATGAAGGCAGCTTTCGGCATACCCGTCATTTACAACATCGGCGCAATCCTCGGCGCCCTTTGCATCGGACAACTGTCGGAGAAGATCGGTCGTCGATACGCAATCATGTTAGCTCTGGGCATTTCTCTGCTGTCGATCCCTGCTTGGGCGTTTGGTGGTTCGGTGTTGACACTTGTGATCGGCGCGTTTGCAATGCAAACCGGTGTGCAGGGAGGTTTCGGAGTGATACCCGCCCACTTGAACGAGCTCTCGCCGGATGCCATTCGTGGTCTCTTCCCAGGGTTCGTCTATCAACTCGGTGTCCTGGTCGCTTCACCAGTCCTCAATGTGCAAACTGCGTTGAAACACCACGTCGGTTACCCATGGGCGCTGACGTCGTTTGAAGCCTGCGTCATCGTGGCACTGCTATTGATCTTTGGGCTTGGCCCCGAAAAGCATGGCAAGGACTTCAGAGCGACGTCGGACGAGGAAGCGATGGTGAACGATATGGCTACACCTTCGGATCCGGAGCTCAATCCAACTTCGCTGGAGGTCTCTGAAGCCCTTTAGATCAGTTGAAAGCGCGGGATATGGGCCTGGCAAGCGACTTACCTGCGCCAATACCGAGGTGAAACGGGTCAAGCGCAACCGACGCTTGACCCGATCTCTGCAACCTAGTCGCCCAATTGTCACAGCAATCGTGTAAGTTACAGCGTTGGGTCTCTAAGTCACAATCTTCTGATCAGAAGCTCGCGCTCGAAAATAAGTTCAGGTGGCAAATGGTCATGTAGTCGCAGAAACAGCTCTTCGTGGCCAATCACCTCTTTGTGCCACGTAGCTCGATCGACATATTCCAATTCCGCGAACTGCTCGCGTGTGACTGGTCGGCCGTCCCAGCAGATGTCCTCGTAGCGAGGCGTCCAGCCCAGAGGAGTCTCCTCCGAGCGCGCCCGGCCATGAACTCGATCGACAATCCACTTCAAGATTCGCATGTTTTCTGAAAAGCCGGGCCAGATGAATCGACCGCTCGCGTCCTTGCGGAACCAGTTGACATGGAAGATGCGAGGCGTCTCTTTCAGTTGACGCTGGATCAAGAGCCAATGCCGCAGATAATCAGCCATGTGATATCCGCAGAACGGCAGCATCGCCATCGGATCTCTCCTCACGTGACCAGTCGCGCCTGCGGCCGCCGCAGTTGTTTCCGAACCCATCGTTGCACCCGCATAGACACCGCTGGACCAGTTGAACGCCTGGAAGATGAGTGGCATCGTTGACGCTCGTCTTCCGCCAAAGAGAATCGCCGAAATCGGGACGCCATCTAACGACTCGAGTGCTTCCATGTCCATACTTGGGCACTGCGACGCGGGAGCGGTAAAGCGTCCATTCGGATGAGCTGCAGTTCGGCCGGTTTGCTTGCCGATTTCGGGAGTCCAGGCCTGGCCACGCCAGTCGATGCACTCCGCCGGCGGCTCTTCCGTCATGCCTTCCCACCACACTCCGCCGTCGGGTGTCAGCGCGACATTTGTGAAGATGGTATTTCGGCTTAGTGTCGCCATCGCATTTGGGTTCGTCTTGGCGGAGGTCCCAGGAGCGACTCCGAAAAAGCCCGCCTCAGGATTAATGGCCCGCAAGCGGCCGTGGTCATCCGGCTTGATCCAAGCGATATCGTCACCGACGGTCCACACCTTCCAACCATTCAGGGCTCCGGGTGGAATCATCATCGCGAAATTCGTTTTGCCGCAAGCTGACGGAAACGCCGCGGCGACATAGGTCTTCTCGCCGGAAGGCGATTCCGCGCCAACGATGAGCATGTGCTCAGCCATCCACCCTTCGTCGCGCGCGATATTAGACGCGATCCGAAGAGCTAAGCATTTCTTGCCGAGCAGGGCGTTGCCGCCATAACCCGAGCCGTAGCTCCAGATCTCCCGCGTTTCCGGGAAATGAACAATGTACTTGGTATTGTTTTGTGGCCATGGCACATCCTGCTCACCTGGCGAGAGCGGAGCGCCAACACTATGCATGCAGGGGATTACCCGTTTCGTGCCTTTGTCAATCTCGGCAAAGACCTTCGTTCCGATCCGAGTCATGATGCGCATGTTGACCACGGCGTAAGCAGAATCCGTAAGCTGTACACCAATCTGTGACATCGGTGAGCCGATAGGACCCATGCTGAATGCCAGCACATACATGGTTCGTCCGCGCATGCAGCCTTTGAAAAGGGCCTTTAACTTTTTGCGCATTGCAAAGGGATCTTCCCAATTGTTGGTTGGGCCGGCGTTATCCTTTGAGAGCGAACATATGAAGGTTCGGTCTTCGACCCTCGCAACGTCTTCGGGACTGGAGCGTGCATAGTAACAGCCGGGCCAGAGCTTCTCATTCAGCCGTGTGAACGTTCCAGCCTGGACGAGTTGTTCGCACATCCAGCGATGTTCCTCGGCGGAGCCGTCAACCCAGTGAACCAGGTCCGGTTCGCACAAATCCACCATCTTCTCCACCCAGCGGATGAGGTGTTTGTTTGTCGTGAGAATCTCTGTTGTAATCTGCGTGCCAACCATTTATAGCTCTCTCTTTGCGTGTTAGTGTTGTTCTGCTCGGATTGGGGGCCGAGTGCGAACCGCTGATGGAACTGCGTCACCCGGTCGCGGTTGAAAGATCGATCAGTGAGCGGTGTGTTTCCTCTAAAACGGGCAAAGCGCAGGCCGCGAAGGATATTCCAAGGGACTCGAAAAACCGGATGGACTCAGGGTCTGCGGAATGGTCGCCGCAAACACCAATTTCCACGGCGGGATTGAGGTGACGAATCCGGCGGACCGCATCCGCCATTAATGTCCCTACGCCTCGCTGATCAAGCACCACGAACGGATCCTGTTTCAGGATGCCCCGTTCAAGGTAGCAATCCAGATAGGCATTGATGTCGTCCTTGGAGAATCCGTACGTCATCCGGGTAAGATCGTTCGTGCCGAAGGCGACGACGTCGAGGTGACGTGATATCTCAGCGGCGCAAATGGCCGCGCGAGGAGATTCAATGAGAGCACCGAGCCGATAGCTGATCGTCTCGCCGCGGCCAAAGAATACCTCTGCTGCGATATCGCGGATGGATTTCGCGATGAGGCTAATTTCCCCCTCAGAAGACACGAGAGGCACCAGAAAAGCGATTCCCGGCGAAACTCCTTCGTTTTGCAAGTCGAGGGCGGCTTCCAGGGCTGCGGTAACCTGCAACCGCAAAATCTCAGGATGAGTCAAGCTCAACCGGCACCCACGGTGGCTTACCGACGTCTGGGCCCTGACAAGCGACACGCGACGCCTCAGATTGGCAAGACTAAACAACTCGTCATAGTTTTCATTAGATTGCGCCTCATCATAGTCCGCGGCGATCTGTTGCGGTGTAGGAAGAAATCGATCTAGTGGAGGATCGAGCAGGCGAATCGTGATCGAATCCTGAGAGAGAATCCGGAAGATCGTCTTGAGATCTGACCTGTGAAGGGGGAGGAGTGCCTCAGCCGCATGCTCGCGACGGCTTTTATCCTCTGCTATGACGATGGAGCGCATCAGTTCGATTCGATCCGGCGCTAGCAAACCGGGCTCTGTCCGGTAAATGCCAGGAACTTCCAATCGCCGGGCAGACGAGGCTTGTTCTGGTGTGTCTATGTACGCTTTGAGCAACATGACCATCTCCGATTACGGGGTAACGCAACCCTATGGATGGTCGTAATTAGTTGGCAAGCATAGCGGGTCCGATTCGGACGCATCCGTAGCGGACGCCCCGTCGCTTCGCTATAGTACGAGCCATGAACGTGCCAGAACGTGACCCTGAATTTGCCGAGAAGCTGGAGCAGGCACTCATTGCGCGTGATATTCGATCAGGGTTCGCTATTCTCGACAAGTTGTTCGCGCAGGGAAGAGGGCTCACGCCCCGCACCCCTGACGCGTATCGGCTCCTTCTCGCTCTCGCGCAATGGACTGACCTCGGCTACCGCAACATTAAATTCCTGGACAAGCAGTTCGCGCATTTCTCCAATCTCAACCTAGCCGAATTGACGACTCGTGACTTCTTCCGGCTCAAGTTGGTGGAGAGCTTCCGAGCTCTAGCCAGGCAATCTCCGTCGCAAGCCATCGAGCTTCTGGATGCGCTTACGCGTGCAGGCCAGGATCTTCTGTTGCCAGAACAACTCTTTGCGATTCACTTCTGGCGTGGCCGAGCTCACCGCCAGAACGGTAGCTTCGACGCAGCCCTGGCAGACATTCAGCGCGCTAAAACGTGGGGCGAACAGCTTGGCGCAAAGAAACTGATAGCCGTCGCAAAAATACATGAGAGCTGGCTCGTATTTCACAAAGGTGAGCGACGTCTCGCCTTTGATCTTCTCGACGAGGCTGAAAGGGTGCTGCTGCCGACCGGGCACGCTCTCTCACTCGGTAATATCGCAGCAGCTCGCGGCCGCTTTGTCCGCAGTGCAGGGGACTATGCCCGTTCACTAAGCTATTTCGAACGCGCCATTGAACTCTATCGCCAACATAACCCCGAACACCTGAACGTCGCTCGTGCACTCGTTAATGCTGCTTATGTCAAACGTCTTATATCCCTCGAACTCCGGCCCGGTCGCGGCGCGGCAGCGGCAGGAGCAACGCACGAACAGGCGCTCCGGATCGCGCGAGAAGCGATCACGCTGCTGCGCGACGCAGCTCGGATCTATAGCCTTCATCACCACCAGAGTGGCAGTGGATCAGTCCTGATCAACCTCGGGCATTTGCAGCTTGAAAGCGGTGACATCGACGCGGCCTCAGAAGAGGCGAGCGAAGCCTACAAGCTTGGCCAAAATCAATCCGATCAGGTTCTCATGGCACGTGCAAGAATTCTGCAGGCTTATGTAGAAATGGCGCGCTCGGAGGAACAAATCGATGAGGAGGATGGCCTGCCTCCTTCTCAACGGGCCGTCGATTTTGCTGATGAAGCGATTGCCATCGCTCGCGGAACTCAGAACAAACGGTTATTAGCGGGTGCGTACATCACGCGAGGCTTGTCCTCGATTGAGAGCAATCATGCTGATCTGGAGACTGCACGCACCTATGCCACAAGAGCTGCTGAGTTGCTCGGAGGTGAGGATCGCGACCACCTCTATCGCGAACTGACCCATCTCCGGCGGAAAATTACTGAACCAGGCGCTGTCGACGAAACTTTGCGACGGTGGGCCAACGGTGAACTTGGCAATAAGAGCTTCCGGCAAATAGAAGAAGAGTTCGCCGAGCTAGTAATTCCTAAGGTCTGGGCAAATCTAGGCAAGAATGTCTCGCTCGTAGCAGAGCAGCTGAGCATTTCGCCCAAGAAGGTCCGGAGAATACTTCGGAAGTCTCGTATTTCCTCTCAGGGCAGTGGTGGGTAATCGCCTGCTGAAACCGGGCCGACAGTCGTCCGTTTTGTCCCTGCCCGCTTCGGATGAGCTCGATTTGCTCGATGTCTCCTCAATGAACTCTAGTGTCTTTGTCGGTGCAGGAGTCCGGCATAACCCGCTCAGGAGCAATCCAATGATGTCACAGCCAGTGAAGCAGATCCCCACGCGTCCTTCGACAGTGGCCAGTTCCTCTCTACTCAGTCATGCTTCTGCTATCCACAAGCCGCAACCCATTCAATCTGTTCACCAAGCTCCATGTTCCTGTCCGAATTGTTTCTCCGTTCGAGACTGGTAGGCTAAGGCCGCCGACTGGAAGGGGTGAGGACGAGAATAGCGTGCAGGTTAGACTTGGGCACACACCTGGAAGCTGAACATGCTTGTTCGATGTTCTGAGGCGCGAACGGCAACTCGGTCCATGTAACGACAGACAATTGTGAACTGTTTCTTTGAGAATTTGTGAGTTCGTCCAACGCGAGGTTGAGGGATAGGACATTGACGCGCGGTTCGCCTAACAGGCCGAACTGACGGCCCGTAAAGTGAGATTCAACGAGCTTGCGAACTGCATCTTCGCCAAGATGACGCTCGCGTGCAACACGAGGAACCTGGTAGAGTGCGGCGGCTGGCGAGATGTCAGGGTCCAGGCCGGAGCCAGAAGCGGTCACAAGATCGATGGGGATTGGCTCACCGCTCGTTTCGGAGTTGACACTCGCGGCGACCCGGTCGATAAGGGCTTTGCTCGTGGGGGCAAGGTTGGAGCCCGAGGAAGAGCTTGCGTCGTACCCCGTGCCTGCGGCGGAGGGCCGGCTGTGGAAGTAGGTTGCGCCGGTGAACGGCTGGCCGATGATTTCGGAGCCGGCGATTTGGTTATCCCGCATTATGAGCTGGCCGTTTGCTTTTTGATGAAAGAGAAGTTGCGAGATTCCAGTGATGAGCAGCGGGTAGCCTACGCCAAGCAGAATGGCGGTGACGGCGGTATAGAGGAGAGCGGTGACGATGAGCTTTTTCATGGCGTTTTATGCAAGATGTAGTGCGGTAATGACGAGATCGATGAGCTTGATGCCGATGAATGGGACGATGACGCCGCCGAACCCGTAGAGGATCAGGTTACGGCGGAGGAGCGCGGCGGCGGAAATGGGACGATACCTGACGCCTCGCAAGGCGAGCGGGATAAGCACGATAATGATCAGTGCATTGAAGATTACAGCCGAGAGTATGGCTGATTCGGGATTCTTCAGATGCATGACGTTGAGAGCGTTGAGCACAGGGAAGACGCCTGCAAACATCGCGGGAATGATGGCAAAATATTTCGCGACGTCATTCGCGATCGAGAAGGTGGTGAGGGCGCCGCGGGTCATCAGCAACTGCTTGCCGATTGCAACGATCTCGATGAGCTTTGTGGGGTTGGAGTCGAGATCAACCATGTTGCCGGCCTCTTTGGCGGCTTGAGTGCCGGAGTTCATCGCGACGCCGACGTCAGCCTGAGCGAGTGCGGGTGCGTCGTTGGTGCCATCGCCGGTCATCGCGACGAGCTTGCCCTCTGCCTGCTCGCGCTTGATCAGGTCCATCTTGTCTTTGGGCTTCGCTTCAGCGAGGAAGTCATCGACGCCGGCTTCGCGGGCGATGGCGGCCGCTGTGAGTGGGTTGTCACCGGTAATCATGATGGTGCGAATGCCCATAGCACGGAGATGGTCGAACCGCTCTCTCATGCCGCCTTTCACGACATCTTTGAGGTGAATTACGCCGAGGGCACGGTTGTTTTCGGCTACCACGAGCGGTGTCCCGCCACTCTTTGCGATGGTCTCGACGGTGGAGCGGATCTCGCTGGGCATCTCGGCGCCGTGCTGCTGGAGATACTGGGCGATCGCGTCGGCGGCACCCTTGCGGATGCTGCGGCCATCGAGATGAATGCCGCTCATACGAGTGGTTGCGGAGAACGGGATGAATTCGGCGTCGAGCTCGGCAAGCTCGCGGCCGCGGATATTGAAGCGTTCTTTGGCGAGGACGACGATGGAACGGCCTTCGGGAGTTTCGTCGGCCAGCGAGGATAGCTGGGCAGCGTCGGCAAGTGCATGCTCGGGTATCCCGGGCGCGGGCAGGAACTCGGATGCCTGGCGGTTGCCGAGGGTGATGGTTCCGGTTTTGTCGAGCAGGAGCGTGTTGACGTCGCCCGCGGCTTCGACCGCGCGCCCTGAGGTGGCGAGTACGTTGTGCTGGACGAGGCGATCCATCCCAGCGATGCCGATGGCGGAGAGAAGACCGCCGATGGTGGTGGGTATCAGACACACGAGAAGCGAGATGAGAACGAACACGGTCTGGGGTGCGCCAGAGTAGATGCCGAAGGGTTGGAGAGTGACCACTGCGAGCAGGAAGATAATCGTCAGTCCTGCCAGAAGAATATTCAGGGCGATCTCATTGGGTGTTTTTTGGCGTTCCGCTCCCTCGACCAGGGCGATCATGCGATCGAGGAAGGTTTCGCCTGGATTTGACGTGATGCGGACGGTGATGATGTCGGAGAGAACGCGCGTGCCCCCGGTTACGGCGCTACGATCGCCGCCGGCTTCGCGGATGACCGGAGCGGACTCGCCGGTAATTGCGGACTCGTCAACGGAAGCAACGCCTTCGATGACCTCGCCGTCGCCAGGAATCATCTGGCCAGCGGAGACGCGAACGATATCGCCAAGCCGAAGCTGTGCGCTTGGGATTTCCTCGATCCGCACTTTGCTTGGATCTTTCTCCGCTTTGATGACGCGGTAGGCTGTGGTTTCAGATTTGGCAGCGCGGAGTGCGTCGGCCTGGGCCTTGCCGCGCCCTTCGGCCATAGCTTCGGCGAAGTTGGCGAACAAGACCGTGAACCAGAGCCAGAGAGTAATCTGAAGATTGAAGCTGAAGTGTCCAGTATGACCGAGCAGATCGGAGATGAGGAGTGCGGACGTGAGGGCGCTGCCGATCTCGACCACAAACATTACGGGGTTTCGCATCATGACACGCGGATGGAGCTTCGAAAGGGCGTCAAAAGCTGCGCGGCGAACGATCTTGGAATCGAAGAGCGAACGGCGTGTGGCGTGCGAGGACATGGAAGATATATCTCCTTGCAACTAAAAGGTGTGGTCCGCATGGAGTAGGAGGTGCTCGAGCACGGGGCCGAGCGAGAGCGCGGGGAAGAAGGTGAGGGCACCGACGATGAGGATGACTCCGACAAGGAGCGTGGTGAACAGCGGTGTTGTAACGGGGAATGTTCCCGCGGATGCGGGCACGATCTTCTTGCGTGCGAGGTTACCTGCGATCGCGAGCATTGGGACGATCATCAGGAATCGGCCGAAGAACATCGCTACAGCAAGTGAGCCGTTATACCAGCGGGTATTGGCGCTGAGACCGGCGAAGGCGGAGCCGTTGTTGGCCGTAGCCGAGGTGTAGGCGTAGAGAATTTCGCTGAGCCCGTGCGGGCCGTGGTTGGCCAGCGCAGAGATGCCGAGGTTAGGCATAAGCACGGCGACGGCGGAAAAACCGAGAATGATGAGCGGGAAGATGAGCAAATAGAGCATCGCCATCTGCACATCGAAAGCTTCGATCTTCTTGCCGAGGTACTCGGGCGTCCGGCCAACCATCAGTCCAGCGATAAAGACGGAAAGGATGATGAACACGAGCATCCCGTAGAGTCCGGCGCCTACACCGCCGAAAACGATCTCTCCGAGCAGCATGTTGGCCATCGGGACCAAGCCGCCGAGAGGCATGAAGCTGTCGTGCATTGCGTTCACAGCACCGCAACTGGCGTCAGTGGTTACTGTCGCGAAGAGCGCGGAGTTCGCGATGCCGAAGCGTACTTCTTTGCCTTCCATGTTGCCGCCCGATTGAAGGAGCGAAACGTGTTGATCGACCCCATGCATAAGCGGGTTGGCTTGGGACTCAGCCCAGTAGCAGGTGACGACCCCGGCGAACCAGAGCACAACCATGGCGGCGAGCACGGCCCAGCCATGCCGCGGAGAGCCGGTCATGTGGCCGAGTGTGATGGCAAGTCCCGCGGGAATGAGAAAGATCGAGAGCATCTCCAGGAAATTCGAGAGCGGCGTGGGATTTTCGAACGGGTGCGCAGAGTTGGCATTGAAGAAGCCGCCGCCGTTGGTTCCGAGCATTTTGATGGCTTCCTGTGAGGCGACCGGGCCTTGTGCGATGGTTTGCGTCGTAACCGTAGTGACTTTGCCGTCGGTGCCGGTGACCTTTTGTGGCTCGAGGAGTCTGGCGGTGTCATAGGAACGGAAGTTTTGCACGACGCCTTGCGAGACGAGCCCGACGGAGTATGCGATGCAGATAGGCAGAAGAACCCAGAGCGTGGCGCGGGTGAGGTCGACCCAGAAGTTGCCGAGAAGGTTCGTTTCACGGCGAGAGATGCCGCGGATAAAAGCTATGGCGAGTGCTATGCCGACGGCAGCGGACCAAAAGTTGTGCGTGGCGAGACCAAGCATCTGGGTCAGATAGCTCATAGTGGTCTCGGGCGTGTAGGACTGCCAGTTGGTGTTGGTGGTGAAGGAGACAGCGGTGTTGAAGGCGAGGATGGGCTCGACGCCGGGAAGATGCTGCGGATTGAGTGGAAGGAAATGCTGTACGCGCTCGATGATGTAGGTGAGCAGCATCGTTGCGGCGCTGAAGATGAGCATCGCGACTGTGTACTCACTCCAGCGCATCTCGTGTGCAGGATCGATGCGGGTGACCTTGTAGAGCAGGCGCTCGCAGGGGGCGAGCACGGGATCGAGCAAGGTGCGGCGGCGCTCGAAGACGCGCGCTAGATAAAGGCCCATGGGTCGGGCGAGCAGAAGGACAGCCGCGATGAAGACCACGATCTGGAGCCAACCGTTTAGCGACATCAGAACTTCTCCGGACGCAGAAGTGCATAGACGAGATAGATAAGCAGCAGAAGCGAGATGAAAAGAAGCAGCGCGTTGAGGATCATGGGCGCACTTCTTTCAAGCAGTCGCAGCCGCGCACGTAGAAACAACCGAGCGCAAACATGCCGGCGATCGCGAGGATAGCGACGAGATCAAGCATGGTGCTAGCAGCCTCCTTCTTTGCCGCCGTACCACGCAGAGGGCAGCCATATAGGACCCGTTACTTCCGAACCCATTGACCATTGCAAAGCGAGGGTCAATAGAAAGTCAGTAGGGGAAACGTTAAGAGTTTGTAAGAGTGGCGCCGCTAGCGCTCGAACAGGACTGCCGCCAAGGACCGCATGTATGTCTTTGTGGGTTTTGCCGCAGCACTCTAAGCGACATCGTCGCACGCGGTGTTCAGCGCTCCTGCGTGACGATATGAAGGTCAACGTGCGGAGCTTCGGACATGAACTTCTGAATGGCGAGGTAATACATATAACTTCTTAAACCATGGGTGGCGGATCGGCCAACAATCGCCTGTGTGATGCGGTTGTCGCGAATAAAGGCGGCCGTGACCCGGGAGGTATCGCTGCCGGTCAGCGGGACAATCGTAGCACCCAGGTTTTTAGCAAACTGCAGACTTGACTCCAGAGTTTTCTTCCGCTCGGGCTCCTCGTCATGTGAGTTTTGAACGTGTATCACGTAGAACTCGGCACCAAGCGCCTCCGCCAGGCGAGCGCCGCGGGCTATGAGGTCACGGCTTTGCGGGCTGGAGCTGATGCAGACACCCACTTTTTCGGACACGCTCCAGTGCGGGCCGAGCTTTTTGCGACGGACGTAGTCGTCCAGGCTCCGATCAACCGCCCGCGTGACACGCTGTAGAGCTATTTCCCGAAGGGCAATGAGATTGCCACGCCGGAAGAAATTGGCCAGTGAGCGCTCGACACGATCTGACGGGTAGATGTCTCCGCGGCGCATTCGAGTGAGAAGCGCTTCCGGCGTGAGATCGCTGATCACGATCTCGTCAGCCCGGTCAAGAACCCAGTCAGGAACCTGCTCGCGAATGCTGATCCCAGTGAGTGCCTGCACCCGCGGCGCGAGACTTTCCACGTGCTGGACATTGATCGTGCTGAGGACGTCGATGTTGTGTTCCAGGAGGAAGAGAACGTCTTGATAGCGTTTGGAGAATCGGCTGCCTTCGATGTTAGTGTGTGCGAGTTCGTCGATCAGCGCAACCTGGGGCATACGTGCGAGTATTGCGTCAACGTCCATCTCGGTGAAGAGAGTTCCTTTGTAGTCGATCTCGCGCCGAGGAACCTGCTCCAGTCTGGTGGCCAGCTCCGCGATGCCAGTTCTGCCGTGGGTTTCGACAATGCCGATGATGACGTCCTCGCCACGGCTGCGCCGACGGATTCCTTCGCTGAGCATGCTGAAGGTCTTACCCACGCCGGGCGCGTAGCCGAGAAACACCTTGAAGCGTCCCTTGTACTTCTCTGTCTCGGTGGAGATCAGCCACTCTTCAGGCGATTTGGTCGAGCTGGCCACCTGGAATGCTCCTCATGAACTTCGCACGAGCGCTTGTTGTCACAAGATGAACCGTCGCGATCGCCGCTCTCGCCGCAATTGTACTCGTGTATCACAGGTGGCTTCTGTCAACCCGAACACGGTCAAGCCGGTCTGAATTCGCGGTTCAGTCGAGCTGCAGTTCATCAGAAGTTCATACACCCAAGACACATTCCTGAATCAGGATCATCGAGTGAGCCTACTTTTTACTCGGGCCAAGCGCAAACCACACCGTGTACGTCGTCCGAGAGGGTCTGGCTCATTGCGGCTACGCCTAACGGCGGCGGCCGGCAGACTGGAACGCTTTCATTGTGGGGCGGAAACGGCTGCTTCCTCAAGGTTCGCTTCTGACCAGAGCTGTAAGAGCCTCGAAGCTGCTGCAGAGTATCGGGCAACGGATATGGGCTACAAATCGAACCGTACCAGCGCTTCCGATTGGGCAGGGAGACCGGGTTCTGGGCCGCGCGATCTACCCTGATTACTGGCAGCCAGGAAAAGGTTCTCCTCAAACGAGCCTGTGCCAACCAATTTCGAACATTCGATTGACATTCAACTGACCTCCCATGTAGGTTGATGTACCGATGAGAGACCGTTCTCCCGAACGGTTCCGTATGGCGTGTTGAAACCCAGGAACAGGAAGGAAGATTGGATGAGGACCGCAACGATGGTGAGCAAGATCCACAATGCGATTGAGGCCGGAGAGGGGCTCTTACGGCTCGCGCCGACCTGGGTTCCGCGATCCTATCTTGTTCCGGGAAGAAGATTGAAGCTGGACTCGCGCGATATCTATGCGTATGGTGCGGAGCGCGGAGGAATTGATGAGCGTTGGATTGCGTCCACGACGTTTGCCATGAACGAGAACCGCACGCCGGATGAAGGTCTCAGTTTCGTCGAATTCGAGGGTGAGCGGTTCAGTCTGAAGGACGCAGTCGAGGCTGAAGGCGAGCGTCTGGTCGGAAAAAATATCTGGAGCCGCTATCATCGGTGGCCGGTCTACAGTAAATTCTTCGATAACCTCGGCCCGATTCCGCATCACCTTCATCAAAGCGACGAGCAGGCAGGGTTGGTGGGGAGAGAAGGAAAGCCGGAAGGCTACTACTTTCCGCCGCAACTGAACGCTACGTCGGGAAATTTCCCGCATACGTACTTTGGATTGGAGCCCGGCACGACAAGAGAAGATATTCGCCGTTGTCTCGCCAATTGGAACAGCGGCGACAACGGGATTCTGGACCATGCCAAGGCCTACCGTCTACAGCCCGGAACCGGATGGCTGGTGCCACCGCGAGTTCTGCATGCACCGGGCTCGCTGTTGACGTATGAACCGCAGTGGGGAAGTGACGTGCTCTCGATGTTCCAATCTCTGGTCGACGGACGGTATGTAAAGCGCGAGCTGCTGGTCCAGGATGTTCCGGAATCCCACTACGACAACCTCGATTATCTGGTCGACATGGTTGATTGGGAACGCAATACAGACGCGAACTTCAAGAGCAAACACTACATCGAGCCGATCGTGGCGGAAGATTCAGCGAGTGAAGGGTACGTCGATCGATGGGTCGTCTATGGCACGATCGCCGGGAAACAGCGCTTCAGTGCAAAGGAGTTGACGGTAGAGCCCGGGGCCAGATGTATTTTGCGAGATCCGGGTGCGTCTGGTCTGATCGTGACCCAAGGCCATGGCCGTCTCGGCAAACTGGACATTGACTGTCCGTCGCTCATTCGCTTCGGTCAAATGACTCAGGACGAGGTGTTCATCTCTGCCGAAGCTGCAACTCAGGGACTAGTGATTGAGAATTATTCGGCGACAGATCCACTTGTCACGCTTCGTTACTTCGGGCCGGATGTTCATTCAGAGTTGCCAGAGGTCGGTGATCACAAACGCAACGGATCTAGTGCGCGGTGACCATCCCATCAGCCTATTGCAAGAATGTTTTGGGGGAGTGAATGCGGCTACAAAACTTCGAGACAAAGAACCAGGCAATCAGAGATCGGTTTCTGGATCTTAAGAAGAGGTCCCCGGAAAGATTCCAGCCGCGTCTTAACCTCTCCTGGAGTAACTGGGGCTTTGGCCGCGAGGATCTTGCAGCTTCTGCCGCGAGGTTGAATGAATCTGGAGTTAAGTTCATCGAGTTGCACGGAAATCACTACGGTCAGGATTTGGGATACAAGGTTGAGGAAACTCTCAAGACACTGAATGGATACGGTCTCCGCGTTTCCGGTGTTTGTGGGATGTTCTCGGCCGATAACGATCTGGCAAGCAATCGTGCGGTATGCCGTCAGAACGCGATCGACTACATTCGCCGGGAGGTACCATTCACCAAGGCGATCGGAGGATACTACTTGCTCGTAGTTCCCGGCGCGGTAGGTCGCCCCAAGGCATATGACGATGTTGAGGAGGAGCGCTCAGCCGAGACGTTGCGGCTTTGCGCCGATCTATTCTCGCAACACGGCATCCAAGCTGCGATCGAGCCCATCCGATCGGCTGAAACGAGCCTCGTTCATTCCGTGCAAGATGCAAAGCGATACATCCAGCGAGTGGATCGCTCAGGGGTTGCGTCGATTAATGGCGATGTCTATCACATGCAGTCCGAAGAGAAGCACATTGGAGAGGCGATTCTGGATGCGGGTGAAATGCTGGTCAATCTGCACTTCGCGGACAGCAATCGCTCCGCCGTGGGCGATGGCTCAATGGATATCGGGACAATCATTCGTGCTCTCTATTTGATCGAACACAACCGTGAGGGACGATTCGTTACGTTCGAACCTCTTGGTCCCGGCGGCGATCCATATCCCGCGATGCATGGCCGGCCAGATAAAGCCCGCTTGGATACTCTGGTCAAACAGAGCATCGATTATTTCCGGGACTGTGAAGAGATGGTGCTGTCAGAGTAGGCAGCAAATGGAACAGGAAGACGTGAAGACATATTACTTGGCGCTTGATCTCAAGGATGGCCCAAAGCTCATAGAAGAATACAAAAGCTATCATGTATCAGACCACATTTGGCAAGATGTGGTGCAAGCCATTAGAGAGGATGGCGTATTGAGCGAAGAGATCTACCTGGCTGGTACGCGGATGGTCATGGTGCTTACCACCACTGATGAGTTTTCGTTCGAAGAAAAGGCGGAAAAGCTTCGCGCGAATTCCACAATGCGCGAATGGGAGAAACTCATGTGGAATTACCAGCAGACAATACCCGGAGCGAGACCCGGGGAGAAGTGGGTCATCATGGAGAAGATATTCCAGGCCTGAAGGCTGGGGCGTATCGGAAGCTGCTTCGCCAATATTGATGAGGAGATGTGCATGAACTTTGCCTTAGGGGTTGCCGCGTTGTATGTTGCCAATCCGGGTAGGATCATCTCCCTTTCTACGCCCGATGTACTGATCATCGCGATCTACTTCGTTACAGTCCTTGGAATCGGGTTCTATCTCAAGAAATTTGCCGGAAGCAGCAGCGAAGATTTCTTCATGGCTGGACGGGATATGTCCGCGTGGGTGGCGGGGCTCAGCTTCCTTTCTGCAAATCTTGGGGCGCTCGAATTGATGGGGTGGGCTGCAGCGGCCTACCAATACGGAATTCTGGCAACGCACTTTTATTGGATTGCGGCATTCCCGGCAATGGTTTTTCTCGGTCTGGTGATGATGCCGTTCTATTACATCTCCAATACGCATTCTGTGCCCGGTTATCTGCAATTGCGATACGGAGAGGCGACGCGTGCTCTGAGTGGGATATCGTTCGCCTTTATGACGGTGCTGATGTCGGGCATCAACATGTACGCCATGGCGTTAGTCATGAAGGTTGTGCTTGGTTGGAACATCCACTTCAGCATCTGGGTCTCTTCAATCACGGTTGCGGTCTATGTAACGCTCGGTGGTCTATATTCGGCTATTTTCAACGAGGTCCTCCAGTTCTTCCTCATCTGGCTGGGGGCCCTTGTCATCCCCATCGCTGGCCTGATCGAAGCAGGCGGCTGGTCTGGTCTTGTTGCGCGCATCAATGAGCGCGTTCAAGGAGACTATGTTCACCTATGGTCCACGCTCGGTCATTTCAAAGATAATCCGATGGGAGTGCATTGGACCGGGATTGTATTTGGACTAGGCGGCGTAATTGCTTTCGGTTATTGGACTACAGATTTCCTGGTTGTTCAGCGCGCCATGGCCGCAAAGGACCTGCGCTCTGCAAAATTGGCGCCGATCATCGCCTCCTATTTCAAGATGATCGTTCCGGCAATCGTGATCCTCCCCGGATTACTCGCGCTGGGCTTGTTGTCATTCAAGCTTGTGCCTGAAAGCGCTGTACGGCCTGGCTTGCACAGCTACAACGAAGTGCTGCCGCTCATGCTGGCGCGGTACTGCGGGCCTGGTTTGCTTGGACTCGGCGTGACTGCATTGATCGCAGGATTCATGTCGGGAATGGCTGGCAACGTGAGCGCGTTCGCTACCGTATGGACATATGACATTTACCGGCCATACATCCATAAGCGCGGTACAGATAGGCATTTCCTTCTCGTAGGCCGTTGGTGCACGATTGTGGGCGTGATCGTGAGCATTGGAACCGCCTATCTGGTCACGCACTTTCAAGAGCATCATGGATTACATGCAGGCTCTTGTCAGCTTCTTCATCGCGCCCTTGTTCGGTACGGTCATTCTGGGGATGCTGTGGAAACGAGCTACGCCGAAGGGCGGTTTCTGGGGGCTGCTCGCGGGAACAGTGTCGTCCGTAGGGATGTATACGGCGGTGGTGATACATCCCGAATGGTTGCGCTACGTAGCACTATCCTCCGATGCCAAACCAATGGCAGAGAATCTATACCGTGCACTGTGGTCATGGATTATCTGCGTTCTGGTAACGATCGTTGTAAGCCTATTCACTCGGAGAAAACCTGCCGCCGAACTGCAGGGACTTGTATATGCCTACACTGAGATACCCAGTGATGGTGACGTGCCTCTCTATAAAAGACCAATCTTCTGGGCAGTCGGCGTCGCCATTCTGTTCGCCATTCTGCAGTTCTTGTTCTGGTAATCAACCCGGGCGGTAGCGAGGACCAATGCTATGAAACATCATCATCACCAGATGCTTTCAGTATGGTTATTTATCGGAGCGCTGCTGCTGATTTACGGACTGATCATCCTTACCGTCAGCATTTTGAACTATTCGCATCCGGCTCCTGTTGTTCTGGCGAACGAACATCTGAACCTTTGGGCTGGAGTCCTGCTAACGATCATTGGCGCGTTTTATACGATCCGTTTCTGGCCGCGTAAGCGAGGGCGCGACTGAGCACGGCATGCCTTAGGGCAGTTTCCATCATTGTGAGAGCCATGAAGTTCCTCAGTCCCCCCGGGAGCCATCTCTTGCGAGCCTCGGATTCACAACAGCATTCAGCGGGTGCTGACCGTCAAGAACACGACCTACATCATCGCAGATAGCTCGCGTTACGCGGGCCTGCGCCTCATACGTGAGCGCGGCGACGTGCGGGGTTAAGAGCAAATTTGGCAAGCTTTCAAGCTCGCCGGCGATCGGCGGCTCTTTTTCGCGTACGTCCAGGGCCGCGCCGGCTATTCTGTTTGACTTCAGGCTCTCAAGCAGCGCAGCTTCATCCACCACCTCTCCTCGTGAGGTGTTGAGAAAGAACGCAGAAGGTTTCATATATCCGAACGCTGCGGCATTGAGCAGCCGGTAGGTCTTCGCTGTAGCAGGCAAATGGCAGGAGACGACATCAGCACGTGAGAGCAGCTCTTTGAACGTGAGCAACTCGGCACTGAGCTCAGCAAGAAAAACATTGTCCTGACTCACGAACGGATCGTGCGCCAGGATCTTCATCCCAAACGCGTGGGCTCTGCGCGCCGTTGCGAGTCCAATCTTTCCAGCTCCAATGATGCCGAAATACTTCCCATGCAACTCAGTTCCTAGAAACCGTTGACGATTCCAATTTCCTCGTTTGGTATCGATATCTGCCGCCGGTATGTGCCTTGCGAGCGAAACCATCATGCCGATAGCAAGTTCCGCAACGCTGATGGTGCTCTGCTCCGGTGTGGAGGTAACGATGATGCCAGCCTTTTCGCAAGCTTTGACGTCGACATTATCGAGGCCAACACCCGCGCGGCCGAGGACAACCAAGTTCTTCGCATGGCTTAGAAGATCTGCCGTGATTTGCGTTTGGTTGCGAATGATCAAGCCGCGTACATTCTCGATCTCCTTCCCCAGACTAGCCGGATCACGCCATAGATCCGGCATCTTCACTACTTCGAAGCGCTTTGTCAGAGAATCCACGGCACTGCCACGGATATCTTCAGAGATCAAAATGTCAGGCATCCTTCGCTTCCATTCCGTCGGGCTCGAACGACATGCCAAAACGCTGACACCACCTTTCGAGCTCCGCAACAGTTTCCTTGTTAAGTGCGACACCGTCACGTGCGCTCTGCGTGGCCGCTCGCGCCGACCGCTCTCCTGGGATCAGAATTTCTTCGAAACCGGTCTGCTTCTTAGTGGCCTTGAGCCGCTCAATCATCCATTCCATGCGATCGTCAAATCTATCCCTATCAATGAATGCGTCAATATCAAGCAGGCAGAAGAAATGACCTACGTCTTGCTTGCGATCCAAATCTTTGTACATCGATCCAACGTTCGACCCAATGGCCGCACCGGACAAGACACCGCTCAAAACTTCCACTAAGAGGGCCAATGCATATCCCTTGTGTCCGGCCATAGTTTGGACTGTACCAAGCAGAGCTTCGGCTGCATCAGTGGTTGGCTGTCCTGTCCTGCTCAGAGCCCAACCTCCAGGAATTGGCTCTTTTTTCTTGTTGGCTGCGATGATGTTTCCTCGCGCAACGATCGAAGTGGCCAAATCGACCTTTACAGGAGGGCTATTTTTCCGCGGAAAGGATGCAGCGATTGGATTCGTCCCGAAAAATGGTTCATAGCCACCCGTCGGAGACATCGCCGGTTCGCAATTTGTCGTCGCGAGCAGAATCATCCCGCGCTCTGCCGCGTAATTACAGTAGTAGGAGACAGCGCCGAAATGTTGCGAGTTGCGGATCGTTGCTGCAGCGACCCCATTCGTCTTTGCCAGGGGCATCAGCAGTTCGAGAGCCTTGACGGCCTGCACCTGCCCTAAGCCATTGCCGGCGTCGATCGCAAGAACGCTGCCGCGCTCGCGATCCACTTCAAGCGTTGCGCGTGGATCTATTAAGCCTTTGCTGATTCGCTCAAGATAGATGTTCAGTCTCGAAACGCCGTGCGTCGAAGTTCCGTGCACATCGGCGTCCACGAGGACGCGAGCAAAGATACTCGCGTCCTCGGCTGAGACGCCGGCGTGCTCGGCAAGTCGGGCTGTAATTTGCCGCAGGTACGACGGCTGATATCGCTTCATCGCTTCATCGTCCAGGACACTCTATGCACTGCGATAAAGCTTCGTCATCACAAATTCACGATGGCCGAGCGCTTCGGCGGCGGTGAGACGACCGTTCGCTGTGCGGACGATCAGATCAAGCAGGGCATCGCCGGCCTGGTCGAGCGTCATCTCGCCCTGGAGGATCTTAGAGACATCAAGGTCGATGTGTTCAGACATAGTTACGACTGTCTTCGGATTGCCACTCAGTTTGATGACAGGCTCAATTGGGTTCCCGATCACGTTCCCTTGTCCAGTCGGAAAGAGGTGCACCACCGCGCCAGAGGCCGCCCAGAGCGTAACGGCTTCGGCCGCAGCGCTCGAGGTATCCATGAACCACAACCCTGGTTTGTCGGGCGCAACAGCCGGCTTGAGGCAACCTACGAACTTCGTCTTCTTGCCAAGCTTCTCTACATTGCCAAGAGCTTTCTCTTCGATAGTTGTCAGGCCGCCCGCAATGTTTCCCTTTGTAGGTTGCGATTCAGAAAGATCGTTCGTCTTCTGATCGAAGACCAGCTTCGTATAATCCTCGAACGCAGCAAAAAACTCCTTGCGAACATCATCATTGGCAGCCTTATCTGCAACGATGTGCTCAGCTCCAGTGAGTTCGCTTGTCTCGCCGAAGGATGCTGTGCCGCCCAGGGCACAGTGCTTATCGATAACATTACCGACTGTAGGGCAGCTCGCCAGACCGGTAGTTGTGTCGGATTCTCCGCACTTCACGCTAATGTAGAGCTCTTCCAGAGGGCACTCGGTACGCTGCAGTTCTGACGCCCACTGCACATACTCTTTTGCCTGCCGCGACGCCTCGGCGATCGTCTGGATATCGCCCTTGCCCTCGATCCAGAATCCCTTTACGGGCTTTCCTGTCTTGGCAATTCCATCGACAATCCGCTTGGTCCAACCTGCTTCAATGCCGATCACCACCACAGCGGCTACGTTGGGATTGCTGCCGGTTCCAATCATCGTGCGGAAGTGCAGTTCCAGGTCTTCGCCGAACTGCAGACGTCCATAGGCGTGGGGAAGCGCGAGCGTTCCCTTAATGTTGTTGGCCACTGCTTCGCACGCAGCATTCGAAATGTCATCCACAGGAAGAATCACTACATGATTGCGCACGCCGACACGGCCGTTCTCTCGCCTGTAGCCCAGCACTGTTCGCTTCTTCATAACTACGCCCACCTCTTCGTCTTCAGATTGTGTGTGTGAACATGTTGGCCGGCCTTAATAGGTTGAACAATTTTGCCGATTTCACAGCCATATTTAATTGCGGTATCACCGACCGTAAAATCCTTGAGCGCCAGTTTGTGCCCCAGGGGAATAGCCTGTTCGGCGCGAGCCTTCAGGGTTGAGTGATCCGTAAGGTTTCTACCGACGCAATCGGTGCCTGGTTCAACATCAACCACTGCGACGCCAACGTTATCCGCGGCATCATGGACAAGAAAGTGAATCATCAACAGCTCCTTCTAAAAGTGAATCCATCAGCCGAAATTGCCGACGGAAATGTGTTTTGTTTCAAGAAAAGCTTCCAGCCCTTCCATTCCAAGCTCTCGCCCCCATCCGCTTTGCTTCACGCCTCCGAATGGAGCGCTGCTAACAGTAGGTGCACCATCGTTGATACCAATCGTTCCCGCCTCAAGCCGCTCCCCGAGACGGAACATCCGATTCATATTGGAAGTCATGGCATAGGCGCTCAGACCGTATGCAGAATCGTTCACACGGTCCAGCACCTCATCTTCTGATTCGAAGGTAGAGATTGGCGCGACCGGAGCAAAGGTCTCTTCACACATGCAGGCGGCCGCATCCGGCACTTCGTCCAGAACCGTGGGTTCGAGAAAGAAACCTGCTGAATTGGCCATGCGCTTGCCACCTGTGAGAAGCCGCGCACCCTTGCTCACTGCATCTTCCACCTGCTGCAGAGCGGCGTTCACAGCAGCGTTGTTGATGAGTGGGCCCACGTCCATTCCTCGTTCAAGGCCAGGTCCGGTTCGAAGCTTCGACACCGCCGCGCAGAATCGCTCGGTATACTCTTTATGGATTTTCTTCTGTACGAAGATGCGATTGGCAGCAATGCATGACTGCCCGGTATTGCGGAATTTCGCAATAATCGTCTCGCGCACCGCAACGTCGAGGTCACAATCATCAAAGACGAGGACCGGAGCAAGTCCACCAAGCTCGAGGCACAGCGGTTTGATGGTCTCGGCAGCGCTTCGGATGAGAAGGCGCCCAACCTGGGTGGACCCAGTGAAACTGATCTTCCGGCAGATCGGACTCGAGAGCAGCGTCTCTGAGATCATCGCCGCATTTCCAATGACCAACTGAAAGACGCCGGGCGGAATGCCGGCAGCTTCCATGCACTCGGCCAGATGAATACCGGAGACAGGTGTTTGGCTGGCCGGCTTCAGGATCACCGGGCAGCCTGCGGCCAACGCTGGCGCTGCCTTACGGACCGACAGAACGAGAGGGAAGTTCCATGGTGCAATCGCACCCACGACTCCAATCGGCGTCTTCACGATCAGGTGGCGCTTTCCCTTCACCTGATTCGGAATGCTCCGCCCGTACACCCGTCGCGCTTCTTCAGCAAACCAGTAAAGGTGGTCTGCCGACATCGCAACCTCACCTTCACTTTGCGCAAGCGGCTTTCCGTTCTCCAGAGTTATCGTTCGCGCGATCTCCTGCCGTCTGCGTGTCAACTCATCGCCAACGTGGCGCAGCATATTTCCGCGCTCCAGAGCAGAGACCTGCCTCCACTCACGAAACGCCTTCTCTGCTGCCTCAAGGGCAGTCGAAACATGTTCCTTCCGGATCGAGCAGACCTTTGCGAACGGCTTCGCAGTGGAAGGATCGACGACATCCATTTGCTCCGCTGTGCTAACCCATTTGCCCGCAATGTACGAGCCATACGGATGCTGCTGATCCTGCAACAGGTCTGCCTTTTCTCCAACGACACTCGTCGACATCTATTTCACCCACTGCGGTACAAATTTTCCTTGCCGTGCAAGCGATTCGATCATCTCTCGCGCACCCACAACGTGATTGCGCGCCTGACGCTCGGCCTCGTCTGCAAAGTTGTGCTCAATCGCTTCGACAATGCGAAGGTGCTCCGCATGAATCGTCGCCGGCTCGCGATAAGCCCTGACAGTCATGCCAAGCGCGCGATAGGTCTGCGAGAGTCGCATCAGTGTGTTGTTTCGCGCCAGTTCGACAATGCGCAGATGAAATTGGCGGTCGATCGAAGCCGTCTCCGCATCATCATCCTGCGCCATCTTGTAGATCTGGTCAGCCATCGACCGAAGCGCGGCGATATCGCCGCGCCCTGCATTGTTGCAGGCAAGGCGCGCTGCGAGTCCCTCCATGACTTCACGCAGCTGGTATGCCTCGCAGATGCGGCCGACATCCAGCTTGTCGACAAAGACACCCAAGCGGTCGATAGATTCAACAAGCCCTAACCACTGCAGCTCCAGCAGAGACTCCCGCACTGTACCCTGAGCCACACCAAGCTCGCGGGCCAAACTCTGCTGACTGAGCCGCTCTCCTGGCTTGCTTTCGCCCGACAGAATTCTTCGTTCAATCTCTTCCCGGATCTCATGTCTTGCCACTCGAGTTTTGATCGCGTTTCTGGGCATTAGCTTTCTTCCCTCGGCTGAACTCTGAATCCGCAAATCGCCAGCGGCAATAGATTGTAAACTGTCAACCGTTCAACGCCGCACGAAACTTTCGCAATCTCTGTCACCCTCCCAATGCACGTGCAGCGCCCTTGCCAGTCGCCGGAACGTCTCTGCGTGCCGGCCAAAGTGCAAGGTCACATGATGGGGTAATCCGGCATGAATCAGCCGGTCAAAGCGTTCAGGAACCTTCCCTCCATCGACCTCCACCAGAATGCTGTTGCCGGTAACCGTCCTGCGCGGCGGGACCGAACGGCCTTCGAATGCTGTCCAGTGGTATCGCCCGTCACAGCGCCATATGCGCGAGACGGTGACATCCCCCGCAATCTGTAATTGACCATCCACCACGAAAGGCCGCGCCCCGTTGAAGTGTCCACCCAGCGTCGGGGCTCCGTCACATCCCGTGGCGTTGCACATGTCCAGCGGAGCCATCCCTGGATGCCAGAAGAAGATCGTGTCCGCGTCGTGCTCCAGCCAGTCGGAAAGAAACCCTGGCCCGATTCCGAGGAACCGGCCTACAAGAGCTCCGATTGCGCCATCCACATCGCCTTCTATCGAAATTGCATTGCCTTCCGCTCCAAGCCGGGAGACCGCAAAGTAAGGCCACTGTCCAAGCACATTTGGCAGCTCCGGCCAGCACTGCAGTGCAAGTGCGTCCAGACTTGTTTCCTGCATAAGGCTCTGGATGGAAAGATAGAAACGCGAATTAACCGAGAGCAACTCGTCCGCCGGCCCGGACCGGCTTCCCGTCTCACGCAATCCGAGCGAGTGAACGCGCTCGAGGTCGGCGGTCACCTGGTCTGTCGCAACTCCCTGTACGCGTTCGATGAACTGCGGAAGGCTCAGCGGATGAAGCTGCAATCCGAACGTCTTGCGAATCAGGAACGGATCGGCTGCGAGATCGAGGAACCCAGGCGCATGCGTACCCACAACACCCAGCTTCGCCGAGCCAAGCCTCTGAACCGTTTCGGCGAGCGCAATCGCATTGCGCAACTCCGCTTGAACATCTTCGGGCGCTCCATACACAAACTCAAACGGGCGGTTCGCCTGCCGCAAAATCGACGCCCAGAGATGCTGACCCACCAGTGAGCACGAGCTCACCTTTCCGTCACCGGGACGTTCCGGGGTCGCCCACAAAATGACCGGATGACGCCAGCGTTGGCTGACGGTGAGAGCATACTGTCCGTCCGCCAGGGAAGGCTGGATGACGATCAGCGCACGGCAGCGCCCTTCAACGATTTTGTCCAGTGTGCCGTTGACGCTCTCATCATCCAGAACAATGGTGTCCGCTCCGACGGCGCTCATGCCGAGCTGCGCAAGAGACTTGCGGCAGCGTTCGCGCATGTCCGCATTCCATTCCTGGTCAAACCCCGGCCGCTTGCGCCCGAAGATCAGAACTCCTACCGGAGCATTCAACGTTGCCTGCTGCGTCTCCATCGCTACCTTGCTCCTATTCCGCAGACAGCTCTGCCGAGTTCGGTTATGTGCTGCTCAAGTGGCCCAACCAGGGGCCGCACGTATTCAACAAATGTTTCATTGACGGGAATAGGTCCGCGGTGCAGCCATTCATTCGGAAGCGTGCGCTCGTGGCCCGCTGTGTCTGCAAGTGGAACAATTCGAGTGCCGCGTGTCGACTCAAGCGGCTCAAGGGCGATCATTACGTCCCTCTGTCCGGCGACAAGCGCCTGCACGCCCGCCCGTCCTACCTGCTGCGCATCCTCGAGATCACGCGCCGAAGTGCATGCCACGGACGCTCGCCCCAGCAGTCCCGGTTTTTCACTGCGACACCGAATGCCGAGCCGCTGGCCAACAATCGTTGCGAGGTGTTGTGCAACTCCACCGGTCATCGGCCGCTTCAACGGGTCACTCTGAGAGACATCAGCGCTTTCATACACCAGCGTTCCATCTGCATGCCTGATTCCTTCCGCCACAACTACCACGGCCCAGCCAATCCGCTTAACAATCCGGCTCAGATCGGAAAGAAACGCTTCGGTATCGAACGGCACCTCAGGAACATAAACAAGATGCGGCGCACTGTCGTCATCCGTCCGGGCGAGCGCGGTCGCAGCCGCGATCCATCCCACCGAACGCCCCATCGTCTCCAGAATCGTAACCGGTTGGGGGAGGGAACGCAGGTCCGCGCCAAGCTCGCGTGCCGCCGTTGCAATGTAGCGTGCCGCACTGGCGTAGCCGGGACAACGATCGGTTGCAGCAATGTCGTTGTCGATTGTCTTCGGAACCCCTAGAACGCTGACATCCAGCCCCTGCAAAGCACAGTTCCTGCTGATGATCTCCGCGCCTCGCATCGTTCCGTTGCCGCCGAGAAATAGCAGGAGATCGATCTTCAACCAATCGAGAGTCGCAACCAACTTCTTCAACTCCGGTTCGCTCGGACTATGACGAGATGAACCAAGAGCTGCTCCCGGGGTCCTGCGCAGCAGGTCCAAATCGGCGAGAGACGCATTTGTAATATCGACGATGTGGTTGTCCCACAGCCCCTTGATGCCATATCGTGAGCCAAATACCGACGCGATCGAAGGCTGCCGCTGAGCTTCGGCAATGATCTCGGCCAGGCTGGCATTAAAGACAGCTGTCGGGCCACCGCCTTGCACGATCATCAGATTGGATTCAGGCATTGTTTAACTTCTTTGGTTGAGCTCAAACATATTATCGATTATGATTGATTGTCAATGAATCATGAAGCAGAGTACGCCATTGCTATCGTGCGGTACTTCCGGCCGAGAATAAAGAGCGCCAAGGTGCCGATGAAAGGCATGATTGCGATGAGCACAAACACTGGCTTGTAAGAGAAGCGGTCGACCAGAACCCCCGTGAGAAGAGGGAAGAGCAGCCCACTCAATCCGCCGGCCACTCCCGTCAGTCCAGTGGCACGGCCCACCTTCGCGTCCGGGAACAGGTCCGTGATCGCCCCATACATGTTTGCGGACAGAAAGTTGTGCGCGCACACCGCAATGCCGATCAGCGCCAGTGCCACCCCGCTGCCGCGTGCCAAGGGCACAAGAATGCTGGCGAAACAGAAAGCGCTGCTTCCGTACATCAGCCACCGCCGTGTGGTCGCGACCGGAACACCACGACGCAGCATGACACCCGCAGCCCATCCCCCGAATACGTTCCCGCCATCGCCCATCAGGAATGGAATCCAGCTCACAAAACCGACCTCCATCAGCGACATATGGCGGACGCTGTAGAGATAACTCGGAATCCAATACCAGTAAAACTGAATCACCGGCCCAACAAAGAACCTGCACATCATCACTGCCCAGGCCGAAGAGTCGCTCAATAGTTCACGAAGCGAAATCTTTTTCTGGTTTTGCCGGACCTCTTTCGGTGGCACGACTTCACGTCGATAGACGAACCACCACGCAATCACCCACATCACTCCAAGCGCCGACGGAACCAGGAACGCCGCGCGAAATCCGAAGCGGTGCAGAAGGTAAACAATCAGCGGAGGCGCTATCGTCGCACCCACCATGCTGCCGCTGTTGAAGATGCCGATGGCCAGCGTTCGCTCGGATGGCGCAAAGAGTCTCGTCGCCGTCTTCACGCCGCCGGAAAAATTCCCGCACTCACCGGTTCCCATCCAATAGCGGATAAATCCAAACTGAGTGCCTGACTTTGCAAAGACCTGCGCCGCTGTCGCAGAAGACCACCATGCCACCGCTAGGGAGATCCCCAATCTGGTCCCCCAGCGATCCATGATGTATCCCATCGGGAATTCGCCGGACATCATCCCGAACTGCAGCGCTGCGACAATGCGCCCATACTCCACGTTCGTCAGGTGGAAGATCGAGCGAATCACGGGTGCCAGAACGGACAGCGTCTGGCGATCGATGAAGTTGATCACCGTGATCGAGAACAGCAAACCGAGGATCAGCCAGCGGCGCCGATACACTGCCTCTTCCACGACCGAGCCGGCTGTTTCTCTCTGCCGCTCCACTATCTCCGGCACGTGAACCCCACTCTCATCCCGACGACACCTACCAAGTTTGGAACCTTAACCGCGCATCGCCCGCGCTTCGGTCCATGGCTTCGCGAGCCGCAGTGCACGATTGACATTCTCAATATTCTGCGCACCCTGCGTGTCCATCCACCGCTCCAGGGCCTCCGGCCCCTCCTTCACGTACACGGGAACGCCATCCTGCCAGGTCGCACGGCCAGCCAGCACACCGTGGAACTCCACACCTGCATCGGCTGCGAGTTCCAGCGTCTCGATGAACACCGGGCTGCTTACCCCGGCAGAGAGATAGACGATCGGCAGGTCTGTCTTGTCCGCTGCTTCTCGAATCAGTTTCTTCGCCTGGTCACGCGTATACGCCGCATCACCCTTGAAGGCCCTGGTTCCGTCAACGTACGCCATCTGTACCGGAACATCGACCTTCAGCACATCCGCTCCATAGCGCTCCTTCGCGAACTCCTCCATCCCAGCGAGAATAATCTCCGGCTTCCGCCGCGCGAACTCCGGTCCCTTTTCATCCTCGCCATGGACGCTGTAGGTCAGAAACTCGAGAAAAAACGGCATGTCCGCGCCCCGGCACTCCGCGCCGACACGCTCCACCCAGGCGTGTTTCTGTTCGTTTACCCACTCCTTTTCGAAGGGCGTGTAATACACAAGAATCTTCACCGCATCGGCACCAGCCTCCTTCAGGCGCAGCGCCGACCAGCCATCGGACAAAGACGGCAATCGCTCGGGCTTATCTGGGCTATATCCGGCGTGCTCATAGGCGAGCAGCAACCCCTTGCCATGGATATTGTGCGTAGCCTTGAGGCCGTACTGCACATCCAGCAGGATCGAGGATGCATGCTGCGTGAGCGACCGCGCAACAATCTCTTTGAACTCGGACATCATGTCGTTCGTTGGTTCTTTGCCTCCGAGTTCCCGGATCAGCATCTGCTTCAGCAGTCCTCTCTGATCCATGGCAGCTGCAGCGATAACTCCACGGTGATCAGCAACCGCTTTGAGTCCTGCGGCCTTTCCCGGTGTAAGCTTTTTGCGCATCGTCAATGTGTCTCCTGATAGTTTCTATCCGTGGGCGTCGAGGCAATCGAGTGGGCGAGGGCCACTATATTGAACGCTACAGAGGATAGTCAATCGATTACAAATGATTGTACTATCAATGCGCTGGGCATCTTGCAACAATTCGAAAGGTCCTGCCCGTGAGTTCGCAGATTCAAAGACGTGATTTTCTGCTGGCAATGCTCGCCACAGGGGGAGCGTTCGCTTCCGGCTCGCTGGAGCGCGCCTGGGGAATGCAATCGCCCTCTTCACCCGATGACGAGGGGGTTCGCCGCGTGCTGGTGATGTTCAAGTGTCACTTCGACGCCGGCTTCATCGATACGCAGCAACACGTCGTGCAAAAGTACTTCCAACAGTACTTCCCGGCTGCCATCCGAATCGCGCGCGCGCAACGCAAACAGGGAAGGCCGCGCTACGTTTGGACGACAGGCTCGTGGCTACTCTATCGATATCTCGAACAAGCCTCCAGCGCCGCACGCAAAGATGCAGAGCAGGCAATCGTCGACGGCGATCTCGCCTGGCATGCCCTTCCATTCAACTGGCAAACCGAGCTGATGGATGAATCCCAGATCTCCGGCAGTCTCGCGATCTCTCGCTCTCTGGACTCAAGATTTGGCAGGAAGACGACCGGCGCGAAGATGACCGATGTGCCCGGCCACACCCGCGGTCTCGTAACGCCCCTTGCGGCCGGTGGCGTCACCTTCCTCGACATCGGCGTGAACGGCGGAAGCCGCCCCGCAAATCTACCGCCAATGTTCCTCTGGAAGGACTCCCGCGGCGCCTCACTCACCGTCATGTACCACCACAACTATGGCGGAATCTCGGTGCTACCTAAGTCTGATCTCGCGATTGCGATTGAAGTCCGCGGAGACAACAGGGGCCCGCACACTCCGGCAGAGATTGATTCCATCTATGCAGACCTCAAGAAACGTTTCCCCAACGCTGAAATCACCGCTGCCGGGCTAGGTCCAATCGCCGAGGCCGTAGAGCCGCATCGCGATGATCTTCCCGTCATCACCCAGGAGATCGGTGACACCTGGATCTATGGTGTTCCCAGTGACCCGATCAAGGTAGCGCGCTACCGGGAAGTGTCCCGTTTGCGCCAGGCATGGATCGAGCGCGGCGAATTCCAATCCGGTGACAAAACCGATCTCGCTCTGCTCTCGGATCTTCTCCTTGAAGCCGAACACACCTGGGGCACCGACACGAAGACCTGGCTCGATTTCGAAAATTACAAGCCAGATCAGTTGGCTCGCATGCTTCCCACCAAGAACTACCAGGTCGTCGCCTATAGCTGGCAGGAGAAGCGGCAGGACCTGTTCTCAGCTCTCGCGACATTGCCCCCTGCTCTGCAAAAGGAAAGCCAGTCCGCGCTTGCCACGCTCGTACCTCAAGAACCATCGCCATCGAACGCACATCGGTTGCACGCCGGTGGAGAGATCGAATCCAAACACTTCCGTCTGCAGATCGATCCGAAGACCGGCGCACTCCACCGCCTATTGAGCAAGAGCTCCGGGCAAGAATGGGCCTCCCCGAACAAGCCACTCGCCCTTCTCGCGTATCAGACACTTTCGACCGATGATTACGACCTCTTCTTCAAGAACTACATCATCTCGAAAGCGGACTGGGTCGTGAAGGATTTCGGCAAACCGAACATCGATCACATGGGTGCGGTCAGCAAAACATGGTACCCGACTGTCGAACGGATACACACGAAGCAGGATGACCAAGGCCAGAGCATCATCATCGTGTCGAGGATCAAGGATCCTAAAGCTGTCAAAACCGGCCTCGCTTCATTCCCGCAGCGGCTCTATCTGGAGATCTTCCTGCCCGATGCTGATCCCACGATCGCGATGACCGTCTCCTGGTTCGGAAAACCCGCAACACGTCTGCCGGAATCGCTCTGGCTTACATTCAATCCGCAAACATCCAACGATGCTCAGTGGACGTTCGAAAAGTGTTCTGAGCCGATCTCTCCGGATGATGTTGTGGCGGCCGGCGCCCGCCACATGCACAGTCTCTCAACCGGCTTCAGCTGCCGTTCCGGTAACAGCACGCTCTTCGTCGACACGATCGACGCTCCCGTCGTCGCGCTCGGAGAAAGATCACCGCTCAACTTCTCGCAAGCCCAACCAGACCTCAGCCAGGGCATTCATTGCAATCTGTTCAACAACGCCTGGGGAACAAACTACATTCAGTGGTTCGGAGAAGATTGCCGGCTGCGCTTTCGGCTCCGCGAATCGCAGCAAACGTAATCACTCCGAATGAAAGCCCGCCCGCTGGAAGGCAACGGCAACCTCCGGATTGCGGGCGAACGTGCTCCACACAAATCCAGTCCGCAGGTTCTCCGCCATCACAACCGTGATGCCCTGGTCGATGCCAAGGCAATCCGCGTCATACCAATCCGCCTGCGGATGAAACGCATCGCAGAATCCATATCGTCCCCACGCCTTATCTCCATAGTTCTGCTTCAGCGCACGAAGCACGCGCAGGCAGTCCTCCGGCACAAACGCAAGCGACCCACCCGCAGCGCACGGCACGACCGAGCCATCGATCCCTCCATGCGCAGGCGGCCCACCCCACGCACTATATCCATGCGGCGTGTCTGATGCCGTAATACCCCAGTAGTCCGCCGAATACGGGTGCCCCAGCGATATGCAAAACGCCTCGTGCGCGAGCGTCGCCGTGATCGAATTCTCAAAATAGTTTGCGAAATTATCCCGCTTCTTGCGAAAGTCGAACCACGCATGACTGTACTGATGAACGAACAGCGGATCAGCGGCCGAGATATACGTGAAGTCCTCGAAGTGCATCACAGGCCGCGCCCACGCATTCCAGCACGCCGCATCAATCGGATGCGTCGGTGATCCCAACGCCAGCAGATACATCATCATCAGCTCGCAGTAATGATTCCATCGGCCACTGAGAAAGTTTCCATTTCGCCAACCCATCGCGAACATATCTCCGCCGTTCAGCATCCACGTCCAATCCACGCGATTGTAAAGGTCGGTTGCAAGCTGATAGATCTTACGATCGTGCCGAAAATACTGCCGTGCGGTGAGTACTCCACACAGAAGCAGCGACGTATCGATCGGTGAAACCTCGCTGCCTTGATACGCATATCCAGTCTCGATGTCATTGAAGTGCGTGAAGAACCCATGATTGTCTTCCATCTTGTCGTGATGGAATCGCAGCGTATTCCGCACTCGCGCGAGCACAGTCGCATGCGGCATATACCCACGGCGATCCGCGATGCACAGCGCCGTCAGGCCAAATCCCGTCGCCGCAATGGACGCCATACGTCGTTTGTCGCGCACGCCCGGAGCGTCGAACGCCTTTGCGCGGTCCAGTACCTGGCCTGTTATCGGACTGCCCTGATCCAGAAAGAACATGCACGCCCGACGCTGAAGATCATCCAGAAACGCGTTGTCTGCGCCTGTAAGTCTGGAGACCGGCGTAGCAGCCGCCGCACTCTTCGCAGTTTGCCCGCACAGTTTCCGCTCCAGCGCAGGAAGCGCAGCGCTCGCAGCCAGAAGTTTCAAAACGTCTCGTCGGTCCATCATCTCTTAGTGTGACGGATCAGCGTTCCACAAGGACGACGGCAAGTCCATGCGCAGGCACTGTAAGCTGCAGCTTGCCCTGCCGAAGATGCGTATGTTCCGCCGGAGCCATTGCCCCCGCCGCCCGAAGCTCTTCAATCTGCCGCTGAGTCAGATCGCCCGCCGGACGCCCCATCGCATTGAACGCCTTGATTACATTGCCATGGTCATCGTCCACCCGCCAGATCTCCACGCCCGCATTTGCCGGAACGTGCTGCAGCGTGACTGTAAACACCTTCGAAGGCCCCGCCGGCCCGCTCGGCATCGTGTAGCGGGCCCCCGTTCCATCTGGCGGGGCATAGTCCCAGAGCGCCAGCGCCACGCGTCCATTCGGTCCCGTCGTTGCCAGGACTGAGTCCGACTCAAGATGAATTCGCTGCGTACCCAATTTATGGAGCGCTCGGAATACGTTCAGCGACGGCTTTGGTATATCGTCTGCCGCAATCAGACCAAACCCGCCATAGAACGGCGACCGCACCACGCCCTGCTCCTCAAATACATCGGAGAAGGACCAATACGCCATATTGCTCACCAATCCATCGCACTGCCGAATCGTATTCGCGAGCCACGGCCCCATGTAGTCCGTATCCGTCACATCCGGCTCGTTCGCATAACTCGCGTTGTACTCCGAAAAAATGAGCGGCAGGTTAGGGAAGGGCGAGCTCGCAATCTGATCATGCACCTTCTTCACCGAGCGATACACCATCTCGTCGCGCGGAATCTGCTCATCCGTGCCGAACACATCCTTCGCCGTATCGTTTGCGTAAACGTGCGTCGATACGAAGTCGATCGGAACGTTCGCCTCCTTCACATGCTGAAGAAACGGTGTCACCCACGCCGCCTGTGCCGTCGCAGGCCCACCAATCTCCAGCCGCGGCGAAACGGATTTGATCGCTCGCGCCGTGTGGTCATACAGCTCGAAATACGTCGACTGCTTCGGCTCGCCACCCCAGAAGTCCAGGTTCGGCTCGTTCCACACCTCGAACTTCCAGTTCGCCACCTCATCCAGACCGTAACGATTCACCAGGTGCTGCGCAAACGCCCGAATCATCGCATCCCACTCGGCGTAGTCTTTCGGAGGCGAAACGACCGGGTGATACCAGAACGGATGAAGCTTGTTCGGATCCGCCGCCATCTTCTTCGGCATAAAGCTCAGCTCCACATAAGGCCGCACATGCCGCGCCAGCAATCCGTCGTAGATCTGGTCAACGTAAGAGAAGTTGTATACCGATGTATCCTGCGAAGCCGTGCCCGTCTTCCCCGCCGTCTGCGCAAACTCAATCGCCCTGCGGTCCGGATCGTAAAGCCCGACCTCATCCTGAAAGATCGCGTGAAACCGAATCGAGTCAAAATCCGTAGCCTCCTTCACCGTCGTCAGATCCGTCCGGTAGCTGTCACGCAAAGACAGAATCGCCCGCCCCGAGCCGAACGTCTTCTCCCAGAAATGCGGAAACGGAGTTTTCGGTGCCGCGGCATCAATCGTTACGTCGACCGGAACCGGCGCGGCACTTTGCGCGATGGCGAGTGGAACCAGTGTCATCGTTGCGAGAAAGGCCATCAGCGCCCGCAGCTTACTCATGAGCGTTACTCCTATCACTGGAACTCCGGCCGCTGCGCGTCGCAGTGTCGGCCCCGACGTGCAGCAGAACGAGCTCGTTAGGCCTGCGAGGCTTGGCATAACCCGGTGAGACGCCCTCCCCGCTGAATTTGTGCAAAATCTTGATTTCAGGGAATTTATCGTTGGACCTAATTTCGCAAAATATTGATTCTAAAGAGACTTGATCGCTACAGGGGGTAGGCTCGTTTTCCGGGTTACGAGTCCGTTGCTAAACGTAAGGAAATAAAGAGGGTGCGCCCGCAGGAGCACCCTCCACCTGTACATCTGTTGGCGCTAGAAGCTGAACCGCGCCTGGAGGGTAACCGTGCGGCCTCCGAGTGCCGAGTGATCAACGCCGAACGGAGAAGCTCCACTTACAGCATTTCCGGTCGACACCACGTTGTTAGTCACGCTGCCCGGATCGAGGTTCAGGATGTTGAACAAATTGAATGCGTCGGCTCGGATTTCCAGCTTCGCGTTTTCACCCAGCAGCCGAGTGTTTGGGAGTCCGAAGCCTTTGCTAAGCGAGGCATCGATATCCCGATAGTTGGGGCCGACGAACGCGTTGCGCAACAGACCCGGCGTTGGCGGCAGAGCAACGGTCGGACTAAGTGTCGAGCCGTTGCCGCTTACCTCCTGCATCGCGCTCGCGAAGTTCGGAGTAGCGAAGTAGGTCGTTGATTGCTGGACGATCCGCGACGAGCCGTTCACAGTCTGCATCACGCCCGGGTTGACCACATTATTCGGGAAGTTGGTGCCATTGATGAACGCACTGTTACTGTGATCGCCCTTGTTACCGCCGCCAAGATAATACGGACGAATGTTGGAGTAGCCGCAATTGGTGCAGTAGAGAGACTGGGAGATACCGTACGTAGGAGAGTACGGATATCCGGTGTGCCACTGGAAGATGCCGCTCAGTGACCAGTCGCCGAGTATCTTCTCCGCCCATCCGGCGCTGCCGTGGAATATCATCGGCTGCCAAAGTCCGAAAAGCTTAAAAGACTTTCCAACATTGAAGTCCGACGGCCCATACGAGTACCCCTCATTCTCCGGGAAGTAGGGATCTTCGTAGTAGGGCCCCGATCCGTCCGTATCCATACTCTTCGCCCACTCAAACTGCGCGTCGGCGGAGAAGTGATGCAGGAACGGGTGCTTTACTTCAACCAGCATCGCGTTGTTGTTCGACATCCCCTCGTTGATCCACCAATCGCCGCCTCCGTTGGGAATCAGAGGATTGAGCGTGTAGCCTGCCACTACCGCGCCCGCGTTGGGTGTCATGTGGTTGATCAGGTGACGGCCCAGGCTGCCCTGGTAGCCGAGCGAAGCAACGATTTCCTTGTTCACCTCATAATCGCTCTCGAGCGAAAAGTGCTGGACGTAAATTGTGGGCACATGTCCATAGCCGTTCCCCACGATGATCACGTTGGCATTGCCCGCCGTGGGCAAGCCATTGGCGTTATACCCGGTGATGGCGTGCGGATTGACGGGATAGCCGCTCAGCGAGTGAATGTTACCTGAGGTCCCATACACGATATTCGTACCGTTTGTTCCAGGGTTTGTCGGGCTCGCCCACACATAGTTCACAAAATTCTGTGTGGGGGGATTGTTGCCGATATTCGCAGTAATCGCGATCTCCTCTTGATTGAAGTTGAGACCGTATCCGCCGCGCAGTACCAGCTTGTTGTTGAAACTGCCCGGCGCCCAGTTGAAACCGAACTGCGGTCCAAGATTGCCCTTCGGAGACTCCCAGAGATTGTGACCGCTGAGAACACTCAGTCCTGTAAACGCTGACGTTCCCGCACCAAACATCACACGCGGAATGTTGTCCTGCTTGGCATAAAGAGCACCGAAGAAGGAGTAACGCAGGCCAACGTTCAACGTGAGAGTGGGCTTCACCTTCCATGCATCCTGGATGAACGCGCCAAACATATTCTCGCGGTCATCGCTGCGCGCCGCTCCCGGAATTCCGGTAACGCTGCTAAACCCGCCGTTCTCCTGGTACGGAGCATCGTTAAGAAAGTCCCAAAGGTTATAGAAGTGAAAGTTCGGGGCTCCTGTGGGCGCGTTAAGGTATTCCAGCTCCGTATACTCGCCGCCGAACTTGATGGTATGCGGCCCGATCACCTTCGTCGCCACGTCACGATATCCGTACGTCCATTGGTTCAGGTGGCTGCCGATGTTGGGGCCAAACTGATTGATGGTGGCTCCGGAGGCTGGACCAAAGAAGCTGATGTTGTCCACCGGCAGGCCAATGGGCGACTGCGGATTGGAGGACAGCTCGTTCCAGCGCCAGCCGGCGGCGTTTGCGCGCGCCTCGTTCAGCCAGGTCGGACCGAAGGTGTGATTCCAAATCAAAGAGGTCGCATCGTTGATCTGGGTGTGATGGAACAGGTTATATGCGCGTGCGCCACCGTTGTAGAACGTGCTGCTGATGGGCACCCAGTAGATCGCAAACGAGAGATGGTCCTTCTGGCTGGCCTGATAATCCAGGCGCCCGTTGTACTGCTTGTAGTCGGAGCTGGAAGGAGTGCTGACCGTGTAGTACGCCACGTCGGCGACCTTGTCCAGGCCACCGCCGACGCCGGGAGTGAGAGCGGTCCCCGTCGCGGTGGTGTCCTGCGTGCCAAGAGGTCCTTTGATTGGAGAACCAATGTCGATTCCCTGGCCCGCGATGGTGTTGCAATTCACGCCTTCTTGCAGGCCCGCAGCGGCGCAGGTATCTCCCGACGAGGCGATGGTACCGCTCGGCGCGCTGCCAGTGAAGCCCAGATATTGTGCTGCGATGCTGCCCGACGGAGCAGCGGCACGGAAGCTCGAGGTCTCATACCATCCGTTGCTCGTTGCGGTTGAGCGGTTCGGACTGGTCTCGTAAGCAAAGAAGGCGAACAAACGGTCCTTGAGGATCGGGCCTCCAAGGCTGCCGCCCCACTGATTGAAACGTGCTGTGTCTCGCTGCGGATTGTTGACCCGCGTGCCGTTTGAGGTTCGGATCGCCGGCTGAAACGCATTCAATCCCGGCCGGTGGATGGCGATGTAAAGGCTGCCATGTAACTGGTTGGTTCCGCTCTTCGACGTAACCATTGTCTGCGCGCCGGAGAAACGACCGTCCTCCGCGTCATAGTCGTTGGTCACAATGCGAACGTTGTCAATGGAGTCCTCGTTCGGTGTGATCACCGTCGTTCCACCCCATACCGCGCTGACCGTGCTGATACCGTCGATAGAGATGCCATTGGTCTCATACTGACCACCGTTGGCATTCATTTGCGGACCGTTTTCGGTGGGAAAGCTTCCGCCGTTGCCCGAGCCGCCAGGGCCCTGCGTTCCGGGAGTTGCGTGAACGCCGCCGCTACCCGATTGCGATCCATCGCTTACTGTTCCCGGCGCGAGCTGGCTAAGCGTGAACACGTCGCGGTTGAAGGACGGCGTGTGCTGAATGTCGTTCGAGCTGATGGTGGCCCCGATGTTCGCGGTCTCCGTATCAATCGCCGACACAGTATCCGCCGAGACCGTGACCGATGTCGACACCGCGCCCAACTCCAGTTGGATGTTGATCGAGTTCGCCTGCTCGGGAATGATCGTCACGTTCTGCAGAACCTTCTGCGTGAATCCGGACGCCGAGGCGGTAATCGTGAATTTGTCAGGTGCCAGCTGGCCGAAGTTATAGATACCTTCGCCGTTTGTCGTCGCGGTCTGGGTCGCATTGGTCGCGTTGTCTTTCAGAACGACCTGGGCGTTCGGGATCGCCGCTCCCGTCGTGTCCGTCACGGTGCCTTGAATCGACGCTCTGAATTGTGCCCGGGCCGTGACACCAGCCAGAGAGACCATAGCAGCGAGCAGGAGACCGCAGCCAGTCCGCACCGAAATTCGCATATTGCCTCCAAAGGGGTACAGCATCGTCCGGCGACTAGTCCGGATCGTTGGGGTTCTTTAGGCAAACCTTTGCCTAAACGAATAGTGTTGTACGCGCTGGGCTGTTTGGATGTCAAGCAGTTCGTCAGGGATGTCAGCTTTGCATCCGTTTTGTGGCAAACTGCGAACTGTGCCTCTGCCTAGTAAAGGCCGCGATACTAACCGCCCCGCGAGCCTGAAAATCATCGCCGAGCACCTTGGCCTCTCCGTCGCCGCAATCTCGCGCGTGCTCAACGGCGCGCCCGCGGCCAAATCCATTCCGAAGGCGACACAAGATCGTATCTTCGCCGCGGCCGAGGAACTGAACTACCGCCCCAACGTGCTAGCGCGCAGCCTCCGTCGCGGCCGATCAATGATCGTCGGCGTCCTCGTCCCCGAGGTCTCGGAAGGCTATGCCACCGCCGTCCTCGCAGGCATCGAGCAGGCACTCCTCCAGGCCGAGTACTTCTATTTCCTCATTAGTCACCATCACCGCTCCGAGCTGATCGAGCGCTCGCAGATCATGATGGTCGACCGCGCCGTCGATGGCATCATCGCCATCGACAGCCCGCTGACAAAGCATCCCCATCTCCCGATGATCACCGTCTCCTGTCCGGACGAGCACGAGGGCATTACGAACATCGTGCTCAATCACCGCCGCGCCGCCGAGCTCGCCATCGACCACCTCGCCGGTCTGGGACACCGTGACATTGCATTCATCAAGGGCCAGAGCTTCAGTTCCGACACCGAGCCGCGCTGGCAGGCCATCCGTCATGCCGCCGCACGCGCAAAGCTCACAGTGGACCCCAAACTTGTCGCCCAACTGGAAGGCGATCAGCCGGGACATGAGCCCGGTTACTTCGCCACGCAACGACTGCTCGCCTCGAATGCCGGCTTCACCGCACTGTTCACCTTCAACGACGTCTCTGCCATCGGAGCCATTCGCGCGCTGCGCGAAGCCGGACTTCGCGTCCCGCAGGACGTCTCCGTCGTCGGCTTCGATGACGTTCAGTCCGCCGCCTTCCAAAACCCGGGCCTCACCACCGTTCGCCAGCCACTCCGCACCATGGGGATGCTGGCCGCCGAAGCTGTCGTCCGCCGCATCACCGCACCTGAAGAACACCCGGCCGCCAAGCAGATTGTCGTTGATCCGGAACTCGTCGTTCGTGACTCGACCTGCCCTCCGCCCAAGCGGATGAGGCCATAGTGCCTGCGAAGGTTGCCATCATTGCGGCGCTTCCGCGAGAAATCGCAGGCCTCATACGCGGCCTACCACCTGCTGCGGATCTGCGACGGCGTGGGGTCCATCTACACCGCAGCGCCAGCGCAGTTGTCGTCGCCGCAGGAATGGGATCGGCTCGAGTCACACTGGCGGTCGAAGCTGCGCTTCGGGACTCCGGAGTAGAACTCCTTGTTTCCACCGGCCTCGCCGGCGCGTGCTCGCCGGAAATCGCTGCAGGCGAAGTGCTCGAGGCGAGCTCCGTTATCGACGCCAAGACCGGCGAACGGTTCCACTGTGACACCTCAGGCCCTCAGCGCGTGCTCGTCACCACCGAAGCCATCGTGGGCATCGCTGAAAAATCGCGCCTGCTTGCAACCTACAACGCTGCACTGGTAGATATGGAAGCAGCAACCGTAGCCCGTCTCGCTGCCGCTAAAGGATTGCGTTTTCGTGCCATCAAAGGCATCTCCGATGCGCATGACTTCGAAATGGAATCGATGAGTCGCTTTGCCGACGCTCGTGGACACTTCCGCACCGGAGCCTTCGCGTTTCACACGGCACTTCGTCCAGGCAGTTGGCAATCGGCGATGCGTCTGGGGCGCGAAAGCACGCGTGCACTCACGAAGCTCTGGACGGAATTGTGTTCTATCATCGCCAAGACGGGCTAAGGGCAGCTTCGGATATCCTTGAATCAATGAGTGAAGCCTTACCGAAGTCCATGCGAGCTGCCGTTTATCGCGCACCCGATGACGTACGAACAGAGACGATCCCCGTACCCGAGATCGGCCGCGGCGAGGTGTTGCTCCGCATCGACACCTGCGGAATCTGCGGTACGGACCTCAAGAAGATTCACACCGGCTCCCACTCCGCGCCGCGCGTCTTCGGTCACGAGATGGCTGGCACGATCGCTGCCGTAGGTGAAGGTGTTCGTGGCTTTGCTGTTGGCGATCGCGTAATGGCCTTCCACCACATTCCTTGTCGCGAATGCTTCTACTGCCGGAAGCAGACCTTCGCCCAGTGCGAGCGCTACAAAAAAGTGGGAACAACTGCAGGCCTGGGCGAACCCGCAGGCGGCGGCTTCGCCGAATACATCCGCGTAATGGACTGGATTGTCGGAGACGGAACCAGGACTGCAGGCCTGATCAAGATCCCGGATGACATTCCGTTCGAGCAAGCCGCTTGGATTGAACCGGTGAGCACCTGTTTCAAAGCCATCAAGCTCCTTAACCTGCAGCCCGACGAAACCGTTCTTGTCATCGGGCAGGGAAGTATCGGCATCCTGCTGGCCGCGCTGGCTGCGCAGACGGGCGCCACGGTGCTGACGAGTGACCTTTACCCCGAGCGCCACGCCATCGCGGCGCAGTATGGCCTGAAGCATCCGCTCGACGCCGGTGGCGATGTGGTCGCCGCAGCGAGGGTGGCGACCGCCGGCCGCGGCGCGGATGTAGCCTTAGTCGCGGTAGGTTCCGACAGGCTTATAGATACGGCGATGGGAGCAATCCGGCCGGGCGGGCGGGTGATGCTGTTCGCCTCGACCCAGCATGGGACGGCGGCGTTCGATCCGGCGGCGGTGTGCATGGACGAGAAGACGCTGATGGGGTCTTATTCGGCGTCGGTAACGTTTCAGCAGGAGGGAATTGACCTCGTGTTCGAAGGCTATCGATCCGGGAAGCTGGACCTTACCAGGCTCATCTCGCATCGCTTCAGCCTCGACGATGCCGCCGAAGCAATTAAGTTGGCTTCGATTCCTCAGCCGAACTCGATGAAGGTTGTGCTGAAAGCGTAGATACCCCTCCCCCGGCAATTTTATGCAAAATATTCAGAAGAAAAGACTTAAGGGTGGACTTCGATGTCTTCTCATGTGCAAAGTCTTGATTCTATAAGTGATTAGCTGCAAAGTCTTCAGAACACGCTACTTAGCTGCCACAACTGAGGGCTGGCGTGAAACCTACCCGGGTCGGGTGGGGAGGCTTTTGTCAAGCCGGGCCGGTGTGAATCAGCTGACGAGCGCGCGTTTGAGGCAAGCAGATCTGCGAGTTGCAGTCTCATGTAACGATTTATTTGGGTAGTCGAAAGATATTTGACAAATGCGCAGTGAAGTGTGTAAAAGCCTGTCGTGGGTTGCGCGCGTTTTTGGCGGCAGCAGGAAGTCGGGTTCGAACTGAATTTGCTGTATAAATCGAATTAGTCCGGGAGCAACCCGGCGTGTAACAGCTTGATTTTGAATGCTTCATCTGGAGAGGCCATATATGTTTTACAGGGACAAACTAATTCGCGGAGGTACGGGCCACCTTCTTCGCAGTATCGGCATCGCGGGTGTGCTTGGGGCGGCGCTGATGATTGCGCCGGTGATGATGGGCCAAGGCACGACGGCAAGCCTTGGCGGAACAGTGGCAGACGTTACAGGCGCGGTGATTCCGAATGCGAGCGTTGTGGTTACAAACGAGGCGACCGGTGACAAGCGGACGATTCAATCGAACGGCGCCGGCGTGTTCTCATTTTCGGCGCTGCCGGTCGGCAACTATGACGTAAAGATTTCGGCGACCGGATTCGCCGGGTACGAACAGAAGGATGTGCACCTGGATCCGGGCGATCAGAGGACGATCCGGGACATCCATATGGCGGCCGCATCGACGAGCACAACGGTTGAGGTGACGAGCGCGCAGGACCGGATCAACCTGGATTCGGGAGAGCAGAGCTCGTTGATTTCGTCCGAGGAGATTCAGCACTTGTCAGTTGAAGGGCGCGACGTGACGGAGCTGCTGAAGATTCTGCCGGGGTTTGCGATTTCGAATGGCGGCAGCGGCAACTTCACGAATACGCAGTATGACCCGTCACAGGTGACTCCGACCGGAGCGCTGGGGCAGTATGCGGCGAATGGAACACCAGTGAACGGGCAGGCGCTGCTTTCAGACGGCGTGGATATTACCGATCCCGGCGCGTTCGGCGGAGCGCTGCAGAACGTGAACTACGAGCAGGTGGCCGAGGTGAAGGTGCAGACCGGGAGCTTTACGGCGGACACGGCGCACGGACCGATCGTGATCAACGCGGTGGGCAAGGCGGGCGGGGATAAGTACCACGGATCGTTGTATGCCTATGCGCGTACGTACCAGTTGAATTCGAACGACTGGATTGCGAACTACACGGGGCAGGGCAGGCCAACGGACCGGTATGTCTATCCGGGGTTTACGTTTGGCGGACCGGTGCTGATTCCGGGGACGCATTTCAATCACGACCGGAAGCTGACGTTCTTTGTGGGCGCGGAGGACTATGCGCAGCGGAATGTGTATGCGTACGGCAATGCGCCAGGTGCTACCTTGACGGCGCTGGTGCCGACGGCGGGCATGCGCAATGGCGACTTCAGCGCGACGCAGTTGTCCCAGTACCTTGGGCCGTCGTATCACATCGACCCGAGCGGCGGACCATGCACGATTACGGGCGGCGGAACGCCCGCGGACCAGAACATCTGTCGGGTTCCGGTGACGGCGCCGAACGGATCTCCCGTGACGAACGGGAACATTGGGGCGTACCTGGACCCGCTTAGCAAGACCATCCTGAACGGCATGCCGCTGCCGAACACAACGAGCAACGGAACCTATAACTGGATCACCACGAACCTGGTGAACAACGATCTGTGGCAGGCGAAGGGGCGGTTCGACCTGGCGGCCAGCGACAAGGACCACCTGTTCGGCAGCTACAGCATTGAGAAGGGAACGAACGGTGTGCCGCAGAACGAGTACTATTCGGCGCGCGGCAATCTGGGCGGGATCAATGTTCCGGGCGGCGGGTTGGTGAGCACGTTCGACACGCACGTGGCGCAGATCAACTACACACACATCTTCAACTCTTCTCTTACGAACGAGTTTTATCTGGGCGGAGCGTACTTCAAAAACGACTTTGTGCCGAAGAACTTTGCGGCAACGGCGGGCAATCCGTACCAAGGGGTCTTCAACAACGGAAGCAAGGTGCAACCGACGCTGGAGGATTATGGCAATGACGGTCTGCCGCTGCTGCGCACACCGGATGCGACGTACGGCGGCATTTATGCCGAGAAGCAGGTGCGGATTGCGGGTGACAACCTGACGAAATTGTGGGGCAAGCACACCGTGCGGGCGGGCGTGTTCTATCAGTACGACAGCAATCCGCAGGTGCCTCCGTTCATCAACACGAACGGCACGATCAATCTGTACTACATCGGCGAGACGGTAAACGATCCGGTGAAGGGGACGGTGCACTCGACGGGAGTCGTAGGTAGCGGCAACGGCGGCAATTTTCTAGCCGACTTCGCGGAAGGCATGATTTTCCAGTACAACCAGACGAACATCATGCCGGAGTCGGATCTGTATTTTGACAATCTGGCGTGGTATGCCGAGGACCACTGGCGGGCGACGCAGCGGCTGACGCTGGACGGCGGCGTGCGATTTGAGCACATGACGCCGTGGCAGGATGCGCATGGTGTAGGTATCGGCGTGTTTACGCCGCAGGCCTATGCGCAGAATGTGAACGCGAAGATCGCGCCGGGCATCCAGTGGCACGCGATCAACAGCGCCATTCCGACCGGTGGAAGGCCGACGCGGTGGGGCTTTGTGGAACCGCGCCTCGGGTTCGCCTGGGACGCATTCGGAACGGGCATGACGGTCGTGCGTGGCGGGTTCGGGATTTATCGGGCGCACGACGCGTACAACGACGCAGCGAGCCAGAACCAGACAACCCTGGGTGTGCGGACGTACACGGTGAATGGCCCAATTCTGCTCTCCTCGATAAGCTCCTATCAATCAAAGGCCAGCCAGGGTTCGTTCTCGGCGGACTCGAATGTGTATGCGTTCGATCCGACGGATGATGAGGAGCCGCGGGTGCGGACGTATAACCTGGCGGTCGATCAGCGATTGCCGGGCAAGATGCTGATGGAGATTGCGTATGTGGGCAACTCGAGCGACAAGCTGCTGAACGATGGATCGACGCAGAACACGACACTGGACAATCTGAACTCGCTGCCGGTGGGGGCGCTGTTCGGGCCGCAGCCGGCAACGCGGCCGGATCTGGCCGGGTCCGATAAGTGCTACGTACCGGGCAGCTACCATCCCGTGTTTGCGCCAGCGACCGGCACCAATTGCGACGTCAGCTCTATTTCGCAGGCAGTCCTCGACAGCTACAAGAAGTATCCGCTGTACAACCACCTGTACGTTCCGGAGCACAACACGTACGCGAACTACAACGGACTGCAGGTGGCCCTGACGCGGCAGACGGGCAAAGCGACCTACAACGTGAACTACACGTGGTCAAAGGCGCTGGGCATCCTGGGCATGGGCGGAGACGCGACGTACACGTATCCGGGCGATCCCCTGAACTATCAGAACGACTATTTCTACCTGCCGTTTGACCGCCGGCACATCTTCAACGCGGCGTACTCGTATGTCTTTGGCGACCTGGTGCAGAACCATTTGCTGGGCGAGGCGACGAACGGATGGGAGGTGTCGGGAATTATTAATTACCAGAGCGGCGGCGATCTGCAGTCGATCGTGTCGTCGAACTTCGGTGTGAATGGAAACATCATTGTGCCGGAGGGTGCGACTGCGACCGTGGGTAGTAATACGAGCACTTGCGTGACGACGTCCGCGACGCATACGGGCACCTGCCAGGTAGGGGTGAGCAATACCAACCTGCTGGGAACGCCGGATGTGAACCTGCAGCCGACGCTGATCGGGAATCCGCAGGCGGTGAGCCGGAAACAGCACCAGTTCATCAACCCGAATGCGTTTGCACTGCCCGCGCTGGGAACGAACGGGCCGTACAAGTATGGCTATCTTCCAGGGCCGGGCTTCTTCGATGCCGACCTGACGGCGGCGAAGCGGTTCCGGGTGACGGAGGGCAGCAGCATTCAGCTGAAGGTTGCGGCGTTCAACTTCGTCAACCACGCGAACAGCTCGTTTGACTCGGTAATGCCGTCGAACTACACGATGCAGATGAACCACACGGTCACGAGTGGGACGCTCAACCAGGCGGTCACCAGCGACACAGTGAGCAATGGAGCGCCGGGAGCGAGCCAGTTTGGCGCGGCTCCGCTGCGGACCGGCAGGAGGGTGATGGAGCTGTCGCTGCGGTACGACTTCTAGCCGGAGCTGAAGGATTTGCCTCGAGGGGAGAGCGCGTGCTCTCCCCCTTACCTTTTTGCGGGTTACCAAGGGAATGGGAGTAGAGCGGAATGGGCGACGCAAAAGGATTGACAGAGGGGTGGGAGGGGCACTAGGATTTCGTGGATTTGGGAGACCGGTCTCTAACCGGCTGCTAAGACAGCAGAAATCTGTGCCACTTGTCTGTACTTGTCGTTGAAGCGGGAACTCAGCACAAGGAGACAGGTGATCGCATGGTGCATCCAGAGGGAGTCTTGAAGGGCCAGTTTTTCCGGTTGGACAAGCAGGCTGTGGCTCGCAGGGCGTTGCGAGCTGTGACGATTTTAAGTGCGGCGATTGCGATGCTGCTGGTCGCGGTGGTTGCGAAAGCGACGCCGGCGGTGCCGCTGCATACGGCGGGGCCGTACATCGTGGACAGCAATGGGTATCGCGTGCGGCTGAACGCGGTGAACTGGTATGGCGGGGAGGGTTCTGATTACGTGGTGATGGGGTTGCAGGCGCAGACGATTTCGGAGATTGTGAGCGAGATCAAGAGCCGCGGGTTCAATGCGGTGCGGCTGCCGTGGTCGAACGAGATGTATGAGAGCAATCCGGTGGTGGGGGACTATGCGCTGACGGCGAACCCGAGCCTTGAAGGCGAGAGTGCGATGACGATCTTTGACGCGGTGGTGAATGCGCTGACGAGCGCAGGCATCATGGTGATCCTGGACAATCACACGAGTACAGCAATGTGGTGCTGCGGCAATGATGTGAATCAGCTCTGGTACAACAGCACGTATCCGCAGACGAGCTGGATCAGCGATTGGGAAGGCATGGCGCAGAGGTACGCGAGCAATCCGATGGTGATTGGCGTGGACCTGCGGAATGAGCCGCGGATCTCGGCGGTGTGGGGCGGCGGCGGCGCGGATGACTGGCACGCGGCGGCCCAGACCGGCGGCAATGCAGTGCTTGGCGTGAATCCGAATCTGCTGATCTTTGTGGAAGGGATTAACTATGCCGGGGATTTGTCGGGTGTGGCGAGCACACCGGTGACGCTGAATGTGGCCCATCGGCTGGTGTATGAGGCACACGATTACGGCTTCTGGTACTCGAATCTGACGGGCTACAGCGATTGGTACGGAAGGATCAATCCGAAGTGGGGATACCTGGTGACGGGAAAGAACCCGGTGCCGTTCTGGATCGGCGAGTTCGGGACGTGCAATAACGCGAGCACGTGCGTGAGCAGCTCGAATCCGGCGGACCTGGGGTACTGGTTCGGATTTCTCCACCAGTTCCTGTGGGAGTACAGCGTGGACTGGTCATACTGGGCGTTCAACGGCACGACAGAGACTGGTCACGCAGGAGGGTTTGGGACGGTTGAAGGGTACGGGATCATGAACACGTCGTGGAGCGGCGATGCGCTGGCCTCGTTGACGTCGAACCTGCAGAGCCAGATTACGAGCGGTGGCGGACCGGCTACGGGAAGGTATGAGCTGAGCAACGTGAACAGCGGACTGGCGATGGAGGTCAATGGATGGTCGACGTCGAACGGAGGCATTGTTGACCAATGGACGTGGCAGAACCAAGCCAATGAGGAGTGGACGCTCTCATATCTGAACAATGGGCTGTATCAGTTGACGAACGTGAACAGCGGCAAGGTGCTGGATGCGGTGAATAAGGGCACAACCAATGGAACGAAGCTGCAGCAGTGGTCGAACCTGAGCGGAAGCAACCAGGAGTACATCGTGACGCACACGGCGGATGGGAATTACCGGGTGGTGAATTCGAACAGCGGGCTGTGCGTGGAGGTGCCGGGGTTCTCGAAGAGCAATGGAACGCAGCTGGATTTGTGGGGATGCAATGGAGGGACAAACCAGGAGTGGGTGTTGACGTCGCGATAGACGGTGCGAGTGGGTAGTATTTGCGGTGCTCTGGTTTGAAGTCCTCCCACAGAGCACCGCTTTTTCCTGCGCCCGCGATGATGCTCAGGCGTGGTGGATGGTTTGGACGAGGAGCCAGGCGTTCAGCGCGGCGATGATGACCGCGACCGTGTAGCCGGTGAATTTGAGGGTGCGGCCGTTGGTGAACTCGTCCATTTTGGCGCGGTCGCTGGTGAACTGCACGAGAGGGAAGACGGCGAAGCTGAGCTGCATGGAGAGGATGACCTGGCTGAGGATGAGCAGGTTGGCGGTGCCGCGCTCACCGTAGAAGAGCGTGACGAAGATGGTGGGAACGATGGCGACGCAGCGGGTGATGAGGCGGCGGAGCCAGGGCTTGAGGCGCAGGCTGAGGAAGCCTTCCATGACGATCTGGCCGGCGAGCGTGCCGGTGATGGTGGAGTTCTGACCGGAGGCGAGCAGGGCGAGCGCGAACATGGTGCTGGCTCCGGTGAAGCCGAGCATGGGCGTGAGGAGCTTGTAGGCGTCGTTGATTTCGGCGACCTCGAAGTGGCCGGCCCGGTGGAAGACGGCGGCGGCGAGGACGAGGATGGCGGCGTTGACGAAGAGCGCGAGCATGAGCGCGGTGAAGGAGTCGATGTTGGCGAAGCGGATGGCTTCGCGCTTGCCGGCGGAGGTGCGCGGGTAGTCGCGCGTTTGCACGATGGAGGAGTGCAGATAGAGGTTGTGCGGCATGACGGTCGCGCCGAGAATGCCGATGGCGATGTAGAGCATGTCGGGGTTCGCGATGATGGCGCGGGAGGGGATGACGAGATTGCGGGCGATGGGGAGCCAGTCGGGGTGAGAGCGAAGGACTTCGATGCCGAAGAGGACGCTGATGGTGCCGATGAGGGTGATGACGAGGGCTTCGAGGTAGCGGAAGCCTCGGTTTTGCAGGAGAAGAATGATGAGGACGTCCGCGCCGGTAATGAGGACGCCGAAGATGAGCGGAATGCCGAAGAGGAGTTGGAGGGCGATGGCGGAGCCGATGACTTCGGCGAGGTCGCAGGCGGCGATGGCGATTTCGGCGAAGAGCCAGAGCGCGATGGTGGTGCGGCGGGAGTAGGTGTCGCGGCAGGCCTGCGCGAGGTCGCGCTCGGAGGCGATGCCGAGCTTGAGCGAGAGGGATTGGAGGAGGATCGCCATCAGGTTGGAGAGCATGATGACGAAGAGCAGGGTGTAGCCGTAGCGCGAGCCACCGGCGAGGTCGGTGGCCCAGTTGCCGGGGTCCATGTAGCCGACGGCGATGAGGAAGCCGGGGCCGGCGAAGCCGAGGACGCGGCGCCAGAAGGATGCATTGGGAGTGAGGTGTACGGAGCGGAATGAGCCTGGAAGCGAGGGCGCAGCCGGGTGGTGGCGCGGCTCTGCGGAGGGCTCGATCTCTCGTACAGGGATCATGTTTGTGGCGCACCCCACCTGTAAAGGCTTAGATGCAGTATGCCACAAGTACTTAACCATGGTTACTCACATTTTGATAGCAGTGGGTCATGGCGTGAATGCGGACCTCAGGGGGCTTCAAAGCCCCCCGCTCACGTGTGCACGTTATGGCACGGCTGAAGCCGTGCCCTTAACGAAACCGCGGCGCAGTCGAACTATTCAGTGGCGGAAAGGGTTTCTGCGAATGTTATCGTGAGTTCGCTTTCTGCGATCTTGCTGGAACGGGAGGGCGGACCCAGATGCGGTCGGCGGCGAAGAGGCCGAGCGTGAGTTCGCGCGAGCCGATGCGGACGCGGAGGGTGTCGTCGTAGTTGCGGGAGACAGGCGTGAGGGTGACGCCGGGGCCGATGCCGAGGGTGTGGAGGAACTCGAGAAGGCGGGCGTCGCGCTCGTAGAGGCTGGAGATGACGACGTGGGAGCCAGTGGGCGCATCGGAGAGGCGCTGCAGGCCGCGGCGCTTGAGCTGCGCGGGAGTTTCGGGGAGCACGCGGTTGCCGTGCGGACAGTCGCCGGCTTCGCCGAGACGCTCGATGAGCTTGGCTTCGAAGGCTGGGGAGATGACGTGCTCGAGGCGCTCGGCTTCGGCGTGGATCTGGTGCCATTCCATGCCGAAGATTTCGGAGAGCATGCGCTCGACGAGGTGGTGGCGGAGAGCGGTGCGGTGCGCTGCTTCCCGGCCTTTGGTGGTGAGCTTGAGCGGGCCGTCGGTGGAAGAGACGTAGCCGTCTTCGCGCAGGCGCCGGAGGGCCTTGGTGACGGCGGGCGCGGAGACGCCGAGCCACTGGGCGAGGAAGGCAGGGATGACGGTATGGCCTTCGCTCTCGGCCTCGATGATGGCCTTGAGGTAGTCCTCTTTCGAGACGGTGATCTCGTCGGTGGGCATCGGTAAGAGTTAACCATGGTTTGGAGGGAATGGGAAGTGGGAGGATTTCGAGTGTCAGACATGACCTGCGAGCTTCCAGCTGCCAGCGAAGAGCAGTGCGCGCTACCAGGCGCGATGCCCACCTTAGCGTCTGCTACGCAGCCGCGAAGATGGGGCACCCGGGTTCGCGCCGTCGCCATCCGGGAGTTGACGGGGTGACTATACTTGGTGGGGCTTTAAAGGCAGAGGTGAAAGCTGTTGGGAGAGCCGGAGTTGCGATCGGGTGTGGACGAGCGGAGGATTTCGCTGGAGTTCCAGGTCGCCGGAAGAACCGATATCGGGATGGTTCGGCGCACGAACCAGGACACCTTTGGAGTGGTGGAGTCGCTGGGCCTGGCGGTGATTTGCGACGGCATGGGCGGAATGGCAGGCGGCGAGGTGGCGAGCCGGGTGGCCCTTGAGAGCTTTGTCGAGGTGGCCCGGCAGGAGATTGAGGCGAACAAGAGCGGCGATGGTGACCGGACGAAGCGGGCGCTGTGCAGGGCGGCGGCGGCCGCGAATCGTGCAGTGAGGGTGCGGGCGAGCTACGACATCCGGTTTCGCGGGATGGGGACGACGCTGGTGGCGGCGCGGCTGGATGGGTCGCAGCTTTTTGTGGCGAATGTGGGTGACAGCAGAGCGTACCTGGTGCGTGGGGGGGTGGCTCGGCAGGTGACGCGGGACCACTCGTATGTGGCGGAGCAGATGCGCAACGGGTTGATGACGCAGAGTGAGGCGGAGCAGTCGCTGTATCGAGCGGCGATTACGCGGGCAGTGGGGATGGATGAGGATGTGCAGCCGGACTTTTATACGGAGACGGTCGGGGCGAGGGATGCGGTGCTGCTGTGCTCGGATGGACTGATGCGGCACATGCGCGATGAGGAGATTGGGAGGATTGTGGCGGATGCGACGTTGACGCCGGCGGAGGCGTGCGGGCGGCTCGTTGCGATGGTGAATGCGCGTGGTGGGTCGGATAATGTGACGTGCGTGGTAATGCGGTTTGGGGCGGGTCAGGGGTGAGGGTCGTGAGTCGTGCGAGCCCACTCATGCGCGATGAAGCTACGCATGAATGGGGCACCCGGATTTGTGGCTAGACGCGGGAGATTTCTTCGGGGGTGACGGCGATGTCGAAGCCGGTGAAGAGGTCGGCGATGCGCTGGTCGGAGAAGCCGCGCTCGCGGAGGAGGCGGACTTCGTCGGCGAGCATGTTGACGACCTGAGCGGCGGTGAAGCGTTCCTGCGACGTGCCGGCGGCTTCGCGGAGCTCGCGGGCGGCGCGGGCGACCTGGTCGGCGGTGTAGGTGGGGAAGTCGGCGGTATCGGGCATGGGTGATCCTGACCTTTTGTTGAGTTCTGCGTCGATAAGAGCATAGATGCGCGATCAGGTTGCGGCGGGATGAAAGCAGCCGTGTACGCGGTGGTAAAGACTAAAAGCTGGGGATCGTCGCGATGGTGATTGTGCAGGAGTTTGTGGATCTGGAGACGCCGAGTGGAACGATGCGCACGCATATTCTGCGGCCGGCGGCTGACCACCCCAGCGAGCAAGCTCCCACCCCAACGAACAAGTTCGTCGGGCACCCCGGTGCTTGCCGGGGACCCTGGGCTGAGGGAAGGTACCCGGGAGTGCTGTTCTACTCGGAGATTTTTCAGGTGACGGAGCCGATCCGGCGGCAGGCGGCGCAGCTTGCGGGACATGGATACATAGTCGCTGTGCCGGAGATCTATCACGAGTACGAGCCGCTGGGGACGGTGTTTGCGTACGACCAGGCGGGGTCAGACCGCGGGAATGCGCTGAAGACCACGAAGCCCGTGCGCGGATTTGATGAGGATGCGCGGGTTGTTTTGGATCATCTGGCGAAGCGGGAAGATTGCACGGCAAGGCTGGGCGTGATGGGGATCTGCATTGGTGGGCACCTGGCGTTTCGTGCGGCGATGAATCCGGAGGTGCGCGGCGCCGTTTGCTTCTACGCGACGGATATTCATAAGGGAAGCCTGGGCCAGGGGCGGCAGGATGATTCGCTGGCGCGGGCGGGTGAGATCAAGGGTGAGCTGCTGATGGTGTGGGGACGGCAGGATCCGCATATTCCGACGGAAGGGCGGATGCTGATCCTGGACACGCTGAATAAGGCGGGCGTGAAGCTGAACTGGCATGAGGTGAATGGGGCGCACGCGTTTCTGCGCGATGAGGGCGTACGGTACGACCCGGAACATGCGCGGGCGATGTTTGGGCTGGCGCTGGATTTGTTTCATCGAACGCTGGGGTAATAAAAGCAGGTCCTTCGCTTCGCTCAGGATGACAGAAAGAAAAGCAAAGGCAAAAGCAAAGACAAAAGCAAAGACGCTCGCGCGCCTTAACGCGCGACAACCCACCCTTTCACGATGAAACCGTGAAAGGGTAGGCCACCCGGTATAGAGGTCGATAAGACTTTGTGGTCAGGAGATGAAGGCTTCGAGCCATGGGTCGGTGGTGCGGGTGAGCTCCTGGGTGGTGCCGTCGAAGACGATGCGGCCGTCGTTGAGGACGAGGAATTTTGTGCCGGGGTCAATGCCTCCGTTGGGGATGAGCTGCATCTCGTTTTTGGCGGAGTTGAAGCGATGCGTCGCGAGGGTAAAGGCGTCCTGGATGCGGTGGGTAATGAGGAGCGATGTGGTTTGGGAGACGTCGCGCTGCTTGACGATGAGCTCGATGATGGTGGTTGAGGTGATGGGGTCGAGGCCGCCGGTGGGCGAGTCGTAGAGGATGAGATCGGGGCGGGAGATGATGGCGCGCGCAATAGAGACGCGACGGCGCATGCCGCCGGAGAGTTCGGACGGGAATTTGGCGATGGCCTGCTCGAGCTCGACGAAGCGGAGGGCTTCCACGACGCGGTCGTGGATCTCGTGCTCTGGGGTGTGCTCTTCGATGAGGCGATAGGCGACGTTGTCTTCGACGTTGAGGGAGTCGAAGAGCGCGCTTTCCTGAAAGACCATGCCGATGTGGGCGCGGAGTTCGTACATTTCACGCGGAGAGAGCGAGGAGAGCGGGCGGCCGAAGATGCGGATCTCGCCGGAGTCAGGCGTGAGGAGGCCGTTGGCGAGCTTCATGATGACGCTCTTGCCGACGCCGGCAGGGCCGAGGAGGATGCGCATCTCGCCGTGGCAGACGGTGAAGGAGACGTCGCGAAGGACGGGCCCGCGATCGAAGGCGATGGAGACGCGCGAGAACTCGACGACAGGAGTGTTGGGGTCGAGGGCGGGGCGGAGGGGAGCTGTGGCGGTTGTGGCCATGCTATGGCTATTTTCCTATGATTCAGCTTGCGAGCCTACGTCTCAGAAGCGAGAGTTTGGAATCCTTCCGCATCTCTGATGGCACTTTCTCGCGCGCTACCACGCGCGATACCCACCCTTTCACGATGAAACCGTGAAAGGGTAGGCTACCCGGATCGTGTGCTACCCAATTCGTGTTTATCTTCCGAAGACGCCGATCATCATCTTGGTGACGAGGAAGTCGAAGAGGATGATGAGCACGGAGCTGACGACGACGGCCTGGGTGGTGGAGCGGCCGACGCCTTGTGTACCGCCGGTCGTGCGCAGGCCGCAGAAGCAGCCGATGGTCGCGATGATGAAGCCGGAGAAGAGCGGCTTGGTGAGGCCTTCGAAGACGTCGCCAAAGATGAGTGAGCGGAAGGCAGTGTGAAAGAAGGAGCTGCCCTTGAGTCCGAGGAGGCCGACGGCAACGAGCCCGCCGCCGGCGATGCCGCAGGCGTCGGAGATGATCGTGAGAAAGAAGAGCATCACGATGGCAGCGACGAGTCGTGGGGAGACAAGCTTGCGGACGGGGTCGGTGCCGAGGGCGCGCATGGCGTCGATCTGCTCGGTGACCTTCATGGAGCCGAGCTCGGAGGCCATTCCGGAGGCGTTGCGGCCGGAGACCATGAGGCCGGTGAGTACGGGGCCGAGCTCCTTGACCATCGAGAGCGCGACCAGGCGGCCGGTCATGTTGACTGCGCCGAACTGCTGGAGCGAGGTGGCGGATTGGAGAGTGAGCACGCAGCCGGTGAAGAAGCCGGTGAGGATGACGATGGGCAGCGAGCCGAAGCCGATGTAGTCCATCTGGGTGAAGGTGTCGGCGACGTAACGGGGCGGAGAGAAGAGGGCAGCGATGGCGTGCCAGGTCAGGAGCGAATACTCCTGCACGGAAGCGACGATGCGCTTGGCGTAGGCCTCTGGGGAGGGAAATCTCATTGAGTCCGCTGAGGCTAAGAGTAACAGAGCGGGCAAGGGCTTCAACGCGTAGAAGGTGCGAGAATAGAGGCATGTACGCCATGATGAAAGCGGCAGTTCTGCGCGGGAAAGAGGACCTGCGGGTGGAGCAGGTGCCGCTGCCGAAGGCAGGGCCGGGAGAGCTGGTGCTGCGCGTCGATGCGGCGCTGACTTGCGGCACGGACCTGAAGGTGTTTCGGCGGGGATATCACGCCAAGATGCTGACGAAGGACCGGCTGTTCGGTCACGAGGTTGCAGGGACGGTTGCTGAGGTAGGTGAGGGTGTTGCGGAGTTCAAGGTGGGTGAGCGGGTGGTGCCGATGAACTCTGCGCCGTGCGATGAGTGCTTTTATTGCGAGCAGGGGCAACAGAATCTGTGTGACGATCTGCTGTTCAACAATGGAGCGTATGCAGAGTACATGCGTGTGCCGGAACGAATTGTGCGGAAGAATACGCTGCGGATTCCGGAGGGCATGCGTGCGGAGCATGCGGCGTTGACGGAGCCGCTGGCATGCGTGTTGCGGGGGCTGGAGGAGTCAGGCGCGAAGGTGGGGCAGCACCCCAGCCAGCAAGCTGGCCGGGCACCCCGGGGGCACCACCCCAGTCAGCAAGCTGGCCGGGGATCCCGAGGGCAGACGGCCATTGTGCTGGGGGCGGGGCCGATTGGACTACTGTTTATTCACGCGGCGGCGATCGAAGGGCTGCATGTAATTGCCGTGGTGAAGCGGACGGATCAGGTACAGACCGCGAGGTTATTCGGTGCGGAGCAGGTGGTCCGGATTGCGGATGTGGAGGATCCGGTTGCTGCGGCGAAGGCGTTGACGCCTGGAGGCCGTGGGGCGGATCTGGTGTTTGAGGCAGTAGCGACTCCTGAGGCGTGGCAGTGGGCTGTCCACATGGTTCGTAAGGGTGGGGTGGTGAACTGGTTTGCCGGGCCTCCTGCGGGAACGGAGGTGACGCTGGATACGAACGTGATTCATTACAGCGACCTGACGCTGAAGGCGAGCTTTCATCACACGCCTGGCACGGTGCGGCGGGCGTACGAGATGATTGCGTCCGGGCGGTTCAATGCGGATGCGTTTTTGACGGGCACGGCGTCCCTGGAGGATGTGCCGCAGGTGTTTGAGCGGATGCTGACGCGGCCAGCGGAAGGAACGGCGCCGGAGATCAAGACAGTGATCTATCCACACCGGCGTGCGGAAGAGATGAAGACTGCGGGTGCAGCGGAGCTTGTGGGAGAGCGCCGATGAGTGCGCAGTCGCAGAGTGTGGTGCATGCGTTCGGAGAGCTGGACGGGGCGCCGGAGATTTATCTGACTCCGGTGGAGCGGCCGAGTAACGAGCAGGCTCTGCTGTGGTGTAAGCAACTGGCGACCGCGCACTACGAGAACTTTCATGTGACGACGATCTTTTTGCCGAAGAAGCTGCGGCCGCATTTCTACAGCGTGTATGCGTTTTGCAGGACGTCGGATGATCTGGGGGATGAGGCCGGTGATACGACGACGGCGACGCGGCTGCTGGGGGAGTGGCGCGCGATGCTGCATGAGTGCTTCGAACGTCCGGAGCGGTCGCGGCATCCGGTGTATGTGGCGCTGCAGCCGACGATCAAGAGGTGTGAGCTGCCGATGGAGCCGTTCGAGGATTTGATTACCGCGTTTGAGCAGGACCAGGTCTATACGAAGCATGAGTCGCTAGAGACGCTTGAGGAGTACTCGAAGTATTCCGCCAATCCGGTGGGCAGGCTGGTGTTGTTGCTGAGTGGATATCGCGATGAAAGGCTGATGGAGTTGTCGGATGACATTTGCACCGGGTTGCAGCTGGCGAATTTTTACCAGGACGTCGTGACGGACTGGGTGGATCGGCAGCGACGGTATCTGCCGGCGGATGCAATGGAGCGATTTGGTGTGACGGATGAGCAGATCGCGGCGCGGCGCTTTGATGCGAACTTTCGCACGTTGATGGAGTTTCTGGTGACGGATGCGCGGGCGCGATTGGAGCGCGGTGCGAAGATTGCGACGATGGTAGAGCGCGATCTGGCGGCGACGCTGTCGCTATTTGTGAAGGGTGGGCTGTCGATTCTGGATGCGATTGCGGCGCAGGATTACAACACGCTGAAGTCGCGGCCAGTGGTGACGAAGGCGGCGAAGCTCAGGCTTCTGGGTGGAGCGCTGGTGGGGCGAGTTGGTGCGGCGGTTCTGCCGAGAAGGGGATCGGGGCCGGCTTCAGATCAGGGACAGGCTGCATGAAGAGCGGAGAGAAGGGGCTTCCGCTGTCGGAGCTGGAGCAGGCGTACGCGGCCTGCCGCGAGATCGCCAAGCGGGAAGCGAAGAATTTTTACTGGGCGTTTCGCGTCCTGCCGCAGCATAAGTCTGACGCGATGTGCGCGGTGTATGCGTTCATGCGCAAGGCGGATGACCTTGCCGACGATGAGCGGCTGACGGTTGATGAGCGGCGTGAGGCGATGGCCGAGTGGACGGAGGCGTGGCGAGCGGCTCGTGTGGGACCGATTGGCGGCACGACGCATGATCCGATTTTTCTGGCGTTGAATGACACGCAGTGCAGATTTGGTATCAGCGATGAGTTGCTGGAGAAGCTGGTGCAGGGGACGACGCTGGATTTACAGGAGACGCAGCCGGGCGTGGAGGTGGTGCGATCGATTCGCATCACGGAAGGCGGGCACACGACGAGCAGCTTCCAGGTGTACACGACGTTTGAGGAGCTGTACCGGTACTGCTATCTCGTGGCGTCGGTTGTGGGGCTGGTGTGCATTCGCATCTTTGGGTACACGGATGAGCGCGCGGAGCATTACGCGGAGCATGTGGGGATTGCGTTTCAGTTGACGAATATTCTGCGCGACATCAAGGAGGATGCGGAGCGCGGACGGGTGTATCTGCCGATGGCGGAGCTGAAGCTCGAAGGCGTGCATCTGGAAGATCTGTTGCTGGCGACGCGCGGCGTTGTGATCACGCAGGAGATGGTGGAGCTGGTGAAGCGCGAGGTGAAACGCGCGGGCGTGTTTTATCGCGATGCAAATGAGCTGATTCCACTGCTGGATGCCGATTCGCAACCGGCGATGCGTGTGCTGGTATCGATCTATGAGGGGCTGCTGGATAAGATTTCGGCGAAGCCCGAGGCGGTATTTCGCAAGCGTGTATCGGTGCCGATGGTGACGAAGCTTGCGATCCTGGGGCGCGGATTGTTTGAGGCGTGGCGGCTGCGGAGACGGCAGCCTTGAGCGGGCTAGTAGCCGTGAATGAGACAGCAGATGTAGTGGTAGTGGGTGCGGGCGTTGCAGGGCTCGCCGCCGCGGTGGCTCTGAGCGGAGTGGGTGCTCGTGTGGACCTGCTGGAGCGGAAACCATATGTGGGTGGGCGCGCGTACTCGTATCTGCATCCGGCACTGAATGAGGTGATTGATTCGCAGCATGTGCTGCTGGGGTGCTGCACGAATTTGATTGATCTGTGCAGGCTGGCGGGTGTGGAGCGGAAGATCCGGTGGTATGACGCGATTCCGTTTCTGGAGCCCGCGAGTGATGGTGGCGAGGCGCGGAGAAGCGAGATTGTTCCCGGGGATCTGCCGGCGCCGGCGCATTCTGGCATGAGCTTTCTGGGCGCGCCGATGTTGGGTGTGCGCGACAAAGCGGGGATTGCGCGCGGAGTGATGGAGTTTGTGCGCGGCATTCCGGTGACGGATGACGAGGCCTTCTCGGAGTGGGTGCGGAGGACGGGGCAGACGGAGCTTGCCGTGCGGCACTTCTGGGAGCCGATCATCGTGAGCACACTGAACGATACGTTTGAGCGGACCTCGACGCGGTATGCCGCGAAGGTGGTGTATGAGTCGCTGCTGAAGTCGGCCGAGGGTGGACGGTTGGGCGTGCCGACGGAGCCGCTGTCGGAGTTTTATGCTGGCATGGCGCGGCTGGCGGAGCGGCAGGGCGCGGAGCTTCGGCTGCGCGCGAGTGTGGAGCGGATTGAGCGCGTGGGTGGTGTCTGGCGCGCTGTGCTGAGTGATAGTGCTGTTGTGTCCGCGAAGGCAATGATGCTTGCGCTGCCGTTTGAGCAGGTGCAGAGATTGTTAGGAACGATTGCGGAACCGAGTGAGAAGGTGTGCGAGGTGATGGAGAGCTTTGCGCACTTTGTGCATGCGCCGATTACGACGATTCATCTGTGGCTCGATCGTGAGGTGACGGAGATTGAACAGGCGGCGTTGCTGGATACGCGCATTCAGTGGATGTTCAATAAGTCGCGAATTCGGCGAAACGCGACGGGAGAGCATTATTACGAGCTGGTGATCAGCGCGTCGCATGCGGAGCTGAAGAAGACGCGCGAGGAGATTTTGAGTTCAGCGGTGGAGGAGTTTGGGAGATTCTTTCCGGGCATGCGTGTGGTGAAGGTGGTGCGCGCTGCGGTGTTGAAGGAAGCTCGGGCGACGTTTTCAGTGACTCCCGGGCTGGAGCGATTTCGTCCTGAAGCAGATAGTTTGGGCGATGGAATTTTTCTGGCGGGAGACTGGACGCGGACCGATTGGCCGAGCACGATGGAGAGCGGGGTTCGCAGCGGAAGGATCGCCGCGGAATGCGTGGCGCGTGCGACTGGGCAGAGCGCGGCATTTTTGAAGGCGGAGTTGCCGGCGAGAGGCGTGATGGGACTGATCGCGAGATAGGGCCGTGTGACGCGTGCGGGTGCGCCGCGTTATTATTCGTGCGATTGGCGAAATGATTCGTCGAGGCAGTTCGAAATCTATAGGTCGGGCCTTCAGTCCTCTGTGTTCTTCGTGAAGAGATTCTCGGGGCCTGGTATTAGAACGCGCCGTCGGCGCTTGGATTCGTGCGCGAATGGCGCTTGGGAGGAAGGCATGGGGAATCGGCAGAGGGTTGTGGCTCTGGTGGGATTGTTTTCTTTGACTGCCGCAGTAATGGCACAGACTACGGAGAAGGCGAGTTCATCGCGAGTCGGCGGGGTGGTGGTGAGCGCGCGGACGGTGATCGTGTTGACGCCGGATGCGAAGGGACCGGTGCGGCTGGCGGCGCAGGATCTCGTTTCGGATATGCAGAAGGTGTTTGGGGTGAAGCCGAGGATTGAGTCAATGCTTGCAGTGGGCAGCGATAGTACGTGGAATCCGCGATCGGATATGGGGCCGGGCACGGTGGGGAACAAGAGAATTGCTGCGGTGGGAAGCGATGCTGTTGCGATTGAGATTCGTGAGGGCATGGATCCGTCGCGACCGCCGGAGTCATTCAGGATTGAAGTTGCAGCGGAGAGCGGCAAGAAGGTCGTGCGGCTCGAAGGCGCTGATATGCGCGGGACGATGTATGCGATTTACGAGTTTTCGCAGGAGTTCCTGGGCGTCGATCCGATGTACTACTGGACGGACAATGAGCCGGCGCGGAGAAGTTCGGTTGTGTTGGGCGCGGATCTGCATAAGGAGTATCGGGCGCCAGTGTTCAAGTATCGCGGGTGGTTTCCGAATGATGAGGATTTGCTGACGGGGTGGGCTCCGGATGAGAAGACGGGGATTGCTCCGGCGGTGTGGGAGAAGATCGACGAGACGATTTTGCGGCTGAAGGGAAACATTGTTGTGCCGGGAACGTGGAACTTTCCGGATGAGCAGGAGATGCGGATTGCGGGGGAGCGGGGGTTGATCCTGACGCAGCATCATGCGATGCCGCTGGGCGTGAATGTGGCGCGATGGCCGAAGGATGTTCCGTACAACTTCTCGACGCATCCGGAGATTCTGGAGCGCGCGTGGAAGAACGCGGTGGCGGCGATTCCGCAGGACCAGGAGGTGCTGTGGTCGGTGGGCCTGCGCGGGTTGTCAGACGTGAGTTATGCGTCGATGGATCCGAGCGTGGTGAACAACGATAAGCGGCTCGGGATGCTGATTAGCAAGGCGATTGATGAGCAGATGAAGATTGTGCGCGAGCGGTTTCCGAATGCGAAGTTTGTGACAGATCTGTGGCAGGAGGGTGCGCGGCTGGAGCAGGAAGGGTTGCTGAAGATTCCGCCGGAGGTCACGCTGGTGTGGGCGGACACGGGATATGGCGATCCGCAGGACAACGGGTTGGTCGCCGCTGGACAGGGAATTTATTTCCATGTGGCGATGATGAATGGGCGGGCGAATCAGCTGACGGAGATGGTTCCGGTCGAGCGGATTTATGAGCAGTTGGGGAGATATCAGAAGGCGGGTGCGACGGCGTATTTCCTGGTGAACACGAGTGATGTTCGGCCGGTGGTGATGACGACGCGCGCCGTGATGGATGCTGTTTGGGAAGGCGCGGATAAGAAGACGCCGAATGAGTTTTACAAGGAGTGGATCACGGAGGAGTTTGGAGCGAAGGCGGTGCCGGCGCTGACGGAGTTTTACAAGGCGTACTTTGCGGCGCCGGCGCTGACGCAGCCGTTTCGTCCGGAGCCGGAAGGGACGATGCACTTCACGCGCGAGTATGGCGATCAGCTGTATCACACGGAAGGACGCGAGCTGATGCTGCAGACGATTTTGCAGACGCCGATTGTGAGCGTGCCGAGCCAGGCTCCGAAGTGGGAGCCGCCGCGGTACAACACGAGGTTTGGCGGGCCGGAGTGGGTGGATGCGACGGCGAAGCGCGAGATTATGGCTTGCGGAGAGGCGCAGCCGCGGTGGGATGCGGTGTGGCAGAAGGCGGTGGCGGATGAGGCGCTGGTGCCGGCGGCTCGCAGGAACTTCTACAACATGGCGGTGCTGACGATGGCGGCGACGAATCGCGACAGCAATCGGATGCTGCTGGAGGTGTCGAGGGCGGTGGAGGATTTGAAGGCGGGCGGGCAGGATGCGAACGACAGGGCGAAAGCCGAGGGCGCGGCGCAGCAGGCGGTTGCGGCGATGGATCATCTGCTGACGACGCGGAAGTCGGCGGAGTATGGCAAGTGGAAGAACTGGTATCGCGGGGATTGGCTGAGCGGCGTGGCGAGGACGCAGGAGACGGCGCAGATTTTTGCGAAGTGGATCGATGACCCGATGACTCCCGTGCCTCCGGCGATGGATTGGGGATGGGAGGCGTATTACCACATCCTGCATCATGAGGATGACCGGAGCGTGGATGTGCGCTAGGGCGAGTGGTTGGTGGTTAGTAGTTAGTCGTTAGTGAGGAGCAGGTTGGCTCACTGCTTTTTATCTCGAGACGAGGACGACGCCGACGGCGAGGAAGCTGGTGGCGAGCCAGCGGCGGCGGTCGACGTTTTCATGCAGGAAGAGCTTGGCGGCGATGGCGTTGCCGACGTAGGTGAGTGAGCCGATGGCGGGGGCGGCGAGTGAGAGGTCGATGAGCGAGAGGGTGAAGAGCATGGCGAAGAAGTTCAGCGCCATGCAGAGCGCACCGATGAGGAAGATGGGCGAGGAGAGCACAGCGCCGATGGGACCAAGATAGCTGCGCAGGCCGGTGCCGGTGCGGAGCCGGTCGAGATCGCCGAGGCGTCGCATGGCTGCGGCGATGAGGCATTCGCCAGAGATGGCGAGGGCGGCGACGAAGACGATGCAGGACCATGTTCGGGCGATTGTGGAGCTGTGCATCATGCGTGGGAGCTCCAACTGTGTGCGCCTGAGTGGAAAGCGGTGCGGTTTGTGCTTTCAGTATCCAGTTGGCAGTTTCCAGATGTCAGTTTGAGAAACATTACAGGCCAGTGTTGGAGTCCATGACGTCGAGGCCGGGGTGTTCTGTGCGGGAGGGGGAGTCGGCGACGAAGCCGACGGCTGAAGTGATGAGGGCGATGCCGATCCAGCGGTAGACGGAGAGGTGTTCGTGCAGCCAGAAGCGGCTGAGGAGCGCGACGACGACGTAGCCGAAAGCGGTGGCCGGCATGACGAAGGTTAGGTCGGCCCAGGAGAGCGCCGTCATGTAGCTGGCGAAGAAGAAGATGAGCAGGATGATTCCGAAATCGACGAAGGGGTTGAAAAGCGCGTGCCAGAGGAGGCTGAGGTGATGGAGGTCGACGGGGCCGACCTGGGCCATGCCGCGGGCGAGCAAGGTGTCGCCGACAGAGGCAGTCAGCATGACGCAGATGAGGATGGCGTACTGAGAGGCTTTGAGGCGGTGGGTCATGCGGGGCAGGTTCAAGGATAACAACAGAGTTGGTCGTGAGCCGGTAGTGGTTAGCGCCGCGGCGATGTAAATCGGAAGTTTCCCGGTAGGCTGGAGTTTAGCGATGACTGCCGCCGCCCGATGATCCGCCGCCTCCGCTGGACCCTCCGCTACTGTGACCACCGCCCCCTCCGCTGGAACCGGCGCCGGAATGGCCGTCGCCGGAATGGCCAGCACCGCTAAATCCACCGCTGGAGTGACCGCCTCCGGAGTAGTGTCCTCCACCACCGCCGCTGCGACCGGAGTTTCCGCCGCGGAATCCGTTGGAGGCTGCATCGTGATATCCGCCGGATGGAGATGAGATGTGGCCGCCTCGATTGATCATGGACTGGGTGAAGGTGTGGGTGTGGGCGCCGTCGGTGACGCGAGTCGCGAGCATGAAACGATCAGAGCGGTGATTGAACTGGAGGGTTGAGGCGACGGTGCGTGTGGAAGCGGCACCGATGCCAGGCATGGGCTCATGCATCATATGCACGGCGAGTTGTGGAGAGTCCGCGCGCGCGAGCAGAGGAGCCGCGGGGGTGCGGAATTCCTTGGGCGTGGAATTGAGGAGTTTCGGTTGTGATCGGCCATCGAGCGCGACACGTTCGATCGGGTGGTCTGGTTTGTCGGTCAGTCTGTAGACGCCGTGGCGGAGGTTGACCGGCGGCTTGCCGCGTTGATCGCGGGGATGGATGGGAACATAAGCGAGCTTGCCATGGTACTTCACCCAATGGACGGGGCAGTGGTGGTGTTTGTGCGTGCCGACGACCCAGTGATAGCGATTGTTGCGGTAGATCCAAAAGCCCGTATGACAGACGGCCCAGTCGTAGGGATAGAGGTCACTGATGTCGTAAAGGCCGTAGAGGCGCTGATACCAGTAGAGCTCGGGGTTGCAGGGGAAGTCTTCGAGATCGTCGTAGAGGAGAGCCGGTGCGAGGCGAGGTCTCGACGTGGCTTGCGCGGCCGCAGCGAGGCCGGTAGTGGAAGACTGCGCTTCGGGCAAGGGATGGATGGGCGTGGTGGTGGCGGAACTCTGGCGCGTCCAGCCGTCGGTCGGTTCCCAGCACGTGCCGTAGGGGGCGCAAGAAGTGAAGGTGCCTTTGCCGGCGAGGTCGGCGAGACCGGGTAGCGGTGTTTTGAGGCCGGCCTGCTGCATGACGGATTCCATAGCAGCGGTGCGGGTGCGGATGCGATCGGCCACCCATGAATCCCATGTGGTGATGGCGGGTGTGGAGGGAATGGTGGTTGGGACGATGTGCAGACCGATGAGGTTGTAGCTTTCCCCTTTCGTGCCGGGGATGCTGAGTTGATTTGTGACGAGCTTCTGGTTGGCCATCGGGGTGATCTGCAGGCCGTCGAGAAAGCCCGTGAGGCGCATATAGCTTTTTTCGCCGAAGTTCACGTCGAGGCTGTGGGTTGCGGTTTCAATGAGGTAGGTTTCGCCGGGCACGGTGGGTTCGAGATGCGTGGTGATGGTGCCGGAGAGGAGCGCGAGCGCGGTGTGCGGGACGCCGTCTTTGGTGGTGAGGTCGGAAAATGTGAGTGCGGTATTGGGTGCGAGGTAGAGGGTGGAGGTGTCCTCGAACTCGATCTCTGCGCGGCCGTCGGGTCCGGTTGCGAGTGAGAAGCCGGACTGGAGCGGGATGCCGACGACGGCGTGCTCCCATGTGTTGCCGGTGAGCTTTTCGTCGTGCTTGCCGCGGGCGATGCGGACGTCGCCTTCGGCAAAGCTGAGGCGGACGATCTGGGGCAGCCTGGCATGTGAGGCGGTGGGAGCTTGGGCGGCTTCTTGAGCGGAAAGCCGGGTTGAGACGCTGACGCTAGAGACGATGAGGAGTGCAAGAAGATGAGAGCGAGTGGAAGTCATACGGCCCTCCGTGCTGGCCCGCTGCCTGGGTGCAGATGGTGCCTGGAAGCTGGGCCGCGGCTGCTAAGGGGTTGATGCCACACCGGTAAACAGCGCCAGTCAATATACGGTCCGGAGATTCACGGAGACGCGGGAAATTCAGGAGGGTTACGGGAGTGCTATAAAGCGGCTGCTTGCGGCGCTCCAAAGAATGCGTTCCGGGTTACCAATGCCCGACGAGCAGTACCGTTGACCTCTGATAGGTTGTGACATGGAAGCGAGCGACAGTTCCGGTTTGCGCGCGCGGGGTCCTGACCCGGAAAGCGAATGCGAGAACGCGGTCGGCTACGCTGCTGCGTCCAGGCTGGCCAACAGATCGCCGGATGCTATAAGAGGTTTCCTCCGCGGCTGAGTAATCAGCCGTGCCTGGTGAGCGGGACTCCACACGGGGTCCCGTTTTTTTGCCGGACCAAAAGGGTTATGGATATCGCTCGGCGAGATGAAAATGCTGCAATTCAAGGCAGGAAGGTTACCAAAAGGGTAGGGCGCTGGCCGCGAAGCTCTGCTAGGGTGAACCGTACCAGAAGCGTCAGTCCATGCTTACCGTCTGCGTTTACCGGCTCGGTGATGCGGTCGACATCCCCACTGTTGCTTGCTGCAGGAGTTTCACTCCTCGAGACTCCGAACAGATGAGCGATCATCTGTAACCTCCAGCGAAACGGGACCTCCCCAGGGGTCCCGTTCGCATTTGCGCCAGAGATTAAGCCGAAGTTAGAGCTTCGGTTCGAGGGATTGCTGCACAGCGAAGAGATCCTCGCCGACAGTGCGTGTTTTTGCGATCGCGTCCTTGAGGGGAATGTCGGAGATCTGGGTGCCTTTGAGGACGACGAGGCGGCCGAACTTGCCGGCGTGCACGAGATCGATGGCCGCGACGCCGTAGCGCGTGGCGAGCATGCGATCGTAGGCAGATGGCGTGCCGCCGCGCTGCGTGTGGCCGAGGTTGACGGAACGCGTCTCGTAGCCGGTACGCTTCTCGATCTCTTCGGCGAGCGCTTGCCCGATGCCGGAGAGACGAACGTGGCCGAAGGAATCGACCTTCGAGCCGGCAGAGATCTGTCCTTCGACGGTTGGGAGTTGTGCGCCTTCGGCGACAACGACGATGGCGAAACGCTTGCCGGACTCCCAGCGCTTTTTGAGGAGCGCGACGACGCGGTCCATATCGATGGGGCGTTCGGGGGTGAGGATGACATCCGCGCCGCCGGCGATGCCGACGGTGATGGCGATCCAACCGGCGTCGCGGCCCATGACCTCGACGACCTGACAGCGTGAGTGAGCCTCGGTGGTGGAGTGAAGGCGGTCGACAGCTTCGGTAGCGATGGTGACGGCGGTGTCGAAGCCGAAGCAGACGTCAGTGCCGGAGAGGTCGTTGTCGATGGTTTTCGGCACGCCAACACAGGGCACGCCGCGCTCGATGAGTGCGACGGAGATGGATTGTGTGTCGTCGCCGCCGAGCGCGATCAGGGCGTCGAGGTTGTGCTTCTTGATATTGGCGAGGCACTTTTCGAAGCCGCCTTCGACCTTCTTCACATTGGTGCGCGACGAGCGAAGGATGGTGCCGCCGCGGTGGAGAATGCCGCTGGTGGTTTCGAGATTGAGCGGCATGGTCTTGTCTTCGATGACGCCGCGCCAGCCTTCAAGGAAGCCTACGAACTCGTCTCCGTAGTGGTTGATGCCTTTGCGCACGGCGGCGCGAATGACGGCGTTGAGGCCGGGGCAGTCGCCGCCTCCGGTAAGCATTCCAATCCGCATTGCAGGTGTCCCTTTCGTTGTTTCGGTGAAGCGATAAGCGTGAATGATCTGTGACTATCCACGATAACAAAGAACGTATGAAGTACGCTTTCGTGCGGCGTTCTGGTCAGTGGCTTGGTGAGACCAGCGAGAGAATAGGCGCGTTACAGGGGGGCGGCTAAAGGTTCTGAGATGGTTGCCGATATGGTCCAGTGACTAGCTCTTGAGGGACCATATGCGTGGATCAGTGTTGATACAGATTGCAGTTGCGCTGGCGGGCCTCGGAATCGCGGCGGTGGGACAGGCCGACACGATTCATGTCGGTGATTACGGCCTGGCAGATGTAACGGTGGACGGATTTCAGCTCACGGGAACGGTGGCGCTAAATGGCAGCGGGATTATGGACGCGGCGAACATCACGTTGAAGGATTCGGCGCTGAGCAATCCAGTGTTCACGGATGTCAATTCAGCGGGCGCAGCGTCGGGCTACAACCCGGTAGCAGGCTATGCGTATATCAGCGATCCGGGTGTGGGGCAGTTGGCCCTGTATTATCTGCCAACGGTTGACGGTTCGGGCGATGTGGATCTCTGCATTCTGAGCGCGAAGGACTGCAATAGCTACCAGGCGTCGTACATGCAGATCTATGGCCAGTCGACGTTCGTGTACAGTCCGGTGGATCTGGGCGGCGGAGCTTTGGATGCTGCCCAGCCGACGAGCTCCGCAACGCCGGAGCCGGCGTCTCTGGCACTGCTGGGAACCGCCTTGATCTTTGTGGTATCGATCAATCGGCCGAGATCGCGACGGCGGAGGTTATAGGCGCACGCGAGGATCTGTACCGATTCAGCGAGGGTTTTGATTTCAGTGTGAGAGGAGGCCGAACACAGCGACCCCGTTCTGGGTGCCGATGTAGACCTTGCCATTGACGACCAGTGGGACGATAAATTTGTTGCCATTGCCGAAGCTGTCTCGGCCTGCCGGAGCCTGGGTGCTGTTGTAGAACTCGTGGGTGAGATTAGTGGGGTCGTAGGCGTGGAGCACGCCGGGGGAGTTCAGGCTCGATTCCAGTGCCCAGACGATGCCGTTCTGCGTCCCGTTGGCGGAGATGGTGGGCGTCGGACCGGGGTGGGGAAATTTGACCGCAGTCGCACTGGAGGCGGAGGTGGCAAGGCGGGCGTTTGTGATTGGAAAGGCCTTGAGCGAGTCGCCGTCGGCGGCGTAGTAGAGCAGGCCATTGAAGTAGGCGGGGCTGGAGTAGACCATGCCGGTGAGCGCGCCGGAGAGTTGCTGATAGATGTTGCTCGTGGATGAAGGATTGTATTTGCCGAGGTTGTCGCGATCGGCGAGATAGATGGTCTGATCTTTGCCGGCGCCAACGATGAGGTGATGCACCGTGCCGTTTGCGTCCATCTGATCGGGGAGGAGCAGAGCGCCACCGGAGCCGAGATCGAGGTCTGCATTCGAGTCCGAAATGCCGTTGGAGGATTCGAAATAGTCGGCGACGGTGAGTTTCCCGGCTGAGGTAGAGAGCTTCAGCATGGCGTTGCCGAAGTTTTGATGTGAAGGGAAGCCGTTGCTGTCGAGCGTGGTGTCGAAGGTGCCGTTCGCGTCGAGCAGGTAGATGAATCCGCTGGAGTCGGCGGCCATGCCGGCCCCGGCCATCCACACGGATCCCTCGTGGCCGTTGGGCGTGAGGTTGAGTACGGCCGTCTGGTGAAGCGACGCCTCGCTGTAAGCCATGATCCAGCCGGTGTAAGGCCCGATGTCGCAGTGCGAGGTCCACGTGAGGTAGATCGTGCCGTTGAGCAGCAGAAGTGCGGCGCGTTCGGCGTACTGTGACGGGTTGAACACCACGTTCCCGCCCTGGGAGTTGTCGCCAGTGCCGGGATAGGTGGCGGAGATTTCGGCGGGGCTGCCAGGGAGTTCGGCTCCGGTGGTGAGATCGAGAGCGTGAAGGCGCTGATGGTAGTTGCCGGAGGAGTCCTTGCTCATGCCGATGGTGAACAGTGTGCCGTTGGGGCCGCTCTTGCGGTCGATCACGGGCGTGGAGGTGATGCCGATCTCCGGGGTGATCTGGCCGCAGCCGTGATCGTCGCTGGGGGTCTCGCCAGAGCCGAGGATGGAGACGTGCCAGAGCTGCGTTCCGGTGTCAGCGTCGAAGGCGTAGACGCTGGCGTGCTCGGTGGCGACGTAGAGGATGTTGTGCAGCGTGTTGTTGATGACGGCGTTGGCGAGGAAGAGCGGCTGTGCGTCCACTTTGCCATCGGCGGAGAAGAAAGCGATTTTGCCGAATTGCGTGGAGTTGACGTTGGCGGGAGTGAGGATCGTCTCCTGCGAGTTGAGGCCGTCGCGCGCGAGATCGTAGTGCCAGGTGGTTACGTCGGGTGCGTTGGTCATGGCCGCGCCTTGAATGGTGAGCGCGAGCGTGGCGGTGTGGGTGAGCGATCCGGAGGTGCCGGTGAGGGTGAGCGTGGGCGCGGCGGAGGCGGTTGTGATGGGCGCCGTGAATGTAAGGCTCACCGAGGCTGATTGCATGGATGTCGGCGAGAGCGTGAATGTCGACTGGCTTGCGGTGACGCCCGACGGAAGGCCGGAGATGGAGACGGCGATGCTTCCAGCGAAGTTGTTGAGAGCTGTTGCGGTGACCGTGACCGCAGAACCCGCGGCCCCTGCCACAAGAGTTTGTGAGGACGGTGTGACCGACAGGGTGAAATCGGGAGTTGGTGTCGGTGTCGAGTTGCCACCGCAGGAGAGAAGAAGCGTGGTGAGCAGGAGTGTGACGAATCGGGCAACTGGCGGCTTGGCGGAGAGGCGCATCCCGAGGCTCCGCTGAAAAGGTATCATCGGCAGACGGTGTTGGGTGTCATCCCGAGGTTAGACTTCGCTACGGTAGAGTCGAGATGTGGCTCAAGCGAACGAGGGGAAGCGGCAAAGCATGCGGCTGATTGTGGGCTCGATGGCGTTCGGCGCTGTGTTGTGGGGAAGTTGTGCTGCGCAGACGAACGCGATGAACGACAGGAAGGATCCGGCGTTCGATGCGAATCCTACGTTTGCGGTCGCGACGGTGAAGTTAAGTCCGGAGAGCGAGGCTGATGAGTGGGGCACGCAGATTCGAGGACATCGATTTGTCGCCACGCATGTGAGCATGGATGATCTGATTGGATACGCGTATGGGATGAACCCGCAGCAGATCGATCATTCGCGGGCGTGGTTCGGGTCAAAGCGGTTCGACTTGGAAGGAGTGCCGGATACCGAGATACTGCCGACCCGTGATGAGTATCGGACGATGGTGCAGAAGGCACTCGTTGAACGCTTTGGGCTGAAGTTTCATCCTGCACAGAAGATGATGATGGCGTATGTTCTCGCAGTGAATGGTGCAGGGCTGAAGATCCAGCAGACCGTGGGGCAGCCTTACGCCGCCGAGACCTGGGGAGTATCGCGGGGCAGGTTGATGGTGAGGAATATGAGCTTCGCTGGGGTGGCGCGGGTGATGCAGCGTACGATCTTTGATCGGCCGGTGGTGGATGACACTGGGCTAAGGGGACGTTACACATTCGATCTGCGCTGGCATCCGGATGAGCCGCAATTCGGGCAGATGCAGGGGCTGAATGTGCCGACGGACGAGGGATCTGAGGCGCGTGACGATATCTACACCGCCGCGCGGAAGCAACTTGGGTTGAAGATCGAAGCCAAGAAGACGATGGTTGATGTAATGGTTATTGATGCGGCGTCGCAGCCGGTGGCGAATTAGGCGACGATCGTTTGAGGGTGAGTTGGCCGCCGGGGAAGTCGCCCTGATCAGCCTTGGTCGTCATTTTGATCTCGTCGCCGGTAATGGTGCCGTCGTGCTTGATCGTCATGCCGTTAAAGCTGACGGTGAAGGAGAACTTGTCGCCATCAACCTTGCCGTTATCGATGGCTATGGGGTCGCCCTGCGGGCCCGCAACGGTTCCAGTGAGCTTGGAGCCATCCTGCTTGAAGACGAAGGTGAGTGAGAAGTTATTGCCGTCGGGGCTCTGCATCTGGCCGGTCCAGGTGCCAGTCATATCGGTTGCGGCGAAGACTGACCTTGCGCCACAGACCATCAGCAAGGCGGCGCAGAGGACAAGCCAGTATTTGAGTTGCTTCATTCGGAGAACTCCTTCGGTCATTTCATAAGGCGTGGTGATGATATAGGCACGGAGGGGTGGCCGCCTACTTCACTTGCAGTAGCGGGGTGGAAAGAGAAACGGCCAGCTTTCGCTGGCCGTTCACAGGTTGAGCAAAGACAGGCTTATGCGTTGAGGCTGACGGACTCCTGCTGCTTGACGCTGCGTTCTTCAGCCTTCGCGCGGGCGGCTTTGTTGCGCTGGGAGCGGAGCTTCATGAAGCTCTTGGCTTCCTGATAGAGGCGCGGTACGTCGCGGTTGACGATCGCCTTCCAGACCACGCGGGCTGCGGCCTTGGGGCGGAAGTAGTACTCATCATAGAAGCGGTGGACCTGTTCCATGACGTACTCGGTGGGAAGACCGGGGTACTCGATGTGGGCCATCTGGTGCCCGCCGCCGTCCTGCATCACTTCGTTGGTGATGTAGTTGTTTCGCTGGGCGAAGTCGTAGAACTCGGTGCCGGGGTAAGCGTGGGCGACGGAGACCTGGATGGTCTCGCAGTCGAGCGACTTCGCGAAGTTGATTGTGTTGCGGATGGACTCCCTGGTTTCGCCGGGAAGGCCGAGGATGAAGTCGGCGTGGATGACGAGGCCGAGGTCGTGGCAGTCCTTGACGAAATCGCGGGCGCGCTCGACGGTGGCGCCCTTCTTGATGTTTTTGAGGATCTGCGGGTCGCCCGACTCGAAGCCAACGATGAGCAGACGGCAACCGGCTTCCTTCATGGCTTTGAGGGTGTCGCGGTCGGTGGTGACGCGCGAGGTGCAGGACCACGTGATGCCGAGCGGCTTCAGCTTTTCGCAGAGCTCGATGGTGCGGGCCTTCTGGATGTTGAAGGTGTCGTCGTCGAAGAAGAACTCTTTAACGTGGGGGAAGTTTTCCTTGGCCCACTTCATCTCGGCGGCGACGTCATCGGTAGACCGCTTGCGCCAGGCGTGACCGGAGAGCGTCTGCGGCCAAAGGCAGAAGGTGCACTGCGCAGGGCAGCCGCGGGTGGAATAGAGCGCGATGTACGGGTGAAGAAGGAAGGGCACGTTGTACTTCGTGACGTCGAGGTCGCGCTTGTAGATCTGGGTAGCCCAGGGCATCGCGTCGAGCTGCTCGGGGGTGACCTGCGGGCGGTCGGGGTTGTGCTGGATCTTGCCGCTCGGGTCCTTGTAAGAGATACCGAGGATCTCGTTCAGCGGCTTGCCGTTGGCGTACTCGACGATGGAGAAGTCGAACTCGCGGCGGCAGACGAAGTCGATGACTTCGCACTCGTTGAGCGCGCGGTCCGGGTCGGTCGTGACCGGAGGGCCGACAAAGGCGATGCGGATGGACGGGTTGGCGGCCTTGATCGCGCGGGCGAGGCCGTGGTCGCCAGCCCAGCCTACGGTCGAGGTGAAGAGCACCAGGAACTCGTAGTCCTTCGAGATTTGGATGACCTCATCGGCGGAGATGTGGTGGGGCGGGGCATCGAGCAGCCGCGAACCCTCCAGCATGCCGGCCGGGTAGGTGAGCCAGACGGGGTACCAGTACGACTCGATCTCACGGGTTGCAGGCCACCGGGAGCTAGCGCCCCCGTCAAAATTCTCAAAGGAGGGCGGGTTCAAGAGCAGGGTTTTGAGCGGCATACGATAACCCTCATTTTACCATTTCGTTACTGCGGACAAGGGCGCGTTTTGGTGCGGAGGTAGAAAGGAAGATTCCCTCTGAAAACGCACCGGAAGAAGTGCAACGGTGAGAGCAGGTTACGGGCTGGGCGCCGGGGGCGTTGGGGGTGCGATGGCGGCGTTGCGAAGCCACATTTCGAGATTGCCCTGCGCACGCATGAGCTGCACCTGAGCTTGCTCGAGATCGAAACGTGAGTTGAGCATCGTGATGTACTTTCCCCGCTCGTCAATTTCGGCGTTGGCCTGGTCCTTGGGGGTGCGCTGGGGGGCGTTGGGATTGGCGGCGCTGGCCTGAAGCTGCGTCCGGATTGCAGCGAGCTGCTGGGAGGCGAGCTGCTGCTGGAGATCGGCGACTTCGGCCTTGGCGGCCAGTGTGCGTGTGCTGCGGGCGAGCTGTGCGTGGCCCTCCTGGTCCTTGATTCGAGCGTTGCGGTAATCCGCATATGCGTGGACCGCGTCGGCGGCAGACTCCTGGGCTTTGTCCTTGAGGGCGCGGTCGAAGATGGGCCAGCTGACCTGGACGCCGATGCCTGCGTTGTTGTACTGGAAGACAGACTTGCCGGTTACTGGATTTGTCGGGAAGTAGACCTGATAGTTGTTGAACTTGGCAAAAAGGCTGTACTGGCTGGCGAGGAAAATCTGCGGCCGGTAGAGCTTCTTTTGGTCGCCCCAGGCGATACGCTGCTTCGCTTCAGCGTTCTGGAGCGCAGCCTGCACAGTGGGACTGTCGGGCAAGGTGATCGTCGCCTGATCCTCGGTGGGGGCGCCGAGCGGCGGAATGCTGTCGTGGGTGGTTGTGAGACTCGTGGATGGCAGGCCAATGAGGTTTGCAAGGTGCTGCTGATCGAGCGCCCGTTCGTCCTGCGCATTAAGGTAGTTGAGGTGAATCTGGGCGGCCGTGAGTTTGGCTTGCGTCAGATCGATGCCAGTGTCGACGCCTGCATTGAGACGGTCGGTGACGATGGTGACGAGCTGCTCGGCGCGAGCCAGTTGCTCATCGAGCGCCTGCTCGCGAGAGAGATCGCGGTCCAGCGCGAGATAGGTGACAACGGTGTCCTCTTCAACCTGGGCACGAGCGTCGTTGACGTTGAGTACTGCAGCTTTCAGACCGAAGCGCGCGGCGCGAATGTAGTCTCGCTGGGACCAGCTAAGCAGAACGCCCTGCAGCGTGGCATTGACGACCGACGGCTGCCCGAGCGGGTAACCGTAGGACCAGCCAAGGCCGGACCCGACGGTTATCGCAGGGATGTAGACGTCCTTACTTTCTTTAAGGATCGCGGTGGACTTGTCCACATCTGCCTGCGCGAGGCGAACGCGAGGATTGTTCTTGAGCGCGAGATCGACGGCAGAAACCAGTGAGATCTGGGCGTGGGCAGACTTCGACGCAGGGCCGAACGCGATGACGGAGAGAATCAGCAGTGCCGCCGCGTTAATCCGAACGACTGGGGAGTGCCTCTGCATCGTGGTCTTTCGTCCGCCTCCATGCGGCGTTCAGCGTTCTGCGATGGTCGTCTGGTGCTCGAGCGCGGCGAGCTCCTTGCGCGCGGGAGCATAGTCCGCGGCCAGATCGAGCGAGCGTCCGAGTTCGATCTTAGCGTCCGCCGTGTTGCCCTGGTTCCGGAGAAGTTTAGCGAGCGTTACGTGCACACGGAAGGCTGGAGCAGCGTCGGACTTCGAGCGAGACGCGAGGTAATCGCGCAGGGCACGCTCGGCGAGCCGTGGCTCGCGATTTAGTTCGGTGAGCGTCGTTGCGGCGTCAACGAGTGTGGCGTCGCGGGTACGGTCGAGAGCGATGGCGCGGCGCAGAGCCTCGACAGCCTGATCGTTTTGCGAACGGCGTGAGTAGAAGGCGCCCAGGTCAGCCCAGGCGTTTGGCTTATTCGCGACGGCAGTCGCCGCGCGAAACTCACGTTCCGCCGTCGTATAGTCCTTTTGCTTTTCGGCAGACATCGCGCGAGTGCGGTGCGCGTGCTGGGGAAGTTCAGCGGCGGAGCGGTCGGCGAGAAGAGCGGCCTTCTCGAAGCCGCCGCCGACGATCGAGGGGGCATCGATGTAGTACTCGCTGAGATCGTTGACTGCATCGCCATTCAGTGGGTTGAGCCGGACGGCTGCTTCGAATGCGTTGCGCACCTTTAAGGCGAGGCGGAGACCGGCAATGGGTCCGGCGCTGTTGGCTTGCATGCCGTATGCCCGGCCGGCCCAGTCCTGTGCCGTGCTGTCGTTGGCGAGCGTGTGAAGCGCGGCGGCGCACTCGGAGGCCGCGGGCGTGGCCAGCGATTGCGCGTAGTATGCGCGGCAGAGCAGCAGGTGCGCCTGACCGTTGGAAGGATCCGTGGAGAGGACCTGCTTCAGTTGGGCGACGGCAGCGTTGGAGTTGCCATTCAGGAGCGCATCGGTGGCGGAGGCGAGATCGGCTGCCCGCGAAGCGCAGGGAACTGCGAGTAGCGCGATAGCGCCAAGTGTGAGAACGGCGCCGCGCAGGTTAAGGATGCTTGCGGGGAACTTCAATCGATGAGCTTTCAAAGGATGCATGGATCGGTTATTGAGCAACCTGGACCTTCATTCCGTCAGAGAGGTCGGCCTCGCTGGTCGCGCCGAGTGCGATGAGATCGCCCTCGTTCAGCCCGCTGGTAATCTCAGCGCGCGTAAGGTTGACGACCGCATTCGGTGCAATCTCCACGGGCGTGCGCACCAGCTTGTTATTGACGATCTTGTAAACGAAGTTGACGGAGCCTTCGGTGTGGAGCGCTTCGCGCGGTACGCTGAGCACGTTGTTACGCTGGGCAGTCGTGACCCTAACTGTGACGTTGGTGTTCGGCAGCAGGTCGCCGCGCGCATCGTCGACGGTGATGAGGCATTCACCGACGTTGCGCGTGCCGTAGGTGATGACGGTCGTGGGCGCCTGCTCGACGTGACCGTGCCAGACGAGGTTCGGCTTGGCCTCCCAGGTGATGGTGACGGGCTGGCCGGCGGCAAGCTTGCCGATTTCCGGCTCGTCGAAGTAGGCACGAATCTGCAGCTTGGTGAGGTCGGCCACATTGATGAGCGGCTGGCCAGCCTGGACGAAGTCATATTGCGCAACTGGCAGAGAGTAGACTGTGCCGGCGAACTGAGCGTGCACATCGACGCTGGCATACCCGCTCTGCGCGGCGGATAGATTGGCCCGAGCCTGCGCAACCTGGGCGCGCTGATTGGAGAGATCGATTGTGCCGAAGCGGTCGTGGATCCGCTTCTGGATCTGCGTGACGCGGTTCTGTGCGTTGGTGAGCTGCTGTTGCGCAAGCGCGACCTCGTTGGGTGAAGCAGCGCCCTCTGCGAGAAGCTTCTGATCGGTGGCGAGCGTAGCCTGTGCCTGCTGGACCTGATTTTGCGCGCTGGTCAGGTCGGCCTGTTCAGAGAGCCGCTCGTCCTGCGTTCCGCCGTGCTGCATGTTCATGAGGGCAGCCTCGGCGCCCTCCAGGCCGGCCTGCGCGCTGGCGACCCGATTCGCCGCATCGGCTGAGTCCATCCGGAGCAGCTCCTGGCCTTTGCGGACCTTTTCACCGAGATGCACGTAGAGCTTAGCGATCACTCCGGGGCTCGGAGCGTGCGCCTGGAAGTCGACGATGGGCTCAACTTTGCCGTTGGTCGGGATCGTGCTGGTAAGGTCCTGCCGACTGACTCGCGCGGCGCGCACCTGGACGACAGGCTTGCGCTGCATGAGGAAAAAAGTTCCGACCACGACAACAACGGCGAGCAGAATCCAAAGCCACGCACGTGATTGGGTTTTTCCTTCTTGAGCCATACGCAAAGGGTCAGTATATAGGACGACGGGAGATGGCTCTGAGGTCCAAAACTTTTATGACGAATGAATTACTAGGCTCTTCGAGCCGTTACAAACTTGAGTCCTTGCGGGCTCAGCAGTATCTCTCGAGCGCAAGAATCTCGAGCTCCCATCCGCCGAAATCCGGGTGCCAGTTGCGGCGCAGATGATAGGCGACATCGAAGAACTCACCCGGCAACCAGTTCTGTTGCCGAGAGCGCTCGGCCCAAGGAGTACGGCGTCCCCATGCGACTCCGCTGAACCGGCCGGCACCGTCCTCGTCTTCGAGCGAGATTCGCAGGTGGCGCTCGGCCAGAATGCGTGGCGGGTTTACGAGGCGGGCGCGGCGCGTCGCAAAGATCGGATCGGGATTTCCGGGGCCGAACGGTGCGAGCTGCTCGAATGTGCCGAGAAGCTCAGGCGTGATCTCCGCGAACCGAAGCTCCAGGTCGAAACGGAGCTCTTCTGCGGCGGGAGTAAGCCCAAGTTGAGCGGCCGCAATGCCGGCCAGCGATGCGCGTAATCGCGGCACGTTGGCCGAGGGCAGAGCGAAGCCAACCGCATGCGCGTGGCCGCCGAACCGGGAGAAGAGCTTGCTTCCGGCTTGTTCGTGCGCTGCTGTAATGGCGTCAAGCAGGTGAAATCCGGGAACGGAGCGGCCGGAGCCATGTGCGAGCGGAATTTCAGGAGAATCTTTGTTCTTTTGGTGGGCGAGGACCAGCGCAGGCCGGCCGGTACGCTCGACGACGCGCGAGGCGAGGATGCCGACCACACCGCGGTGCCAGCCGGCTGAGTGGGTTCCGTGGTCGTCGAGAACAAGGCACGCGGGAAGGCCGTCAGGCGAGGCGAGCAGCGTGTCAATCTGCTGCTCGATCTCGCGCAGCGCGTTGGCTTCGGTGGCGCGGCGGTCATCGTTGAGCCGGTGCAGCTTCTCGGCGAGGGCGCGGGCAGCGGCTGGGTCGCGCGACAGGAACAGCTCGACAACGTCGCTCGCCACCTCCATGCGCCCAGCGGCGTTGAGGCGCGGCGCAAGGCGGAACCCGACGTCTGTTGCAGAGATCGGATGAGAGATGTCGATGCCGGCGAGCTCCATCAGAGCGCGAAGGCCTGTCTGCGCGGGACTCCGAAGCTGCTGCAGGCCAATGGCGGCAATGGTGCGGTTCTCGTCCGTCAGGGGAACGGAGTCGGCGATGGTAGCGACCGCGAGCAGCTTGAGAAATGAAGGCAGCGTCTTGGTGCGGAGGCGCTCGCGCTCAGCATCATCGCGGGCTGCGGCTTCGAGCAGCGCCTGCGCAAGCTTGAATGCAACTGCCGCACCGCATAGGTCCTTGCAGGGATAGGTGCAGCTTGGCTGGTTCGGGTTCAGCACGGCGAGCGCCCGGGGCGTGCCGTTCAGCTCATCGGGAAGATGATGGTCGGTCACGATGAGGTCTAGCCCGAGCCGGACTGCTTCTTCCGCGGCGGCGTGCGCGCGGATCCCGGTATCAACCGAGACGACCAGCCGCACACCTTCGGCCGCGGCGTCCGCAATGCGGGACTCGCGCATTCCGTAGCCTTCGCGGATGCGATGCGGAATGTGGTAACGAATGTCGGGCGTGACGCCGAGCGCCGCCGCGACGCGCTCGCATGCGGTTTTGAGCAGCACCGTTGCCACGGTGCCGTCAACGTCGTAGTCGCCGTAAATCAGGATCGGTTCGTGCACCAGCAGAGCGCGCCGGATGCGCTCGACGGCTTCACGCATACCGCGCATCGCATATGGATCGTGCAGATGCGAAAGGGAAGGGCTGAGGAACTTTGTGGCCGAGCTCGCGTCCGCGTAGCCGCGAGCGATCATCAGCCTGGCAATAGGTTCCGGCAGGCCCAAATCGCCCGCAAGCTGTTCGGAGGCAGAGGACGGTGCAGCGGCTGCTGTCCAGCGGACGGGATCAGTCGTCGTCGGCATCGTCGACGATGATATGACCGAGCTCTGTGAGTGTCTCCATCAGGTTCTGGAAGGTGTCGTACCAGTCGGTTGCGGTCTCGAAGAGATACATGATGCCGCCGTACGAGAACCCTAGCTGCAGATAGCCGGTCTTGCCGACGTGCTCGGTCAGCTCCTGTGCTTCGTGCAACTCGGGTGCGTCCTGGTCCGGGTAGTTGTGGCTGCGGACCTGCTCCATCAGCGTGGCCACGTCCTCAGGTTCGAGCACGACCTCGCTCATGGTGATGAAGGGGGCGTTGGCCGCTTTTGCATGTTCGACGAAATCCTTCCAGCCGTCGTCGCTATCGGCTTCAAAGATGACCGTGGGGACGTCCTCCGAGACGTACCCGCTCATGCGTCGCATGCCGTGCCCGGCGATGAACGCGATCATGTCATCTTTCACAGTTGTCAGATCATCCAGAACCATAAGCATCCATTTTCGCAGATTGCGCGCTCGTTGCGGTGTGCGGATCCAGTTCGGCTGACGACCGGAATTTACGTGCTAACCTATGGCTGCCCATGATTTTCTCGAAGGACTACATTGGCTATCTTGCGCGACAGACGACGAAGCATCTGGTCGCGGCCAAGATGATCAAAACAGACAAGCCAGATCTGGTGAACCAGCGCGTCACGGGTGCGCTCATTGACGAGCTCGGGCTCGAAGACCGGATTAACGAAGAGGTTCGCGTCATCCTGGAGGCCTTCCAGGACGACATGCTGAAGAGCGGCGCCAGCTACCCGGAGATGTTCAAGAAGGTAAAGATGGAGCTCGCGCGCAAGTACAAGGCGGTGCTATGAGGATCAGCCGAGACAAGCTCAACAAGCTGGCCCATACCGTCGCCGACACGCTCGCCGAAATTGATGAAGTCGAGTTCATGGAGGACCGCAACACGATCCGTCAGGAGGCTCGCAAGGCGCTCGAGACCCTGCTGACCCAGGAGATGAAGATCGACGCGGCGGCGCGACAGAAGATTGCCTCGCAGCGCCGCATCATCCCTGAGGGGTCGCAGGAGTGGGACATCCTCTACCGCAAGTATTACAACGACGAGGTCAAGAAACTCGGGCTGTGAGAACAAGATGAGAGCTGGATAACGTCTGATCTCTCATCTGAATTCTCTCCGTTCTGCTATACTGATCAGGTCGCAAGCAGACCGCTCGGTCTGCTCTCGTGGCGATATGGTGTAACTGGTTAACACGTCGCCCTCTCAAGGCGAAGAGTTCGGGTTCGAGCCCCGATATCGCTACCAAAACAAGCCCAATAAAATCAATCAGCATGCCAGATCAAAGCCGCCCTTCAGCGGCTCTTGCCATTTATGCGCTGTGATACGAATGTGATACTTGGCCACGAGCGCTTGCTATGTTGTGAGGCCTCTCTGGCAAATGCCGCTATAATGTGAGCAGATTGCGCGGAGGTACGTGATGCCGAAAGCAGCTGTTCCAGTCGAATCGCCTGAGTCCGTGGCTCCTCGGCGGCGTGAGCCGGCGGTGTTCTATCGTCGCATCCAGCGCAAACTCGGGACAAAGGGGCTGCAATCGGATCAGGATCTCGCTCATCTGGTCGAGCAGCGGCTGCCGCTCAGTTCCGTGGAATCGCTGACGTCCCATGGTCTGAGCGACGACGAGATTTACAAGTACGTTGTTCCGCGGCGAACGCTGGTTCATCGCCGCTCGAAGAGCGAGCCTTTGACCCACGACGAATCGGATCGCGCCGTTCGGATTGCGCGGATCACCTCATCTGGCGGAAGAGATCTTTGGCGACGATGCGAAAGCAGGTCGTTGGCTGCGTAAGCCCAAAGAACGGTTTGAAGGACGCACGCCCATGGAAGTCCTCCGCACTGAGGCCGGGGCGCGCCTGGTGGAGGAGATGCTTCTCCAACTGGATTACGGCATCTTCGCATGAACGAACGCATCACCCTCTGGCGTGTTAGCAACTACGCCTCCCTGGAGGGAACTGGCGGCCTGTATGTGTCGGGAAGATGGCACACCAAAGGACATCCGGTCGTGTACTGCAGCGAAGACCCTTCGACCGCTCTTCTGGAGACCCTTGTTCACATCGAAATCGATAGTGAAGACCGTCCCGAAACCTTTCAGGTTCTCAAGATTGAGTCTTCGGGACAGGTCTCAATCGAACAGGTCAACATCGCTAAGCTCGGGGCCGAATGGAGAGACGATTTGGCCCGGACGCGAAACGTAGGCGATGAGTGGTTGCAATCCGCGAGAAGCCTTCTTTTGGAAGTGCCGAGCGTTCTCGTTCCCGAACGCCGCAACTACCTGATTAATCCTGTGCATCCAGAGATGAAAAACCTGCGGATTACTGCACGCTATAGCCATCCATTCGATCAGCGATTCCTTCGCTAGAGGTCGGCGTCATGCATACGGCTCATCACGCTGGTCTCGGAACTCATTGGACGGGAGCCAACCAGAGCACTTAATTTCGGGGCACATCACGACTGAACCAGTCGTTGGAGGTGCCGATGCTTCACCCAAGCCGTACAGTTCTTCCCGCCAACACCGTCGAAGAAGACCGTTCCACGGTTCGCCAATCTTCGCCACTCCGTCCTCAGATTCGTAGTTTCCGGCAGAAGGTTTCTCGCCTGCTGCGGATGATGGCTCCCGCACTTGTGGCGCTGTCATTGTCCGTTGCTGCCCACGCCCAGGGGACGATGGACTTCTCCGGGGCGCAGACGCTCATGGGAACGTTCAAAACCTTCGCCATGTATGCAGGCGCGGTCATCTGCCTGGGCGGTCTGATCTTCGCCGGAATCCGCATGATGACCGGACGTTTTCAGGACGCCATTCCCGGATTGTTCGGTGCGCTTTTCGGCGCCGGTGTTCTGGGCTGGGGTGCTGGCTGGATTGGCTCTCTCACCGGGCAATCGATGTAGAGGGCGTCATGCATACACCCAAGCGAGGAGAACCGTTGCCTATCAACCAGGCGCTGAACCGGCCGAGAGCCAAGCTCGGGCTTGAGCTTTCGACGTGGATGGTCATTGTGTTCGTGACTGTAACGGTTTTCCTCGTTGGCTTCCGATTGCTGGCGATTCTCAGCTTCCCAACGCTTGCTGCGGGCGCGTGGCTCATTGTCCGCAAACACCCAAAGATGTTCCAGCTCTGGGGCCTCGGCCTCAGCCAGAAGTCCTACTATGATCCGCGCAAATACTGAGCAACAGAAAAATACGCCATGGTTCGCGAAGGCCGGAGCTGCCTGCAGCATCGTTCCCATCTCGCGCTTCGTCACCGGCAACATCTTCGCTCTCAAGGGCGGCGGCTACGGGTGCTTATTCGGGCTGACCGGCATCGATGAAGAAAGCCTCACTGACCTGGAACTCGAATCGCGTGTGCGTTCGATTGAAGGAGCGCTGCGTGGATTGCCGGAAGGGTCCTGCCTCTACCAGTACACGCGCGTGATGTCCGGCTACGATCTGCCTCGCCAGTCCAAGTACGCCAACACTGTAACCGAAGTGTTCGCCCATGACCGGCTCGCGTTTCTGGAGAAGACCGCGGGATTTCGGCATATCGACCTGCATTGGTGCCTGACTCTGGAGCCGGCCAGAGTGAAGGCGTTCCAACAGAAGCCGAAGGAGAACGCGTATGAGACCTCCCGGATGCTGGCGGAGTTGGAAAAGAGCGCTGCGTTGCTCGAAGGCCACCTCGCCGGCACTATCGGTCTCAAGCGGCTCTCGAAGAACGAAACGTTCCAGTTTTTCAGCTACCTGTTCAATCTTGAGGATTGGGCAGAACGCGACCAGCTCCGCGGCGATACGGGCATTGACCGCCAGATCGTCAAGAATCCGGTTGCGTGGCACCGCGATCACGTCCAGATCGGCAAGCGCCACGTCCAGATGTTTTCGCTGAAGACTACGCCGGATGCTTCGCGCCCGGCCCTCTTCTCGGGCCTGCTCACGCTCGACTGCGACAGCGTGCTGTGCACGTCCTGGCGTCCGAAGTCCGCCGCTGCAGCCCGCAGCGAGATCGACGCCCAGGAGAAGTTCATCTCGTTCTTCAAGGTCGGCGTTCTCACACGCGTTATGAGCGGACGCGATACCGCGTCCCTCGAAACAGGTGCAGGCGCTCGCGCCGCGAACGCCAGTGTGGACGACCTAGGCGAAGTCGTTCGCGCCCTGGACAAGAAGATCCACGGCGAGTTCTCGCTGCGCTTGCTGGTTGCGGCGCGTAGCCCCGAACAGCTACGCGATGTCACTCCCGCTGTCCACCGGATCTTCGTCGAGGCCGGCACGCAGGTGATGGAAGAGACGCTCGGGAATCTCTCCGCTTTTTATGCGATGTTCCCGGGCAATCAGAAGTTCAATGTCTTCCCGCTGTGGCTCTCGGAGGACCATCACGCGCGCCTTGCGTCTGTGTTTGCTCCCAACGTCGGACATCCTCATTCAGAAGACCTCGATGCCGAGTACCTCAACATCTTCGAGACCCGCACCGGAACGCCGTTTTTCCAGGATGTCTATGTGGATGGCGTTCGCGTGATGCTCATCATCGGCCCAACCGGAACAGGGAAGTCAGTGCATGGCAACCAGATCGTTGCGTTGGAGCAGAAGTATGGCGGCTTTACCTACATCTTCGATATCGGCGGCAGCTATGAGAGTGTCGTTGAGCTGTACGGCGGCCGTGTGGACAGGGTGGGGAAGGATGGGCCGCGCATCAATCCGTTTTCGCTCGAACCGACCGAGAGCAACGTCAAGTTTCTCTACTCGTTTGTGAAGCTGTTGCTGACGAATGGCGGCGCAGAAATTGAGCCCGAAGATGACGACGTCATCCACAAGGCCGTGCAGGACATGTACCTGCTCGACCGGGAGAATCGCCGGCTGTCGAATTTGTTCCTGCCCAAGAAGCTCGATCGGTATCTGTCGAAGTGGGTTGGCAACGGCATCTACCATGCCGTCTTCGACAACGTCGAAGACAGTCTGTCGCTTTCGCGCCTCCAGTGCTTCGACTTCCAGGGCGTGAACAACGCCCAGTATGCCGATCTGATCGAGCCGCTGATGGTTTGGCTGCTACGGCGAATCAACGACGTTCTCTATAGCCCGGCGAATCTGGGTGTCCCCAAACACATCCTCATCGAAGAGCTCTTCTCTTCGATGAAGAACAAGCAGCTTCTGGAAGCGGCGCTTGCTTCGATCAAGACGGTCCGTAAGAACCTGGGCGGCGTCACCCTGATCGGTCAATCGGCCGAGGATCTGGGCGAGAATGCCGATTCCATCGTGAACTCCTGCACGTCGTTCCTGTTCCTGAAGGACGCCACCTTCAATCGGAAGCGGTATGCCGAGCTTTTCAAGCTGAATGAGCAGCAGATTGCTCTTTTCGAGAGCCTGCAGGATCGCGAGGCCCTCTATATCCGCCGCGATGGGTTGACGAAAGTCATCAAGCTTAATCTCGACAGCCGCAGTTACGCCATCTTTTCCACGAAGCCGAAAGATCGTGTACGCCGTTCGCGGCTGATTGAGCGGTACGGGCTTGCCGAAGGCATTGCCCGATTCGCCGCCGGAGAAGTTCTCTAATCCACATCCCTCTTGCTCAGAACAGAAAGGACACTGCTGTGAAACCGCCCATTCCCATCTTCGTCGCCATTGGCCTTGGCTTTACCTCCGTGACTCACGGTTTCGCGGCAACGGCGACCCACCATCTCTTGCCCAACGCACCCCGTACAGTGACCGTCTCAGAATCGGCAACTCCGCCAGTGATTCGAGCCGCGCTCCTCCAATCCACCCTGATCCTTCTTGCCGCCCGAAGAGAAGGTCGCGACGGTCTTCGGAGGAGACACGGTGGATTGGGTGTTCGACGGCGGCCATGTGGCCAGCCGCTTCATCAGCGTCAAGCCCAAGGTCGCGAATGGTGCGACCGACATCCACATCGTTTCTGACCATGGGAACGAGTACACGCTGGAGCTCCAGGAAGTCTCAGCCGACAGTGATCTTCACTTCGATTCCAAGGTGTTCATCGTGCCCGGCGATAAAGCTGCAAAAGATCGTCTTGCTGAGCTGCCCGTGTTCGTTCCGGCGGCCGAGCTGGACAAGGCCAAGCAGGAGGCCGCCGCTGCAAAGGCCGCCGCGACGGCCGAATTGAAAGCCGAGGACACGAAAGCCGAGCAGTACCGCAGCCAATACCCCGGATCGCTTCACTTCGATTACTCGTGGGACCAGAAAAAGGGACGAGAACTCGGTTTGGAAGAAGTCTGGCGGGACGACAAGTTCACCTATCTGCGGGGACATTTCCAGGAAACGCCTGCGCTGTACGAAGTGAAGGACGGCAAGGGATCACTCATCAACTTCGACTTCAGCAATGGGCTCTATACCGTGCCAAAGGAACTAGATAACGGGTATCTGGCCATCGGCAAAAAGAAGGTCGAGTTTCACCGGGCCTCAGAAGGGAACTAGCCATGCTGGAAAACAATCAAAATCCGCCCGCGACCGTTCCCGCACAACGAGAGGCGACAGCTCCCGTTCGCAAGAGCATGCCCGTGGTGATTGCGCTGGTGGTCATCGTGGCCCTCATCGGAATTGCGAATGTCTCGAGTCTGATGAGCGGGAAGAAGAAGGCCGCTCCTGCCAGCGCTCTGCCGATGCGTCCGGCAGCCCCGAACGCCCAACAGATCTCGAGTTTTGAGACGCAGCAGCAAATGCAGGCGCAGCAGGATGCGGACGCTCGTCAGCGCCAACAACAGATCGCTGCCGCGATGCAGCAGCTTCAGGCCGCACAGGACGTGCCCGGCCCGGAATCGGCCGGTGCTCCGCCGATGACCGCAGCGCAACGCGTCCGCGATCTACGGCGACAGCCCGATGCACCCCAGCACACCTCGAACGTGTCGCAGGCCCAGGCCGAAGCGAAAGCAACGAGAGCTGGAACGGGAAAAGCAGCACCGGGATGCGCTGAACAGCGATACCGTCGCGATCGACTTCGCGCATCCGACAGCCGCTGCCCCGAATGCTGCCGTACTCGGCGAGCGTTCGGAGATGGCGGAGAAATCGAATGCAGAAACTCCCTCGACTGCGCCTTCAGAGGTGGAGAAGCAGGTCGGTTCCGTTCAGCCCGTCTCTGCACACCAGGATCAGAGCTCGATGGCGCCGTACGACTTCGACACCTACGACGGACGCCTGTACCGGGTATTTGAAGGCACAGTTTTGGAAGGCGTCGTTACGAATCACATCGACGGCGGATTCAGTGGCCCGGTGATCCTGGACCTGACCACAGATCTCTATTCGCACGACCATCAGCAGCTACTACTGCCGCAAGGCACCCGTCTGCTAGGAACGGTTCAGAGCGTCGGCAGCGCACAACAGCGGAAGATGTTCGTCACGTTCCACCGGGCCATTTGTCCAGACGGCTTCTCGCTCGAACTTGGGAAATTCCTCGCGCTCGATCAGATCGGAACCACCGGACTCGCGACGAAAGTAGACCACGGATACCTGCAGGCGTTCGCCGCCGCGGCGGCCCTCGGTGGACTGGGAGGCCTCGCGCAGATCGGAAACAACGGCAGCATCCTCTCGCCTTCGACAGAGATCCGCAACGGCATCTCGGCACAGTCCGCTGCCGAAGGCGATGCAGGTGCTGAATCACTTCCTCAATCGGCTGCCGATCATCACCCTTAGAGAGGGTTCGCGTGCGCGGGTGTACATCGGCACCGATTTGCTCATCCCGTCCTACGCAGAACACCGCGTCAACCCCACCCTCTAACCAGCCCTCCAAGGAGGCACAGCAATGAAGCTCAACCCTAAGCGTCGCAAATTGCTGATCGGTGCAGGAGTCCTGCTCCTCACCGCTACACCCAGCTTCGCGCTGTTCGGCGTCGGTGACATCGTGTTCGATCCGACCAGCTATGCCAGTCTTGTCTCCCAGCTCACCACGCTGGAGACGCAGTACAACATGCTCAAGAACAACATCACGCACTTCTCCTGGAAGCAGCAGTGGCAGACCACGTTGACGGCGCTCAAGAATGCGAACGTGGCGAATATGTTCGGCGAGACTGCGGGCATCAACGTTGCGCTGAACACGAACTCCCCGAGCGCGTCACTGACCGGATGGAAGGCTGCCACCGTTTCCGTTAACAGCGGCACGAGCGCCTACCTTGCCGGCCAGTCACTCGGCAACGAGCGGATGTCGCAGTTGGCAATGATCGAGATGTCGGATGCGATCTCGCCCGATTGCCTTACGGCTGTCGGACAGTACCGTGCTGCTCGCACCCAGAACGCAAACGCCAACAGCACGCTTGCCGCGCAACAGGTTGATGGGACAGACAGCACCAATACCGAGGTCGAGCAGCTCAATCTGCTCAACGCCGCCGAAGCTCAGAAGATGTCGGAGATGCAGTCGCAGGGAACGCTCCAGACCTGCCTTGCTTCCCAAATGACGATCGCGAACATGCAGCAGCGGAATGCAGCGGCACAAGACCTGAACACCGCTGCTCTCGTACAGCAGCAACGCGCAACCAATGACGTCAGTGCGGCGAACGAAGGCAGCACCTGGCAGAACTACATCCCCTAACCACTAGGCGAATCATGCTGAACGCGATCAACACGAAGATCCTGCTTGCCATCCTGGCGGCGCTCACCGTGATCGGCAGCGCCGTCCTCTACCAGCGCCATGAATCCGCAAATGCCGCCGCCGCAGCGGCGAAGGCGGCGCAATCCTCCAAGCAACAGCAGAAGGAAGCTGAGGAGCGGAAACAAGAAGACGAGGCGTTCCGAAGACGAGTGCAACAGGACAAGGCCCGCCACAACTCCGCAGCCGCTCACGAAGGCAAGACGTGGAAGACGTACCTTCCCTAGACCCCAGCCTCACCACCGCAGAGGGAGCAGCAATATGGTTTCCGTCGCCGTTCTAGCCCAGGCCCTTCCGAGTACGAGTTCGGGTGTCGATTGGCTGTACCAGTTCACCAACAACCTGACCAACCTGACGACCCAGAACGGCGGTGCGCTCACGCAGTTCGGTTTGACGGAGCTGAGCTGCATCTCTCTTTTCGTGCTGATCAGCATGGTTGTTCAGTGGAACACCAGCAGCATGACCTTCCGGCTTCACCGCGAGCCGCTGCATGTCGGAGACCTGGTGAACTTTCTTCTCCGTCTCATTGTGTGCTCACTGCTCTTGAACTACTGGGTCAACCCGTTCCCCGGCGCGAGTTTCGGCATCAACCATTTCTTCTCGTATATCGCGCAGGCGATGGTTGCCGCGTTCGACCAAAGCTCGCTGGACAATCTGCTCCAGCTCCTGAAGACGGCCGGCGACAATACCGCGATGCCATCCTTTACGGCACCTGCACAGATTCTCTGCTATTTCCTCGTACAGATCCTGCTTGGCCTGGCGTCGGCGATTCTGTTCCTCATCAATTGCAGCGCCTTTATCCTGTACGGCGTGACGGCTCTGTTCGGTCCGGTCTTCGTGCCGCTTCTGATGACGAAGACCTTCCGCGCCAAGTTCTTCCATTTCCTGGATGTGCTCATTAGCTTCGCCATGATCCGGGCCGTTGCCGCCGCATTCATCTTCGTCTGGGCTGGGTTCCTGAATGGCTTCATCCAGCAGACGTTCAACGGCAACTATTCCATCGAGATGTGGTTAGCGAATCTAATACCGTGCGCGATGGTTTTCGTCGCCTTCATCATCAATATGCTTTTCATTCCGAGCATGACCCAGGCGATCTTCGGCGGGCCTGCGGGAATGGCTGAGAGCATCACAAAGGTGGTCGGTACAGCTACGTCGATCGGTGCAATGCGACAGGAGGAGCTTAACCGAATGTTGCCGCTTTGTCTTAGAGGTGGCGTTCATCCGCCGTGTACTACAGGATTGCGATTCGTCCGGATCGTATTCATCCTTGCATTCGCTCGGAGCCGTAATCGCCGGGATTCTCTATGCCGCCGTCGTATTCAACGCGGTCCAGCAAAGGAGCGACACCATCATGTCCAGCACCACTCTAGCCGCTGAAGCGCGCCTCACGCCGGAGCAATCGCTGCTCGCCGACGAGATTGGAAACGAGGTCTATGCCTCGCACTATGCCGAGCGAAAGGCATATCGGTTCGTCATTGGCTGCGGTACCGTGATCCTGCTCGGTTCGTTATGGATGAACTTCTCGTTGGCGCACCGGCCGGTTGCGAATCGGTACATCCGCATCGACGAGATGGGCCGCGCGCAAGCCATTGCGTACACGGACTTGAACTACAGTCCGCGCGAGGGCGAAGTCCGTACATATCTGACCGATTGGGCCAACTACCGCTACACCGTCAACCGCGAGACCATCGGGACGAAATACCCGCTCAACTACTACTTCCTGTCTCAGACTCTTGCGTCGCAACTGATGACCGATGACAACCAGAATCACCTTGTCTCGCAGGTGATGGGCGGACAGATCGAACAGAGCGATGTGGAGGTCAAGAACGTGACGATTACCTCCATGTCACAGGAGACCGTGCAGGGCGCAACGATCGCTCGTGGAACCGCTCTGGTGGCCGTCGACAAGCTCTACTCGCCTCGGTACTCGCGTGAGCCCCGCCGCGAGCATTGGGTTCTGAGTGTGACCTACTACCTGAATCCGAAACAGGTCAGCGATCAGGCCAAGGTGTTTCCGCAGTTCGAGACCATCAACCCTCTCGGATTGACGATCACCGAGTTCCACGAAAACCGGATCTCTGTAGACCCGATTGCGCCAGGATCGCCGGCCCAAACTCCGGGGGTTGCTGCGCTCCCGCTGGCAGGAGGTCCGCGATGAGCTTCCAGTTGATTCTGCCGTTCTTTCCCGAAGAGCTGCGCGGGCTCTTGCTCGACCCGTCCATCTCCGACCTGATGATCAATGGCGCCACGGGTGTATATGCCGATCGCGGCGGCGTCGTGCAGCATATTCCGCTGTCCACGCCGTACACGAACGAGCGGCTGCAGGCGGCAATCGAGCGCGTCGCCCGCATCCTGGGCCAGGACCTTACGACCCAGAATCCGATCCTGAATACGCGCTTGCCTGACGGCTCGCGCGTGGCGGTCGTCGGTGCGCCTTCCTCCATCAATGGGCCGACGCTAACCATTCGCAAGTTCAACCGCTGGTACACCTCCGATGAGCTGATCGAATCGGGCAGTCTACCCGTCGATGTCCGCGACACGGTTGTGTCTTTCATGCTCCGGAAGAAGAACGGCCTGATCAGCGGCGGAACCGGGTCAGGGAAGACCACGATCATGAAAGCCATACTTGATCATGTCCCGGCAAACGAGCGCCTTGTCATCATCGAGCAACCCGCCGAACTAAAGGTCTCTCATCCAAACGCTGTTCGGTGGGAAGCTGTCGAGGAGATTCCCGGCCAAGTTGCAATCACTCCGAGCGAACTTGTGGCCGCAGCTCTCCGCCATCGGCCCGACCGGATCATCATGGGCGAAATCCGCAACGAATGCGGTTATGACCTGCTGCAGGCCATGAATACGGGCATGGCGGAACGCTGTCCACGATCCACGCGAAATCAGCCGTGGACGCGCTGAATCGTCTCTCCAATCTCGCCCTGAGTGCCAGGCCGAATCTGAATCACGGGTTCATGCGGTCAGAGACCGCAGAGGCCATCGACTTTGTGTTGCATTGCGAGCGCGACCATACAGGCCGGCGTCGCGTAACGGAGTTGATTACCGTAAGCGGCTACGACCATGCAGACCCAAAGCTTCCAGACCGAGGAGATCTACCGTGCTCCCCCAGGCTGAAGCCAGCCAATCCAGCTAAAGAACGAGCCCGAACACGAGGTCTATCCGATGCACCCACATGCTGCCAATCCGGCTGCACAGCCCCACCTGTCTCTGAGCATCTTCAGCGCGCCAGCAGCGAGCCGCGAAGAGCGCAACGGAGGTGGCGAGAAGCCGTCCTTCTCCGGAGCTTTTGCCAGCACCTATGAGCTGCGGTTTGGGCGAGCTTCTGCAGCCGAGAAGCAATGGGGTGACACGGTCCAGTGGGTTCTATCCGCCTCGTATCCCGTCCTCTGCTCGGGGTCACGCTTCGGGGCTATCCGGCGCCCTGCGGCACGGCGTCGTTCTGCTTCGGCTACGCCGCCCTCCGGGTTACGGTTTCCGTCTGCGACGGACCCTCCGTAAATGCACTCCTTGGCACTTGGGAGCCGGGCCCACTCGCTCACTTCGTGAAGGGTGACCCGAGCAGGATACGGGAAATACAACGAAACGGAGATCACCACCATGTACCAGAACAAAGTCACCCTCATCGGCTTCCTCGGCAACGACGCAGAAGTTCGCTCCAACGACAACCGCAGCTTCACCACTCTCTCGCTGGCAACCAAGAGCTCCTACAAGAAGGACGGCAAGTACATCTCGCACACCGAATGGCACCGTTGCGTGGTCTTCGGCAAGAAGCTCGCAGAGTTCGCCGCCACGCTGAAGAAGGGCGCTCATCTCCAGGTCGAAGGCGAGCTGCGCAGCCGGAAGTACGACAGCACGAAGACGGGTTCCGAGCAGACCATCTGGGAGATCCGGGTGGACTCGATTCTCAAGCTGGACCGGGCCGAGAAGGCCAGCCCGGAAGAGCAGGAAGCCTCCGACGAATCCTCTCTGGAAGCGGCTGCATAAGCCGCTTTCCCTCCATCAACTCGGGAGCCCGGTAGACGCCGGGCTTCCAACCCTGTGAGACACCCGCAATGAACACCACGATGGCTACCGAGTTCCTCACCCGTTGTTTCCGTCCCGGAGAGACGATCGCGGTGCTACTGCGCTGCGAACAGCCGGCACGGATCGCGCAGCGCACCGTGCGGATCGAGCAGGCAGCAGCGCCAGCGTATATGCGGTGGCTCGCTCACGAGAACGCGAGCGGCATGAATGTCTATGTGGCTGCCAATCCGCTTCGCTCTGGCAGCCGCAAACGCACCAAAGAGAGCATCGCGGAAATTCGCCATCTATATATAGACATCGACGTGGACGGCGAGGCCCGAGTGGCTGCGCTTCGGGCGTCTGACTGAAGTCCCAACGCCGACGGCGATCATCTCCACTTCGCCGGACAAATACCAGGTTCTCTGGCGGGTCGAAGGCTTTGACTTCGCGCTTCAGGAAAGCACTCTCAAGCAGCTCGCCATTGCCTTCGGCGGCGATCCAGCTTGCACCGACTGCAACCGTGTCATTCGTCTGCCCGGATTTCGACAACCACAAGTACACGCCTGCACATCCGGTCACGGTCGAATACCTCAGCGATTCAGTCGCTCATTCTGAGGACTTCCGCCTCGGCCTTGGCTCGCCGGAGGCCGTGCTCCCGCTTCGCGGTCTCGCACGGCCGTTCGGGGGCAGCAAACACACCCACTCCGAACAGGATTGGGCATGGGTTCTGTCTGAGCTGTCCAGCGGAAAGGATGCGGCGCAGCTCACGCAAGCGCTCGCTGTCCGCCGCGCCGATAAGCCGAACCCTCTCTATTACGCCCAGCGCACCGTAGACATGGCTTCCGCCCGTCTCGCGCTGCTCGCCGGGACTTCCATTCACGACGTAATCACCAGCCTCGAAGCACGCCGTTCGTCCGAGCTTCCCGCCGCACTTTGCTCCGCTCGTGCGCGGGAGATTGCTCAGACGGCGGCATCCATGATTGCCCGCCGAAAGATCGCCTGATCACCACCCAAAGGAGAACCACAATGCCCCTGCTTGAAGTCAACCAAACCCGCCAGATCAGCGCCTCGATTCGGCTGAACGATTCAACCGCAACTCAGGTAGACCAGTACGCCGCATTCATCCGCGCTTGCGCCGA
>CAWIFG010000010.1:0-85383 GCA_963835345.1 uncultured Acidobacteriaceae bacterium | reverse complement strand
GCGGAATTACCTCCAACGAAATCACAGTATAAAAATTCCGAACGGGGATTCACATCGATCCAATTGGAGGCGCAGCCCAAATTCGGGGAGCGCTGGTAAGAAGTAGCGCTAAACTCTCGAATCTTTGGTGAAAGTGCGGGTACAAATCAGGGTATGTTGGCGGACCGAAATACCTCCTCGTGGTCTGTGTTGGCGTCGTGATGGACCGGGTTCATCCCGTTAAGCGAGAAACACCGCCAGGAATTACAACGATGGCGAGAAATTCTCCGCTTCCGTCATAGAGGTCCCTCAGATCGAGGCATCGGCAGAGAGACGACAAGCGTCACGCTTCTTCTGAAGGCGCAGAGCGGCGGCAACCGGGAAGCTCTGGAGTACCTGACTCCAAGGGTCTACCTGAGCTGCGGCAGATGGCAGCAAATATGTCGCCAAGAGCGCTCAGGCGACACCCCCTGCAGGCAGCTCGTTGGTCCACCAGCTCTGGGCTGGCGAAGTGGACAATGTCAGCTTGTAGGATCGCGCTCACTTCTTCGCCTTGTCGGCAAGCATGATGACGCGACTCTGGTGGATCGAGCCTGCGCCAAGCGCATGGCACATCCCGTTCACCGCTCACGTATTTACGTTCAATTCACAAGTAATTGCAGCGGCGTCAGTTATACAGATTTGAAGACCGCATCGCGTTAGCGGTAAAGCGACTTGACAGAAGCACTCGCCGACGTCTAGTTTTCGTCATAAATAATTCAAACCGCTTGCCTCGCTGTGTCAGGTCTACGGGCCACACGGTGGGCCACGGATTAAGCACCTTTGGAGGAAGCCGTGAACGCAGTGCTGTACAAGACCCTCGGGTCCACTTTCAAGGTGTTTCTGTCGATTGTCTGCTTGATCCTGGCGACCCTGCCGGCGCTCGGCCAGTTCGGTTCGGCGTCCGTGCTCGGATACGTTCACGACAACACAGGAGCAGTCGTCACCGGGGCAACAGTCACCCTGACCAACGTCGCCACCAATGTCTCGCAGAAAGCCGCGACTGACAACGGAGGCAAATACGAGTTCGACTCGGTCCCGATCGGCAACTACCAGATCACAACCGAAGCAAGCGGCTTCGAGCGGGCCAAGACCGAAACGTTCAACCTGTCCACCGACGCCCGGCAGCGCGTCGACGTCGAGGTCAAACCTGGAGCCGTCTCTCAGGTCGTCGAGGTGACCTCTGCTGCCGAGTTACTCGAAACCCAGACAAGCTCCCGCAGCCAGGTGATCGGCACGAAGGAAGTGGAGAACCTTCCGCTGAACGGCAGAGCCTATGCCGATCTGGTTCTGCTCGCGCCCGGCACACGCAAATCGATGCTCGAGAACCAGACCGCATCCAGCCGCGCCGATTCGTACAACATCAACGGCATGCGCTCCGAGTTCAACGAGTTTCTCCTCGACGGCCTGGAGAACTCAAATTACGGCACCTCGAATCAGGGCTTCGAGAACGAAAACATCGCGCCTTCACCGGACGCCGTAAGCGAGTTCCGTCTCGAGACCGACAACTACTCGCCCGAGTACGGCCGGATGCCGGGCGCCGTCATCAACGTGTCCACGCGCAGCGGTACCAACGAGTTCCATGGTCGTGCGTGGGACTACATTCGCAACACCAGCCTCAACGCCGTTGGCCCCATCGAGCCGGTCACGAACACCAAGCCGAAGCTCATCCGTAATCAGTTCGGCGGAACCTTTGGCGGTCGCCTCGTCAAGGACAAGGTCTTCTTCTTCGCCGATTACGAGGGCCTGCGCCAGATCTTCAACTATCAGCTGGCTCCGGTCACCTTGCCGAACGCCGAGCAGCGGCAGGGCGTCTTCCTGCTTCACCGCGTGGACGGATCGACGGCGCCGATCCCGCTGTACAACCCCGTCACCGGTGTCGAATACACGAACGGCAACATCTCCTCCGGTGCGACGCCATTTGCCTTCGCTGTGCTTGGGTATCTCCCCGCGAACAACGTTGGTGGAAGTGCGGTCACATACAGCAATATCACGAACAACTATTCGAATGCTCCACGCGGCACTGTCAACGATGACAAAGGCGACGTTCGCGTCGACCAGCACTACGGCAAGTGGCAGCTTTTCAGCCGATACTCCGAGCATCAGGGCTACATCTTCGACCCGCCCACAATAGGCGGAAAGGCCGGCGGAAACGCCAACTCGAACGTGTACATCAAGAACCGCCAGATCGCCGGCGGCGCCACGTGGACGATCAGCGCGAACAAGCTGCTGGATTTCCGCTTCGCGTGGACCGGCAACAAGGGTGGCAAAACCCCGTACCTCGCCGGCCAGCCGTCTATCGAATCTCAGTTCGGCATCACCGACGGCTTCCCGAGCGATTCTTCGCTGAGCCGTCCGCTGAATGCGCAGTCCATTACCGGCTTCACGCAACTGGGTGATCAACCGTCCAGCCCGCAGTTCCAGTGGCCGACCATCTACAACCCCAAGATCAACTTCACGTGGGTGCGCGGCAAGCACTCGCTCAAATTCGGTTACGAGCAGCAGCTCATCCACACGACAGTGAACGACTTCAACCCCAGCTTCGGCCAGGATAACTACGCCAGCAAGTTCGCAGGCGGCGGTCCGATCGCGCCTCCCACTGACACTGCGACCGGCAACACCGCCTCCACCCAGATCGCGCAAGCGCAGGCGCTCGCCGATTTCCTCTTCGGCAATCGCAGTTCGTACTCTCTGACCAACTACACCATCGTTCATCTGCGCCAGCGCTACTTCGCCGGCTACGTGCAGGACGACTACTCCATCTCTCCGAAGCTCACTGCAAACATCGGCCTGCGGTACGAAATCATGACTCCGCAGTTCGAAGCCGACAACAAGCTGGGCAATTTCAATCCGGCCAACAACACCATCACCCAGGCATCGAACGGCAGCATCTATAACCGCACGCTGGTCCATGTGCCTACCAAGAACTTCGCGCCCCGTCTTGGGTTCTCGTATGCTGTCGAGCCCAGGACTGTGCTGCGTGCCGGTTACGGTCTGGTTTACGTTCAGTACAACCGCGAAGGCGGCGAGAACAACCTCACATACAACGGGCCGAACGTCGTGAACGCCGCGATCAACAACCCCAGCCCGTTCGTCACACCCATCGGCTCCAACAAGTGCACGAGCGACACGCAGAATCAGGCGACTTGCTTCCGCCAGACGCAGCAGGGTTACGCTGCAGGCCTCACCAGCCCGGCCAATTTCAACCCGCTACTCGTAAACACGCGTTACATTCCTCCCCACTTCACCACCGGTTACGTGCAAAGCTATTTCCTCGATGTGCAGCGTGAATTACCGGGCAAGGTTCTGCTCGATGTCGCGTACGTCGGCAGCGTAGGCCGCCACATTCAGGTGCTGGCGGATTACAACCAGGCTGCGCCCTGCCTCGCGGCATCGCTCTCCGCCTGCCCTGGCTACCAGTCACGTCGGCCCGTCCCGTCCTTCGGAGACATCGAAGTCGCGCTTCCGATCGGCACCTCCAGCTACAACGCGCTTCAGGTGAAGGTCGAAAAGCGTATCGGCGCGCTCTACCTGCTCAACTCTTTCACCTACAGCCGCGCATTCGATCTCGCCTCCGGTCACCTCGAGACCGGCAATGGCGACAACTCGCGCGTCAATATCGCCAATCCCGCCAACGACTACGGCCCCTCCAGCTATGACCAACCGCTCGACAACACGACCTCGGTTGTTTGGGACCTCCCCTACGGCCACGGCCAGCACTGGGGCCAGGGCGCGAACGGTCTTATGCAGGAGGTTCTCGGCGGCTGGCAGTTGACGATGATCAACACCATGACCAGCGGCCTTCCCCTCAACATCACCTACTCCAGCTCGACCACGAACGGCACGACCGGCATGCTCTACACGACCGATCTGGTCACTCTCCGGCCGCAGCACTTACCTGGCACACCGCTTCGCAATCCGAACTCTTCCTGGAAAAAAGCATCGAAGTACTCCGGCTTGACCAACTACCTTCCGCTATCGAGCTACGCGCTTCCTTCGTACGCCCTTTACGGCAACACCTCGGCGTACGGAAACGTCTCGCGTAACATCATCCGCGGCTTCCCCTACTATGACACTGACTTCGGGCTGCACAAGCAGTTCGGTCTCGGCGTAGAGCGCGTGAAGCTGGATTTTCGTGCCGAGGTATTCAACGCCTTCAACGTCACCAACTGGCAGGCGCCCGATACGTCCATCACCGATGGCAGCGCCTTCGGGTCCATCACCAGCTACTTCCCGGCGCGTCAGATGCAGCTTGCTGCGAAGATTCTGTTCTAAAGAAACGAAGAAGATAATTCTTGTAAAAATTCGACCAGGATAACTCTTCTAAAAATCGCAGCAAGATCTGAAAGGACGAGAATCCGTGGCTTCAGTTCAACCCACAGCGGCGTCTCCTGCATGCAGGACCGCCGCTTTCCTTTTGGCCGCGTTCTTCGCCGCTCAAATCGCGGGCGCGCAATCCACCCCCTCCCAGGACAAGCTCGTTCACCTGAACCAGATTCAAGTCATCGGCTCGCACAACAGTTACAATCTCGGATTCGCGCCGAGCGAGGAGAAGTACGCTCGCCGTCAAAACGAGAAAGCGTACGAGAGCCTCGAGTACCATCACGCCTCGCTGACGGCACAGCTCGACGGTGGCGTTCGGCAACTCGAGATTGACATCGTGCAGGATCCCAAAGGCGGACGCTTCGCCCATCCCAGGATTGTCGAGCTCACAAAGCAGGCAGGCCTTCCACCGGATCCCGACTTCGATCCCAACCACGAGATGGACAAGCCGGGCTTCAAAGTCGTCCACATCCCCGATCTCAATCAGCGCAGCTCCTGCCTCCTGCTCACCGACTGTTTGCGCGAGATTCGCGCATGGTCGAAGGCTCACCCTCAGCACGTTCCCTTGTTTCTTCTCATCGAGACCAAGCACGGACGCACAGAATCTATCCCCAACAGCGTCGAAGCCGAGCTTTTCACGACGGAAACGTTCGACCGGCTGGATAAGGCGATTCGTTCTGTCTTCCACGATGACGAAATGATTCTTCCCGACCAAGTGCGCGGTCATTACCCCACAGTCGACGCCGCGGTCCGTGCGGGGAACTGGCCGACGCTGGCAAAGAGCCGCGGCAAAGTGATCTTTCTCATGGACCAGAAGAACGCCGGCCCGGCCTACACCGCGGGGCACGCTGTTCTGCAAGGGCGCGTCCTGTTCACCAACTCTGACCCGGGCCGTCCTGACGCCGCATTCGTCGAAGAAAACGAAGGCACGCCCCAGATCATCGACCAGCTTGTGCGCCAAGGGTACATCGTTCGTGCACGCGCGGACGAAAGCACGATCGCTGCTCGCACCAATGACACCACTCGTCGTGACGCTCTATTGAACTCCGGCGCGCAGATGATCAGCACCGATTACCCCTTGTCCGAACCGTCAAAGTGGACCGGCTACAGCGTAGGGTTTGCGAGCGGTCTGCCCGCACGCTGCAACATCATCAACGCCCCTCCGGGCTGCCGGGATAATCTGCTCGAACCCGGCGCAAAGAGCGGAGGGACTCCTTCACCCGAACATCGTCCTGCAGCGGAGGCTAGCGCGCGCTAACGCTTTGAGTCTATTTCGGCAGCCTGAGCGTCCTTAGTCCAGGCGCCACCCATTTATCCCGACAGCCTGAAAGGCGACGGAGAGCGTTCGTTGGCCATTCGTCTCAAAGACATTGCGCGCGATCTCGGCATCTCGACCGTCACCGTCTCCAAGGTTCTGCGCGGCAATCGTGACATCAGCGAGAAGACGCGTGCGCTTGTCCTTAAGCGCATGCAGGAACTCAATTACAAGCCCAACATGCTGGCGCGGGGACTCGCCGGCGGCCGCACCTTTACCGTTGGGCTCGTAGTGCCGGACCTCGTCCATCCGTTCTTCGCGGAATTCGCCAAATCACTCGCCGGCGCGCTTCGCAGCTCGCAGATCGCTTTGTTGCTCGCCTCCTCGGAAGAGAATCCCGAGATCGAGCATCAGGAGATAAGAACGCTGCTCGGGCGCAACGTGGACGTTCTGCTCATCGCCTCTTGCCAGGCAAAACTCAAAAACTTCTATGAACTCGGCGATGAGAAGACCCCGTTCCTTCTCGTCGATCGAAACTTCCCGTACCTCTCCGCTCATTTCGTTGGCTCGGACGATTACGAAATAGGTCGGCTCGCAACAGAGCACCTCATTGGCATTGGCCGCAAACGAATCGCCCATATCGGCGGCCGTGCCATGACCCCGTCCTTGGAACGTCTCCGCGGATATCGCGAAACGTTGCTGCGTCATCAGCTCGACTCGCCCGAGGAGCTCATCGTGACGCTGGAACGAGTGGAAGAGCTGGGCGATGAGGCCGGCTTTACGGCAATGAAGCATCTGCTGAAGCTTCGCCACCGGCCTGACGCAGTCTTCTGCTACAACGACCTCACAGCCATCGGCGCGATGGAAGCCGCTCGCGCTGCCGGTTTGTCGATCCCAGGCGATGTCGCATTCGTCGGTGCCGGCAATCTGCGCTACGCGAAGTACCTGCGCGTGCCCCTTACCAGTGTTGATCAGCACCCCGAACTGCTCGGCCACCGTGCCGGCGAGCTCGCACTCGAACTGATGAACAAGCCCGACCTGCCTCCGGCAGCTGTGTTGCTGCCGCCAAAGCTCATCGTTCGCCAGTCCAGCGTCCAGCAAGGCTCAGCTTAGCGTGGATTCAAGAACAACGCTTCACGAAAACCGGGTCTGCCGATACAACCGGGGATACAGCTCTAATGCAACCGGACCAGCAGGGCGAGGCCGAAGAGCAGAACGGCAACGGGGATCCAGAACTGGACGTCGGTGAGCACGGCTTTTGCGTTCGTGCGTCGCACTTCGGGAGCTCCCGGGGGATCTAGTTAGCGGTTACCGACGTCCGACACGCTACCGATTGAGGGTGTTTTTTGTCAATCGAGAACGGTTTTGAGCGTTTTTGATTGCAAATTGAAGGGTGGAAAATCTATAGTTACCGCTAACGTAAGTTGCCGTCTCCGGGAGGGAACCCATGAGCCCCACAACACAGATTTCCGCAGTTGAGCAGAAACCATTATCCGCCGACATGGAGGAGTGGGACGAGTTCCTCGAAGGCCGATACAAGGAAGGGAAGTCCCAGGAGGAGTTTCGCCAGTACGACGCACAGGCGAACCCGGGTGTCGCTGAATTCTACCGTCTGAATCACACGTACCAGACGCACGAGTATGTCCTGGGGAAGGAGAAGGAGTACTTCGGACTGGCGCGCGGCGAGAAGAGCATATGGGAGGCGGCGGAGTATCTGAACACGTTGGTCGATGACAGCGATCCGGATACGGACCTTACGCAGCTCGAGCACCTGTTGCAGACGTCTGAGGCGATTCGCAGAGATGGGCATCCGCGCTGGATGGTCGCGAGTGGTTTTGTTCACGATCTTGGCAAGTGTCTTTGCCTATATGGCGAACCGCAGTGGGGCGTAGTCGGGGATACGTTTCCGACGGGCTGCGCGTACTCCGAGCTCGTGGTTTTTCCTGAGTACTTCCGCGACAATCCTGACTACAAGAATCCGCTGTACCAATCGAAGTACGGAATTTATGAACCGAACTGCGGATTGGACAAGGTGAAGATGTCGTTCGGGCACGACGGCTACATCTACGAGGTGATGAAGAACTACCTGCCGATGGAGGCGTTGTACATGCTGCGCTTCCATTCGTTCTATGCGTGGCACCGCCACGGAGCGTACGAGCACCTTTGCAACGAGCAGGACCGGGCGATGTTGCCGTGGGTGCTGAAGTTCAATCCCTACGATCTCTACTCGAAGGGACACACGAAGCCGAACCTCAAGGAGCTGAAGCCCTACTACGATGATCTGTTTGCGGAGTTCTTCCCGGAGAAGATTGCGTGGTGAGGGAGGGGAGTTAGGAGTTGCTTCGGCTCATAGGGTGAGGCTGTTCATGGGAACGTCGAGCTGCATTGCAGGCTCGGCACATGCCCACCCCAAACACACAGGAACACGACACCAACGATTGCCAGCATGGTTGCTTTGGGGCTGGCGGCGTGCCTGGTGCGTAACCACAGGCCCGCGAGCATTCCGAAGAGAGTGGTTGCGACCGATGAGAGCAGGCCCTCCGGCTTCGCCGCAGCCGGCTTCTGCACGATGTCCGAATCGATGGTAGCGCAAAGACTGGATCGGCAGTGGTCATTGCACTCTCCCCGGCGCCAGTCCAAGTGCTCGCGCTATCTCCATGCTGGCAGCGTAGGTGTCTCCGGTGGGTTCGGCGGCGTACTGCTTCGTTGAACGGTTCCACGCGTCACCGAAAGCGTACCAGTCGATCGCGGCAGGTGCAGAGCCATCTCGAAGCGACTTATCGAGTGAATCGAAATACAGCTTCCATCGCGAAGCGTAGTAGCCGCTGATTAATCCCGCCCAATCGCGGTTGCCATATTCGTGCAGGCTGGCGCTCGCAGTGCGATCGCCCCATGTAGTCAGGATGGAGTGCGCGTCATATTCGATGCGGCTGAGATCTTCGGGCGAACTCGCCCATGCGGGGACATAGCTGAGCCAGCGCCCCAGCAGAAAGTACTCGTTGGTGCCGAGCAGCCGGTCTTCCATCGCCATATCGCGCATCCACTCCCGAGTGAGCGTGTGAAATTGCTGGATATCTTTGGCCTCGCAGGCGGTGTGAATCAGCGGCAGTAAACGCCTGGCGTCGTCGGCGAGTACCTGACGGGTCAGGTTGGTGAGGTCGTAGCGATAGCTGGCCGTGGAGCGTAAGGATGGCGCCACTTGCAACAGTTCTGTGAGAGCAGGCTTCAAGTCCGCCGGGTTGTAGCGAGGTTGGTCTGGAGACCACGTGCCGTTGCGTGTGGCGGTCAGCGACGGCTGCGCGTTGAAGAGCGACTCCTGCGGAGCGTCTCGCTCGCCATGGTTTCTGACGCCATCGGCGCGATAGCCATAGGAGGTGTGCAGCAGGATGTTCCACGCCTTTGCTGCATGAGGATCAGGTGCGCCGTAACGCCGAAAGGCATAGTCGGCGGTCCAGGTATCGAGATCGACAGGCTCTGTGCGCCACGCCATCTCTGAGTAGAGATCGAAGGCGTAGGGGTTGGTGTCGAGGCCCTCGGTGAAGAGAGCGGTGCCGGAAAGATGGCTGTCCGGACGCGCGGCTGCGCGCGGCATGCGCTGAGCGTAGTCGTACAGCGGGGCGCCCATGGTGGTGCGGCCGCCGAACTCCCACAGGCCACCGAACAGCCAGCGGGCACCTTTGAAATCGTGATCGCGAGTTTCGCGCGGGACGCGGCCTTGCTCGATATCGGCAATCAGAATGTGACTGCGATCAACGGCATCGATCAATTCCTTGCGTGGGTTATCCTGCCACGCCATCATGAACCAGAGAGCCCCGGGATGGGCGTCGTTCAAGGCTTTCTGGATCGCGCGGGCGCCGTCGCCGACAGGTACGTCTCCTGATCCGCCACCCTCCTGAAAGGTTTCCATGTCGTAGATGGTGGAGTCGCCGAAGAGTTCTTTCTGATGCTTGTAGAACGCGGCTGCGAGGCGAGCGAATGCGGGATCGCGGGGATCGAGCCAGCCAGGCCGCTCGAATCCGTTCCAGGGATTGGTCTGGACGACGACGTGAGCGCCTGGCACATGCGCGGCGAAGTTGGCTGGCACGACTCCCCAGAAACCGGGCAGGACTGGTGTGATGCCAAGACTGCGAAGTTGGTGCATGATTCTGCGCGCCGAGGCTGCGCGCTTGTGCATGAGAGCGAGTGAGATCGGCTCGATGAAGCAACACATGTTGCCCATCAATTGCCAATTTTGATGAGCGGGTTGCGTGATCCATTTGCGAATATCTGCATCGCTATATCGGACGTCGCGAAAGGCGTGATAAACGGCGAGATCGTTGCCACGCTGAATCAGCACCGCGTTGAAGCCGGACAGCGCGAGGATGTCTATCTCATGTTGCCACCGCGCGAAGTCCCAGTAGGGCGTGGTGTATCCGTCGGTGTTTTCGTTCAGCGCGTAGCGAAACGGGTATGGCGCCGGGCGCGTAATCTCTCCATCAACGCGCGGTAGCTGCATGCCGGCAGAGCCGAGTTGGCTGCCGTTCGTGGAAACATTCAAGTGGGCGACATACTTCAAATACCAATTCACGCCGAACAGCAGGGTCGGCACGGTCGCTGCCTCAACGTGAATATTGCCCTGGTCTCCGCGGATGCGGAACCCGTCCGGCTTTCCGGCATAGTTAGCGGGGACGAGTGCCAAGTGGATCTGCGGAGCCAGATGCGGCATCTCGCGTTGCAGAACGGAGCGCGCTGCCGTGACCGAACCCTGGCCCAGCGCCAGTGGAGCAACTAACCAGAGAGTCAACGCAGCGGCAAGCTGTCTCCATTTCACGGAGCTGTGCGGTGTCGTCACACTAACGCCTCTCCTCGGAGTCGACTGCGGTCTGGCTGCACGCGGCCGGCGAGTTCGCCGGGTTGCAGCGCGCCACCCTTGCACCCTGCGGCAGTTGCACGGAGTAGTGCCCGTCCCACGGCGCCGGTTCGGAGGCTGGATAGTCCGTGCTGAGAATCTGTGCTCCACTGGCGATTATTGCGTCGCGGCGAGCGGTGCCGTTGACACGTGCTTCCCTGGTATCAGCGTCCGTTCGCGTCCGTACGAGATAGCCCATACGCACCAGCTCCGATATCTCGGCTGGCGGACCGTCGTTGCGTTCCAGGAAGGCGGCGTCCGGCTGGCCAGGATCGGAGTTCGTGAACAGCACGCGGCCGCGCAGCGAAGGATGGCCCTCCAGATAAATCGGCGTCACATCGTGCTGATCCATCAGGAATATGACTTTGCCGCGGGCGGCATCGAGCGAAGGCCACTTACCTGCGAGGACTGCCTCTTCGAGCGAGTCGTGCTGGCCGCGCACATCATCCGGCACAATCATCTCCTCCGCGCTGAACACAGATCGTATCTCGGCATCCAGCGCGTCGAAGACTGCCGGCGTGAACGGTTCCGGTGCAGTGAGCGACGAGTTCTTCGGGACTCCCTGCTTGGTTTCGATCAGCAGGAAGATGGGGATGTGCGCGGGATGCGCCTTTGACCATGCATGCACCTCTTCAAGGCAGGCGATGAAAGGCTGACAGTTGCTGCGGTAGTCCACGTCCTGAACATGCATCACCTTGAATCCAGGCCTGGTCATCACGTGCCCGGGATCGAATTCAGGGTCTGGAGGCAGCTTCGCTGCGGCTACCTGTTCCGGTCCGTTCGGATGCGCGTAGCGGCCGCCTTTGGTGTCGGCAAATACATCAAGCTCGAGCTGCCGCACGCCTGCATCGAGCTGCGCGGTAAGCGATGGATGCGTGTACTCTAGCGCCGCGTAGAGCTTTGGATTCTTCTGCTGCCAGAGCTTCACCTCGCTGGGCGCAATTCCTGCATGGTAGCTGTTGTGTGTGCCGATCACCTGGATCTGATTCATCTTCACCGTACCGGGCGGCTGCACGGCTATGATGGGCTTGCTCGGCGGAACATTGGAGTGAAACGGTGTTTGCGATGTGGCTTCCGCACACAGCGGTGAGACGGTGTCCGAGAGGGACGGTGGCGGATTGCGTGTGCCCCAGGCGGACGGAGACGGTCCCATCGTGAGCTCCAGCGTTCCGCCGTGTGCGATCTTGTCATGCCGGAACCACGACTGATCGAGCGGCGCTCCATTCAACGTCGCAGACTGCACGTAGTGGTTCAGGTGCTCCGCATCCAGATTCTTTGCAATGATGCGGAACGTCTTTCCATTGGCCAGGTGAATTTCGGCGTCCGGCAACGAAGGCGTTCCGATCAGGTACACGTCCTGGCCGGCGTTGGGATAGAAGCCCAGGGAATTGAAGATGAACCAGCTGGACATCGCTCCGGAGTCGTCGTTGCCCGGGATGCCGCTTCGCTCGGCGGTGAAGGCCTTCTCGAGCAACTGGCTGATCACATCTGCCGTATGGTCCGGCCTTCCCGCCCAGTTGTAAAGCACCGGCATCAGGAAGCCGGGCTCGTTGGTCACGTCGAAGTGCCCGCGCGCGAAAATGTTGTCCAGCCGTTTGACGAACATGTTGTCACCGCCGCTCAGCGCGATCAACTGCCGCACGTCTTGCGGGGCATAGAACGAATACGTCCACAGATCGCCTTCGTAGAAGAAGTCGGGCCACGTACCGCGCACCTGCAGGTCCGGGGCAGCCCAGGAACCATCCGTATTGCGCGGACGAAGGAAGCCCTTGAATCCCTCCGCGCTCAGGTTTTTGTCCCAAAGATTCTGCCAGTTGTTGGCACGCATCGCGAACTGCTTCGCCTCAGCGGGGCGGTGCAAACCGCATGCTACTTCGGCAATGGTGAAGTCGTCATAGGAATACTCGACTGTGCGGGAGCCGGAACGCTCATCGGCCAGCGTGATGTAGCCCTTCGAGTTGTAGTCCAGGATGCCGCCGCGCCCTTCCTTCTGCGGATTCGACGGCGGAACACTCGCATCTTTCAGCATCGCCTGAAACGCAGTGTTGTAGTCCACGCCCTCGAGATGCTTCACGAACGCGTCAGCAACCATCACGTTTGCGTTGCTTCCTCCCTGGGTGCGTCCGTTGTCGTTGCCGCTGCGGGCATCGGGCATATACCCGGTATGCCGGTAGATATCGACCAATGAGCGGAGAAGGTCGCGCTCTCGTTGCGGAGCGATAAGCGTCAGCAGCGGAGCGGAGCTGCGGTATGTATCCCAGATCGCATAGTAGTCGTCGTAGTAGGGTTCCCTTGAGTGCCAGTACGGATTCTCGCCCGTGCGATCTGTCGGCATCAGCATCGTGTGATACATCGCGGTGTAGAACTGGATGCGTTTGGAGTCGCTCTCTCCGCGGATGTCGATCTTGGAGAGCGCCTGGTTCCAAACGTCATGACTGGCTTTGCGTGCTGCATCGAATCCGAAGCCCGGCGCCTCCTGCGCGAGCGTGGCACGCGCCTGTTCGATGCTGACAAACGAGATGGCCACCTTGGCCTGGACCACCTCGCCCGCATGCGCTGTGAAGTCGAAGCTCGCACCGAGCGGCTGATCGGCATCTACTTTCGCCTCTTTCGCCGTGGATAGCCCGGCCTCTGTCCACGTGCGTGTGCCCGTCGCCAGCTTGTCCAGCACGATGGCGAAGTACACCCGATACTCTCCACCCTTGTTCCATCCGCCGGCGTAGCGGCCCATTCCTTCGGCCTCGTGATCGGAGACCATGCGCACTTCGCCGCCTAGAAATCGCTGCGCCTCCGAACTTAGTCCGCGGCCCAGGCAATGGTCGATACTCAGCGTGATGTGCGCTTCGCCTGGTCTTGAAAATGTGTAGCGATGCAAACCCACGCGACGCGTCGTGGTGAGTTCTGCTCTCACTCCATAGCGCGTCAGCTCGGCCGCGTAATAACCGGGATGGTTGATCTCCTGATTCCGAGGCGACTTGATATCGTTCACGACCAGCGGCCCGGTGACCGGCATGACGAGTACGTTTCCGTACTTGCCCTGGGCTCCGCTGAGATGCGTGTGGCTGAAGCCCAGGATCTCGCCGTCGGTCCAGTAGCCGAATCCTGACGCGCGCCCGTCGAACGAGACCATGTCGGGGCCAAGCTTCACCATTCCAAACGGAAGCGACGCCCCGACGAAGGTGTTACCGCCCCAATCCACGCCGAGGAATGTGTAGACGTTCTGCGTGTAGTCGGTCGCGGGCTTCAGCGTCTGCGCGGTGGTATTGGTTGCAACGCAGAACAGCAGCGATTGAAACAGCGGGCGAACGAAGGCGGCACCATGACGCATGCTCCGGCATCTCCTGCTTCGAAGGGAAGCTGGCTCTAATGAGTCAGCTTCGGGTTGGAGGTGCTGCCAAGTGTATCGAACAACGGCTCGGCGGGTGTGGTGACGGGATTTCCCCTACCGCGCTGATTGCAAGGATGCGGATCTTGCCATTCTTCGGCAATGTTACCGACCGCGCGCCTGGCGGCCCGACCCTTCTGCATGGAGACGTTTGTGAACCCATCCTCTCGTTATTGCGGGAGGCATTCCGTTCCAGAGGCAATCATGCGGGCGATCAGCTTTGCTTGGAACGCAGCGGTTCAAGACGACTGATCATACTCCGATTGAGGTGCGGGATCACACGGCGAATCCTGCCCGGTGTAAACGGACGACCTTCTTGACCATACTTTTGGCTGATTCGCGTCATTTGCACGATCGCTAGCATAGACACCTCTAGAAGCTTTGCCCATGCTCAGGAGATCGCTGTGATGAACCTCATCTGTCACACTAAATTTGGCCGGCCGGCAACACTCATAGCGGCGCTGATCATGTTTCTTGCCCTTTGTCTCTCACGGTCGACTTTCGCGCAGACGACTGGCAGCATCCTTGGAAACGTGACGGATACCTCAGGTGCTGCCGTACCTGGTGCAAAGGTGACGGCAATCTCGAAGGAGCAGGGCCTTACGCGTACCACGACCAGCAACAGCGCTGGGTCGTATACGCTACCGGAGATCCCTTTGGGCACATATACGGTGTCGGTCGAGGCCGCCGGCTTCGAGCGGTTCCTGAGCACGCACGTTACGGTGGATGCCGACCAGAACGTGCGCGTCGATGCAGCACTGCGTCCGGGGCAAGTCACCGAGCAGGTGACCGTCAACTCAGCGCCGCCACAGGTCGATACACATTCGGACACAATCAGCTTCATCATCCCGCAAGTGCTCGTGAGCGATCTGCCGACGAGCACGGGCCAGCCGCTGGACTTTCTCTCCGTTCTGCCTGGCGTATCGGACGTAAGTACCAACGCGACATTTACCGGGGACCGCAACGGACCGCGCTTCAACGTCTCAGGATCGAGGAGCTCCGATAACCTGCTGCTCCTCGACGGGCTGATGCACGAGAACTTCTTCCGCAACACCGGACAGAACTATCCACCGCCCGACTTCCTTTCGCAGATCGAGGCGCTGATTGGCAACTATGGCGCGCAATACGGGCACAACACCGGCAGCATTATTAATATCCTGACTCACTCCGGCAGCGACCAGATTCACGGCGGGTTGTGGGAGTACGACCAGAACACCGCGTTCAACGCCTCGAATTACTACACACAGAAGACGAACCAGTCGCATATCAATCGCTTTGGTGCAACAATCGGCGGCCCGGTTTTGCATCATCGCTTGTTTTATTTCTTCGGCTACGAGGGCTACCGTCAGAGCAACGTCAGCACGGCGACATCCGCGTTGCCTCCGACGGCCGCCGAACGCGGACTGAACGGTGCTAACGCCGACTTCTCCGCGGACGCGACCAAGGCGAAGAAATCGGTCTCAAGCTATATCCAGAATCCGAACTATTCGAAAGGAAAATATTATTCCACGCTCCAGAATCTTCTCTCGCCGGCGTGCAAAGCTGCGCTCGGAACGAGCCAGTATTTGCCGAATGCGCAGATACCAAGCGTCTGCCTGAATCCTGTGATTCAGACCTTTGATGCCAAATACATTCCATTACCTAATGAAGCCAACGGCACACTCTCACAGGACTACTACAGCCCGCAGCAGAATGACGTCGGAATGGGTCGCCTGGACTGGCATTTCGGCAAACACACGATCGACGGCCGCTACATCATCATCAATACGACCGCTAACAGTCACACCACGTCGACGAACGCCATTCCGCAATACGAGGTGCTGAACCAGTTTGCACGCACGCAGACCATCGGCATCAACGATACGTGGACGCTCTCTCCATCTCTGCTGAACGTGATCAGGCTGGGATACAACCGGTTTTACGGCACGTCCGAACCGACGGACCCGACGAGCCTGAATGCGCTCGGCTCGAATTTTCCCGTTCTCGGGAAGCCGGATTTGCCGGCGTTTACAGTCAACTCGCGAATGGTGCTCTCGTCGAACTCAACAGACGAGCAGAAAAATGTAAATGGCGCGATTGATGTCGAGGATACAGCAACGCTTGTCCGGGGTAACCACAACGTTCAGGCTGGCGCCGAGTACCTCAGGCTGCAATATCTAAACCGATCGTACTTCTACACCATGGGACAGTTCACCTTCACTGGAACGTACACCGGTGACTCCATGGCCGACTATGTGCTGGGTCTCGTGAACGACGCCACTGCCGAGAGCCCACAGATCGAGCAGTCCGGAATCCAGAACAACATGTATCTGTTCGTTCAAGATGATTGGAAGATCCTGCCCCGGTTGACCCTTAATCTCGGCTTGCGCTATGAGCTTCCGTTCCCGTGGTATCAGCCGCAGAACTGGTGGGCGACCTTCCGGCCGGGCGAGCAGTCGCAGGTAATACCGGATGCTCCTGCCGGCCTTGTGTTTCCCGGTGATCCAGGGGTGCCGAGAGGCGAGGTGCGGACACCGCGCTTTGACTTCGCCCCGCGCCTTGGCTTCGCGCTGGATGTTTTCGGCAACGGAAGGACAGCTCTGCGTGGCGGCTTCGGCATCTTCTACGACGAGCTGGAATCCAACGTCATCCAGAACAACACACAGCCCTACGTTTATCAATTCTCGCCTACCGTTACACCGGCCAGCATCTCTGATCCGTACGCCAGCGGTCCAACCTTCCCGACCAATGTGGATCTGTCGCATCCAGTATTCAAGACGCCATTCACGCTGACCTATCCCGATCCGAACATGAGGACTCCTTATGTGGAAGCGATCAACCTCGGCGTCCAGCAGCAAGTGAAGCAGAATCTTGCATTGCAGGTGATGTACGTGGGTAAGTTCGGCAGGCATCAGCTGCTTGATTTCAACAGCAATCCTGCTTTGTACGCGCCGGGAGCGAGTACGTCCAGCTCGAGCTACCAAGCGAGGCGCGTCTACTCGAACTTCGGCAACATCGCCGATATGGCGACGATTGGAACATCCAACTACAACGCTCTGCAGATCTCGATCACCAGGCGGCTGGGCAAGTGGGTGTCCGCGCTCGGGTCCTACACCTACTCGAGATCGCTTGACGAGTTCTCGTCGTACACCACGGATACAACCACCGTCCCCGACGTATTCAGTCTTCCCAACCATACAGTGCCTGCAGTCGGATCACCGCTGGACTTCAATCTCAGCTCCGAGTATGGTCCTTCGGACTTCAATCGCACGCACATTGCCAACCTGGGCTATAGCGTGTACTTACCGAAGCTGGAGAATCGCAACTACCTCCTCAGAGGTGTTCTCGGTGGGTGGATCTTCAGTGGCCGGTACTCGATTGAGAGCGGCGAGCCGGTGAACATCCTCTCGAAGACCGACTATGCGGACACGAACACGCCGAACCAGCGGCCGATCGTGTGGCATAACTGGCAACTGCCGTCGAGCCGTCACCGGCTGGACAAGCTCGCACTGACCAACAATCCGGGAACGGGACTTCCAAGCACCTGGTTCGACACGACCGCGTTCTGCGGTGACGATAATCCGGCTTGTGGCACGAACACGAATTTCCCCCAGGACTTTCCTGCTCCCGGCACGTTCGGCAACCTGAGCCGAAACGCGGTCACCGGTCCTGCAAGCATCAGCAACAACATGTCTGTGCAGAAGACCTTCGCGATTCCCGGACGTGAGGGGATGGAGTTCCGCTTCCGCTGTGATGCTTTCGGTGTCTTCAACACACCAAACCTGGGCACACCGTCGAACCAGATTGGTTCCAGCCTTGGGCAAATCACCAGTACGAGCGGGCAGCGGTTCCTTCAGCTCTCTGGCCATCTGCAGTTCTAACCCGGTTGGCGCGCGTTCCTCGTCACTGCGGACGCGCGCCGCTTTCTCTGTAGTGCTGCTGGCCTCACACTGGCCTCGCATTCCCGATCAACTGTGAGGACCTCTGATGTTTCGTTTGAAGGTGATCATCGGCGCTCTGCTTGCCGCGTTCACTGCAGTTCAGGCTCTCGCCTCCAAGCCATCGCGCGCCACGGAGACCGTCCGCGTCATTCAGAATCTCAACCGGGACTGGACGTTTCAGTACTTTCCCCAGCAGAGGGAGGACACCCAGTGGGCAGAACCGGCTGCCGACGACTCAAGATGGCCGGCCATCGCGCTGCCGCACACATGGAGCGTCTACGAGACCACCCGCGACGTTCATCCGTTCATCGAGCACGCTACTGAGCGCGAAGACTCCTATTGGTGGTACGGCTGGGGATGGTATCGCAAGCACTTCTCGATTTCGCGGCGGTTCGGCCAAAAGCTCGCTTTTCTTGAGTTCGATGGAGTGCAGAAGGTGTCCTTCGTCTACGTCAACGGCCATCTCGCCGGCGAGCACAAAGGCGGCTACACAAGTTTTTGCGTCGATGTGACGAAATGGATCCATTTCGGCGAAGACAACGTCATCGCGGTGCAGGTCTCAAATCGTCGCGACGACAATCTCGGCCACGTGCCTCCGATGACCGCCGGCAACTTCGATGTCTATGGCGGAATCTATCGCAGTGTCCGGCTTGTTCTTACGAATAAAATTCATGTTCCTTTCCAGGGCTCGGCGGATTATGAAGGCGGCAGCTTCATCCAGACTCCGCATGTCAGCGCAGAACAAGGCAGCGTGCATGACACGACCTGGGTGCGCAATGACGGCGACGGAACCCGCTGAGGTGCAGCTGGATTCGCGCATTCTCGATGCGGCCGGGAACGTAGTCGAGAAGCAGACAACGCCTGCATCGATCTCGCCCGGTGAAACGACATCTGTTGTGCAGGACTTCGCCGGCATCGAGAACCCCCAGCTATGGTCACCTTCCACTCCGTATCTCTACCGCATGGTCACGGTTGTACGTGATCACGGCGCCATCGTGGACACGTATCGAGTCCACCTTCGGCTTCCGGTTCTTCTCCTGGAACAAAGCGGAGAAACGGCTCTACCTGAATGGCAAGCCCATCCAGTTGATCGGTACAAACCGCCATCAGGACTTTCCATGGCTCGGCGATGCTGTCCCGGTCTGGATGCAGATCCGCGATCTTCAGGACATGCTCAGGCATGGGTTACAACTTCCAGCGCACCGCGCATTACACGCCAGACGCCTGCGATTTACGACTTCTGCGACCGCAACGGCATCATCGTCACGGAAGAGAGCCCCAACATCAAGGACATCGACTTCGGTCGCGACGTGCAGAAACAGATGCTCATCAGAGATGATCCGGCGCGACCGCAACCACCCGTCAATCTTCTTCTGGAGAATCGGCAATGAGACCGACCACCCCGCCGACTCCGCCTGGGCCTGGGCCGAGGATAAGACCCGCATCATCAATCTGCGCCGCGGCACGAACGGCGGCAAGTACGTGATGACCACAGACGAAGATCTCGGGCTCGAACAGACGCTGCGCTGCACTATCCGCGGCTGGTACAACGACGACGCCCATAACTTCTATCCCGGAACGGGCGAGCCGGCGAGCGGTCAGGTAACCGGCACAGAAGAATGGCAGCACTCCACAGACGCCGAGTACCTGAAGAAAAAGCGCGGCACGAACATCGTCGTCTTTCTCTATGCGGACCATGGCGCCGATCGCATCTATAAGAACGCACCTCTGCACAACGTTAATCCCAAGGGATGGGTCGACGACTTCCGCTTCCCTAAGTACGTCTACTATCTCTGGCAGGCGAACTTCACAGAGAAGCCGATGGTCTTCATCCACCCGTGGCCGTGGCAGCAGCGCTACGTCGGCAAGCAGGAGACCATCACTATCGACTCGAACGGCGACTCCGTCGAGCTGTTTGTGGATGGCAAGAGCCTCGGAATCGAACACCCGACTGACGCGAACGGGCACGTTGTTGAGTTCAAGAACGTCGAGGTGACGAACGGCACGATCCGTGCAGTCGCGCACAAGGGCGCAGACACCGTCGAAGATTCAATCGCGATGCCGGGAGATCCCGTCAAGCTCCGGCTTACTGTACAGGCTCAACACCTTGTTGCCGATCGCAGTGGCCTCGCGCTGCTGCAGGTGGACGCGCTCGACGGGAAGGGCGAGGTCGTCCCGTATATTCATCCCGAGATCCGGTGGCACATCTCAGGGGAGGGAAGCCTCGTAGGTCCGCAGGAGTACACGCAGCGATACCGACAAGAACGGCGCCGAGGCGGGGACCATGTACATTGTTCTGCCGACCGCGAACATTGTGCGCACGACCGACAGGCCGGGCGAGATCAAGATCTCCGTCAGCTCACCCGGGCTCGAACCCGCAACCGTGACTCTGCACTCGACTGCCGCGACTGAGCCGGTGGACGGGATCGAAGAGCCGCAGCTCAGTGATGAAGGGCGGGTGCCCGTCGCGCGCGATCCGTCCATCGTCTCCACGGACGGCACTCCGCCGCGCGTCTTTGAGCTGATCAGCCAGGACTACAAGCTGCCGGCAGCAACAGCTTCCGAGGCGCAAGGCTCGATCGACGCAGTTTCTCCACGAACACAATCCCAAGCTGCCCAGAGATACACCGGCTTATGAAGATGCGCTCACAAAACTGAGCAGCCTGCTCCTGCAGAACCGCGGGAATCTGATCGCCGACTGGTACAACTTCACGGCAAACGAGTACGAGGACGTAGCCGTGCTGAACGCCGCAATCGAGCGCAGCAACATCCCACGCGCGATGCAGATCGAGCTGGAGAAGGATTACGCAGACCGCATCATCCTGCACGGCGAAGCAATCGATGCCCGACAGGAGGCGCATCATCTTTCGTCGTTCCTCGCCGGAGCGCACTTCGTCACCACCGGCTCTGCGAATGACGGCGTACAGCACACGCCGGCTGCATCCCTCGAAACCCTGCTTCGTAGCACCTATCCGAAATGGTCCACGCTGGATCGACAGAAGCAACAGCGCTTCCTCGGCCGGCTGTATCAGTTCAATCCGGTTCTCCGCGACGGCGGCAGAATTTCAACTGATTCCCGATTGCCGCCGGGGCCCATCGTTCTTCCCAATCGTCTGGAATAGCTCATTACAGGTGGACAAGGCCGCGCTGCAGTGCTGAGACCACAGCCTGCGTCCGGTCCGTCACGCCCATGCGCATGAAGATCACGCGGAAATGACACTTCACCGTCGCCTCTGCAATCCCAAGCTGCTTCGCGATTTGCTTGTTGCTCTTGCCTTCGACAAGCAACTGCAGCACCTCGCGTTCACGCGGAGAAAGGCTGGCGTCGGGTGTTCGAGACTCCAGCGCCTTCGCCACCGGAGGTGGCAGAAATCGGCCGCCTGCATGCACGCGCTTTAGTGCGTGGATCAATGTTTCGTGTGGCATTCCTTTGATGATGTACCCCTGTGCGCCGCTCTCCAGCGCTTGGTGGATGTCTTCGTCTCCCTCATATGTTGTGAGGACCACGAACCGCGCATCCGGCGTGTGTCATGCGGATTTGGCGGATCGCTGCGACGCCGCTCGAGTCCGGCAATCGCAGGTCCATCAGCGTGATGTCCGGCCGATGCTGCCGGTGTTGCGCGACGGCCTCGGCAGCTGTGCCTGCCTGCGCAATCACTTCCATGTCCGGCCGCGCGTTGATGATCGCCGCCACGCCGACCCGCATCAGCGGGTGATCGTCGACGATCATGATCGTGATCTTGTGCTCTGTTTGCAGAAAGCTGTTCATCGGGCGTGGTGCCACCTTCGTGTTCCGCGGAATGCGTACTGTTATCTCTGTGCCGACCGAGCGAACGCTGCTCAATTCAAGACTGCCCCCGAGTTTGGCCGCCCGCTCCCGCATCCCCACCAGGCCGAAGTGCATGCCGTCGCTGGACACCAGGTCCGGCTCGAACCCGCAACCGTCATCGGCAACCACGACCGCCAAGTCGTCCTCGCGGAAGCCCAGTTTCAGCCGGACCATGCCGGGAGAGGCGTGGTTCGCCGCATTGTGCACCGCCTCGCGCGCAATCATCATCAGTTCCTGCGCAACCGGCCTGTTCACCGGGAACGGCTCTCCCTCGATGCTCGCAATGGATCGGCAACGCCGAGATCGCGGCTGAGTTGCTGTCGCATGCGCTCGATCATTTCGGACAGGTCCTCGGGCCTATCGCCTTCGTGCCGCAGCGCCCAAACCGCCTCACGCGCTTCGTTGATCGTCGTGCGAATCTGCGCACGCGCGGATTCGACCAGTTGCTGCTTCAGGATGACCTCTTTCGTCGCCCAGGCTCGACACGGCCTCCAGCACCGCAGAAACCCCTGTACAGCCCTGCAGGATTGTGTCGTGAACTTCGCGCGCCAGCCGGTTGCGCTCCTCCATCACGGCCTGGAAGTGGCGGCGCATCCGTGCCACTCGCGCCCGGTGGACCGCAAGAATGACGACGCGATCGCGAGGGCGCAAAGCGCCATAAACCACCACGTCCGGTAAAAGTAAGGTCGTTTGGTCACAGGCGAGTGAGGCAACCGACAGTGCGTCCGGCCGGCTGAGGTCGTACGCGGCAACGCAGGAACATGTAGTGGCCAGGCGGCACGTTGGTGTAATCCGCTACGTGCCGCGTCCAGCCTCGTTCCAGTCCTTGTCCAGGCCCTCCAGCTTGTACTTGAAACGCATCGCCTCCTGCGAGCGCATCATTACGGAGGCGTAGTTGATCTCGAGGCGCGAATCGCCAGGCGACGAGCGTTATGCCGCGCTGCGTATTCACGTCGCGACCGTCGGCGCGGACAGAGTTGATTACCAGCGGAGCCAAAGGCCGAGATCATCACAGCCGAATGGGCAATGTGGATAAGGCCGCGGTTGGTCGGGTACCAGACGTCGCCCTCCGGCGTGAGTACACCCGCCGTCTGCATGCCGCCGAACATCTGCACGGCTTCGGCATCGCTGGACGTGCTGAAGAAGCTCAAAGAAAGGTGCTGCAGCTTTGCCGGCGGCGAAAGCGTCGAGTTCATGCCGGTTCAGTACGGAAACGCCGTTCGGGCCGCTCATCCAGAACCGTCCGTGCCGATCTTCCTGGATGTCATAGATACTGTGGCTTGCCAGCCCGTCGGCGACGCGGTAGTGGGTCAGCAGGCCGTTGCGGAACCGAAAGAGGCCATTGTTCCGCGTTCCGATCCACAGCCCCCCATCCTTGTCCTGGTGCAGCGCCCAGACCTTGTCCTGTCGAAGCGCCTGGACAGCAGCATCGCTGACGAACACTGCCTTTGTGCAGATGGCTCAGCCCGAGCTCCGTGCCGATCCACAGATCGCCGTCATGGTCCTGCAGCATCGATCGCACGCTCTGATACGCGAGGCCGTCCTTCATCTGGTAATTTGTGAAGGTCCGGCCGTCATAGTGGCTGACGCCTTCGTCCGTCCCGATCCAGACCGTGCCATCGCTCCGCCTGCAGCAGTGCGCGAACGAAGTTGTTCGCCAGACCATTGGCCGTTGTGTAGTGCCTCACGGCGTTGCCGGCAACATGGAACAGACCGCTTCCGTCAGTTCCGAACCAAAAGGACGAGTCGCGATCTTCGATCAGATCTCGGACCTTCGCTCCCTGAAGGCCGGGCACATCGGCCAGCTCAGGCTGCACTACCACGCAGCCGATACAGCCGGGTCCCCGCCGCCCAGATGCGTCCCTCGCGATCCTGATACACCGTACCGAAGTCCGATTCGCTCGCGCGCTCCAGCGGAAGGATGCTCAGCGGTGTGCGGCTGAGCCGAAGCATCCCGGCTTCCGTACCCAGCCAGATGTTCTGCTCGAGATCCTCGAAGACGGTGAGCACGGTGTCCGAGGGAATTACCTTCCGGATCCAGCAGCCGGTTCTCCCCGTCGAGATGGTAGGCCATCGTGCCCTGCCCGAGGATGCTGATCCAGAACTGCGCCATCAGACGTGAGCCGAAGGCCACGCGTCGTGCCATGAATTCCAGGGATGGCCGCGAACCGTGTTTGGCCAGGTACCATTCGGTACAGACCTGAGACTGTGCCAACCCAGATCACTCCGGGACTGGTTTCGGCAATTGCTTTTACGCGGTTGCGAGCCGCGTCACCGGGAAGCGGATAGACGCTGAATTTGCCGTTCTCGAGCGCTGCCAGCCGCGACCCTCCAAGCCACAGCCGGCCCGTGCGAATCCTGGCAGATTGCATTCACCGCGAGCGGCGGAACGTTGCCGGTCGCGTCGACGCGCTCTATGCGCGGCGCAACCGAGGCTGGATCCGAGCCGGAACACGCCGTTGTTGGTGCCCACCCAGATCTTTCCCGCCGAGTCCTGCGCGAGCGCGCGCACAAACATGTCGGTGAGACCACTGCTGCGATCAAAGCGGATGAACGTGCCGTTTCTGATAGCGGAGCAACCCGCTGCCTTCGGTGCCGATCCAGAGGCTGCCATCACGTGCGGCGAGAAGGCAGAAGACGCTGTTCTCAAGGAATGCCGGTGTATTCTCCCGATCGAAGACGGTGAAGTGCGATCCGTCGAAGCGCGCGAGGCCGCCCGTAGTGCCCACCCAGAGATAATGATCCGGCGTCTGCGCGAACGCTTGTACCGTCTGTTCGGGCAGGCCGTTGGCGATGCCGTACAGCCTGCGCGAGTAAGCCCTCCGGGCTGTTCCCGTGAGATGGAAGCGCCGCATACGATTGCAGCGGTGCAGAGGATGAACAGGATGAGGAAGAAACGCTTCATCCGGATGCGCGTGGACCCTTTCTCAGTGCTCAAGAGTATACAAACGCGGTACAACAACTGGCAGGCAGACCGATGGTTTGCTTGCCGCGAGCCTAACTTCGCCGCGGTCATACTTTTGGCTGATGCCACGCTTGAGCCCGGTCCATATCATCAGGGAGCTCTGGAGGTCAGTGCCCGCAACATGCGATCTTGTCTGCTTCTCGGTCTCGCTCTGCTGCGGTGGCCTGACGCACATCGCCGGCGCAGACAGCGTCGCATCAGCAGCTTGCAGGCCTGGCGCAACGAGATCGAACACACGCTTAGACATTCCGCAACCGCTGCCGCAGCTCGAAGTCGAGAAGTTCGGAACGTTCTCGCCGGAGCCGGATGTCATCGCCGAGAAGGTGACCTATGGGACCGAGTACGGCATGCGCATCCCGGCGGTGCTGTACCTGCCCGAAGCATCCTGCAGGCCGGATGCCCGCCATGATTGTCGTCAATGGTCACGGCGGGGACAAATATAGCTGGTACTCCTTTTACACGGGCATTCTCTATGCGCGTGCAGGCGCCGCGGTGCTGACCTACGACCCAATCGGCGAAGGCGAGCGCAACGACGATCACAAGTCGGGCACGCGCGAGCACGACAAAGTCGTCGATGTGAAAGGCTATCCGCAGCACCTCAGCGGATTGATGATCACGGACGTGATGCAGGGTGTCTCGTATCTGCGGCAGCGCAACGGATATTGACCCTGACCGCATCGCGATCCTCGGCTACTCGATGGGCTCGTTTGTCTCGGCGCTTACGGGTGCGGTGGATACGCGGATCCACGCGGTCGTGCTTTCCGGCGGCGGCGATCTCGACGGGCCTGGCGGCTACTGGGACCGCAGCACAAAGCTGATGTGCCAGGCGATCCCGTGGAAGTCGCTGAACGTGCTTGGCGACCGGCCCGCGGTCATCTATGCGCTCAACCAGCAACGCGGCCCGACCTACATCATCAACGGAACGGCAGATACGCTGGTTGATATTCCGCATCATCTGGAGCCGTTCTTCGCTGATCTGCGCAAGCGCGTTGAGGCAATCACCGGCACGTCAAAGGACATCTTCCAGACCTACTTCATCCCTGACGTAAGCCACCGCCCGAACTGGGTCACGCGTCCCGCGGCGCTCTGGCTCAAAAACAACCTCGGCCTCCCGAATTGGACGAAACAGCAAATCGAGCAGATGCCCGAGACCCATATCAGTGAATGGGCAAAGCAGAACAACGTGACGATGGACAAGGGATACATCCAGGAAGACCGCGAAGGCGGAGTCATGGCCCTCGGCAGGGGTGTCCCGAACCTGACTCGCGAGCAGTTGACTGTTGTGCCGCTGGAGCAATGGCAGAAGAACAAGGATCAGTATGTCTACTCCGCTTGGGTGCGGCGCACGGTCGATCTGCTGCGTGCGGCAGGCGCCAGCGAAGCCGCAAAACACGAATCAACGATCGCCTTGAGCCATCAGAAATGAAAGAGACAGGAATCAGATGAAGAGTTCACTTCGCGCAGGGGCCTCGCGCGTGACACAGAACGGTAATGTGAAGAACACGCTCGAGTTCAAGTTCGGCACCGCGAAACTGCGGACGATCTGCTCTGTTGCAATTCTCATCGGGGCGAGCTCAGCCGCCATCCTGGCGCAGGACACTCGCCACGTGATTGAGCCGCAGGTGCCTCCCGCCTGCACCATAATTCCAGCTCGATTGGACTACCACGGCGACCGATTGCTGCAGGCCGATGCGCCTCTCGATACCGCAATCATCCAGAAGGCGATTGACCACTGCAAATCCGGCCACGCTGTTGTGCTCAAGGCCGCCGACGGGCACAATGCGCTGCTTACAGGTCCCGCTCGCACTGCGTCCCGGAGTCACTCTCGTGGTTGATCAGGGAGTTCATCTCGTCGCGTCCAACGACCCGAAAGACTATGACAGGTTTCCAGGCTCGTGCGGGCTCACCAACAAGAAGGGCGGCGGATGTAGAGCCGCTGATCTCCGCTCTGAAGGCCGACCACTCCGGCATCATGGGCGAGGGTGTAATCGAGGGGCGCGGTGATCAGAAGCTCAAGAATATCCCGCTCACCTGGTGGGAGATGCACGACCAGAAGACAGGGAAACGTCGCTCACAACATCCCTTGGCTGGTTGGCACCGAGGAGACCAATGACTTTACGCTCTACGGCATCACTCTGCGGAACGCGCCGAACTTCAATGTCTTTCTGGCCGGTGGCGATGGCATTACGGTCTGGGGCGTGAAGATCGACGCGCCATGGAATTCACCCAACACCGATGGCATCGACCCTTCAGGCTGCACCAATGTGACGCTCACGCACAGCTACATTCGCAACGGCGATGACGTCATCGCTATCAAAGCGCCCAAAGGTAAACCGTCAGAGCACATCACCGTTGCGCATAATCATTTCTATGAAGGACATGGCATGTCGATCGGGAGCGGCACGGAGGGCGGCGTAAGTGAGTGCAGTTCGTCGACAACACCATGGACCACATGAAGGCAGGCATACACATCAAATCCAATCCGGGCCGCGGTGGGCTTGTGAACAAGATTGTCTTCGACGACGTCTGCATCCGCAATACGACGACTCCGATTGACCTGGAAACGACCTACATCGATGCGAATGCGCCGCGAGCGGGCTGGATAAACGGGAGAGCGCTTCCGACCTACCGTAGCATTGTCTTCCATAACGTGCAGACGCAAGGCGGTTCAAAGCTTCGGGTCACCGGTATCGATGCGGAGCATAGAACCGAACTCCAATTGGATGGTGTTCAGATTGGCAACCTTGACCACATGAAAGCTACGGTTTTGCACGCGACGGTCACACTCGGCCCCGGACCGTCGAACTGGATTCCCACGGGCGACGATGTCGCGACGATTGGGAGGTCAGGCAAAGGAAAATTGCCTTCATGCGATGCAGTGTTCGTTCCTTTCCCCGAAGCGGATGAGCGCTGAATTTATCGTTCTTCATCCCTTGAACGTGACTTAATTGAGCATACAAATTTATCTAAGCCCATCTCGGACCGACGCGCCGGGATGCGGAAGCATTACGCTTTGGGGAGGTACCGGCTTGAGGCAACGATACCTGCTCACTTCATGTGACATGGCCAGAGCCCAGGGAATGTGGGACTGGCCAACTCGGATCACGTCTGATCGAACTTACTGAGGGCGACCGTCTGATCCTTACAGGCCGGGACGTGCGCCGCTTTCTCTGAACCGTCGGCAGCAGCTACTCCGGAAATCAGTACGCACATCTGATCTCGCCGAGGTGAGCGCGACGTTGGCTCCCTGGAAGGCAACCAGTTACGCTCAAGCGTCTAGCGCAGCTCCGCGGTCCTGAGAAAATCGAACGTGCCGCCCGGATCCAGCTGCACTCCGCTAACACGCGTCGAGTGCACGACCTCATTGTTCGGATACCAGAGTGGAATGGACGGCAGATCGCGCGCGAGGATCTGCTGTACCTCAACATAGTCGCGCCTCCTTGCTGCTTCATTCGTCTCCGCATTGGCCTGCATGAGCAATGAATCCACCTGCGGATTTGAGTAGCGGCCGCGGTTGCCGCCTCTTGGTGGAAAGCTCGAGCTCGCAAACGCGTAGCGCAGGAAGTCGGGATCCTCGTTCGAGCCGATCCAACGCAGCATGTACATCTCGAATGCGCCGCGCGTCACGTCATAGTAAAACGTACCGAACTCCGCCGAACGAATCGAAAGTTCTATCCCTGCAGCCCGCAGTTGCTGCTGCATGGCCTGGGCGACGAGTCGCGTCGTTTCGTCCGTGGAGGTTTTGAGCGTAAGCCGCAACCGGATACCATCTTTGTCTGGTTTCAGACCTGCGGCATCGAGCAACTTCACAGCACGTGCGACGTCGTGCGGATACTGCGGCAGCTCGGACGCGCTCGCGGCAGCCCAGTGTCCTTCGGGCAGCAACGTGTCCGCAATGCGCGCATCGCCGCGCCACAACGCTGCGATTAACTCGGGTCTGTCAATCGCACACGCAATCGCCTGCCGCACACGTGAATCGCGCAGCTTCGGATCCTGCGTGTTGAAGTTTACATACATCACAATCGCGCCCGGGCCGGACTGAACGACGACGTTGTGCTCCTTCCGCAGAGCGTTCACCATGTCCGGTGTGAGCACGTTGCTCTCCACGTCACCAGAGCCTTTGCGCATCTCGAGCGCCGCTGTAATCGTGTCGGGAACAACTTCGAATCGCACGCGCGCGATCTTCGGCGAACCCGCCCAATAATTCTCATTGCGCTCCAGAACGACTTCTTTGTCCTGCATCTGGCTCACGAATCGGAATGGGCCTGTGCCGACCGGATGCAGACCCTCGTCGCGCCCGGCGCCCTTCTCCACAACACCAAAGAGACCATCGCTCAGGTTAAAGAGCAGACTCGTCGCCGGCTGCTTCGTCCTGACGATTACCGTCAACGGACCGCTGACCAGCACGGACGCGATGATCTCCGCGAGATTGCCGCCCTTCGCCGTCACAAGCGTTCCGTCGATCATGCTGTTGATCGACCATGAGACATCGTCAGCGGTCAAGGGCTTGCCATCGTGAAAGTGCACGCCGCTGCGAATATGAAAGATCCACGTCAGCGGATCGGGCCGTTCCCAGCTTGTTGCCAGCCACGGCTGAAGCACAAAATGCGCGTCCTTCTTCACCAGCGCGTCGTAGATGAGGCCACCTACTCGTTCCGACTGCGCATCGGTTCCTTGCCGCAGGTCGAGGTTGTTCGGCGAGCTCTCAATGAGAAACCGCAGCGTGTCAGGATCCTGCTGCCGTCCGTTGCACGCTGCCAGCGGCAACAAGAGCGCAGCCAGCGCGGTGATGCACAGTGCCCGAATTCTCACGCGAGCGTCACCTTGCCGAGCACCACGGGCCGCGCCGCCCCCGTCGCGCTTGGCAGGTTGCCCGGCAGCCCATGCCACGTCAGCCACCCGAGCAACGCAAACGCTGCGGCTTCCTTCGCCCCCGGATTTAGCCCTGTCTCTTCGACCGACCGCACCCGTACTTGCTCCGCATCAAGCAATTCACTTAGCGTGCGCATCAGCGTTGCATTCCGCACGCCGCCACCCGCAGCAATCAACTCCACCTTCGCTCTCGGCGCGAGTTTCTCGGACTGCGGCTTACAGAAGCGCACATACGCATCCGCGATCGTTCTCGCTGTCAACGCGGTCGCAGTCGCAATCACGTCTTCCTTGCGGTCGCTCTTGGATTCACATGCAGCGATGAATTCCGTGACGAAAGCATCGCCGAACTCTTCGCGTCCGCAAGACTTTGGCGGCGGAGCAGAGAAGTACGGCATCCGCACCAGCTTCGCGAGGGCGCTTTCGATCACGCAGCCTCGCGCAGCCGTCCCGCCGTTGCGATCAAAGCCACGCCCGAACAGCCGTTCCATGCACGCGTCGATCACCATGTTGGCCGGCCCCGTGTCGAAGGCCAGCACATCTTCCGCGCGGCACGCGGCCGGCAGCACACTGAGATTTGCGATTCCACCGAGGTTCAGCAGCAGGCGACTGCGTTTTGAATCGCGGAACACGCAAAAATCAAACATTGGAACGAGCGGAGCTGCTTGTCCGCCTGCGGCCATATCGGCGGCCCGGAAATCGCTGACCACCGGCACGTGGAAGCGCTCTGCAATCACTGCCGCTTCGCCCGTCTGCCATGTACACCGCACGGGTGCGCCAAGGTATTTCGTCGCTGCGCCCTGATGATAGATCGTCTGTCCATGGCAGGCGATCAACTGCGGCCGCACAGATGCTTCGCGCCCAGCAGCTTCGACAGCTTCCGCATACACCTCGCCCAACCGCCAGTTCAAGCGCGACAGCTCTGCTGTGCTCGTGTTCTTCGCATCCATCGCGGTCAGCACGGCTTTCCGCAGTTCCGCGGGATACCTCATCGCGTGATGCGCCAACACCTTCACGCGCGGAACACGATTTGCTTCCGGCGATACGCGACAGATTGCGACATCGACACCGTCGGCCGAGGTCCCGCTCATCACACCCGCAACGATCATCGCCTTCGGTTTGCCGGCGATCATGCAGCGCCGCCTTTCAGCTCGCGCTGCAACTCGGCAAGAATCTGCAACGCCTCGCGCGGCGTCAGCCCGTCAACATCGAGCGCCTCCACACGGTCGATGATCCTCTGCGACAGCGGTGTGAACATCGTCATCTGCAGGGTCGGCAGCCGCTCCTTCACCGGCACAGCTTCCCGAACCTGCTGCGATTCCGCGCGTTCGTGCAGCCGCAACACCTCGCGCGCCCGCTCAACGACCGCCTGTGGCAAGCCCTGCGAGCCGTGCAACCTCGATGCCATAACTCTTGTTCGCTGCTCCCGCTTCCACGGCATGCAGGAATACGATTCCTCCGGTGCCTTCACGCACCGTCACCCGCGCATTCTGCATTGCCGCCAGCCGCTCGCTCAGTAATGTCAGCTCGTGATAGTGCGTCGCGAAAAGCGTGCGCGCGCCGATGCGATCGTGAAGATGCTCGACCGTCGCCCAGGCGAGCGAGAGCCCGTCATAAGTCGCTGTGCCACGCCCCATCTCATCCAGCAACACCAGGGAGCGTTCGTAGCTGTGTTCAGAATCGCGGCCGTCTCCGTCATCTCCACCATGAAGGTGGAACGCCCGCGCGCCACGTTGTCGCTGGCGCCGATGCGCGTGTAGATGCGATCCACGAGCCCTAGCCGCATGCGCTCCGCCGGCACAAACGATCCGCACTGCGCGAGAATCGTGAGCAGCGCCGCCTGGCGCAGATACGTGCTCTTGCCTCCCATATTCGGCCCTGTGATCAGCAGTAGAGAAGGGCCCTCGCATCCATCGCCTGCGCACAAGTACACCGAATTCGGCACAAACCGCCCGCCGCCGGACTCCTCCAACCTGCGCTCGACAACAGGATGACGACCGCCGATCACCTCCAGCACGCCATTTGCATCCACCTGCGGCCGCATCCATCCGCGCATTGCAGCAACATGCGCAAAGCACGCCAGCAGATCGATCTCTGCGACATGCCGCGCTGTTTCACGCACACGCGCTGCATTTGCGAGCAGCTGGCGCCGCAGCTCTACAAAGATTCTGCGCTCGATCTCACCCGAACGCTCCTGGGCAGTCAGGATCTTCGTCTCGAGTTCCTTCAGCTCCGGCGTCGTAAATCGCTCGGCGTTCACCAGCGTCTGCTTGCGCTCATAATCCGCCGGAACAGCCCTCGAGTTCGCCTTCGTCACCTCGATGTAATAACCAAAGACCGAGTTGAACCGCACCTTGAGGGATCCGATTCCCGTGCGCTCGCGCTCACGTTCCTCGATTGCCGCAATCATGCGCCGCCCGTTCTGCGACAAGTCCGCGCAGCTCATCCAGTTCCGGATCCACACCGTCGCGAATCGCACCGCCATCGGTTATGGTTACCGGCGGCTCCTCGACGAGTGTCCGCGCAATCATCTCCTGCAGATCACTGAGCGGGTCAAGGCCCTGAGCGAGCTCCGCCCACCGCGTCGCATCCGGTGCACACTCCTTCACTGCCGCGAGCACACCGGGCAGCCTGCCGATCGTGACACCCAGCGACGCCACCTCGCGCGGTCCGGCTGAATCCAGCGCCACCCGCCCCAGCAGCCGTTCGAGATCAAGCACGCCATCCAGCGCGCGCCGAACTCCCTCGCGTCTGCGCAGATCACCTGCAGCGAGTGCTATGGCATCGAGCCGCGCATTGATCGCATCCAGCGACTGCATCGGCCGCAACAGTTGTGCGCGGAGTAACCGCTTGCCCATTGGCGTGCAGCACGCATCCATCGTCCACAACAGCGTGGTCTGCGGCCCTTCCGTGGAGAACAGCGGCTCGACGAGCTCGAGATTCCGCACGCTTACTGCATCAAGCTCAAGGCTCTCGCGCTTTTCATAAAAATGCAGGCCGTCCAGGTGTTCCAGCGCACCCTGCTTGGTCGCGCGCAGGTAGTGCACAATCGCGCCCGCCGCCACTGCAGCAGCAGCATGCCCGCTCAGACCCATTCCATCCAGTGAGTGCACCTGCAACTGTTGCCGCAGCAGAGGAACGGCATAATCTTCCGTGAACACCCACTCGTCAAGTTCGGTTCGGGCACCACAGACGTCCTGGGTGGTACTTTCCTCATCCGCAAGAACCATCTTTTCGTCGCCGTCTTCGCGACAACGTTGACTGCTTGCTACTCGCTACTGCCGCCGAAAGCTCGCACCGCGCGCCAGCAGCATCTCTGCCGGACTCATACGTGCGAGTTCATCACACGCCAGCGCCCACGCATGAACCCCACCGAACTCCGTCGCGCGAAACTCGCCCGTGGACAAATCAATAGAGGCCACACCCACGGATGCGTTCGCACCCGAACCCACGCTTCCGACACTCGCCAGCCACTGGCTTTCGCCCGCATCCAGGGCTGCGTCAAGCGCCGTGCCGGGCGTCAGCACGCGCGTCACTTCGCGGCGCACAACGGTCTTTGCGAACTTCGGGTCTTCCATCTGGTCGCACATCGCGACCTTGAATCCCTTGCGCAACAACCGTTGCAGATACCCGCCCGCCGCGTGATAGGGCACGCCGCACATCGGCACAGATCGCGCTTTGTCCCGGGCCGTCAGCGTCAGTTGCAGCTCACGCGAAGCGACGACAGCATCCTCATAGAACAACTCGTAGAAATCGCCCATGCGGAAGAAGAGCAGGGCATCGGGATGCGCCTCCTTGGCCGCGCGATACTGCCGCATCGCTGGCGTCAGCCCCGCCTCGCCCGTCATGTCCTTCGCCGTCGCCATCGCTATGCAGGAAGGCTCAGGATATCGTCTTCGCCCCTCTGCATAACTGGGCTGAAAATCACCGGCGGCGGCAACAGCCGTACACTCGAAGAATGATCGAAGTGCCCCTCACCGAGGACCAGTTCGCCGCAGCCGCCCAGCGCCTGCAGGCCTACGGAGTCAATCTCACCGGCCCCTCTGGAACGCTCTCGCGCAGCGGCGTTACTGCCCGCTACAGTTATGCCAACAACCTGCTCACCATAGAGATTATCGACAAGCCGTTCTTTATGCCGCTCAGCACGATCGAATCGCAGATGCGCGGCTATATCCAGAAGGGCCTCGCCGAGCTCAACCGGCCCGCCTGAGGCGCACCCGGACGATATACTGAAGTTTCGCGCAGAATTTTGCACGCGCACGTCTGCATGACCCTTCTCTGGCTCCGAGTTGCGGTTCTTCTCTACGGCATCGCCGCGCTCGCGGTGCTGCCGGCCGCGCTCTATAACCGTCCGCGCTGGCGGCACCTGGCGATGCCCGCGGCCCTCGGCGCCGTCTTCTTCCACTTCGTCGCGCTCGCGGAGATGCTCAACGCCGCGCATCACGCGCTGCCGGTCGACACCCACGAAACGCTGTCAATGCTCGGCCTGCTTCTGGGCGCTGCCTTCCTCGTGCTCGCCGTCCGCTATCGCACGGTCTCCTTCGGCATCTTTCTCTTACCGGTTGCGGCCCTACTCACCGTCGTGCCCGCCTTCCGCCCGGGCGCCGAGCTCCTCGATTACCCTCTGCTTCACACCGGCTGGCTCTTCCTGCACGTGGCCTTGCTGCTCGCCGCCTACGCCGCGCTGCTCATCTCGCTCATCGCCAGCGCCCTCTATCTCGTGCAGGAGCGCCGCCTCAAGCAGAAGCGCGCCACTCCCGCACGCACATGGCTCCCGCCGCTCGAAACCACCGACCAGATCGCCCTCAAGTCGCTGCTCTTTGGCCTGCCGTGCATGACCGCCGGCCTGCTTATAGGCTCCGTGGTCGCGCTCGAAACCATCGGCCCGAGATTCTTCGCCGACCCCAAAGTCCTGCTCTCGCTCGCGATGTGGCTCGTGTACATCGCGATGATCTTCATTCGCCGCCACTCCGGCCTGCGCGGACGCCGCGCGATCTATCTCTCCGGCTTCGTTTTCCTCATCGTCCTCGCCGTCTGGGCAGCAAACCAGCTCTCCGTCGTGCACAGGTTCCGAGCCCCATGAGCGAGCAGACCAAATCCGGTTGCTTGCTTCTCGTCGGCGTGAACCACACGACCGCGCCGCTGGAGGTCCGCGAGCGCCTCGCCATTCCTGTCGCGCGCCTCGCGGAGGCGACGCGCTCACTCGCCGGCCAGCCCGGTATCCGCGAAGCCCTCATTCTTTCCACTTGCAATCGCGTCGAGCTCCTCACCGTCACCGAGTCCGCCGACTCCAGCGACGGCGCCGAGGCCGCCACCGCCCTCAGCTTTCTCGAAAACTTCCTCAACATCCCAACCGCAGCCGTCACGCCGCACCTGTACACGCTGCGTGAGCACGAAGCGATCCGCCATCTCTTCCGGGTCGCAAGCTCGCTCGACTCCATGGTCGTTGGTGAGCCCCAGATTCTCGGCCAGGTCAAAGAATCCTGGAACATCGCCCGCGAGGTCGGCGCCATCAGCTCGACTCTCGACTGCCCGCTTCTGCAACGCGCCTTCGCCGTCGCCAAGCGCGTTCGCACCGAAACGCAGATCGGCAGCTCGTCCGTCTCCATCGCGTCAGTCGCCGCCGAGCTCGCGCGCAAGATCTTCGGCTCGCTCGCCAGCAAGACCATTCTCCTCGTCGGTGCAGGGAAGATGAGCGACCTCGCCGCCAGGCACCTCATCCAGCAGGGTGCGACCACGCTACTCGTCTCCAACCGCACCGAAGCCCGCGCTGAAAAGATTGCCGACTCGCTACGCACGACCGCCATCACCACGGGCGTCATTCCCTTTGCCCAACTGCACGAGCAGACCCATCGCGCCGACATCATCATCACCTCAACGGGCGCCGGCCAAATCTTCTCACCCGATAACGCACGCGCTCTCGTTCACCGCCGCAAGAACCGCCCTGTCTTCTTCATCGACATCGCCGTTCCTCGCGACGTGAACCCCGCCGTCAACAAGCTCGAAGGCTGCTTCGTCTACGACATCGACGATCTTCAGCAGGTGGCGCAGGAGAACCGCACGCTCCGCACTCGCGAGGCCGAGACCGCCGAATCGATAGTGCAGATCGAGGCCGACCGCTACGGCGAGCGCCTCGCCCAGGCTCCTGCGACCGAGGCCATCAAGCAGCTCCAATCGAGCGCCGAAGCTCTTCGGGAGGCCGAACTCGCCCGCACAGCGCAGCGGCTGGCGAACCTGAATGCGCCGCTCACCCCAGAGCAGCAGACCGCGATCGAGCATCTCACGCGCTCTCTCACCAACAAGCTGCTCCACCCGCAGATCATGGCCCTTCGCGGCACGGATCCCAAACGCCGTGGCGAAGACGGCTAGGTCCGCACTGCCTTCGGCTTCTTCGCCAGCAAGATGACCAGCGCAATCAGCCCCGCCATCGACGCCATCCCCGCAATCCCCAGCACCCGAATGACCGACACCGTGTACCTGCCGGTCGACGGGCTGTAGTTGCAGCAGTACAGAATCAGCAAGTCCACCGGGTTGCTGATCTTCCTGTGGCTCGCTTCCAGCAGCGCCATCCGCAGATCGCGAGACTGATAATCAATCCCCGCAAGGTACTTTGACATCTTCCCGTCCGGCGTGGCGAACATGATCACACTCGAATGCGCGAACTGGTCCATCTTGCCATCCGGTCCCGGCACGCGCACAAAATGAAATCCCGTCGCTCCGCTGATCGCATCAATCGATGCTTGGCTGCCGGTCAGAAAGTGCACTGACCCTACCGCATCAGGCTTTCCCATCTCCGCGACAAACGTCCGCTTTTCCGCCGCCGCATCCGCTGGCGTGTCTGTCGGATCGATTGAAAACGTGAGTACCTCATAATCCTTGCCCGGCGTCAGCGTCGTCTGCTTCAGCCCCGCCGCCAGCCCATGCAGGACCTGCGGGCACAGCATCGAGCACTTGTAGTACACCTCGGCCATCACTACTGGTTTGCCGTCGAACCAGCTCGCCAGCGGCGCCGTCTTTCCCGTCTCATCCGTGAACTGCGCCTGCATCGGCAGAGGCTGGCCCAGCCTCTGCTCCAGCCCCGCATGCGCCAGGTAGTCCGGCCGCTGCTGCGCCGCCATTCCCAGCGGCTTCTCCGCCGAGTACCCCTGCGCCGCCGCGCTCACCGCCATCATCAGCGTCGCTGCGGCCATCCAGCGCAGCATCTTTCCCGGCCCATGCATCATTCAAAACTCCTTCACTATTCATGCTATCGCTTCATTTCCGCGCGTGCCGGGACATCGCGTCGGCACAACACGCATCGAACTTTGTCAGCACCACGCCACAGGAGGCAACAAAGATGGCATTGTCGAAGACAACACGCGACCACGACGAGATTCGCCGCTGGGCAGAGGAGCGAGGTGGCCGGCCCGCCGCCGTCGCCAGCACCGAAAGCGATGACCAGACCGGGATTATTCGTCTGGAGTTCCCCGGAGCGCCCAACGCGAACGACAGCGCTCTCGAAGAGATCTCCTGGGACGAATGGTTCGAGAAGTTCGACGCAAGCGGTCTCGAGTTCACCTACCAGGACCGGACCGCCGAAGGCGAACGCAGCAACTTCAATAAACTCACCTATCCTGAAAACGCCCGCGCACGCGGCCGGAGTTCCTCCCGCTCCTCTCGCACCGGCAGCTCATCGTCCTCTCGCGGCGGCAGCAGCTCCAACCGCTCCGGTTCCAGACCGAATTCGAAATCGCACTCCAGGTCCGCGTCGAACAAGTCCGGATCGAAATCGGCCTCGTCGAAGAGATCGGGCTCAAGCTCCTCCAGCAAATCCACCTCCGGCGGCAGCTCAACGTCCCGCGGTTCATCGTCGCGCAGCTCGTCGGCAAAGTCCACCGGCCGCACCGCTGGCCCATCCTCCGGCCGTGGCTCCTCCAACCGGACCACCGGCCGCGCCTCATCGACCGGCCGCTCCTCGGCGAAGAAATCCTCCACTCGTTCCGGCGCCAAGTCCTCCGGCTCAAGTCGCTCCGGAGCGAAGTCTTCATCGAAGAGCTCCAGCAGCCGCGGCCGTGGCGGAGCCTCCACCGGCGGGCGCAAATCCGCAGCCAAGAAGTCTCCTCGCCGCTGAGCTTACCCGGCTCACCAACACTCCAAGGGCTTGCAGCTATATGCTTCAGGCCCTTTCCTCTTCTGCGCAGTTCAGCATCCCATCCCTCATGACCGGCCCGCTCGTGCAGTTCACCGGCCCCAACCGCGCGCTTACGCTCGGCGGGGTCAAGCTCCTCGGCCTGGACGCCCACACCGGCCACAAGCTTCTCTTCACCCTGGTTCTCTTCGCGTTCCTCTACGCGCTCTCCAAGATCCTTCGCTTTCTCGCGCGCAAGCTCGGCGGAGATCGCCAGAAGACCGCCTTCTGGACCCGCCAAGGCATCAGCCTCACGACCTTCCTTCTGGCCATCATCGGCTTCTGCTCCATCTGGTTCGACAATCCGGCACGCCTCACCACCGGCGTCGGTCTGGTGTCCGCCGGCGTCGCCTTCGCGCTCCAAAAGGTCATCACCAGCTTCGCGGGCTACTTCGTCATCCTTCGCGGCAAAACCTTCAACGTCGGCGACCGCATCAAGATGGGGTCCGTCCGCGGCGACGTCATCAGCCTCAACTTCATCCAGACCGTCATCATGGAAATGGGCGAGCCGCCCGCCGTGCAGGAAGAAGACCCGGGCATGTGGGTTCACTCCCGCCAGTACTCCGGCCGCATCGTCACCGTCGCCAACTCCTCGATCTTTGACGAGCCCGTCTATAACTACACCCGCGACTTCCCGTACATCTGGGAGGAGATGCACTTTCCCATCGTCTACGGCGACCGCCACCGCGCCGAGCCCATCATCCTCGACGCCATCAACCGCCATACCCAGGACATCGCCAACCTTGCCGCTCCAGAGCTCGACCGAATCAAGCAGCGCTTCTTCATAGAAGCCGCCGACATTAAGCCCCGCAGCTTCATGCGCATCACTGACAACTGGATCGAGATCTCCGTGCGCTTCCTGGTCCGCACCCACCACGTCCGCGCCCTGAAAGACACCATCAGCCGCGAGATTATGGACGGACTCGACGCCGCCGGAATCGGCATCGCTTCGGGCACTTATCAGATCGTAGGCTTTCCACCGATCAGGATTGAACAGATGCCGGCGCAGACGCCCACTGCTCCGCCGCCGCATTGATCGCCGCGCTGTCCAGCACCCGCTGAGGCCATCCATCCTGCGCCACCTTCAGCATCGCGCACCCCACCCTCTCGGTCGTCGTCACGTACTTCGGCGCGAATCGCATCATTAGCGGCTCCGCAAATCCCAGAGCGGTATAGAACGCGTTGTACCATCCGACCTTCGACCGCACTCCGTGCAGCGGCTGAATGTACGCCGGCCGGAAGCAGTACACGCCTCGAAACGGCATCGCCAGCAGCGCATTCTCCGTCGCGCCCTTCACCCGCGCCCACATCTGCTTGCCGCTCGCATTCGTTCCCGCGCCTGAAACGTAGCAGAACACCGCCTGCGGCGACTGCTTCAGCAGCGCCTCCGCGACCCGCATCGTCAGATCGTAGGTCACGCGCCTGTACGCCGCCTCACGCTTGCCCAGCGACGACACGCCCAGGCAGAAGAAGCACGCATCGAAGCCGCTGAGATCCACACCGCTCCAGTCGAAGAAGTTTTCATGCCGCACCTCGGTCAGCCCGAATGCCGGAATCCGGTCCAGCGGCGACCGCACAATGGCGACAACCTCGTTCACCACTCCGGCTTCAAGGCACTCTCGCAGCACGCCTTGTCCCACCATCCCGGTCGCGCCAAACAGCAGCACTCTCATGCATTTTCCTCGCGCGCAAGTATCTCATCTATGGGAACCGCAGCGCGTCACGCGCGTATCCTTAATCACGATGAGCACCCCGACCCTCCGCATCGGCACCCGTGGCTCCGAGCTCGCGCTCTGGCAGGCCAACCACGTCGCGGATCAGCTCCGCGCCCGCGGCCACCAGGTCTCCGTCGAGATCATCCGCACTACCGGCGACCGCATGCAGGACCCGGCCTTCCGCGCGCCCGCAACATTCCCTGATGGCTCCCCGCTCGACGCCAAGGGCATCTTCATCAAAGAAATCGAAGACTCCCTCGCCGCCGGTCGCATCGATGTCGCGGTCCATTCGCTCAAAGATCTCCCCACCCAACTCGACCCGCGCTTCACTCTCGCGGCCATCCCCGCGCGCGCCGACGCCCGCGACGCCTTCGTCTGCGAGAGCTTCTGGGGCCTTCACATGCTGCCCATGGGCGCGCGGATCGGCACGACCTCACCGCGCCGTAAGGCGATGCTCCTCGCCCTCCGCCCCGACCTCCGCTTCGTCGAGCTCCGCGGTAACGTCGACACCCGCCTGCGCAAGTGGCAGGAGGGCCAGGCCGACGCGCTCGTCCTCGCGGCTGCAGGCCTCGATCGCCTCAACCGCGCCGCGCACGTACACCAGCGCTTCGCCGTGGACGAGCTCTGTCCCGCACCGGGCCAGGGCGCGCTCGCGCTCGAAACCCGCTGTCCTCACACTGCCGAAGAAACCCCGATCCACGCCGCCGTCGCGGCGCTCAACAATCCCGCGGCGGCCTTTGCCGTACACGCCGAGCGCGCCGTCCTCAACTCCCTCGGCGGCGGCTGCAACCTCCCACTCGGCGCCTTCTGTCATCTCGTTGACGAGACGTGGCATCTGCACGCCATGGCCGTCAGCCCGGACGGCGAGCAGGTTGCGCAGGTCCTCGACCACGCCCCGCAGGGCATCACCCCGGAGGAGCTCGGCCACCGCATCGGCGAAGCCCTCAAACAGCGCGGCGCTCTCGATCTCCTCACGCAGCTCAGTCCAGAGGCGGCATAAAGTTTACCCGGGCCAACATTTCTCTTGGTCTCATCAACACCTCTCCGCCGTCATCAAAGCGCGTAAAACACCCTCGGGATTTTCCCAGTTGGACCGCCCTGCGTTAGCCGATACGTTTGAATCAGGAGGTTGTACAGGCGATGTCACAATACCGTGGAGTAGTGCGCTGGTTTAACAACGCCAAAGGCTATGGTTTTCTGGGTAGCGACGGCAGTCCCGACGTGTTCGTTCACTACTCGGCCATTCAAAAGGACGGTTACAAAACCCTGAAGGAAGGCGATCAAGTGGAGTACAACGTGATCTCCGGAGCGCAGGGACGTCCACAGGCCGACCATGTGGCTTGCATCTCCAAAGCGTCGATGGGATCGCCATCCAACTGACGACCAGCTGAAAATGTGGGGACACAAAAGGCCCTGCCCTGAGGGGGCCTTTTGTGTTTCCCAAAGCGCCGCAGCGCATCACTCGATATCCGGATGCTTGGTCCAGTCGAATCGCCGGCCGAGAATTCCTTTCACGATCAGGTGGTCTGTCGCGGCCGTGGGTCCCAGACCCACCCCAATATTGATCTCCCACTTCGGCGACACATTCAGGTCCGTCACCACGAAGATCTGCTGCTGCTGCTCATGCAGCGAATCGAAGTGCCACAGCCTCCCGAAATCCGCGTAATACTCCGGCCCTACACTCACCACGCGGTTGATGTCGTAACTCACCTTCACTCCCGGCGCGAATCCCAGCCCCTGGTTCACATCCGGCCCGTGCCACGTGCGCTCCAGCGCCGGGTTGAACGCGAAATACCATCGCCCAATCGACTTGTCGACAATCGGCCGTATCTCCCACGTCCACGTATCCGGCGAATACACCGCGCGCTGATACCCCACTTCCGTCGACAAACTCACGCCCACCGGCCAGTGCCAGCTATCCGGCACCCGCACACGCGGACGGATGTGGTCGCCCACCCACTGGACACCATGTCCGTTCTGCTCGCTCGTGAAGATGTAAAACCCCACCTCCGACCAGTCATTGATCCCCTGCGTAATCTCTATGGTCTCGTGCTCCTGGTGATACGTCGGATACACGCCATCGATCACATACCGCTGCCCCTGCACCGTGTAATTCGAATGCAGCTCGACCATCGTGCTCTTGGGCGCAACCGTGTCCGCTCCATACACCTGGATCTCGTAGTTGCCCTGCGCGCGCGCCGATGCAACAAAGGCAAGCAGCCACACCGCGCTCGCCAGCAGTCTGCACCGCCAATGGACTAGCCCTCTACGCATATCGAAACAACATCATGAACCCCAAATCCATGTGGTTCTGCTGGTGGCAATGGAACAGCGTCTTTCCCGGATTATCCGCGACCACCTCCACCACCGTCTCCGCTCCCGCGCGCACCAGCACCGTGTCCTTCATGATCCCACGCGTCTGGATCGCCGCCGCTCCACTCTTCGCTCCCGGAAGCTCTCGCAGCTCAAACGTATGCCGGTGCATATGCATCGGATGATCGTCCATGCTCTTGTTCTGCATCCGCAGCCGATACCGTCGTCCCTCCGTCAACACAGGCTCTGGCACATCCGGATACGACCTCCCATTGATCATCCATCGCTCCATCGCCCCATGCCCCATGAACTTCGACTCAATCACCAGCGGAATCTCCTCCACATCACCGCGCTCCTCCGCCTCACCCGCAGCCACGCCAAACTGTTCATAGTCCCAGACCAATGCCATCGGCTGCTCCCACCGCGGCGCTCCCGTCGCTCCCGCGTACTCCACCACCACACCCATCCCTGCCGCCTGCACATGCTTTCGAACCTCGCCCAGCACCCACACGGCCGGATTCTTCATCTCCACAATCGCGCACACCCGTTCCGCCGGCGCGAGCCGCAGCATCGGCACCACCGCCGGCTTCGGCACCGGATTCCCATCCAGCGCAATCACCTGGAACTGATGTCCCGCCAGCGCAATCCAGTGAATCTCCGTCGCGCTCGAGTTCAGCACATGCAGCAGCAGCCGCTCGCCCTCCTTCACCCGAATAGGCTCGCCGTGCCCCAACATCTTCCCATTGATTGTCGTCACGTCATAGGCCGGATTCATCGCTCCATCGGCGTTCGCCACCAGCTCCCCGCGCCAGTCATGCAACGCCAGAAACTCCTCGCGGTCGTACGCTCCCGGCTCATTCGCTCCACGCCCGCCCGCCGGCTCAACGTACAGAAACCCATGCTGTCCCGTGTACTGCGCCTTGCGCAGATCGCCGCCCGCACTGGTATGCGTGTGATACCACCGAAACCCTGCCGGCCGCGGCGTGTACTCATACGCCAGCCGCTGCCCCGGCTGAATCATCGGCGAGCCCTCCTCCATCGCGCCGTCCATCGCTGAAGGAATCTTCAGCCCATGCCAGTGCACAATCTCCGGATCGCGCGTGTTGTTCACGACCTCGATGCGCACTGGCCGCCCCTCGCGCAACCGCAATAGCGGCCCCGGAATCGTCCCGTTATATCCCAGCGTCTTGATCAGATGCTTCGGCGAAGCCTCCAGCGTGCACGGCCCAATCGTCAGGCTGTAGTCCGGCCTCTGCTGCGCCGGCCCCATCTGCGGCACGGCAGCACACGCAGCCACACCCGCAGCCCGGCCGAGAAACTCACGCCGGGTCATCTGCACGTACGTCTGATCTTCAATGCTCAAAGAATGGATCTCGCCGTGGGGCTTCGCTCAGAAGAACTTCGTGAGCGGTCAGCAGCTACAGTCTAAAGCGGCTCGATGAAGAGCTTGTCATGCTGTAGCATCATCGACCTCCGCCACATCCGCTCGAAAGCCCTCGAAAAACTCAACGCCCTCAACATCTCCACCACCCTCGTGGTCACCGTCGAGCGCAGCATCAACGACAGCGAATTCGGCACCATTATCGACTTCGCCCTCACTCAACCCTGCGTCCGCGGCGTTACCTTTCAGCCCGTCCAGCAGGCCGGCCGCCTCACGCAGTTCAACTCCGCCGAGCACCGCCTTACCTTCACGGAAGTCCGCCGCCGCATCCTCGAACAAAGCAGCGTATTCGCGCCCGAAGACATCATCCCCGTCCCCTGCCACCCCGACTCGCTCGCCATGGCCTACGCCCTAAAACTCGCCGGAAAGGTCGTCCCGCTCACTCGCATGATCCCGCCCGACGTCCTCATCAACGGCGGCCGCAACACGATCATCTACGAAAGGGAAGAGGGTGTTCATGAAGCCATCTTCAAGCTGTTCTCCACCAACCACTCGCCGCAATCGCAGGCCACCACACTGCACGATCTCCTCTGCTGCCTCCCGCAAGTCTCCGCGCCCGACCTCAGCTACGCCAACCTCTTCCGCATCCTGATCGTGCAGTTCATTGACGCCCAGACCTTTGACCTCCGCTCCATCAAGAAGACATGCGTCCACATCGCCCACCCCGACGCTCAGCGTCTCATCCCCTTCGACACCTACAACCTCTTCTACCGCGATCACCTCGAACAAACCCGCCTCGCACCATTGCGAGTTGCACAGGCCACCGTCCCAGCCACGTCACTGAGAACGGACAACTGAGAACTGATAACTGAAACCACAAAATAGAGGCCCTGATACGCCCCAGATGAACTCTTCGTCATGCCGGCCGCACATTACTTGGACGGAAGCCATCCCAGGCCGTCTAATCCATGTAGGACCCCGGCCCATCGCATGCCTTCATTCCCTCGACTCGTCTTCCTCCCACTCAGCCTGTTCGCTATCATCGGCTCGGCCCAGAGCCTGCCCGCACCCAACGCGCTTGCCGCCGGCGTTCCTCTCCGCATCCAGATCACCCACACCGCACACCTGCACATCGGCGCTCCGGTCACCGGCGTCCTCACCGAGCCTGTCTATCTTCACGACCACCTCGTCCTTCCACAGGACACCATCGTCCGCGGCACCGTCACCGCCTACGCTCCCGTCGATCGCAAGCTCCGCGCCCAGGCCCTCCTCAACGGCGACGTCACACCGCTCCATGACCCGGTGGTCGATTTCAACCGCCTTCAACTCCCCGGCTCATCCCAGCAGATCGCCTTCTCCAGCCGCGGCCTCATGCGGGATACGCAGCTCGTCCGCTTCGTCGCCCGCAAGAAGCGCCCGACCTATGTCCAGCAGGGCGAAGATATGGTCCGCGCGCAGATCAAATCCGTTCACGACACCTTCTTGACGCCCGGGCGCAAGGACCGCGCCCTGCGCCTGCTCTACTCCCAGCTCCCGTATCACCCGCAGCGCATCTGGGCCGGAACCGGATTCATCGCCGAACTTAACGCTCCGCTCGACGTGCCCTCCTCGCAACCCGCGCCCGTCCCGCTGGCCTCATCCGCGCCACTCGATTCCATCACCGTCTCCGCGCGCCTGGACACGGCACTCAACTCCGCCTCCTCCAAACCCGGCGATCCCGTAACCGCAACCGTTACACGCCCGGTCTTCGACAGCAGCCACAATCTCCTCATCCCCGAGGGCGCAACCCTCGAGGGCATCGTCACCCGCGCCAAGCCCGCGCGCCGCCTCGGCCGCAACGGGGAGCTGCGCTTCGGCTTCCGCGGTCTGGCCGACGAAGCCGGAACCACGCACCTCGACGGCAACGTCACCGGTGCAGCCGGCGCCAAGGGCGAGAACCTCACCGTTGACGATGAGGGCAACGTCAAAGCCAACCCGGACAAAGGCAAAGTTCTCGCTCCGCTGGTCCTCCTCTGGGCGGCCAGCCGCGGGGCCGACGACGACAGCGGCGCCGGCGCGACCGTCGTGGGCTCCAACGGCTTCGGCCTGGTCGCCCGCTTCGTCGCTTTCTCCAACAACAAGAATGTAGCCATGGGCTTCGGCATGTACGCGCTGGCCAAGTCCGTCTACTTCCGTTACCTTGATCGCGGTCACCAGGTCACTTTCCCCCGCGACACTGAGGTCGAAGTCCAGCTCGTCTCCCGCACCGAAACCGAGCACGCCTCCGCGAAACCCGCCAACCACCTGTGAGCCTGCAACAACCCCTGCGATATCTTGGAATCAAGACATCCTCAGCCATCACGGCAACGCAGCTCCAGGACCTCGTGGAAGGAGGCTCGTGACGTCGCAGCCTGCACCTGAAAAGCTCGCTCGCTTCACTGACCTCCTGAAACTCCTTGCGGGCTATGCCGTCGCGCTCGTGCTTCCGGCCATGGGCGCCGTTGTTAGCTTGCACACCCACGCTTTTCGCGCGACACCGCTCGGGCTCAGCTTCGCCTGCATCGCCATCGTCTCGCTAATCAGCGGCTTTGGCCCGGGTCTGGTGGCGTCCATCAGCACCGCAGTCTCCTACGCCTATGAGATCGCTCCCGACAACGTGCCGTTCACCCACGGTCCGCGCGAGATCATCCACACCGTTATCATCGTTCTGCTCGGAATAGCAGTGACCTACCTGTGCGAGCGGCAGCGCATCATCGGCGAGCGGCTGCGCATCGCACTCGCCGCTCTGCAGCTCAAGAACGACGGCCTGATCGAGGCCCAGCAGGCCTCCAGCTCAGTCGCCTGGACCTACGACACTCAGGCCCGCCTCATCCAGTGGGCCGAAGGTGGCCCTCCGATCTTCGGCTGCCCCTTCGCGAGCCTTTCGAAATCCGATCTGCCGATGCAGCTCGTGCTGGAAGAGGACCGCCCGGCAGTGGCGCAGATTCTTGACGAATCGTTCCCCAGCGGTACGCCGTTTCAGATTCAGTTTCGCAGCCGTATGCCGACCGGCGAGGTGCGCTGGTTTGAAAGCCGCGGCAGGCCATCTCCGCGTCAGAAAAATCTCTGGCGTGGCGTCACGCTCGACATCACCGAACGCAAGAGTGCGGAGACGGCGCTGGTGCGCTCCGAGAAACTTGCAGCGATCGGACGTCTCTCGGCGACGATCGCGCACGAGATGAACAATCCGCTCGAGGCCGTAACGAACCTGCTGTTTCTCTGTTCGGCTGACCCGAGCCTCTCACCCGAGACGCGCGCTTATCTCTCGTCTGCAGACCAGGAGCTTCGCCGCCTCGCCAGCATCGCGCGCCACACGCTCAGCTTTGCCCGGCCGCGCTCTTCCGGCGGTCCCGCGCACACCCCAGGTCTGGTTCAAGCTGTGGTGGAGATGTTTCAGCCGCGTTGCGCATCGCGAGGCGGAACGATCCAGCTGCTTCGTAATCCGGATCTGATGGTGGCCGCGCCCGCCGATGAAGTTCGCCAGATGCTCACCAACCTCGTCTCCAATGCCTGCGACGCGATCGAAAGCTCGTCGGGTCTTATCGCCATCGATGTCTCAGCCGGTGACGAGTTCGTCACGATTGAGGTGCGTGACAACGGCGCCGGAATTGCTCCGGAGAATCTCGACCACATCTTCGATCCGTTCTTCACCACAAAGCCCGACGTCGGCACCGGTATCGGCCTCTGGGTCACGCGAGAGCTCGCCGCGAAACGGGGCGGAGATGTCCTGGTGGCTACGAATGGTCTGCCTGATGGGTTCCACACTGCGTTCCGCATCCAGCTACCCCTGGCAGATCAGTCGGCGTAAGCTTTTTCCCACGATCCCATCTGCAGGTTCACTCTGAGTCCGTTCTTTCGGCCGCACGTTCCAGCAGCAGACGCACCTCCTCATCGCTGGTCTGTTCAAAACGCCTGTACCATTGGCCGACAGCGACGAAGTCAAATGGCGTGAAGAGACACACGATGGCGTCCGCATGCCGCTTCAATTCCTCGCAGGTCTCCCTCGCAGCGACAGGCACGGCGACGACAATCTCCTTCGGCTGTGATTGCCGCAGAGCTTCGACTGCTGCGCGCATCGTGTATCCGGTCGCCACGCCATCATCGACCAGCAGAACGCACCTGCCGGTTACGTTAAGGGGAGCGCGGTTGCCACGATACGCGTGTTCGCGCCGTTCAAGCTCCTGGCCTTCACGTTCGGCGGTGTCTTCCATCTGCTGCGGAGTTACGTGCAGCGCACGCACGACCTCCTGATTGATGACGCGAACGCCTCCCGAGGCGATCGCCCCCATGGCGAGTTCCGGCTGCGTCGGTGCGCCCAGCTTACGGACGACGAAGACGTCGAGCGGAGCGTCGAGCGCCTTCGCGACCTGGTATCCGACGGGAACGCCGCCGCGCGGCAGCGCGAGGACGACCGTGTCTTCGCCGGCGCATTCCTGTCCGATGAACTCGCGGAGCGCTGCTCCGAGCCGCTGCCCGGCGTCGATGCGATCGGCAAACAAGCCGGCTCTCCTGTGGATCCCGAGCGGCTACGCCACGGCGGCGATGGCGGTCTGTCGTTGGACCCGACGGCTCGACTGGAAGCCGAAGGTGGGCGTCCGCTCCATGTGCCAGATTTGCTTATACGCCTCTTCGCCACGAAGCATATCGATGACGCGCACACCTTCGTCAACCGCGCGCTCCATCGCCAGCGCAATCAACAAGGTACCGGGCCGCAGCTCGGCGTGCGCGGGGAGAAGGCGGTGAGATAGAAGTACTGCCTGCGCTCGGCGCGCTCCGGCAGATCAATCACCGAGTACAGCACCGCGATGATCTCGCCATCGAGCCGAAGGCAGCAGAGACGAAGCAGCCCGGCAGCAAGGAGCAGTGGGATGGCCTCACGATGCATTGCGATCACGCGATCGTCCGAGAGCACGCCCTCCTCGCCGCGAACCTGCCAGCGCTGGCTGTGAAGACTGATCAGCGTATCGAACGCTTCCTGCCAATTCGATTCATCCGCGATGGTGAGCTCGAGCGTGCCTTGGCGCAGAGCGCGGTTGCGGTAGTACATGGCGTTGCGCCGAATCTTCTGCGGAAGATCAGACATGCGCAATGCAACAGTGCGTGAGCAGGCATCGGTGCTGAAGCGCTGCAGGTTCCCGCCGAGGCGCGGCAGGACGCGGAACAGCCGTGCATCGGCACGGAGCTGCGTGGCGAACATCTCGTCCCACTCGCCGTCTGCGAGCAGAGTGCGGAGCCCGGCTTCAACATCGTCGTCGCTGCACGCAGACGAGAACAGCCCGCCAAGATAATCGGTTGTGCTGATGCCGATCGGCAGAAGTCTGCGCTCGCGTGCCCCGGGCTCGCGATAGACGTAGAAGGGAAGCAGCCCCACCGGTTCCGCACCATGCGAGAGCACGACCGCGCGGACATCCGGCTGACCGAAGCTGTGCCACCAGGGAAGCAGCCACTCGGGCGAGTGGAACGGAGTCGCCTGCGGATCTTCTCGCCAGAGCTTGCGCCACACCGGTGCGAACTGTTCCAGGTCTTCCGTGGCCCGCAGAACTTTACAGGAAGCCCGGTCAGGCATACATCGCAACCTGCTCGCGGCGCACCATCGCGTCGTAGAGGTTGAAGTAGTCGTGCACCATGCGCTCGCGGGAGAAGCGCTTCTCGGCGGCGGCGCGGCAGTCTTCAGGCCGAATCTGGTCGACACGCTTGATCGCGTCCGCCATCTGCTCGACGGTATCGACAAGGAAGCCTGTGACACCATCCTCGATGATGTCCGGCAGCGCGCCGGAGCGGTACGCAATCACCGGCGTGCCGACCGCAAGCGCCTCCATCGCGACGAGCGAGCTCGTCTCCGGCGCGATCGTCGAGTGCAGCAGGCACTTGGCGCGGGCGAGCAGGCGCTGACGGCGCTCCGTCTCAACCGGGCCGAGGAAGCGATGCCCGACCTCACCGTTCAGCAGAGGCTGGACCTTCTCATGGAAGTACTCGCCGTGCTCGCGGTACGGGAAGACGTGACCCCCGATGAGCACCCGCGTTCCTGCGAGCGTCCCGGCTTCGAGCGCCTCGTGCACATTTTTCTCCGGGCAGATGCGGCCCAGCGCCAGAGCAAAGTCTTCGCGCTCGCGCTCCAGGCGGATGTTCGGCAGGGGAACGCCGTTTTCAATGACGGGAACCTCGCCGAGAAGCTTCGGGCAGGTTTGCCGCTGGGACTCGGAGACGCACTGGAACTGGACGCGGCCGGCGTAGGTCGCCCAGACCTCCGGGCTGTACCACTGGATGGGTACATGCAACGTCACCAGCACGGGGATATCCGGCGGAAGCACGTGCTCGTCGAAGTCCATGCCGTGCATGTGAATCAGGTCGACGTTGTGTTTCGCCAACGCGCGGTCAATGGCAGCCTGAAAGCGCCAGCGGTGCCAGCGGCGGTCGGAGTCGCTGATGAGCGCACGCTCCGGCATCGGCGCCGCGAACAGCTCACCCGCGACGAGCGAGCCCGCGCAGGCGACCACCACCGAGCGATGGCCCTCCGCAACCAGCGAGCCGTCCAGCTCGCCGAGAATCTTCTCAGCGCCGCCAACACCGCAGGGCCCGACGGGGGCAAATGGAAACGCAATACTCAAGACCGTCAGGGACACGGGCTCACCTCTTTACTTTGTCGCGATTGCGGTCGCGCAGTTCTTGTTCCGCCTCGCGGGCGAGTTCACAGAATCGTGCCGAGTTCATGCCCCAGGGATAGCCGTCGTACAGGACCGGCGGCTCGTGTGCGGGAGTCGAGAAGTCATATTCGGGTGCGACGCGGTAGCGCTCGCCCGTCGCGGTAAAGCCGCGCAGCGTCTCACGCTGCGTCTTGAAGCAGGCAATCAGAGCATGCTTGCGGGCAAGCTCTTCCGCCGTGAGCTCGTACACCACCTCGTCCGTCTGCTCCGCGCTGCTGAGGAACCCGCCCGTGCCGCGGTTCCGCGCGTTATAAAACGGCGACTCGATGATTGCGGTATCGCCCGCGGCGTGGTGCACGGCGAACGCACAGGCATCATGGTCGGGGTGGCCGCCCTCGTAAGGGTGCGTAAAGATCACCTCCGGGCGGTGCTGCTCGATCAGGCTGCTGATGCGGAGGGTCAATTCGGCGAGACGCAAACTCGCCTCCTGGTCCGGAATATCGAGGCACTCGTGGCTGGCAGCGCCGATCCCGGCGCACTCCAGCGCGGCCTGAAACTCGTCTGCCCGGCTTTGGCGATAATCGTCAAGGCGCTCGAACCCGTGGGCGCGGCTGTCCTGCTCGTTGCGAGGCGCGCCGTCCGTGACGTGAACAAAATGCGAATTGGCGAAACGTCCCATCCTGCCACCGATAGCAATCACTTCGTCGTCAGGGTGGGCGAATACAAGCAGTGCCCTTGGCGTGGCCGTTCGGCTGCCCTCGGGAGCTGTCACCTCGCTGAGCCGATCGAATGCCAACGTACAGGCCCGTCCCTTTCACGAGTCTCCCTGTACAGATGCAAATTTTCCCCACAGAAGCTGCCACAGAAATGCACAGCCGCGCCTCAGAGTGGTTACCTTCGTGCCCGGCAGGACGACTTATTCCTCAGGATTTGCAGGCGATTCCGTTTGCAATGTGTGACTTGAGTCACACAGTCGCTGATTTCCTCAGGAGGTGAGCTCCGCCACCGGCACTTCTTCGCCAGCCGCCCTCACCGGGTGAACGAATTGGCCTGAGTAGGTCGAGATGAGCTGCTCCAGCGGCATCGGACGCCCATAGAAGTAGCCCTGTGCCTGGTCGCAGCGCCGCCAGGCAAGGAAGCGCTGTTGCGCCTCCGTCTCGACACCCTCAGCCACAACGTCCATGTGCAGTCCATGCGCCATCGCAATCACCGTCCGCACGATCGAAGCCGCGTTCGCGTCTTCGGGCAGGCGGGAAACAAAACTGCGATCGATCTTCAGCCGATCGACCTTGTACTCGAGGATGTACTTGAAGCTGGAGAAGCCAGTGCCGAAATCGTCCAGCGCGAACTTGACACCCATGGCCCGCAATCGACTCAGCGCGGCGATCGTCTCGGCGGAGCTGATCATCAGGGTGTACTCCGTGATCTCAACCTCCAGGTCCGCCGGAGCCAGACCGGAGGTGCGCAACGCCTGCTCAACAATCTCGCTAAGATTCTGCTGTAAGAATTGGCGAGGAGACAGGTTAACTGCCATCGTGATCCGTCGCCCCAGCCGCTCCTGCAGGATGCGCGCTTCGTCGCATGCCTTTTCCAGCACCCATTGTCCCAGTGGCAGGATGAACCCGCTCTCCTCCGCCGCCGAGATGAACTCCTCCGGCGACAGCAGCCCGCGGTGCGGATGCCGCCAGCGGAGCAGCGCCTCCACGCCGACCAGCTCGCCCGTACGGCAGGCAATCTGGGGCTGATAGAAGAGCGTCATCTGATCGTTGATCAGCGATCGCCGCAGGTCGGATTCGAGCTCCAGCTCGTCCGCGCCGAACTCTCCCAGCGCCGCCGAGAAGAGCTGCAGGCAGTTGCGGCCGCTGCGCTTTGCGGCATACATGGCGGCGTCCGCATTGCGCAGCAGCGTGGCGGCGTCCGTGCCCCATTCCGGGAAGAGGCAAAGCCCGAAGCTTGCAGTGACACTCAGCTCTTTGCCTGCAAGCCGCAGAGCGTTTTGAAGTTTTCCGGAGAGCCGGCCCGCTGCGCGCATCGCGTCATCCTGGCTGCCGCTGTTCGGCATCACCACTACAAAGGTGTCGCCGCCAATGCGTGCGACAGTATCGTTGGCACGTGTGGAGTTGCGGAGCCGATCGGCGAAGACAGTGAGGAGCTCGTCGCCAGCGGCGTGGCCGAGCGAGTCATTCACGCGCTTGAAGTTGTCCAGCCCGATGGATAGGACGGCTACCGGCTGATTGAGCCGGCTGGCGCGCTCGAGCGCCTGCTCAAGCCGCTGGCGAAGCTTCATCCGGTTCGGAAGCCCCGTCAATGCATCATGTTGCGCAAGGAACGTAATGGAGTCCGTGAGCTTCTTCCGCTCGGAGATGTCATAGGCGGTCGCGAGATAACCGGAGATTTCATCGTTATCGCCGCGCAAAGCAGTGAGGGACACGTGAACCGGAACGCGCGCTCCGTCGGGGCAGACGTAGTGCCAGTCGGCCTCGGCACTGGAATGATCGCCAAGCAGCAGAAGCAGCGATTCGAAGCTCACCGTGGCGACGCTGGTATCGCGGCCGGTCTGGCCCATGACGCGGTCGCGCAGCTCCTCAGGGTCATGCAGGTCGACCAGCGAAGCGTGCCCGACCATCGCCTCGCTGCTGAAGCCAGTGAGGCGCTCCGCCGCCGGGTTCATCGCGGTAATCTTGCCCGACGAATCGGTCGTCAAGATGGCAAAAGGGGCGTCATGGATCAGCGATTGCGAGAAGCGGTGCATCTGCTCGACCTGCCGCTGGCCCGAGCGTTCCGCCGAGAGGTCGTGCAGGGTGACGGCAACGCCGTGCTGCATTTTGACGGCCTGAATCTCGAACCAGAGGTCGTCGCCTGAATCACTGCGATAGCGAATCTCACCTGAATAAGGCAACCCGGTACGCTCGACCTGGTGCAGGCGCTCAACCAGGCTGCTCTCCGGCAGCGTCGGCAGCGCGTGGCTGAAAGGCATGCCAATGAGGTCGCGGCTGCGATGCAGCAGCAGCTTTTCAGCGTTGGCGTTCACGAAACTGAAGCGGAAGTCGCCGGTTTTGTTGAAGGGGCTGCGGTCGCTTTCGAGGATGAAGAACGCCTGGCGGCCCGTCTCGGCCGCCGAGACGAAGCGCTCGTGCGCCAGTTCGGCAGCCTCGCCAAAGGCCTTCACCTGGTACAGCATTGGGAGCAGCAGCACAACGCCGCCCGCCAGCACCAGGGAGCTGAGCCCCAGCATCGTGCGTGATTCACCTGTGCCGCCAACGTCGTAGCCCATCAGGTCCAGCACGCGCTTCGCGGCCGCCAGGCCGAGCACCAGCATCAGACCCACGGCCGCCGTCCGGAAGGCCGCGTGGCGGCGCATAAGCCAGACCAGCCGGCCGAGAACGATGCACGCGCAGGCGCAGGCCAGCATCGTCAGGCCGTCGGCAACCACACGCACCCAATACAGCACGGTGACTGAGGAGTCACCTAAGGCCTGGATGAGCCAGTCGTTACGCCAGGTCCCGAGCTGGGCCAGGAACGCGACGATGAAGCACGCAAGCAGCGCGGTCTGTACCAGCGGGCCGCGGATGCGTCGACGGTGAACGGACTTCCCCATACGAGGTCGCAATGGTTCTTTAGGATGGCCTACTAGGGAACCTAACACCGTCAGTCGTGTTTCCTCTCAAATTTTCGGTGATACTGATCCCGCGACCGTTGTATCCCTTTGGTATGAGAGTTGCTGGTTACTCGCCGTACGGCACCCAGATGTTCTTTACCTGTGTGGCGTGATGGAGATACCAGAACCCTTCGGATTGCCGGGAATCAAACCAGTCGATGGCGCGGCCCTCATTGGTCCACACCTGTTTCAGGTTACCAACGGAACCGAGCTTCACCAAGCCGGCAGCGGCTTCGTCGCGGAAGCTCCAGATCGCGTCGACATCATCGTGTTCCGATAAAGTCTTTCCGAGTTCTATGGGTCGGCCAGCCACCAGGTTGACGACGCCGCCGGGCAGGTCGCTGGTGTCGAAGACCTGGTACAGGTCGCCGATGACGGTGGCGCTGCGCTCGCTGGGAACCGCCACAACCGCATTGCCCATCGCAATCGCCGGCAGCACGAGCGAAAGCAGGCCGAGCAGCGGAGCGTCGTCCGGCGCAAGGATCCCGATGGTGCCGATGGCCTCCTTCATGGCCAGCGTGACCATGCGGAACGGCGGGTTATGAACCGAGCCCTCGAACTTGTCAGCCCAGGCAGCGTAGGTGAACGCGCGCTGGACGGAGGAGTCGAACTCGGCTTCCGCTTGCGGGATGCCGACGAACTCGGCGAGTTTCGCAACGATCTCCACGCGGCGCTGAATCAGGTTTTCGGCGATGTAGTAAAGCACCTGCGCCCGGCCGTGTGCGGGCGCCTTGGCCCACCTGTTGCCGGCGGGACGGGCAGCCTCCACCGCGTTGCGGATGTCCTTGCGATTGCCGAGCGGCGCCTCGCCGACGAGCTTGCCATCGCGACCGTAGACCGGGAAGCTGTAGCCGGAGTCAGGGCGGGCCTGCTTGCCGCCGATGTACTGCTTCACCGTGCGGTCGATGGAAACGTTCTCCGTTCTCCGGTGTCCGTTCTCCGCCTGAGTCTCAACGAACAACGGAGAACTGACAATGGACAACGCCTGCTTGGTCCAGGCGGGCACGAGGTACTCGTACATGCCCTCTTTGCCGCCTTCGCGTCCATAGCCGGATTCGCGGTATCCGCCGAATCCGCAGGCCGCGTCGAAGAGGTTCGTCGAGTTGATCCAGACAACGCCCGCTTTTACCTGCGCGGCGACGTCCAGCGCAACGTTGATGTTTTCGCTCCAGACGCAGGCGGCGAGGCCGTACGGGGTGTTGTTGGCGAGCTCGACCGCTTCCGCGGGCGTGCGGAAGGTCATGGAGGCGAGCACGGGGCCGAAGATCTCCTGCTGGGCGACGGTCGAGGTGGGGTGGACGTCGGTGAGGAGGGTGGGCTTGAGGAACAGGCCGTTCTTCGGCATCGGGATCTCGGGCTGCCAGCAGGTTGCGCCCTCGGCGATGCCCATGGCGATGAGCCTGGTGATCCGGTCGTACTGGACCTGGTCGACGATGGCGCCGATGTCGATGGCCTTGTCGAGGGGAGAGCCGACGCGCAGCGTCTCCATCCGCGCGCGGATCTTCTCGTAGAGGCGTTCGGCGACGCGCTCCTGGACTAAGAGTCTGCTTCCTGCGCAGCAGACCTGGCCCTGGTTGAACCAGATACCGTCGACCAGGCCTTCAACGGCGGAGTCTAGATCGGCGTCGTCGAAGACGATGAAGGGCGATTTGCCGCCGAGCTCGAGGGAGAGCTTCTTGTGCGAGTTCGCCGTGGCCTTACGGATGATGCGCCCGACCTCGGTCGAGCCGGTGAAGGCGATCTTGTCCACATCAGGATGCTCCACGAGCGCCGCACCGGTTTCGCCCGCGCCGTTGACGACGTTGAGGACGCCTTTGGGCAGGCCTACTTCGGCGGCGATCTCGGCCATGGCGATGGCGGTGAGCGGGGTGAACTCGGCGGGCTTGATGACCACGGTGTTGCCGGCGGCGAGTGCGGGCGCGACCTTCCAGGCGAACATCAGCAGCGGGAAGTTCCAGGGGATGATCTGGCCGACGACGCCGACGGGCATATAGCCGCGGAACTCCTCGCCCGCAAAGCCTGACTCGGTCAGGTTGCCGAGGAGTTGGGCCCAGCCTGCGTGGTGGTAGAAGTGGCGGGCGACGAGCGGGATGTCGATATCGCGGGACTCGCGGATGGACTTGCCGTTGTCCATGGACTCGAGCACGGCAAGGCGGCGGGAGTGCTTCTGGACCTGGCGGGCGAAGGCATAGAGATAGCGCGCGCGCTGGTGGCCGGTGAGCGCTTGCCATGCGGGAAGAGCGGCGCGGGCGGCTTTGACGGCGCGGTCGACATCCTCGGCGGTTCCGGTGGCGACCTTGGCGAGGAGTTCGCCGGTCGCTGGATTGCGGGTCTCGAAGGTGCGTGGAGACCTTGGTCCACTCACCGTCGATGTAGTGGCCGAAGCTGCGCTGGTGGGCGTCGAGCCACTTGTTTACTTCGCTCGGGTCTTCGGGAGCTGGACCGTAGTCCATCGATTGAAACTTCTCAAGGATGCTGGTTGCCATTTGGTGCCTCTTTACTGTTCGATTATCGCTCTACCCTTGGTGCCCCCTCCCCCTGTTTTTGTGCAAAGTCTTCAGAACAGGCTGGTTAGGGCTGGACCTTTTGGTAAAGTATCTCGAATCAGCATGTTACAGGTAAAGTCTTGGATCCAGGGGAGTTAACGGGTGGGGGGTCACTTTTTTTGCATGACTTCGTTCTCATGATTTTTTGATGGTGAGGTGGGTCGCTTGCTCGCCTTGAGTGTGGGATGTGGCGGCGTAGCCGAGCGAGGGCAGGTCGATGCCGCTGAATAGATTCTCGCCCTGACCGAGCAGGACGGGGGATTGGGCGAGGTGCAGCTCGTCGATGTGTCCGGCGAGGAGATACTGGCGGATGGTGCTGACGCCGCCTCCGATGCGGATGTCCTTGCCCGCTGCGGCTTGCCGGGCCTGCGCCAGCGCGCTATCGATTCCGTCGGTGACGAAGTGAAAGGTGGTGCCGCCGTTCATGGTGAGTGGAGCGCGCGGGTAATGGGTGAGCACGAAGACAGGAACATGGTAGGGAGGGGTGTCGCCCCACCAGCCTTTCCACGAGTCGTCCGGCCAGGGGCCGCGAACCGGGCCGAACATATTGCGGCCGAGGATCCACGCGCCGAGATTGTCGAATGACTTGGCCGCGAAGCTGTCGTCGACTCCTTCGCTTCCCCCAGTGCCCCCGGTCATTTGGCGGAAGGTGCGCGTCGGCATGAACCACTTGTGCAGGTCCATGCCGCGGTTGCCCATGGGATTGGACAGGCTCTGCTCGATGCCGGCGCCGAAGCCGTCAATCGAGATGGAAAATGCGGCGACTCGTACTTTGCTCATCGGCGATGTCTCCTGGGCCGTACCTCAAGGGCTAAAGCCCGGTTTGTTTGCTGCTCTAGCGGCAGGGCTGAAGCCGTGCCCTTCCGGGTGTTGCTCGCCCGAGCATTCGTGCCATTTCGAGCGAAATACAGAGGTCCTTCGCCTACGGCTCAGGATGACGGCTCCGACAATCTGTCGGCGAAAGCTGCCCTAAATCTGAGAGCGCTGCTACAAATGACGTGCCATCGCGGATCTCTCAGTGTTTCGGCTGCGTTAAGCGTCTTCGGAGTAGCTGCGAGAAATCTCTGGAATTCTTGAAGAAGCTCGTTGGATGCGCGCCTCTGCTCTGCGCTGAAGCTGGATCGGTTTTTTTCGATAAATTCCTCGAATAGGCAGTCATCAAACAGGCGGCACACCAGCTCGTTCGGGTTCTCCCAAGAAACTTTCGGGTGTAGCCAAAGTTCCTCCTGCTTTTTGCGATCAGCGATGTCCTTAAGAACAGAGAGAATGTTGTTGAGCCACACCTCATATGAGATTGGATTGTGAGGCGGTGAATTCGCGAACATCGTCTTGCTTACCTCAGGGGCTAAAGCCCCGTTTTTCGTTTCGCGCTAGCGGCAAAGGCTAGGAGTCTGGCTCCAGTCGGATATTCCGAAGCCCGGCAATCGTACTCGCCATAATATCGTCTGGAGCTTCGCGCATGCCCATACGCTCTGCTGACACCCAGTTCAAATATTTCTTCAGATCTTCGTCGGTCGCTCCCGCGGTTAGCAACCCGAACACGTCTCCTAAATACGAATCGTATTCGTCTTGAGCGTTCGGCTCATCTCGAACTCCGATCGGATCCCACGTTTCCAACAGGACACGGCGAATGGCCACACGAATCCGCCGGGATTCGTATTTGTCGATTCTGGGAGCGGGTGTGGTCATCTCGGAAGTTGCGTACCTCAGGGGCTAAAGCCCGGTTCTCGTTGCTGCTCTGGCGGCACAGAGACCTTGGGCTAAAGCCCAAGGCTACCAGCCGTGCCCCTTCTGGTTCTTGCCGCACGAACATCTTGCCACTCGAGCAAAATACAGAGGTCCTTCGCCTACGGCTCAGGATGACGGCGGGTAAGGGTGGTCGAGCTGGCGTTCTTAGCCACGCTTGAGCAGGTATTCGCTTTTCATCGCTTCTCCGCGCAAGAACGCAAGTTTACCGGGTACGCAGGACAGAACCGTGCCTTTACTGACTCCCCATATTGAGCTCATTGCGTCATCAATAGGAAGCTGTCTACCATCAATCGTCCGGTCTTCGGATATGACCCATACGGTAGAGGACGCGCCGTTTTGTTTCAGTAATGCCACGAGTTCTGCGGCGGTGTGGGCGATGTCGCCGGTTATGTGGGTTAGAAAACGCTCGTCAAGCCAGCGGACCTGGGCTAGCTTGGCCGTGAATTCGTGTCGTTTTGCAGGATCGCGCAGCAGGAAATGCGCACGTTCCCGTCGTTCTTTTTGAATGAAAGAGGCGACGAACTTTTCTTCGTGGTCCTCTCCGTCGATCATTCCAACGTACCTCAGGGGCTAAAGCCCGGTTTTCTTTGCTGCTCTAACGGCACGGCTGAAGCCGTGCCCCTTCTGGTTCTTGCTTCTCGAACATCGTGCTGCTTTGACAAATACAGAGATCCTTCGCCTTCGGCTCAGGATGACGGCCTATTGAGAGTGGGTCTCATCCTGGGCAGAGCTCTTTAGGCAATCACATCAGGCGATTGGGTGGCGGTAGGTGGCGCTGTAGCGGCCGGTGACGTGGTGCTCGAGCTGGCGTTCGATGTCGGCGAGCATGGAGCTGGCGCCGAAACGGAAGAGGGAGGGTTCGAGCCAGGGGCGGCCGAGCTCGTCCTTCATGGTGGCGAGCCATTCCATGGCCTGCTTGGCGCTCTTGATGCCGCCGGCGGGTTTGAAGCCGACGGCCATGCCGGTGCGCTCGGCGTATTCGCGGATGGCCCGGACCATGACGAGCGAGACCGGGAGCGTGGCGTTGACGGCTTCCTTGCCGGTGGAGGTCTTGATGAAGTCCGAGCCGGCCATCATGGCGACGACGGAGGCGCGGGCGACGTTGCGGAGGGTCAGCAGATCGCCGGTGCCGAGGATGGCTTTCATGTGGGCGGGGCCGCAGGCGTCCTTGAAGGCGGCGACCTCGTCGTAGAGGGCGTTCCACTCGCCGTTGAAGACGTGGGCGCGGGTGATGACGATGTCGATCTCGCTGGCGCCGGCGTCGACGGAGCGGCGGATCTCCTGGACGCGGGTTTCGAGCGGCGAGAGGCCGGCGGGGAAGCCGGTGGAGACGGCGGCGACGGGGATGCCGGAGCCTTCGAGGGCCTTGACGGCGGTTTCGACGAAGAGGTGGTAGACGCAGACGGCGCCGACGTGGAGGTTGAGGCTCTCGATGCCGAGGGCTTTGACGAGATGATCTTCCAAGGGTCGGCGGGCCTTGGCGCAGAGGCGTTTGACGCGCTCGGCGGAGTCGTCGCCGGAGAGCGTGGTGAGGTCCATGCAGGCGAGGGCGCGGAGGAGCCAGGCGGCCTGGAAGTCTTTTTTGACGGAGCGGCGGGTGCCGATGGTGGCGGCGCGGCGCTCGACGGCGGAGGTGTTGACGCGGACCTCTTCAACCCAGGAGAGGTCGAGCGGGATGCGGTGATTGGGGGTGAGGGAGCGGCCGTGGAGGGCGACGGGGATGGCGGGGCTGGGGTTATGGGGGCGCGTTCGGGGTCGGCGCGGATGTGTTTTTGTTTGTCGAGCGATTCGTCTGTGTTTACTGCCATATACATCTCCAGCAAGACGAGCCAAACAGTCGATTTGACGGATGGAGCGGCTCCGAAAGAGCAAGTGTATACCGGTGGGGTCTCGTGGAGGTCGTGAACTCTCGAGCTGACCTCAGGGGCTAAAGTCCCTTCCTGATTGGAGGTTTATGGCACGGGACCTTGGGCTAAAGCCCAAGGCTACCAGCCGTTCCCTTCACAACCTTCGATCCTTTCGGTGTAAGCCAAGCGGACCCTTTCGGGGCTGACAGAAAAAAAGGCGACGGCAAAGGCAAAGACTGGTTTTGCTTTCAGTTTCGAGTTGCCAGTTTTAGTTGTGAGTAAAACGCAAAGGCGGTCGCGCGCTACCACGCGCGATACCCCACCCTTTCGCTGCGCGAAACGGATAGGCCACCCGATTCGTGGTTGGAAAGGGTAGGCCACCCGGTTCATTGCCACAGGAGGCGGTGTCGAATCCAGAACGGAGAGTCCGTGACAGGTTAGCCGCGGAGGCTGGCGGGTGGGGGCTGGATGGCGGAGAGGCGGGCGTAGACGTCGTCGGGGAGGTGGAGGCTGGCGGCGGCGATGTTTTGTTCGAGGTGCTGCGGGTTGGAGGTGCCGGGGATGGGGACGATGACGGGCGAACGCTTCAGGAGCCAGGCGAGGGCGAGCTGGAGTGGGGTGATATTGAGCGCTTCGGCCTGGCTGTTTTTTGTCAAAGTCTCTGCTTCTTTTTTCAATGCGTCGTGGGCTTCGCGGGCCTGGCCGAGCGGCGCCCAGGGGAAGAAGGCGATGCCTTGCTGCTCACAGAAGTCGACGATGAAGTCGGACTCGCGGTCGGCGAAGCTGTAGCGGTTCTGGACGGAGACGATGGGGACGATCTTCTGCGCGCGCTGGATGTGTTCGCGGGTGACGTTGGAGAGCGCGACGTGGCGGATCTTGCCTTCGGCGCGCAGGCGGGCGAGGGTTTCGATGGAGGCTTCGAAGGAGACGGCGGGGTCAGGGACGTGGAGTTGATAGATGTCGATGCGGTTGAGGCGGAGGCGGGTGAGCGAGCCTTCGAGGGCCTCGGTGAGGTGGCGGGGGCTGGCGTTGTGGGTCCACTTGCCGGGGCCGACGCGCTCCCATCCGCCCTTGGTGGCGATGACGAGACCGGCGGGGTAGGGATGGAGGGCTTCGGCGATGAGCTCTTCGCTGATGTAGGGGCCGTAGGAGTCGGCGGTGTCGATGAGGTTGACGTCGAGCTCGATGGCGCGGCGGAGGGTGGCGAGCGCGGCGGGCTTATCCTTCGGCGGCCCCCAGATGCCTTCGCCGGTGATGCGCATGGCGCCGTAGCCGAGGCGGTTGACGGTGAGGGGTTCATCTGTAAAGGCGCCGATGGTGAAGGTTCCTGCGGCGGCTGCGGTCGCTGTTTTGTCTGCCATCGTGTGCTCCTCTGATTTTTTCGATCGTCTGGTTGTTTTCTTTTTCGATGGTCTCATTGTTCGTGCGGGGTCAATCTCTTCCGGGGCTTCGTGCGCGATGGCGAGCTACACTAATTTTCCGTGAAGCCATTGACGCACGCAGAACGACAGGCGCTCGGGCGAAATGCGCGCAAGCAATTGGCACGCAGCGCCCATGCGGACTTCAAGGTGAATCTGTGTCCGTCGGATCCGCTGGCGATTCTTCAGGAGTCGATGCGGGGGCGGGTTGCGCGGCTTGTGCCGATCAAGTATCGGCGGATGGAAGCGTCGGCGTTTGGATTCTTTCGGGGCGCGGTGCGGGTGATGGCGGCGGATCTGGCGTGTCATCCGCACACCGGGCTGACGACGCAACTGTGCGGCGATGCGCACGTGGAGAACCTGGGCGCGTTTGCGACGCTGGATAACAGGATCGTGTTCGACCTGAACGATTTTGATGAGACGATTCGCGGGCCGTTTGAGTGGGATGTGAAGCGGCTGGCGACGAGCATTCTGCTGGCGGGGCGGGAGGCCGGGATACGGCGCGCGGATCGTGATGACGCGGTGGCGACGTTCACGAGCCGTTACCGGCGCATGATGCGGCGGTTCGCGAATATGCCGGTGCTGGAGCTGGGGCGGTATCAGATTCACCGGCTTGGGCATGTGGGGCCGATGCCGGCGATCTTTGCGCAGGCGGAGCGGTCGACTCCGCAGCGGCTGCTGGAGAAGTTGACGGAGCCGGTGGGTGCGGCGGGTGCGGGGAAGGGGAAGGCTGATGCGGGAGCGAGCGCGGGTACGCAAGCGAAGAAGATGGGCAGTGGGCCGCGGCGGTTTCGGTCGGAGCCGCCGCTGCTGGAGCGGATTGTGGGAGCGCAGGCGCGAAAGATATTGAACTCGGTCGCGCAGTACGCGAAGACGCTGCAGCCGGAGCGGCAACATTTTCTGGCGCAGTACACGGCGGTGGATGTGGCGTTCAAGGTGGTGGGGACGGGGTCGGTGGGGCTGCGGGATTATGTGGTGTACATGGAGGGCGCGGGGCGGCCGGCGCACTCGGACCCGCTGTTTCTGCAGATCAAGGAGGAGCCGGCGTCGGCGTACGCGCGGTATATCCCGGATGGCGCGGCGGCGTGGACGCATCAAGGGCACCGGGTGATGGATGGGCAGCGGGCGATGCAGCTTACGAGCGATCCGTTTCTGGGGTATACGACGATTGACAATCGCGATTACCTGGTGCGCCAGCTCAACGATCATAAGGCGGCGCTGGATCTGGGGACGCTGACGGCGGCGAATCTGCACGGCTATGCGGATCTGTGTGGCGAGCTGCTGGCGCGGGGGCATGCGCGGGCGGGTGATCCGGTGTCGATGTATGCGTATCTGGGATCGAGTGGGCGATTTGATGATGCGATTCTGGCGTTTGCGCGGGCGTATGCGGACAAGACGGAGCGCGACTGGGAGGCGCTGCGGCGGTGGGTGAAGAAGAATTCACGGTCGCGAGTGTAAGAATCAGCGAGGTGGGAGCGAAGTCCAATCCGCGGGTGCTGGTGACGCGATCCGAGCGGCAGTCGTCGGAGCTGGCGACGAAGCTGAGGGAGCTCGGACTGGAGCCGGTGGTGGTGCCGGCGATTGAGGTGGCGGCGCTGCCGTCGTATGAGGCGATGGATGCGGCGCTGGCGGGGATGTCGGGATTTCAGTGGCTGGTCTTTACGAGCGCGAATGCGGTGGAGGCGATGAGGCGGCGGATGGACGCGGCGGGGATCTCGCCGGGAGCGTGGCCGCGGGTGGCGGCGATTGGGCCGGCGACAGCGCGTGCGTTGGAGGCGATTGGGGTGGCGGCGGATGTGGTGCCGCGGCAGGCGGTGGCGGAGTCGCTGCGCGATGCGCTGCTGCCGTACGCGATGCAGGAGGATGGGTCGCCGGCGCGGTTTCTGCTGGTGCGGGCGGAGGAGGCGCGGGATGTTTTGCCGGATGCGCTGCGCGAGGCGGGGGCGCAGGTGGTGATTGCTCCGGCGTACAGGACGGTGGTGCCGACGGGGTCTGTTGAGTTGATACGGGATCTGTTTGCCAGCCCGGCGGAGCTTGCGGCGGTGACGTTTACGAGCTCGTCGACGGTGCGGAATCTGCTGGCGTTGTGTGAGGCGGCGGGAGTGAGGCTGCCGGCGTCGGTGCTGCGGGTGTCGATTGGACCGATTACGAGCGAGACGCTTCGGGGGGTGGGGTATCCGCCGCATGCGGAGGCGATTGAGGCGTCGGTTGCGTCGCTGGCGGAAGCGGTTCGGCAGGCGGTAGACGGGAAATGAGCAAGTCAGCGAGTCAGCAAGTCAGCGAGTCAGGGTTCAGTGTGAGCTCCAGGTTTTGTCGGCGGAGTTGCAGAGGTGCTCGAGCGTGCAGCGCTCGCATTCGGGCTTACGCGCGATGCAGACCTGGCGGCCGTGATGGATGAGCTCGTGGGAGAACTGGACCCAGCGGTCTTTGGGGATGACCTGCATGAGGTCCTGCTCGACTTTGACGGGTTCGGTGTTGGTGGTGAGTTCGAGGCGGCGTGAGAGACGAAGTACGTGCGTGTCGACCACAACGCCGGACGGGATGCCGTACCAGGAGCCGAGGACGACATTGGCCGTTTTGCGCGCGACGCCGGGCAGCTCCAGCATCTCGTCCATGGTTTCGGGGACCTTGCCGTGGAATTTTTCGACGAGCACGCGGGCGGCGCCGATGATGCTCTTGGCTTTGTTGCGGAAGAAGCCCGTGGACTTGATGAGCTGCTCGACGGCGGTGGGGTTGGCTTTTGCGAGGGCTTCGGGAGTGGGGAATTGCGCGAAGAGCTCGGGCGTGGCCTTGTTCACGCCGACGTCGGTGGTCTGCGCGGAGAGGATGGTGGCGATGGTGAGCTCGAAGGCGTTGCGGTGGTTAAGCGCGCAGACCACGTTGGGGTAGGTCTTGCGGAGAGCGTCGAGGATGGCAGCGATGCGGTCGGGGGCGAGAGGGTTTTTCGTTTTGCCGGGTTTGAGTTTGGGCGAGATGGGCTCGCGCGCGGCGATCTTCTTTGCTTTGGCCGCGGACACACCCTCAATGGCGGCGGCGCGCTGCGCGGGAGAGAGCTTCTGCGGGGGCGGGAGTTTCTTCGCGGTGCTCTTTGGGGCCGGGATATGAGGGGATTTTGTGGCGGTATTCTTGGCCATGGCGGGTTGATATTGAGGATAAACCGATAGGGCCCAGGGCCATGTCGACTGGAAGGACTACTGGCGAGAAGCCGACTTATCAGTAATCATCGTAGTTGCCGATAACGCCGTTTTTCGTGCGCCACCGAAGTAACAAGCCGCCAATGCAGGTTACTTCCGGGTTCGCCAGCTAAGCTGGCGAGCGCCCCACCCCAGCACGAAAAAAGTCATCCGAAACGAAGGAGTGGTGCGTATAAGTGGGCATGAAGCGAATAGCACGGGTTGCGGGTTTTTGTGGATGGTTAGCACTTAGCCTTTTCCTATCCCGGGCGGTCGCCCAGGACGCGGGGCAGCGGGTAGCGATGATGCCCAAGGAGGCTGATCCCAACTGGGACGTGGTGACGGTACGGCCGAGCGATCCAAACGGTCAGTTTGGTGGATATCAAGTGGAGGGCCGAAATGTGCTGATCCGGCGCAAGACGGTGCAGTCGATGCTGCTCTATGCCTACGCATTGCACAAGAGCCAGCTGGCGAATGCGCCGGATTGGATAAGGACGGAGTTATGGGATGCGAAGGGTTACGCCGATGTGCCCGGGCAGCCAAACCGCGAACAGATGCAGGCGCTGGTTCGGAAGTTGTTGGCGGAGCGGTTTGGATTGGTGATGCACATGGAGAAGCGCATGTCATCCGTCTACATGCTGACAGTGGCGAAGGGCGGCGCGAAGATGGCGGCGAGCAAGGGTGATCCAAACGGCCTCTCCAACGAGAACGATCGCGAGAATGGCGGCCTGGAGACAATGCATGCCGAAAACCTTTCTATGGGCGAGCTGGCGGGACTGTTGATGCGTATCGCTCTTGACCGCCCGGCGGTTGACCAGACAGGACTGAAAGGCAGGTATGACTTTGAATTGCGATGGACGACGGACGATGCGGTTACGTCAGCGCCTACAGATGCGCCGCCGGGATTGTTTACTGCGCTGCCGGAGCAGCTGGGGCTGAGGCTAGAACCGGTGAAGGCGATGGCGGATGTGCTGGTGGTGGACAAGGCGGAGCGGCCAGGGGCGAATTAGGCGACTTGTCCATCTTCGAATCGCCTGTAAGGTCGCCTTTTCGGCAACTTCAACGGATTACTCCTCATAAACGCCGTTCTCGTCATCCATTGCGATGGGAGCGCGTCGTCTCGTTCAGGAGTTAGCGACGCGAGTGAGTGTCAGCCTAATCTGTCCAGCATCTCGTGCGGCTTGAGGCGGACGCAGCTAAAGATGGGGTAGTCCTTGAGGGTGTACATCGAGATTTCGGTTTCGCGGAGCTGCTGGACGAGGTCGAGAAAGTCTTCGGGGAAGTTGGTTTCGAAGGCGACGACGAACTCCTGGTCGTCGAGGCCGAAGGAGTAGGTGGTGTTGAGCTTCACGCGCGGATATTTCAGGCCGATGCGGATGTGCTCGTCCATGAGGCGCTTGCGTTCTTCGAGCGAGAGCAGATACCAGGCGCGCGTCTTCCAGAAGGGGTAGATGAAGATGTACTTCTGGCCGCCGGGACGGATGGCGCCGCGGCCTTCGCCTTCGGACTCTCGTCGGGCATTCGGCATCGATCTGGTACTGCGAGCGCTTGGTCATGGCGAGGAAGTTGTGCGGCGTTTCGAGGTAGCCGCCGAGCGGTGTGGCCATGAGCTCGCTGCGCATGCGGTTGAGTTCGTCGATTGCATAGCCGATGGTCCAGACGCAGAAGTCGACGTCGCCGCGCGTGCCGATGGTGGAGTAGGTGATGGAGACGAACTCGCCGGGCTTGTTCCAGCGGTCGAGCACAGCGGCGAATGCGGCTTTGTGCTCGGCGCGTTCGGCCGCGGGAAGGCGGCGCCACTCGGGCAGAACCTTGTAGAAGCTGAAGCAGACGATCTGCCGTTTTGCGGGTGCTCCACCATGCGCAGCACGACTTGTTCCGGGCTGGCTGGCGGGGGTTGAGGCTTCGGCGGGGGCGACGGTTGTTGCTGCTTCCGGCATAACTTCATGCTAGCAAAGGAGCAGGCGTGGCGGCGCTTTGGCAGCATCAACAAACTGCCCGTGAGACCGCCGAAATCGGCAATTTTTCCGGCACAGGAGGCCGCCGGAGGAGTAGGCTGCTGTGCACACAATGAAAGTTCGGGCTCCTGAATTCCTGTAGGAGTGAACCCCATGAGAACTAGAACCTGGCTGGCAATCGCGCTGACCGGCTGTGTGCTTGGGACGGCCGTTCCTGTCGCACATTCTCAAAGCATCATGGATCGGATCAAGGCCAAGGCAAAGGCGAAGGTTGACCAGAAGGAGGACAACGCGGCGAGTACGGCCGTGAACTCCGTGGATCCGACAAGCGGCGGCGGGAAGACGACGAACACCACGTCTTCTACGACGACAACCTCGACGAGCTCGACGACGACGCCCAACAATGCCGCGAACCCAGCGGCCGAGTCGAGTGGCGAAGCACCGAATACGCCGCCCGCGATCCGTGCGTATCAAACTTATGACTTTGTTCCGGGCGAGAAGATCCTGTTCGCCGATGACTTTACGACCACGGCCGATGGTGAGTTTCCGGAGCAATGGCAGATGAGCAGCGGACAGGCCGTCGTCAACAAGCAGGCCGGATATGCGGCGTTCGTGATTACGAGCGGCAATTACGGGACGGTCAATCCGCGGATGAAGACGAAGAGTTATCTGCCCGATCAGTTCACGATTGAATGCGATTACTACTCGGTGGCTGGAGCTGAGCCGCTGCGGATTTTTTTCAAGCATGGGGACCAGCAGTCGCAGCTCATCACAGGCCGCCGGGAGATCAAGTACTACGCCGACGGCGTGGACCTCACGAGTTCGCCGCCGGTCTCCATGCGTGACCAGGCATTCGACAACAAGTGGCATCATCTCGCAGTCGCGTACCACAACCAGCAGATGAAACTGTATGTCGATCAATATCGCGTGATGACGATTCCCGACACAAAGCTGGGCCCGGAGTGGGTGCAGTTTGGAGGGACGGGCGATCTGGAGAAGCCGATCATCTTTAAGAATGTTCGCATCGCTGCGGGCGGCGGGATGAACATGGTTGGCCGCAAGTTCACGGATACGAAGATCGTGACGCACGGTATCAACTTCGACGTGGACGAGGCGACGCTGCGGCCGGAGAGCATGGGCGTGCTGAACCAGATTAAAGCGGTGATGGACCAGGACCCGGCGCTGAAGTTCGAGATCGACGGGCATACGGACAACAGCGGCGATGCGGCGCATAATCAGGCGTTGTCGCAAGAACGTGCCGAGGCGGTGAAGGCGCAGCTCGTGACAATGGGGATCAGTGCGGACCGGCTGACAACGAAAGGCTATGGCGACACGAAGCCGATGGCCGGGAACGATACGCCGGATGGGAAGGCAAATAATCGGCGCGTGGAGTTCGTGCGCACGTCGTAAGCAAGGCACATGAGCGGACGCGCTGTGCGGCGCACGCGCTCGTGTTGCTCGTGCGCTGACAGCTATACTGCTAGTGAATGCTTAACAAGTTCACTGCATTGCTCGCCGGCCTGTCGGTTGGCGCCGCGTATACCGTTGTCTTTTTGCTGATGGCTCTCCAGTCCGCGTGCATTCCGATTCCGTCGGAGATCATCATGCCGTTCGCGGGCTATAAGCTGGCGCATGATTGGGCGAGTCTGATTCTCGTCGCGACGGTTGCTTCGATTGCATCGAACGTTGGGTCGATCCCGGCGTACTGGCTGGGCGCGGCGGGGGGACGTCCGATGGTGGAGCGGTATGGGCGGTATATTCTGCTGAACCGCCGCGATCTGGATCTCGCCGAGAAGTTTTTTAATCGCTACGGATCGATCACGGTGCTCGTTGGGCGCATGCTGCCGATTGTGCGCACGTTCATCGCGTTTCCGGCGGGCATCGCAAAGATGAACCAGGTGCGTTTCCACGTCTACACGTTCATCGGCTCGTGGCCGTGGTGCTTCGTGCTGGCGTACATCGGCATGAAGCTCGGCAATCACTGGGATACGGATCCGCACTTCAAGGCGGTGTTTCACCGTTTCCAGTTTGGTGTCGAAATCGTGCTTGTCATCGGGATTGTGTGGTTCCTGTGGACCCACTGGAAACATCGCGTGCCCGCCGAGTAGCGCTGCCGCAAGTTTGCGCGGCTTTCCGGCGGTGCGAGATACTAGCTTGTCCGCATTAGGCAAAATCGCAATATAGAGAAGGGTAATTTCTTCATGTCGAATAATGACGCCGCGCAGACAGGCGCAGCGAGCATCAAGCCACACACTGGAAAACTTGGCATCATGATCCCGGGCATGGGCGCGGTCGCAACGACGCTGATCGCGGGCGTGGAAGCGGTGCGCCGCGGATACGCGAAGCCGTTCGGCTCGCTGACGCAGATGGGCACGATTCGGCTGGGCAAGCGCACGGAAAACCGCACGCCGCTGGTCAAGGATTTCGTTCCGCTGGCGCCGCTGGAGGATCTTGTCTTTACGGGATGGGATATCTTCGGCGGCAACCTGTACGACGCGGCGAAGACTGCAGCGGTGCTGGAGCGCGAACAGATCGAGCAGATGCGTCCGTTCCTCGAGTCGATTGAGCCGATGCCGGCAGCGTTCGACCACGAGTGGGTGAAGCGGCTTAATCCGAAGGTGACGAAGAAGGGCAAGAACAAGTGCGATCTTGCGAACCAGATTCGCAATGACATCGCGGAGTTTCGGGCGAAGTCCGGCACCGATCGCCAGGTAATGATCTGGGCGGGGTCGACCGAGATTTACAAGGAGCAGAAGGCTGTTCATCAGTCGCTGGCGGCGTTCGAGAAGGGCCTGGTGGATGACGATCCGGACATTTCGCCCTCGATGCTCTACGCCTGGGCTGCGCTGAAGGAGGGCATTCCGTTTGCCAACGGCGCGCCGAACCTGTGCGTGGATATCCCGGCGCTGCTCGAGCTCTCGAAGAAGATGGGCGCGCCGATCTGCGGCAAAGATTTCAAGACCGGACAGACGCTGATCAAGACGGTGCTGGCGCCGGGCTTCAAGGCACGTCAGCTTGGCGTCAGCGGATGGTACTCGACGAACATTCTTGGCAACCGCGACGGCGAGGTGCTGGATGATCCGGACAACTTCAAGACGAAGGAAGTGTCGAAGCTCGGCGTGCTGGAGTACATCTTTCAGCCGGAGAAGAACAAGGAGCTGTACGGCGACATCTACCACAAGGTGCGGATCAACTACTATCCGCCGCGCGGGGACAACAAGGAAGGCTGGGACAACATCGACATCTTCGGTTGGCTCGGCTACCCGATGCAGATCAAGGTGGACTTCCTCTGCCGCGACTCGATTCTGGCCGCGCCGCTGGCGCTCGATCTCTGCCTGTTTATCGATCTCGCGCAGCGCACGCCTGCGCTCAAGCACCTGGGCATTCAGGAGTGGCTGAGCTTCTACTTCAAGGATCCGGATTCCGCTCCGGGTGTGTACCCGGAGCATGATCTGTTCATCCAGTCGATGAAGCTGAAGAACACGCTTCGGCACATCATGGGTGAGGACCTGATCACGCACCTGGGATTGGATTATTACGGCGAATAATTGCTGACGGAACACAGAAGCCCTGCGGCGATGCTGCCGGGTTTTTCTTTCAGCTTGGAAGCACGCTCAGGATTTCTGACCAGAGCGCCTTCACGCCGTTGTCGGATTTCGACGAGACGGGAAGAATGTGCTCTTCGCCATGCGCTCGCTTTAATGCAGCCAGCGACTTTGTGAGTTGGTTGCCGCCGAGCCGGTCGGCCTTCGTTGCGACGACAAGATGTGGCCGCTGCATCTGCCGCAGTGCTTCGAGAAGCTGCGTATCGCTGGGCTGCGGCGGGATATTGGAATCGACCAGACACACGCAAAGCGCGAGCGTCTCGCGTTCCGCGAGGTATGGCTCGATGAATTTAGGCCACTCCGCTGAGATGGACTTCGATATTTTGGCGTAGCCATACCCGGGTAGATCAGCGAAGATCAGCGCCGGCCGCTGATTGAACTTCTGCGGCGTTCCTTCATGCAGCGCGAAGAAGTTGATGGCGCGCGTGCGTCCCGGCGTTGAGGAGACCTTCGCCTCCGCCGAGCCGAGCAGCGCATTAATCGAGCGAAGACTTGCCGACATTCGATCGGCCCAGGAAGGCGATCTCCGGCGCATCTGCTGTGCGCGCGGTATCGGGGAAGTGTTCGGGCGCCGTTGCAGACAGTAGAAACTTTGGGACCAGTCGCATCCTCAACAGACTAACGCCTCGAGGAATGATCATGTCCGCGTAAAATGAACAACCTGGGAGACAAGCTTTTTATGAGAGAGCGCAATTTCGCGCACGCGATGCTTCGCGAGATTTACGAGCAGCCGGACGCGCTCGCCCGAACCATGGAGCAGTACGTCGCTAATGGCAGCATTCAGATGAAGAGCCTCACCGACGCTGCGGAGTGCTTTCGCAAGCACAAGGATCTCGTCATTGCGGCCAGCGGGTCGAGCCGTCACGCCGGCATGGCCGCCGAGATCATGCTGGAGGACGCCTCCGGGCTGGCGGTTGATGTCGAGTACGCCAGTGAGTACATCACACGGTCGACCAACACGAAGCGCGACCCGGCGGTGCTCGTCATCTCGCAGTCGGGCGAGACGGCCGACACGCTCGCGGCGCTGCGCGAAGCGAGAGAGCGCAAACATCCCACGCTCGCGGTGACCAACGTCGAGCACTCCTCGATGGCGAACGAAGCCGACCTCTACCTGCCAACGCATGCCGGCGTGGAGCGTGCGATTCCCGCAACGAAGAGCTTCACCGCACAACTGCTGGTGCTTCGCCTGCTCAGCCTCGAAGCAGCGGACGCGCGCGGCACGATCGACGCCAACGAGATGCAACGCCAGCTTGCGGAGCTCTGGGAGATTCCGCCGATGATCGAACGGCAGCTCAACGGCTGGCGTGAAACGACAGAGCGCCTGGCATCGCGCTACAGCTCTGCGAAGACGCTGCTCTATCTCGGCCGCGGCATTCACTACCCGATCGCTCGCGAAGGCGCGTTGAAGCTCAAGGAATCGTCGTACATGCATGCGGAGGGTTATCCCGCCGGCGAGCTCAAGCACGGACCCAATGCATTGGTTTCTGATGAGGTCCCGATCGTTGCGCTCGCGACCGTCGACTGGCAGGATGCCGAGTCCGTGCTGCGCTACGAGAAGACAGTTGCGCTTCTTACAGATTTGAAAGCACAGGGCGCGCGCACGATTGTGCTCGGCAACAGCGGCGACGGGAAGCTGCGCGAGGTGGCGACCGACCTGATTGAGATCGAACCCGCGAATGAGTACCTTCTGCCTATCACGGAGGTCATCCCGCTGCAACTCTTCGCGTATTACATGGCGCTCGAGAATGGGGTGGATGTCGACCGGCCGCGCAACCTTGTGAAGGCCGTTGTGCAGGAGTAGGCCATCCCACTTTCGCGGCGCTGAATCGGCCGGAGGCGGCAGTATGATCGACGCAGAATCCGCGAGGAGCGCTGAGGAGGATTCCTGGTCGCCGGGCTGCGAACGTCGAAGTTTGTCTGGGTTGCGCTGGTTGCGGTTGTCGCTGCGCTTGCAGCAAGTTCAGCCGCGAACGCGCAGAGCGCCTCATCGCCGCTCATGCGTCCGGCAGGCGTCGCGTACGACTCTGCCGGCAATCTCTTCGTCGCCGACAGCGCACGCAATCAGGTCTTCGAGATTTCCATCGGCGGCGCCATCACTGTCGTCGCGGGCAATGGCACGCAGGGGTTTGCCGGGGACGGCGGGCCGGCATCCGCCGCGGAGCTGAACTCTCCCTCGTCGGTTGCAGTCGGCGCAGATGGCACCGTGTACATCGCCGACAGCGGCAATCAGCGCATTCGCGCCGTGAAGGCTGGGAGCATCACCACATTCGCGGGCAATGGTGTGCGCGGTTACAGCGGCGATGGCGGCGCTGCAACTTTCGCATCGCTCAATCAGCCGGCCGCCATCGCGCTCGATTCAACCGGAGGACTCCTCGTTTGCGACCAGGGCAACGAACGCGTGCGCCGCATCAATGCCGGACAGATCACGACGATCGCGGGCAACGGCACGCAAGGCTTTGTGGGCGATGGCGGTGCGGCCACAGCAGCCGAACTTAACGAGCCGTCCGGCATTGCCGCAAGCCCCGACGGTCGCATCTTTATCGCCGATACAGCGAATGAGCGCATTCGTGTCGTCAGCGCTGCGGGGGTCATCTCCACGTATGCGGGTACGGGCGTGGTCGGCACTTCCGGCGACGGCGGGCCCGCGATAACTGCACAATTCAGCCGGCCTACAGGCGTCGCGCTGGACACCGCGAGCAATCTCTTCATCGCGGACGAGAACAACCATCGGCTGCGCCGCATCGTGCCCGGCGGAACGATTACGACTGTTGCTGGCGGAGGTCTGCAGGGTCTCGCGCCAGACGGCTCGATCGCACTGACCTCACCGCAGAATCTCCCGACCGGCGCGGCAGTCTCCAACTTCGGCTGGCCGGTCATCGCGGACGCGGCCAATCACACGGTGCAGATTGTATTTAGTGATGGCAAGCTCTATTCGCCGGGCGCACTCAACGGGCGCGCGACGGCGCTCACACAGGCGACACCCGACGCGGTCTACGGCATGGCGCAGGCTGTCATCACTGCGGCGGGCAGCCCCGGGTCGCCGCAGGGATTGGTCGAGGTGCTCGACGGCGCTACGCCGATTGCGACGGCGTCGATCGTGCAGGGCGCCGCAACGGTAGCGCTCCCAACGCTCGGCGCGGGCAGCCACAATCTCAAGGCGGTCTATGCGGGCGACGGCCTCCATCGCTCCACGACGTCTACATCGTCGATCGTGATCTCGCCCGCGTCGGTTACGGCGACGCCCGCAGCGGCAACGGCGAGCTATGGCGCGCCGCTTCCCGCGCTCACAGGAACGCTCAGCGGAGTTCTGCCACAGGACGAGTCGAACGTCTCGGCGACCTTCACTGCGACGACCTCTTCGATGCCAACTGTCGGCACCTATCCGATCGCTGCAGCGCTTACCGGTCCCGCCAGCGCAAACTACACGCTTTCTCTCGCGGCCAACTCCGGAAAATTGACCATTGTGCCCGCGGCCACGACCGTCAACTTCGCGCCTCCGTCCACCGCGTACGCGTCCTTGCCGCTTCAGTTGAACGTGCAGGTCGGGTCCACCACTTCGGGGATGCCAACCGGCACCGTGCAATTTCTCGATGGCAGCAACGTTGTGGCGACGGCGCCGCTGATCAACGGCTCTGCCTCGGCTGTGGAGCTTAACCCCGCGACCGGCAATCACGCACTTTCCGTTGCGTACTCGGGCGACGCCAACTTCCACGCGAGCACGTCGGCCAACGTTATCGAAGCGGTGAATGCGTTGCCGGATTTCACCATCGGCGTGACCGGCAATACACAGCAGACGGCAATTGCCGGGTCCTCGGCCAACTTCGCGCTTTCGGTCGCCTCTCAGGGAACGCCGTTTACCGGCGCCGTCACGTTCAGCGCCACTGGCTTGCCGGCGGGAGCCACGGTCAGCTTCTCTCCGCCGGCGGTTGTGCCGGGCGCGTCCACGGCGCCGGTAACGATGACTGTCCTTGCGCCCGCAACCACGGCGCATCGCGCAAATACACAGCCGGAGCTCGCATTCGCAGCCGCTGTCGCAATTTGCCTGCTCGGTTTGCGGCGCCGGCGAACGCTTCCGCGGCTTCTGGTTTTGTTCGTCGCGTGTGCGCTCTTCGGGGTCACGGGCTGCGGTGCGCGTACAGCGCCTGAGTCGGTCCTGCCGGTGACCAACTATGCGATAACTGTGCACGCCACGGGAACCAACCTCGCCGGCAATGTTGTGACGCACACGATCAGCGTTACACTCGCGGTCGAATAACGGACTTCGGGGCTTCGGGCCCTCAGACAGCTTTGCGCGTCGCTGGCAGCATCTATCGTCATTGCGACATACGGCCCAATCCTCATTCATGGGAAGCTGTTTATCTGATTACGGAGGCGCACGCCTATGCCCGCCCGCACACTCTTGCCCGGAAAACCTTATCCGCTGGGAGCGACACCTACAGCCCAGGGAACGAATTTCGCGCTCTATTCTGAAAACGCGACTGCCGTTCACGTCTGCTTCTTTGACGAGCAGGGAAACCAGACCGACTGTGTACCTCTGCGTGAGCGCACGGCGTTCGTGTGGCACGGCCTGATCCGCAACATCAAGCCGGGGCAGCGCTACGGTTTTCGCGTGGAAGGTCCGTGGGAACCCGAAAAGGGGCTGCGCTTCAACGCCGCGAAGCTGCTTGTCGATCCGTATGCGAAAGCGCTGACCGGAGAGATCGACTGGAAGGCGCCGATCTTTCCTTACGATGTGCAGTCGGGTGATCCGCGCAAAAAAGATGACCAGGACAGCGCAGCCGGTGTTCCCAAAGGCATCGTGATTGACGGCCATTTCGATTGGGGCGACGATTGCGCGCCGGAGACTCCCATCGCGGACTCGATCATCTACGAGATGAACATTCGCGGCTTCTCGATGCGCAATCCCGACGTTCCGGAACGGCTGCGCGGAACTTACGCCGGGCTCGCGCATGAATCCAGCATCAAGTACCTCAAGAAGCTCGGCGTCACGGCGGTTGAGTTACTGCCTGTGCACTACTTCATCGACGAGGGGAACCTTGTCGACAAAGGGCTGCACAATTACTGGGGCTACAACACGCTCGGATACTTTGCGCCGATGACGCGTTACAGCTCCAGCGGCACCGACATTCAGCCCGTGGCCGAGTTCAAGGGCATGGTGAAGCGCCTGCATCAGGAAGGGATCGAGGTCATCCTCGATGTGGTCTACAACCACACCTGCGAAGGCAATGAGCGGGGACCGTCGCTGTCCTGGAAGGGAATCGACAACACCACGTATTACCGCACCGTTCCGGACAACCCGGAGTTCTACATGGACTACACCGGCACAGGCAACACGCTCAATCTTTATCACCCGCAGGTGCTCAAGCTGGTGATGGATAGTCTGCGCTACTGGGTGACGGAGATGCATGTCGATGGCTTCCGCTTCGATCTCGCGTCAACGCTCGCGCGCGAGCTGCACGACGTGAGTAAGCTGAGCGCCTTCTTCGATACCATTCACCAGGACCCGACGATTGCTGATGTTAAGCTCATCGCGGAGCCCTGGGATGTCGGCGAAGGCGGCTACCAGGTCGGGAATTTTCCGGTCTTATGGGCCGAGTGGAACGGCAAATACCGCGACACGATCCGCCGCTTCTGGAAGGGCGACAGCGGACAGCTCTCGGATTTCGCCTATCGCATCACGGGTTCGAGCGACCTGTATCAGAGCGAAGGCCGCACGCCGTCCGCGTCGATCAACTTTGTCACCGCACACGATGGCTTCACGCTGTGCGATCTCGTCAGCTACAACGACAAGCACAACGAGGCCAACGGCGACGACAACAAAGACGGTTCCGACAACAACGACAGTTGGAACATGGGCGCCGAAGGGCCGACCGACGATCCGAATATCAATGCGCTTCGTGAGCGGCAGATGCGTAACTTTCTCACCACGCTCATGCTCAGCCAGGGCGTTCCCATGCTGCTCGGAGGCGATGAAGTTGCGCATTCGCAGAACGGCAATAACAACGGCTACTGCCAGGACAACGAGCTCACATGGTTCAACTGGAAGCTCGATGACGCGCAGAAGCGCTTGCTCGAGTTCACGGCAAGCCTGATCCAACTGCGCAAGGACCACCCGAACCTGCATCGCAGACGCTTCTTTCAGGACCGCCAGATTCGCGGCTCCGTCGTGCGCGATGTGGCGTGGTTCGGCACCGACGGGCAGGAGGTTTCCGATCAGGTGTGGGAGGAGGGCTGGAGCAAGTCCATTGGTGTGATGTTCAACGGCCGAACGCTGGGCGTGATGGATGAGGACGGCGAGCCGGTGGTCGACGACAGCTTCCTGATTCTGGTGAATGCGGCGGACACCGGCGTGGAATACGTGCTGCCGGAGCCGCCGAACCAGCGGCCGTGGCGGCAGATCCTCGACACCGAGAACGTCAACGATCCGTTCTGCAAGGCCGAAGTGCACGACAAGGTGATCCTGGGCGGCCGGTCGGTGCGGGTCTATAGCGATGCGGTAGAAGAGGCGCCCGAGCCACCGGCAAAGAAGCGTCTGGCGAAGACGTTGTGAGCCACCGGAACGGGGGTACTTAAGTACCTCGGTTCGGGAGGGTTGCGCGAACGGAGGCGGATGATATGCTTCCGGCGATCTTGCATCGGTTGCTTATGACGCTTCGAAACGCGGTTCGCCCCTTCGCGCCGGCCCTGGTTTTGTGTGTGCCGCTGTGTACCTTTGCGCAACAAAAGCCTGCTTCGCAGAGCGCGGCGTGCGGAGCGCCGCCGATTGTGGCTCCGGATTCGCGGCCGAACATCTTCAGCGAAGAGCAGGAGGAGTGGCTCGGCGAAGCAATGGCCGACCAGGCGGAGTCGGAGTTCCGGCTGGTACGCGATCCGGCGGAGAATGCATACCTGCAGGCGATCGTCGACCGGCTGGCGGCAACTTTACCTGACACGCACATTCATTTCCACGTGCAGATTGTGGACTCACCGGAGGTGAACGGGTTCAGCCTGGCGGGCGGGCGGATTTATATGACGCGCAAGCTGCTGGCTGAGGCCAAAAGCGACGATGAGCTGGCCAGCGTGCTGGGGCATGAGATGGGGCACATCGCCTCACACCAGTTCGCGTTTGACACCACGATCGATATGAAGAAGCTGCTGGGCGTGACGAGCGTCGGCGACCGCGCGGACGTGTTCCACAAGGCGCAACAACTGGCAGAGGCCTATCTGCAGGCCCGCGCTCCAGCAAACAATGATGACGACAAGCACCAGGAGGAGGCAGATCGCGTTGCTGTGTACGTGATTTCGGCAGCAGGGTACAGGCCGCAGGCCTTCGCGGAGTTCTGGGACCGGGTGGAGTTTACGAACGGCAAGAGCGGGGGCGCGCTTTCGAACTTTTTCGGGATGACGAAGCCGAACCAGCGGCGGCTGGGGAGGATACAGAAGCTGATTGCTGCGCTGCCGCCGGGCTGCGGTGGGACCGAGGAGGTGCGAGGCGCAGGATTCGCGGCGTGGCATGAGCGTGTGCTGGAGAACCGCTCGACGGAGGCGGCGCACATCGACGGAGCGCAGGAGATTCCGCTGACACCTCCGCTGCGCATGGACCTCGAGCGGCTGCGGTTCAGTCCGGACGGATCGAAGCTGCTGGCGCAGGACGAGTCCACGATCTTTGTGCTGAATCGCGATCCTCTGAAGGTGGAGTTCAAGATTGACGCGCCAAACGCGCTCGCTGCGCAGTTCAGCCCCGACTCCAAGCGCGTGGCGTTTACGACGCACGGGCTGCACACCGAGGAATGGAGCATCGCGCAGCAGAAGCTGATGCAGGTGCATGAGCCGCTCACGAAATACCCGTGCGTGCAGACGAAGCTGTCTCCTGATGGACGCACGGTGATTTGCCTGCAGTGGGACCCGGACACGTTATGGATGGATTTGTCGCTGCTGGATTCTGGCAGTGGACAGGTGGTGTGGCAGAAAAATGACTTCTTTCAGCCGAATATGTTTTTCGCACTGCTGATGTATTGGACCGATCAGAGTGAATGGGCCGGGGACTTGGTTCCCTCAAGCTTTTCGGCGGATGGAAATTATCTTCTGATCGGGCCAGACGAACGCAAACTTGCCTTTGACCTGCGTACTCGGACCCCGGTGAGGCTGGGGAGCGGGCTGATCAATCTCGCGACGACGGCGTATGCGTTTCTGGGTAACGACCGTGTGGCGGGTGTGAACCGGTTAAACCCGAAGAACTCCGGCATCTACAGCTTTCCGGATGGCAAGCAGTTGAAGAAGGTGACGCTTCCGTTCATGACGCTGCAGTCAGTTTCTGCGATCGATGGAAGCTCGTATGTGCTGTCGGATGGCTACAAGGATTTCCAGATATCGCTGAGCAATGTCGATGCCGGACAGGTGATCCTCGGCTCCGAGAGCGAGGCGCTGGATGTATGGGGTGGCGTGCTCGCCTCCGAAAACAGGGACGGGCACATTGTTTTGTCGAAGATCGATGCCGGCAAGGTGACCGGGTTGGCCATGGCTGAGCCGCCGGAGAGCCAGCTGGCTCGGCTGTATTCAGTGGCGCTCTCGCCCGACGGTCAGTTCCTGGCGATGTCGACGCGCACGCGTGGAGGGCTGTGGAACCTGCGTACCGGCAAGCGGCTCATGTATGTGCGCGGATTTCACGGCGCCTGGAACGGCGATGACCTCATGATGGAATTTCCCAAGCATGAGAAGCAGGACGCGACGCTGATCGATGCTTCGACGAAGACGATGCACGCGGGCCAGGTGAAGTATGCGCTCGGAGACATGAATGTCGAGTATGGAATGCTGGACGAGTGGAAGGACGCCGGCAAGCATGCGCAGGACCTTGTGGTGCATCGCGCCAATGATGGCTCCGAACTGTGGCGGCGCACATTCAGCGGGGGAAAGCCGTACTACACCGCCAGCTATGGATGGAAGGACCTGTTGTTCAGCTTCCATCTCAACTCGAGTTACGCCAAGGCGCAGGTGAAGAGTGACCCCACGCTGAGTGCCGAAGCTGCAGTCGTGAAGAAGAAGGACGACGGCCGCCTGATCGAGGTTGTGGATACGGCGACAGGCAAGACGACGGCCAGCGTCGTGGTCGAGCTTTCAAAGGCCTACGCGGGCACGTATGGCTTGAATCGCGTCGGCGACCTGCTGTATGCGACAACGCAGGACAACAGAACGCAGGTGTACTCGCTCAAGGATGGACGGCTCGTTCGCCAGGTGTACGGCACGATGATGGGCGAGGACATGGCGACGGGACGGATATGCCTGAGGAACCGCGACGATGAGGCTATGGTCTATGACGCGTCGGGCAAGGAGCTGGCGCACGTGCACATGGGCACGCCAGTGCGCTTCGCGGCGTTTGTGGACTCCGGTGCAAAGGTTGCGTTGCTCGGCGCGGACCAGGTGGTGCGGATGGTGCCGATTCGAACGACGCCTCCGACAGCGCTGGCGAGTTCGAAATAGCTACTGCTGCTGCCAGGTAGTGTCGACCTTTACCGGAATCTCGTTGTGGATGGGAACCGTGAGGAATGACGGTGGCGGGATCTTGAAGTCGGTGAGCGTGGCCGGAACGCTGCCGGTGATGTGGTGTGTGTGGCCCTGGATGGTCTGCTGAAAGGGGACGTGCGTGTAGTGCGCGGTCTGGCCGGCGAAGTTGACCTCCAGGTCGCAGTCGAGCGTGGGCGAGTTGATGGCGGACTCGGGCAGGCGGAAACGCACCGTGACAACAGGGAACTCGGCGCCGCGGGTGACCTGGATCATATGCTCGTCGCGGTTGGTGTCGCCGGAGTCGAAGGACTTCACGGGCGCGGCCACGAGGAAGTCGCATACGCCATTGCCGCACACGCCCTTGCCTCGCGCGGCGTGGCTGGTCCCGTCGACCGTATGGACCGGGTGGACCATGTGGTAGGTGAGCGAGGACTGCGTGAGGACGAAGGTCTGGGGCGACTGGGCAAGCGCGAGCGGAGACAGCAGCAAGAGAGCAGCGACACGAACGATCTTCATGGACACCTGTAAGGGTTAGAGCTTGATCGGCCAGGAGACGGCGACGATCGCGGCGGAGTAGGAGAGGACGGTGGTCCAGGCGACCGCGGCGTGCGCGGAGGCGATGCCGTGGACCTTCTGGCCGCTGTTGAGCTGGTTGAACGCCATCACACCGAGGACGGGCGTGAGCACCATGCCGGGACCGTGAATCCAGATGAGGTATTTATGAAACCTGATGCCGCCTTTGACGTGACCTTCAGGGACCTTCGGCGCGGCGGCAGCGAAGTAGGCGGTCGCGCCGTACATCGCGACCGTGAGTCCGCCCAGCGCGGCGTGGATGTCGCGGCCCGTGGTTGGACCGCTATTGATGACAACATCCTGCCCCCCGTGTTGATGCCCAGCTGTCGCTCCGCCGGAGCTGATGAGGGCTGCGGCCATGGGGATGAGCGTGATAAGGCCGAGCGTCTGGTGGATCTTCAGCATGTGCGTATGCCGGTCAAGGCGCGCCTGGAGAGCGGGGTTGGGCGGCGGGGCGGAGAGGCCGAGGTCGCTGAGCGAGGGCGCGGTGGGGTTTTGCGCGGGCGGCTGTTGCTGCGGCTGCGATGAGGAGGGCTGTTGTTGTTGCTGCTGTTGCTGCTGCGCCTGGATCGCGGAGGGTGCGTCGGGCAAATCGGCGGTGCTGCTGACCTCGGCTGTGGTGTCGGAGCTGGAGTAACTCTGTGCTGCGGCCACGTGTCCGGATGTAAAGAGGACGAGAGCCGCGGCAAGGCAGAGGGGAGAGGTGAAGCGGAGCCGGGAGAGCAGCATGCGTTGGAGCCTCGATGGGTGAGACGGGGATGAATGCGCCACGTGTACCTCGTTATAAGAGTTGGAGATGACCCGCGAAAAACGTTGAGATGACGCGCTGTTCATCTTTCGCCGGGCGAAATTTGCATGCGTGCAGTTGGAGGGCTGAAGCACGCGAGGAGATGCACTAACATCGCGACATGCAGTTGTTGTTAGTGGAAGACGATCTCGAGATACAGACGTTCCTGCGCAACGCATTGACGGAAGCGGGATACTACGTGGATGCCGCGGCGGACGCGAAGACGGCCGAGCGCATGGCCATGGAGAGCCGGCACGATGCGCTGATCGTGGACCTGGGGCTGCCCGACCAGGATGGCATGGCGCTGATTGTGCGGCTGCGGCAGATGGGCGTGAATGCTCCGGTGATGATTCTCTCGGCACGGCGAACCGTGGACGACCGCGTGCTTGGCCTGGAGCAGGGAGGCGACGATTACCTGACCAAGCCGTTTGCACTGGCCGAACTGATGGCCAGGTTGCGCAACTTGCTGAAGCGTAACGTGCCTGCGACGGAGCCGACGCGCCTGCGTGTGCTGGATCTGGAGCTGGACCTGCTGCGCCGCGAGGCGATGCGCGGCGAGCGTGTGCTCAACCTGACACCGCAGGAGTTCACGCTGCTGGAGTATCTGTGCCGCAATCCGGGGCGCGTGGTGACCCGGTCGATGATTCTGGATAAGGTGTGGGGGATGCGGATCCAGCCGGCCACCAATGTGGTGGATGTGCACATCTATCGTCTGCGCGGGAAGGTGGATGCGGAGGGATTGCCGCCGCTGATCCGCACGCTGCGAGGTGTGGGGTATGTCCTCCGCGACCGGTAGAAGGGTACACAGCGCGGCGTGGCGGATCTCGCTGTGGGGAACGGTTGCGTTCGCATGCGGCACGCTGATCATCTTCTGGTCGCTGCACGCGTTTGTGGCAAAGGATATTCAGCGGCGCACGGATGCGTGGATTTCAGGCGAGGTGGAGACGCTGAGCGATGTGGCCGAACGGACGCCGAAGAATGCGCTGTACGGCCGGGTCGTGGGCGAGGTTGCAGAACTCGCGAGCCGCGAGGTTCCCAACCGCGAGCCTGGCAGTGCGGGAAGGAACGACTCGGTGTTCTTTCTGCAGACGGCGAAGGATGGATCGCCGGTGCTGTGGGCCGGACAGGGTGACGGCACCGCTTATTTAAATGCGATTCGCGGTGTAAATGCGAAGCCGGATACGCCGTTCGATCTGCACGTGGCCGGAGCGAAGAGGCCGTATCGAGTGGCCGAGGTGGTGATTCCGGACGGCAGCAGGATTTACCTCGGCCTGTCGGAACGGGATGAACTGCGCGTGCTGCACCAGATGCGCGAGCACTTCATGAAGCTGTGGGCGTTGTGTGTGCTGCTGGGGTTTGCAATCATTTTCTACACGACACGGCGGATGCTGGGTGATGTGCGCAGAATCAGCGAGGTTGCGGCGCATATCGGCGAGTCAGACCTGAGCCGCCGAGTGCCGACGAGCCGATGGAACGATGAGATTGCGCAACTGTCGTCGACATTGAATCGGATGCTGGAACGGATTGAGCAGTCGGTGCACCAGTTGCACACGATTACGAACTCGCTGGCGCATGATCTGCGCAGTCCGCTGACAGCGATTCGTGCGCGGCTGGAGATTGTGCTGACGCGCGATGTGAAGGAACAGGATGCGGAGTCGATTGAGCGCGCGATCAATGAGATCGACCGGCTCACGGAGATTCTGAATCAGTCGCTGGATGTGGCGGAGGCACAGGCGCATGCGTTGCGCGTCGAGCCCGAGCGAGTGGACCTTGAGCAATTGCTGGATGGAATGATCGAGCTGTATCGGCCGTGCATGAGCGAGAAGGGGCTGCGCTTGGAGTTCTCGGCAGGGCAGGCCGTCGAGGTAATGGCCGACGCCGGCCTGGTACACCGCATGATTGCGAATCTGCTGGACAACGAGATGAAACATCTGCCGCCTGCGCGGACGGTGTCGATTGCGCTGCGCGCCGCGGGTGAGTTTGCAGAGATTCTGGTGGAGGATGACGGGCCGGGGTTCTCGCCGGAGATTGAGGGCCAGCTGTTCAGGCCGGGCGTTAAGGGAAGCGCGTCGCGAGGCTACGGCCTGGGGCTGGCGTTTGTGCAGGCGGTGGCGGGGGCGCACGGGGGGGCGATTCGGGCGGAGAACCGCGAAGGCGGCGGTGCCCGGCTGACGGTGCGGCTGCCGCTGGCGGCGCATGCGGCGGCGAGCGAGGCGTCTGCGGGAGTGGTGAGCGCGGACTAGCTGCCGAAGGCTACTTCCCGAAGTCGGGGCCGAAGCAGCAGCGCTCCACGAGCATGCAGAAGATGTGCTCGAGGGCGAGCTGCGACTCCTGGATGTTCATGGTCACGTTGCAGGGGACGATGACGTTGATGTCGGCGAAGGGGGCAGCCTTGCCGCCCTCGCAGCCGGTGAAGGCGATGGTGGTGAGGGAGAGGGCGCGGGCGCGCTCGAGGGCGCGGAGGCAGTTGGGGGAGTTGCCGGAGGTGGAGATGGCGAGCAGGACATCGCCAGGCTGGCCGAGGGCTTCGACCTGGCGGGAGAAGATGTGTTCGAAGCCGTAGTCGTTGCCGATGGCGGTGAAGATGGAGCTGTCGGTGGTGAGGGCGATGGCGCGGAGTGCGGGGCGGTCTACGGTGAGGCGGACGACGAGCTCGGCGACGACGTGCTGGGTGTCGGCGGCGCTGCCGCCGTTGCCGCAGACGAGGAGCTTGTGGCCGTTCTGCATGGCTTCGGCGGTGACGCGCGCGGCCTCGAGGAGGGACTTGTGGACGGATTCGTCGTGGAGGACCCTGGTCAGCGTGTCGAGGGACTGCTGGAGCTGGCGGCGAATGAGATCGAGCATAAGCGCTGAATTTGAGGATACATTTTTGCGCTGAGGGGTACCCCCTCCCCCGGGGTTTTGCGCAAAGTCTTGAGGGCAAAGACTTTATCGGTGCACTTCTTGCCAAAGTCTTCAGAATAAAAGGTTTATAGGCAAAGTCTTCAATCCAAGGCGGTTAACGGGTGGGGGGTCACTTTTTCCGCATCAGGAGGGAAGGCTTTGACGGGGGCCCGGTCGAAGAGAAGTGCGGCGAGCAGGAAGAGGGGAATGACGGCCATGAACGCGAACCAGTCGAGGCCTTTGAGGATGAAGAGGATGTAGGCGAGGAGGAAGTACAGCGCGGTGAAGAGCGGCTGGCGTGGATGCGCGAGGAGAAGGATCGGGAACAGGAGGAGGACGTAGTCGTAGAGGAAGAGGTGCGGCGAAAGAAGAAGGGCGGCGGCGAGCGCAGCGCAGAAGGCGACGGCGAGGCTGCGGGCGGATCGGCAGAGGTAGACGGCGAGGGCGAAGACGAGGACGGAGAGGACAACGTCGAGGGCGAGCGAGAGGTGCGGGGAGAGCAGGTGGGCTCCGCAGACGAAGAGCAGGCCGTTGAGGGTGGGCATGGCCTTGGGATAGACGGCGACGACCGACTGGGCGTGAGGGTTCAGGTGCGAAGCGATGGAAGCGGAGCCGACGAGGTGAAACCAGTCGGCGACGCCGTGCGGGCCGGTGATGAGCAGGCAGAGGAGCGCGACGACCGCGGCTGAGGAAGCGAATGACAGGAGAATTCGCGTGCGGCGGGGTGCGGGAAGGTAGATGGCGAGGAAGAGTAGGAGCGCGAGAGCGATCTGGAGTTTGAAGAGGGCGATTGCGAGGAGGATGCCGGCAGTGCGGTCGCGGCTGGAGGCGAGGGCTCGCCAGAGAAGGCAGAGGAGGAGAAGGAAGACGATGGAGTCCTGGCCTTCGGCGATGGCCATGAAGGCAGGGAAGCAGAGGAAGAAGAGCAGCGGGCGCGGGATTCGGGCGATGCGCGGGTCTGCGGCCAGGGGTGCGAGGCGATAGCAGAGGACGAGCAGAAGCAGGTTGATTGCGGCGAAGACGATGTAGGCGTGGCGGTAGGAGAGCAGGGTGAGTGGGGCGTAGAGCAGGGCCTCATAGGCGGGGTGGTAGAACGGGACGCCGCGATACATGGGGCAGACGACGGCGTTCTGGACGGTCTCCTGCATGGAGAGGCCGAAGAGCTGGTGTGGGTTGTGGAGCAGGAGCCAGCCGGCGCCGTAGAAAGCGCGGAAGTCATAGAGACGGCCGGCGCGCGGCAGGGCCATGATGCCGATGGTGAGGGTGGCGAAGGCGAAGATGAGGAAGGTGAGGATGGCGCCGGGGGTGAATGGAGAGTGGGACGTGAACGGCAGGAGGTCCGTGTTCCGCGGGTTCATCACGGATAGCGTTTCTGATGCGCTCGCGCTCTCAGCGCTGGAGCACGATTTCACAGATCTCTTCCCTGAAACGCAAGGCTTCTGGCTTTTCTCCGCAAAATACGTTTGTCACGCCGTATCCCTGCTCATAAAGCGATTGCAGACTCCGAATATTGATGTCCCTCGTGCGATCGAAGCGACGGCCTGTGTGCGTGTAGAAGATTGCAATGATGGCTGCCGGATTTTGATCGAGTGCTGCCTTGAACTGAGCTTCAGTGTGCTCGCTCGAACTCCAGACCCAGTACAGATGTGGCTGATTGATGAAGATCGGATGGTCGAAGTAGGGATCAAGTCCGACAGAATGAAAAGCACCGACCTTGTTGCCGTTGGCGGCTGTGACCGCGAGCGGCAGCCCCTGGCGAACGAAAGGGGCGAGGAATTGGGCGGCCGCTTTGTCGGGTGAATAGGCGTATTCGTGGTCCCAAGTAAACGCAAATACGGAATAGGAGAATTGCACGCACAGCCAGACCACAAAGAGGCATGTCACCGTCCTGTTCCACGGTGGCGGGACATTCCTCCACGCAATCCATGCCACAGCGATGACGGCAATCTGGGCTAAGCCGAGGTGCCAGTAGTTGAAGTAGCTCACGCCAGAGAGCAGTGCGACTGAGAGCAGGGG
>CAWIFG010000009.1:0-422533 GCA_963835345.1 uncultured Acidobacteriaceae bacterium | reverse complement strand
CTTCGATAGCACCAGCATCAGCGAAGGAGCCAATACCGAAGTTGTCCTGCGATACCAATTGCATCTGCCGGTGGATATGCCGGCGGGTAACGCTGGGGCAAAGGCCGTCGGGGAACCCTTTGGATTTGCCAGAGAGTTTCAGGAGCGGCTGCAGGACACGGAGGACGGAAAGAAGGACGGCGAGATTCTGTACAGTCACGCTCCGTTCAAGTGCGACAGCGGATCGTCGTGAAGGTTCATAAGAACATGGCGGCGTTTGTGGACTCCAAGATGACGGTGCGCTGATGTGGGTGGAAGAGGCTCGGGCAGCGTTCTTCCCCCACCCGTCCGCGATGAACCCGCGTACGGATGGGGCACCCAACATTTACGGGTGGGCCACCCGCCCGATGAGAGACTGCATTATGGGGCACCGCGGTATGGTGGGCCTTATGTATGGGTCACCCGGGCACCCGATTCGTGGTAGATGGGAGCCACCCGCCTGCGGCCGTTCAAGAGCCCGTCTTATTGTGCCGCCACGATCGCAGCGGAGGTTGGAGAATACGTAAGAGTTCCATCCATAGCCACTGGAATCAGGGTTCCTCCTGGTTCACCGAATACACGTTGACGTTGAATGAGGAGCCATTGTTAGACACATTGTTGAAGCTATAAAGGAACGCCCCAGATGACGCGAGAAACAACGGTTGGGAGTTGGTCGCGAAACTCGAGATAAGACTCAATCTTCCAGTGTTGTCGTCGACAGCGAATGCCGAGATGTCATTGGAACCGTTATTGGCCACGTAAAGGAATTGCCTGGAGGAAACACTCATGGCGAGGACAAAGGCCGGATTCTGCCCCGCGGTAAAGGGTGAACCCGTTAGGGGGCCTAGTATGCCAGTCGGGCCGATTGAAAAGCCCGAAACCACCTGCGAACCAGGATTGGGTAGATACAGGAAGTTGCCGGTTGCATCGATTGTAGCGGAGCGGAAGATTGAGGTGGAATCTCCGACGCTAAAAGGCGAACCGGAAACGGGACTCAGACTTCCTGTAGAGGCATCTACTCTGTAAGCGTAGACAATCCCACCATTCGGCGTGGCACTACCATCAGAGCTGTTCGTAACAAATAGAAACCTGCACAAGGGATCTACCGTAGGCGGTCCTGGAGACGTTCCGGTGGGAAACGGTGAGCCTGGCACTGGACTTAGGGCTCCGCTTTAATCGATGGCAAATGCAAAGATCCCGCCAGGATACCCGTTGGTTACATAGAGGAACTTGTTTCGCAGGCAACTGGGCTCCCACCCGCGCCTGCCGTAAGCCCTGGGAAGGGAGAACCCGGCAGCGCAATAAGTTGCCCGCTACGAGGGGCGGCGCGCATGGCCAGTATTCTGGCATTGAAGTTGGCGACATAAAGCACACCACCAACTGAGGCAGCCTGGTGACAACACCACGGGGCGTTTAGGTCAGGAAGAGTCAAAGGTACGAGGTACCGTCGTTCTGAATTCTATATCCGAAACTGCGTAGCTTCTCCTGCATTCCACCGTGACATAGAGAAATTTCGAACTAGCCGCAACGGGACTTAGCGTGAACTCGAGGATGACGAGCTTAACCACATTTGTCACGGTTGAGATTAAGCAAAGTGATAAGAAGGTGCGCCTATGGATTGCAGCGATGTGGCCGCGTTTTATAAGCTCTACCTCGCGAAAATCGTTCACATGGTACACACTACTGTGTGGCGCTCCAACAATTTAATAGGAACTCCCTTTGAGGGTTGCTTAAAAGGAGTTCGAGGTTGCTACTCCACGCGGAGAGCAGTGATTGGATCGAGACGGAAGGCTCGCCACGCTGACGGCGCAAGCCAAAGTTGCGACCGAGGGAGCGCTGACCATCGCTGATGAACATCGAGATAAATGACGAGCTCGACAATCTGCGGTCCGATCCGCGATTCAGAGACCTGGAGCGGCGCATAGGATTCAGATAGCCAAGGATGTGCGTCTTTGTTGTGGAGTGATGATCTTTCACTTATTCCACGGTGACGCTCTTTGCCAGGTTTCTTGGTTGGTCGACGTCGCAGCCTCTGCGGACGGCGATGTGGTAGGCGAGGAGTTGGAGGGGGACGACTTCGAGGATGGGGAGGAGGAGCTCGGGGGCGGCGGGGATTTCGAGGACGTGCTCGACGAGCTGGTGGATGTGGGTGTCGCCTTCGGTGGCGATGGCAATGACGCGGCCGCTGCGGGCGGTGACCTCCTGGATGTTGGAGAGGGTCTTTTCGTACTTGAGGACGGAGGCGGGGTCGGCGGGGTCCTGGGTGGCGATGACGACGACGGGGAGGGTCTCATCGATGAGGGCGTTGGGGCCGTGCTTCATCTCGCCGGCGGGGTAGCCTTCGGCGTGGATGTAGGAGATCTCCTTGAGCTTGAGGGCGCCTTCGAGGGCGATGGGGTAGTGGATGCCGCGGCCGAGGAAGAGGAAGTCGCGCGCGTTGTAGAACTCTTTGGCGAGCGTGGCGGTGAGGTCGTCGGTAGAGCGGAGGACGGTTTCGAGCTTGTTGGGGATGAGGGAGAGCTCGGTGGCGTAGTGGAGGGATTGCTGCGGCGTGATGGTGCTCGCGGACCTGCGCGAGGTGCAGCGCGAGGGTGAAGAGCGCGGTGAGTTGCGCGGTGAAGGCTTTGGTGGAGGCGACGCCGATCTCAGGGCCGGCGTTGGTGGTCATGGTTCCGGCGGCGAGACGTGTGACGGCGGAGCCGACGACGTTGCAGATGGCGAGGGTCTTGGAGCCCTTGGCGATGAGTTCTTGCTGCGCGGCGATGGTGTCGGCGGTTTCGCCGGACTGGGTGATGAGCAGGCCGAGGGTGTTGGGGTTGGGAATGGGGTCGCGGTAGCGGTATTCGGAGGCGTAGTCGACGTCGACGGGGAGGCGCGCGAGGCGCTCGATCATGAATTTGCCGGCGAGGCCGGCGTGCCAGGAGGTGCCGCAGGCGGCGATGGTGATGTTGGTGGCGGAGCGGAGGTCGGCGTCGGAGAGGGCCATGTCGCCGAGGTGGACGCGGCCGGTGTCGAAGGAGACGCGGCCGAGGGTGGTGTCGCGGACGGCGCGCGGCTGCTCGTTGATTTCCTTGAGCATGAAGTGCTTGTAGCCGGCTTTTTCGGCCTGGATGGGGTCCCAGGTGATGCGCTGCGGCGAGAGGGTGCGGGGGTTGCCGTGGAAGTCGGTGAGGGCGATGCCGGAGGTGGTGAGGGTGGCGACTTCGTTGTCGGCGAGGAAGTAGATGGTGCGGGTGTGGTGGAGGATGCCGGGGACGTCGGAGGCGAGGAAGAATTCGCCGTCGCCGAGGCCGAGGACGATGGGCGGGCCCATGCGGGCGGCGACCATCTTGTCGGGCTCGTTCGGCGGAGAGGACGCCGATGGCGAAGGCGCCGGTCATGCGGCGGGAGGCGCGGCGGACGGCTTCTTCGAGTGGGATGGCTGTGGCGAGTGGGGATTCGAGGACGGTGACGGATTCGTTGGAGTCGTCGGCGTCGGTGGGTGTATGCGAGCCCACCTTAGCGGACGATGAGGCCGTCCGCGAAGATCGGGCACCAGGGTTGCTTCGCGGCTTTTTCGAGCTCGTCCTGGATGAGGTGGGCGATGATTTCGGTGTCGGTTTCGGAGGCGAAGGTGTGGCCCTTGGCGATGAGCTCGTGCTTGAGGGTGAGGTAGTTTTCAACGATGCCGTTGTGGACGACGACGAGTGTGCCGGAGCCGTCGCGGTGAGGATGGGCGTTCTCCTCGGTGGGGCGGCCGTGCGTGGCCCAGCGGGTGTGGCCGATGCCGTAGGTGCCGTGGACGGGATCGCGCTGAAGGATGGCGTCAAGATTGCGGAGCTTGCCGGGGGCACGGCGAAGCTGCAGGCCCTCCGGGCCGCCGGCGACGGCGATGCCGGCCGAGTCGTAGCCGCGGTATTCGAGACGGGCGAGTCCCTCCATGATGACGGGGACGCAAGGTTTGGGGCCGATGTATCCGACAATTCCGCACATAGTAACGATGAGTGTAGCTGGCGGAGGCTCTGTGGAGAGATGACGGGCGGGTGCGCGAAGGTAATGGAAGGATCAGAGGGTAGAGGGTAGAGGGTAGAGAAAGAAGAGGCCCTGCTCGGGAGAGCAGGGCCAGAGGTGCAAGAAGGCACGGAGGCTAGAAGGCGAACTTGATGGCGCCCTGGAAGATACGGGGGCCTTCGCCGGTGGTGGAGCCGATCTGGCCGAAGGTGCTGGAACTGGTCGTGGCCGTCGGAGTGCTGAAGTAGGGATGGTTGAGGACATTGAAGGCCTCCAGACGCAACTGGAGCGTCATCGCCTCGTGCACCGGGAAAAAGCGGCTCAAGGAAGCGTCGGTCTGGATGTAGTTGCGAGCGCGGAAGGCATTGCGGCCTACGTTGCCGAAGGCGCCGGCTGGCAGGTTGTAGGCGCTGGCCGGGCAGGTGGGGTTGAGCGTGGAAGGACAGAAAGCCAGCGGGTTGAGATATCCCCGCAGCGCCTGGGACGTACCGGAGTAGAGCTTCTGGTTGAGATAGACCGGGACGCCTGGCACGCGATTGGGCCGGTCATTGCCAACCGAGGTGAGTGAGACATCGGTGCCGGTGGTGACGTTGACGGGAGCGCCACTGGTGACGTGAACCAAGGGCGCGATCTGCCAACCGTTTACGACAGCGGCGATGAGGTGATTCTGCATGTGGAATTTGGTGCCGGCGACAACGGCCGTGTTGAAGATGTGGCGGTAGTCGCTGCCGCAGGGGCCGTAGTCGGAGCGGAGATTGAAGGGCTGAGAGACGGAGGTGGCGGCGATGTCGCCCTGCGCGTCAACGATATCGAGGCACTTGGAGTAGGTGTAGTTGGTGAGGAGGCTGAAGCTGGCGGAGAGGCGGTGCTGGAGGCTGGCGATGACGCCGTTGTAGTTAGCCATGCCCTCATTGAGTATCTGGGTAGAGGCGGAGCCGGTGCCGCCGACGGCGTAGTAATTGCCCTGGACGGGGTTGAGCTGAGTGAGCGTTGCGCGGGAGATCGAGTTGGCGGTGGTGGAGCACGGTGTACCGGCTGCGCCGGGCTTGGCGGCGGCGGGCCCGGTCTGCACGACGCCGGCGCAGCCGGTGCCGCCTGCGCCCCAGACACCGGGGACGAAGTTGACGGGGTTGAGTGGAACGCCGAGCGGCATGCGGAAGGTGTCCGAGCCGATGTAGTCAATCTGCAACTGGTAGTCGTGCGGGAAGGCGTGCTGGATGCTCATGGTGTACTGCGAGCTGTACGCGGGCCGGAACTTCGAGGGCAGCACGACCCACTGCGTCTGCGGAAAGAAAGTGACGGAGCTTGCGGAACGGGGCGGCTGCGGGAAAGGCGAGCTTGTCACCGTGCCAGCGGACCAGGGATTGGTGAGGCTGATCGGGCCTGAGGTGGAGGTCTGGCTCTGGCTGATGTTGGGGGCGAAGGGCGGGTTCTGCTGGTCGCGTTGGCCGGTGTAGAAGTTGGGTTCATCGTAGATCAATTCGTAGCCACCGCGGATTACGGTTTTGCCGTTGCCCACGGGATCTAAGGAGAAACCAACGTTGGGGGAGAAAAGCCAGGGAGAACTGCCGGTGAAGTTGCGCCCCACGCCCGGATCGCCGTAGAAGAGCGAGCCTGCGGGCGCGGAGGGGAAAACGATGCTCTTCTGGCCGGCGGTGAAGGCGGACATGCTGAAGACGGAGCCGCGGTTGAAGTAGTCAACGGGGAAGAAATCCGGCGACCAGCGAATGCCGGCGACTACGGTCAGGCGCGGGGTGGCGTGCCAGGTGTCCTGCAGGTAGATGCTGGGGATGTTGCCGCGCAAGGCTTCCTGCTGCTGCGGGCTCTGCTGGAAGCTGCTCTGGAGACCGAAAAGGAAGTCAAGGTCGGCGTCGCCGAGCGTGCTTCCGCCGTTCGGGCCGGAGCCAGAGTACTCGCCGTTCGTGGCGAAGTTGCCGTTGGAGTTGAAGCCGGAGCGGAAGTTGAGCTGGTTGCGGACGAATTCGCCACCGACGATGATGCTGTGGTGACCGCGCAGGAGGGTGATTTCGTCGGTGGCGTTGAAGGCGTTGTCGTTGATGACGGCAGCGATGCATGTTCCGCAGCCGGTGGTGAACTTGTTGGAGACGGTGTAATAGAGGCCGGCGGGGGAGTACTGGTACACGTTGATGCCGAAGGCGCTGGCATTCGGGACATTGCTTGCATAGCCACGATCATTTTTGATGCGGGAGAAGGTGATGTGCGCGGAGTTCACGGTGCGGGAGCTGAGGGTCCAGTTTTCGCCGAAGGTGAGCGACTGGAAACGCTCGATGTTGCCGGATTGCGTGGTGACCAGGATATTGGCGGGGTTGTAGACAGCGGGCTGCTGGTAGCCGTCGATGAAGTAGCGACCGAAGAAGTTGTGCCTGGAGCTGATGTTCCAGTCGACGCGGGTGACGAACTGGTTGTCGCGGGTGATGGTGGGAACGGTGTAGACGTACGTGCCGCACGCCTCGTCCGTGGGTGTGGGGAGGAGTTTATAGATGGCGAGGGCGGAAGCGTTCCAGGTGGGGGTGGTGGCGTACTTGTTGCCAGGGATGGGGTTTCCGGTGAGTGGGTCTTTGAGTTGAATGGCGGAACGGCAGGCATTGGTGCCGCTGACCGGGTCCGTCACAGAGAAATCGCCAAGGAGATTGGCAGCGGTGGGAAGATGGACGGTCGTCGGATTCGAGGATTGCTGGGCCATCAGGCGCTGATAGCCGGCGAAGGCGAAGAGCTTGTCGCGGCGAATGGGGCCGCCGAACGTGCCACCGAACTGGTTCTGATGCAGCGAATCGGGCACGGCGGAGTAAAAGTTGCGGGCGTTGATGTAGTTATTGCGAACGAAGTCAAAGACGTTGCCGTGGAACTTGTTGGTGCCGGAGCGGGTGACGGCGTTGACCAGACCGCCGGAGTGGATGCCGTCCTGCGCGCCGAGCACGGTGGTCTCGACGGAGAACTGGTTGAGCGCGTCGGGGAACGGGAACGGCAGGTTGACGTTGGTCATGTAGTCGTTGTTGTCACCGCCATCGAGACGCCAGATGGTGGTGTTGCCTTGACCGCCGGCGACGGAGATAGAGATGGTCTGGTAGCTGTACTTGGAGCCGGTGAAGTCGCCGCCCGGCGCAGGGGTGGCACCGCCAGAGAGGTAGATCAGGCCGGTGACTTGGCGCGACGCAGAGTTGAGCGGGAGTTCCGCGATCTGCTTCTCGTCGACGGTCTGCTTGAACTTGGGGTCCTCGGTTTGGAGAGCGAGACCTTCAGCTTCGACGGTGACGGTCTGCTCTTCTTTACCGAGGGCGAGGTGGGCGTCTATGCCAATGTTGGATCCGACTTCCAGAACATTGTGGATCTTGGAGTAGGTCTGGAAACCGGCATCGGCGACGCTCAGGGTGTAGGTGCCCACGACGATGTTGGGGAAGACGTAGGCGCCGGCGCTGTCGGTTTTGGCAGTGTGGACGACGTGCGTGGACTCTTCCGTGAGGGTGACCGTCGCGCCAGGCACAAAGGCTCCGGTGGGGTCGGTAACGACGCCCTGGATAGTTCCGGTTCCGGCGACCTGGGCGTTCATCGACGGCAGAGCTAGAGTGAAGAGGGTGAATGCAAAAAGTTGCAGCACGGCCGAGAGCCACTGCTTGCGTGGATAAAACAGCGTCATATGTTGCCTCCGAAGGAACGAACTGGCCCGACGTTTTTTATGTACCTGCGGCGCTCGGCAAAGCGGTATAAACGCACGGTTAGGCGATTCCCGGATCACTTCGCTGTCGAATCGGTATTACTACCTACGACGCAGGTTTGATTTCTATTTTTCCCAAAAATCTTGCGCTGTTACGCGTTTAGCTGTCAAGCAACAGGCATTGTTCTAGGCAACCACGCCTACCGCGTTGAAGCGGCTGACTGACAGATTTGCGAGCGGCTGGTGTATCTATTTTGATACACGACAGAAGCTGTTTGACAGGTATGTGTCCGACAGGAAATAATCCCCGGCGGTGGTCAGCCCCCGTAATCTCCCAGAATCGGAGCCTAAGCCGAACTGGATTATGTCGGTTAGATCACCTACGCGGACAGCACAACTGAACGACAGTGACGATCTCTGCGAGCGTAGTTGCGGGTTTTTCGACACGGACAGTGTTCCGATATGAATTTCTTTCAGCAGTACTTTAAGGAGCAGTGACATGCAAATGAATGGACGAATGACGCGGCTAGCCGCGAGGCCGGCGACCGTGCCTTTGTGTCTTACAGGATTGGGACGAGCGCGCGGATCGGGAATGCGAATGGTTTTGCGCGGCCTGGTTCTGGGACTGCTGATTACCGGGTTCGCGGGATATGCCCCAGGGCAAACGGAACGCGGAAGTATCGCGGGTCATGTGACGGACGATACGGGAGCCATTCTGCCTGACACGGTCGTGCAGCTGAAGAACGAAGCGACCGGTGTGGTGCAGACGGCGAAGACGAACTCGGATGGAAACTATACGTTCGCCGACCTGAACCCCGGCAGCTACACCATCACGGTTGACCGCGAAGGATTCAAGAAGACGGAGCGCGTGCACACGGTTGTGGACGTGAACCAGACGAACCAGCAGAACATCAGCCTGCCGATCGGCTCGACGAGTGAGACGGTGGAGGTGGAGACGGGTGTTCAGCAGCTGCAGACCTCAACGGCGACGCTCGGCACGATCGTGGAGGAGAAGTCGATCGAGGAGCTGCCGCTGGTGTACAGCAATCCGTTCACGCTGGAGACGCTGGCGCCGGGCATCCTGGTGAGCGGTGTGAACCCAAACATTCACTCCTATGACAGCAGCACGGCGACCGTATCAGTGAACGGATCGGTGCTGAACTCGATGGAGTACCGGCTGGACGGTGCACCGGATAACCGCATCCGTTTTTCGGCGTACACGCCTTCGACGGAGTTCATCGGGCAGTACAAGGTGGAGACCTCCTCGTACGATGCGACGGAAGGCCACTCGTCGGGCGGCTTTGTGAATACGTCCCTGAAGAGCGGAACGGATACGTTCCATGGCGTGGTGTTCGCGTCCTATCAGAACCCTGACCTGAACACGAATTACTGGCACACTGCAACGTCGACGCCGGCGAAGGCTTCATGGATGCGCGAAGGCGGAGCGGTAGGTGGCCCGATCTGGAAGGACAAGTGGTTCTTCTTCACGGGTTATGAGCACAGCCAGTCGGCGACTCCGAACGTGCAGTTGCTGACCGTGCCCACCAAGGCGGAGCGCGGCGAGACGACGCCCGGCTACTATGACTTCTCCGAGCTGTACCAGCTTGATCCTTCGCATCCAGCGGGTACGACGAACAAGTTCCAGCTGTACGATCCGACGTCGGGGGTTGTGACGACGGGTGGACCCATCTGCGGGAGCGGCAAGACCTGCATCGTTCGTTCGGCCATTCCGGGCAACCTGATCCCGGCGGGCGAGGTAAGCGCGATCGCGAAGGCGGCGCTGAAGTATTACCCTGAGCCGAATACGACGCCGCTCACAGTCGGAGGCGGCAACTACGCCTATTCGAAGGCTGAGCCGGATCATTATTACGCGTACATCGTTCGCAGCGACTTCACTTTGTCGAATCGACAGCAGCTGTATGGGCACTGGGTCCAGAGCCGTCGTCTGCAGCCGGCGAAGAACACGTACTTCGCCCCGGTGAGCGGAACGTCGCTGACCTATCTGAACAAGGGCATAGCGCTGGGCTACATCTTTACCATCAGCCCGCAGACGGTGGTCGAGGCACACCTGACCTGGACACGGTTTGTGAATCAGAACGTTGTTACCTCGCAGGGCCTGCTGAATCCGACTTCGATCGGCATGCCCAGCTACCTCGTGGACAACATGGGACCGAACGCGCAGTCATTCCCGCGCATCGACATCACGGGAGATACCTCGCTGAACTCCGACAACGGTGTGCTCTCGCACGATGACGTGACGCTGGGCTCGGTGCAGGTGAGCAGGCTTTGGGGCAAGCACTTTCTGCGCATGGGCTATGAGTACCGCATGTACAACACCAATGCAGGTATCACAACGCAGGGCAACGGCCGATACCAAAACAACGGTTCCTATGTGACGGCAAGCTCGATCACTTCGGCGCAGTCGCTCGGATTCGGCCTGGCGCAGTTCCTGTATGGGCTACCGAACTCGTTGGCGGTGACGATCAACTCAAACCTCGCTTCGCGTTCGAACTACATGGCCGAGTGGATCCAGGACGACTGGAAGCCGCTGACCAACCTGACCGTGAACCTCGGCGTGCGCTTTGAGTACGAGGGACCAAACAACGAGCGCAACCAGAAGGCGAACACGTACTTCGACTTCGGAGCGACAAACCCGGCCAGCGCATCTGCGGCGAAGGTTTACAAATCGGCCACAATCCCGAACCTGCCGGCGCCGATGCCCAGCAGTCTGCCGACGACCGGGGGCCTGCGCTTCCTGGGCGACTCGTCGACAACGCTTTCGGGCAATCAGGACTACCACACGCAGATCATCAACATGCTGCCCCGCGTAGGCTTCGCCTACGAGGTCCAGCCCAACACGGTCGTCCGTGGCGGCTTCGGCATTTTCGACGACTCGCTTTCCACCTTCTACCTCTCCGGTGGTAATTCAGGCTCGACGAGCACGTTCCTGCTGCCGCAACAAGGCTTTACGCAGGCGACTTCGGTCAGCGGAATTGCGAACCAGGTCCCGGGAACGGGGCAGACCTATGCCTATCAGACTGCGGGCGGCGGTTATACGCTCGCGAATCCGTTCCCGAACGGTATCGCGCAGCCGACCGGCAACTCGCTCGGCCTGCAGACGTATCTCGGGCAGTCGGTGACCTTCCAGCCTATGAATCCAAAGACACCGTACAACATGCGGTGGAGCTTCGATATTCAGCATCAGTTCGGTGCGTGGCTGGCAGACATCGCTTATGTGGGCAACCACGGTCTTCACCTTCCCATCCAGAAGGACTTCAACGCGATTCCGCAGCAGTACCTCTCGACCTTCACGAATGGGTCGGATGTCACTGAGAATACTGCGATGTCGGCTCAGGTCCCCAACCCCTTCAAGGGGATTGCGCCGAGCACGGTTTCGCTTGGCTCCTCATCGAATCTCGGGGTCAGCCAGCTGGTGAAACCTTATCCGCAGTTCACGGGCGTTACGGCGTACGTGACGAGCGGATCGTCGATCTATCACTCGTTCCAGGCTCAGTTGACCCGCCGGTTCACGCACGGTGCCAGCGTGACCTCCGCTTTCACATGGTCGAAGTCGCTGGACGCGACGCAGTACCTGAACCCGAGCGATCCGCAGCCGTGGTATGGGCTGTCGGCAAACGACCGCACATTCCGGTTCTCGACCGGCGGCATCTATCAGTTGCCCTTTGGTCCGGGTCGCGACTACGTGAACAACGGGGGCGTGGTCTCGCAGATCATTGGCGGATGGCAGGTGCAGGGCGTGTACCAGGTGCAGAGCGGACAGCCACTTGAGTTCGATCCGTCGACTACGCTTCCCGTATTCCTCGGGTCGGATGGCCCCGGAAGTTCCGCCTGGGGTAGGAGCGGTTATAAGAAGAGTTCAACTGCAACATGGTTCAACACCTCGCTTTGGGCAAACAAAGCGACGACAAAAACGTCTGGCCTAGACGTCGCAAGCCCAACTAACCCGATCTACGGAAATTCGTACCAGATCCGCACTCTTCCGATCCGGTTCGACAACCTGCGCAGCGACTTCCTGAACCAGCTGGACGGAGCCGTGCAGCGGAACTTCTCGTTGTCGAAGCTGTATGAGCCCCTGGCCATTCAGATTCGCCTCGATTTGATCAACGCCATGAACCACCCGGTTCTGGGTGGAAGCGGCCCGAACCACACGGTCGTCACGGACTGGACCAGCTCGACGTTCGGCCAGGTAACGGCTCAGGAAAATCAGCCACGTATCTATCAATTTGAGGCGTTCATCCGTTTCTAAAAAATTGAGAGAGAACAACCAGAATGGGCGCCCGATGCGGGCGCCTATTTTGATTTTGAGCGCAAGAAATTCCGCGCGTGTAAGGTGGGTTTGTGCGCGAGAGAAGACGGTCGTTGATGCGAGGAGTGTTGACTCTGGTTGTTGCGGCGATTGTGTCGGGCGTGGGTTTCGCGCAGTCGCCGAGTGATGGGGATGGAGCATATAAAACAGGGCGCTATCGCGACCTGTTTGCCGAGCATGGACATTCGCCGGCGGAGACTCACGCGAAGATCGAGGCGACGTTTCAGCAGTTCTTTCACGGCGATCCGCAGACGCAGGCGGTGTACTTCGAGATCGGGAAGAATGAGAACGGGCCGCTGGCGTACATCACGGACTGGGCGAACAACGACGCGCGCACGGAGGGCATGAGCTACGGCATGATGATCGCGGTCGAGCTGAACAAGAAGCATGAGTTCGACGCAATATGGAACTGGGCGCACACGTACATGCTGGTCACCGACCCGAAGAACCCGAGCGTGGGGTACTTTGCGTGGTCGATGAACACGGATGGAACGCCGCGGTCCACAGGTCCGGCGCCGGATGGAGAAGAGTACTTCGTGATGTCGCTGTACTTTGCAGCGAACCGCTGGGGCAACGGCAAGGGAATCTATAACTACCAGGCTGAGGCGGACAGGATTTTGCGCGGGATGCGGCACCATCCGGTGCTGAGCGGGACGGGGCCGTTCCGGATTCATGCGCAGGATCCGCCGTTTGTGATGCCGGATCATCCCTGGCCAAGCCCTAACGAAACGGCACGTGAGAAAGCTGCCGCGAAAGCAGCGGCAGACGCCGCGGCGAAGGGAGAGCCGGCGCCGAAGCCGCCGGTGTTTCCACGGCCGCGCGGACCTTGGACCGAGACGATCGGGCCGATGGTGAATGAGCAGCACACGATGATTCTGTTTGTGCCGAATGTGCAGAACCAGACGACCGATCCGAGCTATCATCTGCCGGCGTTTTACGAGCTGTGGGCGCGGTGGGGACCAGTGGAGGATCGTGCGTTCTGGGCGCGTGCGGCGGAGGTGAGCCGCGGATTTTTCGCGAAGGTCACAGGGCCCGAGACGGCATTGACGCCGGACCGCGCGAACTTCGACGCGACACCCGCGATGGGGTGGGATAAGAAGCCGGTGCAGTTTGGCTATGACTCGTGGCGCAGCGTGAGCAACTGGTCGGTGGATTATTCGTGGTGGCGGAAGAGCGCGGATGAGCCGGTGCTGAGCGACCGGTATCAGCGGTTCCTGGTGAGCCAGGGCACGGATCGGTTTGTCGACCGCTATACGCTGGATGGCAAGCCGCTGTCGGAGCGGCACTCGCCCGGCATGATGGCGACGGCTGCGGTGGGAAGCCTGGCGGCGAGCAAAGGCAAGGACGCCGATGCGTTCGTGGATGCGTTGTGGGCGATGCCGATGCCGTCAGGTGAGCAGCGCTACTACGACGGGATGCTGTACCTGATGAGCATGATGCATTGCTCGGGCGAGTTTCGAATCTGGGGACCGGGCGGGAGCCGTAGTGCGAGCAAGTGAAAGGCGTCCACGAAGGACGCCCGTGTTTGCGCGCACGGTGAGTCAGCGCGAGCTGTAGAGGAGCATCGCGGTGGCGGGCGGAACCGTTGAGGCTTCGCGGTTGCCTGCGGCTTCGCGATCTTCGACGGTGCGCGATGCGAGCGATTGCGCGGTGAGCGTGCGGCCGACGCTGTAGCCGGCGAGATCGATGTGGAGCGGATGATCGGCGTCCTTGTTGATGATCGCGACGACGGCCTGGCCGGTGGGGAGCTTCGCGGCGTAGGCGGTTGCGTTGACAGCGCCCGGGTTGAAGGTCAGCGGAAGCATGGTGCCTCCGGCGAGGTGGCCGGCGAAGCGCAGACCGTAGAAGGTAGGCTCGGCGACATACTGGCCATTAATGTCGGCGATCGGCGTATAGAACGGGCGTGGGTGGACTTCATTCGGGTTGGAGATGAGGGCGTCGCCCGGAAGCCGGCCGCCGAGAGAGTTGGCAACCTGCCTGGCGCTGCCGCCGTGAAGGTTTACGCCGGAGTAGCCGAGTGAGGCGAGCAGAAGGCAGTAGTCGGCCGACCAGAGCGTGGCAGCGAAGACGTCAGAGAAGCCCGGCTTGCCGCCGCGATAGCAACTGTTGCCTTCGGTCATGCGGTAGTGCGTGCCGAGCTTCTGCGCGGCGGCGCGTGCGATGGTTGCGTCGCGGGTGACGCGTGGGTCAGGGTGCAGAAGATCGTTGATGTTGGCCTTGGGGTTCGATGGCGGACCGGTGAAGTAATAGTGATGCGTGAGGGCGACGACGTCCGGCCGCTCCTTGAGCGCGGAGAGACGGTCGGCGATGGTGGGGAACCATGAAACTTTGCTGGCGACATCGGGCATGCCGAAGCGGGCAGAAGGTACGCGTGCGCGAATGGCGTTGGCAGAGGCGAACCAATCGTTGAAGTAGGCGTTCGCGTCCCAGGTGTTCTTGTCGCGGAAGCGGCGGCCGAAGCCGTCGGGCTCGTTGCCGATCTGGAAGTATTCGAGTCGGGTACCGAGGGTCTTATGGACGAATTCGGCTTCGTCGGCAGCGCGTGCCGGCGTGCTGGAGCCGAGATTGATGCCGTAGAGGCAGGTCCAGCCAGTCGCGTCGAGAAAGGCGCGCAGGTTGCGAACGGCTTCGGGTGTGACGGCGTAGGCGAGATCCATGGGCGAGCGTTCGCCTTGCGGAGTCTGGAGCACGACGTTCGACGGCAGCGGAGGCTGCTTGCTGTCGGGCTTCGGCTTCCACCAGCCGACGTCAGAGGTGTTACCGCCGAGACGGAGGACGCCGTTACGGGAGAGCGCACGGAACTGCTCGATCAGACCGGTATTAGCGGGGGAGAAAAAGGAGGGGTCGGAGAGCTGCTCGATCTCATAGGAGAGCCCGATGTAGTTCGCTGGCAGTGCCGGGCCGGGCTGTTCCGCGTGGATCGCGAGCGTCGCGGGCGCGCTGGCCTGGGCAAGAGCCCGGATCGCGCGGATGGCAAGCGCCGAGGCGGTGGCGCTGGTGCGGAGAAAACGGCGGCGGCTCGAAAAAAGGTAACCCGACATATGCAATTCAGGTTATGGCAGTTACGCATTGAAGTAAAACGAAACCCCATTCGTAACGAACTTTAGGGTAACTGAAATAACTATCTGATGGTTACCATTGTTACTCCCGAGTGTGTGGCAACCTAGCACGATTTTGATTGTTTCAAAAGGAGCAGTCGTGCAGGATTATGCAGCAGCAGTTCACAACGGGGGTCAATATGCGGTTACGTGTCATGGCAGCAGTACTCATGTTTGCGGGTTTAGGATTGGCGGCACGGGCCGACGTCACGAACCCGAATTTCAGCCCATCGAATGGTGTTCCTGGCTACGGTGCTGTTCCGGGCTGGACCAGCACCGGTGCGACGGGGTCCACGGTTTACAACACAAGCGGCTTTTGGAACAACGGCAGTTTGCCGTCCGGCGATACGACGGCCGGGTTCATCCAGGCGGATGGCTCGTTCAGCACCTCGCTGACCGGGCTGACTGCAGGTCAGACGTACACGTTGACCTTTATGGACAACGCACGTGATCTAACCGGTGACAACTGCTGTAATGCGACGCCATCCCTGACGGTCCTGGTGGGCGGCTCAACGCTCTCGGGGCCCACCGCGGTGACTCCGGTGGGAGATTCGGTTCTCTTTCACTCATTCAGTGACAGCTTTGTCGCAACATCTGGTACGGAGACGCTTGAGTTTTCGTCGACGACGCCGGGCGGTGCGGACGGAGCGTTATTGCTGAGCGATGTGCACGTTCTGACTGGCAGCACTGCCATTCCGGAGCCGTCCAGCCTGATGTTGCTGGGGACTGGCATCCTGGGCGCGGCGGGCATGATGCGCCGTCGTTTGATCCGCAGCTAACAACGCAACAGCATGATCACGACAGACCTCGCCTCCGTGCGAGGTCTGTTTTTTTTGCGGCCCAATCACAGGCGCCGGACCAGCAGGATGGTCTGGTCATCGAGTTGCCGGCCGTAGCTGCGCGCGGCGGCGAGAATCCTCGTAGCGAGCTGTGGCAAGGGATCGCGCGCTCCGGAGGCGACCACCTGATTGAGGCGTTCCAGGCCAAACTCCTCTCCGTGCTTGTCAGCCACTTCGAGGATTCCGTCGGTGGCGACGACGAAGAGATCGCCGGTTGCAGCGTCTAGTGAGAAGCCATCGAATTGCGACTGAGGCAGCAGGCCAACGGGAAACTGCGGCTCCTGGCAATGCGAGATGGATTGTGCGGAAGCATGCCAGTGAACCACCGGAGGGCTGGCGGCGAGCGCGCAGAAGACGCTGCCGTCCGCACCGAAGCGGAAGCCTGTGAAGGTGGCGTACAGCTGAGATTCTTTGACCTGTGGCAGAACCGTGTTGAGGCGGTTCAGAAGCAGCGGGATCGTCTCCTGAGGCTCCCGTTCGCCGGCGTCAAGCAGTGCTGTGCGAGCCGCGGTCTTGACGCGGCCCATGAGGATACTCGCGGCGAGACCGTGCCCGGTGATGTCAGCGAGAAAGGCGATAAGATCACCGTTTTCGAGCGATACCGCGTCGACAAGGTCGCCGCCGACCTTCTCGCTGGGCTGCGAGATTCCATAGAGTTCGAAACGAGCTGTTCGGATCTCGAGGGTGGGAACGAGGGTTCGTTGGATACTGTGGGCCAGCTCCAGTTCATTCTGAAGGATGAGCGACCGCTTTCCTTCCGTGCGGATAAAGATGGTGAAGAAGAAGTACGACGTGATCGTCGCGACGAGGATGCAGGTGGCAGCGAAGTGAATTCCCCGCTCTGGCGGCACAGCCTGAAGAGAGAAGCCTTGTCCCATCCAATGACCTGCTTTGGCATTAATGAGCCCGATGAAGAACTGAAGGACTATCAACGGAGCGATGAACACAATTGGAAGCTTCGCCACGGTGAGGATCCAGAGCACGGCGTTGAAGCCGCTGATTGCGGCGATGAGGAGAGCGATCGCGTACGGCAGCGTGCCGTGACTCATCAGGTCGGCGTAGAAGCCGAACACGGAGAAGAGGAGAAAAGCCGCAAGGAGCAGCATCCATAGCCGGCTGAGCGGTATGGGACGGAGGTGCGACCAGCGCTCGACGCGGCGTCGATACCAGGGTGTGGCGTGCGTGGCCATTGCGACGAAGCTATCAGAAGATAGCGGATTCTCAGTCGGGGAGTGATTGCAAATTTTCAGCGAAAAGCGGCCGCGGATTTTCAGTCCATGACTTGTCGCGCGAAGCGGGTCATTTCGTCGTGCTGCGGAGAGCTTTGCAGGAGGACGAGTGAGCAGCCGCCGCCTTCAAAGTCGGCGAGGCGTTGCTTCACCTGCTCCGGTGTGCCGATGAGGCCTGACTGCAGGCCGCGATTGGAGACGGAGTAGTCCCGCAGCGAGAGTTTCTTCTCGAGCTGCGAGCCCGTGATCCACTGCTGGAAGTTCGCGAAGCCCGCGGGCGATTGCGTGGGGTCGGGCTGGGAGGTGATGCGCTCCACTTCCCTGTTCGCTTCGGCTTCGGAGTCGCGCACGATGCAGTAGCCGGTGATGCCGAAGATAAGCGGCGGAAGATCGGGGTGTTGTGTGCGCCGTTGCTTCATGTCGGCAACTTTGGCAGCGATGGTAGCGGGATCATCACCGTGCATCAGGTAGGCATCGCACTTGGCCGCGATGAGGTTCTTGGCGGTCTCGGATTCGCCGCCGGCGTAGAGTGTGGGGCGGGTGAGCCCTTCCGGAGCGCGCGAGTAGGTGCGGCGCGGCACGGGTTTTGGCGAGAGGATGTTGTTCTCGATTTGGTAGAAGCGGCCGTGGAAGGATGTGTTCTGTTGCGACCAACAGTTGGTGAGGACATCCAGCCACTCGGAGGTGCGCGCGTAGCGGTCGTCGTGCTCGTCGAAGGGGATGCCGTATTTTGTGGCTTCGTCGCGCCACCAGGAGCTGACGACGTTGAGGGTGAGGCGGCCGTTACTGATGCGGTCGATGTTGGCGGCCTGCTTGGCGAGCAGCGCGGGGTTGTGGAAGGTCGGACGGACGGCGACCATGAGCTCGAGCTTGCGGGTGACGGCGGCGAGCGCGGCTGTAGTTGTGACGGCGTCGAGCGAGTCGGCTTCAACACCCTTGATGTCGTTCAGGTTGAGCTCGGCGATGAGGGTGAGATCGTACCCGAGATCTTCGGCGCGGATGCAGAGGTCGCGCACGTACTCCCACGTCGCGGGCATGTGTTCGTCGTCGATGTTGCGGAGCCAACCGCCGAACACAGGAAGCCAGAAGCCGTAGCGCATGAGTTCACATCTCCAAAGCAGAAACGGGAGCAGCGTTCGCGATCCAGGCCTGCGCAAGCATGTTGAGAAGCAGGTCAGTGTAATCCCAGCCGATGCTGCGTGCGGCCATGGACATCAGGCTGTCCTGATCATCGCGACCGGGCCGGCCCGGTCCAGTCATGTTGGGTTTCATATTGCAATCGAACAGCATGTAGGACCCGGAACGGGAGAGCCTGCAGTCAATGCGAACCGGTGCAGATGCGCCGAGCAGATCAGCAGCGCGCACACACGCGTGGAGAGCCTTCCGGGTGCGTGCGTCGGATTGGGCTTCGCGGGAGAAGACCTCACTGTTTGCTGTCACCGCAACCACCCCGTTGTACGGAGCTACTCCATTGTGATGGCTGAACCTCCGGATGGGCGGGAGCGCCCAATAGTCGGATTTTATGATTTCGCGGCCACCGATCTGGTAGAGGCCCGGAGGCATGATGCTGACTGTGAACTCTTCGCCGGGAAGGTACTCCTCCAGCATGAGCCGGCTGCCGTACAAGAGAGAACCGCCGTCGTTCCGCGCGTCGAGCAGCACCTGCGCGGTGGTCTGAAGCTGGTTGAAGTCAGCGACAACGGTGACACCCTGGCTGCCGCGGCCGCGGATCGGCTTTATCACCAAAGGAAAGTTGTAGCCGCGGGCGTGGAGTTCGGCGGGAGTCAGGTTGGAAAGAGCGACGTCTCCGAACCGTGACGCATCGGCCGAGATAGTGAGCGAAGGTGTGATGGGCAGGCCGGCGGCTAGCAACCGCGCGTTCGTGATGTGTTTATCTTCTGCTTTGCCGGCGCGATCAGGGTGTTGGCCAACGATGCGAATCGGCGCGCCGATGCCAATGAGCGGGTGTTCGCTAAACAGGGCGGTGTTTGCCCAGAGTACGGTTGCGCCGTGCTCGATGGCTGCCTGTATGCCAGCTGCGGTATCAGGCCATACCCAGTCGGTGACCACGGCAGCATCGGGTCCGGTGTTCGGCGTGACAATGGAAACACCGCGAGAGCGGAGAGCAAAAGCAATATCTGCGCCACTGTCGGAGTAGCCGCCCGGCTTTGTGGGCTTAACAGCACCATCGACGGAGGGAGCTGGGACGGCTTGATACAAGATGGCAATCCGCGGTGTCATAGGCAATCGATCCGCTCAGATAGCCGCAGACGTGATGCCGGCTTCGGCTTCGAGCCAGCCGACGAGTTTGGCGAAGGGATCGAAGCCGATGACGTTCGGGCCGTCGGCGACGAAGTTGGAGAGGGCGTTGATGTCGTAGTAGTAGCGCTGGGCTGGTTCACCCGGGCCGTGGCGGGCATCAGTGATGTACTCGACGCCGCCGATGTCGATGCCGGAGTGTTGCATGAGGAGTTCGACGTCGCGGATCGCGTCAGGCGGCGGCGTGAAGGCTTCGACGGTGATGCCGGTCTTCGGAGCATCGATGGCGCAGGCGGCGCGGTTCAGGTCGGTGCCGGTGGTGGTGCGGCAGATGTCTGCGGGGCAGAGGTCGAAGGTCTCGCCGGTGATGTGGACCTTGATGGCGTAGAGATATTTGCCGTTGAGCACTTCGACGCGGACGATATGGGCGTCCTGCGCGGGGATGAACTCCTGGACGAGCGCGGTGGAGTCGAGGCCGAACTGGAGCGCGTCTGCTGTTCCCGGAGCCGAAGCAATGGCGTGGCGGAGCTGTGAGGCGCCGTCGAAGCGCTTGACACCGGCACCGGAGCCGCCGATGTTCGGCTTTACGACGATCGGCCAGCGGAGGCCCTCGGTGGCGGCGAGCGCTTGTTCGGGGCGATGGATGACGCGGGCCTTCGGGTAGGGCAGGCCGAGGGAATCGGCGAGGACGAGCTGGCCGGCTTTGGAGAGCTCGGACTGGAAGGCCTTGTAGCCGTTGATGACTTTGACGTGGCGGGATTCGAGGTGCTCGAGGAAGCCGAGGCTGTAGAAGATCTGGTCGCCGTTGGAGCGGTTCCAGGCGGAGGGCGACATGCGGTTGAAGACGAGCGAGTACTGCTCTTCAGGATGTTCCCCCGGCGACCAGGAGTGGTCGGGTGCGTAGAGCTTGACGTACGGTGTGCCGCGGCGGTCGAGCTCGGCGAAGAGCGGTTTGAACCAGTGGGGCTGCTCGTAGTAGATGGCGATGGGGAGACTGTTGGGCATGGCGTCTGTATCAAGGATAAGACGTGCGGAGGCGCGGGGAGATTCAATCGCCGGATCGGGGTTTTCCAGGGGGCGCCTGTTGCTTTATGGCCAGATCGTATGCCTGAGCGAGGGTCAGGTGATCGGGGACGCGTTTGAAGTGGCTGTCCCGCTCGTCCTGTTGCTCGCTGATGGTTTTGAACAATAGGGCTTTGCCTTTAATGTTTACCTTCAGGAGCGAGATCTCCCAGTGTCCGGGGCCGGCTTCCAGCTGGCGCACGTCGAAGGAGCCGCCAGCGTCGAGGTCGCCGAGGAGGCCGCCGCCGAACTTCACGGGCTTCATCAGGTGGCCGGAGAACTCAACCAGCCTGTGCTCTTTGGTGTTGATCACCATCTGGCCTTCCATGGCGGCGAAGACCTTGGCTTCGCGCGATGGAGGATGGAAGTCAGGATTGGGCTTGAAGGTGAGCTTCGTCCTGTTTCCCTCATGACCAGCGTAGGTGAAGATCAGCGCGTCCGGCAGCATTTTCAGCATTTCTTTGCTCTTCTTACCATCGGCGTCGAGGTCACCGCGCTGTTTCTGTTGCGCGGCGGTATCGTTGACGAACTTCTGAGCTTTCTCGTCGGCCTGCTTCTGCTCGTCGGGACTGAGAGGCTGTCCATTGCGCGCGATCACAAGCTCGAGATTGCCATGCGTTGTTTCGACAACCTCTTCGGTGAGCGTGGCGCCGTTCTTGCGGGTTTGCGACTGGTACATCCAGTGGGTGTGGTCGTTGTCGATGGCATTGAGCTCGTTCTGGATGGTGGACTTTACGAGGGCGTTGGCGGAGCCGTTCGGTTGGCCGTCAGCGTTCTGTGAGGGTGCGCGCGTAGCCGGTGGATTTCGCAGGAGCGGTCTGCAAAGGTGTTGGCGAAGAAGTTTGGAACGAGGCGGCGAGGCCGAACAGAAGCAGCCTGCTACAATGCAATTTCGGAACGCCATACACACCTCTATTTATTTGAGACTCGAATGGACTGGACTCCGTTGCCGTCGCGCGGTGACACGTTCAACGATGCCATCGTGCGAACCCGCAGACAGGATATAGTCTCGCGCGCTACCACGCGCGATAGCCCACCCTTCGCCTTACCGCGAAGGATGGGCCACCCGGAATTATGGGCCGGGGCCGGGGTCAGGTGGTGGCGCGGTGAAGGAGGTCGTCCTGGCCGCCGACGCGGAACCAGCGGTAGCCGTAGGGTTCGAGCAGGATGCGGTGACGGCCGGTGCCGTCGCACTGGTCTGATCGTTGGAGAGGAGATTGGTCAGATAGCTATCGATCTGTTTGGGGGTTGAGCTTCCCTGCTTCTTGCGCGGCGGTTGGTTTCGCGGAGGAGCGGAAGCGGAGCTCGACGGGGTCGGCGGAGAAGTTGTGGATGACGACGACGGAGTTTTCCTGCCAGGTGTAGCGGAGGATCAGGACGTCGTCGCGACGTGAGGGCACGACGGTGAAGTCGCCCCAGCCGATTTCGGGTGTTTCTTTGCGCGTGCGGATCATGCGCTCCATCCAGTTCATGAAGGAGTCGGGGTCGCGGCGCTGGTCGGCGACGTTGACGTGTTCGTAGCCGTAGGTGCCACCGGTGATAACGGGGTTCTTTGGATGCGGATTGGTGGTGAAGCCGGCGTTGGCGTCGCGCGACCACTGCATGGGCGTGCGGCAGGAGTTGCGTTCGGGGAGCGAGAGGTCGTCGCCCATGGCGATCTCGTCGCCGTAGCGGATGACGGGAGTGCCGGGCAAGGAGAGCATGAGCGAGTAGGCCATCTCGAGGCGGCGGCGGTCGCCGTGCAGCATGGGCGCGAGGCGGCGGCGGATGCCGCGCTTGTAGAGCTGCATGTCCTTTTCGGGAGCGAAGGCGGCGAAGCAGGCTTCGCGCTGTTCCGGCTTGAGGCGGCCGAGATCGAGCTCGTCATGATTGCGGAGGAACTGGCCCCACTGCGCGGTGGCGGGACGCGGTTTGGTGGAGTTGAGGCTCTGGATGAGCGGTTGCGTGTCAGCGGTGGCGAACGCATAGAAGAGATGCTGATTGACCTGGAAGTTGAACATCATCTGCAGGCGCTCGCCTTCGGCGCCGAAGTATTCCATGTCGGTGTCGGGCAGGACGTTGGCTTCGGCGAGGACGATGGCCGAGCCGTGGCGCCAGGATATGAACTCGGCGAAGGTGCGGAGCATGTCGTACTGCTCGATTTGTTTGGTGATGTCGGGGCCCTTCTTCGCGATGACAAAGGGCACGGCGTCCATGCGGAAGCCGGAGACGCCGAGCTGCATCCAGAAGCCCATGATCTTGAGGATCTCGGCCTGGACTTGCGGGTTGGAGGTGTTGAGGTCGGGCTGGAATTCGTAAAAGCGGTGGAAGTAGTACAGACGGGCTTTTTCGTCGTAGTTCCAGGTGGATTTTTGCACGCCGGGGAAGACGACGCCGCTGGCCGCGTCGCGTGGTTTTTTCTTGGACCAGACGTACCAGTCGCGGAACGGAGAGTCGGGAGAGCTGCGCGCGGATTGAAACCAGGGGTGCTGGTCAGAGGTGTGGTTGACGACGAGGTCGATGAGCACGCGCATGCCGCGCTGATCGCAGGCGTGGGTGAAGTCGACGAAATCTCCGAGTGTGCCGTAGCGTGGGTCGACGTTGTAGTAGTCGGAGATGTCGTAGCCGTCGTCGCGCATGGGCGACGGCTGGAAGGGCATGAGCCAGATGGCGGTGATGCCGAGGCCTTGCAAATAGTCGAGGCGGCGCATGAGGCCGCGGAAGTCGCCGGTGCCGTCGCCGGTGGTGTCCATGAAGGAGCCGACGTGCAGGCAGTAGAGGACGGCGTTCTTGTACCAGAGGTCGTTAATCATGCTCTCTGGGTCGGATGCAGAAGGAGCGGGAGTTGTTAGTTGCTAGTGGTTAGTCGTTCGTCGTCTCATCCACGCACTCGCCGATGAACCGCTGCGATGCTGCCTCGAACCCGCCGTTTTCCTGCTCCAGACAGTCATAAAATCGGTCGTCAAGATCACGGAACTTGCTTTCGCTCAACAAGAGTTTGCGCGCTGATCGCTCTCGAGGATATGGATTCCCGACACGTTCGCAGGCTTGTCGCACGACGTCGGCAGTGTTCGGCATTCCCAACCGGCTGAACGCTTCCAGAGCCTCCGGTGCGAGAACACCTGTGCTGTTAGAGAAGAACTGATGGAATCCACCATTACAGACCTCTGACTGACAAAAGGTCGCCGCGTAGATCAAGGCTGCATCGGGGTCGGCGCTGCGATAGCTCTTCAGAAAAATTTGCGGGCCGTCGTAAATGTTGATCGACTCACATGCGTGATCCCATACCTGATCGAAGTTGTTCATCGGCAGCGGCTAGCGTTGCGGCTCTTCGCGGAGGTGCTTGATGAGCTCGGTCGGGTGGATGGGTTTGGGGAGGAGCTCGAAGGTGTGGCCGCGCTCACGAGCGCGCGCGAGGATTTCGACGGTGGCGGCCTGGCCGCTGAAGAGAACGATGCGGGTCTCGGGACAGTGCCTGCGAATCTCGATTGCGGCTTCAACGCCGTCGACCTTCGGCATAAGCACGTCGGAGAGGACGAGCTCCGGGCAGTGACGCTTCGCTTTGTCGATGGCCTCTTCGCCACCGTAAGCCGCCTCGGCGATGAAGCCGTTGCGGTTGAGGATCTGGACGATGGTGTCGGCTATGACTTTTTCGTCATCTACAACCAGGATTCTGGTTGCCGGGCTTTGTTTCTGCGCTTCGTCGCCGGGGGAAGCAGCGGGATCAAAGCGATCGTTCGGGGAGCGACTGCTGAGCAGAAATGGATTCATCACGGGGGTCCTGAACCGAGGGAAGGCTTAACGGGGCGAATTTCTTCGGGGCTCCGGCGAACATAAGTCTTACCACTTCCTACAGATGATGCGTGAAAGAGTAAAGCGAATCTGCCGGTAAGTCTACTGGAGAAAACGCTGAGGAGGGGAGTTGAAAACTTCCCGGTTGGGTACATCGGCGGGCAGAAAGACGCGGAAGACGGTGCCGGTGGGCGGGTCCGTGCGGGTGCGGTAGAGGATCGTGCCGCCATGCTTTTCAACGATGCCGCGGGTGACCCAGAGGCCGAGGCCGGTCCCGAAGGTGTGCTTGGATGTGATGAATGGCGAGAAGAGGCGCTCGCGCACATCGAGGGGGATCCCGGTGCCCCGATCAGCGATGAGGCAGGAGACGCCGGGGCGTCCCCCGGCCACACCACCGCGCGCGCGGATGAGGAGCTCTGAATCTTCCGAGGCGTCGATGGCGTTGACGAGGAGATTGGAGAAGACCTGGCGGATTTCGCCCTGCAGGCCGTAGAGGCGGAGGCCAGGCTGGATGTGAGTGCGGCAGGCGAGGCGTTTGAAGTCGAGCTTTCGGGAAAAAAGCTCTACGATGCCATACAGCAAAGCGCTGAAGTCGATTTCGCCGGGGCGGGTGGTGTCGCGATAGAAGCCGAGCGTCTGCTGGGCGATTTGGGTGACGCGGGCGAGCTCGTCGTCGGCGCTTTCGAGCAGCCGCTGGATGGGCGCCGGCACGGTGGGGTCGGTTTTGCAGATGTAGATGAGATTGGTGACGGCTTCGAGCGGGTTATTGATCTCGTGCGCGATGGTGGCGGCGAGTCGGCCGGTGGCAGCGAGCTTTTCGGACTGGCGGAGAGTGGCTTCCTGGGTCTTGCGGCCGGTGATGTCCTGCACGGTGCCGATCATGCCGGTGAACTTGTGGGCCTCGTCGAACGTGGCGAGGCCGCGGGCGGCGATCCAGCGCTGGGTTTTGTCGGGGCCTTCGGCGCGGTATTCGGAGCTGTAGAGGCCGCCGCTAAGGACAGTTTCGCGGAGGTCGGGGGGAGTGTTGGGCAGATCTTCAGAGTGGACGATACGGCGGCGGAGCTCGGAGCGGCGGATGGGAGTGTGGGGCTCGGCGAAGAGGAGTTCGGCGGCGCGCTCGTCCAGGTCAAGAGAGTCGGTGGCCATCTCCCAGGACCAGGTGCCGAGGGCGCCGGCGTCGAGGGCCTGGCGGAGCCGGCGCGAGGATTCGGCGAGGGCCAGCTCGGCGCGACGGTGCTGCGTGACGTCCTGGAAGAAGATGGCGATGCCCTCGGGAGTGGGAAAGACGCGCACGGAGACCCAGAGATCGAGGGGAGCGTAATAATCGACGAACTCGACCGGCTTGCCAGCCATGGCCTCGGCGTAGCGGGCGCGGAAGGCGTCTCCGGCCGAGCCAGGGAAGACTTCGGCGTAGCTGCGGCCAACCACTGGAAGATCGCGGCCGATGATAGCGAGGCCGGCGCGGTTGAGGTAGGTGAAGACCCAGTCGCGATTCACGAGGGCGACACCGTCGGCCATGGCGTCGAATACCTGCTCGAGGCGCTGGGAGGTCTCGCGCTGGAGCTGGCGGGCGGCGTCGGCAATGGCGATCTCGGTGGTCAGGTTCTCGTGCAGGCGGGCGTTTTCGATGGCCACGGCGGCCTGTGCGGCGACGGTGGCGACGAGGGATTCGCTCTCGGCGGTGAAGACATCCGGCTCCGGATGACCGTAGAACATCGAGCCGAGGATTTCGCTGGAACGACCCATAACGGGAACGGAGAGATGGCTGCGGACGGGGAGGTGTCCGGGCGGCATACCGCGGAATGGCTCGTTGTGTCCGTAGCGGGGGTCCTGGGCGATGTCGGCGGAGCGGAAGATTCGTCCGTGCACCATGGTTTCGGCGAAGACCGCGGTGGGTCGCGGCATCGGGAAACGGGCGAAGGCGGAGGGATCTACGCCGGAGATTTTATAGAGCTGATAAGGGCTGCCGTCCTCGCCGATGCTGTTGTAGAAGAAGGCACCGAAGGACGCGCCGCAGAGCTTGAGACCGGCGTCGAGGGCGGACTGGACGATGAGTTCAAGGGACTCCTCGCGGCCGAGAAGAAGCCCGGTTTCGACGAGCAGGCGGAGGTGCTCGGCGGCCCGCGGAGACGAGGATAAATCGCCTCTTGATGATGAGGTGGGATACGTCATTGCAGTTCCGAGGCCCGTAGAGCTCCAGTTTAGCTGAACGGCAGCGGAGGAATGCTCGAAGGACGATGAGTGGGTGGAGAGAGTTTTGCTTCTGATGAATAGAAGGGGGCTGCGAGTGCGGCCGGGCGATTGAGCCGCTAATAGCCGATGTGGAAGTTGATGCCGGTGGCGACCCGCAGGCTGTTCTGGACGTTCGCGGCCCCGTCAGGCAGACGCGTGTGAACGAGGTCGACTTCGACCACGCGGTAGTCGAAGCGATGGTAGATGTGCAGGTTCACACCGCCACCGGCTTCGAGATCGAGCGAGGAGGCGTTGCTGGTGAGCACACCTTTGACGGGATACTGGCCTGAGGTGGCGAAGGCGTAGCCGACCTTACCTTGAACGTAGATCGAGCCCTTCCGGTTCCAGGCCGTAGGGCTGATGTGGCCGATGTTGTAGGTGTAGCGCGGGCCGACGAAGAAGGTGACGGTGTGAATGTCGACGACGCCGCGAAGGTTTGTGCCGGCGTTTCCGGTACCGCCAGCGACGAACCCGAGGCCCTTCCAGGGCGCGTAGGCGATCTCGGTGGAGGCGCCGCGAAGATAGAAGAAGGTCGCGGGCTGGTTGCCTACGAATCGGGCAGCGTCCTCGACGTACATCATGCTGAAGTCACCGCTGGCCTGCGCGTGCGCGCGCGGAGCAAACAGAGCAAGCGCGAAGATCCCGGCCAGCAGCACGAGCCCGCGGTGCAGGCTGCGGGTGTGGCGGCTGGTTCGGGTGAGTCGCACGTGCATTGTTAAGGCGTTCTCCAAAGCTTAATCGACTGTGAGGGTGACCCGCACGGTGTGGGTCAGGGTGCCGGAGGTTCCGGTCACGGTGAGCGTGTAGGCCTGCGGATCATTGCCGTAGTAGCCGGTGGCCTGGTCCTGGAGGCAGCCCGTGAGGCCGGTACTGACCGCTGCGAGGCCGACGAAGATGAGGAGCAGGCGGATCACTGCACGACGGCGGCGGAGCAGGAAACCGGTTGGCAGCAGAAGAAATGCGAGGAAGGCCGGTGCGTCGCGGCGCAAGGATGGACGTGCGGGATTCGTGGGTTGGCGTAGCGAGCCAGTGAGTGGCGGCGCGTTGACCGTGAGCACTATCGGCGTGACGCCGGCGCCGCCGGAGACGCTCGTGGGATTGAAGGAACCGGAGCCGCCGCTGGGGAGACCGGTGATGCTAAGAGCGACGGGAGCTGCGAGTGAGTTGGCGCCGATGGGCGAGACAACCAGGTTGTACTGTGTGCTGGCGCCGAGGATGATCGTCGCCGAATTCTGTGAGCCCGTGGCGAGGGCGAGCGAGAAGTCTTCGACGAGTTGCGTGAGCGGCGCGGTGGTGATGGGCTGATAGAGGCCGTTGCCCGCGTAGCTGGCGGTGAGGATGTGCTGGCCGTTGGTCGAGAAGGTGACCTTGAGGGTTGCGGCGCCGCTGGTGTTCAGCGTGGCTGTCCCAATGGCTTTGGTGCCGTCGTAGAAGGTGACGGTGCCGCTGGGTGTTCCGGCTGAGGAGGCGATTGTCGCCGTAAGAGTGGTGGAGTTGGAGATGAGGACCGGGTTGACGGAGCTGGTCAGCGTTGCGGTGGTTGAGAAGTTCTGGACGTTCTCATTGACGACCGGCGAGGTGCCGGCACCGTAGGGGCTGGTACCCGCGTAGCTTGCGGTGAGCGGATGGGTTCCGGGTGTGGAGAACGAGGCAGTCAGCGTGGCAACGCCGCTCGTGTTCAGTGGAGCGGTGCCGAGGATGGTTGTGCCATCGAGGAAGACGATGGTGCCCGTGGGAGTGCCGGTCGTTGAGGATGCTGTTGCGGTGAGAAGCGTGTTGCCGTTCACGTTGACCGGGTTGACGGAACTGGTGAGCCCGACCGTCGTGGTGAGGGTCTGGACGCTCTGGTTGAGCACGGGGGAAGTGCCCGCGAGGTAAGGACCTGTGGCCGGATAGGTGGCCGTTAGCGGATGCGTGCCGGAGGTCGAGAAGGAGACGGTCAGCGTGGCGACTCCGCTGGCGTTCAGTGGTGCGGTGCCGAGGACGGTCGTGCCGTCGAGGAACGTGATGGTGCCGGACGGCGTGCCGGAGGTGGAACTGGCGGTCGCAGTCAGAATGGTATTTGCGTTGACGATGACGGGGTTGACAGAGCTGGTGAGACCGATTGTGGTGCCGAACGTTTGGACGGTCTCATTCAGCACGGCGGAGTTTGCCGCCTGGAAGAAACCAACGCCGGGGTAGCTGACAGTGAGAGGATGATTGCCGGCGGTAGAGAACGAGACCGTGAGCGTAGCGACGCCGCTGGAGTTCAGCGTACCGGTTCCGAGAATTGTGCCGCCGTCCATGAAGGTGACGGTGCCGGTCGGTGTGCCGTATGGGGAGCTGACTGTCGCGGTCAAAGTGGTGTTCGCGTCGAGGTTTACTGGATTTACGGAGCTGGCGAGCGAGACGGCGGGAGTCGTGATGACGGTGACCGGGTTGCTGGTGCCGGTGTAGGTCTGGCCGGGGGTGAAGGTGGTGTCGGTGACGGTCACGGTCCAGGTGCCGAGGGTGTTGAAGTTCAGCGCGTTGGCTACACCGGACAAAACGGTGAGCACACCGTTATTGGAGGCGCTGAAGGTGTAGCCGGCAAATGGCAGTTTGCACGCGGGATCGGTGCAGGAGAGATTGATCGTGCCGGTGTACGTGGTGTCGATCGTGCCGTCGTTGTTGATCGCGGTGACCGTCATCGTTGTGGCTTCGCCGGGGGTGACGGTGGAGGGTGCGACCATGACGGTGAAGTGATCGAGGACATGGTAGCCAGTGCCGGTGAGGGTGACGTTCGCGTTGACATTGCCGTTGCCGGAGGCGGAGACGCTCAGGTTGCCCGTGTTGGTGCCGGCAATGGTCGGCTTGAATCCGATCTCGAGTGTGCAGGCTTCGCCGACGGGGACCTGTGTGCCATTGGTGCCGTTGGTGGTGTTGGGGCAGGTGCCGGTGGTGTCGGCGAAGAAAGCATTGTTGCTGAAGTTCGGGAAGCCGTTGCCCGCGACGGTGAGCGCGTAGCTGCCGGTGTTTTCGACGTTGAGCGCGAGGTCGCCGTCGGTGGTGTCCACGGAGCCGACGAGAGTGGGCGTTGCGAAGGTCAGCGAGGAAGTCGAGCGCGTGATTTGGACGAGACCGGCGACGGTGTCGGAGACGAGCAGATCGCCGGTGGGCAGAAGCATGACGCCGGCGGGTGTGGTCAGCGCGGCTCCGACGAGCGGGATGGCGTACGGTGCACCGCTGACGGGGAGCTCGACGAGCCGCTTGTTGCCGGTGTCTGCGATGGTGAGGCCGCCGGCGGCGTTTACGGCGAGTGCCGCAGGGCTGGACAGCGTAAGGCCGGAGATGGGCAGGACGGCCGCGGCGTTGCTACTGGGAGGGCTGACGTGGAGGTTGATCTCGACGATACGGTTGTTGCTGGTGTTGGCGACGTAGAGGTTGTTGGCGTCGTCGACGGCGAGACCAGTCGGTCCGGAAAGCGCCGTGCTGAGGCCGGCGAGGGTGAGAGTGGTGGCCGCGTTGCCGTTCTCGACGTCGATACGGATGATCTTGTTGGCACCGGCGTCGGCGACGTACAGGTAGCCGTAGCCATCGAGCGCCAGGCCGGCAGGCTGAAGCAGCGTGACACCTGGAGTCGAGATCGCGGTGGGCGAGCCGCCGGGAGGGATCTTGTAGATGGTGCCGGTGTTCGGCGACGAGACGTAGACCGTGCCGTCACCAGCGATGGCGATGGACGAGAAGGGCGCGGAGGTGCTCGACGGGGAGACGGTGCCAAGCAGAGTGGCGCTGCCGGCGGAGGTGCTCTCGAGAATGCGGCCGTTGATTGCGTCGTCGATATAGAGGTTGCCCGCGCCGTCGTAGACCGTGGAGGAGGGGTTGATTGCGGTCGGGATAATTCCGGTGAGCGAGGTGGTGGCGACCGCAGTCGCGGGAGAGACGATCAGCTGCGGCCCGAGCCCTGCGCCACGCAGCGGGACGCGATTGCTGACGTTGCCGCTTCCGTCGTCAACGAGGAGTTCGCCGGTGCGGAGTCCGAGGACGGCCGGCGAGAAGGTGACGGAGATATTGCAGGTCGCCGGACCGGCAAGGGTTCCGGTGCAGGTCTGGTTGGAGACGATGAAGTCTTTGCCTGAGGTCCCGAGCGTGAGGGCCGTGACGGAGCCGACGGTGACAACGCTGTTCGCCGGCACGGAGAACGTGAGCGTGGTAACGCCGGACGTGCTGCCGACGTTGACGCCGCCGAAGTCGACCGGGCCGCCGGGCGAAAGCGATTGGGCGTAGGCGGCTGAGGAGAATCCTGCGAAGGCGAGAAGAACGAGGAGCAGCAGGGGCCAAGGGACGGGGATTCCGTAGTGGTGGGCGCCATCTCCGCGCGGCATGTGCATTCGATCCTCCACCCTGCGGCCCTAAAGCCAGGTTGCGGGCGCGACGTAAGGCGAGGTATCGCCCTGAAGGAGCTCGCGCCTGGAAGCGCCCCTTCGAAAAATCCCGGGAAAACCGGCGGCTCCTCGCATGATGCGCCGCCTCGTGGCCCTCTGCGCGTCGAGGTTTGCCCGAGGTGGCTAATTTAGCAGCACCACAGAGGTAATCCCCTCCCCCGAAGGGGGATGGTGCGCCAGAACGAAAGCGGCAGTGACGCAGGCGATACAGTGCTATGCTTGCGGGCAAACGCAAAATTTCAAAGCGCTTCGGAGCAGCAGACCGGGCGTGAAACGGTGAGGAAAACGGGATGAGTTCTGGGGGATGGATGACGCCGCAGAGTACGGAAGTGGCCCCTGCTGGCGACCATCGTCAGCAGGCGGCGTACATGCTGCGGCCGCTGAGCCTGGGAGAGATCCTGGACCGCAGCTTCGCGGTGTATCGGGCGAATTTCTGGCTGTTCGTCGGCATTGGATCGTTGAGCGCAGCCGCCCAGCTGGTGGTGAATGCGATTCTGCTGGTGATCTACAAGGGCTCCGTTCCGGCGGCACGCGCGGGGCAGGTGGGGATTCATTTCAACTTTGGCGGGCGACAGACTGGAAACCTGCTCGGAAGCCTGCCGGTCTTTCTGGTTGCAGCGGTAGCGCAGGCCGCTGTCGTATGGGCGCTGAGTGAGGTGTACCTCGGCCGCCGCGCCACAATCGGGCAGTCGATTCGTGCAGTCATTGGGCGATGGTTGCGCTTTATCGGGATTGCTATATGGCAGGTGTGGAGCTTCATCTGGCTTCCATTGGTGCTGATCGGGCCCGCAATATTCCTGCTGGTCTTCTCTGGGCGGTTTGGAAGCGCTGGATCCATTGGCGCGGGAGTTTTGATCTTCCTCGGAATCGTGGGCGGAGGCGTGTTTGGCGTAATCTCGTTCATCCGGAACTCGCTGGGAGTCCAGTCAGCAGTGCTGGAACATTTGAAGGTTCGCGCGGCGATGCGGCGCAGTAAGGTGCTGGCCGCCGGTGCAAAGGGGCGGATCTTCGTTGTCTACCTGATTACGTGGTGCCTGTTGCTGGTCGCGGGAGTTCTCGAGTCGCCGCTGGCATTGCTGATCGGGTTTGGTGCAATGCGGGGCGAAAAACACATCACCGCGCAGATAGCACTCCTGCTGGTGAACTTCGTTGCATACTCCGCGGTGGTGCCGGTGGTCATGATCGGCCTTACGCTGGTGTACTTCGATCAGCGGGTCCGACAGGATGGACTGGATCTGCTGATGATGCTCAAGGGAGGAGTTCACGCCGACCCGAGCGGCAGCGCTCCACCGACCCTGCGGACAGGCGAGCCGGCGAGCGATGCAGCGGCGCTGTAACACTCGAGCGCGAGGCTTGTATCGCTTGCGGGGGCTTCTGCTCCTGGCGTCGTTGAGCGTCTGTGCGCACGCCGGGCTGGCACAGACGCCCGTGACGACCCTTCACACGCAAGCAGCCGCAGCCAAAGTGCCTGCTCTGACTGGCGCACAACAGGCGGAGTTTGCAAGAGCGCAATCGGCAGCCCGAAAGATACTGGCGCGCGCGGAGTTTCAGCGCCCAGAGCCCACATGGTGGGATCGGTTCAAGCAGAAGCTCGGTGAGATCCTTGTGCGGTTCTTTCTGGGCGTGGACCGCGTGACGACGAAGTCGCCGTGGGTGGGCAGAGCGCTGGAGTGGCTCCTGTTTGTCGGCGCCGCAGTCGGAGTTCTGGTGTGGGTTCTGCGCACCGTGCAGCGGCAGAGGCTTCGCGTCGCTCTGGGAGGACAGGCTGCCAGGGCGACAACACAGAGCCGCGAGACCGAAAACTGGCGTCAGTTGGCCGAGCGCGAAGCGTCGAGAGGCGCGTGGCGCGAGGCGATTCATGCGCTCTACTGGGCCGCGATTGTGCACCTGGAGCAGCGGCGCGCGTGGAAGCATAACCCGTCGCGCACCCCGCGGGAGTATGTGCGGTTGCTCAGGGCAGGCTCCGAGGAGCAGCGTGAATTGCGCACGCTGACCAACTCGCTGGAACAGAGCTGGTATGCGCAGCGTGAGCCGAACGAGTTGGAGTTTGGCACAGCGCGCGAGAGCTTTGATCGGCTGATGGACAACCCGCCGGCACACGGTGCAGCCAGCGGAGGGCAGGCGTGAGCGGTCAGCAATGGAGCGACCGGAAGATCGTTCTGTGGATGGGCGGGATCATCCTGCTGCTGATCGTTGCCGTGAGCGTGCTTGCGCCGGCAAGCAACGACGAAGATGTCCAACCGACGACTTACAACACCGGACCGCAGGGAGCAAAGGCGGCCTTTCTGACGCTGCAGGCGATCGGACGGACGACGTCCCGCCTTGAGGGCCCGATCAATCAGCTCAGCAGCGTGGACGCGTCGCATACGACGCTTGTGCTGGCCGCGCCTGTCTATAACGCGCCGGACTATGACGGGATTGCGAATGCCGTAAAGCAGTTCCTGGAGCGCGGTGGCCATGTGCTGACAACCGGACCTACAGGTGCATTGCTGCTGCCGGATGGTAAAGCGGGACCCCCGACAGTCTTCCTGGGCACCTGCCGCACAGAGCCCGCGGATGGACCGCTTGCGGCCGCGGGTCGCGTGCCGATGTCGGACCGGAGCACGTGGGACGGCAAAAAGAACGTGGAGATCGCGCACCGTTGCGGAGAGGACGCAGTGGTGGTGCGAATGCACTTCGGGCGCGGCGAGGCTGTCTGGTGGAGTTCCGCGAGTCCCCTGACAAACGCGCAACTGAAGAACGACGCAGATCTCCGGCTATTGCTGTTGAGCGTCGGCGACGAACGTGCGGTTCTGTGGGACGAATCACTACATGACACGCCGCGGGGGCTGTGGAGCGCTGCACAGGGACTGCCGCTCGGATGGCTGATCGTACAGGTCGGGCTTATTGCGGTGTTGCTCGTACTCAGCTTCAGCCGCAGGAATGGGCCGCTGCGTGCGCCGGTCACGTTGCCGAGGAGTTCGCCTGTGGAGTTTGCGACGTCGATGGGGGATCTGTACGAGAAGGCGCGCGCTACAACAGCAGCAACAGACGCAGCGCGACGAAGATTGCTGCGCACGATTGTGCGAGACGCCGGTGTGCCGCAGGTCGTGGTAGCCGAGGGCAGCCAAGCAATTGTGAGAGCGTTGCAGGAGCGCCTGGGCGGAGACTGGAAGGTTGTCGGAACAAATCTGGAAAAGGCCAGTGGAGTAGCGCTGGAAAGTCCGACTCAGCGTGAAGCGCTGGTGATTTCACGCGCACTGTCTGAAGATGCGGAGAGGATTCGTGCGGCCGCACGAAGTGGGCGGTCGCGGAGTGTTGGTGCTGCAGGCGTGGTGTAGTTTGGCGTTGAAGGAATCTGCAAGGACAGGAGCAGGTGAATGAATGAGGGAGTAGCCACCGCGGGTGAGCTGTTTGGGCGCGGGCAACAGGAGATTGGCCGCATTATCGCCGGGCAGCAGGAGCCGGTCGCACAGGCACTGCTCACGATGCTGTGTGGCGGACACGCTCTTGTAGAGGGCGTGCCGGGCGTGGCCAAGACGCTCGCGGTGAAGACGCTGGCACGGTTTCTCGGACTGGAGTTCCGCCGCGTGCAAGGAACACCCGACATGATGCCCGCGGACATCCTGGGAACGAGTGTCTTCTCGCCAAAGACAGGCGAATTTTCCTTCCACAAGGGACCGGTGTTCACGCAGTTTTTGCTCGCTGATGAGATCAACCGCATGCCGCCGCGCACGCAGGCCGCGCTGCTCGAGTCGATGGAGGAGCGCCAGGTGACCGCGGACGGCGAGCGGCATGCGCTGGATGATTTCTTCACCGTCTTCGCGACACAGAATCCGGTTGAGTTCGAGGGCACGTACCCGCTGCCTGAGGCGCAGCTCGACCGCTTTCTGCTGAAGATCAAAGTGGGCTATCCGGACGCCGGAGACGAGCGCGTGGTGCTGGAGCGGCATCATGTGTCGACCGAAGCTGCCGGGCTGGCGGATACGCCGATTGACGCGGTGCCGTTCGAGATACTCGCCCAGGCGCGGCGTGAGATTCGCGCCGTGCGCGTTGAGCCGGCAATCTTCGATTACCTGCTGGCGGTTGTACGCAGAACACGCGAGTGGCCGGCGATTGCACTGGGAGCGAGCCCGCGTGCGGGTGCCTCGCTGCTGCTTGTGGCGAAGGCGATGGCGGCGCGCGAAGGCCGCGACTTTGTTGTTCCGGATGATGTGAAGGAGGCGGCAGTGCCGGTCTTGCGGCACCGGCTTGTGTTGCGACCCGAGGCGGAATTGGAAGGGCTTGACGCTGACCGTGTAGTAAGTGAGGTATTCGCTGCGACGGCGGTGCCGAAGTGAGATCTTAGAACAAGCAAGAGGGCGGTAGAGGCGGGGCAGATGAGAAAGAGGTCGAAGCGGAGCGATTTCGCCCATGTTCTTTCGCAAATCTGCGTGCTTATGGTGATGCTTGGTGCATCCTTGGCAGGACGTGGCCAGAGTCCTTCAGATGCTTCGCGGCAGGCACCGGCTATCAAGACAACGTCCAATCTCGTGATTGTGCCAACGCTTGTGAGCTCTGCTTCGAAGGTACAGATACCGGATCTTCATGCATCGGACTTTCTACTTACCGACAACGGCATACCGCAGACGGTGCGGATTGAAGATGCAGAGCATCAGCCTATCTCGTTGCTCTTATTAATGCAGACCGGCGGCGCCGGTGCCGAGCAGTTTCCGCTGTACAGGAAGCTTGGCACGATGTTGTCGTACATGACTGCGAATGTGCCGCATGAGGTCGCCCTCGTCGAGTTCGACAGCCAGCCTGAGTACGTGTGGAGCTTTACCCGAAATGTAGATGGCCTCGATGATGCCTTCGAACATCCTGATCCGGGGGATGGCGGAGCCGCGATCCTTGATGCCGTCGCGTTTGGCATTCGCCTGCTGAACAAGAGACCTGCAGGGTATCGCCGGGTGATTCTTCTTATCAGCCAGGCACACGATGAGAAGAGTCATGTTGCGGCTGACGAGATCGTGCGGCAGCTTGGCGAAAATAACATCACCATCGAATGCGTTACGTTCTCTCCTGAAGGGAAATGGCTGAAGAATCAGCTCACCCAACCATCCCCCGAGAATAAGCCGTATCAGTTTGCGCCTAACGTTCCGCCGCTGCTGCACACGTTTAACATAGGTGAACCTCTCGCGGTTGCGTTCAGGGCGATGCGCGAGAATACGTCGGCGACGATCGCGGCACTCTCAGGAGGCGAGTCGTTTCCGTTCTCGTCGAAGAAGGAGCTCGACCAGCAGCTTGCGACACTGACCAATCACTTTGCTGCGACTTATATGCTCAGTTTTCAGCCGAAATCGAAGCAGCCGGGCTTCCATTCACTTCATTTACAAGTTGCGGGTCATCCTGAACTTCAAGTCTCAGCTCGCACAAGTTACTGGGCGAGCGATGAGAACTCTTCTCTGAGGTGAAATTGCAGACGTTGATTCCTGAGTCCGCGAGCGGCGTGGCGAAGCCGATGGGCCGCATCGGCCGATGGGCCGGTTTTGGGCTGACCGCGAGAGCGCTGCTGCTGTTCTGCGCCGGCTTACTGCTTGCGATTCCGGCGTTCTGGCATCCGCGACGAATCGGATTCATGTTGGCGTGGGATGTGCTTCTGCTGATCGTGTGCGTCGCGGATGGCGCACGTCTTCCCCGGCCCGAATCGCTGACGGTCATTCGCCGATTCCTGGATTCGCCGCAGCTCGGCGAGCCCACGCGTATGGAGATTGGGATTCGAATGGAGGCGGCCACCGTAAGCGAAGCGAAGGTGGTGGACGACCTACACCCTGCGCTGATTGCAATCCCCGAGGCTCGGCGCGTGGAAATCTTTCCTCGCGAGGAAGCCATTTCGAGTCAGACAATCTGGCCTGGGGAACGCGGCGATTTTGCGCTCGGCAAAATCTACCTGCGCTACCGCGGAGCCTTGGGATTGATCGAGCGGTGGACGGCCGCAGAACCGATCACTGCATCTGGCGCAGCCCAGCGGGTCCGGGTGTTTCCTGCGCATGAAGACAGCCGGGGGCGTGCGGCGTTCTTCCTGCTACGCGCGCGACAGATCGAGTTGCAACGCCGCAAGCTGCAGTTGCGTGGAACGGGCCGCGAGTTTGAGAGCTTGCGCGATTTCCAGCAGGGAGACGAATTGCGGAGCATCTCGTGGACGGCGACTGCGCGGCGGGGCAAGCTCGTGGCGCGGCAGTTCACGGCTGAACGCTCGCAGCAAGTCTGGGTTGTGCTGGATGCAGGCAGATTGTCACGCACGGCCTTCGAGCTTCGCCGTGGCGGTCCGGAGTTGGTCGGCGAGACGGTGATGGAGCGCGATCGTGCGCATCGCATGACGGTCACGCAACTGGACCAGGCGACGACCGCGGCTGTGATGCTCGCTCAGGTCGTCAGCGGATCGGGTGACAAGTTCGCGATGCTGGCGTACGGTCGCGAGGTGAAGCAGGCGCTGCCGCCGGGTGCAGGCGTTGTGCATACGCGGCTATTGCTGGATCTTCTGAGTCAGACAAAGGCTGACGCCGCGGAGGCCGATCACCTGAACGCTGTTGCCCGAATAAAGATGATGCAGCGGCGGCGCGGGCTGATGGTGTGGATCACCGAGCTGGTCGACTCCGCCGGGAGGCCGGAGCTGGTCACTGCGGCGAGCGAGCTAGTGCGCAGACATCTGGTCGTGCTGGTTTTGCTGAAGCATCCGGAACTCGAAGAGCTCGCGGCACGCGTACCAAAGACGCGTGAGGAGATGTTTCATACCGCAGCGGCGCAGGAGATGCTCGAGCGACGCCGCGAGACGATTGCACACCTGGAGCGGCAGGGTGTGCTCATCGTGGAGACGACGGCGGAGGAGGTCGGCGCGCGCGCGGTGAGCCAGTACCTTGAGGTGAAGGCGCGGGGACTGCTGTAGTTTAGCGCTTCATGTGCGTCTTCAACAGATCGAGTACTTCCTCAGCGTGGCCTTCCGGCTTCACGTTTTCGAAGACGTGCACGAGTTTGCGGTCTGGACCGATAAGGAAGGTGGTGCGTGCGACGCCTGTAACGGGCTTGCCGTACATCGTCTTATTGCGGAGGAGATCAAAGCGTTTGATGAGCATCTCATCCGCGTCGGCGAGCAGAGGATATTGGATGTCATATTTTTCGGCGAATTTCTTCTGCGCGCGAACGGTATCACGTGAGATGCCGAGGACAACCGCTCCGGCCTTCTTCAGCTTTCCGAACTGATCGCGAAAGCCGCAGGCTTCGATGGTGCAGCCGGGCGTGTCGGCGCGTGGATAGAAGAACAGGATGACGGGTGAACCTTTGAATTGCGAGAGCGTGACGGGATTGCCGTCCTGGTCGGGGAGGGTGAAGTCTTCGATGAGGTCGCCGGGTTTAGGCTGCGGCATGCGTGCTCCTTCTGTTGTGTCGAAGCAAGGATATCGCGCCGAACTGTCAGTTGAAGAGCGAGAGCTGAGGTTCGTTCTTGCGCGTTTTGCGCTGACCGGCATCATGGAAGACGCTGCGGCCGCCGAGCGATGGCGAGATGTGACGCTCATGATCGAGGGCAGCAGTGAAGTCGGCGAGCGGCTGGCGGTCGTGCTCCACCGCGCGTGTGAGTCGGTCGAGGCGTTTGAACCCCGCGAGCTTTTCGGTGTGGCCGACGCGTGCTGCATCCAGCGAGCGGCGCAGGATCGCGAGTGAGTCGTCGTAGGTCTTGAGCGGCACGGGAAACGGATGGCCGTCCTTGCCTCCGTGCGCGAACGAAAAGCGCGCGGGATCGGAGAAGCGGCTTGGAGCACCATGGACGACCTCGGCAATGAGGGCCAGCGATTGCAATGTTCGCGGACCAAGCCCTTCGACCAGAAGCAGTGCGGCGAAGTCGCGAAGCTCCTGCTCGTGCGCAACCGCGAGCACGGCACCAAGCCGCTTCAGGTCAACATCCTTTGCACGCACGTCATGATGGACAGGCATGGTGAGCTTGCGTGCTTCCTGCAGTGCGTTTTCGATCGGCTCGTGTGCGATGGCAAGAAGCGCATCCTGCGCTTTAGCTGCGCGCGCGTCGACGAGATTCAGAATCGTGCCCTGCGGCTGACCGAGGATTGCGGTGTGCGGGTCCGAGACGAAGTCCCGCACTGCGGCAGAGTGCCAGTGATAGCGCCGCGCGAGATGGTTCGCCGGGTTCATTCCCTGTTGAATCACGGCCCACTCGCCGGAGTCGTGAACGACGAAGGCATGCAGATAAAGCTGGAATCCGTCGGCGATTGCATTGTTATCGATTCGCGCCGTGAGGCGGCTGGTGCGGGCGAGCAATTCCCCGTCGAGTCCGTTACGAGAAGAGACAGCACGCAGTTCATCGGGTGTGCGCTTGGAGTGGCGTCCGCGCCCGCCGCAGATGGTGAACCCGAGATCTGCGGCTCGTGGATTGAGACCGCGCTTGAGTGCGCCCATTACAGACGTGGTGATTCCCGACGAGTGCCAGTCCATGCCCATTACGCAGCCGAGGGCCTGGAACCAGAAGGGATCGCTGAGACGCGTCAGGAACTCGGACGGCCCGTAGCTGAGAACGACGTGCTCGCTGATGGCAGCGCCGAGTTCCGTCATGCGCTCTGCAAGCCACGGCGGAACACGCCCGTTGTGCAGCGGAAGATCGGCAGTTCCGGAGCGCTTCACGGCTTAAACCTCGCCTGCTTCACACTGTCTATTTTCGCTCAAAGTTCGCTACGAGATACAAAAAGAAGCGCCACCATGTTCAATGGCGGCGCTTCCTCTGGCGGAGTTTTGGTTAGATCAGCACCGGCTCGCGCAGGTCGTCTTCAATCTCCTGATCCGTAGACGCGATTGAGCTGGCCTGCGGGAAGTATGCGTTCGAAACATACTGCCCCAGCATCCGGTGCGTGTTGAAGAAGGTCCCGTTGATCGCGATACAGTGACGGCGAAGGCGTGCGAAGGCATCCTTGTCGCGGTAGAGCGGCGAGATCACAGTCTCAAGCTTGGTGTAGAGTTGCTCGGCTTCCTTCGTCTCATCATCGAAATCATCGATCGACCAGCCGGTGATGTTCTCGGCACAGCCTTCGATCCACCAGCCGTCGAGCACAGAGAGTGACGGCACACCGTTCAGCGCAGCCTTCATACCGCTGGTACCAGAGGCCTCATAGGGCCGGCGCGGTGTGTTTAGCCACACATCCACGCCGTTCGTCAGTTGCTCGCCGAGATCCCAGTCGTAGTTTTCGAGGTACAGAATCCGCAGCTTCGAAGACTGGAACTGGGCGGCATCGGCAAACACCTCGCGGATGAGCGCCTTGCCGGCGTTGTCGGCCGGGTGAGCCTTGCCGGCGAAGAGGACCTGCAGACCGCCAATGCGCTCGGCGAGATCGTGCAGGCGCTGGCCATCCTTGAAGAGCAGCGTTGCACGCTTGTAGGTCGCAGCGCGGCGAGCGAAGCCGAGCGTCAGGACGGTCAGGTCGAGTTCGACGCCAGTGCGCGCCTTTACAGTTGCGAAGAGGCGCTCCTTGCCGCGGGCATGTGTTGCATCGATCACTTCAGGCTCAATGCCGTACACCGAGCGGAAGTACTGGTTGTCGTGCCGCCAGTCCGGAATCTCTTTGTCGAAGAGCTTCTGGAATGGCTGCGAAAGCCATGTGCCCGCGTGCACACCATTGGTGATCGCGTGGACGCGATACTCGGGGAACATTCCCTGCGAGACTTTGCCGTGCTGCATGGCCACGCCATTCACGTAACGCGAGAAGCGCAGCGCGAGATAGGTCATGTTCAGCAGGCCATTATGGAGTGCGCCAAAGCGCTCGATGCAGGACGCGCGTTCATGACCAAGGACCGAGTACATCTGGTCGGTCCCGAACTGGTCGTGTCCGGCGGGAACCGGGGTATGCGTGGTGAAGACGCAGCTCTCGCGAACCGCCTCGGCATCCAACTCCGAGGCATTGCGCAGTGGCGCTCCATGCAGCCGGTCTTCCAGCAGGCCGATGGTCAGCAGAGCGGCATGTCCTTCGTTCATGTGGCACACCTCAGGCTGGCAGCCGAGCGCGTGCAGCAAATGAATACCGCCGAGGCCGAGGATGGTCTCCTGACAAAGGCGGTAATACGTCTCGCCGCCGTACAGATGGTCCGTCAGGGTGCGGTCGTACGGGTCGTTGCCGTCTATGTCGGTGTCCAGCAGGAAAACCGGTATGACATGTCCGGTACAGCCCACGACGTCAAACCGCCAGGCGCGGATCGACAGGTCGCGACCCTGCATAGAAATGGTGATCGTGGTGTTTGCAGATGGCAGCGTTGTCTCGGGCGACCAGACGACATCCGACTCGGTCTGCTGACCGGAGGAGTCGAGGTGCTGCTGGAAGTAGCCATGCCGGTGCACGAGGGATATAGCCACCATGGAGGCGCCAGTGTCGGCTGCCGAACGGAGCGTGTCGCCGGCGAGCATGCCGAGCCCGCCGGAGTAGGTCGGGAGGTCCTTGCGAAGGGCGATTTCCATCGAGAAGTACGCGATTTTTCGATCGGCGAGGTCGACGGAAGTGTTAGAGGAAAACGTTTGATGGGCCGAAAGGGTCAGGTCACTCATGCGCAATCGAGAATCCATTTCTCCAAACGGTGTACGCAATAGCACCGCCGGGGGTGCAGGGGTTTGAGATGAGACGCGAGTTCAGCCCGATACGACGCGAAAATCCTGCAAAATTCCTAGAAAAAGACTACCAAAACGACACGAAAACGCCTCGCCCGACAATACCGGCGGTGTGGATAGCAGGGTATTAATTACAACCCTTAAGGGCTAACTATCGAAGAATCAGCGTGTCGCAAACCCGAATTTCATTGCCAGCCCGAGAACCAAGGCGAGTACCACCGCCGTGGTTGACGTCACCACAGCAGACCGCAGCCGGTGGCGGGCGGCTCCGATGGCTAAAAAGATGACGTAGAGAAGGAACATGAAGACCAGGCCGTCCAGAACGAAATAACGGGTCCGGCTGAGGTCCACAGTCCAGTCAGGCAGGTGGGCGCCGGGAAATGCGACAAGAAGCGAGCCAGCTAAGAAGACGAAAAGAAAGAGGATCGTCTCCAGAATGATGGCAATTGCACGCTTCATGAGGTCCCTTTCGAACTGGAATTAGTGCAATGAGTGTAGCGCAGCCGTTCCAAATCTGTGAGTTACCTCAATGAAGATTCATAGACAGCGAAGCGGCGCTCGAGCTCCCATTGCTGCGCCGCCTTCTCATTGCCGTCCAGCAGAACCTGGCAGGCGCGGGAGGGCGTGCTGTCCGCCCGGATCGGCGCGGCGCAGGCCGGCTTGCGACGGGTGAAGCCGTCGGGCGTCACGTAGAGGCTTTCGCCGTGCAGGAAACTGTGTTCGAGCGACGCCCGGGCTGACTGCTTCAACTCGCTGTATGTGAGGTCCTGCTCGTCGGCTGCTTTGACGTACTCGTGTGTCAGGTCGATCCGGGAGACACCTTCGTCGTCGGTTGATAGTGCAAACGGCACATGCGCCGCGATATAGGCGTGCAGCGGATGGTCGGCACCGGCGATATCAAGGATGACGTCGTTGGATGTCAGATTGACCTCGACCATGATGTGCTTCGTCGCCATCTCGTGCAGCAGCCGGAGCGGGTTGTCCTCGTCCAGCACATCGACACCGTGCCCGATCCGCTCTGCATGACCGAGGTTCACGGCTTCGCGAATATGGGATGTCAGGCCGGCTGGAGGAACCATCCCGGGCGCGAGTTCGCCTGCGTGTAGCGTGATGTGCACCTTAGGGTAGACAGAGTGCAGGTAGTCCAGCATCTGCATCTGCAGGTGATAGTCACGCATCGAGATAAAGCCGTCTTCCGGCATCACAAAGTTAATGCCCACGACATCCGGATCGGCGCTCGCGACCTCAAACCCGAGCAGCGTTTGCGCAAAGACCTGCTGGGGCGGAAAGCCGCGGAGAACCTGATAGAGGAAATGGATCTGGACGTGACAGGCCGGCGAGGAATTGTTCGGCAACTCGCAATGTTCAATCCGGTTGCGCGTCTCGAGAGCACGCGACAACTCAGCGCGATCCACCGGCACTTCATCCCGTAGACCGGAGGCGATCAATTTGTCGCGTATCGGGGCGAGTTGTGCGGGAGTGACGTTGCTCTCCGCGCCTTCAGGCCAGCCGATCTTGTAGCCGAGCGCCGCGGCATGCGAGAACGTCGGCGTCTGCATGATCTCCAGATACTGCTCGTTCTGTGCGGCGGCACGCGTGGCGACCTCATCGAGCCACTCGCCGGAGTGGTCCTTCAACCCGCCGAAGCGAGCGAAGGTTGCAAAGAATTGATCGTGACCGCTAATTCCCTCGATCGCGACGAACGCGCGCATGGAGAAGCTGTCGATCAAGTCGTCATAGAGCGCCTGGTTTTTGAGGGCGTCGGAAACGGGAACCTGACCTCGATCGCACTTGTTTGATTTGCCATCCTGAGGCGCGACAAAATGCAGCGCGTTCTGCCCGGCGGGAACCGGCGGTGTACCGGGGTCAACTGGCGCAACGCACAAGCCGTCGCGTGCAGCATCATCGATGAAGGTCTCGGCATAGACAGCGCCCGAGAGATGCATGTGCAGATCGGCGCCCTTAGGCATTGTCCTGAGCAGCGCATACAGCTCCGGATTGCCGGCCTTTTTTGCTGCCTCGAGCACGCGTTCTGCGCGGGCCTCACCGGGCGTCTCGGCGTGTGCGTGGAATGCCACCCAGACAACTAGTGCAAACAGATAACAAAACGAGCGGCGAACCATGAGCGCTCTCCCAGAACATGCGACAATCTGTCGCGCATTATGCTGCCAGATCTGTGTTCTGAAGATGATACGAGAGCCTCTGTGCGGAGGCTGGGTTTGGCGCATTGGTGGCGCATTGGTATACTGCAGATCGACGTCTCTGAGGCTGCGCGTGCGATGCGGGCGGCCAGTTCCCTCCCGGCACAGGCAGGCGAAATCAGAACGAATGTGGTCCGGCGGCGACTCCGCTGCCCCGGATAATTTGTGAGCGCGGAGGCCAGGTAGCTCAGTGGTAGAGCGCGGCCCTGAAAAGGCCGGCGTCGGCGGTTCGATCCCGTCCCTGGCCACCACTAACCAAAGGGCTTACGGGAACCGGCCCGAAAAACGCGACCCACACGCGACCCACAATACTTCACTGCACAATTCCGAAGCATTCGAAATCAGCTGGTTCAGAGCTGCGTTTCTGTGCTGCCATGAGCTGGTTGACGATCTTCTGCTGGGCCGCACGCTTCGTCCGGGTGACGGCCTTCGCGTAGAGATCCAGCGTGGTGCCGACGTGATGGTGTCTTAATAGCTCCTGCGTCACGTTCACATTCTCGTCGTTCTCGATCAGCCACGTCGCAATGGACCTGCGAAACGTATGTCAGCCCACAGGTCCGGAAATGCCAGCCTTCTCCTTGGCAATCTTCATCTGCCGTCGAACAAGGGAGTTGCCGCGGTACGGCTTCTTCCCTTTTGTTCTGGGGCTGGCGAAGATCCAGTCGGAGGACTTGGCATAAGGAGTTTCCCGGCGCCAGGCTCGAAGAGCTTCCAGGAGAATGGAAGCTAAAGGCAAGTTGCTTCGAGATGCGTCAGTCTTCACATCCCCAACGACGGCATTCACGATGCCGCGTCGAATGCGAAGAACCCCTTCGTCGAAATTGACGTCTTCCCAGCGGAGTCCCGTCAACTCGCTGGCGCGTAGCCCCGTGCAAGCATCGAGCAGGGCCATGGTTCGTACCGGCTCCTGTAAATTCTCGATGATCGACATCGCCTGCTCCGCAGACAGAATGGTGTGCTCCTTAGGCGAACCACCACTCTGCCGGACATACTTGATGGGATTGGCTTCCGCGTCTCGGGGCAGAAACCCGTGACGCATGGCGTGCCGGAACACCGCGCTCATGATGTTCCGTATCTTCTGTCTCGTTCCCTTCTCCAGCTTGTAGGGTGGCCGCCCTAGCTGCACCAGCCAGTCCTCGATAGCGATAGGCTCCATTTCGCTGATGGGCTCGGATCCCCACCTCGGGACAATCCACCGCTTGAGATAGCGGCGGTATGCCTCGATGGTGGAATGCGATTTGGGCTTTCTTGCCTCGCCCTGGTCAGGATCGAGTTCCCTCGCCACGTAGTGATCGGCAATCTCCTGGAAGGTCATGCCGAACACGGACGGACGAGGGGTTGCACTGTTAATGTTTATCCGAAGCGCCTCGGCGGCCTTTGTGGCGGCCGCTCTGGTGCGATACTCGAGGACGGTTCCAATCACCCGGGTGTTCTCCCTCCTCGAACCGTCTGCCTTAGTGCCCCGCCATCGAAACACCCAGACATCCGGTCCCTTCTTCCGCGTTACGCGTCGAATGCTGCCTTGCTGATAATGTGCTCTGCTCAATTCGGTTTCCTCCGATTCGAGCGGCACGGATGGCCATCCGAGTGTACCCGGCGCTGCATCCAGTCGTGAACTTCCGAGGGGAGGAAACGCCATGTCTTGCGTACGCCCTGCCCCAGCGGTAGGCGGGTATGGCGCCGTCGCGAGCCATCTGCTGTACGGTTCGGTGGTCGATGCGGAGCATGCGCCCGATCTCGCTGGCGTCGACGAAGTATTCAATTGCCTCCTGGGCCTGAGCGGCCCTAAAGTCTGAACCGGTCATTCGGTTCTTCTTGTCTGGATACCGCCGACTCCGCGGCGGGCGACACCGGGTGACACTTCGGTGTTGCTGGCTCGAAGATCCCTTAGCTCCGGGGCGGAGCCAAATACTTGTCAATACTCAGAGGCGCATCGGTCGGGCGCATTTTGATGCTCCCCTCGCGCTAAAGGCGCCGAAGCAAATCACGGAAAACACAGCCAATTACGGCGTAATTTGACGACCTTAGAATAATTGCAAATATGCAAGTATCTCGTCAGACGTTCGGCCCACTTATTAACGCGATCGCACCTTCCGGCAATCTCTTCTTTCTGCTTACAACAGTGGAACTGCGCCGACAGGGTCTTTCGTTCCTGGCCTTCTATGTTTTGCAGCGGACAATCTAGGAAATTGAAATCTCCGAGTGGGGGATCCGCACGGAAACGGGCTTTCCCGATTATGAGATCAGCAGGGCGTGCAGATTGCTGGTACGTGGCGGACTCTTGGAGGCAAGCCGTTCTGACGTCGACCGCAGAGTACGTCTGCTCAGGGGGACTGCATTGGGACGTAAGGTGCACAGGAAAGTGCTCTCGGCTGCTTCGAAGCGATTGGCCGACGGGATTCCCAAAACGGGGCGACTGCGGCGTCTAGCAGAGGCTACCCAGCACTTTCGCGCAGGGAACCGGATGCTGTTGGGGCCGTTGCAACTGTCTTTCTTGGACATCGACCTGTTCGACGACGAGCAACCTGCACCTCAGCGGAAGCGCAAATCCCGAAAAGCCTGAAAGGTACACAAGTTGCGATCAGAGCTCATTTCCGCCCTTTCCTGTTCCTTTATCGTTCGGTGTGGAGAATCCGGTGCGAGCAATCAAATTACTGTTTGGCTTACGAGAGCGGTTCTTGATACTCCGAGTATGACAACCAACGTACCCTCTTCCCGACAATCGTTCAGACAGCTCTCGGTCGAGGCCAAGACATTGCTCTTCATTTACGCCACAGCCGCCTGGGCTCGCTTCGATGCCAACATCCCTGACGCGGGCGTCCTGCTCAGCCAGATCGAGAAGGTCTGGTGCAGTCAGGAGCTCGGTCCTGACGCTGTTTCCGATCCAGATCGCGTCACGCGGCTTCTGGAGAAGCACTTCGAGCCGCTGTTTTCGGCGGCAGCTTCGAGCGTTTCGCCGTCGAACAAGAGCTGCCGCGTGAGGGTGTCGAAATGAATATGACTCGCCGCAAATATACTCCAGAAAAACGTCGGATTCTCGTTGCGATCGGCATCCGAGCCGGCAAATCGAACCGCGCGATGGCCAAGGAAATAGGAGTCGATGAGGGTACGATCCGACGTGATCGGGCGTATCTTGCGACTCCCGAGCACGAGCGGCCGCCCAAGCGCGAGCGAACCATGAAGGCCAAGACTCCGAAACCGATGTACACGGTCGAGGATCTTGCAAGCGTTATGCGTCAGAAGGGCGTGTCCTGAAAGCAGTGAGGCACTGGATTACGGAACAGCACATGGTCCTTAACGAAATCGAATGCGTCATCCACGCGGCCGGCAAGGAGCTGTTTAAGGGCAGGCACTTCGTGAGGAGCATACAGGTACCTACACAGAAGCCGGAGGAACTGCTCATTCCGAGCCGTCCGAATACCCAGAACTGGGGAGATTTCATTTGCGGCCCCGACTATTGGGCGGATTGGTTGGCGCGGTGGATGGCCCTTTGCCTGCCAGGACAGGATGAGCTTTACGACGAGACCTTGAGAGAGACGTCTCAGTGGGCGCGAGACCGGGCTGCCGGATTCGTATACTGACGGGAGATGTCTGACAGTCGTGACAAGCGTCGCAAAACCGATCTCGATCTGTTTGTGTTGGCTCTGATCCGCAGCGGTATCTCGACGCCATATGCACTTCAGCAAGAGGCTGGCCTCTCTCCGGGGGCTACGATACCTGCCATTCAGCGCATGCTGGAGGCCGGCTTCGTCCGGCAAGGGAAGCCGGGTCCTCGGGGCCGCACTGATGCTCGAATTACCGCAGCCGGTAAGAAGCAGCTGAAGAGTGGCTGGCGAAGCTTGATCGACGCGGGACCGTCGGGCGATCTTGACTCCGATCTCCGCGTTGCACTGCTGGCGATCTCGGAAGGAACCGACTATTCCTCGGCAGCTGACTTGCTGAAGCGATCGGCAGGGAAGCTGGTTCACATGGCAGAAGCTGCGACCCGTGATAACGAGTTCTCCGGTACGGCACCACTGGCCGGACGGTATCGCCAACTGAGATCTATATCTGTAAGGGCAGTTCTTGAGGGGCAAGCTGCTGCGGCGACTGTGATCGCGGACGTTCTGCTAAGAAAGCTGCCCGGAACAGGGCCGAAGCCCCGTCACTCCTCTCCCAAGAAAGCCTCTTCTCGGCGTGTCAAAAGGCTCGAATAGGCTTCTGACCTTGCGTCTCGTCTATCCGGACCTACCCGCTACTCAGCCTTCTAATAGACCAGCTTGCTGGCGGGTAAACAGATCAACGGCAACTGCGTTTGGGAGGACAGTCTGTCCGCCCTGAGTCCCGCCAAGTTCTTTGTGACAGCGGAGTGGCCAGCACGCGCAGCATTGGCCCTTCACGGGCTCCATGCATAGGTGGGTAACCAGTGTGCGAACTCGCAAGGCGCGTTTATCAGCAGTAATGTGCCCACTCCTTCAATGAGCGCATCGCCCTGTATGCGCCAATTGAGACTCAACTTCCGGATTGCCCGTCATTCGGGAGGCGGTCCGGTTTTCTTCTCCGAGGCGACCCCATCAGCGCGGTCTACTGAGTTTCGTTGCAAAGCGTCCAGTGTGCGGCTATCTCGGACGGGCAGGATCCACCTTCTGCCGGCAGCTCTATTCCAGTGTTGCCTTCTTGGTTGCCGCTACGCGTTCGAGTAGCTCTGGGAGAGCCGCTTGGTTCGCTCGAAGCCTCAGGAAGCCGATCACGGTGTCCGCTGGGGGAACCACTGCATCACAGCAGGGCAATCATCCGCCCGCCGTCCCATCGGACGCCCTGGGGCATCGCTGCGGCGGAGCGGAAGAAGGCGCAGTACCGCACCGAATGCAAGGACTGCGCGGGAACCCAGCGGAACGTGGGAACGTTGAACATCTTTCCACGGTCTACCATCTGCCGCCTCGATTCGACCATGGGAGATACGCCAAACTCCATTCCAATGGCGAAGCCTCGGCTGTTCCATGGAGCCCAGGGCCGGAGATGATTCTCCTCCCAACGCGCGAGCCACGGAAAGTCCTCGCATCGCCATACGTATCCAAACACCAGCTCGAAACGCGGTGACCACGCGGCAAAGAATGCGTGATCCCCCGCCATATTCATCAGGTGTGCGGTGAACCCACCGGACACTTCCTCTCTGGTGAAGGTGCTGAAGTCGTCGACCCCACCGTCTTTCCGGGGACAGAGTGGCCACTCGAACTCCGCCCCCGGCAGCTGCATTCCAAGTCCGTCGTTGAACTCGCCTTCATACACCTTGGAGCGTGTACCCGACAGACTGAAGCGCGTGCACCCGCGCTCCAGGAAAGGAGCGCCCAATGTCACATGTTGGGTCCATCCGATCGGTCGATCGGTACAGGAATAGTTCTCCACGATCTCTTCGAAGCACACGACCCCCTCATTCGCTATCTCGATACTGCGCCGGAATTTCATCTCCGCTTTCGGCAAGTTCGCGGCAATCTCCAAAGCTCGTTCATTGCCTGTCATCTCATACGCGGCAACCGGCGCTTCGCCATGCACCGGCATTCCTGCCGCAGCTTCCTCGGCATCCGGAGTGCCGAACAGGTCGAGACAGATGTTGTGTCCCATCAAGCCTGCAACCAGCCGAGATTCCGGCCCGTCGCCATAATCCGCGTGCTGCGCAGGCGAGAACTCGGACGGCTCGATCGATGTCCACTCCGGTATCCACAACGGACTCACTCCGGTGGCTTTGTGCAGCAGTTCGGCTACGTGACCGCCTTCCTGCGTAACCGTTAAGCGAAGCTCACTACTTTCAATCTGCGCCACACGCCGGCCGCGAAACGTGGTTCGCTTCATCGTGCCTGGCTCCATATCGACTGAAGCTTCCAAATTTCGCCCTTAACCTTTAATGGCTCGCCGGTTGCGGAAAACACCTCGATCCTGTTGTTCTCGGACGATGGAAAGATCAGATCGGTCATGGCAATGGTTCCACTTTGCGCGTAGGCCTCCACGGACGAGCGGTCGACCACCAGCTTCAAGTCATAGGCTCTGCCGTTTACCAATGGTGCCGTCGTCCGCGTAAGGAATCCTGGTCCAATCGCTGCGCCTGACTTCGAGCGATCGATATAGAACCGGCCTTTCTTTTGGTCAAAGCCAATCTGAGTCCAGTGCTGATCATCCGAGTAGAGACGGATCCCAAAATCCGGCTCCGCCGTCGCTCCGAACTGCAGGTCCAACTCGAACGGCGCGGCTTCCGTCGCGATCGTTTTGTGGTGACGATCAGCGCCGGTCGTCACCGTGATTGGCTTGCGCGCTTCATGCAACGGCGCGATCACCGGCTGTTGTTCCAGCGCCAACCCGGCTGCGTCCTTCAGCAGCGAAAGCCGCCGAGGCAGGCTCATCTGCCCACGCCACGGAAATGTGGGCAGCTTGGCGGCATATTGCCAGTTGCTCATCCATCCAATCAGCACCGGCTTCTCCCGCTTGGGCAGTCCGTTGAAGCTTATCGCGCAGTAATCGTCCTTGCCGTAGTTGGTCCATCCGTGTGCGCCCGGATCTTTCGAAGCCGTGAAGCTCCTCCCGTCGAAGGTGCCCAGAAAGTACTGCTCGCCCGATCCTCCCTGCGGCGCTCCAGGATTGAGTCCCACCTTAAGCGCCCACATTCCTCCGCCTCCGCCATTCGCCGCCGGAATCGGAAGCAGGTCAGGACATTCCCAGTCGCCGGCAACATCACCGGCCGGCCCGAAATCACTCATTTGCGTCCATTCCTTCAAGTTTGGCGAGGAGTAGAACCGCACCTTGTGCTCCTTAGGCAACGACACCGCCATCAGCCAGTGGTGCTCTTTGTCATCCCAAGAAACACTCGGATCCCGGAAGTCGGCCATATGTAAGTTAAGCACCGGATTGCCCGCATACTGCGTCCATGTGTGCCCGTTGTCCCGGCTGTAGGCGATGTTCTGGGTCTGGAGATTCCCGTGCGCCTTGTCGCCATTTCCCGTATAAACAGCGACCAGGCATTCCGTCTTTGGCAGACAGAAGCCGCTCGTGTTCTCGCGGTCGACCACCACGCTGCCGGTGAAAATCATCATCCCATCCTGCCCCGGAATGGCCACCGGCAGCTCATGCCAATGCAGCAGGTCGGTGCTCACTGCGTGGCCCCAGCTCATGTGCCCCCACTCATCTCCGAATGGGTTGTACTGGAAGAACAAGTGATACTCGCCGTGGAAGTAAACCAGGCCGTTGGGGTCATTGGTCCAGTGCTGCTGCGGAGAAAAGTGCACCTGGGGTCGAAATGGTTGATCGTATCCGCTACTCTGGGCATGTGCCGTCCGCGCGCAGAATCCCACTGCGGCCGCCGTAAGAATAATCCCAACCACGCCCCATGCCTGCGCTCTCGTCATGTCACGATCTCCTTCGAGCATTACCCACGCTTGTCTGCGCGCACGGAATCGCCGCCAACTGCAGGCACTCTTCCAGTGACCACTCCGGCGTGGCGCCGGGCCGGCTGGCTACTATGGACCCCAGCGCATTCGCAAACCGCGCGGTTCGGAGCACCGGCCAGTCGTGATGGTATCCGTGCAGAAATGCCGCTGCGAACGCATCGCCTGCGCCAACCGTGTCCTGGACCGTCGCCGGATACCCGGGAACGCTGTGGGCCGCCCCGTTCTCAAAGACCATGCACCCTGCCGCCCCCAAGGTCACGCAGATGCTATCGATCCCGTACTGGATCGTCCACTGCGCACAGAACTCCTCTAAAGAGAATTCCTCTGCGCCGAGGCCCGTCAGGTCGCCGAGCGTTCGGGCCTCGAATTCGTTCAACTTCAGAATCGAAGCCAACCCGCACAGGCGCTGAACCAAGGGCAGGTTCCAACTGCCGGATCGCAGGTTCATGTCATAAAAGCACCGTACACCGGGCAGCGACTCGCTCATACGACGTGTGATTTGTTCCGCATGCTCGTCTGTATGGATGAGTGTGCCAAAGTACAGCCAGTCAGGCTTGAGACGCTTCGCGCGTTCGAGCGCCTCCGGGGTCATGTCGAAGAAATCGAAAGCCGCAGGGCGCGGTATTTCAAACCGGGGCTCGCCGTCTGGACTCATCGTGACGAGCGCGACCCCGGTAGGCCTTCCCGCGATCACGCGTACGAATTGCGTACTCACGCCCAAGGCGGTCATCGCGTCTTGCGCCAGCCGTCCTCGCTCATCGTCGCCGATCCCTGTTATCAGCGCTGCCGCGTCGCCGAGGCGCACCGCGTTCGCCGAAAAGTTAAGCGGCGCCCCGCCCAAGAGCTCACTGCCCGGGAACACATCCCACAAAATCTCACCAACACTTAGAACCTGCATAAGCGGCAACTCCTGCTGAGCCATTCTGACGGCATCTTAATGTATAGTCATATTGCTCCGTAGTTGTCTACTAAATTGCTGGAAATTGACAATTGTGTCTACTTCATGGATCCGGATGTCACCTTTCCAGCGAGGCGACAGCCACCGGTAACTGTGCGAGGAATAGAACCATGACCATCGAAGCCGAGCCGAAGAAGCAAGCCAAATACCTCGAGATCATCGAAAGCCTACGTAACGACATCGGATCTGGCCGCTATCGTCCGGGAGCGCGCCTCCCCAGCGAAGCCGAACTCGTCCGCAAGTTCAAGGTCAGTCGGATGACGGTCGTCAAGGCCATCCAGCAGCTGCAACAGGAAGGCCTGGTGAACCGCCGGGTCGGCTCCGGCACATTTGCCAGCGGCTTCGATTCTGACCAGGGCAGGATCTTTGGGCTTCTCATTCCAGACCTCGGCCAGACGGAGATCTTTGAGCCCATCTGCCGTGGCATGATGCGTTCACCGTTCCTCCCAAGCCACTCACTTTCCTGGGGCCACGCGCTTCCCACCGGCAAGCACAAGGAGGAGGAAGCCGAGCAGCTTTGCCAGCGCTACATCGAGCAGGGCGTAGCTGGTGTGTTCTTCGCACCCCTTGAGTTTGCGACCCGAAAAGACGTCAACAGCCGCATCATCTCGGCGCTGAATAAGGCGAGGATTCCGGTCGTTCTGCTGGACCGCGATTTTGTCGAATACCCCGATCGCAGCGACTACGATCTCGTCGGCCTGAACAACCGTCGGGCCGGCTACGTTGTTACGGAGCACCTCGTTCGCCAGGGCGCAAGGTGCGTCGCGTTTTTCGCGCGCGAGCATTCCGCCGAAACAGTAGAGCACCGCATCGTCGGCTATCGCGAGGCCCTGATTGCCCACGATCTTCCGATCCCGAAGAGCCTGGTGCTCCGCGGCGAAGCATCCGACCCATCCTTTGTGGAGTCCGCACTGCGTCAGAACCCCATCGACGCGATCATGTGCGCCAACGACCACACGGCGGCGAACCTCATGCAGACGCTCATTGGCCTCGGCGTTCAGGTGCCCCAAGAAGTGCGCATCGCCGGTATCGACGACGTCAGATACGCGAGCCTCTTGCCCATCCCGCTGACGACCTTCCACCAGCCCTGCGCGGGCATAGGTGTCGCCAGCATGTCCGCCATGCTCGAGCGAGTCACCCATCCCGAACTACCCACGCGCTCCATCCTTCTGAATGGTCATCTCGTCGTGAGGCAATCCTGCGGCGCGGCCAGCTCCTAAGCTGTTGAATGCGTTAGTACCTGAGTCGTCTGAGAAATTGGCATAGCTAACTTTATAGCAATAAACTAATCATTTGTATTGACAGTTGTATAGCCTATCTCCTAAAACCGTGGATGTTCTAGAAAATCAGGCCCACTGTACAGCGAAGGAGAACTCGCATGCCGACCGCTATCAACATCTCTAAATGCCTCAGAACTTCCATTGTTTTTCTGATCGGAATCGCCATGCTGGCGACGACCCGAAGCACGAAAGCCCAAAATAGCTACGGTTCCATCGTGGGAACTGTAGCTGACAGCAGCGGGGCGCAAGTGCCCGGGGCGGAAGTTGCTGTGAAGAACACCAGCACCAACGCTACGGTCACCACTAAGACGAGCAGCAGCGGAACCTACAGCGTCCTCAACCTGAATCCCGGCACCTACACCGTCACCGTCTCGCTCACGGGCTTCAAGACGACTACTCGCAATCAGGTGGACGTGACTGTGGGAGGAACCAGCCGCGTCGACGCCGCCCTGCAACTTGGCGACGTCAGTGAAACCGTTAACGTCGAAGCCGCAGCTGCGCCTCTGCAGACGGACAGTTCATCCCTGGGCGGCGTGGTCGAGGGAAGGCAGGTACTTGAGTCGCCGCTCAACGGCCGCAACGTCAATAACCTGCTCGACTTCGTTCCTGGTGTTGTGCCGGGCGGCGGTACAGCCGGCAACACTGTCGCCAACGGCGGTAGTGGAAGCTTCCAAGTTGGAACGCAGACTCAGGCCATCGCCTACGGCAACTACCAGATCGGCGGCGGCTTCAGCGGACAGAGTCTTTTCTTCATCGACGGTGTGGCAGTCGAACATCCCCGAGAACAACGTAAACTCGCTGGTGCCGACGCAGGATTCAGTGCAGGAGTTCCGGGTTTCCACCAACAATGCGACAGCCGAGTTCGGCGGCTATTCTGGTGGAGTCGTTCAGATTGCGACGAAACAGGGCACCAACGACTTCCATGGGTCTGTGTACGAATACTTCCGCAACACGGTTCTCGACGCTAATGACTTCTTCGACAATCGCTTTGGGAACAAGCGGCAGCCGCTGCACCAGAACCAGTACGGCGTCAACGTGGGCGGTCCCCTTCGCAAGAACAAGCTGTTCTTCTTCTTCAGCTTTGAGCGAGAGCCAGTAACGTCCGGCGGCTTGGACACGTTTACTGTCCCAACCGCTGCCCAACGAAACGGCGATTTTTCTGCCTTCACTGCGGCTGCAATCACGCCGCAGAACCCTACCGGCCAGATACTCTTCAACCCCGCCTCGGGCGCACCCTACATCTGCAACGGTGCAGCTAATGTGATCTGCCCCGGTCTCCTTGACCCAACGGCGCAGAAGCTCCTGAATTTGGAGTACCCTCTGCCGAACGTGCCCGGCCTGGCCAATGGAACCGTAAACAACTTCGTCGGCAGCGCGCCAATCAACGGTGCCCAGAACCAGTTCGACGCGCGTGTGGACTACACCCTCGGCAAGGCTGACCAGCTTTTCGCGAAATACACCTTCTGGAACCCGCATAACGGCGATAGCGATCCGGAGGGCACTAAGACTGGCGCCGGCCCAACAGGAAACACCACCACCGAAGCTGTCGTCGGCGACAACCATATCTTCAACAGCACGACGATCGCGGACATCCGGCTTTCCTGGCTTGAGAATTACAACTTCCAGGTGCCGCTCTCCAATGGATTCGACCAGAGCACCATCAACGCAAACTACGGCGCGCTTCAGGCGCAGCAGGTGAACAATCATCAAGGTCTCCTGCCCGGCCTCGGCTTCCAGAACTATTCCGGCGGCGCAGAACTATCACAACTGTATTGGTTGAACACCGCATACTCGATCAATGGCAGCATCACAAGGGTAGAGGGACGCCACACTATCAAAGTCGGTGGTCAGGGTCGCCAGATTTTGTGGACGGGTTTCGGCAACAACCAGGGTTTGGGCTTGGGAGACAACAACTCGTTTACTGCCTGCCCGGTCTCTCCAACTTGCTCGGTGGCTCTCAACGCCAGCAGCGGCAATGCCATCGCTTCTTTCCTACTCGGCGTCCCATCCAGCACGGGCATCACTGAGGTCAACACCACCCGGGCCTTCCTTCACTCCTATGGCTTCTACGGGGTGGACACGTGGCAGGTAAACAACAAGCTGACGCTAAATCTCGGCGTGCGCTGGGAGCAGCCGGGCTCTTACTCCGAGGTCAACAATCTGGATACCGTGCTGTTGCCCGGGCTTGCGACCAATCTGCCCAGCTTCACCAATCCCGTGACGGGAGGCACCCAGCCGACGGTCGGAGGTCTAGCCCTCGTGGCCAGCCCGCAGTATGCGTCGCGGCGTGAAGAAGCCCTGCACTGGAAGCTTTTCTCACCGCGAGAGGGCTTTGACTACCGCGTAAACAACAGCACGGTAGTACGCGGCGGCTATGGCGTCAATTTCCTGCCTGCGGAGTTCACCGCCGACGGGCCGGGCGGAAGTCCCATCAACGCCGCGGGAACCGGCCTCAGCAACACTCCAGGTGTCAGCTATGCCGGCGAACCGACCGTAGCTAACCCGCTTCCAAACGGCATAAACCAACCCTTGGGCCGCAACCCCATTGCACTCACGCAGCTCCTCGGCCAGGGAATTGGGTCGCGGATTCCCAATCAGCCATACGGCTACGTTCAGCAGTTCAATCTCGGTACAGAACACGCCTTCGGCCCAAAGACTACTCTTTCGGTCGCGTATGCAGGATCGAAGGGTACGCACCTGGTACTGTCGCAGGGTTATACCGGGACAGGTCTTAACCTCGACCAGATGCCGGACCAGTATGACTCGATCGGTGGGAACCCGAGTGCAGGTACCGGGCTCTTCAAGCTAGTTGCCAATCCATACGCCGGACAGCTGAACTCCGGCGTTCTCGATCAACCCACGATCTTCGAAGGCTATCTGCTCAGGCCCTTCCCGCAGTACACCTACGTCGGCCAAACCACTCCGCGCTATGGTGCCTCGTCCTACAACGCCCTGCAGGTGAGCTTCACCCAGCGCTTCAATCATGGCGGTCTGATTCAGGCGGCCTACACCTACGCCAGGCTAATGAGCAACACCGACAACACGAGCAGCTTCGAGGACGGGCAAGGCGGACAAGGGGTTGTGCAGGACAACACCAACATCCACCCTGATTGGTCTCTCAGTCTGCAGGACCTCACCCACAACCTGGTGATCAACTACGGGTTGGACCTTCCGTTTGGGCATGGTCAGCAGTACCTCAGCGGAAGCAACGCGGTCGTCAATGCCGTTGGTCGGCGGTTGGCGACTGAACGGCATCACCACGTTGCACAGCGGTCTGCCAGTGCCGTTCAGCTCTGGTGAAACCAATTACCTGGGTTACTTCGGCGCGGGTCCCATCCGTCCGAATGTTGTGCCGGGATGCAACAAGAATGTCGGAGGCAGTCAGCAAAGCCGTCTGAATGGCTGGTTCAACGTCACCCCTGGTACCACATACGTCGATCAGAAAGGATGTTTCTACGCTCCCGGTCAGTTCTCTTTCGGAAATGAAAGCCGTGTGGATGGCCAAATAAGGTCATCCGGCGCAGCAAACTGGGATCTGTCCGCGAACAAGCTTTTCAAGGTGTATGACCGGGTCACCGGCAAATTCAGCGTGGAGGCCTTTAATCTCTTCAACCGCACACAGTTCGGGCCGCCCGACAGTAACCTCGCGGATGCTGCGTTCGGCACCGTAACCAGCCAGCGCAACCTGCCCCGCGTGCTTCAACTAGCCTTGCGGTTTTCGTTCTAACTTCGCGACAACGGGCGCATCGGCAAAAATACTTGCCGGTGCGCCTTTTTCTCGGGGGCCCCTTGGCGTGACCACTCTTGCAACGAAACCATTACATCCGAGATCTCGAGAATCACCGCCGTGAACCGATACCTCGTAAAAGCGACTACAGTTGGAGCGCTGGGCGGTCTCCTCTTCGGCTTCGACACCGCCGTCATTGCGGGCACTACGCAGCAGCTCAGCGAGATCTTTCATCTCACTCCGAAGACCCTCGGCCTAACCGTTTTCATCGGCCTGGTCGGCACCGTCATTGGTGCCATGGCCTCCGGCGAACTGGGCCAGAAGATCGGCGGGCGCGAAGCTCTGCGCATCATGGCCATCCTCTACACCCTCTCAGCCGTCGGCTGCGCCTTTGCCTGGAGCTGGCCTGTCCTCATGGTCGCCCGCTTCGTCGGCGGCCTTGGCATCGGCGGTTCCTCCGTCCTTGGCCCCGTCTACATTGCTGAACTCGCTCCGGCAAAGTGGCGAGGCCGCATGGTCGGCCTTTTCCAGATCAACATCGTCGTCGGGATTCTGCTCGCCTATCTCTCCAACTACATCATCACTACGCGCAACCTCGGCGCCATGCAGTGGCGCTGGGAGTTCGGCGTGGCCATCGTCCCCTCAGCCATCTTTCTCTTCATGCTCTACAGGATTCCGCGCAGCTCGCGCTGGCTCGTCACCACCAACCAGACCGACGAAGCCCTCGATGTTCTTCGTATGATGGGCTCGCCCAACTCCGAAGCCGAGCTCCAGGAAATCATCGCCTCCGTCCATCTCGAGCGGGGAACGAAAGAAGAGCCGCTCTTCAATCGGCGCTATACCAAGCCCCTCCTTCTAGCCATCGCCGTCGGCCTGTTCAACCAGCTCTCCGGCATCAACGCCATCCTCTACTACTCCAACTACATCTTCGCTTCGGCCGGCTTCAGTTCGAATTCTGCTGCCCTCCAAACCGTTGGCGTCGGCCTGGTCAACCTGCTTGCCACCTTCCTCGGCATGAGCCTCATCGACAAACTCGGCCGAAAGACTCTCCTACTCATCGGAGCGATCGGCATGACCTTCCCCCTCACCGGCGTCGCGCTCATCTTCCACTCGCACGCACATCAGGGTTTGCTGGTCTGGATGCTCGTGCTGTTCATCATCTTCTTCGCAATCTCCCAGGGCTCGGTGATCTGGGTCTACATCGCGGAAATCTTTCCCTCGCGCGTGCGTTCCAAGGGTCAAAGTGTCGGCTCGTCTTCACACTGGATCATGAACGCTCTGATCGCTGGCGTATTTCCTTATGTCGCTGCCAAATCTCAGGCCGCACCCTTCGGGTTTTTCGCTGCCATGATGGCTCTTCAGTTCGTCCTGGTGCTCATCTTCTTCCCCGAAACCAAGGGCCGCACACTCGAGCAGATTCAGGCCAAGCTCGGCCTTGGCTAGCCCGCACAGGGGCGGTGCGTCACATCTTGAATGTTCGGAAGACCTGGCGCGAACGCAGAGGGGACTCCGAAAGCTCGTGAACTCGCTTCCAGTTCGGAGTACATCACGAACGCGCCCACCAGGCCCCATCGTGGGGGCGCGAACGCTTTTGGCAGTGGCCCAACAACCGCGAAGCCAAGGCTGCACCACAGCTTCACGGCGCGTGCATTGGTGCTGATGACGAAATTAAACTGCATTGCGCGAAATCCCTCACGTCTTGTCTGTTCTCTAGAATGCATGCACATGGCTCTAGCGATTCCCCGCCCTGAGGCGTGGGTTGCGGTCATATACCCGCAGTCGGCCACATGCGAGCCTCCTGCCCGCTGATTGGCTCGGAGATAGTACGTCCCAACTATCTGTCCGTCCTCAGCAACAAAAACCCGATTGCCGGGCGCAAACCAATAGGCATCTCGTCTCTTCGTTCTGGATGGTCGGCGATTCGAAAAGTTATAGGCGCATCTTCTCAATTAATGCGAAATCGCCAATGCACTCACCGAGCCAGGTACGTACCCTGAATGTATGGTCCGCCGCGCGACTGCAAGGGGAAGTTTGGACGGGAAGACAAGTCTGCGCAAATGTATTCGGCCTTTGGTTGGAGATCGTCTCTCCTGGCCATGATGAGTTGCGCGCGTATCTGTCCTTCTAAGTCGGTCGGTCGTTGAGGACTTTCTCGGTACCAGGCTTCGGACATGCCGTTGTGACTGTTCTTTCGTCCTTGCTGCTCCTGTGCAGACTTCGGTGGGAAACGTCAAGCCGTCGTGGTGGCGCGGGAAAGTGGAAGCGCATTAGCGCTTCCAAGCCGAAGGCGCCTTTTCCGCGCCATTATGCTGCGACGGGGCTGTATTCGTTGCCGCTGGACAGGACCGCCCACGCGATGCGTGCAAGCTTCTTGGCCATGGCGACCACGACTACGTTCTTGGGCGCTCTTGCGTCGAGTGCATCAAGCCACGCACCGATCGGTGCTCGATCCCTCTTGATGCGCAGCACAGCCGCTCGTGCGCCATGGATCAGGATCTTGCGCAGGTAGACGTTGCCGCGCTTGCTGATGCCGAGTAGCGTGGGCTTGCCTCCGGTCGAGTACTGGCGTGGCACGATGCCGAGCCATGCAGCGAACTCCCGCCCCTTGCGGAAGGCAGCGCCGTTGCCGATCGCTGCGACGATAGCTGTCGCTACAATAGGCCCGATGCCTGGGATCTTCCGGATGCGGGTACAGCCGGCATCCGCAGCGGAGATCCTTTCCAGCTCTTCGCCAAGCTCCTCGATCTGCTGCTGCACAAGCTTCCACTCGTCCCACAGCCTATCGATCAGGTTGCGCATCGTCGGCGTCAGGTCGGCTTCTGCGTTCTCCAAGATGTCCGCCATAGCGGCCTTCAGCTTCGCAGGCTTCTGCGCAAACACCATACCGCGCTCGAGCAGGAATGCACGCAACTGGTTGATCACTGCCGTGCGTCGCGAAACCAGCCGATCGCGCACACGATGGATCGCCTGCAGGTCTAGTTGATCGTCCGTCTTGATCGGAACGAAGCGCATGTTCTTGCGTTCGACCGCTTCGGCGATAGCCTCGGGCGTCGACGAAGTCGTTCTTGTTCGACTTCACAAAAGGCTTCACGAACTGTGCTGCGATCAGGCGCACATCATGGCCCTGCTTCCGCAGCGCCCGGCCGAGGAAGTGCGCTCCCGAGCACGCCTCGAGGCCGATCACTTTGTAAAAGGCTTTGGGACCCTCGACCTCTATTCCTGCTCGTCCGGGCAAGAAGATGGTGATGCAAGCTGATGAAGGTCGGACCGGTCGCACCCACTCCAGAAAAGATCATCGGCGCAGGTTCTGAGCAACCTTCCGTGCGGACTGCCGTCTGGTCCACATCCGGGATCGGCTGGTGCGTAGGAGACAAGCGGCGGCACATCACCGGACTCTCATCGTCTTTAGGGGGCGGTTCTAACTGCACAGCCACCCCGCTGGGTGCGTCGGTTGTGTATCTGAAGGTACAAGTTTTGAGACGGCCAGAAGTGGTGTGAGCAGCCCTTGATTTATCCGACGGGGCAGCGATACCAATCGAGGAGGTAGGCCTTCCTAACGTTCGGCTTTTCCTTCAGCCGAGCGACTGCCCGTTCGGCTGCCGCCTGGCTCGGCCACGCGATCTTTCGACAACGACGGCAGAACCCTCTCTTCCTGCCCCTCTGAGGCTTCGTCATTATCGTTCCTGGGCAGTAGAGGTGTGCTTGCGCAGTACCCGTTGAACAGTTGCCGTCGAGACCCGGTGGCTTTTCGCGATCTGACGTAGACTCTGACTCCGATGCCGGTCGCGGCAGATGGCCTGATGATCCAGCACCAGCGGATTGCGCCCTATGTGCCGGCCTTCGAGACGAGCCCGCCGCATGCCGGCCCGGACGCGCTCGATGATCAGGTTGCGCTCGAGCTCGGCGATCGCGCTGATGATCACGACGACCGCGCGGCCCAGGGGACCGCCGCTGTCGATCTGCTCGCGGAAGCTGATGAACTCGATGTTGAGCCGGTTGAGCTCATCGAGGATGTCGAGGAAGTGCTTCACCGACCGCGCGATCCGGTCCGATGCCCAGACCAGCACGACCTCGAAGCGGCCGCGGCGTGCATCCCGCATCATGGCGTCGAGTCCGGGGCGCTTGGCCTTGGCGCCGCTGATCGTGTCGGTGTACTGCGCGACGATGTGGAGGCCGCGCTGAGCGGCCATCTGTTGCAGATCGTAGAGCTGGGTCTCCGGGTGCTGATCGAGAGTGGAGACCCTCATGTAGAGAGCTGTCCTCTTCATAAGAGGAGATCAGCATATCAGATACATATCTGAGATATGTGCGAGTTCCTTCCATAGGAGAACTCATGCCTGCTTACAACTACCTGCCTGGAGTGATCGTTAACACTCTCGACGGTGGGCTGGTCGCACCTTCAACTCCGCAGGATGATTCCATCCTCATTATCGCCACTGCAGGACAGGGCCCGATCAATACGCCCGTCCAGGTGCGCGATCGTACGGTCTCGTTCAACACCTTCGGCGGCAAGGGTACTCTGAGCCGCGCGGTTGAAGAGTGCGCGACCTACTCCGACAACATCACCGTGTTCCGTGCAGGCGCCACTCCGATGGAGCTCAAGGGTGTCGGCCTGGACACCACCGCCGACAGCACTTCCGCCGGCTTCGGCATCACCTTCAACGGCGATGTCTCGGCCACCGCTTCGAGGGACTAGGTTCCTCTCCTCGCTGCCATAAAATTCACTCCCCGCACGCGGGTCCGAACCCTGCCCAGGATCTCTCTCGTGGACCTCGTTTCGGGCTCCGGCGAACGAAGGGTCCCTCCCTTGGCAGGCCTAAAATCCATTCCCGCGCAGGCGCGAGAGCGGCGGCAGCCAGGAGAAGGGTTTTGACATCGCGCCGGATTCGCCCCTCCCTTCGCTGCCATAAAATTCATCCCTCGCGCGGCCGCAACCGCCACCTCCGCTCCCGGAGTTCGATCACCTTCCAGTGGGGATGTCTCGGCGACCAGGTCTCTCCCCTTCCGGGATTCAGCCCTCGTCCGAGGGTACCAAACGGCCTCGCGCGATGGCGAAAACCCGCCCCCCGCCCCTCTGAGTAGCCCCGTTTCAGGCTCCGGCAGGGGGCCAAAAATAGTGTTTTCGGGAGGAGGAGTTTGTGGCACAGAAAGTGACATCACCACCCCGGGGAAAGGCATTTCCCTACGTTCTACAGTGACTTCTATGAGGGCAGCGCCATTTTCGGTCGGCCCCTAGTATAAGGTTTTCCATCCCAAACACCGGATTCAGGGAATGGGTCGCGAGGCGATAAGGGGCCACAGCGTCGCCAGTGGCCTGCTTCAGGCCCCCGGCTTCGGGCGGGAAGTAATCTCTTCCACCCCCCCTAATTTCTGACGCAACAGTTGGCATTACGTCTCAGCGACGGTTTTCTCCCTTCTTGGCTACCGCAACCTTTCAGAATTATCTGCGTCACCCGAACTCAGATCGGGCGACCGGCCGATCAGAATTGGAGCGGTACTGACGAGGCATCAGTTCCGGTTTTGCCCCAGAGAGCCGTTTCAGCTTCGGGCGAGCTCTTGCCCCAGAGGGCTGTCTTGCCCCACAGAGCCGTGGCGCCATCAGGGTCGTCGTTGGTCCACAGCGGGCTTACGCCCCATACCGCAGCGGAATTCGATCTCGAGAGGAAAGCATTGCCACCGTAAACGGTGGATGCAGACCAAGGCCCCGTCCGGGTCCAGAGCGAGCTGGGATCAGTAACGGCAGTAATCTCGCCATTGGATACGTTGTAGGTTGCAATCGGCGACATCGCGGTGCCCGCCGGCACCGAGCCGTCTTTCACAAGCGCAGCCTGGATTGTTTTGGCAATGTCGAGATAGCCGGCGCCGACGGTGAACACGTCGTAATTCGCGACGTAGTTCACGCCATCAGCCGCGACACTGCTGGTAGCCGGGAAATAGCTGCGGTCGGCGTTGGCCATGAGCAGAGCCTTGGCCTGGTCGGGGCTCAGCTTCGGGGCGGCCTGCAACAGATCCGCAACCGCTCCTGAGGCCACGCCAGCGGACATGCTGGTGCCGCTCATCGCGAAATAAGATGACGAGGGGCGGTTCGCGCCGTTGGTCTGGTAGAAGGAATACCACGTGTAGAAACCGGGATTATTGGCAGCGAGCGGATCGTTTATGAATTTGAGACTGGTGACCATGTTGCCCGGCGCGACGATGTCCGGCTTCACTGTGTGGTCAATGAACGCAGGACCCTTGGAGCTGTAACTTGCAATGACGTCGTCACTGATTTGCGGCGTGAGATTGGTGTTCATCGCGCCGACCGTCAGGACATACGGATCGTTGCCGGGCGCGTCGATGGTGCCATAGCCTTCAGGATTCAGAGTCAGGTCGCGACCATCATTGCCAGCCGCGACCACCACCACGATGCCGGCCTTCCAGGCTTTCTCTACGGCCTGGCAAACAGGGTCGAGTTTGTAGCTCTCATAGATCGGGCGACCAATCGAGAGATTGATGACGCGGATGTTGTACTTGCTCTTAAGAGAAATCGCCTGTCCGATCGCGCTAATGACTGCCGAATCGGTTCCCGCGCCGTTCTGATCGAGGACCCGCAGGTTGATGATGTTGGCGTTGGGAGCGGAGCCGCGGAAGGTGCGGAAATATTGCGAGCCCGTAGACGCAGCGCCGTTGCCGGCGATGAGGCCCGCGACTAACGTGCCGTGTCCGTAGTGGTCCAGAGCATCCTTTTGACCCGGCACGAAATTCTGGCTGTACACGATCCGGCCGGTGGCGTAAGGAGGCGCCTCCGTTGACGAGGACAGTCAGTTCCGACAGGATGGAAGTGTCCAGCGTGAGTGAGACGGAGTTTCGGTTGAGATCCAGCACCGGTGTGATTCCGCTGTCGATCACAGCCACACCGATGTTCGTTCCTTGATAGCCCGCATGCCAGACCGCCGGTGCGTTGATCGGTTCGGCCGTGTATTCGGCGCTGGGCATCGACGCCGTCTGGCGAGCGCCGATCGTCCGGTCGGGCGAGATATATTTCACATTTGGATCAGCGGCAATGCTGTTGAGATTGCGGTAGGGCACGACCTCTACGAGGGCATCGATGGTCCCCAGCACCGTTTTGACCAAGCCTCCGACGAGGCCGAGCACGCCGCCGAGCAGGCCGCCTTCACCTGCAGACGGTGCCTTGTAGTACTGCACGATCACCTGGACATTTCCGGACGTCGGGTTCGCTGCCAGATCAGGCGATATTTTGCTGTTTCTGGTCTGCGCGACCGATGTCGAGCCCACAAATGTAATGGCCAACCCAAGAGCAAGGACCGAACGAAGCCTGGACTTCAAGATGGTTACCTCCGGCCAGGCGGTCTCGCCGTTCCTGGCTCACCGGGCGCCCAAGTTGTCGCGGCAGGAAACCTCGATAACGTGGAGTAGCCCTGTAATCACGCAACTTTAGTGGGGGGGCTCTACAACCTCAATGACCCGTTCGTTGTAACCAGAGTGGGTCAAATTATCGACTTAGGTAATGAATTATGAGAACACTTTGGCACGGGAAGGCTCCCGGATCACCATGATCTTCGCGGTGGGCGTGGCAGTCCGGTAGCTCAGCAAAACGGAGGGAGGTACAGGGAGCGTGGATAAGAGGTTGAGGGTCGCTGGATGACGAGCCGCAGTGAGCTGATCAACAGGCAGCGTCTCCACAATTGTCCCGGATTCGAGCACAGCGATCCTGTCGCAAATCCTGAGCACAGAGACCAGGTCGTGCGAGACATATAGAAGCGTGGCGCCGTGATTGCGGCTCAATCCCTTGAGCAGGTCAACGATTTGAGCCTGCGTTACGGGGTCGAGTGCACTGGTGGGTTCGTCGGCAATAATCAGCGCCGGTGAGTGTAGCAACGCGAGCGCAATAAGCACTCGCTGCGCCTGGCCGACACTGATCTGCGATGGGCGCCGGCGCAGAAATTCCGGGTCCGACGGCAGTTGGACCTCATCGAGAAGCCTCTGCACGCGGGCCGAGAACTCTGCACTTCCATTCTTCTCATGCGCTCTCCATGCTTCGCGAAAGTGATTCTCAAGACTAATGGCAGAGTTGAGCGCCGTCATGGGGCTTTGCGGAATCAGGGCAAGTTGGCGACCCCGCAGTTCGCGCAGCCGTCCCTCGGAGAGTTGAAGCAGGTCTTGTCCCTCAAGCACGATCTGGCCAGTGACCCGCCCACCACGCCAGGGCAGCAGCCCGAGCAGCGACAGGACCAACGTGCTTTTGCCCGCGCCGCTGGTTCCAACGAGTCCCAACACTTCACCGTGATGGAGATCGAAGCCGATGTCGTGCAGGACGGACTTTCCACCATAACTGGCGCCAACACGCACACGCAGCAGAGGCTGGGTGCTCATCGCGAACTCCGCAGTCGAAGGTGCTCAGCATTCCAGATCAGTTCCGGCTCGAGCACTGCAGGCTGTACACCTTCAATGTGCGGTGACACCCCAACAAGAACATTGGGGTAGACGAGATAGATGAAAGGCTGCTGATCGGCGACGATCTGTTGCACACGATCGACAGCCTGCTTACGGACCGAATCTTTCAGGCTCGTGGCCTGCAGGTTCATCTCACGGTCGATCTCTGCCTCCCATGGCGTTGCCGGCACTTTTTCCGACGGGCTCCACTGATGGTTGGGCGAGGAGCTGAGCCATACATTCATCATTGCGTTGGGGTCGGGGTCGACGTTTTCGAGTCCGAGGAGGCAGGCTTCATAGTCCTGGGTGTGCATCAGGCGCTCGACAAGCGCGGGAAAGTCGAGTTCGACGACATTGACCTCCATACCCAGCGCAGCAAGATCCTGCTGAATCAGAGTTGCCATTTTTTGCCGCGCGGCATTTCCGGCGTTGGTCAGGATCGAAAAGCGGACGGGGTGGCCTGCCGCATCCTCGAGCCGCGAGCCAGCCCAATGGAAGCCGGCACGCGCGAGCGCAGAACGGGCGGCTGAGATATCGGTGCGGGGCGCGGACAGGTTTCGGTTGTACCACACCGCGTTAGCCGGCGAGACAAAACCATAAGCGGGAGTAGCGTGGCCCTGATAGGCGACACGCGCTAGGTCGTCGCGGTGAATGGCCTCCGAAACAGCTACGCGAAAAGCCCGTTGCCGAAACCACGATCTCTCCCACGCAGGAAGCGGCGACGCGGGTGACTGGTTGAACCACATCTGTTCTGTGTTCAGCGACGGGCCGAGGTCGCGCACTGTGGATGGAGCTCTCTTCTTCAGAAGCTCGAAGTAATCCGGCGGAATGTGATCGATGAGGTCGTATTCGCCGCGCAGGAAGAGCCGGGTCTCCTGCTCGGGATTGCTCAGGATATCGAGGCGTACGCCGCTTGCGTCAGGAATGGAGACACCGTTCGAGTCCTTTTTCCAGTAGTAAGGATTGCGGCGCAGGCGCACGTATTGCGACCGCAGATAATTGGCCACGACGAACGGGCCGGAGGTGACCCGGCCTTCGCTGGGACGGCCGGCAGGCTCAATGGCGATCTCGTCGAAGACCTTGCCGATGCCAATCACTCGCTGGGGCAGATGAACGATGACCGTGGATGGGTCGGGGGTTTCGACGGTGACGCCGCCCGCGTTGATGAACTCATCTGCGACCGGAGCGGCGGTGGCCGGAAGCAGAATGCGACGTATCGACCAGGCCGCGTCGCGTGAAGTCAGGCTGCTGCCGTCTGAGAACCTGAGTCCGGATCGCATTTTGAAGACGATGGTCTTGCCGTCCGGCGAAAGGTCCCAACTTTGGGCGAGCTGTGGCTCAACAGTTTGCGTCAGCCGATTGACGCGCAGCAAGACGCCGGCCGTGAGATAGCGAATCGTCTCTGAGTCGAGGTCGTCGACTTTGGCGGGATCGAAGGTCTTCGGGTCGTAGCCAATGGTCCATGCCAGTTCGCCGAGCAGACGGGGCGCGGCCTGCGCGGCACACTGGGCGATGAGCGTGACGGCAGAGATCGCCAAGACGGCAGCGGACGAGACCGTGTGAAAGCGAACGCGCCGCATCGTCAGTGCTCCACCGTCACTGCTTCAAGCAGAAGCAGAACCACAACCAGCAGAGCAACGGGGAAATAAACCCAATTGGATTGGAGCAGCATGGAGGAGTTGTCGAGTTCGAGCAGCATCCCTCCCCAGGACGGCAGTGGCTCACCGATTCCCAGCCCCAGGGCGCCAAGATTCGCTTCGGCCATCACGAATGCGGGGACACAGACGAGAAACTGCGGCAGAAGCAGCGGCAGCAGGTTGGGTACGACATGGCGGACCACCTGACGGCGACGCAGTCCTGTCGCGCGAGCTTGCAGCATCCATTCGGAGTTTTTCAGGTCGATCGCTCCCTGGTAGACCGCGCGGGCACATGCGGGCCAACCCAAAGCCGCAAGGACTAAAAACGTAATGGCTGCCGAATGGGCAGGCGAAGTGTTCAGCGGCAGCGCAGCACGAACCATCATGAGCAGAAAGAGCCACGGAAGCGCAAGAAACACGTCGCAAGCCAGCATGAGGATCCAACCAACGCCGCTCGCGGCGAAGGCTGCCAAGGTGCCCACACCTGCGGCGGCGGCGGTGGCGACGGCTGCGGCAGCCAATGCCCCGGTTAGGCTGAGCAAAAGAGCAGCCGAGACGCGGACCAGGCGATCGCGTCCGAGAGCGTCGGTGCCAGCCGGGTGGCGCACGGAAGCAACGGCGAGGGGCTGGTCGCGATCCTGATGAGAATAGCTTGCGCCTGGTGCAGCGATGATCACCGCTGCAATTAGAACCAGGCTGAAAAGCAGCCAGGCCGGTAAGCGATGGAAGTTCACGCGCATAGCTCCACCTTGCGGCTCGGCGCCATTCCAGAGCACGCAACCGCGATCGCCATCGTCAGCGTAACGGCCAGCAATACCGGAAGGTCGCGATTGAGCGCGGCGTTCCATGCCAATTGGCCGAGACCGGGTACGTTGAAGAGGACTTCGACGGGCACCAGCGCACTCAGCGCGGTCACGATGGAGAGACTGGCAAGCGCGGCAAGCTGGGTAACGAAGGCCGGCAAGAGGTGCGCCACAAGCAAGCGCCGCGGTCTGATCCCCTGGGCGCGCGCGTGCAACACATGCGGGTCAAGCCAGGCCTTGCGCAATAGCCGATGGAGAAATTTGAAGTCGCGTGCCGCAATCAGGAGAGCCATCACGAGAACCGGACCGCCCTTCCCGGCCAGCAAACACAGAGTTGCCATGGCTGCGGTGGGCACCGCGAGTAAAAGCGTCCCTGGGGCCTGCCACAACAGGGACGGCTCCTTTCCCGCGCTCGCGATAAGCGAAGCACACAAGGCCAGCGCCCAGCCAAGAAGCAGCGAGCGCAGCAGCAGCTCTCCTGTAATTGCCAGGCGCGGGCGGATGAGCTCGAGGACCGGCACGTCAAATTGCCGCGAGATCCCGGCGCTCCCCCGGGTCATTCCCGTGATTTCGGTGATGAGCATCTGCGTGATGGAGTGGCTTCGCGCGGCCTCCTCCGACAGTTCTGCACGAATTACGTGCGCGTAACGCGCGTCCATCTCACCCGGGTCGCTCAAGTATCCGGGAGCGTAGCGAACGAGAACGGTAGAGCCGATCATGACCAGGACAACGATGGCCAGCGTTCGACCAAGCCACCCGATGATCGCGGGGATTCGCCTCATGACGCGTGTTCGACTTCAAGAATGGAGTCGTCCACTGCGTCTGAGAAGATTCCCTCCAGTACTGATTCCGTTTCATGGGGCACATTCTGTACAGCCCATGCGAACTCGCGCGCGATCTCTTCGAGGAGCCGCAGATGGTCTTTCGAATACGCTGACTGCTCGCGCGAATAAAGCGTGACCGCACCCAGGACGTCGCCGCTTGAACTGCAGACGGGAGCTGAAAGTGCAGAACTGCGGCTTGTAAACAAGCCGGCTTCGATGAAAATGTTGGGTTCAACCGTGGGATTACCGTTGAGAATGCTACGTGCATTCTTCGCGACCCAGCCCGATAGACCCTCTCCCATCGGAATCCGCTGCCCTGAGAATCCTCCGGCGCAAGGACCCTCGATGTCCATCGCAACAATACTTGCTTCTGACTTCAAATACACCGCAAAGCAATCGAAGGGAATCAGGGACTCGAGAATCTCAGCGACCGCCCTGTTTGCTTCGCGCAAACTACGCGACGCTGCCAACGCCTGCTTGTATTTGGCGATTTCTCTGGATCTTTGATCGTTTGTGACTGCCAGTCGCAGAGAATTGAACTGAAGTATCGGCGAACGGGAATCCGGCGCGACCTGCTCCTGCTCAAACCCGGCGCTGGGTGCCGCTCCGCGCTCGATGATCAGATCCGTGTCGAGCGGCATCATCTCTTCGATTTCCTGGTGCGCGCGCTGTTCAAGCTCTGGGTAATGTTCTTCCAACAGGCGAACGACGTCAGGGTCGAACTGAACGCCGGCTTTGCTCTTCAGGTATGCCAGAGCTTCCTCGACTGGCAATGCCCGGCGGTACGGCCGGTCCGAAGCAAGCGCATCGAAACAATCGACCGCGGAAAGAATGCGCGCTCCGATCGGGATCTCTTCACCCTCCAGGCCATCTGGGTAGCCGCTGCCGTCCCAGGCCTCATGATGCGACCGTACGATGGGAACGACCGGATACGGGAAACGTACGCGCTCTAGAATATCGGCGCCGACCACAGGGTGAATCTTCATCTTTTCGAATTCTTCCGGGGTCAGTCTGCCTGGCTTGTTAATGATGTGTTCAGGTACCGCTAGCTTGCCGATGTCATGGAGAGAGGCTGCCGTGGCCAGCGCCTTCATTTGCAGTGAGTCGAGCCCCATGATCTTGCCCAACTCGGACACATAGACGCGCACCCGCATCAGGTGTTCGTGGGTGTTTTGATCCTTTGCCTCGACGGCCATAGCAAGGCCTTCGATGGTGCGCAAGTGCAAAGCCTCGATCTCAACAATGTGCTGCTCGCGATCGCGAATGATCGCCATCTGAGCGCGATACGCGCGGTAGACGGTGTAGACCATTGGAATAATCAGCAACGACGTCATCCAGCCGAACTGGATGCCAACAAAATCGGCGAGAAACGCGAGAATGGCGCCCACGACGTAAAACGGGTAATACCATGGGAATTCCTGACCCCAAAGTTTGAAAGGCGAGGACTCGGACTCGCAAGAGAGGACCAGAGCCAACGGTACGGTATTCGCCAGAAAGTAGGCTGTTGCCGCTATCGTGAGTGCGGGTGCAACTTCGCCGCGAACCACATGCAGCGACCGTGTATAGATGAAACAAGCCAGCACCGTGGCCGTGGTGACGTTGGCCACGTTGAAGATCATCTGAACCACTGTGAATGGCTTGACGACTTTGATCCGGCATTGCGCAATCACGCTCGCGACCGCCAAAGCGATGACCTGGAGCGGCGAAAGCTGAACGATACCGAGAAGGACAAACGGGAAGTTTACTGACATCGTCCCGTTGGTCTTGGGCATCGCGACCTTCATCCCCGAACTGAGAAGTATCGCGAGGAGGTAGACGAAGAAATGCAGCCATTGCCGACCAGTGGCTCCGCGCGCCGAGTAGAGACTGGCAGCGCCGGCAGCCACCACCGCGCATACAACGGCTTTGGACCGAAACGTCATTGCATACCCAACGGTCGATTACGACCGACGATTCAGCCGTTCCGTGTTCTTGATCTACCTCACAGGAACAGAGGAGTCGTTGGCATATATGTAGGGGTTACTAAAGAAAAGGCCAATGCGACTTTAGTTCGTCGATGACGCGTAGGTGGGATGCCGCCGCTGGAAAACCAAGGGTGATACTCGGCCATGGGGAACTTAGCGCCGCAAACGAGAGCAGTGACGGGGTTTGCGGCGACTCCGCAGGACAGTAGAGGGCCCGCCGGAAACTTGCAGTATTGGAAGCATGAAGACGATAAGACGCTTCGTCGGATGGACGGAGCCGCAGTGAAGGCCGACAGCGGAAATCCAAGGCGGCCCTGGACAGCAAGAGGACCCGCCCGCAATCCGGTGCTTATCGTAGCGGTTCTTGGAAAACGCTCTCCCCGTACGTGGCGAACCGCCAGCGAGGCCATCCGGGCAGTCGATGCTCAAGTCCCTGTTCGAGAAGAAGTGAAGAGACTGCAGTATTGTGCCCGTTCTCTTAAGCGGTTTATTGCCATCTACCTTGGAACCGATGTTCGCGCAGATGAGGGGATGAACCAATCAGATTTCTTGCCCCGGTCCCACTGGGGCATTTGGCCCTAATGCTCGAACATTCGGCCTTCCTCTTCAACCGAAGTGACGACCGACACTGGCGCTGCCAGCGCCGGTTTATTTCGACGACGCTGGAGATACAGAAAATCTGCTCCGGTGCACTGCACTAAACATCAGGTGTATACGAATGCTGCTTCCCCGTTTCATCGAGGCAATGAATCTGGAGTGCGCTAGTCGGCAATCCGGAAGTTGGCGCTTCCGATGCTCGATGTATGCAAAATCTCCAATTCGCTCATCGAGCATGGAACGCGAAGCAACTTCACGCAACGGAGCCGGTAGCGCAGCGCGTCCACTGCTAGGATGGAGGCGCGGAGACTTCAGGATGAAGTTGCGGATTGTAGTAGTGGGACTGCTATGCCTAGGAAGCGCAGCGGCACAGACGCCAGATGAGCTGCGCAAAATGGTAGATGCGAACCAGATGTTCGCACTGCGCGATGCAGTGGAGCACGAGACCAAGGTCGGTGTTTTCTATCGCATGCGGGGGCTCATAATTAGGCCCCTACTACTGCCAATTGAACATACCCGCCATAGCACTGCTGCAGCCCCAGGAATAGGCGCCGTTCGATGGTGTGCTCGACATCCAATCGTCCGACATCAGCTCCGACGAGTCGCGGATGCTCCATGCTTACGTGATATTCGCTACCGCCCATGCCTGGACTGAAGAGCTGAGCAGGCCGTGGATGTTCGCAAGCTCGAGCCAGCGCATCGTGATGCCGTTGAATCCGCCGCCGTCGGAGCCGTTCTTGCTGGCGTCGCAGTCCAGCAGGATCTTGTAGCCGCCCACGGTTCCTGGTAGGACGCGAGGTCGTTCTCGAGGTATTCGAGACGTTGCTAATCATCGTATTCTCAGTGCCGTGCTCAGATGCCGCTCCGTAGTTGTAGGAGTAGTCGGCTGTCTGAATCCCGAGCTCTTATAACCGTAATAGACTTCGCTAGTGGAAGAGTTGTACAGGGTGTTGTAGGCCCAGTTGAAGACGGAGTCCGCCTCCGTCTTGTAGTTTCCCGTATTGCCGTTGTTGTTCCAGATGATGTGTCCAGTGAGTAGGAGGGTCCAATTGGCCGCGGAATTTTCATACCAGCTCGAGCAACTTGCTTCGCAGGCGGAGTTCCAGTAGATGCCTCCATTGCTCGCCAGCCCGCGGCTATATACCTTATGGAACGCGCCCTCCGCGTCAGTAAGCCACGCGGACGTTCCCAGCGCCTAATACGCGCTCGCAAACGCGATGGTGGCCCACATCATGTCGTCGTGCTAGGTGTCCGATCGGTTCCACCAGCTGGGGTGCGCATCGTTGAAGCCGTTGATGAGTGAGGTCACTTCGCTGGAATATGTCGACAAGTTTCCGGAATCATTCGTCTTGGGCCCAGTAGTAAGCGTCGACGGCGAGTTCAATCTGGTCGGCGTACATCCAGAAGCCGGTCGCAGTCGTTCCGCTTTCCTTCGCCCGGAACTGGTCCTGTCCGCTGCTGTTCGTGAAACGGAAATTGTTGTTGTAGCCCGACCAGGCATGGCTTGTGTTGCTCGCTGTCCACTGTGCCGATGCAGCGATGCTCCCGCCGAGCACGAATAGCATCGCGACGGCGGTTATTGCTTTGTTGTCGAAGAATCGACTTCCCTTGATGTGCGTACCGTTCTCCTCGATGACGAATTCCAGGTGGCCCTTGCGGAACTCCAAAGTGCTCGCCAACTCGACCACATGGCGAAGCGTCGCTAGCTATCACGGGCTCGGAGTTGTGCTCCGACCCAGCCCACAGTCCGATTTAATCCGACCAGTGTGGCGTGCCTGGAAGGAACGCACCCACGCTGGAACCCGCCAACGCTCCATCCGGCAGGTGCAGGAGCGTATGACTGGAGGCGACCACGACGTCGAGATCGAATGAGCCATGCGCGGGATCGGACGCAGTTACCGTCAAGCCTCCCTGCGATGCGCGGATCAACAACGCGCATGCGTGGTCTACGCGGACAAGGCCAATAGGAGTGCGTAGCTCGCCAGGCTTCCGAAAAACGATTCCCACGGTTTTGGCAGCGGAGCTATAGCCGCCTTGAACTTCTTCCGTGTTGGCCAGCGAGCGAATCTTCGGCGTCTTCGAGTAGCTTCGAGCCATCATCTGGGAAACGCCCGGCAGGACTACGTACTCGTACTTCGCACACTTTGGTTCGGGTCCGTGGTCGATCCACAGATCGAATGTCGGCACCGTAACCGGCGAATCGGAGCCCGCGCCTATCTCCGACCAGCGACCGGTCTGAGGAAGCAACGAGATCTCAACATCCGTCTTGGCAGGAAAGAGGTACGCAACGTGGTCGTGATAGATCCACCCTGGATGATGCAGCGTTTGATGAAAGCTGCCGTTGCTTATCAAGTGCTTCATGAGACTTGACGTGACCGCGCCCGACAGGCGAGTCTGATTCACATCGGTGGCCACGTCCTGCTTTTCGCCGGAGAGTGTGATGCCCGCGCCCAGCGCCAGGTAACCTTCGTCGAAAAAGAACCACGACTTGTAGGCAGTGAGGCTGCCCCGCTGCAAATCCATCGTGGCAATGCCATATGTGCCGTCGGAAACTCCGCCGTCAAACTTCGTCCGGCCCCGCGCTCCAATGAAGCGCGGATCTCCGAGATCCAGCCCACCCTGCACAGCTGTCGTGCCGGGCAGCTTGTTCCAGTCCCACGCGGGAAAGATGTCGTTGTACTCCGAGCCGGTGAGGTACAGCAGGTTCACGCCGTCGGAAAGATGCACCGACTTTCGCCCCTCTGTGTTGACCATTTCGCCGTCCTGCATGCGCTCGGAGAGCATCTTGACGGAGGTGAAGTAGCCTGCACGCCGGTGGGCCATGTAATCGGAGCACCAAAAGCTCTTGTTGCCTGTTAGCCCGTCGTTTGGCGCTCCCGCATGCAGCGAAGCCGCCAGCGCGGCAAACTCGGCTTGTCGAGGAACAGGTCTTGCAGCGAGCAGTGTCACCATGTGGACGAAGCCGTATGCCGGGCCAACGGGTGAAATCGGACCGACAGTCCAGTCGTCTGGCGCGACGACCTTGCCTGCTCGCGTAATCTCGCGGCCCACAACGCTGAAATCGATCGTCTTGCCGCGCAACATCCATCGCTCGCCATCGAGGATGTACGCGCTGAAGATCACCATGCGGGCCGCCGGAATCTGATTGGCAGTGCCCCACGAGAAGGCGATGAATCGTCCTACATCATCGGCAAACGAGAGCCCGTATCCGCCGTTGTAGAGCTGTACACCGTGCTGGTGGAAGGAGTCGTCCCGCTGAATGCCTTCCGCGGTTTGTGGGTTGTAACGAATCTCCTGATACATCCGCGCGTACGCTTCGCCAACAGCGCCGGAATTCCCCTGGAGACACCCTCGGATGATCTGTGTAGTCACACCCCAGGTAAGGTTCGCGCCAGTCCAGTGCCCGGTGTCCCACTCAGTGCGCATCATGATCGCGATGACCTTCTCGCGGTCTGTGTCCGGCAATTCCGGCAGCATCAGGCTGGCGATCTCCCCGGTAAGTTGCGGTATGCCGATCTGGTCCCACCACCAGTTCGGATTGCGGAAGTCATGCTCAAGCCAGAAATGGAATGCCGTGAGCACCGCAGAATCGAGGGTGTGATCTCGTTGGCCACGCTCGATCACCGCGGCCTTCGCCATGACCAGAACCCGTTGCAAATGATCTGCGGTCGCCCATTTCGCTCGACTGGCGTCACTGTAGTTGACATCAGGCCACGTAGCGTCAACCCGCAGCGATTTGCGATAGGTCTCGGCGAGTGCGACGACGGCGCGCTGAGGTTGCCCGGACGGCGGAAGCACGGACTGCACATAGCGGTCCAGAATGACCCGCAGATCGTCATCGCCAGCACGGGACCGAGCCGGATCCGGCGCGTGGCCAGACGATTCGGTGCAGCAACACCGCCCCAGGCTCACGATGAGAGTGGCAACGAGGACAAGAACCTTGAGACGTTTCATTCTGGGTACCGAGATAGCGTGTAGCGCGCGATCAAGAAACGCGGTTGGCCCAACGGTGGCGTGCCGCTGTACGTCAAACAGCACAGCGCTTGGTCGTCGGCGCACGTTTTGTGGCCAAGTGTACTGGCCGGGCGGTTGAGCTCCTGAAGAGCGATCAGAAACTCAGGATCGCCTCACACGAAAGTAGCGCGGGTCGTTGTTCTGTGTTGGACCCACGTCTGAACCGTAGGTGGTCGCGGTCGGAGTACTGCTGAAGCTTCCGATCAAAACGACATTATTAATGACGTTCTGGAAGTCCGCGCGAAGCTCCAGGGATACCCGGTCGTGGATCGGGAACATCTTCCCGATGGAAGCGTTCAGATAAACGCCTTCGGGAAAGCGAATAACGTTTCCCATGATGGTGCCGGAGTTCTGCTGTCCGAGGGTGAACGCGGGCAACTGCACCCAAGCTGGATTCTCCCCCGCGTTGCAGGACGCGCCTGATCCTGCCGGCCCCGGACCTGAGCGGGATACTACGTTGGAGGCGTCACCGTTCCGTCCGAGTTCAGAATTGCCTGCGTTTTGAGCGGAATGAAGCAGGTGTTGAACCAGTGCGATTGCGACTGGTGTGTCGCCTTCACGCTTGCGCCCGTCCACGCGTATCCGCTGATGGGACCCGCGTTCGTCGCCTGGTCCCAGTTCTCCGACGCCGCGAGCACACAGCCGTTGGTCACCTCGCGCATGAAGGCGTTCGCGCGATGCAGTTAGCGGGAAGTGGTAGAACCCATCGAGCTCGAAGAGCCCGCTGGGCTGCTGATCGAGATAATGCGCCGGCGTGAGGTCCTGTGGATTGGTGAAGGACAGTTGTTCGTCCATCACCTCGGCGAAGGTGAAGGAGGCGTGCAAGTCAAGCCCATGCGTCAGGCGCTTGGTGACTTGCGCGTAGAGCGCGTTGTAGTTGACTACGCCCGCGCGTTTGCGGTTCAGCCTCGTGAAGGTCTCCGTGATGGTCCCAAACTCCGGATAAGGCAGGTACAGATTCTGCTGTTGCGTCGTGCCGCCGTTGAGCGACGAGGATGCAGGGCAGATGCCCTGCCATGGGATTGGCGACCGAGGCCGTCAGAGCCGAGTTGATGACCGCATTCTTGCATCCGCCGGGCGTCCAGGTCTGCGTCTGTGCATTGATCGTGGCATAAAAGCAGCCTGCCAGCGCGTTGATATTTTTGCTCACCGCTCGCTTCTCCGAAGAGCACATCCGTGGACAACTAGAGATCTCGACTGTGCGCCGGCGCGAACCTGTAGCGCGGTCCAAAGCCGAACGATTCAACTTTGAATCCATATCCTCCGGAATTATTGTTTGTTGCTCTTCCCGGTTTGGCGAGGCGTATGAAAGCTATAGTCTTCATACGGCTGCTCCGGTGCTTTACCTCTTCTGATCGCTGCCTCACTATCTCACATCTGGCAAGTGCGAGTCGCACTAACCCGGGGAACTGAATCTCGAAAGCAATTCTGAGCTCAGGTGACGTCGGGAGCGCCCACGATTACCTTGAGACCGGAAAACTCGGGAACTGGTTGTTGATTTCAGTCGCGTTTGGGAGTTACGACAGATTAGGGCGTTCCGTGCAGCGCTCTCCGGCAATTCGTTGATGCGCTCGAAATACTCAATCATTCCTCTAACACGGTCGCGCTCAATGAGTACAAAATCGCCAATGCACTCGTTGAGGGCACCCGCCCGAGTCGTTTGCGGGGGATGGCATCTCGGAGTGGATCCGTGGATACGCAGCGGGTAATACGCTTCTGACAGTTGCTGTGTTGATGATCTCAGCGCAACCCAAAATCTAACCCACGCTAATGGACTAGTTCAGAAACATAGAGGGACTTACGGTGCCATCCGTGCCGTCCAAGTTGTTGGAACTACATAACGTTTAAGGTCTGAAAAGGCCGGCGGCGGTTCGATCCCGTCCCTGGCCACCATATCTTTGGTGAACTTCGAAAACAGCGAAGAGATCAGTCAGGAAGCGATTGCCAGTGAGTCGTCGGACTCAACGCTGTTCTCCGCATTGGGCGACGACGACACGAGGGCTCGCCCGCCCGAACCGACCCAACTCTTCACCCATCCGCGGGCGACGATGCGCAGCATCACGAGGATCATCGTCGCAAAGATCGCATACGCAATGAAGCCGGCTCCAAACTTGCCTGTGTGCTGCTTCGATTGTGCGAGAACGTTCGGCAGAATCGATCCGCCCAACGCACCAATCTCACCGATCATCCCGCCGGCAATCGCGGTCGTGGCCGGCCATCGCAGTGGCACAAGCTGGAATGTCGCTCCGTTCCCAGCTCCTAATGCAGCGAAGCACAACATGAAGAGAGCGGTCGTAGCGACGAGCGATGGCGCACTGACGAGACTGAACAACGTTCCTATGACAACCAGGAACACGACGCTCAACGTGGTGACACCACCGATGCGGTCGGCGAACCATCCACCAAGGACGCGTGTCGCACTGCCGGTCAGCGTCGCCAGCACGGTCAGTGTTCCCGCCTGCACCTTGCTCACATGAAATTGGCTGTAGCAGAAGGAAGGCAGAAACGTTGCGAGACCGATAAAGCCCCCGAACGTAATCACGTAGATGAAGTTGAGGTACCAGCCGTCGGCTTCCACCAGACACTGCAGATGCTGTTTGATGCTCTGGTGCTCTATGTCAGGCGGTTCCTTGGCAAACACGATCATCACGATTAGCGGCAGCAGCATCAGCAGGGCCGCAAAGCCATACACGTTCTGCCATCCGAAGTGCATCGCCAGACGCGGCGCAAACAGGGCGGCGAGCGCGGTGCCGCTGTTTCCGGCTCCCGCAATTCCCATCGCCAGGCCTTTGTATTCCTTAGGAAACCACCCTGACCCGAGCGATAGCGCAACTCCGAAACTTGCACCCGCGATGCCCAGCAGCACGCCCATTGCGACCACCGAGCGGAATGTGTGCACAAATAGAAAGCCATAGAGCAGCGCAACAACAATCGCGGACATCTCCACGATCGCGGCATTCTTGCGTCCGATGTATTGGCTCACCACGCCGAGCGGAAACCGCATCAGTGCACCGGCGAGCGTGGGAATGGAGACCATCAGTCCAACCTGCGCGGGGGTCAGCCGAAATTGCTCGGTGATGAACGGCCCCATCGCTCCGTTCAGCACCCAGATCGCAAACGAAAAATCGAAATAGAGGAATGCCGCAAACAAGGTGGGCGCGTGGCCTGATTTGAGAAACAGCTTGGTGTTCGGCATGGAGAGCTCCCTGGTGAGATATCGTTCTGAGTCCTTTGTTATCGGGTGAGCGACGTCGCGGTCTGCTCTTGGTACATGCGCGGCACGCTTGGCCGCATCGTTCTATGACAACCCGCTGCGCTCTACACGCACGGCACACTGCTTGAAATTCGGCTCCCGGCTGATTGGGTCATACGCGCCAAGCGTCACCAGGTTTGAGTTCTGCTCCGCGAAATGAAACGGCATAAATACCTGGCCCGGGGCGACAATGCCTGTGATTCGCAGCTCCACGTTCGCAACCCTGTTGCGCCTCGACGTAATCGTCACCCGGTCATGCTGCCGCAGCGCCAGCCTCTGCGCATCCACCGGATTCATCTCCAGCCAGGCGTTCGGAACCATTGCATGCAATTGAGCGACGACTCCCGTCTTGGTTCGCGTGTGCCAATGCTCGACTGTGCGTCCCGTGTTCAGCACGAGTCCATACTCGCTGTCCGGCTGCTCCTCAAACGGCAGACACGGCACGCAATGCAGTTTGCCCTTTCCACTCTCTGTCGCAAAAACTCCATCGCAATATAGCCGCTCTCCACCCCACTGCGCTCCGCCATCTCTCTCCAACTGCTCCCAGGTGAAGCGGCTATAGTCGCACATACGTCCGGCAGAGACCCGCTGCCATTCGAGCCACGCGTCATGGGTCGAGGTCCAACCGGGATAGAGCTCTTCTCTTACACCGAGTCGTTCCGCCAGCTCGAGGAAGATATCGAAGTCGCGCATCGCCTCGCCCGGTGGCTCCGCAAACGCGTTCACCTTACTCACTCGGCGCTCCGAGTTTGTATATGTCCCTTCCTTCTCTCCCCAGATCGCCGCGGGAAGAACCAGATCAGCGAACTCTGTCGTTGGCGTCGGGCAAAAGCCATCCTGCACGACGACGAACTCCGCCGTGCGCAATGCTTGTGCAAGCAGATCGTAGTTTGGAAACGACACCGCCGGATTCGTTGCAATGAACCAAAGTGCCTTGATGCGTTCCGTGACTGCGGCTTCAATAATGTCCGGATACGCGAGCCCCCTCGCCTTGGGGAGCCGCTCCGCGTTGATCCTCCAGATTGCGGCGAGCTCTTCGCGATCCCTATCACTTTCGAATTTGCGATATCCAGGCAAGGACGAGGTAAAGCCGCTCTCACGCGTTCCCATCGCGTTGCACTGGCCTGTAATCGAGAATGGGGCCGCACCCACTCTTCCGATATTGCCGGTAATCAGCGCAAGATTATTGATCGCGGCAACGGTCACGGCGCCCTGCGTCGAATGGTTTACGCCCATCGTCCATCCGATGAACGCTGCCTTCGCAGATCCATATAGCGTCGCCACGCGCTCGATTGTTTGCACGCTCAATCCGGTTGTCTGGCTCACGCGCTCCGGCGTATACACGGCCAAAAAGTCACGCAGCTGGTCAAAGCCCTCGGTGTGCTCCCCGATGTAGGCGTGATCCACTAAGCCATCCCGCAGCAGAATATGTCCAATCCCATTCAGCAGCGCTATGTCAGATCTGGGCTTCAGCGGAAGATGAATGTCCGCCATCATCGCTGTCTTCGTGATACGCGGGTCTGCCACAATCAGCACTTGTTTCGGATTCCGTCGCAGCCGTTCGCACAGGATCGGATGATTGTCCGCTAGATTCGATCCGATCAGCAGCACCACATCAGCGGCGGCGATATCCGCGTACGCGCCCGGCGGCCCATCACTCCCGAAGCTCAGCTTGTATCCCGAGACCGCGCTCGCCATACAGAGCGTTGTGTTCCCGTCGAAGTTGCTGGTGCCGAAGCCGAGCTGCACAAGCTTGCCCAGCGTGTAGAACTCCTCCGTCAGCAACTGGCCTGTGCTCACGACGCCGAACGTGTGCGCTCCGTGCTTGCGCTGCAAACCACGCACGCGCTCGACCATTACATCCAGTGCCTCGTCCCAGTTCACCGGTTCGAGCGGCGATCCACGCCCGCTCCTACGCAGCAGCGGTGCAGTCGCGCGTCCGGGCGCACTCAGCGTGTGGTGCTCACTTAATCCTTTCGGACACAGCTTCCCACGATTTACCGGATGCTCGGAATTCCCACGCACGGCAACCGGCCGTCCCTCGCGGGTGCCCACAAGCATCCCACAACCGACCGAACAGTAGCCGCACGTCGTCTTCGTCCACATATCCGCAACGCGCGACTCCGACACATACCCGAAGCGCGGATCGCTTCGATACGCATACCTGTCCTGCGCGGTATCGATGCCCAGCGCGCGCTTCAGCCTATTCTGGAAGCTTGTGGTCATGCAGGCGCTCCATGCGCCGCGCGGCCTTTCAAAAATGTCAGCGCCATGCCAAGCGGCACCACGGAAACAAAGAACAGATAGCGTCCTATCAGGACGGCGGCCACAGCAGCAGCCAGCCCGAGCCAGGGCAGCGGCGCATACCCGAACAACGGAACTGCGACCGCGCACAACGTTCCGAGCGCGACCTTCCACGCCAGCAGCTCGCCACGCAGCAGGTTGTAGGTCGCTCGCGATTCAAAGTTCTTTGACGCCCGCAGCCTCAGCGTTTTCACGAGCTGATTGCAGATCCACGCCGCAGCCAGTACGGCTTCCACACGAACATTCGTCACAAGTCCGTGCTGCACGCCAAGGGGCCCAATCATCACGCCAGCCATTGCTGCCCCCATCAGCCCTGCCGAGAGCAGAAAATCCAGCGGCGTATGAATCATGTTCCATGCGGGCCGCGCCTTCACACGATAGATGAACGCGCTTGTGACCGTGCCGCAGAGACCGAACAGCAATGTCGCGGTCGCAGTTACGCGCATCAATTCCGGAAATCTTATCCAGGAAGCCGCAGTACATAGATTCATCGCGCAAAAGAAGAGTGCAAAGCACAGCACCTCACGGCTGAGCCAGGATCGGCGCCACATCTTGAGCGCACGCCATGCATACGCAGGTCTGCCCAGATGAAAGACGGAGACCGCCAGCGCTCCGCAGGTCAGCATCAGCATGATTGTCATGCTCGCCGCATCAAGCGTGCGCCGCAGCCACAGTACCGCAAAGGTTCCAAACGCCAACTGCATTGCCGTCGTCATCACGATCAGCGACGGATGTAAATCCTCGAGCGCTACCGCCCCGGTGTCGACGCGCTCGAGCCACGTGCTCGAATGCTCCGGCAGCGTGATGCGGGTAGTCGAGATCGTCTGTCCAGCGGGCGGCATTCCGGGCGACTCTGCTGTCGCGAAGTTCGTGCGCCAGTCGTCCTTATTCACAATTTCAATCTCAATCGCGTTCTCCGGGCATGCATTTACGCAAGCCGGTTCCAGGCCTTCCATCAATCGCCCGCGGCACATATCGCATTTGCCGACGACACCGCGCTCTTCGTTGAACTGCGGCACACTGTACGGGCAGTTCCACACACAGTATTGGCATCCGATACAGGCTTCGGCCGAGTGCAGAACGATGCCCGTCAAAGGATCTTTCGTGAACGCATCCACCGGGCAGCCACGCAGACAATCGGCGCTCAAACAGTGATTGCATCCCATCGACAAATAGGTTCGCCTGGTCAGCGGATATACTCCACCCTCGAGCTCGCCCACGCGCCGCCACTGAATCTCCGCTGGATTACCGTTCTGCTCGTTGCACGCCACCTCGCACGAGCGGCACCCAATACACTTCGTCATGTCGAAGTGAAACCGATACTGCTCACCGGCTTGCAAAGGCCGTGTGGGAATCAGAGCATCGACCACTGCAGACGATGCGCCACCCTCAAGCAGCGTCATCCGGACGAGGTCTTCGCTCCCGTATTCCATCCCGCGCTCATGCAATAATAGCGACAAATTTTTATTCCTCTCAATAGACGTCGCGGTGATATCGCCTGTCTTCATGCAGCTGCGCGATATACTCGCGCGCAGCATTAGTGCACATTCCGCCGTGTGTCTCCACCACCTTGTGCAGCGCTGCATCTACATCTTTCGCCATCCTCGAAGCGTCGCCACACACATAGAGTTGTGCGCCATCGTTGAGCCAGCGCCACATCTCCGCTCCATGCTCAAGCATGCGGTCCTGTACATAGAGCTTGTGCGCTTGATCGCGCGAGAACGCAGTATCAAGCCGCGTCAAATGACCGCTGGAGAACATCTCCCGAAGCTCCTGCTCATATAAAAAATCAGTTCTCGCGCGGCGCTCTCCGAAGAACAGCCAATTGGATCCCTTGTGCCCCAGCGCTCTGCGCTCGTGCAGAAAGGCCCGGAACGGCGCGATGCCTGTGCCTGGTCCGATCATGATCATCGGCGTGCTTCCATCCGCCGGAATCCTGAACCGCTTATTGGGCTGGATATAGATGGGCAGCCGCTGTCCGACATCGACACGGCTCTCCAGCATCGTCGATGCCACACCACCGCGCTCGCGATTATGCGAACGATACCGCACGACCGCAATCGTGCAATGCACCTCGCCAGTGTGTGTTTTCGGGCTGGATGCAATCGAATATAGACGCGGAGCCAATCGCGGCAGCATCGCGATCAGGTCATCCGGTGACTCCACAACTCCCGGATACTCCTCCAGCAGATCGATCAATCCGCGGCCGTGCATGAAAGCCTCGAGATGCGCTCCCTGCTCGGCGGGAAGCAACGCCAGCAGATTCCTGCACTGCGCCATTTCGGCAAATGCCTGGACGATCTTCCGCGTCAGCCGCGTTGGCTGCAGATGCCGCAGCAGGGCCTCTTCCACACTCAGACGGCCCACCTTGGGAATCTCGACCATTGCATCAGCGGCAAATGGCAACAGCGAAAAAATCTCCTCAACCAACGTCAGATCGTTCTGCGCAACGACCCCGCATGCATCTCCCGCCTCATACTCGAGCCCCGCGTCCTCGAACGCGAAGCTGAGATGCATCGTCATCTTCGTCGATCCATCCGCTGTCAGCGCTCTCCGCTCGCGCAGTTCCGCAAAATATGGATTGTCGCGGGTGTGCAAGAGTTCGCGGTCAGTTCTAATCTCCTCATGGCGATCCGCCCGCTCGACCAGCACGGGCCCGGGCCGTTTCGCCCCAAGCCGCGACGCAACGTCCTCCGCCCAATGGGCGAACGGCTCATCCACATCGACATCGCTCTCCACGCGTAAGTTCAACCGCGTTCCGCCGAGCGCCTTCAGCCGCTCATCCAGCTCAACACCAAATCGGCAAAAGCTCTCGTAGTTTTTGTCGCCGAGACAAAACACCGAATACCGCAGCTTCGTCATTGCCGGCGCATCGGGTGCAAACAGCGCATCGCGAAATGTCTTCGCAGTGTCTGGAGGATCGCCCTCTCCGTACGTGCTCACCAGAAAAAGGGCATTCTCCTGTTGCGCGATCTCCGCGAACCGCACCTTATCAAGTGAACTCGAAGTTGCCGCGTATCCCTGACTCTTCAACTGCTTCGTGAGCTTCTTTGCCAGTCGCTCGGCCGTTCCCGTCTGCGTCGCGAAGTACACAGCGACCTTCACCGACTCCGCTGCCTGCATCTTCGCGGCCGCATTCGAAAACAAACCCGCAAGAAAGCCGTTCAGCCATTCCCGCTGCTCCGGTGAAAACGGAGCGCTCTCCGGAATGTGCGGCACGCCTGCAAGCATCAGTTCACCTCCTGCAGCGTCCCAACTGCAGCTGTGCACATCGCTCGAAGCTCCTCCGCGCTGTGCCGTCTTGCAAATTCCAGAAAGCTTTCCTCGCTGCACCGCGCCTGCTCAAAAGTCGCAAATAGCGCGTGCAGCGCGGCCTTTACCTCGGCATATTTCATCGCGGGAAACAGTTCGCGTGCTAAGCCCTGGTCGCTATCTGCTCCGCCACCGAGGCTCACTTGATATCCCGCTTCCCCTCCCACCTTCACACCCATGAGGCCTATGTCGCCGACATACGGCTGCGCGCAATGATGCGAACATCCGGTCACGTGCAGATTGACTGGCTGCAAGATCCTGAACGCCGAATCCAGCTCTCTCGCCAGCTCCAGCGCGTGGGCCTTCGTATCGGTTGCGGCATACCTGCATCCACGGTTTCCCGTGCAGGCCACAGTCCCGCTCATCACGGTGCCTGCCTTATATTCCAGGCCAGCCGCGCGCAGCGCCGCACAGGCAGCTCGGACGTTCTCGTCGGCAATATTCGGAATCAACAGATTCTGCCAAACCGTAAGCCGAATCTCGCCGTTCCCAAACCGTTCTGCAATCTCCGCAATCGCACGCGCCTGTTCCACAGCCAACATCCCAACCGGCACAACGACTCCGATGTAATTCAGCCCTGACTGCGCTTGCGCATGCAGACCAATGTGCCCCGCACGATCAATCGGCCTACGCGGCTCGCACTCGCTCCCATCCACGCGCAGCACCGGAAAGGCGAGCTTCTTCTCCGTCTCCTCCAGAAACTTCTCCACGCCCCACTTATCCACCAGATACTTCAGCCGGGCTTTCTTTCGGTCGGTTCGATCGCCATTTTCTGCGAAGACCCGCACTATAGCCGCCGCGACGGCGACTAATTGATCCGGTCTCAGCAGCAGGCCACAGTCCGTCGCGAATTGCTTATGCCCTGTAATCCCGCACAGCAACATGCGAAAGTACACGCCTGCCGGCACACTCTTGTCTTCGCCAACCCGCACTGCAACCAACCCGATGTCATTTGTATCGGCCAGCGTACTGATCGCGCCGCCACTGTCGATCGCCATATTGAACTTCCTCGGCAGGCCATACAGATCACGCGAATTGCTGATGTAGTTCTGAAGTCCATCCGCGAGCGGCTGCACGTCGATCAGTTCGTGCGCGTCGTAGCCGGAGATGGGCGATGCCGTGATGTTCCGGATGTTGTCAGCGCCCGATCCGAGCGAGCTCATCCCAAGCTTCTGAATCGTGTTCAGCACATCCACGATAGATCGTGGTTCGAACTCACGAATCTGCACATTTGCGCGCGTCGTCAGGTCCAGGCGTCCGCAGCCCCACTGCTCCGCCATTCCTGCGAGGCCGCGCATCTGCGCCGCCGTTATAGACCCGCCTGGAACGCGCATCCGCAGCATGAATGAGTCCTGCGCCGGAGCTACGTGAAAGAGACCATGAAACTTGAAGCGGAACCGGAACTCCGCATCTGGAGCCTTGTTCTCCGCAGCGTGCGCGAGCAGATCGTCCCACAGGTCCAGTGGATTCCGCTCATATTTCCAGACCTCTTCGGCGGACAGCTCACTCACCGGCGTGCCCCAGAAGGTCGGCTCCAACTCTGCCGGCGTGGCAAGGTTTGCCGCGCCAGAGGCCGCGTCGTTCGTCATTGCGCCTGAAGCAAGCTGACCCACAAACGGAAGCCGCTGCATCGCTCCCGCGAAGAAGCCGTCGAGATACATCTTCTGGTCTTCTGTAAATCCGCCGCCGGAAAAAATTGCTGTATCAATACTCGAAGCCATCGCTCACTCCGTTGCCAAAAAGAGGTCGCACGCACGCGACAACTCACTCTTCCTGCATCGGTGCTGCATGGGCACACAACAGCCGCTGCCCTGCGCACGCATCAGTGCAGGTGACGAAGATCACGCGCATGGTGATCGTGGGCTCGTCGCGGAGCGTTTATTCAACTTGTATGAAAGGAGCCGCGCGCTTCGAGGGGCGGGGCTGAGATTAGAACCGGAGAGCCGTTGCATTCGTGGCTACAACTCGCCGATAGACAAAGTATGACACTCACACGCGGCACTTGCAAGCATTTTGTGTTGAAATCTTCTTCCCGACTCTTGGTTCGAGCGCCGAACTGTGTTACACCCTAATCACACCGCACGAAAATAGGCACCTCGACGTGCCCTCTATCCGCGCTCTGCGCCGAGCGCTGGCCCATTTCATCCTTCATCTCTACGCCCTCGCAGCTGCGCCCTCCGCCGTGCGCTCTGTCGGCAGACCTATAGGCATCTAGCGCCCACAGAGGCGCTCACGCAGATCTGTACCTTCCGGAGGCTTCGATGAATCGCCTGTCTGTGGCTTTTGCCGCACTCCTGACTGCAGTAGCGTCATCCGCGCAGTCCGCATCCACCCCTGTGACCGCAACCGTCGTGCTTCGCGAGCGCACCAACGCCACCCAGTGGTTTTCCGCAGCTCCTGCCGTCGAGCAGTACGGCGACCAGGACTCACTCCTCCGGCTCGGGATCCAGCAGCGCATTCATCAATGGGACTACCAGTTCGAGCTCCTTCAGGCCGCCGAGCTCTTCCTCCCTGCCGATGCCGTCTCCCCCGTAACGGCGCAAGGCCAGCTCGGGCTGGGAGCCACCTACTACGCCTCCAACGGCAACAATGAGTTTCCCGCTGCGGCGTCGTTCAAGACCGGCTTCCTTCGCTATCACTTCAACGAATCCAGCACGCTGCGCCTCGGCCGCTTCGAGTTTTTCGATGGCCAGGAGACCACGCCGCGCAACTCCACGCTCGCCTGGCTCCAGACCAACCGCATCGCGCAACGCCTGATCGGGAACTTCGGCTTCAGCAACGCACAGCGCTCGTTCGATGGAATCGACGCCAGCACAGGCGGTGGCAAGTGGAACCTCACCGCCATGGCCGGCCGAGCCACGCAAGGCGTCTTCAACATGAACGCCACCCCCGAGCTAAACGTCGACCTTCAGTACCTCGCCTACACGCGCAGTCTCGTGCGTCAGCATCTGCTCGTCCGTGGATTCGCGCTCGGCTACCATGACGGCCGCACCGGCGTTGTGAAAACGGACAACCGCCCTCTCGCCCTGCGCCAGACTGATCACACCAACATCCGGATCGGCAGCTACGGTGCTGACGCGATCGCTGCGATTCCCACCGGCCGCAACACTGTCGATATCCTCTTCTGGGGAGTGCTGCAAAACGGCCGTTGGGGCGCGCTCGATCAGCACTCCGGAGGCTTCGCGGCAGAAGCCGGCTTTCGTCTCGACCACGTGCGCTCCACACCGTGGCTGCGCGCCGGCGCTCTCCGGATGACGGGAGACAACCACCCGAACGACGGCGTCCACAACACCTTCTTCCAAGTGCTTCCCACTCCACGTACCTACGCGCGCTACCCGTTCTTCAACATGATGAACTCGAAGGACCGGTTCGTTCAGCTCATCGATAAACCCACGAAGAAGCTCGACCTTCGCACGGACCTCCACTTCCTGCAGCTCACCGCACCGGCCGATCTCTGGTACCAGGGCGGCGGAGCCTTCGACCACAAGGTCTTCGGCTACACCGGCCGTCCCAGCAACAACGACGGCAGCTTTTCCTCGCTCTATGACGTCAGTGCGGACTACGCGCTCAACTCTCAACTGTCGCTGGGACTCTACTACGCCCACGCGTTCGGCAAGTCCGTCGTTACTTCTATCTATCCCGTAGATCACGATTCCAACTACGGCTACTTCGAGCTCAGCTACAAGCTTTCCAAACCGTTGACACAGTAGCTGTTCGCGTCGTCGAGGTCTCTTCGTCCTCGACGCCGTAAACTATTAGCACTCCCGAAAGGACCTGAACACTCATGCCTCACGCCAGCTTCGACGGACTCCGCGTCCTCTCGCTCGAGTCTCGTCGCGCGCGCGAGGTCGAAAAGCTCATCCGCACCTATAACGGAGATCCCATCGTCGTGCCCGCGATGCGCGAGGTCCCACTCGAATCCAACACCGCCTGTCTCGACTTCGGCCGGGATCTTCTCGCGGGCCACTTCGATCTCGTCCTCTTCCTTACGGGCGTGGGCGTTCGCAACGTAATGAATATCCTTGAGACGAAGTTCGATCGCGATGCCATCCTCTCAGCACTCCGCAAGGTGCAGATCGCCTGCCGCGGCGTAAAGCCGCAGGCTGCCCTGCGCGAACTAAACATTTCTGCGAACGCCGTCTCTCCCGAGCCCAGCACGTGGCGCGAGGTCATCGCAATCCTCGACAGCACTTACGGCGACCGCCTGCGCAATATGCGCATCGCCGTTCAGGAGTACGGCGCCAGCAACCCGGAGCTCCTGTCTGAGCTCGTCCAGCGCTGCTCCTCGCTCACCAAGGTTCCCGTGTATCAGTGGGGTCTTCCGTTCGACCTCGGCCCCTTGCGCGAAACCGTCCGCTCGCTCATCGACGGCACCATCGATGTCGTTCTCTTCATGACCGCAGTGCAGGTCATCCATCTCTTCCAGGTCGCCGACGAAATGGGCCTCGCGGAAGACCTCCGCAGCGCGCTCAATTCAACGGTAGTCGTCTCCGTCGGTCCAACGACCAGCGAAGAGCTTCTTCAATACGGCATCCGGCCCGACTTCGAACCGTCGCATCCGCGCATGGGTTTTCTCGTCAACGAGGCCGCACAGTACGCGCGCAAGCTTCTAGCAGCCAAACGAGCGCCTGCGCCCCCCACCGACATCGCTGAGGCAGCCGAAGCGCCCACTGCTGCGATCACTCAAACGCCTGCACGCGATCACGGCATTCAGCAGGTCGCAGCCTCCACCTCAACCATGGCGGGCTTTCGCGACGGCCTCGCCCCCTTTGATGTCCTGCACGAGATCAGCTCGAGCATCGCATCCTCGGATCCGCTGCACGTCGTCCTGCAGCGCATCGTCACCTTCGTCACCGCCGTGATCCCGTGCGACTCCTGCTTTCTCTACACCCTTGAAGTCGACAAGCTCATTCTTCGCGCTTCCAAGAACCCGCATAGTGAAGAGGTCGACAATCTCCGCATCTCCGTCGGCCAGGGCGTCACGGGATGGGTCGCCGAACACCGCGAGACCGTCGCGATCTCGGAACGCGCCAGCGATGACCCCCGCTTCAAAGCGTTCGTCAATCTTCCCGAAGATCGCTTCGAGGCCATGCTCTGCGCTCCCGTGATCTGCGCGAGGCGCGTAGTCGGCGTGCTCAATCTCCAGCACCGCGATCCGTACGTCCACACCGATCTGCAGCGCCGCCTCGTCGCCACCATCGGCATCCTGGTGGGCGCCGAGATCGAGCGCGCCCGCCTGGAAACTGAAAACTCCGAGCTGACCAATCGCCTCGAAACTCGAAAGACCGTCGATCGCGCGAAGGGAATTCTCCAGCGCGATCTCAGCATCTCCGAGGACGAGGCGTACCGCACCATGCAGCGCGAAAGCCGCCAGCGCCGCAAGTCCATGCGCGAGATCGCCGACGCCATCCTGCTATCGGATCACCTCCGCCGCGAAGGCACACCGCAATCCTGACCCCGCACAATGTCCGGTGCTGAGCCCGACCCAGGCTGGTCAGCGAAACCACTACGCAATCCGATGGGAGCAAAAAGTATTTCGTCGCGCTACGGAGCTTGTGAGCCGAAAAAAGTACTCGTATGATGGCACGCCGCGCCATAAAAATAATTCACTAAGGCCATTTATGTTATTTATCTTCAACTGTTTGCGGAGTTGATTACATTGACTATGATATTTTAGCGTGATGAGAAGTAATTTCGTGACATTTGCCTCGCGCTTGTAGTACGAATGAAAGCGCTGTTTCCGGCCACACAGTGCAGAGGCTGTCCGCAAATGTTTGATCTTCATGGAAAGCGCGCCGTCGTTCTCGGCGGAACGTCGGGAATCGGCCATGCCATTGCGCTTGCCCTGGCTGAAGCGGGCGCCGACGTCGTCGCCTCCTCCCGGCGCATAGACGCTGTCGAGCGGATCGCCCGAGCGATCGAACAGACCGGCGTCCGCACCTCCCGGATCGCCTCGGACGTAGCTGACCGGGGCTCGCTCCAACAGCTCTGCGAACGTGTCGAGGCCGAGCTCGGCCCCGTTTCCATCCTCTTCAACTGCGCAGGCATCACCCAACGCATTGCAACGCTCGACTGCAGCGAACAGCTCTGGAACGAGATCATCGACATCAATCTCACCGGCACGTTTCGCGCCTGCCAGATCTTCGGTCGCGGGATGGTGGAGCGCGGCTACGGCCGCATCATCAACATCGCCTCCCTCGCGACGTTCGTCGCCTTCATGGAAGTCGCTCCTTATGGCGCAAGCAAAGCCGCGGTCGGCGCTCTGACGAAGTCGCTTGCTGTCGAGTGGGCGCAGGACGGCGTTACCGTCAACGCCATCGCGCCAGGTATCTTCCCCACTGCGCTGAACAGCGCCATTATCGACTCTCCCCGTGGACAGGAGCTGCTGATGCGCACGCCCATGCGGCGATTCGGCAAGGTGGAAGAGCTTACCGGGACCGCAGTGTTTCTCGCCTCCGATGAGGCGAGCTTTGTGACTGGCGAGATCATCGCCGTAGATGGGGGCTTCCTGGCCAGCGGAGTCAATCAGTGAAAGAAACAGTACAAACGAATGATGGGCAAGGCAGCCGTCGCATCGACCTCGCCTACGTAAAGCTAGCCTCGAGCGAGATGGCGCGCGACATCAACCGGGACATCGTGCTCGAGCTGATTCGCGCGAACCAACCCGTAGGACGCGCCGAACTCGCGCGGCTCTCCGGCCTGCAGCCGAGCACAGTCTCTGCCATCGTCGAGCAACTGCTCAAGGAAAGTTGGATCACCGAAGGCGCAGCCGCCAAACGGCCCCGCGGCCGCCGCCCCACGATGCTCACGCTCAACCCAGAGCTCGTTACGCTCGTCGCCGATCTGCGCCCCGGGCAAGCGATTCTCGCGGTTGTCGATCTCAACGGCCGTTTCCTCTCGCGCGAATCCGTTCCTCTCGCATCCGACGCCGAACGCGCCACCATCAAGATCGCCGAAGCGCTCGAAGCACTGCGCAAACAACACCCCGATAAGCGTGTGGAGGGGGTGGGTATCAGCGTTCCCGGCCGCGTCAACCCGGACACACAGCGCATCATCCTCGCTCCCAACCTGCACTGGTCGGACTTTGACGTGAAGAAGACCCTCACCGAGCGGCTCAATCTGCAGGTGGAGCTCGACAACGCGGCCAACGCCTGCCTCCTCAGCGAGCTCTGGTTCGGCCGCATGGACGGTGTTCGCAACGCGGTGCTCATCACCGTCTCCGAAGGCGTTGGCTCGGCCATTCTTGCCAACGGCCAGATCCTCGCCGGCCGCAGCGGTCTCGCGGGAGAGTTCGGCCACATTCCCATCGACCCGAATGGTCCGGTCTGTGGTTGTGGACAGCGCGGTTGCTGGGAAACATTCGCCTCCAGCAAAGCTGCGCTTCGCTACTACGACGAGCTCGAGCCCGACCAACCTGCCACGCGCATCCAGGACCTGCTGAAACTCGGGGAAGAGGGCAATCCAAAAGCGCTCGCCGCACTCGAGCGTCAGGCCCGCGCCCTCGGCCGCGGTCTGCGCCTCGTCACCTCGGCTCTCTCGCCGGAGGTCGTGCTCGTCATCGGCGACATCACCTCATCCTGGACGCGCATCGCTCCATTCGTCGAAGAGGAGTTGGCGGCAACCATGCTCGCCGGCCCACCTCCACGGCTCGCCGCAGCGTCCGACGGCGAACTCGCTCGGCTGCGCGGGGCCGCCGCCCTCGTTCTGCAACGCCACTCCGGCTACTACCGTTCAACCCACGGCAGCCGCGAGCGGCCGCGAAGCACAGCACACGCCTAGCCTCACCTCAACCTGCAGCAACCACCGGGAGAATAAGAATGCAGCTCGCTCAACTTCGGCGTGGTCTTCTCGCCTTCACAATCGCGCTCCTCGGCACATCAACCCCCTCGCGCGCACAAAACACGAAGCCGCTGCCCTACCTCGATCCGTCCCTGCCCAAGGAGCAGCGCGCCGCCGACCTCGTCGGCCGCATGACGCTCGAAGAAAAAATCTCCGAGATGTCCAACAGCTCCGCCGCGATCCCGCGCCTCGGCGTCCCCGCATACGACTGGTGGAACGAAGGCCTGCACGGCGTCGCGCGCTCCGGCTATGCCACCATGTTCCCGCAGGCCATCGGCATGGCCGCCACATGGGATGCTCCGCTCATCCACCAGATCGGCGACGTCATCTCCACCGAAGCCCGGGCGAAGAACAACGAAGCTCTCCGCAACAACATTCATTCTATTTATTTCGGCCTTACCTTTTGGTCGCCTAACATCAACATCTTCCGCGACCCGCGCTGGGGCCGTGGTCAGGAGACCTACGGCGAAGACCCGTTCCTCACCGCCACGCTCGGCAAGAACTTCGTGGAAGGCCTGCAAGGCACGAATCCCAACTACTTCAAGGTGATCGCCACACCGAAGCACTTCGCCGTACACTCCGGCCCGGAGAGTGAGCGCCATCGTTTCGACGTCACACCTTCTGCGCACGATCTCTGGGACGCCTATATGCCTGCGTTTCGCGCGACCATCGTCGACGCGCACGCTTACTCCACGATGTGCGCCTACAACGCCATCTATGGCCAGCCCGCCTGCGGCAGTGACCTCCTGATGCAAACCATCCTGCGCGGCTACTGGAACTTCCAGGGCTTCGTCACCTCCGACTGCGGCGCGGTTGACGACTTTTACGAGAAGACCGCGCACCACACCTCACCCGACAAAGCCCACGCCGACGCCGACGCGCTCCATCACGGCACCGACACCGAGTGCGGCCACTCCTACGTCAGCGGCCTCGGCGACGCCGTCAAAGAACACCTCATCAGCGAAGCCGATATTGACGTCTCACTCCGCCGCCTCTTCCTCGCGCGCATGAAGCTCGGCCTCTTCGATCCACCATCGATGGTGCCCTACACCTCCATTCCCTTCTCCGCCGTCAACTCACCCGCGCACCAGGCGCTCGCACTCGAGGCCTCCGAGAAATCCATGGTGCTGCTCAAGAACGACGGTATCCTCCCGCTCGCGCCTGCGAAGTACAAGACCATCGCCGTCGTCGGCCCAAACGCCGCGTCGCTATCCGCGCTCGAAGGCAACTACAACGCCGTCCCGAAGAATCCTGCAATGCCCATCGACGCTCTGCGCGCGCAGTTCGCCGGTGCGAAGGTCATCTACGCGCAAGGCGCTCCGTATGCCGACGGCATGGCGATGCCCGTTCCGCGCACCATGCTGCGCCCGTCGCTCGACTCACACGAACAAGGTCTCAAAGCCGAGTACTATGCGAACGGCGATTTGAACAGCACGCCCGTGGCCACACGCATCGACCACGCCATAGACTTCGACTGGAACTCCGCCGCCCCCGTGCCCGAAGTCAAGCAGGACCACTTCGGCGTTCGCTGGACCGGCTTCATCACACCGCTCGCTCCCGGCAAGCAGGAGTTCAGCATGCGCCTTGCGCACTGCTACCCCTGCGGCGACCGCGAGCACTTCGTCGTGAAGATCGACGGCAAGGACGTGAGCACCTACGCTACCCCCGGCGGTCCCAATCGCGAGAGCACCACACCGCGCTTCTCCTTCGACTTCCCCGACACCCAACCGCACGCGATCGAAGTCACCTACACGCACAACGCCCCGCTCTTCGGCGCGGGCATCTCGCTCGAGTACGCCCCCGCTCCCGGCCTTCTGCAACAAGGCGCCGTGGACGCCGCAAAGAACGCCGATCTCGTGATCGCTATGATCGGCCTCTCGCCCGAGCTCGAAGGCGAGGAGATGAAGATCCAGATTCCCGGCTTCTCCGGAGGCGACCGCACCGACATCAAACTTCCCCACTCGCAGCTCCAGATGCTGCAGCAGCTCGCCGCAACCGGCAAGCCACTTGTTGTCGTTCTGCTCAACGGCTCCGCGCTCGCCGTGAACTGGGCGCAGGATCACGCCAACGCGATCCTTGAAGCGTGGTATCCAGGCGAAGCGGGCGGACGGGCCATCGCCGAGACACTCACCGGCAGGAACAATCCCTCCGGCCGTCTCCCGCTCACCTTCTACACCTCACTGGATGAGCTCCCACCGTTCACCGATTACGCAATGAAGAACCGCACCTACCGCTACTTCACCGGGAAGACGCTCTATGACTTCGGCTACGGCCTCAGCTACACGAAGTTCGGCTACTCGCACGTGAAGCTTTCCGAGACCACTGTGCATGCAGGCGACACCCTGACGGTGGAAGCCGATGTGAGGAACACCGGTGCTCGCGCAGGTGATGAAGTCGCTGAGCTGTATCTCATTCCTCCGCACGACGCGAACGGCGGTCTCTCCCCGGAACTGCAGCTCGAAGGCTTCGACCGAATTCACCTCGCTGCCGGAGCGACGAAGCACGTTATTTTCAAACTCTCTCCGCGCGAGCTCAGCGAGGTCGACGACAAAGGCAATCGCGTCGTGCAGCCCGGAAGCTACAAGCTCTCCGTCAGCGGCTCACAACCCGATGATCCTCGTGCGCCAGCGAAAGCTGAGATCGCAACCTTCACGATTGTTGGCACGCAGGAGCTGCCGCACTAACGCAGAATCAACGAACGATAAGGGAGCGAAGCAATGCTGTGCTCGAGTATCTGGTTCAAGAGCGTTGCGAGCTTCGCTCTCTTGTTTGTTGTGAGTGTAACCGCACGAGCTGAAGACGGCTCAGCCGCTTGGCTGCGCTATGCACCGATTCCGAATCCGCAGGTGTATAGAGACTTGCCATCCAGAATCGTGGTTCAAGGGAATTCAATCTCAGACCACATGGCTGGGGTAGAACTTCAGCGCGGCCTCACTTCGCTTCTAGGGCGGAACTTCACTCTGGAAGAGAACAAACCAACTCGCATCGTTGGAGATCTAACGCCCGAGAACGCTATTGTCGTCCGCTCCTTTGAATGGCTGCAACATCACGTGATCGCAGACAGATTCGATCCACCACCTGACCCTGAGAATTATTCGATTTATTGGAATCAGGCCTCCCGGAAGCTCTCTATCGGAGGAGAACGACCGATCGGTGATTTGTATGGGGCCTTCCATGTACTTGAAGAAATCGCATCGCAGCAGCCGATTGCACCGGAGTACCGGTCAGCTCCATCCGCGCCCATCCGCTGGGTCGACGAGTGGGACAACCTGAACGGCACGATCGAGCGCGGCTATGCCGGGCCATCCATCTTCTTCGAGAACGGTCACGTTCGTCAGGACCTTACGCGCGCAGGTGAATACGCGAGATTGCTCGCATCCATCGGAATCAATGGATGCAACGTGAACAACGTGAACGCGGATCTTGATCTGCTGACGACGGAACATCTCAAAGAATTCGCGCGCATCGCTGATGTCTTTCGCCCGTGGGGCGTGAAGCTGGCGCTATCGATCGATCTCACGAGCCCGCAGACCGTCGGCGGATTGGGTACGTTTGATCCTCTCGATCCAAAGGTCATTGCCTGGTGGCAAAAAAAGGTCGATGAGATCTACACGCTCATTCCCGACTTCGGCGGCTTCACCGTGAAAGCCGACTCGGAAGGGCGCAAGGGTCCGTCGCAGTACGGACGCACGCCTGCCGATGCAGCCAACGTTCTCGCACGCGCACTCGCTCCACATCGTGGTGTGGTTCTCTATCGCGGATTTGTCTACAACAATCACCTTGATTGGCATGACCCCAAAGCTGATCGTGCGCGCGCGGGCGTCGACAACTTCGCCTATCTCGACGGCAAGTTCGACAAGAACGTCATCATCCAGATCAAGGAAGGCCCCATCGATTTCCAGGCGCGTGAGCCTGTGTCGCCTCTCTTCGCGGCGCTGCGCCACACGCCTGAGGCGATTGAGACCGAGACAACGCAGGAGTACACCGGACAGCAGCGCCACATGGTGTGGCTGCCCAGCATGTGGAAGTGGGTGCTCGACACGGATATGCGTGTCGACGGCAAACCGTCAGACGTGAAGGACATCGTTATCGGCAAGACCTTCGATCAGCCGACCGGCGGATTCGTCAGCGTCGTTAACGTTGGAATGGAGCCGAACTGGCTGCATCATCCGATGGCAATGGCAAACCTGTACGGATTCGGAAAACTGGCGTGGAATCCGAACGAGCCGCTGGAGAAGATCATCGACACCTGGACTCGTCTCACGTGGGGCAATGATCCGCAGGTCGATCGCACGATCGATGCCATGCAGATGAAGAGCTGGCACGTGTACGAGAGCTACACCGGCCCGAACGGAATGGGCACGCTGACGAATATCCTTGGCTATCACTTCGGTCCAGGCATTGAGAGTGCGGAGCGCAATGGATGGGGGCAGTGGTTCCGGGGAGAAAAAGACGGAATCGGAATGGACCGCACGGTCGCGACTGGAACCGGCTTCATCGGCCAGTATCCGAAGGAGCTTGCCAACAAGTACGAAAACCTCGCGACCTGCCCCGACCATCTGCTTCTGTTCTTCCATCATGTTCCATACGACTACAAGCTGCACTCCGGCAAGACGCTCGTGCAGAGCATCTACGACTCGCATTATGCGGGCGCGCTCGCTGCGGCGGAGTATGTGCAGCAATGGGAGTCGCTGAAGAACAAGATCGATCCAGAACGATACGAGAAGGCGGATGGGCTATTCGAGTACCAGGCAGGTCACGCGATTGTGTGGCGCGATGCGATCAACAGCTGGTTCCACCGGATCTCTGGGATTGACGATGCGCAAGGACGCGTTGGACATGATCCGAACCGGATCGAAGCGGAGGATATGAAGGCGGTTGGATATAAGACCGTCGATGTTACGCCTTGGGAGACGGTTTCGGGGGGCAAGGCCGTCGAGTGTCATGACGCGACGGGGTGCACGCTGACAACTACGCCGCAGAAGCCTGCAGGGACGTACGACATCGCCGTGCAGTACTTCGACATCTGGGCTGGGGTTTCGACTTACACGCTCAGCGTGAATGGATCGACGATCGCGACGTGGAAGGCGGATGACAAACTTCCTCCCGCGCAATTCGATGAGCATCTCGATGGGCAGACGAGTACGCGACGGACGATTCGTCACGTTGCGCTGAAGCCCGGCGATGTGCTGGAATTGCAGGGCGTTCCGGATGTCAGATTGATTCTGTTCCATGGAGCTCAGAGCGCCGGATTGATCGGTGGTGCTCAGAGATTGCGTATGCAGCCGAACCTGCAGGAGTATGCTCCGGTTGACTACATTGAGATCGGACCAGATGGACCGATCACACCGCAGTAGAGTGAATGAGAGCCTATGAAGATAACTGCTGCACGATTGATCGTCTGCTCACCTGACCGCAATTTTGTCACGCTGAAGATCGAGACCGATGAAGGCATCTTCGGGCTAGGTGACGGGACGCTGAACGGGCGCGAACTGGCCGTTGCGGCGTACCTGGAGGAGCATGTAATTCCATGCCTTATCGGGCGCGATCCGTCGCAGATTGAGGACATCTGGCAGTACCTGTATCGCGGGGCGTACTGGCGGCGCGGGCCGGTGACGATGGGAGCGATTGCGGCCGTAGATGTGGCGCTGTGGGACATCAAGGGCAAGGCGCTGAATACGCCGGTGTACAACCTGCTCGGTGGAGCGTCGCGCCAGGGATGTCTTGTCTACACGCATGCGAATGGAGCGGATATTGGCGAGGCCATCGACTCGGTGCAAAAGCACATGAGCGAGGGATATCTGGCAGTGCGCGCGCAGGCTGGAGTTCCCGGAGTGGCGTCAAGCTACGGTGTGCCCAAGGGCGGCAAACCGTATGAGCCGGCCGAGCGTGGGCTGCCGAGTGAGAGTCTGTGGTCCACGGAACGGTATCTGAACTTCGCTCCGAAGCTGTTTGAGGAACTGCGGAAGACTGTTGGTGAAGATGTGCATCTGCTGCACGATGTGCATCATCGCCTGACGCCGATTGAGGCGGCGCGACTGGGCAAGGCGCTGGAGCCGTATCATCTGTTCTGGATGGAGGATCCGACGCCGGCCGAGAACCAGGAGTGTTTCGCGCTGATCCGTCAGCACACGACGACTCCGATTGCCACGGGCGAGGTCTTCAACTCAGTGTGGGACTGCAATGAGCTGATCTCGAAACAGTTGATCGATTACATTCGCATGACTGTGGTGCATGGGGGTGGCATAACGCATGCCAAGAAGGTGGCGGACTTCGCGGGCCTGTACCAGGTGCGCACCGGGTATCACGGAGCGACGGATCTGTCGCCGGTGACGATGGCAGCGGCGCTGCATGTCGGGTTAGCCATTCACAACTTCGCCATTCAGGAGCACATGCATCACTCCAAGCTGACCGATGAGGTGTTTCCACATGCGTACCGGTTTGAGGCGGGGTACATGCATCCGGGCGAGCAGCCGGGCCTTGGTGTGGAAATCGACGAGGCGCTGGCAGCGAAGTATCCGTACCAGCGCGCCTATCTGCCAATTGCTAAGAAGCTGGATGGGACGCTGACGGACTGGTAGGCCGGGGACCCCATCCCTGGCGCCCAGCGAGCGAGCTCGCCGGGGACCCCACCCCCGCCCCCCTCTCGTTTTTAGGGAATCTTTGGTTTGTGCGAGTTGCGAGGAGGTGTGGAGACGAAATATTGATCCCAGAGATTTAGGCTCCAAAATCTTTGGATTGAATATTTTGCGGAGACTGGGCTGTGCCTGGATTGTACGACCCATTTTCCAGTTGTCAGTTTTCCAAACGAAAAGGCTGCGCGATGCGCAGCCTCATGTGTTTAACTCTCTATTTTTATTGTAGCGAGTTGGGTGAAATTAATTCCGGAAATTTTTGAACAGGGGAACTGTTGGTGTCGTTCGGGTTGTGGCGTTTTCCAGAGACGCGAGGGCTTGACAAGATTTTGCGGAGCTCGCGCGCTCGGATCCCAAGCGGTTGAACCGGCGCAGATATCGCAAGTCCCAGCGTGGCGATGCTGAGAATGAGCAGGGTTGACTAAATTTTCTCTCGCCGATGCGGGATGGGAGGCACGGGTTCGCGCAGGTCTTCGCGTTCCTTTGAACTCCTTCTCCTGAGAGAAGAATGACAAAGGACCCAAAGCAGCAAAGACACTGCCAAGGGAGCGACCACAAGTATGAGTGCTGCGATAAATGGAAGTTCGGTATGCACCGTGGTCTCCAGCCGCAGATTTATTACACTGCTGGAGTCCGTAAAGAAGTCGCTAAGAGTTCATAGAGAAGTCATATAGATTGCCATTGGCACCAAAGCATTCTCCTTGGGCTTCGCACACAGGGATGGGCCGTCGAAGTCATTGTCGAGCGAGATCATGGTCGAGCGAGGTCATGGTCGAGCGAGAAAGATTCAGCCTTCCAGCAGTTTGAGGAGGGCCGGTTCGTCGAGGATCGGGATGTTGAGCTCGCGGGCTTTGTCGAGTTTGGAGCCGGCTTCTTCCCCGGCGACGACGTAGCTGGTTTTCTTTGAAACGGAACCGGAGACTTTGCCGCCGGCGGATTCGATGTGGGCCTTGGCGTCGTCGCGGGTGAGCGTGGGAAGAGTGCCGGTGAGAACGAACGTGAGGCCGGCGAGGGCGGTGCCGATGACGCGTTTTTCGGCGGTGAGCTTGAGGCCGAGGGATTTGAGGTCCTCGACAAGCTGTTGATTTTTTTTGTTGGAGAAGAACTCGACGATGGCGTCTGCGACGCGGGGACCGACCTCGTTGACAGCCATGAGTTGATCTGCGGTGGCAGAGCGGAGGTCGTCGATCGAGCCGAAGTGTTCGGCGAGGAGTTGTGCGGTGCGCTCGCCGACGAAGCGGATGCCGAGTCCGAGAAGGACGCGCGCTAGGCCGCGGTCTTTGCTGTTGCGGATTTGGTCGAGGAGGGTGTCGGCGGTTTTTTCGCCGACGCGTTCGAGGGAGAGGAGTTGCTCGCGTTTGAGGCGGTAGAGGTCGGCGATGGAGTGGATGAGGGGCTCGCGTGTGGTGACGGGAGCACCGGTTTCGGTGACGGCTTCTTCTTCTGACTCGCCAATTGAGGCGGCGCTTTGGCCAAGAAGTTGGGCGACCATGGCGTCGCCCAGGCCTTCGATGTTCATGACGCCGCGCGAGGCCCAGTGGAGGAGCTCGCCGGCGACGCGCGCGGGACAGGCGGTGTTGATGCAGCGCCAGTCTACTTCGCCCTCGGCGCGGACGAGGTCGGTGGCGCAGACGGGACAGCATTTGGGAAAGACGATCTCTTTTTTGCCGCGGGGATGGTCTTTGTCGTGGATGACTTCCGTGATTTTCGGGATGACGTCGCCGCCGCGCTCGACGGAGACGAAGTCGCCGATTTTGACGCCGAGGCGATTGATCTCGTCGGCATTGTGGAGTGTGGCGCGGGTAACGGTGGTGCCGCCGATGAAGATGGGAGTAAGTGCGGCGACGGGTGTGATCTTGCCGGTGCGGCCGACCTGGAAGAGAACGTCTTCGAGTCTGGTGATGCCGGCGCGCGCGGCGAACTTGTACGCAATGGCCCAGCGTGGGGCTTTCCCGGTGAAGCCGAGGCGTCGCTGTTGGGTAACGGAGTCGACTTTGAGGACGACGCCGTCGATTTCGTAGGGGAGTTTGTCGCGGAGTTGTTCGGCTTCCTCGATGAAGTTGAGTGCTTCGTCGATGGAGCTGACGGTGCTGGCGTGCTTGTTGACGAGGAGGCCGACGGTGCGGAGAGCTTCGAGAGATGCGGACTGTGCGGGCAGAATCTCTTCGCCGTTGCCGAGCAGTGTGTAGGCGAAGAACTCGAGCCGGCGCTGCGCGACGATGTTGGGCTCGAGGGTGCGGATGGTTCCGGCGGCGGCGTTGCGCGGGTTGGCGGCGGGAGCCATGCCAGAGGCGACGCGTTCTTCGTTCATCTGCTCGAAAGCCTTTTGGGGCAGGATGACCTCGCCGCGCACTTCAAAAGCTTGTGGGAGATGCGACGACTTTACCTTGGCCGCGCTGATGTGGAGCGGGATGCTGCGGATGGTGCGGACGTTCGTGGTGACATCCTCGCCTGTAGTGCCGTCGCCGCGCGTGACGCCGGTGGAGAGGATGGCTTCGCCGTTCTTGCCTGCCATGTATTGCAGGGCGAGCGAGAGGCCGTCGAGCTTGAGCTCGCAGACGAAGCGCGGTTTCTCTCTTGATCCGAGGCCCGATTGCACGCGTTCAGCCCAGGCGCGGAGCTCGTCGGCGTTGTAGGCATTGTCGAGCGAGAGCATGGGGCGCGAGTGGCGGACCTTTGGGAAGCCTTCTTTGGGCTTGCCGCCGACGCGCTGTGTGGGTGAGTCGGGCGTGATGAGCTCGGGGTGCTGCGCTTCGAGTGATTTGAGGCGGTTCATGGCCGCATCGTATTGGGCGTCGGTCCACTCGGGTGCGTCGAGGACGTAATAGAGGTGCTCGTGGTGGCGGAGGGTTTCGCGGAGGGACTCGATCTGCTGGTCGGGCGTGAGCGACGCGGCGGCTTTCGTCATACGGGGAGATTATAGGGAGGCGCGGCGTGGATGCGGCCACGCGGAAAAGGCATTTGAGTATGCCAGTGGGCCAGTGGGCCAGCGAATCAGTAGAATGGATGGAAAAGGAGAGATTTACCGATGGCGCATATGGTGTTCTGCGCGAAGTATAAGCAGGAGATGGAAGGGCTGGACGAGCCGCCGTTCGACTCGGATTTTGGGCAGAAGGTTTATAAGAATGTGTCGAAGAAGGCGTGGGGTGAGTGGGTGGAGCGGCAGAAGATGCTGCTGAACGAGTATCGTCTGCAGCCGTGGACGCGCGAGGCGCAGGAGTTCCTGGTGGAGCAGATGAATGAGTTCTTCTTCGGGAGCGGTGGCGATCTGCCAAAGGAGTATGTCGCGCCGACGCATTGAGCTGGCAGCGATTGACTTTCGCCGCCCAGTGGTAAACTAGACGTACCCCGCGCGGGCTTGGTGCCGGCGCATGCAGTGACGGTCGGGACGTGGCTCAGCCTGGTAGAGCGCACCCTTGGGGTGGGTGAGGTCGCTAGTTCGAATCTAGTCGTCCCGACCATTTCTCTCAACAACTTAGCGGGCCCAAGCAAAAGCAAATGGGTGCAAAGGCGGGTGCAGATGGTTCAGTTACGCTGAAGCGCCTGTTTGGACGCCCTGCGTAACTGCACCAGAGATGAGCGCCGCGATTGCGTTTTGCGCTTCCCTCTTGTCGTCTGTCACGGCCCGCGCGTACAGCTCTAGCGTGATGTCTGCCGTAGCATGACGCACATGAGCTCTTGCGTTGTTTTCAGCTATTCCGGACCCGGATAACGATGATTTTCTGAAGGCGTGAATAGAGTGTTGATGCTGCCGCTCGCTTGAACGAACAACTCGGCATGTCCATCTACTCCCTCCACGCCGTGTGCCGTGACTTTTACTTTGTAATGCCCTGGACTGCAGAATGTGTGCGTTATGACGGTTCCGGAAGTTTCTACTCCGTCGCCAAAGTCCCAAGTGTAGCCGATGATGCCTGCATCGGCTCGCGGTGCTGAAACAGACATAACCACCTCGGAGCCAGTGTGAACCTCGGAAGGCGCGACAACCTGGACCGTCGGCGGAGGCGACGTATCGGAGGAATGGATTTTCAGCATTACGACCGAATGCGCAGCCAGATGGATCGACAAGTTACTCGAAGTTGCGGATGGCAGGACCTTATGTGAAAACACATTGGTCACGGTATACGCGCCGCCGATGAGCCCAAGCGATGAAAGGGTTATGGCGTGATCTCGGGTCTTATCTGTCCAATTGAAGACTGTGAGAATGCTTTGCCGGGGCGTCTCCTTGAGGTAGAAGACGCTGGGCTGCTCATCAGCTGCGTTGTAATTCATCAGGTCCAGTGGAATCGAAGAGCGTCCCATACGCGCCATATTGATTAGGTCTTCGTTTTCAATCAGGGCGAGGCGATCGGGTTCATCAGTTAGACGGGGAAGGTCATCACCGATTTCAAACATCCCGCCCGCAACCGCAGCCAGAGCAATGGATGCCTTACCCTCATTTAACGTGAGGGGAGCCACACCACCATGCCACACCTGCTCTTTTAGGAACTGGCGCGAGACAGAAAACGCGTCAGGATCCGAGACGAAGAAGGTTCGGTTCATGTAATAGCGAGCGGCAACACCTGTGGCCGCCTCCCTGGTCGAGCTGAACGTGTGTCCGGTATCCTGCGAGATCCGCCCGGTATCCACGATACCGACCGGATTCAGCATCGGGCTGCCGTCTTTATCGAGGAGCACATCGTCACCCACAGCTGCACGAATGATTTCAAGGCCAATCCTCTGAGCTTCGATGGCTGTTGTATTTGGCTTGTGGTAATACCCTTCAACTGCGGTGTCATCCATAAAATCGAGCTTGATATAACGAATGCCCCACGCGTTCTTGAGGGTGCTATACGTGCGTCGTAGATATTCCTGGGCTTCCGGATTTGTAGTATCCAAGGCGTAGAGTCGATCGTTTTGACCTGACACGAATCCGATCTGGAGCGGAGTTCCCTTTGCATTCGCGACTAACCATCCAGGATGCTGCTGGTAAACCCAGGAGCGCTCTGACACTTCGAAGGGAGCCGTCCAAAGACCAGGAACAAGGCCTTCGCCGCTTACTTTTCTTTCCAGCGCAACCATCCCGTGCGGAAATAGAGTGGCATTCGGCGTAGTGTATTCGCCGCGTGCAAACTGGTATCCCTCGTCAATGTGGAAGAAGTGATAGCCGTAGTGCTTCAGATGTTCTGACAGCCACTGAGCATTCGTCCATGCAGCCCCCTCATTCAACCCAAAGTAATATGCGGTCCAACTCCACCATCCCATGCAGCTGGGAGCGGACACTCGTGCATGATGAAGATGCTTGATCCACGTCCCGTATTGTTCGAGCTGTGCGTGGTAGTCGTTACTTACCCCGATGACGATCGCTTCCGAATGCAAAGCTGTGCCCGGTTCAAGCGGGAGCTTCAACTGGACGATGTCTTCCGGTGCGGCGTGTGCCAGCGAATTCGTTCTTTGCAGGTCGGTCGTTCCCGTAGCCTCGACGGTGTAGGACTGGATATGAGCGCGCTGCTCCTCGCGCTTGACATTGATATTCATGAAGGTAAGCAGGCGATCCGAAGTCAGTGCTCCCAGGAAGAAGCTCAGCCCACTCTCACGGTTGTAAACAAGCTGGCTTCCCACAGCCATGTGCGTATTTTTCGGAGCGTCACCCAGATTATGAATCGCAACTGCGGGACGATCTTCACTGAAGCTGTCCGAAAGAACGCGGTCCGCTTCCTCGCTGCCGCCCAGGTCCAGCCCGTCGGCATCCATGGAGCGTATAGCTTGCACATAGAGGATCTGCGGTGTGGAATTTCGAGTCTCTACTTCCAGCAGAACACTTGTGCTATCGTTCAACAACTTAATCCTATAGATCAGGTCAGGCCGATCCCTTAGTCCGGTGGAACTCACCTGCCACACATGAGCCGGTCCAATAGGCGTATTTTCCCTGTATTCCGTCACGGAATGGCGGGGATATTGCGTGCTGAGGAGCCACTTCGCGTCGATTTCGACGCCAACACCAGAATTCAGTACATCTCGTCCTCGATACGAGAGCACGTACTTGCCCGAATGCTCGTCTACATGCACAAGTAACGGGCCGGGACTCTTCGATAACTCTGACGCCCTTGAGGGGAGCGAAACTCCTATGGTTGACCCCAGGGTGAACGTGAACACCAGTACATTCGCTGCAACGCTCGATTTTCGATACAGGTTCGGTAAAGATCCCATCAGATCGTCATCTCTCATCTTGCAAGCTCGTGAATCTGATCGGGCCAGTAGAAATGCGCCGACACCATAAAGATAGCTTGCCTTCCTTCTAGTCGGCGCGACAGACTCGTCGTCGCTTTTTACCTCTTCCCAGAGGCGTTTCTCCTCGGACAGATCACCAAGTCGGCAGCAGCGAACCGGGACAACAGCGATCGACATGCCACTTGCGGTGGAGGGAGTCAACCGTCGACCCAGCGAAGCTCAGCCACGATCGGGGCGCGCCTTAACGAACATTTATCCGTGCGTGCCTTGAGATCCGAGCGAAAAGTTCAAAGTTCTAAAATCGTTCAATAAAGCTGACCAATTTCTCTCATTTTGGCGCTTTTGACGACCGGACTGAGGGTATTTGGAATCGGATCACGTTGCCTCGCGCCCCTACGCCGTCGCCCGGGAATAGCGGACAAAGAACGGCACGTGGACGACTCTTCCCAGGGGAGCCCGGTTGCTGGGGTACCGATGGGGTTCCCCTCATCAATTCTCATCACGTTAGCCAGAGGTCGGTGCTGAGATACTTCAGGCCGGTGTCGTTGATCATTACAACGACGGTGCGGCCCGCGATCAGCTGCCGGGCGGCAGCGAGATTGGCTCCGGATGAGAATCCGGCGAAGATTCCTTCCAGCCTCGCGAGCGTTCGTGCTGCCTCGATCGCTTCGCCATCGGTGACGCTCAGATATCCATCGACGTGATCTCTGTTAATCAGCGGAAGATTGGGCATTGAATATCCGCCGCCTTGAATGCGGTGGTTCGGCTGCGAGGCCGTGCCGCCCGCCAGCACGGTGCTGCCCGCCGGCTCGACCACGTAACACTGAATTCGTGGATCATGCTCTTTGAAGGCCGCCGCGCAGCCGGCGAAGGTTCCACCGGAGCCTGCGAAATCGCAGAAGGCGTCAATCCTGCCTTCGGTCTGCTCCAGGATCTCGCGGCCTGTATGCAAGTAGTGCGCCCTGAAATTCCCGCGATGATGAAACTGGTCCGCCCGGAAGGCGCCTCGTTCGGCTACGATCCTGTCGGTCTCCTGATTTACGGCTTCAAGGTCTGCGCCGGACACTTGTCCCACCGGCGAGCCGGCCGCCTGGTCCACGAGGACCACCTCAGCTCCCAGAGCACTCATCATGCGCATCCGTTCCGGCGAGTTTCCTTTGGACATCACCGCGATGAACGGATATCCCTTCACGGCGCACACGATCGCGAGGCCGGTCCCGGTGTTTCCGCTGGTCAGCTCAACTATCGGCTGACCGACTTGCAGCGTGCCATCGATCTCGGCATCCTCGATGATCTGGCGAGCTACACGGTCCTTCTTCGAACCGCCCGGATTCAGGAATTCAAGCTTGCCCAACAGACGACCGCCGAGCCCCTCGGCAAAACGGCTCAGATGCACAAGCGGTGTGTCGCCGATGGCATCAACGGCAGACGATGAAATGTTCATGCAACTCCTCAGGATTTGTTTCGCGCGACTTCCGACTACATCCAACTTCGGCCCAGCTTTGCATCGAGTCGAATATCATGTTGAATCTGTTATCGATCTAATCTCGAGGGAGAGATACACAGGCAGGGCGGTTGCGCTTATTCTTCTTTCGTTACCCCATAATGTCCAATCCCGCTTCGGGTCAGCGGCTGAAAAAAGTTTCTGCTTTGCACCGAACACTCAACATTCGCCAAAGGGCTTCACACGGTGAGAGATCGCGCGTCACACCTCAGACACTTTAGCCGGGCCTCAGCCTTTATCGCATGGGCTCTGCTCTCCAATCAAAACAGCGCAAGCGCTCAGCAGCCCGGCAAAGCTTTCGCTTCAGCCCACGATCATCAGTACTCGTTGAGTAACAGCGTCATTGCCGCGAATTGGAGCGTGGTGAACGATCACGTCGTAGGCCTCGCCATCGAGGACAAGCTACATGGGGCCACCACTCGGTTTCCCGCGCCGTTCGCGGTGCTGCTCGCCGACGGATCGAGCTGCGACACCGCTGATCTTCACGTGAACGGTCCCGTGGAGAGGAAACATCTCGCGCCCGCACCTGATGCGTCCCGCTACTCGGATCGCATCGCCGGCGAGGAGTTCGAGGTTCCTTTGGTGAACGCTGACGGCACCCTGCACCTCACATGGGGGGTCCTGTTGCGCGATGGCTCGAGCTATGTGCGCGAGCTCCTCACTTTGGGTGCCGGCGACACGGACGTTCCGATCCGCCGCGTGCAGTTGCTGGATGCAGACCTGCCCGGTTCCCGCGTGGTGGGCTCAGTGAAGGGATCGCTGGTGCTCGCGGGCGACCTGTTTCTCGGCTTTGAGTCTCCGCTGGCGTCCAGCAGCATCAGCGGCCTTCGAGCGAGGTCCTACATCGACCGGGTGCTTCCGCTGCGGGCCGGTCAGTCGATCACCTATTCGCTTGTAGTCGGCGTAGCGCGGACTGGGCAGATGCGCCGCGACTTCCTCGCCTATCTTGAGCGGGAGCGAGCGCATCCGTACCGCACCTTCCTTCACTACAACTCCTGGTATGACCTCGGCAGCTTCGAGCCCTATGACGAGGCCGGCGCTCTGGACCGCATCAACACGTTCGGGCGCGAGCTCCAACGGAAGCGCGGGGTCACCATCGATTCGTTTCTGTTTGACGATGGCTGGGACAATCATGCGTCGTTGTGGGGCTTCAACTCCGGCTTTCCCGATGGTTTCACAAATGTGCGCAAGGCGGCCGAAAGCTACGGCGCCAGTCCTGGGGTGTGGATGTCTCCATGGGGAGGCTACGACGGCCCGAAGCAGCAGCGGCTGGCCTACGCAAGACAGCAGGGCTTTGAGATCGCCGGTACGGGGTTCGCACTCTCGGGGCCAAAGTATTACGCGCGCTTCCGCGACGTGTGCATGCAGATGATCGAGCAGTTCGGCGTCAATCAATTTAAGTTCGACGGGACGGCCACTGGCGACTCGGTCTTCAAGGGCAGCGCGTTCGACAGCGACATGGATGCGATGATTCATCTGATCGGCGAAATTCGACACGAGAAGCCGGATATCTTTATCAACCTCACCACCGGAACCTATCCTTCGCCGTTCTGGCTGCTGTATTCGGATTCGATCTGGCGTGGTGGAGAAGATAACGGCGTAGCCGGCGTGGGCCCATACCGTGAGCGTTGGGTTACCTATCGAGACGCGGAGACGTATGCGGTGGAAGTGAAGACCGGCCCTCTCTATCCTCTGAACTCACTCATGCTGCACGGTCTCATCTATGTGGAGCGAGAGCGGGATCTCAGCACGGATCCCAATAAAGACTTTCGGAATGAGATCCGCTCGTACTTCGGGAGCGGCACAGAGCTGCAGGAGATGTACATCACCCCTTCCCTATTGACTGAGCAGAACTGGGATGACCTGGCCGAGGCGGCCAGATGGTCGCGTTCCAATGCCTCGGTTCTGAAGGACACGCATTGGATGGGCGGCGATCCGGCAGCGCTCGAGGTTTATGGCTGGGCCTCCTGGACGCCAAAGAAGGCGATCCTTACGTTGCGCAATCCCAACGACAAGCCGCAGTCCATCCGCATCGATCCGCAGATCATCTTTGAACTGCCCCCTGAAGCGAGACGAGTGTTTATGGCACATAGCCCCTGGAAGGAAGATGCCGCCGATGCGTCGGTAGAGCTCCGCGCCGGCGCTGCACACGAGTTTCATCTGGCGCCCTTCGAAGTGCTGACGCTGGATGTCATGCCTCAGTAGGCGATTGGTGGGCTTGATGTGTGGGTGGTTGGATTGCGGCGGCTGATTCGGAAGTCGAGGCGGAAATTACGCCGAGAGAAGATCGAAGAAACCGTGTTCCCGCAGGAATGTCTGGCGTTGAATTTCACTGCGAAACGATTCCGTTCCGCCGGCAGCCTGGGTTGAGAGTGCACCCGTGATGTTGCCAGCCTTTGCGCAGGTGATGATGTCCTTGCCGGACAGATAGGCACGGAGAAAACCTGCGTCGAAGCTGTCACCTGCGCCTACGGTATCAACCGTTACAACGTTCAGCGGAGCTACGTCTCTAGGTTCGCTTTCCGCGTAGACCCGCGCGCCGCGCTTTCCGCGTTTGACGACAATCACCGGAGGGCTTGTGGACAGCGCACTGATAGCGCTGTCCAGCTCGGTGCACCTGGTCATGCGGCAAACCTCGTCCTCATTGGGCAAAAAGATATCGACGAGAGGGAGAACCTCAGCCAGCGGCGCGCCCCAGCGATCGTCGGGGTCGTCATTTGTATCGAGCGAAACCGTGAGCCCGGCCCGCTTGAGCCGATGCAGGAAATCGGGAAGGCCGGCGTGGAGGCCGCGCTGCAGGTAAAGCGAAGAAAGATGGAAATGGCCAGACTGCGTGAGGAACTCGAAGTCGAGGTCGGCAACGCGAAGCTCGGGTATGGTTCCGGGAAAGGTGAGAATGTGGCGACGATCGCCGTGGGGCAGCAGTAAGGTGATTCCCGTCGGAATCGTAGGATCGCGCCGCGTGTGCGAGACGTCCACACCGGCGTCGCTGAGGCGCTCGAGCGCGATCCGCCCAAAGGCGTCCGGCCCAATCACGGTGCTGAAGCTTACGCGACCGCCCAGGGCGGCGAAGTTGTGGGCCAGGATGGCGGAAGAACTGCCGAGTGTGGCGCGAAAGTCTGTGGCCAATAGCTCGCGTTCCGTCTGCATTTGCTCGGGCAGGCCGTAGAGGATGAGATCGAGATTTAGTTCGCCGGCAATAGTGAGGTCGAAATTTTTCATGGATCGTTTACGGAACTCGTAACTATCTTAGGCTTCGTTTTATCACTCTTACGGTGGATTCGAGGCGTCGTGGTGAGGTGGTCGCCCGTCCTCTGTGTGAAGGAAAACGCGGTGAATACATACTATTGCGAGGTTCAAGGTGACCGGGGCCGACGCGGCGAAAGCATTTTTGCGCTTGCAAACCGGGCGAACACATGGTTTACTTTAGTTTCTTATTGTTTCTTTTTGCGAGTCATAATGAAGGTACCCCACTGTGAATCCACTCAACCGACTTCTCGCCCTTTCTGAGATTGAAAAGAAGGAGTTGGGTCTTCTCCATACCCCGGCGGAGATTGCTCAGCAGCCCGCCACGTGGCGGATCACGCATCGTCTGTTCCAGGAGTTTCGATCGACGCTGCTGGGATTTCTGCGAAACGCCCACAGCGAGAAGTGGACGGTGTACCTGATTGGGGCAGGCACCTCCGACTACATTGGTCACGCAATTGCTAACCTGCTGCGGCGGTGCTGGCAGTGTGAAGTGAGTGTTATCGCGAGCACCGATCTGCTAACGAATCGCGAGGATTTGGTGATCCCGGGACGAAAGTATCTTTGGATTTCGTTTTCGCGGTCGGGAGACAGCCCGGAAGGGGTTGCGGTCTTAGAACAGGCACTGGCGCAGAATCCGAACGTGAAGCACATGGTGGTGAGCTGCAATAAGGAAGGGCGCCTGGTGGAGCTTGCCCAGCACAGCGAGCAGTGCCTCGCGATACTGCTTGATGATTCGGTGAACGACCGCAGTCTGGCGATGACCAGCTCGTTCACAAACATGGTCGTAGTGGGGCACGAACTCGCGCATCTGTGGGACAGTGATCCTTTTGCCCGGCACATGGAACGGATGATCGTCGCCGCGGATTATGTCCTGGATGAAGGCTCGGTGCTGGCCCAATATCTTGCGCAGCAGGGATATCAGCGAGCTTGCTTTGTGGGCTGTGGTGCCCTGGCAGCAACAGCGCGCGAATCCGCTTTGAAACTCGTGGAGTTGACGAGCGGCAACATTCAGACGATGCACGAGACGACGCTCGGTCTGCGGCATGGACCTATGTCCTCGTTGAATTCAGAAACGCTGTTCACAGGATTTATTTCGACCGGCAGCAAGCGCCGCCGATACGACGTGGACCTGATGAACGAAATTCGCGCCAAACGGGTTGTGCGTACGATTGTCGCAGTGGGACAGGCTGACGCAGCCAGCGATTACAGCCTCTACTCGAAAGTATTCGACAATTTGGACGATGATTACCGGCCCGCGGTGGATGTGATCTTCAGCCAGATGCTTGGACTCTTTGCGTCGATCGAACTTGGATTGAAACCGGATTCGCCGAGCCCAAATGGAGTAATCAGCAGGGTTGTGGAGCAGTTCGCAATCTACGCGTGATTTCTTCACCCGCCGCCGGCTGAGGTGTTGTTTGTCGGATTACTTGCAGAACTTCCTTCGCACTTCTCGCGGCGCACGCGGGATCTACTCGGTGTGCTCTGCTCATCCGTGGGTAATTGAAGCGGCGATGCGGCAGGCGATCGCCGATGAGACGCATCTGCTGCTCGAAGCGACGTGCAACCAGGTAAATCAGGCCGGCGGTTATACCGGTATGACGCCTGGGATGTTTCGTGATTATGCGCACGGGATCGCGGCCCAATTGGACTTCGATGTGAGCCGACTCATTCTTGGTGGAGATCACCTTGGACCAAACCCGTGGCAAACGCTGGATGCAGCGACGGCCGTGCAGAATGCAGTGGAAATGGTACGGCTGTATGTAGAGTCGGGTTTTACAAAGATCCATCTCGATGCGAGCATGCGTTGTGCGGACGATCCCCCGGTTCTTGCGGATGAAGTAATGGCGGAACGTGCCGCTGCATTGTGCAAGGCGGCAGAGGATGCGCGTGCGCGGCTCGGTCTTGGGCCCGTGCTCTATGTGATCGGCACAGAAGTGCCGGTGCCGGGGGGGGCGACGCATTCCCTTGATGTGCTTGAAGTGACGCGCTGCGAAGCGGCGGAGCAGACGCTTGCTATACATCGGAAAGCGTTCCTCGAGGCTAGTTTGGAGGCGGCATGGGAGCGCGTGATTGCGCTGGTAGTGCAGCCCGGCGTTGAGTTCGATCACGACTCGGTAATCGACTACGACGCGCAGAAGGCAGCGCATTTGCAGCGTTTTTTGCAATCCCATCCGGCGCTGGTAATGGAGGCGCACTCCACGGATTACCAATTGCCGCATGCGTATGAGGAGCTGGTGCGAGATGGCTTTGGGATCCTTAAGGTTGGGCCTGCGCTAACGTTCGCACTGCGCGAGGGTTTGTATGCGCTGTCGGCGATTGAGATCGAGTTGGTGCCGTCGTCCGAGCGGGCTCGCCTGGTGGAGACGATGGAAGCCGTGATGCTGGCTCATCCAGCGGATTGGCAGAAGTATTACCACGGCACGCCGGGAGAGCAGCGTCTGCTGCGCGTGTATAGCTACAGCGATCGACTTCGTTACTACTGGAAATCTCCGGAAGTGGAAACTGCGGTCAACCGTCTCGTTCAGAATCTGGAGAAGACGTCCATACCGCAAACATTGTTGAGCCAGCACTGCCCGCGACAGTACGAGCTGGTGCGCGCCGGCAAACTGAAGAAGGAGCCGAAAGACCTGGTGATCGCAAACATCCTGGCCGTGCTTGATGTCTACAGCAAGGCTTGCCTCGGAAAGCGATAACGCCACGTATTTACTGGTTCATTCAAAGCCGGGAAAGGCGACCATATGACCTCTGCATCCAAACCACTCATTCTGCTTGACCCCCATCCGCGGCCGGTCGACCTGATTTTTGACGCCGCATCAAAGGCAAGGCTTGAGGCGCTCGGTGAGGTTATATGGCATGAAGGGTCTCCCGCCACTGACGACCATATCGAAAGGTACCTGCCAGAGACGGTGGCGCTGGTTGGACAATCGGCGCTGCCGAAGGAGCGTTTGGACCGTGCATCAAAGCTAAAAGTTGTGTTCAACGTGGAGAGCAACTTCCTGCCCAACGTTGACTACATGGAGTGCCACCGCCGCGGCATTGCTGTGCTGTCGACGGGTCCGGTCTTTGCGAAGCCGGTGGCAGAGATGGCGCTGGGTATGGCGATTTCCTGTGCGCGGCGGATCCATCAGGCTGATGCCGCCATTCGTGCGGGAAACGAAACACTGTATGGAATGGCCGACAACCAGGATTCATTCCTGCTTTCGGGAAAGACGGTCAGCCTTGTGGGCTTCGGCAATCTTGGGCGTGCCCTGCTGCCGCTGGTAAAACCATTCGGCGGGGAGGTGCTGGTGTGCGATCCGTGGATCCACCCGGCGGTGCTGAAGGAGGCAGGGGTCACTCCTACATCGCTGCATGAATGCTTCCGCCGGTCTTCTATTGTTTTCCTGCTGGCCGCGACGACAACCGAGAACGCGGGAAGCATTGATCGATCGTTCTTTGACCTGATGCCACGCGGATCGATTGTGGTGCTAGTGAGCCGGGCGGGCATTGTGAATTTCGACGACCTGCTGGATGCGGCTGCTTCTGGGCACATTCGCGTTGCGATCGACGTGTGGCCGGACGAGCCGATTCCGGCGAATCATCGCGCGCGTTCCACGCCGAACACGTTGCTGCAAGCGCATCGCGCGGGGAACATTCCGGAAGTCTGGCCGTGGATGGGACAGATGGTTGTGGATGATCTTGAGCAGGTGCTGAAGGGACTTTCCCCCCAGCGGTGCCAGCGCGCGCAATGGGAGACCGTGTCGAAAATTCGCAGCGCACCTGTGAAGTAGAACTCCGCTTCAGTTCGAACCATTCAGCGCGTTATGCGTCGTGTCCTTCGGGGATCGCTCCCTGCTCTTGTGCATTAGCCACGCGACAAGCACGCCGATGATGATCCAGAGCACTCCGAGGATCTGGGCATTGTGGCTCAGGTGGATCCAGATAAACGCGCACACCAGGATCCCGAGTGCGGGGATGAGTAGCGGCAGCGTGACACGCTCTTTCGAGCGGAACTTGTAGTGCACGAGCGCGGCCGCGTTGACCCCGATGAAGGCGATGAAAGCGCCGAAATTGAGCAGCTCAGCGCCTTGCTCGTAGGTGAGCAGGAAGGCGCCGATCAGGGCGACGAAACCAACAATCAGAACGTTGTTGCGAGGGATGTGGTGTTTGGGCTCGACCGCGCCAAAGACCCGCGGGGGCAGAGAGCGATCTCTGCCCATGCTGAAGAGCAGGCGGGATGCGCCGTACTGCGCGGCAATTGCCGAGCCGAGGTTTGCGACCAGCAGCGTCGCATTGAGAAGCTGGAAGAGGAACGTTCCGCCGACACGCGCAGCCACATGCACAAACGCTGTGTCCACCATCGAACGCGGGAAAGGCGCGTTAGCCGGCCACGCTAGTTGAGCGACGTAGACCTGCACCATCGACAGAATGCCAATGATGAGGCAGGTGAGCACGGTTGCCAGCAGGATGTTGCGGCGGGGGTTCTCTACCTCCTCGGCCATCGTCGAGATGCCGTCGAACCCGATGTACGTGAGCACGGCGACGGAGGTTCCCTGGAAGACAGTCGTGGTGGAAAAGGTGGCCCGATCATAGAACGGCCGGATCAGGTCGGTTGCCGTCGGATGCACGGTTGAGATGATGTATCGGACGCCTTCTCCGAGGAAGAGCACGACGACGAGGCTCATCACGATGGACAGAATGGCGTTGACTCTGCTGGAGGTTTGAATGCCTCGCGTGTTGAGGAACGTGATGAGCAGAACGAATGCGATGACCCAAAAAGCGTAGGGCACAGCAGGCACGATGTTGCGGGCGGCCTGGCTGCACCAGATCACGCAGATAATCGGGTTGAGCACATAGTCCATGAGCATGGCCCATCCGACGATGTAGCCAGCCTTGGGGTTGAACTCCTCCGAGACATACGTAAAGGCCGAGCCAGCGCGGGGATAAACTCGCGCCATCCGACCATAGCTGATTGCGGTGAAGAGCATCGCAACCATTGCGATGGCAATCGTCGTGACAACATGCCCGTGGGCGAGATTGCTGACGACGCCGTAGATGCCCATAGGCGCAGTCGGCTGGATAATGATGATGCCGTACACGATCAGGTGCCACAGCTTCAGGGATCGCTGAAGTTGTGGAGCTTCCGGGGGAGCACTCGCCACGCGCTGCATCTGTCTGACTCCCGTCACGATTGGCAAAAAAGGCACATACCAAACGCTATGAAACGTAACAAAAGGTTCTATAGAGATTACATGTGGATGGTACACTGAACCCGAAATTGCGGCCGCAAGACTTTTTACTGATGTCCGGCTTTCCAACAAGCTGTCCAACTTGGAGCGTAGCGAAATGAACCGTCGCCAATTATTGCGTTCGTCTGGATTCGGATTTCTGGGTAGCAGAGTGGCGAGAGCGGCCATACCCAGATCAACGTATTCCGGGCGCAAGGCTTCCGGAGAAGGATCCAGAGCCCTTCCGCTTTCGGAGTACGAACCGAAAAGCATGCTGCAGGTATCCAGCACGCAGGTTTCGAAGCCACGTTTTCCGGTGGTCGATATCCATACGCACTTAACCTGGTCGAAGAAGGTGACGAATGGTATCGCCTTGGCGTCGGAGAGAGAGGTTCTGGGCACCCCTGAAGAGTGTCTCGCGGTCATGGATCGCAAGAACATCCATTCGCTGATCAATCTGACCGGAGGATACGGTAGTGGTCTCGCTGAAACGGTGAAGCAGTTTGATGGTGCCCACCCGGGTCGGTTCATCACATTCACCGAGCCCTCGTACGAGCTGTTTTTGCAACCCGACTATCCAAAGCTGCAAGCGCAAGCCATCGAGCAGGCACATCGCGACGGTGCACGCGGATTGAAGATTCTGAAGACGCTCGGCCTGTATCTGCGCGACAACATTACGACGGGCAAGTTGGTCAAGATTGACGATCCGCGGTTCGATCCGATGTGGGATGCCTGCGGGCAATTGAATATGCCCGTTGGGATTCACGTTTCGGACCCGGTAGCGTTTTTTTCGCCGACCGATCGCTCCAACGAACGGTATGAAGAGCTGAGCAATCACCCCGACTGGTCGTTTTACGGCAAGGACTTTCCGAGCAACGCTGAGTTATTAGAAGCGCGCAACCGCGTCATTGCACGTCACCCGAAGACGCGATTCATCGGGCTCCACGTAGGCAACTTTGCGGAGAATCTGGGGAATGTTTCGGAGAACCTTGATCGCTTCCCGAACATGACCGTCGATATCGCGGCGCGTATCGGCGAGTTGGGACGGCAACCGCGGACGGCGCGTAAATTCTTTGACAAGTACCAGGACCGAATTCTGTTCGGCACGGACGCAACTCCGCATGGCGACGAGTTCCCACAGCAGTTGTTTAATGACACGCTTTATGAGATTTACTACCGCTTTCTCGAAAGCGACGACGAGTACTTCGACTATGCTCCGGCGAAAACGCCACCGCAGGGACGCTGGCAGATTTACGGCTTGAACCTGCCGGACTCGATTCTGCGCAAGCTCTACAACGCGAACGCGGCCCGGGAACTGCGGCTTACGATTTAGCGCGGCACACGCGAGAGGTTACATCTTCCATGAAGAGTATTCTTGCGGCCGGCATATTGCTGATGGCTGGGAGTGCGTATACGCAACAAATGGCCCCTGACATCTTCAGAAGTATCTATGCGAGCAAGGATGTTGCACTGGAAACCGATCCAAGCTCTGCGTTCTGGCGCCGCGCGGTGCCGGTGATTGCGGACAGAGATACGCAAGGGCAACCGGTCGCCAACCATCGGACGGAAATCCGCTCTCGCTGGACGAACAACAATCTTTATCTTCTGTACGTGTGTCCCTATGAAGAGCTGCATCTGAAGCCGAACCCGAACCCGAAGAAAGAGACGAACGAACTGTGGAACTGGGATGTGGCGGAAGTTTTCCTTGGATCGGATTTCAAAGATATCCGGAGATATAAAGAATTTGAAATCTCACCACAGGGTGAGTGGATCGATCTCGATGTCAATCTTGCGCTTCCCCATCACGAAGTGGGCTGGACATGGAACTCGGGGTTTGCGGTGTCGGCGAGGATCGATCGTAAGGCGAAGATCTGGTACGGTGCGATGCGCATTCCGTTTGCGTCATTGATGACACAAGAGCCCAAGGATGGAACGGTCTTTCGAGCGAACCTGTTCCGCAGCCAGGGACCGCCGAGCCACCGCAAGGAGATTGCGTGGAGGCCTACGTTGACTTCCACATTCCACACGCCAGAGCGTTTCGGAACACTTGAGTTGACCAAATCGAAATAACACTGCAGCAGAGAAAACCGGAGGGCCGGCAGAGTATCCGCCGGCCCTTCGCGTGTGCGGATCGGTTCTGACTCAGAAGGTGATGCGACCTCTGAGCCGAATCTCGCGATTGCTGCTGATACCTTCCTGCTCGTAGCTGCGATAGAGGCGTCCGAAATCAGGGTTCGGTGAAAATTGCGCTGAGTCGGTCGTATCGATCGGCAGGATCTTCGGCTGGTGCCCGGGGGTGCCGGGTGTGGACTGGTCAACGGAGAGGCTGAATGAGCCTACGTTGGAGAAACATCCTTCGCAGCCGCCGCCGTCGTTGATATCAGGCGAGAGCATCGGATGGTTGAGCAGGTTGTTGATGTCTGCGCCCAGTTGGAGTCCGATGCGCTCGGTGATGGCAAACGTCTTGTGCACGCCGAGATTGATGCCGTATGTCGATGGGCCGTACAGAGCGTTGCGGACTGCGACGCCGGCCTGCGTGTACAGATTGGAGCCCATACTGGGCAGTTGGAAGGCGCTTGTATTCCACTGGAATTGCTTTGTCGCCCCTGCCAGTGGATCGCCGATGATGATGGCGCGAACAGAGGTGGCATTGAAGTCGCCAACCGCATCAAGTGTGCCGGACGCAACGTTGCCTGGAAGGACCGGATCGCAGTCGTCGCAAACATAGAAGGGTGTGAAGCCAGTACCCGTTTTCCAAAACAGGTTGGTCGTGCCCTGCCAGCCGCCGATGACCGCATCTACCAGCCTGGAGGAATTCGCGCCGAACTTCCGTCCACGGCCGTAGGGGAGATCGAAGACGCCGTAGGCCACAATCCGGTGCCGCGACACGAACGAGTCCGGACCATAATCGCTATCTGGCTGGAATGGGTTATATGCGTCGCCGCCGAGGCTGGAGTTGCCGACATCCAGGCCGGACGACTTCTGATCGAGGAACGTGTACGCGACGCTGAACATGAGACCTCTGGTCTGGCGTTGGGCCTGGACCTGGAAGGAGGTTGTAAGGCTATGACCAACGTTGCCGAAGCCGGTAACGTAATCACCGAGAGCGGGGATTTTAAGCCTGGCGTTGTCGGCCGGAGAGTAGGCACAGTCACCATTGTTGAGCGGATCGCAGGGTGTGACGCCGTCGCCGGTCGTTGAACCGAATGGGTTATCGCTAGGAGCGATCTCATTGAGATCGTGACCCACAATCTGTCCGGTCTCCTTCGCTCCGATATACGAAAAGCGCAGCGACGACTGCCACGGGAGCTCGCGCTCCACGGTCGCGTTCCATTGCTGGATGCGGGGATTCTTCAGGTCCACCGGAACGTAGTTCGCGGACGGCGTGTTGCCGAACCCGTTCAGTGTGCCACCCGTGAACGGCGTAGTGCTGCCACCCGATGCGCCTGTGGGCCAGCCGCCAAGCGGCGGCCCACCTGCGACCGTTCGCTTCGTGCGGCCCTGATTGAAAGGGTTAGTCGCAATCGGATCTCGAATGCCCTGCGCGGCAGACGTCGGATAGTAAATGCCGTAACCGCCGCGAAGCACAGTTTTCGGGATGACCTGGTACGCGAGGCCGATACGCGGTCCGAAGCCGGTCCGGTCGGTTCGCACGAGGCCTCTTCCAACACCCAGCCCGGATTTGTCTGCGGTCACGTATCCAAAGGCCACGATGTTAGGGTCGAGATACGTAAGCGTCTTGGAGGAAGGAATGATGAAGCGCCCAATCTGGCCGGTGGTGGAGTTTACGTAGTTGGGATCCAGGTTAGCGAGCAGATCATTGTTCTCAATGAACGGCGTGATGAGGTCATAGCGCAGCCCCATGTTGACTGTCAGGCGAGCGTTGACGCGGAAATCATCCTGAACGAAGTACCCAGACTCCCAGTTGTAAACGTTCATCGGCGGACGCGGTGTATTCACGTAACCGACAGAATCGGCGGGCTGTCCCTGCAGGAAGCGGGCCATCGCGTTGGCGCCGGTACCGCTATAAGTAACGAGTCCACGTACATTGCCGCGATTCACCGCAAATCCATCAACGGCCTCATTGCGAACGAAGTCACCGCCTATTTTCAGGTCATGACGGCCCAGCGTCCAGGTTAGCGTGTCACCAAAGGTTGCGAGATTCTGATCAGCAGGCCGGTCCGTGTTGCGGCCGCCGTTGCTGAATGCCTGGTACTTACCAAGTGTGACCGCAAGGTGCCCATGCGTATCAAGTTCACTCGATCCAAGTACCGAGCCCACAGCCGAAATGTCGGCATCAGAAAATCCAATGCTCTGCAGGAAACTACGCAATGTCGTGTTGCTGTGCGTATAGAAATGCTGTTTATTGAAACCGCCGCGAATCTCGTCAACCAGATGAGCAGAAAACACATGTGTATAGGACAGCGAGAGTGTGTCGTTTCTCCGTTCGGTTTGGCTGAGACCGAGACCGGTGAACACACCGACGACAGGGTTCACCGCAATATTTTGCGCTGAACCGTGGTAGACACCGTAGAGGCGGTTCGAGTCAGAGAAATCGTGGTCAATGCGAAGTGTTCCTTCATCCTGGAAAGAGTGCCCAGGGATTGACGTGGTGTAATGAGGCGCCACCGTACCCAAGGACGTGTTGATCGGAGCCGAGGTGCCTACCTTGGGAAAGTAAAGCGATATGAGCTTTGTTGTAACTGGATTCAGCAGGCGCGAAGGGATCCGGATAAATTGCTTGCCCAAACCGCCGACGGTATCCGTCGCAACCTCGCTGGGAGTAAGAACGGCTGCGCCAACCGAAGGTTTCGTCGAATCCTTCATTAGGGAGAAATCGCCGGCCAGGACCGTTGGGTGCGGCAGAGTGCTTGATGACGCCGTTGTCGGTTCGATCGTGGAATTGTGCTCGTAAGCCGCGAAAAACCAAGTGTTCTTGACGTGAGAAACGGGACCGCCGATGGAACCGCCTACGTCGGTGATATTCACGAAAGGCTTGTTGAACGCCGGCTGAAAGACGGTCGGAGCAAAATTCGCAAGTGTGTCCTTATCCGCAAGGCTCCACGCAGACAGTGCCGAGTTCTTATTGTTGTAGAAGAGAGAGCCGTGGAACTCCGCCCCGCCCCGCTTGGTAGTGACACGAACGTTGGCCACACCCGCGTATTCTGCACTGAAGGAATTCGAAAGTACGTTCAGGTCGCCTACCGCCTCGAGTGAAGGCTGGCTGGCCGTGGCCTGGCCAAAAATGCCGCCGTTGGAACGTTGGCCGTCCACCGAGAAACTGGCGCCGTAGCTCTGGGCGCCGATGAACTTAAAGTCGCCCGGTTCATCGCTCTGCGTAATGTTCGGATTGATATAGAGGAACGAGTAGATGTCACGGCTGTCGCGAGGCAGATCAATGATCGCGCGGGAGCTGAGGGTCTCGCTGATGGTCTGGTCCTGGGTGTCGATGGTTGGAGCGGCAGTCGTGACTTCGACATTCATGCTTGCGGAAGCACGCAGGGTCGCATCCGCGCTGACCACGTCGGAACCGGTCAAGACAATGTTGTTGACGACCGTTTTTCCAAAGCCTGGCGCGCTGATGGTGGCTTTGTAGCGGCCGCTGGGCAGCGCGGTGACCTGATATGCTCCGTGCCCGTCGGTCGTCAGTCTGCGGCTGGTGAGCGTAGCGAGGTCAGTGATCTCCACTTGTGCGTTCGAGACCAGGGCACCCCCGGAATCGGTCACGGTGCCGCGGATCGTTCCGAGGTCGGTGCCCTGCGCGTGCAGATTCGGCGCGCTCGCCGCGACAACACAGACTAGAACCGCCCACAACGAAACGACGCTGCGTAGCTTCATGAAAATACCTCGCTGCAGATATTGGACGGAAGATACCACACAGAACGAAGAAAAAGCCAACCCAAAAAAAGCAAAGACGACAAATACGCAACTACCCGCGATCGGCCGTAAGGGCAAGTGCTGGCTCACGGCCGCTGTAACGGACGCTTTGCGGCAAAAGCGGGCAGTTTGCGAAGCAAGTAGCTCAATTCAGCGATGGGATGCGCCTCCGGACAAGAAGACAGATTTCACCGCTTGACGCCTGGTCTACCAACAGGCTAGAAAAGGCGACGGAGAAAAATACGACGGTGAAACGCAACTTAAGAAAACAAATCGCAATCTGCTTCGGGTTGGCGGCTGCACTGACCTTTGCCTCTACCGCGTTCTGCGCCGATAGTTTCAAGGTCGTCGGACCGGGCGGCGGCGGTGCGATGTATCACGCCACGATCAATCCGCACGACCCAAATGAGGTGCTCGTCGCCTGCGATATGACCGGTTCTTACATCAGTCACGACGGCGGCAACTCCTGGCGCATGTTTAACTTGCGGAGCCCTGTGCACTTTTTCGCGTTCGACCCGGTCGAGCCGCATACGATGTATGCCGGCACTGAAGGCTTATGGCGCAGCACGGACGACGGAGAGAGCTGGAAACTCGTCTGGCCGCGCCCGGCGACGGTGCTCACCGTCAATATGGCTACCGACCACGCCGACGAGACAATCGTTGCCGACCCGAACCCGATGGGAACGATCGTCGCCTTTGCAATCGACCCCACCAATTCACACGCGTTGTACGCTTCGGCGGAAAAGGACGGCAAGGCTGGTGTTTTCCAGTCCACCGATTCGGGCGCCACGTGGGAAAAGCTCCACGATCTGCAGAACCCGGCGCAAAAGATGTGGGTCGATCCGGGCTCCGACAGGACTAACCGCGATATCTACGTTGCGGGGAAAGATGGTGTGACGGTGCGCTCACGCGGCCAGTGGCAGTTTCACGCGGCCCCAAATGGCGTGACATTCACCGACACCAGCGCTGGTTTCGCTCCGAAGCGGGCCGCGGTCCTCTATGCTACTTCGCAGTTGGGCATATATCTTTCGCGAGACGGAGGCACTACGTGGGTTTCCTCTCCGCTGCCCGGCAAAGGAGCGCAGGTGCGCGCGATTGCGACGAGCCTATTGCATCCCGAGTCAGCCTACGTCTCGTACGGCCATCTGCACCTTGATGGCAAAACGTGGATGGGCGTTGCGCGCACACACGATACCGGACATACGTGGTCGTTGGTTTGGAAAGAAGACAAAACATCATCCCCCAACATCCACGACGATTGGATCTCGAAGCAGATCGGCGTCGAATGGGGCGAGAATCCGCTGGAGCTTGGGGTGGCGGAACAGGATCCGGAGCTTTGCTATGGCACCGACTTCGGACGGACGATGATCACCACGGACGGTGGAGCAACGTGGCGTGGTGCTTACTCAAGACAAGTGGCGGACGGCAATTGGACGAGCACGGGACTGGACGTCACGACGAACTATGGCTATCTTTTCGATCCATTCGACATGAGCCGCCGCTTCATTCCGACGACGGACATCGGCCTGTTCCGCAGCGAAGACAACGGCCGGTCATGGACACGCTCGGTCACAGGTGTTCCCGAGGCGTGGAGTAATACGACCTACTGGGTCACCTTCGACCCAGCGATTCGCAACAAGATGTGGGGCGTGATGAGCGGAACCCATGACCTTCCGCGGCCGAAGATGTGGCGCACACGGTCGGTGACGACGTATAAAGGCGGCGTGTGCGTCAGCACGGACGGCGGGCGTACGTGGAAAGCCTCGAACGAGGGTATGCCAGAAACCGCCCCGACGCACATCCTGCTCGACCCCAACAGCCCTGCGGGCAACCGGACTCTATGGGTCGCGGCGATGGGCCGGGGCGTGTACAAGAGCACCAACGATGGCGCGACCTGGACGCTGAAGAACCAGGGCATCACGCAGCGTGAGCCCCTTGCATGGCGGCTGGCGCGTGCGAAGGACGGCACTCTCTACGTCGTGATTGCACGCCGCAGCGAAGACGGCAGCATCAGCGCGCCGGGCGATGGTGCGCTCTACAAATCCACCAACGGTGGAGAGTCGTGGATACCGGTGACGCTTCCTTCCAATGTGAACGGACCGAACGGGCTGACCGTCGATCCGGATCATCCAAATCGCCTGTACTTGTCCGCGTGGACGCGAGCAACGCACGATGGCGGTATTGGCGGCGGCATTTTTCTGTCAGACGACGGCGGCAAGAGCTGGAAAAACGTGCTGCATCGCGACCAGCACATCTACGACGTAACAGTCGATCCGCACAACGCGAACACGCTTTACGCAGCAGGCTTCGAATCGTCGGCCTGGCGCTCCGTCGATCGCGGTTTGCATTGGACGCGCATCTCCGGCTTCAACTTCAAGTGGGGACACCGCGTCATGCCGGACCTCGAGAACCCGAACATGATCTACATCACCACGTTTGGCGGCGGTGTGTGGCACGGTGCTGCAAGCGGAGACAAACGGCGGCCGGATATCGCGACTCCGAAACTGGAGCCGGGAGAATGAGGCGTCTGCGTTAGGATTCGATCGACAAGGGCGGAAGCGGCCCGGAATAACCGTTCTGGACAGCTTCCGCCAATAGCATGGACGACGCTGCATCCGGTAGCGAGCACGTGGAAGGAGCGCCCGTCACGACAAGACGAATGAACTCTTCGTATTCGCCTACAATCCCGTCATCGACCAAGCGGTCGCCGCAGAGCGGATGCTGCTCCACGATCTTTTCTCCACGCCAGTACCGGTCACCCAGGAATGATGTGTCGGCGTTGTACGCTGCGCCAAGCGCTGCCTCGGCGCTCGCCCCGTCCGCGGTGAAGCGATACGTTTCGCGCTTGACCCCGGTATTCAGAAGCATTGATATCTCCGCCTCGGCGGCATTCGCGAACAGCAAGCGCACCCACGAGTCGCAAGCGGGTGAGCGTCCGTACTTGCGACGGCGGACTTCGATTTCAATCGGATTGCCGAGCAGAAAGCGCATGGCGTCGAGCACATGAATTCCGGTTGCAATCGCGAACTCCGGCTCCTTGCGATTTGTGCGGAGCATCTCCGCACGCGCAACGCGTACGCGGTTCTCTGCGCTCCATCGCTTCAATCGCATAATCGATGGGATCGACCGGCGATTGAATGCGACGAACGTCAGCACCTTTGCTGCTTCGGAAGCCGCGGCCAGAGACGTGGCTTCGAGGAGAGAGATTCCGGGCGGTTTTTCGATGAAGAGCGGCACTCCAAGCGGCAGCAACGACTTCACGAGCGATGCCGTGGCAGAAGGCTGAACAGTGCACACGATCGCGTCTGGCCTTGCACGCTGGAGCACGCCGTCAATATTGTCCGAGGCGAGCTTGTAGCCAAACCGATTGCGAAATTCTTCGGCACGGTTAAGCTGCAGATCGCAAATCACCTCGAGCGAGACCAGCGAACGCTGGGCCAGCCGCTGCAGCGTTGGCCCATGCACATGGCAGCTCCACTCGCCGGCGCCTATGTGCACAATGCGGAGCGGCGTATTTGCTTTGGGTTCCCCGTGCATCGGCCCTCTGTTGCACCAGCTTCTTTTCGTTACGCTATTTCTTACTTTACCTCGCTACCCTGAGTAGGTGACCGTTGATACATCGCCGAGATCTGTTGAAGAGCGCCGCGTTTCTTCCTCTACTGCCAGGAATGAAAGCACTGGCAAGCCAGCCCAACCCGCGGCACTTGTGGGAAGGGTTCGACTTCGGCTCGATATTCCCCGCACATGAGCGTCTCAATCAGGGACCGTTCGACGTCAATCAGGACCAAGGCTGGCAGTGCATCTATTTCAGCACGCCATCGGAAAAGCCGCTCCGCAACCCCGGTTACGGTCTTGTCGGCTACACGTGGGAAGAAGGCGGCCCGTCAATCGCGGTGCGGGAGGGACGACAATCGCTTGAAGATCACGTAGAGAAGATGGCGAGCTTGCCGTTTGTGGACGTCCTCTATATCCGATGTGACTGGCGCAACGTGCAGAAGCAGCCTGGACGTCTTGATCTCGATCCGGTGTGGGAGTTGACCATGGATGCTGCGCGGCGGCATGGATTGCGCGTCGCGTTCCGTGTGCAGTCATCCAACACGCAGTTCCAACCGAAACAACTGGCCCTGCCCGAGTTTCTGCAGGCGCGCGTTCCGCTGGTGAAGATCGCGCCGATGCGCAGGCGCGGAGATATCAAAGATGCGGGCGGAACGGCGTACTGGACGGAGCCTCGTTATGACGATCCTGTATATCAAAGCGCACTCCTGGAGTTGAACCACTTGCTTGCGGCGCGTTTTGATGGCGACCCCCTGATGGAATGGGTAGACGTGATGCACATCGGCTTCTGGGGCGAAGGCCATTTCGGCGGCAATCCCAGCCCGTTTCCAGACGAGGCGACGGCGCAGCGCACGCTGAACCAGATGGTGCGCATGCAACTTGGCGTTTGGAAAAAGACGCCGCTTGCAATGAATACACAGCCCGATATCAGCCACACCGGCAATCGGGAGGCAATCGAGATCGCGGTGCGGGGCGGAGCGTGGGTGCGCTCCGACAGCATCGTGGTCGAAGAGCCAATTCAGATTGAGGAGTTGGCGAACCGTCCTCCGTGTCTCGCGGCGATTCTGGAAGACGGCTACTTCCGCGCTTATAACGCTTCTAAACTGACGACGGACGCCGCACAAGTGAACGTGCTCGAAAATTACATGTTGCATGTACTGGATTTGAAAGCCAACTACTGGTCGTTGTGGACCGAGTCTGAGAATTTAGACAACTACAATCGCTTGTACCCGCGAGGATTTGCGCGTCTCCGAGAGCGCTTGGGCTACCGCATCCGCCCCTCCTGGGTATGGCAAAGAAAACGCTCGGGGACGTCCGAAGTGGTAATTTGTGTTTCGAATCATGGCGTAGCCGGGGTACCCGGCGTCCTGTGGCTGCAGATCGCAAGCCCCGACGGATCATTCAAGATGCGAGGGGCGCTCGATGCAGGGTATCCGCACGGCGGCGGACTTCGTCTCGGTTCGTTCCTCTTGCCCAAGGGATACACCGGAGAGCTCCGGTTGTCGGCCGAGCTTGAAATCAGGCCTGGAGTTTCGAAACCGATCCGCTGGGCATGCGAACAGCCGACGAACGCGGACCACTCCATTTCACTCGATATCAAACGGCCGAATGATCCAACGTGGCGCAAAGGAGTATGACTTCCCTTTCCTTAGTCTTGCTACACTTGGCTACCGCCCCCGAACGGAAGGCTGCATCAGCTTGTATCAGGCAAACCCTTTCTGCACACGGAATAAAAGCGTAAAGGCAGGCTATGAAGAAATCGAAAAACCGGGCGCCGATGTTGATTGAAGAGCGGCGTCAGCACATCCTGACTCTGATTCAGAAGCACGGTCGGGTGCTGGTCGACGAGCTATCCAACGATCTCAATCTGTCTAAGATCACAATTCGAAAAGATCTCGATTATCTGCAATCGAAAGACCTTCTGATACGAACACACGGTGGCGCGCTGCCCGCACAGGCCGGTGCACTCTCGGACCCCACCATTCAGGAAAAGGGCGAACTGCATCACGAGGAGAAGGTGAATATCGCAAAAGCGGCGGCAGCCATGATTGCGGATGGTCAATGCATCATTCTCGATTCCGGCACGACGACGACCGAGATCGCTCGCGAGATACTTTCGTTCCGCCACCTCACGATCATCACTAATGCGCTCAACATCGCCGCCGATCTGGCGCGAAGCGATTTTGAGATTGTCATGATTGGCGGAACCTTACGTAAGAACTCGCTTTCGGTCGTCGGCCCGCTTGCGGAAGACGTGCTGAAAGAGATGCACGCAGACATTGTGTTCCTGGGGGTGGATGGTTTCGATCTTGAAGTCGGCCTCACGACGCCCAATGTGCTGGAAGCGCGCGTTAATCGCGCAATGGTAAGAGCGGCCCAGACGGTGGTTGCGGTGTGCGATTCAAGCAAGTTCAATCGAAGAAGCCTCTCGCTCATCGTGGGGACCGCAGAAATCGACCACGTTATTACCGACAGCCAACTGCCTGCAGATCAGGTAAAGGCCATTCGAGATGCAGGCATCGAAGTGACTGTCGTCTAGCCGAATTCAGACACAAATAGGCGGATTATGGGTGCATGGGTGCGCGGGAAATGTCCACTGTTCGTCGTCTGCGTCTTTGCGTTTTCAGCTTCAGGCGCCTTTGCGATTACATCGGCCAGAACGTCAGCTCCCACAGGCGCGTGGGTTGGAACGTGGGCCGCGGCTCCCGAAGGGGAGCGAAATACAACGGCTGTATCGGCTGCGACCACATACCGCCAGATAGTGCACGTATCGGTCGGGGGCAACACGGTACGTGTAATTTTCACGAATGAATTTGGGACTCAACCGCTGACCATCGGTCCAGCGAACATTGCGCTCCGAACAAAGGGCAGCGCGATCGACCTCTCCTCAGTGAAGGTGCTGACGTTCGGTGGAGAGCGTCTGGTCACATTGCCCGCTGGCTCGATGATGTTGAGTGACCCGGTGGACATCACACTCAAGCCGCTCAGCGATGTTGCGATCAGCCTTTTTGTTCCCGGGCAGCCGATGCGTCAGTCCACTGTGCATTCTTACGCTCTGCAAACGAACTACGAGTCTCCAGGCAGTGTTGTGAGCATTGGAACACTCACCAAGGCTTCCACAACGGGCGAATACTACTTCGTGCGTGGTGTTGATGTAAGGTCCGAGGACCCCGCCGCGGTGGTTGCACTCGGAGACAGCATCACCGATGGAGCGGCGAGCGATACAAACATGAATGGGCGCTGGCCCAATGTGCTTGGCGAGCGGCTGCAGGCAAACGCAGCGGTGTCCGGGATAGGCGTTTTGAATGCCGGGCTGAACGGCAACCGGCTACTGCACAATGATGATGAGTTTGGCGACAGCGCGCTCAAGCGGCTTGATCGAGATGTTCTGACACAGGCGGGCGCGAAATATCTGATCGTGCTCGAAGGCATCAACGATATCGGCCACATCGTCAAGCCTTCCGTGGACGATCCGGCGGAGACCACGCAAAGCATCATTCTCGCGCTCGAACAGATCGCTGCGCGAGCGCGGTCGCAGGGAATAAGAGTCATGGCCGCGACCATACTGCCTTACGAAAGTTGCAAATACGCTTCGGCGGATGGCGAAAGGATGCGGCTGGCGGTGAACGAGTGGATCCGCAGCTCAAAAGATTTTGACGATGTTGTGGACTTCGACAAAGTCGTACGCGATCCGTACATCCGACTCGCCTTCTGCCTGCCTACGACAGCGGTGACCATCTGCATCCAAACGCCGACGGGCTGCGTGCAATGGGGAACAGCATTCCTCTAAGCTTTTTCGCCCACTAGGGATTCAGACCGGCCGAACAAGACCTTTGTCCGTCGCGCGCGTGTTGCGCACCAGCAGGAGCACTAGAACCATGCCGATGAGCGGGACGATAGCGCTCGCAATCACTATTGGATCGAACGCGTGGCCACCTTTGAGTGCACGCGCGTCGGAAAAATAGCCGACCGCTTTCATCGCAAGGATAGTTCCAATGCCCGACCCGGTGCCGCTTAGGCCGCTTACCGTCGCCACTGCGTTGCTCTGGTACAGGTCCGACGGCAGAACATTCGCGATGGTGCTGAAGCATGCGTACGAGAACGTCGCCAGAGCGAAGAGGATCGTGATGAGCCAGAGGTTTTGGGTGAAGACCGTCGGGATCAGCAGCAGCATACCGCAGCCTCCGACGATGACGACTGCCTTGCGCGCCCATCCGAGCGACCAGCCTCTGCGAATAAGGTAGCCAGATGCCGCGCCGCCTGCGAAGTTGCCGAGGTCCGCTGCAAGAAATGGAACCCAGATCGCGATGAGGCCGTTGCGCAGGTCGATCCCTTTCGCAACCAGATACACGGGGAACCAGTCCGTAACGAAGTACCACACCGGATCGGTGAAGGCTCGCGCGGCGATGACGCCCCATGTCTGCGGCAGCCGGAGGAGGTCACGCCAGCGCGGCTTTATTTCATTGCTCCCCGCAACTTCCGCCCGATGATCGACACGAAGTAAGTCGATTTCCTCAGCGGAAATGCGCGCATGCTCTTCAGGAGAGTAGTAGAACTTTCGCCAAACGAGCAGCCACAGAAATCCTAAAACCCCGGGCACCACGAACGTCGGCCGCCAACCCCAGCGAAAGTAGATCCACAAAACCAGGAATGGTGACAGTGCTCCGCCGATGGACGAGCCGCTGTCGAACAGCGCTGTGGCAAGCGCGCGCTCCTTTGCGGGAAACCACTCGGAGACGACCTTCGTCGCGGCAGGCCAGTTCGCGGATTCTGCGAAACCCAACATGAAACGGAAACCCATGAAGCTGAAAAAACCGTTCGCTAGCGGCGTCAATGCAGAGACGATCGAGTAAAAGAGGACCGTACAGCTGATGCCGAGGCGCGTCCCGACACGATCAATCCAGCGGCCGCACAAGGTTTGCCCAATCGCGTAGGCCACACGGAACGCTATCACCAGGTCAGCGTAATCGCCGTTCGTCCAGTGATAGGAAACCTTTAAGTAGGGCGCAAGCAGTGAAAGTGTTTGACGGTCCATGTAGTTGATGACCGTTGACGCAAAGAGCATCGCACCTATCCACCACCGCAACTTGTGCGACTTCGCGATGTTGTGGAACGTCTGCTCTCGCACCGTCTCTCCCATGGCCCTTGTTCTCCGATATCAAAGCAGCTATCGCAGCCAGTCATCGAGGTGCGCCTGTACAAACTCGTCATCGGAAAGATCGGGATACGCCATGTAAACCCGATCGATCTCTTCGCTTTGACCGGACGAGAGGGATTCATGCTCATCGAGACACCACGTGCCCTGCAGCAACCCTTGCCTGCGCAGCACCTCATGGATACCGGCAATGCAGCCTGCGAAGTTGTGCCGGGGATCGAAGAATGCCGCGTTTGCGTCGGTGATCCGTTGCGCCAGCGTAAGCGTCTCTACGGGAATGTGTGGACCGCTTGATTTCGCCAGGGCCAAGTGCTCTATTGCCTTGCTGGTCCACACTGCCCAGTGCCCGAGCAATCCTCCGACCATGCGCAGCGTGTCTCCGCCAAAATTCCATCGTGTCAGCAAGTCGATCAGAATGTTGTCGTCGTTGCCCGTATAGAGCGAGATGTCGGACGCGCGTCCCGAATCTATGACGGCGCGCAAAACGTCGATTGTCTGGTAGCGATTGAACGGTGCCATCTTGATGGCTACCACGTTTTCAATCTGAGCGAACTCTCTCCAGAATTCGTAGGACAGCAAACGGCCACCCACGGACGGCTGCAGGTAAAAGCCGATCACAGGCAAGATGCCGGCGACAGCTACCGCGTGGTCCACCAAGTCACCGCTACTAAGATCGTTCAAACCACCCATGCTGAGCAGCACCGCGTCATAGCCTAGCTCGCGCGCAAGTTCGGCTTCACGCACCGCTTGATGCGTGCCCCCGCAGGCGCCTGCAATTTTTACGACGTTGCGATTCGCCGCCTCCGCTGCGGCCACCTCCAGCACCGGACGGTAGAGCCCAATTCGGGGATCGCGAATTGCGAACTGCGTGGTGTGTACACCCACCGCGATGCCTCCGGCGCCGGCAGCGAGATAGTAGCGACTCAACGCTCTCTGTCGCTTCTCATCGAGCCTGCGTGCGGACGTAAGTGCAAGCGGGTGCGCAGGGATCACAAGGCCTTCGGCCAGTCTTCTGCGCACATCCATTAGAACTTCCCATCCTGTGTCTGGAAATGTGTCGGCTTGTTGCTGTGCGCCCCGCCCATGGCGACCCAGTCTGCGATCCAGTCCATCATTGTGCCCACTGTAACCGTCGGATACCCGAATAGTTGATGACATTTCGCCGAGTTATTGAGCAACGCATGCGATGACTCTTCCCCAGTGAAGAACGCCTGCAATCCGAAACGCTGCGCGAACTGTTCTGCGATCCAGCGCGTGCTCAGCGTCTCGGGTCCGGTGAGGTTCAGGACGAAAGGAGGAGACTCGCAATGCCCAATGGAACGAAGCGTGACAGAGTTCGCGTCGCCCTGCCAGATCACGTTTACCAGTGGCATACGAAGGTCAACGGGCCTGCGTTCCAACACGGCACGTGCTATATCAACGAGGACGCCGTAGCGCAGATCAATCGCGTAGTTTAGCCGCAATATGGCGACCTTCGTGCCCCACCGATGTGAAGCGTGTTCAAACACGCGCTCTCGGCCGAGGACAGACTGCGCGTATTCGCCCTGCGGACCGGTCGGCGTCTCTTCGTCCGCGCCACCACGGGTCGCGGGCACCAGCGGATACACATTGCCACTCGAGAAGCAAACGATGCGCGAATGCCGATACCGATCAGCCACCAATGCAGGCAGCTGGGTGTTAATGGCCCAAGTCAAGTGTTCCGCGCCGGTCGTACCGAACTTTCGCGCCGCCATAAAGATTATGTTTTCGGCATCAGGCAGTTCTGTAAGCTGTTCTGGTTCGAGCAGATCGCACGTAATCGGTTCAACGCCATGCGCGCGCAACGCATTGGGCATGTCCTTGTCCGTGAAGCGCGCCACACCGAGAACCTTCGTGTTCTTCCCGGCCGTGTCAGCGGAGCGTCGAATGAGCTGCGCGAGCGTCGGTCCCATCTTGCCGCCCACACCGAGAATCAGCACGTCGCCTTCGAGCGCACGCATGGCGTCAACGTCCCCTGCCGTTGGGCGTGACATCCGTTCTTCCAACTGTTCTTCGTTTTCGATTTTCATACTCACCCTAACTCGAATCCCGCAATGGCATAAGCTGATGAATCATCGTTCTCGATAGCTTCTCCGCGGCGCATGCGCCACAGCACGCGACTTCGGGTAAATCCCATGTCTTGAGCGCAGCTCACAGCCTCTGCGTTTGTAGGGAGAAGGTCCCAATACCAGGCACAACCGGCCGCATAGCTATTCAGGTGCCGCGCGATCAAATCTCGTGCGTCCTTCGCCGATGCAGCCACACATGGACCGAGGTAGCGCGCCATTCGCCCGGCCCGTGACATCACGTAGCTGTCGGATATGACTTCGCAGTTGGCAGACGTTGAAAAATCCTGCAACAGTTCTTTGCGGAATACACCGAAAGCCCTTGCATCGCGTGCGAAAAGCTCCTCCGTGAGGCGGCAAACAGACGCAGCGACTGCGCCCCGCTCGGCATTGCCGTTGCGTTCCCAGCGTTCAATCGCGTTCTCGACGACAAACCCAAGACGCTCGTAAATCGGGCGCCCCTCTTCTGTCGCGTCCAGCTTCAGCGTGCGAACTCCATGATCGTCCGCACTCCCAATTGCATCTTCCATCAAGCGACGAGCGTACCCTTGACGCCGATTTTCCGGCCTTGTGAGAACCATTCCAACCCAAGCCAATCGGTTCCCATAATTGACCCGCGTTGCCGTAGCTGCGATTCTTCCATCGCTCTCAATGCAGCGACAGCCATTCGCAGAAAGCCGTATTACTCGGAGCCAGTCATCGGGCGTCTGATTCCAGTTCGCCGCAATTACCAACTCCATGGCCGAGGCCACGTCGTGTGGAGTGAGCGTTCGAACGGCGCTTACCATGCGTTGACCTTCCTGGCCTTCCACCACCGCACGAAGTGCGGAAGTGCCACTTCAGGCGGTGCAAGCTCCGGATGCCATTGCTTCTCCCATTCAAAAGAGACGAAACCCTGGTAACCGGCCGCTTCCAGCGCCGCGAACATTGCATCGAACGGAAACTCGCCTTCTCCGGTGAGCACGTAATTCGCAGTTCCCGCTTCGCTGAGCTTTAGATCCTTCACGTGAACGTGGCGAAGATGTGCCTCTATGTCCGGTGACAGGAATGGTCGTTCGCCTTTCTGAGCAAATGCGTTAGCCGGATCCCAGATAATGCCCAGATCGTTGCGATTCACCCTCTGCAGGATTTCGCTAACGGCCTTCGCGGATGCAAAATCGCCGTGGGTCTCCAGGCAGGCATGAACTCCGCTAAATTCCAGTTTCTGCGCCAGATCCACCAAAGAATCAGCGATCCATCCTGACGTCTGCGCGCGGTCGTAGCCGCTTTGTATGCGGTCAGGAAATACTCTAACGGAGGGCCCGCCTAGCCCGGCGGCGATTTCTGCGACGCGCAATGCGGAATCGACATTGGCTTGCCGTTCCTGCGCATCGGGAGAATGGAAACATGCGCTGCTATCAACGCAAGATATTCGAAGCCCAACATCTTCGAAACGCTTGCGAGTGCCAGCGAGCGAACCCACCTGAAAATCCGGCACCTTCCACAGATCGAGTTCGCGCGAGATGACACGCAACTCGACGGCGTCGAAGCCATAGCTCACAGCGGCTTGGAGAACCTGGTCGAGACTCCATTCCGGGCAAGCCAGCGTTGAAAAGCTTGTCTTCATCATGTCATTCGGCTCAGCATCTTCGTCGTGACGCGGTGCTTTACCGGGGCGCCGGTGAAGAATCGTTCGAGCTCATCTATCGCCACGTCGGCCATCTCGCCGCGGGTTTTGCGACCGCCGCCACCAACGTGCGGTGTTGTAATCGACCCAGGCAAGGTGCGCAGGGGGTGACCAAGCGGAAGTGGTTCCTCCGGGTCCGTCACATCCACCGCGCAGCGCAACCGGCCACTCGCAACCTCGCGCGTAAGCGCGGCAAGCTCGATGAGACCGCCACGTGCAATGTTGATGACGACGGCCCCGTCCGGCAGCTTTGATAACCGCTCACCACTCAGGATGCCTCGCGTCTTTTCCGTCAAGGAAGCCGCCACCATCAACAATGAGCTGCGCCCCAGCACGCCGTTGAGCGAGTCGAATGTCACGGGCAGTTTCGCGGCGAGCGCTCTCGAAGCGTAGGGGTCGTACACTCTCCACCGCACGTCGAAGCCGCGCATCATTTCGACCAATGCGCGCGCCACGCGGCCGAACCCGATCATTCCCACTTCCCGGCTGAGCATGGACTCCGCGACGCCGCCGCCAATATGAGCCTCGCCATAGATGCGATTCGAGCGCTTACGCAACGCGGCTCGGTAGTAATCGACGTTGCGAGCCGCATAGAGCAGGAACGTTGCTCCAAGTTCTGCTGTCGGCCTGGCCATAGGTTGGGCCGTATTCACAATAGTCAGACTGCTAAACAGCGATCTCTCGTACCGTTTCTTTACCTCGCCGCCGCAGTGCGCAATTATCTTGAGAGAAGGCATGCGCTTTACCGATTCGGCCGGCAAATACGGACTGTCCCAGGTCGTGATCAGCGCCTGAGCGTCTTGCAAAAACGATGGAGTCTCGGAAGTGAAGGTCGCCGACGGTACCAGCTTCCAGTGCGCAACACGGCTGAGACGCCGCTGTCTGCGCTCGTCGAAGAATGACGAAAAGAGCTCTCTTCCTGCAAGAATTGCAACGGTGGGCTTTGGCATAAACCGACCTGGAGTCTAGCACGAACTAGAGCTTTATATTTCGCTTTCTTTCCAAGGAGTATCTTCTTGACATGCCATAGATAGCTAAACGAAAGTATTCGCATGCCCGTGGCGAACACGATCGACTACGCCGTCATCGCTTGCTACACCCTGCTCATGATCGGTGTGGGCCTGTATGTCATACGATTTAACAGCACCGCATCCGAGTATTTTCGCGGAGGCAGCCGAATTCCGTGGCTGGTGGCGGGGCTCAGCTCCTTTATGTCGGGCTTCAGCGCGTGGACGTTCACAGGCGGTGCGGGCGTCGCTTACAAGTCCGGCATCGCCGTCATTGGCCTTTATGTGGGCAATGCCCTCTGCTACCTGCTCGGCTACTACGTCTTCGCCTCGCGCTGGCGGCGCACCCGCATCAGCACAGTGATGGAATACCTGGCCGATCGATTCGGCCCTGCAACGCACCAGACATTTTCCTGGGCCACCATCATCTTTCAAATCTTTACCAGCGCGACGATGCTCTATGGCCTGAGCTTGTTCGTCTCGACCGCCTGCCAGTTCTCAGTCACCGCTACCATCCTGGTCACCGGCGGCGTAATCCTTTTTTATAGTATGGCCGGCGGTTTGTGGGCAGTCGTAATTGCGGACTTCCTGCAAGCCTCCATCCTCCTTCCGTTCTGTATCGTTCTGGCAGCGGCTTCTTTAGTGCATGTTGGCGGACTTTCCGGACTCGTCCACTCGCTGCCGGTCGAAATGAAAACGATTCACGTGCAGGGTGAGTTCGGGTGGATCTATCTCGCCTGTTGGACCGTTATGGTCTCCTTCGGGTACAACACCGCCGCGATGGCCCAACGGTACTTCAGTGTGGAAGACGAGCGCGCGGCAAAGCGTGTAGCGCTGTTGTGTGCAGGCTTGTTTTTCCTCGGGGCCTTTCTTTGGTTCATCCCGCCCATGGCCATGCGCATTGTGTATCCAGACCTGCACGCCATCTGGCCGCACCTTGCGAACCCGAACGAAGCTTCCTACGTGGCCGCCAGCCTTACTTACCTGCCGCACGGGCTCATCGGCGTGATGCTTGCTGCCATGTTCAGTGCGACGATGGCAAGTCTATCCGCAAATTTCAATCTGAAGTCCGCCATTCTCTCGAAAGACATCTACCAGACGCTTTTCCGGCCGAGGGCCGGTGAGCGCGAGATCCTCATTGTCGGAATTTTGATGACCTTCCTGATCGGCGGTGTGACGACAGCCTGCGCGGTCATCATGGCTTCACGCGGCGAAAGCATCTTTACGGTCATGATGACGTTTAACACCCTCATTTCGCTATCGTATGGTCCTCCGGCACTGCTGGGTCTCGTCTTTCGGCGCACCCCATGGTGGTCAGGTATGGCGACGTTCGCAACTGGCCTCATCCTGGGCATGCTCGGCGACTTCGTCTTTCATTGGACCTTTATTGAACAGGTCGTTTTTGTGGTCCCGCCGGCGTTTGGAGTCTTCTTCCTCAGCATGCTCTTCGATGGCAAAGAGCTTCCCGGTCGCGCCCGCTTGTTCAAGAAGCTCAACACGCCCGTCGACCCATCCGAAATCAGTGACACGCCTGATTTCAGTGAACCCGTTTTTCGTTTTCTGAGCCGCGCGGTCGGAGGCATTGGTCTTGCTTCCCTGCTGCTGCTTATTCCCAATCCGCCCGCAGCCTACTCCACCATTCTTTGCTTCAGCGCGCTGACTCTGTGCGTAGCTACATCACTATGGCTGGTACCGCGCGGTATTCGTTCTGCACGCAAAACGCTTGTCGCCGTCCGTCACACATCATGAGCTCACCCATGTCCCATCCATTCCTCTCGCGCCGGCAGTTCACGCAAATGCTGGCGGCCTCGGCTGCGTTCGCGTTTTCACCAGCTGGTTATTCGGAGGTCACGAGCGGCCCAACGATGCTGCTCGGCGTGACAGACCCGTTCTGCGGTCTGGACATTCTGCGCGTGCGATACGCCGCTGGCCGCAGGCCTTCGACCGATATGGCAGGTAACGCGCTCTCGTGGCTCATCACCGGTCGAAACCAGTTCGCGCAGCAAGCTCTGGCCGAGATGCGCCGCACCGCGCCACCTGCGCCGACTTCGCATGGGTGGCTTCCAATTGCCGGCTGGGCGCTTACCTTCGATTGGCTCTATGAGCACCCAGCATTCGACGGCGCGCTGAAAGACAGAGTGGCGAAGCAGCTACTCGATGCGGCAATCACCATGGCTACAACACCCGACCTCAGAAACCCTGAGCAAGCCTCGCTGCACAACTACACAACTCGTTTCCTTGGCCTCACAACGTTCGCTATCTGCGCCGTTGCGAAACGCACCCCGCGGGATGCGTCCGTCATCGAACTCCAGGACAAAACGGCCCGCGCTTTTCAGAATATTCTGCAGGTCTCCGACATCGTCGCGCCTCGCGGCAGTTATCACGAGTCCATGGACTACATGCGCATCGCATATGTCCCTATCGCGATGCTCGCGGAGCTCGAGCGCACCACAACTGGTGTCGATCCCGCGCTTCGGTTCGGCATCTACGAGAGCTTCGCAGACACCTACCTTTACAAGCTGATGCCGGATGGGACGCCTTCGCGCGAAGGCGATAATGAGTACCCTATCCTGGACGACCGCGACACGGCAGCACTTGGCTACGCTGTCAATCGTTTCAAGAACCCATACGCCGCGTGGCTTCTACGGGACAGCGGATTTGCCGTCGCGCAGTGGGCGCTTCCCGTTCTCGAGTTCCTGTGGAACGATCCTGACGTGCCGTCGCGAAATCCCATCCGCACAAATTCAGAAGAGCTTCCGCTGCATCGCCACTTCACGGGCGTCGACCAGGTTGTTTTCCGTAACCAGTGGGGACCGAATGCAACGCGGATCGAGTTCGATTGCGGTCCATACTTCGCCAAGCACCAGCATCTCGATCGCGGACACTTCTCCATCTATCACCGTGGCCATCTCGCGATCGACAGCGGTGCCGACTATACAGAGTCCGAAAGCCCTCACTACATCAACTACTACCGCCGCACGATCGCGCACAACACGATGCTCGTCTACGATCCGAAAGAACATTTCTTCTGGTCGGAAAACTTGCTCGAAGCCGCGAACGACGGCGGCCAGCGCATGGACTCATCGCGCTTTTGGAACACACTGCGCAGCCGTGACGATTGGGAGAAGACCCGCGACTTATGGGACCTGGGTCATCTCAAGACGGTCGACAGCGGCGACACACAAGGTGGAGGCGTGGCGTATGACTACGCCTTTGGCGACGCTACCCACGCCTATTCACCACATAAACTGCGCGCCTTCACTCGCCAGCTTCTCTATCTCCCTGGCATTGACGTTCTATTTGTCTTCGATCGCGTCATCAGCACCGATCCGTCGTTCCGCAAGACGTGGCTGCTGCACGGCACGAGCATACCTGGGGTCGAAGGCTACGGCACGAAGGCCGCCAACGGTGAGGAGTCGTTCGGTAATGCGAGAAGCTTTCGCTTCCAGGATGGCGATGGCGAAATGACAGTGCATACGCTGCTGCCAGTCGATCACAACACATCGCGGCGCGGAGGTCCGGGCTACGAGTTCTGGACGCCCGGAGACGCCGAAGGCGGTGCATGGGGGACCGGCCGCAACTGGGCGCTCGAACCGGCGGAGGGCGGCCCGCTACCGACCGATCTCGTTGAGCTCGCTATGTGGAAGAAGTTCTGGGGCGACGACATCAAGAGCATCGAACGCTCCAATCGCCGAGACGTCGTACCGGGCGCGTGGAGAATTGAAGTATCGCCGGCAACACCGCAGCTCGAGGACCACTTCCTGCATTTCTTCGAAATAGGCAATCGTGGAACTACCGGTAAGCAAACCGTCGAACTGCTTGAAGGTGTCGGCATCACAGGAGCGGCAAGCACTCGCAGCCGCGAACCGGGCATCGCTGCGCTGTTCAGCATCCATGACTCCGAACTGGACTTCGCGGAAGTGACGCTCCCTTCGTTTCCATCGCACACGGTATGGATCGCCGGGCTGATTCCGGAGCGCCACTACAATCTCGAGCTCGCAGGCAGCAATCTCGCCGGGCCAGACGCCGTCAGCCCTGGCGTTCCGATCCGCTCCGTGGAAGGCCGAGCGAACAAGCACGGAATTCTGCAAGTGCAATCGGGCGCAGATCCCTTTCCCGCCACTTGCCGAGTGCGGCTGCAGGTTCTCTAGCTCTTGCCGGCGTTCAACTCTGCCATCGCGGCGCGTGACAAGTGATGTGACATCATGCTGTCCGGCAGCAGCAGCGCTTTACGAAAATCGGCCCGCGCCCTGTCGTTGTGATGTAGCGCAGCCTCAGCGGTTCCCATGCTGTACCACCACCATCCCGTATAAGAACTCGTATCCTTCACTCGGTCGGCGGCCGCGAGCGCTGCTTCCAGATTCTGCTGCTGATGCGCATTGTCGCGGCCGAGCAGTTCGCTGGCCTTTGCAGCCCACGCAGCATCCGCAGTGTTCTTGCTATCGGCCGCCTTCTGCAACAGCTCCCGGCCTTGCGCATTCAGTTTGCATGACTGCGCTGCAAGTGCTTCGTGCAAGTAGTCGCGCGCCACAGCACCGTTCAGTGCCAATCCGGGTTGCGGGCTGGAGAGAAGCTCTTTGATCGTCGCACACTGCCCCGCGGCTGCTTCTGCTGCAGCCTTCATCAGTTCGATTTCAAACATGACCTGCGTCGCACTAACGCCACCCTCTTGGCTCGGGAAGAAACGTCCTTTGAACAGGGCAAGCGCCGCGTCATACTCACCGGCTTCCGCGCGTGTCAGTGCAAGCTGATAGACAAGGTTCGATGGCATCGCCGCTGGTGCGGGACCGTCCGCCACACCGGGGAAGCGGCTCAGCGCACGAGCGCGGTCCTTCGCCGGTACGCCGCTCAAACTCATCCCTTCATCCAGGCCGGAATAAATTTCCGCGTTTGCGGGATCGTTCTCTAAGCCGGATTCGAAAGCGGTCAGGGCATGCTGCACATTGCCGTTCAATTGCAGCAAGGCCTCGCCCATGTCGGCGTCAAGCGTGGCCATATGCGGCGCCAGCCGTTTCGCTTCGGTCCACTGCTCCATTCCGGCGTCATACAGGCCCTTGGAAAACAGCAGTGTTCCGAGCAGGTAATGTGCCGATGCATCGTCTTTGTCAGCCGCAACTGCGGCTTCCAACACAATGCGGTCCATCCTCGACGAGGGGAATACGTATCGTGACGAAAGCTGCTTGGCTGCATGCGATTCAAGCGCTGCATTGTGACCAAGCTTCGCCCTACAGTATGCCGCGTAGTAGAGCACGAGCGGATGCTGTTGCGGCAACACCGATCCCGGCTCGCTCTGGTCCGCCGGCACTGCGGGATAGGTGCGCTCTAACACTGGAAGCGCCCTGGCATACAGGCCGAGGTCCATGTATTCAGTGGCGACGCGCAGCACGCGATACGGATCGGCAGCGAAGTGAGGCAAATCCGGCGCGCCGATTTCCTCTTTCAGGAAATCGCTCATAGGATCGACTGCAAATCCTGCATGTGCAAGCTGGTCTGCAAGCGCCTTATCGCCTTCTGCGCGCACCACAGCCTCAAGCTGCTCATGACTGCGAGTATCCGCCGGGAGGGCATCGGCTGCTTCTGAGAGAAATCGGCGCGCGCCCTGCAGATCACCTTGTCGCGCCAGCAGCTCGCCAATCCGAGCGGCCGCACGCGCCCGCAATCCGGGCTGCCGATATGCAACTTCGTACGCCGCCCGAGCTTCGCGCACATGGTCCAGACCGTCTTCGGCGATGCCAAGGTAGTAGCCGATCTCCGGGTTCGCGGTGTCACCCTTCTGCGCTTCCGACAACAACTTCGCTGCTTCGTCATCCTGCTGCAGCGACACAGCCAATCTTCCCGCGGCCACCTGCAGCGCATGGCTCTGCGGGTACTTCGCGAGCGCCGCGCGATATGTCTCCGATGCCTCGAGCACTTTGCCGTTCGCTTCCTGGTCCGTGCCCAGCTTGAGCCAATCACTGTCCGTACGCTGATCAGCCTCAGGAAGCGCGGCTGCCTGTTGAGGACCGACGTTGATCGCCGATTCTGGGTCCCAGTCGTACTTGCCCTCCGTGTGGCTCAGCAATAGCAGCCCGCGATGGTCTCGCAGCTCAAAGGTGATCTTTGTATCGTCCTTGGCGGCCGGTACAGTGTGCGACCACGTTGCCTTCGGTGTCAGGTCGGCCGTTTGGGACCAGACTGATTTATCACCGCGCAACAGGCGAATCTGTGCGCCCGGCACGCTCGCATTCACATTCAACGAAACGACTTTATCGTTGTCACGTGATTGGATGTTGACGACTCCAGCCTTGTTCGCTCGCGCAATGCCGCCAGTTCCCCGTACCGGCATCCAGTACTCGCTGAACTGAATTGACTGCCCTGGGTTGAGAAACGAATACGTCTCCTGGTTGCGAAACAATCCCGCCTGTACCTCAACGTACGCACTGTCGTTGTCGCTGAGGACCTTGCGCCACCCGAGACCTTCCTCATCGGCACCCCACGACCAGATCTTTTTCGCGGGCAGCTTGCTGTAATCCGCGTAGTGCACGGTACCGGTCTGCGTCTCCGGATTCCAGATGGCCATGAACGGCTCGCGGCTTCCGTGCACGAAGTACGAAACCGGGCCGAATTGCTGGTTTTTGATCACGCTCAAGTCAGCGCCTTCTGGCCCGACCGGCCAGCGACGCACCTCGGTAAATCCGTGCGACGCTACAAACTGCATCGGATATTCGACTTTCGAGTCGTCCCACACTTGGACTGCTGCGTTGTTCCACCAGTAATAGCGATGCCGCACGTCGCTGCAGTTGTATAGCTTCACGCGCTCTTCGAGCACGGTCGACCCCGGGCGCAACACCAGCTCCACGGACCATTGCATGCCATACACGCGATCGATATTGCCCACCCACACGGACCCGCTGCCATCGTCGTTCTGTTTGTAGGAAAAGTCGACAGGTGACATTGAGACCCAGTTGTGCGAAACCGGAAAATTGAACTCGATGCCGAAGGCCGCCCATGCCCCGCGATAGCCGATCTGCGCTTTCTTGATCGATGGATTCGCATAGAACATCGGCTGCCCGCTGATCTTGTCCACGCACGTGTACACGTGTCCGCCGATGTCCGGCAGCACCGTGCATTTCAGGTACTCGTTCTGAAGGAAGACGGCCCGCCAGACATGTTCTGTCTTTTCACCGGTCAAATTCTTCCTGAGCGTGTACGGATAGCTGAACTGCGTTGTCGAATACGTGTCGAAAGGCGGGTTTGCATCGGGCGCACCTTCCTCGTACGTCGGCAGGGTCATGGTTCCTTGCCACACCTTCACCTGCGCGGCGGCAGATCCGCAGGTGATCGCAGCAACGCCAACTATCAGCTGGACGCACACTGAAAGCTTCTTTATCAACATCAACCGTGGCTCCTTCTACGCGTGAAAGGCGTCAATTGCAGGCCGCGAAAGCAATGATGCAGAATCCAGATCCAGATAGATCTTTGAGTTCGGATGCCGCTGCAGAATCGACGCCGGCGCCAACGCGCTGACGGGGCCTTCGAAACATGCCTTGACGGCGTTTGCCTTGCGGGCGTCCGGCACGATGCAAAGAATCTGTCTCGAGTCCATGATTTGGTGAATCGTCATCGAGATCGCTTGGCGGGGCACGTCTCCCAGGGTAGGGAACCAGCCTTCGCCCAACTGCTGCTTACGGCATGCCTCATCGAGATCCACAACGATATACGAGGCCTGTGTCTCAAAATCCGCAGGCGGATCATTGAATGCAAGATGTCCGTTTTCGCCTACACCGGCGAACGCCACATCGATCGGAGCCTTGCGGATTTCTTCCGTCACCTGGCGGATCACGTCAACAGCCGGCTTCGTTCCGTCGAGCAGGTGATAGCGCTGGATACCAACCTTGTTGATCAGCCGCTCCCGCAAATATCTACAGAAGCTTGCGGGCTCCGCCTCTGACACCCCGACATACTCGTCGAGATGAAACATTTCGACCTTCTCCCAGGGGATTCCTTCCATCTGGGTCAGCGCCTCCAGAAAGTCGAACTGTGAGGCGCCGGTTGCGGCGATAATGCGCGCCTCGCCACGCGCAGCGACGGCCTGTGTGATTGCCTCAGCCCCGTCGCGCGCCGCCGCTTCGGCTAGCGCCGTTTTCGAGGGAAAGATCTCGATGGTCACTAAATACTCCTTTTCCGGTCGGTCTCGAGTGGATTCTAAACCATCCGAAACAAAAGCATAGAAAAAGAAGTATTATGATACCCGCTCTGATATCTGTGTTGCGTGGGAGACAGTCAAGGTGTCCATGGCCAACTGGTTCGCGGCAAGGCGGCAGCACTGCACTTGGCTTCGGATTGTCCTGCTATTCACGGTGCCGGCGACAGTCTACGCAGCGCACGCGCAATCGACGATACCGGACTCACCTCCGCCTGAAGTGTTCCGCGTGCTTCCGCTCCCCGGCCACGTCGGCCCGCAGATGACGCCCTTCCTGCTCTACCAGACCTCACTGGCGTGGCGGCAGGACCGACTACGCCAGGCTCGCTGGTCCCAGGTAAAGACCGAGGCCGACCTGCTCCAACTGCGCGCAGAACTCAGGCACTCCGTGCTGGACATGATTGGCGGCCTGCCCACACACAAGACGGCTCTGCACCCTACCATCACGGGACGTATCGACGCCCACGGCTTCCACATTGAAAAGCTCGTGTACCAAAGCCTCCCGGGCTTTTATGTCTCTGCGCTGGTCTATGTTCCAGACAATGGGGAGAAGGCGCACCCCGCAATTCTGGTGGCGGCCGGTCACTCGCAAAACGGGAAAATCCACTACGCCGACCTGTGCCAGCGACTGGTGCAGCGCGGCTATCTCGTCATTAGCTGGGACCCGGTCGGTCAGGGCGAGCGAAGCCAGTTCTGGGATGCGAAGGCCAAGAGGAGCCGCTACAACCTCATCTGCGCTGAGCACGCTGTGATGGGCAATCTGGCGTATCTCGCTGGTGCCAATCTCGCGCGATGGGAAGTCTGGGACGGAATGCGTGCGCTCGATTACCTGCTCACACGCCCGGATGTCGAAGCCAACCGCATCAGCCTGACCGGCACAAGCGGCGGCGGCTTCCAGACTGCGCTGCTCGGTGCACTCGACGACCGCATCAAGGTCATAATTCCGTCCTGCTATATCACCGCGCTTCCGATGCGCGTTGAAAATCGCATCTTCGTCGACCCTGACAGCGACCCGGAGCAGGATCTCGCCGGCTTTATTTCGAACGGTGTCGACCATCCCGGACTCCTGCTCCTCATGTATCCGCGCGCCGTGATGCTAGCGACAGCCACGCTCGATTTTTTCCCTGTCCAGGGCGCGCACAAGTCGTTTGGGGAGGTGAGCGCGTTCTACCAGCGCTTCGGCCACGCGGACCGCATCGCCTTTGCCGAAAGCTACAACGATCATCAGTACTCGCTCAAGAATCAGGAGTCCGCGCTCAATTTTCTGGATCGCTTCAACGGCATGCGGGTACGACACGGTTTGCCAGCCGTAACTGCATTTCCGGAGGCGGACCTTCAAGTCACGCACAGCGGGCAAATCTCCGTGGACTACCCTGACGCGCAGCCGCTGCTTCACTTCATTGCCGAGTATGCCGACCAGGCCCGTTCCGTTCACCACGAAACACTCGCAGAGCTTTACCGCACTCAAGCTCCCAACATTGCCTCGTGGACGGTCAGTCGGTTCAATGGCGTTGCTTCACGGCAAGCGCTCGAATGGGAGCGCACCGGCACCTACGCCCTGGGCTCCATACACATCGACCGCTACTTGTTGCACCACAGCACCTACTTGCAGATGCCAATGCTTGACGTTCACGACAACGGACGCTCGTCCACGAAGGGCGCAATCCTTTGGTTCAGCCTTCAAGGCCACGCAAGTGAAAAGGATTGGCCGCAAATCGCCGCGCTCCTTCGTGAAGGATACGAAGTGTATTCGTTCGACTTCCGCGGCCTGGGCGAAACCAGGATGAACTATCGCGCCGTCTCGGAAGATGATCCAAATCTCGTCAAGGGGGATTTGGAGCACGCGTACATGAGCCCGCTCTCCAGCGTGCTAGGCGGCTATGTCTACAATTCCCTGCTCACCGGCCGCCCATACTTCCTGCAACTCATGGACGACGTGCAGATCGCTGCCCGCTTCATACGCAGCCGCCATCCGGACGCGCCTGTGCCGCTAACGCTCGCCGGGGTTGGCGAAGCTTCCAGGCTCGCGACCAGCTTTCAGCAGATCAACCCTACCTACAATCTCCTGCCCGGAACTCAATCGTCTGCCGCCGCCTGGGCTCAACTCGTAGCCAAGGGCCAGGAAGACTGGCCCATCGCGTTTCTGCTGCCCTCCGGAGCATTGCTCCGCTGACAGTTCCCTACTCCCCAATCCAGGCCACAAGCGCATATGGCAAATCGAACGAATAGAGTACATGTACTGCTTCTCATCGTGGCCTTCCTGGCCTTATCTTCAGCATCCGCCCAGACGCCGCCGTCTCCCGACTTTTATAAGACGACTAGCTCTAACGACTGGGTGGCACATTCGATCAAGGTCCAGCGTACGTATTCGAGGGTGCTGCTTGTAGACGCTTCAGGCCATCCTCCACGTACAGTTCGTGTGGCTACGCTAAACCTCAACGCAACGAATGCGGGGATGCGGCCGCAGACACGCAGATATCGCGTCGCAGCTGTGTTCAACACGTTGCAGCAAGCTGCAGATGCCTCCCGTGGGGGTGACCTGGTCGCGGTCATGCCCGGAACCTACGCGGGTTTTGTGCTCCAGGAGAAGCCATCCGCCGCAGATTGGCACTACATTCACTTCAAAGCGATGGGCGCACCCGGAGACGTAATCATCAACCGAGCCTCGCCAACTCCAGACTGGATGATTCTCCTACGTGCCACGCACCACGTCATCTTCCAAGGCTTTAATCTCGCCGGTCACAATACCCCGGCAATCGATCCTGCCAGCCCGCGCGCAGGCATCATGCTCGATGGTGACTTCGGCGTCACTGGAAGGCAGACGCACCACATCGTTCTAATCGGCAACTTCTCACACAATCACAGAAAATGGGGCTTTCACTCGCGCGACACACACACCGTGCTCATGCAGGACAACGTGTTTGCGCTTTCCGCGATGGAACACTCCGCGTATGTCTCGGATGGATCGGACAATTATGTTATTCGCAGGAATATATTTTTCGGAAGCCACGCCAGCGGCTTGCAGTGCAACCTGGATACCGTCAGTTCATTCCACGATCTCATCCGTAACCCCGAACTCCGCGACTATCCGCCGGAACAACCGACACGCGAATGGGCGGTCGGGCTTGTAACGCTCGCCGCAAAGAAGTTCGGAGAGAACAACTTCCCCGATGGCAAGGGAATCAACTTCATCATCGAAAACAACGTGATCAACGAGAACGGAAAGGGGGGCGCAGGTTCGCTCAATCTCGCGGGCCTGCAGGACTCGCTCATCCAGAACAATTTGATCTATGGAAACTACAACCATGGAATTGCGCAGTGGGGAGATGCGAATCCATACGATAAGGTCTCTATTGAAGCGGCCAATTCATCACTGATTCCTGCACAGAGCGAGCAGGATCTTCCACTATGGGGGTGCAAGAGAAACCTTATCCGCAACAATACTGTGCTGATGAACAACGGCGGTCGGGTGGCAATGCAATGCGTTGACGGAAGCTGGGGCACACGGATGTATAACAATGTCTTTATCAACGATGCGCCGTTCTCAGTCGAAATCGATCGATCCAGCGGGTATCAACAACGCGAGAGCTACAACGTCGTGAATACCGTCCATTTTCCCCGGAGCCAGCACTCCGCCGGCGACCTGGATGGATGGCCCGATGGTCCCACCACTACTCTGAATGTGACGCTGACGAAAATTGCAGGCGAGTTCGTTCACGCCACCGAAGAACCGTGGATCATCATCGAGGGAAACTGGTGGCGGCTGAATCCGAACCGTCCGGATTTTCGACCTGCGCGAACGTCAACGCTGCTGAATCATCGGGGCGATAGGCAGCAGCTCCCCGAGGTAGACCTTTCCGGCAGAACAAGGACTGTGGCCACAATCGGCGCATACGCTCCCGAAGCGCAGTGAAGGGCCGTTGGCGAGCAGTCCGATCGTCGGGCGCATAGTGAATGCTCCCCGGATCGTAAAGCACTCCTATCTGATTACCTTTGCCTTCGGAGAATACGCATCAGTGAGGCGTTTTACTTTCCAGAGCGAAAGGGGTGAAAGTTCTAAAATCGTCCAGTAGGGCCGACCATTCTTCCGTTTTGGCTCTTTTGAAGATGAGGTCGAAGGGATGTCTGTAAGTAGGCGTGGCACTTACGTCGTCCACCGAAAAGGTCGAACACAGCATTCTGAGCAGTTTGGCTTTTTCGAACGAATCCTGCGAAACATACAGTAAATAGGGCTTATTCGAGAGTTCTAAAGTCCTTTCGGCGCTCAGAGCGCGATCCTCGGTTTCGGCGCTCGTCAGGGCATTCAGAGCGAGCTTGACCTGTTGCTCCTCTAGCCGCCAGTCGCCCATCTTTCGTTCCCAGAAGCGCGCCACTGCGAATGATGTGGGTTTAGCGTATTGAACGCAATTCATCACGCGATCTCTCTAGCGTTTGACTCGACGAAGAACGAAGGGCTGATTGGGCTGCTGACGGGCGGTTGGGCCGCGTGACGGATCGGAGCCATCCGGTGCCGGGCCGATGGCGAGGGTCTCGTCGGCAAGGCTGAGCGGGTTGGGGAACGAACGCCCGTTTGGGCGAGGCGGTCGCACGAGTTCCATTCGGTCGCCGTTCACCGTACCCGTGTAAGTGACAGCGCCAATCTTGAAACTCACTTTGTTGCCATCGATGGAGCCGCCAGTGATTGGCGTCGCGGAGTCATTCCCGCCAGCCCAACCGCCGCTGAATCCTTCGGCAGACCCACTCAAGGTGGTGCCCTCCTGGCAGAGGATGATCAGCTCTGCCATGGATTCGCGCTCGGGACGCCACAGGCCCGTGGCGCCGCTGCCGTGCGGCAGCCTGCGTTCCCACACGGCTATCTGCGGGCGCAGAGCGATGGAGGTCGCGTTGAAGGTAAGTGTTGCCGGTGCAAGTCCCGGTGAACTCGCTTGCACCGTGATGGCGCCCGCATTTTTGGACGATTGCACGATCGCCATGCAGAGGCCGCCGAACGCCGTGCGTGAGGTTCCCTTGTCCGGATCCTGGTCGGTCGGGTTGCCGTTGCCGGTTCCGATGAGTTTGCCCGAGCCGGAGATTTTGAACGCGATCTCGTTTTCAGCGATGGGCACAATGCGGCCTTTGTCGTCGCGCACCTCGACTGCGACCATGGCGACATCCTCTCCGTCGGCGGCAATCTCCTTGCGGTCAACAGAAAGAGCTATCGTGGCCGGGGTGCCTGTGGTCTCGCGTCGTGTGGTGAGGGCGAGCTTGCCGTCCTTGTAGCCGCGCGCCTCGAGAATGCCAGGGGCGTACACGACATTCCAAGCGAGGTGCTGATCCTTCTTCATCTCCTGCGCGCCGAGGCTCTGCCCGTTGAGGAAGAGTTCGACCTTGTCCATGTTGGAGTGAACCCAGACGGCAATCTTCTTGCCTTCGTAGCCGGGCCAGTTCCAGTGAGGGAAGAGATGGAGCACCGGCTGCTGCGTCCACCACGCCTGGTAGTAGAAGAAGGTGTCCTTGGGGAAGCCGCAGATGTCGATGATTCCGTACTGGGAGCTGATGTTTGGCCAGCCATTGGGCGAGGGCTCGCCGCGATAGTCAAAGCCGGTCCAGACGAACCCGCCGGCCAGCCATTCCTGCGCATCGCAAAAGCGCCACCAGCCTTCGGCGGAGGCGCGACCCGTGGTGGTGTACGGATCGTACGAACTGACGAAGCCCTTCGTGGAATCGGTGATATAGATGCCGCGCGTACACACGGCACTTACCGTTTCCGTACCGATCACTGGGCGGTCCGGATGAGCCTTGTGATAGGCGGCGGCCTGCGGGTCTTCATAGTTGTATCCGATGACGTCGCAGACAGCGAGGCCGCCGGTACCGATAGCTCCTGTCGGGGCTATCGACACAGGCCGCGAACCGTCATGCCGCTCCGCGACTGCCTTCATGTCGGTCAGGATGCCAACGCCGCGCTCGGTATTCGCTGTCCCCTCTTCGTTGCCCATGGACCACATGAAGACGCTGGGATGATTGCGGAACTGACGGATGAGATTCTCGAACTGCGCAAGCCCTTCAGGGTTCGACGACATCATGCGTGTCTCTGCAAAGACGAGCATGCCTTGCTCGTCGCAGGCGTCGATCAACTCAGGCGTGGGTGGATTATGCGAGGTGCGCAGGCCGTTCGAGCCCATCTCTTTCAGCTTGCGGATACGGTAGTGCTGAACGGCATCGGGCAGAGCGACGCCAAGACCGGCGTGGTCCTGGTGGTTGCAGGTCCCCTTTACCTTGACCCGGTTTCCGTTGAGTAGCAGCCCACGTTGTGGATCCATCTTGATGGACCGAATGCCGAAGCGGGAGGTGTACCGGTCGACTGCGGCGTTGGCGGAGTAGACCTCGGTCACGAGCGTGTAGAGATTGCGTTCTTCGACAGACCAGAGCTGCGGGTGGCGAACCGAAACGTGCTGTTCGAGTACGTGCTCGCCAACGGGAGGAACAGCGATGGAAGCCGTGACCGCCTTGCCGACTTCCTTACCGTCTGGATCAAGCACCGTGGACACAATGCGCGCCTCTTTGACATCGGGCGTGTCGTTCACGAGGTCGGTACGGATTGCGAGCGCCGCTGTACCGGGCTTCAGCTCCGACCGGACGAACGTACCCCACTGCTTCACGTGCACGGGATTGGTCTTCACCAACCATACGTGGCGGTAGATGCCGGCCCCCTCGTAGAACCAGCCATCGGAGGACGTGGCATCGACCCGAACGAGCAGTGCATTACGGCCGCCATGATTCACGAAGTCGGTCACGTCGAAACGGAACGGATCGTATCCGCCGCTGTGGCGCCCGATGTAGAAACCGTTCAGGACGATCATGGCCTCGCGGTATGCGCCGTCGAACTCAAGCGAGATACGCTTGCCCGCATCGGCCTCATCGAGCTCGAACACGCGGCGATACCAGCCAACACTGGTCTCCGGATAGTTGCGGCCGAGCGGATGAAAGCCTTTGCTCATGAGCGCCGGATCGTTGACGAACGGCAGCTCTACAGCCCAGTCATGCGGCAGGTCGAGCGCCGTCCAGTCGCTGTCGTCAAACGCAAGGGAGCCAGCTGGAAGGAAGTTGCCGGTCTTCTGGAAACTTCCCAAGCGCCCGTTGCCGAAGCCAAAGTCTTTTGCAGGATCCGACGCATGACCGAAATGGAAGCGCCAGCCGAAGTCGAGCAGCAGCCGCTCGCGGTCGCCGCCGGAAGCGGAGTTATCCGAGTGCTGCGCGGGGAGTGCCGCTGCGGTATCGGATTCCGGAAGAACGGCTCCAAGAGACGTGAGCGGTTGGGTGGCGATTGCGACAGGTGCGAGCAGTGAAGATTTGAGCAGGTCTCGGCGAGAAAATGGCTTCATTCCAACCCTTCGAATCGATGACATTCTGAACGCTTCTCCGAGCGTGGCGAGCGTTTGCTTCGGCTTCCCCGGCCATTGAAGACTCGGAATAGGTATACACGCTGAGGAGACTAACCACCTCGGCCATCCGACTTGGCGGCGGCAGCCCCTTCGTCGTCACGCGAAACGGCCTAAGACATGATTAACGGCGGGACCACGTCCTCAGAGACATGCCGAGAGCTTGCCAAGGGGTTAACAGCCGGAAACATCGCCGAAAATGGCTTTCACCATGTGTTTTCACCCAACGACAGGCCTTCGCGTAAGACGATCAGTAATAGTTACGCGCGGTAACGGACGACAGGCAGGCCTGACGCTATTCGCTCAGGCCAAGCCGAATCTACGGTGTGATCCTTCGAGTAGCGACAACGCTGATCGAGAGCGGCGCGCCGGCAACCGTGCTGGCCTTTATCAGCGCTTCAAAATACACCGGGGCGACTGGGTTGCTCTTAATTCCGAGCGCATCTTTCAGCTTGGTTCGCAAGTTTTCATCGGACAGCACGATTCGCGTGGTCCGAGCCGCTTCGTGAAGCGTCATAGTGTTCTCGCGATACTGCTGCTTTGCAGCCTTCCTTTTTTCTTGCAAATCGTGCCGACGGACCGTTGACGGGATCGTGACCGACCCGAGCGGCGCCAACATCCCCTCCGCCACCGTCGAAATCGTAAACACCGGGACAAGGTCTCTAAGCAGATGGCCACCGATTCCCAGGGTCGTTTCGGCTTCAAGTTCCTGTTGCCCGGCTCCTATGAACTGAATGTCTCCGCTCCGGGCTTCGCTTCCTATCATCAGACCGGCATCACGCTCGACGTTAACGTTCCAGCCACCGTTGATGTTCGGCTTGGGCTGGAGTCCGCTGTGACGCAGGTGGCGGTGAACGCAGATTCGGAGATGGTCGACACTGAGTCCGGTACGCTGCGTCAACTGGTTAGAAAGCAATACCTCGAAAACCTCCCGCTCAACGGACGTAACGCGGCCACTCTGGTTACCATGGCCCCGGGCGTCGTGACGAGTCCCGGCGAATACAACGATTCATATGCAAATAGCGGAAATGAAGTTGCTTACGCGGTAAACGGCGCTTATGGCGATCAAATCAGTTACAACCTTGACGGAGCCCCTCACGAAGACCTCATTTCGAACCTGAATGCGACCTTCCCAAACCCCGACGCGCTCGCGGAGTTCAGCGTTCAGACAGCAATTTCGATGCACGCTTTGGCGGCGTCGGCGGCGCGGTGGTGAATATCGTCACGAAGTCCGGCACCAACGCCATCCACGGCTCCTTGTCCCGCCCAAGCGGCCGGGTGGTTCTGCTTCTAGCGGCAACGGCTTCGCAGATTTTCTGCTGGAACAGGTTCAAAAATTCACGCAAACGGCTGGCAAAGCGAAGTTCACTCGTGGCCATCAGTTAGCGGCATTTGCGCAGGATGAGTGGCGCATTCGTCCCAGGCTGACGCTCGATGCCGGATTGCGTTGGGAGCCGTTCTTCCCGTACAGCGACCCGAACAGGGGACAGATCGGCGGGTATGTTGCGGGCGCGCATTCCACGCGTTTTCCGCTTGCACCCGCCGGGAGACGATGTGTTCAACATAGGTTCACTTGTCCCTCCTTTCTTTCCTCATCCGCAGGTTGCCGGAATGAGGCGGTCTGCACCCAAACGAAGCGTCCCCGAAGCGAACTAGCAGAAGCCATCCGGTCCAATCGGGGCCAGATAATTGCAATTGAAATCGCCGGAACGGCCCGAGTTATCGATGCATCAGTCACTTATCGTCAGACCCACGCCGGCGTCATGCCGAGTTTTTCTGTCGCCTCCGGTGCGCAGTCGCCTATTATCGAATCAACCAAACAACACACTGGCGATGATCGCGCTTTTATGTCATTTGAGGGGCTATCTTGAATCGCAGAAAGTTCTTATCCGGAGCGGCAGCAGCAACAACACTCAACTCAGTAGGTGTCGGTCAAAAGCAAGCCGCATCAGCACAAGGACCAGGCTCAACGAAGGTGGGCGAACACCGCCGTCCCAATATGCTTGTCCTCATGTCCGATCAGCACAAGCGCAGTTGCATGGGTGTCGCTGGTGATCGCGTCTCCCACACACCCAATCTCGACGCGCTCGCGCGAGAAAGCATTCGATTCACAAACACCTATTGCACCAATCCTGTCTGTGGACCTTCGCGAGCCTCCATCATGACCGGCCTTTACACCTTCAATCTCGAGGTTCTCAAGAGCGCCAAATCGTTCGCGTTCGCGCCGAAGCACAAGACCATCGCCCATCAATTCGGGGCATCAGGCTATCTCACCGCCCTCATTGGCAAGATGCACTTCGCCGACGCGCAAACGCACGGCTTCGACTACAAACTTGACTTCAATGACTGGTGGCAATATCTCGGTCCAAAGGTAAAGCTCTATGTCGACGAAACAGGTCACCCCAACGCCAGCGGCGCGGGGCTGCCGCAGATTGACACCTTGTGGAACGAAGAAGGTGACCCATGGAAGGGCCATCGCACACCGGATGGCCGTCTCGGCGCTGTCGCAGTCGGGCGTCCCTCGCTGATGGACGAAGCCGACCACTTCGACAGCTTCGTCGCGCGCGAGTCCGTCCGCTTTCTCGAAGACTACGCGCACACCGAGGAACCCTTTCTCCTCGTAACCTCTTTCCTCAAGCCCCATGATCCGTTCATGCCCGCCAAGCGCTTCGCCGAGATGTACCGGGCCGAGGACATGCAACTCTCTCCGACATGGAAGGGCGCGGACCTCACACATCTGCCCGCCGAGGTGCGCCGTTTTATCGAGACCGCACCGTTTACTCCCGAACTCCTTGAAGCACCACATGCCCGCGAGCGCATGGCCTGCTATTACGCCAGCCTCGCGCAGATGGACGACTGTGTCGGCCAGGTTCTCTCTGCGCTCAAGCGTCTCGGCCTCGACCGCAACACCATCGTCCTCTACACATCTGACCACGGCGAGATGCTCGGCGACCTCGGCCTGTGGAACAAGTTTCAGTTCTACGAGGGCTCATGCGGGGTTCCACTGCTGATTAGACTGCCCGAAGCGTCTCCGGCGCTCTGTGAGCAACCGGTCAGCCTTATCTCGCTGAAGCAGACGCTTGCCGAACTTTGCAGTGTGCCCGATCTGGGTCCATCTGACGGCGCAAGTTTCGCTTCGCTGGTTCGCAATCCGGCGTCCGCTCGCCATGACGCACCTGTTTTCGCCGAATTTAACGCTGGCAAGCCAAGAGCAAAATATATGATTCGCCGCGGAGACTATAAGTACACTCACTGGGTCCACGACATCGATGAGCTATACAACCTGCGCGAAGATCCGGGGGAGACTCGCAACATCGCGGCTGCACATCGCATCACGGTGGAACACCTCCGGAGCGACCTGCTCGCCTGGCATCAGGAGCCGACATCCCTAACTTCGAATTGAGTGCGTCGAGTGAGCCAAATCGAGTCAATGAGATGATTCTGTCGGCAAACCAGCAGCATCGCTCACAATGCTCGCCCGCTCCGAAATGTCACGTGCCAGTCTCCGCGGCCGTCTAAAGTTCTAAAAACCGTCTAGTAGAGCCCGACCATTCTTTTGGAGAGGCCGGCGTTCGCAACTTGGCCGAATGTCTTTAGAAGAGCAAGCGAGATCCGCTCAGATCCGATCCCGGCGTCAACGACACCCCGCGAAGCACCTCACCAAACCCCGCATCCTGAAACGCGAAGAACGGTGTCGCCGAGTCCTTGGAAGCATCGGTGTTCGCCACGCGATCCAATACGATGACCACTTTGTTCGGGTCTGCGCCCTGGTCGCCGTTGCCGCTCACCGTAGAGGTCACCGCCCAGATCGCCGCCACCCCATCGGGTCCAACCATCCCCGTGATATTCCGCAGACCATCCGTCGCGGGAGCCCACGGCAGTCCGGTCGCCGGATTGTTCCCCGTTGGATACTTCGCGACCTTGTACGGCTCACCAAGCTTCAACCCGTTATTGATCACATACGCCAGCTTCCATGTCTGCGAGCTCGAATCGAACACCCACTTCTGCAGGCCGGCCGTCGTCTGTGCTGCTGCGTGCGTATACAGATCCGCACCACCCGCGTAGCCGTCGCCCTCGTCCGCCACATACAGCGTGTCATTGTTCGCGAACCAGATCCCGAACGGATACGCGACCGGGTTGGCATTGAGCAACTGCCAGTTCAACCCCAGCGCGACGACCAACAAATACCTTCCCCAGTGGAACCAAGCTTGTCTTGCCGAGATTCAGAACCCAGCTAATTTCACGCTCTCGGGAACCAACCGGGACCTCGGAACAGCCGCTCAGCTCAACCTGGGTTTGGGCGGATTGGGCGCGAAGGAGTATCACGTCGGCACTCATCGCGCCGCGTTCGAGTACGGCGCCAAGGTTCCGCAACGAGCACAAATAAGCCGACACCTACGTGCTCGCAATCCAGCCCAACGCCATCATCGGCATGTCCCAATTTCCCAACCGGCTGATCAACCACAACTACTACAACGGCGGCACGTACCAGCTCGGATATAAGGTCTCACTTGAAGACTTGCTCGCTTACGCGAACGCCAACTCGACGTCCTTCACCAGCAGCAGCACGCAAGGCCAGGACTCATCCGACTTCTCCATCCTCGAGAAGGTCAGCGCCGGGTACCTGATGAACACCATCGACTTCTCCCGCGGCATACGTCTCACCCTGGGTCTGCGCGCGGAATACACGCATGACAACGTCCACAACCTCTCCTTCGGCGACACCGGCATCGCGCCGAACTCCTACACGAGCTCCTACTACACGCTCTTGCCGAGCGCCTCATCGGCTCGCGCACGAGCGGCATCCCGGGCAGCTCGGACAACTCGCGCCTTCTTCGCAACTCACCGAACGTCTTCAACATCAGCCCTACTTACGACAAGGGCCGCGTCTCTGCCCGCGTCGACGCCTCCTACAACCAGGCCAGCATCTACGGCTATCAATGCCAGGACGGCACACCTGGTGGCGTGAACGGTCCGCTCAGCGACATCTACTTCTACACGCACATGCAGGTCGACGCTGAGGGCATTGTCAAGGTGAGGCACGACTTCAGCCTGGTGCTCTCAGGCCTCAACCTCAACAACGAAGTGTTCGGGTTCTACCAGGGCAGCCCGCAGTACATGATCCAGCGCGAATACGACCACCCAACCTTCTCGGCCGGCCTGCGCGGGACCCCGCACCACCGAGAAAGGTAAGCCCGCGAACTTCCTCTGCCAAGAAGTGAAAGGAGATTCATCGATGTCGTGGTGGTCGGCGCCAGGGCGCTGGATGTGCGCGGTTGCCGGCATTTATAGCTGCTGGACCTCAGCCTTGACTTGCTTCGTCTGTTCGGCGGTCATTGCTGGAGCATCCGGCCTAAGTGCGGCCTGCTTCACCTTCAGAATGAGTGCTTTCTTCTCGGTATCCGTGAAGGCAGAGTAGTTCGAGATTGCCTTGCAAAGCGCGTCCTGAGCCTGGAACGGATCCACGGGAGCGGTCTCTTTCTTCGCTCCGCCTTTCTTTCCACCCTTATGTAAGCCCTCACCGCCCTTCCCGACGGTATCGATCTCCTGGTCCATTTTTGCTTGCTGGTCGGGCGTAAGCAGTGGTCGGATCTGCTTGCGTGCGGCCACCTTCACCTGCACCATGACGTCCTTCTTCTCCTCGGGAGTGAACGCCGCGAATGCGAGAAGTGGTTTGCTGACTGACTCCTCGTCATGCAGCAATGGCTCGAGTTTCTGCTCCTGTGGGCACGTCAGAGTGAAGGCTTCGCTCATGCGTTCCAGCAGGGCATGGTGTCCGCTGATACCGCACTCGGCTGGGGTGGGCGCTGTCGCAGCCGATCCTTGGGCCGGCGGTGTCGCGGCAGCCTCTTGCGCCATCATCAATGGAGTTATCGAAAACAGTCCAAGTACGCCGATTGCAAGAGCACGAAACTGTGTCGAACGGGCGGGATTCGCGGCAAGACTGCGGTAGAACATAATTGAATTCTCCTTCATAAGTTCGCAATCGAAATTAGAAACGGAAGGTACCACCCAGCTGAATTACGCGAGGGTCACTGGCGCTGATGATTGTGCCGGCTGTCGGCGTATCCATCTGGTCATTTGGCAGATCGAGATTGGTGTGATTCGTCACGTTGAAGTTCTCCCAGCGGAACTCCAGCGTGCCGTAGTCCCTGATCTTGAACTGCCGGGCAAGCGACACATTCAGCGCAACAAAATTAGGACCGCTGAGAATGTTCCGTCCCGAGTTGCCGTAGACATAGATATCCGGGTTCGTCGGGAAACAGCTCACGTCGAACCATTCGTCCTGGCTGGGATGCGAAAGCTTGCCACTGCAGGTGCGGTCGGGCCTGGTGCCTTGGCCCTGATCGCCGTTTGGCCCATTGAGCTGTGGAGTAAAGGGCGCTCCGCTGTAGGCTCTTCCGCTCCCCGCCAGTTGCCAGCCGTGAATAAACACATTTCTGCTGTTCGGCAGCAACCGGTAGACGAACGTAGCGCTGAAGGTGTGGCGAACGTCGAAATCCGAGCGTCCGTATTCGGCGCTGGGATTGAGGCTGTTCTGCAACCCTTGATAACCGCCATCTCCTGCGTAGTTGAACCCCGAGGCCTCGTCCAGCGACTTGCCGTAGGTGTAATTCGCCCGGAAGAAGATGCCGTTCTTGAAGTTCCGGCGCACCGTAATCATGGCCGCGTTGTAGTTCGAGGGGCCATTGAAACTGTAGTAATTGATGCTTCCAAAGTATGCGTATGGCCGGAAGGAACAGGTAGGCGTGTGAGCCCCGGTGCAGGTCGGAAAGGCTACGTTGTTTGCACCTGCGTTTTGAACCTGATTGATGTCAATCTTGTTGCCGAGATGTGTTCCCTTCGAGCCCACATACCCAATCTCGAGTGCAATTCCTTTTCCCAAATCGCGTTCGACTGTGAGGTTGTAACTCTGCAATGACGTCAGCGGCGGATTTACATCGAATCCATTCGCATTCGTAGTTCCGGAGAACTTCAGCAGCGCCGGATTGAAAGGGTTGTCAAGCGGAATGAGCGAACCTTTTGGAACGCTGACCGTGTTGGTGATAGAAAACGGAAACTGGCCTGCAAGGTCAGTGCGGATTGCGCTCAGGCGAGTTCCCGTGTAGAACAACCCATACCCTCCGCGAAACACCAGCCGGTCATTGTTCAACGGACGCAGCGCGAATCCAACTCGTGGTGAGACGCCGCCGTAGTTCGTATGAATCAGTGACGGCGGAAGACCGTAGTCACTCGCCAGACCAATGTAGGCGCTATCACCGGCCGCGGCTGTAATGGCCGCGAGATTGGGTACCGACTTTGCACTCGAAAGAATCACCTTTCCGATTGAAGGCACATAGCTTGAAAACTGGCCCTGTTCTTCGGTCACAGGAGTCTGTACCTCATAGCGCAGCCCCAGAGTGAGCGTCAGGTTCTGGAGTGCCTTGTAATCATCATTGATGAAGGCCGAATAATTGCTGTCGAGGAGATGATTGTCGACCGTGCCGGTTTTCAGAGTGGCGGTTGAAGGGATGCCAAGAAGCAACTCGGCGATGGCATTCCCTGTCGTTGTTCCCTTGAACGTAAAGCTCCCATTGAAATTCGAATTAGTGGGTTGGAAATACTGGGTATGAAGAAGATCGCCACCGAAGGTTAACGTGTGTTTGCCGAAGGTCCACGTAAGCACATCGTTGTAATCGAACTTGTTCTGCACATAAGTGATGGGATTGGACGAGCTGTCACCCAGGGTGGCATAGCCGGTAAATGTGAACTTCGGAAAGTCCTGCAGCGACGGATCGTTTGTTGTCCCGGGAATACCGAGCTGGCTGGCGTAGTTTTGCCCGGCATCGTCGGCCATCTCGCCGTGAACTGTCCGGATCATCCCACCTACCAGGTTATTCACCACATGCGAGCTGAAGATCCTGGTTTCGGTCAGGCCGATAAGAGTTTCGGTATCGGTTGTAGTAGCGCCGAATGTGGCAATTGGAGAGCCGGAGTAGGGATTCGTCGAGGTCTCCCCGCGCCGCAGATAACGAGCGGCAAAGTGGTCCTTGGAACCCAACTTCTGATCCACCTTCGCCAGTATATTCGTCCACTTATCGGAACTTCTCTTATTTGTATAGAAGTTCCCGCCGCTGCTGGTGTAGTTGGGCAACGGTAAGTAGGCAAGTATATTTGCGGCGACCGGATCAATCGGACATTGTTTCAGATTGATAACATTGCCCGGGAACACGCCCTTTGATTTCCCGGTGCCCTGGTCCGCCGCGCACGATCCCGTGGTGAACGGGTTCTTAAGCGAGCCCTTCGCAACAACGGATTGGCTGAAGTCGCCCGCCCGCTCCGCCGCAGTCGGAACGGTGCTGATGGAAGGTGAGCCGCTAACCTGCAGCAGACTCTCCCAACTCACCAGGAAAAAGGTGCGGTCATGTCCGTTGTACACGTGTGGAATCACAACTGGTCCACCCAGGGTTCCGCCAAACTGGTTGCGGCGGAGTTCACTCTTGGTCCCCGGCAAGTCGAAGTGATTCCGCGCATCGAAGGCGTCATTTCGCACAAATTCAAACAGCGCGCCATGCACCCGGTTGCCGCCGGACTTCAACTGCAGGTTGACTACACCTCCCGAGCCCATGCCGTACTGTGCACCGTAGTTGGAGGTCTCCATCTTGAACTCCTGGAGTGAGTCAAGCGGCGGCTGGATCTGGGCACCGGCATCGCGTGCGTTTTCGTCATTCAGACCATCGATAAAGAAATTGGTGGAATCGGCACGCGAGCCGTTCGTGACGAACGGCGAACCTTTGCCGCCCTGTTCGGCAGGCTGTACGCCGGCTACCGTAAACGCCAGATCATTGAAGTCTCGGCCGTTCAGAGGAATCTCTGCGATCTCGACGGGCGTGATCACGCCGCCCTTCGAGGGAGTCTCGGTGTTGAGTAGACCTACATCGGCCGATACAGAGATGCTCTCGGTCGTGTTCCCGGGCTTCAGGGTCGCATCGAGCCGCGCCGTCTGCGCGACCTGGAGTTCGAGCCGGGTCTCGCGTAGCTCCTGGAACCCCGGCATGCTGATGGTTACGTTATAGACCCCCGGCGTGAGTGTCGTGATGCTGTACTGCCCGGAACCGTTGGTCCTGGCCGTCCGGCTCTCATCGGTGGAGGTATTCCGCACCTGGACGGTGGCTCCGGCGATCGCCGCCTTCGAGCTATCTGTCACAAGGCCCACAAGAGTTGCTGTCGGCGCCTGGGCGGCCGCTGATAGTACCATCACAAAGGCCAATGACGTGGCCCATCCCGCCCAACACAAGTTAGCGAACAGACTTGTTCTGCGCATTTTGACCCCAAAAGCGAATCAGCTTCACGTTGTGGTGCTGCTTATGCGGCCGTGGCAGCCCGAGTGCGGGGGAGTTTACCGCCCTACGCAGACCGCCACGGGTCTTTACTCCATGCCGGCCGCCACTGCGTCCTTGGCAGGCTCCATTAGCTCGATCCTGTTCTTGTCCGTGTCATAAATTTCGATCACGTGCTTGCCGTTCGGGAGCTGGTGAATATCCGCAATCGCCTGCGGGAACTCAGCGTTCTGAGGCCGGGCTTTCAGATCCGCGGTCACCTTGGGAACATCTGCGTTCGAGAGGCAGATGTGGTCCTTGACATGGAAACGGGCTTCCACCGGTTCTTTCCTCTCGCTGCCCAGTTCGAAGCGGTCGGGACTGCCCGGTATCGACATCTTGGATCCGTCGCCCTCCTTCACGAATCCGAACGCATCGCTGTAGAATTTCCACGAAGTAGGACGATCGTTCACCAGTAGCCCAATGTGATCGATGTGATCCGAGATAGCAGACGCCGACATAAACTTGCCTTTCGTACGGCTGGTCATGCTTCCCGGCAGATACTGCACAATCTCGATTGTGAAGCCCGACGGATCCTGGATATCGAAACTCAAATTTCCGGCCTCGTTCTTTGTCACCTTCTCCGGAACCTTGATCCCAACGGAAGCGAGATGGTCTCGCATGCCTTTTGCGTCATTCGTCTCGAACCCAGCGTCATGGATGTAGCCGTGGTTCTTTGAGGCGGTGTCTGTATACAGCTCGATGTACTGGTGATCATTGATTTTGAGAAAGATCACCTTCGGCGAACCGTCGGCATTCTTGATCGTGAACGCCTCCTGAAAACCCAGATAGCCTTCGTAGTAGTCCCTGGCCTGCTTCACGTCTGTGATGTAGTACGCCATGTGTGCCATGCCAGTAACCCGTGGCTGGCTGGCTTGTGCAGTCGCCGTCACAGCGCTGCCAAAGACTGATGCCGCGATGAGAATGGCACCGACTCGCCTGTTCAAATAGGACCTGTAAGCCGTGACCACCTTAAACTTCGACTTCCTTCCAAAACCCTTCATTGCCCTTCCTTTTCCCGGTGAGGGGAGTTCCCAACACGGTGTTGCCAAAATTTGAAAAGCTGATGTCGCATTCCACTAACTGCCTTTGTGATGGCACTCGCAAAGTTAATTCACAGTCAATACTGCAATCCTGCTCTAAATAGCTGAACTGACAGGAGATATCGCCGGCAATATACGTAAAGACCCGGTGCAGACCTCTGACGTCCGAGCCTCACACTATTAGGTTCACCGCAGCTCGGACGTGAAACCTCTCCGCGCGCAGGCGGGCACAGGAAGTTGACGCCATCGCCCTGAGAGGACCTTCAGGGAGACGGTAATAGTGCGCTCGGGTCAACGCGGCGTATATTGCCGGACGAATCGATGGTGTACAGGTACCAATCGAATCCGTTCCGAGTGCTCACCACCATGGGCAGTGTGAGTTTGCGACCGCCCAGGGAGGCGGAGGGCTACGGCTCTCTTGTATCAGAACGAGCAAGCGGACCAGTCGAAACCGATCTGACGCGGTCAGAACTGCCCCCCGCAGGACGTCAGGAAAATCTCCGTTTACGTTAATCACTGCGAGGCACTTCACAGAAAATAGGCGAGATACCGGCGGGAAGGAACGTGCTGTATGGGGATAACAGTGAATTAACTTGCCGCTTGCCGCTGGAAGATATGTTCTGCATTGAAGTACATCTGTGCCCAAAGCGAACCCTCGGACAGCCGTAGTCCTTAAAAACGGGGTCCATCGCAGTGCATGACAACAGAAATCACCGTAGGAGACTTCATGAAAAAGCTGTTCGCCAGTCTTCCCGTCCTCGCCGCCCTGTGCCTTTGGGCTCCTCACGTCCGTGCGCAGGATGCAACCTCGGCCACAACCGCGTCCCAATCCGCCAAGCATGCCAGGTCGGAGGGCGGCAAGAACGGTCGTGCGGAGGTGGAGCTTGCCGAGCTTTCCACGAACCTGAACCTTACCGACGAACAGAAGGCCAAGATCAAGCCTCTCCTCGAGGACGAGCATACGAAGATTCATGCCGTAAGGGAGGCCAAGACCGGCTCGGCCGACGACCAGAAGGCCAAGACAAGAGTCATTCGTGAGGATGCGAACGCCCAGATTCGTGCCGTGCTGACGCCGGAGCAGCAGACGAAGTTCGATGGGATGTCGAAGAAGGGTCATAAGAAGACCGGCAGCCAGGGGTAAGGGTAGCCGCGGTCATCGATAGAGGGGGCGTCGGGCTGTGCGCCCGACGCCCGCTTTCTTTTGATGTGTGTCATGTGGGTTCGGAATTCGCCTGGATATTCTTGCGCACCGGTGGTGTCTCCCGGCGCGATTTGTATCGAAATATAAGAGAGGCCCCGGACGAATCCGGGGCGGAGGAGCGCAAAAAGCTAAGCAGGCTCCTTTGCAGCGCCTTTTCTTCGCTGAAGTCCTGGCGGCTTGGGATTTCCGATATGGATGAAGCGTCAGTGCATCGACCCGAGGGCCAAATTCACTGAACGCATGCGTTGTTGGTGTTCCCGATGCCCGCCGCTTGGCATCGCAGATATCACCAGATCGGGATAACGCGTCCGTACACTACTCGATGCTGCGCTCCATCGCCAGGAAACGCTGTGCTCCGTCAGTCGTATAGAAATGCTGAGTTGAACACAACACTTGCCGCAAATGTGTCGAGCATTTTCATCAAACTTCCCATCTCGGACTTACCCTGCTGCTAGAAAAGGAGCTTCAATCCAAACTGAAGCTGCCGCATTGCGATTACCGTTGATGTAATGTTGCCGTACGTACCAACCAACGCACCGGAACCAGCAGTGAAGAGCGTCTTATTTGCGATTGGCGGCGAGAAGTTTGGGTGGTTCATGATGTTGTACGCCTCCGCTCTCAACTGCAATGTATAACGATCACTCCGCGTAATATGCGTATTCTTCAGCAGGGAGAAATCGAGTGAATCCAGGTTAGGTCCGCGTAGCATATTCCGGCTAACATTGCCCAGCGTATTGGTGCCATCTGCGTTCGGGGTCGGAAAGGTGAAGCATTTGGCCGCGATATCATGCAGACCGCCGATGGGGCGCGACATATGAAGATTGCATCCCTTCACTGCATTTGGAACATCGTAGGGCTGGCTACCTTTGAGGCCAAGTTGGTCGCCCGTAATTGTTGGCGTGAAAGGAAGGCCATTTGACGCGAGATATATGCCTGTCAATTGCCAGCCATTGATCCCAGCACCGGCCACTCCATGTAAGTGCTTTATCGTAGGCAGCGCATAGAGATAGTTGAAGGTAAATACGTTTGGCACATTGAAGTCTGCGGGGCCGAACCGCGTTTGCGGAGCAAAGTAGAAGAGGCCTGCAATCGAGTTTCCGAATGGATCTCCAGCCAGTACCGCCGATCCTGAATCCAGAGCCTTCGAGTACGTATAGCTGGCCTGTAGTTGCAGCCCGTAGCTCATCTTTTTTGTAATACTCGCCTGAAGGCCGTCATAGAACGTGTTGTTGTTGTAAAGGATGCCCGCAATCTGGCCAACATTCGGGTTCAACACCGCCGCGGTGCCTGGTTTTGGAAAGCGCGGTTGATAGTAATTGTCGTAGCTTATGGGCTGGACGGTGTTCAACTCGTCGGAACGGAACGGCTGGTGTACGCCGCGCGAGCCGACAAATCCCACGTAGACACTGAAGTCCTTCCCAAGATTCTGCTCGATGTTGAAGTTCCATTCCATCAGGTAGCTTCGTGCCGGACTAGGTTGAACGTAGCTCTGACGTAACGTGTTAGGCGCTTGAATAGAGGAGAAAGAACCGTGAGCAAATTTTCCATCGCCTGGCTGCGTCACGGTATAGGGAGCGGCTGTATTTGAATACACGATGCTCCCCACCTGAAGATATGGAGCTGCCAATGAGCTCAATAATTCGAACTGATAAGGCAGTGGGAGAACATCAAAAATGCCGAAACCACTGCGAATGACCGTCTGGCCTTTTCCAAAAGGATCCCATTCCATGCCGACGCGCGGCTCTATATTCTTCAGCGTCGGATTGCGGAAGTAGGGACCCCCAAGGTGCGGCGCGGAATCTGTCAAATTGCGCAATGTGCTGAGCAGATTGTGGCGTTCAGTCGGCACCGTCGTCGCCTCATACCGTACGCCTATGTTTAGCGTGAGGTTCCGGCGGGCCTTCCAATCATCCAGGATGTAACCTCCCGATAACCACTGCGCCAGCCCCTTCTCCGGAGCCGAGCCCGGAAGTTGGGCTGAAAAGTTCTGCACACGACCGGCGATGAAATCCGCGGTCGAACTAAAGGTGTACAAACCGGCTGGGCTAGATGTAGCGACAATATTATTGTGCATGTTCTCCACCGCTACACCGAAACGGAAGGTGTGTTCGCGCAGTGTGTAGAACGCATCATCGTAGAACTGGGTCGATGTCCAATAGAAGTTATATTGGGATGGCGCATTGAGGCCACCTCCAAAGTTTGTGAGCCCCCCAATTACCAAACTTGACGCAGTCTTCCCCGGGACACCGCCGAGGCTGTTATCCGCTGCTTCTGAATTGCTGCCGGGGGCGGTGTTGGTGATATTTGCAACGTTGCGGCTGACGCCAGCGCGGGCAGTGTTCACAAACGACGACGAGAAGACATGTACTTCTTCAATCAGCCCCAATTGGCGATTCGTATGGGACAGCAGGAAATAGTTGTTCTCCGCATCGGGCTGCGTGAAATTGCCAGCGTCATACATGTACGTTTCGTGTGCAGAATCTTTTGATGAAAATACCTGATCCAGTCTGCCCTGTCCGAAGTTCTCAGGCTGGACCAAGCGACCGTAGAATATGTAGCTTCCAGCATCGGAATTAGCCGGCTGCGAAGTGGGAATTCCGTAGAACCCAAGATAGCTCTTTACGTCCGCACTCACTGGGACTGTGTATGTGTGACCGGCAGCGGCTGGACCTGGTGTAGGGCACCCGGATTGTTGTACACCGCCGACTGAAGTGGAGCAGTTCAATATGCCATTACGAGCGTTGGCGGACGGCGCGTTAACAGTAAATGGCTGGCCCTGGATCAGCCTGATCCCTTCATAATTGCCGAAGAAGAATAGCTTATTGCGGAGGATCGGACCCCCGAGAGCTCCGCCAAACTGGTTTTTCCGCAGCTCTTGTTCCGCTTCAAGCGTTGGACCGGGATTGAAATAATACGAGTTGGCATCGAAGCGATCGTTGCGGAGGAATTCAAATACCGTGCCGTGAAAAGCATTGGTTCCAGCGCGACTCACAGCATTAATCACGCCGCCGGCTTCACGCCCGTATTCGGCTGATCCATTCGCCGTTACGACCGAGAATTCCTGGACCGCGTCTACTCCGAGGTTTTCACCAGACACGCTACCAGGCGCTCCATTTGAATAGTCATTTATCGAGATGCCATCCATACGGTAGTTATTTTGCTGAGGGCGGCCGCCCGCAATCGTGAGTTGCGCACCAAATCCGCGATTGCCGCGATCAGCACCTACGGCGACAGCCTTTTCGGTGCGTATCTGGTTTACCCCAGGTTCGAGTGTTGACAGCAGCGTCCAGTCTCGGGTGTTCAACGGCAGAGTTCGAACCGTGGTCGAGTCAACCACGTTCTGGATCTGGGAGCTCGAAGTGTCCAGGGGCGGCGCCTGAGAAGTGACCTCTACCTGTTCAGCAACCGCGCCCGGCTTGAGTACGAAATCCTGTTCGAGTGTCTGTCCTACTTCTAAATCGACGCCATTCAGGACCTCTGGCCCGAAGCTGGATGCAGTCACAACGATTTTGTAGGTACCTGGCTGAAGGTTAGGCGCCGTGTACAATCCGGACTCGTTTGAGGTGACTGTGCGATGCGCGTCCGTCGAACTGCGCACGAATTCCACGTTTGCGTTGGGAACGACTGCCCCATTGGGGTCCGCCACCTTGCCCGTGACGGTCGCGCCGGTTACCTGAGCAACAAGCGTGCTGGTTGTGAGACCCAGTAGTAACGTTGCGCCTAGAATGCTCCTGATTGTTTTCATTGTCGTCCGCCTTTCAGCAAAATCTCGATCCGGGCCCGCTTTACGGCCTGCCAAGCAGTTGCGCCAAACTCGTGATCTGGGGCCCGACTTCGTCTCGAATCCTTTGTGACTTTCTCATCAGTTCCGGGGCTTCTTCCTCATCTTTGAAAGACCAGACGCATACCAGAGTTGCGATCGTGCTCCCGTCGCGGATACGCAATGGCATATGGACCTCCATGCGATGTGTTTTCGGGATCACCTGGACAATCGTCTTCTGGCTTGTCACCGTGTCTGTATCGATGTCGTCCGATGGACGCCATTGAAACTTGCTCCATTGAGCCCGATTTATGGCTACAACTCGGTTGATAGATTCACCGGGGACCGTCGCGTGGAAGGCAACCACCAGGACGTCTGGATGTGCAGCCAATTCCTGCTCGGTGAGCTTCTGCGCATAGTTAGGAAAAATTTGAGCCGTGGCCGGAGCGTTGTCGAATGGGCCAACCTGTCCATACATCGTGCTAACTGCGAGTATGAATGCGGCAAACGCAAATGCGATCACTGCGGAACGACGCCTACCTCTACGCATGACCGCCTCGAATTGAACAATGGGTAGAAAAGAATATCTATTTAGGCCGCACTCGTCACTATCGCCAAAGCAGCCAATGGAAGTACGAACTTGCGTATCTTCATAAATGGAATCAGTCCTTTGACGACATTGGTCGATTCTGGTGCGTACGGAGCTTTGCTGGCAGGGATGACTGGCGCACTTTTCAAAAAGAGACGCCGTGCACAGAAATCAGAGAAGAATCCAGTTGGCTACGGCATCCAGTTATGGCTTCTGAGTTGAAGCCGACATTAACTGAAAATAAACTTTGGTTTACCAAAGCCCAACAGGCTGTCATGGGGATCGCCGCCCGTGAGTAGAGCATCCGCCATAAGTTCGGCAGAGTTGTAATTTGAGGGAGAGACATCCTCAATCACACCAACCTGGAGACGCCCAACGCCATCGTCTACTCCAGCGGCCCAACGCAGGGAACTGCGGAATGGCTCTTCCTTGCTCATTCAGAACTTTACCCTTCGGCTTTCGAGAGGGGCTCCAAAGTTCTAAGGTCGTCCACTAAGGCCGTCCACTTTTCTTCACGATCCGCACAATTGGTGGGTGAGATCGCTACTGCGGAGTTTTTCGCTTCGAAGTCCTCGGCGCCGTCCGAGTAGCTGCAACACTCAACGCCTGTTCAGTCCACCCGGCCACCAGTTCCAGTCGCCGGCAATGCGCAGCAGCGCGGGACCGATGACGATTCGGACCAGTGTCGCGTCAATCAGCACCGCCACTGCCAGTGTGAACCCAATCATCTTCACAACCAGGAAGTCCCCAAACGTAAATGCCGCGAAGACTACGATCATGATCGCCGCCGCGCTAGTAATCAGTCCGGCAGTCCGCGCCATTCCTTCTGCAATCGCCTCTTTCTCATCCATCCCGGAGCGCCGCGCCTCCAGCACTCGCGACACCAGGAACACCTCGTAGTCCATGCTGAGACCGAAGACGATCGCAAACGTCACGATGGGCACGAGCGGAAACACGCTTCCCGTTCCGCCGGGCACGCCGAACAGTCCGCTCCCATGTCCCTTCTGAAACACCAAAACCAGTGTTCCAAACGCCGCCGCAACAGAAAACAGGTTCAGCGCGATGGCCTTCAGCGCGGCAAACACCGCACGAAACCCTGCCAGTAGCGCAACCAACGTACCACCCAGGACCAGCAACAGCACCACCGGCATATAGCGCTCGACGATGGTTTCGTAATCGGCATTAAGCGCCGGAATTCCGCCGACCAGCAGCGTCGCACCCTGCGCGCCGGTCAGTTCCTGTGCGCCGGTGCGGCGCAGTTCGCGAACCCAGTTGACCTGACCGCGCAGCGTCACCGCACCCGCCGGCACCACCTCAATTAATGCGGCCTTCCCATCACTACTCAAAAAGGTTCGCCGCGTTTCGCGAGGCAGATTGAGCAGCGACGCACGATTGCCATCCGCGACGGACGTAATCGAAATGACTCTTTCCGCGCGCTTGTCGCTCGCCAGCCGTTTTGTCGCGCGGTCAATGGCAGCCCAATCGTCGTCGCTCTCCGCAATCGATCCCTGCGGTAGCTCCGCAATGATCCGCAGTGACTCCACCACGCCGCCGCGGTCCATCGCATCCAGCTCATGCAACGCATGCACGGACTCCGCTTTGGGCGGCAGCCAGTCTCCGCGCGGAAGGCTCATGTCCAGCGCAGTGGCCTGCCACGCCAACAGCAACATGGGCAAGCCCGCCAGCAGTAGCGCACGCCACGGATGCGCCACGATGGTGCGCCCCCACCGACGCCAGCGCCGCCCCTTACGGGATGCCAGTTCGGAGTCCAACCGTGGAGTAAACGGCATTCTGCCGAGGTCAATGCGCCGCCCCAGAATACCCAACAGTGCGGGGATCAACGCGTTGGTCAGCAAGACGCACATGGCAGCAACCAGAAACCCGGCGATGCCGATTGACCGTATCTCGCTGATCGGCACCATCAGCAGCGCGAGAAATCCAATGGCCACGGTCGAGGCCGAAATCAGCAGCGTCTTGCCCGCCTGTCGCGCCGCAATCTCAGCGGCTGCGTGGCGCTCCTGACCAGATGCGATCGCTTCACGAAACCTGCTGATCATCAGCAGCGCATAGTCAATGCCCAGCCCAAGGCCAAGCATCGTCGACAGATTCTGCACGAGGATTGACAGATGCCATTGCCGTGCCAGCAGCCCGGCGACTGCCAGCGTCATTGCGATTGCCAGCTCGCCGACGGCCAGCGGAATAACCGCGGCCAGCAGGCTGCCGAATGCGATGAGCAGCAGCGCAAGCGTCGCCGGGATTACGAGGCTCTCACCGCGCCGCACGTCATCTGCGCTAGCCTTCCGGATGTCGAAGTTCAGCGGGATCTCGCCGGTCAGCTCCAACTTCGCCGCCGGATAGCGCGCCCGCAGCTGGTGCTGCAATTGTGATGCGGCCGCGTGCAACCCTGGCACCAGCGACTCCACCGGCCCATCCGTGGACGAAAGACCAATCAGCACAAAGGTCACGCCGCCGCGGGCCTTGAAAATCGGATCCTGTGTATCCAGGTAGGACAGCACGCCAGTCACACCAGGCTGGTCCTTCAGAGCGTCTACGATCTTCCTCAGCGCCTGCGTTCCGGGATCGGAATCGAGCGCCGGCAAACCCTCCGCGACCAGCACCACCTGGTCTACAAACGGTGAATGAAAACGCGTAGCGAGCTCTTGCTTCACCGTCGCTGCCTGGCTGCCCTCTACGAGAGTCGCCGTCTCCAGGTGACGCTCCGCATGAAAGGAAAACGGCAGCAACGCAAGGGCAGCCACAAGCACCACGCCAGCTGCCCACAACCGTCGCCAACCCATAGCTTTCATCATGGCACATGAGAAGCTCGCATTCGGCGCTGGCAAGGTACCTGGCCGCTACACGAGGCGCATCAAATTGTCCGTATACACTTTCGCTGGGTCATCTCGTCCCTTTCCCTGGCCTGGCATGAGGAGGCACGATTCGCGCTCTTATTCTTCTCGGTCTGTTCGCAGTCCTACAGCCTCAGGGCAATGATCCCCGTATCGGCACGTGGACGCTCACCTCGGCGGAGTCCACCATAGACCCGCCAAACCGCCTCACCATCACGCCGGTGCAGAACGGTTCCCACGTGGTCATGACGGGCGCAACGCACCTCGACTTCACCACCAGTAACAACGGCCACCCCACACCTGCTCCCGGCAATCTCGGCTTCAACCAGATTGAGCTCAAGCGCGCCGGCAAACATCAGGCTGAGGTGAAGGAAGAGAAGAACGGCATGCTCGTAGCCACGGTGCGAGAAGCTCTTTCCCCGGACGGCAGGGAGCTCACCTCTACTACCATCACCAAGGGCCAGCCGAACATCATCACCGTATGGGACCGCACCGGCGGCGCCAGGGTGGCGAAGGATCCGTTTGCCGGCGAATGGACCCAGGACCTCACCAAATCGCGTATGCGCCAAGGCCTTGTGGTGAAGGTAGAAGCCGCACCTAACGGCTACGTGCACTTCACCGGGGACGATACCTACACCGCGGCATTCGACGGAAAGCCGCATGACGTCGAGCACTCGCGAAATGACACGGTCACGCTGGCACTCACGGACGCCCACACTGTGGACGCGACCTACCGGCGCGACGATCAGGTGACAGAGCGCGACCACTGGGTGGTCTCAGCAGACGGTAAGCAGATGACGCTCACCTCCACAGCGACCCTGGAAACCGGTCAGCACGTTGCCGAGAAACTCACATTCAGGAAGCGGTAACCGACAGCGCTCTGCTGCAATCCAGCCCCAAGGCCGGGGCGACGCCCGGGCCCTCCTGGACGATCGCCTCGTTGGCATCGCGCGGCACCACCGAGATGATGCCCTTCCGGTGCATGAACTTCAGGATGCCGTTCACCGTCTCCTCGAGCGTCGGGTCTGGACGCCCGGCGACCGACGCATCACGCGCTGCCTGGTAGGTCGAGCTGTCATAGCGTTTGAATTCCATCGCCGAGATGTTGTTCACCGACCCGACCAGGAAATCCAGCAGCGGGAACAGCAAATCTTCTTTGCGGCAGCGGCGAATCAGCTCCGGCACAAACTCCGGCAGGCTGAAGATTTCGAATTGCCGTCCCGTCGACTTTGTGATGATGTCCGTGATGTCGATCATGTTCGAGTATTCATCGCGGACCACGTGGTAGGTTTGATTCCCGGTACCCGGCGAATTCGAGATCGCCACGATGTTATTCGCGACAATATCGGCGGGCACAAAGCTCACCTGGTTCAGGGTGTCCACACCGATCCCATGGTTCACCATGAACGCCACCAGCCGCACCGCGATGTCGAAGTTGTTGCCACCGCCGAACACCGACGGGCTCACCAGCGCCGGACGGAACACGCGCGTCTTCAGCCCGCGACGCTGCGCATCGAACACCACCTGCTCGGCCACCCACTTCGACTGGCTGTAACCGAAGTCGAGGAGTTCCATGTCCTTGTTGTTGTCCGTCTCCCACAGGACCGATTTCACAGCCCAGCCAAAGACAAACGTCGTCGAGACGTAGTTGAACTCCTTGGGCCGCCCTTCGAGCGCCAGCCGCAGCACCTCGTTCGTGCCCAGCACATTTGCTTCGCGCATGCGGTCGTAGTTGAACAGGTAGTTCACCGTCGCGCCATTGTGGAACACCGTATCCATCCCGTCGGCGAGCCACTCCCAAAGATCCTGCGACAATCCCAGCGCCGGCTGGCCCAGGTCGCCGCACACGGGCACTACCCGCTGCTCAAACATCGCCCACAGTTCCGGCGTCACCTGCCCCATTGACTCCATCGCCACGCGGAGGCGCTGCATGCCCTGTGCATCGTCTGAAGCACGAACCAAGACGTGCAGCCTTGCCGCCGTCTGCTCCAGCAGGCTCTTGATCAGAAACGGCCCGATAAATCCTGTGCCGCCCGTTACCAGCACCTTGCGCATCACCGGCGGCTCCGGCAACGCGGCTGGCTTCTGTGACTCGAACACCAGCTTCGTGTCCGCGCTCATCAGCGCGCGCTCGGCTTGTGCCTGTTCTTCGCGGAACGCCGCCAGCGACTGCTTCAGCTGCGCCAGCGCCTCTTTCGGGGCGGTCTCCAGTTGCACGGCCAGCGTGAACAACTCTGCCACGCTCACGCGCTGGATCACGTTAATATCTACCTGCCGCGCCAGCATCTCCGCGCCCTTGTCCTTCAGCAGTTCTTTCAGCTCATGCATGAAGACCACAAGGTCCAGCGAATCCAATCCGGCCTCGATCAGGTTGTAGGTTTCCGCGCCGGTAAGGCAATAACGGGCCTTTAGCTCGGAGAACGCGGTCGGGACACCGCACTCGACTATGGCCGTCCCGGCATCTTTCTCGCGCGAGAAATCAGACAAGACGCTGAACTCCCCATTCAGCCACATCTGCTTGGCCTTGTGGCGCATGATCTTGCCGGAGCTCGTCCGGGGAATTGCGCGCGGCGCGATCAGCGAAATCACCGCCACTTCCACATTCAGGAAGTTGCGCACGGCGGTCGCAATTTTGCGCGAATCCGGCAGTACCTTCGGGTTCTTCACCTCGGCCACAATCGCCAGTGCCGGCTCGCTGTCTTCCTGGATCTGGAAAGCTGCGACGCAGCTGTGACGAATCAGCGGCGATGCCTTCTCCACCACGTTCTCAATGTCCTGCGGATAGTAGTTCTGCCCGCGCAGGATGATCATGTCCTTGATGCGCCCGCACACATAGAGCTCTTCATCCTGGAAGAACCCCATATCGCCGGTCCGCAAGTAGCCATCCTCATAGGGCGTATCGTCCACCAACCTCGCGCGGAACTGCTTCTGGGTCATCTCGGCGTTGTTCCAGTAGCCTTGGCACTTGCCTACACCGGCAATCCAGATTTCACCTACCTGGCCCGGCTTCAGCGGGAAATGCTGTTCCGGCTCGACTACGCGCACATCCATCCCGGGCAGCGGCTTTCCGCAGCTCACGATTTGCGCCGAGTGGTCGATCTCGGAAACCTCGGTGGTCACACGAGCGCGCCCCAGCGCGAGTGCGCGCTTATTCACCGACAGGATCTTGCGTCCATGCAGTGACACAGCCAGCGTGTTCTCCGCCAGCCCATATGCCACGTAGAAACCTTCCGGCTTCAGCCCGTAGGCCTGGAAGGCCTCCTCGAAGCGCTCAAACGTGTCCGGCTTCACCGGCTCGGCCGCGCACATGAGCACGTGCAGCGAGCTCAGGTCGGACTGCTCCAGGGCCTCCTTGGAAAGCCTTCCTGCACGCAGACAGTAGTCATAGGCGAAATTGGGCGCGGCCGTCGCCGTCGCCCGGTACTTCGTCATCGTCTCGAACCACAGGATGGGCCGCTGGATAAAGTCCGTCGGAGCGAACCCATACGTTGTGCCGCCCTTCAGCAGGGGATACAAGTAACACCCGATCAGGCCCATATCGTGATACTGGGGCAGCCACGAGACGACGACGGGGTTCTCGTGCTCAATCACCAGCGGGCAGGTTTGCAGAATGTTCTCCTGCGAAACCATTACGCCTTTCGGCTCCATGGTCGAACCGGACGTGTACTGCAGGAAGAGGGTCTCCGAAGCCTGTGCAGGAGCCAGCCCTGGTACCGGCAGCACAAAATCCTCCGTTGGGATCCATGGCAGAGCCGAGATGTAGTCCACGTCGACGCCGGAAGTCGCCACACCGCTGCGCGCCAGGTTCGTCTTCAAGGAAGCGTGGTAATCCTTGTTCGTCAGGATGGCCGCCGCATTGCAGTCCTTCGCAATGTGCACCATCTTGTACAGCGCGCTCTGGAACCCGCGCGAGCTTGGAGGGTAGACCGGTACCGGAATGAAGCCCGCGGAAAGGCACCCGAAGAAGGCACAGATCATCTCCAGCCCCGGAGGATAGGCCAGCAAAAGCCGGTCGCCCGGCTGCAGCCCGCGGTCCTTCCGCAGATGTCCTCCGATGGCGTCCGCGCGCTTCGCAAAAGCGGCGTAGGTGTAGCTCTCCAGCGTGTCGCCCTGCAGATCGAGAAACGAATAGAGCAGCTTCTGGGGTTGCTGCTCTGCCAGCACTTCGAGGTGCTCCCAAACTGACGCCATCATGAGCCGGCGGTTCTCCAAGGGTGGATCCAAAATCATTAAACCGTTCGATTTCGTAAGCGTACGATCCTTGATCGCGCAAACCGGCGTGATCTGCTCAGGGCCCGTGAAACAAAACATAAATCGATGGGCACAGCGAATTGGTGATAATAGGATATCAAGCCGCCGTGAATTCTCGCGAGAAATCTTGGCCTCCAATCGGGTGATTGCCCCCTTGATCCCTGGCACCACCTATCTATAATCCTGTCAAGGCCCGAACCTTTTGCCGTCGATGACAGCGCGGACATCTTCGCCGGCGCCGAGGTATCCCAGCCCGAACCACCCCTGTTCACGGAGGAACACGTGACGTCGCAGGCCGTAGCGGCAACCGTGCACGATTATAGCGACGCCGCGCGTCCCCGCGCCGAGGCCGGACCCCGCCGCGCCGAAGCCGGTGTCGCCACGTTCCCCAAGGTCCTCCGCCGCCGTCTGGACGGCCTCTTCGCCGATCAGCAGCTCTCCCCCAAGGCAGACCGCGCCATGTGGCTCAAGATCGGGTTTGGCTTCTCAGTTTTCGCGGCAAGCTGGGCCGCCATCTACCTGGCGCACCCAGCCAACTGGCTGTTTGTCAGCCTGTACGTCCTTGGGGGGCTCGCCCAGACGTTTCTGCTGCTCAACATTGCTCACGACTCCAATCATGGGGCCATCTCCTCCAGCCAGGCAGTTAATAAGTCGCTCAACTACGTGTTCGATCTCTGCGGCATCAGCTCGTACATGTGGCGCATCCTGCACCACCGCGGCCATCATGCCTGCATCAACGTGCACGGCGAAGACGACGCCCTCACCGGCCGCGGCCTTCTGCGCTTCACGCCGCACGAGCAGTACATGCCCATCCATCGCTTCCAGCACATTTACGGCCTTCTGCTGTACGCATTTTTCTCGCTGGACTATGTCTTTGTCCGCGACTTCGAATGCTTTTTCTTCCCCTCGCACGACTACCTGCGCATCAAGCACTCCTTGCGCGAATACATCACGCTCTTTGCCGGCAAGCTTTTCTACGTCAGTTACATGCTTGTCCTGCCGGTAGTCCTCCTACATAAATCGCTTTGGCTCGTTGGGGCAGCATTCGTGCTCTCCCATCTGCTCATCGGCCTAAGCGTCGCTCTCGTCTTCCAGACCAGCCACACCGTCGACGACACCTACTTCCCATCAGCACGCGGAGAGTTCGACCACGGCATCTACCACATCTTCGCCACAACGGCTGACTACGCGACCAGAAATCCCCTCGTCGACTTCCTCACCGGCGGCCTCAATCATCACATTGCGCATCACCTCTGTCCGTTCGTTTGCCACACCCACTACCCGAAAATCACGCGGATCGTCCGCGAGACCGCGGCAGAATTCAATATTCCCTACCGCGAACACCGGACGATGACCAAAGCCATCTGGCACCACCTCGTCCTTCTCAAGCAACTCGGCACCGAAGCGTCATCTTCGACTTCATCCTCCGATGGCGCCCCTTGCCCTCAGCCGTTTCGCCGCTGATCCGTGACCTTCAGGACCCACGCACCATGACCGCATCTTCCATCCCTGCTGTTCCCCGTAGCCGCTGCTTCGGAGATTCCCGCGACATGGCCCTCAATCCGGCCAAAGTCCTGCAGCGCTACATCGGCGATTACGGCACGACCTTCAAGATCTATCTAGGCGGCATCAAGGAAGCGATCGTCACCATCGACCCAGCCGTCATCCAGCACGTCCTGAAGACCAACGCGGATAATTATCACAAGTCTGAAATCCAGGTGAAGCGCATGGGCCATTTTCTCGGCAAGGGCCTGCTCACCACGGAAGGCGAGGCCTGGCGCGTCCAGCGGAAGCTCATCCAGACAGGCTTCTCTCCAAAATCGCTCGGCAGCCTGAGCGCCATCATGCAAGCCTCCCTCGACGAATCGCTCGCCGCCTTCGACCAGGCTATCCAGGAAGGTCCTGTTGAGGTCTATTCGCAGTTCATGCGCATTACCTTCTCAATGGTGGCGCGCTCGCTGTTCGGAGCCAGCCTTCCCGAAGCTGAAATCCAGCAGATCTCGCGAACCATCTGCACCGTGCAGGAGTTCATCGTCCGTCAGACCCTGCAGCCGTATCTCAACCCCTGGTTTGCGATGTCGGGGCAGCTAAAGAAGCACGAAGAGATGCGCCGCGAGGCCGATGCCATCCTCCTGCCCTACATCCAGGCCCGCCGCAACGCGCCTCCGGGCGACGATCTTCTGCAGACTCTGCTCGACGCCCGCTACGCTGACGGCAACGGCATGCCCGACGAACTCATCCTCTCCGAATCCATGCAGCTCCTCGTCGCGGGCCATGAAACCAGCTCGAACAGCCTCTCCTGGCTGCTCTATCTCCTCGTCTGCAACCCCGACACGCTCGCCCGTGTTCGCGAAGAGTTCGAAACCGTTCTACAAGGCCGCCAGCTCACCTACGCCGACATCCTCAAGTTTGAATTCGCCGGCCAGGTCATCCACGAAGGTCTCCGCCTCTATCCGCCCTTCTGGATGATTGATCGTATGGCCGTAGCCGACGACCAGGTGGGCGACATTCGGATCCCCGCCGGCTCCATGGTCATCAACTACGTCTACGGCGCCCACCACTACGAACCAAACTGGCCCGACCCGGAGTCGTTCAACCCCAGCCGATTCACGAAAGACGCCATGAAATCCCGCACTCCCTTCACCTTCCTTCCCTTTGGTGGCGGGCCACGCGTCTGCATCGGCAACCAGTACGCCATTCTGCAGATCCTGATGATCCTCGCCGAGCTTCTGCGACGCTACGATTTCTCTCTCGTGCCCCAGCAGACTATCGAAGCCCGCCCCATGGTCATTCTGCGCCCAGCTAACGGCATCCGCATGACCTTCACCCCGGCCAAAACGCGCATCGCCCAACCACAGCCCGCCTACGCCTGACAGCGCGATCGACCGATGCTCTCGATCAAGAGAGGAACGGGCTTATGCGCAAACGCTGGAAGCGAAGCGAGGGAAGATAGCACATGGGCCGCCCGATCTGTGTCACGACCGGACAAATGTTCCCAGGAATTCCGCAATCGCGATACTGCGTATGAAACTAGTCGTTTTAGACGGATACACACTCAATCCCGGTGATCTTTCATGGGACGGGCTACCCTCGGGAGTGGCATGTCAAGTATTTGACCGAACCACGCCGGATGAGTTGTACGAGAGATCTAAAGATGCGGATATGCTGCTCACCAACAAGACCCCGCTGACGAGTTCTGCACTCAAGTCACTTCCATCATTGAAATACATCGGTGTGCTCGCGACCGGGTACAACGTGGTGGACGTCGAACAAGCAGAGCGCCAAAACATCATCATCACGAATGTACCTGGCTACGGTACCAATTCCGTCGCGCAACTTGTCTTTGCTCTGATTCTGGAACTCTGTAATCATGTCGGCCAACATTCAGATGCTGTGCGCTCCGGTGCGTGGACTGCCAATCCAGACTGGTGCTTCTGGCAAACTCCGCTGGTTGAACTCCATGGCAAAACGCTGGGCATTGTCGGGTATGGACGGATCGGGCAATGTGTTGGCCGGCTTGCCCAGGCGTTCGGTATGAATGTACTTCTGACCAGCAGCCGCCCGCCTGCACAAAAGACAACGTTCGAGCGATGGGCGACAGTTGACGAGATATTTTCTAAATCTGACATCGTTTCGCTCCATTGCCCTTTGAATGCGTCGACGACAGGGATGGTTCACGCCGGACGGCTTGCTCGAATGAAGAGAGAGGCTTTTCTGATCAATACCTCTCGGGGCGGTCTGATCGTCGAGGAGGATCTGGCCGATGCGCTCAACGCCGGGACGATCGCCGGAGCGGCACTTGATGTGCTTTCAACAGAGCCGCCACCGAGATCGAACCTTCTGCTCCGAGCGAAGCATTGCATTGTTACACCGCACATTGCATGGGCCACCCGGGAGGCAAGGGGCCGTCTGATATCAACCGCGCTCAACAATGTGGCTGCATGGTTAGCGGGTCGACCCGAGAACGTCGTAAATAAGTATTCTTCGCAGTTCGAGCGACAATAAGTGCATTGCTGCGCTCATCGATCGGAGAACCGCAAAACCGATTGCTCAGATCTCGTTATGGAATAACTCGCATGGGACCTTGCCAGAATGCCACCCGGTGCTGTTCGGCATCCAGAAGCGTAACCTGGCACTCATAGTTCGCTGCTTTCAGGTTTCCGAGCGGAAGTGCAAAACTAAACGGAGTAACACCGAGCCGAGTGTTCGTCAGCGGCTGGACCGCAAGCAGCTTCGACGTAAAGGCAAGCTGTCCCTGGGAATACAAACTGACGTAGCCAACAACAGGCCCGCTCGGGGGAGTCGCGGGGACGGAACCAGTTTGCGCGGCCGCGGCCGTGTAGGCCTGCAGAAACACATAAAGTTCCTTGTCCGACTTGAAAACCCGCGTCACGCTGGGAATGAGTTTCTCGCCGTTCTCTACGAGTGGATTCGCGGCATCATTTTTGGCGGCCTGTTTTCCTTTCACGGTGTTGAACAGGGCGTCCCCCATGCTTATGCGCTGGCTGCTTAACACGACCGAACTGATCGGGATCTGTGTCGTGACTTTATTCAGGTTCGGAATGTAGAACGATGTCTGGAACGTTCCGATGCGTCCCGTCTCATCGTCACGCGCCAGGAACTTGATTGTGTAATGCCCCGGCAGCAAGGTCACGCCCGCGTCGTATTCAATCGGCTGATGCGCGAGCTGTGCCGCTGTCTGATCGCTAAGCTTAACGTTGATGCTGTCACGGATGTTGCTCACCGTCGTGCCGCCGAAATCGTCTTTGATCTCGCAGACGAAGTCGATCAACGTGTGCTCGGATCCCATCTTCTTAGCCAGCGCGAGCTCACGACCGGGAATCTTCACCACCAGCGGTACGTAGTACTCGGCTCGATTGAGCTGGAAATAGTTGATCTCCATTGAAATCGTCAGATCGGTGATGGGATCGCCCAACATCAACGCGTCCTCGAGTTGCCGCTCCTTGTCTGCTTCATTGAAGTGGGTGAACTCCTTGGTCGCGTAATACCCTTGCCGATAATCCAGCGAAGCTTCCCTGCCGTTGTTGAGCGTTAGTTTGATCTTTCGGAAATGACCGTTCTGCGCGGTGTTGGATGTGTAATATCCGAGGACGTAATAGTCCGTCACTGCCCGTTGAACCTGCGTGATTCCACGGGTCAGGTCATTGTTGTCGAGCAGCGCCTTGCCGCCGGTATCTGCCGCAAGAGAATACAACGTGTCCTGCGACTGCTGGAAGTTGTCATTCACGGCCTGTGCCGACGCGCCTGTGTACATCGCCACACCACCCGGCGATCCTTGTGTCGCGTCGCCAAGTGGCGCATTCGCAACCAGACCACGCGCATCCACAGGCCAGAACGTCACGCCGGCACGGATTGCGGCATCGACCGTCGCATGCAGCTGCGCCTGGTTGTCGATTCCGTGCAACCGCAAGCCGCTGGCGAAGTAGATCAATGACTTCTTCTCGTTCATGCTTGCGAGCATCTGCGCCGCAGTCTGCAGCGCTGAGAGCTGACGATCGTTGTTGAACACGTTGAATTCGCTGTCGTCCTGACCGAACGCAGCGCCGGTATCCGCGCTGCTGGCATCGTCGATCGAGTCCTGTGTGCCTTGCCCTTCCCCGACGAGCATCGTCTGGAGAATGCTCAGGAGACGGTTGCGGTCCGAGGAAAAGTCCTGCAGCACATCCACAGATCCGCCCTGGTAGCGCATGATCGAGATTAGATCGACAGCCGTCATCTGCTTGCGGATGAAGGTCTCGGCCGCAGTGATGGCGCGCAGCTGGTCGTCAGGCCGCATTGCGGTCATGTCAAAGTAGAGAACGATCAGCCTGCGACCCTGATAACGGCTCTTGCCTGTATCGCGTTGCGTGTCCTCGGGAGCGATCGAGGTGCGCGCAAGCCGATGGTAGATCGTGATGTTCTCGTCCTCATCTTTGAGTGGAGGCAGCGCATCGGCATCCGTCGGCAAGGTCTCGTGCTCGCAGAAACGAATCTTTTGCGGTACGCCATCCTCTGTGATCGTGAAGTCCTTCGCCGAGAGGCCGTTGATGAAGTGGCCCTGCTTATCCTTGGCAACGACCGTCTCGACGACCAGCTGAGAGTTGACGCTCATCGTATACGTTCCGTTGTCGTGTTGCGTCGAGTTGCTCCCGATCTGCTGCGCGAACAGTCGCGGCGCGGCGAGCATTAGTCCGGTGCAGAGAATCAGCGGCAAAGGTCCGTGGCGTTTCATCAGAACCGGAACCTCCCACTTAGCTGGACATTCCTCATTGAATTCACCGACGCCGGTAATCCAAAGGTCGTACTGTTCGTAATCGTATTCCATGCCGTGAAGGTCGCATGGTTCAACACGTTGTCCGCGTCTAACCGCAGATCGAGGCTATAGTTTCCGCGCAGCCGCAGCGTACGCGCGAGCGAGGTATTCATCGTGAACGTCATCGGTCCACGGATGGAGTTCCGTCCTGCGTCGCCCCATTGTCCGCTGGCCGGCGCAGTGTAAGCGTCGCTATTCAGAAAGTAGCCGTTCGCAGCGGCATACAACGCTGCACTCGTGCGGTCAGGACGGATCGTGCCTGTAACACCCGTACCGGGAACCGCGGCCAGATAGACAGGTGTCTCCGGGAGACCCGAGCCCGCAGTAATTTGTGCAAAGACCGTCCATTCTTTGAAGGCGCGCCCTCGCCATCCACTCAGCAGCGTTCCTCCGCCCTTTCCCATGCCCGTCGTGTACTGCAGCAGGACATTGAGGAGATGGCGCTGATCAAAGCTCGAAGGACTCCGCTCGGCGCGAAGGTCCAACCAATTTTGAGCGACGATCGGGGTGCTTACGGCAGATGCAGAAGCTGTGGTCGAGATCGGTGTCGCGGAGTTTGCGACAGTGTGGCCCTGACCTCCTATCTGCGTGTCGTCGTCTACAGATTTCGCGAAGGTGTAATCAAGGCTTGCTGTCAATCCGGCACGCAACCGGCGCCGCAGTTGCAATTGCCCAGCTTCGCGCTCCAGATTGCCGCCTGATGTCCGGTAGATGAAGCCCACCGGACATTGTGGACAAGGGTTCGCGGCGCCTACGGGGTAAGTGTTCGGCAAAAACTCCTGCGTTCCGTGCGTGCCCTTCGTGCCGAGGTACGTGGCCGTCATTACAAGGGCAGCGGGCAGATCGCGTTGCGCCGAGAGTTGCCAGACCTGCACATAGCCGACTCGCAGGTTTGGATCGACCGCGAAGTTGTCCGGGATCGTACCCGTGCAATTCCGAAAGCCATCGGCCAGGGTCAGTGGACAGGTTGCACTGCGCTGCACGCTGAGGCTGTTCGAGAGCGGCGCCTGCTGTGCCAGGCTTTCGGCCGCGGCAAGGTAAATCGAGGTGTCGTCATAGATGCCGTAACCCGCGCGAACCACGAGCGTGGAAGCAGGAATCGGCCGCCATGAAAGGGCCACGCGCGGTTCGAAGCCGTGCAGGTCTCCTCGCACCAGCGATCTCGGATAGTGCTCCCCCGTCGCCGGACCCTTGGGAGAACTCCCGACGACCGGCGCCGCTGCTTTGAAGTCAGGCGTGAGGTCGAGATTCACGAGCCGCCCCTTCAGCTCAGTCATCGGCGCGCCGTACTCCCAGCGCAGGCCTGCATTGATCGTTAGCTCCGGCCGGACGCGCCAATCATCGTTCACGTAGGCGTCGTAGACCTTCTGCCTCAGATACTTGTCTGCGTTGCCATAGGCCAGTGCGCTCGTGTCGGGAAAGCCGAGGAGAAAGTCGGCGAGGTCCGACCCACTCGTCGCTGACGCGGTTCCATTCGCTGACGTCGCCGCACCGGTAAACGTGAAATTGCCTCGCGGATTCTGCTGCTCAAGCAGGTTGTACTGCTGCCAACGCAGATCCCCGCCGGCGAGGATGGTATGCCGCCCACGCGTCGTCGAGACACGTAAGAGAATCTGATCGGCGCGGTTGCGATTGAACTCGCTATTTCCATCTCTCAGCCCCGCAATCCCGCTGGAGAAAGTAAGAGACGGCGGTCCCCATTCGTTTGGATCCTGGTGGTCATTGCCTGTTATTCCCGCTTTGCCGGATATGTCGTCCCGGTACGCGAAATATGGAAGCAGTTGAGTGCGAAGTCGCGTGAAGTGATAGCCCACCGTTGCGAAGATCTGCCGCTCGAAACGATGCTGCCAATTCACATTGGCGTCCAGGCCGAGCGTGTCGGTTTTGTCAATGAAGCCAAAGAGGCTTTCGCTGTTCGCACGAATGCTCTGGAAGCCAAAACCACCATAAAGCGAATCGCGGTGAGTGACGGTTTTGTCTAGGCGCGACTGCAGAGCGTCCTCGTGCGTGTTGCTCAACAGCGCCGCCTCATAGTTGTAGCGGGTATTTCCTACGATGTTCGGCAGAGGATACAGAGCAAGGAGCGCCTGCGCCTGTGGACTCACAGGAATTGGCCCGGTAAAAGGGGCGCCAGTGGCAGGGTCGCAAGTCGCGAGTGGTTGGCCTTGTGCATTCGCCTCGCCGCTCAGATCGCCAGCCCGCTCAGCGCAGGTAGGCACCAGCCCCGTGCCGGTACTCGCCGTTCCATTGCGCGTCCATTGATAGGCGATAAAGAAGTTGGGGCCGCGATAGAAAAGCGGCGGAATCCGTATCGGCCCGCCGAAGGTCGCGACCATCGTAATGCGGTTGTAGCTGTCCTTTGGCAGCACAAGTCCGGTCAGCGAATACGGCTTCGCATCAAAGATTGAGTTCTCAGCGAATACTCCGAAGCTGCCGCTGTACAGCGCCTTCGTTCCGGGTCGATGGTTGCCGATTGCCGGCGACAAGGAGTACTGCGATGTGGCGGCGTTGCTCTCGCTTCCGTTAATCAGCAGCCCATCCGCCGCACGCTCTGCGTCGTCGCTGGATGGCGGAGGTTGCGGCGCGGGCTCTTCCGGCTTATTACTCTTTGAGCTCTCCTTCTGCCCCTCTTCCGTGCGAGCTCTCAGCGGATTCGTTGTCGCCGGTTCTGTCTGCGCCATGGCCAGCAGGTCCTTGAGATCGAGCATCTGCAGCGTCCACTCGGCCTGTTCATTCGCGGCGCCGATCGTCACCGAACCGTGCATCGGTGCGAACCCGCGCAGCTCAATATTGATCTTCCAGTCTCCCGCAGGAACGTTAGCAAATTCGTACAGACCCTGGGAATCAGTTAGGGTCGTCAGCTCGGTCGTGCCCTGTATGAGGGTCACGGTCGCCCCTGGAACCGGCACGCCGCCATAGCGCACACGACCGTGATACTCCGCTGCCGATAGTGCTTGTGCTGCAAGCACAAGGCAGACGCAGGCAATCTGCACCGCAATGCGCCAATGCCTTGTGACCAAGCCCAATCCTCCGTTCACTCTTCTTAATACGTTCCTGGGCAGACGCCGGTTCAGTTTTTGGTGGGTTGTTCGACATTATCGACCACGAGGACCTCCCCGGCCTGGGCCGTTCCGTTTCGCTCAATTGGCTGAGGGATGATCGGCCTTGTCGACCACCAGCATCCGCACCGGCGCTTTGCTCATCGCCTCAAGCCTCAAGCCAATCTGTTCCGTGATCGCCGTATATAGAGGCGGCGGTGCATCGGGCGCATCGCTCGGCGGCGGAACCTTGATTCCCATCCCGCCAAATTGCGATTCATCCGGCGTCCATTTCAGCAGGAAGTTGTATCGCCCCTGCAGTTCCGTCTCGTCAACTACCGGGCGATCCAACACCGCCGATTGCATCAGATGGCAAAAGTCCTCCATGGTGGCGTTGCGGACCGTCAACACTCCCAGCCCGCGGAAGAATAGCGCCGGCAGCGCACCGGAATCCGGAGCGGCTTTCTCCATCTTCTCGCCGCCCTTCGCTACAAACAGGACGTATGCCGGCATCTCCTTCTTATCCTCATGGAACTTCAGCTGGAAACGATCCGCAAGCACCTGCTGCACCATGTGGCGAAGCTGGTCGGGGTTCGGCGTTCCTGGAATGTCCGGTTTTCCGTTCAGGTCGTACTTCTGGCTCGAGGCCCAGTCGGGCAGATTCGCAACCTGCTTATCCTGCACACCATAAGCAAATTTGATCAGGTCCAGCAGCGTCGTGTTGACGGTGAGAAAGCCTCCGCCACGGACTCCGAAGAGCTTGCCCTGCTCGTCCGGAGCGCTTGGCTTGATCGTTAGAACCTCGAACACCGGCTTTGCGTCGGCAGGCATTGGAGGAATTGGCTTCGGCGCCTCCGGGATGGCCCAGGCTGTCTCTGGCGTGGCACGCTCAAAGATCAGCGGGTTGGATTGACCTCCCTGGGTAACGGTGCCCGTAATGGACTTGCCGTCGCCCGACAGCTTGCCCTCGTAGGTCAGATCCAGCATTTGAATCGCGAACTTGAGTGTTCCATCCTCGAAACTGATGGAAGAGGTCTTTATCCCCTGTCCGCCCTGGTCAATCGAGTACATCGTCCCGGCCAGTGCGTTGTCGGCGCCGTGTGAGACCTTCAGGACGGTGCGGAGATCCCTCTGCGGGAGGCGCAGCGTTCCCTGCCATGTGTCGTCGATGCTCTTCGCAGCGGGCACCTGTGCCGTGCCCGTCCAGCCGGCCAGAAAAACAGCAATCGCTAAAGCGGCGAAACTCAACCACCGCATGCCAGCCTTGCGCGGTGACCGCTGAGAAGCAACACAGGACAATGGCATATTAATTCCGATCGCTAAAGAGTTGGTCACCTGTCTCTCCCATAATGCGAGGACTGGTCCAATATAGCGAAAACGGCCATCAAGCTGTTGCCAATAAGCCGCTGCCGTGACAATGCGCAACGCAGCGAACTAAGCTAGTTCTGCGACAGGAGGAGCCGGGGAAATGAAAGCACTGATGCTGTCCAGGTACGAAAACCTGGAGGTCATGGATATTCCGGAGCCCGCCTGCGCACCCGACGAGGTGCTGATTCGTGTCGCGGCCTGCGGTATCTGCGGCAGCGATGTTCATGGGTACGATGGTGCCTCCGGGCGCCGGATTCCTCCCATCGTGATGGGACATGAGGGGGCCGGCATTATCGAGCGTGTCGGCGCGGACGTGAAGGACTACAAGCCTGGCGACCGCGTGACCTTTGACTCCACCGTTTACTGCGGCGATTGCGAGTTCTGCCAGCGAGGCGAGGTCAATCTCTGCGATAACCGGCAGGTGCTCGGCGTCTCCTGCGGGGACTACCGGCGCAACGGCGCCTTTGCGGAACTGGTCGCGGTTCCGGCACGCATCCTCTATCCCCTGCCCGACGGGTTCCCTTTCGAAGAGGCCGCGATGCTTGAGGCCGTGTCCGTCGCTTTGCATGCCGTGCGCATTACGCAAATGAAAGGTGGCGAATCGGCGTTGATCATCGGTGCAGGCATGATTGGTCTGCTCACCGCACAGGCGGCACGGGCCGCCGGATGCAAGTCCGTGATGATCGCCGATGTGGACGCAGCGCGCCTGAAGCTGGCCGAGGAGGTCGGCATCCCGGACACACTGCACCTCAGCGGACAGGAGCTGATCGACGAAGTGCTGCGCCGTACCGGCGGACGCGGCGTCGATGTGGTGCTGGAGGCCGTGGGTCGTGCCGAGACGGTCGTCGCCTCGATTGAGTGTGTGCGCCGCGGCGGCACAGTGACCCTTATTGGCAACATCCAACCGGAGGTCCCGCTGCCGCTGCAGCGCGTTGTCACACGCGAGGTTCGGCTGCAAGGCTCATGCGCTTCGGCCGGGCGAATATGCGGAAGCGATTCGACTGATGAGCGATGGCGCTATCACGGTAAGGCCGCTGATCTCCGCGATGTCATCACTGGAGCAGGCCTCTGACTGGTTCCGCCGACTGCATAATCGTGAGGCCTGGTCTGTTGAAAGTGGTCATTACCCCGAACGGCACGGCAGAGGTCAATGCGTGAGCCACAACTTTTTCGATCTCACCGGCCAGGTGGCTGTGGTCACCGGCGCATCGCGCGGGCCTGGGTCAGTACTTCTCGCGCGCGCTTGGCCGCGCCGGTGCGAAGCTCATCATCACCAGCCGTAGAGCGGGTGATTGTGACCAGTTCCTGAATGAACTGGCGGGTCTTGGGATCGAGGCGAAGGCGCTCGCGCTTGATGTGCGTGAGCGCGACAGCATCGCAGCGTTTGGCCCAGCAGCGGAGGCGGCGTACGGCAAGGTCGATATCCTGGTGAACAACGCCGGCTGCAATATCCGCAAGCCCGCGCTTGAAGTCACCTGGGAAGACTGGAACACCATCCTCGACACCAACCTGCGCGGAGCCTTCTTTGTGGCGCAGGCGATTGCGCGTGGCATGCTCCAGCGCGGCTACGGCCGCATCATCAACATCAGCTCGGTCACGAGCGTCTTTGGCTATGCGGGTCTGGCACCCTATGGGGCAAGCCGTGGCGGCATTCGCCAACTTACGATGAGCCTCGCGGATGACTGGGGCAAGCACGGCATCACCGTCAATGCGCTCGCCCCCGGCTGGTTCAAGACCGAGCAGAACAAAGTGATGTACGAGAACGAAGGTTGGGTGGAGTACCTGAAGGAACGCATCCCGCTTGAACCGTCCCGGACGGCCCGATGATCTGGATGGCGCGATCGTGTTCCTTGCCAGTGAAGCATCACGGTACATCACCGGACAGACGCTGTTGGTGGATGGCGGCATCACGGTCGGCCGCACACGCGCAGTGCGTGAAGTAAGTCAGGCGGGCCGCACTCACGAGCGTCGCCGCTATGAAAGGGATGTTCCGGCAAGCGCCTCGCGCACATCGATCACCTCAATGCGTCCAAGCATCGTCACATACGCCACGATACCCACCATGATGTACACGGTCGGAATCACGAAGGCCCACATATAGCTGTTCGTCAGTTCCACCGTCCATCCGGTCAGGATGGGTGCGGCGATCGCCGAGATCTGGTTGGAGAAGTTCATGATGCCGCCTACCCTCCCTGCGCTTGAGTTCGGCACCAGCAGTGTCGGCAGGCTCCACAGCACGGGCGAAGCGGCGGAAAGGCCGCCGATGGCAATCGTGATCGAGATCAGCGCCGAAGTCGATGCTGTGCGCAAACGCGGCTCCCGCGATGCCCAGGCCACAGCAGGTCCCAGCGATCAGCACTGTTCGCCGTACGGCGCTGGCGTCGAAGCCGCGCTTGATCAGCAGGTCCACCAGTACACCGCCAATCAACAGGCCGCAGCATGCGGCTATCAGCCAGGGCGCACCGGTAAACAGAAACGATTGCCGTAGCGTGATGTGCTGCGTCTGTGCCAGATACGTGGGCAGCCACGTCAGCAGCAGGTAAAACACGTAGTTGTACGCGCCGGAGCCGATCGCCGCTCCGAGCACCTTGCGCTCGCGCAGCAGGCGGCTCAGAGGGATGGGAGGCGCAAGCATAAGTTCGAAGTCGCCCGCTCCGCTGTCACGACGGACGAAGTTGCGGATGGAGAAACGCTGCGGCTCGCGATACAGCAGCGCAAACACGGCAAGGTAGCCGAACGACAGCAGTGCTGTGAACCCGAACGACCGGCGCCATCCGATCTGCAGAATCAGCAGCCCCAGCATGGGCACGCCGATGGCGTTGGCCAGCTTCGCTGTGCTGTCGAACATAGCGGTTGCAAACGAGCGCTCGTGCGCTGGGAACCACACTCCGACGGCTTTTGCGCTCGCTGGGAAGGTCGGCGCTTCGCCGATGCCGAGAAGCAGCCGCGCCGCGAAGAACAGCAATACACTCGGCGCAAATGCGGCCGCGATCGAGGCCATACCCCAGACGAAGATGGATATCAGCGAGACCTTGCGTACGCCGAAGTTGTCCAGCAACATGCCCGTCGGCAACTGGCAGGCGGCATAGGTCCACGAATACGCTGCGGAGAGCTGCCCGAAAACGTCTGGAGTGATGTTGAAGGTCTTGACCAGCGCGTCGTGCGACACGGATAGGTTTACCCGGTCGAAGTAGTTGACCAGCACCCCTAAAGCCAACAATAGCGCCAATAGTCCAGCGATAAGACTCGCGCGCGGAGTGTCTCGAGACCAGATCTTCGGCAGACATATGCGCAAGTGTAGTGGACGGCCTAATGTATATCGGCTGATGTCTTCGCGACCGCAGCTGTTGTGGTTGGCCGCGCCACAAATCACGTCGAGAGCGAGTAGCTTCCGTTCGGAGATTTCGCAGTCGACGAGGAATGTTCCACGTGGAACATTTTGGCCTGCAATCAATAAATACTCAAAAGGAACGCTTTTATGGAGATATTGAGCCGATTATTCACGTTTTTCAGCGAAATCTATTGTTTTGGCCGCGATTGAGCTGATTACTGGAGGTTTTATTGCGGAAACCGCAAACGTCGTCGCAGTCGTCTTGATGCGGCCGTTGTTACGCTTTTATAGACTGTTGCAGGCTCGGCGAGGAAATCGAAGTCGCACCCCTGATCAGCCTGAGTGACGTGTTCACGATAAAAAGCGATATATCCCCGCTGCTCGCTGGCGCTGGGTCGTATCCATTCAGTCTGGCGTCTCTCGAACTCGGCTTGTGGGATGCAGAGGTCAAGATCTTCTATTCGGAATATCGAGGCTGATGAGATCACCGGTTCGAACCAGCGCAAGCGGCCCGCCCACGAAGCTTTCCGGAGACACGTGCAGCACGCAGGTTCCGTAGGCGGTGCCGCTCATGCGTGCATCCGAGATGCGGACCATGTCTCTCACGCCGCGCTGCAAGAGCTTGTTTGGGATTGGAAGCATTCCCCACTCGGGCATGCCCGGACCACCCTGAGGGCCTGCATTCTGCAGGACGAGAACGGAGTTCTCATCAACGTCCAAATCTTCGCGATCGATGCGCGCCTCGAGATCCTGATAGTCCGTGAAGACGACTGCGGGGCCGGTGTGCCGCCAGAATCGCCGATCTGTCGCGGCCGTCTTGATTACTGCCCCATTCGGGGCCAGAGAACCGTACAGGACGGCTGTTCCGCCGCTCTCCATTAGCGGGGAGTTGCGCTCGCGAATGACCTCGGAGTTTACGATTCGCGCCCCTTCGAGGTTCTGACCGAGAGCCTTGCCGTTCACGGTTAGACAGTCGAGATCGAGGAGATCGCGAATCTCTGACATCAAAGCGCGCAAACCACCGGCATAATAGAAATCTTCCATCAGGAATTTGCCAGAGGGCCGGATGTTGGCAAGCACCGGAACTTCGCGGGAGATCTGATCGAACAATGCAAGAGGGAGATCGATTCCCCTACGCTTTGCGAGCGCAACGAGATGAATGATTGCATTGGTCGATCCGCCGATGGCCATGTCGACGGTGATGGCATTCCGGAAGGCAGAAGGGGTAAGAACGCTCTCTGGTCTCAAATCTTCCCAGACCATATCGACGATACGTTTTCCTGAATCCATTGCGAGGCGGACGTGATTGGAATCCGCAGCGGGAATCGACGATGCTCCGGGTAACGTCATGCCGATGGCTTCGGCCAGCGCCGTCATGGTGGCAGCAGTACCCATGGTCATGCAGAATCCGGGTGAACGCGCGATTCCGCTTTCGATGCCGGACCAGTCCTCGTCGCTGACGTTTCCGGCGCAACGCTCGGTCCAGAACTTCCAGAGGTCTGTGCCGCTGCCGAGCGGCATGCCATTCCAGTTGCCGCGCAGCATAGGGCCAGCAGGCATAAAGATCGCGGGCAGATTCATGCTGATGGCGCCCATCAGCAAGCCCGGGGTTGTCTTGTCGCATCCGCCCATCAGTACGGCGCCATCGATGGGAAGGCTGCGCAGAATTTCCTCGGTATCCATGGCGAGGAGATTGCGATACAGCATCGGGCTTGGCTTCATGTACGTCTCGGTGATTGAGAAGGCGGGCACCTCCACCGGAAAGCCGCCTGCCTGCAACACTCCACGTTTGACAGCCTCCGCCCGTTCGCGAAGGTGAGCATGACAGGGATTGATCTCGCTCCAAGTATTCACAATCGCGATTACGGGCTTGCCAATGAAGTCTTCCTTGCGATGACCGAGTTGCAACATGCGCGAACGATGGCTGAAGCCGCGCATAGTGTCCGGTCCAAACCAGCTAAAGCTACGTAGAGTTTCAGGACTCTTACTCGTTGTCATTCGATGGGCACCAAGGGAGGATGCTGAGAGCTCCGGATTTGAGTGGCGAGCAGACCCGCCAGTAGCATGCAGCCCGACAGGACGTATAGACCAGGATTGTATTGACCGGTCGCAGTCTTGAGATAGCCGAAGATTGAAGGCCCAACAAATCCACCCAGATTTCCGAGGCATATCAGACCTACTGCGGTTGCCGCGGCGGATTTTCCGAGGAGTGTTGTCGGAAGAGTCCAAAAAGCTGGAAGGTATGCCTGGGCGGTGAACCCCGCAAGGCAGAATAAACCCATCGTTAGCCAGAGGTGGTTGTGCGCCAAAGCAGCAAGTCCGATAGAGGCTCCCGTTGAGAGTATCGGAATGGCTGTGTGCCATTTGAGTTTGCCTGTGCGCTGGGCCCAGTTTCCGTTGATGAGGATGCCTATCGCACTGCAGGCGTAAGGAAGCGCTGCGGCAAAGGTGCGGACGGTGACCGGCATGGTTTTCATGCTGTCGGTGATTGATGGCAAAAAGAAGATGAGCGCCTGATTGCCGGTAATCGTAAGAAACGCGACGCTGATTAATAAGAAGGTCTGAGGGTAGCGCAAAGCATCCAGGACCGTAACTCGATGTTCGACGATCTTGCGGGCCTCATCTGCCTTGAGGCGGTCTATGAGCCATGTCTTCTGTTCTTGCGGAAGCCAACGTGCGTTCTGCGGCCTGTCGGTGAGATAGAAGAGCGTGACAACACCCATCAGGACCGGCGGAAGTCCTTCAAGGATGAAGATCCATCGCCAACTGGCGAGTCCTGCCACGTGAACGTTTTCCAGAATCCAGCGGGACATCGGGATACCGATCGCGATGGCAATGGGTTGCGCGACCATAAAGTACGCTTTTGCCCTTGCCCGGTCTTGCGGCTGATACCAGTGGGAAAGGTAAACGATAACGCCCGGGAAGAAGCCAGCCTCTGAGATGCCGAGCAATAAGCGCAAACTGTAAAACTGCGTGGCTGGTTGAATTGAGCCGAAGAACCGAGAGCCAAGGAAAGCCATAGCCGTCGTGACGAGGCCCCAGGAGACCATGATGCGCGCGATCCAAAGGCGAGCGCTCCAGCGCTCAACAATCAGGCTCCCTGGGAGATCGAGCAGCAGGTATCCCAGATAGAAAATCCCAGCACCAAAGCCGATGACAGCATCGTTGAACCCAAGATCGGACTGCATGTGCAGTTTGGCGACGCCGAGATTGGCACGATCGATATAAGCGAGCAGGTAGAGGAACATCAGGAACGGGATGAGGCGGCGTGTAACACGACTTCGCGTGCGAGCCGCCAAATCGGCGTCGATATCCGTTTGTCCTGGTTTTCTAAGTTGCGCTGCGGGGACGATTGTGTGGAACCTTTCTGTATGGTAGTTTCGCGAAATGCAGCTCGATGGAATTATTCCCCCGATTACAACACCGTTTCTGCCCAATGGTGAAGTGCATTACGCCGCGCTGCGGCAGAATGTTACGAAGTACCGGAGCGCCGGGCTGCGGGGCTTTGTAGTCGCGGGTTCCACAGGTGAAGCGGCAATGCTGGGCCGTGAGGAGAAACAAAAGCTGTTCCAGGCAGTTCGCGAATCCGCTGAGGACAACCTGCTTATCGCGGGGGTAGGAAGTGAGTCGGTCAGGGAGACTCTTGAGCTGATCCGCAATGCCAGCGAGTGGAGGTACGCTGCGGCACTTGTGCTTACGCCACACTACTATCGTTCTCAAATGGCCAGGCCGGAATCGCAGCTCACTTTTTTCCGCGCAGTTGCGGATTCTTCTCCGCTGCCGATCATCGTCTACAACTACCCTCAAGTAACAGGTATCGATCTTCCGCTCGATGTGATTTCTGAGTTGTCCGAACATCCCAACATTGTTGGTATCAAAGAGAGCTCCGCCGATTTGGAGAGAATCGGCAAACTTGTATCCACGCTGCCATCGACGTTCGATATTCTCGTCGGTGCTTCCGGCAAATACCACCAGAGTCTGCGTTTGGGCGTAAGGGGAGGGATTCTGGCGGTTGCGAATGCATTCCCTCATTCGGCGCTGCTCATCCATGAACGATATCGGTCGGGTGATGTTTCAGGTTCAGATGTTCTTCAAAAGAAGATCGCGGAAGCTGCAGGCGTTGCGCCTCAGTTCGGGATTCAAGGCTTGAAGTATGCGATGGACTTGAATGGCTATTTTGGTGGCGAGTGCCGTCTTCCCTTGCTGCCGCCGGATCAGCAAGCACGATGTGAAATTGAACGGATCTGCCGAGCCCTTAGCGATGAGCTTGAGCCATCTTTGAAAGCTTCGATGTGAGGATGACCGCCGCCGGCCGGAGTTGTGTGCTTCGGGTCTATGATTCCGATGCTCGCCGCAGCAGGATTTGTTCGAGTTGCACTTCGCCTACATCGAGTTTCGCCGCACTGTCCAGAAGGTAAAAGAGCCAAGAGCGGAACTCCCGGTTAGCGGCCCTGGCAAGAGGCGCTGCATAGCAGTGCAACTGTTCAATCCAGTGGTGAAGCGTACGGTGATAGTGCTCGCTCAGATCTTCAACCATGAGGATCTGGTATCCAGACGATTCGGCGATCTGCAATTCGGTCGAGAGCAAGGGGAGTGGGCCGAAACCATCGGGCTCCAGATGAGGGAGTTCCCGCGTTTTGCAGCCCGCGCCGGGACGCCTCGTGGTTGTATTCATGAGCAGCATCCCTCCTGGATTCAGTGTGTGGGATGCGGATTCCAGATAATTTCCGAAAGAGAAATGCGCTGCATGATCGAACAGACCTATATCAACGATCTTGTCGAATCCCCGGCCCGAGGCAGCTGGCTCTGCCGATGTCCGGCATTCAACAACGCAGTTCCAATGAAGATTTCTTTGGCGGAGGCGCTCTCTAATAGTGGCAGCCTGCTGTTCGGAAAACGCCCACCCTCGCCCACGCACACCATATTCACCGACCGCGTGAATCAGAACAGTTCCCCAACCGCAGCTCATATCAAGGAGCTGATCGCACTCGTCAAGCTTCAAAGCAGAGCACACGTGCTCGAGCGCGTGTTGCTGTGCATCCTGCAAAGACTCCTTGGAATCGTGAAACCGGGCGCAAAAATGTCCCAGTGAAGGACCGAGCCAGGGCTGAAAGAACTCTACGGGGAGAGTTGACAAGCAGGCATTAAACCGCAGGGGTGTGCTGCTCGAACTACGATGATTGTTTCTCAGGCCTCGCAACCAATCGCGGGTGGCGTGGGTGATCGTGCCGATCAGACTTCGGCTGAGGCCGCTCGAATGCCGCAGCACATATTCGGCTACTGACAGCACAACAAGGAGGTCTCCCTGAATGTCCAGCTTTCCTTCCAGAAACATCCTGGAAAGAGAATCTTCGGTGGAATCATTAATCAGGGCATCCAGTTCCGCGCGGCTGGAGAAGGCAGCGGTGAACTCCGGGCGATGGGCAGAACGGGACGACCAGGACCATCCATCTTTTGTTTGGACCGAGAAGGAAGCGCCGCGGTACTGCTTAAAGAAATGCTGAAACTCCCGGTAACGAAGGACGTCGCTGGGCAATGCCGGCATTGTGTAAATGCACCGGCCTTCGCCGCCAATCGTCTCGTGGGACATTTCAGCCTCCGTTTCGCGGGGGGGACCAAAGAGCGTCAACACATTGGATGATGCAATCGAGCGGGGCGTTTTCGCTCCAACCCGGCGACCGGTGATACTTTCCGGCACCCGGCGATTTCTGTACATCTAAGCGAATTGTGGAGACCAGATCTGCATTGCGATGGAAAACCGCCGTTTTTCTCGTCGTCGCCGTAATTTCAAATAGTTTTGGGAACCTGTTGCTTGCGATCGGCATGGACCGGATGCCATCGTTCGCGGGCACACCCTTTGTGCACTATTTGTATCTGCTGGTCGCAAATCCTTATGTGATCCCGGGGACCGCCCTCAGTGCGATCTATATGCTGGCTCAACTATCTCTATTCAGCTGGGCTGACCTGAGCTTTGTTGCTCCAGTGATCGCATCGTCGTATGTCGTCACGGCGCTGCTCAGTGAATTCGTGCTTGGCGAGCATGTCGAACTCGAACGCTGGCTGGGTGTACTGCTGATCTGCGCGGGCGTTGCTTTCGTAATCCGCACCCCCACTGAGACGAAATCAGAAGGGCAATGAAATGCTGACCTGGTTGCTCATTATCATCATCGTTGTTCTGGGATCGGCAGGAGATGTGCTCTGCGCCAAAGGCATGGCAACCGGCGGTGAGATCAGCAACTTCAGCCCTTCGCACCTGGGCCGGTTGATATGCTCCATCGTTGCACGCAAGCTGGTTATTTTGGGCTGGATATGTGACGCGATCAGCTTTTTCAGCCTTCTGGCGCTGCTCTCGGTAGCGCAGCTAAGCATTGCGGTTCCGGCCACAGCCCTGAGCTTCGTCGCCGATACGCTGGGGGCGCGGTTTTTTCTGCACGAACACGTTCACTGGAAGCGTTGGCTGGGTGTGCTCTTTGTAACGGCCGGCGTGATCCTTACCGTGCGGTCCGGTAACGGCAAGCCGCTAAGTGGGACCCGCGGAGCCAGCCCTGCCGCCGTGAAGCCCTACCAGTACCAGACCGGCAACCACAAGTGATGTTGCGGCCGCTTTGATGACCAGCGCCCACTTCGTAAAGTCCTCCCTAAACCATGAGGGCCGCCAGCGGGTGATGGCGTAGGCGCCGAGGAAGATGACGACGTAACGGACGCCAGAGATCGCTTCCACGACTGCCGGGTTCGCTCGACTGACCGCAAACACCACCAGGAATGAGCCTACGCCCGCCACAAAGCGGTTCATGAAGTACCCAATGCGGTTTCTGGGCTTCGGCTGCTCCGCGGGATGGAGGATCTGCTTTCGCCATGAAGGAGGAATCAGCAGCGCCATGGAGCCGACGAACGTGCCGATTGTGAAGAAGACATAACCGGAGATGAACTTAGCATCATTGAAGACGATCTTCTGAAGGACGTTCGTAAGGCCGAACAGTACTGCCGCGGCGAGAATCCGTGGCAGCATTTTGCGCAGCGGCACTTTCTCCGCAAAAAACATCACGAAGCCGCCGAATGTCATCAGGATGAAGCCAGTGAGTTCGCCATGGAACTGTGTGCCGAGCAGTGGGATGGCAAGCAGTACCGTCGCCACCGGCGAGAAACCGCCCATTACTGCCAACTCTTCGGACGCCTCACCCGCCTTGAGTGCGGCGTAATAGAACCAGCTCGCCGCCAGATCACAGAATCCAGCCCCGACCGCAATGGCAACGACCTTCCACGACGGCATGTGAAACCCGAACGGAATCAGGACAAGCCCAAAGATGCTGATGGCGCCGAGCCAGAACACATAGGCAGCCAGGCTCTGCATGCCTTTGCGCTGCAACAGCACCTTGTCCCAAACGAGCGATATGCCCACGAGCCCATGAGCAATGATGGCGATCAGGACGCCGTTGAGGACTACCGCTTTGAGGAATCCCATTTTACTTTCCGGATCATCCTGTTCGGTTCTATGGCAGCTCTCCCGTGTGAGCCGGGCGAGCGTCAAGATACTGATCTTTGATGATGACCGGCACCGCCGCGGCCAGCGGAGCGGCCACGGCTACACCGAGAAAGCCTCCAAAGCTCCACAAGCAAAACTGCGCGAGGATCGTCACAATCGGCGGCAGCCGGACAACCTTTTCTGCACAAATGGCGTGAGCAGATAGCCCTCGATCAGATGAAAAACGCAGTAAAGCAGAAACACATAAAGAGCCGTGCGCGAACTTCGCTGCAGTGCAAGCAGGATGGCGAGAATCCCTGAGCTGATGGAACCTATATACGGCATGAAAATCAGTGCCCCGGTCACCAGTCCGACACTGAATGCAAGGGGTACACCCAGCAGCCAGAGGCCGATCATGCTGGCAATGCCAAGTACTGCCATAGGGATGAGTTGCCCGAATAACCAGGAGCGGAGTGTGCTGATTATCTCGCCGCTGAGTTCGCGGGCCCGCGCGCGGTGCACGGCGGGAACGAGGGAGAGGAGGCCTTTTTTGTAAGCTTGTGGATTCAGTGCGCCGAAAAACCCGATCACCAGCACAATCGCCAGATCGATTGCGGCTTCGACAATTTTCGTCGCCTGCGTGTATGGATACAGCCATCGCCGAAGTGCCCATATAGCGTGCAGAGATAATTATGTTTGTCGAGCAGCTTATAGAAATCGCGAAGGTACCTTCCGACGTTCTCCGAAGCGACTGCGGCGTCCTCCCACGAAGGTCGCGCATCCTCCTGGCCTGGAACACGGCTGGCGCCCACGCCGGACTCACGGATCTCCACGACCTTCTTGTAGTCTGCGGGCTTGTCGAGCAGCACTATTCCGATCTGATCGTGGTCGGTCGCGCGAATCGTCTTGATTGCGGACTTAGCCCTCGCCATAGCCTCTTCTTGGGTGTCACCGCCGAACTCGGCCAGAAGCCATGTGTCGCCATGCGGCAGCAGATCCACGCCTTCCACTTCCTTGCCCTTGCGCTTCTCGTTTTCGATCACATGTTTTTGGAAGCCTTCCAGCGCCAGAGGTTTCAGTTCTCGGATCGGTGCGGCGTGGTCGCCAGCGACGAAGACGTCGGGATAGGCGATCACAATCCATACACGGTGCGGCGGGCTCGGCAGCAGGCGCATCCTGGCACGCAATACGAGCACGCAGGTGCTTTCGGTGCCGACCAATGCTTTGGCCACGTTGAAGCCGTTCTCCGGCAGAAGCCGGTCGAGGTTATAGCCGGACACACGGCGAGGAATATTGGGGTAACGCGCGAATCTGGTCCGCATAACGGTCGCGGATATCTTTCAGCTTCGTGTAGATCGCTCCCTTCCTGCCTCCTTTACGAATGATGGACTGCAGTTCCGATTCGCTCGTCGGCCGCACTGTCATCCGCAGGCCGTCATACGTGAGAATGTCCAGCTCTTCGGTGTTCTCGACAGTTTTGTTGGGCGGGGGCCGTCAGACGCACGCTCGCCTGCCCGCTTACCGATTGATCAAACTTGTTTCGGCGCACGCGGTTTTTACGGGATGCAGCAGCTGTTTCTGGCGATGACGATGGCAGACCGGCCTCGTCCGCGACGAAGTTTGCTATCGCGGAGTTTTGGTTGCAACGCGCCTAGCTTCGGCCTATGATTTCGCGCTGGACCGAATCGACACCAAAATAGAAGCGTTTTGGGGACCTGCACTCGCATCCTGTACATCAATCCTGCATTAGAAAGCGAGCCATCATGCCGACTAACCCTTCTGCCCCTCCCAGTGGCAACTATAGCTCTCAGGGCGACACTGACAGCTCCTGGGACGGAACTTTTACGTACAACAGCACGACCAAAGCGATCTCTTACACGCGCAATAATGCTCCGCAGGGACCGTTCTCCGCGGCCAATCAAGACAACGGAAATGCTCTTAACTTCACAATCAACGATGGCGTCGAGATTGCTCATTTCGTTGCAAATACCTTCGCGTGGAAGGGCGATAAGGCGAAATATAAGGGTAAGTGGAACGTCGAACATCGCCAAGCCCAAGACGGCTGGACCGCCACTCAGACCAGCTAATCGGGGCGGGGTTTGCTCGTTCGACAGGTTTCTCAGGTCATGAGCGACGAAACCGGAAGTATCGCTGCCATTCCTCCTCCTGAAGGTTCTTTGGGGGGGACAGGCGCGTATGTATACACAATGTCGCCGGAACGCCCATTGGCTCCTGGTGTTCCGGAATTCATTGGCCATTACCGCATTCTGCGACTGGTGGCACAGGGAGGCATGGGGGCGGTCTACGAGGCCGAGCAGGAAAAGCCTCATCGCGTGGTCGCGCTCAAGGTCATCAAGCCGGGATACGCCAATGAGGAGATGACGCGGCGCTTCGAAATGGAGTCGCAGGCGCTTGGCCGCTTGCACCATCCCGGAATCGCCCAGATCTACGAAGCCGGCAGTGCCGAGACTCCATTCGGCGTCCAGCCGTACTTCGCGATGGAGTTCATCGAGGGGCTCTCGCTAGTCGCCTATGCCCACGAGCATAAGCTAGACGCCCGTGCCCGTCTCCACCTGCTGGCCAGCATCTCCGACGCGGTGCACCACGCGCATCAGCGAGGACTCATTCATCGCGATCTAAAGCCGAGCAACGTAATCGTAGAAGCAAATGGACAGCCGAAGATCCTGGACTTCGGCATTGCGCGCATCACTGACTCGGATAGCCAGGCGACTCGAGAGACCAACGTCGGGCAACTGATCGGCACGCTCCCTTACATGAGTCCCGAGCAAGTGATGGCAGACCCGTTCGAAATTGACATCCGCTGCGATGTGTATTCGCTGGGCGTAATCCTCTATGAATTGCTGGCCGGCGAGTTGCCCTTTGACCTGAACCGCAAGGCGATTCATCAGGCTGTGCAGATCATTCGGGAGCAGGAGCCGACGCGACTCAGCTCGGTAAACCGGATCTATCGCGGTGACATTGAAACGATCGTCGCCAAGGCGCTGGAGAAGCAGAAATCGCGCCGATACGATTCTGCTGCCAATCTTGCCGCGGATATCCGACGGTTTCTGAACGATGAGCCCATCACGGCACGGCCACCGTCGACTACCTATCAACTTCAGAAATTCGCGCAACGCCATCGAGCGCTGGTGATGGGAATTGCCGCCGTATTCGTCGTGCTGATAGCAGGAATCGTCGCCAGTTCGATCGAGTCGGTGCGAGCCAAGCGGGCCGAAGTGACTGCTCGCCAAGCAGAGCTCGAGGAGCGCACCGAGCGTGATCGCGCCATTACCGCGGAGAAGAATGCAAATGATGAGCGCGATCGCGCCGTTACTGCGGACCGTGCCGCCACCGAAGCGCGAGATCGCGCCGTGAAGGCTGAGGCGCAGGCAAAGCAGGAACGCGATGTGGCAGTGTTACAGAAGCGTCGCGCCGATACTGAAACCGCGACCGCTAAGGCGATCAACGATTTCCTCACGACTGACCTTTTGGCGCAGGCCAGCGCCGTCGGTCAGGGGCGTAACGCCAAAGCCGATCCCGATATCAAGGTGCGCACTGTGCTCGATCGCGCGGCAGGCCGGATTGCGGGCAGATTCAATGGAAGACCACAGGTTGAAGCCTCTCTCGAATCGACGATTGGGACGACTTACTGGCATTTGGGGATTTATCCGGAAGCCAAGCAGCACCTCGGGCGTGCGCTTGAACTGGATCGGGCGGCACTTGGACCCGATGATCCGGTGACGTTGTCGGTGGGCACCACGTTAGGCGAGACCTATCTCAGCGCCGGGAACTATGCCGAGTCCGAAGCGCTTCTGGGCGACATCTACCAGAGCTCGCTGCGTTCACGCGGCCCGGACGATCCGGAAACTCTGAACGCCCAGCGTGCTCTGGCAGGTGCGTACGTGTCAGAATCCAAGTACACCAAAGCCGAGCCGATGCTCTCCGACCTGCTCCAGCGTTCTCGGCGCGTTCTCGGCCAGGACAGCGAAAACACAATCGATTCCACCGACGTGCTCGCTCGCGTTTACTTTATGCGCAGTAAGCTCCCCGATGCCGAACGTCTCCTAAAGGACATGATCATCATCCAGACGCGCGTGTACGGCCCCGAGCATCCGTATACAGTCCGCACGATGAACAACCTGGCGGTGCTCTATCAGCGGGAACACCGCAACGAGGCAGCCGAAGGACTTTATACGAAGGTCATTGATATCGAGCGGCGCGTCGATGGCCCGACCCATCCGGAAACCCTGAACGCACTCAACAACCTGGCAGTCCTCTATTCGGTGGAGGGCAAGTACACCGAAGCCGCTCCGATTTACGAAAATGTGCTCCAGCAATGGCGCCTGCAATTGGGGGCCGAGCATCCGCGGACATTGGCTGTGATGTCAAACCTTGCGATCTTGCATCAAGGCCAGCACGACCTCGCGGAAGCCGAGACGCTTGGGCGACAAGTCCTCGAAATTCGCACAAGGGTTCTCGGCGCGGAACACAGCGATACTCTCCAGTCGCAGATTATCCTGGGGTCAATCCTGGAGGAGGAAGGCAAGTACGCCCAGGCTGACCCACTTTTCGCGCGAGTTATTGCTGTACGCCAGCGAGTACTCGGCCCCAGGAATCCGGAAACACTCGATGCCGTCACCGATCTCGCCGAACTCCGGATTGATGAAGCACGATATGTCGAGGCCGAGGCGATGCTGCGCGGCTGTTTTGAGATCCAGAAGCAGACCATGGCGTCCGAGTACCGCCGCTATTTGACTGAAACTCTATTGGGAGCCAGCCTGGCCGGCGAACACAAAAACGATGAAGCCGAGCCGCTTCTGGTCGGCGGCTATGAAGGCATGGAACAAGATGCTGCCTCTGTTTCCGATCTCAGCCGGCAGAAGCTGCGCAAGACCGGTGAGCTCATTGTCAAATTTTATGCGGCGTGGAACAAGCCGGAACAAAGCGACAAATGGCGGCAAATTATCGCGAAAGATAACGCAGCGTCATTCAACAGGGCAGGTGTCTCGCAACACTGACCGTCGGTGAACCGGAGGTTCAGTCGAAGGTGACTCCGAATCGCAGCTCATCCATAGACTCAGCTTCGTGATACAGTTCAAGCCGATTCCCGTCCGCAACGGCTTGAGAAGCATTGCGACTTCTGCAATAGGAGGTGCCAGTCAAAGTGGACACGACAGAACTCGCTCAGATCCAAGCGCTTTCTATGGAGTTCATCGACGGTTCGAGCCGGCGGACTGTTCTAGTCAATCGCTTTCCCTTTGTGATCGGGCGCTCCTCCGAGTCCAATTTGGCGCTGCCGCAGTCTTACGTTTCGCGTGGGCACGCCAGGATCACGCAAGATCGCGGCGAGCTCGTCATCGAGGACACAAATAGTCGACATGGGACATTCGTGAATGGCGAGCAGATCAACAGGAAAACACTTCGGCCTGGGGACGTTATTCAGTTCGGATCCCGCGAGGGCCCGCAACTCCGGCTTCCTGGGGGCGAGAAGCAGAAAGCGACCGAACCGAACATCCTCACCCGACTGCATGAAATCAGTGCCCAGGCCTCTGACCTGGAAAAGCTACGCTGGTTTCTGCAGGCCGCACGAGAGCTCAACAGCGCGGACCATGTGGACCGGGTGCTGGCGTCGCTGCTCGAGACCACGCTGGCGCTGGCGAAGGTCGAACGTGGCTACGTATTTCTGATGGGCACACACGGGGCTCTGGAGTTCGCACTCGGTCGGGATGCGAAGGGCGGTGTGCTGACAGATGCTTCCACCGTATCGCGCACAGTCATGCGCCAAGCGACCTGCGGCACCGAACAGTTCATAGTGACCGACAACTTGTCTGCCCAGGGAGTGCCAGAAAGCATCGTCGCAAACAGCATTCGCACCATCATCTGCATCCCTTTGCGGAGGACAAGAAACACGCGACATGGAGAGGACACGACGCATGCGGCTGGCCGCCAGGTATTCGGTGCGCTGTATCTGGAAAGCCATCTTCAACCCGGCGGCCTTTCCGAGGTAGATCACGAGTTGATGAGGACCATTGCCCGTGAAGCCGCGGCTCTCGTGGACAATGCCCAACTAGCTGCAATCGAGGACGAGGCGCGCAAGCAAGAGGAAGAGCTTCAGATTGCAGCCGGAATACAGCAGGGTTTGATGGCTGTGCAGATTCCAGCCTTTCCCTTTGCCGATGTGCAGGCGCACAGCATTCCCTGCAGCGCTGTTGGCGGGGACTTCTTCGATGTAATTTCCGGCGAAGATGCGTTGAATATTGCATTGGTGGATGTTTCGGGCAAGGGAATCTCGGCCGCCATTCTCGCTTCGACCTTGCAGGGCATGTTACACGTACAACTGGAGGCAGGCCGGCCTCTCCACGCGATTGCCGAAGCGACAAACAGGTATCTGTGCCAGAAGGACGTCGGAAAATATGCCACGATGGTGCTGTTGCGACTGTATCAGGACGGCAAATTGGAGTACGTCAACTGCGGACACGTGTACCCGAGACTGTGTTCCGAGGATGGAGTCTCTCGACTTGAGCAGACGAATCTTCCCGTAGGCCTCTTCACCGACGCGGATTTCACCGTCTGCAGCGCCGCTCTTCGACCTGGCTCGGCGGTCATTTTGGTTAGCGACGGCATTACAGAAGCGGAGGACGCGAATGGCGATTTCTTCGGCGATGATCGGCTCGACACCGCTTCCCGCTGCTCCAACCTTCAAATGATTTTGACGCGCATGAGCGACTTCTGCGCCGGACGTCCAGCCAACGATGACTGCACCATCGTTCAGGTGATCTACACTGGGCATGCTGACGGCCATAGTTGCCGCGATTCTGATCCTGTGCGTTGACAGGTCTCAACGTGTCTAACTATTATTCGCGGCAATGAAGCAACCGGTCTCTGAGAACAATGAACCCGGCCGATATTTCAACATTGTCTATGCCGTGGTCTGTGCGATTATTATCAGATCTCTGGTTGGGCTTGTCGGATTCAGCATCGCAGACGGTCAGACTCCGATTAAAATCGTCGTCGATGCTACTGCTCCGAGTTATGCCGTTCCCATCGACTTTGCAGGATTGGGCTTCGAGACCAAGAGCGTATTGCCGAACACATACGGCGTTTCGGGTTATTTTTTCAGTCCCGAGAACAAAGGATTAATTACCCTCTTTCGAAACGCGGGCGTTAGGCATATACGGATCGGAGGAGGAACCGTCGACGGTTCAGGCACAGGTGAGCAGTGCACGACTCCAATTCCAGATAAAAAAGACATAGACCAGCTATTTGGATTCGCCAAACGAGCACAGGTCAAAGCTATTTACTCACTCCGTCTGTTGAACCTGAGCCGGTGTGCCGATCCTGATCTGGCTACCAAGGATGCGGAGATCGCTCGATATATTTGGCACAACTATAAAGATGAACTTGATAGTTTCTCCATAGGCAATGAACCGGATGTTCGGGAATTCCACACCTATCCCGGGCATCCGATGGATCCTTTCATCTATGAAGCGAAGGTGGGGGTCGCCGGATCCGCATATCCTTCATATTTCGCTGACTGGCAACGGTTCGCAGCGGTTGTACACAAAGCTGTTCCGGACGCGAAGATTTCTGGCCCGGAGACCGCTGTCTCAGACCAGAGCAGTTACACGCCCAATCCCACAACTGGCATATCGTGGACACAAAAGTTTGCGGCGGACGCGAAGGGGACCGGCTTTCTGGGAGAGGCATTGCAGCATCACTATGTCTGGGGAAGTCCCGGAGATACGACGGCGACGGAGGCGATAGATGACATGCTATCGGATGCATGGGATAGCGCCGTTGCCGTAGGTACTCAACGGGCGAGAAATGGAAAAACTGTGCCCTTTCATCCGTATCCCTATCTCTACACACACAACCTGGCGCCGCTCGCGTCATATGGCGTCAGATACAGGATGACCGAAGCCAACGATTGCCTGCACGGAGTCCAAGGTGCAAGTAATGGTTACGCGTCAGCGCTGTGGGCGCTGGATTATATGCACTGGTGGGCCGAGCACGGCGCGGCCGGCATAAACTTCCACAACAATCCATGGCTACCCACAGATACAGTAACTCAGGATCCTACTCCGTGCTCTCACGCGGCATGCGGTAACTATCGGGTAAATCCGAAAGCCTACGGAATTAAGGCTTTCGATGTTGGCTCACATGGCTACATCATGCCGCTTTCTCTCTCCAATCCGAGGAAGATCAATCTTACAGCGTATGCAATAGGAACTGATCAGAATATCTATGTGACCCTGATCAATAAGACACACGCAACTACCCATGACGTGACTGCTATTGCCGCCATTATTGCAATAAATGGCTTCCGGACCCGCAATGCCGAATATATAACGTTATCTAATGGTGACCCGGGGAATGCGGCCTCAATGAGTGCGACTCTTGGAGGAGCTGCTCTTACCGATAACGCAGTCTGGCGGGGGAAGTGGACTCCGGTTCGCCCCATTCACGACCGCATGGTTCGTGTTCCGGTTCAAAGTACAAGCGCGGTAATTGTGAAGATAAGCTTGTCTCGCTAATCAAGTAAGGGATCGAACCTTAATCGGATGATACCCCGTTGATGAAACGAAGCGCACGGGATTAATTAGGGGCCTGCCGAACCCTTCGAAGCTAATTTCCACAACGTCTCCGTCCTTAAGACGGACGTTCTCGCCAAAGCTGAGAAGATCGGCCCCCAGATAATGCACGTGCACGTCCCCGGGTCGTCGATGGATCTCGAATTTAAAGTGGTGATGTTCAACGTTTTTCAGGCTGTGACACATGGATGATTCGCCTGTATGAAGTTCCGGTGACCAAAAGACATCATCGTGTCGCTTGAGGGTAACCCTGCCTGTCACGGAATCGAATGTAGGATCCAGTACGAGTTCGGGACCGAGTGAACATGTGCGTAGTTTGGATCCCGCCAGATTGAGATAGTTTTTCTTCTCAAAGACATGATCGGAAAACTCATTCCCAACGGCCATTCCGATTCGATACGGTTCGCCGGAAGGTCCGATGATATAGCAACAGGCGATCTCCGCTTCCTCACCTCCATCCTCTGCATAGGCCGAACCAGCAGAGGCTCGCCGTGGCACGCAGATTCCCGCCATTACCTTTGTAGAACCATTCGGGAGCAATGCCTATCGTTCCAGCCGGCGGTTTCCCCGATACAAGACCCCATTGGAACATCCGCATACTATCGCTGAGATCGGGTTCCTTCAGATCATGCATCGCATTTCTATGGCGTGCGCTGCCTGAATGGGTAAGTCCGGTTCCGGACAGATGACAGCGGGACAGTTCGCTTGGATGATCCAGCGGAGGCAGAAGGTGCCACTTTGAAGTTCCATAATAAACAGCGTCATACGGCACTCTTTCTGTGCTTAAGTGATTGGTTACAACGGAAGGAAAGGTGCTCCCGCTTCGAATTGTATGGTTTGCGAAATCATAGATAGAGGCTGGACCGGCTAAGAACCGCAGATCCGGCTCCTCTACAAGTCCAATGCGCCTTTCGTTGCTGGACTGGAGTTGTACTAATCGCATATGGCTGTGCATGGAGGAGAGTGGTTCACTCATAGACCACAACCTCCGACCGCTTGCTAATTGCAGAGCGTTGGGCGGCATTTATTATCGTTAACGCGTCGGCGGCGTCACTTAACGTAGAGAGCGGACTCTCGCCGCGCAGAACGCAATGGTTGATAAAGTGATCGATTTGATAGATAAAGCCCTCCTCGTAGCAGGGCATTCCCCACGCTGGTCCACCGGAATCCTCGAATTGTGCCTCGTTCCACGAGAAATTCACGGCTCCCTTTGTGCCAAGTATTTTGTACGTCACAGTCCAAGGATCATTCGTAGGATCGTTAGCTGCAAAGCTGCACCATAAATTGGCTAAAGCACCGCTTTGCATCTCACAAGTGATCATCGCCTGATCTTCACATTCAAGGCGCTCGTAGTGCACTCGTGACGTTATGCAAGAGACGCGGTTAGGACGTCCCAAGAGGTACAAGAGCGAGTAGGCATGATGCATGCAGACTGCCCGTAACACACCTCCGTAAATTGCTGCGACCTCTTCCTGATGAAAGATGTTATAGAGAATCCAGAGACTGGCAATCTCTCCTAATTTGCCGCTGTTCAATAAGCGTTTCGCACGCTTCAGAGAAGGCACATAAATATAGTTGTGCCCGGGCATACAGACACGGCCCGACCGGATGCTCTCCTCTTGCAGGATTCTCAGCTCCTCCCGAGTGTTCGCAACGGGCTTTTCGACAAGCACATGCTTCCCTGCTCTGAGGCATGCAACTGCTGTGTCAACGTGATGGGCGGTCGGTGTCAATACATGCACCGCATCCACGGAAGAGTCGGCAAGAAGCTGGTGAAGGCTAGAGAAGATGCGCCCGCCAAATTTCTGCGTGATGGATGCCGCTCTTTCGGGGTTCGGGTCGTATGCACCGACGAATGTGGCATTCGCATTTTCTGCGATGCCGCGTCCATGCATCTCCGCGACGATGCCCGCGCCGACAAATGCGATTCCAAGTGGACGGCTCATGTCAGACTCAACTTATAGAACTGCACCGCATTTAAGCCGAACAGCTTGCGTTCAGCATCTTGATTCATCCGCGGTCGCAACACATTACAGACCGCCTCCAATACCTGGTCATATGTCCCTGCGAGAAGGCACACGGGCCAGTCGCTGCCAAAGATCACACGATCCCACCCGAAACAATCGACCGCATGATCGATGTAAGGCTGCAGATCGTCAGGACTCCAATCAGAATGATCGGCCTCCGTTATCATGCCCGAGAGCTTGCAGAAAAGAGACTTGTGCTCCGCAATCTGCTTTATCGAACCCTGCCATGGTTCGAGCTTGTGGTGCTTTATATCTGGTTTCGAGATGTGGTCGATGATTGCTCGCATCTCTCCAATCTCGTCCAACGCCTGAGCGACATATGGAAGATGGCGTGGATACGTGAGGAACTCGAAAGGAAAATCCGCCTCAGCTATGATTCGCAGTGATTGCAAAACATTAGGACGGATAATCCACGCATCATCCTCGAGATCCTGGAGCATAGGCCGCAGACCGATGAACTTCGGGTTTTCACGGTAACGACTAAAGTGGCTCGCGAAATCCGGGCTCGCGAGATCGAGCCAGCCTACGACGCCGGCAATAAACTCGTGTTGCGCAGCGAGTTCCAGGAGAAAGTCCGTCTCGCCGGTCGTTTGAGCCGCCTGCACCAGAATTGTTCGACATATTTCGTGCTTCTTGAGAGATGGAATCAGGTCTGCAGGAAGATAATCTCGATAAAGCGTCGCGACGGCTGGGCTCATCCAGTGATAGTCGCCGCGATCTACTCTCCAGAAATGTTGATGGCCATCAATTCTCATTGGTTTGCTCTAAATTGGTTGAGCCGCTCCCAATCGAAGAGAATGCCAAGTCCAGGCTCCTCGCTCGGAATGAAGTGCCCATCCACAAGCTTCAGCGGCTCCGCCAAAACCGGGTCCAGAGATGGAATGTATTCCACAAAAAGACCGTTCGGAATTGCTGCCACGAGCGGCAGGTGAAGCTCCATAACAAAATGGGGGCTTACCTGCATGTTGTGACAGTCTGCAAGGTGAGCTATCTTGAGCCACTCGGTAATTCCACCACACCGGCATGCGTCCGGTTGAAGTATCGAAGCGCCTCCAGCGGTGACGTAATCACGGAATTGATAGCGGCTGAAAAGTGATTCACCGATCGCGATCGGTATGGAGGTTTGCTCCCTTAGGCGCGCGTGTCCGAGTGTGTCTTCGGCGGGAAGTGGTTCTTCAAACCAGAACAGGTCGTACGGTTCCCACATGCGAGCTCGTCGGATAGCTTCAGCACTTGTGAAGCGCTCATTTGCATCAATCATCAGACGGCGATGGGGTCCAAGAACCTCTCGAACCGCAGCGATTCGCTCCGTGTCTTCGGCGGGAGTTGCTTTTCCAACCTTTATTTTTGTCCCACTGAACCCTTCCTTAACGATGTTCGCGGTCTCTTCTACAAGCTGTTCAATTGTGTGGTTCAGCCATCCACCATCCGTGTTGTATACCGGGACGCGATTATGATGGCCGCCGAGGAGTCGATATAAGGGCATGTCGGCCAATTGTGACTTGACGTCCCAGATGGCGATATCGATTGCAGCAAGAGCGAGAATGGCAATGCCGCCACGGCCCACCCAATCGACCGAACGCCACATCCTCGCCCACACCTGCTCGTGATCACGCGGGTCCATGCCGCGGATCAATGGCGCGAAGCTGCAATCGATGAATGAGCAAATTTCTCTGGCACCATGCGGGATAATGCTGTAAGTAAATCCAGACCCCGTGATTCCGTCTTCCGTTTCGAGATGGGCGAACACGACGTCCATGTGACTGAAATGTCTAATCGCGTCATGCATGTCCCGATGCACTGGAATTCTGTAGAGCTCGGAATGTACTTTGGTGATCCGCATGAATACCTCAATGGCTTCAATGGATTAATGTGCCGACTCCGAGTACCGACATCGACACCAAAATCAGAGCGAGTCCAATCCGCATGCGTCTCATCGCTATTGACGGCGCGGACTTCCACTCACCGACAAACAGGCCCAACGAAGTGGACCAGATCAGAGTCACGGCCATAAACGCGGCGAACCCAATGGAGTTTCCGTACTTGCCCATCTTCTCTGCGCCGAATCCATAACCAAGCATTCCAAACAGCCAGAGGACGGCAGCCAGGAGGGCAACCGATGAGTCGCGAATAAATGAGCCAACGAAATGCGCGATCGTGTGGTTCCTCTTCAGAAGATAGATCGTATATGCCAGATTCGGAAGATATCCGGCCGCAAGCACGACAGCCCAAACGCAGATCGTCGCGCTTCCTGTTGAGACGCCGTCCCGCTCCGCTTGTTCTGCAATGCCATGGCCGAAGACGAACCCCATATTGATCATTGAACCGAAACAGCCGGTAAAAATGCACAGCAGAACGCCGCGGCCCGAACCGGCGTGATTAATTTCGGAACCCTGCAATTGCCTCCGCTTGTCTGCCATCACGTACACCGCCAAACCTGAAAAGAGAAGCACTGCGCTCGTAAGAAGCACTGCTCCCGGGCGGCCCAAGAGATCCTGTGGCTGAAATACGGCAAGTGGAACGACACTTCCAAGCAAAGAGCTGAGGCCGATCACGATCGCGAATGCCATTGCCATACCGACTCTCGCAATAGAGAGGCCAAATGTAACTTGCGCGATCCCCCACCCAAATCCGAACAAGAGTGGCGCAATCAGCACTTGAATGGGAAGTGATCGATAGAGATCTAGGGGATGTGGAACTGCCCAGCTAACGAGCCCGGCGGGAAGAATCACCAGTGCCAAGGTCGCGTAGACGAACCAGGTGTTTTCCCACCGAAACCTTCGGGCGAGCTTCATTGGTGCTGCAAAGCTGGCAATCAACAAGCCGCTAAAAACGATCATTGACAGACCCACGGAAGATGACCGCATTAGACCCTCGACATTCGAACCACGCTACCGTACCGTGAAAGTCCTCAGGCGGAAGAATGAAAGCACCATGAGCGCCGAAGGAGTCATTCTGATATTTTAGAAGCGGTAAATAAAACGTCACAAACTTAACAGTCTATGATACGGTTGTCAACGCATATGGCGTCCCGTGGCAAAGAGCAGAAGGAGACCGACCTCGCGGAACAGGCGTACCGACGAGTACGCGAGCGCATCCTGAAAGGTGAATACACCTTCGGAATGGTTCTGTCCCGACGCGATCTCGCGAACGAATTCGGAATGAGCCTCGTTCCCATTAACGAGGCGATGAGCCGCCTGGAAAATGAGTATCTGATCGAGAACACGCCGCGTGTCGGAACCAAGGTAAGGACTCCGACGCCGCAGGACATTCGAGGGTTCTGGGCCGTTCGCGAAGGTTTAGAGACGCAGGCCGCCCGCTTGTTCGCACGGATTGCAACAGTGAAGCAGCGCGACGAGTTGGTTGAGATGGCCAAACAACTCGATGCCATGCATGAATTGACAACCAGTTCGGATCAGCCGGAACCTACGGTTCTTTATGACTGGCGTTGTGCGCACATGCGCTTTCATACGCAAATCGCGGAGTGTACCAATCTTCCGTTTCTGACACAGCAGATCGAAAAAAACCAACTGCTCGTCTTCAACTGGTTTTACGACCACCAGCTTTATGGTGGACGTAAGCTGCCTGCGCATTGGCATGAGCAACTGGCGCATTCACTGGCCACCGGGTCCGAAGAGATCGCCGATGCGGCCATGCGGAAACACCTGCACAACAAGTTGGAAGAATTGATGATGAGCCTGGAGAGGTTTCTTCTGATGGATGAGTCCCACCTCCTCCGCTGGACTGCGGCTCTCTGGCAAGGAACTCCGACAAACCAAACCAACATCAAGAAAAGAACAGCCTAGCTCTTCGCCCAAGCGCGCTTCGAAAGCGCCCGCCGGACGTCCGTCTGCAGTTCTCCGAACTGATAAAGCATAAGAGCTGCCGCCCGGCCGCCTTTGTTCCGCGATTTCGATCGCCCGAGTTGTTTGGGGATCTTGACTTTCCAAGAGGCTAGCGGTATACATCAACACCGTATTGTGGTATGTCTTAGACCGGCTCCTGATATATAAGCAATCCCAAATTGATTTGCTGATCGCACCATAACTATATGGAGGCTCGAATGACGGCAGCAAAGTTCAGCAGTTTAGGTTTCCCTCGCCTAGTTCCCGCAAATAGCGTCTGTCATCTTTCGGGCCGACGGTCGCTGATCGGCGATCGCTTGCCAGGTGAACGAGTGCTGCTGATGATGCTTGCAGCGGTTCTGATCTTCGCTGCCTCCGGGCCAAGCTTTGGTCAGGCGGGTATCGATACGGGCAGCATTACCGGCACGGTCAAGGACGCATCGGGTGCCCTCGTACCTGCGGCGAATCTCACCCTGACGAACACTGCGACCGGGGTGAGCCAAAAGACGATATCGACCCACGCCGGAGCTTATGCCTTTCCGCTGGTGCCGGTCGGAACGTATTCGCTCAATGTTCAGGCAAAAGGATTCGAAACTTCAGTTGTCAATCAGATTGTTGTTCACCTCGGCACGACCGTCACAGAGGACGTCGGCCTCCAGGTCGGGAAGGTTTCGGCGGAGGTGACAGTCACGTCGGCGGCGCCGCTTCTGCAGGCGCAAGATGCCTCCCTGGGCACCACCATCAGCAATGAGGCAATAGCCGAGCTGCCGATTTTCGGTGGCAGCGGCGGCCGGAACTTCATGGACCTGGCTACGATCGCGCCGGGCGTCCAATTTACGGGCAGCAATTCGACGACAGGCACGTTTCTCATCCACGGCGTGCAGAGCGGCGCTGTGGATGTTCGCCTGAACGGAGCCGACGACAACGCCGAGGTCTTCGGCGGCATCACGATTCCGCCGATTCCTGACGCCATCCAGGAGTTCAAGCTCCAGACAGGCGACAACTCCGCTGAACTCGGAAAGTCCTATGGCACCGTGGTAAACGTCATCACGAGGCAGGGAACGAACAAGTTCTCGGGCGATCTCTGGGAGTACAACGAGAACGACGCGTATAACGCGAACGATTACTTCAATAAGCGGAATCAACTGTTGCGAGCGACCCCGCTGCCGAACCGGCCTGGCAGACTTAAGGAGAATTCGTTCGGCGGTATTCTCGGCGGACCGGTCATCCTTCCCGGTTATGACGGCCGTAACAGGACGTTCTTCACCGTCGATTTCCAGTACACCTATTACAGCCAGACACCCAGCTTTACTGGGACCCTGCCCACCGGCACTATGCAGAGCAGCAATTTTACGAACCTCGTGGACATCATGGGGTTAAATAAAAACACCAAGGTGGACGGGATCGGCCGTACGTTCCAGCAAGGCACAATTCTTGATCCCGCCACGACGCGCCTGGTGGCTCTCAATTCGAAAGATACAATCACTGGTCTCACCGCAACCTGTCCGAAGGGATCATACTGCCCAACCTTCAATAACACGCTGATCAATGGGCAGTATTACACCGGTACCTATGCGATCGTCCGGGATCCCTATTTCCAGGAGTTGGGAGCTCCAGCGGGGTGTCCGAGCCTCATGTCAACTACGAATTGGGTTTCACAATTCGCGGGCGGTCCCGTTCCCACCACCTGCTTCAATCAACTTCCGAGCAATCGGATGGATCCGAACGCCGTCAAGCTGCTTCAACTATTCAAGGCATATTCTCCAAATAACATTGGATACAACTCGAATGGTGTGAACACAACGACTGGCAGCTACGCGAATAACTTTTTCGAGCTTCTGCCGCAGACGATCAATACGAAGCAATATGATGTACGGCTCGACCATAAATTCAGCGATAGGGATTCTGCATTCCTGACCTGGAGCCATTACAACCAGATCAATCAGCAGGCTCCTCCATTCCAGGGCGTTCTCGAGGGTGGCGGCAACACGCCGTTCTGGACGACCAATCCGACGTACATCGTTGTCCTCACGGAGACCCACCAGTTCAGTCCAACCCTGATCAATGAAGCAAGGTTATCCGACGAGCACAACTGGAACACCCGCACGGACCCAGACAATATCGACAACACCCTCGGTCTTCCCGCGCAATATGGAGTTCCCGGCATCCCCCAAAGTGCGAACAATGGCGGCCTTCCGTACTTCCAGATCGGCAGCAACATCTCCGATTTCGGATCCCGCGTCAACATTACCTGGCAGAAGGTGGGAGCCTGGGAGTTCTCTGACGGCTTGACCAAGACGATCGGCAAGCATGAGTGGAAGTTCGGTGGTCAGTACACCTTTACCTACGGCAACATCGCCCAACTACCGTACTCGAGGGGCCATTTCACCTATGGGCAATACTCGAACGTGCCTGGCTCCGGGGACGGCGGCCCCAGTATGACAGACTTCCTCCTGGTTCCGACTACCGCTAACGCCACCTACCTGGCAGCGGGAGGCGTCAGCACTTCAGCGACTCCACTGGGCGGAGCCAACGGCTTCAATGGCAGCAACTGGAGCAAGTCCACCTATCATGCTCCCTACATCGGCCTTTATGTGTCCGATAGCTGGAAGATCACACCAGCGCTCACAGCTTCGCTGGGGATGCGGTGGGACTACTTCGCTCCCTATTCCTCCGATAAAGGGCAGGAGGCCAACTTCTGGATGGGCGGCGATGGCAACGAGGCTTCCGGCAGCGCCTTTTATGTTGCGCACGAGGGCTGCGCAACCACCATGTCACCCACCTTCAAAGCGCTGCTCGCTTACGACAACATTCCGATCATCTGTGAACCGAATAACTCAGCCAACAAGATGTCCAAGAACAACTGGGGACCGCGCCTCGGTCTCGCTTACCGTGTCCGACCAAATGTTGTAGCGCGTGCGGGTATGGGCTTCGCCTACGGTGCATTCAACTCAATCGGGTATGGCGGTACGCTCGGTACCAATTATCCGTTCCGGTTCAATATCAATAATGGCCCCAATAACCCCTACACGCCGCAAGTGATTGGCAGCAGTGTGGCCACAATGGAGAACACGTTCGCCCTCATCAACATGAATGACCCTGTCAACGCGTATCTGCCGCTTGGCTCGGTGGCTCTCTACGGTAAGCCATACCACTTCAAAGTACCGTACACGATCACGCTCAACGTGGCATTGCAATGGCTGTTCACTAAGCACGACTCCATTGAGGCACGTTACGTCGGCAATCTTGGCAGACAGCTCGAAAGCGCCAACCCATACCATAACGCTCCCCGGCAGACGCTTACCCCAAGTACGGCTCCTGTGACCTTGTGCAACACAGCGTCGGATCCGTTCTGCGCCACCTCGCCACGGATGCCCGACGGCACCTACACAATTCCGTTTCCGAATCTGGCGGCTCTTGAAGGGCCGATGGAGAACAATGGCCAGATCAGCAACTATCATGCTGGGGAATTGGAATACCGGCATGAATTTACCGGCGGTGTCAACATGGACGCAAACTATACCTACGCAACCTGCTTGTCTGATACGCAGGGCGGTCAGCAGAACGAGGGTGGCGCTGGCAATGGCAGGGCGCCGTGGGTCGTAGGCTTCGGCGGTTACCGCGCTGACTACGTCCGTTGCTCCAATCTTGCCGCCCACCAGTTCAAACTGTCGGGCGAATATCAGATGCCGCTCGGTCATGGTGCCCGGTGGGTATCCAATGCGAATGCGTTCGAGGATGCACTGATCGGTGGGTGGACGATTGCCCCAATCTGGATTGCCTCCAGTGGCGTTCTGGCCAATGTTGGCTGCCAGGGTACGATTGGCGGCAATCCAACGACGGGTGGTTTTACAGGACCATGGTTTGCGGGCGGCACCGCCTGGAGCTGCAACGCACCCTTGGTTAAGGGCGTAGATCCATACAAGCCGGGCTCGGCGGACTTGGCTCGCACAAAGGTTACCGGCTACTGGAACTCCTCCGCATTTACTGCTCCTGCGAATCCAGTCACTGCTAATGGCCAGATGGACTTCACTCCATTTGGTGTCAGGGCGAACCAAATTTATGGCCCTGGCTGGTACGACGTGGACCTCGCCATTCACAAGCAGTTCAGACTGACGGAAACGACAAAACTGGAGCTTGGGGCGCAAGCGGTCAATGCCTTCAATCACGTCCACCTCAACAATCCGGGAACCGGCGGCTACACCAAACCTGCCGAGTCTCTGACCGGTGGCTTTGGCACGATTACCGGCGATACGTCCAATAACGGTTCAGGCCGGATTATCGAGTTGGTCGGGAAGTTCTTCTTTTAGAACAGTGCATTCAGCCCCTCTCGGCGGTTGGTCGAATACATATCGTGACGCGGCTATCATGAAATGTATTCGACCCGCGATCTGCAGCATCAGTTCCGAGGCTCAGGCAGTAAGGTCGCCGCACAGGCCTAGTAACTGAAATTCCCCATCCGCGTTCTCGCGTTCTTCCTCGATGAGCACGGCGCGGTCGTGCAGCTTCCGCAGTACCTGATGCACAACCGGAACAAGCGCAACAACCGCAATCAGCAACAACAGATTCTTCTCTACTCTCAGTTCCAGCAGAATCATTCCGAAGATGAACGGCGGCAAAATTCCCAGGTAGAGCGTGAGCACCAGCGGGAGACTCGTCCTTCCCGGACGACGCGGTTGGCTGAATGGCACGCCGGTCTGCGCAAAGAAAAATCCATCCACCAATATGGCAGATAGGCATACCCCGCATACGGCCTGCACCAGCAAGTTGCGGCCGCTGGATCCAATTAAACCTAGAGTGACTGTCACGAGAGTGACCACGGCAAATCCGCACGCAAGAGCCCATTTGCTCGCCGCGGCGACGCACCTCGACAACGATGCCCCGGTGGAGCGGAAGATCCATCTCGCATGAAGCTGCAGAGGAAAGGCGAACGCCATCTTCAAGCCGGCTATCACCCAGAAGACCAGGAGCGGCATCACGGCATGCAAACCAAATGATGACAGACTCGGCTCCGGGACTGCCGCGACGGACCGCACGTGCACGGCACAGGAGATCGCTAAGGCCAGGCCTGCACCGAAATAGATAGCCATGTAAACGTGATACCGGCTGTTCCGTGCCATGGCTTTTCCGATGAAGTGAAATACAGCGCGCTCTTCCGGGCAGCGAACAATTGCATGGACTGCCGCCCGCGACCACCCGCCTTGTTTTGCTCCTCGATTGACTTGCTCTTCGATTGCCATTCTTCGCATTCGATTCCATGCCATTGGATACACAACCATCAGGCCCAATGCGAGCAGCGCTAATGCAGTATCGGCCCGGTGAGTCATCGCGCGCGCGAACTCCGGCGCTGCTCCTCCGTGCTGTATCGCCTCGTACAGCCCCAGAAACCAGAACGTAGGAATCCATCGCATCCGTTGTCCACCATCAGCCAGTAGGCCGGGCATGGAATCTCCAAAGCGGGCGTAGTGAATCACCACCAGGGCAAGAACGGTTATTGCGAGCATGCGAAAGACAAGCGAAATGCTGCGGAACAGCCTCGCGGGTACGCTGCAGACCAATACGCCACCCAGCAGCATCACCGCCAGAGCCCCAAAGATGCCCGCTGATAAGGTTGCGACTGCGTGGGCTGCGATCTGTCTCCCGATGTTCGCGTTCGCAACCGCAGGCAACATAAGGACCCCGAAGAAGTTGGCTGCACCGAGAAATAGACCAAGGAACATTGCGAGTGCAGTTGCCTTCGCTGCCGGCATCTGCCATCTCCAGAGAGGCAGCGGAGTCAGCACAAGAAAATCCAAATTATCGGGGAAGAGCATCTCCCACTCAAAGATCGCGATGCCGGCCATCGCGACGAACGAGAACATCACGAAGAAGTACTCATCCTCAATCCTTCCCCAGCGTGTGCGCTGCGGATATTGATTCTGCAGCCAGAAGGCAAACATCAGTCCCGGCGCAGCAACCACCGCCAACGCGCGAATCACAGTAGTCAGCATGTCGTTGCCGCTCTGCACCACATCGTTCTCGAAAAAGCGGCGGAAGAAATGCAGCGTCAACTCGCGCATCCTTGTATCACGCATGGCGCACCTTCATGACATCAACGACCTGCTGCGCCATTCGCTCGGTTTCGGTCTGCTCAACCAGCTGCGCGAACACGCTCTCCAGGCTCGAGAGTTTCATCAGCTTCGTAAGTTCCGCGGGCGCGGCATCTGCAACCATCCGCCCTTTGCTCAACACGATCACACGATCGCACACACGCTCGACGACTTCGAGCACGTGCGAGATATACAAGACGGCCTTTCCTTGCTTGGAGAGAAGCGACAGAAGGTCCTTGAAAAGCCGGGCCGATATAGCATCGAGGCCGGACAGTGGTTCGTCAAACACGATCAGCTTCGGATCGTGCAGGATCGCAGCCGCAATCAACACCCGCTGCTTCATTCCTTTCGAGTAACTCGACATCGGAGAGAACTCCGCGCCCTTCAGTCCGAGCAGCGCCAGCAGATCCCCGGCCTTTCGCTCAATCAAACGTTCCGGCATGCCTCGCAATCGTGCGACGAGTTGCAGGTACTCGAGCCCGGAAAGGTGTGTGTAGACCTGCGCCTCCTCCGGCACGTATCCCAACTGCGCACGGTACGCGGCGATATCTTCGCGGATGTCTCGACCTTCGAAGAAGATTTTGCCCTTGGTTGGTTCGATCAGACCGATCACCATCTTCACGGTCGTTGACTTCCCGGATCCATTCGGGCCCAGATACCCAAGCACTTCACCCTCGCGCAGCGTGAAACTCACGTTCTCGACAGCCGGGATGCTGCGGTAGGTCTTCGATACGTTCCTGAGTTCGAGCATTTTTGCGCTCCGCTATGTAGCATACTACATGTAGTAGAATACTACATAGCATGAAACCGCCTCGCCTGTCCCATAGCGCCGCTCTCATCCTTAAGGCTCTGAGCCTCGGCTACTGCTTCGGGTTCGACATAATGGAGGCCACCGGTCTGCCCAGCGGAACCGTCTATCCGGCGTTGCGTCGACTCGAACGAGATGAGCTCGTCGTCTCGCGCTGGGAGTCCGAAGCCGACGCGGCTGCTGCACAGCGCCCCGCCCGTCGTTATTACGAGATCACGCACTCCGGAAAAGCTGCGATTCTTGCGGCCACGGAGCGCTATCCTTTGCTCGCCCGTCTGCTCCCGGAGAAGCACGTATGATCCCAGCGCTCCCCTCCCCGCTCACCCGCACCGACCGTCTCCTCCTGGCAGCGACTCAATGGCTGGTGCCAATCGCCGAGCGCGAGGATTGGCTCCGCTCATGGCAGGCGGAGCTTTGGTATCGGTCGTATCAACGCGTTCCGCGTCCCGCACCGGCGCTGGTGTTCGGCGTCATTCAGGATGCTCTCTGGCTGCGGACCGAAACCGTCAGCCGCGCTCTTACCGGCACGCCGTCACTCTGCATCCTGCTGCTCGTATCTTTGCTTCTGCTTGCTACCATACCCGCGATCATCGCGGCGGGGAGTCTGCATGCGTTCACGGTCATAGCATTGGCCAATCTCCCTCGTATCGCGGCAGAGGCATCACTCATCGCCTTCGTTAGCCTTGCGACTGCAGTTACCTCCTTTGAAGAGAACCTGTCCAGCCCGCATCGACTTCGCATTAAGGCACGGCTCTTTCTCACCGCCAAGATGGTGCTGATCCTTCTTCTGTCCTGGATGCTCACCAGTGACTTCACCTGGCCCATTCGGCCATTTCTTCCCTTCACGGCGCTCGTCCTGCAGAGCCTTTCTTTCGTGCTCCTTAGCCTGCTCGGTTTGCGGTGGAGTTCACTCGATACTGCGCTGCGTTGCCAACACTGTTTATGCTCGCTTGCGTCTCCGGCACGTGTAGGCCGGCCCTCCTGGAACTTCCTCGAATTCAACGGGACTGAGCTGGTCTGCAAGCACGGACATGGACACCTCAGCATTCCCGAGATCGAGACCAGTTGGCACCAGTCCAGCGTTTGGGTCCCGACTACCTGAGACCACCACCCTACTCAGCCACCTAGCCGGTCACGAGATTCCAGAATCGGTTGCGAATTCGCATTCATACAATCGCTTCGATGGCGAATGCTGCGGGCTGAAGACGCCCAGTCGTTTGCGCCTGATTGACAACAGCGCGCTCTCACACTAGTGTTCGTATCGAAACTTTTTCACTCTGGAACAACCGTGAAAACTCATCAGTCACGACGAAGGACGCTGGTCTGTGTCGCGTCCACTCTCCTCTTCGCTGCCAGTGATGCGCAGACAGCGCCACCGCCTCCGCGGCCCGCGCCCACCGTTGTCGCCGGCATCCCCGTGAACTACGACGAGGCGAAGGTCGGAACCTACACGCTTCCCGACCCGCTTCTGCTCGAAGATGGAAAGCAGGTCAAAGACGCGAAGACATGGTGGACAAAGCGGCGGCCACAGATTGTCTCGCTCTTCGAGACACAACAGTATGGCAAAGCGCCGGGCCGCCCTGCTGCCGAATCATTCGACGTCTTCGATAAAGGCACCCCGACGCTGCATGGCAAGGCGATTCGCAAGCAGGTGATGATCTACCTCACCGCGAATCATGGCGGACCAGCAATTCAGTTGCTGGAGTATCTACCTGCTGACGCGAAAAAGCCTGTCGCGATGTTTCTGAGCATCAACTTCGGCCCCGTGCAGAACGCAGTTGACGACGCCGGCATCAAGCCCGAGACCATCTGGAACGCGAAAACCAATACACGGATCACTCCTCCTCCAGGACGCGGGTTCGGCCGTATCAACATCGAGCCGCTGCTCGATGCCGGTTTTGGCGTCGCGACTTTCTACTATGGCGACGTCGACCCGGACTATCTCAACGGCTTCAGCAACGGGATCCGCGCTGTCTACGCGAAACCAGGCACCACGGAAGCGACCCGCGCACCGGATGACTGGGGTTCCATTGCCGCGTGGGCGTGGGGCATGAGCCGCGTGGAAGATTACTTCGAAACCGATCCGGGGGTGGATGCAAAGCGCGTCGCGATTCATGGAGTCTCGCGGCTCGGCAAGACTGTGATGTGGGCCGGGGCCCACGATCAGCGGTTCGCTGCCGTGATCGCGAGCTGCTCGGGTGAAGGCGGGGCGGCCCTCAGTCATCGCGATTATGGCGAGACCATTGCTCATCTCACGGCGCCCACGCGCTATCCATATCAGTTCGCTGCGAACTACGCCAATTGGGCTGGTTTCCCGGACAGAGCACCGATGGATGCGAATATGCTCGTCGCGCTGATCGCGCCGAGACCGCTCCTGCTGCAAACGGGCAGCACAGATTCCTGGTCCGATCCAAAAGGTGAGTTCCTTGCGGAGGTTGCCGCAGGGCCGGTCTACAAACTTCTCGGAAAACAGGATCTCGGCACAGACGCTTGGCCCGCGGCTAAGCAGCCAATCTTCCGTGATGGCCTCAACTACTACATGCATGAGGGCGGCCACGGCATGGTTCCTTCCGATTGGGATATCTACGTCCAATTTCTGAAGCAGAACCTTCAGCCGGAGCGCTAGATGAGATCTGCCCTTGCGGTCCTTGCGCTGGTGGCCCTCAGTACTATCGCGTCTGCCCAGTCTTCTTCGGATTCCCTGCTCGCTGGCTTTAAGAATCCGCCCGACTCCGCACGCCCGCGTACGTGGTGGCACTGGACTAACGGCAACGTGACGGAAACCGGTATCACCAAGGACCTCGAGTGGATGAAGCGTGCCGGCATTGGCGGGTTCGAGCTGGCCGATGTTGCCGCCGGAGGAGGGCAGGAGGTCGAGCCGAAGATTCACTTCGGAACCGAAGAGTGGTACCACGCCATGCGCCATTCCGCTGAAGAGGCGCGACGCCTAAATCTGGAGATGGGAATTTTTAGCTGCGCCGGCTGGAGCGAGGCAGGAGGTCCATGGGTCAACCAGCAGATGGCGATGAAGAAGCTCGTCTGGAGCGAGACCAACCTTCAAGGCCCACAACGATTCAGCGGCCAGCTTGCCTCACCTCCTTCGAACGAGGGTCCGGTCCGCGATTCGACTGCGGGCGCGCGGCCGGACGCACCCCATTTCTACCGCGACTCCGCCGTAATCGCGTATCGCACTCCCGAGGACGCCATCCCGATAGGGTCGCTACATCCGCGCATCACCGCCAGCAGTGGGGCGATTAACACGGATTCACTTCTGGACGACAGCCTCAACACTGGCGTGACCCTCAACGCGCCAAAAGACGGCTCGCCCGCATGGCTGCAATACGAGTTCGAAAAGCCATTCACGGCGCGCGCGCTTTCGCTCGGCGTTCATGGACGTATTCCTGTCGGCAAGCTCCTCGCGAGCGATGATGGGCGTTCGTTCCACACGATCGTCACATTGCCGGGCCCGCAGGGTTACCACGGCGCCTTCATCCGCACCTACGCCTTTCCGGCAACAACGGCGCGGTTCTTTCGTATCGAATTTGACGCGGCAGGTCTCGCACCTGCCGCAGTCATTCACGGTGGCCCGCTAGTCGCCGCAAAGAGCTACAACCTCACAGAGGCCATCCTATACACCGACGCTCGCGTCAACCGATGGGAGGACAAAGGAGCTTTTGGCAGCCTGATGGATGTCTACGACACCTTGCCCACGCCGAACTCACCGTCATCTGCAACGGTCAATCGCAACGATATTGTGGACCTGACCTCCAGGATGCGCTCTGACGGCACGCTTGAGTGGGACGTTCCTCCCGGCCACTGGACTGTGCTGCGAATGGGCTACTCCCTGACGGGCGCGAGAAATCGCCCGTCTGTCCCCGCGGGTAGTGGTTACGAAGTCGATAAGCTGAACGCCAACTACGTTCGCCAATATTTTTTCGGCTACGTCGATCCACTGCAACAGCATCTCGGCCCTCTTCTCGGATCAACGACGCGTTACATGACCATGGACAGCTGGGAAGCCGGCATGCAGAACTGGACCGACGATATGGTCGCGCAGTTCACGCGCCGCCGCGGCTACGATCCTCGCCCCTGGCTACCCGTGCTCGCCGGCCGCGTGGTCGGCAGCGCGGATGCCAGCGATCGCTTTCTCTGGGACTTCCGCCGCACCCTCGCCGACATGTACGCCGACGAGTTCTACGCCACGATGACGGACGAGTTGCATAAACGCGGCATGCAGGACTACGCGGAAGCCTCAGGTGTGGCTCTTGAGATCCCCGAAGACACCCTGCTCAATAAAAGCAAAATCGACATTCCGATGGCAGAGTTCTGGGTGCACGCTCTCCATCCGGAATCGATGTACTACGTTGACGTCCGCGGCGCCGCCTCCGCCGCGCACGTGTATGGTAAGCCGATCGTCGCGACCGAGTCCTTCACCGGCGGAGGCTATGAATCACCCTTCACACTGAAAAAGATCGCCGACTACTGGTTCACCCAGGGCGTCAATCGCCTCGTGTTCCATACCTCCGCCGAACAGCCGCTCGATACGCCGCCCGGTAACACCATGGTCGGCACACATATCAACCGCAACATCACCTGGGCCGAGTTGGCGCGCCCGTTCATGGATTACATCGCACGCGTACAGTACATCCTGCAGCAAGGCACTCCCGTTGCCGATCTCGCCTATCTGCTGCCCCAGGGCGCGCCCTCAACCATGCCATTCTGGGGATCAGGCCTGAGACCTGCTCCGCCTGCTGGTTATGACTACGACTATCTCAACACCGACATCCTGCTTCATCACACGAGCGTCGACCCGCAAGGCCGGATCCGCCTCGACAGCGGCATGAGCTATCGCGTGCTTATCCTTCCGCCAACGCAGAAGATGACGCCGGACGTCTTGCGCAAGCTGCATGAGCTCGTCGCAGCGGGTGCAATTGTGCTCGGCCCTCGGCCCACTGTATCCCCCAGCCTTGCAAACTATCCTGCGGCCGATGATGAGGTCCGTGCACTCGCAAAGGATCTTTGGGGAGACGCCGACTGTATCGCTGATAACGAGCATTATTTCGACAAAGGCGTGGTCTTCTGCGGCCTCACCCTCGCAGACCTGCTTGCTCGTTTGCAGATACCTCCCGACCTTATCTCTACTGTCGCGTCAGACCAGGCACCCGTGTGGGTTCACCGTCATCTCGCCGAGGGCGACGCGTACTTCCTGGTAAACGAGTCGGATCTTCCGCATCATCTGACCGTGAAAGTTCGGGCATCTGGGAAGAACGTAGAAATCCTGCGGCCAATGGACGGCTCCCCGACCGCCGCCACAGCACGCGCTGGAGCATTGCTTGAAAACCTGAAAGGAAACCGCCAGCCTGGCCTTCAACCTGCGATCTATGAAGCGGACACGGGCTTTACGACGGTGCAGCTTGATCTAGCTGCGCGCGAATCCGTCTTCATCCTTCTTCGCGATCAAGGCCCGAAACTCACGCCACCGCCATCGGTCGCCACCCACTCTATCGACATCACCAATCGTCCATGGACGCTGACCTTTCCGCCGCACCTCGGTGCTCCATCTCGCATCCAGATGGCGCGCCCGGCATTCTGGACGCAATCCGCTGATCAAGGCGCGAAGTTCTTCTCCGGTACCGCGACCTACTCCACCACATTCAATGTTCCCGTTGCAGCCATTCGTGCAAAGCGCATGTTCCTTCACCTCGATGACGTACACGACATCGCTCAAGTCCGCGTAAACGGTCGTGAAGCCGGGCTCATCTGGGCCCCTCCATACGACGTTGACATAACCACGCTGCTGCACTCCGGCGTAAACAAGCTCGCCATTGCAGTCACCAACGAATGGACAAACCGCATCATCGGTGACCGTGGACTGCCGCCCGACCAACACATCCTTCGCGGTCCCATCCCTCCACGCTTTGGCCCACCAGTACCATTGCCCGATTCCGGCATCGCTGGCGGCGTGACGTTAATCCCTGAAACACTCCACTGAAATCGGGCGCCGGCAAGATTTTGGAATACGGCCTACGCCACCGATTCACCAGCGACAGTGTGGCTCGACGCTAAGAACCAGCGTCAGGTAGGTGACACAACTATTTGGCGCGTATCCGTTTCCCGGCAATGAGAACTTACGGACCGCTGGCAACCTGCATCAAACAGAGTTGAACGTCGCTGAACATATGGGAATTGGGACGCAACATCTGATCTGTTTCTGTCACCTGCGCTGGAATTTTGTTTATCAGCGGCCGCAGCATCTCATGACGAGATGCCAATCGTATGCTCAAGTTTACTTGTGGGAAGATCCAGTGTTTGAACGCACAGACACTGCAGCGCTCAGGGAATTCGTAAGCCTTGAGGGGGTTCGCGTGCTAACTCCTGTGCTGCCCCAAGGGTCAAGCGAACACGAAATCATCGCGCACCAGCGTGATCTCCTCGACCGGTACATCGCACAGAACGCGATCGACTCTTTCATCGCGTGGTACTACACGCCGATGGCGCTGAGCTTCTCGGATCACTTGGTCGCAGAAGTCACGATCTACGACTGCATGGATGAGCTGTCCGGATTCCTCGGTGCGCCGCAGGGCCTGATCGAACAGGAACAGCGACTGTTTGAGAAGGCGGACGCCGTGTTTGCCGGTGGCGCGAGTCTCTACGCCGCAAAGAAAGATCAGCACAGCAACGTGCATCTTTTTCCCAGCAGCATTGACCGGAACCACTTCGCCGCAGCGCGCGAGCTCCAGACCGATCCTGATGACCAGGTCGCGATTCCCCATCCCCGCATCGGCTTCTTCGGCGTTTTGGATGAACGATTAGACCGTGAACTGTTGAGCCTGGTTGCCGCTGATCATCCAGAATGGCAGTTCGTCCTGATTGGACCAGTGGTCAAAATTAAGCCGGATCAGTTACCGCGTGGGAACAACATTCACTATCTCGGGCAGAAAAGCTACGCCGATCTACCGAAGCATCTTGCGAATTGGGATGTCACCATCCTGCCGTTCGCCCGAAATGCAGCCACGCGGTTCATCAGCCCGACCAAGACGCCCGAATATCTGGCTGCTGGCAAGCGCGTGGTTTCCACGCCGATTCACGACGTTGTCACGCCCTACAGCGAGCTTGGCCTTGTCCGAATCGGACAGGACGCGGCGGAGTTTGGTGCAGCCATTGAACAATGCCTGCACGACTCGGACACCACATGGATTGACCGCGTCGACAGCTTCCTCGCAAAGACATCTTGGGACAAAACGTTTCAAGGAATGTGGAAGGAGATTCAGCGGTTGATTCCGCGGGATGCCGCAAGTTCCGCAGCCTATACAGCAGAGGGAAGGAGCGGAACCAATGTTTGATTACATGATCGTCGGGGCTGGCTTCGCCGGAGCCGTGCTTGCGGAACGTCTGGCGAGCCAACTAGACGCAAAGATCCTGATCATCGACAAACGGAACCATATTGCAGGGAACGCATACGATTACTACGATGACGCCGGAATTCTGGTGCACAAATATGGACCCCACATCTTCCACACAAACTCCGAGAAGGTGTTTGACTATCTCTCGCGATTTACACCGTGGCGCCCCTATGAACACCGCGTCCTCGCAAGCGTTGACGGGCAGCTCGTGCCGATGCCGATCAATGCCGACACTCTGAATCGACTCTACGGCCTGCACCTCACCTGTCACGAGGTTGAGAGTTATCTCAGCTCTTTAGCAAAGCCATGCGCCGAGATAAAAACCTCTGAGGACGTGGTCGTAAGCCGGGTCGGCAAGGATCTGTATGAGAAATTCTTCCGGAACTATACGCGCAAGCAATGGGGACTTGATCCTTCGGAACTGGACGCGTCGGTGACATCCCGCGTGCCGGTCCGCACGACCCGCGATGACCGCTACTTCACCGATCAGTTCCAGGCGATGCCGCTGCATGGCTACACCCGCATGTTCGAGAGAATGCTGGATCATCCGAACATTCGGATCATGCTGAACACGACTTACAACGACACAAAGGACGAGGTGCGATTCCGGGAGCTGATCTTCACCGGGCCGGTGGATGAGTACTTCGACTACTGCTATGGGCAGCTTCCCTATCGGTCGCTCCGGTTCGAACACCAGACGCTGGACCGCATTCAATATCAACCGGCCCCGGTCGTGAACTTTCCAAACGAGCACCCATATACCCGCATTACAGAGTTCAAATACCTTACCGGGCAGGAGCATCCCAAGACCAGCATCGTCTTCGAATATCCGCGTTCGGAGGGAGACCCGTACTACCCGATCCCACAGCCCAAAAACGCTGAGCTCTATAAAAAATACAAAGCCATGGCCGATGCGATGCCTGACGTTCATTTCGTCGGCAGGCTCGGCACTTACAAGTACTACAACATGGATCAGGTTGTCGCTCAGGCGCTCGCCACATTTGAAAAATTGAGCGCAAGGCGAACAATCTCGCCACGCAAGGTCACAATTGCGCTACCGTCGACCATTTTCGAAATTGATAACAAGCCTGCCAGCATGGAGGAAACCGACGGCGAGGCAGCCTGACGCTTCTAGAGAATCGCATGGAATCGATCCAGTCTTCCAATGAAATGGAGATGCCGCTTGAGTTGTGGGGCGGTGTTGAGTGCACCTGCAATCGCGTCGGAAATCACTATTTCTATCAGATGGAGTTGTCCGGCCACTCCAGCCGCGCTGGTGACATTGAGCGCTTTGCAGAGCTTGGAATCCGGACGTTGCGCGTTGGGCTTCTCTGGGAGGAGTACGAAGAACGCGCTTCCTGGCAACACCATGATGCCCGCTTGCACACCATTCGATCCATAGGAATCCGGCCCATCGCAGGTTTGGTACACCATGGAAGCGGCCCGCGACATACGAGCCTGCTTGACCCCGCATTTCCAGAGAAGCTCGCATCGTACGCCGAAGCAGTTGCCGAGAGATATCCATGGATCGACGCATACACGCCTGTGAACGAGCCCAACACCACCGCTCGGTTCAGCGGGATGTATGGAGTCTGGTATCCGCACCACCACTCCCGGCGAAGTTATCTGCTTGCACTGCTAAACCAATTGAAGGGTACCGTGCTGAGCATGGAGGCGATACGCCGTGTCACGCCCAACGCCCAGTTGATTCAGACAGATGATCTCGGAAGGGTGAGTGGAACGGCCGAGTTGCAGTCCACATGGGAGCTACTCAATCTGAGACAGTGGCTTCCATTCGATCTGCTATGCGGCCGCATCGATCGACATCATCCGATGTTTTCGTATATGCGCAACCAAGGCATACCGGAAAGAGACATCTTCTGGTTCATCGAGCATCCGTCTCCTCCAACCGTGATCGGGGCAAATTATTACGTAACGAGTGATCGCTACCTCGACCACAGCGTCGACCTCTACCCTTCCAAGCTAAGGTCGAGCGAAGGTCCGTTCGTGGATATTGAGGCGGTCCGAATTCGCGAGAGCGGTATTGCAGGATTTGCATCGGTTCTGCGCGAAGCATGGGATCGCTATCGAATCCCGGTCGCCATTACAGAGGTTCACCTCGGATGCGAGGTTGAAGAACAGATCCGCTGGATAGCTGCTGCGTGGCGAAGTGCCGTGGGAGCGCGACAAGATGGAGTGAACTGCATCGCCGTCACGATATGGGCACTCCTGGGATCGTTCTACTGGAATGAACTGGTGACGAGTGCGAACGGGTATTACGAACCGGGCGTCTTTGATCTCACCTCTGGCTACCCCGTCGAAACAGGTCTCGCGAATATCGTTCGGCAGATGGCGGCCGGTAATGATCCAGCCCATGATGCGCTTGATGATTGTGGCTGGTGGGAGCATGACAACCGAATCTGCTCCCCGGTGGCCGCGGATGTCGAAGAGGTCGCCGCATAACCCGGTTAGCCCTGCATAATGTGCTCACGCCATAACGTCTCAGTCTGGCTGTCGTGATCCGGCCGCGAGCCTGTCGTTGCCAATGCAATCTCCTGGAACGGCGCTTTGGGTGTGCGATCGGCATAAAGCAATCCGTTCGCTTCCTGGTATGTATCGGTGAACTGCGTATAACAGAAGCCTGCAAGGGCCGGAAGATTTCTTACGGTATCAAGCAGCTTCGAATACCGCTCGAGCAGTTCATTTGCCGTCTCCGTACGTGAATATCCCCAAATCTCCTTATCGTCCTGGGCAAACGCAATTCCGCCGAATTCGGTAAGCACAATCGGGTGCTTCCATGCCGCATCCCCTCCGACGAAGAGCATGCGTCCCCCCGGGCGCTCTCTCTTGAACAGCTGCGCTTCGATATCGTCAATCCCGTACCGCTTGCCAAGGCGCTCGGCTTGGTCGTCGTAATCGTGGATCCCGATAATGTCGGTGGCAATGCTTTCCCATCCGTCGTTGCCGATGACCGGCCTTGTGGGATCGAGCGACTTCGTCAAGTGATATAAAGCTTGCACATAGTGACGCTGGGCGGGATTATCCGGAAGATCAGGGACGCCCCAGGACTCGTTGAACGGAACCCAGGCAATGATGCAAGGATGACTGCAGTCTCTGCGGACGACGTCCGGCCATTCATGGGTCAGGCGCTCGATTGATCTAGTCGTATAGCGGTACGCGCTGGGCATCTCGTCCCAAACAAGCAAGCCCAGCCGATCGGCCCAATACAGATATCGAGCAGACTCAATCTTCTGATGTTTTCGAACTCCATTGAATCCCAGCTTCTTTGCAAGAATCACATCCTGCTTCAAAGCGTCGTCATTTGGTGCTGTGAGCCCAGTCTCTGGCCAGTAACCCTGGTCTAGAACGAGCCGCAGATTCAGCGGCCTCCCATTCAGGATGAATTTGTCCCCTTGCACGCCTACCGATCTCAAAGCGGTGTAGCTTTGCACTGCATCAATGACTTTGCCGGTTGCATCGCGCAGCTCCAGTTCGGCATCGATGAGCGTAGGCGACGACGGGCTCCACAAAATCGTATTCCGAAAGTCATCAATACCCGGATCGGAAAGCGCGATTCGCCGATGAACTTCGCCCGCGACTACCTGGTATGTGTCTTCGGCGAGGAGTTGGTCCGCACATGTAAGCCTCACGAACACGTACAGCTTGTCCTCCGGGCGGCAGCGGATGGAAGCGTCCAGCGCTATGTCCCAATGCTCAAGGCTCGAGCCCCAGCGGAGCGAATCGATCCGTATCTGCGGAACAACCTCAAGCCAAACTGTCTGCCAGATCCCCGTCGTTCTTGGATACCAGATCGAGTGCGGCTCCAGCTTCCAATCCTGCTTTCCCCTGGGTTTCGCCAAGTCCGCAGGATCGTCTTCCGCCCACACAACGATCTCCTGCAATTCGCTTTCGCCGTTCACTGCGTTGGTGATATCGGCAACGAACGGTGTGTATCCGCCTTCATGCTCGCAGACCTTCGCGCCGTTCACCCAAACCTTAGCGCGGTAGTCGACAGCCTCGAAATGAAGCAACAGATGTTCGTTGCTCCCGATTTGTGGTCTCTGAAATGTCCGGCGGTACCAAACCGCGGTGTAGAACCCCGTGTCCGCGATTCCACTCCGCTCAGTCTCCGGGCTGAAAGGGACTGTTATGGTGCGATCCCATGGCACATCCTGCGGGAGCGAATAATTTGCCTGTGCGTCAATGAAGAAGTCCCATGCGCCATCCAGCGATTGCCATGATTTTCGTTGCCTGAGTGGACGGGGATGTTCTTGGCTCATCTGCTTCTTTCTCTCTCCTTCAATGCTGGCTCAAATGGACGCACACGCCACATCCCCCTTGGATGCGCTTTTGGAGCGGATGCGCTTTTGGAACGGCTGCGCTTTCGAACGGCCGCGACTTTTGGAACCCGTTCTCCTGTCCGCTGACTGCACCTCGAAAGACCCGCCGTGGTAGCCCTTGAATTGCCATACCATGGCGCAGTCGACCTCATGGCCAGCATGATTCATCGGCACCATCAGTTTCTGACTATTGCCGGCACCGCTCATGTACACTGGGGGCCACTCCACCCGCCCCCTGCAACGATGGACGCCGCGACCTCAACCCGAGCGGACAAGCTGCTCTCATTAGAAGAGCAGATCGTGCGGCTGCAGGCTTTGCTCGAAGCCTCTCGGCAGGTGCACTCGATCGTCTCTGTACACGACGTCTTGGCTCGGACCGCGAAGGTGCTCGTGCGCGAGCTGGAGATTGAAGGCGCAGAGTTCCGTTCGCCCCAGACCAAGGAATTGCTGGCCCGGTATGGATCGCCGGATCATGATTCAGGCGTCAACGCGCGTTTTCAGCTCGTTGCGCGCGATAACACCGGGTTGGCGGAATTGCTGGTTACGCCAAGTGGTGGCGAACAACTGTCCATCTACGAAGAAGATTTCATCGAGGGGTTGGTCCTGCAAGCCGCTGTGGCCCTGGAAAATGCGATGTACCACGAGCGTGACCTGCAATGGGCGCGCGTTCAGCAGGACCTTGATGCAGCCCGAAATATCCAGCGTTCGTTGCTTCCCAAATCCATGCCGACGATTCCAGGCTTCTCCATTGATGGCCGCTCCAGCGCGTGCTATGAGGTGGGCGGTGACTACATGGATACTGTCGTTCTCGCCGACGGAACGTACCTGTTCGTAGTCGCCGATGTTGCCGGCAAAGGTCTCGCTTCCGCCATTATCGCAACCGGTTTCCGCTCCGCTGTTCGCTCGCTGTCAAGCCAGCCGTTATCACTGGCAGAGCTGGCGGCCCGTCTTGGACAGCAACACTGGGAGGAGGGGGTGGAGGCCCGCCGCCGGTATGTGACCGCAATTTTTCTGCGGCTACGACCAGACTTGAACCAGATTGAGGTGGTAAACGCCGGCCATAATCCTGCCTTGATTGCCCTTCCAGACAACACAATTGCCAGGATTAATGCCTCCGGAACTCCTCTCGGTATGATTTCCGGAATGAGCTACTCATCCGAAACCTTCCCCTTCCCTCCCGGAGGCCGGCTTCTGCTTTATACGGATGGCCTCACGGAGGTCTTCTGCGGCGATGACGAGTTCGGCTGCGATCGTTTGAGCGACGCCTTCCGCGATGCACCTCAAAACGACGCAGCCGCCAACCTTAAAACGCTGTGGGAGACCCTGAGCTCCTACTCCGCAAGCGCGCCCCAAACCGATGATATGACGGCAATCGCGATCTGCCATCTTGGCAACGGACAGGAGAACACTCTCGCATGAAGAACGGAAGTTCCGTTGAGGTCCGCATCCCGTCAGAGCTCGGATTCGAGAAGATCGCGATGAGCACGGCGGCCGGAATGGCTGCACTGATGGGCTTTTCGGAGGACCGCATAGAAGATCTCAAGACGGCGGTCGCCGAGGCATGCATCAATGCGATAGAACATGGGAATCGGTTCGACGACCGTTTGGATATCGCGGTCGTTCTATCCAGCAACAATGACGAACTGGAGATCAAGGTTATCGACGATGGAGACGGCCTTCGGAGTGCGCCTTCGGCTCCTGACATCGACCGTAAGATGGCCGGCGAAGAAGTGCTACGAGGAATGGGAATGTTCCTGATCCAATCTCTGGTCGACGAGGCGGAGTGGCACAAAGGCCCCCCGGGTAAGAGCTTTGTCCGTCTGGTGATCCGACTTGATAAGGAGAACAACTAATGCAGACCGCTACTAAAATTGCAAGGCGTGACGCTACCGCCGCTTCTGGCGACGAGGTTGCGATCCTTTCTTTCACCGGAGACATTGCCTCCACCTCGAAGGACGCGATCCTGCAGGCCTACCACGGAGCAGGCGCAGTCAAAAAGGTGCTGCTCGACTTCAGCGGCGTTGATTACATCAATTCGTCCGGAATTGCGATCATCATTCAAATGCTGCTGGAGGAGCGTACTGCCGGCCATCGGACGATTGGCATCTTCGGTCTGACACCTCATTTCAAAAAGGTGTTCACGATGGTAGGCGTGGCAAAATACGCTACCATTTCGCCTGATCAGACCGCCGCGCTCTCCGCGATGTGACACAAATCGATTCCCGACCGGCTCCAAACCCCGGTTTTGCAAAATTGTCATGGTCAGCGACGGTTGACTTGATTACACTCTGGCGCATATGCCAGACCAGCCAATGCGTTTTGTCCAGCGGCCGGGCACCCGCGATGGCGTCGAAGTTGTATCGCTCTCCGGACCATTTACGCTCGGAAACATGTTCGATCTGCAACGCGCCCTGCAGCAGGTGAATGCCCGATATCTCATCTTTGATATCACTAACGTTCCGTATATGGATTCGGCCGCCCTGGGGCTGTTGGTGAACTGCTATGTGTCGGCACAAAAAAATGGCCGAAAAATAGCCGTTGCAGGCGCCACGACACGCATCATGACTCTGTTGGAGATGACCAGATTGGACAAGCTGCTGCCGCTTTATCCCACGACGGAAGCAGCTGAAGCAGGGGCTTGACCGCACAACTCCACTGCTGCGTCTGGCGGCGACTTACGATTCAAGGTAGACTTCTGCACAATTCTTGAGTCTGTTCAGCAAGTCGTTGCTGCGCGGGAGCCTCAACCCTCGTGAGCGGCAGTAAGGATGTAGGCCTTGACCGAACCGGAACTAGATGAGGCACTCGTCCTGCCTTCCACGCTGTCCACCGTGGAGGCTGTTGAAGCGAAAGTGATGGAGTATGCCGAAAAGGCCGGATTTGACGAGGACACAGCCAGTCAGCTCGCGATGGTCTCACGCGAAGCTGCGGTCAATGCTGTCCTGCACGGAAATAAGAAGGACCCTGGCAAGCACGTCAAAGCACGATTTACCTTAACCCGCGAAGCTCTGTCGATTCAGATCGCTGATCAGGGCGGCGGCTTCGATCCGTCGGATGTCCCCGATCCTCTTTCGCCGGAGGGCCTGCTCAAACCATCGGGAAGAGGCATTTTCCTGATGCGCGCAATCATGGATGAGGTAAACTTCCGGCAACTGAGTCCTGGCACAGAGATCACGCTGGTCAAACACAGAAATCGAGATTGAGGAGAGCGTTTCATGAGCATGAATATCAAGATTCGGCACGTCGGTGGGGTTACGGTGCTCGACCTGAGCGGGAAGATTACCTTGGGCGAAGGCAGCATCGGCCTCCGCGACGCCGTACGCGACGCTCTGGCGGCAGGTTCCAAAAAGATTCTGCTCAACGTCGCGGATGTGAATTACATCGACAGCGCGGGCCTCGGCGAACTCGTGGGAGCGTACACCTCCGTCAAGAATGCGGGCGGCGATCTGAAGCTGATGAACCTCTCCAAGAAGGTGAAGGACCTGCTGGTGATCACCAAGCTGCTGACGGTTTTCGACGTCAAGGACAACGAGACAGACGCAATCGCCGCATTCGCATAAAAGCTAATCCCCGCACACGAACGAAGAAGCCGCCCCTCGAGGCGGCTTTCATTTTTTCCATGCTTCAAATGGATATTTCTGTCGCCTAGGTTGCAAGAGATTGCAAGGTCCGAATGGAATTCACTTTCTACTTTTGGACTCTATCGAATGCGTATTCGCCTGACGCGCGTAAAAAACGCACTCCGCAATGAGATTTATGTTCAGCACCGTTGATGTTCGTGCTATCTATATCGACACACCAAGAACTACTGGCTGAATTGTCTCTGACTCCTGAGCCTTGGGAGCCAACCCCCATCGAGAAAGTTCGTCCAGCTCATTTCAACGACGCTCTGCGACGCTTTTTCGCACATTCCGTTGGCAAGTGCCAGAGCACGTACAGGAGATAGCACCATGAAAATCTTTCGTTATGTGATGATGGCAGCCTTGCTAGTCGGAGTCAGCGGGGTGGCTCGGGCATTCACGTTCCAGGTACTCGATCCAGGCAATGCGCCTTTTCCGGTTATTCCGGGACAGCCATTCACCGCACAATTTGGCGACTGCAATGCCGTTGACGTGCCACCCGGGCAGTCGACGTCGCCGCCGCAAACCCAGTGTTTTTATGCGGAGAACGATTCCACTGACCCGGCGACAACCATAACGTCCTTGGAGATGACCATCATCGACGGCCCCGCGACAGCTGGACAGCCTGCGGATTGCGACGTGTCCAGTCCCAAATCTCTCTTCACCGGTGAGAGCTGCGGCTTTTCCGGCGGGCTCTATACTCTGGACCTCACCGGAGGAAACATTACGTCGGGTACGCCATTCGTGCTGGTCATAGATTGCGACTCGAGCGGTAACTGCCCAACCGGTTTGATCAGTGCCACGGTAAATACCAACTCCGCCACGCCTGAACCCAGTTCCATCTGGTTGGCTCTGACCGGGTCCGGCGCTCTCGGCTGCCTCCTGCGCCGTCGCCGCAGAATGCTTGGCTGCTAGCTCGACGTCCAATTCTTCTACCGATCGGAAAAGCTGCACCTCTGGGTGCAGCTTTTCTATTTCCATTCAGCGCTTTCGGGGGTGTAGCATCGGTCGTCAGGCCAATCTGCCTCAAGCCCTCTCCAGAAGCGTTGGCGTGTTTACGCCGGTGCCCATACCCCTTCGGAGAACTGCTATGTTCCGTGCTGGACTGCTGATCGCATTTCTGCTGCCGATGCTGAGCGCTGCGCAGACGACCGCGCCGGCTGTTTCCAAATCGAAATTACCGCCCCTCGCGGCTGCCGCCAGCTCAGTCGAACAGGTGCAGTTGGGCAATGCTGTCGTTCCCCTCACAGGACCGTGGAAGTTTCACACCGGAGACAACCCTGCGTGGGCGCAGCCCGGATTGGACGACTCATCTTGGTCGGGCATGGACATGACTCCGGCGAGGGGACCGGTTCCAGGATGGACAGCTCGCGGTTTTCCCGGTTACGCCGGCTACGCCTGGTACAGGCTGACAGTGGAGGTACATGGATCTGGCAAAACGCTGTCCCTGAAGATGCCGCGTGAGGTTGATGACGCCTACCAGGTCTTCGTGAATGGGGTTCAGATAGGCCAATTCGGCAAATTCAGCCGACATTCCGTTACCGCATACGGTTCTCTGCCCCGAGCCTTCGCTCTGCCGCAGAATCTTACCGGCGGCCGCATGATCATCGCGATTCGCATGTGGATGGACAGCGCCACGCCCTTCAACAGTCCCGATGCTGGTGGCCTGCATGGACCGCCGGTGATCGGATATGCGCGATACATCGATGGTCAGATTCGTCTGGACTTCGACTCCATTGCGCACGTCGTCGGAAGCGGCTTTCTTGAGACGCTGATCCTCATTATGGCTTTATTGATGGCTGTCGCACTCTACTGGCTTGAGCCCGATGAGGAAGCGTACTTCTGGCTCGCACTGGTTTGCCTTGTGACCTTGCTGGGCAACGCTCTCGTGCTGCTCGCAGCATTCACTACCCCCATGAGTCAAACGGAGGTTGTGATTTTGGCTGATGTTGTGGCCACCCCGATTCGAATCGGGCTCTGGGTGATGTTCTGGGCCTATTGGTTCCAGCTGCCTAAATTGCACCGCATTCACGCCATAGTTTGGGCGCTCGTTGCGCTGCTGGCGATCGGCACCGCGATGCTCCGGCCGCCGCTTTATGGACAGAAAATTCCTGTACAGGCCGTCGCCATCCTGCTTCCTACGCTCATGAGCCTGAAACTCGGATTAGGAGTCCTGCTGGGTGTAGTGGCCTACATGGGATTTAAGCGCAATAAAACCGAAGGTGGAATGGCTGGTGCAGCGGTGATTCTCGCCTTCGTTGCGAATTTTCAGCATGAGCTACGCCTCATCCACATTGGCATCAGCACGACCGTGTTTGGCTTCTCAGTTTCGCTTGGCACTATCTCTACCATCTTGTCCCTGCTCATCATCACCGTAATGCTCCTGACACGCTTCGTGCGATCGCAGCGGCTGCAGGAGCAGTGGAAGCTGGAGATCGAGCAAGCTCGTAGCGTCCAGCAGGTGCTCATTCCGGAAAAATTGCCGGCCGTCAAAGGCATGCTCATCCGCAGCGAGTACCACCCGGCACGCGAGGTCGGTGGAGACTTCTTCCAGATCCTTCCGCTGGACGATCAAGGCTCCGCACTCATCGTGGTCGGTGATGTGACCGGCAAAGGACTCCAGGCCGGAATGCTGGTCTCCTTGATCGTGGGCTCAATCCGCACTGCAATCCAGCAAAGCACCGATCCTTCCCAAATCCTTTCCATGCTCAACGAGCAGCTTGCCGAGCGCGAACATGCCAGCGCAACATGCGAGATCCTGCGTATATCCCCCGAGGGAGCGGTGACTCTGGCGCACGCCGGCCACCCGCCACCCTACCTGAATGGGAATGAAATTCATATGGAGGGCGCGCTTCCCCTCGGCATGATTGCCGAAATCGGCTTCCCTTCACAATCCTTGCAGTTGCAGCCCGGCGACGAACTAACCCTCATCTCAGATGGCGTTGCCGAGGCCCAGGACTCTCATGGGCGGCTATTCGGCTTTGATCGGGTACAGGAGATGATGAAGCAACAGGCCACAGCAGACGAGATCGCAACAGCCGCGAAGAAATTCGGGCAAGCCGACGACATAACCGTGCTACAGGTGAAGTGGCAGGGCCACACTGCTTCAATGACAATCGCAGCCGAGCCGCAACTTGCAGCCCGCTGAAGAGATCTGTTCAATCCAGCGGGGTTCTTCCCGGCAGATACAAATGAAGAGAGCAATGAGAATCTCTCATTGCCTCTCCGCTTTTTACTTGCGGCCTACCTCCACGATTATGAAGGTTCCAGGCTTCGGCCGAGGACGTCCTGTCGTTGCAGGCTCAAGTTCAGCCGTCGGCAGATAGATGTGCTCATTTGCAGTATCAATCCCCATCGTCCGAGCTCCGTCCGGCGTTTTCACGACCTGCTGCACATCCCACTTGCCGTTCTTTTCAGCGGCGACCGTGAGGGATCCATCGCGGCAGCTTGCAAACGCTTCGCCCTTGTAAAACCCGGTCGCGTCGACCCCCGCTCCAATCGGAAGATCAGCCTCGACCGCCCCATTGTTCGCGTTCATCACAATCAGCTTCTGCGGATTCCGGCAGCCGATGAACAGCCGGTGCGTTTTGGTATCGATCGCCATGCCCACCGGGTGAGAACCCGGCGCCACAGGCCAACGTGCCAGCACCTTACGCGATTTCAGATCGACTTCGGCAACCAACCCCTTGTCTTCGAGATTCACGTATGCCTTGCCCGTTCCGTCAACCGCGAGAAACTCCGGCTTCCCACCCAGCTCAATCGGAGCATCCAATTTGCCGTTCTTGGGATCGATATCGGGCCTGAACGTCATCAGTGCGCCTCCATCACCAGACACCGCGAGCACAAGATCCGACGTCGGGTCGTAGATGATCCCATCAGCGTCAGGCATCGCAGGAATCTGCCCGAGAACGGCGTAGGTCTTCAGGTCGAACACCACAATCGCGCCGCTCCCGCCGCCGTCCGTAATAAATCCGCGGCCAAGCTTCGGCACCACCGCCACACCGTGTGATCCCTTCTGCCCCGGTATGTCTCCGAGGATCTTGCCGGTGTCCACATCAATCGCCAACGTATGGGTCGCGCGTGTCACAAATATTCGGTGATTCGGAGCATCGACAGTGACGTAGTCCCAGCCTCCCTCTCCACCAACATGAAATGTCCTAAGCACCTGCCATGACTGGGCTGACAGAGCCGGCACAGCAACCATCAGGAACATGCAAGTGTGCATCAGCACGGATCGAGACTTTCGCACGGTTCTTCTCCCTTTTCTTGAGGCCATGTACGTAATAGGTCGAGAGTTCGACCAGACGATTCATCCAAGCTAACCGGCAAAGATTAACCCTGCCTTTAAGGCGGGCACATCTCCCGGCACAACCAGCACATCTGAGAAAGCATAAGCGTTTATCCATGGATCAGAGAAGACCTTTGGCGGCCAGTATTCAGCGTTTTTTAAGCAAAATGGATTTAAACTCGACTTTTATGCGACCTCTTTGCCGCGTCTGCTGTTGTGCGCTCTTCGCCGGGAGCATTGGCCTCATGTCCGCCCAGGTGACGCCCAGCAACCCGAACGCGCCCATCAGCCTCGATGACGCAATCCGCAGGGCCGAGACCAACGAGCCGGCGTTTGCGGCCGCTGCCGCTGAAGGACGTGCAACCGCGCTGGAGCGCAAAGATGCTCGAGCAGCTCTCTTGCCTTCCGCCACATACCACAATCAATATCTCTTCACCCAATCGAATGGCACACACGCCGTAACAACGCAAGGCGGCCTGAATGAGTCGCTCCCGGTATTTATCGCGAATAATGCAGTGCATGAGTACTACAGTCAGGGATCAGCCAATGAAACGATCGGGCTCGCGCAGATCGGCGCAATAAGGCTGGCCGACGCGAACGCCGCCCGCGCCGAAGCCGAACTGGAGGTCGCGCGCCGTGGACTGGTGCAAACGGTAGTCGGCCTTTATTACGGCAGCGGGGCGGCCAGCCAGAAGGTGATCATCGCGCAAGCCGCGCTCGACGAAGCAAACAACTTCCTCGACATCACGACAAAGCGTGAAAACGCGCGCGAAGCGGCACATGCTGACGTCGTGAAAGCGCGCCTCAGCACCGAACAGCGGCAGCGAGAACTCGATGATGCGAAGCTGGCTGCCGCGAAGGCTCGTCTCGAGTTGGGCGTGCTTCTGTTCCCTGATCCCTTGACCACCTACTCCCTCGAACCGCCGGCCACGCCGGCAATGCTGCCGGACCGCGCCAGCGTCGAGGCTGCAGCGAAGTCGAGTAATCCAGAGATTCGAAGCGCTCTTGCCGGTCTTCAGGTGAGCGAAGCCCAGACACTCAACGCTCGGGCCGCCCTTCTGCCGGATTTGGCGCTGAACTATACGTACGGTATTGATGCTCCTCAATTTGCGAAGCGCGGCCCCGAGGGAGCGCGCAATCTAGGCTATTCCGCGATGGCGACGGTCGATATCCCGGTCTGGGACTGGTTCACCTCAGAGCGTAAGGTCAAGGAAGCGAAGCTAAGATCCGAAGCGGCCAAGGCAACACTGACGAACGCTCAACGAAAACTCGTTGCGGACCTTGCGGAGTTCTACGATGAAGCTGAAGTCGCTCGTCGTCAATTGGCCTCTCTGGATACCAGCGTGGCCGATGCCCGCGAGAGCCTCCGGCTCACGAATCTTCGCTATGTGAATGGCGAGGGAACAGTATTGGACGTCGTTGACGCTCAGAACACGCTGATATCGGCAGAGAATGCCCAGGCCGATGGACTGGTACGCTACGAGACGGCTTTAGCGCAGCTCGAAACCTTGACAGGAAGGCTCTAGCAGGATGCCACCAGGAAACTGCAACTCGATTCGATGGAGAGTCGCCGCTATCGCTTTGCTGATACTCCCGGGCCTCGTCGCCGGCTGCAAAAAAGCCTCGAATGACGACGAGGACTCCGGCGAAGCCGTCTCGGTCCAGGCGGAGCACCCATCGGTTGGTCCTATAGCAGAGCAGATAACTGCGGACGCAATTCTCGCTCCCCTGTCGCAAGCGGCCATCGCACCCCGAATCAGCGCCCCGATCCGGGCGGAATATGTGCAGCGTGGAGCACACGTAAAAAAGGGACAACTTCTCGTATCTCTCGAAGACCGCGATCTTCAGGGCAGCGCTATTGATTCCAAGGGTGCCGTGACCTCAGCTCAGGCAGCCTATACAACAACCACGCGTGCCACGATTCCTGAAGAAGTTCAGAAGGCGCAGTTGGACGTCGATCAGGCAAAGGCGAATCTGGAGGTTGCAACTCGAACCGCAGATGAACGCAAGAAGCTCCTGCAGCAAGGCGCAATAGCAGGACGGGATGTGGACACGGCGATCGCCGCTCAGGTGCAGGCACAGGCTACTTATGACACTGCCGTCAAACATCTGCAAAGCGTTCAGGCCACGACTCGCAAAACCGATGAACAATCCGCAAAGGGCCAACTCACTTCCGCGCAAGGGCGGCTGATCAATGCGGAAGCCCAGGTCAACTACGCCAATCTGCGCAGCCCGATCAACGGAGTCGTCACGGATCGTCCGCTCTTTCCTGGAGAGACGGCATCCGCAGGCACATCCATAATCACAGTCATGGACACCAGTTCTCTGGTGGCCAAGCTTCACATCGCGCAGGCTTCGGCTCAGAAGCTGAAGGTGGGCGGCTCAGCTCAGGTGTTCGTCCCCGGGATCGACGACCCGCAATCCGCCACCGTTTCCCTGATCAGCCCGGCACTCGATCCTGGCTCGACCACCGTCGAGGTCTGGCTGAAGCTCCCGAATCCGGATGGCAGATATAAAGTCGGCACACCGGTTCACGCGGTCCTGCAAGGAATCACGATTCCCAACGCAGTACAGTTGCCCGCCGCCGCGATTCTGCCCTCTGACGATGGTGGAACGAATGTCCTCATCGTCGGTGCCGACCAGACCGCCAGGAAACGGCCCGTAAAGATTGGCCTGCGTACGCCGGACAAAGTTCAAATCGTTGACGGAGTCTCGCCCTCTGACCTCGTGATCACCGAAGGCGGCTACGGTCTGGATGAGGGCTCGAAAGTAAAGATCGGCGGAGATAAGGATGAGGGCGATAAGGGCTCTGCTTCGGACGATAAGGGAGCGAAGGACTAATGCCATCGGGTAACCAGGGTGACGCCAACGCTGTCGAGATGCATGGCAGCACATTCTGGCTCGTGCGCTGGCACCGGACGATCTTCTTTGCCGCAATCGTCCTGACAACGATCGGCATCTACGCTTTTTACAAAACGCCCATTGCCGTATTTCCGCAGACCAACTTCCCGAGGGTCGTGATCGGGGTCGACAACGGTGTCATGCCTGTCGAGCAGATGCAGGTCACGATCACCAAACCCATCGAAGATGCGGTCAACAGCGTACCCGGGCTCCAGACAGTCCGCTCCACGACCAGCCGGGGATCTGCGGAAGTCAGCCTGTTCTTCGATTGGTCTGCGGACATGTTCCAGACTCTGCAGCTCGTGAATGCCGCGCTGAGCCGCGTACAGCAATCCCTGCCCTCAACAGCAAAGATCACAACCAATCGGCTCACGTTCGCAACGTTTCCAATCCTGGGTTACAGCCTCACCTCGGACACACTCTCTCAGACTCAGCTCTGGGAGTTGGCGACCTACACCTTACAGCCTCCGCTCAATCGTGTGAACGGCGTCAGCACCGTCATAGTGCAGGGCGGCAAGATTCCAGAGTTCCACGTAGTCCCAAACATGGCGAAGTTGCAGGCGGCCGGCGTTACAATTCTCGACCTGGCAAATGCCATCGGTACAGCAAACATCATCGATTCGCCTGGTCTATATGAGGAGAATCATCAGCTCGTAATGGGGTTGGTCGGCTCTCAGGCCCATGATATCGATGATCTGAAACATCTCACCGTCAAAAGCACCAACACGGGCGCGCCCGTCCGCGTAAGCGATGTTGCCGATGTGATTCAAGCCCCGATGCCCGCTTACACGTTTGTGTCGGCCAACGGCAAGCCCGCGGTTCTCCTCAACATCACGCGACAGCCATCGAGCAATACCGTTGCAGTGGCGGATGGCGTTGCGGCCGAAGTCGCGCAACTGCGCACCAAGCTCCCGGCCGGCGTCAAAATTGAGCCCTACTATGATCAGTCCGAGCTCGTTCGCGAAAGTATCAAAAGTGTCCGCGACGCAATCCTGATCGGGCTGTTCCTCGCCTGCGTCATCCTCTACCTGTTTCTGCGTGACTGGCGATCCTCTCTGATTGCAGGACTGGTAATCCCAGTCACTGTAGCTGTAACAGTGCTGGTGCTTTGGGTCATGGGTGAAAGTTTTAATTTGATGACCCTGGGCGGTCTCGCCGCCGCCATCGGGCTGGTGATCGACGACGCCATCGTCGTTGTAGAAAACATTGCGCTCCACAGAGAGAGCGGTGAAGGGCGCGTCGAAGCTGTACAAAAGGCGCTCCACGAAATCGCCCGTCCTCTCGTGGGTTCCACGACTACCCCGGTTGTCGTTTTCCTTCCCCTGATAATTGTGACCGGCGTAACCGGCAGCTTCTTTCGAGCGCTGGCTGTCACGATGGCTGCCTCCCTGCTCACGTCTCTTGTTTTGGCGGTCACCTGGACACCCGGACTGGCTCTCTCGCTTTTGCGAGTCAAGGCATCCGCACAAGAGCAGCATGCGCTTCCCGCCGGCAGCCCGCACAGCCCAGAAAAGCGTGAACACCCACATGGCCGTGTTCTGGGCCGCGTCATGCAGTGGCATCACAGCGCACTCGATTGGTCGCTAAGCCGTCCCATCTGGCTCGGAGTTCTCTGTTTGTTGCTGCTGGTCGGCACATTCTTCGCCTATAAAGGCCTTGGCTCTGACCTGCTGCCGGAGATGGATGAGGGAGGCTTCATCCTGGATTACATAATGCCGGCCGGCAGCTCTCTCGCCTCAACCGGCAAAGTCCTGGACCATGTAGAGGCCATCCTTCGCAACACTCCCGAGGTAGAAAGCACGAGCCGCAGGACAGGACTGCAGATGGGACTCGCAGCTGTCACCGAAGCGAACACCGGCGACATCACCGTCAAGCTGAAACAACATCGCAGCCGCGGAATCGATGAAATCATGGCTGACGTCCGCAAGGACATCAAGCAGTCCGAACCCGGCTTGGACATCGAGCTTCACCAAATCCTGCAGGACAACATCAACGATCTCTCCAACGCGCCAGAGCCGATTCAAATCAAGTTGTTCACCCCTAACGCCGCGCTGCTCACTGAAATCGCTCCTCGCGTAGCCGATGACATCAAGAAAGTAGATGGCGTCGTCGACGTTGAGAACGGGATAGACAACACCCTCACCGGTCCTGCCACAAATTTCGAGGTCGACTCACAAGTCGCTGCGAGAATGGGGTTCACACCGCAGGAAGTCGCAGAAGATGCGACTGCAATTCTCGACGGCGTAGAAGTCGCAACGCCCGTCATCAGCAATGGCAGGCCTTACGGAGTACGCATCCGCCTGGGAGACGAAACACGTCAGTCGCTTGAGACGATGCGCGACACAGTCTTCAACTCCGCCTCCGGACACACTGCCTCGCTCGGCTCGATGGCAACGATAACGCAGCTCCCGCCGCAGAATGAGATTCGTCGCGAAGACCTGCAGAGAGTCGCCGTCGTCACAGCGAACCTGGAGGGAACTGACTTAGGAACCGCCGTAAAAAAGGTTCAGCAGCGCGTCCAGGCGATGCACCTGCCTGCCAACGTGCGCGTGGAGTACGGCGGGACCTACCAGGAGCAGCAAAAGTCCTTCGGAGAACTCGCGCGAGTCCTGTTAATCGCGCTCGTACTTGTGTTCGGCGTTCTCTTGACCGAGTTCCGCAACTTTGCCGCGCCAACCGCAATCCTCACGTCGTCGGTCCTATCCATCGCCGGAGTCGTCGGCGCTCTCCTCGTCACAGGAATTACCTTCAACGTAGCCAGTTTCATGGGCCTGATCATGGTCATCGGCATCGTCGCAAAGAATGGAATCCTTCTTCTCGATGCTGACGAGCGCTACCGCGCAGAAGGCATGAACGCCCGCGAAGCCATGGTAATGGCAGCGCAGCGGCGTCTTCGTCCCATCCTGATGACCGCATTAGCAGCCGTTACCGGCATGCTGCCGCTCGCACTCGCCTTGGGTGCAGGTTCCCAGATGCTGCAGCCGTTGGCCATCGCCGTCATCGGCGGCCTCACAATCTCAATGCTGCTCAGCCTCGTGGTGACGCCTGTTGTGTACTTCCTGCTGACCAGGCATCACGCACCGGAGTTTGCAACGCTCCCGCAGCAGGAGCATACGGTCTCTCTCTGACCAACTCGAATTTCACACTCACCGTAGTTCCCTCGCCGATCGCGCTCTCAATCGCAATCGAGCCATTCGCCCCTTCGACGATGCTCTTGCAGATCGCCAATCCGAGACCTGCGCCTCCGGTAGCCCTCGAACGCGAACGGTCCTCACGATAAAAACGATCGAACACATGCGGCAGGCTCTCTGCCGAGATACCGTCCCCCGCATCCCTCACCTGCAGCAGCGCACTCATGTCGTCCCTCGCACAAACCGAGACCGACACCTGAGTTCCGCTGGGGCTGTGTTGGACCGCGTTCATCAGCAGATTGGAAACGAGTATTTCCGCCGCCTCGTCCGAAAGAAGAACTTTTACGTTCTTCTCAATCTCAACCCACAGCCGGATGCCGCGCGCTTCGGCCCAGTGCCGCAGCGAGTCAGATGTCTTCTCCGCACAGCATCCGAGATCAACCGCATCAGAAACCTTCGTTCCCTGCTCTTCGAACCTCGCCAATGTCAGCATGCGGCCGACCAGTTGCTCCAGGCGTTCATTGTCCTCGAGAATTCGCGCAAGCCCTTCGGAATATTCCTCCACACTGCGCGAACGCATCGCCAGCAGTTGCACCGTCGAACGTTCAACAGCGACTGCGGTCTTGAGTTCATGTGCAGCATCGCTCAGAAACCGATGTTGCATGTGCAGAGCGAGCTGCAATTTTCGGATCGTCTCCGCAAGTGCCTCCGCGAGGGCCCTCAATTCCTTCACTTTCAGAGCTGATTGTGGTGGGCTGAATTGTCTGGAGTGACCCTGGACCTCCGTCGCTTCCTTCGCGAGCTCCTTGATGGGAGAAATCAGCTTTCGCAACGTCACAATCAGGATCAACGCGGTCAGGCAGATCAGCACAATGCTCCACGCAATATAAAATCCCGCCGCCTCAATCACCTCCCCCCAAATATGGTCCGTGGGCGAGGCATAGATGATGGTGACCGGCCTTCGCAAACCCACTCCGTGCGTCTCCGCACGATCGATGATCCGAAGCGCCTCACGCTGCAACACACGATAGTGACGATGCCCGGCATCTATCATCCGAATGCCGTCGCCCTCTCGCTGCAACAGAACAGCCGGAGCATTCGCAGAGGCGCCTACGAGCTGCCCGCCCGCGTTGTATACCGCATAGACGTCATTACTTGGAACTCGGAGTTCCCGGGGATCAATCGTTACGTTGTCGCCCGGATCTTCCGCATCCTGTATCGCGCCCAGCAACGAATCCGATCTTCCCTGCAGCATCACGTCGAACGCATGCAGCCTGCTTCTGCCCTCATGCCAGATCGAGATGATCGAAAAGGCCAATGCACAGATCAGCTCGGTCATCAGCACCAGAGCGATCGCTCGGCCGGCAAGAGAATGGCTTCTCACGAATTCAACTCCGGCGCGCCAAGTCTGTATCCACGTCCTCGCAACGTCTCCAAAGTAAACCCGGATGTTCGCGCGCGAAGCTTCTTGCGCAGGTTGGAAATATGGGCCTCGATAACATTTGAGTGGTGCTCCCACGTGAAGTCATAGAGATGTTCCAGCAACTCCTGTTTCGAAACGACCGTCTTTGGACGGTGCAGAAGATACTCCAGCACTCGATACTCCGTTGGCGATACAGCGACGCTCTTGCCGTCGACCAGTACAGTTTGCTCGCTGAGATTTACCGAAATCGGTCCAAACTCAACTGTCGTCTGCCGCATCCCCTTGCCGCGTCTCACCAGGGCTCGTGCACGTGCAATCAGCTCGCCCAGGTCAAACGGCTTCGTGACATAATCATCCGCCCCGAGATTGAGCAGTTCGATGGTGTTTCGAGTCTCCGATACGGCTGTGATGACTAAAACCGGAGTGTTGTCGCCTCCGCTGCGAAGTCGGCGCAGGACCTCCTCGCCGCGGAGACCCGGCAGCATCAGATCCAGCAGAACCAGATCATAGCTCGCAGCCTCGCACAGGAGCAGTGCCTCTCGACCATCTCGCGAGATGTCCACGGCATAACCGGCGCTCTCACGCAGAGCTGCAGCCATGTTCTCTGACAGCCGGACCTCATCTTCAATCACAAGAACCCGCACGGTAAGTTCATTATCCGGAATCGCGCCCCCGTTTGCGAAACATTGCTCGCCGTCCGATTCGGTTCTCAGACGTGTCTTTCCACCCGGTGCTAGAATCGCTCCCACCGGAATCGCCATGTTCTCAACGGAGCTCCCAGGCAGCATCGAGACTGAGCCGACTCCCGACGCAATCCGAGAGCAACTGGAGTTGTTGGTTCAGGACCAGGTCTTCCGTTCGAGCAAGCGCTCGGTCCAGTTCCTTCGATATGTGGTCGAGCAGACGCTGAGTGGTGCGGCAGACCGCATCAAGGAAAGGACCATCGGCGTCGAAGTCTTTGGCCGCGATCCGTCATACGACACAAACCTCGATCACATCGTCCGCACCGCTGCAATCGAGCTGCGCAAACGGCTCTCTATCTATTACGGTGAGGATAAGCACCGGTCCGAGCTGCGGATGGTCATGGTGCCGGGATCCTATATCCCGCACTTTACCTATCCTCACAGCACTGATCAGAAGGAGCACGACTTCGGCGATCCCGCAGCTGTCTCGGACGAGTCCATCGCACCTGAAGAGAAGAAAGCTGCTCACCCAAAATCGCATGTCGCCATTGCAGCCGCATCTTCAGCCGAGCGCAGGTCATCGGCTCTGCTATGGTCGGTCCCCATTCTCTGTCTCCTGCTCGCCGGAGTGATCGGCTTCAGGTGGATCTATAAACCAGATCCCCAATATCTCTTCTGGAAGCCAGTCCTGGACGCGAATGGTCCCGTCCTCTTAGCCGTCGGAGATGTTCCAAACGGTCCACCAACTGCATCTTTGCCTCAAGGCGATCAGGGCACCGCAATTCCGATCGTTCAGAAGGCCTCCTCACCCACCGTTCCCTTCGCCGACACCGTCACCATCGCCCGCGTCGTCGGAATCCTTGAGGCGAGACGAAAAGAAGTTATTATCCGGCCCGAGAGCCAGAGTTCGTTCTCGGACCTCCGCCAGAGTCCGGCGATATTGATCGGCGCCTTCAACAATGAATGGAGTCTGCGCCTGACCCAGCAGCTCCGCTATACCCTCGCGCTCGATCCCGACCGCCACCTCATCTACATCCGCGACGCTCGCCGGCCCTCTGCCCGGGATTGGAGCTGGCCCACCGACGAGCGCACCCGCGACCAAGGCAGCCTTGGCGGCCCCGCGCTACAGGACTATGCCCTGATTTCCAGAATCTGGGACTCCAAAACAGGCAATGTTGTGGTCGTCATCGGCGGCCTGTACACCTACGGAACCCAGGCAGCCGGAGAGGCCCTGACCAGCCAAACCATGATGGACGCAATCGCCAAATCCACTCCCGCGAACAGCGGCCACCGAAACCTCCAGATCGTGCTCAGCACAACCGTCACCGACGGCACCCCCGGCCCACCAAAGTTACTGACCGTCTCCGCCGAGTAGCATCTCCAACCCCAGGCAAACACCGCACTTAATACAGTTCCTGACGGTCAGGAACGGTCTCTGTCTACGCTCCATAGACGTCCGAGGCGCTCAATAGCCCCGAAGCCCTACTCTTTGGAGACGCCATGACCCGCACCTTCTTGCGACTTTCGAGAGCCGCAATCCTCTGCCTTGATCTCGCCCTCGCCGCTGGCGCACTCGCTCAGGGACTGGGACGCATCTCCGGAACCGTAACCGACACCACCGGCGCCGCCGTTCCCAACGCCAAGATCACCGCCACTCGCACCGACACCGGCGGGATCAACACCGCGACCAGCGACAGCGCCGGCAACTACGTCTTCCCCTCCCTGGCACCGGCGCGATACACCGTCTCGGCCTCCGCCGCCGGCTTTGCCACCTACGTCGAAAACAACGCCGTCCTCCAGGCCGACCAGGCCCTGACCGTCAACATCGCCCTCAAGATCGGCAACACCACCGAGACCGTCACCGTAAGCTCCGCGCCCCCGCAGGTCGACACCACCACCGGCACACTCTCCCAGGTCATTGACCAGGCCCGCCTCAACGACCTTCCCCTGAACGGCCGCAACGCCGCCACCCTGACCCAGCTCGTCCCCGGCGTGGTCACCGCCTCCAGCCTCAACATCGACCAGGGCTCCACCAAGACATTCCCCGTCGTCGCCGCCGTCAGCGTCAACGGCACCCGCGCCAACCAGATCAATTACATGCTCGACGGCGGCAACAACGTCGACGAATACACCAACGTCAACGCGCCCTTCCCGATGCCGGACGTCCTCCAGGAGTTCAGCGTAGAAACCAGCAACTACAACGCAGAGTACGGCCAGAACGCCGGCGGCGTCGTGAACATCGTCACCCGCAGCGGAACCAACACCTTCCACGGCGATGCCTTCGAGTACGTTCGCAATCGCGTCTTCAACGCAGCCGAGTACTTCAACTATGTCGCCGGCGTGAAGACCCGCGACTTCCTCAAGCGCAACCAGTTCGGCGGCACCATCAACGGCCCCGTCCGCATTCCGTTCCTCTACAACGGCCAGGACAAGAGCTTCTTCTCCTTCGGTGTGCAGGCAACGCGCTACAGAAACATCTCCTCAGGCGGCGTAGCCACGCTCCCCACGCCCTCCCAACTCAGCGGCGTCTTCTCCGGCCTCAGCGCCACCGACTTCATCGAAAACCCAACCACGCTCGCCAAATATCCCTGCGCGCCCTCAGGCACAACCTACACCTGCACCGTCAATCCGAACGACTACAACTCAGCCTCCCTCGCGCTCCTGAAGTATCTGCCGAAGATCCAATCCGGACAGAGCCCCGTCTACAACTTCCTCAAGCCATCGAGCTGGAACATGATCGAGTACACCGCGAAAGGCGATCAGAAACTCAGCTCCGCCGACCACCTTACCCTCCGCTACTTCTACGACCGCTACAACCAGAAAGGCGTGCTCGACCTCACCAACCTGCTCACCTACACCGACCAGGCGACGATCAATTATCACAACGCCCTCATCAGCGAGACCCACACCTTCAGCCCGCACGTCCTCAACAACATCAGCCTGAGCTACCAGATCGACGACGCCAGCCGTGGTCCGCTCCCCGGAAGCATCAACATGAATGACCTCGGCGTGAATGTGTGGCAGCCTGCATTCAAGCAGATCAACCAGATCACCGTCGGCGCATCAACCGGCAGCAACCTCTTCAACATCGGCGACAACCCCGCCGCAAGTTTCCGCCGCAACAACTACACCCTTACCGACGACGTCCGCTGGGTACACGGCAATCACACCTTCGGCTTCGGCGTGCACTTTGAGCTCGCCAAAGTCGACATCGCCAACCAGTTTCAGCAGCCCGGCCAGTACATCCTCAACAACAACATCACCGACACCGTCACCATGGCCGACTTCCTCCTCGGTGGACTCACCGGCTTCAATCAAGCGTCCGGTCAGTACTTCGCAAACCGTTATCACGAGCAAGGCTACTACGCGCAGGACATCTGGAAGCTCGGCCGCCTCACGCTCAACTATGGTCTGCGCTACGAACCCTTCTCGCCGCAGGACGAGGTCCAGGGCCGCCAGGGCATGTTCAGTCCCACTGCATGGGCCGCCAACCAGATCTCAACCACGCACCCCACCGCGCTCGCCGGCCTGCTCTTCCCCGGCGACGCCGGCTTCGTTCCCAACATGATCCATCCCACCTACACACACCTGATGCCGCGCTTCGGTTTTGCCTACGACGTCTTCGGCAATGGCCGCACCAGCATCCGCGGCGGCGTCGGCCAGTTCTATGACACTCGCCTTCCCGGCGTCTTTGAAAACATCTTCGCCAACTCCGTTCCGTTTGTCGCCTCCATCGGAGCGACCTTCGCGAACTCGGCTGCCAACCCCAAGCCAGCCATCTTCACCAATCCATACGCCAGCATCCCGGGATCAAGCACGCTCTTCCCTGCGCCGCAGCCGCCGCCGGCAACCTACTTCACCACCGCGAACTATCAGAGCGCCTCCTATTCAACCTTCAATCCCGCAACGTTCCGTGTGCCCGTCACCTACTCCTACAATCTCGCGGTCGAGCACCAGATACGAAACGGCCTTTCGGGACGTCTGGCTTATGTCGGTTCCGACAGCTTCCACCAGATCAATCCAACCGACATCAACCCGATCTGGAACCAGGGGCCGAATGTCGGCCATCGCTTGTTTTACTCAACAAACACCCCGCAGAACTACACCAGCGCGCTGGCCACCGTCGACACCGGCGGAATCGAAAACTACAACTCCCTCCAGTTTTCGCTCAAAGCCCGCTTGCAAAAATCTCTCACCGGATTCTTTAACTACACATGGTCCAAGGGCATGGACAACAACGCCTTCGGATCCTCGGTCACTGCCGTTGTCCCAGGCTCCTCGTACGTTCTGCCTATCTATGAGCCCAACTACAAGCGTCTGGACACCGGCCCTTCCGACTATGACCACACCAACGTATTGAACCTTTCCTATGTGTGGCTGCTTCCAAGTTGGCACGGCGGCAACGCAGCCGCTCGCTACGCCGTGAACGGTTGGCAACTGAACGGAATCTTCAGTCACCGTACCGGCGATCGCCTCACAGTCACAGGAGCAAACGTTGACGGCACCGGTCTCGGCCGCGATCGTGCTGTATGGAATGGACAGTATCCTTACGGCGGCAACGCGTGCGGAAGCAATATCCACTGCAGAAGCTGGCTGAATCCCGCGGAATTCTCCACCAACCGCGCATACAACGCTGCAGGCGGCTTCTCCGAGCTGACCTACGGAAACGTTGTAAAGGGCAGCTTCATCGGCCCCGGCTACACGGATTGGGACGCTAGCGTCATCCGCCTCTTTCCGATCCACGAGGAATTCCAGGTAGAGTTCCGCGCCGAGTTCTTCAACGTTCTGAATCACACCAACTTCGGAGACCCACAACAGAATGAAACGAGCGGGAGCTTTGGGACCATCACGTCCACGATCAGTCCATCCACCGGCGACTCTCGCATCGGACAGCTCTCACTAAAGTTGGAGTTTTGAATTACAGCAGCTTGAATTTTTAGTTAAACAACGTATCCACGACAACGCGAGATCAGAAAAACTCATGGCATTGGCTGGAGAAGCTGCTAAGAGGTCAGGTTTTATTCAGGGCACGCCCTCAGCCGCGCCGTACTGTGCCCGCTTCCAAAGAACCGTCATCCTGAGCGAAGCGCCGGAGGCGCGAAGTCGAAGGCGGGGTCCCCAGCGAGCATTCTTGGCTCGATGGGGTGCAAGGACCCCGACGCGCCCCGCACCACCACAGCCCTTGAATTCTTTCTACCGTTTAGCCCAGCTCCTCCTGCTTACTTTCTCCGTTCTCCCTCCATCCCTTGCGAGTAACACCGCGTCGAACGTCTACCACAACCCAATCCTCTATTCCGACTACTCCGACCCTGACATCATCCGCGTGGGCAACGACTTTTATCTCATCGCCTCCAGCTTTCATTTCGTTCCCGGCATTCCCATCCTCCACTCTCGCGACCTCGTTCACTGGGAGCTCGCCGGCCACGTTCTTCCACGTCTCACCATGGCGCCCCAATACGACATGCAGGACGGCACGCGTTACGGCGGCGGCGTCTGGGCGCCTTCCGTGCGTCAGCATAACGGCCTCTTCTACATCTACTTCCCCACGCCCGACGAGGGAATCTTCGTCACCACCGCAACGAAGATGACCGGCCCTTGGACTCCTCCAACCGCTGTCCTCAGCGGCCCCGGTTGGGAAGACCCATGCCCCTTCTGGGACGATGACGGCACCGCCTACCTCCTCCATTCAAAACTGCACGCCGGCCCGCTGATCCTCCACCGAATGACTCCGGACGGAAAGAAGATCCTCGATTCCGGCAAGATCATCGTGCAGGATCCCGTCCACCTGCCCACGCTCGAAGGACCGAAGCTCTACAAGCGCAACGGCTGGTACTACATCTTCGCGCCCATGGGCGGAGTTGGCCGCGGCCCACAGGTCGTCCTGCGCTCGCGAAACATCTACGGTCCCTACGACTACCGCGTCGTTCTCGCTCAGGGAGACACCGACGTGAACGGTCCCCATCAGGGAGGCTGGGTCGAGACCGCGAACGGTAGCAACTGGTTCATCCACTTCAGCCTCCGCGGCGCGCATGGAAGAATCCTCTACCTCGAACCCGTCCGCTGGGTGAACGACTGGCCGGTGATGGGGAATGCCGCTCCGGGTGCATCTTTCGGTTCTCCCGTCGCGCAATACGCCATGCCGCTCATTGACCCGGACGCAGACCACATGGACCCTGAAGCCTCAGATGAGTTCAACACAAGCACCCTCAGCCCCAACTGGGAATGGAATCACAATCCCGTGAACTCCAGGTGGTCCCTGACGGAACGCCCCGGCTATCTGCGCCTGCACGCCATGCCATCGCCAGACCTCCTCCACGCCCGCAACACCCTGACGGAGAACATGCAGGACGAGTCCTTCGAGGTCACAACTCGCGTCGATCTCGAGCACCTCACCGACGGCGGCCGCGCCGGCCTCAGTCTCTTCGACAAAGGCCAGAGCTCCATTGCCGTACAGCAGAACCAGCAGGATCGCTCGCTCGTCTTTTCAGTAGCCGGGAAGAAAACGCCCGGCCCCCATGTGACTCGAAAAATCATTCAACTCCGGGCCGTCGTCCACGGCGACACCGCCGACTACCTCTACAGCCTCGACGACGGCCGCTCCTTTCATCCCCTCGGCTCGCCCGTGACCCTGAGCTTCAGTTGGTGGAAGGGAGCCCGCCCTGCCCTGTTCTCCTTCAATACCCGAAACGATTCGCCCTCCTCCCGAGGCGGTTTCGTCGATATCGACTGGCTGCGCTATCACCCACTGCCCTCGCCAGAAAAAAGTGACCCCCCACCCGCTAAGTTCCCTGAATGGAAGAATTTATCTGTAACATACTGATTCCAGAGAATTTACCAACACCCACAACACAAGGTCCCGCCCTAAGTCGCCGCGAATGAAGATTTTGCGCACAAAGAGGGGGGAGGGGGTACCCACTCCCCAGCCAACTCCAATTTCGCGTTGTGCAGGTCGCCGCAGTAACCTATTTGAAACGGCTTTTGACACCGCCATCCCTTCGACGGGAGGCGAATCCGCCGTTGGCCGGAGACATAAGTGCAATCCATCGACGATGCGATCCAGCTGATTCACATCGGTGAACAGCCAGGAGACAAGCTCACAAGCGTATGTTCCTCCGCGCTGGCGGAAAAGCCCTGGGTCATGGATGCCGAACCCGGATACGGTCCCGGCGCCTCCATGCACGACCCCATCCCCACCGGCGCCCCCCGCCAAGGCACCCTCCCCCACGAATATCGTCAGGCTTCCAAAGAAGAACTTGACCTCCGCATCCGTGCCGCAAAGCATGCGCTTGGCGATCGCCTCGTAATCCTCGGCCACTATTACCAGCGCGATGAGGTCATCCGCTATGCCGACTTCGTCGGTGACTCCTTTCAACTCGCCCAGGCAGCGAAAACAAGGCCGAAAGCGGAGGCCATTGTCTTCTGCGGAGTCCACTTCATGGCGGAGACAGCTGACATGCTCTCCCGGCCAGACCAATCTGTGATCCTGCCGAACCTTGCGGCCGGTTGTTCCATGGCCGACATGGCAGATATAGATTCCGTCACGGATTGCTGGGAGGAGCTTGAGGCTCTGTTCGGTTCCGAATCGGATGAGCATGGCCGTGCTCCCGTCATTCCAGTGACCTACATGAACTCCTCGGCTGCATTGAAGGCATTCTGCGGCAGGCATGGTGGTGTTGTCTGTACCTCATCGAACGCCGCAACCGTGCTGAAATGGGCCTTCGAACGAGGGCAGCGGGTTCTCTTCTTCCCCGACCAACACCTCGGGCGAAACACTGCAAAGGCCATGGGTGTCCCGCTGGAACAGATGCCTGTCTGGAATCCCAATCAGCCGACGGGTGGATTGGATCCTGAGACGCTTCACGACGCGCGCGTGATTCTGTGGCACGGATTCTGCTCCGTGCACAAGCGCTTCACAGTTGAGCAAATCAAACTCGCGAGACATCGCTACCCTGACGTTCGAGTCATCGTTCACCCCGAATGCACGATGGAAGTCGTCGACGCAGCAGACGAATCGGGCTCAACCGATCTAATTCGGAAGCGGATTGAAGCAGCGCCCGCAGGATCGATCTTTGCTGTCGGGACTGAGATCAACATGGTGCAGAGGCTGGCCAACGAACACCCGGACCAAACAATCTTCTGTCTCGACTCGATCATTTGCCCATGTTCCACGATGTACCGTATCCACCCGAGCTATCTTGCCTGGGTCCTCGAGGCGCTTGAGCGAGGAGAGGTTCTAAACCAGATCACGGTCAGCGACGAGATCGCCAGTCCCGCTCGCATTGCACTGGAGCGCATGCTGAGCCTGCAACCGGCAGCCGCCTCAAACCATTCATGAATCAGCGAAAGCAAATCGTAATTGTGGGGAGCGGCATCGCGGGGCTGATCGCTGCGCTTCGGCTAAGCGAGCGATTTCGCGTCACGATTGTGACCAAGTCAGAGATTGCAGAGAGCAACACCCGATGGGCGCAGGGCGGCATTGCTGCGGCAGTTTTCCCGGACGACAGCATCGCCGAGCATATCGCGGATACGGAGCGCGCCGGTGCAGGATTGTGCAATCGCGAAGCTGTAAAGATCCTTTGCTCGGAAGGTCCCGCGAGGATTCGGGATCTGATTCAGCTAGGAGTACCTTTCGACAAGCGGAACGGTGAACTCGCGCGTGGATTGGAAGCCGCTCATTCCCGGCCCCGAGTTCTCCACGCGCAGGGAGATGCGACGGGACTATCGATCGAGATGGCCCTTGTTCGAGCACTGCGCAGAGCTAATGTTCAGGTGCTCGAGCATACGTTCGCATGCGATCTCGTTCTCTCACATGGAGCAGTAGCAAAGCTGACCATTCAGAGAGAAAACGGAGAGCGCGACGAATTGCATGCAGATGCAGTGATTCTGGCAAGCGGTGGAGCGGGCCAGATGTACCTGCACACAACCAATCCAGCAGGTGCAACGGGCGATGGAATCGCTATGGCTCTACGCGCCGGTGCTCAGTTGGCCGATCTGGAGTTTTACCAGTTTCATCCGACCGCATTGGCTGGACCTGGAACGTTCCTTGTCTCGGAAGCTGTGCGAGGCGAAGGCGCTGTATTGCTGGACAAGCAAGGGCGCCGGTTCATGCAGATGCTCCATCCAGATGCTGAGCTCGCGCCGCGTGATGTTGTCGCTCGCGGCATCGCCATGCAAATGGCTGCTCAGGGAGGCGATCCGGTCCTGCTTGATGCAACCAAGTTAGGCGCGGAGTTTCTAGCTCGACGGTTTCCCAGTATCGATGCCGCGTGCCGGAGTCGCGGTCTCGACTGGGCTGCACAGCCGATTCCGGTTACGCCTGCGGCGCATTACTGGATGGGTGGAGTAAAGACGGATCTCTGGGGACGCACATCGATTCCAGGTCTGTTCGCTGTGGGCGAAGCGGCGTGCACTGGCGTCCACGGCGCGAACCGGCTCGCATCGAATTCGTTGCTTGAGAGCCTCGTTTTCGCATGGCGATGCGCGGATTTTTTAATGGATGAGAATCACTCCACGTGGAGCGATCTTTCGTTAGACGCAGCCTCAGACGTGCGCTCGATCTCCTCCGATGAGGAAGAAGATACCCAATCCGCCCCACTAAGGGATAGAAAAGATCTACAGAGCCTGATATGGAACACGGTCGGAATCGAGCGGACCGGCCAAGACCTGCAGCGCGCGCTAGAACAGCTAAATCTATGGCACGTAGATAGCGCAGCCTCCGTATCTTCTCTTGAGACCGCAAACCTGCTTCAGCTGGCCCGCGTCACCACGCGCGCCGCGCTGGAACGGCGTGAATCACGAGGCGCTCATTTCCGGAGCGACTATCCGGAAACATCATCGGCGTGGCTGCACTCTCTCGTGTACGAACGACGTGTGGCCGTCGGATGTTCATGAAGCCAGATCAGCATGCGACTGAGGCTCTCGTGCGAATGGCGCTTCTCGAGGATGCGCCCTGGGGCGATCTCACGTCAGAAGCCGTGGTTCCAGAGGGTGCGCAGATCAGAGCCGAGCTGGTGGCGCGCGAAGCAGGAGTTCTTTGCGGTGAGGATGTGTTCTCAACAGCAATGTCTCTCGCCGGTGCGCCTAGCGTTCAGTTCCGCAGGAGAGATTGTGAATCCTTTTCCGCCGGCGAAGTACTGGCGACGATAGAGGGTCCTGCGCGAGCGATCCTTCGCGCTGAACGAGTTGCGCTGAATTTGGTGCAGCGCCTTTCCGGAATTGCCACACTCACGGCGAAATACGTCGCGGAAACGGCCGGAAGGAAAGCGCGCATCGTTGATACACGAAAGACGACGCCCGGACTGCGCTTGTTTGAACGCTATGCAGTTCGATGTGGCGGTGGCCATAATCATCGTTTTTCACTTTCGGACGCGGTGCTTGTGAAAGACAACCATTTGGCGGCGTTGCGAATCGCCGGAGATACGGATCTGGAACACAAGCTCCGCGCGACCTTCGCTAATCTTCCGCATACCACGCATGTAGAGATCGAAGTGGACAGGCCGGATCAGATTGAGCCTGCCCTTGCCGCAGGCGCCCACACCATCATGCTCGATAACTTCAGCCTTGAAGAGCTTCGCGCGGGAGTGCAGCAGATTGGCGGAAGAGCTCTTGTCGAGGCAAGTGGTGGCGTATCGCTGGAACGAGTGCGCCAGATCGCAGCCACTGGCGTGGATCTGATTTCCGTAGGAGCCTTGACCCACAGCGTGCGGTCGCTTGATCTTGGGCTTGATATCACGAACTCGTAAGCCGGCCAGCGTGGTGGTTAACGAGAATGGGATCCGACGGCGCCGCGATCTTTAGTCGATGTTGAGCAGGTACTCTGACTGGCGCACCAGGTTTCATACATCTTGATGGCGGCTGCCGGTTCAGTATTGAACCAAGCATAACCATTCCGGCGCTCCTTTGATATCTCATTCATGTTGTCGTGAAGGGTCTTGTCGCGATCTCCAAAGATAGGCTGCTGTGTGTCGAGTGCGTAGAAACGAGCCCACAGCGGCCGTGCGCTCGGTTGCTCGATCACATGTCTGCCTTCCGGCGTATTGCGGCCGCCGACAACCGTTTTGCCATAGATGGCATGCGCGCGTAGCCAGTCAACGCCGGCAGAGATAGCATTTCGTTCCTGCGTTGTCGGGTGCGGAATGCTCATCAGATACATCAGCAGGTCGGAGCTTTCCTGTGATGAAAGAGCTGCGGGTTCATAGTTGCGCGCGGAAACGGGTGTCAGCGTCAGCATGTCGCTCTGCTGGGGCCAGACTGTCTTCTTGCCGCCGAGTTCGACCTGCGCGGCAAGAATGCATTTGATTGAATTTGCAACGGCGGTTCGCGCCTGCTTGCGAATCTTTGCCGGGACAAACGCCATTTCGGGCTTGCCCTCAGATACTTCTCTCAGCAGCTCTGTTGCATTAAGAACTGCGTCATCGTTGAAGGTAATTGCATCGTGGTATCCGCCTTCGAGCGGCCACACCTGTGGCCAACCGCCGTTAGGATATTGCGCGGCGAGCAGATATTGCACACCGCGCAGAAAGGATGCACGATACTTTTCTCCATCTGTGGGCGGAAGGCTTGCCTGCACCTTGGCGAGGAAGTGCATTTCCGTTGTGGTTGCGTCGTTATCAATTGTTCCAACATAGTGCCATGAGGGATCTCGTGGTTCGTCAAAGTCGCCGGGACTTGGAAAGCGATTTGAGTTATCGGGAACGAAGCTCTCGGCTGGGGCGCGGGCGGCTCCATCCATGTTCATGTTTTTGCCCCATCCGCCCGAGGGAATTTGGAAGCTCACAATGACGTCCGCAATGTGCCGCGCGTCCGCGGAGCTGTACCACGAAGCCTCGCGATCGAGCGGCATGCTGCGCGCGGATGGGCCGAGAGGAGGATCCGGCGGCACATCTTTCATTCCGCGCCGCTCCGTATCAAGGGCAGCGCGATCGATGTTCTCCTGCTGCTCGGAGCGGTGTAGATATGTCAGCCACGCGCCACGTTGCGAGGTTGGAAGCGCTGAAATCCGGCTAACGGTGAGCGACTGTGCGGGTTCACTCTTTCCGATGATCGTGGCTCCGGCGATTGTCGTCACAATGAAAACGACAATACCCGCGAGAACCCTTGAAGTGTGAATGCGAACTCTGCTTGAAATATTCTTCATCTCGTTCTCTTGATCAACCGCCGCAACGCATCAGCCTCTGCTACGGGATTCCAGTTGTCGTTTCCAGACAGCAATGCTCTGGGATTGAGGCTCTTCTCTTCTTCGCGCGTGAGTTTGGGATAGGTGACAATGCGATGTCCACCGTCTACACCGGGGCCATGCGATTTGTACTCACGGTAGGTGCTGGTTTTCAGGCGGCCGTTCCAGTCTGACCATCCCTCTGGGGCGAGCGGCTTTTGGATATACGTGTCATAGAAGACTACCGTCGAGTAGTCACGCCATGGACGACCGAGTATCACGTGATCGCCATTGTCCTCGCCGGTGATTCTGCAGTGCAGGAAATAGTAACCGGAGTCCTCCGCCGAGAAGTGCTTGCTCTGCGCGGTAAGCATTACCGTCGGGAAGTGGCGCGGGTGCAGCTCGCAGTGATCGAAGACGGCTTTGGCATCACCAAAGATGTAATCGACGTGACCCTCGATGTAGCAATCGCGGAAGTACTGGCGGGACGCGCTGCATGCAGGTGTGTCTGCGGGCGGAGCCGTGCCGTCTTTCGGCAGGTTGTCATGGCAGGTTCGGCTATTGGCGTACAGCGTGTCTTGCGCGCCAAGCAGACGCACATGATCGAGCACCGCTTTATCAGAACTCATGAGCAGCGCCACGGCTTGTGATCCTTCTTGCGTGCGCGTGTGCTCGTTCTCCCATGTATTTTCGATCGTGAGATTTTCGACCTCGAAACCGTCCGCGTCCACCGTGACAGAGCCTGATTTGCCTGTGCCGCCGGCCGTGATCGCCGCATCATTCCAACTCAGCACGACGTCCTGCGGGCTCGCTCCAGTGCCGATGAGGTGGATGTTTGGTGTGTTGATATGCACTTTCTCCCGGTAGGTTCCTGGGGCGATGCGAATCACTTCGCCTGTAGGGGGCGCGTGGTCAATTGCCTCTTGAAGTGTGTGAAAGCTGGCAGGGCTCTGCTTCGCGACTGTGATTACCGGAACTGATTGTGCTTTGGAGACAAGCGGCGAACCGGCGATGGTTAGTGCCAGAAACAGAGACAGTTTTCGCGACCTCGCAGATCTCATGGGAGCTCAGTCCTGATAGGGAACGAATTTGCCTTCGCAGGAGAAGGACATTTTGAGGGGTGCGGTTGGAGGTACGGACGTCACTCCGTTGCCGGTGAATTTCAGGTCAGACCCCAATGGACCGATGGTGATCTTGGCGAACTGTGCTCTTACCTGGTTCGGCTGAACTCCACGGATGTCCACTCCGTTCAGCGTGACCTCTGTGAGGTGCTCGGCATCCAGGCCGGCAATCTGGGCGATGCCTGGAGTGGTGCTAATGACATTTTCGAATCTGATGTCCTTGTAGTCGGGCATCAGATTTCCCTTCATCCCAAGGTCTACAATTCCGTCGGTTGTCTGGCCGTTGTAGAACGGGCTTATTGAAATTGGCACGGGAACATCCTTCATGCAGATGTTTCGATACACAATGTGTCGCACGGTTCCCCCACGTTGCACGTTTGCCTTAATGCGAATACCGCTCGTGGTGTGATCGAGCGTTAGCGTGTCGACAAGGATACTGTACTCGTCGCGAGCTTCTGATCCCATGGACATGCCGTGTCCGCTGTAGAAATGATCGTCCAGCACGCTCATGTGCTGCACGTTGGCCTTGATCGCGATGTTATCGTCACCGTTCTTGATCCAGCTCTTCGCGATCGTGATGTTTTGAGAGTTGCCCGGGTCGATGCCGTCAGTATTTCGGGCGTCAGTACCGGCGACAGTTGGAGTGAGCAAGTGAATACCCCACGCGGTGAATCCATTGGTGCTGTTGACGGAGACGTGAAAGTTAGGCGAGTTGTGCAGGCGAATGCGATAGAGGATCAAGCCGTCAGCGTGGTTCGCGGTGATCAGTCGTGGCGCGGAATAGCGTGCGTTGGTAGGCTCGGCGGCCCGGGATTGCTGCCACCAGGTGTAAGGCTTGCCGATGACGCCGCGACCCCCGCGGCCATCGATTGCACCGTCTCCCATCACCGCCGCGTTCTTCACGTTGACTGCGATGAGAGGCTTGCAGGGGCGACTCTCCGCCCCACTGATGCCGCAGGTTCCAGGAACAGTGTCGAAGTCCTTCGGATTGCGCGATGCATACAGCGTTACGCCTTTATCAATAAGGAGCGTTACGCCCTCGCGAAGCTCCAGTGGGCCGCTGAGGAATGCGTTGTGCACGCCGTCCGAGCGTAGTTCAACGGCCTGGCCGGGTGAGCATTTATCGAGTGCAGACTGAATTCGCTGGGTATCCAGCTTTGTTTCGTCTGATTCCGCGAGGGCATTGTCGCTGGCGTGGAGGTTCGCTCTTAAGACAGTGCAGGACCGCGGAATGGTCGGTTCACTTACATGTCGCGTGTCCTGCGCGAAGAGTTTGTGCGCACCGGAAAGCACGAGCGTTACGGCGAGAACAAATGGAATCCTGCGATCGACCAAAGAAGCCCCCCTGTCAGACAGCTTTCTGAGACTTTAGCTGTTCTCGATAAGGGTCGTCAAAGTTCAATCGCACTTATCAGGTTCCAGGTTGGCGGTAGTGTGCCTGCGCGGCGAGTTCACGTTCGTTCTTTCGCGGGTCATCGAGGACATGCGGTGGAGTATTCCAGACCATCGTCGCGCGCTCTTTGAAGTCGTAGGCAGGCCAGTGCGGTAGCCCCTCATGATTCGGATCGCCCGCCTTTGCAAACGCAATCAGCGTCTGGCTCATTGCCGTTGCGAGCGGCTGAGCACGCTCGATGTCTTCCGCAGTGGCTCCAACCATTCCGGGAGCAACAGCGAGGTTGTCGAAGAAGAACGGGATGTCGACTGTGTGCGGCGCTCCGAATTTGCCACCTGCAACCGGGGAAGGCCAGTCCATTTCGTAGACCCAGGTGCGTTGCTGTGCTGGACTCTCTGCGCGTCGCTCCGCCTCAATCACCTGCCCGGGCCACGAGCGAAACGCAGTGGTTGCCGAGAAGAAGACGTCTGCCGGCGAGTAATGCGGATACCATGCGCGGTACTTTGCGACGATGGTCTCTGGCTTCACAGGACCAAGGAAGCTGCCCATGTTCTTCTCGAGCGCAGACGGAAGCTCCTCCCAGGTGAGCGAGAAAAGTGCGGGCTGACCGCCTCCGATCAGACCACGCGTTTCGTCGTGAGTGTTCCCGAGGATCATTGGAACGTCATTGGAGATAGCCGGAGCATCGGGCGAGAAGGGATCGCGAGGCAAGCTGCGGCCGTCGACTACTGGAAGCCACGCGGAGCTTACGCGTGCGGCCTCTTGCAGACGCTCGAGCGACATGGCATCGAGTGCGGAGCGAAGTCTGTCGTCCGGTGTGGTGAGTCCGAGCTTCACAAGGAAGTCGCGAGTCCGAGCTGTTGCAATCGTTTTCGGCGCGGCGGTTACCTGCTGTCCGCTCATCGTCATCACGCGGTGAAAGAGACCGTGCGCGGCAGGCAGAGCGATGAGGGTCGCGCACTTTGCGCCACCACCTGACTGGCCAAAGATAGTTACGCGTGTTGGATCTCCTCCGAAAGCGGCGATATTATCTTTTACCCACTGCAGCGCGAGAACGAGGTCCAGCATGCCGACATTGCCGGAATCGGCGTACTGTGGGTCAGCACTAATGCCCGCAAGGTAGAGATACCCAAACGCGTTCAGCCGATGATTGACCGTGACCACCACGACATCGCCGTGCTTGCACAAACGCGTGCCGTCATAAAGAACCGAGTTCACTGTTCCGCTGTTGTACGCGCCGCCGTGAATGTAAAAGAGAACCGGCCTGCGCTGGTGGCCTTGGGTGCGGGGTGAAGGAGTCCACACGTTCAGGTGCAGACAATCTTCGCTGACGTTTCCTTCATCTGCGGGCAAATGGTATGTCTCGGTATGTGTGTGCTGCCCGGCACGGGATGTCATGCCTCTACCGCTCAACTGCGGGGCACGATCGCCCCAAGTGAAGGCGTCGCGAACACCGCTCCAGGGAGCAGGAGGCAATGGCGGCTGGAACCTGGTCTTGCGGGTGTCGGCCCCGTAGGGCACTCCCAGAAAAACAGTAATTCCTTCATGAGTTTGACCACGAACCGCGCCTGCGGTGGTGTGTACAACGGGATGATCCTCCTGACCAAAGCTATGCGATTTGTTGGCGGCGAAAGCTACTGTCGCCGCGCATTTCAGAAAATCTCTGCGATTCATCGAAGAACTCTTCCTGGCTGCAGATCTAGCGATTCGTTGATTCCGTTCGATGGCCGATTTAAGCGCTTCGCTTGCATACTGGGTGGTCGGCTTGGTACCGTTCCGGCAAATCGGTCTAACAGGTTTCGATGAAAGGTTATTACGAACGATGCGGTTTTGGTCTCTCTTTTCGCAGAGTGGTTCTGGATTTGGCAGGTTCGTGAAACCAGCGATTGTTGCCGTGATGCTTCCGACGGTGATTTGTTGTGCTCAGCAAATCAACGGCCCGGCGGCGCAGGAGCCCGGACTGCTGTTCTATCTTTCCGGAGACTACGGGTTCAAGGCAGATTATGCGGCCGGCGGGAACCCCGATCCCAACTTCCTGTATGACGTAAGGATCCTGCCGGGTGGCGCGAAGGGATCATACCTGCAATGCGGTAATAACCAACTGCTCTCCTACTGGGCACCGGGAAATATTTACACGCAGCGCGGCACCCTTGCGTTCTACTGGCGATCGCGCGAGCCGGTCGATGAAACAGAGTTCCCGATCTTTCGCGTGGGTTATGGCGACCACTCGAGCTGGGATATGGTGTGGCTGCGTATCGATTACAACGGGCATGGTTTCGACGCATTTGTGACCGACGACAATCTGGGACGGACTCGTGTGTCGTACACGATGCCGAATTTTCCAAAGCCAAGCGACTGGGTGCACCTTGCGCTCGCTTGGGATGAGAACACCGGCATCCGCTTTTATATAAACGGCAAGCTAGTCGCGACGAAAGCGGCCACTGGGCCATTCGATGCGGCACTCGATCAGTTTGGTCCACACTCGCGCCTCATCGCGCCAACCGGCGTGGAGAGTTCTTATAACTACGGTCGCGGCGGCGACATCGACGAGGTGCGGATTTACGATCGCATGCTGTCGGACGATAACATCGCGTCCCTTGCGAAAGGAGAGATACCAACGCAGATTCCGGTCGCGCCGCAGAGCAGCATGCATACCTGGAGCAAAGCAACCCAGACGGAATGGTGGTATCGCTATGGGTGGAACCGTGCTGACAAGATTCCTGCGCCTCTGCCGTCGGAGTTGACGACGGTGCGAAAGGTGGAGATTCACGACGCATACGATCTGAAACGGTGGTGGTGGAAGGGTACGGATGGAATTCCGGAGACGACCTGGCCAGGTGTCTTCAACCGCTCGAAGCTTGTTGGACGGTGGGATTACTTTCAATTGCCGGATTGGGATTGCTACACAGTTTCCGGGAGATCAGTCACTTTTTATCTTCCTGATGAGCCGTGGAACCATGTCGAAGTTCGCAGTGGAGCATGGGGGAAGTTTGACCTGCTGACGCCGGGCGCAGGTAAACCTGGCGCGGTCGCCGATCCTGATCAACATGACACATCGCCGATGCTGGAAAAGACTCTCTTCAAAAAGGAACGAGATTCACAGCGAAGCACGTTCGATCTCACGGAGCCAATCACCGGCGAGAAGGTGCGCTTCACCAATGCCGAACCAGAGTGGCCCATTCAGGAGTTCGAAGCGTACTACGTTCATCCGGGCGCGGAGCCAAAGGGAGTCGTTGTTCTGCGCTACACGATGGCGGCCGGAGGAGGCACCGACAATCCGTCGCTGACAGCATTATCTGAGTTCATCCGTAATCGCTCCCCTGCTGACGAAAGGGCAACGATGGTAGCTGTGCCCGGAGTCGCTGTTGGTGGAGGGCGCACGTCCATCGGACACGGCCGGACAGCCAAAAGCCTGACGAGCGACTCAGGAGTTGAGCCGTTGCCAATCGTTCACCTCCTGATCCCGAGTGACTACCGCGGCCTGGAAACGGACATCGGGCATGGCACTTCCTATAGCTGGCAGAACATGCATGCGGGACTTGATGGCATCGCGATCGATCTCCCGGCGATGTATATCGCACCTACGCACGGCGCGTATGTTCCGATGAACATCCAGATCAAGGACCCGATCTGGCCGATGCGGAACATGATGGACTACAGCTTCTCGATCAAACCGGGCCAACCCTACACACTTTGGCTGGACACTCGCGATCGAATTCTGCCGAACGGGAAGAGCCTCTATCTCACAATCGCGTCAGCAAATCCGGAGTTCAACGTCCATACGCTCGAGGGAATGCATGTGCGGCTGATCTTCAAGTCTTACAAAGAGGCGCTGCCCGAGCACATCTCTGATCGGTTGACACAGGTGCGAGACAACTATGCAAATCTGGTGGAGGAATCGGTCAACTCTCGCAAGCTGAATATCTACAACCGCTTCGACGCTGACATATCGGACCTGCTTCGGGTTGATCCTGATAACGATCTGGGCCGGAAGTACTGGAATGAGCTCAACCATGAGCAACTCCATCCGCCGTTCACGCTTCCACAAGCGCCGGCGGGAGTTCCCAAGTGGGCATTCCTGCAGGTGGAGGACCTGCGCCAGCTGAAGAGCCTCATCAACTGGTACGTGGACAATCGGCAGATCTCGGATGGAGAGTTTGGAGGCGGTCTGTGCGACGATAGCGACTTCCTGAACTGGTGGCCCGGACTTGCAATGATGGGCTCAACTCCGGACAAGCTCAAGAACTCGCTGCTTCGCACGCTCGACGAAATTTATGCGGACGGCATGTTCACGAATGGCCTCGCTACCGGGCAATATGATGAGCTGCACAGCTACGAGGATGGCATCAACGTTCTCGGACAGGCGATGCAGATCGATTATGGGAGTCCGAAGCAGCTTGAGCGTGCCATGCAGACTGCGAAGCACCTTGAATGGCTGACCGGGTATAACTCGGCGGGACAGCGGCAGATCCGTTCGTCGTATTACAGCGGTACAAAAATGGCGACGGGTGGAGTCTGGGGTTGGGCAAAGGACCGCTCCTACATGGTTTTTCATCCGGCTCTTCTGCTGGCCGAGTACAACGGAACTCCAGAAACGGTGAAGATGGTCACTGAGGTAGCAGACGGTTTTCTGGCGCATCGCCGACCAGATGCGAATGGAAAAATGACGATGCATTTCACGGTGAACTTTCAGACGAACGAGGATCTTCCCAGCACAGGGATGACTCCGTGGTTTGTGCTCTGGGGAGCTTATAAGCTCACAGGAGACACGAAGTACGTGGTGCCGTTCGGAGATAACGGGCCGGAATCCCTACGTACCATCAATGCTGACGCAATGGACATTCTTCATACCCGCGATACGTGGGGCAAACAGCTCTTATCCACCAATCCGCCCGACCGCCGTACTGATTCCGGGAATGCATCCGAGACGACCGAACAGCTAGCGTGGCAACTCACCGGCGACACCTCTCATCTGGAGAAGGTCTATGCGTCGCAACTCGAGACAGCGTTCGATCGCGAGTTCATCAACCGTGAAGGCAGCCTCTGGATTGACCGCGTGTACTACAACAATGGTGAACTCCAACGCGGCCGACTTGGTGGAGTAGCGCTGATGCGCAACTACGACTTCCCCGGCAACGTCGTGAGCTGGCGTTTCAACGCACCGGACGATGACACGAAGGTTGCGATCTTAGTGCCTGAGGGCACACCGGATCACATTCGAATCCTTGCCTACAATCTCGATGACAAGCCGATCACGGCGAAGATGACCGGGTGGGAGGTCGATCCGGGCGAGTGGGAGATAAGACAAGGGACGCAGGAAAACGAGAATCAGGCGCCAGCCAACTTCTCCTCACGAGTCGCAACGTTCGAGCGGAGCCGCAGTATCGATGTCACCTTTGCGCCACGCACGACGACTGTTCTGGAGCTGAGGCTCAAACAGAAGGGCACACCCTACTGGTCACGACCTGATCTTGGTATCGATCCGGAGGACGTGAAAATCACAGGCCGGAGGATTACGGTCAAGGTGCACAGCCTGGGAGCCGTGGATGCTCTGCCCGCAAAGGTCGTGCTGCGCGATGTTTCTGGCAAGATTCTTGCGACCACAACGACACCACCTTTGAAGGCTCCGATCGATCTCATCCCCAAGACGGCAGTTGTCGCATTTCGGGTTCCAACGAATGCGAACCTTGACGGCGGCACAATCGCCATCGAATCAACAGGCGATGTGCCGGAGACGACGCTGATGAACAACAGCGTCAAGCTGCCGCCGGTTTCAGCAGCCGCTACTCCGGCCTATCTCGCGCCGCACTAGAATTCGTCAGGAGAACTGATGAGCAACAAGATCGAAGTGATTCCTTCCAACGACTGCGTCATGACGAATCCTGAAGATGGGCTTCGGCGCCAGGTAATGGCTTATAGCCCGAACATGATGCTCGTACGGCACAGGATGGTCAAAGGCTGGGTCGGCGCTCGTCACAGTCATCCGCATGAGCAAATGGTTTACGTCGTTAGCGGACATCTCATCTTCGAATACTCAACTGGAACCTTCGAGGCAAAGACTGGTGACTCATTTCTCGTCCCGGGCGGCGTCGAGCACCAGGCACGGGCACTCGAGGACTCAGAGGTGCTCGACATCTTCACACCTTACCGCGAGGACTATGCTGTTGAGCCCTAGCGTAAGTATGTCGTCCTGCCATTTGACCTGAGATGGTCTGCCCGATCGAGACTCGATTTTCCCGAAATCTGACAGGCAGGTTTTGCGTTTAGTCATATCTGCGCCTGCAGATGCAGCCCGCTTTCACTGGCGAGCACACATCTCGTGAGTCTGCAGTCGGCCTGATACGTATCAAAGTCGAGCCTCCGAAGATCTGATCAGCCTTGCAGATCGGAAGTACTCCTACGGCATGCTTCTACATGGTAGAACGACCAATTGCTGTTGAAAACGCAGATAACGACATAAGATCTAGAGCCCCCGTCGAGCGCTACTCGGGAATCAAGCAACGCGGAAGGACTTAACTTGAAGCCGCTAAATGCAAGCCGCCGAAGTTCCGAATGGAACAAATTTTTCTATAGAGGTTGACAGATGTGGTCTGACAGCTTCAAGCTTTGATGCAAAGAAAAATAACAAAGTCCTGCTTCTATGAAGCACGCCGTTACACCAATTCCGATGGAGGCGCACCATGCTTTTCGCCATAAGATTCCGCCGCACAAGCTGGGGACGACTAAATTTCCTGCCCACCACGCTGCTGTTTGCTACCGCTCTTCTGCTCACATATCTCCCCGCGAAAGCTCAGCTCTCCGGCAAGGGGCAGATCAATGGAACTGTAACTGACACCAGCGGTGCAGCTATACCCGGCGCGCAGGTTGTTGTCACGAGTAAGCAAACCAGCGTCTCCAGCAAGACCACCACGACCTCTGCCGGCGACTTCTCCCTCCCGGCATTGGATCCCGGTGACTATACCGTAACGGTCGCGGCCGCTGGCTTCGAAAGGCTGATCCAGAAAAACGTGCACGTCAATGCGCTCGAGACGCAGACGTTTAATCCCAAGCTAACCGTGGGTGCCACGAGTGAAGAGGTCACAGTCAGCGCGGCTCCTCCGCAACTGGAGACCACGAATGCAACGCTTGGGGCGACCATGGAGCAGGAGATGTACGCTGCCCTGCCGATCCAGATGGGCGCCTACGGGCAACCCGACCAACGCCGCGCCACGGACTTCGCACAATTGATGCCAGGTGTACAGGGCAACGAGACCAATGGGAATGCCACAACCAATACCGGCGTTGTTAACGGCTCGGGAAGCCGAGGCGCCGCCAGCGCCGTTTACATTGACGGCGTTCCATTCACTCAGGTCTCCGGCGAAGGAGATCCTCGCTTCGTCTGGACAGCCATCTCTGTCGATGCTGTCGATCAGTTTCAAGTACAGACGTCCGGTTACTCCGCCTTGTATGAAGGGCAGGGCGTTCAGAACTACACGGTCAAACAGGGTGGCGCGCAGTACCACGGGTCAGCGTATGAATTTTTCCGTAACACAGCTCTCGATACGTGGGGGTTCTTCAAGGCAGCGGATCCGGTCACGCATCAACCAGTCAAGAGCGTCGAGCACCAGAACGAATACGGTATCGTCCTGAGCGGCCCGCTCGTACCGTTCGGATCATGGAAAAACAATCTATTCTTCTTCGGCAACTATAACGGGTTCCGCTATTCGCATTCGAGTCCGCAGGTCATCAGCTTTCCCAGCATTGCTGAGCGCAACGGCGACTTCAGTGGCGTCGGCGTACCCATCTATGATCCCAACACCCAGGCAGCGTGCACGGCCAACAGCACAGACGGCCCCTGCCGCTACCAGTACGGTTATGGCCCCGGCAGTGCACCTGGTTCTCGCGGTAACCCTGTTGCCACCGGCCGAGCCAACGTAATCCCGTCCAGCGAGTTCTCGCCGATCGCCCAGAACCTTCAAGCGATGCTTCCGACAAACCTTAGCAATGCCAATGCCACCAACAACTACCTGGCGACGAATTACTCAGGACTCTCGAATTGGTCGACAACTGAGCGCATCGACTACAACATCAGCTCGAAAGACATCCTGACCCTGGTAGCAGCCCTCGGCCGTCAGGCGAGCTCCGTTCCTGTGGGACAGACGACCGCCGGCCGCAATACCGGCCCCGTTCCGTACAACTATGGACAAGCCTATGCGCCAAAGACCGCTGTCGGGATCATCGAAGAGACACATACGTTTTCTCCACATCTCGTGAACCAGTTGAAATACGGCTTTGCGCGATACAACGGACCGACGATCAATGCAGATGAAGGCCCCGCCTTTGCTGCAACGAAGATGGGCATCACTGCCCTCCCCACCGGCCAGGCTCAAACCGCGTTTCCTATCGTGACCTTTGCGGGCTCCAGTGCTCCAACACAATGGGCGGGCGCAACAGGCTCGGTTAATATCGCGAACTCCTACACGCTGCTCGACAACGTGCAGTGGAACTTCGGCAAGCACTCCCTCACGATCGGTGCTGAACTCGCCTGGTTGCAGTATCAGATGGTCCCAGCGACCGGCGGCAGTTCGCAACTGACCATTGCGAATGCAGTAACGGAAACCGCCGCGCTGAATGCTTCCAGCAACTCCAAGCCGGGCTACGCAGCAACGGCGAACACCGGCCTGGCCTATGCGAGCTTCCTCATCGGCCAAATCGACAAAGGCAGCTTCAGTTCATATGCGGTGCCGGAGTTTGGCGCGCGCTTCCGTCCGATCTCGCCTTACGTGCAGGACAACTGGAAGGTCTCCTCACGGCTGACACTCGATCTCGGTCTACGCTATGACTACTATCCGACGTACCGCGAAGCTCACGACAATCTGGCGTTCTTCAATCCGAACCTTGCCAACCCTGTCACGGGGAGGAATGGAGCGCTACAGTATGCAGGAACTGGCCCCAACACCTGCAACTGCGACACGCCGGTGAACAACTATTACAAAAACTTTGGTCCGCGTATCGGTCTCGCCTTCCAAAGCGATCCAAAAACCGTATGGCGTGCAAGCTATGGCGTGATGTTCACCCACGGCAATGGCGTAGGCGGCGCGGCGAACTCCCGCACGGGCACGGGCACACTGGGCTTTACCGCCAGTCCATCCGCCTCCGCGAACGGACAGCTGCTCTCCACCTTCCCGCTTAGCTCTGGTAACACCGCTTTTCCGGCCTACCAGCCTGCAATCGGGCGTGCCTCCGGTCCCGCCTATGGAACCGGCTACACCACCGTGTCGGGGTATACATCCACTCCATCTTCCGGCGCTGGTTACGGCGACCCGTATCTGGGAGGCCGCGCGCCGGAGTACATCAACTGGAGCTTTGGCTTCCAGCATCAGTGGACCGGGAATTTCACCTCCACGATCAGCTATGTGGGGTCTGAGGGCCACTTCCTCGTCACCGATGGTGGCAACCCGCGCGGGTACTGGTCTGACGCTCTCGATCCGAAGTATTTAAGCCTGGGTTCGACACTGTCTACGACGGGCACTGCCGAGACCGCAGCCTGCACAGCGAATAATCTGCCTTGCCCTGCGCTCTTCAATACCTCACAGCCTCTCTCTACGGCGTTGAAGCCGTTCCCTTTCCACTCGGTCAGTGACACCTACGGCAACGTCGCCAATTCGATTTACCACGGATTGCAGGTTTCTCTGATGAAGCGGATGAGCCATGATTTTACGTTCATGGCTAACTACACATGGTCGCGTTCGATTGACGACGGCGGCACCTTCCGCACCGGCTATCCGATCCCCGCGGCCTTCGTTGTCAACGCAACACACGACTATGCGGCTGACTCGCTCGAACGGACAGTCTCGACATCGAACCAGCCTCACCACTTCGTCTTCACCGGTGTGTGGGATCTGCCTGGGCGGAACGCCTCGAACCACTTGATGCGTTCTGTGCTTGGTGGTTACCGCTTCTCTGCTATCTATCAGGCAAACTCCGGTTCGCCGCTCGCGATTACCGGCGCGAGCTGCGGTACCAACCCGGCGCAGTCAACCTGCCTGCCCATCTACAATCCTGCCTATAGCGGCAACGGACGGATCAACGGAAAGTGGGGCCAAGGCTTTGCGACCAATAGCTCTACTCGTTACATCGATCCGAACGCCTTCGCTACAACGCCGGCCTATATGTTCAGCAACCTTCCACGAACCGCGCCTTACAACATCTATGGCCCGGGTAACTATGACATCGACATCAGCCTGCGCCGCAGCTTTGCCCTTCATCTCACTGAATCGACCAAGCTGGACCTCCAGGCGGATCTCTACAACGTAACCAATCACACGCAGTTCGGTGGAATTGGACTCTCATGGAGCACGGCCAGCAGCTCCAGCTTCGGCCAAGTCAGCTCGCAAGCCAACCTGTCACGCGACGCGCAGCTCTCGGCCCGCGTCGAGTTCTGAACCGCCTTACGTCAATAAACGCCGCCACGCAATCAGCGTGGCGGCTTTCTTGTGGATCGACCTATACGGATCCGCGTGGCTTGTTGATGCGAACGTAATTCGTATCCTGCGTCGGCTCTGATTCACATTCAATCGCAATCGTTGTGACAGGGTAGTCCGGCGCCTTTTCGGGCAATCCCGTAAATTTCGTCTGGAAGTCATCCTGCGTGAACTTCACGTCTGCACGGGTCTTGAGGAGCCGTGCCGATTTGACTCTTGTCCGAAGACCACTGATGGCAACATACTCACCTGGCCAGAAGTGCACATGCATGTAGAGGGTGTTTCCGATGCGAGTAAAGCTCGCGTAATTGGACCGGCGCACCTGGCAGAGGTCGGATTCATAGATGGTGTGACCGTTAGTCTGCATCCACGCCCCCACCTCGCTGAGAACCCGCGTGGACTCCTCGGGGATTGAGCCATCCGGCTTGGGACCAATGTTCAGGAGGTAGTTGCCGCCGTCGCGAACGCATTGGATGAGATTTCGAATGACTGTGCGGGAGGATTTCCAATCGTCGTCCGCCCGCTGATAGCCCCAGCTATCGTTCAGCGTCATGCACGATTCCCATGCACGCCCGTTCGTCTCGGCGACGATCTTTTGTTCCGGCGTAGCGAAGTCACCCTCCAGCTTATTGCGGTTGTTCACGATGATCTCTGGCTGCAGCTGAAAGACCATCTCGTTCATCCGCTCCGACTCCCAGCCTTGCGCATCGAGCGGCCAGGCGACGTCGTACCACAGCACGTCAATCTTGCCGTAGTTGGTCAACAACTCACGGATAAGACCATGAGTGTAATCAACGAACCTGCGCCTTGCCTCTTCGTCCGTTGCGCAACGCGCTCCATCCGGATGATGCCAATCCATCAAGGAGTAGTAGAAGCCGACCCGAAGGCCCTCCACGCGAGCCGCCTCCACATATTCTTTGACGACGTCGCGACCCGGGCCCTGCTTGGGAGCGCAGTAGTCTGTCTGCTTCGTGTTGAAGTTGCAAAATCCCTCATGGTGCTTGGTAGTCATCACCATGTACTTCATACCTGCGGCTTTGGCGAGTTTCGCCCAGGCCCGCGGGCAATTCGGTACTGGATGGAAGTTGGCGGCATGAGCGGTATAAGGACCAATCGGCCACGCCTCGTTTTCCATTACCCATTCGTGCCGACCGATTGTGCTGTACACACCAAAGTGAATGAACATGCCAAATTTCGCGGCGTGCCACCATTGCATCCTTTGGGCCCGAGTGCGCTCCTGCATCTCATCCGTAGGTGTTTTTCCATTTTGGGTTGGGTTACTGGGCGGCACGCTCTGCGCCACCGCACCAGGCAAGCCAATCATCGCCAAAGACGCTCCGGCAGCCTTTAGTACATTGCGGCGAGATAATGTCGTATTCATCGGTACGTGACCTCACAAGGGATTGTCTGTTCTGCGGCACACTACTGCAGAGCAAAATCTAGGAGATTTAGAACATGTTGGTCAAGAGCAATTGTGCACAGAATTGAGATTTATATTTCAATATATGAACTGCAGTGGCTAATTGGCGGAAGGACGGGATGGAACGCCGCGATTGGTGCAGTAACAAACCTTGACCCACCAAAGATTCTATTTCACATTTTGAATCGTCAAATCTGACGTTCCCTGCTAGCATGAGCGGGTACCTTTATGAAAGTTCGCAAATCCAGCTCTGCTCCAGTGGGAGTTCTTACTAAAGTCCTCTCTATCTTTGACCTCCTCGACAGATCGCGCGACGGCCTGCAGCTACGCTCAATTGCGGAGCAGACAAAGCTGAACAAAAGCACTGCGTACCGTTTTCTCGCTCACCTGGAGAGGGAGGGTTACCTCGTCCGTGACAACACTGGAGCCTATTTGCTGGGTCCACGTCTGGTTCACCTTGGCTCCGGGAGCACCTATCAGTCCACAATCCGAAAGGTGAGTCGCCCAATTCTCGAAAGTCTTTGGCGTGAAACTGGCGAAACCGTGAACTTGGCCGTGCTTGATGGTAGAGAGATCATCTATTTGGACGTGATCGAGAGCCCACATAACTTTCGGCTCGTGTCTCAAATAGGAATGCGCCGGCCGCTGCATTGCACGGCTCTCGGCAAAGCTGTCTTAGCCTGGCAGGCTACAAACTTTCGCGATGAGTTGCTGGCGACCACGAAGTTGGAAAAGCTGACCCCACACAGCATTACGCGCCCGCCAGAACTTGTCGCTGAACTGGGGCGGATTCAGCGACGCGGGTATGCAATCGACGATGAAGAGGTAGAACTTGGTGCAAGGTGTGTCGCAGCACCAGTGCTGGATTCCTCAGGACAGGTTGCCGCTGGAATTAGCGTGTCTGGGCCGACGATTCGGATGACAAGAAGTCGCACAGCACAGATTGCAGATGTCCTAAAGACGGCAGCGCTGGACATCTCGGCCCATCTTGGATATCACACGAATTCAACAGCACACGAATAAGACCAAAATCGCTCTAAGATGGCACGCGGGTCTGATTCCGCAGGGTCCCGATGCCTTCAATTTCAATTGTCATCATCTCGTTTGGCAACAGCCAGCGCTGAGGATTTCGACCAAGACCGACCCCTGGCGGCGTTCCGGTACTAATCACATCACCAGCTTGAAGCGGGACGATGCTCGAGATATGAGCGATGAGTTCAGGAATATCGAAGATCAAGTCACGCGTATTGGCCGACTGCATCAGTTCGTCGTTCAGGGTAAGCCGGATATTCAGCGCGTGGGGATTTTCAATCTCGTCAGCGCTCACTATCCACGGCCCCATTGGCGTGAACGTTGGGAAACTTTTCCCGAGAGTCCATTGAGAGGTTGCAAGCTGCACGCCGCGAGCGCTGACGTCGTTCAGGATCGTGTAGCCGAAAACATGTTCTCTCCACCTTTCTCTAACAATTCGATGCCCGGGCTTACCGATCACGACAGCCAGTTCGGCCTCATAATCGGGCTGTGTTGCCTCAGGCCAGAGAAGCACATCGCTGTCCGGCCCCGTGATCGAAGAAGCAAGCTTGAGGAACACGGTCGGCACCTTCTGAACAGCCATTTTGGATTCGGCGGCGTGCTCGCGATAGTTGAGACCTATCCCGAACACACGTGGCGGCCGTAGGAGCGGAGCCAAGAGCGTCACGTCACTCAGTGCAATCTCTTCACCGAGCGCCAATGCGCTGTCAGCCTCTATAAAGGCGAGCACATCGTCGGCGCCGCTACTCGGCAGCCGTCGAATTGACTCCCCAGACAAGACTCCACCGCCTTGGAAACCATTCTTATGCTTGAACGAGACGATCTTCATCGGCTTCCTCTCTCCATACCTGTCCGTCGGGGAATCTGTACTTATTCAGAGATTGCGGGAGAATTTCAATGCTATATCCTGGCGCCTCCGGCACCAGATAGCGCCCGCGATGAATCTTTACCGGATCTCGGAAATGTTCATGCAGATGGTCGACGAATTCGATCACCCGATTCTCCAATTCGCAGGATACTGAAAGGTAATCGAAGATCGACAGGTGCTGGACGTACTCGCAAAGTCCAACACCACCGGCGTGCGGGCAAACGGGAATGCCGAACTTTGCGGCCATCAGAATGATGGCCAGGTTCTCGTTTACTCCTGCAACCCGGCAACTATCGATTTGACACACGTCTATCGATCCCGCCTGCATCAGTTGTTTGAACATCACTGCATTATGACAATGCTCGCCAGTTGCGATTCGCGTAGATGTTTCGCGGCGAATCCTTGCGTGACCGAGAATATCGTCTGGATTGGTCGGCTCTTCCATCCACCACGGATCAACTTCAGCCAGTTGATTCGTTCGGTGAATGGCCTCCTGGACTCCCCACTTCTGGTTGGCGTCAAGCATCATGAAGTTGTCGGGCCCAATCTCTTCTCGAACGATACGGCCACGGCGCAGATCGTCTTCCGGATCTCCGCCAACCTTGAGCTTGAAATGAGTCCAGCCTTCCGCTAGCCCTTCTCGACAGAGACGGCGAATTTTTTCATCACTGAACCCGAACCATCCCGCTGAGGTGGTGTACGCCGGATAACCCTCGCTCGCAATTCTCTTTAAGCGATCGGCCTGGCCGTTCTGCCCCTTCGTGAGGATTGTCAGGGCATCATCTGGGCTCAAAGCATCTTCGATGTATCGGAAGTCGATTGCCTGTACGATCTGCTCCGGCTCCATGTCGGCCAGGAGCTTCCAGACGGGCTTTTCCTCGCTCTTTGCGTAAAGATCCCATACAGCATTAATGAGCGCACCACAGGCAAGATGGATTACACCCTTTTCCGGTCCCAACCACCGAAATTGCGTGTCGCATGTGAGTTCGAGATAAAAAGCATTCAGATTCGCTGTAATCGAATCGAGCGTTCGCCCTTTCAGATTTCGACTGAGATAGCTCAAGGCCTGAGTGACAAGCTCCGTTCCTCGCCCAAGCGTGAATGTCAGACCGTGCCCCTGCAATCCGACATCAGTCGAGAGAATGCAATATGCTGCCGAATAATCGGGGTCCTTGTTGACCGCATCGGAGCCAATCTGCTCGCGAGAGGTTGGAAAACGCAGGTCGATGACATCCACCTGAATGATCGTGATCGGCTTCACAGATGCGACCTCGCAAATCTTGTCAGCTGACACTCAATGCCAGCGATGGCCAACGAGCTTAGACAGGATTGTATGAGGTCAGATTGGATTCTTTCAATTATAGTAAACTGTGTTTCACATTTTGAATTCTTTGACACCGTCTCGCCACCACCCTTACAAAGAGGTGAGGCAATGGAAGCGAGTCAACGAGGAGCAATGGATTGTCCAAGCTGAGCCTTACAGGTCGGATCGCGGTGATCACAGGTGCGGCGAGCGGAATCGGCTTAGCCGTCGCCATGAGATTCGCCGAGCATGGAGCGGACGTGCACCTGCTTGACCTCGATGCCGGCAAGCTCGAGGAAGCCACGCACCAGATTGCTAAAACGGGGCGCGCAGTGACTCAGCATTGCTGCGACGTCAGCAGCCCGGCGAGCGTCGTTGAAGCGTTTCGCAATATCAGCGCTCCTGTCGAGATTCTGGTCAACTGCGCAGGCATTGCACACATCGGAAATCTCTCGTCAACCACTCCAGAGGACATGGACAGACTGTTCGCCGTAAACATTCGAGGAACCTACCTCTGTATGCGTGCAGTAATTGAGGGAATGAAGGTGGCACAAGGAGGAAGCATCCTGAACATCGCCTCCATCGCCGCTACACGCGGCATCAGTGATCGATTCGCTTACTCCATGACCAAAGGAGCCGTGTTGTCCATGACGCTCTCAGTTGCGAAGGACTACATTGCGCATGGTATACGCTGCAACTGCATTTCACCGGCCCGTGTGCACACTCCGTTCGTAGATGGCTTTCTCGCGAAGAACTATCCAGGTCAGGAATCGGAGAAAATGAAGACTTTATCCGAATCGCAGCCAATCGGCCGGATGGGCACACCCGACGAAGTGGCCGCCCTGGCACACTACTTGTGTTCGGACGAAGCATCATTTATCACTGGCGCAGATATTCCCCTGGATGGGGGCTACTTCAATCTCCGATAGGAGACTCTGTGGACTTAGGACTCAAAGATCAAGTCGTGATTGTGACCGGTGGCGCTGCCGGTATCGGCGAGGCGATCACTCGACTCTGTCTCCAGGAGGGCGCGAGAGTTGTTGTGGTCAATCGCGCGTCTGATGAATGCTCGGCGCTTATCGACGAAATGAAGATAACCGGAGCACGGTGCGATTTTTTCGAAGCCGAGCTGAGTGACACCAATCAATGTGAAAGGGCCGTTCGCTACGTTGAAAGCCGGTATGGGACCTTGATGGGTCTCGTGAATAACGCGGGTGTGAACGACGGAGTTGGTCTCGAAAACGGTACGCCTGAACGATTCGTTACGAGCTTGCACCAAAACCTGGTGCACTACTATGCGATCGCTCATTACGCACTTCCCATGCTGAAGACTTCGCGGGGGTCCATCGTAAACATCAGTTCTAAGGTCGCGTTCACTGGGCAGGGTGGGACTTCGGGGTATGCGGCAGCCAAGGGAGGGCAGCTCGCGTTGACGCGAGAATGGGCGGCTGAGCTTGCGGGCTTCGGTGTCCGTGTAAACGCGGTCGTACCTGCGGAGGTGATGACTCCGCTCTATAAACGTTGGATAAGCCTGCGAGATGATCCAGAGAAAGCACTCTATGAGATACGGCAACGCATTCCGCTTGGCCATCGGATGACGGAACCCACAGAAATCGCTGCGATGGTGTTATTTCTGCTCTCGCCGAGGCAAAGCGCCCACACCACCGGCCAACAGATAGTCGTTGACGGTGGCTACACGCACCTGGATCGCGCTCTCACGTAAGGAGTGACTGTAAAACCCGCGATTCCGATTCAGGTCGCGTAACGTCCTGCGTCGACCATCGCTTGAGCGATTTCGCGTCCAAGAACGGCGAGGTTCACCGGTTCGTGTTTGGTCAATCGGCGTAACATCGCCGAAGACGTCTGAAGCATGTCACCTTCCGCCACCGCGCCGATGACCCGCTCTGCCGCATTCCGAACGACATTGAATGAACGTCCGGAATAGTACCTCGCTAGCTTCGCCCCGAATGGTTTGTGGGGGGCCATTTTGACAGCGCGCAGAATTGCGGACTCGAACACAAGCACTTCGATCAGAATATCGGCAAGGTCCCCCATGACTTCCTGTTGATCGGCTAGTTGCATCCCGAAACGTTGCGATGCCATTCCGGCACAGAAGAGCCCAAGTCTCTTCGCACTGGCTAAGAGGGCATGCTCCTCTGCCAAAGGCCCTTCAAATGAACTCCGTCCGGCATTTCCGCTCGTCACCTCGTCCATGACCTTCTGTATCGCAGGCATCAACGAAAGCTTGCCCTGCACAGCACGCTTGATGATCCACCCTGTGATGATCAGTCGATTAATCTCGTTCGTTCCTTCGAAAATGCGATGAATGCGCGCATCGCGGTACGCTCGCTCCGCCGGAAACTCTTCGACGTAGCCGTACCCGCCGTAGATTTGTAAAACCTCGTCGCTGACCCGTCCCACCATCTCGGATCCCCATACCTTCAAAATGGAGCACTCTACCGCAAACTCCTCGATGCACTTCTGCACCTCATGCGAGTACGTTGAGGAAGTCCTGTCCAAACCTGATAGTGCTGCATCAATCGCGCCGACGACACGCGTCGCAGCAGCTTCCCCCACAAAGACATCCGAAGCACATTCGGCAATCTTCTTCTGAACAAGACCGAACGACGCAATCGGCTTTCCGAACGCGATTCGATCCTTCGCATAACGGATGCCCTCGCGCAGAATGCTACGCGCTCCGCCAACCGCGGCCGCTCCTAATTTGTAACGTCCGACATTCAAAATGTTGAAAGCTATGTGATGGCCTTTACCCGCTTCGCCGAGCAAGTTTTCGACCGGCACTCTGCAGTCGTTCAATACAACTGGACAGGTAGACGAACCCCGAATTCCGAGCTTGTGCTCCTCTTGACCAATGGTCAGGCCAGGTGTGCCCGCTTCCACAAGAAAGGCCGAAAACTGTTCCCCATTGATCTTCGCGAAGATCGTGAACAGGTCTGCCATCCCTGCGTTGGAGATCCACATCTTTTCTCCATTGAGCAAATAATGCTTCGCGTCGGGACTGAGCCGTGCCGTGGTCCGAATGTTCATCGCGTCGGATCCGGCCGAAGCCTCTGATAACGCGTAAGCCGCAAGCCACTCGCCCGATGCAAGCTTCGGCAGATATTGCTTCTTCTGCTCATCCGTTCCATACCAAACGATTGGCAGAGTTCCGATACCTGTATGGGCACTGAACGTTACGGAAAAACTACCTGAAGCTGAAATGCGGTCTACAACAAGGGCCGATGTAATCTTGTCGAGTTCCACACCCCCGTATTCCTCGGGTACATCCACGCCCAATAATCCGAGCTCGCCAGCCTCCCTCATGAGAGATCGGCTGACTTCAAAATTTTTGGCCTCGATTTCTACAATCTGAGTGGCGATTTTGTTTTCTGCGAACTGAGCTGTTGTCTCGGCGACCTGCCGCTGCTCCAGCGAGAGATCCTCCGGAGTAAAGACGTCCGCTGGCATCAAATCCTCGATGAGGAAACTGCCTCCCGTCACCGGCTTTCTGGCCGCCGCTGATACGCCTGTCCCCATTGCCTCTCCGCTCCTAGTTCTGCAGGTTCTCGAATATTCCCGCTGCTCCCATTCCTCCGCCAACACACATCGTTACCATGCCGTAGCGTCCCTTACGCCGCTTCAGTTCGCCAAGTAGCGTTGCAGTGAGCTTCGCACCTGTGCATCCCAAGGGATGCCCGAGGGCGATCGCTCCACCGTTGACGTTGATTTTTGCCGGATCAAGGCAAAGTGTCTTGATGACCGCCAGGGACTGCGCTGCGAAGGCCTCATTCAGTTCAATTAGATCGATCTGGTCCAAATGTAATCCCGCCATTTTCAATGCCTTCGGAATGGCATAAACCGGACCGATGCCCATCTCCTCAGGCGCACAGCCCGCATAAGCGAACGCCACAAAACGCGCCAGAGGCTGCAAGCCCGATGCGCGCACACAATTCTCTGACATAACGACCGCTGCCGCTGCGCCGTCAGACATCTGCGAGCTATTGCCGGCTGTCACAATGCCTTTCGCGTGGAATACCGGCCGAAGCTTTGCGAGTGCTTCAATTGACGTATCCGCTCGCGGACCTTCATCAACCATGAACTCGCTGTTTTGTTCGATCGGCCTGCCACTCTCATTCAGCGTCGTCACCGCAACCGGCACTCGGACAATTTCCTCCTGAAAAGCGCCAGCCTTGATGGCCGTAAGAGCTTTGCGGTGACTCTCGAAAGCGAACTGATCCGACTCCTCACGCGTGATCCCATAATGTTTCGCCACACGTTCGGCAGTGAGGCCCATCGACATGTACGAGCCTGGATGGTTCTCAACCAACCACGGATTCGCGGAGATCTTATTGCCGCCCATCGGTACGTACGACATCGACTCGGCGCCCCCTGCCACGATCACCTCAGCGCCGCCGCCGCGAATCCTCTCCGCCGCTAATGCAATTGATTGCAGTCCGGATGCACAGTAGCGATTGATTGTCATTGCCGCCGGTTCGTTCGGGAGTCCGGCACGAAACGAGATGAGGCGCGCCATGTTCATTCCCTGCTCACCTTCCGGCATCGCGCATCCGATAATCACGTCATCGATCTCTTTTGGGTCGAGGTTCGGCACACGTGCGAGTGCAGCCTTGACGGCAATCGCCCCGAGATCATCTGGACGCGTATTCCTTAGAGTTCCTTTCGGCGCTTTCCCGACGGCAGTTCTGACGCCGCTCACAATTACTGCTTCCCTCATAGACAACTCCTCAGTTCCGCAGCGGCTTGCCAGTCTTAAGCGTGTACCCGATCCGATCCACGGTCTTCGGCTCTCCGCAAAGCGATAGGAACGCCTCGCGCTCAAGATCCAATAAGTACTCTTCGCTGACCAGCGTCCCGGCAGTCGCTCCTCCGGCGGTAAGTATTCGTGCGACATGATCTGCTATCTTGACGTCGTGGTCACTGATGAACTCGCCCTCTCGCATCAGGTAGACTCCGAGTTTCAGCGTGGCAAGCACTGATGCACCCGGTGCTGCAATATCTGCCTTCGGTGTTGGTGCGGAATATCCGGTCCGAATCATCTCCTGGGCCTTTGTCTTTGCATCGAATAGAAGCCGTTCGCGATTCATCGAAATGCCATCCGCCTGGTCAAGCAGGCGCAAGCACCGCGCCTCCAACGCAGAGGCCGACAGCTTCGCCATCGCGATTGTCTGGAATGCAGCTTTGATCGTTTCGTGTACTTGCACAGAGTCCGCGCGAGCATCGCTTTTGATCGGATTCGCCGCAGTGAGCGCGCGGAGCAACATCTCCTTGCAGCCTCCGCCTGCAGGGACCAATCCCACGCTTGTCTCGATCAACCCGGTATACAACTCGAGATGAGCCTGGCGGCGGAAAGCATGCAGACAAATCTCAGTGCCTCCACCGAGACAAAGCCCAAACGGCGCCACGACGACCGGCCGCGAACAAAATTTGATCGCTTTGGTCATTCCTTGAAAGCTGCGGACCATCAAATCAATCTCATCCCACTCCTCGTCCTGAATAGCCAGGAGCAGTTGCATGAGATTCGCGCCGGCTGAGAAGTTAGCCGCATCGCTCGTGATCACGAATCCGTCAAAGCTCGACATTGCAATGCTTCCGTCGCGAAGTTCATTTGTCAGGAACGTAACAATGTCTCGTCCAATCGTGTTCATCTTCGAGTGAAACTCGAAGCAGCCGATTCCCTCGCCAACATCGATCAACGATATTCCACTATTGCCGGCCGCCCGGCCCTTTGACTTCGTGAAATGCAACACAGGCAGAAGCTCCGGCCTTTGTTCGATCCGCTGATATGCCCCGCTTTCAGGATCGAAAAAGTCATTACCACCGTCGCCATACCATGATGTTCCGCCCGCTGCGAGCAGTCTCTCGACCGTTGGAGCGATCGAGAGTCCCGAGTCGCGCATCATCTCAACTGTCTCTGGCACGCCTGCCGCATCCCACATCTCGAATGGTCCGAGTTCCCAATTGAAGCCCGCCTTCATTGCTCGATCGATGTCGACCAAGGTCCGCGAGATCTCGCCGATCCGATTCGCCGCATAAATCCAAAGCTGCGGCAATATGGCGCGGTAGAACGCGACCGCCTTGTCTTTCGAATCCCCCCTCATCAGCGCGCGAATGCGGTCTGCAGGCTTTTCGTTTGACTTAAGCATCTCGAGCATCGGAAATACACCCCGAGCCGCCGGCCTGTAATCCATCTGTTCAGCGTTGATCACAAGACGCGTTTCGCTTCCGTCTTTCTCCCGAACCTTCTTATAGAAGCCCTGCGCTGTCTTGTCTCCCAGCCACTTGCGGTCTACCAGCGCGCCGATTTCAGGCGGCAGATCCAAATCTGAACGCTCGTCTCCACCTGCAGCCGCAAAGTTTCTGGCTACGTTGTAGATCACATCGATCCCGACCATATCCGCCAGACGAAACGTTCCAGTCTTTGGCCATCCGATCACCGACCCCGTCAGCAAATCGATCTCTTCAATACTGAGCCGCTGCGCTTTCATCACACGAAATGTGTTCAGCATCGCGAACACGCCAATTCGATTCGCAATAAAGTTCGGCGTATCGTTCGCGCGGACAACAGTCTTGCCGAGCTTCAAGTCTGCGAAGTGCGAAATCGCTTCAACAACGAAAGGATCCGTTTCAGCAGTAGGGATTAACTCCAAGAGGCGCATGTACCGCGGAGGATTGAAGAAGTGGGTACCAAGCCAGTGGCTTCGCAGACCATCAGGAAGACCTTCGCCGACCTTTGAAACGGGAAGTCCGCTCGTATTTGTTGTGAGGATCGTGTCCGGCCTTATATGCGACGTCACCTTAGCCAGCAGATCCCGCTTGATATCGAGATTCTCCGCAACCGCTTCAAGGATCCAGTCACACTCGCTTAGTCTCTCTAGATCATCATCGAAGTTGCCGACCGTTATTAGCGTCGTAGCGAGTGGGTCTGCAAACGCAGCGGGTTTCGCCTTCTTCAAGCCGTCCAAAGCTTGGGTCGCAACTGCATTCCGGCTCGGGGCCGCTGCAGCGAGGTCGAGCAGCAACACGGGTATGCCTGCGTTGGCAACATGCGCCGCAATCCGCGCGCCCATGGTGCCAGCTCCCAAAACGCCCACTCGGCGTATGTCATACCGGCGTGGCTTTGTCCGGATGTCGCCGCGGAAACCCGATTCACCGGCCAAAGGGCGCACCAGCGACGTCATCTCCCGCTCCTCAATGTCCACTGCTGTCCCAAAAGAAGCTAACTGCTTCGCCGGAACACGCGGATAATACTTAACGCCCGGTCAAAAAGTCAACAACGCGGACGGTCGCGGCCCATAACGCATGCATCACTGCGAGACCCTTCGCCTGGAACGATCTTGCCTTTTCCTCTGGAGTTGACGCGGGCTCGCCATCGTCCCGGCGCGGCTCCGCTTTGCGAGACCCCTGGTGAGCAGTTCAGCGAAACCCGAAGCGATCTCCTCACCGGTCATCCCTCCCTCTGGTCTGTACCAGGTGCCGATCCAATTGATAGCGCCCGCAGCCGCAAATGCGGCAAGCTTAGGGTTACATCCAGCAATCGACCCATCCGCTATACCATCCTCGATATACCCGCGAATCGAGGCATCGATTCTGCGCTTGAGCGTACGTACCTCACGTCGCGCCGCCGCCGACAACTCGGAGTCATCAAGCATTGCTACGCAGCGGCCAAAATCATGAGACACGATAGCCGTCGCGTAAACATGGAGATATTTCTGCAGCCGTTCGAGGCCGCTACCGCCGTCGAGCCTGCCTTCGTCCAGAAGGCCTTCGATTGACGTTATGCCCGCACGGTAACACTCAACCAGGATCTGCTCTTTGTTCTGAAAGTAGTAGTACAGTGCAGGTTTCGTAATCTTCAGTAGCGCGGCTAGCTCGCGAAGCGATGTGCTCCGGTATCCGCGCTCCAGAAACAGGCGGGCTGCGGTCTCAAGGATCGCCACCCGTTTCGAATCGCCGTCCCTTTGCCGCACACGAAAGCTCTTCCAGGGACGCCGGGAAGATGCCACGATGTCTATTGTTCGCATATTCACTAGCTTTCGCTGGTCGATCGAATGAGGCGCAATAGGGCACATTCAATCAAGACGGTGGTCCCCTCGCGGCGATTTCACGACCTGGTACTCCTCGCGGCCAATCCAGTTCCGCCGTAAATTCTTGGTGACAGCTCTACCACAAGTTATTTACCTTACCCGACGGTAAAAAAGCGAGGCTTGCATTGCAGAACAAGATAGAGAACGAGCAGGAGTTGGGAAGCGTGGAATTTCCGGATTCCGACCTCCCTCTGCAGCGGATCTATTCTTCGGAACGGGATCGGCCCGGCCAAGCCTTCCTCACGCAGCCCAGGAACAGTGAAGTTCAGAGCTGGACGTGGGCGGAAGCGATGCACGAGGTTCGACGGATCGCCCGCTGGCTGATGGTCCAGAACTGGCCTCCCGGCTCGCGGGTTGTCATTTTGTCGAAGAACTGCGCGTGGTGGATCATGGCGGACATCGCCATATGGATCTCGGGACACGTCAGCGTTCCATTCTTCCCGTCGCTTCGTAATGAATCCCTCTCGTCGCTATTCGAGCACAGTGAGCCGGTCGCCTGCTTTCTGGGAGAGTTGGATCAAGTTCCGCCGTTCGATGCTCCTGCATTGCGGAGCATGAAGTTCGTCGGGTTCCCTAACGCAAAACCAGACCACATGCCTCACGACTGTCAGGAATGGGAATCGATCGTTCAGAACGGGAAAGCGTTCGATGGCCAAACACTCCGCGCAGCCGAAGATATTGCGACGATCATCTACACCTCAGGAACGACCGGACAGCCGAAAGGCGTGATGCAGTCATTTCGCTCGCTCAGCCTGATGGGCAGATCCATGGAGCCTGTGCTCGGCAACTCTCCATACGCGCTTGATCGCATCCTTTCCTACCTGCCTCTGGCCCATATTGCTGAGCGGGCGATCGTTGAGATGAACTCCCTGATAATGCCGCTTCACATCTTCTTTACCGAAGGCCAGCCAACATTCCTCGCTGATCTGCAGCGCTCAGAATGTACGATTTTCTTCTCAATCCCTCGTCTTTATCTCCGCTTTCAGCAGGGTGTCTTCGAAAAGGTGCCGGAGCGGAAGCTTGAGCGTCTACTCAAAATTCCCATTATTAACCGCATCGTTCGAAGCAAAATCCTGAAAGGGTTAGGCCTTCAGCATGCGCGACTTGTCGCGTCCGGAGGTGCGGCAATTCCAGTTGAACTCGTGCACTGGTACCGCAAGCTTGGCCTCAACTTCGTTGAAGGCTATGGCATGACAGAAACCGGCATCACTCACGTTCCATTACCGTCGAAGTTCCGCGCAGGCTTCGTGGGCAATGCAAGTACGTATGCTGATACGCGAATCTCCTCGGACGGCGAGGTCCAGATCAAAGGCCCGATGAACATGCTCGGGTACTACAAGAACCCGGAGCTCACGCAGCAGGCCTTTACAGAAGACGGATATTTCCGCACGGGGGATCGCGGCGAGATTGATGAGGAGGGCCGCCTTCGCATCGTGGGCCGTCTCAAAGAGGAGTTCAAGACAGCCAAAGGAAAGTACGTCGTACCTGCACCCATTGAGAAGCTTCTCTCGCTTTCAACAATGTTCGAATCGGTATGCGTTCTCGGCTCAGGTATGTCAGCACCTTTCAGTCTTGCAGTTCTAGTACCGGAGCTCAGAAGGGCGGCAGAATCTCCCACGCGACGCGAAGCTCTCGAAACCGCGCTCAAGCATGAGATGGACCGCATCAATAGCCATCTTGATCAACACGAACAACTCCGCTTCCTGGTTGTTTGTCAGCAGCCATGGACAGCAGACAACGGGCTCCTTACGCCAACTCTGAAGGTTCGCCGAACAGCCCTCGAACAGCGCTTTGACACCAGCTTCCTCGCATGGGAGCAGGCGAAAACCCGTGTGTTATGGCAGGACAAAATCGATATGACCGGCACTACGAATTAGCTGCAGAGGTCCGCCTCTCTACAAAGCACCCCCCCCCCAAATCAGCGGCGGTTCACATTCCGAATCCTCAACGCTCGACCCGAGGCTCAACATGACCCCCACCTCCAAAATCCCGAAGCGAATCCTGGTTCTCTTCTCGCTTTTCCTTACTGCAACCATCACCTGCGCCGCGCAGCAGGAGTACGTCGGACGCTACAGCATCTACACTGGTTTCTCCGACCTCTCCAGCCCCGGACTCAACAGCCTGAATCAGGTCGGCTTTAACCTGCAGGCCGGAGGCAATGTGAACCGCTGGCTCGCCGGTGGTTTCGACTACAGCGTGCAAAACGGCGACACCTCGCTCACCGCGAACCTCGCTACCCCGCAACTTCAAGCGCAACTCGCAGCATTGGCGGCCCAGTTCGCCCAAGCGGGGTTGCTTCCGCCCGGCTATACGCTCAGAATTCCTCTGCACGCGTTCACCCAGACGATCACGGCCGGCGCGCAGCTTGAGTACCGGCATTTTTCACGCACGACCCTGTTCATTCGCCCGTCGCTTAGCGCCTTCCGGATCACGGCGACGCCGCACCCCAACCGGCAGGACCCCTATGCTGTCACTGTCTCCAACTTTCTCGCACCCGGAGGGAGCCTCACGGATTGGACGGGGGCCTACGGCGCGGGCGGCGGAATGGACTTGAACTTCACCAGACATCTGGGAGCCCGCGTTCAAATGGACGCAACCTGGAATCATCCATTCAACAGCATTCTCGCGAATGGATTCTGGAGCTATCGTTATTCCGTCGGTCCGGCATTTCACTTTGGATCCAACGTGCCGGAACACGGCCATCGGATGAAGTCATAGTCGCTCGAAGCTGAAGTTAGCTGCACAAATCCAGGAGGCACTATGAAGCGCATCCTTGTGGGCCTGGCGCTGCTGACCATTCTCCCGAATTCGGCGCCCGCCCAAGCCACCTCTACAGAATCATGCAAGCTGCTCGTCCACATCGATGGCTTTCGCAATCAGAAAGGCGATGCCGGAGTAACGGTGTTTACATCACCGGACGGCTGGCCTGAGAACAACAACAAGGCCTTCATCCATGGAGGGCATCCGTTCAGCGGCGACAAGACAACGGTGGAACTCCAGCTTCCACCCGGCCGCTACGCGATTGCAGTAGTCCATGACGAGAACTCCAATCACAAGCTTGATCGAAATATGATTGGCTGGCCCAAGGAGGGCTTCGGATTCTCCAACAACCCCAAGGTGGGTCTCAGCGCCCCGAGCTTTGATACGGCCACCATGCAGGTCACCTGTCCCGTCACAGAGACCACGATCCATCTCATCTATAAGTAGGCTTCAATCCGCGTCAGCACACGTCTGCCCGCTACAATACAGAAAATACTTCGGAGAGCAGACGAAACATGCCTGATGCAACTTGCGACATTGGACTGATTGGCCTCGCTGTGATGGGCCAGAACCTCGTACTCAACATGACCGACCACGGGTCGAAGGTCGCAGTCTTCAACCGGACCACCTCCAAGGTGGACGAGTTTCTCGCCAATGAAGCGAAGGGCACGCAAGTCGAAGGCGCGCACTCCGTGGCCGAGCTCTGCGCAAAGCTGAAGAGACCCCGGCGCGTGATGATCATGGTTAAGGCCGGCGACGTTGTCGATCAAACGATCGATCAGCTCCTGCCTTATCTCGAAAAAGGTGACATCGTCATCGATGGCGGCAACTCGCTCTTCACCGACTCGAACCGTCGCACAAAGGATCTCGCCGAAAAGGGGATTCTCTTTATCGGCACCGGCGTTTCCGGCGGCGAAGAAGGCGCGCGTTTCGGTCCTTCGATCATGCCGGGCGGCAATCCTGCTGCGTGGCCGCACGTGAAGGATATCTTCCAGGCGATCGCGGCCAAAGTGGAGGACGGCACTCCCTGCTGTGACTGGGTCGGTGAAGAGGGTGCCGGTCACTACGTCAAGATGGTGCACAACGGCATCGAGTACGGCGACATGCAGCTCATCTGCGAGGCCTATCAGCTTCTGCACGATGGCCTCGGCCTTACCGCCGACGAACTCGCCCAGGTGTTTGCCGAGTGGAACAAGGGTGAACTCGACAGCTTCCTCATCGAGATAACCGCCGAGATCTTCGCCAAGAAAGATGATGATGGCAAGCCACTCGTCGACAAGATCCTGGACACCGCCGGCCAGAAAGGCACCGGCAAGTGGACTGCCATCTCGGCCCTCGATCTTGGCCAACCCGTCACGCTCATCGGCGAGAGTGTCTTCGCCCGGTGCCTCAGTGCTCTCAAGGACGAACGCGTTCGCGCCTCGAAGATCCTCCGCGCACCCGAGTCAAAACCGTCCGTCGCCGACCGTGCAGGCTTCATCGAGGACGTGCGCCGCGCTCTCTACTGCTCGAAGATGATCAGCTACGCGCAGGGTTACATGCTTCTGCGTGAAGCGGCGAAGGAGCAGGGCTGGAATTTGAACATGGGCGGCGTCGCGCTCATGTGGCGCGGCGGCTGTATCATCCGCAGCCAGTTCCTCGGCAAGATCAAGGAAGCCTACGACAAGAACCCCAAGCTCGAGAATCTCCTCCTCGACGACTTCTTCTCGTCCGTTCTCAATGAGTACCAAAGCTCTTGGCGGAGTGCGGTCGTGCAAGGCGTGCAGTTCGGCGTTGCCATGCCCGCCTTCACAACAGCGCTCTCGTTCTTCGACGGCTACAGGACCGGCCGCCTTCCCGCCAATCTTCTGCAGGCGCAGCGCGACTTCTTCGGTGCCCACACGTACGAGCGCGTGGACAAGCCGCGCGGAGAGTTCTTCCACACCAACTGGACCGGCCGTGGCGGTCGCGTCTCGTCCTCAACCTACAACGCCTGACGCACAGGGCCTTCAGGCCGCGGCATCGCTGTACAATCGTGGCAACCTCCGATGAGCTTGTCTCCTCGACCACTACCCTATACGGCGGCCGCGGCCCTTCTGCTTCTCATGGCAGGCGCCGCCTCGGCCGCAGGTCCCACCGCTTCCTCTAAACACAAGCCGTCCGAAACCCAACAGCAGCTGCGCTCACCCTTCGGGCTAACGGAGGTCGGCATGCTGGATGGTGCCGCCTACCGCATCGACATCCCTAACGACTGGAACCACAACCTCGTCGTTTATTACCACGGCTACGCTCAGCAGCCCGTCACATTCCACATCGCCGAGCGGCTCACCGGACGCCAGCAGCCTCTCTTCGAACGCCATTATGCCATCGTGGAAAGCGCCTACTCGCAGACCGGTTGGGCGCTTCCGCAGGCCTACCCCGAGACCGAGGCTCTCCGCCAGTACTTCGTCAAACGCTTCGGTCCGCCGCACGAGACTTACGTCGTCGGCACTTCAATGGGTGGTGCGCTCGTGATGGTCACCCTTGAGCTCAACCCGAAGCCGTACGTCGGCGGCCTCGACCTGTGCGGGTCCGTTGGCCCGGCCTCGGAATCCTTCGATCGCCGCTTCGCTATCCGCGCCGCCTTCGACTACTACTTCCCCGGCCTGATGCCGCCGCTTGACCGAATCCCATCCGACTTTCTGGCCAACCGTGCCGAACGCGCACGCATCGCCGCGGCGCTCCGGGAAAATCCCGAGGCTGCCGACGCCATGCGCTCGCTCATGGGTCTCCATACCGATGCAGAGGTCGCCACGGATATCGCCTATTTCACCTTTGTAATTGCCGACTTGCAACGCCGCGCAGGCGGCAATCCGTTCGACAACCGGAACACCATCTATTCCGGCACGAGCGTTACCAACAGCCTGTCCGACTACGAGCTCAACGATAAAGTCCGCCGCTACGACGCCCAACCAACCGCCCGAGCCTACTTGCTCCGCCACTACACTCCCAGCGGTCGCCTCGGCCGTCCAATGCTCGCGCTGCACACCGTCTACGATCCAGTCGTCCCAGTCTCCCAGCTCGCGCTCTACAGCCGCCAGGTCGAAGCCGCTGGCTTCAGCCGGAACCTCGTGCAGCAGTATGTCCACCGCGAAGGTCATTGCACAATCCGGCCGGATGAGGTCGGCGAAGCCTTCGATGAACTGGTCGCCTGGACCCATGGCGGCTTACGCCCAGCCGCCGGCCTGATGAAGGACCTGCGCCCCGCCCCTAGCCTGCGGGACCAGCAGGCGCTCCGTCCCGCCGAGGTCGAACACGGACCAAAACCGTAGCCGATACAGTCTTCTCTATGGAGCTGTCAAGTCCGGTCCGTATAATGACCTATGGCCATAGTCCAGCCGGAACGGCCTGACTCTGCTCAAAAACCAGGGGCAGGTGGACAAATCGGCGCACCTGAGACAGCCCCCAGCGACAGCGGGATGGGTCTCGAGGCGACGTTACCGTCCGTTCCGCCGCGGATCCCCGGACCCGAACCACCGACATCGCTCGACGAACCTTCGGGTGCCTTTGCGCCGCCCGCTGCAGCCAATCTCCCGACAGGTACCGCTCCTTTGGCGCCGACACCCGCCCCGGAGACACAGCTTGACGCCGACCTGAATGCCCGCTTCGAGCGCGTGCTCGCAACCGTTCGCGTCAACCGTCCACATGATGATCTCGATTTGATCCGCGCAGCGTGGGCGTTCTGTCAGGAGCAGCACGAAGGCCAGCTCCGCGCCTCGGGCGAACCCTACGTCATTCACCCGCTTGAAGTCGCTCAGGTCCTCGCCGACCTCAAGATGGACGCGACCGCCATCGCCGCCGGCCTGCTCCACGACGCGGTCGAGGACACTGACGTTTCCACCCAGGAGATCGCCCGCCGCTTCGGCGAGCAGGTAGCGCACATCGTGGAGGGGGTCACCAAACTCGACAAGATCAAGTTCGCCAACCGCGAAGACCACCAGGCAGAAAACATCCGCAAGATGTTGCTCGCCATGGTCACAGATGTGCGCGTGGTCATCATCAAGCTCGCAGACCGCCTGCATAACATGCGCACGCTCGAGCACCTGAAACCGGAAAAGCAGCAGCGCATCGCCAAAGAGACCCTGGACGTCTACGCTCCGCTGGCACACCGTCTCGGCATGGGCAAACTGCGCGGCGAACTCGAAGACCTCGCCTTCCGCTTCGTCGATCCGCTCACGTATTCCAGGCTTTCCGGCGAGGTCGATGCCCTTCGCGGTCAAGGCGAAGCCTTTCTCGACCGCATCGTCACGACCATCGAATCAAAGCTGCACGATGCGAACATCCATGCCAGGGTCGAATCCCGGATCAAGCGCCTTTACTCGATCCAGCAGAAACTAAATGCACACGGCGTCCCCGTAGACCAGGTCTATGACCTATTCGCCGTGCGTGTCATCACGCAGACCGAGCAGGACTGCTACGCCGTTCTCGGCCTCCTGCACTCCGCCTGGCGTCCCGTGCCCGGCCGCTTCAAAGACTTCATCGCGATGCCGCGGCCCAATCTTTACCAGTCCCTCCATACCACGCTGATCGCTGAAGGCGGCCATCAGTTCGAAGTCCAGATCCGCACTGAAGACATGCACCGAGTCGCGGAAGAAGGTATCGCCGCACACTGGAAGTACAAGGCCTCGGACAACGTAAGCGCCAAAGACGAGCAGCGGCTCGCCTGGGTTCGCCAGCTTATGGAGTGGCAGCGCGAAATGTCCGACCCCAACGAGTTCATGTCGACGCTCCGCATCGACCTGTATCCCGAAGAGGTCTACACCTTCACACCCAAGGGCAAGGTCATCGTGCTCCCCAAGGACGCGAGTCCCATCGACTTCGCCTACGCGATCCACACCGACGTCGGCCACGCTACCACCGGCGCCAAGGTCAACGGTCGGATAGTTCCCCTGCGCTATCGCCTGCGCAACGGCGACATCGTCGAGATCACCACGCAGGCCGGCCACACACCCTCGCGCGACTGGCTCAGCTTCGCCAAGAGCTCACGCGCGCGCAACAAGATCAAGCATTGGCTAAACGAGCACCAGCGCGAGCGCGCCATCGAGATCGGCCGCAAGCTGCTCGAACGCGAAGCTCGCAAGTATAAGGTCTCCCTTCAGAAGTTTGGTCCGCCCGAGTTCGACCGGATCGCGCACGAATACGGCCTCCACGGTGAACTCGACCTCCTGGCCGGCATCGGCTTCGGCAAATATTCAACTCGCCAAGTTCTGAACAAGCTCGAGCCCGGGAGCGCAGTTGATGCAAAGGAGTCGGCAGCGGAGCCCAGTCCGGTTGCCGACACGCTCTCGCACATGAGCGAGGCCGTCAAACGAGTCTTCTTCGGGAAGGGCTCTGAATCCCTCCAGGTTGAGGGCCAGGACGATCTCCTCGTCTACCGCGCGCGATGCTGTAATCCGATTCGTGGCGAAGAGATCGTCGGCTACGTCACACGCGGCAAAGGTGTCGCCGTCCACGCGCGAAGCTGCCCCAACGTCCAGAACCTTCTCTACGAGGCCGACCGCCGGATTGAAGTCGAGTGGTCCGAGAGCCACGCCAACGGCAAGGATGCCGCCGCCCCGAGGCCTACGACCTACCCGGTCAAGCTGACCCTCACCGTCGACGACCGCTCGGGCTTGCTAAAGGAGTTCGCGGCCATCATCTCCGAGGACGGCACCAACATCCGCAGCGTTGAAACCCGTCCCGCGTCCGACGGCTCCGTTCACGTCGATTTCGTCATTGAGACGGTCGACCTTCGGCACCTCACCCGTCTCCAGCAGAACCTGCGCAAAGTCCCAGGTGTCCGCGACGTCCACCGTGTTCAGAAGATTTAGCACGTCGGTGCTACTCATTCGCGCCTGAACACTGCATACTGTTGAGGCCGCACCCCGGCACATTTACCAGCGAGGCAAAATTCCCTGATGCATCGAACCTGCCGTGTGCTATGCCTGACTGCCCTCGCAGTTACAGCGTCAACTCTCTTCGCCCAGTGCAAAGTGCCAGCCAACAAACAATGGCTCGCCGCACTTCTCAATGCAAAACAGCAGGAAACCGTGAACTGCCTCGTGCAGCTCAACACGTTGCCTGACGGCGGCTGGCGTATCCACAAAGGCGATCTTCCGCATGGCGAATCGCCGACCGTCCCGGACAACTCGTGGCCCATCGCCAAGGTAGGTTCGAATGCTGGCAAGGAGGCCGTCTGGTTTCGCCAGCGCATCACCATTCCGAAAACCCTGAACGGCTACGACCTTACCGGAACGGATATCAGCTTCGAATTTGTCGCAACCGCCAACGGCCCCGTGCCTGAAATCATCTACTTCGACGGTCGCCGCGTCGCACTCGGTGAAGACCTCGAGCAGATCCCGCTGTTCGATCACGCCAAGCCCGGCCAATCCATTCTTGTCGCGGTAAAGCTCCTGCCCACCGTCGACGACAAAGACTTCCGCGGCGCACAGTTGCGCATCACGTTCGCCTCCAGCCGTCCCAACCCCGAAGACATTGCAACCGAGATCGTTTCCGCCGCGAACCTGCTTCCGGAACTGGCTCCGAACTCCGCTTCAGACAAGGACACTCTCGGCAAAGCTATCGCTCAAATTGATCTGCACGCACTGTCCGCGGCCCAGCAAGCGCCGTTTGATGCATCGCTGCGCGCCGCGCATTCGACACTGCTCACGCTCAACCCCGTGCTCAGGCAGGCGAATTACCATCTCACCGGCAACTCGCACATTGACGCGGCATGGCTCTGGCCCTGGACCGAAACCGTAGACACCGTGAAGCGCACGTTCTCAAGCGCCGTGCAGCTCATGAACGAGTACCCCACCTACACCTACACGCAATCCGCCGCCGCCTACAGCCAGTGGATGGCCGACAAATACCCCGCCTTGAACGCTGAGATCGCAAAGCGCGTCGACGACGGCCGCTGGGAGCTCGTTGGCGGCATGTGGATCGAACCCGACCTGAATATGCCCTCCGGCGAATCCCTCGTCCGCCAACTCCTCGTCGGTCAAGCCGCTTTCCAGAAGATCTACGGTCACACCGCGAAGATCGGCTGGAACCCCGACTCCTTTGGCTATAACTGGCAGCTTCCGCAGATCTACAAGCGTTCCGGAATCGACTTCTTCGTCACCCAGAAGATGGCGTGGAACGACACGAACCAGCTTCCGCTGAAGCTCTTCTGGTGGGAGTCGCCCGACGGCAGCAAGGTCCTCACCTACTTCCCCCACGACTACGCCAACCAGAACGTCGACCCCATCCGGCTCTCGAAGGACCTCGCGGTCGCAGCACAACGCGCCCCCGGTATGCATGACATCATGGACCTCTTCGGCGTCGGCGACCATGGCGGTGGCCCCACCCGCACCATGCTCGATCAGGGCCTCCACTGGATGCAGCCCGACAAAGTAGGAGCGAAGGAAGAGTTCGGCACTGCGCTTCCCTACTTCCAGCACGTCGAAAAGGAGCTCGCACCCAACTCGCCGACATGGAATTACAGCACTCTTGCCGCTGGCAACACAACACTGCCAACACCCTCCGCCGGCCAGATCTCCGTTCCCACATGGAACGACGAGCTCTACCTCGAGTACCATCGCGGTGTCTTTACCACGCAAGCCGCGCACAAGCGCAATATGCGCGACGCCGAAGAGCAGGTGCTCAATGCCGAAAAGCTCGCCTCGCTTGCCTGGCTCGACGGTCGCACCTATCCTGCAGACGAACTCACCAGCGCCTGGAAGCACGTCCTCTTCAACCAGTTCCATGACCTCGCAGCCGGCTCCGGCATTGGCATCATCTACAAGGAAGCGCAGAAGGACTACGACCAGGTTCGCTGGGCGACGAACGAAATCTCCGGGAATTCCATCAAGACACTGGCCTCCCGCATCAATACCGAGGGCAAAGGCGAGCCCATCCTCGTCTTCAACCCACTCGCCTTCGAGCGTGGCGGCGTCGCCGAGGTCACCGTGCAAATGCCACATGGCATTGACACCGTCTCGCTAGAGGACGAGCACGGCATCGTCATCCCTTCACAGGTCATCTCGAGCGACCTTCCCACTCACACCTTCCATCTGCTCTTCAAACTCGACAGCGTCCCCTCCATCGGCTACACCGTGCTCCGCGCGGTGGACGGCCCGCACGACTTCCACTCCGATCTCACCAGCGCCGGCTACACACTCGAAAACTCCGCCCTCCGCATCACCGTCGATCCAAAGACCGGTTGCATCACGTCGCTCTTTGACAAGCGCGGCAACTTCGAAGCACTCGCTCCTAACTCCTGCGGCAACGAGCTCCAGGCCTTCGTCGACAAACCGAAAAACTACGATGCCTGGAACATCGATCCCGGCACACTCGACGAGACTCCCACTCTTCTGCATGAAGCCGACGAAGTGAAGATGATTGAGACCAACCCTCTGCGTTCCGTTCTCCGCATTACCCGCACCTGGGACAAATCGAAATTCATTCAGGACCTCATTCTCTACGCGGGCTCGGACGAACTGGTCGTGCATAATAACTTCGATTGGCACGAGCAGCACATTCTTCTCAAAGCCGCTTTCCCGCTCGCGGCCACGAACAAATCCGCCACCTACGAAATCCCTTACGGCTCGATTGAGCGCCCGACCACTCGCAATAACAGCTTCGAAAAGGCACGCTTCGAAGTGCCCGCACTCCGCTGGGCCGACGAAGGCGACAGCAGCTCATGGCCTGAGCCTCCTCAATAACTCCAAATACGGTTACGACGCGGTCGGCAATGTCCTGCGTCTCTCCCTGCTTCGCGCCCCAACATGGCCCGATCCCATCGCGGACCAGGGCACGCAGATCTTCGATTACGCCATCTACCCGCACACGGGCACATGGCAAACCGCAAACACCGTCGCTCGTGGCTATGAGTTCAACTACAAGCTGCATGCGATGCAAATGCCGGGCCACGACGGCACGCTTCCAGCAACTCACTCGTTCTTCGGCATCGATGGCACGCACGTCATCCTCACCGCGCTCAAAAAAGCCGAGGAGTCCAACGCGCTCATCGCTCGCTTCTATGAGTGGGGCGGCGAGTCGGATAACGTCACCCTCACCGTTCCCCGCGGCGCGAAATCAGCCACCCTCACGAACCTGATGGAGAAGCCCGAAGGCTCTCCGCTCACGGTCACCAACGACAAAGTCACAGTTCCCGTCAGCCCGTACCAGATCCAAACAGTACGCATCGACTACTAAACTTTTAACTCAGTCAAAAGAAAAGGACCGCATCGCGCGGTCCTTTTTCATTCGTTCAATCTTGTCACCCGATCGGCGGAACATTGATCTTTTCGCCCGCCTGAATGCGATCCGGATTCGAAATGTTATTGGCCTTTGCAATCTCGTTGTACTTGTTCGGATCTCCATAGAACAGCTTCGAAATCTTCGAGAGGTTGTCGCCCGACTTGATCGTGTACGGCTGCGCGTCGCCTCCCGTCGTAGAAATCTGGTGCTCAAGATCCGAGTAATTGGGGTCCACCTGCTTGATCACATCCCACACGCGGTTGGCCACCACCTTCGATGGAACCTCCGCCTTCAGGACGAGCTTCTCACCATCGAGCGAAGTGCCATCCACCTTCGCCCCATATGGCTCAAACTCCTTGATCGTCTGGATCACAGGAGCATACTTCTGTTGCAGTGCATTCAAATCGGCCATGCGATAGCTCTCCTCGCGAAGCAAAGCCTCGCGACAAGTTCGATGCGTTTCGCACTTCCTAAGTTCTCAACAGTATTTCCGCGAACTACCCAAGCACGCCTGTCTTCTTCGCGGCGGCCACCATTGTCTCCAGCGCCCGATCAATCTGCCCGCGCGTGTGCTCGCTGGTCATAATGCAGCGAACACGAGCCTTACCCTCCGGTACGGTCGGGAAGGCAATGCCTGTCGCCATCACGCCAGCTTCAAACATTGCACGGCTGAATTCCATCGTCTTCCGTCCATCTCCGATGATGATCGGCGTAATCGGCGTCTCACTCGCTGGTGTCGACCTCCCACCGATATCAAATCCCGCCGCGCGCAGCTGCTCCTGAAAATATCGCGTATTGGCCCACAGCCGCTCGATGCGCTCGGGCTCCTGCTCCAGAATGTCAAAGGCCGCAATGCACGCCGCCGCGACCGCCGGCGGATGCGAAGTCGAAAACAAAAACGGCCGCGCGCGATGATACAGATAATCAATCAGATCGCGTGATCCGCACACATATCCGCCCAGGGCACCAATCGCCTTCGACAGCGTCCCCACCTGCACATCCACTCGCTTCGTACAATGGAAATGATCCACACTTCCTCGTCCATTCCTGCCCAGCACGCCCGAAGCATGCGCATCATCCACCATCATGATTGCGCCATACTTATCGCAGAGATCGCACAATGCAGCCACCGGCCCGATGTCGCCATCCATCGAGAACACGCCGTCTGTAATCACCAGCTTGCGCCCCGGCTCGTTCGCAACCTCCTTCAACAACTCCTCGCAGTGCGCAACGTCCTTGTGCCGGAACACCTTGATCTTCGCCCGCGACAGCCGAGCGCCGTCGATGATGCTCGCGTGATTCAGCTCATCGGACAGGATGAAGTCTTCTTTGCCGAGAATCGACGAGACTGTTCCCGCGTTCGCCGTAAACCCGGACTGGAAGACAACGCACGCGTCCACGCCCTTAAAGGCCGCGATCTTCTCCTCAAGTTCCATATGGATCTTCATCGTGCCCGCGATCGTGCGCACCGCACCCGAGCCCACGCCATACTCCCTCGTCGCCGCGATGGCCGCCTCGCGCAATCGTGCGTCATTGCACAGCCCCAGATAATTGTTCGAGGCCAGATTGATCACCTCGCGCCCGTCGTAGTGACAAACCGGCGCCTGCTGATCATCAAGCACTCGCAGCCGGAAGTACGTCCCCTGCGCGCGCAGCGCATCCAGTTGAGCCGTCAAATGTGCAAGCTGCGGGCGCTTCGCGTGCGTCGATTCTGCAGTCGAAGAAAGAGTAGCCATAACTCCTTGATCCTAAACCCTGCTCTGCTCACCAAGGCAGCGTTACCGCGTCCTACTGGCATCACACCTTCGACGACCACTCTCTAGCAGCTCGTGGTGTGTACCAGCGCGTATTGCGACGCCCTAAGCTGACGATGTTCGAAAGGAGAAACATCGATGTACAAAGGATTACGCACCCAACTTTCCGCGGCCGCCTTATGCGCCGCACTCGTCTTTGCGGCTGGCTGCAAGAGCGATCAGGATAAGGCAGTCGACCAGGCCAAGGCCCAGGCCGCAGCTACCCAGACACCGCAGCAGGTCCAGTACGTCGACGGCAACGGAAACACTGTAACCACGACCGTGCAGCCTCCTCCGGCCGCCGGTCAGCCGGAACAGGTCTCAACCACCGTCACCTCTCCACCTCCCGGACCGAAACCGCATTCCACCAAACCCGTCGTGATGCCGCTCGGCGGTTCGCCATATCCTCAGACCGGATACGCCCCAAATACAGCGCAGCCAGGCTACGCTGCGAACGCCCCCCAGCCGGCTTACGGCCCGAATGGCGCACAACCCGCGTCCGGCGTTGCCCCGCCTCCGCCCAACGAAGCTGCTCCTGCACAGTCCGGTCCCGCGCCCGTCTACAGACTCACCGTTCCCGCGGGTACCGAACTCGCGGTTCGCGTCAACCAACGCATCGATGTCAAGCACGCCGTTCCCGGTGAACGCTTCAGCGGTGAAATTGTCGAGCCCGTCATGCGTGACGGAACGGTACTCATTCCGCGCGGAACTCCCGTCGGCGGACGCATCGACGAAGCTCACCGGCGCGGCCATTTCAAAGGCGCCTCAGTACTCGAGCTGCGACTCGTCTCGATGCGGCTGAACGGGTATGACTACGGCATCGATACACACGACACCGTCCGCACGAAGAAAGGCAAGGGCAAGCGCTCAGCTGGTTTCATCGGCGGCCTGACTGGTGCGGGCATGCTGATTGGTGGTCTCGCCGGAGGCGGCACTGGGCTCGCCATCGGTGCGGCCTCGGGCGCGGGTGCAGGCACTGTCCTCGCCGGAACCACCGGTAACCGCGACCTCGTCATTCCTGCCGAAAGCATCGTCCATTTCCGATTGGCGGATCAGCTCGTCGTACAGAATCCCTAGCCGTTTCAACTTCACACGAGGGCCTCGCTTACCGCAGGCCCTCTAACTCTTTTATCAACCGTGGGCTCCGATCGTAGTCGGAGTACCGTATCCACGTTGGGCTCACGACAAAATGTGTGATGTCCGGCCACTCGAGGTGTGCGCGACACTCCGGCCAGACTGCGAAGTACATCTCAAGGTACTTCTCTCCATCCCCGGAGCGGCGCTGGGCTTCACAAGAGCCTTCGTTGTGCGAGGAAGCGTATTGATGGCGCGTCTCCTGGCCCCGTTGGCGAAAACAATTTATCGTAGCGCGTTCAGTCGCCTTGCCGCTCCCTACCGCTGCTAATATCGGCCACGCAGACGTGACAGCGTTCTGCGGTCGCGCTTATCTGGCCGGCTGTCAGGCAGCCGCTCCCACACGGCCATAGCCTTGCGCTCCTCCGCTGCCTTCGCCCGCGCCTCTTTGCTTTCCTCAGACTCCCGATACAGCGCCTGCGCCACTGCCGCAGGGCCGCGGGTTTCGCTCAGCCCAAGCACCTCCACCTGGAACTGTCCGCCCTCCGTCGCCACAGCCAAATGATTGCCCACATGAATCGTCCGCGCAGGCTTCACCGGCTGGCCATTACTCATCACGCGCCCCAGCTCACACGCGCGCGCCGCCAACGCCCGCGTCTTGAAAAACCGCGCCGCCCACAGCCACTTATCCAGACGAACTCCGTCCATGCTTCTATTCTCTCGCGACTTCGCTGCAACGAAACGCACTAGGCGTAGCGTCTCGATACACTGAGACCCATGCTGCGGCCCCTCCCCACTCTCGCACTGCTGCTTGCACCGGCACTCCTCGCCCAGTCACCCGCGCAGCCGTCTGGCGCACAAACTCCCGCCAACACAACGCCGAGCGCGACCATCAGCGTCCGCTCCACTCTCGTCATCGTCCCTGCACTCGTCAAAACCAAATCCGGCCAGCTCGTCTTTACGCTCAAGGCCAACGACTTCACCGTCAAGGACGACGGCGTGCCGCAAAAACTCCAGCTCGAACCTGATACCGACTCTCAACCCATCGCGCTCGTCGTTGTCGTGGAGGTCGGCGGCGACGGCGTCCGCCATCTTCCCGACTACGGCGATCTCGGCCCACTCCTCGACGCTATCGTCGGCAATGTCCCGCACCACGTCGCCATCGTCGACTTCGACAGCGAACCCGAGCTCCTTTACGGCTTTACCTCCGACCTCTCCAGGATCACCACCGAGCTCAACCGCATCGAGTCCGGCAACAACGGCGCCTCCATCCTCGACGCCATGTCCTTCGCGACAAACCTTCTGCGCAAGCAGCCCCCGCAGTATCGCCGCGCCATCCTCCTGCTCAGCGAAACCCTCGACCAGGGCAGCCACATCGACCTCACCGAAGCGCTGCACGAGCTCAGCGACACCAACACCTCCATCTACGCGCTTGGCTTCGCCAGCACCAAAACCGAGGTCAAAGACGAGGCGAAGAAGTTCGGATATGTCGGAGCGCCTCCACTTCCACCCGGGCCGCCACACGGCTGTTTCAGCCGCGATCCGAATGCTCCACCGCACACCACCGACAGCCGCGCTGCACAGGATTTCGACTGTATCGCCATGCTGCTTCCTCCGCTCCGCCTCGCCCGCATGGCCGAGATCGCCACACGCAACAGCCTTCGCAAAAACGTCCCTGAAACCTGTGCGCGCCTCAGCGGCGGCGAGTACTTCAGCTTCAAAGACCCCAAGACGCTCCGCCGCGATCTCTTCACCATCTCAAACGACGTTCCCAATCGCTACGTCCTCACCTTCCATCCCGAGTCGCCCCATCCCGGCCTGCACGCCCTCACCGTCGAGCTCAACAACCGTCCCAATCTTCGCCTCGACGCGCGCACCGAATACTGGGTCGACGAACCCACAACCGCATCTTCGAAGTAAGCTGTTCCTTGCAGGCGGGCTCTGCTAAGCCAACTTCTCAGGAGCACCTCATGGACAATGGCCTCCGCAGCATCACCACGCGTCGCCCGGTAGACGAAGTCGTCCAGCGCCTCACAGCTCTCCTCGCCGAAAAGAACATCAAGCTCTTCGGCATCGTCGATCACTCTGGCGAAGCCGCAGCCGTTGGTCTGCTGATGCCCAACACCAAGCTGCTCATCTTCGGCAATCCAAAGTCAGGAACACCTGTCATGCTCACGACGCCGAGCGCCGCGCTCGATCTCCCACTCAAGATCCTCATCTCTCAGGAGCCCGACGGCACTGCTATCCTCTTCTGGAACGATCCCACATGGCTGCAGCAGCGGCACAACTTCAGCCCTGAGCTCGTCGCTAATCTCGCGGCCGCCGAGATCCTCGCGCACAAAGCCGCGCAGTAACGCGATCACCCAGCCAGATGCCCGCTGATCAACTCCGCCGCGCGCGCCTGTACCTCTGCGTCATCGCCAAATCCCGACATCCACTCGATCTGCTTATCGCGCCGGAACCACGTCATCTGGCGCTTGGCGTAATTCCGATGCCCCTGCTGCGCCGCCGCAATTGCCTCGGCGCGCGTCATGTCTCCGCGCAGCGTCGCGGCGGCCTGCGCATAGCCCAGCGATCCCAGTGCCCTGCACGCATCGCCAAAGCGCTCCTGCGCTGCGCGCGTCTCCGCCATCAATCCCGCATCGAACATCCAGGCCGCGCGCTCATTGATCCGCACATACAGCGCTGCTCGCGGAGGATTCAATCCGATCTGCAGCAGGCGGAATCCCTGCAGCCGGTCGCGCCCGGCGCGCCACTGCTCGCTCTGCGGCTGCCGTGCCGCGAGCGTCACCTCAATGCTGCGAATGATCTTCGGCACATCATTCGGATGAATCGCCGCGGCCGCCGCAGGATCCAAGCGTCGCAGCAGGCGATGCAGATATTCCGGCCCACGCCACGCCGCCCTCTCGCGCAATCGCACGCGCAACTCCTCGTCCCGCGCAGGCGCCGGCGCTAACCCCTCCAGCAGCGCACCCAAGTACAAGCCTGTTCCTCCGGTCACAATCGGCAGCTTTCCACGCGCTTTGATCTCCGCCAGCGCCGCACGTGCCGCGCGCGCGTAATCGCCTGCGGTTGAAGGCTCATCCGCTTCCAGGATGTCGATCGCATGATGCGGCACACGCGCCCGCTCTTCCGCTGTCGGCTTCGCTGATCCCACGTCAAGGCCGCGATACACCGCAACGGCATCGCAGCTCACAATCTCCCCGTCGAACTGCTGCGCAAGATGCAGCGCAAGCGTAGTTTTCCCGCTCGCGGTTGGTCCGACGATCACAACCAGTGGATAAAGCTTTTCCGGAATGTCCGCTGCCGCAGCGTCTACCATTGCCACCACCAGCCCGGCACAAACAACCGGCCGACTCCCGCCCTCGCCAGACTGCCAATCAGGATCACCACGGCCAGGAGAAGAAGCCCGCGCAGCAAACTCCGCTGCTCACGCGCTACACGCGCACGCAGTGTCTCCTTGCGCAAACTCTCGTCGCGCTTATCACGCTCGCTCAGCTCAGGGGCGCGCGGCGGCTCTGCACGATGGCCTGCACTCCGCATCAGGCATTACTCCGTTGGTTTGTTGACGTAGTAATGAATCCGCAGCTCCAGGTTCGGTCCATGGAATTCTTTCGGCAGCGGTGGGAACTGCCCTTCGCTCGTAATCGATCCCCACGCGGAGCGATTGATCGCGTCGTCATGCGTCGATCCATCAAGCCACATTCCACCAATTCTGCCATCCGGAAGAATTCTGAACCGGACCAGCGTCTCGCCTTGCTTTGAAAGCGGCGGCTTGCACTCCTCGGGAATCAGCGGCAACCAGTTCCGATAGATATCCGCCAGTAACCGGCGAAGATAAGGATCGAAGTTGACTCCTTGCGTGTCCGAGAGGACCTCTACCCCGCCGGGGCCAAAGCTCAACGGAGATCCGCCTCGCGCCGCTCCATAGCCTTCCCCGCGGCCGCGCGCTGCGTTGAATGGGCTCTCGTTACTCGGCGCATTGAAGTTCGGCTTCGTGCTCGGCTGCGGTATCGGCGCCTCACCGACGACAGGCGGCGTATTCCGCGTTGTGGGTTGCGGCGCATTCGGCAGCGGCAACGCCGGCGACGGCGTGGGCGGAGCAGCATTGGTGATCGAAGGAGCGGGCGTCGGCGCAACCTTCGGATTCGCTGTCGCCGCGGGCGGTGGAGGCGGCGCAGCCTTTGGCGGCTCCATCGACCTCAAATGCTCCAGCGTACGATTGTCAATCTTCGGCTGGGCCCGCGGCACAGTCGGGGGCGGCGCATGGAGCTGCGGCATGTTCAACTGCGTCAGCTCGCGCTGCTTCAGCACCTCGAAGGGCGTCACCAGCTTCGGCGCGTGCCACAGGTACCGCGGCCCGTACAGCACCAGCCAGGCAATCGCGATCCAGATGAACAGCGAGATATAGATCGACTCGCGGAACCGGCTGCGCGCCCGCTCATCCTCGATCGAGTCCAGAAGATGAATCAGGTCATGCTCATCGATGTCGCCGTACCGGCCCGTACGGATGCGAACCGCCGACCGCGCGGTAGCGCCGTTCTCGTCGTGGGGCACGAAACTTACGGGGCCGTCGCTTGCAGGTTTGGGCGCAGGCTCGCTTGCCTCTGTGTCAGGGCGTAGCTGTTCCGGGTCGGTGGGGGTAATCAAACGCATCGTGAGCTACTTCGTCTGTGACGGACAGGCATCAAGGAATGTTGCGCTCCATCGAACACGCCAGTAACCGTCGCCAGACCGAGCCGATGCTGGCTTCTCTATTCTCTCATCTTTCGTTCAGTTAAGGCTGAGCAGCCCAGAGCGCGTGGACGCACCTCAGCTATCCTCGGGCTATCCTCGGAAGATGCAACAAACAACACCTTCTCTGACGGGAAGAACCGCCATCGTGATTACCGCGAGCGACGGTTGCGCCGCCGGGACCCAGGTGGACGTCTCCGGCCCGCTGCTCGCCCGTCTGTTGCGCGACAACGGAGCGCAAGTTATTGATTCAAAGGTCATCGCCGATGAGCGGGATCAGCTCGCCGCCGCGCTGCAGGATGCGGCACAGCGCGCCGATCTCGTGCTCACCACCGGAGGCACAGGCCTGGCCGAGCGCGATGTCACGCCGGAAGCTACGCTCGAGGTTTGTGAGCGCCTGGTCCCAGGAATCGCGGAGCAGATTCGCCTTCGCGGCCTTGAGCAGACGCCATTTGCGGCGCTCAGCCGGGGCGTGTGCGGGGTTGCGGGGCGCGCGTTGATCCTCAACCTGCCTGGAAGCCCCGCAGGCGCGGAGAATGGCTTCAACGCGATTCTGCACCTGCTGCCTCACGCCTTAGAGTTGCTGGCCGGACGCACCGAGCATCGAAAGTAGACGCGGGCCATAGCGGACTCGAAGCGGGCCTGCTGGAACCGTAAAATGGGGATTTGTGAAACTTGGACCGATAGCGCTGCTGCATAAGTTTTCCACGATGCTCTTCACGATGATGAAGCCGCTGGGCATCTGGGGTGTCGGCGGCCTGGCGTTCATCGACTCCGCGCTGATTCCTATTCCGGTGTCCATGGATGGCGTGGTCATCGGGTATGTCGCGACCAATCCGCACAAGTTCCCGATCTACTGTCTGATCGCCGCGGCAGCTTCGTCGATCGGATCGCTGGTGCCCTTCTTTATCGGCCGCGCGGGCGGCGAGCTGTTCCTCCTCAAACGGATCAACCGCGAGCGCTACGAGCGCATGCGGGACCGCTTCGAGAACCAGGAGTTCCTGGCGATGATGATCCCGGCGATGTGCCCGCCGCCGTTTCCGCTCAAGCTGTTCGAGTTCGCAGCCGGCGTCTTCGAGATGAAGCCGATCCACTTCGTTCTGGCAATCTTCTGCGGCAAGATGGTCCAGTTCGTCGTCGCATCGCTGCTCTATATCTGGTTCGGACCGAAGCTCTTCCACTCGGCTCGCCACTTCTTCCACGAACACGTGGCGATCGCGATCGGGATTATCTCCGGGGCGCTGTTCGCGATCGCGCTGTATATGATCCGCAAAGTGTTCGACCGGCGCCGTGGAGAACGGCTGCCGGTCGAAGAAGAGGCGTGAGTCAGAGAGATTACGCGAGCGGCTGATTGCGATGCTCGTGAGCGGCATCGCTGAGCTTTGCGGCTAGCACCGGCAGACCAAACAGCGCGGCCGAGAGAAGTCCGGTCGAGACCAGGTCATTGGCATAGAACGGAAGCGCCGCAGCGTAGCACGCGACAAGCCCTGACGCACTGTGCGGATACATTCCGCTGCCAAACCAGACCACGATGTTGCTGAGCAGGAAGAAGCTGGTTGCGGAAGCCAGAACACCGGCCACCACACGCGCCACCGTCACCTTGCGCAACAGGCCGCTGGCCAGCAGGCACACCGCCCCGTACCAAGCCCAGGTCACCAGATACTCGCGCATGTGGAACGGATAACCATACACGAAGCGGGTGAGGCAGAAGTCTGTGATCGCAAGGATGGCGACGGCTGTAATGGCCTGCCAGCGGGCACGGCGGGAGCCGAAGAAGAGCAGGCCGGCTCCGACAGCGGTGAAGTTCATGGCGGTGCCGTGCAGGGCGTGCGGGACGAAGCGGCTGAGCGCGGCGAGGATGAGAACGATATAGGCAATCATGAGCGGGCCTTCTGGGTGATGAAAGTCTCGGGCTCGAGCCCTCGGACGATTGTAGACGCTACTCGTAGTAGCGGGCGAAGCTGGTATCCGTCTCCCAGATTACGCAGTCCTTCACACGGACGCGGCCGGCGGTCATCTGGAGGAGCCCGGCGGAGGTACGGTCGAAGAAGTACTTGGCGAGGTTCTCGGCCGAGGGGTTCAGGGAGGTGAACGGCTCGAGGTCGTTGATCATGTTGTGGTCGAGGTACTGGATGGTGGGCTGGAGGACGCGCTTGAGGAGCTTGAAGTCGAGGAGGAGGCCGTTGGGCTCGAGGTGCTCGCCGATGAGGGTAACGACGACGCGGTAGTTGTGGCCGTGCGGGTTCTCGCACTTTCCGTAGTAGTCGCGAAGGTAGTGACCTGAGGAAAACGTGTCCTGGACTGTCACCTCGAACATCGTGTCTGCTCCAATCGTTTCATTTTATGCGGGTACCCCCTCCCCTCCCCCCTTTTTTGCGCAAAATCTTCAAAGCAGATAACTTAGGTCCGGACCTAAGGTGTTTCATGGGTGAAGCCGCGCGGCACGAGGGGGTGCCGGGGGCGGCCTTTTGTCAAGTCGGGTGTCTCGCCCGCGTCAAGGGGTGTTTGTGGATTAGCGGCGGCGGCGGCGCTGGCGGCGTTGCTGGGTGGCGCGGCGTTCGGCCTGCTCGAAGAGCTGGGAGAGGATGCCGGCAAGGGCGATGACGAGGCCGAGGAAGACCAGGGCGATGGAGGTGGTGCGCCAGAGGCGGACGTCGCCGGGAGAGCCGGGGACCTGCGCGACGTTGGTGAAGGAGAGCACGAAGGAGATGAGGGCGAAGACGCCGATGGTGGCGGCGAGAATGTAGAGGTTGCGTCCCATGAGGCTGATTCAAGGATATCGCCATGCACGCTCTTGACGCGTCTGGCTTCGCGGAACTACCTTCGGTTCGCTAGCTTTCAAGACGCATCGGTTCCGGGAGTGACACCATGAACTTCTCGGCCACCTCCCCTTTTGCATTCGCGTTACGTGTTCGTCTCCTCGCCTGCGCGGCCATCGTTTGCGTTTGCTGCAAACCGGCCGTATCCCAGGCCCCAGCCGCGTCCGGCGACTACACCACGTCGCTGCCTTCGGTGCAGCGCGTCGAGGCGGAGATCAAAGGTACGGATCCCACCGACACTCTGGCCCGGCAGGTTGCGGTGTTCGAGTACCTGCAGGTCTACATTGAACGGATCAAGAGCACGCGCGACTATGGCGGCGCCTACTCGCCCGGCGAGGCGAAGCTCCGGACGGATTACGCGAAAGCTCAGTATGACCTGACGCAGAGCTTTACGAAGTCGCACAATCAGCCGGAGGTTGCGAGGTTCAGCCAACTGGAGGGTCAGTACTCGATCAATAATGCTCTGGATTGGATCAAACAGCTGGAGGGTCAGCAGGCCGCGGATACCTACAAGGGGACGGAAGCGTCGCTGTCGCAGAGCTACAAACAACACGAAGACCAGATACAGCGCCAGATGAAGCAGGACAACGGCGAGTCGAGCGGCGGGCTGCTGGGTGGCCTTCTGGGTGGCGGAGCTGGAGGCGACCTGAACGCGGACCAGAAGCGCTGCCTGGAACTTGGGGGCACGTTGAACAGCTGCGCGAACGCAATGACCGGCATGGTGAATGCGCTCGGCAGCCTGCTGATGCTGGGTGCTTCAGACGCCCCTGCCCCGCCACCACTCAGCGGGGTGATGCTCGTGGGTCAGTATCACAGCCGGACTGATCTGCCCGAAGTAGCGCTCACATGGGACGGCAGGGCGGTGCTTCAGAAATGCGGCACGCTGGTGGACGACAACCACACCTACACGCTGCGCAAATCCGGCGCGACAACGCAGATTGTCGTGGATAACGAACCGGATCCGATTGTGTTAACGCTGCGGCCGGATGGATCGCTGGCAGGTCCGGGAAACGTTGCGGTGAAGGGCAGCATCGTCAGCGGATCTCACAACGTGACCACCTGCACCACCGGCACCTATAGCCCAAATTGCTCGACAACCTCGACGCCGCTCTATTCACCCAGCATGCAGCGCTGCACCATCAGCCAGCTTGCGCCGCAACCTGCCCCACCGCCACCACCGAAACCAACCGGGCTGGCGGGACAGATATTCGGCGATGACACTCCGGTGGCGACGATCTATGGTTTCCGCGTCATCGGACCCTATGCGAGCTCGAATGGGATGCAGCTCGCATTCGATAACGGACATGTGACGCTGGACTGCGGCAAGGCGCATGTGAATGCGCCGTACACGGTGGAAAACACAGCGAATGGATTCATCATTCACGTGCAGAACGGTGGTGGAGCGTTCCTGCTCGGGGTGGCACCGGATACGACGCTGCGAGGGACGGGCACGACGACGGTGAATGGCAGGCTGGTGACAGGAGTCCAGGGCCAGAATGTGAGCTTCACACCTCATGCGGAGAGCTGCAGCGTGAGCGCCTTCGCGCCCAAGGGCAAGCAGAATACGATGCTTGCCTCGAACGGACCTATGCCGGTGGTGCAGGCGAGCTATGCGGCGAGCGCGCCGGCAGATCCGGCTGCGTCTTCCGCGGACGCACGTGCAGCGACGGCGGACTCCACGCCGATCGCTGCATCGCTTGCAGACGCCGGCATTGCTTCCGCGCCGAGTGGAACGCGTGCAGCAATTCCGGGTGCTGCTGTCTTCGAACTTCAGCGGCGCGAATCCGCTGGCCGGGCAGGCGGTGTTTGTCTCGCGCAAGCCGATGGACCAGATTCTGCGGGAGCTCGGGGTTGCGGTTCCGGCGAATGCGACGCCGGGTCAGGCGATGAAGGCTCTGCAGACGCAGTGCCACTCGGGGCAGGGATGCAGCGCGGTCATTCAGGGCTTGAGTAAGTACTACGTGACCACGACGAAGCTCGACGGCAGCGGCAAGGCTACGCTTTCCGCGACCGCTACAACCGGCTCTTATTTCTTTTTCGTGATTGTGCCGTATTCAGGCGGATCGCTTGTGTGGGATGTCCCGGCGAATCTCGCCGCGGGCGACAACATGGTGGCTTTCAACCAGGCAAACGCTGAACGTATCCAATAACAGACGGATTGTGATCAAAGCGCGCGCGGAGATTTGATTAATTCGCGCTTGACAAACCATAACCGAATGGTTATGGTTCGGACGTGGCGGCGAACTCCAATCACGTGTTCCGTGCGCTTGCCGATCCGACGCGGAGGGCGATTTTTGAGGAGTTGACGCGGCAGGGAGAGCAGACCGTGCACGCCCTGACGCGGTATGCGGGTGTGTCGCAGCCGGCGGTGTCGAAGCACCTGACGGTGTTGAAGCGGGCGAAGCTGGTGCGGCATCGGCGGGCAGGGCGGGAGACGCACTATCGGGCGCAGCCGGAGGCGCTGGGGCCGGTGGTGGAGTGGCTGAAGGTTTATGGCGCGTTCTGGCGCGAGCGACTCGATCGTCTGGAAAAGGTTTTGGAAAGGATGGAGCCATGACAGCAGAGCGGACAGCAGAGCGGAGCAATGCAGCAGAACAGACTCGAAGCGTGGTGATCGAGAGGGTGTTTCCGCACGCGCCGGAGAAGCTGTGGCGCGCGCTGACCGAAAGCCCGCTGGTGGCGCAGTGGCTGATGGAGAATGACTTTGAGCCGGAGGTGGGCAGGAGGTTTCAGTTCCGCGCGCCGGCGGCGCCGAACTGGAATGGGATCATCGACTGCGAGGTGCTGGTGGTTGAGCCGATGAAGCGGCTGTCGTATAGCTGGGGTACGTTGGGGTTGGAGTCGGTGGTGCTGTTCACGCTGACGCCGGCGGAGGGCGGCACCGAGCTGCGGATGGAGCACTCGGGGTTTGGTGCGGATCAGCAGCAGGCGTATAAGGGAGCGCAGTACGGCTGGCAGAGGTTCCTGGGAGCGCTGGAGCGAGTGCTGGAGGAGAGTGTGAGATGAAGGAAGTGGAGAAGTCTGCTTCTGCGTTGATTGATGAACGGATTGAGCAGCTTGGGGACTGGCGCGGGAAGATGCTGGCGAAGGTGCGCGAGATCATTCATGCGGCGGACCCGGAGATCGTGGAAGAGGTGAAGTGGGTGAAGCCTTCGTCTGGGGCGGGCACTCCTGTGTTTTCGCACGCGGGGATTGTGTGCACGGGAGAGACGTATAAGAACGAGGTGAAGCTGACGTTTGCGAAGGGGGCGTCGTTGCCGGATCCTGCGGGGTTGTTTAACTCAAGCCTGGAGGGGAATGTGAGGCGCGCGATCGATATTCACGAGGGCGATAAGGTGAATGAGAAGGCGCTGAAAGAACTGATTCGCGCGGCAGTGGCGCTGAATCTCGAGGGTAAGAGCAAGGCGCGGCGATGACTCAGGTTGAGAGGGCGAGGGAGTTTCGCAGACTTCACGAGCAGCAGCGTGCGTTCGTGATTCCGAATCCGTGGGACCGCGGGACCGCGCGTCTGTTGGCGGCGATGGGGTTTGAGGCGCTGGCGACAACGAGCATGGGGTACGCGTTTTCGACGGGGCAGAGGGACAACACGCTGACGCGTGAGCAAACGTTGGTGTATCTGTCGGCGATTGTTTCGGCGAGCGATCTTCCGGTGAGCGCTGATCTCGAAAACGGCTTCGGAGATGCGCCGGAAGTTGCGGCAGAGACGATTCGGCTGGCGGCGGAGGCGGGAGCTGTCGGGGGTTCGATTGAAGATGCGACTGGCCGCGCGGACGATCCGATTTATGCGAAGGAGTTTGCGGCGGAACGGGTGAGGGCCGCGGTGGAGTCGGCACGCGGGGTGGGGTTTGATTTTGTGTTGACGGCGCGTGCGGAGAACTATCTGCATGGGCGGCCGGATTTGCGGGACACGATCAGCCGATTGCAAACGTACCAGGAGGCCGGCGCGGATGTGTTGTATGCGCCGGGTCTGAAATCGCGGGAAGATATTGCGGCGGTAGTTGCGTCGGTGGACCGGCCGGTGAATGTGGTGATGGGGCTGCAAGGTGTGCAGCTCAGCCTGGAAGAGCTGTTGGCGCTGGGAGTGAGGCGCGTGAGCGTGGGAAGCGCTCTGTACCGCGCGGCGCTGGGAGAATTTCTGCGCGCGGCGCGAGAGATGGCGGAGCAAGGGACGTTCAGCTTCGGATCAAAGGCTGCTGCGCCTGCGGAGATCAGCAATATGCTGGATTGATGCGGCGTAGAATTTTTGGCAGAGGGCGATGCCGATGAAGACAGCCTACAAAAAGATCAACGTGGAACTCATCGTCTTCTCGGAAGATGCCGATGCAGTCATCGCTGAGTTGAACTCCGCTATTGACCGGATGGAAGAGACAGCACACGATCTTTGGCGGAGAGATCGAGACTGTGGCTGTGGAGCACAGTGGGGCGCGGAAGAGATCGGCGCTGAGGCATACGCGTGCGGCGGGCGAGACGGCGGTGGGCGCGGTGAAGAAGGCGAGTGCGATTGTGGCGAACACGCTTAAGGAAGTTATCTGAATCACGGCTGCACCATGAGTGCGGCGGCTCGCTGGCTGGGTCGACGTGTGTGATCTCAACCCTTGACGTACGCGAGTTTGGAGGCGACTTTGCCATCGCGAACGGTGAAGACGTCTACGCCGCGCAAATGCCAGGGCTGGCCGTTGCGGAGCTTGCGATAGACCCACAGCACTGTTGCGCGATCACCGGAGACGATCACGTCTTCAGCCTGGAAGTTTGCGTCGGGGTTGCGCGCGAACCAACTGCGCCAGAACGCGACGACGGCGGCTTTACCTTCAATGCGGTTGCCGTCCGGGGCGGGAGAGGTGTCCTCGAAGACCGTGTCGTCGGTGAGCAGAGGAGCGAGCGCGTCGGCGTCGTGGCCGGTTGAAGGCGTCGTTGAAGCGATCGATGACGCTGCGGGTGGTCTCGGAATTTTGTTGTGAGGTCATGAGCGGCGGGGTGTGGGAGGCAGTCGTCGTTTGGTGTTGAGGTGTGGCTCGGGCCATGTTCTGGTTGAGATGGTGAGCCGGAGAGAAGACGAGCGCTGCTGCGACCAGAAGTGCATATTCAGGCTTGTGCGATTCGCATGAGATTGCCTCCGCTGATGACCGGCGGGCGAAACATTCCGGCGTTGAACGCACGTATGCTGCTGCTGCGCAGATTGCGCCCAGTCGATGCCCGCGAGCACCAATCCATTAGGCTGCTGCAGGACGGGTGTCCGGCGCTATCCCTCAGCATGCCGCGGAGCGTGTCGCGCAACTCGGGACCGTTCTTGTGGCCGTGCACGCTGACGGCGTGCAGGACCGCGGCGTCGAGCACTTCGTCTCTCAGTGCCGGAGATTTGGAGCGTGCAGTTGCGATCGTTCGGAATGGCCCCACAGTCGATGTACTTTCTCGCCATAAATGCCTCCGAGGTGAGGCACGAAAGCATAAACCCGCGCGGTGCGATCTGCAATTTGTCTGATGACGACTACAAGATTTTGGAGTTCTGCGGGTCTGGTTTGTTCGTGCGGCGGATGGTCTAGTGAGCGGCTCCTGCGCGGGGTCGAGCGAGTTGAGCGGCCTCGGCAGTGAGGGGAATTCTGATGATCTGTTTGGGATCTGACGCGCTCCGGACTGCAATCAGCGGCGTGTTCGGCGGTGATGCGTGCCGGTCCGGGAGCGGGGTGGAACTGGATGGCACCGTTCACTGCGGCGCCTTCAATGTGAGTTTGGGTGTCGGGACGCTCTTTGAGGGCGTCGTTCAGCGAGTTTTGTTCTTCCGGTTTGAGCGGAAGGGATTTTCCCGGCGAAACTTTCAGGTCGAAGGCTTTCTCTTCGCAGTTTGTTTCGCAGAACTGGGCAGGGGTTTGAGTGTTTGCATCGAGGGTATGAGCAGTGGTCGTGTTCGTTGTGTTTTGCAGTGGAGGGTTGTTGCAGCCGATTGAGAGACCGACGCCAAGGAGAATGAGAGCGAAGGCATTATTTCTTTTCATTGGAAACCTCCGAGAGCAGAACACAATCGGGTTCTACAACGAGGGTGTTGGATTGGCTGGAAGCATATTGCGCTCGAAACTGCTTCCACGCAACCTCTGCGTCGGCTGAGCGGCCCAGTTTGGTGTCGGCTTTTGCTTCGATGCAGGTGGCGGCCGCGGAGCTGGACTTGGCGGCATCGGTGAGGGCGTCGGTGTAGAAGCCGAGATCGTACTCGGCCCAGGCCTTGTTGTGATAGAGCGCGGACAACGAATAGGAGTCGATCTGGGTAGCTTTCAGCGCGTCCTGGATGACCCGGAGAGCGTCGGTAGGCTTGCCGCTCAGGATAAGAGAGCGCGCGAGGTCTGAATAGGCGACGATATCGATTTTGCCGGCGGGTTGGGCGAGGATCGCCTTTCGATACTGATCGGCCGCGTCGTCGTAGCGATAGAAGCCCTCGAGGATGGTGCCGGCGTTGGTGTAGGCCATGTAGAGAGTCGGATCGAGCGCGACGGCTCTTTGGTAGTCGCGGAGCACCTTGGCCCGGCCGCGGGGAGCTGTGTCGTCAGGGGCGCCCACGATGGCGGACGGCGGCGTCTTGTCGGCTTCCAAAGCATGGTTGAGGTTGTAGGCGCGCGTGTTGTAGTACTGCGCGAGCCGCGGGAGCAGGACGACCCAACCGAAGATGACGATGAGGAAGAGAGCGAAGCTCAAGTTGAATCGCCATTCAGACTTTTTCGTGACGCCGCGGCCGAGGGCCTTGTCGAGCAGTTCCGATCCGGTTTTGGTGAAGGCGGAGCTCGCGGCCACGGTGAGAGCTGCCTGGACTGCGATGGAGGCGATACCGAGGGTGTCCGGATCCGTTGCCCAGGAGTCGGCGCGTGAAGGCGACCACCAGCGTTGCGCTCATGGTCAGCAGAAAGAGCGCGGCGACGTCGGCGCAGCATGTCAACCCGACCTGGCTTGCGAGGAGGCATGCGGGCAAAGGAGGCGTGGGTGCTGCCTACTCTATACGCCCGGACTGCTGCGTTCGCTACGAAAATTTTCTGGCGGCGTGGATTTTGTCAGGTGGAGTGGCGAGGGAGGGCTACTGGAAGAAGCGTTCGACTTCGGTGATCTCGTCGGTGCGGCGATAGGGTGGGAGGGAGTCAAGGAAGGTGGCGCCGTAACGGGTGGTGCGGATGCGGGAGTCGAGGAGCATGAGGACGCCGCGGTCGGTGAGCGAGCGGATCAGGCGGCCGAAGCCCTGCTTGAGCGCGATGACGGCTTGAGGGACCTGAAGGTCGTTGAAGGCGTTGCCGCCGGCGGCGGTGATGGCGTCGGTGCGGGCCTTCATGATGGGGTCCGACGGGACGGCGAAGGGGAGCTTGTCGACGATGACGCAGGAGAGCTGCTCGCCCTGGACGTCGATTCCCTGCCAGAAGCTTGAGGTGCCGAAGAGGACGGCGTTGGGGGTTTCGCGGAACTGCTGGATGAGGACGTGGCGGGGCGCGGTGCCTTGCAGGAGGAGCGGGAATGGGAGCTCGCAGAGGAGCCGGTCGTGGAGCTCGCGCATCTGGGAGTAGCTGGTGAAGAGGCAGAAGGCGCGGCCGCGGGTGATCTCGAGGACGCGGCGGATCTTTTCGGCGGCGTGCGGGAGGAAGTCGGGGTGGCGCGGCGGCGGGAGGTATTGCGGGAGGTAGAGGAGCGCTTGTTTGGCGTAGTCGAAGTGGCTGGGGACGACGAGCTCTTTGGGGAAGGGGATGCCGAGGCGTTTTTTGAGGTGATCGAAGCTGGGTTGGCCGGAGGAGTCGGCGACGGTGAGGGTCGCGGAGGTGAGGATGACGGAGGAGTAGTTGGCGAAGAGGGTTTCGGCGAGGAGTTGGGAGACGTCGATGGGTGTGGCCTGGAGATGGGTGGTGAGGGACTGGAAGACGGGGGTCGGTGATTCGGTGCGCGCATTGCGGGCGGCGTTGCGGAGGTTGGAGGCGGCGCGGCGCTCGATCCAGAAGACGGTGTTGGGGTCGGTGGATTCGAGGAGGAACTTGAGGTGGGCGCGGATGTCGGCGGCGCGCTTGCGGAGCCCGGCGGCCTCTTCGACGTCGCGGAGGCGTTCGAGCTCGCCTTCGAGACGGGTGAGTGCGTTGACGGCGCCGAGGTAGGAGTCGCCGTGGGATTCGAGGAAGTCGGCGCGGTCGGTGAACTCCATGCGGCCGGGTTGGGCGGCGATGGTGTCCGGGAGAGAGCTGAAGAAGAGGCGCGAGCGCTCGCGGAGGGTGGCGGTGGAGCTTTCGATGGCGGCGGAGCTGGCGCCTTTGGCGCGGAGCATGGATTCGGTGTCGCGGGCGAGCTCGTCGAAGCGGTGGTTGGTGAGCGCGATGCCGAAGTATTGCGAGGCGACGTCTTCGAGCTCGTGGGCTTCGTCGAAGATGACGGCGGCGGCTTCGGGGAGGATGCCGGCGTCGGGTGCGCCGGCAGCCTGCTGCTTAATGGAGAGGTCGGCGAAGAAGAGGTGGTGGTTGACGATGACGAGGTCGGACTCGAGGGCCTTGCGGCGCATTTGGGTGATGAAGCAGGGCTCCCAGTTGGGGCAGGTCTGGCCGAGGCAGACCTCGGAGCGCGCGTCGAGCTTGTGCCAGAGCGCGGAGGACTCGGGGAGCTCGTCGATCTCGGCGCGGTCGCCGGTTTCGGTCGTGCGCTCCCACTGGAGGATGGTGTGGAACTGCGAGATGTCGTCGAGGCCGGAGAGGATGGGGTTGTCGCGGAGAGCGTAGAGCTTCTGCTTGCAGAGGTAGTTTGCGCGGCCCTTCATGTAGCAGACGCGGAGCGGGCCGGCGTCGGCGAGGACGGATTCGAGGAAGGGGATGTCCTTGAAGTAGAGCTGTTCTTGTAGATTTTTCGTGCCGGTGGAGATGATGATGCGCTGCTTCTCATTGCGGGCGCGGCGGAGCGCGGGCAGAAGATACGCGAGGGTTTTGCCGGTGCCGGTGCCGGCTTCGATGATGAGATGACGGCGGTCGGCGAAGGCTTGCTCGATGGCCTTCGACATGGCGTACTGGCCGGGGCGGTGCTCGAAGGCGAGGGATGAACGGGCGAGGATGCCGCCGGGGGAGAAGAAGTCGTGGAGGGATGGCAGCCGCGCTTTGTCGGCGGCTTCGGCGAGTGGGGTCTTGCGGGGGACTTCGATTGAGTGAGCGGCGGCACGCGGTAGGTCTATGATAGTCGCCGTTTCTTCGCCTGAGTTGTGCCCGCGAAGGTTCGCGCGGAAGGCGTGCCATTCGTCGCGCGTGAGTTGCCAAATTTCGGCGGGCAGGTGGCCGCAGACGAAAGCGTGGTCCTCTTCGATGGCGACAAGCCGCATGCCGGTCTTCTCGGAGATGCGGCGCGAGGCGATGTTCGCGACGGCTTTGGGGACGCGGATACGGGTGAAGCCGAGGGTGTCGAACCAGAAATCGTTGGTGGCGATGACGGCTTCGGTCATGAGGCCACGGTTGTGAAACTCGGGTGCGAGCCAGAAGCCCCGGTTGAGGTCGTCGCCGCGCACGAGTGAGATAGCTCCGATGATCTGAGCAGGCAAGGATTTGAGGCGGACGGTCCAGTCCCACTCGTCGCCGCGTTCCATGGCGGGAAGGCAGATGTCGAGGTAGAAGCGGCTGACGCCGTCAGGCGGGAAGGGCCAGGGGACGCGGCCGTTGAGGTATTGCACGACTTCCCACTGTGGGAAGAGGAGTTGGACCTGGTCGGCGTCTTCGAGTTGAAGAGGACGGAGCAGGAGGCGTTCGGTTTCGAGGGTTGGGGTCATCCGCCAACCTGCTCGCGTTTGCCGGAATGCCAGCTCTTGAAGGCGGCGTCGAGGATGTGCTGGTTGTGGACGCCTTCGGCGCCGGGGCCGAGGAATTGTTCTTCGCCGCGGAGGGCCTGGGCGAAGTTGTCGATCATGCGGGTGTAGGCGTCGGCGTTGTTGACGGTGTTGGTGTTGATGTGGACGCCCTTGCGGCGGAGGGTGACGTCGACGGGGTGGTCGACGGTCATGCCGTTTTCGGCGACGAGGACGCCGTCGGCGCCGACGATTTCGATCTGGGTGCGGTATTGGGCGCGGGCGGAGACGTTGACGCTGGCGAGGACGTTGTTGGCGAACTCGAATTGCATGGAGGCCGAGGCTTCGACGCCGCCGGAGCGGGCGTCCTGGGTGGCGATGGTGGAGACACTCTTTGCGCGGGTAGCGTTTTCTCCGCTGAAGGCTCCAAGGATGAAGCGGAGGGTGTCGATGCAGTGGACGCCGACGTCGCCGATGGGACCGCCGGCGGCGAGAGTGGGGTCGGTGATCCAGGGACGGCGGGAGAACTGCGCGGCGTAGTTGAATTCGGCGTGCGCGGTGAGGGGATCGCCGATCTCGCCGGCGGCGACGCGTTCGCGGATCTGCTGGATGGCGTGGGCCCAGCGGTAGTGGTGCGCGACTCCGAAGAGGACGCCGGCGTTGTTGGCGGCGGCGAGCATGGTGTCGGCGTCTGCGGCGTTGGAGGTGAGGGGTTTTTCGCACAGGACGGGTTTATTCTGCGCAAAAGCGAGTTGCGCGTCGGCTAGGTGGAGCGCGTCGGGGCTGGTGATGAAGATGGCGTCGATTTCGGGTGAGGCGCAGAGGGCTTGGGCGGACGCGAAGGCGCGGATGCCGTGCTGTTCGGCGTCGCGGGCGGCTTTGGCGGGGTCGCGGCGATGGAAGCCGATGAGCGTGGCGTGCTGGCAGTTGCGGAAGGATGGGACGAGGCGGAAGGCGGCGTGATAGCCGAAGCCGAGAATGCCGAAGCGAATGGGCTGCATGAGGTCCTGTTGCGCGGCAAGTATGGGCGTGCGCCGCGTGCGACCATGTTAAAGCAACGAGATTGAGGCGGTTATGGCACCGAGGCGCGACCAGAAGAAGAGGATGGGCAAGAAGCATCGGCAGGCGAGCACGCGGCCGCGGAAGGGGAAGGCGCCGCGGACGGGCGCGCAGATGGCGAATGTTGCGCCGAAGAAGCGGAAGGCGCTGAGTTCGAAGAAGGCCGCGGCGGAGAAGGCGCAGAGGACGCCGAAGCGCAGTCCGGAGCGGGAGCGGACGGTGGTGCTCGATGACCGCGGTCGTGGTGACGGCAATCAAAAGCAGGTCCTTCGCTACGCTCAGGATGACAGGCAAAAAAACAAAGGCGACGGCGGGGATTTTGGGGTCGGCGGAGATCGTGAGCTGAGGACGCTCGCCGCGGAGTTGGAGGTTGCGACGAGCGGGGCGGCGATGGAGTCGGTGCCGCTGGTGGCGATTTGCGGAAGGCCGAATGTGGGCAAATCGACGCTGTTCAACAGGATTACGGGGACGCGGCGGTCGATTGTGGGCGATGAGCCGGGGATTACGCGTGATCGTATCTATGGCGAGACAGATTGGGCCGGGCGGACGGTGCGCGTGGTCGACACGGGGGGTGTGGTGCCGGATGATGAGGCGCTGATTCCGGCGGAGATCTTCCGGCAGGCGCGCGTGGCGCTGGATGAGGCCGACGCGATTGTGATGGTGGTGGACGGGCGCACGGAGCTGGCGGCTCCGGATGTGGAGCTGGCGCGGCTGCTGATTCGAAGTGCGGGCGCGGGGCCGCGGGGCCGGTCGCTGTTTTTAGCGGTGAACAAGATGGATTCGGCGGAGCTGGAGGCGGGCGCGGAAAACTTTCGCACGCTCGGATTCCGACATGTCGTGCCGATCTCGGCAGAGCATGGGATTGGTGTCGCGGATCTGCTGGACGAAGTGTGGGCGGCACTGCCTCCGGAGACGGTGAGTGAAGAGCCGACGGAGAACATGGAGGGTCTGCAGGAAGAGGTAGAGGAAGACGAGGGTGATTTCATCGCGGATGAGGACGCGCGCGCGGCGGAGGCGGAGACGCGCGCGCGGAAGCTGAGAACGCATGGCGAGCATGTGCAACGCGAGGTCAAAGTTGCCATTATTGGGCGACCGAATGTGGGCAAGAGCACGCTGCTGAATGCGCTGACGGGGACGGAGCGCGCGATTGTATCGCCGATTGCAGGAACGACGCGCGATGCGGTGGACGAGGTGGTGCGGCGCGGTGGGCATGACTTCCGGTTTATCGACACGGCAGGGATTCGGCGCAAGGGCAAGACGAAGCTGATGGCCGAGAAGCTGAGCGTGGTGATGAGCCGGAAGCATCTGGAGGCGGCGGATGTGGCGCTGCTGATGATCGATGCGACGGAGGGTGTGACGGCGAGTGATGCGACGATCGGCGGCTATGCGCATGAGAGCGGGCGCAGCGTGATCATCGTCATCAACAAGTGGGATTTGATGACGGAGGTTGGGCGCGGATGGGAAGCGGCTGTTCGATGGCAAGGCGCCGGCGGAGAAGAAGGTTTATGAGCAGCAGGTACGGGATGCGCTGAAGTATCTGGATTATGCGCCGGTGCTGTTTGTGTCAGCGGCGGAGGGCTTGAGCGCAAGAGGCGGGGGCGTGGAGGAGATCTTCAAGAAGGTGGAGCTGGTCGCGAGGGAGAGGCGGAAACGGATTTCGACGGGAGCGATGAACCGATTCCTGGACCAGATTGATTTTCAGCGGGCGAGCGTGCCGATGAATCGGCGCGTAAAGATTTATTACATGACGCAGGCGGCGGTGGCTCCGCCGACATTTGTGCTGTTCACGGACCGTGATGTGAAGCTGCACTTCAGCTACGAGCGGTTTCTGGCGAACGAGATCCGTGCGGCGTTCCGATTTATCGGCAGTCCGATCTGGTTCAAGGTAAGGGCGAGGAATAAGAAGCGGGCGGAGTGACCGAACGGCTCTGTGGTCGAAAAGCCGGGAGGACACGAGCTGGAGGAATGGTCGGTCGGTGCGTGTGGTTAGCTGTCTTTGCGATAGAGCATGTCACGCATGACTTTGCGGCGCTCGGCGTTGGCTTCGGTGAGGGCTTTGCCCTGGAAGCCGTAGAGCCAGCGCTTGAGGCGGCTTCGGCTTCTGCTTCGGGGGTGCTGCACTCGGGGCAGCGATTGGCGTAGCCGGGCTTGTTGGGCCGCAGTTCGAACTCCTCTCCGCAGAGGACGCAGGTTTTGATGGGGAACGGCATACGGCAATTTTAATTCAGCGAGCCGGCCGGCGGGCAAGTCGGCAGGGCAGCAAGGCGGCGGGTCAGGCAGTGGGCGGAACTGCTGGCGATGGAATCCACGGCTGCGGTGAGTGAGCGGGTGCGATGGGTGCGGGCGGTTCGACCAGGAGCTGACCGAGCAGCGGATAGCGGCCGCCGAGGAAGAAGATGGCGTAGGCCTGCAGGAACGTGAAGAAAAGCCAAAGAGCCGATGATGAAGGCGACGGCGAGCACAGTGATGAAAGCGAGGCCGAGGAGCACCCAGGCGCCGATCATGCCGGCGTGCGCGGGTACGTCTCCGAGATGAAGGAGTTGCCAGAGACCGAAGCCGAGGCCGCCGAGTGGAGCTCCGACGATGAGCGCGAGGAGGGCGATGAGGATCTCGGAGACGAAGGTGCCGGCCATTGCAAGACAGAAAACGAAGAAGTATGTAGAGCGCAACCTGACCGGTTTCGGCGCGGGTGAGCGCGATGACCCGCCGGACGGTTTCGCGGAGCGTGGTGCCTTCGAGGGCCATGGACGGAAGGCCGAAGTCGCGCAGAAGGATGCTGGCGATGGCGAGCGCGAGGGCGAAGAAGAGCATGATCGCGAAGAAGCAGAAACCGGTGAGGATGAAGCCGACGATCTGTGAGTTGTCGCCGTGCGACTGCAGGGATATCGCGTGAATGAAGTAAAAGACGGCCGGGACAAGGATGGGCGCGAGGCAGGCGAAGGCGCAGAGAAAGAGGAGAATCTTGAGGCCCATCCAACGCCATGTGGCTGCGCCATAGCGGCGCCAGATGGGCGCGACAAAGGTTTCGCTGCGCAGGACCACGTGGAAGATGGTGAACTGCAGACGCGAGGAGAGATAGAAAAAGACAAGGCCGATGAGAAGGCCGACCGCGGCGCAGACGACGATGATGGCGAGGATGGCAGCGCCGAGGGCGGGCGCGGCGCCGGCTCCTGTGGCGGTGTGGGGCGCGTGGAAGGGCGAGAAGGAGAAGGTGCCGCTCAGCAGCTCGGCGAAGAAGGCGACGGCGGCGATCTTGAAGAACAGACGGGGATCGCGAGGATCGAGGAGGAGGCGGCGGGTGTGTTGCCAGGCGGGAGTAGATGGCGTCGGTGGCAGAGAGAGGCGGCATGCGGCACCTCGTTGCACAAAAGTTTACCGCGGCCTGTGAGACGCGGCTGGAAGATGTTACGCGGGAGCGAGGCAACAAGTTCCCGGCGTGACAGGCTTTGGGGTGAGTGCGGCAGCGGGGGCGGATTTGGGATGGGTATAGTACATGCATCATGCGTTTCATCGGTAGGGTGCGTACGGGCATAATCTCTGTTTTGGTTGGAGTGATTTTGAGCTGCGGGCTGGGTTTAGCTGCTGCGCAGCAGAGCGCTATGGCGGGAATGAATATGCCGGAGATGAAGGCAATTCCGGCGCCGGACCAGCTTCCTGTCCCGCAGCGGATGACCGGGATTGGCAACAGTCATATCAAGATCACAGCGACGCCGGAGGCGCAGGCGTGGTTCGACCAGGGCTTGAGCCTGGAGCATGATTTCTGGGACTACGAGGCGGCGAAGGCCTTCGAGCAGGGCGTGCGCGTCGATCCGACGTGCGCGATGTGCTACTGGGGCCTGTTTCAGATTGAGGGGCTTTCGGGACCGGATGCCGACGCACAACTACGGCATGGCGGCGCTGAAGCAGGCGAGCCGGTTGAAGACGCACGTGAGCAGCGCGGAGCAGATATATATCGAGGCGGCAGAGGCGCAGTCGACGGCAAAGGAGGGGCAGCATCCCGAGGTGGCGATCCTGCGCAAGCTGGTGACGCTGGATCCTCACGATGTGGAAGCGCGAATCTTTCTCGCCGGTGCGTTGATGGATGGGTTTGACGATAAGGGAGAACCGAAGCTCGGGACGCGTGAGGGGATCTTCATTCTGCAAGGCGTGCTGCGCGATGCGCCGAACGATTCAGCAGCGAACCATTATTGGATTCATGCGATGGAGCCGGGCAATCATCCGGAGCGGGCGATTGAGAGCGCGGAGAAGCTGGCGAGCCTGGCGCCGAACTCGGCACACATGGTGCATATGCCGGGGCACATTTACTACCGCGTGGGCGACTACGCGACGGCGGAGCATTGGTTTAGGGCTTCGATGGAGGTGGATGAGCGGTACATGCGCGAGCAGCACGTGAGTCCCGACGATGACTGGAATTACGTGCACAACATGATGTATGCGATTGCGAACCTGATGGAGCAAGGCAAGCTGGCACAGGCGAATGCGCTTTCGGACCGGCTGGGGAAAGCGCGCGGACAGCTTTCGACGACGCTGTATATCTGGTCGTCGCGTGATGACATGGCGCGGATCAACAACCGGCTGCCGGTGGCGTTGCGGATAGGCGACTGGAACGGCGTCGTGAAGCTGGTGGACGCGGAGAGGATTCCGGAGCAGGAGAGCTCGAAGAATTTGCGGGCGCTGGCTGCGGCGCTGCATTCGTATGCGAGCGGCATGGCGGCGCTGGAGCGGAATGATGTTGCTGCGGCGAAGCAGGCGTCGGATGCGATGGATGGGGGCTTGTGGCGCGCGGAGAGTGTGCAGGGCGAGAAGAAGCCGGAGGACGCGGCGAAGCATGACGATGCGAACAAGCCGGCGACGATGCCGGTGATGCCGGATGCGGACTCAGAGCCGATGTTGAAGGCGATGCGGATTGCGTCACTGGAGCTGCGGGCGACGATCTTGATCAAGGACAAGAATGCGCCGGAGGGAAAGACGCTGTTTGCAGAGGCTGCACGGCAGGAGAAGGCGCTCGGATACCACGAGCCTCCGGGATATGTGCGGCCGGTGGCGGAGACCGAAGGCGATGTGTTGCTGAAGGCCGGTGATTACGCGGGTGCGCAGAGGGCGTTCAAGGCAGCGCTTGTGGAGCGGCCGAACTCGGGGTTCGGGCTGTATGGGTTGGCGCGCGCGGAGGATCTTGGCGGAGACAGGGCTGCGGCGAAGCAGGACTATGCGGCGTTCCTGAAGGCGTGGAGCGCGGCTGATCCTGCGCTGCCGCAGTTGGCGGAGGCGCGGAAGGCTTGAATGTGCAGGTGGCGTCGGGGCGTTGAGAGCCTAGCTGACGTGAGCGACAGCCGAGGCTGAGGATGTCGCCAGCCATTCGTTCCACGCGGTGAGGGCGCGGTCGCACTGGATGCGGTGGCGTTCTTTCTTGTCGCGGATCTTTTTGCGGAGATCGTCTTCGAGTGGCGGGAGGAGGTCGAAGGTGATGTTTGCGGGCTGGAAGTGCTTGGCCCTCCTCAGAACCGGCCGCGTGCGTGATGTAGTGCGTGAGCGAGCCGTTGGCGGTGAGGCGTGGTGGGGTTCGGGTTTTCGCCGCGGGCGAGGGCGGCGGCGAAGCGTCCGGCGAGGAGGCCGCGGCGATGGATTCGGTGTAGCCTTCGACGCCGGAGAGCTGGCCGGCGATGAGGATGCTGGGGTGCTGCTTGAGCTGCAGGGTTTCGGTGAGCAGCGAGGGCGCGTGGATGTAGGTGTTGCGGTGGATCTGGCCGTAGCGCAGGAAGGTGGCGTTTTCGAGGCCGGGGATCAGGCGGAGGACGTGGGCCTGTTCGCCGAACTTGAGGTGGTTCTGGAAGCCGACGAGGTTGTAGCTGTCGGCTCGGAGGTTTTCCTGGCGGAGCTGCACGACGGCGTAGGGCCACTTGCCGGTGCGCGGGTTGGTCAGGCCGGCGGGCTTCATGGGGCCGAAGCGGAGGGTGTCGCGGCCGCGGCGCGCGGTCTCCTCGATGGGCAGACAGCCTTCGAAGTACTGGAGCTTGTAAATTCCCGGGGGATCTGCTCCCATTCTTTGGATTGCACCTCTTCGGCGGAGGTGAGGGCGTCGAGGAAGCGGTCGTACTCCTCTTTGGTGAAGGGGCAGTTGATGTAGTCTGGCGTGCCCTTGTCCCAGCGCGCGGCGAAGTAGACCTTGTCCATGTCGATGGTGGAGGCGTCGACGATGGGAGAGATGGAGTCGTAGAAGGCGAGGTGGTCGGCGCCGGTGAGGCGCTGGAGCTCGGCGGCGAGCGGCGAGCGAGGTGAGTGGGCCGGTGGCGAGGATGGTGATGGTGTCGTGGACTGTGCTTCGTTGAGGTGCGTGATCTCTTCGCGCTGTATGGTGATCCGGGGGTTGTGCTCGAGCTGCTCGGCGACGCGGCGGGAGAACTCGATGCGATCGACGGCGAGGGCGTGGCCGGCGGGGACGGCGGAGGCGTCGGCTGCGGCGAGGAGGAACGAGTTGGCGCGGCGCATCTCCTGCTTGAGGAGCCAGGGTGCGGTGTTTTCGGACTCGGACTTGAGGGAGTTGGAGCAGACGAGCTCGGCGAAGTCGGCGGTCTGGTGGGCTTCGGTGGAGCGCAGCGGGCGCATCTCGGAGAGCGTGACGTTGCAGCCGAGCGCGGCGGCCTGGAGGGCGGCTTCAGGGCCGGCGAGTCCGCCGCCGATGATGTGGATCTTTTTCATGCTGGGTTAAGGATACGTGGCTGCGCCGACATTCGGCGGCGGCTCGCGACAAACAGCAGGTTCCTCGCTGCGCTCGGAATGACAGAAAGAAAAGCAAAGATAAAAGCAAAGAGCAACTGCTGCAGGAATCAACGGCTTGCGCAGCGAGGGTGTGGAGTGCGTCGCCGGAGAGGCGCATGATGCGCCACTCGGTCTGCATGCGGGCGCCGAGGCGGTGGTAGACGGCGATGGCGGGTTCGTTCCAGTCGAGGACGTCCCACTCGAGGCGTGGGCAGCCTTCGTCGATCGCGATCTGCGCGAGACGAGTCAGCAGGGCGCGGCCAATTCCCTTCCCGCGCAGCGAGGGTGTGACGTAGAGGTCTTCAAGGCGGATGCCGTGATGGCCGAGCCAGGTGGAGTAGCTGTTGAAGAAGAGTGCGAAGCCGGCGGGAGTGGTTGTGGCGCGGATTCTTCATCGCCTCCGGAGATTAGCTCGGCGATGAGCGCGCGGAAACGTGCGGGTGTGTCGAGTGCCGTGCCGTCGGGTGCGAGCGAGAAGCCGTCGCGGAGGAGGTCGGCTTCGGTCGCGATGACGGCATCGGGCTCGCGCTCGTAGTGGGCGAGTTCGTGGACGAAGCGGAGCATGGTGGGGACGTCGGCGGGCGTGGCGGGGCGGATGTTGAGCATGGAGTGATTGTGAGAGAGACAGAGATGAGAGATCAGAGATCAAGACGGATCAGCGGCTGGCGGAGGGTGGCGTCGTGGCGGGTTGGAGCGGGATTTCGAACGTGTCGAGCGGTTTGTTGGTGGCGGCCCAGCGCACTTTGAGCAGCTCGATGGTGCGCGCCTTTGAGCGGGTCGGCGTCGAGATCGCGGATGTCGTAGTAGAGCCAGCCGGCCGCAGTGGAGTGCGGCGCGACGGTGGACGACTTGAAACCGAAGTCCTTGTCGTCGGCGGCGATCTGGTTGTCGACGGGCTTGGGCTTCCTGGTGATGGGCGGAAGCGGCGCGGGCAGCGGAATTTGCTTGCCCTTGATGGTGCGGAGCTGGAAGATGCCGCGCTCGAGGTCGTCCGGGCTGGCGGCGTTCTCGCTGAAGTCGTTGGCCGCGACGAAGAGGATGCGCGCGTCGTCGAGCGAGAGGGCCTGCGAAGAGTCGTTGGTGACGATGATGCGGATGGGCATGAAGCCGTGGCCGAGGTAGTCGAGACGCGTGTGGGGCGCGGTCTCCCTGGTGTCGGCGGGGTCGGCGGCGATGGTGATCTGCTCGTGCGTGTCGTGCGCCGGGTACTGCGCGGCCGGAAGCGGCGGCGGGACCTTGCGGGGCTTGTCAGCGTGAGCGGCGAGCGGCGCCGCGAGGGTAAGGGTGATGAGGAGCCGCAACCGGAAAGACATACGGTTGGATTATGCTCTGGGAAATGCGACGCGGGCAAAGTGAGCTGGTGTGCGGCGATGGTGAACTGCTGGCGAGCGTGCGCAATGATGTGGCTGTATAGCGCGCTGCTGGCGGCGGCGCTGGTGGTGAGTTCTCCGTGGTGGATCGCACGGATGCTGACGACCGAGCGGTATCGGGAGGGAATCTCTGAGCGGCTGGGCCGGGTTCCGCAGCGGTTGCGGGAGGCTGTCGCGGGATTTGCGGAGCAGCGCCGCGTCGTGTGGGTGCATGCCGTAAGTGTGGGCGAGGTGCTTGCGGCATCGCGGATGGTCGGCGAGTTGGAGGCGGCGCTGAAGGAGCAGCGGCGACGGACTGGCGTGTGGTGGTCTCGACGACAACGCGCACGGGGCAGGCGCTGGCCAGGGAGCGGTTTGGAGCGGAGCGGGTGTTCTATTTTCCGCTGGACTTCGCGTTCGCGGTGCGTGCTTATCTGCGGGTGTTGAATCCGGCGGCGCTGGTGCTGATGGAGAGCGAGATCTGGCCGCGCGTGCTGCATGAGTGCCACAAGGCGGAGACGCTGGTGATGGTTGTGAATGCGCGAGTGAGCGACCGGTCGTTCGCGCGCGGAATGGCCGTACGCCGTGTGTGGAGGCGCGTGCTGGAGCAGGTGGACCTGTGGTTGACGCAAAGCGAGGAGGACGCGCGCAGGCTTGTCGAAATGGGAGCGAATCCAGAGGTCGTGAGGGCGATCGGCAACCTGAAGTATGACGTGCGTGCGCGGAAGGAAAGCAAGGTTGCGGCGTTGATCAAAGAGGCTGCTGCGGGAAGGCAGATTGTCGTGGCGGGAAGCACGACAGACGATCAGACCGGAAAGCGAGCGTCGTGGGAAGAACTTGCGGTGCTTGCATGCATGGCAGAAAGGAACAACTCACGAACCGATAAAGGCTTTGCTGGTACTCGCGCCGAGGCACCCGGAGCGGTTCGCCGCGGCGGAGGCGGCGGCGTTTGAATTTCGCTATGCGCTGGTGAGTAAGTGGCTGGCACGCGAAACGATCGGAGACAAAAGCGATAAGCCGCGGGAGGTCGTGATACTGGATACGATTGGCGATCTTGCCGCGGTGTATGGAGTGGCGGACGTTGCGTTTGTGGGAGGAAGCCTGGTGAAGCGAGGCGGCCACAATCCGCTGGAGCCGGCGCAGTTCGGGGTGCCGGTGGTGATCGGGCCGTCGTACGAGAACTTTCGGGACATTGTTTCGACGATGCAGAAGGCGAACGCGATCCGGATGGTGGAGAACCGCGATGAGTTGCGGGATGCGTTTGTAGAGCTGCTTTCGAACCGCAAGGTTGCGGAAGCGATGGGCCAGCGAGGACGCATCGTATTTGAGAAGCAGCAGGGCGCGACACGCCATGCGGTGCGAGTTATTGTGGAGGTGTTGCGGGGAGGCGCGCCGTGAGTGCACGCAGGCCATGGGCGTGGCCGCTGGTGCCGCTGTATCGCGCGGCGATCGCGCTGAAGGATGGACTGCGGAACGTGCGGGTCTGCTGAAGGTGCGGCGGCTGGAACGGCCGGTGGTGAGTGTGGGCTCGATCTCGGCTGGCGGCGCGGGCAAAACTCCGGTAGTGATTTCGCTGGCGAAGATGCTGCGGGCGCGTGGGTGGGACGTGGATGTGCTCTCGCGCGGGTATGGACGGATTGGGCACGGAGTGGAGTGGGTGGCCGCCATGGGAGATCGCGCAGCGGAGCGGTATGGCGATGAGCCTGTCGTGATTGCGCGGGCGACGGGCGTTCCGGTGTGGGTGAGCGGAAACAGGTTCGCGGCGGGACGCGCGGCGGAGAGCGGCGTTGCGGGCGAAGTGCGCGGGGCCAATGGCAATCACAACCATGACCAGAACCACGTGAATGGCGAGGGATAAGCCAGCGCGCCGCGCAGTCCGAAGGCTGTGCACCTGCTCGACGATGGATTTCAGCACCGGCAGTTGGCGCGGAATTTTGATGTCGTGCTGGTGACGGCGGAGGACCTAAACGACACGTTGATGCCTGCGGGCAATCTGCGCGAAGGGCTCGGCGCGCTGGAGCGGGCGGATGCGGTTGTGGTTCGTGAAGATGAGCTGGAAGATGTGAAGGAGCGCGCGTGGAAGCTGATGCGTGAGGGCGCGCAGATGTGGGTGGTGCGAAGGAAGCTCGTCTTCCCTGCACCGCTGCTCGTGTTTACTGCAGGGCTGCGGCCGGTGGCGTTCTGCGCGATTGCGCGGCCGGAGGGATTTCAGGCGATGCTGATCGCGGCGGGATGCGGGGTTGTGGACACGATCGTATTTCCGGATCACCATGCCTACGGGATGCGTGACATGGAGAGGATCCTCGAGCTGGGGCGGCAGTTGAATGCAACGGGGTTCGTGACGACCGAGAAGGACAACGTGAAGCTGACGAAGGCGATGTGCGAGCGGCTGGAGACGCTGGGGCCCTTGATGGTGGTGGGGCTCGAGGCGGAGTTCGCGGACGCGAACGCGGTGGTGAGTGCGCTGGAGGCGCGGCTGGGAGAACAGCGCGCGTGAAGCTGCTGATCGTGAGGGTTGGAGCGCTGGGCGACGTGTTGCACGCGCTGCCGGCGGCAGCGGCGCTGCGCAATGCCCGACCCGATTGGACGATTCACTGGGTGGTGGATCCGCGATGGGCTCCGCTGCTGGTGAACAGCGAAGGACGCGGGGAGATTGTGAACCGTGTTCATCTCGCCGAGACGAAGATGTGGAGCGCGGCGCCGTTCTCGTGGAAGACGCTGCGGTCGGTGGCGAAGCTGCGCAGAGAGTTGCGTGAGCGAGCGGTACGACGTTGTCGTGGATATGCAAGGCACGATGCGGTCGGCGGTGATTGGGCGATTTGCGCGTGCGCGACGAGTTTGCCGGTTACGAGAATCCGCGCGAGGCCGCGGCGGCGCATCTCTACCGGAGCACGCGGCGGCGAATCGGCAAGCATGTGGTTGAGCAGGGTGCGGCGTTGCTGGGAGCGGCGTGCGGCATTGCGCTCGAGCCTGCCGCGGTGAAGCTGCCGCATGAGGGGTGGGCGGATGACTGGGCGGCCGAGTTGGTGGGCGATCGTAAGGTGTGTTTGCTGGCGGCATCGGCGGGATGGGGAGCGAAGCAGTGGCCGGCGGAGCGCTACGGAACGCTGGCGCGCGAGCTGCGCGCGATGGGATTCGTTCCGCTGGTGAATGCGGCGAAGAAGGATGATGCGGTGGCGGCGAGTGTGGTCGCGGCCAGTGGTGGTGCGGCGGAGATGGTGGTGTGCAACGTCGCTGGACTGATTGCGCTGATGCGGAGAACGTCGCTGGTGGTAGGCGGCGACTCAGGACCGACGCATCTGGCGGCGGCGCTGGGGATTCCGCTGGTCGCGCTGTATGGGCCGACCGACCCGGCGAGGAATGGGCCGTGGGGATCAGGGCCGATGCGCGTGATGCGCGGCGTGGGATCGGTGACGAGTCATAAGCGTGTGGCGGAGATCGATGCGGGGCTGGCGAGGATTACGGTGGACGAGGTGATGAGCGAGGTCTGGGAGATCGTCGCTGACGTGGCGAACAGCAGGATCCTCGCTTCGACCACCCCGCGAGCAGGCTCGCTGGGAACCGGTGCGCTCGGAATGACAACAAGAAAAGCCAGAGCAGCACTTCTGCGAAGATGGAGAGGATGGGAACAGAGCGGCGGGCTGGCAGAAGATTGCGCGGAGGGCGCGCGTGCCGCTGGGGTTTGTCGTCGCGGCTGTGTTCCTCATCTTTGCGCGGCCGACGTGGACGACGCTGGTGTGGGGACTCGTGCTGGTGCTGCCGGGATTGTGGCTGCGCGGATACGCAGCTGGATATGTGAAAAAAAATGCTGAGCTGACGCGCACCGGGCCGTACGCATATACGCGCAATCCGTTGTACCTCGGGTCGATGTCGATTGCGGCGGGGTTTGCAGTCGCGGCGGGGAGGTGGTGGCTGGTCGTGTTGCTGGTCGCGATGTTTCTTGCGATTTATGTGCCGACGATCCTGTCTGAAGAGGAATTTTTGCGCGGCACGTTTCCACCGTTCGAAGAGTATGCGCAGCGCGTGCCCCGCCTGCTGCCGCGGCTTACACCGGCACGATTTGCAGACACAGAACGGGGGATGGGCAGGTTCTCGCACGAGCGGTATCGTCATCACCGCGAGTACAATGCCAGCATTGGTGCAGCCGCGCTGTATCTAGCCTTAATTCTTCGCATGTGGCTGTATCGCGGGCATTTCTAGACGTAGGGGGAGACGGCATTTTGAAGGCCTGGATGTGCTCGGCTCTACGAACCGTCTCCGCGTTTGGCGCGACAATGGCCGTGGCAGTCGGGCTGAGCGCACAGATTTTGTCGCGAACGCCCGCGCCTCAGAAACCCATTCCTCCGTTGCAGCCGCCGGTTCCGGGGTTCGAGTATCCGCAGCACGAGACGCTGACGTTCACGGTCGACTGGCGCGTGTTCACGGCGGGAATCGCGGTGTTCCACATCGATCAGGTGGGCGATGCGCTGAAGATATCGGCGACGGCGGATACGATTGGGGCGATCAACATGCTGTTCCCGGTCGTCGATCGTTTTCAATCGAGCTTTAATCTTCAGACAGGATGCTCGACGGGGTTCAACAAGCAGACTCAGGAGGGCCGGCGCAAGGTTGCAAGCGAGTTGATGTTTGACTACGCGCATGGGCGACAGACGCAGAACGAGCGCAACCTAGTGAAGGGCACGGCGACGCACAAAGAGGCGAATATCCCGGCGTGCGTGGCGGATTCGCTTTCGGCGATCTTCTATACCCAGTCGCAGCCTCTGAATGTGGGCCAGACGATGTATTTTCCTCTGGCGGACAGTATGCGGACAGTGACGGTCGGGATGAAAGTTGAGTCGAAAGAGGAGATTAAGACACCCGCTGGCACCTTTCAGACCGTCAAAGTGCAAGCGACCGCCGATGAGGGCGTGGTGAAGAACCGGGGCCAGATATGGATCTGGTACACGGACGACACGCGCCATCTGCCGGTGCAGATGCAGGCGCGGCTGTTCTGGGGAACGATTACGTTTCACCTGCAGTCAATTGAGCAGAAGTAAATCGAATTGCCGAGCAGAGATAAGGCGACGCAGGTCCGCCGCCGGAGACGAGACGAGCATGAGCGAACAGAGTGAGGAGTTGGAACGGCTGAGGGAGGAGTCCGCCGCATACCCGGCCGAGGGGCTGGTGACGGTGGCGGAGTTTGCGGAGCCGGTGAGTGCAAACATGGCACGGATGGCGCTGGATGCAGTGGGGATTGCCTCGTTTCTGCAGGGCGAGAACGCGAACACGCTGATTCCTCCGGCCTTTGCGTCGCGGTTGCAGGTGCGGCCGGAGGATGAGGCAGCGGCCCGGGAGGTGCTGGCGGGACCTGTCGAGGCGCCGGAGAGCATAGAAGACGTGACCGCGGCAGAGATTGCCGACGAGCCGAAACGGGGCTAACCCTCGACGAGTGCCCAGTTTGCCCGGAGTTGAACGGGGGGCAGGGATGCATGTAACTTGGTCGTGCTGCCCGCAATGCCGACCGTGACCGGAGAGATGGTGGCACGGGCCGGTTTCGCGCGTCCAAATGAGAGTGGACAGCGGACGAGAACCGCAATGTTTCGCATGAAGGAAGGAAACGGATGAGAACCTGGAGAGAGATTTTGCTGACGGCGACCGCGGTGGTTGCGATTGGTGTAGCTGCACCCGCGATTGCGCAGGATGCGACCGTGCATGGACACGTGCAGAACCCCGCGGGGCAGCCGCTTACCGAGGGAACGGTGCAGTTCACGCACGACACGACGGGCGGCGAGTGGAAGGGCAAGAAGATCGAAAATTCCTTCCCTATCGACTCGAGCGGCAACTTCAAGGGATCCGGCGTAAAGCCGGGAGATTACATCGCCGCGGTTGTAACGAACGATAAGAGCATCGATTTTCAGCAGGTGACGATCAAGGCAGGCGAGGACAAGACGATCGACTTCGACATGAGCCGCCCCGAGTACATCAACAAGATGACGCCGGAGGAGAAGAAAGAACTCGAAGAGTACAAGAAGAACAACGCGGCGGCGGCGGAGGTGAACAAGAAGATCGCCAACCTGAACGCGACCCTAGCGACGGTTCGGGCGGACCTGAAGGCGGCACAGCCCACGCATGGGGATGTCAGCAAAGACGTCACCGATATGAAGTCCGCCGTCGATGCGAAGCCGGATGAGAGCATCCTGTGGATCAGCTACGGCAATGCGCTGGAGGCCCAGGGAGACCACCTGGCGCAGGCCGACAAGGATGCGCACAAGCCTGTCAGCGGTGACGCCGACGCGATGAAGACCTACGATGACGCGATCGAGGCCTACAAGAAGGGTGCGGAGTTGAACGCGGCATCGAAGAAGCCGGTGCCCGCGGACCAGGCTGCAGCGTGGAATGGCGCGGGCAACGTGTATGCGAAGGAAGGCAAGCCCGCCGATGCCGCTTCGGCGTTCGAAAACGCGGTGAAGGCGGAGCCGACCAACGCTGGCATGTTCTACAGTAACGAGGCTGCGGTGCTGTTCAACGCGCAACAGACCGACGCGGCTGCGGCTGCGGCGGACAAGGCGATCGCTGCGGACCCGACGCGTCCTGATCCGTATTTCATCAAAGGTCAGGCGCTGATCGCGAAGTCGAGCTTCGATCAGAAGACGCAGAAGATCATCCCGCCGCCGGGATGCGTCGAGGCGTACCAGAAGTATCTGCAGCTTGCACCCAATGGACAGCATGCGCAGGCCGTGCAGGAGGTCCTGACAAGCCTCGGCGAGAAGGTCGACACGAGGTATAACGCGAGGAAGAAGTAAGCTTGCAACAGCGCGAGCCCCGGTCGAGTACATCGGCCGGGGCTTTTGCTTTTGAGGTTGAGTGTGAACGAGCGGGTGCTTGAGTTCGAGGAAGCGCTGGCGGAGGTTTTACGGCATGCGGCCACGGTGGCGAAGCCGGCGCCGGATCCTGAGCCGGTGCGTTTGAAAGATGCGATGGGCCGGGTACTCGCTGAGCCGGTGCGCGCGGACCGGGACCAGCCGCCGTTTGCCCGGTCCACACGAGATGGATATGCGGTTCGGAGCGCGGATGTGTCCTCTGCGTCGAACGCACAGCCGCTGCGGAGCATCGGATCGGTGCGCGCGGGCGAGATGTGGCGCGGTGCTCGTGTGGGTGACCGCGAGGCGATCGAGATTATGACTGGCGCGCCGTTGCCGGAGGGCGCGGACGGCGTGCTGATGTTGGAGCACACGGAGATCGGAAGCGATGGCCTGCTGCGCGTCGCGGCTGGGCGAACGTTGCAAGCTGGAGAGAATGTTGTACCGCGAGGAGCGGAGGCGCGCGCGGGAGCCGAGGTGATTCCGGCAGGGCGACGGATTGGAGCGCCGGAGATTGCGCTGGCGGCGAGTTGCGGTTATCCGTGGCTGGAGGTTTTCGAGGTGCCGAAGGTTGCAATTGTGGCGACGGGCGATGAATTGGTGGAACTCGACACGAAACCGGAGCCGTGGCAGATCTATAACTCCAACAGCTATGCGCTGGCGGCGATGGTGGCGAGCGAGGGTGGGTCAGGCGGAAGGCTGGAGATTGCAAAAGACACGCTGGTGGATCTGCGGGAGCGGATTGCGCAGGCGAGTGTGCGGGACCTGATGCTGCTTTCCGGCGGCGTGTCGATGGGAAAGTACGACCTGGTGGAGGGAGTGCTGGCAGAGTACGGCGCAGAGCTTTTCTTTACCGGAGCGATGATTCAGCCGGGCAAACCGGTGGTGTTCGGACGGATCCGGAGAGATCAGAGATCAGAGATCAGGGATCAGCGCGAGTGGATTTATTTCTTAGGGCTGCCCGGGAATCCCGTATCGACAGAGGTTTGCTTCCGGCTGTTTGTTGCGCCGATGCTGCGGGCGCTGAGCGGGCAAGCGCAGGTCGCGCCGCGGTTTGTCGAGGGGAGGCTGGCGGAGGATGTGAAGGGTGGCACGCGTGTCACGCGGTTTCTGCCGGCTGTTGTCGAAAGCGATTGGAAGCAGGTGAGCGTCCGTGTGGTGCCGTGGCAAGGATCCGGTGATCTTGCGGCAAATGCGCGGGCGAATGGGTTTGTGGTGCTGCCCAGGGGGGTGGAACGGTTTGCGGCGGGAGAGAGCGTGAAGGTGTTGCTGCGATAGCATCGATGGAAGAACCGCAAAGGCTTGCAAACCTATGCCGGACAAGCTTTCACACTTTGACGAGGCGGGCCAGGCGCACATGGTCGACGTGAGTGCGAAGGCAGAGACGCGCCGCGAGGCTGTCGCGCGTGCGTTTGTCGAGCTGAATGAGGCAGTGCTCGCTGCGCTCCCGAGGAATCCCAAGGGAAATCCACTGGAGGTGGCGCGATTTGCGGGGATTCAGGCGGCAAAGCGCACCAGCGAGCTGATTCCGATGTGCCATCCGCTGCCGCTGAGCTTTGTGGACGTGCAAACGAATGTCGTTGCGGGTGGTGTGTCAATTCGCGCGACGGCGGCGACCGTCGCGGGCACAGGTGTCGAGATGGAAGCGATGACCGCCGCCGCCGTTGCCGCGCTGACTGTCTATGACATGACGAAGGCGCTCGATAAGGGCATTCGCATTCGCGAGGTGGTGCTGGAGTCAAAGAGCGGTGGAAAGAGCGGTGACTACAAGCGGATGCCTTAGACCGGGTAGGCGAGCGCAACGGCGAAATGGTGGTCGGGGTCTTCAAACCACTGCGGAGAGCTGAAGCGGCAATCGTGCAGCAGCTCGCGCAAGCCGCGCTCCGTGAACTTGTAGCTGTTCTCGGTGTGGATGCTCTCGCCGTAAGCAAAGACAATCTGCTGATCGTCGATGTGGACGGTTTGGGCGGCCGTGCACTCGAGGTGCATTTCGACGCGGCTCTCCTGCGCGTTCCAGTAGACACGGTGGACGAAGTTGTCGAGGTTGAAGTCGGCGCCGAGCTCGCGGTTCAACCGCGCGAGGATGTTCTTGTTGAACTGCGCGGTGACGCCAGCGGCGTCATCGTAGGCAGCGATCAGTTGCTCGACAGATTTGTCCCGGTTGGGCGCGAGGTCAACGCCGAGCAGGAGGGCATCGCCAACTTCCTTCACCTGCTTGCGCAGTTTGCGGAGGATGCATCGCGCTTCGTCCGGCCCGAAGTTGCCGATGCTGGAGCCGATGTAGAGCGCGAGGACGGAGCAGTGGTCGATGCGCTCCATCTTGTAGCCGTTGGTGATGTAATTGGCAATCTGCGGCCGCACGGTAACGCCGGGAATCGCAGCGGAGATGCTGGCGGCAGCCTGCTCCACAGCCGAGTGGCTGACGTCGATTGGCTGATAGAGCAGTTCGGGCTGGCGCTTCACCGCCGCGGCGAGCAGCAGGCCGGTCTTCGACGCACCGCCGGAGCCGAGCTCGGCAATGGTAACTGGACTGCCGGCGCTGGCGATGATCTCGTCGGCACGCTCGGCGAAGATGGAGCGCTCGGCGCGGGTGAGGTAGTACTCGGGCAGTTCGGTGATCTTCTCGAAGAGTTCGGAGCCGGCCGCATCGTAGAAGAGCCAGGGCGGGAGCGTCTTCTGCTGGCCGGCCGGAACAGTGAGGCCGCGCAGCGCTTCGGCGAGCACAGCATTGCGGAGATCGGTGTCGGGCTGCAGCGCCTCACGCGAGGCCTCAGGAGCTTGGAGCATTAAAATTTCCGCCTCGCGATGGTTTTTATACCTCTTGGTCTGCGATTCCTGAAGTTGCGCATCTCGTTGCTTCAGCTTGCGCCGTCACGCGCGAGACGGAGGCCGCTGAACTGCCAACGCGTCGCCGGATGGAAGAAATTGCGGTATGTTGCGCGGATGTGCGACGCGGGCGTGACGCACGAGCCTCCACGCAGAACCATCTGCGAGCTCATGAACTTGCCGTTGTATTCGCCGAGGGCGCCGGGCAGCGGCTTGTAGCCGGGATAGCCGGTGTAGGGCGAGGCCGTCCACTCCCAGACATCGCCATAGAGCTGCTGCGGCTGATGCCGGTCTTCGAGGGCCACCGGAGGCAGCGGATGCAGCGCACCGGACTCGAGGAGATTGCCTGTCACAGGATATTGCGCCGCGACGTACTCCCATTCGAATTCGGTCGGGAGGCGCGCGCCGCTCCAGCGGGCAAAGGCGTCGGCCTCGAAGAAGCTCAGGTGGCAGACCGGCGTCTCGGAGAGCTGCTCGAGCGGCCGCGTGCCATCAAGGGTGAAGATGCTCCAGCCGGAGCGGGTTGCGGGATCGCGCTGCCAGTAGAGGGGAGCGCTCCACGCTTGCGCGCGCATGGTGTCCCAGCCCTCAGAGAGCCAGAGCTCGGGGCGCGCGTAGCCGTCTTCGTCGATGAAGGCGAGGAACTCCGCGCAGGTGATGAGCCGCGCACCGAGGCGGAATGGTGCGAGATACGCGGGGTGGCGTGGTGTCTCGTTGTCGAAGGCAAAACTGTCAAGCGCGTTCGGATCCGGCGTGACGCCGATGCTGACGAGGCCGGGCGCAGGCGGAGTGAAGCTGACCCATTCGAGCGGCGGCGCGATGGTTTCGGGACCATGCTCCAGAGCGCGATCGCGGTAGCTCGGGCGCAGTGGGTTGGTGAAGAAGGCGTTCTTGATGTCGGTCGCGGCGAGCTCGAGGTGCTGCTGCTCGTGTTCGAGTCCGAGGGTGATGCGGCGGAGGGCCTCGTCTTCGGTGCCCTGCTCCAGGAGGCGGCTGATGGCGGCGTCGACGTGCCCGCGGTAGGCGAGGATCTGCTCGAGCGGAGGACGCGAGAAGCTGGCGCGCAGTTTCTTCTCCGGCATGTCGCCCAGCGCTTTGTAGTAGCTGTTGAACAGCCAGCGGAAATCGGCGTGGAACGGCTGGTAGGCGGCGACGAACTCATTGAGAATAAAGGTTTCGAAGAACCAGGAGGTGTGCGCCAGGTGCCACTTGATGGGCGAGGCCTCAGGACAGGACTGCACCATCATGTCCTCAGGCGTGAGCGGAGCGCAGAACTGCATGGTGGCGGAACGAACGGCGCGAAAGCGGGCGAGCAGCGTAGGGGCTGAGGACTGCTGAATCAACATGACAGGCTGGCTCCTGCTATCCGATGCTCGCGTCGATGTCGCCGTTGCTCTCAGGCCAAACATCGCGCGAGATAACGCAGAGTGTACGCCTGAGAGATGCGCGAAATTGTCAGGAGCTTCAATTTTGATTGGACGCTGTCGTACGCCCGTCTAAGGCACCCACGGAAGGAAAGCATTGCCTCGGGAAGCGAATTATCCGCCTCCTCGCGACGGGAGTGAGGCGCGGGCAAGATGCGGCCTGCCCGGCACAAGACCCGCCGTCTGACAGAATTTGTGATCACCAGCGCGTCTTCCCTTCCACTTCGCCGTCTTAATTCGTAGCGATTCGATCAGAAAGGGAGCAGCCATGAGCCGGCAGAGGAAGTGGGCATCAGCAGTCGTGATGACTTTGCTGATGCCGCTGTGTGCCGTGAACACCAGGGCACAGGAGACGGACCGCCCCGGTGCCGGACGGGGTCAATATGCCGGGATGCAGCGCATCGGCGGACTCATCACTGCTGTCTCGGGTCCGCAGGTGACCATCAAGACCGTGGATGGCGCCGTATACCAGGTAGTCACGACTGACAATACCCGCGTGATGCGCGGACGCGGCGAGGCTATTAAGGTGACGGACCTGAAGCCTGGCGACGGGCTGATGGCCATGGGCAACATGGACGCACCGAACAAGACAATGCACGCGGCCGTGGTGATGGCCATGGACGCCGAGCAGATGAAGCGGATCGATGAGGCGCGAAAGCAACAGCTCGCGAATCTCGGGAAGACGCTGATCGCCGGAACCGTGACTGCAATTGACATGGACAACGCGACGATGACGGTGGAGCGGCCGGATGGCGTCTCGCAGACGATCGGATTTGACGAGGGCACGTCCTTCCGGCGCGGGCGGATGATGATGGGAAATCGTCCGACGGCGCAGCCGGGAACCGTGGGCAGCGGCGGCTCGGCCGGAATGGCAGAGAACGAGAGCATCACGCTGGCGGACATCAAGGTTGGGGATCGAGTGGCGGGACCAGGCGAGGTTAAGAGCGGACGTTTCGTGGCCAAGGAGCTAACGGTGATGACGCCGGGCAATGGGCGCCGCCGCTCAACGGACAACAAGGAAGGTTCAGAGAGGGGAACCTCGGAGACCGCAACGCCGGAGAATGGCAAGCCTTCTTCGACGCCGCCTCCAGCGCCCAAGTAAGTACAGTGAGATGGCTGCACGGTGCGTTCGACGCGGCAAGTACGAGTGTTCCCGGAGAGTTTTTGGAAGGAGGAGTTGGTGAGGCTGAGGGCGAGCGGGTGGGGTGTGTTTCTATGCATGGCAGGCCTTGTGCCGCTGAGCGCGCAGACGGGCGCGTCTGCACCGGCTCAGCCGGGTGCGACGGCTACAACAGCGACGCAGCCGGCCGCGCACGCCCCTGGTGGCTCAGGTTCAGCAACTCAGACAATCGCCCAGGCTCCGGCACCACAAGGGGGGACAATCCGCGGCACCGTCGTAGCGGGAACGCCGGGGAAACCGGGTGGCGTGCCGCTGCCCGGCGTTGCGGTAACCGCGACGAACACGCTTACCGGCAAGAAATATGCCGCCGCAACCGCGGTCGATGGCACCTACGCCATGACAATTCCACGCAACGGCCGTTATGTGGTGCGTGCTGAGCTGGCGGGGTTCGCTCCGGTTACGCAGGAGATCGTGCTGAATGCGAGCGACGCAACCGCGGGCGCCGCACTGGTGAAGACCTCCGACTTCGGGATGCAGTTGGCCAGCCGCGTGGCCGCCGCTGAGGCGAAGCAGGAGGCTGCAGCGAATGCGACGGCGGTGGGGCGCGGAACCCAGAACCTCAGCCTGAACGCCGGCGAAACCGATGTCACGGACGCGAGCGCCGCGAATGGCAACAGCGATGTTGCGATGCCGACTCTCTCCAACCTGGGACAGAGCGGTACGGATGAGGCCAGCCAGGGCAGCGAATCGATCACGGTGAACGGGCAGATGGGCCAGACCAACGGGCTCGCGAACTTCAGCGAAGACGAGATCCGTCAGCGCGTGCAGGAAGCGGTGGAGCAGGCTCGTGCGAGCGGCCAGCTGCCGGAGGGCGCCGATCCAACCAACCGCATCGTGGCAGTCATCGGCGGCATGATAGGCGGTGGCGGATTCGGCGGTCCGGGAGGCGGACGCGGCGGGCGCGGTGGCGGAGGGATGCGTGGCGGCGGTGGCTTTGGCGCGTTCCGCAACTTCAATCCCGCGCAGCCGCACGGCAACATCTTTTACCAGGGCGGAAATAATGCGCTTGACTCGGCCCCGTGGTCGCCCACGCCCGAGCCGGTCCCGCAGCCATCGGGCTATCAGAACCGCTTCGGCGCCAGCATCGCCGGAAGCCCGTACATCCCAGGCCTGACGAAACCGAACACGAAGCAGTTTGCCTTTCTAAACATCAGCGGACAGCGCAACCTGACTGCCTTTTTACCGTTGCCGGCGCGCGTGCCCACTCTACTTGAGCGTCAAGGCGACTTCTCGCAGTCGTTTACGGTCGCGCAAGGCGTTTCGAAGCCTGTGCAGCTGTACGATCCCGTCACGGGACAGCCGATTGCCGGCAATAATCTCGCCAATGCGAGCCTGCCTATTTCCCCACAGGCGCTGGCTGTACTGAACTACTATCCGCTGCCGAACATCCCTCTCACGCCCGAAGGCGATAATTACCAGATCGTTTCGAATGCGGGAAACAATAACTTCAACCTGAACACGCGTTATGTGCGCACGCTGGGACAGGCCACCAACACGCCGTTTGGACGCTTTGGCGGTGGCGAACGGCGCAATGGAGGCAACACGAATGCGCCGCCTTCATTGCGGCAGAACATCAACGTCGGCTACAACTTCTCACACTCCGCATCGGACCAGCGGAATATCTTTCTCCTGCTCGGCGGAGCAACAGAGAGCGGCGGCAACGCACTGAGCCTCGGTTACACGATTGGTTATGGCAGGCTCTCCAATAACGCGAGCCTGAACTGGAACCGGATGGACACGCAGGTTCGCAACTACTTCACGAATACCAACAACGATCCGACGCTGAAGGCCGGGTTGAATGTGCCGAATAATTCCAGTGGGTTCGCAAATCCGAATTTCTATAATGGCCTGCCGAGCTTCAGCATCAGCAACTACCAATCGCTTTCCAACAACACGCCGAGCCAACTGATCAACCAGACGCTCAGCTTCTCGGACTTCCTCTCGTGGCGGCACAAGAAGCACAATCTGCGGTTCGGCTTCGACATCCGGCGCGTGCATGCGGACTCGACTGGCGGCAACAACCCGCTGGGCCGCTACACGTTCACCGGGTACGCAACCGCCAGCCCGGCCGCTCAGGTGGCGGGAAACGCGGGCATCAGCTCAGGCTCGGCACTGGCGGACTTCCTGCTTGGACTGCCGACGAGCACCTCGATAGAGGCTGGGATTTATAAGACCTATCTACGCGAAAACGTCTACGACTGGTACGCGCTGGATGACTTCCGCATCAAGCCGAACCTCACGCTCAACTACAGCGTGCGTTATGAATATTTCGGACCGTACAGCGAGAAGAACAATCACCTGGCGAATCTTTATCCGACGCCCAACGGACCGTTGCCGTATCAAGTCGTGATGCCCGGCAACGGAAGTGAAGCCGGCCTCGTACATCCGGACCACACGATGTACGCGCCGCGACTGGGCTTCGCGTACAGGTTCAAGAATTCCGGACTGACGAAAGAGACGGTGCTGCGCGGCGGCTACAGCGTGATGTACAACACGGGCCAGTACGCGACGTTTGCCCGCAACCTCTCGCACCAGCCGCCGTTCGCTGTCACGCAGAACAACGCCGCCTATGCGCCAACAATTGTGAATCCGCATCCTACAGCGACGGGCTGCACGACTACGCAGAGCGCGTATACGGATCCGATCAGAGGGTTTACGCGTCCTGCTACGACCGCGAACTTCACACTCGCAAACGGTTTTGGCTGCTCGGCGAACGCATACACGATTCAAAACAACTGGGCTGTCGATCCCAATTACAAGCTCGGGATGGTGCAGATCTATAACCTGAATCTGCAGCGCACTCTGCCACTGGGTATCGTCTTCAATCTCGGCTACAACGGTGCAAAGGGCAGCAACCTCGACGTTGTGGGCTCGCCGAACGCGACGCCCACGGGGGTAACTACCCCGTCCATCGCGCCGTTTGACTGGGAGGAGTCGCGCGCCGGCTCGCATGCCAATGCGCTCTTTGTCAGCGTCCAGAAGCGGCAGTCGAGAGGTATTGCGCTCGGTGCCACGTATACCTACTCGCACTCGATCGACAACGCGTCGGGCGTCGGCGGAGCCATCGGTCAGCCGGTGCAAGACCTCTATCGGCTTGATCTCGAAGAAGGCAACGCAAGCTTCGATCAGCGTCATAGGCTTCAAGGCAGCTGGATCGTCGAGCTTCCGTTCGGCGCCAATCGCGCGTTCCTGAACAAAGGCGGCTTCTGGGGCTATGCCCTTGATGGATTCTCGGTGAGCGGCACCTTTACCTTTGCATCGGGCGCATATCTCACGCCTATCTACTCCGGAAACGAGACCGAAGCGCTGGCAGCAAACGTATTCGTGCAGCGTCCCAACCGCGACTTCACGCAGCCGATCAAGGGGCCGGGCACGAAGGAACACTGGTTCAACCCGGCAGCGTTTACACCTCCGGCCACGTCCTACGGAACCGCCTCGCAAGGATCGATCGAAGGCCCTGGAACCGTCGCAATCACAGCCGCACTCTCCCGAACGTTCACGCTCGGCGAAACTCGCTCGCTGGAGGCGCGCGTCACGGCATCGAATCCGTTCAACACCGTGCAGTACAGCGGCATTGATGTGGTCGAAAATGATCCCGAGTTTGGCCAGGTGCGATCCGCCGCAACGATGCGCACGCTGCAGGTGCAGGCGCGCTACAGGTTTTAAGAGGCAGAGGAAGAGCATATGAAGCACGTACTGGCTGCAGCAACAGGGATCGCGATGATGCTCGGAGGCTCGCCACAGCAGACGCCCACGCCCGCGCCACAGACTCCCGACACGCAAGGCATGGCCGCGCAGCAGAATTCGCAGGGTAGCTACACGCTGAGCGTGAATGCCAACATCGTGCTTACCAACGTCGTCGTCCGCGATCGCAAGACCGGCGCGCTGGTGAAAGACCTCAAAGCCAGCGACTTTGAGATCTTCGAGAACGGCAAGCCGCAGAAGATCGCAAGCTTCGACTACGAGAACGTTGATGAAGCAGCGGCGCTTGCCGAAAAAACCGTGAGCGGAAAATCGACGATCGCCGATCTCCTCGAGCGCAGCTTCGGCTCCGATCCGGAGAAGCTCAAGGATCATCGTCTCATCGTCATGTTCTTCGATCTGAGCTCGATGCAGGATGAGGACATCGATCGTGCCGTGGATGCCGCAAAGGACTACGTCAATAAACAGATGCAGCCTGCCGACCTGGTCGCGATGGTGAGCATGTCCACGGGTCTCAGCCTCGACCAGGACTTCACCAATGACAAGAACGCTCTGCTGCGCGTGCTTGCGGCGTATAACGGCGACGACACGACGGGTTTCGCGAACGGGGGTACCGGCACAACCGATGCCACCTCCGATGACACGACCGCATTTGCCGCGGATGACACCGAATACAACAGCCTGAACACTGATCGCGAGCTGCTGGCGATTCGCTCCATCGCGAAGAGCCTCGAGCACGTGGATCAACGCAAGTCGATGCTCTATTTTTCCGGCGGACTCACCCGGAACGGCATCGAGAACCAGGCGAGCCTGCGCGCGGCAACGAACGAAGCGGCCAAGGCGAACCTCGCCATATACAGCGTCGATTCGCGCGGTCTGCAGGCGATGCCTCCGGGTGGCGATGCGAGCAAGGGCAGCCTGCGCGGCAATTCTGCCTACAACGGCTCGGCGGTCACGGCGCAGTTCAACGCGAACTTCTCGTCTCAGGAGACGCTCGCGACGCTCAGCAGCGATACTGGCGGCAAGGCCTTCTTCGACTCCAACGACTTCGCCCCCGCATTCCAGCAGGTGCAGAACGATACTGCCGCCTACTACATTCTCGGCTTCAAATCGACGGATCAGCGGCAGGACGGAAGCTATCGCCACCTGACGGTCAAGGTGAACCGTCCCGACGTGAAGCTGGAGTACCGTCCGGGCTACTACGCGCCCGCCGATTTCAAGCACCAGAAGATCGAGGACCGCGAGCTCGCGCTGCAGGAGCAGATGCGCAGCGACTTGCCCGCAACCGATGTCGCGATATACCTCCAGGCCCTCTACTTCCGCGCGAGTGACTCGCGCAATAGCGATCTGTTCGTGCCCGTCAGCCTGATCGTTCCCGGCTCGCAGATTCCCTTCGCGAAGGTGAAGGACCTCGACAAGGCAAGTCTCGACATCATGGGGCAGGTGCGCAGGCCTGTCGGCAGAGGCACTGAGGTCTGCTCGATCGATACCACAGAGGACGAGCATAACTTCGTAAGCGTCGGGAACGTGCGGGACACGGTGAAGCTCGCGGTGAATCAATCGCAGCAGGTCGAGCGTAAGAACATTCAGTACTCGACCGGCTTCACGCTTGCGCCGGGTTGCTACCAGCTCAAATTCGTCGTGCGCGAAAACCAAACTGGAGCGATGGGCAGCTTCGAGACACTGATTAATGTGCCCGATCTCAAGAAAGCGCCGGTGAAGCTGAGCTCTGTCGTGCTCTCCAACCAGCGCACGCCGGTGAAGGACAAGAACTCAACGAACCCGCTCGACCGGGACGGCGTGCAATGGGTGCCCAACGTCGCGCACGTCTTCCGGCAGAACCAGCACCTCTATCTGCTCTATGAGGTCTACGACCCAACACGCGAGAAGGGAGCGCCGCCCGCGCAGGCTGCCTCGCCGGGCCTGACACGCAGGGAGGAAGGCCCCGTGCGCGTTCTCACCAGCATGGAGCTGCTCTCCGGCGGTGTGAAGGTCTACGAGACTCCGGTTGTCACCGCGACCAGTCTCAACGATCCGCAACGCGGCGCAGTCGCCTTCCAGTTCGATGTTCCACTCACCGACCTGAAGCCCGGCACCTATGTCTGCCAGATCAACGTCATTGACGATGCCGCCGGAAGTTTCAGCTTCCCGCGTGTTGCCTTGCGGGTTCTGCCGCCTGCTGCCGCGCCGCCTGCGGCCACTACAACTGCGTCAGTTAGTACGCCCGCCGCAGCAGCACACTGATCATGAGAGACTGTCTGCGTTTCGGCACCAAAGGTGAAAGGACCCACGGAGATTTATGCGCCTCAAATGTCGCATCGGCTCGCTCCTGCTCGCACTCCCAATCATTCCACTTGCATCTATGTCCGCCCAGGCACCTGCTTCGTCAAACGCCGAGCACATGACGATCCATGTTAGCGTAACTGCACGAAACGGCAGTGCAGTCGAAGGCCTGACGAAGAATGACTTCGCGCTCTTCGACAACAAACACCCAGAGCCAATCACCGACTTCCAGGCGCTGAGCACAACTCCGACTCGTATCGTTATCGTGCTGGACGCGGTGAATCTGCCCTATAGCCAGGTCTCTTTCGCGCGCCAGCAGCTTCAGCAATTCCTCTCGTCGAACGGGGGTCATCTGCCTCAGCCGACGACGCTCGCCGTGTTGCAGGATCGCGGCATGCAGATTCAGCCTGGCTTCACGACCGACGGTAATGCACTGCGCACGTCGCTCGATCAGTTCTCCATCGGGCTCCGGGATCTTACGCGGTCCGCCGGATTCTACGGTGCGTCGGAGCGGCTTGAGATTTCGCTGACAAACTTTAAGATGCTCGTCTCCAGGCTGCCGGAGGACGGCCGCAAGCGAATCATCTGGATCTCGCCCGGGTGGCCGCTGCTCAGCGGGCCGGGCGTCGAGCTGAATCCCAATCAACGTATCCGCGCTTTCAACGACGTCGTGGCAATTACAACCGAGCTATACCGCACCGACACGATCGTGGATGCCGTCAATCCGATCGGCACCGTCGAGGACGTCGGGCGCACGAATTTCTACCAAACGTTCCTGCACGCACCACGAAGCGCGCGGGACATTGAGCTCGGCAATCTGGGCCTGCAGGTTTTTGCCGATCAAAGCGGCGGATTGGTGCTGAATGGAAGCAATGACATCTCCGGTCTGATTCAACGCGCCGTTGCGCAGAGCAGCGGCGGCTACGAGTTGACCTTCACTCCATCGCCCGGCGAGCGCGACAACGAGTACCACGAGCTTCAGGTAAAGGTTCAGCGCCCCGGGGTCGCCGTACACACCACCGCTGGCTACTACGCGAGGCCAGTCTTTCCTGGTGGTCCGCTGCCCCTACCAGTGCCGGCCCCGCGCTGACCGGCCGGATTCTCACTCTTGACGGAGGCCGTTCGGAGGCAGAAGATATTGGTCGGACTCCGGGAGGTGACGTATGCGTTCCCGCGTACTGTTGCTCGCCTTCGTTCTCGCGCCTTTAGCGGCGTATGCCGCTGAATCCTCTGCAGTTCCGCCACAGCAATCGGCTCCGCTTACCTCGGCGGAGGAGCGCGCGGATCTGCACAACAGTCCTGACTGGGCGCTGATTCAACCGCATCTTCCCGACCCAAAAACAGCCACTGCCGCCGAACTCGAAACCGCCGGCGACGTTCTGCGCGCACGCAGATTCCCCGAAGACGCGCTGGACTACTACGGTTATGCTCTGCAACGCGGCGGCGATGTCAGCACGTTACTCAACAAGATGGGCATCGTCCGGCTGGAGCTTCATCAGGTCGATCTCGCCCGAACGATGTTCCTGCGCACGGTGCGCGCACGGAAGAAGGATTCAACCGCGTGGAACAATCTCGGCGTGACCTACTATGCCTTGCAGGACTACCGCGCCGCGATCGACGCCTACAAACGCGCAGTCAAGCTCAATCGGAGGTCCGCAGTCTTCCACTCCAACCTTGGGCTGGCATACTTCGAGAAGGGCGATGGTGAGGACGCGCGGACCGAGTTCTCTCGCGCGCTGCAACTCGACCCGGCGATCATGAGTGGCACCGACAGCGGCGGGACCACCGCGCACATCCTTGGCTCGCACAACTATCCCGGCATGTGCCTCGAGATGGCGAAGCTGTTTGCGCGCGAGCATGACGTGAACCGCATGCTCTTCTGGTTGGGCAAGGGCAGCGATGCCGGCCTCGATGTGCGCTCAGCGATGCACGAAGACTCGGCTCTGAATGTCTACGCAAAAGATCCACGCGTCACGCTGCTCATCGCAAATGCAGCGCAGTTGCACGCGCGTTCCGTCGCATCGGCCAAGCCGCCGAGCCTCGGCAGTTCAACATCGCACTGAGTCTCAGCGGAACGGGCAGTGTTTGCAACCCGAGTTGCAGCAGTAGCCGCGCTTCAGGTGATAGGCCGCGGTGAAGACCATCAGTCCGTTCTCGTAATAGAAATCCTCGGGCTCGAGCGGCGCAGATGGAATCGCCGAGTTCGCTGGCCGCGGCTCTGCGGTTTTCTGTTCGGCCGCGGAGGGAGTTGATTCGCTCATCGCGTCGCAGCCTCCGCCCATAGAGAAGTCGCCGGAATGGCCGCAGGAATCGCATTGGCAACTCTCTCAGAAGCACTCTCCGCGCCTTCAAGACTTCCATCGCGAAGTTGAACCTGGCGTCCCGGAATGGCCGCGACGCGTTCTCCGGGTAGAAGAATCCCAACCAGGTTCAGCGGATCGGCGGCAGAGAGAGCGACAGACACATCGCTTGATGACTTACGCGTCGCGCGCAATCGCTCGGCGGCCTCTTCCAGCGCAAACTGCTCGCCAAATGCTCCGCTGACGAACCGCCCGCCACGGATCTCACCGCGCGCCTCCAGCCGCCGCAGCATCGGCGCAAGATCACGCCACGCAGGAGCATTCGCCTCGCGCGCGAGCAACTCGCGGAACAGCACACTGTATCGCGCCAGCAGAATGCGCGCATGCGCCTCGAGCGCCGCATCGGCGTGCTTCGCTGCGTCAATGATTCGCGCGCGCTCGTCGTCCGTCGCATTCGCCAGCCGCTTTCCTGAAACATGCGCGTCCTGCTCCGGAGGCGCCGCTGGATCCCACAACAGCGACCACCTGCCAGCCGTCGTCCGCGCAGCCGCCCGCTTGCGCAGACTCACTGCCGGCGTCTGCGCCAGCGCTACAGACTTGCGCCTCGGATCCATCATCGCGCGCAATTGATCGAAGCCATCCGCAGACGCCAGCCCCGCTGCAGCGAGTTCCCAAAGCGCAGTCGTCGCCTGCAACTTGCTCAGTCCCGAGAGACGTTGCAGATCCGCAGTAAACGCCGCGCCGCGCTCGGCAAGCAGCGCACGAATCCGCTGCGCCTCCGGCGAGAGCGACCGCGCCAGCGTGAGCTCATCAATGCGCTTTGCCGAAAGCGTCGAATGCAGCCACTCCGCCGACTCACGCAGAAAGAACGTAATCGGCGCGGCCGAGGTTGGTATCACGCGCCGGGGCGCCGAGGCTGATCCATCCGTCTTTTGCCAGGCGGGATGCGGAGAAATCCTTCCCCAGCCCACAATACCGGCGAGGCATAGATTATCCAGCCAGCGCGGATCGTAATTCGGCACGCGCGCCGGCAACAGCGATCGCTCCCACTCCGCCGCGGGCGCCTCAAATCCTTCGAGCTGCTCGATCGCAGCAAGCAGCGCCTCCTCCCCCGTAAGCTGCCGCGCGTCCTCAGATCCAGCTATCACACGATGCCACTCCAGCAGCCAGCGCATAAATGTCGTTGCTGAAACCGATTCAATGCGCTGCCGCAGCGAGCGCACCGCAAGCCGATGAATGCGATGCAGAATCCGCCGCTCGCACCACTCAACCGCAAACGGCCGATCATCTGCGGGCCGTGGCCGCTCGAAGACGCCACGCATCGCCAGCCCCTGCATCTCCATCTTCAACAGGGCCTGATGAATGGACTGCGGCGGCAGCCCGAGAATGTCCGCCAGGTGTGCCGCGGTCGTCGGCCCTAACAGCTGCAGCCATCCCTGCACCAGCCGCGCCGCAATCTCTTCACGCGAAGATGCGCTGTCCTCCCCGCTTCCACTCCCGAAGGACTCCGGCCAGAGCAGCGCTGCATCGTTCAGACGCTCTGCGGCAATCCAGGCAGCGTGTTCACCAGCCCGCACCACCTGTGCGCGTCCACTCTGCCGCAGCCGACCGAGAAACAGCTCCCAGTGCTTCGTTTTCTCTCGCCGGAGTTCGTTTTGCTGTTGCAGCCAATCAACCGGAAGGGCTCCGAGCGACAGCAGCAGATCATGCAGCTCATGCTCATCGCGCACATCCGACCAAAGCTGCTCGCGTACACTCGCAATGGCTTGCGGAGCGATCAGCGCGCTCCCATCGCTGATCGAATCAGGCACCGTCCTGCTCAGCGAAACCGCCCGCGTGCGTCGCGCAGCAGCATCCTCGGGATCGAGAAAGCTATACGGCATCGCATTAATCAGCTCATGCGCAAACTGCGATGGCACCATCGTATCCACGGCGATGCAGCGGATCTCACCCGAGGCAATTCCGCGCAGAATCTCGTTGAGTCCATCGATGTCCATTGCCTCCGAGAGCGTGTCGCGCATTACCTCACGCACTAGGGGGTGATCCGGAATTTCGATATCACCGACCATTGTCTCCGGGCACGCCGACGCATGCGGAAATACGCTCGCCAGCAGATCATCCGAGCGCATGCGCTGAATCTGCGGAGCCACGCGCTTGCCCTTCTGCATGCGCAGCAGTTGCAACGACCGCCCGGCAGCCCACCGCCACCGGTTCTTGAACAGCGGCGACGGAATCGACGCCTGTTCCAGCAGCTCGCGCGCGGTCTGTTCCGTTAAAAACTGAAAGACATCCGCGAGCGGAAAGCTGTGCTGCTCCGCGAGCGAGATATTGATGCCGTTGTCCGTCGCCGCAGCCTGCAGCTCGAAGTTGAATCCGCGGCAGAAACGCTTACGCAGCGCCAGCCCCCAGGCCTTATTCAACCGTCCGCCAAAGGGAGCGTGCAGAATCAACTGCTGGCCGCCGCCGTCATCGAAGAACCGCTCCGCCACAATCGTCGTCTTCGTCGGCACGGCGCCAAGCACCGCGCGCCCATTCACGATGTAGCCGATAATCTGCCGCGCCGCAGATTCATCCACGCCGCACTCGCATTGCAGCCACGCCAGCGTAATCGAAAGTTGCGTCTCAACATCCTCCGACGCGCACCCCAGAATCAGATCGTTTGGCGTCAATAGATTCGTTCGGCAGTCGATCTCCTCGCGCAATTCCGCGACTCCGCTCGACAGCACAGCGGTCCGCTGCGGAGCCTCACCTTCCCAGAACGGAATGCTCGGCGGAGCGCCGTGCGCATCCTCCACCAGCACCTTGCCCTGCGGATCGATCCGCTGAATCCGCCAGCTCGTATTGCCCAGCAGCACGACATCGCCCGGAGAAGAATCCACCGCGAAGTGCTCATCCAGCGTCGCAATCTGCACGTTCTCCGGCTGTAGCATCACCGCAAACAGCGACGTATCGGGAATCGCGCCGCCATTTGAGATCGCAATCATCCGCGCACCGCGCCGCGCATGCAGCTGCCCATTCACACGATCGCGCAGCAGATAGGCTCCATACCGCCCGCGCGAGCTCTCAATGCCCTCGTGCAGCAGCGTGACAATCTCGTCGAACTCCGCGCGCGTCAGGTTGCGATACGGCCAGGCGCGCCGCATCACTGCGTACAGCGCGTCCTCCCTCCACGACTCCGCGCCACACGCCGCGACGATCTGCTGCATGAGCACATCGATCGGCTGCTCCGGAATCTCCAGTCGATCGAGCTCGCCCTCCCGCATGGCTCGCACCAGCGCACAGTGCTCCATCAGGTCATCCCGCGTCAGTGCAAACAGCCGCCCCTTCGGCACCGCTCCACGCCAATGCCCTGCCCTGCCCACACGCTGCATCGCGACCGACACAGACCGCGTTGTCGCGATCTGGCAGACCAGATCAATATTGCCGATATCAATGCCCAATTCCAGCGACGCCGTCGCAACCAGAATCCGAATCGCGCCATTCTTCAGCCGCTCTTCCGCATCCAATCGCAGCGCGCGCGACAGCGATCCATGATGTGCCGCCACCGCCTCCGGCCCAAGCCGCGCCGCCAGCTCAAAGCTGATCTTCTCCACAAACTTCCGCGTGTTCACGAACACCAGCGTCGACCGATGCTCCAGCGCCAATCGCGCCAGCTTATCGTAGATCTCCTCCCACATCGGAATCGATGTCAGCGATCCCAACTCCGCAGACGGAACCTCGATCGCAAGATCCAGCGTGCGCCGCTGGCCTACCTGCACAATTGTCGCGCGCCCGCGTTCAGCAACAGAACCCACAAGAAAATCCGCAACCAGCTCAATCGGATTCTGCGTCGCCGACAATCCAATGCGCTGCGGCGGCGCACTCATTCCCGTCAGCATCGCGCCCGGCGAAAGCCGGTTCTCGCCACACACCAGCGCGTCCAGTCTCTCCAGAGACAACGCCAGGTGTGACCCGCGCTTATCGTCCGCCAGCGCATGAATCTCATCGACGATCACCGTCGACACGCGCTCAAGATTCTTCCGCGGCTTATTCGCCGTCAATAAAATGTACAGCGACTCCGGCGTCGTCACCAGGATGTGCGGCGGATGGCGAAGCATACTCGCTCTCTCTTTCGCCAGCGTGTCACCTGTCCTCACGCCCGCGCGAATCTCCGGACACAGATGTCCGCGCGCCAGCGCCAGCTCCTGAATCTCGCGCAGAGGTCCCTCGAGGTTCTTCTGCACATCGTTCGACAGCGCCTTCAGTGGCGACACATAAACAACATGCGTGTGCCCTGACAGCCTGCCTTCCAACGCCGCCCGCAGCAGCTTGTCGATGCACACCAGAAACGCCGCGAGCGTCTTGCCGGAACCAGTCGGCGCGGAGATCAGCGTCGGATCACCGCGCAAAATCGCGGGCCATCCAGCAATCTGCGGCTCCGTCGGCGTGCCGAAGCGCGCGACGAACCACTCCTGCACCAGCGGGTGCGCCCACGCCAGGTCCGGATGAGACAGGTGTTCCGTCCTCTCAATCGTGTGGGCTGAGTTCATAGCTCATTCTACCGCCGCGTTCGCGCTTTATTCGCTTTTCAACAACAGGTGTAGCTTGGAAGACATGAAGACGATTCGCGGCGCCGAGACAGCAACGCAGCATGGGTCCGCCGAGTGGTTCGATGGCAAGGTTTGGATTCAACCGGTCCTCGGCGCGGACGACTCTCCCTCGCAGCGCAGCGCGGTCGTCTCCTTCTCCGCCGGCGCGCGCACCGCGTGGCATACGCATCCGCGCGGCCAGATGATCTTTATACTCAGCGGCGTCTGCCACGCGCAGCGCGAGGGCACGGAGGTGGAGCGCCTCACCGCCGGTGACGCCGCCTGGTTCGCTCCCGGCGAAAAGCACTGGCACGGCGCGGCACCCGGACATCCCATGGTTCATCTCGCCGTGCAGGAAGCCGACGAGCGCGGCGAGGTCGTCACCTGGATGGAGCACGTCAGCATTTAAGCCCTACATATTCCCGACGCCGATGTCCGCCTTCTTCGCCTCAACATTCTGCGGATCGAGATACTGCTCGATCGTCTGGCTCAGCACGCCGCGAGCCTCCAGCAGCAGATCGATCGTGTCCCGCGCCGCACCCTGACCGCCAGGATGCTCCGTAACAAAATGAGCCATCGCCTTCACCTGCGGCCGCGCATTGGCCGACGCTACCGCCAGCCCCACCTTGCGCAGCACTGGCAGATCGATGATGTCGTCGCCGACATACGCGATCTCCTCCAGCGTGCATGCCTCATCGGCAATCACCTGGTCCAGCGCCTGCACCTTGTAGTGCTGGCCTTGATACACATGCTCAATGCGCAGATCGCGCGCGCGAATCGTCACCACCTGTGAGACGCGCTTTGTGATCCAGCCCACCTTCAGCCCCGCGACGTGCGCCAGCGCAATGCCCATCCCGTCGTGCGCGGAGAAGCTCTTTACTTCGACACCCGAAGGCTCGGAGCTGTTCGCGTTAGGAATAATCGTGATGCTGCCGTCGGTGAGAACGCCGTCGACGTCGAAGAGCAGTACCTTGATGCGGCGCGCGCGCTCGGCGAGTGCAGGTTCAATCATTCGTTGATGATACAAGCGCGCAAAAACAACAACGGCGAGCAGTCTGCCGCTCGCCGTTGACCGTCGAAGAAGCGTTAGCGGCGCCAGTGGCCCTCAACCCAAACGTATCCGCGGGGCGTAGGCCGCCAGTGGCCCGGAACCCAGTGGGCGTGCCTGTACGGAGGGGCAACATACGTTCCGGGAACCCACACGTATCTTTGACCATCCCAGCGGTTATAGCCCTCGTGCCACGCCCAGTCCGGATGCTCGTGCGGCGGCGGCGGGACAACCTCGCGAGGATGCTCAGGAGGCCCGATACGTACATAGACCTGCGCTCCCGCAGCCGTTGCGAGCCCAAATACGGTCGCTAACGCGGCAGTAAGCAGTTGCTTTCTCATGAAGTTACTCCTTCCAGTGGGCCGTTGCCCTCTCTACTATCCGCTCAGACGCCGGAACAGCACGGGAAGTTGTGGTGGAAACCGATGTACAGTGAGATTCATTGGTAACTTGCAAGAGTTGCTGTTGCAAGTACAGGAGATAGTCAACATGCGGGCTTTCGGCGGCTTTATGCTCGGGATAATCGTAACGCTGGTGATCGTCGTCGGCGGCGTCTGGTGCTATCTGAAGTACGGCTCGCTGCCGGTCGCCACCTCTGACAAGCCGTTCCCGCTCGAGGCCCAGATCGTGCGCCTTCCGCTCAACGCCCGCATCGCTCACAACATGGAGCAGCCTCCGTTCTCCGGCAACGAGCAGGTGTACGAGGGCGGCGCCAGCATTTACACGCAAGAGTGCGCCGCCTGCCATGGCTCGCCCGGACACGACTCGGACTTCGCGCAGTGGATGTATCCGCCCGCGCCCCAGCTCTGGAAGAAGCACGGAAAGAAGAACGTTGTCGGCGTAAGCGATGACGATCCCAGCGAGACCTTCTGGAAGGTGAAGAACGGCATCCGCCTCACCGGCATGCCCTCCTTCCAGCACACTCTCAGCAACGAGCAGATGTGGGATGTCACGCTGCTCCTGAAGGCCGCCGATCAGCCATTGTCGCCGCAGGTGCAGTCATCACTCACGGCGAAGCCATAGTTTCATTGGCGCGCCGAGACCGCACTGAGGAAGTGCACGACGCTGCCCAAGTCGAGCGCGTTCCATCCTTCGTTGATCAGACCATCACGAAGGTGGAAGATCGACATGCCGTGCACATGCACGATTTGTCCCGTGGGTGCGAAGCCCAGTCCTGAACCTGTGTGCTTCATCGTTCCCGTCCAGCGGACGGCGACGCGATAGCCTTCAGCAACCGTCTCGTCCACACTCAGATGAATGTGCGTAAAAGAGCGGCGGAACTCCAGCACGTATTCCTTGAACTCTTCGCGGTTCAGGACGGACTCCGGCTGCGGAAAGCCATAGCACTTCGCATCCGGCGTGGCGAGCTCGTCCACAGCCTCCAGCCGGCCCTTGTTCCAAACCTCTTCAAACCACCGGACCGCGATATCGTGCGGAGACTGCGCCATGGCATCCTCCAGCGTTCAAGGTAAGTCGCCGGGACGATCCGGCTACGGTTGTTGGATGATCGGGAGCTGCGGGCAGGCTGCAAATCCATCAGCAGGCGCAGCGATCAGGCTGGAAGAATAGCGCACTCTTCTTCCGCGTGAGAACTTTGTTCAGGGCGCGGCACATCCTTCTGCCGAAGCGGCTCGAACCGCTGCATGACTCCGATGGTCTCGCCCTCGAGGACTGTTGCCCGGGCACCGCCCCAAACCTTTCCGAATGCTTTATTCCGGAGTTGCGGGAAGTCGCACGGCAGCCGCAGCTTGGTGGGCGGGAAGATGTTCGGCGGCCAGCAGGTGCGTCGCCAGCGCGGTCCACTCGGCGTGCAGCGAGCCGGTGAAAGCCGAGCGCCCTGCCCTGCGATACCAATAACCCGCGTTGAACGTGTCGCCCTCTTTGCGATGCAGGTAGGCGTGGACCCAGGCGGCGTCAGAGCTCTCAATACCTTGCGTGATCGAGTGCGCGCGCTCCCAATCGCCATGCGCCTCATGCCACAGCGCATGCAGAAGCAGCGGGAGATTCCCCGCCCGGCTGGCGGAACATTCGACGAGATCGGATGGGCACGCGGGAATGGATGCCGGCATCATGTTCGTCCTCGCCTTCTGCTGAGAGCTCTTTCCGGGATCATGGCACCCAACTAACGGGAAGAAGAACCAGCATGCGAAACTGCACCACTGTTTAAGCTTAAACCGGTACTGCGCAGAATGTCGCGACGCGCGATGAGCCACAATGAACTGTGGAGGAACACCATGGATCGGCGTGAGTTAATGACGGGGATGACGGCGATGGCAATGACAGCAGGCGCAACCGGCGGCGGACAAGCTCAGGTCACCGATGAAACCGTGTATGAGCTGCGTATCTATCACCTGAACGAAGGCAAGCTGCCGTTGATCCTTGAGCGCTTCCGCACCCGCGAGACGAAGATCTTCGAGCGGCTGGGAATGCATCCGGTCGGCTATTGGGTACCGACTGATGAGCCGCTCGCCGGCCGCACGCTCGTCTACATGCTCCGCCACAAGAGCCGCGCCGCCGCCGATGCAGCCTGGGCCAGGTTCCGCACCGATCCCGAGTGGGTCGCACTCAAGACGGAAAGCGAGAAGGACGGCGAGTTCGTGAACAAGCACGACATCACCTTCCTCAAATTGACCGACTTTTCGCCGAAGGTATAAGTCGTCCGGTCGAATCAAGACGTGACTCGCTCCATTCAGGACTCACGAAGCTGCTGAACGACACTCGTGAAATCGAAGAAGTTCCAGGCATCGTGCATCTTGCCATCGCGCATGTGCATGAACGACGCGCCCGAGAACGTAACGCGCTTTCCCGTCGCCGCAAAGCCCAATCCGTCGCCGGTATGCGTGCCCGAGGCCGTCCAGCGGCACGCGATGTGATCGCCTTCCACCAACTCCTCATCCACGATCGCGTGAATGTCAGAGAACGTGCGATTAAACTGCCGGTACGCTTCTTTGAAGTCTTCGTGGCTCAGCTCCGAGCCGGGCGATGGGAATCCGAAGGCGCGGCCGCTTGGATCCCGAAGCTCGTCGATCGCCTGCTCCCGCTGCTTATTCCAGACCTCGTCGAACCACCGGTGGGCGAAGTTGCGGTTCTGTTCTGACATGACGTGCTCTCCTGTGCCCGAGAAGACTAGCACCGGACGATCAGAGCGATGGAAATTTCTGTAGCGCTGATGGCCTCCGCGCTGGGATAATCCGCTCGTCCCCCACACGGCCCCCATGTGTTTTCGCCAGGAGATCCTCTGATGGCCGAGACTGCCGCGCAGCCCGTTCTCTGGACCGAAATCGAGCACCCCGCGCCCAACGTTATACTGGTCCGCTGCCACGGCCGGCTGGTCTCCGGCGGAGCCGACGATCTCCTCTACCGCACCGTCAAGGACCTGATCCCGACCACGCCGCGCATCGTGCTGGATCTTGCAGAACTGAAGCACACCGACAGCATGGGCCTCGGCACGCTGGTGCGCCTCTACGTCAGCGCCAAGTCCGCCGGTTGCAGGCTGGAGCTGATGCACCTGAACAAGCAGATCCGAAATCTGCTAGGGCTTACCGGCTTGTTCGATGTCTTCGCGATCATCGGCGAAAACGGCGTGAAGTTCATGTAGCCGTTTGCCGCCGGTATCCGATCTGCAACCCTGTACCACGAAGATCTGTTTGCCGTTCCTGGATCTTTTTTGTCGGCGCGAGGGATGCACCCCCCTCCCCCTTTTTTGCGCAAAATCTTCACGCTATTGGACATAAGGGTGGACCTTTAGACGCGTTTGCAACGGAAGTGGTGCATCAGCCCCGGACGGTGCGGAAGCCATAAAGCGCCTATCTTGTGCCTATCTGGGACGCCCCCAGGCGGGGTAGCCGGATTGGGCTCTTGCGTCACTGGAGGATGGAATTTGATCTGATCCGGGCTCAGCGTCCTGGGTGGCGGAGGCCGATGGAGTCAAATTCAACAGCGTCTCCTCGTCGATTTTCAGGATCTGCACTGCCATGCTGCGTCCCAACGGGGCAAGAGACGACCGGATCATCTCCACTACTTGCGCCATCGTCAGGTGTGGGTTGTGTAGTCGATAGACCCCCGGAACTTCATTCGCCTTCTGGGCCGTTGTCTGAACGACAGGTTGGAATCCCTGTGCCGCCATCTTTTTGTGAACGGCTCTGTAGTCAATCACGGCGGAGCCGTGTTGATGGATGGCGATGTGAGCCTCGAAGAAGCCTCGGGAAGACATAGCGGAGGCCTCGGTGCCTTACTTCCACAGTACGCTTAACCGGGTCACGCGGGCGCGGATGAGCTTACCGGTCAAGCTGGTGCGTCATGAGCTTAGAAGGCCGTTCGGATCCACGCTGCATCCAATCAGCATAGGATCCACTTATGGACAAGCCGCACGGCAGAGCCGAAGCCGAATTTTATCGGCGACGCGTTATGGCGATGTACCAACGCTCGTGGACCGCACAACAAAAGGCCAGAGGTTCCGGGGCTTCCGATTTGGTGTTTGCCGAATTTGCGAGAGGTGTAGCGTCACCCTTTGGAGTGCACACAGAGACGCAAAGCGCATCCGACGCTGGATTGTGGGACCGCGGTCGTCTGCGCGACATCAGGAAGTTACCCAAGATCGGGGACGTACATCGGTACGCTACGGGTGAGAGCCGAAAGGTTCTCTTCGTTGTGTTCGAGCGGAATCGGCTGCAGGTGCTGACTGACTGAGGAATGGCCTGGATTTGGGCCGGCCTCCGCGGCAAGTGAGGCTTGGACCCCCCTCCCCCCGTTTTTTGCGCAAAATCTTGAGCTGATTGGGGATCGGGGTGGACCTCTCGGGCGCGATTGCACTGAGAATTGTGTATGGGTTCCGGATGGATTATGTGATAGGCGGTGGGTAATGAGCCGAGGAGAATTGGTACTGCTCGGGGAGTTGGCAGAGGCGGGCGCGGACAGGGTTGTGGTGGATGTAGTCGCGGTGGGTTTCGAAATCTTCGCGGTCGCGCATGCGGCGGTCGGTGAAGCCTCGTTGCCAGGCGGGGAACTTTGAGGCGAGGCGGCGAGAGAAGCCGCCTTTGATGAGTTGCATGGCGCGTTCGAGGGTGATGTCGTTTGGGGTGAGGAGCAGGTGGATGTGGTCGGGCATGACGACGAAGGCGTGGAGTTTGTAATCGCCTTCGCGGCGGTAGTGCTGGAGGGTTTCGAGGAAGAGTTCGGCGTTGGTTTCGGTTTGGAAGAGGCGGCGACGATTGTTGGTGGCGCTGGTGATGAAGTAGGTGCCGTGGTTTGAGGCTCTGTGGGGGATGGCCATGGCTTGGCCAAGCGTACCTCAGGGGCTAAAGCCCCGCGATGACGCGGAGGTAGTTATGGCACGGCTGAAGCCGTGCCCTTAACGATTCGTGGTGGGGGAGAGATGGGCGAAGGCGTCGCGCTGGCGAGCGATTGCCCATAGTCTCAGAAGCGAGTATGGCGCCCGGCGCATTTCTAGCTCGCGGGCGGGCTCCTAGCAGAGTCCAAGTAGCTTGGTGTCTCGACATCGGTAGACCAAGCCGGACATGTGCCGCGCGAAATCCAGTGGTTGTGCGCGTTCCCTTTTTTGTCAACTGTAACGTGGAGAATCGAAAAGGCGGTCCTATGAATTCGCTCTCGCTGTTGGACCCCAACGTAAGCATTTCGATTAGCGCCTGTTTCGGATGGGTTCTCACCCATGAATCGGGCTTGTCATACTCAACGGCATACGAAAGCATCCGGACCGAATCGGGGTAGGAGATTGTTCTTCCGTCATCAAGTGTGATCGGAGAGACGGAGATCGTCGATCGAATGCCAGCTGAATCGAGCGGGCGCCCAATACTTGTACATCGTTCTTGGGCCGAACGGAGTTGGTACGAGGATCGGGTCCGATTGTGGTCTCACCTCAAGCAACACCCCTGATGGATTCCCATTTGGAAAAAGTGAGACGTCCCGCTGGAGCCACAGCACCAGCGACTTCGGAATCGGCGCGAACATTGGGGTCGTTTCGACGTTTCGACCATTGACGTTTGGATTATTCAAAGTGTAACTGAGCTCGTCGCCGACGTCGGATTTGAAGGCACTTCGCAGACGTGCCTCAAATTCCTCGGAATCAGGCGAAGAATTCAAAATTGATTGGACTTCTTCGTCCGTTGAATATGTCTCTCCGGAAAGATGCGTACCTTGTGTGTTTCCGCTCTTAAGACGATTGCCAAATCTTGTTGCATGGATCTTGCATACAGTTTGCACCCGCTTACCCTGCGCCGAACGGGCGCTATCTGCTCCTATCCAATAACCATCGTTGGTATAGACCACCACGATCATGGTGGCATGTGACGAGTTCGCTAAGATGCATGTGAGGAATGCGAACCAACTCAGCTTTCGCAACGTTTTTCTCCAGAAAAAGCCCCGCTCGCGCGGGGCTTTGGTTTTGGCGCGAAGCAGCGCGTCTCGCCGTCCGCGGAGGACTAGCTGCAGCCGGAGGTGCTGCCGCATTCCATGCAGCGGTAGCAGGAGCCGTTGCGGGTCATGATGGAGCCGCAGGTGGAGCAGGAGGGGGCGTCGCCCATGTTGTACATGGACTTCATGGCTTCGGCGGCGTGGTAGATGCCGCGGTCGGGTGCGACTGAGAGTTAGGGGTTAGCGAGTGAGGAGTCAGGGAGGGCTCGAGTGCCGGTGCGGGCGGCGAGGTCGGGGGCGATGCCCTGCTGGGGGGCGCGGCGGTCGTTCAGCTGCTCGGCGGTGCTCCGTGGGTGGAGGTGGGTTCACCGCAGTCAGCGGGCTGGCCGGGGGCCCGGGTTACGACGGTGCCGCGGCTGCCGGGGCCGGGTTCGTCGGATGACGGTGTTCGAGGCGACAGTGCGGCGACGGAGACGGCGGACTCTGCGAGGTCGCTCCGCTCCGCTCAGGATGACGGCCGTCCGGTCGAGCATGCGGCCGCAGTGGGAGTGCTCGGCGTGACGGCGGGGTTGAGGGTCTTGAGGTTGAAGAGGGAGAGCTGGTGGCCGGAGAGGAAGCGGAGCTGCATCCAGCGGAAGAGGTAATCCATGATGGATTTGGCGTAGCCGATCTCTTCGTTGCCGGTCCAGCCGGAGGGCTCGAAGCGGGTGTGGGCGAACTTTTCGCAGAGCACCTTGAGGGGGACGCCGTGCTGGAGGCAGAGCGAGGCGGCCGTGGCGAAGGAGTCCATGAGGCCGGAGATGGTGGAGCCTTCCTTGGCCATGCGGATGAAGATTTCGCCGGGCTGGCCGTTGGGGTAGAGGCCGACGGTCATGTAGCCCTCGTGGCCGGCGATGGAGAATTTGTGGGTGACGGAGGCGCGCTCGGCGGGCAGGCGGTGGCGGATGGCGACGGGCGGGGCCTGGGCGTCGAGGGCGTCGTTGCCCTCGGTGATGGAGCGGCGGAGGGCTTCGAGCTGGGCGTTGAGGGTGGAGGCGGTGCGCTCGCTGGTGGCGAGGCGGGCGTGGGTGGAGGCGAGCTCGGCGTCGCGTGCGAGGATGGCGGCGTCGGCCGCGGCCTGGGCGTTGGCGGCGATGAGGGCGTCGACGGTGGTGTCGGTGGACTCGGCGGGTGGCGGCGGGCTTCGGTCGTCTTTCTTGTCGACGGCGGAGACGTTGAGGGGCTGGGTGCCCTTGGAGCCGTCGCGGTAGATGGCGACGGCCTTGAGGCCGAGGCGCCAGGCTTCGGTGTAGGCCTCGGCGATGTCGGCTGCGGTGCAGTCGTTGGGGAGGTTGACGGTCTTGGAGATGGCGCCGGAGAGGAAGGGCTGGGTGGCGGCCATCATCTTGACGTGGCCCTGCCAGGAGATGGAGCGGGTGCCCTTGGCGGGCTTGAAGGAGCAGTCGAAGACGGCGAGGTGCTCGGGCTTGATGCCGGGCGCGCCTTCGATGGTGCCGGTGGCGTCGATGTAGTTGACGATGCCCTGGACCTCGGCGTCCTTGTAGCCGAGCTTGAAGAGGGCGCCGGGGACGGTGTTGTTGACGATCTTGATCATGCCGCCGCCGACGAGCTTCTTGTACTTGACGAGGGCGAGGTCGGGCTCGATGCCGGTGGTGTCGCAGTCCATCATGAAGCCGATGGTGCCGGTGGGGGCGAGGACGGTGACCTGGGAGTTGCGGTAGCCGAACTGCTCGCCGAGGACGAGGGCTTCGTCCCAGGCGAGCTGGGCGGCGGCCTTGAGCTCGGTCGAGCTGCGGGGCGATGAAGCCGGCGGAGTCCGCAATGTCCTTTGGTGCTCGGCTTGAGGCTCTTGTCGATGTTGTTGACCTCGGCGCGGTGCATGCGGATGACGTCGAGGAAGGGCTCGCGGTTGACGTAGAAGCCGGGGCAGGCGCCGCCGTCGCGCTCGACGCGCTGGGTGAGCGGCGTGGCGGCGCCGAGCGGAGGGCAGGACTCGGCGATGCGGGCGGACTGGGCGTAGGCGTCGCCGCAGAGGATGGCGGTGACGGTGGCGGCGAAGGCGCGGCCGGCGTCGGAGTCGTAGGGCAGGCCGAAGTCCATGAGCAGCGCGCCGAGGTTGGCGTAGCCGAGGCCGAGCGGGCGGTAGTCGTGCGAGTTGCGGGAGATCTGCTCGGTGGGGTAGCCGGCGGCGTCGACGATGATCTCCATCGCGGTGGTGACGACGGCGATGGCGTGGCGGTAGGCGGGGACGTCGAACTGGCCGCCGGGGGTGAGGAACTTCATCAGGTTGAAGCTGGCGAGGTTGCAGGCGGAGTCGTCGAGGAACATGTACTCCGAGCAGGGATTGGACGCGTTGATGCGGGCGGTGTTCTTGGAGGTGTGCCAGCGGTTGATGGTGGAGTCGTACTGCATGCCGGGGTCGCCGCACTGCCAGGTGGCTTCGGCGATGTGGTGCATGATGTCGCGGGCGCGGTACTCCTTGACGGGCGCGCCGTTCTTGACGGACTTGGTGAAGAAGGTGTCGTTGTTCTGCGACGGCGTTCATGAACTCGTCGGTGACGCGGACGGAGTTGTTGGCGTTCTGGAAGAAGATGCTGGTGAAGGCTTCGGAGTCGGGCGAGCTGCCGTCGTAGCCGGCGGACATGAGGGTCCAGGCCTTGCGCTCTTCGGCGACCTTGCACTCGATGAAGTCGGAGATGTCGGGGTGGTCGACGTTGAGGATGACCATCTTGGCGGCGCGGCGGGTCTTGCCGCCGGACTTGATGACGCCGGCGAAGGCGTCGAAGCCGCGCATGAAGCTGAGCGGGCCGGAGGCGGTGCCGCCGCCGGAGAGGGTTTCCATGCGAGCCGCGGATCTTGGAGAGGTTGGAGCCGGCGCCGGAGCCCCACTTGAAGAGCATGCCTTCGGTCTTGGCGAGGGTGAGGATGGAGTCGAGGGAGTCGTCGACGGAGTTGATGAAGCAGGCGGAGCACTGCGGGCGGGTGTAGCCGGTCTTGGAGAAGACGGTCTCGTTCTTTTCGGCGTCCCAGTGCCAGTTGTGGGCGTCGGAGTTGGGCTCGAGGCGATCGCAGCCGACGTTGAACCAGACGGGCGAGTTGAAGGCGGCCTTCTGGTTGAGGAGCAGATGGCAGAGCTCGGCGAAGAAGACGGTCGGCGTCTTCCTGCGGAGGCGAAGTAGCCGTCGCGGATGCCCCAGTCGCGGATGGATTCGGCGACGCGGGAGACGAGGGCGCGGACGCCGGACTCGCGCTCGGGCGTGCCGACCTGGCCGTGGAGGTACTTGGACGCGACGATGTTGGTCGCGGTCATGGACCAGGACGAGGGCGTTTCGACGTCCTTCTGCTCGAAGATGATCTTGCCCTTGAAGTCCTGAATGATGGCGTCGCGGAGCTCCCAGGTGAGCTCGTCGAAGGGGGAGACGCCGGGCTTGGTGAAGTGGCGGGCGAACTCCAAGCCGCGGGCGCTTTTCAGGCCTGAGCTCACCCGTTATGGCGACTGGCGTCCGCCGAACGATGGGGCACCCGGATCTGAGTGGCGGTGGAAGCGGCGGGGGCGTTGGTCACGATGTCGGCCATGGGGGAAACCTCTCACAGAGCTGAGATGGCCGCGGCTCTGGGCGCGGCGGTTCATGCGGTAATTTCGGCGATGCCGGGGAGTATCACCCCAGCCAGCAAGCTGTCCGGGGACCCCGATTCACCGGCGGGGTGAAGCTGGCTACCTCGACCTGGGTTTTTGAGCCGGTGTCCGCTCTACGGGTGGAGTGGAGCCGGGTTTAATCAGTCCTGGGTCACGGTGTGAGCCAAAGAGTCAGGCGCTTCACCAAAGCAGGGCGTGAGGTCGAAAGTACCGCCAGCTCTGGTACTAGTCAAGTATAAAACAACTAGATATTGTGGTGCTACCGCAGATGCTCCCCAAAATGGGCATTGGAGGATTTGGGGTCAGCAAAAATGCTGGCGTTTTGCTGTGGAAAGTCGGGCACGAGGCCGCGTCAGTCGCGGAGGAGAGCCCGGTGCAAAACTGGTCAACAGGGTCCGACAAGGTTCAGGGTAGTTCGCGGGCTGGTGGGCGCAAGATAGGCAGCGGTGGAGAGCGCGGCCAGATAGTGGAAAACAGGGGTGTTTCCCGCGAGTGGGCGAGCGAGCGTCGACTGCGATTGGTCGTTCGCAAACCTCATGGCTGGCGAGGGCGGGGTTACGAATTTGCTTTGCAGGCGAGGGTGCGTGGGGATAGGCTGCCGAGCATGCGGCCGGTCTCGCGGATGTGGCTGAATACGATTGCGGCGATGGTGTGTGTGCTGACGCGTGTTTGTGCCGCTGGCCAGGCTAGCCGGGGCAAGAACATCCGATTTTATGAGCTACTATGCGGCGGGCGAGATTGTGCGGCAGGAGCCGCAGAATCTGTACTCGTTGAGCGTGCAGAAGCAGTACCAGACGGCGGTGCGGGGCCGGCAATTTTTGCCGTGGGTGCATCCTCCGGTGGAGGCGCTGCTGTTTGCGCCGCTGACGTTGCTGGGGATCGACCAAGCGTTCCGGGTGTGGGAGGCGCTGAGTATCGTTGGGCTGTGCTGGATTGCCTTCAGCATGCGGCGACTGCTGGGCGATCTGACCGGAGTGCAGCTTGGAGCGGTGTTTGCGGCGGGGTGGCTTCCGCTGGGCTGCGGGCTGGCGGCCGGGCAGGACCACATCGTTTGCCTGCTGCTGTACACGTGGGTGTTCCTGCTGGCGGACGAGGGGCGGGATGGGGCGGCTGGGTGCTGCCTGGGGTTGACGTTTGTGCGGTTTCAGCTCGCGATTCCAGTGCTGTTGTTTTTTGTGGTGATGCGGCGGTGGAGGGTGGTGGGCGGCGCGGCCGCCACGGTGGCTGCCATGGCGGCGGTGTCGTTTGCGGTGGTGGGGCGGGCGCTGGTTCCGAGCTATCGCGCGGCCATTGTGTATCTGGCGGCGGTGCACGATGTACCGAGCCTGACGCGGATGCCGTCGATGCGGGGATTGCTGGCGTTTGTGGTGAAGGAGCCGCGCGAGCTGGTGATGGCGACAGCGGTGGCCTCGGTGGCGGTTCTGGTTGTGGGCGCGCTGACGTGGATGCGCGCGGATAAGCGGAGGTTCGATCTGGTGTTCGCGTCGGCGCTGCTGCTGGCGCTGGCGGTGGACTATCACGTGTTCATGTACGACCTGAGCGTGGTGGTGCTGGCGGGTGTGCTGATCGTGCGGAGGTGGCCGCGGTTCACGGTGTGGCTGTGGGTGATGGGCGTGGCGGAAGCTGCGTCTGGTGCCGGTGAGCCAGAAGTTTGGGCTGGTGGCGCTGCTGCTGCTCGGCGCGGGATTCTGGGCGGCGCGCAGGGCGTTGATGACAGAAGCCCCGGACGGCGTGTGCCGACCGGGGCTGATTCCCTCACCGGATGTGGGCCCGACTACTGGACGGTGAGGGTGAAGGCGAGGGTGGTGTTGGCGACGATGGAGCTGGTCGTCGTGTCCCTGCCGATGACGGTGATGGTGTAGTTGGTGGTTCCGCGCCACCTCCGCCGCCGGTTCCGCAGTTCGCGAGGCAGGGCCGTTGCCGGGGAGGTTCCGCCACCGCAGCCGGACAGGCCTATGCCGACGCCGGCGAGGACGACGACAGCCAGGAGAGCGGGCAGGCGACGGCTGCGACGGTTCAGGAAGAGCAGCGAGACGAGACCGAGACTGGCGAGCGCGGGGACCGTCGGGCTGTGGTGCGCGGGCGGAGCCGGGGTATGCGCGGCGGCGGTCTGCGTACTCCCGGTTTTGACGAGGGCGGTTGTGCCGGACGGGCAGGAGCTGCCCTGACTTGCCGGTGGTGACGGTGAGGGTTGCGGTGGCGGGCGAGCTGCCGACACGGTGGCGTTGGGAAGCGAGTAGCAGGCGCCGGAGACGGTGGCGCTGGAGGTCACGGTCCAGGTGACGGTGCCGGTGTATCCGTTGACCGGCGTGACGGTGATGGTGGAGGTGGCGGAGCGCGGTGGTCTGGCGGTGGCCTGAGTGATGGAGATCGCCGACGAGCTGAGGGTGAAGGCTTTGGCCGTGTTGGTGGCGGTGTTTTTGGGCCAGGCGGAGAGGAGGTTGTTGAGGTCGATGGAGCCGAGGCCGGTGGCTTCGTCATAGCCGACGCCGGCGGCGTAGTTGGTGACGTCGGTGCCGGTGCCGCAGTAGGTGGCGCCGAGTTGCACTCGTTGTTGCCGGTGATGATGTCGTGGAAGGCCGAGGCGTAGGTGGCGGGGTTAGACGGCGAGCGTGTAGAGGGTGGGGTTGACGACGCCCTGCCAGGTGTAGCCCTTGGCCTGGTTGAGGAGGGCGACCATGCCGGAGAAGATGGGCGCGGCGAAGCTGGTGCCGCCGGCGACGGTGAGGTCCTGGCTGGAGCTGTCGCGCAGGCCGGAGGTGCAGCTTCCCTGCTGGCCGGATGCCCAGGCGGTGTTGTCGCTGCTGCAGTAGGCGTAGGGAGCGTTGTTGGGAGAGGCATCGAGGGCGATGTCGGGCAGCAGGCGGAAGGTGGCGCCGTGGCCGGGATGCCGGGCACGCCGGTCTGCCATGGGGCGCGCGGCGTGAACATGCTGACGCCGCCGCCGCCGGAGGAGAGGCCGGAGGAGATGCTCGCGGCGGAGTTGTCGTTCCAGGCCTGCTCGGGGATGTAGGAGAGCGCGGAGACGAGGACGTCAGAGCTGCCGTTGGCTGAGAAATAGGTGTCTGCGCTCCGGCGGTTACGTCGGCGGCGAGGAACTCGGTTCCGCCGACGCCGGTGACGTACTGGCTGGAGGAGGGGAAGTCGACGCCGAGGCCCTGGGTCTGGACGATGGTGGTGGGGCTGGTGGGGTCGTAGCAGTCGCTGGAGCCGTTATCGCCGGCGGCGGAGACGATGGTCTGGCCCTGCGCGGCGGCCTGCTGAAGAGTGGCGTTGAGGGAGGTGTACTGCGACTGGCCGAGGTTGGCTTCGCACTCGCCGTAGCTGATGTTGAGGATGGGGGCGATGCGGTTCTGAATGGCCCAGGTGAGCGAGTCGAAGACGCTGGCGGTGGCGGTGGCGCCGACGTAGACGAAGTCGATGGTGGCGCCGGGAGCGATGCCGGTGGCGTACTCGATATCGAGATCGGATTCGGATTCATCGCCGCTGTAGGTCTGGGAGGCGCCGGTGTTGGGGACGAGGATGCTGGTGGGCGGGTTCGCGGTCTGGCCGATGGCGGTCTGGAAGCGGGTGACGTCGGTGCTGGAGATGGCGGACTGGCCCATGATGGCGATGGTCTGGCCGGAGCCGTTGTAGCCGGCGTTGTAGGCAGCCTTGATGTCGTAGATGACGGCGATGTCGCCGGGGGTGAGGAAGTGATTGCCGGTCTGGCCGGAGGTGAAGTTGGGCTTGAAGGCCGCGCCGTTGCCCTTGCGAACGTGGGGGTGAGGGCGGTAGTCGGAGAGACCGCGGACGTCGGAGACGATGCCGGCGAGCGCGGAGGGGAGGGTGAGGTCGGCGGAGGGAGCGATGTGGTTTTCGCCGTTAAGGCTGTAGCGGTGGAGCGGAGTTCCGAAGGCTGAGGCGACGGTGGCTGCGGTGCCGGAGAAGGTGATGCTGTTGCGGCTGGGGCTGACGCTCTGGACGGTGAAGCCCTGGGACTCGAGCCATGCCTCGGTCTTGGCGATGTCGGCGTCGGCGACGCCGAAGCGGGCGCCGAACTCGGCGGGCGTGAGCCACTGGTGATACTGCGGCGAGGCGGGATTCTGCTGGGCAGCGATGAGGGCGTCGAGATCGCTCTGCTGCTGGGCGCTGCGGCTGAAGTACATGGTGATGGACTGGAGCGGCGTGGCGGGATCGACGGCGCCGACGTCGTGCGCGATGCGGGCGCGTGGCGGCTGCGAACCGAGGAGCGTGGCGCGGGAGGTGTTGGCGATGGCAGCGGAGAGGCGCGCCTGAGGCTGCTGAGCTTGAATGAGAGCGGCGGAAAAGAGGCTGGCAGTAACGAGAAGAGCGGGGGTAAAGCGGGTTGCTGTCATGGAAGATCCTGCGAACGGGCCCTTGTTCAGAGTTGGAGCGTTGACGTAGACGGATGGCGTGCCTGGGGGCCCGGTCCGGGGGTTCAAGTGCGAGGTAACTCGCCTAGTGAGACGAAAGGATTAGACCCCTAGAGTACAGGGGAGTTGCGGCGCCGGATGTTCTGGAGGACGACGGGCGGCCCGGAACGGAAGTGGCATGGCGAGGACGCGATTGTATGTTTAGCGCGGGTAAGAAGTTATAGGCGAAACGAGGAGAGAGGCTGCCGAGGGCGTTTGGGGAGGCATCGAAGGGAAAGGCCAAGGAGGGCGTATGGCGAGGGATGAGGCGCAACGCAGCGAATGACGCGAGAGGCACGATGGAGGGCGATCGCGGAGACTCGAAGGCTCAACCGTCAGGGCCGCGGGGAGACAATCCAGCGACGGCGGGCGCGGGGAGAGACGCAGGTGAACTCGAGTACGCCAGAGAATGCGGAGAATCAGATCAATCCGTCGGCGCCGGGAGAGACGGGCACGACTTCCGGAAAGAAAGAGTGAGCGTGCGGAGGAGCGTCAGCGAATGAGCTGCGATGGATGTCGATCAATCGCGGTTGTGAATAAGGAGAAAAGGCGGAGGGAGCGAGAATGCGAGCTCGTGCATTTTGCGCGGTATTCGTCATGGTTGCAACCCGATACGGGTGATTGCGGCTCTGAGGGAGTACCGTTGCAAGTGAGGAGATGAATCCTCTTCTGGCCTGTTTTTAGTTCTGCTGGCGCATTGTGATAGAAACGACGCGTGCGCCGAGTCCTCTGTATGAGGCGGATTATGGGCGCCTCGCACGGAATCAGTACGCCTCAACCCCCTGAGGAGTATTGCTGGTGTTCCGCGTTCGCGTCATTCCGGTGGTGTTGGGCTGCATGGCCGCGTCATGCAGCCAAGCGCAGAGCGGAAGTCCGTTCGTCAATACGAATATCTTTGAGCCTGTATCGACGCCGGCGCACGAGGTGCACGCGCTGTCGCTGTTTGTGCTGCTGATTACGGGCGGAATTTTTCTGGGCGTGAGCACGCTGCTGGTGTATGCGCTGATGCGGTTCCGCTCGCGGCCGGGCGACACGACGGAGCCGCCGCAGGTGTTCGGGAGCACGCAGATCGAGCTGGCATGGACGATCATTCCGGTGCTGCTGATTACGGTGCTGTTTCTCGGAACGGCGAGGGTGATCTTTGCGATTCAGGATGCGCCGAAGCCGACGAATGCGCTGGATGTGATCGTGGTGGGGCACCAGTTCTGGTGGGAGTACCGGTATCCGAAGTATGGCGTGGTGACGGCGAATGAGCTGCACGTTCCGCAGAGCACGAAGGAGCATCCGCAGGCGACGTTTCTGAAGCTGACCTCGGCGGACGTGATGCACAGCTACTGGGTGCCGCGGCTGGCGGGAAAGACGGACGTGCTGCCGAATCGCGTGAACGAGATGTGGTTCGACCCGCATGTGGCGGGCGTGTACCTGGGACAGTGCGCGCAGTTCTGCGGACCGGAGCACGCCAAGATGCTGCTGCGGGTTTATGTGGATCCGCCGGACAAGTTTGCGGCGTGGATCAAGGCACAGCAGCAGGCGCAGACGGAGCTGCCGCAGAGTGCGTTTCAGTCTGCGCAGGGGCAACGGGGCGCGATGAGTGGCGGGCCTTCGAGCGTTATCCGTGAGAACAGGCAGCAGACGAATGACGCACAGGGATCACAAGGCACAGGATGCGCGCACGGGGCAGATGGTGTTTGAGCAGCAGGCATGCGTGAACTGCCACACGGTGAAGGGAACGATGGCGAATGGACGATATGGGCCGGACCTGACGCACCTGATGAGCCGCGACACGATTGGCGCGGGAATTTTGCCGAACACGCAGCGAGAACCTGGTGCGGTGGATCAATGATCCGAACGATTTCAAACCCGGCTGCCTGATGCCGGCGATGCATCTGACTGACGAACAGAACGCACAGATTACGGACTATTTGCTAACGCTGCACTAGATTCTTAAGGCGCAGGCGATTTTCGAGGAGAGCAACGATGGCGACTCCGAGCGTGCCCATCCCGAACCGCGTTGAAGGCGTTGTTGACCAGACGCCGCCGCGACCTTTTGCGGGTACGTACCTGGAGGTAATTCACGACTGGGTGGTGACGGTCGATCACAAGAAGATCGGCATCATGTACATCTGCTATGCGCTGATCTTCATGCTGGTGGCGGGGATTGAGGCGCTGATGATTCGCGCGCAGCTCTTCTTCCCGGAAAACCACCTGGTCTCGCCGTTTGTGTTCGACCGGCTGTTCACGATGCACGGAACGACGATGGTGTTCCTGGTGGGCATGCCGATTCTGTTGGGGTTTGGAAACTATCTGATTCCGCTGATGATCGGCGCGCGGGACATGGCGTTTCCGCGGCTGAATGCGTTCAGCTTCTGGATCAGCGCGTTTGCGGGACTGATGCTGTACTTCAGCTTCATCGGCGGCAATGGGCTGGCGGGAACGGGGACGGCGCCGGATGTCGCGTGGTTTGCGTATGCGCCGCTGACGGAGCGGGCGTTTTCGCCGGGGCACTCGACGGACTACTGGGCGCTGGCGCTCATGGCGAGCGGCATTGGAAGCATTGGAACGGCGATCAACATTCTGGCGACGGTGTTCTGCATGCGCTGCAAGGGGATGACGCTGTTCCGGATGCCGCTGCTGGCGTGGCTGTACGCGACGGTGTCGGGCATGGTGCTGGTGGCGATCAGCCCGCTGACGGCATGCCAGGCGATGCTGATCGATCGATCGCTACCTGGGCGGACACTTCTTCGATACGCAGGCGGGCGGGTCGGCGATTCTGTGGGCGCACTTCTTCTGGATCTTCGGACACCCGGAGGTTTACATTCTGGTGCTGCCGGCGTTCGCGTTTGCGAATGAGATCATTCCGGTGTTTTCGCGCAAGGCGATCTTCGGGTATCCGGCGATGGTGGCGGCGAGCGTGGGGATCGGGTTCATCAGCCTGGGCGTGTGGGCGCACCACATGTTCACGATGGGGATGACTTCGTTTGGAAATGCGTTCTTTACGCTCTCGACGATGCTGGTTTCGATTCCGACGGGCATCAAGATCTTCAACTGGCTGGCGACGATCTGGGGCGGACGCGTGCGGTTTGCGACGCCGATGCTGTTTGCGATTGCGTTTCTGTTCCAGTTCCTGATCGCCGGGCTGACGGGAATCATGCTGTCGGTGAGCCCGTGGAACTGGCAGCTGCATAACTCCTACTTCGTGATTGCGCACTTTCACTACGTGCTGGTGGGCGCGATTGTGTTCATGATCTTTTCGGCGATCTACTACTGGTATCCGAAGATGACGGGACGGATGCTGGATGAGCGGCTGGGCAAGTGGCACTTCTGGCTGATGGTGATCGGGTTCCACATGACGTTCGACGTGATGCATATTCCGGGGCTGCTGGGCATGCCGCGGCAGATCTACACGTATGAGGCGGACCGCGGATGGGCGATCTGGAACCAGATTGTGTCGGTGGGCGGATTGATCCAGGCGATTGCTGTGGCTGATCCTGGTGTACAACCTGGTGCATTCGTACTTCAAAGGCAGAGAGGCGGGGCCGGATCCGTGGGATGCGTGGACGCTGGAGTGGTCTACGCACTCGCCGCCGCCGGCTTATAACTTCGCAGCGGATCCGGTGGTGGCGAGCCGCCGGCCGTTGTGGGATTTGAAACATCCGGAAGATCCGGATTCGGCGTTCGAGTGAGCGTGAAGCGTTATAGAGGAGAGCTGTGGGCTGTTGAGGGATGGCTTGTAGGCACCTAAGGAGTGGCTGTGGGCACCGTACCGCTGGAACATATCGAACACCCGGAGGCGTGGAAGCTGCCATCGCGCGGCTATGTCGCGATGTCTTCGCTGATTGTGGCGGAGAGTGCGATCTTCACGATCTTCGTGGTGGCGTACCTCTACTACCTGGGGCGCGATGTGTCGGGGCCGACGCCGCGCGAGGTGCTGGAGCTGCCGATCTTCGGAACGGTGTGCCTGCTCTCGAGCAGCTTCTTCATCTATCTGGCGGAGCACGCGATTACGGTCGGGAAGATGGGCGCGTTCAAGCTGTGGTGGGCGGTGACGATTGTGCTGGGGCTGATTTTCATCATTGGCACCGGGGTGGAGTGGGACAAGCTGATCACGCATGATCACCTGACGATTGCGACGAACCTGTTCGGCACGACGTTTTATTCGCTGGTAGGGCTGCATGCGTCGCACGTGATTATCGGGTTGATCATGCTGCTGATCACGCTGGTGTTTGCGCTGACCGGGAAGTTGAATCCGACGCATGCGGAACGCGTGAAGGTGCTGGCGCTGTACTGGCACTTTGTGGATGCGGTGTGGGTTGTGGTGTTCACCGTGGTGTACATCGTGGGGAGATGATGGACGAGACGACACAGCCAACGACGGGACATGCGGGCGAGACGCACCACGGGGCTGTGCATGCCACGGTGCACGGCACGGTCCATCTGCCGGCGCCGACGATGTGGCCGTTCCTGATGGCGATGGGTGTGACGCTGATCTTCTTTTCGCTGGTGACGTCGCCGTGGGTGATGTGGCTGGGAATCGTGCTGACGGTGGTGCCGGCGATCGGGTGGTTTCGCGAGGTGCTGCCGCATGAGGCGCATGTGGACCTCGAGGTGGACACGGCGGTGGTGGAGATCGAGCCTTCGACTGGAAGGCGTGGCGCGGATTGAGGTGGATGAGACGCACCGCGCGCAGCTGCCGCTGCAGACGTTTACGTTTGCGAGCGGCATCAAGGGAGGGATTGCGGGCGGGATCGCGATGGTGATTCCGGCGGAGCTGTACGGAATTATTCGATTTCACAGCGTCTGGTACGTGGTGAACCTGCTGGGCGGAGCGGGTGTCGGGACGTGGACGAATCCGACGATGTATCAGCTGACGCACTTCAAGCTGAGCGCATTTATTACGGCGAACATCATCCAGGGAGCGGTGACGCTGCTGGTTGGAATTCTGTATGGCGCGATGCTGCCGATATGGCCGAAGCGGCCGATTCTGCTGGGCGGCATCATTGCTCCGGTGCTTGTGGACGGGAGTGCTGCACAGCGCGCTGGGGATTGTGAATCCGTTTTTGCAGCAGACGATCGACTGGTGGTCGTTCTTGGCGGCGCAGATCATCTTCGGAGTCGTCGCAGGATACACGGTGAAGAAGCTGGGCAGGCTGGAGCGGCTGAAGCAGCTTCCGCTGCCGGTGCGGCTGGGGCTGGAGACGCCGGGGCTGCATCGTTGGACGACGGGAGACACGGACAGGAGCCGAGGCCATGAGATGTCGCATGGCGCGCTGCTGCCGCGGTGATTTTGATGGCCGGGATCGCTGATTTTGTGTTGGCGGATGCCATTTGCCGGGAAGGCCGACTCCGGCAGATGTTGTGCCGCGGCCGGAGGCGGTGATGTCGTTCGACAAGCTGTATGCGCAGAACTGCGCGGGATGTCATGGCGTGGACGGGCAGAATGGGCAGGCGACGAATCTGGCGAATCCCGATGTATGAGGCGCTGGTGGATGATGCGACGCTGCGCGATGTGATTGCGAATGGAGAGAAGGGCACGCTGATGCCGGCGTTCGCGCAGAGTGCGGGAGGCAATCTGACGGATGCGCAGGTGAATGCGATTGTGAGCGGGATGCGGGCGAAGTGGTCGAAGGGCAATGTGCTGGCGGGGCAGAATGCGCCGCCGTATAAGGCGTCCAGTGCCGGAGACGCGGGACATGGACAGCAGGTGTATGCGACGGCGTGTGCGCGGTGCCATGGAGCGGCGGGACAGAAGCCGGGGCCGGCGGGGTCGATTCTGGATGGATCGTTTCTGGCGCTGGTGAATGCGCAGATGATTCGCACGACAGTGATTGCGGGACGGCCGGATATTGGGCAGCCGGATTGGCGCGGCGATGTGCCGGGGCATCCGCTGACGGATGCGGATATCAGCGATGTGACGGCGTGGATGATGGCGCAACGGCCGGCGAATCCGGGACAGCCGTATCCGGACAACAACACGACTTCAGAGAAGCCGGGCGAGGCGCAGCCGATTGCGCCGCAAAACCTTCGGCACGGCAAGTTACGAGATGAGGGTGGAGAGGAGTGAACGAGATGGATGAGAAGTTGCCGCCACCGTCTCCGGAGGAGCAGGAGCACCGGCTCGAGGTGGAACGCATCTCGCGGCGCACGCTCCTGATGAATGTGGGGATCGCGCTGAACGCGATTGTCGGAATTGCGATTGCGACGCCGGTTGTGGTGTATCTGCTGGGGCCGACGCTGCGGCGCAAGGAGTACCGGCACTGGGTTGCGATTGGTGATGTGAATGAATTTCATCCCGGGCGATACGAAGCTGGTTATGTTTCGGAATCCGTTCAAGGAGTCGTGGGATGGAGCGACGGACAACGTGCCGGCGTATGTGCGATGCGTGACTCCGGGGCAGTTTGTGGTGTTTGCGATCAACTGCGCGCACCTGGGATGCCCGGTGCGGTGGTTTTCGGAGTCGCAGTTGTTTATGTGTCCGTGCCACGGCGGTGTGTACTACGCGGATGGCAGCAGAGCGTCGGGGCCGCCGGAGCGCGGGCTGTTCACGTACGACGCGAAGATTGAGAACGGGCAGCTGATGATCGATGCGGGACAGATGCCGACGCTGTCGAATCGGGCGAGTGCGGATTGCCCGGGCGCGGGTGCGAGTGGAACTCAAACGGCGACGAATTCAGCCGCTAACGACTTAGTAAGGATTGCTCCGATGGCCTGGTACAAAGACACCTACGATTGGTTAGAGCGGCGGCTGCAGCTCGAAGGGCCGATCAAAGAGGCCGTGCTGCATCCTGTGCCGAAGAGCACGGCGAGCTGGTGGTACGTGTTTGGCAGCGCGAGTCTGACGCTGCTGATCCTGCAGATTGTCACGGGAATTCTGCTGGCGCTGGTGTATGTGCCTTCGGCGGGGCACGCGTGGGAGACGCTGCAGGTGCTGAACTACCAGCTTCCGCTGGGATGGTTTCTGCGCGCGATGCATGGATGGGGATCGAACTTCATGGTCGCCGTCGTGCTCATCCACATGGCGCAGGTGTTTCTGTTCGGAGCGTACAAGTTTCCGCGCGAGCTGACGTGGATTCTGGGCGTGTTCATGCTGCTGATGACGCTGGGCATGGCGTTCACGGGCCAGGTGCTGCGGTTCGATCAGGATGCGTACTGGGGGTTGGGGATTGGCGCGTCGATCATGGGGCGCGTGCCGTTCATCGGCGGAGCGCTGGTGCAGCTGCTGCTGGGTGGGCCGATCATCAATGGCGCGACGCTGACGCGGTTCTTTGCGCTGCATGTGTTTGTGATTCCGGGTGTGCTGCTGCTGTTCACGGCGCTGCATGTGTGGATGGTGGTGAAGCTCGGCATCAATGAGTGGCCGGTTCCGGGACGGATCGTTCGCCGCGATACGTACATGCAGGAGTACAACGAGCTGGCGCACACGGATGGCCTGCCGTTTGTGCCGGGCGCGGTGTGGAAGGACCTGTTCTTCTCGGCGGCGATTCTGTTTGCGGTGGCGTTCTGTGCGGCGGTGTTTGGGCCGTATGGGCCGACCGGCATACCGGACCCGAGCATCATTCAGACGGTGCCGAAGCCGGACTTCTTCTTTCTGTGGATCTACACGGTGCTGTCGTATCTGCCGCCGAGCATGGAGACGCCGTTCATCCTGATTGTGCCGGCGGTTGCGGTGGCGATTCTGATTGCGCTGCCGTTTGTCGCAGGTGTGGGCGAGAAGAGCTGGTGGCGGCGGCCGATTGGCGTGTTCGCGGTGATGTTCATCGCGGTGTGCTTTGGTGTGTTTACGCAGCTGGGCACGTCGACGCCGTGGAGCCCGCACATGAATGCGTGGAGCGGGGCGGCGGTGCCGGTGCAGTATCTGCACAACCGCACGCCGCTGGAGCGGCAGGGAGCGAATGTGTTCCAGGAGAAGCAGTGCCGCAACTGCCACGCGCTGGGCGGCATTGGCGGACAGCGCGGACCGGAGCTGAGTGATGTGGCCACGCGACTGACCGAAGACCAGATGATCCGGCAGGTGCTGCTGGGCGGCGGCAACATGCCGGCGTATGGAAGCACGCTTTCGCCGGCGGAGACGACGGCGCTGGTGCGGTTCCTGGACACGATGCACCCGAACTATCAGCCGGCTGCGGGCGATGCTTCGCGCGAGGTTGTGCAGAGCGGCGGCGTGCCGCCGAACTCCACGGTGAGTACGCGGTGGCGGGCAGCAGAACGCACCTCATTAGAAAGGCGTGAGGGATGGAGGAGTTTCCGCACGGAATTCTGGCGGCGTGGAGCTTTCCAGTCTGGCCGGCGATCGGGTTGGTGATTGCAGGCGCGCTGTATCTGCGCGGATGGCGCGCGCTGCAGCGGACGCGTGCGCGCGATCTGCCGGTGTGGCGTGCGGTGTGCTTCTTTGGCGGACTGCTTGCGATCTGGATTGCGCTGGCGTCGCCGATTGATGCGCTGGATGACTTTCTGCTTTCGGCGCACATGCTGCAGCATTTCATCCTGATGTCGGTTGCGCCGCCGTTGCTCGTGCTGGGCGCGCCGCTGGTGCCGATGCTGCGCGGACTGCCGCGATGGTTGATCCGCGGGCTGCGGCCTGTGTTTGCATCGCGCGGCGTGCACAAGGTGGCGCATGCGCTGGCGCGTCCGGTGGTGGCGTGGCTGGCGATGAATGTCGCGTATCTGGGGTGGCATGTGCCGCAGGCGTTTGAGCTGACGCTGCGCTCGGAGGCCTGGCACAACACGGAGCACATGTGCTTTCTGTTCACGTCGATTGCGTTCTGGTGGGTGATTGTGGAGCCGTGGCCGAGCCGCAGGCGTGGTCGCGATGGATGGTGATTCCCTACCTGCTGACGGCGGATGTGGTGAACACGATTTTGTCGGCGGTGCTGACGTTCTCAGGCAAGGTGCTGTATCCGTCGTATGCGGCGGCGGAGAGGATCTCGTCGCTGACGCCGCTGAAGGACCAGGTGCTGGCGGGAGCGGAGATGTGGGTGCTGAACTCGATGGTGTTCCTGGTGCCGGTGGCGGTTCTGGTGGTGAGGATGCTGAGCCCGCGAGGGCTGCGGGATGCGTCGGCGATGAGCGGATTACGCGCGGTCTTGAGCGATCCTGCCGGCCGTGCAGCGGAAGGAAGTTAAGGACTAGAATGGCGACCTTGGCAGGAGAGCTCTTGCCTTCGTCTGGCAGGAGATTTGCTGTGCGCAGTGTGTGCGCGGCGGCCTGCGATGCGAGACGAAGGAGATGCCAGAGATGAAGGTCTATGCGGGAGCTGACGTCAGGAATGTGGCCATCGTGGGCCATGCACACAGCGGGAAGACGGAACTGATCTCGGCGATTCTGAAGACCGCGAAGTCGCCGGCGGCGTCCTCCCGCGAGAACGGCGGCGCGGTGACGCAGTATGACGAAGAAGAGATTGCGCGCAAGATGACGATGGCCAACGCGGTGGCGTTTGCCGAGTGGGACGGCATCAAGGTGAACATGATCGACACGCCGGGATTTCACATGTTTCTGCATGAGGCGCGCGCAGCGATGGTGCCGGCAGAGACAGCGCTGGTGGTGGTGAATGCGCAGACGGGCGTGGAGTCAGGCACGGATCGCGTGTGGAACTATGCGGCGGAGATTGGGCTGCCGCGCGTTGTTGTGATGAACCAGGTGGACCATCCGAAGGCAGATTCGCGCACGGGACGGATGGAAATGCTGGAGGGGCTGCGCGAACGGTGGGGGCGGCAGGTGGTGCCGGTGCAGCTGCCGATTGTGGACGAGAAGGGATTTCATGGTGTCGTCGACCTGGTGACGATGGACGCGTATCTGTACACGCCGGATGGCGATGGACGCGGGACGAAGGGGACAGATCCCGCATGCGATGGAGGCGGACGCGAAGGCCGCGCATGAGGCGCTGATTGAGCTGGTCGCTGAAGGTAAGGACGAGTTGATGGAGGAGTTCTTTGCGGTGGGCACGATTCCGGAGGAACACCTGGTGGGCGCGCTGCATGAGGCGATTCGTGAGGACAGGATCTTTCCGGTGCTGTATGTGAGCGGATTGCAGAACGTTGGAACGGACCACCTGCTGGATTTTCTGAAGGTGTATGCGCCGTCGCCGGTGGAGCGCGGCGAACTGCCGATGCGCGCGGCGGGCAAGGCGGCGGGCAACGGGTCGGGCGAGACGGTGATGCGCAAGATTGACGACGGCCAGCCGGTAGCGCTGTACGTGTACAAGACGATGGTCGATCCGTTTGCGGGAAGGATTTCATTCTTCAAGGTGATGAGCGGGTGCGTGAAGAATGACGCGTCGGTGGAGAACTATACGCGCGGCGAGACGGAGCGGCTGAGTCATCTGTCGATTGTGCAGGGGCGAAAGCTGACGGAGGTTGCGGAGCTGCATGCGGGCGATCTGGGTGCGGTGGCGAAGCTGCGCGTCTCGCAAACCGGAGACACGCTGGGCGCAAAGGGACATGACGTGCTGATGGAGGCGCGCCGACTCCGGAGCCTGCGATGACTTACGCGATTGAGCCGAAGTCTCGTGCGGACGAGGACAAGCTGGCGCCGGCGCTTCACAAGCTGATGGAAGAGGACCTGATGCTGAAGTTCTATCGCGATCCGCAGACGAACGAGTTTCTGGTGGCGGGCGCGGGACAGATGCACATCGAAACGGTGGTTTCGCGGCTGAAGCGGCGGTTCCATACGGAGGTGACGCTGAAGGCGCCGAAGGTTCCGTATCGCGAAACGGTGCGGGCAAAGGCGGAGGGGCATGGCCGGCACAAGAAGCAGACGGGAGGACATGGGCAGTTCGGCGACTGCAAGATTCGCATTGAGCCGATGGAGCGCGGCGCAGGATTCGAGTTCGTGAACGACATCTTTGGCGGCTCGATACCGCGGCAGTATGTGCCGGCGGTGGAGAAAGGGATTCAGGAGTCGGCGGCGCGCGGATATCTTGCGGGATATCCGGTGGTGGACTTTCGCGCGGTGGTGTATGACGGCAGCTACCACGATGTGGACTCGAGCGAGATGGCGTTCAAGCTGGCAGGGCGGCTGGCGTTTCGCGCTGCGATGGAACAGGCGAAGCCTGCGCTGCTGGAGCCGATCATGAAGGTGGAGATCGAGGCGCCGGACGAGTTTGCGGGAGCGGTGATTGGCGACCTGAACAGCCGGAGAGGACGCGTGCAGGGCATGGACAGCGCGGGCGCCGGCACGGTGGTGCACGCCCAGGTGCCGCTGGCGGAGATGCTGAGCTACGGAACGACGCTGACCTCGATGACCCAGGGCCGGGGCAGCTTTCGGATGGAGATGGACCACTATGACTTTGTGCCGCCGGCGATTTCGGAGAAGATTGCGGCCGGCGCGAAGAAACCTGCGGGCGAAGAACTGGAGGAGTAACCATAGGAAATTACGTTCGGCGCAATTTAGAATGCACTTACGTCGTAGTCGCGGGTCTGGTGAGGGCGCGCGAGGGCTACGTTGACGGTGGGGCCTATAGCTCAATTGGTTAGAGCAGCGGACTCATAATCCGTTGGTTCCAGGTTCAAGTCCTGGTGGGCCCACCATTATTGCCCATTTCGCGAACGGAACCCGCCGGCTCACTGCAGCGTAACTTGGGGCATGCCCTCGAAGGAGAACTGCACGCGTCTTTTGCTGGTCAGTGCCATGTGCTTCGGGCTGGCCATCGGCTCTTCGGCGCAGATCATCCACGCAAGCGACCCGCTTCCCTCCTTCGAAGTCGCGACCATCAAACCCGCCTCGTCCCAGCCGCGGCCCTCCAGCGCATCTCCCGCCGAAGTCCAGATCTCCAATGTGACGGTTCGGAACCTTATCGAGCAGGCTTACGGTATCCCCTGGGCGGCTGCGGAAAACGAACGCGTTCTGGGCGGTCCCGCGTGGCTCGACACGAACCACTACGACATCGTCGCCCGCATCCCTGGTGAGCTGGCCGAGGCCCAGCAAAAGCTTTCCCGCGATCAGCAGAAGCGGCAAATCAGCCTCATGCTGCAGTCTCTCCTCGCCGAGCGTTTCCACCTGAAGCTCCACTTCGAAACCAGGGTTCTCACCGTATATGCACTGGTAGTCGCCAAACCGAACCCGAATCTTGTCGAGAGCACAAGGCAAACTGAATCCGCGAAGTCCACCGAGTCCACCGCACAAGAAACCGCTGTATCCATTCGACTGCCATCCAAACCCGAGGACCTGCGCCACGGCATCCTTGTTCTCTACACCGGCCAGTCCGCCGAGATGACTGCCAGGCAGGCCTCGCTGGACGATCTTGCGCACTGGTTCGCCGGCTACTCCGAAGTCGGAGGCCGTCCTGTGGTCAACCAGACGGGCCTCAGCGGGCTGTACGACTTCACCTTTCGCTGGACGCGCCAGAGTCTCGCCGCGACTGCGCAATCCGGCTCGTCCGATGCAGCAGGCAGTGACGCGTCACCACTTTTCACCGCATTGCCCGAGCAACTAGGCTTACGGCTCAAGCCCACCAAAGCTCCGGTCGAGGTCATCCTAATCGACCACACTGATCCTCCCACAGACAATTGAAACCCGAGGCGGACGTAACCTCGGTGTGAACTTCCATCGGGAATTGATCGAGATCGATTTGTAGCTCGTGTGGCAGCCCTAGCCCTCCAATGTCTTGGTCGTGACAGGATCGGAAGTTGACGAATGTTCTGTTGTGGTGTTCTCTTTACTGCGCACCAATGAACAGGTCTTACTGGCAGGAGCAAAGTAGTTCCCTCTGAGAAGTGCATTTTCCTGCAATTTACCCACGCACTTTTGCACAAAGTTGCGGAATTATGGGGCGATTTGCATGGCAACGGAATTGCAAGTACGACAGTCAAGTTCGAATCAGGATACCAGGAGATCGAAGCCACAGCGACGGCGCCGCGGTCTTGCCTGATCGATCTACCCCATTGCGCGATGAATGGGCGGAGCAAAGAAGAAAGAGCAGTTCTCCGGGTCCCTGGGCTCACGTGCAAGAAGGTTGATCACGCTCGGCTGCTGACGGAAGTAAGCTAAGCCACTCCGTCCGGTCAGCCCCCCGCTTTCAACCCCAATTTCGGCCCCCGAAAGACGACAAGTTGCGCGGATCGCGTCAACCCTCTCGTGAAGAGGGCACGGAGGTTTGCGCTCAATTGGCCCTTCCGCCGCCCGATTCGGCCGGCGGGTTTGGTCGTGTTCTTCAACAACGCACATGTGTGGAGGATTTCGTGAACAGAATTGTTTGCACTCTCATTACAGCGTCCTTCCTTGCTGCCGGGATTGCCGCAGCGCAAAGCAACAACAACAAGAAGTCTCATTCGATCGACGACAGCCAGATGAGCAACATCACCGCCGGTCAGACGGACAACAATTCGATCGCCGTCGCTGGCTCGACAGTAACGACGAGCGATGCAGCGAGCGCTTCACTCGCGGGAAGCTCGTTGAGCTCCGCAAGCGGCGTGAACATCGTAAGCGGTACGGATAGCACCGTGGGCGACGGCGTCAACATCCAAGCAGAGACGATGCCGAGCGGCGGCGTGACCATTCTCGGCGGTGCGGGTGTAACGCTTCACCAGAGCAACGACATCAGTCAGTCCGATCCGGATTCGAACGCCACGCTGCGCAATTACAGCAACGGACCAGACCTAACGGTCAACAATACCTATTCGAATACCAACAGCACGACGAATAACAAGAGCCTGACCGACACGTCGAGCTACAACCACACCACGACGGATGCAGCGACGTACTCCAACACCGGCACACATAGTCAGAGCGCGAGCGAGTCTTCATCCGACAACTTCGCCCATAGCGCGAACGAGAGCTCCAGCTTCGGCGCGTCGACCTCGACTACCGACAACTTTGCGCACAACGCCTCGGTTGGCGGACAGGAACAGTCGTCGTCGGCTCACCAGTCCAGTGGCGCTGTGAGCGCGAGCGACAACCTCGCGGCCTCGGACAACCTTGCTGCCAACACGAGCAGTAACCACGCGAGCAACGGCTCCTCGAGCTCGAACACGCAGCATCAGGCTGGCAGTTCAACCGGCTCGGGCAGCGCCAGCTCCATCTCGGGGACTGACATGTTCAGCAACCCCTCTGACACCGCCAGCACCAACGCTGCGAACACGACGGGAAGCAACACGAATACGTCGACAACCACCGGAACCGGAACCAGCACCAACAACAACGCTGCGACCGCCAGCCAGGGCAGCTCGACCTCCAGCTCGACGGGTGCTCTGACCAACAACGCGAGTCTGACCAACAACGCGGCCTTCGGTGCGAACGCTTCGAGCGCCTCGAACCGTCAGCAGAGCGCCAGCTTTGGTGCTTCGACCGCGACAACCAATGGCTACAACCACAACGCCTCGGTCGGCGGACAGCAGCAGGCTGCGACCTCCACCACGAACGCGTTTGCCCAGCAGGCTGCTGAGCAGTCGTCTTCGTCTCACACAACCACGGCCTCGAATAACTTCGCGACCAACACCACGGCCAGCCACAGCCTGACCGCGACTGACAACTATGCCCACAGCAGCACAACCAACGACACGCTGGCGCTGACCTACATGGGACCGACGACCATCGGTTCTGCAGTCGGTCAGAACATCGCGGTTGATGGCTCGACGATCAACTCCACCAAGACGGACTCACTCAGCCTGGCAGGCTCGTCTGAATCGAGCGCGTCCGGCGTGAACATCGTCAACGCAGTCGGCAGCATGGTTGCCAATGGCGTCAACATCAACTACACGGCCGGCATAGCGACCTCGCCGATCGCAGTGACTCAATCGAACACGATCAGCCAGGCCCATTGATGACCACGGACGGAGCCATCCCACAACGGGATGGCTCCGCCGCGCGGCGTAACTGCTCGCGAGGAGAGTAATCATGTATCGCACTCTTTTGGTCATCGGTCTTTTGCTGGCGACACAGACAAGTGTGTCGCAGTCGAGGAGGAAAGCCCTCGACGACAGCATGCTTGACCGGGTGACGGCGGCCGGAGTGACGACAAGCGTCAGTCCGGGTAACGTCATCAATTTTTCGGGCGAGGTGCCCACAGCAAACGGCCTTGTCTCTGGTATCGGATCGCTTGTCATTCAAGCGCCGAACAGCACGACGACCAACACAACCGTGGGGTCGATCAATCTTAGTGGAAACGCACAGCAGAACATGAGTTCGCTGATCAACATCAATGCTGTGAACTCCGCGATTAACGTGCTGTTGAACCTAAACGTGAACATCAACTCAACTGTTGGAACCATCACGCAAAGCAACCTCAGCGGGAAATCGCATTAATGACCTCATTCGGGATCGGGATCGCAGTAGTACTGCTGAGCGCATCATCCGCCGTCACCCTGGCGCAGGCTCCGAACAAGCCTGCACCAGGGGAAGACGCGGGGTGGGGGAAACCTGTCGCGTCGTTGCAGGAGCTCCGCAACGACGGAGTTACACGCCAGCGGTGGGATATGAGCTGCGGCGCTGCCGCGCTAAGCACGCTTCTCACGTATCAATTCAAAGACGCCACACCTGAGACGGACATTGTCGTGTGGATGCTGCATCGAACCGACCCTGCCCTTGTCCGCGCGAGGCACGGGTTTTCTCTTTTGGACATGAAACATTTTGCGCAGGCGCGCGGATACATGGCTGAAGGCTACAGCGACATGTCCATGGACGAACTGGCCAGCCAGAAGACGGCAGTGATCGTTCCGATCCGTCTGAAGGGCTTCGATCATTTTGTTGTTGTCAAAGGCATCCTTCAGGGCAGAGTATTTCTTGCTGATCCTGGCTTTGGCAACGTCACGATGAAGACAGACCGCTTCCAAAAACTCTGGAAGAACGGGATTGTCTTTATCGTTCACCCTCCGGATGAGCGTATGCAGGTCGCCAAGCAAATCAGCTCCTCGGCGAAGCTGATTCCTGACGAGACCTTTATTACGCGCACCCTTGGGGTGACGACGCCTACCAATGGCCTGTATTGACGGGGAGGGCTATATGTTTCTACGGTCATTTGCAATAGGCACAGTTCTGCTCTTTGCGGCCAGCCTAAGCGCACAAACGCAATCCGCTGCCGCATCGCCGGTTCCTGTAAACCCAGCAGCCCAGGCGGAGCGCTCAACACAAGTGCGCAGCACGCAGGCGGATGTTGTCGACATCAAGATTCAGCAGGCCCTGCGCGAGCGCGATGCGATCATTCGAAATCTTCTGGAGCGTGTGCAGGAACTCGAGTCTCGACTGAATGCGGTTAACAACAGCGGGCTGACCGGTCATGGGCCCGTTCCCTCGGCCGTTGCGATAGCACCGCCACCGACAACGACACTCGCGACCACGATCAGCAACTCCACCTACGACGAAGCAGAGCGACACGCGTCAGCAGCACTGGATCGCGCTCTGCTGGTTCGCGGCGGCCTGTTGCTGCCACCGGGCCTGATGGAAGTCGATGACGCGGCCTCGTACTACAGTCTCTCTTCGGACCATGTGACGGTCAACGGGTTCGCATTGTTCCCGGTTCTGGTCGTCGGAGATATCACCTCTGAGCGGCTGCGCAGAGACATCCTGATCAATTCAGTCACGTCGCGAGTGGGCGTCACAAAGCATCTGCAATTGGACGCCAATGTTCCGTACGGCTACGTTCTCAATCGGACGGTCGATGCAACGGAGACGCAGAAGACGCAGAGTCAGTTTGGATTAGGTGATATCTCGGGAGGCGCGTCATACCAGTTCCAAACCGAACACGGCAATGCTCCAGATCTTCTGGCGAGCGTGCATTTCAAATCGAGCACCGGAACAAATTCTTATGATCTTACGAGCTCCGAAACATCGTTGGGAACCGGATTCAACGGCGTGACAGGAGGGTTGACCGCCGCTAAGACCAATGATCCGCTGGTGTTTTTCGGCAGCCTGTCTTACACCAAGAACTTTGGGGCACATCACACAATTCCGATCAGCGATCCCGCGAATCCGGACATAACCAGCGAGGTTGGTTATATTCGTCCGGGCGATGCATATGGATTCCAATTGGGTTCGGTGTTGTCGTTGAACCCGGAAACATCGATGACCGTTGGATGGAGTCAGCAGTTCACGCGACAGGCGAAGCTGAATGGTCAGCCGTTGCCAGCGTCATACCTTGTAGAAGGTTCGCTGCGCATCGGCACATCCTATATGTTTGCGCCGGGACGACTGATGGACATAAGCATGGGCGTTGGCCTCACACCCGATACGCCGAACCTTCAGTTCTCAATCTCCGTTCCGATTCGGTGGTCGCTCTGGAAGCCATCCTACATGGCGAGCCATTAGGGAGTAACTCGCATGCCGCGGCAGGGCTTAGCTCAAGACCGCTAACCTACGGGGATCGCGAACCAGCGCGGCAAGCTCAGGTGAGCGGCGTCGGATTGAACAGCGCGAGGTCGTTGTGCAGGCCCCAATGGTCGGCCCACGTCTGCCGGCGGCCGCTCGCGACCTCCAGCACCATCTCGAATATCTGCCAGCCGACCTGCTCGATGGTGGCCGCGCCTGTGGCGATGGTTCCTGCATCGATGTCGATCAGATCGCGCCAGCGCTGAGCGAGCGCGGAACGTGACGCTACCTTGATGACAGGAGCCATCGCAAGGCCGTAGGGAGTTCCCCGCCCCGTCGTGAAGATATGCATGTTCATCGAGGCGGCGAGTTGCAGTGTTCCGCAGACAAAATCGCTCGCGGGAGTGGCTGCGAAGATCAATCCCTTTTTTGTAACTTTCTCGCCAGGGCCGAATACGCCATTGATTGGCGCGGTGCCGGCCTTAGCGATTGAGCCTAGAGCCTTTTCGACGATGTTGGTCAGGCCGCCGCGCTTGTTGCCGGGACTCGGATTCGCGCTGCGGTCGCTGCCGCCTTCGCTGAGGTACGCGTCATACCAGGCCATCTCGCGAACGAGATCGCGGGCGACATCTTCGGTCGCGGCGCGTGCGGTCAGAAGATGCACAGCGTCGCGAACCTCCGTCACCTCGGAAAACATCACGGTCGCTCCAGCCCTCACCAACAGATCCGTAGCGTAGCCGACGGCCGGATTCGCAGTCACACCGGAGAACGCATCGCTGCCTCCGCATTGCACGCCAACGACGAGGTCGGATGCGGGACGTGTCGTGCGGCGGCGCTTGTTCAGCAGATCGCAGACGATTTTCGGCCATTTGCATGATGGCTGCGACCATCTCTTCGAAGCTGTGGTGCCGCTCATCCTGCAGTTGCACCACGTAGGGCGATGCGCTGAGGATGGGCAGCGTGCTGGAAGGCATCAGTCGCATCGGCTGCAGCTTCTCGCAACCGAGGCTTACGACCATCGGCGCGCCACCGAGGTTTGGATTGAGGCTGAGATTGCGCAGAGTGCGAATCGGGATCTCCGCATTCGGCAGCGTCGATGGCTACGCCGCATCCATAGTTGTGTGTGAGCGCGATGACGTCGTCCACGTTTGGGAAGCGCGGAAGAATCTCCTCCCGGATTCGTCTGCACGGCATAGTCCACGGTTGCGGCAACGCATTGCACAGTGGTGGTGATGCCGAGGATGTTCTTTGTGCCGACGGAACCGTCGTCATTGAGGAAGCCCTCGAAGGTGTAGCCCTCAAGAGGCGAGAGCGGCTGAGGCACGGCAGTCGCGAGCGGAAGAGAATCCAGAGGAGGGCGCGCTGGGCAGGCGCATCTTCTCCTCATGTACCCAGCTTCCTTTTGCAATCTCTCCCTCGGCGAACCCGATGACGGAGCCGTAACGAACGATCGGCTCGCCGGCATGTATATCGCTGAGTGCAATCTTGTGCGCCTCGGGAATGTTTTCCGTGAGCACCAGTCCCGAATCAAACTTCGTACCGGCGCGCAAACCGCCCTCATTCACCACGATGGCGACGTTGTCGTCGGGGTGAACCTGCACATACAGCGGACGTGATCCTTCTGCATTCAACATCGCGAATTCCTTGCTTCCAGGAGGTGCCGCGCGGGAGCTTTTCAGCGAACCATGCAGGGACGCTTGTTGTCGAACCTCCAGCCTGGGATGAGAAACTGCATCGCGCGCGCATCATCGCGGCCACCGGATCCTACTTGATTGTAGAGCGCGTGCGCCTGCTCCACCTGCTCCATGTCGATCTCGATTCCAAGTCCGGGCCGGTCGGGCACGCGAATCGTTCCGTCTGCGATCCGCAGCGGCTCTTTGGTAAGGCGCTGCCCATCCTGCCATATCCAATGCGTATCGATCGCCGTGATCTTGCCCGGTGCAGCCGCGGCGACGTGCGTGAACATCGCGAGCGAGATATCGAAGTGGTTATTGGAGTGCGAGCCCCAGGTAAGTCCCCACTCGTGACAGAGCTGCGCGACGCGCACCGAGCCCTGCATTGTCCAGAAGTGCGGGTCGGCGAGCGGAATGTCCACGGCGTGGAGCTGAACTGCGTGCTTGAGCTCACGCCAGTCTGTCGCGATCATGTTGGTTGCCGTTGGCAGGCCGGTGGCGGAGCGGAACTCAGCCATGATCTCGCGGCCAGAGAAGCCGTTCTCTGCTCCGCATGGATCTTCGGCATAGGCCAACACATTCTGCTTTCCGCTGCACAGACGAATCGCTTCTTCGAGCGACCATGCGCCGTTGGGGTCGAGCGTGATTCGCGCTTCGCGGGAAGCGCTCTGCGAGCGCGGCGACAGTTTCCATCTCGCGCGCGCCCTCGAATACGCCGCCCTTCAGCTTGAAATCGCGGAATCCGTAGCGAGCCTGCGCGGCAGCCGCAAGGCGAAGGATGGCATCTGTTGTGAGCGCCTCCTCGTTGCGCAGCCGAAACCATTCGTCTTTCTCGGTGCTCTCATCTCGATATGGCAGATCGCATTTGCGCCGGTCCCCGATGTAGAACAAATATCCGAGTACATCGACGCTCGAGCGCTGCCGCCCTTCTCCGAGAAGGTCGCAAACGGGAACGCCCAGGAATTGGCCGAGCAGGTCCAGCATTGCGGATTCGATCGCAGTGATCGCGTGAATCGTAGTGCGCTGATCGAAGGTCTGCAGCCCGCGGCCGCCTGCATCTTCGTCCGCGAATTGGTCGCGGACTGGAGTTCAGAACAGCGTGGTATGCGGCGATCGGCTGCCGTTCTACGAGCTGACGTGCGGATTCCAGCACACGCCGAATCTTCTCGCCGCCAGGAACCTCTCCGACACCGATATGTCCGGCGCTGTCGTTCAGCAACACAAGATTGCGCGTGAAGAATGGTGCATGGGCTCCGCTGAGATTGAGCAGCATGCTGTCGTGGCCAGCGACGGGAATCACTCGCATTCCGGTTACGACAGGTGTCTTGCTTTTCTGTTTGTTCAACTCGGCTCACAATCATTCTCCAACGGTGCGCACGCTGCGCCGGCCGACGGATCTCGACTCGCTTGATCTCGCCGACGACTACAAGGTAGCTGATGATCGCCAGCAGCAGCCGTCGCGGCGACAAAAATCAAAGCGTCATTGAACGAGCCGGTCTTCTTCACCAGCCATCCGATGACAATCGGCGTTGTAATCCCGGCGGTGTTGCCGAACAGATTGAAGATGCCGCCGTTCAGCCCGATCAGCTCTCGGGGCGAAGCATCCGCGATCACCGTCCAGCCCAGCGCGCCGAAGCCTTTTCCGAAGAATGCAATGCGACATCAGCAACATGACGACGCTCTGTGTATTCGTAAAGTTGCAGGCGATCATCGTGATGGAGAGCAGCATACCGGCGATGATTGGCGCCTTGCGCGCGAAGGTCAGCGAGTATCCCTGCCGCAGCAGACCGTCCGAGCGAGACGCCGCCGAGCACGCCGCCGACGGAGCCGCACAGCGCGGGAAGAGCCACCGCAAAGCCGCCACGAAGAATGGACATGTGCCGGGCCTGCACAAGATAGATCGGAAACCAGGTGATGAAGAAGTAGGTGAGCGTCGTGATGCAGAACTGGCCCATGTAGATACCGATCAGCATCCTCTGACTCAAGCAGTTGCTTGACGCCGTTCCACGTGATCGGATTCGATTTGGCCTTGCCGCGATCGAGGTTGGCGAGGCCTCCGCCCTTCTCGATGTGCTCTATCTCAGCGCGCGAGATCAGCGGATGCTCTTTGACGTTGTAGACGGTCTTCCACCAGACGAACGCGAGCAGCAAGCCGAACGCGCCCATGAACCAGAAGCAGCTTCGCCATCCATGGCTGTGGGTCAACCAGCCGAACAGCGGCGCGAACATCACCAGCGCAAAATACTGCGACGAATTGAAGATCGCGGATGCAGTTCCGCGTTCGGCCGTAGGAAACCAAGCGGCAACGATGCGACCGTTCCCGGGAAAGACCGGCGACTGAGCCAGCCCTGAGATAAGCCGCAGCACGAAGATCGTAGTGAAGGCCATGGCGGGAAGTACATATCCGGCAAAGCCGGTCAGGAACGCGCAGATCGTCCAGCCGATGATGCTGATGCCGTAGACGCGCTTCGAGCCGAAGCGGTCCAGCAGGCCGCCCGAAGGCAGTTGCCCTGCTACGTAGGCCCAGCCGAAACCGGAGAGCAGCAAGCCGAGCTTCACCGGGTCGAGAGCAAGCTCGCGCTCCATGGCCGTGCCGGCGATCGAAAGTGCAACGCGATCGCCGTAGCTGAAGCTGCTCGCGACAAACAGCATCGCGACGATCAGATAGCGAACGTGCGTCTGCTTGCTGGCGGTCATCGCAACGAGCTCATGATCGTCCAGCGACCAAGCGGCTCAGCGCGTGCCATGTCGTTTTGGTCGAGGTCCGTAAGCGGCGACCGCACCGGACCGGCCGGTCGACCGACCGCACGCATCCCTGCCTTCACGATTGAGACCGCATAGCCCTTTCGCCGGTTGCGAATCTCGATGTACGGAAGAACGAACTCGCGCAACTGCTTGAATACCTCGTCGCGATCACGCCGCCGCACCGCTCGATAGAACGACTGCGCAAACTCGGGAAGGAAGTTGAAGATCGCGGACGAGTAGGTTGTCACTCCCATCTCGAGATACGGCAGAGCGAATGTTTCGGCTGTTGGAAGCCCGCCGACATAGGTCAAGCCGGTCGCCAAGCCTCGCGTAGATGCGAGTCATCAGCTCGATGTCGCCGTAGCCGTCTTTGAATCCAACCAGGTTCGGGCAACGTTCGCAAAGGCGCTCGATGGCGGACTCATTCAGGATGGCGTTGTCGCGGTTGTAGAAGATCACGCCGAGTTGGGTCGAGGAGCATACGGCCTCGACATGCGCCATCAGGCCAGCTGGTTCACTGTTCACAAGATAAGGAGGCAGCAGCAGCAGACCATCGGCGCCGGCTGCCTCGGCTTCTTGCGCAAACTGCTTTGCGATAGCGGTGCCGTATCCGCAGCCTGCGACCACCGGAACACGGCCGCTCGTCTGCTGGACCGCCGCCGTAACGACGCTCTTGAACTCCGGCAAGGTGAGCGAGAAAAACTCTCCGGTGCCGCCCGCCGCGAACAGACCGGCGGGCGCGTGCTGCAGCAGCCATTCGATGTGGTCGCGGTAGGGTACTTCATTGAACGCGAAGTCCTCGTTGAAGTGCGTCACCGGAAAGGAGAGCAGCCCTCCACCAATCTTCTTTGCAAGCTCCTGCGGAGCCATCCTGGCCATTGCTTTCCTCTAGCTGGAGATTTGCGGTGAGAAGAGTTACTACCGCATTGGCCAGCATAACAAGGCGGCATGAACCTGCGCATTATCCGCTGAAGCCCTGTGGCGGCTCGCTTCGGCTTAGGATCCACCGCCGATATGGCCGAGTCCGATGCCGATAGCGTATGTGACCGCACCCTCCACTGCACCAATCAGCGTCATCTCCAGCCCACTGCTCCACCATGAACGTATCGTGATGAGGGACTTGGCAGCACCCACCGCAAAATGCGCCGCGAGTGAAATGATTCCGGCGATGATCACGGCGGTATAGCCGGAGGTAAAGAAGAACGGAATGATCGGAATGAATGCACCGACAGCCGTGGACAGCGCGCCGGAAACCGCCGAAACCATAGGCTTGCTGAGGCCCTCTTCTGTCGTGTCAAGCCGCTCCCGCGCGAGTGCGGCTGACCAGCCTCTTCTTATCGTTCGCAATGTGTTCGACGAAGCGTTCCGCGTCGTCACGGTTCAGGCCACGCACCTGGTAACTCAGCGTGAGCAGTTCACGGGCTTCGGCTTCGTTCAGCGTGACAGCTTCCTCTTCCCTCGCATACTCTGCCTCGTAGATTTCACGCTCGCTCTTCGCCGCGAGGTAAGCCCCGGAGCCCATCGAAAGCGCGCTGGCAATCATTCCGGCCAGACCGGCAATCAGCACGAAGTGGCTGTTGCCGAGCGTTGCACCGGAGACGCCCGAGACGATCCCGAAGATGGCGCCGAGGCCGTCGTTTACGCCGTAGATAGCGTCTCCAATCCAGCTTCCGGCGCGCGGCTGACCGGCATCGCGCGCGGCCACCAGTTCATCGAGCGCGCGCTGCGCTTCCTCGGTGGTGACTTCCGGAGCAGGCCGCCGGCGACGGATCAGATGCCCGAGCGCCTGGTAATGATCCTTCTCGTCAGAGATGACCTCCTCGAGGATCGCGACGCTCTCCTGGTCGCCGAGATCGCGAAGTTGCTTGCCGTACCGGGCGATGTCGCGGCTCTCGTCCAGCTCCAGCCGGCGCAGCTCAAGTTGATCCCCGCCGATCCGAGCTGCCAGTGAGTCCGCATCGCCAGCCTCAGACCCTCGTACTGCGGCACGGCAATCCCGAGCGCCTGCATTCGCGTTGGCCCAAAGATCGGCGTGGTGCTTTTCGGCGTGGGCAAGTCCTCGCAGCACACTTTTGCGGTGCGGATCGTTCTCGCGGTCAGCCAGCGCACCGTAGGTGTGCCATCCGCGCATCTCGGCCTGCCAGTTGGAGGTCAGAGCCTCCGCCAACTTACGACTATTTCGATCGTTCATCCAATTCCCTCTGATGCAACCTCACGGCAGGGACCCCCTTTGTGCGCGAGACGGATGATGGAATTGTAGGGCGCAATCATTCCTTAGGTTGTGATTCGTTCTCCAGATGTGTCGTAGAGCGGATATGCGGGCGTGATGTCGGGCGGCGTGTGCGCGACGGAGATCGCCAGAATGCGGATATCCGGATCGTTGGGGAGCGTGAGAGTTCTGGCGTGCGGCGGGAGGTTCATTTCGTAGCCGAAGAGATAGCTGTAGGCGTAAGGCTGGTTGAGTCCGGCGGGCGTGTGGTAGTGGGATACATACCAGGCCAGCGGGTCGCGCTTGATATAGCCGGGTTGGAGGCCGAGGTAATCATCAGGATAACGGGGCGCAGTATGTCGGTGAGCCGTGGTTTGCGAGATCCCAGCTGGCGTGGTTGGCCGAGACGGCCCAGTCTTTCCGGTAGGGCACGGGCTTGGCTTCGATTTTTTGCTGTCGACCGGGTAGTCGGGCTCGGGCTTCCAAATTCGCGTGTCCCACTGGCCGATGAAGCCGGTCCAATTTTCGATGCGGAGAGTGGTAGAGGTTCCGCCCGACGCGGAAGGTGGCCGTGCGATCTCCGTTCGGCTGAGGCGGCAAGCATATAGATTCGGTTGTAGTCACCTGCCGGAAGGCTGATGGTCTGGCCTGCGGGGATGAGCGCGTCAGGGTGGTTGGCGCCCCCGGCAGAGGTGGAAGTCCACGCCGTTGAAGTGAACGATGGAGGGAAGCATCTCGGACGGCAGAGCATCGCCCTGCGTGTCGAAGCCCCCGTGCGGACTGCGTGTCGTTGGCGCTGGATGCAGCGAGGTTGTAAGGGAAACTGACAGGCTGGGAAGTGACGGCGGCCAGATGTGTGGGCGCAGCGCCGAGATGGAGGGCGAACGTGCGCGGCTGGTAAGGCGTGAAGGAGACGTTGAGCGCGCCGTTGCGACGGCGCGGCGGACTTCGACTTCCTCCTGGCCATTCGTCTCTTCGGCGGACGACGATCGGCCCGGCGAACGCTACGCGGACATGCGGAGGGTCTGCTCCGTGGAGCTCGACCATACGCAGGATGGTGGCGTCTGAGAACTCCGCCTTCTTTAGCGCGAGGATACGGACGTCCGGGTTGCTGAGTGGACGATCGAGAACGTCCGGCCCGAGCGCGCCGGGATGGCGCGAAGTGGTGAACGCCATCAGCGGTGTGCTGAGCCGGTAGGCCTGCCAGTCGGTGTTGTCCTGACGCCAGTCGCCGGAGTGGCCGGCGAGACCGTACAGGATTTCGTGGTGGCCCCAGTCCTGACTGAGCTGGTCGCTGTAGGTCTCTGTGCTCGGCGGCTTGCGGAGTGATGTTGGCCGGAAAGCCTGGAGTTCGCAGGAGAGTGAGGCGGATCGTATGAGCGTCGGGTTTGTCGGAACCGTTCTTGACGTCTGTGAGAACGGTAGTACCGAAGGCCTTGGACTGGTCGGTGAGATCGATCCAGTAGTGCGAGGCGACTTCAAACTGATTGGGCTCGGCCGTGGGACGCTGAATGGTGCCAACCTCCCAGTTGTAGGTGGCCATGCGATTCTGCGCAGCAAGCGGGAAGACGGCTTTCAGGTTGGCGGAGCTGGTGTGCCAGTCGATGGAGTCGTGGAACTCGACGCGATTGCCCGCAGAGCCGGCGGAGAGGCTGACGGTCTGCACGAAGTGTGAGCCTTCGGTGTCACGCATGACCTGGACCGCCACACGAACGGGACCGTCTTCGACGACGCGGATAGTCGCCGGACCGCTGACATACGCGCGCGGCGCAGCCTGCTCCTGATCGAAGTCCATGTTCCACGCAGGGTATTGCTTCGGCGCGTCGTTGGAGATGGCGAGGCGGATGGGAGCAGAGAGGAGTTCGCGGTGGAGAGATTTGTCGAAGACGCTGGTGATGTCTCCGGCATCGTTGAGACGGACGCGATAGCGCGCGTTCTCGAGCTCGAGCTTCGAAACCTTGAGATCGGAGGTGGGTTTGGGTGCCGCGACGTTGCGCGCGGAGTACACTGCGAAACCGACCGACGGCACACGCGCCAGGAAGAGCAACCGGCCGCCCTCGACCTGCGTGGGCACAGGCTTGCCTTCCGGTGAGTAGACCTGCACGTTGGTGGCGTTTAGCGAGTCCGGGAGCCTAGCTTCGACAACGTCCTGACGGTCGATATTCAGCGAGTTGTAGAGGACGATCGGGACGCCCGGAGCGTCGGTGTTGAGGCCGGAGGCGATGGAGCGCGTGGCCGTCGTAAGGACGTCCGCGAACTGATTGAGTGCGATGACGTCGTCGTTCTGAACGAACTGGTATGCGCGCGGCGTGGCAGTGCCGGCACCGACGTCGTGGAACTGGCCGGCAAGCACGAGCGTCCAGGCGTCCGTGAGGCGCTGCTGCGGATACTTGCCGGCAGCCCATCCATGCGGCAGCCGTTGCGGCCTTCTCTGCGGCATCGGCAAGGATCTCGTTCTTGCGGTTCCAGCGCTTGTGATACGCCTGCGAGGTCAGCGAGCCGGCGGAGTGATTGATGAGCTCGAGATCGCCCTGGTAGCTGGGCATGCGAGCAGTCATGTCCGGCTTGATGTCACGGAACATCTGGTCGGAGGTCGCGGCGATCACAGTGAGCGGGACCATCGCCGACGCGAACGGGCTGGCCTTCAGCCTGCAGCAGGCCGAGCGCGGGACCGGCAGTCGGGCTTGAGCTCAGGATCGTGCGGAACGGGAAGATTGATCTTGCCCTTGCTGACGATGGCCTCGAGCATCTTGACGGTCTCTTCGTCGGTGGCGCCGCCGTTGTCGCCGATGCCGATGTAGTGGTAATCGGCGAAGACTCCGGTGACCTTGCCATCGAGCTCGACGCGCGCAGGCCAATCGACGACATCGGTAGCCTTGCCGCCGCCGGTCGTCGTGGTGACTTCGTCGACATCGGCAGGCGGCGTCTTGCTGAGATCGTAGCGGATGCGGCTGCCGTAACGGCCGGGATTCAGCGCCGCGATTACGGATTCGCCGTCAGGACCTTTCCAGAGACCGACGTTGAACGGAATGCCCTCGGGTGTTTGCTCCGGCGAGTCCGGGCCGCCAACGCGGGCGCCGGGCTGCCAGTTCGCGCTCAGCTTCTGCGTGGAGAAGCCGCGAATGCCGGCATGCGCGAGGATCGTGGGCAGCGACGCAGGAAACCCGAAGCAATCCGGGCAGCATGTAGTCTTCGCTGGTCTTGCCGAATTCGCGGCGATAGAACTCATTGCCATAGAGGACCTGGCGGAAGATCGACTCCGCGCTGGGAAGATTGACGTCGTTCTCTTCGACGGAGGCTCCGGCCGGATACCACCGGCCCTCAGCAACGTACTGCTTCAGGCGCGCGTAATCGGCGGGATAGTACTCCTTCATCAGCCGGTAGCGATTGGAGCCAGTCCAGTTGAAGACGTAATGCGGATACTTGTCGATGTAGTAGAAGTTCAGGCGCATCGTCTTCAGCAGGTACTCGCTGATGGTCTGCGGAAACTCCCAGCGCCATTGCGTGTCGAGATGAGCGTAGGGCACAACGTATAGCGTGGGCTGCTTCGTGATGTCCGGCGCCTGCATGGTTTGGGCAGGCGCAGGCCATGGACACGCCGAGGAGCACAGCGGCGAAGAGAGAAGCTAGAGAACGTAACATGGCGCGACCTCGAACGGGATGCCTCATCTTGCATGACAGATTGCGAGCTGATGACGCGGCAGTTCGGAGACGCTGCACGCCGAGTGGTTCGCTGAATGCTTCATTTGCGCGTGGTCGCGTCGAAGACGTCCATTGCAGGCAGAGCGTTGCCGTTGTCGTCGAACAGGTCTCGACCATGCAGCGGCTGGGTGAGGCGGATGGCGGGCTCCCACCAGAAGAGCCCTGCGCCAAGATGTTCAGGCGTCTGCTCGACAACCTGATTGAGTGCGCGCAACCAGTCCGCCTGACCCTGCGGCGTGAGCGGGAACGGCGGATGATCGTTCTGTTTGCCGAAGGGCTTCCACGGATAGGAGACCTCTGCAAGCACGATCGGCTTGTGGTACGTGACAGCGGTCCAGTAGAGATTGTTGCGCAGGTCGTCGAGACTTCCCTGCCACCACGGATGATACGACTGCCCGATGATGTCGAAGCGGACGTCATAGGCGAGCAGGTGGTCGAAGAAGTCTTTCGTACGCGTCCAGTCGCCGCCGCGGTCGATGTGGATCATGATGAGCGGGCGCGGCTGATTGCCGTGGCCTGCGTCGACGCCGTTGATGCCGGCCTTGAGGAGATCCGTGAAGTTCTTCCAGTTGTCAGGCAGTTGGCCGTCGGGACGGAGCATCCCGCGCGTGATCTCGTTGCCGATCTGCACCATGTCCGGGAGGACGCCGGCATCGCGAAACGCGGCGATCGTATCGCGGGTGTAGGTGAAGACTCTTATCGACCAGCTGGTCATGATTGAGGCTGGACCACTCGGTCGGGATGATCTGCTTGCCGGGATCGGCCCAGGTGTCGGAGTAGTGGAAGTCGAGCAGAATTTTGTAAGCCAAGCTGCTTCGCCATCTTTGCAGAGGCGATGGTGTAGGCCTGATCGTTTGCCAGCGTTGTCGGATGAACGAAGATACGCAGCCGGACCCAGTTGTAGCCGTGGTCCTTGAGTATCTGGAGCAGCTGGCGTGGGGACGCCGTTGTCCTTGAAGATCGTGCCCGCGTCCTGCGCCTGCTTGACGTAGGAAGTGTCGGCTCCAACGATGTACTGTCCAGACGCACTGAGGACGAGGCCGAGCAAAACAACAGAAAGCGCGAGGCAGCGCCGCGCGGCGGATTTTCGAAGCGTTGCTGCAAAAAGAAGTGGCTGCGAAACGCCAGGCATTAGCTTCCTTCCGTCATGGTTGGTGATGCGTTCGGTGGAGATTGGCGTGCAACGGAATTTGATTTCTGCTTCGACTGTGTTGATCGTGATGGTTGCTGCAGGCAGTCCGTTCACTCGTGCCTGAACCGTGATTGTCCCGGCATAGTTTCCAGCACGCGCAAGAACCATCGCAAGGCCATGGAATGCAGCGCGACGCGATGCCACATTCGATTCATGACTTGCGGGATCGCTGTTCGCGACACCGGCCAGCGAGCCGCCGCCGGAGACAGAGAACTCGATATCGTTCTCGGCATTCGAGACTTCTTCATCTGCTCTTTCCACACCCACGTTGCGATCATGTGCCTGCGTTTCCTATCTAGAAGCGGAGCTTGGCGGCTATCTGCATCTTCCTCGGCTCGCCGTTATTGGAGATGACGCCGAAGTTGGAACTGTTCAGGCTGGTGTTGGGGTTGCTCAGATTAGTGTGGTTCAACGTGTTGTAGGTCTCCACGCGGAGCTGCAGGGTCAGTTTTTCTACCCGGCGGATGTTGCGCATCAATGCGATGTTCACGATCTCCGACCCCGGTCCATAAATGGTGCCGATTGATTCATTACCCGGCCTGGTCTGCGACGCCGGAACAAACGCGAAAGCCGATGTATCGAACCATTCTTTGGTGGTCCGGGGGCCGTTGTTCGGATCTCCTACGCGATCAGGACGAGCCGTTGCGGCGGTACTGCTGGTAAGCAATCCGAGTCCGGCAGGATCCTGATTGCTGGTGGTCCCGGTGAGAACGCCACCGGCAGACAGGTTCACGATGCCCGAGAGCTCATAGCCCCCCCAGAAGACCATCGCTCTCCCGAAAGGCGAGTTCTCGCCCGGAATGATGATGCCGTTTAGCGGGTTATACGCCGCGTTGGGTGTTCCGCCGCCCGCGCATGGAGCCTTGAGGCAGATATACCCCGTATTGTCGATCGTCGGCGCCTGCGCTGCGCTGTACAACGACGGGTCGAAGTTATCAGAATTCAGAATCCATTCCGTCGGATCTTTGTAATAGCTGTAACGAAGACCCACGTTCAGTGTTAGATTTTCGGTCGGCTTGTAATTGTCCTGAACATACGCCTCATAGCTGTCGGCTCCATACCCTTCACCAGCGCCGAACGTCGACTGCGAAAAGCTTGTGGTGTAGCCGATGAGAAAGTCCGCGAAGGACTGGTTCCACACCGCCTGCGTATTGCCAACGGAGGAAGGCGCCGTGAAGTTGAAGCCACCGTTATTGCCGTTGTTCAGATTCGTGTATGACGACTTCATCCTTTCCACGTTCACGCCGAAGAGCAGCGTGTGCTTCCCCATCGTGTGTGTCACATTGAGAAACGCCTGATTGGTTGGATTGATCCTGTTGATCGGCCCTGCGGAGTTGTATTTGGTGCCGTCAATCGTGACGGTCGGCAGTTTGCCCGTCAGGTTCACGTATGGGAGATTGACGTTGAAGTCCGGTGCATTGGCCGGGTTCAAAAGGCCGATGACGTGCGTGTTTTCATACGCTCTCATATGGGAGAGGCCACCCTCGATCACCCAGCGCGGCGCGGGGACATAGGTCGCATGCAGCAGCGTGTTCTGCGCACCGGATTGTGCCGATGTCGTCGCGAGGCCGGGAATTGGATTGGTGTTGCCGCCAATTCCCTCGGGACCAATCGAGTTGTAAGGATCGTTCAGAAAGCGGACAAAGACGCTCAGCTTCTGCCCGAAGGAGTGATCCAAGCGACCAATGATCTGGCCCTCATTCATAATGCCGTCAAACGAGGAGATGAGCCCCTGCGCGTTGCGCGGATCGTTCGGCAGCGGTGTTTTATCGATGACATCGTGTTAGTCAGCTTCGGTAGTCGAGCTGGTAACTGTCGAGTCGCTGCCTTCGCGATCGTAGGCAATGCAAACGGGAGTGGAAAAGATTCCGTGGCGCTGTTGTGCCGTAGGATCGTTCCCCACCGAAGACGTAGCAGCCTGAGCGCTGCGCAGGATTTCTCCGCTGACGAAGAAGAATGTGCTGGACCGCTCCTTCGAGAGGAATTTGGGAATATAAAGCGGCCCACCGAGCGTGAACCCAAAGTCGTTGTACCGGAACGGAATCCGCGCATTGCCTGCAAGATTGTGTTGAAGTAACCATTCGCGTTCAAGAGTTGGTTCTGGAAGTAGTAATATGCGCTGCCGTGAAAGGTGCTGGTGCCGCCCTTGGAAGCCAAGTTGAAGATGGCCGCGCCTTCTCCGCCATACTGGGCGCCGTAGTTGTTGCGCAAAAGATTGATCTCTTGCAGTGAGGTCACGCTACCCCGCTAGCGGAGGAGAATAACACCGCGCTCACCACGAGGTTTAGGCGGCGTGTTAAGATTTTTTGCTGATTGATTCGGAGTTGGTGCGCACAGCAGGATTGGAGCTAGTATACTACATTGGACTCTATGTGCGTGTGAAGCGTAGAGCACTATATGGCTGGCCCGTTAGAGTGAGGCGGGTCTTGCCGGAGAACTTTCCGGACACTGGGGTCACAGTCATCGCCCAAGGATCGATAAGTTCCGCGCGGTACCTTCCTGTTTGGGGTAAAAGAAAATCGTAGTACAAGGGCTGATGGAAATCGAAGTAGAACAGAAATGCCTCGTCCCGATTGCGCTTCGCGCTCGGATAGTACGGCACCTGGAGCTGCGTCAAACCGATCTGTCCACCGCCCACTGTCCCAGTCTCCTCAACCATTCTTCTCAAGAACGAGAGACGTTGCGGGCTCGATCCTTTCAACTTGCCGCCGTGTGACCACCACAGCACGGCCTTGTCGTTCTCGATATCTGCTGCGCTCACATATGTCTCGCCGTGACCGCCATACGCTCCCGCAGCGATGCACAGCCAGAAGCGGCGCGTCATCTCTGGCCCGGAAAGATTTCCCCAGCGAGAGTTGATGTTGCCTTCATACATCATCTCGTCGAAGATGAGGGGTTTGCGCCAGGTCTCGCGCCATGATGCCGCCTGATCGAAGGCATAAGACTGAACGCCGGCGTGCGTGCACCAAACACGGCTGTAGTCATATGGGGCCCTGCTGTAGTGAATCGACCGAAGGTGTCCGAATGGATCATTCTGCGTAACGATCTCCGCGAAACGGTCCCAGTCAGCCGGATTCCTTTTTCTCATCAGGTCGTACTCATTGGCCAAAGACCACCACACGTTTCGATATGCAGCGAATCTTGCGATGACGTACTTGAGATAGCGATCATCTACCTCGGCCGGCATCTCCTGGAAACCCCAATGATCATAGGGGTGAAACAAAATCAGGTCGGCCTCAACACCTAAGGCTTGAAGGTCGAGAATTCGCTTTTCAATGTGATGGAAATACTCGGGGTTGAAGCGGGAGTAGTCGTTCGTATTGTTCTGGCGTGGAAATGGAAATCGCGGCGGATCGCTGTGGTTGTACTGGTACCACTTGGGGAAAATACACATCCGAAGCTTATTGAATGGGCTGGTCTTAAGTGTGCTGAGCGTCTCTTCCTGCAGTGATTCGCTCTGATGCACCCATGCATAGCACGTTGTTCCGAAGGGAAAGTACGGAGATCCATCGGAGTAGCCGAAGTGATATACGTCGCGGACGCGAACCGGGCCGTGATTCCCCGCGCGCGGTGCGACTGTCTCGAACGCGCCGATCTTTCCCTTCAGGGATGGAGCGCTGCTGTCCGTGATGTAGGTCCACTCGCCGAGCGCATCGGGCATGAAGCGAACTCTGTAGACGCCCTCGCCGTCGTAGAAACCATCGATCACCATCTCGCGAGCACCAATCCGAAACGTCGCCTTCAACCAGGTATCGAGAAACGGATTTCCTTCTTTGGGTCCATCGAGCACGATTTCAAAGACGTCCCAGCGCTCAACCTTTCCGGCGGAGTGCGTCGTCGGGGCTGCCGCTGTTTTGTCGCTGCTCGCAATGCCTGTTAGCAGCACCGCGCTACCAGCCTTCATCATCTCTCTTCGGTTCATTGCTATCGAAAGATCCTTTCATTCGTCACTTCGAGAGCTAGTCTTCAGGTCCGTTGTGGTGATAGACATCCCATCCAAGGTAATTCGATAAGGCTTCGTACACGGGAACGGAACAATGGCTGCCGTTCATCGCCGCGTGATGCTCAAAACCATTGCGGCAGATGCGACGCATCAGAGACTGCAACCTGGGGACGCGTACAACCGCCCTTGTGCCGAACGTTGCCAGCGGATCATCTGTGAACTCGCCGTCGCCGACGTACGCCCGGATCACACCGGCAGTGTCATCCGTGCTTACTCGCCCAAAGGTGACGGGGCCAGCCGGCGTGCGCCCCTCAAGTGCGCCGACGGTATTCTCCTCACCAAGCACCGTGCCGAGAATCGGCGCTGTTGCCATCCGGATGTCCGGCAGGAAGTCTTTGGCCCAGTTGCCGCAATGGAAGAAAACGCAACGATCGGGATCATCGCCATAGTTATTGTTCCAGTCGACCAGGGCGCTGGGTCGTCCGCTCGCGAGCTGAAGCATGTACATGCTCACTACGCCGGCAACATCAACCTCGCAAGCGGAGGGCATCATGTTCTCACTCATCATGCTCATGATGGTGCAGACATTGGCGCCAAGATTCTGCTGCATGCTCGACCAGCACTGAACGGCTGTAGCGGTGATACCGAGTTCCTGCATCCACTCGTCAACGACGATCGCAAAGCGCGCCATTTTCTGGAGCGATTCGATCGGGGCGCGCGAGCTGTCGGCATAGGCGCGAATCTGCTCAATCCGCGAGATCACCTTCGCATCGTCATTGTTAATTTTGGCTGCGCTGCCAAAGATCTCAGAGAGATCAATCGTGTTTACAGAGATTCCCGAGGCTTCGAGCAGCTTCTCGCTGAATCGAGTCGTGTTGAATGCGTTTGGCCGCGCACCGACAGCACCGAGCCGAACTCTGCGAAGACCTCGCGCGACACGGCAGATTGCGAGGAAGTTTGACAGATCCTCGCGAAAGCGCTGCGAAAGAATCGGAGTCGTGTGATCTCGAGTGAGCGAATAGCGCAAACCATATTGGCGAAGGTTGTTGCACGCCGAAATTTTGCCGCAGAAGGCATCACGCCTCCGCTGCAAACCGAAAGCATCAAGATCGTCAGGTGATGCCTGTACCAAGATCGGCACGTTCAGTTCAGACAGGCGTATCGCGTCCGCAATACCTTTCTCATCACCGAAGTTCGGCAGACAAACAAGTATGCCCTGGATGTGATCGCGATTGCGCCGGAAGAGCTCTCCGCAACGAACAGCGTCCGTCCATGTTTCCACTGACCCTAAGTCTGCGCTTTCCGGAGTAAGCCAGACCGGATCGATTTCGAGTTCGGCGAACAGGCGTGTCAGATCGCGTCGCGCTTCGGTGATTAGCTGATCGGGAAAGAATGTGCGGTTGCCGAGAATTACGCCGAGAGTTGTCGCCATAAATGGCTCCTGAGAGGCCTAGGGTTTCGTGGATGAATATATAGCTGTTGAAATGTGTTCGAAGTTGCGGAACTCTCCCGCGTTCGAGCGGGTCACGAGATCGCACGGAATAATCTGGCGCTCCGGTTTCCCGGTGCTTCCCGTGCGCCGAAATTGGTCCGCCTCATCTACAGCGAGGCGCGCAATCAGAACGGCCGGCTGCAGCGCAGTCGCGACCAATTCGCCTCGCTCGATCGCGGCGATGGCGTCGGGTGAACCGTCGAATCCTACGATAATCAAGTCGCTTCGTCCGGCGCCTCTCGCGGCTGCAACAGCTCCGAGAGCCATCGTATCGTTGCCGGCGATGATTCCCTTAAGATGCGCATGGCTTTGCAGAATGATCTCCGTCTTCTGGAACGCTTCTGATTGCGACCAGTTGGCGGATTGGGCCTCTACCATTTTGAGCCCGGGTGCGGCGTCAAGAACTGCGTGGAACCCACGTGTACGAATCTGTGCATTGGTATCGGATTCGCGACCGAGCAGTTCTGCATATTCACCTTGACCGTCCATTGCGCGTAGGAAGGCCTTTGCGACCTCCGTCGCTCCCTGCGCATTATCAGCAATAATCTGAGCGCGTGCGATGCCGTCGGCATCTATGGCACGATCGATCAGAAAGACGGGCAACCCCGCTTTGGTTGCCCGGCGCACCGCTGAAATAGAGCTGTCCGCGCCGGCATTATCCAGCAGAAGAATGGAAGCGTCCGATGCGATTGCTGCGTCAACCAAATTGTCTTGCCGATAGGCGTCATCATTGTGGGCCTCCACACGCGTGCGATACCCGAGTGCATGGGCGCGCTGCGCCGCTGCATCTGCCTCCGCTTTGAAAAAGGGGTTATCCTGCGAAGGAACGATGATGAACGCAAGCGGGCGCGAGTAGTTTTCACGATGACAACCGACACAGAGTAATGCGGCGAGACATGCCACGGAGATCGCCCAGCGCCGCGCGATGCGCCTCACGCACCAGCCTCCATATCAGGGCGTAGAAGGTATGGCAGGAGTCTGGCCTGCAGACGAGCCTGAAACTGATCGATCGCTACCGCAAGCACAATCACGGCTCCCGTGATGACCATCTGCCAGAACTCGGAGATGCCCAGCATAACCAGGCCATCAGCGAGCACACCGATCACAAACGCCCCGAGCAACGACCCTGTTATCGAACCACGCCCCCCTGCAAGAGACGTGCCGCCGAGAACTACCGCGGCAATCGCATTCAGCTCGAAACTCTCTCCCGTCGCGGGATGTGACGCATCCAGCTGGGAGGCGATGATGAGTCCGACAAGCGCAGCGCCAAACGCAGAGGCGAGATAAGTGAATAGCTTCACTCTGGAAACTTCGATTCCTGCAAGACGCGCTGCACGCTCATTGCCTCCGACAGCATATGTGTGTCGACCGAGCGGCATCCGTGATGCTACAAACGCTGCAACGCCGTAGAGCAACAGCATCAGCCACACTGGAATCGGGATGTGCAGCAAAGAACCCTGGCCAATATACGCAAACCCGGACGACTTGCTCGCGAGGTTGGGAAACGTCCTGCCTGATGAGAGAAGAAGCGCAGCACCCCGCGCCATATAGAGCGTTCCGAGGGTCGCGATAAAGGGCGCAACACCCCAACTCACAATGAGAACTCCGTTAAGGAGGCCCACCAGAAGTGCCGCGCCGATCGCGGCTAGAACCGCAGCAAACGTGCTTCCGTGGTAGCTGGTGATGACCAGCCCGGCGATCATACCGCTCAAACCCACGACAGACCCTAACGACAGGTCGATGCCACCGGTGAGAATTGCGAATGTCGTCCCAATCGCAAGGATCGCCGATAACGCAACATGTTTGGTGAGAATAGCCAAATTGTTGGCTGTAAAGAAGACGGGAGTAAGCGCTGAAAAGGTCATGACCAGCAGAATAAGCACAACGAGCGCTCGGCCTCGCAGAAGCAGAAGCACAGTTCGCGCAGAGGAACTGGCGAGACGATCACTGCGCGTCAGCACTTGCAGAGTAGCCATCAGGCATGAACTCCCACGATTGATTTTGTGGATACGACATCCGGGCTCGCAGCAGTGAATAGAGCCTCATCCGTGAGTTCGTCTTTTTGCAACTGGACCCGCACCCGCCCCTGGCACAATACGAGAACGCGATCGGCAAGAAGACGGGTCTCCTCAATCTCCGACGACGTGAAGAGCACGGTGAGCCCCTTCGACGCAAGCTCCTTCAGGATGCGGTAGATCTCAATTTTCGCGCCAACGTCGACACCACGCGTCGGTTCATCCATCATCAAAACTGCCGGCTCACGCATCAGACACCGTGCCAGGAGCACCTTCTGTTGATTTCCACCCGAGAGCGCGACGACCGGAAGCTCGAGATCATGCGCCGCGATCCGCAAATCGCGAACAAGAGAGCATACCCGCTCACGCTCTTTTTGACGTGACACTACAGGACCGGAGCTCGCAGCCAGCGCTATGTTCTCGCGAATACTAAGATCGGGAATCAGGCCATCGCGCTGACGATCTTCTGGCACTAGAACGATTCCAGCGCGTACCGCGTCGCGCACGGAGTCAATACGTACAGCCTTCCCCCGAACAAGAATGTGCCCTCCGCTCAGTTTGCGATTGCCGGCCAGAGCCTCCACAAGTTCCGTGCGCCCAGCGCCCAAGAGGCCGTAGATACCGACGATCTCGCCCTTGCGGAGTGAGAAGCTGACGTCATGCACCGGCGCCTGCGCCGCTTCATCACCAACGGAAGGCGCGAGTGTCAAGCCACGAGCTTCCAGTACCATTTCGGCATCACGAGGCAGATTGGGGCTGCTGGAGATCAATTCTTCTGCACGGCCGCTCATCCGTTCGACAATCCACTCGCGCGTAACCTGGGCACGTGTGGATTCGCCAACCACCTGGCCCGAACGAAGGACCGTAAAGTGATCGCCAAGATACAGGAGCTCGTGCAGCCGATGAGAAATATAGACAATGCTGACGCCAGAGGCTTTCAATTCCTCCACCACGCGAAAGAGCGCTGCGGCCTCGGAGGTTGAAAGCGCGGATGTCGGCTCGTCCAGGATGAGAATGCGAGCGCCATGCGCAAGCGTGCGCGCAAGCTCGACCATCTGACGGGCGCCCAGAGAGAGCTGCGATAGCTGACGGTCGACATCGAGGCGCTGCTGCAGACGTGCAAGCGCCTTCTGCGCGAGCTTATCTTCGCTTGATTTGTCGACCACGGTACCACCCCACAGCAACTCTCTACCGGCAAAGATGTTTTCCGCCACATCCAGATTGGGCAGCACAGACAACTCCTGGTGCATAATCATGATGCCAAGCGCCATAGCCTCACGCGGAGAGCGGATCTTTACCGGTTCACCTTCGAGAAAAATTTCACCTTGATCCGCCTGTTCGACCCCGGAAAGAATTCGCATCAAGGTACTCTTTCCGGCACCGTTCTCGCCGATCAGCACGTTGACCTTGTCGCGATGGATGCGAAAGTTCACGCCTTTGAGAGCGATATTGCCGGGGTACAGGCGGACAATGCCTTGCGCTTCAAGCAGAACGTCACTCATTGTGACACCTTGTCGAGCAACGCACGATCGAGTGCGAGCCGCCACGCGTCACGCAATCGTTGCCGGTCAGCAGAGCTTAATAGAGGCGTGAAGGTTTCAGTGGATCGTTGTAGCACTTCGGCCGATGAAAGATCCTTCCACCGCCCAAGCATTATCCCACCGAGCCTGGCTACCCCGAGCGCGGAGAGTTCTTCCTGCAAAGAACGATAAACCGGAACTCCAAGGACATCGGCCTGAAGCTGCATGAGTGCGCTGTTTCGCGTAGCCCCGCCGTCCGCACGAAGCGACGGCAGATCCAAAGAACTCTCCACTCGCATCTGTTCAAATACGTCCGCCACCTGCATTGTGATCGCATCGAGCGCTGCACGCGCAAGGTGCTCCGCCCGGTGGTGAGGGCGCAACCCACAGACCAGCCCTTTGGCAGAGGAACTCCAATGTGGAGCGCCCAGGCCGGCCATCGCGGGAATAAACGTAACACCATCAGCGTCGGCAACCTGCGCCGCGAGCTTCGCCGACTGTGCCGCCGGATCTGCAAGCCCGAGGAACTGGCCGACCCATTGCAGAGCCGCGCCACTCATCGTGATATTTCCTTCAAGCGCATACTGCGTCGTGGATGAAAGATCGTCACCAGGCAGCGTCCACGCCACAGTTCGCGCTAACTTCGAGGTTTGCAATGGTGACGACGATACAAGCACCATTAAGGAAGAACCTGTGCCGTAGGTTGCCTTGATAGCTCCCACAGCAAAGTCGCCGTGACCAATCAATGCCGCGTGAGAGTCTCCCGCGATCGCGACGATCGGCAGCCTGCCAATCCCGAGACCTTCATCACAAACACCGAAGCGTGCGGCCGAAGCCATTACTTTCGGTAGCCACGCGGCCTTTATACCGAACAGCGAGAGCAGCGAGTCATCCCACTGCATCCGGTCAAGATCCAGCAACCCGGTGCGCGACGCGTTCGTTGTGTCGGTTGCGTGCATTTTGCCTTGCGTAAGGCGGAATAGCAACCATGAGTCAATGGTGCCGAGTGCAAGTTTGCCCGCTTGGGCCGCCTGCTGTACGCGCTCCTCATAGCAGATCATCCATGCCCATTTTGTCGCGGAAAGCAACGGATCAAGAGGCAGGCCAGTCGTTTGCTGTATCTTCGCAGCAGCATCCGCGAGCTGGTCGCAGATTACAGACGAGCGGCGGCACTGCCAGCTAATCGCATGAGTAAGAGGTTTGCCCGATTCGCGGTCCCATGCCGCCGCCGTCTCACGCTGATTGGTGAGACAAAGACCGTCAATCGGGATTTGATTCTCTCCTGCCCATGCGGCGCACAGGCGCAACACTTCATGCGTAGCGCGCCATATCGAGTCCAGGTCCTGACTGATATCGCCATTCGCAGCAATGTGCAGCGATGTCGGGACAGTTGCGTGGTGAACCGTCGCGCCGTTTCGGTCGATCAGCAACGCCTTCGTGTTGGTCGTACCCTGATCAACCGCGAGGAGCATACGTACTATTCGCCTTTGACCACTTAGTTGTTGCGCAGCAGTGCTCGAGCTGCTGAACAGATGCCTGACGCTGTGAGCCCGAAGTATTCGAGCAGAAACTCAGCCGACCCGGTTGGGGCAAACACATCCGGAAGCCCCAGAATGCGCATAGGCGCCGGGTGATTCAATACAACCGTCTCCGCCACCGCGCCTCCTAGTCCTCCTGCAGCGAACCCCTCTTCGGCGGTAACGATTCCCCTGGTTTCGCGGGCAGCCCTCACGACCGCGTCCGTATCCAGCGGCTTTACGCTGCTCATGTTCAAAACTCGAGCCTCGATACCTTGAGCCGCAAGCTGCTTGGCCGCGTCCAAAGCACGAGACACCAGGACACCGTTCGCAATGAGCGTGACGTCGTTTCCTTCGCGGAGCTGGACTGCCTTGCCGAGTTCGAAGCGGTAATCTTCACCAAGAATGCTGCAAACCGGCATGCGGCTGATGCGCAGGAACATAGGTCCCACATGACGCTCTGAGTAGAGCATCGCAGCGCGTGTCTCGACGGGATCCACCGGCACGACCACCGTTATGTTCGGAATGATGCGTGTCCAGGCCACGTCCTCGACGGAGTGGTGCGTAGGGCCGAGTTCGCCATAAGCCATTCCCGAGCTCATTCCACACAACTTTACGTTCGAGTTCGAGTAGCCAAGATCAACCTTGATCTGCTCCAACGCACGCGCAGTCAAAAAACAGCTGGCGCCAGCTACATACGGCTGCATACCACCGTTCGCCAGCCCGCAGCCTACGCCCACCATATTCTGCTCTGCGATCCCGACGTTCACAAAACGCTCCGGAAAAAGCGTGCGGAAGTTCTTCAGCTTGGTTGAAGAGACGGAATCATTCACGACGGCACAGATACTCGAGTTCTTTGCAGCCATCTCCTCCAGCGTTTTGGAGAACGCGTCCCGGCAATCGAAAAGTTCAGGCTCCGAACGGCCTTGTAATGGATCGACCGTAGCCTGAGTCAGATTGCCCATGGCACCTCCACTCCGAGTTCCGCCGCTGCGGCGCGCAGTTGCTCCTTCGTCGGAACACCGTGATGCCATGCCGGTTTGTTCTCCGCAAAACTCACGCCCTTACCCTTAACCGTGTTCGCCACGATACACGTTGGTTTGCCGATTGTTGATGCGGCCTCTCTGAGGGCGGCCAGGAGAGCAGGATGATTGTGACCATCCACCTCCAGGGTGTGGAATCCAAACGCACGCCACTTCTCGGCCAGGGGATCCATGCGAATGGTTGATTCCGTGAAGTCGCCTTGTTGAATGCGATTCCGATCGACAATCACAACCAGATTGTCCAGCCCGTAGTGCTGGGCCGTCATCGCGGCCTCCCAGTTTGACCCTTCCTGAAGCTCACCATCGCCAGTAAGAACATAGACTCGCCAGGACATATGCTGCATACGGCAAGCGAGCGCGGCGCCGACGGCAATGGGAAGTCCATGCCCCAGATGGCCCGGTATTCGCTTCCACACCGGGCGTCTTGTTGCGATCAGGGTGCCCGTTCAATTGTGATAACGGATCCATAAACGTCTTGAGAGTCTCAGCGGGGAAGAACCCACGGGCCGCAAGTGTGGAGTAGAACACTCCTGAACAATGTCCCTTGCTCATGATGAAGCGATCTCGCTCGGGCCACTGTGGCTGGCCCGGCCGGACTCCTACCACTCCGCCGAGGAAAAGTGTGGCCAAAATATCGGCCGCGGAAAGATCTCCTCCCGTGTGTCCGATCCCCGCGTGGTGCGTCATCGTCATCGCGCTAATTCGCAGCCATTGGGCGGCCTGGGCAAGTTCAGCACCGTCAAGTGGTCTCCAATCAACACCCGGAACATGGCAAAAAGGGTTCATTGGTGATGAACAGGTTCGCACATATTACATAAAAATGCAACAACGCAATATGATGCATACACATTGGCTTCTAGCGGCGCCGTAGTCGTGCGGGGTTTCTCCCGATGAGATTGTTATAACGACGAAGAGACCATGACTGCCATTTCACGTCGCTCGATGCCTTACCTGACGTCAGCCTCTACAATTCGTTTTCCCGCAACGCTCCAGAACACACGCGGCGAAATTTCCCGAGAGATCAAGTCCAGCGTCTGTATGACTACTTGAAGGAGACAGCCCCTAAGCTGTTGCGAGATCCCGCAGGTCAGTTTGCCTATCCAAGCGTTTCGCCGAACCTTCCCGGACGCGAACTCGGCGAGCTTGTGGGATTGGGATACGCTTTGGAGCTGTCGCGGCCTACTCGCCTTTTCTGAAGCGCGGTCGGACGCAGACTTTCACGCAAAGCTGTTGGAACACTGTAAAGGCAGCCTCAGAAATTTCTTTGAGCATCAGGACGCGAACGGCCGCCTCCCCATCCTGATGACGGATGCGAACGCGGATCTTCTCCATTCGACCGGGTCGAATATTCCCACGCACGCGAACCAGGCAAAGCCCGTTTTTGCGCAACTTGCATCACTCATCGCGCACAAGGGCGGCGGCATCGATTGGATGCGACCACTCTGGGCTCAACTGTTACATTTTTACGAGGCCTGGGAGCGCAATAACCTCGCCCGATGCGGCCTGTTCGTCTGGGGCGACGATGTTGCGATTGGAAACGACAACGACCCGGCCACCTTTGGCCGACCGTTCTTTTCGTCCGCCAACTTGTTGCTTAATTGTCTCTTTTGTGCCGAGTTAAGGGCGGCGGATGAGATTGCGCGCATGATGAATCAGCCGGATGACGCACGTCGTCTCTCTGCCAAGTCAACGACCCTGGCGGACCGCATCCGTTCCTTGTGCTTCTGCCTCACATCAAGCCCGGAATGCCCATGCGCTGGCAGACTTTGCCTATGCGAATTCAGACATTCACAGGTTTCCTTCCGATGTGGTGCGGAATTGCAACAAAGGAACAGGCTGCGCAGATCGTCAAGACAAACTACCTCCCCGACGATCGGCTTCGATGCAACTCCGGCGTGCGTACACTGTCCAACCTCGAGAGTATGTACTCGCTCGATTTCAGCTCGAACCCAAGCAATTGGCTCGGGCTCGTTTGGATCGCCTCAAACTATTTTGTGTGGGGCGCGCTCAATCGTTACGGATATCAACGTGAGGCGAAGGAACTCGCCGCCAAAACACTGGCGATCCTTTCGAATGACATCGAGCGCAATGGCTCAATGAATGAGTACTATCATCCCGATACGGGTGCAGCCCTCAGCCACAAGGGATTCATGGATTGGAATCTGCTTGGGATCGAGCTGATCTTGTCGCAAAGCCAGGCTTAGCTTCAGTCCGCTTTCGAGCCGCTTTCGAGCAATGCGCGCGCCGTTGCACGATCGATGACCAGAATATCGATCCAGTGACCATTCAGCGCTCCGAGAACCGCATCGAGCTTCCGCTTTCCTCCGGCCACTCCGATGCGGTGTTTCACGCCTTTCAACTGTGCGAGCGACATACCAATCACCCGGGAAGAGAGCGGTGTCGTAATCGGCTCGCCCGCGGAATTGAAGTAGTGAAGGCAGATATCGCCGACAGCGCCTTGTTTCATCAGGTCGGCGCGCTCATCCTGAGTAAAGAAGTTGCCGCTGCTCACCAGCATCCGGGAAGGTTCCAGTGCGCCGATTCCGACAATCACCGTATCAAGCGAGTCCCAGAGCTTTACAGCCGCCTGCACGTACTGTTCGCGCATCAGAACATCTTTAGCCTTTGCGGAGTTCGTGATGCCCGGGGCCGGCAGCAGTACAGCTGAGCCGCCGACGAGCCTCGCCAGCCGCTCAGCCAGGTAAGTCGCATGCATCTGCGCGTCTGCATTTCCCATGCCGCCAAGAATCTGTACGATTCGCGTGCCCTCTCCGTCGGAGGTGGGGTGCAGGCTATTAATCATCTCCAACAGAGCTGCACTCCAACTGGAGATACCGATGGTCTGCCTGCCGCGGACAAACCCCTCGAGCAGGTATGCGGCGGCGGAGCCTAGATCACGCGCTAATTGCTCTTCACTGGTTGAAACAGAATCGACGACGACTGCCTGCTTCAGGTTGAAGCGCGTTTCGAGCGCCTCCTCCAGATCAATATGGATTCCACTCTGTGCTGCGATGCTTATGCGCACAATCCCCGCATCGACGGCTTTCTTCAGAAGCCGGGAAACCGTCGACTGATGCAGGTTCAGTCGTTCCGTAATCTGTGCCTGACGTATGTTTTGCAGATAGTACATACGTGCGATCTTCGTCATCAATCGGATCTGATCATTACGCGCCATGGCATACATTATCAGGCGCCGGTGGTCGGCTTCTCCTCACGACCTAAATTCTTCGAATGCGCCGCGAAAGCCCGGCTCTGCGTTCGAGCAAGCAGGTCGGTCGCTTGATCTTAGCAATGAGCAGATTCGCAAGGCATAATTATGCGTCATTGCATTTTATTCTTGACTCTACTTTATACCAGCATTCATCCTGCCAACCATGAAAAGCAACGTGACCATCTGCCCGCTTAGGGCTTTTGTCGTGTGTGTCGTACTCATGTCGATCGCCTTCGGATGTTCCTTCGCTTCGGCGCAGGGCTTCGGCCGCATCTCGGGAATCGTCACTGATTCGACCGGGGCCGCGATTCCGCAGGCCAAGGTCACGGCAACCGACGCAGGCACACACTACGTGTCAAGTGCGGTCGCCAACGCCCAGGGCGAGTACGTTTTCGCATCTCTCCCACCCAAGATCTATAACCTTTCCGCCGCTGCGCCCGGATTTGAAACGTTCATTCAAAACGGAGTTGCGCTGAAGGCAGACCAGGCCGTCACTGTAAACCCAGTGCTCAAGATCGGATCGACAGAGCAAACCGTGATTGTGACCTCGGAAGCGCCGCAGGTCGATACATCAACAGGCACCATGTCGCAGGTCGTTGAGCAGAGGCAGGTGAACGAGCTGCCGCTAAATGGCCGCAACGCCGCGCAACTCACAGAGCTGGCGCCAGGCGTATTGCCGGCGCCAAACATCAGCTCCATCGACCAGGGAAACACGAAGACCTTTCCCGTCGTTGTGCTGATAACTGTGAATGGCGCACGAACCAACCAGACCGATTACCTGCTGGATGGCGGCAACAACGTGGACGAGTACACCAATGTCAACGCGCCCGTTTCCCTTCCCTGATGCATTGCAGGAGTTCAGCGTCCAAACGTCGAATTATCAAGCCGAGTACGGCCAGAACGCTGGCGGTGTCGTGAACATCATCACAAAGTCTGGCACTAATAATTCCACGGTGATCTTTTCGAGTACCTACGCAATCGCATCTTCAACGCCCACGATCATTTTTCGACCACCGTCGTGAACGGCATACTTAAACCCTATACCGATCCTCTCAAGCGAAACCAGTTCGGTGGCATCATCGGCGGTCCTGTGGGCATTCCGTTTCTTTGGAAGACGAAGCAGGGGTTTTTCTTCGCCGGCTATCAGGGCAGCCGCCTTCGCGACACGGCTGCCACTACGTCCAATGATTCCTCATTGCCGTCCACGGCAAACGAAGCGGGCTTTTTTCAGTTCACCGCTAACGGCACGCCCACAACGTCCAATTGCATCGTCGACCCCAGCACGAAGCAGTGCTTCCCCTATACCAATATCTCCGGCAACCTCTGGCAGGCTACGATCCCGACCTCCCGGTTCGATAAAGCCTCGCTTGCATTGCTGAAGTACATCCCCGTGGCTTCCGCCAACGGAGTGCCCTTCAGCTATCTTCAGCCGAACTCGCAGAACTTCGACGAAGCGATCGGTCGGTACGATCAAGCGCAATCCGACAAAGACCGCATGACGATGCGGTATTACGTCGACAAGTTCCACCTGCAGGGTGTGCTCAATCCCGACGAACTACCTTACCTATCAGGATCAGTCGGATATCACGTATCAAACCGCTCTGGTCTCCGAGATCGCACACCTTCAACGATCGTTGGCTGAATAATCTGATCATCAATTACCAGCGCGAAGGATCGGTGCGCGGACCACTGCCGGGCGGCATTGACGCCGGCGACCTCGGAGTCAGTATCTGGCAGCCGGCCTTTCCCTCGTTCCAATCCGTCAGCGTCTCCGGCGACTTCTCCTTCGGCCAGAACCCCCACGCTACCTTCAAGCGTTCCAACATTACCCTGGCAGACGACGTTCATTGGGTCAAAGGGACCCACGACATTAGCTTCGGTTTCCACGGCGAGCTCGCACGCGTCGATGTCGTGAATCAGAATGGCCAGCCCGGCCAGTTCTCCTTCGCCTCCACCACGACCAACAACGCCATGGCGAGTTTCTTCCTCGGCTACATGAGCTCTTTCAGCCAGTCCGCTGGGCAGTTCCAGGATAACCGCGCCAAATTTGTTGGCCTTTACGTCCAGGACAGCTGGAAGGCCACGCCCGGTTCACACTTGACTACGGCCTGCGCTGGGAGCCGTTTATACCGCAGAGCGACGCCGGCCGCATGGGGCAATTCAATCCCACGGCCTACGCGAGCGGTCGTGTCTCTACCGTCTATCCCAACGCGCCTGCTGGCCTCCTGTTCCCGGGCGACCAGGGCATTCCGGACAATGGCGTAGTCGCCAAACTACAAGAACTTCATGCCCCGGCTTGGCTTCGCGTGGGATGTCTTTGGCAACGCGAAGACCAGTCATCCGCGGTGGCACCGGCATGTTCTATGACACGCGCATGAACGATCTGTTCAACAATGGCTGGATTGGCACGAATCCATTCACCGAGACGTACACCGTCTCTAATCCCAGCGCGACAGATCCCACGGCCACCTTCTCGAATCCTTATGGAAAAGCCACCAATCCATTTCCAGTAACCCTGCCGCTTGCCGGCAAGCGCGCCGTTCCCTACACCGATCACCGTGATTACGTTTGATCCCTCCGGTAACTTCCAGACGCCGCTGCTCTATGACTGGAATCTCGCAGTGCAGCAGCAAATCACCCCGACCGCTCACTGCACAGGTCGCGTACGTGGGCTCCCATGGCACGCACATCTCTTCACCAACCTCGAGCTCAATCCAGCGGTACAGATGGGCGCCGCGGATACCGCCGGCAACGAGCAGGCTCGCCGCCTTTATCAAAACTTCGCCAGCATCAGCGAGACCGAACATGGGCGGCAACACCAGCTACAATTCGCTGCAAGGAACGCTGAAAAAGCGAACGTCGTTCGGACTTTCAGCGACCGTGAACTACACGTGGTCGAAGAGCCTTGACGACATCCCGTACAACACCGCCGTCACCAGCGCCGGAGCCGGCCAGGCGTTCGTGCTACCTATCTATTGCCCAATTTCAAGCGCCTCGACTATGGTCCGTCTGTCTTCGATCATCGCAACAACGTCACGCTTTCATACACCTGGATCTTCCCGGCTTTGAAGTCGGGCGAGCGGGTCATGCGGTCAATCGTGAATGGCTGGCAGACGGCGGGCCTGGTGACCGTACACAGCGGCGATCCGCTAAATGTAATTGTCGGTTCCGACCGTTCCCTCGCTGGCCTGGGTACCTCGCTTGATGTGCCGGTTCGTACAGGCAATGGTTATGGCGGGAATGCTTGCAGCTATGGCATCGCCGCAACGACCACATGTGTGAGCTATCTTGATCCCACCGCGTTCGCAACACCGGCGCTCGACACCTTCGGCAACATCAAAAAGGATTCCTTCGTCGGTCCTCATTATATCGACTGGGACGCGAGCCTCACCCGCAGCTTCCGCGTCTACGAAGAGTCCAACCTGCAGTTTCGCGCCGAGTACTTCAACGTCCTGAATCACACGAATCTTGCGGACCCGAATCTCACGCAAACCTCCGCCAGCTTCGGGCGCATCGGTGGCGACATCTCACCACGCATCGCCCAACTCTCCATGAAGCTCGTGTTCTAACTGCTGCCCTAATAGCGAAGGCCCTCTAAATTGAGGGCCTTTTCTTTCGCTCAGGAGACATCGCGCCGAGCTAATGGCATGTGCCACCACGCTCAATAGGAAGCTTGAATTTCGCGTTTTCGAGGGTGAGGTGTCGAGGAATTGATCTGTCATCAGGCTATCAACGACCAAGGAGTGCCTTGGCCCAGCCACTCCCGTGATGCGAGTTGATCCGCGCCAGCATTAGGGCAGCGCCCGAACTTTCCATTGATCTCCGCTCATTCCAATCAGAGTGTAGTGGTTTCTATGTCTGACGGCATGGGGTCGGCGCGAACCACCCAAAGGTGCGTTCCATCGGGCGAAATTCCGAATCCAGACATTTCTACTTGTGGCAGATCCCCAGGGAAATTCGCAATATGCTCCTCCCTCTTGGTCGAAAAACTGAAGAACCTGATCGCCATCTCACTATATTCCTGGCCGAGGAAAACGATGCTTGCGAGCTAAGCGCCCACGCATCAGAATATCCGGGCAGAAGTGAGCTAAGGACCTCATCCTGGTGCCCGGTTTGCAAATCGAGACGGGCGATAGTAGTGTTCATTCGGCCTTGCGAAAAATATAGGTATTGGCCATCCGGTGACTGCGCGATTGGTGCACCTCCTTGCTCTGTCATTTCTTGAGGATTTCCACCTCGCAGGGGAACGCGATAGATGAAAAAGTGCGCCCGCGCAAATAACGACCTTCCGTCAACCGAAGAATGCGGGTCAGTGTAGATTGAGCTAATCTGCCTAACCGGACCTTCGCCGTGTACCGACACTTCGTATAGTCCATGGATACGCTGTGGCGAAAAAATAAGCGATTTCCCATCAGAAGACCAACAGAACGAGACAGGAACGAGCGTCCCGGTGGGCACCGGCGAAGCATTCGTCCCGTCAACTTGACTGACCCAAAGCTGAAACCGTCCGGAGACATTGGACAAGAACGCAAGAAATTTTCCATCGGGTGATACAACAGGCTGGATGTTCTCTCCCGCGGCTTGAATTACGGGAGCCCAACCGTTAGACGGCTTTGTGACATCGAACGACCAAATGTCAAGATTTGGGCTGTAATTTGAAAACGCAACGATCTTCCCATTCTGCGAGGCTGAAAATTGCAACGCTCGATCAGAATCTATTGGCGATGCTATGGTTTGTTTCTCGCCTTCTTTGGTTGGATCGACTTGCCAAAACCTGAAGCCGTACCCGTAGTCCGCGGCGAACGTTAATTTATTCTTTGTCGCCCACCCCACGTCACTTATTAGACTATGAGCTGGGGTGACTCGTTTATAGATCCTCCCCTGGACGCTAGCTATATAAATGTCTTGTTCAAAGAAATCTATGTCTCGAATAAATGCGACTCTTGTGCCGTCCGGCGAAACTCTCGGCGAGACATCGCCGATCATATCCGAGTCAGGATAGGTGAGTCGGACTCTTTGGCCACTGGCAATATAAATGATGTAGAGACTAAAGGGTTCGGCATCTTGAGTCTTATCATCGACGACCAGAAAATTTCCATCGGGCGACCAATCGAGATGACGATAATTCAACCCATATCGATGGGCAAAAAGTGTTGTTAAGACCCGCGATGACTTTCTTCGAATGTCAAAGACGATAATCTCTGCGGTGCCCGGTTCGAAGTGCAGAAATGCGAGCAGCATCCCATCCGGAGACCAGGATGGACTGCTGTATTGCCCTGAATTCGATACAACACTGTGCGCTTGAATGTCCCCCTTGAATTGGACGTAGACTGCAGATCGATTACTGCTCAAATCCATAGCGACGAAAGCGAGAGCTTTGCCATCCCTTGACCACGCCGGTTGGGTTAACCCAGCGCTCATTCGGGCATATACCTTTGTCGGCGCACCGGTCTCGGCAGCGCCGCGAAGCTTAGAATGAGCGGCGTTCTTGAACAAAACGAACGCACCAATAGCGACCAGGATCGTGGCGGCTAGCACAGCGATGCTCGCAGAATTCCAATTGCGCAGCATGCTCTTCGATCGGCCAGTCCGGGACCCAAGACCTCTCGGCGAGGAAACTGTCTCTACTTCATTTGTGACGTCCAATTCGGCAGTCACCCGCGGTGCCGTAGGATCGCGATTGCCGCGGGTCTTTACTTCTACACGGCCGACGAATCGATACCCTCGCCCTGGGAACGTTGCGATGTATTTCTTTCCAGATTCAGATTCTCCAAGACTTTTTCGCAAAACCGAGATATTTTGGCTTAGATTTGACTGATCGACAAACTGACCTGGCCAAATGATGGAGAGAAGCTCATCCTTTGTGAGGACCTTATCCCGGTTTTCGAGAAGCACAAGCAGTGTGGTGAATACCTTGGGTGTAAGCTCGATGAGCTTATCGCCATCCTTGAGAATTCTCTTCTCACGATCGAGCCTGTAGCTATCAAATTGGTAATATTCACCTGTATCCAATTCATCATGCACCTGCATTGCATTTTCTCCGTTCGATCGCTGCTTGATGCTGGCGGTCGATTTGTACCGTGCGCAAATGGCTGATTCTTTCGCGGCTGAAGTCTCAGTGGAGGGTGTGTGCTGTCATAGTTTCAACGCGACTTCCGAGTCGGTCCTCGTGATGGAAACGGACGAGGTCGTCACCGCCGCAGTTCCGCAGACATCGTCATTCAGCAGGGTCACCCCGATCTGGGCTTGGCTTGGCCGAAATTGCATGGAGGCATCGCGAGCCCCCGCACAGCTTTCTCCGCGACACCTTCTGTAAAAACTGGCTCGCGGCTGCGCCTCTTCCGTCTGCCTGGAGGGACTCGATGCCGTCCGCCTTAGCTCCATGCCCGATATTTCGCTTAAGTGGTCTGCGGCTTGCGCCTCCGAGCGACCCCTTTCCCACCCTTCGACCGGTCTAGATTCGCCTTCGTATAACAACACCCTATGCCCCATATCCTGCTTCGACCCTTCGCGTTCGAGCGATTGGTTCTGCTGCGGACGCGCACGTTGCCGCCCATGATAACGCGCCTGCGGATACCCTGATCACGGAGCCGATTGCACGCGGTGCCTGCCCGAGCCACGCATTTTTAGAAATTCAAAGCCACTTTTTTAGCTCTTGAGATCCCAAGGGGTGCCATGGCTCACCCCGAGAGGCTGGCGGTATATGTCTGAAATCACTTGGCTTGTGGCTAGTTCGGGCTCAAATGTCCATTGAGAGCCACGCGATTCAAAATTGAGGAGCCGCTTTATTGACTCCGTTCGTCGCGGCTTTTACCGTCTATTTGGTGATGAATCAAGCGAGCACCCAGCCGCTCTACCAAGCTTCTTAACCACGGCACAGAAGAGTCTGAAACCGCAATGGGATCAGAAGAGAGAGACGTCAAAACCTACATAATCGATTGCAATCTATTTACCAGGTCCATTGAAGTGTACGGGAATAGATGGGCCATAGCCGACCTCTGAACGGGTGCGAAAAGAAGAGAGAAAGCACAATGAGATTTCGCAATGCAGCGTTTCTTGCCAGTGTCGTATTCGTCGCATCACTCACGCCCTCGGCGTGGACCCAGACCGCTGCCGGCGGAGTGGCCGGTACCGTAAGGGACTCTTCGGGGGCGGCTCTCAGAGGTGCGGTGATCACCCTGACCGATGAAGCAACCAATGTGGCTCAGACAACGCGCTCGACATCCAGCGGGACCTACGTCATGGAAGGCGTACCCGTTGGCAGCTACACCTTAAAGGCTGATGCACCCGGTTTCAAGACGTTCGTGTTGACCGGTGTTCAGGTCCATGTCCAAAACGTGGTCACTGCCGATATTTCCCTCCAGGTCGGCAGCGTAAGTCAGGCAGTGACCGTGACCTCGGCCGCTCCATTGTTGCAAGCCCAGGATGCGTCGCTCGGTCAGACAGTTCCCGAAGAATCAGTGAACGATCTGCCCTTGCAGGGCCGAAACTGGTTTTCCCTCGCGCAGATCTCGGCAGGCGCGCTCGCACCGATCGGATCATCGCCGGATAACGCTACTCAGCTCTGGGCAAACGGTGTCAGTCAGGTCCAGGTGGATTATCGCCTGAACGGAATGATGACAACCAGGAAGTTTTTGGAGGCGTTAGTGTTGCCCCGGTCCCCGACGCTATTCAGGAATTCAAGCTCCAGGAAGGCAATAACAGCGCGGAATTCGGTCAATTCACTGGATCGGTTGTCAACGCTGCCGTTAAATCCGGCACCAACCAGATCAAGGGAGATATTTGGGAATACCTCCGCAATGAAGCACTCAACGCGAACGATTACTTCAACAAACAGCGCGATTTGCCGCGTCAGAAGTATCGGCAGAACCAGTTCGGCGGCACCATCGGCGGCCCGGTCGTTCTTCCCAAGCTATACAACGGTCAGAATAAAACCTTCTTCTTCTTCGACTACCAGCGCACCAATATCACCCAGCAGGCCCCATATTCCGCCTTCACGGTGCCGACGAACGGCATGCGCAGCAGCAATTACAGCAATCTGCAGGACCTGATTAACGGCAACTCTGACGGTGTAGCAAGCAATAAGGGATCGAATACAGACGGGCTTGGTTGGATATTTCCGCACGGTACTGTACTCGATCCAGCCACCACCCGCGCCGTGGCTGCGCACGCAATCGACCCTATCCCACGACGCCGCGAATCAGTCGTCGTTTTTGGCCAGCGAAAGAAGCCACTCGGTTTCTTCCAGCGTCTGGCGTGCCTGAACGCTGACTGCGCCTCGATGCCGATGCCGGTGGTTACCTTTCGCAAGGTTATTGGCAGTAGTCCGGCGGAGGACGGGCATGGCGTCGGTTATCCATCCGTACTCCCGCGGCGTGTAGTGCCAAAAATGATCGTGCGCGTCGATGGCCATCGCCGCCCACCACAATAAACGAGGCCGTTGGCATTTCAAACCGAACGGCCCCAAATAACGTCCGGTAACCCGCTCAGGCACGGGCCGGATTGTGCCGACTAGAACAAGGTGAGCGTGCACCATCACGAAGCCGCCCGTCGTTCGGCCTTTCCCGCCGCCGGTTGTTCGGCGTGCGAATCGCCGCGGGGCGGGGCTGGCCCTGTGGCCGCTGATCTTTCGATCCTCGGGTCTGCCCGGGCGCACGTGGCGGGATGTGGCGGCCTGGGAGACTGCGGCGATCTGCTGGCCGGGCGATGGTCGGCATGGTTCGGCCTGCCGGTGGCGTTTCCCGCTTCGCTGGTCTACCTGGCGATTCTTTGTAGCAGCCGAGTCTTGTCAAAAGCGACGACCGCACGTGGCGGCTGCGGTATGCCGGGCGGTTTCTCGCCATGTCCACGGCGCTGGCGGCCGGGGCGGCGGTTTGGTTCATCGTCCTCCACCTCGCCCAGCGGGAAGTCTGCCCCCTGTGCCTGGCGGCACATGCGTGCGGCCTGTCGGCCGCCGCGTTTGTCTGGGCAAAAACTACGCCGCTGGCCGCGAGCGCTTCTCCGGCCCGCCGGAGTGGGGTTGGCAATTCTGGTGCTCGGCCAGGCCCTGGTCTTCCGCCATCCCTATCGACTCCAAGCCGATACCATCACACAGAGTACCCGGCGCCCTGACCGCCACGTGCGAATTCTCGCGGAGGCCGGCCTTCGACCTGGATTCCCAGGCGCTTCCGGTGATCGGCTCGCGACAGGCGAGGCATTTCATCGTGGTGATGAGCGATTACACCTGCGAGCATTGCCGGGCGACGCATCGGATGTTTGAACGCTCGCCGGACCGATTTGGCAGCGACATCGGCGTGATCGTTTTGCCGGTCGTTCTCGATCCGGCCGGCAATCCGTACCTCTCTCCCAGGCCACGCACCCGCTCCCGCAGGATCGGGCTTTGCGCGTCTCGGCGTTGTCGGTCTTCTTGGCCAGGCCCGAGTCGTTTGCGGAGATGGATCGATGGCTTTTCGCCGAAGATCGCGTGCGGGATGAGGCCGAAGCCCGGGACTATGCCGAGCGCCTCATCGGCCGGGAGGCTTTGCGACGCGCGAGTCCGATCCGCGAATCCAGCAAATCACCCTCACCGGCTGCGAACTCTTCGCCCGCACCGGCAGCGGCATGCTTCCTAAAATGCTCGATCGGCTCCACGCAAATCAGCGGAGCGGTCGGGGATGTGGACGTGATCGTTCACGCCATCGGGGGCATGAAACCAAGCCCTGGGCTAAGAGGTCGTTTCAGGACCTAATCCCGAACCGGCCGCGGCCGCGAAAACGGCACCCGCAATCATGTGTGCTCCCTGTTTCAGGGCATTTCTCCTGGCGGAGACCCAACTTCGGCTATCGCCCCCCCGTTTCCGCTCCATTCCAAGACCCCTTGTTGGCACGGGTGTGGCAATTCTTCCTGGCACGGGTTTGTAACCCGTGCGGAAATGTGGCCGTATTGCCGCCGTGCCAGCCACCCTACAAAGCCACGCGTCAATACCTGGTTTTAGGATGGCGCGCCATTAGGCGTGAAGCCACCCCGCCCGCGGCTTGAAAAGCCGTTGCCACCAAAGATGGCCGCACCCCTTGCACTGGAGGACAGCATTTGCAGCGGGGGTGTTGGAAATGTATAAAAAAGTTTGGGGACTCCGAACTGCATGCTTTCGCCAAAGAGGGGTTCAAGTGACTGGGTCTGATGGAGACGCCGACGATGGGGCTCCGTTGTGGGTTCCTGCCCGCGGGCGTGTGCCGGGTTTGGACGCGCTGCGGGCGGTCTCAATCGTGCTGGTCCTGGCCGCTCATGTCCCATGCCGTGCGGGGCACGGGTTAGAAGCCGGCTCTCGGGTTTCTCGACGGAGTTGACGTGTCTTCGTGATCTCCGGGTTCCTTGATCACTTTGCTGCTTCTGCGGGACGACGCGCGAACCGGACGGATCAACCTTCGCGACTTCTACCGACGGCGGGCATTAGCATCCTGCCGGCATTTGGGGTCTTCGTCCTGGCGATGGCGATTGCCGCGCGGCTGGGCTAGTCGATTCGGCCCGGTGATTGGGCCGCCCTGACGTTTACGATGGGACTTTCGGTCGGACGCGGCTTGGTCGCTGGGCCATGTGTGGTCGCTCTCGGTGGAAGAACAGTTTTACCTGCTCTGGCCCCGATGTCCTGCTTCTCTCGCCCTGCGCCGCCCGGGCGGGTATTGGTCGGGTGCATCGCCGCGGCCCCACTGTTCCGCGTCGCCTCGCGTGTGGTTCTGCCCTGGTTTTGCGGCCCTGTTCCCATATGTCGTTCCCGGCCCGGCTGGAGCCGATTGCGGCTGGATGTCTGCTGGGCCTGCTTGCCGCTCACCCGCGCGGCCGGGCCTGGCTCAACCGGTGGTTCGGCAAGCCGTCGTCCGTAGCGATCGTGCTGCTCGCCCTGCTTGCGACGACGGCCCTGGCGTCGCGAGTCGGGGCTTCCGCTTCATTTGCGGATCCACCTTCTGTGCCCTGTTGATCCCCCCAATTGTCTGGGGCTGAGCTAACGTCCCAGGCAGATCTGCTGGGCCGGCTGCTCGCCTGGTCCCGCCCTCGTCGGCCTCGGCGTTCTCTCCTATTCACTCTACCTGTGGCAGGAGCCGTTCATGGATGTCTTCAAGGCTGGGACTTTGGGCGTGCCGGTTCCCGACCAGTGTGGGCCTGGCCCTCGTTGCGGCCCTCGCCTCCTACTTCCTGATCGAGCGGCCGTTCCTTCGGCTCAAGGATCGCGCCCGGCCCGCTGGCGCCGCCGCCGAGCAGCCACTGGCGCCGCCATCTGAATCGGGCCGACGACACACGATCCGGCATCGGTGAACCTGCTTGCCACGATGGGGGACACTCCCACTTCAGAAGCTGGTGTCGCGTTGATGCGATCCGACGGATGGAGCGCGAAACCGCGGACGCAGCTGAACGACGCCGCCTCGGCCCGTCCCCGCGCGAGAAGGCGCGTTCATTTCTTCACCGGTTCCACCTTCGTTCCGCAGACCGAGCAGAACTTCTGCCCCGGTTTGAGCGGCGCGCCGCAGTGCGTGCAGAACTTGGGCCAGGTGGACGCGCCTCGGCCGGGGGCGGGCGGCGCGGTCGGCCACGGCAGTGCGCGGCCCAGCCTCTCCCGGCGGGACTTGCGATGCGTCGAAGGTCAGCGACGTGGTTTCCTCGGGACTGATGTAGAAATCCTGCTCGAACGGCCGGCCGGCGAAGACCGTGCTGAAGTGGTATTTGCCCGGCGGCAGGCTCATCGAATCGCCGAACCGGGCGGACTTGACCGCATGCCCGTCGGCGTCGGAGATGGTGAACTGCTCGGGAATGCCCAGCACGGCATTTCGCACGCTCCGCTCAGGTCCGCGCCGCGCGCCGCCGGCCAATAGCGGCCGCCGGCGGCCTGGGCCATCGCCTGAAGCTGGGCCGACCAGTCCGGCTGGTTGATGTCGAACCCGACGATGTGGAACGTCATGTTCTTGACCTTCGCCAGGTCCTCGCAGGCCTTGATCGGATTGCCGCGGGGCTTGAACGTGTCCTCGCCGCCGTCGGTCAGCAGCAGGAGCGTGACCGGGTTCTTCTCGCTCGACGTCGCCCAGGTCCTTGATGGCATCCTCGATGCTCAGCGCCATCGGCGTCTTGCCGCGGCGCGCAGCGAGTTCAAGCGTCGCGGTGAACTTCTCCTTGTCGAGCTTGCCCATCGGGATCTTCAGCTCGGTATCCAGGTCGCAGTCCGGATCGAGGCGCGCTCTTGCGGTGCCCGTAGACGCGCAGGGCCACCTCGCTGTTGGGCGGCAGGGCGTCGATCAGCGACTGGACCGAGCCGCGGGCGATGTCGAACTTCATCCGCCCGTCCATGTTGTCGATCATCGAGCCGCTGCAATCGAGGATGATGTAGAAGCGGTTGTTGGGCGCGACGGCGGCGGTCTTGAGCATCCCCGGCCCGTGCCGCTCGACCGGCTTGAGCGGCGGCGTGGCGCGGGTGAGGAACAGCAGGGCGAAGCTGGTGGGCAGGCGCGTGTCGTCCTTCTCGTCGCCGTCCAGGCCCGTGCCACATCCCGTCGGCCTGCTGGCCGTGGACCAGCCATGCGGCGCCTTCGGGATACCACTCGTGGATGCCGATGAAATCGGTATCGAGCATCCGGCCGACGCGCTCGACGGAATAGAGCCAGTAGAACGATCCATTCCTTCCCCGTCGCCGCCCTCGGGGTGCGTGCTCGACGCGAGAAGTGCTTGTCCATCCATCCGAGCCCGTGGATGACCGCCGGATCCTTGGCGAAGTCCGCGTTGCCGGTGCGGTAGCTGGCAGATCGCGACGGCGCAGACGCCGGCGGCGGTCATGCTGCCGTATCCGCCGTCTCCTCGGCCGGCTTCGCGGTAATCCCACCCGCCGCTCTTGGTGCCCTGCCGGCCCGTTGGCGATGTCCAGCGCACGCTTCCACAGGTCGGCCGGCAAGTCGATGCCGCTGGAGGCGGCGGACTGAAGGCCGAGCATCGCGTATTGCGTGCAGGAATTGTCCCCGTTGAGCGGTCCTTGGGCCAAGGCGTCAGCCGCTTCCAAGGCTCGCCTCGCGCATCCGGCGGGAGGCCGCCGCCGACCTGCAGCACGCCCGTGCCGGCGGCTGGGCGAACAGCGTCTCGGGAACTCGGCGGTCGTACGTCCACGTCCCGTCCGGCCCTGCGATTCCACGAGCCATCGGGTGGCGGTGCGGAGCTTGGGCTCGAACGCCGGGTCCCCGTATGCCTGGATCAGCATGCACAGCAGGCCGTTGACGTACGTTTGGTGACTGCCCGGCGGCTGGGCGGGGTCGACGCGGGCGAGGTACGCGCGAAGTGCCGCATCGAACTCGGGGATCTTCTTGTGGGCATCGGCATGGACCAGGGCCAGGGCGCACAGCACGTCCTCCTCGTGCTCGCCGAACGAGCACGTCCCTCGTCGGCGTCCTTCTTGCTGCAATATTCCCACAGGCCTTTCATGCCGCGGTCGATCGCCTGGTTGACCTGCTCGGCGGTAAGGCCGACGCCCGCGATGCCCTTGGGCGGCCCGTGCGGCCGCGGCTTGGGACCAGTGTCGGCCGCGGCGGCTGCTGCCGCACCGGCGGGTCGGCTCCGGTCGGGGCGCGCGGCGACCGCCGACGTGCTTCATCGGGGCGGGGCTGCGGCATCGCCGATGCTGGCGGGGGAGCGGCGGGGAGTGGCCGGCGGTGCGGCGCTCGGCCGGGGCGGGGCCGGCGCGGCCGCGACCTGCGCCGGCAGCGGCGGCAGCGTCAGCACCTTGGATGCCCCTTCGGTCACCGCGCTATACGCGATCCGGGCCGTGTCTCGTCGGCGGCAATCAGGTACGCGATCTGAAACTCCCGCAGCTCGCCCGGCGGAATGTACATCTGCTCGGACGGGCAATAGAGTCCCCGACAGCGTCGCATCGTCCCAGTCGGACGTGCCGCCCTTGGCGTCGGCGTACTTGAGCTGCTCCTTGGGCTGGAAGAACTCCTGCTGCTTGCCGAGGTTCTTCACCAGCACGTCAATGACGTAGAACTTCTTGCCCTCGTCGGCGTTCTTCCGCCGAACTGCGATGCCACGTTTTGCCGCGATGATCGACACGTCGAAGATTTCGTCCTTCGCCCCGGCGAGGCTCGGCGCAGCGCGAGCGCGGGCCGCGTTCCCTCGATGGGCGAACGTCAACGGCACGCCGCGAATCACCGTTCCATCGGGAAGCGCTGCATTCGGGAAATCGCATCGCAGTTCCAGCGACTTGGCATCGGCGGGCACCAGGAACGCCACGCTGCCGCCGGTCATCACGTCGGGAAGAAACCGCGGCTCCTCCGGCAGGTCGCCGCCGGGCAGCGGCAAATACGAATGCACCCCGTCGGCCACCACCTGCATGTACTTTCGCGATTCCTTCCAATCGGCGACGGTGCCGACGTTGATCTTCGCGCCGGGAGCGGCATGAAAATCAAAGCCCGACGCCGGCACCGAATTGACCATCGTGCTGCGGGCGCGCAGCTCGATCTGCACGAACGTCTGCCCGGCGGGTGCGGTTGATCGTTCAGTTTGTCGAGCTTCTTGATGCCATAGATCGCCGCTTCCACCACCTGGTTCTGCTGCGGCGGCACGCGGGCTTTGCCGGATCGACATGGCCCGGAGAGGATCGGGATGACGATGTTGCCGTGGGCGTAATCGTAGAAGCGGAGCTTCACGTCCTGCGGCATGGAATCCTGCGGCACCTCGTAGACGATCTTCCCGCCGACGGTGTCGTTCTGCTTCTCGAGATTGACGCTGTCGAATGAGAGCAATCCCGCGGCATCGATCTCGGCGCGATGCAGGACCCGCGCCTCATCGGCGACGCCGTACAGGTTGTCGGCCAGCTTCGGCACCTGGTACTGCGCGGGCACCATCTGGCCATCGACCATCTGCGGCGGCTGGAGGTTGCGGAATCTCGGCGTCGATCACCAGCAGCCGCTTGCCCTCCGGCGCGGCCGCATCCCCAGCTTGTCCAGCAGGGAAACGGATTTCACCTTCAGTTCCACCGCGCTGTTGCGTGCCGCGGCATTGAGCTGCTCGGTCTTGCCGGGATCGATTCTCTCGATCGGCCGTGCGGTCGGCGACGCTGCACTTCGGGGCCGACGCGGGAGCCGGCGCGAGCGTCAGCGGCGCATTGCCGGTCGGATAGGAGGCAACGAGCTTCTTCATCGCCGGGTCGGCGGCGAATGCCCTGACAACCGCCCATTGCGTCACCTGCGGCGCAGCTGCCGGGCGTCAGCAGTCACGTCGGCCACCTGCCGCCCGTGGGAGGACGGTCGCAATCAAAGGCGGCGTGCCGCCCGCGGGGATTTCGCCAGGCTGGCCGCCGCCGATCAGAATCGCGTCGATCTGCCCGGCAAATTGCTTTCGGATCGGCGCCACGCCGGCCGGCGATCCGTAAAACAGCAACACCACTCGCCCGCCCTCGGCGCGCGCCTTGGGCAGAACCGCGGCAATGCCTCCAGCCGGCGGCTGGATCTTGATCCCGGCAAGCTGCTTGGCCGAGCTCCGGCAGCACCGCCAGCGCCGCGGGAGATTCGGTCGCGCCGACGATCGCGATTTTTGCCCCGCCCGCCTGCTTCACCATATAAGGCTGAAACAGAGGCTTGCCGGAACCGGCATCCAGCAGGTTTGCCGAAATCGGCGTGAACTTCGCGCCCTGCAACGCCGCCAGGTCGCGGCCTTGCCCAGGCGGAAATCGCGGTAGCTGATGTTGACCGCATCATAGCCAAGA
>CAWIFG010000008.1:0-115278 GCA_963835345.1 uncultured Acidobacteriaceae bacterium | reverse complement strand
TGGTAAGCTGCTGGGCATGCCGCGGCGCATCTTCACGTATCAGCAGGGGCTGGGCTTTGATGGATCAACATGGTCGTGACCGTCGGCGCGTTCGTGCTTGGGATTGGCATGCTGTGAGCATCCTGAATCTGCTGGAGCCTGAAGTTAGGGCGACGGCAGGGAAGAATCCGTGGAACGCGGATGGGCTGGAGTGGGACAGCGATTCGCCGCCCGACGCCGTACGGCTCGGTGCACATTCCCGCTGGTGGCTTCGCGGCATCCGCTGTGGGATGACTTCGAGGAAGAGGAGGACCCGGACAACGATCGGGTGCTCGATCGCGGGCCGCCTGACGCCAGTACGACATTGCTCGATGCCCTGCCGATCGGTATTGCGACGATTCCGGAAGATTCGCTGGCGCCGCTGATGATGAGCATCGCGTTGTTCATGTTCTTTCTCGCATTCGTGCTGCAGATGGTATGGGTAGCGCTGGCTGCTGATCCTTGTTATCGTTCCTGATTGGCTGCTTCTGGATGTGGCCGCGGACGGAGAAGGAGGTGCTGTGAGTTCAGCTGTGCAAATTCCTCCCCCGCGCGTGCAGCCTGTCGACGCTGCCGATCGACCAGGAGCGCGGCATCTGGGCATGGGTGGTCATCGCTACGGAGGCGATGCTCTTCGTGTGCATGTTTGGCGCCTACTACTACCTGGGAATAACAAGGACCGCTGGGCGATGAGAAGCCTCCGCAGCTGAATTATCCGCTGATGCTGTTGGTGATCCTGCTCGCCAGCAGCGTGGTGCTGCACTGGGGCGAGAAGCAGGTGAAGGTGGAGCGATTTTCCCTGGGGCGCCTAGCGCTGTGGATCACGGTCGCGCTGGGGCTCATCTTTCTTGCGTTGCAGGGCTTTGAGTACTGCGTCGCACTGGAACGATCTTGCGCCATACAGCGACTCCTATGGCTCGATCTTTTACGCGATCACCAGCTTGCACGCGGCGCACGTGATTGTCGGGCTGATGATGCTGGTCTATGTGGGCGTGCTGCCGCGATGGCGAAAGCGCTCCGCACGCCGCACCAGCCGTATCACACGGTCTCACTGTACTGGCATTTTGTGGATGTGGTGTGGGTGTTTATCGTCGTGCTGCTGTATGTCATTCCCATTTTCAGGGGCTGCATCATGGTCACTAATCCCCATGCTCCGCAGCCAAGTCCGCAGCCGCAGACCCGCGGTGGCAGGCGGCGGAGCTTGTGGTTCGGCTTTGCGACGTCGGCGGTCGCGTGGGTGTCGCTGGGATGTCTCGATCTCGTGATTACCTGGCGCGCGTGCACGCATCAGTAAGACGACGGCATTCCCGCAGCACGCCACGGCGGCGCGGTGGCTGTACTTGTTGCGCGCTGGCGCTGCTGGCCGTGCACGATCTAGCGGGGCTGACTTCGTATCGGAACTGGCGAGCGCTTGCGACCGCGCCAGTCTCGTGGATACGCAAGCGGTGGAGCGGCACGAGTTTATGGCGGCGGCGGGAGTGATCGTCAGCGATCACGCTGGGCATGGGCATTGTGTGGCTGGCGCTGCCTCCGTTGTTTCTGGACTCTGCTGGAGGGCGCGATGATACGCGCCTGCATCGCGCTCGCGTGGGTGCATGGTCGGGCTTGCTCGGCCTGGGCTGCAATGCGGGCCGCAAGCGGCCTACATTGTGCAGACCGGCGGCAATCCGCCGCATGGAAAGCAGCTGATTCGCGCCTACGGCTGCGGCGCGCTGCCACATTGTTCCCGGAGTCCACGCGGCGCGCGGGCTGGTGGGCCCCCGCTGCTGTACCTGGGCCAGCGCACGATGATCGCGGGCGAGTTGCCGAACACGCCGGACAATCTGGCGCACTGGATTGAGCACCCGAAACAGGTGAACCCAAATACGGCGATGCCCGACCTTGGCCTGACAGATGACCAGGCGTATGACATCGCCGCGTATCTCTACACCCTGCGTGGGCCGGAAGGAACTATCGATGCAGCAATTGATTGGAACATTGCGGAGCGTCTCGCGTGTGCTCGCAGCGGCCTCGTGCTTGTTGCTGGCGGCGCCGGCTGCGCAGCAAGCAAGCCGCAGCAACGGCACGACGACCAACATCCCCGGCGCGCTGCCCGGAATCCACATTGTTTCGCCAGTCGCCAATGGCCAGTGGACGATGCCGGCAGGCGACTACGGCAACACGCGCTACAGTCCGCTGGACAAGATCAACAGCACGAATGTGCAGAACCTGCACGTGGTGGCCACCATGGCCACGGGCATTCCACACGGACATGAGGGCGGCGCCGCTGGTGGTGGGCAGCACGCTCTATATGGTTACGCCGTTTCCGGACAAGCTGATCGCGTTTGACCTGACGAAGCCGGGCTTTCCGCAAAGTGGATTTTCGATCCGCATCCTGACATCAAGTCGCAGGGCGTCGCCTGCTGCGACGTGGTGAACCGCGGCGCGAGCTACGCGGACGGCAAGATCATCTACAACACGCTGGACGACCACACGCGTGCAGTCGACGCGAAAACCGGCAAGCTCGCGTGGAAGACGCAGGTTGGCGACATCCACTACGGCGAGACGACGACCATGGCGCCGATCGTGGTGCATAACACCGTGTTGGTCGGCAACAGCGGCGGCGAGCTGGGCGTGCGCGGACAGCTCACCGCGCTCGACGTGAAGACGGGCAGATTATGTGGACGGCGTATTCCACCGGGCCCGATCGCGACGTGCGCATCGGCGCGACTTTCATCCGTTCTACGCGAAGGACCGCGGCAAGGACCTTGGGCTGAAGACATGGACGCCGGGGCAGTGGAAGCTGGGCGGCGGCACGGTCTGGGGATGGATCTCCTATGACCCGGAACTGAACCTGATCTACTACGGCACGGGCAATCCCGGCGTGTGGAACCCGGACATGCGGCCCGGCGACAACAAGTGGTCCATCACGATCTGGGCGCGCGACCCGGAGACCGGCATGGCGAAGTGGGCCTACCAGATTGAGCCGCATGACGGCTTTGACTACGACGAGATCATGGAGAACGTGCTGGTGGACATGCCGTGGCAGGGGCAGATGCGCAAGCTGCTGCTCCATCCCGGGCGCACGGGCTTTATGTTCGTGATGGACCGCGAGACCGGGCGAGGTGCTTTCGGCGGAGAAATTTGAGCCGGTGAACTGGGCCGACTATTTCGACCTGAAGACCGGTGCTGCCGACGAAGACCAGGACAAGCGGACGCACTTCGGCAAGTTCGCGAAGGACATCTGCCCATCGTCGACCGGCGCGAAAGAATTTGTGCCGTCCTCCTTCGATCCGCAGACCGGCTATCTCTACATTCCCGCGCACAACACTTGCATGGATTATGAAGGGACGGCGGTGAACTACATCGCGGGCACGCCGTATCTTGGCGCAAGCGTGCGCATGTATCCGGGCCCGGGCGGCTATCAGGGCGAGTTCATGGCGTGGGACGTGGCCAACGCGAAGAAGGTGTGGAGCATCAAGGAGCAGGATTTCCCGGTCTACTCGCGGCGTGCTCACCACCGGCGGCGATGTGGTTTTCTACGGCACCATGGACGGCTGGTTCCGCGCGGTGGACGCACACTCCGGCAAGGTGTTGTGGCAGTTCAAGACCGCGTCGGGCATCGTCGGCAATCCGATGACGTTCGTTGGCCCGGATGGCAAGCAGTATGTGGCGATCTACTCCGGCATTGGCGGATGGATGGGCGCGACCGCGCTGCCCGCGTTTCCACCGACGATCCCTATGCGGCGCTGGGCACGGTGGGCGCGATGCGCAAGATCAAGAGCGCGACGCAACCGGGAGACACGCTCTATGTCTTCAGCTTCTAGGATTCGTCGTGGCTGCCGGCGCTTGCGGTCAGCGTGTCGGCGAGCGCTCAGCAGAAACTGCGCGTGTGCGCCGACCCGAACAACCTGCCCTATTCCAACGAGCAGCAGCAGGGCTTTGAGAACCGATCGCCGATCTGATTGGGCAGACCTTCATCGGCCGGTGGTTTACTTCTGGTTTCCGCAACGCGAAAAGTTTTTCAAGATCACGCTGAACAGCGGCGTCTGCGATGTGGTGATGGGCGTGCCCGCCGGCATTTGACGAAGCCGACACCACGCAGCCCTACTACCGCTCGACCTATGTCTTCATCTCGCGGCGCGACCGCGGTCTGCACATCGCTTCAGCTTCGACGATCCGCGTCTGCGCACGCTGAACATCGGCGTGCATGTGCTGGGCGAGCAGGACGACAGCCTGCCGCCGGTGCATGCGCTTATCCAGCGGGGCATCGTGACGCAATCTTGTCGGCTTCAGCATCTTCGGCAACCTGAATGAAAAGAACCCGCCGGCGGACCTGATGCGCGCTGTCGCCGATAAGACCGTGGATGTAGCCATCGCGTGGGGACCGCTGGCCGGATATTTCGCGCAGAACTCTGCCGTGCCGCTGGAGATCACGCCGGTTGATAGCGACAGCCGAAATCCGACGCTTGCCGTTTCACTTCGATATCGCCATTGGGGTGCGTGAAGGCGACACGGCGTTGAAGCAACAGCTCGACGCGGAGCTCGTGCGGCGGCGCAGCGAGATCGACGAGATCCTGCGCGAGTATGGCGTTCCTCAGCTGCGCAGCAGCGCGCAAGCCGCAGCGAGCCTGCGAAGGCGGAGAAGGGAGACTAACGATGCGCTGCACATTTGCTGTTGCCGCTTCCACCGCTCTGCTCGCGCTGCTGTGCGGCTGCCGGCGCACGCAGACAACCAGCATCGCCGCAGGCGGCCCGGCAATCATCGCCGATCCCGTTGGGCCCGGTGCCGGGTGCGCCGACGAACGTGCAGCTACCGCACAATCCGTACTGCAACGATCCGGTCGCGCTGCAGGATGGCCGGCGACTGTTCGACTGGTACAACTGCTCGGGCTGCCATGGCGGCCACGCCGGCGGAGGCATGGGCCCGAGCCTGCGCGATCCGGACTGGCTTTACGGCAATCGCGACGATCAGATCTTCGACTCCATCGCGCATGGCCGCTCGCAGGGCATGCCGGCGTGGGGCACGAAGATTCCGGATGCGCAAATATGGGAGCTGGTCGCTTACATCAAGATCCATGGGCACGCCGCAGGAGCCGGACCCGCCGGTCGAGCCCGCGGACGAAAAGGTGCAGAATCCGTCGAAGAACACGTACTGGGCGTTGGTCACGCAGACGCGCACGGGGAGACGCTAGATGGTTCGCACGGCATCGCGCAACATCGTTGCGCTCGCCGGCTGCATGCTGCTGAGCTGCGTGCAGCTCTGCGCAATCCACGCTGGAGACGCACGGCCCGGCGGCGCGCAGCATCGCCCACCTGATGACGTTCATGACCATGCTGTTCCTCGTCATCACGGTCATCATGTGGGCGCTGTTCGGTCATGCGTTCTACCGCCGGCGCGGCACGCTTGCCGAGCATGCACCGATTGATGCCAGTGGCGGCGAAGATGGATCGCGATCGGCGGCATCGCGATTCCGCTGATCGTGCTGACGGTGCTGTTCGTGCTCGGGCTGGGGCTGCTGCGCGACTTTCCCATCCACGGCATGCATGGCGGCAGCGCCGTGCACGCGCAGATGGCGCAGAGCATGAAGCCGGAGATTCGCATCATCGGCCATCAATGGTGGTGGGAGATCCATTACCTGAACGACGATCCTTCGCAGGAGTTCACGACCGCCAATGAGTTGCATCTTCCCGCGGCGCCCGGTGAATATCGAGGTGGAGACGCGCGATGTGATGCACTCGTTCTGGATTCCGGCGCTGCACGGCAAGGTGGACCTGATTCCCGGCCTGACGAATTACATTCGCATCGAAGCGTCCGAACCCGGCGAATACACCGGCCATGCGCGGAGTTCTGCGGCGCCGAGCATGCGCGCATGCGGCTCTTGCGGTCGTGCGAAGACGAGGACTCGTACGAGGCGTGGCTGCAGCACAGCTGCAGCATGGGGCGAGCCGACCGATCCGCCGCGTCCGACAGGCGAACAGGTATTTCTCACCGGGCCCTGCTCGATGTGCCACACGGTGCGCGGCACCATCGCCGGCGGCACGGTCGCGCCGGACCTGACGCATATCGGCAGCCGCCAGTACATTGCGGCGCAATTCTTACCAGAACAACGACGCGTATCTCGAAGCCTGGATCACGCACGCGCAATCTCTGAAGCCCGGAGCGCAGATGCCGAACCTCACGCAGTTCACCGGCGAGCAATTGCACGATCTTGTCGCCTACCTTCGCCAGCTTCAGTAACGCAAAGGAGCAGAATTCTCATGCAGACTCCGCGCATCGCTTGCAACGCTCGCTCTCGTTTCGCTCACAACCCTTGCTGCTGCGGCGCAAGCGAAGCCGAACTGCGGCGACTGCCCGACGCGGGCCGACTGCGCTCGGTGGTGCAGGGAGTCGTGAGCCAGGGCGCCTCGAAGAATGGCGGCATGGGCAATCAGGAATGGGCCGCCGTGGTGAATCGCGACGGCATTGTGTGCGCGATCGTGTTCAGCGGCACGACGCGCGGCGACCAGTGGCCGGGCAGCCGCGTGATCGCGGCTGAAAAGGCGAACACCGCAAATGGCCTGAGCGGGCGCGACTATGCGCTCTCCACCGCTAACATTTTCGCGGCGTCACAGCCGGGGCAAAGCCTCTACACTCTGGCGACCAGCGCGCCGCCCAATCCGCAGGCCGTTTTCGGCCGATCCGGCCGCGCTCGGCACGCCGAACGATCCGATGGTCGGCAAAGCCGATCGGCGGGATCATCGTATTCGCAGGTGGCTTCCGCTGTATGCTCCGGACGGAAGATCGTTGGCGGCCTGGGGCTGAGCGGCGATACCTCCTGCACGGATCACGTCATCGCCTGGAAGGTGCGGCACGAGCTGCACCTGGATGCGGTGCCCATGGGACCCAGCCGGATCACAATGACAACATGATTCTCGACTTCCATAACGGCGTCAGCCCCAGCGGCTTCGGCCATCCCTCCTGCAAGGGCGGAACGCAGGCCGACAACATCATCCAGAGCCTCTCGCACGACTTCCCGACCGGCCCGCGACGCCGCTGATATGACGCGGCTCGCGTGGTTGGCGGTCTTCATCGCGATCACGGCGTTGGGCCAGAGCGACCGCGGTGAGCTGCGACTGATCGTGACGGATCCCTCCGGCGCAGCTGTCCGGACAACCGTGCAGGTGAGCTCTGCGCATAACGGTTATGTGCAGAGTCTTTCGACCGATGATGCAGGCGTGCTGGATGTTCGGCATCTTGCGTTCGGCATGTACGCAGTGCAGATGTCGCCCAGCGGCTTTGCGCCGTATGCGACAACCATCTCCATCGGAACCGAGCTGCCGATTACGCGCACGATTCGGCTGCAGGTCGCGCCGCTGCAGACGCACGTGAATGTCAGCGCGTCCACGCTGCTGGATCGTGATGCAGCTTCTACACCGAGGACGCTCGGGCGCGAGCAGATAAGCGATCGCTTGACCTCATTGCCGGGGCGCTCGCTGCAGGATCTTGTCGTGTCGCAGCCAGGTTGGATCTATGAGGGCAATGCGGTATTGCATCCGCGTGGCTCCGAGTACCAGACCGAAATTGTGCTGGACGGCATTCCACTCACGGACAACCACTCACCTGGCTTCGGGCCCGCGCTGGATGCGGGAGACATCGACACGATGACGATCTACACCGCCGGGATTCCGGCGGAGTTCGGTAGAAAACTTGGCGGCGTCATCACGGTCGACACACAACGACAGACCAATCCGGGATTTCACGGGCAAGCCGATCTGTATGGCGGCAGCTACAACACAACGGGGGGTTCTGCATCGGTGGGGTACACGTGGACGAAGAACACGTTGACCGCAAACGGCGCGGGCGCACGCACAGATTATTACCTCAACCCCGTAGTTCCGCAGAACTACACAAACTCCGGCGCTACAGGCGAGTTCGCGCTGAGCGACGCCGCAGATCTCTCGGCGAACGATCGCCTTCGCGTCTCCATCAGGCACGAGTTCTCCCGGTACCTCATCCCGAACGAGCTCATTCAGCAGCAGGCCGATCAGATTCAGAACGCGGATAACATCGAGACCATCGGGACGGTTGGCTACCAGCATCTCTTCTCGCCGAAAGCGCTATTCACGGTCAGCGGCATGGGCCGCGAGAACGCAAATGATCTTGGCTCAAATACGAACCCTATTCCTATCGCTGCATTTCAGCACAACTGGTTTCGCGAGGGTTATGTTCGCGCTTCGTATAACGTGCAGCGCGGCGCGCACGATCTGAAAGCCGGCATCGAGTCCGACAACATCGCGCTGCATGAGAACTTCAGCTATAGCGTCACGGATCCAACATTCTTTGACCAGGCAACGCCCACCACGTTGCCGGCCTTCGCGGCGCACGGGCTCGACCTCGAGCAATCCGCATTCATCCAGGACAATGCTCGTCTTCGCTCGTGGACGATAAGCGCCGGGCTGCGCTGGGATCATTATCAGTTGCTGCTCAATCAGAACGCACTCAGCTCGCGTCTCTCTATCGGGCGCTACATCGCACGTGGGGCGCTGCTGCTGCACGCTTCCTTCGATCGCGTCTTCATCACGCCCAGCTTTGAAAACATCCTGATCTCGAGCTCACCGGACGCAAGCGCGCTCGACTACCCGTTCCTTCACCTTCCCGTGAAGTCGTCGCGAGGAAACTATTATGAAGGTGGTGCAAGCCACGTTTTTGTTGACCATGTGCGGCTGGACGCGAATATCTACCGCCGCGATTTTCGCAACTTTGCCGATGACGATCAGCTGCTCAACACCGCAGTCAGCTATCCCATAGCATTTGATCGCGCGGTGATCTATGGTGCGGAAGGTAAGCTGACCATAGATCATCTCGGGCCGTGGAGCGGCTTCGCGAGCTACTCGTACATGGTCGGGAATGTCTGGGCTCCGGTCACCGGCGGACTCTTTCTCGGCGATGATGCGTCGAATGCGGTCTCGCAGCTCTCGGGTCATTTTCCCAACTCACAGGACCAGCGCAATACGCTCAACATGCTCTTCCGCTATCAACCGCACCGCAGGTTCTGGCTGGCGGCCGGGCAGAGCTTTGGTTCCGGGCTGCCGTTCGAGTACCAAGGCCCTGAGGCTACGGCTCTGGCCGAGTATGGAGCGGCGGTGATCGACCGCGTTAATTTCGATCGCGGCCGCATCCGACCGAACCTATCCATCAACGCCTCCGCGGGGATCGATCTCCATGCGAGTGATCGATGGGGCCTGACACTGCAGGCGGATGGGAGGAATCTCAACAATCGTCTCAACGTGATCGATTTCGGTGGCCTGTTCTCCGGCAACGCGATCGCACCGGCGCGAAGCGCGATGCTGCGAATGCACACCTGGTTCTGAATACAGCGTTCACATCTGCAATGCATCAGTCGATGATGCGGCGCCGGCGGCCAGCGTGCCTTGGCGCGGAGGCCTGGCGAGCGTCGCATAACTGAGCGCGCCAAGCAGCATGATCCCGCTGCAGAGTTCAAGCGAAAGGGTGAAGGAGTGCGTGCGATCGAGCAGCCAGCCGGTCACGACCGGAGCTGCCGACGCGAAGATGAAGCTGGCAAAGTTCATGAGCGCGCCAATTGGCGCCGTATATTTGTCACTGCCCATTGCCTGCGCATACCCCCAGCCCGACGTGCCTGCGAAGTGCACGAAGAACAGCGCCGCGCTTATGCCGGCGATCGCGATCGGCGTGCTCTCGCTGCGACCGACGATCAGAGTGCCGGCGGCGGAGAGCACCATTCCGGCGACGAGGTTGATGCGATGTACCTTCACCAGTGGCGCTCCGCGGCGGACGAACCAGTCACTCATCAACCCGCTCAACGCCATTCCCAATGTGCCAAATAAAAAGGGAATCGCTGCCAGCCAACCGCTTTTGCCGACGCCGAGATGCCGGGCCGATTCCAGGTAGCCCGGCACCCACGCGGTATAGAGCCAGGCTGTGTAATTGATGCCGCACCAGCCGAGCATCATGCCCCACATCGTTCGATGGCGCAACAGCACGCGCCACGCGCTCGGGGCGCTGCCGGCCGGCGATGGCTGGCCAACAGAATCCATCCTCGCGCGCTCCACATACCAGATCATCCACGCCGCGCCTACCAGCAAACCAGCGATACCCAGCAGGCCGAACATCCAGCGCCAACCAAAGCGAAGCATCACGATCGTCAGTACGGGAGGCGCTGCCGCCATGGCAATTGTTGACGACATGTTGAGAAATGCCGTGGCTCGCGCGCGTGTTTCAGCAGGAAACCACTCTTGTATTACATGAACACCGCAGGGATAGAACGGGGCCTCGCCCGCACCGAGAAGAACGCGCAATGCGAGGAACGGACCGAGGCCGCGCACGAGCCCGGTCAACATCTGAGCCGCGGACCACAATCCCAGCCCTGCGCCGAGAGCTCGACGGGTTCCGAAGCGTTCGAGAATGGCAAGCAGCGGTAATTGCGAAAAGCCGTACGCCAGTGAAAACGCCGAGAGCAGCCAACCGATCTCGGTGGCGCTCCAATGCATCTCGGCGCGCACTGTGGTGTTCGCCACGCTCAGCGATGCGCGATCAAAGAAGTTCACCGCTCCAGCCGCGAACAGCAGCATGAGGGTGACGCCTTGCCGCAACCGAAGCGACTGCTGCCGAGATGTCCCGGAATTGATCAGAGATTTTCGTGAAAAAGCAGGTGACGGTGGGTACAGTCTACGTCGAACTCGTCTCGGTATGGAATTCCCTGGTACCAGGGAAATCTACAGGGAATCAAGCGCAAAATCGCGGGCTTCATCCCGAATAAAGACCGAAAAGCTGGGCTTTGGGCAGGAAAGGGAAATTGCGAGCAGGGAATTTAATGACAGGAGCAGGGAATTGCTGAGAGATTACAGCGAAGTCCAGTGGTTACTTCAGGCGACCGTTTGCGGGCTGGTGAAGTGCAATATGGCCGGATTGCAGGGTCCGAGTAAAAATAAGCCGGCATCCGCCCTAGAATCGCCGAGCGGCGTCCGAGTCGACCGCTATTTCGGTAGATAGATTCCACTGGTGACGTCGCCTCCGTCCGCTTCACGGTTTTTTAGCAGGGAAAGACCGGCGGGCCGATGCGGCTCCGTTGTACTCAACGTCCCCTCCACTTCCAAAGATGATTTCTCCTGTAAGCCAGCGCCCTTCATCGGACGCGAGGAAAGCAGCAATCAAGCCTATGTCTTCTGGCAATCCCGGTGCGAACGAGCGGCGTGATGGCCTTGATTGCGGTAGCAGTTTTGTCGTAATGCGTCCATCGCTCTTGCGCCTTCTGTATCGATGACCACTGGATTAATCGAGTTCACACGGAACTTTGGCGCTCCGAGCTCCTTGGTCAAGCTAGGAATGCCCCGAGGAGCCGAGCGCATCGACGAGCTGCCGGAGAGCCAACTCGGCGGCCGTCAATCGATCTGCTATAGACGTCGCGCCGTCGACAGCAGCTGCATCTCTGAGTTCCGTATTTGCACGGAGGCGCTGTCGGGCCTGGATCGTGTGGACTGCGTCGAGAGCGCTGCGCGTAAGTTCGGGAAGGCGCTGAACCTCAGCGAACGCGGTTTCAGGGTGATAGGTGATGCGGTCGCCGGTTTGCATCGCCGCCACTAGGTCGTCGATCGCCCAAGAGGAGTTGATGTCGTCGTACGCCCGCCGTAGTGTCGCCATGTTGCCGGCAAAGGCGTCCAGGAGAGCCGTATGAGCGACCCACTGCGGATCGCGCGTGACAACGATGGTGACGCTCGTATTTGCGTTCGCAGCTGGCGTGAGGATGTTCGTGGTGAGCGTGTTTCCGGTGAACCACCATCCTTGTTCGTCGGCGCGCTTCGAGTAGGAGAGCGGATCACCGTTCGCTTCGACGCGAGTGGGCGGCCAGTCGCCGGGAAGTTGAACTTCAATAGCGCGGCGAGTAGTGATTCCTGGATACGATCCCTTTACCGGATCGACGGTTATGGTGAGAACATTGCCGGCTCGTGCGGCGTGAAGCGACGTCGTGGCGAACTCGCCCGTCATGTAGTTGCGGCCCTTGCTGGAGTCTTCATAAAGCGTATAGCTCGTTTTCTGGCCATCGTTGAGTGGGGCGATACGCAGGATTAGGGGATCGACAGGCTTCGCAGCCGTGTTCAGCATCGGCGGCTGCATGGGGATGATCGTTCCGGGACGTTCGTACAGAGGAACTTGCTGGAGTGCGAAGGAGCGGTCGATGCGCGTGGGGCCCTGGAGATGCGCGCCCGTGGGCAGTTCGATCCACTCGCCTTGCGGCAGCCAGATGTTTTCTGTGCTGAGGCCGGTCTTTGCATCGAGAGGACCTACCACCGGCGCGGCGATCACCTGATCGCCGAACATGTATTCGTTGGACGAGCGATAGGCTTCCGCATCGGATGGCCAATCGTAGTAGAGCGGATGGATGAAGGCGACGCCGGTATCGTAAGTGCGGCGAGCCTCGGTATAGATGTAGGGAATCCAGGCATAGCGCAGCCGCATCGTATCGGCCATCACATCCGAGAATGGTTCCGGATAGGCCCACACGCGGCGCTCAGCGTCGGCGTTCTTCGTGGTGTGCGTGCGCAGGATGGGGCTGAACGCGCCAAATTGTACCCACCGCGTATAGAGCTCAGGATCAACGCGACCGGGCATGTGTCCGCCGATATCGTGGCTCCAATACGCATAACCGACATTCGCGGCCTGTGCTGTAAACGGTGGTTGAAACGCCAGCGACTCCCAGCTTGAAATCACGTCGCCCGAGAAGCCGATCTCGTAACGGTGGTTCCCGAGGCCGCCCCAGCGATGAAACAGCAACGGCCGTTTGCCTTCACGCTCCTGGTCAGTGAAGTGGAGGTAGTTGAGCCAGAACGTCGGATTCACGCCCGGAACTGCCGTGTTGTCTTCCTGCTGCCAGTCCAGCCACCAGAAATCGATGCCCTGCTTCTCGAGCGGGTGGTGGAGGATTTTGAAGTAGTTATCTACGAATTTGCGATCGGTGATCTGGAAGGGAACGTACTTCTGCTCTTTCGGGTCCTGACCCATCGCTGTTGCCATCGCCGGATAGGCCTCTTCGAAGGGCTGAACGCCAGAGGCGGGATGGAGATTCAGCGTGACCTTGAGGCCTTCGTCATGAATGCTGTTGAGGAAGAGCTCCGGATACGGGAACAAATTGCGATTCCATGTGTAGCCGGTCCATCCCTTGCGATGACCCGACTGGTCGAGCTGATTTCCGCGAAAGGCCAGATGCCAATCCATGTCGATGACCAGGACATCCAAAGGAATGTTGCGGGAACGATATCCCTCCACAATCTCGTTGAGCTCCTGATCGCTATAGGCCCAGTAACGCGACCACCAGTTCCCGAAAGCGTAGCGCGGCGGCAACGGGATTCGACCCGCTACGCGGACAAAGTCTCCCAGCGCTTTGCGGTAATCGTGACCATATCCGAAGAAGTACCAGTCGAGGCGATCCCCCGCAGGACGTTGAAGCACCCAGGGCCACGTGCTCTCTTCGCCGGCGGACATGGAGAAATCCGCGGAGTCGAAGAGGGGCCTCGCCGAGTCGTCCACCAGGACCCAGCCATCTCGCGAGAGAAGACCGGGTTCCAGCTTTATGTTCGAACCCTTCACACGGTCGAGAGTCCGCGCGGTGCCGCCCAGATTTCCAGTGTCCGGAAGGCCTGGGTGCCAGACCGTGCCGGGCATCGATTTCAAGGTGATGAAGAGATTGCTCGAATCGAACCTGTCGGACTTTGGACCGGCCTTATAGACGAGGTGCAGAGCTGCCGTATCGATGGTGAGGGCCCGCACAGCGCCATGCTTTGCTACGCGGGACTGGAAGGAGGGGACCGGAAGCCGGCGGTTCAGAAAAGCAAACGACGCATGATCTTCAAATCGTCTGTCGGCAGCCCACTCCATGCGCACTAATTGCGGAGTCAAGATGGTGAAACGCGCATGCCCAAGCGTAACGACGGCGGACGGGTCGGCGACGGGCTGGTAAATCTCCGGTTGTGAAGCCGCCGCTTGCGCCGCGGCTTCCGGCGTCGCGCTCACAAAACAGAGAGCTGCGATCAGAGCGATGCACAACCTAATGGCGATTCTCAATTGCGATCTGGTGAGTGGCGCAGCAACGTTCATCTCTGGCTTTCTGCAGTGGTTGGAGTGTGGCCAGATTCGATTCTGGCGGCAATCGTCTCTTGCGCATGTTGAAGCCGACGAGACATCCCGGGCAGATCAAACTTCGTTTCGTGCTGATACCAGTCGGGCATGGACGATGTACTCCGGCTTGCAATGGCCGCCTGCATCTCCTCAAGGTGGCTCGATGCCGCGGAGAGCGCGCGCTTTGCGGAGGGCGCGTCATCGACAGCGATGTAGCTCTCGGCCACATCTTTCAAAAAGAGGTTAGCAGCCAGCATGAACTTTGCATCGCTGAGCAAGGATTCGTTCAAGAAACGATGACTCTCGGGCGGCGCCTGCTCAACGAGATGCTGTGCGATTGTAACAACCGCCTGAAGGCGCTGGGCTGCGGCAGTGGTGCCGTTCACGATTGCGTGCGTCTCATCCGATGCGCCGGAGTACGCCGGGTCAATCTTGAGCATGTGAGGATCTCTGAACAGCGGATCGGAGGTGTAATGACCGATCTCGATCCGGGCAAGCAGGTTCTCCGCAGCGCGTGCATAACGAAGGTCATGAAAGATGTACTGACGGGGAAAGTCCTTGAGGTCGGGCGCTCTCTGTCGCCAGTATGCGAAGTAGTAATCGCGATAGGCATCATGGATTGGTTTTGCGAGCGCAGGATCGAAGTACTCCGCGCAGAAGTCATCGAGCGCATCGTCCGCCGTGATCTTGTCGTCCCACAAGAGCTTCGAGGCAACACTGATTTCCATCGTGAATTCGCGAAGATTCCCAATGTTCAGGACGACCAGGTCCAGATGCCCAGGCTTGACTCCTTGGGCCACGTCCTCGAGATTCTGCTCGACTTTCCATGGACCTTCACCCTGGGCGAGATGTGAACCCGTAGTGAAGAATTGCAGATTGAGGTAATAGCCGAACGGCCTGCCCTTTCGTGTGTGGGTGAAAGATCTCCGGACGAGGATAGTGGTCGCGCTGCTCGTTCGCGTAGTTCCAGATCAGCAGTGCATCCTTTGGAGGCGTAAGCTCGCCCGCGTCGAGAAATTGACCAACCTCGTTATAGAAGACCGTTCGCGTAAGCGGGACGGGGCCGCGGCTTACGCGTCGCAGAAGGCGCATTTGATGGTCCAACATGGCGGAGATGACCCGCGCACGTTCGGAGTCAGACTGCGGGGCGTCCGGAAAGGTTCTCCAGAACGGTTTATCTCCATCGACGCGAAATTCGATGGATTGAATGACGTCGAGATGTTCGTCTTCGACGAAGTGGATGGCGTAGGTCCAGAACTCATCCAAGTCCTTGAGATCCGACAAGCGCAACGGAGGCGCAGGCATATGCCGCACGCTGGTCCAATACTTGTCCCAGTCTCCGAGCAGAAAACCAAAGGGAGCGAGATGCGTGAACGTGACCTTAATGCCCCTTTGTTTACAGCGGCGGGCGAGCACGAGACCGAGGTTCGGCTGATTGTTCCAGTTGCTGATGTGATCCACATCCAGAAGATTGAACCGTAAACGAAGGAGCGTTTCGAGAAAAAGATCGACGTGCTCATCCGATTCCGAGAGCCACGGAGCAAGCATGTCCGTGTCGTTCGGAAACCAGCCACGCCAGCGCACAGTTGGTGCGTTGATGCTCTGAAACACTGCCGGTTTGATATCGAGTGAAGGGCTCGGGTGTGGCTGCCATCCACTCCAAAACCAAAGAGGCGGAACACCCAGAGCTTGCTCAGAGAACTGATAGATGCTGTAGACGGTTCCGCGCACGTCGCTGCCTTGCAGCACGATTCGTACGGGACCGCTGGTGGTCTGCGAAATAGAGTAGCTCTCCGGCGCCGTCAACGTGTTGTCGCGATAGCGGCGTGTACCCGCGCCGTTGCATGTAATTACGATGGCGGTTGCAGCCCCCGCCTGTTCAGCGCTGGATAGAAGAGGCGATTCAGCGCCGAGCGTCTTTTGCAGGTCTCGCCTGAGGTCGGAGGCGGCGATCTGAATTGCGGGATCTTCGGCCGGGTCAACTACGACTGCAATGCCGGCGTTAATCTGCAAAGGCGCTGTCTGCGCGTAATCGCAAGATGCTATCGCAAGCGTACATAGGATTACGAACGTCCAGCGGAGATACCGCAGGGGAAGGCGCAGCATATTCTGGGTCCTCGGCTGGGTCACGATTTCAGAAGCTGGCCTTCACTCCCACTTGCATCTGCCGGCTGTTAGTGGCGCCGGTGATGACGCCGAAGCTTCCAAGCACCGAGGAGTTCGTGCTCGGAGAGTTATAGGTCGGGTGATTGGTGATATTGAAGGCCTCACCGCGGACCTGCAGATTGAAGCGTTCGCGCATCTTGAAGTTCTTCATCAGGGCTGTATTGAGAGAGTCGGTGTAGGGAGCTCGAATGTCTCCGCGATACGGCGGGGTCGGAGAAACTCCGCCAGGCGTGAGGGACGATACGTTGTAGTACTGGCTGGGCAATTGGATAAAGGCTGCCGGATTGAAGTAAGGATTTACAGGATTGCCATTGCTGCCCTTGATGTTTCCGAGCCTGTCCTTGATAGGACCGGAGGTCATTGGATTGCCCTGAATGATGGGGCGGCCATTCGAGCCGGTGATGGCGAGCGGCAGCCCGGACTCCAGATCGTAGTAGTTCGAAATCTCCCATCCACCGAGTGCAGTGCGCAAAACGCCGCGTGTGAAGCCGTCGCCTTTGAAGAGGACTGGCATGTTGTAGACCATGGTCAAGCGCAACAGATGCGGCTGGTCCAGCGGTGAGATGGCGTGATAATTCACCAGCGCGTTGTGGTAGTAGGACTTATTGACCAGGCTGGTGATGTTGTTGTGCTCCAGCTTGGACCACGTATAGGTTGCGAGCACCTGTAACTGAGTGGTGATCCTTTGCTGATAACGTGCCTGCAGGGCGTTGTAGGTTGTCGTTCCGGAGTTAACTCCGTCTTCTGTGACTGAGGTGAACTGAGGGAATGCCGTCTGCAGATAGTGCTGCGCGATCGTTGAAGAGGCACCCAGCGTTGTGTTTGTGGGAAGCTGCCCGTAAAACGGGTTTGCAACCTGATTGTTTTGCGAGGCGAGGTTCAGCGACAGCGGGAGCTCGTTCAGGTCGAAGCTCTCGAATTCTTTGAGACTGAGCATGCCCACATAGGCAACCTGCAGGTCGGCGTCCTTGGGCAGGCCCTGCTGCACACTGAGCTGCCACTGCTGCGAGTACGGCACAACGCGATTCGGGTTTACGAAGCTGAGGCTCGATCCTGTCTGGGTCAACACTCCGTTTGCGGTGCCCACCGGCTTCGTGATGCCGTTCGGGAAGGGATTTGAAATTGTCGTTGCGGGCGTCGCGCTGCTGTTCGTTGTTCCGACATACGTTGTGCTGGAACTGAAGGTCGGCACGCTGCCCTGGTCGGTGAGAAGCTCGTTGAGCGGGCTGTAGAAGAGCGCGTAGCCTCCACGGAAGACTGACCTCGGGCCTGGTGCGTAGGCGAATCCGACACGTGGGCCGAAGTTATTTACATCGATATTGCCGCCGCGTCTTGGATTTCCGTTGACGCCGGTGAACTGGATGCCTCCGGTGAGAGTCCTGCCTGGGAACGTGAGATTGACGGGTGCGTTGGGATCGAAGCCGAACGAGATCTGATTGTGACGCTCGGTGTAGGGGGTCTCCAGATCGTAGCGAACTCCGAGCGTGAGGGTCAGTTTCGGAGTTGCGCGCCAGTTGTCCTGTATGTAGAGACCCATGTAACGATTCTCGAGTGTGAGGGGAGCAGTGGCGGCGAGCGAGCCGGAGTCGGCGAGACCGAGCAGCAGAGAGGCGACGCCACTTCCCGAGGTCTGGAGCGCAGATGTGCTGGTGGGATTCGATGCTGTGAACTTCTGGGTGACTGTAAAGGTGCCGGCTGCAGAGACGCCCTGACTTGCGGTGTTGAACTGATACGTACGCCAGTCCACGCCGAACTTCAGGCTGTGGTTCCCCTTCTGCTTGTTCAAGGTGACAATTGCGGTGTAGCCATTATTGGCGATGAGGTTGGCGCGTGCGCCGATGCTGACACCCGTATCCGCAGAGTCGATGGCGAAGTTCGGCCAGCCGACGATCTGCTGATTGGCTGTAAGGCTCTGCGGAAGCTGCCACGAACTGGGGGGTGGCTCCCCGAAGGATCCGTAGCTGTCGTTGTTGACGCGCCTGATGAAGCCCACACCGAAGGAGCCGACTAACGTTGGCGAGAACGTGTAGGTGTCATTGAGTATGGCGGCATACCTGGACTGCAGGTAGGTGTCGATGTTCGCTCCGCTGCCGTTGTACTGCTGCGTTCCGTTGATCAATACAGTCGGGCTCTGATTGCGAGAGAGATAGCTGTACCGGGCAAAGATCCGCTGCTTGTTGCTGATGACGTAATCCGCGCGCTCGCTGTAGTTCGACTGGGAGACGGTGTAGGTTGCGTCCTGATACCAGTTCTGTACTCCGAGCTGATCGTTGGCCCCGGCGAGATTTGGACCGCCGGATTCGGTGAGCAACGTCTGGAGCACCGCCTGCCCTGTGGGATTAATGAGGGCCTGCGGGATGATGGCGCAGTTGGTGCCGGTCGCCTGTGTGCCGTAGGTGGGTCCCGGGGTGAGCACTGGAGCGGCTGGAACTCCGTTGATGCACTGAAACTGCTTTCTGGAGGAGAACGTGCCACTGCTGTTCAGCGTGGTCGAGTATGGGTTATAGAGAATGAGTGGCGTTCCGGATTGGCTGCGGGTCGCGGAGAAGTCGCCCTTTGCCTCTGCCGCGGTCGGCACCCGCGTCGTCTCCGACAGGTCACGAACGTCGTGATCTCCTTCAAACGCTGAAGCGAAGAAGAGACGATCCTGGCCGTGGTAGAGATGGGGGAGAACGACGGGGCCGCCGATAAAGTATCCGGTCTGGTAGTAGTTGACGTCCGGCCGGGGCGTGTGGCTTCTGTCATTGGCCCAGGTGTTCGCGTTCAGCCCTTTCCACCGGCCGAACCCGTAAAGGACGCCGTGGAACTTGTTGGTGCCGGCACGAGTTTCCATGACCACCGCACCACCCGTCGTGCGACCGAGCGAGGCGTCGAGCATCGTCGCGTTAACCTTCATCTCATCAACTGAATCGACCGAAGGGACGTACACTACGGAGCCGGTAGAGAGCGGTACGGTGTCGGGCATGCCGTCGAGCACCCATGCATTGCCACCCTGAATCCCGCCGCCGCCGTTGATGCTGATCGCCGTCTGGTTATCACTGGTATAGGTGCCCTGCGACTGCCCGGTGACGCCGGGGGCGAGGCGAACGAAGTTGGCAGCGTTCCGGTAGATCGAGGACGCGACCTCCGTCACGACCTCGCGCGAGATCAGTTGGCTGAGGTCGCTGTTGGTGGTCTCGAGCAGTGCACCGCTCGAGACCACCTCGACGGAGGCAGTATTCGAACCCACTTTGAGAGCGAGATCGACCGTGATACGACTTCCCGCATCGACGCGCACCTCGCGGCGGGTGGTCTCAGAAAAGCCGGCAGCTCTGGCCGTGACCGTGTAGATCCCCGGAAGAAGGAACGGAAACTGATAGGCGCCCGCCTGGTCCGTCTTGGTCTGGGTTGTGGTGCCCGTCTCGGTCTGGGTAAGACTCAACTGAACACCTGGAACGGCAGCGCCACTGGGATCCGTGATCGTGCCGGTGACGACCCCGCGAACCTCCTGCGCTGCGAGGGCACAGGGCACGAGGGTTACGATTGACCCGATTACGCCACGCATCAATAAGTTCCGAAGCACGTCACTCATCTCCCTTGGCGCCGAGTTCACGACTGGCGATTGGTCCGGCTGGCGCAGGTCCTGACAATGGCCACACTAGGCAGTGATGAAGCGGTGCGGTAGTGTTTTTACCGTAAAAAGCAACGTGAATGCAGGAATTTCGGGGTATGTTGCGCATTATGGACATCGTCGGGGCGTCAAGAACTCGCACCCTTGCGCCTCCTGCTCGCCTTCATATACGGTTAATCGGCCTCAAGGAACCCCGCAGTGGCAACAATCCCGCGCATCATCGCGAAGACCGAGCTGAAATCCTCCGCTCATCGAGACCGATACGCGCTTCTGCAGCGCATTCTGTGGAGCCGTCAGTTTGAGCGGTCGGAGCGGCTGCGCAATTTTCTTGAGTACGTCACGACGCGTGTGCTCACCGATCCGGATGCAGAGGTGCATGAGCAGGAGATCGGCCGCGAGGTTTTCGATCGTCCGCAGGATTACGACACGGCGTCCGACAACATCGTCCGGGTCACTGCCTCCCAGATCCGCAAGAAATTGGAGGACTATTTCTGTTCAGAGGGGGCCAATGAACCCGTCGTGCTGGAGATTCCCAGGGGGCGGTACACTCCTCTGTTCCGCGAGCGGAGCCCGCTGCCGCAAGCCGTGGCCGGTATCTCGGCCGTGCCAGCGCCTCGCGCTGACGCCCAGAGGCAGATCCTCATACTGAGGAGCGCGTTTGCCGCTGCGCTGGTTGGGTTGATCGTGTGCGTCGCACTCCTTGTCCGGCAGCATCGAGCAGTGCAGTCGAAGCCCCAAACTCCGGCGTTGACGGCTTTGTGGTCCAACCTGTTCTCGGCCTCGCGGCCGACCAGCGTTGTTGTGTCTGACTCGAGCCTCAGCCTTTATGAAGATCTGCTGGGCCGATCGTTGTCCCTGGCGGATTACATTACGGCACACAGCGAGGCCGAGGACCGCTTCATCGTATCCAACCCAGCGCTGAGCCAGTTTGCGCGCCTGACCTTCGGACGCGGACTTACAAGCAGGGCCAGCACCAGCACGGTATATCGCATCGCTGAGCTAAAAGACCATGATGCGTCGGGTTTGCTTATCGTGCGTCCGAAGGACTTCAGCGTCGACACGATGAAGTTCGCCAATGTAGTGCTGCTCGGCAGCCCGCGCGCGAACCCATGGGTGGAACTGATCGAGAAACAGCTGCAGTTTCGCTACGTGTACGACGAGAGTACGCACCACTCTGCGTTTCAGGAGATTTCCAGGAACCCCGGAGAGCCGATCAATTTCCCAACTGATTCAAAGACCAGCTACTGCAGGATCGCGTTCTTGCCGAACCTCAGCGGCAATGGCAACATCCTGAACATCGCGGGCACCGAGACGGAAGGCACAGAGGGCGGCGGGGAGTATGTCACCAACGAAAAGACGCTCGAACAACTTCGCCAGCGATTGGGCGTGAAGGATGGCCCATTTCCGTATTTCGAAGTGCTGCTGAAAAGCGACAGAGTCGGTGGCGCCACGCCGCAACTTACGATTGTTGCGGCTCGGATAGTTCACCCGCAGGCGTAATCCAACTACCGTGCCTTCCCACGGTCATACAGCGCCGACGGCTAGCCGTCGCGACAAACCGGAAAACAACAGCGTTTATGTTCGTGCTCGAGTGCGGCCCGTCCCGTCAACATTCGATTCTGTCCTCTCTATCCAGACCAGTTTGCGAACGGCGCACCCGAGACGGCCGCGCGCACTTCAGGCGGCCGAGGCCACCCGACGGCCTGAAGCTACGCGTTGAGGGCGTTTCAGATGCATCTGCCTTACCGCCGCGCCTGCGTGGAATCCTGAAGTTGGCAGAACGCTGCCTATGAGGTCGACGCATGATGGCTTTACCATGACCGGCGGACTTCTGTTCGAGAATCCATCTGCGCCCCCGGCGCTTTCGGAATGAATTTAAGAATCGCAGCGCTGCCCGGGGGAACGTTCACTTCGACGCCGTGTTTTGAGGCTGAGCTTAAAGGCTGCCACTGACCATCCCATAGTCCATTGTCCTGCAGGGACATGCCGCCTAGTCTGATCCCAATTTTTGCAGAGACATTACCGCCCGAATTTTCCAGCCGGATCAGTTCGGCATCATCATTCGGGAACGGCATGAGAACGGTAACGACTGCGTTTTGCGCATGGGGACCATGTTCTTTATTGATCATCGTCACGTAGAGTGTTTTATCGGTCGCGATAACCGCATACGCGGTCAGATCTCCTAGCGGCGTAGATGGTTTTAGCTGCACGGGCAAGACTCGTCCATGACCGCCGAGTTCGAAGGCTTTCATCGCATACCCGAGGGGTTGGATGGCGTAGTTGGAGCCGGAGGAGAGGAAGACGGCGTAGAAGCAGGTCGTGCTCTCATCGGCTGCCGCGACGCGTTCGCCGGTATGGAAGTTGATCCCGGCGGCACCGTGCGATGCCCACCAGTGCATGTAGTCAAGGCCCCAGAGCGCGGACGCGAAGGTGTCGCTCACGTCCTTTGCGCCGCCATTGAAGTAGCTGTTGGTCTCTTCGATGCGGAAGGCGAGGTGACTGCTCTCTGCGTCATGAGCGAAGGACTGGAAGAAGGTGTTGTAGGAGTTCACCCAGGCGGTTGAGAGCATCGCGGACCGGCCTGCTGCAGCGTCGGTGATTTTGCGGCCGCTGTCTCCCGGGTAGGCGTGCTGTGTGACGAGGCGGATGCGAGGGGAGTGGCCGAAGTCCTGCACGAACTGGCGCGCCCATTCCACCTTGGAGGGAGTTGTGCCCGGCCCGCAGAACTTTGCGTCGCGGTCGACGCCGAACTCGTCGAAGGCTTTGATGTATCGGTTCAGCTCGGAGCGGTAGCCGTCGAAACTTTTCTCGTAGATGTCGGGCTCGTTGCCGATCTCGAAGCACTCGACAAGGGAGCTGTCGCGTTCCATGAGGTGCTTGGCGAGAGGCGCTACGTCTTGTGGGCCGCCGGCGCGAAGCCTGAAGGTGAAGATGACCTTGGAGGAGACGGCCTGCGCGAAGGAGAACAGATGGTCGGCGTCCGTGATGCTGGGAAAAGGCAGTGTGGGGACATCGGCTGTATTGCCTCCGATGCGGAGGCTCTTGATGCCGAGGTTACGGAACGTCTCGATCAGGGAGGCGTTCGAGTCGTTGAAGTAATAGGAACCTGTGGAGCTGGGTAAAAGGTTTTCCGTCTCGAAGCTGAGGCCGGCGAAGTCATCGGGGATCTGCGCGCCGGGATGTTCAGCATCGATAGTGAGCTGCACGTCGGCAGCGCGGTGTTGCGCTGTGCCGGAAATGCAGAGCCCGGTCAGCGCGAAAAGAATGCTCATCAAGAGACAGTTTCGGCAAGAGTTCAGTCGCACGAGAACACTCCTCGAGTGGGCGGATTTGACCGCCGATTTTGTGGCGCATTGTGCGACAAGTTAGAACAGCAGCTTGAGACCGAGTTGCAACTGACGAGGCGCATTCGCCTGCGCAGTGATCACGCCGAACGAGTTGGAGCTGACCGATGTGTTCGGCCCAGCGAACGACGGCGTATTGAACGCGTTGAATGCCTCCACTCGGAACTCAGCGGTGAGGTGTTCGCCGGCGTGGAAGTTCTTGAACACTGAGAGGTCGAGATTTCTGAGCGGCGGTGTTCGCACGTCCGAGAGTGTCCGTGGCGTGTTGCCGAGCGTGTAGGGTAGCGGCTGGCTGAACACAGACGTGTTGAAGTAATGCGACAGTCGGCTTTCCACGTTGCCACCCAGGGATGCGTCCTGACCTGTGGTGTTTGGCCGTTCGCCGGGATTGAAGATATTGGCGACGTTGGTCGCGGAGAGTGCAAGCGGATTGCCGTTCTGCCAGGTAAAGATGCCGTTCATCTGCCATCCCCCGAGAAAACCATCTTCAATTGCGTTCCACCCGGCGCCGAGCTGGCGGCCGTGGCCAAAGGGAAGATTGTAGGTGAGACTGGCAACGAACCGGCGCGAGACGTCGAAGGTTGAAAGTGACCAGTCGCCGTGACGGTTATAAAAATCCTGTTGGGTACCATTGCCGTTGAAGTTTCCGGTGTTATTGGAAGAGCTGTCGTCCATCGACTTGCCGCCGGTGAATGCCGCGAGGAAACCGAGGTCGTGAACGAACCGCTTCTCGACGCGCACGATAACCGCGTTGTACGCCGAGCTTGCGCCCGGTTGATAGCCCCAACCGACTCCCGTGAACTGCGGATACGGCGTCATCAGATAGCGCTTCTGCACGGTCGTTCCTGAGAGTGGACCCGCATTGGTAATGACTCCATAGAACGGATTCGGAACCGTTTGGAGCAGCTGGGAGCCGAGGCTCAGGTCCGAAATGGGAAGCTGATTGAAGCCGGCGTTCCAGAGCAGTTCCGAGCCGTGGCTGCCGGTGTAGGTCGTTTCGACGAGCCAGTCTTTTGGAAGCTGGTACTGGATCCCGGCGCTGTAACCCTGGGTGTACGGTGTGGGCGTGTGTCGGATCGGTCCTGAGACGCTCGTGCCGGTCGCGGTCGCCAGACCGAGAGAGCTTCCAGTTACCGGGACGAATCCTGTTGGATAGGGGTTGGAGAGTGTGTTCGCCGGTGTGACGCCATCAATGGTACCGAAGTAGGTGGAGTCGGTGCGATAGCCGGTCTGGGAGATCGTTCCGGCAGCTTCGGTCGGGGAGATGCTATAGAAAATGCCGTAGCCTGCACGCAAAACTGCATGGCGAGTGAGAGCATAGGCGAGTCCGAGGCGTGGGCTGAAGTTCCTGAAGGGCATGTCAAACTGCGAGCGCGGGTTGCCGTTGACGCTTACGTATTCAAGACCGCCCTGCAGACTTGAAATGCCGCTCGGCCCGGCGAGAGGCGAGGGCGCGGTGAAGTTGAGATAGACGTCGCGGTTGTGCCGCTCGAGGCGCGGGACGAACAGCTCGTAGCGCAGACCGAGGTTGAGCGTGAGCTTCTGGGTGGCTTTCCAGTCGTCCTGCACGTAGAAGCCGAGGTACTGACTCGTGGTGTCGGCGATCTTAAAGTTGTGAGTTACGGTTCCGCCTCCGAGACCGAGCAGGAAGGATGCGAAGTCATCTCCTGCGGTGCTGGAAGCAACCTGGGCATTAGGGCCTTCCGTGAGTGCGGGTGTGAAGCTGAAGTCTCCGGAGGCGCGGCCGGTCTGGTTCAGGTTGTCGATGAGGGCGCGGAACTCGCCGCCGAACTTGAGCGTGTGGCCGGACCAGGTTTTGGTGTTCGAGAGAATCCAGGTGTGCGACATCATGCCGAGTGTGCCGGCGGTGAGATCGTTGCCCTGACCTAGGGAGTAGTAGTTCTGAAACTCGAAGCCTGGGAAGAACAGCGCGTTCGCTGTAGATGCGATGTACCCGGGGAAGCCGAGTTGCGTTGGATCGAAGCCTGCGGAGATGAGCCCGGTTTTCTGGACGACTCGGTAGACGCCGTAGCGGAATTCGATGATGTCCGTGGGGCTCTTGTCGAAAATGTAATTGACGCCTCCGCCGATGGCGTTGTTCGAGAGCGACGCGCCGTTGTGGACAGTCGAGGTCGATCCTTGTGCAGCGCTGATCGCTTGCGGGAAGAAGAGCGTGGGCTCGCTGACCGGATTGCGCTGCGAGATGCGGAACGACAGCCGCTGGCGATCGCCAAGATTCTGGTCGAGCTTAATGTCATATTGATTGATGTTGTAAGGCGCTGATGCGGAGGCGGCCCAGTTGTTGATTTGACCGCCGCCGGTCCCGGGCAGGTTGGGCGCTGGCCAGTACTTGCTGACGGCCATCGCGACGGCGTTCCTCCGGTTCAACGGAATCATGTTGCCCATGAAGGGCTGCCGAATGTAGGCGCTGCCGACCAGCGTCGTTGTTGCCGGGTCGTAGATGGTGATGGGCTGGCCGGAGGCCGTTTTCAGCGCGGAGAAGTCGCCGTTGCGTTCGGCCTGTGTGGGTACGGATGCGAGGACGTTCGCAGCGGTGCGCTGACGCAGGCCTTCGTAATCGACGAAGAAGAAGGTTCGGTTGCGGCCGTTGTAGAGGCGGCCGAGGAGAACCGGGCCACCAAAGCTTGCTCCGAACTGGCTGCGCTTGAAACTGGCCAGCGGGATTCCCTGTCGATTGGCGAAGAAGTTGTTCGCATCCATTACGGAGTTGCGGAGAAACTCATAGAGGCTGCCATGGAATGAGTTGGTGCCTGTTTTGTAGATCAGGTTGATGATGCCGCCCCCGCTGAGCCCGAACTCCGCAGCGTAGTTGTTGGTCTCTACTTTGAATTCCTGCACAGCATCTACGGATGGGAAGATGCTGAGGCCGTTGAAGCTATCCGTTGGTGGCGACGACGAGACGCCGTCGAGCAAAACGTCGGTCGTGCCGGACCGGCCGCCATTCACGTTGAACTGCAGACCGGTCATGCCGGTTCCGACGGTTCCGGTCACGTTGGGCGCGAGGAGGATGAGGCTAAACGGGTTCCGTTGATTCAGCGGGAGATTAACGATGCTGCGATTGCTGATCACCTGCCCGAGTTCGGAGGAGGCGGTCTCGAGCACCGGCGGATCGGCGGTGACCTCGACGGTGTCAGAGACGGAACCAAGTTGGAGCGTGAAGGGGAGATCGACGGACTGGTCGACCTGGAGGACGAGCCCTTTCACGTCTAGTCGCCGGAAGCCGGCGAGCTGGACGTTGACGTCGTAGCGGCCGGCCGGCAGGGTAGGCGCATCGAAGCGGCCGTCCTGCCCGGTCGAGAGCTGCAGCACGGCGCCGGTGTCCTCGTTTGCGATGCGCACGACGGCTCCCGGGACGACGGCCTGGCTGTTGTCGCGCACCGTGCCGCTCAAGGAGGCGGTGATCTTTTGGGCTGAGCAGGGAACTCCTATTAGGAGCAAGAGGACAATCGAGGTCTGCCGAATCCGTGTCACGAACTACCTCCCGCTTGCGCTGCCAGGCTGCGGAAGAACCTGGAAGTTGCTGAGCGAACGAATCGTAGGCCTGGGAGAGTTCACTCGGTAATGTTCCGCACAGTGTCCTGGCCGGCTTTTCCATCGGAAGATTCCGTACCGGTCTGGTTGTGATGGCAATTGCACCAAGGACGAAGGCTGCGGGCCGTCCACAGACTGAATGAAGCATGAGATCTCGCGGTCATGGCTGTTGATACGGCAGGTATGTTACTGTTAGGCCCCAATGCAAGGGCAGTTAAAGGAGCGCGCAGACTCCGGTCATGGGCAGCGATTTGACCATGGCAGCGTGACCTCCGCCCCTCTCGCGATTCAGTCGGAACTCGACAATATACTTGGGGCAGCTTCCTTTCGTTCCAGCAGGCGCTGCAGCGAATTCCTGCGATTCGTGGTTCAGGAGACGCTCGAAGGCCGGCAGGAGGATCTCAAGGAGAGGACGCTCGGAGTGTCGCTCTTCGGCCGTCCCGCTGACTACGAGACGCCTGGAGACCCCATCGTCCGCGTCACCGCCAACGATGTCAGGAAACGATTGGCACAGTATTACGATGATCACGCAGGAAGCACTCTGCGGATCGATCTCGCTCCAGGGTCCTACGTCCCCGTATTTCGGCGCAGCGAATCACCCGCTTCAGCTCTTCTCGCGCCGGCTGCACCGGTCGTTTCTGCCCCGGTCGTCTCTGCGCCGGCCAAGGCCAGACGAGCAAATCTATGGTGGCTCCTCCTCTCGCTGGCGCTCGTTGTGTCGGCCGCCTCGGTGTGGCGCTCGCGTCAAAAATCTCCTCTCGAGACATTCTGGTCTCCGGTGTTCACCTCCGATCGCAGTCCGATCCTTTGTGTAGGTACGAGCAGCCACGTCTGGGTCGTCTCTGATCACCTGTCCGCACAACTGAGCTCCACGCTCGGGCAGGCCTCGCAGCCCGTGAGTGTCGCGATCGACCCGCACGAAGCTCTTCCTGCCGCAGATGGCTATTTCTCTCTTGGCAGCGTAAAGGCGGCGCTGGGACTCTCGGCATTCCTCTCGCAGAAGGGAGTGCGGCCTCAGTTGCGAATGGCCGGACCGCTGACGCTGGATGACTTTCACGACCACACTATCGTCACCGTTGGAGCATTCTCCAACCCGTGGGCTCTCGAAAGAACGTCGGAGATGCGGTTCCGCTTCGGCCGAGAGATCGTCGGTGGGAAGTCGTGGCTGAACATCACCGACTCGCAGGACGCGAAGCGAAAGTGGAGAGTTCAAGAGTCTCCGTTTGCGACGCCGTCGGAGGATTATGCCCTGGTCACTCGCATCATCGATCCGGGATCGGGAAAGGTCTTTCTCTCGCTGGCCGGTCTGAACCAGTTTGGGACTGAAGCTGCCGAGGAGTTCGTGACGAACGGCGACTACTGGAACGACATCGTGGCGCATGCACCCAAGGGCTGGCAATCGAAGAACCTTCAGGTGCTTCTCCAGACATCAGTCGTGGAGTCTCGTCCCACTCCGCCGCGAGTCGTTGCAGTATATTTCTGGTAGAACTCTTTCCTGAGTCTCCAGCCTCTTTCTGGTGTGACCTCGCCCAAAAATCTGGATCGCCATTAGCTCGATGGGACGGACTATGAACGGTGCTATTGCTGCGTTCGCACTGACGCTCTGCCTTGGACTCCCGGTTGTTTTCGGGGCGTCCCGCCAGCATCGCGCGGTAGATGAGGGTAAGGGATTAAGAGGCGACCCTTCGATTGATCCACACGCAGACCTCTCCAAGGAGCTCGTCGAGACAACGATCGCCCGATTCCCCACTGGTTCTAGCCTTGGGTCATGGGAATACACGCGCGCGCTGTTTCTGTTAGGTGAACTGAGCGTCTACGAACGGACGCACGATGCTCGTTATCTCACCTATGCGGAAGAATGGGCCGACGCGCATATCAGCGCTCAGGGATCAATCGATCATCCGATCGATGCGCTCGACTTCATGATGCCGGGCGATGTGGCGGTCGCGCTCTACCGTGAAACCGGCACGCAGCGTTACATGCTGGCCGCGAACGCAGTCGCGGGGACGTTCAAGAAATATCCGCGGACGTCGGACGGCGCCTTCTGGCACTCAACGGAGACCGGGCGCGAACATCAGATATGGCTCGATGGCTCTTTCATGGCGATGCCATTTGTTGTGGCGCAGGGCTCGTTGTCAGGACACCGGGACCAGGCGCTCACCGAGGCTGCACGCCAGCTTGTTGTTTATGCGACGCGCCTGCGAGACGGCCATGGACGGCTGTACTTCCATTCGTACGACGAATCGGGAACAGCCGCGTGGGCGAACCCGACCACGTATCAATCGCCTGCAAAATGGGGCCGCGCGATAGGATGGTTCGGCATGGCGCTGGTGACCGTGCTGAATGCGATGCCGAGCGCGCCGGCGGGAGTGGAGGAGCAAGAGCAACGCCGGCAACTCACGAAAATTGTGCAGGACTTGGCGCGCGATCTCGCGGCCGTTCAGGATCCCGCAACTGGCTTGTGGTTCGAGGTTCCTGATAAGCCGAAGCTGCACGGAAATTTTCTGGAGACTTCTTGCTCGAGCATGTTCACGTACTTTATAGAGTCGGCCGTGCAGCACGGATACATCCGTGCAAGTTATGAGGCTCAGGCGCGGCGCGGCTACAAGGGCGTGCTCTCGATGCTTAATAGAGACAACGATGGCCGGCTGCATGTTCAGGCAATCTGCGAAGGCACAGTTGTCGGAAACCAAGCGTACTATCTCTCGCGCCAGGTACACACGGACGACCTTCATGGACTCGGAGCCTTCCTGTTGATGAACGAGGAGCTTCAGTTCCAACGGTCCATTCTGGATGAGGTCACCACTCGCCCCTAGCGCGCCGGGATTTGGCAGGTGACACCCGTTCTACACCACTCGGCTTCAGGCGGAATCGACACGAGGCCCGGTCCGCGCCGCTTTGGTCGAACGGTTGTGAACTCTTTCGCCGTATTCTTTTCAACGGAATGCAACGCAGGCTTCGACGAGCCTTCTGGGATAACCGTGCAGTTCTACAGCACTTGCTCTGTGGTCAGAAGGGCGAATCAAGGCGACGGTGTTGAGCATCCTTTTGGACCAGCACTTCGAAGCGACCAAACTTGCCGGTACAGTCGGAACTTAAGCCGTGCTTCGTCGGCTTCACTTCGTGCAACATTCGCCGGTGCGCTCCACCGACCCGGGCCAGTCCTCAGTGGAAGGCTTCTGTTGACCGGATGTGTATGGATTAGCAAAGAGCATCGGCGATGCTGATGCCGGCGGTGAAGGTATTAGCGGTTGCTCCCACGTCCCGTGTACATTGCGATTTATCGATCAGTGTTGCTTCGATTGCTTTGAGGATGGCAGCACCCGCCTCGACTTCGCCCAAGTGATCGAGCATCATCGCCGCCGACCAGATCTGGCCGATCGGGTTCGCTATGCCTCTGCCTGCGATATCAGGAGCAGAGCCATGCACGGGCTCAAACAAAGATGGGAACTGGCGCTCGGGGTTGATGTTCCCCGAAGGAGCAATGCCGATCGTGCCGGCGCAGGCCGGGCCGAGGTCCGAAAGAATGTCGCCGAAGAGGTTGGACGCGACCACGACATCAAAGCGGTCAGGATTCAGGACGAAGTGGGCTGTCAGGATGTCGATGTGGAACTTGTCCCACGTGACCTCGGGGAAACTCCGCGCCATGATAACCACACGCTCATCCCAGTACGGCATCGTGATCGAAATGCCGTTGGATTTCGTGGCGGAGGTCAGGTGCTTTCTGTCGCGTTTCTGCGCGAGCTCAAAGGCGAATTTCAGGATGCGGTCGACACCTGTACGGGTCATCACCGTCTCCTGGATCACAACCTCGCGATCGGTGTCGGGAAAGATTTTGCCGCCAATGGACGAGTATTCTCCTTCGGTATTTTCACGCACCACGAAAAAGTCGATGTCCCCCGGCTTGCGACCGGCGAGTGGACAAGGGATGCCCGGCATCAGGCGAACCGGACGAAGGTTCACATACTGGTCGAATTCACGACGGAACTGGATCAACGATCCCCACAGTGAGACGTGGTCGGGTACTTTCTCGGGCCAGCCTACAGCTCCGAAGAAGATGGCATCGTGCTGGCCGATGTGATTCTTCCAGTTATCCGGCATCATCTTGCCGTGCTTCAGGTAGTAGTCGCACGATGCAAAATCAAATTCGTCCAATTGGAGCGTGAAGCCATACTTTTCGGCCGCGGCTTTCAGAACGCGAACGCCTTCGGGAACAACTTCGCGTCCGATGCCGTCGCCGGGGATGACGGCGATTTTGTAGTTTCTCTCTTTGGAGCTTGGATGAGGCATTCAGCGCGCCCTTTCGCTTGTTTGGTATTTACTAGTCTTCTTTTGGACGGCTCGCAAGATCAGGATCATTGCCGCCGAGGCTAGTAGCGTAGTCCCCACAAGATAAAGACCTCGGCTGAAGTGACCGTTCGCGCCCGCATTGGAACCAATCATGTAGGGTCCGGCAAAACCACCCAGGGTTCCTAGAGCGTTGATGAGTCCGATCGAAGCCGCTGCGGCCGTTCCACCGAAGAACATGGTTGGCAGACTCCATAAGGGCGGTTTCGCTGCACTCACTCCAAACGCCGTCAATGATAGTCCGACGATCGCAACGGCTACAGAGGAGCCTGCGCGGGCCGCGACTCCCATACCCACCGCAGCAACCAAGCATGCGATAGCCGCGTGCCAGTAGCGCTCTCCCGTGCGGTCCGAATTGCGTGACCACAAAATCATGCCCGCAACCGCGACGACGTTCGGAATCGCTACGAGTAGACCCACACGGAAGGCCCCAAATCCGAAGTGGTTGACGATCAGCGGAGCCCAGAACCCTATCGTGTACAGACCGGCAGATGTCCGAAGTACGCAAACGAGAGCGCCACCACCTTCCAGTCTGCAAGGGCAGGCCAAACCCTGTGACTGCGCGGGTCTGTGATGGCGGCCTGCTCTTCGACAATCACTTGCCAAACATGATCGCGTTCCGAATGTTCGGCGATCAGGCCCCCTTCGACGTGGCGCCCAGCTATCAGTTCCTGCCCACTTACACCAGCGCTTCGGACAGCGCGACGTTCGCGCCACTTGGACAGGAGTTGGCTGCGTTCGAACTCGGACTGCCCTCGGTGAGTATGATGACGCGCAGCGCCAGCTACGCTTCGCAGGATGTGTACAGCAGCCACCAGACTTACCTGTGAGCCGGAAGTTCAGCCGTGCTTCGTCGGCTTCACTTCGTGCCAAATCGCACGAACCGCTCATTGAGCTCGGGTTTCTAGCGGAAACCAGCTTGTCGCCAGTGATCTACAGCTGACGATAAGCGCCCCTATTTCGGGCGTGTTCATGGGCCAGGTCTGCTTTCCTACTTGAGTGCGTGCCCGGGCAGAGCGTCACTGTGTCTACCGCGAGAGGAACGCGGCAGAATGACAGATTTACCCGGAATTTCACCTTCGCCGAATAGTCCGAGCCAGGAGGATATCCTCCGAGATATCGGGAAGGCGTTAGCTTTATCGGCTGCAGCATCTTCGTTCCATCGGCGTTTGGGAAACGACGGAGATAAGGAACCATCCAGATGATGTCGTTCGAATCAGCCCGTTCGGCCCAGGTGTGTCTTGAGATACGCCAGCCTTCTTGCTGAAGCAGCCGTTGTTCTTGAGACCCGAGAAAGTGCGATTCGCGAGGCTCCACGGCATGATCCCCGGCGGCGTAGAGGTTTTCGCCATTCGCTTCGCCGAACTCGGCCAGCATTACGATCGGCGCGAGCGCGAAGAGATGATAGTGCAAGGCGCGCTGGCCGCGCCCCATCTCGAGCGGAAGCGTCCCGTCTGCAGCAACTCGCGATACCGCGTCATCGAAGGTATCTAGCGCCCAATCGTAGAGCGCTCGATCGTTGCCGCTGGCGGCAACTCCCATGACCGCGATCCTTGCCCAATAATAGTGGTAACTGCGGACCTTGGGAAGAACCGGATCGAGATCCCAAGGGTACGCAGCGTAGGTGGCAGCCGTGCCGCGGCAGTGAAAGCGGCGCCAGCACCGAAGCTTCCCAACAGCAGCGCCTTCTTTTTGTTGTTGATGGACACGATTTCCTGCCGAATCGGGGAAGTGGAGCGATGGGTGCCTGATCCGCCCGACGAAGGCCGACAGTATGACGGCTGAGCTGATGCCAATGTGTCAGGCCTGCCTTCCTTTTTGGGCTTCTACAAGCACTCCTTCGTTCTCATGATGATTAACACGACCACGAAGCTGAAGGCTCGAGAACTTGTAGTCCTCGCCGCCCAGCTCTGGATGAATCCGCCGCAGCTAGAACGTCAGCCGCGCGGTGAGCTGTAACTGCCGCGCGCCGTTGGCCGACGAACAACCGAGGCCTCCCGGCGTGGTGCACACCGTTCCATCCGTCGGGCTCGGGTTGGGAAGGCCCTGGTGGTTGAAGACGTTGAAGGCATCCACGTTCACGCGCAGAAGCACTCTCTCCGTGATTGGGAAAACCTTGAACAGCGACGCGTCTGCGTTCCAGTTGAACGGCCCATTGATCACCGTGTGGCCGTACGGATTCGTCACATCGATTGCTTTCTGGGAAGGTCCATTGTTGTTATCACCCGGGACCACCCCGTAACCGATGACGGTGCCGGCCTTCACGCCGGTGACGCCTGAAATGGCAACGTCGTTCACGCCGTAATATTTGCTGGTGCAGTCCGTGCCAATCGGTGATTGATAGGGCGCCCAGTTGGCCGGCAAACCCATAACAACCTTAGAATTTCCCGTCGTCACACAGGTATTGCCGGAGATTACCGTGGGAGCGATGTAGCCGTTGAACCACTCATAGCTCTTCAGGCAGACGCCGCTGCGGCAATCGGTGATAGGGGCCTTGTTCCTATATACCTTGAGCGGATTGGTCGGACCCCAGTTCGTCGTGGTGATCTGGAAATCCTTCTCGACGACGCTGCCGGCGCCGGCAATCTGCCAGCCTCCAACCAGTTCGTTCAGGCCCTTACCCACGCCGCTCATCCAGCGCTTGCCGCGGCCGAAGGGCAGGTCTACGATGCCGTTGAACTGGATATGTTGGGGAGGGTTATTGGTGTCCACCATATAGTTCTCCCAGCGGTTCAGCGCCTTGTAGTAGCCCCACGTCGGAGTGCCTGGCGGAGGCGGCGGCGGAAGACTGGGTGGGGTCAGGGTTGTACCCCCCTGCGGCACATAACTCACCGAAGGCGAAACAGACGGAAGGTAGGCGCTGTAAGGATCGACCTCGTCGGCGTTCTCGCCACCGTAGTCTCCCCCCGTCCGCATCGACTTGGAAAACACATACTCGAACTGCCACGCCAGACCGTTGTGATAGAGCTTCTGGTAATTGACCTGAAGCGCGTTGTAGTTTGACCAGCCGCTCTTCTGGATCTGGTAGCTTCCGCCGCCGTACGTGACCTGGTCGTATGGTCCTTCGCCGGTGCTGGTGTTCTGCGGCCCAACCGCGCTGGAACTGGGTGTCGCCGTACCAGTTGAGACCTCCCAGCTGAAGGTTGAGGGATGGCCGTTGTAGAAGAAGTAATTGTTGAGATTGGTCGCGTGAGTGTAGAGGTAGCTGACCTGCAGCACAGAGTTCCACTTCAGCGGTTGCTCAAGCGTGAGGTTCGCCTCGTCCACATAGGTGGGAGGATCGACCGGATCGATGCTGACGATGCTCAGGCCGGGTGCGATCGCATTGGCGCTGTTGCTATTGATTGCAGCCGAGGTGTTGAGCCCCATGATCGGTGTGCCGCCTCCCGCCAAGGTGGTCGCGTAGCTGTAACTCGGAGAACTGTTCGGCGAGGACACCAGCAGGTAGGATTTCGTCGGCGCATACTGAATGCTCGTATAGTTTTCCGAGTAACTCGCGGTGAACGGGTTGTTCCGGTTGACCTCGCGATACGCTTCGCGGATCGGGATGGGATAGATATACCGCCCCGCTCCGCCGCGCAGCACCGTGCCCCACTTTGTACCCATGAAAGGCTGCCAGGCCACTCCCAGGCGCGGACCCCAGGTGAAGTCATAGCTGTTCACCAGCATCGGAGGCAGATTGGCCTCCTCCGGGGTTTCGAACTTCGCGCCATCCAACTCGTCATTGTTGATGATGGCCTGCGTGGTCAGCCCCTCTGCGATCAGCTTGGAGGTCGGTGCCGAGGTGACAACGGCGTCGTTCTTCAGGTCGAAGCCCATCATCGCTCCCTGCCCTTCCCATATAGCCGGATGCGCCTCATAGCGAAGTCCGAGGTTGACCGTAAGGTTGCGGCGGACGCGATAGTTGTCCTGCAAATAGAGATCCGTCTCCATGTCGTGCAGGTGCTGGTAGGGCGGCTCCAGGTTCACGCTGTAGCTCGATGCGCCACCCAGAAACTCGTCGGCGTTCAACTGCCCCGTGTTCGTATAAGCAGCCGGACTACCGGTAGTAACTGAGCCAGTGGCGGGGTTATAGAGTCCCGTGTCCTGGCCATTGAAGTTGACCGAGTCCTTGATCTCGTCGGGGCGTGACCCAAAACGCTCAAAACGGTAGCGGCCGCCGAACAGCAACTGGTGATTGCCCAATGTTTTGGTTAGGTTTTCGTCAATCTGCGAGACGCGCGAGCTCATCCCATACTGGAATTGCGTGCCGTCCAGCGGCTGAAAGATGCTTTCAACATAAGGAAAGCCCACTTCGCCAAAGTTGTTGGGTAGCCCTAGTTCGGCCTCAAAATTGGTAAACGGGCTCCCTCCTGCATTGTTGTACTCTCCCGTCCACTGTTGGCTGAGAATCGTCTCGGAGAAAAATGTGGGGGAGAAGACGTGGTCGAACCCCAGAGCGGTAGCAAAGAGAGAGACCGTGGTCGAAGAAATGCCACTGGCCCCTGCCGGGATTTTGGCGCCGCTCGGTGTCGTGGCCGGCAGCGAATATGACTCGTCCACCGGGTCGTTGCGGGGACTCGTGTTGGTGTCCATATTCTGCGTATAGCGCAGATACGCCCGGTTGTTCTGGTTGAAGACCTGGTCTAACCGGAACGTGACCTGCGGCTCCACGTTAAGCTCGGGTACCAGGCCAATCAGGTTGGACTTGACCAGAGGATCGTTCCCGTTGGTGGGCAGCGGCGTCATCGCGTTCAAAACCTTGGCCGTGGGAGATTCACGGCTCGTGGGAATCTGGTTGGGAAGTCCGTTGACCACCGGGAAGGGCGTGCGACAGTAAGGGTTCGGGCCGAGACCATTGCAGTTGGCTGAGGGTGCCGTCGTCGCCGGATCATAGAGCTGTTGCAACACGCCTGCACTGTTGACCAGACCGCTGAAGTCGCCATTCCGCATGGCCGCTGTGGGCGTGGTTTCATTCTGAGAGGCAACCTGCGCCAGCGAGTACCGCTCATAGGCGAAGAAGAAAAAGGATTTATTCTTCCCGTTGTAAACGTGCGGAATCACGATAGGGCCGCCTACAGAAGCGCCGAACTCGTTACGGATATACCTGGGCGCGGCGAAATTGGATTGGTCGCTCCGCTTACGCGCGATGCCGAACGCGCTGTTGCGCGCCGTCTCAAACAGCGAGCCGTGCAGTTGATTGGTGCCCGCTTTCGTGCTGAGGATGACTGTAGCGGGCGCTGCATACTGAGCACCGGAGGACTGGTCCTGCACCCGGACCTCCTCGATCGCGTCCGGATCGACCATCTGGCTCGATCCCGCATGCACGCCGCCGAACTCGCGGTTGGCCAGTGTCACACCATCGGTCTCGTACTCCAGCGCCGGGCCCGACTGGCCGTTGACGCAGGAGCTGGACTCCGGGCACGGTTCCAACCCTGGCGTGGTCTCGTTCACCAGGGTGATGATGTTGCGCCCGTTCATCGGGAGCTGCTTGATCCTCTGGTTTTCCAGTGTGTAGGAGATCGTGCCCTTGTCGGTAGTGACGAGCTGGACCGCGTTCGCGTTCACCTCGACCGTTTGCGACGTGGCGCCCGGCGTCAGCTTCGCGTTGATCACCGCCGTTTGGTCCACCAGCAGATCGACCGTTCTCTGGTTGGTCCGCATCTCCGGCGCGCCGATCGAGATTGTGTAGGTGCCGGTATTCAGGCCCGGAATCTGGTAGAACCCGACGCCGTTGGCCTTCGTGTCTGATGCCACACCCGTCGCTTTGTTGACCACATGCACCGTGGCGCCAGGTATGACAGCTCCGGTCGGATCTGTCACTGTGCCTTGAATCGATCCGGCACCGCTCTGCGCCAATGCCACTGGGCAGAGCAGAAGAGCAACGATCAGAGTAAAAAAAATGTTCGTGAGTCGCCGGTCTGATGTGACGTGTGTTCGCGAGTTCGCTGCAGCTGGCATCTGCCCCCCAAAATCCGTGCGGCGATCAAATTAAGCGAGTCCCGGAGGCCTGGATCGAATCTCAGCCCATCGATTCGCTATGCGACCGAAATTTAGTTCAAAGTACAAACTCCTGTCAATCCGCAATATGTACGTTTTACATAATGAACTTCGCCTTGGCCAAAGCCGCTGTTCGGTGTTATCGAGTGTCTCAACCGGTGGCTCTGCGGAATTTGGATTTGGAGATCAGGTTTCCAATCCGACGATCCTATGGCTACCGGACGACCCCACTGCGGGAACCAAGAAAGGCTTCCCTTACCCGATTAACTATGAAGCCGCCAATGACCTCGCATTGGCCCGCATTGTTAGGGCCATCAGTCAGCAAGACCTGGGCTTAATCGATCTCGCGCGTTGAGAGAATACCGTCGGGAATGCCTGAGCGAATCGAGTAGACAAGTTCACGATTGGCTGTTGCTATTTGTTGAAGGTATTCTCGGCTCTTCTTCTTTGAGATGAAGAGCTGCAGCAGCCAGGTCACGAGCAATCCGCTCACGATGCCGGTGATTATTCCGATGACCCAAGCATTGCTCAGCCAGTGCATTTAGCCCTCATTGACGATCGACGCAAGAATTGTACGCTGAAAGTAAGCCCTCCCATTTACATGCCAACTGACCAGTTCTTCAGTATGCCCCGCCGCCGCTCCACCGAGTGCCGCGAAGCACGGCATCGGGATTGCGATGACTCGGTAGCCAGGAAAGAATTTGATCAACATGATCAGCCATGCTCCTGTACGTGCGGGCATGGGGAAGCGGCATTTTAACCACAAACGATGAAAGGATGAAAGAGTCTGACGTACAGAAGCAGGTTATGAGCTACGGAACGGTGAGGGACCACCGTCAAGGCGAGATTATCCGCGGATTGGGCGGTAACGAAGAAGCAGGACGTGGAAGATATTGCCGACCGGATTTTGAGAGAATTGCGGAACGCGGGCGCTATCGCCCACTCTAAAACGAAGTTTAGTTAATGTCGAAGCGCCAACTTCCGTATTGCAGGTCAAGCGTCCACTAGATCACTTCCGAGAAGCGGACTTCCCGGTACTAATCTTGTGTCCGTGAGTGCTTTGGCGATAATGCGCTTGTTGAAGGCAACCTAACATCGAGCTCGTTCAGAAGAGCTCGAATGGTTCCCGAGCGCTCCATCCCAATTTGTCCCTAGAAGACGACCCTCAGTTACTTGCGGTCGACCAAACCTTCCTGCAACTTTCCGCGAACCCATTTGACCTCTGATTCCGCAAGGAAGCGATCGTGTGCCAGAGCGAGCAGAATATTCCGCCGCTCCGATTCGTTCATTTCCGGGACTTTGGACACTAATTCTGACATGGCTTTCGTATGACTTGAAATGGAAGAGAGCCGGTCCAGGTAGCGGTCAATGATTCCGCGTTGGGTTTCGATGTCGACACGACTGAAGTTGCCGAGCTTAATCCGGAACGTTTCCCGGTAATTTGGGTCGTTTTTGGATTCCGATCTCATTAGTTGCAGGAATTTCTGCTTGCCGTTCTGCGTGATTGTGTATCGCTGGCGGCCCCGCCCATCATCCTTGTCTGGGTCGGACAGCCGTCGAATCAGACCGCCTCTTTCCAGTCTTTGCAAGAGCGGATAAATCGTGCCCCAACTCACTTGGCGAGCCGGGCCTACAACCGAGTTGAGTACCTGATGGAATTCGTATCCATGCCATGGCCTCTCGATCAGCTTCCCCAACAAAAACAGTTCGTACATCCAAGCCCCATTTCCGTTCACGCCGGAGGAGAATCCCAAGACCGGCCCCGGAGAATTCTTTTCCACATCGCTTCTTGAATTTTATATCGGATCGATATAAATTGAACCGTTATATCGCGTCGATATAACGGTTCGCTATATAAGACCCAACCAGGAGCAAGCAGACGGAGGTGACGCCATTAACCGCAAAATTGCCAGTTTCCCAGCATGTAATTGCGCTTGGTCCGGACTCGGTGGAGGGTTTCTGATGTTCTGCATCGTGTTTTCGATCACGGTTCCCGCGCTTGCGCAGCAGGACGATGCCTCCGGCTCGCTTCCTCAGGCCCAAACGGCGCTCTCGATGTCGTCATCAGGGCCAACGGGGCGGCCATCTCCGGCAAACATCACGCCATCCTTAGCGCCTGCCCAGCCGGTCCTAGCTCCAGCGCGAGCCACCTCCCAAGCCTTTTCATACTCTCCCATGACGAGACAGGAACGCTGGCAGGACTACGAGCACCAGAATTTCGATTCGTATGGAGCCTTCTTCCAGGCGTTTTTTACGGGCTTAGGAGACGATTTGGGAAGCGTTCCCCGCTGGGATTCGGGAATGACTGGTCTATCCGAACACGTTGGCTCGGAATTTGCCGCCTTTGCCATAGGCGGAACCATCCATTCTTCTCTGGCCGCCGCTCTTCATCAGGACACGCGGTATTTTCACTGTTTGTGCCGAGGAGCATTTCCGCGCACTCTCCACGCCGTGAGCAGGTCGATCTTCACCTATGGGGATAACGGACATCTTTATCCTGACGTCTCGGGCCTGGCCGGAATCTACGCCGGACCCATGCTCATGACGCAGTGGTATCCGGCGAAGTATACCGCCACTGGATATGGCGTCCGGCAAGCCAATATCGCGGTGGGCGTTACGTCGGCGGTGTACGTGATCCGGGAATTCAGTCCGGAAATCAAGCGAGCATTTTACAGGCGGAAAGCAGGTGACGGCACAGCGGGAGATAAACGCTCGCTGAATTCAAGCGGCGATCCAGTTGATCCTTCGAACGGTCCTTTTGGCAGCATGCAGAAGGGAAGGGAAAAATGACTCCCGGTGTAAAGACGAAGCGATCGTTCTGCATCCTTAGCGCCCTCAGCGGAATTCTGGGGGTTCTGATGCTCATCGTCTCTTTCTCAATAAATACAGGGCCACCTCCAGGCGCGTCGGGGCCTGTCCTCGCTAGATTCGTCGAAACTTCGTACAAATCGGTCCTGTGGGGCGCGTGGCTTCAAGCGGTGGGCCCGGTGTTCGTGGTTTTGTTTGCGTTTGCACTTGTTCATCTTTCGGGTGCAGAACGGCGGCTGTCAGGGTGGATGACCTTCTTCGGCGCGACGACCCTCATGAGCGTCAACCTGATAGAAGTCACGTTCTATATCTGCGCGTTGTTCACGACTCCTCCCGGAATGACGAAAGTTGGAATCAGGCTGATCAGTTCAGTCCAACATCTGTACTTCGTTGTCGCGGCCCCGGCGGTTTTCCTGCCCCTTGGAACAGTGCTGGTCAAATCCCGAATCATTCCGCGAATCCTCGGCTACCTGGCCCTCTCCGTGGGCGCAGGATTCGCCTTGGTTGGAATGGCATCTTTGCTAACCCTGGCGCTGCCGGGATCGGTTACGTCACTCGGAAGCATTCAGGCCCTGTGGTGGCTGGCCGCCGCACTTTCGCTGCTGTTCCGCAGTCGAAGAATCGTGGCGGTCGAAGAGGAGGCATAACGATGCTGGCAAAGTTTTCAATGGTGCTGTGCTGTTTCCTTGGCCTCCAGGTTCATTCGAGCGTTCCGCAGAATGTGATCCACGTAGGGATCGACGGTTTCTACACAGACAAGGGGCAGGTAATCTGCTCCCTCTATTCCTCCGCCGAAGGCTTTCCAAAGAATGTTACAAGGGCGATCGCTCACTCAAAATCCGCGATCGTCAACCGACATGCCGATTGCGAATTTCCAGGCATTCGACCGGGGACCTACGCCGTGTCAGTCTTCCATGACGAAAACTCCAATGGGAGACTGGATACGAATTTCCTCGGCATTCCGCGTGAAGGTGTGGGGGCCTCAAACAACGCAAAAGACCACTTCGGCCCGCCGAAGTTTCATGATGCTTCCGTTGGCTACTCGGGCGGCCACATGGACTTGAGAATCGTGATCAGCTACTTGTAGCGGGAGCAAGGACACCAATTGAAGGGAGGGAAGGGGCATGTGAGAGTTGCCGACCAGAGACGAATGTGTACAACTTGACATTCATCGTCTATTTGTCTACACTTCGATCTCAATGACTGACACACGCGCACGAATACTGGACGCTGCAGAAGTTCTGATCGGGAGATTCGGATTTGGCAAAATCAGCATGGAGGAAATTGCCCGCGAAGCCGGCATCTCAAGGGCTGCGGTGTACTTGCATTTTAAGAACAAGAATCAGATCGGCCTTGAGTGTGCAGATGAGATTCATGCCCGTCTTCTGACACATTTGCGGCAACTTGCCGAACTTGAAGCGCCGGTTCTGGAGAGAATACGACGGATTCTAATTGGCCGGGTTCTGTTTGCAATTGACTTCACGCGAAATCTGCCGGCGAAGTTCGAAGAAATGTTTGCCGCAATCCGGCCGTCCTACATGGTCCATCGTGAACGGTATTTCAAAAACGAGTCGGATCTTGTCCTCAGCCTCTTGAAAGAAGGGGTCCGCAAGAACGAGGTTGCGGTCGTTGATTTGGAGTTGACAGCGCTTGCCCTCGTGCTCTCGACGAACGCCCTGATGCCATTCAGCTTAAATGCTCGTCAATTGAAGGCGCGTCATGAAATCGAAAAACGCGTTTCTAAGATTGCAGAACTTGTCGTGGCTGGAATTCCTAGAGCGATTGCAAAGCCACACATGCGAGAGGCCCCATCATCCGATCGGAACACTTCAGGGGAAAACAGTGTTACGAACAAATAGAATTCTTTCGGCCATATTCGCGTGTGGGTTCGCGGCGATAGCTGGCGTTGGAATTGCACAAACAATGTCGCACGCCTCTGGGCCGCCTACGGGAGCAGCAAGTTCGGCCCTGAAGAAACTTATCGAAGCAATCAATTCCCAGGATCCCGGCAAAGTTCGATCCTTCGTTCAGAAAAACTTCGATACAGGTCACACCGAACAAGATTCCTGGTCTACCCACTGTTGCGATCCCGACGAGGTCACACGTACTCTCGAGAACGTCAGCAATCGAAGCAGAGGATTGATTATGGAATCCGCCTACCCGCACGGGACCGGAATCACAGCCTTCGCCGAGACAAAACTGCAGAAAACGAAGCTCTACATTGATCTGGAGTGCGGAAACACTCGGCCATGCCTCATTGAGAGCTACCAGATGGTCGCACTGTCTCCCGGACCAGAGGATTTCCTGCCAAAACCAGAACCCGACGTCCCGACCGAGACACGACTGAAGGTACTTAAGCGTGCTTTTGAGGAAGCATCAGCCGACCAGCTTTTCTCGGGAACTGTGCTTATTGCCCGACATGGAAAGATTCTGTTCCGTGGTGCATACGGCGACGCTGACAGAACACGTCATATCCCGATTTCCGTTGATACGCCCTTTTTCATCGCTTCTCTCGGGAAGCTCTTTACAGGTGTAGCTGTGGCGCAGCTCGTTTCAGAAGGCAAATTAAGCTATGACGAACCGATTATCCGGTATTTGCCAGATTATCCCAACAAGGCTGCAGCATCTAAGATCACGCTCCGGGAGCTTCTCACTCATACCTCAGGGTTAGCAGACATGTTTTCCAGACAGTCTCCTGGACGGCCACTGCAGCGCTTGACGGACTACTACCCACTGTTCGCATACGAACCCCTCCTGTTCGAGCCGGGCAAGGGACAGTCCTACAGTAACACCGGGTTTCTGGTTGCCAGCATGATCGTTGAGTCTGCATCCGGGGAAGACTTCCGCCACTATTTGGCAGACCATATCTTCCGCCCGGCTGGGATGCGGCGAACAAGTTCAGAAGAACCGCACGGCCGCGCGATCCGATATTACAGAGATAACGCCGACGACCCGCTCAATACCGAGGCGCCGTGGATCAGTGCGGAGACTTTCTATGGAAAGCTGCTGAAAGGACCCGCAGTCGGCCCCGGCGGCGAGTACTCCACGATCGAAGACCTGTTCCGATTTGCAGAAGCCCTTGAATCAGGAAGACTTCTGGACCGCAAGAGCCTGGAGATGCTCGTCCAGCAGGGGCTCGGCTGCGAGTGCAGTGCTCAAGAAGGCAACCGGATCTACGCGCATACAGGCGGCGGACCAGGTGTGGATTCAGGACTGAAGTTATACGTCGACAGCAATGCTGTATCCGTCTTCTTGTCGAACTACAGCCCGCCTTTTCCGCAGGCCCTGATGGATTATGTTGACGTGTTCTTGGGGACATCGTAGGTCCCTATGAATGCAGCTCAGATCTCATAACGACGTTCACTGGGCAATGGACATAAGCAGAATGACACTGGAGCAATCGATACCCGCTGGAGGAAATTGAGATGACTGGCAGAGCAACGCGCATATTGCTCTTAACCATTGCGATAGGCCTTGTGGCCTTCTTCACTGGACCACGGATTTGGCCAATGGGCCCCGACGTGCCAATGCCACCGGCAAATCTTTTGCCCGGCTATATTGCTCTCTCAGCGATAGAGGCGCTTGCCTTCGGTTTTGCCGTAGCGTTCGCTGCATTTGGATGGCCTGCGATCAGGGACCTCAATCTCGGCGTGCCGTGGCTAAACAAATTGTTATTTATCACTCTTTGTTGGTTCATTGGGAACTGGTGGATGCACGACAATCTGCATATGCACAATGGCCTCAACATGCATGGGCTGCTCTTTATTGAGGTCGGTTTCCACCTATCAATGCTTGCTTGTGGGGTGACTTTAGCTGTCGCCCTGTTGCGCCGGGCAAATCATGCCGTGGCCGCGAAGGCGGCTTACCCCGAACGAGTCCTGAGGTAGCACGACGGAGGCATCAAATGAACTGCTTCATGTATCGCTCTCGAATCGTTCTCTGTACTGCTTTGTGCGCAATACCTCTATCCGCACAAAATTCGAAGGCACTCGCTCCTCTGCCGGCACTCCGCCCTCCGGCCGCAAGGCACGAAGTCTTGAATTGAGGTTCAAAAGCGGAGAGCCCGTTCTGAAGATGAACAGCGCAGCGCAGATGGCTTACCCGAGCTGATGCCGGCGACGGTATTGCGGAAGTCTGTCAGGATCACATGTGGAGTGCAGTTCGAATGCATCATTTTCGTCTAGCAGTTGTGAGCGGGATCGTGATTGTCGGCAAGCATACTTTCCTTTGCGCTATGCGAAACCAAAAGGCGGAGTGTACCGGTCGGATGAACATCAAAAGGGAGGATCACATGAATGAACCGGCAAGAGATTTCTTCGTGAAGTACGAGAAGACAAATTCGGGCTCTGACGTTGCCGAAATCGGCAGCCTATACGCGGACACATTCATGTTCGGCGGACCGAATGGCGTCCAAGCGGTCAAGAAAGAGGATTTCCTCAGAGTCGTCCCCAAATTGAAAGCGCGCTCCTCTTCGATGGGCGTTTCTGGGACGGAACTTCAGACCGTGGAGGCGAGCACTCTGGATTCCAAATACCTTCTGGCGAGGGTGGTATGGAGCATGAAGCTTCGAGATCCGCTCGAAAACAAGCGCGTGCACGTATCCGCAACATACATTCTGGCCCGAGGACCGGAAGACGCACTCTCGATCATCTTCCAAATTGATCATCAGGATTTGGCCAAGGTTATCGAAAGCGAACTCAACACTCAGGAATGAAGTGGTCTTTTCCGGGCCCTAAGCAACTCAGATTTCGTGCCGTCGGCGCAGCGCATGACTGGCGATCAATTGGTTTGCCCGACCGAACGTCAACTGTCGCCAACTAGGCGCCAATGCGCTCATCCTGAATCGGTTTGCAGGTTCCCAGAGGAACCAGTACCGAGAAACGCGCTTCTGATGAGTAACGTCCGGTTGGTCGGCAATACGGAAGTTCAGGCCGCCGTGCCCCGAAACGGCAGCACCTTGCCACCGCGTTGCGTGTGCTCCAGAAAATCCGCCCAGTCCTGCATCATCTTCGCGCGCGGTTTCAGATAAAGAGCATGGTTGTATGCGGCACTCACCGCATTGCGCGGAGCATGGGCAAGCTGCAATTCGATATGTTCGTGTGGACAGCCCCGCTCATGCAGAATCGTGGAGGCCAGGCCTCGGAAGCCGTGTCCAGTCATCCGGCCTTTGTATCCCATCCGCTCCAGAGCTTTCAGGATCGTATTGTTGCTCATCTGCTTTTTCGCATTGCGGTCGCCGGGGAACAGCCATTGATCTTCGCCAGTCAAAGGGCGCAACAACTCCAGCACCTCCAGCGCTTGCTTTGAGAGCGGCACAATATGCGGAGTCCGCATCTTCATCCGCTCGGCAGGAATGTCCCAGCGCGCCGCCTCTATGTTGAACTCCGCCCAGTTGGCCCCGATGAGTTCGGTGGTACGCACAAAGGTGAGCGCCATCAGCTTCAGGGCCAGTCGCGTGACGTGTGTACCGGGATAGACCTCAATGGCTCGCAATAGCTCTGGTAGCTGCTTGGCGTCAATGCGCGCGTAATTTACCTTGCGCGTGGACTGCCAGATGTCGCCGGGGCGAATTTCACTCGCAGGATTGCGGTTCGCGTATCCATGAGCAATCGCGTACCGGAATATTTGGCCTGTGGTCTCTAGCGAGCGCTTTGCGATGTCCCGTGCGCCGCGCTTCTCAATCGCTTTGACCATCGCTACGACGTCCGGAACCTGAATCTCCGCGACGGGCCGCGCGCCCAGGCATGGCAGAATGTCGGAGTCAATCCGCCGTTGAACGTAGTCAGCATGGCGATGGCTTTTCCCGTGCTTCCAATGCTCCAGCCACCGCTTTGACACAGCCTCAAAGGAATTCTCCGTCGCCGCTTTCTCTGCCTTGCGCTGGACCATAGGGTCTCTGCCAGTCGCCAGCAGCTTGCGTGCCTCGGTGTGGCGCTCTCTGACTAGGGACAACGGCACATCGGGATAGCTTCCAAAGGACATTAGCTTTTCGCGGCCATCGAAGCGGTATTTCCAGCGCCAGAGTTTGCCGCCTGCCGGAGTGATTGAGAGATATAACCCGCCGCCATCGCTTAGGCGGTACGCCTCATCCTTTGCCTTGGCCTTGCGAATCACGGTATCGGTGAGCGCCACAGAGCCTCCAAAAATGGAAAATTGGAAAATACCCCCAGTCCTGCGAGGAGATACCCCCAAAAATACTCCCAGCAGGAACCGGCTTCCATAATACGCCGTCGGACGTTAAAGACGATAACCCTAGCTTTGTACTAGGGTTATCTGTGCTTTCCAGGATTTAGTTGGACTCTCTTGGAAGAGCTTATGGCGGAGGGAGAGGGATTCGAACCCCCGTTGCCCGTTAAGGCAAAGCGGTTTTCAAGACCGCCTGTTTCAACCACTCACACATCCCTCCGCGGAGCGAGTCGGGTTAAGGATAGCAGGGTCAGCCAGACGCGCCCTTCCGCGTCGGCGCGTCAACAGAGATACGTCCGGGTACGCCGGATTGTGCGTCCGATTGAAGAGGAGACGCTATGCCGAGTCATTCTGTGAAGGGATTCATCTGCGGTGTGTTGCTGATTCCGCTGGCCTGGATCGGCTTTGTTCTTGTAGGAAAGCTGCATCGCGGGGCGGCGCTGGTGCCCGCAGTAGTGATTTGGGCGATCGTGCTGGTTGCTGATCTGACGATCTGCGTGCTGAGTGTGGCGCGCGCTCGACGTCACCGCATCGAGCGCACGCCGGAGCCGAAATTGGGCGGAAGGTAGGGCATTCCCCGATCCCCGATGCAACATTGCGCGAACCGAGGTGTTCGCCGCTACTTCCATTCCCACATCTTTGACACGGTCTGGCCGGAGGGATCTACGTCGTACTCGAAGGCTGCGCAGCTGTTGTTCAGCGCCCCGAGCTTGGTGGAGGTGGTCTGGAAAAAGAGCATGCCGCGATAGCTGACCGAGCCGCCGGGGCCGAACTTGCCGAGGCCGGTGCCCGTCCAAGTGACGGCTTCGCCGTCGTCGGTCGTGCTCATACCCTGGCCGTGGCCGAGGATAGAGCCGTCGGGCCGGACGGTCGAAGTGTAGGTTCCCATGCCAGTGGTGTTGTGGCCGAGGATTTTGCCGGCGTCCTCAAAGGACACCTCGGCGGTGGGTGGATCGACGGAGAGGACCCGGCGGACAAGTCGTTTGCCTTTGGTTTCACCTATCTGATTTCCGAGCATGGATGTGTTCTCGCTTTCAGGAGATTTGGATTGCGTAGCCCGGGGAAGCCGGAATTGTATTCCCGAAGATGCGAATGTGGCGTGTAGCTCGGCTAAGCTCAAGCCGGCAGATGCGAACCGATATCTCGCGATCCGGTAGAGGTGGCCCTTTTTGCGCCTGAAGCGCGCATTTGCTGGTAAGGGCAGATACGAGGGACCCGACGGGAGCCAGCCATGAATCCGGATGACCAAAGAGCATTCAGTGAGGCCGATGGGAACGCGGTCGTTTCAGCGGTAGTATTGCGGGCGGCTCGCGACGGTATACATCTCCGCATCGATACCACCGGCGCTGGTGCGGATGAGCCGGGCACGAACAGACCGAGCTCCGCGAGGAACCATCGCATTCTGTTTGGGGATCTTCGGAGGGTGCTGATGGCCAACGGATTTTGCGAATCTGGTGACGAAGGTGCCGAAGCTCAAGCAACGAAAAGTGCGGAGGATTAGGGTCCGTGGGGGTACCCCCCTCCCCCCCGTCAAAATTGCGCAAAATCTAGATGATGTGAGACTTAGGGGTGGACCTAAGTGTGCTCCGGGTGTGGGGGATCTGCTGAAGTTGGAGAGATTGGCCCTGTTCTGGAGGGGTGATTTGTCAAGTCGGGTGGTGTGGTTCAGTCGATGCCGAGGTCGGTGGCGATGCTTTGGGCGGCGAGAGCGGTCTACTGACCCCAGCGAGCAAGCTCACCGCGGCCGCGGGCCCGGCAGAGCGGAAGGGATTTGATGGCGCGGCGGAAGCGGCATCCCGGGCTAAAGCCCGGGACTACCAAGCCGTGCCCTGACGATGCGTGTGAGGGTGGAGGTGGTTCGGCACGGTTGATTATTCGCCATATGCGGGATCGGCGCGGTTGAGGATGCGATGAACCGGGCCGGGGGGCAGCGGGCTTTGCTTCAGGAAGTCCTGCATGGTGGTCTGGTCGGGAGCGATATAGAAGGAGAACACCTTGTCCGCGGTGAGAAAGCTCTCGACCCACTGGACGTTGCCGTTGGTTGATTTCACGGCGGCGCGGGATTTGTCGACGATCTCGTTGAGTTTGTCCTGCGGCCAGGTGCCGACACCTGGCACGTCACGTTCGATGATGAATCTGGGCATACGAAACCTCTGTCCTGAGAAAGTGGATGCAAACTGGCCCGGGATGTTCGGAGGAGCGGTCGCCAATTATAGGGTCTCGGAGAGTTGATGGGGAATATTTCCGGGTTTCCGTGGCTTCAGAAAGGAAAGCAAGTCAGTCGTTTCGTCCTTCGGACTACACGACGGCCTTCGGCAGAGCGGAAGGGTTTTCACGGCGCGGCGGAATCGGCACGGCTGAAGCCGTGCCCTGACGATGCGTGGTGAGGGTGGAGGTGGCTAATTCGGCTTCGTCGCAGATGTCTGCTTGTCGAAGAAGTCGTTCTTCAGGTGCTTGGCAATCGCTTCGGAGAGAGACTGGATTCCTGCAGGTCCGCTATTAGCCTTCCGCACTTGATATCCCCACACGATAGCTCCGTCGGAGTTGCGGATGAGTTGGACGGACACAGTCGCGGTGCCCTCAATGCCGGCGCAGTAGGCGAACATGCAGCGGGCGAACTTGCTGCCGGTGCTTTCGGATTTTGCGAGGACGTCGGCAGACTTGAGGGTGTAGGTAGCGGTCTTACTTTCGATCACTACTGTGGCGGGGACCTTTTTCTTGGTGAAGGCGGCTACGAGCGCGGACTGGAAGCTGTCCTGGGCGTCAATAAAGACCGTGGGCGAGGCCGTAGCGGCTGCGGGTGTGACAGGCGCGGCAGTCGCTGCGACCGAGGACGATGCAGGCAGGCACAGAGCGGCTGCAAGCAGGGGCATTGCGAAAAAGCTCTTAGGCATGGTGCGGCAAGGATGCTCGAAGAATTGCCTCCCGTCAAGATATTTTTGTCGCGCGCGGTATGGCTGGCGGCCCAGAGGAAGGCGATTCAGTCGTTTCGTCCTTCGGACTTCACGACGCCTTCGGCAGAGCGGAAGGGTTTCATGGCGCGGTGGAAGCGGCAGGGCTTAAGCCGTGCCCTGATGATGCGTGGTGAGGGTGGAGGTGGTTCGGCGTCCTCGTTCCCACCCGTCCGCTGCGCGTACGGATGGGGCACCCATGCATCCTGGGAACCCACATCTCACGGTGCGAGATGTCGCGGCATCCGGCGTACGGATAGGCCACCCGCACCCGTATCCTAGAGATAGGTCAGGGAAGAAACCTTTCCCACCATAAGGGCGGATTCCATTCGGCAACACCTCCATGCCAAGAGCAAGTCCCTTGATGGTGTGCCGAATAGCTATAGGTCCGGTCGGCGCAAAGAGCGCTCGGGGGACCCATCACATCTCCAATAATCGAGAAAATAAAGAAGACGAGGGTGACGAGCGTCGCGAGTCCCAATTCGCGTGCTTGTCCATTTTTTTTGATGAGGGCGCAGATCATCCAGACGACGAATGCGGGAAATGCCATCAGTGCTATCGCCACGCCGTGGCTGTGACAGATGACTCCCACAATAGCCGCAATTGCGAACGATAGAAGATGAAACCGCGCGATAAGCGTCTTTCCCTTTTCTTGGGGCAATTCGGTATTCCGGAGTCGGCTCACGCCGACATCTTACCGCTTTGTGGTGGGTTGGAGCGTAAAGAGCTCGTCGGACTTCCTGCGAACCCACATCTCATGAGGCGAGATGTGGCAACTGCGGCTCGCGTGTGATTGTCCAGGAGTTTGATCGTGAATCGCGGCCGGATTATGGCTTAGGATGATCAGCATGCAAAAGGACACGAATCTTATCACCGCAATCTTACTGGCTGCTGCGGTTGTCGGTGTCGGCTTCTGCCTCTATCGAATAACTCAATCTCCGACTGCAAATGAAGCGCTTCTGCTGAGCTTGTTCATGACCGTGCTGTCGATCCTGGCCTCATGGATTGTTTCTCGTCATTACGCAAGGATCTCCTATGAAGACAATTTGAAGGTGTTTGCGCGCAAAGCTGCCGAAAAAGTAACAAATCTTTCAAATGAGCTTGACCGCCTCTCGAGTTTCTTGCAGAAGGCCCTCTGACGAAGAGGATTTCGCGACTCCGAATGATGAATTATTAGCGAAATCAATACGGTTTGAAGATGCGATACACCTAATTACCGCTCTCAAATCCGTAAATGACACTTCATTGAGTGACTGGAGGGGAATAATTGGCGATGAGTTGATTGCTCAGCGCGAAGCGCAAATTGCGGAAGAGGCTGATCGCGAGGAGCGCCTTCGCGAGATTGTCCAGCATCTCGAGGAGATCGAACAGAACTCTGGTTCGGGCAATATGTTGCTCGAGCAGCAGGAGCGCGGAAGGGTCCGTGCTGAGCTAACAAGCTTGCGAAGCGAAGTTCGCTCCGCTTTTTGCGCAGATAGGTGGAATGCCTCTTCGGCCTTTTCCTGAAAGGGTGACAGTGGAGAAGCCGTGCCCAAATTGCGCTGAAGCGATCCCAATCACCCATGCGAGAGCTAAAACAACTAAAAAAGTTACTTGTCCGAAATGTCAGGAAAGCTTGTATTCCCAATGGGACGGCTCGGAATTGCAACTCAACCTTAGAAAGCCTGTACCTGAGTCGGTCTCTTGTCTCGACTGCGAGGGTAAAGAGTCGGTCTCTGGATCCCTTATATGGGTCCAAAATGTTGCCTACACATGTAGCCACTGCATGCGCCTCTTTGGGCGATCCGAACGAAGCAAGGGGTGACCGTAAAGCGGCGCGAGCTCCCGAAGCCCCGTCCGACAGCAAATCTCGGAGAGAGGGCCGAAGGCTTCGATATTTCGCAGGAAAGCCTCGATGAAGTTACGAGACTGATGGGCCCTCAACCGTGGCCTGCTGGAAGATCCGCTGAAGTCAGATTGAAGTTAGGGTGGCGACGGCAAAAACTCGACTATGCGGATCAAAGAGCTAATCAGCAGGGGTATTTTTAGGCCACAGGTGGATGGTGTCCTCTATGTTCCGTGCGATACCGCGAAACAAACTGTTGGTTAGCGTCCGAATCTTTGTTTGCCTTGCATTTGGGATATGAGGCGTTGCTGGGCTTTCATGCCGCCGGTCATGCCGCTGCCCATGCCTTTGAAGAGTTTGGACATTTGGGTGTGCTGGCGGAGGAGGTTGTTGACCTCCTGGACGGTGGTGCCGGAGCCGGCGGCGATGCGCTTGCGGCGGCTGCCGTTGATGATTCAGGGTGTGGGTGCGCGTAGGGATGGGGCAATCGTTAGCGCTGGTCATATCGCGCAACGATTGCGTAGTGACAGTTCTGCGGCGGGGTGTATGATACGTGGCCATCCACCGGCCCAGTTGCGATTGAACATGTGATAGGAATACCAGCTTACGAATGGGCCAGGCTGCGCCTCCTCGCGCCATGTGCCAGGGAGGTGACACTTTGCAGAAAGAGAACAAGAGAAAGTAGAAGAGGGAATTCGAGGTACTGAGATTCTGTGCGTTTTTGTGGAACCCACTCCCGGGTCTTATGCGTCTCCGCAGTTTCAGACGCGGAGATAAGGATTCGCATGCACAACAACCCTCGAAAGGATCATTATGGTCACGCTCATCTCCAAGAGCTCTTCTCAAATTCAGTTTCCGGGCGGATCGACTTCGGGCGGCCCGATAGTGTTACAGAGGACGCTCACGATCCATATTGAAACCGGAGTCGCTATCTTCGATCTCGAAGGAACCAACCCTCATGATTGGACTCGCGACACGCTGACGTTTCCGGTAGGCCCGACGTTTGCAGCCGGCAGCTTCGTGGGTGGAATGGCGTTGGGACATCCTGCTTCATTTTGGACACCGCTCAAAAACGTTCAAACGACGGGTGGTGGCGATGAGACCGTATCCGTCACGGACAGCAGCGGCGATACGGGCTGGGGCGACGTCGAGATTCCTGGCTCATTGGTCCCTCCGCCGATTGGATACGCGGTGGATTCTGCTTCGCTGACTGTGCCTCACGGGGGAACTCAGGCGCAGATCACCCTTGCCTTAGCTGTCTTTGGCAACAATGCGGCCATGCAGCGGTGCGGTTATACCGCTTATATCATCACGGGCGTGGGTGAAATCGTCGTCGGTCCTCCGGTCGGTTCTAACGAATCCTAGTTCTCGCTGGTCCGGGGCCATCTTGTTATCGTCCGAAGCGTTGTTTGCCTTGCATTTGGGATAGGAGGCGTTGCTGGGCTTTGGCGCCGCCGGTTATGCCGCTGCCCATGCCTTTGAAGAGTTTGGACATTTGGGTGTGCTGGCGGAGGAGGTTGTTGACCTCCTGGACGGTGGTGCCGGAGCCGGCGGCGATGCGCTTGCGGCGGCTGCCGTTGATGATGGCGGAGTTGTGGCGCTCCCTGGAGGTCATGGAGTTGATGATGGCCTCGATGCGGGTGAACTGGGACTCGTCGACGTTGGCGGCGGCCTGCTGCATGCCGGCGAAGGGGCCGACGGAGGGCAGCATCTTCAAGATGGATTGCATGCTGCCGAGCTTCTTGATCTGACGGAGCTGGTCGCGGAAGTCTTCGAGGGAGAAGCCGTCGCCGGTGAGGGCTTTTTGGGCGAAGGCCTCGGCCTTGGAGCGGTCGAGTTTTTCTTCGGCGCGTTCGAGGAGGGTGGCGATGTCGCCCATGCCGAGGATGCGGCCGACGATGCGGTCGGGGTGGAAGGCTTCGAAGGCGTCGGGCTTTTCGCCGGTGCCGAGGAACTTGATGGGGGCGCCGGTGATCTGGCGGATGGAGAGGGCGGCGCCGCCGCGGGAGTCGCCGTCCATTTTGGTGAGGATGGCGCCGGTGATCTGGAGGCGGTCGTTGAAGGCCTTGGCGGAGTTGACGGCGTCCTGGCCGGTCATGGCGTCGGCGACGAAGAGGATTTCGGAGGGGTTGAGGAGCTTTTTGAGCTCGGACATTTCGTCCATGAGCTGCTCGTCGATGCCGAGGCGGCCGGCGGTGTCGACGATGAGGATGTCGCAGGCGTAGTTGCGGGCTTCGCGGAGGGCTTCTTTGGCGAGGCGGAGGACGTCGGCAGTGTTGTGCTTTGTGTCAGGCTCGAGTTTGCCTTCGTAGATCTGGGCGTTGATGGATTGGGCGACGACTTTGAGCTGCTCGCGGGCGGCGGGGCGGTAGACGTCGACGGAGACGAGCAGGGGGCGGTGGCCGCCTTTTTTGAGCCAGGCGGCGAGCTTGCCGGAGGTGGTGGTTTTTCCGGAGCCCTGCAGGCCGGCCATGAGGATGACGCTGGGGGGCTGGGGAGCGAATTTGAAGCGCGCGGTGTCGTGGCCGAGGACGGCGAGGAGCTCGTCGCGGACGATTTTGACGATCTGTTCGGAGGGGTTGAGGGCTGTCGTGACTTCGGTGCCGAGGGCTTTGGCGCGGATGTCCTCGATGATTTTGCGGGTGACGTCGAGGTTGACGTCGGATTCGAGGAGAGCGACGCGGATGGAGCGGAGGGCGTCGTTGATGTTCTCGTCGGTGAGGGTGCCCTGGCCGCGCAGGTCTTTGAAGCTGCGCTGGAGTTTTTCGGAGAGGTTCTCAAACATGGCTAGTTTGAGTTTATCGGGTATGGAGGGAGGAGGGAATCGAGGGCGGAAAGGGGGAAAAAACCGAGGCCACACGAAGGCGGCCTCGGAGTGGAAAGGCTGGAACTGCGACCCTGGTGCTAGTTGGCGAAGCGGCGGGCGTTGTCGGCGTCCTGGGCGAGGTCATGGAGGACGTTGAAGAAGGCGCTGGACTGGCCTTTGAAGAGGCCCATGTCGGTGAGGAAGGTGACGACGCCCATAGCGATGCCGTCGGTTTCGGTGGGGCGAATGATGGAGCAGGGCGGGAGCTTGCGGCTGATGAAGGGGCAAGGCTCGGGCATGATGAGGTTGGTCTGGAAGTCTTCGCCGCCGAAGGGTGGTGAGTTGAGGTCGGGGAAGGTGACGGAGACGCCGGTGACGGGGTCGACGGCGGTGAGTGGAGGAGCGTTGCCGGCTTTATCCTGCCAGGTTTGGAAGTGCATGGTTTCGGTGGGGCCGATGCTGATGAGGATGCGGAGGACTTCGGCGCTGGTGGCGCGCTGGGCCATGGCGGGGTAGAGGCTGTTGCCGCCCTGCTCGATGGTAGGCATGTGGAAGCCAGCGGTATTGGCGATGGCCTGGAGGAAGTTGGGGTCCTTGGTGTCGGCGTCGGTGCGGGGGATGGCGGTGTGCTCGCCGACGGCGAGGGTGGGAATGGCCTGGGGGAAGGTGAAGTTGGGGTCGAGGTCGGGGTTGTGGGTGCTGCTGCGGTAGCGGGTCCACCAACTGGTGTCGAGGGTGAGCTGGGTGAGGTTGGTGAGGCGGAGCTTGCCGCTGGAGCCTGTTGCGGTGCTGCCGCTGAGAGTGCGGAAGCGTTCGAGGCTGATGGGAGCGGCGCCTTTAGATTCGAGATAGGCGTTGAGGAAGTTCTGGTGGGTGAATTCGTCGTCGGTGTTGTCGTGGACATACTGCGCCATGTCGGAGTCGAGGACGCTGAGGGCGGCGGTGTAGAGGGGATTGCCGGAGCCATCGGGCTCCTCGCTGTCCTGTATGCCGGCGAGCTCGTTGTACTGGACCCAGAAGTCGGTTTCGAGGATTTCGGCGGCGGCGGCGAAGCGAAGCAGGGCGGCGTCGCCGCGGGTGAGACGGCCGCTTTGGTCGTGGCCCTCGTCGGCGTAGGCGATGGAGGCGTTGGAGAGAAGACCGGCGCCGGTGGCGAGGGCGGCGGCGCTGATTCCATTCTTCAGGAATCGGCGGCGGTTGGTGGCGTGTTTCATGTCAGTCCAGAGGTTTGTCATCGGGTATGACCTCCTTTGCTCCGGGTAGTTTCAGGGTGCGTTTTTCGGGAGAGTCATGTGTCAGGCGGATGTTGAGCACCGGTCATTCATTTGTGAGGAGAATGTCACGTGTGAGGGAAATGTCACGCCGCGTGTGGTCGCGGCGCGGTGTTTTTGGCAAGATTGTCGGCGTTGAGGAAAGTGAGTCGTACCGCTGTGGGTACCGGGGGCTGGCGGTGGGGCGCGCGAGAGGGAAGAATCGTGGGTATGCCTTCTGCGGGTTTGGTTGCTTCAACTGGGTCGGGTGATGTGGGGTTGTTGCGGGAGTATGTGACGCATCTGCGGGTGGAAAAGGGACTGCGGCCGCTGAGTGTGGAGGCGTATCACCGGGACTTGCAGAGCTTTGCGGAGTTTCTGGAGGGTGCGGACAAGAGGCTTGTGACGGCGCGGCAGGAGGATGTGAGCGGGTTTATGCGGCACCTGCGCGAGCATGGTGTGGAGTCGCGGAGTGTGGCGAGGAAGCTGAGCTGTCTGCGCGGGTTCTACCGGTGGATGCTGAAAGATAAAAAGATTGCGCATGATCCGACGCTGAATATCGAGAGCCCGAGTAGCTGGAAGGTGCTGCCAAAGAGCCTGGCGGAAGGCGATGTGCGCGAGATGCTGGAGCGAACGGGAGCAGCGGCGAGAGGGGATGCGGCCGACGGGGTTGCGTTACGGGATCACGCGATCATCGAGCTGCTGTATGCGGGTGGGTTGCGGGTCGGTGAGATTGTGACGCTGCGCGTGGAGGATCTGCGGTTAGAGAGCGCGAGTGTGCAGGTGCGGGGCAAGGGCGATAAGGAGCGGATTGTGCCGCTGCATGCGAAGGCGGTGGAGGCGTTGGAGCACTATCTCGGTCGGGGGCGCGGCGAGTTGGTGCGCGGTGTGCACGGTGTGCAGCGGGCTCTGTTTGTTTCTGTGCGGGGGAAGGCGCTGACGGCGCAGAGTGTGTGGCGGCTGGTGAAGGGGTTGAACTCGCAGGCGAGCCCACACAAGCTGCGGCATAGCTGCGCGACGCACATGGTGGAGCATGGTGCGGATCTGCGCACGGTTCAGACGCTGCTCGGGCATGCGGATATCGCGACGACGCAGGTGTATACGCATCTGGCGATCGATCGCCTGAAGACGGTGCATCGGATGCATCATCCGCGGGCGAAGATGCGGGCGGGAGCATGAAGGCTTTGCGGCTGGTGGTTGGAGTGCTGGTGGGTGCATCGCTCGCGTTCGCTTCCACGCGCGCCGCGCACGGTGGAGCGATGGACTGGGCCGTCTTTTCTCCATTCGCTTTCCCAGGGGTGCTCGTCGCAGCGCCTTCTGCTGCGCTTCACGTGACCGCGTTTTACAGACGAAATACGCAATGCCAACCTGCTGATCGTGGATGTATTTGATTTCCTCATGTACAGCGTGCTGTTTTGCTGGTTACTTTTGCGGTGGAGTGTTACGCGTGAGTAAGAAAACGATCTCGGGATTGGCGGAAGGCTTTCTCGCGATGCTGCGCGAAGAGCGGGGCGCGAGTGAGCATACGCTGCGGGCGTATGGGCGTGAGGTGCGTGGGTTTGCGGAATATCTCGCGGAGACGGTGGGCGAGGATGGTGATATTAAGCGAGTGGAGCATACGCACATTCGCGCGTACATGGGAGTGCTGTTCGATCGCGGGTTGACGAAGGCGAGTGTGGCGCGGGCGCTGGCGGCGGTGAGGAGCTGGTTCAAGTGGCTGGCGCGGAGTGGGTATGTGGAGTCGAATCCGGCGGTGCTGGTGAGCACGCCGAAGCTGCCGAAGCGTCTGCCGAGGGTTCCGGGGATCGAGGAGTTGAATCGGATGTTGAATTCGTTGGGTCCTGCGCGGACGGCGGGAAGCGCTTCGCGCGAAGACGGTTCTACGATTGAGGCGTGGCCGGCGAGGGATCGGGTGATCTTTGAGTTGCTCTATGGGTCGGGGATTCGGAACTCGGAGCTGGTGGGCCTGGATCTGGCGAGTATCTTATGGGGCGATGATGCGATTCGGGTGTTCGGCAAAGGAAGGAAGGAAAGATTGGTTCCGCTGGGAGATGAGGCGGCGGCGGCGATCCGTGCATATCTGCCGGAGCGGCGCGAGAGGCTGGAGGCGGCGGGCAAGGGAAAGATGGTCCATGAGGGGCCGCTGCTGATGAATCTGCGGGCTCGTGGGGCGTGCAGGCTGACGACGCGGAGTGTGGGAAGGATTGTGAAGCAGATTGCGCTGAGCCGCGGGCTGGCGGCGGATGTGCATCCGCACACGCTACGGCATGCGTTTGGGACGCACATGCTGGAGGAGGGTGCTGATCTGCGGGCTATCCAGGAGATGCTGGGGCATGAGCGGCTGTCGACGACGCAGCGGTACACGCAGTTGACGGTGGGTCAGGTGCAGCGAGTCTATGAGGAGACGCATCCGCGGGCGCGTTAGATGCGTAAGGGTGTGGAGTGACCCTGGGTAAGTCATTGGCACTTCACCGGCATTTTTTTGCATACTTTTCTGCGGCACCACGACAGAACTGTCATTCTCGGCGGATTTTGTTTCCGGAGAATGGAACCTGAATTGCTCTTTGAAGCGTAGGCTTTCCCCCCAAAAAGCTTGTATTTCACGTTGCCTGGCTGATCCCTGCAGCTACAGGGATTTCTTCGGGAGCGTCGCGATCACGTGTTTAAAAAAATAGGAGATTGGAATGAGAAGAGTTACCTCGATATTGCCCTGTATCTGTCTCGCGTTGGTGTCTGTTGCTGCAAAGGCCGATTCAACATTGACCTTCGACAGTTCTTCGGGCAGCATCGGTCCTTACAGCATGACGCTCAACCCGGGGGATGAGTCGCTGAAGTTGTTCTGCATGAACGATAATTTGTATATCAACAGCGGGGAGACCTGGTCGGTGGACGTGATCGAGGGAAGTGGATTGGGTGGGAATACCCTCACTTCGTCGCACGCGACTCAATACGAGGAAGAGGCGTTCATTCTCAGTGAGGCTTCCACGTACGGTGACACCGCGGTTCAGGATGCGCTTTGGAAGGTATTTGATTCCTCAGACCACCTTACCGGCGCTGCGGCAACGTTGTACGGCCTGATTACAAGTTCTTCCAGTGTGTACACCTCGTTCATTTCGACTGGAGGATACGATAACTACGTCTTCTACATCTATAACGGGGATTCGATTACAGGCCGCAATAGCAGTGATCGCTACTCGGACCCGCAGAACTTTATCGGAAACCCGCCGGCGGCTACGCCTGAGCCGTCGTCGTTGGCCCTGCTCGGATCGGGTGTGCTGGGACTGGCGGGCGTGGTTCGCCGCCGGTTCGGTAAGTAGTTCAGAAGTTGTTGTAGCTCGAAGTTGATGACCGCTCCTGCTGGATTTCTGTTATGGGATCCAGCGGGAGCGGTATCGCATTTGGGGAGCTTTTCAGTAGCGGGGAATGGAAGGGTCGATGGCGCGGGACCAGAGGTCGATGCCGCCGGAGACGGATTGGGCTTTGGAGAAGCCCTGCTGACGGAGCCAGTTGGCGACGGAGAGTGACCGCGCGCCGTGGTGGCAGAGGACGGCGATGGGCTCGTCTTCGTCGAGCTCGTTGAAGGCGCGGGCGGGGATCTCGTTCATGGGAATGAGGGTGGAGTTGGGGATGTGCGCGGTGGCGTACTCCCAGGGCTCGCGGACATCGAGAAGAAGCGGCGGGTGCATGGAGGCGAGCTGTTGCTTGAGCTGGTCGACGGTGATCTCGAGGTCCATGAGTTAAGACAGTAGAGGGTAGAGGAGTAGGCAGTAAAGTTGATGGGCTGTGTCGCGCGGTGTGTCGTCGTGGGACTCTGTGAATGGATCGAATGAGTTGCATGGGCGACGATGGGCAGCCTTGACGCGACGAGAGCAGCGGCGGAGAATTGCGAGCTTGGCGCCTCATTTATTTGATGAGCTCTTGCAGAGACTCTGAGCGCGGCCCTCCAGAGGCGCAATAACTTTTTGATGTCGAGGAGGAGTTATGAGCACACAGGCTCCGGTGAAAGAGTCCCCTGCGCTGGATATGGACAAGCTGAACGCGTTTGTGGGTCAGTTTGTGAATGATCTTGGTGCGGCGGTGCATAGCGGGATGGTGGTGATCGGCGAAAAGCTGGGGCTGTATAAGGCGCTGGCTGAGATGCCGATGACGTCGATGGAACTGGCGGCGAAGACGAAGACGGACGAACGGTATGTGCGCGAGTGGCTGGCGTCTCAGGCGGCGGGTGGGTATGTGACGTTCGAGGAGAAGACGGGCAAGTTCAGCCTGACGCCGGAACAGGAGTTCACGCTGGCGAAAGAGGACAGCCCGGCGTATCTGCCGGGGGCGTTTGAGCTGGCGCTGGCTTCGCTGGCGGCGGTGCCGAGGATAACGAACTCGTTCAGGACGGGCGAGGGGATGGGATGGGGCGAGCATAACGAGGGCGTGTTTCACGGCTGCGAGAAGTTTTTCCGGCCGGGGTATGCGGCGAACTTGATGAGCTCGTGGATACCGTCGCTGGAGGGAGTGCAGGAGAAGCTGGAGAAGGGCGCGACGGTGGCGGATGTCGGATGCGGGAAGGGTGCGTCGACGCTGCTGATGGCGCAGGCGTTTTCGAACTCGACGTTTTTTGGATTTGATTATCACGACAAGTCGATTGAGGGAGCGCGGCAGACGGCGGCGAAGCACGGGCTGAGTGATCGGATCACGTTTGGCGTGGCGACGGCGAAGGGCTTTCCGGGCAAGTACGACCTGGTGACGGTGTTTGATTGCCTGCACGATATGGGCGATCCGGTGGGCGCGGCGAAGCATGTGCGCGAGGCGCTGAAGCCGGATGGAACGTGGATGATCGTGGAGCCGTTTGCGAACGACAACCTGAAGGACAATATCAATCCTGTGGGACGCGTGTACTACTCGTTCTCGACGCTGCTGTGCACGCCGTGCTCGCGCTCGCAGGAGGTTGGGCTGTGCCTGGGCGCGCAGGCGGGCGAGGCAAGGATTCGCGATGTGGTGAGCCAGGCGGGGTTCACGCGGTTCCGGAGGGCGACGCAGACGCCGTTCAATATCGTGTATGAGGCGAGACCGTGAGGAAGCCGGTGATTGCCGTGAGGCGGGAATCGGGGGTTCGTTGTTAAGGCGAGGAAATCTGGCGTAGCATGAGCGGATGAGGCTGGCGGATCTATTGCGGCCTCGTCCCTGTGCCGCGTCATGAAGTTCGATGGCGTCTCTAGGGGGGCACGGCGGCTTTGCTCAGGAGTGTGCGCATGAGCATCAATCGCCGGCAATTCTTGCGTGGCGCTGCGGTTTCGGCGGCGTCCCTGGCTGCAATTCCAGCAACAAATTGTGATCAGTCAGTACAGACGTCGCCGGTTGGTTCCGGGGTTGAGCACATCATCGTGCTGATGATGGAGAACCGAAGCTTCGATCACATGCTGGGCTGGCTGCCTGGAGCGAATGGGAGACAGGCAGGGCTGTCATTTACCGACAGCGCGGGCGAGTCGCACCCGACGTACCACCTGACGACGTTTGACGGGCGCTCGCATCCGGATCCGGACCACACGTATGCGGGCGGCCGAAGCGAGTACAACGGCGGGCAGATGGATGGATGGCTGCGCACGGGAGCCAACGATGCGTTTTGTGTCGGCTATTACGAAGAGCCGGATCTGCCTACGCTGAGCGCGTTAGCGAGAAACTTTACGACACTCGATAACTACTTTTGCTCGATCATGGCGCCGACGTACCCGAACCGCATCTTTCAGCACGCGGGGCAGACCGACAGGGTATCGAACACGCCGGAGGTTTCGACGCTGCCGACGATCTGGGACAGTCTGGCGAAGGCGGGAGTGAGCCACACCTACTATTTTGGGAATGTACCGTTCCTGTCGGTGTGGGGTGACAAGTACAGCGGCATCTCGAAGTTCTATAAGGAATTTCTGGCGGATTGCGCGGCGGGGAGTTTGCCGGGGGTGTCCTTCCTGGATCCGTCGTTCACGCTGCTGGATGACGGCGATGGAAACGATGATCATCCGCATGCGGATCTTCGGGCCGGTGACGCCTTTCTGAGCGAGGTGTACAACGCGGTGACGAAGGGACCGGGGTGGAAGAACACAGTGCTGATTGTTAATCGCGATGAGTGGGGCGGGTTTTATGAAACGGTGGCTCCGCCGCGTGTGATTGCGCCCAATAATGTGGATACGGACCTAGTGGATGGAAGGGCCTTGCTTGGCAGCCGTGTGCCGACGATTGTTGTGTCGCCGTTCAGCATGGGCAACCCGCCGACGCCGCGGATTGACTCGAACCTGTACGATCACACGTCGGTGTTGAAGCTGATTGAGTGGCGTTTTGGATTGGCGCCGCTGGGGATGCGCGATGCGTCGGATGACGTGGCGAATCTCTCCCAGGCGTTGGATCTTACGGCCGAGTACGCCGCACCTCCGCTTATTCCTGTGATCGCGCCGCCGAAGCCGTCAGTGGGCGGGATGTTTGAACTGGGGAGCACGATCGACAACGAAAGCTACGACTTTTACAAGCTGCTGAAGTCTGACCTGACGAACAACTGGCGGCTACCGGCACGTGCGAGTGCGATCAAGGCGAGTCGCTAGCGATGGAGTACGTCAGCGAGAGGATGCCGCTTGAGTAAACCTTGTGCTGTGTAAGCGTGAGTGGGACGTGTTGCGAAGGAGGCAAAAGGGGAATGCCGCTGCTCAGGAGAATAGGGATGACGGCGAGCTCGATTTCATCGACGAGGTGCGCGGCGAGCAGGGTGCGGAAGAGCTCGCCGCCGCCGAAGAGCCAGATGTCTTTGCCATTGTCGGGTTGGTTGCGGAGTTCGGCGACGGTTAGCTCGGGTGTTTTGGAGAGGATGGAGGACTTTGGGATGTCGGCGCGCGTGAGGGTCCGGGAGAAGATGTAATTCTTCATGCCGGGAAAGGTGGGTTGGCCGTGGGCGCGCATCACTTCGAAGGTACGGCGGCCGATGAGTAAGGTGTCGTAGCGGGAGAAGTCCTGGGCGGAATCGACCTCGGGGTCGGAGATGATCCAGTCGAACTCGCCGCTGGGACCTGCGATGAAGCTGTCGAGTGAGCAGGCTACGGCGTAGCGGACGCGGCGCATGGGTGGAAGTGTATCGCCAAAGTTTGAACCCCACTCATGATGACGATAAAGCTGTCGTCATGAATGGGGCACCCGGTCTTGAGTTGTGTTGAGAGTGTTCAGACGTTGGCGCCGTGGCACTTCTTGTATTTTTTGCCGGAGCCGCAGTAGCAGGGGTCGTTGCGGCCGATGTTCTGGCCGGTGCGCTTGGGAGAGGAGCCGTTGCCGTTTGAGGTAGAGCCGCCGGCCTGGCGGGCGATCTCGAGCTCGCGTTCTTTCTTGCGGGCGAATTCGCGCTCGAGAGCATCGATGGTGGTCTGCGGCGCTTTTGTCGGAACGACAGGCGGGGCGGAGGCCATAGCGCCGTTCGCACCCGGTCGCTGCCAGTTGGTTTGTGACGGGGTGGGCATCTGTGCGGGTGGCGGCGTCTGCGGCGGAGCGGCGAAGTGGCGCGCCTGCAGGGTGGCGAGCTGCTCCATCGTCTCGATGGGCGTGCCGTCGGGAGCGAGGATCTGCATGCGGAACAGATGCCGGCAGGTGTCCTCCTGGAAGCGCATCATCATGGCCTCGAACATGGTGAAGGATTCCTTCTTGTACTCAACGAGTGGATCGACCTGGGCGTAGCCGCGCAGGCCGATGCCCTCCTTGAGGTGATCCATGTTGAGGAGGTGATCCTTCCAGAGGCCGTCGAGCACGGAGAGCATGACCACGCGCTCGTGGTAGCGCATGTTGGGCGGGCCAAGGATCTGCTCCTTGACGTTGTAGCGCTCCTGGAGCTTGGCGAAGATGGCTTCGCCGAGGTCGTGGCGCGAGAGCTCGTCGGCGTTGATCTGGTCCTGGAGCTTGGCGCCGAAGATGTCGAAGACCGCGTTGAAGAGGCCTTCGAGGTTCCACTGCTCGACGTGGGCCTTCTCGGGGACGAACTCGTCGATGAGGTTGGAGAGGATGGTGGAGACGTAGTCTTCGGTGATCAGCTCTTTCTGCTCGACGCCCTCCATGAGCTGGCGGCGAAGACCGTAGACGGCTTCGCGCTGCTTGTTCATGACGTCGTCGTACTCGAGCACGTGTTTGCGGGATTCGAAGTTCTGGGCTTCGACGGCCTTCTGGGCGCCTTCGATGCGCTTGGAGATCATGCGCGACTCGATCGGCACGCCCTCTTCCATGCCGAGCTTCTGCAGGAGCGTGCCGACCCACTCGCGCGCGAAGATGCGCATGAGGTCGTCTTCGAGGGAGAGGAAGAAGCGCGAGGCGCCGGGGTCGCCCTGGCGGCCGGCGCGGCCGCGGAGCTGGTTGTCGACGCGGCGTGATTCGTGGCGCTCGGTGCCGAGGATGAAGAGACCGCCGACCTCGACGACTTTATCGTGCTCGATCTTGGTAGCGGACTCGTGCGCGGCGATGATCTCGTTCCACTGCTCCTGCGTGGTCTCGAACTCCTGGCCCTGGTAGTAGAAGCGGGTGAAGCCGGGCGCAGCATTGGGATGGATGGCGCCTTCGGCGGGCGAGAGCGCGCGTGCGAGATTGCGCTTGACGAGGTCCTGACGAGCGATGAACTCGGGGTTACCGCCGAGGAGGATGTCAGTACCGCGGCCGGCCATGTTGGTGGCGATGGTGACCATGCCGAGGCGGCCGGCCTGCGCGACGATCTCGGCTTCCTTCTCGTGGAACTTGGCGTTGAGGACGACGTGGCGCACGCCTTTGCGCTTGAGGATGTCGGAGAGGAGCTCGGATTTTTCGATGGACGTGGTGCCGACGAGGACCGGCTGTTTTGAGGCGTGGAGGCGCTCGATTTCGTCGGCGACGGCGAAGTACTTTTCCTTGGCGGTGCGGTAGACGACGTCGGGGTTCTCGATGCGCAGAAGCACACGGTTAGTGGGGATGACGACGATGTCGAGCTTGTAGATGGAATTGAACTCGGCGGCTTCGGTCTCGGCGGTGCCGGTCATGCCGGAGAGCTTTTTGTAGAGACGGAAGTAGTTCTGGAAGGTGATGGTGGCGAGCGTCTGATCTTCCTTGCGGATGTCGACGCCTTCCTTGGCTTCGATGGCCTGGTGGAGGCCGTCGGACCAGCGGCGGCCGGGCATAAGGCGGCCGGTGAATTCGTCGACGATGATGATCTCGCCGTCTTTGACGACGTATTCGACGTCCCGCTTGTAGAGAGCGTGGGCCTTGGTCGCGACCTCGATGTGGTGCTTCATGTCCCAGTTTTCTGGGTCGGCAATGTTGCCGATGCCGAGAAGCTTTTCGACCTTCTCAAAGCCTTCGTCGGTGATGGTGATGGCGCGAGCTTTTTCATCGACGACGTAATCGCCGGTCCAGGTCTTGGACTGGCTTTCGAAGTTTTCGATCATCTCGCCTTCTTCAAGCTGCGGGATGATGGTGTTCGCGATGGCGTACTTGTCCGTGGTCTTGTCGGTTGGGCCGGAGATGATGAGCGGCGTGCGGGCTTCGTCGATGAGGATGGAGTCGACCTCGTCGACGATGCAGTAGGCATGACCGCGCTGGACCATGTCTTTGAGGTCGAACTTCATGTTGTCGCGCAGGTAGTCGAAGCCGAACTCGTTATTGGTGCCGTAGGTGATATCGGAGCCGTAGGCTTCGCGGCGCTGCTCGTCGGAGAGGTCGTGCACGATGACGCCGACGGACAGACCTAGGAAGCCGTAGACCTTGCCCATCCACTCGGCGTCGCGCTTGGCGAGATAGTCGTTGACGGTGACGACGTGGACGCCGCGGCCTGCGAGGGCGTTGAGATAGCAGGGAAGTGTGGCGACGAGCGTTTTGCCTTCGCCGGTTTTCATTTCGGCGATCTTGCCCTGATGGAGCACCATGCCGCCGATCATCTGCACGTCATAGTGACGCATGCCGATGACACGGATTGCCGCCTCGCGGACGACGGCGAAGGCTTCGGGCAGGAGCTCGTCGAGCGCGCGCTTTTCGGCGTCGACTATGTCGTCGGGGTCGGTGAGGCCTTCGATGGCGGAGGCGACGCGCGCCTTGAACTCGGTGGTCCTGGCGGCGAGCTGCTCGTCGGTGAGCTCTTTGACCGCGGGCTCGTGGCTGTTGATTTGGGAGAGCGTGGGGAGCATGCGCTTAACGGCACGGTCATTGGCGGTGCCGAAGACTTTGGCAAATTGTTTTTCGAGGAACACGGAAGTTGTCCTTATGGCGCGGGCGCGGGACGAAGGCAAGGGCGCGAGCGATTGGATTTCAGGCGGAGGTGAGAACAGGCCAGATTGGCCCGCAGACAGAGCGCTTAGAGAGCGGCGTTGCGGGCGAAGCTGGTGGCCGCAAAGATAGCGGTGGAGTGCGCGGCTGGCGGGCGCATGGTCCAGGTGAAGTGCAGGCCCGCAGCGAGCGCCGGTGCCGGCGTGAGAAGCGCTTCCGGATCGGCAGTGTTGGCGACTGGCATCTGCGCCAGGTGCTCATTGTGCGCGTCTACGGCGTGGCGATAGAGCAGCGCGCTGATGCGGTCGCCGTGAAATCCGCGTTGCGAAGAAGACGCGTTTGCCTGTGCGGCTCCGAGTGTGGAGACGAGCAGAAACAGACAGGCGAGATGGCGAGTGCGCAGAGCCACGGATGTCTATAGTTTAGACGATTGTGGGGCAGGATTGGAGCTGTTTTCCGGCGTGGGCTTGAGGTACGTCGAGAGCGCCGTCCCGGAGTTGCGGATTGTGGCTGCGACGCTTTCCGCGACGAGCTCGGCGCCTTCGGGGCTGGTGTGGGTGTGGTCCTTGGGGAAGAGGGGCGCGGTTTTCTCCGGGCCGAGGGCTTCGAGGCGGTCGGCTTCGGTGTTGCCCAGTTCGAGGACGGGGATGTTCTCTTGCGCAGCGACCTGGCGGACCCAGTCGTTGTAGCCCATGTCGCGCTCGATGTGGGCGCCAGGCGGGCAGGCGGGTTGAGCGGTCGCTCCGCACGGTGAACCGTCCGGAGCCTTCCAGATGTTGCGGACGGTGGGCGTGAGGAGGATGGGGTGGACGCCTTTGGCTTTGGCGTCGTCAATCATCTTGCGGAGATACCAGCCGAAGGTGTGGATGGTTTCAATCTTGCCGGCGTAGGGGCCGGTGGTCTGGGCGACGTCCTGGGTGTCGTCGCCGACGCCTTTGAGGTCGCCGCGGGGTTTGGGGCCGCCGAGATCGCCGCCGTCGTTGTGGCCCATTTGCAGGAGCAGGAAGTCGCCTGGCTTCATCTCGGCGAGCGTGGCGGCCCAGTGGCCCTCGTCGATGTAGGAGCGAGCGGAGCGGCCGGCGATCGCGCGGTTGGCGACGTTGATGCGCGAGGTGTCGAAGAGGTGCGCGAAGTGGTCGCCCCAGCCGAGATCGGCGCTGTTGCGTGCGGTGGAGTCGCCGACGATGAAGACGGTGGGCAGTGCGGGGTTGAGCGGAGCCTCGTGCGGGAGGTTGTGTTGCGGCGGTGTGGGTGGAGGGGCTTGCTGGGCGGCGACGGGAGTGCTGAACGCGAGACCGAGGATGGCGACAGAAGTGAGTGCGAAGGAGCCGAGCCGCAGCATAGAGCTAACGTAGCATCCGCACCCAATGAGCGTGATGAATAAAAGTGTGGTGAGGGGAGGCGATCGCGGCGTAAGCTTGGCCGCACGCAAAAGCAGGCTTCTGGAGAAGGCGGATGGGGATGGACGCGGGTGCGGACCGGACGCCGTTGGAGAGCGCGCTGCACAAGGCGCGGTGGCGGATTCTGCCGCTGCTGTCGCTCGGCTATCTGGCGGCGTTTACTGACCGCGTGAACATCAGCTTCGCGGCGGAGCCCATGAACCGCGATCTGCATTTTTCTCCGCATGTGTATGGGCTGGGTACGGGACTTTTCTTTATCAGCTACGCGCTGTGCGAGGTGCCGTCGAATTGGCTGCTGCTGCGGTTTGGTGCGCGGCGGTGGCTGGCGCGGATCATGTTCACGTGGGGCCTGTTGGCGATGGCCATGCTCTTTGTGCGCGGCCATGCGAGCTTCTATGGAATGCGGCTGCTGCTGGGCGTGGCGGAGGCCGGGTACTTTCCGGGCGCGGCCTATTTTATTTCGCTGTGGTTCCCGGCAAAGGAACGGGCGCGGGCGATGGGCTGGTTCTATGTGTCGTTGCCGCTGAGCACGACCGTGATGGGAGCAGCGGCTGGATCGCTTCTGGGGCTGAATGGACGTCTGGGCCTGCATGGATGGCAGTGGTTGTTTCTGGTCGAAGGAATTCCTGCCCTGGTGCTGGGTGTGGCGATCTGGTTCACGCTTTCGGAGCGGCCGAGAGAGGCGAAGTGGCTGCGTGCAGACGAACGCGAAGCGCTGGAGCGCGAGCTCGCCGATGCGTATCCATCAGAGGAACACGGAGACAGGTGGGCGGCGCTGCGGGTGGTGATGAGCGATGCACGCGTGTGGCTTCTGGGGCTTTGCGGGCTGTGCCTGCTTGGCGCCATATACGCAGAGGAGTTCTTCCTGCCCGAGATGCTGCGGATACTGACGGGACTATCCGCAGCGAAGGTCGGATACCTGATCGCGGCGGCTGGTGCTGCGGGAGCGGTCGCCATGGTGGCGAACGGATTTCATTCCGATCGCAAGCACGAGCGGCGGTGGCACGTGATCGTTCCCGTGCTCATCACGGCGCTGCTGATGCTGATCGCGGGACTACACCTGCACGGCTGGATCGCGGCGGCCGTTCTATTGATCGCGCTGCCGGTGTTCTTTGTTATGCAGGCTCCGTGGGTTGCGATTCTGACGGAGGTGTTCCGCGGCGAGCAGGCGGCGCTGGCGATCGCCGCGATCAATATGGTGGCCATCGTCGGCGGGTTTGCAGGGCCCTACTGGATGGGATGGATGCGGGAGCTCACAGGCGGCTTTGCAGTGGGGATTGGCGCGCTCTGCGTGCCGTGGCTGGTGATGGCGGGCTCGCTGGCGTGGGTGATGCGGCCGCACGCGGTAAATGTGACGAGCGACGATAAAAAGTCGATAAATGCCGAGCCGGAGCTGGCGGAGTAAGTCTAAGATGTGGGGCTGTTGCGCGACTTTTGCCTAAGTAAGGAGACGATGATGGCGAATCCGTTTGTGCATCTGGAACTGAACGCGAGCGACTTGAAGAAGGCGCAGGCGTTCTATGGCGCGATGTTCGGCTGGCAGTTTCAGGACAATGACATGGGGCCGATGGGGATTTACGCGACGTTCAAGCCGGACAGCGGACCGGGCGGAGGAATGTATGCTGCACCTGGTATGCCGCAGGGATGGCTTGCATACGTCGGTGTGGACGACATCAAGGCGGCGACGGCAAAGGCGAAGTCGCTGGGTGCGGAGATCCAGGTTGAATCCCAGGAGATCCCGCAAGTGGGATGGATGACGATCATGAATGATCCGACGGGTGCGAGGATCGCGCTGTTCCAGCCGAAGTAGTTAACTGCCGTAGCCGCGGTGCTTCATGGCGGCGAGCTCTTCGGCGCTGGGCCAGGAGATGGTGAGCAGGAAGGCGGCGTCGTCGAGCGCTTCGACGTCGTGGCGGATGGACGCGCCGAGTGTGAAGAGATTGCCGGTGGAGAGCTCGTGTCCCTTGCCGCCGACGTTCATGCGAACGTTGCCCTTGAGGACCTGGACGGAGATGGTACCGTCGGCGTGGTGCTCCTTCATGTGCGCGCCCTTTTCCATGTTGATGAGGACGACGCGGAAGTCGTGTTTCTTGAAGAGCGTCTTGGCGTGATGACCAGCCTGCCAGGGCTTGTTGCTCGCCGCGTCAACGATCTCCTGGTTAAGATCGAACTGCGCCATGCGGTCGACCATGGTGCCATCGGCGAGGGAGGTGGTGGACGTGCTCATGGTGTGAATCCTCCTGCGAGCGTCGAGTCTACGCCTTGTGATGCGCGCTGAGCCAACGAGGTGTGCCTGGCATGCGATACTGCGGGGCAGCCAGAGGAGTGAGTGAGCGGATGAGCGAAGCGGCGATTGCCTATGCGCAGAAGAATGGACAGCGGTTTGTCGAGGAGCTGAAAGAGCTGCTGCGGATTCCTTCGGTGTCGACCGCGCCGGAGCATGCGGGCGATGTGCGCAGGGCGGCGGAGTTCGTGGCAGAGAAGCTGCGCGCAGCGGGCATGGAGAATGTGCGGCTGATCGAGACGGCGAGTGAGAAGCATAAGAACGGGCATCCGCTGGTGTATGGGGATTGGCTGCATGCAGAGCCGTCAGCCGGTGGAAAGCCAAAGCCGACGGTGCTTTGCTATGCGCATTATGATGTGCAGCCGCCGGATCCGCTGGATGAGTGGAAGTCGCCGCCGTTTGAACCGGCGGAGCGTAACGGCAATCTGTATGCGCGTGGCGCGGTGGACGATAAGGGCCAGCTGATGATTCATCTGAAGGCGCTTGAGTCGATGATGAAGACGGATGGCGGGCTGCCGGTGAATGTGCGGGTGATGCTCGAAGGTGAGGAAGAGGTTGGCGGCGAGGGGATTGCGGCGTATGTGCGCGAGCATGGCGAGACGCTGAAGGCTGATGCGGCGCTGGTGAGCGATTCGGAGATGTTTGCGCCGGAGCTGCCGACGCTGTGCGTAGGGCTTCGCGGGATGATCTATACGGAACTTGAGGCGCGTGGCGCGGCGCAGGATTTGCACTCGGGAATGTATGGCGGAGTGGCGCCGAATCCATTTGTGGCGCTGGCGCAGATTATCGCGCGGTTGAAGCGCGAGGACGGGCACATTGCGATTCCGGGCTTTTACGATGGCATCGAGGAGCCGACGAAGGATGAGCTGGAGTCGTGGCGGGCGCTGCCGTTTGATGAGGATGAGTACCTGAAGCATGAGGTGGGGTCGACGACGCTGACGGGTGAGGAGATGTTCTCGGTGTTGGAGCGGACGTGGTCGCGACCGACCATGGACGTGCATGGCATGCCAGGCGGGTTTACCGGCGCTGGCGCGAAGACAGTGATTCCGGCGAAGGCGGTGGCGAAGGTGAGCTTCCGGCTCGTGCCAGGGATGCAGCCGGCGGAGACGTTCGCGAAGTACAAGAAGTTTGTGGAGGAGATTGCGCCCAAGGGCATCACGGTGGATGTGCGGATGATTCACTCCGGTGACCCGATCGTGGTGAGCTCGGACAATCCGTACATCCGCGCGGCGAAGCAGGCGATGGCGGAGGTCTTTCACAAGGACACGGTGTTCATTCGCAGCGGTGGATCGATTCCGATCGTGGGAGATTTTGTGCGGGAGCTGGGGATTCCGACGGTGCTGATGGGCTTTGGTCTGCCGGACGACAATCTGCACGCGCCGAACGAGAAGTTCAACCTGTCGAACTTTCATCGCGGAATCGAGTCGGTGATCCGGTTCTTCGGAATTGTTGGCGAGCAAGGCCGGTGAGCGGCGCCGGGCTGCCGGTACACGGCTTTGTACTCGCGGGCGGGAAGAGCACGCGCATGGGGCGCGACAAGGCGCTGCTGGAGATTGGCGGCGAGCCGATGGTCCAGGTCGCGGTCGGCAAGCTGCAGAGTTTCTGCGCGGAGGTATCGATTGCGGGGAATCGCGATGATCTGAGTGCGTTTGGCACGGTGGTGCGGGAAGAGCGCGTGGATGCCGGGGCGGCAGCGGGGATCGAGGCCGGATTGCGGGCGGCGCGGCAGCCGTGGGCACTGTTTATCCCGGTGGATGTGCCGCTGGTCCCGGCGGAGTTGCTTCGGATGTGGGCGGCGCAGGTGCTCCGTGAGCCAAGGGTGATGGTTGGCCATCTGTATGCGTTCAGGTATCAGCCGGCGTTCTGCATGATTCGGAGCGGATGCGCAGGTGCGTTCAGCGCGGCATTGGAGACCGGCGAACGAAAGCTGGCGAGGCTGTTTGATCGACTGGTGCAGAGCGGTGGGGTGCACCGGGTTTACAGCGTGCGCGAGCTTTATGGATCTGGTTATCCGGGCGACGACGCGCTGCGCGAGATGTTTATGAATGTGAACACGCCCGAAGATCTGGCGCGGCTGGAAGGCGCGACCACTCGGAGTTGATCCGGCAAAGCTCGATTCGATGACGCGGAAATGGAATTCAGCCTGTGATTCTAAGTTGCAGGCAGATTCGCATTAGCATTTAGCACTTCGGAAGTATCGGGCCAAGATATTCACTCTACAGCAGAGGTGTTTTCAATGAGACATATCAAGGGTGTTTCTAGGCTTTCCGCGGAACTGCGGGGAAGCAATGCGGTGCTGTGTGTTTTGACTCTGGCGTTTGTACTGTCTACCGGCTTATCAGCCAGGGCGGATACGTACGACTTCTCTTTCAGCGGAAACGGGATCAACAGTTCGGGCATCATTACGGTCGCGCCGGCGGGCACGCCGGGGTGGTATCAGATCACGGGAATCAACGGCGTCTACTCGGATACGACGGATGGTATTTCGGGGAATCTCCCATGGGCCAGGGCGTCGTGGTGGATCTGAGCGTTGTGCCGACGCCGGAGCCGAGCACGTTGCTGCTGCTGGGAACCGCGCTGCCGGGTCTTGCGCTCGTGACACGCCGGCGGTGGGCGGGCCTGCTGCGCCGCGGATAAAGTCCGGGACTGTGAAGGGCGGCTGCGCGATGCGGCCGCCTTTTTCATTGCGTGCGTTCGCGATGGGCGATACTGGCTTTATGGCGCCGGAGCAGAAGGATCCGTCGAACGACAGCGGGCGCGAGGATCGTCCGCTGACCGCTGAGGTGTCGCCGGAGGCGGCGCCGGTCATCGAGGAGTTCATGGCCGAGGCGGCCCAGGCCAACGAGGAGGAGGTCGTCTCCGCCGAACAGGAGATGGCGTTCGCGGGCACGGCGGATTTGCCGGCCGCACAGTTTGCCTCTTCGGGCGCGGGACCGTACATCGCGTTTGAGGGCGTGTGTAAGTCGTTTGGCGATTTTGTCGTGCTGAAGGATGTCAGCTTCTATGTAAATCCTGGGGAGACGCTGTGCATTCTCGGTCGAAGCGGTGTGGGGAAATCGGTTTCCTTGCAGATCCTGATGGGATTTCTGCAGGCCGACCGCGGGACGGTGCTGGTTGCCGGGCAGGAGATTACGGGTTTCAGCGAGGCGCAGATGCAGGAGGTGCGCCGCAAGGTCACGATGGTGTTTCAGAGCGGGGCACTGTTTGACTCGATCACCGTGGGGGAGAATGTGGCTTTTCCATTGCGCGAGCGCGAGCACATGGAGGAGGACCAGATCCAGAAGCTGGTCACAGGCCTGCTGGATATGGTGGGGGTGACCGGGATGGAGAACCTTCTGCCCAGCGATTTATCCACGGGGATGAAGCGCTCGGTCGCGATTGCGCGGGCCCTGGCAGCGCAGCCATCGGCGATTCTTTACGACGAGCCGACAACCATGGTGGACCCTTTGATGGGGCACCTGCTGGGCGAACTCATCCAACTGCTCAAAAGGCAGTTGCATCTCACAAGCATTGTCGTAACTCATGACACGCGGTTCGCTGAGAAGCTCGCGGATCGGGTAGTTTTTCTCCACGAGGGCAGGGCCCACTTTTTCGGAACCATGGAACAGATGAAAAAGAGCGATGACCCTGTGCTTCAAGAGTTCCTGTCCCTGGACGAATTGGTGCCACCGGGAGGTGGTGCTGGAGGTAAGTCTCCGACCGGCTGAGAGCTGCCGCTTTATGCCCCTGAAGGGTAACTGGAAAAACACCAATTGTTGCAAAACTTTACGGTATGGATCGTGTTAGCGTGGGAGTAACGTATCAGGTTGAAACTGGCTAAGGCGATATGGACCAGCGCAGGTCTGCGGCTCTTGACTGAGAAGCATTAACGGATCGCTGAGAAGGTTTTTGGTTCCGATGGCAACACCGGATTACATAGAACAAGTCGTTATCTCGCGGCGCTCGCAGCGGCGATCCAGGCCCATCGCCCGCGAGGGGATTTCCAGCGTCTCGAGGCCGTCGGTCGTCAGCCTGGTGTGGGTGGTGCTGGACTGCCTCAGCGTGCTGATTGCGGGGCTGATTGCGTTTCGCATCCGGCTGCCTCAGGCCTACACAGCAGAAGGCTCTTTGATTCAGCACATTGCCGGGCCTGCGTCGGAGGTGCTGTTCCTTTATCTGCTGCTGTTCTGTTTTTATCTGGTGGTGTTTGCCCGGATTTATGGGCTCTATCGCTCGACCGATTCACGCAGCGGCATGCACGAACAACGGATGACCGTGCAGGCGACGCTGACCGCGGGCCTGCTGCTGTGCGGAACGCTGTATCTGCTGCGCGCGTATGCGGTCTCGCGGATCGTCATGATCGTGACGGTGCTGCTGACGATGCTGATGCTGATGGTGCGCCGCGCGCTTTGGCGCAAGCTGCGTCAGAAGCGGTTTATCGAAGGACTCGAGGTTCGCAATGTGCTGATCGTCGGCGACGGCCGCGTCGGACATGCGCTGCGAAACCATCTTGAGTCTCTGCCGCATATGGGGTTCCGCTTCAAGGGCTTCATTACGATGGATGGCCGCAGCGAGGGAGTGACCGGATCGCAGGTGGTCGGGAACATCCGCAACTGCGTGGCGCTGGCGCGGTCGCTGTTCGTCGATGAAATCTACTTCTCGACCCCGGCGGAAAAGCAGACGGTGATCTCCGTGGTGGAGGATGCGCGCGCGCTGGGCATCGAGGTGCGTGTTGTGCCGGACCTCTACGACGGCCTCGCGTGGAATGCGCCGGTTGAGTACATTGGCCAGTTTCCGACGATTCCGCTGCACCGCCAGGACTTCCCGCGCGATGCGTTCCTGCTGAAGCGGGTGATCGATATCTTGCTGGCTTCCCTCGCGCTCGTAATCGCGGCCCCGTTCATGGCTGCGATTGCGCTGCTGATTCGGTACGATTCACCGGGGCCGGTGCTGTACACGGCTGACCGACTGGGCCGCAAGGGACGCGTGTTCAAGTGCTACAAGTTCCGCACGATGGTGAAGGACGCAGACCAGCGCCGTCAGGATCTGCAGCACATGAATGAGCGCGATGGCGTGCTGTTCAAGATCAAGGAAGACCCGCGCCTGACGCGTGTTGGGCGCTGGTTGCGGAAGTACTCGCTGGATGAGCTGCCGCAGTTCTGGAATGTGCTGAAGGGCGAGATGAGCATGGTGGGCCCGCGGCCGCCGCTCGCGTCAGAGGTGGAGAAGTACGATCTCGCGCATCTGCGCCGCCTGGATGTGCTGCCGGGTATCACGGGCTTGTGGCAGGTGGAGGCGCGGCAGGATCCGTCGTTCGACAGCTACATCTCTCTGGATACGGCGTATGTCGAAAACTGGAGCCTGATGCTCGACATGCGCATTCTCGCGCGCACCATCGGCGTTGTCTTTGCGGGAACGGGAGCGTAGCCACCCCAGCGAGCAGAGAACGCTCGCCGGGGACCGCGGTGCAGCGCAGGCGCGCTGAAGCCCGTTGCGCGGTCAGCGCGGTAGACTGAGAGTGTGCGAATCGCTCTGGCCCAGATCAACCCAACGGTGGGTGACTTCTCCGGCAATTTTCAAATCATCTCCAAATTCTATGAACAGGCGGCTCGCGAAGGCGCCGAGCTGGTCCTCTATCCCGAGCTGGCAACGGCTGGATATCCGCCCGCTGATTTGCTCGAAAAAGAGACGTTCGTGCGCAGCGCCGAGGAGTCGCTGCAGAGGCTCGCGGAGCTGACGAGAGGCGAGAATCGGCCGGCGATTCTGGTGGGTTCGCCCATGCGGTGCCAACAGGAGGGCGGGAAGCGTGTACGCAATGTGGCGGCGGTGCTCGAGGCTGGTGAGATTCGGTTTACGCAGACCAAGCGGCTGCTGCCGTTCTATGACGTGTTCGACGAGCAGCGGTATTTTGAGCCGGCGACACGCCAGGGGCTGACAAAGATCAACGGCCATGCGGTCGCGATCACGGTGTGTGAGGACGCCTGGAACGACAAGATGTTCTGGCCGCAGCGCTTCTATCCGAATGATCCCGTGGAAGAGTTGATGAAGCAGTGGGCGGTGCTGCCGCAACCGCTCAGCGGTCACCGGTTGATTCTGAACATCTCGGCGTCCCCGTACTGGCATGGCAAGCCGGCGGTGCGGCGGCGCATGATTCGCGCGCTGGCGGAGCGCCACGGAGCGACGGTTGTGATGGTCAACCAGGTGGGCGCGAATGACAGCCTGATCTTCGATGGCGACTCGTTTGCGATGAATCCGCGCGGCGAGGTGATCGCGCAGTGCAAGGAGTTCGAAGAAGATTGCCTCATCGTCGACACCCAGAACGCACAACCCATTACGGACTCGCATAGGAACGGAGCGATTGCGGAGAACGCAAAGATGCCGGGCGGGGAGGCCGAGTGCGAGCGCACGTGGAAGGCGCTGGTACTGGGCACACGCGACTATCTGCACAAGTGCGGGTTTCGGCGGGCGCTGCTCGGGTTGAGCGGAGGCATCGACTCGGCACTGGTTGCGGCGATTGCGGTAGAGGCCATCGGCGCGGAGAACATTCGTGGTATTGGGATGCCCAGCGAGTTCTCGTCGGAGGGTTCGGTGACGGACGCCGAGCGGCTGGCGAAGAATCTCGGGATTGAGTTTGATGTCGTTCCGGTGCGCGCGATTTATGAGCAGTTCTCGCGGGCGCTTGAGCCCTTCTTCAAAGGCACACCGTTCGGGCTCGCGGAGGAAAACCTGCAGCCGAGAATTCGCGGCAGCCTGCTGATGGCGCTCTCCAACAAGCAGGGCGGACTGGTGCTGACGACGGGTAACAAGAGCGAGATGGCGACCGGCTACTGCACGCTGTATGGCGACATGGTCGGCGCATTGGCGGTGATTGGCGATCTGTATAAGACTGAGGTTTACGCGCTCAGCCGATATGCGAATCGGGAGCGCGAGATCATCCCACAGGAGACGATCGATAAAGAGCCGTCGGCGGAGTTGCGGCCGGGACAGAAGGACACGGACTCGCTGCCGCCCTACGAAGTGCTCGACCCGATTCTGCGCGCTTATGTGGAGGATTACCGTTCGGCGGACGAGATTGCAAAGATGCGGAACGTCTCGCCGGAGCTGGTGCGGCGGATCATCCGGCTGGTCGAACTTGCAGAGTACAAGCGGCAACAGGCCGCGCCGGTGCTGAAGGTTTCCAAGAAGGCATTCGGTATGGGCAGGCGCTTTCCCATCGCGGCGAGGCGTGACGTTTAACAGGCAGCGCCCCGCGTTGCAGCATTCAATGAAGGAGATTCTCTTTTGGCATACATGAAACAAGTGATCCTCGGGCTGGCGTGCGTTCTGGCAATGAGCGGCGCCACAATGGCTGCACAGAACGTGCCGGCCTCCAACACACCGGTGGCTCCGGCTGCACCCGCACCGCAGCCCTCGGCTGCTGAGCCGGCGAATCCATTTCCTCCTGCGAATCCGAAGAACTTCACCGCGGATTCGCCGAGCCTGGACGAGGTGAACGGCTTCCTGAAGGCGCTGTGGGGCTATGACACAAACCGGGTCTGGCAGGTGGAAGGCATTGTGAAGACGCCCGCGCCGGGTGTGGCCAAGGTGGTTGTGCTGGTGGGCGACAAACGCGCGCCGGGCAAGACGTCGCATCTGGTCTTCTTCACGACACCGGACGGCAAACACGCGATCGCTGAAAACGTGATGGACTTTGGGGTGAAGCCTTTTGCTGAGGCTCGCAAGACCCTGCAGGAGCGCGCCGACGGACCCGCCAAGGGCGCGAAGAGCAACGATCTGCTGTTTGTCGAGTTCGCCGACCTGCAATGCGAGCGCTGCAAAGACGCGCAGGAGAAGATGGACAGCCTGCAGCAGGATTTCCCGCAGGCGCGCATCGTCTTCGAAGACACTCCGGCATCCAATCAGCCCTATGCAGAACGCGCTGCGCTGGATGGAGTTTGCGTGCGCAAGACGAAGGGCGATGCCGCGTTCTTCAGCTACGTCCAGGCGGTTTACGCGAAGCAGGCTGGACTGACGCCTGCGAGTGCCGACGAAACCCTGAAGGCGTCCATCACGTCTGCGGGCGCTGACCCTGCGGCCGTCGCTGCCTGCGCTGCGCTGCCGGAGACGAAAGCGACCGTGGACGCAGCGGTGAAGCTCGCGCAGGATCTCGGTGCAATGCAGGTTCCGGTGCTCGCCATAAACGGGCACTTCGTCGCGCTTGACTCAGTTACGTACGAGCAGCTGAAGCAGATGATCGCCTTCCAGGCGGGTCAGGACGGAATCACGGTGCATCTGCAGCCGACGCTGACGACGCTGAAGTAGTTATCCGGACCAAAAAGAACGAGGAGGCGATTGTGCCTCCTCGTTCTGCTTCGGGTCTGAAGCGTGAGAGCTCTTACTGCTGCGGTGGTCCGGTCGGGCCGGTGCCGCCGCCGGTTCCAGTTCCCGTGCCAGTGCCAGTTCCAGTTCCAGTTCCAGTTCCGGTGCCAGTGCCTCCGCCGCAAAGGTATCCACCGGGCAGGAATCCAACGGTCGTCAGATCGAAGTAGGCGCCGTCAGGGATGCCTTTCTTGTTGTCGGCGTTGAATGTGAACTGCACCGTGACCAAGCCGAACATATCGTGTGTCAGTCCGGAGGAGGTCTGCTGAATGGCGCAGTTCTTGAGATTACTTCGCAGGCTCGGCGCGATATCGCAATCAATATTGAAGGCGAAGAACTGAAGCGTGGAATACGTAAACTGCAGGTTCGTGACGGTCTGTCCAGTGTCATTGACGATCACGACTTCGCTGGGCAGGATTGGGAATACCGGAATCTGAATCGTGCCGTTTTCAATTTCGGTCAAGCTATACGCTTGCCTTGCGTTGCAAAAGACAAACCCGCGGCCGCATTCGTTGAGCTTGTCCTGCGAGATCGTGAGACTGGCGGCGTGCGATAATACCGGACCAAGAAACACGGCAGAGCCAACGATCGCGAGCGACAACTTACCAATGAGATGCATCGGAAGAACCTCCTCCATTGCCCGGGGGATGGCAATGAGCAAATGCTAAAGGCTGTCGCTGTGGGGCACGCATCACGCGAGTAACGCCCAAATCAGTACACAAGGATGCCTACCTTTGGGACAACGCGCGCATTTTTGCAACCTAGGTGTCAGTGCGAAAAACAGTGGGTTGCAGACACGATGCGCTATGGGTTGCAGACGCGCTCCGTTTCTGGGGTGCAGAGACGCTCAGCTAACGCTTGCAGTGAGGCTCGGCAAGGGTGCCGGACGGCGCGCGCACCATGCAAAAAAACACTCGCATGCATAGCCGGCAAGGATGGTCAACAGTGGATCGAGGATGAACTGGTAACGTACGCTCACATGGGTAACGTAGTAAGGCAGTGGAAACAGAACCAGCGGGAGCGCAAACAGAATGAAGATCATGCGGTGCTTCCACAGGATCGCGAGACCGAGCATTCCTAAAATCGTGAGCCAGACCGTAAAGGGAGCTGAAGAATCGGATGCCCCGGTCCAGAATAGAAAAAATCTCCTTAGGGTCAGCCGCACAAATTGTCCTGGATGGTTTTTGACAAAAGAGCGCGCGACGGACTCCTTTGACTTCAGGTAACCCAACTCGCCTTTCTGCACCAGCAAGCTGGCTTCGGCAGGCTCATATCCGGGGCCTCGGTTTTGCTGTAAGTCTCCATTCGCGCCAGGACGATTCCCCATCCAGAACTCATAAGGCAAACTTGAGCGGAACGGAATAAAAGCATGCATCGTTATCGCATTGCGAATGGGCCAGGGGCTGAACGCGATGAGAAATGCGACGATTGCCAGCCAGGGAGTTCTTCGCGCGCGCCAGGCGGTCCACGTAAAGATCGCAACAAGGCTGGGCAGCAGAGCAGGATTGACCAGTATCGCAACGGCTGATCCCACACCCAGTCCGCTGGAATGCGCTCTTTTTTGGAGGAGATTCGGGACCAGGGCGAAGGCCAGCATCAAGAGCAGGGCAGACAGGCAGGTGTCCCAAATCTGCATAGGAGCAAAGAGCAGCGGCTGTCCGATCGCGTAAATGAGACCTGCGAAATTCGCCACACGCGAGCCGAAGTACTGGTGCGCGATCTTCACGACAACCAGCAAGGTGACAATCGAGAAGACCAGATTGAGCGCGATCAGAATGAGTTCCGCCGCCGGTCCACTCCCGAAGAAGTGCACCACAGCCGCGATCAGGAGCGGGTATCCGGGTGCGAGCAGCGCCGTCGGCCCGGAGGAGATCAGAAATGGAGAGGAGTAGCCGTGCCCGGCATGAATGGAAAGTGCGATGGCGATATTTTCAAAGCCGATGAGGCGCAGTGGACGTAAGGGCTCGATCCGCAGGAAGGCGAAGATCGCAATGGCACGGCACAGCACCGCGATCCCTACTATGTAACGAAGGTGATGACGCTGACTTGCGTGAGTTTCTGTCTGCGTGCCAACAGCGCCCACGATGCGTAACTCCGCGCAGCAGAGTATCACGAAGGCTGTAGTGCGACAGGGATTTCAGAAGAAGCTCAGAAGGAAATGGAGGCGCGGGTCGGGATCGAACCGACGCATAAAGGTTTTGCAGACCTCCCGGGAGGTTTTGGCGCATTTTGTAGATGGTTGTAAGTTATTGCAGAAAGTGAGCAATCAGGCTGTTCGGTACGAATTGCCACAAGTCCCGAAAAGCAGGGACTACCCACAAAAGTCCCCACAGCCGGTTTCGTCTTAAGCGCTGACGAGAAGCCGGCTTTGGGGCGCCGGCCCAAGCGGATAGCATGCTTGGGCTACCGCTCTCCTATTTAGTGCGGTCGTAGACGGTGGTTTGGTTGAACTGTTTGCCGTCCTTCGTCTTTGTGACGCACTTGTTGGTGAACTTCTTCTTGTCGGCGCTGAGCGAGAAGCTGCAGGTCCCAATGCTGCAGTCCGGGTTGGTCTGGACGCTGACGTCGGTGGCGGCGTCGGTGCTGTAAGTTCCGTTCAAGCCGGAGAAGGGCTCGGGGTGCCGTCGGCTGGGCCGCTCCAGGAAAACTTCCAGGCCTTACCGTCGGCGTCGACCATGTTGTCGCTCCATTTGCCCCATTTTTCGGTGTCCATGGTGATGACGAAGACGTCGCTCTTCATGGAAGGGCCGCCACCGAAGTCGGACTCACCGAGGTTGAGGGTCCAGGTGCTGGGCGTGGGGAGATGGGTGTGGGCGGCGAAGGCAAAGGGTGTGAGTGTGGACGCGAGAAGGACGGCGGACACACGGAGTGTGGATGTGAGGATTAAGCTCTCCTATAGAGATGAAATATTGGGCTGGCCGAAGGTCGCCCCACTATACGGGTTGTGGCACGCGGAGGGAAGGCAATTCAGTCGCTGCGCCCTGCCCGCTACCGGGAGATCTTATCGATGACCAAGGCATGGGAAGCATTGCGGACATACTCTTTGCCGGTGACCGTTACATGTTCGCCGGCAAACGGCATCAATTTGGGGTTTTGCGAAGAGGAGGGCGTTTTACTGTCGATGGGGAGGAAGATGGTGCCATCGTCGCGAAGGATGACGAGTGTAGAACCGTTTTTTGCGCAGGCCCTGGCACAGGCTACGCCGATGGGTTTGTCGAGACCCTTGGTGTACGCGCATGCCGAATCAATTACCCAACCGGAGACCGTGATGTTGGTGCCGCCATCCGCCGCGAAGGCGAGGCAGGCTGCTCCGATGAAGATCGATGCCGAAAACGCGCGCAATACGTTGTCACGGGTCACGCGGTCCCATGCCACTTTGATCATGGTTCACCTCGCGGCGATTGTAGCGTGGGTGGTCTTCGGGGATGTGCAAGCCTATCCCATTAGCCGCAGTGAAGTCGCGATGAAAGGGTTCTCAGGTGAAAAACTCGCGAGTCGATGGTTCGTCATGGTTTAAGCTGGCTGAAATTCTACAAGCGTGTGTGCCTCGCGGGCTCCGGAGAGATCATGAAAAGAGTTGCAGTCATCGGCTGGGAAGCCGCTTCCGTTTCTAATGACGATTACACAGTTAGTTTTTTCGGTTGGCACTATGACTCATCGTCGGTGAATTTGAAGGATTATCACTTTTGGGTACTTCTATGCGACACGATGGAAGACCCGAACAATCAGTTCTGGCAGCTCTTGCGGCCGGACTATGTCCATCACGCCCTTCTTCACAAGACGACCATTTTTGTCATCGGACACCCGTTCGGACAAATTTCCACAAGTGGTAGCTATTGGGACGGATTTATGTGGTGGACGGGTTTGCGTTTCGATTGGGATGAAGCGACGAGTACTGCCGATGGACGCCACGTTGAAGAGGAGTCCCAATTCGAGCTGTCCACGTATCTCGATAAGATTCACAAGGCGCGATTTGCACTAGAGCACTTTAGGGAATACATGGACATCGTAGAGCCGGTTAGTGAGTCACGCCGTTTCACGTTCGTTCAAACGCCATTCATCAGAAATCGGTATGGACGGAGCATCGCATTCGCCCTAACTCTGCGGTTTTGGGAACGATCATCCAGAAGTCAGAATTGGAGGCATGTTAGGGACTATGGCCGTCTAGTTGTTCTGCCGCCGAATTCTTCAGACCTCGGGACTGCGCTCGGAGAATTTCTTACCGAACGTTTCTCGTTGTCCCTCCGAGAAGAACCGCCGGTTTGGATATTGGCCACTGAAGCGCCCGGTCAGATAGCGCTCGACGAAGGCCTTGCAGAAGCCAATCAGGAGTTAGAGATCGTCCAACAGAAGATTTCCCGGCTCAGCCTCGAACGTGTGATGGTTCGTTCTTGCCTCAATCTTCTTTACCAGACGGGCCCGGCGCTTGAGGAAGCAGTTCTAGATGCATTGGTGCGTCTCGGCGCTGACGTCGAGAACCCCGTCGAACCCGGGCGAGAGGATGGTTGGATCCTGGTCAATGATCCGAGCAGCGGGCCGCTTGAGGGTGTGCTGGAAATCAAAGGGACGCAAAAGCCGCAGTTTGATTCCTATGGGCCAAAGCAGCTGCTTGAGTGGGTCAATCGGGGTATAGAACTGCGAACGAAGAGATATAAGCCTATCTTCATAGGAAACCCCTCCGCCTCGTTACCGCTCGATGAAAGAGCAAACCCCTTTCCCGATAATTGGGTGAAACAAGCGGCGCTGGGCCATATTGCTGCGCTCACAAGCCAGACTTTATTCGAGGCGATCCAACGATTAGAGGCGGGAACCTTCGATAAGGCAGATTTCTGGAACCGACTCTTTGCTACCGAAGGCGTCTTCTCGCTTGATTAGGTCATTTATCGGTCTAAGCTTCTAAGTTCCTCGTACAGCTTTTCGGCTAGCCAGTCGCTTGGGTTCTCGCCTTTGTCCATGCCTCGGAGCGCGGTGCATACCTCAGCGGTGGTGGCGGTGAGAATCAGCTTTCCGGTTTCTCGAAGTGCGCCACGGCAGGCCTCTTTCGCGTTGTCGTCCGCGCCACGTGGCGAGACGATGATTGCTGTTCCTCTCATAGCGGCGGGGTAGAGGTACTTCTCTGTTGTGTAGATTTGCCCTTGCCCGATAGGTTCACAGTAGTTCTTGAATTCGAAGATCACATAACGGGTCCTAAAATCAGTCGTCAGCGCTGTCCAGAAGTCGTCCTTCGATAGGATTCGCGCTATCAAATCAAACCTGTGCATTCCGGAGTTTGTTTGATTCTGCGGTAGCCAGCCACGAAGATCATCTTGGAACATGAGCTTCAATGCTTCCCCGCAACGCTCTTCGTAGAGTTTGGAATGTTCCCGGCCGCAAGGCGTCTCTTCGAGCCAATTTGCTCGCGTTTCACCGGCACTCGTAACCACACCGATTGTTACGTCCGGTTCTGCCACCGCCTCCAGATTGGTCGCTAGTCTTACATCTAAAAGGTCCCGCACGTCTTGGTACTGCGATCGGTTTTGCCCCTGCTCCGTGATAAAGATTTGAGCGTCGCCGGTGATCGAATCGAATTCGGAGATCAGATCGGCGGGCATATCTCTGAGCGTTGCCCTGATTTCGCCGTACCCAATTGCAATTACATTGAATTCACGCTCAAGAGCTCTCCGCAACGTCCTGCTGATGTTCGCGGTGACAAAAATGAGTGCTCCCGCATCTTTGAAGCGAGCAGCTCCTGCCCTCGCCTGCCCCGCCGCCCTGGCGATCACGGCGGCGGGAACATTGGATGACCGGTAGAGCTTCAGCTCCACAACGTATTTTCTTCCTTGGCGAAGCGAAACTATTAGATCGGGGCCATAGTCTGGGAGTCCATCAACGGCGAAGCCCAGTTCTTGGAAGAAGCGGATTGCGAATTGCTCGAACCTCATCGCAAGCCATGTCGTCGTCTGGTTTCCCGCCATCGTTACTCTACCGTAACGCTCTTCGCCAAATTTCTTGGCTGGTCGACGTCGCAGCCGCGGCGGACGGCGATGTGGTAGGCGAGGAGTTGGAGGGGGACGACTTCGAGGATGGGGAGGAGGAGCTCGGGGGCGGCGGGGATTTCGATGACGTGCTCGACGAGCTGGTGGATGTGGGTGTCGCCTTCGGTGGCGATGGCGATGACGCGGCCGCTGCGGGCGGTGACCTCCTGGATGTTGGAGAGGGTCTTTTCGTACTTGAGGACCGAGGCGGGATCGGCTGAGTCGTTGGTGGCGATGACGACGACGGGGAGGGTGTCGTCAATGAGGGCGTTGGGGCCGTGCTTCATCTCGCCGGCAGGTAGCCTTCGGCGTGGATGTAAGGAGATCTCTTTTATTTGAGCGCGCCTTCGAGGGCGATGGGATAGTGAATGCCGCGGCCGAGGATTTGCAGAGCCGACCTCGAATGAGGGTGCCCCTAACTAGAGCGTATAACTGCGTCAGGTGCTTGCCTCGAGACGCAGCTGGCATATTGAACTTCACAGTCCACGTGGTCGCGCGGCCCTGGCCAGCACCAAGCCCAGGCCCTGGCATACAGCAACGGCCGGGTCGGGCCGTCTGAGGTGAAGAGCGTACCGCCAACGAGAAGCTCAAACCCCGGCCTGACCTGATAGGCGGAGCCCAAAGTGAACGTTGCGGTGGTGTTCACGGTGGGAGCCGAAGAACACTCCGAGATTGCGGACCGGGAGCCCATCCCGTAGGAGCGCGTACGCGGACTGCAGGAATAGGGATTGTCCCGTCCCGCTGTAAAGATTCCCGCAAATAAACAGCGTGCGTAGAGATCTAGTTTCCGAGATTGTCGACGTTCAGTGTAATGGTTTGTGTATGCACCACGCCTCCCGCCGTCGCGGTCAGGGTAAACGTGCTGGTGTGCGTCTTGCCGGTAAGAGTTGTTTCACTGCATCCGCTCAGCGTGGCTGCCGCAACAGCTGTAACCAACAGCAGCATGAGGCCCGCCAGCCGTTTGCGCTTACGGAAGCCGCCCATGGAGAGAAGGAACACAACAGCCATAATCGGCGCCAGCTTGTCATGCTGACTCAGTGACGCCGTCTCGTTCGCATAGATGTTGAAGGTTCCATAGTAAGTCCCATTCGGGTTGGTGGGATCCGGAAGGGTCCATACGTTGGACACGTTCCCCTTCTTGTCGAGGAACCCGCACGTGTCTTTCGAGTACATCCCTGTGCAGCTCATCGTGACCTTGCCGCTGAAATCGAACATTGGCGTCAGCGTGACCGTCGCTCCGCCTCCCAAGCCATTCGGGATGGTGAAGTTCTCGACATATACCTTCATGGCGAAGTCCGGGTTCAGTGTGTACACCGCTGTACCGACTGCGCTGGTTGCATAGCCGGGTGCCCCAACGGCAATCGCCTTCAGAGTTGTTGTAACGGATATGGAGATCGGCTGCCCGGTATACACGGGCGAGCTCGTTGTCGGCTTGTTCCCGTTGGTGGTGTAGTAAATGGTCGCTCCCTGGGTAGCGTCACTGATGGTGACAGACTGCACAGAGCTATAGGTACCGGCGGGTACGGAGAATGTGGGCGTAGCCACGGTACCGATTGGGTTCACAACAACCGGCTGGGTTACCTGGGGGGCGGCTGAATAGTAGATGCCATTCGCGAGAGCCCCTGCTTGGTTCGCAGCAATTACCGTCGTCCCAATATCCTTTACGGTTAGGTTGGTAACCCCACCGGCAACGTTCAGCGTGCCTGGGCCGCTGACGATGCTGAAGACGACGGGCTGGCCGCTCGGTCCTCCAGTAGCGCTCAGCGTCACTGTCTGGGCTGAGCCGGTCCAGGTAAGAGGCGCCGGAGCCGGGAATGTTATGGCTTGTGCCGTGAAAGGCACCACCGGATTACCGCTCAGGTCCACCTGCTGTGTGCTGCCAGGGGTAAAAGTGCCGATCGCCTGACCGGTGGAAGCTGGGTTCGTAATCACTGCAATGGATGGGAAGGTGTCCGCAACAGTGGCCGTTCCTGTGACCGTCGTGTACACCACTGCCGTTGAAGACGGTGTGAAATCCATCGTGAGGCCGCAGTCCGCGTTCGGTGTCAGCGAAGTGCTTGCCAGACACGCGTTGTTCGGGTCCACGGCAAATTCGTTCGCCGGCGACGAGGTGTTGTCCACCACCGTCGGTGCTGACGTGAAGTTCAGAGTCGCATTTCCGCTGTTGTAGATGTACGACGTTTCGGTGCTGGTATGGGAACCGGAGCTGTCCGGCTTCAGCGTATCGGGGAACGAAGCAGCTGCCGGCGAGTTGACGTTGAGCTCTAGAACCTGGCCGCCGACCGGATCGGCTACATAAATGTTGCCGAGGCCGTCGATGCTTAGACCTTGTGTGCTTGACAGCTTGATCGACCCCGTCGAGAGCACCGAGGCAACGCCGTTATTGATCAGAACCAGACCAAGCGAGGAGTCAGCAACAACGAGAGCTCCGGAAGGAAGGACCTTGACGCTCGTGGGGGAGACCAAAGCGGTACCAGTGGCGTTCACAACACTGGGCACACCCGCGACGCTGTACTCGACGATGCGCTTGTTCCCTGTATCGGCAATGAACAGGTCCCCGGCAGAATCAAATCCCATTCCGGCCGGAGCGTTCAGCGGCGATCCACCGAATCCGGTGGTCGAGGAGACATAGACCGTGTTTTGCGAATACGCCGCGTTGTATAGCCGGCCCTGGATGATGCGGTTATTGCCGGTGTCCGCGATATACAGGTTGGAATATCCGTCGATTGTCAGCCCCTGGGGATTCCTAAAGGACAGGCCGGCCACAGTGGCGTTACTGGGAATGACTACCCTGGGAATCATCGTTCCATAGGGCATAAGAGTAACGACAGGCGTGTTGTAACCGCTGTCCAGAACATATGCATTGTTGGCGCCATCCAGCACTACGTCGGCCGGAGTTGTGAAGTTTGTCGGGAATGTAACTCCCGATGTGACGCCGGTGGCGCTTACTTTGAAGGTGTATCCGGTAAGTCTGGTGCTATTGGTGGCAGCGAGGCCATTTGTCAGGCAATAGCTGTTGGCGTATCCGTTCCCGGCAGCGCCGGCCCTGTAAGTCTGCGCCGTGTTGGCTGTCGTCGCAAGGCAGTCGAGGTCAAGCGAAGTGTTTGTTGTATCAGTGACGAAGATGTCGCCAAACGTATCGACTCCGACGCTCGACGGCGAAAAGCCGACCGCCTTGGTGGTATGAGCGTAGGACGTGTAAAGCTGCGAGACAGTAACGGCCTGGGATGCGGTGCCAGGAAGGAACATCGGATGTGGCCCGACGCCTGCGCCCTGCAGGCTCGCGACGTAGGCTCCGTTGTTATAAAAGTCGCTGCTCGCCTTGGAATCGGTAGAACCGTAGTAGTTGGAATATCCCTGGGGTGCAATGGCGCCCATGAGCAGGCCGGGATGAACAGGCTGGAAATACATTCGCGAATACGAACCCGTATTCGAGGCAGCATAGGGTGTACCGCCAAAGTAGTTCTTCGCTCCGCTGAACGGGAAGCTCTGCAGGTATTCCGCGTTTGCGGCGCTCAACGCGCTCGGCGATGAGGTTGACACGAGAGAGGTTTGCAGTTCGCTGGGCAGATCCCATGTGATATTCAGGTACGGCGCTGCCGTGGTCACTTCGGTGCCGACGGGCACGTCACCAAAGTTATGGCCACCAACTTCGGTGAGCATAATGTTCGTTTTGGTGGCGAAATAGTAATTGCCGTGCACATCCACTGAGCCGCCGTAGACGATGTTATTTGAATACACGGGAGAGTTCGAGCCGGAGGCGGCAACTAGCAGATTGAACTGGTCGAGAAAGTTCAACGCGCCCTGCTCGATCGGCACCTCAGAAATCTGCACCGGGCCGGAGATGATCAGGTCTCCCCACGGGTCGGTAGTGATGCCGGTCGCGGTAGCGACCTTCACGATCGCGTTCAGCAATGTGAGATTTGAGTTCGGCGTGTTTTCCACGGGCGTGAGAGTGCCGCTGCTGACCAGCGAAACCTGGCCGCCGCTCGCATTGCCGGTTGTGCAGTCGCAGTAGTACACATTTCCGTCACCCGCCACCGTAACCTGAGCGTACGTGTTCGCCTTCAGATTGTCTGCGACCACATTGAGACTGCTGCCTCCCGGGCTGAACTGCACGATCCGGTTATAGGACCCCTTCGAGACGTTGTCGCTAATGTCGACCAGGTAGACGGTGCCGGCGCCGTCCGAATAGATATCGCCAACCTGCAGGGTTGTGAGCGTGGAATCGATGCTGCCGGACGACCACACGCAGGGGGCGGTCCCCGAAGCCGTGCAGGTCGTGGTGAGGCTGGCGAGCGGAAGTCCCGTTGACACGTAGCTGCTGTTGCCGGTGATAGCGGCTACGTTCGGCACTCCGTCCAGTGCCGGAAGCTCGATCAGCGCGGCCCCAGTGCCGTTGCCATTCGACACCCACAGAGCGCCCGAAGCATCAACGAAGGCGCTGTTCGAGTTGAGTTGCCCGAGGCCGCTGATCAGGGCCGTGGGCGTTCCGACCGTCGCTGCAGGGCTGGCCGCAGGAATTTCATACAGCGTGCCTGAGCTGCTCGTGTGGCCGATGTAGAACACGTTTCCCGCCCTATCTACTCCGACCCGTCCAGGCGTGATCGGAGCCGAGCCCGTGTACAGCGTAGTCGTCGCCGTGGGAACTGCCGTGGGGATGTATGGCGAGTACGGATTGTTCTGGGCTGCTGCCGGCATTGCCAACGTGGCGATCGCTATCGCCCACACCTGTGCTACCCCCACCGCCCTGGCCCAAATACCTGCAATCCCTTTTGTTGAGAAATCCTTCATGACACACGCTCCAATCTTTCTACGCCGCTCTTCAACGCCGGCTCTCCCATGACATGACCTCTTAGAAGGCATACTTCACCGACACTTCCATTACCCTGCGGCCCGTACGGATCGGTGCGAGGCCGAAGTTGCCGTTCGAATTCGTCGCCGCGGAGAGGTCCTGGTTGACATCGGTGCCGTTCAGCGTATCCGTGAAGTTCAGCTGATAGCCCCCGGGGAAAAGGTTCGAAAAGGTGTAGTTCGCGCGGTTGATGACGTTGAAGGCGGCCACGCGGAACTGCAGGCGCTGCTTGTCCGCCAGGCGAAACTCCTTCCGGATCGCCAGGTCGCTGTTGAAGAAGGCTGGACCACGCAGGTTGCCGTAGTTAGGCTGCCCCTGGGTGCCGAGCGGCGCCAGGTGGAAGGCCGTGCCATCGATGTACTGGTGGGCTTTCTTGCCCGCGGGGTTGCCGGTCAAAACGGGCTGCAGTTGTATGTCCGGAGTGCCAAGCATGTACGCGTTGCTGAGGGGCAGCGTGCATAGGTTGGTTGACGAGCTGGCAGTGCAGACGCTGGTGTTATTCGTGCCTGGAATGTTGCCGGTGGTGCCGGCAGGCACGGTCAACGTTCCGCCCAGCTGGAAGTTATTGCCAATCAGGCTCTGCAGGAGCGTTCCGCTCTGGTAATTCGCGATGCCCGAAATGTCCCAGCCGTTGATCAACCAGCCAACATAGCGTTCCTGGACCAGCGTGGGGATCGTGTAGGAGTAACTGAAGTTGAAGATGTTGGTGCGGTCAACGCTCAGCGGCAGGTAGTCGTTTTTGAGGTGAATGGGGTCACCTCCGTTGATGATGCCCAGCGCACGGCTCCACGTGTAGTTCGCGTTCAGGCGGAGTGACTTGCGGTTCCAGATCAGCTGGTTCTGCATGCCGTTGTAGTTCGAGGACCCGCGATGGCGGATCGCATTGATCGCGCTGTAAAGCGGATATTGGCGGTAGGAGTCGGTATCAGAGATCTGCAGGTTCGACAGCGTCGGGACTGTCCCGTTGGTGAAAATCTGCCATGTCCTGCCAATATTCGGTGCCGTGTCGGCGCGACCCGCATCGGGCTCCGGGCCATACAGCGCGCCAAAATCGAGCGCGTTGATATTGCGAAGCCCGCTGCCTTCCATCAGGTGGTCGCCGTAATTGCCGACGTAGGCGATCTCCATGACGATGTTTTTCGGAAACCGCTGGTCGAGAACCAGGTTGTAGGTCTGCACGCGCGACATCTCGTCATCGTTCGACATACGCACGTTGATGCTCGCGTCCTTGACGAAGCTGGTGGTGATGTTGGTGATGCCGTTCTGCAGCAGGTTGAGATTCTTAAAGGTGTGACCGCTGTTCGGCAGGCTGTAGGTGCGCTGGCCTTCTGCCGTCTGATCGGCCGCCAGGCCGTCGTTGTAGGAGTCGTGCTGCCGGTAGACACCATAACCGCCGCGAACAACTGTTTTGGAATCGCCCCGCAAGTCATAGACAAACCCGAATCGCGGCTCCACGAACGCCGGACGGGTGGGAACACCGGTGAGTGGGATCGCTGAGTCGATGGCGTGATAGAGCACACCCGGCGACGCCAGCGGTGTACCGCTCTTGTAGGCAACAGGGTCAAAGATTGCGACGCCCTGATTATGCGGGTCACTCCACGGCGTCAGATGCTCCAGGCGAATGCCGGCATCGATGGACATGTGCTTGCCGACAAGCCAGTGGTCCTGGACATACCCGGAGAATGACCAGAAGTACACATTGGTTTCGACCTTCTTATTCACCTGGCTGATGTTGCCGATGATGCCTTCCAACAGGTCCGCCGTATTATTGCCCGTGGAATACACGGTGCTTCCATCGGAGTCGCTAAAGGAGTTTGGATGATAGTAGTCGCTGAGCGAGCCGTTCGTGTTCTGCGCGGAAAGCTGCGGATTGCCGTCGAACTGGTAATAGATACCCCCGCGAAGCATATGGCGCTTGATAAGTTTGGTGACGTTATCGCCGGCTACGCGCAGCTGCTTCTTCGTGAAATCGCCGCCGAACGTAGGGTCGGCGTAGCTCATGAACGGCAGCGCAGCATAGGTGGAGGCACCATAGGTCTGGTCGCTGGGAATGCCCACAGAATTGTTGGCGAACAGCAGCGAATAGGGGTCGCCCTTCAGCGCACTCGGATTGCGCAGGTTGAACGTCTGTGAGAAGTACGCGCCGCCTGCGTAGAACTGGTTCGTCAGCGAGGGGCTGAAGGCGGTCGTGACTTCAAAGCTCGCCACATGCGAGGTTGCGGTGCCGGTGAAACCGCCGCCCGGCATGTCCATGGAACCGCCCATGCCGTTCGCGCCCGAGCGTCCATACTCCCCCGCGGGCTGGTACTGCAGGCCACTCTCCAGCCCGTAGGCGAGAAAGGCGTGCGTGTTCTGCGAAAGCGCGTAGTCGAGCCGTGTCTTGAACTGGTAGAGATTGTTGTTGGTGAAGTCTGTCTGCAGATAGTTGTATGCGCCGTTAGAGGGCCGGTTCGGCAGCGGGAGTGTATTGAAGATCGCCTGGCCGAGCGGATCGAGAGGGGCCCATTTCGTGATGTCACCATTCGTGATGGGCTGAGCATTCGGCCCCCCGGGCCCTTGAAACGGCGTGTTACAGATGGAGTTGTAGATTGAGCTGCCCGCCGTAGTCGACGTGCTGCTCGATCCCGTCGGCGTTCCAGTGCAGACGTACTTCTGGTTGGTCGACGACAGGGCCTTGGTGGGATCGTATGCCGCATTCGGAACACGGACCGGCCCGAGCATCGCATTGAGCTCGGCGTCGCTGAAGTCGCCCTTGCGCATGTTGGCGGTTGGGACAAGCGCGGTCACGGTTGCCGCATACGCACTGTTATAGGCGTAGACGTTTCGCTGTGCGTACTCTTCAGCGCCAACGAAGAACGTCAGCTTCTTCGAGCGGTTGAAGGCCAGTCCAGGTATGGTGACCGGGCCGCCGATCGTAAAGCCGGGATAGATCTGGCGGTCGTGAGGAGGCGTGGCCCCGGTGTACTTTGCGATCCAGTCCAGCGAGTTGAGCTGATAGGTACGAGCGTAGGTGTATAGCGATCCATGGAACTGTTCGCCGCCGGACTTGCCGATCGCGTTTACGACAATCGGGCCATGCGCGGTGTCAGAGGTAAAGCTGCCCGTCTGCACTTTTACTTCGGCCACCTGGTCATAATTCACATTCTGGATCGCGATGCCATAGGAGCCGGGATCGGTGATGTCCATGCCGTCCGACAGGATGGCTGTTGAGTTCGTCTGGGTGCCGTTGCCCGAATACGCGCCGATCGCGCCGGTGAACGAAACAAGTGAGGGATCATAGGCCGCATTGGTATATTCCGTGCTGTTCTGCACGATCGCCATTCCGGGAAGAATCTTCAGCAGTTCGGTAACGTCGCGCCCTTCAACGGCCAGGTGATCGATATCGTCGGCGGAGATCAACGAGCTCGTTTCTCCGGAGTCCGTGCTGATTTGCCCCTGCACGTCCGTCACCGTCACGGATTCCGTCGCACCTACCTTCAACTGGATATCCCGGAATGTGCGCTGATCGCCGGGATTCAGATGGATGCCGGCGAACTGTTGGCTCTCAAAACCCGTCGCATCCACGTTCAGCACATAATCGCCGGTGTCAAGACCTGAGAATGAAAAGACGCCGGAACTGTTGCTGGTCGTAGCTAGCACCTTTCCAGTAGCCGCGTTCTTCAGCTGGACTTTGGCCTTGGGCACCAGCGCTCCGGTCGTATCGTGGACGATCCCGTCCACATTGGCGCTGCTCTGCGCGATTCCGCCTGAGGCACAGAATATGACCGCGAAGAACAGAAGCAGCATGCAGGCCAGGGTGATTGTCTTGGTCGAGGCAATTGGCCCAAAGAAGCGAAGGTCGGCCCCGCTGTCCTCATGCCGTCGGAATTTATTCGTCATAAACGACCTCATCATGTTGTGATCAGCAGGAAATCAGTCCCTGAACTCGGGTAATCGCGTTTTCGAAACACCGCTATCTGCTCAATAGAAGGAAAGAGAGAACGATGGCTTGACCTGCGGCCCTCAATGCAACGCGTTCCCGGCCGAATCGAGGTATCGATCTGAATGAAAACGCTTTCCTTAGTGAACGTTGGTTACTGGGCCTTGCGAGTGTTTCGCTCATCAGTCCTTTCGCGGCTCGCACCTGTTGCCCGTCAACTCAAGACAGTGCTTTCCTCACGAGCGTGCATCGCAGTACGTTCGATCCAGCTTTGCTATTAATCTTCGAGTCGCAAAAAAGATAGGTCGTGGACCGCGCACCTGTCAAGAACATTCCTCACAGCCTGCCTTGGCTATGCAGAGGGCGCTCCCGGAGCGCAGATCGCCAGGTTCACGTATATTTCTGCCAAAGCCTTTTAGTCACATGCTGATATATATTTCGACCAGTAATATTATCTCGGACTAGCGGGAAACTTCTTCATATCATAGGGATCGAACTCGATAGATCTGCCCGGAATATCACCGACACAAGAGGCCACACATGCATCCTCATTCACGTGCAGCGGTAATCCGACCGCGTTACCTCTTCACGGTCCTTTGTCTCGCAGGGAATATCTACGCCCAACAACAGTTGCCTCGCGGAAGTTCCGCTGCTCCGGGAACTCCGAGCGAACAGCAAGGCTACAGCTTGAAGATCCAGTCTCAGATAGTGCAGCTCGACGTCGTTGTCCGGAATTCGAAAGGAGAACTCGTCCGGGGCCTGCATGCAGGCGATTTCACCGTCACCGAAGATGGATCGCCCCAGAAGATCGTCTCTTTCGAAGAGACCACACCCACGCCAGCCAATAAACGGAATGAGTCCAACATCGATTCGACGGCGGACCTCGACCGCCGTGCGCCGGACGCACCGGTCACCATCATTGTGCTCGATGAACTAACCGCGAAGTTTGAAGATCAATACTTCGCTCGGTACTTCTTGGACAAGTATCTGAGCAAACAGGGTGAGGTCCTGGATCAACCGACAACGCTTATCGCCCGGACTATCGATCGCACGATGGTGCTCACCGACTACACCACCTCTAAGAAAAAGATTCAGGACGCTCTAAACCGGCATTTCGTCGGAAATGATTGGCGCGTGGACAATCCAAATTTCAGCGATGTGCAGTTGAGTGCCGCTTTCGCTTCCTTACTGGAAGTTGCGAAAGCAACGCAAGGACACCCTGGGCATAAGAATCTCATCTGGATCGGCCGCGGATTCCCGACGGTGCAATGGGAAGATGTGCAGTCGGAACAGGTGGATAAACTGAAGAAAGCCGTGTCGGGCTGCGTAGAGCTTCTTCGCCAGGGTCGAATCACGCTTTACGCGATTGACCCCGCGGGTGTTCTGGGGCAGTCCGGAACGATCGACGAAAACGGCATGACCGGTCTGGAAGATCCATTCGACCAGAGCGTCAGCTTCGGTAGTCTTGCCCGGGCGACGGGCGGCACTTCAATGCATGGCCGCAACGACGTCGATCACCTGATTGACGATGCTGTCTCGAGTGGTGAGTCGTTCTATACCTTGTCTTATAGGCCTGCCACACCGGCGACGGTCGATCCTACAAAGTTCCGGACGATCAGAGTCACGCTCCCCGACAAATCCCTGAAAGCAACAAATCGAGAGGGCTACTACCCTCGCACCGGGCAAGCTCCACTCGCGCCTTTCGCAAATGCTAAAGGCAAACTGACAGACAGCAGTCTGTTCGACCTTGCATCGGCAAGCACCGGCCTGATGGTCTTTGATGGGATTCCCCTAACGTTGAGCCGTCAGGGACCATCGATCAACCAGTTGGAAATCTCGTTTCCCGCTTCTGCGGTCGGGCTCGAGCCTTCCAATGGAAGGCTCAAGGCGGACGTTACCCTCATCGCTCTAAGCTTCGATCGAACTGGAAAAGTCATAGCCAAAGATGGGCGCGTCCTCTCCTTGCATTTGGCGGATCTATCGGACGGTCAATCAGAGAGCAGAACGGTACACATCACCACTCCGTTAGACTCTGCTCTTCCCATAGCGCGAGTGCGAATCGTGATCCGCTCGAATGCGAATGGCAAAACTGGCGCAGATAACTTCTTTCTGATTGACCGGTCAACGCTGAAAGATCGAGCCACGGGCATTAAACCTCATTAGCACGCATATGCGGCGGGTAGCGGACGGCCACCGACGAGATTGAGAGTTCCGATGGTCCGGGCGGAGGGATTCGCAGCAACAGGGTGAGGGCTGATCAGCGGCTTTGCATTAGGATAAGCGACGTTTAATGACGCGCTACAGCTTAGCCCGCGTGATAATTACCATTGTGGTCGGACTTGCGACGTGCACGGAACGGCCTTCAAGATCCTGTGGGCATGGTAAATAACCGAGTTGAGACGCTTGTCGCTGGCGGGTGGCACACGCATCATTCTTCTGGGTACGGATTCGACCGCGGTCTTCAGAGATGGGTCGTGTATAGTTCTCCCATGTTCTGAGTCGAAACGTGCGTCTCACAGCAACAACGTGCAGATGACAGTAAGCGGGAGGCCGGCGCTCGTTCGAATCGCACGTTCCAGCACCGGCGTAGCCGACCGGCTGGGGAAGCTCGTATATATCTCCGATACATGGCACGGCTCTCGTGAAGCTGTCGACATACTCCCTAAATAGAATCGGTTTGCAGTCTGAATTAAAGTTGCGCGCCACATGGCACGGATTAATTAGCAGTAGACACTCTCTATCTGCCCATAACTAAAGCGTTTGAAGATATCGGTGCTTATGAATGCCTCAGGTTCGCACGGAATGCCTCTCTGTGGCGTAGATAGCGGCGGGAGACCTTTGCAAGTCTTAGAAAATCGATAGTTTCGATGAAAATGTTTTATTTTGTGGAAGCATAAATGTGACTGACGTACGGTCTACGGCTCGAAAGCCTGTAGAGATTTGACACCCCCTCCCTTCATGCAGGCGCATTGTGACTCGTGGCGGCTTGGCCCAGGACCTCGCCGGCGACCGCCCTAAACTTAGAGGTGAACCTGGGATCAGGCTCTTATCGCGTTATTAACCAACAGTTCGCCACTCCGCATAAAGTTCACTACCGAGAAGCCGACTTCTCGGTACCAATCTGTCCTCGACGAGCGCATTGGCGATAATGCGTTAATTGAGTCCGGCAACGTACGTGTAGCCGACGCCACGCCAACAATCATGAGCCCAGACCTTATCAGTAGGGCCGACCATCTCTTTCGGTTGTCGGCTTATGCGCGAATGATTTGGATACCCATATCTCGGAAGGGTGCAATATTGGCATCCGTGGCATTTACGTCGGTCACAATCGCGTTCAGGCTGCGCGCCTGGCAGATTCGCCAATTCCCCACTTTACCTATCTTTGTATGGTCAACAACGGCGATGTGACGTCGAGCATGTTCGACCATAATGCGGCAAAGTTCCCCTTCGTCCTGATCGAACGAGCTTGCTCCCCACTCTGGATCGAGTCCATCGGCGCCGATGAACAGCGTGTGGATCAACATATTATCGAGGCTGCGAATCGCGTGCGGTCCCACCAACGAAAACCACTCTCCGTGAAGTGTGCCGCCTGTCACGAAGACCTTGATGTCTTTGCGCTTGGAAAGCTCCATCACTACGTTGGCAGTGTTGGTGACGACCGTGAGGTTGTAGTTCAACGGTAATGCACGCACCACAGCTGCTGCGGTTGTACCCGGCGTGACAGCGATGGTCTCATCAGGTTCGATGAGCGCAGCAGCGGCGTAACCGATGCGCCGCTTCTCATCCGCCTGCCGCTCGACCTGCATCACGAAGGAACGGTCACGACGAAATGGCTCATAGAACATCGGCTGAATGGGCACGGCCCCCCCGTGCGTGCGATGGAGCAAACCTTTCCGCTCCAATGCATCCAAGTCCCTGCGAATGGTAACGAGGGTGACCTGTAATTGCTCACTTAGCGCATCCACTGAAACGGATCCGGTCTTGTGGAGCACCCTCAGGATGGTTTGGTAGCGGGCCTCCTGCTTACCCTTCGTTTCCTGTTCCGGTTTGTCTTTCAAGCTCCCACCTTTACGTTTCAGCACGCGCTGCTTCTCCTCCAAGTTGACGGGTGAATGTTCGCTTGGAACACACTATTCAGACCCTACCGTAGAGCTTGCGTGCTGGTGCAGCTCAATAGTAGTCTCGCTTTGCGATAAACGAACATGTTTTCTGTTTGTTTATCGCAAAACCGAAGAATAAATGGAGGGTTATCGTGTTCGAAACTCACTCGGCCAGCGTTTTTTTCGCCAACGCGATGAAACGCTTGAAGGACCTAGAACAAACGCAGCTTCCGCAGATTCGCGCGGCCGCGAAGGTCTGCGCCGAGAGCATCGGCCAGGGCGGCCTCGTGTTTCTCTTCGGCAGCGGACACTCGCGGCTTCTTTGCGATGAAATGGCTCCCCGGCAGGGCTGTTTTGTGGGCTTTGTTCCCATGGCAAATACAGGGCTTTCGACATTCGCCGACGTTGTAGGGCCTGACGGATTGCGGCCCATGCTCTATCTGGAGAGATATGAGGGATATGCTGAGCGCATTCTGGAGGGCTATCGCTTTGGGCCGCACGACGCAGTCATTGTGATCTCAACAAGTGGCCTACGGCCTGTAATCGTAGAGATGGCTCAAAATGCTCATCGTCGCAGGCTTCCGGTAATCGCTATTGTTTCTGTTGAGCACTGCCGTAATGCTACACCTGCTCACTCATCCGGGCAGAAGCTGATCGACGTAGCCGACATCGTGATTGACAACTGCTGCCCGTCAGGCGATTGCATCATGGAGCTCGAGGGACTCGATTGGCGGACCGGCCCCCTTTCAACCGTCTCGGGAGCAATGATCATCAACATGCTGCGCTGCGAGACGGCAGAGCTTTTGCTTCGCGCAGGGCACAAGCCGACAATGCTGCCGAGTTTTCAGTTCGCGAGCAACCAAGATGCAGATGAACAACTGGAACGCTACTACACGGGTTACCGTAGATCCCTCGCCCGTCTGTATTCCTCCTGATTCTGCTTCGTCCACGAAACCAATCAACGGGAGATGTGGGCACCCTCGCTGTTGATCAGGTAGGTCTTATCCTGATGGCGGAATCCGCGCAGTTCGGCCTTCGGGTCAAACTGTGCGATGCGCGATTTGACGCGCAGACCGTCGAGTGAGAGATCCACTCCGAATAGAGTGTCGAGCACCATGTCAGCAAATGCGCCGCCTGCGATGCAGCACCATTCATTAATATAAGGCGGATCGTTGGGGCACTTGAACGCCCCGCCTTTCAGCGAAGGCCACACATCTTCGACGAAGTGTGCCTGTCCGATGGGGCCCTGGTTGCCTGCCTTTGCGACCTCGCGTAACCAGCCTGCGACCTGTTCCGGCGGCATGCCCAGCCAATAGAGTGCCTTAGCAGACATCGGAGGCCACGACGCGTACGCTCCAATACAACTGTGATCCGGACGGATGTTCCAGGTCGCATCTGAATCACCGGTCGAAAGCGCTCGCATCCATTTGCCTGTGCGGAGTTGTGTCCAGAAGAAATGCGTCATCTCACGCTTCTGCGCAGGAGTAAGATCGGCGGCCATATTGCCCGCGACCGCGAGGAAGTCGTAGCAGTGCCGAACCTCATTGAAAGTGCCGTCCAGTTGTCCTGCGCGCCACCAGCCATTGCCCTCGACGTAAAGCAGGCGATTAATGCGCTCTGCCAATTGCTTGCTCTTGGCGCGGAGTTCGTTCGCCCGCCCGGGCTCTCCGCGACGATCCAAGAGTTCGGCAACAAACCGCATAGAGGAGACGTTTCCGGCGTTCATCCCTGCTACTTCGTGGAGATAGGTGCTTACCACTTCGAGCAGGTTCTCGATGTTCCCGTAGTCGGCGAGGCCTCGATCGGTGCGGATCAGACTTTCCCAATGGAGCGCGTGGTCGCTCAGATGGTCGAGTACAGATTTTCCATTTACGGATCGATTGAGCCAATCCAGGTCGCCGGTGACGCGCAAATAGTCGCGCGCGCAGCTAACGATGGCCATATCGTTGACGGCGTACCATGGACCGACAGCCGTGCCGCTGACATAGTCGGTCGCGAGATGCTGGTGCATGTCCTGTGCGAACCAGACCTCGACGATGTTGCGCAGCGCCGTTGGATCCACCAGCGCGAGACTCAAGCCGGTGAGCGATGTATCCCAAGGGAACGACAGCGTAGGAAGCGTGTGGCCGCCGAGCGTGAGGTATGCAGGACCGTACTTTGAGTCAGGCGAGTAACGGCGGCCACTGACAATGTTGCGGATACCGGCGAAGTACAGGTTCCACAAGGTCTCGTCGTCGGTATGCAAGGTGGGCAGATAGCCGGAGAAGTATGAGTTACCGGGCATAAACAACGCCTTGAGCATGCCGGAATAGAAGTCTTCATTCGCGTTTTCGGCGTCCGTGAAGGTCGCCTGAAGGCCGTCGTGAATTCGATTCGCCTCCTCAGGTGTATCGGCGATGGCATTCACGTACTGAAAGCGGCGCGTCTCGCCTGGAGCAAGCGCGACCTCGTGCTGAAGGATGTGTCCACCCTGGAGCCCTTGAGCCACGGGATAGATGCCCTGCGCCGAAGCGGCTTCGGATTGCTGAGCGACGAACGTAACGCGGCCCTTCGCACCATCCCAGAGTTGGCGATTTCCTCCCTCGCCCGGGCACCCTGCCATCCAGAATGTGGTTTTCTTGACGACCGCCGCCTGCATGTTGAAGCCGAGGCTAAGCTTCTGCCGCTCAGACGAGATATTCGTCAACTCGATGGACTCAGCGACGGCACGTTGCTTCATCGGCATGAACGTGCGCGTGCGTACTCGAAGGCCGCTGACGGTTTGTTCGCGGTCGACGCGCTGCGGAAGCCAGCGATACTTCACTCGATTGCCGGGCGGAGGCGCGATCGAGAGCAACTGACCGTTCACGACGAGCTCACAGGATGTGAGGAGTCCGGGACTCCAGGTGACTTCCGGCACACCACAACACCCGTATGGCGGAAAGGTGATGCCGGTTACGCCAGAGACAGACTTTGAAACCTGACCGTAGCCCCATTCGTTTTGAAAAACGGGCATATTGAACAGGTCCGTGAAGCTGTATTCCATCTCCGTGCTCGCGAGATCCTTTGGCCCGGGAGAGGGCGTGAGCATACGTGGAACCCGGCCCGAGGCATTCGCCAAGTCGCTCGCACCTGCAAATGCGGCGCCACCTAATTTAAGAAATGTGCGCCGGCCGAGGTTCCAGCGTCCTTGCGAGAAACGTAGTGACATGCAAGCCCTTTCAGTGGACAGCAGAGCGCGGGACAACTGCCGGCTGTTCGAGGTGAAGCTTCCGTGAGAGTGCATCCAGAAGGTTCGGCAGCGAGTTGTCCCAGAAGGTCCACGTGTGGGCGCCGGGCAGCTCGTGGTACTCGTAGCTGATCCCGCGCGACCATAGTTCCTCAATAACGTGGCGATCCGAGGGAAGGAACGGGTCAGCGGTGCCGCACTCGAGGAGCATGTAGGGCGTCTTCGCAGGATCGGCAACCGCGATCAAGGGGTCGAGATCGTTCTCCTTGCGCGTGGGGCTCTCTGGGGGACCGAATGCCTGATCGGTGCTCGCCTTGAGCTGCGGCATGACTTGTTCGGCACCGGAGGGACCGTCAAATGCGCCACTGATGCTCGCGGTAAAGCTGAACAAGTCAGGGTGACGAAGAGATAGCAGAACTGCTCCATAGCCACCCATCGAGAGGCCTGCGATGGCGCGCTGATGAGAAGAGGCGATCGTCCGGTAATGACCATCAATCTCGGCGATCAGGTCGTTGACGATGTAATCGGCGTAACGATCGGCAGGATTTGTCGCGGAGTTCACGTACCAGGAGTTGGCCGCTTGCGGAGTGACAATGATGAGTGGGTATCGGGCTGCCAACTCGACAAGGTGAGTCAGCTTGACCCAGTTCGTTTCATCTCCCTGCCAGCCGTGCAGGAGATACAAGGCCGGATAACGCTGCTGGCCAGATGCATAGCCCGCGGGCAGAACGACCTCGTAAGGCATCTGCCGCTGAAGGGCTTCGCTGAAGAAACTGTGCTGCTCAACGGTGTCTCCTGCCGGGGTGAGCTTTGGCTGCTGCGCCCTGCTTTGCTGCGGCAGGACCATCAGCAGCATTACCGCAATGTAGAGAGCCTTCGCGGCACAGCGCATCGACACCTCAGAAGCTTGCACGTGACAACACAACAACTGCGGCAATCAGTACAAGGACTGCGAACCCTTGTACACGGAAGGCGCTTTTGGCAGCGCCGCGCCACTCGCCTGTCCACAGGCCAAGCAGCGTTGCGACGATGACGATGAGTGACATGAACAGCGGCCAGCCGACCACCGGGCCTAACTCACCGAGGAACCCGGTAGCGATGCCATAGAGAATACTGCTGCCGAACCAGAGGACTCCCATGGCGAAGGCGAGCGGCAGGTTGCGGGCGAAGGTGTTGGGCGTATAGTTCGCCCCAGTCTTACGCTTCGTCAGAAGATAGACGCAGTAGATCAGGTTCGGCAGCGCGCCGCCGAGCAAGAGCGGAACCCAGATCGCGTCCGTGACCCACAGCGACTTTGCGCCGTGGGCGCCTGCCGCGGTTGCAAGAGGGGCTCCGTAGGCAAATCCCACATTCATCATGGAAGCGCAGACACCGCTCACGACCGCCATGACCAAGCCGACGCCGATCTGTCCATCCTTTGTTCCGGTCTCTTTTTTCCGGTCGCGAACCTTACCGGCTACTGCGCTGGCCGCGACGCCAATCAAAACCAACGCGATTCCCGCGAGCGACATGATTCCACCGCGGGTGAACAAGCGGTCAAAATGAAGACGGATAAGTGGAATCAGGCTACCCATCGCCGCCGAGAGCCCCAGCACGATTGAAAATGTGAGGGCGATTCCGATCTTGTCGAGCGCAAGACCAAACAGCACCTGGGCGACGCCCCATGCTGCTCCGCAAACGGCTACGAGCAGAACGACAGCTCCGTTTGCATGCAGTATGCCTGTAAATGAAGGAATTGTGCTGAACGCCAGAGCGGAGGGGAAGACGAGCAGAGCGAAGATGCTCCACAACAGCCACGTGTTTTCCCAGGCCCATGACCGGACGAACTTCATCGGTAACGAGAAGCTGGCGTTCATGACGCCCGCCAGGATGAGCAGGCACATCCCACCTGCGGTATTTTGCATTCACTTCCTCTTACGCCATTACCAGAGTGCCTGAAGTCGATGGACCGCCCACGTGAAGCGGACGGTCCTTTCGAGGGTTAGAAGAGCAGCTTTAGTGAGAACTGCGCCTGGCGCGCCGTGCCGTTGCCGATCTCACCGTTGCCCGTCTGGTTGGCTACTGTCGAAGCGGTGACACCAAAGTTAGCGTTCGGCACGCAGCCGGCCGCATTCTTGCCAGAAGCAGGCGAGACCGCAAGGCAGATGCCGCCATCCGGGTTGGCGTAGTTCGGATGATTCAGAATGTTGAACAAGTCGGTGCGGAACTGAAGCCCCGCCTTCTCCGTCAGCTTGAAACTCTTCATAGCGGAGAAGTCCCACTGGAAGAAGCCGGGTCCACGCAATGCGTTGCGGCCAACATCGCCCATGTTCTGTCCCCACGTGCCGTCATAGGCCGGAGGAACCGCGAACGCGGCGCTGTTGTAGCTGCCGTTGCGCGTCACCCAGGTCACGTGCGGGACATAGACACTCTTGGCGGGTACATAGCTGGGACGCACCGGGTTGCCGAAGAATCCACTCACGAGTGTGATGTTCTCCGGCAGGCCGGAACGCGCCTGGAAGATGCTCGAGAGCTGCCAGCCTCCTCCTGCGAGCCGCTCCCATGAGGATCTGTCCTTCAGATCGGAGAAGTCATAGACCACACTGGCGGTCAGGTTGTTTCGCACATCGATGTCGCCACTCGAACGATCGAACTTCGGATTGAACGGATCAGAGTAGCCGCTGAACACGTTCACCATGTCATCGATCTCATGCGACCAGGTGTAGTTCACGGACGAATTCAGGTGGTGGTAATTGCGCCGCAACTGCACCTGCAGTGCCTGGTAGTTGGAACCGAGGTTGTCATCGAGATAGTTCTCCGACGCGTACTGGCTATACACCTGCGGAACACCGGTAAACGGGTTCGCCGGGTTTTCATTGATGGCGGCAAAGTTCACTCCCGCCTGCTGGTGGTTGACCCTGTTGGCGCTGTAGTTGATCACCATCACAGTCTGTCCCGGGAGTTGCTGCTCAACGCCAAACAACCAGTTGAGCGCATTGGGATCCTTCGGATGTGTCGGGAAGGCGTACACCACTTGCGAGCCGGCCGCGACGGGTGGATTGGGCGACGGGAAGGCAATGGAATAGCCGCCGAAGAACGCGTCGAACACGTTTGCGTTGTAACTCGCGTATGCCGCGTTGTTCGATGACAGATTGAAGCTCAGCCACATCGGCAGATAGAACATTCCGGCGTAGGCGTGAAAGACGGTCTTGCCGCGCCCGTAGGGGTCATAGGCCAGACCAACGCGAGGAGCAATGTCTCCCTTCGGAGCGGTGTATATCGGCTGCGTGGACGGCAGAATTTTCTGCGTCGCAATGTCGAAGTTCTGGAAATGGTTGTGGTTTTCCTGCCACGTCGTGTTGTAGTCGTACCGCACTCCGAGATTGAGAACGAGCTTGCGCGAAAGATGCCAGTTCTCCTGAACATAGAAGTCATACTCGGAATTGTGCATGGCCAGCGATCCGGGATAGCCGATCTTCTGGAGAACGAAGGGATTGTTGTTCTCGAGATCGCTGAAGCTCGCGTAGTCGTAGGTCTGCTCGGGATTGAGCGACTGCACCTGGCGGTTCACGCGGATCTGCGTGCCGAACTTCAGGTTGCTTGTGTGGAGAACCTTCGTGACGTTGTCGAAGAACTCGTAGGTGCTGTACGCGTTGTTCTGGTTGAAGGAAATTGCGCCGGGCAACGAACCGAGGTCGGTGAAAAATCCGGCGATCGAGTAGTAGGGCTTAGGGGTGTTGGAGGCGGTGTTGGAATAGAAGCGCGTGTAAGCGAGACTGGCGTCGTTTACAAGCGTGGGGCTGAAGGTGTGGGTTTCATCTAACTTGAGTAACTGGGTGCGCAGCGCCTGGGGGGATACCTGGCCCACGTTGGCACCATATGTGTGCTCGGTGTCTGAATCGTTGATGTTGTAACGGACCATGAACCGGTCTGCGTTCGTGGGGTCGTAATCGAAGCGCAGGGAGCCCGTATCCTCGCGGAGAATATCGGAGAGATTCACGGGCGCCAGCACAAGCTGCGCACTCTTCACGCCATTTATAAGATCCACGGGCGATCCGGGATAGGCGCACGACGTTGGTGTCGGAATGACGTCGCACCCGGCAGGCAACGGCGCAAGCTGCTGCAGAACGGGCTTCATGGACGCAACAAACTTTGAACGCACATAGGCGCTGACCGTGTGGTTCAGCGGATTGATGGAAGTGAGGTGCTGGCGAGATCCTTCGTAATTCGTAAAGAAGAACAGCTTGTTCTTCGCGAGCGGACCGCCGAGATTGGCGCCAAACTGATTGAGCTTCAGCGGCTGCTTGCGGCCGACTTCGAAATAATCGTGAGCGTCGAGGGCATCATTGCGGAAGAACTCGAACAAGGTGCCGTGAAACTGGTTGGTCCCCCCCTTGGTGATGATGTTCATTTGCGGTCCAAGAGAGTGGCCGGTCTCGGCGGAATAGCCGTTATTGGCGAAGTCGATTTCCTGGATGCTGTCGATGCTGGAGCGCGTAATGTGCGGCTGCTCCTGGCCTTCGGTGTTGAGGAAGCCGGTGATGTCGCCGCGAACCGCGCTCTGCCCGTCGACGGTGATGTTGAGGCCGCTGAAGATGTTTTCCAGACCATTGACGCTGCCCTGAAACTCCGGAGCGGAGCCTACCGATCCGGGGGAGATTTCCAGAAAATCATCCACATCTCTCCCATTCACAGGAAGATTTTCGATTTGCCTGGAGTTGAAGGTCTCGCCGCTGACCGTTGTTTCAGTGTTGACGGTGTTTTCAGTTCCCGTGACGGTCACGCTCTCCGTCACCGAGGCGGCAGCGAGTTTCAACGTTACGTGCACAGCGGCACCGACGTTCAGGACGATGTTTTTGCTGGTCGTAGTCCCAAAGCCAGCCGCGGTCGCTGTAACTGTATAGGTTCCGAATGGAAGATCAGACGCGCTGAACACTCCCGCACCGTTGGTGGTCTGCATCACGGAACGGCCCGTCCCGGTATTGGTGAGAGTGACTTGAGCATTCGGGATTACGGCGCCCGAGTTATCGACCGTCGTTCCACTGACTGTGCCGGTATCAAACTGCGCTGCGGCTGAGGCCACTATGCAGAGCAACAGACAGATCAATCCCAGAAGAGACGTAAAAGGGCTCTTGCGTCCCCTTAACCGAACAGTGTTTTGCATGTGGACGGCACAACCTCCGAATTCAGGGTCCGAGTAAATGTTGTTTCCCGAGACGCGAGAATCCTATGAAACTGCGGTAACGCTAGTCAAGCGACAGTTTCGTTTCTGGTTCAAACGAACATGCAGGAGACAAAACGGCCGAGATGAACATAGAAAATACGCCGTTTCGACCATAAACGAACAATTGGGCTAGACTTGGACGGCATACTGCTCGTATAGTCAATTCGCATTCTGGAGTTTCGAATCACCGCATGACACTTCTTGGCCTCGACCTTGGCGGCTCCCACGCAGCTTGCAGCCTTATCAGCGGAAAAACGGTAGTAGCTACCGAGCACCTTTCCTTCACAGACAGCACCAGTTTGACGGCAGTCTTGCCGGAGATAACTGACTGCTTGAAGAGACTCGCGGGATCCGCCAAGGAGTCCGTGTCCGGTCTCGGCGTTGGCATGTGTGGCCTGGTCGACTCGCGCAGCAACCGAGTGCTTTCGACGAACGGCAAATACGAGGACACGGTTACGTTTGACTTTGGGAGCTGGAGCCTTCAGAGTCTGGGCATCCCCGTGCGGGTTGAGAACGACGCTCGGCTTGCGCTGCGTGGCGAGATGTACGCGGGAGCGGCGCGCGGAGTTTCGGATGTCGTGATGTTCACTCTTGGTACAGGTATCGGGGGCGTCGCGGCAATGGAAGGGAAACCTCTAGTGGGTGCCCATGGACAGGCGGGCGTGCTGGGCGGCCACGTTCCAGTACGTGCGCACGGCCGGCGCTGCACCTGCGGCGGACAAGGCTGCGCAGAGGCGGAGGCCTCAGGCTGGTCGCTACCGATGGTGTGCCGCGAGTGGCCCGGATTTGCAGAGAGTCGTCTCGCAAACAAGCCGCTGAATTTCAAGTCTCTCTTCGACTGCACTTCTGCGGGCGACAAGGTTGCGATTGAAGTGCGTGATCACTGCCTGACGGTATGGGGCATGATGGCCGTCGCCGCCGTCCACTCCTTCGACCCTGAGCTCATCGTTCTCGGCGGCGGAGCGATACGAGCTGCCGACCAGATTGTTCCGCCGCTGCAACAGTATGTGGAGCAAAACACCTGGACGCCGTGGGGTAAGGTGCGCATCGCAGTAGCCGAACTCGGCGATCACGCTGCCGCGCTCGGCGTTCCTACCCTGTTCAGCGAGGGAAAGAATTGAATGTACGATAGAGCCCCCTTCATCCCAGTCGGACCAGAAAGCGAATGCTTTGCTGGATGGGAAAAAATTGCAAGCACGCTGAGGGAGCACAAAAATCACAGGATCTGCGTGGAATGCTATCCCGGCGTGTTCATCCGGGAGATCGTGGATGCGATCTCGCACCATATGCAAGGCTGGAGGGTGATCCTCGCTGAAGAGGCTCTTCTGCCGGAAGCCGCGATCGAGGAACGCTTCGCGAGGCAGATCACCGAGGACCCGGTATTTGGCCGGATGAGTGGGACCACTCTTGCGGACTTCTTTGATGCCGACTCCCTAGCAAGATTAGCGCGCGAGGCAGCCGGTGCTTCGAAGGTGGTTGTAATTGGCACCGGAGCGACACTGGTTTGCCCGGATTCTTCCCTGCTGATCTACGCCGATATGGCTCGTTGGGAACTGCAGAGGCGACAACGCGAAGGTCTGATCCCTAACTTCGGCTTGAGGAACTTCGGTGAACGCGCGTCATTGAAGTACAAGCGCGCCTTTTTCCTGGACTGGCGTGCCGCGGACCGCACCAGAGCCGACCTGCTCCCACGACTAGACTTTCTGCTCGACACGAATACACCCGACGCGCCGAAGATGGTCACGGGTGGAACATTCCGAAGGGGCCTAGAGATTGCTGTAACGCGCCCCTTTCGGGTCGTGCCGTTCTTTGACCCCGGACCCTGGGGAGGACACTGGATGGAACGCGTGTGCGCTCTGCCCCAGGACGGCGCGCCCAATCACGCCTGGTGCTTCGACTGTGTTCCCGAGGAGAACAGCCTTCTATTTGGCTTCGGAGACAAACGCGTCCAGATACCTGCGCTGGATGTTGTGCTCATGCACCCACGTAAGCTTTTGGGCGATGCAGTCTATCAGCGCTTCGGCGCCGAGTTTCCAATCCGCTTCGACTTCCTAGACACCGTGGGCGGCGGCAATCTCTCGCTGCAAGTCCATCCTCTCACCGCGTATATCCGCGAGCACTTTGCAATGCCGTACACGCAGGACGAGAGCTATTACCTGCTCGACGCCGAACCCGGCGCGACGGTGTATCTCGGCCTTAAGGCCGGTATCGATCCTGATCGCATGGTCGCCGATCTCGATCGCGCGCAGCAAGGCGAGTTCGATTTCCCGGTGGAGGAGTACGTCAATCAGTTTGCCGCACGAAAACACGATCACTTCCTGATCCCGGCTGGGACAGTGCACTGCAGCGGCAAGGGGTCGATGGTGTTGGAAATTAGCGCAACCCCTTATATTTTCACGTTCAAGTTGTGGGACTGGGGTCGCGTGGGATTGGATGGTTATCCGAGACCGATTCACCTACAGCATGGAGAGCGCAACATACAGTGGGATCGCACTACCGATTGGGTAAAGGCAAACCTGGTCAATCAATTCGTTCCAGTAACGTCGGGCGATGGTTGGCGGGAAGAGCGCACAGGCTTACATGAGCTGGAGTTCATTGAGACTCGACGCCATTGGTTCACCGGGACAGTTCCATACGACACGCGTGGCACGGTGCATGTACTGAACCTGGTGGAAGGCGAAGAAGCGATGGTGGAAAGCCCTGCTCAATCCTTCGAGCCGTTCATTGTTCACTATGCGGAAACATTTATCGTGCCGGCGGTAGTCGGTGCGTACACAATCCGACCGCACGGAGTCTCGGCGGGCAAAGAATGTGGCACCATGCTCGCCTATGTACGCCATCAGACAGGGGCGCCAACGAATTGATGTTTAGCACGCCGGCGAGCGAACTGCCCTGACTCGAACATGTCAACTGTCGAGATCACTTCGCCGGCATTGGCACTCGAACGACCTGCGGGTGGTAGATGTCGAGATTGGTGGCGAGTCCCGGCACGTTCATCGTGTTGCAGACATAGGTGAAGAGAAGGTCCCCGTGTTCGAACTCTGGATGCTCTTTGCCGGCGTAGCAGAAGACGTCCTTATCGCGCTTCGGTCCAGGCTGCATCTCCGGGATGTGATAGACGACGTCTCCTTCGGTCCACGGGCCTGTTAGCTCCGGGGCGGAGCGGACGATCACCTTATCGGTGAAGCCGCCCGGATCGAGGAGCACGGCCATCCAGCGATGGAGATCGGGGTGGTAGCGAATGGAGAGCTCGCTACTGCCGTGAGTCATGATGACCTTGGCATGGGCGGGATCAAAGCCCGGCTTCCATGTTCCGTCATCGGCGAGGTACTCAAGGCGCTTCTCTGGTTGAGAGAGGCCAGAGAGCGGAACTCTTGTGACCAGCAGAGGACGGCTACCGCTCTCATAGAGAGCAAACAGATAAGCATACTTGCCATTAACAAGAGTTGTGGCGGATGGATACGCTTTGACTCCATCGGCGACGAGGGGATGGATTTTCACCTGCCAATCCTGGGGATCGCGATCAAGATGGCTGACCTGTGCGAGGTCTGAGCCGCAGGTCTCGAAGTCCATGGCCCAGGGGCTGGGCTGCTTTGCATGGCGGATGCAGAGCAGCGTTACCCACAGGTCGCCGTTGGCGTAGAAGCCATCGAGGGCCCAGTACCAGTGATTGGGGTCCGCGGGCGAGAAATAGCTGACCGCATGCCCCTGAGCGTCGCGTTTGACGACGTAGCGCAGATGCCATCCGGCGTCGTCGCAGGTGGAGATGCCGAGTGTATTGTGAACCTGCTGCGGGTCGTGGCCTTCGATAACGCGCTGCGAACCATACAGGGTATCTCCGAAGATCCAAACGTCGCGACCGCCGGGCAGCGGAATGGAATAGGCCGCATCGGCTCCCTCCCAGCCAAACGGCTTGCCGTGCTCGAGCGGAAACGATGGTGTGCAGGTGACAGCGCGCGCAGCCGTGCAAGTGAGCGCGAGAGCGAACAGCGTAAGAGCGGCGAGGGCGGTGCGGCGGTACATGCGTTCTCCTGAACTGATTCCGGCTGCGTTGAGGCTTGCCGGGCAGTGACCTCATAAGGTTGCGAGCGGCGTTGTTACCGGCGGCGCGTGCCGAGCTGCGGACGCGGGACAACGGAGGAGCTTGGTCGAGACGCGACTCGAAACTTTGCCTTAGCAGAGATTCAGCGTAACCGACATCTGCATTGATAGCACGTCGAGCGCCCATTGCATCGCCCGAGGCGATAAGCTTTAAGGATGCGATGGTGGCGCTCGCAGTGTTGAGCGAACTTCCAGACTGCTCATCTATCTGACATTTACGATTCGATCCTGGAGTCATCTCGTGTTCTTTCCTCCACCGACAGACCCAATCATTCGCGCAGGCGAAATCAAGACATATGCCGAAGGCCTGGACCATCCGGAGGGGCTTGCGATCGACGGAAATGGAGATCTGTGGGCTGGCGGAGAAGCGGGGCAGCTTTATCGCATCCGCGGAGGATTGGTGGAAGTCGTCGCGCAGTTGGGTGGTTTCTGTCTCGGAATTACAATCTCGCGCGAGCAGGACATCGTTGTCTGCAACGCGGGTCTCCACTGCGTGCAGTACGTGGATCGCGCGGGAAAGGTGCTGAGGACGATTGACCGAGCCGGCGGATCCGCTCTGAAAACGCCGAACTTTTCTGTCTTCAATGAAGATGGGAATCTATATTTCTCAGACTCCGGCACGTGGAACGGAGGGGACGGCCATGTTTATTGTGTTCGGCCCAATGGCCGGGCGGAGCACGTCGCTGGACCGTTCCTCTTTGCGAACGGCCTTGCGATGAGCGCGGATGGAAGTTCGCTGTTCGTCGCGGAGAGCCAGCGCGATTGCGTCACGCGAATTGAGCTCGAGCGCGCTGCGAGCGCGGGTGCGCGCGAGGTGTACGCGTCAGGTCTGCAGCGGATTCCGGACGGTCTGGCGCTGGATGCTGAAGGTGCGCTCTATGTGACGTGTTATGCGTCGGACTGCATCTACCGCGTGAGCACTGACGGCCATGCGGAACTGTTTGCGTACGACCCGGAGGGGACGATTCTGGCGCGGCCAACGAATGTGGCGTTCGGCGGGCCAGACCGCAAGACGATGCTGGTTGCGAACCTTGGGCGCTGGCATATCTCGGCAATTTCGGTTGATGTCGCCGGGCAGCCGCTGGCGGGAGATCGCGAGGCACGGCGTTGAAGGGGCGGTCACTCAATAGGGGGACCATTAACTTGCGCGGGGCGCGGGGTGAGACCGATGAGTGTTGAAGGACCTCGTTGGCGAGGGCGCAAGTGCGTGCGGCTGGTGAACGATATGGTCTATCTCACCGTGCTCTGTGAGGGCTGCATCCTCGCGGAGTTCGGGCAGGTGCGCGCGGACGGCGGCCATTCGCAGAATTTGCTTTGGGAAAGCCCGTGGACACGGGAGAACTCGAGCGCGCGCAGCGACGACATAATGCGCGCTCTGTATGGGGATGTCGGCACTGGACGCTTCCTCGATCGCTTCACCGGGCACGCATTGTGCCTGAACGAGTTTGGTCCTGCACCGGAGAAGGATGTCGCTGCCGGGAGCGGGCTGCACGGCGAGGCTTCCCTGACCGACTGGAGCTTCCCTGAGGTACAGCCGGCTTCGGTCCGCGCAACCGCGGAGCTTCCGCTTGCACGACTGCGCGTAGAGCGTCGACTTTCGTTGCTCCGGGGGGAGAGCATCGTACGAGTCGACGAGGCTGTCACCAACCTGTCACCCGAAGCGCAGCCGCTTCACTGGGTGCAGCACGCGACGGTGGGGCCGCCACCGTTTGGTGAGGGAGCGCGCGTCGCTACGTCAGCCACGAGAGGGGTCGCGGGGCCACGGATGTATGGCGACGGTGATGCGTTGTATGCAGAGGCAGAGTTCATCTGGCCGCAGGCTCCGGGAGCGGATGGCGGACTGGTGGATCTGCGAAAGATGTTCGGCGAGCCGGGGAAAGGATTAGTCGCTGCCGTTCGACAGCCAGAGCGCGGGATCGGATTCGTCGCTGCCGTGAACCCTGCAGCGCATGTTGCGCTGATCTATATATTTGCGGCCCGCGATTTCCCGTGGCTGACGCTGTGGGAGGAGAATCGCTGTCGACAGGAGTATCCGTGGAACGGCCACGTGCAGGCGCGAGGGCTCGAGTTCGGCACAACGCCGCTGCCGCTTGGAAGGCGAGCGATCGATGCCGCTGGCGCTGTCATGGGGCATGCGACGTCACGTCGCATTGCGCCGGATGAGCGGATACGGGCGCCGTGGGCAATGGCAGCCGTGCGATTGGCTGATCTGGCGGGAGCGATCGAGGACATCACGGTGGAAGGCGATCTTCTTCGAATGGTGAGCGGCGGTCGAGCGGTTGAGATGCGAGCCCGTGGACTGGCGAGGTTCTTGCTCGGGTGAGACGCAATGAACGCACACGGTGCGTCAGGCCTTCGAGACGCTATGGCGAGCGCTTGGTGGATGAACTAGAGGAGGGAAGATGCGGGAATCCGAAGACAGCGAAACAAATCCGAGTGTGGACGGGAGCGTCAAGACGGCGCTTGTTACGGGCGCGGGAAGCGGCATCGGAGCGGCAACAGCACGCGAACTGGCCCGCGCAGGAATGCAAGTGGTCGTCTCAGACATCAACCTCGAATCTGCGGAATCGATTGCTGCGGAGCTTCCACACGCGCGAGCTGTGCAGATGGATGTGACGTCGTCTGAGAGCATTCGGCAGAATCTAGACTCGATTGCTCGGCTCGATGTGCTCGTCAATAACGCCGGCATCGGGCTGGTTGGGGACATCGCACACACTTCGCTCAGCGACTTCGAACGCGTCATGCAGGTGAACGTCACGTCTGTGTTTCTTGTGACGCAGGCCGCGCTGGGGCTGCTACTCGCGTCGCGCGGTTCGATTGTGAACATTGCCTCGGTTGCTGGGCTCGTCGGGATTCGGCAGCGATTCGCATACTGCGCGTCGAAGGGTGCTGTCGTCGCCATGACGCGTCAGCTCGCGGTGGAGTATCCGGGCAAGCTGAGAGTGAACTGCATCTGCCCGGGGACAATCGACAGCCCTTTTGTTGCGGGCTATTTGGCGAAGTATCATGCCGGGGAGGAAGAGAAGGTGCGCGAGGAGCTTAGTGCGCGGCAGCCGGTCGGCCGGCTTGGGCGTCCGGAGGAGGTCGCGGCGCTGGTGCGGTATCTCTGCTCGTCCGAGGCGGACTTTATGCATGGAAGTGTGCTGACGATCGATGGCGGATGGACGGCAGCCTGATCGCGACCATTAGAAACGGAGCTCGATGAAGCTGATTCGATTTGGTGAATACGGCGCAGAGAAGCCCGGCGTGCTGGATGCGCAGGGCGTCAGGCGTGATCTGTCGGCGTACTTTGCGGATTGGAACACCGCATTTTGGAGCACCGGCGGCATCGAGAGGCTGCGCGAAATCCTTGCAAGCGAGCAGCTCCCGGCGATTCGTATAGATGTGCGCTGGGGTGCACCGATTCCCAGGCCGGGGAAGATCGTGTGCATCGGGCTGAACTACTCGGACCACGCAGCAGAAACCGGCGCTCCCACCCCCCAGGAGCCGATCGTGTTTCTCAAGGCGGCGAATACGGTCGTAGGCCCGTATGACGAGCTGGAGATTCCGCGCGGAAGCGAGAAGACGGATTGGGAGGTTGAGCTCGGTATCGTCATTAGCCGGCGCGCGAAGTACCTCGAGAGCGTTGAGGCAGCGCGTCAGCACATCGCAGGCTATGTGCTGACGCACGATGTTTCGGAGCGCGCCTTTCAGCTGGAGCGCGGAGGGCAGTGGACCAAGGGCAAGAGCTGCGACACTTTCAATCCGCTGGGGCCGTTCGTTGCTCTGGCGGATGAACTTCCCGATCCGCGCCGGCTTGCCATGTCACTGGATGTGAATGGAGAGAAACGTCAGGCGGGAAACACCTCGACAATGATCTTCGATGTCTTCGTGCTGATGCACTACCTCTCACAATTCATGACACTGGAGCCGGGCGATCTGATCTCCACGGGAACACCGCCCGGCGTGGGACTCGGCATGAAGCCGCCGCGGTATCTGAAGCCGGGCGATGTTGTGGAGCTCTCGATCGAGCACCTGGGAACTCAGCGGCAGAGGTGTGTGGCAGCGCAGTAGCCGTTGGATGAAGTACGGGAAGGAAGCAGGAAGATATGCAGCAGACGTGGCGATGGTTCGGTCCGCGAGATAAAGTGACGCTCGCCGATGCGCGGCAAGCAGGCGCGGAGGGCATTGTGACGGCACTGCACGACGTGCCCATCGGTGAGGTTTGGGCGGTGGAAGCGATCGCCGAACGGCAGCAATGCATTCGTTCCGCAGGGATGGAGTGGACCGTCGTCGAGAGCTTGGATGTGAGTGAGCGCATTAAGCTTCGCGAGCCCGGCTTTGAGCGGGACATCGGGAACTACATCGCCTCGCTGCGCAATCTCGCGCGCTGCGGCCTTCGCGTTGTGGCCTACAACCTGATGCCGGTCTTTAGCTGGATGCGCACGGACCTGCGCTTTCCAGTCGCGAGTGGCGCGACCGCGACGCGCTTCGATGCGACGGTCTTCGCCGCCTTCGACCTGTACATACTACGCAGGCACGGCGCGGAGCAGGAGTGGGGTGACGCACGTTGCCGGACAGCGCGACAGGTGTATGACTCAATGTCCGAGCAGCAACGCGAGCTGGTGTTGAGCAACATCTTGCAGGGACTGCCTGGAGGGAACGGATCGTTCACGTTGGAGGAGGTTCGCCGCGGAGTTGAACGGTATCGTGGGGTCGATGCGACAGCATTTCGCGCGAACGCCGCAGAGTTTCTTCGGCGCGTTTGTCCGGCTGCGGAGCAGTTCGGTGTGCGGCTCTGTGTGCATCCGGACGATCCCCCGCAACCGTTGCTTGGGCTACCGCGTATCGTGAGCAGGGAGGACGACCTTACCTTCCTGATGAAGCAGTGGTCGGGCGAAGCAAACGGGATTACGTTCTGCACCGGAGCGCTGGGTGTCCGTCAGGACAATGATCTGCTGGAGATGGTGCGCAGGTTTGCGCCGAGGATATGGTTCACCCACCTGCGTTCGACGCAGCGCGATCCAGACGGCGAGAGCTTCTTTGAGGCGGAGCATCTTGCGGGGGATGTCGATGTCGTGGGCATCGTTATTGAGCTGGTACGGGAGGAGCGCCGCAGACGCAGCGAACGAGACGCGTTGCCGCTGCCGCTCCGCGCGGACCACGGCCAGGAGCTTCTTAACGATTCGGAACGGAATGCACAGGCTGGATATCCGGCGATCGGCCGGTTGCGCGGCTTGGCTGAGCTGCGGGGAGTGATGCGCGCAACGGAACGTCTGCTGTCAAACTAAGGTGAGACGATGAAGAGTTATCAAGGAAAGCGCGCCATTATCTTCGGCGGAACATCCGGCATCGGTCTCGCAACGGCGGCGCTGCTCGCCGAGCGGGGAGCTGAGGTGACCGCCGTGGGACCGGAGGCGAACAGACCGGAGTCGTCGCGCCACTCGACAGAGATCGAGTGGATACACGCCGATGTCAGGCACGCGAATGAGATTGCCGCAGCCGTAGATTCCCTTTCCTCGCGGGGGCCGTTGGACTGGCTGGTCTACAGTGCCGGCATCCAGAGATACGGCACGGCAGACGAGGCCTCGATTGAGCAGTGGGATTTGGTGCATAGCGTGAATGCGCGTGGCGCATTCGTCGCAGCGCATTTTGCCGTACCGAAGATGACGCGCGGCGGTGCGATCGTGCACGTCAGCTCGGTCCAGGGCATCGCCTGCCAGACGAGCGTTCCTGCGTACGCCGCGAGCAAGGGATCGCTCGATACGCTGACGAAGGCCATGGCGCTTGACTTTGCCGCGCGAGGAATCCGCGTGAATGCGGTGCTCCCTGGGACGGTCGATACGCCGATGGTGCGCGCCGCGGCGGAGATGTTCAGCGAAGGACAATCGTCTGATGCGGTCGTCGCGAGGTGGGGCGCGACGCATCCGCTGGGTCGTGTAGCGCAACCGCGCGAGATTGCTCAGGCAATCGCTTTCTTGCTGAGCGAGGAGGCATCGTTCGTCACCGGAGCCCTGCTGCCGGTCGATGGCGGGCTGCTGGCTCAGCTTGCGGTAAAGCTGTAAGTCTCAGACGCGTAGTAGTTATGATTTGGTATCGATGAAGCGAAGATTGCATCTGGTGCCGCCGGCTCCGCTCCCTGCCCAATATCTCACGCTTCAGAGCGCATTCGGAGGCGACCGGCCCCACGTCCTGCGCCTGCCTTCCTGCGAGGCCATTGAAATACTGCGCTTAGGAGCGCATCGTAGACGAGTCTGTGCAGGTGGATCCCGTCCGGGTCACGGGCAAACCGGAAGTTGAGTTTCAGTTGGCGATAACAGGGCAATGCGCTCATTGACCCCGGTTTCAAACCTGCTGCGCGCCTCCGTAATTAGTGTTCCGTTCGTTCGGAGGTGATTGGCGAGCTCCGAAGTCATGTTCTCACCGATTTGAGGGTTCCTCCCCAGTTTCAAACGGGACGTCCCCGCGGCAGGCGAACGTTTTCAATAGCGACAGGGAATAGCAAGGGTGAGGAAGAGACGAGAGAAGCCGAGGACCTCATTGTCTGAAGTGGGTCAAGCAGTAAGGAACGCTTTTCACTTTGGCCATTCCTGTATTCGAGGAATGCCTCCTGCTCTCACAGAATGGCCCCCCATGCCCTCGATTGCCCCTCGACGACTTTGCGGGACTTCGAAAACTCTGGTTTTCTGCTCA
>CAWIFG010000007.1:0-59296 GCA_963835345.1 uncultured Acidobacteriaceae bacterium | reverse complement strand
CCTGATTCACGGGACACGGGATCTGCTCGTCGGCCTTCTTGCTGCGAAACAGGAATGAACTGTAATCAACCTGCACTCCCGGTTCATGCCAGGATGCGACATCGCGGTAGCCGCTGGTCGACTGGCTCCGTCCTGCCTGACACAACATAACGAATGAGACGGCAACTGCCGCATACCGGGATATCTTTCGCACAATTCCTACGATCAAATTCTCCCACTCTTTCAATTTTTGCGAAGTTCTTGCCCTCGTTCTCTGGTGCTGCATCTCATGTCAGCTTAGTCCGAAGCATCACAATTAGTCGCACCGTGATCCTGCCGTTGGGGTGAAGGTTCAATCTTCGTTCCAGCCTCTGGTAGGCTGCCTCTCGGTGATAAAACCATAAAGGAAGGTACTAGGGCCGTAAAGCCAATTGTGAGTGCATACGGGATTTGCGTCGGGCGCAATCTTTCGCGAAGATAACATTGCAAGGCCCAGAGCAGGAACAGATGCCTTTCAGGAACCTGTGCTCTCTCCCATTAAACTGGTCAAGGTGTCATGCGGATAAAACTCGTCGACGTTCTTTCGCGTGAGTAGTTGAACGGGCATATACACCGCTGGAGGAGTAGTCCTTTTGTTTAAGGAATATCGAGAGCCAGCAAAATCAGGCTCTCTCCATATTTTTCAGGAAAGAACGCGACAGCCGCAATCAAGCGCGAATTCGGAAGCCGCAGTTCACGGCGCGCCTCCGGGCCTCCGCCATAGCTTGCCGCAAAGCACACGTTGCTTCGTCCTGCCTCTTCGAAGGCTCGCAGGGCTCCAAGGACGGCGTAATCGTTAATGCCCGTAATAAGAGTGCGGCGCTTGGGCACTGATTGGAGATGACGGCGCGTAAGCTCAAACGAACGAACAAACTCACCGCGTGAATCGAGATGAGCCAGATTGCAGTTCTTATGCAGGCCATTTCGCAGGATATTTTGTGCTCCCGTGAGGCGCAGATGCGGAAGAGATCCAGCGATTTCTAGGTCAAGGAAAAGTACTTCGTCGCATTCTCCATCCCAGTACGCCTGCGCAGCTTTGAGAAGAGCCTTGCCAGCGACTATGCCCTGCAGGTTGGTTATCGACGCCTAGGAACACCGCATTTGGATGAGGTATCTCAACAGCGATGAGTGGAATCTTTGCGTTCTCAAAAACTTGAGCAACTTTCGTTCCAATGCGCTCATAGGCCTGAAATTCAATGGCGAGATCGACGCCCCACTTTACCAGGTTTTCTGCATTCTTCAGCGCAACTTTGATGCTGTATCGATTTTCAACTTCAATGAGATCTACCGGCCGCGATGCGGCAGCCCAACGCAATCCCTGCGCGAGTGCGCTGCAAAACGAATCGCTAGTCTGGGACGCGTATCCTAGACGGAAGCGCTTGCCGCTCAGAATCCGCACATTGGATGCGTACTTCCTATGATCGCTACGGCGAAGCAGACCTTGTTCCTCCAGCGTTCGAAGTAACCGGAAGCAAACTGTGCGCTCCAAGTCAGTGCGCTCCACGAGTTCGGCAAGAGAAAACGCCTGCCTGTCGTCTTCAAAAGCGTGCAGGATCTTGCAGGCGCGCGAAACGCCCTCGAGTGTGTGCGACGATCCGGGCAACTTCTTGTTCTTGCGGCTAGCCATGGCAGAGATTATCGCATCGGTGAGTTCAGGAGGCCTCCATGGTTTAGCGCGTCAGAGAAGCCTTGCTCTGGTGCGGCCTCATCCTTGAAGCCCAGTGGATATAACCATGCGACAGTCACGGCTCACCCCGCTCGACCGACCACACAACAATAAATCGGAAGCATCGGGCCGCAGTAAGAGCCAGATCGGCGGAAGCGGACTATTGCGCTGCGCGCAACGCGAGCGCAGATGATTCGGGGCGTAGAATCGAGATGCTAAAACACGCGCTCTTTACACAGTTTCGTTTGGCGTGCCGAACGGGTTTCGCGTGCGCTGCACTATTGCGCCTAGCGCAAACAGCTTTCCGCCTAATCATCTGGCTTTACTGTGTTGGATTGTGTAGTTATGTCCTGTGCGTTGCAGATGCACAACGGAAGCTCAACCTCGACTGTTGCGAGGGCGACCGCCTAATACCCGTGACGCTCCTTCCGGCGATATCACCGTCGCCTGGATGGCGTCTTCGAGGCCAAGATGAAACTGCAGGGAAGAGTCGGACGATTCATGATTAAGCCGCTTGCTCGCATTGCTGTTGTTGTCTGCTCGATCGCTGCGATAGGAATAGCATCGGCGGCGCAACGAGAAGTCAAGACGCCATATTATTCGGTGGCACTCACTGCGGATGGCACGGCCATCGAATCTCTGTCCGTGGATTCTCTCGGCAAGGGCGAATTCAAATCAAATGCTCTCTTTGCGCCGGAAGAAAAGCCTATCATCCAACCCGCATCACACGGACAGCCTGCCGCAGACACAAGATCTGACTGGGAGTTTAAGTTCTCGCCACAACATTTCCAGATGATCAGCACCTATTGTATGGATGCGCCTGAGCAGCCGATCGTTCTGCGGTTCGACCCGGAGACTCGCACGCTACTCTGCTCGCCATGGTCAACAACGGACAGGCGGAACTACCCGCGGTTTTGCATCTACCGGAACAGGGCTCATTGCGCATCGAGGCCGCGAGTCGCGAACCGGTGCTGCCGCAATATGAAGCCCACCGCCGCGACAAGAGCTATGTCATGGTTCTCTTCCCGGGCGCAACGCAATCGAACCCACGTGTTGTCTATACATTTACAGTCGTCGCAATCTATCCACACAGAGTGGGCATTGAGTCCGATTCCCGGTTCGATGGTTTCCGCAGGAACTGGCTCAATATCTTCCAGGTACAGGCCGAGGATGGGGTACTGGCGAACAACTCCGCCAGCGACCCATGCGCTTTTGTGCAGCATATGTATAGCGAAATGGCGAAATATACGCCGCCGCTTGCGCACGGATTGACAGCTATGGACCTTATCCGTATGTCGCTGGACAGATATCTGCATGGTGAGCTTGCATGCGGCATGCCTTATTACCGGGGGTTCGACGCTGCAAGCATTCCCTGGAACAGTAGGAATGCGGCAAGCTCGGACTCTATCCATCTCTCCTGATTGCAGCGGGGGACTATGTTGCTGCGACCCACGATACGGAGTGGCTGAAGAGAAACTATCCTGCCCTGCGCAAGTGGGCAGAAGACATGCTCGCCACAGATACGAATGGCGATGGACTGGTGAAGTTCAGCCAATCGGGTAACTCGGGATCCTGGACTCCCAGGCCGGGTGGTGGCGTATTTATGCGTCCCGCAAACTGGTGGGACACGATTGGCTTCGGCTACGAGGATGCCTACTCCAATGCGCTGGCCTACCATGCCTTGGAAGAGATGGCGGCGATGGCTCAATTTTCGGGGCGGCACTCAGATAAGGAACACTACCTTCAGCGCGCCGCAAAACTGAAGCGAGCATTCGTGCCCGCGTTCTTCGATCCGACGACCGGAGTCCTCGCCGGTTGGCGCAGCCGTGACGGCAAGCTCCACGACTATTGGTTCCTGTGGGTGAATGGGGCAGCGGTCGTCTACGGGCTGGTGCCCGAGAAGTTGGGCAACGCGATCTTTGATCGTCTGCTGGCAAAGATGAAAGAAGTGGGCTACACCAAGTTTGAGCTTGGATTGCCGGGAAATCTCATTCCCATTCGCCGCGAAGATTACGAGGATCTCAACCCTAACGCCGGAGGCCCGAAGAAGGCCGACGGCTCCGATAGCTTCCAGGTTTACGAGAACGGCGGCGCGACCGCAGCCTTTTCTTATTACACTGTTGCGGCGCTCTACAAATTAGACCGAGTTGCCGATGGCGACCGAATTTTATTTCCAATTCTGAAGAGTATCGCGGCTGGCAGCTTTCAGGGCCGCGGACCCAATGGCCATACCTATGACTGGAAAATGTGGGACGGAACTCCGCGAGGATACGAGGGCCTTCTTGTTGATAGCTATATGGTGCTGGCCGCGGTGCTTGAGCGACCAGGGGCTGCAAACGCAGCGACGCGCGTTCGTTCCAATGAAGTGTCTGTACCTGGAGATCATAGGTATTGAGGACCGCAAATCGCAACTTCCACAAAAGGGCGTGATAAACGGGACGGATCATTGCAGATGAACCTATTGGTCTTAGGGGCGCGCACCCCAGAACTCCTGTTCGATACAAATCCGAACACGTGCCGTATTCCTGATCTATACACGCGGATCCTGATGCGAAAGGACTCATGAAGATATTGAAGCGGCGGGAATTCCTGATGGCTGCCGGCCAAGCGACAGCAGCAACGATGATCTGCCGGTCTCACGCGGTTGCGGAGTCAGGTAACGTCACGGATGCGGCCAATCTCGCCGTGGATACCTCGCAATCCACCGAAGTATCCAGGAAACCACTTGCTCCCATAGATCTGCTCGTGAATGGTGTTAGCAATCCACTCGCGATTGACCGCGGTGCAACACGGTTTACCTGGAGATCTCCGGCGAATGGCCGCGGTGAAATCCAATCCGCATATCAGATTCTCGTCGCTTCCAGTCCTGCCAATCTTGGTAAAGGAACGGCAGACTCGTGGGACAGCGGCAAGATCAATTCAAACAATTCGGCTTCGGTCGAATATGCTGGCAAACCTCTTCCTCCGGCGAATCGGTTCTGGTGGAAGGTGCGCATCTGGAACCAATTCGGCAAGCCGAGCCCCTATAGCGAATCTGCCTTCTTCGATACTGGACTGAATCCCGGCGAATGGACTGCGCAGAATATCTGGGACGGCACCACGAACCTGAACAACTTCGCATATTTTCGAAAGACTTTTTCCGCGGCGCGCAAGCCACGCCTGGCCAAGGTCTACGTCTCCGCTCATAACGATTACATCCTATGGCTGAACGGAGAGCTGCTGGGCCGCGGGCCGGCGCGCTCTGACCCATATCACTACGGGCAATACAACGGCTTTGACATCACCGCGCAGGTGCGGCCCGGCACGAATGTCTTTGCCGCCATTGGTCATTGGCAGGGCAATTGGCACGACTCCGGCGTAAATGCCGAGCCCGCCTTCCTGCTGGAAGCGCATCTCGGTTACGACGGAGGAGAGTCCTCCACGATCGCGAGCGATACCTCGTGGAAGGTTCTGGCACATACGCCGTATCTCGAGGGTGATGCAGTGTACTTCGGTGGGGCCGGAGGAGCGAAGAACCGCGCCGCGATCCGCTTCGACTCGCGCCTCGAACCCAAGGGCTGGAGGGTGGTCGATTTCGACGACTCGCAGTGGGCGTCCGCAAGTGTGGTCGATCGGTCCGGCTTTCGGCTCTTCGCACAAATGGCGCCGCTGGAGCACGAGCAGGCGGCACTTGCGCCTGTGAGCATTAGCCACGTAGGTGATGCGTGGTTGGTCGACTTCGGCCGCTGCATTACCGGCTGGCCCAAACTCACCCTCCGTGCGAACCGATCCGGCGACGTGGTGCGCGTGACCTATTTTCAAATGTCCGATGAGCGCAAGCCTACCGGGTGGGACGAATACACGTGCAGCGGCGGCGCGGAGACATGGGACGCGGACTGCGGCCGGCACACATCCTTCCAAGTGCTCAAGATCACCGGCTACGCGGGAAGACTACGTGCTACAGACGTGCGCGGCATGTGGGCGTGGAGCGATGCCGACGTGGCTGGACGCTTCCGCTCTTCCAGTGCGCTGCTGAACTCGATCTACAAAATGTGCGAGCGCTCAGCGCGGCAAAACGTGCAGCAAGCGATCATCAGTGTGGACGCCAACCGCGAACAGTCGCCCTGGTTGGCGGACAGTTGGAACGTCGGAAATGTCCTGCTCTACAACCACCGCAATACAACGATGATTGATAAGGTGCTGCGCGATTACGCGCTAGAACAAATGCGCGACGGAGATTTCTATGCGTGCAGCCCAGCGGCCGTGTTTGAAATCGCCGAATGGTCGATGTATTGGCCGATGCTGCTGTGGCAGCAGTTCCTATTTTCGGGCGACGTGACGCTACTCAACGAGATGGCGCCGCACCTGACGCGCTTCCTCGACTGGATCAAAACCTATCAGGACCCGAACACCAAACTGCTCAATCCTCCCGGGTGGCGCATCTCCGACTACGCGGGCGGGAATATGCCCGAGGGCGGCTGGAACATCGCGACCGCCTGCCAATACTGCGAAAACCTGAAGATTGCCTCGCGCGTCTTCGATGTGCTGGGGCGATGGGCGGACAGCAGCCACTACGCGCAGGCCGCGGAGGCAGTAAAAGACGGTATTAACACGAATCTCTTCAAAGGCGATTACTATCTTGCCCGCACCGACCGCACCGAAATGTACCCCCTTGCTTCGGCGTGGCCCTTACGTTTTGGCCTGGAGCCGTGCACAGTCAAATCGAACATCCTTAATGCAATCTTCGAAGGCGCTGGCCCTGAATCTGCCAACTTCAAACTCGGCGGCTACGGCGGCGATGCTTTTTATGACGGACTACTGCATGCAGGAGCCGCAGAGTTCGTCGTGCAGGATATGGTCCGCTACCGGCCGATGCTCGAGTCAAACAAGGCCTGCTGGGAGAGCTTCCATTTGAGCCCCGGCGCTGAAGTAAATCACGCCTGGACGTCGTATCCGGCCTATCTGCTGCTCAAACACATCGTTGGCATCCAGCCCACCAGTGGCGGCTTTGCCACATTTGATGTCCGGCCCGCCACCGGCGGTCTTGCATTTGCCGAGGGAGCCGTTCCCACCGTGAAAGGCCTCATCACGGCTCGATGGCAAAAGGGTGCCGAGGACCGATTCACGCTTTTCGTCACTGTTCCGCCCAATACCGTCGCGTCAATCTATGTTCCCAAACCCACGCAGCAGAACTTTGTCCTTTTGGAAACCAGGAGACGCCTGTGGCCGCGGAGCTTGCCAATGGAGATTCCCGGCATACTCACAGTTCAGGAAGAAGAACTCTCCATCAACTGCCGTGTAGGTTCGGGTGCATATCAATTTACGCAAATTATGGGCTCTTTTCAAGGGAAGAATGATGAGTGAGGTTTGGGTTCCCGAAGCCGGAAAATCCTTATCGAACCTTTTCAAACCCACGTTTTTCCCGGTCAAATCTTGTAAGCCTGTATCCATTTCGCGCCGTGTTCTGACGCATTTAGCAGCCTCGGGGCATCCGTGGGCAGCGAAGGTGAACCTCAAAAAGTGTCTCGCAATCGACGGCAAGTGGTAATTCGTGCCGGTGCTCAAAACGCCGCCGCCAAGCGATATCGATCTATGTTTTTGGCTGTTCCGGCATCAGCGGAGGGGCACTGACCGGCGTTCTGGGACTTCCCACCGTCTGTTTGAGCAGTGCGTAATCATCCTGAACATTCTGTGGGAACGTGGCCAACTGCGTGTCGAGTTCATGGCTGAGTGCGGCAACAATGTCAGGGTGCAAGTTCGCAACGCAGTAACTTTCCGCCGGGTCGAGCACCACGTTATAGAGTTCCGGCACTGCCAGCATGGCGGTCTGGTGCGCCTGCCCGGGTTCGTTCATATTGACATAAACTTCGCCGCCGTATGCCTGCGCGATGCGGAGCTTCCAATCCCCCTTACGAATGCAGTGCGGCTGCAGGCCGCCTTTGCTCATCGGACTGAAGTAAATCTGCGTGCGCTCCGCGATGGGTTTCCCCGTGCCCAGCAGAAGTGCAGAAACATCGGCGCCATCTAGCGGTTTGGTGGGTAGCGCAAGATCGCAGAGAGCGGCCAATGTCGGCAACATGTCCAGGTGCGATGCCGGCGTTTCGCACACCGCTCCGGCAGGGACTGCGCCGGGCAGCTTTGCAATCAGAGGAACGCGGAACCCGCCTTCCCACGTCGAGGCCTTACGGCCGCGAAGGTTGCCGGGAGATCCCTGGTACCACGGCCCATGATCGCTGGTAAACAGGACTAGCGTGTCCTTGGCAAGCCCTTTGGCATCAAGTGTCCGCAGGATCTCGCCGACCGACCAGTCGATCTCTTCAATCGCGTCTCCCTGTTTGCCGAAACCGCTCTTATTAAGAAAGCGCGGCGAAGCGTCGGGCGGATCGTGCGGGTAAGGAAATCCATAGTAGAGAAAGAAGGGCTTGGCGTTGTCCTGCTCCAGGAAATGCAGCGCCTCCTTCGTGTAGCGCGGGATGAGCATGGAGCAGTCAGTGTTTTCTTCGACCACTGTGGTGTCGCGCATCAACGTCTTCGGCGACATGTCCACGCTCCAATTAAGGCCGAAGTAAGAGTCGAAGCCGCGGCTGGTGGGAAGGTACGGCAGTTCGCCGCCGAGATGCCATTTGCCTATAGCGGCAGTGCGATATCCCTTGGCTTTGAAGAGCTGCGACATCAACGTTTCATCCAGCGCGCAGCCGGTCTTGGCGTGCGGGCCAAACGCGCCGACCACACCCATGCGTGTACCGTAGCGGCCGGTCAGCAGCGACGCGCGCGAGGCCGAACATAGAGGATGGCCTCCGTTATAACGAGTGAAGCGGATGCCTTCACGCGCCATGCGATCTAGGTTCGGTGTCGGCAGCTTCGAGCCAAAGCAGCCCAGGTCGCCATAGCCGAGATCATCGCAGATCATCAGCACGACATTGAGCGGACGCGTGGAGGTGCGCGGTGCGATCGCCGCTCCCTCGATTGCATCCAATGAGCGCAACGGTGCTGCCGCAGCTTGCTTGGCTGCCGCAACGGAACTCGACATAAGAGCGAGGAATTTGCGGCGATTCAACGTGAAAAAACCTCACAGCAACAGTAGCACTGATCTTTCCCGCAGGTGGACGATGACTTCATGGTGGACACATCTGCGAAGTTCGGACCATAACTGCGGTGAAGCTGCGAGGGAATGAGAGCCAGCCTGGCGAATCTCCAGTCGCCAGTGCCGCTCATAACTTCTTGCATCGCAAGTTCTAAAAAATCGAATTTGGTGGAGCTGAGCGGGATCGAACCGCTGACCTCCTCGTTGCGAACGAGGCGCTCTCCCAGCTGAGCTACAGCCCCACACCTGCACATCCAGCGCGCCCTAACACCAGCCAGCAGCGCGATCTGCAACCCTCTCAGTCTAACAGGAGTTGCGCCCTCTTCCAACCCGGCTCACATCAGAACTAAAGCGTCCGTCGTATCGTATACATCGGCAGGATCAACGGAGACACCATGACACCGCAAGAGCAGCAGATGATCGACGGCCTCATCGAACGCATCCGCAACACGCAGGTCACGGACAAGGACCTCGACGCCGAGCGTTACATCCAGCAGAACCTCGCCACGATTCCTGACGCGCTCTATATCCTCGCGCAAACAGTCCTCGTGCAGCAGTACGGCCTTCAGCAGGCGCAGCAGCAGATGCAGCAATTGCAGTCTGCGCTCGACGAAGCCCACCAGCACCCGCAGCAAAGCGGTGGCAGCGGCTTCCTCAGCAAGATCTTCGGCAGCCCATCCGGTTCACACCAGCAGGCGCAGTATCAGCCCGTAAACAACCCCGGCTATCCGCCACCCTATGCGCCCGCCTATGCACCCGCATACACCCAGCCCGTCTACCCCTCTGCCGGCGGAGGCTTCCTGCGCGGCGCGCTCCAGACCGCGGCCGGAGTCGCCATGGGAGAGATGGCCTTCGAGAGCATGGAATCCCTCTTCCACGGCTTCGGCGGTGGCCCCTACGGCTACGGACACCCCAGCGAAAGCGTCGTCAACAACTACTACGACGACGCCGCTCAGCACGAGCACCACGTCGACGACTCCAACTTCTACAACCCGGAGAACGACGCCAGCCGTCAGGACCTTGCCGACCAGAGTTCGTCACAAAACTTCGCCGACTCCAGCGACAAATCCGGTAATGACATCGGCGGCTTCGGAAACGATTCCACCGACTTCGTCGACAACAGCGGCTTCGATGATTCCGGATTCGACGACTCAGGTTCTAACTTCGACGACGGCGGCGGCGACAACAGCTCCTTCTAGCCTGCCGTCTCCTGACTCGCTGACTCGCTAGCTTGCTGACTCGCTGGTTACTTCTTCGCCGGCGCCTTCAGCCCAAGCTCCGCCATCACCATCTGCAGGTCCTTCCACGCCTCGCCCTTCTGTCGCGGATCGCGCAGCAGAAACGCCGGATGATAGGTCACCGCCAGCTTCGCGCCTCGTGTGGAGTGCCACTTCCCCCGCAATGAAGTCAGCGACTGCCGCACGCCGAGCAGGTACGTCGCGGCGGTCGCCCCGAGCGCCACAATCACCTTGGGCCGCACGATATCAATTTGCTTCAGCAGAAACTGCGAGCACGTGCTCGCCTCCGCAAACTCTGGCGTGCGATTCCCCGGCGGCCTGCACTTCACAATGTTCGCGATGTACACCTCTTCGCGCTTCAGGCCCATCGCCGCGATCATGTTGTTCAGCAGTTGCCCGGCCTTGCCCACAAACGGCAGCCCCTGCGCGTCCTCATCCGCTCCGGGCCCCTCGCCTACAAACATCAGCGTGGCATTCGGGTCACCATCCGCGAACACAATCTTGTGCCGTCCCGCGTACGCCAAAGGACACCTCGTGCAGTCGCCAATCTCCGCGCGCACAGCCTCTAACGCCGCCACGCGCTGCCCAGCCGGCACAATCTCCACCGGCAGCGCTGCCCGCGCATCGAACGAAACTGGTTTTGGCATTGGTGCCTGCAGCTCCTCAGGAAGCCCCGCTTCGAAGTAGCTCCGCTGCGGCTCCGGCTCAATCCGCGCCTGCGGTATGGCTGCCTGCATCGGCTGCGGCGCTGGCCTCGGGGTTGTAAACTGCGATCCCATCGGCCGCGTCGGACTCGGCACAGATCGCGCCGCTGGAATCTGCCGCTGAGCAGTAGGGGCAGCAGCCGCCGGTCTCGCAACGGTTCCCGCCTGCGACGCCACCGGCGGCTTCGGCCGCGCCAGCAGTTCACGCCACCGCTCCGGCATCACTACTTCAGGCGTGCCATGTCGGTACAGCTCATACACGCCCAGGTCGCGGAAGTACTCCACGTAAGCGCGTAGCTGCTGCTCCGCTGAAAGGCCCATCAATCCAACGATACAGGAGGCGGCGGCGTGGGCTTCTTCCCCACAACGCTGTACGTCACCTTCCCGCGCTTGATCTCATCCTGCGCCACCTTGCACGCCTTCATCGAGTTCGACACACCCAGCGCCGGCGCACCGGACTGCAGTTGCCGTGCGCGCCGAGCCGCGCCTTTCACCAGGCTGTATTTGTTGTTAGACAGCGAAACATTCTCTGACATACCTCTAGCCTCCCCAAGCTGATACATCATGCTACCCTTCCATCACTCCGCGCAACACCAACTGCAGTCGCGCAAACCTTACACTCCAGCAACCGACACCTCGAAGCTGTTCAACACCGTCTCCAGCCGCGCCGAGTGCACCGTCGTTCTGCATTGCTGCGCCACAGCCGCCGCCGCTTCGCCACCTTCTCCGCGCTCAAACTGCACAATCGCCCGCAGTTCCGTAACGGCTTCGTCGAGCACATCATTGATCAGCACGTACTTGTACTTATTCAGCGTCAGCAGCTCCTGCTTCGCCTGCGCCAACCGCCGCTGAATCACCGCCTCATCCGTCACGCCTTCTGCCTGGCTCCGATTGCGCAGCCTGCGCTCCAGCACCTCTGGACTCGGCGGAACAATAAAGATCGAAACCGCCTCCGGCACCTTGTGGATCACCTGCACCGCGCCCTGTACATCGATGTCCAGCAGCAGATCCTTGCCGGCCAGTCGCGCGTGCTCCAACCCTCCGCGCGCTGTACCGTAGTAGTTCCCAAAGACCTCGGCCCACTCCAGAAAATCGTCGCGCTCCACCATCGCCCGAAAGTGTTCGACATCGGTGAAGTGATACTCGCGCCCCGGCTCCTCCGACCCGCGCGGCTTGCGCGTCGTATACGAGATCGAAAACTCCAGGCCCTCCACCAGCCGCCTCACCTCCGCCACAAGGGTGGATTTGCCTGAGCCGCTGGGTGCCGAGATGATGAAAAGAATTCCGGCCATTTCCAAGAGTATTTCTGTTAGTCTATCCCGCCGTCCATCCCCCACACGAGCGGCAATCGTAATTACAACCGCGTTTCCCTCAGAAAAAATCGCGGGAGCACCCGGCCTACGCCGTCCCCTCAACGCCCGCCCCCGGCTCGCCCGCCATCACCAGCACCTCATCCTCTCCAAATTGAAGCTGATACAGCCTGCTGTACGTGCCTCCGCGCGCCAGCAGCTCCTCATGGCTGCCCAGCTCGGTAATCTGCCCATGCTCCAGCACCGCAATCCGGTCTGCGCTACGCACCGTCGAAAGCCGGTGCGCAATCACCAGCACCGTCCGATCGTGCATCAGCGTGGCCAGCGCCGCCTGCACCTGCGCCTCGCTCTCCGTGTCCAAAGACGACGTCGCCTCATCCAGCACCAGGATCGGCGCATCCTTCACCAGCGCGCGCGCAATCGCCAGCCTCTGCCGCTCGCCGCCGGAAAGCCTCGCCCCGCGCTCGCCAATCTGCGTGTTATACCCTTCCGGCAGCCGCATGATGAACTCGTGCGCGCGCGCCGCCTTCGCCGCAGCCTGAATCTTCTCCATCGGCACATCGGGCTGTCCGTACGCGATATTGTTCCGCACCGTGTCGTTGAACAGCACCGTCTCCTGCGTCACCTTCCCAATCTGCTTGCGCACCGACGCAATCGTGAGGTCGCGCACATCATGGCCGTCAATCAGAATCGCGCCCGCGCTCACGTCATAGAACCGCGGCAGCAGATTCATCAGCGTCGACTTCCCCGCGCCGCTCGGCCCCACCAGCGCAACGACCTCACCGCGCTTGACCGTCAGCGATACCCCGCGCAACGCCTCGTGCTTCTCTCCCTGATGCTCATAGCTGAAGTACACATCCCTGAACTCGATCGCATCCGTAAACGACTTCAGCTTCACCGCGCCCTTGCGCTCCCGCACCTCGTCCTGCGCATCCAGAAACTTGAAGATCTCCTCGCTTGCGCCCACGGCCTGCTGAAAGCTGTTGTAGTACAGCGGCATCTTCCGCACCGGGTCATACAGCATGATCACCGCAGCCAGAAACGCAATGAACATGCCGCTCGTCCACGAGCCATGTACGATCCTGTCGCGCCCGACAAACAGCAGCAGCGCAATCGCCACCGCGCCCAGCGCATCCATCAGCGGCGACGAGATCGACTGCACCGCCACCGACCGCATGTTCGCATGCAGCAGCCGGTCCGCCGCGCGCCGGAACCGCCCCATCTCCCACAGCTCCATCCCAAACGCCTTCACGATGCTGTTGCCCGTCACCGTCTCGTGCACGATCGTCTGGATCTCCGCCAGCTTGTCCTGCCCCCTGCGCGTCGTCCGTCGCACGCTGCGCCCAATGCGCCGCGCCGAGCTGATAATCACCGGCACAAACAGCAGCAGCACCCATGCCATCCTGCCGCCCACGATAATCACCGCAACAATCATGAACAGCAGCGTGAACACCTGCTGCAGAAAATCGCTCAACACCGTCGACATCGCCGACTGCACGCGCTCGATATCGTTGATCAGCGTCGATACCAGCATCCCGGTCGAGTGCCGCTGAAAAAACGCCGTCGACCTCTTGAGCAGCGTGTCGTACAAATCATTGCGCAGGTCCGTAATCATCCCGAACCCCGCCTTGTTCGTCAGCAGCGTGCCCAGGTAATCGCAGATCGACTTCACAATCGCCGACCCGACCAGCGCCACCGCCACCACCGTCCACGCATTGTGGAAGTAGTGCGGCAGCCACCCCTGCAGGTTGATCACATGCTTCCCGCCCGCAATCGGAAACACCAGCACCTGGTTCGGCGACGACTTCGCGCTCAGCACGTTGTCCAGAATCGGCTTGATCAGCAGCACCCGGAACGCCGCCATGGCGCCCACCACCGCCATCAGCACCACCGACACAACCACATGCACCGTATACGGCCGCATGTAATTCAACAGCCGCCAGATGCGCTTCATCGCACGCTCCGCCGCTGTCGCTTTCGTTCCGCTCTCATTGAACCTTAGTGTACGTCCGCCGCCTTCATCGCGGCATGTCCCTGTGCGACGACTTCACCCTGTACCCTTCCTCGCTCAGCCGCTTCTTCAACTCCTCCGCAATCATCACCGACCGGTGCTGCCCACCTGTGCATCCGATCGCCACCGTCAAATAACTCTTGCCTTCCTTGATGTAATGCGGCAGCAGAAACGTCAGCATATCCGCCGCCTTATCCAGAAACTCCTGCGTCTGCGGAAACTTCCGCACATACTTCGCCACCTTCGGATGCTTTCCCGTCAGCTTCCTGAACTCCGGCACAAAGTGCGGGTTCGGCAGGAACCTCACGTCGAACACCACATCCGCATCCGTCGGCACACCGTTCTTAAAGCCGAAGCTCGTCACCGCAATCGTCAGGTTCTTCTCATCGCTTCCGCCGCGCTCAAACTGCGCATTGATGTGCGCGCGCAGATCGTGCACCGTGAACTTCGTCGTGTCGATCAGAATATCCGCCACGTTGCGAACCGGATCGAGCCGCTTGCGCTCGGCACGTATCTGCGACATCACCGTCTGGCCGCGGCCCAGCGGATGCGGCCTGCGCGTCTCTGAAAACCTGCGCACAATCGCATCCTCGCTCGCCTCCAGAAACACCACGCGCGTCGTCAGCACCTTGCGGACTTGTTCCAAAATCTCCGGAAAGCGGTCCAGCCTGCTGCCCTCGCGCACATCAACCACCAGCGCCGCATGCGTTATCTCCGCCGACTTCTGCACCAGGTCCGCAAACCTTGGAATGAGCTCCAACGGCAAATTGTCCACCGAGTAATATCCGAGGTCCTCGAACGCCTTCAGCGCCGACAACTTCCCCGACCCTGACATCCCCGTCAGCACCACCAGCTCACGGCTTGCTCCACTCGCAGGAGATTTCCCCCCTGCCTTCTTTGACTTCGCCTTCTTCACCTTCGCGTGCTCTTTTGCCGCGCCCTGCTTCGCCATACGCGCCATCCTAGCACCGGGGTCCCCAGCGAGTGTTCTTTACTCGTTGGGGTGGTAGCACCGGGGTCCCCAGCGAGTGTTCTTTACTCGTTGGGGTGGTAGCACTGCGCGCAAAATATTCATCCTGCCGGAAACGGGCAGCGGCTTACGACGCAGAATCTCCTCGCTCGCGTAACCCAGCGAGGAGATCGCTCGTCTATTGCAATTTTCTGTTACGCGGAGAGTTCCTGCGTCGGTTTCGCTCGGCTCCGCACGGTTGTGAATCGCTCCTTTGACTTGATCGCCTGCTGCTCGATCGTCGTTAGAGCCTCGCGCAAGGCCTGCTCCATCTCTGCAGCCTCGCAACTGGCGACCAGATCTTCATTACGGCAGTGCACCGTAATCTCTGCGATATGTCGGTACTTGTCTTCTGTGAGGACGATGTGGGCGCTTGTACAGCGGTGGGCTACGAGTTCTATTCTCGCGAGACCTTCCTCTGTTAGCTGCTTCAGCTTCGGCGTGATTTCGGTTCTGCGGCCCGTGTACTCAACGATCATCGACATCTCCTCTCCTTGTGGGAGTTGGATGTCGGTTATCGTACTCGCCGTTGGTGTGTGGATGGAATCTGCATATCTTCGCGATACTTCGCCACCGTGCGTCGTGTCACCTGGATACCCTGCTTCTGCAGTTCCGCCGCCAACTGCTCGTCCGTGAATGGCTTCCGCGAATCTTCTTCTTCAATCAGCTTCTTCACACGACGCTTCAACAGCACCAGCGGCAAATCGCCGCCCTCCGGCCCGTTCACGCCTTCTGAGAAGAAGAATCGCAGCTCATACACTCCCTGCGGCGTATGCACATACTTGTTCGCCACCGCGCGGCTCACCGTCGAAGGATGCACGCCAATCTCTTCGGCGACCTCCTTGATCATCATCGGCCGCAGCCCCTCGACACCTTTTTCCAGAAACTCCTGCTGCCGCCGCACGATCGCATCGCATGTCCGCACGATCGTATTCTTCCGCTGCTCAATGTTTCTTAGTAGCTGAATCGCCGAACGATAGCGCTCCTTCACGTACTCGCGGACCTCGCGCTCCGTCCCCTTCTCGCGCAGCATCCGGCGGTAGCCGCTGTTCAGCCGCAGCGACGGCATATTCTCGTCGTTCATCACCACCACGTATTCATCGCCGCGCTTCACAAACGCCACATCCGGCTCAATGAGTCGTGTCGCCGACTGGTTATATCTCTGCCCCGGTCGCGGGTCCAGCCGCCGGATGTACTCGACCGCTTCCTGCACCTGCTCTGGCGGCCGATGCGTCACCCGCGCAATCTCGCGCAGGTCCTTGCGCTGCAAAAGCGGCAGATGCCCGTCAACAATGACCACCGCGACATCCAGCACCTTCAGCACTTCGCCCGTGCCGTTCAGCCCATGCCCATTTGCCGGGCGCTGAGCCAGCAGTTCGGCCTCGCGCCGCTGCGCCTCAATCTGCCACAGCAGGCACTCGCGCAAATCCCGCGCTCCCACTCCCGCCGGGTCGAGCTGCCGCATCAAATTTCGGCCCTGCTCCACCAGCGCCAGCACGTCCTCGTTCTTCGTCGGATGCCCCGCCAGCCCCTGCATCAGCTCCTCATCGCTCGCCGTCAGGTAGCCATCCTCGTTCAGGTTGCCGATCATCAGCTCGACGCACGCCCGCAGCTTCGGCGACAGCGCCAGCGCCCCCACCTGCCACAGCAAATGGTCTGTCAGCGTGCTCGGCTGAGACAGAAAGTTCTCAAACGACGGCCGGTCCGGATCTCCCTCATCCAGGCTCCCGCCCGTCCTGTACCCGGGGTCCAGATAGTCCTGGAAGTAGCTCCCGAAATCCACCTCGTCGAACGGGTCCTTCTCGGTCCGCTCAGCCGCCACTTCCTCGGCGCTCCGCTCGCGGTCCCCCTCCCGCGCCGCCCGCTCATCCAGGGTCTCGGCGGACTCGTCCACCTCTTCTAAGACCGGATTCTCAACAAGCTCCCCATCGATCATGCTCTTCAGCTCAAGCTTGTTGAGCGCAAGAACACTCACCATCTGCACCAGTCCAGGGGTCAGCACCTGGCGCTGCGACAGCTTCAAATTCAGACGGGGCTGTAACAACAGGGACCTCTCCACTGCGCACCCGGCGCGCACCTGAATCCCACCCACAGGGAAAATCGCCTGCAAGCAAGTTCAGGGCCAGTTTACCGCGCCGGTCTAAAAACCCGTTCTCACCAGAACGTGGCAGCAGCGCGTAACTGTCGGACACGACTCTTACCTCATCGCGCCATCCTCGAAAACCCCTACCCCAGCGAGAAGTTTTCGCCTAAATAAATGCGCCTTACCTCAGGATTCTTTCCCAGCTCACCCGGCGTACCAGCCGCTAAGATCAATCCCTGGTTGATGATGTACGCCCGGTCGGTCACATTCAAGGTCTCGCGGACGTTATGGTCCGTGATCAGCACCCCGATCCCGCGCCCCTTCAGCTCGAAGATGATCTGCTGCAGGTCCAGCACCGCAATCGGATCAATGCCCGAAAACGGTTCATCCAGCAGAATGAACGCCGGCTCGATCGCCAGGCACCTGGCAATCTCCACCCTCCGCCGCTCCCCGCCCGAAAGCGCATACCCGCGCGTCTTGCGCACATGCCCCAGGTTCAGCTGGTTCAGCAGGTTCTCCGTGCGATTCCGGCGCGCCTCCCAGGTAATGTGCAGCGTCTCCAGCACCGCCAGGATGTTCTCCTCAACCGTCAGCTTCCGGAATACCGAAGGCTCCTGCGGCAAGTAGCTGATTCCATACTCTCTCGCCCGTAAATACATCGGCGTCCGCGTGATGTCCACCCCATCCGTCAGGATCTTCCCGTCGTCCGGCCGCACCAGCCCCACAATCATGTAGAAGCTCGTCGTCTTGCCCGCGCCGTTCGGTCCCAGCAGCCCGACCACCTCGCCCTGGTGAATCTCCAGGTTCACGCCGCGCACCACCTCACGGCCGCCGTAAGCCTTGGTGATGTGCTCCGTCGTCAGCGTTCTCATCACCGGACTCGGATCGCGGCGGCTCTCAGCTCGGGATTCTTTGACCTGTATCACTTCTTTACCGTCATCTCGGTATGCACGCGGCGCGATGCCGGCTCTCCCGCCACCACAATCGTACTATCGGGCGAACGAAACAACAGCGTCGCTCCCGTCATGTTTCCCTGCTTGTCATCGGCCACATGCGCCGGATGCCCCGTCAGCACGAACTCTCCCGTCCCAGCCGTGTACAGCAGTTGCTCCCCCGTCGCCGTCCTCCCCGGCTGCTCCACCTTCACCCCACCCGACATCACAATCCTCTCCACCGACGCCGCCATCGGATCCGGCTGTCCCTTCAACACCTGCCCCGGAGAACCCGGATGCCCTACCGCTGAACCGGCCAAAGAACCCGGGTGCGCCACCTTCGCGACGAACGGGGTCTCCGGCGAGCACCGGGGTCCCAAGCAAACTTGGCTGCTGGGGTGGGAGCTTGCTCGCTGGGGTGGGGCCTTATCGTCGCTAAGGTGGGCCTCAGCGGCAGCAGATTCCTTGGGCGTCAGAAACACCACCGCCCGCTGTCCCCGCGCCGTCCCATCCTCGCCCTCAGCCAGCACCCCTCCCGTAAACACCGCCTGGTTCACCCTGCCCGAGTACTCCAGCCGCGCACTCGTCACCCGCACCACCCGCTCGCCTGCTCCCTCTTCCTTCTTCCCTAATCCCTGACCCCTGTTCGCTGATCCCCGTTCCCTGATCCCTGTTCCATGATCCGCGTTCCCTGTTCCCTGCTCCGCAAACACCGCCCTCACCAACCCACCCTGCGCCACCGGCCACGCCTGCATCTCATCCTTGCCACGATCCAGCAAAATATTCGCCGCCTGCACCTGCGAAGCCCCCTGCCACATCCTCGCCGGCGCCGCATCCGTTCCCTTCAGCTCCATCGTCTGCGCCGCCTTGTGCAGCACCGCCTCGGCCGCCATCGCATGAGTCACCGCAGCACCCGGCTTCGCATTCGCACTCACAAACGTCCCCGCAACACTCCCCTCCGCCGCCGCATCGCCTGTCTGCTGCATCATCCGGATCGTATCCGCCGTCACGGTCGTGTCCCCGCGCGTCAGCCGCGGCTTGCCCATTAGCGTCAGCACATTCGTGGCTCCATCCAGTTCCGCCCGTTCCGCCACGCCCTCGCTCGCCACCTCACCCGGTTTGGCCAGCACGCTCTCGATCCGCACATCCCCGCTCTGCTCCGCCGACGCAATCTCCAGCCCCCGCCCCGCGTCTTGCACAAACCGCGCCTCGAGCGTATCCGCCGTGCTCGTCTGTATCGTTCCATCCGGCATCTTCTGCTCAATCCCGGTATGCCCAGCCCCGCTCAAACTCTGCGGCTGATCCTTGCCAGCCGCATCCTGCCCCAACGTCAATCGCAGATCATCTCCCGCGATCAACGTCGTCTTCAGCCCCCCGGCCTTTGCGCCCGATCCCTGCACCACCGCCTCGCCACGAGCCCATCCTCCCTGCGCGTGCACGGCCGCCACTCTCGTCCCGCCCTTCCTTCCTCCCTGCCGCGCAACCCGCTCCATCGTCAGCGTGACCCGCTCCGCCGCCATGTCTCGTGTCAACGCCGGGCCAGCTCCCTTGTGCTGTTGCATCCACATCTTCACTCCGCCATCCAGCACCGCGCTCGTCGCAAACCCCGCATCGTCGAACGCCACCCGCGCCGTCTTCGCCGCTCCCCGCATCGGCCGCTCCGCGCTCGTGTCCACCAGCGCCACCCCGCCCGCCAGCTCCGCGCTCTTCATCTGTGACCGCGCATTCATACCAGCCCGCAACGTCGCCGCCGTAATCGTCCGCGTCTGCTGCTGCAGCTTCACCCCGCCGCCCGCCGTCCATCGCCTCCAGCGACCCATCCTTGCGCAAACGCAGCACCGCCGCACCCGCACTCCCCATCCGCCCGCCCGACCGCAACACCGGCACCGTCATCGCAATCTGACTCGCCTCTCTATCCAGGTCCGCCTTCGCCGCCGTCAGCGTCGCCGGCGCACCGCGCAGCATCCCATCCACCCGCACATCGGCCAGCAGATGCACCACATCCTGCCCCGAATCAAACTCCGCCCCACGCGCATGCCCATGCATTCCCGCGTAGTCGATCTCCACATCCTCGCTCGTCGCCGCCACGCCCAGCTTCTTCACATACGTCAACCCGCTCGTCCGCACATGAATCGCCTGCGCACCCGCTGTTCCCGGGGTCCCCGGCGAGCTTGCTCGCTGGGGTGGTCCCTGATCCGCGGTCCCGGGCCCCCCGGCGACCTCGCTCGCTGGGGTAGTGTTCCCTGTTCCCTGTTCCCTGTTCCCTGATCCCTGCCGTATCAGCCCTGCCGGCGGCTCCACCTCTATATCCACCTGACCCACTGCCCTCGCTACGCCTTGTTTCTCGTCATACTCAAACTGCGCGCCCGAGATCCGGTCCGCCGGCTGCCCATCCCGCCCATACAGCACCAGCGTGCCGTCTTCCAGCGTGTACCGTCCCTGGCCATGTGGAACCGCGTGCTTCGCATGCGCCACGAAGATCGTCTTCCCGCGCACCGCCTGCGACCACGTCACGCCATCCGTCTCGTGCGTAATCGTCGCGCCCGACCGCGCCACAATCTGCCGATACGCCTTCACCATGCGGTATCGCCCATAGCTCAGCAGCACCACCAGCACAGCAATCAACAGCAGCGCCCCCGCCAGCAGTCCCCACCTCAACCTTTCCACTGACAGACGCATTCTCTTGCCTTCACATCATCTTCTCACCCACCCACAACTTCTTTACGCCGCGCACAATACAATCACCTCATGGCCGACCAGCTTTACCTGAGTCTCTGGTTCCCCAACTTCCGGCTCCAGTCCCTGCCTGACGCCCTCGTCTGCGTCCTCCGCCAGTTCATCGCCGTCTCGCGCGAGGCCGGCTCCCACCCCGAGCTCGCCCGCGTCGCCGCCGCCTCCGCCTACCCCATCGACTGGGCCGAGTCCCCCATCTATCAACGCATTTATAACAATCAAGAGAGAACTCGGGAATTTGAAGCCGAGCGCTCCGAAGCCTCCGACGCCGAAGCCAGCTCCCCCGAATCCGCCGTCGCCGAAGCCACCGAGCAGCTCCACGACGACACCGCCTACGAGTTCGAAATGCGCTGGCGTCTCTGGATTCCCGAGCCTGACCCCGGGGTCCCCGGCGAGCTTGCTCGCGGGGGTGGTTCGCCCGCCGGCCTCGATACCACCTGGCGCCTCGAGCCCACCCGCGTCCGCATCGTTGGCTTCGGCCCCGACTTCGACCTCGGCTCCTACGAACAGAACGGCCACATCCGCGTCGACTTCGGCCTCGACACTCCATGGACCTTCGAGGGCGAGTCCTTCGAAAGCTCACCTGAGGACGAATCGGACGCTCTCGACGCCGACACCGCCAAACGCGTCCAGCAGAACATCGAAAAGCTCCTCGCCTTCACCCTCTCCGTCGAAAAACACTGCGGCATCTCCAGCCGCCTCCTCTGGACCGAGTCCGGCGAACCCCTCGCCGAAAAACTCATCGCCCGCCTCCAGCGCCTCAACTAACCGACACGTCTAACTGGGACCTCTGCACCGGGTCCCTGGCAAACTTCTTTGCTAGGGTGGGAGCTTGCTCGCTGGGGTGAGGAAGCGCGAGACTGCCTCAGCCTGCCGGCCACACGCCTGAAGGCGTAAGCTGGAAACCGTGGACGTTCGCCGCCCACGACGGCTCAACCCGCTGGTCCGCCCCTTTAACACGAAGATGCAATCCCGTTCCCCCGGTCCCGGATGTCTACTGCTCCATCAGGCCCTTTTCGCCAGGCTCAGGCGGCGGCTACATCCGGAAAGAACCTCCCTCGTGCGTCTCCTCGCAACCCTCCCGTTGTGCCTCGCGCTCCTCTCCGCGCCGCACTACGCTCTCGGCCAGGCGCTGCCAGCGTCGGCCTCAGGGCGTGCCATCATCAACGGCATCGTCACCGATAGCGACGGCGATCTCATTCCCGGAGCAGCCGTCTCTCTCACCGGACAGAAAAGCAAGTACAAGTCTTCCTCCATCGCCGATGCCAACGGTCGCTTCACCTTCGACCACCTCGACGCCGCCAACACCTACCGCCTCACCATCACCGCTCCCGGCTTCAGCGAGTGGAAGTCCCAGGAGATTGCCCTCCAGCCCGGCGAGGATCTGGATCTCGACAGCATCAAAATGAAAATCTCAGTCGTCCAGACCAGCGTCACGGCTGTATTCGCCGACCAGGTGGCTACCCAGCAGGTGAAAGGCGAGGAGACCCAGCGCGTCCTCGGCGTCGTGCCAAGCTTCTTCGTTGTCTATGCAAAAAAACCCGTCCCCATGCGCGCCTCCCTCAAATTCAATCTCGCCATCCGTGCCGAGACCGACTCTGTAACGTTCTTCGGAGCCGCGCTCCTCGCCGGAATCCATCAGGCCGGAGGAGGCTCACCCCACTACCAACAAGGCCTCAAGGGATACGGTCAGCGCTACGGCGCCGCCTACGCCGGCGGCGTCTCCGACATCCTCATCGGCGGCGCAATCCTTCCCTCTCTCCTGCATCAGGATCCGCGCTACTTCTACGACGGTGAAGGCACCAGGAAACAGCGAGTCGCCCACGCTCTCCGCGCCATCTTCCTCACCCACGGAGACAACGGCAAAACCGAATTCAACTACTCAGGCCTCGGCGGAGACATGGCGTCCGCCGCCCTGGCCAATGCCTACTATCCCTCCGTCGACCGCGGCGCTCACCTCTTCTTCGCCAACTGGGCAGTCCTCATGGGTGGAAGAGCAGCCAACACCCTTGCCCAGGAATTCCTCGGCAGACTTACCACCCACTCCCGATCCGAATGAAACCAACCCGCGTGCCCCACTACCGCACGTGGAAGGCCGTTACCGACACCGCTCCATCCACCACCTGCGCGCGCTTCCATCCACTCCGGTCATTCAGCGCAACCCACCGCCGCTCTTCCGTCCTGTAATGCCAGTCCTTATTCAACTGGAAGAACACCTGGAACCCGCTCGCCTCCATCACATTCGAAATGCTGTTGTCGTGCGAGTTCCGCTCATCGAAATCCACGTACGCGTTCTGCCCCATCTCCGCGTAAATCTCATTCAGCTCAAACAGCAGATGGCTGATCGAATCCTTCATCGGCTCAGTATGCAGCCCGATCCTCTGCGCCTCGCGTAGCGTAATCGGATAGCTGTGCGACGGATACCCCGAGTTCAAAATCTCGCTGATCGCCGTCGCCTTCTCTAAATCATCCATGTGATAGCTGAGAATCTCCAGACACAGCTTCGTCGACAGCGCACTCGACCGGTCCACCGCTCCAATCACCAGCGGATGCACATACCGGAACAGCGACTCATACGGATTCGCCTTCTCCGTCGTCGTCTGCCTTTGCCACAACCCGACCACCCTCTGCAGCTCATCCTGGCTCACACTCACACGATCGTTATCGCGATCGATCGGCGACAGATCATGCGTCAGCGACGTATCCACCGCCGACAAATGCGCAATCGGCCCCATCAGAATCCGGTCCGCCCCCAGCGCCAGCATCGTCGCCGCACTCTGGCACTCAAACGGCACCAGCACCGTCAAATGTTTCGCATACTGCCGCAGCAGGTTCACCATCCGCAGCGACGCCTGTCCCGACCCGCCATCCGACTTGATAAACATCGACAGCCGGTCCACCTTGCCCAGCCGCTGCAGCAGCCCATAAAGCCCCGCCACATCGTTCTGGCAGATCGATCCCTTATTCGAGTTCCAGTACGTCAGCATTGGCTCCCCGAGCTCCTGCTCGAGCCGCCCAATGACCTTCTGCGTTCTCTCAAACAGAATCGGCGGCTGCACACCGCGCCCGTCACCACTCTCGCGCGCCTTATCCGGCACCACTGTGGGCCGATCCTTCGGGGTCATCGCACCTCCTCAACACCTCCCACCCATTCAACGCCATCCGCGCACACGTTTCCACCCCACCACCGAGGCAACCAAAAACTCACAACTGCATACCGCCCACTCAAAACTGATCGGTCCATCCAAAACCGGGTGGCCTACCCTTTCACGGCTTCGTCATGAAAGGGTGGGTTATCGCGCGTGACCGGGGTCCCCAGCGAACTTGTTCGCCGGGGTAGGTGGTAGCGCGCGAGTCTTCCAATGCCGGGTGCCCCATTCATGACCACGGTCTCATCGTCGCCATGAGTGGGATCGCAGAAGCCTTGCTTAACTCCCCACCACAATCTCCGAAAAGTCCGCAATCCGCGAAAAATCCTTCACCGTCCGCCCCACCAGCGTCAGCCGGTTCGCCCTCACCTCCGGCTCCGGAGCCATCACCATCACGCGATCGAAGAACGCATCCACCACCGGCCGCATCCCCGCAATCGCCGTCAGCGCCGGGCTGTACTCCCGTCTCGCCGCAAGACGCTCGACCTCCGCCGCAACCTTCGCTCCCGTCTCATCCAGCGCCCGCTCGGCCTCATCCTTCAGCAGACCCGCATCCACCTCATCCGCAAACTCCTCGTTCCGCTCCTCGGCCTGCTGCAGAATATTCCGCATGCGCTTGAACGCCGCCGCCACCGCCAGAAACGTCGCCGCATTCTCTCCACTCCGCACCGCGGTCACCGCCTCCGCCCGCGCGACCACGTCCCGCAGATCATCCTGCCCCGTAATCATCACCGCCTTCGCCACGTCATACGCCTGCCCGCGCACCTCACGCAGATAAAAATCCACCCGCTCCGCAAAGAACAGCCGCAGCCTCGCCATCACCGCATCCGGCACCGGGCCCGCCGCACCAAGCACCTCCTCCAGCCCCAGCGGCAACTCCGTCTCCGCCAGCAGCCGCACCACCGCATTCGCCGCGCGCCGCAACGCAAACGGGTCCTTCGACCCCGTCGGCTCCATCCCCAATCCAAACATTCCCGTCAGCGTGTCCACACGATCCGCCAACCCCAGCAGCGCACCCTCCAGCGATCGCGGCAGGCTGTCCGTCGCGCTAGCGGGTTTGTACTGGTCGTAGATCGCCTCTGCCACAACCGCCTTCAATCCCTGCGCCCGCGCATACAGGCCGCCGACGACACCCTGCAGCTCCGTAAACTCCTTCACCAGCTCCGTCGTCAGGTCCGTCTTCGCCAGCAGGGCCGCACCCTGCACTCCCTCCGCATCCAGCATCGTTCCACGCACCGCAAGCAGTTGCGTCAGGCGCGCGACCAGCGCATGCACGCGCTCCGTCTTCTCCGCATAACTGCCCAGCTCCTTCTGGAACGTCACCTTCTCGAGCAGCGGCAACCTCTCCATCAACGGCACGCGCTGATCGAACTCCCAGAAGAACCGCGCATCGTTGAACCGCGCCCGCAGCACGCGCTCATTGCCCTGCCGAATAATCGCCTCATTCTCCGGCGTCAACTCGATATTCAGCACCGCCAGGAAATTCGGCCTTAGCCGAATTTCTGCATGCAAGCCCGGCGCCAATTTCGTGCCATCATCCTCCACCGCAAAGTACTTCTGGTGATCGCGCATCACCGTCACCAGAACCTCTTCCGGAAGCTCCAGGTACGCGCTCTCAAACCCGCCCAGCAGCACCGCCGGCCACTCTGTCAGGTGCGTCACCTGATCCACCAGCGCCTCGTCCTCACGCCACCGCGCACCCTCAACTCCGCGCGTCACCTTATCCAGCGCCTTGCGAATCCGCTGCCGCCGCACCTCCACATCCGCAACAACAAACGCCTTCTCCAACTTCTCCGCGTACTCGCTCGGCTGCGCAATCACCACCGCCCTGCCATCGCTCAACACACGATGCCCAAACGTCTCCCGCCCCGCGGTCCTGCCGGCAAACTCCACCGGCACAACCTCGCCGCCGAGCAAAGAAACCATCCACAGCACCGGCCGCACAAACCGCTCCGGCTTGCCAGCCCTCCAGTACATGTTCTTCGCCCAATAGATCGCCCCAACTTCCTTCGCCATCTCCGCGCGAATCACCTCCGCCGCGCTGCGTCCCTTCTTCGTCACGCTCGCGGCAACGTACTCGCCCTTCGGCGTCTCAATCGTCTTCAGCGCATCCACGCTTATGCCGCACTTCCTCGCAAACGCCTCCGCCGCCGGCCCCGGCTTCCCATCCTTGAACGCAATCTTCACCGCCGGCCCAACCAACTCCTCGGTGACATCCGCCTGCTGCGCCTTCACGCCACGCACCAGCACCGCCAGCCTTCGCGGCGTCGAATAGCTCTTCACTCGATCGCTGTCGAGGTTCACTCCCTCTTCGAGCAATCCTTCTTTGCCCAGCATTGCCACCGTCCTGCGCAGCAACTCCGCCTCAGCGCCCGCGATCATCCGCGCCGGAACCTCTTCCAACCCAATCTCAAAAAGGAAATCCGCCACTCAGGCACCCACCAATCCGTTATGCTCTGGTGTCTTGGCGCGAAGCGCGTGCGCCTGGACGGCGAGTCCCTGCTCCGCATAAATCTTCGCCACACCCACAATCAAATTCCTGATCCGAGCCATCACGCCCACGCGCTCCGTCACCGAAATCGCGCCTCTCGCATCCAGCAGATTGAACGTATGCGAGCACTTCAGCGCCAACTCATACGCCCCCAGCACCGGAAACCGCACGATCTCATCTCGCCTTCCGAACCCTGGGCCCTGAGCCTGAACCCTCGCCCCCCAAACCACCTTTGCCCGCTCCAGCAACCGCAAACACTCCGCCTCATACAACTCCAAATGCTTCCAGAGCGAATCCACATCCGCATAGTCAAAGCTGTACGCCGAGAACTGCTGCTCCTCATGCAGCCTCACCTCGCCGTACGTCCGCTCTTCACCCGTCACCGGATCGCGCGACCACACGATGTCATAGATCGAATCCTTGTCCTGCAGGAACTGCGCAATCCGCTCCATGCCATACGTAATCTCGCCCGAGATCGGATCCAAATCCATCCCGCCGCACTGCTGGAAATACGTGAACTGCGTAATCTCCTGCCCATCCAGCATCACCTGCCAGCCCACGCCCCACGCGCCGCCCACCGGCCACTCCCAGTTGTCCTCTTCAAACTTGATATCGTGTTGGCGCAGGTCAATCCCAATCGCCTTCAGCGACTCCAGATACACCGCCTGCACATCCTCCGGTGGCGGCTTCAATATGACTTGTAGCTGCGTATGCCGGAACAACCGGTTCGGATTCTCGCCATACCGTCCATCCGCCGGCCTGCGCGACGGCTGCGCATACGCAATCCATATCGGTCGCGGCCCCAGCACGCGCAGAAACGTATCGGGAGACATCGTTCCCGCGCCCACCTCCAGGTCATACGGCTGCGTCAGCACGCACCCGCGCCTCGCCCAGAAGTCCTCGAGCACAAACAACAGCTCCTGAAACGTCAGAGCCTTCTTCTCACTTCCTGAACTCATGACCTCCAGTGTAGCCAAGAATCTGGCTGGCCCATCCTTTCACAGCTTCATCGTGAGCAGGAGAACCGGGTGGCCTACCCTTTCACGGTTTCATCGTGAAAGGGTGGGTTGTCGTTTCCGGCCGGGGTCCCCAGGGAGCTTGCTCGCTGGGGTGGGGTAGCAAACAATAAAAAGCTTGAACCGGGAGAGAGTCCTCATCCTCATCGTCTACCTCAACCGCTATACTTCCCGCACCAATCTCACCCCAGCGGAGCCACCCCGGTGTTTTTCACCCAAAAACGCCTCAAGCTCTACCTCGGAGCTCTCCTCGCGCTCCAGACTCTGCACCCTGCTCACCGGCATTCCCATCGTCGCGCGCCGCTACATCGATCTCCGCGCCTTCTACACCGCCGGCCACATGCTCCGCACCGGCCACGCCGCCGACCTCTACAACTACGCCGCCGAGCAGCGCCTCCAATCCACCCTCGTCAGCCCCGACCCGCGCGCGCTTCCCTTCATGCCGCCGCCCTTCGCCGCGCTGCCCTTCGCGCCGCTCTCGCTGCTCTCCTTCTGGCCCGCGTACTTCATCTTCGCGGCGATCAATATCCTCCTTCTCCTCGCCTGCATTGCGCTGACAAAACCCTTTCTCACCGCACTCTCCGCCCGCTGGAGGCTCGCACCCGCACTCCTCATGCTTTCCTTCCTTCCCGCAGCCATCGCGCTGCTCATGGGACAGCTCTCCATCCTCCTTCTGCTGATCTATAGCTGCGCCTTCGTCTCTCTCCGCCGCGGCCGCAACCTCCTCGCCGGCCTCATCCTCTCGCTCGCACTCCTCAAATTCCAGATCGCTCTCCCCATCGCGCTTCTCTTTCTCCTCTGGCGTCAATGGCGATTCATCACCGGCTTCCTCGCCGGCTCCGCTCTCCTTGCTGCGCTCTCCATCTACATCGTCCGCCCCGCCGCGTTCCTCGCCTATCTCCACTCGCTCTACTCCATGACCAGCACCATCACCGCCGACCGCACCCTCCAGTTCCATTTCGCCATCCTGCCCCACCAGATGCCCATCCTCTACGGCCTCCTCTTCACCCTCACCCGCAGCGCCCACTGGCCCCACATCCTGCCCCCCATCCTCATCCTCGCGGCCTCGCTCGCGCTCTTCGCCTGGACCGCCCTCCAGCGCCCCTCACTCCCGCTCGCACTCTGCACCGCCATGCTCGTCAGCTACCACCTCTTCTTCTACGACCTCACCCTCCTCCTCCTGCCCCTCCCCCTCCTCGTCGACCACCTCCTCCGCAACCCCACATCCACCCGCAACTACCGCCTCCTCACCACCCAGATCTCCCTCGCCACCCTCCTCATCTCCCCACTCCTCCGCTTCCTCATCGCCGCCGACACCACCTTCCTCCTCGCGATCCCCATCCTCGCCCTCACCCTCGCCTCCACCTGGTGGCCCACCCTCCACGGCGCACCCCAACCCGCCCCCCTCGCCGACCCGACCCGCGACCTCGCGCCCGCCACCTGACACCGCGCTATACTCCCCACAACCTCAGCCCCTCTCAGCGGAGCCACGCCGGTGTTTTTCACCCAAAAACGCCTCACGCTCTACCTCGCAGCGCTGCTCCTCCTCGAGCTCGTCATCTGCCTCGGCTTCCGCTCCTCCATCCGCTCCGGCGCCATCGACTTCCGCGGCTACTACACCGCCGGCGCCATGCTCCGCACCCACAACGCCGCGCTCCTCTACGACTCCCCCACCGAGCAGCGCCTCCAGAACGCCCTCGTCGCGCCCGCACAATTCACTCTTCTCTTCTTCGCCCCACCCTTCGCCGCGCTCCCCTTCGCTCCACTCTCCCTCGCTCCCTACAAGACCGCGCTCGCCCTCTTCGCCCTCCTCAATCTCGCGCTCCTCGCCCTCACCGTCCGCATCATGCGCCCGCACCTCCGCGCCCTCTCCGCCCGTTGGCGCCCTACTCCCGCACTCCTCTTCCTCTCCTTTCTTCCCGTCGGCCTCACCCTCGTCATGGGCCAACTCTCCATCTTGGTCCTGCTCATCTGCAGCCTCGCCTTCACCCTCCTCGAAACAGAACAGCCCCTCCTCGCGGGCCTCGTCTTCTCCCTCGCCCTGATGAAGCTCCAGCTCGCCCTTCCCGTCGCCATCCTCTTCCTTCTCTGGAAACGCTGGCGCTTCACCCTCGGATTTCTCCTCGGCGCCGCCTCCCTCGCCGCCCTCTCCGCCGCCATCCTCGGCCCGCACAACCTTCCGTCCTACCTCCACTCCATCACGCACACCTCCGCGCTCGCCGGCACGACCCTCCAGTCCACCGTCGGCATCGGCCCTCGCCGCATGCCTAACCTCTACGGCCTCTTCTTCACACTTACACCCACCAACCGCCTCGCAACCGCCCTCACCCTCATCGCCTCACTCGCCCTTCTCGCCTGGGCCGCCACACGACGCGCCTCATTCCCCCTCGCCCTCCTCGTCGCCCTTCTCGTCAGCTACCACCTCTACCCCTGCGACCTCACCCTCCTCCTGCTGCCCATCAGCCTTCTCTGCAACCGCCTCTTCGCCGAAGACGACACCCCACACACCTCGCCAGCAACCCGCACCCCACATCTCTCCTGGCTTCAGACCCACCGCCGCGACATCCTCTTCTGCGCCCTCGGCGCCTTCCTCATCAGCCCCGCGCTCATCGAGATCATCATCAACGACCTCATCTTCCTGCTCGCACTCCCCATCCTCGCGCTCGCCCTCTCCCCCTGCGACTGGTCCACCCTCGCCCTCCCTCGATCCACAAACCGCGTCGCCCACTCTTCCACCGTCTCCTCATGAACAGACCGGCCGCGCACAGCTTCATCGTGACCCAACGAACCCGGTGGCCTACCCTTTCACAGCTTCATCGTGAAAGGGTGGGTTGTCGCGCGTGACCGGGGTAGGTGGTAGCGCGCGATCAGCGATGCCGACTCACCATCGCCTCTGCGTCGGCTGAAGCTCAAGACGGCAGCTTTCTGGACCCTAAACCCTGGGCCCTGGACCCTCGCACCCGAGCACACCACCGCCTGACCTAATTCGCCTGCCCTTTCCTCTGCTCCTCCAGCACCTTCGCAAACACCTTCATCGCCTCCGCGCGCGGCACCGCCACCGGCCCCAAACGCCGTCCCAGCTCCTGCGCCTCCGGCCTCTCCGGCTGATACGGAGCCCACGCCGGCAGCCCCTTCGCAGACGGCTTCCCACTCGCCGCAAAGCTCGTCCAGTACGCAATCATCGCCTCCGACAGCCGCTCATCCTCCGGCGCACTCACCCAATCCGCCCAATAGTGTTTGCTCAGAACCATACTCTCCAAACTGTGAAACGCCCCCAGCGCCGCAAATGCTCCCCTGCCCGTCATCGTGAAGCTGTACAGATAAGCCCTCTGGCCGGAGCTCCGCAACCTCCCGCGCCAGCAGCTGCGATCCGAACCCAAACGACCAGTCCGTATCCATCGCCCGGAACGCCGCCGGAACCTCCTCATCCTTTCTCGCCGGATACGCCGCAAACACCGCATCGGCCTCATCGCCAAACTTCCGCTTCAACCAATCCCTGTACTCACTCACCGTCCGCGGACGATACGACTTCCCACCCACCAGCGCACTCGCAAAGATCGACACCTCATCCAGATTGCTCCCCACCATCACCGGCACCTTCGCCTGCTCGCCCCGCCGAAACACCTCCTCCGGCTGCACCGCCAACAACCGCCCATCCACAATCGGGTTCCAATCCATCCCACCAACCTTGTCCGCCACACGCACCAGCTCATCCGCTGGCATCGCCCGCAGCTTATCTATCTCACCGTTTCCACCAACAACCTTCGCCGCGAACACCGCCCCGCTCTTCTCCTGCTCGGCCAGCGTCGGCGAAAACCCATCGACGCATTCACCGCTCTGCATGATCGCCCGCTGAAACAACCCCTTCGCCAGCGGAGACGCCATCAGATCGCACACATCCAGCGAGCCTGAGGACGCGCCAAAAATCGTCACGCGCTCCGCATCCCCGCCAAAGCTGCGGATGTTGCGCTTCACCCACCTCAGCGCTGCCATCTGGTCCAGCAGCCCATAATTCCCCGACACATGCTCCGCCGACTCCGCGCTCAGCTCCGGATCCGCCAGCCACCCCAGCACACCCAGCCGATAGTTGATCGTCACCACCACCACGCCATGTCGCGCCAGCGCCGGGCCCAGCGGCGGCCACTCCTGCGACCCCTCCACATTCCCCCCGCCATGCACCCACACCATCACCGGCAGCCTCGCACCGGCCTTCAACCGCGGCGTCCACACATTCAGATACAGGCAATCCTCACTCGTCTGCATCTCCTTGCGCCCCAGCATCTCCGGCAGCCACGCACTCGCAAGCTGCGGACACGCAGACCCGTAGCGGCTCGCATCGCGCACGCCCACCCATTTCGCCGGCTGCTGCGGCGCCACCCACCGCAACCTCCCCACCGGCGCCGCCGCATACGGAATGCCCAGGAACACGCCACCACCCGCCCCAAACCGCGTCCCCGCCAGCACGCCCTGCTCCACCCGCACATGCGGCTGCGCCGGATTCTCAGCCCGGAGCAATATCAACCCAAGACCAATGACACACGCGGCAACCGCAACAGACCGCCCCGAAAACAACCGCATGCTCGTCGAACGAAACATGGGTCCAATCCTACCGTTCACCGAACCACCAACCGGGTGGCCTACCCTGTCACAGTCCATCGTGAACATGGACCCGGGTGGCCTCCTTTCACAGTCTTATCGTGAGCATGGGACCCGGGTGGCCTACGCTTTCACAGCTTCACCGTGAAAGGGTGCGTTGTCGTTTGCGGCCGGGGTGCCCAGGGAGCTTGCTCGCTGGGGCGGGGTAGCAAACGATAAAAGCTCGAACCGCGAGAGAGTTCCTGTCCTCAAAGAGCTCAACTTCACTCCAGCGCCGCCGCACTCCGCAACCGCCGCTGCAGATTCCGCTCCAGCACAGCCACCCCAAACACCCCCAGCTCCCGATACAGCTCCCGCCCCTGCTGCACCTCAGCCATAACCTGCTCCAGCGACGACTTCGCCATCCTGTAGCTCTCCGCAACCGCCGCCGCCCGGAGCCTGCGGCTCTGCGGCCTGCGGTCATCCGCGCACGTCACGCCATCCGCCACCGCAGACCACCACACCTCCTGGCCACGCAGGTCCAATCCGCACACCGCACAGTGCCCCAGCTCCGGCCACCACCCCATCAACCTGGCCATCCACACGCAGAAGTACGTCACCCCCACCCAAACACCTGACCCACTGCCGCACCCCGGCCCTCTGGCCCTGTGGATTCCGGCCTTCTGGACCCTGAGCCCTGGAACCTGGACCCTCCAGACCTCATCCCCCGCAAGCACCGCCACCGCCAGCCGAAACACGTTATCCTCCGCCGCCAGCTCCGGCATCGCCTCCTCGAGCACCTCCACCACCAGCTGCAGCCCCGCCGCCCGCAGCGCATCCACCGGCGATGTCAGCGGCGACCACGCAATCTCGAAACTGTCCATCCGGACCAGCTCCTCTTTCGGCCGCTCCGTGTAGTGCGCCATCACCTGTGTGCCCGGCTCCAGCGCTCCTCCAAACCGCCGCCGCGACCGCATCGCATGCCGCGCCACGCCCTTCACCTTCCCCCGCTCCCGCGTAAACAGGCTCACCAGCAGATCCGCCTCATGGAACGGCCACGTCCGCAGCACAATCGCCTCGTCATGATGCGGAATCAGCCTTCCCTCACCCACTCGCCTCTCCTAAACCACTCATTCCACAGCGGAAACCCGCCCTGCGCAATCCGGAGTCACCTAACCCGAAATTAACCGCGTCCCCAGAGCGGGACAACTCCTTTGTTTTGAAGACTTTGCACACAAGGTCCAAGCCTAAGTCATTTGTTTTGAAGACTTTGACACATCCCCGGGGGAGGGGGGTACCAAGCAAACGCGCGGCCCGAAGGCCGCGCGTTCCAGTCTCAGGACCGAAGAATCTTTACCGGCCGTAGTGAGCCGCGTTCTTGTCCCTGAAGCTCTCCCATTTCTCCGGCAGATCATCGCCCGCATAAATCGCCGACACCGGACACACCGGAACGCAGGCGCCGCAATCAATACACTCCACCGGATCGATGAAGAGCTGATCGACCTCTTCGGACTTCGCCTCGTCCGCCTTCGGATGAATGCAGTCCACCGGGCAGGCATCCACACACGCCCGGTCCTTCGTTCCAATGCACGGTTCCGCAATCACATACGCCATAACTGAAATCTCCTCATCTAATCGAGCGGCTGCCTAATCCCTGTTAGGTGGTCACTCAAATTCTATCAACAAAATTCATTCGGTTTCGCGGGCCGCTCTCCGCGCCGCAAACTCCGCCGGTGTGGGAATCGGATCCAGGTTCCTGCCCGCAAACATGTCCACAAACAGCTGCTGCATCTCCGCATGGATCAGACCGTTCGTAGCCAGCACCTCGCGCGAATCCAGCGTGAACTTCGATCCATCGAAGTGCGTCACCTTGCCACCTGCTTCCTCGACGATCAGATATCCCGCGCTCGTGTCCCATGGATTCAGGTTGAACTCCCAGAACGCTTCCAGCCTTCCCGCCGCCACGTACGCCAGGTCCAGCGCCGCCGACCCCGCCCGCCGCACCCCATGCGAGCGCAGCGTGAACTCCTGGTAGAAGTGCACATTCGGACTGCTGTGACGCTTCTGGCTGGGAAACCCCGTCGCCACCAGCGACTCCTGCAGCATCGCCGTCCGCGAAACATGGATCGGCTTACCGTTCAGACGCGCCCCGGCCACCGCGTTCGGCCGTGAACATCTCATCGCGCAGCGGATCGTAGATCACGCCGGCGATCATCTCGCCGTCTTCATTCGGCTTCAGTCCAGCCGGCCGCCGCTCGCAGCCCAGAACCACGCCGAAGACCGGAAACCCATGCGCGAAGTTCGTCGTTCCATCCAGCGGATCGACGTACCACCGATACTCCGACTCCAGGTCGCGCCGGGTTCCCTCTTCGCCGTAGACTCCGTGCGCAGGGAACGCCGCGCGCAGCCGCTCTGTAATCAGCTTCTCGCTGGCGCGGTCGGCCTCGGTTACGACATCGACCTCGCCCTTGTACTCCGCGTGCACCCCGCGATGGAAGTAGTCGCGCAACAGCGCTCCCGCCTCGCGCGCAATTGCCTCAGCCTTCATTACAAACTCTGCCACTCTATATCCTTTTGAACAGCAATCAGCTGTTTTTTCTATCAGCAATCAGCTGTCTTTTTCTATCAGCGATTCCGCTGTCTTTCTATCGATCTTCCACGCCTTCACGCGACTGCCGCCGCGCGCCGGACATGTTCTCCGTGATCGTCCGGATCTGCGATTTGTAGATAAACAGATTCGGCCGGCCATCGCGTGTCAGCCGCAGCATCATGTCGTCGAAGTACTCGATCCACCCACTCACAATCTCGCCATCGCGCAGCTTGATCGCCACGTTCACCTGCCGGTCGCTCAGTGACTTCAGGTAGAGCGCTTCCTGACCCGTGTCGTTCGAGGGCGGTCCCTTGCGTCGCTTCATCCCACGATTGTACGGCGGTCACGACGAGTGCCGGCTAGCGATTTCCGTAATACGCCGTGCGATAACGGAGCTTGTATTTTGCTTGCGAGCGCAGGATCTTTCATCCGAATCTCGATGTGCCGCAGCCCCGATGCATCGCCCCCCTTCTGCGGAGCGTAGTAGCTGAGCGTGTACTGCGTGCGCAGGTCGTCGGACACATGCGCGAACGCCGGTGCGAGATCGCGCTTGTCCTCGACATAGTAGTACTTGCCTCCGGTGTCGCGCGCCATCTGGATCAGCACGTGCTCGCCGCCCGTATTGCGCCCGGCATCCGCCTCGATGGGAACGATGATCAGCGAGTAGACCATCGCGCCTGCGCGCTCCGCCTCCTCAAGTGCGGAGTCATAGCCACCGTGACGTGTCGTGTTTTCGCCGTCCGTTATCAGGACAATGACGCGCCGCTGGCCCGCACTCACCGGTGTGTCACTCAGCCGCTGGCTGGCGAGATACACCGCGTCATAGAGCGCCGTCGCATCTCCCAGCCCAATGTGTCCGAGTCCGCTCTCGATGCGGTGTACGTCGTTGGTGAAGGGGACGAGCTCTGTCACGTTCTCGGAGAACTCCATCACATCCAGCGCGTCCTGCGGGCGAAGGATGGAACGCACAAAGCTCTTGGCAGCCATTATCTCCAGGCGCTCGTCGATGATCACACTGCCGCTGGTGTCAATCGCGAGCACAATCTCCAGCGGCGTCGTGGACTCCTTATCGAAGACGGCAATCTTCTGCGGCTTGCCATCCTCGAGGATCTCGAAGTCGTCCTGCGTCAGCCCGCCGACCGGAGCCCCGGTTTCATCCGCCACATTCAACGCGACGTTGACCAGACGGCTCTCGACGTGAATCGTCGGCGTCTGGCCCTCCTTGCGTTCGATGGGCGCGGGCGGCTGCTGCTGGTTCTGCACTGCAACGGCGGCTGGAGTTCCCAGCAGCAGAGCTCCCAGCGTCATGACCCAACAGAGCGAACGCAACCGCCATCGCCTCATCGAGCGACTCCGGGCCGAGCGACTCCGGCCCCGCCAAGATCTTCCGGGAACGGCTCGCCATCGGCCCACACCGCGCCGTCCACAAACTGCTCGCGCTTCCAGATGGGCACCGTCTTCTTCAGCGTGTCGATGAGATGCCGACAGGCATCGAACGCCGCAGCGCGATGCGCGGACGCGACGGCGATCAGCACGCTGGTTTGGCCGACCGTCAACCGGCCGAGACGGTGCACAATGGCGACCTCGCGCACGCCGAAGTTTGCGATCGCCTCCTCGCGAAGCATGCGCATCTGGCGCAGCGCCATCTCCTCGTAGGCTTCGTAGTCGAGGTGCAGGGTCGCACGCCCGCGCGTGTTGTCACGCACGATGCCATCGAAGACGCACACCGCGCCATCGCCGCCGCTCTTCACCGCGTTCAGGATATTTTCCGTATCGATCGGCTCCCTGACGATTTGGACGAGATCGTTGGGTCCGCCGCCGCTTACATGCGAAGTGCCGCCGCTGACCGGAGGAAGGATAGCAACCTCATCGCCATCGCTGAGGATCTGGTCCGGCGCGGCGTACTCCTGATTGACCGCGACGGCCGCGGATCGCATGGCGCATGCGCTGAACGTCCCCTGCGTCGATCAGAGCATGGACCAGCTCCCTACGCCTGCTCCGTCTCTCCGGTCAGCTCAAACCACGCGCCATCGGGCGGGAGAGCAGTTTTGAGGGGGCCGAAGGATAGGAGCCGGACGCGCATGGAGCAAGGATACGTCAGGCTGCAGGCTGCACGAGAAACATGTGATCGCGCGTGCGATATACTCGCGTGCGAATCAGAGGTCGGGAGTAAGAGTGGGCTCTGGGTAACTACGCCAGACACTAAAAAGCTGAAAAAGACGGAGGTCAAACTGATGAAGGGTTTTCGCGACTTCATACTGCGTGGCAATGTTATGGACCTGGCGGTGGCCGTCATTATCGGCGCCGCTTTCACCGCAATCGTCACGGCACTGACGGAAAACATCATCAAGCCGCTTCTGGGCGCCATCATCGGCAAACCGGACTTCGGCTATCTCGTCGCCTACGTTAATGGCGGCAAGATCATGTACGGCAACTTCATTACAGCTGTTATTAATTTTCTGATTCTCGCGGCAGTCGTTTATTTCCTACTTGTTCTCCCCACGCAGTATCTGCTCAAGAAGTTCAACCCGGAGAAGGCCGAACCACCGGTCATGAAGCCGTGCCCGCAATGCCAGAGCGATATCCCCATCGCCGCCACGCGCTGCAAGTACTGCACACAACCGGTTTAGCAATCCGTCTTCATAGAGCTCGATCGACGAACCGCACCGACGAGGAGACCCGCCCTGGTGACACATCTTCGCTCTACTTGCTTCGCCGGGCTTTGCCTGGCCTGCCTTTCTCTGCCGACCCTCGCCCAGAGCGCCTCCTCGTCGAATGTGTTCGGTTACGCCGACTTCTCGCAACAGGCGAAGTGGGATGCGGCATTCATGGCCGTGCCGGACGCGAAGCTCGCCGGCGAAGAGCTGAAGATTCTGACAGCGGAGCCGCATTGGGCCAGTTCACCGCAGGACAAGAAGACGGCGGATTATGTTGCGGAGAAGTTCAAGGCGGCGGGGCTGGAGACGAGCATCCAGGAGTTCCGCGTCTGGCTGAACAAGCCGAAGAAGATTGAGATCACGGCGTTCGACGCAAGCGGCAAGCAGTTGATGAGCGGACCCTCGCCGGAGCATGTCGATCCCAAGGCGTATGGCGGCGATCCGTTCCAGGACAATCCCGACATTCTGCCGGCGTTCAACGGGTCGTCTCCTTCGGGTGACGTCACCGCGGATGTGGTGTACGCGAATTACGGCGCGCTGGCGGACTTCGACCGGCTGAAGGAGTTAGGCGTCGATGTCAAAGGCAAGATCGTCATCGTGCGTTACGGGCAGAACTTCCGCGGCGTGAAGGTATACATCGCGCAGCAGCGCGGCGCGGCGGGAGTGATCATCTACTCCGACCCGGCGGATGACGGCTACGACCGCGGCGATAAGTATCCGCGCGGGCCGTATGCGGCCGGATTCTGGTGTGCAACGTGGCTCGGTGCAGTTTCTGCCCATCTACCCCGGCGACCCGTCCACGCCGGGCATTGCCGCGACGCCGGACCTGCCCGAATCGAAGCGTGTGATGGATCCGGCGAAGATGAACCAGCCGTCGATCCCTGCGAACCCGCTGAGCTATAAAGACGCGGCGCCGATTCTCGAGGCACTGGATGGGCCGGCGACTCCGCACGAGTGGCAAGGCGGGCTGCCGTTCACCTATCACCTGGGCGGAACCGGCGCGGTGAAGGTGCACATGCATCTCGAGCAGGATTATGCGCTGCGAACGATCTGGGACGTGATTGGCACGATCGACGGCACCGACCCGAGCGAGAAGGACGACTGGGTCGTCGCGGGCAACCATCGCGATGCGTGGGTATATGGCGCGGTGGACCCGAACAGCGGAACGGCGGCCATGCTGGAGACGGTGCATGGGCTCGGCGAGCTGCTGAAGCAGGGATGGAAGCCGAAGCGGCGGATTGTGGTCTGCTCGTGGGATGCGGAGGAAGAAGGCTTGATCGGCTCGACCGAGTGGGCCGAGGGCCATGCCGAGCATCTCGCGCATGCGGTCGCCTACTTCAACACGGATGTGGGTGTGTCCGGGCCGAACTTCAATGCGTCGGCCGTGCCGTCGCTGAAGGAGTTTGTGCGCGATGTGACGCGGCAGGTGCAGAGCCCGAAGGGCGGCACGGTTTATGAGCAGTGGCAGAAGTCGCAGGCGGAGAATCGGCTGGGGGGCACAGCAGCCAATCCGTTCAATGCGCCGTCGAACTCGACCGTGAACGCTGAGGGCGTGCGCGTGGGTGATCTCGGCTCTGGCTCGGACTACACGCCGTTTATCCAGCACCTGGGCGTGCCGTCGACTGACATCGGATCGGATGGGCCGTACGGCGTGTATCACTCGGTTTTCGACAACTACAACTGGTTCATCAGGAATGCCGACCCGACCTTCGTCTACGAGCAGCAGCAGGCGCGCGTGTTTGGGCTGGAGATCCTGCACATGGCCGACGCCGATGTGTTGCCGTACGACTACAAGACGTATGGGACTGAGGTCGTTGGTTATCTGAAGGATGCGCAGAAGCGCGCGAATGACGAGCACCTGCAGGTGGACTTCACGCAGGCGAACGGGGCGGCCACGCGGTTTGCCGCGGCCGGCACGCGCGTCATGACGGTGCAGTCAACTCCGGGATCGCTGGATGCAGCGGCGAAGGCGAAGCTGAACGAGGCTCTGCGTGCGGCTGAGGGCGCGCTGCTGAATAATGCGGGGCTTCCACACCGGCCGTGGTACCGGCACACCATCTACGCGCCGGGCGAATATACCGGCTATGCGGCGGTGGTTATCCCGGGAGTGAACGAGGGGATCGACGCCAAGGATGCGGCGCGAACATCGGCTCAGCTGGCTGCACTTACGGAAGCGCTGAACCGGTCGGCGGCTGTGTTGGAAGCCACGCGGTGATTACCTCCGATTGCATGTGTGGTTACCAGTGATTACCCGGCTACCACACATTTTTGTTGCCAAGAAGTAACTCGTCGAATACTCTTCCGCCATCCCGAAAGTGAGCTTGTCTGTTGCGTTCTGCAACAGACCTGGCAAAAACAAGCGTTTCCGTACCCGCGCTGTTGAATGGCGGGGCAAGAGAGTCGCTGCCAGCATGTCTGTAGACGTGAGTTTGCCGGAGGGTCCCCAGGTGTACGACATGCTTCTTGCCTTGCTGTTCTTCTTCGTCGTTCTGTCACCCTTCGCGATCAACGCGGGGCTCAATTGGGCTGAGCGCGCTTCCCTGCGCCGCGCGATCCAGAACGCAGCCAAAAAGAAAGACCCACGCAGCGCGTGGGCCCCGGATACATCGGCAGCGGCGGTCAGTTCCGCAACGCCATCTGCTCGGTAACGATCTGGGTGAGGTCCGGCTTCTTGAGGCCGTGGACCTCCTCATTAAATTTGTCCACTTTGCTGGACCAGTTCATCGAGCAGAACTTCGGTCCACACATCGAGCAGAACGCAGCCTCTTTGTAGTAGTCGTCCGGCAGCGTCTCGTCATGCATGCCGCGCGCGGTCTCCGGATCCAGCGAGAGCGCAAACTGCTTCTCCCAATCGAAGGTGTAGCGTGCATGCGAGATCGCGTCGTCGCGGTCACGCGCGCCGGGACGATGGCGTGCAATGTCGGCCGCATGCGCCGCAATCTTGTAGGCGATGATGCCGTCCTTAACGTCCTTCTCGTTGGGCAGCCCGAGGTGCTCCTTGGGCGTGACGTAGCAGAGCATCGCCGCGCCGTGCCAGCCGATCATGGCCGCGCCGATCGCTGACGTGATGTGGTCGTAGCCGGGCGCGATGTCCGTCACGAGCGGACCGAGCACGTAGAACGGCGCGCCGTCGCACATCTGCACTTCCTTATCGACCTGCTCCTTGATCTTGTCCATCGGCACGTGGCCCGGGCCTTCGATCATGACCTGCACGTCGTCCTTCCAGGCCTGGCGGGTGAGTTCACCGAGCGTCTTCAACTCCGAGAACTGTGCCTCGTCGGAGGCGTCGGCCACGCAGCCGGGACGCAGGCCGTCGCCGAGCGAGTAGCTGACGTCGTACTTGGCGAGGATCTTGGTGATGCGGTCGAAGTTCTCGTAGAGGAAGTTCTGCTTGTGGTGCGCGGTCATCCACTGCGCCAGGATCGCGCCGCCGCGACTCACGATTCCGGTGATGCGCTTCGCGACCATCGGGACGTACTGGATGAGCACGCCGGCGTGGATGGTGAAGTAGTCGACGCCCTGCTGCGCCTGCTCCTCGATGACTTCGAGATACATGTCGATTGACAAGTCCTCGACGCGCTTCACGCGGCTGAGCGCCTCGTACAGCGGCACGGTGCCGATGGGCACGGGCGAATGCCGCAAAATCTGCTCGCGAATCATCGGGATGTCTCCGCCGGTCGACAGGTCCATCACCGTATCGGCGCCGAAATGTACGGCGGTGTGGAGCTTGCGCAGCTCTTCATCGACATTCGAGACCAGCGCGGAGTTGCCGATGTTTGCGTTGATCTTGCAGAGCGAGTTGACGCCGATGCACATCGGCTCGAGCTCAGGGTGATTGATGTTGGCGGGGATGATCATCGTCCCGCGGGCAATCTCATCGCGAATGAACTCCGGCGCCACTTTCTCGCGGTGCGCGACGAAGGCCATCTCCTCGGTGATGAAGCCCTTGCGCGCGAAGTGCATCTGGCTCATGTTGGTGTCGCCGGTGCGCGCAGCCTCTTCGCGGCGCTTCACGATCCACTCGGCGCGAGGCTTAGGGACGGCGTATTCGCCGCTGACGGCTCCGCCGTTGCCGTTGTGACCACTTCCATTTGTGCTCATTGGCCTGAACTCCTGAAGGGCGGCCCACCGCCGCTGTTATCGAATGAGTATACGCCGCGGAACTGACACGCTTCGTACGCTCGAATTGCGGCTGCGCCGCAGGAAGATTTCCGGGCGGCTGCATCAGTACAATCTGTTCGTGAGCAACACTTCCCCTGCACAATCTCTTCCTCTTGGCTTCCGCTGGTCTGCGGTAACCGCCGGCATCAAAGCATCAGGCAAGCCTGACGTTGCGCTCGCCCTTTGCGACGGTGGTGCGAACGCTGCGGCGATGTTTACCAGCAACCAGGTGGTAGCGGCGCCGGTGATCGTCGGGCGACGTCACCTGATTGCTTCGGCCAATCGCGTGACGGCCGTGCTCGTGAACGCCGGCAATGCGAACTGCGCGACGGGACAGTCGGGGATCGACGCGTGCAAGCAGAGCTGCATCGCTGTGGCGGAGCAGTTTCATTGTGTCTTCGATGAGGTCTTCCCTTCCTCGACCGGAATCATCGGCGTGCCGCTGCCGGTGGACAGGCTGATCGCGGCTGTGCCCGCGGCGAAGGGTGCGCTGGGTGACACAGAGCAGCATGCGGAAGCATTTGCCAACGCGATCCTGACCACGGACACGAAGCTGAAGATTGCGCGCGCGAGTTTCGAGGTTGCCGGGCGCACGGTTTCGCTGTTTGGCTGCTGCAAGGGCGCGGGGATGATTGGGCCACAGCTTGTGCCTCACGCGACGCTGCTCGTCTATCTCTTCACCGACCTGGCCGCGTGCCCGGAGCATCTGCAGGCGATGCTGACGAGGGCTGTCGACGCAAGTTTCAACTGCATTTCAGTGGACGGCGATATGTCCACCAACGACACGGTGCTGCTGCTCGCGAGCGGAAAGAGCGAGGTCGCGGCGGAGGGTGAAGCTGCGCGAGCGTTTGAGGCGGCGCTGCAGCGCGTGTGCGATTCGCTCGCGCACCAGGTCGTCCACGACGGCGAGGGTGTGACGCACGTTGTGGCGCTGGAGATCACGGGCGCGGAGGGCGATTCCGACGCGCGGCAGATCGCGCGGTCGATTGCGAACTCGCCGCTATGCAAGACGGCGTGGTCCTCCGCCGACCCGAACTGGGGCCGCCTGCTCGCGGCGGCCGGCAAGGCCGGCGTGCGGTTCGATCCGGCAGACGTGACGATCCACATCGGCGGGCTGCCGGTGTTTGCTGAAGGCATGCGCGACCCGCGCTATGACGAGGCGGCGACGCATGCGGCCATGCACGCCCGCGAGTACACGATCGCCATGGACTTCGGCCGTGGAATTGGCCGGGCTCGGTTCCTGACCTGCGACCTGACGCACGAATATGTGTCGATAAACGCCGACTATTCGACCTAGGCAGCCATCAAACTGCGGGTACCGTGCACAAATTCGCCCGGCGAATTATCGTAGAGAGTGGTGGCTATACAGCTATAAGGTTCAGTAATGGAGGGTGGGATGGCGACAAATCTTGAGGAAGCCGTCAAGCAGGACATGACCGCGGAGGTCGCCGAGTGGATCGAGGCGTTTGACGAGGTCGTCGCGAAGGACTGGGAGCAGGGCGCGAAGCTGCTGTCGGCTCTGCGCACACGTGCGCGCGAGGCCGGCGTCCCCGCAACCGGCGATACGGTCACCCCTTTCCAGAACACCATTCCGAAGCACGATGAGGTGCCCTACCCTGGCGACCGTACGCTGGAGAATCGCATCGAGGCGCTGATTCGCTGGAACGCGATGGCGATGGTGCACAAGCAGAACAAGTATGACGCGGGCATCGGCGGCCACATCTCCACCTATGCCTCGCAGGCAACGCTGCTTGAGGTGGGGTTCAACCACTTCTTCCACGCGTCCTATCCGAGCGACAAGGGTGAGCAGCCGGGCGACTTTGTTTATTTCCAGGGACACGCGTCGCCGGGCGTTTATAGCCGCGCGTTCCTTGAGGGCCGCTTGACCGCCGAGCAGCTGAAGAACTTCCGCCACGAGCTGCGCGGGACGCCGGGGCTGAGCTCGTATCCGCACCCGTGGCTGATGAAGGACTTCTGGCAGTTCCCGACCGTCTCGATGGGCATCGGGCCGCTGAATGCGATCTACCAGGCGCGCTTCATGAAGTACCTTGAGAATCGCGGCCTGATTCCGCACACTGAGCGCAAGATCTGGGCCTTCGTCGGTGACGGCGAGACGGACGAAGTCGACACGCTCGGCGCCATCTCGCTCGGCACGCGCGAGAAGCTGGACAACCTGATCTTCGTCATCAACTGCAATCTGCAGAGGCTGGACGGGCCGGTACGCGGCAATTCGCGCATCATCGACGAGCTGGAGTCCGTTTTCCGCGGCGTTCGATGGAACGTCGTCAAGGTGATCTGGGGCTCGGACTGGGATGAGCTCTTTGCGCGCGATCACCAGGGTCTGCTGCTCAAGCGCATGGAAGAGTGCGTCGACGGCGACCTGCAGCGCTTCAAGGCGAAGGACGGCGCGTATATCCGCAAGGAGTTCTTTGGCAAATATCCGGAGTTGCTGAAGATTGTCGAAGACAAGACTGACGAGCAGATTGGAAACCTGCATCGGGGCGGCCACGATCCGGTGAAGATCTACAACGCCTACAAGCGAGCGCTGGAGCATAAGGGCGGCCCGACCGTGATCCTCGCGATGACGGTGAAGGGCTACGGAATCGCGAGCGCGCAGTCGCGCAACCCGACGCACTCGGAAAAGAAGCTGACGGACGAAGGCCTCGCTGCGTTTGCGAAGCGCTTCGACTGCGGCCTTCCGGCAGACGTTGCGCAGAACGCCGACTTCTACAGGCCCGAAAACTCCGATCCCGCGATGGCCTACATGTTCGCGCGGCGTGAGACGCTCGGCGGCTTCCTGCCCGCGCGCACCGTGCCAAAGCTGGACTTCAAAGCTCCGCCCATCGAATTCTTCAAGACATGGCTCGCCGGTTCCGGCGGTCGTGCGATCTCGACCACGATGGGCTTTGTGAACATGATGAACGGCATGCTGAAGAGCCCGGACATTGGCAAGCTGATCGTGCCGATCATTCCGGACGAGGGCCGCACGTTCGGCTTCGAGTCCACGATGAAGCAGGTCGGCATTTACGCGCCCGAGGGGCAGAAGTACGTCCCGCACGACGCGGACATGCTGCTCGCGTACAACGAGAAGAAGAACGGACAGATTCTCGAAGAAGGCATCACCGAGGCGGGTTCGATGGCGAGCTTCACCGCGGCGGGCACAGCCTATACCAACTACCGCGTGCCGATTGTGCCGTTCTACATGTACTACTCGATGTTCGGATTCCAGCGCATCGGGGACATGGCCTGGGCGTTCGCGGACTCGCGCGGCAGGGGCTTCATGATGGGCGGGACTGCCGGGCGCACGACGATGCTCGGCGAAGGTCTGCAGCACCAGGACGGCCATTCGCACATCCTGGCGTCGACGATTCCCACTTGCAAGACCTACGACCCTGCCTACGTCTACGAGCTCGCCGTGATTATCCAGGACGGCATTCACCGCATGTACGAAGCAGGCGAGAACATCTTCTACTACCTCACCATGTACAACGAGGACTACGCGCAGCCGGCGGCGCCAGAGAATCTGGAAGCAGTGCGCGAGGGCATTCTGCGCGGGCTCTACAAGTTCCAGGCTGCGGAAAAAGGTGAAGCGAAGCTGCAGCTCTTCGGCGCCGGACCAATCCTCAATGAGGTGGTGCGCGCGCAGCAGATTCTCGCCGAGAAGTACAACGTTGCAGCAGACGTGTGGTCGGTGACGAGCTACACGGAGCTGCGCCGCGACGCGATCGCAGTCGAGCGCTGGAACCGCTTGCATCCCGCCGAGAAGGAGCGTGTGCCGTTCATGGTCACGGCGCTCGGCAATGCGAACGGACCGATCGTTGCCGCGAGTGACTACATGAAGTCGCTGCCGGATGCACTCTCGCCCTGGCTCGGACCACGCCTCGTTTCACTTGGCACCGACGGTTTCGGCCGCTCAGACAACCGCGAACATCTGCGCCGGCACTTCGAGATCGATGCGGAGTCGATTGTCGCCGCGGCGCTCTCGAAGCTCGCACGCGAGGGCACCATCAAACCGAAGGTGGCCACGCAGGCGTTTGCGGAACTCGGTCTCGACCCCGAGGCCGCCGACGCAGCCACAGCCTGATCTGCAACTCGACCGATCACGAAACTCTCGAAGAAGAGGACTTGCCGTTTTGGCCGACAATCCCCTGCTGCCTCAGGATCGCCTCCGCGAGCTTCACGCGCTGATGCAGCGCATCCGCACCATCGATCGCCGCCGCTCCAACGTTGCGCGCGAGGCGCTGCTCGCCGCCACATTGATCCATCTCTCTGCGGGCGATCTCGTCTCCGGCGCCGCTGACGATCGCACGCTTCGCGAGCTAGCACCGAAGTCGTCTGCCGGTGCTGACGCGCATGATGTCCCGCAGAGTCTTCGCATTCCGCTCTGCGCTGGCGCCGCGCGAGGCATGCAGACAGCAGGCACGGATCGGCTCGCAGTTGCGTTCGTCGAGGCGGGCGCGCCGGAGAATGGATTGCCGGACGCCTTGCGCTGGGCGCATCGCGACCGGCTGCCATTCCTGCTGATCGTCGCCGACAATGGCATGAACGCTCGCCGCAGGCGGGCGACAAATTCATCGCCTGCAGCGGCGCCGCTCCTGTGGCCTGAGCTCACGAAGCTCGGCCACAGCCTTCACTTCCCACACTTTCCTGTTGACGGTGAAGATGCAGTCGCGGTCTATCGCGTGATGCAGGAGACCTCCGCTCGCGCCCGCTCCGGTGGAGGACCCTCGGTGATCTGGGCGATGCTCAGCGCTGAGCGCCTCGCACCGCGCCAGCAGCCGATCAAGCGGCTTGAAGCGTATATGGTTGCCCGCAAAATCCGTTTGTAAGCACAAAGCAATCTGAATGTCTCGCCATCTTTTGACTCGCACGAACCTTTACACTGACAACATGTTTCTTCTGCGGTCCCCCCGCCCCTGGCCACTTGCGGCAGTGCTGTTCGCGCTGCTGATCGCTGCGACCTTCATCAGCGGAGAGACCGCGCGAGCGCAGACTCCGACCTCGGTGCAGCCGGCGACCCCGGCGCCCGCAAGCAGCATTCCTTCCGTCGCCGCGCCCACGCCTGCAAGCAGCCAGAGCACACCCGCAGAGCCGCAGACGCAGTACTCTGCGCCGCAGACCACGCAGCAGCAGACAACGCAAACTGAGAGCACTCAGCCACAAACCACAGAGACGGGGACACCGGCGCAAACAGCCCCTGCACAGCCACAGACCGCGCAACCCGCTGCGCCGCCCGCCACGACTCCGCCTGATCAGCTCGAGCAGCCCATCCAGGTGCAGAACCAGCAGAAGCCGCCCGCTCCGGCGCCGGTTGCAATACCTCCGGCGGTTCCTGTCGCGTCCGTACCCAGCATGCCGGCCTACGGTCCTGTGCCGGGCGAATCGTCCGGAGATGCGCTCGGCTCGACGTACATCCCGGTCGACAGCATTGTGTATCCGCTCGCGCTGCGGCTGTATTCCATGGGTTATCTCGACACTGCATTCATCGCCATGCGGCCGTGGACGCGGCGCAGCCTGCTGCACATCCTTCAGGCGAGCGCGGATGACATCACCTCCGACGGCGATCCCGAGGCGACGGCCATCCTCGCCAAGCTGCAGGACTATCTCGCTGAGGAGACACCCGGAAACAACCTCACCCGCGGCGCAGTCTACGGGTTGCAGTCCGTGTACACGCGAGTGATGGGAATCGGCGGCCCGGTGCTGCGTGACAGCTTTCACCTTGGGCAGTCGGTCTATAACGACTACGGGCGGCCCTACTCCACAGGCTTCAACAACGTCACCGGCTTCTCCAGCGTCAATGAGTACGGCCGGTTCTCGCTCTACATTCGTGGCGAATTCCAGCACGCCCCGGCGTACAACGGCTACAGCCTCGCTCTCGCTAACCAGCTCTCATGCCTCGACGAAATCTGTCCGTTCACCCCGCCCAACGATCCGCAGTCAACGATTCCTTACGGAAGCACGAACAACGCGGTGAACACCTTCCGCCTGCAGGAAGCAAACCTCGCGGTCCACTGGTGGGGACACGAGATCTCGTTCGGCAAGTCTGACTCGTGGCTTGGGCCCGGGATGGGTGGCGCCATGGGATGGAGCGACAACGCGGAAAACATGTATTCGTTCCGCATCAATCGCGTCGACCCGCTGTACATTCCTCTGCTGAGCAAGGTGCTCGGCCCATTGCGCTATGACTTCATGGTCGGTTCGTTGAAGGGCCACTCGGCGCCCGAAGACCCATGGGCGCACTCCGAAGTATTTTCCTTCAAGCCCACGAAGAACTTCGACTTCAGCTTCCAGCGTACGGTGATCTGGGGTGGCAAGGGGCACGGTTGCTTCGCTCCTAATGGCACCGTATACCCCTGCACCGAGCCGATCACCATTCACACCTTCCTTAAGAGCTTCTTCTCACTCAGCGATACAACCGCGGGAGAAAAGTACTCGCGGGATGATCCCGGAGCACGCTTCAGCGTCTTCACTTTCTCCTACCGGCTGCCGTTCCTGCGCAAATACGTCACGCTGTACACCGACTCGATCGCTCACGACGACGTAACGCCGATCAGCGCGCCGCGCCGCGCCGCCTATCGCCCGGGCGTTTACATCTCGCACTTCCCCGGGATGGAAAAGCTGGACTTCCGCATCGAAGCTGCGAGCACCGACACCTCAACACTGCGCAGCCTCGGCGGCCAGTTCAACTACTGGGAGGTCGTGCAGCGCCAGGGCTATACCAACAAGGGTTTCATCATGGGCGACTGGATTGGACGCGAGGCGAAAGGCGGCAACGCCTGGCTCACCTATCACCTCTCCGGCGACGAGTGGGTGCAGCTCGAATACATGAACAAAAAAGGCCCGAAGGACTTCATTCCTGACGGCACGACCCAGAACCAGTTCACGGTCGACGTCGTGAAGAACCTGCGCCGCGATATTCAGCTCAACGCCTGGATGCAGTACGAGCACTGGAAGGCGCCGATCTACAAAACCGGTCCGCAGAGTGACGTCGTCTTCGCGGGGGAGATCAAGTTCTACCCCAAGCTGCACACGGAGCTGCAGACCACAGCGAAGTAAGCTGTGCCGCTTCTGGCTCAGCGGCCCGAGGCGAGGCGGAAGTACTCCTCGTCCTGCTGGGCCGCTGCGGCGCGGGAGGCCGGCTGCGCCTTTTCAGCTTCAACCGCAGCCCGGAAGTAGTCGAGTGAGCGCGTCAGTCCCTCGCGCAGTTGCACCTTCGGCTCCCACCCGAGCAGCGTCTTCGCGCGCGTGATGTCGGGCCGCCGTTGCTTCGGATCGTCCTTCGGCAATGGCCTGAAAACGATCTCGCACTGTGAGCCGATCAGCGCCTGAATCTCGCGCGCGCACTCCAGGATCGTCCACTCGTTCGGATTGCCGATGTTCACCGGATCGTGCTCGCCGGACTTCGACAGCCGCACGATGCCATCCACCAGATCCGACACATAGCAGAAGCTGCGCGTCTGTGACCCATCGCCATAGACCGTCAGCGGATCGCCCCGCAGCGCCTGCATCATCAGGTTCGAGATCACGCGTCCGTCATTGGCCTGCAGCCGCGGTCCATACGTGTTGAAGATGCGCACCATGTGCGTATTCACGTTGTAATAGCGCCGATAGGCCGACACTGCCGCCTCGGAGAAGCGCTTCGATTCGTCATACACCGAGCGCGGCCCGATCGGGTTCACATTGCCCCAGTAGCTCTCTACCTGCGGATGCACCTCCGGATCGCCGTAGCACTCCGAGGTCGATGCATGCAGGTAGCCTGCGTTATATCGCTTCGCAACCTCGAGCGTGTTCAGCGTGCCGGCCGAGCCGACGCGCAGTGTCTCGATCCCGAGCCGCATGTAATCCACCGGGCTCGCCGGCGAGGCAAAGTTGAAGACGTACTCCACCTGACCGACGTCGAACGGCTCCGAGATATCGATCTGCTCAAACCGGAAACGTGGCTCACCCTGTAGATGCCGCAGATTGGCGAGGTTTCCGGTGCAAAGATTGTCGACGCCGACAACCTCATTGCCGTCCGCCAGCAGAGCATCGCACAGATGCGATCCCAGAAAACCCGCGGCACCTGTTACCAGAACTCTCTTCGAAGCCATTCCTGCTCCCTTGCGCATTGAATGCGCAGCGTGCAAATCCTGCGGCCGCTCGCTCTACTTGCTCGTGATTACATCCGAGACCGTCTCACGCACTGGAGTCGCGGTCGGCCTTCCGATGCTCATATAAGTGAAGCCCTGCTCCTGCATTACGGCAGGATCAAAGAGGTTGCGGCCGTCCACCACGATGGGATAGCGCAGCGCCGCATGAATCTTTCGCAGGTCTAGATCGGCGAATTCCTTCCAGTCGGTCAGGATCAGAACAGCGTCCGCGTCCTTGGCAGCCTCGTAAGCATCGGCTGCATAGCTCATGTACTGCGAAGGCGGCAGCTCCAACCGCGCGCGATCTGTCGCCGCAGGATCGTACGCCACAATGCAGCATCCCTCGCACAACAGCATCTCCACCAGATCAATCGCGGGCGACTCGCGGATATCATCTGTCTCGCCCTTGAACGACAGCCCAAGCACTGCCAGGCGCTTTCCGCGCAGGGTCCACAGCGCCGAACGCACCTTGCTCAGGAAGCGGCGCTTCTGCTGCGCGTTGATCTTCTCCACTTCGCTCAGCAGGCTGAAGTCCACACCCATCTGCTGTGCGACCGAACGGAATGCCGCGACGTCCTTCGGGAAGCACGACCCGCCATACCCGATGCCCGGCCGCAGAAAGCGCGGACCGATTCGCGAGTCCAGACCGATGCCGCGCGCCACCTGCTCCACATTCGCGTCCGCAGCCTCGCACAGGTTCGACACTGCGTTGATGAACGAGATCTTCAATGCCAGGAACGCATTTGAAGCATGCTTGATAATCTCCGCGCTCTTGGTCGAGGTCATCAGCAGCGGCGGCGGCGACTGCATGGAGCATCCGCCCTCGATCGCTCCGTCCTTCTCGTAGTACGCGCCGGTCACCAGCGGAGAGTAGATCTGCTTCAGCAGCGCCGCGGCGCGCTGGCTGTCCGCGCCCACCACAATGCGGTCCGGGTGCAGAAAGTCTTCGACGGCCGTCCCTTCGCGCAGGAACTCCGGGTTGGAGACCACATCGAATGCGTCGCGGCTGACGCCGTTACGCTCGATCACGCGCCGGATCCACTCGTTCGTGTAAACCGGCACCGTGCTCTTCTCCACGATGACCTTGTATCCGCTGATGTGCCGCGCAATCTCGCTTGCAACAGCCTCGACATAGGAGAGATCGGCGTCGCCGTTCTCGGCCTGCGGTGTGCCGACCGCGATAAAAATCGCATCGCACTCGCGGGTTGCTTCGGCGAGGTCGGTCGTGAACCGCACGCGCGTGTTTCTGTACCGCCCCAGCAACTCGGGGAGATGCTTTTCGTGGATGAGGCTGTCGCCTCCCTGCAGCGCCGCCACTTTGCGCTCATCGTTGTCGACGCAGATCACCCTATGGCCGATCTCCGCAAAACAGATCGCGGCCACGAGCCCCACGTACCCCGAGCCGACAACTGCTATCTGGCAACCATGCTCCATCGCTGCTCCTTGACTCCCGCTCATCAAAATTCCAGTTTGTCTCTGATTGTAGAGCCTTACCGGGGTCCGCCCGGTTGCCAGTCAGGTATCCGCAGGTTTTTCAAGTAGACTAAGGAGCAATGATCTCCGGAAGGGCCGAAGTGTCTCCACTGCCAGCAGATGCAAACCCGCCTGCTGTGGCCACGCAGAATCCAGCCGATACGACCTTGTCGGAGGCGCTCCTCACCGTCAGGAAGCGCAAATACCTCATCGCAGCCATCACTGCGCTGGGTCTCGCCTATGGCTTTTATAAGGGCACCACACAGCCGCGCATGTATCAGGCGATGGGCACCATTGAGATTCGCACCGGCTCATCCCAGCAATTCCGCGTCGGCGGCGGTCCGGGCTACGGCTCGGCGAGCTCCTCGCTGTCCACTCAGGTCGCCATCATCAAGAGCGACACCGTCCTGCTGACCGTCGCGCGCGATCTTGACCTTCCCAACAATGCAGCGTTCACTGGCTACCACGGGCCCAACCTGCACCTCAGCCTGGACGACCTCAATGTTCGCCAGGGCACATTGAACGGCATGAACGGCGACATCAGCGTGGATGTCGTCCCCAAGACCGACCTCGTCCAGATCAGTTGCCGGACCCTTGATCCCAAGCTTTCGGCCGATATCGTCAACCGGCTCATTCGCGAATTCATTCAGCGCGATCTGCAATCGAGCTTCGAAGCGACGCAGCGCGTCTCGGACTTCCTTTCGCTGCAGCTCCGTGATCTGAAGCAGCAGGTCGAGACGCAGCAGGAGCAATTGATCGACCTGCAGAAGCGAATCGGTGTCATCGGCTTCGATCCGCAGCACAACGAGATTCAGTCCGCCCTCGACGACCTGACGCGTGCCGTCAGCGCCGCGCAGATTGCCCGGATTCAACAGCAGGCCCGCTACAAGACTCTCTCCGGCATGAACCCCGACGCGCTCGACGGAACCATCGGCGCAGGTGTGGCGGGTAGCCTGTCCACCAGCCTCAGCGGCTTGCGATCCACCAAGCAGCAGTTAATGGTTCGCTACGCTGAGATGAACGCAACGCTGGGGCCGAATCACCCCCAGGTCAAAGCGCTCCAGGACCAGATCTCCCAGATCGATAAACAGATCGGTGACGAGGAGAAGCGGCTGGTCGACCAGGCTCACGAGGCGTATGTTGCGGCAAACGTAAATGAGCAGCAGACTCGCGGCGCGCTCGAAGCCGAGAAGGAAGAGGCTTACAAGCTGCGCGATGACCTCGTCGAGTACACGCTGCGCCAGCGCGACTTCGAGTCGAACCGCACACTCTACGAAGGCCTCTCGCAACGCTTGCGCACTGCGGGTATCGAGGCCGGCCTGGAATCCACCGAGATCGACATCATCGATAACGCTGTTCCGCCGATCGGGCCCACGCTGCAATCGCGGTCCAGCATGATGATCGTTGACGGCATCCTGATGCTTGCGCTCGCCATCGTCATCGCCTTCGTCCTCGAGAGCCTGGACACCGGGATACGTACCGTCGCGCAGATCGAATCCATCTCCGGGCTGCCCTCACTCGCTCTCATTCCGCGCATTCGCCGTAGTACTGCGGAGCTGGCCGGCCAGACCCCTGTACAGCGAAATCTCGCGGTGATTGGGGCGCCTATGTCCCAGTTCTCAGAGGCCTTCCGCGCTCTCCGGACCTCACTGCTGCTTTCCGTCGCCGGCCGCGAGCCGCAGGTCATCCTGCTGACCAGCGCGACACCCAGCGAAGGCAAAACCACCGTCGCGATGAATCTCGCCTGCGTGCTTGCGCAACGCGACGTGCGCGTCCTTCTGATCGATGCCGACCTGCGCCGGCCTACCGTTCACCATCGCTTCAATATCAACGGAAAGATCGGCCTCAGCTCCGTCCTTACCGGAAGCACCACCTTGAGTGAAGCTGTCCAGCACGTCGCTGAGGTGCCGAAGCTCGATGTCCTGGTCAGTGGACCTGTGCCTCCCTTCCCCACCGAGATGCTTGCATCCGATGCCATGGACCGGCTCCTGGCCGAGTGCCGCGGTATCTACACCCACATCGTCCTCGACTCCCCGCCGCTGCTTTCGATCACCGACAGCGTCGTCCTGGCGAACGATGCCGACGCCGTCGTTCTGGTCGTCCGCCAGGGCAAATCCAACAAGCACGCCGTCCGCCGCTCGCGCGATGTCCTGCTGCGCGCCGGAACCAAAATTACAGGTACGGTGCTCAACGCCGTCGATCTCAACTCGCCTGAGTACTACGCCTACTATGGATACTCCGGCTACTCCGGCTACGCTTCGGGCGGTATCGACAGCAAAGGTTGGGAGTCGCGCGGCAATCAGAAATCACGCAATGGAGGTCCCAAGTGAGTGCGCGTATTTCACCACCGTTTCCCAGAAGCTCACGCCTGCTCGTCATCTCCTTGCTCTGGGCGGTCGCACTCCTTTGCAGCCCGGCATCCTTTGCCCAGTTCAACGGGCCGGGGCCAGCCGTCGAAACACCTACAACCGCTACGGTCACTACCGACCGCGCTTTGCTGTTTCCTCCAGCCCGTGAGGCACTACTCGCCGCGGGTGATCTCATCTCCATTCGTGTCTTCGAGCAGGCCGATTACGCCCCGGAGGTAAGGCTGTCCGCCCAGGGCACCGTTGTTCTGCCGCTGATCGGGAGAGTTCAGTTAGCTGGACTCACTGTCACTCAGGCTGAGCAATTCATCGAGCAGCGGCTCAAAGACGCAGGCATCTACCGCAACCCTCAGGTCACGATCCAACTCGTTGAAGGACTCAACCAGCAGGCGACCGTCGCCGGTGAGGTGCATTCAGTCGTCCCCATCGTTGGTTCGCGGCGTCTGCTCGATGTGCTCGCGGCCGCCGGCGGGCTCCCCGCCACGGCCAGCCATGTCATCACCATCAGCCGTCCCGGCGTGGCAGAACCCCTCGTCGTCGATCTCGGCACGGATCCGCTCCGCAGCAGTCTCGCCAACATCCCCATCTTTCCCGGCGACACGATCATCGTCAGCCGCATCGGCGTGGTCTACATGGTTGGCGACTTTAAGACCTCCGGAACAATTCCGCTCAACCAATACGCTCCGCTCACTCTGATGGAAGCGACCGCACTCAGCGGCGGTCTCGCTTACCCGGGCAAGTACAACGACGTGCGCGTGATCCGCACCGTCGGCGACCACCGCACCGTCGTAAAGGTTGACATCCAGCGAATCCTCCACGGCAAAGATCCAGACCCGATCCTGCAAGCCAATGACATCGTCTTCCTGCCCGACGACTTCCTGAAGTCGTTCATTGCCAACGGTAATCTGGGCACGCTGTTTGGCGTCGTCTCGCTGCTCATCACGGTTAAGAACTTGTGAGGAGCCCGGCGCCATGGCCGTCCCAGAAAGCTCCTCAGACCGCACACCGGTGCGCCTCGCCTATGTTGTCACGCACCCCATCCAGTACCAGGCGCCGCTACTCCGCCGCATCGCCCGCGAACCCGACATCGACCTGACCGTCTTCTTCGGGTCAGACTTCTCCCTCCGCGGCTACAAGGACGAAGGCTTCGGCGTTGAGGTCGCCTGGGACGTTCCGCTCCTCGACGGCTACCACAGCGAATTCCTTCCCCGTCTGCGCGACACCGGCACCGTCTCACCGCTGAGCCCCATCAGCCGTGGCATCCTGCGCCGCCTCCGCAATCCCGACGGCTCGCCCGCCTTTGACGCCCTCTGGGTGCACGGCTACGCCAGCGCCAACGCGCTGCACGCCATCCTCGCCGCGAATGCCCTCGGCATTCCCGTTCTGCTGCGCGCAGAATCCTGGCTCGCCGACCGCCCACGCAGCCTCCCGACCCTCGCCGCCAAGCACCTCTTCCTCCGGCTGCTGCGCCCGGCCATCGCGGCCACGCTTCCCATCGGCTCGCGCAATCGCGACTACTGGGCCTACTACTTCGGCGACGACATGCCGCAGTTCCCGATGCCCTACGCCGTCGACAACGCCTGGTTCGCTCAGCGCGCCGCCGCCAGCGATACCGAACAGCTCCGCCGCGACCTGCAACTCGCTCCGGGGCGGCCGATCATCCTCTTCGCCTCCAAGCTCCAGCCGCGTAAGCACGCCGACCACCTGCTCGCGGCCTACGCCCGCCTGTGCGCCGTCTCACCCGCGCCGCTCCCCTACCTGTTCATCGTTGGCGACGGCGAAGAGCGCGCCAGCCTCGAAGCCCGCGCACGCGATCTCGCGCTCGAAGGCGTCCGCTTCCTCGGCTTCCGTAACCAATCCGAACTCCCCGCCTTCTTCGCCCTGGCCGACGTCTTCGTTCTCCCTTCGCGCCACGAGCCCTGGGGCCTCATCGTGAACGAAGCCATGGCCGCCGGCTGCGCTGTCGTCGTCTCCGATGAAGTCGGTTCCCACGCCGATCTCATCACCGACGGCGTCGAAGGCTTCGTCTTCCCCGTCGGCGACATCGATGCCCTCGCATCCGCTCTCAGCCAAGTCCTCTCCACCCCCGACCAGCCGCAGCGCATGGGCGAAGCCGCAAAGGCCCGCATCGCCTCCTGGGATTTCGAGACGGACGTCCGCGGACTCCGGCAGGCATTGGCCGCCGTCACCGGAAAGCTGCACGCCTGAAACCCGAAACGTTCGCCGAGCAGCCACCCTTGTCCGCAGCCTCGCTTGATATCCTTACCCTCAAGAGCCCACCCTTCGAGCGAATGAGAATCCTCCACATCGTCGGAACCGTCAGCCCCGCGGCGGGCGGCCCGACCGAGGTCATCCGGATGCTCGTTCGCTACGCTCCCGCCGGGTACACCAGCGAGCTCGCCACCCTCGACGACCCATCCGCTCCCTTCCTCAGCGACCTTCCATTTCCCGTCCACGCGCTTGGCGGTCCGCACAAGCACTGGTTCCGGCCGGCGCTGCTCCGCTGGCTGAGGAAAAACCGTGGCCGTTTCGATGGAGTCATTGTGCATGGCCTGTGGGAATTCACCGGTCTGGCAGCTCTCATTAGCGGTCGCAAAGCACCCGGGTTATGTTGTGTTTACGCACGGAATGCTCGACCCCTACTTCAAGCGAGCGTTCCCCGCCAAGCACGCCAAGAAGTGGCTGTACTGGCTTCCCGCCGAATATTGGGTCCTCCGCGGCGCCCGCCAGGTGCTCTTCACCACCGTCGCCGAGCGCGATCTTGCCGCCCAAAGCTTCTGGCTGCACCGCTGGAAGTCCATGGTCGTGCCCCTTGGCGCCGAGGCCCCGCCGCCCGACACCTCCGCCCTTCTCGCCGTCTTCCAGGCCGCCTGCCCCGAGCTCGCCGGCCGCCGCTTTCTCCTCTTCCTCGGCCGCATCAACGAGAAAAAAGGCTGCGACCTCCTCGTCCGTGCCTTCGCCGAGCTCAGCGCCGCCCACCCGGACCTGCACCTCGTCATGGCCGGCCCGGACCCCAATCGCTGGCGCGAGCGCCTCGAGGCCCTAGCCGGAGACCGCAACTGCAGGCACCGCATCCACTGGCCCGGTCTGCTACTCGGCGATGCAAAATGGGGCGCCTTCGCCGCCTGCGAGGCCTTCGTCCTCCCTTCTCACCAGGAGAACTTCGGCGTAGCCGTCGTCGAAGCCCTTGCCTCTGGCCGCCCCGTGCTCCTGACCCACCCCGTCAACATCGCGCAGGACCTCGAAGCCGACGGCTGCGCTCTGGTCGAGCACGACACACAAGAAGGCATCACCCGCCTGCTCACACGCTGGCTCGCCCTCACGCCGGAACAGCAGGCGCAAATGTCCGTCCTCGCCCGCGAGAGTTTCGTCCGTCGCTACGACATGCGCCGCAATGCCGAGGCCATCCTCCGCGTCTTCGAAACTCCGCAAAATCCTCAACCGCACACAGCACCGCTGACGGAGGCCCGCTGATGCCCCGCCAGCCCGACTACCGCGCCGCCGATCACATCACCACGGGCGACGACCCCTACACCCGTCCGGCGTTCACCTTCTCCAACCGCGCCGCTCGCCTGCTCTGGAACATCACCTGGCTGCTGCTCTATCGTCTGTCGCCGCGCCCGCTCCACGCCTGGCGCGCCATGCTGCTTCGTCTCTTCGGCGCGACGCTCGGCCCGGACTGCCATTTCTATCCGGCCTCGCGCGTCTGGGCCCCATGGAATCTCCGCTGCGCCGACCATGTTGCTGCCGGCGATGGCGTCGAGATCTACAATCCCTCACCCATGCACCTCGGCTCGCACGTCATCCTCTCCCAGGACTGCTATCTCTGCGGCGCAACCCACGACTACAACGACCCCGGCTTCCCACTGCTGGCCTACACCATGACCATCGAGCCGTACGCCTGGATCTGCGCTCGCGCCTCCGTCGCTCCCGGCGTTCGCGTCGGCGAGGGTGCCGTGCTCGGCCTTGGCTCCGTCGCCACGCGCGACCTCGATCCCTGGACTGTCTATTCCGGCCACCCCGCGCAACCCATCCGCCAGCGCACTCGCACTTCTGACCCCTCACTCCTCACTCCTAACCCCTAACTTCCTCCATGGTCTCCGTCCTCATCCTCACACTCAACGAAGAGCAGGACCTGCCCGGATGCCTCGACTCCGTCGCCTGGTGCGACGACATCCACATCTTCGACTCCAACTCCACCGATCGCACAGTCGAAATAGCCCGCGCCCGTGGCGCGACCGTCACCACACGCACCTTCGACACCTATGCCGCGCAGCGCAATGCCGCGATGCAACTCCCCTTCCGTCATCCCTGGGTTCTCGTCCTCGACGCCGACGAGCGCGCCACGCCTGAGCTCTCCATCGAAATCCCGCGCGCCGCAGCCGCCGCGCCCGCGAACATCGCCGCCTTCCGTATCCGCCGCCGCGACTTCCTCTGGGGCACGTGGCTCAAACACGCGCAGCTCACGCCCTACTACGTGCGCCTGGTCCGCGTCGGCCGCGTCCACTACACGCGCGACATCAATGAATTCGTCGAAGTCGACGGCGACACCGGCCAGCTCTCCGCGCCGCTCGACCACATGGCCTTTTCCAAAGGCCTCGCTCACTGGGTCGCGAAGCACAACCAGTACTCCACCGCCGAAGCCGAGCTCCTTGCCAATGGAGACGCCGTCCGCGACGCGTCCTTCAAAGACGCACTCTTCGCGCGCAACTTCCACGACCGCCGCGCCGCCCAGAAGGCGATCTTCTATCGCATGCCCGCGCGTCCGCTGCTCAAGTGGATGTACATGATGTTCGTGCGCGGCGCGGTACTCGACGGCGCCGCCGGCGTGATGTACGCCACGCTGCAAAGCTTCTACGAGTACCTGATCGAAGTGAAATACCGCGAAATTCTGCGCCGCCGGGCGAAGCTTCCGATTTAGAAGGTGCCGTGAGCGAATAGTGATTTGCAGTTGCCTTATTCACTATTCACTATTCACTGTCTTAAATGAGAAGGACGAGAGCGAGATACCAGGTGTCAATGCCGAGGTGCGCTCAGGGAGCGTCGGGGGCCACCCGCTCGTATCTCGCTCTCGCCTCTCTACCCGCGCAATTTGGCGAGCAGATCTGTCGGGTGAACGGGCTTGGCCAGGATCTCGAACTCGTGTCCCTGCGCCCTTGCCCGCTCCAGCAGGTCGGCGGTCGCCGCCTGTCCGGAGAACAATAGTACCTTGCAATTTGGAAGTTTGGCGCGCGTCTGAATCGCCGCCTCGATACCCGTCATTCCGGTCATGATGACGTCCGAGATCAGCATGTCGGGCCTGAAGGTGTCCAGCGCCTCAATCGCCTTCTCGCCGCTATACACTGCACGCGCTTCAAAGCCTGCCTGGTTCAAAATAATCGCGAGCGTGTTCGCGATCACCTGCTCATCATCGGCGACGAGAACGCGGGGCTTCGAGCTGTTCGGGTTGGTTTCTGCCATGTGGGTCCCTGAGAAAGATTTCCTTCCGTGCTTGCCTGTCAGATAGCCGCTCACGTAACCGCAGCACAACGCACTCTCGTCATCATACGGGAGGCCGGGCCTCGAAACGCAGCTTATCCTTTCCCTCTGTGATGCAGTCTTCCACAGCAACGCTGCTCCAGATCTGCTGTTTAACATCCACCCGCACTGATAGTTAGGCAATGCTACCCTCAAATCGTGGTTGACCTGCACCACCATCTTCTGCCCGCCATCGACGACGGCCCTCCCGACCTCGCCACGTCGCTCAAGATGGCGCGCATGGCCGCCGATGACGGCATCACTCACGTCGTCTGCACCCCCCACGCCAGCAGTCGCTACAAGTTCGACCCGCCCCGCGTCCAGTTGCTTCTCAATCATTTGCGTGCGGTTCTGGCCGATGCCGGCATCCGCCTCATTCTCGCCGCCGGCTGCGACTTCCACCTC
>CAWIFG010000006.1:150000-456590 GCA_963835345.1 uncultured Acidobacteriaceae bacterium | reverse complement strand
CACCCGCGACAACCAGTTCGTCACCCGCGTCGACTGGAACATCAGCTCCAGGCACAACTTCTTCGGTCGCTACTTCATCGACGGCTACCAGCAGCCCGCTGTCTACAACCCGGGCAATATCCTGGTCACCACGCAATCCGGCAACCTCGAGCGTTTCCAGTCGCTCACCTTTGGCGAAAACTGGACCGTCAGCTCCCGTACCGTGAACTCCGCGCACATCACCTTCTCCCGCATCAAAAATAATCGCGGCTATGCAAGCAATGTCCCGAATGCCACGCCTTCGGCATCAACGTGTACCAGTACTCCCCAGCCGGCCTCTATTACACCGTCTCCAACAAGTTCACCACTGGCTGCGGAACATGCATCGCTGCCGTCATCAACGACAACGCCTTCAACGCCACCGATGAAATCACTCTTCTGCGCGGCCATCACAGCATCATTGTCGGTGGCGAATTCGTCCGCAACCAGCTCAACTTCCGCTCCGGCTTCAACTCCAACGGCAACTTCGCCACGAACGGCGAGTACTCCGGCTCCGGCCCCAACGGCGGAAGCACGCTCGGTGACGCCGACCTCGACTTCCTTTTCGGTCTCCAGAGCAGCTTCCAGCAGAGCCCGCAGCAGCAGGAAGCCTTGCGCGGCAACATCCCCAGCATCTACGTGCAGGACACCTGGCACGCCACACCACGCCTGACGGCGGTCGCCGGCATTCGCTGGTCGCCGGATTTCTTCCCCGTTGACTACTTCAACCACGGCTCCGTCTTCAGCATGTCCGCCTTCACCGCCGGCCAGAAGAGCATCGTTTTCCCCTCCGCGCCCGCAGGCTCGCTCTTCTACGGCGATCCGGGCGTGGGGCGCAACTTCACCGGCAGCTCTCCCTGGCTTTTCTCCCCCCAACGTTGGTTTCTCCTTAGATCCCGTGGGCAACGGCAAAACCGTAATCCGCGGCGGCTACGAATTGATCTACGACGAACCCAACTTCTACACCGGCCAACGCGACCAGCAGAACCCGCCCTTCGCCCCCAACATCAGCCAGAGCCAGACATCCACCTCAGGCCCGATCAGCCTCACCAATCCCTGGTCCACTGGCACGGTGACAAGCTCGCCTTTCCCGCAGCCGCCCCGTTCCGCAACCTCCGTCACTTTCTTTCCGCAGACGCAGTGGGTCGTGCTGCCCTCGAAGTTCCGCCCCGCGTACAGCTCGCAGTACACCATGAGCATCCAGCACGCCTTCCCGCACGACTACCAGTTGCAGATTGACTACATCGGCTCGGACACCTTCCGCATGCCGCTCGGCGTTCCACTCAACCCCGTCAACTTCGTCCCCGGTGTCTGGGGCGCAGGCGGCACCGGCTGCGCCGGCGTCGTGCAGACCGGGCCCGCCGCCGCCAAACCCGGCGCAGCCGGCACAACTGCTCCACCACCGCCAACTCGATCTCCCGCGCAACGCTCACTCAGCTCAACCCCGTCCAGGGCAATTACTACGCCGTCGGCGGCACCGGCTCCGCCTCTACCCAGATACTCAATGAGGGCATGGCCAACTACAACGGCGTCATCGCCAGCGTCCAGCACCGCCTCTCCGCCAGCTTCAGCCTCCTCACCAACTACACCTACTCCAAGTGCCTCGACATCGTTGACGCGCAGGGCGACATCGCCGACACCTCCGTCTCCCAGCCCTTCAACCTCCGCTCCGACTACGGCCCCTGCGGCAGCGACTACCGCCACATCTTCAACACGGCCGTTGTCGCCGGCACCAAATTCCACATGCAGAATCACCTCATCGCCGCTGTCGTAAACGGTTGGCAGATCGCGCCCTTGGTTCACGTCACCAGTGGCGCTCCCGTCAACGTCACCACCGGCACCGACGTCTCACTCACCTCGGTTGGCAACGACCGGCCCAACCGCGTGCCAGGCGTCCCGGTCTATCTCAACCAGAAGCTCTACTCCGGTACGTCCCAGGCGCTGCGGGGATATCTCAACCCGCTGGCTTTCTGTCCTTCCACGCTCAACCCCACCTGCCCGACCAGCGCCTACAACCTGCCAGCCGGCGCCTTCGGCAACGTAGGCCGCAATGCCTTCCGCGCTCGCAACTACATCCAGACCGACGCTTCCTTGAGCCGCTTTTTCCCGGTTCACGAAGCGATGACGCTCCAGTTGCGTCTGGAGGCCTTCAACGTCCTCAACCATCCCTACTTCAGCACTCCGACGGCCACGACCAGCTCCAGCACTTTCGGCCAGATCGGCTCCACCACCGGCGAAGGCCCGCGTATCTTCCAGGGCGCCATCAAGTTCGCCTTCTAGCCTCCGTGCCTTCTTGCACCTCTGGCCCTGCTCTTCCGAGCGGGGCCTCTTCTTTCTCTACCCTCTACCCTCTACCCTCTGATCCTTCCATTACCTTCGCGCACCCGCCCGTCATCTCTCCACAGAGCCCCAGCCAGCTACACTCGTGCTTATATGTGCGGAATTGTCGGATACATCGGCCCCAAACCTTGCGTCCCCGTCATCATGGAGGGACTCGCCCGTCTCGAATACCGCGGCTACGACTCAGCCGGCATCGCCGTCGCCGGCGGCCCTGAGGGCCTGCAGCTTCGCCGCGCCCCCGGCAAGCTCCGCAATCTCGACGCGATCCTCGCCCGCGATCCCGTCCCCGGCACCTACGGCATCGGCCACACCCGCTGGGCCACGCACGGCCGCCCGACCGAGGAGAACGCCCACCCGCACCGCGACGGCACCGGCACGCTCGTCGTCGTGCACAACGGCATCGTCGAAAACTACCTCACGCTGAAGCACGAGCTCATCGCCAAGGGCCACAAGTTCGCCTCCGAAACCGACACCGAGATCATCGCGCACCTCATCCAGGATGAGCTCGAGAAAGCCGCGGCCGCCGCACTCCGCATCTCAGGACGGCCGTCATCGTCACGCAAGGTGGAAGCGCGCGTACACGCCACCGACGCCGAGCGACTCCAACGAATCCGTCGCCGTCCTGGAATCCACTGACTGGCACCTGGCCATCCTCACTGCTCGAAGAAGCCGTCCGCCGCGCCTCCCGCCGCATGACCGGCGCCTTCGCCATCGGCGTCCTCTCCGCGCACGAGCCCGACAAGATGGTCGCCGCCCGCATGGGCCCGCCCATCGTCCTCGGCCTCGGCGACGGCGAATTCTTCCTCGCCTCCGACGTCCCCGGCATCCTCCACCACACCCGCACCATCTACTTCCTCGCCGACAACGAAGTCGCCACCCTCACCACCTCCGGCATCGTCCTCACCGACTTCCACGGCAACCCCAGAACCCTCACTCCCGCAGCGCATCACCTGGGACCCCATCCAGGCCGAAAAAGCCGGCTACAAGCACTTCATGCTCAAGGAGATCAATGAGCAGCCGCGCGCCGTCCGCGACACCACCCTCGGCCGCATCTCCTTCGACACCGGCCAGGTCCTCCTCCCCGACATGTCCCTCTCCGCCGACGACCTCCGCGCCGCCACCTCCGTCACCATCGCCGCCTGCGGCACCTCCTGGCACGCCGGCCTCGCCGGCAAGTTCATGATCGAGCGCCTCGCCCGCCTCCCCGTCGACGTCGACTACGCCTCCGAGTTCCGCTACCGCGACCCCATCGAAGACCCCCACACCCTCGGCCTGCTCATCACCCAGTCCGGCGAAACCGCCGACACCATCGCCGCGCAGCAGGAGCTCATCGCCAAAGGCTCGAAGACCCTCGCCATCTGCAACGTCGTCGGCTCCGCCGTCACCCGCCTCGCTGCCGGAACCATCACCACCAACGCCGGCCCCGAGATCGGCGTCGCCTCAACCAAAGCCTTCACCGCGCAGCTCACCGCGCTCTTCACCCTCGCGCTGCATCTGGCACAGGTCCGCGGCACGGTAACAGCCAGCCAATCCCTCCACTACGCCACCGAGCTCTCACTCCTGCCCAACAAGCTCGAGACCGTCCTCCGCTCCGTCGACGACCTCTGCGCCACGCTCGCCAAAGAGTTCTCCACCGCGCGCGACTTCCTCTTCCTCGGCCGCGGCATCCACTACCCCATCGCCCTCGAAGGCGCGCTCAAGCTCAAGGAGATCTCCTACATCCACGCCGAAGGCTACCCCGCCGGCGAGATGAAGCACGGCCCCAACGCCCTCATCGACGAAACCCTCCCCGTCGTCGTCATCGCCACCAAGGACCCCGACGACCCCGCCTCCGTCCTCAAGTACGAAAAGACCCTCTCGAACATCCAGGAGGTCACCGCCCGCAGCGGCAGCGTCATCGCCATCGCCACCGAAGGCGACACGCACATCCACCAGCTCGTCGAGCACGTCCTCGAAATCCCCGCCGCCCCCGAGCTGCTGCTACCCATCCTCGAAGTCGTCCCGCTGCAACTCCTCGCCTACCACATCGCCGTCCGGAGAGGCTGCGACGTCGACCAGCCCAGAAATCTAGCCAAGAGCGTTACGGTGGAGTAGAGACCATCACCAAGTAGTCATCCGAACGGCCAGCTTCGTCTTTTCGACGAGGTAGTGATTCGTTCATTCTTCTTACTGTGCCTTAAGATGATCGCTTTTTCTATTGCCTTATAGAATGCGTCTGCGTGGGCCTGATCCTGGGAGGGACGAGCTTTGGTTGGTCGAGAGTGAGACCCATATCAGCCTCTGTACCCGTCTTTCCTTCCAGCGCATGTACCTTCTCAGGGTCGATGGTGTGCACGGTCATGTATGTATTTAGGCCTTTTGTTTGCATCATGACCATTGGAGTATCTGGATCGTAGGGCGTCCCTTTGACGTGCCAGCTTCAAGTCCAAGCTAAAGATCGACTGGTTATGCAATTTGTCTTCATCTAAGTCGGCTAAGTTCACAAAGATTCTCCTGACATCGATCTTTAATACCGCCCACTGCAATTCATGCGTCTTATCGTCTACCCCGGACGGTATTGCAAAATTGCCCCAAGGTCCGTTCAGATCGATCTGCACCGAATGGCACGAGTTGCTCGTGAGCGTTCCATATGGGACGAGAGCCTCGTTCATGTCATTCAGGTAAGAATCTACTTTTTGTCCCTGCACCGGCGGACCGAAGAGCATCATTCCAATGACGCTGAAGAACACTGCGATGCGAACCGTGCTTCTATAGACGTGCATTTTCCTCCCTTTGAAATCGCCTCTATCGTCGATGGGAGGGTCGACGAAGTCAATAGCCCGTCGCGGGTGGCCCACTCGTGACCTCAGCTCAACTCGGCTGCCCCATTCACAGACGGCTTCCCTCGCGGATAAGCCGGCTGTCGCGCGAAGCGCGACCACTGCCGCTAAACTCGCCTCATGCCGAGCCGACTGAAGGGTTACCAGACCGAAAGCCGAAGCGACTGAACTGTCTTCTACTCTCCGCCGGTCTCCGACTGTTCATCAGTACATGGAGCTGCTTCGCAAGCATTGCACCAAGGAGACCCTTCATTGCCATCAGATCAATCCTGCCCGCAGCCCAGGCATTGTCCGCAGCTTCGAGCGCCTTGTAATATGGCGTTTTCTCCTGCTCGATCTGTTGCGGAATCGTCATTCGTCCTGGTGGAAGCATCTTGAGCCAATGCACAGTGCCAGATAGGAAACCGCTCGTGAGGTTCGACCGTTGCCATCCGTAAAAGGGTGAATCCAATTCAGACGCCACATTACGTACGCCGCAAGATGCAACGGGCTCTTCGCGTTCCACTTCTCGTTGACGTAGTCGCATAACTCCTCAATACGCTCGGGGACTTCGAACGCCTGTGGAGGATTGTGCTGACTTCCGTGAATAGCCACGCCGCTCGGTCGCCACACACCTGCTGTCGGCGAAATCCCTTCCAACGCAGCGCGATGAAGCGTCAGGATGTGAGAAGGCCGCAGCTTAAACGGAACATGGGTCGAGGAAGTAGCCGACCATTTCCTCGATCTTGAGATATTGTCGGGCAGTGTTGAACACCTCAAGGCGCGCTAATTCGATGGATCAGTGGTCGCAGAGACTGGTTCCTGTGCGTGACTATGCCGAATTTCCTCATCCATTTAGCGCGGCCCAAGGCCCGCCTTGATGCGGGCGTAGGCATCGGTCACCATTTCCCAGGTGATATCGTCGTTCTCAATCTTCGCGTTCCCGTATGCAAAGCTGACCCGTTGGGCCTCTCGCTTCTTCAGACACCGGCCGAGTACGAGCAGCTTCAATCAGTTTTACTAATTCCTCGGTCATAGCACACCTCAGCGAATCGTGTCCGCTTCCACTTTATAGACTCTACATGTGGCTCCTGTGGAGCAAAAAATCGCAAGACGCACCCCGAATTCCACCAAGCGGGCGGGTAACCCACCCCGTAAATGTTGGGTGCCCCATCCGTACGCGGGTTCATCGCGGACGGGTGGGGAAGCAGGATGCCTGAGCTCCGTGGCGACCAGTGCCGTCATGGAGACTTGACGCGAAGGTGTACGATGGCGCCAATCCACTCTCACCGGAAATCCCGTGAAAACGACCCGGCGGGTGGCCCACCCGTAAATGTTAGGTGCCCCATCCGTACGCGGGTTCATCGCGGACGGGTGGGGAAGAACACTGCCCGAGCCTCTTCCACCCACATCAGCGCACCGTCATCTTGGAGTCCACAAACGCCGCCATGTTCTTATGAACCTTCACGACGATCCCGCTGTCGCACTTGAACGGAGCGTGACTGTACAGAATTTCGCCGTCCTTCTTTCCGTCCTCTGTGTCCTGCAGCCGCTCCTGAAACTCTCTGCGCAAATCCAAAGGGTTCCCCGACGGCCTTTGCCCCAGCGGATTACCCGCCGGCATATCCACCGGCAGATGCAATTGGTATCGCAGGGCAACCTCGGTATTGGCTCCTTCGCTGATGCTGGTGCTATCGAAGAGTTTCGGACAGCGCTCTTCGAAGTATTCGCTCATTGCCCCCACGTACACCAGAACCTGGCTTCGGTAATGCTGCACGAAGGTGAAATCTCCCGTATACAGCGCCCGCATAATGCGCGGTTCTTCAAAGTCGAGACGGTCCGTCCATGAGGCGTCCGGAGGATTCTCTAACTCTGCATCCGTCGGTGTTCCGACGTTCCGGTAAACATACGCGCGCACATCCGCGAGTTCCTTCTGCGCCCCGGCCATCGTCAACCCATCCCGCAGATGCGCAGACTTGCGTTGGAAGTTTCGGACTACCGGCTTCGGCGTTATGAACAGGCCGTTCTGTACCAGCACTGAGTCCATCACCTCGTCCACCAGCGCTCGCGGCGCCTTCGGATCCTTGGCTGCACGCTCCATATCCTTGATGCGCGTTTGCGCGATCTTCAGCTCAAACTGACCCATTCCCGACATCGTTTCGCCGGGTTGCTTGTTCATAAAGAACTGATGCGCACGCGCTACCTGGTCGCCTTTGGCGGCAGCATAGACGGCCTGCATGAGCTCGGTGACATAGGCAATCTCATCGTCCCCATCCATCCTGTCGAAAAACCAGATCTCCATCGGCGCTTCGCCGTTGCTCGGTTCCATGGAAGGCGCAGGAGCAGGACGCTGGCTCGGTTTTTGGCCGGGGCAGATTGCGCTGAAGCAGCCGGGAGGAAAAGTGAAATTTGCAAAACGGCGAGAAAGAACAGTGCAGTCATACGTGGCGGTTTCATGAAGTTCTCCCTTTGTGGATCTCGAAATCAACGCCAGGGAATGTCGGAATCTTCAGTGGCGCACTTCTATCCAGAACCCGCATAATGCAGCCCGATTTGCTACTGGAACAATGTACGCGCTTGCGGGTAGCCCTCCCGTGAAATCACAAACTCTGGGTGCCCCATCCATACGCGGCCTCATCGCGGAGTGGGCTTCGATGACAGCCGGTAAACTTCGTGCCACTCGGCTCCATAAGAGACCAGCGCGAAGACCAATAAACAACACGAGCCGCCCGAAGGCGGCTCGTCTTCTGCGCATTCTCTTCTTCTGACTACTTGCGGACAAAACGGCGGCGCGCAATCCCTGCCATACCCAATAGACCGCTGCCCAGCAGCATCAGGCTGCTCGGCTCCGGTGCGGCAGACGTTGTCGAACCAGCCGGGCAGGCGTTGATGGTATTCGTGTCCAGAGTTACCGCAGCATTCAGAGCGATGGCGCTGCCGCACTCAATCGTCGCACCCGTCGTCATGGTGATGCTTTGGTCGGCAATCAGATACCCCACAAACGAAGTGTCGGTACCCAGAGTGGCGGAGCTGCCCAACGCCCAGTACACGCTGTCGTTCGATCCCAGATTTTCAAGGACCACGGAAGAATCGCTCGCAGTCGTCAGAGTAGTTCCAATTTGAAAGACGAAGCTCTGATTACTCAGCCCTTCGAAATTCAAAGTCAGCGTTGAATCTGTTCCGGAAAGAAGTGCCGCCGGAGAAGCAGAGCCATAGGTGTAGACACCCGGCGTCAGAGTAAGTCCGCCTAAGTTCTGCCCCGACAGGTCGTGTGTGGAGGGCAGCCCTTTCAAAACGTTATATCCACTCAAAGCATCGGCTTGAGCAGTCATCGCTACACCATCTGTATCGTGGACGGTCCCGTTGACGATGCCAGGACCCGGCGGCACGGAACTGGTGAAACCGGTGATTGATGTACCGGGATAAAGCCCTAAGTCCCCATTGAGAACACTAGGCCCGGTATTTGTGACGGTGGATGCGCCCAGCACGGCAAAACCATTCGCCGTTCCGAGTACGTTGAGTTGATCCGCGTACAGAAGACACGGGGCCATAGACAGGGCACACAGAAGAGCAATATTTCTCTTCATCACTATTTTTCCTCTTTCGGGACTCCAGTGATATGGGTGCAATCGATGGCCGTCGCGATGAGCCATTAATCGTTGCATAGTCCGGCAGTTCACACATTTAGAACCAGCTGACATTGAATGTGAAATCTATTGCAGGCACTTAGTTGGGGAAACTCCCATCCCGCAAAGTGCTTGTGGAATAGTGTGAGCAAAAGTGAACAGCGTCGCTTGGAGAACACCGCTACGCTACTGCTAGTAGGCCGAATCTAGCAGGCTGGAAAGCTGGCAGTATGTTTTCGCAAACGAGATTCCGGCGCAGACACAATCTCAATGAAACCTTCGATTCTATTTGCACTAAATGTTTCGCTACGGTAGCGACTGCTTCGAATGAGCCCGAACTGTCCTCCCGCGAATCGGCCCACGTATGCGATCCAGTGAACCTGTGTCGGATCAGTCAGTCCGGCCCGATACCTTCTCTCTACATCGGGCGGGTGGCCCACCCCGTAAATGTTGGGTGCCCCATTCATCGCTTGCCTAGAACGGGTTCATCAGAGTTCACCCAACGGCGGCCCGATTCACCTGAATCACCGGCTGAATATTCGTGAAGTTCGGGATATCCCCCATGATCTCGGCTCCAGCCGCCGCCAGCGCAGCCTGCATGGATTCCATCGAATCGAAGCTGAGCAACGCGATCAGCTCGGAACCCGGCGCGCCTCCGTCCAGAGCGCCCACGCCCCGCAGTGCCTCCAGCTTTGACAATCCCATCCCTCCCCAACGCTCCCACACCAGCGGCAGGTGCGTCTTCACGTAATAGTCATGGTCGAAATGCGAGTCGCCACTCTTCGGATACACAACCGACACGATAATCATGCTGCGAAGCATACTCCCTGGATCGAGCCACCAAGCCGGATCCTTGGGTCGCTGACGGTCGTAACGCAGGGTGCAGCGACTGAATTACCTTCCTCTCCGCGCCACAACTGCCAAAAGGCAGCGCAACTCCCCAAACTTCTCTCGACAAGCTCCCGCTCCCGCTGTAGCGTCGTCTCACCACTCTGAGCATCACGGCAAAACGGGCCCCGATTCCCGAGGAGACCCATCATGAAAAAGACAGTCGTGGCTGCCTTAACGCTCTTATTTACCGTCGGAGCCGCTCACGCGATCGATACCCCGCTCATGAAAGAGGGCCTCTGGAAGCTCCACATGGTCACCACCAGTCCTGGCAGCGCGCCCTCCGAGGTCAACTACTCCCTCTGCCGCGATCACGCGTACGACCAGCGGACGCAGGAAATGGCCATGAAGCAGACCGGCTGCGTAATCACCGAGGGCTCGGCCTCCGCCAGCAAGCGCAGCTTCACCGGTAGCTGCAAGGTCGGCGCCACCACCATCACCTCCGCCTCCACTGTCACCTACTCGGGCGATACCAGCTTCCACTCCGAAAGCTCGACCACCTATACCCCGGCGTTCTACGGCAAGACCAAGGAGACCGTCGTTCAGGACCAGACCTATATCGGCTCCTGCCCCGCCGGCATGAATCCCGGCGACATCATGGACACGAACGGACAAATCCGCAATCGCACCACACACTGAACCGGTTCGCCCAATTCACCCGCGCCACAATCGCAGCGAGGTGAGCCTATGGTGGCATGAGACCGCGTGACCCGTGATCACGTCTCGCGCGCGATAGGCGAGTAGGATCGGCTGGGCGGGTGGCCCACCCGTAAATGTTGGGTGCCCCATCCGTACGCGGGTTCATCGCGGACGGGTGGGGAAGCAGGATGCCTGAGCTCCGTGGCGACCAGTGCCGTCATGGAGACTTGACGCGAAGGTGTACGATGGCGCCAATCCACTCTCACCGGGGAGCCCGTGAAAACCACCCGCATCTATCTCGTCCTGCTCGCTGCCTTCCTCTGCCTTCCTGCGCTGGCGCCCGCGCAGTCGAACGCCCGTCCGGACTACAAGCACCAGCACAAAGCCGCGCAGAAGTATCAGAAATCCATCTTGAAGCAGCAACGCAAGCAGCAGAAAGAAGACGCCAGGCGAGCCAGGGACTACCGCAAGCAGCACCAGTGACGGCCTCAAACAACAAACCCCGGGAGCATCGCTCCCGGGGCTCATTCTCTGCACCTTACTTCTTCAGTTCAACCAGCACCGCATCCATCGCATGGTTGCTGACGTTCTCCGGCAGATGAACTGTATGCGGCGTGTACATTGCGTCGCCGGCCTTCATCTCCCTCACCTCCGTCTTTCCATCCGGATACGTGAACTTCGTCTTCCCCGCAGTCAGGAAAACCACCACCCCATCCGGATGGCTGTGCATCACGGATTTCTCATGAGGTCCGTAGTGCACACGCAATACCCGCACCTCGGCGTTCTCACTCATCACCTTGTAGTGCGCCGAATCAACCTTCGCGGCGTCCTGAGCCGCCGCAACACCGACGCAGCTGACTACCAACGCAAAGCCCGATAACACTGTACGTACACGCATGTCTTCGATCTCCTTTTTTATTTTTTGCATGGGCCGTTGGATAAACACGCGCAGGGCCGATGCCACTTCTCGCATCGGCCCGCGCGGCACTCTTACATCTTGTGGAACTTCACCGACATCGTGGACGCCTGCGGTGCCGGCGTCACGTCCGTTTCTGTCAACGTCTTGCCGTCCGCGCTCAGTTCGAACGTATTGTGGCGCCGATTCTTTCCATCCGCGCCGGCGTAGTCAACGATCAGCTTGTGCGGCCCATCCGCCTTCACCGCCATCGTTCCGCCCATAAACTTCATAGGTGTCCCGTCCAGCTTCAGATTCACCGGCTTGTCGTTGTCCGTCTCCTTGAACGCCACGTCGTTTCCGTTCACGTGAATCGACAGAATGCCCTTGTCCTGCGACTCCTTGACGGAGACCTGCTTCCACGTGCCCGCGGCCCCCGGCCCGCCGGACACCCTCTTCGCCACGGCCGTCATCGTGAACGGTGCGCTTCCATCGTCCGGAAAAACCTCGTTCCGTCTCGTCGCCGTCTTGCCGTCGGCCGATACCGTAATCGTTACCTTGTTCGTCCGCTTGCCGTTGTTGCTCACCTCCACCAGGTATCCAGAGCCCGACTTCGTGCAGGTCACCATCGCGCCGGTCGAATCCTTGTGCGGCTTACCATCGCAAATGGTCTTCGGCTGCGCCTTCCCATCGCGCGTCACCGTATATCCTTCCGCATCGGTCGCCACCGAATAGGTTGGGCCGTCGTACTTCATCGTCCCCGGATCGACCTTCCACGATCCATTCAATGGGTTGGCCTGCGCCAGGCAGGGGAGTGCAAAACCAATCGAACACGCGAGCGCACAAACGCTCATCTTGCTACGTTTCATCGTTACGCCTCATTTGTAAGGAATTAGGTCCCGGGGTAGCGGTGCCCATGCTCCGCCCAGTTCTTCTGGAAGTCAAGCTTTTTCGCCACAGAAACATCCGGCGCCGCGCAACCCGCAGCGCCTCTGTTCCAATCTCATCTTCCTGTCTTGTAAGCCCTTTAGAGGGAGATCAATGTGGAACACCCCGTTCATCACGTAGATGTCAGCCGCTACATCCAGTCCACTGAAGGCACGCACTCGCTGCTCGTCTGGATCATCATCGGCCTCATCGCCGGTTATCTCACCGGCAAGATCATGCGTGGCGCAGGCTTCGGCCCCGTCGTCGACATCATCGTCGGCGTCATCGGAGCCATCGTCGGCGGCCTCATCATGATCACGCTCGGCTTCGCCGGTACGGGCGGCTTCCTCTACACCGTCTTTGTCGCGGTCATCGGCGCCGTCATCCTCACGCTGATCCTGCGCCTCCTCACCGCCGGCCGCTTCCGCAACTTCTGACTCCAGCTAGGCGATGAAATAAAGCGCAACCCCATGTGTGGATTACCCCTTTGCTCTCAAGACTTTGCGCGTAAAGTCTTGAAACCAAACAACTTACTTGGTACCAAGCTAAGTTTCCCGGAATGAAGATTTTGCACAAAAACAGGGGGAGGGGGGTCCCCCCGCTCCGCAGCGTCAAAACCAACATCTCGCTCCTCTCCGCGCGGGGCATCCGACACCTGTAAGGAGACCCCATGAAGCTCTATCAACTCCCGGCCATCGTCACGCTCTGCGCCTTCGCCGGTCTGGCCGCGGCGCAGTATACCCAGCAGCAATACCCCACAACCCCGACCACCCCCAGCAGCACCACAAAGCCCACCACCCCCAGCACCCCAACCTCTCCGGCCACCCCCACAACCCCTACAACCCCTGTCTCCCCCATCACCCCGACCACCCCCGGCACCACCCCCGCCACCCCCGGCACCTACCCTGAAACAACAAGCCCCTCCACCACGGGAACGACTGGGAACACGAAGGGAAATTCGAACACTCAGCAGCCGCCAAATGGAGCACCCGGTACCACGCCTACATCGCCATCTCCGTCTTCAACCACGCAGCCCCCCCAATAATCCAGGAGGTCCGTTCCACTAGCGCGTGTTCTCGACCCCGGTAGCTTGGTCCTGTTGCGACTCATCTATCATTTGGATACTTTGTAGTCCATCGGTAAGCTGAGACGACAACATGCTCAAGGTCCTGATCACCATCGATACAGAGACACACCCGATCAGCCGGAATTGGAGAGAGGACCGCCTCGCCGCGGACATGAGGCGCGATTTGTACGGTGAGGTGGACGGCCATGAGGTCGGGCTGGAATACCAGCTCAAAACCCTGAAGCAGCACGGGCTGAGCGCGAGCTTCATGGTCGAGAGCCTCTTTGCCGCGGTTCCCGAGATCGGCGAGCAGCCGCTCCAAAACGTCGTGCAGGCAATCGTGTCTGGCGGACACGATGTCCAGATACATCCCCATACGGAATGGGTGAAGTACATCCCTGACCTCGGGATTCCTTATCGCAGCCACCTGTTCAGCGCGTACTCCGCTGCCGAGCAGGAAGCAATTATCCGGTTTGCGGGCCTGCGCTTGCAGCAGGCAGGCGCTCCTCGCGCTGTGGCTTTTCGGGCCGGGGGATTTGACGCCAACGCGGACACCCTCATTGCGCTGGCACGCTGCGGGATTCGGTACGACTCCAGCTTCAACCGCACCTATGGGCAGAAAAGGTGTGGATTTCCCGCACCAAGCTCCACAGGTCATCCGACAGACTACAACGGCGTCGAGGAGTTGCCGGTGGCTGTGTTCGAGGACTTCGTCGGGCACTTCAGGCCTGCCCAGTTATGCGCGTGCAGCACAGCCGAGATGATTCACGCGCTCCACACGGCCGAGGGCGCAGGGTGGGAGTATTTCGTCATCGTTTCGCATTCGTTCGAAATGCTCACCAGACGCCGCCATCGCACAAAGCCGCCAGTGATCCGGTGGGATGTTGTGGAACGCTTCGAGCGGCTCTGCGGGTTTCTCGCCGAAAACCGGCAGCGCTTTCAGGTGGTCCGATTTACGGACCTGGATGACTTCGCGGCGGTTCCAAGTTCGAATGGGGTTCATCGCGATATCAAGGGCAGGTTCAAGAACACGGTTTCCCGCGTGTTAGAGCAGGCAGCCAGCAGGATTCAGACCTATTGAGCCAGTGGAATCGGTCACGCTGTGGTTCCTGTCAGTCGGCGATGATCAGCTCGCCCACGACGATGGGGCGTGTGCGCGGCAGAAGTCCGCGCAGACCGGCGACTCCCATGAGGGCGAGCGTGCCGGTGAAGACTGCAAGCTTGAGGAATGCGGTTTTGCGGCTCAGCGGGAGCGCCTTCCAGAGGACGAGCAGCAAGGTTTGTGCAGTGGTGATGCTCCAGACTGCCGTGTAGAAGTAGCGCCGCTCAGTGCCTTCTCCCTTCGTTGAGAAGCCAGCGCGCGGAAGCATGCCGAGGATCCCCGCGAGTAGGACGAGGGCACATGCCGGCGCGTACGCCCACTCATAGAGCTGTTTCGTGCGCCACGTGCCGGTGGCTGCGGCAATGAGGAGCGCGAGCATGTTGATGGCGGCGAAGCTGAGGAGCGCGTTCCACGCGAAGGTGTAGCAGATGCGGCGATACAGCGGGTTGGGGCGATCTTCGTCGAAGCGGAGGATGTACGGCCGTGGCTCGACTCCGGGCAGTTGCCCGCGTACGCCGGCAGTGCCCGTACCCGCGAGTACAGCCAGAAACCACGCCAGATTGGGCCAGCCGATCCCGCCGGCGAAAAGTCGAAACGTGAGCGGCCCGGGAACCAGAAAGAGCACCCATATCCAGATGGGCCAGTGCGCGAGCCGGTAGTGCGGCTTGTTGAACCGGCGAATTCTGCGCTCGTCTGCGAACTCGATCCGTCCCCCGTATTGCATATTGGGGAGTGTCACAAAGGTGGCGAGCAAGGTCAATGTGGCTGCTGCTAACCGCGAGCGATCCCGGGTGACAATTTGGCAGCTTTGCGGGTCTATAATCGCGACCGTTAGTTAATTCGCAGGAGGCTTGAAGTGAAACGAATCGCTCTGCTCGCCACACTTGCTCTCACCTTTACCGCCGGTTCTGCATTTGCCGAGTCATTTACCGGATGGGTTTCTGACGCCATGTGTGCGAAGAATCCTGCCAAGGTGTCCAGCGCTGACCACGCGGCATGTGCCAAAAAGTGCATTGAAGGCGGATCGCCGGCAGTGCTTGTCGTCGACGGCAAGGTGTATCCGGTTTCCAATCCTGACATGCTGAAGGATCATGCTGGTGAGAAGGTCACGGTTGACGCCACGCTCGATAACGGCACATTGACCGTCAAGTCGATCAAATAGCCGTCCTTCGACAAGCGTCTTTTCCGGCCTGAAATAAGGCTCACTGGAAATCCTGCCCGCCGCCGTCGCGCTGGTGGCTGCGACGGCGCCGGAATCGTGTGTGAAGTAGCCGCGACTGGTCGAGCCAGTGGCGTGGAGGTGGGCGTGCGCACCGGGAAAACGCTCACAGCATAGCGGCGTGGAACTTTATGCACGAGCGCCGAATAGATATGCATAAACACCTTCGGAATCAGGCATTTACTTGAAATTGACTTTGAGTAGTGAGGGGCTCGGGAGCAGACTGGAAGCAGAAGAAAAGGTGCTTTATGCTTCACAATCGACTTGCTCGCCATGAATCGGGCTCTGCCCAAGCTCCGACAAATCCGACCCGCTCCATCCATCTCGCAGAAACCGGCTCGCGTTCGGCGCCGCGTGCCGCCATGAACCTTGATCTGATTGCGATTGTGTCGCGGCGCTGCTCCGCGTTCTTCGCAGAGGCTGCGGTGCTGGTGCTTGTCTTCGGGATCCTGGACTACCTGATGCTCAAGGGCCGGATTGAATTGCCGTGGATTGTGGGAGCGCTGGCAATCTCGGTGTTCCTGCTCGCAGTATCGATCCTGATGGACCTGACCGCCCATCGCTGGATCAAGGCGCATCCCTAGCAGCCCCAGCGATGATTCGCTGGAGAGCGAGGATGACTAGTGACGAACCGATGTGATGGTGCAGATGGCTAGCGCCACTTCTTGCCGATCTCGTCGAGTCCGCTTGCGGCGAGATCCTGCGGCGTCATTACCGGGTGAACCTCGACGTCCGCGTTGAAGGTGAGGAACCATGGCTCGGTAAGCGATGGAATCTTCGAGGCGTCTGCAAGATCGATGATCAGGACGGCGCTACGCCGGCCATTGTGGTCCATAAAGTAGGCTGCTTCAGGTTTCTGCTCATCGAGAATTTTCTTCATCTTCTGAGCGGCAGTGCCGTCGCGCACCGCAGAGTTAAAGGGCTCGTGTGGAACAGTAAACCGCACCATCATGCGCATAGAAGTTCCTTTCGCCGAAATGTTCGGCTGCTAAAGAAAGGACCCGTGGGACTGATGCGCAGAAAGCTACGCTGCTTAGCAACGTAGCGTCAAGGTGAGCGAAAGAAAGGGGGGAGCGATGCTCCCCCGGTTTCATTTACTGGAAGCTGAGGAGCCTGTCGAAGAAGGACCGATAGCGACGGAGCGCCTGACGAAGATCTTCGGTGGAGACGTTGTCACCGCGATCCCACTGCTGCTCGAGTTTGGCGCGTTCGTCGGCGAAGAGCTCTGCGATGCGCTTTACTGCCGTTGCGACAAGAGCATCGGCCTCTTCGACGGCCTTGCGTGGCTCGTCGACGAACATTCCCTGCGCTTTGTCCCAGCGGGTGCGCAGATCCTGAGTCTCATTCTCCGGGAAGAGCGGAGCGTGTGCTTCGGTGTTTGCAGCGGTACTGGCCGCTGTGTTTGAAGCGGCGTTTGAATCAGCGGGAAGTGCGATTGTGTCCTTCCGCAGGTCAGGGAATTCCGGATCGCGCCCTGCGTCGTTTGCATTGGAAATCTGCGTCGGCCGCGGAGAGTTCGCGATGTCGGCGGTAGTGAGTCTTTCATCCGTAAGGGTCTGGCTCATGGAACACTCCATTGGGGGAAATTCATGCGAAGGGCGGGGAAGCTCTGCGCGACGCCGTCCGATCGACACATGGAGATGAGATGCCGGTTTGGTGATCGTCATCATTGCTGAGAGGGTTCTTCTGTGCAGATTTCATGGGAGTCTGATAGGCTTCCGCGGGACCTAAAAATCTAAGCTTGGAGGTTTTCACTATGGGGCACGGGATTATCGCGTGGATCATTATTGGTCTGATTGCTGGCTGGATCACCGGAAAGCTAATGAAGGGCGCTGGTTACGGTGCGCTGATGGACATCATCGTGGGCATCGTGGGCGCGCTGATCGGCGGATTCATTGCGACGCACCTGGGATTTGGCGGAGATCACGGACTGGTGATGTCGATCATCATTGCGGTGATTGGCGCTGTGATTCTCACGTTGATTGTTCGTCTGATTACAGGAAACAGGTCGGCCAACCTATAGCTGCCGTGCGGCCGGCTGCTGTTCCGGAGCCGGCCGCGCGGGAGTCCAAGTTGTTCTTCCGCAGCTCATTAGCTGGAGCGGTGCGCAATTCTGCGTGCGTGCGTGCCACGCGTTGTGCCTGAACCTGCATCGAAGAATGACTGGAGGGATAAAGGTCGATGGATCCCAAGGTTCTTATAGCCATCATCGTCGTGCTGGCCATTATCGTGATAGCCGCTATTGTGATTTCCCGCCGCCGGCACAGATCCACGCATCTCAAACAGCACTTCGGGCCAGAGTATGAGCGCGCAGTCGAGCAGCATGGCAACGCGGCAAAGGCTGAAGCGGCGCTCGCCGAGCGTGAGGAACGTGTTCATAAGCTGACGATTCGTGAACTGCCCGCCTCAGAACGCGCGGCGTATGCGGATGAATGGGCGGCGGTGCAGCGGCGCTTTGTTGATGACCCGTCCATGGCGGTGAATGAAGCCGATCGCCTTGTGAACCGCGTCATGACTGCGCGGGGATATCCGATGGGCGACTTCGATCAGCGCGCCGAGGACATCTCGGTGAACTATCCGACGGTGGTGCAGAACTACCGCTCGGCACGCGAAATTGCGGTCCGCCACAGCAGCGGCCGAGCGTCGACGGAAGATCTGCGCCAGGCGATGGTCTACTACCGGTCGCTGTTCGATGAACTTCTCGGGACAACGGCTGCGGCATCGAATGACCCGACGGTGCTTCGTCGCGCGTCGTAAAGTAAGCAGTCAAGTCTCAATCAGGGCCGGTCCTGCCAGGGGCCGGCTCTTTTGTTTTCCGCCACGGCAAAGGATGGCGCGGGAGTTCGCGCGTTGCGGCTTCGTGCAGAATGGAGTGGGGATTTCTAGCGGATGAGTTTGCCGGAACATGCCATGTTTGCGCCGTCGCACCGGATTCACTTTATCGGGATCGGTGGGATTGGGATGAGTGGGATCGCGGAGATTCTGCTGACGATGGGGTACCAGGTTTCGGGGTCGGACTTGAAGGCCAGCGCGGTGACGGAGCGGCTGACGGCGCTCGGGGCGAAGATTTATGTGGGACATGCCGCGGAGAATGCGCGCGCGTGCGATGTGGTGGTGACGAGCTCGGCGGTGGCGAAGGACAACCCCGAGGTGCTGGAGGCGCGGGCGCGGAAGACGCCGGTGATTCCGCGGGCCGAGATGCTTGCGGAGCTGATGCGGCTGAAGTACGGGATCGCCGTAGCGGGGATGCATGGCAAGACGACGACGACGAGCATGATCGCGGCGGTACTCGCGGGCGGAGGGCTGGACCCGACGGTGGTGGTGGGCGGACGCGTGGACGCGATGGGATCGAATGCGCGGCTGGGGCGTTCGCAATATTTGGTGGCAGAGGCGGATGAGAGCGATCGAAGTTTTTTGAAGCTCAGCCCGGTGCGCGCCGTCGTGACAAACCTCGATCGCGAGCACATGGATGCGTACCGCGATATGGAAGACGTCGAGAACGCGTTTGTGGAGTTCATCGACAAGCTGCCGTTCTATGGCGCAGTGACAGCGTGCGCGGATGATGCGCGGTTGAAGGCGATTCTGCCGCGAGTGACAAGGAGGGTGTACACGTACGGCGTGAGCGAGGGCGTCGACTTCGGCTTGCGTGTGCGAGAGGCGCAGCCGGGATGTCATGCAACGTTTGAGGTGGATGCGCAGGGGCTGATGCTGGGGCCGTTCGATCTGAATGTGCCGGGCAGGCACAACCTGTTGAACGCCACGGCGGCGGTGGCGATTGGAGTGCAGTTGGGGATTCCGCCGAAGGCGATTGCCGACTCGCTGCGCGGCTTCAGGGGCGTAGACCGGCGCTTCCAGGTGAAGGGCAAGGTGCGCGGCGTGACGGTCGTGGATGACTACGGGCACCATCCGACGGAGATTCGGGCGACTCTGCAGGCGGCGAGCGAATGCGGCTACAAGCGGGTGCTGGTGCTGTTTCAGCCGCATCGTTACACGCGGACGCGAGACCTTATGGAGGAGTTTGCGGGCGCGTTTCGCGATGCGGATGCCGTGGAGGTGCTGGATATCTACGCGGCGAGTGAGGAGCCGATCCCCGGCGTGACGGGCGAGGCATTGGCAAAGGCGATTCGCGGGCCGAGAGTGAAGTATGCGGCGAGTGTGGATGAGGCGGTGGGGCGATTGGTGTCTCAGGCGCGAGAGGGGGATTTGATCATGACGCTGGGCGCGGGGAGCGTGTCGCATGCCGGTCCAGTGGTGCTGGAGAGGCTGCCCAAGTCATAGATCTGCTGATCGTTAACGCCTGTAGAACCTGAACAAGAAACATCCAACGAAGAAAACGCCACCGAGGATATGCATCAGGACTGCCGCGCGAAACGATTGCGGTTCCTGGTCGCGGCTGACCACGCGCCATCGCGTGACGGCGCCTCCTGTGAACGTCTCAATTAAGGCCAGGCACCATATCAGAATCGCAAGCAGCAAGTAGACAAAGGGGTATGTAAGGAGAAAGGACAATTTATCCATCGATAGCGTCTCAATTGGGGCCTTGCGGAAGCATTCTAAGCCACCACTGTGTTCCGGAGCTCAGAAATGACGTTATGGTGCTAGACTCTTGCCGCAACTAAAAAGCAGGTGATTACAGGAGCATGCTGTATGCGCTGGAGTGTGGTGTTTCTGCTTTCGTTGAGTATGAGTGCAATGGGCCAGCAGGCGGCCCCGGCTTCGCAGCAGGCTACCAGTTCGCAGCAGGCGCTCAGTTCGCAGCAGGCGCTGCCTGCGCCCCAGCATCAGGCGAACTTTGAGGCGGAGCGGGATCAGGCGAATCAGTTGTTCCTGGCCGGCAAACCGCTGGAGGCTCTGCCGCTGTATGAGGATCTGTGCAAGCAGGACCAGACGGTTGCGGTGTTTGCGGAGCGGCACGGTTCCGGGCTGCTGGCAAAAGCGGGCGCGACGGCTGATCCGAAAGTAAAGAGCGAGTTGACGGATGCGGGATTGGCAGAGATTAGCCGGGCTCAGTCGCTCGGAGACAACAGTCCATACGTCGTCGCGATTCTGAACGCCGCTTCCAAGACCCCGGTTGGTGCGGCAACCAATGCGCCGCTGGGCATGCCGCCATTAACGGTGGGATATACGCATGTGGCGTCCGCAAAGGCGCAGGCAATTTATGACCAGGCGGAGCAGGCTTTTACGCAACAGAACTATGCAGCGGCCGCCCCGCTGTACGTGAAGGCGAGCCAGGCAGACCCGCAGTGGTACATGCCGGCGCTGAATGCCGGTGATGCGTACTTGCACCTGAAGGAGTTCAAGAACGCCGACGTGTGGTTTGGGAAGGCGGTCGCGATCGACCCGGACCGGGAGACGGCATATCGCTACTGGGGCGACGAGCTGTTTGCAGCGGGCGACAGGATGGCAGCGAAGTCGAAGTACGTCGCGGCGGTGATTGCGGAGCCGTTCACGGGAGTGACGTGGTCCAAGTTGGCGGAGTGGGCGCGGGTGACGCGGACGCCGTTCATCATTCCACGCGTTCAGCGGCCGGAGTTCACGACGCCGAACGGCAAGCTGAAGGTGGATACGGCGTTGGAGACCGAGACCGGCGACGGGCGTTCGTCATGGCTGGTTTATGAGCGGGTGAGGGTCTCGCATGGGGCGCCAGCGGCAGGACAGTTGATCATGGCTGGGGCATCGGGCGCGAACGGCGCGTTTACGCCAACTGGATACGTGCACACGCTCAGCGAGGAGATGGACGCGCTGACTGCGATGCTGGCGGATGTGCAGAAGAAGCTGGCCGCGGGGACCGTCACGCAGGAGAAGCTGGACCCGGGGATCAGGGCGATGCTGGTGTTACAGAAGATGCAATATCTGGAGCCGTTTGTGCTGCTCAACTTCCATGACGCTGGGCTGCGGCATGGGTATCCAGCGTACCGGGCAAATCACCGTGCTTTCCTGGTGAGCTATATGAATCAGGTAGTCGCGCCGGGCGTGGTGCCGTGAGGTGAGGCGTCCGCTCCCCCGGATTTTCATCTGACCAAACAATCAACGGGCGCATTTCAGTGCTCTGACCCGAGGGTTGCAGTTCCTGCGGGGATACCCGGTGTGAAGGACGCGTTTTCCGAGCAGGTTGGCCCGTTATAGTTGGGAAGGCGATTTGTCCGCGGCCTTGACCAGTTTTCCTGATACGTGGCGTTGGCAGAGGGAAGAGAAGGCCGTTTTCCTTGATAGAAAACGGCATCAGCATCTCCGCTCTACCGATATCTTCAGGAAAACTGCTCGAGCTCGGGCCGGCCGGAGATGAAGAAGATGGGTTCAAAGCGCGGCGCAGGACCGGGTGGGGGGGTGCTGGATGCGCCCGAGGAGGAATCCACCTACCACGTGGAGACGCCGCGTCGTCGGGCTGCGCGGATGGCGCGGAAAGCAAGCTATCCGCGACAAGAGGACCCGGTTCCGGACGACTACGCCGATGAGTATGAGGAACCGGCGTTCAAACGGCAAGGTGGGTTCAAGCTAAAGGTTCGCAACGGGCTGCCGAGGAGCTGGATCGGGCGCGGGCTGTTCGTGCTCGGGCTGCTTATCATGATGGGTGCGTTTCTGGGCGCGTTTGCGGCGGCCCGCAGTGCGCTGCTGCACGACAGCCGATTCGTGATGACGACTTCAGAGGATATCCAGGTCGCCGGCAATCACAACGTGACGCGGGAGGAGGTCCTGAGCGTGTTCGGCGCGGACCTCGAGCGGAACATCTTCCGCGTGCCGCTGGATGAGCGCAGGGCGGACCTCGAGCGGCTGCCGTGGGTGGCGCATGCGACGGTCATGCGGCTGCTGCCGAATCGGATCCGGGTTGCGGTGACGGAGCGCACACCGGTGGCGTTTGTTCGGCATGGAACCCAGATTGGGCTGGTGGACGCGACCGGTGTGTTGCTCGATATGCCGCAGGATGCTGCGGGCGACCCGCACTACTCGTTCCCGGTGTTAACCGGGCTCTCGGTAAGCGATCCGCTGTCGACCCGCGCGGCCCGGATGGCCATCTATCGGCGCTTCATGCAGGAGCTCGATAGTGCGGGGCAGAAGAACTCGAGCTCGATCAGCGAGGTGGATGTCTCAAACCCGGAGGATGTGAAGGCTGTCGTCTCGGGCGGCGGGAGCGACATCCTGGTGCACTTCGGCGATGAGGAGTTCCTGCACCGGTATCAGGAGTTTGAGCAGCATCTGCCGGAATGGAAACAGCAGTATCCCAAGTTAGCGGCGGCAGACATGCGGTACGAGCGGCAGGTTGTGCTGGAGATGCAGCCGGGCACGGGCGTTCCGCTGAATGGAGATTCCGGTGCGTCGGCGGCCGGCGGTGCGTCGGCGAGTGCATCGAGCGGATCGGCGGCGGCGCCAGCACAGACGGCAGCTCCGAAGGCCGCTGTCAATCCCGCGAAGGCGGCAGTGAAACCGATGCCTAAACAGGCGTCTCATACTTCTGCCGCAGCGGTGAAAGCGAAGCCTACAACTTCCGCTGGAAAAGCGAAGACGGGCAATGGCAAGATATTTGCTGATCTGGCTGCGGCGCGACGGGCTAAAGCGGCTCGAGTGAAACCGGCCGTGTCGTCGGGAGTTACCGCCCAATGAATCCGAAGAACGAGAGCATCATCACGGTGCTGGACGCCGGCAGCTCCAAGAGCTGCGTGATGGTGGCTGAGTTGGCGGATGGGGTGCTGCGCTATCGCGGGCACGGGATTGAGCCGTCGCGCGGGATGCGGAAGGGCGTGATCTCGGACCTGGGGCCGGCAGCGGCAGCGATCAATGACGCCGCGCTGACCGCAGAGCGGGCGACGAAGGCGCCGATTGAGACAGCAGTGGTGGGGGTTGGCGGCCCGCATATTCGCGGGATGAACTCGCAGGGCGGCATCACCATGGGCTCGCGGATGAAGGAGATTACGCGCGAGGATGTGCGTTCCGCGATTGATCGCGCGCGGTCGATTGGCCTCGCGCCGGACCGCGAGGTGCTGCACCTGCTGCCGCAGCAGTTCATCCTGGACGATCAGGCGGGAATTCACGACCCGGTAGGGATGGTCGGCAACCGGCTGGAGGTTTGCCTGCATATGTCGACGTGCTCGGGGAGCGCGGCACAGAGCGTGATTACGTGCGCGAACCGGGCCGGGCTTGAGGTGGTGGACACAGTATTTGAGGGGCTGGCCTCGGCTGAGGCGGTGCTGAGCGCGGATGAGCGCGAGCTGGGTGTGTGCCTGGCGGATATCGGCGCGAGCTCGACGGAGCTGGTGGTGTTCTTTGAGGGGTCCGTGGCGCACACCGCGGTGCTGCCGATTGGCGGCGACCACTTTACGAATGATCTGGCGGTCGGCCTGCACGTGAGCGTGGAAGAGGCCGAGCACCTGAAGCGGACGTTCGGCAACTGCGTTGTGACGGCGGTGCCGCAGCTGAACGAGATTGAAGTCGGCGGTGACCTGGCGACGGGTGGAGGACCGGCGCGGCTGGTTCGGCAGCGCTTCCTGGCGGAGATCCTGGAGCCTCGCGCGCGTGAGCTGCTGATGATGATGCGCGACAATCTGCGCGCGGGCGGCGTGCTGGAGGCGATGGGCGCGGGCTGCGTGTTTACCGGCGGCGGCGCGCATATGGTTGGGCTGCTGGACCATGCGGAGAGCCTGCTGCGCGTTCCGGCCAGGATTGGCTATCCGGTGCCGCTGAGCCGCATGCCTGCGGAGCTGGCGCGGCCGGAGTTCTCGACGGCGATCGGGATGCTGCTGTACACCCATCGCACGCAGGTGAGGAAGGCGAGCGAGGAGCAGGGCCTCAGACAGAAGCTGCGGTCGATCTTTGCGGGCAGCTTCTGAGGGGACGTGGGCTGGTTTCCGCAGCACGGCAGGTAGAATAAAGCTCATGTTTCGTTGCAGGACTGCCTTTGGCATTGCTCTCGTTCTTTTTCTGCTCAGCTCTGTTGCAGCCCGTGGCCAGTTCGGTGTGTATGGCACCGTGACCGGAGAGCGGATCAGTGGCTTTACGTGCACGGACCCGCAGGGGCAGTGCGCCTCGCCCGGTGGCGTCGCGAAGCCGTACGGAAGCATCTTTGGGGGCTACTACGACTTTCGTTCGATCGGTCCCGTCCGCCTGGGTGTTGACGTTCGAGGTAGTGTCCTCAACTCTAACAAGAGTGCGACGACCTACGCTGCGAGTGTGGATTCAGTGCGCCAATATTCGGCGCTCGGCGGTGTGCGTGGCGAGTTCAAGACGCCATTCCACTGGCTGCATCCGTATGCGCAGATCTCGGGTGGCTACATGCACTCCAATGCCGCGAGCACGATACCCACGAGCTACCAGAACTACACGCAGCTGGAGGGGTTTGTGGGAGCAGACATCACGCTGCTTCCGGTTATGGACCTGCGTGCGATTGAGCTCGGAGCCGGGGAAGCATTCGGCCCGTCCAGCCACAGCATCCAAAGTATTGGGATTGGCGTCGTGTTCCACACGCCGCGTGCCAGCCGGTAAAAGAGGCAGCGAACCGGTGGGTACGAATCCAGCAAGATACGAGGCAGACGCGCTTTGTTCAGGCGTTTTCCTTCCCCTCATGCAGAATCACAACAGGCGACCCCCATCGCCTGAGGAGGCCCGCGTATGTCCAACCAGCCTGAGGATGCCATTCGCATCCACTACCACGATGAAGCGCAGCGCAATGCGCGCATCAAGGTGATCGGCGTGGGCGGCGGCGGCGGCAACGCCGTGAACCGAATGATTGCAGCGAACGTGGAGGGCGTGGAGTTCATCGCGGCCAATACAGACGTTCAGGCCCTGGAGAGCTCGCAGGCCCCCGTGAAACTGCAGCTTGGCGTGAAGTTGACGAGCGGCCTGGGAGCGGGCGCGAACCCGGACGTCGGCCGGCGCGCGGCGCTGGAGGATTCGGACAAGATTATTGAGGCGCTCGAAGGCGCGGATATGGTGTTTGTGACCGCAGGCCTGGGCGGCGGAACGGGTACGGGCGCAGCCCCGGTGATTGCCTCCTTGGCGAGCGAGATGGGCGCGTTGACCGTGGCGGTTGTGACGCAACCCTTCAGCTTCGAAGGCAAGCGACGCATGAAGCAGGCCGAGCGCGGCATGCAGGAGCTGCTGGAGTCGGTCGACACGCTGATCGTCATCCCCAACGAGAAGCTGCTGGCTGTAGCACGTGACGCGGGTTTCTTTGAGAGCTTCCGCATCGCGGACGACGTGCTGCGCCAGGGCGTGCAGGGGATCTCGGACATCATCACGATTCCGGGCGTGATCAACCGCGATTTCGCGGACGTGCGCACGACGATGGCAGGGATGGGCTACTCGGTGATGGGAACCGCAGTCCGCAGCGGGCCGGAGCGCGCCAAGGAAGCGGCCGCTGCTGCCATGGCCAGCCCGCTGCTGGAGTCCGGCGCAATCGACGGCGCCAAGGGCATCCTGATCAACATCACAGGCTCGAGCAACTTGAAGCTCAACGAGGTGTTTGAAGCATCGACGATTATCCAGAACGCCGCGCATGAGGACGCAAACATCATCTTCGGCGCGGTGCAGGATGAGTCCATGGGCGACGACGTGAAGATTACGGTGATCGCGACGGGATTCCGCGAGGAGATGCCGCAGCGGCGTGAGCGCATGCTGCAAGGCGCAGCATTGCCGGCATCGCGCGTGGAGCCGGCAGTACCGCCTCCTCCGCCGCGGATCGCGCAGCGTCCGCAGCCGACGCCGGCTCCGTTTGCGAGCGAGATTTATGCGTCCGCCGCCGAGCAGGAACGCCCCGCCGAAGTGCGGGAAAAGGCTGCGCGCAAGAGGGGCCGCGAAGAGAAGCGCGAGTCTGTGATGTCGGTCGTGCCACCCCCGGAACCGGTTTCGGTTCAGCTGCCACCTCCACCGCCTGCGCCTGCTCCGGTGACGCGTGCGGAGGAGCCGGTTCGTGTAGCTCCGCGCGATGAACCATTGCGCATCACGCCGATCGACGACGATGAGCCGCTGCGGATTACGCCTCGCTCGGAAGAGCCGTTGCGGATCACTCCGCCTGCCGAGCCACTGCCAGAGCCGGCCCGTTTGAAATCCAGGGAGCCGCTGCGGATTACGCCGCCGCGGGAGCCGGTGCCCGAGCGCGTGCATGGGGCCTACGTGCCCGCCGCCTCCGCCGAGCCGAAGCCGGAGTTGGTGCCGGTGCCGGCATCGGTGTTCGACGACGACTTCTTCCGCAAGTCAAATGACGAACTGAGACCCGCGCCCGAGCCGCGGTCATGGGAGACGACGAGAGAGATGCCTCGCGAGGCCCGAGAGGCGCATGAAAGCCGGGAAGCCGACAATTCTCGCGAATTTGAGGCCACTGGGGCAGAGCAGAAGAAGACCGAGACGCACTGGCCGGAAGCGAGAATTCCCAGCTTTGCCGGGTATGCTGGAGGAAGCTCTTCCTCATCCGATGAAGACGAGCTGGACATCCCGGCATTCCTTCGGCGCAGCCGGTAAGCAGATTTTCAGCAGTCGAGAAGGATGAAGGAGCGGGCGAGAGTACATGAATCAGAGAATCACAGGGCTAACTCTTAGTCTGCTGGCGGGCGCCGGAGTGGCGCTCGCGTCCACGCAGCACCGCATCGTTCACCACACCACGAGAACGCGTGCGACGGTCAGGACAGCGGTCCACACGCGCGGCTCGCGGACTGTGGTGCAGCGTGTCGTGATCCACGGGCACGTGCACTATTACCGCCGCACACTGGTGTATCGCCCCACGGAGCGCTTCACAACCAGCAGCTTCGCCGACAACCTCACCATGGGCGATGTGACGGGGGGCGAGGACCCGACCGTGCGCGCCGCGGCGATCGAGGCGTTGGGCAACATGAACGGCACGGTGCTGGCGATCGATCCTTCGAACGGCCGCATCCTCGCGATGGTCAACCAGAAGCTGGCGCTGAGTGCTGGCGCGGAGCCGTGCTCCACCATTAAGGTCGCTATCGCGCTCGCCGCTCTCAAGGAAGGCCTCATCAAGGCTGACACTCCGGTGAACCTGGGTGGCCATTATTCGCTCGACCTGACGCATGCCCTTGCGAAATCGGTCAATCTTTACTTCGAGGTGCTCGGTCGCGCCATGGGCTTTGAGCGTGTGAAGCACTATGCGAACGAATTCGGGCTGGGCGAGCTGGCCGGATACGACATTCCCGGCGAGCAGTTAGGCGTGTATCCGGATGTGGAACTGCCGCAGTCGGAAGGCGGCGTCGGCAGGATGTGCTCGTTCGGCGAGAGCATCTCGATGACACCGCTCCAGCTGGGCGCGCTGGTTTCGGCCATCGCAAACGGCGGCACGCTGTATTACCTGCAGCACCCCACCACACCGGAAGAGGTCGCCGCGTTTGAACCGAAGGTCAAGCGCGAGCTCGATATCCAGGATGTCATCCCGGAGGTCCTGCCCGGCATGCGTGGAGCTGTAGAGTTTCGGAACGGAACAGCGCGATCACTGCAGGAGAACTTCGTGCAGTTCCCGGTCTTCGGGAAGACGGGCACATGCTCGAACAACGGCACAAGGTTCGGATGGTTCGTCTCCTACGGCCAGGCGCCGACCGGGCCGATCGTCACGGTGATCTTTCTGGAGGGCGGACGCCCGACCTTCGGGCCAAAAGCCGCGGAGCTGACAGGCGAGTTCTATCGCGCAATGTACGAGCGCAACTACTTCGCTCCGAAGCCGGCCCAGCCGACGCAGTCCGCGATGACGACCGCGACCGGGAATTAGCCTCCAACTCAGCGAATCTGCTTCGTTCCGTGATTGTCTGCATCTGAGGGACAATGACGAGCATGGAGATTTTGACCGCAGCGCAGATGGGTGCTGTTGACCGCGACTCGAACGAGCGCGGCGTGCCTGTGCGCGTGTTGATGGAAAACGCGGGCGAGGCGGTGGCGCGGTTCTGCCATAACTACTATCCGGGCCTCTCGGTCGTCGCGCTCTGCGGAAAAGGAAACAACGGTGGCGATGGAGCTGTAGCGGCACGAATTCTTGCCGAGATACAAACGCCCGTTCGGCTGGTTCTGCTTGGCTCAATTGAGGAGATGCGAGGGGACCCAGCGGCGGCACTGGCGCGCTCCAGGGAAACCCAAGGCCTTGAGTTCGTCGAAGCAAAGGACGAAGCAGCGCTGCGGGAAGCGCTGAAAGACGCACACGTGATTTTGGACGCGGTCGTGGGCACCGGGTTCAAACCGCCGCTGCGCGGTCTGGCCGCTGCAGCCCGTGATCTCATTGCGAACACCCGTATTCCGGTGATCGCAGTCGACCTTCCCAGCGGATGGGACGCCGATTCGACGAAACAGACGTCATCAGATGAAAACGGAAAAGCGCAGGCGTTTCGCGCGGACGCAGTCGTAACGTTTGTCGCGCCCAAGATGGCTCATGTGTTTGGCCACCTGACTCCAGGCAAAACGTTCGGTCCAGTTGTTGTTGCGCCGATTGGAACGCCGATTGAGTCGATGCCGGTCCACACGGGCCTCTGCTGGACAGGCTCGTCGAAGCGCATTGCTGAGCGGCCCCGCGACCCTAACGGCAACAAGGGCAAGTTTGGCCATGTGCTGATCGTCGGCGGAAGCCTGGGCAAGGCAGGTGCGCCGTCGATGGCAAGCCTGGCCGCCATGCGCGCCGGCGCAGGGTTGACCACAGCAGCCGTGCCGAATTCCATTTTGCCGACCGTAGCCCGAGTTGCGCCGGAGCTGATGTGCGCGCGGTTGGAGGAGAAGGACGGGCTGTCGCTTGATCAGCTTGAGGAACAATCGCTGGAAAAGCTGCTGAAGGGAATGACAGTCGTCGGCATTGGACCCGGGCTCGGGCAAGAGGGAACGACGCCGGAGTTCGTGCGCGGATTCATAGAGAAGGTTTCCTTGCCGATGGTGGTGGATGCTGATGCTCTGAATGCACTCGCGGATCGTGCCGAAGTGCTGAAGCGCGCGACTGCTCCCGATGAACGAGGCAAGCGACGCACGATTGTGCTGACGCCGCATCCGGGCGAAATGGCTCGCCTGGTGAACTCAAGTGTGAAGGAGGTCGAGGCCGATCGTCTGGGGCTGGCGCGGCGCTTCGCCACGGAGAACGGAGTCACTCTCGTGCTGAAGGGATGGCGCACGCTGGTGGCGCATCCGGATGGCCGAGTGGCGGTGAATACAACCGGAAATCCCGCGATGTCGAAAGGCGGGAGCGGCGACATCCTCACGGGAATTGTCGCGGCAATGATCGCTCAATATCCAGAGTGCGTGGCCAAGGCAGTCGAGGCCGCGGTCTTTCTGCATGGTCTCGCGGCGGACTTCGCAACCCTCGCGCAGGATGAGCACACCATCCTTGCGACGGATACGGTCGATCATCTATGGCGGGCATTTCGCGCGCGCGCCGAAGATCAGGATGGATTCACCTGGATCAGCGGGCTTGCAGGGCTTTCGGGATTTGGGAACCGTCAGCATGCCTGAGTTCACGCGCGAGAAACGCCTGCGCACCCGCAGCGTAAACGGCACGATCGCGTTGGGCGAGCTCATGACTGAGCTGCTGCGACCAGCCAAGCTCGTGTTGCTGCGCGGCGATCTCGGCGCCGGCAAGACGACGCTGGTGAAGGGGATCGTCTCATCGCTTGGCGCCGCAGAGCCGGACGATGTCGCGAGTCCCACATTCACGCTGGTGCACGAGTACAACGGCCGCAAGCTTACCGTGTACCACCTGGATCTTTACCGCCTGGAGAATGACTCCCAACTCGAAGCGCTGGGAATCTCGGAGATGCTGGACCGGCAGGACGCGCTGGTGCTCGCGGAGTGGGGGGAACGCTTTCCCTCGCTCGTGGCCCGTGCCGACGCCGACGTGACGATCGAGATCGGTGAGAACGAAACAGAGCGTCTGCTGATGGTTCGATGGCGCGATTAAAGGCGCCGAGCGCCGTAGGCGAGAGGTTCATCGCCGGCGGCGCTCCTGATGCAACGTTACGCTTATTCGGTTGGGTTTAAGCGGGGTGTCTCCAGTCGGCATTGGTGCTTGCACGGATGCCGATGAAGCTCGGAACGAAGACGGTGAGAGCTGCGACGAAAGCGATCAAAAGTTCGTACATACGTGTCTCCTCATGGCGCTCGCGTATGCTGCGGCGCTGAACCCGATGTGGGGTTGTAGTGGTGTTCATCAGTGCGGGCGGTGGTGAGGTCCTGACTCAGCCGTCACATTCACTGGCATATACTGCGGGGCCGGGCGCTGATGCTGATCTTGCGGTTGTTGCATCCAGACGCCGTTTACACATACCGATACGGATAAGATCGGCAGACGGTTCCCGGGGATTCGTAAATTTCGCACAAACAGGCGGTAATCGTACGGTTATCGCGTTGAATTGTTAGGGAATTCTATTAATACGAATGGCGCCGCCGATTTGTTCCCGGTTTTCTAAATCTGTAAACCGCGCAAAGTTCATCGCCGGTTGAGCCATACTCTTTCTGCTGTGCGATCGCCGCGAGATCCGCGATGTGATCTTCTGCCGACATCGGCACGCGACCCATCCACTTCCGTTCAAAAGCGGGATGTCGATCGAGCAGCGAGTCGTGCTCCGCGTTCACGTAGAGAAGATCGAACGGCCTTGGCTTCGCAGTGAGTTCCTTTTCAACGTGCCGAAGAAACCGGCGAAGCAGGCGGTCTTCGAACGGGTGAAAGAGATGCGCGAGCGTCGGCTCTCTCGGCAAAGCTGCGCGGGTTGCGTCTGCTTCCTGCAGATTGAGCGGCGCGAGCATCGCTGATTGTGGAGCACTCTCCCAAACGGAAATATTCCGGCGTGCGATGTCAGCGAGCATCGGGTTGAGCTCGATGCCTTCAACCCGCAGGAAGGGATACTCCGAGGCGACGAGCATTGCCCGGCCTTTGCCTGCGCCCACATCGAGGAAGATTGTGCGCTCGATCGGTGCAAGCGGATGCAACTCCCGCAGCCATAGATCGAGCAGTGCGCGCAGGATGCTCGGCGCTATCCCGTAGTACGCAGTGAGGTCTGCTGGCTCCGCCGTGGTGCCGCGCGCGATGATCTTGCCGCTGAGCAGCCCCGACGTTTCAGTGCCATGCGCCACATCGAAAGGGTGAACGGCTGCTTTGCGTGCCGGCATCAGGAGCGCCGTTCGCCCAGGATGGGAAAAAGCGCGGGAAGCATCTTGATTTCAGTGCGCGAAATCGCTGGCAAACCGACGAGGCGGTTTTCAATCTGCGCGCGGAGTTGCGCGTTGCGAGTATCGTCAGAGCTGGGTGCGTGCAGCGTGATGTGCGCAATGTAGCGCGGTTCAACGCCGCGAACCTTCGCACCGGGAGCTTCCGCATCGCGCGTCAGTGAGGCGGACTGCACCAGGCCTAGATCGACAATGTTGCGGTGCTGCAGCGAGTCGTAGCAGTCGCGAAGCATCTTGAGGAGATCGGCATCCGTCATCGTTACATCTGATGTTAGCTGCTGATGTCGCGGTGGTAACGCGCGCAGTTGTCGAGGTGCTCCGTGCTGCGCTGTCGCCATACATCCTTCGCGGAGGCGTGCGCGTTCTGCCGGTAAAAGAGCAGCCATGTCTGGCAGCCATCCAGGTCCGCTCTCTCCTTTTCCGAAGCCGTGCCGATCTGCTGCTTCAGCGCGGCTAGTGCTGGCTGGAACTGATCGTCGGCTGCATCTCGGAGTGATGCGGCTTTATCGAACGCCTGCCACGCGGTCGACTGCGGCACTGGCCCCACGTTGACCGGAACGGCTGTCGGCGCGATCACGTGCTGTGACGCGCGATGCATACGCACGAAGTTGTACACGCCGAGCGCGAGAATGATGGCGATGAGAACGTAGTGGCGTGGGCGAAAGCGCATGATGAACTCCGATGCTAGTGCGTGCGCTCCACGAGATATAGTGCGAGTGATTTGAGCGGATCGGCTGCCGCACCGAATGGTTCCAGCGCGGCAAAGGCGTCCTGGATCAGCGCGCTTGCATCTTGCCGTGAGCGATCGATCCCAAAAACAGCGGGCCAGGTCGCCTTGTCCGACGCAGTATCTTTTCCTGCGGTCTTGCCGAGTTCCGCCGACGTTTGCGTCATATCCAGCACATCGTCGATGATCTGGAATGCGAGACCGGCGTTTTCGCCGAAGGTGCGCAGACGTGAAATGGTGTCCTGCGCCGAGCACGCGAGGCGCGCAGCACCTTCGTTCGTGGAAAGGCAGTGGTCGAGCCCGAGCAGGCCACCGCAGACGATCGAGGTCGTGATGAGCGCGCCGGTCTTCGACCGATGAATCCGTTCCACCAGCTCTGCCGTCGGCTTGCGGCCTTCTCCCTCAATATCCATCACTTGGCCGCCGATCATGCCGGGCGGAAGCGGCGTTGGAGCGCCAACTCCCGTGCCGATCGCGATCGAGAATTCGCGCAGGATTTCCACCACCGTCGCCGCGCCTGCGTCGAGTTGCGCAATCGTCTGGAACGCCAGCGTCTGAAGCGCATCGCCCGCGAGGATCGCGATCGCCTCGCCATACGCCACATGGCAGGTGGCTTTGCCTCGACGCAAATCATCGTTGTCGAGTGCAGGCAAATCGTCATGAATCAGCGAATAGGTGTGCACCATTTCGATTGCGGCACCGAGGTTCGGCGCGGCCCGCGGCAACTCATGCGCGACGCAGCATGCGGCCTCCATGCAGAGAATCGGTCGAAGGCGCTTGCCACCGGCGAAGGTGGAGTGCCGCATCGCGCGATGGATGGAATGGGGTTCAAAAGTAGGCGCCGGCAGCAGACGCTCGAGAGCGTCGTCAGCGAGCGCGGCGCCTGTCTTCAAAAGCGAGTGCACATCGGCCGTCATGCGTCAGGCTTGATTGTACGCGAGCGCACGATGACCGCTGCAAGCATCCCCAACGCAAGGAGGCTCATCGCGTCACCCAGCCACTCATCCCATGTGCGATGCCAGCGAACGTCAATCGTGGAACTGCCGGCAGGCAACGCGATGGCGAGCAGTCCGTCTTCGCGTTCCAGATGGTTCGCCAACAATGTGCCGTTCCGGATGACCTGCCACTCGGGAAAGTCGCGCAGATTGAACACAAGTATCTCAGGCTGCAAAAGCGAGAGTTGAAGATGCCGCGGCGCCACTCCGCTGATCGTCTGGCTCACGGGTGGAGGAACGTCGTAGTTGACGATCATCGCAGCGGGATTCGGCACAGTGCCTGGGGCGAAGGCCGCCGGGTTCGTCGTCAGCCAGTAGCCCGGGTCATCCCAGCGCAGCACGTCGTTATCGGCGTCAATTGGTGTGTACTCATCAGTGGGCTCGACGCCGTGATGGGTGGCGAAGAGTTGTGCGCGCGCAGAGGGAACATCGAGCGCCTCGCAAGGCTGACGAAAGGCGACGATCTCGCGCGCCGTCATCGTGCCAACGAACGCAACGCCAACGAGCGAGAACAAAAGAATTGTTGTCTTGAGGTTCGGAATGGAGCGGAGAACCAGCGCAATCGTGAGCGCCAGCGTCGCTCCGAGCACGCACAGAAGCCGCCAAGGAAATTGAAGGAACGCGAGCTCGGGGACATGATGCCAGATCGGCAGCGAGACAGGCGTGAGCAGAAAGCCGATGCAGATCGTCAAGGCGGCGAGTATCAGAAGCGGCGCAGAGCGATCATCAGAGCGATCGTCTGCCGATTCATCGTACTTGCGATCTCGCCTGCTCACCAGGAAAGCAATTGCGATTGCAATGACTGCAGCAATGAGCATCGCAACAGCGATCAGGCTGGCCGTGTGCAGGACGGCATCGTGTGGTCCGTCACCCGTGTGCCCGAACAGGAAATTGTCCTCGACACGCATGTTCGCGATGATTGCCATCGCAACCTGGACGTAGCGGCGTTCATAAGCAGCAGGCAGGAGATAGAACGCAGCCAGCGCGAGCCCGAGCACACCTCCCGCACTGAAGCGCACCGCCACCATCTGCACCATCGCCTTCGATCGCCGAGCCTCGGGGAACAGCGCCAACGCAATTCGCACCAGTCCAATCAGCAGCAGCGTATAGATGCCGATTACGGCAGCGGGGGCATTCGTGAGCCAGAGCAGAGCGGTCGGAATCGCGATTCCAGGAATGCTGGGCTTCAGACGCAGTGCGGCACGGATAAGCAACGGAATCCACGCGGCAGCTAAGAGTTCCCCGTAAGCCGTGCGCTCGAACGCAGTGAAGAGCATGTAGGGACTGGCCATGTAGACAGCCACCGCCAGGAGCGCGACGGCCGTGGGCGCATAGTCGCGTGCGAGCAGATACATTGTGATGCCGGCGCCAAGCAGCGCGACGGCCGTGAAGACGATCGGCACTGCAGAAAGCGGCATCGCGAGCGAAAGCAGCGCACCGAAGATCCACGAAACTGGTGGATAGAACAGGAAGCGCGGCTCCCCGGCGTTCCATGCGGCTGAGACCGTCCAGGCCGGATCCACCGTGCCATCTCGCATCTGTGCGGCGGCATCAAGCCAGCTTTGCAGGTGGAACTCGAAATCGTGCCCGCACGAGACGCCGTGCGCAATCAGCGGCGCAACAACAATCAGCGCGAGCAACGGAAGCAGCATCGCAGGCCATGCTCGCGCAAAGGCCGCCGAAGAACGGTGCATGCTGTCCAGCTTAACCGACTGCCGCAACCGGAAGAGCCATTCAGTGTGCCGGAACGAGTGTCAGTGAGTGCTCCGCGTTGTCGCTTTGCAGCGGCAACGAGAACGTTGTGCCGTGAAGCCAGGGCTGAAGCTGGTCGAGATACCATGGCGAGCTGACGCTGCCCGACTCACCGGTAACAATGTTGGCGAGCGTTGCCGACGGGTCGGAGAGGTCCGCCGTATAGCGCTCGCTCGGGCCAAAGCTTGGGCCGATCGCGTCAACCGTTGTCATGTCGCCGCCTGCAGGTTGCGCGCCGCTTCCGGTCGGCGTGCCCAGCAGCCAATTGAGGTATGACCGCCCCGCGAAGAGCGGATGCTCGATAAGGATCGGATGGATTGAGCCGTACCGCCATTCAGCCAGATTGCGCGGTGCGCTCGCATCATGAAGTCCCTGCTCGAGCACAGAGGTGAGGAAGTCGCTCCAGTTCGCGACTCCGCGAGGTAGCCAGCGGGCAGGCATGTGCTCCAGGAGATCTTCGAGCGCGGTGTTGTCTTCGTGCCAGGTGTAGAGGCGCGATATGCGCACGGCAGCATTACGCGACCTACCGTCATGCGCGATGATCTGCGGAACGAGCAGTGCGGTCCAGAGATCGCCACGCGTTGCGGCGACGATCGCTGCCGCGGGAGATCCGGCACTCATCTCTCCGTTCCATGTGCGAAGAAGATCGGCAGCCTGCTGGAGCCTCTGTGCGTCGCCGCTTCGCGCTTTCGTCGATGAGTGATCGATCGCGTAGGCCAACCTGTGTGCGAGCACAAGATCAAACTCCGAGTGCTGGTCAAGCTCCAGGTGGAGCATCTGCTCCGGCTTCCATGCAGATCGCTCGCCCAGCAGCCGATAGATCCGCTCGACGCGGTACGGATCGATCCAGTCATCCGCAAGCGCATACGGATAATCATCCGGCGTGACGCGCGCATTCGCCGTGGCCAGAATGCCCGAGGCGGGGTCCTGAATCGACGGCAGCTCGTTGTACGGCACATAACCGGACCAAACCTGCGATGCGTCGAGTGCATCCACCGGCGCCATGGAAATAGGCGAGCCAATGGTGTAGCTCTGTGTTGGTTCGAGCGCAATCTGCGGTTGCGAACCGCCGGCCTTAGGCTGTGAATGCGGCTGTGGCTCCTGCTCCGGCTGGCTCACGGATGGCGAGGGAGGCTCACTGTCGTCCTCCTCATCCGACTCCGGCTCCGGCGAAGGCAGCACGAACTGTTGCTCAGCGCGTGGATGTTGGACCGCGGGCCCGCGGATCGGAATGCGTCCGATCGCGTGATAGCCAATGTGGCCCTCATCGTCGCCGTAGATGAGATTGAGCGACGGTCCGCCAAAGTTCGCGAAGCTGGCGACGAGCGAGGCGCCATCAGCCGCGCTGTTCGCCGCGAACATCGAACTGTCCACGCACGCAGGATCATAGATGTCCCAATCCAGTGACAGCATGCGATGCTCCGTCGGAATCACGGGAGAGATGATGGGGCTCTCCATCATTCCGGCGCCCGAGGCGTGCTGAACGGTGAGCACATCCAGCGACACATTGCGTCCACCACGCACAACGATCTGCTCGGTGTGATGCTGCACGGGCGCCCACGTCCCGTCGGCCTGCTTGAACTGCATGTCTGCGCCCGAGCCGCGGAAGTGCTCGATGCGCACATCCTGCACATCGCCGCCGAGATTCGTGAAGCTCCACGCCACATGCGCATTACGCCCAACGATAACCCACGGAAAGCCAGGCAGCGTAAACCCGGCCACATCCAGCGGCGGCTCACTGCCGTTCGCCGCCAGGTGCAGCGCCGCTTCGTACCAGATATCCGGAACGCGCAGGCCCAGGTGCATATCGTTCGATACGAGCGGCTTCCCTGAGGCGGAGTGCGCACCCGATACAGCCCAGTTGTTTGATCCTGCGCGGCAGTCATTGCACACCGCGAGATCGAGTGCCGACGTGAGCGCAAGGAGGTCCCGCGGATTTGCAAGCATTGACGGCCGGTCAACTCGCGACTGCGTCTTATCCAACGGAATCTCCTCGATCTCATGCGGTGTGGTGAGATCGGCCGGAGGTTGCGTCGGCGGATGGTCGCGCCATGACCCCACCGGATAAAGATCCGGCAGCAAGGATCGCGGGAGATGCCGCGACAATGCCTCGCGGTCGAGCTTCGTGGTGAAGCTCGTCGACAAATCCTGCCACATCACCAGTGAGACGAGCAGTGAATCGCGCGGCGTCCATGGCCGTGGCGCATAGTGGAGCAGATGAAACTCCAGCGGAAGATTATTCCTGTGGCTGTCGATGAACGCGTTTACGCCGCGCGCATACGCCTCGAGCTCACGCCGCTGATCTGCAGGAAGCGATGCCGCAGCGCGATCCGCCGCGGCCCGAAGCCGCAGATACCGCTGCAGTTTGTCGTGCTGCACAAGTCCCGGCCCAAGTATCTCTGCAAGCTCGCCCGCCGCGTGACGCCGCAGTGTATCCATCTGCCACAGCCGATCCTGTGCAGTTACATACCCCTGCGCAAACAGCAAATCATCTTCGCTGCTTGCGCGAATCGACGGCACTCCCTGTGCATTGCGCGCAACAGTAACGGGCGCGCGGAGCCCGTCGACGGAGATCGTGCCATCGATGACAGGCAGTGACGCGTGCATCACGTGCCGCGCCCAGATCGTCCCCGCAATCGTCAGGCCCACTGCAAGAATCACAAGGACTGTGAGGAAAATTAAGAAGCCGCGAAACACTCTTCTGTGTCGCGGCGCGCGTGAACTCCGCGCTCCGTACGAATCGTCGCTATCCTCGCGCGTCAGCAAACGCGGCTCATCATCCGGTTCCGGCCGCAGCGCGGCGAGCCGATCCTCTTCGCGCTTCCGCGGCGCTCCAGCCGCATCATCTGTGAAACTCATTCTCCGGCTCAGTGTACCTCTGGCGCGAGGTCCTTCTCCATGTGCGGCCACGGCAATACGGATGTTCCGGACCGCCGAAGAGTTGTGATCACGATGATCGTAATCAGCAGCATGATTGGCAGAACGAACAGGCTGCCTTCAGGTCCCGTCGATCCTCCACTCATCAGCACAGAGCCCTGCGGCCGCGACGACAGCAGCCGGCCTGCGCTCACGCCACCGCTGTCCGCCACGCCAAACAGGAACGACTGCGCCCAGTCCCACGCCGTATGAAATCCGATCGCCCACCACAGTGAGCCCGTGCGCCACAACGTGAATGCGAAGACCAGCCCGGCCAAACCGGCGCAGACAAGCCCTATCGGAGACTCGCCCGGATTCGAGGAGTGAACGAACCCGAACGCAAACGAGATAAAGACAGCGGCGCACCAGAACGCTGCAGCGTCGACACTCCGCGTTCGCGCGAATCGCCTGCGCAGCAGATCAGCGAAGCATAACGTAATGATGAACAACATGTAGCCGCGAAAGAAGAACTCTTCGAAAAACGCGACTCCGAGCATCACAAACGCCCATGCCGCACCGCTGAGTACAGCGCCGGCGCCATGCTGCAGCAATCCGGTGAAGACAAGATGATGTGTGCTCCACAGCGCCGCAATCAGCAGCGATATGCACAGCAGACCCCATGCAGCGCCAACGAACACCCTCCGCGCACTCGAGCGTGAAGGCTGCAGTCCATAATTGAGAACACTGCGGTCTTCAATGCGCGACATAATCCACGTCGCGAAGAAGACGAATCCGAACTGCATCCATTCGTCGATGCCCTCGACCACCGGGGAGAGTTGCTGGAAAGATTGCGTCTGCGCGCCTGCACCCGCGAGGTGCTCCGCCAGCTTCATCAGCAACCACGGCGTCAACACAATCGCCAAATAAAGCAGCAGACGCCACCACGCACGGAGACCGACGTCGTTCGCGAACACAGATTCCGGTGTGGTTGTCGGTTCGTCCGTGTGCGGCTCTCTGAGCGGGTACGACATCAAACTCTCTTTCATTGATGCTTATCCGATGATACGTTCCGCCGCATATCCCTGTTCCTCCGCGGCTTCCGCTATGCTGAAGGCTTGTTCGCTCATCCGGAGGTCCTCACTACTTGAACTGCCGCGTCTTTTACCACGATAAGTGCTTCGATGGCGCATGCTCGGCTTCGCTCTTTACCCGCTTTCACCGCGAGTGCATCGGCACGGCTGACGAATTCGAGTACCAGGGACTCGTGCACCGCGCCGGATCGCTCTATGACGAGAGCTGGTTTGAGAAGGCTCACGAAAATGCAATCGTCGACTTCAAGTACTCTGCCTCGCCGCGCGTGACGTGGTGGTTCGATCATCATCTGTCTGCATTTCTGACGCCCGCAGACGAGGAGCACTTCCGCCGCGGACAAAGGAACCCAGACGGTACGCCGGGACCGCTTGCAAACCGGCAGTTCTTCGATCCGAAATACACCAGCTGCACCAGCTGGATCGCCCACATCGCGAGCACCAGGTTCAGCATGGATGTTGCGCCCCAGAAGGAGCTCATCTACTGGGCAGACATCGTTGATGGCGCGAAGTACGAGAGCGCAGAGTCGGCCGTCGAGATGGCCGCACCGGCGATGAAGCTGACGATGGTAATCGAAAGCGCGCAGGATTCCGCCCTGGTGCAGCGCATCATTCCGCTGCTCACGGCGATGCCCCTCGAGCAAGTACTAGCGCAACCGTTCGTGCAGGAGTTGCTCGAGCCGCTGCTCGCCAAGCATCGTCGAGACATCCAGCTTATTCGCGAGCGCTCCACCTGCGACCGCGGCGTGATTACGTTCGACATCACCGATCAGCCGACCGAAGGCTACAACAAATTCATTCCCTACTACCTGCATCCTGAGGGTACGTACAACGTTGGCCTGTCGAAGTCGAGCTTTCGCACCAAGGTCTCGGTGGGCACGAATCCATGGACGAAAAAGCCGGTAACCGAGCTTGCGAATCTCGCAGAGATATGTGAGCGCTACGGTGGTGGCGGGCACGCACGCGTTGGCGCCATCAGCTTCCCGGTCGAAAAGGAAGATGCCGCGCGCGCTGCGGCGAAGGAGATTGCGGAAGAACTGCGGCAGCGCGAGGCATAAACCCTCGTAGCCGCAGTTCTCGCGATTTACGGATGGTGCAGCTTCGTGATGTCGTTGAAGATCACGAACACCGCGAACACAATCAGGCAGACAAACGCGACCTGGTAGACGCGCTCCTTGATCTCCTGGTTGAGGTCGCGGCGCATGATCGACTCGATTGCGAGGAAGAGAATCATTCCGCCATCGAGGATCGGAATCGGCAGCAGGTTGAAGATGCCGAGGTTGAGCGAGATCGTCGCCATGAACTGGACCAGCGTCCAGAAACCGAGCTTCGTGGCGATATCAATCTGCTGCGCAATGCCAATCGGACCGGACAGCGACCGCACCGACACCTGCCGCGTGAACATGCCCTTCAGCACGCGAATGATCAGCGTCGAGTCGTCCTTGTTGTCCTTGAATGACTGAACGATGGCTGCACCCAGCGGCAGCTTCACCACCTTGACCGGCGGGTTTTCGTTCTGGAAACCGAGCCGATACTGTACATCACCCGCGCCGTTGTCCAGCTTCTGCGGCGTGATGTGCAACGTCAGCGGCTGCCCCTTGCGCATTACGTAGACGGTTGAAGGCTGCCCGTTGCGGTCTTTCAGATAAGCAAGCAGCGTGTAGACCGAGTGCAGTTTGAGCTTGTCAATCTGCGTTACCTGATCGCGCGCTTCCAGTCCGGCGCGAGCTGCCGGATCACCGGCCGACACGCTGAGCACGCCGAGAGAGGGCTGCATCGCAGGATTGATCCCGAGCGACTGCAGATCGTCCATGCCGAACTCCCCGTCGCTGCCGCTGTAGGCAAGGTGCAGCGCCGTTTGGGTCTCCTGTCCGTTATGCGAGAAGGCGATCGGCACGGTCCCGTTGATGTGCAGATTGCAGTCGATCAGGATGCGTTCCCATGTAGGGTTTTTGTCCTGTGCGAATTGCGTAATCACATCGCCGGGAGCGAGGCCGAGCGTTGCGGCCTGGGAGCCTTGCGAGACGTAATCGACGACCGCCGGACCATCGAGGTACTGGGCTACCTCATGATGGAACAGGCCGACAAACACCAGCAGAACGAACGAGAGCAGAAAATTTGCGACAGGTCCCGCAAGTGCGATGAGCACCCGCTGCCACCGCGAATGCGCGTTGAACTCGCCGGGATCGCCGGTCGGCTGCTCGCCGGGCACGTCGCCGGACATCTTGACGTAGCCACCCAGCGGGAGCAGCGAGAGACGATAGTCGGTGTCGCCGCGCCGCCAGCCGAAGAGTCGTGGGCCGAAACCGATCGAGAAGGTTTCGACGCGCACACCGCAGAGCTTGGCCACGGCAAAGTGCCCGAACTCGTGCACGAGCACCATGATGCCGAGCACGATGCCGAACTCAACGAGGACGGATAGAAGATGCATAGGGGGCTTGCGAAAACCTCAGTGCGTGATGAGATGCGGGTGATGCTGCTCGATCACCTGCTCAGCGAGCGCTCTTGCGGACTGATCCAGCTCGAGGACCTCGCGGATGGACGCCGGCGAGGCAGCTCGGGTGAGCGAAAGCACAGACTCGATTGTACGTGGAATGCCGAGGAATGACAGTCGACCTTCGAGGAAGGCAGCCACAGCGATTTCATCGGCTGCGTTGAGAGCAATGCAGTGCGCCTGTGAAGCGCCAGCGGCCTCATATGCGAGGCGTAAACAAGGGAAACGTTCGAGATCTGGCGTCTGGAAGTCGAGCTGTTTCAACGCAGTCATGTCGAACGTCAGATCGCTGGCGATGCGCTCGGGCCACGATAAAGCATAAAGAATCGGCAGGCGCATGTCCGTCACCGAGATCTGCGCGAGGATCGAGCCGTCGACGTATTCGACGAGCGAGTGAATGGTGGACTGCGGATGCACCGTGACCTTCACCTGCGCGGGCGGCAGGTTGAAAAGCCGGCAGGCCTCGATGATCTCCAGTCCTTTGTTGAGCATCGTCGCAGAGTCGATGGTGATGCGCTGGCCCATGACCCAGGTCGGGTGCTTGAGCGCCTGTGCCGGGGTGATGTGCTCGAAGTCCGCGAGCGGCGTGTTGCGGAACGGACCGCCGGATGCCGTCAGCCAGATCTGCTTGACCTCGTTCGGCTCGCCGCCGCGCAGGCACTGGTGGATCGCGTTGTGCTCGCTGTCGATAGGCAGAAGATTCACACCACGTTCGCGAGCGGCGGCGAGGATCAGGTCGCCGGCGGCGACGAGGCACTCCTTGTTGGCGAGGCCGAGGGTCTTTCCGGCGAGCACGGCAGCGTAGGTGGCTTCGAGCCCGGCGACGCCGACGATGGCCGAGACGACGAACTCAGCCTCCGGGAGCGTGGCAACGCGGACGGTTCCGGCGGTGCCGTGGACGACCTCGGTGGTGATTCCCGCGGACTTCAGGCGTCGCGCGAAGCTCGTCGGCGAGTGCCAGGGTGCTGATGGAGATGACCTGCGGGCGCCAGCGGCGGCACTGCTCGAAGGCGATCTCAACGTTCGATCCCGCCGCGAGCGCGATCGGCTGGAACCGGTGCGGGTAAGACTCGCAAATGCTGAGGGTTGACTGACCGATGGAGCCGGTCGAGCCGAGGATGGCAATCTTCTTCACTTGGCTATTCTCTCAAACGCTGAGGGCTCTTTTCTCAGAGTTGGGCTAGAAGCTGCCCAGCGAATAGAACTCGCGGATGACGAGGACGAACCAGAGCACCGGGGCGGCCAGGAGGAGGGCGTCGATACGGTCGAGGATGCCGCCGTGGCCGGGGAGCATGGTGCCGGAGTCCTTCACGCCGGCGCCGCGCTTGAGGGCGGACTCCAGCAGGTCGCCAAACTGGGCGGCGCAGTTGAGCAGGATGGCGAGCAGGACGAACTGCCACCATGGAGCGTCGGTGTGCAGGCGGGTGAAGCTGGAGCCGTGGAGGCTGAGCCAGTCGCCGTAGAGGATCAGGCCGACGCCAAAGATGATGGACGCGATGACGGAGGCGATGGCGCCTTCCCAAGTCTTGTTGGGCGAGAGCTCTGGCGCGAGCTTGCGGCGGCCGAAGCGCTTGCCGACGTAGAGGGCAGCGATGTCGCCGGACCAGACGCAGAGAAAGAGGAAGATGAGGAGGACGAGGCCGTCGCCTTCTGCGCGGATCCAGATGATCGGAATCAGGGTGAGCGGAAAGGCGATGTAGATAAGCAGCAGCAGACCTGCGGCCGTCTCCTGCAGAACGCGCGTGAGCGGTGTGGTGAAGGTGTTCCAGGCGAAGAGCAGCAGCGTGGAGAAGACGACTGCGGTGATGGTGTCCTGCGGGCGCTCAAATGTTGCGAGAAAGAAGAGGGCGATGGCGAAGAGGGTCCACCAGAGGGGGATGGGGTTTCCGCCGGCGGCGGAGAGCTGGCGGAACTCCAGGGCGGCGAGGGCGGCGACCAGGGCGGCGAAGAGGGTGACCATCCAGAGCTTGCCGAGGAAGATGAGCAGGCCGACGAGGACAATCAGGACGATGGCGGTGAGGACTCGCTTCATGCGCTTTGATGAGGATATATGGGAGGTACCCCCCTCCCCCGGCGTTTTTGCGCAAAGTCTTCAAAGCAGGCCGGTTAGGTCTGGACTTTGTATGCAAAGTCTTGGAATAAAAGGAGTTAGATATAAAGTATCTGGAATCAGAGACTTGGCTCTCGCATAGGGGCTGCGGGTGCGGGGAGGCTCTGCTGATGCGTAAAGATGTTTGATTTGTGCAGGTTAGGACAGCCGGACGCTCGCGTGTTGGAGCGCCCGGGTGTCAGTGCTTGAAGCTGGCGTTAGCCTCCGGCACACATGTTCGGCGGGATATGGTTGGCCTTGCAGAAGGCGTCCTGGCTGGCTTTGCCGTCGTTCACGCTGTGACGATAGGCCAGATACCCTCCGACAGTTCCGGCTACGGGAATCGCGATCAGTACGGGCAGGAGCCAGCCGCGATGAGTCGGCGGATATTGCGTGAGGGCGGCCTGCTCCTCGGGCGAGACCGCCTGATGGGCAAGGGCCTTGAGGCGCGTGATGAGGCCCTCTTCGGAGATGTCCATCCAGTGGGCATAGGTCTTTTTGCCGGTGATGTAGATGGGCGCGGTGACGGTCCACAGCGCGATGCCGGTCTTGGCGTCGAGGATGACGACGCGAAAGTACGGTGTGCGGTTGTAGACGTCGGTGCCCGGGGTGACGTTTTCGCCGTTGCGCGGGTCGATTTCGTCGAGCTGGAAGACAAGGTCGGCCTCCTGCGGGGTGCTGACGAGCTGGTAGTAGCCCCACTGCTGAAGGCGCGAGTGGATGTCGTTATAGAGCTGGTTGGTGTCGAGGCCAAGGCGGGCGCTGATGCCGACGTTGGTGAGCAGCACGGTATGGGCGGAGGCGATGCTGGCCGGTACCGGGCCTGCGGGGACCTGCGGGGCGGGAGGATGGTTGACTCCGCCGAGCGGAACGGAGCTGCTGGATTGGGCAGCGTTGATGTTGTCCTGCATGTCCTGCTGGTTTGCCTGTTGAGCGGCCTGCATCGCCTGCTGGCTGGCTTGCTGAGCGGCCTGCGTGGACGCGTCCTGTGCGAACGCCGTCTGGGTGAAGGCTGTTTGAGTGAGGACAAGGACGGCGATGAGGCCGCTGACGATGATGGAGGGGAAATACTGCGTAGAGCTCGGCTTCGAGTTTTTCATGGCACTCCCTCGAGAGGTGAACCTGCGCTGGCGCAACCAGTTGTCTTCCTCGCGAAGAGGCGCGCGGAGGGCAGACGTCCTGGCAGGGAAGGCTAAGTGCCGAGAAGCTAGATGCGAAGGGCGAACGGGAAGCGCTGCGGTGGGATGTAGATGGTCCGGCGCGCGGCGGCGATCTCGCCGGCGGCGTGCGCGGATAGGATTGCCGTGGCATGCGCGCTCGTGAGGCCGAAGGAGCCGCCGAATAAGGTATGGCGAGGCGCGCGATCGCCTGGGTTGGCGATCCGCTTGATGCCGGGGATGAGCTTCTTTTGCGGGTCCGGCTGTGCCGCGGCAACTTTGCGGGGCAAGGCGACGCTGACCGGAAGGATTGGTCGCGCATTCGCCGCGCGGGCCGTGTGCGCAAGCAGCACCGTGAGACTGAGCAGTGCGATGCGGAAGACCGGTGAGCGTTTCACGGCGCGCATGAGACGAGGCCCTCGGACCAGACAGATGAATACGAATTGAACCTGTCTAATGCAAAGAACGCCGCAGTTGTGAAAAAGACGCGGGATGGGAGAAAACTTTAGTCACATGTGGTGGTTGGGTGATCCGCGGAAAGGCAATTCAGTCCCCTTCGACTGCGCTCAGGGCTTCGGCCTAGGCGATGGCCTTCGGCAGAGCCGAGCCCACTCATGCCGCTACGCGTCATGAATGGGGCACCCGGCACCCGGCACCGGCACCCGGCCAGAGACACCCGGCTGGGCATGTTTTAGTTATTTCAGTTTCGCGTGCGGGCGGATCTGCCCTGAGAAGGACCAGAGATCAGCGGTCGATGAGTTGGCTGGGGTGTTCGCCGGTGAAGTATTGCCAGGCCCACTCGATGATGGCTTCCATGCGGGCGCGAGCGATGGTGAGCAGCAGGGCGTGGATGGCGAGCCATGCGGCGAAGGCGAAGGGGCCAACGAGTTCGTAGTGTCCGCTGCCGAGTTCGGTGACAGCGGCGTTGCGGCCGATCATGGCGACAATGCCGCGGTCGTTATAGACGAAGGGCGTTGTGGGCTTGCCCTCGAGGACGGCGACGATATTGGAAGCGCAATGCTTTCCTGCCTGCTTGGCGACCGCTGCCAGCTGGGGCAAGGGTTTGTCCGCGGCATCGAGAGCGTTTGCGATGTCGCCGAGTGCGTAGACATTTGCGAAGCCGGGAAGGGTTAGGTCGTTGCCAACCGCGATGCGCCCGTTCGGCAGCCGTTGCGGCTCGGGTTGGATGGGTGGCGTGGCGGCCTTGAGGCCGGCGGTCCAGATGGTTGTTCCGGCGTCGATTTTCGAGCCATCGGAGAGCGTGACGCCGTCCGGAGTGATGCTGGTTGCGGAGATGCCGAGATGCAGATGGACACCGTGCTTCTCAAGCTCGGAACCGGCGTACTTTTGCGATGCGGGCGAGAACATGCCCAGCACGGTCTGTCCTCGTTCGATGAGGTGAATCTGCGGGCGGAGTTCGGGCGCGTGGCGGAATTCGTTTTGTAGCAGCTGCTGCAAGGTGTCGCTGAGTGTGCCTGCCATTTCGACACCGGTGGGGCCGCCTCCTACGACGGCAAAGTTGAGTTGGCCGTCGGTGTGGTCTGCGGGATTCAGGTCGGCCTGTTCAAGTTTTTTGAGGATGGTGGAGCGGAGGGTCTCGGCATCGCGAAGTGTGTAGAGGGGCAAGGAGTGCTGCTCGGCGCCGGGAGTGTTGAAGAAGTTGACGTGCGAACCGGTGGCGAGGACGAGGAAGTCCGCGGTGTGAGTTTGGTCGGAGGCGGTGGTGACGCTGCGCGCGACGATGTCGATGGAGACGACTTCGTCCATCTGCACGTCGACGTTGGGGAAGTCGCGCAATATGTCGCGAAGCGCGAAGGCGGCGTTGGAGGGCGAGAGGAGGGAGGTCGCGACCTGATAGAGCAGCGGCTGGAACTGTTGATAGTTGTTGCGGTCGAGGAGCGTGATGCGGATCTCTTTGGAGGGCGCGAGGTCAAGGGCGCACTGTAGACCGGCGAAGCCTCCGCCGACGATGACAACGTGGGATGGTTTCATGGGTCCTCACGAGTGGGAGATCGTTACGCAAATGGGATGCTGCGGGCGCGGCCTTGGACGCTGATTTGTGAGGTGCGAGTCCCGATGCGTAGGGTCGTGCGACAAACTCAGAGAATCTTGTCACAACTTGAGGTCATCTCTCTCAGTGAGCAGAGAGGGATGGATTGAGAGTGCGTCCATCCAGATGAAGGAGACAACCCATGAAGATCGTAGTCGTCGGCGGTACTGGACTGATTGGATCGAAGCTTGTGAAGAAGTTGCAGAAGGATGGGCATGACGCAGTTGCGGCATCGCCTAGTACCGGCATGAATAGCATTACGGGCGAAGGACTGGCAGATGCGTTGCAAGGCGCGGCGGCGGTCGTCGATGTGACGAACTCTCCTTCATGGGAAGACGCTGCCGTGCTGAAATTCTTCGAAACGTCAACGCGCAATCTGCTTAGCTATGAAGCAGCAGCGGGCGTTGGACATCACGTTGCGCTGTCAGTGGTAGGAACGGATCATCTTCTCGAAAGCGGTTTCTTTCGCGCGAAGTTCGCACAAGAAAATTTGATCAAAAAATCTTCAGTTCCTTACACGATCATTCGCGCGACGCAATTCTTCGAGTTCCTCAAGGGGCTTGCGGATATTTCCTTCGATGGCACGAAGGTTCATCTGCCAGATGTGCTGTTCCAACCGATGGCTGCCGATGATGTGGCAAGCGCCGTAGGCAGGATCGCGCTGGGCTCGCCTGTGAATGGCATGGTCGAAATAGCAGGGCCGGAACAATTTCGCGTGGATGAACTCGTACGGCGGCGCCTGGCTTCACTGAAAGATCCTCGCGAAGTGATGGCTGATGAAAACGCGCGCTACTCGGGAGCGAAGATCAGTGAGCGAACACTGCTTCCGGAGAAAAATGCGCAACTCGGCGAGACGCGGTTCGAGGCGTGGCTGGCTGAGAACGCATCGTTTACGGGATGACGGTGCACTTCGAGAGGAAGTCGGGGTTGATGTCGACGCCGAAGCCGGGGCCGGTGGGGACTTTGATGACGCCGTTGGCGTCGCTGCGCAGGGTGGATGTGGCGCAGTGATAGGGGAGGACGTTGTTGAACTCTTTGAACTCGTGGAAGGGGCCGGAGTTGGGGATGGAAGAGACGAAGTGCATCATGTAGACGTAGCCGAGGCCGGTGGAGGAGATGTGCGGGATGCACTGCTTGCCGAAGGCGGCGGCCATGCGCGCGACCTGCATGCAGCGGATCATGCCGCCGAAGTAGAACATGTCCTGCTGGACGATGGAGAGGCCGCCGTTGGCGATGAGCCAGCGGAAGTTGTGGGTGGAGGGCTCCTGCTCGCCGCCGGCGATGGGGATCTCCAGCGCGTCGGAGACTTGTTTGGTCTCTTCGTACCAGTCGAAGGGGACGGGCTCTTCGTAGAAGGCGTACTTGTACTCCTGCATGAGCTTGCCGATGGGGATGGCTTCGGCGGGCGTGTAGGAGCCGTTGGCGTCGGCGGAGATGATCATGTCCGGGCCGAAGGTTTCGCGGACGAGTGGGATGAGTTTCTGGCTGCGGCCGACGGGGTATTCAGGATGGCTCATGCGGCCGCCGAGTTTGAACTTGATGGCCTTGGCGTGCGAGAGGGCGACGTCGCGCTTGAGGTGCTCGATGGTCTCTTCGGCAGAGATGTCGCGCTCGCCGTTGGCCTGGTAGACGGAGATGGCGGGGTTGTAGATCTTGTCGCTGATGAGGAGGCCGATGGAGCGGTTGGCGAGCTTGCCGAAGAGGTCGAGGATGGCGAACTCGATGGTGGCGATGGGAACCCAGATGGCGAGGCCGGTGGCTTTGTAGTTGTTGGCGTGGACGGTGGAGGCGGGGACGAGCTGCTCGAGGTCGCGGGCGTCTTTGCCGATGAAGAAAGGCGCGATGCGTTTGGTGAAGATGGGGTAGAGGACGGACATCTGCTCGGAGTTGGAGACGGAGATGCCCTCGTGGCCGTCTTTGGAGCGGACGCGGCAGATGTATTGCTTGTCGCGTGTGAGGAGCTCGATGGACTGGATGATGACGGGGTCTTTGAAGAGCTCGCGCTTGAAGACGGGCTGCTGGAGGATGGCGTCGAGTTTGGCGTAGCGGTCGTGGAGTGTGCCGGGGAGGCCGTGGCGCGGGGCGTTGAGGAATTGGGCGAGGGCAGGAGTGGCGGCGGCGGCGCTGCTAGTCAGGACGGTGGCGAGGAAGCGGCGACGATGCATGAAAACATCTTACCGAGCGGAGAGCGGTCATTCTTCGCTGCAGGGCGCTTCTAGTTGGCGACGCGCCAGGGCGAGGTGTTGGACCAGGAGCGGAGCTGGTCGAGAGCCCATGTGGTGGTTTTGTCCTTGTGGCACGAGGTGCAGGGGTTGGGGATGCCGGACTGTTCGGTTTCGAGTGGAGAGATGAAGCGGAAGGTGTGCGCGGCGACGTAGTTGTCCTTGATGGTCTGCTCGATGAGCGGCATGTGGCAGGCGGTGCATTGGCTGCCGGGGCTGTTGGCGGCGTGATGCGTGTGCTCGGGGACGGTGCCCTTGAGGCCGGCGGGGTTGTCGGGCGTGTGGCAGGTGAGGCAGAGCGCGTTGCCGACGGCGATGAGGTTGGATGGGTTCTGCGGGCTGTGGACCTGGTGGCAGTCGAAGCAGCGGATGGCGCGGTGGTACATGACGCTCTGCGCGAAGTCATTACCCTGCATGCGATTTTTGTGAGCGGTGAGGTCGGCGTACTGGAAGAAGTCGGTGGTGCCGGGCTTGAGGTCTTCGAGGCGCCAGAAGTCGGCGAGGCGTTTGCCCGGGACGTAGCCAACGGGCCAGTCGTAGTATTTGCCGGCGATGGGATTGGAGAGCGGGCGGCCCTGGCTGTGGCACTGGATACAGGTGTCGTTGCCGGCGAAGGCGGAGAGGCGCGCGGGGTTGACGATGTTGGAGCGGGTGGGATGCGCGACGTGCAGGCTGCCGGGGCCGTGACACTTTTCGCAGCCGACGTTCCACTCGGTGACCTGGTGGGTGGCGATGTTGTAGTTGACGGAGTGGCAGCCGTCGCAGAGCGGGCCGGTGGGGCGCTGCATGTTGGAGTCGGGGTAGTCTGGGACCCACCAGTCGGTCCCTTTGTCGGCGTGGTAAGGGAGCCAGCGCTTTTTGGCAATGTCCCACTGGGCGGGAAAGACGTACATGTCGTCGCCGATTCTGGTGAAGTAGCGCTGCTTGTAGCGGGAGCCGTAGACGAAGGCGACCTGGTCGAGGGTGAAGGTGACGAGCGGGTTGGGTTTGGAGAAGTCGCCGAGGACGGCGTCAGGGTGCTCTTTGGGCGAGCGAATGACGTTGGCCATGCGGGTCTGTTTCCAGCCGTCGTATAGCTTGATGTGGCAGGAGCGGCAGGCGGCGGAGCCGGTGTAGTGTGCGGCGGGAGTTTGCGCTGGGAGTGTTGCTGCAGAGAGGATGAGCGTAAGTGCGGAGAGGACAAACGTCAGGCAGAGTCTCAGGCCGCGGCGCATGATGGCGAGGAGTATCGCATGCGCGTGGCGACGGAGTTGTCACGTTGAGATAAGGCACTCGCGCGTTTTCCATCCCAGCGAATAAAGAACGTTCGCCGGGGACCCCGGTCGCGCGCGATGCCCACCTTAGCGGGATAAGGCTGCCGCGAAGATGGGGCACCCGGATTTGTGGTGATTTTGTCTAGCGGCGGGTGAGGACGTCGGGCGGGCTGGAGTTCGGTGGCGATTTCGGATTCGAGTTCGGAGACGGGTTGGAGGGTCTCGATTTTTTCGTCGGAGTTTTCGCTGAGGCCACCGAAGCGGCGGTCGCGCTGCTGGTAGGCGGCGATGGCTTCGAGCAGATGGATGCCGCGGAAGTCGGGCCAGAGGCGGTCGGTAATGAAGATCTCGGCGTAGGCGATCTGCCAGAGGAGGAAGTTGGAGATGCGCTGCTCGCCGGAGGTGCGGATGAGGAGGTCGGGGTCGGGCATGCCGGCGGTGTAGAGCGCGCGGGAGATGGCAGGCTCGTCGAGCGAGTCAAGCGCGCCGGCGCCGAGGATGTCTTCAACCGAGCAGCCGCGGGTGTGGGCCTCGGTGGTGAGGTCGGTGAGGATGCGACGAACGGCGTCAACGATCTCAGAGCGTGAACCGTAGTTGAGCGCGAGGGTGAGGGTGGTGCCGGTATTTTTGGCGGTTTGTTCCTCGGCCCAGCGCATGGTGTCCTGCACGTCGGAGGGGAGCTCGTGGGTGCGGCCGATGTAGGCCATGCGGATGTTGTTGGCGTTCATGCGCTCGACGTTGGAGACGAGATAGCTGCGGAGAAGCTTCATGAGGAAGCTGACTTCGGCCTTGGGGCGGCGCAGGTTGTTTTCGAGGGAAAAAGCGTAAAGCGTAATAAAAGGTACGTCTATACGTGACGCCGTTTCGACGACGAACTGGACGGATTCGGCGCCCTGCTGGTGGCCGAGGAAGCGCTTGAGGGCGCGCTTGCCGGCCCAGCGGCCGTTGCCGTCCATGATGATGGCGACGTGCTGGGGCATGCGCGAGTGGTCGAGCGTGTCGTAGATCGCGCGCTCCTCGGGGGAGAGCTCGTGCGCGCGGTTGGAACGCTGATAGGCGCGGCTGGAGGAAGGTTGGGGCACGGCAACTCGCTGATTTGAGGATAGACGATGCGGGTAGGGAATAGGGAAAAGGGAGGAGAAAACGGTGGCAGATTGCGAAGTAGGCTCGCTGCGAAAAGTCCAAGCGGCTGAGGTGCGGCAGGCGATCTCGGGGTCCTTCGACTTCGTTCGGCGCCAGCGCCGAACTCCGCTCAGGATGACCGGCCGTTTGTGTCGAGCAAAAGCGGAGAGGCGTCGCTACGTTGCCTGCGAGGTGCGGGCTGACGTGCGACGCCTAGGAGGTCTGACGGTACTGCGGTGCTGGGAGTTTAGGCCAGCTTGCGGGTGCGGCCCTGTGCGAGCTCGCGAACGTGATTGAGGAAGATCGACTTCTGCGTCATGGTGAGATGCGCGGTGTACTTGGCGATCTCGGCGAGGAAGGGATCGGTCATGAGCACGGCGGTCTCGTCCTTATGGCGCGTGGGCGCGTCGCGGAGCAGGGCGGAGATGTCGACCTGGAGGGCGCGCGCGAGGCGGTCAAGGGAGGAGAGCGTCGGCATGGCCTTGCCGTTCTCGATCTTGGAGATATAGGTGCGCGGGACGTTCATGCGCGTGGCGAGCTGCCGCTGCGAAAGATTGCGGACGTGGCGGAGATCGCGCACGGCGGCAGCAACCTGGATGCCTTCGGCTTCCGGCGCATCGGGCTCTGAGACGACCGCGATGGGCTGAACCTTGGGCAGATCAGGCAGTAAGGATTTTTTGCACTTGCGGCAGATGTCGTTGGCGGTGCGGAATTGCACGAGCTTGCAGTGATCGCACCGAAGGACCTCGCGTTCACCGCTGACCACTGGTTGGGTCTGGGGCATTGGTACGGCGATTGGAGCCAGTCCTGTTGCCATGTTTTTGTTGTTGCGGGCGGCTGCCAGAGCGGGGCGCCGCGGCGCGTCACGTCCGATAAAGGGGTGAGCGATGTGCCTACTGTGACACCGGGTGCCGGAAGAGTCAAGAGGTATCGCAGAAGATTCAGGTAGAAAAACCGGAAAAAGCCGGAGAGAGAATCAGGGTGGTAAACAGGGAGGCGAGTGGATAGTGGTTAGTAGTTAGTGGTTAGTAAGTGCGAGAGAGTAGAGGGTAGACAGTAGAGAGCAGAGATTGCGAGGTGTGATGGCGGAGTTTGGCGCGGTCGAAGCGGAGCGGTTGTTGCGGGAGTGGACGAAGAGTGAGTCGCTGGTGAAGCACTGTCTGGCGGTGGCGGCGTGCACGGAGAGCTATGGCGTGCGCGAGGCCGCGCGGCTGGGGATGGGGAATGCAGAGGCGGAGGCGTTTGCGGCGAAGTACAGATGCGCGGGGCTGCTGCATGACTTTGACTATGAGCGGCATCCGACGCCGGCGGAGCATCCGTTTGTGGGCGTTGCTTATTTGAGGGAACACGGATGGCCGGAGGAGATTCTGCATGCGATCCTGGCGCATGCGGATTATTCGGGTGTTAAGCCGGAGACGCATCTGGACCGCTCGCTCTATGCGTGCGATGAGCTGGCGGGATTTTTGACGGCCTGCGCGCTGGTGAAGCCTTCGAAGAAGATTGCCGAGGTGGAGGTTGCGGGCGTGAAGAAGAAGATGAAGGATAAGGCGTTCGCGCGGGCGGTGAAGCGCGAGGATATTACGCATGGCGCGGAGCTGCTGGGCGTTCCGCTGGAGGAGCATGTGGGGAATTGCTTGACGGCGATGCAGGCGCGGGCGGGGGAGTTGGGGCTGTGAAGCGAGCGGTTAGTGGTTACTAGTTAGTGGTTAGTGAAAGGGGGGAATGATGAAGCGTTGGGTTGCGGTGATGGCGGTGATGGCGGTGATGGCGGTGATGGTCGGCGTGAGTGCGGCGGCGTGGGCGGCGGACAAGCCGTTTGATCCAGGCAGTGATCCGGCGAAGGATTTAGCTGCGGCGGAGCAGAGGGCGCAGGCCGAGCACAAGAACATCCTGATGGATGTGGGTGGGAACTGGTGCGGGTGGTGCCTGGTGCTGGAGAAGACGATTCACGAGGACCCCGAGTTGGAAGGGCTCGTTGAGAAGAACTATGTGGTGCTGCATGTGAACTTCTCGAAGGAGAACGAGAACACGAAGTTTCTGAGGAAGTATCCGGAGCCGAAGGGATATCCGTCGTGGTATGTGCTTTCGGCGAAGGGAAAGCTGCTGAAGGCGGAGAACGATACGAGCGAGCTGGAGGCAAACCATAAGCTCGACCAGGGATACAACAAGGACGCGCTGAAGAGGTTTCTGGAGAAGTATGCGCCGAAAGGGTGACGCAGATTTTAGATTGCAGAGTTTAGATGTTACGGTCGGCAGCCCCGAAGAATGAGTAGCCAGACGAACGAGAGGATCACCGAGCCGATCAGGCCGATCGCGAGGATAGGAATGCGCCCGGTCGGGAGCACCGTTTGTGAGTGGGTGCGGATTTCGTGCGGGGCGTGTGGGTTGTAGCGGATCGGAAAGATGGTGCCGACGTGGATGGCTTTTTCTGAGGTGAGCTCGCCGGTGTGGAGCTCGTCGATGTTGTCTGGGTTGGGCGCCCAGTAGTTGAAGGTGATGCGGAAGTGGCGCGCGGAGGGAAGGCCGAAGGCGAGCGCGCGGCCGGCGCCGAACTCGTATTTGCAGGCAGTGACCGTGGCCATGGCTTCGGGCCAGAGGTCGCGTGGTGTTCGCTGCACGTTCATGCGGTGAGCGTGTCCGTGTTGATGCGCTGGACGCCGGATTCGGTGAAGCAGGAGTTTGTCTTTTCGACGGTGCCGGGGAGGGCTACGGCGCGGGAGAGGTCTTCGAGGACGAGGCAGGTGAAGCCGAGGCGGGCGCCGTCGATGGCGGAGAAGCCGACGCAGAAGTCGTAGGCGAGGCCGCAGAGGAAGAGGCGGGTGAGGTTGCGTTCGCGGAGGTAGCCGGCGAGGCCGGTGGGGGTGCGGTGGTCGTCTTCGACGAAGGCGGAGTAGCTGTCGATGTCGCGGCGAAAACCCTTTCTTAAGACGAGCTCGGCGTGGGGGATCTGGAGGCGGGGGTCGATCTCGGCGCCGGGGGTGCCCTGGACGCAGTGGTCGGGCCAGAGGTGCTGGGCGCCGTAGGCGGTTTCGATGGTGTCGGTGAACGGGTGCTTGCCGGGGTGGGAGCTGGCGAAGGAGATGTGGCCGAGGGGATGCCAGTCCTGGGTGAGGATGACGTGGTCGAACTTTGTGGCGATGGCGTCGATGCCGCGGATGATGGAGTCGCCGTTGGGGATGGCGAGTGCTCCGCCGGGGAGGAAGTCGCGTTGCATGTCGATGACCAGAAGCGCGTCTGTGGGGGCGAGCCGAAGCGTCATTACCTGATTGTACGGAGGGGTTATGGCTTGGGTGCGCGACCGCCGATAGGCTGGGCGGGTGAATCGAGCGGGCCAGGTAGGCAGAGCGGTGGCGCGGATGGGCGTGATGGTGGCGCTGATCGTGGCGACGGCGTGCGCGTTTGCGCAGGGACCGTCGGCGATGTCCCCGCCGAGCGCGGGCAGTGTGAGCGGGGTGATTGAGGATGAGCAGGGCGCGCTGATTCCGGGCGCGCAGGTGGTGCTGGTGGCCGACGGCTCGAGCCATAAGCTGACCAGCGGAAGCGATGGGCGGTTCTGCTTCGATGGCGTGCCGGCCGGGTCGTTTCAGGTGACAGCCAGCGAGCAGGGGATGCTGGATGGTGTGCGCGACGGCACGTTGGAAGCCGCTCAGCAGATGGAGCTGGCGCCGATGATGCTGCGCGCGGGCGCGGTGATGTCGGTGACTGCGGTGACGCAGGAACAGATGGCAACGATCCAGGTGCGGCAGGAAGAGACGCAGCGGATTGGCGGAATTCTGCCGAATTACTACGTGGTCTATGACACGAATCCGCAGCCGCTGACGAAGAAGCTGAAGCTGGAGCTGGGGTGGAGGTCGGTGTTCGATCCGGCGAACGTGATGTTTGTCGGCGTGGTGGCGGCGGGCCAGCAGGCGACGGGTTCGTTTCCGGAGTATGGGCAGGGAATGGCGGGATATGGCAGGCGATTTGGCGCGGGAATGGCCGACGCGACGGTGGGAACTCTGCTGACAGGGTCGGTGCTGCCGATGGTCTTCCGGCAGGACCCGCGGTATTTCTACAAGGGCACGGGAAGCACGGTGGGCCGCACCTGGTACGCGCTGAAGACGACGGTGATCTGCAGGGGTGACAACGGGCGGTGGCAGCCGGCGTATGCGAATGTGCTGGGGAGCTTTGGCTCGGGTGCGGTGAGTGGGTTGTACTATCCGGGCGGCGAGCGCGGCGGGATGCTGGTGGTGGAGAACGGGTTGAGCGCGCTGGCGTTTGATGGATTCGCGAATGTGATGCAGGAGTTTGTGCTGCGCCGCATGACGCCGTCGCGGCGCGAGTTGGAGTAGGTCTCAGGGCGGATTAGCTGGGCTCAGAGGCCGAAGAGCGCGATTACAAGCAGGATCAGGAGAATCGGGGCGACGACGGCCAGCGCGATCGCGAAGGCTTTGCGTTCTTTGCGGGGGTGGTTAAGGCTGTTGCGGCGGGGGTCGAGCGGGTCGTACTGGACGGTGACGCTGGAGCCTTCTTTGAGCGGCTCGTTGCTGACAATGTCGGTGAGGTAGAGGTCGCCGTCTACCGGATAGCTGATGGTGATGGCGTAGCGGAAGGGGTCGCGCGGTGTGAGGCGTGTGCCGTCGCGGTGATGGCGGCGCCGCTCGCAGAGTTCGACGGTCGCTTTGGCTCGTCTCCACCGTCTTGCGATGCTGCGGTTCCTGTGCCTCATGGGGCCCTGCCTACACGCGAACGATCATAACCTCAGTTGATTTGATGAGGGCGGCGGCGGTTTGGCCTTTGCGGAGCTGCATCTCGCGGGCGGCGTCGGAGGTGATGATGGACGTGATGCGCTGGTCGCCGATTTCGAGGACGACCTTGGCGAGCAGCCCGGAAATTTTCACGTCGAGGATGCGGCCGACGAGCTGATTGCGGCCGGAGACGGTGCGGAAACGATCGCGCGAGGCCTTGGGGTTGCCGGCGGGGCGGGACTTCATCAGCGGCTTGAGGCTGGACTCGGGGATGCGGTGATGGCCGCCGGGCGTTTTGATGGTGCGGAGGGTGCCGGCGAGGATCCATTGCTTGAGGGTGGGGTAACTAACGCCGAGGGCGGCGGCGGCTTCGCGGGGCTTGAGGAGAATGTCGGCGGTGGGCATGGGTCGTCTCGCCGAGCAAGTATAGCGGAGAGAAAAGCAATGAATAGTGGGTAGTGAACAGTGAATAAGACGAAGGGGTGCTGCCGGGTATGAAATGTGGAAGATTCGATAGAATGAACCGTATGAATTCGAAGGAGGGGGATTCTGTTGAAGATTGGCTGGGTGTTGCTTTGTGTGCTGCTGGGTGCGACGTCAGGGGCGGTGCGGGCGCAGGATTCGTTCTGGGCAAGGTGGCAGGCGAGAGCGTCGGCGACGCAGGCTGCGCAGCCGCACTGGATTACGCCCCTGGTGCTGGTGACGCCGCGGCTGGAGCAGGAGTTTCGCGGGGATTTTGTGCATCAGTACAACACCAAGGGGCAGGAGCAGTGGACCTATGACAACGGCAAGGGGCTGGAGCTGATTCCGGAGCGGCACACGGAGATTCTGGTGAATCTGCCGCCGTTTATTCATCACGGGAATGGGGCGAAGGATGGATTCGGCGATGTGTCGTTTGTGGCGAAGGAGCGGCTGTTTTCGCGCAATGAAGAGGCCGGGAATGCGATTGTGACGTTCTTCGTTGGCGGGACGGTGCCGACCGGGAAGAACGGGAATGGGAGCTGCTGTGCGGTGGTGACGCCGACGCTGGCGGTGGGCAAGGGATTTGGGCGGCTGGCGCTGGAGTCGACGGCCGGTGGGAGCTTGCCGGTCACGAATGCGAAAGGGCTGGGGCATACCGTCGCATGGAATAACGCGATTCAATTTCGCGCGATGAAGACGGGAATCGGACGCCTGTTCTGGCCTGAAGTCGAGTTCAATTCGTCGTTCTACAAGGGCGGGGCGAATGATGCGAAGGCGCAGACGTTTTGGACGCCGGGGCTGGTGATTGGAAGGATTCCGCTGACGCATAATGCGCAGGGTCTGCCGGGCAGGCTGGGGCTGACGTTTGGCGTGGGTGAGCAGATTGCGCTGACGCGGTTCAGAACGTACAACCACGCAACGGTGATTACGGCGAGGGTGCCGTTCTGATGACGGGCTAATAGCCGAGGCGGGAGTGGCGGATCCAGAAGTAGGCGATGAAGGCGAGCACGGCGACGACGGCGAGGATGTAGTAGACCCAGCGATCACCCTTGTGATCGCACATGGTGTTGGTTTCGGGATCGTGCGGGTCGTAGCTGATGCAGAACCTGGAGCCGACCTCCCAGGGGCGGCTGCATTCGAACTCGCCGGTGTAGTGGCGGCCGGCGACTTCGTAGCGAAAGGTGATGGAGTACTCCTGCCCTACGTAGCCGCCGGCGGAGGCGAGGTCGCAGTGGTGCTGGGTGGAGGATTCGACGGTAGCTTCGGTCTGGGGCCAGGTTCCGGTTTTGGTGAGGGTAGCCATAGTGCATCTCCCGCGCGGGACAGTATGACACTGGCATGCTATCCTTCGCGAGTTTTCTAGTGTTTGGAGCGGGGTGCATGGCTGGAGTCGCGAAGGCAGGGAACCGGCTGGAGTCGCGGCTGGATACGAAAGCGGCAAAGTTTGAGAGAAATCGGGAGGCGACGCTTCGGCTCCTGGAAGAGGTTCGGGCCGAGGAGGCGCGCATTCGCGAGGGTGGCGGCGCGAAGGCCGTGGAGGCTCAGCATAAGAAGGGCAGGCTGACGGCGCGGGAACGGCTGGGGTTGTTGCTGGATCGGGGTTCGGAGTGGACCGAGCTGGGGTTGTGGGCGGCGCGCGGCATGTATGAGGAGTGGGGTGGGGCTCCGGGGGCCGGGGTGGTGGCCGGACTGGGGCGGGTGGCGGGCAAGCTGTGCCTGGTGGTGGCGAATGACGCGACGGTGAAGGCGGGCGCGTTCTTTCCGATGACGGCGAAGAAGGTGATCCGCGCGCAGACGATTGCGCTGGAGAACCGGATTCCGACGCTCTACCTGGTGGATTCTTCAGGAGTGTTTCTGCCGCTCCAGGAGGATGTGTTTCCGGACCAGGACGACTTTGGGCGGGTGTTTCGCAATAACGCGGTGATGAGCTCGCTGGGCGTGCCGCAGATTACGGCGATTATGGGGATGTGCGTGGCGGGCGGAGCTTATCTGCCGGTGATGACGGATACGGTGCTGATGACGGAGGGTTCGGGGCTGTTTCTGGCCGGGCCGGCGCTGGTGCAGGCGGCCATTGGGCAGAAGACGCCGGCGGAGGAGCTGGGCGGCGCGGCGATGCATGCGGAGGTGTCGGGCACGGTCGATTTCAAGGAGAAGGATGATGAGGCGTGTCTCGGGCGGTTGAGGAGTCTGGTGGGGAAGATTGGCTCGAAGGCTGCGGGTGAGGTGTTTAGCCGAGTGGAGTTTGAGGCGGAGCAGGATAGGCCGCTGTATGCGCAGGAGGATCTGTACGGGTTGATGGATCCTACTGTTGGTGCGAGCAATGCGTATGAGGTTCGTGATGTGATTGCGCGGTTAGTGGACCGCAGCGAGTTTGATGAGTACAAGGCGGAGTTCGGGCGGACTGTGGTGTGCGGGTATGCGCGGATTGGCGGGCGGGCGGTGGGAATTGTCGCGAACCAGAAGATGCATCAGCAGATGACGGTCGCGATGGGGCCGCAGCAGGGAGAGAAGCGTACGGAGTTTGGTGGGGTGATCTACACGGAGAGTGCGCAGAAGGCGGCGCGGTTCATCATGGATTGCAATCAGCAGCTGGTGCCGCTGGTGTTTCTGCATGATGTGAACGGGTTCATGGTGGGGAAGGATGCGGAATGGAGTGGGATTATTCGCGCGGGCGCGAAGATGGTGACCGCGGTGAGCACGAGTGTGGTGCCGAAGATCACGGTGATCATCGGCGGGAGTTTTGGCGCGGGGCACTATGCGATGTGCGGCAAGGCGTACGATCCGCGGTTTGTGTTTGCATGGCCGACGGCGCGGTATGCGGTGATGAGCGGGGCGAGCGCGGCGAATACGCTGGTGGAGGTGCGCGTGAAGCAGATGGAACGCGGCGGGAAGCATTTGTCGGAGGAGGAGAAGAAGGCGATCTACGAGGAGATGAAGGCGACGTATGATGCGCAGGCCGATCCGCGATATGGCGCGGCGCGGCTGTGGGTGGATGCGATTATTGATCCCGCGAAGACTCGTGAGGTGCTGATGACGGCTCTGGAGGCGTGCGCGCTGAATCCGGAGATGGCGAGGTTCAATCCGGGGGTGATCCAGACGTGAGGCGGCTCGCGATTTGGGCTCCTTCTCGGGGTCGTTCTGATTGGAGTATTTGGAGGGGCGTTGTAATGTTGTGCGTGAGTGCGGGCTTTCGGGTGCAGTAAGAAGCGAGCGATGGATAACGGATTAAGCAGGGCGATCCGGACGTGAATATATGGCTCGACTATTGACGATCGTGGCGCTGGGTATTTTCCTGGTCATCGGCTCGGTCCCATATCCGACGGTGGCCGCGCCTGATTGGACGCTGAACGTGGTTGACCCGTCCGGAGCTCCGATCAAGGGCGCGCTGGTTCGCGAGATTTATCGGAACTACTCGGCGGATTCGCAGGACCACATCATCGATCAGGAATCGGATGCGTATGGGCAGGCGCATTTTGCGAGTCTGACGACGAGCTCTTCGTGGATCCGGCGGATACTCGGGACCCTGTCTTCCGCGACTCCTTTCGTTTCCACGGGGCCGAAGGCGTATGTGGTGGTGTTTCTCGGCAGGGAATCGAACATGGCGATTCTTCAGGGCGGGAATCCGATCTGGGAGGGCTCGCCGCCAAGCGTCAGGTCTACGGTGGTGCTGGTTCCCTTAGACTCGAATGGCGCGCACTAAATCAGGCGCGAACTTCACGAGCGTAATTTGAAGAGTCAGGAGCTTTCCTTTGGTAAAGATTGTCGAGTGTCCGCGGGATGCGTGGCAGGGTCTGCCCAAGGTGATTCCTGCGGAGGTGAAGGCGGAGTATCTGCGGACGCTGATCGCGGCGGGGTTTCGGCAGATTGATGCGACGAGCTTTGTGAGTGAGAAGGCGGTGCCGCAGATGGCGGATTCCGAGGCAGTGCTGGAGTTGTTGGACCCGCCCGAGGATGTGGAGATTATCGGCATCGTGGTGAATGCGAAGGGAGCCGAACGCGCGGTGAAGACGCGGCACGTGACGACGCTGGGATTTCCGTACTCGATTTCGCCGACGTTTCTGGAGCGTAACCAGCGGCAGTCGCCGGAGGACGCGCTGGATCAGCTGGAGCAGATTGGCGAGATTGCGTATAAGGCGGGGTTGGATGTGGTGGCGTATCTGTCGATGGCGTTTGGGAATCCATACGGCGATGCGTGGGACATCGACGAGGTGGTCAGCGCTGTCGATCTGCTTGTGGATGCGGGAGTGGCGCAGGTGTCGCTGGCGGATACGGCCGGTATGGCGAGCGCAGATTTGATTCACGATGTGATGCGACTGGTGCTGGATGTGCACGATGGCCTGGAGGTCGGCGTGCACATGCACACGCGCCCGAATGAGGCGGCGGCGAAGGTGACGGCGGCGTTTGAGGCAGGCTGCCGGCGGTTTGATGGAGCGATTGCGGGGTTGGGCGGGTGCCCGTTTGCGCAGGATGCGCTGGTGGGGAACCTGGCGACCGAGGTGCTGCTGGCGGCGCTACGCGATATGGGCGCCGATGTGCCGGAGCTGGAGCCGCTGGATGTGCTGGTGCAGCGCAGCGTGGAGATTGGGAAGCGGTATGGCCAGGCGGTGCAGTGAGGAAGAGAGTAGAGGGTAGAGGGTAGACCGTAGAACAAAGCTTCGAGCGCTCTAGTCTCTACTGTCTGTGGTCTACTGTCTCGCGACGGAGTCGCTGATGAGTTTGGTGCGGGTGGAGGATGAGGGTGGGGTTCGGACGATTACGCTGAATCGTCCGGAGAAGCGGAATGCGCTGACGCCGGAGCTGCAGGAAGAGCTGGTTGCGGCGATTGAGGCGGCGGAGGACGCGGGCACGCGCGTGCTGGTGCTCGCGGGTGAGGGTGAGGCTTTTTGCGCGGGGCTGGATCTGGGTGTGCTGCGGGAGATGGCACGACTCACGGCGGAGCAGCATCGGATTGAGGCTGCGCGTGTGGCGAAGATGTTCCGCGCAGTGTGGGAGTGCGATCTGCCGACGATTGCGGTCGTGCAGGGGCCGGCGATTGCGGGAGGAACAGGACTGGCGACGATGTGCGACTTCACGATTGCGGCGCCGGAGGCGCGGTTCGGCTATACCGAGGTGCGGATCGGGTTTGTGCCTGCGCTGGTGAGTGCGTATCTGTCGCTGCAGGTGGGCGCGAAGGTGGCCCGGGAGCTGCTGCTGAGTGCGAGGATCTTCGATGCGGACGAGGCGCGGCGGCTTGGGCTGGTGACGGAGGTTGTGGCGCGAGAGAGGCTGCCGGCGCGGGCGGCGGAGCTTGCCGGCGAGCTGATGCGGAACTCGCCGGAGGGGATGCGGGCGGCGAAGCGGCTGTTGCGCGCGCAGCAGCAGGACTGGATGGCGCGCGCGCTGGAACTGGCGATGGAGGCGAACGCGGAAGGCAGGCAGACGGCGGATTTTCGCGAGGGCGTGGCGTCGTTTTTGGAGAAGCGAAAGCCGGTGTGGAAAGACACGGATTAGGGAACACCACCCCAGCCAGCAAACTGGCTGGAGACCCCGGGATCCGGGATTAGGGATTAGGAACTGGCGAAACAGTCAGAGCCAAAGGGGATTGCTTCCGCTGGTAAGCTGCTCGCATGAAGGTCGTGCGCGTGGCGGTGATGATGGCGATGGTGGGATGTGCGGGCGCGCAGCAGATGCCGCCGGGCTCGGAGATGCATGGCGGGGGAGCGGCGTTTCTGACGCTGACGCCGGAGCGAGCGATCGAGGTGGGAGAAGAGGACATGCAGCGGTTTTACGCGGGCGATGATGTCGCGTTGTGGACGCAGATGTCCGCGGCGATGCAGGCCGCGGTGAAGGACCAGAGTGTGCTGAAGGCGTTTACGGAGCACATGGCGAAGTACTTTGGCAAAGAGACAAGAGTGATCCATCAGAGTGCGGTGCCGTTGCCGCCGGCGGCCATGCAGTACCGCAGGATTGTGATGTATCAGGATGCGGACTACCCGATGGTGGTCAGCTTCACGTTCAGCGGCAGCGGAACGATTGAGGAGTTTCACATCAAAGAAGAGCCGAAGACGGCAGACTCGAACTATGTGAAGTACCGCGACAAGACGAAGCTCGCGTTTCCGCTGAAGGGCGAATGGATGATTGACCAGGGCGGACCGATGGTGTCGGAGAACGAGCATGCGGCGACGACAGGTGAGCGGTTTGCGTATGACATGGTGATGCTGAATGGCGGGCAACTGTTCTCGCACGACGGAATGACGAATGAGGAGTGGTTTGCGTATGGGCAGCCGGTGCTTGCGGATGCGAATGGCACGGTGGTCACGCTGGTGGATGATTGTCCGGACAGCCTGCCGTACCATCCGAACGCGCAGGTCGAGCATGGGAATGTGGTGGTTATCGGGCACGGTGATGGTGAGTACAGCGTGTACTCGCATCTGAAGCATGGAAGTATCGCTGTGAAAGTGGGAGATCAGGTGAAGGCTGGGGAGAAGATTGCGGAGGTGGGCAACAGCGGCGACTCGCAGTTTGCGCGGCTGGGGTACAACCTGCAAACGAGTGATGACTTGAACCATACGGAAGGGCTGCCGGCTGGGTTCGATCACGTGAAGGTAAATGGCAAACGCCGCAAGGATGCTGAGCCGGTGCGCGGGGATGTGGTGGAGAGACGATGACGGCAGAGACAAGGGTGCGCGTGCGCTACGCGGAAACCGACCAAATGGGCGTGGTGTATTACGCGAATTATCTGGTGTGGTTCGAGGTGGGAAGGGTGGAGTTCATCCGGCAGATGGGTTTGGATTATCGCTCGATGGAGAAGGAAGAGAACGCGATGATCGCGGTGGTGGAGGCGACGGCGCGGTATAAGGCTCCGGCGCGGTATGACGACGAGCTGATTGTGCGGACCACGCTGGCGGGTGTGCGTGGATCGATTGTTCGCTTCAGGTATGCTGTGGTGCGCGCGGCCGACGAGCAGTTGCTGTGCGAGGGAGAGACGGTTCACCTGGTGGTTGGGCCGGATATGAAGAAGCGCGACATGCCGGAGCGGTATGCGAAACAGTTTCAGGGGCTGCTGCATGGGCCGGCAGCGAATGAGAGCAAGGAGTAAGGCGCGATGGACGACATGGGTGTGGTGCTGATCAGCGGAGCGAACAAGGGGCTGGGGTTCGAGACGGCGCGGCAGCTCGGCAGGATGGGTTACAAGGTGCTGCTGGGCTCGCGCGACGTGGACAAGGGCAAGGGTGCGGCCGAGAAGCTGCGCGGCGAGGGTCTGGACGTGATCGCCGTGAAACTGGATGTGAACTCACAGGCGGACATCGAGGCGGTGGCGCGGCTGATCAATGAGGAGTTTGGCGGCGTGCTGGATGTGCTGGTGAACAACGCGGGCACGATGGTGGAGAAGAGCTGGACGAACAACATCACCAGCGAGATCAAGGTCGAGGATATCCGGTCGACCTACGAAACGAATGTGCTGGCGCCGTTTGCGCTGACCAAGGCGCTGCTGCCGGCGTTGAAGCGCTCGAAGGCCGGGCGGATTGTGAATGTGTCGAGCATCCTGGGATCAGTGACACTGCAGGGGACGAAGGGATCGCCGACCTATACGACGAAGCTGTTTGCATATAACTCGTCGAAGGCGGCGCTGAATATGCTGACGATTCACCTGGCGCATGAGCTGCGCGGGACGAAGATCAAGGTGAACTCCGCGCACCCGGGATGGGCGAAGACGGATATGGGTGGGAGCGCGGCTCCGCTGAGCGTGGAGGATGGAGCGAGGACGATTGTGGAGCTGGCGACGCTGCCTGATGACGGGCCGACCGGCGGGTACTTTCACGGCGCGGAGATGATTCCGTGGTGAGGGAGAGGCGAGTGGTTAGTAGTTAGTGGTTAGTCGTCAGTGAAACGCGTGGTTTCGTCTTACTAACCACTAACCACTAACCACTAACCACTAACGACTAACCACTAACTACTTCTTTCTTGCGCGCTCCCAGGCCTTCGCGTACTTCCAGCTTGTGTAGATGGCGTGGTAGAGGTGCAGCAGCAGGCCCTCGCGGCCGTCGAGGAAGCCGAGCCGGAAGATGTAGTTCCAGATGAAGGTGAGCTGCGGGATCAGCCAGGCATTGAAGGCGAAGCTGAGTGAGGAGCGGCTGGTTCGGCCTTTGGCGATCAGCAGCTCGGCGCCGAGCGAGCTGTAGCGGTCCATGTGCTCAATGTAGGTCGAGAGCGTGGGATAGGCGTGGTGGATGAGGTCGTAGTCAAGTGTGGCGGAGATGCCGTTGAAGACGATGGTCTCGTGAACGGGGCGCTCTTCAAACTGCGGCGTCTGGACGAAGTTCGCGGCGGAGCGGCGGAAGAGGCGAAGCTTGGGGTCGGGGTAGAAGCCGCCGTGCTTGATCCATCGGCCGAGGAAGAGATTGCGGCGCTTGAGGAAGTAGGCGTCGGCGGTGGGCTTGGACATCAGCAAGGACTGCATCTGGAACTGCAGGTCGGTAGAGAGCTCTTCGTCGGCGTCGAGGGAGAGAATCCAGTCGCCGGTGCACTGCGAAAGCGCGAAGTTCTTCTGCGCGGCGAAGCCGGTCCAAAGATGGTCGATAACTCGTGCGCCGCGGTCGCGGGCGATTTCGGTGGTGCGATCGGTTGAGCCGGAATCAACGACGATGATCTCGTCGGCCCACGAGACACTCTCGAGGGTGCGAGCGAGATTGGCCTCCTCGTTGAGGGTGATGATCGCGACGGAGAGCAGCGGCATCTTCGGGGTGCTCGTGAAGCGATAGTACGTCGGTGCTGTATCTGTAAGCACAGCCGCACTATTAGATTCGCGGAGCACGGAATTAGTCCAGCTTGAGGGAGGGTTCGTTGAGCTGTTCACGGAGGAGCCGCTGGGTGAGGGAGCGGAGGTCTTCTCCGGTGCGGGGGAGGGTGAAGGCATGGGCGGAGTCGCTCCATTCAAGCTTGAAGGAGGTGGACTGGGCAGAGATCCAGACCTGCCGAACGGGGGTGTTCGGGGTGAAGACGAATTTGGCAGAGTTGTCATCGAAGAGCACGTTGAGGACGCCGTTCTTTTCCTCGGTTTCAAAGCCTCCAATACCTTCTTCGGCACGGATGAGCGATTGCTTTAGGGCTTCGAGGGCGGTGTCGGATTCGCGGCGAAAGGTGGTCTCGTCAAGCATGGCTATCAGTTTTAAGTGTAGCGGACGCGGTTAGTGCTTCGGATGGATGTAGTAGACGAGGCCGAGGTAATCGTCGGTGAGCAGGAAAGTGTCCGGGCCGATGCGAAGAATGCCGCAGGGGCGGCCGTGCACCACGGGTTTGCCGGCGACGGTGGTGAGAAATCCGGAGATGAAGGTTTGTGGAGTGCGGTTTGTGGGGGTGAAACGGACGACGCGGTAGCCGGTGCCGATCCGCGGATGGCCTGCGCCGTGGAGAGCGACGAGGAAGCTCGAGTGGAGCAGCGGATTGTCGGCGCCGAACCAGGCGAGACCGAGCGGCGAGCTGTGCGCGGCGAAGGTCGTGTAGGCGGCGGGGACGTGTTCGCAGGAGGAAAGCGGTGGCGGCGCGGTGCCGAGGTTCGCGTTAGGGTCAGCGCCGTGGCTCTGGGCGGCCAGGTTGGTGCCGGCCGCAGCGATCTTGGAGGACTGCTCGCCGTAAACGGAGTCCGCGCTGTTGTTGCTGGCGCCGAGTTTGGGGTTTTTGGTATCGATGCCGTGTGAGGCGATGCCAGCGTTTGCCGGGCGCTCGGACTCGGTCGTGAGGTCGCCGGCCGGCGGCATCTCGGGGAGCGGTGTGGTGTCGTGGACGGGCTTGCCGTTGGCGAAGTAGCAGGTGGGCCAGCCGTAGTTGGCTGGGGGTACATGAGCTTGTAGGTACCTGGGCCGCCTGGGCAGTCCGATGGCAATTGGTTTGGACCGTCGAGCATGGCTATCAATCTCGAAGAAGGTATCCTCGGGAAGCTTGTTACCGAGGTGGTCGTCGCCCATGTTGGTCGCGAAGACCGCGCCGCCATCGAGGTCCGGCACGAAGCGCAAATCGACCGCGTTGCGCAGGCCTTCCGCTGACGAGCCGCTGGTCCGAGCCGTCCGGATTCATGCTGATCACCGCGGCGCGAAGTACCTCGCGCTCCTGGCAGTAGTTGCAGGAGGAGCCCGCGGCGACGTAGACGCGTGTGCGGCCGTGGAGGTTTGCGATGGCCACCGTGCGAGTCAGGTGCCATCCGCCGTATTTGTAATTCAGGCCGTAGTCTGGGAAGCGGATGAGAGTTTCCGACGCGGAGGATGGATGCTGGTCGCCGGCGTTGTACTTGTAACGCACAAGCTTGTCGGTCAGGGGGAGATAGAGCCAGCTCTGGTGCGTTGCGGGATCGGTCCAGAAGGCGAGATTGTTCGGGTTGCGCAGGTGGTCGAGATAGTGGACGACGTGCATGAAGGTGTGAGTCTTTGCGTCCCAGCCATCGAGGATGAAGACGCTGCCGCGGGTGTTGTCGGCGAGGTTGTACATGCCCGTGGCGAAGATGCGGCCGTCCGGCGCCTGAGCCATGAAGCGCACGCGCCGCAAGCCGCTTGCCGCGACGTTGATGTCGAGGTCCGCTGGCAGCGATAGCGTGATCGACTTGCCGGGCGCGTAAGGAATCGTGTGGGGCTGAAGGCTCTGCGGATGCGTTGCTGCAGTGCAGAGCAGGGCTGCCGCAAGGCAGCGGGCGAGGTGCTTCCATGGCATACGAAGAGTTGGACGCGATCCGGGGCGAGAGTCGTCGGAGAGGAGCTGTGGATTACGGTTGTGCGGCGGAGCGTCGGAGCTGGCGGTCCGGCGACGTGCCAGTGGAGGGCGGCGGCGCAGTTGGTTTCTCAGGCTTGGCCGCTGCGGGCTGGCCAGGCTTCGGCGATGTGGCGGGCGGCGTTGGGGCCTTCACGCTCTCGAAGCATGGCGCGGAGTTTGCGGTGGGCTCGTAGTGTGAGGTCTCGTCGCTGAACTCGTAGGGCTGGCACTCGTAGTTGCGGGCGTGGGTGAAGTCGAAGAGGCGCGTGCGCGAGACGGGATCGATGGCGTCATGCACGCCCACGCGGCCGGTTGCGGTAACGAGAACCGCGGCGGCGCCTCCCAGCGAAGGTTCGCCCTGCAGCCAGCGTTCGGTGAGGTCGCAGTCTCCGTGTGGCGTGTGCGCCTGCAGATGTGCGGTCTCACAGACGCGTTCCGCCGAGGCGAAGCTGATGGTGATGGCCGCGTGTCCGTTGAAGATGTTGAGGTGAGCCTCGTGCTCGGTGAGGTCGCCGTCCGGTGTGACGGACGCGCCGCGGAAGATTGCGGTGTAGTGCTCCGGACCGAGCAGCGAGCGCACTGTGCGCAGGAATGTGCCGAGATTGGTGGTGGGGTCGGCGAAGTTGGTGGCGTAGGTGACTGTGCCGACGCGGCGCCAGGCGCTGCCGGAAGGCACTAGGATTGCGCTGACGAGATGCAGGTCGAGCTCGACGGTGACGATCGCGTCGAGCTCGCCGGAGTTGCCGAGGACAACGTAGTTGATCTGGATGGAGTGCGGCACGGGGGCGTGCTCGCGCGAGACATAGGAGCTTGGAGCGCCGATGGCGGATAAGGCCGCGGCGCGGATGCGGTCGTCCTCAGCCTGAAGCTGGGCGACGAGTGATTCGGGCGCGGGCTCAAGGGCGTTTGCCTGGGTGAAGACCAGCGGACCGAGGCCGGAGCTGACGGGAACGATCGGCGCAGGCGCAGGCGGAGCAGCCTGCGGAGGCGGCGGCGCGGTTGGCGGCGAGGTGATTCCGCTGTGGCGCTGCGCATGCGCGGGAACGGCCACGGCGGCGAGCGCGAGGAGAGAGAAAAACAGACGGCGCATGGTCAGGAAACGGAGTCCACAGTCCAATTAGAACGGAATGTCCTCGTCGGTGATGCCCTGATCGGCGTAGTCGTTTGCGGGCGCGCTCGGCGCAGGGCGGGAGTAGCTGTTGGTGGCGTAGCCGCCGGAGGAACGCTCACTGCGCTCGCCACCGGACGAGCCGCCCTCGCCGCGGCCGCCGAGGAGTTGCAGGTCGTTGACGAGGATCTCGGTGCGGTACTTCTTCTGTCCCGACTCCTTGTCGTCCCAGGAGCGGGTCTGGATCTTGCCCTCGATGTAGAGCTGTGAGCCCTTCTTAACGTAATCGCGCACGATCTCGGCAGTGCGCTGAAAGCAGACGAGGTTGTGCCACTCGGTCTTGTCGGTCCAGTTGCCGGCCTGGTCCTTTGCGCGCTCGGCGGTGGCGAGCGAGAAGCTGGCGACGGTCATGCCGCCCTGGGTGGTGCGAATTTCGGGGTCCTTGCCTACATTGCCGAGGAGGATAACTTTGTTGACGCCGCGTGCCATATTTGCTCCGTTTCCGAAGTTGAGGATAGCAGAGTGAGGGAGGAAAACAGCGCCCGCGGTAGCGGGCAGATCAGCGGCCAGATCACCGGGCAGCGCCGGGCACGGCGGGCTTCGTCGCGGAGGCAGCAGCCCTGCGATTCATCGCGGAATGGATCGGCCAGTGGGCGCCTACGCAGGCGATCGCCGTATCAACGGTGTTGCCCGGCTGAATGGCACTCGGATCAATGGATTGCGCGACCCGGACGGTGCCGCCGGCGTCGGTGAGCAGGAGGAACGGAACGGCATCGACCGCCAGCCGGTCGAGTACTGCGGGAGGCAGAACGATGGTCGGCGTGCCGTTGAGAAGCAGGCTGGAATCGGCGGGCTCGAAGCCGTCGGTGCGCGGCGCTTTGGCGGGAGGGACGGTCTCGGCCAGCGCGCCATAGAGATATGCCTCGTGGCCGGCGACGGTGAAGACGGTCTCGGGAAAGGCCTCTCCCATGCGAACGCACTGCGCGCACCAGTCTGGGAAGACCAGCAGCGCGGTGATCGCGTTGCGTGCGGGGAGTTGCGGAAGCGGCTCATTGCTGCGCAGATAGCTGAGAGGACGGAGCGCGGGCAGCGGGTGTCCGAGCAGAGCGTAACGTCGCCGCGCCGTCGCGATCATGAGCGAGTCGTCGGAGGGAAGCGGGGAGGGAAGCGCCGCGTCCAGAGATGCGACCGTTTCCGTTGCGGCCGAGAGCTTTCCTGCAAGCTGAGCGAGCGCTGCGAGCATCAGGCCATCGCTGTAGAGCGCGTGGATCGGCTGCGAGGTGCCGGAGGATGCTTCGGATGTTCCAGGGGCGGAGGGCGATGCTGCGGCCTTCAGGCTGGCGAGGATGAGCGGCTGGCGGAGGGCCGCGAGCGAGAGCGCATCGGCCGTGTGGGCGAACTGCATGTAAGCGAGCGCCTCGTCGATGGCCTCTGCCGCCAGGGCCTCGTAGGGAACGCTGGCGAGCATCGCGCGCGCGCCGGTCAGCGCCGCCGGCTCGTTCTTCAGGTGCAGGTTGGCGTCGATCTGCGCGGCGTACGCATCCGCCAGCAGCGGCTTGGAGGGGGCATCCGATTGGATATAGCGCGTGGTGGACTCGACGACGGTGTGCCATGTCTGGCCGAGTGCGCAGAGCCTGGCGAGATCAATAAGTGCGTCGCCGTCGACATCGGCCGGGTGGCGCGCTGCACAGGCTTCTGCGGCGCGTGCGACGGTGACCTTCAGGGCGGCGATCTCGGCGTCGGACCAGTTGGAGACCTGCGCGCGCGTGGTGGTGAGCGGCTGCATGGCCTCGTCGTAGGCGGCTTTGGGAGAGAGTTGCGGCTGCGCTGCGGGAGGATTCGCGCTCTGGGCCTTGAGCGAAGGGAGACAGCTTGCTGCGATGAGAGCGATGAGCAGAAATTTCAACGGGGATTTCACTGCGCGGGACCCTCGAGGCCGACAGGATAGCAGCCCGGCGTCAGCTTTGCGGCGCATTTGTAGTGTGGGTCTGGTCAGCGAGCGCGGTTGCCGAGGAGCTTGGCGACACCCAACAGCAACGTGATGCAGCCGAGCGGAAGGCAGCCCATCACGACAACCAGCGCGATCCAGCCGAGGTTTGTGTGCGGCCCCTGATGCGTGACGCCGCCAAAGGCGGTCAGCATCAGGGCGGCGGCGATGAGCCCGATAATGACGAGGATCGAACCGAATTTAATGATCTTGCGAGTGTCTGGTTGCATGCGTTTCAACGGTAGGCGGCGAGCATCGCGTAGAGGATGACGCCCGAGATGGAGACATAAAGCCAGAGCGGCCAGGTCCAGCGCGCTACGCGTCGATGAATCGGGAAGCGGCCGGTGAGCGAGAGAAAGAAGGTGATGAGAATCAGCGGCAGGCAGATGGTCGCGATCAGAATGTGCGGTGTGAGCAGCACCCAGAGATAGATGGCGCGTGCCGTGGGATGCGCCCTGGGAAAGAGGATGTCGCCGTGCAGCACGTGGTTGGTGACGTACGCGACAAGAAAGGCGCATGAGGTGATGAACGCGCCGAACATGCTGTTGCGGTGCGCAGTGATATTGCCGCGCCGGATGTATCGAAAGCCGAAGAGAAGAAAGACCGTGCAGATGGCGTTGAGGATGGCGTCGAGTGCGGGAAGGAAAGCGAGGTGAGTGCCGGAGACGTCAGTCGGCGCGTGGTAGTAGACGATCCAGGCGAGAAAGAGCGACGCCAGCGCGCTGACGCCAATGATGCTCCAGATCACCGAGGCCGGCGTGTGGTAGTTGGGATTCTGGGCGGTGAGCGTGGGCATCGATGGGTTAGAAGAGCAGACGCCCTTGCGCGTTGAGCGCCATAGCCAGCAGCAGCAGCGGAAGGTACATCACAGAAACCTTCAGCAGGTTGCGCGCGACCACGCGATTCGCCGGGTCTTCCGGATTGCGGGCGATTCGCGCGAAGCGCACCGTCGCGTAGAGATACCACGCTCCCAGCGCGAACGCTGCGATCGCATAGGGTATGCCGGTGACGTGCAGGTACGTCGGCCAGAGACTTATCGGGATCATCAGCACGGCATAGAACAGGGCCTGCGCCACCGAGCTGCGCGCCGCACGAGTGACCGGCTGCTGTGTTGCTGTGACGCGGATGCCGGCGGCGCCGTAATCCTTGCGGTACATCCAGCCGATGGCCATGAAGTGTGGGAACTGCCAGATGAACAGAATCGCGAAGAGCGCAATCGCGGGCCACTCGATGACGCCGCGCGCCGCGGTCCAGCCGATGAGCGGAGGAGCGGCTCCCGGAAACGCGCCGATGAAGGTGTTGAGCCGGGTCATCCGCTTGAGCGGCGTATAGATGCCGACATACGTCACCGCGGTCAACAGCGTCAGCGTGCCGGTCAGCAGGTTCGTCGTCCACACGAGATACAGCGAGCCGAAGAACGTGAGTAAGAATCCTGTTACGAGGCCGGGTGCAAGCCCGATGCGGTGCTGTGCCATCGGCCGCTGCGAGGTGCGCGGCATGCGCCGATCGGTGGCGCGCTCGAAGGCCTGGTTCAGTGCGCTCGATCCTGCGGTAACCAGCGCAATGCCGAAGAGCGTCTGCAACAGGCTGATGCTGAATGGGCTGATGCCCGAGCGCAGGCAGCCGAGGAAGTATCCGCCGGCCGCAGTGAGCACGACCATCGCCGACACACGCGGCTTGGTGAGAAGGAAGTAGTCCGAGAGCACGGCCATGCTGTGGCTGCGGGCGCGAACGGCCGTGGATGTGGCGGAGACGGACACCACATTCAGGATACCGCCAGAGCCGGTTCCGGAGCATCCATACAGGTATGGAATCCGGTCTGGAGCGGCGGAATTCTGCGGTCGAGAGCAATATCCATTGCGTCGCCGACCTGGAGCGTGCGTTTGAGCACCGCCGCCATATCACCGACCGGATTGCCGATGCCATCGGGGGGTTCACCGGCAGCATCACGTTCGTAGTCGTTCACCTGCTGATATTTACGGCGTGGTTTCTGATCAACACCGGCGCAATTCCCCATGTAAAACCGTTTGACCGCTTTCCTTTCATCCTGCTGTCGATGATCGTCTCGGTCGAAGCCGTGCTGCTGAGCACCTTCGTGTTGATGAAACAAAACCGGATGCAGCAGAAGACCGATATTCGCGATCACCTGAACCTGCAGATCGATTTGCTGGCGGAGAAGGAGGTCACGAAATCTCTGCAGTTGCTGCGGGCAATCGCGGCGAAGGTCGGTGTCGATCAGGTTGAGGACGCCGAGCTGGAGGAGATGGCGAACACCACTTCAGTGGATTCACTCGCCGCGCGAATCGAGTCCACGATGACAGAGGACGAGTAGCCTCTCGCTGCATGCTGTTCAGCTTCGCGCATCCGTCGCGAATTGCGAGAGGATCTGGCTAAAAGTGTGAGCCGCATGGCGAAGGCCAGTGTCGGTCGAGAGCAGGTCCGGGCCGAGGCGAACGGTGTTTGGCCGCGCGTCGGTATGAACGCCGTGCTCGTGAAGCGTATTCACAATGGCGCGCGCGTGCGGGTGGTTCACGGTGAGAAAGCCGCCGTGAGCTTCATCTGCACCGCGGGCAGTGACACCAGCTTCAGCGAGATAGCGCTTCAGCCGCTGCAGCCGATCGAGTGTGTACGCGCGGATGCGATCCACGCCGAGCGCGAGCGTGAACTGTTGGCCGGCGCGAGCCTGATAGTAGGTGAAGACCGCCGGCGTGGACTCGAGGAACGCGTCGCCGCCTGCAGCGAAGCGCGGAGGGTTCGGTCGATCGAAGCCGAAGACCTGCTCTTTGGCAAACCAGCCGATGTCGAGCGGGTGCAGGCCGCTGTTGAGCGCTGCGGGTGAGAGATAGAGGAATCCTGCGCCGGGTCCTCCGCGAAGGTACTTGTAGCTGCCGCCGATGAGGAAGTCGGCGTGCATCGCGGTGACATCCACCGGGAACACGCCGATGGAATGGTAGGCGTCGACAAGCAGGCGCGAGTTGTGCGCATGGCAGTGCTGTGCGAGGCGATCGAGGTTCGGGACGATCTGCGCCGTCATAAAGAAGACCTGCGGCACGATGACAAGATCCGTGCCGGCGGCGATGACATTCTCGAGCGCCATGAGATTGAGCCCGCCATCCGGCTCGTGAACGGAGATGAGCTGCAACTGAATGCGCCCGGCGGCCGCATATTGCTTGAGGATGACGTCAACTGAATCGAACTCGGCTGTGGTTGCGATGATGCGTGGTGTGCCGGGCATCGCATTGAGTACGGTGCGCAGGCCCTGGCCGGCTGACACTTTGGGCACGATGCAGTCAGGACGCGGAGCGTTGATGATCTGCGTGATGCGGGCGCGGTGGTCTCGTTCCGCCTGCGTCCACTCCGTCCAGGCGGCGCCGAGTTTTGTCTGCCAGAGCTGGGCAGCCTCGCGCAGGTCCTCTTCGGTCTGATCGAGCGGACGCCCGAGTGAGTGGTTCTCGAGGTAGATCCCAGGGGCAGCGATGGTGCGCGAGAACAGTGGAAAGATATGAGTTGTGACGGACTGTTCCGTCAATCGGCCGGAGCCAAGCGCGGCGACCGCGTCTGCGATGGTCATTCTTTAGGCGCCTCGGTGCGTGAGGTCAGCAGCTCCGGAAAAAACGTCAGATCCAGAGCCTGACGGAGGAAGCTCGCGCCGGACGATCCGCCCGTGCCGGGACGAAATCCGATGATCCGCTCGACAGTCTTCAAGTGGCGGAAGCGCCAGAGCTGAAAATATTCCTCAACATCGACGAGCTTCTCGCACATCTCGTACGCCTCCCAATGACGGCGAGTATCGGCGTAGATCTCGCGGAAGATGCCCACGACCGCTTCATTGCGTGTATACGGTTGCGACCAGTCGCGTTCGAGCGATTCGGCAGGAACGTCATATCCGTGCCGCGCTAGGTAGCGCAGAAACTCGTCGTAAAGGCTCGGCGAGTACAGTGTGCGTTCGAGTTCGGCGTAAATTTCGGGATCATGTTCGAAGACCTTGATCGTCGCCGCGTTCTTGTTGCCGAGCAGAAACTCGAGCTTGCGGTACTGAAACGACTGAAAGCCCGATGCATTGCCGAGCACGCCGCGAAATTCCATGTACTCCGACGGCGTCAGCGTCTCCAGCACCGCCCATTGCTCGAACATCTGCATCTGGACGAGCTTCACGCGCGAGAGGATCTTCAGCGTGGGTGGGAGGTGATCGTGGCGCAGATGATCGATCGCGGACGTGAGCTCATGGATGAGCAGCTTCATCCAAAGTTCCGAAACCTGGTGCTGGATGATGAACAGCAGTTCGTCGTGATGCTCCGGCTGCGAGAGCGGATGTTGCTGTGCCAGCAGGCCCTCGAGCGAGAGATAGCCCGAGTAGCTCAGACGATTCGAGAAGTCACTGACGATGGATGCTTCGACGGGACGCTGATTTGTTGTAGACATCGTGGCACTCGCGCGTGAATTGTACGCGGCAGGCTCAGGCGTCGGCGAGCACGATCTACTGAATCTCAGCAAGAACGATCTTTGCTATAGTGGCGAGCTGCATGAAACTCGTGCCCTCGTAAATCTTGCCGATCTTCGCGTCGCGGTAAAACTTCTCCACCGGATAGTCCTTCACGAACCCGGCGCCGCCGAACACCTCAACCGCAAGCGATGCTGTGCGCTCAGCGACTTCTGATGCATACAGCTTCGCCATCGCAGCCTCCTTCAGATAAGGCGCGCCGGCGTCCTTCAGCCGCGCGGCGTTGTAGACCATCAGCCGCGCGGCTTCGATCTCCGTCGCCATCCGCGCGAGCTGAAACTGCATCGCCTGAAAATCAGCGAGCGCCTTGCCGAACTGCTTGCGCTCCTTCGCGTATCTTGCCGCATGCCGCCATGCACCCGCCGCAAGTCCAAGCATCTGTGCGCCGATGCCGATGCGGCCCTCATTCAGGGTCTCGATCGCAATCTTATATCCCTTGCCCGGCTCACCGAGCACGTTCGCGGCGGGCACGCGGCAGTTATCGAAGCGCAGCTCGCAGGTTGAGCTTGCGCGGATGCCGAGCTTGTCTTCCTTGCGCCCGATACTGAAACCGTCGGCCGCCGCTTCCACGATGAAGCACGTGATCCCCTTGTACCCGAGCGACGCATCGATGGTCGCAAAAACAAGGAAGATCGAAGACTCCAGTGCATTGGTGATCCACAGCTTCGCTCCGTTCAACACGTAGTCGCCGGTCGCATCATCGCGTGTGGCGCGGCACTGGAGCGCGAAGGCATCGGAGCCTGACGCTGCTTCGGACAGCGCATACGAGCCCGTCGCTTTGGTCGCCAGCGCCGGCAGATATTGCTTCTTCTGCGCATCGGTCGCCCAGCGCAGCAGCGCGTTGATCACCAGCGTGTTCTGCACATCCACAAGGACCCCGACCGCAGGATCAACAGCCGAGATCTCTTCCACCGCGAGCACGGCCTCGAACAGGGTGCCCGCCGCGCCGCCGTACTGCTCGGGAATCTGGATGCCCATGAAACCGAGCTCGTGCAGCTTGCGCAGAAGACCGGCATCGAAGTGCGCCTCCTCGTCCATCTTGCTGACAAGCGGCGCGATCTCGGAGCGGGCGAAGTCGCGGACGGTGGAGCGGAAGAGCTGTTCGTCGGGAGAGAGCTGTGTAAGTGGCTGCATAGTATCGGGCCGAGTGTAGCCCACAGCGACGGCATCACGCATGGTTCTCGGCCGTTTAGCGGGCATCACACCAGGATTGCAGTCGAAACACGGCAGGTCTATACTGCAGGCATTGGGCACAGCTGGTGTTTCTTCACGCGGTGCCGCGGGTGAGGTCCGTCTTCAGCGTAAGCGTCGAGGATGTCCGGCTCGGGAACGCAGGGCCGCCTGGCCATCAGGCAGGTAGCTGGCGCGCTGTGACGCGCGTGCTCCGAAGTTGCCAATTTGTGAAATCCGCGGTCGGTGGGGCTGTCCGCGATGTAGTGAATGCCGTCTGGCCGAGCGACTGCCGGCTGTGTGGCGGACCAATGATTTCAATCAGCCGTGCAGGCGTTTGTGAGAGCTGTGTTGCGAGCGTAAGACCGCAGGACGAGCTGTCCAACGTACTCTGCAGCCGCTGTGGCGATGCGCTGGGAATGGAGTCGGCGCGGTTCGCCGCCGCAATGGGAACATCTGAATGCACGATGTGCAGACTGGCTCCGCCGGAGTTCACGCGCGCCGTGGCCTATGCCGAGTACGACGCCGAAGTCCGCGAGATGCTGCACCTGCTCAAGTTCAATGGCGTGCGTGAAGTTGCCGTACATCTGCTGGGGGGCTACCTTGCCCAGGCCGTTTTGAAACTGGAGAACGACGCCGCGCGCGAGCTGCTCGTGATCCCGGTTCCGCTCTTTGCCGCGCGCCAACGCAGCCGCGGCTTCAATCAGTCGAAGCTGCTCGCCGAAGCGGCGCTGAAGCGCCTGCACAAGCTACGCCGCGAATGGAAGCTCCAGCTCGACACAAAATCGCTCGCTCGTGTGAAGGACACGTATGCGCTGTTTACGATGCAGCCACATGAGCGCCGCAGGAATCTGCGTGGAGCCTTTCGGGTGACGGATGCGGAAGCGATCCGCGGTCGCGAGGTGTTGCTGGTCGACGACATCATGACCACCGGAGCGACCGCGCGAGAATGTGCGCGTGTTCTGTTGCGCGCCGGCGCGGCAAAGGTCTGGGTGGCAACGGTCGCGAAAGCGCAACCGGAGAGTGTCAAAGTTCAACGTGCCGGCGATTTCGGCGAGGAGATGGTCGCGCGTTGGGATGCGGTGCCTGTGCAGCGGGAGGCGCAGGCGAGTTTGTAGCAGTCGGAACCTTGGGGAGGGTTGTGATGCAGACGGGCAAGATGAGAGGCAAGCGCAATCGCCACCACACCACGCAGCCGGTGCCCGGCACCGCGCGTGCGGAGGCGCTGGAGATTCGCGCAGGTGTATTCAGACAACCGGCGATGCAGACGCCGGTGCTCGTGCTCAACGCGAGCTACGAGCCGATCAACATCTGCGGCGCGCGCCGGGCGCTGGTGCTGGTGCTCAAGGGCGTGGCGCGCACCGAGGAAGAGCAGGGAAGCACGCTGCACTCGCACCGCATGAACATCCAGATGCCCAGCGTCATTCGTCTGCTCGAGTACCGCCGGATACCGCATCAGACGCGCGCGCTCAGCCGCAAGAACATCCTGCTGCGCGACCGCAATACCTGCCAGTATTGCCAGAACGTGCTCACGTCCGCCGAACTGACGCTCGACCACGTCGTCCCGCGTTCGCGCGGCGGGCTCTCCACGTGGGAGAACCTCGTCGCCTGCTGCCGTGAGTGCAACCGCCGCAAGGGCAGCCACATGCTGCACGAGCTCCAGGACATGCAGCTGCTGCGCGAGCCGCGGCCGTTCACGCTGCACACCAGCCGGCATATCATGCGCATGATCGGCAGCGCCGACGCCGCGTGGAGAAAGTATCTGTACTTCGAAAACGAAACCGCAGCCTGATTCGCAAAACAGTTCTGCATTGAAGCGCGGCGGATCGCCGCGCTTTCTTTTATGGCGCGGGTTCAGCGACGCCGTTCGTGACGTTCCGCGCCAGCCGCATTAAGACAAACAGCATCAACAGCGCCCCGAAATACAGGTACGACTCCAGCACATTCCATCCAAGGTGCGGCGCGAGAAAGTTCGTCGCCGTCAGGCCGTTCAATGTGAGGAAGCTCGCAACGGCGAGCACCCACGGCCGCCGCTGCTGGCAGCATCCGTACGCGAACCACACCCACGCGGCAATCGCGAACACAATGCCGTAGTGGTGCTCCCATGCCATCGGCGACGACGCCACGGATGCCAGTCCCGTCGCCGCAAGATCCGCCGTGGATCCGCGCAGCTTGCCCCACGGGAACAAAAGCGCCCCGCCGATCAGCACAAGCCCCGTGATCAGCGTCACGTGATACACCCACGCGATGTACGGCGTGTAGAGGTGCGGCGTGTAGCTGATGTTTTCGCCGTTGCCGATCACGCGGTTCAGCGTGCCGAACATCGACTGGTTGCCGTAGTGCGACTGCGCCTTCCGGCTCAGGCTCGAGAGCACATGAATGTAATCGAGATTGTTGTGCCATCCAAAAACCAGCGTCGAGAACGCGATCAGCACAATCGCGCAGACAAGAAACGCGATCGCCGCATTCCATCGCCGGCGCACGATCATCCATATCCACAACAGCCCATACTGCGGCTTCACGAACGCGAGCAGCGCCGCGACGACACCTGCGGAACGCTCGCGGCCTTCGGTCCACAGCAGCAGCAGCACCGCGAACAAGAACGACAGAAACGTCTGCGCGTTCCCCAGCGCATATCCCTTGATGAGCGGATAGCAGCCCACGCACGCCAGCATCACGGCGACAATCGACTTCCAATCGATCGAAACGCCGCGCCGTCGCAGCAGCCGCTGTCCCATCCACAACGAGACCGCGCCCACTCCCAGCACCGCCAGCCACGACGTGATCGCGAGAAACTTGAGAATCGCCGGCTCGCTCAGGCCGAGATTGCGCAGCGCAACCAGCGGCAGCAGACTCGCCAGCGGATAAATGAGCGTGTCGTAAAGATGCGCGTAATAAATCGGCTCCCTCGGATGCGCCGCGAAGTAGTCGAGCGACTTCAGCATCGGCAGCCACGAATCCGTCCACTGCCGCACATGCACGAACTGCAAAAAGTACTGCTTGATCCCACCTGGATTGCCCAACCCCGCCACACGGCAAACCGCCCACTGAACCACATTCGCAAGAAACAGGCTGCCAAGCACAAACGTGAGCAGCCGCGTGCTGTGCGGGCGCGGCGAAGACTCACTCGGCGAAAGAACACCCATTGCGCTCACTATAACAAGCGCGCTTCGCAGCGATTCCTCGCCATCAACACTCGATGATATTCAGCGCGAGCCCCGCGAGGGACGTCTCCTTATACCGCGATTGCATGTCCATGCCCGTGCGGTACATCGTCTCAATCACCTGGTCCAGCGAAATCTTGTGCGTCCCCGGATCGTTCATTGCGAGCCGTGCTGCGTTCACCGCCTTCACCGCGCCCATGCCGTTGCGCTCGATGCACGGAATCTGCACCAGCCCGCCGATGGGATCGCAGGTCATGCCGAGGTTGTGCTCCATCGCAATCTCCGCCGCATGCTCGATCGCGGCATTGTCGCCGTTCAGCGCCGCAACCAGACCGCCCGCAGCCATCGAGCAAGCGACGCCCACCTCGCCCTGGCATCCAACCTCCGCGCCCGAAATCGAAGCGTTCTCCTTGTACAGAATCCCGATCGCCGCCGCCGCGAGAAAGTAGCGCAGCAATCCCTGCTGCTGCTCAGCGTCGCTCAAGCCCTCGCTCGCGTGATGCAGGTAGTAGTACGCAATCGCCGGAACCACACCGGCCGCGCCGTTGGTCGGTGCGGTCACGACGCGGCCGCCCGCAGCATTCTCTTCATTCACCGCCATCGCCACCATCGTTACAGTATCCAGTGGCGCCAGCGGATCCCGCGCCTTGCCTTCGTTATCCAATCGCGCCGCGCGTGCTGCCAAGCCCGGGGCGCGCCGCCGGACGTTGAGCCCGCCCGGCAGTGTCCCCTCGGTGTGCAGCCCGCGCTCGATGCACTGCTCCATCGTGTGCCACAGCGTCAGAATCGCGGCTTCAATCTGCTGCTGCGGCGTCAGCGTCGCCATGTCCGGCGGAGCCTCGTTGCCCGGCCGCGCGGGCGAGACGATTCGGTCAATCCGGCGCGTGATCGTCGGGTCGCTCAGCAGCGCAATCTCGTTGCGCAGAATCATCTCGGTAATCGAGAGCCCATGCTCCTCACCCAGCCGCAACAACTCCGCCGCACTCGAAAATGGATACGGCACATCCCGCTTCGTCCCTGCAGATGAGCCCGATTGCTCGAGCTCCGCCGCGGACAAAATGAACCCTCCGCCCACCGAGTAGAAGACGTCCGACGCAACCACATGTCCCGCGGCGTCGAACACTGTAAACCGCATGCCGTTGGGATGCGTCGCGTGCTGCGGATCCGGATACATTTGCTCACGGTGAAAGCGAAGCTGCTCGCCTTCCCGGAACGCAACATCGGGCCGGCCCATCAGCTTCAGCTTATGGTCATTGCGAACTCGTTCGAGCATCGACTCGATCTGGTTTAGCGGAACGGTATCGGGCGACTCGCCCAGCAAGCCGAGCAACACCGCACGATCCGTCCCATGCCCGTGCCCCGTAAGCGCCAGCGAGCCGTACAGATCAACCGTGATCGAATCCACTTTGTCGAGAAGCTGTCGCGCGTCGAGCTCCCGCAGAAACCGGAGTGCTGCGCGCATCGGACCAACGGTGTGTGAGCTGCTGGGCCCGATCCCGATCTTGAAAAGCTCGAAGAGACTGGTGTTCATCCGTCGCTATTGTAGGCGCGACGATCGACTCCCGGCGTATGCCTCGGTCTACGTTCTGGAACCCGCAGCGCCGCGCGAACAGTTAATATATGCCGCTGCCGCCGTCAACCGCACCGGCAGCTTCGGGTCGCTGAGCAGCTCTCCCAACGGCTTCCGCGCCGCACTGTCATGACGCTGCCCCAACGCTTTTGCAGCCGCTGCACGCACCGCCGCATCCTTGTCATCCAGCGCGTCTACCAGCTCGGTATTAATCCCGCGCCCATGGCTTTCAGCAAGCAGATTGATCGCCGCTGCTCGCGACGGATCACTGCCGCTCTTCCTCATGTATTCCACTGCCCTGATGCCGAACCCGAACGGTCCAAGCAGCAACGCTGCACCTTCCGTCGCTCCCATGGTGGCGAGCGCGCGCGGATCATGCAGCTCCTTGTCAATGTCGTTTTTGGCGCCGTGCATCAGTCCAGGCGTCGCCTTCCGATCACCATCCGCAACGGCCTTCAGAACATCTTCGCCGGAGCGGTCGCCCATCTTCCACAGCGTTGCCGCCGCCGTGAACACGGCCTGCGGCTCGGAATCCTTCAGCCGCTCACGAAGTGCGGGAACGAGCGCTCGATTCTTCGTCTGACCCGCTGCGAGGATCGCCGCAGTACGCACCTCCAGATCGGGGTCATCCATTCCCTCGCGAATCATCTTCGCCGCGCGCGCATCGGATCCCATCGTCCCCAGCGCTGCCATCGCGCTGATCCGCGTCACCACAGCCTTGTGCGTGGCCGTCGTCAGCATGCTCCATGCCGACTCAACGCTGGCCGAGGCCGCCTTCACTTCCGGCTCTTCCGGCTCCTGCACCGTGGAGTTTGAGCCGACGATCTTTCCATCCGCCGGTGTGATTACCCTTTGCGCCTGCGCGCGCGCACTTGCGAACGCAAGCGGAACCAAAACGGCCAGCGTGACGATCTTGCGCGAGGCGTGCATCGGATCCCTCGTTCCTGAAAACGAATTCGCACATCAGGCCCGGGAAGCTCTAGAACTCGCACTCCGAATCCGATGGCGTCGGAATATTGTGAATCGCGCGCAGATAGGTGGCCGCAGCCGTCAGCCGCACGGCCAGTTTCGTGTCGCCGAACATCGGCTGCACCAGCTTGGCTGTGTCCTCTCCCGTCCATCGCCCCAGGCCCTTTGCCGCCGCTGCCCGCACTGCCGGTTCACCATCGGTCAGGTCCTGCACCAGAATTTCGTGCACCTGGTCGGTGTGCTGCTTCGCGAGCTGATCGATCGCCGCGGCTCGGGGAACGGCTCCGCTGTTCTTGTCCACCATCTCAATGGCCTTCAGCCCCACGCCGAACGGTCCCAGGAAGTATCCAGACGCCTGGTTGACTGCAATCGTCCCCATCGTCTTCGGACTGCGCAATTCCTTCGCGGCCTTGTGCTTCTGGCTCTTGATCAGCCCAACGCCTGCCTTTTTATCTCCGAGCGCCACGGCCTCCAGCAGGTCCTGCCCGGCGTAATCGTGCATCTTCCACAGCGTGATCGCGGCAGTGTACGCGACCAGGGAGTTGTCGTCGTCGAGCACGCGTTCGAGCGGCGGCAGCAGCTTCGGATTCTTCGTCAGGCCTGCAGCCAGCACCGCCGCTACGCGCACGTCATAGTCCTTGGCCGTGAATCCCTCTTCGATCAGCCGCGCCGCGCGCTCATCATTGCCCATTGTGCCCAGGGCGGCCATCGCCTGCACGCGGTCGTGCGCCGGGCGGCCGGGTCCCGCTGCATCGGTCAGGATCGACCACGCGCGTAGCTCGTTGGGCTCAAAATTCTGGCCCTGTCCCTGGGACGCCTCGCGCTGTTCCGGCGGCGGTGGGGCAACTTCCTGCGCTCCCGGCTGCGGAGCCGTCTGCGGCTGAGCCTGCTGGATCGGCGCGGGTTGCTGTTGCGGTGGATTCGTGTCCTGCGCATAAGCCGGACCGAAGGCAAGGCCGGCTAAAAGGGCGAAGCAAATCGTAGAGCGACGTGCGTTCATGGGCTCCTCTGTGCTAAACCTCGGCGCACACCGGCAGGGAACAGCGGGCGCAAAGTTTATAAGAATACAGACACTTACGACGCAGAAGAGCCCATTGCAGGTTGTTTCCGGGCAAGATGAACTTCACGTTAGACACGGACCAAAGTGGTACTGCGCCCCCTCAGCTTCTGTTCGTGGCAGTGCTAGACTGAGCGCACTTTCCGGGCTCAATGGGCTCTGCAGGCGGGACATGCTGTTCAAGACGCGCAGCGCTGCGGTCTACGGGATCGACGCGCACCTGATCGACGTAGAAGTAGACTTCCTCGGCGTTGCAGAAAAGCAGGAAAGCTTCAGCGTCGTCGGCCTTCCGGACGCCGCCGTGCGCGAGAGCCGCGACCGCGTCCGCTCCGCCATCAAGAACTCCGGCTTCGACCTCCCGCCCACCCGCATCACCATCAACCTCGCTCCCGCCGACCTCAAGAAAGAGGGCTCCGGCTTCGACCTTCCTATCGCCGCCGGAATCCTGGGTGCATATAACGGCCTCACCATCAAGGACGTCAGCGACTTTGTCCTGGTCGGCGAACTTGGGCTCGATGGCACGATCCGCGCGGTGCAGGGAATGCTGCCTATCGCGATCGCCGCGAAAAATGCAGGCATCCGCCACCTTGTGATCCCAGCTGCCAACGCGCGCGAAGCCGCCGTCGTGGATGGCGTCAGTGTCTACCCCGTGCGCAGCCTGCTCGAAGTCCGCGAACTCCTCAACTCCGCCGCGCACGGGCCCGTCAAAGCCGATCCACTCCGTGTCGAATCCCGCGCCCTGCTCGAAGAAGCCTTGGACCACATTGCCGACTTCCGCGACGTCCGCGGCCAGCACGTCGCCAAACGCGCCCTGGAGGTCGCCGCCGCCGGCGGCCACAACATCCTCATGATCGGGCCGCCGGGCTCCGGCAAGACCATGCTCGCCAAGCGCTTGCCCTCGATCCTCGCGCCGCTGCGCTTCGAAGAAGCCCTCGAGACCACCAAGATCCACTCCGTCGCGGGCGTGCTCAACAAGGACGAAGGCCTCGTCACCCAGCGTCCCTTCCGCTCGCCGCACCACACCATCTCCGACGCCGGCCTCATCGGCGGCGGCATGATCCCGCGCCCCGGCGAGGTCAGCCTCTCCCACAACGGGCTCCTCTTCCTCGACGAGCTCCCCGAGTTCCCCCGCAACGTCCTCGAAGTCCTCCGCCAGCCGCTCGAAGACGGCAGCGTCACCATCGCCCGCGCCGCTATGTCGCTGTCGTTCCCCGCGAGATTCATGCTCGCCGCGGCCATGAACCCCTGTCCCTGCGGCTACTTCGGCGACCCCACCTCCAATCGCTGTCAATGCAGCCCGCCCATGATCCAGCGCTACGTCTCCAAGGTCAGCGGCCCGTTGCTCGACCGCATCGACATCCACATCGAGGTCCCGGCCGTGCAGTACAAAGAGCTCCGCGGCGGGCAGGCCTCCGAAGGTTCCAGCGAGATTCGCGCCCGCGTCATGAAAGCCCGCGAGCGCCAGCACGCCCGTTTCCTCGAGGCCGAAGCCCGCACTAAGGCCAGCCCGCGCGCCGCCAGCCGCCCCGTCTTCTCCAACGCGCAGATGACCACCAAGCAGATCCGCACCCACTGCGAGCTCTCCAGCGACGCCGAAAAGCTGCTCGAGCGCGCCATGCAGCAGCAGGGCCTCAGCGCCCGCGCCCACGACCGCATCCTCAAGGTCGCCCGCACCATTGCCGACCTCGACCCCTCCCAGGGCATCGCCGTCAAGCACATCGCCGAAGCCATCCAGTACCGCACCCTGGACCGCAGCTATTGGGCCTAGATCCTCCCCGATCTATCAGGAATCCGAGTAGTCACACGTTTGCCTAAATTTAACCCGTCCTGCTATATCCCTGAAAACAGGCTGGCTCGCCAACAGTTGGCAAATTTCTTCCGTTTTTGGGAGACCCGTCGCATTCCTGTTCAAAAAAAAGGATTGACTCACGGTTCATCGGACGATAAGGTGCTGTTGTGAACGCGGCGACGGGTCGGTTTTTCACCGCGGCGCGCTCATCTTCCCCGTGGAACGGGTGGCCGTTCCGGAATCAGCCAGGCAGTGAATCGGGACTCTCTGAACTTGCGGAGGGTATCTTCTCCGCGGGGCCAGTCGTCTGCTGTGTGTTTGGCGAGTAACTTGTTGAATCGCAGCAACTTGGAAAATTTCACCCGGCATCGGAAACGGATGCATCCGTTCCCGGCCGACTGCGTCTAACCAGATGAGGACCTGCGTCGGCCTGCGACCGCCAGGACTCAATCCACGACGTAGGCAACGCAGAGTGGAGCTCCAGCAGCTTGAGGGCAGCCACCTAAGACTTTCGCAGAGGAAAGAGAGAAACTTCATGCGCTCAGATCTCATTTTTGGAGCCCTCACTCACGTGAACAACCGCTACCAGCTCTGCCAGCTCGCGTCGAAGGCGACTCGCAAGCTGCACAAGCCCAACACCCGCCTCCAGGACACCACCAATGAAGTGCTCGATCGCTTCAAGGATGCGCAGCCCATGGATGTGGCGCGCGCCGACGAGCCCATCGAGACCATGGCATCGGTTCGCCGCGCGGCCTAAGGCCGCTGCGGCGGCCTTCGCCGTTTCAGGACTGTGTTCCCCGCCAGTCCCGATTTTCTGATCCTCCCAGCTTCTGATCCTCCCCAGATTCTGATACTGTAGAGACGTCCTTCCAGCAATACCCTCGTGTAACTTCCCCCGCTTACATCCTTCCGCGTCACGCTCTTTGCTCTGCCCCCTGAGCCGGGAGTCTCCGCACTGCACCAGCATCTCCGCAATACAAAATCCCTCCTGAAAAGAACGAAAGTCCACACGACCCCATGACCATTACCGAATTGAAAGAAAAGAGCATCGCCGAGCTCGGCAAGCTCGCCCGCGGCCTCGAGATTCCCGGCACCAGCGCACTGCGCAAGCAGGACCTCATCTTCAAGATCCTTCAGGCGCAAAGCGAGAAGGAAGGCCACATCTTCGCCGAAGGTGTCCTCGAAATCCTCCCCGACGGCTACGGCTTCCTCCGCAGCCCCGACTACAACTACCTGCCCGGCCCCGACGACATCTACGTCTCGCCCTCGCAGATTCGCAAGTTCGACCTTAAGACCGGCGACACCATCTCCGGCAACGTGCGCTCCCCGCACGAAGGCGAAAAGTACTTCGCGCTGGTCAAGATCGAAGCCATCAACTTCGAGTCGCCCGAAGAGACCCGCAACAAGATCCTCTTCGACAACCTCACGCCGCTCTACCCGCAGGAGCGCATCAAGATGGAGACCGTGCGCGAGGGCATCAGCGGCCGCGTCATGGATCTCCTCTGCCCCATCGGCAAGGGCCAGCGCGGTCTGATCGTCGCTCCGCCGCGTACCGGCAAGACCGTGCTCATGCAGGCCATCGCCAACTCAGTCACGGCGAACCATCCCGAGGTCGTCCTCATCGTTCTGCTCATCGACGAGCGCCCCGAAGAGGTCACCGACATGCAGCGGTCTGTAAAGGGTGAGGTGATTTCGTCCACGTTTGACGAGCCCGCCGCGCGCCATGTCCAGGTCGCCGAGATGGTCATCGAGAAGGCCAAGCGCCTCGTCGAGCACAAGCGCGACGTCGTCATTCTTCTCGACTCCATCACCCGTCTCGCCCGCGCCTACAACACCATCGTCCCGCCCTCGGGCAAGGTGCTCTCCGGCGGTGTCGACTCCAACGCCTTGCAGCGGCCGAAGCGCTTCTTCGGCGCGGCCCGCAACATCGAAGAAGGCGGTAGCTTGACCATCATCGCGTCGGCCCTCATCGATACCGGATCGCGCATGGACGAGGTCATCTTCGAAGAGTTCAAGGGCACCGGCAACATGGAAGTCATCCTCGACCGCAAGCTGGTCGACAAGCGCGTCTTCCCGGCCATCGACATTCAGCGCTCGGGAACGCGAAAAGAGGAACTGCTGATCGGCAAGGACGACCTGCAGCGCACCTGGATTCTGCGCAAGGTCCTCAACCCGCTCTCGCCGGTCGAGGCCATGGAACTTCTCTCCGACAAGCTCGGCAAGACACGCAACAACCAGGAGTTCCTGCACAACATGTCGTCGCTGTAGGCACCATGAGCTCGCTCCGGTGTTTGAAGCGCTGCGGTGCAGCGAAGCAGCAAAGGCGCGGCGCGGAGGCCGCGCCTTTCTGTTTTCTAATGCACGATTTGCCCACTCACGCTATGCTGTTGCGCGAGATGAACGGATGCGACGGTTGGAAACAGTTGCGGTTCTGTCCGGTCTCCTCGCTCTTAGCCATAGGCATTGCACTCTGCGGCTGCGGAACGTCAAGCTCGCCGGGCGCAAGTGGTGGTTCGGGCGGCGGGAGCGGGTCGAATCGGATAACGCTATCAACGGTCGCCCCGTTCAATGCAACCCATGCAGGTGGTACATGGGTTGTCGCCGGTGAAGCGGGCTTCACACTTCTCGTGAGCGGAACCGGGTTTACGACAAGCAGCGTTATCGAGTGGAACGGAACGCCTCTTCCGACTCAAACAGGCTCAAGCACGGACATGAACGCGCCGGTGACAGCAGCGATGATTGCGCACCCTGGCACCGTGTCTATCACGGTTCACGACACCTCTTCCGGCTATACAACTGCGGCTTTGCCGTTGGGAGTCGCCTCACCGGCTGCGGCTACCGCCGGCGTCGTGGCTCTCATAACTATCGCTCCGGACGGCACTCCTGCGAATGCCAGCAGTCTTGTCGCCCCATCAATAAGTGCAACGGGCCGATATGTGTCTTTTCAGACGTCCGCGACGAATCTGGGCGCGGGCGTTACAAGTGGCTACCAACAAATCTACGAACGGGATACATGTATTGGAGCGCACGCCAGTTGTGTGCCCAGCACCATTCCTATTACGGTCACGTATAACGGCAGCCCGACTGACAATCACAGCCGAGATTCCTCTGTGAGCGATGATGGGCGATATGTCGCGTTTGATTCGCAGGCCTCCAACATCGTCGCTGCTGAGCCGTCATTTTGCTACGCGTCTGCCGGCGATAGTTGTGTTTACCTGCGCGATACCTGCATCGGAGCGATGCCGGCGTGCACGCCGAGCACAATTCTTGTCTCACGCCTGCTGGATGGAGAGCCCGCAGGGGGAGGGAATCCCACCATCAGTCCAGACGGGAGGTATGTCGGATATAACTCTACCGGCACGTCGAGCGGTACTAATAACGTCTACCTCACTGATACCTGCAATGAAGCGCCAACTGGCTGTGCCTCTTCCACGCTGCTAATCTCTCAATCTTCCTCCGGCGTCGCCGCTGACCAGTTGAGTGAATACCAAAATGTCAGTTTGGGCGGACGCTACGTGTCCTTTGTTTCCTATGCCAAGAACCTCGTCTCTGGCACCTCGAACCCTGGAAACCCCGACCTATTTCTCCGCGACACCTGCCTGGGAGCGTTAACAGCCTGCACTCCGACTATTCTGCAGGAGGATGTTTCGACTGCTGGTTTGCCAGCAAACGGCGGTGCACTCGATGCCTTCTCAAGCCCGTCGCTTAGCTCAGATGGTAGATTTCTCGCGTTTTCGACGCTAGCCACGAACCTGGTAACGGAGAACGTCAATGGCTTAGGGAACGTCTATCTGAGGGACACATGCAATGGTTCAGCTAGTCCTTGTACTCCGTCCATTGTGATAGCGTCCCTCGGCAACGACGGATCGATTGCAAATGCTAGCCAGGACAACACAAGCATCAGCGCTAATGGTCGTTTCGTCGCTTTTGCATCACTTGCAAGCAACCTCGTACCAGGAGATAGGTTCACCCCAAACAGCTGGAAGGATATCTTCGTCCGTGACACCTGTTTCGGCGCGACAGATGCATGTACGCCAAGCACAGTTCGAGTCTCGGTTGGCAATGCCACCGGGTTTGCGGTTCAATCGAACGCCGTAAATGACTACCCGAAATTCAGCAGAGACGGGCATTACATGGTGTTTCTTTCACCCGCGACGAATTACCTCTCCGCACCCGGTAACGGATTCGTAATGGTATTCCTGGCAAAAACGGGATTCTAGCCCGCGAATCTATCTTCCGGAAGGCGGTTAGAGCACGAACTGGGTAGCCCTGGGCTTCAGCCCAGAGTCTCTCATCGTTGCAAGAAATCGGGGCTTTAGCCCCTGGGGTATGCCTTCATCGAGTCTGCCGATGCCGTTTGGAGCTCTCTTCAAAGTCAATAGCCGTTCTCAAGCAAGTACTCAGTCGTCAGCCAGTTCGTCACCGGCCGCGCAGTCTCTCCCGCGCTCGTCTGCGATTCCGTAACCGCCAACTGCTGCGCCGCATACTTGGACAGCACATCCGTCTCGATATTCACCGCCTCGCCGGCCATCTTCGCGTGCAGATTCGTGCTCTTGTATGTGTGCGGAATGACTGCAATCTCGATCCGCACCCGCCCATCCGGCTCCGGCTCATGGATCTTCGCCACCGTCAGGCTGATGCCGTCCACGGTGATCGACCCCTGTGGAATCACCTGCGCCGCAAACTTCGCCGGCAGCTCCACCGTCATCCGCCAGTCCGTCGAGTCGACATCGGGCCGCAGCGGCACCAGCGAGACCAGCTTCCCGGTCCCATCCACATGCCCCTGCACCACATGGCCGCCCAGCGGCGACCCGGCAGGCGTGGGCAGCTCCAGGTTCAGCAGAGCCCCCGGCTGCAACTGCGCCAGGCTCGTCCGCTCGATCGTCTCCTGTGCGAGGTCCGCCGCAAACCGCCCTGGGTGGGGCTCGTTCGCATCTTCGATATCCAGAGCGGTCAGGCACACGCCGTTCACGGCGATGCTGTCGCCAATCTTCCACCGCCCCGCCAACTGCGGCGCCGCGACCACCAGCCGCATCGCGCCCTCAGTCCGCTTGACCGCCAGCAGGGTCCCCGTCGTCTCGATCAGCCCGGTGAACATACCCCTAGCCTAACGCCACGCGGCCTCTCAGCCGATCCCCCGCACTTGACAAAACCAGCCTCCAGGAAGAGCCCTACCTCCATTCTTCCCCGTCTCGGACCCCGCACAGCAGCCACTTAGGTCCACCCCTAAGTCAAGTCCTTTGAATATTTTGCGCAAAAAGTGACGGGGGGGGGGGACCCTGTCAAGGCTTCGCATCCACCGTCCCGATTGCGCCGGTCGCCGCATCCCGAACAACAAATCGAACCCGCTGGGTGAATGGAGGGACGATCATCGGAAACGCGAAGCTCACCCGCGAGTCCGGCTTCAGGACGTCGCTTGCGGCCAGTTCCTCCTGCATCTCTGCTGCGTGCTGAGCCGTTTCCTTGCCTTTGGCGTTGTAGCAGACCGCCAGGATCGTTACCTCCGCCAGCCGCGACCCACCCGGCTGCTCCGCAAACTTCAGATCGTTCGCCTCCACCAGAACCGCGTATCCCTTCTTCCCGCGCTTCGCATCCGTGTGGAGTGCGGTGTAGGCCATCGTCGTCCGCGCCGCGCTCATAAGGTCAAACTTCACGTCGTTGGCCTGCTTCGCTTTGGGAGCCAGCGCCACCTGCGACACCGGATTGTCGCTGGTGAAGTAGCCCTGGCGCGTGATCACGCGAAGGCCCGGATCGTTTACCGTCACCTTGATCTTGCGGAAGGGTTGCGCCGCATCGCTCTCGCCAGCCGGCACATAGGCCAGCGTGTAGTACTCCGTTCCCTCCTTCGTCACCTCGGCCACCTGCGCATCGAGGTCGTTGCGCCCGGTGATGACGCGGCCACCGGTGTTGTTCGCGAACGTATTCATTCCCAGGTTGTCGCCGAAGTCGCCGATATCGCCGGCTGAGGTGCTCACGTTGGAGGGATCAATCGTGTCTTCCGTCGGGGTATCGGCTCGGACCGGGCCGGCCGGGTCGATGATGTAGAGCGTGACCCGAGCCTGCAGCATGCGGTTGGTGACCTGCTTGATCGCGTCGAGGACCTTGTCGTGATCGGCCTCGCTCATGTGGGTCAGGTCGTAGGCCTTGTTGTAACCGGCGCCCACCCAGATTACGTTCTTGCGCCCGGGAATTCCGGCCACGCTCTGCGCGATCTGTGACATGGCGCCGAGCGTCTTCACCAGGCCATTGTCCGAGCCGCCCGCGCCTCCGTTCAGCGTGTTCACAATTTGCGTGAAATCGAGGTCCGCGGTGTGTTTCTGCACGCTTTCGAGCAGGTCTGCGCGCCTTTGCGTGTAGTCGTGCAGGACCATCACGCGCGTGTACCCGGCGGCGACGAAGAGCGTAGGGACGGGCAGCACCTCGGGCTGGGCCTTGAGATATTTCTGGAGCATCTCGCGCGCGTAGGCAAGCTGGTGAAATGGTGTGTCCACCTCATCGAGCACCAGTATGTCCACCGGAGCCTGGCCGATTTTGGGCAGGTCAACGACGCTGTGCACCAGGTCGGCTGTACCGCCGGATGGCATTGAATGTGCGGACGGCGGATCGAAGTTGCGGATGGTCTGCGGGGCTCTGTCCTCGGTGACGGTGAACTGCGACTGGTTGAGGTTGGTTACGGGTTTGCCGTTGCGATCGAGCACCACGACATCGAGCACGACCAGGCGGGAGGTTACGGAGAGCGTGCCCGCGGGATTCGCCTGATCGGCTTGCGGCGCCTGGACCTGGGCGCAAATCGCAACGGTAGCGAAGATTGCCAGGCACAGGATCGCGACCCGTGACCTATGGTGCAACCCAAACTGTTTCATGAGCATGACGAATGTACGCATGGAGACATTTGGACGACGCCACCAAGTGTCCACTCCGGCAAGCTTTCTCGCAATACCACCTTCCCGGATAGACTTGAAGGTGAATGTTTACCTCACTGTTCGGCAAGCGCGAACGCAAACCGGAAGACGAAGCGCGCGAGCCGGAAGGTCAAATCCGCGAGTCGGAGACTCAGGAATCCGAGCAACAGAAGCTGCAGGAGCGGGCGTCTGACGACGCCAAGCCGCGCAGCTTCTTCGACCGCATGCGCCAGGCGGTTACGCGCACGCGGCAGTCGCTCTCTGATTCCATCTCCGGCGTCATCGCGCTCACGAGGGAGATCGACGAGACCTCGCTGGACGAGTTGGAGTTCGCGCTGCTGGCGTCGGACCTCGGCGCGTCCACGGCTGACGAGATCATTACGCGGTTGCGCGATAGGGCATTGCGGCATGGGCTGGCCAACGGGGCTGAGCTGAAGGCTGCGCTGAAGGATGAGATTCGCAGGATTCTCGACTCGGTGAATACGCCGGTCCGGCATGCCGCGACTCCGCCGGAGGTGATCCTGCTGGTGGGCGTCAATGGCACTGGCAAGACCACCACAAGCGGGAAATTGGCAGCGTTGTACAGGCGTGAAGGCAGATCTGTCCTGCTGTGCGCGGCGGATACGTTTCGCGCGGCGGCGATCGAGCAGCTCGAGGTGTGGGCGGAGCGTTCGGGCGTTTCGATGATAAAGACCAAGCAGGGAGGCGATCCTTCGGCGGCGCTGTTTGACGCGGCTACGGCGGCGAAGGCGCGCTCGACCGATGTGCTGCTGGTGGATACCGCGGGGCGGTTGCACACCAAGTCCGACCTGATGAAGGAGCTGGACAAGATGCGGCGCACGGCGGAGCGGCAGGTTCCCGGCTCTCCGCACCAGACGCTGCTGGTCATCGACGCGACGACCGGGCAGAACGGGCTGCAGCAGGCCAGGTTGTTTACCGAGGCAGCGCAGGTCACGGGGATTGTGCTGACCAAACTGGACGGGACGGCCAAGGGCGGGATCGTGGTCGCCATCGCCCGGGAGCTGGGGCTGCCGGTTCGCTATGTTGGTGTAGGGGAAAAGCTTGAGGACATCCTGCCCTTCGATGCGGGTAGTTTCGTGGATTCTCTGCTCGATTAAAAATTGAATCCAAGCCCGGATCAGCGCATCGCCAAGCTACCCTTTTCGCCTCCGGACCTTCTAAATAGAAGCGGCTGTTGAGATTGCCCGCCGGACATTCCCTAAGTAATGCCTCCTTCGTCCGGCCCCTCGACGCCGAAGAGTCATCAGGATCTTGGGTATGTCCGGGTAATACTCAGTGCCGTACCCGCTATTGACTAAGGAGGTTCCTCATGCACTCGCTGTTTGCAGCCTTCTTTGCCATGCTTTTTTCTTTCGGCCACGCGCAGACTGTGCGCCATAGTGATCTAGCTCTGGCAAGTGAGCATCACCCATACGTTCAGGCTGTTGCGCCGACGCGCGAAGAGCTGAACTACGAGCAGTTTCAGACCATGACCCGCTATGCTGAGGATTCATGCGTCTCCTGCCGGCAGATGAACGTGGACTACGACGCGCGTTAGAGCTCGCCAGCGACGCTGCTGCCTTCGCCTCTCCGAATCCGACGGTTGGCTGTGTGCTTTTGCGGCAAGAGACGACGACCGTTCTGGGCGAAGGCGCGCACTTCTATGACAACTTCGACCATGCCGAGATTGCTGCGCTGAAACAGGCGCGCGCGGCGGGTCATGATCTGCACGGTGCGACGGCGTATGTGACGCTGGAGCCTTGCGTTCATCATGGCCGCACGGGCCCGTGCTCGGACGCGCTGATTGCTGCCGGGATTAGGCGGTGCGTGGTGGCAACGTTCGATCCGAATCCGCTGGTGCGCGGAAAGGGACTGGCGCGGCTGAGCGCGGCAGGCGTTGAGGTGATGGTCCTTCCGGTGGACACGCAGATTGCGCAGCGCGCGCGACGGTTGAACGATGCGTTTGGGTTTGCGATTCAGCACGAGCGGCCGTTTGTGACGCTGAAGGCGGCGCTGTCGGTGGATGGAAAGATTGCGCCGGCGGTGGGGCAGCGGAATGAGGTCGCGCCGTTCTGGCTGACCGGATCGGCGGCGCGGGCGGATGTGCAGCGGCTGCGTCATGCGTCGGATTCGATTTTGACGGGGATTGGGACGGTGCTGGCGGATGATCCAGAGCTGACGGACCGGACCGGGCTGCCGCGGCGAAGGCCTCTGCTGCGGGTTGTGCTGGATCCGCAGTTGCGGATTCCTTTGGAGTCGAAGCTGGTGCGCTCGGCGGCCGAGGAGGGGCGTAAGGACATATTCGTGATGTGCGATGAGGAGGCTTCTGAAGATCGCGCGGCAGAGCTGCGGGACTTGGGAGTGGAGATTCACCGGCTGCCGCGCCGGGAGGGACGGCTGGACCTGCGAGTGGCGTTGGATGTGCTGAACGAGCACCACATCCGGAGTGTCCTGACGGAGGCTGGCTCGGCGCTGAATGGAAGCCTGTTGCGCGATGGCCTGGCGGACAAGGTGGTGCTTTATTTTGCGGAGCAGGAGCTCGGCGCGTCGGCGCTGCCGTTTGCGGAGGGCACGTCGCCGTACCTGGTGCAGCAGCAGATGAGTGGAGTGGAGCGCCAGACGTTTGCGAATGCGATGGGCGAGGATGTGAAGATCAGCGGGTATCTGCATGATCCGTGGAGTGGGATTTAGCGATTTATCCGAAAATTTGCTGGTGATCTCAGCTTGCTTGTCGTTCGCTACTCTGCCTCAGCGAGCAAGCTCGCCGGGGACCCCGTTCACGAACGATAACCCACCCTTTCATGATGAAATCGTGAATGGGTAGGCCACCCGGGTCTGGTGGTTTATGAGCTGAGGGTGAAGTCGGCGACGAGCGGAAGGTGGTCGGAGGCGACGAGCGCGGTGGGCGTGCGGACGAGGTGGGATTCGATGAGCTCGAGTGGGGCCTCGTAGTAGCAGTGATCGAGTGTGACCAGGGGGAGCAGGCCGGGGAAGGTTGCGGGCACGCGGAGGGTGTGGCGGGGGCTGAAGGTCTGAAAGCTGCTGCGAAGAAGGCGTGTGGTGAGGCCGCGGGTCCACTCGTTGAGATCGCCGACGACGAGGCGTGGAGCGGAGAGCTGCGGGTTGCCGAGGATTTTTTCGCCGAGGAGAACGCGTGCCTGGCGGCGGCGCTCGTACAGACCGGTGCCGAGGTGCACGTTGAAGAGGTGCAGCAGGTGCGGGCCGAGTTGGATATCGGTTTGCAGCGCGCCACGCTCTTCGCGGCGGGAGGTGAGGTCGTGGTTGTGCCAGGAGCGGATGGGCAGGCGCGAGAGGGTGAGGTTGCCGTAGGTGCCGCCGTGGAGCGGGCGGTTCGCACCAAATTGGGCGGTGTAGGCGGGCAGAGCGCGCGAGATTTCGCCGGCCTGGTCGTGATGATGCGGGCGTACGTCGGTCCGGGTGCGTTCGGGGCGTTGACGACCTCCTGGAGGCAGACGATGTCGGCGTCGAGGGGTTCGATGACGGAGATGATGCGCGCGGGCGAGGTGCGGCCGTCGAGCCCGCGGGACTTGTGGATGTTGTAGGTTGCAATACGCAAGCGAGCGGAGTGCGTCATTGCTGGCGTTCGAAGATCCATCCGAGGAGCTCGGGGGCGCGCTCGGTAACGGGGCGGCGGCGCCACTCGTCGAGCGTAATGCGACGGCTGTCGGCGAGGTCGTGGGCGAAGTCGGCCTCCATGCGGCGGGCGAGCGTGGCATCGCGGACGGCGAGGTTGACTTCGTCGTTCAGGCCGAAGGAGCGGTTGTCGAAGTTGGTGGAACCGACGACGGTCCAGAGCTCGTCGATGACGAGAATTTTGGCGTGGATCATGGCGGGTGAGTACTCGTAGACCTCGGCGCCGGATTTGAGGAGCGGGCCGTAGCCGCCGCGGCTGGTGCTGCGAGTGAGCATGTGGTCGGACTTGTGGCCGGGGACGAGGATGCGGATCTTCACGTGACGCTCTTCGATGGCGCGGCAGAGTTCGTGGGTCAGGCTCTTGTCGGGGAGGAAGTACGGTGTGGTGATGGTGATGGAGTGGCGCGCGGAGGCGAGCAGGAGCTGGAAGAGGACACGCGCGCGCGTGGAGCCGCCGATGGTGGGCGTGGAGTTGACGACGAGGGCGGCGGTTGCGTCGGGGCAGGAGATTTCCGGGAACCAGGCCTTGCCGGCGAGGAGCTCGCCGGTGGCGGCCAGCCAGTTTTCGGCGAAGGTGGCCTGGAGGTTGGGCACGGCGCCGCCTTCGACGCGGAGCATGGTGTCGCGCCAGCGCGGATTTTTGCCGACGCCCTTGTACCACTGGTCGGCGACGCCGGCACCGCCGATGAAACCGACCTGGCCATCGACGATGAGGAGCTCGCGGTGGGTGCGGTTGTCGAGCTGGAGGAGGCGGTGCCAAGTGGGTGAGTTGTAGAAGCCGAGTTTGCCACCGGCCTCAAGGACCGGCTGGAAGTAGCCCTTGCCGATGCCGGCGCTGCCGAAGGCGTCGAGGATGACGTTGACGCGAACGCCGGCGCGAGCCCGCTCGGTGAGGGCGTCCAGGTAGAGTTTGCCGATCTCGCTGCGCTGAAAGATGTAGGCCTCGAGGCTGACGCTGTGGCGGGCGTTGCGGATGGCATCGAGCGCGGCGGGGTAGAAGGCGGGGCCGTTGGCCAGAACCTCGAAGCGGCCGGTACGGTTGGCGGGCGCGTCGGCGAGCGATTCGAGGAGAAAGAGGAACGCGTCGGAGTCGTTGGAAGGAAGATCTTCGCGGCCGACGATGTCGTAGCTGGGTGAGGGGCCGAAGATTCCGGCGAGCATGTAGATGGCGATCAGCACGACGGAGATGAAGCCGAAGACGGCAGCCCAGGTGGGAACGGTGACGGCGAGGAGGAGAGCGCAGATCACGAGGACCTCGGTGCAGATATACGCAGGTCTTCACGCCTATGCCATGAAGACATGAGGCTTAGATGCGTGGTCCTGGCGGAGGCGGTTTCCTGTCGGGCGGATGACTGACAGTTGTGGCTCACGGGAGGTAGAAAGATGTACCACGAAAGGTAAGGATCTCGGCGCGAAAGTTGCATGCGATGGGTGTGGAAAAGGAGCAGAATACATTCTCACCAGCCCACGCCAGGAGCACGGTGCAGGCGCAGGCGTTGAGTTTCGGGAGAACTGATATGTCTCTTTTACATAAGTTGATTGCCAGTTTGCAGCACCGGACGGAGAACCCGCCGAAGTATGACGAGAATCTGCGCGCGGAGGATGGATTCGTGCGGCCGTCGAAGGGTTTTTTGCGGATTTACTGATGCAGGGCTACTCGGTACGGCCGGGGCGGGTCATGAGCTGCTGGATGGCATCACGCGGGCTGCGGTCCTTATGGAGGATGGCGTCCATCTGCTCGGTGATAGGCATCTCGACGCCATAGCGGGCAGCAAGGCCTAGCGCGGCGGTGGTGGACAGCACGCCTTCGGCGACTTTTCCGTTCAATGAGGCCAGAATTTCGGGGAGCTTGCGGCCGCGGCCGAGCTCGACGCCGACCGTACGATTGCGCGACATGTTGCTGGAGCAGGTGAGGACGAGGTCGCCGATGCCGGAGAGGCCGGCCATCGTCTCGCGGCGCCCTCCACAAGCTATAGCCAGACGCGTGATCTCGGCATTGCCGCGCGTGATGAGGGCGGCGGAGGCGTTGTGGCCGAGCTCGAGCCCGGCGACGATGCCGGCTGCAAGCGCGATGACATTTTTGAGTGCGCCGCCGAGCTCTGTCCCGGCGAGATCTTCGTTGCGATAGACGCGCAGACTGGGCGAGGAGAAGTCGAGCTGAAGGCGTGCGCCCGCGGAAGGATCATCACAGGCGATGGAGAGGGCAGTGGGCATGGCGGCGGCGACCTCCTGCGCGAACGATGGGCCGCCGATGACGGCAATGGTGTTGTTGCCGTCGGTGTGTTCGGTCATCACTTGCGACATGCGCAGGAAGGTTTTCTCTTCGATGCCTTTGGAGGCGGAGAGCAGAATCTGCGCCGGCGTGAGCTGTGGCGCGATCTGCTGCATGATGGAGCGCAGCGCCTGCGACGGAGTGACGCAGAGGAGGATCTCGGCATCGTGGATAACGTCATCGAGTGAGGGCGTGACCTCGACGTCGGCGGGGATGATGTAGCCGGGAAGATAGTGGGCGTTCTCGCCGGTCTCGGAGAGCTGGCGCGCGTGATCGGGGGAGTGCGCCCAGAGGCAGAGCTGGTGACCGCCGCGGCGCGCGAGCGAGATGGCCAGCGCCGTGCCCCAGGCTCCGGCGCCAAGGATGGCGATACGGCTCACGCACGCACCTGCTTGTTCGGGTCAGCAGGCTTCGACGATTTTTTACTGCCGAAGCGGCTCTCCTTGCCCTGCATGAGGCGAGCGATATTGGCGTGGTGCTTGGCGATGACGAGCAGCGCGATGAAGATGACTCCGCCGACGAAGATGGGCGTACGGTCCGGCATCCATAACAGGCAGAACACGGGCATCATGACTGCGGCGAGGACGCTGGCGAGCGAGACGTAGCGCGTGATCGCGAACACAACGATGAAGACGCCGAGGGCGCAGAGTGCGGCAAGCGGCACGAGTGCGAGGAAGACGCCGAGGGCGCTGGCGACACCTTTGCCGCCTTTAAATCTCGAGCCAGACGGGGAAGACGTGGCCGAGGATGGCAGCGATGCCGGCAGCGACGGCGAGGTCCGAGGGAAAACCGGGCGTGCCGGGTGCAAGGTGCTGCGCGATTTTGACGGCAACGAAGGCCTTCAGCAGATCGAGCAGCAGCGTGAGAATGCCGAGACCTTTGGCTCCCGAGCGTGCGACGTTGGTTGCGCCGATGTTGCCACTACCGGTGGCGCGGATGTCTTCCTTGCGGAAGATGCGAACCAGCAGATAGCCGAACGGAATCGAGCCGAGGAGGTACGCGATTGCGAGAGTGAGGAGCCAGAGACGCATGGGGCTGGAGTGAGTGTAGCGAATCCGGTAGCGAGGCGTTGTGAAATTGCATTAGCGCGCGCGGCGGCTAAAGGAGTGCCGCGGCTAGAGAATCGTGCGGCGGATGAGTTCGAGGGCGTGCTGTGCGGACCAGTAGCGGATGCGGTCGCGATCGCCAAAGAGATTGAGCTGCTTGACCTGCGTATCTTCGCCGTCGGCGAAGCCGATGTAGACCAGGCCTACGGGCTTGCCCTCGTCGGGGCCCTCGCCTCCGCCCGGACCGGCGAGGCCGGTGAGGCTGAGGCCGAGCGAACACTCAGTGTTTTTGCGGATGCCTTCTGCGAGTGCGCGGGCGACCTCGGGACTGACCGCACCGTGTTTCTGGATGAGCTCGGGCGGCACGTTGCAGAGGTTCGTCTTCTGCTCGCTGGCATAGACTACCGCGCCGCCGTGGAAGCTGCGTGAGGCGTTCGGGATTGCGGTCAGCCGTTGTGAGAGCAGACCGCCGGTGATGCTTTCGGCGACGGCGAGTTTCAGGTCGCGCATGCCGAGCATGAGGAGGACGATCTCTTCGAGCGATTCGCCGTGCGAGGAGAAGATGTCATCCCCCATCTCGTGCTCGATGAGCTCGGCGAGCGCGTTCACGCGGGCTTCGGCGGCTTCCTGCGTGGGTTTCGTGCAGGCGAAGTGCAGCTGGATTTCGCCGGAGCCGGCGAGGATGGTGGTCTCGACGTCAGTGAACTGCTGGTAGATGGGAGCGGTGCGCGCGTCCACCGTGGACTCAGGGATGAGCGCCATGCGCAGAACGCGTTTGGCAATGAAGCGCGGCGGGAGATTTGTCGCCAGGCGCGGCAGGCATTCTTCAGTGAAGAGTGCCTTGAGCTCTTTGGGCGGGCCGGGGAGCAGGATGACGATTTTTCTGTGCGGCTGGCGGTCCGCCCCGGGCCATGTGGTGTCGAGCCACTGGCCAGGTGCGCTGCCGAGGCGATTGGGAAGCAGCTGCGCGCCCTCGATGACCTCCGCCTGTTTTTCGTTGTTGGGCGGCATGGGGATGCGACGCTCGGCGAAGCGCTTGTAGAGCGCCGCCATGGTGTCGGGGTCTTTGTGGAGCTCGAGCGAGAGCGCGTCGGCGACGCAGTTGCGTGTGATGTCGTCTTCGGTGGGGCCGAGCCCGCCGGAGGTGATGACGATGTCGGCGCGGGAGAGCGCGATGCGGACTGCGGAGGTGAGGTGCTCGCGGTTGTCGCCGATGACGGTCTTGAACGCGACGGAGACCCCGAGGTCATTGAGAGCTTCGGTGAGAAAGAGGGAGTTGGTGTCGGTGCGGTGCGGCGTCAGCATCTCAGAGCCGACAGCGATGATTTCAGCGATCATGTCGTTGGTTGGATGCTAGCAGGAGGTCATTGAGGGAGCGTATCCGGAGAGATGTAGTCGTCGAGATCGACAGGTTCCCATGCGCCCCTTGCGGGCGGATCTGGCGGAGACATGCGGTAGATCTCTCCCGTCTCCTTATCACGGTACCAAGATTGTTCGTGTGGGATGTGTCTAGGATGCCTGAGTGGAGTAATAGTCTCCACGTTGCCGCGTTCGATGGCTTCGCGCAACATGCGCTTCACTTCTTCGAAGTCCCACGAGGATTGGAACGATCGATTTGGATGCATATCGTAGAAGATCGACATAGATGAACTTGACTCGTTTGCTACCGCAAACGATACCCCACCCTTTCGCGATGCGAAAGGATGGGCCACCCGGACTATTCCTAAACCAGCGGCCGGCCTTGAATGTTGAGATCGACGTGAAACAGCGTGGTGCCGCTGGCGAGCGCAGCGCAGCCGTCGTCGAGGAAGCAGAGGCCGACGAGATCGTTGCCGGCGATGAAGAGCTCGGCGTCTGAGCCGTCAGGTGTGATGCGGACGATGCCGCGGCGGCCATGCAGTGAGGCGGCCACGTAGATGTTGCCGGCGTTGTCGAGCGCGAGACCCTGCGGACGCCCGAGGCCGCTGTAGAAGACGCTCGTATCCCCGTTGGGCGCGATCGCATAGATGGGCTGGTTGGAGCTGGTGCTGGGTGCGGTGACGAGCAGGATGCCGTCGTCGCGGAAGGCGAGTTGGTAGGCGGCGACGGAGGGCTCGAGCGTGGCGAAGACGAAGACCTCGCCGGTGTTGCGCGAGCCGTAGGGGCCCACCTTGAAGATGGTGCCGGAGCGGTCGCCGACGAAGAGGTTGCCATCGCGATCGAAGGCGATGCCGGTGGCGATGCCCATGCCTTCAGCGAAGGTGGAGATGTGATCGCCTTCGGGCGAGATGCGGTAGACGGTGCCTTCGGCGCGCGAGCTTGCATAGAGATAGCTGTCCGGACCGAAGGCCAGCGCGGAGATGTTGAGGAGGTCGCGCGCAAAGGGACGGGCCTGGAGATCGCGCCCGATGCGCACGATGGAGACCGGCGTGCGTTCGCCGCGCGGGCCGCTGATCATCGCGAAAAGATTGCCGTCGGCATCCACCGCGGGGTTCGACACGAGGTGCAGCTCATCGGCCATAGGGACGGCGATATTCGCGTGCAGGACGTTCGAGAGGACACCGTTGGTGCGGAGCGTGAGGTCGCTGGCGATGGCGCCCTCCGGCACGCGAAGGAGCGCGCGATTGGGGCGCACGAGGTCGAAGTAAGCGGTCGTATCGCCGAAGCTGGCAGCCGGAAGTTGAGGAAGCTGCGGGGTTCCCGGCGAGCTTGCTCGCTGGGGTGCAAGCTGCGGGGTTCCCGGCGAGCCTGCTTGCCGGGGTGCAAGCTGCGGGGTTCCCGGCCTGCCTGCTTGCTGGGGTGCAAGCTGCGGGCCGTCGGTGGTGATTGGCAGAAGGTGTGAGCCGAAGATCTCGAAGCTGCCGCCGGGGATGGCGGCGCGCGGCGTAAGCCGATCGAGGTGCGGAGCCTGGGGATTGGAGTTTGGCCGGTTGGGGTGAAGCAGGCTCATGGGTGAATAGCGTAGACGGGCGGCGCGCCGGAGGCAAATGCGACCGAATATGGGTCTGCGGTTTCGGAACCGTGCGAAGAAACGGCGAGGGCGTCGAGGGTCGCGGCAACGAGCAGGCGCATAAGGTAACTGTTGGTTAGTGACGGAGAACGTGCGTGATGAGTTGCACGACAATAAGCGCGTAGATGCCGGCGCCGAGATCGTCAACCATGATGCCCGTACCGCCGGGGAGCGCTTCGAGGCTGCGGATCGGCGGTGGCTTGAGGATGTCGAAGAAGCGGAAGAGCAGAAGCGCGAGCAAAGCGTGCGGCCAGTCGGGCCTGACTGCGATTAACGCGACGAGTTGGCCTGCGACCTCATCGATCACCACAAACCCCGGGTCCTTGCGGCCGGATTCAACCGCGACGCGTGTGGCGGCGGGGATGCCAATCGCGATGGTGAGCGCGAGCCCGATCAGCGTCGCGAACAGCAGATAGAGCGTGTTGTGATGAAGCAGGAATGCTGCGACGAGCCAGAGGAGGGCCGTCGCCGCAGACGCGTAGGTTCCCGGGCCGGGCTTGAAAGCCCCTATGCCGAAGAAGGTGGCCACGGTCCAAACCCAGGTCCGGGCCCATGTAGTTTTGCGGAGCTGCGCAGGCACGATGGCTTGAGTGTAGTGGATACGCGTCGCTACTGGTGCTGATGACGCTTGAAGAGGTGTGCGGCTATATCGGGCCAGACCTCGCGGAAGGCGTTGGTCGAAGCATCACGCAGCAGAGCGTATGCGTACTTCTCGCTGAGCGCGCTGACGGTGCGATCGGAGCTTGGATAGTAAGTAGTGCCGATCATTTGCGCGATGCCGCGGCCGACGAGCTCGGCGCCGTTGATCGTGTTGTGGCCGTTGTAGTCGGGTGTGACGACGACGCGCGTGACAGCATAGCCCAGGCGCTTGAGCACAGGCCCGCGACCCAGCGCGTAGTAGCGTTCGTCTTCGTGGAAGGCTGTCGGCAAAATCCAGACCACCCAGTAGTTGCCGTCAGTCTTATCAACGAATCCCCGCCAGGAATAGGCCCAGAAACCTGGGATACCTTTGCCGAGCTTCGGGTGACTGTTGTCTCCTTCGGCGATCATCGACGTGAGACCGACGAAGACGAAGGCAGAGTAGTCGAAGGATTGACGCGTAGCGATCTTGAAGGCCTGGCCCGGTGTAGCGGGTGGCGGCTTCACGCCGGCGCTCACGGCGCGATAGTTCGGCATGATGCCAAGGATGCGCTTCGGCTGTGGCGGAGGCGTGTGAGTCTTTTCTGACGGCGATGCCTGATCAGAGCTTGACTGCGGAGTAGTGGTTGCTGAGGACTGTTGCAGAACGATGGCTGGATCGTCAGGCAGATCGCCGGCCGCGTGAGCGCTGGCCTGCGACGAAAAGAAAGAAGCAGCGGGCAGCGCCAATTGCTGCGCGGAGAGCGCAGCCGCGGAAAGAAGCAGAAACAGCGGTAGACCGTAACGCAAAAGCGACGCTCCAAAACCAAAACGGGGACTCTCTGAGTGAGACGCGCCCCAGGTCGCAAAGATTCAGAAATGACGTGGGCCGCTAGTTGGAATTAAGGCTTGCCTTGGCGGCGGCGCTCGGCGTTGAGCTCAGCCTGTTCAACCTCTTCGAGGAGCTCAGGATCAAGGATGGGCGAAGAAACTTTGTGCGCTCCCGATGCCCATGCACCGAGGTCAAGCAGACGGCAGCGCTCCGAGCAGAAGGGGAAGTCTTCGGTCGTTGCCTCAATGGGCTTCTTGCAGGTGGGACAGAGGATTGGTTTCGTGGACATTGTGCGTTACTCGAGGATCCTCGCGATGACATCGTAGTCGTGCGACTCGGTGATCTCGGCGCGGTAGAAGGTGCCCGGCACCAGCTCTTCGTAAGGACCGAAATCGTTGATGAGCACTTTACCGTCGATCTCCGGTGCATGCTCCAGTGTGCGTCCCTGCCAGAGAAGTTCTGTCTCTTCGGACTCGCCTTCTACGAGCAGCTCGACCTCACGGCCCACCCAGTGCTTCTTTGCCTTCGCGGAGATCTTCTGCTGCAGCTTCATCAGCTTGCGGCGGCGCGATTCAATGGTGCGCTTCGGAACCTTGCTCTCGTGCGTGAAGGCTTGCGCGCCCTCTTCGTCCGAGTAGGAGAAGACACCGAGCCAGTCGAATTTCGCAGCTTCGACGAACTTGCAGAGCTCGGCGAAATCGTCGTCGGTCTCACCGGGAAAGCCAACGATGAACGATGTGCGCAGGACAAGGCCGGGGACGATGTTGCGGGCTTTCTCGAGGATCTGCAGGAAGCGATCGGCGCTGCCTCCGCGTTTCATGCGGCGCAGGACGTTGGCGCTCGCGTGCTGCAAGGGCACATCAAGATATTTCGCGATGTTGTCGTGCCGCGCGATGGTCTCGAGCAGGCGGGACGTGATCTTGTTGGGATACGCGTAGAGGAAGCGCAGCCACTTGAGGCCATCAAGCGGAGCGAGCGCATCGAGGAGATCGGCGAGCTCCGGACGCTTTCCGCTCGCCGCAACCGCGAGATCTTCGCCATAGCAGGTTGTGTCCTGGCCGATGAGCGTGATCTCGCGAACGCCCTGCGCAATAAGCTGCTGCGCCTCGGCCACAATCGACGCAATCGGACGCGAACGGAATTTCCCGCGGAGCTGGGGGATGATGCAGAAGCTGCACGGATGATCGCATCCTTCAGCGATCTTGATATACGCGGAAGCACGCGGCGTGGTGAGGATGCGCGGCGTCTCGGCTGTGTAGAGGTAGGTTGGCAGCGCAGTATGCGCGCCGTCCCATGACTCGCGCGAGAAGCGCCCTGCGGCCTCGCGTGCGTCGCCCTCCGCCCGGCTCGTCGATTCGTGAACGAGCTGTGCGCTATCGGATCTCAGGCCGCGAGTGCTGATTCACCGACTGAGGCATGACGCTCGATCTGCGCTGTCGTAAGGATCGTGAATGGCGAGTTCGTCTCCGCGGGTGTGGGGCGCGAGAGGCCTGCAGCTTCGAGAATAGATTCGAGCTCGCCGGTGCCGACGACGGCATCGACCTGGGGGATGTTCTTCCGGATCTCGTCGCGATAGCGCTCTACGAGGCAGCCCGCAACGATGAGCTTCCTGGCGCGGCCGCCGTTCGCAATTTTGTGCTCGACCATCTCGAGGATGGTGTCGACGGACTCCTGCTTGGCCGAGTCGATGAAGCTGCACGTATTGACCACGAGGATCTCGGCGTCTTCGGCGCGCGGTGTGAGCTCAGCGCCGCCGCGATGCAGCAGGCCCATCATCACCTCGGAGTCGACGAGGTTCTTGGGGCAGCCGAGCGACACAAACCCGACCTTCGGCCGCTCGGCTTCGGAGCTGGTCTGGATTTCGCTGGATGCCTGGATTTCGAGCGTCGAAGGAGAGCTCACAAAGCCTGATTTTACCAGATTTTCCGCAGAATCTCAGACGTTCTCGCTATGCCGGAGTTGGCACGCAAAATGATTACAAATCTGTGACGCAGCCAGATTCGTATTGCTAAGGAGCGACGCTGAAGAGCAGACTCGGCGAAGGAGAATCTTCGATGAAGGTCGAAGTGCGGGCAGCGAACGAAACTGAAGAGCTGCGGCTGGTGAAGAAGCATCCCCGCGCGATCCGATGGATGCATTGGATCAACTTTCCGCTGCTCGCGATCATGATCTGGAGCGGCCTGCTGATCTATTGGGGCGACTCGGTCCCGCCGTACCAGCATGCGCACGAGGTGTATCGGCTCGGCATTGGTCACTGGACGCTGGTGCGGTTCTTTCCGGACTGGTTCTGGAAGCTTCTCAACGCGCCCTATCAGATCACGACGGGGCTCGGGTGGCACTTCTTCGTGATGTGGCTGTTCGCGATCAACGGGATCGCCTATGCCATCTACCTCGCAGTCAGCGGCGAATGGCGCGTGCTTTGGCCGAAGCGGCGGTCCTTCATGGATGCAATCTGGGTGACGCTCTATGACCTGCACATTCCGGCCGCTCGGCGACGAGGACTTCCCGCCCAGGGCAAATACAACGGCGCACAGAGAATCGCCTACTCTGGCATTGTGCTGATGGGCGCCGGCGCGTTGCTGACCGGGCTGGCGATTTATAAGCCCGCACAACTGCATTGGCTCACGACCGCGCTGGGCGGCTACGAGATGGCGCGGTGGGAACACTTCTGGCTCATGATGGGCTTCTGCGGTTTCTTCGTAGTCCATGTGGTGCAGGTCGTGCTCGCCGGCTGGAACAATTTCCGGTCCATGGTGAGTGGGTCGGAGATCCAGACCGTGAGTCGCGGACAGGATGTCGATGCTGAGAGTGGAGAGCCGACCGGAGCCATGCGCGAAGGCGAGCCGCCAAACGTTGGAGCGGGTCTATGAACGACTTCGACGAACGGGAGATTGAGATTGTTCGTGGCGACGCGGACATGGTTCGCCTCGAGAGTGCACGAAGAACGCGCCGCAGTTTCCTCGTCGGCGGAGTTGCCGCTGCGGCTGGCTACGCCGGCTGGCGAGGTATCGATCAGAGCACGCAGGTTGGCAGATTGCAGTCGGCGCTGCGCGGCGTGATCGACTGGAACGCTGCAGTGAATCGCGCAATCTTCCGCGAGCGTGGCTTGTCGCCAACCTATCCACTGAGCCGCGCTATGCCACTGCGAATGAACGGCGTCATCGGCATGGAGCGGGAGCTGATACCGGCGAGCTGGCGTCTGCAGGTCGCAGGAGTTCGTGACCCGCAGCGCTCGCGCTTCTACACGCCCGATGTCACAGCTTGGGAGTACCGCTACAGCGATGCATCCTTGATGGACACCATGCCCGACCTGAAGAGCGGCCGCGCGGGAGCAGTGCAGCCCGGCGGAGCGCCCAGCGTGCAGATGCCGCAGCAATCGCAGAATCTTCCAGCGCAGACACCCAAGGTGAACGGTCTGCCGCACGTCGACATTGCCGCGCGCTTCGACGCCATGGCGCAGGCGATCAGCGGCAAGCGCAGGATGGGGACTGCGGAGGCCGGTGCGTGGGCCAGTTCGCTGAACATCGGCACACCGGGGCTGTTGCTGACTATGGATGAATTGCGCAAGCTGCCGCGCGTCGATCTCGTGACGGAGTTCAAGTGCATTGAGGGCTGGAGCCAGATCACGCAATGGGCGGGCGTGCGGCTGCGCGACTTCATCGACGCCTTCCCGCCGGCGCCAGTCAACGGCCGCATGCCGCGCTACGTGTACATGGAGACGCCCGATGGCGACTACTACTGTGGCTATGACATGGCAGCCGCGCGTCATCCGCAGAGCACGCTGGTCATGGAGATGAGCGGGCAGCCGCTGCGTGCCGAGCATGGAGCTCCGCTGCGTCTGCATATGCCCATCAAGTATGGCTACAAGCAGATCAAACGCATCGGCTTGATCGCATACACCGACACCAAGCCCGACGACTTCTGGATGAAGCTCGGCTACGACTGGTACGCCGGCTTGTAGGGCGTGCCGAGCAGACTTTTATGGGAGGCGCGCTGCTTCAGCGACCGGGTTCCAGTTGTCCCTGCCGCGCAGGAAGTTCTGCGGTGAAAATGCAGCGGCTTCCTTCTCCGTGAGCTGGTGCGTCCACGGGGCGCGCTGTGACGTATTCGCACCCGGTCCGGTGTTGTGGAACTCAGCGTAGTAGGCGGTCGGCGTTGAACTGTCGTGAGCGTTCCACTTCGACCAGCCTGCGGGATCGAGATCGGCGGGCAGCTCGGTGTTCATGACGACAACACGCGCGTAGGCGCGCCACGGTCGGCCCAGCCCGAAGCCTGCACCTGCGGTTTTGCCCGGCGGAGGCGGCACGGGATCATGCGTGATGCGCGAGTGATCGATCACATAACCGGTCGTCTGCTCCGGCGAGGTGCGCGACTGCGCTGTGATCTGGCCGTTGCGAATCTCGCTGATCGTATCGTGATCGAACACGGCCGCCGCATTGCCGAAGATGAAATCGACACCGCCGGCGATAAACGAGTCCACGTAATATTGACGGCCGAAATCCGCAAACAGTGTGTCCTGATCGCCGAGGAACCGGCAGTGCTTGAAGATGGAACGGTCGGAACGCACAGCAGCCGCGACCGCCTGTCCCGTGGGCCCCGCAGAGTTCTCGAAGCTCAGGTTATCGGCCTCAAACTGATCGCCGTTGATCTGTGCGGTCTCGGTGAAGAAAGTTCCGCCGGCTTGCTTGGCGTTCATCGAGTAGGTGACGACGACGTCCTCAGGCGATTTGCCAAGCCCGAGCAGCGTAATGCGGGGCCGGTTGCGCGTGACATTGATGCGCTCGTGATACGTGCCTGGAACGATCTCGATGATGGTGCGGTATGGCGCAGCAGCTTGTGGGGCGTGGTCGAGCGCCTGCTGGACGGAGGTGTAGTCCGTAGAGCTCGCGGTCGATCCCGGCCCGTGTGGATCGACGCGCACGTGAATGTCCTGCGCGAAGGCCGGCGCAGAGCAGAAGGTGATCAGTGCGAGGAGGACAGCTTGCAATTTGCGGAAACGGGAACTGTTCATCGTGAGTCAATGCTCTATAAGGTGATGGTAGCGCGATGTGCGGATTCGGTTTAACACGATGACGAACCAGAGACGACTTGCGATCGATCAATCGCTGCTGAGCGCGGGCGAACGTGTGTACGTGGCACTCTCGGGTGGTGCGGATTCGACGGCGCTGCTGATCGCGCTGATCGACGCAAATCGTGCGAAAGAGGGCTTGGGTGTGGTGCTGAGCGCCGTCCATGTGCATCACGGACTGCGCGGCGCCGATGCAGATGCGGACGAGTCCTTCGTGCGGGATTTGTGCGCGCGGTTGCAGGTGCCCCTGATGGTGGAGCGCGTGGATGTTGCCACCCGGCAGAGCGAGGAGCGCGAGGGCTTGGAGGAAGCGGCGCGCGAGCTTCGCTATGGGGTCTTCTGGCGGCTCCTGGTCGAGCGCAGAGCCGATGTCGTCGCGACAGCGCACACGCTCGATGACCAGGCTGAGACCGTGATGATGAAACTGATCCGGGGCGCGTGGACGGAGGGGATCGGTGGGATCGCGCCGGTGGTCGAGCGACCGATGATTGTTGTGGGTTCGGAGAACAGGGATAAGAGACCAGACCTCAGAGCAAGGGTTGTGCGGCCGATGCTAGGCGTCCGGCGGGCGGAGGTTGAGGCGTTTTTGCGCGAGCGCGGGCAAACGTGGCGCGAGGATGCGACAAATAAAGACCTCTCGTTGACGAGAAACCGTGTCCGGCATGAGCTGATGCCCGTGCTACGAACGTTCAATCCCGGGATTGACGCGACACTCGCACGCTTGTCGGAAATCGCACGCGATGAAGAAGCGTTTTGGGACAGAGAAATGGCGAAGGTGCTGCCGCAGGTCCTGCTGCCAGGGCGGCCGGTTCGCGGCGGGGGACGCGCCGTGAGTACCGTTACCGGTAATAGCAGTTGTGCTATCGAGGTGGAGCGGCTGCGGGCAATGGCGCCTGCTCTGCGGAAGCGGGTTATCCGGCAAGCGGCCCGTTCGCTCGGCTGCCATCTTTCTCCGAAGAGACGGCCAAGTTGCTGGCGTTGGCGGGTTTGGGCCAGGTGCATCCGCCAATTACAGCTCGAACTGGAGCCCGGCTCGAACTTGGCCACGGCCTGCGGGCGGAGCGCACCGCGAGGGAGCTCCAACTGCGGGTCGAGGCTGCTCCTTTCGTTGCAAAGACAACCAGCAGAAAAGCTGATGGGGAAGAGGCGGCCGCGGAGTAGAATCAGGAATGCGCTTGCGCGGCCCGGACGTCGTTCCCAACGTTTGGGTTGATGCACCCTCTGGCTAATCTTGTCGTCTAACAGTTGAGTGCGTTAGCAGCAAGGCTGGAAACTATTCCTCAGCGATGAGGAAGCGCAAGAGCCCGGCGAAGCAGGAAACGAGGAAGCGGATTGAATTCAACGATTAAACATCTCCTGATATGGGTCCTTACGGTGGGCTGCCTGCTGGTGGGATGGCGGTACGTGGTGACCAATATGAATCCGGGCCACGACCAGGCGATCAGCCTGACCGAGCTGATGAACGACGCCCAGGCCGGCAAGCTCTCCGAGGTGACGATCAACGGCACCGAGGCGACGGGTAAGTTCAAGGACGGCAAAGAGAACTTCCATGCCACGATTCCCGCGACCTATCAGGACCTGTACAACAACCTGATCAGCCACGGCGTGAACGTCACTGTGAAGGATCAGAATGGCACCCTCTGGCTCAACATTCTCTTCCAGATCGCACCGATCGCCGTCATCCTCGCGCTGTTCCTGTTCATGATGCGGCAGATGCAGTCCGGCGGTAATAAGGCGTTGAGCTTTGGCAAGAATCGCGCTCGTCTGCTCTCCATGCAGCAGAAGAAGGTGACCTTCAAGGACGTCGCCGGCGTCGATGAAGCCAAGGAAGAGCTGAAGGAGATCATCGAATTCCTGCGCGAGGCACAGAAGTTCCAGCGGCTGGGCGGACGTATTCCCAAGGGCGTGCTGATGGTTGGGCCTCCGGGCACCGGCAAGACGCTGCTGGCGCGCGCTGTCGCGGGCGAGGCGAATGTTCCGTTCTTCTCGATCTCCGGTTCGGACTTTGTCGAGATGTTTGTCGGCGTCGGTGCGAGCCGCGTGCGCGACCTGTTTGAGCAGGGCAAGAAGAATGCTCCCTGCATCATCTTTATCGATGAGATTGACGCTGTGGGGCGGCACCGCGGTGCTGGCCTGGGCGGCGGACACGATGAGCGCGAGCAGACGCTGAATCAGTTGCTCGTCGAGATGGACGGCTTTGAGTCGAACGATGGCGTGATCCTGATTGCGGCGACGAACCGTCCTGACGTGCTGGATCCGGCGCTGCTGCGGCCGGGACGTTTCGACCGTCGCGTGATTGTGGATCGTCCGGATATCCGCGGCCGCGAAGAAGTGCTGCGCGTGCACTCGAAGAAAGTGCCGCTGGCCGATGACGTGAACCTGCAGGTGCTCGCGCGTGGGACACCGGGCTTCAGCGGTGCGGACCTCGCGAACATGGTGAACGAGGCGGCGCTGACCGCGGCGCGGTTCAATCGCAAGGCCGTGCACATGTACGACTTCGAGATCGCCAAGGACAAGGTGCTGATGGGCGCCGAGCGCAAGTCCATGCTGCTGAGCGAGGACGACAAGCGCGACACGGCGTACCACGAGGCCGGACACGTGCTGGTGGCGGCGAAGCGCAAGCACTCCGATCCGCTGCACAAGGTGACGATCATTCCGCGCGGGATGGCGCTGGGTGTGACGATGCACCTGCCGGAGGAAGACAAGCACACGGTAACGAAGGACTATCTCGAGACGCAGCTTGCGATCCTGATGGGCGGACGCTGCGCGGAGGAGATCTTCATGGACCGCATGACGACCGGCGCGGGCAATGACATCGTGCGCGCGACGGAGCTGGCTCGCAAGATGGTGTGCGAGTACGGCATGAGCGACCTGGGACCGCTGACCTACGGCAAGAAGGAAGAGCAGATCTTCCTGGGCCGTGAGATTGCGCAGTCGCGGGATTACTCGGACGACACCGCGAAGGAGATCGACCGGCTGGTGAAGAAGTTCGTCGACGAGGGTTACAAGTCGGCGCACCAGATTCTGGACGAGAACCGCGATGTGATGCACCGGATGGCGATCGCTCTGCTGGAGCGCGAGACGCTGGATGCGGCGGAGATCGAGCTGCTGATCCAGGGCAAGGAACTCGGGCCGGTCAAGTCGCCGCTTGCTACTGCGGATGGCGACGACACCCAGAAGGTGCTGAAGCCTGAGGGGAATCGCAAGCCTGGGTACAACGAGGGCGCTCCGACGACGGCGTAATTTTTCTTCTGGAAGAACTGAAAGAGGCAGCCGAGAGGCTGCCTCTTTTGCTTTGGGGCGGGTTTTCTGGTTCTGAGGGTGGGTACCCCCCTCCCCCTTAAATTGCGCAAAATCTTCAAAGAATTGAACTTAGGTCTGGACCTTCCCATTTTGGGAATGGGGCGTTCGGGGTGGGTTTCGTGATGCAGGGGGTGTTCCCCGGGGTGGGTTTTGTCAAGTTGCTCTCTGCAGTTTTCTAGGCAAGGGCGTTGGTGGCGATGACGCGCTTGTAGAACTCGCCGGAGAGCTTTATGGTGCGCTTCTGGGTGGTGTAGTCGACGTAGGTGATTCCGAAGCGCATGGCGTAGCCGTCGGACCATTCATAGTTGTCCATCAGGCTCCAGAGGAAGTAGCCCTTGACGGGGATGCCCTCGCTGACGGCGCGCTGCAGTTGGGAGAGGTAGCTGCGCAGGAAGAGGATGCGGTCGACGTCCAGGATCTCGCCCGATTTGGTCGGGACGTCGGTGCTGGCGGCACCGTTTTCGGTGATGTAGATCTCGTTGACTCCCCAGATCTCATGCAGGAAGCGGGGTGACCAGTAGGCTCCGCCGGGACCAAGCTGCAGCCAGAGAGCCGCCATGTGCGGGTAGCTCTTCGGCATGTCGAGGACTTCGTAGCCGGATTCGTTTTCGGCAGCGCGAACCCAGGTGGGCTCGTAGATGTTGAGACCGACGAAGTCGAGCGGGGAGCTGATGATCTTCATGTCCTCGGGCGTGAACTTTGGGGCGTCCGCACCGAGGCCTTTCAGATAGAGGTCGGTGTAGCGGCCTTCCTGGATGGGCGTGAGAGAGCGCGAATTTTCCTCGCGATAGGCCCTGCGCGCGGCCTCGATGTTCTCGCGGGTCTCGATCACTGGGAGGGTGCTGACGGCGTTGTCGGCGATGCCCACTCGTGTTCCCGGGCGCGCGTTGGCACGGACGGCCTGGACGGACATGCCATGGCCCAGAAGCACGTTATGGGTGACCTGGGCGACCTCGGCGTTGGTGAGCTTGAGGCCCGGGGCGTCGGAGCCGTAACGGTAGCCGGCATCGACGAAGGCGGTTATCTCGCTGATGGTGATGAAGTTCTTGACGCGGTCGCTGAGGTGGCGGGTGGCGACGGCGGAGTAGTCGGCGAATGCTTTGGCGGTGTCGCGGCTCTGCCAGCCGCCGACGCTCATCAGGGCCTCAGGCAGGTCCCAGTGGTAGAGGTTGCAGTAGGGCTCGATGCCGGCGGCCAGCAGGACATCGAGCATGCGGTCGTAGAAGTCCCAGCCCTGCGGATTTTGCGCGCCTGTGCCTTGCGGAAAGATGCGCGGCCAGGCTACGGAGAACTGATAGGCCTTGATGCCGAGCTCCTGCATGAGAGCGATGTCCTCGCGATAGCGATGGAAGTCGTCGTCGGCGGTGTCGCCGTTTTCGCCGGTGTAAGTCTTCTTCGCGCGGGAGAAGGTGTCCCAGATGGAGAGACCGCGGCCTGCTTCGTCGGGAGCGCCTTCGATCTGGTAGGCGGAGGTGGCTGTGCCCCAGAGGAAGCCTTTGGGGAAGCTCCGGACTGTGGTGGTGTCTGAGGGCCGGTGTGAAGCGGCGATTGCGGGGGCGGGCAGGGAAGCGGCAGTGGCGGAAAGGCCAAGCAGCCGGGCGAAATCTCTACGGTTGATGCGGTCGATCCGGCTCATGCGGTTAAGGGGGTCCTGTTCTGTGGAGCGTTTTGTGGGGGACGTCTGCTTTCAGGATACGGCGCGCGGGTGTGAAGAACGAGGCTATGGACGGGCCCGTCGAGGGACTGGCCGACCAAGGCAATTCAGTCGCTTCGGCCCTTCGGCTGCGCTCAGGACTCCGCTCTGGTCTCCCACCCCAGCCAGCAAGCTGGCCGGGGACCCCGGGGGTCTGCGGCAGCGAGGAACCCACTCATACCGCGATGAAGCCGCGTCACGAATGGGGGCGCGCGGCATTTCGTTCAGCCTGGATCAAGGTTATCTGTCGGCCGCGAGAGTTCTCTGTAGGTACTCGAATTTGTCGGCTTCGGCGGAGAGGATGCGTGCGTAGAGCCATAGAAAGGCAATAACCAGCGCGGTGATCGTCAGGTCGATAAAGGGCGATACATGCGGAGGTGACCCGGCGTGGATTCGAATTACGGTACCGGCGACCCCGAACGCAGCGGAGATGACGCAAGCAGCGATTGCGGTGCCGATTAGAAAGAGGGTTCGCCTGATTCGGGCGCTCGCGATTTCAAGCATGTCCGACAGAGTTTGTATCCCGGTGCGTGCGCTGAAGGGGAGGAAGGAGGACAGCGCGCGAATCAGGAGAGCCGAAACGAGAACGATCGCAGTACCGCGCGTCACGAAATTCCAAGTCCCGGACGTCCATCCGTGCCAAATTGTGAGAATTCCGAGGACGAGGGCTGCAACGCAGAGCGGGAGCCCGAGAGTGACAGAGATGCCGATGCCAAATGCTTGACGGCGCAAGCGTGCTTGCAGAAGTGGTGTCACCTGCTGGATGTCCGAGCTGGTTGCGCGCCACGCGACACCGAGATTGTCCCAGTAAGCGTTCTCATCATTCATGATCGTTCTCTCTAATCGAGTTCTTTAGAAGTTGTTTTGCCCGTGACATTCTCACGGCCACAGCATTCGCGGCTAATTCCGAGCACCTGGCCGACCTCTTCAAACGTCAAGCCTTCCAGGACAAGCATCACTGGCTGCCTGTAGGTCAGCGGCAGTCGGCGTACCGCGGTCATGAGCACGGCTGTGCGATCCCGTGCAATCGCCTGGAGTTCCGGAGAGGCGGTCCTTGAGGCGATTTGCCCGTCGAGCTCTACGGATGGCGGCCTCTTCATTGCTCGCGCGACATGCGTCACCGCGCGATTTGTAGCGATGCGCGCCAGGAAGGTTCGCAGCGAGGCCTGGCCACGAAACGACGGCAGTGCGCGCCAGATCGCAACGTATATGTCCTGGATGAGTTCGTCGGCGATCTCCGGGACAGCCTCATAGCTAAACGCAATGCGGCGAATCATTGCCCCATGCTCGCGGATGATCTCTTCGAAGGTTATTTGCGCCCCTCCCATCGGCCGGGACAAAGTTGCCGTGCAAATCATTACAGGGTAATAGTCTGCGAAACAGGATTTTTCTTACGAGTTATCTGAACCGGGGAACGGCGTTGTGTTGGAGCCATGCGGGCGGGATGTGAACAACGTGGGGCGTTATTGCGGTGTCATTGGGGAGGAATTTGAGTCATGTGTCTACGAGCTGAGGCCAAGCGGTGACGGGGAGCCTGGCGCGGCGCACGGCGGCCTTCACCCTCCGCTCAGGATGACGGCATCTCCTCGGGCTTGGCTTGGCGATCAGCTTCGAGCTATGAGCTGCGAGCTGCGAGGTTTTTGGTGTGGAGGTTTGTGTTGACGAAGTCGATGAGGTCGGGGCTGGTATAGGCCGGTGGGGGGGTGTGGAAGAGACGCTTGTTTGCGAGGAGGCGTGGGGAGATGTTCGGCCAGGCTTGGGCGAGGGTTTCGAGCGTTGTGCCGGTGGGCGGGGCGCTTTGGGAAAGGATGAGGGCGTCGGTGCGGTCGAGGTAGCGGAGAGCGGAGGGTTTGAAGTCGGCGATGGTGGGGTCGAGGACGGAGAGGGAGAGATCGGGCTGCAGGAAGCGCAGGACGGAGTTGGATTCGATGATGGTGTTTTCGGATTCGGCGAGGAGTTTGCGAAGGCGGGGCATGGCTTCGGCGAGCTGGCCCTGGCGGGTGCGAACCCAGAAGACGCGGCGTGCTCCTGCTGCGAGGAAGCGGGAGGTGTCGGTGCCGGTGGCGGGCGAGCGCTCTTCGGAGATGGCGAGGGTGTGGTCTGCGGTCTGGCAGTCGCAGGGCTCGCCGTTAGCCGAGCAGACGTTGTGGCCGAACTGCGTGATCTTGATGGCAGTCCAGTTGAGGTGAGGCAAGGCGGCGATGAGGCCGGCGACGACCGAGGTCTTGCCGATGTTGCGGGTGTGTCCGCCGATGACGATGGTGGGCATGGGTTCGATTCTATGATCAGTCGGCCGTGTGAGAGGATGGCGGCTATGAACAGCTGGCGTCGGCTCAAGAGAAGTTATATTGCGGCGGCGATGCTCTGTGTGGCGACTATCGCACGACCTTCAGCGCAGCGACCCAAACAGGGAAACATTAACGGTCACGTTGTTGATGTTGTTGGGGCGAGCATTGCTGGTGCAAGCGTTTTTGTAGGAAGGCGCGTCCCCTCCGAGGAGAGGCTTGCGTTCGTCACGCACACGGATAGGAAAGGTGACTTTCAACTGCCGCTCGCCGAAGGTGGTTACGACGTCGTTGTCGTTTCGCCTGGATTTGCCTCTGCAGCTCAAACGGTGGCTGTACTGGCCGGCAGCACAAAGAAAACCGAGTGGAGGCTGAAGGCACTAGACTGCGATTTCCCGGGTATCAACTGCGATACGTTTCGGTAATGCATTCGTTTACTTGAGGCGGCGGATACGGGCGAGCGATTTGAGGTAGTTGGCGAGGGGTTCGGCGGGGGTGCCGGCGAAGACCTGGCCGGGGCCGGTGATCTCCTTGCCGGGGAAGACGCCGCCCTGGCCGCCGAGGACGACGCCGGGGCCGATGTGGACGTGGTCGCCGAGGCCGACCTGGCCGGCGAGGATGGCGCCGTCTTCGATGGTGCAGGAGCCGGAGATGCCGACCTGCGCGGCCATGATGACGTTCTTGCCGATGCGGCAGTTGTGGCCGATGTGGACGAGGTTGTCGAGCTTTGTGCCGCTGCCGATGCGGGTTTCGCCGAGCGCGCCGCGGTCGATGGTGGTGTTGGCGCCGATCTCGACGTCGTCTTCGATGACGAGCGTGCCTTGCTGGGGGAAGAGGAGGTATTCGCCGGTGTCGCGGTTGCGGGCGTAGCCGAAGCCGCGCGAGCCGAGGACAGCTCCGGACTGCACGACGACGCGATGGCCGATGTGCACGCCCTGGCAGATGGTGACGTTGGCGGCGAGGGTGCAATCGTCCCCGAGGACGGCGTTGGCTTCGATGACGGTGCCGGGGCCGATGCGGCTGCGTGAGCCGAGCTTTGCGGCGGGGTCGATGATGGCAGAGGGGTGGATTTCGGATTCGGTGGGCTGTGGGGTGAGGGCGCGGGCGGTGACGGCCATGGCGTAACGCGGATCGCGGACCCAGAGGATGCGCGGGTCGTCGAAGGCGTCGGGGTGGGTGAGTTTGTTGCGCGAGGCGAGGATGGCGCCGGCTTTGGAGGCGATGGCCGCGTGGAGTGCGGGTTCGTCCTGTGCGAAGACGATGGAGTGGCCGTCGGCGTCTTCGACGGCGGCGACGCGGGTGAGGTCGGTTGGCGAGGGTTTGGCAGGCGTTGAGTCGACCAACTCGGCGAGGTGTTTCAAGTTGAGGTGTTTCGTATATGTGGATTTCAAGAAATGACTCCTCAGGCTCGCTCTAGGTCGATAGGAGAGCATACCGCAGGGGCTAAAGCCCCCGTTTTTATCAGCATGGCTGAGCCCGAGCCTAACGGCTCGGGTTACCTAGAAGCGCTGCTGTCAGGGATTGGCTTGTCCACGATGTCGATGCGCTGGATGCAATCCTCATGGTAGTGAATGCGAACGTTCAGTCCGTTGCGAATCGGACCGTGGTGAAGCGGAGCATCGTGAAAACATGGCGTGTCGTCGAGCACGTTGTATGAGAACGTTTTGTCGCCGACGGTGAAGGACTCGTCTGCGGGACCGGCGCCGGCAGCGGGCTGGAAGTTTTGAACTGCGCCTTCGACTACGAAGCTGTTTCCAGCCACGTAGTCGTGCCTGAGGGACATTAAGTCCGGGAAGAGTCTGATAAGCAAGACGACGAAGATGATCAACGCGAATGAACCGATGAACGCGCCCGAAACAGCGTAGATAGTCTTGCGCCGGCCGAGCCACTTGGCTCTGGAGGTCGACCCGATCCAGAAGAGCAGAAATCCGACCCCAACGAAGAGAAGTGGATCGAGCATGTCCTTCCATGGGAAGGTACGAAAACCTATCTCGTAGATTGTGTGAGAGCTATCCATAGAGGCTTGGGTCGCCTTCGGGACGGGTCTTCCAGCGGCGGTGGACCCAGAGCCACTGTTCGGGGTAGCGGCGAATCCAGGACTCAATGGTAGCGGTGAAGAGGGCGGTGTTGGCGAGGGCGTCGGCGGTGGGGTCTGGCGTGCGCTGGAGGGTGAGCTCGGGGCCGAAGTGGAGGACGTAGCGCTGCTCGTTGGGTTCCCAGAGCATGAAGCCGGGGAGGACGGCGGCTTTGGAGTGGGCGGCGACGCGGGCGAGGCCGGAGGCGGTGCAGGCGAGGGTTCCGAAGAAGGGGACGAAGACGCCTTGCGGCGGCGTCATGTTCGTGTCCATGAGGATGCCGACGGTGTCGCCGCGGTGCATGGCCTGGAGGAGGCCGCGGGCGAAGTCGTCCTTGTGGAGGACGCGGTTGCCGTGGAGGCAGCGGATGCGGTTGACAAAGGCGTCAACGAGCGGGTTGTCGAGGCGGCGGATGACCATGCTCATGGGGTAGCCCATGAGCGAGTGGTAGAAGCTGGATAATTCCCAGGCGCCTAGGTGGCCGGTGAGGACGAGGACACCGTTGCCGCGGCTGCGGGCGGCGAGGAAGTGCTCGAGGCCTTCATAGCGGAAGAAATTTTGGGCGTCGGTGCGAGTGGCGCGGGGCATGCGGCAGAACTCGGCCATCTGCCAACCGAGGTAGCGGTAGAGAGTGCGGAGGATGCGAGTTCGGTCGGCGATGGATTTGGCGTCCCCGTTTTCAGGGAAGGCGAGCGAGAGGTTGCGGAGGCCGATGCGGCGGAGGCGAGAGACGAAATGCCAGGCGAGTGCGCCGATGGCGGAGCCAAATGCTCGCGCGATGGGATGCGGGAGCCATTTGAGTATGGCGACGATCAGGCGGAGAGTGATGTACTCCAGCCACTCGCGAAGAGTGGGACGTCTTGCGGGCTGGGGTTTGATGCGGGTCGTCAATGGCTCTCAGTTTACGCAAGAGAGGTGATGAACACGGCGTCATCAGCGGGGGCTTACGACTATGGTGCTGCTGAGAATTGTCACTGGAGTCATGCTGGTGAGCTATCATCGAATCAATCGAGGTATCTGTGCGGCCCTGCTCCAGTTGCGGACACCGGAAGTTCCGGCGCGTGAAGCGTCGGGGGATTCTGGACAGCGTGATGGTTCTGTTCAGGCTCTATCCGTGGGAGTGCGAGAGCTGCCAGCACAGAACCTACAGCCGCAGGCGCGATGTGCATTCGAAGACGACGCCTTTGCATGAGAGCGGCCGAAGCTAAAGGATTTCGAAAGGCAGAACAGGGACGGCTGACGCCGTCCCTGTTGGTTTTAACCGGCGGATGCCGCGAGATTATCGCGCCTTGGCGGCGACGAAATAACGGGCGACGGTGCTGACGAAGTGGCGCGCGTTGGCGGGAACGGGTATGCCGCCGTGCAGAACGGTTTGGAATGGAATCGCGCTGCCGTACTCGACGGTCATGTCATCGTTGTTCTGGTCGAGGACCGTGCCGTCGAGGTCGAGGCCGGCGAAGAGGCCTTTGGAGCGCGAGTAGGTGAGGAACTCGGCGTTGAGCTTCCAGTCCGTGCCAGCCTGTGCGTTGCGGCCGACCGGACCGGCGGATGCCGCGGCATCACCGCCGATCTTGAACTTGTTCTTCAGCATGTCCTGAAGGCCCTTCTGGTTCATGGCGACGAGGACGAGGTCGGTGGACTGGCCGCCGATCTGCCAGCCGAAGCTGCCGCCTTCGAGCTTCACGAAGACCGGAGCGCTCCAGCCGCGGGGCGTGCGGCAGGTGGCGACACCCTGGCCGTACTGCGCGCCGACCACGAAGGCGCCCTTCTTGTATTTGGGAATGACGACGACGCAGGAGGCGCCGGCGAGGATGGAGCTGGGGATGCCTTTGTCGGGCGTAGCCATGATCTGCTCAATCACGTCGGCGGAGGAGTTGAGCCGTTCGTTGAGTGTGCCCATGTCGGCGGCGCGGGCAGGGAGGAAGCCCGCAAGCAGGAGAGAACCACAGAGTGTTGCCAGAACCTTTTTCATTGAAATGCCTTTCCAGGTTGGGGGAAGAGTGAGGCCGTCTTGTCGCTATCGACTTCCCGTGTTTTCGCTTTGTACTTATAGACGGATTTTAGGGAAAGATTCGGGTGTGCGAACAGGACGGGGGAACACGGAAAGGGACGGCGGTGTGCCGTCCCTTTGGCAGCGAATCATCGGCGGACTGCGCGATGATCTAGTGTTCCCGCGCGGAGACGAAGTATCGCGCCACGGTGTGGACGAAGCCTTGGGCGTTGGCCGGAACAGGCACGCCACCGTGGAGGATCTGGTCAAAGTCTGTGTTGCCGTATTCGGCGTCCATGTCGTCCTTATTCTCGTATAGGGCGGTGCCGGAGAGATCCAGACCGGCGAAGAGACCCTTGGCCCGTGAATAGGTCAGGAATTCGGCATTCATCGCGACGTCCGTGCTGGCCTCGGCGTTACGGCCAACCGGACCGGCAGCTGCGGAGGCGTCCGCGCCGAGCTTGACCTTGCTCTTGAGCGCCGATTCGAGACCGTTTTCGTTGGTCGCGATGAGAACCAGGTCGGTGGACTGGCCGCCGATCTGCCAGCCGAAGCTGCCGCCCTCAAGCTTCACGAAGACGGGAGCACTCCAGCCGCGGGCGGTGCGGCAGGTGGCGACGCCCTGGCCGTACTGCGCGCCGATGACGAAGGCCCCTTTCTTGTAGTGAGGAACGACGACGACGCAGCGGGCTTTCTCCAGAATGGAGCTGGGGATGCCCTTGTCGGGAGTCGCCATGATCTCCTGAATTACTTCGGCGGCGCTGGTGAGACGGTCGTCCATCTTGTGCATGTCTGCCGCGCGGGCCGGGAGCATACCCGCGAGCATCGCAAAACCACAGAGTGCAGCCAAATGCTTTTTCATCGAGATTGCCTTTCAGAATCTGGGGGTTGGAGGCCGATTCCGGCTTGAGTCTCCGCTTTTGTCCATGCCGTGAGATGGACGGGCAAGAGGTGCAGGTTGCCAAAAAAAATGGGTTGCAGGCTGGCCAGTGGCCGTACCTACAACCCTCTTCTCCCAGGTCTGTACTGCTGTAAGGGTGCGACAAGCTGTTCCGCTGAACAAGAGTACGGAGGGCTGTAGACCTTCGGGAGCGAGTCAGCGAGTCAGCGAGTCAGGGAGTCAGCGGCGAGGGGTGAGGGGTCAGTGCGATCAGCTGTCCGTGACATGACAGAAATAAGGGGTCCTTCGCCTACTACTCAGGATTTCACCAGTTTTGGCTGACTCGCTGAGTACGGCCAAAGCCCGGACCTACCGGCTAGTGGGCGGATCGCTCTTCGATGGCGCGCAGGGTGAGCTCGACGCGGTTGTGGGCGCCGGTTTTGCGCAGCATGCGGCCTAGATGGGCCTTCACGGTGGCTTCGTCGATGCCCAGGGCTTCGGCGATGGCCCGGTTGGAGCGGCCGTCCATCAGGAGCTCAAGAACCTCGCGCTCGCGGGCGGTCATGCGTTTTTCGATGCGGTCCCCGCCGACGGACGCAGCAGACGCGGTTGGGCTGCCGCCTTCGATCAGCTTTGCAAGTACTTTGCGGGGCGCCCAGACGGAGCCGTCCAGGACGACTTCGAGGGCCATTCGGATTTCGGCTTCGCTGGCGGTCTCGGCGAGATAGCCCTTCGCGCCGGCACCGATGACCTGCTCGATGACCAGGGGATCGAGGCCTTCGCCGACGACGACGATGCGCAGTTGCGGGTGCTCGCGACGAAGTTTGGCGACGAGATCCTGGAGCGCGTCGCCGCCGCTGCGGGCTTCGAGAATCAGAACCGCGACATCAGGCGCGGAGCCAATCTGGTCGAGTTCGAGAGGCACGGCTTCCATGCCGGGCAGGTCGGAGAGAATGGCCTCCATGCCGACCAGACGAAGCGGGTCGGAGGCGACAAGGCCGATTCTCGCCGATGCTGGGTTGGTCATTGTGCGTTCGGCCTCCTGCAACCTGAGTACGCGGCCCGTGAGTTAACGCATTTTTCCTGATACTGGGCCTCTGTAGAGATCGTGCGAGGCCGTTTTCTTCGCCGGAAAACGGCCCGGCCGGTTCCGGCTCCGGGATACACCTTCAGGAAAAATGCGTCAAAGCTTGGGAAGAACGATACCCTGCTGCCGCATGTACTTGCCGTTGCGATCGCCATAGCTTACCTCACACACCTCATCGCCCTGGAAGAAGAGTATCTGACAGAGGCCCTCATTGGCATAGACGCGCGCCGGCAGTGGAGTGGTGTTGGAGATCTCGAGTGTGACGAATCCTTCCCACTCGGGCTCAAAGGGCGTTACGTTGACGATGATGCCGCAACGGGCGTAGGTGCTTTTTCCGACGCAAATCGTGAGCACATCGCGCGGAATCCGGAAGTACTCAATAGAGCGCGCGAGTGCGAACGAGTTCGGAGGAATGATAACGCTGGGAGCCTGAACCGTCACGAAGGAGCGCTCGTCGAAGGCCTTGGGGTCGATGATGGCGCTGTTGACGTTGGTGAAGATTTTGAACTCGTCGGAGACGCGGAGGTCATAACCGTAGGAGGACAGACCGTAGGAGATAACGCCCTCGCGTACCTGTTTCTCGCTGAAGGGCTCAATCATGCGGTGTTGAAGGGCCTGCTGACGAATCCATTTATCGCTTTTGATCGACATCAATTCTCCCGGGCCGCACGCTACGGAGCGCGCGTGCCCTTGTAGTTGAGAGTACCTGTATCGGTCTACATTTCCTTTGAGCGTATCTCAAACCGCTGTGAGTGCGTTTGACAAGTGAAATCGGCTTACCTAGCATCGGGGGTAGCGGGCCGGTTTTTCAGTAGTTTGCGAAGCCAGCGCCACAGCGAAGACGGAAGGAAGGTGGCCGAGATGATCAAGCAGGATCTAGTTCAGCGTATCGTCGAGCGCACCGGATTGCCCCGTACCAAGGCGGAGGCTGCGGTGGACGCTATCTTCGAAGGCATGAAGAAGGCTCTTGGCCGCTCAGACCGTATCGAGCTGCGCGGCTTTGGCGTGTTTACGGTGAAGCCCCGAAAGACAGGTGTCGGACGGAATCCGCGGACCGGGGCGGAGGTCAGTATTTCGCCGGGAAGCGCGGTACGGTTCAAGCCGGGGAAAGAACTGCACCTGGTTGGGTAGGGTTCGAGCCAGAGACGAGCGCGATGTCCATCAACTTTACCGCCGTGGATCGAGTGACATGGAATGAAGACCGCTTGCGGGAGGCCCGCTTCTGGGCGATGAGACCTATGGCGGAACGCGTTATTGCTGGTTGGGCACTTGCGGAGAACAATCTGATCAAACCTGGGGAACATGAGCCAGAGAAGCGAGCAGGTATCACTCTTCGCCGCGTTCCTAAAGGCCGGCGTTGAATATGCCGTAGTCGGCGGCGTTGCCGTGAATGCTCATGGTTTTGTCCGCAACACGCGGGACCTGGACCTCTTCATCCGGCCGACCGAGGACAACGCCCAAGCCACGTTCCGCGCGCTGACTGCCCTCGGAGCACCCCTCGAAAATGTCCATTTCACGGACCTGTTGACTGAGGATGCGCAGTATCAACTGGAAACGGAACACGGCCGCATCGATCTTCTGACGTCCATCGGCGCGATGCCGTTTGATCAGGTTTGGCGCAACCGTGTAGATGTCGAGATTGACGGCGTGATTGTTCATTTCATTTCAAGGCAGGATCTGATCGAAAACAAACGTCAAGTGGGGCGATTGATCGATCTGGCCGATGTGGAACAACTCGCACTTCTTCCCGAGCAAACGACGGTGCAGCTGCCATCGGACTCCGACACCGAGGCAGGCAGTTCCGGGGAACAGAATAGATAGCGGCCGGCGTGCGATGAAGAGTTCTACATCAGGTGGAGTGCGTCGACGTCGAGGGTGACGTTGCGGCGGGGGATGTTTGCGGCTTCGATGTGGGCGAGCATGGAGCGGAGCAGGGCGCTGAGGGCGTCGCGGCGCTCGGACTTGAGCAGCAGGTGATAGCGGTAGATGCGCTTGATGCGCGGGATGGGCGCGGGCGCCGGGCCCAGGATGCGCACGGATTCCGGGCGGTTGGCAGAGAGCCAGTTGCCGAGTTGTGTGGAAATGGCGAGGACGTCTTCGAACTGCTCGCTCTGGATGAGGACGTTGGCGAGCGCGGCGAACGGCGGGTAACGCATCGCGCGGCGGAAGTACATCTCGCGCGCGGCGAAGCCGGTGTAGTCGTGTTCGCGAGCGAATTTGTTGACGTAGTGGTCGGGTTGGTAGGTCTGGACAAGGACGCGGCCGGGTTTGTCGCCGCGGCCGGCGCGGCCGCTGACCTGGGTGAGGAGCTGGAAGACGCGCTCGGCGGCGCGGAAGTCGGGGAGGCCGAGCGCGAAGTCGGCGCCGACTACACCGACGAGCGTGACGCCGTGGATATCGTGGCCCTTGGCGATCATCTGCGTGCCGACGAGGAGATTGATCTCGCCGGAGTGGAGGCGCTGGAGGAGGCGTTCCATGTCGCCGCGCGTGCGCACGGTATCGCGGTCCATGCGACCGATGCGCGCGTTGGGGAAGAGCTCCTGCAGGCGCTCTTCGCCTTGCTGGCTGCCCGCGCCGAGGAAGAAGAGGTGCTCGCTGTTGCATTTGGGGCAATGGCTGGGGACGCCGTGGCGGAATCCGCAGTAGTGGCACTCGAGGCGAGCGCCTAGTCGGGCGGGCCCGGAGAGGTCGGATTCGTCGGAATGTTTGTGGTAGGTGAGTGAGATGGCGCAGTTCTCGCATTCAATTTTCTCTCCGCAAGCCCGGCACATGACGACGAACGAGTAGCCGCGGCGGTTGAGCAGGATGATGACTTGTTCGCCGCGGTCGAGTGTGGATTGGGTTTCTTCGAGGAGCTGGCGCGCGAAGATTTGTTCCTGGCCGGTTTCGCGGAATTCGGTGCGCATGTCGATTGTTTCGACGACGGGGAGCGGGCGGGATTGCACGCGCTGAAGCATCTCGATGCGGGCGTAGCGGCCGCGCTCGGCGTTGTTCCAGGATTCGAGGGATGGTGTGGCAGAACCGAGCACGACCGGTATGCCGAGGAGTTTGGCGCGCATGACGGCGACGTCGCGGGCGTGATAGCGCGGGGTTTCTTCCTGCTTGTAGGAGCCGTCGTGCTCTTCGTCGACGAGGATGAGGCCGAGGTGTGGCATGGGTGCGAAGACGGCGGAGCGCGTGCCGACGACGACTCGGGCTTCGCCGCGACGGATGCGATGCCATTGCTCGGCGCGCTCGTCGGGTGTGAGCTGCGAGTGAAGCAGGGCGACTTCGGAGCCGAAGGCAGCGACCATCTGGGCGGCGGTGGCGGGCGTGAGGCCGATCTCGGGGACGAGGAGCAGGGCGGATTTGTTATTCGCTAGAGCCCGCTGCATCGCCGCGACGTAGACGGCGGTTTTGCCGGAGCCGGTGATGCCGTAGAGCAGGTGCGGCGCGAAGGTGTTGCGGTCCATCGCGGCGACGATGGACGCGAGAGCTTCGGTCTGGGATTCGTTGAGCGTGTGTTCGTGGGCGAAGCGTTTGCCATGAGAGGCGAGTGAGGTGATGTGGAAGGCTTGTGCGGCTTCTTCGAGGCGGATGAGGCCGCGGCGGACGAGCGTGTTGAGGGTCCAGTCGGGGATGGCGCGGCGTGGCAGGCGGGTGCGGAGCTCGCGGAGGAGCTCGCGGCCGCCGCAGCCGGCGAGCTCGGCCATGACGGCGAGCTGGTTGTCGTTGAGTTTGGGGAGGCGTTTGGGTTCAAGCGTTCTCTGTTCTCCGTTCTCCGTTCTCTCGTGCTCGAGGATGGCGATGGTTTCGAGGCGGCGGGCGTCGCGCTGCTCGGTGAGGGGCTCGCGGAGGAGCCAGCGTTTTCTTGACCATCGCGTCGAGCATTGCTTTGTTTGCGCCGGTGGCAGAGCGGATGGCGGAGAGCCTGGCGGACTCGCCGGGTTCGAGGTAGTTGAGGACGGCGTACTCGCGGTTCTGGTCTTCGGGGCTGAGGCGTGAGCGGCGCGAGGAGCCCTTGGCGGCGCCTTCGTAGAGGACCCGGCGGCCGGCTTCGGCGATGCGGTAGACCCAGTGGCGGCGGACCTCGGCGGTGAGGGGCAGCATGCCGCGCAGGACTTCGCCGAGCGGAGCGCAGTAGTATTGCGCGATCCAGCGGGCGAGTTCGAGGAGCTCGGGCGAGAGGAGGGCGGCGTCGTCGAGGAGGCGGTCAATTTTTTTTATTTCGACTGGTTTCGAATCGGCGGCGGGTGCGGGTGGGTTGTCGTGCAGGGCGACGACGACGCCGAGGAGTCGCTGGCCGGAGAAGGGGACGAGGACGCGGGCGCCGATTTCGGGAGTGATGTCGCCGAGGGAGTAGGTGAAGGCGCGGTCGAGTGGGACCGGCAAGCGCGACGTCGGCGTAGAGGGGCACGGATCAATCTATCGTTCATGCTTGGGCCTCGCAGTATGCTTGGTCGTATGCGAAGGCTGATGAAATCGGAAATCAGCGCGCTGCTATTTGTGCGCTTCTTAGCGTCGGCCACGCTTCTCCCATGCGCTTTGACTGCGCTCAGGAAGAGACGATGGATCGCGAGAAGTATGCCGTGATGTCTGCGTAGTATCGGCGGTGGTCTTACCGGAAACTCGCATGACCGTAGGGTCGGTTGCCGACATGGACTTCGTGATCCTTTCTGGGGTACTAGCAATGACGCTGTCGCGCAGAGCTTGCCCGAGCCAAGAACATCTGCGTCGCGATTCGAATCTGCCGCTATGGACCTGCTGCGGTTGACTATCTTGGTTGGTCACAGTGCTCCGGGAGATTATTCGAGGGAGCCAATCAACAAGTTCTTATGTGTATGCGCCGCTCTGTTCGTGAGATATCGCGGAACTGATCCGACGATTGAACGAAGGATCTGTTGATGAAAACGGCCGCCAGCTATGCGGACCATGGACTTTCTTCGAAGTCGATTTTAATCCGCGTGGCGCGACACGGGCCGGTTTTTTACTTCAGACCATCTTCGCGGCTCATTCGGTGAGGGACTTTTGTCGACGAGTGGGGAAGTCATTACGGCCATTGGGCTTGTGGTTGACCAGATGGGACATGGATCTTGAGCGAGTCAGCGCTGCGGCTTTTTCGCGAGGGCTAAGAGAGGCAGTGAGCTTCTTGATCTCTTTGGCTCGCGGCTTTCTTGTCTTCGAGGATTTTTTCGACGCGGGCGGGACGTCGGCGCGGGAGACGGTGAGGGTGCGGGCGACGGTGTCGAGGAGGGTGTAGTCGCGGCGGGCGGAGCGGACGGCGCGGAGGCCGCAGACGAACTCCACGCGCCAGCCCTGGCGGACTCTTTTCGATGCGCCGCACGAGGATGCTGCCGATGGCGCCCGTAGTTTGAACGTGGGTGCCGCCGCAGGCGTTGAACTCGATGCCCTGCATCTGGACGATGCGGAATGGGCCTTCGAGTGGCGGAAGCTTGCGGAGGTCGCCGCGGGCGAGCATCTGCTCGGCAAGTGTCCGCTCGACCCAGTGGGTGATGAGCGGGCGGTTCTCGTAGATGGTGCGGTTGCAGAGCTCTTCGACACGGCGGAGGTCGTCGTCGGAAATTTTGTCCATGCCTTCGGGGAGTGCGAGGTCGATGGTGGAGCTCTCGGCGCCGAGGTGGAACGAGACGGTGCGCGCGTTGAGCTCGCGCAGGACGATGGCGGAGAGGAGGTGTTGGCCGGAGTGCTGCTGCTCGTGATCGGTGCGCCGGGCTATATCCACGGCACCACTGATACCGGTGCCGGCGGCGAGCGGCTTGCGGACGAAGTGCCAGACCTCGCCGGCTTCGTCCTCTTCGACGCGTTCTACAGAGATTTCGAGTGTGGCGCCGCTGGGCGCGGTGGCGATGAGGAGACCGGTGTCGCAGGGCTGGCCGCCGCCTTCGGGGTAGAAGGCGGTGCGGTCGAGCGCGACCTGCCACAGCTGTGCGGAGTCTGGCTGTGCGGCGGGGTCTTTGGCGACCAGGTGGATGTCGGTAACGTGCGCGGTGAACTCGAGGATGGGGGAGTCGTAGTAGAGGCGTTGCGCGCTAGTTTGCGTGGGCATCAGTAGCTTTCTTTCTTATGATCAGCAGCTTCTTTTGCCACCATAGCGTGCAAGGCTTCGACCTCGACGCGGCTGCCGAGCACGAGCGAAGTGCGTTGGTGGATGGATTCGGGCTGGAGGTCGAGGATGCGCTGCGTGCCATTGATGGCGGCGCCGCCGGCCTGCTCGGTGATGAAGGCGAGCGGATTGGCTTCGTAGAGCAGGCGGAGCTTGCCCTGCGGCGCTTTTTGCGTGGGCGGGTAGAGGAAGACGCCGCCTTTGAGCAGCGTGCGGTGGAAGTCCGCGACGAGCGAGCCGATGTAGCGCGAGCTGTAGGGCTTGCCGTTGAGCTGGCCACGGCGCAGGCGGTTGACAAACTGCTGATAGGGGAGCGGCCACGAGGACTCGTTGGCTTCGTTGGTCGAGTAGTAGGGTCCTTGCTCGGGCATGTGCATCTGGTCGTTGGTAAGGACGAAGGCGCCGATCGTGGGGTCGAGCGTGAAGCCGTGCACGCCGTTGCCGGCGGTGTAGACGAGCACGGTGGAAGGCCCGTACACGACGTAGCCCGCGGCGACCTGCTTGTAGCCCGGCTGCAGGATTGCGCTCTCGATGTTCTGGCCGGGCTGGCGTTTGTGGATGGAGAAGATGGTGCCGACGTTGACGTTGACGTCTATGTTGGAGGAGCCGTCGAGCGGATCGAAGACGATGATGTATTTGCCGGATTCGGGGTCGGCGTTGATGATGATGGGCTCTTCGTTTTCTTCGCTGACGAGAGCGGCGACCGAGTCGCGTGCACCCAGAGTGTGGAGCAGCGCTTCGTTGGCGTAGACGTCAAGCTTCTGCTGCACCTCGCCCTGCACGTTGATGGCGCCCTTGGCGCCGAGGACGTCGCTGAGGCCGCCCTGGCGGATTTTGGCTTCGACCATCTTGGTGGCGAGCGTGAGGCCGCTGAGCAGCCAGCTGAAGGTGCCGCTGGCTTCGGCGAAGTTCTGTTGCTGGCGGCGGATGTGCTGCTGCACGGACGTGATCATGGGGCGGATGGCTCCTAAGTTTCCTGAGGCTCCTGATATTAGGGTACTCGGCGGTCCGCCTACAATGCAGGGGTGCTTTCGAGACGAAGATTTGTGCTTTCTGCGGCGGCAGCGCCTGCATTTGCGTTGGATGCGCAGAAGCGCGGCAGCCAGGTTGCGCCTGCGCCTGCGTGTGCCGAGGAAGGCTTGCCTGGGGCGATTGTGGCGCTGACGGACCGGCGCAAGGACATTGTGCCGATTACAGTGAGTGAGCGGAACTCGCGGCTGGACCGGGCGCGCGACCTGATGACGGCGAACAAGATTGATGCGGTCGTGATCACGACGGGAGCGTCGCTGGTGTATTACACGGGCGCTCACTGGGGCCAGTCGGAACGGTTGTTCGCGTATGTGCTGCCTCGGGCGGCGGCGCCCTTTTTGATCTGCCCGGCGCTTGAGCGTGATCGCGCGGCGGAGTTGCTGGCGAACTTTCCGGAGCGTGAGTCGACGCTGTCGTACTTCTGGCAGGAGAACGAAAGTCCATTCGATCTGGTCCGGCGGGGACTCGGCGAATCGGCGGTGAAGACGGGCAATCTGGGGATTGAGGAGCACACGCAGTTTGAGTTTTCGCATGCGATTGCGCAGGCGTGCCCGGCGTTGACGATTGTGTCCGCGACGCCGGTGACGGCGGGCTGCAGGATGATCAAGTCGCCGGCGGAGCTGGCCCTGCTAAAGCTGGCGAATGAGATTACGTTGAGTGTGTATCGCGCGGTGTATCAGTCATGCGGACCGGGCGATACGAACCGGCGGTTTGTTGAGCTGATTGACAAGGCCTATGCGCGATGCGGCGTGCGCGGCGAGGCATCGTTGAATGTGGGGACATACTCCGCGGTGCCGCATGGGAGTACGCAGACGCAGGTGATCCGCGAAGGCGACATCGTGATGGTCGACGACGGATGCACGTGCGACGGATATACGTCGGACATCACGCGTAGCTGGGTGTACGGCAAGGCGAGCGACGAGCAGAAGAAGGTGTTCGATATTGTGCACCGGGCGCAGAACGCGGCGCTGGCTGCTGCGAAGCCCGGCATCGAGGCTCAGTCTGTCGATGCAGCGGCACGCAAGGTGATTGTGGATGCAGGGTATGGTCCGGCGTATGACTACTTCACGCATCGTGTGGGGCATGGCATCGGACTCGACATGCATGAGTGGCCGTACCTGGTGCAGGGAAATACGACGCTGTTGCAGAAGAGCATGGTGTTCTCGGATGAGCCGGGAATTTATCTGCGCGGCAAATTTGGCGTGCGGCTGGAGGACGACATGCACATCACGGAGAACGGCGCGGAGTTGTTTACGCCGCAGAGCATCAGTCTGGAGGAGCCGTTTAGAGAATAGAGAATAGAGAATAGAGAATAGAGATTAGAGGGTAGAGAGTAGGAATGACAGGTTAGAGCCGCCGTGAGATACCCGGCTTTGTTTTCGCGTGAGGTTATCGGGGCATGACGAGCAATTCGATTCCGCTGGCAGCGTCGGCTTGATGGAAGACGGTCTCCGTCGCTTTGTGGAAGTCCTCGGGCTTCGCTTTGTAGATATCCATGAAGACCTGAGGATTGCGGTCGACGAGCGGGAACCACGAGCTCTGAATCTGCACCATGATGCGATGTCCCTTCAGGAAGGTGTGGTTGATGTCCTGCATAGTGAAGTTGATGTCCGTGATCTTGCCGGGCGTCAGGGGTTCTGGGTGCTCCCATGAGTTGCGGAATTTAGCGCGGAAGGGTTCGCCGCGAATGAGCATCTCGTATCCGGCGAGGAAGACGGGTGGAGCACCGGTGATGCGCTTCCCTTGGTTCTCTTCGTCAGCAGCTTTGTAGTTTTCGGGATAGACGTCGATGAGCTTCACGATGAAATCGGAATCTGTTCCTGTCGACGCGATCTTCAGGTGCGGCTTGATTGGGCCGACGATCGTCACGTCTTCGCTGAGCGGCGAAGTCTCGTAGACGAGGATGTCGCCGCGATGTGTGGCGAAGCGTTGATCGTCATCCATGTAGCGCTGCGGAACGCCCGTGTCGGTGATGTACGGGACAAACGGCACCGGATGCGCAGGATCGCTGATGTACTGATCGCTGCTGGCGGGTTCAGTAGGCGCTGACCAGGATAGGCGGCCATCAGGCTGAAGGTAGATCGTCTTCGACACAGCCTGCTTCGGTGGCCAGGCGTCGTATTTCTTCCACACGTCCGAGCCGGTTTCATAGGTATAGGCCTTGGGCAGGGGAGTCCAGGGCCTGTCTTTGAGCCAGTGCGCGAAGAACGGTGTTTCGATGTTGTCGCGATAGAAAGCTGAGGGTGTGTCGGGGAAGGTGATGTCGCCCAGGCGATTGCCGGGGCCACGTGACCAGCCACCGTGCACCCAGGGGCCTTCGACGAGCGTGTTCTCCGGTGCGTCGGGGCTGAGCTTGTCGATGGAGTGAAAGAGCTTCACCGGGCCGGCGAGATCCTCTGCATCGAACCAGCCGCCGACCTCGAGCACAGCGGCTTTGACACCGTGCATGTGCGGCGTGAGATTGCGGACCTGCCAGTAATCGTCGTAGGTGGTATGCGCGACCTGGTCGTGGAAGTAGGGGTTTGTGCCGCCTGCGGGCGAGTCGAGATTCGCGAGTGTTCCCATGTGCAGGTAGTAGGCATATGCATCGTGGGTGGGGAAGTCGAACTTGCTTTTGGATTCCTTGGTGAGTGGGTTCTTCTGCGGTGCGAAGAACGGCGCGTAGAAGGAGTGATTCGCGTCGAGCATGAACGCGCCGCCGTGGTAAGAGTCGTCACCCATCCAAAGATCCATGATGGGCGCCTGCGGACTGGCGGCTTTGATGGCGGGATGACTTTCGATGATGCTGGCCGCGGCGTAGAAGCCGGGATAGCTGATGCCAAGAATGCCGACCTTGCCGTTATTGTTCGGAACATTCTTCAGGAGCCAATCGACCGTGTCGTGCATGTCGGTCGACTCATCGATACCCTTGCCGTCCTTGGACGGCGTCATCTCAAACCACTGACCTTCGCTGTCCCAACGGCCGCGCACATCCTGACAGACCAGGATGTAGCCGTCGTGAATGAGGGTGGAATTATTCGTGACGCGCGGCTGGATGATGTTGTTGCCGTAGTTGCCGCAGCTATACGGCGTGCGCGACATGAGGAACGGATAAGGACCGTGATCAGTGAACTGGTCGGCGATGGGCGCGTAGACGACGGTGTAGAGCTTCACGCCATCGCGCATCGCAATGTGGTATTCGTGCTTCGTGTAGTGCGATTTGTAGAACTCGTCGAGCTGGCGCCGCTGGTCCTGTTGCGAAGGCTGGCTTGAGGCCGGCGGGGCCGAAGGCGTTTTGGTTTGCGCGAAGCCGAGGCCGATTGAACTGAAGAGAAAGATTGCAGCGATTGCGTGCCCGCTTCGAGCAAGCGCCATTCGAAATCCTCCATGGATGCTGCCGTGTGGCTGCAATGGGGATTGTAGCTGTTTGTGCAGCGGCGGCTTTGAGATAATGCGGTTCGATGATGCGGCGGCATGCCATTGCGAGGACTCTATTGCTGTTCTGCGCCTGGGTCAGCGTGCTGCTGCCGGGCGTGTGCTGCCGCGCGCAACAGGACCAGAAGCCTGTCTTCACGCTGAAGGTCTATGCGAATGTCGTGCAAGTGCCTACGCTGGTGCTGGACCACGATCGGCGGCCGCTCCCGCCAATCGACTTTCGCCGCTTCCTCGTGAGTCTTGACCAGGGAAAGAAGTTTGCGCCGACGCATGTACGGATGGAGGGTGAGGACCCGCTGGAGCTCGCGATTCTGCTGGATGTGAGCGGGTCGCAGAGGCACCTGATCGAGAGGTTCGCGGATGCGATGGAAGCGATGACCGCAAATTCGCTGCACGCGCAGGACCACGTATCAATTTATGCGCTGAACTGTAACCTGATCCGCACAGCGCTCTTGATGCCTGCAGAACCCGCGCGCGTCAAGGAGGCGATTCAGAGGGCGCTGGGTGCACCGGGGCTGAATGCGGCGAAGAGCGACGCTGCATGCCGGGATCATGTGTATCTGTGGGGTGCGATGGTTGCGGTAGTGAAGGATCTGAGCGGCAGCCCGGGGCGGCCCGTCGTGCTGGTGGTCAGCGCCGGCGCGGACTCGGGCAGCAGAGTGACGTGGATCGATCTTCACAGCTATGCGGCGGCCGCAGGCGTTGCGCTGTTTGGTATGAACGATGAGTATGTAGATCCGGAGAGCGTCTGGAGAAGCGATAAGACGGACCCTTTCCATAGTCTGTGCGAATCCACCGGCGGCATTGTGATGCAGGCGAGCGCCCGGGATCTCGAGAAGAGGTTGCAGCAGTGGATTGCGATGCTCCGAAATCGCTACGTGGTGGAGTTCCCGCGCCCACAGCAGTTGGGCACAGGAGCGCACAATATCGACGTCTCGATTAAGAAGGACGGGCTGGCGTTTGTGACGCTCTCAGGTGTTTCGGTGAGTTTGCCTGACCCGGCGGTGACAAGTGATCCGAACTATATACCGTCACAACAGGGCGCGGACATTCCCGTGGGGACCAAGCGGCCGCCTCCGAACTGAGCATCAGGCATCCATCAGGCGATCCTGTGCGGCAGACTGATTGGTTGTCGCAAGGCGAAGCACGAGCCGTTCCAGGACGAGGCGTTTGTCCGCGGGGTTGGACCGAAGCTCTGCGTCCGCGCGGGCGATGAGCTCAATGCCGCGAGTGAGCTCGGAGCGGTCGCGATAGCGGCGTGCCTGCGCAATGAGCGCGTCGGCCGCGAATGGAGCGACGCGGAACCCAGGCCAGAGAACCTGCCAGATCGCGCGCTGGTCACGAACCTGCTTCTCGTTGAGAACGAGCATCTGGCGGAAGGTTTTGGCCAGAGAGAAGACGTGGCCGATGGCCGCGTCTTCGCCCGATTCGGTGGCATTCAGCAGACCGTGCAGCAGGGCAACGGCGCGCGGCGCGTCCTTAGCGCTGATCGCGTCTGTGAGCTCGTAGAGACTGCGCTGCTTTGCGGCAGAGACCATCGTCTCGACATCGGCAAGCTCGATGGATGAGGAATTCTGCGACTCCGCATAGAGGATGAGCTTCGAGAGCTCGCTTTCGAGCATAAGCATTTCGGCGCCAAGCGCATCGACGAGCTCGCGCGCGGCGTCTTCGGTAAGACGGATTTCTTGCGATGCGGCTTGGCGGATTGCCCATTGGATGGCCTCGTCATCGCTGACGCGCTGTAGTTCCACGATTCCACAAGCGTCGCCCAGCGTTTCGCGAATCTTTTCGGCGCGCTCCTTGTCCTGCATGTCCATGGTGCGCAGATCCTGCGGCAAGCGGATGTGGTCGGCGATGAAGATGATCAGAGCCTGCGGATTTGCCCGGCGAAAGTAGTCGTCGATCGCGGCAAACTCGTCTTTCTTCTGACCGCGCCCGAAGAGCGTCTTCAGATTGCGGATGAAGAGCACCTGAAACGGCGCCATCAGGGATGGTGTCTGCGCGAGATCGAGTGCTTCAAAGATGGATGTATCGGCGAGGTCGAGGTCGTGCAGGCAGAAATCGCGAAGATCGCTGGGTACCAGAGCATCGAGGATGCCGCGTCGTGCGCGCTGCAGCAGGAAAGCGTCGTCGCCAAGCAGAACGTAACCGGCGCGGCGTGCGTCGGAGGCTGCTTCGGAGAGGAAGCGGTCGACCGCTGCAAAGCTGCGCAGGCCGGCGGTGTTGGAGGCGCTCATCGGAACGACTCCATCATGTCACTGACCAGAGCCTGGGCAAAGTCCCGAGCCATGCGGCGAACGGCAGCGGAGTCCTCCTGCACGAAGCCGGAGAGGTCCTGGGTGGACTGATACTGTTCACGCCATGCGAACGCGTTATTGCGATAGAGTACGGTTCCATCGTGGCCGACGAGTGCGACGTCGGCAGTAATGGTCACAAGATAACTGGAGGTCTGCCCGCTGGACGCGTCATACGTGAGAGGTGTGATCGCCTGCGTGAGAATGGTTCCTCGCAGGGTCGCGTCGGCGTTTTGATCCGTTGCAGGTGTGCTCGAGTTAACGTTCGTGAGCACGCGATAGCGCGTGCGTGTGTTGAGCTCGCGCACAACGGCTTGAGTAAAGGCCGTTTCGCTGTTGTAGGCCTGCACCTTGGATTGAAAGATGGGCACCGAAACGGTGCGGACATCAGCGGGTACATGCGTCGCGGAGCCAACCTGATGGTAGCCACATCCTGCAAGTGGAAGAAGAAGCGCGAACGCAAACGCCTTCTGCTTCATTGGATCCTGATACCTGCGGACAAGACGACATCCGTGTGACTGACGTCGACGTAATAGTGGTCGGTGTCGACATGGAACTCATCAGCCGTTCCGTTCCATGGCATCGCCTGCCATGTTGTCGTGTTTGGCGTGATCTTCGACCAGTGATTTGGATCGCCGACTTGAATCGGCATTGCAAAGCCTGGCTCGTCGGCCTTCCAGCGGTAGCTTATGGTCTTGTCGGTGGGATTGAACCGGAGTTCAAGGACAGGCAGCGCGGCGTGGCGCAGGTACTCGTCGAAGAACGGCGTGAGATTCATGCCGGTGCGCTGGTTCCACCAGCGGATGACGTCCTCGGTCATGATGGTCTGATATTTGAAGTTCTGGTAGAAGTCGTGCACGTCGGCCCACCACTTCGCGTCGTCGTTGATGATGCTGCGCAGTGTGTTGAGCATGAGTGCGGACTTGAAGTACTGGTCCTGCGGAGGCTCGGCATTCGTGCCGCGCGGAGGAATGATCGGGCGCTCGTTGTGCACCTTGGGCTTCATGCCGTTGATGTATTTGATCGCGTCATCCTTGCCCCAGCGGTACTCGACGTACATCCCTTCCATGTAGGTCGTCCAGCCCTCGTGAATCCACATGTCGGAGCGGTCCTGGGCGGTGATGGCGTTGCCAAACCACTCGTGTCCGCTCTCGTGGATGATGATGAAGTCGAACTTCATGCTGATGCCGACACCGGTCCAGTCGCGGCCGTAGTAGCCGTTCTCGAAGTGATTGCCGTAGGCGACAGCTGACTGGTGCTCCATGCCGGCGTAGGGGACTTCGATGAGCTTGTAGCCATCTTTGTCGAACGGGTACTCGCCGAGATAGTGCTCGTACGCATCGAGCATCGTGGGAACCTGCGCGAACTGCACCTTGGCTTTCGCGAGATCTTCCGGCAGCGCATAGAAGTTGAGCGTCGTCTTGCCGTGTGGCGGAAGTGTGAAGTGCTGATACTCCCCGATGTTCAGCGCGACGTCGTAGTTGTTGATGGGATAGTGGACGTGCCAGCGCCACTCGGTGTATCCGTCGCCGAGATCATGGCTGCCCTCGAACCGGCCATTGGAGACATCCATCAGCCCGTTCGGAACATCGACGTCGATCTCCATCCCGTCCTGCGGTTCATCCTTCCACTGATCCTTGTTCGGCCACCAGACGCTGGCGCCTTCTTCTTCGCAGGCTGTGGTGATCCAGGGTTTGCCTTCCTTGTCCTTGTCGAAGGAGAAGCAGCCGAATCGCCCTTGGGTGACGGGATGCCCGGAGTAGGCGAAGACAACCTCGTAGGTCTTGCCCTTGTGGAGTGTCTCGGGAAAATCGATGTAAAGCGTGCGTGTGTCGCCGTCTCGCGTGTAGTGCAGCGGCTTGCCGTTGTAGGTGATGCCGTCGATGGTCAGCGCCGGAGTGAGCTCAAGCTGAATCCGCGTGCCGTCCTCGAGCATGCGAAAGCGAATCGTGTTCGAACCCTTGATGGTCTTCGAGTCCGGGTCGACCCGCAATTTCAGGGCGTAGGAGAGCAGGTCATTGTTTGCGCGATAGGGCCCGTAGACGCCGCGGTCCAGGTCGTCCTTGGTTGGCGGTTTGAGGACGTCGAGCTGCCGAGCTCGTTGCGCTGCCGCTGCCGAACCGGGAGTGCTTGTTGTGCTCTGCGCGGAGCTCTGCGCCCGCAAGGGTGTTGCACAAAGCCCTGCGAGGACGAGCAGGGCGCACCAACGGCGGTTCGTCATATCTCCCAGAATATCTGAGGCCCGCGGCTTGGGGTGAGCGTTCACTGACGCGGTTCGCTAAATGCTTTGAACAGGGACCATCATCACGTCGTTGACCAGCGAGACCTCGCGTTGCACGAACGGTTCGGCGTAGCGCACACCGGCGAGCAGGCCGTAGTGGCGGGCGGTCGAAAGGTACGCTCGCGGATATCGTCTTCCGGAACGAACAGGCCGGAACCGGTGGGTTGTTTGCCATACTGCGAGCGATAGGCGAGCAGGGCTGCGAGGCGGGTCTCGATGTGCGGCGTGATATCGACAACGAAGGTCGGGCGCACGTCCGCGTACAGGGAAGCGTAGAGAATCTTGTACGGGCGGTGGGGAGCGCCGTGTTCTGGCGGCAGATCCAGCTTCGAAAGCCCGGCGGCGAAGCAGGCCTCGTAGCCGAGTGTTGCAGTCGTGTAGTGGTCGGGATGCCGGCCCTGCCAATACGGCAGGATCACGACACGGGGACGAAGGCGGCGAAGGACGGCGGCGATCTTCAGCCGGTTTTCGCGGGTGTTCTCAACATTGCCGTCGGGGAGGTCGAGCGCCTCGCGATGACTGACGCGCAGGATCCGCGCAGCTTCGGCGGCTTCGCGGGCGCGATCTTCGGCAGTTCCGCGCGTGCCGGATTCGCCCTGAGTCAGATCGAGGATGCCAGTCCGCCAGCCGAGCGACTGCTGGACGAGCAGTGTTCCGCCGCAGGTCTGCTCGACATCATCGCGGTGCGCCGCGATGGCGAGGATGTCCACCGTCGTCTGCGAACGATCTACGGTGGACATGCGTGAGCTCAGTTGGCGCTGTTGGTCAGCGCGTCCATGTAGGCAACGTCGAGGACCGTGCCCTGGATGGTGATGTTGGTGTTATTGATTTCAGAACCGGCGGCAGGTGTGGTGCCCACGGCAGGGTCGTTTTCGGCGGTGATGGTTCCGCCGGTATAGAAGGCGTGAATCTGCCCGCCGTACGCCGTAAAAACCTTGTGATAGCCCTGCACCCAGCAGAGGCCGGTCAGGTCGCCGTAGTAGTACTGGTTCTGATTGGTGTTGGGGTAGGGAACAGTGGTGGTTCCACCGGGCGTCACATTCGGAATCACTGTGGCGGTCCCGACCGGTCCCTTGCTGATGTTGACCATCGTCAGGCAGTTGTAGTTCTGGCCGCTGGCCGCGCGCTCGCCGCTGGCGCATTGCTGTGAGCCAACCCAGAGTGTGTTGTCGTCGGCGAAGAGCAGCTTGGTGTGGGTGCCGTCAGAGATAGAGATCGGTTGCGAAACCGAGTAGTTGCTCAGGTTGACGGCAGTCAGGTAGCCGGTGAAGAGGCCGTCGGCGCGCGGAGTTGAATTCAGCGCTCCGCCCGTCCCAACGCTATAGAGCGACTGCCCGGCCACATAGAGCGTTGTGCCGTTCGAGAGCGCAGTGGTTGCTCCGCCGGGGATGGGGACGGGATTGGCAACTCCGATGTTCGCCAAGGGCGACGGAGCCGAGGGCGAGAGCGGGTTCACAGTCGGAATGTTGTCGATCAGCAGGGCACTCGATTGCAGAACGCTGACGCCGGCTGTCGTTCCGCCGCACTCCGGGCCGCAGTTGAGCACGTAAACAGTATTCCCGTCGAGTGAGAAGCTGGCGTCCGTCGGACGGTCATACGTGCCGGGTACCGGGACGACGCAGAAGACCGGAAGCAGTTGCGGCTCACAGTCCACCGCGCCAGGCGGCACGATTGGATTGTTGCTGGCGGGAAGTTTGACGACCCGGTAGAGCGTGTTTGAGTTTCGCACCATCGCGAGAATCATGGTGACGCCCTGGTTGACCGCGACGCGATAGACGTTCGGCAGATTGAGCGCGTAGGTCGCGCCGCCGTTGGACACATAAACCTGGCTGTTCGGGGAAGATGCAGCGGCGAAGAGCGAGCCGTCATAGGCACCCCCGACAGAGGCCGGCTCTGCAGGGAAGGTTGCCGCGGGTCCTGCGCTCGCCTCCGTGCTGTAGTTGATGGCGATGAGCGTTCCCTGCGTGTAGGAGAGCACGTATCCGCGGGTCTGCTCGGGGAAGTTCAGGATCGTGGTTGGCTCCGCCGCGGAGAAGCCCGAGATCGGAAAGCTCAACTTTGTGTTCTGGACGTTGCCGCGAAGATCGCGCTGGCCGTCCAGCATCTGCGCTCCGCCGGCAGCGCCACCATTGGTGTAGGTGGCGAGTACGCGCTGCTGCATCTTGCTGGGCGGGGTGGGCCGGCCTGCGTAGTTGAATTGTGGGGTCTTGTAAAGGACCTTGCACGCAGTCAATGTCAGCGTGAGGGCGGTCAGAAAAATGCCCGCAACTAGCTGGGCTGCGATCCTGCGATTCTTCAACTGGGCGACTCCGGGGGACACCGGCGGCTGCTAAGGGCACAAATTGCGCCGCCAAACGCCGCCTGCGTCAGGCCAAAGTATAACAAAGCAGCGCCTCTTGCTGGACTGATCCCGACGTTCCGGAACCCGTCTTTTCGGCTGCCGAGCGTTATACGATGAGAGAAGACCTCACGACGGGAGAACGATGTCCGCAGCTTTGGAGAAGCTCTTTACCGGCAGGCCGGTGCTCTGCGATGGCGCCATGGGCACCATGTTGTACAGCTGCGGTGTGTTCATTAACCGCTGTTACGACGAGTTGAATGTCACCCAGCCGGAGATGGTGCGGTCGGTCCACGAGCAATACCTGCTCGCGGGCGCCGAGGTGATCGAAACCAACACCTTCGGCGCGAACTCCTTTCGTCTGGAGCACTTCGGGCTAGGTGAGAAGGTCAGAGAGTTCAACCTGGCCGGCGCGAAGCTGGCCCGGCAATGTGTTGCGGCGATCCGTGAGAAGCAGGCGACGGAGGCCTATGTGGCGGGCGCGGTCGGCTCGCTTGGCGTGCGGCTGGAGCCCTTTGGAACCTTGAATCCGGACGTTGCACGAGCAGCCTTCGCGGAACAGATCGCGGCGCTTGCAGAGGGCGGCGTCGATCTGCTGATCCTGGAGACGATGATGTCTCTGGATGAGGCCGAGCAGGCCATCGCGGCGGCCCGTGAAGCGGCCCCGCAGCTCCCGCTGATTGTGCTGATGACGGTCGACGAGGAGGCAAACTGCTTGGACGGCAGCACGCCGGAGCATGCAGCCCAGCGCCTGACCGCCGCGGGAGCGGATGCGATTGGATGTAACTGCAGCGTGGGCCCCGCGACGGTGCTCACGGCGATCGAGCGCATGCGGCCGGAGACGGACCTTCCGCTCGTCGCGATGCCCAACGCGGGTACACCGCAAAACATTGAAGGGCGCAACATCTACCTCAGTTCACCGGAATACCTGGCGCGATTTGCGCGCGACGCGATTCGCGCAGGCGCAAGCTGGGTGGGCGGATGCTGTGGGACGACACCGGCGCATATCCGCGCGATGCGTTCAAGGATTCGCGCCATGCAGGCTATGGATCAGGGCGTCGTGTCAGTCGGCACGAGTGGCTCTGCCGAGCTTCCAGCCGATATCGAAGTCGAACCGCCGGCGCTGGCAGAACGCTCCGAGATCGGCAAGCGCATCGCTGCGGGAGAGTTCGTCCACCTGGTCGAGATCGTCCCGCCGCGCGGATTCGACTGCTCCAAGGAACTTGCCGGAGCTGCGCTGCTTGCCTCGCGTGGCGTGCACGCCATCAACGTGCCGGATTCCCCGCGCGCCAGCGCACGCATGAGCGCGCAGAGCCTTTGCCTGCAGATCCAGCAGAAGGTTGGCATCGAAACAGTTCTGCATTACACCTGTCGCGATCGCAACATCCTGAGCATTCAAAGCGATCTGCTTGGCGCCGCGTCAATCGGCATCAAAAACATCCTGTGTCTCACCGGCGATCCGCCGAAGATCGGCAATTACCCGGACGCAACAGCGGTCTTCGACGTCGATGCCATCGGGCTCGTGCGCATCGTGCGGGGACTCAATCGCGGCGTCGATATCGGCCATAACCCCATCGGCGGTTCAGCCGGGTTCACCATCTCGGTTGCGGCGAACCCGGGCGTGCCTGACATCGATTACGAGGTGCGCCGCTTCGCAGCCAAAGTAGAGGCCGGCGCGGAGTTCTGCATCACGCAACCGGTCTTCGACCAACGCCTGCTCGAGGAGTTTCTCCGCCGCATCGAGGGGTTCAGGATTCCGGTGATCGCGGGTATCTGGCCGCTCACCAGCCTGCGAAACGCCGAGTTCATGAAGAACGATCTCCGCGTCTCGATGCCTGACGCGATCCTCACCAGAATGGCGGCAGCCGCGAACAAGCAGGCGGCGTTGGCGACAGGGCTCGCGATTGCGCAGGAGATGCTCGCCGAGGTGCGCGGCCAGGTTCAGGGCGTCCAGGTTAGCGCGCCGTTCGGAAACTTCAACGCCGCCGCCGAGGTGCTCGGTTTGCGCGAGGAGGCGGCGGTCAATGCCTAACTTTCCCGCCCCAGCCGGCAAGCAGGCCGGGGATCCCGGTAGCTTCGAAGAGCAGCTCGCCGAACTCGAGAAGATTGTCGAGCAGCTCGAACAGGGCGAACTCACGCTGGAACAAAGTGTCAGCCTGTTTGAGCGAGGCGTGCATCTGTCGAACGCATGCAAAGCGCAGCTCTCAAGCGCAGAAAGCCGCATCCAGGTGCTGCTCGACCCGGAACAGAAGGGCCCCGTGCGCATTGAAGATCTGGCAATGGCGGTCGAAGAAGATGAAGACGAATCCGACGGACTTGAAGAAGAGCAGTAGCCGCTATCGGTCGCGGCTCGTGACGAAGCCCGGAACCCAGAGCAGCGCGCGCTTGTAGTCGCTCTCGGGCAGTTCTGCAATCGACTGCCGCGCGGCCTCTGCGTAGGCGCAAGCCGTATCCATCGCATACGCGAGCGAACCGTGCCTGTGCAAAATTTCCAGAATCTGGCTGTGAGTCACAGTCTCAAACCGCCGCTCCGCCAGGACCGTCCGAATCGCCTCGCGGTCTGCACCGGTGCCGCGCTCCAGCGCGTGGATCACGGCCAGCGTCGCCTTGCCCTCGCGCAGGTCTGACGCTGCCGGTTTACCGAGACGATCTTCATCCGCCGTGAGGTCCAGCACGTCGTCGACAATCTGAAACGCCAGGCCAAGGTTGCGCCCGTATTCGCCAAGCGCATCTTCAAACGGCGCCGCAAGGGTCGCATCGTTCGACGCCAAAACCGCGCCCAAATGCATCGACACCTTGAACAGGCAAGCGGTCTTTCGATAGATCAGGTCGAAGTACTCTTCCTCGTTGATCAGGTGGCCGAGCTTCTCCATCTGCAGCAGCTCGCCCTCGACCATCTGCTGGGTCAGAGAGATCAGCAGGTCGAGGATGCGAAAGTTTCGCTCACCCAGCGCAGTCTGAAACGACTGCATGTACAGCCAATCGCCGGCCAGCACGCACTTCGCATTGCCCCAGGTGGTGTTTGAGGACGGCCGTCCGCGGCGAGTATCCGCTTCATCGATGATGTCATCGTGCACCAGCGTCGCCGTGTGCAGCATCTCGACCACAGCGCCCATGCGGATGCGTGACTCGCTCTCGCAGCCTAGCGCCTTGGCTGCGAGCAGCAGCATCATCGGCCGGATGCGCTTTCCACCGCCGGCGATCAAATACGTTGCGATCTCCGTAACAACCCGCACCGGAGAGTCCGACTGTCGCGCGAACTCGCGCTCAACCGCAGCGAGGTCGTCGCGCAACAGGTCGAAGACCTCGGTTGCGGTCGCAATGGAGATAGGACTCACCCTCTCTTCAGAGTAGCAGGAGACGCAAGTGGTGGTATTGCTGCAGAAGCAAACTTTGGTTTGACCAAGCGAGACTAGTTGGACCGGAAGTTCGTGAACTGAAGTTCAACCCCCATGTCCTTGCCGCGCAGCATGGCCATGATCTCCTGAAGCGTGTCACGATCCTTCGAGCTCACACGAACCGTGTCGCCCTGAATGCTTGCCTGCGCCTTCTTCTTCGAGTCCTTGATCGTCGCGACAATCTTCTTTGCGACATCAGAGCCGATGCCCTGCTTCAGCTTGATCTTTTGCCTCACCGTCGACCCCGCAGCGGGCTCAACCTTTTCGTACTCGAGATTCTTCAGTGGAACGCTGCGCTTGACCAGCTTCTGCTGAAGAATGTCGATGACCGCCTTCAGCGTGTACTCATCCTGGCTGGCGAGCTGAACGGCATCGTTGCCTTCAAGTGTGATCGAGGATTTCGAATTCTTCAGATCAAAACGCGCATGGACCTCTTTACTTGCCTGGTCAATCGCGTTTTTCACCTCCTGAATGTCCACCTTACTCACTACGTCAAAACTCTGGTCGGCTGGCATCGTCGTTTCCCTTCAAAAAATCTATGTCCGCGAACGGTAGTATCACACCGCCCGGGCCGAAGGGAAAAGCCGGAAGAAGTTTGCCGTCGTCTGCGCGGCAAATTCGGCAGCAGGAACACCGCGTAATTCGGCCACAAATTCGCCGGTTAGCGCAGTATTCGCGGGCTCATTGCGCTGCCCGCGCAACGTGCCGGGCGCCAGGAAGGGAGCATCCGTCTCGACAAGGATCCGATCAGCAGGCGCTACGCGCGCGACCTCCTGGATCACCGTCGATTTCGGATACGTCACATTTCCCGCGAATGAGAGATAGAAGCCAGCCGCAAGCGACCGCTCCGCTTGCTCCGTGATTGCCGGAGAAGCAATGCATGATGCCGGGCAGATCCGTCGGCGTCCAGTATTGCGCAATCAAGCGCAGCAGGTCCTCCCATGCATCGGCAGAACCGAACTTCGCCTTTGCGGCCGGTGTTGCGAGCTCCGACGTCCGGCAGTGAATCGTAATCGGCTTGCCCGCGTCTGCCGCGATCCTCATCTGCGCGACAAACGCAGCCTGCTGCACAGGAATCTCCGGGTTGTCGACGTGGTAATAATCAAGCCCAATCTCGCCAACCGCGATGCAGCGCGAATCTGCGGCAAGACTTTGCAGCTTTTTGAGCGCATCAGCGGTCGCGCGATGAGCTTCCTGTGGATGGATACCGGCCGTCGCGAAAATCTCCGGATGCGCATGCGCCAGTTCGAGCGCGCGGTGCATCTCGTCCGGGCCCTCTCCGATCCCAATCGCGAGCAGCGTGTTCACCTGCGCTGCGCGCGCGTTTTCGAGCACCTGCGGAAGGTCTTCATAGCTATCCAGATGGCAGTGCGAATCCACCCACATCAGTCTTCATAGGATGCGGGAATCATCGATAAGCTTCAAGTCACTCAACGCGAGTGCTTGACCGCACCGTCGAGACACAGCGTAGGATTTCTCTCATGCAGCAGACCGGGTCTCTTGAACAGAAACCAATCGAGCAGCTCAATCACTCGCGCGTGTTCCACTTCGAATCGCTGCCCGCGCACAAGAACCCGAACGGCAGCGAGAGCCGCAATGTGGTTCACGGCGAGCTTGCGACCGGCGAACACGTCGCCGTTCATGAGTCCGTCCAGCCGCCCGGAGTTCGCAGCCAACCCTGCCCACCGCATCGAACACACCGAGATGATCTGCGTTCGCGAGGGCACGCTCGAGTTCCACCACGACGACACCACCGAGCGCGCATCAGCAGGAGATATCCTGCTGGTCGCGAAGGGGACGATGCACAGCGTTCGCAACGCCGGCGCCGGTCCGGCTTCCTATTTCGTGGTCGCCATCGGCGGCGATGTACAGTAACAACGCAAAGGAGAACGATTTTCATGTCCGCAATGAATCGCAGAGATCTCTGTCTTGCCGCAGGCGCATTTGCAGCGCTGGGCGGATTGCTTATCGCAGGCCAAGGCACAGCAAGAGATGCACGGCGAAGGCTCGGCGAGCGGCCATCGACCTGTCCAAATCGCGCGTCTTCCGCTTCGACCAGATGAAGGTCGAGCAGCACGCGAACGGCGGCTGGGGACGTCCTGTGATGCACGGCACGCTGCCCACCGGCGAATTCGTCGAGGTTCACGAGACCATGCTGCCGCCGGGCCAGATGCCGCACCCGCCGCACAAGCACCGCAACACGGAGTTCGTCCTGATTCGCGAGGGCAAGGTTGAGTACTGGGGTGAGGACGGCAAGCGCGAGCCCGCGGGTCCCGGCGACATCGTCTACACCGCGTCAAACCAGATGCACGGCATGAAGAACACCGGCGACACGAACGCGACGTACTTCGTCGTCTCGATCAGCCACGGCCAGCTGTAGCCACGCTTGTTCGGCGATGCGTTACTTCAGGCGCGAGCCGAGCGCGATATCCTCGTCAATGTCGCGAGCACCGGCTTGCTGCCTTCGCGTTTCGGAGGCGGCAAGCAGCATGCCGTGCGACTCCAGCCCACGCATCTTGCGCGGCGCGAGATTCGTGATCACGACGATGCGCCGGCCGATGAGTTCCTCGGGCGTGTACCACTCCGCGATGCCGGAGAGAATCTGCCGCTTCTCAAAGCCCAGGTCGACCTCGAGCCGCAGCAGCTTGTCTGCCTTCGGAATGCGCTCGGCAACGATGATCTGCGCGACCCGCAACTCGATCCTCGCGAAATCGTCGATGCTGATGGATCCGCGTGCTCCGGTCTCTTCGGTCGGCGGCACAAGGCCGGGCGCTCCGCCCGGCGGGTTGGGCACCGGCTGCGGTAGGTCCTGCCGTTCCGACTGCGGGCTGCGAGCCTTGCGCTGCGATTGCGTTCTTCTCTTCGATGTCTGCCATGATGTCTGCAAGTTCCTTCGGTGCGCGTGGAAAGATGGGAGCCAGCGTTCCGAGCTTCGTGCCGGGCTTCAGCCCGCCCCATTCGAGATTGTTCAGTTCGCCGTTCTTTGCGGCAGCTTCGATGTCGCCGAGCCCGAGTTGCGCCCACACGTTCGCGGCGTCGCGAAAGGGAGGATAGGGTAGAGCAAGTGCGGTGATGATGCGGATGGACTCGGCGGCGGTGTAGAGGACATCCTCATTGGTGCAGTCGTCTGGTTGCCGATGACTTCTGGAGCTACTGCCATGGAGCATTAGCTCGTGAGAAACGTCCATAGCACGTCAAGGACGTTGCTGAGATCCGACTCACGATGAGATCTCGTTGTGAGCATCTGCGAACTGGCATGACGTCCGAATGAGGTCTCGAAGACTCGCTGCAATGTCGTTGACTCAGCTAGTTCGATGTCGATTTCTGCAGCATCCATTGGCCATCGGCTCTTCACATTCGACGGAACTTGAAATGCTCCGGTAATGTTCCTGCTTCGGAACTGTCTGATACTGGATCATATTCAATGTTCGGCTGACCAGATTCCCATACCCATTCGCCAGATCCGCGTTATACCGCGTCACCAGCGCCTCGAAGCTGAAGCTGCCATCCTGCCCGAACGGAATCTCGCGCAGCAGAAAATAGCGCAGCACATCCGCCGCAAACAGATCGCGCTCGCGCTTCGTGCTCTCCGGAAACTGCTTGCCGTACACGTGCTCGCCGAAGGCCTCGAGAATCGTCTCCGTCCGCACGATGTTGCCCTTGATTTCGACATCTTCGCGTTGTCGAAGAGCAGCCAGCCGTGCGCCGTGATCGCCTTGGGCAGCGGCAGCCCCGCCGCCAGCAGAAACGCCGGCCAGTAGACGCAGTGAAACCGGATGATCTCCTTGCCGACCAGGTGCAGGTCCGCCGGCCAATAACGCTCGAACTCTGCCTGCGCTGCCGCATCATCAGCGCCGTAGCCGATCGCCGTCATGTAGTTCGCCAGCGCATCCAGCCACACGTAGATGACGTGCTTCTGCTTCGCCAGCGAGGCCGCGGGCTCCGGCACCGGAATGCCCCACGTGAAGCTCGAGCGCGAGATCGAAAGATCCTTCAGCCCGCCGCGCACAAAGCTCAGCACCTCGTTCTTGCGGCTCTCCGGCGTAATCGCGAGCGTGTCACTCTCGATCAGCTCAATCAACCTCTCCTGAAACGCCGCACAGCTTGAAGAAGAAGTTCTCTTCCGTCACCGTCTCCAGCAGCCGCCCGCAATCCGGGCACGGCGTTCCCGCCGGCGCATCGACGAACGCCTCATCGCTCACGCAATACGATCCCGTGTACGAGTCGAGATAGATGAAGCCGCGCTCGTACAGTGTGTTGAAACAGCTTCTGCACGCCGCGCTTGTGCTCGGGATCCGTCGTGCGAATGAACCTGTCGTACGTCAGCCCCATGCGCTCCCACAAGCCTCTTGAACGCATCCGAAACGTTATCCGCAAACTGCTGCGGCGGAACGCCGGCCGCCGCCGCAGAGCGCTCGATCTTCTGCCCATGCTCATCCGTGCCGGTAAGGAAGAACGTGTCCTCGCCAAGCAGGCGATGCCGCCGCGCCAGCACGTCCGCGACAATCGTCGTGTACGCATGACCGATGTGCGGCCGCGCGTTGACGTAGTAAATCGGTGTTGTGAGGTAAAACTTCTTCTGTTCTGAGGACATCAGGCTCTTGAGCCAGTTTACCTGCTACACGCTGCGCAGAGCAGAATGCCCTATGCCACGCTCAGCGGAATCTCCGGCTCGCTGGGCGCCCCGAGCCGCGGCACAAGCACCTGGAAGATCGCCAGCGCAATGACGTACGCGAAAGCCGCCGAGACGAAGATGATCATCGGATGCAGCGAGAAGTAATGCGACACCACCATGGTGAACAGCGCGCCGCCCGCCGCTCCTGCCGCGCCGCCGATCCCCACCACCGTGCTGATCGCTGTCGACGGGAACATGTCCGTTGGCGTGGAGAACAGGTTCGCTGACCAGCCCTGGTGGGCCGCCGCGGCCAGCGAGAAGAGCCCGATAGCCGGCCATGGATTGGCCGGGAAGATCTTGTGCATGTGCGGCACCAGCAGAATAGGCACAACCGCCAGCGCGCAGATCAGCATCGCGAACTTGCGCCCGGAGTTGACGCTATGCCCGCGGTTCATGCGCCATCCCGACAGCCACCCGCCCAGGATCGAGCCAACGCTCGACACGCTGTAAATCACGATCAACGGCCACTTCGCCTCATTCAGATCCATGCCGTAGTTGTCGTGCAGAAACATCGGCAGATAGAACAGATAAAACCACCAGATCGGATCCGTAAGGCCCTTGCCGATCGCAAACGCGTAGAACCCGCGATGGCGTCAGCAGCGTGCGCCATACATGGCCCTTCGGCACGACCGGAGCGAGCTCCCGCTGCGTGGTCGTCAAGCTGCGGCGCAGGCGGTTGTACGGGAACATGATCCAGATCACGCACCAGCAGATGCCCATCGAGCCGGTGGTGAGGAAGGCCGCGTGCCATCCCCAGCGCGCGGTGACCGCCGCGATCAGGATCGGCGCGATGAAGAAGCTGGCGTTCGATCCGGAGTTGAAAAGCCCCGTCGCGAGCGCACGCTCTTCGCATGGGAAACCACTCCGTGGTGGCCTTGATCGCGGCAGGGAAGTTACCCGACTCACCCAGGCCGAGGAAGACACGCGCGATGCAGAACCCAAGCACGCTTGTGACCAGCGAGTGGCTCAGCGAGGCGCAGCCCCAGATCAGAATCGCGAGCGCGTATCCGGTCTTCGTGCCCAGCCTGTCGATCACTCGTCCGGCGAACAGGAACCCGACGCCGTACGCAATCTGAAACCACTCGATCACATGACCGTAGTTCAGGTGGTACTGCACCTGGTACTTGGCATCCACCCCGGGTATCCAGCCCATGAAGCGGAGGTGGAGCTGCGGCTCGATGAGCGAGAACACCGAGCGGTCCATGTAATTGATCGTGGTCGCCAGAAACAGCAGGAAGCAGACAAACCAGCGCACGCTGGATTTGTCCGGCGCGTTGGCGGTGAACTCTGTGTCAGAATCGAGGCGAGAGGCTGGCATCGGTCAACTGAGCATAGCTTGGCACACGCCGAGGAAGCAACGAATTGCCTAGTAGAAGTACGGGTAAAAGAGGAAGAAGAGCATCAGGGTCAGCGACATCATGTCCATGTAGATGAAAAGCATGACGCCGGCGTGATAGAAGCTCCAGCGCCGCTGAACGCAGCGGATCGTGTCGATGGTTCCCGCGAACGCGATGAGCACAGGGAACACCAACAGCGGAGCGCGCTGAATCCGCGGATAATGTGAAAGCGGAATCGCGATAGCCAGGCTGCCGAGCACAAGCACGCTCGCTCTCAGCAGCGAGTGCGCGCGCGGATTGAGGATTGCTGGTGTCACGCGGGCCCGCCCGGCTCCTGACGGCCGCGACTGCGCCGGCCGCCGAGTCGCACCTCACAAGTCTACTGCTTTCCGCTGCCGTCCGGCGCAGCTCCAGCGGCCGATTTCGCCGGGCCGGCAGGCGCAGTCTGGGTCTCCAGTGCCGGCAAATGGCCAACCTCAGCCGTCGGAATCTCCACCACCCCATAATGGTTCGTGGGCACGTCGTGGATGATCAGCCGCATGAAGCTCTCCTGCTTCACCGGCGCGCTGACCAGCAACTGAAAGCGCACGGGACTCGATTCGAACCGCTTGTACGTCTCGGGCTCGAGATTCAGCGTTATCTGCTTGTCGGAAACGTTCAGCAGATTGCCGTCAGCGTCGTAGACCATGGTCGCGAACTCAATTCCGCCGGTGTGGCGTCCGTCACTCTGCGGCGTCATCGAAAAATCTCCCGGCAGCGCCACATAGTCCACCGCAAAGGTGCGGTACGGCGCCTTCATCTTGCCGTTCGGATCAGCCTGGTTTCCCGGCGCCACGGCGTCCTCATTCTTTCCTGTCAGCGGCAACACGCGCACCTTGAACACGATGTCGGAGGGCGCTGGAGCGCCACGGCTGAGCGCCGCGCGTTTGTACGCCTCCTTCGCATGATCTGCAAGCTGCGCTGGAGTTACCGTGGCTTGGGTTGCCAGCTCGCCCTTTTTCGGAGGCTGCTGCGGATCGTCTGCATAGTAGCCGTGACGGTATTCCAGCTTGGCGCCTTGCATCGCCGCCGTTCCCGTCAGGTCCACGTGAATGCTGCGGTAGGAGCCGTTCCGGTTTTTATCCGTCGGATTGTACGTGAGCGTGTAGTAGTTGGCTCCTGCATCAACCGCCTTCGCGACGGCGGCCGAGAGTGCGTTCGTGTTGTAGTACGCATGTCCTCCCGTATCGCTCGCCATCTGGTCCATCGTCATGTGCTCCTGGGCCTGGCTCTGGAAAAACTTCTGCGAATCCTTACTGAAGGCTGATGGATTGCGCGCGTAGTTTTTTCCCGAGTTCGAAGCATTGAACATCGGCGGGGTCATCAACCCCCGGGCATCCACCGGATAAACCGAGGTCTGCGCCAGCGTCAGAAGGTTGGTGGTCTCGCGAAACTCCTGGTTCGAGTCTTCCATCGCCGCGAACGGATCATTCAGGGTCGGGTCGGGCTCAATCTGCAGCGGGAACGAGCCGGAAAACCAGATGAGATTCTTTCGGCCGGGGAAGTTCGAAAGATAATGCGCCAGCGCGTTGAACGCATCCAGCGTGTACTGCGTCCGCATCCTCGTCTGCAGCGCGGCCTGCTCAGCCTCAAACTGTTGCACCGAGGCGAGCGTCTGCGCGAACATCGCATCTCCGCCCGCAGGGGCCGCATCCTGCATCGCGTCGGAAAGCTTCCCCGGTCCGGTGCCGCCGCCGACGGGATCATCCAGCAGCGTCGAAGAGCGCGCGATGAGATGATGCTCGACCGCGGCTCGCAGCACTGACGGGTCTGCGGTAAAGCCCTGCAACATGATCAACCGGTTCGTCAGCCCGAAGACCGCCACATTTACGCCGGGCTTTGCATGCTTTACGTAATCTTCCAGCTGCTGCCGCACGTACATCTGGTCCTGCATCGGCGTGTTCAGCGCGTCAATGAGCAGAATGTTGAGCGTGCTGTCCGGCGCAACCGGTGTGTAGTTGGTGAACACGCCCGGCGGCATGGCTGGCATCGCCGGGCCGAGCTTCTGATTCGCAGTCGCGCTGTGTTCCTCGAAATTCCGAATCGTCTGCGGCTTTTTCTGCTCGGTCAGCACGAAGTTGTCCCGCGTGAGTCCATGGATCGCGTGCCCGCTTCTGTCCTGCACAACCACATCAACGATGACAAGCTGCGTGCCTGTGTGCAGCGTCTCCGCGGGTGTCGGTGTCGCCTTCGCCGCCTGGCCCGATGCGGCGCCGGCCTGATTGGCCGCAGGCTGTTGCTGCGCGACAGCCAAAGGAAGTGCTGGAACGAAACATGCGAGAAGCAGAGAACCAGCCAAACGCGTCATCAAACGCCTCAGGAACCCGAAATAGGCAGCAGGAATCTGCGCCAAATACTACACTGCCTGGGGTTCGTACTCTGAAGACGTTGCCGCCGCTGCAATAGATTCACCGAAGGGCGCCCGCAGCACCCCGCGTTCCGTGATAATCGCCGAGATATACCTCGCCGGAGTCACGTCGAACGCCGGGTTTTCGATAGCAACCCCCTCCGGCGTCACGCGCCGTCCGTGCAGATGCGTTACCTCGCGCGCATCGCGCTGCTCAATCGGAATCCCCCGGCCCGTCGGCGTCCCGAGATCGATCGTGTTGAACGGCGCCGCCACGTAGAACGGAATGCCGTGCTCCTTCGCCAGGATCGCCACCGTATACGTGCCGATCTTATTCGCCGTGTCACCATTCGCCGCGATGCGGTCCGCGCCCACGATCACCGCCTGAATCCGCCCCTGGCCCATGAAGTACCCCGCCATGTTGTCGCAGATCAGCGTCGTCGGAATCTTGTCCTTCAGCAGCTCCCAGGCCGTCAGCCGCGTGCCCTGGTTGAACGGCCGCGTCTCATCCGCAAACACATCAATCTTCTTGCCGGCCTCCACCGCCGCGCGAATCACCCCCAGCGCCGACCCATACCCGCACGCCGCCAGAGCCCCCGCGTTGCAGTGCGTCAGCACCGTCCCTTCATCCGGCAGCAGCTCTGCACCAGAAGCCCCCAGCCGCCGCAGATTCGCGATGTCCTCGTCGTACAGTCGTTTCGCCAGCGCCACAACCTGCCGCTTGATCTCCGGAATCGCCGTCTTCTTCACCGCGAGCTCGCTATAAAGCTCCCGCACCTGCGCGATCCCCCAGAACAGATTCACCGCCGTGGGCCGCGTCTTCGCCAGCGTGTCGCAGATCTCCTCAACTTCCTTATCCAGTTCCGCAATCGTCGTCGCCGTCGAGCGCTCAATCCCCAGCGCCACGCCCATCGCGGCCGACACCCCAATCGCCATCGCGCCGCGCACAATCATGTCCTTGATCGCCCGCGCGACCTCCTTGTAGTCCCGGGCGAGAACGTACGTCTCTTCGTGCGGAAGCTTTGTCTGGTCCAGAAAACTGACGCCTTCAGGCGTCCACTCAAGCGTAGGAATCATCGTGTCTCTAGTTTATCGAAACCTGCGCCTCGCCGAGCCGCGCACGCTTCAGCGCAGAAACTTCTCCATGTGCCGGTAGCCGCCCGTCCCGATAAACAACACGACAAACACCGTCAGGTTGTACGTCGCGTGCATGAACGTCGAAGCCGCAACCGAGTTCATCCGAATCCTCACGAACGACAGCACCAGGCTCACGCCATACAGAATCCCGACCGCTCCCCACGCGTGCTGCAGCTGCCCCACGTGCAGCAGCGCAAACGGAATGCTCGAAAAGATCGCCGCAAACACCAGCGCCGCGCGGCTGTGCATCGACGAGCTCTGCCACTTCTGCAGCCCCGCCGGCGTCCGTTCCAGCGCCAGCCAATCATACCCAATCGCCAGCGCCGGCAATAAAAACCCGCGGAACGCAATCTCCTCCGTCACCGGCGCCAGCAGCACACCAAAGCCCGTCATCATCCATGCGCCATGCGTCGTGCGCAGCACCTGGTCCAGCGGCGATGACTTCGGCTCTGCGACAAACCGCAGCGCAAACTGCGCCAGCCCGCTCATCACCACGCCCAGCCCGATGATCCAGTACCACCATCGCCGAACCGCCAGCGTATTCCACTCAATCCCGCGCGCGAACGGCATCCCCCACAGCTCCCGGAACAGCAGCCACGCGACCGCCAGCGTCGGCAGGTACGAAATCCCCTGCGCAAACATCACCAGCGTCTGGTGAGCGCGCATCGCCTCTTCCGTATGCAGGTGCGCGGCCGCCAGCAGGATCAACTCAGCCAGGCTCAGGCTCAGCCACGCGATGATGAAGAACAGCAGCGCATGGCCAATATGCGGAATATGCTTCGCCGGCCCGTGATCGCGCGCAGGATCGGTATCGTGCTGGATGTCCAGCGCCTTCGGTGTCGTGACCTCAGATGTGGTCAAAGGGCTCATAGGACGTTATCGCGTTGACGCCAGCTCCTGCTCCACCGGCGTCTTCGCCGCTTTCTTTTTCGTGGCCCGCTTCGCCGGCTCAGCCTCCGGCCTCTTCTTCGACGGCGTCGGCACTCCAGTCTTCCTTTCCGGCGCAGCACGCTTCGCTTTCGGCGCTTTCTTGGCCAGATCCGGCAGCTCCGCCGGCGGCAACTTCGCGCTGCCAGTCACATTCTCCGCGCCCTCATAGTAGCGCGCCAGGAACCGTCCCGTATGCGACTCCTTCGTGCGCGCTACTGCCTCCGGCGGCCCCTGCGCAACGATCCTTCCGCCCCCCTCGCCGCCCTCCGGCCCAAGGTCAATCAGGTAGTCCGCGTTGCGAATAATGTCCAGATTGTGCTCGATGATGATGACTGTATTGCCAAGGTCCGTCAGCCGATGCAGCACCTCCAGCAGCCGTCGTACATCGTCAAAATGCAGTCCCGTCGTCGGCTCATCCAGCAGGTACAGCGTCTTTCCGGTCTGCCGCTTGCTCAGCTCCTTGGCCAGCTTCATCCGCTGGGCCTCGCCGCCGCTCAACGTGGTCGCCGACTGCCCCAGGTGCACATACCCCAGCCCGACATCCACCAGCGTCTGCAGCTTCTGGTTCACCGCCGGAATGTCCTTCAGAACCGGCAGCGCGTCCTCAATCGGCAGATCCAGAATGTCGGCAATCGAGTAGCCGTTGAACTTAACGCTCAGCGTCTCCTGGTTGTAGCGCCGGCCGTTGCACACCTCACACAGCACATACACATCCGGCAGAAAGTTCATCTCGATCCGGCGCTGTCCTTCGCCCTGGCAGGCCTCGCACCGCCCGCCCTGCACGTTGAAGCTGAACCGCCCCGGCTTGTACCCACGCTCGCGCGACTCCGGCAGCATCGCAAACAGATCGCGAATCGCCGTAAACACGCCCGTGTACGTCGCGGGATTCGACCGCGGCGTTCGCCCAATCGGCGACTGATCAATCTGGATCACCTTGTCGAGTTGGTCGATTCCATGAATCGCCTTGTGCTCGCCCGGCTCTTCGCGCGATCCGTACAGCTCCTTCGCCAGCGCGCGATACAGAATGTCGTTCACCAGCGTCGACTTGCCCGACCCGCTGACGCCTGTCACCACCGTCATTACGCCGAGAGGGAAGTGCGCCACCACGTTCTGCAGATTGTGCGATCGCGCATCCTCCACCGAAATCCAGCGCCCCGTTACCGGCCTCGGCCCTTGTCCATCTCCCGGCCGCATCACGATATCCAGCTCGCCGGACAGATACTTGCCCGTCACCGACGCCGGGTTCGCCATGATCTCCGCCGGCGTTCCCGCGGCAATCAGCTGGCCGCCATTCTTGCCCGCACCCGGCCCCAGGTCGAGCACATAATCCGCCTTGCGAATCGTGTCCTCATCGTGCTCAACGACCAGCACGGTATTGCCCAGGTTCCGCAGGTTCTCGAGCGCCGTAAGCAGACGCTGATTGTCCCGCTGATGCAGCCCAATCGAAGGCTCATCCAGCACATACAGCACACCGCGCAGTCGCGATCCAATCTGCGTGGCTAATCGAATTCTTTGCCCCTCGCCTCCGCTCAGCGTTGCTGCGCTGCGATTCAAGGACAGATATCCCAGCCCGACCGCATTCAAAAACTCCAGCCGCTCGATAATCTCCCGCTGTAGCCGGTCCGCAATCAGCTTGTCGCGCCCGGTAAACACCATCGAGCGCGCGCCCATCATCGCCCGTTCCAGCGAGAGCGCGGTAAACTCCGCAATTGAAACCGACCTTCGCGCACTCGGCGAACTCAGCGGCTCCACATCGCGATCAGCGCGGCTTACGGGCGGATGCTCCGCCGCATCCGCAATCGGAATCGTCACCGCCAGCGACTCCGGCCGCAGCCTTCGCCCATGGCACCGCGGGCACTCCGTCGCGGACATGTACTGCATCATGTACTCGCGATATCCCTCGGACTTGGTCTCCTCCAGCGTGTCGCGCAGCCACGGAATAATGCCGTGAAATCCCGTCCGCGCAGCCTCAGGCCGTGGCGGCCCGTACAGCAGCAGCTCCTGCTCCGTCTTCGCCAGCTCCTGAAACGGCCGCTTCAAATTGATCTTGTACTTATCCGCCGCCAGCTTGATCAGCCGCAGCAGATACTGCGACGCCGACCCCGGTCCCATCGCTCCATCCAGCAGCGGCTTCGACCAGTCCGCAATCGTCTTCCCCGGATCGAAGTCATAGATCGACCCCAACCCATGGCACTCCGGGCACGCGCCATACGCGGAGTTGAAACTGAAACTCCTCGGCTCCAGCTTCGGCACGTTGATCCCGCAATCCGGGCACGCCATCGACGAGCTGAACAGGGTCTCGTGATACTCCCCACCCAGCGCCTGCAATCCAATCAGCACCAGCCCGTTCGCCAGCTGCAGCGCCGTTATAACCGCTGCCTGCAGCCGCCGCGTATCCAGCGGCGCGCGTCCGTTCACGCCCGGATCACCCGGCACCGGCTTCAAAATGATGCGGTCAACAATCGCCTCAACCGTGTGGTTCTTGCGCTTCTCCAGCCGCATCCCCTCTTCGATCTCGGTGATCTCGCCATCAACCCGCACCCGATACCCCTTCTTGTCCAGCGATTCCAACTCCTCGCGAAATTCGCCCTTGCGCCCGCGCACCACGCGGCGCCAGCACCGTGATCCGCTCGCCCGGCGATTCCGTCTGGTTGCGCTCCACAATCTGCGCGACGATCTGGTCCGCGCTCTGCCGCGAGATCGGCCGGTGGCAGTTCGGGCAGTGCGGCTGACCCACGCTCGCCCACAGCAGGCGCAGGTAATCGTAGATTTCCGTGATCGTCCCGACTGTCGATCGTGGCGAGCGCGAGGTCGTCTTCTGCTCAATCGAAATCGCCGGACTCAAACCCTCGATCGAATCCACATCGGGCCGCTCCATCTGATCCAGGAACTGCCGTGCATACGCCGAAAGCGTCTCCACGTATCGCCGCTGCCCCTCGGCATAGATCGTGTCGAACGCGAGCGAGCTCTTCCCGGAACCGGACAGCCCCGTCACCACGGTCAGCGTGTTCCGCGGAATCGATACCGAGACGTCCCGCAGATTGTGCTGCCGGGCGCCGCGCACATGGATGTGAGTGAGACTCATAGGCGTGCATTGGCCGTTTCCGGCCATCTTCCTAGGATACAAGCTGTCCGTCTCACCTCCTACAGCGCCCTCCCCACACAGATCCCGTGGCGTTCCTTCGCGCACCGTTGCGCCCTTTGCGTCAAAAGCTTTGCCTTTTCCTCCTGCGCCATCCACTCCCGCACATGCCTTTGGTCGTACACGAGTCGCACACACCCGTACTGACTCGATCGGGGAATCGCGGATGACAATAGGGGGGTGCTAGTTTTCCAGAGACACGGCGAGCCACAAAGCCTCAGACTTGTCTGTGGCCGGCACGTCAAACGGTTGAATGCCGCAGCGGGCCGCTCCACCGCAGCTTTCTTGGCAGGGACGGGCTGGAAGGATCGAGGATGTTGATCACATTGATGTTAGGCTGCGCAATTCTTGCTTCACTGGCACTTGGCGTTCTTGCAGCTTACGGCGTTTGCCTCGGATTCTTCCACATTATGGCCGGTCGCAGCGCCGCAGCCGTCCCCTCCGCCTCCGCACCCGCCAAAGCCGAGGTCTAGCCCCCAAAATCTGAACCTGCACAACTCCGCACGCACATTATGTGCGCGGCTCGGACTGAACTGTTCCACGTGGAACAAAAAGCGAAACGCCACGGCTACTGCGGCGCTGAAGATCCTTGGGGATTCGCCTTCGGATTCTGGGTCTTTTGCTGCTGCAATTGCTTCAATTCCTCATAAATCTCCTGCGGCGTCTTCGCCGCGCTCGTCCCGCCCGTAGCCGTCGCCGGCGGCGCCGTATTCGGATTGCCGTTCGGCGTCTGGCTCGTGTATCCCGCGGTCGTGCTTCCGGCCGGCGGAGGGTTCGGCGCATCCACAATCCCGCTCACCGGCGGTGCCGTCGACGGCGTCGGCAACGTACTCGCCGGAACCGAGTTTGTGACTGGCATAGTCGATGGCGTCGGCGAAACGTTGTTCGGACTTCCCAGCACATTGTTGGCCGGCTGCGGCATGCTGGGCGGACCTGACGGGTTCGGAGTTGTGTTCGGCGCCGTCGTAGTAGTCCCGATATTGGGCTGTGACGCGCCGGGAAGCGGAAGCTCCGGTTCCGTCTCCGTCACGTCGTAGCTTGGAGAGCCTGGTCCGGGCGGCGTTGGGCCGCCGGTGCGCGGCGATAAAACTAATTGTTCAGGAGCGTGGTTGAGGGTTTCCTGCAGCAGCATGTTGGTATCTGTGCCATCCAAAAGGGTTTGCAGCACGGTCGCAGCGGGTGCTGGGCCATAGCTGCCAAAAACGCGCTGATCTGCGACGCCGCCGATGATTTTCATGCCGGTTTCGCGCGAAATATCGCGCAAAATCTGGTTCAAACTCGAGTTGTCGGCACGGATCTGCAGCATTCCGCCGACGTAGGTCACGCGGGCGCGGTGCCGCTGTTCGAGGTTCGCCCCAGTCGCGGCCGCTGCAAGGGGCGGCGCCATACTTTGGTTCGAGGTGGGTGGATTTGGCGGCAGCCGTGAGTTGGTCTGTGCAATTGCGGCAGGGACGGCGCACGAAAGAGCGGCAATCTTCAGGCACCGGCGAATCGCTCTGCACGTCATTGTTCTGTTGGACGCAGATGAGTCGTCGACCGGCATGGGCTAAAGAATACTGCGCGCGGTGGTTCGCGCGCAGTTTTTAAGCCCGGCCAGGTCAATCGTGCGACTCGATCTCCCGGATTTTGCACGCCCCGTTGCTATTGGAGGCGAGCCAATAATCGTACGTGTCACCGTTGTTCCAGCCATGCCACGCAAAGGCGCCTTTCACGCCTTTGCCGGCAGCCTTCAAGGCTCGCAAGGCGTCATCTAAACCCCGGAATGCATTGATATTCTGGTCGGCGGCTGAGGTGCCAGGGTCGTACGTGTCATAACAATTGTTGTTTTCACTGAGATTGGCTCCGAACTCGGTCACCCAAACCCTGCTCGAATAGTTGGCTAAGGTACTTTGGACCAGGTTGGAATAGTTGGACTGGGACGGGGTCTCTTTGGTCGGGTCAATCCAGTTGGGATAAAAGTGATAGGCGATGTCGCCGTTCCATCCTCCCTCTACGACCTCGTTGACCATCTGGGCGTAACCCATGCCATCCAGGATGCACTTGCTCAGGGGCAGATTCCCGTAGCTGATGATGGCTTCCATGTCGCTCACGTAATGCTGCTTTTCCGCGAGTGTGCTCCAGGGGTAGCCAAAGGGTTCGTTGAAGATTTCGTAGTGGACATTCGGGTAGCTTGAGAAAACGGCATTCACCTTTCCCCAGGCATCGCCCATCGCCTGTAATCCATTGGGAAAGCCGTTGCCATGGCCTGTTTGTCCCGATTGCAGTGTGCCAAACATGACCAGGATCGCGTAGTGTCCGGTGAATTGATCCACATATCCCTTGATCTTCTGCAGCGACGCCGGATCGTTGGCGGTCGCGACGTTGATCGGGATCCGCATGACGTTGAAGGTCGGATTCGAAGCAGCAATTTGCGCGTTGGTATACGTGTAGGTATAGATGCCCGGCAGAAAGGCGCCATCCCCGCTGGTTCCCTGGTTAGGCGGGAAATTGATTCCTTTGTTTTGCGCGCGGATCAGCTGAGCAGAAAAGACAACCGCCAGAACTGTCAGGATATGCAGCAAACCGGAACGATAGACGATTCGCGTCTTCGAGTCGTACGCTTTTGCGGACGCGGTCGTGTTACACGGTGAAACGAAATCAGATAGCGGAACCTTCATAAGAATTCTCCTCAGCTTCAGACCACACAACGCGTCCCCACTGCCCGAAGCTCATGAAAGTTGCCTCAGGAACGAAGTTGCCGGCCGGGGGTGGCCGTGCTGAACTGTTGAAGTTCGAGGTTGGTGCGGTTGAGCGGACCGGGGTTTGAATTACGTGGAAGTTCGTTGGAGGTACGATCTGCGCGATTCCGATTCCGAAGCTGTGTGCACACGGTCGTCAAGGTTTGGGTGATTCCGAGAGACGTGTACGTTCACGGCGAGCTACCATATAGTTTCCATAGGCCCTTGTCAATACGAAGTGTCTGCTAGCGTGTACGTTACTTGGGTGAAGAGGATGCGGTGGCCTGACTGGGCCAGCCAGGCCGGGTTCAATTTGAGCGTTGGCCGAACGGGCCGTTAACCGGGGCGCTTAACAAAACAGGCGGCCTGCCCGTATTCTGAGGCAGCCGAGCGACTTTCTCAGGAGACATCCTCTGCGCGACGTGCTTAGTAGCGGCCCCCCGATCCACCCGGCTCATGCTCGAGCCAATCGTTCCCTTCGTCTACTGGCCGTTGCGGGCCTCTGCTTCGCGTCTCAGGCGTTGGCGCAAACTGAGCCTGCAACCTGCAAGACGCAATCCGCCATGTCCGGGGAGGTGCGCCAGGCCGTGGCGAACGACGCGCTGGCTCTCGCGACGGCCGTGAAGGCCAACGATGCGGAGCGCGTGCGCTCGATGAGCACAGCCGACATTGCCTCCAAGTTCGACACGACTGCGTTCGTGGTCCACCAGACATCTGCGGCGATCGCCGCCGATACTCTCCGGGTTACGCAGATCTATCGGCTGGATGCCAGCGGCCGCAAAGCCGGCGACACGTCCGAGGCGGACTTCGGCTGCGCGCTTTCCGGCAGCGCCTCCGAGGTGGACTTCGTCATTCCGGGACTTCCACCAGGCATCTATTCGTTCGCCATTGTGGAGGCGACCGGAGAGCGTCCATGGCTGCTTCCCGTGTTGCTCGTGCAGCAGGGAAGCGCGTGGAAGATGGCGGGTTTTTATCCGCATCCGCGCACGGCCGCAGGCCATGACGGCCTGTGGTACTGGACGACAGCGCGCGCCGACGCCAAGGCGGGCAAGAAGTGGCTGGCGTGGGTGCTTTATGGCGAGGCTGACCAGCTTCTGCGGCCCGCGAACTTCGTTACCAGCACCCATCTCGATCAGCTTCGTAATGAGCGCCGAACCAATGCGCCGGGCGAGCTGAGCGAGGGCATCGGGCCGGAGAATCCGCTGGTGATCAAAGCCAAGGATGGCTCGGAGTTTCATCTGACTGGGCTTGGAAGCGCGGTGACCGATGACGGCAAGGGTGTCGACCTGGTGGTGCGGTATCGGGCCGATTCCGCGCTCGGCGGCGATGCTGCGCGGGTTCGCAATGTGGCGGCCGCGTCAGCGCTGCTGACCGCGCATCCTGAGCTTCGCGAAGGCTTCTCCGGGGTTACGGTCTTCGCGGAAGTTGAGGGACAACCACCTTTCGCCACCGAACTAAGCCTTGCCGAGATTCACTAGGCGGGTACCGTTCTCTAGGGCATTTCAGCTACTATGCTCGAGATTTATCGCTAAGATGCTGAAGAGCGCAATTACCTTGGAGGAATGAAAGAAATGGCCATTGCACCAAGATCGCTCGCCGAAGCAATTCGCCAGCGGCGCGCGACGCCCAGCTTCGACGGAGAGCCGATTCCTCCCGGCGACCTCCGCCAGATTCTGGAAGCGGGATTGAGTGCACCCAGCGGCTACAACATGCAGCCCTGGCGCTTCATAGTGGTGCAGCACCCGGAGCAGCGCCGACGGGTGCGGGCGGCGAGTTACAACCAGGCCAAGGTGGAAGAGGCCTCCGCGGTGATTGTGGCGTGCGGAGACCGCGACGGATGGCGGCGCGATCTGGACGAGATGCTGCGCATGGGCCGTGCGGCAGGCATGCCGGAGAGCTATGCAGCGCAGGCGGCGACGAGTGTACCGGCGTATCTTTCCAGCTTTTCGCACGACCAGATGACCGCGTGGCTGAACAAGCAGGTGATGCTGGCGTTCACGTCGATGATGCTGATGGCCGAGGTGCTGGGCTATGACACGGCGCCGATGGAAGGCTTTGAGCAGGGCAAGGTCTGCGAGACGCTGCGCCTGCCGATGAGCTACTGGGTGGTGGCACTGCTGGGTATCGGACATCTCAAGGGGCCGGATAAGTTCAACGGCGGCCGCTTCGATATCTCGCACACGGTGTTCGCGGAAGAGTTCGGGAAGCCGTACCGGTGAGGCAGAGGGTAGAGGATAACGGGTAGAGGGTAGACGGAGATTTGTGCTCTCGCGCGTGCGTCTGCTACCTGTACAGTAAATCTGAAGAGACACACGGAAGAGGAGTCGCGTTACGCCATGAGAACGCTGGGCCGTATTGTGCTTGTTGTCGTGGTGCTGGGAGTTGTCCTGGGCGTGGCGTTTTATCTGCGCCCCATCCGGGTAATGCGGCAGGCGACGCATTTCGGCCTGTTCCTCTCGCGCGTGCAGAGCAACTATGTGCTGACGCCGGAAGGCCGCGTGCACTACTACGAGGCCGAGCCGCGCGTTCCGGGCGGCGGCATTCCGATCGTTCTGGTGCATGGTCTGGGCGATCGCGACGAGGCCTGGGCACCGATGCTGAAGCGGCTGAAGCGTGCGGGTTTTCACGTGTACGCGCCTGATCTGCTCGGCTATGGCCGCTCGCCGAAGCCGCAGGACGGAGATTATTCGATCAGCGGTCAAACGAAGTTTGTTTACGATTTCATTCAGTCGCTGGGGCTGCAGAAGACAGATATCGGCGGCTGGTCGATGGGCGGATGGATCGCGCTGAAGCTGGCGCTGGATCATCCGGAGTTGATCGATCGCGTGGTGGTCTACGACCCAGCGGGACTGCGCTTTGAGCTTAACGAACCGAGGAAGCTGTTCGAGCCGCAGACGACGGATGATGTGCAGCGGCTGTTCTCCGTAATGGAGCCTGACGCGAAACCGATTCCGATGTATGTGCGCCGGGACCTTCTTCGCGCGATCCAGAACATTCAGTGGACGATCGACAAAAATCTGAGCTCGATGAACGAAAAGGATCTGCTGGAAGCCCGGCTGCCATCGCTTACGGAGCCGCTGCTCATTGTCTGGGGAGCGGACGATCACCTGATTCCGCTTTCGGTCGGACAGCAGATGCACCGGATCGTGCCGGCGTCGGAACTGGACATCCTGGCAGGTTGCGGACACCTGGAGCCGAACCGCTGTTCGGCGCGGGCGGCGCAGGCGACTGCGGATTTTCTGAAGGCGAATCCGGTGCCGTCGGGCAGCGTGAGGACGCTGCAGTCGATGCATTAAGGCGAGTGGTTAGTGGTTAGTGCTCACAACTGAGAACTAACTCGAACTGGTTCCCCAGATGAAGGCGTCCTTTTGCGGGAGGCCGATGTGCTGCAGCACGCGGTGGACAAAGTTTCGCGCCATGTCTTCGGTGGTTTTGGGCTGGTTGTAGAAGGTGGGGATGATGGGGAAGATCGTGGCGCCGGACTCGGCGGCGGCGGCCATGTTGCGGATGTGGATGAGATTCAGCGGCGTCTCGCGAACGCAAAGCACGAGGCGGCGTTTCTCTTTCAGGCAGACGTCGGCGGCGCGTTCGACGAGGTTTCCGGCCATGCCATGCGCGATGCCGGCCAGCGTTCCCATGGAGCAGGGCAGCACGATCATCGCGTCGCACGGGTAAGAGCCGCTGGCGATGGGGGCGCCGATGTCTTCGTGCGCGTGCTGCGTGATTTTCTGCTTGGCCCGATCCGGGGAAATTCCGCCGAGAGCCTTCTCTATCAGAGAGTTACGGGGCGTAGCTCCTGTCTCTTCGGCGAGTACCCGCAGGGCGCCGGGTGAGATAATGAGATGGATTCGGCCGACTCGCTCATCGGCGGCCAAAGTTCGCAGCATTTCGAAGGCGAGCAGCGAGCCGCTTGCGCCAGTGACGGCCAACGTCAATGTTTGCAGCGGATTGATGTCTTGCGAACTCATCCTGCGTCATTATCGGTTATACGCTTTAGCTTTTCACCGTCTTACCTGTAGAGCGAAACATGGGCTTTTTGGGAAAAGTTACAGCGACAATTGACCGGGACTGCTGTTTATTGTCTTCATGCCAGCAGCCCATCGAACTGAAGCGTCCGCCGGTGCTATTACCCGGGGCGGGGGCTCGGATTTCGTGTCCAACGAACCACAGATGATGTCCCTCGCCAGAGCCGTCTGCGTTGCTGTCGCCGTCTTCTGTGGATTGGCGGGAACGACTGCGCGTGGGGCGGTGTCGCTGCTGCTGGAGCAGCCCTATGGCGGACTGGGGATCGTCTATCCGAGCGGCCACGCGGCAATTTATCTGGACCACGTTTGCGCTGCCACTCCGGTGCAGCTTCGTCCGTGCGGGCCGGGAGAGCTGGGCGTGGTGATCAGCCGATATGACGGCATCACCAACCATGACTGGATCGCGGTCCCGTTGCTGCCTTACCTGTACGCGGTGGAGTCGGCTGCGGACATTCCGCAGACGATGAATCGTGAGCAGGAGGCCCAGCTCCGGGATCTTTATCGCCGACGCGCGCTGGAGTCCGTCGCGCCGGATCTGCCCAACGGCGGCACGCCTGACGGCAACTGGTACGAGCTGGTCGGCTCCGCGTACGATCGCACGATCTATGGCTTCAGCGTTGCCACGACGCCGGAGCAGGATGCCGGTCTGATTGCGAGGTTCAACGACCGACGCAACGTGGAGCGTTATAACGGCGCCTTCCGCAACTGCGCGGATTTTGCGCGTACGACGATCAACTACTTCTACCCGCATGCTATCCGGCGCAACTACGTCGCGGACCTGGGCCTGACTTCTCCGAAGGGGGTAGCGCGCGCGCTGACGCACTACGCGTCAAAGCACCGCGGCACGGACTTCCACGTCTTCAAAATTCCGCAGGTTGCGGGCTCGATACCGCGATCGTATGGCGTCCAGGACCTCACGGAGGGACTCATCAAGCGGTATGGCGTTCCTCTGATCGTGCTTTCGCCGGTGGCGACGGGTATCGTCTTCGTCGCGTATATGGGGCACGGCCGGTTTGACATGCCACGGAACGCGCCGGTGCTGGACCTGCGGCAGACGGCGATAAGCACGGAGGAAGCGCAGAGCGCCGGTGAGTTCGAGCAGGCGTCGCCACCGTCGCTACCGCTGCCGGCGCTGTCGGGGGAAGCGATGCGGAGTGCGTTGCCGGTGGACCTGATTACGCCGCCGGGACCGCTGCCGGCAGTGGATGCGCCGGCTCTGGATCCGGGGGAGCGGGTGCCCTCGGAGCTGTTCGCTCCTTCCGCAAACAACTGAGAGTACGGCCCGTCGCGGGCTTGGGTTGTGTCATCCTATGAGTGGATTCGTTGACTCGTGTGAAGATGAACCTTCGCGAACAGCCACTCGGAAAAAACGTGCGCTTCCTGCTACCTTCGCTCAAGCTGAAGGAGCCGTGCTCCGGTGGGGGCACGATCGAGCAGTCCGTGCACGCGTACCTGGTGGAAAAATTCGGCGGCTACACCGTGACGTCGGGAACGGTCTCGGGGTATTGGCGTGAGGAGGACGGAAGCCAATCGTATGGCGAGCACCGCGAGTTCACGGTCGCTCTTCCCGACGATCGCGGGCTGCCTGATTTGAAGCGCTTTCTTGCGCTGACGGGGCGGCGGCTGTGCGAGTCGTGTCTCTACGTCGAGGTCGCTGGCTGCGCCGTGCTGCTCTACAGCGCGGAGGATGAAGACCTGGACGTCGATGCGTGCCTGAATGCGCGGGCGGAGGAGACCTCGCCGGCGCGCTGAGGCGTGGCGCTAGAGTTCGGCGTCCTCGGCTAAGACGCGCTCGAAGATCGTGTCCACGTTCTTCAACTGGCGGCGGTAGTCGAAGACCTCTGCGAGCTTGTCCTTGGGAAGCCGCACTGTAATTTCGGGGTCGTTCTGCACGAGCTCGCGGAAGTTTTTTTCGTTGGTCCAGGCGTCCATGGCATGGCCTTGAACGAGCCGGTAGGCGTCTTCGCGGCTCATGCCGGAGCCCGCGAGTTCGAGCAGCAGCTGGCCGGAGTAGACGAGCCCGTGCGTCGATTCCAGATTGCGCAGCATCCTCTCGGGATAGACCAGCAGGCGCTCGATCATGCTCGCGGTCTTGTCCAGCAGATAATCGGTCAGGGTGGTGGAATCCGGCAGCACGACGCGCTCGGCGGAGGAGTGCGAGATGTCGCGCTCATGCCACAGCGCGACGTCTTCCAGGCCGACCTGGGCATTGGCACGCACGACACGCGCGAGGCCGGAGATCTGCTCGGCTGTAATGGGGTTGCGCTTGTGCGGCATGGCGCTCGAGCCCTTTTGCTTGGCCGAGAAGAACTCCTCGGCCTCTCGGACCTCAGTGCGTTGCAGGTGGCGGACCTCGGTGGCCATCTTGTCCAGCGTTGAACAAAGTACCGCAAGGACACAGAGATAGGCTGCGTGGCGGTCGCGCTGCAGGACCTGGGTTGCGATGGCCGCCGGACGGAGGTCCAGCTCCTTGAGGATGGCGGCCTCGTGTTCCGGCTCCAGGTGGCCGAAGGTGCCGACGGCGCCGGAGAGCTTGCCCACGCGAAGGTCTTCGGCGGCAGCGTCGAACCTGCGCAGGTTCCGCCCGAGCTCGGAGTACCAAAGGAGCAATTTCAGCCCGAAAGTGGTTGGTTCTGCATGGACCCCGTGGGTGCGGCCGATCGTCGGGGTGTGTTGGAACTCAATTGCCCTATTGCGCAAAACGTCGCGAAGTCGCACAATGCCTGAACGAATCAAACTGGAAGCCTGTCCTAGAGCCAAAGCCTGCGCCGTATCGACAACGTCGGTGGAGGTGAGACCGTAGTGCAGCCAGCGAGCTTCAGGGCCCACTTTTTCTGCAACCGCTGTCGTAAATGCCAGTACATCGTGGCGCAGTTCCGCTTCGAGCTCATGAATGCGTTCTACGGTGAAACCGGCACGGGCACGTAGCGCAGCCGCAGCCTCGGGGGGAACAATGCCTGCTCGAGCGAGTGTCTCGGTCGCCGCCAGTTCGACACGCAGCCAGTTTTCAAAGCGGCTGCGTTCGGACCAGACGGAGGCCATCTGCGGGCGGGTGTAGCGGGGGATCATCGGGACTCCAGAGATGAGAGTGAGGAGGATGTTATGGAAGCTAAAGCGTTGCCAACTCAGAGCTCCCCGGCTAATATCGCAGCCACAAGGGCCCTTCAACGGAACGCCTTCTCCAGTGTAGACGTACATGCAGGTGGAGAATTAACTCGGACATCGTCGCCCGATAGAATGGAGGGTCAGCTTATGGAAGAGAACGGCAGCAACGGTCATTTGGAGATTCCACGTCTGAGGGAGCTCGCGGAATTTCGGTTCCAGTTGCGACAATTCCTAAGCTTCAGCGAGATCTCATCAGAGCGCCATGGCATTCAGGCGCAGCAGTATCAGCTTCTGCAGGTGATCGCTGCCGCGCCGGCCGGCCAGCCCGCTTCGGTAAGCTATCTCGCCGATCGCATGGTTCTGCGCCACAACAGCACGGTCGAGCTTGTCGACCGGGCAGAGCGGGCGGGACTGGTGCGTCGTCATACGGACGAGCGCGACCTGCGACGCTCCATCATCAAGCTCACACCGACGGGCGAGCAGCTTCTGCGCTCGCTGGTTGCGGAGCATATCCAGGAGCTCGAGCGTCTGAGTGAGCGGCTGATTCATTCGATTCGGGCGGTCAATCACAATCCGCCCTCGGCGCAAATCTCCGCGAGCACGGAAAGCGCCGGTACGGCCTGAGCTACTTGTGTGTGACGCCGAAGAGCTCAGCCATTTCGGCGTGCAGAAATCCGCGTCCCGGCCTGTACGGCTGAATCCACCTGCCATCCAGCACGAACTGCGGGATGGCGCGTTTGCCGGTGTGGCGGATCACCTCGTCCGCCGCGCCGGGCGTTCGCTCGATATCGATCTCCTGGTACGCGATCGAATGCTTGGTGAGAAACCGCTTGGCCTCGCGACAGTCGCGGCACCAGTCAGCAGAGTAAACAAGAAGGCCCATCTCTCTATTGTCTCCGATCCCGGTCAGACGCACTGCCGCCGACTACTGTTCGTGGTAGTTGCGAATAAGACCGCCATCGATAAAGTACGTTGAGCCAGTGACATACGCGGCCTCATCGGAGGCCAGCCAAGCCACGAGGCCGGCGACCTCGTCCGACGTTCCCACGCGTCCCAGCGGAATGTTCCTGAGCAGCGGGTCGAGTTTGCTCTTGTCCTCCAGGAGCGACTTGTTGATGGGGGTGATGATGGCTCCCGGCGCGACGTTGTTCACGGTGATGCCGAGCGGACCGAGCTCGACGGCGAGATCGCGCATGAGCATTCGCAGGCCGCCCTTTGCGGCGCAGTAGGTCGGGAAGTGTGGGAACACCATATCCTCGTGCACCGAGGAGATGTTGATGACGCGACCCGGCTTCTTCGCGTCGCGGAGGCGCCGGACGAAGGCCTGGGTGAGAAAGAACGCGCCCTTCAGGTCCACGTCGAGGACCATGTCGTAGTCCTGTTCGGTGATATCACAGAAGTTCGCGCCCTTTTCGACACCGGCGTTGTTGATGAGGATGTCGCAGCCGCCGAGCTGGGACCAGGCCTGGTCGATCAGGTTGTTCGTGTCCGCGATCTTCGTGACGTCGGCCATCACGGTGATGAACTTCGCCTGCGGATCCCTGGACTTGATCATGTTTTCGGTATCCGCGGCGCCCTGGTCGCGGCTGCGGTAGTCGATGACCACCGCAGCGCCTTCGCTCGCCAGGCGAACCGCAATCGCCTGTCCGATGCCGGAAGAGGATCCGGTCACCACTGCTACTTTGCCGTCAAATCTTCCAGCCATCGTTTCGGTCGCCTTTTGTTTGGGTCTCAGCTCGGCTACTTCTTCGTCGAGCGGCGCGAGTGTGATCTCGCACGGGATTTACGCTTCGAGCCGGTCTTGCTTCCTGAGCTGCTTGCGCTTCCACTGTGGGATCGCGAGGAGCTCTTCGGGGAGCTCTTGCCTTCCTTCTCGCGGAGAATGTCTTTTGCGTTTTCGAGGGTGTGCTTACGCTCGGCAGAAAGGTTTTTGCCGCCGCGGTTTTCGTAGAAGCTGAGCATCCGCATCGCCTGGCCTGGACCCTCCGGCGAAACGGATTTCTTTTCCAGCCCTTCTGCGATCTCCTTTGCGGATTTCTTGAAGAGGCCCGGGGCGGGTTTGGTGGAATCCGTCTTTACCTTGGCTGACCAGCGGCGTGACGGCGGGGTGGTGGAGCGGCTGCGCGATTTGGTCGACCGCGAGCTTGAGGATGTGGAGCGGGTTGACGATGATCCGCCGGAGCGTTTCGTCGAGGGCTTGGAGTGAGACTTGCGCGAGGTTCTATTTGCCATGGCTTTGCCTCCATGACAAAGTGTGATGCCGGTCAGACGGTGCCTGCGTTGGCTCGTCGGCGACGAAAGAAATCGGTCAGCATGGCCCCGCACTCCTCGGCGAGGACGCCTTCCACCACCTCAACGCTATGATTCAGCGCTGGATGGTTCATCACGCTGAGCACGCTGCCGCAGGCGCCCGCCTTCGGATCACGCGCGGCGTAGAGCAAACGGGCGATGCGGGCGTGCAGAATCGCGCCGGCGCACATCGAGCACGGCTCGAGCGTGCAGACGAGAGTGCATCCGGTAAGCCGGTAATTTCCAAGTGCACGGCCAGCCTCGCGCATCGCGACAATCTCGCAGTGCGCGGTGGGATCGTTGTCCTGGATCACACGATTTCGTCCGCGGCCGAGGATGGTGAATCCATCCGGCGCGACGATGAGGGCGCCCACGGGGACCTCGCCGGCTGCTTCGGCAGCGCGCGCCTGTTCGATGGCGAGCTGCATGAGCGCGGCGTCGGACAGGGTGTCCGCTGGAAGGGGAAGAGAATCCATCTGTGAAGATTACGGAATAGCTTGCGGAATGGCTACGATTGCGGCTGCAGGCGCTCGTTGTCCGGCCGTGCCCAGAGCTGGTTGAAGTCCAGCTCAAACCGCCGCACGCTGGCCGCATCCCGCGTCAGTACGAGATCGTTGTCCTGACGCTTGAGCGCGCTGGGGGAGAAGTTCGCGCTGCCGGAGCGCAGCGTCTGCCCATCGACCTCGTAGGACTTCAGGTGCATCAGCACGCGCGAGTGCTTGATCTTGACTTCGACGTTGGGCGTTGCCGCAAGCCGCGCGATGACTGCCTCACTGCTCGTGTCAGGCACATCCTGCTCTTCGAAAAATCCATCTGCGAATTGGACATCCCGCTTGCGTGCGGCCGGCTTTTCAAAGCCGTCGTGCTTCGCGGCGCGCTCCAGTTCATCGTCCGATTGGCCGCGATCAAGGTACACGCGGACGCGCACGCCTCGCCGGGCGGCGTTTGCTATCGCATCGCCGACGGCCTGGTCCGTGAAGCTGAAGCCGCACAGATCGATGGACTTGTGCGCTGAGCGGAGGAGCGCGAGGTCGTAGTGCTCGAGGTTCTCGGTGGGCGAGTAATGCGTCTCCAGAGTGCCACTCGACACCGCTGAACTATCCGCGTGCCCGGGCAGATTGACAGGCACCTGGCAGCCGCAGAGCAGCCCTAGACCTAATGCGCCGAACGCAAGCGAAAGCGGAGAAACCCGGGACATCACAGCCAGTTTAGTGAGCGCCAGCCTGTGCAAGCGGATTGGGTCTCAAGTTAGGCAATGGGCTTCGGTGTTATTGTGCGGAGCTCTACGCGGGCTCCTGCTGGGTCATGCAGTGCAGCGCGCCCAGGCCCCAGATGAAGTCGGTGCAGTGGATGCCGGTGACGACGCGATCGGGGAAGCATTCTGCGAGCGTGTTGAGGGCGATGCGATCGTTCGGGTCATTGAAGGTAGGCACGAGCACCAGGCCATTGGCGATGTAGAAATTCGCGTAGCTCGCGGGCAGGCGCTGTCCTTCAAAGATCACCGGTGCCGGCATCGGGAGCGTCCTGATGTCGAACGGCTGGCCGTGCAGGTTGCGGGCTGCGTGCAGGCGTTCGAGATTTTCGGCGAGCGGAAGATGGTTCTCGTCTGCCGTGTTTTCTTCGATCGCGGTGAGGATGGTGTTCTCGCCAACGAAGCGGGTGATGTCGTCGACGTGGCCGTGCGTGTCGTCGCCCGCGCATCCACGGTTAAGCCAGATCACCTTCTCGATGCCGAGATACTCGGCGAAGGCCTGTTCGAGCTGCTCGCGCGAGACGCCCGGATTGCGTTGCTGCACCTCGCTTAGCAGGCACTCTTCTGTCGTCAGCAAAATGCCCGCGCCGTTGGTATCGATGCTTCCACCTTCGAGGACGAGCCTGTGGACTTGTCCCGCATTTGGGCCGTCGGCGAGCTTCACCTGCGGCTCAAAGCTGCGCATTCCGTAGAGCTTCGCGACGTGGTCCGGGATCAGGTCGTCGTTGTGCCAGTTGTCGTACTTGGCCCAGGCATTGAAGCGCCAGTTGGTGATGGCGAGCTTGTCCTCTGGATTCTTCACGGAGCCTTCAGCTTTCACAAAGATCGGACCGGAGTCGCGCAGCCACACCCGATCCGTCGCCCAATGATGAAAGTGCAGCCGCGCGAGATTCGCGCCCTGCCGCTTCAGCATGCCGTACGCGCGCTTCTCCGCAGCGGCGTCGTTGACGAGGATGTGCACGTCCTCAACGCTCGAGAGCCAGCGCACGATCTCGCAGTAAACCCACGGGATCGGCTGAAACTTCTTCGGCCAGTCCTCAGGATTGTGCGGCCAGGCGATCCAGGTGGCAGCTGTGCGGAGCCCACTCGGCGGGCATTCGATAGCGGTTGTTTTCCAGTTGCGACATTCACGTCTATTTTCGCAGAGTGGAGACGGGCGAAATGAAAACGCCGCCCGCAGAACGCGAGCGGCGCATTCGTCATGTCGCCTACTTCGCGATCGCGCGGGTGTCCTCTGGCACGTGCGGGTTGAACTTCTTCGCCAGCTCCGGTGTGGAGACGACTTCACTCGGCTTCGGGTTCACGGCCTTCTCGACCTCAACGCCGATCACGTACGACGGACCGAACATGTTGCTGGTGAAGAAGACCATCTTCTTGTCGGGCGAGAAGCGCACGTTCGGCTCCTGGTGATAGTCATGCCAGGCCATGTTCACCATATGTTCGGCGCTGAAGTAGCCGGGCTGGAAGAAGTCCGGATCGTTGATGGCGCCAGTCGTGTTGATGAGGTGCGGATGGAAACAGCTCGATCCACTCGCCGTTGGGAGCCTTCGCGACCTGGCCGGGATCGCCGCCATCCCCGCAGAAGAGGCTGAGATCCCTGGTCAGGTTGAAGTGGATGGACCAATCGTTGCGCTCCATGTGATACGCCGTGCGGCGGCCGTTGGCGAGATCGTAGCCCGCGAGATAAAAGTCCTGCCCTTTGATGGGCTGCCAGTCGTACCAGATGGTCTTGCCATCAAGGCCCCAGAATTCGTGCCCGGCGATCTCCATCGCGATGCGCCGCTTGTGAATCAGCGTGTTGTGCGTGCCGTCGGTGTGGATCATCCAGATGCGGTCCACCTTCTGCCATGGGCCTTCGTGGCAGTACATCAGCAGCGTCGGATCGCTTGGCGAGAAGAGCAGGTGATTGATCCAGTCAGTTGAGTGCTGGATGAGCGGGTGCAACTTTCCCGTGCTCAGCTCGATGGTGTAGAGAGTGATGGGAATTTTTGCGGCCAGGCGCCGCTCCATCATCTGGCCTTTATTCAAGGGCTGCACCAGCGGCCCGGCCTGTCCGCGCGGGTTGACGCGATTCTGTCCATATTCCGCCGCAGCGGAATCAGGGTTGTCGTACATCGTGCCCGCGCCAAGCGTCTCGTCGGCGTTGATGGTTGCGACCATCATGCCCTTGGGCAGATCGCAAAGCTTTGTCACCTGCTTGCTGTAAACGTCCGCCTTGTACAGCGAAATCACGTGCGTCTGCGGGTCAGCCTTGCTGAAGAAAACGGAATTGGTCTTGTGGCCCGCGATGATCGCGTGCACGCCGCCAAACCGGAACTGCTGGTTCGTCTCGCCCTCGGGCCGCGGAGGGTTCGGCACGATGAGCCACGTCTTGCGCGTTGCCAGATCCAGCCCGTGGATGCCGTCCGGCGCCGTGTAGATCATCGTCTTCAGGTCAGGCGTGTACGCGTTGATGTTGAAGTAGAAACCCGAAGAGCCGGGCTCGTCCGTCATGCGCCACACGCGATGGCCTGTGTCCTTGTCCACCCATGTGCGCGGAGGAACCGCGCCCGTCGCGCTCGGCTTGAGCGGTTCACGCTGGGCATTGCCCACGAGGGGAATCAGGCAGAAGGCAGTGAGGGCAAGGACAGCGCGGCGAATTGCAGTGTTCACGTCGAGTACGCTCCGGCAGGTGCTCAATCCCGGAATTCACCCGCGTTCGAAACGGCGCAAGCAGGTGGTTTCCCGGCGATGAGCTTTATACACGGTACGAATGTCGTTTGGAAACAGTTTCAAACTGGGAAATTTTGTTTGATAAAACGTCCTAATCCAGAAAGCGGCTCGTAATCCCGCCGTAGGCGTCGATGCGGCGGTCGCGCAGGAACGGCCAGTGCTGCCGCGTCACCTCGACCTCTTTCGGGTCAAGCTCTGCGTACAGAATCTCTTCCTTGTCGTGCGAGGCCCTGGCGAGAATTCTGCCGAACGGGTCCGCGATAAACGACCCGCCCCAAAACTCCAGTCCGGCGCCCTCAGGTCCCTTGAGCAGAGTTCCGTTCGGAAGCTGCACATCGCCATGCTCGTGGCCCACGCGATTCACCGCGCACACAAAGACACCGTTCGCAATGGCGTGCGCTCGCTGGATCGTCTGCCACGCGTCATACTGGCGCTCGCCAAACTCCGCCTTCTCGCTCGGATGCCAGCCGATGGCGGTAGGGAAGAACAGCGTCTCCGCGCCCTTGAGCGCCGTCACACGCGCGCCTTCCGGATACCACTGGTCCCAGCACACCAGCGTGCCGATCGGGCCCGCCGAAGTGCGCTGCGCCTGAAAGCCGAGATCGCCCGGAGTGAAGTAGAACTTTTCGTAATACAGCGGATCGTCCGGGATATGCATCTTGCGATACACCGCGACGACGTTGTCCTTCGCCGCGTCACCAGCGTAATCCAGCACCGCAGCCGTGTTGTGATACAGGCCGGCCGTGCGGCGCTCGAAGAGGCTCGCAATCACCACCAGCTTGTGCTCGCGAACAACCTCACTCAGGGCTTTTGTCGATGGCCCGGGAACCGGCTCAGCGATATCGAAGAGCGCGTGGTCCTCGCGCTGGCAGAAGTATTGAGCTCGAAACAACTCGGGCAGGCAGATGAGGCGCGCGCCGTTTTCCGCGGCTTCGCGTACTCGCGCGATGGCTTTGGCGAGGTTCGCCTCCGTCGAGGCTTCGCAGGACATCTGGATTAACGCAACGTGAGTAACAGCCATTCGAGACCTCAAGCGCGAAGATGCGCCAGCTTTGTACGCGTGGCGAATTCGAGAACTTCGCCGTCGCGCGTAACCAGTGTCATTCGTTCGACCCTGGCCGAAGCGATCAGGATACGGTCCGCAGGGTCTTTGTGAATTGGCGCTGGAAGGTTCACCGATTCGATGGCGATCTCCGGACTGAACGGAAGCAGATTGATGCCAGGCTTGGAAAGAGCGTCCTCCGCCCATCGATGCACACTTGTGTTCAAGCTCAGCCGCCCACGTTTCACGAGCATCGCGGTCTCCCAGATGGAGATCACGGAGATGTACAGGGTACCGTCCTCTGCCGCACGATGCAGGATGGGAAGCGCCGATTTGTGCACCTCACCGGAGATGCCTTGATAGCGCAGCCAGATATGCGTATCGAGCAACAGCCGCTGCGCCTTACTCGTCGCCAAATCCCCAGTCCTCTCCGGTGGGCCCGACGATATCCCCAAGCTCCACCACGGTTCCACGCATCGAGCCATAGAGCGTGGGAGCTTCCACCGGCACTGGAATAATCTGGACGACCGGGCGCCCACGCCGAAGGATGGTCACCGGCCGGCGCCGGCGTTCCACTTTCGCGATGACTGATGAAAGATGGGCCTTCGCTTCTGCAACCGAGATTGTGGCGCTGGTATCTTCACCACGTTTTGCTGTTGAACGCGCCATGTTGGTCATCTCCAGATGACTATTTTAGCATGCGTTAAGGCAAAAGGCGCTGGCTCGAAACCAGCGCCTTCTCAGCAGTCGTGCGCTGAAACTACTTGTCGTCGAAGATCAGAATCGCCGCGGCAATCGTGGTTGTCCAGCGGCCGTTCTTATCGCCCACAGCAGACTGCGTCACGTTTGCCGTGCGCACGATCTTGTCCGACATCCGGTAGATCTCTTTCTTCTCGTCCCAGCTCTTGTCCGGATTAAAGTCGACATCCAGCGTGGTTGCCAGCATCTCGGCCGCGAGTTCCTCGGCGTAGTCGCCGGCCTGCTCTTCGGTCTCGCCGAAGCTGTGGTGCTCGCTCAGGTAGCCGTAGGTGTTCTTGTCCGTAGGGATCGCCACGCCGATCGAGCTCACCACGAGCCGGTGCGGCTCGCGTGTCGAGTTCTCCGCGACCACCGCGAACACCACCTCGCCCGGATGCAGATACTTCAGGCCTTCCTTGCGCGTCACGAGTTTGCACTGCGGCGGAAAGATGGATGAAACGCGCACCAGATTCTGCGCAGCGATGCCGGCATCACGAAGTGCCAATTCGAAGGAGGTCAGCCGCTCCTTGTGTTTACCAACGCCCTTGGTAAAAAACAGGCGCTTGGGGACCATGTCCTTGCCCAATGAATGTTCCTCCAGATGTGTCCGCTTGCCAGAGTTGGCCGCCCGGCGAGATAGCGAACAGCGCGTTCGCCCCAAGGAAAATTATTGCACGCGACCCTGCCAAAACGAATCGCACCCGTCCGTGAAATTCCTGTTGCTGCGCTCTTTAGCGGGAGCAGCGCCGTAGGGGAAGAATCCATCGTGGTACTTGACGGCGGATTCTGCTACTTTTTAGTTGTGGCGCAAGTACGGCCCGCGACGCCCGCACACAGCCACAGCGGATCTCCCACCCCACCAAAATCTATTGGCAGCCAGAACTGCCCCAAGGAGTGCTATGTCGAGTGAATACCGCAACTTTCTCGAGCTGTCGTACGAAGAGCTTGAGGAGCTAAACCTCAAAGCCAAAGATCAGCGTAGAAAGCGCGTCGCCATCGACAAGCTCCAGGAAGAGCGTTTGAAGTGGCTCACCGACACCAAGGGCGTGAAGGCCGTTACCGTGCTCTTCTCGGACCTTGAAGGCCGCTTGCACATGCTCGACTACGACAAGAAGTTCCTGCTCAAGAGCTTCGACAATCTCACCTTCGACGGTTCGTCGATCCGCGGCTTCACCGCGCAGCGTGAGAGCGATCTTCGGCTTGGGCTCGACTGGAGCGCGTTCTACTACGCTCCGGCCGACGTCTTCGGCCCCGGCAAGGTGCTCGTCTTCGGCGAGGTCATCGACAAGAACGGTTCGCCCTACACCGGCGACGTTCGCGGCCTGCTCAAGACCTTCGCCAACGAGCAGTTCACCAAGAACGGCTACACGTTGAACGCGGCGAATGAGATCGAGGGCTTCCTCTTCGACGGCATCGATGCGGAGCGCAAGTATCACGAGACCGGCAAGTTCGAGTACGTCAACCAGGGCGGCTACTACCACTCGCTTCCCGGTGACCCGCTGCGCGAGTTCATCGACCTCTCCGCCGAGGTCCAGCGCTCGATGGGCTTCGAGAACGAGAAGGACCACCCCGAAGTTGCGCCTTCGCAGTTCGAGATCAACTACAGCTATGGCGACGCCATCGCTGCCGCAGACCAGATTCAGCTCTATAAGCTGATCTGTCGGCAGGTCGCCACACAGATGGGCATGACCGCGAGCTTCCTGCCGAAGCCGGTGACCGGCGTCAACGGCTCCGGCATGCACACCAACGTCTCGATCACGAAGGATGGCAAGAATCTCTTCTGGGATCCCAACGGTCTCGAGAAGGTCTCAGGCTTCGCGTGGGAGTTCGTCGATCGCATTCTCACGGCCGGCAACGACATCTGCCTGCTGCTGAACGCGTCGGTGAACGCCTACCGCCGTCTCGATCCGCACTTCGAGGCGCCAAACCAGATCAAGGCTTCGGCTGTCGACCGCGGTTCCATGGTCCGCATCCCCATCGGCAACGAGAAGTCGGCGCGTGTTGAGGTTCGCTCGGTCGGTCCGGACGCCAACCCCTATATGGTGATGCTGTCGGTCTTCAAGACCGGCATCACCGGAAAGATCGCGCAGATTCCGAACCTTCGCCAGGCCGAGCGCTACCTGCCGGACAACATCTACACGGCGCTTGAGGACTTCCGCAAGGCAGCCTGGACAACCGAGTTGCTCGGCGCCGACGTGAAGGGCCGTTACGCGGACCTGAAGCAGGCGTCTGCCGACCGCTGCCCGCGCCTCCTCGGTACGATCGTCAAGGGTTGCGAGGTTCAGTTCCATCACGATGTTTATAACCAGCTTCTCTGGGGCCAGTTCTAAGGCGAAGCTGTGTCGACCAAGGGAGGGCCTGCCTCGCGCCGGCCTTTCTCTTTTCTATTGCGGGCCCTGGATTCAATGTGCTCTAATTCTGCCGCCATGAGGACGCAAACGGGGCTGATGTGTACATTCGTCGGTTGCATCTCAATGATGGCCGTTGGATGCACCGTCGGAGGGAGCGGTTCTTCGTTTTCACCAAAGACACTGGCAGGCAATTGGTCGATTGTCGGCGTATTGCCTGTCTATCCAAATAGCTCCCCAGCCACTTATCTAAATGAGGCAGTGACCCTTAATGTTACTGGCGATTCCGTGAGTGGGGCGGGCTTGCTTGGGGTCGGTTGCGGCAACACCGAAGGCGACGCCCCACTAACCTTCGGATCCTCCGCCGTCGCGTCAGACGGAACATTTACCCTGCAGTCCACCTCTACTTCCCCTGAATTTCGGATTCATGCAACCTCACCTGTGAGTGCAGCTGGATCGTGGTCCGGGACCTACACTGTCACCGACGGAGCTTGCCCTCCAGGCCAGACCGGGTCTTTTACAGCGACGCGCATTCAAGATCTGACGGGCACCTACGCCGGGCCTGCAACGCTCTCCACGCCTCTTACCCCGGGAGGCAATCCCAAATTAACTCCCATAACGATTCAAGCGACTTTTCAACAGGGTGCAACGAGCATGACTGCGACACTCGCGAGCAACCTTACCGGCACCATCAGCGTGCAGGGGACGCCTTGCTTTACTTCTGGTGCGGTTGATGCAATTGCAGCTCCAGGCAGCGTGCAGGGAACGCTCGTGAATGTACCGTTCAAAATGAATGACGGTTCCACATTGACGCTCATGGCGTATATCCAGGACACAGCCACCACCAAAATTGATGTCTACCCCGTCAACATCGCGGGCGGCGCTTGCGACCACTACGGTACTGCCGGTATCGCAGAACTCGACAAGCAATAAGTGCAGTTCCACCACGACGTCTACAACCAGCTACTCTGGGGCGAGTTCTAGATCGTCTCGATCATGCATCCAACCGAAGAGGCCGCCCGCCGGCCTCTTCTGCTTTTCCGCCTGAGATGGCGGCATTTCACCGAATTTCTTTGGTTTTCGACTACCCGCACGTTACCATAGAGTTACCCCAACCACCCCACTTGGAGGAATCAATGGCCACTCGCAAATCCCCCGCATCCGCTGACAAGAAACCCACCAGCCGCAAGGCGCCCACTAAGAAGGCTGCCGCGGCGCCGGCTCCCGAACACGTCACAAACCATATTGCAGAGAAGCACACCCCGAGCTACCACGACATCGCCCGGCTCGCAGAGCAATTCTGGAACGAGCGCGGCCGTCCCTACGGCTCACCCGAAGTCGACTGGCTCCGTGCCGAGGCCACACTCAAGGCAGCCTGACCCTCACGAACCTGTTTCTGTTGACCTCCGCTGCCAGCCGCACGGAGGTCTTCTTGCTTTTGCGGCCAATCTCCTCGGCAAGGATGGCGTTTATCGCGCGCTCTGGATTGCCAGCCTTTGCGCGTGTTTGCTAGCTTGGCCAAATCCCCGATTTTCTGAGGAGCCAACTCATGCAGACCAGCTACAACGGCAGCGCCGTCCCCACCGACGGCAAGGCGATCCAGTACGCCGACGGAAAGTACACCGTGCCGGACAACCCGATCATCCCGTTCATCGAAGGCGACGGCACCGGCCGCGACATCTGGAAGGCCTCGCAGCGCGTCTTCGACGCCGCGGTCCAGAAGGCGTACGGCGGCAAGCGCAAGGTCGCGTGGTATGAAGTTCTCGCCGGCGAAAAGGCCTTCCGCCAGACGAAGAACTGGCTGCCCGACGATACCGTCAAGGCCACGGTCGACTTCCGCGTCTCCATCAAGGGCCCGCTGACCACGCCGGTCGGCGGCGGCATTCGGTCGCTCAACGTCGCGCTCCGGCAGCTCATGGACCTCTATCAGTGCGTGCGTCCGGTCAAGTACTACGCCGGCGTGCCCAGCCCCGTGAAGGCGCCCGAGAAGCTCGACGTCATCATCTTCCGCGAGAACACCGAGGACATCTACGCCGGCATAGAGTTCCGCGAGGGCACACCCGAAGCCGAGAAATTCATCTTCTTCGTCAACAACGAGATGCTCCAGGGCACCAAGAAGAAGATCCGCGCCGACTCCGGCGTAGGTGTGAAGCCGATCTCCATTACCGGCTCCAAGCGCCTCGTTCGCGCGGCAATTCAACGCGCCATCGATGATGGGCGCAAGGTCGTCACGCTGGTCCACAAGGGCAACATCCAGAAGTTCACCGAAGGCGCCTTTCGCGAGTGGGGCTACGAGGTTGCCACGCAGGAGTTCCGCGAGCAGACCGTGACCGAGCGCGAGAGCTGGATTCTCGGCAATCTCGAGCAGAACCCGAAGCTCACGCCGGAAGAGAACGCCGCTCTGGTCGAACCTGGCATCGAGTTCGCCCCCAAAGAGTTCGGCGACTCCATCGTCCAGGAAGTGAAGGACGTTATCGCTGCGATCGGCAAGTCACACGGCAACGGCCAGTGGAAGAAGAAGATCCTCGTCAACGACCGCATCGCCGACTCCATCTTCCAGCAGATCATCATCCGGCCCAGCGATTACTCGATCCTCGCCACGACGAACCTCAACGGCGACTACATATCCGACGCCGCAGCCGCGCAGGTCGGCGGCCTGGGCATCGCGCCCGGAGCCAACATCGGCGACGGTTACGCCGTCTTTGAGGCGACCCACGGCACCGCGCCGAAGTATGCCGACAAGGACGTCATCAACCCCGGCTCCGTCATGCTCTCCGGCGTCATGATGTTCGACTTCCTCGGCTGGCACGAGGCCGCGCGCCTCATCGAGAACTCCATGGAGAAGACCATCCAGCAGAAGTACGTCACCTATGATTTCGAGCGGCAGATGCAGGGCGCGACCAAGGTCAAGACCAGCGAGTTCGCCTCCCGCATGATCGAAAACATGGCCTGATGGCCCTGTCCTTGATTAGCGGCTGTTCAACAAATCAGGCGGTTCAGGCGGGTTCGGGCACTCCAACAGCTCGGGCCCGTTGTTCTTCGCGTTGCCAACTGCCGGATTGCACGGAGCCGCCTCCATTTCCTCCGACTCATACGGCCGCAGCAGATCGACAGGCAGGTGTGAGACCTCACCTCGCTGCAGCCACCGGTCATAATCCCGCGGATGCAGAATCACCGGCATGCGATCGTGCACCTCCGCGGCCAGCTCATTCGCCGTCGTCGTGATGATTGCGAACGTCTGCAGCCACTCGCCGTTGCCGGGGTCCTTCCACGCATCCCACAGGCCCGCAAACGCGAATGGCTGGCCTTTGGTCAGCGTGTAGGCAAACGGCCGCTTCGTCTTCTTGTCGATCTTCTGCCACTCATAGAATCCATCCGCCGGCACCAGGCACCGCCGCCTCTCCAACGGTCTCCGCCACAGCGCCCGCTCCTGCACATTCTCCGCACGCGCGTTGATCGTGGAGAACCCCTTGAACTCCTCCGCTGACTTCGCGAACCACGGGATCAGCCCCCACCGCATCATCACCACCTCGCGCTCGCCAGTATCGCGGTTCAACCGGATCACCGGCTGAAACGTCGTCGGCGCCACGTTGTAATCCGGCGGCAGCACGAAGTTCTCCGGCAGCCGCCCCAGATGGAACGCCTCCGCAATCCGCTGCTTATCACTCCGCCGAAAATATCGCCCACACATTCATCCAGCATGCCAGCAAACCCGCACTTCCGTCCGTTCATCGCACACCCGCGACGTTCACCGCCTCCGGCAGCTATCATGGAAGAGTCTCGAAACAGCCATCCCGAAGGACCTCATTCATGCGTAAAAAAGTCACAATCGTAGGCGCCGGAAACGTCGGCGCGACGGCCGCACATTGGATTGCAGCCAAGGAACTCGCGGACGTCGTCCTCATCGACGTCGTCGAAGGCGTGCCACAGGGCAAGGGGCTCGATCTGCTCGAGGCCATGCCCATCGAGAAGCGCGACTGCCACATCACCGGCACCAACGACTACGCGGACACCGCGAACTCGGACATCATCGTCATCACTGCCGGGATCGCGCGCAAGCCGGGCATGAGCCGCGACGACCTGCTCAACACCAACTTCAAGATCATGTCTGACGTGGTCTCGAAGGCCGTCCCCGTCTCGCCCAACGCGATCCTGATCATCGTCTCCAATCCGCTCGATGCCATGGCGCAGACCGCATTCAAGCAGGCCAAGCTGCCGCGCGAGCGCGTCATCGGCATGGCCGGCGTGCTGGACTCCGCACGCTTCCGCACCTTCATCGCCGAGGAGCTCAACGTCTCCGTCGAAAATGTCACCGCGTTCGTGCTCGGCGGCCATGGCGACACGATGGTGCCGCTCTCGCGCTACTCCACCGTCGCCGGCATCCCCATCACCGAGCTCATCGAGCCCGCGCGCCTCAAGCAACTTGAGACCCGCACTGCGAACGGCGGCGCGGAGATCGTCAAGCATCTCAAGACCGGCTCCGCGTACTACGCTCCCTCCGCCGCAGCCGTCGAGATGGTCGAAGCCATCCTGAAGGACAAGAAAAAAATCCTCCCCTGCGCCGCATACCTCCAGGGCGAGTACGGCGTCAACGGCCTTTACGTCGGCGTTCCGTGCAAGCTCGGCGCCAAGGGCGTCGAGCAGATCATCGAGATCAAGCTCACGCCGGAAGAGCAGGCTGCTCTCAACAAGTCCGCCGATGCCGTGAAGGAACTCTGCACCGTCATCGGCGTCGCATAGCTCACGCGATCGCAACACAAAGGCCCGCTCACTCGAGCGGGCCTTCTCCCTAGTGTCTGAACTCCACACCGCGTCCCAGCACACCCACAAACAGCGCCACAATCACAATCGCCGCAACCCACAGCGCGCGCGCCGGCTTCACAATCAGCGGCCGCTCTACGCTGAACTTCGGCAGGAACACGTCCGCCCACAGCAGTCCGGAGAATCCCCCGAAAACCGCGGGAATCGTCGAGATCAGCAGCAGCTTCACGCCGAGCGGGTCGAACGCCCCGGCAATGCAGTCGGTCGCACACGCGGCGCAGTACGCCAGCCGCGCAAGGCTGTTGTAGTCGCGGCGCCTCTTCAGAAACGGGTGTATCTCCATCGCAATCAGCCGCAGGAAGCTGACGTACAGCGCAGCGCCACAAATCGCCATGATGATCCGCCATGCGGTGTAGTGCGGCATTCCCACGATGACATCCTGCCAATCGCCAACGCCCAGCACGCCAGAAAACAGGAAGTATCCCGCACCCGAAAGCAGGTTCAGCGTTCCGAAGATCCAGAAAAAATACCGCCGATTCGCGTGCTTGCCCGACGCAACCGAAATCATCATCGAAGCAAATCCAACGATCAAATTTGCCAGTGTTCCACCCGCGTCGACCAATCGGTCCGGCCGCACGCTCGATAGATGATTGCTCGTCAGCTGCGTCACCACATCGCCGCGCAACCACGCCGTCACGCCGTGCCCAACTGCCTCATGCAGCGTCGTCGCCAGGCATACCGCAATCGCGGCCATGCTCACGAGGGACGCCCTGCTGTGCCGCGTTTCCATGCTGACCAATGTACTTGGCGCAGCGCATGCAATGTTTTCTTCATCGCTCTGTGGCACCATAAGGGGAATGAATTCGCTTATGGCACGCGATGCGCTGGGGCGGTGCTCATCGTCTTAACTGTCTTGTTTCGAATTTCGGCGACGCTACCTCTTGCTGAGGAGTTCTTGCATGAGCTGCCCGATGCGCTGCTTCTTAACAGCCCTGATTGCTCTCGCGCTGGCGCCCACTCTCCTGCATGCACAGGGGCCGCCATACCAAACCGATGATCCGGTTCCCGTCGACTTTCAGCACTATGAGTTCTATGTCTTTGGCGCGGCCGACGGCACGCCGGTGGAGATCGATTCGACGGGCCCGGCGTTTGAGTTCAATTGGGGGGCGCTTCCTCGGCTTCAGATCCACGCCGTACTTCCCTGGGGTTCAATCAATCCCGCCAACAAGGCCATCTACGCACCGGCGGGAGCCGGGCCGAGCGCATTTGGCCTGATCGATACGGAGCTGGGAACGAAGGTCGCCTTCATCAAAGAGTCTCCTCATCTCCCGCAGATTGGAACGTTCCCGATGTATGAGCTTCCGACCGGGAGCTCTGACCGTGGCCTTGGTGTAGGCAAGGCGTGGTTCAAGATTCCCATCTGGCTGCAAAAGAACAAAGGCGACTGGCTGTTCGACGGTGGAGTCGGATACGGAGTCGTTCCGCAGACCGATTACAGAAACTACTGGTACACAGGCTGGCTCATCAAGCGCAAGCTCAATGAACGGCTGGAACTCGGGGCTGAAGTATTCGGGCATCAGAAGGAGGGATTCGCAACACCGCAGACGGAAGGCTCCACTATGCTCGATGTCGGCGGTTACTACCACTTCAAAAAACACCCGGGAGAGCAGTTCTTGTTTTGCTATGGGCATTCCATTGCCGGGCAGACGGAGAATTATGCCTACATGGGCATGTACTGGACGTGGGGCAAGGGCCCGGAAGACAAGGACAAAGACACCAAACCTGACACTGACCAGAAGCTCTTCCGCAGCATGATGCACTGAAAGCCAACATGGAAATCACTCTCCGCAGCATCTTCACAATCATTCACGGCATGGGATTCGGCGCGCTCTTTCTGCTCGCGTTCTCCGGCGCCTTCTTTGAACTCTTCCGCATAGGGCAGAGACCGGGGTCCCCAGCGAGCTCGCTCGACGGGGTGGAGAGACCGGGGTCCCCAGCGAGCTCGCTCGACGGGGTGGAGAGACCGGGGTCCCCAGCGAGCTCGCTCGATGGGGTGGAGAGAACATGGCGCTTCCTCGAACGAACGCGCCGTACGTGTCTACTTGCTCGCGATGACCATTCTCGCCTGGCTGACCGTACTCACCGGCGCGTACCTCATCTATCCCTGGTATCGCGCGGTTGCTCCTCCCGGTGCCGATCTCTCCAGCTATCCGCAGGCGTTCCTCAAGTCACATCCCAACACCATCGGGTGGCATTCGCTCGGCATGGAATGGAAGGAGCACGTCGCCTGGGTCGCGCCCATTGCCATCACGATGGTCACCGTCGTCTTCTTCCACTATGGCAGGCAGCTCCGCAACCAACTCGCCTTGCGGCGTGCCGTCCTCGTCTTCGTAGCTGTCGCATTCTTCGCGGCCGCCGTCGCGGGCTTCTCCGGCGCGATGATCAACAAATACGCACCCGTCCAGGGCGGGCACCTCTTCCATCTTCTCCGCGGAGCATGACCTTGCACGATCCCTCGTCCAACAGCGAACTCGACAGCACACTCCCCAATGGCTTCGGAGCCGCAGCTATTCTCGCCGCCAGCATCGGATGCTTCTCGCTCGGCGTGCTCACCGTCGCCGGCGATGCGTCAAAGTCCTTCGCCCGCCATCTCATCCTCTACACGCGCACCGGCCCGCTCTCCGGAGTCACCACCGCCGCACTCGCCATCTGGCTGCTCACGTGGATTCTGCTCTCGCTTCGCTGGCGCACCCGCGATGTCACGCTCCGTCCCGTGCTCGTCGCTGCATTCGTCCTGCTCGCCCTGTCTCTAATCCTCACCTTCCCGCCCGTCATCGAGCTCTTCTGAAGACAGAAAAGCCCGCTCACCCGAGCGGGCCCTTCTATCCAAAATCAAATTCAACTACGACCTCTCGATTGTCACGCTCTCCAACACCACTGGCTTCTTCGGCCGGTCCATCGAATCGCGCGGCACCTTGCTGATCTTCTCCACCACGTCATAGCCTTCTGTCACTTCGCCGAAGATCGTGTGTTTGCCCGTCAGCCAGCTCGTATCCGTGACGGTGATGAAAAACTGCGATCCATTCGTATTTGGCCCGGCATTCGCCATCGCCAGCTTGCCCGGCTGCTTGAAATTGTGCGGCGAGCCCTTCGTCTCGTCAGCGAACTTGTAACCCGGTCCACCCATTCCATTGCCCTCGGGGTCGCCGCCCTGGATCATGAACTCCGGAATCACGCGATGAAAGATCGTGCCGTCGTACAGCTTCGCGCCCTTCTTCGATCGCGAGTTCCAGTCCTTCGTTCCCTCTGCAAGCCCGATGAAGTTCTTCACCGTCTCCGGCGCCTCCTGCTCAAACAGCTTTGCCTTGATTGTTCCCTCTGAGGTCTTGAACACAGCGGTTGTCGCCATCACATCTCCTTCGTTCTGTTGGTTGTGGTCGTTCTAGTTCTTGGACGCCGGCGCGGCTGCTGGCGGACTTTGCGCTGCAGGCTCCGGCGGAATCGGCTGCCCCTCCGGCACAATCGTCACCTTGTTGATCATCACCGGGGTCAGCGGCTTGTCGTTTGAATCCCGCTCCACACGTGCAATCGACGCCACGATCAGCACCGAGTGCGTATCGCACTGCCCGAAGATCGTGTGCTTCCCATTCAGCTGCGGCACGGCCTTCTCTGTAATGAAGAACTGCGATCCGTTCGTATTCGGTCCTGCGTTCGCCATCGCCAGTCTTCCCGGCACATCAAACCGCAGCGACGGCGAAAATTCATCCTCGAAGAAATAGCCCGCATCTCCGGCGCCCGTTCCCAGCCTGTCGCCGGCCTGGATCATGAACTCCGGAATCACGCGGTGAAACGTCGTCCCGTCATAAAACGGCTTACCCGTCATCTTCTGCTGCGTCACCGGATCGGTCCACGTCTTCGATCCCGTCGCCAGCCCGACAAAGTTATCCACGGTCTTCGGCGCTTCCTTCGCAAACAGCTTGCACGTCAGCCGCCCCATCGTCGTATCGAAAATCACCGTCGGTCCCGTCGGTACGGCTGCCGGAGCCTCCTGCGCGATCGTCGACGGCGCATCCGGCAGCTGCGCTGGCGTGCTCGATTGCGTCTGCGCGAAGCTCGCCATCCCACACAAAGCGAGCCCCGCAATACTCATCACTCGAAGAGAATTTCCCAACCAACTCATCCAGCTAACAGGCTACTCCGTCTTCACTTGCCCCGCAAAACAGGAGCATCATTGTCATAGATTCTCAGGAGGACGGCATATGGCAAAGCAGGCGATATGGGTCATGCTGAAGGCGAAGCCCGGCAAGGAAGCAGAGGTCGAAGCGTTCCTTGAGCAAGGCGCAACACTCTCAAACAACGAACCTGGCACTGTCACGTGGTACGGCGTCAAGATGGCGCCCGGGATGTATGGTGTCTTCGATACCTTCAACGACGAGGCCGGCCGCGACGCGCACCTCAACGGCCAGATCGCCAAAGCCCTCATGGCGAAGGCACCTGAGCTCTTCGCCAACGCAAGCGATCTTCGCATCGAGCGTATGGAGATTCTCGCTTCGAAGTAGTCAGCTACTCGGCCCTGCTCTGCACCGCATCCATCACGCGCAGCAGATTCTCTCCGAGAATCTTCCGCATCTGCGCGCCCGTATACCCACGCTCCATCAACGCGGCATAAATCTTCGGTAGATCCGCCGCACTCTCCAGCCCTTCCGGCAGTATCCCGAACCCATCGAAGTCCGTTCCGATCCCGACGTGATCGATGCCCGCAACCTTCGCGACGTGATCGATGTGGTCCACCACGCGCTGAAACGACGGCCGCTTCAACGTCGCAGCATGCGCCGCGAAAAACTCGCGATCCACCTTCAAGCGCAACAGAGTAGGGAACTGGCTCGCCGCGCCTGCGATACTCCGCCGCGGCCTGCTCTGTCAGCGCCTCGCGCTCCGCCGACGTCGCACTCCACGCCTCGCGCCACGCGTCATCCACAAACGATGCGTAGAAGTTCACCATAACAATCCCGTCGCTCGTCGCCACTGCCCGCAGCTGCTCGTCGGTCAGGTTCCGCGGCGCACTCGCCAGCGCCCGCGCACTGGAATGAGAGGCAATCACCGGCGCACGCGTCGTCTCCATTACATCCCGGAACGTCTTGTCCGAGACATGACTCACATCAACCATCATCCCCAGCCGATTCATCTCGCGCACCACGTCGCGCCCAAACGGCGTCAACCCGTTGTGATGCGCCACGCTCGCGTCGTCAATATCGCCCGAGCTATCCGCCCACTCATTCGTATTCGCCCACGTCAACGTCATATACCGCACGCCGAGCCGGTGATACATCACGCAGCAGCGCCAGGCTGTTCTCAATGGAGTGGCCGCCCTCAATGCCCAGCAGCACGCAGAACTTTCCCTCCGCATGCGCCCGCCGCACATCGTCCGCGCACAACCCCAAGACCAACTCGCGCGGATGCCTCCGCAACTGCTCGTACACGCCGTCAATCAACTCAATGGTGCGATGCGCATACCGCCCGCGCCACTCATCCGGCTGCACCCAGATGGCAAAGAACTCCGCCGACAAGCCGCCTTGCCGCGCGCTCTCCAGGTTCAGGTGCCCATCGGCCAGGGCCGCATCAAACTCCCATTTCTCATCGACGAACCGTTGCGGCGTATCCGCATGTCCATCGATCACGATCGCATCCTTCAACTCGTCAGGCAGCAGCAACGTTCTCCTCTCGCACTTCACTCGCCGCGTCGCCGCTCAACTCCGCGCGCAGAATCGCAGCAGCGCACACCGCAATAAACACGGCGATGTCGCCGTAAATCCTCACCTCAAGTATCTGCCCCACGCACAGCAGCATCAGGACCCAGATCGGCAGCAGCAGCACACACGCCCTCAGCGGCGGCGCCGAAATCAAATCCCTGCGCCAGTAAATCCACGGCATCAGAAACGCCGACCCACTCAGAATCCCCGGCCAGAGCACCGGCTTCGCCAGCTTGTGCAGATTACCCACAATGCGCGCCCCTGCCTCCGTCGGATTCCCCGCATACTTGTGGTGCAGCGCCGCCGTAATCGCGACCCACACAACACACAACACCGCAACCTGCACTACATCGCGCAACTTCACCGCACGCATTCGCCAGCGGCCCTCTCGCCACACCGCCACTGCCGCGCGCGCCAGGATCAGGAACACCGTGGTCTCGCGGTTCCACGTCGCGACTGCAAACAACAGCAGCAGCCACCAGAACCTGTCCGCCAGCACCAGGTACAAGTCCCCAGCCGAGAAACATCATCGAAAGCGGGTCATAGGGAAACGTGAACGGCACGCCCAGGTAGAAGTCGAAGAGGAACACAACAATCAGCACCGTGAACGACAGCAGCGGCACCCGCGCCTTCGGCCAGTACATGCGCTCGATCTTGCGCGCCGCCCACACGCTCAGCAGAATCGACACAAACGTCACCAGCAGAATCACCAGCCGCTCCGGCGAGCTGATGCCCGCGCGCCCAGCCGTATGCCTCTGCAGAAACCCAGAGTTGCCCGCCCATAGCAGCGGATACCGCATCAACTCCCGCGCCTGGAACGGCATCCGCTCCTGCCCCAGCGCATACTTCCGCAGGTCCAGGTATGGCGAGGGCTCAATCGTGTAAAGCTGCGCCACAAACGCCGCCACAAAAAACACGATGACGCGCGAGTACCAATCCGCTAACCGGCCGCGCAGCCGTTCTGGACTCATCGGCTGCCCCGGATAAATGCAGTGGTCGCATCACATAGCGCGCTCATCTCCCTCACCGTACCATAGCGGGCGCTGCGGCAACCCCATCCCGCGGCCGTCCATCTTAATCCGTGAGAGGTGAAGATATGGCAAGTGGCTTAGATTCCACCAAAACCGGAGCAAGACCCTCGCATGAAGCGATTGAATCCAGCGGCGGCCAGGCGACCGACGTGGACAATTCCAAACGCAAGCACATGGATCACGAGGCCATGGAATCCGCCAAGCGCGCCCAGAACCGCATCCACTCTGACGAAACCAGGAATCCCGGCAGCTCAGAATTCACGAAGTTCGGTCAGAAGTAAAAATTTTCGGCGGATTACCGCCAGCAAACAGAAAGGCCCCGCCTCGCGCGGGGCTTTTCTTGGAAATGTACGAACTCCTCCTCTCGGGAGTACTATTCGACGAGCAGTAAAGCCCGCTTGGCGCGGGGCTTTTTCTGATTGCACCGCAATCTTCCCGGTAAGGCGTGTCCCGTGATACGTTGGCTCAACTCTACTTCTTCTATGAGCTAAACGCCCGTAACTCTCCTCATTGATTGCTTCGCCGCCTCTATGCCTCGCGCACGGCCGCCGCCCAGCCCATCGACTCCCAGCAAGCGATGCATCAGCGTGTGATGTCTCTCTACGACTTCCACCCGCTCACTGTCACCGATGCCGTGCGCACCGAGAAGTCCCGGCAGATGGATGCCTTCTGGAACGAGGTCAAGGAGCACAAGGAAACGGACCTTCCTCTTCTCCGTTCCGAACTCGCTATCCCGGAGGCCCCAGCCGTTCTTCCGTATGGACGGCGCCGCAGCTCTCTGCTTTCGCTATCATCCGCGCCGGCCGACCAGGCGCTTGCGGTCAAGGCTATGTCCGGTGCCGACCTGAGCGACGTGACACCATCCGCCTACTTCTACTGCCGTCCACCAGCTCTCCATGCAGGGAGCCGACACAACCGCCGCCGCGCTGCATATCTTCGATGATCCGAAGTTCGTCGTCTTCGTTCCGCAGCACGCGCTTACCTTGCATGCGTCCGATTGCATTCTGTTCCTTCTGCTGCCTGTGGAACCTTCCAGATGGCTGAACGCGTCTCGCAGCGGATGTCAACGACCAAAGACGCCGACGCGCTCCAGGCGCTCGTTACGCTAGTCTTCTTTGCCCAGACAGCCCGAGAGCGATCGCGTCCTCGGTTCCATTGCCTCCAATGCATCTCTCCCGGGCCCGCCCGTGCGGAAGCTGCACAGTGGAAACGGACGGCGAATGAAGCTGACAAGCAGAAGGTGGATGTACCCGGAGATGAATCCCAGGTTCGCGAAGCACGTCGCCAGCGCCTGAACGCGGTGAGTGATGAAGCGATCGACGACGTGCAGGAGATGACCATCCGGCTCGTGCAACTGCGTCATCCACGCGCTGGAAAATAGCTCTAGCGCCGGAACAGATCCTTCACCTGCTGCACAAACGCATCGCCTGCCCATATCGCTGATCGCCTCGGTCAGCGGCAACTGCTTCGGGCACGCCTGCACGCAGTTCTGCGCAAAGCCGCACTCCTGGATGCCGCCATCGCCGGCCAGCGCGCGCAGCCGCTCTTCCTTCAGCACCGCGCCCGCCGGGTCCATGTTGAACAGCTTCGCCTGCGCAATCGTCGCCGCGCCCACAAAGTTCGTCACATCGTTGAACTGCGGGCAGACCTCCATGCAGATCGTGCACGAGATGCAGTTCGACAGCGGATAGCGCTGCTCCTGCACCTGCGGAAACTGCCGCGGCGCCGGCGCCCAGGTCATACGTGCCGTCCATCGGCACCCACGCCTTCACGCGCTTCAGGTTCTCAAACAGCACCGAGCGATCCACCGCCAGATCGCGCACCACCGGAAACTTCGACAGCGGCGCCAGCGTGATCGTGCCCTTGTCCATCCGGTCCCAGCAGCTTGTCCACCAGCGCCGAGCAGGCCATCATCGCCTTGCCATTGATCAGCATCGCGCACGACCCGCAGATCTCCTCCAGGCAGTTCGAGTCATAGCTCACCGGCGTCGTCGGCTTGCCGTCCGCCGTCACCGGGTTCAGCGCAATCTCGCCCAGCACGGAAGTGATGTTCATGTTCGGCCGGTACGGAATCGCAAATGTCTCGTCCGTTCGCAGCCTGCATCCGGCGTCGCCTGCCGCTTCACCTTCACCGTGAAGGTGCGTCCCGTCGCCTGGTTCGTTGTTGCTACTTCAGCCGTTGCGCCTGCCGCCATCTCGCTCATCCTCTCTTGCGTGGACCTCACCCGTTCCTTCTGTCACCGGATGCTTTCCCTTATCCCGAACCTTCTGCCGCCGCCCGTCAATCCATGCGCCATACAACACAGTCGATCCGTAGAACCCCACCGCCACAACCGCCAGCACGATCCCAACAACTGTCGTGCTCATATGGTGCCGCGTCATCGCACTCGCCTCTCTCACTCGCAAACCGTGCCGAGTACACCAGCCACGCCACCGTCGCCGCCACAACCAACACCACGACGACGACCTCTTCGGCGTGTGTCATTCGCCCTCCTTCGCGGCGCGGCCTACATCAATGCTCGTGGTGGTGCAGCCGAGCCTGGTGCTCTGCCTCTGTCCCCGCCGCAATCCCTTCCTCGGTCCCGTAATGCTGATGCGTGCTGCCCTCAAGCTCCTGCGGTCCGGCGCTTGATCCGCAGGTTGTACCAGAACATGTAGCTGATCACCGCAACAAACCCGATGACCAGGAGCACATAAACCACCCGAGTTAGCGACTCATATCCGAACATGTTCGCCTTAGATGGCGGTCTCCGCCGCCGGGGTTAGCACCGATGACCTAAGCTCCGCAACTATGCGGTAGCGTCGTACCTCCTCGGCCTCGGCGGAATGAACTGCGTATCGACCTCCTCCCACTCAAACGCCGGTGCGCCATTGCGGAAGAAAGCCTTCGTCGTCTTCAAAAACCGCTCATCATTGCGATCCGGGAAGTCCGGCTTGTAGTGCGCGCCGCGGCTCTCATCGCGAAGCTTCGCTCCCTGCACCACCACCCGGCTCAGCTCCAGCATGTTCCACAGCTGCCGCGCAAACGCAAAGCTCGTATTCGCCCACTGGCTCTTGTCCGCCAGGTTCACATTGCGGAAGCGATCCTGCAACTCCACGATCTTCGCGTCCGCTTCCTCCAACCCGCTGTTGTAGCGAATGATCGTCGCATGCCGCGTCATCGTATCGCCCAGCTCGCGCCAGATCCGGAACGGATTCTCAGTCCCCGAGTTATTCAGCAGACCCGCGTTCATCTCCATCTGCCGCTGCTTCTCCACCGCGTGCCCGCCATCACCCGTCTGCGGAGCCAGCCCCTTGGCATACGCCATCGCATTCGGTCCGGCAATGAAGCCGCCATAGATACAGCTCAGCAGGGAATTCGCGCCCAGCCGATTCGCCCCGTGAATCGAGTAATCCGCCTCACCAGCCGCATACACGCCCGGCACATTCGTCATCTGGTTGAAGTCCACCCACAGGCCGCCCATCGTGTAGTGCATGCCCGGGAAAATCTTCATCGGCACCTCGCGCGGGTCGTCGCCGACAAACTTCTCGTAAATCTCCAGGATCCCTTCCAGCTTCCTGTTCAGAGTCGCGCGATCAATGTGCGTCAGGTCGAGGTACACCATCGGCTGCCCATCGATCCCGAGATTCTCCTGATACACAATCCGGTGAATCGCGCGCGTCGCAATGTCGCGCGGGACTAGATTTCCATACTTCGGATACCACTCTTCGAGGAAGTAAAACCGCTCGCCCTCCGGAATCGACTTCGCCTCGCGCTTGTCGTTCCTGTCGCGCGGCACCCACACGCGACCGCCCTCACCGCGCGCGCTCTCGGACATCAGCCGCAGCTTGTCCTCGCCCGGAATCGCAGTCGGATGCACCTGGATGAACTCGCCATTCGCGTATGCCGCGCCCTGCTGATACAGCGCCGCCTGCGCCGACCCCGTGCACACGACCGAATTCGTACTCTTCCCAAAAATAGCCCCAATGCCACCCGTGCACACGATGATCGCGTCCGCCGGGAACGTCCGCACCTCCATCGACCGCAGATCCATCGCGCAAATCCCACGCGCCACGCCCTGCTCATCCAGCACCGCCGACAGGAACTCCCACCCCTCGTACTTCAGCACCCTGCCTTCGCTCTCGTAGCGCCGCACCTGTTCGTCCAGCGCATACAGCAACTGCTGCCCCGTCGTCGCTCCCGCAAACGCCGTCCGGTGATACAGTGTCCCGCCGAACCGCCGAAAATCCAGCAGCCCCTCGGGCGTGCGATTGAACGGCACGCCCATGCGGTCCAGCAGGTCGATGATCGCCGGCCCCATCTCGCACATCTGCTTCACCGGCGTCTGGTTGGCCAAAAAGTCGCCGCCATACACCGTGTCGTCAAAGTGCTTCCACGTCGAGTCGCCCTCGCCCTTCAGGTTCTTGGCCGAGTTGATCCCGCCCTGCGCACACACCGAGTGCGACCGCTTCACCGGCACAATCGAAAACAGATCGACCTTACCGCCCGCCTCGGCGATCTTGATGACGGCCGCCAGCCCCGCCAGCCCCCCGCCAACCACAATGATCCTTGGTGTTGCTGCTGCCATTTTTTCTCTCTCTAACTCAAATCAAGCTGCTAAGCACGAGGCCAATCATCAAGCCGACGCCAAGAAACTCCATCGCCCGAATCCTCTGTCTTATCGGCCTCGGCAATTCGCTGAGTAGTCTACGTCTTGCCGCCCGTAGTTCGGTGCGGCTGGAACCCAAAGCAGGCGCGAGCCCCAGCGTTCTTCTCCATCTTTCGAGATACCGATCCTCCGCAAACCCGAAAACCATGAAAGCAACCATTCCAACTATGAACAAGGCAGGATGGGGTATGGGGGCGCCATGTATCACTGCACCCCGCCCGGCTGCTGCGGATTCGTACTCCCCGGCGGCGCCGTATACGGCGCGGGCTGTATCACGCCGGCCGGCTGATTCATCGGCATCACGTCCTCCGGCGCGTTCGGATACTTCCACACCACTGCATAGATCGCGATCAGCCCAAGCACGCACAAAATCGTTCCGCCCGCCGCACACACCCAGCCAAACTTCCTGCGCGCGCTGTTGCCCGGCGTAATCCCCCACTTCGCCGCGAACAGCCAAACCCCATACGCAAAGTGCCAGCACGTCGCGACCATCGCGATCACATACGCCGCCAGGATCCACGGATTCGCCAGCTCATGCTGCACCTTCCAGAACGCCGCCCCCGGATGCGTCGGCAGATGCACGCCGTGGAACCGCTGCGACCAAACGTGATACCCGATGTACAGCAGCGCAATCAGCCCCGTGATCCGCTGCGACACATAACCCCAGTTACCCGCCCACGGATACACATTCACATTGCTGCGTCCACGGAGCCAGATGTACACGCCATAGAACGCGTGATACGCCAGCGGAATGAAGATGAACGTCCACTCCAGCACCCGCACCAGCGGCAGCCCATTCAGAAACTTCACCTGCTGCGCATAGGCCAGCGGCCCGTTCCATGTCTCGAAGTTCGAAATAATATGCTCGACCAGAAACGCGCCAATCGGCACAATCCCGGTCAGCGAGTGCAGCCGCCTCCAGAAGAAGCTATGCCCCTCACCCGCACGCAGTGGCTGGACGCCACGCTGCTTGCCTTTTTCGTGACCCGTGCGCTGTGCGTTATCGGGCGGTGCGGTCGGAGCGGCTGCAGCCATTCATCTCTCCTCAAAAATCCCGACGCGCCTACATGCACGCAAATCGGGAAGCAAACCGATTCTTCCACCGCGAAAAAGATACGGCAAGCAAACCAACGTCTCCACAACCGATTACCGCCCACTTTGTGCGAAATCCCTTCAACCCGCCACGATCCGAGTGCCCCGCCCTCGACCGGCGCAGCCGGGCAGGGTCGCGGTATCGTTTGCGGTAGCAAACGAGGGAAAGCGCGCATCACCTGAACTGCCCTATTGCACCTTTTTAGTCACCGCCAAATCGCCGCCTCTCGCGATATGTTGATCGGGACCACCAACCCACCTCAAGGTACGCAGATGAAACTCGCCGCACTGTCGGTCCTCGCACTCGCTCTCGTCGCTCCGGCTGTCATCCCGGCCCAGAAAACACAACCAGCAGAACCCATTGCCTGGGGCATGCTGTCCAATAACGCCGGCTGCGTGATCTTTGCAGAAGGGCACAAGACCAGCGGTATGTTCTGGGGCGTTGCCGTGACCACCAAGACCATAGGCAAGCTCACCCTAATCGAAACCCAGAACTATACGTTCCCGGACAAACAGGTCCTCGAAACGCAGGACAACATGAACAACCTCATGCAGCTCGCCGAGAGGGATCACATCAAGTTCGTAAAAATCCCCGAGAAGTACTCCCCCGACCTCCTCGACAAAGCCCGCGCCTCCTGCAAAGCCGCCGCAGCCCAATAATCCGCGCTTTGCTTCTAGGTGACCCGAGCCTTTAGGCTCGGGCCTCTTTCGCCCAACTGAGAAAAGGGGCTGGTAGCCCGAGGCTTTAGCCTCGGGTCTCCCTGGGGTTACGCCTTCGTGTCCCCCAACTTCCTCAACATCTCCCGGAACGCATTCCCCCGATGACTCACCCGCCACTTCTCCTCCCGGTCCATCTCCGCCAGTGTCTTCCCCAACTCGGGCACCAGGAACAGCGGATCATACCCAAACCCGTCCGTCCCTCTTGGCTCCTCCAGCACCTGGCCCGAAACCTCACCTTCGGCGCGCAGCACCACCTCGCCATCCCGCGCCAGCGCCAGCGCACACACAAACCGCGCCCCGCGATTATCCAGTGTCAACCCGCCATCCGCATCCAGCGCCGCCGGCAACTCCCGCAGCAGCGAAATCACCGCCCGATTATTCCTTTCATCCTTCGTGCCGACCCCCATCTCAAAGCCCAGATCATCCGCAAACCGCGCCGACCTTACCCCCGGCTGCCCGCCCAGAGCATCCACCTCCAGCCCCGAATCATCCGCAAACACCAGCAGGCCGGCTTTCCCAGAAGCGAGCGCTCGCCGCGAATACTCGACCGCCTTCTTCCCGGCGTTCTCCATAAATGTCACGCCATCCTCCACCGGCTCCGGGACGCCTTCAATCCCCGGCAGCGCCAGCACCTCCACACCCTGCTCCCCCGCAGACTCCCTGAACTCCCTCAGCTTTCCCTCATTCCTCGTCGCCGCATAGATCGTCATCCCTTCACCTTAAACCTCACCCACGGACCCGGTGCCCACCCCCAGAAATCCGGGTGGCCTACCCTTTCGTGATACGAAAGGGTGGGGTATCGCGCGTTAAGACGCGTGACGGTTCTGTCGTTGCTTTTCTTGTTGTCATCCTGGGCGAAGCGAAGGACCTGCTTTTCCAGCCGTTGCTTCCAGGTAGCCCGAGCCTTCAGCCTCGGCTCTCCCTGAAGCATGCCTCCTAGCCATTCCGCATCGAACTCCAGATGATCTTCAACCTGGGGCCCCGCACCGACGAAAGGCCACGATGCTTCGCCTGCTGATTCTCACTGTCCTCGCGCTCACCGCCTGCAGCCGTTCGACTCCGCAACCGACCAACACCCCACAACCCCAAACCCCCGCCACCAAGCCGACCCCACCCACACCCATCGCCGAAAAGAAGGCCGAGCTCGGCGACAGCAAGACCTGGGACCCCGCCTGGACCGCCTACATCGAAAAATCGCTCCCGCCAGATCTCCTCTCCCCACAAGCCGCGCACGCTGTCCGCCCGTACTGCCCGCGATTCGCAGAGCTCTCCGACACGGACAAGCGCGCCTTCTGGGCCTACACCTTCCAGGCCATCGCCGCCGCCGAAGCCGGCCTCAATCCCACCGCCGACGTCCACCACACCGCCGCGCCCGTCAACAAGGTCGACCCGGAAACCCATCGCCTCTCCCGCCAGGAAGGCCTCCTCCAGGTCAAGTACGACGACGCGAAACGCTACAACTGCCCCTTCGACTACGCCGCCGACCGCCACCTCCCCGAGCACTCGCCCGACCGCACCATTCTCCAACCCGAGCGCAACCTCTCCTGCGGCTTCCTCATCATGCAGAACCAGCTCATTACCCAGAACAAACCGCTGGTAACCCGCTCCAGCTACTGGGCCACCCTCCAGCCTGGCACCCGCGGCTACCGCGTCTTCCGCAAGCAAATGGTCAACGTTCCCCCGGACTGCGGTCTCCACGAGCGCACCACCTCTCGCCGCACAATCCGCCACCGAGAAAAGTGACCCCCTACCCGCTAACTCACCTGCTTTGAAGACTTTGCCCGCAAGCGGCACATTCCAGAATATTTTAGCGAGCTAAGATCGCAAGTCCAAGCCTAAAGTCTCTGTTCTGAATACTTTGCAAACATTTGGGGGGAGGGGAGGGGGTACCCGCTAGGATTAAAAAATGAAGGTCCACACCGAGTACCTGACGTTCAACACCCGCGAACGTTACGAGATGGTTCACATCACCCCGCAGATCGACGCTATTGTCCGCAAATCCGGCGTCGACGACGGCCTCTGCTTCGTCTCGCCCATGCACATCACCGCCGCCATCTACGTCAACGACAACGAATCCGGCCTCATCGAGGACATCGGCAAGTGGCTCGAGCACCTCGCCCCCCGCAAACGCGACTACCGCCACCACCAGACCGGCGAAGACAACGCCGACGCCCACCTCAAGGCGCTTCTCCTGCACCACGAAACAACGCTGCCAGTTACGAACGGTCGTCTCGACCTCGGTACCTGGCAGCGAATTTTCTATGCGGAGTTCGACGGCCAGCGCTCCAAGCGCGTCATCGTCAAAGTTCTCGGCAAAGGCAAAGACGAGTAACTACTTCAGGTGAATCTCGCGGACGAGCTCCGACGAAACCACCTCATAGTACTGCGCACCTTGATTGAAGTAAGCTGTACGCGCCTCCGCGCCCCCAAAGACCTTCTCGGTGATCGCTCCCCCCTTCTCCGACGCAGCATCCATTGCAGCCATGTCCTTGTAGCCGATGACCAGAACAATGTCGTACTTATCCGGCCCAACAAACTCGGTAGAGTGCATCACAGAGTAACTCTCAATCAGACCCGCCTGCTTCTCCGCCTCCATCGCTTTAGGGAACCACGACAGCCACTTGTAGAAATCTGCCGTTTTTCCCGGAAGAATCCGATATTTTATGACCCGCCTGACCCCGCCATTGCTGAAGTACTGCTGAGAGAACGCTGCGGTAGCTGTTCCGACTAACGCAAGGACACAAAGGACGCGCAGGATCGCACGCATAGGAATTCCTCCTGATTGCTTGATTGGCAAACTCTGGTTTGATGGCCTAACGCGCGAGTATAGTCCGAAAGGCCAGCGCCGCAAGGGTTTTGATTTTTGCGGCAGAGGGAACGCAGTTAGGCGTTGACGATCTCTTCTTCGAGGCTCTGCTTCTCCGCGAGTTCGGCGTAGTATCCGCCGCGCGCAATCAGTTCCTCGTGAGTCCCCATTTCGGCGATGCGTCCATCGACAATGACAGCGATGCGATCCGCATTGCGCGCGGTCGAGACGCGGTGAGCGATGAGGATTGTCGTTCGTTCCTGCATCGCTTCGCGCAGCCCTGACAGAATCTGGTCTTCGGTGTTCGTGTCAACCGATGCGAGCGCATCATCGAGGATCAGGATGCGCGGATCGCGCAGCAGCGCGCGCGCAATCGCCGTGCGCTGCTTCTGCCCTCCGGAGAGTGTCATCCCACGCTCGCCGACAATCGTCTGGAAGCCGCGCGGAAACTCCTCAATCTCGGTTGCGATATGAGCGGTTATGGCTGCGTCGATGACCTGTTGATCACTCACGTCATCGACTCCGAAGGCAATGTTGCCGCGAATCGTCTCGGAGAACAGGAAGGTCTCCTGCGGCACAAAGCCGATCGCCCGCCGCAGCGTCTCCAGCGGATACTCGCGAATCGGACGGCCGTCGATCAGCACCTCTCCAGGAGACGCATCCTGCAACCGCGGAATCAGCGACACGAGCGTGGACTTGCCCGAACCTGTAGGTCCTGTGATCGCGAGGCTCGAGCCTGCAGGAATCTCGAGCGACAGATCGTGCAGAACCTCGGGTCCGGTTGGATACGAGAAGCTCAGGTTGCGGAACTCGATGCTGCCGGCAATCGGCGCAGCCACAAGCTCCGGCAGAGCCGCCGCATCGTCGATCGCCGGCTTCTCGGTCATCAGGTCATTAATGCGGACGACCGACGCCGCGCCGCGCTGCACAAGATTGGTCACCCACCCGATCGCGATCATCGGCCAGGTGAGCTGAACCATGTAGACGAAGTAGGTCGTGAAGTTGCCAACCGAAATGCGGTGCTGGATGGCTTCGCGGCCACCAATCAACAGCGTAATCATCAGCGAGAGGCCGAGCACAAGCTCGAGCGTCGGCCACAGCATCGCCATCAGGCGGACGAGCAGCAGGCTGCGGCGAATGTACTCGCGATTGGCCTCTTCGAAGCCTTCGATCTGCGCCTGTTCCTGTGCGAAGGCGCGGATGAGCCGCGCGCCGGAGAAGTTCTCCTCGGCCATCGCGGAGATGTCCGAGAACATGGCCTGGATGCGCTCAAAGCGCGTGTGAATGCGTGCGCCGAAGTACTGCACCAGGACGGACACGAATGGCAGGGGAAGAAACGCCAGCAGCGTCAGCTTTGGACTGATGCGAATCATGAACGGCAGCGCGAACGCGATGAAGACCACCGTGTTGGCCGAGTACATGATGGCCGGCCCGAGAAGCTGGCGAACCGCGTTCAGGTCGTTCGTTGAGCGCGCCATAATATCGCCGGTGCGATGGCGCTGAAAGAAGCTCGGCGGCTGCGCTTCGAGACGCTGAAAGAGATCGTTGCGGATGTCGTACTCGATCTCTCGCGACGCGCCGATGAGGATCTGGCGCATGAGGTAGAGAAACACAGCAGACACGGCCGCGATGCCGAGCAGGACAAAGGCATAATGCTCAATCTTGGTGGCACTGAGGCCGAGCCGCATGTCGTCCACCGAGCGGCCGATGACCAGAGCGATGACGGATTTGGCCGCGTTGTAGATCAACAGCGACAGTCCGCCCCACAGGTAGCTGCGCCAGTAACGGCGCAGGTACGGGAAGAGCGGACTGAGTCGCTGAAGCATGCGGAATGTTGGATGAAGCTGCGGAGCCGATCGACTCCGCAGTTTGGGTTACTTCTTCGGCTCGGCAGTGCTGGACGGCTGTGCCGGCTGGGTCGAGGTCGACGGTGTGGTCGGGTTGACCGGCGGAGACCCGGCCGCACCCGCGGGTGACTTCGGCTCCGGAGGCGCGGCGGCGCCGTGCGGCTGTGTCATGTTCTCAGGCTGTCTGGCACCTGGCGCGCCCTGTGGCTCTGTCGGCGGCTTCGCAGGCGTTGGTTGCGTGTCGCTCTGCGCGATCAGCTCGAGGTCGAAGATCAGCTCGGACTTGGGGGGAATCTGCCGCTGTCCGTTCTCGCCGTACCCGAGCTGATAGGGCACATACAAGCGGCGCTTGCCGCCAACGTGCATGCCCTCAAAGCCGGTGTCCCAGCCTTCGATCACGCGATGCGCGCCATAAGGAAAGCTGATGGGTTCGCCGCGGTCGACCGAGGAGTCGAACTTTGTGCCATCGAGGAGATAGCCGGTGTAGTGGACGGTGTACCACTTGTGCGGCTCCGCGAGCGGGCCGGTGCCAATCTTCGTGTCCACGTAATCGAGCGAGAAGGTCTCAGGTCTCTGGTCGAGCATGTTGCGCAGCGTGGGGCTGAGCATCGGCGAGCCGTAATCCAGCCGGATCGCAGGCGTGTGAGTAATCGTATAGAGGACCTTCGGGCATGGGCTGCCCGGCGGAAGCGCGGGGATCCTGGGCGAGAGCTCGGGAACCTTCGCACAGCCTCCAGACTCCATAGCGGTGTGATGTGCGGCGTTTGCCGGATGTGCTGTGGTGGTTCGTGTCGGCGGCGTTTGCGCGAGCAGCGGCGCGGCGGTGATGGCGATCAGGATGGGTGAAATTCGCATACTTCCAACAGTGTACGAGAGATGGAGGCGCGGAGAAGGTTCCAGGTTCGAGGTTCTACGTCGGCGTCCGCAGCAGCAGGTAGGAGCCAGCCATCGCGAAGAGCAGGTCCGGCGACCAGGCGGCGAGCACGGCGGGCAGCGAATTTACGTTGCCAAGGTTTTCCGAGATCCCGGCGAGCACCCAATAGAAGATCGCGAGCGCGAGCGCGGCGCCGATTCCAGCGAGGCTGCCGCGTTTGCCGGCGGCGAGCGAGAACGGAACCGCCAGAATGGCCATCACGAGCGTGAGCAATGGATAGGAGAGCTTGCGGTTGAGCTGGACGCGCAGCGGTGTTGTATCGAAACCGCTCTGCTGCAGGTCGCGGATGTAGCGCGCGAGCTCGCTGTAGGACATCTCCTGCGATGGCCGCTCTTCCTTCTTGAAGTAGCTCGGCGTCTCGTGAATCTCGCCGAAGCTCGACTCCTTGAAGGTCTGATAGTTCGTTACGCTATCGCCGCTGGCAGAGAAGACACGCTCCCATCCGTTTTCGAATTCCCAATGACCGGCGGCAGCATCCCAGTGTGCGCTTTCGGCGTAGATGCGGCGCGAGAGCGTGAAGGTGCCGGGCTGGAACTCGAAGACCGTGATGTTGGCGAAATTGTCGCGGCCGGGATCGAAGGCCTGGTAGTAAAAGATGCGCGTGGGCTCGCCGGAACCTGAGGCTTCGCCGGACATCCACTTGCGATCGGGACGAAGGAAGGTCTGCGCGGGTTTGCCCTTGATGCTGGAGAGCAGGGCTTCCTGGCGGCGGTTCGCGTTGGGAAGATAGCTTTCGTCAAAGGCGAAGAGCAGCGCGGAGAGAATTGCAGCGACGAGCAGCACTGGAGTAACGACGCGATAGAGGCTGATGCCCGTGGCCTTCATTGCAGTGATCTCGCTGGTGCGGCTGAGTGCGCCGAAGGTGATGAGTACGGCGACCAGTGAGCAGAGCGGCGTGACGTTGTAGAGGATGAACGGAATGAGATTGAGCAGGTAGTCGCCGACGGTGACCAGCGGCGTGCGGTATTTGATGATGTCGCCGATGAGCTCGAAGAACGTGAAGATGAGGAAGAGCACGGTGAGCGCGGAGAGCACGAGCAGGAAGTTGCGTAGGAAACTGCCCATCGCGTACTCGTCAAGGATGAGCGGGAAGCGCGCGCGCAGAACGCGGCGCAGGCGGCGCAGGCGGTCTCCGGCGCCAACGCCTCCGGGTTCGGAAGCGCGAGTGCGCGAGAGCCGTTGAAACCCTTTTGAAATCGCGTTGCCAAGGCTGGAGAACAGATTGAGCGCAAGTCCGCCGCGCCTCAATTGCTGGATGAGTAGAACTCCGGCGACCGTGAAGAGGACGTTTGCGCCCCATACGCCCGCAAAGGCCGGGAGCTTCTGCTGATGCGCCAGCGCGACGCCGATCTCCGAGAGGAAGTAGTAGACGAAGACGAGCAGAAGCGTGACAGCGAAGCCGGTTCCTTTGCCACCGCGCTTGGAGGAGAGTCCGACGGGAACGCCGACGAGCATGAGCACGAGGCATGCGGTGGGGAAAGACAAACGGCGGTGGAACTCGATGGCGTAGTTTCGCGTGTCGGCAGTTTTGCTGCCAGCGTGGGCGCGATGCCAGACTTCGGTTGTGTCAAGCGCCTGCATGGGCGTGTCGCGGCGGCTGAGGTGCGTGTCCTCCTGCGAGGTGGTCTCGATGGGAAGCACGGTGGAGTTGAAGGTGGCGATGTCGTACTGCGCGGGGTCGTTGGCCGCGATGTCGTGACGGCTTCCGTTGATCAGATCGAGGCGCAGGGTCTGGCGCTCGCCGCCGGCCTGCACGATGGCGTCCTGCGCACTGATGATGTGCGGGGTTGCAGGTTGTGTGAGGTCGGCGAGAAAGACGTGCTTCCAAATGGCGGTGCCGTTGGCGCCGGGCACGACGTCCTGCGTGTAGAGAACGTAATTTTTGAAGTCTTCGTAGAAGACGCGCGGCTGCACTTCGACGGTCGCCTGTGAGGTCTTGCTCTGTTCTTCGTAATTGAGCAGAGCGCGCGCCGCACGGGGAGCGACGTAGAGCGAGTTTGCGAGGCCCACAAGCCAGGAGAGTACGGCGACGATGCTGACGATGCGAATGAAGGAGACGACGCCGAGGCCGCTGGCGCGCATCGCGGTCACTTCGCTATCAGAGGCGAGGCGGCTGAGGCCGAGCAGGATGCCGATGAGCACGGCCATCGGAATGGTGAGCGTGAGGAAGTTCGGCAGCAGATAGCCGATGAGCTTGAGCAGATCGAACGGTGTGGCGATGCCGCGCACTGCGAGCTCGAGGAGCGGCAGCAGGTAGCGCATGAAGAGGATGAAGGTGAAGAGCACGCCGCCCAGGAGGGCGTAGCCGACGACCTCACGAAGAATGTAGCGGGTGAAGATGCGCACGTACGATTTGCCTGCTGGATTCAAGTGTATCGCGGGGATTTTGCGCGGTTTCAGCGGCGTAGGCGGAGGGAGTTGGCGAGCACGCTGACCGAACTGAGAGCCATGGCGATGCTGGCCAGCACGGGGCTGAGCAGGATGTGGAAGTGGGGGTAGAGGACGCCGGCGGCGATGGGGATGCCGATGACGTTGTACACCAGCGCCCAGCCGAGATTTTGCCGCATGACGCGCACAGCCCGGCGGCTGAGGCGGATGGCGGCGGGAATGAGTGCGAGGTCGGAGTGGAGGAGCAGGACGTCGCCGGCTTCGCGGGCGAGGTCGGTGCCGCCGGCCATGGCGAAGCCGGCGTCGGATTGGGCGAGGGAGGCGGCGTCGTTGATGCCGTCGCCGGCCATGCCGACGCGGCGCTTCTGCGATTGGAGCTCGCGGATGGCAGCGACCTTGCCGGCGGGGAGCAGGCTGGCGCGGATGGCACCCGGGTCTCCGATGCCGGCTTCGCGGGCGATGGCCTCGGCGGAGAGCTGAGTGTCGCCGGTGAGCATCAGCGCGCGGATGCGGAGATCGGCGAGGTTGCGGATGGTTGCGATGGCTTCGGGGCGGAGCTGGTCGGTGGCGAAGAAGACGGCTTGGGGTTGGTTGTCGATCAGCAGGTAGATCGGCGTGGCGTAGGCGAGATGTTGAGGCGCCGCGAGGGCGGGATCGAGGGCACGCGCGGGCAGGAGCGAGGCGTTGCCGATCTCGATTTTGTGGGTGGAGGCTTGCGCGCGGATGCCGATGCCGGGCAGGACTTCGACGTCGGAAATGGCGTGTGCGGTGTGCAGTGGATTCTGACTGGTGACGAAGTTGGCGACGGCTTCCGCGAGCGGGTGAGTGGAGGTGCGCTCGACGCCGGCGGCCAGGGCGAGGAGATCTTCGCGCGGCAGGATGGGATTCGCGACGGTAGCGAAGTGCGCGATGCGCGGCTTGCCTTCGGTGAGGGTTCCGGTTTTATCGAGGGCGAGCGTGTCGATGACGGCGATCCGCTCGATGGCTTCGCCGCCCTTGATGAGCAGGCCGAGGCGGGCAGCGCGGCCGATCGCCACGGTGATTGCCGCCGGGACAGCGAGGCCCATCGCGCAGGGGCAGGCGATGATGAGCACGGCAATGGCAATGGCGAAGGGTTCGGCGACGCCTTCGTGGCGGCTGCCGGTGTTGAGCGCGATGGCCCAGGCAGTGAACGCGAGCGCGGCCAGCACGAGGATAGTGGGCACGAAGATGGCGCTGACGCGGTCGGCCAGGCGCTGCATGGGAGCGCGGGAGGACTGCGCCTGCGCGAGCATGCGCTGCATCTGCGCAAGTGTGGAGGCGCTGCCGACGGCCGTTGCGCGGAGGACGAGCACGCCGTCGAGATTGAGGGTGCCGCTGATGACGCGATCGCCGATGGCGCGTGTGACGGGGAGTGGCTCGCCGGTGAGCATGGATTCGTCGACGGAGCTGCGGCCCGAGAGGATGATGCCGTCGACAGGGATGCGGTCGCCGGGGAGGATGCGGAGGATGTCGCCGGAGGCGAGTGCGTCGGTGGGGAGGATGGTTTCGGGTGCGGAGGCGTAGTCGGGGAGCTCGGTGGCTAGGTTGATATCCAGCAGGCGCGCTGTGGCGGAGGTGAGTTGGGCGAAGCCGCGGATGGAGCGCGTGGCCTGGCGGCGTGCGCGGGCTCTCGAGCCAGCGGCCGGTGAGGAGGAAGCCGAGGATGAGGACGACGGACTCGAAGTAGACGTCGGCGCTGGATGTAGTTGCGCGGAGTGTGGCCAGGAAGGAGGCCGCGAAGGCGCTGAGGGTGCCGATGGCCACCAGGGTGTTCATGTTGGTCGTGCGGTGGCGTGCGGCACGCCAGGCGGCGAGGTAGATCTCGGGTGCGGCGAACAGCATCACCGCGAGCGACAGTGCGCAGAGGAACCAGCGCAGCGGCTGCACGGGAAGGGACATCAGTGCGGCGGGCGTGAGAGGCGTGAGCAGGCGCGCGACCAGGTTCAGCAGCGGATCGGCGCTGGGATTGGCCATCATCAACGGCATGGAGAGGATCATCGCGACGGCGCCGGCGATGAGACTGAGGGCGGCGCGCAGGCCGAGTGCGTGCTCCGTGCGGCATCTGGCATGGGTTGAGACGGCGTGCGATTGTTTCGGTTTCGGAGGGAAGAGAGGCGTCGTAGCCGGCGTGGCGGACGGCTTCGATGAGGGGTTGGGGTTCGAGCGGATTGGTGGAGGTGATCTGGGCGGAGTTGGCGAGGAGGTTGACGGTGGCGGAGTCGACGCCGGGGACGGAGCGCAGGGCGCGCTCGACGTGGTGCTGGCAGGCGGCGCAGCTCATGCCGGCGATCTGGAGGGTCTGTTCCGTCATGCTGGGTAGATTATTGCCGGATGTGGGCAGGATAGCCGGCGGCGCGGAGAGCCTCCTGAACCTGGCTCGGTTGCGCGCCGGTCTGGATGCGGGCGGCGCCGATCTTGACCTCTTCGGCGTGCGTGTCGGGCAGCGCGTTGAGGGTTTGGGTCACGCGGCGGACGCAGGCTCCGCAGTGCATATTTTCGATGGTCAGGTTCAGAGTGGCCATGCCGATTCGATGCGGGAGGTAAGGGAAAGTAGCGGGCGGGGTGGTGTACCCCCCTCCCCCTGTTTTTGCACAAAATCTTCAAAGCAGACAATTTAGGGGTGGACCTTTACTGCACCGGATGGCGCGGGTGTTTGCGGCCCAGGGGGTGTCTGGAGTGGCGTTTTGTCAAGTGGGCTGGCTTTGATCCGGGACGAAGCGGTAGCCGACGCCGCGGACGGTGAGGAAGTGGGTGGGATGGGCGGGGTCGGGTTCGAGGTAGCGGCGCAGGCGGACGAGGAAGTTGTCGATGGCGCGGGTGTCGGTGTCTTCATGGACGCGCCAGACGTTTTCGAGGAGCTCTTTGCGGGCGATGACCTTGTGGGGACGCTCGAGCAGGTAGCGGAGGAGATCGGCTTCCATAACGGTGAGGTGGATGATTTGGCCGGGGCCGCGAATCTCGAGGGCGTCGAGGTCAATGGTGCGGCCACCGAGGGTGAAGGCGGGCTGCTGCGGTTCTTCTGGTTGAGGTGTTGAGGGTTCGGCGGGCGTGGGGTTGTGTGCAGCAGCCCAATGGACGCGGCGGAGCAGGCTGGAGAGCCGGGCGAGGAGGATGGTGAGGTCGAAGGGTTTGGGGAGGTAGTCGTCGGCACCGGCGGAGAAGCCTTCGATGATGTCTTCGGTGCGGCCGCGGGCGGTGAGCATGAGGACGGGAATGAAGCGGCCGGCCTGGCGCAGCGCGCGGAGGATGGAGAAGCCGTCCTGGCCGGGGAGCATGACGTCGAGGAGGACGGCGGCGGGCGGCTCGGGGTGTTGAGGAGCCACTGGAGGGCTGAATCGCCGTCAGCCTCGTGGTGGGTGCGGTAGCCCTCGGCCTGGAGGTTGAAGAGGAGGCCCTGGGCGAGGTGTTCCTCGTCTTCGACGATGGCGATGAGAGGGGAAGACATGTGGGGGTGATTGTAAGGGGAGTGAGGGGCGAGGGGTGAGTGAAGAGTGAATAGTGAATAGTGAATGAGACAAAAGCGGCTACGGTCGTCGCGGGCGGCCAGAAGGGCTATTTCGCGAGGACTTCGGTTTCGGGTGGAGGCTGCGTCGAGGCGCAAGCAGATTTGAGCGGTTCCGGCGCGAGAGGCAGCGAAGGATCGCATAGCTCTTTCCATCGCATCCGCAACAACATCGTCTTCTGGCTGGGACTCATCGCAGCGAACTGCTCCGCTATGACCCCACGGACGCTTGCTGCGTCAATCGGGTCTAGTCCGTGACCGCTCATGAGTAGGTAATACGCCGTCTGCTCACGATTCGAGCCGGTTCGCTGCGGAAGCGTAGCAACAATTTCTCCAAGTTCGCGGTGATACTCCTCGACCACTTCTTCGTGCGGCAGCATTCTTCCGGGTACTCCGTGGCTGTAGTACAGCTCGAAGGTCTTGTTCTTAATGAACGCTTTGGTCTGTTGAAGTGCGGACTGAAGCACGCCCGTCGGGACCCGCTGCGTATCGACCCACGCCGCCTGGAGCAGGTCCAATTGCAACTGAAGGTTTCGCGAGTGGGCGAGGCCATTGAGCATGATCAGACTGGTATCGTCGGAACCGTCTTCATTCTGCGCGAGGAGCCAGCTGACTTTTTCGCGGACGGCATCGTCTCCCTGAAGGTAGGAGAGCCGAATCGCGGCCTCGCGACGTGCCTCCGTCTGTTTGTCGAAGCGCGCTTCATCGGCGGCAAGGCCGGTGCCGAGCTCGCGCATTAATTCCATCATGCGTTGCGGATCGGCGGTTGGGTTCTTCTGCATTTCCTCAAGTTCAGTCACGAGAGGCTGCTGCTGTTTCTTGAGGTCATCGGAGGGCGGGGCATGCGGTTTTTTCTCAATCTGACTCGAAAGTTGAGCGACCAGAAAGCTTTCCTCATGCTCGTCTCGCGGCAAGATGTCTATTCCGACAGCATTTGTCGTCTCGGTCCATCTTGGAACGCAACATTGAGTACCAGGTGGAATGCCTGTTCTGGATGGAATCACGCGGCTGGTTTGTATCGTTATCTCGTAATGGCCGGGTTGCTGGAAGACGACGCTCCGGTTCAACATGACCGGAATCCGAACCGGATCCCGACCAAGATCCTGTGGCGAGCCGCCCGGCTGGGCCCCCTGAGAATAAAACCAACCGTCAGACGGTGTGACATTCACGAGGTCCTGGGGCGCATTGAACCTGTTGGTGTCCGTGGTGATGGCGTATCCGGGGGACTGGGTGGTGAACACAAGGTCGAGCGTGATTGGGTCGCCGAGCCTGAGCTGGGTCTGATTCTCGTGTGGCTCCAGGCGAACAGTGACACCGGAGTTATCAGTTGGCAGGATGGCCGTCGGCTGCTGCGCCGACCCCGGACGACATGAGAGTCCCACCGCAGAGACGGCGATGAACGAGACGAGAGGGCGCACGCATGCCACGGTCTGAACCTCTGGACAGTTATGCGAGAAATGGTGAACGAAACTGCTTTAAGTTGATCCGCGCACCAGCATACAGCACTGGTCGGATCTGGACGGGACCGGCAATACGAGCGAAAACAACGCTGATCCCCTTCGGGGATGACAGAAAGAAGGGCAAAAGCAAAGCAAGAGCAAAAATACTCGCGCGTCTTAACGCGCGATGCCCACCTTAGCGACGATGAAACTGTCGCGAAGATGGGGCACCCGATTGTTTGGCGCAAAAGCGAAGCGGACCCGAATGGGTCCGCTGTAGTTCGCTGATTGGTTCGGGTTATTGGTGGGCGGTGGTGCGGGTGGGGGTGGTGCTGGCGGTCTCGGTGGTCTTCTGCTCGGAGGGGAGTTTGTGCTCTTCGAGGGCGAGGGCCTCAGGCATGAAGGTGAGGGCCTGCTTGATTTGAGGGTCCCACTCGGTGCGGACCTTCAGGCCTTCGGCCTGGCCGAACTGCGAGGTGAAGAGCTCCGCCTTGATCATGGCCTTGAGCCAGTCGATGTTGTCGCTGATGTCCTTCGGGGTGAAGTCGATCTTCTGGGAGCGCAGGAAGTTCTCAAAGTCGCTCATGACGGCGTCGTCCACAACAAAGTCTTTCGAGATGGTGTGGTTCGCGACGTAATGCGTGGTGAAGTCGAAGAAGGCGCGGTGCGGAGGCGTGAGAAGCACCTCCTGGAAGTGGTTGGTCTTGATCTCCGGAATCTTTTCGTCGGGGGTGATGCCGCCGCCGCCGTAGACGGGACGGCCGGCGTCGGTCAGCTTGACCTCGCGGTTGGACTTGTCCGCGGGCAGCGCGTCATTACGGACGTAGTAGTAGTCGTACAGCGAAACGTTGTTGTAGTTGCGCTGGATGAGACGGCCGGAGGGCGTGTAGTAGTGGAAGGTGGTGAGCGCGAGGCCGGTGTTCTCGGAGATCGGGAAGACAGTCTGGACGAGGCCCTTGCCGAAGGTGGTTTCGCCGACGATGAGGGCGCGGTCGTGATCCTGCAGGGCGCCGGAGACGATCTCGGCGGCGGAGGCGGTGTCGCGGTTGACGAGTACGACGACGGGGTACTTGAGGTTAGAGCCGGTGGGAGCACGGTAGACCTGGTCGGGGAAGGCGCGGCCGCGCTGGGAGACGACGATCTGGCCCTTCTGGAGGAACTTGTCGGCGGTGTTGACGGCTTCGTTCAAGAGGCCGCCGGGATTTTCGCGGAGGTCGATGACGAGGCCCTGGCAATTGGGGCCGAACTTGTCGAGCGCTTCCTGCACCTCGTGTGAGGTGGTCTCCATGAACTGGGTGATGTGGATGTAGCCGATGTTTGGCCGGATCATGAAGGCGGTGTCGACGGAGTAGCGGGGAATCTCGTCGCGGACGAGGTCGAAGACGAGCGGCTTGGGCGAGCCTTCGCGGCCCATGGTGACGCTGACGTGGGTTCCGCGGGGGCCCTTGAGCAGGGAGGCGACGGCGGCGGAGTCCATGTTTTCGGTGGACTTGCCGTCGACGGCGAGGATGACGTCGCCGGGACGGATGCCGGCCTTGTAGGCGGGCGTGCCCTCAAACGGGGCGAGCACGACGATCTTGTTTTCCTGCGGCTGGATCTGCATGCCGACGCCGTAGTACTTGCCGTGCTGGTCTTCGCGCATCTGGGCGAAGGCTTTGGGGTCGTAGAAGTTGGAGTGGGGATCGAGCACGTGGAGCATGCCCGGGATGGCGCCGTCGTAGATGACCTGGTCGACCTTGTCGGTGTTCAGTTTGTCCGCGTAGTTCTGCTCGACGAGGGCATAGACGTCGGTGAACTGCTTCATGGAGTCGCGGAGGGTGGACTCGTCGGAGGCAGACTGAGCGGCGACGCGACCGCCGATGATGGAGCCGGTGACGCCGCAGGCGGTGAGGAAGATGGCTGCGGAAAAGAGGGCGCGACGGGTACGCGAATTCATGGCGCGGGAGGGACCTCGAGAGGAGCAGACAGGGCCCGGAAAAGAGGCGAAACGGGCCGCTACTCGTTGGACGAGTATAGCATTCAGGCGGTGAGCCAAAGGGGTGATTGAGAGCTGGGTTGGGGCCGACTGAAGCCGGCCCCTTTTGAATTTCATTTTGGGCTTTACGGCCCATCTGAAGATGGGCCCTTCCGGATCGGGCCTTCCGGTTCGCTGCATGGGCGAGATCCTGCGCGAAGTGCATCGCGACAGGTAGAATGAACGCAAACTGATGACCCTCGGCGGGTCTACGGGTCAAAAGGAATGGGGCCGCAGATAATTGCCGGATGGGTCCGGGCGACCTAAGCGAAGGCTCTGCGAAGGGAAGTCCCCGAAGGAACGGATGATCACGAAGCAAGGATTTGTTCAGCGTGTGGGCCGGTTTGCCGGCGTAGTTCTGGCGGCGTCGTCGCTGACCGCAACCCCGAGTTTGCCGGCGCAGGTGCGCGCGCAGCAGCCGAGCTATCCGGTGCCGGGCGGAGGTGCGACGCCTGCCCCGCAGCCGCAGCTTCAGCTTCCGCCGCTGCCTGCGTCAACCCCGATCACGCCGAACGGAACGGTGGTGGAGGACGTGGTTGCGCGCGTGAATGACCAGATCATCACGCGCAGCGAGTACGAGCGCGCCGAGCAGCAGTTGATGGAGCAGGCGCGGCAGGAGAATGTGCCGGAGGCCGAGGCAGAGGCCAAGCTGCATGATCTGCTGCGCGACATGATCGACCAGCAGTTGCTGCTGTCGAAGGGCAAGGAGCTGGGGATTACGGGCGACGCGGAGACGATGCGGCGGCTGGACGATATCCGCAAGCAGAACCATCTGGACTCGATGGAGGCGCTGCAGAAGGCGGCCGAGCAGCAGGGTGTCTCGTTTGAGGACTTCAAGCAGCAGATTCGCAACCAGGTGATCTCGAACCAGGTGGTGCAGCAGGAGGTGGGGCGGCATCTGAACCTGACCCACGCGGAGGAAGAGGCGTACTACAAGGCGCATGGGAAGGACTTCGAGGTGCCGGAGCAGGTGCACCTGAGCGAGATCCTGATTCCGACTCCGGACAATGCGACGGACGCGCAGGTGGCGGCGGCGCAGCAGAAGGCGGATGCGGTGGAGGCGAAGCTAAAGGCGGGTGCGAACTTCGCGGATACGGCGAAGACGGATTCGGGCGGACCGACGGCGGCGGCGGGCGGCGACCTCGGCGACTTCAAGCGCGGGATGCTGGGCGATGTGCTGGAGAAGGCGACCTTCTCGCTGGCGGTGGGCGGGTATACGGAGCCGATCCGGACCCGGCAGGGCTTTGTGATTTTGAAGGTGGACAGCCACCAGCAGGCGGGGATTCCGCCGCTGAAGGATGTCGAACAGCAGGTGGAAGAGGCGATTTACTTTCAGCAGCTGCAGCCGGCGCTGCGCGCGTACCTGACGAAGGCGCGCGAGGATGCGTATATCGACATCAAGCCGGGGTTTGTGGATACGGGCGGGGGCAAGCAACAGACGAAGCCGGAGTTTACGGCGTATGCGCCGCCGCCACCAAAGAAGAAGACGGTGAAGAAGCAGCGCATGGAGCAGGAGAAGGCTGCGCGGGCGCAGGCGGATCTGGCCGCGGCGCGTGAGAAGGAAGCCGAGAAGCAGCAGGCCAAGGCTGCGGTGGCTTCGGGTGGGAAGGCGCCGAAGAAGCAGAAGATTCATCGCGAGAAGATTCGGTTTGGGCAGGCTCCGGAGAAGGCGCTGCCGGCGGGTGTGGCGCAGACGGCGGAGACGGGGAACAATGATCAGCCGCTGGGACAGACGGCGGGAGCGGCGATGGCGCCGTCGGATTCGGTGACGACGATGACGACGGGAACGGGCGCCGACGAGAGCAACGCCGATGCGTTGGCGCCGAAGCCGGTGGCGGAGCATAGGACGCGGTTTACGGATCGGGAGAAGGAGTCGGAGGCGACGCGGGCGCAGCAGAAGGTGGCGAAGGCAGAGGTGAAGGCGTCCAAGCGGCCAGCGCCGACGACGAGCCAGGAGACGGCTGCCGAGAAAGAGCGCGCGGCTCCGCTGGGGCTGAACGGGAATACGGGCAAGAAGAAGAAGGCGAAGGTGAAGCGCGCGAAGGACCAGCCGAAGGAGCGGTTGCAGGAGAAGCCGAAGCCGGTGGATACGACGCCGGTGGTTGCTCCGACCGTGAACCCTGCGCTGGGCGGGGCGCCGGCAGCGCAGACTGCGCCGGCGAACCAGGCTCCGGCAAGCCAGACTCCGGCGAATCAGGCTTCGGCTCCGGGCGCGTCTACACCGCAGTAGAGCGATTGTGAACCTGCTTTCTCACAGCAAGAGCCCCGGTTTTCGGGGCTCTTGACCTATGCTGAGATGAACCGATGAAAGACTTTTTTGTTGCCGATGCGGCGCGCTTTGAGAATCAGGTGGTCACGACGTTCTTCTGCCTGGCGTCGATAAGTTTGCGCGACCGCAAGGGCGGGGGCGGGCAGTATCTGGCGCTGACGCTGTCGGACAAGACGGGGCAGATGGAGGCGCGGATGTGGGAGGAGTTCGCGAACGTTGTGGAGACGTGCGCGGAGGGCTGCTACGTCAAGGTGCAGGGGCAGATTTCGAGGTACAACGGGAGGTTTCAGATCACGCTGACGCGGATGCGGGCGGCGGCTGAGGGCGAGATCGAGTCGGCGGACTTCGTGCCGACGAGTCAGTACGAGATTCCCGCGATGATGGCGGAGCTGCGCGGGTACGTGGAGGCGTTTGCGAACCAGCATCTGCGCGCGCTGGTGCTGCGGTTCTTTGATGACCCGGCGATTGGCGCGGCGTTTCAGGAGGCGCCGGCGGCCAAGCGGCTGCATCATGCGTGGCTGGGTGGATTGCTGGAGCATGTGCTGGCGCTGGTGCGGGTGTGTCGCGCGACGGCGCCGCTTTATCCCGAGGTGGCCCCGGACCTGTTGGTTACGGGAGCGATTCTGCACGACATTGGCAAGGTGCGAGAGCTGAGCTGGCGATCGAACTTCAATTACACGCTGGAGGGTCAGCTGGTTGGGCACATTACGATTGCGCAGCGGATGCTCGCGGAGGCGATCTCTGCGATGGATGCCGAGGCTCGTGAGCGTGCGCAGGTGACGGGTGAGCAGGCGGTGCTGTTTCCGGAGACGCTGCGTGTGCTGGTGGAGCACATGATTTTGGCGCATCACGGGAAGCTGGAGTTCGGATCGCCGAAGCTGCCGATGACGCCGGAGGCGCTGCTGCTGAGCGCGCTGGATGATCTCGAGGCGAAGTTCCAGACAATGCGGGCGGAGTTTGCGGCGGCTCGTGATGCGGGACGAAGGGCGGATGAGCCGACGGAGTGGGTGCGGTCGATGGAGCGGAATCTGTTTGATTCGCGGAGATTCCTGGAGGCGGAGGCTTCGGGCGCCGCTGCGACTGCGCCGCAGGCTGCGGAGGCGGTTGCGTCTGAGCCGACGGAGGCGTCCGCGACGGAGCCCGCTGAGGATCAGCCGTTCGAGCTTCGAGAAAGCTGATGAATTCGGTTGCGGTGCCAATCGGGCGGGTTGTCCTGTTCATCGCTGCTGCGCTTTTGTTGACCGATGTGGCGTTTGCGCAGGCAATCTTCGACATCACGCAGTATGGAGCGAAGCCGAATTCGAGTGAGCCGGCGACGGATTCATTTGCGCGAGCCATTGCCGCGGCAAAGGCGGCGGGCGGGGGAACGGTTTACGTTCCGGCAGGGCACTACATTTCAGGGCCGATTGAGTTGATCTCGCATCTGCGTCTGGAGTTCGGGCCTGGGTCGGTGGTGGAGTTTCCTGCGCAGAAGCTGCCGCTGACGTGGGGACGGCAACAGGGCGTGGAGACGCTGACGCCTGTTCCGCTGATCGGCGGACACGATCTCGAGGATGTGACGATCACGGGGACGGGAACGCTGGTGAGCTCGAATGCGGATTGGATGAAGCTGCATCCGCGCGAGCTGGGCGAAGCGAATCATGGGGTGAGCAATGAGTATGCGACAGGCAAGCAGATCGGTGATGTTGGCTCGGCGAATGGACCGAACTGGGAGCGGCTGCTGAGTGATCTGCAAGCCCATAAGACGATTCCGCGCGCGGAATATGAGGCTGCGGGCGAGGAACTGCGGCCATCGTTTGTGCGGCTGATGAATTCGAAGCGTGTGCTGATTGAGGATGTGCACTTTCAGGGCTCGCCGATGTGGACCGTGCACCTGCTGTATACGGAGTGGGCGACGGTGCGGAATGTGGTGATCGAGACCTATCCCGGCGTGCACACGGATGGGATCGTGGTGGACAGCTCGCGGTTTGTGCACCTGACGGACGACTACATCGACACGGGTGATGACGGGATTGTGATCAAGTCCGGCAAGGACGCGGACGGGTTGCGTGTGAACCGGCCGACGGAGGATGTGACGATCACCGGATGCACGGTGCATCATGCGCATGGAGCGGTGACGATTGGCTCGGAGACTTCAGGGTCGGTGCGAAATATTTTGGCAGCGAATATCACGGCCGTGGATACAGAGGCAGGCATACGCATCAAGAGCCGTCGCGGGCGCGGCGGTGTGGTTTCCGATCTGCGGTTCAGCAACTGGACGATGCGGAATGTGGGGCGTGCGATTGAGGTGACGAACTTTTATCGCATGGAGGGAGAGAAGCCGAACCCGGATGAGGCTGAGCCGGTGAATGCAGGCACGCCGCACTTCCGCGATATTGCGATCAATGGCGTGACGGTGGATGGAGCGAAAGAGCTGGTTGTGGTCGATGGCCTGCGGGAGAGCCCGATCGACGGACTGCGGCTGACGGATGTTGTGGGTTCCGGCAAGGTCGGGCTGGTTGCGTCGTATGCGACGAACCTGCAGTTGAGCGGAGTTGAATTGAATGTGGAGCATGGCGCGCCGTTTCGTTTCAGTCATACACAGGAGCTCGTGCTGGATCGCGTGACGTCGCGGAGGCATCCGGCGGACGTGCAGGTGATTGAGCGGAGGTGAGCGCGTGGAGGGATGCGGCCTCGTTATAATCGCTTAATCCGCGCATTTTGATTTGGGTTTGGGCGCGTTTTCTTTCTCTTATGCTTCGATTTTCTACAGCGGGTGAGAGTCACGGTGAGGCTCTGGTTGCGTTAGTCAGCGGATTGCCTGCGGGCATTCCTGTTGACCAGGAGTTTGTGAACCGCGAGTTGTGGCGGCGGCAGCAGGGCTATGGCCGCGGCGGCCGCATGCGCATCGAGAAGGATGAGGCGCATATTCTCTCGGGCGTGCGGCATGGAAAGACGATCGGCTCGCCGATTGCGATGACGCTGGCAAACCGCGACTGGAAGAACTGGGAGCAGATTCTGCCGGTGCAGGCCGGCGATGCATCGCTGCACAAGGCTGTAGCGAGCCCGCGGCCGGGGCATGCGGATCTTGCCGGTGCGCTGAAGTACGACTTCAAGGACGCTCGTTACGTGCTGGAGCGGGCGAGCGCGCGGGAGTCGGCGGCCCGAGTCGCGTGTGGAGCGCTGGCGAAGCTGATGTTGCGCGAGCTTGGTGTGCAGGTCGCGAGTCATGTGATTCGCGTGGGGACTGCGCAGCTTGGCCGTGAAGTTTCGTTTGATGAGGTGGCGGCGATCGCGGGGCGCGACGAGGTTATGCTGGCGTGCGCGGATGCGGAGTCCGAGGCTGGCATGAAGGCCGAGGTGGATAAGGCGTTGCGCACGGGGGACACGGTCGGCGGAGTGTTTGAGGTGATCGTGCACGGGCTGCCGCCGGGCATTGGAACGCATGTGAACTGGGACGAGCGGCTGGATGGCTTGCTGGCGCAGGCGCTGATGAGTCTGCAGGCGGTGAAGGCTGTGGAGCTTGGGCGTGGCGTGACGGCGGCGGAGTCGGCGGGGTCGGCTGTGCACGATGCGATCGCGTATGCGAGTGAGGGCGAGAGCTCAGAGGAGAGCTTCACGCGATTCCGGCGCGAGAGAAATAATGCCGGCGGGGTTGAGGGCGGGATGTCGAACGGCGAGGATGTGGTGGTGCGCGGGTATCTGAAGCCGATTTCGACGCTGCGGCGGCCGCTTGGCTCGGTGTCGTTTGAGACGCGCGAGGCGACGAAGGCATCGTATGAGCGGTCGGATGTTTGCGTGGTGCCGGCGGCGGGAGTTGCGGGCGAGGCCATGGTGGCGCTGACGATCGCGCGACTGGTGCTGGAGAAGTTTGGCGGCGACAGCCTGAACGAGGTGAAGCGCAACTTCCACGGATATTGCGAACAGATCCGAGCGTATTGACGATGAGCGAGAAGAACGAAAACGAGAGTGCAACGGCTGTTGCCGCGGACCAGGAAGGTGCGAAGATTCATCCGATTGTGAAGTATCCGGAACCTGTGCTGTCGAAGAAGGGCGCGGTGGTGACGGAGTTCGGGCCGGAGCTTGGGCAGTTTGTGGAAGAGATGTGGGCGAGCATGTATGCCGCGCGTGGGATCGGGCTGGCGGCGCCGCAGATTGGGGTGTCGAAGCGCATCACGGTGATCGATGTGAGCTTCAAGGAGCGGCCGGAAGAAAGGCTGGTGCTGATTAATCCGGAGATCGTGGAGCGCGCGGGAAAGCAGTTTGAGGAAGAGGGCTGCCTGAGCCTTCCGGAGATTCGCGAAAAGGTGCAGCGCGCGGCGCGTGTGAAGGTGCGAGCGCAGGATGTGAATGGCGAGTTCTTTGAGACGGAGGGCGAGGAACTCCTGGCGCGTGCGATGCAGCATGAGATCGATCATCTGGACGGCGTGTTGTTTATTGACCGGCTGAGCCCGCTGAAGCGCGACCTGGTGAAGCGGCGCATTCGCAAGCTGCAGAAGAATGGCGAGTGGTGACGGCCGATGCGGCTGGTCTTCTGCGGAACGCCTGAGTTTGCTGTACCGACGCTCGAGGCGCTGGTTGAGCATGGGCATGATGTTCGGCTTGTGCTGACGCAGCCGGACCGTCCGGCGGGGCGGAAGATGGAGTTGCAGGAGTCGGCAGTGAAGCGGGCGGCGCTGGCGCGCGGCCTTCGTGTGCTGCAGCCGGAGAAGATCAAGAAGAATGAGGAGCTGCGCGGCGAGCTGGAGGCGATTCGGCCGGACGCGATCATGGTTGTGGCGTATGGGCGGATTATTCCGGAGTGGATGCTGACGCTGCCGCGCTTCGGCAATATCAATCTGCATGGGTCATTGTTGCCGAAGTATCGCGGAGCGGCGCCGATTCAGTGGGCAGTGGCGAATGGCGAGACAGAGACGGGTGTGACGACGATGCGACTCGATGCGGGGCTGGATACAGGAAGCATTCTGTTGGAGCGCCGCGTTGCGGTTGGTGCTGACACGAGGGCGTCGGAGCTGTATCCGCAGCTTGCGGCGATCGGCGCGGAGTTGATGATCGAGACGCTTGATGGATTGGAGCGCGGAAGGTTGCAGCCGCGCAGACAGGATGATTCGCAGGCTACGCTGGCGCCGATTCTGACGCGGGAAGATGGACGGATGGAGCTTGAGCGGAGGACGGCGCGGAAGGCTTACAACCGCTGGCGCGGGTTCTCTCCGTGGCCGGGGGCGCATGCGGAGTTTCGTGGCAAGCGGTTTCTGGTGCATCGGATGCATCCGGGCGCAACGACGGATGTGGAGCTTGCTCCCGGCGAGCTTGCGTTGGTCGATGACGCGTTGCGCGTCGGGGCTGCGGAGGGGACGCAGCTTGTTCTTGACGAGGTGCAGATGGAAGGCAAGGCGCGAATGCCTGGTGCACAGTTCGCGAAGGACTTTCAGGTTCGGCGAGGAGAGCGTCTTGCCTGAGCAGAGGCAGGGTGCTGATGGAAGAGCTCGGAGGGCTGCGGCAAGTCCAGGACAGCAGGCGAAGAGCGTCAGTCCAGCGCGTTGGGCGGCGTTTCGCGTGCTGATGCAGGTGGGGACTACTTTCGCGCATAGCGATGATCTGCTGCACGGTGCGGAGTTGCGCACGCTGTCGCAGGCTGATCGGAATCTTGCAACGGCACTGGTGATGGGTGTGCTGCGATGGCAGATTGCGCTGGATGCGGAGCTCGCGAAGCTGCTGGCGCGGCCTGAGCAGCCGCTGCCGTTGGAGGTGCGAGTTGCGCTGCGAATCGGCGCGTTTCAACTGCGACACATGGATCGTGTGCCGCCGCACGCTGCGCTGAGCGAGAGCGTAGAGCTGGCGCGCGCGGCGGGGCATCCGAAGGCTGCGGGCCTGGTAAATGCGGTTTTGCGAAAGCTCGTTGGGACCAAGCCACCGGGCAAGCCGATCGTCGAATCTGTCGATGCGATGGCGACGCGGCTTGGACATCCTGCGTGGATGGTGAGGCGATGGGAAGGCTTCTATGGTCGGGAGGCGGCGATGGCGATCTGCGGCTACGACCAGCACGAGCCCGCGCGTGGCGATCTGTTTCTGCCGAATGAGGCGGCGGAGCATGTCGATGTGAATCTGATCGATGATGGATCGCGATTGATCGCTGAGTTGGCGGCAGCGAGTCATCCATCGCCGCAGCGGATCTGGGATGCGTGCGCTGCGCCGGGTGGGAAGACGGCGGTGCTGGCGCGGCGACATCCGGCGGCGGAGATGCTGGCGACGGATATCAGCGCGCGGAGATTGCAGTCGATGGAGCGGCGGCTGGAGCATGAGATGCCGGGACGGAGCATTCGCACGGTGCAGGTGGATGCTGCGGAACTTCCTGCGAGGGAAGGGAGATTTGATCTGATTCTGTGCGATGTGCCGTGCAGCGGGACCGGAACGCTCGCACGGAATCCGGAGATTCGGCATCGGCTGGAGGCGAATGAATTCGAACGTCAGGCGGTGCGGCAGCGGAGAATTCTTAGCGAGGCTCTGAAGCGGCTGAACCCGGGTGGATGCTTGCTGTACTCCACATGCTCGCTTGAGCCTGAGGAGAACGAAGCGGTTGTAACGGCTGTTACCGCCCAGAGCGACACCAGGCAGAAACGGCGGATGGTTTCAATCGGCGATTTGCTGCAGCGGCTGCGATCCGACGGTGTCGTTCGCGAAGACGCGCCGGATCTGACGCAGCTTGCCCGTGGAGATACATTGCGGACGCTTCCCGGGGCTAACTTTCAGGGTGACGGTTTCTTCGCTGCGGTATTTGCGCGCGAGGTGTAGGGTTCTACCGCGGAACGGTTGCAGGTGAAGGCGGCTGCGATGCAGGGGAAGCTCCTGTCGATGGATGCCCGAACGTCAGCTTCACCACGGAGCCTTTGCTGGCGCGATGGCCGGCCTCTGGCGACTGCGCCGTTACAGGGCCGACGGGGACCATCTGGACGGGAGCAGGCGCGGGCATCTGTGGCGGTCCTCCAACTCCGTTGGGGGCAGCGGTAGACGGCGGCGGCTGCTGTGCCGGAGCTGCGGGCGTCGAGCCGGTTGCGGGCGCGGGTGTGGGTTCCGCAACGGGCGCCATTTCTCCGAGGGCTGCAACCCGCAGGCCAAGCGCAATGGCCGCGCGGTTTGCTGACGGCCAGCTCATCCCGACGAACGAAGGCATGAGGAAGGCATCGGACGCGCCGGCGCCTTGCTGGCTGAGCAGCAGATTCACGCGGGGCTGGTCCACGCCGGCGTCCGGAGGCGGCGTCTGCGAAAGAACCATGTCAGTGTCGCCGGGTGCGTCCATATGGGCCAGGGTGCCGAGGTCGAGCGAGGATTTGCGCAGGTCGAGCGAAGCCTCGCGGACGGGCTCGCCGACAACGTCGGGGATGGTGACCTGCTGCGGGCCGAGACTTTCGGTGACGCGCAACTGCCAACCGCGACGCACGCGTGAGCCGGCCGCGGGCGACTGCGAGAGGATGCGTCCTGCGGGGACGGTGCGCGAGTAGAACTTGTTCTCGATGTTGAGATCGAGGCCGCTGTGCAGCGCAGCCTCGCTGGCCTGTGCGACGGTCAGGCCGGAGAGATCGGGAATGGCGACCTCGCGGCCATGCAATGCGAGCCGCAGCGCGATCCCCGCGAACAGCACAAAGACTATGAGCATCAGCAGAGCGCCCAGGAAAATTTGGAAGAATCGCCGCATTCCTGTTCAGGATACAGGCTAGGATGCGGCGCCGGGCTATCGGCGGTTGTCCGACGCAGGTTCCGGGTGGATGAGTACGCGCGTGACCTGCGGATGCTGCACTCGGAACTGGTTTTCGAAATCGGTAATGATCGCGTGCACGCGGCTCATCGGCAGATCGTCCGGCAGAGTGCAATGGCAGTTGGCCTGGATGGTATGCGCAGTGCCGCCGTAACCTCGTGTCACGGTGATCTCGTGAATGTCGAGGATTTCGGGGAAGTCTGCGGCGGTCTTGCGAAGCTGCTTTTCGAGGTTGGTGGCGGTTTCGATCGGCACAGCATGCGCGATCGTCGCGGGCTCGCCTTCGATGTGGGTGAGCAGCGTGGCGATGCCGGGCACCTCGCGGCGGATGTCGGCCTCCAGTTGCGTGGCGATCTCGTGCGCATTGCGCAGTGGCATCGACTCGGGCACTTCGAGGTGTTGTTCGAGATGAAGCGCGCCATCGTACTGTTGCAAACTGACGTCATGAACGTTCAGGTTGCGACGTGCGGCAACGGCGCGGACACGGTCGAAGAGGCTCTCGTTGAGAGTCGCAGTGGGTACGGTTTTTACGACAACATCAGCCCCTGTGAGCCGCTTCTGGACGGTTTCTATCGCAGCCAACGTGACTTGTTCGGAGCGCTGGAAGCTGAGCGCGCGCGGAAGACCGACGGTGAGATCGACGAAGTAATCCGAGCCCGAGCGCCGCACGCGCAGCCGCTGCACGGAAACGATGTCAGGAATCGCTTTGAGGTCGCGCAGAATCTGACCTTGAATTTTGTCGCGGACCTCGGGCGGGGTCGCGTCGAGTAAAGAATCCAGTGTTCTGCGCGCGAGCCTCCACGTAACGTGAAAGATGATTCCGGCCACGACGAGTGCCGCGATGGCATCGGCGTAACGCAGTGAGGCCGATTCCACCGCTGGCCTGCAAACGAGAACAGCAGACCAACGATGACGGCGGCGGAGGACCAGATATCCGTGCCGAAGTGCACCGCGTCGGCCTCGAGGGCTTCACTGCGATGGGCCTTTGCTACACGATGCAGTGCGATGGAACGCGCGGAGTCTACGAGGATTGAGAGCAGTAGAACGACGAAGGGCCAGATGGAGAAGCGCAGCGTGAGGCGGGCTGGATGCAGGATGCGGAGGACTGCCTCGGTCGCGATCCATATGCAGGAGGCAATCATGAGGGCGGTTTCGACAGCGGCGGAGAGGTTCTCAACCTTGCCGTGACCGAAGGCGTGCTCTGCATCCGCGGGGCGGTCAGAGACCCGAACCGAGGTGAAGGTGAGCAAAGAGGCGATGAGGTCGATGCCCGAATGCGCCGCCTCACTCAACATGCCGAGCGATCCGGTGAGCAGCCCTGTGATGAGCTTCAGGAGGGTGATTCCGGAAGCGGCGAGAAACGAGGTCAGCGCGGCCGTGCGTTTCGCGTACGCACGCTCGTGGTGCTCTGTGCCGGCGGTCACCGGCTTTGCGCTTCCGGCCATGCGGTGAGGATACATGCGCTGGCTCAGGCTTTGATGCCGCGGTACAGACCGGCTGCGTGCAGGAGATAGCCGTCCCAGGCGCAGTTCGTAAACCCGGCCGCGCGCATGAGCTGCAGCATGCGGGGTGGCCGAGGGAAGCGGCGAACGGAGGCCGGAAGGTATTCGTAAGCGGCGCGCTCTCCGGAGATCCATCCGCCGACTAGGGGCAGGACGCGGTGGAAGTAGAGGTTGTAGAACGCGCCGCTGAGTCCGGTGGGCTGGTTGCACTCGAGGATACCGATGCTGCCTCCGGGCCGGAGCACACGATGAATCTCGGCGAGGCCGCTGGCGTAGTTGGTGAGGTTGCGGAAGCCGAACGCGGAGGTTACGAGGTCGAACGAGTTGTCGGCGAAAGGGAGAGCCATGGCGTCGCCCTCTGTCCAGCGGACATTTGCGCCTGCATATTTGCGCTCGGCGAGATGGAGCATCTGCGGCGAAAAGTCGAGGCCGATGAGGGGTTCTGCATCAGGGTCGGTGGGGCGCTTTGCGAGCAGAGCGGCGGTGAGGTCGCCTGTGCCGCAGCAGATGTCGAGCACGCGCGCTTCCGGGCGGTGCGAGGATTGCATTGAATGTGGATGCGGTTCGGCGCCACCATCGCTGGTCAAGGCCTAAGGAGAGCAGATGGTTGAGGCGATCGTAGGTTGGCGCGATGGAGCCGAAGAGTTCGCGTACGTGTGCTGCGGCCTCTGGCTCAGAGTTCTCTGCTGCGGGCCTTGCGCCTGCAGTGTGCTCCTGGTCGCCAATCGTCGTGCTCACCGCGTTGCTCCGCTGAGGTGGGACTGCGGGTTGCGCGCCTCTTCGACGATTTGGTGCGCGGCATCGAGCAGTTCGCGCTCGCTTACATCCCTTACGATCGTGACGCATCCGATGCAGGTCGGTAGAACGAAAGAGCGTGCACCGCTGCGGTTCTTCTTGTCCTTGGCTGTTAGCGTGACGAGATGCTGAGGATCGGCGCGGAAAGGTTTGAGTGGACCATACGAGCGAATGAGCTGTTGCATGCGCTCGGCATCGGCCGTTGTGACCATCGCTCGTGACGCCGCGATGCGAATCGCAGCGAGCATGCCCCATGCGACCGCTTCGCCATGCAGTAGTTGCTTGTACGCTGTGGCCGCTTCGATGGCGTGGCCGAGCGTGTGCCCGAGGTTAAGGATCATGCGCAGGCCGGACTCGCGCTCGTCCGCGTTCACGACATCTGCCTTGACGCGAACGCTGGCCGCGACGACATCCGTGAGTACCTCGGCATCTCCGGAGAGCACTCGATCGCGCTCGCGTTCGAGCAGCGTGAACAGTTCCGGATCACGGATGATGCCGGCCTTGATGGACTCCTGCAGGCCCGCGCGGAGCTCGTCGGGTGGAAGCGTGCTGAGTGTCGAAACGTCGGCGTAGACGGCGAGCGGATGATGGAATGCTCCGGCGAGGTTCTTTCCGGCGGCGAGGTTCACGCCTGTCTTGCCACCGATGGAGCTGTCGACCTGGGCGAGCAGCGTCGTGGGTACCTGCACGTAGCGGATGCCGCGCATGTAGATTGCTGCGAGGAAGCCGGTCATGTCGCCGATCACACCGCCGCCAAAGGCGATCAGCACAGAATCGCGATCAGCGCCAGCCTCGGCGAGTTGTTCGAGCAGGCCTTCAACTGTGGCGAGCCGCTTGTGGCTCTCGCCGCTGGGGACGGTGATTATTGACGGCCTGCTGGTGAATCCGCTGAGCAGTTCGTCGCCCCACAGCTTCAGGATTTCGGGTGAGGTGACGGCGAATACGCGCTGCTTGCCGGCGCGCAGGCCGCCGTCCAGCAGCGCGTCGATACGGGCGCCGACGGACGCGAGCAGACCGGTGCCGATCTCAACATCGTAGGAGAGAGCCTGCGTGCGCACGGTAACGATTCTGGAGTTGGACGACACCACCTCAGGATAGCGCGTTGCAGCGGAATTCTTCGCTAAGCTTCTGATTCGGGAGCCTCAAGTTGCGGATGTGGTTTTGCAAACATCAGCGATGCCGTGATGGTGATTGCGAGGAGAGCAGCGATCACGATTAGCGAGAGGATGGGGCCAATGTCTATGCGCGCAGAGATGAGCATCTTGACGGCGGCAAAGGCGAGGACGGCCGCGAGTCCGAAGTGCAGGAAGCGCAGGCGGGCGAGCATCGCCGCAAGCAGCACGTAGAGCGAACGCAGCCCCATGACGGCCATAATGTTGGACGTGTAGGCGAGGAACGGCTCGCGCGTAATGCTGAGCACGGCGGGAATGGAATCCATCGCGAAGACGATGTCGCTGAACTCGATGGCCAGCAGCGCGAGCATGAGAACAGTGATCATGCGCCGGCCATTTTCGTAAGTGAAGAAGGTGTCCTGCCGCTCGCTGACGGGGTGAATGCGCCGGACCCACGTGATCCATTTGGGAGTCTTCTCTTTTTCGTGGCTGGGCAGCACGAGGCGAACGGAGCTGATGAGCAGCACTGCGCCGAAGACGTAGCTGATCCAGTGAAAGTGATTCAGCAGGCCGACGCCGGCAGCAATAAAAGCGCCGCGCATGACGATTGCGCCCGCAACACCCCAGAAGAGCACTCTGGGCTGGCGCTGCTCGGGGATGCGGAAGATGCGAAACAGCAGAAGAAAGACGAACAGGTTATCGACCGAGAGTGACTCTTCGATCGCGTAGGCCGCGAGATACTGGACGGTTCCTCGGGAGCCGAAGTGCGGCAGCAGCAATCCGGCGAGAACCAGCGCTGCGGCGACCCAGAGGAAGGTTGCATAGAGCGCTTTTCGACGCGTCTCCCGGACGCGGTGCGCCATGATGTACTCGGCTGCGAGCAGGAGAATGAGCGCGACGTGGAATGCAACCCAGTAGGAGATTGGCGTCACCACCCGCGGAACTCCTTCCGGCGCTTCAGCGCTGCTCGCTCAGTGCTGGTTGATCAGCCGAATCAGATCGAGAAAGATATCGGCCGAGACCTGCAGGCTTTGCGCGCTGAGCTTGTCCATCGTGTCCTCAGGAGTGTGATGGTATGCGAAGTCGCCGCGCTGCTGATCGTAGGGGCCGTACTCATATGCGATGACATCCAGCACCGGAACGCCGCGCTCCTTGAACGGGATGTGGTCGTCCTCGATCGGACCTGAATGGCTGAACAGGTAGTTCGAGTGGCCGGTGTCTTTGCCGGCTTTCGCGAGCAGATCGAGCAGCCAGGGCGTGGAGTTCGTCTCGCGATCGATGTTCATGTGCTTCCATCCGAGCATGTCGGCGACGATGAAGGCCTTGATCTTGTTCAGGGTGCCGTCGCCTGCCCACTTTGCGGCGATGTGCCGCACGCCGTAGAGCTGGTCAGAGCCCACCATTCCGCTGTTGCCGATGGCCTCTTCTCCGTCGTCGAAGAGCAGCCATACGGAGTAACCCTGAGGCGGATGCTGGCGGAGATATTGGCCGATGGCAATCAGGAGTGCCGTGGTGCAGCCGCCATCATCAGCACCGACGAAGTTCACGTCTCTAAGTGGATAATTGGTCTCGTAATGCGAGGCGAGGACGATGATGCCATCCTTCTTGCCGGGATACTTCACGACGAAGTTGCGCATGGTGACCACACCGATCGGCGTGCGCGCATAGAACTCATCGGTGACCATGTCTCCCTTGGCAGCTTCTGGCTGAAAGTGCTGGCGGATGAAGTTCTCCGCCGCTGTGTGCCCGGGTGAGCCGACATAGCGCTTCGGCGCGACGTCGATGTATTGCTGCGTGAGGCGCAGGACCTCGGCCCCGGAGATTGCGTGCCCCGAAGCTGGTTGCCTGGCTGCGCACGCCGGTGTGCCGGCGCACAATCCGGCCAGCAAAGCGAACGCAACGGCTGCCACGCGAGACAGCGAACGGAGATGTATCACGCCGCTCCTTTCAAAGCGTCCTGCCGCTTCTTGCGGCGGTTTGGATGAACGAAGTAGGCCACAGCTACGCCCAGAAAGTAGAGCCCGAGCATCGGCGCAGCAAAGAGGCACATCGCGGTCGGCTCCGGAGAGGGACAGATGATCGCGGCGATCAGAAAGATTGCGAGGATCGCGTAGCGGAAGTGCCTCAGCAAAAACTTTGCGTCCACCAGGCCGAAAAGCGAGAGGAAGAAGATCAGCACCGGCATCTCAAAACAGATGCCCAGCCCGAGGATCACGGCGAGGAAGAAGCCGGTGTAGTCCTCGATGGTGATCATGTGGGTGAAGTTCTTTCCGAAGTCCTGGATGAGAATTACCATCGCACCGGGCAGCACGTAGCGATAGCCGAACCAGGCTCCGGCGAGGAACAGCACGACCGTGATGAAGAGAAACGGCCAGACGTACTTCTTCTCGTGCGCATACATGCCCGGCGAGATGAAAAGCCACACCTGATAGAGGATGAACGGGCTGGCGAAGATTGCGCCGAAGACCAGGGCAGTTTTGATGAACAGATTGATCGCATCGGTCGGGTGCGTCATCGTCATCGAGAGGTGAATGTCCAGCAAAGGCCTCTGGATGAAGTTCACAAGACGCACGTGGAAGATCCAGGCGACGACCATGCCGAGGCCGAGCCACATGAGCGAGCGCAGGAGGCGGGTGCGCAGCTCCTCCAGGTGCTCCATGAGGCTCATGCCGGGCAGTTCAGCGCGTTCCTGCGCGGCGTTGCGCGCGCGGTCGAGAAGGTCAGCGGCCACTGGACTCGCCTTCTGCCACGGCTACGCCGGCGTGCTCCCGTTCGGCGGCTGAGGGGATCGCATCGAGCAATCCGCCGCCGAGCGGGTCTTCGGATCCGTTGCTGCTTCGCGCCGCGGGCAGGCCGGTCGAAGGGGGCATCATCTTCAGTTCGCCAGAGGTCGCAATGGGCAAGGGCTCGGGTATTGGCTCGGCTATGGGTTCGGAAACGGGCTCCGGCGCGGGTTCGGGCGAGGCAACGTCCTCCGCTACAGGCTCGGGCAGGTGAGGGTGGGACGGCTCTTCAAGGGGAGGAGCAACGGGCGCGGCGGCTTCCATGGCGGCAATCTGCTTCTGGCGGTCTTCCTGCTCGGCCTGGCGGAGCTCCTCTTCCATCTGCATCTTGAACTCGTTGGAGGCGCGGCGGAACTCGCCGACCCATTTGCCCAGCTCGCGCGCCAGCACGGGCAGCTTCTTGGGCCCGAAGAGCAGAAGCGCCAGCACAAACAAAAAGATGCTGTCGGAAAAGCTAGGCATGTCGATAACGATGATACCGGGCAGGGATGCGGATAGCCAAAGTGTCGCCCGTAACCAAACGGGCGGAAACTTTGCGGCTTCGATCCGCAGACAGTTCCTGAGGTGATACGTCCCATTGGCATGGCAGCAAGAAGGCTGGGGCGCATAGGGGCGACCTGCGACAATGGTTGCTGCAATTGTATTTGGGAGACAACGGTGTATCCATCGCGGAAAGCCGCCGGGCAGCTTGTGACTCGTGGCGGAGCGGCTCTCGCGGTCGCGGGAACGGTCCTGCTGGCCGGCTGCCACAACTTCTTCATCTGCCAGAAGGCAAGCTGTCCGTCGAGCGGCAGCGGTAGCGGCGGATCAACGACGAGCGACTACGTTTACGTCTCGAATGCGAGCGCCGGCACGACGTACATCTCCGGCTATGACATCGGCAAAGGTTCGCTCGCGGCAATCTCCGGTTCGCCATTCAATCTGAATTTCATCCCGGTTGCGATGACCGTCTCGTCCAACGATGCGGTTCTTTACGTTGCGAGTTCAGCCGGTACCTCGAATCCGGGCATCTACGTCTATTCCATCTCCAGCACAGGCCAGCTCTCTGGTCCCAATGGGGGCCAGGTGCAGGTCAGCGGCGCGATCTCCTCGATGGACGTCTCGCCTGACGGCAAGTTTCTGTTCTCCGTCGACACGACGGGAACGATCCTGACCGAATACACAATTGACAGCAGCGGAAATCTTGGACGGGCGGGAACTTTTGGCCTACCCGGGACGGGCTGCCCGCTAAGCGGCACGGTTCTGAGCCAGACCTGCACGGTCAAGGTCGCTCCCAGCGGAGAGTTTGTGCTGGCTTCCCTTGGCAGTGCCGGAACGGCGATCTTTCCGTACTCCAGCGGCTCCGGCATTACAACCAGCTCTCCATTGGTGATTGGTTCAGGGTCCACGCAGGCGTCCCCGAGCGGCGACTACTCCGTCGCGCTGGACAGTCACAACAACGTCTTTATCGCGCGGACGAACGCGCTCGCGGTGTACCAGATCACGGACTCTGCCGGAGATGCGGTCTCGAAATATTCTGCCGCCTACTCAACGGGCGTGACGCCACGCTCGGTTGTGCTCAGCTCGGGCCAAGGTTATGTCTACACAGCGAATGAAGGCGCAGGGACGATCTCAAGCTATGCCATTGAGAGCTCGGGGACTCTTTCGCAGGTTTCCGGATCGCCATTTACCGGGCCTTCCAATGTGTCCGCGATCGGTGTCGATAAATCCGGCACATACATGGTTGCCGCCGGATACAACGGCAACTCCGGCATTCAGCTGTTTACGATTGGAAATGGCGGGGGTTTGACGCTCGTCACCAGCGCGGGCATGGGAACCTCGACCTCCTATCCTGTCATCCTCGCCATGACTCACTAACGCCGCCAGCAGCTCACCTCATTTCAACCGCCGAGGAATTTGCACGCATATGTCTCCTGATTCGCACCCGATCTCTCTCGCCCAAAGGCAATCTCCGCAGGTACGCTGGCTGGTTATGATCGCCGCGCTCTGCGGACTCATGGCTGCCTCGGGCTGCAGCCGCTTTCGTGCGCACAGTGAGAGCCAGTACGTCTACGTCATCGCGAAGAACAGCATCCTTCGCGACCGCGTGGCGGCTGTTTCGAACAGGACGGGCGAGGTCACGAATGGCGAGAAGCTGGAGGTGCTCGAGCGCGATCGGCGGTTTCTGAAGGTGAAGACGCCGGACGGGGCCGTTGGGTGGCTGGAGACGCGCCTGACCGCCGACCAGGCGCTCGCGGACCAATTTGACGAGCTGCGCAAGGAGCATCTGCATGACCCGATCGTCGCCTCGGCCACCGCGCGCGATGACGTCTACCTGCACATCAGCCCGGGGCGCGAGACGGACCGGTTTTTCCGCCTGTCCGAGAACGACCCTGTAAGCCTGCTCGAGCGCGCGACGGTTGCCAAGCCGCTGCCTCCGGGAGGCCTGGTGGCGGACGCCCAGAAGCCGGAGACGGGCACGAAAGGTAAGGTGAAGCCAACTGCACCGCCGCCGCCGGCGATGGAAGACTGGTGGCTCGTGCGTGGGGCGCAGGGCCAGACTGGCTGGGTGTACTCGCACCTGATCGACGTGAGCGTGCCGGACACGCTTGCCCGCTACGCTGAGGGCCAGCGCGTCGTGGGATCCTATCTACTCACCACGGTGAACGATCCCGATTCCGGCATGCTCAACAATGGCCAGACGGTCACCGTAGTCCCGGAGTATGTGGCTGTGCTCAATTCCTGGCAAGCCGGTTTGCCGTACGACTTCGACCAGGTGCGGGTATTCATCTGGAACATCAAGAAGCATCGCTACGAGACCAGTTTCCGCGAGCACAATATCGAGGGTTATCTGCCGGTGAAGCTTTTCAAGTCGAAGGACCCGTACGGCAAGGGCCCGGATGCCACGCAGGAGCTGCCCACCTTCTCTTATAACGTGCTCGCGGCGGACGCACCGCAGCCCGTGCCGGACCCGAAGACCGGCGCGATTAAGCCGGCGAAGACGGTAACAAAGACGTACCGGCTCGAAGGCAATATATGCCGTCGGATTCTGCAGCCGAACACGCCGCCTCCTGCGGAAGCGCACCCGGCGCCGGAACCCAAGAAAGAGAAGAAGGGTCGCAAGCGCTAGGCGTAGAAGCGCCGGACCGCATCCACTACGGTCTCCACCTCATCCTGTCGCAGCTCCGGATAGATTGGAAGCGCGAGCACCTCGGTGGACGCGCGTTCGCTTTCCGGCAGGGCGCCCTTCTTATAGCCGAGAAATGCGAGGCTCTCCTGCAGGTGCAGCGGGAGTGGATAGTAGATCTCAGAGGCGATACCCTCTTCCGCGAGGAACGCGCGCAAGGCGTCACGGCGCGGAGCTCGAATGACGTACTGATGGAAGACGTGCTCGGCGCGAGGATCTGTCCATGGCAGGACGATGCCATCCGCTACATTCTGCCCGACGAGCCCCGCCTCGCGAAATTCGCGGTCGTAGACTGCCGCGAGCTCGCGCCGCCGCGCGTTGCCGGCGTCTAGGCGCCGCAGTTTGACTTCGAGCACCGCCGCCTGGATGGTGTCCATGCGGGCGTTCCAGCCGATCTCGTCGTGGAAGTACCGCCGCCGCATACCGTGCGTCCGCAGCATGCGCAGGCGCTCGTCGGTCTCGGCTGAGCGGGTTGTGACCATGCCAGCGTCGCCCATCGCGCTCAGGTTCTTGGTTGGGTAGAAGCTGAAAGCAGCGGCGTCTCCCAGACCACCAGCGCGGACGCCATTCCAGGAAGCGCCAAAGGCCTGGGCGGCGTCCTCGATGATCTTCAGGTCGTACCTGTTGGTGAGGTCCGAGAAGGCGTCCATCTCCGCACACTGGCCATAGAGGTGTACCGGCATGGCGCCTGCGATCCGTTTCGCTCCGGCTGGAGCGGCCTTCCGCAGGGCCTCTTCGACCGCCGCAGGTGACAGATTGAACGTTGCCGGATCGATATCCGCCAGGACGGGCACCGCGCCCGCGCGCAGGATCGCGCTGACGGTCGCAAAGAAGCTGAAGGGTGTGGTGACGACGGCATCCCCGGGGCCAATCTTCAGGGCAGCCAGGGCCAGCCAGAGGGCATCGGTACCGCTGGCGCAACCGGCCGCGTAGCCCACGCGGCAGGCCTCAGCGGCGGCGTGTTCGAATCGCTCGACCTGAGGGCCTAGGATGAACCGCTGTGAATCGCAGACCTCTTCGATGGCAGAAAGCACTTCGTTCCGAATGGCGGAGAACTCGCGCCTGAAATCAAGCATCTGAACGGTTTGGCGGTTGCCTTTCAAGGTCGTCTCTGACATTGTTTTCATCCTACGCTGCCGTCTGTGGTTCTCCCGGCGCGCAACCCGGGGTCCCCGGCGAGCTTGTTCGCAGGGGTGGAGAGGGCAGCGGGACGGCTTATTGCGGGAGGGTCGCCGAAGTCTGTTCGGGGTGCCCAGCGAGCTTGCTCGATGGGGTGACAGCCCTGTAGGGTAGTGGTTGCACTTTGGGCAGTGCGGGGTTTGGCAGCAGATGCCCATTGGCAGCAAGTTGTTTTTTACAGAAGTGTTACCCAGGAGATCGGCCATATGGATTCGAAGCCGGCGCAGAATATTCAGGACACCTTTCTCAACACTGTTCGGAAGGACAAGAGCCCCATCACCATTTATCTGGTCAGCGGCGTCAAGCTGACGGGGCGCATCCGGTCCTTCGACAAATACTCGGTACTGCTGGAGAACAACGCGCAGGAGCAGCTTATTTTCAAGCACGCGATCTCCACGGTGGTCAGCGGCCGGCCCGCGCTTCACACCGAGCCCAGGCCCGCCGGCACGCCCGGCGCAGAACATCGACCTGGTCCGGCCTCCGCCAGCGCAGAGGGTAGTCCGGCCGCGCCGGCGCCCACTGCCGTCGCCCGCTGAACGCCGCGCCGGGTATCAACCGGGAGAAACTAGAGATTCCCATGTCAGCAGCTCCTCATGCCATCGCTGGGCGGGCTCGTAGCGGGTTTGCGCGGGAACGCGCGGTGCTGGTTGCGGTCGACTTCACCAGCGGACGTCCCGGTCTCTCGCCGGCGGCCAGGCAGGCCCGCGCGTCTGCGGCCCTGGATCGCGCCACTCGCGGCGAGGCCGCGCCCGAAAGCGCCGAGCCGGCCCTCGCCCGGGACCTGGAGTTCGATCTATCGCTGGCCGAGTTCCAGGAGCTCGCCCGCTCCGCCGAGGCCGAGATTGCTGCTGTTCTCGTGCAGCACCGGCCCCGTCCAGACCCGGCCACCCTGGTCGGCGGAGGCAAGCTCGACGAGATCGATGCTACGGCTCGATCCACTGAAGCCGATCTGGTCCTCTTCGATCACGACCTCTCGCCCTCGCAGCTTCGCAATCTCGAGGCGCGGCTGCCGTGCCGCGTCATCGACCGCACGCAGCTAATCCTCGACATCTTCGCGCGGCATGCCCGCACCCGCGAGGGCCAACTGCAAGTCGAGCTTGCCCAACTCGAGTACCAGCTCCCGCGGCTTGCGGGCCGCGGCAAGATGATGTCACAGCTCGGTGGCGGTATCGGCACCCGCGGCCCCGGTGAGACGCAGCTCGAAACCGACCGTCGCCGCATCAACGCTCGGATTGACCGTATCAAGCAGCAACTCGAGGCGGTTCGGCGCATTCGCCGGCAGCAACGTGGCAGGCGCGAGGCCGTGCCCGTGCCCACAGTGGCACTCGTCGGCTACACCAACGCAGGTAAATCGACGCTGTTCAATTCGCTTACCGGAGCCGAGGTACTGGCGTCCGAGCGCATGTTCGCCACGCTCGATCCCAAGCTCCGCCAGCTCACGCTTCCCTCGCGCCGCAAGGTGCTGCTGTCAGATACGGTCGGCTTTATCCGCAAGCTGCCGCACAGCCTTGTGACCAGCTTCCGCGCGACCTTAGAGGAAGTGGAACGCGCCGAACTGCTCCTGCACGTGCGCGACGCTGCCAGTCCGCTGCTGGAAGAGCAGCGCGTCGAGGTCGAAGCCGTACTCACGGAACTCGGCGTGCAGGACAAGCCCACACTGCAGGTGTTCAATAAGATCGATCTGCTCGCCGAAGGCGCCGCCACACCCATGCCCGCCGGCGGGATCCCGGTCTCCGCATTGAAGGGCCAGGGACGCGAGAATCTTCTTCAGGCGATCGATGCCGCACTCACCGCCGATCCGCTTGTCGAGGCGAAGTTCTCCATTCCCCAGTCAGAAGGCCGCATCCTCGCCGCGCTGGAACGCGGCGCGACGCTGCTCAATCAGAGTTATGAGGGGAACAATATTGCGCTGACGGCGGTCGGACCGACGTCGCTTCTCGGCCGCTATCGGCGGTATCAGCCAAATGGCGATAACAACAATACAGGCCGCCTGAGTGGGGAGCGGAGGTAAATCCCCTTTCACGCGGCCTGCACGACCCGGAACGGGTCTCGGGTGGTAGAACTAGTGTACGCCTCCCGACGGAAATTGCAGCAAAAAATCTCACAAGGGGGAGTCGAAATCGAACGTTATGGATGCTCGTTGTGGCGGTTGATTATCGCTGCCGGAGTCCGATTACCGCCGATTACCGTTGCTTCGTCTTTGACGTTCAAAGCGAGCGTTTGCTACAACTAGAAGGAACGTAGGCATGGAATCTGCGCCGCCCGGAGTGTGCGCATTGAGCGGGCAGACAAGAGCCCGCCGCCCGCCGTCCTACCCGCAGAACTACATGGAAATTCTTAACCAACTTGGTGGTCTGCTGCTCGGCGCTGTGCCGACTGCGATCTTTTTCATCCTGCTCGTGATCGCCTACGGTATTTTGGTGCGCCGTCCGCTCGAGCACACGCTGGCCGAGCGCCGCGCGAGGACCTCCGGCGCTGTCGAGCAGGCACGTGGGGCGATCGCCGCCGCGGAGGCGGAGACCTCCGCCTACGAGGAGAAGCTCCGCGCCGCGCGCGCGCAGATTCTCGCGCTGCGCGAGCAGCAACTGCAGCGCCTGCAGGCTGAGCGCGAAGCTGCTCTCAAGGACACGCGTGAGCAGGCCCAGAAGAAGATTCAATCTGCCAAGGCCGAGATCGAGAGCTCGACTGGGATCGCTCGCGAGCAGATTGAGCGTGCCGCCGCGATGCTCGGAGAACAGATCGTCAAGGCTATTCTGCCAGCCGGCGAAGCCGTGGCGGAGGTCCATCAGTGACGTCCTTTTTCATCTTTTTCCGGCCTTTCCGGCGCTGTTCGTGTGTCGCTCTGCTGGCTGTTGCGTTGATGCCTGTTCCCGCGGCGCGGCTGCATGCTCAGGCGCGCACGCATCACGAGCAGCCACGCCAGCAGGCTCCCGCGAACGCCGGCGAGGCCTCCGAGCCGGACAACGCCGTTCCCGAGAAGAAGGAAGAGGTGAGGGACGAGAACGACGAATATCGCCACTCGGCTGCCGTGCGGAAGCTCGGCTCGCTGATCGGCCTTAATGCTGAGCAGGCTGCGACGGCGTTCACGCTTCTCAACTTCCTTGTCCTCGCGATCGCGATTGGGTACGCGCTGCTGAAACTATTGCCAAAGACCTTCGCTGCCCGCAACACCAGGATCCAGAAGCAGCTCGTCGATGCGCGCACGGCCACCGAAGAGGCCAGCGCCCGGCTGAACTCGGTTGAAGCCCGGCTCTCGAAGCTCGACGACCAGATCGCCGCTATGCGCACGCAGGCTGAGGCTGACGCTGAGAAGGAAGCCCACCGGATCCGCACCAGCGTCGAAGACGAAAAGGCCAAGATTCTCTCCGCGGCCGAGGCTGAGATTCAGGCTGCGACGGCTGCCGCGCGCCGTGACATCCAGCAGTTCGCTGCCGGCCTTGCCATCGAGCAGGCTGCGCGCAAGCTCGTCGTGACAGCCGAGACCGACCGCCTTCTTGTCGAGAGCTTCGCCCGTGACCTAACCGGCGACAAGGGAGGGCACAACTGATGGCTGTCGTTGACCTCCGTTATGCCCGCGCGCTTGCTGCCGTTATCTCTGATCAGCAGCTCGACCTGATTGCTGCACAGGGCCAGCTCGAGGGCTTCGCGAACCTGCTCGATGAAAGCGTTGAACTGCGCGAGGTGCTGCAGAATCCCTCCATCCCGGAAGCGCAGAAGTTGAAGGTGCTGGACGCGCTCGCGCCGCGACTCGGTCTGTCGCGGCCCATCCGCAACTTCATCGCCCTGCTGACGCATCACCAGCGGCTGCATGAGATCCGCAACATGATCGGCGCCTACGCGAACATCGCCGACGAGGACTCCGGGATCGCTGAGGTCGAGATCACCACGGCGCGTCCGCTCGATCCTGACAACCGCCGTCTGCTGGAGCAGCAGGTTGCCAGGCTTGCCGGTGAGCCGCGCATCCAGGCTACGTATCGCGAGGATCCCTCGCTGCTGGGGGGCGCTGTCGTCAAGCTTGGTTCGACGGTCTACGACGGTTCGGTCCGCGGACAGCTGGAGCAGATGCGACAGCGATTGGCCACAGCGGGCGCCTGACAACTTCCGGCGCGCAGGTCTAGAGTCAAAAGGTTCAGAGAGAAAAAGGAAGAGCATGGCACAGATTCAGGCAAATGAGATTACCGAGCTGCTGCGCAGCCAGATTGAAAATTACGAGCAGCGCATCCAGGTCGACGAGGTCGGCACGGTCATCACGCTCGGCGACGGCATCGCGCGCGTGCACGGGCTCGACAAAGCGATGGCCGGCGAGCTCATCGAGTTTCCGCATGGCGTCTCCGGCCTCGCGATGAACCTCGAAGAGGACCAGGTCGGTGTCGTTCTGCTCGGCGACTACACCCAGATTAGCGAGGGCGACCAGGTCAAGCGCACCGGCCGCATCATGGACGTTCCCGTCGGCGAGGCGATGATCGGCCGCGTGGTCAACGCGCTTGGCCAGCCCATCGACGACAAGGGTCCCATCAATACGCCGCATCGGCTTCCGGTCGAGCGCCTCGCTCCCGGCGTCATCGCGCGCCAGTCAGTTACCGAGCCGATGGCCACCGGCATCAAGGCGATCGATACGATGATTCCCATTGGGCGCGGCCAGCGCGAGCTGCTCATCGGCGACCGCCAAACCGGCAAGACCGCCGTCGCGCTCGACACCATCATCAACTCGGCGAAGAACGACCTCATCTGCATCTACTGCGCCGTCGGACAGAAGCGTTCGTCCGTCGCGCAGGTCGTCCAGACACTCGAGAGATTCGGCGCGATGGCCTACACCATCGTCGTCGCCGCCACCGCCTCCGAGCCCGCGCCGATGCAATATCTGGCTCCGTTTGCCGCGACTGCGATGGGCGAGTACTTCCGCGACAACGGCAAGCACGCGCTGATCATCTACGATGATCTCTCCAAGCACGCCGCTTCGTACCGCGAGATCTCGCTTCTGCTGCGCCGTCCTCCCGGACGCGAAGCGTATCCCGGCGACGTCTTCTATCTGCATTCGCGTCTGCTGGAGCGCTCGGCGAAGATGTCGAAGGAGAACGGCGGTGGTTCGCTCACAGCGCTGCCGATCATTGAGACGCAGGCCGGCGACGTCTCGGCGTACATTCCGACGAACGTCATCTCGATCACGGACGGCCAGATCTTCTTCGAGACCGACCTCTTCAACTCCGGCGTTCGGCCGGCCGTCAACGTTGGCCTCTCGGTTTCGCGTGTAGGATTCGCCGCGGCGATCAAGGCGACGAAGCAGGTCGGTTCCACGCTGAAGCTCGACCTCGCGCAGTATCGTGAGCTTGCCGCGTTCGCGCAGTTCGGCTCCGATCTCGACAAGGTCACGCAGAACCAGCTCAATCGCGGCTCACGTCTCACGGAGCTTCTGAAGCAGCCGCAGTTCCACCCGCTCACCTGGGTGCAGCAGGTGGTCATCATCTATGCCGGAACGCAGGGCTTGCTCGATGATGTCGAGGTGAAGGATATCCGCGCGTTCGAGGATGGTCTGCATCCCTACATGGAAGGCACGCAGGGACAACTGCTCGCTGACATCGAGAGCAAGAAGGCGCTCGACGATGACCTGCGCAAGCGGCTCACCGGTGCGATCAACGAGTACAAGCAGGACTTCAAGGCGAAGCTCCAGGACAAGGATCAGGCCAAGAACAAGGAAAAGGAGCAGGCCAAGAACAAGGAAAAGGAGCAGGCCAAGCAGACTGCAGGAGCCGCTGCCTAGCCCATGGCCAACGTACTCGATCTACGTCGCCGTATCCGCAGCGTGAAGAACACGCGGCAGATCACGCGCGCCATGAAGATGGTTTCCGCAGCCAAGCTGCGGCGTGCGCAGGAGCGTGCGCTGCAGGCGCGTCCCTACGCGCAGATGTTGACCAACGTGCTCGAGTCGCTTGTGCGGCGTACGGACCTGTTCGATGAGGCGACCGGCGACATCCTGCATCCGCTGCTGGTGGAGCGCGAGGAGAAGAATGTCCTTGTGGTCGTTATTGCCGGTGATAAGGGCTTTGCGGGCGGTTTCAACTCCAACATCGGCAAGGCCGCGCAGAAGTTTATCGACGAGCGCCGTGGAATGGGTCAGAACGTGGACCTCGAGCCGATCGGCAAGAAGGCGATTGGGCTCTACAAACGCAAGTATCCGGCCGCCGTCTACGAGCACAAGGAAGAGCTCTACGATAACGAGCTAGCGCGCCACATCGAGGACATCCGGCATCGCGCACAGCCCATCGAGGTCGCGGCCGAGCATCCGGATCTGCTCATCAAAGGCGACATCGGTCTGGTCTCCGAGATGGCTCACTCGATCATCGACCGGTATGAGCGCGCGGAGATCGACGCGGTTTATCTGGTCTATAACGAGTTCAAGTCCGTCATCTCGCAACGTGTCGTTGTCGAGAAGCTGCTGCCGATTCGCAAGCTCGGAACACATGAGATCACCGCGTCCGAAGAGATGACGGAAGAACAGAGGGAAGCTGCCGCGCGCGCTGCCGAGACCTCCGGCGTGTCGATCTACGAGCCCGAAGAGACGGCGATCGAGCAGGAGGCAAAGCGCTTTGGTACGGCGGACGTCGATTACATCTTCGACCAGTCGCCGGATCGACTCTTCCGTCACCTGATGCCGAAGTACGTGACGACGCAGATCTTCCACGCGCTGCTCGAGTCGATCGCGGCCGAGCACGCCGCGCGTATGACCGCAACCGATGCAGCGACGAAAAATGCAGGCGAGCTGATCGACAAGCTGTCGCTGACGATGAACCGCGTTCGTCAGGCCGCGATCACGAAGGAGATTATCGAGATTGTCTCTGGTGCGGCCGCACTGTAAAAGTTTGGCTGAAGTTTCGCTGAGAGTTTTGTTTAGAGGATTTATGGCAGAAGAGAACATTGGCAAAGTGATTAGCGTCAGCGGCCCGGCCGTTGACGTGCAATTCAACGAGGCAAGGATGCCTCCGATCTATCAGGCGATCCGGGTGACCAGCGACGGCTTCGATGTCCCGCAGCCGCTCGACGTCATCCTCGAGGTGCAGCAGCACCTCGGCGAGGGCCGAGTGCGCTGTATTGCGATGACCGCGACGGAGGGCATGGTTCGCGGCATGAAGGCGACCGATACGGGCGCGGGCATCATGGTGCCTGTGGGCCGTCCGACGCTCGGCCGCGTGCTGAACGTGCTCGGTGAGCCTGTAGACGAGCTTGGCCCGGTGAACGCCGAGGTGCACATGCCGATTCACCGGCAGGCTCCTGCGTTCGACGAGCAGTCGACGAGCGAGGAGATGTTCGAGACCGGCGTGAAGGTCATCGATCTCATCCAGCCGTTCTTGAAGGGCGGAAAGATCGGCCTGTTCGGCGGCGCCGGCGTGGGCAAGACCGTCATCATTCAAGAGCTCATCAACAACGTCGCGATGAAGCACGGCGGCTTCTCCGTGTTCGCCGGCGTGGGTGAGCGCACCCGCGAAGGCAACGACCTCTGGCACGAGTTCCAGGAGTCGGGCGTCATCGACCTCAAGGACCTGCCGAAGAGCAAAGCCGCGCTGATCTACGGCCAGATGACCGAGCCACCTGGAGCGCGTCTGCGCGTTGCGCTGACCGGTCTCACGGTCGCCGAGTACTTCCGCGACGAGGAAGGCGCCGACACGCTGCTGTTCATCGACAACATCTTCCGCTTCACGCAGGCGGGTTCCGAGGTCTCCACTCTGCTCGGCCGGATGCCGTCTGCCGTCGGCTACCAGCCGAACCTCGCCACGGAAATGGGCGAGCTGCAGGAGCGCATCACGTCGACGAAGAAGGGCTCCGTCACCTCGGTGCAGGCCGTCTATGTTCCGGCGGACGACCTCACCGATCCCGCGCCGGCGACGACCTTCGCTCACCTCGATGCGACGACGGTGCTCTCGCGTCCGTTGTCGGAGCTCGGCATCTATCCGGCGGTCGATCCTCTGTCGTCCACCTCGCGCATCCTTACGCCGCGCGTTGTTGGGCAGGAGCACTACGATGTTGCGCAGGGCGTGAAGCGCATTCTGCAGCGCTACAAGGACCTGCAGGACATCATCGCGATCCTTGGCATCGATGAGCTGTCGGATGAGGACAAGCTCACCGTCGCCCGCGCGCGTAAGATCCAGCGCTTCCTCTCGCAGCCGTTCCATGTGGCCGAGATCTTCACCGGCATCCCCGGCGCATACGTGAAGGTTGAGGACACGGTGCGGAGCTTCAAGGAGATCATCGACGGCAAACACGACGAAATTCCGGAGCAGGCGTTCTATCTGAAGGGTGGTATCGAGGACGTTCTCGCAGCCGCGGAGAAGATGAAGGCTACCGCATAGCCATGGCAGAGAACGGAAACAATTCGGGGCTGCTGAAGGTACGGCTGGTAACGCCGGACCGGGTGCTGCTGGATGCGACAGCGGCGGCAGTGGAGCTGCCGTCGATGTCGGGCTACCTGGAAGCGCTGTACGGTGCGGCTCCGCTGCTGGCCGAACTCGGTGCAGGACAGGTGCGGCTGCACGGCGGAAGCGCCGGCGAGCAGGTATTCTTCGTGGCGTGGGGCTTTGTCGAGGTGCTACCGGAACGGGTCACCATTCTGGCGGAGACAGCGTTGCATCCGGAGGAGATCGACGTCGCCGAGGCGCAGCGCGAGCTCCAGCACGCGCAGGAGCTGTGGAACCAGGCTGGCGATGACCAGGCAAGCTACGACGAGGCGAATGCCGCCGCGCGGATGGCCGAGGAGAAGTTAGCCGCGGCACAGGGCAAAGCTTCCGCTGCGCACGGATGAAGTCATTCAGCTCGTCGCGGTGTGAACTTCAGAAGGCTTGGCTTCGGCCAGGCCTTTTGTTTTTGGCCACCGTGGTTTTGTGCAAAGAGAACGGGCTGGGAGTGATGCCCAGCTCGGTGGAGATTGTGGGTGAAGATTTAGCGGTGTCCGCCGCCATGAAAGCCACCGCCGCCGCCGCCCCCACGAGAGCCGCCTCCACCTGACGGAGCGCTGTAGTGAGGAGCCGGGGCGCTGCCGCCGCGGTTGAAGTTGCCGGACGGAGCTGGCGGTGCGTGGTTGTATGAGGGCTGAGCACCACGGTTGAACTGACCGTAGTTCTGGTTGCCGCGATTCTCGAAGCTTTGTCCACCGCGGTTGTAGTTGGGTTGCTGTCCACCAAAGCTCTGGCCGCGATTGTCGTTAAACTGCTGGCCGCCTCGATTCCAATTGCCCTGTTGCGGGCCCGCGACGCTCTGCTGCTGACCGCGGTTCCAGTTGTTATGCTGCTCGCGATCGGCAAAGCCCTGCTGTCCGCGATTGAAGTTTTGCTCGCCGCGATCCGCGAAGCCCTGCTGCTGGCGGTTAGCAAAGCCGCGATTGGGGAACGCCTCGGTTCCGCGGATCGCGTCGCGGCCGTTCACGCCAGAGGTATGGAACCCGGCGTTATGCATGCCGTACTCCGCGGGCGGGTGCGCGTTGAAGCTGGAGCCGCCGGGGTGACCGTCGAAGCCGCTTACGCGACGCTCATAGAAGTTGCCATGGAAGCCGGGGCCGAAGTGGCCATAGGCGCGGTTGTAAAAGAAATGGCCGCCGTTCCAGTAACCGCCGTAGAAGCCGGTTCCAAAGTAGCCGAACCCATAGTTAATGCCGCCGTAATAGCCGACGGTGCGTCCCCAGTAGCCGGGGTGCCAGTAGTAGAGGCTGCCGCCCCATCCCCACCAGCCGGGCGTCCAGAGCGCGTCTTCATAAGGCGGGAGAACCCAAGCGCCATCGACCCAGTAGTAGCCGTCAGGTCCCCAGGCCCAATAGCCGGGTGTCCAGATGTAGCCGTCGCCGGGGCAAAGCGGCTGCTCGTAAACCGGAATGGCCGGAGGAGCGAAGCCGACCGAGACAAAGACCGCGGCGTGGGCCTGCGGTGCGGGCGCGGCGATGAGGGCTGCTCCGGTGAGTGCCGCTGCTGCTAAAAGCGTGCGAAGTGTGCGCTTGGTCTGCATGCTCATTCCCTTCGGTGGGTGGCCTCGCTGCCGGCTTCAATTTACCAGCGTTTTGCTGGTTGATTGTCGCCGGTTTGCGGGTTTGTCACCGTTGAGTTCCGGCCGGGTTACCGGGGCCGGGACTCAGTTGATTAGACACATGTCGAAGCTTGTAAGTTGCGGGGATGGTTTCACAGTAAGCGTCTGTAGCGCACCGCGCGTTCCACCTCTACAAACCCGGTTGCCTCATGTGCGCGCTGTGACTCGATGTTCTCGAGCAGGGCGTCGGAGGCCAGTTCTTGATAGCCGTGCTGCGTCGCCCACCGCACAGCAGCGTCTACCAGAGCTGTGCCGATTCGGCGTCGCCGAAGATCGGGATCGACGTACCACCCTTCCAGGTAAGCGACCGGTGCGGTGTTGCAACCGTCCGCAAAAGCTCTTTCGCCGACCTCGACGAAGCCCGCGAGTCCGATGCCGTCGGGGCGCTCGGCGACTAGCACGACGGCGTCAGTGCGGGCGAGCCACTGGGTGGCGTCCCCCTCGGGGTGTGCTTCGTGCGCGAGCTCAGGCCAGAGAGCGAGGCGCATTCGGAGCCATTCAGGAAGATCTGTTGCGCGGTATGGTCGCGTGATCATTGGGATGTTTACTCGTGGCGTGGAGCTCCTTCTTGAAGTAAGCCTAGTACAGAACAACTTTCGACCTGAATCAACCTTCTATTTACATAGTTCTATTGGCAATGAACCAGACGCGGTGCTTTGAAGAAGTTACGGGAGCAAGATGAAATCTCGGGCAGAGGCATGCACCTGGAAAGACGATCAAGAGGACCGACGCAAGAGATGAGTGAACTCATAATCCGTTTTCTGGTCGGTGGTGTGGTGGTCAGCTTCTTTGCGATGCTGGGGGATGTGCTTTATCCGAAGAGCTTCGCCGGGCTGTTTGGCGCGGCGCCTTCGGTAGCACTGGCGACGCTGGCGTTGACGATACATAAGGACGGAAAACTCTACGCTGCGCAAGAGGGCAAGACGATGCTGCTCGGGTGTGCTGGCTTTGTTGTGTATGCGGTGCTCGTGCGTTTTGTCCTCAGACGCTATAGGCCGAGCGCATACGTTACGAGTATCGCGCTGCTCCCGGTGTGGTTTGCCGTTACGCTGGGGTCGTGGATCGTGTTGCACGGAAGGTGACGATTTGGTTGACGCGAAGCTATCCTCGCTGAAAGAAACGAAACCGCTCGAGTATCTGGTGCGATTTGTGTTTGGTGGAGCGGCTACCGTTCTCGCGGGCCTGGTGGCGAAACATTTTGGCCCAGGTGCAGGCGGTCTCTTCCTGGCGTTCCCGGCGATTTTTCCAGCAACGGCGACCCTGATCGAATCGCACGAGAAGAAGCGGATGGCAAAGGCTGGCCACGATGGAACGAATCGCGGCCGAATCGCTGCGAGCATTGACGCGGGGGGCGCGGCACTCGGCTGCTTCGGCCTCGCGGCGTTTGCGCTGGTGCTTTGGCGGTTGCTTCCGCAGCATAGCTCGGTCCTCATCCTGCTTGCCTCGCTTGCGGCTTGGCTGGCCGTGTCAATTACACTCTGGGAGGTCCGGCGCAGACGAATCTTTGGAGTTCGGTTCCGAGCGCTCAGGTGAGAGCGCAGCGGCTCGCGTTAGCCTTGTGGACGACGGTGCCGAGTGATGTACCGATTGTGTAGGCCAAGCGGGATAGCCCGATCTGGGAATGGGTCTGATTGCGAGATATCAATTGACCTACGTTCCCCAGCTTTGGCCGTCTTATTCTCTAGAGAAACAAGGAGAGGGTTTGCGTCTTAGAAATTTGGTATTGAACCTGGCCGCCGCAGTTGCGCTCGTCGCAGCGAATGCACACGCACAGAGCACGCAACCGGCGGCCAGTAAGCTGCTGGAGATTTCGGCCTTTGGCGGACTCAACGGAACGTATACCGGGCTGTCCGGTGGACGGAATCTTGGCATCACGGCCGGCGTCGATGTCGGGATTCGCTCATACCATGGGTTCCGCCCGTTCCTGGAGGGGCGCGGCACATATCCGATCGACGGTGGACAGATTGACCGACAGAAGAATGCGCTTGGCGGTGTGCGTGTGGAGCGGTACCTGCGGCCGAGCCTGCGCGTGTACGGCGACTTTTTACTGGGGCGCGGAGAGATCGATTACGAGCGCGGAGGATATCCTTCGCCGGACCGGCAGTTCCTGATTCTCAGCAGCACGTCGAATGTGTATTCGCCGGGAGCGGGTGCGGAGTACAGGCTGACGGAGCACGTGTCGGGCCTGCTCGATGTGCAGTTTCAACGTTATGACACGCCGGCTACCGTTTCGGGGACGCTGTGGTCGAAGGCGGTGACGGTTGGCGCACGGTACCGGTTTAACTTCAACCGGCATGGTTATCCGGTCGCTCCGTAGGATCGTTGGTCAGTAGCGCTCGACGACCTGCGGATGGCGACGCAGCCACCAGCACGCGCCGTAACCGCCCTGCGGGAAGAGTGAACGGCTGCAGGGTGCCACGTCCGGCGCGTCGGCGTAGTACTCCTCCTTGTTGGCCTTGAGCTCCGCGATGGTGACGTGGCTGACTTGGACGGAGCCGATGCCGCCGCCTAACAGTTTTTGCACCTCCCACACGAGCCAGTCACCGGGATAAATGAGCAGCGCGATGACGAACAGCGCGACGACGCTGCGCACGAGCCAGCGAATGATCTGTCGCTCGCGATCGTGCGTCGGTTCTGAACTCATCGCTAGAGGTTGAAGAGCTCGCGCAGGCGGCGCGTTTGCGACCGGCTCACCGGAATCTCGGTGTTCTTGCGGTCGTCCATGCGCAGTTGGTAGCTGGACTTGAACCAGGGCACGACCTCGCGGATGTGCTCGATGTTCACGACGTAGGATCGGTGCGCGCGCCAGAACTTGTCGGGCTCGAGCTGGTCCATGAGCTCCTCGAGCGTGCGCACGTTGGATTCGCCCTCGATTGTCTTCGTGACAACCGAGATGCGCCCCTCGTCGATCGAGGCGAAGCAGACGTCGCGCTGATCGACAAGCAGCAGGCGGCTTTGCGCCTTGACGACGACTTTGCCCGAGCGGCGCGACTCGCCGGTGTCCTCGGCCGAGCCCGTCGCGTTCGACACACGGCTGCCAATCGCTGTGGCCTGTTCTTCCACCATGCGCAGCAGCGCGTCCAGCTTAGCCTCGGCTGCGTCCCACAGCCGATTGCGGGCTGCCGTCTGCTCCTTGCGGTGATGGACGATGGCTTTATGCGGCGTTGCGTGATGCGCAGGCCTCGCGTGCGAATGGGAGGGCTCTGCCGGTGGTTCATACGGCTCGACAGCGACTTCGCGTCCTTCCCCGGCGGCGCGTGCGCGAACTTTTTCGAGCGTCTTGATCACGCGTTTGCTGTCGAAGGGCTTCAACAGATAGTCGACCGCGTTCACCTCGAATGCCTTGACGGCGTACTGGTCGAATGCGGTCGCGAAGACAACCTGCGGCAGGCGCGCCTTGCGATCGAGCGCCAGCAGTTTCTTCAGCACCGCAAAGCCGTCGAGCCCCGGCATACGCACGTCCAGGAAGACGACGTCCGGCTTGTGTGTACGGATCAGGTCAACAGCCTCAATGCCGTTCGATCCTTGGGCGAGCACGTTTACGTCGCCGGCGCGGTCGAGAAGGTACTGCAGCTCCTGGCGCGCGAGTGGTTCGTCGTCGATGATCAGGGCGGTGAGAGACATGAAGAGCAGAGGGTAGAGGATAGACAGTAGACAGTAGAGCACAACCGCACGCGTGCAGTTACATCTCTATTCTCTACTGCCTATCCTCTACCCTCTGTCTTAGTCGCTATAGGCGCGCAGCCGGGAAGGAGCGCCGTCCTGCGCAAGATCGTGTCCGCATTGCGTGCAGAATACGTCGGTGATCTTTACGCCGCGATGGCAGCGTCCGCAGACTGGGGCAAGCTGGAATTGGCACTGCGGGCAGAAGTTGTAGCTTGCCGTCAGCGAGGTGGAGCAGTTCGGGCAGCGTGAGAGGATCGGCTGCCGCAGCATGAAGTAGACGACCGCGCCAATGCCGCCCGGAAGCACTACGCAGACCAGCATCCACAAGCCCGCAGACATGCCGCGGCGCTTTACATCACGGCTTACGTAGCCGAGCAGCAGAGCGTAGCTGGCCAGGAGCGCGCCCCACGTGTAGCCCATCATGACGCGCATGGGCAGCATCTCGTGCCGGTGGTGCGGCAGCACACCATGGAACATGTACTGCATGCCTGCGAACAGGAGGACGGCGAGCACCATCGACCAGCGCGGAATCATCCGCAGCTCATCGTCACCCGCCGAAGCGACGTCTGTTTGAGACGAAATCGACCACGGCATGGACATTACCGGGTCACCTCATGATTGGCACGGTTGCGGCCGCGCTTGATCCAGACCAGGCCGAGCACAAAGGCGGTCACAGGCAGCGACCACATCAGCAGAACCATCATCTGGTCGCTCGCATCCGGGATGCCGGTCGGCGTGATGTCATAGCCGTCCATCATGCCCCAGATTGCGTAGCAGATGATGATCATCATGCTGGAGCAGATAAGAACGGGCGCCCAGAGACTGCGCTGCCGGGACTGCTGTTCGCGCATGACCAGCGCCTGCTCGCGCACAACACGATGAGTGCGGTTGACGACCTGGGCGCGTGCTCCGCCGTGCTGGCGCGCAGCGCGGAGAATCTCCTGCGAGGCATCGTCGTGCCGGTCGTGGGGCTGAGCGTTCATCGACGCACCTCCGAACGATGAACCTGATGAGAATCTTCGCCGTTGCGTTGTCCGCGAAGGTGCAAAAGGCGCGGCTTGAGCGAGGCAAGCCCGCGATAGAGGCGCGACTTCACTGTAGAGAGCGGGGCGCGCGTGATGCTGGCAATCTCTTCCAGCGAGAGCTCTTCGTGGAAGCGCAGCGTCAGGACTTCACGGTAGCTTGGCTCGAGCGTCAGCATGACCTGCGCGAGCTCGGCGGCATCCTCGCGGCCCTCGAATTGTTCGAGTGGGGAAGGTCCATCCTGCGCGATCTCGAACGGACGCTCATCTTCGCCGCCCTCGCGCAGCTCGTCGAGCGAAGCCATCGTGCGCTTGCGCGAGAGATCGATCACGAGGTTGCGCGCAATGGTGAAGATCCATGTGTCGAAACGCGCCTTGCCGTTGTACTGCGATCCGCGCTTGAGCACGCGAATCCAGACCTCCTGGAAAAGATCCTCGGCCACCTCGCGCTTGTTCGTGAGGAACATGAGATATCGCATCAGCCGGTGCTGATAGGTCTCGATGAGCTGGTCCAGCAGCTCGGGATCCTGGCGCTTCAGGCCGCGCGCTATCGCAGCGTTTTCACGCTCAATCTGCCGGACGGCTTCGGCGGTAAGGATCGCAGGGCTCTTCACGTTCTCTAATGACGCGAATCCGGCGCAGAAAGTCTCGCTGGACGCTGGAAATTCAAGTACCCGACCTCCTTAGGATATCCTGTGGCGCCAGCCGAACAAAGTGGTTTTTCGCCGATTTCGGAGCTTTTTCATCGCAGCCGGGAAGCTGGCCGAGGACCCCGGTTCCGCCCCAGCCAGCAAGCCGGCCGGGTCCGAGTTTGCGCCGGGTTCCGTACACTGGAGGGATGGAGGTTCTCTACGGTCTGCACCCGGTGGAGGAAGCGCTGCGCGCCCGTCCCGGAGCGGTGGACCACATTTCGGTCGGCCGCGAGCGCGAAAGCCGCCGGGATCCCAGGCTGACGCGGCTGCTGGAGCAGGCGCGGGCGGCGGGCGTGCGCGTGGAGGCAGAGCCGCGCGAGCAACTCGCCCGGCACGTGCGCAGCGAGATGCACCAGGGAGTAGTCGCCTTTATCCGCGAACGCCGCCTGCTGGACCTCGAGGACCTGCTCCAAGCACCGCCCGATCCGTCCGGGCGCAGGTTCTTCCTAGGGCTCGATGGCGTTGAGGACCCGCACAACCTCGGCGCCTTGTTACGGTCGGCTGAGGGCGCGGGGGTTACCGGAGTGATCCTGCCGGAGCGCCGGACGGCTCCGCTGAGCGCGGTTGTGGCGAAGAGCTCGGCGGGCGCCTCGGAGCATGTGCGCATCGCGCGGGTGACGAATATGACGCGCGCACTCGAGCAGATGAAAAAGCAAAGCATCTGGATTGTCGGGCTGGATGAGCGCGGAACGCCCGATTACACGGAGTTTGACCTGCGCCAGGACTGTTGCCTCGTGCTGGGTCGCGAGGGCGCGGGCCTGCATGATGTCGTGAAGAAGACCTGCGACTTTCTGCTGCGCATCCCGATGGCCGGAAGTGTGAGTTCGTTGAACGTCTCGGTTGCCGGAGCCGTGGTGATGTACGAAGCTATGCGGCAGCGACGCGCTGGTGCTGTTCCGGCTGCGGCGGAGTCCAAACGGCTGGACTCCAGGATGCAGGGGCCCCGCAAAGGTTTAGGATCGTGAATTTGAACTATCGCCGGGTATCCGGCACCGTTTTTCTTGTGTGCGCAGGCCTGCTCTCCTCACAACTTGGCGCTCAGGGTTCTCCGCGACAACAACAAACTCCTGCGCCTCCAGCGCAGCAGCAGCCAGCCACGCCGCATGGCGAGGTGCTCTACCAGAGCCACGGCGACGCCGCGGCCAGTTCGGATCAACAACAGCCGCAGGCCGCCAACACTGACCAGCAGGCGCCGCCCAGCGCCGCAGCGCAGCTTACGGATGCCGACCGCTCGGCGATTCGCCTCACCCGCTACGATCTTGACATTCGCCTCGTTCCGGCGAACTCGCAGCTCACCGGCCGCGCGAAGATGACGATCCGGAATGCAAGCGAGAATTCACTGCCGCGCCTTGCGCTGCAGATTTCGTCGACTCTGACGTGGCAGAGTGTCTCGGTGCAGGGAAGCGCGCTGCCGGTGGCGCAGCATTTGCTCGATACGGACGCCGACCACACCGGCCGCGCGCGTGAGCTGATCGTCACGCTGCCAAAGCCGCTTGCGCCTGGCGAGAGTGTTGCGGTGGACGCGTTTTACTCCGGCACGATCGCGGCGAACGGTGGGCGGCTGGAGCGGCTCGGAGCGTCTTCTACGCAAGCCCTCGAGACGGACTGGGACGCCATCACCCCCGAAGCGACAGCTCTGCGCGGCTTTGGCAATGTGCTCTGGTTTCCCATAGCGGCGCCACAACTTTTTCTGCAGGACGGAAGCCTCGTGCCGGCAATCGGACGCGAGCGTCTGGATCACGCGGATACGTCCGTGAGCCTGCGTCTGAGTGTCGAGTTCGGCGGTGAAGCGCCGAGGGCCGTTTACTTCTGCGGGCGTCGTCAGCCGCTGAAGGCACTGCATGACAACCAGGATGCTCCAGTGGCCTACGGCAGCGGCATCGCGACCGCGACATTTCCGGCCGAGCCGATCGGCGTGCGGCCGCTGAGTCTGTTCGTCCTCGCGCAGCCGGAGACCATGCTCGCTCCGATACCCGCGCCTTCTTCGAGCACGAGTTCATCCAGCGCGAGTGGAGCGCCAATGCTCGCCGTGGAGAGCACGGATGATGGCGCACTTCCGCTTTTAGCTGACTCCGCAGAGCGCGTGGCGCCATTAATCCAGCAGTGGCTCGGGCCACATCCGCTGACAGCGCTGACCATTATCGATCACGCCGGGCAGCCGTTCGAAGATGGACCGCTGCTGGTTGCGCCGGTCGGAACGCTCGCCGGATCGACCTCGGCTCCGCTGCTTGCGCATAGTCTGACCCACGCGTGGATCCAGACGGGGCAGCCGTGGATGGACGAGGGGCTCGCCGAATTTTTCTCACTGCTCTGGATTGAGCGTGAGCATGGACGCGATGAAGCTGTGAAGCAGCTCGACGCGATGATGCAACAGGTCGCCTCAGCCGACACGCTCACGGAATCCGTCGCGAACCCCGCAGGCGAGTCAGCTAGTTCTTCGAGCAACCAGAGCGCCACCGTGGGCCAGCCGCTGATCGCCGCGTACGACGAGCTCTTCTACCGCCGCAAGGCGGCAGCGGTGTGGTGGATGCTGCGCGATATCGTTGGCGAGCAGCCGCTGCAACTCGCGCTCACCGCTTCGCGCACGCAGCCGGCGAGCCATGACTCCGCCGCAGTTCAGGCGGAGAAGTTTGAGGCGCTGGTCGAGAAGACAAGCGGGAAAGATCTCGCCTGGTTCTTCAACGACTGGGTGTTCCACGACCGCGGGCTGCCTGCGCTGAGCATCATCGACGTGGCCCCGCGCGAGCTTCCTGCGGGTGCGGGCCACGATAAAGGCTGGCTCGTCGCTGTCACCGTGCACAACGCCGGCGCAGCAGCGGCTGAGGTCCCGCTCGTCGTTCGCTCCGGAGAGTTCGCTACGACCAAGCGGATTCGGGTACCAGGGCTTTCCAACGCGACCGAGCGCGTCATCATGCAAAATCCGCCAACGGAAGTCGTACTGAACGACGGAAGCGTGCCCGAGGCGGGCGCGAGCACCCACACGCGGACCGTGGCAGTTCATCAGGAGTAGCGCTAACGACGGAGGCGAACGTTGCGTCGTGCCGGACGGCGCGGCGGCGGCGCTGGCGCGCTGCACACCTGTCCTTCGCTCAGCACCCGCGTGCACGAGAGTGCGATCGGATGAATCGTATCGGCTGTAATCGTCGGGCCCGTTGTAAGTACGAGCCCGGTGCTGTCAGCGACCTGTGGCAGCGCATGCGTGATGCTCGCCAACTGCGCTTCGCTTGCGTCGCCTGAAACCGTAAAGCTATAGCCTGTCGGCGAGGCTTGCCCGCTCAGCGTCAGGTCTGCGCTCGGGCCCAGCCGCAGAGCTGTCGGCTGCAGCGACGCCGTCCATCCATCGCCTGACGAGCTGAGCGTCGCCTCAAACGTCTGCGCCGGTACTTCGGTCTCGCCTTTTGTGGGGGCGATTTCCCCATTGGCCCGGCGCGACTGAACGGGCATCGTCAACGTGACGGTGCCATCCCAATTCGTCAGCGGCGTTTGCGCAAGGTGTACGAGGTCGGCATCGATTGTTCCCTGCACGGGTGGATCAGAGGGAATGCGCGCGGAGAATAACCGCATCCAGCCGAAGACCCACTCCAGCGGAAGCTTCTGCGCCTGCGCGGTCGCCTGCGCTTCCGGCTGCGTCAGGTCGATCTGAGGTGCGGCGATCTCCAGCGGCTGCGGTCCTGCGGTGGGCACCTCGCATGCAAGGTTCGACAACCGCGCCCCAGGAACATTGGCGCTGCTGGTGCAGCTTATCGACTCATCGAGGGAGTGCACCGGCACGAAATCCGCGCGGCGCAGGTCCACCAGCGTGATCTTCGCCTTCAACGCCGCTGCCGCCAGCGGCCCTTGCAGCCATAAGTCGGAATGCAGCGTGCCGCGCCAGTCGCGATCGCTGCCGGACACCAGTCGACTTGCTTCGCCCAGTGGAGCGTCGTACCAGCTTGCATGCAGATTCACCGGAACATCCTGCATGCGCGCGGCGCGCTGCAGCGATCCATCCAGCCGCACCGTGCCCGGATCACCGATGTGTGAATCAGTGCGCGACGGCTTACCCTCCAGCCGCACGCGCCACGTCTGCGGCGAAGGAAGCCACAGTGCGAAGTCCGCATCGGTCAATGAGAACGGCATCTTCTCCTGTCCGAGCTTGAGGTTGATGCGGCCGCCCGTCGCCTCGATGTACGGAAAGCGCGGCGCAGGACCGGCGCGCTGCTGCGCCGTAGGCGCGGTATTCACCTGCGAGGCGCGCAGCAGCACACCTTCGAGATTCCAGCGGCCATCCGCACTGCGCACGAGATTCACGCTGGGGTTCACGAACTTCACACGCGAGAACTCCACGGGCCGCTGCCAGAGCGAGCTCACGCGAAGTGTCGCGACAACCTCGTTGGCCCGAATCGTCGGCTCATTACCGAATGCCGGATCTTCGCTGACCACGAAGTTATCGAGCGTGAATCCGGGCATCGGCAGCAGGTGCAGTCTCACCTTATCGAGGTGCACCGGGCGGCCCAGGCTCTCACTCATGCTCGTCACGATGCGGCGCTGATAGCGGCCCACATTGAACAGTGGCGGGGTGACGGCGAGCAGCAGCAGAACCAGCACCACCGCCGTAGCCGTCATCACACGTCGCCGGCGTCGTGCGTGCCCCATTCTCTGCTCGTTGAGTTCCATGCGGTCGCTGTCTTCGAGTTCAATCATGTGACGCAGGCTCGCGTGCCGGCGTGACGACGGCACCCATGGCTCATTCAACGGTCATCGAACGACGTGGAAGGTCCGGCTCCAGCGCGTTCCGGTGAAGAAGTGCGTTACAACATGCACCATGAACGCGAGCCGGTCACTCAGACTGGTCTTGTCCTCCTGATCGGCCGGAGTCTGGAACGACCAATAAACAAACATCGGCCGTCCCATGATGTTCTCCATCGGGACGAAGCCCCAGAAGCGGCTGTCCAGGCTCTCGGTGCGGTTGTCGCCCATCGCGAAGATCTTGCCCGCCGGAACGACGAGATCGTCGCCCTGGATGTGCGTCGGAAGGTCCACGCGCCAAAGGTCCGTAACCTGGATATCCGGCGGCGGCGCAATGGCGGGGAAGTCGTCACGATACGGCTGATACGCGTCTTCGAAATCGCCGCCGTTATCGCTCGGCATCTTCGCGTAAGGCTCGTTTTGTGCGACCCCGTTGACGTACACCACGCCATGACGCAGATGAATGTGGTCGCCCGGAATTCCAACCGCGCGCTTGACCAGGATCAGATCTGGAGTCTCAGGATTTGGCTTCAGGAACACGATGATGTCGCCACGCTTCACCGGCCGATAGTGCACAAACGGCGCCCAGGAGGTCGGCGGCGCAAGCGTTATCCGGTCAACGACCACGTGGTCACCGATCAGCAGCGTCTTCTCCATCGAGCCCGAGGGAATCACGAAGTTCTGGAAGATGAACCCCATGATGAAGAGCCCGACCACCAGCACCGAGCAGATGGAGGCAAGCGCTTCGAGCGGCGTCTCCTTAATCTCCGCGTCCGTGGGACGTCCGGCGGCCGTATTCGCTCTGACCACGGCCTCCTCGCTGCGGTCGGCCGAGGCCCGCGTCTCAGCGGCACTGTCTGCAACTCTGGTCAAAATCGTCGCTCTCCTGCCACGCCAACGTGGTTCTGCCAGTGTACCCCGTTGGCTGCTTAGGAGTGCGTTACCGCAGTGTGCGGAAGCCCTTACCGAAGAATATGAAAGCTCAGCGCCGTCCGCAGCCGCGCGCGCAGTGTCGGCGGAGCACTATCGTCATCGGTAGGGATGATCGAGAAGTAAACGACAAACGGCCGGCCGACAACATCGCTCTCCGGCACGAAACCCCAGTAGCGGCTGTCCTCGCTGTCGTTGCGGTTATCGCCAAGCACGAAGAGCTGCCCCTTCGGCACTGTGATCTCGCCGTCAACGATGCTGCGCCGCAACCGCATCCACCAGTTCGGATCCAGACTCGGATCAGCCTGCCGCAAGGACGGGAAATTGTCGCGAAAATCATCCACGGCTGCGGGCGAGTAGAACGCGTACGGTTCGTTAACCGGCTCGCCGTTGATCCACACACGTCCGTGCTTCAGCCGCACACGATCTCCCGGCACCGCCACGACCCGCTTCACGAGATGCATCGAGGGATCGATTGGGTAGTGGAACACGACGAGATCGCCGCGATGAATGCTCGACGGCGGCAGCAGCCATGACAGCGCGCCCTCCGGCTCATACGACTGCTTGTCGACCATCAGGAAGTCGCCCACGCGCAGTGTCGGCACCATCGACTCGGAGGGAATCCGGAACGGCTGCAGAATGAACGTCAGCGCAAACAGCGCAATTACCAGGAACTCGCACAGCGAGCGCAGCGTTGCCAGCAGGCCGTGTTCCGCCTTCGAGCCCGGAACAGCGGAAGCAGGCATCGCGCGCGTCGCACGCAGCCGTTCCCCAAGCTCAAGCTGCTCCGCGCGCTCTATCTGCGCTGCATCGACGGCGAGTATGGAAAGCGGCGTCATGCTGCGTCCTCGCACTGCTTGCTCTCCGAATCCTGCGGCTCTTTCCAGTGCTTCAGCGCCAGCTCCGCCGCCTTCTGCTGCGCCTCTTTCTTGCTCGCGCCCTCGGCTGAGGCCAGCACGGAAACCGTACCGTCGGCTTCTTCAATGCGTGCTTCAACTTTGAAACGCCGCTGGTGCGCCGGCCCGCTTTGCTCGATATCCACATACCGCAAACGTCCTGCGCCATGAGCCTGGACGCGCTCCTGCAGCAGCGTCTTGGCATCGCGCAGCGCGCCGCGGCCTCCATCCCTCTTCAGGGCGGCCTCCATGGAGGCCAGCTCAGGTTTCACAAGGTTCTGCTCGACCAGCCGCCGTACCTCGCGAAATCCGTCCCTGCCCGCGGCGTTCGCGTCGAGATAGATCGCCGCCATCACCGCCTCAGCGGCGTTGGCCAGCAGCGCCGGCTTCCGTCGAGCTCCATTCTGCTCCGCGCTGCGGCCTACCAGCAGATGTTCGTCAAGGCCCAGCTCGCCGCCCAGCTTGGCCATCCGCTGCCTGCTCACCAGGCTCGCGCGCATGCGCGTCAGCTCGCCTTCGCTGCGATCCGGGAAGCGCTGGTACAACAGCTCCGTCACCGCCAGACCCAGCACTGCATCGCCCACGAACTCCAACTGCTCATTGTCCGTCCCGGGAGCATTCTTGGTCTCGTGCGCTGCAATGTCGGCTGGATCCGTTCTGGCCTCGTAGGGGTGAGAGCGGTGCGTGAGCGCCAGCTTCAGCAACCCCGGCTTTGTGAACTTGTAGCCCAGGATTTGCTCCAGCGCCGCGCGCGAAGCGTTGCCACTTGCCGCAGACGCACGTGTGCGCCGTTCTGGAGCGGGCTGAGCCGCTTGTGACGTGCCCGATGGCACCGATTTGCTCCGCTGGGTACCCATAGGCCTGCTGCTTTAGTTTACGCGGCTGGCGCAGGGGATGTTGCTCCTACGAAGGTGGGCGAACCCTCCCCCAAAAACTACTTGGGCGCACTCGGCGCGTCCGGCTTGTAGGCCTCTTTCTGTGCCTTGCCGGTCGGGTCGAAGTTCGAATCATCGCTCTGATCCGGCTGCGGATTCCCGCCGGGGGAGGGCAAAGGGCTTCTTCAGCCCGGCCTCGGCCGCCTGCCGGGTGTCCGGCCGGCCGTCCCGAACCTCCAGCGCTGCCTGGTACTCAGCCACCGCGTGCTCCCGGTCCGGAGTTGCCATCGTGTCGTACAGCCGGCCCAGGTAGATGTGGCTCCACGCCAGCGTCCGCGGATCCTTGGTCAGCGTCAGCGTCTTCTCGAACCCCGCCTTCGCCTCGTCAGCATCCCCGTGGATCAGGTCGACCCTTGCCAGCAGATACTGCGCCGCCCCGTGATCGGCTTTGGGGTCCTGCATGGCCTTGTCCGCCAGGTCCGCCGCGTCGTCGACATCGCCTTTGGCCAGATCGATCTCTGCCAGTTCCATGCCCTGCGGCTTATGCGGCCGCGTGCCTCCGCGGCTCAGCGGGTCCGCCGGAGCCTCCTTCACGAAAACAATCTCCTCGGCATGCTTCCGCTCCCGGTCCACATCCATGCCGTAGATCATCGGTGCAATCTCATCGCGCAGGCCGTCGCCGTTGTGCTCCATCACGCCAAGCGCCTGGTAAAAGTACCCGGTCAGCACCCACCCCTGCGACTCGTCGGTATCCACCAGCCGCTGCCGCGCCAGCGCGTTCGCGCGATCGTAGACGACCCTCTGCGCCTCGTAGCGGTCGGTCTGCGCGCGTCCTACCGCCCCCTTTGGCTTCACCGGAGCCGGCGAATCGATCACATACATCTTGGCCTCGATGGCCTTGATCAGGCACTCGGTAATCAGGGCCACTGCATCGCTCTTGTACGTGAACTCGATCGGCGCATCCTGCACGCCGCGAAGCACCGGCTGAATGCGCTCCATCGCCGAGCCGCGGCTGTACACCATCGGCTCGACCACATAGTGCAGGTAGATGTGCCGGATCTCGTTCATCCGCACCGGATCACCCGCACTGTTGTCCGGCGACATCACGATGATGTAATCCATGCCGTAGATGCGTGCATTTGTCAGGGCCGGCGACAGCATGGGCTCCAGCAGCACAAGGAAGCGCCGCCCGTCGTAACTGGAGACCGGTTGGTGCAGATAGATGTTGGTGTTCAGGATCATCTTGCACCATCGGGTCGTGCACCCGCGCCGCCAGCGCCTCGTACTCCGCGCGATGGTGCACCCAGATGTAATGCAGATTCACCTGCTCGGCGAACGCACGCAGCAGCGGCAGGACGTTCACCACCTGCGCGGCCTGTGGCGGCAAATCCGTCTCATCCACGTTCGGCGTCAGGTCTGGCGCGGGCGAGAGATATAGCGCCAGCGACACATACTGCCCCACGCCAAGGCCCGAATCCGTGAGCCGATGCTGCGCGATGTAATCGCACAGCGCGTCGCGGCTCTTACGCGCGTCTTCGGACTGCTGCAGCGCGGCGTTCATGTCCGCGCGCACCTCGGCCCGCACCGGCGCCGAGTGATCCAGATCCGCATCGTAGCCACACGCATTCAGCGCCGCCGCCATCTGAAACAGCGGCTCGCTGGTCTCCAGCGTTACCGCCGCGCCGCCCGGCTCAATCTGCGCCGCCCTGGGCCGCGCGGTGGGGTTCTGGTTGTCGATGGCCTGCTCGCCCGGAGGCGCGGAGGACGAGGAAGATGAGCTCTGCGCCAACGCAGCAGGGCACACCAGTGCCAGGCTGAGAGCCACAACGCAGGTTGATTGGAACAGGCGATTCAAGAGGGGCACCGTACCGATTCGACGCACCCACTTAGTCTATGGAAGCCGCACATCGCGCGGCAAACCGCCGAGCTAGCTCCGCAGCGGGTGCGGGTATGCGTGAACCGAAACGCCCGTGTAGGTCACCATCACGTGCCCATCCACCGGCACGCCAAACACCGTCGCCGGCTTGAACACGCTCGAGAGCAGATTCTGCTCCACCTGCAGCTGCACGGAGGGGTCCGCCGGCCCTTCCAGGATCGTGTAGTCGTACACCCGGCCCTGCGTATCTACTTTCGCATCAATCAGAACCGGCACATCGCGTCCCGTCTCTACGGCCGTCGGAGGCACCTCCGAGTACAGGTAGTGCGGCGCGATCACCTGCGCCATCCCGTCATCGTTCGCCTGCACGGCTACTCCCGGGCCAAACAGCCGGAACAGCCCCGCCGCCAGCAGGACCGCCGCGGCCATCCCGCCCGCGGTCTGGACCGCCAGAGGCGCGACCGACGTCCGCCAGGTCAGCGCAACTCGTCCCGAAAGGGGCAGATTGCTCCCACGCTCCCGTTCCTCGCCGAGGGCCGTTTTGATCTGCTGCTGCAGCCGTTGCGGCGGCCGCGCCCGACCCATGTCCGCCAGGGCCGTCTGCATCGCTCGCCAGCCCTCAAACTCCGCCGCGCACGGCACACATCCCTCGAGATGATCCGCAACCCGGCCCATCTCCACACCGCTCAGCGCGCCGTCCAGATACGACGAGAACGCAGCCTGGGCGGCCACGCACTCCCTTCCCGGCTGCATCTGCTGTTCGAGTTCGTGCTGCGAAGCCATCAGATCACCGCGTCCGGGGTCCCCGGCCAGCTTGCTGGCGGGGGTGGTTGTAGTGTATCCGCCACGGCTGTGGAACCGGTATGCCGAGCGCGTTCCAAGTCATTCTTTTTCAAAGATTCACGAAGCGCGGCCCGTCCGCGCGTCAGCCGGCTCTTCACCGTGCCGAGGTTCACATTCAGGATCTCGGCAATCTCTTCATAGCCAAAGCCCTCGATCTCGCGCAATACAACTACCTCGCGATACGCAGCGGGAAGCAACCTGAGCGCGGCTTCCACTCTCTGCCGGGTCTCGGTCCGCAAGCACTGCTCAAAGGGAGACGCGTCGCACGCCGCCAGAGTCTCGGCCATACAGGTGCACTCGCCCTCTTCGTTCTCAATCGGCGCGTCGATCGTCAGCTCCTGCCGCTTGTGGCGGTTCCACCACCGCCGCTGGTTGCTGGTCTCATGCAGGGCAATGCGGTAGATCCAGGTCCTCAGGCTCGCGTCGCCGTGGAACCCGCGAATGCTCCGGAAGACCTTGACGAAGACCTCCTGGGTCACGTCCGCGGCCTCGGACGGGTCGCGCAAACTCCGCGCAATCAGCGAGTAAATAGGCTGGCTGTACTGGGCAATCAGCAACGCGAACGCCGGCTCGGAGCCGCTCTTCAGCTCGCGGACGAGCTCCTGCTCCTCCGCTCGGATCCCGATCGCGCTGGCCAGATCGCTCATCGCAGTCCCTGCTCGCATGGGTAGCCCCAATTCGAGTGCCCTTTAAACTAGGCCCTCGGCACGACAACTGTCCAGAGACCCTTGGTTTAGACGGCCGTACCGCACGAACGCGCTGCCGTCAGGTCTCATCATTGAGCGGGAGGGGAACTGCGCCGCCGGCGGCAGAGTGCTCGCCCACTCTGCCTCCTTAGACACCGCACTATCTGCTTTTGTTTCCGCACTCTCGCGCCCACGTTTGACTTGATGTGCAGCACCGGGCGAGAATGAACAAGTCCTCAAGAGTGGGCCTGTGGCGCAGCTGGGAGCGCGCTTCCATGGCATGGAAGAGGTCATCGGTTCGATCCCGATCAGGTCCACCAAATCATCTTTTCTGAAGTCGATCGTCCCCAAGGCATTGAAGAGAGATGATTCCGAGCGGTTCAAAAAGCCTGATTTTGACGAGTACTCCAAGCCACCTTCAAACAACAGATTTTGAACCCGCTCCCGTTGCTCCGGGCTAGCGATTCGCCACACGTGCGCCATGTCCATGACCTGCAACTCAGCGAAGCGGACGAAGGAATCTGCCTTGGCCTTCGTCGAAGCCGCACCTTGTAGTCTCTCTTCGATGGCGTGGATCTTTACGCGGAATGCCGCGTTGGCCTCTTCGAATTCATCCTTGGAGATCTCGCCTTCCATGCGGAGATTGAGCAGATTGCTCTTGAGCTTCTTCTGTTCTTCCAACTGCGTCGTGAGCTTTTTGGACTCCCGTTGAGCGCTGCCCTGCTTCGCCTCCCAAACCTTTGCCGCGATCTTCGGGAAGTCTGCCGTCTTGTCCTTGTTCACCTGCAGCCGTCCCAGGAAAGTTTGGAACTCTGACTCCAAGTGGGCTTTTGGCAGAGACACCGCGCGGCAACCGCGTTGGCGGCACCAGTACCGAGGGTACCGGTTGTTTCGGCCCTTGCAGTGGGCGCCCGTTAGTGGACTGCCACAGGCTTGGCATCGCACCAACCGACGCAACGGGAACTCCGGGTTGACCTTGCGTCTCGCAGGAGTGAGGGGCTTCTTCCCATCAAGAATGGCCTGGACGCGGTCGAATAGTTCCTGGGTCACGATCGGCTCGTGCAGGCCTCGCACGGGGTCAAGGGTCGTGTCACTCGAGAGGGATACCCAGCCAGCGTAGATGGGATTTCTCAGGATGCTATGGAGGGTTTGTTGGACACAGGTTTCCCGCTCACTGTCGTCAAACCTTCCTCGTTCACAATCTTCAAGACTTCCCACTTCTTCTTTCTGGTCGCGACCAACTCGAAGGCGCGACGGATGAGAGGAGCACGCTTCTCGTCCGGCACGATGTTCGCGCCCTCCTTGGCACGGACATTGACATAGCCGATCGGCGCCTTCCATGGGACTCGTCCGCCGGCAACAGCCAAGCGCTTCCTGTCCCGCTGCTTCTCGGAATGAGAGTCTGAGAAGAACTGATTGAATGCGCCGAAGAGATTGGCGGCGAGCTTGCCCGCCGCGGTCTCATCGATGTTGGGCTCATAGGTTGAACGTAGGCGCACACCACTGAGTCCGAGGTCATAAATGGCCTGTCCCTGATCCTTGTGGTTCCGCGCAAAGCGGCTCAGGTCCTGGACGACCACGTATCGAACATCATTGCGATGCCCTCTACAGTAGGCGAGCATGTTCTGGAACTCAGGCCGATCGCTGGAACGCGCGGATGCGCCGGCATCCGTGAATACCTTGACGACGGTTAGCCGCTTCTGTTCACAGTAAGTCCTGCAGCGCTTCTCCTGGTTGATCAGGTTAAGTGCGTCCTCAGCTGCTCATCCGTCGAAACGCGAATGTAAAGTACCGCTTTGCTTGTCTCCTGCTTAGTCACTTCCCTAGGTACCTCTCCCGGTCATTGTCACGCGGCCCGCTGCACATCGCTGAGACCTTCCACGGTACGGCCCATCTCCGTGTCAGCGAAGATACAGGCGAGAATGTCCGCGAGCGTCTCCATTGCCCGAATAGCGTCCTGATCGGTCGCCGGCGCTCCTTCAGACGAAATGGGACCTCTGGGCCGGTGACATGGCTTTGCCTCGCCGCCGCCGCCAGTATTCGGCCTCCCTTCCAGGTCGGATTTATAGTAGGTCAACATTCAGTCTGAATATAGACTAGCGACTGCTCTTGGACATGTCAACTACATTAAGACTGAATGTGCTAGCATGTCTTAGGTAATTGCCAAACCCCACGAGGCGAGAACATGGAACACGATGAAATTGAAGAACTTAACCCGCTTCAAACATTCCTGATGGTCCTCGTGGAGTTTGGGCTGGCAACACCGTACGATCTGTTGTCGCAGGTGGGACTGGGTCCGGGTCTGACCAGTCCTTCGTTGAAGCGGCTTGAACGGGCAGGGCTGCTCGTTAGTACCCCGGGTCCAAGAAATCGTCTGCGGTACGGCATTACAGCCAAGGGTGCGTATGTTCTTCGGGAGAGCCTAGGACCGGACGCAGCAAACTACTGGAAGGCTGGGCAATCGGACATCTTCGAGTCTCTGCCCCGCGGAGTAATCCTGGCTTGGCTTCACGCTGGTGTCAAGAAGCTCACCGAGGCACGGCGCGCGCGGCAGACAATCTGTCGCGCGCGGCCCAAAAGAGGCGGCGAGAAGCGGACGAACTGCATGACTTCATGCTCCGGTTGCGAGCCGACATTTTGAAGGACGCCTCCACAGTTGACAGCGGCTTCCTGATAGCGACGGCCTACCGATGGATTAAAGCTGAGTGTGATGCCGCTCTGTTCCAGCAGGAGGCCGAGGCCATCGAGCATATAGATCAGCTGCTTGCAGACTTGCCGCCTGCGCCGCAAGTACAGTGAACCGAAGTACAACTGTGAAGGAGATCCTTCTTAGCTTTGGCACGTTTCCGAGCTGTGATACGGTGCTCCGCCACAGAGAACACGGACGCCGGCTAAGCAGTGGGTTGGCTGTCGCGTGGCCCTTTCGACTCTACGCTGACGCAGCCGATAAAATAAGCACAACGGGATGAAGGAGCCAAAATGCCGCAGCAGGAAGTGTTCTTCGAACAGCGGGCAGGTGATCGGCTCATCGCAGTGCTGAAGACTTACGACCGGTCCTATGCCCGCGAGGTCTTCGGTAAAGTCGACGACGCGGCCATGAAAACCCTGGCGGTTGCACTGGAGATTGAAAAGAACTATGAGCCCGACGATATACCAGCCCCGGACGGAGAAGAATATGAGGACTTCCTCTGGGAGGAGTTGAGTGAGGCATCCGTTGAAGACGTTCGGCAGTCTCCGAGACTCTGCTCTTTCTTCGTCGTGACCGAGAATAGCGCCGGCAAGGCCAAGGAGATCTATATCTCGGCAGACTGGCCGAGTGCGGAAGCGTTTGCAAAGGGCTTGCTCAGAACGCAATCGGCTTAGGAAAACTGGGTCCGAGCACTCGTAAGCAAATAGATATCAATTAGATCCAATCCTCCAACCGTCCCGGCGAAAATGGTGTAATGTGGTGCATGTCGCACCGGATTATCATGCGCCCTATTGCAGAGCAGACCGTCCGCCTTTCAGTCTCACTGAACAAGGTCGATCACGATACACTCCAGCGCGTTGCTGACAAGAACGACGTATCTGTGGCATGGGTGGTGCGAAAGGCTGTTGAACGGTTCTTGGATTCAGACCCACAGGGCAATCTGTTCCGTAGCCCCGAGATGCTGGAGGGGCGGAAATGAAGATTGTCTCTCTATTCTCTGGCGCTGGGGGATTGGACCTTGGCCTCATTCAGGCGGGACACAGAATCATCTGGGCCAATGACTGCGATCTCGATGCCGTTGCGACCTATCGGAACAACATTGGAGACCACATTATTCCGGGAGCAATCGAGGACATTCCATCATCCGAGATCCCTGACTGTGCAGTAGTCGTTGGCGGGTTCCCTTGCCAAGGGTTTTCACAGGCGAATCTGCTGCGATTCGAAAAGGACAAGCGGAATCGCCTTTATCTTGAATTCAAGCGCGTCATCCAAGACAAGCGGCCGAGGTACTTTCTGGCGGAGAATGTGCGGGGAATCCTCAGCCTGGCAGGAGGAGACGCAATACGGAAGATTGAACGCGACTTTTCCCGTTGTGGGTACCGGGTCAGAACGAAATTGTTCAACGTTGCTGATTACGGGGTACCTCAAAGCCGGTGGCGTGTAATTATTTCTGGGACACGAGACGATATACCAGAGAGTTGCGATTTCAGATTTCCGGCACCGACCCATGCAGCACCCGGTAAGGCTCGAGCAGCTGGACTGAAACCATGGGAGAGCATCGGCAAGGCGCTTATTGGCATTCCGGACCCTGAGTCGCCTCACAACCTCGCGAATCATATTTACTCAAAATACAAAGTGACAAACCGAAACTTCACTGGTCACCGAACTACAAATCCCGACAAGCCCTCACCGACCATACTTGCTCGTGGCAACGGCAAAGGTGGTGTCTGTGCTATTCAGCATCCCCTCAATCATCGGCGTATGTCGATACGCGAGTCTGCAGCGATACAGACCTTTCCGCTCGATTTTGAGTTCGTGGGAGCAATGAATTCGTGTTATCGGCAGGTTGGCAACGCTGTGCCCGTGACGTTTGCTCGGCGGCTCGGCGAGAGCTTGAAGGAGCAGGACCTCACTGCAGCTCGGCGATCGATGCGGCAGGAGGTGGCATAAGTGAGAGTCGTCTCTCTGTTCTCCGGTGCTGGAGGTCTCGACCTGGGCCTCAAACTGGCTGGTCATGAGATCGTTTGGGCGAATGACATTTTCCTGGACGCTGCGGCCACATATCGCGCGAACATCGGCGATCACATCGATACTCGCGACATCCGCCTTATTCCGTCTTCACAAATTCCGAGTTGCGACGTTGTGATAGGTGGGTTTCCATGTCAAGGTTTCTCGGTCGCTAACTGGGGACGCACTACGGACGACCCGAGGAACCAACTCTTTCTTGAGATGGTTCGTGTAGTTCGAGACAAGAATCCAAGATACTTTGTGGCCGAAAACGTCAAGGGCCTGATGTCGATGGCAGACGGAAATGCACTGCGTGAAATCATGTCTGCGTTCTCAGTGATCGGTTACCGGGTACGCCACCAGCTTGTGAACGCGGCTGACTATGGTGTCGCGCAGCTTCGGAAGCGCCTCTTGATTCTGGGTGTCAGGAATGACCTGCCAGATATTGAGTCTTTCCCGCCTCCGCCAACTCATGCGGATCCAGAATGCGCTTTGATGCTTGGGCTCTCGCCGTGGACGTCCGTTGGGGAAGCGCTGAGTCACCTTCCCGAACCGGAGCATGGTCGACATATCCCAAACCATGAGAATTCCCTCTACAAGCTGACGTTCAACGGCCATCTCGGCCATCGGTTCATCGAACCGACTCGACCGGCCCCTACAGTGACCGCGAGGGGCGACGACCGTGGTGGTGTTGTAGTCCTCCATCATCCCGGCAACCACCGACGGATGACGGCAAGGGAACTCGCTGCGGTTCAGTCATTTCCTGATACGTTTGTCTTTTCTGGAACCAAGACATCGGCGTATCGTCAGATTGCAAATGCTGTCCCGCCACTGCTGGGAGTTGCCATTGGCACGATGCTCGCTAATGCGGAGGCCGAGATGAATGCGACGCGTATAGAAGCTGCATGACGCCGGTAAAACCATTTCCGGGATACAAGTGGAGGTGGTTGAGCGTGGCTCCAACAGAGAGCCTACTCACGGCGCCGATTTTCCTGGGCGTCCTGCGTGTTCTTGCGAAACATGAAGGCGAGCCGCCTTCGGCTCCTGACGTTGCGAGGGACCTGGCCGTTGTTCAAGAAGAAACAGGCACGACCGTAGATTTGGTGAGAACACCCGAACGGAATCTGATCAGAAACTCAGGCCAGTACTGGAAGGGTACTGGACTCCTGGTTCCGGATCGAGGCGAGATTCATCTCACTGCGCTCGGCAATAAAGTCGCACAAGGTAGGGTCACGCAAGGCGAGTTCGCGGCGACCATGGTCCAGCAGACGGTATTACCGAACCCATGGACATATACGCCCGAACAGATTGCGGAATGGCGCGCTGCAGGGCTCCAAATACGACCGCTCGCGATGATACTCGAGATTCTTGACGAGCTTGGTCGTAGGCACGGTGGGACCGCGGCTGCCTACATCACCCCTTTCGAACTAATTCGAATTTGCATTCCTCTTGCTGGAACAAAGGCAAATTCTGCAGAAATCGCGCGTGCAATCTCGAGGCACCGGGGGCGGAGGTTGGACGTCTCCGCCTGGCCGGATTGTGCGCCGGCGTCCAATGATCACCGTCTTGCGAAGGAATTCCTGCTGTTCTTAGCCAATTTCGGTTTGTGCCGCCGAATACCAGCGGCAAACTCGATGGAAGATCGCTACGCGCTCGATGAACTCTACGATAGGGAGGCACTAGCCGTAGTAGGCACAGGATCAGTGTTCTCAGGCAACGATGACGAAACGGACGAAGTCGTCGCCGCAGTGCGCCACTCTCAACTTCCCTCGATCATAGAGCGCCAGAGAACACTCACAATGGTTCTCACGCGTCCTGGACAGACCCAGTTCAGAGATAGCATCTTGGAGGCCTACTCCGATCGCTGCTTCCTAACAGGTGATTCCATTGGAGTGATCCTTGAAGCGGCTCACATTGTCCCCGTTATGCACCGAGGGGGCGACGATGTTGCAAACGGTATCTGTCTGCGGGTCGACATCCACCGGCTTTTTGACACTGGCAACATTCGTATCAAGCCAACAGGGGAGTTGGTATTGTCCGACGCTCTCCGTGCTAGCAGGAATTACTCCATTCTTCCGGAGACGGTTCGGATCCCCAACTTTGTGAATCCAGCGAACATCCATTGGCGGGATACTTACTACTGATGCCGGATAGATTGTCTGCGGAGGCACGAAGCCGCATCATGCGGTCCATTCGCAACAAGAATACGAAGCCGGAGATGACAATCAGAAGATGTCTGTTCGCGAAGGGATACAGGTATCGCCTTCATCCGAAAGAACTTCCAGGAAAACCTGATATGGCTTTTCCCGGTCGCAGGAAAGCAGTTTTCGTCCATGGGTGCTTTTGGCACCAGCACTCAATCGAGAGATGTCCAATTCAGGTGGTGCCATCCTCCAACCGCGACTACTGGGATCCCAAACTCGTTAGGAATAAGGCTCGGGATGTGGCAAATATTGAAGCCCTAAAGCACTTGGGCTGGAAGTCGCTGGTCGTCTGGGAATGCGAGATCCGCGGAAGCACAGAAAGAGTCTGCGCAAAAGTCGCTAGATTTCTGGGACCACCCAAGGCCGGTTCCAGCTGATCAACTTAGCCCTGAGCCGCAACAAAGTTTGGCTCGAAACCATAAATGTGCACCACCAACCGGGCGGCTTTGGCCGTCCGCTTTTCATTTTGGAGAATTAATGCAAAAGCCAGTAGCAGAATACCGTCTCAATGTTGTTCCACGACCCCAGCGCTCAACAACTGCATATAACCAGGCGGAGCCAAAGCGCACGGAGGTAGCCGACAATGCGTAGTCTCGTGATCCGGACCATTGGTTTCCTTCTTCAACTCATTTTGTTCGCTTTGGCGGTTCACCTGACCAGCGAACTGATTGATGTGCTTTTTGAAACAGCGGGCAAGCGACGTCGACGACTACCGGCGGTTGAATTTCTCGTCCCAGCTCCTCGCGAATTGCCTCGATAATCGTCGCAATATATAGCAAGGCCTCTCCTTTGGCCGCCTGCAGTACATGTCATAATTCTTTCGAGGAAACTGAAATGGAAAGCCATACGATCGACCCACAGAATGAGGAAGAACTGATCGAGGCTGTCGCCGAGGCGCTACGCGGTCAAGGACTGATCGCAAGCTCCCAGGACACCGGCGGGGGTGTCGTGTGCGTAGTGGTCGAGCGTGAAGACGGTGGCGAGATCTCTTGGGGTCTCGCGGACGTCACTTGGGGGGCGAGCATCACTGACGAGGACGGCGGGTATATCTCCGGCATCCAGACGGAATGCCCTAGTAGCACCGGCGACGTCGCCAAGATCGCCGAGGCGCTGAAGGGGCCTTCACTCAGGCACGGCGCACGGCTGCCAGGCAGCTCAGAGGCACTTCTGTCTGGATAGTCGGCCGTCGTGTTCGTCATTGGCAGAAGTCCAGCAACGAGCGACTCGCTGGTTTGAGGACAGAAAACCAGCCAGCGACCAGAAATAGAGCTCCTAGAGACTCGAGTGCGAGGATTCGTAAATGTCCTCTGGAAGAGAACCTCCAACTGCGTATTTCCGAGTCCAGGCACCGTCCTCACTTTCCACGAGGTGATAGTGGGGCGGAAGATCGACGAGCACCCCATCGGCGTCTGCCCATCCACTCCCACACTCAGACCCGTCACAGTCGACCGCCGACTCGATTCGCAAGACCGGATTCGTGGGGGAAATGAGCTGGGTTTTGGGGAAAGAGATCTTGAACATGGGTTGGATCGTACCATCGACCCAAGAATTCTGAACGATCAGCCGATCTGGACCCTCGGGAGCGGTGGTCGAGGGTCTACGGGCCGGTTGGCTGCCTTCTTTGCCCAATAACCGTGGCCGGGCACTGGAATCCGGAGCCTTGTGCAGGCTCTCCTGAGGCCACTCTCGGAAACCCCATACTCTTTCGCGAGCTCCTTCATGGGGGTCTTCCAGACCTTGTTGTAAAGGTCCTCGCGATCATATCGGCAACTCGGCTTCGTAGGCACAGGCACAGGCCGAACACATGAAATCAATAACTTGCGGCTATGACCACTGCATAGGGCGATGCTGTCGACCTCGGCGCTTAGAGCCTCCGCCTTGCCTATGTTCTCTGTGAGGCGGTTCAAACTCTGAGAATTTGGGTCCACCAACTTCCCCTTCAATAAGTTAGACCGCAACTCTGACAGCGACCGATTGCGCCTGCGTGGCAGACCTCGCCTCGCACGCCCGGGCGCTGGCGAACCTACAAGTTCAGCGCCTCCATGCCTTTCTCGATCGTGCGGGTCAACCCTGCGTCGTCTTTGCCATAGGCATCGTGCCACCGCCACCACTTGTAGCGCTCCGTCTTCGGGTATCCCTCCGGCGAGTCCTCCCAGTCTTCCTGTCGTCCCAGCGGCGTCACATCCAGGTAGCTCCACACGCTGCCCATCGCTTCGTCGCCGCGATTATTGATGAAGTACGTGCGAAAGATCCTGTCATTCTCGTCGCGGAAGAAGACGTTGTGTCCGTGCCACAGGTCAACGCCGAAGTCCTTATCGAAGTCGTCGGTGATGGTGTACCAGGGAATCTTTTCCCAGCCCATGCGCCGTTTCAGGCGTGCAATGTTCTCCTGCGATCCCCGCGACGCGTAGGCCAGCGTCGTATCGCGCGCGTGCAGGTGCGAGAGATGCGAGACCTGGTCCGCGCCCAGCGAGCAGCCGACGCACGCATGGTCGGGCCAGCCGTAGACGTTCGAATCATAGAAGGCGCGATAGAGCACCAGCTGCCGCCGGCCTTCAAAGAGATCAAGCAGCGAAACCTTCCCCTGCGGTCCTTCGAAGACGTACTCCTTCTCGATCGCGAGCCACGGCATGCGCCGCCGCGCCGCAGCCATCGCGTCGCGCGCGCGAGTCAGCTCCTTCTCTTTCACCAGCATCTCCTGCCACGCCTTCTGCCATTCCTCCGCGGAGACTACCGGAGGCTTCTTCATTGCTGCGATCTGCTCATTGCGCCGCTGACTGTCCGTCATTGTTTTCTCTCTCTTCCTGCTCCTGCGCTTTTTTGTTGAACAATTTCGTGACGGCCAGCGCGGAAACACCGCCCGCCGAAACAGCACCTGCTGCGATCCACAATGCCGTGCCGATGCAGAACGGACACATGACTACCTCCTCGCTCGGTCGGCCGCTGCCAACCGGATACGCCCGATCAACTCGCTCCAGCCAGCGTCTACGCGATGCTCGTTCTCTCCGATCCAGCCCATCGCGCGGTGCACGAACCGCATGCGCGTCGCACCGTTTTCTTCCGTCAGCCGATATTGAAGGTTCGAAACCGCGGGGTTGGACATGAAGAGCGGCCCTGAGATTTCGAGCAGCGACGGACTCTTAATCGCCTGCACCGTGCCCCAGAAGTGGCCGGTGTTGTCGCCAAGGTCGCGGTACCACCGCCCTCCTGGCCAGGCCTCCAGCACCATCGGCATTGGTTTTTCGGGGGTGGAGTTCAAGGGGCCCATCTGCTCCAGGATTGTCTCGAACACGATCTCCATTGGGGCCGCGATTTCCTCTTCCTTGATGATCTCGAAGGCCTGCAGTACGCCCTCTTTTACAGTGGCTGCCATTACTCCTCCTCGTTTTGTTTTGTGTCATCATCCACGCGAACCATTCGGTCCAGCGCCTTCCGCTCGGCACGCTGCTTGATCTGATCGACCTGGTGTGTCCAGTAGCGTTCGAAGACCTTCACCCACTCGTGCACGGGCTTGAGGCCCTCCGCGTTCAGGCGGTACATGCGGTGCTGTCCGCGCTTGACCACCGTCACCACCCCGGCCTTGCGCAGTGCGCCGAGGTGCTTGGACACTGCAGGCTGGCCCACCTTCATCCGCACGACGATCTCGTTGACCGCGTACTCCTGGCCGTCAGACAGCACCGCGATCACCTCGCGCCGCCGTGGTTCGCCGATCGCGGTGAAAACGTCGGTCGGATGGGCTCTGCGCGTCATGGATTCCAATATATTCCTATTTAGGAATATGTCAAGCGCAGATCCAGGAGAATTGAAAGAAAAGTTTTTGGAGTTATTTCAGTGCATGACGCGTGGACCAATCATCTGTAGACGTCCCACGGCCTGAGCGGATGCTCAAACCTCCCCATGTCCACATGGCTTCCGCTGAACCCCACGCCTTCCAATTCGAGGCGCGCTCGTTGTTCGTGAGCCGCAATACCCCGCAGCTTGATGTGGCCGCCCGCGCCTATCACCCGATGCCATGGCAACTGATCGACGTCCTCCGTGCGTAATAACCGGGCGACGGCACGATGGTAGCGCGGGTAACCGGCGGCCGCAGCAACCCCGCCGTAAGTGCTGACCTTCCCCGCAGGAATGGAGAGGATCATGCGCCGAAACGCAATGTCGCGCGGCTCGTTCGGCCGCATTGCGTCTCGCAGCAGCCTTCGTTTATCGCGTTCGACTGTCAGTTGATCGAATGCAAAGCCTTTCCGGGGCGCTCGTCCTTTGGATCTGCGCTCAGGACTCATCGGCTAACGGACGATTCCGTCGCGGACGTCGTAGGCGACGATGCCTAGGTCGTTCAGCTCGCGCACCGTGACCTCCAGGTTGCGCCGAACCTGCGGCTCCGCCTTGGCTGGAGTATTGGTCGGCTCTTCCACCGACACTACCCGGCCATACGGCCAGGCGCTCTCGGGAATCGAGCTCACCGCCTCATCCAGCTTGTCGAGCGAGATGTTCAGCTCCTGCTGGCGCGCCGCGACCGGCCGCAGCATGCCACCACTGCCGAGCTGCGGGGTGGGGTCGGCGACGGTGACGCGCAGTTCGAGCATGCCCGGTTCGACCGTGATCGACGGATTCTCCCAGGACTCCGCCGTGTGGATGGCCATAAAGCGGCTTTTGGAAGGCGGTGGAATCATGTCCAGCTGCTGGCGCGCGCTGTCCTGTTGGGCATTGCGCTCGGCGCGCGCCTGCTCCGCGTCTTCGCTGAACGTGTGGCTGTGACAGCCGTAAAACACCGTCAGCAGCGGAGCCAGAACGAGACAGGAAACGAGCGGGAGACTGCGGCGGGCCACGAGTTAAGAATAGCAGCGTATATCGGCCTATTTCCCTGTCCATTTGGGTGCTCGTTTTTCGAGAAATGCTGCCAGCCCCTCGCGTTTGTCGGCTGTGCCACACAACTGTCCAAAGATTTCCGCTTCCACATTCAACGCATCCTGAATAGCCAGACCTTCGCCGCGCGCAACCGCCTGCATCACGGCGGCGATCGCAAGCGGCGCCATCGTGGCGATTGACTCAGCAAGCGCCTGCGCGCGATTCATCAGCTCGCCGGCCGCGACGACTTCATCCACCAGACCAAGCCGCAAGGCTTCCGCGGCATCAACAGCAGTTCCGGTGAGCATCAGCCGCAGCGCCGCGCTTCTGCCGATCAACCGAGGCAGCCGTTGCGTCCCGCCGTAGCCCGGAATCAGCCCGAGCTTCAGCTCTGGCAGGCCAAGCTTCGCACGCTCGCTGGCGATGCGGAAGGTGCACGCCAGCGCGAGCTCGCATCCTCCGCCGAGTGCGATTCCGTTCACGCATGCAATCACAGGCTTTCCGCAGCGCTCGATCTGGAGAAAGACCTGCTGGCCGCGTTCCGAGGCTGCGCGGCCTGATGCGGCATCGGTGTGCGTGAGTGCGCGGATGTCTGCGCCGGCAGCGAAGGCGCGTTCGCCCGAGCCGGTGAGCAAAATCACCATCACGCCCGCGTCTTTGCTCAGCTCAGCGAAGGCACGCTCGAGCTCGTCAAACATCACCGCGTCGAGCGCGTGCAAGACTTCTGGACGATCGAGCATCACGGTTGCGATTGCGCCTTCGCGTCGTACGCGCAGCCTCGTCCAGCCTGTGTTCTTCGATTCTTCCTGCGTGGACATCTCGTTGCGTCCTCCAAGCCTCTCAGCAAGCTGACGATACAATCGTTCCTATGATCAAGGGAATCACCAGCATCGCGCCGGTTGCGTCGGAGGACGCCTATGCGAAGCTGGGCAGCCTGTTTCGGTCGCTCGGGTTTGAAGAGGGCAAGGGATGGGCCGACGATGGCGGCAAGGGCGCGGCGTTCCTCGCGCCGCTCGGAAACCTGGAGCTGGTCGCCGGTCGCGCGCCTGCTGTTCCGCCGATCCTGATCGAAACGACGCAGCTCGACGCCGTGTATGCGGTTGTGCGCGCCTGGATGGCGGCGAACTTCCGCACCGAAGAGGCCGTCGTTCGTCTCACCGCGCCGGCAGCGACGCATTGGAACTCCCGGCTGTTTACGGCCGATCTCGCGCCCGGGCTGAAGGTCGGCTTCTGGCAATCCGAGAATCCGCTGCGGGGCCGGCCAATTGCGATTGAAGGCGATCTCTCGGCCGAAGGCAAACGCTTCGCGATCGTCGTTGCGCGGTGGAATGCAGTGATTACGGATCGCCTGCTGCAGGGGGCGCTGGACGCGCTGCTGCGCTCGGGCGCGGAGTCGAGGCTGATTGAGATTGTGCGGGTGCCGGGGGCGTGGGAGATTCCGGCCGCGGCGCGCACGCTGGCAGAGTCCAGGCGCTTTGCGGCGATCATCACGCTGGGCGTGCTGCTGCGCGGGGAGACGGCGCACTATGAGGCGATCTACACCGAGGTGGCGCGGGGGATTGGGCAGTCGCAGCAGGAGACCGGGGTGCCGCACGCGTTTGGTGTGCTGACCTGCGAGACGCTGGAGCAGGCGCTGGACCGCGCGGGGTTGAAGGCCGGGAACAAGGGCTTCGAGGCCGGCGTTGCGGCCATCGAGATGGCGTCGCTGGGCACGAAGCTGGGCGCGCGGCTGCAAGGCCATGAGACGGAAGCGGGGCGCTGATGGGGACGCGCCGCAAAAGCCGCGAGCTGGCCATGCAGATGCTCTTCCAGGGTGACCTGGGCAAGCAGAAGCCGGAGGAGGTGGAGAGCCTGTTCTGGGAGTCGCGTGATGACGTCGACGACGAGACCAGAGGCTTTGCCGACGACCTTCACCGGCTGGCGACAAGGCGCGAGGATGAGGTCGACAGGCTGATCCAGAAGCACGCCAAGAACTGGCGGCTGGAGCGGATGCCGGCGGTGGACAGGAATCTGCTGCGGGCGGCGGTGGCCGAGATGCTGGGCTATCCGAACACGCCGGCGCCGATCGTGATCAACGAGACGCTGGAGATTGCGAAGCGGTATGCAGCGCCGGAGAGCCTGCAATTTTTGAATGGTGTGCTCGATGCGATCGGCCGGGAATTGCTTGAGGAGAGGTTGAAACAGTAGGTACCCCCCCCTCCCCCTGTTTTTGCGCAAAGTCTTCCATCCAGAGACTTTAGGTCTGGACTTCAGATTTGGGGAAAGGCAACGCGTCCGCTCAAGGTGCCCTTCCGGAGAGATGTTTTGTCAAGTGGGCCGTCTTTTGTTTCAAAGACGGGTCAAGAGGATGCAGGGGGCGCGACGGGGATCGCGCCCCTGTGGTGTTTTAGGACTGCAGCCTCTTCGGGTGCTGGGCGATGAGGTCGACCGGGGCGTTGCCGCTGCCGGTGGCCAGGGGCAGGGCAGGCTTGAGGACACCGGTTTCGGTGGCGGTGGTCCCGTTGATGGAGATCAGGTGGACCTGGCCGTCGGAGGCGCCGGCGTAGAAGTTGAGGTTGTCGGTCGAAAAGACGCCGCTGAGCGGGGAGGTGGCCGTGGTGGCTCCGTTGCCGAGCTGCAGATACTTAACCGCGCCGCTAGCCGGGATGTACTCGGGGAGCAGGCCGCTGGAGCCGGTGTAGGTGACGAAGGCGAGCGCCGAGTTGGAGGCGGGAACGACATCGTCGATCTTTGTGGCCGCGATGCTCGAGAGTGAGTGAGTGGTGTAATTGCTTTTGAAGAAGCCGACCGAAACGACGCTAGGCGGCTGGGGGCACGGCGTGGTGACGGGCAGGTTCACGTTGAGATCGTTGAGCGCCGGCGTGCCGCCCTGTACGGTGGCGCCGAGGATGTGGTTTCCGTCGGTCGTGGCCGCAAGGCGGTCGGTTTGTGCGGAGCTCTGGTCGGCGAGCGGGTAGTACTCGTTGGCCGTGGTGGGCGGGTTGCCGTTGGAGCCGGGCGTCTGGATGGTGGTGTTGGCGCAGTAGCTGCGGCCGTCCGTCACGGGGCCGGCGAAGTAGGCGCCGATGTGAGGAACGGTGACCGCGACATCGGTATAGAGCGTGTTGGTCGGCGTGACCTGCCAGTTATTGAAGGTGTTGTGGGTGAGCAGGGTGTTGCTGGAGGTGGTGATGTAGACGGTCTGGCTGTCCGGTGACCATGCGGCGCTGGTGCCGACGACGTTTCCGTAGCTGGTGACGATTGTGCCGTTGCCGACCAGCGAGACGGTCTGACGGGTGGGATCCGTGACGACGACGGTGGTCCCGTCGGGAGAGACAGCAAGGACGGTTCCCGGGATGGCCTGGTTGGCAGCCGAGGCGGTGTTGCCGGCCGTGCTGATGGTCATCAGGCCCTGCGGGCTGCCGAAGTAGAGCACGGAGCCGTCCTGGGTCATGACCATGGAGTTGGGAACGTACTGCAGCTTGATGGGAGTGCCCTGCTGGTTGAGCGTGAAGTCGTAGGGCACGACATATTGCGAGCTGGTGGAGGCCATGTAGAGCAGGGTGCCGCTGGTGCCGGCGGTGTTCACGGTGATGGCGTTGGAGGTAAGCGGCTTGCCGTTGCCGAGGTAGCCGACCTGGCTAAGCGGCGACGAATTGCAGGATGGAGGCTGGCAGACGGCGGTGATGTTGGCCGAGCCGGGGAAGGTGGGCAGGATGGAGCCGGATGCGGCGGAGATGGTCTGCGGGGTCGTGGAGTTGAACTCCAGGCTGATGCCGGTGATCGGCTTCTGGTTGGTATCGAAGACCGTGGCAGTGAGCGGCTGCGCGTTGTTGAGCGAGACGTTGATGGGATTCTGATTGCCCAGACCGGTGGCCGAGAGGACGATGCTGGCCGGCGGGCAGGTGGAGAAGAAGCCGGCGTTCGACGCCGTGGTGGAGTTGGAGACGGTGGCCGTGATGTTCACCGAGCCCGGCTGGTTGGCGGTGGCGAAGCCGGCCTGGTCGATGGTGACGACGTTGGAGGCGCCCTGGGCCGCGAAGGTGAGATGTCCGACCTGGCAGGTGATGTTGTGCGCGGCGTCGGTGAAGCCGCCGTAGTAGACCTTGCCGGCGAGCTGCACGCGGTTGTTCTGCGAGATGCAGGAGAGGCCGTCATATCCGGGCGCGGGCGATTCCTGCGTGGTGGTGTTGTTGGAGGCACAGCAGTTGCTGGTAGGGTCGGTTGTTGTACTGCAAACCGAGGCCGACTCCGGTGTGACGAGCTGCACGCCGGTGACGGTTGGGTGCACGTAGACGGCGATGGTGTTGGAGGCCACGCCGTCGGCGTTGGCGGTGATGTAGGCGACGTTGCTGGCCGGGGCAGCCGCGGGCGGATTGCAGATCGTGTAGTCGGGGATGCCGCTGCCGGACTGGCGATTCCACGTGCCGCCGCAGACGGCGCCGGTCGACGGGTTGACGTCGGCGATGGACATGTCGGTCGTGGAGTAGGTGTACCTGCTAACGGAGACGCTGTTGCCCTTGCAATCCGTGGTGGTGGCGGAGAGCCCGGAGACGATCTGGCCGTAGTTGACGGATTCGCCGACGACGGCGAGGTTGGGCGACAGGCTGATGGCGTAGGCCTGGCCAACGACGGGACCGGAGTTTGTGGTGGTGTTGCAGTAGACGGGCGGCGCGGTCTTGTGACCGCAGCCGATGACCGACAGACCAAAGGGAACTGTGAAGAAAAGCAGAGATGCCAGACCGACGAAACGCCGGACTGATCTGGTGACAAACAGCCGCACTAAGAACCTCCCCGTTCAACCGGAACTCGCGGTGAACGGTCAAATCTGAACCGCCGGATCGCTGATCTGCACCCCAGCCAACAGATTGGCTGGGACCCCGTTGAATCTCCGAGGCTCCAGTGTAGGTGTTGGACGGGGAAAGCGGCAAACGGGGGGACGGGGAAAAGTGGGGGCGGGAGGCAAGACAGTAGAGGGTAGACAGTGGACAGTAGAAGAGCGGAAGGCCGGCGGCTGCCGGCCCTCTACTGTCTACCTCTCTACTGTCTACTGTCTCGCACCTACTTCCGGGCGGTTTGAGTGTTGCTGCTGGAAGGAGCGGGCATGTTGTCGGCGAACCATTTGAGCTCGCGCTGATTGCGGTCGGCGATGTGGGCGGGGTTGCGGAAGCCGTGGCCTTCGTCGGGGTAGACGACGAGCTGGGTTTTGACGCCGAGGTCGCGGAGAGCGTGCCAGAACTCGAAGGATTGCGGCGCGGGGCACTCGCCGTCGCGGTCGCCGACGATGACCAGCGTGGGGGTTTTGACGTTCTTGATGTAGGTGATGGCGGAGGATTTGGCGTAGACGGCGGGGTCGTCGTAGACGGAGGCGCCGAAGAACGGGATCATCCACTGGTCGATGGAGTTTTCGCCGTAGTAGCTGAGCCAGTCGGAGAGGCCGGCGCCGGCGACGGCGGCGCGGAAGCGGTGGGTCTGGGTGACGGCGAACATCGTCATGAAGCCGCCGTAGCTCCATCCGGTGATGCCTTCGCGGGACTTGTCGATGGGGTATTTGGCTTCGACGGTGTCCATGCCCTTGAGGATGTCGCGGAGGTCGCCGTAGCCGAAGTCCTTGCGGTTGGCCTGAACGAATTTTTCACCCTGGCCGAAGGAGCCGCGCGGGTTGGGATTGAGGACGAAGTAGCCGGCTGCGGAGAACATCGTTTCGGGGCGCGGGCCGGCAGAGGCGGATGGGCCACCGTGAACTTCGACGATGAGTGGATATTTTTTGGCCGGGTCGTAGTCCTTGGGGAAGGTGAGCCAGCCCTGGACGTGGAAGCCTTCGTTCGTCCCACTCGATGGACTCGAAGCGGGGTGGGTGGAGTTGGACGGAGTCGTTGAGGTGGGTGAGCTGGGCTTGCTGTCCCTGATTGAAGAACCAGATTTCGGGTGGGCGGTTGACGCCGGTTTCGGTGTAGGCGAGGCGGCCGTTGCTGGAGGTGGAGACGGCGTCCTTGATCTGGCCGCCGGAGAGGGTGACCTCGCCGAGGTCGGTGGAGGCGATTTCTTTTTTGGCGTCGGGGTTCCAGTCGACGAGGCGGGTGTGGCCGCTGCGGTCTTCGACGAAGCCGACCTCGTGGTCGTTGATCCAGGTTTCGAAGCAGGGAGTGCCGTCGATGTTGGGGGTGATGTCAGTGGGTTCGCCTTTACCGGTTGAGGCGATGGTCCATACGTCGCCGCCGGTGGAGCCCTGGTCGGACATGAGGCCGCCAATGAAGGCGATGCGGCGGCCGTCAGGGGACCAGCGCGGGACGGCGATCTGGAGGTTGTGGAGGGCGGAGTGGGTGGTGTCGGGGTCGAAGATGACGGCAGGGGACGCCGTAGCAGGAGCGGGCGGAAAGGCGGCTTCGACGTAGAGCTTGGCGACCCACCAGTTGTTTTCGCCGGGAGGGTTGGCGGCGATGAAGGCGATCTGGCTGGAGTCGGGGGCCCAGTCGAACTCGTAGACGTGGAGGTTGGCGGGCGTGAGGAAGCCGCCGGTGCCGGAGGTGGAGTCGGCGGCGGTGTTGACGGCATAGACGCGCTGGACTTCGACGCCGTCCTCGCCGATGACTCCGGACCAGGGCTTCATGGCGTCGAGCGCGCCGGCGGTGCGGGTGGCGTTTTCGACGAAGAGGAAGGCGATGGATTTGCCGTCAGGGGACCAGGCGGGCTGGTTGATGTCGCCGGTGACGTGGGTGAGTTGGCGGACGTCGCCGGTGGATTTGGACCAGAGGTAGACCTGGGATTGGCGGGGGACGGTGGGGTCGGCGGAGGCGGGGGCGCAGGCGGCGAGGAAGGCGAGGGTGGCGCCGTCGGGCGACCAGAGGGGCGAGGAGTAGGCGCAGCCGGTGGCGTTGGGGATGGCGATGGTCTTGTCTGTTTCCTCGGAGGCCGGAGCAGAGACAGAGGTGAGGTGGAGGGTCGAGCCGTCGCGGGAGCGGAGGGTCCAGGCGACGGTGGCGCCGTCGGGCGAGAGGGCGACGCTGCCCGGGGCGTGATAGGCGCCTGTGCCGCGCTGGGCGAGGCCGGAGATGGCAGTTAAGCTGAGCGCGGCGAGGCAGACGGCCATCGAGGCCGGAACAGTGAAGCGACGACAAGAAAGGCGCATGAAATCGAGCGTATCACCGCAGTGGGGCGGGATGCGATGGGACAGGCGAGGGGCTCAGGGGTGAGTGGCCGATGGCGGCGCCGCCGTGGGAGCAGCGGTCTGGGCGAGTGCCTGGCAGGGGCCATAGTTCTTCTGCATCCGCTGGACGAGGAAGACCTGGTCGCCGGTGGCGGCTTTGTCGTGCTTTTGGCGGTCGCCGTGGACCCGGACGATGCTGCCCGGGGCGAGGTCGGCCGTGGTGCCGGAGAGGGAGTAGGTTTTTTCGATGGTGCGGAGCTCGAGGCCGGAGGGCGTCGAGAGGACGCAGCCTTTGAGGGTGTGGTGGGACTTGCTGACCTCGACCGGAATGATGATGACGGCGGCGACGATGGCGACAGCGCCGACGGTGAGACCGATGACCTCACCTTTGGAGGGGCCGATGCTGAAATTGTCGTTGCTGTTGTTGCAGCTGCCGCCAGTAGCTCCGCAGCAGACGAGGAGGGAGAGGATGAGGGCGACGGGTGTGGCAGGACGCAGACGCACGAGGTGCCTCCGGGTGGGAAAACCTGGCCCGATGCTTCAGAAGCCCGAGGAGAGGAATGGATCGATTTGCGGGAGAGCTTATGCGCCGGAGCACGACGCGTCAATCGAAAAGAGTGTCGGGATACGCGCGGTTTGCAACTGCCGAGAGTCGGCCTCGTATGGCGAATGAACCTTTCGAGCACTGGCGGCGTAGTCGACTGCATGCGAAGGAATTGGGCAAGGGCAGGCGTATCTGCAGCTGTGGTGATTTTGCTGCTGACGGGGATCGCAGGTGCGCAGACGGCGGGGGGCCTGGCCGGGACATGGCAAGGGGTTCTGCCGATCGGCAAGGGGCACCGGCTGGTATTGAAGGTTACGAAGAAGGACGCGGAGTGGAGCGGGATGGCGTACGACTTGGACTCGAGCGTGCCGTCGGAGGGCAGGAAAACGACGCAGATGAGCGTTGTGGGTGAGGAAATGCGCTTTGCGATTGCGCCAGCGGATGTGAGCTTCGAGGGCAAATTGAGCGACGATGGTGCGTCGATTACGGGAACGTGGACACAGGGCGGGCAGGCGCGACCTGTTGTCCTGGCGCGAGCGGCGGGCGATGCGGAGTGGGAGATTCCGAAGGCGGCCGCGAAGATGGCGGCCAATGCGGATCCTGACTGGGAGGTGGTGACGGTAAAGCCGGCTGATCCGGCCGAGAACGGCGCCTCGGTTCGCATGGACGGGAGGGAATTCGAGATGACGAACCGTTCCGTAGAGACGCTGCTTCTGATTGGGTACAGCGTTCACAAAAAGCAGATTGTGAACGCGCCGAACTGGATCCGGACGGAGCGGTGGGACATAAGGGGTGTGCCGGACGTACCGGGACAGCCGAGCCTGAAGCAGATGCAGATGCTGGCGCGGAAGGTGCTGACGGAGCGGTTCGGGCTGGTGACGCATACGGAGAAGCGGGAGATGGATGTGTATGCGCTAACGGTGGCGAAGGGCGGAGAGAAGATGACACCGAGCGCCGGCGATCCGAACGGGGTGCCCGACGAGAATGACGGCGAGAACGGCGGGATAAGGACGATGCGCACGGCGAATATCTCCATGCCCGAATTCGCGCTCATCATGAAGTTTTTTATGGACCGGCCGGTGGTCGATCAGACGGGTTTGGCGGGGCGATATGACTTTCAACTGAAGTGGACCTTTGACGATTCAAGGGTGCCACCCGACAGCAATGCTCCGCCGGGCTTGTTTACGGCCATCCAGGAGCAATTGGGATTGAAGCTGGAGGCCACGAAGGCGCAGACGGACGTGCTGGTGCTGGATAAGGTGGAGCATCCTTCAGCGAATTGAACCCTGAAAACAGGCCCATTACCGCTCGGTTCCAACGGTTGACTCACCTACCCTAACTTGTTATCTTTAGTAAGTTCCGGGTATTTCGGGAACGTCTCCGTCTGGACGGGCAGTTTTTGAGCCAGCGGAACCTGTCTGTGAGCCTGCGACACCCTCCTTCCTCTGGCCGCGCAATGAGGACCCTATAAGGACGGGCTATGTGGGCCGGAACAGAGCGAAACGGAGTTGGGCGCTTAGACCCGGCTTACGTCGCCTGTCTCAAGCCTGAGCAGTGAACCTGAGTAGTGAATGAGCAGGGAAGTAGACGTGCGCAGTCTGTGCAGTTTTTGGTACGGCCGCGTGCAGGATTCAGAACTTCGCCGGTGAGATTGGGTCTCACCGCCTTTCGTGTGTAAACCCACCCGTCCGCAAAAACGCGTACGGATGGGGCACCCAAGCGGGTGACACGTGAAAAGAAGAGCGAAGGAGCTGCCCTGCGGCGTGTCCGAGGAGAAATCGGAAGCCCGGCTGGTCATCTGGAGAGATGCTCAGGCCGGAGTTGCAAGAAGGAAGAGGAATTTTAGAGTGCCGACATTTCATCAGCTCGTGAAGCAGGGCCGCACGCCCACCAAGTACAAGACTGCCAGCCCCGCGCTGCAGGGATCGCCGCAGCGCCGCGGTGTTTGCACGCGCGTGTACACGCAGACCCCGAAGAAGCCGAACTCGGCGCTGCGCAAGGTTGCGCGTGTCCGCCTGACGAATGGGATTGAGGTGACGACGTACATTCCGGGCATCGGTCACAACCTGCAGGAGCACTCGATTGTGCTGATCCGTGGCGGCCGCGTGAAGGATCTGCCGGGCGTACGGTATCACGTGGTGCGTGGAACGCTGGATTCGGTTGGCGTGGCCAACCGGAAGCAGAGCCGCTCGAAGTATGGCGCCAAGAGGCCGAAGGCGGCAGCGAAGTAAACGGCGAGTAGTTAGTGGTTAGTAGTTAGTGAAAGACAAAAGATTTAGGCCCAGAACGTGAGAGGTTCACCGCGCTGGGGGAAGAAGAGGAAGAATGCCGAGAAAAGGTTATATCGCGAAGCGTGAAGTGGCAGCGGATCCGATCTATCAGTCGACGCTGGTCACGAAGTTTGTCAACAGCATGATGTGGGGCGGCAAGAAGTCGACCGCGCAAGCCATCTTCTACGAGGCGATGACCAACCTCGAAGCCAAGGGCGGCGACGAGGCGCTGAAGCTGTTCAAGAAGGCTGTCGAGAACGTGAAGCCGATGCTGGAAGTGAAGAGCCGGCGCGTGGGCGGAGCGAACTACCAGGTGCCGATCGAGGTGAACCCGGAGCGCCGGACGTCTCTCGCGATTCGCTGGCTCGTGACCTACGGCCGCGCGCGCGGAGAGAAGGGCATGGTCGATAAATTGACCGCAGAGCTGCTGGACGCCGCGAATGGCCGAGGCGCCGCGATGAAGAAGAAGGAAGACGTTCACCGCATGGCGGAAGCGAACAAGGCGTTTGCGCACTATCGCTGGTAATCCGCGAGAGAACTGAGATTAGAGATCAGAGATCGCGTACGAACGGCTTTGATCTGAACGAGGTTTGCAGCAACGGCGGACCAGGTCCGCAGAAAGAACTACCGTGGCACGCACAGTACCTCTAGCCAAGTGTCGGAATATCGGCATCATGGCGCACATCGACGCCGGCAAGACGACGACGACGGAGCGAATCCTCTTCTATACGGGCATCACGCACCGTATCGGCGAGGTGCACGAGGGCACCGCGACGATGGACTGGATGGAGCAGGAGCAGGAGCGCGGCATCACGATTACGTCGGCTGCGACCACCTGCACCTGGAACGGCATTCGCATCAATATCATCGACACACCCGGCCACGTGGACTTCACGGCCGAGGTGGAGCGCAGCCTGCGCGTGCTGGACGGCGCGGTGGCGGCGTTCGATGCGGTTGCCGGCGTGCAGCCGCAGTCGGAGACGGTGTGGCGGCAGGCGAATAAGTACAAGGTTCCGCGTATCTCCTTCATCAATAAGATGGACAAGGCGGGCGCGAACTTTGAGTACGCGACGTCGACGATCGTGAATCGCCTGGGCGCGCGTGCGATTCCGATTCAGATTCCTATCGGCGAAGAGGCGAAGTTCCAGGGCGTTGTCGATCTCGTGGAAATGCGCGGTATCGTGTGGCACGACGAGACGATGGGCGCGAAGTATGACATTATCGAGATCCCGGCCAACCTGAAGGACAAGGCTGAGGAGATGCGCAACCAGCTGATCGAAGCGGTTGCGGACTCCGATGACGAGGTGATGCACAAGTACCTTGAGGGCGAGACGATCACGGTCGAAGAGCTGAAGCGGGCGACCCGCAAGGCGACGATCTCGATGAGCATCTTCCCGGTGATGTGCGGGACTGCGTTCAAGAACAAGGGCATCCAGACGCTGCTGGACGCGGTGGTGGATTATCTGCCGAGCCCGCTGGATGTGCCGGCCATCGAGGGTATCGATCCGGAAGATCCGGAGAAGAGACTGGTTCGCAAGGCGGACGACAAGGAGCCGTTTGCGGCGCTGGGCTTCAAGATTATGACCGACCCGTTCGTCGGGCAGTTGATCTTTATTCGTGTGTACTCGGGCACGCTGAAGACCGGTGATTCGGTGCTGAATCCGCGTACGCGCAAGACGGAGCGTATCGGCCGTCTGCTGAAGATGCACGCCAACAAGCGCGAGGAGATCACGGAGATTCTTGCCGGCGATATCTGCGCGGCGGTTGGCCTGAAGAACCTGGTGACGGGCGACACGATCTGCACGGAGAAGGCGCCGATTGTGCTCGAGCGGATCGACTTCCCGGCGCCGGTGATCGAAGTCGCGGTGGAGCCGAAGACCAAGGCCGACCAGGAGAAGATGGGCCTGGCGCTGGCGAAACTGGCGCAGGAAGACCCGACCTTCAAGGTGCGGACCGACCAGACCAGCGGGCAGACGATCATCTCCGGCATGGGCGAGCTGCATCTGGAGATCATCGTTGATCGCATGATGCGCGAGTACAAGGTCGAGGCGAATGTTGGCAAGCCACAGGTGAACTACCGCGAGACGATCCGCTCCAAGGCCGAGGCGGAGGGCAAGTACATTCGCCAGACGGGTGGCTCGGGTAACTACGGGCACGCGAAGATTCGGATTGAGCCGAACGAGCCGGGCAAGGGTTACGAGTTCTCGAACGACATTAAGGGCGGAACGATTCCGAAGGAGTACATCAAGCCGATCGACCAGGGTATCCAGGAAGCGATGGCGGGCGGTGTGCTGGCTGGGTACGAGATGGTCGACATCAAGGTGAGCCTGTACGACGGCAGCTACCACGATGTTGACTCGAACGAGATGGCTTTCAAGATCGCCGGATCGATGGCGTTCAAGGAGGCTGCGCGCAAGGCCAAGCCTGTGCTGCTGGAGCCGGTGATGGCGGTTGAGGTGACAGTGCCGGAGGAGTACATGGGCACCATCATCGGTGACCTGAACTCACGGCGCGGACGCATTGAGGGCATGGAGATGGTCGGCGGTGTGCAGGCCATCAAGGCGACGGTTCCGCTGTCGAACATGTTTGGCTATGCGACGGCGATGCGTGGCAGCACGCAGGGACGCGCGAACTTTTCGATGGAGTTCAAGCAGTACGAAGAGGCGCCGCGGTCGGTGAGCGAAGAGGTCATCGCCAAGGTGCAGGGCGAGAAGAAGTAGAGGTTTGCAGCAATGTAGGCCGCGCGCTGGAGCCGATTGTGATCGATCGGCGCGCGCAGAACGAAAACGGATTCTTAGCAACACGAAGACGGAGAAGGTATCATGGCGAAGGAAAAATTTGATCGCAGCAAGCCGCATGTGAACGTGGGGACGATTGGTCATATTGATCACGGCAAGACGACGTTGACGGCGGCGATCACGAAGGTGCTGTCGAAGCACAACCCGAAGAACACGTTCCGTTCGTTTGACACGATCGACAATGCGCCGGAAGAGCGGGAGCGCGGCATCACGATCTCGACCTCGCACGTGGAGTACGAGACCAAGAACCGGCACTATGCGCACGTCGACTGCCCGGGCCACGCGGATTACATCAAGAACATGATCACGGGCGCGGCGCAGATGGACGGCGCGATTCTGGTGGTGGCGGCGACTGATGGTCCGATGCCGCAGACCAAGGAGCACGTGCTGCTGGCGCGCCAGGTTGGCGTGCCGTACATCGTGGTGTTCCTGAACAAGTGCGATGCGGTGGAAGATCCGGAGCTGATCGACCTGGTGGAGATGGAAGTGCGCGAGCTGCTGTCGAAGTATGACTTCCCGGGCGATGATGTGCCGGTGATTCGCGGCAGTGCGCTGGGCGCGCTGAACGGCGAGCAGCAATGGGAGCAGAAGATCGACGAGCTGATGCAGGCGGTGGATGACAATGTGCCGCAACCGGACCGCCTGGTGGACCTGCCGTTCCTGATGCCGATCGAAGACATCTTCTCGATCTCGGGCCGCGGAACTGTCGTTACCGGCCGTATCGAGCGTGGCAAGGTGAAGGTGGGCGAGGAGGCCGAGATTGTGGGCTTCACGCCGACGCAGAAGACGGTGGTCACGGGCGTCGAGATGTTCAAGAAGCAGCTCGATGAGGGCCTGGCGGGCGACAACGCTGGCCTGCTGCTGCGCGGCATCGCCAAGGAGGCGGTGGAGCGTGGGCAGGTGCTGGCCAAGCCTGGCTCGATCACGCCGCACACGACGTTCAAGGGCGAGGTTTATGTGCTGAGCAAGGAAGAAGGTGGACGTCACACGCCGTTCTTCAACGGCTATCGTCCGCAGTTCTACTTCCGCACGACGGACGTGACGGGATCGGCCAAGCTGCCGGCGGGTACGGAGATGGTGATGCCCGGCGACAACATCGCGCTGGAGGTGGAGCTGCACACGCCGGTGGCGATGGAGAAGGGTCTGCGCTTTGCTATCCGTGAGGGTGGCAGGACGGTTGGTGCAGGCACGATCGCGGAGATCATTAAGTAGGCCACTCAAGTGGCGGCGGGAGGCGCTTCGCGCTGAATGTCGCTGCGATAACCAAAGTTCGAGGGCTACCGGTTGGTCCAGAGATTGATCGCCGGTAGCTACTCCCAACCGATCTTTGATCAAGCGTTCCTTTCACTGCAGTGAAGTGATGAACGGGAAAGAAAATTGAGATGGCACAGCAGCGCATTCGCATCCGCCTGAAGGCGTACGACTACCGGGTTCTCGACACGTCCACTGGCGAGATTGTTGAGACCGCCAAGCGCACGGGAGCGCAGGTTGCAGGGCCGATTCCCCTGCCGACGATGAAGAACAAGTATTGCGTTCTGCGCAGCCCTCACGTGGATAAGAAGTCGCGCGAGGCGTTTGAGATACGCACACACAAGCGGCTGATTGACATTCTGGAGCCGACGCAGCAGACGGTAGATGCGCTGATGAAGCTCGATCTGCCGGCGGGTGTGGATGTCGAGATTAAGACGGTTACGAAGTAAAGAGAGACCGTAGAGCCGTTTTTGGAAGTTGGTTTTACCTACAGTGCTTCGCGGAAAGCTGAGCATGATGAGGAGAGAGAAAGATGGCAGTTACAGGGATTCTTGGAAAGAAGATCGGCATGACGCAGGTCTTCGACGATCGCGGTGAGGTTCATCCGATCACGGTGCTGAAGGTTGGGCCGTGCGTGATCACGCAGCTCAAGACGCAAGCGAAGGACGGCTATGACGCCGCGCAGATCGGCCTGGTTGAGTTCGTGAAGGCGAGCAAGATCAACAAGCCGATGACCGGGCATTTTGGGAAGAACAACATTCCCCCGGTGAAGGTGCTCAAGGAGGTCCAACTCGAGTCGGTGACCGGCAGCGATGAGGACCAGGCGGCGAAGGCGGGCGACCGCCTCACGGTTGAGATCTTCAACGAGACGAAGTTTGTGGATGTGATCGGCACGTCGAAGGGCCGCGGGTTTGCAGGTGTTGTGCGGCGCCATCGTTTCGGCGGTGGACCGAAGTCGCACGGTCACATGTTCCAGATCCAGGGCTCGATCGGTGCGTCGTCGTTCCCATCGCGCGTGTTCCCGGGGCAGAGAATGCCGGGTCACTATGGGACGGATCAAGTGACGGTTCGCAACCTGCGGATTCGCGGCATTGATGCGGAAGACAACCTGCTGATGGTTGAGGGCGCGGTTCCGGGTCCTCGGGATGGATATGTTTTGGTCTCGAAGGCGAAGGCGCCACCGAGAGAGCGTCGCGGCTTTGCGGGTGCGGGCACGGTCGATCCGCTGAAGGCCTCGAAGAAGGCTGCACCGAAGAAGAAGTAATCCTGCGCGGATGGCGAGACGCGCTTCGCGCACGACTTGCCGCCGCATCGCAACAACCTCTGTGCGGGGAACAGACCGGGAAACGCAGAGTAACAACGTCAGGGCCCGCGGCATCGATCGCGGACACGGAAAGCGAAGTAAAACGATGGCGAAGATCAAGATCAAGAGCCTCGCGGGCAAGGAAGTCGGTGACTTCGAGCTGCTCGATGAGGTGTTCACGGGTGAAGTGAACGAGGCGCTGCTCTGGGAGGCGGTGAAGCACTACCGCGCCAGCCTGCGCCAAGGTACGCACGCGACGAAAAATCGAAAGCTCGTATCCGGTGCTGGGAAAAAGCTGTGGAAGCAGAAGGGCACGGGCCGCGCACGCGTAGGCTCGATCCGCAGCCCGCTGTGGCGTGGCGGTGGCACGGTTCACGGACCGCAGCCGCGCAGCTACGAGTACCAGTTCCCGAAGAAGAAGCTGCTGGGTGCGCTGCGCTCGGCGCTGGCGGCGAAGCTGGCCGACGGCAAGCTGACGGTGGTGGAGAACTTCAACGTCGAAGAGGCGAAGACGAAGCACTACCGTGCGGCGCTCGACAAGCTTGAGGCCAAGAAGACGGCGCTGCTGGTGGAGACGTCGCGCGAGCTGAACGAGAAGCTGTATCTCGGATCGCGCAATCTGGCGGGCGTGGAGCTTGTGCTCTCGAGTGAGGTTCACCCGTACGACCTGCTCAAGCATGAGCACGTTGTGTTTTCGAAGGCCGCTCTCGAGGCGCTGCAGGAGACGCTGAAGAAGAGCGTGTCTAAGCGTAAGAGCGCGGGCGCTACGGCGACGAAGGAGGTTGCATAATGCCGACTCTTTATAAGGTTATTCGGCGCCCGCTGATCACCGAGAAGGCGCTCACCACGCGTGAGACCGAGGGATCGCTGGTGTTTGAGGTTGCGGCGAACGCCTCGAAGACTGAGGTGAAGCAGGCCGTGGAGCAGTTCTTCAATGTGAAGGTCGCGACCGTTCGCACCGCCAACATCGAGGGCAAGGAGCGGAAACGCGGCCGTTACTCAGGCTACCTTCCTGACTGGAAGAAGGCCTATGTGCGGCTGAAGGCAGGCGAGAAGGTTCCTGACTTCGCGTCGGAGATTTAGCTAGGGCAGTGAAGAGTGAGTAGTGAATAGTGAATAAGGCCAAGGCCGGAAGCTAGGAACTACTCGGCAGTTAGATCCAAGTATCGCGCTGGTAATTATTAGCGCGGCAAAGGCAAAGGAAGAAGCAATGCCGATCAAGAGCTATCGACCAATTACACCCACGCTTCGTTTTCAGACGAAGCTGGTGAATGACGACATCACAACGGACAAGCCGTACAAGCCGCTGCTGGAAGTGAAGCAGCGCACCGGCGGCCGTAACAACACGGGCAAGCTGAGCGTGCGGCACCATGGCGGCGGGCACAAGCAGAAGCTGCGCCTCATCGACTTCAAGCGCGACAAGTACGGGATCCCGGGCACGGTGGCGACGATCGAGTACGATCCGAACCGCAGCTCGCGCATTGCGCTGATTGCGTATGCGGACGGCGAGAAGCGCTACATCCTGCAGCCGGTTGGGCTGAAGGTTGGGCAGAAGGTGATGAGCGGGCCGGAGGCTGACATTCTTGTCGGCAACGCGCTTCCGCTGAAGAACATTCCTGCCGGTACGACGGTGCACAACATCGAGCTGCGGCCGGGCAAGGGCGGGCAGATGGCTCGCTCGGCTGGAGCGCAGGTGCAGCTGGTGGCGAAAGAGGGCGAATATGCCCTGCTGAAGCTGCCTTCCGGCGAGACGCGCCGCGTGCTCGTGGAGTGCATGGCGACGGTTGGCCAGGTTGGCAACACCGATCACGAGAATGTGTCGATTGGTAAAGCCGGACGCAATCGCTGGAAGGGCATTCGGCCGGCGAACCGTGGTGTCTCGATGAACCCGGTGGACCATCCGCATGGCGGTGGCGAGGGTAAGACGTCGGGCGGACGTCACCCGGTGACGCCGTGGGGACAGCCGACGCGTGGATACAAGACGCGGAATAACAAGCGCACGGATGTGTTTATCGTGCAGCGGCGGAATAAGGGCAAGTAGTTCGTTAGTAGTTAGTGCGCCCGGAGGGGTACTCGGAAGATCGAGTGCGGTAGGGCAAAACCAAGTCTCGAAGGCTCCTCGCGAGATTCGTTGTATCGAGCACAAGAAGTACTGGAGAAAGAAATGGCACGCTCTACAAAAAAGGGTCCGTTCATCGACACGCACCTGATGGTGAAGATCGATGCGATGAATGCGGCCAACGACAAGAAGGTGATTCGCACCTGGTCGCGGCGCTCGACCATCCACCCGGACATGGTTGGCCACACGATTGCGGTGCACAACGGCAAGAAGTTTGTGCCGGTGTACTGCACGGAGAACATGGTTGGGCACAAGCTCGGCGAGTTTTCGGCGACGCGCACGTTCAAGGGACACTCCGCGAAGGCTGCGGACACGGCGAAGGCCAAGTAAAGAAATCTAGGCGAGAAGCTTCTCGCTTTTTGGGATTTAGCAGAGGCTTCGCCTCGAGGAAGATTGAGATGGCAAAGACAACGACAACTGCTCCGGAGTTTCGCGCTGAGGCCAAGTTCCAGCGCGTGAGCCCGCAGAAGGCCAAGCTGGTGCTGGACCTGATCAAGGGCAAGCCTGTGGGACAGGCGATCAACATTGTGGCGTTCACCAACAAACGGATTGCGCCGGTGATCGAGAAGACGCTGCGCTCGGCGGTGCAGAACGCGCAGTATCTCTCCGATGAGCGTGGACTCGACGTTGACGTTGATAAGCTGATTGTGAAGTCGGCGGTGGCGAATGATGGGCCGCGCATGAAACGCATCCGTCCAGCGCCGATGGGCCGTGCCTTCCGTTATCAGCGAAGGATCGCGCACATCGTGATCACGATTGCGGAGAAGACCGCGCCCGAGGTGAAGGCTGCAGCAGCGGCTCCGGTAGCGGAGACGACGACCAAGCCGGCGGCTAAGAAGAAGGCAGCGAAGAAGGCTCCGGCCAAGAGGACGGCGGCGAAGAAGGCTCCTGCTAAGAAGTCGGCCAAGAAGACGGCTGCGGCGAAGTAAAGAAGGACCGCAGAGATTGATTTTGAAGTCTGCAGAATTCGGGTTCGAAGTAAGAACAGATCTTTAGCATTACGCAACACAAGCAACATCGCCGCGCCGGCTCAACCGGCTATGGCTTGAAAGAAGAAGGAAGCTTATGGGACAGAAAGTCCATCCGTATGGATTCCGCCTCGGCGTCAACAAGCCGTGGAAGTCGCGCTGGTTCGTGGAGCGCGGCTATGACAAGCTGCTGATCGAGGATGTGAAGCTGAAGGCCGAGCTCCGCGAGAAGCTGAAAGCTGCCGGCGTCTCGTCCGTCGAGGTCGAGCGTCCGGGCAACAAGCTGCGGCTGATTATCCGCACTGCGCGTCCGGGTATCATCATCGGCCGCAAGGGTACGGAGATCGACAAGCTGAAGGCCGACATTCAGAAGCGGACGAACCGCGAGGTGTTTATCGACATCCTCGAGGTGAACAAGCCGGAGCTGGATGCGCAGCTGGTCGCCGAGAACATCGCGCTGCAGCTGGAGAAGCGCGTCTCGTTCCGCCGTGCGATGCGCAAGTCGGTTGATTCGGCGCTGCGGTTTGGCTGCAAGGGTATCAAGGTGCGCGTGTCGGGACGGTTGAACGGCAACGAAATCGCGCGATCCGAGTGGTACCTGCAGGGCCGGCTGCCGCTGCACACGCTGCGCGCGGACATCGACTACGGCTTTGCCGAGGCGAAGACCACGTACGGTGTCATCGGCGTGAAGACCTGGATCTATCGCGGCGACATTTACGAGCAGAAGAAGCGTCGCGAGCAGGCCCCGATCACGACCGGCGCGTTCTAGCGTTGAGGGTAGGAACGCGGGGAGGCAAAAGCTTCCCCTCGCCGCGTCTTTACTGTATACTTATCTGGTTTAGCCCTGAGTCTGTGCTACGCACAGAGACCCCGGCTGAGCTTCTCTGAGGTCCGCATCCTTGTGGGCCAATTCTCAAAGAAGTTCTCCGTCCTCAAGTTTGAAAGGCGAGTTTTCCCATGCTTTTGCCCAAGAAGGTCAAGTATCGCAAGCAGCAGCGCGGCCGCATGTGCGGCAAGGCGTGGCGCGGCTCCGATCTGTCGTTCGGCGACTACGGTCTGAAGGTCCTGGAGTGCGGTTACATTACGGACCGCCAGATCGAGGCTTCGCGTATCGCGATGACGCGTTTTATCAAGCGCGGCGGGAAGGTCTGGCTGCGTCTGTTCCCGGACAAGCCAATCACGAAGAAGCCGGCCGAAACCCGTATGGGTAAGGGCAAGGGCGCGCCGGATCACTGGGTTGCGGTGGTTCGCCCGGGCAAGATCCTCTTCGAGATGGAAGGCGTGCCGGTGGATATCGCGAAGGAGGCGATGCGCCTGGCTTCGCACAAGCTGCCGCTGAAGACGACGTTTGTTGTGCGGCCGAACGTGAAGACTGTGGTTGCGGCCAAGTAAGCCGGAAAAGCAGATTCCTCGGCTGCGCGTGAATGACAAGCGTGCTGGGGATGACAAAGGTTAGGTAGGAAATCATGGAACTCGACAAGATCCGCGATCTGAGCGATGACGAGCTGAAGGCTGAAGAGACGAAGGCGGCGGAGCAGATGTTCCGCATTCGCTTTGCGAAGAGCCTGGGCAAGCAGGAGGGTTTGAAGAACCTGCGCACGCTGAAGCTCGACATTGCTCGTTTCAAGACCGTTGCGCGCGAACGCCAGATTGAGAAGACTCGTCAGAGCGCAGCAGCAGAGGCAGGTAAGTAATGGCTGATACAGGGAACACGCAGCAGGCGAAGGAACAGCAGACGCGCCGCAACGAGAAGGTTGGCCAGGTCGTCTCGACCAAGATGCAGAAGACGATCGTGGTTGAGATCGAGATGCGCAAGGCGCACCCGAAGTACCGCCGCGTGATGAAGTTCAACAAGAAGTTTTATGCGCACGACGAGCAGAACTCGGCGCGCATTGGCGACGTGGTTCGCATTCGCGAGACGCGTCCTCTGTCCAAGCTGAAGCGCTGGACGCTGGAGGAGATTATCCGCCGGTCGTCGCTCGCGACGCTTCCGGAGGAGAAGCCGCTGGCCGAAGAGTCGGCGACGAAGTAGCTGCTGTGAGCCGCGCGATGTTGCGCGCGGTTTGGGTTGAAGCATTCGCGCGGGCCTGAGGCTCGCGCCTGGTAAGGAGATTCGCGATGGCAGTTCAGATGCGCACCATGTTGGACGTGGCCGACAACTCCGGCGCACGCAAGCTGCAGATGATCCTGCCGCTGGGCGGCGGACTCGGCAAGAAGGCCGGCCTGGGTGACGTGGTCACGGCGGCGGTCAAGGAAGCTTCGCCCGACGGAACGGTGAAGAAGGGCAAGGTTGTGAAGGCGGTGATCGTGCGCACGCGCAAGGAGTATCGGCGGCGCGACGGAACGTACATCCGCTTCGACCAGAATGCGGCTGTTGTGATCAACGACGCGATGGAGCCGGTTGGGACGCGCGTCTTCGGTCCGGTTGCCCGCGAGCTGCGCGAGAAGAAGTTTTTGAAGATTGTGTCGCTCGCACCTGAGGTTATATAGGGGCGACTTAGCAGGCTAGCGAGTCAGCGAGTCAGGAAAAACTGAGAGGCTGAGCGGATTCCGGCTCCGACAGATTGCCGAGGCCAAGTTGAAGGAATTAGAGAGATGGCAAAGATTAAGCGCAATGACCAGGTGATCGTGCTCGCCGGCAAAGACAAGGGCAAGAAGGGCCGCGTGCTACGTGTCATCGCCGACAAGAACCGCGTCCTTGTTGAGGGCGTCAGCATGATCAAGAAGCACCTGAAGCCGAATCCGCAGAAGAATTCGCAGGGCGGCATTCTCGAGCAGGAGGCGCCGATTCATGTTTCGAACGTGGCGCTGATTGATTCGGACGGCAAGGCGACGCGCGCCGGTTTCCGCTTCGATGGAGACAAGAAGATTCGCATCGCGCGTTCCAACGGCGGCACGCTGGCCGAGAAGATTGGGTAAGAAGTGAGGAGTGATTTCACTCCTAAATTGAGCACCCCACGCACCGGTAACCACTCCGAGACCGTGGAGAAAGAGCAAACGCAATGGCAGCACGACTGAAAGAGAAGTACGCGAAAGAGATCAAGGGCCAGCTCCAGAAGGAGCTTGGCATTGAGAACGTGATGGCGGTGCCGCGGCTCGAGAAGATCGTCATCAACATGGGTCTTGGCGAGGCGACGCAGAACGTGAAGATGATGGATCCGCTGGTTGCGGACCTGGGTTCGATCGCCGGACAGAAGCCGGTCATCACGAAGGCGAAGAAGTCGATCGCGGCGTTCAAGCTGCGCGAGGGCATGCCGATTGGCGCGATGGTGACGCTGCGCGGCGATGCGATGTACGAGTTCCTCGATCGCCTGATCTCAGTAGCGCTGCCGCGCGTGCGCGACTTCCGCGGCGTTTCGTCGAAGTCATTCGATGGGCGCGGCAATTACACCTTGGGTCTGCGCGACCAGCTCATCTTCCCGGAGATTGACTACGCGAAGGTGGACAAGATTAAGGGTATGAACGTGACGATTGTTACGTCGGCCCAGGACGATAACGGCGCACGCACGCTGCTGAAGTACTTCGGCATGCCGTTCCGCCAGGGCGCCTAAAAACAGGGATTAGGGATTAGGGAGTAGGAAAGGCAATATGGCTACTACAGCAAAGCGCGTCAAGGACGCCCGCAAGCCGAAGTTCAAGTCCCGTCAGCACAACCGGTGCCAGCTGTGCGGCCGGCCGCGCGCGTATCTGCGCAAGTTCGGCGTGTGCCGTCTGTGCTTCCGTAGTCTGGCGCTGAAGGGCGAGATCCCAGGCGTCGTGAAGTCGAGCTGGTAATGGGGCCCTCGGCGAGCGTTCTTCGCTCGGTGGGGTGTTCTAACGCAACGAGCGTTGACTGGCTCCGCAACCTCCAGTGTTGCGGCTCGCTCCCGAAGCGTACCGGGAGAAACATTTCTGGCTGACTCGAGCCGTTTATCGAGTGGCCACAAACATTCCCGCAGGTTCTCCTGAAGAGCAGGAGCGAACGGGGGATGAAAGGAAGAAGATGAATCTGACCGATCCAGTTGCAGATTTTCTGACCCGTATCCGTAACGCGCACCGTGCGCGTCACCAGAAGTTGGACGTTCCTGCGTCGCGCCTGAAGGCCGAGATTGCCCGCATCCTCAAGGAAGAGGGTTACATCGCAAACTTCAAGCCGGTCGAGGAGAATGGCCAGAATGTTTTGCGCGTGTACCTGAAGTATGGCGCGAACAATGAGTCTGCGATCCGCGATCTGCAGCGCGTGTCGCGTCCTGGATGCCGCGTGTACGTGGGTAAGGATGAGATCCGCCGCGTGCAGGGTGGTTTGGGAATTTCGATTATGACCACCCCGAAGGGCGTCATGACTGGCCGTCAGGCGCGCCGTGAAGGCGTTGGCGGCGAGATTCTCTGCGAAGTCTGGTAAAGGCAGTGAATAGTGAAAAGTGAGTAGTGAATAAAGCTCACTGTTCACAATGACGAGCAATCGTCGGGCTGCAGTGGAACGAGTGGTGAAAACCACGAGGGACTCGCAAGCCACAAAGGATTTCAAGATGTCACGTATCGGCAAGAAACCCATCACGCTGCCCAAGGGCGTCAAGTACACGGTCCAGACGAACACGGTTGTGGTCGAGGGGCCGAAGGGCAAGGTTTCGGCTCTGATTCCGCAGGGCATCACGTTGAACGAGAAGGACGGCGTGCTGCACGTAGAGCGGCAGAACGACTCGCAGGCGCCGTTGCATGGCCTGGCGCGCGCGCTGGTGTTCAACGCGGTTGAGGGTGTCACGAACGGCTGGAAGAAGGAACTCGACGTAGTGGGCATTGGCTACCGCGTGGAGTTGAAGGGCAAGAACACCGTGGTGTTCACGCTCGGCTACTCCCACCCGATCGAGTTCCCGCTGCCCACGGGCATTGAGGTTGCGATTGATCCCAAGCAGACGCATGTCATTGTTTCGGGCATCGACCGCCAGAAGGTCGGCCAGGTTGCCGCGGATATGCGTGCGCTTCGCAAGCCGGATCCGTACAAGAACAAGGGTGTCCGCTACTCCGACGAGAAACTGAAGAAGAAGGTCGGCAAGACGGGCGCGAAGTAACTACTCCGAACGTCGCTGAAGGTCAGCGACGCCACTAGGAAGGAAGAACGAAGATGATCAACGCTCCACAGCGCAATGTAATTCGCAAGCGCGTTCACAAGCGGATCCGCGCCAGGCTCGCCGGCACAACCGAGCGGCCGCGCCTGAATGTTTACCGCTCGCTCAACCACATTTACACGCAGATCATCGATGACGAGACCGGAACGACCATCGTCTCGGCGTCGACAATGTCGAACAAGCGCGAGCGCAAGAAGGCGGCCGGCAATGTGGCGGCGGCGAAGGAAGTCGGCAAGCTCATCGCGGAGCGCGCGAAGGAGAAGGGCATCAAGAGGGTGGTCTTCGATCGCGGCGGATATTTGTATCACGGTCGCATCAAGGCCCTGGCCGATGCGGCACGTGAGGCCGGGCTGGAGTTCTAGCCACGGGTGAATTTAGAAGTGGCCCACGCGGCCGCGGCCCCGGACCGGTGTGCCGGGGACAAATAAAGAGAAAGCAGATAAAGCAATGGCGACACGCAAGAGACTCGACGGCAACCGAATGAACCTCAAGGATGAGGTTGTCAGCATCAACCGCGTGACCAAGGTGGTCAAGGGCGGTAAGAACATGAGCTTCGCGGCGCTGGTTATTGTCGGCGATCCCGGCGAGGGCGTCGTGGGCTATGGTTCGGGTAAAGCCAAGGAGGTTCCGCAGGCGATCCGCAAGGGGATCGAGGCGGCGAAGAAGAACCTCATCAAGGTAAACCTGACGCAGACCTCGATTCCGCATCAGGTGCTCGGGCACTTCGGCTCGGGTGAGGTTCTGCTGAAGCCGGCGCCTGAAGGTACGGGCGTGATCGCGGGCAAGACCGTGCGTGCGGTGATGACGGCGGCGGGTGTGCAGAACGTGCTGACGAAGAACATCGGTTCGGCGAATCCGCACAACGTGGTGAAGGCGACCTTCGATGCGCTCTCCCAGCTTCGCGACAAGCAGGATGTTGCTACTTTGCGCGGCAAGGCAGTGGAAGACCTCTAAGGCGAGTTAGGGACTGAGGAGTTAGGGAGTTGGAAATTCTTCCGACTTCGTAACTCCGTTCGGAGAAGAACAATGGCAGCGACCAACACGATCAAGATTCAGTACTATCGTTCGCAGATCTGCACGCCGGTGAAGCACAAGCTCGTGGTGAAGGGCCTGGGCTTTACGCGGCTGAATCAGATTGTCGAGCGCGAGGACACTCCGTCGATTCGCGGCATGGTGAAGAAGATTCCTCACCTGGTCCGCATCGTCGAGTAGTCCACCATCATGCCTCACACGAGGCAAATGCGAGTCGGTTCTGTTTCAAGGAAGGGCCGGCGTTGAGCGAGGAAATCATGGCAAAGAATCTTTCAAACCTCCGTGCGCCGAAGGGCGCGAACTCGAATAAGAAGCGCGTGGGCCGCGGTATGGGTTCGGGCATGGGCAAGACCTCAACCCGCGGTCACAAGGGTCAGGGCTCGCGCTCGGGCTCCTCGCTGATGCGCGGCTTTGAGGGCGGCCAGATGCCGCTGCACCGGCGCCTTCCGAAGCGCGGCTTCACGAACATCTTCCGTACCGAGTACACGGTGCTTGGGCTGGACCGGATTGCGGAGCTGGGCGAGACCGAGCTGACGCTCGACGTGCTCACAGCGCGCGGGATCCTCAAGAAGCGCAATGGGCTGGTGAAGGTTCTGGCCAACGGTGAGCTGAAGTCTGCCGTCACCGTGCACGCGCATAAATTCTCCAAAGGCGCGCAGAAGGCGATCGAGGCGGCCGGAGGACGGGCGATCGTCATCGGCGCGGAAAATTCGGAGGCTGCGCCCGCAGCATAACGAATCAGGCCGGGGCCGAGCGCTCCGGCTTTGCTTCATTTTGGCGTTTCCCGCTGCTTTTCTTTGTTCTGTTCGGCGGTGCTTCCTTCCGCGTAGAATAGCGGGTACGAACCCAGGCCGAAACGTCAGGCGATTCAGCCGTCATCTACACGCTCCGCACCAAGGCTCTTCATACCGATGCTCGAAAAGTTTCTCAACATCTTCCGCATTCCCGACCTGCGCAAGCGGATCCTCTTCACGCTGGCGATGCTGGCGGTCTACCGGCTCGGCGCGCACATCCCCACGCCGGGAATCGACGCCGCGAAGCTGGCGCAGTTCTTCAATCAGAACGCCGGCGGCGCGCTCGGTCTGCTGGACCTGTTCAACGGCGGCAACCTGCGCAAACTGACCGTCTTCGCGCTGGGCATCATGCCGTATATCACCGCATCGATCATCTTCCAGTTGCTGACGGTTGTGTATGAGCCGCTGGCGAAGCTGCAGAAGGAAGGCGAGCTTGGCCGCCGCAAGATCACGCAGTGGACGCGCTACGTTACGGTTCTGCTCGGTGTGGTGCAGAGCTTCTTCATCGCCCTGACGCTGACGAACACCTCGACCGGCGAGTCGATGGTGACAATGTCCAAGAGTGCTTTCGTTCCCCTCTGCATTCTCACTCTAACCGCAGGCACAACCTTCATCATGTGGCTGGGTGAGCAGATTACCGAGCGCGGCATCGGCAACGGTATGTCGTTGCTCATCTTCGCCGGCATCGTTGTCGGCATTCCGCGTGGAATTGGGGATCTGTACACCAAGGCGACCACGGACGCGTGGGGAGGGTTTACCCCCATTGCGATTGCTCTGATCATCGTGATGATGATCGTGGTCGTGGCGTTCATCTGCTTTGTCGAGCGCTCGGAGCGGCGTATTCCGATTCAATCGGCGAAGCGCATGGTCGGCCGCAGCATGACGCAGGCGTCGAGCTCGTTCCTGCCGCTCAGGGTCAACTCCGGCGGCGTGATGCCCGTCATCTTCGCCGCCTCCATTCTGTCGGCGCCGATGCTGTTACAGAACGTTTCGCTGTGGGGGTCGGGTCCTCTGCGCGATACGAAATACCTCGGCCCGCTGTTCCGCTGGCTTGGGCCGGCGGAGCCGCTGTACGTCTTGCTGTACATCGTCTCGATCATCTTCTTCGCCTACTTCTACATCTCCATCATCTTTCGTCCGGATGACATTGCGGACAACATGCGCAAGTATGGAAGCTTCATCCCGGGGATTCGTCCTGGCAAGCGCACGTCGGACTTCATCAACGATGTGCTGACGCGGATCACGCTTGTCGGTGCCATCTATCTGTGCGTGATCTCGATTCTCCCGATGTTCCTCATCTCCGGTATTCACTTCAACCATCTGCCCTGGGTCGGCCATTTCTTCGACGCACTGCCGACATGGGCGACGAACGGCCTTGGGTTGAACTTCTACTTCGGCGGCACGTCGCTGCTGATCGTTGTGGGCGTGGCGATGGACACGGTGCAGCAGGTAGAGGCGCAGCTCATCATGCGCCACTACGACGGTTTCTCGCCGAAGTCGGGCCGTATTCGCGGCCGGCGCAGCTGGTAATTTGCAACACCGTCTGACACCCACGTCCGAAGTCCGGGCGTGGGTTTTCACTGTAAATATAGTTTCCTGAAGCTTTCCTGCGGTCTCCAGATTCCCAAATTCCTGCGGTCTAGATTCCCAGATTCTTGTGGTCCAAAATCCCGAATTTCTTGCGGTCTCTTTTTATGCCGAAACCTCTCCCGAACGCGAGCGACTTTCTTCCCGGCCCAGTTCTTCTGCTCGGCGCGCCGGGCGTCGGCAAAGGAACGCAGGCGCAGCGCCTGATGGCAGAGTTTGGCATCCCGCAGATCTCAACCGGCGACCTGCTTCGCCAACACCGCAAGGATCACACTCCGCTTGGCATTCTGGCGGACGATCTGATGTCGCAGGGCAAGCTGGTGCCGGACGATCTGGTGAACCAGATGGTCGCCGCGCGCCTGCAGGAGCCGGACACGGAGCATGGATACATCCTCGACGGGTTTCCGCGAACGCTGAATCAGGCCGAGTGGCTGGACCGGCAGCTGGTCGCCTATCTGCTCCCGGTCGTCGCCATCAATATCGTTGTGGACGAGCGCGTGCTGCTGGAGCGCATCACCGGCCGGCTGACGTGCCCCCTCTGCGGGACGATCTATAACACCTACTCGAAGCCACCGAAGAAGGACCGCGTGTGCGACTTCGACGGAGCCGCGCTGGTGCAGCGCGCAGATGACACGGTAGAGGTCTTTCAGGAGCGCATGCGGTCCTTCGAGCAGAAGACCACTGCGGTCATCGAGTACTATCGCGAACATGGGAACCGCTTCGCCGAGGTTGATGGGGGCCGGCCAATCGACGAAGTTACACAAAGCATCCGCGCGACGCTGCTGCGTCTGCGGCATCATCCGGAGAGCTGAGAGTGCGAGAATCGGGACGCGAGGTTCGATTCAGTAAAGGTGCCAGCCGCATCTCGAGTATCGCTGCCCGTATCTAATCACTATGGCAATCATGATCAAATCCGCCGCTGAGATCCAGGCGATGCGTCGCTCGGGCGAGGCGCTGCGCAAGGTCCACGAGGCTGTGCGTGCGGTCGTGGCCGCCGGCGCGACGACAATGGATCTGGAGCGCGCTGCCGCCGGCAAGGTGGAAGAGCTCGGCGTGAAACCTGCGTTCAAGGGCTATCACGGCTATCCCGCCGTGCTTTGCACGTCAGTGAACAGCGAAGTCATTCATGGGATTCCGAACGAGCGCCGGACGCTGAAGGATGGAGATGTGGTTTCGATTGACTGCGGCGTGGTTGTCGATGGCTTCTACTCAGACGCGGCGGTGACGTATCCCATCGGGACTGTGAAGCCCGAGGTGGAGAAGCTTCTGCGCGTGACCGAGGCGTCGCTCTATGCGGCGATCGAAAAAGCTGTGCCCGGCGGCCGACTGTTTGATATCTCCCACGCCGTGCAGTCGATGTGCGAAGGTGAGGGGTTGGGTGTCGTGCGAGAGTTTGTGGGACACGGCATCGGCCGCAGCATGCATGAGGACCCGCAGTTGCCGAACGTTGGCGCAGAGGGCAAGGGCCCGCGCCTGAAGGCTGGGATGGTTCTGGCAATCGAACCGATGATCAATCTCGGCCGTCCTGACGTGAAGGTGCTGGAAGACGGCTGGACTGCAGTCACGATCGACGGCAGTTACAGCGCGCACTTCGAGCACACGGTTGCAATCACCAAAGACGGCCCGCTGATCCTGACACGCTAATTGTCTGTTTAGCCTTCGTGCCACACGCGAGCGCGCGAACGTCTCTAGTGCGCGGCCATCTGCTCGGGATCGACCGTGCCGTTCTTCGCCGGCAGTCGCATGATCCACACGAGCGGTGAGAGCAGAAGGACCGTGCCCGCAAGAATCGCGAAGGCATTTTTATACGCGAGCATCATCGCCTGTCGCTGCATCTGTCCGTAAATCTCCGCGAGTGCAGGATATTGAGCCGCCGCAATGGAACTGTGTGTGAGCGCCGCAATCCGCTGAATCTCGCGCATGACGGCGACGGACCCTGCCGACAGGTTTGATGCCAGGTTCAGCTGATGCACCTGCGCTGCCCGCGCAAGATAGGTCGTCAGCAGAGCCGTTCCGGCCGAGCCGCCGATGTTCCTGGCGAAGTTCGAGAGCGATGAAATCTGATTCATCTTGTCTCGCGGCACGCCGACGTAATTCAGCGTGCTGATCGGGATGAAGATAAACGGCAGGCCGACAACCTGCAGCATGCGCCAGAGGGTTGCTGTACCAAAGCTCGTATACAGATCGAGCCGAGTCAGGTTGAACAGTCCTATGGCGGTGGCGAGATAGCCAAGCATGACCATCAGGCGCGGGTCGCCCTTGCCCAGCGTTCGCCCGGCGACGGCCATCATCACCATCATCACGAAGCCGGCCGGTGACAACACCATGCCTGCACGTTCGGCTGTGTATCCGAGCAGGACCTGCAGGAACTGCGGGATCAAGACTGTGGAACCGAACAGCACCATTCCGAGAATGAGTTGCAGGAACACCGCAGTTCCGAAGTTGCGATTCTTCAGCAGCCGCAGATCAACGATCGGGTCCGGGTGACGCCATTCCCAGATCGCGAAAAAGATCAGCGTGAGGACCGCCAGAAACGCGGTGAACTGGATCTGCCCGGAGCCAAACCAGTCCTTTTCCTGACCCTTGTCGAGCGTGAACTCGAGCAGGCCAACGCCCAGAGCAACGGCGCCGAGGCCAATGAAGTCGACGGGCGAACGCCGCTGCATGCGCTCCTTCATCTCCGGCGGATCTTCGACCATCCGATTGGAAAGAAACAGCGACAGGATGCCGAACGGCAGGTTGATGAAGAAGATCCAGTGCCAGTTGTAGTTGTCCGTGAGCCAGCCGCCGAGCGTCGGGCCAATTGCGGGCGCGACAACGACCGCCATGCCGTACAGCGCGAACGCCTGCCCGCGCTTTTCGATAGGGAACGTGTCGGCCAGGATCGCCTGCTCGCTGGGCGCGAGGCCGCCTCCGCCGAGGCCCTGCAGGATGCGGGCTAGAATGAGTGCCGGCAAGGTAGGCGCAAGCCCGCAGAGCAGCGAACATGCGGTGAACATCGTCACGCAGATCATGTAAAAGCGCTTGCGCCCGATGCGGTCGGAGATCCAGCCCGAGATGGGAAGAATCACGGCCGACGAGACCAGATAGCTGGTCAGGACCCAGGTCGCCTCTTCCTGTGAGGCGCCCACCGACCCAGCGATGTGCGGAAGCGCGACGTTCGCGATGGAGGTGTCCAGCACCTCCATGAACGTGGCGATCGTTACCGTCAACGCAATCAGCCACAGGTTATGTTTCGGCTTCCATGCCGCTTGTAGTTGTCCGGGCATATCAGGGTACTGATACAGTATATCAGGGTACTGATATATGTCTGACTACCGCTTGGAGAAAGCAAAGCTCGCGAGACGATGCACTCAGAGCCTTCGAGAGCTTCTGCTCGGCTATCGTTCACTGCTTGCAGATGCTCTGCGCGACGAAGGGCTGACGCTACCTCAACTCAAGCTGCTGAATGCCATTCGGGAGCAGGCGGGCGTAAGCGGCGCGAGTATAGCGCGCGTTTGTCATGTAACGCCGCAAACCCTTCAGGCGATGCTCACTCGTGCCGAGCGTGAGAATTGGATCACGCGTGATATGTCGAAGTTGAATCACCGCATCCTCACTGCGTCGCTCACGAAAAAGGGCGAGGCGGCGCTGGCGCGCGGACTCGCAGTGGCGGCGGAAATCGAAGAGAAGATCTGGAGCGGAGTTTCGACGAATGCACTCGATCGACTGAACGCCACGCTGGAGCACGGCGTCGCGAACTTGTACGGGGAGATTAACTCTCAACGCGCGGCAAGCTGAAGGATTCTCGACGACTGGAGATCAAAGCCGGCAGATCAGAAGTTCGCGTTCGTAGACCATCTCCGGCGGCAGGTGGTCGTGCAGCAGCAGGAACAGCTCCTCGTGACTCATCACCTCGCGGCGCCAAGCTGCGCGATCAACCGTCTGGAGCTTCGCGAATTGCTCGGGCGAGAACTCGAGCCCTTCCCAATTCATGTCGTCGTAGTAGGGCGTCCAGCCGATCGATGTCTCGTTGCTCTGCGCGCGTCCGTGTACGCGGTCCACGATCCACTTGAGCACGCGCATGTTCTCGCTGAAGCCCGGCCAAAGGAACTTGCCGTTCTCGTCCTTGCGGAACCAGTTCACATGGAAGACGCGCGGAGTTGAGGCGAGCTCGCGCTGCATCTTCAGCCAATGTCTGAAATAGTCGCCCATGTGGTAGCCGCAGAAGGGAAGCATTGCCATTGGATCACGGCGCACCAGGCCAGTTTTACCGGCGGCGGCGGCGGTGGTTTCCGAACCCATCGTTGCACCGACGTAGACGCCGCTCGACCAATTGAACGACTGGAAGATAAGCGGAACGGTGTCGGAGCGCCGGCCACCGAAGAGGAATGCGGCAATCGGCACGCCTTCGGGTGACTCCCATGCTTCGCGATCGAAGACCGGGCACTGAACTGCGGGCGCGGTGAATCGGCCGTTTGGGTGTGCCGCGGTGCGTCCGTTCTTCTTGCCAATCTCCGGCGTCCAGCGTTCGCCGCGCCAGTCGATGCATTCGGCGGGCGGCTTGGAGGTCATGCCCTCCCACCACACACCGCCGTCCGGGGTGAGCGCAACGTTCGTGAAGATTGTGTTGCGGCTCAGTGTCGCCATTGCGTTCGGATTCGTCTTCGCACTTGTGCCGGGCGCGACGCCGAAGAAGCCGGCTTCAGGATTGATGCCGCGCAGATGCCCGTTCGCGTCCGGCCGAATCCACGCAATGTCATCGCCGACACACCAGATCTTCCAGCCGTCGAAACCCTTCGGCGGAATCATCATGGCGAAGTTTGTCTTGCCGCACGCGCTGGGAAACGCTGCAGCGACGTAGGTCTTTTCGCCTTCGGGAGATTCCACGCCGAGGATGAGCATGTGTTCCGCCATCCAGCCTTCGTCGCGCGCGATGTTGCTGGCGATGCGCAGCGCGAAGCACTTCTTGCCCAACAGAGCATTGCCACCGTAGCCCGAGCCATAGCTCCAGATCTCGCGCGTCTCAGGAAAGTGCACGATGTACTTGGTGTCATTCTGCGGCCACGACACGTCCTGCTCGCCGGGCGCAAGCGGTGCGCCGACGGAATGCATGCACGGCACCACGCGCTTGATGTCTTTGTCGATCTCCGCGAACACCGGCGCGCCGACCCGAGCCATAATGCGCATATTCACGACCGCGTAAGCGGAGTCCGTAAGTTGTACGCCGATCTGCGATGCCTTCGCGCCAATTGGTCCCATCGAAAATGCGAGCACATACATCGTGCGGCCGCGCATGGAGCCGCGAAAGAGATCTTTCAGTTTGCGCCGCATCTTGAAGGGGTCTTCCCAATTGTTCGTCGGGCCGGCCGCATCTTTGCTGAGTGAGCAGATGAAGGTGCGGTCCTCAACACGCGCAACGTCGTTGGCCGAGCTTCGCGCGAGATAGCAACCAGGCCAAAGCTTCTCGTTGAGCTTAATGAATGTACCGCCTTCGACGAGCTTCGCGCACAAATACTCGTTCTCGGCATCCGACCCATCCACCCAGTGGATCGCATCGGGCTGGCAAAGCTCCGCCATTTTTTCCACCCACCGGATGAGGTGCTTGTTGGTGGTCAACACTCGTGTCGAAACCTGCGTGCTCTTTGTCGCTGCGCCTGCGGCCATGCGGTTCGCCTCCGCCTCCGGCGTCGTTCCGGAGGGCATGGGCAAAGCTACCGCATTCTATGCTCCCGTGTCTCAGTCGCTCGATTACCGGATGTTTTCGTATCCTGTTCCGGTAAGACCTCTGTCCACATTTGTCAGCCTCTTGAGACCAAACGGGCCCGCAGCGCATCCCTTGAAGATAGGAGGCTTCATGGCCACCAGCACTCCGGCGAGCGTTCGTCCGCGCGTGGTCGTAATCGGCGCGGGATTTGGCGGCATATATGCGGCGAAGCGCCTCGGCAAGCTGCCCGTCGATGTCACCGTCGTCGACCGCAAGAACCACCACACGTTTCAGCCGTTGCTGTATCAGGTTGCGCTGGCTGTTCTGTCGCCCGGCGAGATCGCGCAGCCCATCCGCAGCATTCTGCGCGACAACCGCAACACGGAAGTGGTGATGGACGAGGTTGTTGGTCTGGATATCAACGGCCGCCGCGTGCATCTCAAAAGCGGAGCTGAACTGCTCTATGACTATGTGATTCTCGGCACCGGATCGACGCACAGCTATTTCGGCAAAGATGATTGGGCGAAGCTGGCACCGGGGCTCAAGTCGATTGAAGATGCGACCGAGATTCGCCGGCGCGTGTTGCTCGCCTTTGAACTCGCCGAGCGACAGACACTCGAGACAGGCGGTCACCCTCCGCTGAACTTTGTGATCATCGGGGGAGGGCCCACAGGTGTTGAACTCGCGGGCGCAATCTCTGATATCGCGCGCCTCTACATGACGAAGGACTTCCGCCACATCGATCCCTCGACTGCGAACGTGCTGATTCTTGAAGGATCGCCGAACATTCTTGGCGCATATCCGCCGGACCTTCAGAAGAAAGCTGTCGAGCAACTCGCGAACCTCGGCGTACGCGTGCGCACAGGAGCGCATGTTACCGATGTACAGCCGGGCTACGTGATGGTTGGCAACGAACGCATCGAGAGCGTGTGCACGTTGTGGGCGGCGGGTGTGCAGGCGTCGCCGCTCGGCAAGATGCTCGCCGAAGCGATGGGTGTTCCAACCTGTCTCGACCGGCGTGGATGCGTGCAGGTGGACGAGCATCTGAATCCGCCGAACCATCCGGAGATCTTCGTCATTGGCGATCTCGCGCACGTGGAGGAAAACGGAAGACAGATTCCCGGAGTCGCGCAGCCCGCGATGCAGATGGGAACCTATGCTGCGGAACGCATCGGTCTGCTTACTACGGATCCCGCGGCTGCTGCGAGGCAGAAGCCGTTCCACTACTTTGACAAGGGCGACATGGCGACCATCGGCCGCAAGGCTGCGGTGGCGCGGATCGTCTGGCCGTTTCACGCGCACTGGTCAGGCTTCATGGCTTGGGCCACGTGGCTTGTCGTGCACATCTTTTTTCTCATCGGCTTCCGCAATCGCTGGGGCGTCTTCCGTCAATGGGCGTACACGTACATTCGCCTGCAGGACGGCGTGCGGCTGATCGTCGGTTCACAGGTTCTTCCAGGCTGGGACGCAATTGCTGTTCCACCCGCTCCAAAGGAAGACGAGCCTACATTGACCACACAACACTGAAAGCCACGCATTCATCGCCGCACCGCATCCACTCCTCCAGCGCGTGATTTCACGCGGGAGGATTTCTATGCCGCAAGCGGTGGTCGTCAAAGGGCGCAAGGTTCGTTACGCCGTAGTCGGAATCGGATGGATCTCGCAGACAGCATTTCTGCCGGGTGTCGAGCACACGGGCAATAGCGAGGTCGTCGTCTTCGTCAGCGGGCATGAAGACAAGGCCGCAAAGGTCGGCGAGAAATACGGCGTGAACGATCTGTACAGCTACGAGGAATATGACGAGTTGCTGAGCTCCGGGAAGATCGACGCTGTTTATCTCGCAACGCCGAACTGGGACCACGTCGATCTCGCCGTTCGCACGCTCGAGGCCGGCATTCATCTGCTGCTTGAAAAGCCGATGGCCACGTCCGTCGAAGACTGCGAGCGCATCATCGCCGCGGCGGAACGCAGCGGAGCAAAGCTCATGATCGCGTACCGCATGCACCACGAGCCCGCGATGCTGAAGGCGTTTGAGACAGCGCGCAGCGGCAAACTCGGCCACCTGCGCTACTTCAATTCGTCGTTCTCGCAGCCGGTGAACTACCAGAATCATCGCGCGAAAAACGGCTACTGGGCTGGTCCGGTGCCGGACATGGGACCCTACCCGATCAACACCGCGCGCAATTTCTTCGGCGCCGAGCCGATCGAAGTTTCCGCCATCGGCACCCGCACGGAACCTGAGCGCTTCCGCGACTTCGAGGACCAGGTTGCTGTCAGTCTTCGCTTTCCGGGCAGCCAACTCGCCACGATGCTGCTCAGCTACTCCGGCGCGGATCTCGACGACTATCGCATCGTCGGGACGCTCGGCGACCTCTACTCGTCGCCAGCGTTCGCAATGCCCGGCGGCTTCAAGCACACCATAACGATTGGCGAGAAGAAAACGGACAAGAGCTTCACGCCAACGGATCAGTTTGGTGGCGAGCTGAAATACTTCTCTGATTGCATCGTCAACGACAAGCACCCCGAGGCCGATGGGGAAGAGGGAATGCTGGATATCCGCGTGATCGCCGCGGTTCAGCGCGCGCTCGAAACAGGCCAGGCGCAAAAGCTCGAACCGTACGCAAGACGCCGCAGGCCCACCCAGGATCAGGCTCAGAAGCTCAAAAAGGCCGAGGAGCCCGAGCTCGTCGGCGTGCATCGGCCAAGCGAAGGCCGCTGAATCTGACAAGGCCACAGCAGCCTTCAGGCCCGAGCCAACTCACATGCGCTTCTGCGCCTCTCACTGTCGTGGCCCTCGCGCTCACGGCGGGCAGTCCCTGTCTGCTGATCACTTAGCGAGCCGGTCCAGGAGAAATCCATGGCACTCGAGGACGTTTTGATCGACGAGCTCCGCGACATCTACAGCGCGGAAAATCAGCTCGTCAAAGCACTCCCCAAACTCGCCAAGGGCGCGAAACACGGCGAACTCAAACAGCTTTTCAAAGAACATCTCGAGGAGACCAAAGGGCATGTTCTTCGTCTCCGCGAGGCTTTCGAGCACATCGGCAAGAAGCCTACCGGGAAGCACTGTGAAGGGATGGAAGGCGTGATCGGCGAAGGCGCCGAGGCGCTCGAAGAGGACCTCGATGATGCCTCCTTTGACTCCGCTCTTGTCGGGGCCGCGCTCCGCACCGAGCACTACGAAATCGCCAGCTACAACGCCGCCATCGCGATGGCCAAGACCATGGGCATGGGTGAAGTCGTCGATCTCCTGAAGCAGAACCTCGAAGAGGAGATCGAGGCCGCGAAGAAGATCACCGCGGCGGCCAAGCCGATCTTCAAGGAAGCCACGCAGGAGGAGGAAGAGGACAAGGACTCCAAGCCGGCTTCCAAGAAGAAGGCCAAGGAGAAGACCTCCGAACGCAAGAGCAAGGAGGACGAACGCAAGGCCGCCGGAGACGTGCAGCGGAAGGGAAGCACCACGAAGAAGCAGACCTCGGCCGGGAACGACGATACCGAAGGACTAAGCGACGCGGATACGGCCGACGAGGAAGAATAAATCCTATTGGCGCGTCCAAATGCAGACGGCGTTCTCCCAGGAGAACGCCGTCTGAACTTCAGCACCGGGTTGTCGATCAGTACGGATTCTTCGGCTTCTTCGGAGGTCCGCCGGGCACGCCAAACCGGAACACCAGGCCGCTGCTCACGTGCACCATACTCGACGCCCCGATCGGTGTGTGGCTGCCGTAAATGTAGCTGTTGGTCGTCGTCACGCTGCCATAACCGAGCTCGACAATGCGGAAATCCACGTGCCGGTTCAGCGGGTAGTCCAGGCCTGCGAAGATCCCGAACATGCCGCGCGTCGTGTGCACGACACTCTGCTCCGCCTTGCTGGTCGCGGCTCCCGCGGCGAGCTGCGCATAGGGCCGAAGTCCATGTCCAATCGGCGGCGCCTCAATCCTCGCGGCCAGCGAGAAGACATTGAGCGAGGCGTTATTGCCGTGCACGATTGTGTCACGCGCATCCACGCCGAACTTCATGCCCGGCCCGCGCGTGATGTCATAGTACCCGCCAAAATCCAAGCCGCCGAAGGTCCGCGAAGTCACGCCGTCTCCGAGGAATGCAAACGGCCCCGTATCAGGAGTCGAGTTGCTGATCCGTGTGACCACCGGATTGATATACACGCCAACCTGCGCCCTGGCACTCGCCGCCACAGCAGCCAGCACCACAGCTGCAAGAACGTACCGCAATCTCATCAAGAAAATCCTTACCTCGGTTTGAGCTTCTGGCCCCGCCGAGCAAGCTCGCCGGGGACCCCTTCGCCGTGCCGCAAAGACTACGCTGTAACAGCCTCGCGAACCTTTACTGGCGTGAGCCAGTTGTATTTGTCGGGCGCCGCTCCGCTAACGATATCGAAAAACGCCTTGTGCAGCGCGTTTGTAATCGGCCCCATGTTGCCGTCGCCCACAAGAATGCGGTCCACGCTGCGCAGATGCGTCACCTCCGCGGCGGTGCCGGTGAAGAACGCCTCATCGCAGATGTATAGCATTTCGCGCGGCAGCGCCTGCTCCACGATCGGAATGCCAAGCTGACGCGCCAGCACCAGGATCGAGTCGCGCGTAATGCCGTTCAGCACCGAGTTCGCCAGCGGCGACGTATACAGCACGCCGTTGCGCACGATGAACAGGTTCTCGCCCGAGCCCTCGCTCAGGTAGCCGTTCGTGTCCAGCGCGATGCCCTCCACATAGCCGTTCACATCGGCTTCCATGCGGATAAGCTGCGAGTTCATATAATTCGCGCCCGCCTTGGCCAGCGACGGCATCGTGTTTGGCGCCAGCCGGTTCCAGCTTGAGATGCACACATCCGCGCCGCCATGCCCCGCCACGTACTTGCCCCATGGGAAGTTCGCGATGTAGATCTCGACGGGCGATTTCAGCGGATTGACGCCAATCTCTCCATAGCCGCGGAAAGCGATCGGCCGGATGTAACACGGCGTCACGCCGTTGGCTTCAATCAGTTCGACGACGGCATCGTTCAGCTGCTCGAGCGTGTAGGGAAGCGGCATCCGGTAGATTTTCGCGGAGTGAATCAGCCGCTGCATGTGCTCGCCGAGCCGAAAGACGCCCGCGCCATTCTCCTGCCCGTAGCAGCGAATGCCCTCAAACACCGACGAGCCGTAGTGCACCACGTGGCTCATCACATGAATCTGCGCCTTCTCCCACGGAATCAGTTCGCCGTTATGCCAGATGTTCGCTGTCGTCTCGAGCGGCATTCGAGTCTCCTTCGTTTGAGCTTTGATTATACGGTTCAGCCCGCACGCCTCTGAAATTTCATTGTTTCGCGAGAGGATGCCAAGCTCGCCGCGCCGCCATGCAACAATCTGAATCGCCCCTGATGTTTGCTCCGCACCCAGTCGCGCTCACCCGCATCGCGAGCTCACCGCTCGCGCGTTTCTCTCTGCTTGCACTCAGCTCCATCTTCTTCCTTGTCGACCCGTTTGCTGCGCTCCCCACGTTCTTGGCCATCACCGAAGGTCAGGATTCGAAACGCCGCATGCGCACCGCATGGAAGGCTTCGCTGACCGCATGGATCGTGCTGTCGCTGTTCGCCTTCGTCGGCCAGTACATCTTCCGGCTGTTCGGCATCTCGCTTCCCGCGTTTGAAATTGCCGGCGGAGTCATCCTGCTCCTCATCGGTCTCGACATGCTCGAGGCCAAGCGTTCACCCACGCAGGAGACCCGCAAAGATACGCAGGCCGCGGCCAGCAAGGACGACGCCGGGATCGTCCCCATGGGCATCCCCATGCTCGCCGGCCCGGGCAGCATCACCACCGTCATGGTGCTCGTCGGCCAGGTGCAATCCAGGTGGGAGATGATGGCCATTCTTGGCGCGATCGCCATCACGGCCATTGCCTGCTTCCTCGTTCTCGGCAGCGCCGGCCGCGTCGCGCGCGTCCTCGGCCAGACCGGAATTCGCATCCTCGTCCGCGTGATGGGACTTCTACTGGTCGCGCTCGCCGTGCAGTACTTCGTCAACGGTTTCGTCGATCTCGGCGTCATCGCCAAACCCTAGCGCCTATTTCAGCAAGAACGCCGACGCGGCAACAACAACGCCTGCGATGCCCAGCAGCCCTCCCGCCGCTACGTACCGGTGGTGCCGCGTCAGTAGCGTGATCGAAGCCAGCACGACCGCAATCTGCAGCAGCGCCTCGCCCAGATCAAACCGGTCGGCCCTGTGCTCGGCGCGATTCACGTCGCCTTCCATCTCTCTTGCCTTCTCGGCACTCTTGTCGAGCTCGGCCTGCCACTTCGTGATCTCCGCTTTGTATGTCTTCAGCTGGGTCTGAACCGCTGCTGAATTCGGTGCCAGCAATGTGAGCAGTTCGCTCGACTTCTGCGTCTGTTGAACACGCAGCTTGCGCGATTGGTACTCGTTCCACTGGTCTGCCGCGCGCGTCT
>CAWIFG010000006.1:0-147500 GCA_963835345.1 uncultured Acidobacteriaceae bacterium | reverse complement strand
GTAATTCATGATTGGGGTGAAGTCGTAACAAGGTAGCCGTAGGAGAACCTGCGGCTGGATCACCTCCTTTCTAAGAGAGAACGTTCTGGATAGCTTCCAACGTCCCGCGATTGCGGGCAGCTACAGGCGAAAGCTTGGGTCTGAGTTGGGCGAGGCCAGACAACCTTTCGTTCTACTCAAGCCGGTCTTGGCCGGTGAGAGCAGCTCGGAAGAGCCTGAACTCAACCTTCTCTTTTTCGCTTTCTATCAAGCGATGGTCAGGATCGGCGTAGCCGGTCCGCACGTTCAACTGTGTCCTCGAAACCCTTCGAGAGAGCTTCGGTCGTCCGGTCCTGAAAGACCGGGCGGCGCGAGCAAGCGAGCCGATTGGGCCGCGTGCCCCGGCAATGCCGGGCCTGTAGCTCAGTTGGCTAGAGCGCACCCCTGATAAGGGTGAGGTCGGTAGTTCGAATCTACCCAGGCCCACCATATCCTCGCGATATAATGCATTGGTAGGGGGCTGTAGCTCAGCTGGGAGAGCACCTGCTTTGCAAGCAGGGGGTCAACGGTTCGATCCCGTTCAGCTCCACCATCTCCTCGAAGACAGGTTTGAGACCTGCTCAAACGTCAGTATCCGCGTGGCGCAACAGTCTGCCCGGATTCTGACGCTTGAGCATCGAGCTCGAGCGCGCCTCAGCGGCGCGTAGCGATAAAGAAACAAGCAGAAGCTTGGTTTCTATAACTATCGCGGACGATTTTTGACAACTGAATAGATTGGGTAAGCAATATTCTCGCAAAAGAATATTGCTAAATAACTACAAGGCTGAGCAGCATAGCTCACGGGTTGTTTCCGTGATGAAAAGTCCATAGAACGTTTTGGATGATCTATAGCTGTCAATCAGTGTTGAGTGTCTTTAGATAATTTCGGGCAACCGCTAACTCCCTAATCCAGAGTTAGAGAAGGTGCCAGAAGGCGGACTAAACAACGTAGATGACTCTACGATTCGAGGGTACGTTCCTCGATGCGTGCGAGTAAATTCTATGGTCAAGCTACTAAGGGCGCACGGTGGATGCCTTGGCAGAAACAGGCGATGAAGGACGTGGCAAGCTGCGATAAGCTTCGGGGAGCCGCACACAGGCTTTGATCCGGAGATTTCCGAATGGGGAAACCCACATACGCAAACCGTATGTATGTCTCACTGAATTCATAGGTGAGAACAGGCGAACGGAGGGAAGTGAACCATCTCAGTACCTCCAGGAAGAGAAAGAAACCTCGATTCCGATAGTAGTGGCGAGCGAACTCGGAACAGCCCAAACCCGTACTATTTCGGTAGTTCGGGGGTTGTAGGGCCTGCAACAGTAGAGTTACCAATCCGGTCTTTAGCCGAAGCCAGTGGAAACTGGCCCCACAGAGCGTGACAGGCGCGTAGACGAAAAAGATCCGGACTCGAAGCAGGTACCTGAGTAAGGCGGGGCACGAGAAACCCTGCTTGAATCCACGGGGACCATCCCGTAAGGCTAAATACTCGTTTCTGACCGATAGTGAACCAGTACCGTGAGGGAAAGGCGAAAAGAACCCCGGGAGGGGAGTGAAATAGTACCTGAAACCGTGTGCCTACAAGCAGTGGGAGGACTATGCCCGTAAGGGAATGTCTGACCGCGTGCCTATTGCATAATGAGCCGGCTAGTTATTCTTGTCAGCAAGGTTAAGCGTGAGCGAGCCGCAGCGAAAGCGAGTCTGAATAGGGCGTTCAGTTGGCAGGAATAGACGCGAAGCGGGATGATCTACCCTTGGCCAGGTTGAAGGTGAGGTAACACTCACTGGAGGACCGAACCGGTGTTTGTTGAAAAAAGCTCGGATGAGCTGAGGGTAGGGGTGAAAGGCTAATCAAATTCCGTGATAGCTCGTTCTCTCCGAAATAGCTTTAGGGCTAGCGTCGGGTGATTTGGATCGGTGGTAGAGACATGGATGGACTAGGGGGCTTTCCGGCTTACTGAATCCAACCAAACTTCGAATGCCGATCACAACCAGCCCGGCAGTCAGACTGTGGGGGCTAAGCTTCACAGTCGAGAGGAAAACAGTCCAGACCGCCTGCTAAGGTCCCCAAATTACAGTTAAGTGGGAAAGGAAGTCGGAACGCTCAGACAGCCAGGAGGTTGGCTTAGAAGCAGCCATCCTTTAAAGAAAGCGTAATAGCTCACTGGTCAAGCGGTCCGGTGCCGACAATACAACGGGGCTAAAACTGTATACCGAAGCAGCGGATGCACACGTAAGTGTGCGTGGTAGGAGAGCATTCTCTAGTCATCGAAGCGTAACTGGGAAGATACGTGGAGGTTAGAGAAGAGACCCTGCCGGCATAAGTAGCGATAAGGAAGGTGCGAACCCTTCCCGCCGAAAGTCTAAGGTTTCCTGAGTAAAGTTTAATCTGCTCAGGGTTAGGCGGTCCCTAAGCTGAGGCCGAAAGGCGTAAGCGATGGACATCCGGTTAATATTCCGGACCTCCCAGTATTTCGTTATTACGATGGGGTGACGCATAAGGATAGGCTGGTCGTCATATGGCTATGGCGGTCGATGCGCGTGAAGCTGGTTTCTCTAGGCAAATCCGGAGAAGCTTAACAGTGAGGCGCAAAGCAAACCCGAATGGGTGTAAGCAGCTGATTTCATGGTGCCAAGAAAAACCTCTAAGGAGAAAGATTGGGAACCGTACCACAAACCGACACAGGTAGACGAGGACAATATCCAAAGGCGCTCGAGTGAAGGCTTGTTAAGGAACTCGGCAAATTAGACCCGTAACTTCGGGAGAAGGGTCGCCCGCGAGTGTTCATAGCACATGCGGGCCGCAGTGAAACGCGTACGGCGACTGTTTAACAAAAACACAGGTCTCTGCAAAGTCGAAAACGACGTATAGGGGCTGACTCCTGCCCGGTGCCGGAAGGTTAAAGAGAGAGGTTAGCCGCAAGGCGAAGCTTTGAACTGAAGCCCCGGTGAACGGCGGCCGTAACTATAACGGTCCTAAGGTAGCGAAATTCCTTGTCGGGTAAGTTCCGACCTGCACGAATGGAGTAACGATCGTACGACTGTCTTAACGAGTTGCTCGGCGAACTTGTAGTACCGGTGAAGATGCCGGTTACCCGCAGCTAGACGAAAAGACCCCGTGCACCTTTACTATACTTTTACAGTGGGTTACGGCAATTGCTGCGCAGGATAGGTGGGAGGCTTTGAGGCCAGGTTCTCGGACTTGGCGGAGCCAACGGTGAGATACCACCCTGCGATTGTTGTGATCCTAACCTCCACCCATTATCTGGGTGAGGGACACTGTAAGACGGGTAGTTTGACTGGGGCGGTCGCCTCCTAAATTGTAACGGAGGCGCGCGAAGCTACACTCAGGTCGTTTGGAAATCGACCGTCGAGTGCAAAGGCATAAGTGTGGTTAACTGCAAGACCTACAAGTCGAGCAGATGCGAAAGCAGGCCTTAGTGATCCGGTGGTTCTGTATGGAAGGGCCATCGCTCAACGGATAAAAGGTACGCCGGGGATAACAGGCTGATCATTGCCAAGAGTTCATATCGACGCAATGGTTTGGCACCTCGATGTCGGCTCATCGCATCCTGGAGCTGTAGAAGGTTCCAAGGGTTAGGCTGTTCGCCTATTAAAGCGGTACGTGAGCTGGGTTCAGAACGTCGCGAGACAGTTCGGTCTCTATCTGCTGTGGGCGTAGGAGATTTGAAGAGGGCTGTCCTTAGTACGAGAGGACCGGGATGGACGAACCTCTTGTGTTCCAGTTGTCCTGCCAAGGGCACGGCTGGGTAGCGAAGTTCGGTTGTGATAACCGCTGAATGCATATAAGCGGGAAGCACGCTCTGAGATGAGATCTCCCAACCCGTAAGGGTAATGAAGGGCCCAGGAAGACCACCTGGTTGATAGGCTGGATGTTGAAGCGTAGTAATGCGCGTAGCTTACCAGTACTAATCGCCCGTTCGGCTTGTCCATAGAATTTACTCTGCGCAATGTTTAGTCATTGTCTGGAGCACATTCAACACAAGCCTCGTAGTTATAAAAAACAAGCAGAATGTCTTCTGGTTTTTCCAAAGATATAGCTGACCTCCCAATCTATTCAGTTGTGAACGATCGCGCCGCGATCTTCGACAATTTGCCGGTGAGTTTACCGCGAGGGTCCCACCCGTTCCCATCCCGAACACGGAAGTTAAGCCTCGTTGGGCCGATGGTACTGCACGCGCAAGTGTGTGGGAGATTAGGTGATCGCCGGCATAATTACAAAGAAAGCCCACCCTCGCGGTGGGCTTTTCTGCTTTCAATTTTTATTCCCCGAGCCTGAGAGTTGCGCGACCGCCGCACTACTTAGCCGACCACCTACCGGGGCGCACACAGTCGAGCTTGCGCGGCCTCAAGCAGTTGCGAAAGTACCCCCGAGCGCACCGTTCCGCTACTTCCTAAAGCAGATCCTTAGCCCGGTTATGCGAATGCCGCTCCGCTGACGTTATCCGCGGCGCAACCGGTACCGCAGGAGCAACCGGCGCTTGCTCCGTCTGCGGAGCCGGCCTGGCATGCCTTCGCCTCGGAACCTCCGGCACCTTCGGCACTGCCGGCGCCCCCGCAGCCGCGGGCACTTGCGGCTCACTACTCAGCTTCGGCGGAGCCGGCGGCGTCGCCGGCAGCGGCGGCGCCACGGCCTTGCGAATCGTGACATCTCCATCCGTCGTCTGAACCCGGATCTGCGGTCCGCCGCTGCCCACCTTCCCGCTCAGCCGATGCACCTCGCCCTCATCCTGGGGCGTCAGCGAAAAGTCATTCTCCAGGTCACCATTCCGAGCCTGCACGTTCAGCACGAACCCCCCGTGCTCCGGCAGCCCGAGGTCCACGGACCCATGCTCATTCGTAATCGTTACCGGCGCCACAGGAGCCGCGTTCGTCACCGCCACCGAGCCATTCCGGTTCGTCACCGTCACCGGGCCCGAAACATCATCCAGCTCGACCGTCCGGTTCCGCGTCGTCAGCGTCACCGGCCCCAGCAGCTTATTGCCCTGCAGGTTCCCGCTCTCAATCTCGAGCTCACCATCCACCCGCGCCGTCGCAAACTTCGTCCGGCTGGTCTCAAACCGCAGCGGCCCATTGATCTGCTCGGCGTCGGTCGTCCCAAAAAAGTCGCCCTGCATCATCACCGGGCCATCAATATTCGTCAGCGAGATATCCCCCGCGCGCCCCTCCACCGTAAACGACCCCGTTACACTCTTTGCGCTGACGCTGGAATCGTCATCATTCACCTGCGCCAGCACCGCACCATCGATCCCGGTCAGGTCCACATCGCCCTTGCGAGCCGTAATCGTCACGCCGCCGCGCAACTGGCTCACCCGCACATCGCCATGGTCCGAGCTCACCGAGACCCCCGCGCCATGCGGCATCTCGATCGTAAGGTCCGCCTGGCCCTGATCCACGTGCGGCACATCCAGCACCAGGTTGTTGCCCTGTGTCGAAAACGTCGGCTGCATCTGCCGCGCGCGTTGATCCGCATCGCTGTCCCGCCAGGCGTACACCTGCTTGTGCACACTCACGTGCACCTGGCCGTCCTCGCTGGAGCCCGTTACGGCGACATCGCCCCACGGGTTATGCACCACCAGCATGCCGCCCTGCGGCATCGCCTGGCTCAGCGAATCGTCAGATTCATGCGCCTCGCCGAACACGCGGTCGAGTCCGCCAAAATCATGTCCCATCCAATAGTGGTCATGCCAGCCGGCATAGTTTTCGGCCCACCGCGCCCATATCCCACAGCACGCCAGCATGATCAGCAGAAAGACCGCGCCCCCGCTCAGCACATGGCTCGGCACCTGTTGCCCACTGTCCTCCACGCGCTGCAGATCGAAAAACCACTCGATCAACAGAACCAGCCCCGCGACAATCAGCACCGCCGGCCACCAGCGCGCATACCAGTCGAAACTGTGCGCCCACGACAGCCGCCCGGTCTGCTCCATCAGAAAGATCACGCCCAGTGTTACCAGCACCAGCGGGCCGACGATCGATCTCCGCCTCAGGTACCGCCGCTGCATTCTGTACTGGTCGCGCATCCAGCGCGCCTGGATCTTGGCCGCGCGGCGCTGCGCCTTCCACGCTCGCCGGTCGTACGCAGATCCCGGCGCATAGTTCCCTCCGGACCCATAGCCCGGTCCCGAGCCATAGCCAGGCGGCGGCGGAGGCGGCGGTGGAGGATAGCTGGCCATCGCTACTGCCCGGCCTTTCGCGTATCAGCAGCAGGCGTGTGCGGAGGCAAGGGCCCACCGAAACCATACGACGAGTTCCACCCCATCGTGCGCTCCAGAATCAGCAGTGCGCCAAACGCAATCAGCAGCACGCCCCACGTCTGGCCCAGCGTCCGGATCCCGGCCGCCTGCAAGGCAAACAGCAGAGCAAGCACCAGCAGCATCACCGGCCCGCGAATCTGGCACATCAGCCGCGGCCCCATCGCTGCCGCAGCCGGATCGGTCTCGCTGACCATCTTCGTCCATCCGTGCACCATCTCGATGCGCCGGAACAGCAGATACGTCCCCAGCGCCGCGAGACAGATCGCCACAATCCACGACCCCCCCAGCCGCCAGGAAGCATTCAGATTCACCAGCAGGAAGATCAGCCCCAACGCAATCAGCCACGCCGCGCCGACAGGGAAACGATGCACCGGGGGCACCGGCGGGATCGGCGGGATCGGCCCACCCGCCGCCCCGCGCCACGGCTCAGCGGCATACGGGCTCGTATAAGGAGTCTGCGTCCACGCGCCTGAGCTCCCACTCGCCGGCCCCGCATAGGGATTTGGAGGCGGCGGCGGCGGCGGTGTCGTTGTCGTTGCAAAGTTCGTCGGCGGCACATAACCGGCCCAGTTCGGTCCACCCGCGGGTCCCTGCGTCGCGCTCGCGGTTCCCGCCGGCGCTGTTGCCGCACTCGCCCACCCCGCTGTCGTCGAGCTCGTCACCGGCCGCGCCGCACTTCCCGGCCAATTCCGCCCAAATCCCATCCGGTCGCCAATATCGTTCAACCCGAACGGGTTCGGCAGCGGCGTGCCGTCTCTCCGCGCCTTGGCCGTGTGATACGCATCGAACGCCTGGTAGAACACCCAGCCCATCACCAACAGCCCAAAGATGTCATTCACGTTGTGTGACAGCGAATCGAGGATGGCAAAGATCACCAGGTGCGCCACACCCTTCGCATACTGGCCGTTGTACATCGCGCCCACGCCGGGGATCAGGCCCAGCAGCGCCGCCAGCCACGGGCTCGGCTCATTGCCCGTCGGCGCTCCCGGCGGCACCGTGGCTGGCCCATTCACCGCAGTCCACCCAGTCGCGCTCGGTCCACTGCCCGGGACTCCCGCTGGTCCAGTCGAGCCCGCTCCGCCCGCCGGCGCTCCTGCGCCCGCGCCTTCCAGCCGCGCCACCAGGCAGGGTTCGCAATAGACCGCTGATCCGGCCCGCCGAATCGTCTCATTCGTCAATCCCTTGCCGCACTGCTGGCAGAACGCTACACGCTCGCCCGCCTCTGTACGCTCGCCCGCCTCTGTCGTCTGTCCTTCAGGCGCGGCGTTCCGCTCGCCTGGTCCTGGTGTTTCAAAAATCCCGTCGCTCATTTCGCTCACCCTCCTTTCTCGGTTCCCAGTCTTCCAGGGACCGGTAACTTGCACTGCTGGATCCCTTCAACCTCCACAGCCCTTCTCTTACAACCCTCTCTTATGCGGAGCCGGCGCTGCCTGCTGGTCCGGCTGCTGTTGAGTGCTGCCCGGCTGCGTGCTGCTCGGCTGCTGCACCGTGTAGTCCGTGTCCTCGCGCTGCGCCAGCGGACCTTCGCCACGCAGCTCGCTCACCCGCGACTCCACCTGGTACACCACGCGCATGTTCTGAAAATTCCTCGCCGCCGTCGCACTCGCCTCGACCACATTCCGCCGAATCCCCGAAGGCGTAAAGTCCGACGCCCGCAGGTTCTTCAGCCGCACACCCGTCAGGTTCAGCGTCAGCGCAATCGAAACAAACGCCATCGCCGCGGTCATCGCCATCCGCGGCTGGAACGTCGGCCGCCTGGTCTCGATCCGGAAGACATCAACCACCTTCCGCAGCACCGAGCTCAGTGCCCACGCCGGAGCCGGCTCTCGCACCGGCACAGCAACCCCAGGGGTGCCCCATTCACGCGCATCGCGCGTGGGTGGGGTAGCGAACGTCCGGTCCTCCACTGTCTCCTGCGCTCCCGTCGTCTCCGCCAGAATCTTCGCCAGCAGAGCCGCCGGAGGCTCCGGCGTATGGCCCTTCAGCATGCCCAGCCACGCCGCTCCGCGCTGTGCCTCTTCGTACTCCTTCGCGCAGCTCGCACAGTGCGCCACATGCCGCTCAAACACCCGGCGCTCGGCCTCTGGAAGCGTGCCATCCACCGCATCCGGGCACATTGCCTCGCAAACCACGCACGCGATCGCCTGGTTGGCATCCATTCCTTCGGATCTGCCGAATTCCTTATCTTCGAATTTGCTTCGGTCTGCCACGCTTACATCACCTTCCCTTCCATGCCCTTCAGCAGCCGCGCCAGCTCACTGCGGCCGCGGCTGATCCTGCTCTTCACCGTTCCCTGCGGAATATGCAAAACCTCTGCTATTTCCTTGTAGTCCATGTCTTCCAGATCGCGAAGGATAACAGCCTCGCGCAGCTCTGGAGAAACTTTTGCCAGCGCATGCTGAATCTGTGCCTTCAGCTCCAGCCCGGCCACATGATGATCCTGGCCGGGCCTCGAGTCCGCCAGCCGTTCCAGCCTGCTCGGGCCATCCTCCTCGCCGTCCACCGACTCATCCAGCGAGTCGCTCGCCCGTTCCATTCTGCTGCGACGGTAGTTATCCACCAGCAGATTACGAGTCAGCGTCGTCAGCCACGTCCCAAAGCTCCCACGCGCCGGATCGAAGCTCCCAAGATTCCGATACATCTTCAAAAACACTTCCTGTGTCAGGTCCTCGGCCTCGGTCGCCGATCCCGTAAACCGGTAGCAGAGCCCATACACCTTCCGATGCTGTGTACGCGCCAACTGCTCCCACGCGGCCGGGTCGCCCGCCAGGCACCGCGCCGCCAGCTCCGCCAGCGCGGCCTGATCGGCGGTCGCGGCCGCCCGTTCCATCCCCGCCTGAGAATCCGGCTCTTCTGGCGCGAGCCGCGTCTCTCTCACAGACTTTTCCTCGCTCGGCCGGCCCCGCGGCGCCCCCATTGGGGCCTCCCGCCGAACCGGCTTTCCTGCTGGCCCGCGCCTGGCCAACCTGGTGCCCCATCCCGCCGTCGCACTGCGGTCAATCATTGCCGGGATGGTCGCCACCGTCATGGTCTTCCTTACGCAACCCCGGCCTGAAAAGTTCCCTTATCCTTCGCCGCTAAACGGCTCCCTGACAGTAGACAACAGGCAGTAGACAGTAGAGATAACCGCCCCTCGGCCTTCTGTCGCCCTCCGCCTTTTCTACCCTCCACGCTCCACTGTCTTCCCTGACTCCTCATCCCTCACTCTAACTCCCTTCACTCCTTCACCACCCCGCACGCAATCCTGTTTCCCGAGTTCCCACTCGGGTCCGTCTTCTGATCGTCCGCCATGCTCATGCACCACCACGCTCGTCCCCCCGTTTGCAAAGATCGAGTCCGGCAGGTTCGGGTCCATCGACACATCCTTCAGCACCCAGCTCGCCTCACCCCGATGGTTCTCGCCCACCGACACATTCCCTGGCGTATCCCCGGCATGGTGCCCCTCCGGGTTCTGGAACCCATGCTGCTTGCCCATCGGGTTGAAGTGCCCGCCCGCCGCATGAAAGTCCGGCGCGTCGCACACCGCGTTCTGATGGATATGCACCGCATGCTCGCCAAACGGCACATTCTCCAGCTTCACCGTCATCTTCACGCCCTGCTTCACCTGCTTAAACGTCACCGTCCCCGCCGGCTGCCCCTGCGAGCCGATCAGCTTTACCTTCACCTCATTGTTCGTCTTCTTCGCGGTCTGGTCGGTCTGCGCCCCAGCCACACCGGCCGCCATCGCCAACCCCACTCCGCACGCCAAAACCAGCATTCCTCGCATGGTCTTACCTCGCAATCTCCCCAGAGCGGAACACCGCCAGCATACTCGCCTTCGCCCTTCACTAACCACTAACTACTAACGACTAACCACTCGCCCGCCCCACATATCCACCGCCCCGCCCGCTACCCTATCCCCAGCCATGAACCCCACTCCCGGCGTGCTCGAAGTCATCACTGGCCCCATGTTCTCCGGCAAATCCGAGGAGCTCATCCGCCGCCTCAAGCGCGCCCGCATCGCCCGCCAGCGTGTCGCCTGCTACAAGCCCGACATCGACCTCCGCTACCACCGCACCTCCATCGCCTCCCACTCCTCCCAAACCCACGACGCCCTCCCCATCGCCTCCGTCGACGAGCTCCGCGATCTCCTCCACCCCCAGCTCGACTCCACCGACGTCATCGGCATCGACGAGGTCCAGTTCCTCTCCCCCGAAATCATCCCCTTCGCCCTCGACCTCATCGCCTCCGGCAAGCGCCTCATCCTCGCCGGCCTCGACACCACCTTCGCCAACGAGCCCTTCGGCCCCGTCCCCAACCTCATGGCGCTCGCCGACAAGGTCACCAAGCTCTCCGCCGTCTGCATGGTCTGCGGCCAGGCCGCCATCCACACCCAGCGCCTCGGCCAGTCGCAGGAGCTCGTCGTCGTCGGCGCCGCCGGCCTCTACGAAGCCCGCTGCCGCGCCCACTTCACCCCCCACCTCGACGCCCAGGGCAGCGAGCAGCTCGAACTCCCGGCCGCCACCACCGCCTGAAGTTCCAGGTGCCGCACATCATCCCCGCTTCACCAAAATCGTCATACCAATCCCCACCTTTCTGCGTTACGCTTCCGGGAACCATGCGTCTCCGTCTGGCTGCGATCTCTATCCTTGCCCTCTGCTGCCCGCCGGCCCATGCCGCCTCCAGCTGGATCCAGGTCCGCAGCCCTCACTTCATCGTCTTCACCGATGCCGACCAGCAAACCGGACGCCGCACCGCCGGCCAGCTGGAGCGCATGCGCGCCTTCTTCCAGGTCGTCCTGCCGAACACCGCCGCAGACGCCGACCTCCCCATAACTGTGCTCGCATTTCAAGACCAGAACAGCTTCAACTCTGTCGTCCCTGCCACCTATCTCGCCAAGGGGCAGGCGCGCGTCGCCGGCTTCTTCTCTTCCCTCGGCGATCGCAACTACATCTCCCTTGAAACTGACGCCCACTTCGCCCACCCCTACGCCGTCGTCTACCACGAGTACACCCATTTCATTCTCCGCAAGGACTACTGGCTTCCCCTCTGGCTCAACGAAGGCATGGCCCAGTACTTTCAGAACACCGACATCACGGACACGCAGGTCGCCTTCGGCCAGCCCGACTTCAACGAAGTCGGCTTTCTCAGCCGCCGCATGCAGCTCATCCCGCTGCCCATCCTCTTCAAGGCCGACCACAACTCGCCCTACTACCACGAAGAGGACAAGACATCCGTCTTCTACATCGAGTCATGGGCGCTCACCCACATGCTGGACACCGCGGACTTCGAGAACCATACGCACAAAATCGCCGACTACGATCACCGCGTCGCCAGCGGCGAAGACGCCGTGTCGGCCGCGCAGCATGCCTTCGGCGACCTTGATGTTCTGCAGAAGCAGCTCAACGCTTACGTCGCCCAGGTGGGCTTTCAGGGAATCCGCCTGAAAATGAACTTCAACATCGACGACAGTTCCTTTCAGTCCTCACACGTCTCTCTCGACCAGGTCGATGCCGTCCGCGCCGATGTTCTCACCCACGTCGGCCGCCTTGCGGACGCCACAGCGCTCGCGCAGGGCATCCTCCAGCGTGATCCAAAAAACGCGCTCGCCGTCCGCGATATGGCCTTCATCACCCTCGCCACCGAACACGATCGAAACACCGCGCGCAAACTGCTCGAACAGGCGGCCGAGCTCGATCCCCAGGACTACACCGCCAACTACTACGCCGCCGTCTACGAGCGTGGCGATCCCACCGCCGCCGCCGCCATTGAGTCTCACCTGCGTAGCTGCATCAAGGACCAGCCGAAGCTCGCTCCGGCTTACAACGATCTCGCCGACCTCTTCGTCACCCAGAACCGCAACCTCGACGAAGCCCACATGCTTTCCATCCAGGCCGTTCAACTCGACCCTTCCGTCCTGACCTTCCGCTACACCGCCGCCGAGGTCCTGGAAGCGCAGCATAATCCCGAGTCCGCGCTGATGGTCCTTGCCGAAGCGAAGACACATGTCGCCCGAACGCCGGCTCAACTCGCCGAGATCGACAAACGCATCGCCCGCCTCCAGCAGGCGCCGACGACGGCGACGTCGCCCGCGGCCCCCAGCGTCGCGGCCTCCCACTGAGCAAACAAAAATGCCTGCACGAAAACCGTGCAGGCATTCTTACTTCATCGCTCCGGCAGCTTTAGTATTTGGTACCTGTCCGCGTCGTCGTCTCGTCGACAACCACCGGCCTTCCGTCCACGTCGCGCCCCGGGCCAACCCGGTCGTAGCCACTCGCGTTCGTGTCGTAATCCCGCGTGCGGTCGTTGTCCACGTTGTGCGTGCTCACCGACTTCTCTCCCGACGAAGCGATGTCTTCGCCGCCCGCCTGCTTCAGCACGTCCTTCGCCCGCGAAACCTCATCCGAGCTGTCGCAGTGCACCGACACCAGAATGCCGCCATCCTTCACGCGGCCTTCGTAGCGCTTGGCCTCATACTCCGGAATGCCCAGGCCGATCAGCGCTCCGACCAGCCCACCCACTGCTCCGCCCACGCCGAGTCCAGCCAGCGCGCCCATGATCGGACCCGCTGCGATCAACGGACCGACGCCCGGAATCGCGAGCGCGCCAAGCCCCGCCAGCAGGCCCAGCGTGCCGCCCGCAGCGCCGCCCAGAATCCCACCGGTCGTTGTCCCTTCCGGCGCCTTCGTGTTCTTCTCTGCCGCGAAATCCTTCGCTCCCTGGCGATCGGACATCAGCACCGATACATCCTGGTTGGAAAATCCTGCCGCTGTCAGCCGGTCAACGGCCGACTCTGCCGCCGCCCGGTTTGGAAAAATTGCGAATGCTGCTGTGTTTTTACCTGCCATACTCGTTCTCCCTTATTTCTTGCAGATGAATTTGCTGCGTTGCGGATAACCCGTAACTAAAAAAACTTTCGTGAACCTGCGGCGACTTACTGCTTCACTGTAAGTTCGTTCGTTACCTTGTCCTGCCCTGCAACCTCGGCTGCCTTGGAACCGATAGCTTGCTTTTCCTCCTCGGAGTGGACAGGTCCTTTCAACGTCACTGCACCGTTCTGCGTGATCACCTTGACGTTGTGTCCATAACTCGACAGCGACTTATCGGAAACAATCGAGCGCCGGATCTGCTGCGTGATCTCCCGGTCCGTCCGGTTGTCCTTCTGCTGATCGGCGGTCGTGTTGTGTTCCTTATTCCGTGCCGAATTATCCGGCGCCGTTGCAGAAGGTGTCTGATCCTGCGCCTGCACCACAACCGGAGCAGCACCTATACACGTGAAAATGCAGCAGACCACAGCTGATCTGCGCAAACCTTTTAGTTTTGCGAGCATATCTAACCCCGGCGAAACACGAGATGCATTCCGCCTTTAACTTTCAAAGAATTTTGAACAGAGAAAACAGAAAGGATTCGTCTGCTTACCACTTACTTCAAGGCATAAGATGCCGCCCACCCATCCGCTACCGCGATGGGCTTTCGCCTCACACACAATCCACTTACTCCAGCGCATCTGTCGCTTAGAGCACAAACCCAAAGAGCAGCTTCTCCCAGCTCGAACCCGGGTGCCCCATCTTCGCGACGGTCTCATCGTCGCTAAGGTGGGCATCGCGCGTTAAAACGCGCGAGAAAATCACGCTTAGCGGATCGACGGTCGTGCTCAAAGCCCTGATCCGTTCGGATCCACACGGCTCACATGTCCTGTCTCACGACCCGATCGAAATCCCATCGCCACCCGATAGTCTTTCGTAACACGTGCGCTGCGCAACCTCACCCGACCGGCGTGCTATCGTACCACCAAGGTTGCAAATCAATGCACACGGTGGAAAGAGTTTTCCCTTCCACCTTTAGCTGGGGCAAATCTCAGAGGGACCCCTGAAATGCAAGCCCTTTGTATCGCCGACTTAGCTTCTCCAGCGATTGGCATGGCAGTTGCTTCTACGGATAGCGAATGACAACTGCGATCAGCAGTGAGGAGACTGACACACATGGCAGCCACCCCTTTGTTCACCTGCACCTGCGGAGTCCAGAAGAAGACCAGTAACCATTGGATTCTCGCCATAACCTCGGCCCACGACGTCAAATTCATGCCCTGGGACGCGAACCTCGCCCTTGAGGACAATGTCATCGTGCTCTGTGGTGAGCGCTGCGCCGCCGCGCTGCTCAGCCGTTGCCTCGGCGACTGGAAGGCCTCCGAGTACGCCACACCAGCTCCGGCAGCCGTCGCCCGCGCCGCGGCCTCTCCGGCCGCAGCCGCCGTCGCCTAGCGCAAGCGAGATTTCCCGGCTTTGCCGGGAGGGCAGTAGCAGCGTCGTCCCGCTCAGCGGCCCCCCTGAGCCGCTGAGCGCCTGCCTCCCTGCATGCATCGCATCCAGCTCTCAAGCCCTTGTCAACATTGAGTGAAATTCCCGCGTTACCACCCTGCGCGCACTCATTCCTGCAGCCAGTACCACAGTCAGAAACGCCGTCCTTTAGAATCAAGACTTTGCACATTAAGGTCCAAGCCTAACTCCTGTGCTTTGAAGATTTTGCGCAAAAACAGGGGGAGGGGGGTATACCCTTCCACGACCCTCGCCGAACTTTTCCTTCTTGCCCATCGGCTAAGTCCTGATAGCCTTGACCTTTGATGTCAATCCGTACGGAGTTGCGCCGCATAGTCGAGGATCGCGCGACGTTGAGTCGAGGCGAGGCGACAACGCTCATGCAGCGTATTCTCGCCAGCGAGGTTCCCGAAATGGAACTCGCGGCGCTGCTCGGCGCCATGGCAGGACGCGGGGAGACCGCCGCCGAGATCGCCGGCTTCGCCCAGACCCTTCGCGCACTCGCCACTCCCTTGCCTCTCTCCGACGAGGAGCGCACCACCATCGTCGACACGTGCGGCACTGGCGGCGATGGCAGCGGCACCTTCAACATCTCCACCGCAGCAGCCTTGGTCGCGGCTGCTGCCGGCGCCCAGGTAGCCAAGCACGGCAACCGAGCCATCACCTCCCGCTGCGGCTCCGCCGACGTCCTGGATGCCCTCGGCATCCCGACCGAACTCCCTCCGGATGCGGCGGCAGACGCCCTCCGCAAGACCGGCTTCTGCTTCCTCCTCGCCCCCGCACACCACCCGGCCATGAAGACCCTCATGCCCATCCGCCGCGCACTCGGCGTGCGCACCATCCTGCACGTCCTCGGGCCGCTGCTGAACCCCGCCGGCGTACGGCGGCAGGTCATGGGAGTCTACGCCGGCCGCCTGGTGGCCCCGGTGGCCCAGGCGATGGTCCTGCTCGGCACCACGCACGGAATTGTGGTGCATGGCCATCAGGGCCTCGATGAGCTCTCGCTCAGTGGGCCGAGTGATGTCGCTGTCGTTCACGACGAGTCGGTGCGGCTGGATACGGTGGCGCCGGACGCGCTTCAACTCGCAAAAGCTCCGGTCGCAGCGTTGGCTGGCGGAGACGCGCAGGCCAACGCAGCGATTCTGCGCGCGATCTTTACCGGAGAGCGTGGACCGCGGCGCGACGTCGTTCTGCTGAACGCCGCTGCAGTTCTGGTGGTCTCGGGGCTCGCGAAGAATCTGCCGGATGGCATTGCGCGGGCAGCCGAGACCATTGACTCCGGCTCGGTCGTTCGTTTGATCGTGCGCCTGCAGCGGTAAGATTAAATATCGAACATCTTCGTCGATAATCGCCAAACCCTCTTGCTCCGCGTTTCTGCGGGTCGCTACCATGGCTTCGTCACGTCAAGCACCTCTTCTTCAGTGACATCCTGGAGCGCGCATGAAGATTCACGAGTATCAGGCCAAGGAGATTCTGCGGAAGTACGGCGTTGCCGTGCCCGCCGGTGAGATGGCCACCACGCTGGAGGAGGCCGACGCTGCGGCCAAGCAGCTCTTCTCGGCCGGCAATTCGGTTGTCGTCGTCAAGGCGCAGATCCACGCGGGTGGCCGCGGCAAAGGCGGCGGCGTCAAGCTCGCGAAATCCATTGAGCAGGCCGACGAGTATTCGAAGGCGATCCTCGGCATGCAGCTGGTAACACACCAGACGGGACCGCAGGGACAGAAGGTGCAGCGGCTGCTCATCGAGGCCGGGTCCCCGATTGCGCGGGAGCTCTATCTCGGCATCGTGCTCGACCGTGCAAGCTCGCAGGTCGTGTTCATGGCATCGCAGGCGGGCGGCATGGAGATCGAGGAGGTTGCGCACAACACGCCCGACGCGATCTACAAGGAGTACATCGATCCCGCGATTGGATTTCAGCCGTACCAGGCGCGGCGGCTCGCGTTCAAGCTGGGCCTCGAGCCCGCGCAGGTTGGCGAGGCAGTGCGGTTCATGATGGGCCTGTACCGGGCCTTCATCGAGACTGACAGCTCGCTGATGGAGATCAATCCGTTCATCACGACGAAGGACGGCAAGCTGGCGGCGCTCGATTGCAAGATCAACTTCGACGACAACGCACTCTTCCGCCACAAGGATTTGAAAGAGCTGCGTGATCTGAGCGAAGAGGATCCGCTGGAGGTTGAGGCGTCGAAGTTTGCGCTGAACTACATCAAGCTGGACGGCAACATCGCGTGCATGGTGAACGGCGCGGGTCTGGCGATGGCGACGATGGACATCATCCAGTACGCCGGTGGCTCGCCTGCGAACTTCCTCGATGTGGGCGGCGGCGCGAACCAGGAGCAGATTGAGAATGCGTTTGGGATTCTGCTTTCGGACAAGAATGTGAAGGCGATTTTCATCAACATCTTCGGCGGAATCTTGCGCGTGGATGTGCTGGCGACGGCGGTGGTGGCTGCGGCGAAGAAGCTGAATGTGCAGCTTCCGATAGTGCTTCGTCTCGAGGGAACGAACGTCGAGGAAGGTCGCAAGATCATTGAGCAAAGCGGTCTAAAGTTTCAGGTGGGATCCACGATGAAAGACGCCGCCGACCTCGTAGTCGCAGCTGCGAAGGGAGTGAAGTAATGAGCGTTCTCGTAGACAAGAACACGCGGCTGATTGTGCAGGGAATTACTGGACGTGAGGGTACGTTCCACGCGAAGGGCTGCGAAGAGTATGCGAAGCAGTTCGGGAACAAGCTCGTCGTCGGTGGTGTAACGCCGGGCAAGGGTGGAACGACGCATGAGGGCTGGCCTGTCTTCAACACGGTTGAAGAAGCGGTGAAGGAGACCGGGGCGAATGCGACGATGATCTTCGTTCCGCCACCGGCTGCAGCGGACGGCATTCTCGAGGCTGCCGATGCGGGGCTGCCTCTGGTGGTGTGCATCACCGAGGGCATTCCGGTGCTGGACATGGTGAAGGTCTGGGAAGTCGTGAAGCACTCAAAGTCGCGGCTCATCGGACCCAACTGCCCGGGTGTGATCTCGCCGGGCAAGGCGAAGATCGGCATCATGCCGGGACGGATTCATAAAGAGGGAAGCGTCGGGATCGTGTCGCGCTCAGGAACGCTGACGTATGAGGCGGTGTATCAGCTGACGACGCGCGGGATTGGGCAGTCGACGGCAATCGGGATTGGCGGTGATCCGATCATCGGGACGACGCACATCGATGCGCTGAAGCTGCTGAACGATGACCCTGGCACGGAAGCGATTATCATGATTGGCGAGATTGGCGGAACGAACGAGGAGAAGGCCGCGGAGTTCATCAAGGCGAATGTGAGGAAGCCTGTGGTCGGGTTTATTGCCGGGCAGACGGCGCCTCCCGGACGCCGCATGGGCCACGCGGGCGCGATCATCTCCGGGGGCGAGGGAACGGCTGAGAGCAAGATGAAGGCGATGGCTGACGCCGGCATTCATGTGGTGAAGTCGCCTGCGGAGATTGGCGAGATGATGGCGAAGGTGCTGGGAAAAGCGTAAGGGTGATCACCACGCGATAGCGCGAACGGCCCGGCGAGATGGCGGGCTTTCGTGTTTAGCGAGGCTGGCTGCGGTAGAAGAGCCATGCGACGCCGAAGAGCAGCGCCAGCACGATGGCGAGCGCGGCGTGCGTGGCGGCGCGGAGCACGAGGCTGACCGCAGCATCGAAGGTCCATGCAATGCAGCCGGCAAGCCAGATCCACGCAGTTTTGCGCATGAGCATTGGACGAGCCAGATCATACGCAGGGTGCGGGCTGCGTGTGGATTACACTTTCGGCTATGCAAAAAGTGAGGGGATTGGCAGCCGTCCTGCTGGGCCTTGTGTGCGCGGGGGCGTCTGCGCAGGTGTTCACGGTAAGTTTTCCGGCGTCGCGGTCGTCGAAGCAGCTGGACGGCCGTGTGCTGCTGCTGCTCTCGAACGATCCGAGCGAAGAGCCGCGAATGCAGATCAGCATCTCGCCGAACTCACAGCAGGTCTTCGGTTTGACGGTGGATGGGCTCAGGCCGGGCGAGGCTGTGGCGTTTGGCACGCAGACGCAGAATGGTCCGAGAGTCGTTTCGAAGATTGAGGGCTATCCGCACCGGTCGCTGGACGAGATGCCGGCCGGTGACTACACGGTGCAGGCCGTGCTGAACGTCTACGAGACGTTTCATCGCAGCGATGGAAAGACGGTGAAGCTGCCGCCGGACATGGGCGAGGGACAGCACTGGAACATCAAGCCGGGGAATTTGTACTCGAAGCCCGTGAAGGTGCATATTGCGCCGGGATCGAGTGTGAATGTGCACCTGGAGCTGTTGCAGGTGATCCCGCCGATCAAGCCGGAGCCGGATACGAAATACATCCGGCATCTGCGGATTCAGTCGAAGCTGCTGAGCGACTTCTGGGGAACGCCGATGTATCTGAGTGCGGTGGTGATGGTGCCGCAGGGGTTCGACGAGCATCCGAACGCGCACTATCCGCTGATTGTGTTTGAGGACCACTTCGAGGCGGGTTTTTTTGATTTTCGCGAGACGCCTCCGGACCCGAATCTGAAGCCGGATTATTCGGAGCGGTTCCACCTGAAGGGTTATAACCGCATCGTGCAGGAGGAGGGTTACAAGAATTATCTGGATTGGATCAAGCCCAATCAGCCGCGGTTTTTGATTGTCAAGATCAATCATGCGAATCCGTACTATGACGACAGTTATGCGGTGAATTCGGCGAATCTGGGGCCGTATGGCGATGCGATTGAGACGGAGCTGATTCCGGCGATTGAGAAGCAGTTTCGCGGGATTGGGCAGGGATGGGCGAGGTTTGTGTATGGCGGGTCGACGGGCGGATGGGAGTCGCTGGCCGTGCAGATGTTTTATCCGGAGCATTACAACGGGGCGTTTGTGGCGTGTCCGGACCCGGTGGATTTTCATGCGTACATGACGGCGGATTTGTATGACCAGAAGAACATTTTCTGGATGGATGGCGCGCAGCGGAATATCGTGCAGCCGGCGATGAGGAACTACCTGGGGCAGACGCTGATTTCGATGCCGGAGAATATCGCGTACGAAGCGGCGTTGGGAGATCACGGGCGGTCAGGGGAGCAGTTCGATATCTGGCAGGCGGTATTTTCGCCCGTAGGAGCGGATGGATATCCGCAGCCGATCTTCGACAAGCAGACGGGCGTGATCGACCACAAAACTGCGGCGTACTGGCACGATCACTACGATCTGGATGCGATTCTGCAGCGCGATTGGGCGACGCTGGGGCCGAAGCTGCAGGGCAAGCTGCACATCTATGTCGGGTATGACGATTCGTATTTTTTGAACGATGCGGTGTATCTGATGGAGGATTTTCTGAAGCAGACGGGAACGCCGGGGCACGGTGTGCCGTACGAGGGAGAGGTGAAGTATGGGCCGAAGGCGGAGCACTGCTGGAACGGCGACTTCGATCATCCGAACTGGTACAGCCGATTGCATTACAACCAGATGTATGTGCCGCAAATTCTGGAGCGGATCAAGAAGACGGCGCCGGCGGGAGCGGACCTGACCAGCTGGCGGTACTAAATCGTTGCAAGCGAAGCGAGCGGGTACACTGGAAGAGCCAACATTTACGAGGCAAATAGAGCAGGTACAGGAGAGTTTTGTGTCACAGCGCACCTTCAGCATCATCAAGCCGGACGCGGTCCGCAAGGGCTACACGGCGGCCATTCTCGCGGAGATCGAGAAGGCGGGATTCAAGATTGTCGCGATTAAGAAGATTGGTCTCACCAGGGAGCAGGCGGAAGGCTTTTACTACGTGCACGCGGCGCGTCCGTTCTTTGGCGAGCTGACGGAGTTCATGAGCTCGGGAGCCATTTTCCCGATGGTGTTGGAGAAGGAGAACGCGATTGCTGATCTGCGTACGCTGATGGGAGCGACGGATCCGGCGAAGGCGGAGGCGGGGACGATTCGCAAGAAGTATGCGTCGTCGATCGGCGAGAACGCGATTCATGGATCGGACGCGGAGGATACGGCGGCGTTTGAGATCGGGTACTTCTTCGCGGGTTACGAGCTGAAGTAGAGCGGAAGCTTCGCACGGGTGGGCCGACTAAAGTCGGCCCACTCTTTCTTGATAACGTGAGCCGGAAGGGCCGATCTGAAGATGGGCCCTTCCGGCTCCGCGCTTATTTTGTGAAGAGCTTGAGGTCGATTGCGTCGCCCATGGCCTGGTAGCCCGCGTCGCCGGGGTGCAGGTTGTCGACGCTTCCTGCGGTTGCCGCGAAATGCGTCGGATCGGTTGGGTCGGCGGTGGCTTTGGCGAAGTCGATCGTGCCATCGAATTTGCCGCTGTGCAGGATGAAATCGTTCTCGGCTTCGCGGACTTTCTCGCCCTGCGGGGATTCATACTTCGCGCCGACGTAGGGCGTGAGCGTGGCGCCGATGACCTTGATGCCGTGGGCGTGCGCGCGCTCGATGAGTTGCGAGAGCGCCATCTCGAGCTGTTCTGCGGTGATGACGTCGTAGGGCTTTTCGGGGTCGTAGGCGTGGCCGATGTCGTTGATGCCTTCGAGGATGATGAGGTACTTCACGCCGCTCTGGTCGAGCACATCGCGGTCGAAGCGCTCGAGCGCGTTGGGTCCTGTGACGTCGTGCAGGAGGCGGTTGCCGCCGATGCCTTCGTTGAGCACGCCGAAGTGTGCGGTTTTCTTGTCGGCCTGCAGGCGGCGCGCGAGCACGTCGGGCCAGCGCATGTTTTTGTCAGGCGTGCTGTGCGCGCCGTCGGTGATGCTGTCGCCGAAGCAGACGATCGCGCCGGCTTTGGCGGGTGCGAGGACCTCGACGGCTTTGAGGAAGGGCCAGGAGCGCAGCGTTGTGGCGCTGGAGAAGTCGGTCGAGGTGAGCTGGTTGCCGGAGATTTCGTAATTGGTATCGTCGGCGAAGCTGTGCTGGGTGATGGTGCTGACGGTCTGGCCGGGGACGAAGATGGTGACGGCGAGGTCGCTGAGCGGCGGCAGGTTGAGGGCGATGGGATCGCTGACGACTTCCGCGCCGGCGGGGATGTCGACGGCGGCCTGCCCGTGGAAGAGCGCCGGGACCGAGGTGCCTTTGATGGTGCTGCCGGTATCGGTGAGTGCGACGGCGGCGCCGCCGATCTTGAGCGTGGCGGCCCCGAAGGCGTTGCTAAGCACGATGCGAAGGCTGGAGCCGCCCAGAGAGACGTGCACGATCTCTCGCAAGGTTGTGTCATCCGAGAACCGGCTGTTGCTGTTACTTGAGGAAACCGGAGCGGTGGACCAGGTGCCGACCCAACGATCCTGGGCGGCGGCGCCAGCGGTGATGGTCATTGAGGCAATTAGCAGTAGGGAAGCGAGGAATTGCGGAGCCGAGCGGCGAGTCGTCAGAGTCATATCGGGTCAAGTATATTGACGGTGACTGTTTGCCGCATCCTCACAACCTCTGGAGCTTCGCGCCTTGAATAAGCTACTTTCCGTTATTCTGCTGTTCATGACCTCGTTTACTGCCGCCTCAGCCGCTACCACAGTTCAGCACAGCGTTTTCGGCCACATGCCTGATGGCCAACCTGTGGAGATTTACACGTTGAAGAGCCCTGCCGTGGAGTTGCAGGTGATCTCGTATGGCGCCCGCGTGGTGAACCTGGAGACCAAGGACCGCAACGGCAAGATGGGCGACATCGTGCTCGGTTACGGAGTCTTCGACAAATATCTGAAGGGTAAGAACGGCTATATCGGCTCGGTACCCGGACGTTATGCAAACCGCCTGGCGAACGGCCGGTTCACACTCGAGGGCAAGACGTATCAGATCACGACCAACGAGGGTACGACCGCGCTGCACGGCGGCAAAGAGGGGTTCGATTCCCGGAACTGGACGTCGAAGGAGATTCCTTCCGGTGTCGAGTTCACGCTCGTGAGTCCGGATGGCGATCAGGGCTTCCCTGGCACGCTGACGGCGCACGTGCGTTATACGCTGCACGACAACAAGGTGATCATCGACTACAGCGCGACGACGGATAAGCCGACCGTTCTCAACCTGACAAATCACACATACTTCAACCTCAGTGGCGATGGCAGCGGATCGATTCTGAACGAAGTCATCAAGATCGACGCAGACAAGTTCACGCCGATCAATTCCACGCTGATTCCGACCGGGCAGCTCGCGCCTGTGGCCGGGACTCCGTTCGACTTTACGACTCCGCATGCGATCGGCGAGCGCATCAACGCCAGTAACGAGCAGTTGAAGCTCGGGCACGGATACGATCACAACTTTGTGCTGCGTGGAAAGATGGGCGAGCTGCATCCCGCCGCGCAGGTCTATGATCCGGCGAGCGGCCGCGTTCTGACCGTGGATACGACGCAGCCGGGTGTGCAGTTCTACTCCGGAAATATGCTGGATGGCACCATGACCAGCAGGACGGGTGCAAAATACACGCAGCGGAGCGGCTTCTGCCTGGAGACGCAGCACTTTCCGGACTCGCCGAACCACCCGAATTTCCCGAGCACGGAGCTGAAGCCGGGCCAGACGTTCCACAGCGAAACAACCTGGACGTTCACGACGAAGAGCTAGGCTGAGGTCGCGTCGGCGGCGGCCACTTTGGCTTTGGCGTCGGCGTCCTGCTGGACGAGATACTCGTCGAGGATTACGGCAACCAGCGCCGCTGACGGAACGGCGACGAGTGCGCCTACTACGCCGGCGAGCTCGGTGCCGGCGAGGAGCGCGATCAGAACCGAGAGTCCCATCAGGTTGACGCTGGTACGCATGATGCGCGGGGTCAGGAAGGCGTTCTCAATCTGAAGGTAGATGCCGTAGAAGATGAAGACGCCCAGCACCTTGGACCATGAATCCATGGCGGCCACCGCGGCCGCGAGCAGGATGGTGGTAATCCCGCCGATGACGGGCACGATGTTGAACAAGCCCATGAGCACGCCAAGAAGAACGGCGTATCGCACGTGCAGAGCGCTGAAGACGGCCGTGCTGGTCACACCAAGGATCAGCATCAGAGCCGCCTGTCCGATCAGCCATTTGCTCATGCGGCCTTCGGCTGCAATCAGCGTGCGCTCCAGGCGATCGCGATGCTCGACGGGAATCAAGGACAGAAAATAGAAATAAGCGAACTCACCTTCCAGCATGAAGTAGATGCAGAGCACGAGGGCGGTGAGGACATCCAGCAGACGGGCGATCCACTTAGGTGCAGTTGCGACAACGTAGGACGCCGCAGTCGCGGCGATGTGCTGGGCCTTCTCGCCGATCTGATCAAGACCGAGGTGATCCGCGAAGGGCAGTGCTCGCAGCTTGCCGGAGATGATGGGCAGGCGTTGGGGAAGATCTTCGGCGAAGTGCTGTATGTCATGAATGACGGGCGGTAACGCAAAGATGAAAAAGATGCTGAGAGTGAGAAACACCAAGATCACGAGCCCCAGCACAGCAACTGTCCGGTTTGGCTGCCAGCCGAAAATTTTTATCTTCATAACCTGCTGCACGATGGGTGACAGCACGACAGCGAAGAGTGCGCTGACATAGACAATCTCGAGTACGTTGCGGAGCTTCCAGAGCACACCCAGCAGCACAACCATCGCAAAGAAGAAGAGGATGTAGCCACGAATCGCGCGTTGGTGCTGCTCCTGCGGCGTGAGCGGAGCGGGCGGGCTGGAGGGATGCAGGATGAGTGGCACGGTTCCTCAAGATAACAGCAAACGAGGCTCTAGACCGTGTGATGCGCCTATAGATAGTGACGTCGATGTGGGCGTGAACTCTACAGGTTACTCGCGAGGATGGCGAGCAAGGCGTCTACGGTCTGGTGGGGCTGCTGGCCTGTGGTGTCGAGAATGACGTGAGCTGCCTCGCGATAGATGGGCTCGCGCCGGGCAAGGCGCGCGGCGGCCGCTTCGCGGTCGCCAAGCAGTGGTCGGACGGGCAGGGAAGAGGCCGCAGCCCTGGCGATCTGCTGCTGGCAGCGCTCGTACAAGGTGTCGAACTGGGCACTGAGAAGGACCACGCAGGCCTTCGATGCAGTCGAGAGGGTGTGGCGGTTGGCGGGCGTCTCCAGCGCGCCTCCACCGAGCGCTACGATGATGCGGGATTCCCGGAGCGAGGAGACAAGAGCTTCGGTCTCCATGGCACGAAAGGACGGCTCGCCACTCTCGGCGAAGATGCGCGCGACCGTGCGGCCATCGCGCTCTTCGATGAGGTTATCGAGATCGACGAAATGCCAGCCGAGGCGCTCGGCAAGGCGGCGGCCGATCGTGCTTTTGCCGGAACCCATGAATCCGGTGAGCACGATGCGCTCGATCGATCGAGCGCGCGCGTGTGCGTCGTCAGAGTCCGGGCTCTTGGGAGCGATGGGAGGCATGCGGGTCTGAGATGTCTCAAACCCTATGGTAGCGGTTACTCGGAGACGGCTACTGCGAAAGGGCTACTGCGAAAGGGCTACTCGGAAAGGGCTACTCGGAAAGATCCACGGGCTCGTCGTCGGATTGCTGCTGGAGCTTGCTGGCGATGTTCGACCATACAGAATCGCTGGGCTCCTGCTCGGATATGAGAAGGTTTTTTGCGGTGTCGGCGATGGTTTCGAGATCGCTTACGAGGGCGGCGCAGTCGGGATTGGCTGCGAGAAACCTGGCGAGACGAGGGTCCTCGCTCAGTTTGCCGCCTTCTCCGCTGGCGAAGAGCTCCGGCAGATACTGTTCGAACTCGGCCGGGGTCATGGAATTGAAGTCGAGGTTGGAGAGATCACTCACTGCACGACCTCCCGCGAACTCTCCATTTCGGGCAGCTGATCTGGGTGACGAAGAAGTTCGCGGAGCTTCAGGCGCGCTTTGTGGAGTTGGGATTTGCTGTTGCCGGTAGAGCACTCCAGCATGGTAGCAATCTCATTGTGCTCAAAGCCCTCAACATCGTGCAGGACGAATACCATTCGGTACCCCGGGGGAAGGGAGGCGACGGCGCGCTCGAGGGTGACGCGATCGACCGAGCCGGCGAGCTGTGTGTCCCGCGAGCCGAAGTCGCGCTTCGGCGCGTCTTCTTCCGAAGGGTTGATGGTCTCTTCGAGCGAGACGAGCTGCAGGCCCTTTTTGCGCAGGTGCATCAGGACGAGATTGACGGTCAGCCGGTGAAGCCAGGTCGAGAAGGCGCTCTCTCCGCGGAAGCTGCCCAGCTTGCGAAAGAGGTGAAGGAAGGCCTCCTGGGTCATGTCCTCGGCTTCAGAGACGTTGCCGAGCATGCGGAGGCAGAGGGTATAAACACGCCGCTTGTGCAGCGAGTACAGCTTGGAGAAAGCATCAGGATCGCCGTTTTTGGCCCGCTCGATCGCTTCGGCTTCGCCGGCGATCGGAGGGTTCCGCTTGAAATAAGCCGGCGTTTGGTTTTGTCTGCATCGTTGGCAAGCCTTGAAGTCCCATAAGCGAGGTCTCCGGTCAGTACGTTCGTTCATGCCGGCTCTTCGCCTGCTTTCAGCCTAACGCACCTGTTCTCGGAAAGGTATCAATTCGCTTGGATAGAAACTGTGGGACGGGGGTTGTACCGGCGCGGGAGATGTCCGGTCTAAGCTCCGATGTATCTGGCGTATAAGGACCGGGCTCGGCCGACGTCCGTCGTCCCCTGGATGAGGGCGCGGCCGTCGGCAAAGACCGTGATTGTGTGTGGAGGGGTACGGAACCGGAGCAGCATACCGTTCGCGCGGACCTCACCGAGGGGTTCCAGCCTGGAGGCGAGTGCGGCCAGATCGACGGGGCGGGCGTGTTCGTGGATCTGGACGGCGTTCCTGCCGCAGAGGGTGATCGGCGCGCGTCCCTGGCCGGCCAGAGCCAGGAATTTGCGCTCGCCGCAAACCTCGCAGCCGGAGCGTGGCCTGGCGGCGGAGACTTCGGAGCGCTCGCCCGTCCAGAGATCATAGGCGAGGAGCGTACGGCGCATCTGGCCGGGCTGTCCGGTGAGCAGCTTCAGGGCTTCTGTGACCTGGAGCGAGGCTGCGAAGTTGACGGCCGTGGAAAGGATTCCAGCCGTGTCGCAGGTCTCGACGTTGCCGATAGGGGTGGATGGGAAGATGCAGGCGAGGCACGCGGTTGGTTCGAAGGCGGAATCGCCGGCCCCGCGGGGGAGGATGTTCATGGTCGCGGCGTAGGCCCCGACGGCGGCGGCATAGATCCATGGCCGGCCATCGCGCACGCAGAGGTCATTGATGAGATAGCGGGTCTCGAAGTTATCGGTGCAATCGAGGATGACGTCCGCGTCGCTGGCGAGCATTTCGGCGTTGTTCGGGGTGAAATCGGCGACCTGCGTGGTGATCTCGACGGTGGAGTTGACCCGGGCGAGGTGTCGGCGCGCAGCCTCGGCCTTGGGCAGGCAGTCGCGCGCATCGTCCTCATCGAAGAGCACTTGTCGTTGCAGATTGGAGGGCTCGACGTAGTCGCGATCGACGAGCGTGAGGCGACCTACACCGGCACGCGCGAGCAGGCTGGCGGTTGCGGCTCCGGTAGCTCCCACGCCCAGGATTACGGCGTGCGCGCCGCTGAGACGCCGTTGTCCCTGCTCGCCAATGGGAGCGAAGAGAACCTGGCGGGAGTAGCGCTCATGTTCGTCGATGGGGTCGCGCAGGCCGGCCTGAACGGAGCTCTCACCGGACTGCTCATGATCGCTTTTGGCCGCAAAGGACATTGAGGGTCAGTATACGAGGCGCGTGCGCGACGAAAGGACGGTGAACCCGGCGATGGAAATATGCATCTTTACGAGAAATAACGGTGTTCTGGAACGCGTCCGGAGGATTGAGCCTGCTAGTCCGGCGCTAAGGATCTGAGAGCACGGCGGTTATAGCTCGCATTCTGGGCGAGAATAGAGCGTGGAGGGTCCTGAGGTGTCTGGCCGGAGCAGGCTATCGAACTCAGTCGAGAGCCGGCTCGCGAAACCTGCCCCAGGAACGCGAGCGCGCCACTTGCGATACGCACAAGGTTTTATGGGAAGGCTATTGCTGGCCGGCACGCTCCTGGTCTCGCGGGTGGGCGGCAGCGTCCGCGCAAAGCCCCACGACTATCAACTCTCAGGCCGCGGGACAGGCGCCGCAGCCACAGACGACAAATCCGAATGCTCCCGAAGCAACGCCGCAGGCCAGCAAGATGCCCTCCGCGCAAACTCCTGCTGGTTCTGAGGCGGCGTCGGCTAACGTGGCCAATCCACTCCCGCCGCTGTCAACCAGCATATGGACGAAAGCCGGAGTCCCGGTGACTGCGGTTCGTTTTGAGGGAGTGACATTCGGTCCGCATGACGCGATCGTGACGCAACTCGAGCAGACGGCGGGCGAGAGGCTCGATCCGCAGAAGGTGCGAGCGGACATTCGCCGGTTGTATGCGAGTGGACTCTATCGCGACATCAGTGTCTCAGGCGAGGCCAACGCGAATGGCCTGACGCTCATCTACGCCGGCGTACCTCGTTATTACGTCGGGCGAGTTGAGATTAATGGCATCGTGCAGGAGAGGCTCGCATCGTTGCTGGAGTTTGCGACGAAGCTCGATCCGGGGACGCCGTTCAGCGAACCGGAGATTCCTGCCGCTCTCGCGGGCGTGCGGCAGTCGCTGGAACAGAATGGCTACTTCGAAGCGAACATTCAGATCGCAACCACGCATGATGATGTGAATCATCAGGTAAACGTCACCTTCACCATCAAGCAGGGGCCGCAGGCGCACGTCGGCAACGTAGGACTGCAAGGCAAGGACCCCGGCATCGATGTTGACGACTTTCGCAAGAAGGGCAAGCTCGACTGCGGATGGTTTGCGACCGCGCTCGACAAGATGATTTTGCGCAACTGCGCGGTGAAGGTGACTCGCGACACCACCACTACTGCACTGAGCGGCGTGCGCAAGTACTACCAGAAAAACGAGCGGCTGGAAGGTACGATCAGCCAGCAGAGCGACACCTACGCACCGCCGCGCAAGCAGCTTGACTATGAGTTTCTCGCCAATCAAGGGCCCATCGTTCACATCACGATCCAAGGCACGAAGATCTCGAAATCGCGCAAGAAGCTGCTCGTCCCCATCTACGAAGAATCGGCGGTGGATCGCGACCTGGTGAACGAAGGCGCCTTCCATATTCGCGACTTCATGCAGCGCAAGGGTTACTTCGATGCGGAAGACTCCGTAAAGCTGCTTGGCCGCGGAACGAGCACTGTAACCGTGCAGTACACCGTTACTCCGGGCAAGCGGCACAAGGTCCGCTCCGTCAAGCTCGAAGGCAACAAATACTTCAGCGACGCACTCATCAAACAGCAGTTGCGCGTCAAGCCCGCGGATTTGTATGTGCGCAGCGGCACCTATAGTACGGAGCTTGTGGAAGACGACCGCAGCGCCATCGAGGCGCTGTATCGGGCGAGCGGATTCACGCACGTCAAAGTGAAATCCACCGTGAAGGATACGGATAAGACGGTCGGCGGGGAGGCGTTGAAGGTCGCCTATATCGACGTCACGTACAGCATCGATGAGGGAATTCAGCAGAAGTTCGGCGAGGTAAATCTCTCCGGTGTTGGAGCATCGAGACAGGACGCGATCAAAGGTCTGCTCAGCGCGGAGACGGGTCAGCCGTTCTCGCTGATCACGCTCTCCAATGATCGCGATGCGGTGTTGAGCTGGTACCTTGCGCATGGGTTTGATCTTGCGGAGGTTGAGATTGAGCAGCAGCCTGACCCGGAAAACAAAGATCGTCATCAACGTCACGCTCGGCGTATCAGAAGGGCACCAGGTCACGATTGATCACGTGCTGCTCTCGGGGCTCGTGCACACCAAGCCGGCTGTGGTGCAGCAGCAGATTCTGGTGCACCCGGAAGATCCGCTGGACCAGGCCGCGTTATTGCAGACGCAGCGCAACCTGTACAACCTGGCGCTGTTCAACGAGGTCAATACCGCGGTTCAGAACCCCAGGGGTGACGCTCCGGAGAAGAACGTGCTCGTGCAGCTCACCGAAGCAAAGCGTTGGGACGTAACGTATGGCTTCGGCTTCGAGGCGCAGACTGGAACACCGAGTCTGGGGCCCGGATTGAAGCAGGGACACACTGCAGCACAGAACGGGAAGGCCGGTGTGAGCCCACGCGTGGCGCTCGATGTCTCGCGGATCAACTTCCGCGGGACGCAGCAGTCGCTGACGCTGCACACAACCTTCGGTCTGCTTGAGCGCGTGGCTACCCTCACGTTCAACAATCCGCAGTTTCTGGGCAAGCCCTACCTCACAGCGGCCGTTTCAGGCGGCTACTCCAACGTGCAGAACATCACAACGTTCCAAGCCTCTACGCTGCAGGGAGATTTTCGCGTGACGCAGAAGTACAAAAAGGCCGACACGTTTCTCTACGACTTTCTCTATCGCCGCGTGTCGGTGAACCCTGCCAGCCTGGAGATCACGCCGAACCTGGTCAATCAGCTCTCGCAGCCCGTCACGGTGGGCGGCCCGGGCGTGACGTATTTCCACGACACGCGCGACCCGAGTCCGGTTGACGCGCAGCGCGGCCGGTACTACTCGATCCAGGAGTTTGTCTCGTCCTCCAGCTTCGGAGCGGAGACGTCCTTCAACCGGCTGGACACCTCGTTCTCCTCGTACTACACGTTTGGCGCGAAGAAGTATGTGTTCGCGCGCAACACGCGAATCGGGTTTGAGAACACGTTTGGGCAGACGACAGCGAACTCCAACTCCCTGGGCGTTACGAACTGCGCCGGTGCGCTGCTGATGACGAATGCCACGTGCAATCCGATTCCGCTGCCGGAGCGCATGTATGCCGGGGGCGCGACGTCGCATCGCGGCTTCGGCATCAATGACGCCGGGCCGCGCGATCTGACCACTGGATATCCCGTGGGCGGATCGGGCGTGGTCGTCAACAGCTTCGAGTTGCGCCTTCCACCGCCGACGCTTCCGCTCGTAGGCAACAGTGTTTCGTTCGTCATCTTTCATGACATGGGGAACGTCTTTCGTTATCCGAAGGACATGTTCACAAGCATCAGGAACTTCCACCAGCCGGACGAGTCCACCTGCAGCAAACTGACGGTTCCGCCTGGCACGACGGACAACTCGAGGGTGAGCGGGACCTGCAACTTCAACTACTACTCGCACGCCGTCGGCATCGGTGCGCGCTACAAGACCCCCGTGGGACCCATTCGGCTTGATTTCAGTTAGAACCTGAATCCGCCGGTGTATCCGGTCTTCTACGACTACACGGGTAAGCAGCCGTATGTTGGACACGCGCCACACTTCAACTTCTTCTTCAGCATCGGACAGGCGTTCTAAGCTGCGATGAACAGAGCCGTCAAACTCGGAAGGTCGCGAATGGAGGGTTGGCTCATCCTCCTCGCGGCGGCCCTCTGCATCTTTGTGCCATCAGCGTTTGCACAAGCGCCGACTTCAACCGGCAGCAAGCCGCCCGTATTGAACACTCAACCACAGGTTCCACCCCCGACCACAGCGCCGGTTCCAGGTCCGCCGCCGACCCCTTCGATGATGCCGAGTGTGCCGGGGACGGAACTTGATCGGGTGGTCGCGATCGTCAACGACGACCTCATCCTCGACAGTGATGTAAACGAGGAACTCCGCCTCCAGGCGTTTGATCCGTACCGAACGTCTTCGGAGAAGCTGTCCAACGAGCGCGCGCTCGAGCGGCTCATCAATCGTGCGCTCATTGTTCAACAGCTCAAACTGCAGCCTGAAGACCAGCCCAGCGACGCTGATGTGAACAAGCAGATCGATCAGTTGCGCAGGGACATCCCGGCGTGCGCCCAGTATCACTGCCAGACGAAAGAGGGATGGGATCGCTTCCTCGCGGAGAACGGCTTCACAGAGGCTTCCTTCTTCGCGCGCTGGAAGGAGCGCATGGCCGTGCTCTCGTTCATTGAGGATCGCTTCCAAATGGGCGTCAACATCACGCCAGAGCAGATTCGGGCCTACTATGACAAGACTCTGCTGCCGGAGTACGCGCGCCAGCATGCGCCTGCGCCAAAGCTGAATACGATCACCAATCAGATCCGCGAAGTCCTGCTGCAGCAGCAGATCAGCAATCTTTTGCAGGACTGGCTGAAAAGTCTGCGCGCCCAGGGCAGCGTCGTCGTGCTGCATCCGGGAGAGGAGGCGCCATGAGTCTCACGCCCAAGGACTCGGCTGCCGCCTCGCGGAAACCAGCGCGGCGTCATCGTGTCTGGCGAATTCTCGGCTGGATCGGCACGTCGATTCTGATCCTGCTGACGGTGCTGATCGTGGGATTGTCGTGGTATACGACGACGGCGGATTTTCAGCGCCGTGTGAGCGCGGAGGTTGTCAGCGTGCTCGAGGACTCAACCGGCGGGCGTGTGGAGCTCGGCCACATCTCCTTCAACCTCTGGCACCTCGCGATCGAAGCCGACAACCTGGTCATTCACGGAACTGAAGGTCCAGGCGAGATGCCTTACTTATCCGCGGCGAAGATCTTTCTTCGCCTGCGCATCAACACATTCATCTCGCACACGGTCGGGAAGGGAGCGCAGTCGCATATCGGCCTCAACTACCTGCGTGTCGAAGAGCCGCACCTCCATCTGATCATCGACAAGAACGGCAATACCAACCAGCCTGTTCCCAAGCACCCGAGCACGAGCACGGAGCCGGTGCAGGATACGTTGCTTGATCTGCAGGCGAAGCAGGTTGAACTCGCGAACGGGCTGGCGGTGATTAACGACCGCGCGATTCCGTTCGACGCCGCAGCGAGGGATCTCAACGCCAACGTTCACTACATCAGCTCATCGGACCGCTACGGCATCTCCATCGATCTCGCCGATCTGCGCACGCGGATGGCGAAAGAGCCGGAGATGCAGTCGAAGCTGCACATGGATCTTCAGCTCGGCCGTGATATGGCGCAGCTCTCCAGCTTCGACTTTGAAACCGGCATGAACTCACATCTCACGGCAACGGCGCTGATCGAACATTTCGCGCATCCGGAGTGGCAGGCCAGCGTCAATGGCGAACTTGCGCTGAAGCAGATCAGCTACCTTGCCGGAGTGGACGGGCTGGAGAGCGGAACACTCGCGCTTAACGTGCAGGGGCGCAACTGCACGGTGACTCCACAGGTCGCGCAGAAGAACCCGCACTTCTGGCAGCGTCATACGCAGCCGCATGTTCCCCCTGCAGCCAAGATGCTTCCACCCAGCCCGGACTGCAGCGCTGGATATCTGCTGGTCGGCGACATCAAATTGCGCAACGCAGCGTACCGCGACCCTTCCGTGCGCGTTGCCGGCGTGGACGCGAACGCACAGCTGCACGTCACTCCTACCGAGTTGCTCTTCAGCGCTCTCACGGGAACGCTTCCTGGCGGCGGCCGCGTTGAAGGTGAACTGAAGATCGAGAACTGGTTGGGCGAAGTTCCGCCGAGCGCGCCCGCCACTTCTGCCACGACCGTTGCCGCCGCGAAGGCCGCGAACACCACAGCCAAAGGTGTGAACGCCAAACCGCCCGTCCAGTCGGTAACACTCACTCCCGTGCAGCGCGCGCATGCCTATTTGACCGTGATAGTGAAGGGCATCACGCTGCGGACCATCATGGATGTTACCGCGCCGGAACACTATGGCGACCTCGGTCTGGACACCGCGATAAATGGCCCCGTGAAGGTGGAGTGGGGAGGCCCTGCAAAGGACATTCCCAGCTCCGTGCAGGTGGACGCCGACCTTAAGCTGGCGCCGACTGGCGTTCCGCGCAGGGGAGCCGCAGCGAACATACCGGTCTCCGGCGTGGTGAACGCACATTACGACGGCCGCTCTCAAGTTGTGAACATCAAGACAGTGAACGTTAAGACGCCGGGAACGACGCTTCTCGTCAGCGGCGTGCTTGGCGTGAACAATGGCGATCCGCTCACGAATCTGCAGGTGAATCTACAGGCCCGCAACCTTGCCGAGTTCGATCAGACCCTGCAGACGCTCGGCTTCCAGGCGAACGGCAAACGCGGCAGCGCAGCTATTCCGGTTGACCTGCACGGCACAATGAGTTTCGTCGGAACCGCGAAGGGTGCGGTTCGGACGCTCGACGTCAAAGGGCATCTCGAAGCCGTTAACCTCCTCGTGCATCTCGGCAGTGAAGCCGATATTCACATCGACTCTGTCGTCGCCGACGCGGAGTACGCTCCCAACACCGGACTCGCGATCGCGTCGTCGACGATCACGCGCAACACCGCCGTGCTCAACGTCGCCGGCAGTTTCCGTCCGCACCGCATCGTTTCGCGCCGCGGCGTCGTCTCCTATGCATGGGACAACGACCTCACTCTCAATGTCACGGCAAAGCTCGCGAATGCGCAGGTCGCCGATCTGCTGCAGATCGCAGGCCAGCAGGACAAAGTGAAGCTGACGGGAACAGCGAACATAAATGCGCATGCGGCAGGCACGCTTCGCAGTCTTGCCGGTTCTGGCAACATTACCCTCACAAACGGCCAGGCGTACGGCGAGCCGTACCAGACCATTGCTCTCGACGTCAGCGCGCATGGAACGCAGATCAATGCCACGCGTCTTCTCGTCCAGGCGCATAACATGGCCATTCACGGCAATGGCAGCTATGACGTGGCGAACAAGCACATCACTGCGCACATTACAGGCAACAATCTGCGGCTGTCGAAGTTTCAACTCGTGCAGAATGCTAATCCGGATGCCGACGCTGTGGTCTCGCTGAATGTGGATGCGAACGGCACGGTTCAAGAACCGAATCTCCGCGCACAGGTACAGCTTGCGGATATCAGCTACCAGGGCCACAAGGTTGGCGCTCTGACGTTGAACGCGAACAGCGCCGGGTCGCTCGTAAACTATCAGATCCAGTCCACGCTCATCGGCGCGCAGATCGCGGCGACCGGACAGACCTCGCTGCAAGGCCAATATGTGACGCATGCCCAGCTGACACTCACCGGCGTGAACGTGGCCAACATTCTCGACATCATTTCGCCGGGTACTATCAAGGCGAGCTCGCAAATCAACGGCACGATCACTGTCAACGGTCCTGCGGCGAATCCGCAGCAACTCACGGCTACTGCGGAGCTCACGAACTTCGCCATCACACTCCAGAACCTGCAGCTCGCGTCGCAGGGACCGATCCGCGCCAGCTTGCGTAATGGTGTGGCGGCGCTGGATCAGTTCCACATCAGCGGCCTTGGTACTGATCTAGAGGCAAGCGGAACGGCGAAAGTCTTCGGCGACTCGAATCCGCAAGGCGGTCCGCTGAACGTCAAAGCGAACGGCAGCATCAACCTGCACCTCATCCACACTCTCGATCCTGACTACATCACCTCCGGCAACGTGACGCTTGACCTAGGCGTGCAGGGCCGAGTGAAGGATCCGTCGCTCAGCGGTACGGTTAAGTTGAACAACGCCAACTTCGCGATGGACGGCGTCCCGAACGGCCTCAGCGACCTCTCCGGAACGATGGTGTTCAACCAGAACCGTCTCGAGGTGCGCGACGTCAGCGGAACATCGGGTGGCGGCAAGGTAACTCTGGGTGGATTCATCGCGTATCAGCGCGGATTGTTCGCAGATCTCACTGCGAACATCGACACCGTTCGGGTACGCTATGCCGGGCTCAGTTCCACAGCCAATGCGACGCTGCGTCTGCAGGGGGGACCGCAAAGCTTATTGCTGTCCGGCAACGTGCTGGTCACACGGTTCGGCGTTGGACCTGACGTTGACTTCGCCGCATTCGCGGGAGCTGGCAGCATTCCCACGCCGCCCGATCCGACTGCGTTTAGTAACAAGATCCGCATGGATGTGCACATCACAAGCTCTCCGCAGCTGGACTTTCAGAACTCGTATGCGAAACTCGCCGGCACTGTTGATTTGACTGTGCGCGGCACCATCGCTCAACCGTCGCTGCTCGGTTCTATCCGGATCACGGACGGCAGCGCGACCTTTGCGGGCACCAAGTACGAGCTGGAACGCGGCATCATCTACTTCAGCAATCCTGTTCGCATCGATCCAACCATCGATCTCGATGTGTCCACGCGGGTCGAGAACTACGACATTACGATCGGCATTCACGGAGACATGACGAACTTGAAGCCGACCTATCGCTCGTCGCCGCCACTCACTGAAGCCGACATCTTCAATCTGCTTGCTCTTGGCCGAACCCAGGAGGAGGCGCAGCTTAATACCCAGCAGCAGCAGCAGGCAGGCGAGGACCCGACCACGAGTGCCATACTCGGGGGAGCACTCAACGCCACGGTCTCGAGCCGCGTCAGCAAGCTGTTTGGTGCAGGCTCCATTAAGATCGACCCGGCGTTTGTGGGCACGCTGGGCAACTCCACCGCGCGCATCACGATTGTCGAACCGCTGTCCAAGCAGGTTACTTTCACGTACGCGACGAACGTGAATCAGTCGGCGCAGCAGCTCATTCAGATCCAGTATCAGTTGAACGAAAGCGCGTCGATTGTCATGACGCGCGATGAGTCTGGCGTGTTCTCGATCGTTTACAAGATTCGAAAACGTTATCGCTGAGACAAAACGGTTGAGGCTGCGCGGGTTGTGCGGGAGGCATCCAATTTTTTGAAAGGTGTTCCGCCTGGATTGGAGGAAGCTCCATGAGAAGTTATCGTCGTGTCCTGACTGCACTCGCTTGCGCTCTCTGCCTGGCCGCAAGCGTGCCCGCTGCCACAGCCCAGAAGGGGAGTGATGCACAGATACAGGCTGACGCTCAAAAACAGCTCAGCGGCAAGAGGTTCAGCGGCATTCAGGTCCAGGTGCAGGGAGGCGTCGTTCACCTGACCGGTCAGGTGGATCGCTATGCCGACAAGGCTGATGCTGAAAAGCGCGTCGACAAGCTGCACGAGGCCACTTCCATCCGTAACGACATCAACGTCACAGGTGGCGGCAATGTCTCGGACGAGGAGCTGTTTCATAAACTCGCCAAGGCCCTGATCAATGTGCGGCAGGGATACGAGTCGTATCCGTTCGACAGCTTCAATCTGCAGGTACATAACGGCGTGGTCACGGTCAGTGGACTCGCGGCCGAACCTGTCGACAAAGACGATGCCCTTGGCGTGATCAAGGACACGCCCGGTGTTCGCGACGTTATCGACAAGATTCAGGTCGCACCGGTGTCGCCGAACGACTGGCGCATCCGCCGGGACCTGTATCACGCCATCTACGGCTATTCGCAGTTCACCAAGTACGCCATCAATCCGGAGAAGCCGATCCGCATTGTGGTCGTGAACGGCCACGCCGTGCTGACGGGCGTGGTGGACAGCCAGGGTGACAAGGAGATGGCCGGCATGCGCGCCAACCAGGTGCCGGGTGTCTTCTCGGTGCAGAACGATCTCCAGGTTGCGGGGCAGGTTGAACATTAAATTGTTCCGCCGGCGCATCACAGCAGCTCTCATCTCGTTCGCGTAGCATTGTTACTACCGATGAGATCTGCCTTACATAGCACGCGCGTCACGCTCGAGATGATCAAGTGGGAGCACTCGATCTTTGCGCTCCCGTTTGCCCTCACTGGCGCCGTGCTCGCCGCAGGCGGTTGGCCGCCGTTGCGCGTGCTCGGATGGATCATTGTCTGCATGGTTGGTGCGCGTTCGGCAGCCATGGCGTTTAATCGCCTCGCCGACGCAGAGATCGACGCCGTCAACCCTCGCACCGCCGCGCGCGCGCTTCCAGCCGGCCATGTTTCACGCGGTTTTGTTATTACGTTCACGCTCATCTCATCGGCCGTCTTTGTCTTTGGCGCGGCGATGCTCAACCGGCTCACGCTGGAGCTCGCTCCGCTGGCACTCGCGGTCATCTTCGCGTACAGCTACATGAAGCGGATGACCCGTTGGTCACACCTGGTGCTGGGCCTTGCGCTCGGTATAGCGCCGGCTGCGGCATGGATCGCCGTTCGCGGATCGCTCTCCCCGCGCGCTGCATTGCTGACCGCCATCGTGTTGCTGTGGGTCGGCGGCTTCGACGTGCTTTATGCTTGCCAGGATTTCGAGCACGACCGTCGCGTCGGCCTCCACAGCGTTCCGCAGGCATTCGGTTTGCGTGGGGCATTCTGGATCGCACGTATCATGCACGCGGGCATGGCGGTTTTGCTCTTCCTTATGCTCCATGCGTTCGGGCTGGGGATTGTCGCGTTGTTGGGCGTGGTGCTGTGCGTTGCTCTTCTTGCCTACGAGCATGCAATCGTCTCACCCGGCGATCTGCGGCGAATGAACGCGGCGTTCTTCACGCTCAACGGTGTCATCTCCGTCGTGTTCTTCATCTTCATTGCCGCGGATGTCCTGCACCGGCGCTGAGCGAACCATATTAGCCTTATGGGCAACAAAAGGGGCTCGCCACAATCGGCGAGCCCGCGTTGTCCTTCCAACTGCTTCTTTAGTACTTCGTCCTGTTATGGTGGCGATCTACGCTGTCCTCGATGCGCTCTTTCACATTCCTGGCTGTTGACGTTACACGTTCCCGGACATCGTGGGCCTCAGCCTGAGCTTCGCGGGATCTGCGAGCATGCGTGTCGGCTGCAGCGTTCTGCACCGATCCAAGCGCCTGCTCGCCATGTCCCTTCACCTGCTGGGCGGCGCCACGGTTCGCCATGGACGGGTTGTTCGTTGCTTCACCAACTGACTGCTTCATTTTTCCGGCAACCTCATCGAGCTTGCCCTTGGCCTTGTTTTCCATCCCGCTCTTCATGCCAGTCTCCTATCGTGCACACAATATTTGTGGCAGCCTCGTTCTCAGTTAGATGCCTCGGCGACCGGAGAGAAGATTGAAGATGAGAATGATGATCGCGAGAACCAGCAGCAGGTGAATCCATCCGCCCAGCGTATAGCTGCTCACGAGACCCACAATCCAAAGAATGACAAGAATGATGGTGATCGTCCAAAGCATAGATCGGCTCCTTATGATGGGTGACCCGGGGGTGCGGTCACTATGATCGGCGCCGTCTCGGCGGCGTTCGCTTTGGTAAGTTGCGGCGGATTATGCTGAGGTTGTCCCAAAAGATAGTTATATCTGCAATTAAGGAACCATCGCCTGAGCAACCAAACGACACGTCGTATTGAGACAACTCCGCCGCCAACGGCTCGGCTTGCCGCTCGCCGCGTGGCGATCCAGGGAGAACGCGGATCGAACAGCCACATGGCTGCGCTGGAACTAGCCCCTGATTACGAGGTACTGCCGTGCGCCGCCTCGGCCGACACGTTTACCGCATTGCTCGAGGGCGGGGCGCAATGCATCGTGCTTCCGATTGAAAACACCTTGCACGGCTCCGTCGCCGAGCACTACGATCTGCTGCTCACCAATCCGGTCCGCATCGATGCCGAAGGTCTGCTGCACATCCGGCACAACCTCATCGCCGCGCCCGGCGTGGAGCTCTCGGCGATCCGCACTGTTCTGTCGCATCCTGTGGCACTGAATCAGTGCCGCAGTTTTCTTGCGAGCTTCACGCAGGCCCGCGCGCTTCCGTTCTATGACACTGCCGGAAGCGTGAAGCACATCATGGAGAACTCACTCCGCGACACAGCCGGCCTCGCCCCCGAACTGGCCGCGCAGGAATACGGCGGAAATGTGCTGATGAGCGGCGTCGAGGACCACGCACAGAACTTCACCCGGTTTCACGTGATTCGCCGGTCAGAGGATGCTGCCCCGTCTGCTCCCGAAGCCGACAAGCTTAGTGTCGCGTTCGCGCTGGAGCATCGTCCCGGAACACTGGTTCACGCCCTCCAGGCTCTCGCAGGAGCTGGAGTCAATCTCACTCGCATCGAATCCCGCCCTGTTCCGGGCCAGCCGTGGGAGTATGTCTTCTTCGTCGAGTTCCGCTTCACCGGCGCTCAAATGGCCGAGGCCGCCCTCAACGCGCTGCGTCCCGAGACGCGAATGGTTCGCGAACTCGGCCGGTACAAGGCAGCCGCTTCGGGGGCCTGAACACTTCCTTTAAAGCGCGCAAGGACCCGCGAGCGGATCCTTGGCGTGATTCCACCGGTTAGCGCTGCCGCTTAGTGCATGCTCGGCAGCATTTGGAAGATATAAATGCCGACGACCAGAACCGTCATCAGCACGGCCACACCGCCGAGACCCTGGTAATAGGGCCGCAGCCTGTCGACGCGCGCGACGATCTCGTCATGTTCCTTGTGCCCCATCGATACGTGGGCGCTGTCGTCTCCAAGGAACAACTGGTCGGTTTCATGTTGAGTGAGCGTGGCGCGGTAAATCATCACTGCGATAAAGCCAATGACGGAGGCGCCCCATAGAGCGATAAGGATCGGGAGCACGTGCATGGCGGTAATTCCCCCAGAGTCAATAAGAGTCTGGTCCGGGATACCGGGCGGGTCCGATTCTTTGAGCCTCGGGCTCGGAGGGTAAGCTGGGCCGCCAAAATCATACGCCCGGCGATGTAACTTTGGAAGACTTGGTTGCCCACGCATCCGCCGTGATGCTCAGGTCAGAGACTCGCCTTTACCGAAACCTTGTCTGCCCCAAGGCATCCAATGGGGAGGATGCCGGTGCTATCGCTGGCGCCGTGAGGCCTTGCCCAGCCGGCAAGCTCTGGCTACACTAAGAGTTGTGCTCCCGGACTACATTGGTCCGGGAACCGAGGAGAGGTCCCCATGTCCACCGCCACCAACCCTGTTGCCGAGGTCGTTACCGGCGCTCCCGAGGCGCCCCGCAAAAATCCCGTCGAGCTGACCCCTGCCGCGATCACCAAGGTCAAGGAGATCATGGCGACCCAGGATCCGATTCCGGCTGGTCTGCGCATCGGCGTGGTTGGCGGCGGATGCTCCGGCTTCCAGTACTCCATGAGCTTCGAAAACCAGGCGGGCATGATGGACAAGATCGTCAAGTTCGATGACCTCAAGGTGTTCATCGACGCCACCAGCGCCATGTACCTCAATGGCTGCACAGTGGACTACGTTGAGACGCTCGAGGCCGCCGGCTTCAAGTTCGAAAATCCCCAGGTGAAGTCCACCTGCGGCTGCGGCTCCAGCTTTAGCGTGTAAGCCGCCTGCTAGAAGCGAGCCCGAAGAAGTTGCAGCAAGGCCTCACCCTTCCGGTGGGGCCTTCGCTTTTGAGCAAACGCGCTCCTCGTCCGTCTATAAGATAAGTAAGCCAAGCAGCCTTTTCAGCCTCATGACAGAGTTCACAATCCGCCTTGCCGACGAACGCGGCCGCATCCAGGAGCAGACCCACGCCGCCGCGACCGCTGAAGAGCTGCGTTCGCGCTTCACGCAGGCCGGGTACCTCGTCTACTCCGTCAAGCCGCGCACCCGTTTTGCCGGTGGCACCCAGCGCAAGGTCAAGCTCGAACCCTTCCTCGTCTACAACCAGCAGTTCCTCACGCTCATCCGTGCCGGTCTGCCCATCCTCAGCTCCCTGGAGCTGTTGGCCAGGCGGCAAAAAAACCCTGTTTTCCGCGCGCAACTCGAGGACGTCGCTGCCCGCGTCAAGACCGGCGAATCCATCTCCTCCGCCTTCGAAGCGCAGGGCGGCTTTCCGCTCGTCTACACGGTCACGCTGCTCGCAGGCGAGCGGTCCGGCAATCTGGAGGAGGTGCTGCAGCGCTATCTCGACTTTCAGCGCGTCTCGTTGTCGTTCCGCAAGAAGCTGAAGTCCTCGCTGATTTACCCAAGTTTCCTCATCGTCATGGTGATCAGCCTCTTCGTCTTCCTGATCACCTTCGTGGTCCCGCGCTTCGCGCAGCTGTACGACCAGCTCGGAACCAAGCTCCCCAGCCTCACACTATTCCTGCTCAGCCTCGGCGAAAACGCGCAGCACTACGGCATCTACATCGGCCTTCTGCTCGCGATCATCATCTACCTCGTCGTCCGCTGGACCCGCACCGACGCCGGCGCGAACTTCACCGATCGCGTCCGTATCGGCACGCCTGGCCTGGGCACCGTCTGGCTGAAGTATCAGGTCGGTCTCTTCTCGCGAACGCTCTCGACGCTGCTCACCGGTGGCCTGCCGCTTGTTCCCAGCCTGGAAACAGCCGCGCGCTCGATCGAATCCCGCCGGATCTCGAAAGCCGTCTACACCTCGGTTGAAGGCGTCCGCGAAGGACAGGGCCTCGCAACCAGTCTCGAAGAGACCGGCGTCTTCCCTGAGCTCTCCGTCGAGATGATCGAAGTCGGCGAATCGACGGGCGCGTTGCCGGCGATGCTTAACTCCGTCGCCGAGTTCTTCGAAGAGGACGTGCAGACCCAGCTCTCCGCCATCATGAGTCTCATCGAGCCCCTGATTCTCATCGTGATGGGTGCGGTCGTCGTCATTATTTTGATCGCGCTCTACATGCCCATCTTCAGTCTGGGAAATATCGGCGGCTAGTCACGTGACCATGGTATGGTGGTCACATGGGGGGAGCCGATGAAGACAATGGGTGCAGCGAAAGCAAAGGCACATTTTCTTGCCCTCCTGGACGAGGTCGAGCAGAAGAGGGAGCCCATCTTAGTAACAAAGAATGGGAGGCCTGTTGCCAAAGTCATCCCGCTTGAACTGCACGAGGATCCCGTTGGCGCCCTATCGGTTTGGTGGTGGGAAGATCGTTGGAGACATCATCTCTCCAGCCAATGACCCAAAGGACTGGGAGTACGACTGATTGATTTTGCTGGATACACATATATTGCTTTGGCTCGCACTTGAGCCGGAGAAGATATCCTTGCGCTCGAACGAAGCAATGGAAGAGGCGCGAAGGACAACCGGCATCCTCTCGATCGCCGCTTCGACCCTCTGGGAAATTGCGCTGCTGGACGCGAAGGGAAGATTAAACCTCGACCCGCCAGTCGAAGTCTTCCTGGAGCGCGTGGAGAACCTCTACCGCGTGCTCCCAATGAGCCGGCAAATCGCGGTTCGTGGCAACCAGTTTTCGTCAAGTTACCCGAACGATCCCGCCGACCGTCAGATCGGTGCTACGGCGATCATTCATGGGCTTACGCTGGTTACCGCGGACCAACTCATTCTGAACTCGGGCGAAGTCCCCTGTCTGTGGTAGCCTTCGCCCTGAAACGGCCGCGCAGCCCAGGAGTCTCATCGATATGGCCACCCCCGTAGCAACCCCGCTCCCCAACGACTCACTCACCGAAGCCGAGCGCGCCGAACGCCTCGCGCGCCGCTATCACGCCGAGTTCGTCGACCTGAAGCACTTTAAGATCCAGCACGAGCTGTTTAAGACCGTGCCGGTCGACATGATGTTCCGTTACAACTTCGTTCCGCTCGAGCAGTCCACCGACGGCCGCCTTGCCATCGCCGTCGCCGACCCCTCGCGCCTGATGGTGCTCGACGAGATCGCCGGCTTGCTCGGCACGCGCATCGTTACCCGCGTCGCCACTCTGTCGCAGATCACCGACCTCCTCAAAAAGACCGAGCAGTCGCAGCGCGTGCTCGACGAAGCCACCGAAGGCCTCGCCTTCGACGTGCTCTCCGGCGAAGAGTCTGCCGACGAGAACATCTCCATCGAAAAGCTCGCGGCCGATGATGACATCTCGCCGATCATCCGCCTCGTAGACACCACCATCTTCACCGCGCTTGAACGCCGCGCCTCCGACATTCACCTCGAGACCTACGATGACTCGCTGCTCGTCAAGTACCGCATCGACGGCGTGCTCCAGCAGGCCATGGCGCCCATCGCGCGCGAGCACCACCAGACCATCCTTTCGCGCATCAAAGTCATGAGTGAGCTCGACATCGCCGAGCGGCGCGTCCCGCAGGACGGCCGCTTCCGCGTGCGCTACAAGGGCCGCCTCATCGACTTCCGTGTCTCCATCATGCCGACCGTGCACGGCGAAAACGCCGTGCTTCGCGTGCTCGACAAGGAGTCGATGTCTGAGAAGTTCCACAACCTCTCGCTCGACGTCGTAGGCTTCGCCGAAGAAGACCTCCGCCGCTTCCGCCGCTACATCAAGGAGCCCTACGGCATGGTGCTCGTCACCGGCCCCACCGGCTCGGGCAAAACCACCACCCTCTACGCCGCTCTCAACGAGATCAAGTCCGAAGAGGACAAGATCATCACCATCGAAGACCCGGTCGAGTACCAGATCCGCGGCGTCACGCAAATTCCCGTCAACGAGAAGAAGGGCCTTACCTTCGCGCGCGGCCTGCGCAGCATCCTTCGCCACGACCCCGACAAGATCCTCGTCGGCGAAATCCGCGATGCGGAGACCGCGCAGATCGCCATCAACTCCGCGCTCACTGGCCATCTTGTCTTCACCACTGTTCACGCCAACAACGTCGTCGACGTGCTCGGCCGCTTCCTAAACATGGGCGTCGAGCCCTACAACTTCGTCTCCGCGCTCAACTGCATTCTCGCCCAGCGCCTGGTGCGCACCATCTGCGACTTCTGCCGCCGCGAGGTCGCCTACTCCGATGCCGACCTCGAGCTCAACGGCCTCGATCCTGCCGAGTGGCGCGGCTTCCGCTTCCGCGAGGGCTCCGGGTGCATCGAGTGCGCCGGCACTGGCTACCGCGGCCGCTCCGCCATTCACGAACTCCTCGAGCTCGACGACGAGATCCGCGAGATGCTGCTCGAAAAGCGCCCCGGCTCTGAAATCCGCAAAAAGGCCCGCGAAAAGGGCATGCACTTCCTGCGTGACTCCGCCCTCGAGCGCGTCCGCGCTGGCATCACCACCCTCCGCGAGATCAACAAGGTAACCTTCATTGAAACAGGACGTTAGCTCCGCAAACGGCTCTCGCGCCCGTTCGTCCAATGAATTGAACCACCGCAGCCAAGCTCCCGAGCCGCCGCCGCGCGGTAGTCTAGTAATCGTCTCTCGATGAACCTGCTCCCCAAAGCTTCTGGAAGCCGTCCGCGCCTCGCCTGCGAGATCGCCCCCGAGGGCGTGACAGCCGCGCGCGCCGCCACGGCCGAAGGCGCGCTCGACTCCGTCGCAAGCGTCCCGCTGCCTTCCGGAGCCGTTCTTCCCAGCCTCAAGCCCGGCAACCTCGCCGACCGCGTCGCCGTGATCGCTGCCATCCGCCGCGCACTCGAATCGATCGATGTGCGCCCCAACAGCCGCAGCGCCGACCTTACCATCATCGTCCCCGACTCCGCCGTCCGCGTCCTCCTGCTCGACTTCGACGCGCTGCCCACGAAACTCACCGAGGCCCTGCCCATCGTTCGCTTCCGTCTCAAGAAGCTCGTGCCGTTCGAGGTCGACGACGCCGTGGTCAGCTTTCAGATCATGAGCTCCACGCGCAATAACATCCACGTGCTCGCCGTCGCCATCCCGCGCGACATCCTCCGCGAGTACGAGACCGCCGTGCGCGAGGCCGGCTTCGAACCGGGCGCCGTGCTCCCCAGCACCCTCGCCGCACTCGCGGGCCTCACCGCCGCCGAGCCTTCACTCGTCGTCAACGCCACTCACGCCGGAATCACCACTGCCATCACGCGCGACGGCGTGCTGCTCCTCCACCGCAGCGTCGACCTCCAGCCGCAAGCCGCCGGCATCGACCCAACGTTCCCCGCGCAACTCCAGCAACTCTCCGCCGAGGAACTCGCTCACGAAATCGCGCAGGCCGTCACCGTAGCCGTGGCTTACTTCGAGGACACGCTCTCACGTCCGCCGCAAACCATCCTCAGCGCGGGCGCGCTCAGCGCCGATGCATTGCATCGCGTGGTCAACGGAAACGGCTACAACGAAGCCGAAGCCTTCCGCATCCGCGAGCTCATCGACGCGTCCGCCTTCTCCGCCGGCGTGGTCACCGGCAACATTCCGCGCGGCGCGCTCGCCGGCGTCCGGGGAGCACTGCGAGGCTGATCATGCGCATCTCCATCAATCTCGCTTCGCGTCCCTTCGTCGAGCTCCGGCCGCTCTTTCTGCGGTTGCGGCTTCTCATGGCGCTGCTCGCAATCGTCGCCATCGCGCTCGGCTTCTGGGCACACACACTGCAGAAGCGCCTCGACCGTGCCACGGGCCAGATGAACGCTTTGCGCAACCAGACCGACTCTGCGCAGCATGAGCGCCTGAACAACGAAGCTCGCATGCGCCAACCCGCCAACGCCGCCGTGCTTGATCGCGCGCATTTCCTGAACAGCCTCTTCCTCGCGAAGAGCTTCTCCTGGACGGCCGTCATGATGGACCTTGAAAACGTGCTTCCCACCGGCGTGCAGGTCACCTCTATCGAGCCGCAGGTCACGCAAACGGGCGACGTGATCATCCACCTGCGCGTCTCCGGTCAGCGCGACCGCGCCGTACAGCTCGTGCGCAATCTCGAACACTCGCGCCGCTTCCTCCAGCCGCGTCTCAACGGCGAAGCGTCACAGGCGAAGACCACGACGGCGCAGCGCCCCGGAGCCTTCCAGCCGCAGATGAACCAGCCGGCGTCCGCGCCTGCCGTCGAGTTCGACATTCTCGCCAACTACAACCCGCTGCCTGAGGGGGAGTCCTACGCGAAGCAAATATCGACGAAGCCGGGAAGCGCCGGTCAGTCTTCCCAAGGAGACGTACGATGAGCGCAACCGCCACCGTTCCGCCTCCGAGCAGCTCCTCGATGCTGCGCCGCGTTCCGCGCCTCACCTCGCGCGCCCGCGCTCTGCTCACCGCCGTCAACCTGCACTACGCCGGCGTCGCCGCGCTTCTCGTCATCGTGCTGTACATGTTCGCGCATCTGCTCTTCCTCTCACAGTCGCTCAAGGACCACAACGCCGATGCGCTCAATCAGCAGCGCACATTGCTCACCACCGCGCGCCTGCAGGCGCAACCTCTGCGCGGTCTCGACGCGAAGATTGCAGCGTCCACTCAAGATGCAGATCTCTTCTACGCCGATCGCCTCCCATACGCCTACTCGCAGGTGCTCGCTGAGCTCGGCCGCCTTTCGCAGAAGACCGGCGTACGCTGGGCTAACGCGCAATATGCGCAACAGCCTGTTCTGAACGGGGAATATGGGCTGACTGAATTGCACATCGATGCGAGCGTCTCGGGAGACTACCGACCGGTCGTTGAGTTCATCAACAATCTCGAGCGCGACAAGATGTTCTTCGTGATCAACGGAATCAACCTCTCCGGCCAGCAGACCGGTATGGTCAACCTCCGGATTCGTATCACCACATACCTGCGCGCGCCCAACGATAAAGAAGCCTCCACGCAGGCCGCCGCTGTGACCGCACCCGCTCCCACCGGAGGCACACGATGAAGGCCGGTGCAGAGAACCGCAAGAAGACCATTACCGCCGGTGCACTCGTTGCAGTTGCACTGTGCTGCATCTTCTACGCCTACAATGCGCTCTTCGGTGGGACTTCGGCAGCGCCCCCGCCGACGGTGGCTCCCATCAATCGTCCGGCTCCCGCGACAAACGCGGCGCCTGCGCAGGCCGCCGCGGTGACTGCAGCAAATGCCGGCCGTTCGGCAAGCATTGCCGGCGTTGATGCCGTCAAGCTCGCACACACCTCCGCCAGCCTTGATCCCACGCTCGACGAAACCGCGATGCACCGCGCGGAAAGCCTCGTGTACTCCGGCATCGGCCGCAACATCTTCTCGCTGACGTACACGCCGCCTCCCGTCAGGCTGCCTACGCACGTTCCGCCGCCACGCCCGAAACCCTTGCCGCTCCCGCCTGCTCCGCCGCCCGGCCCGCCGCCTCCACCGCCGATCGACCTCAAGTTCTTCGGTACGGCCAGGCGCTCCAACGGTCTCGTGCAGGCCTTTCTGCTGCAGGGCGACAACGTCTACCTCGCTTCGGCAGGCGAGATCGTCGCGCACAAGTACAAGATCGTCTCGATCAACCTGAACAGCATTCAGGTCGAAGACCTGCAGAACAACAACACGCAGACACTTCCGCTGCAGATGCAGTAGCCATGAACATGCGCACCAATCTCGATCTGCAGCACCAGAGAGACTCCGATCCGGAAGCCGGTTTCATGCTGGTGTTCGCGATCCTCATGGTTGCGCTCGTGCTCATCGCGCTGGCTGTTGCCGCGCCCATCATGGCCAAGGACCTCCAGCGCGATAAGGAGCTCGAGAGTGAGCACCGCGCCCAGCAGTATGTCCGCGCAATCCGGCTCTACTACCTCAAGAACAAGACCTATCCACCATCGATCGACGCGCTCGAGAGCACGAATAACGTCCGCTATTTGCGCAAGCGCTACATCGACCCGCTGACCGGTAAAGACGACTGGCGCATCATCCATGTCGGTGAGAACAAGACGACCGTGAAGGGCTTCTTCGGTCAGCCGCTCGGCGGACTGAATACGACGGGCGCGGGCAGCCTCGGTTCCGCGTCTTCGATGGCCAGTAGTGGAATAGGAAGCACGGCTGGATCGACGAGCAGCACCGTGAGCGGAGGTTCTCCGCTGTCGGCGGGCTTCTCTGGCGCGACCATCGGTGGGTCGACCGCAGGTTCGTCAACGACCGGAACTTCGAGTTCCACAACATTGTCGGGCGGTTCGGGTGGTGGAGGTCAGATCATGGGAGTCGGCACGTCGAAGACCGGCGAGAGCATCCTGAATCCGAACGGGCAGACCACGTACGAGACCTGGGAGTTTATCTACGATCCGAAGATTGAACTGCTCTATAAGCAGGCAAACATACTCGGCGGTCCGGCCAGCGTCAGCTCGCAATCTCCGTCCAGCATGACCACGACGTATCCAGGGCAGACGAACACGCAGGGTGGATCGAACAACACGACCCCGAGCGCTCCAACGGGTCCGCAGTGAAGTGGATTGGGTTAGTGCTTGATGGCGTACATTACCCAGCTCGCGACAATGACCGCGCCGACGAAGCAGACAAAGCAGTAGGCTCCGAAGCGAATCATCATCTTCGGCTCGGCGCGCATCGTGATCCCGAAGACCACCGACACGAACAGCGAACATAAAAGCACAGCGCTGAAGTGACTCAAGGTCATAGCGATGCCTTCCGTCCGTTTGCCAGCGAGTGTGCGTCGACCGCTGCCATGTAGTTCAGCAGCCCGCCAATGACGATGAATTTCGTTCCGAAATCAGCGAGCGTGTTCACCGCCGAGCTCGCGCCCCAGCCGACCCAGTGCGCCAGCCCGCAGAGCAGGCCAAGCCCAAGCTGCGCGGCAAAGCCGAGAATGTCGAGGATGTCGCCGGTTCCGGGTTGATAGATCTTCCCCTGAAGGCCAAGGCCGATCAGAAACATACCGGCAATCGAGATGAAGAGCAGCAGAGCGCGGACCCACTTGCCCAGCATCAGGTGACCAAGACCAGGAATGAGCCAGCCGGCAACAAGAACCATCGCGGGAAGGCTGGATTTTTCTCCGGGAATGCGCTGGGAAATCTGCTGAGCGTCTGCAGCCATTGCAATCGATTGTATCAGTGCGCAGGCTCCGTCTATTGCTCGCTCAGATGGGCAGCAGCTCGGTCTGGCGCGGTCCGGTGACGGCTGCTTTGCCGGGGCGCGTGATCATGTTCACCTCACTGCGGATGCCGAACTCACCGGGGAAGTAGATGCCGGGCTCGACCGAGAAGCAGGTGTTGGGCAGCAGCAGCCGCTCGTCGTGCGTCTCGAGGTTGTCGAGGTGAGCGCCGTTGCCGTGCAGCTCAGTCGCAATATTGTGGCCGGTGCGGTGCGTGAAAAATTCGTCGAGGCTCGCGCGACGGATGACATTCCGCGCAGCGTCGTCGGCCTGCCAGCCGGCAATGGGCTCACCGGCGGCGTAGGCCTGCTCGACTGCGGCGATGGCCGCGTCGCGTGCCTCGCGGACGACGGAGAAGATGTGGCGCTCGCGCTCGGTGGGCTCCCGGCCGACGACGCCGGTCCAGGTGATGTCGTACCAGATGGCGTCGGGGCGGCCGCGGCTGGTGTCGTGCGGCTCGGACAGCTTGGCCCAGATGTCGATCAGGACGAACTCACCTTGCATGATGGGCGAGTTATGGCTTTCCGTGGGCTCGTAGTGGGAGTCAGCGGAGTTGGAGCCGGCGGAGACGTTGGGGCCATGGTCGGTCCAGAGGCTCTCGCGTTCCATAGCGCGCTTGAGGAAGGTGACGATCTCGAACTCGTTGGTGAGCCCATCGCGGCGGATGCAGTCGGCGATGTGCTTCCAGCCTGCCTGCAGGACGCGATCGAGGCGTTCCTGCGCGGCGTAGTGTGTGGCAATCTGGTCCTCGGTCAGGACCGCCTCGAAGAGGCTGACGAGATCGGCGGAGCTGACGACGTCCTTGCCGAGAGAGCGGATGAGCTCGACCGTTCCAGCGTCGACCATCGCGACATACATGATGGCGTTGCGCGGCGAGTACTGCATTGCAATCTTGGTCGCGCCGGAGAGCATGTCCTCGAGATTTTGTTCGAGTTCTTGCCAGGAGGAGTACTGGCGGGTGGTGCCGGGGAGGGGGTCGAGCTTGCCGGACTCGATGCGGTGGACGAGCTTGCGGGGCTCGCCGTCGGCGGGGATGAAGTAGTACCAGCGGCGGGAGACGAAGGAGTCGGGGAGACCGAGGATGCGGTAGGCGATGGGGTCGCGGTGGTGGTGGTCGTAGAACAGCCAGCCGTCGAGGTGCTGATCGCGGAGAGCAGACTGAATCGCCGAGAGGTTCATTTGTGACAGTATGCACCCGGGGGCGCCCCTCCCCCGTTTTTGCGCAAAGTCTTCAGAAGAATGGACTTAGGCTTGGACTTTGGTGCTAAAGTATTGATGCTAAAGGCATATTCCTGCAAAGTATTGAGAGCAAAGAGGATGATCGCGTGGTTGAGCGGGCGGCTTACATATCTGTGGCCGCTGACGGGGCAATTTGTCAAGTGGCCCAACTGGGGATTCGCTTTCAATGCGCCGGGAGATCACTGGCTGGGCGGGCGCTGGGCGTGGATGCGGTGGTGGTCTGGAGTGGGCGTGGCGGGTGGTGTGCGATCGATGGGCAAGGCTGGCAGTTGCGATGGCGTGTTCAGGTGCTACTTCCACAGGTGAGGCGCCTTGCCCTTCAGGTACTGCAAAAGTTTTTCGGGGTGGATGGGTTTGGCCAAAAGGTTGAAATGGTGGCCGTGATCCTGTGCGTCGCGGAGGAGGTCGGTAACGCCCGTCTGGCCGGAGATGAGAACGATCACCGTGGTGGGTAATTGGCTAAGCACGCGGATGGCGAGATCGATTCCGTTCATTCCGGGCATCACGATATCGGTCAGAAGATAATCAGGCTTCAGCTTGAGCGCCATTTCCAAGGCAGATTCACTGCCGTAGGCGCGTTCGGCGCGAAAGCCGGAGCGATTCAAGACCATCATGGTGGTGTCCGCGATGACTTGCTGATCATCGACGACGAGAATGGTCGGTCTTCTCTGGCGGCGAGAAGTGCCGGAGCTTTCCTGCTCTTCAGCGGAGATACCCTTCAGTGCGTCTTCGTTAGAAAACAGGTACAGGTCTGGCTTGATCCCGAACATGCGAACTCCTCGTTGACACCTCTAATTCACCGCGATGTGTTCAGCAGCGGCTGAACCGGTAAGTGGGAAGAAGATAGAAACGGTCGTTCCGCTCCTGCTATCTGTATTACTTGTAACCCCGACCTGGCCTCCTCTCTTTTCGACAAGTTGTTTGACGACCCAGAGGCCAATTCCGGTACCCATATTTCCCTTAGTGGTAAAGAAAGGCTCGAACACTTTGGGAAGGTAATCCTTCCGGATTCCGGAGCCGCTGTCGGCGAGCTGGATCTCAATGCCATCCGGGTTGAGACTTCGTTTGGTTTGGACGCGGAGAACACCGCCTTGCGGCATGGCATCGATGGCGTTGGCGACGATGTTGGAGAGGATCTGCATCAGTTCGCCTCTGCTGGCAACGAGGGCGGGATGATCTTCGAAGCGGCAGTCGGTGGCGATGTCTGCAGATGTAAGTTTGCCCTGATAGACGGTGAGCACGTGCTGGATGACTTCCTGAAGAACGACGGCCGTCGGTATGCCGTCGTCGCGATAGTAGCCAAGCGTTTGGCGGGCGATGTGCGCGACGCGCTCTAATTCGGTCTCGGCGGTGCCGAGGTGGGAGCGGGCCTCGGTGAGCGAGCCGCTGGTGCGAGCGAGATAGATGAGATTGAGGACAGCATCGAGCGGATTGTTGATCTCGTGGGCGACGGTTGCGGCCATGCGCCCGGTGGCGGCCAACTTTTCCGAGTCCATCAGTTGTTTCTCGATCCGCTTGCGTTCGGTGATCTCGCGGGCGATCTTCGAGGCGCCGATGATTCTGCCTTCGCTATCGATCAATGGAGAGATAGTTATGGAGACATCGAACTTTTCGCCGTTCTTTCTGACGCGCAGGGTTTCGTAGTGGGAGATACGCTTGCCGGATCGAATCTTCGATAAGATCGTCTCTTCTTCATGCCGCAACTCTTCAGGGATGAGGCAACGAACGTTTCTGCCGATGATCTCGTGCGCGGAATAGCCGAACATCTGTGCAGCGGCATCGTTCCAGGTGAGGATGACGCCATTGAGGTCTTTGCTGACGATGGCGTCATCGGTGCTGTCGACGATGGCAGCGAGGAGCGCCTGGCGGCGCTCCGGCGTCGCAGCTGCGGTTGCTTCGTATTTGAGCGAAAGATCAGTCTGGTCGTTCGTGCTCAAGAGTGCGACCTCACATCCTGAGGTTAGATGACCTAAGGCGGTCGAGCGTTCACGCGGAGTGCTCGATTGGTTATCTGTTTTGTTTGGCAGATTTGGAGCGTTTTCGGCGGTCGAGCGATAGCGTGGCAGCGCATGCTAGAAGGTGAAATTGGTAAAGAAAAGGATGGTGCGGTTGCCGGGCGTGGGGCCGGAATATGGTCCGCTGGCAAGAGATTGCGTCTGGCCGAACAGTCGCGAGTCCATCACGCCATTGGGAGGAGCCCAGTTGACGACGTTGAAGACATTCAGCGCAATGGCGACGAAGGTGATGTTGTATTTGCGGGGAACCTTTTCATCGATTTTGACTCCGCCGCCGTTTCCGCTGAGTCCACGACCGTTGACGCTGTTGTTCACGTTCTGCCCGGCGAGGTCGCCTTCCTGCTTGATGTGCGGACCGATGCCGATGGTCTTGCTGGCGCGCAAGTGGAGCACGAAATTGGCGGGGCCGGTGCCGAGGTTGTAGGGGATGATCTGCTCGTTCTTCCAACGGGATTGGAGTCGAGGCAGCCGAAAGGTGTTGAGACGACGCCCGGCTGGCCGCAGGCTGCGTAGGAGGGTCGGGCGTTGAACTGGTTATTCTGCGTCAGGTCAGTGCCGGTGGTGATGTTGTAAGGCGTACCGGATTGCGCGGCGAGCAAAGGCGCGAAGATCACGCCGCCGGGAGCCGTATAGGTGAGCAGAAGAAAGAGGCGATGACGGATGCCGAAGCTCGCACGGCCGTAATCAAGTCCCGGATGCTGCGGGTCCATGGGAACGGAATTGGCGCCCTGAGTGTCGCTGTTGGCGTAGTTGAGGGTGTAGTTGGAGTCGAAGCTGAGATGCTTGAAGTGCGCCTTCGCGGTGACGAGCAACTCCTGCTGGCGGTAGAAGCCGCCGGACTGAAATTGATAGTTGTATGCGGCCGGAGTTGTTCCGTTGACCGTGTATGTGGAGGGATCGAAGTCCGGAGCTGTCACGTTGTCCATCAGATACTGATGCACGCCTTGCGTGAACAGATAGGTGATGTTCCCGGTGAGAGCTTTAGTGATTTGACGGTCCACGCCGACACCACCCTGCATGTCGAGCGCGGCGTGAAAGTGCGGATCGATGGTGTGGTATGTGGGTACGGTGGAGCCGAGCGATTGCAGCGTCTGCTCCGTTTGAGGCGCATTCGGATTGAAGAATGGCGGGGCTTTAACCGTGTAGCTCTTCTGGTTGATGCCGTTGTCGTGAATCGTCTGGATGATGTAAGGCGTGCCGGAAGACTGAAATGAATTCGGCACGGTGAAGCGGTTGTAGAACCATCCGTAGCCGCCGCGCACCACGGTTTTCGCAGCGCCCTTGCCCTGGTATCCGGGACTCCAGGCGAACGCGATGCGCGGGCCCCAGTCGGCGTGATCGCGGATGCGGTTTTGGCCTTCATAACGGAGCCCGAGGCCGGCTACGAGGTTTTTGCGTGGATGCCAGTCGTCCTGCAGAAAGAGCGCTGCGTCGAACAGGATGGCGCGCGCGATTGGGTTGGTGACGATGGTTTGCGAGTAGAGCGTGGGCGTCTGCGCCTGATAGGCAGCCAGCGTGCTGAAGCTGTAGGTTCCGTTTGTTCCTGATTCCGAGTAATTCGTGTCGCGCTCGGCGCGTAAGCGCGTGCCGAAACGCAGGATATGTTTGCCTGCGGTCGCAGTTGAATAGTTCTGCAGCTCAAAGTTGTCTTCGTGGTCCTGCACCACGCCGGTGCTTGAGCCGCCTTTGGTAAAGGAGCCTTGCACGGTGACAGCGGGCGTGAAGTTGGCGGCGGTTTCATCGTTGCGGATGCGCCGCCATTGGAAGTGCGTCTCGTTGACCAGATGCTCGTTGATGACGACGGTGTCGCCGATCTGCACGGAATTTTCTTTGTCGTTGGAGTTGACGGCCTGGCTGGGAAGATTAAGAGCGCCTACGCCGTTGTTCGAGGCAACGGAACGGAAGAAGCCATCGCGGATGGTGATGTTGTGAATACCGAGCTGAAAGTCGATGCGCGGGCTGATCTGGAAGATGCTGGAGGGAGTCGGAAATGCTTCAAGGATGTTGGTGGATGGATTGTCGGGATTGAGCGCGTTGACGATGGATTGGGTTTGCCGCTGCATGTCGAACACGTTGAAGAAGTACGCGGCCTTTTTGCTGAGCGGACCGCTGATGTTGCCCATGCCGGAATAGAAATCGTAGAACGGCGGCTGGCCTACGATGGGGTTGCTCGTGTTCAGGGGCGATGCGGTTCCGAAGCCTCCGAAGTTTCCCTTGAGCTTTTGAGTGCCGGGCTTGGTGATGATCTCGATGCGGCCATAGCCGATGCGGTCGAACTCAGCCGAGAACGGATTCTGATTGACGCGGATTTCAAGGATGGAGGATTTCGGCGGGATCTGGCCGCCTTCGAATCCGTCGATATAGATTTGGCCGCCGCTGGGCCCGGCGGCGGGCCCGGCTAAAGCCTGGAGCTCATTTTGCAGTTCGTCGGGGTCGTCGGAGAGCGCGTCGAGATCGCCGCCCTTGATCACCATGGCGCTGGAATTCTGATCGGGGCTGAGGCCGACGCTCTCGCTCTGATCGTCCACGGTTACGTGTTCCTGTTCGACGGCTATGGCGAGAGAGACTTTGAGGTCCTTGGCTGCGCCGGCGGCGAGCACAACGTCAGGAGTCGTGAACGGCGCGAATCCTTTGGCGGCGACGGTCACGGAATAGGTGCCTGGCGGGAGGGAATTGAAGGCGAAACGTCCCTCCGGCCCGGACTTGGTGCGCTGCACGCGGTCGTGACTGGCGAGCGAAACGGTGGCACCGGGGATGACGGCGCCGCTCGGGTCGGCTACGATGCCGCGGATCGTTGCGCTGTCCTGAGCGCGTGCGGGCAGGGCCAGCAAGAGGCAAGACAAAAGCGCAATGGATAGGCAGAGGCCGTTTAGAATCCTGATCATGTCTCCGAATCGCCTCGTCTCACTATGTAGCAAACTACATTGAGTACTGTCAATTGTCCTGTGGCGAGATGGATTGGCAGCGACCGTGATGTAGGTTGACGGTCCATTGCATTTGCTTCTCTAGATACGGTGGAGGGAGAGGTCGAGGATGCAAGAAGTTTAGTAGGGTTACGGATTTATGGTTGCAAACGACGCTCCATTGGGAGCACAGATGGTCAATGTTCTGGGAAGCAGGGAATCACGAAGCTGGTTTGACGTTCGGGAACTGAAAGGAGGTCATCGCAGCTGATTCTGCCGCGCAAGCCGGGGTCTCTGAATGATCGGCGGCTTTTGGAAACGAGCTATTTGCTGCGATTTTGGCCAGCCGATGGCCATGTGGGGCTGGCCAGCTCCATGGTCCAAATTGGGCCTTGCTGGTCCAGCTCGCCTTGCATTTTGAGGAAGGTGGGGACCTCCCCGTCCATGACCCACATTTTGAGGTCAGGGGGCTGCTTGCCGATGACGGGAGCGACAACGCCGGCAACACCGCCGATTTCGATGTGGATGTTATAACGCTTTGCTCGATTACGGATTCCAGCGACGTAGAAGGGGTCGTCGCCGTCGGGCTTGATAGAAAGATGGATGAGGCGAGGCTTGGAGCCGGCGATGTAGGCGACCTTCATTTCGGCTGCATTGGGCGGGAAGTTTTTGAGCGCGTCGGAGATCATTCCGTTGGCGAGGTCCGGTGGGAGATCCATGTGCTCGGTGTTCACCTGGTCCTTGCCATCTTTGAACTCGTGATAGGTTACTGTTCCGGCGCGGACGTTGATCTCCTGATCGAGGGGTTGCTTGAAGGATGGGCCTTTCTGGATGTGGTGATCGGTGATGAGTTGGAGAACCTTGCCCTGGGTGAAGACGGTGCGCTCGTCGTCGATGGAGCCGTCACGAAAACGAATCAGCAGGCGGGAATGGACTTCGCTGCCGCGCGTGATGTTGATCTGATCGCCGACCGCGATGAGCTTTCCGGAGGCGTCCTTGAGGACGACGAAGCCGTGCGAGGAGCCCTCCTTGTGCGTTGCGGTGACTGGATCCGCGGAGGCAGCGAATGGGGAACCCAGAGGGATCAAAAGGGCGAAAAAGATGCAGAGGGCCCAGAGATAGCGATCAAAACGGCGGATGCGGATTCTCCTTGTACGCAGTTGTAATAGATAGCGAAAGCGTAGGTTCAGTTGTGCGCCGATGGTCGGTACTTCACGCTCCGAAGATTCGGAAGCCCTGGCGTCCAGGTATGTAAACGACGAAAATTTCTGTCGTGTGGGACGGGCTGTGGTTTAGGCTATGCCAATCGATCTTTCGGGCCCGAATTGCTGTTCGGAGGGTCTCCGATGGATACGCGGTCGTCCACTTTGATTGCTCTTTCGTGCGTCATGCTCCTTACCGGCTGCGGAGGCGGCGGGGGCGGCGCGGGCGGTTATAACGGTCACCCCGTCGTCGTGACAGTGACTCCGCAGATCAGCTCGCTGGCGGCAGGCGCCACGCAGACGTTTACGGCGACTGTACAGAACGCCCCGGTGAACGTCCTCTGGTCAAGCTTTGGAACCGAGGGCACGTTTTCGCAGCCGCAAATATCCGGAAACCAGTCGACCGTCGTTTTTACAGCGCCCGCTACTCCCCCGATTTATTCCGGGACCAGCGGCGACGGCTTGAGTTACAACACGGACAACACCCAGGGCATTATTTCGATTTCAGCCGGCGTTCCGAGCAGTGCCGGCACATTCAATTACACAGAGGGAACGGTGCAGTTCCCAGTCACGGGCCCGGTAAGCGCGGGTATTTCGACGTTCACGACATCGGTAAAGCTTGGGGCAACGGACCTCTTCACGGGATATTGCGTGGGAGCGACGAACAACACGATTGTGTGGCAGGTCAACGGCGTCACGGGCGGTGCAATGGCGACCGGCACCATCGCCGAGGGCGCGGGCTCGATCGGGGGCGTCTATACAGCGCCATCAACGATGCCGATCACGGGAAGTACAGTGACCGTTTCCGCAGTATGCCAGGTCGACAGCACCAAGAATGCTTCTAAAACGATTACGTTGACGCCGTAACTGGTGCCGGAAGCCGATGGAGCAAAGGCCGGGAGCGATCCCGGCCTTTGCTGTGTGAGTTGGTACGTGATTTATGCAGGCGCCGATATGATGAGGCGGCATGGTTCGGCGGAGAGGGGTTTCGTGATGCTGCTCTCCGATATCTTTAGCGGAGGGCGTGAGCGCGCTGCTATCTGCTGGTTGCGACTAAGACCAACATGCGATCAGTTCCAAGTCAAGAATGTCGGCGGTCGTGATCGGTCACGGTTGTTGCTCAAGGAACTGCCGATCAGATGAAGAAGGCACGCGGTGGGATTGCGTCATCATTCGAGTCAGTACGATCAGACCAAGAAGGCCATACAGCGCGAACACGGCGTCCACCACACTCTGTTTGCCTAGCAATGAGATCGGTGCGTTGACGCTGGCGTGAGCTACCGCGAGCACGAAAATATTCCCATTCACGCGCTGCCACAGCGCGGTGAAGAGAAACGACAAGCCGAATACGCCGAACAGAAACATAGACGCTGTTCGCAAGCCACTGAGAAGAATGAACGCATGCCAGCAGCCCCATATCACCGCCACGATAATGGTCGCGAGAATGGCCCGGTAACGAGTCATCAATCGCGGGAGCAGCCATCCGCGCCACCCTAATTCCTCGCCGCACCCGACGAAGACAAACTGCAGCAGTGCATGCGCCGCAAACAAGGGCCACGCACGAGCGGCGCGGGTAAGGTCTGCCGGATTTACTCCAACCACGAGCGCAGCCACTGCCGTACAAATCACGCCTGTGGTCAGCAGTGCCGGCACCCAGAGCCATTGCCCGCGCGGATTAAGCTTCCGCAATAAGCCGCCGATGCCCTTTCTTCCGGTGACTAGCAGCGCAGCTATCGCCGGCGCGTAGGTGACGCCGATTCTCGGAAGGTATTGCCAAGCCAGACCCGACGACGACCGCCAGAGCCACTGCAGGCCGAACCCGAACGTATACGCGATCAGGAATGTCAGCAGAACAAACTTCAGTGTGGGGCTTATGCGCCGAAGCCGCTCCATCGGATTTCCCTTTGCCCTGATACTGGTTTGCCCACCACACAAACAAGGGCAGCGCAGCGGTGCTGGTTTCCTTACAGTATCTGCGGAGCGAGTTCTGTTTCGGTTGGAGTCACGATTAATGGCCGATGCACTAAACAGATCGTGGCGAAGGGCCGGTTGATGTTTTGCGGTCAAAAACTACAAAGGCCGGGAGTGATCCCGGCCTTTGTAGTATAGGTTGAAGCGGTGCGTTATGCGGGAGCGGCGGCTACTTCGTTTTCGCGGTGCTTGGCTTCCTTGAGCTCCGCCATCTGCTGGCGCTTGAGCTCGGCGGTGTTCTGGCCGAGTTCGGCGGCGATCTTCTCGGTGGTGAAGGCTTCGATGAGGTCGCCGACGTGGATGTCCTTGAAGCCGGCGAGATCGATACCGCACTCCATGCCGCTGCGGACTTCGGATACGTCGTCCTTGAAGCGCTTGAGCGAGGCGATCTTGCCCTTCCAGACTTCGGCACCCTCGCGAGTGACGCGGACCTGGTTGTCGCGCTTGATGAGGCCGTCGCGCACGCTGCAGCCGGCGATCTGACCGACCTTGGTGATCTTGAACACGTTGAGCACCTCGGCGCGGCCCTGGTAGACCTCGCGATAGACGGGCTCGAGGAGACCATACATGGCCTTGGTCATCTCGTCCTGGAGCTCGTAGATGATGGAGTGGAGGCGAACCTGGACCTTCTCCTGGTCGGCGAGTTCCTGGGCCTTGCGCTCGGGCCGCACGTTGAAGCCGATGACGACGGCGTTGGACGCGGAAGCGAGCAGGATGTCGGATTCGGTGATGGCACCGACGCCTGCGCGGAGAACCCGGACGCGAACCTTCTCGGTGGACATGCGCTGGAGCGAGTCGGCGAGAACTTCGACGGAGCCCTGCACGTCGCCCTTGAGGATGAGGTTGAGGTCCTTGACGCCGGCCTGCTTGATCTGCTCGGCGAGACCTTCGAGCGATATGCGCGAGGACTTGGCGAGCTGCGCTTCGCGCTCCTTCATGGTGCGGTAGCGGGCGATCTCCTTGGCACGGTCGCGGTCGGCCATGACGAGGAAGGTGTCGCCAGCGTCCGGGATGGACTCGAGGCCGAGGATTTCGACAGGGGTAGAGGGACCGGCTTCGACGATGGGCTGTCCGCGGTCGTTGAACATGGCGCGGACCTTGCCGAAGGTATTACCGACGATATAGCTGTCGCCGGGCTTGAGAGTGCCGTTCTGCACGAGAACGGAGGCGACGACGCCGCGGCCGCGGTCGAGCTTGGCCTCGATGACGGTGCCGACGGCGGGACGCTCGGGCGTGGCCTTCTGGGGTTTGAGGTCGGCCTGCAGGCAGATCATCTCCTCGAGACCGTCGAGGTTGATGCGCTGCTTGGCGGAGACGTTGACGAAGGGTGTGTCGCCGCCCCAGTCGTCGGGTTGGAGGCCGCGCTCGGCGAGCTGCTGCTTGACGCGGTCAGGGTTGGCGTCGGGGCGATCGATTTTGTTCACTGCGACGATGATGGGAACGTTGGCGGCGCGGGCGTGGTCGATGGCCTCGATGGTCTGGGGCATCACGCCGTCGTCGGCGGCGACGACGATCACGACAATGTCGGTGATCTTGGCGCCGCGTGCGCGCATGCGGGTGAAGGCCTCGTGGCCGGGGGTGTCGAGGAAGACGATCTCACGGCCGAAGGCGGGCGAGTCTTCCTTGGTGATGCCCACCTTGTAGGCGCCGATGTGCTGGGTGATGCCGCCGGCTTCGCCTCCGGCGACATCGATCTTCTCGATCGCGGTGGAGCGGATGGCATCGAGCAGCGAGGTCTTGCCGTGGTCGACGTGGCCCATGACGGTGACGACGGGCGGCCGGACGATCTCGACGAGTCCAGTGGTGTCTTCGAGGAGGCCTTCGATGGCCTCGTTCTCGATCTGCTCTTCGACGGAGATGACCTGGGCGTCGGCGCCGAACTGGCGGGCGACGGACTTGACGAGCTCTCCATCGAGCGACTGGTTGACCGTGACCATCACGCCGCGGAGGAGCAGGGTAGCGATGAGGTCTTTGCCGCGGACCTCGAGCTTCTCGGCGAGATCCTTGACGGAAATGCCCTCGGTAACGGTGATGGTCCGGGTGATCGGCAGGTCGCCTTCAGGGATCTGCGCGGCGCCCATGCGCGGGGCATAGCCCTTGAGCGCAACTTCCTTGTCCTTGACGTAGCGCTGATTGCCGCGACCGCGGGGGCCGGGGCGCGCGGGACGCCCGGGAGCTGCGGGGGCGTCGGTGGGCGGAAGCAGGCCGCCGGGGCCGACACCCTGACGTCCACCGCCGAAACCTGGACGGCCGCCGAAGCCGGGACGACCGGGGAAGCCGGGCCGGCCACCAGGACCGCCGGGACCTCCGGGACCACCCGGGCCGCCGGGGAAGGTGCGCGTGGGGTGCATGGGCCGGCGTGCGCCGGGAGCAAGGGCTGCACGGCTGCCCGGACCTCCGGGGCCGGCTTGACCGCCGGGGGCTGCCGGGCGCGGGCGCTCGAAGATAGGCCGGCGAGCGGCGTTGGCGGCGCCGGGAGCGGCGATGTAGGTGGGACGCGGGCCGGTCTGCGGCATGATGACGCGGCGGACGGGCGGCGCGGGAGCGGCGGCGGTCTCAGGAACCTCTGGAGCAGCGGCCGCAGGAGCTGGCGGCGGCGTTGCCGGGGCCGCAGCTGCAGGAGCAGGGCTGGTTGCCGGTGCGGCAGCGGCGGCGGGAGCGGGCGGCGGCACAGCCGAGGGCTTGACGACGACGGGAGCTGCAGGTGCTGTCGAGGCAACGGCAGGCGACGCTGCCGACGGGCGGACGGCGACGGGTCCTGCGGCGGGACGGACGACGCCCGGACGGGCGCCAGATGGCGAGCTCACCGGAGCCGCCGGACGGGCCGTTACGATGGGTGCGGCGGCGCGCGGCTGCGGCACGATGCGGCGCGGCGCGGGAGGCTGATTGGCGGCAGGCTGAGGCGCGGCGGCGCTGTCGGCGGGCGACGCAGCAGCAGCAGGGGCTGCGGGGCGCGGAGGTGTCGGGGCAGGGCGCGCGGCGGCTGCGGTGGCCGGGGCGGCGACCGTGGGACGCGCGGCCGCGGCAGGGGGACGAGCCTTGGCAGCGGCTTCGGCCTGCTTGCGCTCGAGGATCGCCTTCAGGGCATCGCCGGGCTTGGAGACGTGCGAGAGGTTGAAGGCTGGCTTGGTGTCGGCGGCTGGCCTGGCGGGTGCTGCCGGACGGGTGCCGCGGTTCAGGTAGGCGCGCACCTGCTCGGCCTCATGCTCCTCGATGGAGGAGGAGTGCGTCTTCTTCTCGGTGACGCCGACGGCCGTGAGAGCGTCAAGAATGGACTTGCTCTTGACCTCCAGTTCCCGTGCAAGATCGTTGATGCGAACTTTGCTCATCTAATCCTTTTGTTGAGGGCGGCGGTCATCCGCGGCCCTGATCACCGCGCTTAGCTGGTCATATCAGCCTCGATCGTAGTGAGAGTTGGTTCAAAGGTATTATCCCCTGAAACAATGAAATTTTCAGCCTGTAACCGCACATTCATGCGGCTACAGACTGGGTAAGAGACCGACGAAGCGCTAACCACGCTCGTGGACATCGCTATCGACGCCTTCGTCGGAGAACTCCTGGGCGTCGTCGACGAGCTCGTCCACAGTGTCGTTTTTGAGCTCGATGTCCTCTTCGCGGGCGTCTGCGTCGTCGTTGGCGTCGGACTCGGAGAGCCGATCCTCGGCTTCGGCGATGTCCTCGGCCGAGTATTCGCCGACCTCACGTGCGCCGCCGGATTTTGCAGCTTCGCGGGCCAGTATCTCTTCAGGTGTGAGTGTCATAGAGTGTTCCTCGTCTCCAGCCACATCTGATGCAGCGCCCGCGGCGACCGCTTCTTCGCCGAGTGCGAGTGCAGGCTCGGGAACGGTGGCCGGGGTTTGTTCGGCTGCGGCGGCCTGGGCAGCGGTCTCATCGAGGCGGCCGAAGTAGTCGCGCACAGCGGTGGCGATCTTTTCGACAGACTTCTCGCCGATGCCCTGGACTTCGCCGAGCTCTTCTTCAGTCATGTCGGCGAGCTGTTCGACGGTGGTGATTCCGGCAGCGATGAGCTTCTCCATGACGCCATCGCCGAGCTCGGTGATCTGCTCGATCGGCGTGGTGGCCGCACCCTGCATGGCCTGCATCTGCTGCTCGACCTCCTGGCGCTTTTCTTCCTCGGACTTGATGTCGATCTTCCAGCCGAGAAGCTTGGCGGCGAGACGGACGTTCTGGCCCTTCTTGCCGATGGCGAGCGAGAGCTGCGTGTCGTCGACGATGACTTCGAGCTGCTTCTCGCCGAGATCGGTGATCGAAACGCGCGAGACCTTGGCGGGCTGGAGCGCCTTCTCGGCAAAGGTGGTGACCTCTTCGGAGAACTCGATGATGTCGATCTTTTCGCCGCGGAGCTCGCGGATGATCGACTGCACGCGCATGCCCTTCATGCCGACGCAGGCGCCGACGGGGTCGACGTCCTTGTCGCGCGACATGACGGCGATCTTGGTGCGCTCGCCGGCCTCGCGCGCGATGGCGCGAATGATGACCGTGCCGTCGTAGATCTCGGGGACCTCGGACTGGAAGAGCGACTGCACGAGGGCTGGCGCGGCGCGCGAGACGATGACTTGCGGGCCCTTGGCCGCGCGGTCGACGCGGAGAAGGACGACGCGAACGCGCTCGCCGATGGCGAACTGTTCGAGGCGGGACTGTTCGCGCTTGGGCATGCGGGCTTCGGCCTTGCCGAGGTCGAAGATGACGTCCATGGGCTCGAGGCGCTTGACGGTGGCGGTGAGGATCTCGCCGGTGCGACTGCCGTACTCCTGGAAGACGGTGTCGCGCTCGGCCTCGCGGACCTTCTGGAAGATGACCTGCTTGGCCATCTGGGCGGCGATGCGGCCGAGCGGCGTGGTGTCCTTGTAGAAGCGGAGCTCGCCGCCGACCTCGACCTCGGGCGCGAGCGCGCGGGCCTCCTCGAGGGTGAGCTGGTTCTCGGGGTCTTCGACCTGCTCATCGTTCTCAACGACGGTCTTGTAGACGTACGCGCGGATCTCGCCGGACTCCCGGTCGAGCTCGCCGCGCATGGTCTCCTGGGTCTTGTAGAACTTGCGCGTGGCGAGAGCGATGGCGTCTTCAACGGCGCCGACGACGATCTCCGCGTCGATGCCCTTCTCGCGGCTCAGCAATTCGATGGACTGGTAGAGTGCGCTTGCCATGTCTTTAGACAGTAGACAGTAGAGGGTAGAGAGGTAGAGAAACGGTGGCGCGGTTCGCGCGTAAGTTGGTCTAACGTCTACTGGTCTACTGTCTTTCCTTTCAGATTTCGGCCACTAAGTTGGCTTTTTCGACGTTGGCCAGGTCGATGGTGACGGTCTGGCTGGTGAGGGTCTTTTTTGCCTTGCCCTTCTGTTTGACGGCGGACAGGTCCAGCGTTAGCTGCTGGCCGTCAAAAGCGGAGAGGCGGCCAGTGAAGTGGCGGTTGGCTTTTCCCGTGTTTTCGCCTGGCGGCGGGACGGGCGTAAAGGTCTGGAGCTTGATGAGGCTGCCCTTGAAGCGCTCGTAGTCGGCGGCCCCGCGGAGCTTGCGTTCCAGGCCGGGGGAGCTGACTTCGAGGGTGTATTCGGAGCCGGGGACGAGGTCTTCGACGTCGAGGACGGTGCTGAAATCGCGGGCGAAGTGCTCGCAGTCCTCGTGGGTGACACCGGAGAGGAGCTCGACCGGAACTCCTTTGGGGAGAGATTCAGCGTGCTGGGCGAGGGCGGCACGGCCTTCGGCGTTCTTCTCGACGAAGACGCGGAGGGCGCGGTGCTTGCCGCCACCGGCAAACTCGACGTCAACGACCTCGAGGCCGTGGGAGCCGGCGACGCGGTCGGCGATAGCGCGTATTGTGTCGAGGGAAAGGGCCATGTTGGTTCTAAGTGGGGCCGGTTTGGTGACCGCCGGCCGGATTTTAAGAGCAAATAAAAAGTGGGCTCTCGCCCACTCCTCCCTTCCGCCGGGTGCCGGTGCGTTCACGGCGAGTTTCCCGCGGCGGAATGATTCGTCGCTGTTTTCATTCTAGGTGTTTTGGGGTGGGAGGGCAAGGCGAGGGGAAGGAAGGTAGCGGTGGATCGATCGAACGGCTCTGCCTGGTCCGGGATGGCCGCTATCGTTTGCTACCCCACCCCATCGAACGAGCTGGTCGGGGACCCCGGTCGCAAACGACACCCCACCCTTTCGCAAGCGAAAGGATCGGCCACCGGGGAATCTGTTGAGGTCAGGCGACTGAGGAAAGGCCGGGTGAGGCGGAGAGTTCGAGCGAATCGAGCGAGAGAGAGCGGCGCTGGAGGGGTTCGTCCGGCCAGATGATTTCCGGGAGGGACTCGAAGGTGGGTTTGGCGAAGAGGTAGCCCTGCAGGAGAGTGATGCCGCAGGACAGGAGAATGTCGAGTTCGGCGCGGGTCTCGATGCATTCGCCGACGATCTGAATGCCGAGGCGGTTGGCCATAGCGGCAGTGGAGCGGACGATCTCCTGGGCGCGGGGCTGGGAGTCGATGCCGCGGACTAGGCGGCCGTCGAGCTTGATGACCTGAACGTCGATATCGGCGAGCAGATTCAGGCCGGAGTTGCCGGCACCGAAGTCATCGAGCGCGACGGTGAGGCCGTGGCGGCGGTATTCGGTGGCGATGGCGCTGAGGCGCTCGGTGTCCTTGAGCGACTCCATCTCGGAGATCTCAAACATGAGGGAAGGGAGCGGGAAGCCGGTCCACTCGGCGGCCTGCACGGTGCGCTGGAAGCAGTCCGACGCGGAGTAGTTTGTGCCGGGCATGAAGTTGACGGAGAGCAGAGCGCCCTGATCGGCGATGCCGAGCTGCTGGGCGAGGATCATGGCCTTGATGCGGCAGCTCTGGTCAAAGGCGGCGCGGGTGTCTTCGGTGACCTGGCCGAGGATGTCGGTCGCGGACTCCTGTTCAGTGCCGCGGACGAGGGCTTCGTAAGCGAAGATGGTGCGGCGCCGGATATCCACGATTGGCTGGAAGGCCATGGACAGAGGAAGATGCGCTACAGAACCGTCGCGTCGGCGGCCCAGCCTCGCCGAAGAGGCCTCTCTACGAAGGGTCGAATCCAAGATTTACCTCGCACCATTTCTTATCGACCATGCTGGAAATCCCTTCAATGCTTCGGATTGGGGATTTATCGCACTGCAGTCGCTGCCGTTCTACAACTTTCGAGACAGGAGGGAATAGAATCGATAGAACCGCATGATTTCCACCCCCGTTTTAGAAGCTCTGACATTTGATGATGTGCTGCTGGTGCCAGCGTACTCCGATGTAGTTCCGACGCAGGTGAGCACGCAGACGAGACTAACCAAGAACATCACCCTGAATACGCCGCTGATGTCGGCGGCGATGGACACGGTCACGGAGTCGCGGCTGGCGATTGCGATGGCGCAGCAGGGCGGCATGGGTGTGGTGCACCGGAACCTGACGATTGAGCAGCAGGCGGGCGAAATCGACAAGGTGAAGCGGTCGGAGTCGGGGATGATTGTGGACCCGGTGACGATTGCGCCGGAGCGGCCGATTGCAGATGCGCTGGAGGTGATGCGGCGATACAAGATCTCGGGCGTGCCGGTGACCAAAAACGGCAAGCTGGTAGGGATCCTGACGAACCGCGACCTGCGGTTTGTGTCGCGGACGGACATTCCGATTTCGGACGTAATGACGAAGGAAAACCTCATCACGGTGCCGGTGGGGACGACGCTGGAACAGGCGGAGGAGATTCTTCATCAGCACCGGGTTGAGAAGCTGCTGGTGGTGAATGACGCCTACGAGCTGAAGGGCCTGATCACGGTCAAGGACATTCAGAAGAAATTGAAGTATCCGAACGCGAGCAAGGACCAGCAGGGACGACTGCGCGTGGCCGGAGCGATTGGAGCGACGGGCGACTTCCTGGAGCGGGCGGCGGAGCTGGTGAAGAACCGCGTGGATGCGCTGGCGATCGATTCAGCGCATGGGCACTCGTCGCGTGTGCTGGAGGCTGTGCGGGAGTGCAAGCAGCGGTTTCCGGATGTGGACCTGCTGGCTGGCAATGTGGCGACCTATGACGGCACGATGGCGCTGATTGATGCAGGAGCGGATGCGGTGAAGGTGGGCATCGGGCCGGGGTCGATCTGCACGACACGCATGGTGACGGGCGCGGGGATGCCGCAGATTACGGCGATCTCGGAGGCGTATCGCGCGGCTACCGAGCGCGGCGTGAGCGTGATTGCTGATGGCGGCATCAAGTACTCGGGCGATATCACGAAGGCGATTGCGGCGGGTGCGAGCGTAGTGATGATTGGGTCGCTGTTCGCGGGCGTTGACGAGAGCCCGGGTGAGACGATTCTGTACCAGGGCCGCAGCTTCAAGGCGTATCGCGGGATGGGAAGCCTGAGCGCGATGGCGCAGGGCTCGGGCGAGCGGTACTTCCAGGGGCCGGGTGAAGGCGCGCCGACGGAAGAGCGGCGCGACCTGACGGCGCGTGAGCAGAATGGCGCCAACAACCGGCTGGCGAAGTTTGTCCCGGAGGGTATCGAGGGGCGCGTGCCGCATCGCGGACCGCTGGAGGCGATGGTGTATCAGCTGGTCGGCGGACTGCGGTCAGGTATGGGGTACCTGGGCTGCGGCACGATCGAGGACCTGCAGACGAAGTCGAAATTTATTCGGATTTCGAATGCTGGCCTGCGCGAGAGCCACGTGCACGATGTGGTGATTACGAGGGAAGCGCCGAATTATCACGTGGAGTAAGAGCGAGTCAGCAAGTCAGCGAGTCAGCGAAAAGACAGGCTAAACGGCGGCGGAGATGCGGAGGTCTGTGTCGCGGGTGCGCGGGTGCGCGATTTGGGCGTGGTCCCACACCATGGCATCGAAGCGGTGAGCGGTGCGGAAGCCGTGCTGCTCGTAGAGACGGCGTGCGCCGTCGTTGCTTTCCGTGACGGTGAGTGAGAGGCTCTTCACGCCGGCGGCTTCGAGGCCGAGCAGGCAGTGGCGAAGCAATGCGGGACCGAGACCGAGCCCGCGCAGCGCGGGGATGACGCAAAGCTGCGTGATGTGCGCGGAGTCCTGGCGAACGCGGCTGCAGAGGACCATCCCGAGAAGGTCTGGCGTGTGGCTGTTGACGGAGCGCGTGTTGCGCAAGACCCAGGAGCTCTCGGGGTCGAAGATGCCGCAGCCGGGAAAGCGAACGATATTGTGAAGGAAGCGCTGCGCGCCGTGGACGCTGCGGTACTGATCGTTGATGCCGCTGTCTACGTGCCCCACGTAGGCGAGGTGGATGAGCTCGGCGGCTGCGTCGTAGAGTGCGGGCTGCCACGGCTCGAGCGTGATGCCGGGGGGGAGACCGCCTGTTGGGTTGGGTGGGCGGCTGGATGCGGTGAGGTCGACGACCATGAACAGCCGTGGGTGCGGAAGGAAGCCGCGCTCGGAGAATTGGCGGCCGAGTGCGCCGGTGGGGAACATGAGCAGTTGCGACTCGATGCGGTCGACGCCGGGGGCGGCCTGCAGCATTTCGAGCAGATGCGTGAGGAGGGTTTCGCAGACAGGGTTGGATGCTCCTTCGCCTTCGCCGAAGGCGTAGACATCGCCCAGGACAGCCTTAGCGGCCTCGAAGACGGCGAAGGTGTAACCGGCGACCTTGCCGCGGCGCAGGGCGACGAAGCCGGGAAGGACGCGGCTGTCGAGGTACTTGAGGAGCACGGAGGTCGAGCCGGAGTAGTCCCAGAAGAGGCGGCGCTGCCAGCGGTCAGCCTCTTCCATGAGGAGTGGCTGTAGTTGCGCCGCGGAGAAGTGGCGCAGGTCGAGCACTTCGAGCTGAGAGGAAAGAGCCATGATGAGCGAGTCAGCAAGTTAGCAAGTCAGCGGGTTAGCAGTTCGAGGGTGAAGGAGCGGCCAATCCGTTGCGAAATGCACCCCACCGCAGCTTAACCGCGAGGATAAACCTTATACACCGAGAGACCCTGCGTGTTGTAGAGGAAGAGCTGCTGGTACGTGCGGCCGGGCAGAAGTTGCGGCAATTCAGCGGCTTCTTTGGTGGGGATGACGAGGACATGGCCCTCGTCGGGGACGCCGTCGGTGTCGTAGTGGACCATGTTCTGGTCGCGATAGAAGGCGAGCCCATAGTCGAGATCGCGGCGGACGTCGTGGACGGCGATGACCTGGTCGGAGGGATCAACCTTCTGGATTTCGCGGGCAAGCGGACGCGCGGAGTAGTTGAGGTCCAGCAGATGGCCGTGCAGGCCTAGCAGGAAGAACATGAGTGCGACCAGCGGGACGAGGGTGACAGTGCGGAGGCGGCGAACGCCGTAGACGCGAACAACAGCGATGATGAGCAGAGCGGCGAGAACGCCCCAGATCGCAGCGATGATGAGTGGGCGAGCCGCCGGGATAATCCGCTGATAGATCATGTACTGCGGGCAGAGCAGGACGACGAACGTCATGAAACCGGTGAGTCCGGCGTGCAGGTTGAGCAGCCAGTTGGGGATGCCATTGCGGCGGATGCGGAAGAGGTAGTCCCCGGTGAGGATGGCGAGCGGCGGCATGGAAGGAAGGATGTAGCCGGGGAGCTTGGAGACGGAGAACGAGAAGAAGACGACGGGAAGGAGCGCCCAGAGGCAGAGGAACTCGGGGAACGCGTCGCCGGCGCGAACGTGACCGACGTAGCGCTGCGGTTTATGGCGGACCTTCCACTCGTCAATCGAGAGCGCCATGCCATCCCACAGTGCGCGGATCGCGAGGGCTGTCCAGGGCAGAAGGCCGATGATGAGGACGATGGCGTAGTAGAACCAGTGCTGCGAATGCTGGTAACGATCGGTGGCGAAGCGCTCGAGGTTGTGTTCGAGAAAGAAGATGCGGAAGAAGTGCGGGTTCTTGCGCTGGACCTCGATGTACCAGGGAAGAACCATCAGCAGGAAGAGCCCCAACCCGGGGAGCCAGAAGCTGCGGCGGATGGCGGACCACTCGCGGCGGAGACCAAGGAACAGCAGGATGGTGCCGAGCATCAGGAAGATCGCGATGGGGCCCTTGGCGAGTGTGGCCGCAGCGCCGAAGAAATAGAGATCGAAGAGCCAGAACTTTTTGCCTGTCTCATACCAGGCGTACCACCCCAGCAGACCTATGGATAGTGGCGCGGCGAGTTGCATGTCCGTAGACGCACCACGGGCAAAGCCCACCATTCCGGCCATGGAAACCATGATCAGTGCGGCGTCGAGATGGCCTCCAGGACGGAATCGTCGGAGATGAAGGAAGGCGAGGATGAGGAGCGCGCCTGCCCCTGTCGCGGAGGGTAATCGCGCCGACCAGTCATAGACGCCGAACTCCTTGAAGAAACTCATCGCGCGCCAGTAATAGAGCGCCGGCTTTTCGAGCCAGGGGCGACCGTAGAGAATAGGCGTGACGGTGCCGCCGATGAGGCACTCGTAACTGGCGTGGAGGTCCTTTGCACGGAGGCTGTGCGGAGTGATTTTGGCGTGGAACTCGTGGCAGTCGGTGGAGTGCGCGGCGAGCATCTCGCGCGCGATCTGCGCATAGCGAGGTTCGTCGGCGCCGACAAGGCCAATCTGATCTCCTCCGGTGAACGGCGTCAGGCCGTAGAAGAGGAAGTAGGCGCAGACAAAGATGAGAATGGCGAATTCCCAGAGGTAGACGCCGAGATCGGGAGGAAGACGGTCGCGCCACCGTCGCCATATCGAGGGGCGCTCGGAGAGTGCGACGGGTTGGGTGTTTTCGATCAACTGCGCTTTCTGGCTGGGCCTCGTTTCGCTCACATGATGCCGAGCGTTCCCTAGGCTAACAGAGTGGCGCACGCCGACCGGCAGGCGAGGTGCAGCTCATTGACCAGCACGGGGATGGCCTGTGCCAGTGGACCGTTGATCGTGCAGCCGCTCGCGTTGCGGTGACCGCCGCCGCCGAAGCGCTCCGCGACCTCCGCGACATCGACGGCGCCCTTGCTGCGCAGGTTGAGGCGGAAACGATCGCCGGTCGGGATCTCGCGAAGGAAGACGGCGGCACGCACACCGAGAATGCTGATCAGATAGTTAACGATGCCTTCGCAGTCCTCGACGATGGCGTTGGCGCGCTCCATGTCATCGAGGGTAACGAACGTCCAGGCGACCTCGCCGTCGACCTCGAGATTGGAGAGTGCGGAGCCGAGAATGCGAACCTTGCTCTCCGGGTGGGAGAAGTAGATGGATTGCGCGATGGCGGTGGAGTCGGCGCCGCGTTCGAGCAGATGCTCGGCGAGGCCGAAGGTGGAGGCGTCCGTGCAGGCGAAGGTAAACGCGCCGGTGTCCGTGAGGATGGCGGAGTAGAGGCAGCTGGCCATCTCAGGCGTGATCTCTTCACCGGAGGCTACGGCGAGCTGATAGACCATGGCGCCGACGGCGCAGGCGGTGGGGTCGATCCAGTTAAAGTCGGCGAAGGTGCGGCCGCTTTGGTGGTGGTCGATGTTGACGAGCATGCCGGCTTCGATGGCTTGGAAACCGGTGCGCTCGATGGAGTCGCATTCGAGCAGGATGGCGACCTCGTGGAGTTCGATCGGCAGATCGGGGACGATGCGTTCGATGCCAGGGAGGCAGCGGTACATCGTGGGGATTCGGTCGGCGAAGGCGACGGTGACGCGCTTGCCCATGGACTCGATGAGGTGCATGAGACCGAGCGCAGAGCCGATCGCGTCGCCGTCGGGACGGGCGTGCGACGTAATGAGAAAGGTCTCATGGTCGCAGATGATCCGGAGAATTCGGGCAATGGCGTCGGCGCGCATCATGGGTTAGCGGTGGCTCTCCTGTCCGGCAGCAGCCGCCTTGCGCTCAATCTTTTCGCGATGCTTGCCGACGCGACCCAGGAGCTCCTCCATGCGGGCGCCGATCTTTTCGGAGCGATCGATGGCAAAGGTGAGCTCGGGTACGTGGCGTACGCCCATGCGCTCGCGGATTTCAGTGCGGATGTAGTTGCGGGCGGCCATGAGGCCGGCGAGTGTGTCGGCCTCGGCCTTCTCGCCCCCATACACGGCGACGAAGACACGACAGCTTTTACCACCGGGCGCGAGGACGACCTCGCTGACGTAACAGGGAGCGATACGAGGGTCGGACAGCTCGCCTTCCAGCATCGCTGTGATCTCCTCGGTGAACGTGCTGGCAACTCGGCCACGATGATGTTGTTTAGCTCTCTGCTCGGGCATAAAGGTGACTGTGCAGGATAGCATTCCTGACGCGAAGACGCGACATGGCTCAATCGGGTGACTCGAGGTGCACGTCGGAGTCGAGCCAGGAGTCTATTATGTCGCATCCCAGGCCAACCGCGAGGCGCCGGGCGGCGGATTCGACCTCACGGAGCTGGCCGGCCAGGTAGCTGGCAGAGTTGGAGATAGCGGCGATTCCGAGGGTGGCGCGGTTCCAGATCATCGCGTCGTCGAGCTCGGCGACGGAGATGTTGAAGCTGTGGCGCAGCTTTTCTTTGAGGGAGCGCACGACCTGGCGGCGGTCCTTGAGGGATTGCGCGTGTTCAATGGCGAGCTCGAGCGTGAGGGTGGCGAGCGGCATGAGATTGAGGGTAAGCGAGTGAGGGAGTGGAGGAGTTAGGAAGTTGGGGTATGAGTGCTATAACGGGCGGTATTCGCGGTTAGTGATTCTGATGTGGGGAGGGGGCGGATGGGACGTTCGCGGCGGGAGTTTCTTGCGCACAGCTCGATGTTGATTGGTGCAATCGTAGCGGGTGAAGTGGAGAGTGCTGCGGCGGAGTCTCTGGAAACGCCACAGACTCCGGTGACGCCGGGCGCTCCGCCGGCGTTTGGCGCTTCGGCTCCGGTGGGGCCGGAGGTGACGGCGGCGACGTTTGCGGAGGCGGAGAAGCTGGTGCAGGTGACGATGTCGCCGGCGCATCGTGCGGAGATGGCGGGGAACTGGCGGGAGTCGATGGCTGCGGTGTACGAGCGCAGGACCGGGCCGCGCAGGGTGGAGATCGGGTATGAGGATGCGCCGGCGACGGTGTGGAATCCGCGATTGACCGTGATGCAACCGGCGAGCTCAAGCATCGCGCATAAGGAGGTAATACGCGAGCTTTCGTCGGGAATGGATCCGGACAGCGACGAAGATATTGGATTCGCCTCGGTCAGCAGGTTGTCGCAGATGATCCGCGATCGAAAGATCACGTCTGAGCTCGTCACCAAGATTTATCTGAACAGGTTGAGCAAGTTCAATCCAAAGCTGAAGTGCGTGATTACGCTGTGTGAGGAGCATGCGCTCGAGCAGGCGCGAGCGGCGGACAAGGAGATTGCCGCGGGTAAGTATCGCGGGCCGCTGCATGGGATTCCATGGGGGGCGAAGGACCTGCTGGATACGGCGGGAATTCGAACGACCTGGGGAGCGGAGTTTTATCGCAATCGTGTGCCCGAGAAGGATGCGACGGTGACGCAGCGGTTGAATGAGGCAGGTGCGGTGCTGGTTGCGAAGCTGAGCCTCGGTGCGTTGGCGTTGAACGATGTGTGGTTCGGCGGGCAGACGAGGAATCCATGGCTGCTGGAGGAGGGATCGTCGGGGTCGAGTGCAGGGCCGGGTGCGGCGGTGGCAGCGGGGCTGGTGGGGTTTGCGATTGGGAGTGAGACGCAGGGCTCGATTATCTCGCCGAGCATGCGCTGCGGTGTGACGGGGCTGCGGCCTACGTTTGGACGCGTGCCGCGCACCGGAGCAATGACGCTGAGCTGGACGTGCGACAAGCTCGGGCCGATGGCTCGGAGCGTCGAGGACACGCGGCTGGTGCTCGATGCGATCTCGGGGTTTGACGCGAGGGATACGGGGAGTGTGCCGTCGCAGCCGGTCGGCGGCGGTGCAGATGTGAAGTCGCTGCGTGTGGGTTACGTCGAGAGCTGGATGCATGAGCCGCCGGCGACGGATGTGGACCGGCATGCGCTAGAGGTAGTGAAGCAGGTTGGCATGACGGCGGTTCCGGTGACGCTGGAGAACTGGGCCTATGACTCGCTGAACATCATCCTGTTTGCGGAGTCGGCTGCGGCGTTCGAGAAGATCACGCTGGATGGTGAGGTCGACGAGTTGAAGATGCAGGTGCCGGATGCCTGGCCGAATACGTTCCGGCAGTCGCGATTTTTGAGCGCGGTGGATTTTGTGCAGGCCGACCGATTGCGTCGCAAGGTTGCGCTGGAGATTGAGCGAGTGTTCAAAGATGTCGACCTGCTTCTGGTGCCGTCGCTGCGCGATGAGCAGTTGGTGATCTTCAACTTTACGGGGCATCCGTCGTTGACGCTGCGCGCGGGGTTTGTGGAGGTGAGCGAGGCGCGGAGTGACTGGGCGCCAGACCCGAAGCATCCGCTGCCGAAGTTCGATCCGCCGCGCAGAGTGCCGCATGGCGTGACGCTGATCGGACGATTGTTTGAAGAGGGCACGCTCTGCGCTGCGGGCGCGGCGATGGAGAAGGCGTTCAAGGTTGCACAGGAGCGGCCTGCGGGTTTCTGACAAGATGGAAGAGGCGCGTTGAGAGTCTGACACGCGCGAATGAGGATGAGCGTGAAGAAGATTCTGTTGGTGGGCGCGGCAGTGTTGCTATCGGTGAGAGTTGCTTCGGCGCAGAGTGGCAAGGTGTGCGCGGTGCAGCAGTATGGCGCGAAGGGCGATGGGTCGACGCTGGATACGGCGGCGATTCAGAAGGCGATTGATGATTGTGCGGCGAGCGGCGGAGGGATTGTGCGGCTGGCGGGCGCGGCGAAATTTGTGAGCGGGCCATTGGTGCTGAAGAGCCATATCACGCTGGAGATTGCTTCCGGGACGACGCTCGAGGGAAGCACGAATCACGACGACTATCCAGAGATTGAGCAGTTCCACGACAAGGGCCGTCAGAGTCTGCTGAGTGCGATGAATGCGGAGGACATCACCATTCGGGGCGGCGTTGATCGATGGCCGTGGTGAGAGCTGGTGGATCAATCCACATCAGACGCGCCCGCGGCTGATCGTGTTCGATCACTGCAAGCATGTGCTGATGGAGAACGTGACGGTGGAGAACTCGCCGATGTGGCAGATTGTGCCGTATTACTCGGACGATCTGACGTTCAGGAACATGAAGATTCTGGCGCCGGAGCCGGCGGGACACAACACAGATGGGATTGATCCGTTCAGCTCAGGCCATGTGCTCATCGATCATGTGACGATCGACACGGGCGACGACAATGTGGCGATCAAAAGCGGGCAGCCAGGCTCGGCGGGACCGGACGCGCCATCGCATGACATCACGGTGACAGACTGCGTGTTTCTTCATGGCCATGGGATGAGCGTGGGAAGCGAGGTCGCGGGCGGCGTGCAGCATGTGAATGTGGAGCGCGTGCAGTTCAAGGGAACGACGCAGGGGATTCGGCTGAAGAGCGGGCGCGATCGAGGCGGCGACCTGAGCGACTTCACCTACAAGGACATCACGATGGAGAATGTGGGAACCGCGATTCAGATTACGGATTATTACGGCGGCGATCGGGCGGGCGCTGTTACCGCCACAACGGCGCCGGTCACAAGACTGACGGCGCGGTTCGATGGAATTCACATCGAGAACGTGAAGGTGACGGGTGCGAAGGTGGCGCTCGATGTGGAAGGGCTGCCGGAGGCGCCGATCAGGAATCTTGTGCTGGACAATGTGCAGATTCAGGCGGCGAAAGCGGGCAAGATCTTTTATGCGCAGGTGCAGAGTCGCGGCCTGAAGATTGTCGCCGCGGATGGACATCCGCTTACGGTTGGAACAGGTGTGACGGGCAGTCTGAAATAGCTGGACTACTGGCCGCCGCCAGTTCGGACGAAGTTGATCATGAGGTCGACGAGGTGGGTTTGCGAATCTGCGGTGGCCTGGAAGCTGGCGGTATAGCCGGCGAGGTTGCGCAGCGCGGTGTTTTGGGTGAGGAAGCTTGCTGTGTAAAGCGGATCGTAGGCGGTGCCGGGCTTGAGCAGCCAGCCGAAGTCAAAGTCCTTCTGCGCGGCGGCGGAGAGGTTCAGCGGCCTGACAGACTTGACGTGGTAGATCTCGCCGGGCTTGATCTGCAGCGAGTAGCTGACGGTGAGGGTGGCGGAGTCCCTGTTTGGATGCGCGTCGACAAAGGCATCCAGGTAACCGAGGTGCAGATAGGTGTTGAGGATTGCCTGCTCGGTTTCGAGAAGAGACTTTTGTGAGGCGATATCGCCGGAGTGCAGCTTCGCGTCGTGCGCGAAGGCGTCCTGAGCGTAGATGGGTGTGGGCTGCCAGCCGATGCTATTTACGTGGAAGACGTCGCCGGGAACGACGGTTGCAGCATAGCGCACGGCATAACCCGAGGTCGCAGGTTCCAAGGTGGTGCCGATGTTCGTGAGCTGCGCGTCGATGTAGCCGGCGTCGTGCAGCGGAGCCAGAATCTGATCGGCTACGTCGCGATCGTTGAACGGCGAGCCGCTGAGGTGCTGTGCGATTCGCTGTATCGAGGGTGCGAACGCGGCAGGCGTGCCACTCAGCGAGAGAGAGACCAGGCGCACCGCAGGGTCGTCCACGCGGAACTCCCAGGTGAGCTGCGGGTGCAGATTGGTGGCCGGTACGGAGGCGTTCGAAACGCTGCCGTGGACGCCCTTTTCGGCGAGCATTGCCGTGAGGGCGGCGTTGATGCTGTCGGGGAGGTTGCCGGCGGGCGGAATGCCGCCGCGGTAGAAGGGAACGCGCTGACGGAGAGCGGCGCCGAGCTCTGTGGGCGTCCACCAGGCAAAGTTTGCAAAGGTCGCGGGAACAAATGAATTCGGCGGGAGAGGCTTGAGGCTGATGACGACTGTGCGCACCATGCCCGCGCCGGTGAGTTCAATGCTCGCGTCCCCGAAGACCCCGGTGTCAAGCAGATGCTGCGCGGCATTGCCCAGGCTATCGTGCGACATTCTCTGGCCGGGCTGGAGGCCGGAGACCGCGAGGACCTCGGTTTCGGTGTACGGGGTGGCGCCGTGGATCTCGATCTTCTGGATCGAGTACTGCGCGAGCGCGGCGGTCGACAGAGTGGAGACGAAGAACGTGACGAAGGAGACGAGACGCAAATTGCTTGTGCGCATTGGGCCTGTAAGTGTTGTTCTTTTGGATTGACGGCTCAATCATACTCGCTGGACGGCCGGCACCGGAGTGGCGGGAAAAAATTTGAAGTAGCGGTTACGGCCTTGGACGTCGTGATTGTGGTGGGGGCGGGGGAGTGGGATGGTTGGCGGTTCGAGTGGAGGTACGGAAGACGGAATCGGAGTGCCTGGATCGGCGGGTTCAGTGGATACTCCTGGAAGTTTGCGAACTTTGAGGATGATTACGACGGTGTGGTTCAGGGGATCAGATCTTGCGCCGACGAAGATACCGTAATGAGTGTGCAGCTTTTCGAGCGTTTGGCGAAGATTACTTTGGAAATTTTTGTCGACGAGGACACCGGGCGTGCCGTGCCAAACCGCACCGAACTCCTGCTGGAGATCGGTGGGCAGGGCGGAGGTATCGATTGAGGCCAGATGGAACTGGGCGCCCGGTGAGAAGGTGAAGGTGTAGGCGACGGTCGCATTCGATGCGTTCTTGTCGACGTTAGCGGACGCCTGCGCCCGCAGGTAGCCGTAATCGCCATAGAGACGGGCAAGCGCGGTGAGGGCGGTGCGAACGTCCGACGCGGAAGCGGGGTCGCCATCCTTGAATGGAATGACAGCGCGGAGCTCCGGCACGGTTGCCGGAGGCTCGGCGCGGATAGCGATGCTGCCGACGCGATATAAATTGCCGGGATGCAGCGTCACCTGGACGTCGACGACGTATCCGCCGAGGTCCTTTCGTGGCGCGGCCAGCGTCGGCGGGTCGACCGTGCTGTCAAGGTAGCCTGCGTCCGCGAAGAACTCGTGGACATTATCGTGGATGCTCATGTTTACGTCGCGGAGATCGAAGTTGCGATCGGCAAGCTGGCGGCTAAGTGTGGTGAGTTTCTCGGCGATAGCGGGAACACCGCCATTGAACTGTGTCTGGCCGACGAGAATCTCTGGTGAGGTGATGGAGAGCGCGACAGCGTTCATAGGTCCGCCGAGCGAGGCGTACGAAGGCATCGCTGTGACGCGCGCGTCGGGAATGCCCGTCTCCTTAAGCAGCGCGACGAGGGCGTCTTCGATATCGCCAGTCTGATTGCCCTGCAGCGGAAGCGTGCCGTGGAAGAGCGGAACGCGTTGCTCGAGAATTTGCAGAAGGTCGTCAGGCTGCCACCAGACGAAGTTGGTGAAGCGCACGGGAAATGCCTGACCGCCGCCAGCGGGCGTGAGCCGGATCGTCAGCGCCGTTTTGTTGACCGTGTAGGTGAGATTGCTGAAGTCGCCGCTCTCGCCGAGCTTCTGGAGTGCAGCGTCGATGTCGGCCTTGGTGAGCGGTACACCCTCGTGCAGGCCCGTGATGCGCAGCAGTTCGCCCGTGTCGAGATGCTGCTTCGGGTCGGTTGACTCGAAGTGGATGGATTTCGGGCTATAAGTTTGCGCACAGAGCGTGGCTGCGAAGAGATTCGCGAGAAGCAGGACGGCGATGGAGAGACAACACGCAGCCCGACGCATGGCGACTTGCCGCGAGTATACTGCGCCGGCCCGGCGTTTGGCGTCGGGCGCGCGTGTGCCAATGACGAAAGTTGAAGGCCAGCAGGATCAGGTGGTTTTGACCCAAGGCGCGCATTGATGCGGAATCAAGAGTGTGGCGCTTCGTGAGCCTTGAGGCTGACGGTGTCAGTGTGGTTCGCGGCGTTCAGAGAATGCTGCGCCGTGACCTGAATCGACGGGGGAAGCTGACGGATTGCGTCGAAGAGTCCTACTTGAAACGAGCGGTCCACGAGAGCGCCTGGGGCGGGGTGCCAGAGCTTCGCGAGCTGGGCTTGGGCCCCAGGCGGAAGCGCTGTTGCGTCGACCGATGCGAGGTGGAACTGTTCGCCTGGGGCGATGGTGAATGTGCAGGCCACCGTGTGAGCGGAGGGATCTTTGTGCAGGTCGCCATGGGCTTTGGCCATGAGATAGGCGCGCTCGGTGTATGGGCGAGCCAGGTAGCCTTCAGCAAGCCTTAGAGCGACGGCGGAGGCTACATCGCCGACCTTTACATTGAGTGCTTTCGTCAGGTCCCCGGCGCTCATCGGAGCCGCAGGCTGGAGATTGATGCTGCTGATGTGATAGACCTCGCCGGGATGGAAGGTGACCTCCTCGTCTACCACGTAGTGGTCAAGATCCTTACGAGGCGGCGCGAAGACGGGAGGGTCATTGGAGATATCGAGATATCCGGCATCTTCAAAGATTTCGGCTGAGGTTTGGCGGACGGTGTCGGTAACGGTGAGGCGGTCGAAGTCCTGTCCGGCGAGTTTGTGGCTGAAGGACGTCAGTTTGGGCTGAAGAGATGGAATGGCACCGTTGAAACGCGTCTCGCCGACGAGCACCTCCGGAGAGGTGATCGAAAGCGCAACTGCGTCGATGGAACCGCGGCGGCTGGAGAGCGCGGAGGTGATCTTCGCGTCGGGAATGCCCTTTTCGCGCAGAAGACCGACGAGCGCGGCTTGGACCTGGTCGGTGAGGCTTCCGGTTAGCGGGAGATCACCATGGAAGAGCGGGACGCGCGCTTCAAGGAGCCGCAGGAGTTCGTCCGGCTGCCACCAGACGAAGTTGCTGAAGCGCACGGGAAGCGCCTGACTGCCGGCGGCCGAGGTGAGCTTTACGGTGAGAGCTGTGTCATTGACGACGTAGCTAAGCCCGGTGAAGGCACCGGTATCGGCCAGCTTCTGCATCCCGGCTTCGATTTCAGCCTTGGTGATCGGCACGCCTGCATGCCAGCCGGTCTGCTGCAGCAGTTCGGCAGAGTCGAGGCCCGGCGAGCCCTCAAAGTGGATGGCCTTTGGGTTGTAGGTCTGGGCTATAGCGGATGCAGCGCAAAGGCATGCCGTGACGAGAACGAGGAGAACACGCAAAACTCTGCTCATGATTGATGCAGCGAGTCTACGATGACTCGCTGCATCCGCAAATAGCAAAGTGTGTGGGGATCAGGCGTTTTGGATCTTGCCCTTCCACGGGGTTGCGCCCTGCAATGCGCGGTTGACATTGTCAATGTTCTCGATGCCGGTGGTGTTCAGCCAGTCGCGGAAGGCCTGCTCACCCTGGGTGGCGTAGATCGGTATGCCGTCCTTCCATGTGGCGCGGCCGCAGAGCACGCCGTTATAGGCAACGCCCGATTCGTTGCAGAGTTCGAGTGTCTCAATGAACACGGGGTTGGAGACGCCGGCGGAAAGATAGATGAACGGCAGGTTGGTGACTGCGGCGGCGTCGCGGAAGTGCTGCATGGCTTCCGCTCGGGTGTAGGCGCTCTGACCCTTGTTGGATTTAGAGCCGCCGACGAACTCCATCACGATGGGGACTTCAACCTTGAGGACGTCGATGCCGTACTTCGGGTTGGAGAACTCCTTCATAGAGCCGGCGACAATCGACGGCTTCTTGCGTGCGTATTCGACGCCCTTTTCATCGCCGCCGTCCGCGTCATAGCCGACGAACTCGCAGAAGAATGGGATGTCGAAGGCGCGGCATTCGGCGCCGATCCGTTCGATGAAGGCGTGCTTCACGTCGTTGATGGCGGGCGGATCGAAGGGGGTGTAGTAGAGGAGAATCTTGATGCAATCGGCGCCGGCCTCCTTCAGGCGGCCGACGCTCCAGTGATCGAGCAGATCGGGCAGACGGCCGGGAGTGGAGGCGTCATAGCCGGTCTTCTCATAGGCGAGCAGCAGGCCCTTGCCGTGACGGTGCTTGCTCGCGGGCAGGCCGAACTCGGGGTCGAGGAGAATCGCGGAGGCCCGCTGGGTGAGGACGTCCGTGACGAGTGTCTTGAAGACCTCGAGGTCGTGGGCGTCTGCCTGCGCGCCGCGTGCCTGGCCGAGCGACTTCTGCAGCGAGCCGCGCTGATCCATGGCGGCTGCGGCGATGACGCCGCGCGAGTCAGATACTGCATTGAGGCCGGCGAGCTTTCCTGGTGTGAGCTTCATCGAATCGTTTCTCCCTGTTCAAATGCGCTGAATGAGACGCTTTTGCTGTAGGAAGCGATTGTACCGAAATCAATGAAGCACTGGCTGGAACGACGGGATGTCAGAGGACGGAGTCAGTGAGGCCGTACTCTTTGAGCTTGCGGTAGAGCGTGGTTTTCCCGATGCCCAGCAGCTTCGCAGCCATCAGTTTGTCACCATTCAACTGGCGCAGCGTAGTGAGGATCGCCTGCTTCTCCATGTCGGCGATCGAGCGAACCTCAACGGTAAGCGCGGGCTCCGCCGCAGCGGCGATGGGCTGGCTCTGCTCGCGTTCGATTCTGGCGTTCTGGAGCTGCGTGGGCAGGTCGCCAAGGTGCAGCACGGGGCCGCTGGAGAGCGCGAAGGCACGCTCGAGTGCGTGCTGGAGCTCGCGAACGTTGCCGGGCCAATCGTAGTCGACGAGAAGATGGAGAGCGTCTTGCGCGATGGTGTGGTAGTCCTCGCTCTCAAGGTGCAGTCGCTCGAGAATACTTGCCGCGAGCAGCGGAATGTCTTCCTTGCGCTCGCGCAGCGGCGGCAAGCGCAAGTTGACGACATTGAGCCGGTAAAAAAGGTCGTTGCGGAAGCGGCCGGTTGCAACTAAGCGTGTGAGGTCGCGGGTGGTGGAAGCGAGGAGGCGGCTGCCGAGCGGGATGGCATCTGCGCGCTCGCGTGTGACCTGGCGGGTTTCGAGCACTCGGACGAGGCGCGCCTGCAGATCGAGCGGCAGCTCGGAGACTTCGTCGAGAAAGATGGTGCCGGCGCGGCCGAGCAACGGCGGTTCGCCCGCGGGGCCAAAGAGCTGAACCTCCATCACCGGGGGCGCGACGACACTGCACTCAAGAGTGGTGAAGGGCTCTCCAGCGCGGGGACCATTCAGGTGAATTGCCTGCGCGACGACGCTCTTGCCCGTGCCTGATTCGCCAACGATGAGGACCGGATGAGTTGTGAATGCAACCTTGGAGAGGATGCGATAGAGCTTTTCCATGCCGGGGGAGCGACCGATGAGTCGGCCATCGCCCTGTCCTATGCGCAGACGCTCCCGCAGTTCGCGTGACTCTACATCGAAGATGCGGCGCTCTGTGGCGCGTTCCAGCGTGGAGACGAGATCGTCAACGGTGAAGGGCTTGGAGAGATAGTCGCCGGCACCGACGCGAAGAGCCTCAACGGCAGAGTCGACGGTTGGGTAAGCGGTCATGATGATGACAATCGCGGAGGGGTGCTTTCCGCGAATTTCATCCAGCAGCGAGAGGCCCTCGCCGCCCGGAAGCCGCACATCAAGCAGCACAACATCGACCGGCCGGGGCAGAATGGCGCGCGCGGACGGAATTGAATCTGCGAAAGACGCAGCAAATCCCATCTGCTTGCCGATCTCGAGACAGAAGTCCCGGAGCACAGGGTCGTCTTCGATGACGAGCAGCGAGAGAGGATGGGGGCCGCGTGATGAGGCTGTACAACTCTTGGGCACGGACGAACTATCTGGCACGACAATACTGCTCTGCGAAGGGGCCGACATTCTGCTCCGATCTTTCAGACCCAGGCCAAAGGCTGACCCGCGGTCAGATGCACGATAGCGCAACGTCGCGCGGCGAACAATCCACTAACGGGGGAGTACAACTGCCGCTAAACGTGCTGCATGCGCAACGGCTACAATCACCGGATGGCGAACGGGGAAGAGATCTTCCGGAGCGGAGGACGAGGGGCAACACAGGCTCGTGAGCTGCGGCTGACGGCGGGATTTGTGGCGACGGCAGAGGGCTCGGTGCTGATTGAGGTGGGCCACACGCGGGTTCTATGCAATGCGACGGTGCAGGAGGGCGTGCCTGGATGGATGCGGAACTCGGGCCGCGGGTGGGTGACGGCAGAGTATGCGATGTTGCCGCGGGCAACGTTGACACGGACGCCGCGCGAGAGTGAGCGTGGCAAAATCGGCGGCCGTACGCACGAGATTCAACGGCTCATCGGGCGCAGTCTGCGCAGCGTCGTGGACATGAAGCTGCTGGGTGAACGAACAGTCATTCTCGACTGCGATGTTCTGCAGGCTGACGGCGGCACTCGAACGGCGGCCATCACGGGCGCATGTGCGGCCCTGGCGATCGCGTTGGGCAAGCTGGTCGCCGCGGGGACGCTGAAGCAGTCGCCGTTGCGGGAGATGGTTGCGGCGACGAGCGTCGGAATCGTGGATGGGCGGGTGCTTCTGGATCTGGCGTACGAAGAGGACGCGCGGGCTGAGGTGGACATGAATGTAGTGATGACTGGGTCGGGCGGCCTAGTGGAGACCCAGGCGACCGCTGAGCGCGGAACCTATTCACGAGAGCAAATGGAAGAGATGCTGGATGTCGCCGAGCGCGGAATTCGCGAGTTGCTGCTTGCGCAAAAAGGATGCCTGGGTACGGGCTGAGTTCATTTAGCGAAATATTTGAAATGAAGGAGGCGAGCGATATGGCGTGCCACCACGTCGATCACCTGAACCTGCGAGAGGTGCCGGGCGCATCAGCCAGCTATGCGAAGGGCTGCGAGGAATGCATAAAGATGGGCGACACCTGGGTGCATCTTCGTGAATGCCTCGTGTGCGGGAACGTAGGCTGTTGCGACTCCTCGAAGAACAAGCATGCGACGAAGCATTTTCATGCAACGAAACATCCTGTGATGCGGTCGGTTGAGCCGGGCGAACGCTGGGGATGGTGCTATGTGGATGAGGCGATGGTGAGCCTGTAAGTGAGTTACACCGGTTGCGGCTGAAGCATGTGCTCGCTGCTATCCTTGCGAGATAAGGAGCAGCAAATGGCAGATGACGCAGTGCGCATTACAGTGCGGCCCAACGGGCCGCTGCGGGTGGAAGGGCACATCGTGCTTCAGGACGCAGATGGTAAGGAGTGGGACCTTACAGGAAAGCCAGCGGTGAGCCTCTGCCGCTGTGGGATGAGTGAGAAGCGGCCTTTCTGCGACGGCTCGCATGCGCGAAATAACTGGCAGTGCATGGCCAGCCCGGGAAACCTGACCGGACAGTCGTAAGACTGGTCAGTCGAAGTGGTTAGTGGTTAGTGGTTAGTGGGTTCAGCTGCTAACTGCTAGCTTCTCTTTTTTGGAGGCATGTTGATGTTGAAACTCTTCGGCTGTTCGATAGCTCTCTGCGCAGCTGTGGCCGTCGCACAAACGAATCCGCCGGCGGCAACCACGTCAACGGCGCAGACGCAGCAGCAGACACGCGCGCAGCGCCGAGCGGAACTGCTGAAGGACTATCACGGGCCGAAGTACGTGCGCTCGGAGGTCATGATCCCGATGCGCGACGGGGTCGAGTTACACACCGTCATCCTGCGGCCCGAAGGAAGCGAAACCAACGGACCGCCGCTGCCGTTCCTGATGACGCGCACGCCATATGGTGTGGCAGGCGATTCGTCTGACACGCCGGCAGTGTCCAAGCCGGAGCTCGCGACCAGCGGCTACATCTTCGTCTACCAGGATATTCGCGGGCGCTACGGCTCAGGCGGCCAGTTCGTGATGAACCATCCCATCGTTGCGCATAAGGCGAAAACGGACATTGACGAGACGACGGACACGCGCGACACGATCGACTGGCTGCTGAAGAACGTGCCGAATAACTCGGGCAAAGTCGGCGTCCTCGGTGTCAGCTATCCCGGGTTCCTGGCGATGATGGCCGGCATCGACGCACATCCAGCGGTGAAGGCGATCAGTCCGCAGGCTCCGATGACGAACATCTGGAAGGGTGATGATTTCTTCCACAACGGCGCGTTTCGGGAGACGTATGGGTTCGATTATGTGCAGCAACTCGAGGCGCAGAAGACGGATGTCCCGCAAAGCTCGAAGGAGGACCAGTACAACTTCTTTCTCGATCACGTGGACTTCGCCGGCACTGCTGCAGCCGCGGGGATGACGAATCTTCCCACCGCGAAGGTCTTTCTCTCTGAGCCGAGCTACGTCAAGTTCTGGCAGGACATGGCCGTCGAGCCGCATCTCAGCAAGCCTGAGGTGCCAACGCTCGAGGTGGGGGGTTACTGGGACCAGGAGGACATGTGGGGAACGCAGGCCGAGTATGCCGCACTTCGCCCCCATGAGGACGCCACTGACCCGCTCCACCGCGTCTATCTTGTGCTCGGTCCCTGGAATCACGGCGGATGGTCGTTCGGCCCTGGTACGGAGTTGATGAGCAAGTATGGCGGAATCAGCTTTGGCGGCGAAAAGACCGCAGCCTATTACCGCGCCACCTTCGAGGCCTCGTTCTTCGAGTTCTACCTGAAGGGCAAGCCGGGCTTCGATCTCAAGGACACGGCGAGCTTCCGCACGGGAGAGAACAAGTGGCATCGCTACGACGTCTGGCCGCCGAAGCAGGGCTTCCATACGGCGAATGTCTATCTCGAACCGGGTGCGAGGCTGAGTCTTGCCGCGCCGCAAGGTAAGGATGAGGTCGCCGCGACCTATGTTGCGAATCCCGCGGATCCGATTCCGTATCGCCACCGCCCTATTCAGTCGACCTATGGGCAGGGCTCACAGTGGCGCACGTGGCTGGTGGAAGACCAGCAGTTTGTTTCCGGCCGCAAGGACCTCGCGAACTTTGAGACGCCTGCACTTCCTGCAGATGTGACGGTCACGGGCGACGTCACGGCCGACCTGTTTGCGGCGACCACCGGCTCCGACACCGATTGGGTGGTCAAGCTCATGGACGTCTACCCGGATGGTTATGAGCTCATGGTGGCCGAGGAGATTCTCCGCGGCCGGTATCGCAACAGCTTCACGGACCCGCAGCCGGTGAAGCCCGGTGAGGTTGCCGAGTACAAATGGAGTCTTCACGGCGCGGACCACACCTTCCTGAAAGGTCATCGCATGATAGTCGAGGTGCAGTCGAGCTGGTTCCCGTTGTATGACCGCAATCCGCAGACCTGGGTGCCGAATATCATGACCGCTCCGGAGTCAGCCTATAAGGCCGAGACCCTGACGATCTACGCGTCCCCAAAATTCCCCTCGCATCTGGAGCTTCCGCTCTCCGATGGATCGACTTTGCCCTAGTTTGGGGTTCTGTCTGTCGTTTTGCGATACTACTTTCAACAGGATCGAATTCTTCCTCGAAACTTTTCTTGCATAAGGTCGTATCCCTTAAGGAGTGATTCCATGGCCATCTCCCAAAAATCACTCTGCTGCCCGGGATGGCGTGCTTGGAACGTTTCAAATTACGCATAAGCGAGTCTTGACCCTTTCAACTCAATGAAGCCCTTTCAGATCAGATTCCTCCGCTCCCTCGCACGGTGGTTGTTCGTGGCTGTGCTCGCGCTCGGATGTACGGCGACTCTATACGCCCAGGCCCCTGCTGCACCGCACCAGAGTGGCACGGTGAAGTCCACCAGCAGCGACAGCTTCGTCCTGACGACTGCAGGCGGACAGGACGTCACCGTGGCTGTTCCGGCTGCGGCCAAGGTGCTGATTGTCCCGCCGGGAGCGAAGGACCTCAGCTCGGCGACCTCCGGCTCGATCAGCGATGTGCAGGCGGGCGACCGCGCACTGGTGACCGGGTCCACCGGTGACACCGGAACTGCGCTCAACGCCACGCGCGTCATTCTGATGAAATCAACCGCCATCGCTGAGACACATGCCGCCCAGGAAGAGGCGTGGCAGGGCGGCGGTGGAGGAATTGTGAAGTCGGTCGATCCGGCGACGGGCACGATCGTGATCTCCAGCGGGCTCCGTACGGTCACCATCACGACGACGCCGGCAACCATCGTGCGCCGTTACTCCGGCAACTCGGTCAAGTTCGAGGATGCCGTCAAGAGTGACGTCGCGTCCATCCGGCCCGGCGATCAGCTTCGTGTGCGTGGCACGCGCTCGGCAGACGGCAGCACGATTGCCGCCGACGGGATTGTTACCGGCACGTTCAAGAACTTCTCGGGCCTGCTGACCGCGGTCGATCCCGCAGCGGGTACGGTCACGCTGAAGGATCTGGCCACCAAGAAGGTCGTCACCGTCGCTGTTACGCCGAACAGCGATGTTCGGCGGCTTCCGCCAACGGCTGCGCAGATGATTGCCGCACGCATGCGCGGCGGAGCTGGACGGCCTGGTGCATCGGGCGGCGGAGCAGGGCAGAGACCCGCAGGCGCCGCGCCGGCCCAGGCAGCGGATGAGCAGCAGGGGTCCGCCGCTGGTGCTCGCCGCGCGGGCATGGATCTCTCTCAGATGTTGTCGCATCTACCCACGGAAACCATTGCCGGACTGAAGCCCGGCGAAGCAGTAATGATCGTCGCCACGTCGCCTTCGGAGCAGCCCTCCAAGAGCTCCGCAGTGACGTTGCTGACTGGAGTTGAACAGATCCTTACAGCCGCACCCACCGGCGAAGGGATGACGCTTACACCCTGGAGCATGGGCGGTGACGCTGCCGCCGGTATGGGTGACGCCGGGGGACCAGGCCGATAGTGCACCGAGCATCCAAAGTGATGTGCGGCGGCTGCGGCCCTTTTATCAAATGATGCGCCTTCCCTAATCGCAGAGCCTAATGATCTTGTTTGAACGTTGAGGAGTAATGATGTCTGTTGGAAAAAAATTGATTGCAGGATTGGTGTGCTTGCTGCTGTTTTCGCCCGCGAGTCGTGGTCAGTCGGCCGCGCCACCAACACAGGCTGCGCCTGCCGGTCCGGCGAATGCGGCCGCCCAGGTGTCCACTGGGGGAACAAAGGTTCATGGAACGATCACCGATCCCGACGGTGAGCTGATCCCCGGAGCCACGGTCACGTTTACGCCAGCAAAGGGGCCTGGCCGCACGGTCAAGTCAGGCTCTGACGGAACATACAACATCACGATCACGCCGGGCACGTACACCATGCTCGTCTCGATGCCCGGATTCGCCTCCTACCTGATGACCAATCTGAAGGTGCCGGCCGTTCCCAGCACCACGCTCGACGCGAAGCTGAAGATCGGACAGGAGAACACTGTTGTCAACGTCGAGGCCAGTGCCGTACAGCTCAGCGTGGACCCTGACTCCAACGCGAGCTCGACGATCCTGCAGGGCAAGGATCTCGAAGCGCTCTCCGACGATCCTGACGAGCTGCAGAGCGAGCTCTCTGCGCTGGCCGGCCCATCCGCCGGACCGAACGGCGGACAAATCTACGTGGACGGTTTCACCGGCGGACAGCTTCCGCCGAAGTCGTCCATTCGCGAGATCCGCATCAACCAGAATCCATTTTCGGCCGAGTACGACCGGCTCGGTTACGGGCGCGTGGAAGTCTTCACGAAGCCCGGTACAGACAAGTTGCACGGAAACCTGCAGGTGAATGGCAATCCATCGCAGTTCAACACCGCCAATCCGTTGGCTCCGCCGAATCAGCCTCCATATCACACGACCTTTCTGTTCGGAAACCTCACTGGCCCGTTGAACAGGTCGGCTTCCTACAACCTGGGCGGAAGCTTGCGGCAAATTCAGGACGATGAGCTGGTGAATGCCACAATTCTCGCAAATCCAAACACGCCTGCAGTTCTATGCAATCCCGGCGACACTACCTGCACCAAGACCCAGTACGAGTACTCCTCCTACTACCCACAGACCCGCTTTGACTTCAGTCCGAGACTCGACCTCGCTCTAGGCGAAAAGAACGTCCTGACGACGCGCTATCAGATCGTTCACAACGTGTCCACGAATGCCGGCGTAGGCAATCTCACGCTGCCCTCATCGGCAATGAACACGTCGTCCTTGGGCAATGAGCTGCAGCTCAGCGACACGCAGACGTGGAGCGCAAAGCTCATCAACGAAACGCGGTTTGAGTACGAGCGCGAACACACGGCCGACTCCCCGGCCAGCACGACACCGGCCGTGAGCGTCTCGGGCGTCTTTAAGAGCGGCGGAAACAGTTCGCAGAACGTCTCTGACCACGCCGACCACTTCGAGTTCCAGAACTATACCTCTATGCAGCTGAAAAAGAACTTCATCCGCTTCGGAGTACGGCTGCGCTCAAACCGCGAAGCCACCAGCCCGGTGCAGAACACCAACGGCAGCTTCATCTACTCCTGTCTCACGCTGAGCGAATGCAGCTCCACTGGACAAACTGTCACAACCGACAACAGTTATCAAACCGGAACGCCGCGGCAGTTCTCGTTGACGGTCATCAACCAACCAACCCTCCGGTACAACTTCACCGACGTGGGCCTATATGCGGAGACGGATTGGAAGCCGCTCCAGAACTTCACACTGAGCTACGGCCTGCGCTACGAAACCCAGAATCATCTCAGGGACCACCACGATTTCGCGCCGCGCGTCTCGTTCGCCTACGGGCTGGGCAGCGGCAAGGGCGCTCCAAAGACAGTGCTGCGCGGCGGCTTTGGGCTCTTCTACGATCGTTTCAGCGGCGGGTACATCCTCGATCTTCTGCGTTTCAACGGAATAAGCGAGCAGGAGTACACGATCAGCAATCCGAAAAACTGCACGCCGACGGATCCGAACTACAAGCAGAATTGCCTGCTCGGGGCCACCGCCAGCGCGCTGAATACCTACGAGACCGCGCCGAACCTCCGCACGCCGTACATCACCGAATTTGCCGGCGGCTTTGATCAGCAGGTCACGCGCGCGGGTTCGCTGTCGGTGAACTACCTGCATTCGCAGGGCGTGCACCAGCTTGCCACGCAGAACATCGGCTATCCGCAAGCGATTCCGGTTGGTATTGTGCCGGGGCAGAACTACACCGCGCCCCCAAAGTATCAGTACTTCTCCGAGGGCGTCTTCCGTCAGGACCAGCTCATTGTTAATGGCCGGATCGCAACCGGGAAGCACGTCTCGCTGTTCGGCTACTACTCCTTGAACTTCGCGAAGGGCGATACCTCGGGAGCAGGCTCGGAGATCTCGACGCCATATAACATCGCGGCAGACTACGGCCGCACAACGTTCGACGTGCGCAACCGCGCATTTATTGCAGGCTCGATTACCCTCCCGAAGTACATCCAGTTCAGCCCGTTCGTGATTGCTCAGAGCGGGAATCCGTACAACATCACCGTTGGCCAGGACGTGAACGGCGATACGTTCTTCAATGACCGTCCCTATAAGGTGACGGGTGCCGCACCGAACGGATCGACCGTGAAGACCATCAATGGCTGTGGTACCTTTGCGGCAGCGGACCCGTCGAATCCATCAGTTACGGCAAATGCGCCCGTGGCGCCCATCAACGATTGCACCGGGCCGGGCCTGTTCACCTTTAACTTCCGCCTCACGAAAACCTGGGGATTTGGCGAATCGCGCAATCCTCAAAATAACGGCCGTGGCGGTCAGGGTGGGCCTGGCGGTCCGGGCGGCGGAGATGCAGGACACCATGAAGGCCACGGCGGCGGCGGCCACGGGGGTGGGGGCTTCTTCGGAGGAGGTGGCTCCAGCACCGGCAAGCGCTACAACTTTGCGCTTGGTTTCCAGGTACAGAACCTCTTCGGCAATAAGGATCTCGCAACGCCGAACGGAACGCTGCTGTCTCCCCAGTTCGGCCAGCAGACACAGTTGAGCGGTGGCCCGTACACAACGAATGCCGCTACCCGCCGCATCTCGCTGCAGGCCTCGTTCAACTTTTAGCGATCCGTCTTCATCAACCGAAGCGGCTGCGATCTGTCATCGCAGCCGCTTTTAGCATCAATCAGAGGCCGACAGTAAACGTGTTGTTGCCGCGATCCACATCCGGCACAACGTGATCGGGATCGATGGTCGCCGAAGTCGCCGGTCCAGTCACCGGCACTACGAAGGTGTGGCTCGTGTTCTGCATCCAGGTCTCTGCCGGCATGGCAACATCCACGTGCCCTCCGCTCGCAAGCTCCACGCGCAGCGTCGAGGGAAGCACAAGCTTGTCGCGATTCTGAACCGTCACGCGTAACCCCTTCGTTGCGTCATTTGGATCTACGTACGTCGCTCCGGTCACCGCCAGGTCGAGCTTCCAGTTGCTGAAGTACCATCCGCGCCAGAAGTAGCTCAGGTCCTCGCCACCTTCTGAATCCATCGCGCGGAAGAAGTCCGACGGACTCGGATGCTTGAACGCCCAATCGCGGATGAACTTTCGAAACGCGAAGTCGAAGCGCTCCGGCCCGAGAATGTCATCGCGAAGCAGCACGAGCCCAAATGCGGACTTGAAGTACGTTACGGGGTGCCTGTAGGTCTCCCGAATCGCATCGGCGCGCGTCATAATCGGCGGCGCGTCGGGATCGTTCAACACCTTCACGATCTGATCCGCCGGCGGCACCTTCGGGTCGGGCGCGAACTCCGCGTCGCGCTTCGGGCCATAGACGCCGCGCTCAAACTCATCGCTCTCAAAAATATCGATGAACGTATTGAAGCCCTCATCCATCCACGCGTTGCGCCGCTCGTTCGTACCCACGACCATCGGAAACCACGTGTGCCCGATCTCGTGTGCCGTTACCCAGAACAGCGCCGCGCCCTTATCGTTGATGCCGTCGAACAGCACACCCGGATACTCCATGCCCGACGAGAATCCCGCGACATTGATGGCGTTCGGATACGGGTACGGATACCACCGAGCAGAAAAGTGCTCGATCGCATCCTTCAGGTACTCTGTCGAGCGTCCCCAGGCCGCATAACCAGCCGACTCGATCGGATACACGCTTTGCGCCAGCGCCGTATGCGCGGGATGCCCAGCTCCCGCGGGCACATTGATGCGCGCTGCGTCCCACAGAAACGCGGCGGAAGCTGAAAAAACCACATCGCGCGTCGAGTCCATCGTGTAGTGCCACGTCTTCGTCTGCGTCGTCATCGAGCCCACCGCGCGATCGACATCCTCGGCCGTGCGGATCATCACCGTCTTGTCACTCGTCCGCGCCTGTGCGAGCCGCGCCTGCTCCGTGCTGCTCAGCACCTCATTCGCATTCACCAGCGCGCCCGAGCCGGCCACGATCATGTTCGCCGGGACCGTAACGTAGTAGTCGAAATGCCCATACTCGAGATAGAACTCATTCGCGAGATACGGCAGCGTATCCCAGCCGCGCAGATCGTCGTAAACGCACATGCGCGGATACCACTGCGCGATGTCATAGATCTCGCTCTGCTGCGCTTTGCCCCATGAAGTACGCCCGCCGAACAGCCCGGGAATGGTGTAGTGATACCGGATGCGCACGCGAATCCGCTCGCCATGATGCAGCGCGAACGCTTCTGGCAATTCAATCTGCATGCGCGTATCTGCAATGACGGCTGCTGCTTTTATCGCCTCCTGATGCGCCTTCCTGAGCGGCTGAATCTCCACGGACTCGAGCACGTAGCCCTCGGTGTTCGTAGGCCCGGTGAGTGCGGGACCGCGCCGCCGCCGAAACTCCGACGCGAAAGCTGCTGAACGCGAGTCCCTCCGATAGATGTTCTGCTCGAGATGCAGCCACAGCGAGGTCAGCGTGTCGGGTGAGTTGTTGGTATACGTAATCAGCTCGGTGCACGTCAGGGTTTTCGTCTGTGTGTCGATGGCGGCATGCAGCTCGTAATCGGCGCGATTCTGCCAGTACTGCGGACCAGGCGCACCGTCGGATGACCGGTAGACGTTCACCGGGTTGGGCAGTGTCAGCGGAGCAAACGTCTCGAGGGGTTTGTAGTTGGAACTGGACGGAGCAGGCGCTGAAGTCTGTGCATGCGACGCAGCTGTGAAGACAAGAACGGCAGCAAAAGTCGGAAAGATTGGCAAGCGCACGAGCCCATCCTACATGCCGCGAATGGGCTACTCGTCAGTCGGTTCGGTTAATCCGAGCGTCGCAATTGCACCGCGTGACTTCTTCTTGTTCGCCTCAGCCTTCGCCGTCACCAGGGGCTGCTCGCGCACAGGTAACACGAACTTGGACTCGTCGCCCAGCTTCGGAGCCGGTAGCCGCGCTGCAGTCGCGGCGATCACCACCGTCTTCGCGTTCAGGAACTCACGCATCCCGGCAGCGGAGAGCTCGCGCCCATAGCCGCTATGCTTGATGCCGCCGAACGGCAGTCGTGGATCACTCGCGACCGGCGTATTGAAGAACACCGATCCGCTCTGCAGCTCCAACGCGAGCCTCTGCTGCTCCGCGGTCTCATTCGTCCAGCAGCTCGCCCCCAGCCCAAACGACGTGTCATTCGCCAGAGAAATCGCCTCGTCGAGCGACGCCACCTTGAACAGAAATGCGAGCGGCCCAAAGGTCTCCTCGCGTGCCACTGGCGCGGTTCGTGGCAGCCCTACGATCACCGTCGGCGAAAAGAAGTTCCCATCTCGACTCAGCCGTCTTCCACCGGTAAGCAATCGGCCACCGGCGTTGATCGCAGCGTCCACTTGCCTCTGCAGATCTTCCGCGATCTGCTGCGTCGCCAGCGGCCCAATCTGCGTCTCCTCTGCCATCGGATCGCCGACAACTTGCGCAGCCATCGCTTCGACGAAGCGCTCCTCGAACGTGCGATACACCGACTCATGAACGATGAATCGCTTGGCAGCGATGCAACTCTGACCGTTGTTGATGCACCGCGCCTGCACCGCGCTCTTAATCGCCTCCGTCAGATCTGCCGACGGCATCACGATGAACGGGTCACTGCCGCCGAGCTCAAGCACACTCTTCTTGATGAAGTATCCCGCCTGTGCTCCCACCGCCCGCCCCGCAGCCTCCGAGCCCGTCACCGTCACCGCTGCCACGCGGTCATCCGCAAGCACTTTCTCCACCTGCTTCGATTCGATCAGCAGCGTCTGAAACACCCCACGCGGAAATCCCGCGCGCCGCACAAGTGCCTCGATCGCCAGCGCACACTGCGGCACGTTCGAGGCATGTTTCAGCAGCCCGACGTTGCCCGCCATCAGCGCCGGCGCAAGAAACCGGAACACCTGCCACAGCGGAAAGTTCCACGGCATCACTGCCAGCACCACACCCAGCGGATCCCAGCGCACGTAGCTGCGCGCATGCTCGGTCGCGATAAACTCCGGCGCCAGCATGGCCTCGCTATTCTCCGCATAATGGCGGCAAGCACGCGCGCACTTTTCCACCTCCGCACGAGCGGCCGTAATGGTCTTACCCATCTCCGTCACCATCATCGTCGCCAAATCGTTCTGCTCAGCATCCAGCAGATGGGCCAGCCGCCGCATCCAGAACGCACGCTGCGCCAGCGGCTCAGAGGGATAGCTGCGGCTCGCCTCATAAGCAAGCGCCAGCTTTGCCTCCAGGCCTTGAGGCGTGAGTGGCTCGAAGCTGCGGAGCAGCTCGCCGGTCGCGGGATTGATGGTCTGAATGGGCATGGCGTCACGTCGTGCAGGACGCAAACTCAGCGCTGCAGACAGTGTAGCCGCCTCGCCGAACTATGCGATAGAGAGTTTTGCGAGTGTCCGGGCGAGCACTCGCGTGCCCAGCGCAATGGCCTCGGGTGTGGCGTACTCATCGGGGCGATGAGAAACACCATTTCGGCATGGAATAAAGAGCATCGCCACAGGCGCAATCGGCGCGATGAAGTTCGTGTCATGGTACGCACGCGACACCATCCGCCTGAAACTCGCGCCCTCTTCCCCGCACGCATCCTCGAGCGCCGCAACGATCCGCGGATCGGAATGCGCCGGCTGGTCGGCGTTGATCAACTCCTCCGTCACGCGCACGCCGCGGCGTTGCTGGATCTCCCGAATGTCCGCGTGCAGCGCATCCATGACTGAGTTCCGGCGGCTCACATCCGTGTCGCGGATATCCAGCGTGATCTGCACACGCGAAGGCACCGAGTTCACCGCGCCAGGATGCACCGATACCATGCCAACGGTCGCGACTGTGTCCACGCCACTCTGCTCCTCAGCCTTCGCTCGCGCATTCGCCGCCAGCGCATGGCGCTCGACCGAAAGAATGATCTCGGCAGCCGCGCAAAGTGCATCGCGCCGGTCCGGCATCAGCAGCGCACCCGCGTGCCCGCCGAAACCCTCAACCGTATACCGGTAGCTCGCCGGCGCGGCGATGTTCGTCACAATTCCAAGCTGAATCCCATCGCGCTCGAGCAGGGGCCCCTGCTCGATGTGCAACTCCACCCATGCGTCATAATAGTTCGCCGGGAGCTTCACACTCGCCAGCCGGCCCGTGAATCCTGCCGCCTCTCGGACGTCTCGTAGCGCGAGCCCCTCCGGCGCATTTGGGTCAGTCTCATGCAGCCGGTCGCGCAGCTCATCCGCGCTCTGCGGGTCCATCACTCCACCCAGCAGCCGCGACCCCAGGCACCCAATTCCAAACCGCGTCGGCTCCTCGCTCGTGAACATCAGCAGTTCGAGCGATCGCTTCGGCTGAAACCCGGACTCCTTCAGCGAACGCAATGCCTCCAGCCCGCCCACCACACCCACGGTGCCGTCGTACATACCAGCGTGCGGAATCGCATCCGTGTGCGATCCGGTTCCGACTACGCCAGCTGCAGTATCAGTGCCCTCCCATCGCATAAACGTATTGCCGACTGCATCCTCACGCACGCGGAATCCTGCGCCCTTCGCCAGCGACTTCAGCCATGCACGTGCTTCGAGATCCCGCGCCGTAAACACGATCCGCGTGACTGCCTGTGTCGGCTCGGGCAATGACCTGTCTTCCGTGGTGGGACAATCCGTAATCCGGGCGAGTTCATGCAGCTCGGCAAGAAGACGATCGGAATTGATGCTGATGTTCATGCGAGCGTGTGTCTGTTGAAGTCCTTGTAGATTAAGTACTTCGCCGGCTGCTTGCCGATTGCGCCGAACCACTGCGGGCAAAACGGTGCCATCCAGACGAAGTCACCGGCCTGCGTGGGATACCACTCCTCGCCGAGCCGATAGATCCCGCCGCCCTCCAGCATCAGCAGGCCATGCTCCATATAGTGAATCTCCACCTGTGAAAGCCCCGCGCCCGGCGCATACGTCATCGTGTTACATGCGAAATCAAAGGCGGATGAGTCCGGCAGCAACGAGCGCACCTGCAGCCCCTCATCGCCGTTCAGTGCAACCGAAGCAACCTCGTCCTCGCGCCCAACCAGAAACCATGGCCACGCCTCTTCGGGTTCTTCGCCACGCGAATGCGGCAGCGGCAGGAACGGTTTGTCGATCACCACAACTCGCGCGCGCTTCTCTGCCTTCAGCGTGTACTCCGACTCCGTGGGCAAATAGGCGTACCCACCTGCGCTCATCGCATGTGGCCCCGCGCTTCGCTCGGTGAGAGTAAGCTCGCCCTCAAGCACATACAGGAACCGCTGCGTCGGTCCTTCCATCAACGTGCCGCCTGTTTCGAGCTCAACGGTCATCATCGTAAACGCCGCGCCGGCCCGCGGCGCGACATGCACAATCGCCATGCCGTCGGTCAATCCTGGCAGCGGCGTGCGGATGAACGTATCCGGCGTGAGAAGCAGATGGTCGCGGTGATTCGCGCTGCGTGTCAATCCAAGATGATGCATAAGAGACCCTGATTCTACCTGTCCGCAGGTTTTATTCCACGCAGGAATTCGAGAACTGTTGCCAGCGCCGCCTCCACGTCATCCACGCGCACTGCCTCCTCCGGATGGTGGCTCAGGCCGCCCGGCGAACGCACGAAGAGCATCGTCGTCGGCACGTGGGGCGCGAGGATCATCGCATCGTGTCCTGCACCCGAGAACATCTGGTGTGTCTCATAGCCAGCCCGTTCGGCATCCTGCTGCAACGTCACCGTGAGCTCGCGATTCATCGCCACCGCTGCCTGCGACGACATTGCCTTCGCGCTCACCCGCACCCCGCGCTGCGCTGCCGCCAGCTCCGCCTTGGTCAACAGATTCGCCACTGCCGCATGCCGCGATTCGTCCTTCGGATGCCGCACATCCAGCGTCGCCCGCACGCTGCCCGGCACCACATTCACCGCGCCCGGCGATACCTCAATCTGCCCGACCGTCGCCACGAGCTGCTGGTAGTTCGCCGCATAGCGCTCCACCTCTGTCACCCACTGCGCCGCCGCCGCGAGAGCATCATGCCGCAGCCGCATCGGCGTTGTGCCCGCATGATTCGCCTGTCCTGCAAACGTCAGCTCGAACCGCGACTGCCCGACAATCGCCTCCACCACTCCGAGCGAAAGGTCCTCGGCCTCGAGTACCGGCCCCTGCTCAATGTGTACCTCCAACGCGGCGAACGTATCCCGGACCAGTGCACCGCTATGCGCTATGTTCTGCGGCCGCAGCCCGAACCCATACAGCGCCTCCGCAACCGACACTCCATTCTTATCCCGCCGCTCCAGCGTCGCAGGAACAACCTGTCCCGTCGCAGCCATCGAGCCGAAGAACGGAAACCCGAACCGAATCCCTTCCTCTTCGCTGAACGCAATCACTTCCGCGCTGAACGGAAGTGGCTCTTCCGCAAGCATCTCCAGCGCTTCGATCGCCAGCACCACGCCCAGTGGCCCGTCAAACGCGCCCGCGTTCGGCACCGTATCGATGTGCGAAAACAGCACTACCCGTCCAGCAGATTCTCCCCCCGCGACACGAACGCCTCGCAGGTTCCCCGCATCATCTACCCGCCCCTCGAGCCCCGCATTGCGCATCCACCAAAGCAGCAGCGTGTGCGCATCGCGCGTCGCCGGCGAAAGAAAAAGCCTGGTCGTCTCTCCCGGAACATCCGAGATGCGCGCAAGCTCGCGGCATCGCTCAATAATCTTCTGCGCGTGTTGGTGCAGCACCAGATCGCTCATCTTACGCGCGCCGCACCGTTGCTTCGATCGTTCCATGCGGCTCATCTGTAGGAACGAAGATGTGGTTCGGATTATCCTTCCCAAACCGCCCCATATCCACCAGCAAATTATGCTTGTTCGGCATCAGCAGGTACACCTCGTCGATGATGTCCGTGTGCGCCAGCGCAGCCTCGCCCATCGCGAACAGCGTCTGCTGCACTGACAACGAATCATGTTTCGCAAACGTTGTCAGCATCGTCTCGCGCAGATGCCGCCGCACTTTGTTGAAGTCGATGCCCTCCGCAATCGCCCGCGCCGTGTACGGCCACTCCGCCTTCACCACGGTGCCGAACAGCCGTTCCCTCGTCTCCGGCAGCGTTGTGAGCTCATCCTTGATGTAGCCGAAGAACGCAGACTGCGCCGTCTTCAAAATGTTCAACCCATCCAACCCGCTCACAATCTCAAACGGCTCTCCCTGCCGGCGCGAAACCCTCGTCGTCTGCCGCTCATCCGACCCATGCATAAACGCCGTCGGATGCGGCCGCCCATCCACCGTCAGCCGCTTCCACAGGTGCGACTCGATCACCACCTCTGCACCGCTCACCTGCGGATTCCGCGTCAGCAAAAAGTCAATCAGCTCCTTCGCGTACTCCTCCATGCTGTCGGCCTTCGACTCGCGCGCGACAAAGTACACCGTGTTCTTCATCGTGTCCGTCGGCAGAATCCTTGAGTTATCCCCCACCGTATGCGCCGACTCAAAGTCTCCCGTGAGCAGCACCTGTACCGTCCACTCATCGAGATCATGATGTGACTCATGCCGCGTCACGCGCATAAGCCGCACACGCGACTTCCCATACCGATTTGCTGCGAGCTTACAAGTCGTGCCCCGCATCAGCTCCCTCGATAAGTCGTGTATCCATTCGCCGCAATCAGTAGAGGTACGTGATAGTGCTGCGACGCATCTGTAACCGTGAATGCAATCTCCACGTACGGATACAGGCAGCTGATCGTAATGCTCTGCGCCGAAAAGTATGGTGCCACCTCAAAGCGCAGCTTATACGTCGCCCGCTCGAGCTCCCGCTCGCCTAGCAGCGTACGGCAGCGCCCATCGCCATCCGTCGAGCCGCGGCCGATCTCTCTCCATGCATCGCCGCTCTCCTGCAGAAGCACAACCTCAATCCCCGCCGCCGGCCGGCCTTGCGATGTATCAAGAATGTGCGTAGAAAGCCCCATCTCTAAGCCGCCTCCTCCGATTTCTCACTAGCCTTTTCCGCCAGCTGCGCACAAGTCAATGCCGGCATCTCGAGCCACTTTCGCAGCCGCAGCCGCGTAATTAACCGCTGCTGTTCCGCCGCCTCCCGCAATTCTGTCTCGGCATCGCTCTGCATGCGACGTCGCAAAATCGTCAGCATCTCCTCTGCACTCCGGCCTGTTGCGCACAGCAGGAAGGTCCGTCCAAACTTCGCCTCGTACTCCGCATTCCCACGAGCGAGCGCCTCACGCGCAGCCTCATCAGGATTCGCCGAGCTCTGCTCGCCTGCACTCCAGCTCAAGCTCTTTTCAGTGGCAGCCTTTGCCTTCCGCTCACCCAATCGTGGATGCGAATGGAACGCCTCCTGCCAGTCGCCTTCCGGCAGCGACTGCCACGCGCGATCCGCAGCCTCGAACAACTCCGTACTCGTCGTTAGCGGACGCCCCCGCGCAACACTTTCCGCCCAGGCACGCGACCCGTTGCACGGCAGGATCACCTCTGCCGCACTCGCGGCATCCAGACGGTTCCATTCGGCGAGAATCGACCTTCCATCAGCCATAACAGTCGCTCAGGTGAGGGAACAGGATAACGCGTACTCTCTCCCGCGGGGAGTATCCGCAAACGTTACTTTGCCGTCATGATTCGCATACACCAGCTCTCCGCGCAGCCACGTCGCTCGAATAATCCCGCGCAGCTCCTCACCCATGTACGGCGAAATCGCATGCCGGTAGTGCAAATGTTCCGGCGCCAGCGTGAACATCGCATCCTTATCGAACGCCACCAGATTCGCCTGCATTCCCGGTGCAATCGCACCCACCTGCGAGCTCAACCCCGCGAGTGTCGCCGGCTTGGTGGACATCCATTGCACCAGCCTCGTCAGCGGAATGCCTCGTTTCAAGCAGTCAGTCCACAACACCGGCAACGCCGTCGAGAGCGATGGAATCCCGCCCCATGCTTCATCAAATCGTCCAGCCTCTTCACCCGGAGCATTCGCCCCCAGCCGCTTCATGCCAGGCGGACACGGCGAATGATCCGTAGCCACAAAATCAACGTCGCCACCGAGTAGCGCTCTCCACAAAAGTTCACGATTCTCCGCAGAGCGAATCGGCGGCGCGCACTTGAACAGCGTCGCTCCATCCGGAATCTCCTCCGCCGCGCAGTGCAGATAGTGCGGACACGTTTCGACACTCAGCGGCAGTCCCTCCATGCGCGCCGCGCGAATCATCGGCAGCGCCTTCGCCGTTGACAGGTGCACAATGTGCAGCCGGAACCTGTGCGCGCGGCACAGCTCGAGCATCATCGCAATTGCCTCCAGCTCCGCCTCGTCCGGCCGCGACGCAAGATACGTCTCATACCTGCGCCAATCCGCATCGCTGCTGTTCAGCCGAGCCACCGCTGCATCGATGGCTCCTGCAAGCTCCGCATGCACCAGCAGCGGAAGCCCCGTGCGCGCGATGTGCGGAATCGCGAGCTCCAGGTTCGCGCGATCGATCTCTGTGAACCCATCCGTTCCGGGATAGATCAGGAAGCACTTGAACCCGGCCACGCCTGCAACAGCCAGCGGCTCCAGCTCACACTGATTCCCATCCACGGCTCCGCCCCACAGCGCGTAATCCACCATTGCCTTGCCGCGCGCCGCCGCACGCTTCAATTCCAGCGCCTCGACATCCGTCGTCTCCGGCAGACAATTCAGCGGCATATCGACGATCGTTGTGAATCCGCCCGCCGCCGCTGCGCACGTCCCTGTTTCAAAGCCCTCCCACTCCGTCCGGCCCGGCTCGTTCAAATGCGTGTGCACATCCACCAGCCCCGGGATCAGGGCCAGCTCACCAAGATCCTCCACCGAAGTCTCAGCCGGAACTTCGCTGGCCTCCTTCACTGCAACGATGTGCTCGCCTTCAATCACCACCACCGCAGCGCGCTCACCATCGGGTGTAACAACGTGCCGGGATCGAAGACCGTGTACCATGTTGCTGATTATGCCCCTTTTCACAGTCCAGGCAGAGACCGTCTGATGAGCGAACCGCGCCCCGAGTTTCGCGAAGCCCAACCTGCGTTTATGGAACAGGCGATTGCGCTCGCGACCGGGAATGTCGCCAGCGGTCGCGGAGGTCCGTTCGGCGCGGTGATCGTGAAGGATGGCAACGTGCTCGCCACCGGTGTCAATCACGTAACCGAATGGAACGATCCCACGGCGCACGCCGAGGTCGTCGCCATTCGAGAAGCCTGCAAAAAGCTCGGCAACTTCTGGCTCGAAGGCTGCGACGTTTACACCAGTTGCGAGCCATGCCCCATGTGCCTCGCGGCTCTTTACTGGTCCCATGTTCGTGCGATCTACTACGGCAACAGCGCGGCAGACGCCGCACGCATCGGCTTTGATGATTCGTTTCTCTACGACGAGATGCGAAAGCCGCTCGATCAGCGCACAATTCCGATCCACAACATGCTCGCCGAAAAGGCCTGGGAGAGCTTCGCCGCCTGGGAGGCAAGCCCCTTCAAAGTGAAATACTGATCAACACAACAGGAGTAACGATTGCGCTTAGGTTTGCTTGGGTTTGGTACGGTCGGCAGTTCGTTCGCTGAGGTGCTCGCCGCTGGAGCGCACAACGAGATCAGGATCACGCGCGTCTTCAACCGTGGTGTGCAGCGCAAGCGTCAGCATGAACGCGCCAGGTTTGTGCCTGCAGACGCAATCTGGACGGATCGCGCCGAAGACGTCCTCACCGCGCCTGACGTCGATGCAGTTGTAGAGCTGATCGGCGGACTCGATCCGATCGAAGGTTGGCTGCGCGCTGCACTCACGGCAGGCAAGCACGTCATCACCGCGAACAAGCAACTGCTCGCGTTCCGCGGAACCGAGCTCCTCGATCTTGCCGCGAAGCACAACGTGCAACTGCTGTTCGGTGCGGCCGTCGCTGGTGGTGTGCCGGTGATTCCGGGGATGGCCCAGGGGCTTAGCGGCGATCGCATCCGCCGCATCAGCGGCATCGTGAACGGTACCTGCAACTTCATCCTCAGCTCAATGGAGAGCGGCGCCAACTACGGCGAAGTGCTCGCGAACGCGCAACGCGCCGGCTATGCCGAAGCCGATCCATCTGCTGACGTCGACGGCTTCGATGCGCGAGCAAAGCTCTGCATCCTCGCGCGCCTCGCACTCCAGGCAGAAATTCGTCCCGAAGATGTTCCAGCGCAGACCATCCGCCACGTCGGCGCCGTGGATTTCCCTTACGCCAAAGAGCTTGCCTGCACGATCCGGCAAGTGTCTCGCGCGCAGCTCGATAGGGCTGTCGTGCGCGCTCGCGTCGGCCCCATGCTCGTGCCGAAGAGCTCCCCGATCGCCTGGTCGCGCGGCACGCAGAACATGATCGTCACCAGCGGCGAGTTCGGTGGGGATGTGGTGTTCAGCGGGCATGGCGCCGGCGGACATCCTACGGCAGTCGCCGTGATGAGCGATGTGCTCTCCGGTCGCGCAGGGCAGTTCCGCAGTGCGGCTTCCGGTCCGCAAACTGCCCGTGACGGGCGACGTGAATGCGCCGCATTACCTGCGGTTCGTCGTCGCAGACCGTCCCGGCATTGTTGCCGCAATCGCGGGAGCTCTGGCAAAGGAGCAGGTCAACATCGACTCCCTCCTGCAGCACCGCGGACATGCAAGCGATCGCTTGCCCTTCGTCATCACCACCGAGCCGTGTCTCCGCTCGACGCTGGAAAAGGCCGTCGCCCAGATGAGCACGATGGACTTCATGCTTGAGCCACCGCTTGTGCTGGAGATTCTCGTCGAAGAGGATACTGAGCGCGATTGATTCGCGGGATCGTCTCAAATCAAAGAAGCTCCGCCTCGCGGCGGAGCTTCGATTTTGCGAATGGCTTGCGTTAATACTTCGGCAGCGACCTGTCGATCTTGTCAGCCCAGGCGGTGATACCGCCAGCAAGGTTCTTCACATTCGTAAAGCCTGCCTGTTTGAGGGCGAGTGAGGCCTTTTGGCTGCGGCCGCCGGTCTTGCAGTGCACGACGATCTCTTCGTTCCTGCCGACCGGAATTTCGTTGAGGCGCTGGTCCAGTTGGCCGACCGGAATGAGAGGAGCGCCGAGATTGACGATCTGGTACTCGTGCGGCTCGCGGACGTCGAGGATGAATGGCTTGCGTCCTTCGTCTATCTCGGCCTTGAGCTGCTCGACGGATATCTGCGGAATGCCGTCGACCACTGGCAGATCCGCGACCTTACCGTGCGAGGAGACCTCGAGAGGACCAATTTCCGTGGGCTTCTGAATTCCGCAGAACTGGTCGTAGTCGATCAGCTCTTTAATCTCGTGCGTTCCGCAGGCTGGGCAGCTCGGATTTTTGCGCAGCTTGAGCGTGCGGAAGTTCATGCCGAGCGCGTCTACAAGCAGCAACCGGCCAATCAGCGGCTCACCGATGCCGAGGATGAGCTTGATGACCTCGGTCGCCTGAATAATTCCGACCAGACCGGGAAGTATCCCGAGCACGCCGCCTTCGGCACAGGAGGGGACGAGACCGGGGGGTGGGGGTTCGGGGTAGAGGCAGCGGTAGCAGGGGCCATCCTCGTGGGCGAAGACCGAGGCCTGGCCCTCGAAGCGGAAGATGGAGCCGTAGGCGTTGGGTTTGCCGGTGAGGACGCAGGCGTCGTTGACCAGGTAGCGCGTCTGGAAGTTGTCGGTGCCGTCGGCGATGATGTCGTAGTCGCGGAAGATATCCAGCGCGTTGGCCGAGGTGAGCATGGTGTTGTGCTTCACCACGTTGGTGTTCTTGTTCAGGCCCTTGATCATCTGTTCGGCGGAGTCGACCTTGAGCATGCCGACTGTGGATTGCGAGTGGATGATCTGGCGCTGCAGATTCGATTCATCGACGAGGTCGAAGTCGATGAGGCCGAGGGTGCCGACGCCGGCGGCGGCGAGGTAGAGGGCCAGGGGGGCGCCGAGGCCTCCGGTGCCGACCGAGAGGACCCGGGCGGCCTTGAGCTTCTGCTGGCCTTCCATGCCGACCTCGGGAAGGAGGAGGTGGCGCGAGTAGCGGGCGATTTCCTCGTTGGAGAGCTTCGGGAGTTCGGTGGTGAGTTCGTCGAGTGTGGCTGGCATTTTGTCCTTTTTGGGAGGGTACCCCTCCCCCCGTCACTTTTTGCGCAAAATCTTCATAATATTGAACTTAGGTCTGGACCTCAAGTGACAGCAAATGTGCAAAGTATTGAAAACGGGCGACTTGGATGGCAAAGTCTTCAAACGAAATAACTTAGCTTCAAACTGTGATCCTGACCCTATGTTAACAGGGGGTCCGGGAGGGCAGCGTTTGTCAAGCAGGCTCACTCCTCCTTTATGGAGATGCGGGCGGTGAGCACGTGGATTCGTGCCGGTTCGGGCAATACAAATACGGAGGTCCTTCGGCTTCGCCTCAGGATGACGTCAACTTGAAACTCAGGGGGAGCTTAGTTCCGGGTTGTGTTCTCGCTGCTAGCGACAACAACAACAGGCAGCGAGGGGACAACAGCCGCCAGCGATGGAGGGGATGATCGAGAGTTCGGCGGCATCATCAACGCCGGTGTGTTCTTTTTCAGGGAGATAGCGGACGTCCTCGTCATTGACGTAGACGTTGACGAACGAGCGCAACTTGCCGTCAGGAGTGAAGAGATGCTGGCGCATGGCAGGGAACTGCTTGACCAGCTGCTCCAGACCCTCAGCGACCGTCACGCCCCCGACCGAGACGGTTTGCTGTCGCTCGGTGTAGTTGCGGAGTGGTGTTGGGATATGGACTTTCATTGTTCTCTATTATGCAGGATTTGATGTGTTTCTTTACTGCTATTCGATGCCCAGGCAGGGGTGGGCGATGCAGGACGGGGCGGGTTGGTCGGGGAGAGTAAGATTTCGGGTATGGAACAGGACATTCGCAAGCTAGGGTTGTGGCTTGAAAAAAAAGCTCGTGAGCAGGTTGCGATTAATCGGCTTGTTCTTGAGTGGAAGAAAGCCGGGAAGCTGCCAGCAAATGAGACAAACCGGGCGGGTAAGGCTAGCTAGTGCCCAGGTTGACGGTGCTCGCCGGGCAAACGGAGCTGGAAAGTCGACACTTACGAGTTCCGGGCGTGAGGCCTTTCAGGACAATCCTGTGCTGGATCCGGATGCGGTCGCGGTGGCGGCTGCGGGGACAGCTTCGGGCGGCTCGCCAATTGATGCCGGGCGGCTGATTCTTGGGATGTGTGAAGAGTTTCTGGACAGGCGAGAGAGCTTCCTCGTGGAGACCACCTTATCCGGCAAGACCTACTTGAGGATGATGAAGCGCGCGGCGGGTCTGGGGTACACGGTGCGTTTGATCTATGTTGGGACCGAATCGGTCGAAATCAATATCCAGAGGGTTCGGGACCGGGTTCTGTACGGCGGGCACGATGTTCCTGAGCAGGACCAGCGTGGGCGGTTTCCGCGGAGCTTCGCGAATTTTAAGGGTAGCCTTGCAGCTTGTGCACGAGGTTCTTCTGTTCGATAACTCCACTGCGGAAGGTCCCCGCATGATTGCGGTGAGGGACAGCGGCGGCAGCAGTAGTTTCCGGCCGATCCCGGACTGGGCTCGAAAGCTGAACCTGTAGCAGCTTGCTTTCCAGCCGCCGGCTGCGCGTACGGATGGGCACCCGGCCCACTCACCCGCGCTGAAGCTGCGTGTGAATGGGGCACCCGGTTGCGAGATAACGGTCTCCTGATGGTACTCTCGGAACGCGACTTAATGGCTATGCGATTCAGCGGCCAGAAGATAACCCAGCCTGAGACTCGAATGGAGATGATGAATCGATGACAGAGCATGAGTCGAAATTGCGATCGGTGAACCGGCGCGAATTTCTTACCCTGGTTGGCAGCGGTGTGGCGTTTGCTGTAACAAGCGGTTCTCTGGCGAAGCATGCCGAGGCAGAACTGGATCCTCCCGCTATTGCGTCTGCGGCCTCTGCAGCCGCGAATGCGCTTGCCAATCCCGGTCCGATTGCGATGGAGCATTTCGAAGCAGCACGAAAGCGCGCGTCGGAGCTTGTTGCCAGGATGACCTTGCAGGAAAAGATCTCGCAGTTTGGCCACAAGGTTCCGGGGATAGCGCGATTGAATATGCCGGCGTTCAACTACTACGCGAGCGAGGCGCTCCATGGGCTGATCCATGAGGGGCCGGTGACTTCGTTTCCATTGCCGCTGGCACTTGGCTGCTCGTGGAACCCGGATTTAATCCATCGCGTATTTACCGCTGTGTCCGATGAAATCTGGGCGTGGCACAAGAAGAACGGCCAGGGGTTGGCCATGTTTTCTCCTCCTACCGTGAACATGGGGACGCGCGATCCGCGCTGGGGGCGCATTGGGGAAAATTACAGCGAAGATCCTCTTCTGGTTTCGAAGCTGGCTGTAGAAGCCGTACGCGGCATTCAGGGGGATAATCCGCGCTACCTGAAGAGCGTTGCCTGTGCCAAGCACTTTGCCGCGAACGATACAGAGGACGATCGCCAGGAGACCTCAGCCTCGGTCGACTCGCGTAGTTTTTACGAGTACTACGCGCGTGGATTCGAAGCGTGCGTGCGTCAGGGTGGCACCTTTACGGTGATGAGTTCCTACAACGAGATGAATGGAATTCCGACGACAGCCAATCCGTTCCTGCTGACGGAGTTACTGCGCGATCGCTGGGGATTTCAAGGCTATGTTGTCTCCGATTGCGATGCAGTCGGCGATATCACGCGTACGCACCACTTTGTGCCAACGCTTGCCGAGGCGTCGGCGCTGGCTGTGAATGCGGGCTGCGATATCAACTGCGGAAGCACGCTTCCAGGCTTTTTGGGTGAAGCAGTGGACAAGATGCTCATCAGCGAAGAGACCATCGATCGTTCGCTGATCCGCTCGATCACGGGACGCGTTCTGCTGGGCGATTTCGATCCGATGGAGCAAAATCCTTATTCCAATATTCCGGTTTCATGCCTGGAAAGCCCGGAGCACCGCGAGCTGTGCCGAGAGGCAGGCCGGCAGTCGGTGGTCCTGTTTAAGAACGAGAACAGCACGTTACCGCTGCACGCGAAGGGTATACAAAAACTTGCAGTCATTGGGCCGATGGCTGCGACCTGCCAGCTTGGAAACTACAGTGGCAAGCCGCTGGACAGGGTTTCTCCACTGGATGGCATTCTGAGCCGCTTCGGAATTCAACCGCCGGCTTCGTTGACCCAGACAGAGGAGACGAATAACCATGCACCGCGAGGCGCCAAATACACGGGACCGGCTTCGCTGGAATTGACGGGTGCAACAACCCATGTCGCGTATGCAATCGGCTGTACGGTGACCGGTGAAAAAGACGACAGGCTGATGCAGGCTGCCCTCGACGCCGCCAAAGGCGCCGATGCCGTGCTGGTGTTTGCCGGTGATGATGAGCAGATTGACCGCGAAGGACATGACCGCGATTTCCTGCATCTGCCCGGTGCGCAGCATGAGTTAATACAGGCGGTGTACGCGGCGAACCCGAAGACGATTCTTGTGATCTCTTCCAATTGTCCGGTCTCTGTTCTATGGGAACAGGAAAACCTGCCTGCGATCGTTGGTGGAGTTTTCCTGGGCGGACAGCAGGGTGACGCGCTCGCGGATGTCATCTTTGGGGATTACAACCCCGGTGGCAAGGTGAGCATGACCTGGTATCGGCATACGTCAGATCTGCCCGACTTTGATAGCTACAACATTCGCTACGGCCGCACCTATCTGTATTACCAGGGTGTGCCGCTCTATCCCTTTGGACACGGACTGAGCTACACAGCCTTCGATTATTCGGGCCTGAAGGTCTCAGGAGACAGCCTGAAGGCCGGCGGGAGCCTCTCGCTCCAGATGCAGGTAAGGAATTCCGGGAAGCGTGACGGGGATGAGATTGTTCAGTTCTATGTGCGTGTTTCCGGGGGGACAGTGCAGAGGCCTTTGAAACAGCTGGTGGGTTTCGAGCGTGTTCACCTGGCCGCGGGAGAAAGCCGGACGGTACATTTCACACTCCAGCACGACAACGCGGCGCTGTCTTATTGGGACGAAGACAAGCAGGCGTTTGCAGTGGATGCGGGCACGGTGGATCTGATGATCGGCGCGTCCTCAGCCGATGTTCGGCTTGCTCATCAAGTGAAGCTGGAAGTGTAGCTGTGGGCTCACAGTGAGTACAAAACCGCCAATGCACTCATCGAATCCGATTTATGTAGAGAAAGCAGAGTGTGTAGAGACCGGTATCCGATATAATCGGCGGCTGCCATACAATCTCTGAATTTTGAGGAGCAAGGTTATGCGGGCGCTCGCGCTTGGTGTGTTTGGGCTGTTGGTTTCAATGTGCGCGGCAGCGCAGATTCCTGGGTGGATGCCCGATCCGACGCAGCAGCAGACGTACGCGCTGCACCGCTCGAGCAGCGCGGAGAGGACCGGAGCGAACTACGATTTCCAGACGGTGAATCCAGGACAGACGCTGACGGTGCTGGATGCGGATGGGCCGGGGATGATCTCGCACATGTGGTTCACGCTGAGCGATCGGGAGCCATATTTTCTGAAGCGCGTGGTGCTGCGGATGTACTGGGACGGTGAAGAGTCGCCAAGTGTGGAGGCGCCGATCGGGGATTTCTTCGGAGAAGGGACGGGAGATGTTGTGCCGTGGCAGTCGGCCGTGCTGATGGTGTCACACGATCACGCGATGAACTGCTATTTTCCGATGCCGTTCGGGCATCATGCGCGGATCACGATTACGAATGAAGGCAAGCTGCCGCTGAACAGCCTGTACTGGAACATCGACTATCGCACGTACACGCATCCGATTGCGAAGGACACGGTGTACTTTCATGCGGAGTACAGGCAGGCACAGCCCAACCATGGATGGACGGGCGAGTGGTACGAGAATGGCGATCCGATTGTGAACTACAGGCGCAACCTGGATGGCAAGGACAACTATGTGTGGGTGGAGGCGCGGGGGCACGGGCAGTTTGTCGGCGTGACGATGTCGGTGCTGCAGAACCAGGATGGATGGTGGGGCGAGGGCGACGACTTCTTCTTTATTGACGACGAGACGAAGCCTACGTTTATCGGGACGGGGAGTGAGGATTATTTTCTGGGAGCGTGGGACTTCGGCGGCTCGGCGTACAGTGGTGCCTTCAATGGGGCGCCGCTGGTGGGCAAGGAGGAAGCAGGGAGCCGGTGGAGCGTGTACCGGTTCCATCTGGATTCGCCGATTCCGTTTACGAAGTATTTCAAGGCGTCAATTGAGCATGGGCATGCGAACCATCGCTCGGACACGTTTTCGTCGGTGGCGTACTGGTACCAGGCGGAGCCGCATGCACCGTTTCCTCCGCTGCCGGATGTGGATGAGCGGATTCCGGTGCTGGAGTTTGTGGGAGGGCCGGGGAACTCGAAGGGGCAGTATGGGCCGCGGGAGAGTTTGACGCCGCGGTGATGTGCGGGGCTAGCGGGCGGTGTCGTCGAGCCATTTGAGGATGGCGGATTCGAGCGCGATGCGGTGGTCAGTGAAGCCGTGGTCGGTGTCGAAGTGGATGGAGGTGACGGGCGAGCCGGCCTGCTTGAGCGCGGAGACGAGAGCTTCGTTGGAGGCGCGGAGGCCGTCGTTGGCGGAGAGGATGAGCACGGGGCGCGGCGTGGGCTGGGCTCCGATTTGCGCGGCGAAGGTTGGGAAGCTCCAGGCGGTGGCGTGGGATTGGGCTTCGTGCTGGAGTGCGGCGGGTGAGGTGCCGGCGAGCGGGGCGTAGTTGGCGGGGTCGGGGTTGGTGAAGTAGTCGTGGGTGTCGTGGACGGGGCTGCCTTCGGTGATGACCACGCCGGCTTTGAGCGCTGGGTATTGAGCGAGCGCGGCGACGGTGAGGAAGCCGCCCATGCTGTGGCCGATGACGACGAGGTGATGTGTGTCGATGTGGAACTTGCTTACGTTGGCGGGCTGCTCGACGTACGCGAGCATGGTGCCGACGTCTTCCATGCAGTGGGTAAAGCTGAAGGTGCCTTGTGAACCCCAGGAACCGCGGTAGTGCATGGCGAGGACGTTCCAGCCATCACGGCGGAGGGTCTGGGCGAGGTCGATGTTCTGCTCGTAGCCGGGGAAGCCGTGGAGGAGAATGACGGTGGGATGCGGCTCAGTGCCGGCGGCGAGCAGGAACATGCCGGTGATGCGGCTGCCGTGGGAGTCGAGGACGGTTTCGATGTTTTGGGTGGGCGCGGAGGGGTTGGGCGCGGGGTCGGTGGTGATGGCGCGGGCTTGCTGGGCGGAGAGAGCGGTGCAGGCGATGAAGATTGCAGGAAGAGCACAGAAAGCGTTGCGAAGGATCATGCAAGCAGTATGAGCCTAGGGATGTCGGCTCAACGGAATTGTGTCCGCGATTGCCTCCATCCTGCCTGTACAGAAAAGCGGATGCGTAAAGAGCAGCGCGTTCATGAGAATCAATCCGGCCTGCATACAGATCAGGGGATCGACATGGGGTTCCGCTGATCCGCTGTAGCGGCCACCCAGTCACCAAATAGCGTCCACTTAGCTGCATGAGCATCCCGCCCGAATGACCTCAGACGGTCTACGATCACTTCTGAATCGTCCCCGCAACACACCTCAAAACGGGCTGCGATCTGCTGGTCCTCAAGCAGCATTTTGCATGCTCGCTCGTCAATTGGCAGGACGCTGTAGCCACAAATAACGATGCGGTCGCTAGTTCGAAGTGATGCGGCAGCAGCGCTCCAAAGCGAATCCCAGAACGAAGTCCATTCGTCGCCAAAGCTGGTATGAAAAAAGAACTGCTTCTCATGCACGGGCAGGATCAGCGAATCGACTGCGGCTACGTCTCGACCGCGAGGAAGACTGCCATCGACCTCGTGATCGTACCCGAGTGTTTTCAAGTCAGAATCGAACAGGATTGGGCGACGTCCCAAGGAACGTTCCAAATCGTTCACCACCGCTGCTCTACGACCGCCGAAAAGCAGCGCCCGCCAGTTTATGCTCCCGTGCAATTTGAGAAGGGCAACTCTCGACGAAGCGGGCAATCCCTCGATTTCAAAGCCATAGCCGTCGCCTGCTTCCCACGCACCGGCTCGCTTGAGTTCTTTATCAAGTGAAACGTCATAGTTGAATGTGATTACCGTGTCGCTAGGCTGAACGACTTCTCTGGCGAACAGACTATAGGAGGAGTTTGAGGATACGCGATCGATCTGCTCGAACCATCTGCGAGCCCTTGAATTAAGGCGCAGCGATCGACGTTAACCCGAGCGGCGCGCATGCGGTCTATTACAGGAGCACTGTTGGAGAGGGATGTCACCTTTTCTATCTGCTCCAGCAGTACTTCAATGTCTTCCGCATTCTCGAATCTTTCGCGCAGAAAAGATGCTGACGCTGAAAAGTCGCACACTCCTTCAGGCTGTGCCTGCTCCATCCAAGTGAGAAGACCCCTTCCCATCTCTTTTGCAAATGGATATCCAGCATCTCTCGATGCCCCTGCACCAAGAACAAACGTTGTCGGCACTTAGCTTCTCCTCTATAGCCGGTCCTGAATGGTACGTTGAGTCGGATTGTAGGGCTATTCGACGACGATGGATTGCGGTTCGAAGCGCTTGTCGTCTTCGGTGGTGCCGGTGAGGAGGAAGCTGTTGGTGGTTTCGGCTTTTCCATGCGCGATCGAAGTGATCACATAGGCGCAGCCGAACCAGTGAGCTTCGGCGAAGTCGGTGGTGGACCATTGCGCGGGGTGGTCGGGGTGGGAGTGGTAGAAGCCGACGATGTCGAGGCCTTGTTCGCGGGCCTGGCGCTGGGCGGCGATGAGCTCGGAGGGCGCGATGTGATAGCGGTTGTGCGCGGAGTCGGTGCGGGTGTTGCCGGCGCGGAGCAGCGAGGTGACGCGGAGAGCGGCGGCGTCGGCGCGGCCGAGGAGGATGCCGCAGCACTCGTTGGGGTAGGTGGCTTCGCCGTGAGAGCGGAGGTCGTCGTAGAGGGCGCGAGAGAGGATGAGGGACATGAGCTCGTTGATGATCCAGTTGCGGGGTTCGTGGTCGAAAAGGTTTAGGGCGGTATGGGTGCGACCAGCTTCTTCGGGGTTCTTCGACTACGCCCTTGCGGGGCTGCGCTCAGAATGACGGCTGCAAAGCTGGCTCAGAATGACGGCTGCAAAGCTGGCTCAGGATGAGGGCGTGTTGGCTATGTGATCGCGGATGCGGTCTGCTCCTGTTCGTGGTCTTCGGTCCAGAAGCGGTCGGAGAGGTATTTGTCGGCGGAGTCGGGGAGGATGGTGACGATGACGGCTTCGCGGTTAGCGCGGGATTCTTCTTCGACGATGTCGAGCGCGGCGGCGACGGCCGCACCGGCGGAGATGCCGACGAGCAGGCCCTGGGTGCGGGCGAGGCGCTTGCACATCCCGTAGGCACGCTCGGTGGGCATGTCGATGTTGCGGTCGGCGAGGTTGGGGTCGTAGATGGGAGGAACGATGGCGGTGGCCATGTGCTTGAGGCCTTCGAGGCCGTTGAAGGGCGAGTCGGGCTGCATGGAGATGCAGCGGACTGGTCTTTTTTGGCCTCCGGAGAGCTCGCGCAGGCGGCGGGTGGTGCCCATGAAGGTGCCGGAGGTGCCCAGGCCGCAGACGAAGTGGGTGATGGCGCCGGAGGTCTGGTCCCAGATTTCGTTGGCGGTGGAGTAGTAGTGGGCACGCCAGTTGTTGTCGTTGCCGTACTGGTCGGCGTAGAAGAATTTTTCGGGGTGGTCGGCGATGAGTTTGCGGGCCATGCGGATGGCGCCGTCGGAGCCGTCGGCGGGGTCGGTCCAGAGGACGTTGGCGCCGTAAGCGGCGAGGATGTTTTTGCGCTCGGGCGAGACGTTGGACGGGACGCAGAGGGTCACCGGAAACCCAAGGGCCGCGCCGAACATGGCGTAGGCAATGCCGGTGTTGCCGGAGGTGGCGTCGAGGAGGGATTTGTTGTTGGAGCCCGGGGTGAGCTGGCCGAGGCGGATGGCGTCGGCGACGATGGCGGAGGCGGCGCGGTCTTTGACGCTGCCGCCGGGGTTGGTCCACTCGGCTTTGCCGAGGAGCTGGACGGCGGGATTGGTGCATAGGCCGTCGAGGCGGAGCAGAGGGGTGTTCCCGATGCGGTCGAGGAGGGTGAGGCCGAGCGGTTTGGCGGGTGCGGAGAGCATGGAATGCGAGTGGTTCGTGGTTAGTAGTTAGTGGTTAGTGAGTGCGGCGGTTTGAACCGGCCGCGCCGATGTGCGAGTCTAAGTTGAGTTTACTGCGGGTGGCGCGGTGTTCGAAATGCGCGCCTGCGAGCAGGGTTGCGATGGCGAAGGCAGTGAAGCAGAAGACGTTTGATGACGTGCTGTCGATTCTCGGCAGTGAGAGGTTTGATGTGGCGCCGGCGGCGGACGGTGCAAACCATGCGGCGGGAGCGCGCATGGTTTCTAAATATGGATGTGCGGCGGAGATTGCGCCGGCCGAGAGCAAGGACGCGCCGGTGCGGATTGTCGCGAAGGCCGGGTGGGTGCTGGGTGGGGAGATCTCGCGGCTGGTGGACCGCGGGTATCAGAAGTTTCTGAAGACGAGCAGGCTGGAGGTTCCGGCGACGGCGGAACACCTGCGGTGTCTGCATAAATTCAGCGAGGAGCTGAAGGAGTCGGTGGGCGCGCTGGTGCTTTATAACGAGTCGTTGGGCACGGTGAGCGACAGGTATGTGTACGACCGGCTGAAGGGACGGGAAGCGGTTTAGCGAGTCAGCAGGTCAGCGAGTCAGCAGGTCAGCAGGTGACAGCGAGTCAGGGAGTCGGCAAGTCAGCGTTTGGTGCGCTGGTATTCGCGGTAGGCATCGCTTTTGCCGAGGCCGCGGGATTTGGCGACCTGCTTGAGGGCGTTTTTTTCGGAGAGGCCGGAGCGGATCAGGGTGGAGACCTCGTCGGCCAGGGATTGGTGTGTGGGCGCGGAGGCGGTGGTGAGGGTGCCGTCGAGGAGAAGGACGATTTCGCCGCGGATGGTGGGCCGTTGTTGGAGCCTCGAGAGCACATCGGACACAGCACCGCGGAGGAACTCTTCGTGGAGCTTGGTGAGCTCGCGGGCGAGGACGATGCGGTGGGTGGGGCCGAGCGTGGCGGCGATGTCGGCGAGGGCTTCGAGGATGCGGTGCGGGGTTTCGTAGAGGATGTGTGTGGTGGGCGGAGCTTCGGTGTTGCGCGAGCTAGCGGCGGAGAGCTCTGCTCGCAGCTGTTCCAAAACAGTTCGGCGCTGGCCGGATTTTGAGGGAAGGAAGCCGTGGAAGGTAAAGCGCTCGGTGGAGAGGCCGCTGGCGATGAGGGCGGTGAGGGCGCCGTTGGCGCCGGGGATGGGGAAGACGGGGATGCCGGCGGCGATGGCGGCGGAGACGAGGTCCGCGCCGGGGTCGGCGATGGCGGGTGTGCCGGCGTCGGAGACGAGGGCGATGCGGGCGCCGGTTTTGAGTTCGTCGATGAGCTCGGTGGTGCGGCCGGTTTCGTTGTGGAGGTGGTAGCTGACGGTGGGTGTGGAGATGGCGAAGTGATTCAGCAGCTTCGCTGTTTGACGGGTGTCCTCGCAGGCGATGCGGTCGGCGGAGCGAAGGATTCGGAGCGCGCGGAGGGTGATGTCTTCGAGGTTGCCGATGGGTGTGGCGACGAGGTAGAGGCCGGATGCGAGAGGGGCGTCTTGCTCGGTCATGAGTCGGTGCGGTCGGGTTGGGGGGCGCGAGTGAGGCGGGTGAGCTGGACGGCGCGGGAGAGGCTTTGTGGCGTGAGGATGCCGAGCATGGCGCCGTCTTCGACGACGGCGAGGATGCCGGTGGGGCCAAAGGATGGTGCGTGGCGGAGGGCTTCGACGAGTTTTTCTGTGGGTTCGGCGAAGGAGAGCGTGCGGTTCATGGCGGCCTGGAGGTAGCCGTCGCCTTCGAGCTGGAGGCGGGAGAGGAGGGTGTCGCGGGAGATGGAGCCGACGAGGCGGTCGCCGCGGATGACTGGGAAGACGTCATGGAGGCTGTGCGCGGTTTCGGCGAGAGCGCCGCGGAGGGTGTCAGAGGCGGAGAGGAGGGTGTACTCGGTGAGCATGACGTCGGAGACGAGGATGGCGTTGGTCTCGACGGTATCGAGTGGGGCGGACATGCGGAGCTGGCTCCAGAGCAGCATGAGGCCGCCGAAGAAGATGAACCAGACGTTGGAGAGGGCGAAGCCGGCGATCATGAGGATGACGGCGAGCGCGATGTTGAGACCGAAGCCGGGGTTGAGCGTGCGGAGCACGGGTGCGGGCGTGGATGGGCGTGCTCGGATGATGCGGCGCGTGGGCATCGCGGCGGCTGGAAGGAGATTGACGGCGCCGACGACGAACTGGATCCAGACGGTGCTGCGCAGGATGTGGTGGAAGCTGAACCAGGGCTGCGCGACGAGCGAGATTTTAGGCTCAAGGCCGTAGCAGAAGCCCATGAGGATGAGGCCGACGGCGAAGTTGGCGATGGGCGCGGCAGCGGTGACGAGCTTCATGTTGGGCTTGCGAACGCCGTGTTCGCGCGGGGCGAACGCCATGACTCCGCCGATAGGAAGAAGCAAAAGGCCGCGAAGCTGAAGGCCGATGTAGAGTGCGGCGATGGCGCGCGCGACTTCGCGCACCAGAACGGCGAAGCAGAGCGCGAGCCAGAGCGCGAGGCCGCGGCCGAGGTTGTTGAGCAGGAGCGTGGAGTAGCCGACGGAGAGCGCGAGGAGAAGGAGGAACGAGATGTGCACACGCACCTCGACACCGAAGAGTCTGCCGAAGGGGATGGAGGAGCGGAGCATTGTGTCGATTGTAAGGGGTAGAGGATAGAGGGTAGAGGTAGAGAAGACGGATGCGGGTGATTGCGGGGGAGTTCAGGTCGAGGCAGTTGCAGGCTCCGCGTGGGATGGCGACGAGGCCGACAAGCGATAAGCTGCGCGAGACGCTGTTCAATGTATTGGGGTCGCGAGTATCGGGTGCGAAGTTTGTGGATTTGTATGCGGGGTCGGGTGCGGTTGGGGTTGAGGCGATCAGTAGAGGAGCGGAGTTCTGCTGGTTTGCGGAGAAGGCTGCGCCGGCGGTGGCGGCGATTCGGGCGAATCTGCGCGCGCTGAAGGTTGCGGGAGGGTATGCGATCGAGGATCGCGGTGTGGCGCGGTTGTTGGCAGGATTGGTGAAGGCCGGGCGGGTTGTGGATGTGGTGTTTCTGGATCCGCCGTATGAGGCTGCGGAAGAGTACGCGCGCACGCTGGGATTTTTCGGCGAGCATGCGGCGGAGGTGCTCGCGCAGGGTGCGGTGGTGGTGGCGGAGCATGCGCGCAAGGCAGAGCTGGCGGAGAGGTTCGGGGAGCTGGTGAGGTATCGGGTGCTGGAGCAGGGGGATGCGGCGCTGAGTTTTTATGAGCGAGTCAGCGGGTCAGCGAGTCAGTAAGGCAGCGAGTCAGGGAGGCAGCAAGTCAGCGGGTGAAACGTGAGATTCGATATCTCACCAAGCCTTTTTATCGTTCGCTACCGGGAACGACAACCCACGCTACATCCCGGCGAGCAAGCTCGCCGGGGACCCCGTCCTTTCACGATGAAGCTGTGAAAGGGTAGGCCACCCCGTGCCTTGCCGACTTGCTGACTGGCTGACTCGCTCAACTAAAACGCTCCGCCGGTGTGCTGGCCGGTGGCGAGGTCGACGGTGAAGGGGAGTTCGCGGTCGGTGCGCATGTCCCAGCCGAGGCCGTGGAGTTCGTTGTCGCGGATGCCAGTGAGGGTGAGGCCTTCCCAAGTGAGGCGTGCGGTTTCCCAGAGCAGGCCGGTGGCGCCGATGGCGGCGATGGTGTGGAAGCCGGCGAGAAGGAGAAGGTTGGCTTCCGATGCTGGCAGCACTTGGGAAACGGGGCGGAGTGGGATATGGAGTGGGCGCTCGGGCGCGAGGGTGTTGGCGAGGTACGCGTAGCCGCCGGCGACGGCGAGGAGGTCGTCGGGACGCGGACAGGACCAGACGCCGGTGAGGGCGCTGGGGTCACGGAAGCCGAGGGCGCAGGTGGCGAGGAAGGTGCCGCCGGATGCGGGTTTCACCTGCAGGAGCATGGCGCCGCGGGCAAGTGTGTCTTCTTCACCGGCGACGCGCTGGGGCCAGGTGAACTGGCGCGCGGGTGCGATGAGCGGAGGGGCGGAGAGGATCTCGGCCCGCCAGTTCGCAGGAAAAGTTGCGGGGAAGGTGAGGTTGGGTGATTGGGGATCGGGCGGCACTGGACTGAATTATTTCAGTTCTTTCTGGTGCGCTTTATTTCAGGTGCTCCCAGCCGCCTGGGTCGAGAGGCGTACGCGTGCCATCGGGCGCGATGAGGGTCATGAGCGGGCGATTGCGGCCGGCGCGGCGGATCTCTCCGATGCGGGTGAGCGGGACGCCGGCGATGTTGCGCGGGACGGAGGCGGAGGGTGGAGCGGTGAAGAGCAGCTCGTAGTCCTCGCCGCCATGCAGGGCGGAGTGGAGTGCGGATTCGGGCGATTGGGTCCGGGTGAGCGGATGCAGCGGGAGCAGTGCGGTCTCGATTTCAGCGGCGACGTTGGAGGCAGTGCAGAGGTGGGCGAGGTCGGTGGAGAGGCCGTCGGAGAGATCGATGCAGGCGGAGGCGAGGCGGCGGCGCAGCATGGATTGGCCGACAGCGAGGCGAGGCTGCGGGTAGAGGTGGGGATGGTTGGCGGTGTCATTTCCTGCGTTCCGCGATAAAACGGCCGCTGAATGGGGCCGGGCCCTGGCGGTGTGCGGGGTTTTGTTTGGCGCGAGCGAAGAGACCGAGGCGAGTTCGGCGGCGGAGCCACCGAGGGCTCCGGTGACGAAGATGCGGTCGCCGGGCTGGGCGCCGGTGCGGCGCAGGGCGCGGCCGGTAGGTGTGGCGCCGAGGAGGACGATGTCGATGGTGATGTCGTTGCAGGCGGCTTCGGCGGTGTCGCCGCCGGCGAGTGGGGTCTTGGTGGCGGCGGCCAGGGCGAGCAGGCCGTCGAGGAAGCCTTCGATCCATTTGGCTTCGGCGGCGACGGCGCGGGGGATGGCGATCGATAGAAAGGCCGCCAGCGGGCGCGCGCCCATGGCGGCGAGGTCGGAGAGGCCGCGGGCCAGGGCGCGATGGCCGACGGAGCGGGCGGGATGCCAGTCGCGGCGGAAGTGGCGGCCTTCCAGGGAGAGGTCGGTGGTGAGGACGATCTCGTGGCCGCGGGGTGGGGCGAGGATGGCGCAGTCGTCGCCGATGCCGAGGCGGAGGGCTCCGGCGCCGCGGGCGGTGGTGGCCGCACGCTGGCGAATGCGTTCAATCCAGGCGAGTTCGCCGTGAGAGGACGCGGAAGGCAGCCGGTCAGGGATCTCGGCTGAGGACTGTGAGGGAGCGCTGGTCGAACTCTGCGTCAGGGGCATTGAGGGGGACGATCGAGGTATCTGTTAAGGGTCTCAGGATACGCCGGCGGGCTGTGCGGGCTTTGTGTGTGTACGGTGCAAAACTATTGAAGCGGAGTGGTGCAAAAGTCGTAGGCAAATGCCATTCGCAATTGGTCATTTGCGTTTGCCGCAGGGCGGGCAACCATTTACCATGGAGGTACACGGACCAAGCACGGCTTCGGCTGGCTACTCCGTCTCCGCCTTGAGTGCCGCGCAACGTGGACCGAGGCAAAACCACGACCTGAAGCTGCGCGCCCAAGCTGAGTGTGCGCGCTGATGGCAAGCACGGAGCGGCCCGAACGTTGCGAAAGCGCCACATTGTCTACGTTACCCAGGGAGAGGACGGCACGACCGATCGTGTCTCCATTCCCATGCGATATGTCTATGTTTTCATCGCCGCGGCGGTGGCGGGCATGTTTACCTTTGCCGGGATGGCGGGCTCCTATACGCGGATGCTGGTGAAGGCGGAATCGGTGAACACGCTGCGTGACCAGCTGGCGGTGAGCCGGAAGGACTACGCGCATCTGGAGAAATCGAATCGCGAAAAGGATGTGCAGGTGGCGAGCCTGGGGTCGCTGGCCGGTGAGATTTCGGCGATTTATGGCCTCACGGCCGGCAAGCTGAGCTTGCCGCTGTCGCACATGCATCACGCCAAGGTGAAGCAGACGGCGGCGCAGGAGGCGGCGAATGCCCCCCTGACGGGCGATGAGAGCTATCACCAGTCGCTGGATACTTATCTGGCCCTGGAGAAGACAGCGGACGCGGGGCTCTCGATGGGGACAATGCATGTTGATCCGTCGCTGGGTGAGCGGGCGGCGCTGAGCGGCTTTGCCGGAATGGAAGCGTCCGGGATCAATATGCCGGATATGTGGCCGATCCTGGGACCGATTACGAGCGGCTTCGGCGAGCGCGAGGATCCCGTCCTGGGCAACGGTGAAGGCGAGTTTCACAAGGGAATCGACATCGGGTCGCCGACTGGAACACCGGTGCATGCGCCTGCCGATGGCCGGGTGATCAAGGCCGGCTGGGGCACAGGCTACGGACGCGAGGTCCAGATCGACCACGGCAACGGGATCGTGACACTGTATGCGCACCTTTCGGGCTTCAACGTCACGGTGGGTGAGCAGGTGGTGAAGGGTCAGGTAATCGGATACGTCGGTCACAGCGGCAGCCGGGTAACGGGATCCAACCTGCACTACGAGGTGCAGGTGCGGGGAACGGCCGTCAATCCGCATAAGTACCTGCGGACCACGATGGCGCAGCTGGGTGGGACGGGAACAATCGGCTGAGGATCGCGAGTCAGGAAAACGATGGGCACCCAAGCGGTAGACGCAGGGTGCCCATGTTGTTTTGGGTGGGTGGCCGAGGGGCAGCTCCCAGTTGCTGACCCGCTGACTGACGTCCTACCGCTCGACGTAGGCCGCGAACTTGTCGAGGGCGCCGTTCCAGCCATTGTTGTGGCCGTTGGCGGATTCGATGGTGGCGAAGTTTTCGTGGATGAGCTCGAGGCGTGTGCCGCCGCTCTCCTCATGGAGGCGGAGGGTGACGATGCTCTGCTCGCCGGGAGACCAGGTCGGGTTCCAGCTGTAGCGCACGAGCTCAGGCGGACGGACCTCGAGGTATTCGCCGGTGACGATGCTGGTGATTTCCTGCGCGGGCTGACCGTCGCCGGGCGAGCGCGTGCCATGCATGACGACGCGGTAGTGGCCGCCGACGCGGAGGTCGGATTCGGCTTCAGGGCAGGTGAAGTTTGGCGGACCCATCCAGCGCTTCATCTGTTCGGGGTCGGTCCAGGCGGCGAAAACGCGCTCGCGCGACGCGCGGAAGAAGCGGGTGATGTGGACATGGGGGGCGGAAGGTGGAGGGGTGCTGGTCCCGGTGGGCGGGGCGACGGCTGTGCTCATTTTTTCTCCTTTTCGGCTGAGGGCTTTTCTTCGAGGAAGTCTTCCAGGTTGTCGAAGCATTGATTCCAGAAGCGGGAGTAGAAGGCAATCCACTCTTCCGCGGGCTTGAGCGATTGGGCCTGCAGGCGAACGATGTGAAAGCTTCCGCGGCGCTCGCGCGCGACGAGCTCGGCAGCCTCGAGCACCTTGAGGTGCTTGGAGACGGCGGCGAGTGTCATCCTATGCGGCTTAGCGATCTGGGTGACGGTGCGTTCTCCGGTGGTGAGGTTGCGGAGGATGGCGCGCCGGGTGGGATCGCTGAGGGCGTGGAAGACGGTGTCGAGACGAGCTGCGGATGATTCAACCATTCGGTTGAATAGTAGAGGCATGCATGGAAAGTTGTCAACCATTTGGTTGAATGTTTTTCTAGCTTGACAATATCGCAGATTGCGATAGACTCATTGCAATCCGCAATGAGCGCCCATTGCGGATGCAAATTTGAGGCTTTTGAGTTTATGAAGCTTTGCGACAAAATCCGGTACCTGCGGGAGGTTGAGGGGCAGCTTCGCGGGCTGGGGCGCGCGATGACGCAGGGTGAGATGGTGCGCGCGATTCGCGAAGAGATGAATGAGCCTCTCAGTCAGAGCTACCTGTCGCAGATTGAAAGTGGAGCGCGGCCGCACCTGACGAACACGACGCGGTTGCTGCTGGCCAAGTTTTTCAACGTGCATCCCGGGTACCTGGTCGATGACCCGGAGGGGTATCACGCGGAGCTGATGAGCGATCTGCGCGCGCAGGCGACGCTGGACGAGAAGCTGGACCTTTGGCTGATCGGCGGGGCGGAGCGGTTCCGGCGCGACCCGGAGTTGCGGCGTGCACTGCTGGAGATTGCGCGGCATGAGGATTCGCGGAGATGTCTGCTGCTGCTCGAGAGTATTTTGGAGACGCCGTCGCTGAGCGAACGGTTGCTGGAGGTGTTGCGGCCGGAGGAGGGCTCGATGCCTCGGGAGCGGAAGGCGCCGCTGCTGGTTGCGCCGGAGCCGGCAGCGAGAGAAGAGCGCGGCGAGCGGCAATCGTTCCGGCAATGGAGCCGGCAACGGTTTTGGGGGCAATGGAACGCGTGGTAACGGAGTGAAGAATTCGCAGGCAAAGCGTGGAGGGTCGAAGCGATGATCACCTTCGATTGGGAAGCGATCTATCTGACGTGTTTTGGCGTGGGCCTGGTGCTGAGTCTGCTGGCTTTCTTCAGCGGCTTCGGGCATCTGCACTTCGGGCACTTCCGCCTGCACGTGGGGCATCACCATGGCGGTGCAGTACACCGCGGAGCGTCGTTGACGGCGGGCGCGCATCATGCGGCCCAGATGTCGCCACTGAACGGGTTCACGGTTGTGGCGTTTCTGTGCTGGTTTGGCGGCGCGGGATATCTGCTGCACCACGGCAGCCTGTTTTCGAACACGCTGGTGCTGTTGTTGTCGGTGCTGAGCGGGCTGGCGGGATCGGCGGTGGTGTTCTGGTTTTTGAGCCGCGTGCTGCTGGCGAAGGAAAAGACGCTGGAAGCGGCGGATACGGACATCATCGGCGTGGTGGGGAAGTTGAGCGGAGGCATCGGGAACAACGGCGTAGGCGAGATGCTGTATTCGCAGAATGGATCGCGCTGGTCGGCAGTGGTGCGGTCGGAGGATGGATCGGCGATTGAGCGCGGCGCCGAGGTGATTGTGATGCGGCGCGCGAAGGGTGTGGCGTACGTGCGGCGCTGGGATGAGTTTGCACACGGGCTGCTGGGCAGCGAGCCGCGTTTGAGCAGCCGGGAGGAGAGCGAATGACGAGAGTCTACGAGTTGTGGCTGCCTCTTGTGCTGATCGCGGTGTCGATCCCGCTGGTGATGGAGGTTGTGCCGCCGAATTGGATCTACGGATTTCGGACGGCGAAGACGATGTCGAATCCGCGGATCTGGTATGAGGCGAATCGGCACGCCGGCGCGAATCTGATGGCCGCCGGGATATGGACGATGGTGTTGTGCGGTGGAATCGTGGCGCATTTCGGAGCCAAGGCCAATGCCTTCCTTCCACTGGTTCTGTTGGTGATGGTGCTTGGAAGTGCGGCGGTGTCCTTGCTGCAACTGAGAAAGATGTGAAGGCGAGCTGTTCGCTGGAAGTTTGAGAAAGGAATGGTATGTCGAACAACGAAATCGTTGTAATTGGATTGATGGTGCTGGTGGTGTTGGTGTTGATGAGCACGCTGGCGCGGATGTATCGCAAGGCTGGCCCGAACGAGGCGATTATTCGCTATGGTCTGGGCGGACCGAAGGTGATCAGCGGCCATGGTGCGCTGGTGTATCCGATGGTGCAGCACGCGCGTTCGCTCTCGCTGGAGCTGATGAGCTTCGATGTGGCGCCGCAACAGGATCTCTACACGAAGCAGGGTGTGGCGGTGACGGTGGAGGCCGTGGCGCAGATCAAGGTGCGTTCCGACCAGGAGAGCATCATGACCGCAGCGGAGCAGTTCCTGAACAAGACGCCGCAGGAGCGTGAGGGTTTGATTCGCCTGGTAATGGAGGGGCATCTGCGCGGCATCATCGGCCAGCTCACGGTCGAGCAGATTGTGAAAGAGCCGGAGCTGGTGGGCGAGCGCATGCGCGCGACCTGCGCGGAGGACATAAGCAAGATGGGGCTCATTGTGGTGAGCTTCACCATCAAGGAGGTCCGGGACAAGAACGAGTACATCACCAACATGGGCCGGCCGGACGTGGCGCGCATCAAGCGTGACGCGGAGATTGCGGCGGTCGAAGCGGAGCGCGATACGGCGATCCGGCGGGCCATTGCACTGCGTGAAGCGGCTGTTGCAAAGGCGACGGCGGACCAGGAACGTGTGCTGGCGGAGACGATGTCGCTGGCCAAGCAGGCCGAGGCGCAGCGCGATCTGGATGTGCAGAAGGCGCAGTTTACGGAGACGGCGAAACGTCAGCAGGCGACTGCGGATAAATCGTATGAGCTGCAGACGAACGTGATGCAGCAGAAGGTGATCGCCGAACAGGTGAAGGTGCAGCAGATCGAAAAAGAGGCGCAGGTGAAGGTGCAGGAGGCCGAGATCCAGCGCAATGAGAAAGAGCTGATCGCGACTGTGCTGAAGAAGTCGGAGATTGAGAAGCAGCGCATTGAGAACATGGCCAACGCCGAGAAATCGCGGCTGGTGGCCGAGGCGGAAGGCAGGGCGGCGGCGATCCGGTCGCAGGGTGAGGCGGAGGCTTCGATCATTTATCAGAAAGGCGAGGCCGAGGCCAAGGCGATGAACGTGAAGGCGGAGGCGTACCAGGAGTGGTCGCAGGCCGCGGTTGTCGACAAGCTGATCACGAACCTGGCGGATATTGTGCGCGCGATGAGCGAGCCGCTGGCCAATATCGACAAGATCACGATCGTGTCTACGGGTGACGGGAAGACGACGGGAGCGCACAAGCTGACCGGCGAGATGACGGAGATTGCCGCACAGGTGCCGGCGCTGTTCGAGGCGCTGAGCGGCATGAACCTGAAGGAGCTGATGTCGAATGTGAAGAGCATGGCGGCGCGGCCGGATGGCGTGTCGAGCAACGGATCGTCGGGGAACGGGACGCACTCGAGCACCAGCCCGGCGATGCTGGAAGGCACCACGGACGGGAGTTCAAAGTAAAGAAAAAGTAACGGAAGACCAGCTAGAGGAAGGAGCATGTCATGGGACTTATGGAACGAGTTGCGACGCTGCTGCGCGCGAACGTGAATGACCTGATTGATCGCGCCGAGGATCCGGAGAAGATGCTGAAGCAGCTGCTGATCGACATGGAGAACCAGCTGCTCCAGGTGAAGACACAGGTGGCGATTGCGATTGCGGATCAGCACCTGCTGGAGAAGAAGGCCATGCAGCAAAAAGAAAATGCTGAGGGCTGGCGCAGGAAGGCGGAGCTTGCGGTGGAGAAGAATGAGGACGATCTGGCTCGGCTGGCGCTGGAGCGCGCGATGAGCCATGACAGCATGGCAGAGGCGTTCGCGCGTCAGGTGAACGAGCAGTCTGCCGAGGCCGATGCGCTGCGCACGACGTACAACAAGCTGCAGCAGAAGCTGAAGGAGACGCAGGCGCAGTGCGAGCTGCTGGTTGCGGAACATCGCCGCGCGAAGATGGTCGGCAAGGCGACGGCGGCACAGGAGAATGTGACGGGTGTGGCTGTCGGATCAGTTGCGCGGGGCAATGCGATCACGCGGATGAAGGCGAGAATCGGCGCTGAGGAAGCGGAGAACTATGCGGCGAAGCAGTTGGGCAACGGCGCGATCTCAGGCGATTCGCTGGAGGACAAGTTCGAGCGGCTGGAGAAGGATGAGAAGATCGAGCGGCTGCTTGGCGAGCTGAAGCAGAAGCAGGGAAGGATGCTGGAGGCGGGATAGAGCAAGGCGGCGAGTTAGCGAGCCGGCGAGGCAGTGTGTCGGTGGCTTGCTACTCGGTGTCGTCGGTTACCTTCTTTGCGGACTCGGTGGAGCAGGCGGAGAATTTAAACTCGAAGGAGCCGACGTTTTTTAGATCGTAGGCGAGGCTTTGGGGAAGGCGGAAGCCCTGCACGGGAGCGTAGGAGACGCGGATGTTGAGCTCGGCTGGGGGAGCGGTCGGCGGCTGGCGAAAGACGGTGCGCACGGCGGAGACGAGGCGGCCGTCGGGTGTGTCGGTGTAGGTGGGGTAGGCGTAGACGTCGTTGGTGGGCTGCAGGATGTGCGCTTCGGTGAGGAGAAGGTTCTTGTCGTAGAGCTCGGTGACCTCGGTGCCGGTTGAGGTGGCGTGGAGGCGGAAACCGTCGGGGGTCTCGGTGATGGTGGTGGTGGCGTCGGGGATGGGCACCATGTTGCCGTTCATGTAGGCATTCCAGGAGGAGAAGAAGCCGGTCATCATCTGCTCCATGCCTTCCTTCATCTTGGCGGCGGTGTCCTCTTTGCCCGCGGGCGGCGAGGCGGAGTTGGTCCATTCGAGATGGCCGTCGCTGTTGAGTTCATCGGTGACGGCAAGGTGGACGGCGCGGAGATATTTCAGGAAGGGGTTGTCGTCCTTGATGTCACCGCCGGAGTAGCGAGAGAGAAAGTCTTTCCAGTTGAAGTCGACGGTGCACTTGAAGGAGCGGAGACCTTGCGCCGTGGGCGTGTAGTAGAGCGCGCGGGCAGACATGAATTTCGTGTTCGCGGCGGGCGGTGCGGGGGCAGGGGCGGCGGCTGTCGCAGGTGTGGTGGAGGTCCCGGCAGGCGGTGTCGTGGAAGTCGTGGCCGGCGGTTTCGTGGTTGGAGTGGCAGGGGCTTGCGCCGGTGGGGTGCTGGTGGTCTGCGAGCCAGCCGGTGGTGTCGCGACGTAAAGCGCCGCTGAGCAGAGAAGAGCGCAGATTGTCCGGCTGGTCATGCGCGCCATGATACGGCAGGCGCGCATGGCCGGAGCAGATTTCTTGCGGCGGTCAGGCCGGTGACGATAGTGCGTGATGCGAGTTACTTGCCGCTGTAGGTGACGCGCCAGACGCTGCGCGAGCCGTCGTCGGTGACGAAGAGCGATCCATCAGGCGCGACGGCGACGCCGACCGGGCGTCCCCAGACTTTGCCATCTTTGGTGACGAAGCCGTCGAGGAAGTCGTCGTACTCGCCGGTGGCGTGCCCGTCGTGCATGGGGATGAAGATGACGTTGTATCCGGCGCGGGGCTTGCGGTTCCAGGAGCCGTGCTCGGCGGCGAAGGCGCCGCCGTCATAGGCCGCTGGGAACATGCCGCCGTGATCCGGGTAGAAATTCATCTCCAGCGAAGCCATGTGCGGCTGAACGAGGACGTCTGGCGTGCGGACCTTGGAGGCCATGTTTTCGCGCTTGCAGTTCCTGGCCTGCGACTCATCGAGCGGCTTGGGAAGCTGCGGGTTGGGACCGGTGCCGTTGGCACAGGGATCCTCGCGGCGCGGGTCGCGGTGGCCGCCCATGTAGTACCAGGGCCAGCCGAAGAAGCTGCCTTCGGGCACGCTGGTCACGTAGTCGGGGACGAGGTGGTTGCCGAGGTTGTCGCGCTCGTTGACCGAGCACCAGAGCTGGTGCGTGTTGGGGTTGATGGCCTCGCCGACACAGTTGCGGATGCCGTGCGCGTAGACCTCTTCGAACTTGCCGTCGGGCGTGTACTCGAGCACGTCGGCGCGGTGGAACTCGCGGGGATGAGTGTCGGCGTCATCGACGTTGGAGCCGGAGCCGACGCTGACCAGCATGTGCTTTCCGTCGGCGGTGAAGACGACATCGCGAGTCCAGTGACCGCCGCCGCGAAGCTGCGCGTAGCCGGGGATGTCAGGGATGACGGTCTGCGGGCCGCCGGTCGCGTGGAGATCGCCGTTGTGATACGGGAAGCGCGCAATTGTGGTGGCGTTGCCCACGTAGACCCACTGCGGGTTGGGGCCGAGCGGGTAGAACGCGATGCCGAAGGGATGGTCGAGGTTGGTGGCGAACTTCTCGATGGTCTGGGCTTTGCCGTCGGGGCGGAGGCCGCGGAGGACGAAGATGGTTCCCGCCTGCGAGTCGGCGAGGAAGAGATCCCCGTTGGGCGCGAAGCGGATGAGGCGCGGCTCGACGAAGGTGCCTTCGGTCGCCTGGTGGGTCTCGCGGCGGTTCTCGCTGCGCTGCATCGGCGTGGAGTCGCCGCCGGCGTAGAGCGTGACTTTGAAGCCCGGAGGTGCGGTGGGCCAGGCATCCGCGGGCTTGGGAATAACGGTGGGGCCGTTGTCGACGGCTTCGGCTTCGTTGGGCGCGGGCAGGTCAGCGAGCGTGATCTTGTGGCGAACGCCCGGCTGCTGCTGCGCATAGTCGGTGAAGGCAGACTGCCCGGTGAGGAGCGGCTGCTGCTGTGCGGTCGCGGTGAGGGCAGCGCTGCTGAGCCAAGAGCAGAGTGCGGAGACGACGACAAGATGATTCAGCCGGAACATCCAGGACCTCGCTAGATTTTTTTGGAGACAGGTTTGGGAACGGACCTACTGCTTCGACGTTGCTGTATTGGATGTGGTCTCAGGCTGGATCGCTGCAGAGGCGGGGTCGTGCGCAGAGAGGATCGCTTTGAGCTGATCGAGTGTGGCGGAGGCGTGGAGCATGGCGCGGTCGTCGCGGTGCTGGAGCGTGGCGGAGTCGAGCACCTGGCGAAGGGCGATGTCGGCGGGGCCGCGCGGCGGCTCGGCGCTGGCGATGCCACGCACGATGCCGAGCAGAGCGTTGAGCGCGTTCACGGTGCGCTCGGCATCCATGGGATCACCGGCGAACTCTTCAACGCGGAGATCGGCCGAGCCGCCATGCAGCGGAACAGCCGTGGTCCAGCGGATGCTGGCGACGAGGTCACTTTCGGACGAGACAGGAAGCTGCAGGCCGAGGAAGGAGATCTGTCCGTTGTGTGCGAACGGCAGGCCGATGTGGCCGATGCCCCACGCCTGCGCGAGCAGCGGAACATTGTGAAAGCGAGCGGCGAGCAGCGAAGAACCGGGCGAGCTGACGGCCGAAGCGCGCGAGCGATCGATCATGGAGTGAATCTGCTCGGGCGTGGGCGTGTTCGAGGCCGCGACCATGTCGAAGCCGAGTTGCGCAACGCGAAGCTGACGGCCTTCGATGGGGATGGTGTAGATAGTCTGGCCGGCGTAGGTCTCCTGCGATTTAGCGATGCTGGAGAGATACTGCGCGAGACGGCGGCCATCGAAGTGGCCGACGAAGACCTCGGAGTAGGCGACGGCGCCGTTGGGGCCGTGCGGGTTGGGCATGCGGTGCAGCGCGAAGGCAGCGGCGTCGAGGTCGTGCTCGGGGACGATGCCGGTCTGGTCGATGAAGCGCTGGAGGTCGGCGCTGCGCGTGACCTGCGCGTCGTCGAAATGCGTGGCAGCGCGCAGAGGCTTGAGATTGACGTAGATGATCGCGTCGCTTTCGGGGAGCAGACGCGCGGCCTCGGGCGGCGCTTTGGCGCGGAGGTAAAGCGCAAGGACAAGCGCGCCCAGAACGGCGAGCGCGATGACGAGAGAGATCCAGGTGCGTCGTCGCATCAGCGATAAAAGAACGGCGAAGAAACAGGATAAAAAAGCCGCGAAGGTAAAGACTCGGGATGAATCTGGGGCTTCACGGACACAAGATTAAGTTTACTCGCGAATGGAGAACGTGAAGATTTTGCCCGCGTTGGAGATGCCGGGAACGTTGGAGGAGCCCGGAGGAAGCACGCCGTACTCGCCCTTGATGATGTCGACGGGAACGGTGAACACGTACATCTGCGGTGCGACTTTGTGCGCCGTGAACTCAACCTCATCGCGGTCCGAGCCGGTGGTGGAATGGAAGAGTCCGCCGGTCTTTACGCGGAAATCGCGGCTGTGGGAGTGTTGCTCGAAGCGCAGGAAGTCATACTCCTCGGCCTGCGTACCGGCGGGCGCGTAGATGAGGATGTTGACGCCTGTGGGCAGGACCAGAGGCGACTTGTCCCCTTCGAGATGGCCGTTCATGTCCTGCTTTATGAGGCCGTCGGTAGCGGCATTTTTGAGCCAGCCGCTGGACTTGAACTCGACCCGCTCGGTCTTCAGCGGAAGCCACTCGCCGGTCTTCTTGTCCTGGTAGTAGACGCCGATCTCGTCGATGCCCGCGGCGAGCGGCGCAGGAGCGATCTTTTCCTTGGCGTGGAAGACCAGGCCGGCGCTGCGGGCCTGCATGGCGGCGATGACCTGCTGGGAGACGCCCGCGTTTTTGAGCGAGATGAGGTCGTCGGGATTGGTGTCGTAGCGGCCGGGCTGCGTCTCGATGGTCTGGATGATGACGGTGTCGTCAAGGCCGGCCTTGCTCATCTTGACGATCGTGTCGTTATCGAGGAAGTGAGGCTTGGAGACGTCGTTGGAGGGCTGGGTGGGCCCGTCTTCGGTGGAGGCGTCCTGAGCCAACGCGCAGCGGGCCCCGAACGAGAGGAGAAGACCGAGCAGGACTGCGACAGCAGCGTGCAGGCGGAGGGCCCTGGGCGACGAGACGAACTTCGTCATGCGCAGAATGCTACCACTCTTGTGAGACGAAGGCCTTCTTGCTGAAGCCGCTTTCAAGCATCGCTCGCATGTGGTACACCGTCGAGGTAGTTCCCCTCGCGATTTCGGGCTGGGCTGTACGCGATCCTTCATTGACGGGAGACCTGCCATGCTTTCCGAACTTTTTTTCGCAGCACTGCTGCTCGCTCCGGCGATACCTCAGACGCAGAAGAACCAGGTGCCGGTTACACCTCAACAGGGACCACTGATTGCGAACGCACCGCCGATCAAGATGGGGCTGTGGGAGGCGTCGATTACGACCGCGATGGGAACAAACATCAAGACGCGTTCCTGCATGACGGCGCAGAGCTATCGAGATGACCTCGCCCATATGCCTCAGGGTTGCACGCTGAGTAACGTGCAAACCAGCAGCTCAACTATGAGCGGAGACGTCAGTTGTACTCTGCCGAATGGTGCGAGCAGCTCTGGACACATTGACGCGCAATTTCCGGACTCGAGCACAGCCCACGCGACGATCAATGTTACGACGACGATGCAGGGACGCACGATGCCGATGACCATCACGACGGACTCGCACTTCGTGAGCGCCGACTGCGGCGACATTCAGCCGGGACAATCGAAGGTCCTCCGATAACCTGCGACGCTCCGGTTTTCCCGCCGCATGCGGCTATGGTAAAGTCATATTCAGCGCTGCGCAATCTGGCAGCGCGCTGTGCTGTTTGCGCCCGTTCGGCTTGTGTGCCGGGTGGGCCTCGGAATCAGGCTGGCGTAGCTCAGCTGGTAGAGCTCCTGATTTGTAATCAGGCGGTCGGGGGTTCGAATCCCTTCGCCAGCTCCAGTCCTCCGGCGCGACTCAGGTCGCTGTTCGGAGCAGCGCAGACATGAGTTTGGTTGTTCTGCTTGTCAGGATTTCTCCTCTGAAGAGTGTCCTTCAGCCCACAGCCTCCCGGTAGCTACCGCGTGCGTTTGTTTGCACGGAGCGCCGGCGGCGGGCGGGTCCCTCCAGAGAAGACTCGGGCAGGCAGAGAGCAGGGCACAGGTGGCCGAGTGGTTAATGGCAGCAGACTGTAAATCTGCCGCGCAAACGCGCTACGGAGGTTCGAATCCTCCCCTGTGCACCACGTTTTGACGGAGGACCGGATGGGCAAAGGTCCTTCGAAGATGTCGCCCGCCAGCACGGGCCGAATGGTGGTCGCGCTGGCGGTTCTGGGGGTTCTGGCGCTGCTGGTGTGGCGCACGATCGACCCGGGAAAGGTGCAGCAGGTTGCATGGCTGCTGCTCGGGTTTTTTGCGGCTCGTGTGCTGATTGGTTGGCAGCGCGCGCGGCGTAAGATGGAGTGAATCGCGAAAGCGATTCGAGAGAAGGCTGATGTAGCTCAGTGGTAGAGCACTCCCTTGGTAAGGGAGAGGTCATGGGTTCAAGCCCCATCATCAGCTCCAGATTTTTGGCGGGTTCTCAACTCGCTGCAGGATAGGCGGGAGTAACGGTAGTCCCGGACTTTAGTCCGGGATAGAGCCACAGCCCGAGAGGGCGGGAGTAACTCAGTGGTAGAGTCACAGCCTTCCAAGCTGTTGGTCGCGGGTTCGATTCCCGTCTCCCGCTCCAGATTTTGAATAGCAGTCCGGAGGCGAATGTCGCAACCACAACACACAGATTTCAGCCAGGTGGACCGCACGCACGCACTGTATGAGCGGCCGCCGGTCACCATTGCCGATGAGCCGACCTTCCGCACCGTGAAGTCGGCGATTGAGAGCTCGTTTGCTCCACACAATGTGGAGAAGTTTCTGCGCTCGCTGGATCGCGCCGGCCTTCGCATCCGTGACTTTGAGTCGGTGCTGAATGGCGGCAAGCTGGGCGTCAGCACGGCGGTCGAGTACAACAAGCTGACCGACGGCGACCAGGGGCAGATCCGCGAGTTCTATCTCGCCTCGCTCGAGAAGGTCGAGCCAGCGTTGCGCGAGAAATACTTCAAGCTCTACGCCTATTACTGATTGTGGCGTGAGGCAAGCACACAAGTTTGATTTGAATCGCCGGAAGTCCGGCTAGATAGAGGAGAGAGTAGTCATGGCGAAGGAAAAATTTGATCGCAGCAAGCCGCATGTGAACGTGGGAACGATCGGTCATATTGATCACGGCAAGACGACGTTGACGGCGGCGATCACGAAGGTGCTGTCGAAGCACAACCCGAAGAACACGTTCCGTTCGTTTGACACGATCGACAATGCGCCGGAAGAGCGCGAGCGCGGCATCACGATCTCGACCTCGCACGTGGAGTACGAGACCAAGAACCGGCACTATGCGCACGTCGACTGCCCGGGCCACGCGGATTACATCAAGAACATGATCACGGGCGCGGCGCAGATGGACGGAGCGATTCTCGTGGTCGCGGCCACGGATGGTCCGATGCCGCAGACCAAGGAGCACGTGCTGCTGGCGCGCCAGGTGGGTGTGCCGTACATCGTGGTGTTCCTGAACAAGTGCGACGCGGTGGAAGATCCGGAGCTGATCGACCTGGTGGAGATGGAAGTGCGCGAGCTGCTGTCGAAGTATGACTTCCCGGGCGATGATGTGCCGGTGATTCGCGGCAGTGCGCTGGGCGCGCTGAACGGCGAGCAGCAATGGGAGCAGAAGATCGACGAGCTGATGCAGGCAGTGGATGACAATGTGCCGCAACCGGACCGCCTGGTGGATCTGCCGTTCCTGATGCCGATCGAAGACATCTTCTCGATCTCGGGCCGCGGAACTGTCGTTACGGGCCGTATCGAGCGTGGCAAGGTGAAGGTGGGCGAGGAGGCCGAGATTGTGGGCTTCACGCCGACGCAGAAGACGGTGGTGACCGGCGTCGAGATGTTCAAGAAGCAGCTGGATGAAGGCCTGGCGGGCGACAACGCTGGCCTGCTGCTGCGCGGCATCGCGAAGGAGGCGGTGGAGCGTGGACAGGTGCTGGCCAAGCCTGGCTCGATCACGCCGCACACGACGTTCAAGGGCGAGGTTTATGTGCTGAGCAAGGAAGAAGGTGGACGTCACACGCCGTTCTTCAACGGCTATCGTCCGCAGTTCTACTTCCGCACGACGGACGTGACGGGATCGGCGAAGCTGCCGGCGGGCACGGAGATGGTGATGCCGGGCGACAACATCGCGCTGGAGGTGGAGCTGCACACGCCGGTGGCGATGGAGAAGGGGCTGCGCTTTGCTATCCGCGAGGGTGGCAGGACGGTTGGTGCAGGCACGATCGCGGAGATCATTAAGTAGGCCACTCAAGTGGCGGCGGGAGGCGCTTCGCGCTGAATGTCGCATGAATCATGAAGCGGCGAGCTTCGGCTCGCCGCTTACGTTTGCTGGGTGCGCACGAGTTTGTATCCCATCTAGGACGCGATACACTTCGCGCCATGTCAGAATTTGTTGCGCGCCGTCGATTTTTGCAAGGACTCACCGCGATTCCTGCAGCTGCCTTACTTGAGCCAACAGTACCTGCGCAGAAGCCGCGCGACTCAACAATAGCAACTCCGCCTGCGGCAAAGGTCTCCCTGAACGTGCGCGATTTCGGGGCGAAGGGCAACGGTGCTGCAATCGACACCGTGGCGTTTGAGACTGCGCTCGATCGCTGTGCGGCACTTGGTGGTGGCGAGGTGTTAGTTCCTGCAGGCGATTACCTCATCGGCAGCGTGCAGCTTCGCTCGAATACAACGCTGCGGCTCGATGCTGCGGCGACGCTGCGTGGCACGCCGAACTTCGATGACTACGCTGTCTCGCAGGTGCGGTGGGAAGGAAAATGGATTCCTGGTCATGTGGCGCTGATCTATGCGATCGATGCGCAGAACGTGGCCATCATCGGTGCTGGCAAGATCATCGGGAATCCCGCGCTCGCGGGAAGGCCGAGGCCCGATGCGCCGCTGCGGCATCCGGCGTTGATCGAGTTCATCCGTTGCAATGGCATTCATCTCGAAGGATTCTCGACCGAATACAAGAGCATGTGGTCGGTGCATCCGACGTCATCAGAGAACATCACGATCAAGAACCTGACGATTCGCTCGACCGGCGGCAATGGCGACGGTATCGATATCGATTCGTGCAAGCACGTGACGATTACGGGCTGCGATATCGCGACGGGCGACGACTGCATATCGCTGAAGAGCGGGCGCGGGGCTGAGGCGTACGCGATGCTGGAGACGACTGAGGACGTGCACATCTCGAACTGTACCTTCGCCGATTCGATCTTCGCGTGCATTGGCATCGGAAGCGAGACCTCCGGCGGGATTCGGAATGTCTGGATCAAGGACTGCAAGTTCACTGGCGCGAAAACATACGCGATCTACATCAAGAGCCGGCGCGGGCGCGGCGCGTTCATCGAGAACATCTATGTCGATGGGCTGGATGTTTCGAACTGCACCGGCGGGTTCCTGCGGCTGAATATGGCGAGCAGCGGGATCCAGGACCAGGACCCCGTGCCGGGCGATGAGGGCATTCCGACGGCGCGGAACTGGCGGTTCTCGAACGTCGTCGTGCATGATGTGCCGAAGCTCGTGCAGGCAACGGAGCTCGATCCGCGCAAGCCGCTGGACGGTCTTTGGCTGACGAACATCAGCGGCACCTGCAGGGAGGGGATCTTTCTGGCGAACGTGCGCCACGCGGTTGTGAAGAACATTCACGTGACCGGATACAGTGGGTCGCTGCTGAATACCTATGACGTCACCGGGACAGGACTGGCGGGCGCGACGCCGACGGAAGCTCCCAAGCCGCTGGCTGAGGTTCCAGCGCCGTTAACGCCATACAAGTTACACTGATGAAAGAAGATGCCGGCGTAGCGAACCCATCTTCCGCTTTTTGCAGTTTTGCGAGATAATCAGTTGAGGGCCTGTGCCTGCGGAGTCTCTGCGGGTTGCAGGTAAGGGCGGCCTGAATCGCTCACCCACGACAGCAGTAAGTTCAGGAAGGCAACAACTTAGGAACAAAAGGGCAGCAGGGGCCGTAAGCCCTGCGTCGCGGCGTGTCAGTTGGGCCAGGTATAAAGCCTGCCAAATCAGACCCGCTGCTTGCCAGCCGAGGTGGCTGGCCACGTTAGGAGAAGAGATGCGCGAGATCGTCAGCCTGCAGTGTCCGGTGTGCAAGAACCGGAACTACTCGACCACCAAGAACAAGAAGACCACGACGGGACGTCTCGAGTTCTCCAAGTTTTGCAACACGTGCCGCAAGCACACGGATCACAAGGAGACCAAGTAAGCTCTCCTTGCAACACAGGGGAGTAAGCTCAACGGTTAAACTGCCGGTCTCCAAAACCGGACTTCTCGGTTCGAATCCGAGCTCCCCTGCCATCACAGTTTGAATTTTGTATTTTCTTGTTTTTTATCTCTCCGGAGGAATTTCGGAGGATTTCCCCAGGGCCCGCGAGCATCGCGGCACGTCTAGATGTAAGGAAGCCTTATGGCGAAAGCAGCAGTAGCGACGACGGATCACGAACAGACGAACGCGACTCTTCAGCAGGTGACCGCGGGCCCGCAGCGGCTGGTCGAGTTCCTGAAGGAAACCCGGCAGGAGATGCACAAGGTCGTTGTCCCGACGCGCAACGAGGTTCGGAACATGACGTTCGTCGTCCTGGTATCGGTGTTCCTGTTTGCTGCCTTCTTTGAGCTTGTGGACGTTGTTCTCAGCAAGAGCCTCGACCAGATACTCCTCCACATGACGGGCCACTAAGTTCACGGCGTACACAATGATTTTTTCGGACGCCGTCCTGAGCGGCGAACGCAGAAGAAAGTAAAACCATGGCAGAAGAGTTGAAAACCGGCGAACCTACTGACCTCGAGCAGAACCTCGGAGCCAGCGCCGACGAGACCCCGGCCTTCGACGCCGGCACCGTGGAGGGCGCCGAGGGTAGTGAAACCCCGGCTGCGCCTGCGCACAACGAGAACTTCAAGTGGTACATCATTCACGCCTACTCGGGCTTTGAGCGCAAGGTGAAGGAGTCGCTGCAGTCGCGGGTGGCCGCGTACCACCTTGAGGACCGCGTCGGCCGCATCGAGATTCCGACGGAGCCGACGACGGAGCTTCGCAACGGCAAGAAGTACACCATCGATCGCGTCTTCCTGCCCGGGTATGTCTTCGTCGAGATGGCGCTCGACAACGATCTCTGGCACGTGGTGAAGAACACGCCGCGGGTCACGGGCTTCCTGCAGACGGGCGATCAGCCCAATGCGCTCTCCGAGGCTGAGGTCAACGCGATGCTGAATCGCAGCGACGTGACCCGCGAGAAGCCGAAGCTCAAGCTCAAGTTCACCAAGGGTGAGCAGGTTCGCATCACCGAGGGGCCGTTTGCCAACTTCAACGGTGCCGTCGACGACGTCAACGAAGACAAGCAGACCCTCAAGGTCATGGTCTCGATCTTCGGCCGTCCGACGCCCACCGAGGTCAGCTTCGCCAACGTGGAGAAGGCCGAGCAGTAAGGGTTCCCGCGCAGAGCATTGCGCACAGGATTTACCAGGCTCGCTGCACAGCGAATTCAGCAGCAAGCCCACAGAGTTTTCCGCAGCTTTTCCGGGGACTTCTCCGCAGGTTGCGAACAAGTGTTGCACCAGAGGTCACCCCAGCGAGCAATCTCGCTGAGGAGCCCGACAAGTTTCATCGTGGTGCTGAGAGAATCGCAACGGAGTCTCTCGGCGGCACACAGGGCCACCCCAGCGAACAACTCGCCGGGACCCAGAACAGGTTGACCGCAGGAGTTCCAGCCCGGCCGCTTCACCGGACCTTCTAGCTCCTCAGGAACCACCAATCCATGCGGCACCGGATTTCCGGCGCTGCATCTATATGGAAGGACTACGAATATGGCACCGAAGAAGGTACAAGGCTACGTAAAGCTCCAGATCACGGCAGGCAAGGCTACGCCGGCACCGCCGGTTGGCCCCGCGCTCGGTCAGGCGCAGGTCAACATCATGGAGTTTTGCAAGCAGTTCAACGAACGCACCGGCAAGGATCCCAACCTTGTGGGCATGACCGTTCCCGTGGTCATCACAGTCTTCGCCGATCGCAGCTTCACGTTCATCACGAAGACGCCCCCAGCGCCGGTGCTGCTGCTGAAGGCGGCCGGCGTGCAGAAGGGCTCTGGAGCACCGAACAAGGACAAGGTCGGCAAGGTGACCGAGAAGCAGATTATCGAGATCGCGAAGCAGAAGTTGCCGGACATGAACGCCGCCTCGGTCGAGGCAGCGGCCAAGACCATCCGCGGCACCGCCCGCTCGATGGGACTGGAAGTGGTCGCGTAACCGGGCACAAGCACGAATCAAAAGGAGCGCCGAACGGCGCTCCTTTTCTTTTCTCAGTAGTCGTATAGGGGCAGGCAGTGTGCCTTCTCCTTGCATTGCGGAACTCGCATTCGCAGCAACTCCGATAGCGAGATGGCGTCGTTGCGATTGACCTGAAACACTGCCACCTGACTGACTCCCGAATCGTTGTGATAGCTCAGGGTCAGCCGATAGATGTGCTCGCGCGCCGCAACCATTCCGACGAACATCGCGGGAAAGAAGCCCATGTGCTCGCGAACGTCTTTACGCCATTCGGCGTTGTCGATCTTGTCGTACCCCATCACGAGCGGTGCAGGCGCTTCGAATCGCAAACCATCTGCAGAGGCGATCATTGGCGCGGTTGTGTTCGCCGCAGTTCCCGACGTTCCTGTTTCGTAGATTGCCTCACCAGATTTTTGAGCGTGCAGCGGAAGAACAAAGATTGCAAAGACGAGTACGGCTGTGCCTGCAAGCCGGGCGAGAAATCCTGACCCGCGCCGCTGTGCGATTTCGCGTATCCGCCATGCGACGGCCAGGGACTTCACGTCGTGCCTCCATACCGGCAGGATCAGCGACATGGTGATTCCTTCGAGATTCGAGAGGACTCCGAAAGCGAGCGCGGCGGAGATCCAGGTCGCGGGATGCTTGGCCAGAAATGCAGTGACCAGCGCGGACGCCAGCGCCAGTCCCCAGATTTTCGAAAGGTAGGAGTGATAGCTGGGCAGTTTGGCTGAACTTGATGAATGCAATCGCGAGGCACAGCGCTTCCAGTCCGACGACCGCTGCGATCGGCACAGCGAGAGCGCGTACGAGAGCAGGATGTCGCATCCACAGAGCGGCAGCGCAGCCGAGATAAAAGACGATGTCGGCCATCGAGTCGAAGAGCCGAACGGCAGCAGTGTCGCACCTCCATCGGCGCGCCAGCACGCCATCGAAGATGTCGGAGAGCAGTGCAGTGATGACCATCGCGGCGAGCGTAGTTCCGCTCCATCCCGCGCGTTCGCCCACCACCATCGCCGGCCCGAGCACCGCGCGCGCTCCGGCCAAGAGCCAGGGAATCTTGTGCTTCAAAAGTGATGATTCAGATTGCATCGCAATCGCTCCTTTTCACGTCTGGAGAGGAGCGTACGCAGCCACCACGGACGGAGGATGCGCGATCAGGACGCTTTTCCGAGTGTCACAACCAGGACTGGTCGAGGACCTCGTGCGCGTTCGCCGCGAGCAGCGGAAAGACGACGAGCTGTGGTCCTTTCGGCACCCTGGCGACCGAGGCGGTGTACGCGTCGCAGAGCACGCCACTCGCGTTCTCGATGCCTCGCTGCCAGCCGCGCTTGCGTGCGTCGCAGAAGATCAACGCGTCGGCTGGAACGCCGGCTGCCGCGAGCATCGTGCGCGCTTTGTCGAGGAACTCCGGCCAGTGCGAGACGACTGCGATCAGCAGCGCTTTGGGTGCGGGCATCCAAGGCATCAGCCACTGGTTTGCAGAGGTGATGGGCAGCACGACAAGCTCGATGCCGGCCGGCACAACCGCGCGCACCGTGATCTCCTGGCTTGGCCGGCAGCACGCAATGCTGCGCGTGAACACATCCGCGTCACAGTCCTCAATGGAACAATCCCGCACTTCGCGGTCCGTCGCAGCACGCAGTTCCGTGAGCAGGATGCGCCGCAGCTCGGCGTCCGGGTCGACGAGCAGCCAGTGATCCGGCTCGGGCGCCGCGACCCACTCGGCCATGCGGCGGCGAAGCGTAAAGGTCGATAGGCCGAACTCATGCGCGCGGCGGAAGAACTCGCCGATAAGCGCATCAGTCTGTGCCTCGTCGGTTTCGGGCGCACGCCGGTCACAGACATACACGCCGCTGCCATGGCGCAGCTCGGTCCAGCCGTCGCGTTCGAGCTCGCGATATCCAGCGCTTACGGTATTCGGATGAATCGCAAAGCGGCGCGCGAGCTCGCGTGTGCTCGGCAGGCGGTCGCCCGGGCGAAGCTCGCCGCTGAGGATAGCGAGTTGCACCTGCGTGACGAGCTGGCGATACAGCGGGACATCGCTGTTGGCGGAGAACAGGAGGCGCATCTGAAGTTGTCTTGTTCAGTCTTCAAGGGGAGCTTACCAGCAAAGCCGCAGCGCAGCGGGCGTATGCGCAATACCGCTGGCAAAGGCGCGCGCGCGTAGGCATAATGGCTGCCTCTCGCTGAACCGAATTTCAAAACACTCCGGAGCCGGCGTTCTTCATGTTCGTCCCGTCGACCTTTGCTGTCGCACTTCTGATGACGATCCTCAGCACCATCTGCTGGGGATCCTTCGCCAACACCTTCAAAGGCACGAAGAACTATCGTTTCGAGCTCTACTACTGGGACTACGCGCTCGGCATCTTCCTCATCGCGGTGCTCCTCGCGCTCACGATGGGAAGCATCGCCGGCGGGTCGACGGCGTTCCTTCCGAATCTGCGCGAGGCTGATAGCCTCAACCTCTTCTACGCGGCGATCGGCGGATTCATCTTCAACATCGCCAACGTACTGCTGATCGCGGGGATCGAGATTGTGAGCATGGCTGTCGCGTTTCCGCTGTCGATCGGAATCGCACTCGCTGAGGGCGCGATCCTCGCGTATGTGCTGCAGCCGAAAGGTAACCCTGTGCTGCTCGGCGTGGGCGTGCTGATGAGCCTGGTTGCTGTGGTCCTTGTCGGCAAAGCGTATGGTGCGCTGCGCACAGGCGAGCAGAAGGTCTCGCGCAAGGGCGTAATGGTCTGCGTGATCTCCGGCCTGCTGATGGGCACATGGGCGCCGTTCGTCACGCTGGCGATGACCCGCGGCGCGCACACGCTGACGCCGTACACGACGACCGTGTTCCTCACGCTCGGCGCGTTCCTCTGCTGCTTTGTGTTCAACATCATCCTCATGCGCAGGCCGATCATCGGCACGCCTGTCTCCGGCAAAGATTACTTCCGCACTTCGGGAAAGTATCACGCACTCGGCCTGCTGGGCGGCGCGATCTGGGGAACGGGGATGGCGTTCAATCTCGTCGCGGGGTCGGCTGTGGGAGTCTCGATCTCGTATGCGATCGGCCAGGCGTCGCCGATGGTGGCGTGTCTCTGGGGTGTGTTCGTCTGGCATGAGTTTCGCGGTGCCAACGCGAAAGCCAAAGGCTATCTCATCGCAATGTTTGCCGCGTATATTCTCGCGATTGTGCTGATCGCCAGCGCCCACTCTGGATAACATTCAAAGGAGTTTGATTCGCGTGAGCCGCACCGTTCTTGTCCTCGGCAGCTTTGTCGCCGACGTCGCCTTTCGTGCCTCGCGCCTGCCGGCCTGGGGCGAGACGCTGATGGGTTCCAACTTCGCGCTTGGGCCCGGCGGCAAAGGGTCCAACCAGGCCGTTGCAGCAGCGCGCGCAGGGGCACACGTGCAGATGGCCTGCAAGCTTGGTGACGACACCTTCGGGCAGCTCGCGAGAAAGACGTGGAAAGACGCCGGCATTGACGACTCGCTCACACCGAACTGCGATGTCGCAACCGGCGCCGCGGCAATTTTGATCGACGAGGTGCGCGGCGAGAACGGAATCGTCGTTGTACCGGGAGCCTGCTTCACGATTACCGCTGAAGCGCTCGATGCGATGGCAGGCGCCATTCGCTCGGCGCACATCTTCCTCACGCAACTTGAGATGCCGGTCGACATCGTCGACCGCGGAATGCGGATCGCGCGCGAAGCCGGCGTGACAACGATTCTGAATCCGGCACCCGCGCCGCCTCAGCCGCTTTCGGACAGCATGCTCGCGCTCGCGAATTTTCTTGTCCCCAACGAGAGCGAGGCTGCGATTCTTACCGGACTTCCTGTCGAGACGATCGACCAGGCAGAACGCGCAGCCGCTGCGTTGCAGCAGCGCGGCGCACGCAACGTGATCCTCACGCTCGGTGCACGCGGTGCTCTCGTCCGCACGGCTGATGGAGACTCGACGATCGTTGATGCGTTTAAAGCAGGTCCAGTGCTCGAGACAACCGGTGCGGGCGATGCATTCTGCGGTGGCTTCGCGGCGGCGCTCGCCGAAGACATGCCGCTGCTCGATGCGGTGCGCTTCGGCTGCGCAACGGCAGGCATCTCCGTGACCCGCCATGGCACCGCGCCGTCTATGCCGAAACGTGCGGAGATCGATGCCCTGATCGCCCGCACGTAAGCCCGCTTCACGCACTAGCAAACAGCGTTCCCTGCGCGGGCTGCGGCGCGCCGAATCCCGCCAGACGTGCAGGTTGTGGCGACTTCTTCCTTCCGATCGCACCTGCCGCCTGCGAGCCCAGCGCATTCGACAGCAGCGCGTCGGTCGAGCGCCGCGCGAGCCCGTGCTTGCGGCAGGCCGCACGCACACGCTCGGCGACCATGTCGCGATACGCGGCGTCCACGAAGTCCGCCCGCGCGAACCGCTTGGTGTAGTCCTCTACGAGGTGCGGGAAGTGCTCGCGAACGAAGCTCATCCACGTGGGACGCGAGCACGACTTCAGAAACAGCGGGTGCGCTCCCAGGAAGCTCGCACCCGCTGCGGCCGCGCGGCTGGCGACCGCGTCCAGCGCGCGCGGGGTGTCATTGATGTTGGGCAGCAGCGGCGAACAGAGCACGCCCGTCGTAATGCCGGCGTCGCGCAGCTTCTTCACCGCAGCAAAACGCAGATCCGGCCGCGGGACGCGCGGCTCCAGCTTGCGCGCCAGCGCCGAATCTGTCGTGGTGATCGTCAGGTGAACCACCAGCGTGTTCTTCTTCGCGATCTCTCCGAGCAGATCGATATCCCGTTCGATCAGTGTCGACTTCGTGACAATTCCAATGCGATACCCCTCGCGCCGCGCGAAGACCTCGAGCAGCGAGCGCGTGATCCCCACACGCCGTTCCACAGGCTGATAGGGGTCGGTCGCTGTCCCGATCGCGATCTCCTGTTTGGGATCAATGCGCTTCAATTCCTGCTCCAAAAGCCACGCGGCATTCTCTTTCAAATAGATCTCATGCTCGAACGCGGCCGCCCACGGCTGCACCGGTGCGTCGTAGGTGCCGATGGGAACATGCGCGACGGGCTCCGGACGCAGGAACTCGTGCGTATAGCGGGCATAGCAGTAGCGGCAGCCAAACTCGCAGCCGCGAAACGGATTGATCGACCAGGCCACCCAGCCCATCCGCTTTGACACCGAGTGATTCAGCAGCGACCGCGCCTTCATGGCCTTGAATTCGATGAGGTGTCCGTCATCGGCGTGGGTGGCTTCAGCGGCCAGGCGGGCGAGGCCGACGGGCCGGGAGGGCAGGATCGGGAAGAGGGATTGGGGGCTGACCGGGGCTGCCTTTATTTTCGCCATTTCTTCGCCTCATTGAAGACGAGAATAGTGGCGTCGCCGCGGTGTGTCAAGTCTCGCTTTATTTCTTGTTCCGGCGGATCAGGCGAAACACATCGCCGCCGAACTCATGCAGCTCATCATTGAGCACGGACGTGGCGAACGACATCGCGAAGGCCTCGGATTCGTTCCTGAAGCCATGGTCAACCTTCGGATAGTAGGCGGTTGTCAGGACAGTGGACGTCGCGATGCCTGCAATCTTGGGCCAGTTGATGGCCGGTGAGCCGTCGTCCTTCTGGGTGATCACCGTGCGCTCGGCCGAATAAAGGGCCCGGTGAGCCGGGCTCATCGTCGGCCCCATGATGTAGTAGCGCGGATCATCATGGAACGCCGCCGCGTACACGCCATAGGTGAAGAACGACTGCGAGGTCTGCTTGATCGCCAGCGCGCCGAGCCGGTCCTCGAACGCCTCGGCATCCCTCCCGTAATGTGGTCGACTATCCCGCCACTGGCTCCAGCCCGTGGAGAACGCCGTTCCAAACGCGTCGCCGTAGGTCACCCGGCTGGCGATGGACAGCTTCACCTTTTCCAGAGCATCCAGCGGCTGCGCCTGCTCATAGGGGCGAATGACGCGGTGGTACTTGCGGGCAGGTCTCTCGACGGCGCTCTCCTGAACATTTCGCACGGGAACCACCGGAGCGTCTGCAGTATTGCCCGGATCTGACGTGCTGGACGCCAGCAAGGCCCCCGGTGAGTCCGGCAACGGCGTCGCCTCGGCAATATTTTCGACCGGCGTTGCCATGTCCGTTCTCGGATGCTGCGCTCCGGCAAGGCCGCCCGCCAGTGCCATCGCCAATGCAATCGCCGGCCCTGAAATGCGCAGTCCTGCGCCCGTTCTTATACCCGAGGCCCACATGCTCAGCAATCGGACGTCTGGCCAGAGCAGCGCGTTGTCCCCGAAAAGGGTTGCCTGAGATCCCGTAAACAAGCGCTTTTCCGTAAAGGCATGGTTTGCTGCGAGATAGAATGTCGCCATGAATGTCGCCCTCCAGGAACGGGAGCTTCCCGTACGCCTTCGCTTTGAGCATCCGCTCAGCGACGAGGAACTGCTGCGCTTCTGCGCGGCGAACGATGGCCTGCGAGTGGAGCGCGACAAAAACGGAGAGCTGATTGTAATGACACCTACGGGCACCGAGGGAGGTGGCGTCGAACTCGATGTTGCCGCGGAGCTGAGGGATTGGGCCAGACAGGACGGCCGCGGACGCGCCTTCGGGCCAAATGCGGGCGTTAGGGTGCCGGACGGTTCCGTCCGAGTGGCCGCTGCTTCCTGGATCTCCTGGCCCCGATGGAATGCCCTTTCGGATAAGGAGCGACAGGGCTTCGCACCCATCTGCCCGGAGTTCGTGATCGAAGTTCGGTCGTTGACCGATCGCATTCACGAACTCAGGGAAAAAATGAGTATGTGGCTGGCGAATGGTGCAGAGCTCGCGTGGCTGATCGATCCGGAGCACAAGGCCGTGGAGGTCTATCGTCCGGGGCGCCCGCCGGAGTTGCTGGAAGGTGCCAGCGCCGTGTACGGTGAAGGCCCGGTGGGAGGGTTTGTGCTGGAGTTAAGGCGCATTTGGTCATGAAGCCCCTTGTGCCGCTGACACAGATGGGCAGTTCACCAATACTCGGGCAGTTCCTGCTGCTGGAATGCGACTCCTTTGAGCAGTTGATCTGCCTCCCGCCGGTATCGCGTCATTTTGCGCTATTCACCGCGTTCGATCTCAGTGGGGTTTCATCAGAGGGCATCCTCTTGGTGGCGAACCATCTGATCGATCGCGGCTTAGCCTATGCAAGCTGCTGGGGCGAGGATTGTAAACGCTGGCATGATGCGATCGATGCGGTCCGTCCAGTTGACTTGCATGACGATGATCGTCCTTTAGAGGAGCAACGAGATGTGCTCATGACAACATGGCACGACGGCGAGCCGCTCGACGAGGCACTTTTTTTCTTCGGAAGGTTGGCGCTGCCGACGCCACGCTACGCCGTCGAGTGCCGGGACTATGTCATAGCGGCAACTTCCAACTATGTCGACCTGATCCGAACGGTCGTGCAGCGCACGCCGATGCTTGACCCGCAGTGACTTTCCCGTCATACTTAGAAGGTTGTCTGTGCCTCCTGGCCAGACCGCAGTCGAGACCACGCCCATGCGGAACTCTGCATGTCCCTCCGGCGCCAGCCGATTGAGGGAACCGGGGTGGGAGACGAAGGGAATGTAGAAGAGATATGGCACGTAAGGTTTCCAAGAATATTGCGAAGGCGCGCGCGCTCGTCGAGAAGCGTCCGTATGCCATCAACGAAGCGATTCCGCTGCTCCAGAAGGCCAAGTTTGCCAAGTTCGACGAGACGGTCGACCTGACGCTGCGCCTGGGTGTCGACACCCGCCACGCCGACCAGATGGTCCGCGGCACGGTTGTGCTCCCACACGGCCTCGGCGGTAAGAGCAAGGTTGTGGCGGTCATCGCCTCGGGCGACAAGGTTCGCGAGGCCGAGGCGGCCGGCGCGGAGTTTGTCGGCGGTGAGGACCTGGTCGAGAAGATCCAGAAGGAGAACTGGACGGCGTTCGACGCGCTGATTGCGACCCCGGACATGATGCGTTCAGTAGGTCGCCTGGGCAAGGTGCTCGGTCCGCGCGGCCTGATGCCGAACCCGAAGACCGGCACGGTGACCACCGATGTTGCCGGCGCGATCCGCGAGATCAAGGCTGGTAAGGTCGAGTTCCGGGCAGACAAGACAGCGCTGGTTCACGTCCCCGTCGGCAAGCTGAGCTTCACGCCGGACAAGCTTGAGGCCAATGCGATGACGGTGGTTTCGGCGGTCGTGAAGGCGAAGCCGTCGGCGGCCAAGGGCAAGTACATCAAGCGCATTGTGCTGAGCTCCACGATGGGCCCCGGCATTGAGCTGCAGGCCGAGACCGCGGATATCGCGACCAAGGACAGGGCGTAAGTCTCATGCGCGCGGGCAGTATTTAGCGCCGCGCAAAGAATTTTGAGCCGGTCCGCAGGAAATTGCGCGGCTGGCAGTTGGAAGGCAAGGGTTTTCTCATGGCACTGAGCAAGTCAAAGAAGAACGAGAAGGTGAAGCAGCTCGCATCCGAGCTGGAGACTTCGACCTCGGCCATCATCGGGACCTTCACCGGCCTCACCGCCGCGAAGGACTTCGAGCTGCGCAAGACGATTCGCGCGGCCGGCGGCCGTTATCACGTGGTGAAGAACAAGCTGGCCGCGAAGTCGGCGCAGGGCACCAAGGTTGAGAAGGCGCTGCAGGGACTGAAGGGCGTCAGCTCGGTGGCCTACACCTCCGGCGACCCGGTGGCGCTGGCTAAGGCGCTTTCGAACTGGGTCAAGGACAACGCGGAGTTCACCTTCAAGCTGGGTATCGTCGATGGCAAGGTGATCAACGTTCAGGAGATTCAGTCGCTCGCGACCCTCCCGGGCAAGGAAGAGCTCTTCTCGAAGCTGCTCTTCCTGATCAACGCGCCGGCAACGCGTCTGGCCACGGTCATTAACGCAACCGGCCGCAACTTGGCGGTTGTGGTGAACCAGGCGGTCGAGCAGAACAAGTTCAGCGCCGGCGAGGCTCCTGCTGCGAAGGCCGAGGCAAAGCCGGAGCCCGCGCCCGAGCCCGCAGCGGACAAGGCTGCGGCGACCGAAGCCGCAGCGCATGCGGAGGAGTCGCAGGCGGGCGAGCAGCCTTCCGGCGCGGCGCAGCCGGAGAACTCGACAGCTTCGCAGGGCGGAGCGGCCGCGGACGAGGCGCCGGCGGAGGGATAACAAGTTTCGCCGTCATTCACTTCTGGGGGCGCTGGTCTGGGCGCAACGGAAACCCGGAGACGAGAGGCGGCAACCTGGGGCGCGAGCCTTGGGAATGCAATCAGCAGGACCGCAGAACATCGCGGAGAGATTCAAAGTTTAGAAGTAACTGGAGAACAAAATGGCAGACGAATCAGCAATTGAAGACCAGATCATTAACCTCACTTTGCTTGAGGCTGCGAGCTTGGTGAAGAAGCTCGAAGAGCTTCTTGGCGTCTCGGCGGCTGCGGCCACCGTGGCGGCGGCTCCGGCGGCGGGCGGCCCGGCGGCGCCTGCGGCTGAGGAGAAGACCGAGTTCACCGTCATCCTCAAGGATGCCGGCGCGAACAAGATCAACACCATCAAGGCAGTGCGCGAGGTCACCTCGCTTGGTCTGAAGGAGGCCAAGGACCTGGTGGACGGCGCTCCCAAGCCTCTGAAGGAGAACGTTTCCAAGGAAGACGCGGCCGCCGTCGCCAAGAAGTTTGAAGGCGTCGCAACCGTCGAGATCAAGTAAATACCGCATTTTGCGGTATTTACTGGCAGGTCAGGGCTTTAGCCCTGACTAGCCACGGGGTCGACAGGGCGAAGGGCTGGTAGGCTTCAGCCGGCGCTAGCCTCCGATCTTGTCAGGCGAAGACTATTCAGGGCGTTTGCTCTGGATAGCCAGGAAAATCAAGGCAGTGACCGGTCGGCGCCGTCGGGGCTCAGCTCCGGCGGTGCCGTTCTGGCACTCCACTTGCATCCTTGTGGATGTTTACTGTATCCTTACCAATGGGCGAGGATCGCGGCTGCTCACGGGCGCAGCCGTTACGAGCAAAAAGCTCCACGGTCCACATACCAGACATTCGGCGATAGACACAAGTATCTCGCGGGGAAGTAAGACAGCGGCAGTTTCTTAGCATTATCCGGTTCATCCTGCGGATTGGGACGCAGGCTAGGGAGCCGGCCATCCTGTGGTTCGAGCGGCGGATCCACAGGGTGAAACGTCTGACCGGCGGCAAACTCTTGAGGCCTTGCGGCGGGCTCTCAAAGGGCGGCGACTATACAGCGTTTCGACCTACATTTTGAACAACCAGATCATGACACGCTCTTCGGGCATTCGCGCCCGCAGAGCGGCTTTGGCGTCTTTGGAAAGCCCTAACGCCGCGCTTCTGCGGACCTTTTGTCCCGCGTAGCGCCTTTTGTAGCAGCACAGCTTCTCATGTGAGAAGCGAAACATCAAGTTTGGACCCCGCAGAATGCTTCGCGGGGAGCAGCACAGCGCGCCTTGGGCGTGGCCGGAAACGAGGACGGCCATCCCGAACGGGTGCAACAGCAAGTCCAAGCGAAGGAAATCGCCTGACCAGCGGCTTCTTCTCGCGCCCTCGAGCCAAGCAACTGGCCCCACAACCCGGGGCCGAGCAACAGGAGAGCTCATGTCCGACTCGACCAACCCGAACGAATTGCGTGCGGTTCGTACCCGTCTCGACTTTTCGAAGATTCCAACCAGCATCCAGATCCCGAACCTCATCGAGGTTCAGCGCCGCAGCTACGAGCGCTTCCTGCAGATGGACAAGCTGCCCCAGGAGCGCGAAGACAACGGCCTGCAGTCTGTTTTTACGTCCGTCTTCCCCATCACTGACTTCCGCAACGTCTCCGAGCTCGAGTTCGTCGACTACACGATCGGCAACTGGGAGTGCAAGTGCGGCTACCTCAAGGGCCTGAACCATCTGCGCACCGCCTGCTCCAACTGCGGGCACATGGTCATCACCGATCCGTTCCACCCCGGCGACGTTCTCTGCAAATTCTGCGGAACCTACAACAAGAACACCCCTGACTTCTGCACCAAGTGCGGCGACCCCGTCGGCCTGCAGCTGAAGTATGACCAGGCAGAGTGCGAAGAGCGCGGCATGACCTACTCGGCTCCGCTCAAGGTCACCATCCGTCTCAAGATCTACGACAAGGACCCCGAGACCGGTGTAAAGTCCCTGCGCGACATGAAGGAGCAGGAGGTCTTTTTCGGCGACATCCCGCTGATGAGCGCCAACGGCACGTTCATCGTGAACGGTACCGAGCGCGTTATCGTCTCGCAGCTGCACCGTTCACCCGGCGTCTTCTTTGAGACGGCGAACAACCGCACCTACTTCCTGGGCAAGATCATCCCGTACCGCGGCTCCTGGGTGGAGTTCGAGTACGACCAGAAGAACACGCTCTACGTCCGCATCGATCGCAAGCGCAAGTTCCTGGGCACCATCTTCCTGCGGGCACTTGGTCTTCGTACTGACGAGGAGATCCTCAAGACCTTCTACACCGTCGACACCATCAACGTGAAGGACGCCAAGCTGCACTGGACCGTCACGTCCGAGGACAAGCCGACGCACCTTGTGGGCACGCGTTCCACTTCCGCCATCCACGGCGGCAAGGGAGCGCACGAGGAGATCGTCGCCTCCGGCAAGAAGATCGGCGCCTCCGCGCTGAAGCACATTCGTCAGGCCGGCATCACCTCCATCGAGGTTGAGACCTCCGAGTTCGAAGGTGCGATGACCGCCTCCGACGTCGTCGACATGACGACCGGCGAGCTGCTCTATGAGGCCAACGCCGAGCTCACCGCCAACAAGCTGCACAAGATCGTGCAGTCCGGCGTCACCACGTTCGAGGTCTTCTTCCCCGAGCGCGACGACGTGGGCAACATCATCTCCAACACGCTGCGCCGCGACTCCGTGCGCAAGCCTGAGGAAGCTCTCATCGAGATCTACCGCAAGCTGCGCCCCGGCGATCCTCCGACGCTGGACACCGCGACCGCGCTCTTCGAGGGCATGTTCTTCGATCCGCGCAAGTACGACTTCTCGCGCGTCGGCCGCCTGAAGTTCAACATCAAGCTGTACGAGAATCAGGAAGCTACCGGCCTCGACAAGCGC
>CAWIFG010000005.1:0-364016 GCA_963835345.1 uncultured Acidobacteriaceae bacterium | reverse complement strand
TCGAACCCCGATTGATCGGTTCAGAGCCGACTGTCCTACCATTGAACGAGAGGGCAATTCAGATTGAATATGGCAGCTGCAGGCTCGGGCGGGAGCCACAATCAGCCGCCTGTTTGAGTGTATTTGCCGCGGGCGAATGGGTCAACTCGCCGCTCACCTCTACTCCTCGCGCAACACCTCCAGAGGCTTCTGGCCCGAGCACACGATGACTCGCAAGCCAGCCCGCAGCTACAGTCAGCGCCGCCGTGATGCACAGCGCGGCAAGATTCCATCCGATATTCAGGTGATAGTCGAAATGAAAGACACTGCGTAGCAGCACGCGCGCGAGACCATTCGCGAAGATCAGGCCGACAATTCGCTGCAATCAACCCGAGCACGGCGAACTCGATGGAGAAGATGCTCGCAATGCGCGGGCGCGTGGCGCCGAGCGTCTTCAGCACGACAACCTCGCGGATTCGGCGATAGCGCGTGCCCGCGATAGCGCTCGCGAGGATCACGATGCCGGCAAAGGTGCTGAAGCCGGCAAGGAACTGGATAACGTAGCTGATCTGCAGCAGCACCTGGCGCACCGTCTCCACCGTGGCCGCGACATCGATGACCGTGATGGTTGGATAGTGCTGGTAGAGGATGCGGCGAAGCTGGCCTGTCGCTGACGGATCGCAGTGCAGACCGCCGTACCAGGTGACCGGGAGCCCTCGCAGCGCCGTCTCTGGAAGAATGAACTCCGCGCGAGAGAATGCGTGCTGGCTGTCCGCCTCGTACAGCGCGGCGACTGTTGCGGTGATCGGCTGGTCCTGCGGCACAAACGTGACGCGATCGCCGGTGTGGACATTGAGTCGTTCGGCCTCATGTCGCTCGATTGCAACCACTGGATGCGCGGCGTCGGCCGCCTGCTGCGCGCTCCACCACTTGCCCGGAAACAACCTTGTCGCCGGGCGGAGGCGCATCGGCGTCGGGCGGCCACGTGAGTTGCACGGACATAACGCCGCGGCGCGGCATGTGCTTGAGATGAAGCTGCTGAAAGGGCGTGTCGTTGACCGCGGAAATGCGAGCCGAGATCACGGGCGCAATCTCCGGCTTTCCCTGCACAGTCGATTGCGCCGGCAAGCAGCGACCGCACACCGTCACCTCGTTGCTCGCAATGTCGATGAGGAAAAGATTCGGCAGCTTCGCAGCGGTGGTCGCCTGCATCTCGCCGACGATCGATCGCTGCACCATCGACACCGCCGCGATCTGCATCACGCCAAGTCCGAGCGCGGCGAGCAATGCTGCCGACGGATTCCCTGGCCGGTAAAGATTTGCGAGCCCGTGGCGCAGCACCGATGGAAGTTGCCGGCGCGTCGTGTTGAGGAAGACCTTCAGCAGCAGCAGCGTCAGAGCTGCAGCGCCAAGCAGCACCAGCAGCGCGAGAAGCAATCCCAGCGCGAACCAGCCACCGACCTGGCGCGAGTCCGCGACCGTTGCCGCGAGCGCTGCAAGCCCAACGAGGATCAACGCCGTTGCCGCAAGCTGCAGGCCGGAACCTCGCAGATGTTTCGCTGCGCGCGTGAAGAGCGGAGACTCTTCGTTCTCAACCGCGCGGCGCAGAATCAGAATCGGGCGCACGTTGCGGATGTCGAGCAGCGGCGGCAGCGTGAAGAGCAGCGTCGTGAGCAGGCCCGCGCCAAGACCAAGCAGCGCTGCGTGCGCGTCAAGCCGGAAACCAGGTGTGAGGTGAAGCAGCTTTGCGAGAAACAGCGGCAGAGTCAGCTGCACCGCGAACCCAAGAAGCAACCCGAGAACAGAGCCCCGCCAAGCCCAAGCAGCAACGTTTGCAGCAGATAGATGCGAATGATCTGCGACGACCCCGCACCCAGCGACTTCATAATCGCAATCGAATCGAGCCGCTGCTGGAGATGTGCACGCATCGCCATCGCAACCCCGACCGCGCCAAGCACGAGCGCAACCAGCGACATCAGCGAGAGCAAACCCGTCGCTCCATCGAGCGCGCGCGTGATCGACGGATTCGCTTCCCTGTAGTCGCTGATCTGCGCCTCCGGCAAAATCGTTTCCAGCTGGCTGCGCAGCTCCGCCACATGCGCGTCCGAGGCCGGCTGACCAGAAGCCGTGGGCTGCAGCTTGAACAGCAGACGGCGTGTTGCGCGCGTGCCCGGCGCAAGCAGTCCTGTGCCGGCGAGTGCGTGCTGCGAGATGAGAATTCGCGGACCTGCCGCGAAGGATCCGGTCAGGCGGTCCGGCTCGTCCGTCACGACCGCAGCGATGCGGAAAGTGCTGTTGCCCAGCTTGATCGCATCACCAGTTTTCAGATGCAGCCGCAACAGCAGATCGTCCCCGACGGCGACAGTCGAATCCGTGAGCGCATCGCGCAACGGCATCGCCGGCTGCAGCACAACATCGCCGTAGAACGGATACTTCGATGGATCGACCGCTTTGACCGCGACCAGCAGCGGATCGAGCGACGTGGTTGACGAAGCCATCGAGAGCATCTCGATGACCGTCGTTGCCTCCAGCCCGGAAGCTTATCGAGCGCCGCCTGCTGGGCCGGCGTGGGTGGCTCCGTCATGCGCGCGGCGATATCTGCCGCCATGATGCTGCGCGCGCGCAGCAGAAGCATGGAGCGGAACGACGCCGAAAATCCTCGTACGCCCGTCAGTGCAGCCACGCCCACCGCAACCGAAAGCAGAACGAACGCGAACTTGCCGGGAGAGCTGCGAAGCTCGCGTGTGGCAATCCGAGCGGCCGTCGAATAGGAGAGCGATGCCATCGCTAAACCTCGCTCGTCACGGCTGAGCGCTCTTCCGCGACAATCTCGCCATCGCGCAGAATGATCCGCCGCGATGGCATGCGCCGCAAGCGCAGGATCGTGCGTGACAAGAACCAGTGTCGTGCCCTCGGCACGATTCAGCTCCAGCAGCAGATCCAGCACATGCTGTCCGTTCGTCGAATCCAGATTGCCGGTCGGCTCATCCGCGAGCACGATTGGAGGCCGCAGCATGAACGCCCGCGCCAGCGCCACCCTCTGCTGCTCGCCACCGGAGAGCTGAACAGGATAATGATCGAGCCGCTCGCTCAGTCCCACCGACGTGCAGCAGCTGCCGCGCGCGATCCAGTCCCTCGCGCCGCCCACCCGATTCAGCATTCAGCTCATACGGCAGCAAAACGTTTTCGAGCGCGGTCAGCGTCGGGATCAGTTGATAGCTCTGAAAGACGAAGCCGATCGTTCCTGCCGCGAAGCTGCGCCAGCTCGTTCTCCGGCAGATAACTTATCGCCGTTCCCTGCCATCGCACGTTGCCGGAAGCTCGGATTATCCAGCCCCGCGAGCAGCCCCAGAAGCGTCGATTTCCCCGAGCCCGAGGCGCCCATGATCGCAACGAACTCGCCGCGCTCGACCGTAAAGTCCAGACCGCGCAGGATGTCCACCGTCGTCGAGCCCGTGCGCAGGCTTTTGCGTAAGGCTTCAACGACGATGATGGGAGTGGGCTCGTTATCGGAAATTAGTGAATTAGCGGACGGATGCAAGGCAGGGCCTCTCAGTAAAATTAAAGCCGTGAATAGACGATACGGGCTGCGATTCGATTCGGTTCTCATCTTAGCCGGGCTGGCTGCATTGGTGGGTTGCAGCACGGCCGGCGGTAACGCCAGGCCGGCGGCAGAATCCTCTTCTACGCCCATCGCCCGCAAACATCGCTCGCCCGGAAGCCGCGGATCCGCCAGCGCCAGCTACCTCTCCGGCTTCAGCTGCGGACGTCTCGACCGACTCTCGCCCTGTGATCGCCTGCTTTGGCGACAGCCTCACTGCTGGCTTGGGAATCGAATCGACCGCGAGCTACCCTGCTGATCTTCAGCGCCTGCTCGACACCGCGGGATATCACTATCGCGTCGTCAATGAAGGAGTCAGCGGCGACACGACGAAAGACGGCCTCGAACGCATCGGACGCGTTCTCGCACACAAGCCGCAGATCGTGGTGCTGGAGTTCGGCGGCAACGACGGCCTCCGCGGTCTGCCGGTCTCTGTTGCGCAGCAGAACATGGCGTCGATGATTCAGCGGCTGCAGCACTCTGGAGCGAAAGTTGCGCTCGCCGGAATCTCGCTGCCGCCGCAATACGGCAACGACTACATCGCGCGATTCGACTCGATGTATCCCGCACTTGCGAAACAATTCCACGTTCCGCTGCTGCCGTTCATTCTGCAGGACGTCTACGGCGTTGAAGGTGACATCCAGTCCGACGGCGTGCACCCGACGGCACAGGGTGCAAAGCAGGTCGCGGAAAACGTCGAAAAGCTGATTCAGCCAATGCTGAAGAAGTAGCGCCTCATCCCAGGCACAACCACTGGCTGCACGAGTGTCCCTGCGATGCGCCGTGCGATGCACAGCAGATCGCGCGGCCCGCTGAAGACCTTGATCAGCGGCGCAGACGAAAGCTCCTGCACGTTCACCTGCATGCCATTGCGGATGCGTCCGGCGGTGAGTTCGTCCACGATGACTGACGGCAGCTCCGGCAACATGGCGCGCGGATGCGGAAGCCGAGCCGCTGTCTCGGCCGGTGTAAGCGCCTTCAGCTCCTCAACCGTAATCGCCTGAGCCAACGTGAACGCGCCGGCCTGCGTTCGGCGCAGTGAGGCCAGATGAGCGCCGCATCCTGCAAGCTGTCCCAGCTCGTGCGCGACAGACCGGACATATCCGCCCGCGGAAACATGCATCGTGAAGCTTGCAAGATCCGCCTCCAGCGACTCCAGCGTGAACCTGTGAATCGTGATTCGCGCCGGCTTCACCGGTACATCTTTGCCCGCACGAGCAAGCTTATGCGCAGGGCACGCCGCCGATCTTCTTCGCCGAATACACCGGCGGCACCTGGTCGATCGTGCCGTGAAAACGCGCTGCGAGTGAACGCAGTTGATCGAGTGTGAGCGTCAGCGGCGCAGGCGCAGACTGCGGCTCGCCCTCCGCATCGAACGTGTCTGTCGCAAATCCGAAGCGAATCGTGCCGGTGTAGTACTTGTCCGATTCCGAGAAGAACTGCGCCAGCCGCGTGTACTTACCGAGCAGAAGCGGCAACACGCCAGTCGCCATGGGGTCCAGCGTTCCAAGATGACCGACGCTGCGCTCGCCCGTAGCACGACGCACAATCGAGACCACATCGTGCGATGTCATGCCCGCAGGCTTGTCGAGGATAAGGAGCCCGTTCATACAACCACCTTCAACGGCTGTACGGCGTTGCGCCGATCAACGAGAGGAACTCGACTCGCGTCTGCTGTTGCGTCTTGAACACGCCGAGCATCGAGCTCGTCACCGTCTGCGAGCCCTGCTTCTCTACACCGCGCATCATCATGCAAAGGTGCTGCCCCTCAAGCACCACGCCGACTCCCTGCGGGTGCACCGCGTCATTGATTGCCTCTGCGATCTGCTGCGTCAGCCGCTCCTGAACCTGCAATCGCCGCGCGAAGAGATCAACAATGCGCGCGACCTTGCTCAGTCCCACAACCTTCTTATCCGGCAGATACGCAACGTGGGCTTTGCCGTAAAAGGGCAGCAGATGATGCTCGCACAACGAGTAGAACTCAATGTCTTTGACGATCACCATCTCGTCATAATCGACGTCAAACAGCGCGCCGTGCAGCACATCGCTCGACACTCTGGCGATAGCCGCGTGTGAGAAAGGCCATCGCCTTTTCCATGCGCTCCGGCGTGCGCAACAGGCCGTCGCGCGCAGGATCCTCGCCGATCCGGAGCAGAAGCTCGGAATAAATCTGTGGCAGCGTCGCTTGTCCCAGCTCAACATGCGCCGCCTCAGCCGCACGCTGAGCAGGCACTTCTCCGTCGCGGTCCGGACCTGGTCTTTCTACGGGTAGTTTTGTCGTCATCGGTCCTTACACTTCCGTTCGATGCTTCGGGGCATTTTCCGCACCGAAGTAGTCGAATGAGTTGTTGCTCGTCTCCTCAACACGCACGCGTTCCAGCGTTGCATGCGGATACTCCGCGAAGATATGCCAGATCTCGATCGCCAGGTTTTCCGTCGTCGGCACAACGTCGCGAAAGCACTTCAGCGTATTCAAGTTTTCGTGATCGAACCTTGAAACCATCTCGCGCTCTGCAAACGCGTCGAGATCCGCGAGATTCGTCACCATGCCTGTAACCGGATCGATTGCTCCCGAGAGCGTCAACTGCACAGTGTAATTGTGGCCGTGCCCATACGGATTATTGCACTTGCCGAACGTCGCGCGATTCTCCTCAGGCGAAAGCGCATCCACATGCAGCCGGTGGGAAGCCGAAAAATGATACCGGCGCGACAGATGCGCATGCGGTCGGTTGCTCATGCACCCTCTCCGTAGAAATCTGCAAAGAGATCAGGCATCTCGTACACGCGCACACGATGCAGCTTCGCATTCGGAATCTTGCCATCCAGCCGCCGCCAGATCGCGACCGCAATGTTCTCCGTCGTCGGCACCGTGGACGCTGAACTCCGGCACCTCATAGTTCAGATGTCGATGGTCATAGACCGAAAGGACTTCGCGCTCCAGAATGTCCTTGAGCTGCTTGAGGTCGACCACGAACCCGGACACAGGATCCGGTTTCCCGGCTACCGTGACCTCCAGCGTGTAGTTATGGCCGTGTCCCTGCCGATTGGCGCACTTGCCAAAGACGCGCTCGTTCTCCTCCTCGCTCCATGCGGAATTGAAGTAGAAGTGCGCGGCAGAAAATTCGGCTTTGCGTGTCAGCAGAATCATAGAAACATCAAGTCTAAACAAATTGGATGCTGCTCAACTCCAAACGGCGCGACCTATCGGCCCGTGTGATACTGCCTTCCCTTCCACGCCACATGATGAAAAACGCGGTGCTGTATCCAGCTACGCACCAGCAGCCCGATAAACAGCGGCAGCCCGAACACCGACAGCGCCGAATTGACAAACCCGAAGTGCGCGCGCGCCACGCGAGTGTAGAAGCGAATTACCGTGCGCAGCCAAAGCAACACAATCACCGCGCGCTGCCACAGCACAAGGTACGGCAGCAGCCACAGTAACAGCGGAAGCAACAACAACAGAATATCCAGCAGCCGCCACGCAGCCAGCCGCAGTGCATGGGGAAACAGCAGCGCCAGGTTCTTCGTCCAGCCCTCAATCATGTCGCCCAGACCGCGGTACATCCGTGTGCTCAGCGCATCAGGGGCATAACGAAATCGAATCGGCTTCTTCGCGCGCTTCATATTCCAGGCGAAGTCCACGTCCTCCAGCACCGACCCGCCGACCGCGCGATGGCCCCCGATTGCAAAGTACGCACCACGCTCGACCAGCAAAAACTGCCCATTCGCCGCAGCCGTACGCTTGCCCGGATCATTCACCTCGGCTGGCGGATACACGCTCGCAAGCTCTGAAAAGATCAGCGGCATCACCGCGCGCTGCATCACCCCGGACACAATCTGCCGCGGCGAGTACGACAACATCACGACCTTGTACTTCTCCGTCTCATGCATCGCGTGGCGGAGATCGTTCGGCTCATGCAGCGTATCCGCATCCGTAAACAGCAGCCACCGGCCTCGCGCGTGCTGCGCGCCAAACCAGCACGCGTTCGTCTTGCCGGTGAAGCCCCCGTGCGCGTCGGCCAGCGCCGGCGCCTCCAGCACGCGCACGCCGCTGTGCTTCGCCGCTGCTTCCTGCGCAATCGCGCGCGTGCCATCCGTCGAATGATCGTCGACGATCAGCAGCTCCCAATCCGTGCCCAGCGGAAACAGGCTGGAGTCCTGCACCAGCAGGCTCTCCAGGCACGCCGGCAGATTCTGCTCCTCATTGCGCGCCGGAATAATCACGCTCAATTCGAAGCTCACCTCTTCGCCCATGCGGCGTCAAACGCGCGGTCTGCACAGCCGCGGCCGGCGTCGCGCGCACAGGCTCCTCATCAACAGGAAGGCCAAGAATCGGGCTCAGTTTCGGCTGGTCGGAGTTGGGCTGGTCGGACACTGGTTCGTATTATAGGAAGGATGGCCAATTGTTTGAGCCTGCGGTCCGATTTGCGATTCAAGCGGCGATCGAAGCGGCGAACGAGATTAGTAACCTTCGCCGCAGCAGCGCTCTTCGGAGTCGCCGCGCTCGCCGTCACCGGCTGCGATCGCGGCAGCCACCCCGAGCAACTCGGCACACGGGCGCCGATGTTCACCGTGAACGACGGCGAGCATTCCGTCGACCTCAACAAGCTCCGCGGTCACGTGGTCGTCCTCAACTTTTGGGCGAGCTGGTGCGCCCCCTGCCTCGAAGAGCTTCCCAGCCTCGAAGAACTGCAGCACGATCTTCCCCAGGTCCAGATCGTCGCTGTCTCCACCGATGACGACGCCGACGCCTACGAACGTTTCTTGAAGGAACACTCCGTCTCATTGCTCACCGTGCGCGACGCCGAGCAGCGCTCCAACGCCATGTACGGCACCTTCCGCTACCCCGAAACCTACGTCATCGACAAACGCGGCATCATACGTCGCAAGTTCATCGGGCCGCAGGATTGGACCAGCCCCGAGATCGTGAACTACCTCCGCAAGCTCGCCTCCTGAACCGGCTTGCTACGATAGAGCTATGACGCAGTTGGATGTGATGTATCGCTATGGCGTGCCGCCAAGCGAAGCCGCGATGATGGCGCTCGCCCGGATTCGCGAAGTCTATGGAATCCGCGGGCTCGTCTTCGACGAAACCGCGCGCACCGTCCGTCTTGAATACGACGCCACCCGTCTCACCGAGCCCATCGTTCAGGGCCTGCTGCGCCGCTCCGGTCTCGACCTCATCGAGCGCCTGTCGCTCGTTCCGCCTCAGCCCGAACCCGAGCCCCAGCCGGCCGCAGCAAGTTAGCTTTCACCAATAGATTTGCAGCCATCGCGCCGCATCCTGTATCCTTACACCAGTTGCAGTTCTTGCAATGTGCGCCCGTAGCTCAGTGGATAGAGCAACTGGCTACGAACCAGTAGGTCGGGCGTTCGACTCGCTCCGGGCGCACCATCTTCCCCTCCCTACATCTCAAAAAGCGCCTACTGCTCGCCCCAGCTCAGCCCGGCGCCTACTGCTCGCCCCAGCTCAGTTTAGCCCGCAGCACGTTGAAGATCCCATTCGACCGCAGCCGCAGCAGCTTCACGCACCGCTCCGATCTGCGGCAGCGGATCCGATCGTTCAGCAGCAGTTCCACCGCCTCCTGCCCATCCACCGTCAGATACGTCTCATGCGGCACGACGTCGACGGTAAGCGTGATCTCCGACGTCCCCGGCACCACAATGGGCCGAATCGTCAGCAGGTGCGGACAGATCGCGGTCAGCACCATTGCATCGAGCGATGGAATCAGAATCGGCCCATCCGCAGCCAGCGTGTAGGCCGTCGATCCTGTCGGCGTCGCGACAATCACGCCATCGGCGCGAAACCGCGCCACGAACTCTCCGTCGAGCTCCACCATGAACTCGCCCATGCGAGCGATCGCGCCCTTCGCCAGTACCACATCGTTCAGCGCCAGCCACTCGCGCGGCGCCTGGTTGTGCCGCAGCAGCTCCGCATGCATCATGCTCCGCGAGTCGATGAACGCCGTTCCGTTCTTCCATGCCTCCAGCGTCGTGAACAGCTCGGCCAGCGGAACCTCGGTAAGGAACCCAAGCGATCCAAGATTGCAGCCCAGGATTGGTGTCTCTGCATACGCAAACGCTCGCGCCGCGGAAAGCAGCGTCCCATCACCGCCCAGTGTCACGCAGATCTCCGGGTTGTGGCGCGGCATCTCGGGCCGTTCTACTGCCTCATGGCCGCGGTCCAGATATCCTGCGCTCTCCGGATCCAGCACACACTCATAGCCGCGCTCTCCAAACCAGTCCAATAACTGCGCAAGAATTTCACACAGCTCCGGCTTCTGCGGCTTCGAGATGATGGCAGCCTTCGGCATTAGACCTGTAGTGTACCTGCGGCTCTCCAGGCAAGTCTCGCTTGTCCAATCCCTGTTCCCTGATCTCTGTTCCCTGATTCCTAAAACCTCGCATGCAACAGAAACTCCCGGTTCCCCTCCATCCCAAGAATCGGCGAGTCCATCACCGCCAGCACCTCGCCCTTCAGTTCACCGACGGCCTCACACACTCTCTCAATCGCCAGCGAATGCGCCGCCGGGTCGCGCACAATTCCGCCCTTGCCCACATGCTCGCGTCCCGCCTCGAACTGCGGCTTCACCAGCACCACTGCCTCGCCCGCCCATCTCTCGCCCGCCGCAGCCAGCGCCTGCACGATCGCCGGCAACACCAGCGTCGCTGAGATAAAGCTCACATCCATCGCGAAGAACCGAATCGCCTCCCCCACGAGCTCCGCGACCTCACCCCGCTTCAGTAACCGAGCATTGGCCCTCTCCATCAGCTTCACACGCGGGTCCACCCGCAGCTTGTGCGCGATCTGCCCAAAGCCCGTATCGATCGCAACAACGCGGCGCGCTCCACGCTGCAGCATGCAGTCGGTAAACCCACCCGTCGAGGCACCCACATCCGCACATGCAAGCCCCGTCACATCGATCGACCATGTCTCCAGCGCATGCTCCAGCTTCAACCCGCCGCGGCTCACATAGCGCAGGTCCTCGCCCAGCAGACGCACCGTAGCGTCATCGCCGACCTGCGCACCCGGCTTGTCCACCTTTTGCTCATTCACCAGCACGCGTCCGGCGAGAATCAGCGCCTGCGCGCGCTCACGCGATGCGGCATGTCCCCGGTCCACCAGCAGTTTGTCTATTCGAACTTTCAAGTTGCTCCCGCCACCCGCTTGCCGGCAGCCCCAGACCAGCTTCCCAGTCCAGTTTCCCCGACGCCCGCCTGCTTCAGCAACGGCATGACGTACACTGGGCACTCGGAAACAGCCTGGAGCAGGCCGCAGCGTGTGAGGCGTCGACCCTCAGCAGCAAATCCGTCATCGTCGCAGGAACGTAATTCATGAAGAGCAACGTTGAAGGACCGATCATCAATGGAGCCGCGGAGCAGGATGTCCAGTTGTTGGGCCGGGTACGTCGTGGCGATGAGCAGGCCATGGCCGCCATCTACGATCGCTACTCCCGCGTTGTCTACTCCGTCGCCCTCCGCGTCCTGCGTGACCCTGCCTCCGCCGAAGACGTTGTCCAGGACGTCTTTCTCGGCCTGTGGCGCCGCCCTGAAGGGTTCATCTCCGCCCGCGGTAGTCTCGGCGGCTGGCTCGCCGTCGTCGCCCGCAACCGTTCGATCGACACCCTCCGCCGCAAACGCCCCAGCGAACAGGTTGAGGAGGTTTATCTCGCCTCACCCTTCGATCTCGCCAGCGAAGCCGAGCGGAACACCATGATGCAGCGGGCGCGGACCGTTATCCTGCGACTTCCGTTGGAGCAACGAAAAGCCCTCGAAATGGCATACTTCGATGGGCTCACTCACTCTGAGATCGCCGAGGTCACCGGCGACCCGCTCGGCACCGTAAAGACCCGAATCCGCACCGCGCTGCTAAGCCTGAGAAGGGAGCTGGAAGCCTGACGATGATCGACAGCCACATTCCCGACGACGACCTCGTACTCTTCGCCCTCCAGCTTCTGCCGGAAGACCGCATGCGCCAGGCGAAAAAGCATGTAGACACGTGCGATCTTTGCCGCGGCGAAATCGCCAAATTGCAGGGTGACCTCGTCGCCTACTCCATGACTGCTGACATCCAGCCGCCCCCGCCGGCCGCGCGCGAGCGCCTCCTGCGCCAGGTCGCCAGGGAGCCGAGGCTCGTCCCGCCGGAGCCGGAACCGGAACCCGAGCGTAAGCCCGCGCCGTCGCCCGCGCCCCTTGCTCCCCTCACCCCGGTGGAGGACCGCCGCTCCCCTCAGCCACACGCCGCCTCCGAGCCCTTCTTCCCCACTCGCCAGACCCGTGGCCTCCGTCCCATCCCCGAGGATGAGCTGGAGGTTCCGCCGGAACGCCGCCGCCGTGGCCTCCACAGAGGCATTCCCGAAGACGAGCCGGAGCTCCCGCAGGAGCGCCGCCGTCCCAGCCGCGCACCCTGGGTGCTTGCCTGGGCAGGCTGGGCCGCGGCTATTGGCGTCTCCTTCTTCGCCGGCCTTCAGATGCACCAGCGTCAGCAGATCCAGAACTCCATCGCGGCGCAGCAGGCCCAGATGGACGACACGGCGCGCCAGGCCGCCCGCGCTCAGGATGCACTCGCCACCCTCACTGCGGCCAACGCCATGCAGATGCCCCTGCACACCACCGCTGCGGTAAAGCCGCTGGCCACTCCGGTCAAGCCCGGCACCTCCGCCACGCCTGCCGCCACCGCACCGTCGCCGGAGGCCCTGGTGGCCTACCTCGCCGACAAGGGCGCCCTCGTCTTCATCGGCATGCACATGGATCCCGCCCCCGCCGGCAAGACCTACGAGCTCTGGCTGATCCCTGCAGACGGCCGCAATCCCATGCCCGCCGGCACCTTCAAGCCCGACGCCCAGGGCACGGCCCACATCATGATGCCCCAGCTCCCCAGGGGCGTCCCCGCCAAGGGCTTCGGTGTTACGGTCGAGAACGACGGCGGCTCCGATACCCCGACCCTGCCAATCGTCATGTCCTAACCGGATCCACTCTGCAAGAAAAAGGCCGCCTCCACAGGCGGCCTCTCTTCTTTCCCTTGATCGCTTTTATTGCGCGGTAACAGCCACCCGCACTCCGAGCCCCTGCAGATTCACATGAGTCGTCACCGTGTCCGTATCGGTCTCGATCACCGTCATGAATTTGTTGTCTGACGACGTCACATACACCTTGCCGGTCGGTGTTCCACTCGTCGCCGCAATCGTCGTCGGATGACCATACACCTCCGTCGGGGTCGTGTTCGTGTCCGACGTCGCAGCCGCCGAAGAGATCCCCGGAATCGTCGCGCTCACCGTCCCGCTGACCAGGTTCACCACGCTCACCGAACCCTCAACACCTGCGGCGGCATTCCCCTGATTCGCCACATACGCCTTCGTGCCGTCCTGCAGCACCGACACCATCACCGGGTTGATGCCCACCGGAACCGTCGCCAGAACCGTGCCGAAGCCTACCGCATCCACCGGATTCGCCGGATCGCAGTTCGGGTTCGTCGCCGGCGATGCCGTACTGCACAGCGGAATATTGATAATGCTCAGAGACCCCGGGTGCACACCGTCGCCCTGGTTCAGCACAATCAGCTGGTTGGTGAGTGGCGACAGATCCGCCCACACCGGCCCCTGCCCCAGCGTTCCCGTCGCCGGAATCACCGGCATCGCCAGGTCCTTGCCGTTGTTCACCACATTGATCACGTTCACGGTACCCGAACCCTTGTTCAGGATGAACGCCCGCTTCCCATCCGCGGTCATTACGCCGTACACCGGATTGATCCCCACCGGAATCGTGCTGGACACCGCAAGGTTTCCGCTCTCAACCGAGGACACCGTGCTCGGCGTTACCTTGTCCCCCTCGCTGATCACATACGCGCGCGCCGCCCCATTCGTGCCCACCACATAAATCGGATTGTTCGGCACACCGATGTTTTGCTCCAGCGACCCCGTGCCCGTCAGCGCCGCCACCTGCGACAACGCCGGCTCCGGCACGAACACAGACGCGTTCGTTCCCGCCAATGAAATCGCCGTGATGCTCACTGGCGAAGACCCCACGCTCAGCGTGCTCTGCCCAATGTCGCTCGAGAGCAGCGTGTCAGGGCTGCCCGCCGCAAACTCGTTAATCGAGCCCGCGCTGTTGATGACATAACCCTGACTGCCCCCCGGCGCCAGCGCCAGGTAGTTCGGGTTGGAAAGAATCTGCGGCGTGGTCATCACCGTGTCGCCCGAGAAGTCCACAAACGTCAGCAGGCCCGGAGACGATGCGCTCGGACTGGAAATCGCAACCGCATACTTCGCGGGCTGACCGGCTGGCCCCACCGGATTAATCGCGCTCACCACCGGCCGGTACTGGTTTCCGCAGCCCGCCACCAACACGCTGAGCGCCGCGCCGCAGCCCAACAAACAGTTCAGCAGAATCGGCCTCCCCTGGCGCACACTGCCAGTAAGCGAAGCCTCAAGGTACGATCGTCTTCCGAACAAAAGCTGACTCCAGAAAATGAGCGCGCTACTCGGCCGCTCATCAGCGTCTATTGTAGACGAGCCGGTGCACGTTCTCGACGACACACATCCAGCCCAGAAACGAGCCAAGCCCATGAACGAACCCGACGTGATTCTCAAAATGCTCGGCGGCCATAAGCGCGAGCCACGCACCATCGCCGTGGTCGGCCTCTCCGACGACCCCACGCGTCCCAGCCACTCCGTCTCCGCCTACATGCAGCGCCACGGCTACCGCATCATTCCCGTCAACCCCGGCGTCTCGCACGTCCTCGGCGAGCGCGCCTATCCATCCCTCCGCGACCTCCCCGACTCCCCCGACATCGTCAACGTCTTCCGCCTTCCCCGCTACATCCCCGGCATCGTCGACGAGATGATCGACTGCGGCATGCAGAATCTCTGGGTCCAGCTCGGCATCCGCAACGAGCCCGCCGCCATCAAGGCCGAAGACGCCGGCATCTGCGTCGTCATGGATCGCTGCATCCTCATCGAGCACGCCAACCTCTTCGGCAGCTCCACGGGGTCCCCGGCGAGCTCGCTCGCTGGGGTGCAGGGCCGCGTCGCCTGACCTCACCAAAGTCTGAATGACCAAAATCCGGATGGCCCATCCTTTTACGGCTTATCGTGAATTCAGGAAGCGGGTGGCCTGCCCTTTCACGGCTTCATCGTGAAAGGGTGGGTTATCGCGCGCCAGCGCGAGAAACGCCAGCACCACCCGTAATCCGTCCTCCTCCACCTTCTACAATGTCCGCATGAGCATCCGCCGCACAGCCCGCCTCACCATCCTGCTCGTGCTGCTCGCGCTCGTCATCCCGTCCGTGCACGCCCAGATCCCCGAAGTCGGCGACGGCGGCCCCGGCCCCGTCAAAGCCCAGCACCTCACCGCCGAGTTCACCTCCCTGTCCCCGCAGATCACCCCCGGCGGCGCCCAGACCATCGGCCTCGTCCTCACCATCGAAGAGCACTGGCACGTCTACTGGATCAACGCCGGCGACTCCGGCGAACCGCCCGCCATCAAGTGGACGCTCCCCAAAGGCTTCACCGCCGGCCCGCTGCAGTTCCCTCCGCCGCAGCGCCTCCCGCTCGGCCCGCTGATGGATTACGGCTACGAGGACCAGGTCGCCTTCCCCATCACCGTCACCGCTCCCGCCAACGCCAGGCTCGGCAAAGCCCACCTCGACGCCCACGTCTCCTGGCTGGTCTGCGCGCAGGTCTGCCTTCCCGGCAAAGCCCACCTCGGCTACGACCTGAATGTCGTGCGCGGCCCGCTTCCTCCGCCGCCCGTCGTCGGCGCCCTCGGCGAATCCATCAACTCGCTCCCCAAGCCGCTGCCCCCCGACATGTCCGCGTCCGCCATCGGCGACGCCAAACACATCCAGCTCACCCTCAAAACCGGCTCGCATGAAACCGACGCCGAGTTCTATCCCTTCGACCCCGAAATCATCGAGAACGCCGCCGACCAGCAGATCGATCCCCTGCCTGACGGCGTCCAGATCACCCTCCAGCGCGCCAGCGACTCTACATCGCTTCCCAAATCCCTCCACGGCCTCGTCGAGCTCTCCAGCACCGAAAGCTACGATCTCACCGCCCCCGTAACCCCCGGCGTCATCACCGGCCTCACGCCCGCCGCCAAAGCCGCCAGGCAAACCACCCCGGCCGACGTCACCGTCTGGGGCGCAATCGGCCTCGCGTTCATCGGCGGCCTCATCTTGAACCTCATGCCCTGCGTCTTCCCCGTGCTCTTCCTCAAGGGACTCGCGCTGGTCAACTCCTCGACCGAAGAGAAGCACCGCCAGCGCGCCCACGGCTTCGTCTACACGCTCGGCATCCTCGTCTCCTTCTGGATCATCGTCGCCGTCCTGCTCATCCTCCGCGCCGGCGGCCGCGAGCTTGGCTGGGGCTTCCAGCTTCAGTCGCCCGGCTTCGTCGCCGTGCTCGCCTCGCTCATGTTCTTCCTCGCGCTCTCGCTCGCCGGCCAGTTCGAGATCGGTCTATCCCTCACCTCCGCCGGCGGCGATCTCGCCCGGAAGCAGGGCTTTGCCGGCAGCTTCTTCACCGGAGTCCTCGCCACCGTCGTCGCCACACCCTGCATGGCCCCGCTCATGGGAGCCGCCGTCGGCTTCGCGCTCGCCCACTCCGCGGCCATGACCTTCACCGTCTTCACCGCGCTCGCCCTCGGCCTCGCCCTTCCCTACCTCGTCCTCTCCATGCAGCCGCAGTGGACCAGCGTCCTCCCCAAACCCGGCGCCTGGATGGAGACCCTCAAGCAGCTCACCGCGGTTCCCCTCTTCGCCACTGCCCTCTGGCTCGCCTGGGTTTACGGCAACCTGTACGCGAATGAAGGCGTCGACCGCATCGCGCGCCTGCTCGTCTGCTTCCTCATCCTTGCCATCGCCGGCTGGTGCCTGGGCAGATGGCCCGCAAAATGGGGATCGGCGATTGCTGCCATCATCCTCATCGCGCTTGGCCTGACGCTACCCCTCCGCAAACCCAAACCCGAAACCATGGCCTGGCAACCCTACACCCCCACCACCTTCCAGGCCGCCCGCGCCTCCGGCAAGCCCGTCTTCGTCGACTTCACCGCCGACTGGTGCCTGAGCTGCAAATTTAACGAAGCCACCGTCCTCCGCTCCACCGAGGTCGAGAAGCAGCTCCGCAATGACCACGTCCAGCTCCTCAAAGCCGACTGGACCCAGTACGACCCCGAGATCACCCGCCAGCTCTCCGCCGTCGACCGCTCCGGCGTCCCCACCTACGTCATCTATCCCGCCGGCGCCAACTCCAACGCGGACGTCCTCCCCGAGCTCCTCACCAAGGACATCGTCCTCAAAGCCCTCGAAAAAGACACCCACTCCTAACCTGTCACGAATGGAGACAGGCCGGGTGCCCCATCTTCGCGCTCGTAGCGCGCTAAGGTGGGCTCCGCTCTGCCGAAGGCGTCCACGGATCGTTGCCGAGCTTGGCATCGATTAGCCGCGCGCCCTACCAAACTGCAATAATTCGCTCCCGAAAACCCGCACTCTAGCCCGGTGAGCTATGCTTTCCCAACAGCGATGATTCCCCCTCCCTCCGCCTCCGACGCGCAGCAGATCCGCGACCTCGTCGCCACTTGGGCTCGCGCCACCGAAGCCTGCGACATCGAAGCCATCAAACCCTTGATGGACGAGGACATCCTCTTCCTCACCTCCGGTCACGAACCCTTCGGCAGCGAAGCCTTCGTCCAACGCTTCATTGGCAACATCCAGGAGCTGTGCCCCAAAGTCCGGGCAGACGTGCGCGAGATCGAAGTTCGCGGAGACCTTGCATTTGCGCGCACCTGGCTCGAAGTCCGCATCACGCCTCCCGGCAGCGAGCCAATCACGCGCACGGGCTACACGCTTGCTGTCTACCGGCGGCGTTCCGGCGGCCCGTGGAAGCTCTGGCGCGACGCCAATCTCCTCTGACACACTGGCTCGTCTAAACCTCAAAAGGAGAAAGCACCCATGAACCGCATTCTCCACGCAGTTCGGGCGGCAGCCCTCTCCACCTGCCTCATCGCCACCACCGCCTTCGCAGTCAAACCCGGCGACCAGGCCCCCGACTTCAAAGGCACCGACTCCAACGGCCACACCCAGAGCCTCTCCCAGTACCGGGGCAAGTGGGTCGTGCTCGAGTGGGCCAACCGCGGCTGCCCCTACGACCAGAAACACTACAACAGCGGCAACATGGAGTCCCTGCAGAAGGAATGGACAGCCAAAGGCGTCGTCTGGCTCCGAATCGTCTCCTCCGCCCCTGGCCAGCAGGGCTACGTCACTCCCGCTGAAGAGAATCAGTACCTCGCCCAGCATCACGCCGCCCCAACCGCCGCCATCCTCGACCCCACCGGCGCCATCGGCCACCTCTACGAAGCCAAGACCACCCCGCACATGTTCGTCATCGACCCCACCGGCAAGCTCATCTACGAAGGCGCCATCGACGACCGCCCCTCCACCGATCCCGAATCGCTCAAAGGCGCACACAACTACGTGAGCGAAGCCCTCGAAGACGGTATGGCCGGCAAGCCCGTCCCAACCCCCGTCACCCGCAGCTATGGCTGCTCCGTAAAATATGCCGAATGACGAAAAGTGCCTGCCCAAAACCAGTGCACTTCAAAAACCGCAAAGTACACTTAAAGTCCAGACCTAAAGTATCTGCTTTGAAGACTTTGCACAAAAACAGGGGGGAGGGGGGTACCCTCACTTCGCCCACGCCAGCCCGTCGGCGCCCGGGCCTGCGTCGATCACCTTCGCCACCTTCCAGCCATTCAGATCGATCGCCGCTACCTTCCCGCTCCTGTTGCACGACACATACGCGACTGTCCCATCCGGCGGGATCAGGATCTCCTGCGGAGTTGCGGGCACCTTGATCGCGTTCGCCACCCTCATCGCCGAAAGATCGACCACCGCAACCTCATTCGCTGACGGCACACACACCAGCAGCCACTTCCCATCCGGTGTCGGCGCCGCACCATAGCCCGTCCCGGGCAGTTCCACCCAACGCGCCACCTTGTTCGTCTTCGTATCGATGACCGCGAGCATCGGCTCCGTCTGGTCGGACGTAAACACCCAGCGGTCATCATTCGAGATCGCAATCCGCTGCACCTCATGCGATACCGGAATCACCGCAATCGTCTTTCGTCCCACCATGTCCAGCACGGACACGCTTCCCGGTCCTACATTCGCCGTGTATCCGCGCCTGCCGTCATGCGACAGCACCAGCATGTGCGACTGCTCCGCTCCCGTCGGCACGCTTCCCGACAATCTTCTGCGTCTTCGGATCGATCACCGTGACCGCCTTGTCCAGCTCCGTCGTCACGTACAGCAGGTTGCGCTTTGCATCCAGCACTGGCTCATGCGGCCGCACAGCATGACCGAACTGCACATCGCCGACCACCTTGCGCGACGGCACATCGATCACGAGCATCTCGTGGCCATCGATGCCCGGCTTGCCCACGCCCGTGCTTCCATAGATCGGCAGAAACGCCGTGCGCCCATCCGCCGATCGCAACAACTTCATGCCCATGCACGCCGGGCGTCTTCTCCTCGATCACCGCGATCTGCTTGCCACTCGCGGGATCGATCACGCTGACCGTCGCATTGCCCTGGTTCGCCACCAGCAGCGACTGCGCACTCGCAGCCCGCACACACCACGGCTGCAGACAGCATCACACCAATCGCACTCTTCATGATGCGCCGAAGTATACGCGTTTCAGCGCTCGCGTTTCGACTCACGAATCCGCTCGATCTCGCGCATGCGCTCTGCAAGAATCTTTTCGCGGCCTTCATTCGTCGGCTGATAGTAGCGGCGCCCGGCAAGCGATGGCGGCAGACACTCCATATCCGCGACTTTGCCCTCGACATCATGCGCGTACTGGTAGCCCTTGCCGTAGTCGAGCTCCTTCATGAGCTTCGTCGGCGCATTGCGCAGATGCAGCGGCACCGGCTCTGCGGGCCTCGCTTCGATGTCGGCGAGCACCTCGCCGTACCCGGTGTACAGCGCATTCGATTTCGGCGCGAGCGCGAGATAGACCACCGCCTCACCCAGCGCCAGATCACCCTCCGGCGAGCCGAGAAAGTGCACCGCATCGCGCGCGCTCAGGCAAAGATTCAACGCCTCCGGCGCTGCCAGACCGATGTCCTCGATCGCCATCCTCACCACGCGGCGCGCGACGTACATCGGGTCCTCGCCGGCGCGCGAGCATTCGGCCCAGCCAGTAGAGCGACGCATCCGCATCCGAGTTCCGCACGCTCTTGTGCAGCGCCGAGATCAGGTCGTAGTGCTGCTCGCCCTTCTTGTCATAGAGCAGCACGCGCTGCTGCACGGCCTCCGCTGCAAGCACTGTCGTGATGACTTTTTCGCCGCGGCTCGTCCGCCAGCTTCGCCGCGACCTCCAGCGCGTTCAGCGCATTGCGCGCATCGCCGCTCGAGTACGACGCGATCTGCTCGAGCGCTCCCTCATCCGCGCTCAGATCCATCGCAGCCGAGCCCGCGCTCGCTGTCGTTCAGCGCGCGCTTCAGCAACGCAAGCATGTCGTCCTGCGACAGCGCCTGCAGGGTGTACACGCGGCAGCGGCTCAGCAGCGCGGCGTTGATTTCGAACGACGGATTCTCCGTGGTCGCGCCAATCAGCCGAATCGCGCCGCGCTCAACGTACGGCAAGAAGGCATCCTGCTGCGCCTTGTTGAAGCGGTGAATCTCGTCGATGAAGAGTATCGTGCGCGAGCCGAACTGCGAGGCCTTCTCCGCGTCAGCCATCACCTGCTTGATCTCTTTGATCCCCGAGAGCACCGCGGAGAATTCAATGAAGCTTGCGCTGGTTGCGTGCGCGATGATCTTCGCGAGCGTCGTCTTGCCCACGCCCGGAGGTCCCCAGAAGATCAACCACGCTGAATCATCCCGCTCAATCTGCGTGCGCAGCGGCTTGCCCGGCGCGAGCAGATGCTGCTGGCCCACGAATTCATCCAGCGTGCGCGGCCGCATTCGGTCCGCCAGCGGCGCGCGTTGATTTACCCGGTCGCCTCCGTGGATCGGCGCTGTATCAAACAGACTCATCGCGGCACTCCTGCAGGAATCGTATTCGTGATCCGCTGCCGCATCGCCTCATACATCAGCGTGGCTCCCGCAGCGGCGGCGTTCAGCGATTCCGTCATGCACGGGATGTGAATGCGCTCATCCGCAATTTCGAGAGCCGCCTCAGACAGGCCCGCACCCTCATTGCCGATCATCACCGCGCAAGGCCAGGCAAAGTCTGCATCGATTGAGGAGACCGCGCCGTTCGCCCGCGCCACCGCCGCATAGACGCGAATTCCTTCATCGCTCAGCCCATTGTCCGATCTCATCGAGCGGCATCCGCCGTACCGGCACACGAAAGACTGATCCGGCGGACGCGCGCACCGCCTTCGGGCTCCAGGGATTGACGGTTTCCGGCGTGATCAGCAGCCGCGAGGCTCCGAATGCCTCGGCCGCACGCAGCATGGTGCCGAGATTGCCGGGGTCCTGAATCGCCTCGAGCACCAGTGCAACTCCCCGATCCGTGAGTGCTTCCCGGACCGACTTCTGGAATCGCAATCAAGGCTGCAATGCCCTGCGGCGAATCCGTATCCACCGCACTCGCGAATACATCCCGGCTGAGCACCACCACCGGCACGCCGCCCAACTCGCGAAATCGCCTCCAGCACCGCCTCACTTCCCTGCCGCACGAACATCGTCTCCGGCCGAATGCCCGAGCGCACCGCTTCGCCGATCAGCGTCGCGCCCTCAATCGCGACGATCTCTCCCGGCTTCGACGCTCTGCCCTCGAACGCCGCGCGAAGCGCCTTCACCTTCGCATTCGTTCTGCTCGTGATCGGCGGGGGCAATTGCATCGCCCCTCAGTGTACCCGCCCGCACTCTCAAGGCCGGACTGCGGTAAAGTCATACGAAGGAGATCTCGCCGCCCTTGATCGCAGAGATGCTTCGCATTCATCCGGAGGAGCCGGAGCCGCAGCTTGTCGCGCGCGTCACCACGGCTCTGCACGCCGGCCATGTCGTCGCGCTTCCCACGGACACCTTCTACGGCCTCGCCGTCGACCCCGTAAATCTGCGCGCCGTGGACCGCATCTATGACCTGAAGACCCGCGCGCGCCACAAGCCGCTTTCGCTGCTCATCGAAGACCACACCCAGGCGTACGAGCTGGCGCGTTCCCTCGACGGCGCGTTCGATCGGCTCGCCGAGCGGTTCTGGCCCGGCCCGCTGACGCTCGTGGTCAAGGCCGGTAGCAAGCTTCCGCTGCGCGTTACGGCAAACACCGGCAACGTGGCGCTGCGCGTTCCTGAAGCGCCGATCTGCCGGGCTGTCGTGCGCGAGCTCGGGCTGCCGATCACGGCGACCTCCGCAAACCTGCGCGGGCTGCCCGAGTGCACCTCGGCCGACTGCGTGCGCGAGCAGTTCGGTGACAAGATCCCGCTCATCGTCGATGGCGGGCCGACCGCGCGCTCCGTCGCGACCACCATCGTCGACCTTTCCGGGGGCAGCAACTCGTGGATGATTCTGCGCGAAGGCGCCATTCCGACGCACGAGATTGCGCTGGCCCTGCACCGCTGAAGAAAAATCAGGGCTCGCACGTGATTCTGGAACTCCACACGCGAATCGCGGATACTAATCCCTGACCAGGCGATGGCCACGCGCACGAGAACCCGCACCGCGAGAACGCGCCGCAGCCTGGGTGCGCGCCTGCTCGGCTGGACGCTGCTCATCATTCTGCTCGTCGTCGCTGGGCTGGTGCTTATGGGTCTATCGTCAGATCGAGTACACCGCGCACATCGACAACGCCGAGCACGCGGACGCGATCGCGGTCTTCGGTGCGGCCGAGTATGCCGGCCGTCCGTCGCCGGTGCTGCATGCGCGGCTTGATAAAGCTGTCGCGCTGTATGAGCGCGGAATCGCGCCGTTCGTGATCACGCTGGGCGGGGGATCGGATAAGGACTCCGGTCGAACGGAAGGCGGCGTCGGCCGTGACTACCTGCTGGCGAATGGGATTCCGTTCGATCACATCATTGCCGAGACCCACACGTTCGACACGCAGCAACAGGTGCAGAAGCTCGCGCAGATTGCGGCTGCGCACCACTTTCGCACGATCGTTGTGGTCAGCGATGGCACGCATCTGTTCCGCATCGCGCTGCTGTGCCGTCAGGCCGGGCTCAACGTCTACACGTCGCCGCGCGCGCCGCTTGGTCACATTGACGATGTCGACGCCGCCGAGCGCGTCGGCCACGAGATCCTCAGCTACACGGCGCTGCGGCTGAACCTTGAGAACTGGGTGCACCGCCTGGATCGCAAAAACGACTAGATACGATGAGCGTCTCGGCGATAGATGATGCCGCTAAAAGAGCAGTTTCATTCCGGTCTTCGCCACACCGAAGCTCCCGATCCATTGCGACAAGCCGCCGACCAGCTCCTTCTCCGGGACGGTCATCTGCGCCTGCCGAATCGGTCCGACGCCCTGCGCGTCCATGATCATCTCGCGGAGTCTGGTCGCGGTCGGCAGCTCGAATCCTTCGCTGACCCAGACCTCATTGCCCTTCACGCTGAGCAGCACGTCCCCTTCATTTGTCGAGTACACGCGCTCGCCCGGATCGGTCTCGTCCGATTCGCGGCGCTTCAGGCCGTCATACTGGCGCGGCAACTCCTGCTCGAACACATGGAAGAAGCTCCGCGCTGAGTCCGCATTCTTCCAGCGCGACAGATACAGAATCGCAATTGACTTCGTCGTCGACTTGTCGGCGTCGCTCGCGTTCTTGCGTTGCGCCGCGTAGTACACGCCACCGTCCCACTGCGGAGTCAGCGCCTCTGCCAGCGGCTTGCCGCCAAAGAGTTCCGCCGTCATGCGCACATCCAGCTCGCCCATCACGCCGACGTCATACGGCGTATAGCCGGCGGCCTCCAGCGTCGGATGAATATCGGGCAGAACCAGCAGCGGCTCCGGTTTGCGGCTCAGGTAGTCGTCCGGATGCATGATCTCCGAGCTTGTGTTCGGCGGAGTGTCCAGCACGCCCGTAAACGCGCGCTGCGTTCCGGCCTTCAGCAGCACTGCCTGCTCAAATCGCAGACCCTCCGTGTAGGGAAACAGCAGCGATTCCTGCAGGATGAGCGGAGCCCGCGCCAGCACTGGCGAATCGCTCATGTCGCCAGCACCGTTGATCAACTGCTCGCCGATCTGCGGAACATCCTTCAGGGTCTTTCCGCTTGGCTTCAGCATGTAATCCGCAAAGCTCACCATCGCCTGCCCTTCGAGCACCGCCTCGCGCGCGGTGTCGGTCTCGTCCGTCTCGATGTGCTTCCGGTCTTCGTCAACGTTCTTGGCGACCGAATCCGGCTCCAGGTCCTCCCAGTTCTTCAGCCCGACCTTCTGATCCTGCAGCGCGTGCGTCAACTCATGTGCCATGACGGGCTTCTGCTGGTCGATCGGCACCCAGTCCAGCAGATTCATGGTCTTGGTCTTGTTGTCGTAGAAGCCGGCGATCTGTTCCGTGAGCAGGCTGAGCAGAAATGGCCGCAGGTTGAAGTCCTTGTCCAGCAGGCCGAACTTTTTGAGCACCAGCTCACTGCGCTCCATGCGCTTGTTGCTCTTGTCCTCGTCGAATTTCTTACGCAGCTCCGAGTTCACCTTGTCCCGGGTAATGAAGACCTTCTTCACGGAGTGCTCAATCGGCAGCCCGGTGTCCTTGCTCACAAACTCAAAGATCTCGTTCGCGTCGGCGAGCAGTTGTTTTTCCTGCGCCTTGCTCAGCGGCTGGTCGATAACGACCGTCGTCTGGCCTTCCTGCAGCTTCGGAGGCTCGACACCCGGCGTCGTCAGCGGAATGGGCTGGTTGTCGGGCGGCGTCTGCTGCTGCTTGGCCGGCGGCTGCGTCTGCTGAGCTCCGGCCGCCCCCACAGCCATCACGACCGCCAGAGCCACCCACCCATACCGGTTAAATCGGTTCTTCACGCCGCCTCCATCCATCCCTTCAGTGTACGCACCCGCACTCGCGAAGCCGCCGGACTCGCTACAATTAACGCGGAAGGCCATGAGTCAAAAGGTACAAGCCGAACTCGACGCGATTCTGCATGGCGCCGCGGTTGCTTCGTTAGACGACCGGGCGTTCCTCCGCGTCACCGGATCGGATGCGACACGGTGGCTGAACGGCATGGTGACGAACTCGGTGCAGGCGCTCGGGCCGGGCGAGGGTTGCTACAACTTCCTGCTGAATGCGCAGGGGCGGATCCTTGGCGATTGCACGATCTACCGGGAGCCGGATGGCGAGCAGCCTGCATTCGTCCTCGCCACGAGCAAGCAGCAGATTGATGCGGTTCAAAATCACCTCGATCACTTCATCATCATGGACGACGTTGAGCTGACCTCGATGGAGCAATACAGCGCTACTGCACTCCTGATTGGCCGTGAAGCTCCGCAGGTTCTCCGACGAATGGAGAACCCGAACCCGGGCTGCAGCTCGTTTGCGGACTCCCCACCATTGCACCTGTGCATCTACCCCCAGACGGCGACACAACTCACCTCGCGAGCGGGTCCAATCCCCTGTTTCGAAATATCTCCGACATTCCCTGTCGATCAGCTCCTCCAGGAAGCCAGGACAGCCGGTGCAGCCGAAGTCTCCGCCGAAGCGCTGGAGGCCTTCCGCCTTTTCGAAGGCGCGCCCGCTCTACGGCCGCGACATTACGGAGAAGTACCTGCCGCAGGAGACCAATCAGCCGCAGGCGTTGCACTTCAACAAGGGCTGCTATCTCGGCCAGGAGATCGTGGAGCGCATCCGCTCGCGCGGCCAGGTTCATCGGCTGCTCACGCCGCTCACGCTCACGGGCAAACTCCCCGCTGAGTTCCCTGCGCCCATTGAGGCGGACGGAAAGCCGGCCGGCGAGATTACCTCCGCCGCGCTGGTGCCGCTGCCGGAAGGCGACCAGATCCTTGCCCTGGGCTACGTCCGCCGCGAGGCCCTCGACACCCACGCCTCCCTCACCTACGCCGGCGGCACAGCGGCGCCTCGGTCCGCAACGCAAGTCCAAACCGCCGCTGGCGCATCTAAGTAATTGATCTCAGATTTCTTTACACTGATCTCTGACCTCTGAAAGACCATGCCTGATAAGACACCGTTCGTCATCAATGACCGCCGCAAGTTCACCGCCGAGGGCGAGCTTCGCCCCGATGCCCCGCACAACGAAGCTGAACGCGAAGAGGCAAAGCCTCAGCCCGCAGCCGCTGAGCCTCAAGCCGAAGCGAAGGCGCCCATTCCCTTTCCTTCGTCCACGCCCGAGAGCTCGGCTTCCGGGTCGGCCGCTCCGGAGTCCGCTGCGCTGCCGGACGAAGAGCATCTGCCTCCGCCACCGACGGCCGAGCAGACCGAGCGTGTGAACCGCGCGTACTCTGCGACCGTCGACCGGCTCGACACGGCGGTGCGCGCGACGAATCCGGGCATGGAGCGGATGCCGGAGATGAACTTTGAGCGACTGGTGCAGTCGCTCTACATGCAGGCGCTGCTGCAGTTGGGCGGAGCGACCGAGCCTGGCCAGCCGGCGCAGGTGGACCTGCTCGGCGCGCGGCAGACGATCGATATGCTCACCGTCATCGCGGAGAAGACGAAGGGCAACCTGACGCGACGCCGAAGACAAGCTCACGCAGTCGGCGCTGTTCGAGCTGCGCATGGGCTTCCTTGACGTCACGCAGGCGCTGGCGCGGCAGGCGTCGAAGGGAGCGCCCGGCGCACCCAGTGGACCCAGCATCGTACGGTAAGAATGCAGGCGACGCTCACGTTTCTCGGCAGCGGCACGTCCATGGGGGTGCCGACCCTTGGCTGCGGGTGCGCGGTGTGCGCGGACGCGCACCGGCCGGGCTCGCCGAACCGGCGCACGCGGCCGTCGATTCTGCTTGCGTACAACAAGCACAACGTCCTGATCGATACCGGCCAGGACTTCCATGCGCAGGCCGTGCGCGAAGGTATCCAGCACCTGGACGCCGTGCTGTACACGCATGGCCATGCGGATCACGTGCTCGGCATGGATGATCTGCGGCCGCTGACGTTTGGCCATCGCGGCGAGCTGCCGCTGTACGCGGATGATGCGACGGCTGATGTGATCGAGCGGGTGTTCGAGTACACGTTTCGCAAGGTGGATCGCTATCCGACGAGCGCGCGCGTCACGATGCACCGTTTGCCGTCGGAGGCAGGCGTCGCGATCGATCTGTTCGGTGCACGCTTTGTGCGCGTGCCTGTCGCGCATGGACGCGATACGATCGCGGGCTATCGCTTCGGGGCGGCGGCGTACCTCACGGACATGAGCGACATCCCGCGAGGAGAGCCTTCCGCTGCTGCAGGACCTCGACATTCTGATTCTCGATGCGCTGCGGCGCGAACCGCATCCCAGCCACTCGCACCTTGAGAAGTCGATCGAGTTAGTCAACAAAATTGCTGCCAAAACGCGCGTATTTCACGCATATCAGCCATGATTTGGATCACGAAGCGACCAACGCTACGCTGCCGGCGAACATCCGGCTTGCGCATGATGGCCTGCAGCTTAACTTCGACATCGCACCTGAGCAGAACTGATGCAGATCCTCCGCGGACTCGACGAACTCGGCGGCAACCAGCAGCGCTCTGTTGTGAGTGTGGGCAACTTCGATGGCGTGCATCTTGGGCCATCAGATGGTGCTGCGGTCGATGGTGGAGCGTGCGCGTGAGCTCGGCGCGCAGGCTGTTGTCGTGACGTTTGATCCGCATCCCTCGCATGTGCTGCATAGCTCGCGGCGAACGCCGCTGATCACGCCTCTGCCGCAGAAGCTGGATCTGCTTGCGGCGAGTGGGATCGATCTTGCGCTGGTGCTTCCGTTCAACGAGGAGCTGCGCCGATGGAGCGCGCGCGAGTTTGCGAAGCGTGTGTTGTGCGATGCGCTGCACACGGTAGAGGTGCATGAAGGAGAGACATTCCGGTTTGGTTACGGGGCGGAGGCGGATGTGGCGGGCCTGTCAGAGCTGGGGCGTGAGTTTGGATTTACGGTGCGGGCGTATGAGCCGCACATCATCGATGGTGCGCCGGTTTCATCGAGCCGCATTCGGGCGCTGATTGCGGCGGGCGATATTGCCGACGCGAACGCGCTGCTGGGACGCGACTTTGCGGTTCGCAGCACGCCGGCAGCGGGTCGCGGATACGGAACGCGGTATACCGTGCCGACGATCAACCTCGCGCCGTACACAGAGCTGCTGCCGGCGATCGGCGTGTATGTAACGAGGCTACAGATCAGCTCAGGGCTGCCCATTGGCTCACGGGAAGCTGCGCGGGTGTTTCAGGGCGTGACGAATGTTGGGAATCGGCCGACGTTTGGCGCAGATTCGTTTGCGGTCGAGACGCATCTGCTGGATTTCGAGCCTATCGCGCTCGATGAGATGACGCCGCTGGAGTTGAGCTTTTTGCATCGTCTGCGTGATGAGCGCAGATTTGCCAGCCCGGAGGAGTTGCGCGAGCAGATCGGGCGCGATGTCGCTGAGGCGAAGAGAATCTTCGCAGCTGGTTAGAGCAGTTCATTCCTTTTTCTTAGTCCTGCGGCGGCTGGCTGGATTTCTTCGGGACTACGTTGGGGCGTCTCGGCGCGGGCAACTGAGGTCCGAGCCCGGGTGCCGGTGCGGCTTGGTCGTCGGGCACGCCCTGGTTTACAGGCACGGGCGGAGGGACCTGCATTTGCGGCGGCGGCGGAGGAGGCGTGGTGTCCACGTTCTCGTCGTCGGTGCTCTGGTGCGACGGGAGCAGGCGTGGGTTGCTGGTCTGTCTGAGTCACGTCAACGTCCAGCTTCTTCTTCGGAGCGTTCGCGCGTGGGAACTGCTCGTTCGGGCGGTCTGCGAGCGCGACCTTCATGAACTGCATCCAGATGGGCAGCGCGGCCTTTGCTCCGGTCTCCTTCTCGCCGAGCGAGCGGCGGTCGTCGAAGCCGATCCATGTGCCGCAGGTGATCGACGGCGAGAAGCCGATGAACCAGGCGTCGGTGTAGTCGTTGGTCGTTCCGGTCTTGCCGCCCAACGCGTGATTCATCGAGGATGCAGCGGCTGCGGTTCCATGCTGCACGACGGCCTGGAGAAGGACCATCATCTCGCGCGCGATGTCGACGGAGATGACCTCGCGGACCTCGGGCGGATGCTCCTGCAAGCGGGCTTCCATCCGGCGACACGACGCGGCGGATGTAGTGCGGCGCGATGCGGATGCCGTCGTTCGGGAAGACGCTGTAGGAGCCGACCTGCTCGGCGAGCGTGAGATCTGCTGAACCGATCGCGACGGGAAGATACGCAGGGATGTCGCTGGTGACGCCGAAGCGATGCGCGACCTCGATGACCTTCTTGATGCCGATTTTGTCGGCGATGCGCAGCGCGGGAATGTTGCGCGACTGCGCGAAGGCGTCGATGAGTGTCATGGAGCCAGACCATTCGCCGCGCTCGTAATCGTGCGGCGTGTAGGGTCCGCTCGGCGGTGAAGAATGTCGTCGGCGTGTCGAGCACGGTATCGTACGGCTTCATGCCGGCTTCCATCGCAGCGGTGTAGTCGTAGATCTTGAACGAGGAGCCGACCTGGCGCTCTGCCTGGGTTGCGCGGTTGAACTGCGAGAGTGCGAAGTCGCGGCCGCCGACCATGGCGAGCACCTCGCCGTTGGCGTTGTCGACGGCCATGAGCGAGGCCTGCGCGCCGCTGTCCTGCTCGAGGATGACGTGCAGCGTGTCGGATGGAGTGGCGCTGCGTGACCTTGACGTAGACGATGTCGCCGGGCTTGGCGAGTTCGCTCGCGCGCGCGCGGCCGGTCCAGGCCCAGTCGGGATAGGTCATCGTGGCGTTCTGGCTGCCGATGCGAACAGTCATCTTCGTCGGCGAGACCTCGGTGACGAGCGCGTGGAAGTACGCGCCTTCGGCGATGGGCTGCGTCCAGTCCGGGTGTTTGTAGGTTGCGAGGTCCTGGCCTTCGCGCAGGACGTTTTCGAGGTTGCCCTTCCATCCGTGGCGGCGCTCGTACGTGGCCACGTTATCGAGCACGGCCTTTTCGCGCGGCGCGCTGCAGGTCGAGATCGAGCGTGGTGTAGACGCGCAGCCCGGCGCCGTGCACCTCGTCGACGCCGTACTCGCGCTCAAGCTGACGGCGGACCTCTTCGACGAAGTACGGGGCCTCCGTGTTGGCGGGCGGCTCAAGATGCAGATCCGAGCGGCGCGGCCATCGCGGCCTCGGCCTGCTGCTGCGAGATCTTGCGATCGTTCAGCATCTCCTGCAGGACGAGGTTGCGGCGCCGCAGAGCGCGGTCCGGGTGCCGGACGGGCGAGTATTCTTCCGGGCCTTTCGGAAGCGCGGCGAGCAGCGCGGCCTCGGGCGAGCGTCAGATCGCGCGCGTGCTTGGAGAAGTAGTACTCGGAGCCGGCCTCGAAACCATAGGTTCCGCGGCCGAGGTAGATCTGGTTCGCGTAGAGCGTGAAGATCTGCTGCTTGGTGAAGTGGCGCTCGATCTGGAGCGCGAGGAAGATCTCCTGCAGCTTGCGCCCGTAGGTCTTCTCGGTGGAGAGGAAGAGGTTGCGCGTGAGCTGCATGGTGATGGTGGACGCGCCCTGCGCGCGCTTGTCCGAGTGGAGGTCTGCGTAGGCCGCGCCGATGACGCGAACGAAATTCACGCCGCCGTTGGTCTCGAAGTTCTTGTCTTCGATGGAGAAGATTGCCTGCCGCAGCACGGGCGGGAATTCGGAGTATGGGACGACGATGCGGCGCTCGAGCGCGAAGGAGCCGAAGATCTTTCCGTGGATGTCGTAGAGCTCAGTCGTCGTATCCGGCCGGTAGCGCTCGAGCTCGGCCATCTGCGGAATCGAGACGGTGAAAACCAGCAGGAGCGAGGTCATCACGCCGAGCACCGCAACCGCGACGAGCAGCATGAGGAAGGCTGCGCGTCGACTGATCTTCGGGTCGCCGGGCGCCGGGTCCATGATCGGAAAGCGGCGCATCGCTGCCCATAGAGGGCTGTGCCGCCACTTCCGCTGATTTTTTTTTGTCTCCGGTTGACTCAGCGCGGTCTGCACGGCCTCTCCACCTTACCATGCAGCCTTCGGGCCGCTATGCTGCCTTCGCCTTCAGCATGTCAAGTGCTTTGTTGAGCTGATCGTCAGGCTGTGAATGTTTGATTGCCGGCGCCTTGTTGGTGTTGTCAGTGTCGCTATCGGAATCGTCCTCATCGAGATCGAAATCCGGAGGCGACCAGGGTCGTGGGGGTCACCCCGCCTTCCCCAGCCGCGTCTTGCTCAAACTTCTTGCCCTTAGGCGACGAGTACTTAGCGACGGAGAGAATGATCGCGCCGCCGTCCGGCAGATCGAAGGTTTTCTGCTGTGTGCCCTCGCCGAAGGTGCGCTCGCCGACGAGGTCGCCACGCTTGTTGTCCGCGATGGCGGCGGCGACGATCTCGGCCGGGCCGGCAGTTCCGCGGTTCACGAGCACGGCCAGCGGCGCGGTCGCATTGATGGTCTTCGAGGACTCAGCCGTGAAAGTCTGCTTGGGGAACTTCTGACCTTCGAGCGTCACGATGGTGCCGGATTGCAGGAAGAAATTCGCCAGACGAGTGGCTTCGGCATCGTCGCCTGCGGAGACGTCGCGGAGGTCGAGAAGGATCTTCTTCGCTCCCGTCTTGTTCATCGAGTGCAGTTTGGACTCGATCTCGTTCACGTGCTCCTTATCCAGGACGTAGGGCTTGAGGTAGAGGATCGAGGAGTTGTCGTAGAGCGTCTCGCTGACGGCGGGCTCGGTGACGATGACGCGGTTGAGGACGACCTTGTCAGGCTTGGCCTGCCGCGGACGAATGACGCCGAGGTCCAGTTCGCTGCCGGGAGCACCCTCGAGCATGAGCTGAATGACGGCCAGCGAAAGATCGCGCGTGTCCTGGTTGCCGATGGCCTCGATGATGTCGCCGTCGTTGAGGTTTGCCTTGTCAGCCGGGCTGCCCGGAACGACGGAGACGACGATCGCATAGCCATAGCGCTTCGAGACGTTGATGCCCACCTGCGCCTTGCCGCCCTTGTCTTCCTTGTAGGCCTTGAAGTCGGTCGGGCTCAGGTAGCTGGAGTCCGCGTCGAGCGACTCGAGCAGGCCGCGGAGGGCGCCGTTGGTGACGGCCGGGATATTCGGGTCCTCAACATAGTCATTCTGGATGTGCTGGAGCACCTCACCGTAGACGTTGATCTGCCGGTAGGCCCCGTCCTGCGACTGGTCGCCTGCCGCCGAGACGCCGCGGGTATTGACCCCGAGGAACAAGCACAGCACAAAGACGACGGAAACGGCTAAGAGGGAGATTTTGAGGCTCTTGGGCATCGCGGGTTCAGGGCTCCGGAGAGGGCTTTGGCACGGCTAAAGGCCACAGGTTAGACGTGTGTGCCTAGTCGAATGATACTCTCAATGCCGAAGATTGCGCCCGGCCCCAGGGTGACTTTGGAGGCAGGCTAATTGGTGGCGGTGAGTGGAATCGAACCACTGACCTACGGGTTATGAGTCCGTCGCTCTAACCATCTGAGCTACACCGCCGGAGGGGGAAAGGTCGCATCCAGCGGACCAGCCGCGACGTCAACCTGCAGAGTCCCCGGCGAGTTCGGCGTCCCCAGCAAACTCGATTGCTGGGGCGAAAGCGCACTCGCTGGGTGCCATCCTCTAAACTCAATCCTATAAGGCGCAAACGCGCAGGTCAAACGTGCAAGAGATCTCGTCAAACCGCTTCACAGCAAAGAGATACGTGATAGCCGTCGCCGGCTTCGGACTGCTTGGGCCGCTGCCTGGGTATGCGGATTCGCCGGCGTGCAGCGCGACGGATACCTCACTGAACTGCCGGTTGGTGGGCTTGCTGCACTGGCTGGAGGCAGCGGCTTTTGTGCTGGTGCTGGTACTGATCGCCGTGATCGCGGTTGCGATACACCTGTTCCGGAAGAACCGGCTGAGCCGGAAGGGTAGTCGATGAGCTCAAACATGCCTGTAAATCCAGAGCGGGTGGTCGCGGTGATTCCAGCACGGCTTGCTTCTACCCGTCTGCCCCGCAAGGTGCTGCGTGAGGTGGCAGGCCAGCCGTTATTGGCGTGGGTGGTTGAGGCTGCACGGCGATCCGAGGAGATCGGAAAGGTCGTGGTAGCAGCCGATTCCGACGAGGTGGCTGCGCTTTGTGCGAGTCGTGGCTGGGAATGTTTGATGACCTCACCCGAGCTGCCCAGCGGCAGCGACCGGCTATTTGCGGTGTCCCGGGAAGTCGATGCTGACATTTACATCAACATTCAGGCGGATGAGCCGCTGGTGAGCTTTGTTCATATCCAGGCGCTACTACGGCCCTTTGCCCGGCCGGAGGTGGGTATAACGACTCTGAAGGTGGAGTGCCCGAAAAAAAGTGTGGACGATCCGAACGTTGTGAAGGTTGTGACTGCAGCGAATGGACGGGCTCTGTACTTCTCGCGTTCTGCGGTTCCCTTCAATCGCGACGGCCAGCCTGTGACTTACTGGAAACATCTGGGACTCTATGCGTATCGCAAACACGCGTTGGAGCGGTTTGCGGCGCTGCAGCCAAGTAAGCTGGAGCAGATCGAAAGACTGGAGCAGTTGCGCCTGCTTGAAAACGGCATCGACATCCATGTCGCAAATGGCCTGCTTGACACGATCGGAGTGGACACAGAAGAGGATCTGCGGCGCTTCGAAGAGATGTTCCGCGAAAATGGGAGTAAGTGGAATTATTACCAGGGATCAGGAAGCTTCGATGTCGACGATGATGCGGCCGTCGCGAATCTCGGTCCGGACACGAGTCAGTGAGCTGACGATCCAGTTTGTGCCGGCCTCGCGCAGCTCTTCGGCGCTGTGAGTGCCTAGAACTCCGAGCACACGGCAGCCGGCGGCCAAGCCTGCGCGGATACCACTCGGGGCATCTTCGAACACGAGACAGTCCTGCGGCTGAACACCCAGCAGCTCCGCCCCACGGCGATAGGGCTCCGGGTCGGGCTTGCCGCGCTTTACTTGGTCGCCGCTGATGATACGGTCCGGGATGGGAAGACCCGCGGCTTCCAGGCGGCTGAGCAACAGTCGATGGGTTGCAGACGTGACGATGGCCCAGCGGTGGGCAGGAAGACTTTCGAGCAGCTTCCGGACGCCGTCGAGCACTTGGAGGTCGGCCGTGTCCGCAATTTCCATATCTTCAATCAGCTTGAGGCCTTCAGCCCTGTCGATGTCCGGCTTGAGCTGCGCCATAACTTCGATCGCCCGCATGCCGTGCGGGATCTCCACCTTGTCGGCGTTGGGCAGGCCGTAGTGCTTGGCCCAGCGCCGCCAGCTCCGCTCCACGCTGCCAATCGAGCTGATGAGCACGCCGTCCATGTCGAATAGAAGGCCTGATACCTCGATCTGAACACCCTGAACCGTCATCTGCTCCATTAGCTCTTCTGCCCTTCCATGACAAAACTCCGTGCTGCGGCGAGGATCGCCTGTACGCTCTCAGGGCTGCAGCTCTCGCAGTAGACGCGGAGTAACGGCTCGGTGCCGCTGGCGCGTAACAACAGCCATGTTTCGGCAGCGTTCCTTTTAGATGTACACGCGGGGTTCTCCAGGAAAAACTTGATCCCGTCGAGCGTCTCCTTGTGCAGCACCTTCATTCCGAACGCCATGCTTGCCGGCGCGATCTCCTTCGCGCGCACAATGGCGGATTGCTTAATCTCTTCGGCGATGTGCATATCGATTCGGCCATAGTGGTGCTCGCCGAACTCTTCCTGCAACGCAGCCACAAGTTGGCCGAGTGTCTTGCCTTCATCCGCCATCACATTTGCGATGAGCAGGCTGTTGAGCAGGCCGTCACGCTCGGGCAGGTGTTTCGAGATGCCGACACCGCCTGATTCTTCACCACCGATGAGAATCGGCTGCGCGAGCATGAGGTCCACAACGTATTTGAAGCCAATGCCGTGCTCATGCAGCTTGCGCCCGTGCTTGGCGGCGATGCGGTCGAGCATCTTCGTCGTGTTGAAGGCGCGCGTGATGTCGCCTGGCCACGCTTTGCGCTCGAGCAGCCAATTGAGCAGAACGGCGTAGATCTTATGCGCGTCGACGACGTTGCCGTGTTCGTCGACGGCGCCAATGCGATCGGCGTCACCGTCAGTGATCAGGCCGGCGTCGCACTTGTGCTCGACGACTGCCCTCTGCGTCGGGGCGATGTGCGGAAGAATGGGCTCTGGGTTGATGCCGGGGAATGCAGGGTTGAGCTCGTTACGGAACTCGACGAAGGGAATGCCGGCGCGCTCGAAGATGCCGGCGATGTACCCCTTGCCGGCGCCGTACATCGTGTCGATGAGAAAGCGGAAACCGGAGCGCTGGATCGCAGCGAGATCGACGAAGCTCTCGAGCGCGGCGATGTACGCCGGCGCGAAATCGGCCTCTTCGATCCGGCCGCCACTTTCAGCTTTAGGCAGCGGCTGCAGGAGTTCCCTTTCGATGGCAGCGATAATTCCCGGGCTTCCCGCGCCGCCATAGCTGGCCTTGTATTTCACGCCGTTCCACTGCGCGGGATTGTGGCTCGATGTGATCATCACGCCGCCGGCGGCTTTGCGCTCGCGCACAGCGAAGGAGAGCTCCGGCGTTGGCGTGATCTTTGCGGAGAGCTGAACGGGAATGCCGGCCTCTGCAAGCACTGCAGCCACAACCCTTGCGAACGCGTCGGAGGCGAACCGCGTGTCCCATCCGATGCAGACGCCTGCAGCCGCATTCTCGTGCTTCAACACGTAAAGAGCAATCGCGCGGGCGGCTACGCGCACATTCTCATAGGTGAAGTCGTCGGCAATAATGCCGCGCCATCCATCCGTGCCGAATTTAACGACTGTAGTCTGCTCCATCTGGCGTCGAGTATCCCTGACTTTGCTTGATCTGTTTTACGTCAGATCCTGACGGCCTGAGTTCTTCAGCTCCGCTACCACCTTGCCCACATCCTGCGAGCCCTCGCGCGTCGTGATCAGGATCGCATCGTCGGTTTCGACGACCACCAGGTCCTTGACGCCCACGAGCGCGACTGTCTTTCTCGGTGAAAAGACGTAGCAGCCGCTGGACGCGATCTCGACGTGATGCTGCGCTTCGACGACGTTCGAGTTGTGCGACTCTGTGCGCTCGGCCACGTGCTCATGCAGCGCCGCCCACGAGCCAAGATCGCTCCAGGCGAAATCGCCGGGCAGGCAATAGAGCTCGGACTTACCTTCACCCTTCGCGGAGCGCGGCTCGAGCACGGCGTAGTCAATCGAGATCGATTCGCACTGCGGATAGAGCTCGGCGAAGACCTTCTCGAACTTCGGCGTCCCCCAGGCTGCGGCAATCCGCTCCAGCAGCGCGGCGGTTTTCGGCTGATGCTCGCGCATCGCAGCGGCGAGCGTTTTCGCGGTCCAGAGAAACATGCCGCTGTTCCAGGCGTAGTTGCCGGAGCGCAGGAAGCGCTTTGCGGACGCTTTGTCTGGCTTTTCAGTAAAGCGGTGGACGCGACGCACCGGAATCGACTCACCGCTCTCCGCGATGGGATCGAGCCCTGCGCCGAGCTCGATGTAGCCGTATCCGGTTTCAGCACGTGTCGGGGGAACGCCCAGCACGACCATCGCGGCGCTGCGCCGCGCGAGCTCCGCAGCCGCGCCGACAACGCGACGGAAGCGCGCTACATCGCCGACCGTGTGGTCGGAAGGAAAGACGCCGAGAACTGTATCAGGTGAGTGACACTCGAGAAGGAACGCGGGGAGTGCGCAGGCCGGCGCCGTGTTGCGCGCTGCGGGTTCGCGGAGGATGTGCTTCTCAGGGAGATCTGGAAGCTGATGGGCGATGGTGCTTGCAAGCAGATCGTTGGTGATGATCCAGACCTGACCGGAGGAGGCTACAGGCTTCACGCGCTCGACAGTGTTCTGAATCATGGTGCGGTCGCCCTCGAGCGAGAGCACCTGCTTGGGACGGGCGCGGCGGCTGCGCGGCCAGAAACGTGTGCCGCTACCGCCGGCCAGGATGACCGCGGCAAATTCTGGATGGTGACTGTCTGGATGCTGATCCGGGCTCACTCTGGCCGCCGATTTGTCGCGCTTCCCGCCGCTCACGCTACTTCAGCCCGCCGAGAAAGTCACGCATCCGCTGCACGCCCTTGTCGATGACGTCCGCGCTGACGGCATACGACAGGCGAATGTGCTCGTCGGTCCCGAACGCCTCGCCCGGAACGGTGACCACATGGGCTTCGGTCAGCAGCCGCGATGCAAGATCACTCGCGGACGTCACGCCGCCCTTGCCGAGGAACGCACTTACATTTGGGTAAACGTAGAACGCGCCCTCGGGCACCGTGCAGGTAACACCGGGAATGGATTTGAAACCCTCGAGAACGCGGTCACGCAGCTTGATGTAGTCCGCGCGCATCTCCTTCACGCATTCCTGCGAACTCTTCAAGGCAGCGATGGACGCGCGCTGCACCATGCTCGCAGTGTTCGAGGTGGACTGCGACTGCAGCTTGCTCATCGCCGCGATGATCGGCTTCGGGCCGAGCGCAAATCCCGCGCGCCACCCCGTCATGGCGTAGGTCTTCGAGAGCGACCCGAGCACCAGCACGTGCTCCTTGCACTCGGTGAGCGAAGCACCGGAGATGAGATCGCCCGAGAAGTTGAGGTACGCGTAGCACTCGTCCAGCCAGACATAAATGCCGCGCTCATGCGCCATGCGCACGATAGCGTACAGGTCGTCCTTGGGAATGACAGCACCTGAAGGATTCGACGGTGTGTTCAGGATGATTGCCTTCGTGCGGTCGGTCACCGCCGCCTCGATCATCTTCGCAGTGACGCGGAACTTGTCCCCCTCGCTGCTCTCAACGAACACCGGCTTGCCGCCGGCGAACTGCACGATGTCCTTATAGCTGACCCAGTAAGGCGTTGGGATGATGACTTCGTCGCCGTGATCGATGAGCACCTCGGCGGCGTTGAAGATGGAGAGCTTTCCGCCGGCGGAGAAGACGCACTCTTCTGCGCTGTAGTTCGTGCCGAAGTCTGCCGCGTGGCGATCGACTACAGCCTTGCGAACCTCAGGCACGCCGGCGACGGCGGTGTAGCGCGTGAAGTTCTTCTGGATGGCCTCGATGGCGGCATCCTTGATGTGCTGCGGCGTCGCGAAGTGCGGCTCGCCCGCGCCGAAGTCGGCCAGGTCAATGCCCTGCGACTTCATCTTCAGGGCCTCGGCGGTAATCGCCATCGTGGCTGAAACTTCAATGCGGTTGATACGGTCCGTCAGGATCCTCGTGGGCGCTGCAACGGTCGCTGTGCTCATGATCCCAGTTTACAGATTTGCCCCCACAGAAAGAAGCGGAAGTGCACTCTGCCCTCCCGCTTCCACCGAGCTCCACGCGACTGCTACTGCACAGGAGTCGGCAGCCACGGGGTCGAGCTGACATTCGGCCCGCTTATGCTCGAGCAGCCATTGGATGCCGGTCCGCGCGAGCACCCCCACCAATTTTCCCTGGCATCCACACTTCCGCCGGCATTGAGGTTTTCGACCCCCACCCTCCTGCCATTCAGGTTATTCAAATGAAGCTCCAGAAGCGCGCCATTATTCACGCCCACATCCACGCCTTCATCTTCTATCGTGTTCCCTGAGATCACCAGTCCTGTAATCGGGGTCGTTCCCAGAACCGATATCCCGGTTGGCGCGGTCGTTCCAACATCGCCATCCGGCCCGTTACCGGAGATATAGTTCCCCACAATCGCGTTATCATTCACATTCGGATTCGGCGGATGTCCCGGGAATGTCAGGTTCACGTGATTGTGTATCGATACCCCTGGCTGCGAATTATCGATCAGACGATTGTTCACCACGGAGTTATCGATTGTGACATTTCCCGGCCCCGGCGCAAAGAGTCCCACCCCCGCGCCACCTCCCGGGCTGCCGAACCCATTGCGCATCGACACATTCTCTGAGACCGTATTGTGCGAGATCCCGAACGCCCGCGGAGCCGTCCCGGTCTTCACATAGGCCGCATGCGATGCCATGGTAATGCCGCAATCATACGGGTTGTCGCGCACCATATTCTTCGTGATGACATTGTCGTGGTTGGGTGCCGTCTCATCGCTGATGAGGATGCCGCCCGAGTTGTACTGGACCGTGTTCTCCGCAATCGTCGAGTGGTCGACGCCCATCAGGTGAATCCCTTCACCGCAGTCGTCCGCCTCGTTGGTCTCAAATGGCGGCAGCCCATCGCATCCGGTGCCGTTCGTCTCGTCCCGATCGTTCGACTGAACCGTGTTCTCGGACACAGTCACGTTCGATGCGTTTTGGATCAGCATCCCCTCGTAGTTCGCGTTCTGGACGGTGAAGCCACGCACGGTCACGCCGGCGAGTCCCGGTGTGTCCAATCCATCGATATAGATGCCGTTCGATTTGCCGGTGGCGTCAATGATGGTGTTCATCTGATTCCCGCCCACCAGCGAGATCGGCTTCGTGATCAGCACATCCTCGGCGTAAATCCCCTGCGCGACATTAATCACATCACCTGGATGTGCCGCGGCTAGCGCGGACGTGATGCTGCTGTAGCACCCGGTGTTGCTGTGTTGATTTACGCACAACGTCGCCGCGGCCGCCGCATTCGCCATCAGGCACAGTGCCGCTGCACCACAAGAAATAGCCCAAACTCGAGATGCAGAGATCCGCATTCCATGGAACATAACGACCTCCTGAAAGAGATAAGTGCTTTTTGCGGTGAGGCTGCACTTTAGGCTTGCGCGAAAAGGGATGTCAAGCAATGGCGCGCCTATTTCACAAAAGGTTTTCAGAACCGCTTTCGGAGCACCCATGTCGTCATACAGCGGTAATCCTGCACAATCGTCGTCTTCAACGGATCCACCATGACGCCGTTCAGCTCGTTCGTCATGCCCAGCAACAGCTCCTCATCCACGAGAAACCACTCCTGCCCGTCGCCGATCCGGTAGATGTCCGCTCGTACCCGCTCAAATTCCATCCCAATCCTCGACCCCATGCGCGTGAACAGCAGCCCTCCCGGCCGCAGCACGCGCCACAACTCTTCGAGCATCGTCAGAAACTGGTGCTGGTCCCGTGCGAAGTGCAGCACCGAGCTGCACATCACCACATCCGCGAATCCATCCGCGAACGGCATCGCCTCAATCTGCCCGACCTGAAAGTTTTCTCCTGGCAGCTTCGGATTCAGCTCCGCGGCCAGCGCGCGCACATGCTCGACGCCCTCTCGGTTCGCATCCAGCGCATACACTTCGCAGCCGTCGCGCAGCAGATACACCAGATTGCGTCCATACCCGCACCCGGCATCGAGCACTTTCATTCCAGCCGTGATATTTCCGCGCAGGATCTGGTCGAACACATAGATATCAATCTGACCAAATTGCTCCTGGATCGTCACACCCTCTCCATTGCTTGCCGCAACCTGGCAACATCGCAGCTGCTACTCGGCCCCGGGCACAGCTACCCCGGTGATCTTTTTCTTCTTCAGCCGCTCCACCACGACGGGCGGGACAAGCGACGAGATATCGCCTCCGAGCTGATAGACGCCCTTGATCAGACGTGAGCTGACGTAGGTGTACTTCTCCGCCGGCATCATGAACAGCGTCTCGAGCCCGGGGTCCAGCTTGCGGTTCATCATGGCCATCTGGAACTCGTACTCGTAATCTGAGACGGCGCGGATGCCGCGGATAACCGCCTTCGCTCCCTTGGTGCGAGCGAAATCCACGAGCAGGCCGTCGAAGGTCTCAACCGAGACGTTGCTCAGGCTGGCAGTTGCCTCGCGCAACATCTGCTCGCGCTCATTCACGGTAAAGAGCGGTACGCCCTTGGAGGCATTGCGCAGAATCGCGACGACCAGATGGTCCACGATCTTCGCTCCGCGTGCGATCACGTCCAGGTGGCCGTTGGTCGGCGGATCAAACGTCCCGGGATAGATCGCGGTAATCGCCTTACTCATAGCCACCCAAGAATACAGGTTTGGTCAGATCACGCATCGCGCTTCTCGAGATACGCCTGAACGTACTCGCGCACGCCGTCCTCAAGCGAGGTGAACTCGCGTGTATATCCGGCGCCGCGTAGTTTTTCCGTCTTCGCTTCAGTAAAGTACTGGTACTTCCCCTGCAATTCCTTCGGCATCTCGATGAACTCAATCTCCGGCTCGCGTCCCATTGCGGCGAACACCGCGCGTGCGAGGTCGAGCCATGTGCGAGCCTGCCCTGTGCCGCAATTGAAGAGCCCGCCCGGGGCTCCGGCATCCTGCAGCGCGAAGTGCAGAGTGACATCCACCGCGTCTTTTACGTAGATGAAGTCGCGCCTCTGCTCGCCGTCCTTGTACTCCGGACGGTAACTCTTGAAGAGCTTGACTTCGCCGCTGCAGCGAATCTGCTCAAAGCTCTTCACGACGACCGAACGCATGTCGCCTTTATGGTCCTCGTGCGGCCCGTAAACATTGAAGTATTTGAGACCCACGATATTTGCGCCGTCGCCGCGATCAAACAGCTGATGCTTCAACGCCCAGAGATCGAACATTTGCTTGGAGTAGCCATACATGTTCAGCGGCCGAAGCGTAGGAGTCGCTGCATCACTGTCGTCGTAGCCCTGCGAGCCGTCGCCGTAGGTTGCCGCGCTTGACGCGTAGACGAAACGCGCGCCCTGCTCCTGCGCCCAATTACAGAGCACGCGCGTGTACTGATAGTTGTTGCGCAGCAGATAATCGGCGTCCTTCTCCGTCGTCGCACTGCAGGCGCCAAGGTGGATCACCGCACGGGCGTCGGCGTAGGCATTCTGTTCGAGCAAACCGAGAAAGTCCTCGGGGGAGACAATATCCTCGTACCGAAGCCCGACGAGGTTCTTCCACTTTTCTGCTTCACCCGGTTTGCTGACGCCCAGCTCGTCGACCAGAATGAGCTCGTCCTCACCACGAGCGTTCAGCTCCGCCACAACGTTGCGCCCGATAAACCCGGCCGCACCCGTAACAATAATTGGCTCCGCCATTCCTGCTCCTTCTCTCACATCCTACTGAAGGCGTGCCGTCCGCCTTGGCTCGCTTGCGCCTTCATGACCCGCCGCGTAAAAATCGGAGTTGCGTCAGTTCCAGACTGGGCCTATCTCTCCGTGGCATTCGCTTCAAGAAGACTCCGGCGCCGCCTTCTGCGACATCATCTCCCCCTCTTCGCCGGGTCGGCGTTTCTCGTCGCGTTGCTCTTTTTCACCCGGCCGTATCGCGACATTATCAGCCGCAGCAGCTTCGCCACGGCATACCCTGCGTTGATCCTCTTCGCCTGGACACTGCTTCCCGGAGCCTGGAACGTACTGCGCAGGCGCCCTAATCCCGTCTCGCAGGACCTCCGCCGCGATGTCGGGATCTGGGCCGGCGTCCTTAGCATCTTGCACGTCGCTGTGGGCCAGAACATGCATCTTCGCGGCCGGCCCTGGCTCTATTACGTCTATGCCAGGCAGGAACACAAGAGCTTCCCTATCCGTCACGATCTCTTCGGCTGGGCCAATCACACCGGAGCGATCAGCACCCTTCTGCTCATCCTCCTGCTGGCTACCTCCAATGACTACTTTCTCAAACGCCTCGGGACCCCGAGCTGGAAGCGCCTGCAGCGCTGGAACTATGCTGCCTTCGCACTCGCGGCCATCCACGCCCTCGCCTACCAGGTGAACGAGAAGCAGAAGCGTCCCTTTGTTCTTGTTGTTGCTGCTTGCTTGCTCACGGTTCTGCTGTTCCAAGCCGCCGGATACGTCACGCGCAAACGTGCGCGCCAATCGGTATTGAGCGAGACCGCTCCCCAGCTTCGCTAAGCTGCCGGGTTGCCGCTATTCCTTCAACAGCTCCCGCGCGATCACCATCCGTTGAATCTCGCTCGTTCCTTCTCCAATCGTGCAGAGCTTCACGTCACGGTAGAACTTCTCTGCCGGATAGTCCTTGATGAAGCCGTAGCCGCCATGAATCTGCACACCCTCTTCGGCAATCCTGCAAGCCACTTCGCTCGCGAAGAGCTTGGCCATGGCGGCCTCGCGCGTCACCTTCCTGCCTTGGTCCTTCATCTGCGCCGCGCGCATGGTGAACAACCAGGCTGCATCGAGCTGCGTCGTCATGTCAGCCAGCTTGAATTGAATTGCCTGGAAATCGCTGATGGCCTTGCCGAACTGCCTGCGCTGCTTCGAGTACTTCACCGCAGCATCGAGCGCACCACGCGCGATGCCCAGCGAGAGCGCAGCGATCGAGATGCGCCCGCCGTCCAGCGTGCGCATTGCGTCCCTGAAGCCGCCGCCGAGTTCGCCCACCAGGCAGTTGTCCGGAACGAAGCAGTTTTCGAAGATCAGCTCGGCTGTGTCACTTGCGCGGAGCCCGAGCTTGTTCTCCTTCTTCCCGCTGCGGAACCCTTCCGTGCCGCGTTCCACAAGAAAAGCAGATATGCCGCCGTGCGTCGCCTTTTCTCTGTCGGTCACGGCCAGCACTAGCGCGCAGTTTGCATAGGTTCCGTTGGTGATAAACGTCTTCGAGCCGTTCAGCACCCATCCGCCATCGCCGCGCACGGCAGTGGTGCGCATGCCACCCGCGTCTGAACCCGAGCCCGGCTCGGTGAGCCCCCACGCGCCCAGCCACTCGCCGCTCGCGAGCTTTGGAATCCAGCGCTTCTTCTGCGCATCGTTGCCGCCGATGTTAATGTGGTTCGTGCACAGTGAGTTGTGGCTGGCGACGATGATGCCCACGCTGCCGTCCACCCGCGAAAGCTCCTCGACCGCAAGCACGTACTCGACGTAACCGAGGCCCGCGCCGCCCAGTTCCTCCGGGAAGATCACGCCCATCAGGCCCATCTCGCCCAGCTTCTTCACGATCGCATGCGGGAACTCGCTCTTCTCATCCCACTCACTCACGTGCGGTGCGATCTCCCGCTCCGCAAAAGTCCGCACCTCACGCCGAAGCTGCTCCTGCTCATCTGTAAGTCCGAAATGCACCGTACTCCTCCGTCCGCCTTATAAGCTTTCCTTCTACATCTATCAGACTTGTCTATAGTCTGGTACGGCCGCGAACAGTACTTCCGTCAGGCCGGTCTGCTCTATGGGGGCGCAAAAGCTACACCCTGATACCATCTCCGCGACTTCCGGTGTCTATATTTCCAGGTCTCGCCACACGAACTCGCTGCGCAAAGGAAGCCAATGCGTCCGCTCCAGCTTGCTGCCTCGCTCCTTGTTGCCTCGCTCTTTGCCGTGCCTCTCGCGGTTCTCGCCGAACAGCCCGCCCGCAGCCCACGGAACCCGCAAGCACCCGCGAAAGACACCGCTACGACGCTGCCCGTGACCCGTGTCGCGCTGTACAAGAACGGCGTCGGGTTCTTCGAACACACCGGGCGGGTCACAGGAGACGCGGCAGTCACGATCGACCTCACCAGCGGACAGCTCAACGATGTCTTGCAATCCCTGACGGCCATCGATCTGAACGGCGGCCGCATCTCCGGCGCGGGCTACAACTCGACGACACCACTCGATCAGCAGCTCAAGACACTGCCGCTGTCGCTGGACGACAATCCGACAGCCTCCGATTTCTACTCTGCGATCCGCGGCGCGCGCGTCGAGGTGCGCTCGGGCGCCCTTTCCATCACCGGACGCTTGCTGTCGGTGGAAGCCCGCACTATGTCCTCGAAGTCCGATGACAGCTCTGCAACCAACAACATCGACCGTTACTTCATCACGGTCGTCTCTGACAGTGGCGAAACGCGGACGGTAGAGCTCACACCGGCCACCTCCGTGCGGTTGCTCGATGCATCGCTGCACAACGACGTGAGCCGTTATCTCCAGCTTATTGACGCGAACCGCTCGCAGGGGCTGCGGCACCTCACGCTCTCTGATCACGGCACAGGCACGCGCGAACTGCGCGTCAGCTACATCTCCGAGGTGCCGATCTGGAAGTCCACTTACCGGATTCTCTTTACGAATTCCAACTCACCGGCACAGCAGGCGACGTTGCAGGGCTGGTCCGTGGTCGACAACACCACCGGCGCGGATTGGGACAACGTCCAGCTCTCGCTGATTGCCGGCGCGCCACAAAGCTTCATCCAGCCGCTCTCGCAGCCGATCTACTCGCGCCGCCCGGAGATCCCCATCGCACAGGAGGCGCAGCTCACGCCACAGACGCACGACTCGAGCATCGAAAGTCTAAAAGACGAAGAAGCGCCTCTCGCGTCGCCCCGAGCCCAAGGCATGGCAGCGATGTCAGGCATGGCCGGAGGCGCAACCGGCGGAGTTGTCGGCAGTTTGCATGGTGGCTATTCAAAAATGCTCGCTTCACCCGCTCCGCCGCCGACCTATGAAGAGTCAGCGGTTGCGTCACTCGCGCCCGACACGAAGTCGACCGGCTTCGACGACTTCTTCGAGTACCAGATCAACCAGCCGGTCACGATCCGCAAGAACGAGTCAGCGCTGGTGCCGATCCTGCAGGTAAAGATCCCAGCGGAATCCGTGACGCTCGTTTCGGCGAGTGGCTCCTCGATTTCGCAACCCCTGCGCGCCCTCTGGCTCACCAACAACTCCGGCCTGACACTCGACCGCGGCAGCTTTTCCATCGTTGAAGACGGCAACTTCGGCGGCGAGGGCCTGCTCGATCCCATCCATCCCGACGAGAAGCGGCTCGTCTCTTACGCGGCCGACCAGGCAGTGCACGTCGCGGCGGAGAATCAGCACTCCGACCAACACACGACGCAGATCACCGCTGCGAAAGGCGTTCTCCGGCTGCACCACACAACTACCCAAGAGATCACCTACGTCGTCCACAACGCGGCTGCCACGCCCCGCACCGTTGTATTCGAGTACAAGCTGAACCCGGCGTTTGTCTTTGATGACGACTCCAAACCCGATGAGGCGACGGCCACGGTCGCGCGTTACCGCCTGACAGTACCTTCGGGCGGCACGATGAAGCGCTACATCGGCGAGCACCACCGCAGCGTCGTCACCTATTCGCTGCTGAACTCCAATGACTCGCAACTGACCTACATCCTGGAGCAGTCGAAGGACAGCCCGGCGCTCGTTGCCGCGCTGCAACCCGTGCTGGATGCGCGACGCAAAGTCGCCGATGCTCAGGCCGCCGTCGATGACACGAACACGCGCTTGCGATCGCTGCGCGAAGAGGAGGACCGCGAGCGTGCCAATGTCACGGCGCTGAAGGAGGCGGACAAATCCGCGAGCGGGCGCTTCATCCGCGACCTGAACGATACCGAAGACAGGCTGCGCGCGACTCAGGCTGAACTGGACACCAAAACGGCCGCACTGAATGCCGCCAAAGCCGATCTCTCGAACGCGATCGAAAACCTGCAGGTCGACACCGGCACGAAAGATTGAGCAGCCGCTCGTCCTATTGAGCCGCTCGCCGCGCCTTGCGAATCAACCGCTGCGCCTCGCTGATGCCCTTGGTCCCGAGCAACTGATACTTCTTGCCTTCCATATCGTGGTAGTTCACAAAGAACTCCTCCACTTCGTCGGTCCACTTATCCGGAAGATCTTTCAACTTACGTACATTCTCGTATTGATGACTGATCTCGGAGACCACGACCAGACGGTCATTGCGAATCTTTTTCTTACCGTCAAGCTGCTGTCCTTCGATAACTCCGATAAGCCGGCCGCGCACGGCGATTCCGGGATAGGCTGGCTCGTCCATCAAAAGCAGCACATCAATCGGATCGCCGTCGGGGGCGATCGTCTGCGGCAAAAAGCCAAAGTCGTAGGGAAAGGTCATTCCGGCCGGCAGAGTCTTTTTATGGGCAAAGATTCCCTGCTCCACGTCAAAGCTGAATTTGTTGCGACTGCCCGCGGGCGTCTCTACGATGACCTGGACGACATCGCCCTTCTCCACCGGCTTCAGCTTCGTAGGGTTCCTCAATGACTTCATCGTTCGCTCCTTCTTGAAGACTACTTTCCATGAGATGTAAGCCAAGCTGTTTGCGTTCACCGGGTTACGCATGAAGAGCCCGTCCTGCAGCCCGCTGCCTGGAGCTGATTCGTGCCCCTCAGGCTGGTAAAATGGAGGTATGCCATCTATCCAGCGTCGTCCTGCCGTGACGGTCAATATCGGCGGCATCCGCGTCGGGTCTGACGCCCCCGTTGTCGTGCAGTCGATGACCAACACCGACACCGCCGACGTCGAATCCACCATCCAGCAGGTAGCCTCGCTCGCCCGCGCAGGTTCCGAGCTCGTCCGCGTCACCGTCAATAATGACGACGCCGCCAAGGCTGTGCCCTACATCGTCGAGGGCATCCGCAAGAGGGGCTGGGAGACGCCCATTGTCGGCGACTTCCATTACAACGGTCACCTGCTGCTGCGGAAGTACCCTGACTGCGCAAAGGCGCTCTCCAAGTACCGCATCAATCCGGGCAACGTCTCAATTGGCCGCAAGGATGACGACAACTTCCGCACCATGGTGGAGTGCGCCGTCGAGAACCAGAAGCCCGTCCGCATCGGCGTCAACTGGGGCTCGCTGGACCAGGCGCTGCTGACGCGCATGATGGACGACAACTCAAAGTCGAGCCAGCCTTTGGACGCGCGCGACGTCATGATGGAGGCGATGGTCGTCTCCGCGCTGGACAATGCTGCGGCGGCCGAGCGCTACGGTCTGCGCCGCGACCAGATCATCCTCTCTGCGAAGGTCTCGAACGTCCGCGACCTCATCGACGTCTACACCGAGCTCGCGCGCCGCTGCGATTACGCGCTGCACCTCGGCCTCACCGAGGCTGGCATGGGCATGAAGGGTGTTGTCGCCTCGACGGCCGGACTTGCGCCATTGTTGCTGAACGGGATCGGCGACACGATTCGCGTTTCGCTTACGCCTGAACCTGGCGCCGACCGAGCCGAAGAGGTCCGCTGCGCGCAGCAGATTCTGCAATCGCTCTCCATCCGCAGCTTCATGCCGCAGGTCACATCGTGCCCCGGTTGCGGGCGCACCACTTGACTTACTTCCAGGAGCTCGCGCAACGCATCCAGTCTTATCTCACCGAATCGATGCCGGAGTGGAAGAAGACTTATCCCGGTGTTGAAGAGCTGAAGCTCGCCGTGATGGGCTGCATCGTGAACGGCCCCGGCGAGTCCAAGCACGCGAACATCGGCATCTCCCTTCCCGGCACGTTCGAGGAACCCAAGGCTCCGGTCTATGTTGACGGCAAACTCTTCACCACGCTCAAAGGCGACCACATCGTGGAGGAATTCCAGGTCATCCTCGACGAGTATGTAGAAAAGCGCTACGGACGGCAGGTCGTCGAGGTTTAGTCCCGGCAGCCTCCGCTGGCAGAAATTCACATCGCTTCATGGACGGGTGTACGCTGTAGCGGACATCCTGTCGATTGTCGGGTGCCATGCGAGGCTCTATGCCGCTTACCCTCAGCACGCGTCACTGCGGAAGCGTGTACGTCGTTCACTGCGCCGGGCCCATTGTGCACGGTGAGGAAGAGCAAGCTCTCGATGCGACACTTGACCATGCCGAGCGAACGTTCTCGCGCATCGTCCTGAACGTGAGTGATATTTCACGGCTGGACAGCATGGGGCTCGGTTTGCTGGTGCGCCATTCGACCCGCGTAGCGAAACGCGGCGGCGCCATTCATCTCGCCGGCTCACCACCCTTCGTCACAAACCTGCTCGACCTCACCAGGGTCCGCACGATCATCCCGACCTTTGCAAACGAGGACGAGGCCATCCAGTCGTTCCTCGGCCGCTCCTCCGCTGAAAAACCGGCGGAGCCCGGGCCTCGTCTGCTCATCTTCGACCCATCGGCCGACCTGTGCACCTTTGCACGAACTGTGCTTTCGCAGCACGGATTCAGCGTGCGGACGACCTGCTCCTTCAGCGACGCGAAGTTGCTGCTCCGCGTCGATCGCCCAGATCACATCCTCGTCGGACCGTGTACCACTCAACTTCCGTCGGACACAGTCGCACAGGAGCTGGCAGCGATTGCACCGCATGCTTCCATCCTGCAGCTCGATTCGGGCTTCAAATCCCGCGATGCCCTGGAAGCAAGCCAGATGCTGCTCCAGATGTTCGGCATCACCAACTCGTCACAACTTCCGAACTGATCCCTCAGCGCTCTTTCTTGCGCTCTTTCCTTCGCAGAGCCGGCCACAACGCAAGCAGTCTTGCACCGACGCGGGATTGTCCCGTTTCCTCTGCTCGCCGCGCCCGAGCTGCGCTGCGCTCCCACTGCCACGGGCTGTTATGCATCCTCAGTTCCCGCAGTGGATAGAAAGTTCCGCGCCACATCACCCCGCGGCGCGCCCACAGCGACAGCATCGAGCGCAGCATCGCCCACGCCATCACAAACACTGCCGCCGGATAGAGCCATCCATAGCGTGCATCGATGCGGCTGCGCTCGCTCATCATGCGGTACGACGCGCCGATGCAGCAGACGGACATCAGCGCAGGCAGCATCGTCGGCCACCACGCAAGGCCCGGCAGCGGGGCTAGAAACAGAATCACAACGCCTGCGCATGCGAGTAGCATCAGCGGCGATCTGAAGTTAACACTCGCAAACAGATTCTTGGTAAGCCCGCGCACGATGCCGCGCGCTCCCTTGGCCCAGTGGACCAGCACAAGTTCCGGCCCGAACGCAACGCGCTGCCGCAGCCCGGCCGCCTTCATCCTGCGGCCGAGCGTTACATCTTCAACCACCGCCAGGCGCTGCGGCTCCCATCCACCCAGCACCTCAAGCGCCTCACGACGCACCAGGTTGAACGCGCCGACACCAATGACATCGTGCCTCGCCAACGGATCGCTGACGCGCCACGGCCGCGTGATCCACATGCCAAGCACGGCGAAGAAGCTGAGCATCAACCCTTCCCCGCGGCCTTTCACCTCAGGCGTCGGAAATATCACAACGTGGTCGGCCTGCATCATTGCGGCGTAGGCCATCGCTCTGCGCAACGAAGAAGGCGAGAAGAGCACATCCCCATCCGTGAAGAGTAGATATTCACTCGACGAGTTTCGTGTGCCAACCTCGAGCGCGAACGTCTTCCCCAGCCATCCTTCCGGAAGGTAGTCGATGTGGATCGCCCCGATCTGTTCCGGGTAACGCGCCGCAAATTCATCGACAATCTGCCGCGTCTTGTCTGTCGAGCGGTCGTCGATTGCGAGCACGCGAAGGCTGTGGTACTGCTGGGCGATCAGCGTCTCCAGCGTCGCGCCAATGTTCTCTGCCTCATTCCGCGCCGGCACGACGACAGTGAGCGATGGCGCTGCACCTTCCGGCGGAATCAGGTCCCACTCCCGCGCGGAGATGTCCGGCACCTCGCCGATGCGCCGGATCGTCTCATTCGTTCTCCAGAGCCAGAGCGCAGCCAGCAGCCACTCGCCGTACTCGGCTGCCACGCGCCACGCGGGTGAGATCATGCGGGCGCCGGAGCCTCCACGTCGCGGAGCTCGGGCGCAATTTTCGCGCCGATAAAGAAGATCACCGCACCCACAGCGAAGGAGATCAGCGTGACAGCCATGCCCAGGCGCAGATTGCTGTGGTCGCTCACGATGCCAATCACTTTTGACGAAGGCATGTCGCCCAGCACGTGGATCATGAACAACTGCCCTGCCATCGCGGTCGCACGCAAACCATCCGGAACCGCATTCAGCGTTGCCGCATTCACCGGCCCCGTCCCGAGGAAGATCAAAAACACCGCGGTCGAAAGTGAAGGCACAATCCACGCTCTCGGCCCAAAGAAGCACAAGATTGCCGGGGGAATCGTCAGCAGCGCGCTGATCGCCGGGACCAGGTACAGCGCCTTCGCAGTCCTTCTCGACCACACCTGCGCTACCCATCCGCCCAGCGCCGTGCCACCAAGCCCCGCGACGACGATGATCGGCCCCATCAGCGCGCCCGCCGCCTCAATCGAGTAGCCTGCCTCGCGGTGCAGGAATGACGGCATCCACCACGAGATTCCGCCCAGCGAAAACGTCACGGCAGCGTAACCGAGGATCGAGGTCAAGTAAGGTCCATTCTTCAGGAGTGACAATACCGTCGCCCTATCCGTCTTCGCGCGCTCGTGCGAGTGCTCCGCGCGCCGCGGCTCACGCATGAGGAAGAGAATCAACAGCGCCATCAGAACGCCTGGGACCGCGCTGACGATGAAGCTCATCCGCCAGCCGTGATGAGCCCCGACCCATGCGCCCGCCTCGTACCCCGCAGCCGCTCCCACTGGCAGCGAAAGGTTGAAGATCGTCATCGCGCGATTCCGCTGCGACTCTGCAAAAAAGTCCGCAAGCAGCGCCGGCGCAAACACGCCGAAACACGCCTCACCAATCCCCAGCGCGGCATGGCGCAAGTTAAGCGACATGTAACTGTGCACGCTGGCTGTGAAGAAGTTCACCGCTGCGATCCCGAGGGCAGCGATCACGATCATTGGCTTGCGCGGAAAGCGATCGCCCAGCCAGCCGGTGATCGGTGACACGCAAACATAAGCCACCATGAACCACAATGTCAGCGAGCCGATCTGATTGTCGGTCAGCGAGAACTCGTGCTTGATCTGCTCCTGTACCGCGGGAAGAATATAGCGGTCCAGGTAATTCACGAAGTTCATTGCCGTCAGCAGGACAAGCGCAGCCGTCGCGCCCGCGACCGCTCTCATCCTCGGCTTTACGTCGAGCGTCATCGACCCGAGCATAGCAGGTGCACGCGAGCCAAACGTGACGTAGCATGGCTCGCATGCCGCTCGCCCTCAAACTCGCCGCCGCAGCAGTGATTGTCATCTCACTTCACATGAATAATGGAACGCCTGACGCCAAGCCCGCCGCCACGTCTGCCGCACCCGAACCGTCCGTTCTGCGACTCGACCCCGCACTCGACGCACTCATCCCACCCGGCGCGAAGCCCGAGCTCGTCGCCAGCGGCTTCAACTTCACCGAAGGTCCGCAATGGAGGCACGGCCGTCTGTGGTTCGTCGACGGTCCGGCAAACAAGCTGCGCGCCACTACGCCAGACGGCCACATCACTGAACTCCTCACCTCAGCGTCAGGCTTCGCCAACTTCAAAGGCCCGAACGGCAACGCCCCCGACGCTCAAGACAGTGTGGTCATGTGCGAGCAGGACGGCCGCCGCGTCGTCCGCCTCGTCGGCCCTGATGATCACCTCAACGTTGAAACGCTCTTCGAAAACTATGAAGGCAAGCGTCTCAACAGTCCGAACGACATCATCTTCGCCAGGGACGGCTCGTTCTACTTCACTGACCCGCCCTATGGCCTCAAAGGCATGGACAAGGATCCTGCCAAGGAGCTGCCATTCAACGGCGTGTATCACTACAAAGATGGCAAGCTCACGCTTGTTATCCGCGACCTCACCCTTCCCAACGGCATCACGCTCACTGAAGACGGAAAGACGATGTACGTCGCGAACTCCGGCCCCCACATGATGTACATGAAGTACCCTGTCAACTCTGACGGCACCGTCGGCCCGGGAACAATGCTCATCGACTTCCAGCCGTCACCTGAGCATGGCGTCCCTGATGGCCTCAAGCTCGACACACGTGGCAACCTCTGGGCCTCAAGCCCTGGCGGCATTCGCATCATCACACCGCAGGGCAAAGTGCTCGGCCAGATCAAGCTCCCAGAGGTCGCTGCAAACCTCGCCTGGGGGGACGACGGCAAAACACTCTACATCTGCGCCTCACACAGCGTATACAAGCTGCGCACCAGCGTTATGGGACGCATGCCGCTTTTCTCCCAACCCTGAAAATTGCGGTCCACCAACATCTGCACCGCACTTAGGAGCGTACATTTATGCCCATGAGCCTCATGGATCGCCGCGCCTTCACCACGCTTTCCGCCCTCACGCTCGCCGCCACGCGTCTTCCCGCGCAGAAGCCCGCAACCTCCGTCACCGGAGCGCCTACATTGTCGAAACCGGTCGGCTTCGCTGCCGTCGGTATTGGCGACATCTCCAAAATTTTCATGCAGGCCTGCGATCGCACACCCAACGCGATCATCACCGGCATTGTCACCGGTCACCCTGCGGAGAAGGGTACGAAATACGCCGCCCAATACAAACTCCCGCAGAGCTCCATCTATACGTACGAGACCTACGACAAGATCCGCGACAACCCCGCCATCGAAGCCGTCTACATCGGCCTGCCCAACTCCATGCACTGCGAGTACACGGTCCGCGGCGCCGAGGCCGGCAAACACGTCCTGTGCGAAAAGCCGATGGCCATCTCCTCCGCCGAGTGCCGCAAGATGATCGCCGCCTGCCGCACGCACAACGTCAAACTGATGATTGCCTATCGCGTGCACTACGACCCCACCTTCGCCCAGATCCGCAAAATGATTCACGACGGTGACATCGGCGATCTCGTCGGCTTCCAGGGCGGCTTCTACGGCCAGAAAAGGGCAGGCGAGTGGCGCCTCAACCGTGCGCTCGCTGGCGGCGGTTCACTCCTCGATCTCGGCATCTATCCGCTCAACGCGATCCGCTGGCTATGCGCGGAAGAGCCTAATGATTTCCGCGCGATGGTCTCGACCATGGAGAAAGGCCCCCGCTTCGCGCAGGTCGAGCAGACCGTTGAATGGGTGATGAAGTTCCCCTCGGGCATTCTCGCCAACTGCGGCTCCTCGTACGGCATGGATGGCCCGGCATTCGTTCAAATCGACGGCTCCAAAGGCCGCATCCACATTGAGCCTGCCTTCTACTATGGCGATGTGAAGTACGCCTTCACCGGCCGCACGAGCAAGGGCGAGGTTGCCGGGGGCTATCCGGTTACTGGCCAGTACGATCAGTTCACGGCCGAAGCCGACCACTTCGCCGCCTGCATCCGCAACAACCGCACGCCCGACACGCCCGGCGAGGAAGGCCTCGCTGACATGCTTGCCATCGAAGCCATCTACCGGGCAGCCGGCGCGCCGATCGCTTGAACCAACTACGCATGAGCCACACGACGGAAACTGGGGAGACCGGGATAGACAGCTTAGAACCAACCCACTCCCGGTGCGCGGCATCCCACCTAAAGCTTCTATGATGTACGGTTTGGAATCTCGGGTTCGTCGCCTCGACGACACGTCCCGGCTTCGTAAAATTACCTAAGTCCCTGATTCCGTCTGCGGAGACCTCGGCTTCCATGAAAGAGAACCCCTCGACTGAGCCCACCGACTCTCAAAATATTTTTCTCTCCGAACGCCGCATCAGCACCGGTGTGCCTGGAATTGACGACATCCTTGGCGGTGGCTTGCCCGCCGGTCATGTCTATCTGCTGGAAGGTGATCCCGGTACCGGCAAGACCACGATTGCCATGCAGTTTCTGCTGGAAGGGATTAAGCGCGGCGAGCGCTGCATGTACGTCACGCTGTCGGAATCGAAGAGCGAGCTCGAGCAGGTCGCCGCGTCGCACGGCTGGTCGCTCTCGCCGATTGTCGTCTGCGAGATGATGCCCACCGATGAGGAGTTGAGTCCGGAAGCCCAATATACCGTTTTTCACCCTTCTGAGGTTGAGCTCGCCGACACGATGACCGCCATCATCAAGCAGGTCAATGCGTTGAATCCGGAACGCGTGGTGTTCGACTCGCTTTCAGAGTTCCGCATGCTGGCGCGTGATCCGCTCAAGTATCGTCGCCAGATTCTGGCGCTCAAACGCCACTTCGTCGGCCGGAACTCAACCGTGCTCCTTCTTGACGACCACACCTCCGAAGTCTCTGAGGACGATCTGCAGGTCCAGTCCGTCGCGCACGGTGTGCTCAAGCTCCAGGCCCTCGAGCGCGACTTCGGCATCGCCCGCCGTCGCGTCGCCATTCGCAAGCTGCGCGGCTCACGCTTCCGTGAAGGTTTCCACGATTACACGATCCGCACCGGCGGCCTCGAGGTCTTTCCACGGCTCATAGCCGCCGAGCATAAGTCCGGCTTCGTCCACAAGCAGGTCCCCAGCGGCCTCAAGGAACTCGACGACCTCCTCGGCGGCGGCATCGACACCGGCACCAACACCCTCCTGATGGGTCCTGCCGGGTGCGGCAAATCGACGATTGCCCTGCGCTATGCCGTCTCTTCGGCCAAGCGCGGTGAAAAGGCCGCCATCTTCACCTTCGATGAGTCCCTCTCAACCCTCATCACACGCGGACAGAACCTCAACATGGATCCCGTGCCCTATATGCGTGACGGTACGCTGACGATCCAGCAGGTGGATCCTGCCGAGCTCTCGCCAGGCGAGTTTATTGCCGGCGTTCGCCATCTGGTCGAGCAGAACCACCTCTCGATTCTGGTTATAGACAGCATGAATGGCTTCCTGAACTCGATGCCCGACGAGCGCTTGCTCGCGATGCAGCTGCACGAGCTCTTCTCCTATCTCGGACAGCAGGGCGTCGCCAGCCTCATTACTCTTGCCCAGCACGGATTCATCGGCGTTGCCCAGTCACCCATCGACATCAGCTATCTCGCCGATTCCGTCCTCCTCTTCCGCTACTTTGAACGTGCCGGCAGCGTCTATCAGGCTCTCTCCGTGGTCAAAAAGCGCAGTGGCCGGCATGAGCGTACGATTCGCGAGCTTGTCTTTCAGAATGGCACGGTAAGCGTCGGTCCGGTTCTAACCAACTTCGAGGGTGTGCTCACCGGACATCCAACGTATATTGGAGGCGCTTCAAAGGAGAGTGACCCTGTTTCCGGCCAATAAACGTCCGGCTCACGAGATCCGCACCATCGTGCTTGCTCCGACAGGCAGGGACGCGCAACTCATCTTCGCGGTCATCGAAGGGTCTGGCTCCCCCTGTCAAATCGTCCATAACATCACCGAGCTGTGCCAGGAGATACGCGCCGGAGCGGGCGCTTCGGTTCTTGCCGAAGAAGCCTGCAGCGGAGACGCCGTCGATCAGCTCAAACCGGTGCTCAGTGAGCAGCCGCCCTGGTCCGACTTCCCTCTCATCCTTCTCACCGCAGCCGGACGCGTCACCGTCGAGAGCGAACGCCTTAGACAGCTTCGCCAGCCTCTCGGGAACGTTCTTCTGCTCGAGCGTCCGATCCGTCCCGAAACCCTCCTGAGCACATTGGAAATGGCCATCCGCGGACGCCACCGCCAGTATCAGATTCGCGACCAGATCCAGCAGGCCGAGATCGCCCAGGAGGCGTTACGCCGCTCCGAGAAGCTCGCCGTCACCGGCCGCCTCGCCGCCAGCATCGCCCATGAGATTAATAACCCGCTCGAATCCGTCACCAACCTTCTCTATCTGGCGCGCTCCGAAGAATCCCCGGACGTCGTGCGTCACTACATCATGCTCGCCGATCAGGAACTCGCCCGTGTGACAGAGATTACAAGACACACCCTGCGCTTCTATCGTGAGCCTAGCCACCCCTCGACCGTCGACCTCGTCAAGGTGCTCGACTCCGTTCTGTCGCTCTATAACTCGCGCCTGAACGCGGCCGGCGTTCAGGTCAACAAACAGATTCGCGCATCCTCCGTGCTCCTCACAGCGTCTCTCGGCGAGCTCCGCCAGGTCATCGCCAACATCATCGGCAACGCGCTCGATGCCATGCGCACCGGCGGAAGACTCGCCGTTCGCATCTCCACAGAAGAACGCTCTTGGCGGCCCGGACGGCTCATGGCGCGCGTCACCATCGCTGACAACGGTACCGGCATCCCGCAGCATCTCCTCTCGCGCATCTTCGAGCCCTTCGTCACCACCAAAGGCGAGACGGGCACCGGCCTCGGCCTCTGGGTCACCGCCGAGCTCGCCCGCAAAAATGGGTGGACGATCCGCGTTCGCAGCTGCGCGCATCCGCCCGGCAGCGGGACAACCTTCTCCATCCTGCTCCCGTTGGTTCCCAGGCCTCTCCCATCGACTCCGGTCGATCAACTCGTTGCCAACTCCGCGATCTAGCATCGCGGCCCACAAAAAAGGCCCCGGAGCGCGACCGGGGCTTATACATTCCTGCAACTTCGTCACTGGCTAAAGAGGCTGCTTCGCCTCAGGCGCTGCAATCTCCTGCAGATATTTCTCCGCAAGCGTGTTCTTCAGCTTCGCAATCGGCAACAGAGTCGGATAAAACTGCACAAACGTCGTGTCCACGGCTCCATGGTCCGCGTGACAGCTGTAGCAGCCTGACGTGGGCGGGTCCAGCTTCCCGGTCCTTCCCCCATCAAATCCGAAAAACGCCCACTTGCCCGGAAAACGTGCATCATCTCTCACGTGCACCTCGAGCCCCATGATCTCGCCCTGGTAGTCTCCGTGCTGGTTGATCGAACCCTTCCCTCGGGCGCCGCGAACCTCCAGCACCAGCATCGTCTTGTCCGGCCAGTGTCCTGTAGCAACGAAGGCTCTGTACGCCTCTGGATTCACGAACACGTTATCGAACATGTGATGGTCCGGCATTGCTGAGCTCGCGCTATAGCTCATGTCGAATCCACTCGTCAGATACACCCAGTCGCGATAGTTCTCCGGAAACTTCAATTGCGCATCGCTTGTGTACTGTGGCTCATCTGGCTCCATCACGCTGAAGAACTTCGCCAGCGGAACCAGCAGTGCGGTAAGGGCCAACGCAACCTTCGCTGTAGTAAGCATGCTGGCAGTATGCGTCCCCGCCCTTCCTGAGGCCAGACCAGCCACTGCACCGTTCCCGCCACTCGCTGCATTCCCGTTTCCTGTGCGCACCTTGCAGGTCTACGATTCCTCCATGGACAATCGCCGCCCAGGTCTCCGCTGCATGTCTTGGCTGTGGATCGCCTCCGTATGGTTCGGCTTTGGTCTTCTGGATGCCATCGACAGCGTGCTCACCATGCATGCCGAGGGCATGCATCATGCCTGGGGCAAGCTCTTCATCACGGCCGTCCTTGCATGGATTCCATGGGCGCTCGCCACTTGGCCTGTCATGCGTCTCAACCGGCGCTTTCCCATTACGCAATGGCGCTCCTCGAAGGCGTGGCTCTTTCATCTCTCGGCCTATCTCCTTCTCAACTTCACTTGGACGGCCTGGTACTGCACCCTTGAGTTGCTGCTGAATCCTTACGCATCCAACACTCCGCCACAGCCATTTCACACTGCGTGGATGCGCGCCGCCGCCGACCATCTGTTCGCTTCGTTCATCCTCTATGGCGCCGTAGTTGCCGTGGACACCGTGCTCGATTCACGCGCACGCCTGGCCCGTCAGCAGGCCGAAACCGCCCGCCTGAACGAGCAGCTCTCCAAAGCGCAACTCGACGCCGTTCGCCGTCAGATCGAGCCACACTTCCTCTTCAACACGCTCAACTCCGTCTCCGCTCTCATCCGCGAGAACCGCAACGACGCCGCCGTCATGATGATCGCGGGCCTCAGCGACTTCCTCCGCCGCCTCCTGCAGGATCCCTCACGTCAACAGGTGCCTCTCGCTGAAGAGATGGAGTTCGCGCAAAAATATCTTGAGATCCAGAAGGTCCGCTTCGTCGATCGCCTGCAGCTCGCGGTCGACGTCCCCAGCGATCTGCTCCTCGCACAAGTCCCCACGCTCATCCTGCAGCTCATGCTGGAAAACGCCATCAAGCACGGCATCTCCAAACGCGCACAGGGCGGTCTCGTGCGCATCTCCGCTTCACGCTCGAACGGCACCCTTACGCTCTCTGTCTACAACGACGGCCCCGCTATTGCCACCTCAAATCCAACCGCCTCCGGCATCGGTCTCACCAACATGCGCACACGCCTGCAAGGCCTCTACGGCGACTCTTTCTCTCTGCAGATGCAGAACCAACAGCCCAGCGGCGTTGAAGTCTCCGTCTCCGTTCCTTTCATCGAAAACTAGGAGGGCCCTTGCCCGTCGACGCGCCCACAATCCGCACCGTCATCGTCGACGACGAGCCGCTCGCGCGCTCAAATCTACGTGTTCTTCTCCAACGCGACGCGAACATCGACATCGTAGCCGAGTGCGGCTCGGGCCCTGACGCTCCCGCGATCATCAAGCAAACGCGGCCCGATCTGCTGTTTCTCGACGTGCAGATGCCTGAATGTGACGGCTTCGACGTCCTCGAACTGCTCGGCGCTGATCTTCCGCTCGCCATCGTGTTCGTCACCGCCTACGACCACTACGCTCTCCGCGCCTTTGAAGCCGGCGCGCTCGACTATCTCCTCAAACCCTTCGACAACGCCCGCTTCGACCTCGCGCTCTCACGCGCAAAACAGAGGATCCAGCAAGGCAAAGATCACCCCCGCAAATTCGACCGCCTCACCATCAAGTCAGCCGGACAAATTGCCTTCGTGAATCTCTCCGAGATCGACTGGATCGAGGCCGCCGACTACTATGCCGCGCTGCACATCGGCACCCGCACGCACCTGCTCCGCCGCAGCCTCTCCGATCTCGAACAGGACCTCGACCCCGCACTCTTCTGCCGCATCCATCGCTCCGCAATCGTCAATCTCGATCGCGTCCGCGGTCTCCGCTCCAACGAAGACGGCGACTACACCGTCCTGCTCCACAACAACGCCACGCTTCGTCTCAGCCGCAAATACCGCAAGCAGCTCCAGTCCCGCCTCGGTGTTCTCACCGAATCGGCATAGGCTGTACTCGCAACTGAACAGGACTGCCTTCGCCGTCACCACGCATTCCAAAAGCCATCGCGCTCGGTCAGCGTAATCTCCCGGCCAAACAGCTCACTCAATCCGCGCTCCGTCAGAAAATCCCGCTTCGCGCCGTCCGCCACAATCCTTCCCTCGCGCATCATCACCACCCGCTGCATCTCCGGCAGAATGTCGGCAATGTGATGTGTGATCATCACGATCGCCACACCGCGCTGCGCCAATCCGCGCAGCATCTCGCGAAGGTCATACTGTGCCGCCAAATCCAGTGCATTCGAGGGCTCATCGAGCAGCAGCATCTGCACCTCACCATCCACGGACGCTCCCGCCAGCGCACGCCCGATCATCACCCTGCGCTGCTCTCCCGCGCTCATCCGCCCGACAAGCTTTTCGCGTAGCCCGTCCGCTCCCACCAACGTCAGAATCTCCTCAGCTCTCCCGCGCATCGCATCCGTCACATGCAGATTCGGCCACAGCGTCGAGCTCGAAAAGAACCCCGTCACAATCGCGTCCAACCCCGTCGTATGCAGCGTCGGCTTCCCCGGCAGTTCCGGGCCGACCACACCCATCCTGCGCTTCAACTCCGTCAAATCCCACCGCTCTCGCCCGAGCAGGCGCACACGCATCTCGGGCTTCACAATCGGATACAACTCGCACGTCATCGTCTTCAGCAGCGTCGACTTCCCACATCCGTTCGGCCCCAAAATCGCAATGTGCTCCCCGCTCGCAATCCGCAGGCTCACATCATGCAGCACCGCACTGCTGCCCCGCGCAACATCAACATGCTCCAGCTCAATCAACGGCTCACAATCCATCTCTCTAGTTTGTCACTGCGGCGGAAATCTCACCGTACTCTGGCGAGCACACCGAGAATTCTCACTCCCGCCTTCACACTCGCCCACGCATTCCCCGACACCTTCGACTCCCCACCAATTCGGCAGCGATAGTCCACCGGAATCTCCACCACCCGCAGTGCCATCCTCACCGCCTTGATCTGCATCTCCAAATTCCAGCCATACGTCATCTCACCCATCCGCATTGCCTCCAGGCACTCCCGCCGAATCGCACGAAACGGCCCCATGTCCGTGTAGCGAAACCCATACAGCATGCTCACCAGCGAGCCGATCATCTTCGCTGCAAACACCTGCGCTCCATTCAGCGATCCCGGCTCAGCCTTTCCGCGCATCCGCGATCCGATCACGAAGTCCGCCTCACCGCGTTCAATCGGCCCCACCAGCCGCGCCATCGCGCTCACATCATCTGATCCATCGCCATCCAGAAACACCAGCACATCGCTCGACGCAATCGCCGCCCGCGCGCCCGCAGCGCACGCCTGTCCATATCCGCGCGCTGAATTCACCACCCGGGCTCCCGCAGCCGTCGCGACCTCCGCGGTTCCATCGGTACTTCCATTGTCGACAACGATGCACTCCGCAATCTCACTCCACGGCATCGCAGCCACAACACTCCCAATCGACTCCGCCTCATTCAGCGCCGGAATGACAACCGAAACCCTACGCTGCACGACGCTCTCCTCTGCAATCGAACCACCGCGCCAGCCCCCATCCCTGCCACAACATCTCCACCGCAAACGCGCATGCCACTGCGAAGTACATCCAGCTGTTCAGCACAAACATCTTCGGCCCGGGCACTGCCCATTGCGTCGTAAACCCGTAGAAGAACGCGCACACATACGTCAACGTCACCCAGTTCGGATCCAGAACAAGTAGAGGAATCAGCCACGCGATATACCACGGATAATGGGGTGAAAACAGCAGCATCAACGCCATCGCAAACATCATCGATGCCCGCACAAAGCCAGGCCGATGCACCTCCACTCCGTCGCCTATCCTCTCGTTCGACGCATGCTTCCACGTCCACCACGCAATCGCAGCGAAGATAACTACGCAGAACAGTTCATACCCCATCGTCGTCAGCGAGTGCAGCCCCAGCACCCGGTCCGCATACTCCAGCAGGAAATACCGCGTCCCGGTATCCAGTCCCTCCTCATACGCATATCCCCCCAGGAACCCGAACACCAGCTTTCCCACCGACGCATAGATCGCATATCCCACCGCGCACACACCAACCAGCGTGGCCGGCATCTTCCAGTCGCCCCTGCGCCACAGCGCCGGCAGCAACACCAGCGGATAAAACTTGGTCATCACCGCCACCCCAAGAAACAGCCCAGTCATAACCGGTTGCTCGCGATACCGGAACAGCATCGCCAGCGACACAAATGCGAAGATCACCGCGTCCACATGCCCGGCCCCGCCAATCTCCCACACCAGCAGCGGACACCACGCAAACAGCAGCACGTCCGTCGGCCGCCGTCCCATCCGCTTCAGCAGCGCAATCAGCGCGGCCACCGTAACGCACTCGAACCCAAACATCACAATCTTCATCGCCGCGATCGTCGGCGAGAACAGCGTCGCGACCCAATAAATCATCTGCGCGATCGGCGGATAGATCGTGTGCGCGTACTCCTTCCGATTGATGTTCGCGTAGATCTCCGGATAGCGCTGCTGCAGAAATTCAAGCGCTCGATCGCCCGGCACATACCTGTACGGACTAATATGCGCATGCTGCACAATCCCGTCCCACACATATCGATAGATATCCGACGACAGGAAGGGCGCAGCCCGGAGTGTGACAACCTGAAATGCCACACCGAACGCCAGCACAATCCACAGCGTCGTTCTGTTCACCGGTTGCGTCAGCACCATCCCCACTGCCGCAACAAACAGCACATCGGACCATCCCGAGACGCCGGAAAATCCAATCCTATACCGGAAATGCTCCTCGCAGAACTGCCGTGCCATCGCGAGCAGTCCAACTCCCAATAGACACAAGACCGCATTCGTCAACCACGCGCGCCCGCAGCGCCAGCGGCTCAGGTCCACGCGCGTCATCGACCCTCACGCTCCCGTAAAAACTCTCGAGTCCACCGCGCGTCAAACCCATTCACCACCGCAAACTCCGGCCGCTCACCACGGAGCAACTCCCGCTGCAACACCGCAAGCGTCGCCTCATCATCCACGTCATACCATCGCGGAAGTTCCACCAGTTCCATACCCGCTTCGCACGCGCGCTCCACCGTCTCCGCATACACGCGCTCCGTACTCCACGTGATCCGTTCAAACAGCCGCGGCTCCGCACGCTTCACCCCAATCAGGTAATACCCGCCATCCTCCGACGGCCCCAGCACCACGCGCTCGCCCGGCGTCCGCAGCGCGGCCACTGCCTCACGCAAAGCACTCACCGGCAGCGTCGGCGAATCCGAATCGATCAGGCAAACTGCACCGAACCCGCAACTCAGAATGTCCTCCGCCGCGCACAGCAATCTCTCACCAAACCCATCGCCCCTCTGCGCAATCAGCTCAAACCCATCCGGCAGCAGCCCATCGAACGCCGCCTCATCGCCCAGCGGCGTATAGCAGATCAGCCCGCATGCCTCGCCCTCACGCGCGACCGCAGCGATATTCTCCGCTGTATCGCGGAGGAAACAGACATTCAACGCCGCTGCCTCTTCCGCGCTCAGCGGCGGCTGCAGCCGCGTCTTCACCTTACCTGCTCGCGGCGCCTTCGCCATCACCGCCAGCGCGCAGATCCCTTCGAGCTCCGGCCGTCTCGCACCACGCTCAAGAATCCGGTAGCTCCGATACCTTCGATTCACCAAACCTGAACTCTCCGCCACTCAACGATTCGTTGCCCAGTCTATCGTGCAAATGCGCACACACCCTGCCGTTTGCCGCAATGCTTCGCAGATGTCATCCTCAATCTATGCGCTCTCGCTCGCTGCTCCTCGCAGCTCTCGGTCTCTTCCTCGCCTTCACCTCAGCTGCCCCTGCACAGGAGTCCGGCCCCTGGCGCGCATCCAGCAGCAACGCGCGCGCTATCACCGGCGACATCTTCTTCTCGCCCCTGAAGATCACCATCAACTTCACCAACTTCACCATCGCGCAGATTCGTTCCCTCCAGACACAAGAGGTCCGCGCGCTCTTCAACCCTGACAATCCCATCGGCGGCGGCAACCTCTTCCGCGTCGACATCCCTTCCGACAAGCGCTTCCTTCACAAAAACACCCTCTGCGGCTCCGACTCCACAGAGTGGATCGTCACCTACGCGCAGGGCCGCGATCTCCAGGTCGCCTTCTTCTCCGGCGCCACGCCGCCCGTCCTCACCGTCGACGCACTCAACGACGCACCCAACCTCTGCGGTGTCTTCTCCTACATCCGCTGATCCGTCCTACTCCTCGAAGCTCCGGTTCCAGCGCGAAATCACTCTCTCCTCGCGCTCGAATCCCAGCACACTCAAACTGCCCGTCCCCAGCGCAAGCATCTTCCCATCCACTGGCGGTAACCCAACCCACCGCGCTGCAAGAATGCGCAGAATATGCGCGTGCGCGAACAGCGCCACATGATGTGAATCCGCCGCGTTCGGCCCGATCGCCACCGCGGCCAGCGACCTCGCGATCACCTTGTCCGCCCGCTCACCAACCTGCTCCACGCTCTCCCCGCCGACGATCTCATTGCTCCAGACACTCCACTGCGGCCCATACTTCTCGCGCATCTCCGCCGTCGTCTTGCCCTCGCTCTCACCGTAGTTCCACTCCATCAGGTTGTGGTCGACGATCGCCACATCGGCATACCCTGCAATTTCGCACGTCTCCTTCGCACGCTGCATAGGGCTCACAAATACCGCTGCAAACTTTCTTCCCGCCAGGAAATCCCGCAGCTCACGAGCTCTCTCGCGTCCGCGATCCGTCAGCGGAATATCCGTCACGCTGGTGTGGCGCCCATCCGCCGACCACTCCGTCTCTCCATGCCGCACCAGCCATAACTCCACCTTTGCTTCATCACTCATCCGCGTCTCCATCCCTCTCGTGGCAATTCTAGCCGCACGTTCTATCGCATACCGAATCTCGCCTCCGCTCCGCGTTGCCGTGCTATCCTCCCAGCCGTGCCCACCACAGTCCAGATTCCCGAGCACGTCGAGCGCACTTCCGTTCTTCGTCATTCGCTCCTGGTCCGCATCACGCACTGGCTCACGTTCATCGCCTTCATTGCCCTCCTCGTTACCGGCATCGAAATCCTCATCTCGCACCCGCGCTTCTACTGGGGCGAAACCGGCAATGTCAATACGCCCGCCGCCTTCACCTTCCACATCCCGTCCTCGCGCGGCAGCGTGCCCACTGGCTACGGCTACGTTCTCCCCGACCAGAACGGCTGGAGCCGTTATCTCCACTTCGAGGCCGCCTGGCTCCTCGTAATCACCGGCGCGGTCTACCTCATCTATCTCCTCGCGACCGGCCACCTCCGCCGCAACCTCTTACCCACACGCGAGCAGCGCTCCCTCCGCGCCTACACCACACGCATAGGCCAATACCTCCGCTTCACAAAATCCGCAGCCAATGAGCTCCACACCTACAACGTCCTGCAGCGCACCTCATACCTCGTCGTCATCTTCTTCCTCTTCCCACTCATCATCTGGACCGGCCTCGCGATGTCCCCAGCCTTCACCGCCGCGTTTCCACTCACCTCATCGCTTCTCGGCGGCCGCCAATCCGCCCGCACCCTCCATCTCTTCGTCACCATCGCGCTCGTTCTCTTCCTCATCATTCACGTCACCATGGTCGCGCTCACCGGCTTCCGCGCCCGCATGCGCGCCATCACGCTCGGCAGCTCCCGCCCCAATGAGCCAGAGCTCCCACCAGAGGAGCTCCCATGAATCCCATCACTCGTCGCAAGCTCATTGCCACCGGCACAGTCGCAGTCGCCGGAGCCACCGGCCTCGCCGCCGCCGCGCGCATCGCCGAACGCTACGGCCTCATCCCGCCCGACCACGGTGTCCTCTACGGCAACGGAGAAACCCTCACCTACGCCTGCCAGCGCGTGCTCACCGCCCGCCGCCCCATGCGCGAGTTTCCCCGCAGCATGATCTCCACTCCCTTCGTCAGCCCCTACGGTAAGCTCCCGCCCGCTTTCCACGCCTCACAAGCCAACAACTTCGCCGACTGGCGTCTCGTCGTCGACGGCCTCGTCACCCACCCGCTCTCGCTCTCCATCGCCGATCTTCGCGCTCTCGCCGTCCGCAGCCAGATCACCGAGATCGCCTGCGAAGAAGGCTGGTCCTACATCGCCGAATGGATCGGCACGCCACTCTCCGCCGTCCTCCGCGAAGCCGGCGCCCTTCCGCAGGCGCGCTACGTCGCCTACTTTCTCCATCCAGCACGGACTCTGGGACAGCGTCGACATAGAAGAAGCGAACCACCCCGGCACGCTCCTCACCTGGGGCATGAATGGCGGCGACCTCCCCATCGACTACGGCGCTCCACTCCGCATCCGCCTCCCTCGCCAGATTGGCTACAAGTCGCTCAAGTTCCTCACCCGCATCACCGTCGCCGACTCCCTGAAAAACTTCGGCAAAGGCCTCGGCTCCTCTTCACCCGAAGACGGCTATGCCTGGTACGCCGGAATTTAGCCGGGTGCCCCATCCGTACGCAGAGCGGACGGCTGGGTACGATAACCTCTTTGAGCCCGCTTATGATCCTCAAACAGTACTATCTCGGCTGTCTCGCGCACGCCTCCTACCTCCTCGGCAACGAAGCCAGCCACACCGCCATCATCGTCGACCCGCAGCGCGACATCCAGCAGTACATCGACGACGCCAATGCTCTCGGCCTGCACATCCGCCACGTCTTCCTCACCCACTTCCACGCGGACTTCATCGCCGGCCACCTCGAACTCCGCGATCGCTGCAACGCCACCATCCATCTCGGCGCGCGCGCCGCCGCCGAGTACGCCTTCACACCCATGCACGACGGCGACTCCCTCGACTTCCCCGGCCTCCGCCTGCAGGTCCTCGAAACCCCCGGCCACACCATCGAATCCATCTCCATCCTCGTCTTCGATCTCGCGAAAGATCCCGCGAAACCCCACGCCGTCCTCACCGGCGACACGCTCTTCATCGGAGACGTCGGCCGCCCCGACCTCCGCGCCTCGCTCGGCTGGACCGCCAACGATCTCGGCGCACACCTCTACGACTCACTCCACAACAAACTTCTCCCACTCCCCGACGAAACCCTCGTCTATCCCGCGCACGGCGCCGGTTCGCTCTGCGGCAAGCAGCTCTCGTCGGACACCGTCTCCACTCTCGGTGTGCAGCGCCGCGTCAACTACGCGCTCCAGCGCATGTCCAAAGAGCAGTTCGTCGCGCTCGTTACCGCCGACCAGCCCGACGCGCCGCAGTACTTCACCTACGACGCCATCCTCAACACCCGGGAGCGCGAGACCCTCGACCACACGCTCGAAAAAAATCTTCAGCCACTTACCCTCGACGAAGTCCTCACACTCCAGCGCACCGGCGCACAACTGCTCGACGTCCGCGACTCCGCCGAGTTCGCTCTCGGCCACTTCACCGGCAGCATCAACATCGGCCTCGGCGGCCAGTACGCCACATGGGCCGGCACGCTGCTCGATCGCACCCGCCCCATCGTCATCCTCGCCGAGCCCGGGCGCGAGCACGAAGCCGCACTCCGCCTCGGCCGCATCGGCTTCGATCACGTGCGCGGCTATCTCGCCAGCGGCCTCGCCGCACTCGCCTCGCGCCCCGACCTCATCTCCGCCACCAACCGCGTCAGCCCCGCCGAGTTCAACACCGAAATCCCCGCCGACTCATCCATCATCCTCGACGTTCGCAACCCGCGCGAACACGCCTCCAAACACATCCCGCACAGCCTCAACATCCCGCTCAATCATCTCGAAGAGCGCCTCGCCGAGCTCCCCCGCGACCGGCGCATCGGCCTGCACTGCGCCGGCGGCTACCGCTCCTCCGCGGCCGCCAGCATCCTCCAGCACCACGGCCTTACCAATCTCATTGAGATGACCGGCGGCCTCGCCGCCTGGGAAGCCGCGAACCTTCCCGTCATCATCGCAAGCTGAATCAGTTCCGCACACCCGTCTCTTCAGCCGAACCAGGCAATTCGATCCGCCGCATTGGACGCGCTCTACTCCGCCCCATCAGAAACCTGATAACGCGTTCCGTCCTCGACGTGTACGGCGGCTTCAACACCCTGTCGAAGACTGCTGCTGTCACTCCGCTCTGAAGAAACACACCCTTCTTCTTGGAAAACGTCTCGAATCCATCGAAACCGTGATAGCTGCCCATCCCACTCGGCCCCACACCACCGAAAGGCAATCGGTGCTGCACGAACTGGAAGATGCAGTCATTGATCGCCACACCACCCGAAATCGTTCGCTCCAGCACTTGGTTAATGCGCGACCTATCGCGGTCGAAATAGTAGACCGCCAGTGGCCTCGGTCGCGCACTGATAAATTTCACCGCTTCATCCAGCGAACCGTAGGTCACGATCGGAAGGATCGGCCCAAAGATCTCTCGCTGCATCACCTGCATGGAATCATTCGCGCCAACAATCAACGTCGGCGGAAACGAACGATTGCGCGCCGCGGCACCGTCTTCGACCGCATCCGACTGAACAACTCGTGCCCCTTTGTTCTTCGCATCCTCCACGAGTTCCCGCATCCGCTCCCACGCGCCCTGGCTGATCATGTGCGTATAATCTGCGTTCGAGAAGAAGCGCGAATACCGCTTCGCTATCGCGGCCTCGCAGCTCGATACAAACTCGTCCTGCCTCTCCGCCGGCACCAGCACGTAATCCGGCGCAACGCAGGTCTGCCCGGCGTTCCAGAACTTCGCGCTGCAAATCCGATCTGCCGCCGTCGCCATCGGGAACGATCCATGCACCAGCGCAGGCGACTTCCCTCCCAGCTCCAGTGTCACCGGCGTCAGATTCTCCGCCGCTGCCTTCATCACGAGCTTCCCAATCTCTGCCGACCCGGTGAAGAGCACGTGGTCAAACGGCAACGTACAGAAAACTGACGCAACCTCTTTACCCCCCGTGATCACCGCGACGTATGCCTCAGTAAAAACTTCACTGACTATCCGCCGAACCACCTCCGCAGTCAGCGGCGCAACTTCAGACGGCTTGACCATCACATGATTCCCCGCTGCAAGCGCATTCGTCAGCGGAGACAGCGTCAACAACACTGGATAGTTCCATGCGCCAATAATTCCCACCACGCCGAGCGGCTGATAAATAGTCTTCGCGCGACCAGGCCGAAACTGCCAGTTCGCCGCCACACTCCGCGTCCGCATCCAGCGGCGAAGATGCCGCTTCACAAACCGGATCTCATCCACCACAGGAACAATCTCGAGGATTCGCGTCTCAGCCGCGGCACGATGGCCAAAGTCTGAGCTCACAGCCTCAATCAGTTCATCCTGATGATTCACGACGCTCTGCAGCAGCCCATCCAAAGCCTCCAGCCGCTTCTCGAGTCCAAGAGGTGCGCATCGGCTGAACGCATTCTTCTGACGATCGAAAACCTCCGCCAGCGAACACAACACAGCCTGATGATTCCCATTACCTTCCATGCCAAAAACCTCGACGCAATCGCGCCTCACTCTCCACCGCTCTCAACACTTTCCGCCAGCTTCTTCGTCGCAATCAGCCGGTAGCTGTGCCTCACCAACTCCTCAACCTCTTTCCAGTCAACCTTTCCAACATCAAGCCGCAACCCCACCCATCCGCGCGGCCCCACATACGACGGCATATAGAACTTCCGTGGGTTCGCCGCGATCAAAGCCTCGTTATCACCCGGCAACACCTTACACGTAAGCCCCACAATCCGATCGCCGTGATGATTGTTCAGAAAGTACGCGAACGTCTTCTTGCCCACGCTAAACGCCGCATGCTCGCCTGCAAGTTTGCGCGTCACCTTCGGCAGCTCAAGGCAAATCGCGCTCATCCTCTTCAACCGTTCATCCTCATGCGGAGCAGCTTTCATAGCGCCACCAGCATACCGCCGCTGCAGTTCCTCCGGTCCGCTCTCAAGCACCCGCCGCAGGTATTTGCACTGCTCTACCGAACCGCAATCCGCAGCCGCTTCCACAGCTCGCGCTTTCCATCCAGCGTCACCCGCACCGCGCGCGTGCTCTTCATCGGCGCAATCCATCGCAAAGCCACAAACCGCCTGTACATCGCAACACCCAGCGTCCCCGCCACATGGGGCCGCCGCTCCGTCCAGTCAATACACTGCCGCGCCAGCTTCGCATTCGCTCCGTCATTCACGCCGTTCACCACAATTTCCATCTCCTCGAACCACTCGCGTCCACGCTCCGTCACAGCAAACGCACGCCCGACCGCCGGCAATAGAACTCCCTTCGCCTGCAGAGCATCCGCGATCTGCACCCCCAGCCATCCCGCCAGGTGCGCATAACACGTGCGCGCATGCGCCAGCGATCCAACCTCCGGCACGCTCGCCTCACGCTTGCGGCCGCCACGCGACAGCACCAGCAGCGCCTCCACCGCATCCGCCACCTCCGCATTCGCCAGCCGGTAGTAACGATGCCTTCCCTGCTGCTCCATCCGCAGAAATCCGCCCTCAACAAGCTTCGCTAAATGGCCGCTCGCCGTCTGCGCAGTCACGTTCCCGGCGTCCGCCAGTTCACCAGCCGGCAGCGCACGCCCATGCATCAGCTCCAGCAACATCGCGGCCCTCGCAGGTTCGGCCAGCAGGTTCGCAGTCATGGCAAGCGCATCATTCATACCCAACAGTATCGCGCTTATTTGTCGGCAACACTTCGGCGCATGCCGAAATATCCGCCAGCCTTCCCATGCTCCAATCACCTCTGGAGGCCACCAATGTACACACTCTTCCTGCGCTATACCCTCGACCCCAACAAGCTCGCTGACTGGAGAGCCTACGCCGAAGCCGAAATCGGCCCCATCGCCGAAGCTGGCGGAAAGAACATCGCCTACTTCGCGCCCACCGACTTCGCCGGAGACACCGCCGAAGCCATCGCCACCATCGACGTCGGCACCATGGCCGAATACGAAATCTACCGCCGCAAGCTCGCCGAAATCCCGAAGCACAAGCAGAACGCCGCAAAGCTCCAGGCCTCCGGCGTCATACGCTCCGTCTACCGCGCCATCCTCCAGCGCGTCGAACCCGCAGTCGAAAACAACTGAGCGGCTCCACTCCGATGCCAGGCCCCATAACGCAACTCGACCTGACTCGGGATCATCGAGTCAGGCCGAGCATCCCATCAACCAGAACTAATTCGCCGCGGTTCTCGCAAGATCGAAGCGATCAAGGTTCATCACCTTGTTCCACACACCCACGAAATCTTCGACAAACTTCCCGTGCGCATCCGAGCTCCCATAAACCTCAGCCAGCGCGCGCAGCTGCGCATTCGAGCCGAAGATAAGATCGGCACGCGTCGCCGTCCACTTCACCTCTCCCGTCTTCCGATCGCGCCCCTCAAACGTGTCCTTCGCATCCGAGGTCGCCTTCCACACCGTGCTCATATCCAGCAGGTTCACGAAGAAGTCGTTCGTCAGCGCCTCGGGCCGTTGCGTGAACACACCATACTTCGTTCCGCCGAAATTCGTATTCAGCACGCGCATGCCGCCAATCAGCACCGTCAGCTCCGGCGCCGTCAGCCTCATCAACTGCGCCTTATCCAGCAGCAGCACCTCAGCCGGATGGTCGCCATTGCCGTTCTTCGTATACGAGCGGAAACCGTCTGCACCCGGCTCAAGCACCGCGAACGATTCCACATCCGTCTGCTCCTGCGACGCATCCGTGCGCCCCGGAGTGAACGGAACACTCACATTGATCCCCGCATTCTTCGCCGCCTGTTCAACACCCGCGCACCCCGCCAGAACAATCAGGTCTGCGAGTGAAATCTTCTTCCCGCCCTTCTGCGATGCGTTGAAGTCACCCTGAATCTTCTCCAGCGCCTTCAGCACCTTCTCCAACCGCTTCGGCTCATTCGCCTCCCAATCCTTCTGCGGCGCCAGCCGAATGCGCGCTCCATTCGCGCCCCCGCGTTTGTCGGAATTGCGATAGGTCGCCGCGGAAGTCCACGCCGTAGAAACCAGCTCCGCCACACTCAGCCCCGAAGCAAGAATCTTCTTCTTCAGCGACTCGACATCCTGCTCATTCACCAGCTCGTGATCCACCGCCGGAACCGGATCCTGCCAGATCAGCTCTTCCTTCGGAACCTCCGGGCCGAGATACCGCGCCCGCGGTCCCATATCGCGGTGCGTCAGCTTGAACCACGCACGCGCAAACGCATCCGCGAACGCATCCGGATTCTCATAAAAACGCCGCGAGATCTTCTCGTATACCGGATCGAATCGCAGCGAAAGATCCGTCGTCAGCATGCCCGGCGCAAGACCCTTTGCACCATTGCCCTTTGCCCCATTGCCGTTGTGCGCCGCCGGCACCGTACCATCACCAGCGTTTCCCTTCGGCTTCCACTGCTGCGCGCCGCCCGGGCTCTTCGTCAGTTCCCAGTCATACTTGAACAAATTGTCGAAGAAGTAATTGCTCCACTGCGTCGGCGTGTTCGACCACGTAACCTCCAGCCCGCTTCCAATCGCATCGCCCGCGATGCCCGTCTCATACGCACACGACCAGCCAAGTCCCTGCTCCTCGATCGGCGCGCCCTCCGGCACAGGTCCCACATGCTGCGCAGGACCGGCTCCATGCGTCTTGCCGAACGTGTGACCGCCCGCAATCAACGCGACCGTCTCCTCATCGTTCATCGCCATGCGCGCAAACGTCTCGCGAATATCCTTCGCTGCCGCGACCGGATCCGGCACAAAATCCGGACCCTCAGGATTCACATAAATCAGGCCCATATGCGTTGCTCCAAACGGCTTCGCCAGCTCGCGATCGCCGGAGAATCGCTTGTCCGTCCCCATCCATTTGTCTTCCAGTCCCCAGTTCACATCCATGTCCGGCTCCCACACATCCGCGCGTCCACCCGCGAAGCCGAACGTCTTGAACCCCATCTCTTCCAGCGCAACATTGCCCGCCAGAATAAACAGATCAGCCCACGAAATCTTCTTCCCGTACTTCTGCTTAACCGGCCACAGCAGCCGCCGGGCTCTGTCCAGCAACACGTTGTCCGGCCAGCTATTCAGCGGAGCGAAACGCTGCTGCCCTCGCCCGGCGCCCCCGCGCCCATCGCCGATGCGATACGTGCCCGCGCTGTGCCACGCCAGCCGAATCATCAGCGGACCGTAGTTGCCGAAATCCGCAGGCCACCAGTCCTGCGAATCCGTCATCAGCGCCGCAAGGTCCTTCTTCAGCCCCTCGTAGTCCAGGCTCTTAAACTCCTCGGCGTAGTTGAAATCCTCCGCCATCGGATCAGACTTCCGTGAGTGCTGGTGCAGAATATCCAGCCGCAAATGGTTCGGCCACCAGTCAGTGTTTGTCTTCGGCACCGTGGTGCTGTGTGGGAATGGGCATTTCGCTTCGGTCGCCATGCGTCCTCTCCTTCTGGTTAGCTCGGTTCAATGGATGGGTTCGCATGAAACCCAGTAGGGTAAATCAACGTCGACAGATTTGACTCTAGCACCGTCGCAGTAGATAGTTCCAATATGTAGATCGCATTCGACGTATAGGCATCTCCTATGGAATTCAACCAGCTCCGATACGTCTGCGCCATCGCCGAAACCGGCAGCTTCAGCCGCGCCGCCGAGCGCTGCGACGTCGCCCAACCCTCGCTCTCACAACAGGTCCTCAAATTAGAAGAAGATCTCGGCGCCAAGCTCTTCGACCGCCTCGGCCGCAGCATCCGCATCACCGACTCTGGCCGCGCCTTCCTGCCTCACGCCCGCTCCATCCTCGCACCAGATGGAAGCCGCGCGCTCCAGCGTCGCCGCCAAAAATGCCGACATTCGCGGCAGCGTCGCCGTTGGCATAATCCCAACCATCGCGCCCTTTCTCATGCCGCGCTACACAACCGCCTTCGCCAAAAAATATCCCGACGCCAAACTCCGCATCGTCGAAGAAACCACCCCGCTCCTCGTCGATGCCCTGCGGGACCTCTCCATCGATCTCGCGATCCTCGCCCTTCCTCTGCGCCACAAAGACCTGCAGTTCTTTCCGCTCCGCACCGAACCCCTCTTCGCCGCACTCCCCAAAAACCATCCTCGCGCCGCCGCAGATTCGCTCGCCCTCAAAAACCTTCGCGGCGAATCCTTCGTCATGCTGCGCGACGGCCACTGCTTCCGCGACCTCTCGCTCGCCACCTGCACCCATGCGCGCATCACCCCCAACATTGCCTTCGAAAGCGACCAATTCAGCAGTGTTCTCGGAATGGTCGCCGCCGGCGTCGGCATCTCCATCGTCCCGGAGATGGCCATCGACCGCAACGCCGGCTGCGGCTACGTGCGCCTCAGCGATCCCCGCGCCACTCGCACCATCGTCGCCGCCGTCCTCCGCGGCCGCACTTTCAACCGCGTCCAGCAGGACTTCCTCTCCACCATCAAGAACGGCACACAACGCCGCGATAAATCCGGATAGACCCTCCTGACACATCCTGTCAGTTGCCTCCCATATCCTATTTAGATGGACTTCCAGCTCCACACGGACTACAAGCCCCAGGGCGACCAGCCGCAAGCAATCCGCGAGCTCGTCTCCGGCCTCCACGCCGGCGAGAAAGATCAGACCCTCCTCGGCGTCACCGGCTCCGGCAAGACCTTCACCATGGCCAAGGTCATCGCCGAGCTCAACCGCCCCGCGCTCATCCTCGCCCACAACAAAACACTCGCCGCCCAGCTCTTCCACGAGTTCAAACAGTTCTTCCCCACCAACGCCGTCGAGTACTTCGTCTCCTACTACGACTACTACCAGCCCGAAGCCTACATTCCCTCCGGCGACCTCTACATCGAAAAAGAAGCCACAATAAATGATGAATTAGACAAGCTCCGCCTCTCCGCCACGCGCTCCCTCTTCGAGCGCCGCGACGTCATCATCGTCTCCTCCGTCTCCTGCATCTACGGCCTCGGCTCGCCCGAAGCCTACTACGGCATGCTTCTCCTCCTCGAAAAAGGACAGAAGCTCAAGCGCGAAGACATCACTCGCCGTCTCGTCGAAATCCTCTACGAGCGCAACGACGTCGACTTCCGCCGCGGCACCTTCCGCGTCCGCGGCGACATCATCGAGGTCTTCCCCACCTACGACGAAAACGCCTTCCGCATCGAGCTCTTTGGAGATGAAATTGAATCTCTCAGTCAGATCGATCCACTCTTCGGCACCGTCAAGCAGCGCTACGCCCGTCTGCCCATCTATCCCAAGTCCCACTACGTCGTTCAGCCCGAGCGCAAATCCACCGCCATCAACTCCATCCTCGCCGAGCTCACCGACTGGGAAGCGCAGCTCGAAAAGGAAGGCCGCCTCGTCGAGTCCCAGCGCATCCACCAGCGCACCCGCTTCGACCTCGAGATGATCAAGTCCGTCGGCTACTGCCACGGCATCGAAAACTACTCGCGCCACTTCTCCGGCCGTCTGCCCGGCGAGCCCCCACCCACACTCCTCGACTACTTCCCCCGCGACTTCCTCACCTTCATCGACGAGTCCCACGTCAGCGTCCCGCAGCTCCACGGCATGTGGCACGGCGACCGCTCGCGCAAACAAAACCTCATCGACTACGGCTTCCGCCTCCCCTCCGCCATGGACAACCGCCCGCTCCGCTTCGAAGAGTGGGAGACCCGCATCGGCCAGACCATCTACGTCTCCGCCACTCCGGGCCCTTATGAGCTGACGAAGTCCGCCGGAGTTGTCGTCGAACAAATCATTCGCCCCACCGGCCTCGTCGACCCGCAAGTAGAAATCCGCCCCATCAAAGGCCAGATCGACGACCTCCTCGCCGAGATCCGCGACCGCGCCGCCATCAACCAGCGCGTCCTCGTCACCACCCTCACCAAGCGCATGGCCGAAGACCTCGCCAACTACTACTCCGAGGTCGGCGTCCGCTGCCGCTACATGCACTCCGAGATCGAAACCCTCGAGCGCATCCGCCTCCTCCGCGACCTCCGCCGCGGCGAGTACGACGTCCTCATCGGCATCAACCTCCTCCGCGAAGGCCTCGACCTCCCCGAAGTCTCGCTCGTCGCCATCCTCGACGCCGATAAGGAAGGCTTCCTCCGCTCCCAGGGCTCACTCATCCAGACCATCGGCCGCGCCGCCCGCCACCTCGAAGGCCGCGCCATCCTCTACGCCGACAAGATGACCGACTCCATGCGCCGCGCCATCGACGAAACCAATCGCCGCCGCGAAAAGCAGGAGTTCTACAACACCGAAAACAACATCGAACCCCGCACCATCATCCGCGCCATCAACGACTCCCTCGCCCTCATCCTCAAGGCCGACTACGCCGACCTCACCGACGAACTCTCCCCCACCGCCGAAGAACTCTCCTTCAACACCCAGGCCGAGCTGGATAGTTACATCGCCAAACTAGAAACCGAAATGCGCGAATCCGCCAAAAAATTCGAATTCGAACGCGCCGCCACCCTCCGCGACCAAATCAAAGACCTCCGCACAAAAGAATTTCTGTTCTCTTAGCCAAGTCCCAGTTATCCTGCCTGCGATTCGACTTCATCTTTCCGGAGTAACTATGGCCTCGTATTATGCGAGAGTAGAGCTGCACAACGCCGTATGGCCGGACGACTACGAAGACCTACACGAATCGCTCGCGGAGCACGGATTCACTAACTGTGCCACCTTCGGGGACACAAACAGACGCCTTCCTACCGGCTTTTATTATTCGACAGGCCGGACTGAGGACCACATGAAAGTCACCGACGCGGTGTGCGCAGCTGCTAAAGCCACGGGATTCAAATACGAGGTTGTGGTAGTGAAATCGGCAGCCTCAGCGGCATTGCTCTCGAGGAAGTGCTGACGATCGCAAAATTGATCGCACCCAATTGGTCTCGCAGAGAACACCACGGATGATCGGAGCGAACACGATCCGGAGGCGCACTTATCTTCGTTGCTTGAGATGGAGAATAAGACTCCGTCACGTGCCCGCGCTTCCAAAGTCTTTTGCTATCGCAATCATTCTCAGCCTTTGCGTCATTCCGATATGGAGACACTTCGGCACGGACATCGCGCTGCCGATACTTGCGGATGCTACGCCCATTCTTCTGGCGATTGTGGGAGTAGTCATGTCCTACATACAGCCGAAGAAAGAAAGTCATCGCGCCACTACGGTCATCTTGATAATTGCCGGACTCCTCGGAACGGCGATTTTGTCCGCCAATCGGCTTCGAGGGGAGGCGGGACATCGAAAGGAAGTAACGGATCTAGGTCACAAAATGGACATTGTTCGCGATCAGAACGCCACGCTAAGCAATTTTCTGCTTTCCGCGAAGAACAGCGGAAACCTCAAGGAAGCTGACCGGCGACATGGGATAGAAACCACACTTCGCAACGAATACATCCTCTCCCACAACCCAATTGATCCGGGTATTCTTGCGGGCACAAAGATGCCACCGCAAGAATGGATGAATCAAAAGCTGCATGAACTCGGCGAGAACTGGACAGTTTCTAAAGAAGTGTCCCAGAAGCTTGCCGAACCCAGAAGCTATGTCATCATGGATGGCAATCCGAAATTCACCGGACCAAATGCCTCAAATTCCGAGGGGAGCGATTTTGTACCGGGCTCGCCGGTCGTATTCAACTTCTACTATAAGAATACCGGTCCAAATGCAGTGCAACTTTTAGATGAGGCAGGCGCCGCATATATACAAGATGGCAACAAGCCCGAGACACAAGACCTGGTCGTGAACCAGTTCACCAGCGAATATAAAAAGGAGAAAAAGTCGCTAAAGGAACGCCAAACGAAATTTTCACACGTGCATACGATGGGAGCAGGCACTCAGGAATTCTTTTCGGCGGCAGAACGAGACAACGGGATGCCGCGAATATTCACGCAAGAGGATCTAGATAACCTTAAGAACGGCTCAGAGACGGCCTATGTGATTACCCAAATCGACTATAAGGATGGGGGAGTCACGCACCATCTCCGCACGTGCATCTGGTTGCAACCGCCCGCTACGGCTCCCGGCACGTGGCATTTCTGCGACGTATTCAACGACTCTAACTGACCAGGTGGCCGGGTGGTCCACATCTCATAACCACCAACCTGGGTGCCCCATTCATCCCAGCATCATCGCGACGAGCGGGCTATGCCCCGCCCATCTTCGCATTCCTGGCACACTCATTACCGTGGAGGTTCTGTGAGACTGCGTGCTTTGGTTCTGCTATGTCTGCTCTGTTTAGTTCCAGCGACTCTCGCGGGCCAGAAAATACCCGATGCTGCTTGGCAAAACGGAAGGCTGGATGCAATGACCAGTGAGCCAGTCATGGGTCCTGCCGCTGTGTTCGGTCAAACAGTTGTCCAGAGGACTGACACCTTAACCCACTATGTTCTCCACGGCCAGGAATATATTTACAAGGCAGATCGACGGACAACACCAAGAGACAAACCTTTGGACGTGACGATCCACGGGCCAATCAACTTCGCAGTCGTAGGCGCGAAGGTGTATGTCCGGGACGAGCAGGGGAAAATCCACAAACTCGCACTAGTCTCCAAAGCACTTCCTTAAAGGGTGCCCATTCATCGCGGCATCATCGAGATGAGTGGGGTATACCCCGCCCATCTCCAATTCCAACCACAGATCCGAAGGGGCACGGCTGTAGCCCCGGGCTTTAGCCCGGGTCTCAGTGCCATAAAAACGCCGCGTCGCAGACGCCTTCCGCTCTGCCGAAGGCCCGGGGTCCCCGGCCAGCTTGCTCGCTGGGGTGGGAGATCGTCGCGAAGTCCGAAGGACGAAGCGACTGAATTGCCTTCCTGTCCGGCGCCGCCGACCTCTGCGCCTAAACGGCGGGTGGCCCACTCATCCCCTGGCCACACATTCTGGGTGGCCCATTCATCGCGGCATCATCGGGACGAGCTGGGCTATGCCCCCGCCCATCTCCGCATGCCGAGCAGCCTCACACGCTGTCAATCCGAAGGCCACGACCACTTCGTCACCTACTTAGTGGGCTCCGTTCCGCCGTCATCATCTGGATTCGTCATCAACACGGTCAGGCCGCCGTACTGCAGTTGCAGGTCCGTGTACGCCGTGGTATTTGACCCATTGCCCCCCGCAGCCACAGCCGTCACACTCGAGATCGCAACTAGTTGGAACGTGTAGGTCGCCGTCACACCGTTCCCAGCCGTCGCAACCAGCGTGCACTGCTGAAACGCTTTTCCCGCCTCCGCGAGCGGAAGGAAGTCGATGAACTTCGACAGGGATATGTGCAAGTCCGCCGGGTTGAACGTCACCTTGCCCCCGCCCGCGCCCGAGCCCGTGCCGGCTATGTTCGGCACGTTTTGAACGCCCACTGCATACGAACTCACCTGCGACGTAACCGTGCTGGTCGCTCCCGTCCCATCCGCCAACGTCATGCAGGTGAGCGTGCCGAACGACGACTGCGGCGCCGCGACTGCCGTACCCGCAAACACCAGCATCGCTGCCACCGCTATTAGACACTTATCCAAAAGAAAGCGCATCGAATCCTCCAACCGCCTGAAATGTGTGGAACTGAGCCGTGCGCGAGATGCTACGCAGAGTCCGAACCTCCGTCAACGGCTTTCATGCCGGCGGCCCTCACATGCACCTGAGCGGCAGGTGGCCCGCTCCTCGAAAACGGATTGGACGGGTGGCCCACTGATCTCCTGAACCACCACACCCCGGCTGCCCCACTCATCGCGGCATCATCCGGATGAGTGGGGTATAGGACGATGACTGGGGTATGCCCCCGCAGGTCTCCGCCGTCTTACTTGTTCTTTCTCCAACGAGCCGGCCCGTGGAGTACACTCCCCCCATCTCGCCACTGAACCTCCAGGAGACCTCATGAATCGTCGCCGTTTTGTGCAGTCCGCAGGCGTCGCTGCCGCTTTCCCGTTCGCATCGCAACTAGCCACCGCGCAAGCTGACCCACAAACAACCTCGCCCGCGCAACAGGGTCGCGTGCTTCCGGCCGGGCAGGATATCTTCGGCGCCACACGCTCCCTTGGTTTCAGTCACATCGCGTTCAAGATCTCGGGAACAGAGACCAACGGCAATCTCTTTGTCATGCAGCACACCAACATGACGCCCGGCGGTCCTCATCTCCATCTGCATTTCGCGCAGGAAGAGTGGTTCTACGTGGAAGAAGGCGAGGTTCTGGTCCAGTTAGGCGATAAGCAGATCACACTGAAACCCGGCGACACCGCATTGGTTCCGCGCAACACGCCCCACGCCTTCACCGCTGTACAAACACCGGCCAGGATGACCGTCGCATTTTCTCCCGCTGGAAAAATGGAGCAGTTCTTCCTCGATATGGCCCACCCAAACCCAACCCCTCGGGATTCCGCCTTCTATGGCACCAAGGTGCTCGGGCCGCCACTGAAAACGACATGATCCTTTCACTCACCCCATTCACCGCGGGCTCATCGCGATGAGTGGGGCATGCCCCCGCCCATCCCCAATTCCAACCACAGATCCGAAGGGGCACGGCTGGTAGCCCCGGGCTTTAGCCCGGGGTCTCAGTGCCATAAAAACGCCGCGTAGCAGACGCCTTCCGCTCTGCCGAAGGCCCGGGGTCCCCGGCGAGCTTGCTCGCTGGGGTGAAAGACCGTCGTGTAGTCCGCAGGACGAAGCGACTGAATTGCCTTTCCGCAGCCCTCAGCCCCGCGGCACCACGTTCGCATGCCGCGCAATCTCCTGCCAGGCGCCATCCCGGTGCAACCAGACGGCCGTGAATCGGAGATGGTCTGGCTTACCTGCATTGGGCATTCGTCCACCCCAGATCACATCCTCGCTCCCCGCCACAATCGCGATGTCGCCATACTCCTTGATGTACTCGATGTCGCGCTTGTAGGACGTGATCACCAGGAAACCTGACGTCATCATCCCGAGAACTTGCTGCTTCGATACAAACTTGTTCAGCGGATTTGTGACCACAAAGCTGTCAGCCCACAACCGCGCCATGGTCGTCGGGTCCTTCTGCAGAAAGGCTTCTACCTCTTCCGCATTCACCGCACGAACCTGCTGCTGTGCCTGATCTTCAGCCGCCCCTGACTGCTGTCCACCGCCAGCCCGTATCCCACTGGAAGCAACGATCGCCGGCGCAAAAGTAAACAGCCCGAGGATCAGAAACCAAAACGTTCGATTTCTCACTCGTCACCTCCAAATTGCGCGACCATACTACTCCGAGCATTCGTCGAGATGTGGGTTCGCAGGACGGGCGAATCGCCTGGATCGTTTTCCTTCAGCTGACCGCCCAGCAACTCACCCGCTCGCCCGGGAAACGAAGTCCAAACCGCGCCAGCAGCTCGGGAACGCTCTCCGGCTTCATCTCCAGCGCGTACCGCTGGCAAAGCGCGCCCATCGTTGCCGGATCCGCGTTCGTCACACCGCCAAGCTCATCCAGCTCGCGAAAGAACTGCTCGAAACCCGCAGGCGCGATGATCTCCAGAATTCGTGCAGGTGTATCCCCGGCATTCCAGAACGTGTGCCATTGATTCCGCGGTTTAAAGATCAGATCACCGGGCTTGCCGACGAGCACCTCATCGCCGAGAAGAGCGCCGACCGAGCCCTCCAGCACAAAGCTGTATTCGTCTTCGCGCGCGTGCCGGTGAAGCGGCGCCGCGAGAGCCTTGGCAGACATCGGGTGTTCGACCAGCGAAAACCCTCCGCCCGACTCCAGCTTGTCGATCATGAAACGCACCCCGATCGTGCCGAGGAACGCCATCCGGCCCTCTCCAGGCCCCAGTACCTTCGCAGAAGTGGAATTTGCTTCAGCCGATTGCAAGGCTATGACCCTCCAGGTTTCAAAACTACCGACCAGCTAACCTATTTCATGGTTCGCTGCGTGGTCAACCGATAAAACAGGGCCTGTAGCCGGCGTATGCCTCCGCCCATCTCCGCCGCGCGCGATTATTTCACCCGCTCCCAATACAACCTGTACGTTGCGTCTTTACGGACAACCGCGCCGCCCTTGCCGTCTTCTCGCGGGATCAGCACCATTCGATCGTTGCCCTGAAATTCCACCCACCGCACATGTTCCCGGCCCCGAAGGTCCGGGTACGAACTGTCTTGAACGTGGTGCGTCACCGTTCCGGCGGCTTCATCAACCGTATACGTCCCGTAGTAGCTGAAGTAGCTATCGAACGCCGCCGCTTTCTCGGCCTGGGTTCCCCCGGCCAGCCCTCCCGCAAACTTCCTTCGTCCACTCCGGTTCGCAATCTGCACCGACATCGTTCCTGACCGGTCGTAAACAATCAACCCAGTCGGGTGATCGTAAAAACCAGGCAGCCCCGGCGGCTGCCCCTCCACCGAGACAAGCCGCCACGCGCCCACGATCTTCTTCGCGAGCAGACCGTTCTGGGCTTGCGCCAGGGCGCCAGATCCACCAAGACAAAGAATCATCACGCAACACCCAATCACTCGACGCATGGCAGCCAAGTATAAGGCTCCCCAGCATCACGCCCTATCCGCTCCGCCGTTCCCGGGTCTACTCTTAAGACGGGTGACGACTCCCTCGAACGCTGGAACTCATGATCAAACGCAGAGCCCCGGTTCCCTTACTCACGGCCCGCAGCGGCTATTTCACCGTCCGCTCGATAGTGCTGGCCTTGAGCTCGGGTGCCGTGATCGCCGGCTGCGGCGTTCTGATGGACTACTTCATCCATGGCGTCGACCGCATCTATGCCTCTGACGTTTACACCCTGATCGTCGGCTGCCTGCTCTCCTATGCCCTTCTCCTCAACGAGGACCGCCGCCGCGCCAATCTCGCCCGCCGCATGCAGATCGCCGCAGACGTCAACCACCACATCCGCAACGCCCTCACAGGCATCGTCTACACCGCGGCCGTCCGCAATGACCCCGCCCTGCATGCCGTCCTTGAGGACGCCACCGCACGCATCGACTGGGTGCTCAACACCGTTCTGCCGGACGGAAGATCAGAACTCCAGTGGCCCGTCGAAGCCAAAGAATGGAGCCCCTCCTCCTGGAAGAGCTCCGAATAGCGCCGGCCACGTGGGCGGGTGGCCCACCCGTAATTTCTCTTCGAACCACCACCACCGTTCGGGTGTCCCATCCGTACGCGCACCGGGGTCCCCGGCGAACTTGTTCGCTGGGGTGGAAGCGGACGGGTGGGAACGAGGACGCCCACCCTGCCGCTTCCGAACCAACAAGACTGACCGGGTGAAACCCGCACGCCCTCTATCGGCGCGGTCGGGGGAAATACACCGGAATTAGCCGCGGGCCGATGAACTTCGGCCCAATCAACCCCAACACGCGGTTAATCGAGTCCTCCGTGCGCACACCAGCAACATGCGTCGCACGTATCCCCTTCGCAACCATGTTGCAGATCTCATAACGAGTGTTGCCATAGGACAGCGCAAGATGAACCTTGTCGGAACGCACAGGATCTCCAGTCGTGCAGGTGGATGCAGCGTGTGCTCCGGGCTCATCTGGAATCTTGAATGAGAAGAAAGGCGGGCTAGTTCCAGACTACGCTCTTTTCTTCCCGCGCTGCGGTTGCCCTCCATTTAGTTGGCAGACGAGCGGGTTGGCCCACTCTGCGGAAGCCCGGAATGGAGGCCCAGCCGAAAACTGCTGCCTTCCTGAGACCCGCGCACAATCTCGACCCGAAACGCCAGGAGCCCGCATCCGCCGAGCACCCAACTTCGCCGGCACCCCGTGTATGGCACCCGACCCTTTAGAATCAAGATTTTGCAAAATAGGTCCACCCCTAAACCCTTTGAATCGAAGATTTTGCGCAAAAAGCGGGGAGGGGGGTACCAATCTACCTCACCCGCCAAGACGGCGCGATAATCGAACGCGCACCAAGCGAAATCCTCAGAAATCGTCGTTTCCCACATTTCTTAGTGGAATACAAATGATTGTTCCACGTGGAACAATCCCGCTCCACGTCTCGACAGCGCTACTTCGCATAGGCGTTCTTTTCATAGGCCGACACTATGCCAGCGGCGGGCAGGCGACAGGCATCCGGAGCATCGGAGAAGTAAAGGCAATCCGGAGATCCATCCTTGAACGACACCGTGACGCGCCCGCTCTGCGTCCCCTGCATGCCGGTGTAGCTATACCGCGCCATCACCCGAACAGGATGCCCCAGCGGATCGTGCGACACGATCGGGTCCGTGATGCTGCCGCGCTGGTAGCGATTCATCATCCATCCACGCGCATTGGCGGCAACCAGGTCGTCGAGCAGGCGGGTGAAATCAGTGTCCCTTGCAACTGCGCCTGCTGTCGCAGTGGGAGCCGGCGCGGACGCGGCAGCTCCCGCAAACCTCACCGGCTCCTCGCCATTGGCGAACCGGATGAGATTGGTCTGAAAGTTTTGCAAACCCACGCTGCCGCAGCTATTCGTGCGGATTAGCGTTTGCATCTCGTTGCCGACCGCGGTGACCTGGTCGACCATCTGCTGCGGTATGCTCAGCGGATTGCCCCCCGCGCCGCGCTTGCCCATTCCCAGCATGTTGCCGAGCATGTTCATCTGGGCCTTCGCGCTGACGTCGTTGACAGCGTCATAGAGCTGCGGATCGGCATAGAGGCCCGTCCCCACCGTCTCATACGTGCAGGTTGAGGTTGGCAGCAGATTGCCATACGCGTCGTGTACGCCATCGGGACTGTAAACGTACGGGGAAGTTCCCCCTCCGCTGCACACCTGCCGGGTGATCTCAACCTTGTTGGGCGGCAGGAACTTCGTGCATGCCTTGGCGAAATCCTCCATGTAGTTGGAGATGATCATCATGAACTCAGTGCCGTTGTGGTCGAGCCGGACGGATTGGAAGTCGCCGGAGTAAATGCGCACGAGGTCGTCCTCATTGTTGAGTCCGGCGGCTGAGAAGCGCGGCGGCGCTGTCGAATTCGGTTTGGCGGGCGCCGCAGATTGGGCTCGAGCGGTGGCTCTGGGCGTAGGCTTTCGAGTTTGAGCGGCGGCCGGGGCGGCCAGAAATGCAAGGAGACCACAAAGGACGAGCACGCGCATGGCGTACCTCCCTATTGCTGCATGCAACATCAGGGATGGCCCGGAGAGTGTCAGGATTCTACAGCACGGCCGATACCATCCGGCCGTGACAAAGCTCCCGGTCAAAAAAGCCTCTTCATAAACGCAACGCAAAAGCCTGGACATCCTTCGGTTGCCTTTAGCCGCCCTCAGGGAATAGATGTGTCGCCCGAACAACAGCAGGGGCTCATCCGGCCATCCGACAAGCTGAGGTAAACATCGTGTTCAAGAAGACTCTTTCCACATGCATCCTGCTCGGCGTCTGCTGCGCGCCGCTCGCCGTCATAGCCCAGCAGGACGAACACCACGACGATAACGCTCGACAGCAGCAGAGCGAACGTCACGACGGCTACGACCAGCAGCACCAGGCCGACCGTCACGATGATCGTGGCCAACGGCACGAGTACGTCGAGCACAGAGAATGGAAGCGCGGCTACCACATGAATCACGACGACTGGGACCGCGGTCAACAAGTCGACTACCGCGCCTATCACCTTCAACGCCCGCGCTCCGGCTATGAGTGGCGTGAGATTGACGGCCACTACGTCATGGCCAACCGCGATGGTGTCGTTACTACCGTCGTCGTGGCGAGGCATTAAGCGCAACTCACTAGCGTTTTACCGAGACCCACGCCCGCCCTGGCGTGGGTCTTCGTATTAAGCTCACAGCTTTTCTCCCAGCCAATCCTTGGGGCACAAAACGAGCCCGCGTCCGGGGGCTCTCAACGTCAAGTTGAATGATTTTGCACTACGACTGGGAAATTAGTTCGCACATCGAACGCGAACGCGTCACCCCTGAACTACCAGCGTTCGACACGTCTGTACGCGGAGCAGACGAACGGGGGAGAAAACAACTCCGCCTGTCCCCCCTCCCGCACCCATCCTGCTCCAACAAGGCCACGATCCACAGCCGAGCCGAGCAACGAATCGGCCGAAAATACCATCATCTATATAGGGTCCCCTCGTCCAACGATCAAATACTGCCCGCCGGCAATGGAGGCGCTTTTGGATTCGGCCGCTCTCTCGGAGTTCGCGCCTGCTGCTTGCGGCGGGTTTCTACCCGCACAGGACGCCGTTCCCTGCTCGCACGCAGTCGAGTTCTATCAGGACCGCGACGCCTTTCTTGACCGCCTCAGCGACTTCATCCGCTCCGCCATCCAAAGCGGCGGCGCATGTCTCATCATTGCTATCGAGTCCAACCGCCAGGCGATCGCCCAACGCCTCCGCGCTTCCGGTGTCGATCTCGCTCACGCCGTGCAGAACAGTCAGTACCTTCTGCTCGACGCAGAAGCGACCCTCGACCGGTTCATGGTCGATGGCTGGCCCGATCCGCAGCGCTTCTTCGCGACCATCGAGCCCTTTCTCATGCATGCCAAGGCGAGCCTCGGCCCGGACGTCAAATTCCCAGTCGCGTTCGGCGAAATGGTAGCCATTCTCTGCGCCCACGGCCACTTCGACGCCGCCATCCGGCTTGAGCAGCTATGGAACGAGCTCGCCCGCAAGCATTCTTTCGCGCTGCGGTGCGCCTACCCCAGCGACGGCTTCGCCCACGGCACCCGTGGCCAGGATTACCTCGCCCGCATCACGGCAGAACACTCGCACGTCCTCACAGCGTAGCGAGCCGCTGCCTTCGGACCCAAAAGGAGAACGACAGGGCGAGAGGGTTACCCCTGCCGCCGTATCCAGCCCGTCCGTGAGACCATGTGTCTCATGAGCAACTTCATACCGAAACCTGCAACGCCCAAACTGAATGGCCTCGGCCCGAAGGCGCAGCGGCTCGCCGCCCTGCGTGAAAAGGCTGCCCAGGCGAACAGCGAAGCTACAGTGAACAACGGGAACGCGAACACCGCGGTGAAGCCCAGGAATTCCTTCGCGGGCAAGAAGACCGCGTTTCAGCGCAAGGCGACCTAACCGGTTGGAAGAACCGCCGTGGAATTCATCAAACCTCGCGAAGCGGCAGCCGTCTAACCGAAAAAGTCGGCAAAACTGCTGAATTCGAAAGTGAGGTCCCATGAACGCTGGAGCTCTCCTGGCAGCAGCCGTGCTCGTCCTTGCCGCACCCGCACAGCAGGGTCCGCCGCCGTTGAGCCCGCCGCCACCGCCACGTGAGACCTTCGTCTCCGCTGCGGAGGTCGTGCTCGACAATGCGGCCGCCATTGACGTGAAGGCCGATAACGATCACTTCAACGGCGCGATGCAGCAACTCAGGCAGTCCAACGACAACCTGAATTCCATGGCCGCGGACGAGGGCGAAAAGAACATCGCCGAGACCATGAAGGACATCATCTTTCAGATCTCCTCGTGCCACATCCAGGCGATCGACGGCACACCCACGGACAAGTGCGAGGCGCAGATCAAGACCGCCGAGAGACAGGCCATGACCACCCTGAAGCGGCACAAGGAAGGCAGCTCCTGGGTAGAGGGACCGCCGGCATAAGGCTCTATGCCGGCACCAACGTCTGCGGCACCGCCGACGGTTGGAGCGCGAGATATTGATGGACGAAGGCGATCGCCATGCTTCCCTCGCCTACGCCGCTCGATACCCGCTTGATCGACGAGTGGCGCACGTCACCGACACAGAACAGTCCGGGCAGATTCGTCTCCAGCGGATACGGACTGCGCTCCTGCTCCGCCCAGTCCGGCAGATCGCGCCCGGTGCACACATAACCGAGCTCATCGCGCTCCAGCTCAGCCGGAAGCCAGTCTGTCTGAGCGTCGGCTCCGATCATGACGAAGAGCGCATCCGCACGCCGCGTGCGCGGAGCCTCGTTGCCTGTGACCGTGCAGATGGTCTCCAGCGCATGCTGTCCGCCGGCCGAAATAACGCGCGTGAACGGCTCGACCTTGATGTTGGGACGCGCGTTGATCTGATCGATGAGGTAGCTCGACATTGTGAGTTTCAGACCCGCGCCGCGCACCAGCACGGTCACGCTGTTCGCATATCCGGAGAAGTACATGGCCGCCTGACCTGCGGAGTTTCCGCCGCCGACAATGAACACATCCTTGCCAATCACCGACGGCGCTTCCATGCGTGAAGCGCCGTAAAGGACGCCTCGGCCGAGGAAGCGATGGATGTTTTCGGCTTCGAGACGACGCCATTCAACGCCCGTGGCCAGGATGACGGTGCGCGTGCTGACGCGCTTGCCTTCATCGAATTCCACGCACCATCCACCCTCGATCGGCTCGAGATTCTGCACCTCGCGCGTGAGCACAATCTCGGTGCCGAAATACTCCGCCTGGCGCAGTGCTCGTTCGCTCAGCTCGTCACCGGAGATCCCGCTCGGGAAGCCCAGGTAGTTCTCGATGCGCGAGGAGGTTCCGGCCTGTCCTCCAACCGCGCCGCGCTCGATGAGCAGAACCTTCAGTCCCTCGGACGCGCCGTACACCGCAGCCGCAAGTCCCGCAGGACCGGCGCCCACGACCACCACATCATATCCATCACTGCGCGGTTCCGTGCGATAGCCGAGCGCCATCGCCACCTTGCGCACCGTCGGCGGCTGGCCCACGCAGAATGCATGGTCCACGATCACCGAGGGCCCGTTGTGGTCCTTCGGCATGCACGAGGGGATGCGGTCCTGATCGTGCTCGCGGTCCACCCACTCATAGGGAATGCGATTCGCCGCAAGGAACGAACGGATGTCGCGGCAGTCCGTGTCATACTGCGAACCCACCACGAGCACACGCGACACGGGATAGTCGACCATCCGGTCCTGGATATAGTTCAACCGGCTGGTCATCGTCTCCATGACCAGCGCGCGGCAGTCCTTGGAGCTGTCGAGCAACTCCTTGAACATGACGCGGTCGATCTTCATCACACGAGATGGCTCCTTGGCCCGCAGCGAAGCGATTGCACTGGAGCCGAGGAGCAGGGGAACCTCGCCAAAGAATTCACCGTTTTTATAATTCTTCACCACCATCTCTCGGCCGCCGAGGATCTTCAACACATCCATCGATCCGGAGATGAGCTGGTAGAACCACGCTTCCTCACCTTCACGAATGAGCCACTCCCCCTCGTTGAGGTGGAGATCAGCGGCGTGGCGCGCGAGACGCTGAAGCTGCGCCTCGGGCAGACATGACATCAAGGGGAACTGCCGGAGCTCTTCGACGTTAAACAATGGACCCTCCGTTTTTTTGCAGGGTGCCGTCACGCGGCACAGGTTGTCGGAGTTTTTGCCGGCTGTGATTCTGCTCGCTCGGCTGCTCGATCAGAAAGGCGTCACGAAATAGGACTACGCCGTTTTGTGCAGTGGATGTTGTTAGACAGATTTGCGCGGTTGTGGAAAGAACTCGATCTGCTGAAGAAATACGTTTGGCCCGCGCCGCTGGTTCCGTAGATTTGATTGCCAGCCGTTTAGAAGAGATGCAGGAAGAGTTGATTGGTTAGCAACGCACCGAGGTACGCCGCGCAGGTCATGTACGCAAACTGCAGCGCAGGCCACTTCCAGCTGTTCGTCTCGCGACGTACGACTGCGATTGTTGATGTGCACTGCATCGCGAACGCGAAGAAGACGACCAGTGCGATCGCGCCGCCGATGCCGAGATCGTGATGCAGCGCCTGCTGCAGACTGGCCGCGTGTGTGGAGGGATCGACACCGTACAGCGTGCCGAGCGTGCCGACGATCACCTCGCGCGCAACGATCGAGCTCAGCAGGCCGATGCCGATCTTCCAGTCGAAGCCAAGCGGATGAATGACCGGAGCGATGAACTGGCCGATGTGACCGATCACGCTCGAAGAGAGATCCGAGAACTGGCTGCCGTGGACAGGAAGCACGCTGAGCAACCAGACCACAAAGGTGCAGGCAAGGATGATTGTTCCGGCCTTCTTCACGAAGAGCTTGCCGCGATCGTAGAGCCGCAGTGTGAGCGAGCGCGGCGTGGGCCAGCGATACTGCGGAAGCTCCAGCACGAACGGCGCGGACGAGGCCTTCATCACGCGAGAGTTGAGCAGCTTGGCAGTGAAGAGCGCCATGAGAAATCCGAGCGCATAAAGGCTGAGCATCACTGTGGCGCGCAGACCGACGAGATGGCCGAGGATGTGCCGGTCCGGAACGAACGCCGCGATGATCAGCGTGTAGACGGGCAAGCGCGCGGAGCAGGTCATGAACGGCGCGATGAGAATCGTCGCGAGGCGCTCGCGCTTGTTTTCGATGGTGCGCGTGGCCATGATGGCCGGCACAGCGCATGCATACGCAGAGAGCAGCGGAATGAATGCCTTGCCGTTGAGGCCGATGGCGCGCATCACGCGATCCGCAATGAGCGCGGCGCGTGCGAGATAGCCGGAGTCTTCCAGGATGCCGATGAAGAGGAAGAGCAGAAGAATCTGCGGAAGGAAGACGAGCACCGACTGCACGCCGTTCCAGATTCCCTCGCGCAGCAGAGCGCGGATCCAGTTGTCGGGAAGTAGATTGCGCGACGAAGTTGCCGGCGCGCGTGAGCAGATCACCGAGGCCATCGGAGAGCGGCTGGCCGATCGAGAAGACGACCTGGAAGACCGCGACGACGACGACAAGAAAGATGAGTGGGCCCCAGACGCGATGCAGCAGGATGGAATCTAGGCGGCGCGTCCAGAGTGGCGACTCGGGCTGCTCGAAATGGCTGCGCGTCGAGACCTGGCCGGCCCACTTGCGGCACGAGGCCGGGCTCTGAATGATGGGCAGGCGTGCGGAGCCGGGACGCGTGAGCGCGAACTCGCCGAACTGCTCGAGGAAGTTGCGGATGAGCCCCATGCCGGTTCCCTTTGCCGCACTGATGAGCGCGACGGGGTGGCCGAGTTCGTGGGCGAGCGCGAGCGGGTCGATCTTGCCGCCGCGATCCTCGAGCAAGTCCGCCATATTAAGGAGCACGAGCGTGGGCAGGCCGAGCGACAGAATCGGCGCGGCAAGCATGAGCTGCCGGTTGAGGTGCATGCAGTCCAGCACCAGCAGCACGGCGTCGGGCGCGGGTACGCCCGGCATGTTGCCCTTCAGCACGTCGACGGCGACGCGCGCGTCTTCGGAGTAGGTTGCGAGCGAGTAGATGCCGGGCAGGTCGATGAGCGTGAGGTCCGGGCGGCCGAAGCTCTTCATCGTGCCGGAGTGGTGTTCGACGGTGACGCCGGGATAGTTGGCGACCTTCTGTCGCATCCCGGTCAGACGGTTGAAGAGCGTGGACTTGCCGCAGTTGGGCGGGCCGATGAGCGCGATGGTGCGGATGCGGCCGGTGCGCTGCCTGCCGTTCTTCGAACCGTTCGAGGACGGCTCCGGGGTAGTTACCGGTGGCTCGGCGACCGCGACGGTGGATGTCGGAGTGCAGCAGTCCATTTTCTAGTTCCGGCTCGCGGCAGCTTCCAGCTCTACGGTGATGTGCCGCGCGGTTTCCTTGCGAAGAGCAACCTCAACGCCGTCTATCCGGTAGACCGTAGGATCGCCGGCCGGGGCGCGGCGGAGGACCTCGACGTTGGCGCCGGGAAGGAAATCCGAGGTGGGCGAGATGGTCGCTGACCTTGTCGGGGAGCTCCAGCGCTTCGAGGATCGCGGATTGTCCAACTCGGAGATCGCTGAGGGCCATACGTCTACCTCTCCCGACAGATATACGACCATTGCTGTCGTAGTTTGAGTATATACCTGCCGGGAGAGTTGTGTCGGGCTGGGGAGTGGCTCTCGGGAGGCCAGCGGCGGAGAGGCGGAGGAGCGCCCGCCGGATGGAGCCGAGGTTCTGTATGCTTTGAGCTTTGGAGGATATAGGACGGTGTTCGAATTATCTCCGAAGCTGACACGACGCCAGTTGCTCGCGGGAGGCGTGAAGGTTGCAGGTGGAGCGGCGGCGTTGCATCTGTCGCCGGGGCTCGCGCGGGCGATCAGCACGCCGGCGGGTGCGGACGAAGCGGTGGCGCCGGAACGGCTGAGCAATGGGTGGGAGTTCTTCAAAGGGCCGCTCGGCGGGCCGTGGGAGGTGTGGCACAGCCAGGAGCTTGCTGTCTTCGAGAAGGTCGCGATGCCGCACTGCTTCAACGCGATGGATGGGTGCGATCCGGATGTCTCCTACTATCGCGGGCAGGGGTGGTATCGCACGTGGATTCAGCCGAAGAATCCGTATGCGAACGGGCGGACGCTGCTGCACTTCTGGGGCGCCGGGCAGGTGACGACGGTCTGGCTCGGCGAAGAGAAGTTGATCGAGCACAAGGGCGGATATGACGAGTTCGTGGTTGACCTGACTGATGCGCTGGCGAAGGTTCCGGCGGAGAAGAGAGGTGTTCCGCTGGCGGTGATGTGCGATAACTCGCGCCGGATGGATACGATTCCGAGCGACTTCTCGGATTTCTCGCTGTATGGCGGGCTGTATCGGCATGTGGAGCTGGTGTATGTGCCGCAGGTGTCGATTGAGGCGGTGCATGTGACTGTGACAGGCGCGGAGACGGCGACGCCGACGGCGCAGGTTTCGCTGCGGATGTATGCGCCGGGACAAACGAGCAGTGGGGAGCGAGCGCAGCGATCACGATCACGGACCCGAACGGGAAAGTTATCCATCGAGTCCACATGGCAGGTCATCGCAGGCGATCTGGCAAATGGGCAGATTCAGTCCGACGTAGTTGCTGTCGATTTGCCGGGCGCGATGCTGTGGTCGCCGAAGCAGCCGAACCTGTACACGTGCACCGTGACTCTGAGCGCGGAAGGCGTCAGTAGCACGGCGGCGGAGCGGTTTGGCGTGCGGCACTTTGAGTTTGTCGAGCATGGGCCGTTCAAGCTGAACGGTGAGCGGCTGCTGCTGCGCGGAACGCATCGGCATGAGGACCACGCGGGATACGCGGCGGCGATTCCGGATGACGTCACGCGCAAAGAGTTCCAGATGATTAAGGACATGGGCGCGAACTTCATCCGGCTGGCGCACTATCAGCAGTCGCGGCTGGTGCTCGATTTATGCGACGAGCTTGGACTGCTGGTCTGGGAGGAGCTGCCGTGGTGCCGCGGCGGCATTGGCGATGCTGCATGGCAACAGATGGCGAAGGACAAGCTGACGACGATGATCGACCAGCATCGTAATCATCCCAGCATCATTCTGTGGAGTCTGGGCAATGAAGACGACTGGCCGACCGAGTATCCGTCAGTCGACAAGAATGCGATTCGCGCCTTCATGACGGAGCTGCGCGACCTGGCGCACAAGCAGGATCCGACGCGGCTGACGAGCTTCCGGCGCTGCGACTTCGCGCGGGACATTCCGGACGTGTACTCGCCGTCGATCTGGGCGGGGTGGTATCGCGGGCTGTATACGGAGTACGAGTCGGAGCTGAAGAAGCAGGCAGCGCTGGTGCCGCGGTTCATCCACATGGAGTGGGGCGCGGACAGCCAGGCGCGGCGGCACAGCGAAACGCCGGACAAGGTGAACTCGCAGATGCCGCCCGGCAATGGAGCGGACGAGCGCGGGCTGGATTACCTGCCGACCGGAGGGATTCCGCGCGTCTCGGCGGATGGCGATTGGAGTGAGACCTACGCGTGCAATCTCTTCGACTGGCATTTGAAGGTGCAGGAGTCGCAGGACTGGCTGACGGGCGCGGCGCAGTGGATCTTCAAGGACTTCACGACGCCGTTGCGCGCGGAGAATCCGGTGCCGCGGATGAACCAGAAGGGCGTTGTTCAGCGCGATCTGACGAAGAAGGAGTCGTATTTTGTCTTTCAGTCCTACTGGGCCGACGAGCCGATGGTGCACATCTACGGGCACACGTGGCCGATGCGCTGGGGCAAAGACGGCGAGCAGAAGATGGTGAAGGTGTACTCGAACTGCGAGGAGGTCGAGCTTGTTCTTAGTAGCCAGTCCGGCGACAAATCGCTTGGCGTGAAGCGGCGGAACTCGCAGGACTTCCCTGCTGCCGGGCTGCGGTGGACGACGGCGTTTCCGGCGGGCAAGGTATCGCTGCGAGCGGTAGGCAGGCGCGGCGGCAAGACAGTTACGGATGAGATCGCGTTCGAGTACGAGACGCGGCAGTGGGGAGCGCCCGCGCGGTTTGAGCTGAAGGAGCTCGCGCGCAAGAGCGGCGATGTCACGATCGAAGCGCTGCTGGTGGACGCAAGCGGCGTGCCGTGCCTGGATTCGCGCAAGGTCGTGCGGTTCAGCGCAGCAGGCGATGCGCAGATGCTCGACAACCTGGGGACAGTGGGCGGCTCACGCGTCGTCCAGCTTGCGAACGGGCGCGCGTGGATGACCTACAGCGTAAAGGGTGACTGCATCGCCGGAATCAGCGCCGACGGAGTCCCGCCTGGGTTCCTGACATTGAAGGCTTAGCTGCGTGCGACGGCGTTCGCGAGGCGCGGGCGGCGGAACGCGACGGCGCCGAGCGCAAGAATCGAGGTCGCGAGCAGCATCCAGCTCGATGGCTCCGGCGTGAGTCCCGGCGGTGTGACCACGTGCGTGGGCGGCGTTGGGAAGTTGCCGAAGAGGCTCGGGTACTCGGGCGAGTAGATCGGCGGGCTGACGACGCTCGGCATGGGCTGCAGGGGGAGAAGCTCCGGCGGCGGCGTGTTCATCGCCACGGTAACCGGCGGGGTCTCGGGCGGCGGCAGCATGTCCATCGCAAAGTCGAATCCCGTCAGGTTGAGCGGCGGAAGCTGCTCGTCCACCGGCTTTTCGATCAGCGGAACAGCGCAGGCGAAGTCAAGCTGAGCGAGGGTTTCCCTGGGCGTCTTGGGATGCCAGTTGGGATGTGCTTTATCCCATGCTACCCAGCGCGCGGCCGTGGCAGCGCTCACGCGGTGGTGGCGCACCTTCTTCTGAATAAACCGGACGCAGTCGGTGGATGCATGGACGCCTACCACTCCGAGGCTTATAGCCGCCGCCGTAACGATCAGAACCAGCGGAAAACGGACGATAGGTTTCATCACAGCCCTTTCGACTGCACCACTTTGGATGCATTCTGTTGCATATAAGGTGACACAGTTCTTTCCCGATAGCGGGTCTCTTAGGTCACTGGAAATTTAATCCAGAGTACCGCGAAACCCTGTTACAAACGCCGCCCCGGGCCAAGATTACTGCCGGAATCATGCCGCGGCGGGAGTTCGTCGTTGATGTGAGAATGAGATGGATTTGGCAGATTTCCGGCCTCCACTTCATTCAGCTTGTAAAGCAGCGAACGGTAGCTCATCTGGAGCCATTTGGCGGTCTTCTGCCGGTTCCAGTTGTTCGTCCGAAGAACCTTCAGGATGATCTGGCGCTCGAGATCCAGCGTCGCCTTTTTAGTGATGCGCTTGAGCGAAAGAGGCTGGCTGAGATCGATGTCCGCGACAATGCTGTCGCTTGAAAACGCCTGGGGCAGCAGTTCGGCCGCAAGCAGTTCCTCGTCCCCGATGAGCACGTAGCTGCGGACCAGGTTCGCGAGCTGGCGAATGTTGCCGGGCCAGTTGTAACGCTCCATAAGCTGGATCGTGGAGCGAGAGATGGCCTTGGGTGAGAGCCGGAAGGTCTTGGCGTTCTGTTCGGTGAAGTATTCGACCAGCGGCTCGATGTCTTCGCGGCGGTGGCGCAGCGGAGGCAGATTGATCGTCACCGCATTGATGCGATAGAGAAGGTCGAGGCGAAAGCTGCCTTCTTCGACCTGCACGCGCAGATCGCGATTGGCGCAGGAGACGAGACGGGTCTCGATGGTGCGGGTGGCGTGGCCGCCGACCCTTACGAAAGTACCGTCCTGCAGGACCTGCAGGAGCTTGGATTGGGCGGACAGATCCAGGCTGCCGACCTCGTCAAGGAAGAGCGTGCCGTTATGTGCCTCCTCGACTCGGCCGCGTTTGGTCGCATGGGCTCCGGTAAACGCACCCTTCTCGTATCCGAAGAGCTCGGTTTCCATCAGGCTTTCGGGAATGGCCGGGCAGCTGACCTTTACGAGCGACCCCTTCGACCGGCCGGAGAAGATGTGCAGAAAGCGCGCGCATATCTCTTTTCCGGTGCCGCTCTCGCCCTGCAGCAGAACGGGCACGCCGGTCTCTGCGACGCTTTCCAGCTTCTGCCGAATAGCCCGCATGGATCCGGTTCGCCCAAAGGCGAGTTCCAGCGGCGGCAAATCGTAGAACTCTGCGAAATCCATGATCGGTCCAGTCTCTAATTCACTACAGCTGATGTAGCACGTTCCGTGCCATTCGCTAGCAGTGTGCAAGGATTTGAAGAGTTGCCTTGAATTCGACTCTTCCGCAGTTTATTCCGGTTAATTTTTTGTATACCCTACGGGCAATCGCATCTGGGCTGTGTGACTTTTTTTGCCTACAAAAGTGCAAAGTTCTTCCCTTTCGGATGAAGTCCGGCTACACTTGAGTCCGTCCCAAGGGCCTCCGTAATTGTTGTAAATTGCTGTGGCCTCGCGGTTTGGATTTACCTGCCCGCATTCGGGGCAGGCTATTGTGAAAATTGTGGCTGAACCCGCCGGAGTTGCTGGAATGCTTTCGTCTCTCGCTATCCCGGAACCGCCTTCCCGGACGGCCCAGTCGGGCCTTGCCCGGCTATACGCGCTGGACGCGAACGTTGCGGTGCTGCACTATCTGCGGCGCACGCTGGAGTCCCGCTACAACCTGAAGGTCTTTTCCGAGGAACAGGCGCTTCTGGACTGCCTGAACAGAAACGAGGCACCCGACCTGATTCTGCTCGAGTGGGAGAGCATGGAGAAGTCGCTGACGGCGCTGTCGCATATCCGCGCGAGCCTGCCGGACGTGCCGATCGTGATGCTGTCGTGCACGGCGGAGGTAAAGGACTTCGAGGTGGTGACGCGAATCGGGGCGCGGGGCATCGTGCTGAAGCCGTTCATGGACGGCAATCTGGAGAGTGCGATCGAGGAGCACCTGGCGCAGGCGCAAAAGGCGATCACAGCCGAACCGCAGGAGATTCCGCTGGATGAGACGCACTCCTTCGTGCGCTCGAGCAAGCGGATGTGCGAGCTGCAGGCGCAGGCGGCGCTGGTGGCCAAGAGCGATATCCCGGTGCTGATTCTGGGCGAGAGTGGGACGGGGAAAGAGATTCTGGCGCTGTACACGCACAAGATGTCAAACCGCGCGAACCGGATGTTTCTGAAGGTGAACTGCGCGGCGATGCCGGCGGATCTGCTGGAGAGCGAGCTCTTCGGCTACGAGCAGGGCGCGTTTACGGGCGCGGTGAAGACCAAGCCCGGCAAGTTTGAGGTATGCACCGGAGGCACGATCTTCCTGGACGAGATCGGCGAGATGCCCGCCATCCTGCAGGCGAAGCTGCTGCAGGTTTTGCAGGACGGCACATTTTCGCGGCTGGGCAGCCGGTCGCCGATGCGCGTGGACGTGCGCGTGATTGCCGCGACCAATATCAATATGAAGGAAGCGATCGCGCGAAAGGCGTTTCGCGAGGATCTCTACTACCGTCTGAACGGATTCTCTCTTTCGATCCCGCCGCTGTGCGAGCGTCGCGAGGAGATTCCGCTGCTGGCGAATTACTTCATGCGCAAGGTGGCGAAGAAGTACGGACGCACGCCGCTGCCGCTGTCCAATCAGCTGCTCGATGCGTTCTCACGATACTCGTGGCCTGGCAATCTGCGCGAGATGGAAAACGTGGTCAATCGCTACTTCATCCTCGGCGATGAGCGGCCGATTCTCGCGGAGATGAACCCGTACACACCGTTCCGGAGCGAGAACAATGGGCACTCCGATGCCGGGGATGGCGCCGGGCTGAAGCAGATTGTGCGCAACCTGAAGGGTGAGGCCGAAGCGACGGCGATCGCGCAGATGCTCGAGACCAAGGGATGGAACCGCAAGGCTGCCGCGAGCGAGTTGCAGATCAGTTACAAGGCGCTGCTATACAAGATCAAGCAGTATGAGCTCACGCCCAAACGGGCTTGAAAGACTTCGACAGCATGCACGATCCAGATTCGTATTACCAGGTCGTCGTTCAGGGGAACGACGGTGCAATCAAGGGCTATGCCGATAAGGCGCAGTGGACAACGGCGAATGGCTCACTTAGCGGCGAGGACCAGCGACGGGAGAGCATCCGCCTGACACGGCTGGACTCGGGCGCGATCGAAGATATTCCGCTGGACAATGTAAAGGCCGTATTTTTCGTCCATGACTTCACGGGAGAGGACCAGCGGCGCGATCTCCGCTTCCACGACCATCTGCCGGCAACTCAGTGCCTCTGGGTGCGCGTGCGCTTCGATGATGGCGAGACAATCGAAGGGCTGATCAACAACACGCACGACTTCGTTGTCGGCTCGGGATTCCTGATGGCTCCGGCGGATACCCTTGGCAATAACTGGCTGATCTATGTGCCGAAGAAAAAGTTGATGGGGTTTGAGGTGCTTGGGCTGCGGCCGAAGACGAAAAGCCTGTCGCTGCTGGATGAGCACGCGTAGCTGCAGTTAGTGAGTGCTATCTAACGGCGCTGTAACAACTAACACCCAGGAACTAACAACTAAGAACGCTATGCGCTGACCGCCTGGCCCTTCCGGTGCTCGGAGAGGTACCACGCGACCGTCTTCTCCAAGCCCTGCTCAAAATCAGCCTTCGGCTCGTAACCTAGCTCCTTCCGGGCCCGGTCGATGCTTGCGAGCGAGTGTTTGACATCGCCGACGCGCTCGGGGCCGTACTGGGGCGCCTGCTTGAACCTAAGTGCCGAAGCGATTCCGTCGTAGACCTCGTTGAGCGTGCGGCTTTTCCCTGTTCCCACGTTGAACACGCGGCCTGTAGCGACCTGGCTCGGCGCCCTGCAGGCGAGCAGGTTGGCATTGACGGCATTATCGACGAAAGTGAAATCACGACTGGTGAGGCCGTCACCGAAGATTGTTGGTGTGACGCCATCCATCATCTTGAAGATGAACTGTGCGATGACGCCGGAGTACGGTGAGTCGGCTGCCTGGCGGGGCCCGAAGATATTGAAGTAGCGCAGGCAGACGCCCTCAAGGCCGTACGAGTGGAAGAAGGACTGGATGTAGTACTCGCAGGTGAGCTTCTGCACAGCGTAAGGCGAGAGCGGGCTGGGCGGCATCTCTTCGTGCTTTGGCTGCGTGGGTTGATCGCCGTAAGCCGACGACGAGGCAGCGTAGACGATGCGGCGAACACCGGCGTCCCTCGCTGCGAGAAGCAGGTTCAGGGTGCCATTGATGTTGGCCTCGTGCGAGCCTGCAGGGTCCTTTACAGAACGAGGAACGGAGGCAACCGCGCCCTGGTGGAGGACGTACTCCACACCCTTGCAGACGGCCCGCAGCCCGTCCGCATCGCGCAGGTCCATTTCTTCGAACTTGATGGCGGACCGGATATCTTCGAGATTCTCCAGATTGCCTGTGGAGAGATTGTCGATCCCGGAGACCTCGTGGCCTTCCTCAACCAGCTTGTGCGCCAGCGTGGAGCCGATAAAGCCGGCGATGCCGGTGATGAGAAAACGCGCCATTCTTACCTCTACTCTGCGAGCTCGTCCAAAGTCGCTGTGCTGATGAGAGCGGCTGGTCAGCGCCGGCGACTGGATGCCGTCTCTCGATGGTGATTTAGACACGCCATACTGCCAATGATGCTTTCGGGTGAATCTCACCCTGCATACAGGTATGGCGGTATTCCACGAGTAGTTTAGACGCTACTCCTGTGCGAGATGAAATAATCGGAGAACTATGTCGCTAACCAAAGAAGCATCTTTTGCTGAGGCGGTTGAACAACGTCTCGAGGGCCTGAAGAAACACACCGCGAACGTGGGAGTGATCGGATTGGGGTATGTCGGTCTGCCGCTGTCGCTTCTGTTCGCCGAAGCGGGCTTCAGCGTGACGGGATTCGACATCGATGAGAGAAAGGTCACGGACCTGGAAGCCGGCCGCTCGTACATCTTCCGCATTGACGCGGCGGAGATTCAGAGCGCACGCGAGCAGGGCTTCCGCGCGACCCATGACTTTTCCAAGCTGGCAACGCAGGACGCGATCATCATGTGCGTGCCCACGCCGCTGACCGGACACCGCGAGCCGGACCTCAGCTTTATCGAGAACACCGCGCGTGCGGTAGCGCCCTGGCTGCGCGAAGGACAGCTCGTCGTGCTCGAGAGCACGACCTATCCAGGCACGACGGAAGAGCTTTTGATTCCGATCCTCGAGAAGGAAAACAAGCACGGCCTGAAGGTAAAGACCGCGGCGAGCAAGGACAGTGACCGAGTGTTTTATGTCGCGTTCTCGCCGGAGCGCGAGGATCCGGGCAATACACAGGTTGCACGCCGCGACATTCCGAAGGTGGTTGGCGGCCATGAGCCGACCGCGACGGAGCTCGCCGCAACGTTGTATGAGGGCATCTTCAAGCGCGCGGTCCGGGTCTCGTCGACGCGCGTTGCGGAGATGAGCAAGCTTCTCGAGAACATTTACCGCTGCGTGAACATCGCGCTGGTGAATGAGCTGAAGGTGCTAGCGATGCGCATGGGCGTGGACATCTGGGAGGTCATTGACGCGGCATCAACGAAGCCGTTTGGATTTCATCCCTTCTATCCGGGCCCGGGCCTTGGCGGCCACTGCATTCCTATCGATCCGTTCTACCTGAGCTGGAAGGCCAAGGAGTACGACTTCAATACGCGCTTTATCGAGCTCGCGGGCGAAGTGAATGAGAGGATGCCGGAGTTTGTCGTGGAGAACGTGGCCAAGGCGCTGAACCATCACCGCAAGCCGCTGAACGGATCGAAGATCATCATGCTCGGCATGGCGTACAAGAAGGACATCGACGACCTGCGTGAGTCGCCTTCGCTGACTGTTCTTGAGCTGCTGCGTGAGCAAGGCGCCGACGTGGTGTACAACGATCCCTACTTCCCCAACGTTGGACGTGGACGGCATTACAACCTCAACATGGAATGCACGCCGCTGGAAAAAATCGGCGACTATGACTGCGTGCTGATCATGACCGATCACTCGGACTATGACTACAAGGACATCGTCCGGCAGTCGCAGCTCGTGGTCGACTCGCGCAATGCGACGAAGGGTATCCAGTCGGAGAAGGTCTTCCGCTGCTGAGGTTTTGGCGACGCGGCGTGCGCGAGTAATCGCGTTGCGCCGCGGGGCATCGGATTAAATCCAGCCTCGAAGCCGGTAGTACACGATCTTGGCAGTCTCGAGCGTCAAAGTCTCGAAACCGGAGATACGGCCGTTCCAGTGTTCGCTCAGTTTCACCACGTCCGGCGCCGGATACGGGATAACGTCGATCCCCTCGCGTCGAAAGAGCCGCTCCGCGCGATACATGTGAAAGTCACTGGTTAGCAGCACTCGAGTGCCTGGAACTCCCTTTAAAAGACGCGCAGTATCGATTGCGTTCTCCCGTGTCGTCGTCGACTGCGGGTCGAGAAGAATCGCACTGGGGGGTATCCCCTCCGCAACAAGAAAGTCGCGAATCGACGGACTGGCCTCACCGCTGATCACTATCGTCTTGTAGCCGCCGTTTTGCCATGCCAGCAGAGCGTATCGCGCGCGCCAATACGATGAGTACGAGATGAAACCGTGGTCCTCATTTGCTGCGCTCAGAAGGATAAGGACATCTCCCTTCGGCTGGTCCATTGAGCCGGCATACGCATGCGCCCACCACCTATCGATCGGCGTGGCGATGACCAGCACCGTCACGAGGCCAACCGCAGCGAGAACTCGGAACAACCATCTGCCTGCACGATCGATCGCGCTACGATTTGCCGACGTACCCGAAGCTGAGTTCACGCTGGCGCTCCGCGCGAGGCACCGGCGACAGTCCTGAAGACGTCCATCAGTTCACCGGCCACGGTGCTCCAGCTCCGGCTCCAGTGGCCAGAGATGGCGTCCGCATCCCATGACGTCGCGAGCACAGCGTCGAGCGCCTCGGCCAACGCGGTGGAATCGCGTGGCGGGACCAGACGCCCGCAGCTATCGTTCATGATCTCCGGGATGCCGCCGACCCGCGTCGAGACGACCGGCCGGCCACATGCCAAAGCCTCGAGCACAACATTCGGGCAGCCCTCCATATAGCTCGGCAGGGTGGCCACGTCGCCCGCGGCCATCCAGAGTGCGACATCGTTGGGTAGACAGGGCGGCCGGGTGTGGATGTAGCTGCCTGCGCCGGCGGCTTCGATCGCCTTCGCGATCTGAGGGCTGTCCGGGCCTTCGCCGACCATATACACCTGCAGGTCCGGGTGGTTGGGGTGCAGCTTTACCGCGGCTTCTACGAGCTCCCGAACTCCCTTGCGCACATCGATGCGACCGACGTACATCACGATGCGCGATTCAGGATCGAGTCCGAGCTGCCGGCGGACCTCCACGCGATCACGAACGTGAAAGACGGAGGGATCGCAGCCGTTCAGGATGGCGCGGGATCGGTCTGGCGACGCGCCCATCGCGATGGCTCTCTGACGAAGATCTTCGCTGACCGTGACAAGAAAGTCCGCTTCGCGTAGAACCTGTGCGCGTGTACATCGCGGAGATGCGATCGGCGATGCTGTGAATGTCCGAACCGATACCCATCGCGACGAGCGGGACACCCAGCTTCTTCGCGATTTGCAGCCCGGCATACGAAACCGGATAAAGGAACGGGCTGAAGATCAGGTCCGGGCGAAACGCACGCACATGCGGCAGCAGAGTGCTCGCGGCCATGGCCCCGTTGAATGGACGCGAGATCAGCGGGAGCGCCGGGTAGTCGAAATAGCTGACGTTAACCTGCCCGGGAGAGTAGCTCTTATCAAGGCCGACGAAGAGCCGGCTGCGCGGGCGCAGGAATGCCGGGAAGATGGGGTTCGGATAAAAGACATGGATGTCGGCGTCCGCAGGGAGCACGCGAAGGGTCTCGTAGGCGGATCGTCCCTGCCAGGGCTCGGCGGAGCTTGGGAAGTAGCGGCTGACCACCGCGATCCTCAGCATTCCTGAAGATCCTGCACGAGTGCGGAGTTCGTCTCGGTCGATCCGCTTCCCTGCTGCCGGCCTGCGAGAGTGTGCAGCAGCCGCGCATAGCGACGAGCAAGCACCGCACGCTCATACTGGGCGATTAGCTCCTTGTCAGGGCGGAATTCCTGGAGCAGCGTATCGCCGCGATTCACAGCGTCGAGCAACAGCTTACGAACGCCTTCGACATCATCGATGCCGGCCCACCAGCCCCCGCGCATCTGCTCCAGCAGGTGGCGTGTCTCACCCTCAGGATGAACTGCGCCGAGGATCGGTTTGCCGCCGCCGACGTAATCGTAGAACTTGTTGCCGACGTTCAGTGGATCGTGATTCAGCAACAGTACGTAATCCGTTTCGTTCATTGCAGCGAGCGCGTCGCGCTGCGGAAGATACCCGTAAAGCTCGACCATGTCGCCGAGCCCCAGCAGCGCCTCCTTGAACCGTGGCTCCTCGATGTGGCCGATGAAGCGCAGCTTGAGCCGCGACTTCACCTCAGGCGGAAGCTGATTAATGGCATCCACGAGCGAACTTGGCGCAGTGGACGGATAAATAGAGCCGACATGAGTCAGCAGGACCTTGCCGTCGTTGCGCGGCGCGGCCGGCCCCGAACGCGTCATCTTGGTTGCGTCAAACCCGTTTGGAACGAGGTGAAACTTCGAGTCGGGCTCCTGCGGATATCGTGAGTGAATCCTCTGCCGGGCTGCTTCCGTTACAGTAACGATCGCGGTCGCATTCGCTACAGTGTCGGCCTCGATTCTGCGCGCGACCTGCTGTGCCCGCGGACTGTCGCTGAACGAGAAACTGACGAGTTCGAACGAGGTGGTGATCCACTCATCGCGGAAATCAGCCACAATGAGCAGGTTGGGAAACTGCTTGCGCAGCTTCTTTATCAGCAGAAGATTCGAAAAGGTCGGGACGGTGATAAGCACAACATCGATCTTGCGATCGCGAATGATGCGCGGAGCTACGCGAGAGAGCACAGGAAACCAGGTGACCTGCGGGTCCGGCAGAAGCACGTTATCGAAGATGCGCTTCAACAGGCCGGGCTTCTTGTTCTCCTTCGGCGCAACCTGCTGGTTGGCTGCAGCCTTCTTCGACGACTTTGCCCCCATCAGGAAACGCTTGAGGCCCTTCTTCATTCCGAACGGCAGATCGAGCGTGAGCGTGCGATGAACCGTCACGGACGGTGGAATGTCTTTGAGCAGCGACGCGTCAGTTCCGACAGCAGCCGGGTTGCGAGTGGTCAGCACGTCGAGCCGGATATCCTCATCGGGCAGATAACGCGCCAGGCTCGCTGCCCGCATGACACCTGTTCCACCGACCGGAGGAAAGACATAGCTGACCAGGAGAACGTTAAGGGGTGGCATCAATGGGCCTCAGAATAGCCGGGCGTGAGGTCCGAAACCGGCGCGCGCCCATTAACGATGTTATCGATCGCGGAGTACATCTGCCACGCCGTCGCCCAGTGAAACTGCATGCCACGGCGCTGTGCCTCTTCTGCGATCCAGCGATACAAGTCGGCAAGTCCGTGGTCCAGAAGCGCATCGAGATTCCGTTCCACCGCTCCATGGGTATACAGCTTGATGAAGAGATCATCGCCCACTACCGGCGCGACTTCGAACCACTGCCGCACCCGATCGGGAGTCGGCATATCGTATCCGGCGATCTCACCGCTCTCGGCGCGCGGCACCAGCCTTCCCGCCACTCGCAGTCCGACGGGGCCGGTGATCATCAGCAGATCGCCCCGTTTCCCCTGCCCGGGGAGAGCTTCTACGCCGCGATCGAAGGAGCGCGGACGATTGTCTGGATTGTTCGTGCACCAATAAATTTGATTCACCATGTGTGACTGTGTTGGAGACGGCAGCGATGGCATTGTGAAATCGGCATAGCAACCGAGTTCACTCAGCAGCCTGATCTCCCCGTTGAGGCCACACCATTTGCCGTCCGGCCGTGAATTATCCAAAGCCCAGTTGCCATGGATAAAGCCGAAGACGGTACGGCCATCCTGCTGCCGCAGCAGGCCATGATCCTGTACAGTCGGCTGCAATATTCGACGGATTTTTTCCGCGAACGCCTCGGGCGTGTCGTGGTCGTGATGGAGGTGCACGTCGACATCTCCAACTCCGAAGCCGAACCATCTCTGCGATGCCTTCGAGCAGATCGCGCCGGTACTCTTCCTGCGGATAGAAGAAGCTGTACTGCGCCGGCTGGCCGTTCGCATCTGCCGGTGCGTCGTTGGCGATTTGCGGCCAGCGGTCACGCCAGCGTCCCACGCGCGCCAAGGCGGTCTCGACAGAGACACCCATGCCCCAGGGCTCGTAATGATCGGTGATCGCCACCCAGACTCGCTTCGGATTCAACTTGAGCGAGCGTCGGCGGATTCGATCTCGAAGTAACGGCAAAAGCCAGATTTCAGCATGGCGAGGGAGCTTCATAGATGATGTGATTTCATCCCTTTACACATGCCGTAGCCTTTGGCTGAAGTTTCAGTATCCGGGAGTCAATGAGCGTTGTCAAAAACAATTGAGACATTGAAATCTGCGACGTAAACATGCATTCGAGAGCGCGGTTCTTCGCTATAACTAGGCGCGCGGATTGTCGAAGCGGGACAGAATCTCGGCGATCCGGTCTGAAGCGTGGCCATCCCAAAGCGGAATCTCGCCTCCTTGCTTGCGATGCCCGTTCAGTGCTTTCGCAAATTCCTCGCGCAGCAACTTCCAGTCACGCCCGATCAGCACATTGGTTCCGGATGTGATCGTAATCGGCCGTTCCGTATTTTCACGCAAGGTCAAACACGGCGTTCCTAGATACGTCGTCTCCTCCTGAATGCCGCCCGAATCCGTTACGACAACCGAAGCATGCTTCTGCAGCGCAAGAAACTCTAGGTAACCCAGCGGCTCTACGGTGCGGAGGTTCGGGTTACATTGCTTCAGCTGCTGCGACCAGCGATCGCGGGTTCGCGGATGCACCGGGAAGATCAGCGGAAGGTCGCGGCTGAGCTCATCCAGGGCGCTCAGCATCGGCAGAAAGACCACTTCATCATCGACGTTGGAAGGTCGGTGCAGCGTCACCAGCCCGAAGCGATCGAGCGAGAGCTTCTGCTTGAGGCCACCAAAGAGTTCCTCGGCTTTAGGCAGGAACTGGATAAGGGTGTCGATCATGACGTTGCCGACAAGAAAGACCTTGTCAGCCGGAACGCCCTCTCGCTTCAGATTTTCGTTTCCGTCAGGCGAGGGCGTAAAGAGCAGGTCGGAGAGCTGGTCTGTGACCAGCCGGTTGATCTCCTCCGGCATCTCGCGATCGAAGGAGCGCAGGCCGGCTTCCACATGAGCCACGCGGATTCCGAGCTTTGCACATACCAGTGCTGCCGCGACAGTCGAGTTTACGTCGCCATACACGAGAACGACGCCGGGCTTGCGCGCGAGGACGACCGGCTCAAACTTTGACATGATGGCGGCTGTCTGCTGTGCGTGCGATCCGGAACCGACATTGAGGCTCTCGTCGGGCGCAGGGATCTCGAGTGTCTGGAAGAAGACATCCGACATTTGCGCGTCGTAGTGCTGTCCGGTATGCACCAGGACCTGCTCGAATCCCGGCCCTCGCACACGCGCGGTATACGGGCGCTGCCTTCATGAAGTTCGGTCGTGCGCCAACAACGTGCAGTACTCTCATCTCGTTCTCCTGTTCAATCTATTCAAGCGGAGCTTCAGCTTCGCGCGGCGCAAACAACCGGTGTTCGGAATGCGGGCTTGCGGTTCATCAAATCTCGAACCGTGGGTTCTCGAATCGTGGGTCAGTTCAGACATTGCTGGGAGTCGGGCTCGCCAGTTGCGCGCGCATCAGAACAGCGATCATCTTGTCCACCGGCGCCGCAATACGTCTGGGCAGCATGCCAGCTGAGAACAACAAGCCGCGCGTGGTCCTCGGGCTCAAGAACCCGAAGCAGATAGAAGAGCACCAGCAACGTAGCGAGCGCCGCCGTGCCTCCAATGATCACTCCCCAGCAGCGGCGCAAACGGCACGCTCGCGAAGTGAGCGACAGCCGACGCGATCGATGCTGATCAGCGTAATCTTCGCAGTCTGCAGCCATGGCATCTTGATGTGGTACATCCGGATAGCGATCACCCACATGATCCCCACGGCCGTCACCTGGGCAGCTCCGCTTCCCAGGCAGGCGCCCACCGCACCGTGTCCTCGTGAATCAACAGCCACGCGACGCTGATGTCGACGATGCCCGCGAGCACGGTCGCCCAGATCACGTACTTCTGGCGCTCGCAGCTCTGCAACAGGTTCTGTACTGGCCCAATGAACGCCTTGGGCATACACAGCAACGGAGCCAGCGTAACAACCATTGCCGCGCCCACGTACTGCTTGCCGTAGAAAACGATCAATACCGGAAAGGCCAGCGATGCCGCGATAAAATGCACGGGAATCGACGACAGCGCAAGATACCGGAAGCTCGCTGCCGTAATTGCCGGCAGGCGAGTCTTGTCCCGGCCATATTGCGCGAAGATCGTTGCCCCTGTCGCAGAGCCGAACACAGTCGAGGTAATCAACAGCCGCTCGGCGATACTGAACGCCACCGAGTAAAACGCGATCTGGCGGATGTCGGCGCAGAGATGCTTCAGCAGGATGAACTCGGAGCGGTCCCAAACGATCATCGCGACGATCATGCTGGCCACACTTTGCCACGCGAACGTGATCATTCGCTCCGGAAGGCCATACGGCTCAACGTGCGCCTTTGGCCATTTGACGATCCTTGCCTGTTGTCGGAACAATCCGAACGAGACAGTCAACGAGCCGCGTAAGAAATACCGACGCACCGTACGCCGATGACACCCCAGTTGAAGACCGCTGTGGCGAGAATCGCCGCGAAGAACACCAGGATGGAAATGACCGAAGCCGGCAGATTGTACTGCAACTCTTCGGTTGCGACATTGGCCTGCGCAGGAATCGAATTGATCATCGCGGGCAAGATGCTGAGTACGATCAGCAGCGATGCGAGCTTGTATCCGTTGCTCGCATCTCCCAGCACCCAGATCGTGATGCCGATCGTTGCCAGCACCGCCAGGCCCACCTGCAGCCAAAGTGTCTGGAAATAGATGTAGCGAGCCGTTCCCCGGTCCGACATGCCGATGAACTCCGCCATATATTTCTGCGTTGTCGACGGGATTCCGAGGCTGCCCAGGCTGGTGACCACAAATGACGCGATCACGGCCACATAGATGATGTAGCCCATCTTCGACGGCCCCAGGGTTCGGGCAATCGCAACAGACGTGAACAGTGTGACCAGCGCACTGATGATGTTCTCGAGCCCGTACCAGCCGGTGTTTTTCGCGATAATCTTTGTGTTCGACATGTCTCTGCTTGCCGGCCTGGCGTGCTATAAATCCTGGCCTCAAGGCGAAACCCCAACCTCGGGCGTCATTTCATTGTTCGGATCATCGCTTCAGAGCTTTCAGGCCGGTTTGACCCTGCAAACGTGCGCAATTCCGCCTCAACGCTGAGCCCTCCAGGGAACAAACCCGGCCATTCTTATATCGCCATTGATCCACCTCATCATAGCATCGGCCAATCAAGAAAAACCCTTACTATCGTGCGCACTAACGTGCCATGAAGCCGTCATTGACAATGGCGCACTACCGAACACGATCATGATCCTCAAGCGCACAGCAGTTGCCCTTTTCGCATAGAAAGCACGTGAGTTCGACACATTCAGGTTTTGATGCGCATATCGCTTCCATCGGCTGCGGATACTCGGTTTCCGGCAATCAGGGCAACAACATCACTCCTCTGTCCAGTCGCGTCTGACTGCGATCTGTCCGCCGGCTACAACGGACGGAGACGTATAACGTGAAGCTCGTCTTCTGGCTCTCGCTCGCTGGAATCCTCTATACGTACCTCGGTTATCCGCTGATCCTGTGGGTACTTGCGCGTGTCCATGCCCGTCCGCTGGACTCCTGCCGCGATTTACCCAAGCGTTAGCATCGTGCTCGCCGTCCGAAACGGTATGCAGCTGCTCGAGTACAGACTTCGACAGCTCCTCAACCTGGACTACCCCAATCTGGAAGAGCTTATCGTCGTGTCGGATGGCTCTACAGACGGCACGGCAGAGTTCCTCTCCGCGCAGAAGCTCCCCAGGCTTCATGCGGTCATCCTGGCCGAACACGGCGGCAAAGCAACAGCCGTCAACGCAGGCATCGCAAGGGCTACGGGAGAGCTGATCGTGTTCGTCGATCTGCGGCCGGAAATCACTCCCGGCGCGCTGCAACAGTTAGTCAGCAACTTCGCAGATCCCGCGATCGGATGTGTCGCGGGAGAGTACGTCCTCGCGCATGATAACGAGACCGACGGTTCAGCCTCGGTCGGTCGGGTTTACTGGCTTTATGAGCAGTGGCTGAGGAATCGCGAGGCCGTCATCGATTCCGTTGTCGGCGTGCCGGGCTGCTTCTACGCCGTCCGCCGGGCGCTCGCCACACCGCAACCGCCGGGCATCATTCTCGATGACATGTTTCAGCCGCTCTCAGTCATCCGCCAGGGCTACCGAAGTGTTGTCGACCCGAAAGCGCTTGTGGTTGACAAATGGCCAAAGAAAATCGAAGGTGAATTCCGCCGTAAGGTCAGAACTCTCGCCGGCAACTTCCAACTCATCGCACTCGCTCCATGGATTCTCTCGTTTCAAAATCGTGTACTGTTTCAATTCTTCTCGCATAAGATCATGCGTCTCATCGTCCCGTACCTGATAATCCTGCTGTTGATCTCCTCTGCTTTTCTTGCCAAAGGATCGAAGTTCTTTGCAGTGCTGACTGTGGTGCAGGTGCTGGGCTGGCTGCTTGCGATTCTCGGCGGCCGGTTTAAGATTCCGCTCGTGAGTCGAATAGCCGGTCCCGCAAATGCCCTCCTGGTTCTCAATACAGCCGCCGTAGTCGGGCTCTATAAATTCCTGTTCACCCGTGGACCGCTCTGGAAGATCTGGACACCAAGCAAGTCCGCGGACAGAGTCTCTGCGAACATCAGGTAACCGGCACAGACTTAGCGAGAGGCGAAGATGACCACGATGCAGCGAGCTTGGATCATTATGTTCGGGCTGGCGGCCGCGACGGCGCCTGTCGCATTCCCGCAGTCGGCAAGCACGAATGAAAAACCGGTCAACACTGTTCCTGCACCTACGTACTTTCCTGCAGGTTCCATCTGGACACAGGACGTCAGTTCTGTGCCGGCTGATCCTCAATCAGACAAGATCATCCAGTGGCTCTCACACGCAGGTGGGTGGGGCACCGGCAGGATGCGTGTGGATTTCTCAATCCGCGTGATGCAAGCAAACGCTTCAACGCCGATGGTGCCGTTCCGCCCGGCAGAGACTTCTATCGCGACTCTTCAGATATTGTTCGGTCCGTTCCGCTGCCAGCCGGCGGTGGAATGGAGGGCCAATCGGGATACAGCTGTCCGGTGCGCGAGCAGGACTGCCACTATATCGTCGTCGATCGGGACCACAGCAAACTCTACGAAGCGTACCAGGCCAGCTACGACGGCCATGCGCTGACTGCCACCTTTCTGGCCATCTGGGATCTGAACCGCGTTTACCCGCCTTCAGGGCGAGGAGATCAGTGCACCAGTGCGGACGCTGCCGGATTTCCAATCGCTCCCCTGCTCTTCAACGCAGATGAACTTGCCCGTGGTCATATCGACCACGCGATTCGGTTCATCCTGCCGAATAACAGAATCCGCGCTGGAGTCTTCGTGCATCCAGCAACTCATGCAGGCGGCCCGGAAGGACCGGACACGGCTCCTCCGTACGGTGTGCACCTGAGATTGAAATCTTCATATGACGTATCTCATCTGAAACCTGCCGCCCGCGTTGTCGCCGTTGCTATGCAAAAATATGGGATGTTTCTCGCAGATGGCGGGTCGATTGCCCTGACAGCACAGAACGATCAGGACACGACGACAAAGTACTCCGACGTAGGTTTCGATCCTGGCGACCTCTCGTCGCTGAAGGTGACCGACTTCGAGGTTGTCCAGCTGGCCGCCTTATTCCGCTGACCTACGACTCGTCCGCAATCATTGAGCTACTCCGGCCATCCGCTGGACCCCGACAAGCGGGCGGCCGGCGTGCAGGTCGCTCCCGAGGACGTTCGTCCCGTACGCATCGGCAACAAGGCGTGGTTGGGACGAGGAGCCATTGTTCTTCCAGGCGTGACGATCGGGGAGGGTGCGCGTCGTCGGAGCGGCTGCCGTCGTCACGAAAGACGTTCCGCCGGGCCACATCTGCGTCGGCAATCCAGGAAGGCTGCTATCGAGAACCGTTTATGACCCGCCGGCTCGAGCTGCGAAGCCCGAGTAGCTGATCCTAGTCGACCGGCCGCTCTGCCGTGCTCGAGCGCGTGTTTCGATAAAGCCCGATATACGCGTCCACCATCGCAGCTCAGTGTGAAGTGCGATTCGTACGCCGCCGCTGCGTTCGCAGAAAACTGTTTGCGCCGCTGCTGGTTCGCCGCGAAATCCAGAATGGCTGCTGTCATCGCCTCGCCGTCCGTCACCGGAACAACCGCTCCGCCATCCGCAAACCGCACGACCTCCGCCATTCCGCCGACATCTGTGACAATGGCCGGCAGCCCAATCGAGAACGCCTGCAGTAAGCGACATCGGCAGACCTTCCGAGACAGACGACATCACGAACGCATCTGCGGCAGAGAAGAACCGCGCGACCTCAAGCTGCTGCCCCCAGAACGTCACGTTGGACTCAAGACCAAACTGTCTGCGACAGATGCTTGCAGCGAAGCCCGCTGCGTTCCGTCACCAACAACCCACAACTGAATACCGGCGTTCTGCTTCACTGCATCGCGTACTGCTTCAAGAAGAAATGGCAGATTCTTCACCGGCTCCAGGCGTCCTACGAACAGCAGCGTGAAGCCTCTCTTGGCTGGCCAATGATCCTCATGCTCTCGGCTGCACAGGAACCGTGCCGTTATAAATGCGCACGATCTTGTTTGCAGGCGCGCTCCCCGCTTCTTTCACGTTGTTTACCGTCGCATCGCAGATGCCCACGATCCAGTCGCAGAATCGTGCCGCGAAGCGCGTACTTGCGCTCCATGACGTGATTGCGCGGCGGTGCTACGAGACTGTGCCGCGTGGAAATTACGCTCGCCGCTCCCGCGAGCCTTGCAGCCGGAGCAGCGTAGATCGTCGGAGTGGGGTTGTGCAGATGAACGACGTCCGGCCTGAACGCTCTGAAAAGGCGCAGAAACCCGAGAGTAGAATCGATCAGCTTCCTGCCCACCTCGGCCTCGACACGAAAGCCCTCCGCCCGCATGCGTTCGCCCAACGCACCCAGCTTGGCGATCGCATACACCTGCGGATCGTGCCCCTGTTCGCGTTGCAGACGGCACATCTGCGCCACCAGGGTCTCCGCGCCGCCCACCTCCATGCTGTCAACTACGTGGACGATCTTCATGCCTTGGGACCGCCGCCGACTGCGCTCTTCACTGGAACCTTTCAGTGCGTCAGGTTAACGATACGCAACAGAATGTACATCATCAGGACCAGCCCGACCGCTGCCAGCGCCGGAGTACTTGAGCACACGGCCGAATCGGCAACCTCTCCGGAACCATCCCCGCTGGTCATACGCCATCTCGTAGATCGCCTCCGTAAAGCCCGCCAAGAAGAAATAGCGTCAGAATGTAAGCGCGCGACAGGAACCATCCTGTAACAAGAAATCCGGTAAACGAAAGCACCAGCAGTCGCGCGAACTTGGTGATCTCTGCCTCGTCCGGAACATTCAGCTTTGGGGGACCGAGCGGGTAAGAGGAGTCAGACATAGCCACCTCTCGTTGGGTATCGATTCTTCTTGAACGCAACGCCCGCAGCATCTTTGAGGCTGGGCAACAGAAACATCGACCAGAAGAAGAGTCCGCAAAATCCAAGCTCCGCAGCGCAGACAACAATGGTGTTGTGAGCGGTGTGGCCAAAGTAGTCGGGCATTTGACCGAAGCCGACACCGAACACCGGATGAGTCTTCAACAACTGCAGGCCATCGCCCCATAAAGCGGTGCGATCCTCTCCTGCGCTGGTGGAGATACCTCTTCCTCCAGTGAAGTTCGTCGCCGATGCGCCCACGAAGAGAAGCGCCGCCAGCACAATCGCGGGAACTGTACCTATCTTTCTGCGGAGCGGCCACAATAACGATAGCCAGAACTCCAAGCATCCCTCCCCGAGAATGTGTTAGATACACTCCCCAGATCAGCACGCCTACCGGCACCAGTACGAAGAAGAAGTTTCGTACCGCCCTCTTGCGCTTCCAGAAGAAGAACGTAAGCGGAAGCGAACAGACAATAATCTGCGCAAAGTCGTTCGGATCATTGATCTGCCCTTTGCCTCGAAGCCTGTAAAACCACTCTCCCTGGGCATTGTCCATGCCGATAAAGTAGGTATCGGACATGTCTGCGTTCTCAGCCGCGCTTCCTTGCGGCAAACCTTGATGCAGTTCGTATGCTCCTTCGCCAATCACGAAAAAGCAGACAAACAACATCAGCAGAACGAGGACCTGCAACTTCCCCTTCGAGCTGCAGTGGATATACACGAGGAAGTAGGCGAATGCATTCGGGATGAACAGCAGAAGGGCGTCAGACCACCGCCTGCCCAATGAGCGCCCACCAGAACCGACATGAAGGTCGCGAACGCCAACCCCATCAGCGCCGGAGCCTGTGCGCGTCTTGAAAACATTGCTCCGCAGCAGAGCAGGAAGCGATACAACGATCAAAATGATCGCAAGAATCAACTCAACGCGGTACTGAGCCACCTGGCTGCCAAACATAACCTCTGGCGTGAGGTAGTAGGTTAGAAAATAAAGAATGCTTAGAAAAAATCCCATCACTTAGCGGTCTGGCTATCCCCGTCCAAAACAGAATACAGTACGGCTCAAAAGCATCTCGTCGAAGCCGCTTGCGTTGGACTTCAATGAATCGGTTCCTAGATGAATGGCGTGATGCTTATCGACCCTTGGCCATCTGCGTGAAACGCCAGCACACCTGCATTGTCCGCAGTGACGCGCTCTGGAGCGCCTGACCCCGAAATCGTGTATGACATGTTCGGCGCCAGGTCCACGATGTAGTTGCATCGTCGCTCCCGATGCGGGATAGATCATCGTTGTAAAGTTTGCCGACCGGTCGCGCATGAACATCACCAGTGACGAGCCGACCAGAGCTCCTTCATACTTCCTTCCCGGCACTGGACACGACCAGCGACTGCCGCCGTCCGCTGAGAAGTTCGCCGGCCCCCACTGCAGGACGCTGAGAAACCTTGCCGATGCGGCATTCCCGGCATCCACCTTTATCCGCCCATAGATCTCCCAGTCATCTTTAGCATCGTGCATCAGTCATAGGTCTTCTCCAGTTCCGGCGCTTTGCCGGAAGGCGCCAGGGCCGTCCAATACACCTTTTGCCTCTTCCGGAACGTGTCAGCCAGGAAGCCGTGTTCCCGTTGAAGCTGGGCTGGCCCCGTCGTGATCAGATAGTTCGCCTTGTCCCATGCAGTTCGAGCCCGTCTCTCCACGGTCGTAATAGATCACCTCGTTTTCGATCGGCGGAGATACACGAGCGATCGCGAAGCCGCCTGTTATCGCCTTTAAGCGGCCGATATCCTCCCCATCCTCCGTTGTATGCATTGCGGTCGTCGGCAATCGCTGCCACATAGCCGGGAACTCCGAATGATGAAGCTTGTCAGGCCAGCCTGATAGCCATGCCAGAACTGCCCTCCGCTCGGTTGCCGCCTGGTTGAAGGAGCACCACGGGTTTGCAGTGCACCACGTCTGGCCTGGAAATTGGATAAGCGCCACGGAATTCTTGTTCCGACGCGACACTGAACTCTCGTTGTTGTAGTCATTGAACTCCATCCGGCCTTTGGTGATGTACTCACCCTGGCTGTAAATATCGAAGCCGCCGCAGAACTGGTGCTCGTGATCAATCTGCGTGTTCGTGCAGTAATCCGAGAAGATCGTGTTCGCCCCCGTTGACCAGTCATCCTCGCACAACAACGTGCTGATTCCCTGCGTCATACCAGTCCGTCGGCAACGACGCTCCGCGGATCAGCCGGCACTATTCCTCAGGTCCTCCGCGGGAAGCGCAATGAAGAGATCCGAGCGCGATCGACGCGATCCATAGTCATTACTCAGTTCGTTGTCGATGCCGCAGTAAGACGTACAGCCTCCGACCTTTCCCGTTACGCCGTCCCGAATGCCGTATTCATCAGCAGCCATTTCAATCGGCGCCGTGCGATCGGTCCTGCCCGACGTAGGAGTCTGCGGCCAACATCGCCGCCTCCGCCCCATAGTTCGAAGGATAGGTATAGTAGTCAGCGTGTCGCCATCAGTTATGAAGTTCCAGTGCGCTTTATCTGAAGGAATTCCGCTCAAGCCAGTGAGCAGACTCAGATCCGCCACATAGCGCAGATCCCAGTAAGCTCATCGTCTCCATGCTCATCTGCGGACCGTAGCGCAGCGGATCGTCATAGCCGGCCGTGTGAATCGCGTTCAGCGCCCACACAGCTTCTCAATCGAGCCGCCATAACTTGTTCCCTCGCTGGACTCACCTCCTCGTCCCTGGCCGAGGCAGGCATTGGCGTGCTGCCACAGCGTTTGGCACATGCGGCTGAGACGGAAGATTGTTGAACGCCGCGTTATAGGCCGGCTGCACAATGCTGGCATCTTCCATGTCCGCCCAGTCCTTGTACAACATGCCGCCGCTCACATAGCTCCAGTACGCGTGCAGTGATCCCGCCGTCCCGTCCGGGCACACCTGGTACCGCGTCGCATTGCAGGTATTCGAGAGCGGCGGATCGTCCGTCGGGTTGTCATTGAACGTCAGCGCCGCCGCTGTAAGAAGCAAGATTCTTCGCATGCGTGTAGTTATTCCCCATCGCCGCGCATGATCGCCGATGAGTTCTCGTCCGACTCGTCAAACTGCGCCGGCGAATTGTAGTTCCCGATCACTGCCAACGTGCCGTTATAGATGTCAGTTGATCTGCTCGAACGCCAGTTTCGCCAGATACTGCCGGGCCACATTCTGGTCTGAGGGACTTAGATAATCTCCACCCAGCAAATAATCGGCCGTAAACGCAAACGCTCTCGCGCTGTCAGCCCAGTGATTTCCCTTTCCCAGGTCGAGCGAGCCGCTGATCACATATCCGATCATCGTCATGAACACATCGCGTCCATAACATCCCCACTCATCCCGCTCCTTTTTTGTCGGTGCAATCTCCGACATCAGGGCAAACAGGAAAGCATCGTTCTCCTTATATGCTCTGCGACTGATCGGAACTGGGCCGGCCCGATCCGCCTCTGCACGTCCAGCTCCAGATCTTTTCGTCGTTCTCGCAGATGAGCTGTGGCCATCGTCTTGAGGTACTCTCGTACATGGGATTCTTTGCTACCGCCTTCGCTCTAAGACGCGGCAGCATCTCGGCGGTAAGGCCAGCCGCGGATGTGTAGTTACCGGCTGCGGCGACTCGGTGAAACGTCACCTCCGAAGAGCAGTAAGCGAATGATCCACGCTGCTCGTGGCAGTCAGTGTATATTTGCCGGGTGTGTCGCTGACAAATGCCAATCGTGCATGGCTCATCGACAGCACACGAGTCGGCCGCCGACGATCTTTCCTCCTGAAGCCGTCCAGGTAACTCTCCTATCGTTGATGCCCGTGACGATTGCTGTAACGCTCTGATACGTGCCGCGAGGAGCAACAGCAACTCGGGGATATAGAAAGATCTTCTGCGCCGTTAGCCGCCTGGCAGAAGACAAGAACAATCACCGACGTCAGCTTGGACATAAATACAGCATTCTCCCTTCGGCGACATTCGAGTCGCTCAGAATTCGCGCATCCACTTGACTGTCGCACCCGTTCTAACTCCATTGCAGCCACATCGTAGCAACCGACTGAAGGGTCACGTGAATCGCAATGCTATCATTGCGGGCCAGGTCATTTGCTCGCATGCTCTCACGCGCCGCCGTGGCGAAATGCATTCACGTCACCCACCCGAATCGCCGGAAGGCCTTCCGATCAACCGGTGACAATCCGATCAGATGCAACACTAGGCCAGCAATCGAAAAGAATAAAGCGCCCGGGCATATGCAAGAGTCCGGGCGCTTTCTTTTCGATTCCTCTGCTGGTAGCGCTTATCAGAATCGACCTATCGACGAATCCTGGTCCTCAGCTGCCGGGTGCGATCGTTATATTTCCTGTCCCGCTCGCGCTGAATGTAAGGACACCGGCGTTGTCGGTGGTCGCAGTTGAAGGACACCTGCTCCGGATATGGTGTAAGTCGTGTTTGGCGTAAGGTCGGACACGTACTGGGTTGTAGCTCCGGACGCAGGATAGGTCACGCTCGTAAAGCTTGCGGGCCAATCGTGCATGAACATCACCAGCGAAGAGCCCACCAGAGCTCCCTCGAAGCTTGTGCCAGACGACGACGTGATCTGACGCTGGCCGCCGCTGCCGACGAATTTGCAGGTCCCCACTGCAGAACGCTGAGGAATCGAGCCGAGGGCACCTGCCGGCATCAACTTTGATCCGGCCATAGATCTCCCAGTCATTACGGCAGCCAGCGAATCAGTGTAGGCGTGATCCAGCGCAGGCGGATTCCGCTCGGTTCCAGCTCTGTCCAGTACACCTTCTGATTTCCGGAGCGCGTCAGCCACGATGCGGTGTTTCCGCTGAAGCTGGGCTTGCCTGTTGTCACCAGATAGTTCGCCTTCTCCCATGAATTCGATCCCGAATCTCCCCGGTCGTAGTAGATCACCAGGTTCGAGTCACGGAGATACACAAGAGATCGTGAAGCCCCTGTAATTCCATTCAGTTCGCCGAACCCTCCCCAGCCTCCGTTGTATCGAGTTCGTAGAATCTGCAACCGTTGCAACATAGCCTGGAAGCTCCGAATAGTACAGCGTGTTCAGACCGGCCTGATATCCATGCCATAGCTGGCCGCCGGAGATAATCGAGTCGGCGAAGTAACAATTCGTGCCGCAACCTGTCTGCGCAGACGGATTGTTGATGAATGCCGGCAGGTTCTGGTTACGAGAGGCAGACACCTCGTTGTTGTAGTCATTGAACTCCGTTCGACCCTTGGTGATGTACTCACCCTGGCTGTAAATGTCGAACCGGCCGCAATATTGGTGTTCGTGGTCGATCTGCGTATTCGTGCAGTAGTACGAAAAGATCGTGTTCGCTCCCGTCGTCCAGCCGCCATCGCGGACGACGATGTGCTGATTCCCGGCGTCGTACCAATCCGTCGGCAACGACGGCCGCGGATCGGCAGGCACGTTCGCCGCCGGGTCCCCCGCGGGAAGCGACAAGGAACAGATCGAGCGCAACTCCCGACGCATAGTCGTTGCTCAATTCATTGTCCAGACCGCACTAATACGGGCAATCTCCCGCCTGTCCCCGTCGCCCGTCCCTAGGCCGTATTCATGACCAGCCATTGGATCGGCGCAGACCGATCTGTCCTCCCCACGTAAGAGTCTGCGGCCAACATCGCCGACTCCACTCAGTAATTGGAGGGATAGGTATATTAGTACAGCGTGTCGCCGTCGGTAAAGTTGTTCCAGTCGAGCTTCTGTCCGTCGCCGTTCCGCTCAAGCCAGTCTCCAGGCTCAGATCCGCCACGTAGCGCAGATCCCAGAAGCTCATCGTGCTCCATGCTCATCTGCGGGCCATACAGCAGAGGATCGTCGTAGCCGGCCGTGTGAATCGCGTTCAGCGCCCAGCGCAGCTTCTCAATCGAGCCGCCATAACTCGTTCCCTCGCTCGACTCACCGCCACGCCCCCAGCCCAGGCACGGATATCGGCGTACCGCCCCAAAGGTACGCTGCACTGAGGCGCCGAGGTAGAAGCCGTTATACGCAGACTGCACAACTGCCGGGTCTTCCATGTCCGCCCAATCGGCGTACAACATCCCTCCAGAAACGTAAGTCCAGTACGCATGAAGTGATCCTGCCGTCCCGTCCGGGCACACCTGATAACGCGTCGCGTTGCAGGTATTCGTCAGCGGCGGATCATCAGTCGTGTTGTCGTTGAACGTAAGTGCCGCTGCCGTCAGGATCAGGATTCGTGCATGGGTGTAGTTGTTCCCCATCGCGCGAATAGTAGCAGCCGAGTTCGGATTCGTCGGTGTGAACTGCGGCGGCTGAGTTGTAGTTGCCGATCGGGGCCAGCGCGCCGTTGTAGATGTCAGTTGATCTGCTCGTACGCCAGTTTGCGCCAGATACGCGCGCACCGTCGCCTGGTCCGACGGCACTGAGATATCCGCCGCCCAGCAGACCAATCGGCAATGAACGAAAACGCTTCTGCATCATCCGCCCATCGGTTGCCCTGGGTCAGATTCAAGCTCACCGCTGAGCACGTAACCGATGTTCGTCATGAACACATCGCGTGCCGCACAGCCATACTGATCCCGCGTCGCAGAGGACGGAATCCAGCAACGAAACGAGCGTCAGCCACAGGCATCAGTTTCGCGGTAGTTCGCACTCTGGTCAGAAGATGGGCCCGAACCTCCCGTGCATGCACTTCCGTTCCATGTGGAGTACGTCCAGATCGATCGAGTCAAGCGTGTAGTACGTGCTTCGCCATCAGTGACTTATCGCCTGCATACGTCACATTCGATGAAGTCGCCTTCGCCCGCAGCGTCGGAATCATATCGGACGTCATCAAAAAGCGCGGATGATCCGTTCTCACAACCGGCGATGCCGTAATCGTGATCGTCGACGTCGCGGTCAACCGATTTCGTTGCGTTGCTCGTCGCGGTGAGGTGATAGGTGCCCGCTGAAGTAGCGTACAGGGCAACCGTGCAGGGCTCGTTGACAACACACGGGTTGGTTCCGACGATCGTTCCACCATCGCACTCCATGTGACTGTCTTATCGTTCACGCCTGTCACAATCGCCGTCACAGTCTGATATGACCCTGCGCGGCGCCACAGGCGCCTGCGGATACAAATAGAGCTGTGCACTTCCTGGTGTATACGGCGCCTGATCGTGATCGACTCCTGGGCCGTCGCAGTCTCCGTGGGAGACTCGCCGTCCGACACCGAAACCGTGAAGCGTGGAGGTCCCTGTCGCCGTCGGCGTACCGGAAATCACACCTGCGCTCGAAATCGATAGCCCTGCCGGCAAACTGCCCGAAGTCACCGATCCAGCTGTATGCCGGCGCTCCTCCGCTCGCGGCGACCGTAGCCGAGTAGGCGCTTCCTGTCGTGCCATTGCTAAGGTACGTTGTCGTAACCGCCAGCGGCGGCAACGTCACCGCAATCGACTTCCTGCGCAGAAGCGGTCTGGGCCGGTGACCAGCTGTCCGTAACAGTAACTGTGAAATTCGAGCTGCCCGTCGCTGTCGGCGTACCCGAGATAACGCCTGCACTCGACATCGACAGTCCCGCCGGCAAACTACCTGATGAAACCGTCCACGTGTAGTTCGGTGTGCCACCCGTCGCGCTCAGGCCTGTGCTGTACGAGTTAGTGTCTGCGCCGAGCCCAGGCTCGTCGACGTAATCGTCAGCGTGCTCGGCGCCGCAGCCACAGTGATTGATTCCTGCGCGGAAGCCGTTTGCGATCCGCTGTCCTTCACCGCCACCGTGAACGTCGATGTTCCGGTCAGCCGTCGGCGTACCCGAGATCGCGCCGCCACTCGACAGCGTCAGACCCGCTGGCAAGCTGCCCGACGAGATCGACCACGTATAGCTCGGCGTTCCACCGGTCGCACTCAGCGTTGAGTTGTATGAGCTTCCATCCTTCGCCGCCGCCAGGCTCGCCGTCGTAATCGCCAAACCCGCCGGCGAAACCGAAATCGACTCCTGCGCCGTCGTCGTCTGGGATCCGCTATCCTTCACCGCCACCGTGAACGTCGCACTTCCCGTCCCCGTCGGCGTACCTGAGATCACTCCGCCGCTCGACAGAGTCAAGCCCGCCGGCAGACTGCCCGAAGCAATCGACCACGTGTAGCTCGGCGTTCCACCCGTCGCGCTCAGCGGCGCGCTGTATGTACTTCCATTCTTTCCTGCCGCAAGACTGGTCGTCGTGATCGCCAGCGCAGCCGGCGAAACCGTGATCGACTCCTGGAACGATGCCGTCTGTGCCGGTGATCCACTGTCTTTCACCGCAACCGTGAACGTCGAAGCTCCTGTCGTCGTCGGCGTACCTGAAATCACACCGGCGCTCGACAGTGTCAACCCTGCCGGCAAGCTGCCCGACGCAATCGACCACGTGTAGCTCGGCGTTCCACCCGTCGCGCTCAGCGTCGCGCTGTACGAGCTCCCATCCTGCGCCGCGCCATCGCTCGTCGCCGTGATCGCCAGCGCAGCCGGCGAAACCGTCATCGACTCCTGCAACGATGCCGTCTGCACCGGCGATCCGCTGTCCTTCACCGCAACCGTGAACGCCGAACTGCCCGTCGCTGTCGGCGTACCCGAAATCACACCGCTGCTCGACATCGTCAATCCAGTCGGCAGGCTTCCCGAAGAGATCGACCATGTGTAGCTCGGCGTTCCCCCGATTGCGCTCTGCGACGCGCTGTATGAGCTGCCAATCCTGGCTGCGCCAAGCGAACCGGTCGTGATGTTCAGTCCGGGCGGCACAACCGTGATCGACTCCGGCGACGATGTCGTCTGCGCGGGCGATCCGCTGTCCTTCACCGCAACCGTAAACGTCGATGTGCCCGTAGCTGTCAGGCGTGCCGGAAATCACACCTCCGCCCGACATGGTCAGACCTGCCGGCAGACTGCCCGAAGCGATCGACCACGTGTAGCCTGGCGTTCCACCCGTCGCGCTCAGCGATCCGCTGTAAGTAGCACTTATCTGTCCTGCGCCAAGTGCTGTCGTCGTGATCGCCAGTAGGGGCGCCGAAACCGTGATCGACTCCTGCGACGATGTCGTCTGCGCGGGCGATCCACTGTCCTTCACGGCAACCGTAAACGTCGATGTTCCCGTAGCTGTCGGTGTGCCCGAAATTACGCCTCCGCTGGAAAGGCTCAGACCGGCGGGAAGGCTGCCTGACGAGATCGACCATGTGTATCCCGGCGTTCCGCCGCTCACGTTCAGCGTCGCACCATAGGAAGCACCGTTGGTTGCCGCCGCGAGGCTCGTTGTCGTAACCGACAGCCCAGCCGCGCCGATCGCAATCGACTCCTGCACCGAAGCCGTCTGTGCCGGCGACCCACTGTCTTTCACCGCAACCGTGAACGCGAAGGACCCCGTCGTCGTCGGCGTACCGGAAATGACACCCCGCACTCGACAACGCCAGACCAGCCGGCAGGCTGCCCGCCGCCAATGACCACGTGTAGCCGGGCGTTCCGCCACTCGCGCTCAGCGAAACGGCATACGTGCTGCCCACCTGTCCCGCGCCCAACGTCGCGGAACCGATGCTCAAAGGCGTCGGCGAATTCGTCGCGGCTGTGACCACAATTGAGAACGTGATCGTCTTCGTCAACTTCGGTGAGCTTGAATCTGTAGCCGTAATCGCAAAGCTCGACGTTCCGCTCGCCGTCGGCGTTCCCGTGATCACACCGGCGCTCGAAAGCGTCAGCCCGGCCGGCAGACTGCCAGAAGACAATGCCCACGTATACGGCGCGGTGCCACCTGTCGCCGTGACCGTCACGTTGTAAGCAGTTCCCTCCTGCACGCTGGGGAGATCTGTCGTCGTAATCGACAAAGACTGGCCGCTCTGCGTCGCATCCGTCACCGTCAACGGAACCTGGTTTGATTTCGCTCCATTCGTGTTCACCTGCAGCTGCGCTACGGCAGGCTTCGCCAGAGGGCTGCCGCTGATCTGCGCGGCCAATGTCGTCGAGTTCACCACGGTGGTCGGCACCGCCGTTCCATTGACCGTCAGCGACGACTGCGATTGAAAGTTCGCCCCCTGCACGGTCACCGTCACGCTCGCGGTTCCCGCCGTCACCACCTGCGGCGACACAGTGCTGATTGTCGGGCTCACCATCGCGATGACTATCACTCCGGTCCCACATCCGGAGCACAACAGGCTGGTAACGAATCCGAGAATCGCTGCAACCTTGGCTAGAACTTGATCCCCATGGTGACCTCTCGTATAGCCCCGTGACGACTCAATGAAGATGAGCAGCGAAAACGGCGTGCTGAGCAGTACGGTCAGTAGACCAAGTGAAATCATCACCTTCATCACGCGAGCGGCACAAGCTGCCACACAGACAGGTCACATGCAACGTTGTGCAGGTCACGCTCCACTGCCACTTCGCGTGCTACAACTCGTTATCCGACTTTCGTGCGCTGTCTTTTTTCTGCTACCGCGGCACGCTGCGCTTCTCAAAAAATCAAAGACAAAAAACATTCGCTACATCGATTCCTTTCGCTCACACACACCACTCACGAGTCCGTTTTCGGACAACAGCTCTCCCTCTTCGTGCAGATCTGCACAAAGTTGGGTCGCACCTCTGTTAAGCGGATTCCCTCTGGATCCAGCCGGGTCAGAATGCTCTTGCTGCTACTCGAGCCGGAACTCCATCGCAAGGCTCATATCGTTCGCTGCGTTTTTCGTTGAGACCCCTGCGATTCCATTTTCGTTAGCCTGTGGATTTTCGATGGACATCTAAATATTCATCTTCCTCATCCCGCGTACAACTTCTGTTGCAGAGCAAACGCTGCTCACCTTAGCCCGCGGGATTCTTCCGCTATGTCAGCCCGCCAACGCCCGCGCCTGCAAATATCGCGTAAAACGACGTAAAATAGAGATAAGCGCTACGTTTAAGCGCTCGGGCAGCGAGGAAAAATGTGTGGCATCGTCGGTGTCTTCGGACACCAACCGGTCGGTCAAATCATCTACGACGCTTTATCCATGCTGCAGCACCGCGGTCAGGACGCAGCCGGAATCGCCACATCCTTTGAAGACCGCTTCTATCTTCACAAGGGCAACGGCCTCATCACCGACGTCTTCGACGCCGGCAATATGGCCAAGCTGCTCGGAAACGCCGGCATCGGCCATGTGCGCTATCCGACCGCCGGCTGCGGCTCCGTCGCCGAAGCCCAGCCCTTCTACGTCAACTCCCCCTACGGCATCGTCTTCGCCCACAACGGCAACCTCACCAACGTCGCCGAAATCGTCGAAAGCATCTTCGAGCGCGACCTCCGTCACCTCAACACCACCTCCGACTCCGAGGTCATGCTCAACGTCTTCGCGCACGCCCTCACGCAGCGCCGCGCCGCCCGGCCGACACCCGAAGACATCTTCGCTGCCGTCGAAGAAGTTCATCGCCGCTGCAAAGGCGGCTACAGTGTCGTCGCCATGATCTCCGGCGTCGGCCTGCTCGGCTTCCGCGATCTCTACGGCATCCGCCCGCTGGTCTTCGGCTCCCGCGGTAAAGAAGGCCTATTCCCCGGCCAATCCAGGGAGTACATGATCGCCTCCGAGAGCGTCGCCCTTCAGGTCGCCGGCTTCAAGCTCGACCGCGACGTCCAGCCCGGCGAAGCCGTCTTCATCGACATGAACGGCCAGCTCCACACGCATCAGTCCGCGCTCGCGCACGAAAAATCCCCCTGCCTCTTCGAGTACGTCTACCTCGCGCGCCCAGACTCCGTCCTCGACGGCGCCTCCGTCTACCAGTGCCGCATCAACATGGGCATCAAGCTCGCCGAAAAGATCCGTCGCGAGTGGGCCAACATCCCTCTCGACGTGGTCGTCCCCATCCCCTCCACCAGCCGCACCGCCGCACTCGAAATCGCCACGCGCCTCAACCTTCCCTACCGCGAAGGCTTCGTGCGCAACCGTTACGTCGGCCGCACCTTCATCATGCCCGGCCAGGCGCAGCGCCAGTCCTCCATCCGCCGCAAGCTCAACCCCATCCCGCAGGAGTTCTCCGGCAAAAACGTTCTCCTCGTCGACGACTCCATCGTTCGCGGCACCACCATTAAAGAGATCGTCGCCATGTGCCGCGAGCTCGGCGCGAAAAACGTCTACGTCTGCTCCGCCGCGCCGCCGGTCATCTACCCCAACGTCTACGGCATCGACATGCCCGCCCGTTCCGAGCTCATCGCCAGCGGCAAGACCCTCGAGGAGCTCGCCAAAAACATCGGCGCCGACGGCGTCATCTTCCAGGACCTCTGCGACCTCAAGAGCTCCATCACCGAAGTCTGCCCCGGCCTCACCCACTTCGACACCTCCGTCTTCGACGGCACCTACGTCACCGGCGACGTCACCGCCGCCTACCTCGAAACCCTCGAGAAGCAGCGCAACGACACCACCCGCCGCAACCAGGACGTCGACACCCACATCACCCGCAACCTCTCCGCCCACCTCTAACGGGCGATTCGGCGCTCAAACGCGCAGCAGGACTAAGCAGATCTCAGGGTCTCGTTCCAGGAACATTTGAATAGCTTCATAGCGGTCCCGCAGCAGTCTCCCCACCTCGTCGGTCGAGCAGTTCCCCACACGCAGCCAGACCACCTTCGGCGGATTACTCTCCAACACTCTCGCGTTCTGCGAAGTTTGCATCCTTGGAGACAATCGCGAACCCGTTGGCCTTCGCAGACTCCCATATCGCACTATCGTCGGAAGCGCCCAATCCGAGTGTGTGAACGTGAGATGTTTTCAGGATAGAGATCGGACAAATACTCGATCAATCGCGGCGACAGGTTCTCATCCAGCAGCAGCTTCACGCCGCCGCCACAGTCTCAATCTTGCGCTCCCGGTCCGCCGCGAATGCAAGGCACGCCAGGATATCCTGCTCCGTCAGGTACGGAAAATCCAACAGGATTTGTTCGTGAGTCATACCGGACGCGAGATACCCCAACACATCCGCCACCGCAATGCGCAGGCCCCGGATGCACGGCTTACCGCCGCGCTTTCCTGGCTCCATCGTGATGATCTGCGAATAACTCATAGTCGAAGACTAAGCGGGAGTTCAACCCCTGTAAAGCCATTTTGTCTCCCAGGATACCCCGGGTCCCACCTCTGGGACCGGGTTCACACCGCCTATCTCAGCCACGACTCCCGAACCCTCGGCTCGCCACCGCCAGCAGAACTCCCCGCCAGCTCTCCCGCCCCATACCAATCCACATTCCGCGTCATGTACATCGCCGCCGCCACCGCCGCGAAGCTCGTCACCGCCCCAACCAGCAGCGCATACGCCTCCACACGCAGCAGCACATAGATAAACGCATACACCGCCGTGAACACAGCCAGCGCTTGCAGCGCCAGCTTCCTGCTCCGAAACACCCACTCCGCATTAATCGCAAACAGCCCCACCGTCGACGCGCCCGCAATCAAAAAGCTCAAATCAAATCCAATGTGCTCCGCCAGCGACAGCAGCAGCAGATAGAAGATCGTCTGCGCGATACCCACCAGCGCATACTGCGCCGGATGCACGCTCTTCTTCGTCTTCACCTCGAACAGAAAATACGTCAGGAACACCAGCCCGAGAAACAGCGTGATGTACTTTACCGACCGCATCGTCGAGCGGTACGAATCCACCAGCCTTATACCCAGGACAGTCTTCGGCTGCTGCGAACTGTAATCCACTGCCGCCGCTACGCCGCGATTGTCGGCTCGGCTCTCCGTCAGACCGTACACAAAAAATCCCGAGATGCTCATCACAAACGCGAGCAGCATGACAATGAAGAACTTCGCGCCCAGCGAGCGCGATCCAAAACGAGGTGAGTACGGCTGAGCAGGCGATGCAAAAGCGTTCATATCGATATTTCTCCTTAATGAATTAGTTACCACTTACTTTGCACTACAAAGTTACTGAACGATTTACCGCCTTCATCGACTGTCCTGTTAATTCAGTTTCGTTAAGGCCCGGCTTCAGCCGTGCCGTACGCTTGCTCCATCGAGGTGGGCTTTAGCCCCTGAGGTACGATTTCCTGTCTTCGCCCGCCTGTTCACGTACTCACCGGCGTCAGCCTTCGCCGAAAAGACTCCTCATCGCCCTGCTCTTCCGCCGCCGCAGCATCCCGCACAACCTGCTCCAGGATCGTCAAATACTCCAGGTACCGCTTCCGCCCCGACGCCGTCACGCGCGCCGTCGTCTGCCCGCGCCCCTCGCCCGGCTCACCCGCTTCCTTGCTCAGCCGAACCATCTTCTCTTCCTCCAGCACCTGCAGATGTCGCGCAAGATTGCCATCCGTCAATCCACAAAGCTGCTTCAACTCCACAAAGCTCAGGCCCTCCGCGTGCGTCATCAGCGAGGTCAGCACACTCAGCCGCGCGCGTTCGTGGATCACGCGATCCAGCCCCTCATACGCAAACGGAGCCGCCGAACTAGACCTACTTTTTCTTCATCGCCCGAAGCCTTTCCCGAAAAATAATGAATCGCCGCAACCGTCGCCATGCCCACGCCATACGCCGCCGGACATCGTTCCCGGACTCAGCGCCCGGCTGTCCCCCAGCGCAATGCATCCAATCCCGTCACGAGAAACCATACGCCCACAAACATCATCCGCCGCGGCAAACATCGGCACGACGCAAACACTCCCAGGCTGAAGATGATCTGCCACAGTCCCCGGCAGCATCCAGAAAACATCCCGCGGCGCGCGCAACAACACCAGCGGCAGAACCGCCCCCGCAACCCCGGCAGGAAGAAACTGCGTCACTGCCATGTGGATCATCTCGTCCGCCATCCCGGAATGAAAACGGTTGGCCCGCGTCAGCATCTGCGTCGCGATCAGCGCCGCACACACCATCGCTGTCGTCAGCCACAGCGCAACATAACTCACCGGATGCGCTGCAGCTTCAGGAATCCACCACTGCTGCACCACACCGGCAACCACCGCCAGCAACGCCGTCGCCGAAAGCGTCAGCGGCCCATATCCCCGGAACTCCGTCGTCCGGGCCACCTGCCGCCGGATATCCGTATATCAACCAGTGCGCGATTGAGATCAGTCATAGGCGCCGTTCACTTTGCAACACAAAGCCTACACTTTGCACCGCAGAGTGTAAAGCCGAAAATCTACGCCCGCGTTCCGTGCGAGTGATCGGGTTGGAATAACGCGCGCGATCACACCTTAATTCAACTCTTGCAGGCATGATCATGTTTCCCAGGAGATTCGCTCATACAGAGCACGAAGTTTGCTTCCGCGCGCGGAATTGACCATGGCTGTAAATGCCACTTTTCCTTCGAGATGACGCCGGAAGTCGGGATGTTGATCACGGTTCTGCGTACCCGGTCCGTACCGAACGCAGTTGGTGAGGATAGCTTCCAGCCGGTCTAAATCACGCCTCGGCAGGTTCGGGTGAACGTTCAGCGTAATTCCGGTCAGATGCTGACGCACGGCGGGTCGCATCAGTCTAGTCTTGCGCGGATGAATCGAGAACCCCTCGTCAGAAATGATCGCGGTTACCTGGCGGGCAAACCGGTCTGCCATCCGCGCGAACTGCGCACCACCGGAAAAAGCGAGGTCATCGGCATAGCGTGTGTAGGCAACGCCTGCTGCTCTTGCGAGCGCTCCGATGCGGCGGTCCAACCGGAACGAACAAAGATTGGCGAGCGCTGGAGATGTCGGCGCACCTTGAGGGAGGTGTGGTCGAGCGTAGAGTACACGAGCACGCTGAAGCTCGGCAGCACTCAACTCGCATCCCGTGTTTCGCCAGACTCCAGCGCGGCGCAGTTGTTGTGCATAAGCCGCCAAGCAGATCAGCTACAGGTTCGGGGTAGCCGAGCGTGCGGAAAAGAGCTTGGATGCGAGGACCGGAGATCGATGGAAAGAAGTCCTGAAGATCAAGCCGCAAGACAGCCTCGCGTGCGACGTGAGGCGAAGCAAAGGTAACAATCGAACGTCCTTTGCAGAAGCCGTGCACGGCAGGATGGAGTGGGATCGGCGCCAGGATTTCGTGCAGGACTTGCCGCTGGATGCTCTTTAGGCGTTGCTTTGGCACCTCCACCAGGCGGACGGTGCCATAAGGTTTCGCCAAGAGACGAGCAGTGTAGTGATTTAGTAGAAGTGGCTTTGCCGAGACATTGCGATCCCTCAAGTCCGCAAACCAAAGCAGATGTTCAGGGTCGAGTCGCAACCAATCAGCTAAATCGCGTACGGTTTCCAGTCGAACCGGCGAACTCGCTGCGAAGAGGGGCCGCATGCGATTTGGCGGGATGATGAGAGGCAATAGCCGCAGTACATGCCGCTCAAGCATCCTCTGAAGAACTGGGTCGGCCCGAAGCTGCTGAACAAGTGCCTTTAATCGAGGCTGCGGGCGAGTCGACGTCCAGGTGATCGTGCGTTCCGCGAGGGATCTGAGCCTGCGTGTTGTAGGTTCGCGTATGAAAAGCGGTACGCAGTACTTCCACATGGCCTTCGGCCGTCTGATCCGAGGAAAGGAGCGCACCAGCGAGTGCGAGAAACTCTTTCTGATGGCGCGGACGGGGACGCAGCGGACGCTCCAACGAGTCTGACTTTGCGTGAGCTGGTCTGCACAGCGTGCAGTGAGGCTCATGCGGTGCTTGCTGAGTTCGACATGTTGCCCTGGGGTAGCCCCAGAGAGACCGTTCGGTCGGCTTGGAGCGTCCGCCTGCGCACGATCATAGCAAGAAGTGCTGCAACCGCTATCCAGGACCACTCTGTTCGGCATGATTCAAGTTGATCGACATGATTCCCGATAAACGCACTTCTTGCCAGCTGGACTTACCTCTTCGGCATAAGCCGACCTCCCGGTACTAATTTGGGCTCGATCAGTGGCTTGGCGATTTGGCATCAAGTGATCTCGATCGCGGAAGAGCGATTCCCCAAAAATCTGGAAATTATCCAGTTCCGGTCTGAACTGCACGCCCTTGAATTGCGTACCTGGATCAATCACTATCAGGGACGTACGGAAAGCATCCGAATCCACAACCCCGAGGTCGGCAATCAGAAAACCCACGTTTGCTCGCCCTTTTTCAGCCGCAATTCACCCGACGCCGGGAATGGCAGCTATCTACTGCCTCGCGTTCGTTCGCGTAGCGGTCTATCTCGTGGCTGCTTCGAACTATGGGTACTTCCGCGACGAGATGTATTACCTCGCCTGCGGAGAGCATCCGGCCTGGGGATACGTGGATCAGCCGCCGTTGATCGCCTGGATCGCGTGGCTGTTGGAGCATACGATCGGAGTGTCTCTGTACGCGCTGCGCCTCCTGCCGATGTTGGCCGATGTGGCGACCATCGTGATGGCCGGTCTCTTTGCCCGCAAGCTGGGGGGCGGTCGCTGGGCGATGTTTCTGGCGTCGCTCGCCGTGCTTGTCGCGCCGATCTACCTCGCGTTTTCGCATTTGTTTACGATGAATGCCTTCGATCCCCTTCTGTGGATCCTGATCGCATGGTTCCTCGTAGATCTTGTTCAAACTGAGAACCAGAAGACCTGGGTATCGATTGGAGCGTTGACCGGTATTACGCTGCTCAATAAGTATGGCGTGCTGTTCTTCATTGCCGGGCTGCTAGTTGGCATCGCGTTTTCGCCGCTGCGCCGCAGTTTTGCACGGCCGTGGTTCTGGATCGGCGCCGCCATTGCCACGCTGATGGCGCTGCCCAATTTTCTCTGGCAGCTACGTTGGAATTTTCCTTTTGTGCAATTGGTCAGAAGCGTGCGACAAGGCGGCCGCGATGTGATGGTGCCGCCTCTGCAGTATCTGGCTCAGCAGTCGGACATGATGGGGTTCGTCTCATCACTCTTAGTTGTCTTAGGGTTGTGGTTTCTCATTTCTCCCCAGGGCAGGCGCTACGGAGCCCTTGCATGGGCCTTTTTGAGTGCACTGGGATGCATGCTCCTGCTGAAGGGCAAGTTCTACTATGTCGCACCGGTCTATCCCGTGATCCTCGCTCCCGGCGCGGTTTTGTTTGAACGTATGACGGCTGGCGGCGCTCTCAGGTGGTTCCGGCCTGTCTATGCCCTGGCAATGCTCCTGGCTGGAGCGCTGATTGCCCCTACAGCAGTTCCTGTGCTTTCCATCGACAGATACATTGCGTACACGAAGAAGCTTGGAATTCAGCAGCAGAAATTCGAGAACCAGCCAGAGAGCCGACTCCCGCAGATCTACGCCGATATGATGGGATGGGAAGAACGGGTGAAGATCGTGGCGGATTACGTTCACTCTTTGCCACCCGAGGAGCAGAGAGTCACGGCGATTGGAGCGTCCAATTACGGTGACGCCGGAGCGGTTGACCTCTTTGGGCCGAAGTATGGCTTACCCAAGGCAATCAGCAGTGCGAACAACTACTGGATCTGGGGACCGCGGGACTACTCTGGCCAGAGTCTGATCCTGATGGACGAGGACTCCCCGGAGAAGTACAAAAAGCTCTGCAAGTCCCTCCGGCTGGTCGCGCGCCCGAACAATCCCTATGCACGGCCCGATGAGAATGAACCGATATACCACTGCGTCGGATTGACTCCAGACCTCCAGTCGTTATGGCCAGACCTCAAGTGGTGGAAATAGACCGATCTCGCGCTGCGAGGGGGCTTTCTTGATGGCCGTGATCTCAACTGTTGACTTCAGGGCAATGCACTGATCGAAAGGGCTCGCGTGCCTTTCGATCCTCAGTCCTCATAAACGCCCTTCCGCCAGCCCAAACAGTTCGGACCTGGTTGTCCCGGATCGCTTGCGGGACCCGGTTCACACACCGGCCGTTCACCCGAGCCGCGCTCCACCCCACACCACGTAAACTGATACTGATGCGCGCAGCCGACACCCCCGACACATTTCTCTGCCAGTCTCCGCGGATGACGTGCAGCTCCTCGCGCTCGCCGGCCCCCCCGCGCTCACCAGCTTCGAAGCCGATCGCCTCACCGCGCGGCTCCGCGCCCTCGACCCCGCCGTCACCGGCGTCGACGCCTTCTTCCTCTACCTCATCACCGCCGCCGGCCCGCTCGATCACGCCCGCCTCACCGATCTGCTCGAGCTCACCGACACCCCGCTCCCCGACCCCGCCATCTTCGTCGCTCCGCGCATCGGCACCCAATCGCCCTGGTCCAGCAAAGCCACCGACATCCTCCTCAACACCGGCTTCACCAACGCCCAGCGCATCGAGCGCATCCGCGTCGTCCAGATCCACGGCTTCCGCAACCCGCAGCCGCTCTTCCCCGCCCTGCACGACCGCATGACCGAGACCGTCCTCTTCGGCGGCCTCGACGAACTCCACAAGCTCTTCGCCGAGCACACCCCCAGGCCCCTCACCACCATCGACATCCTCCACCGCGGCGCCGACGCCATCCAAGAAGCCGACCGCACCCTCGGCCTCTCCCTCGCACCCGACGAGATCGACTACCTCGTCCGCGAATTCACCGCCCTCGGCCGCAACCCCACCGACGTCGAGCTCTACATGTTCGCGCAGGCCAACAGCGAACACTGCCGCCACAAAATCTTCAACGCCTCCTGGACCATCGACGGAGTCGCACAGGACAAGTCGCTCTTCGCGATGATCCGCAACACCTACGCGGACTCGCACGAGAACGTCCTCTCCGCCTATCGCGACAACGCCGCCGTCATCCGCGGCGGCCCCGGCTCACGCTTCCTCCCCGACCCCGAGACCAACATCTTCACCGCGCACGAAGAAGAGATCGACATCCTCTGCAAGGTCGAGACCCATAACCACCCCACCGCCATCTCTCCCTGGCCCGGCGCAGCCACCGGCGCCGGCGGCGAGATCCGCGACGAAGGCGCAACCGGCCGCGGCGGCAAACCCAAAGCCGGCCTCTGCGGCTTCACCGTCTCCAACCTCAATCTCCCGCAATCGCCGCAACCCTGGGAGCGCGACGCCATCCCGCCCCGCGCACATCGCCTCGCCGCTCGACATCATGATCGAGGGCCCGCTCGGCGCCGCCGCCTACAACAACGAGTTCGGCCGCCCCAACCTCTGCGGCTACTTCCGCACGTACGAGCAAACCGTAACAAGCTCCGAGCGACAGCCGCGACGGCACCACGTTCGGCTATCACAAGCCCATCATGCTCGCCGGCGGCATGGGCAACATCCGCGCCGGCCACATCGAAAAACGCCCCATCCGCCCCGGCGATCTCCTCATCGTCCTCGGCGGCCCCGCCATGCTCATCGGCCTCGGCGGCGGCGCAGCCTCAAGCCAATCCTGGGCAGACCAACACCGACCTCGACTTCGCCTCCGTCCAGCGCGACAACGCCGAGATGGAGCGCCGCTGCCAGGAGGTCATCGACCGCTGCTGGCAGCTCGGTGACGCAAATCCCATCCTCTCCATCCACGACGTTGGCGCCGGCGGCCTCTCCAACGCCTTCCCCGAGCTCGTCAAAGATGGCGGCGTCGGCGGTGTCTTCGACCTCGCCGCAATCCCCCAGGCCGAAGCCGGCCTCTCGCCTCTCGAGGTCTGGTGCAACGAAGCCCAGGAGCGCTACGTCCTCGCGCTCCCGCCCGAACACCTCCCACTCTTCCAGGACATCTGCGAACGCGAGCGCTGCCCCTTCGCCGTCGCCGGCCGCGCCACCGGGGAACTCGAAATCGTCCTCATCAACTCGTCAGACCCAAATGGGGAAACTCGCCCCATCGATCTGCCCCAACAGCTCCTTTTTGGGAAACCTCCCAAAATGGAGCGAAGTATTGACCGCAAGAATCCAAAAACGAGCACTCCAAAACCGCTCAAAACCGCTTAAAAGCACTCAAAACACACCAATTTTCTGTGGATTTCGGTTCACCGCAGGAAATCCCTCCGTGTGGAAATCCCTGTGGAAGACGCTGTGGAACGCGTCCTGCGCATGCCCGCAGTCGCCTCAAAATCCTTCCTGATCACCATCGGCGACCGCTCCGTCGGCGGCCTGACCGTGCAGGATCAGATGGTCGGTCCGTGGCAGGTTCCCGTCGCCGATTGCGCCGTAACTATCCGTGATTTCAGTAGCTTAGCTGGCGAGGCCATGGCCATCGGCGAACGTACGCCTCTGGCCGTCACGAACGCCCCTGCTTCGGCCCGCATGGCTCTCGGCGAAGTCCTTACAAATCTTGCAGGTACGTCCATAAACGAGAATCTCCGACATTAAGCTCTCGGCCAACTGGATGGCCGCCGCCGGCGCCCCCGGCGAAGACGAAAAGCTGTTCGATGCCGTGCGTACGCTCGGCATGGAACTCTGTCCAGCGCTTGGACTTACGATCCCCGTCGGCAAAGACTCGATGTCCATGAAGATGAGCTGGCGCGAAAACGGCGAGCCCCGCTCCGTCATCTCTCCGCTCTCCGTGATCCTGTCCGGCTTCGCTCCAGTAACTGATGTAAGAAGGACACTTACACCCCAGCTCCAACCCGAAGGCACGCCTCATCCTGATCGACCTCGGCGAGGGCCGCAACCGCCTCGGCGGCTCCGTGCTCGCGCAGAGCTATAACATCACTGACGGCGAGACCCCGGACACACCCGAACCCGCTAAACTGCTTGCTTTCTTCGACATGATCCAGCAGCTAAACCGTGAAGGCAAGCTGCTTGCCTACCATGACCGCTCGGACGGCGGCCTCTTCGTCACGCTCGCGGAGATGGCCTTCGCCGGCCATTGCGGCCTCGAAATCGACCTGCCTGCGCACTCTTCACCGCTCAAACTCCTTTTCTCTGAAGAGCTTGGCGCAGTCCTCCAAGTCCGCACAGAAGACGCCGAGCGAGTTCTGAAGCAGCTCCAATCCGCCGGCCTCACTGCGTATCTCATCGGCCGGTCCACGACGGAGGACACGCTCGAATTCCATCAAAATAAAGAACTTGTCTACTCCAACACCCGCACGGCCCTCCACAAGATGTGGTCCGAGACCAGCTTCCATATCGCTTCTTTGCGCGATAACCCAGAGTCCGCACAGCAGGAGTTCGCTCTTCTCGACGACCCCGACCGGCCTGGCCTGTTCGTCGACGTTCCGCTTCGATCTCAGCGAGCGCGTGTGCGCGCCGTATCTGAACCTCGCAAAACCACGAGTCGCGATCCTGCGCGAGCAGGGCGTCAACAGCCAGTACGAGATGGCCTCGGCCTTCGACCGCGCTGGCTTCGAATGCGTCGACGTCACCATGAGCGACCTGCTCGCCGGGCGCGCCGACCTCGTCCAGCTTCATCGGCCTCGCCGCCTGCGGCGGCTTCTCCTACGGCGATGTCCTGGGCGCCGGCAGCGGATGGGCGAAAACGATTCTCTTCAACAACCAGCTCCGCGACGCCTTCGCGGCCTTCTTCGCGCGCCCTGACACCTTCTCGCTCGGCGTCTGCAACGGCTGCCAGATGATGGCGCAGCTCCGCGAGCTCGTGCCCGGCGCTGAACACTGGCCGCGCTTCGTCCGGAACGTTTCCTCACGCTATGAAGCGCGCATCTGCATGGTCGAGGTTCAGCCGACTGCCTCCATCTTCCTTGCCGGCATGGAAGGCGCGCGCACGCCGATCATCGTTGCGCACGGCGAAGGCCACGCGACTGACTCGCCCCTCCGACTCGATCGCGGTCCGGTACATCGACACCTACGGCCGCCCCACGCAGCACTACCCGCTCAATCCCTCCGGCTCGCCGGGCGGCACCGCCGCGCTCACTTCCGCCGACGGCCGCGCGCTCATCATCATGCCGCACCCCGAGCGCATCTCGCTCGGCGTGCAACACACCTGGACCCGCACGCTTCGAGCACAGCCCGTGGCAGCGGCTCTTCGACAATGCGCGCGCGTGGATAAAGTAGCGTTCCAATCACCATAAAATTGAAGACACAGATGCCTGACCCCCAGCAACCCATTGATTACAAGTCCGCCGGTGTGGACATCGAAGCCGGCAACGAAGCCGTCCGGCGCATGAAGGCGCACGTCGCGCGCACGCACTCGCCGGCCGTGCTCACCGGCCTCGGTTCCTTCGGCTCACTTTTCTCGCTGACCGACGCCATCAAAGGCATGGCTGATCCCGTGATGGTGCAGAGCACCGACGGCGTCGGCACGAAGACGCTCGTTGCGGTGATGGCCGGGCGTTACGAAAACCTCGGCCGCGATCTTGTCGCTGCGGTTGCCGGGGACATTGCGGTCATGGGCGCGCGCCCGCTCACGTTCCTCGACTACCTCGGCCTGCACAAGGTCGAGCCTGCGATTGTCGAAGAGCTCGTCCGCGGCATGTCGGCTGCCTGCGAAGAATCCGGCATCGCGCTCGTCGGCGGAGAGACCGCCGAGATGCCCTCCGTCTACGCGCCCGGCGACCTCGACGTCGTGGGTTTCGTCACCGGCGTCGTGGATCGCTCCAAGCTCCTGACCGGCGCGAACATCGTTGCAGGCGACGTGCTCTATGGCGTCAGTTCGTCCGGCCTGCACACCAACGGCTGGTCGCTCGCCCGCAAGCTGCTCTTCGAGATCAACAAGTTCGACATCCACGAGCCGCGGCCGGAACTCAACGGCGCAACTCTCGCCGACGTACTGCTCGAGCCCCACGCCAACTACGTCACGACCGATCCGCCGCGCCCTCGACGCCGGCATTCCGATCAAAGGCATGGCGCACATCACGGGCGGCGGCCTCATCGAAAACACGCCGCGCATTCTTCCCGAAGGTCTCGGCGCCGTCATCGACCGCACGACCTGGAAACCGCAGCCCATCTTCACGTGGTTGCAGAAGCTCGGCCGGATCGGGGACGAAGAGATGCATCGCGTCTTCAACATGGGCATTGGGCTTGTCGTCGTCGCGCCGCGCCGGCCATCAGTCCGTCACTCGCCGACGCCTTCGCGCCCATTCTCCGTCGCAGAGATCGGCCGTGTGGAGGCCAACACCACAGGCGTGCGCTTCACAGGAGGAGCCTAGTCACGATGCTCTCCCGCCAGGAACTCCTCGACGCCATCCCGCACTGCCTCACGCAAACGAATCTTCCCCTGCCCAACAAATATCCCGGCAAGGTGCGCGACACCTACGATCTCGGCGACCGCCTGCTGCTGATCACGACGGACAGGCAGTCCGGCTTCGACCGCATGCTCGGCGCGATTCCCTACAAGGGCCAGGTGCTCAACCGCACTTCGCTGCACTGGTTTGAGGCCACGCGCCACATCGTCGCCCAACCACGTGATCCGCTCGCCGCACGCGAACGCGCTGCTCGCGCGCAAGTGCCGCGTGCTGCCCATTGAGTTCGTTGTGCGCGGCTATCTCACCGGCTCAACCGACACCGCCATCTGGACCAAGTACTCTGCGGGCGAGCGCGACTTCGCCGGCATCACGCTGCGCGACGGCATGCGCAAGAACGAGCCGCTGCCGCGCAACCTCATCACGCCGACAACGAAAGAAGCCACGCACGATCGCCCCATCACGCCGGCGGAGATCATCCGCGAAGGCTGGCTCACCGCGGCCGAGTGGGAGTTCGCGTCATCGAAGGCCCTCGAGCTCTTCGCCTTCGGGCAGCAGCGCGCCGCGCAACACGGCCTCATCCTCGTCGACACCAAATACGAGTTCGGCGTCACGCCCGAAGGCGAGATCATTCTCATCGACGAGATTCACACGCCGGACTCCAGCCGCTACTGGCTCGCGCCGACCTACGAGCAGCGCCTCGCGGAAGGCCGCGAACCCGACATGATCGACAAGGAGTTCTTCCGGCTCTGGTTCCGCGAGCGCTGCGATCCGTACAAGGACAAGACGCTGCCCACACCGCCGCCCGACCTCATCGCCGAGCTCGCCTCGCGTTACATCCAGCTTTACGAGGCGATCACCGGCAATCTGTTCGAGCCCGATCTGCGCCCGCTCGAATCCAGCCATCATGGAGGCGATCGCACGATGAACACACAGCGCGAACGCATCCTCATCGTCGGCTCCGGCGCGCGCGAGCACGCCATCGCAGCCGCTCTCGCACGCAGTCCGCAGCAGCCTGAACTGCTCTGCTTCGGATCGACGCGCAACCCCGGCATCGCTGCTCTCACGCAGCGCTACGCCGCCGGGCAACATCAACGATTCGTCCGCCGTCGTCGCCTTCGCGCTGGAGCACCAGGCCACGCTCGCCATCATCGGCCCTGAAGCTCCGCTCGCCGCCGGCGTCGCCGACGCGCTCTGGGTCGGCGAGCATCCCCACCGTCGGCCCCACCGCAATCGCTCGCGCGCATCGAGTCCTCGAAATCGCTTCACGCGCTCGCTGCTCGATCGCCACCACATCCCCGGCAATCCGATCTTCCAGCGCTTCACGTCCATCGACGGCGTCGAAGCGCTTTCTCGATCGCCTCGGCGACAATCACGTGATCAAGGACGACGGCCTCGCCGGTGGCAAGGGCGTGAAGGTCTTCGGCGACCATCTGCAATCACGCGAGGACTCGCTCGCCTTCTGCCGCGATCTCCTCGCCGCCGGCCATCCGTTCGTCATCGAAGAGAAGCTCGAAGGCGAAGAGTTCTCGCTGCTCAGCTTCAGCGACGGCACCACGCTGCGCCACATGCCCGCCGTGCAGGACCACAAGCGCGCGTTCAACGGCGACCGCGGCCCCAACACCGGCGGCATGGGCTCCTACACCGACGCGAACGGCGGGCTTCCCTTCCTCACATCGCACGACATCACCTCCGCACAGCCGCACCAACGAGCAGGTCATCGCCGCGCTCCACCACGAGCTCAACGCGCCCTACCGCGGCATCCTCTACGGCGGCTTCATCGCCACGCGCGACGGCGTTCGCCTCATCGAATACAACGCGCGCTTCGGCGACCCCGAGTGCCTCAACCTGCTCACGCTGCTGGAGACCGACTTCGTCGCCATCTGCCGCGCCATCGTTGCTGGCACGCTGTACAACCTCGACGTCAACTTCACGCCCGCCGCCACGGTCTGCAAGTACCTCGTGCCCGAAGGCTACCCCGACCACCCGCGCAAAGGCGATGCGGTCCCGATGCCCGTTCCCGCAGTCATCCCTGCCGCAACGACCGTCTATCTTGGCTCCGTAGATATGCAAAACGAAACTCTCGTCTCCGCCGGCTCGCGCACGCTCGCTGTCGTGTCGCGTGGGAAGAATCTCGCCGAAGCTGAATCGCGTTGCGAGTCCGTCCTCGCCGATATCCGCGGCCCGTTCTTCCATCGGTCCGACATCGGCACGGCCGCTCTCATCTCGCCGCCGCGTCGAGCACATGAACGAACTCCGCTCCGCCACGCCAGCGAGGCACGCATGAGCCTCCGCGTCGGCGTTCTCGGCTCTACACGCGGCACGGCGTTGAAGGGAGTGCTGGACGCGATTGCGGCCGGCACGCTCGACGCGCAGATCGCCATCGTCATCTCCGACAAGCCCACCGCGCCCATCCTCGATCGCGCGAAGCTTTACAAAGTGCCGTCGCTCTTTCTCGATCCCACCGGCCTCACGCGCGAACAGTACGACGAGCGCGTCAGCGCCGAGCTGCGCAAAGCGCGCGTCGAGCTCGTGCTGCTGATCGGCTACATGCGCATCCTCTCGCCGCACTTCGTCAGCGACTGGCATGGGCGTCTGCTCAACGTGCATCCATCGCTGCTGCCGGCGTTCGGCGGCCTGATGAATCGCAAGGTGCATGAGGCCGTGCTCGCCGCTGGCGTGAAAGAAACGGGATGCACGATTCACCAGGTCACCGAAGATGTCGACGCCGGTCCGATCGTCCTGCAGAAGCGCTGCCCTGTGCTGCCCGGTGATACCGTGGACTCGCTGAAGGACCGCGTGCAGGCGCTGGAGCAGAGCGCCTTCATCGACGTCCTGCGAAACTGGAATCACAGGAGCGCTCCGTGAGCAAGACCGCATCGCCGCAAGTCGGCATCCGCGTCGGAATCATTATGGGCTCGCGCTCGGACTGGCCCACGCTCGAGCACGCGGCGAAGGTTCTTGATGAGCTCGGCGTGGCGTACGAGGCTGAGGTCGTCTCCGCGCACCGCACGCCGGATCGCATGTTCGAGTACGCGGAGACGGCCGAGGCGCGCGGCATCCGCGTCATCATCGCCGGGAGCCGGCGGCGCCGCGCATCTGCCCGGCATGGTGGCGGCAAAGACCCGGCTGCCTGTGCTCGGCGTTCCGGTGCAATCGCACGCGCTGCACGGCGTCGACTCGCTGCTCTCGATCGTGCAGATGCCCGGCGGCGTTCCGGTCGCGACCTTCGCGATCGGCAACTCCGGCGCGAAGAACGCAGCGCTTTTCGCGGCATCGATCCTTGCGCTGAACGATGCGAAGACTGCGCGCGCGCTCGAAGCTTTTCGTCGCTCGCAGACGGAATCCGTCCTCTCCAACCCCGACCCGCGCGCATGAATCACCGTCCACGTGTCGGCATTCTTGGCGCCGGCCAGCTCGCGCTGATGCTCGCCGAGGCCGCGCCCGCTGTCAACGCCGACGTCCTCTGCGCCGGCCGGCCGGCGATTGCGCCGAGCAGGTCGCTCCTGTCCTCCCTGTCGACCTCAACAACCCGCACTCGGTCGCAGAGTTCGCCCGCAACGTCGACCTCCTCACCATCGAGAGCGAGAACATCGACGCGCACGTGCTCCACGGCCTCCCGCTCTTCCCCAACGCGCGCGCCATCGGCACCGCGCAGGACCGCCTCCTCGAAAAACACTTCTTCGTCGACTGCGGCCTGGAGGTCGCGCCCTTCGCTCCGGTCAACGACCTCGTCTCGCTGCATGGAGCCATCCACGAAATCGGCCTTCCCGCCATCCTCAAAACGCGCCGCCTCGGCTACGACGGCAAGGGCCAGGTCCGCCTCACGCACGCCGATCAGGCCGCCGAAGCCTGGGAGGCAGTTCGCGGCGTTCCCTGCATTCTCGAAGGCATGGTCGACTTCGAAACCGAGGTCTCGCTCATCGCCGCGCGCAACCGCTCCGGCCAGCTCGCGTTTTATCCGCTCACCGAAAACTTTCATCGCGAAGGCATCCTCCGCATCTCGCGCGCGCCATCGCATCCCGAGTTGCAGCCGCTCGCCGAGCAGCACCTCACGCATCTGCTCGATCGCCTCGACTACATCGGCGTCCTGGCAGTTGAGTTCTTCGTGCGCGGCCAGCATCTCCTCGCCAACGAGATGGCGCCGCGCGTCCACAACTCCGGCCACTGGACGATTGAAGGCTCCGACACCTCGCAGTTCGAAAACCACCTGCGCGCCATCCTTGGCCTCCCGCTCGGCAGCACCGAATCCCGGCCGACGGTGATGTTCAACTGCATCGGGTCTATGCTCCCGCGCACAGAGACCGCGCGATTCCCCTCCATCGCGCGGCACGACTATGGCAAGTCGGCGCGCCCCGGCCGCAAGGTCGGCCACCTCACTCTCCCCGCCTCGGACGCCGCGGCCATCGCGCATCTCGAATCCCTTCTCGGCACACAGTAGCGATACACTGCCGTCGATGCTTCGTCGTCTGTTTCTACTGACGTTCCTCGCGACGTCGGCCGCAACTTCAAAAGCTCAGTGGCAACTCCAGGACGCCCACACCACCGCCGACCTCCGCGGCATCGACAACGTCGGCGGAGGCGTTGCCTGGGCCTCCGGCTCCGACGGCACCATCCTCCGCACCGAGGACGCCGGCTTCGTCTGGCAGCTCTGCGCCAAGCCTCCCGGCGGCGAGCACCTCGACTTCCGCGCCATCCAGGCGTTCGACAACAACACCGCCATCGTCATGTCCTCCGGCAAAGGCGACCTCTCCCGCCTCTACAAAACCACCGACGGCTGCCAGACCTGGAACCTCCTCTTCACCAACCCCGACAAAGACGGCTTCTGGGACGCAATCGCCTTCAGCGAGAAAATGCCAGCCGCGTCCGAAGAGGCTTGGAAGGACCCGACGTTATGGCGTCCTGATCTGGCGATCCGGTGAGCGGCATCTTCTCCATCTGGGAAACTCACGACAGTGGTTCGCATTGGGCGCGTTTCAATGCAGACGACCCGAAACATCCACCGAAAGCTGATCCGAAGGAATCGCTATTCGCCGCCAGCAATGAAGCGGTCATAGTGCCCGGGAATAGCGCAGCCTTCGCATTTGTTACCGGCGGGGGCAGCACCAGATTTTGTTCCGCAAATCTTCACTCGCCCTTCGACGGTGCACGCTGGTACGCCCTCGGCTGTCACCGAATCCCAATTCCTAGCGGGCCAACGTCAGGCGCATTTGCCCTCGCGGCGACACCCGCCGGAGAAGCCGTTTATCGAGACGTTCTCATCGTCGGGGGAGATTATACGCAGCCTACAAAGGGAACGACCTCGATCTTCTTCACCGGAAGACCTCGTCTTCTTTTTGGGCTACGGAAGCGGCCAAACCTCCACAACCCCGCCCCACGGCTACCGCTCCGCCGTCGCCTACGACTCAAAATTCAAAACCTGGATCACCGTCGGCCCGAACGGCACCGACATCTCCACCGATGACGGCCGCAACTGGCGCGCCCTTCACCCCGACCCCAAATACAACGACACCCCGGACGCCGACCAGCACTGGAATGCCCTCTCGCTTCCCTACGCCGTCGGCCCCCATGGACGCATCGGCACCCTCCGCCCCAATGCTCTTTCACGGAAGTAGGTGAACGTGTCATTCTCACACGTGTCATGAAAGTGAGCAGCCATGAATCGCCGCGATGCGTTAGTTACACTGACCAGCACGATACTTGTTAGCGGCCTCAAGAATGGAAACGCCTCGGACAGCGACTCCGATCGCGAACATACCGCCTGGGTGGGACAGGTTCTGATTCGCATGCAGACCGTAAAAGTGCATATGAGGCGAGCCGATTTGTATGGCCCTTTTACAACGGAGGGTGGAGTATTCACTCCCTCGCAACGAACCTACATCAGCCGCGACTGCCCATATTTCAAGGTAGATGTGAAGTTCCGAGTTGCCGGACCGTCAGAACAAAACCCCGATGGCACAGTCATCGAAGATCCTCGCGATGAAATCGTAGCGATTTCGCGACCTTATCTAGCCTTGGCGATCGACGACTAGCCCTCTCGCTCCCCTACGTTGTCGGCCCGCACGGACGCATCGACACGCTCCGCCCCTCCGCCCTCCAACCATCAAAGTGAGTCGTGCGCATTCAGGGCGCTGATAGAAACCGCACAATCTCCCGCGTCACGCGAGCACCCTGGTCTGTCTTAAACAGAAACTGCGCGTGCGCCGATCCATCCAGCACAATCAACTCCTTCGGCTGCGGGGCCTTTTCATACTGCGCCCGGATGTCAGGCAGCCTCAGGACGCCGTCTCCTTCGCTGTCATCACGCGCCACGATGAACAACGCCCGCGATTTCAACCCGTCTGCCGGAAGGTTCGGAGCTCCTCCAAGCATGACGACGCGGTCAATCTCTCCCGGCGCGGACTTGATCGATGCATCGCCCGCAGCTGCACCGCCAAAGCTCCCTCCGACCACCGACACAGTCTTTGCACCGCGGGCCTTCAGATACCGAACCGCAGCCAGCACATCTTTTTCAAACGGCGCTTTGAAGAATTCCGTCTGGCCCGGTCCCTTCGAGCAACCATAGCCTCTGAAGTCAATGGCCAGCACCCGAAACCCCGCGGCTGCCAGCGACAAGGCCTGGTCGTGCCAGCTCTCCTTGTTGAATTGGCCGCCGTGAGCCAGCACGACAGCTCTGCCGGCCTGGCCATTCCCTTGCCCATAGAGATCGGCACAGACCGTGCCCCCATCGTCCGTCGCGAACGACACCGTCTGCTGCGCAGGCGCGACGAGGGCAACGGCCAACGCGAGCGGAAGAATCCCAAGCGCCGACATGCGGGGATTATAGGTCGCTCTGGAGTGACGTTTGGACGAGCCGCACAAATTTATTTGCACCAAATCGGAGGCATGATACCGTTATCACGCTCGGGTGACCGGTTGCTGACCAAGGCCTGAGCCAATCCAGCGCGTCCGTTGCGCTCCCTCGCACTGGGAGGCACTTTGACCCCTCACCACATTCCTCCGCACCACGAGCGCCCTCTCGTCCATCTCGGCATCGATCTCGGCGGCACCAGCCTGCGCGTCGGCGCCTTCGATGACAATATGCAGCTCCTCGCCACGCGCGTCATGCCCACCCGCGTGCGCTCCGGTCCGCAGGCCGTCGTCACCGACATGGCCGACGCGATCGCCTCGCTGCTCGACGAAACTATCGCCCGCGCCGAAGCCATCGGCCTCGGCAGCCCAGGGCCGCTCAATCTCGTCGACGGCACGCTCGGCCAGCTCCCCAACTTCCCCGGCTGGGACTTCTTCCCGCTGCGCTCCTCCCTTGAAGAGCTCACCAGCCTTCCCGTCGTTCTCGACGGCGATGCCAACGCCGCGGCGCTGGCGGAATGGAAGCTCGGCGCCGGCCGCGCCGAAGGCGTCGACTCCATGGCGATGATCACGCTCGGCACCGGCGTCGGCTCCGGCATCATCCTCGACGGCCGCATCTGGCAGGGCATGGTCGGCATGGGTGGCGAGGTCGGCCATGTGAGCGTCAACTTCGACGGGCCCGTCTGCTCCTGCGGCGGCCGCGGCTGCCTGGAGTACTACGCCTCGGCCACCGGCATCGAACGGGCTGCACGTGCACGCGCGAACGGTTCCCGAGGGCCGCTTGCCGACCTCTTCGCCTCCAACCGCAATGTCACCGCCCGCATGATCGCCAACCTCGCAACCTCCGGCGATCGCGATGCCCGCGAGATCTACGCGCAGGTCGGCCGCTACCTCGGCCGTGGCCTCGCCGGGCTGGTCAACACGCTTGATCTTCCGCTTTATGTAATCGGCGGAGGTGTTGCAGCGGCTTGGGATCTCTTCGCGCCGGAGATGTTCCGAACGCTCCGCGAGCTCAGCTACGTCTACCGGCTCCAGCAGCCGTCACAGCTCACCCGTCGCGAACTCAACCGCCCGTTCGTGGCCTGTGCCACGCTCGGTCCGGACGCCGGCCTGCTCGGCGCCGCCATGCTTCCTTCGCTCTCGCATGCGCACTCGGAACATGAACAGATACCCCACGAATCCTTCCGCTAGCCTCACTCTCCTCGCCGTCTTGTTTCTGCTCTGCGCCGCTCCCACGCATGCGCAGACCTCCGCGCCAACGGCACCCGCCACTCGCCTGCCGCACATGCTCTCCGACCACGCGGTCCTGCAGCGCGATCGTCCCATCCACATCTGGGGATGGGACGCGCCGGGCGCCGCGATCACCGTCGACTTCCGCCACCAGCACGCCACCACGCACGCCGACGACCTCGGCGCCTGGTCCGTCTATTTCAACCCTGAAACCGCTGGCGGCCCCGACACGCTCACGATCCACGGAAGCACGCAGATCACTCTCACCGACATCCTCGTCGGCGACGTGTGGTTCGCCTCCGGCCAATCCAATATGGAGATCCCCCTCCGCGGCTTCCCCGGATCGGCCGTCATCAAGGAGGCCGAGAAGGCGATCGCCTCCGCCAACGACCCCGCTGTCTGCGGCCAGGTTCATCTCCTCCTCTTCGACAAAAAAACCAACGACTTTCCGCTCGACGACCAGCCCTCGTCATGGACCCCGTGCAACTCCGCTACCGCGACGGAATTCTCCGCCGTCGCCTTCTTCTTCGGCCGTGAGATCCACGCGCGCGAGCACGTCCCCATCGGCCTCATCGACTCCGCCTGGGGCGGCACACCCATCGCCTCCTGGATCTCGCTCTCCGCGCTGGCATCCGACTCCAGCCTCATGCCCGTCTTCGCCGCGCGCGCCCGCTTCGCCGATCTCCAGACCAATGTCGCCGCGCGCATCGCCTACGAGCAGCGCGCCACCGCCGCAGCCAAAGCCGCCAACCAGCCCGCGCCGCAATTCATGTGGCACCCCAATCAGGCCTCGTGGGAGCCATCCTTCCTGTTCAACGGCATGATCGCCCCCGCCACGCCTTACACCATCCGCGGCTTCCTCTGGTACCAGGGCGAGACCGACTCTAATCGCGAGCTCAATAACCCGCAGCTCTATCACGTCCTTCTCCCCGCGCTCATCCGCGACTGGCGCGCCCGCTGGAACGAAGGCGACCTTCCCTTCCTCTACGCGCAGATCTCCAACTTCAACTCGCCAAACGAAGAGTGGGGCACAATCCGCGACGCCGAACGCCAGACCCTCGCCGTCACGAACACCGCGATGGCCGTCACGCTCGATGTCGGCACTCGCGACAACGTCCATCCGCCTGACAAGCAGACCGTCGCCGCGCGGCTCGCACTCGGCGCGCGCGACCTCGTCTACGGCGAGCACGGCGCCCGCGGCGAACCTTTGGAAGACTCCGGCCCGCTGCCCATCTCCGTCACAACCGTCCCCGCAGGCAAAAATGAACCTGACGCGCTGCGCGTCTGGTTCTCCCACGCCGAAGGCCTCCGCGCCACCGGCGGCGCAGCGCACGGTTTCGAGCTCGCCGGCGCCGACGGCCACTTCCACCCCGCCGACGCCACCATCGACGGCACGACCGTCGTCGTCCGCTCCTCGGCCGTGCCACACCCAAGCCGCGTCCGCTACGCCTGGCCCAGCTTCACCGACGCCAACCTCTCCAACGCCGCCGGCCTCCCCGCGTCCACCTTCCTCTGGCCTGAGCCATGAGCCATATAAACTGCTGAGCGCAGCCGAATCGCCTCTTCGCTACACAGGAGCGCATCGATGCAACGCCGGCACTTCCTCTTCCTCGCGCCTCTGCTTCCCTCCGCTCTCTTCGCGCCCCGACTCCTCCGCGCCCGCGCTCGCCAGACGCCTCCACCCCATAATCTCGCCGACGAAACCTCAAGCTCAACGAGCTCGCGTCGAACATCCACAGCGTCGCCGACGCGCGCCGCTTCATCGACGCCATCGCAGATCTCTTCGCAGACGATCTCCCGCCCGCCTGGACCACATCCTCTCTTCGCGCTCGCCTCGCTGAAGGCGAGTACCTCGCGGTCACCGACCCGCAGAAGCGCATCACGGAAGAGCATCTCGCCGCCGCCTGGAACACCTATCTCACCACCATCGGCGCACCCGAGGACTCGCATGTCTCCGCCGCCGAGATTCATTTCCTTCGCGACGCCCACTTCACCAACGGCCATATCATGTGGAATCGCGGATACCGCAACTTTTGGCTCCTGCCTTCCATCTTCGCCGTGCAGCCCGACGGCACCCTCGCGCCCGCCTGCCGTGTCGTCGAATGCCTTCGCATCCTCTACGATCTCGCGCGCTTCCCTGAAAACCTCCGGGGTGCCCGCAAAGCCGTTGCAAAGGGCATCCTCACCTCGGAGGTCCTGAAACAGCAACAGCAGAATCCCAAGCCGGCCACGCAAGCCCGTGCTTCTCTCTCGATGCGCGCCGGCGAGCGCAACCCTGTCGACGATGCCGCAGGGCGTTACATCCGCGACCACGGCATGCTTGCCTTCCCTACCACCGTCGAGACAATGCTCAACAGCCTCATACCCGTCTAACGACTGCCCTCCTGCTTGCTGATCTCCATCACCGTAATCGACATCTCCTTGCCACCCGGCACAAGCTCCAACCCCAGGTTTGATCTCAGCACGGCATTCACGCTGTCAACGTCTTCTCCGCCAACTTTGAATCGCGCATCGTATGTCCCGCTGATGCCCGTTTCGTTAATCACCGGAGTCTCCAGCCCGGTCGCCAAAATATACGCAAGATCGTCCATCGTCCCATTCATCAGCAGAAACATCCCGTGCCAGTAGCCACGCTTCACTGCGTGCGTCGAAGCCGACGGACTCAGCAGTCTCTTACTCGCATCTGTCGCGCGCAGAATATACGCCGGCTTCGTCACAGTCTTCGGCTGGATCTGCAAATGCAAAGCCGCAAGTACGGCCTGCTGCACAACCGGATCACCAACACCCTGCGGCACATCGCCAGAATTCACGCGCACATCAAACCGCCCTCCTGGCAGCGCGTCCTTCAACACATAGCGATTCCCAAACGAATTGAACAAGTCCGTCATCAGACTGTCGGCATCTTGTCCAAGCAAGTCCCATCCGGTGGGCGGATGCTTCACGATCGCCTGCTTTGCATCCGGCGAGGCCTTGGTCACAGACACAGCAAACAGTGCATGCTCCGCATTCGGAACATTCGCGCTCGATGGTGCAGTCACCTCAACCGTCTCCGACATCGGTTTGAACGCGACCCTCTTCCCTTCCGCCACCGCCCGCAAATCCGCGGCGCTCACTGAATCAATCTCTGTAACCGCGACGACCTTTCCGTTCCCGTCGACGATGACCGTCGTCGGCCTCGAGTTCACACCATACTTCGCGAACACCTTCCCTGACGCATCCACACCAACCCACCCCGACATCTTCTTCCTGGTCAGGAACGTCTTCACCGCCTTCATGTCCTCATCGTCGATCGAGATGAACTGGAACTTCGCCGGATCGAGCGACTCCACAAGCTGATTGATATGCGGAAGGCTCGCCACACACGGCGAGCACCACGTTGCCCAGAACTCCAGCACCACAACCTTTCCCTTCAGCCTCGCCCAATCCGCTCTCGCTCCCGAAGGCGCCTGCAGCAGTTCCAGCGAATCCAACGACGGCGCCCTCGTTCCCTTTGCCGGATGCGCCCACGCCGAACCCGTTCCAGACAACACCGCAACAAGAGCAATCAGGCTGCCTCGCAAAGCTCCAGAATCCGCATGCACCTCCTTTCTCACCCTATGTAGCAAACTACATTCAGCAGTGTCAATCCAGCTTGGTTGATCCGCACCTGAACTCATCGCTCGCCGCGACGCTCTGCCAATCATCCACCGCTCACATCCCGGCGGACATAGATCCGGTAGCTCGCCGGGACCACCGGTCTGCCCATGCTGCGGTAGCCTTTCGTGGGCGTGCGTTCCATCGCCACCGCGTAATGCTGATTCAGCCAGTCGTTGAAATGCGGCCACTGCGCAAGCTTCTCGTAGCCGTCGGGGCCGGACGGAAACAACGACGCCGTAACCACGAAGATCAGCGGCGGATTTGCTTGAACCTCGTTCGCGAATGACGACCGCGAGTTGCGTACCGCCTCACGCCCTGAAGGCTGAAAGAGAAACTCATCGTACATCTGCCCCGAGGCCTGCACGATCTGCATCTGCTCGAGTGTGTCGATGCACCCGGCAATGGTATCGAGACATTGCACCTTGCCTGACAGAGGGCCAAGATCGCGCTGTGCGTCAACCAGGCGAAGGTCCGCACTGAGCTGCGCCTGAAGTGCCGCGTCGGGCGATTGGTAATGCGCAGCCTTCCAGGCCGAGACCGGCGCAAAAATCGCCGCTGTCCAGAACAACGCAACAGCGCTGAGCCATTGCTGAGTGCGCTTGCCTGAGGTCGATGAAAGAACTGCATCCAGGTCCAACGCGATCAGAAGCAGAAGAAAGACAAGGAACGGATCTCGCTGATAGAGATACGCCTTCCGTTGCACCAGGTAAGAAAGCCACCCGGCAAATGCGCACCAGAGCAGCGCCCCGCGCACGGCGTCATCCGCGAGGCATACTTCGGATCGCATTGTTCGCCAACGGCTCAGCAGGTGGATTGCGAGCCAAACAACCAACAACAAAAACATCGGAGACACGCTGTTGTAGAGCAGAAACCTCCACGTGGTATGGCCCAGGCTGGCGTGGTAGGGCGCGAGCACCTCCAGCGTGTAAGCGAAGTTGCTCAGGCTGTGGATGCTCGCAAGCCACAGAATGCAAACAAGCAACGGACACGCGATCCCCGCGAGAACAACTGCACAGCGCCGCAGGAACAGCCCACGATCATCTGGCGAAAAAAGTTGATCGACGACAGGCAGCAGACAAAAAAAGAGGAACGTCGGTTTCACCGTGAGAGCCGAACCCACGGCCAGTCCAAGCAGGAATGCCGGCCCGGCGCGCTTATGGCGTTTCGCCCAAAGAAACGCCGCGACGCCCACAATCAGAAGCGCTGCAGCAAAGAGATCGCGCTGTCCCGCCTCCCGCATTCCATCGCGTGCATGAATGAGCATGAACAGACAAGAGGCCCACAGCGCTGCAAATCGACCGGAGCGCCGCGCAATAAAGAACATGCTCGCGGAGATCACCGCAACCAGCGCAAGATCATACACGCGCCAGGCGAGGCTCGACGCTCCAAACCGGCATTGCAGAATCCAGTCCGGCAGATAGGCGCCCGGCAGATTCATCTCCTGAATAGTGCGATACGGCACGTAGCCATGGCTCGAAAGGAAGCACACATAATGCATCAATGCGGAGTCGCCCGCCAGGGGCCAGCGCATCGTCGTCACGACTACCGTCAGCACCGACAAAAGCAGGACGCTTCCGGCGAAAAGTTTTATTCGCTTCGCGAGTACACCGTTGTCTTGGAGCGCCAGGATTCTCAAGCGATATAACCGTCAGCGCAACCCGCAACACAAAAAAGAGCAACTGTTCGCAGACCGACGTTGCTTGTCATCGCTAGTAGAGTACCCGGTGAGCGATCGAGTGTCCGCCGTTCTTAAGCGCCGCCCGGAAACTCGTATCTCGAAACTGGCGGCACAAACCCTCACAGACTCCTGCTCCGCCTCCGATTGCTCTGCAGCCCCTGGCCTGAATCATCTCGCTGCGATATATTTTTAGACCACAACAAAACAGGTGCCCACCGGCATGACGAAGCTCCTCCTCGCGCTCACCGTGATCGCTGTGCTCCTCCCCACAACGTTCTCGGCCCAAACCACAGAGACTGCTCGCGCCACCGCCTTCCGCCGCGCCGCCACGCTCACGCGCGGCATTAACGCCTCCGGCTGGTTCGGCGGCTGGGGCGACTACACTCCCGAGCGCACCTCCCAATGGATCACGCCAGACGACCTTGCCGAGATGCGCAAGCTCGGCTTCACTTACGTCCGCATCGGCGTTGATCCGGTCTACTTCGGCACCTACGGCCGTCCCGACGATCCCTCCAAAGCCGCCCTCTGGAAACGGCTCGACGATGCCGTCGACCTCACCCTGAAGTCCGGCCTCATCGTCGACCTCTGCGTCTTCCCGCGCGACGACTATAAGCAACAGCTCGCCACCGATCACGGCGCCACGCAATTCCTCTTTCTCTGGGAGGCCCTCGCGCACCACTTCGCCAACCGCGACCCTGACCATCTGCTCTTCGAGCTCATGAATGAGTCCGAGGTCCAGGACCCCTACCGCTGGATCGGCATCGAATCCGCCGCCGTCACCGCCATCCGCCACATCGACACCACCCACACCATCATCGCCTCAGGCGCGCACTACGACTCGCTCGACGACCTCCTCGTCACCCAACCGCTCGCCGACGAAAACGTAATCTACACCTTCCACTTCTACGAGCCCTACCAGTTCACTCACCAGGGCGCCGGCTGGGGTTCGCCCGAGTGGCTCTACTACAAAAACATCCCCTTCCCCGCAACCGTTGATCAGCTCGACGCCACGCTGAAATCCATTCCCAACGACATCGCCCGTTACCAGCTCTTCCTCTACGCCGTCGGCAACTGGAACGCCGACACCATCCGCCAGCGCATCACCTTCGCCGCCGACTGGGGCCGCGAGCACAACGTGCCCATCCTCTGCAACGAGTTCGGCGCCTACCGCGACACCGCGCCGCCCGACTCCCGCGCCCGCTACATCGAAGCCGTCCGCTCCGCGCTCGAAGCCAGCCACATCGGCTGGGCCATGTGGGACTGGAGCGGCAACTTCGGCCTCGTGCGCTACCCCGACCCGCACGACCACACCCACATCACCGTCGACCCCGCCATCGCCAAAGCCCTCGGCCTCACGCCTTAACCACTCCGAGAAACCTCGCCAGCCCCGCAAAAAAGCTGCGTCGTGCTGCATCCGCTCGCGCCCGCCAGGATCCAGGAGCAGAGCACCAACACCGCCAGCGCCCCAATCCGGCTGCCGCTGGATATTTTCCTGCCCACCAAAGATGTGAGCTCTCGCCCGCCCGGTTACACCTTCCGTCCAATGGCGCGCATGGTAGCGTTATCAGCGTCCACAACCGCAGCCAAAACGCTGCCAACAGAACGAGAGGCTCGATGAAGCTGGAACCCTCTGCCAAAGCCCTGCTACCCTGTCTTTTTTTCGCTTTGACCACCTCCTCTGCCATCGCCCAGTCCGTTCCCGCGACACCTGCCTACGGCCCGTACAACGTGCGCTCCATCGCCGGCGGAATCGGCGTCACCAAACAATTGGCCGCGCACGATCCTCTCGCGCTCTCCGGCTCCGGCTGGTCCCTCAGCCTCTGGGTAAAACCCGACACCGCCGACGAAACTGCTCTGCTCGCCGGCGTCGGTCAGCCGCGCGACACCTTCCCGCGCTTTCTCGCTCTGCGTTCCGGAAAACCCATATTCTGGGCCGGTCCGGTCGGGGTCCCCGGCCAGCTTGCTGGCGGGGGTGGGGACCATTCCCTCGAATCCTCCACGACCCTCGCTGCCAACTCCTGGCACTCCATCGCCGTTTACGTCGAAGGCGCCGACACCCACCTCCTCGTCGATGGCCACGACGTCGCCCACGCCGCTCTGCCCATCGGCCCCGCCACGCCCGAGCTGCAGATCGCGCCCGCCCTTCCACGGAACCGAACACCGAACGCAACGCCGAACGCAACCCCCGGACCTGACTTCCATCACTTCAGCGGCCTGCTCGCCTTTGTAACCCTCGCCCGCGATCTCACACCCGCCGACCGCGATGCACTCTCCCACCCACCGGCCGATCTCGACAACCTCGCCTTCGACGACGCCTCCAAGCCCTGGCCCGTGCAGAGCCGCCAGTGGATCGGCTACCGCAGCCCGCAGGACCCCGCCACACTTCCGCGCAGCGCCGCTCCCCCGCAGAAGCCCGTCGCCCATCCCATCCCCCACCTCACGAACCCGCTCTCCAACGACGACCGCACCCTCACGCTCCGCGCGAGCTGGCGCATGGCTGAGGATTCAAACGATTTACCCGACGGCGCGCGCATCTCCTCTCCCGGCTTCGATGACGCCCACTGGTACGCCGCCGTCGTTCCCGGCACCGTCCTCACCACGCTGGTCGCGCGCGGCGTCTACCCCGACCCCGACTTCGGCCTCAACAACATGGCCATCCCGGAATCACTCGCACACAAGCGCTTCTGGTTCCGCACGCATTTCACCGCTCCGCCGGCCACACTCCGCGGCCATCCCACGCTCACCTTCAACGGCATCAATTATCGCGCGCAAATCTTCCTCAACGGCCATGCACTCGGCCGCATCGACGGCGCCTTCATCCGCGGCAAATTCGACGTCGCCGGCCTGCTCACACCCGGCGACAACGTGCTCGCCGTCCTCATCTTCCCGCCCGACCACCCCGGCATCCCGCACGAGCAATCCCTCGCCGACGGCCCCGGCCTGAACGGCGGCCTCATGGCCATCGACGGCCCCACCTTCGCCGACACCGAAGGCTGGGACTGGATGCCCGCCATCCGCGACCGTGACATGGGCATCTGGCAGGACGTCACGCTCTCCGCCCAAGGCCCCGTCTCGCTCGACACACCGCAGATCATCACCACGCTCCCGCTGCCCGACACCTCCCGCGCCGCCGTCACACTCCGCGTCCCGCTGCACAACGCAACCACCGAAACCCTGCACGCCACGCTGGACATCGCCTTCGAAGGCGTGCACATCACGCGCCCGGTCACTGTTGCCCCCGGTGACAGCACCGTCACCCTGACGCCCGCCGACACGCCCGAGCTGAACATCGCGCATCCGCGGCTCTGGTGGCCCAACGGCTACGGCGAGCCCAATCTCTATCACCTCACCACCTCGCTGCACATCAACAACGAAACCTCCGACCAGCTCCACACCAGCTTCGGCATCCGCGAGCTCACCTACGAGCTCTCGCTCCTCGACACCACCGGCCACCTCCGTCGCGTCGAAGTTGATCCTGCCAGAGCCGCACTGAACAACGATCCGCTCGTCGACGAGACCCACGAAGGCATTCGCGAAACCCCACTCGGCTGGGTCGCCTCGCTCACGCCAGCCGGCGAGCACTCGCCCGCGGTTCACGACTCCACCGACATCGCCACGCAGCCCGCCCTCGTCATCAAGGTCAACGGCGTCCGCATCGCCATCCGCGGCGGCGCCTCCGGCATGGAAGACATGCTCAAGCGCGTCTCGCGCGACCGCCTCGAACCCTTCTTCCGCCTGCAGCGCGACGCGCACATGAACATCATCCGCAACTGGATGGGACAGAACACTGAAGAATCCTTCTACGACCTGGCCGACCAGTACGGCCTGCTCGTCTGGAACGACTTCTGGGACTCCACGCAGGATGACAACCTCGAGCCCGATGACTCCGCGCTCTTCCTCGCCAACGCCCGCGACACCATCACCCACTTCCGCAATCATCCGTCCATCGCTGTCTGGTGCGGGCGCAACGAAGGCGTTCCCGCACCCGCCGTCAACCGCGGCCTCATCGATCTCATCGCCTCGCTCGATGGCACGCGCTTCTACTCCGCCAGCTCCAACCGCGTGAACCTGCACGACAGCGGCCCCTACAAATATCAGGAGCCCTCGGAATACTTCACCCACCTGGCACTAGGCTTCGCGGTGGAGATCGGCCTTCCCTCACCTCCCACGCTCGAATCCCTCCAAAGCTTCCTCCCCAAAGAAGACCGGTGGCCCATTTCAGACGCGTGGGCCTATCACGACTTTCACCAGGGCGGAAACGGCGACATGGCCCTCTTCATGAACGCCATGAACGAGCAACTCGGCCCGCCATCCTCACTCGGAGACTTCGACCGCAAGGCGCAACTACTCAACTACGTCAGCCATCGCGCCGTCTTCGAAGGCTTCAACGCACACCTCTGGAACCCCAACAGCGGACGCATGCTCTGGATGACCCAGCCCGCCTGGCCCTCCATGGAATGGCAGATCTTCTCGCACGACTACGACACCCACGCCGCCTACTACGGCGTGAAGCTCGCCTCCGAGCCCATCCACATCCAGCTCAACCTTCCCGACCACACCATCGCGATCATCAACAACACAACAGCGGCGCTCCCGCACCTCACCGTCCACGCGCAGGTCTTCGATCTCTCCATCCACCCGCTCTCCGAGAGCACCATCCACGTCGAAACCGCACCGGCGAACGCCGCAACCAACCTCCAGCGCCTCGCGCTCGAAGACGCCCTCGCGGACAACTCGGTCATCTTCGTAAAGCTCACCCTGACCGACGCAAACAACAAGCTGCTCTCGCAGAACTTCTACTGGCTCGCCGCCCACGACTCCGACTTCCGCAAACTGAACGACCTCCCCGCCGTCACCCTGCAGGCACACGCCACTGCCGGAATCGCGTACACGCAGGACATCGGATTCGACCAGCACATCACCGTCACCCTGACCAATCCCTCCCAGACCATCGCGCTCACCACCAAGCTCACCCTGCTCGACGGCCCCAACGGCCAGCGCATCCTTCCCGCCTACTACAGCGACAACTACATCTCTCTCTTACCCAACGAGCAGCGCACGATCGAGATCACCTATCCATCCACACCCACACACCCGCACCCCGTCGTCGCCCTGCGCGGATGGAACATCACCCCCGCCACGATCGAGGTCAGCCTTAACCGGCAACTGGAAATCTCGCAAGCTGCAAAACTGCTAGGCAACGCGCCCTCTAAACTCCTGTAATCAGCGAGTTAGGGGCAGCGCCGTCGCAAAAAAGAGCAAGCCCACAGCGGACCGCATCTCTATGATTCCAGAGACTTTGCCGCAACCCTCCTGCAATCAAGACTTTGCACAAATAGCCATCTTCAAAGTCTTGATTCCAGATCTTAAGCAAAGCAGGGGGAGGGGGTACCCTACCCCCGCGACCCACTCATCTCCGGCTCAGGCTCACGCGTCTTCGGAAACTCAAACCGGTAGCCCGCTCCCGCGCAGCGTCTTCAAATAGCGCGGCGTCTCCGGCGTCTCCTCGATCTTTTCGCGAATCCGCCCCACATAAACATCCACGCTCCGCGGCGTCACAAACCGCGCGTCACCCCACACCGCATCCAGCAACTGGTCCCGCGTAAACACCCGCGACGGATGCCGCACCAGGTACTCCAGCAGCCGAAACTCCGTCGCCGTCGTCGGCACCGGCTCCCCCTTCACCCGCAACTGCATTGCGCCGCGGTCAATCTCCACCTCGTCAAACTTGATCACCGGCGACGCCGCCTCGCTCACCGGCTGCTCGAACCGCCGCAGCACCGCCTTCACACGCGCCAGCAGCTCACGCATCCCGAACGGCTTGGTGATGTAGTCATCTGCGCCCAGCTCCAGCCCACGCACGCGATCGTTCTCTGACGCCCGCGCCGTCAGGAAGATGATCGGCACGCTGCTCAGCGTCGGCATGCCGCCGCAGCTTGCGGCACAGCTCCATGCCATCCCCGCCCGGCACCATCACGTCCAGCAGAAACAGCGACGGCCGCGCGCGCTCCGCATCTTCAACGATCGATCCAATCGCGAAGTAAGGCCGCGCGGCGTATCCCGCGCGCTCCAGCTGATGACCCACAAGCCGGTTGATATCCGGATCGTCCTCCAGAACAAAAATTGGCTTGTCTGGGTCTGGCTCACGTCCTGTCCTCCACCGCGCAGAGCTCTCCTCCGCACACCACAAGTCTAGTTTCACCCCGCTTTCACATTGCGAACGCCGCGTAAATTCGCGCATCCGCAGGAACCTGCAGCAGTTACTCCATCAATCCGCGCACCGCCGCCTCGAGCGCCGCCGTCCACTCCGCCGCCGTCGCCTCCGGCCCAAGCTCACCGGCCCCCCCACACGCACCTCCAGCTTCCCTGACCGCACCCATCGCCCACTCGCCTTCAGCTCCCCCAAGCCTCGCAGCGCCACCGGCAGCACCGGCACCTGCGACTCCTTCGCCAGCAACCCCGTGCCCTCGCGAAACCGCTGCAGCTTGCCCGTCTCGCTGCGATGCCCCTCCGGAAACACCATCACCGAATACCCGCGGTCCATCGCCTCTCCCGCATGCGCAAAGCTCCTGCGGAACCCGCGCAGTCTCGGCAGCGGAAACACGTTGTACAGCGCCGTAATCAGCCAATACCCGATCGGCGCGAGGGCATTCACGACCGCATTTCCCTGCCCACGCCCGCGCCGCAGATCCAGCAACAGCTCGCCCGACATAGCAATCGCCACGCGCCTGCGCACGCGCCCTGGCAGCCCATACAAAATCAGCGGCCCATCATACGCCGTCACATGATTGCCGATGATCAGCATCGGTCCATCGGGAATCATCTGCGTCGTCAGCACAACCCGCGGCTTCGCCAGCAGACGAATCAATGGCTGCGCAATCAATTCAGAAACGCCACGCGCACGATCTGCATCGGCCACGCCCACGGCCATCGCCAGTAGGACAACGCTCTTCCCTCGGCACGCGCACGATTGCCGCATCGCGCGCAGGCGCCCGCATCGGCCGGGGCCGTCGAGCCGCTTCAGCCGTCGCGAACTCCAGCATCTCGCAGCTTCGACCTGACCGTACCGCTCTGCGCCGCAACTCCACCAACCAGCCTCCGCAATTCACCCAACGTCTTCACCTGCGCAATCGCGTCATCGCTGATCTCCACACCCAGCCTGCTCTCCATCAGCGACTGCAACTGCACGCGCGCCAGGCTGTCAAGATGCAGATCCTCGCTCAACCGCGCCCCATCACCCGTCTCCCGCGGCGTCTCGCCCGTCACCTCTGCAATCATCCCCAGCAGCATCTCCTGCGGCTTCGCAACCGCTCCCTCGCTGCGAACCGCCGCACACGCCCACGCCGCAACCTGGCGGCGAATCAGCTTGCCGGTCGACGTGTACGGGAGCGCCGCGTCCGGCCATCGTACAAATCGCCGAATCTGCTGATACTCCGCGAGTGACGCATTCGCGCGCTGCACCGCCTCGCTCAACTCCGCATCGTCGCCGTTGAAAATCAGGGCCGCGACCGGCTCCTGCCCATTCGCTCCCTCACACGCGATAACTGCCGCAGCCTTCACGCCCTGCTGCTTCAGTAACTCCGCCTCAAGATCCGCCGGATGTATGTTCATCCCCGCTCCGGTCACGATCACATCTCCCTTGCGGCCGAGGAAGCGCAGCTCACCGCTCTCCTCCTGCGCCGCAAGATCGCCTGTCGCGAGCCACTCTTCCTTCCGCGGTCTCATAGCTCCGCCTTGCCAAGTAGCGCCGGATACCATCGCGCCGCGCACCAGCACTTCGCCGCCCTCGCCGATCTTCACCTCGCGCCCCGGCAGCGGCTTCCCCAGCGTTCCGCGCCCAATCTTGAACGGATGATTCAAGGTCACCAGCGCCGCCGTTTCGGTCATCCCATAGCCCTGAATCACCGGCAGCCCCACCGCCCGCCAGAACGATTCCAGCTCGCTCGGCAGCGTCGCTCCGCCGCAGATCAGCGCCCAGAATCGCCATCCGAGCTTGCGATGCACACGCCGCAGCTTCCACCATCGCTTCCACGCCGGCAGCGCACTCACGCGCTCAATGTCCATCGCCAGCGAAGCATCCTCATTCAGCAGGTGGGCACGTAACAGCGCGATCACACGCGGGACTGCAATCAGCAGGTTAATCTTTTCGCGCTTGAGCGACTCCACCATTCGCGAGGGCTCAAGCTGCGACTCAAAGTGCAGCTCCGCTCCCAGCACTGGTGGAATCCACAACCCCATGAACTGCCCGAAGACATGGCTCAGCGGCAGCGTGTGCATAAACCGCAGTGGATGGAACAGCCGCTCATATCGTCGATACTTCTCAATCTCGCTCTCAATCGGCTCCAGGCTCACCAGCACATTCCTGTGCGTGTGCACAATGCCCTTCGGTTCCGACGTGGTGCCGGACGTGAACACAATCTGAAATGGCGCATCCAGCATCACCGCCGGATCAACTTCGAAGCACGCCTCTCTCGGCAACTCCGTCTGCAGCTTGTCAAGCACAACCTTCGCGCCTTCAAAATTCAACCCACGCAGCAGCTCCGCATCGCCCACCACCAGCTTCGCCTGAGTATCCGCAATCACCCGCTTTACAAAGTCGCGAGCACTTGCCGCATCCAGCGGAACCACAATCACCCCGCGCAGCACGCACCCGAAGAACGCCGCGATCCACTCCGCCGAGCTCACGCCCCACAGAGCAACTCGTTGGCCCGGCCCAACGTCACGCTTGCGCAGCTCCGCCGCAAACCTACCCGCCAGATCCGCGATCGCACCATAGCTCGTGCGCAGGTGGCGCACGCCGCGATGCTCCACCACGGCCGTCTCGCGTCCACGCCGGCGCATACCCTCCACTAAGCTCGCCAGGTGTTCGCGTCGCATTTCTCTTCGCCCGCTCCCTATTTCATCAGATGACAAATCCATCGCGTCGCATGCGCTTTGCATGCAACGAACGTCCTCGCTGTAGCATGGTCGCATCCCGCACGCCTCCGGAGATACCAGCATGGCCACTCTGACTGCCCCCGCTCCCGCCGCAGCTCTCACGCCGGACGAACTCCGTCGCATGAACGACTACTGGCACGCCGCGAACTATCTCTCCGGCGGCATGATCTTCCTCCGCGCCAATCCGCTGCTGCGCGAATCACTCAAACCCGAACACATCAAGAACCGCCTGCTCGGGCACTGGGGCTCAGATCCCGGCCAATCCTTCATTTGGGTTCACCTCAACCGGCTCATCAAGAAATATTCGCTCGATGTCATCTACATCGCCGGGCCTGGCCATGGAGCGCCGGCAACGCTCGCCAACGGCTATCTCGAAGGCCACTACTCCGAGATTTACCCCGACTGCAGCCAGGACGCTGAAGGCATGCTCACGCTCTTCCAGCGCTTCTCGTTTCCCGGAGCGCTGGGCAGCCACTGCACGCCTGAAACTCCCGGCTCCATTCATGAAGGCGGCGAGCTCGGCTACTCGCTCTCGCACGCGTTCGGCGCGGCGTTCGACAATCCGGACCTCATCGTCGCCTGCTGCATCGGCGACGGCGAATCCGAGACCGGACCGCTCGCAACTTCATGGCACTCCAACAAATTTCTCAATCCCATCCGCGACGGCGCCGTGCTTCCCATCCTTCACTTGAACGGCTACAAGATCGCGAACCCCACTATCCTCGCGCGGATCACGCACGATGAGCTCGACGCACTGATGCGCGGTTACGGCTACACACCGTACTTCGTGGAAGGCGACGATCCCGACCCGATGCATCAGCAGATGGCGTCTACGCTCGAGCATTGCATCAACGAGATTCGCTCCATCCAGCAGAACGCGCGTACAAACAACGACTCAACGCGCCCGCGCTGGCCCATGATTGTGCTGCGCTCGCCCAAGGGATGGACGGGACCGAAGATGGTGCACGGTCATCACGTCGAAAACTTCTGGCGCGCGCACCAGGTGCCTGTGCCTGATGCAAAGACGAACAAGGAAGATTTAGCGCTCGTCGAATCTTGGCTGCGCAGCTACAAGCCTGAAACTCTCTTTGACGAAAACGGCCGGCTCGTCCCTGAACTGCAGGAGCTCGCGCCCGCAGGCGACCGCCGCATCACCGCGAATCCGCACGCGAACGGCGGCCTTCTGCGCAAGCCACTCGCGATGCCGGACTTCCGCGACTACGCAGTCGATCCCAAAGGGCACGCGCAGGTTTATGTCTCGCCCACTGCAACGCTTGCCAACTTCCTGCGCGACATCATGAAGCGCAACATGACAAACTTCCGTGTGTTTGGCCCTGATGAGACCGCGTCCAACAAACTCGACGGCATCTACGCAGCCTCCGACAAAACCTGGCTCGCGGACATCCTGCCCATCGACGCTGACGGCACCGACATCTCACACGACGGTCGCGTGATGGAGATGCTCTCCGAGCACACGCTCGAAGGCTGGTTCGAAGGCTACGTGCTCACCGGCCGTCATGGCCTCTTCTCCAGTTATGAAGCCTTCATTCACATCATCGACTCGATGTTCAACCAGCACGCCAAGTGGATCGAGAAATCCAAGAAGGAGCTCCGCTGGCGCGCGCCCATCTCCTCCATCAATCTGCTGATCACCTCGCTCGTCTGGCGGCAGGACCATAACGGTTTCAGCCACCAGGATCCTGGGTTTCTTGACGTCGTCACCAACAAGAGTCCGGACGTTGTGCGCATCTACCTGCCGCCCGATGCCAACTGCCTGCTTTCCGTCGCCGACCACTGCCTCCGCTCGGTCGACTACTACAACGTCATCGTCGCGGACAAACAGCCACACCTCGTCTTTCTCTCGATGGATGAGGCCGTGCTGCACTGCACGAAAGGCATCGGCATCTGGGACTGGGCATCGACTGACAACGGCGAAGAACCCGATGCGGTGCTGGCCTGCGCCGGCGACATCGCCACAATGGAAGCTCTCGCCGCGGTCGCCATCCTGAAAGAAAAGATCCCGCATCTGAAAATCCGCTTCATCAACGTCGTCGATATCTTCCGGCTGATGCCGGACAGCGAGCACCCGCACGGGCTTAGCGATCGTGACTTCGACTCGCTGTTCACCACCAACAAGCCGGTCATCTTCAACTTCCACAGCTACGCGTCGCTGATTCACAAGCTCACGTACCGCCGCAGAAATCACGACAACATCCACGTGCGCGGCTATAAGGAGAAAGGCAACATCAACACGCCGCTCGAGCTTGCGATCATCAACCAGATCGACCGATTCGACCTCGCCATCGACATCATCGATCGCGTGCCTGGACTGCAGAACTCCGCCGCGCATATCAAGGGGTGGCTCAAGGATCAGATCATCGAGTCCGTCAACTATGCGCATACGGAAGGCATCGATCGCCCGGAGATCACGAATTGGACGTGGTCGGGGCCGAAGGAAGGCGCCGCGCATCCGCCTGAGCAAGAATTCCAGAAGGGCTCGCATCCACAGCAAGGCTGAGTACGCAAGCCCTCACACTCTGAAGCGAAGATCATGGCTGAAGCTCCTATCCTCGTCCTCAACAGCGGCTCGTCGTCGCTCAAGTTCGGCCTTTACACGCGGGCCCAGGACGATGAACAGCTTCTGCTCCAAGGCAGCGCGGAGGGAATCGGTCGCGAGTCGGGCTCTCTTCACATTCGCGATGCTGCAGGTAATGAGCTCCTCCATCGCGATCACATCCTTGAATCGCAACCCGAAGCGCTCGCCGCGATCCTCTCTGCTCTGCACGATCACGCGCAGACCTCGCCGATTGCGGTAGGCCATCGCGTCGTGCATGGTGGCCCGCATCTTCGCGAGCACACGCGCGTCACGCCCTCCGTCCTCTCCACACTCGAAGCCTCGGTTCACTTCGCTCCGCTGCACATTCCGCAGTCCCTCACACTGATCAAGCAGGTCCAACAAGCGCTGCCCGACACATTGCAGTTTGCCTGCTTCGACACGGCCTTCCACCGGACGCTGCCTGAAGTCGCTGCACATCTTCCCATCCCCACGCGCTTCTACAAGGCTGGCGTGATCCGCTACGGCTTTCACGGTCTGTCGTGCGAATCCGTCGTCGCCCGCCTCAATCCCACCCCTGCGCGCCTGATCATCGCGCACCTCGGCAACGGCTCCAGCATCACCGCCGTGCTCAATGGGAAATCAATTGATACCTCCATGGGCCTCACGCCAACCGGCGGCATTCCGATGGGCACGCGCTCGGGCGATCTCGACCCCGGCGTGCTGCTGTATCTTCTGCGCAACGAAAATCTCTCGCCTGACGAACTCGAAGAGCTCCTCAATCACCAGTGTGGTCTCTTCGCCTTCTCCAACGGCGAGTCCGACATGCAGGCGCTCCTCACCCGCGAAGCCTCGAACGACCAAGCTGCCGAGCTCGCCATCGACGCCTTCTGCACCGCCATCCGCAAGTACCTCGGAGCCTACGCGGCGCTCCTCGGCGGCGTCGACCAGCTCGTCTTCACTGGGGGCATCGGCCAGCACAGCGACGCCGTCCGTACCCGTATCTGCACCGGCCTCAACTTCCTCGGCCTCAACCCCGCCAAAATCCTGGCCTTGCCCGCAGAAGAAGAGCTTCAGATCGCCCGTCATACCCGTGTACTCCTTCGCTCCTGAACGCCCGTCGAACGCAACGCAGACCCGCCGCACCGCAACAATTCCGCGGTATCGTGTTTATCTCACTAGCACGCGGGCTTCCTCCCCAGCCGCGGCAAGGAGCAGTCTGATGAAACGCACATTTCTTTCCACCGCGCTCGGCTTTATTTTGGCGGGCGCCCTCACCGGCACAGCGGCCTTCGCACAACAGGCGCAGCCTACACTTCCGGAGACCGCTCCGAATGCCAATGCGCCTTTCCACCACGGCCATCACGCGCCCAACCCGCAGAGACAGGCGGAGCGCATCTCCAAACAGCTGAACCTCTCCGCGGACCAAACCGCGAAGCTCACCCCGATCTTCGCCGACCGCGACCAGAAGTTCCAGGCGCTCATGCAGGACCAGTCCCTCACCCCGCAGCAGCGTCATCAGCAGATGAAGGCTATTCACCAGAGCACCGAGCAGCAACTCGCCACCGTTCTCACACCGGACCAGCTTCAGCAGTTCAAGGCAATGCGCCACAACCATCGCGGCGACTGGCAGCGCGGCCCCAACGGCAACAACAACCAGGCGCCGCCTCCGGCAGCTCCGAGCGGAATCTAACGCAGAACCTGCACCACACAGCGAGCCCTTGCACCCGGCAAGGGCTTTTCGCTTTTCCTCCCACCAAACCGCTCCGCCCTGCACCATTCCAGCCACTCGCATCCACATGCGCCATCCGTACACTAGCCGAATGGACAAGTTCGTCATCCGTGGCGGCAACCCGCTGCTCGGCACCCTCAAAGTCTCCGGCGCAAAGAACTCCGCCCTTCCCTGCATGGCCGCCGCCATCCTCACTGACGGCGAGGTCATCCTCGAAAACATTCCGCAGGTCCGCGACATCGAGACCGAGCGCAAGCTGCTCGCCTCCATGGGCGCCGAGGTCGAGCTCGGCTACGGCCGCGCCCAGCATCGCACGCGCATCAAGTGCGGCGTCCTCTCCGACCCCGTCGCCAAGTACGAGATCGTCAAGACCATGCGCGCCAGTTCCCTCGTGCTCGGTCCGCTCATCGCGCGCACCGGCGTAGCCCGCGTGGCGATGCCCGGCGGCTGCGCCATCGGCGGCCGCCCCATCGACCTCCACATCAAGGGGCTCGAAGCCATGGGCGCGACCATCACCCAGGAGCACGGCTATCTGGAAGCCCGCACAGATCGCCTCAAAGGCGCGCACATCGTCTTCGACAAGATCACCGTCACCGGCACTGAAGACCTCCTGATGGCCGCCACGCTTGCCGATGGCGAGACGCTCTTCGAAAACTGCGCGCGCGAGCCCGAGGTCACCGATCTCGCTGCTCTGCTCAATGCCATGGGCGCGAGGATCGAAGGCGCGGGCACGGGCACGATCCGCGTCAAAGGCGTCTCCAAACTGCACGGCGCCAAGCACCGCATCAACCCCGACCGCATCGAGGCCGGTACCTTCCTCATCGCCGCAGCCATCACCGGCGGCGACCTCAACGTCGACTGCTGCAACCCCGCGCATCTCGGCGCCGTCATTACGCGCCTGGAAGACTGCGGCGTGAAGCTCGAGATCGGCAAGGACAATGTTCGCGTCCACTCCGGCGGTTCGCTCATCGCCAACGACATGTCGACTGAGGAGTACCCCGGATTTCCCACCGACATGCAGGCCCAGTACATGGCCCTCATGACCCAGGCCGAAGGTACGTCGGTCGTCACAGAAAACATCTTCGAAAACCGTTTCATGCACGTTGGCGAGCTCAACCGCATGGGCGCAAACATCACCATCAGCGGACGCAGCGCTACGGTCCGCGGCAAATCTCCGCTCCAGTCCGCCGCCGTCATGTGCTCAGATCTGCGTGCCTCCGCGGCGCTCGTTCTCGCCGCTCTCGTCGCGGAAGGCGAAACGATTCTCGATCGCGTCTACCACATGGACCGCGGCTATGAGCACATCGAGGAAAAACTCCGCGGTGTGGGCGCGCAGATCCGCCGCATGGGCGACGTGTTCGGCAAGAAATAAACTCGGAGCTGGAAGCTCAGAGCTGGAAGCCGATCGCGCGCACCCGATAACTCTCGTGTACCCTGTCGCCGATGACCTTCACCAAGCGTCTTCGCGACCGCATCCGCACCGGCCAGATCACCTGCAGCGTGCGCTTCTGGCACAACCCGCGCGTCACGGTCGGTAAGCGCTACAGCATGGAAGAAGGTCAAATCGAGATCGACTCGGTTGAACCGATCGGGCTGCCCGACATCACTCACAATCTGGCAGTTGCGTCCGGCTTCCTTGGTGTCTTGGATCTCCTCAAGGTGGCGAAACACGGCAAAGGACAGAACATCTACCTCATCCGCTTCCACTACATCCCACCCAAGCCAACACGCCGCCGCTAACTGGCGTGCCTGTGCATTTGCCGGTCCACTCAGGCCAGCGCGTTCAAGCTGGCAGCCTCATCCGCATCTATCGGCAGAAGCCCGCCTGTGCGAGTCATGTTGATCAACTCAGCCACCCGCTCGCAAACTCCGCACAGCCGCAGGCCGCCGCCCTGTTCATTGGCAATCCCCGAAGCCTGCACCAGGACCCCCAGGCCCGCGCTGTCCATATACGGAACCTCTGCCAGATTCAGCACAACCTTCGCGCAGCCCTCCTTGATCGTCTTTTGCAACTCGGCATCCGCTGCATGTAGGCTGCTGCCCAGCGTCAGCGGCCCCACAAAGCTCACCACGGCAACTCCGGGACTCGGCTTCCGAATATCGAACTGGAGAATCATGGCTGCCAATCTACCACGGTGGTCCCTGTGCCCTTCTCCGCCCGCAAAGTTCACCGGTCCTCGCCCGACATTTAAATTTTTGGCCCCTTTGGTTTGCCAGTCGCGCATTACTAAATGAGGTGCGATATGACCAGGCTCCGCCATCGCCGCGTGCTTTTGTTCTTTCTCGGCTTTGTGTCGCTAAGCGCTGGAGCCACCCTTCTCGCCTTCATTCCCAACCTCATGCCGTTTCCTGATAAGACCGGCGCCGTCGCCACCTACAACCCCGCCGGCGCCATCGACGAACAAAATCCGTTCTTCCAGAGCCTCGGCACCAATGGCCGCACGTGCGCCACCTGTCATCAGCCCGACCAGGCCTTCAGCCTGAGCGCCGCCGGTGCCCGCCGCGTCTATGACCGCACTCACGGCAACGATCCCCTCTTCGCCGCTGTGGACGGAGCCAACTGCCCCACCAACACCTCCGGCGATCCGTCCGCGCACAGCCTCCTGCTCGGCAGCGGACTCATTCGCGTCGGCCTCACGCCTCCCGTCAACGCGCAGTTCACCATCAGCGTCGTGCATGATCCCTACGGCTGCGCCATCACCTACGACCCCAACACGGGCGCGCCTATCATCTCCGTCTACCGACGCCCCATCCCGGCAACGAATCTTCGTTTCCTCAGCGCCGTGATGTTTGACGGCCGTGAGACCCTTCTGCCGCTCAACAATTCCAATAGCTTCGAGACGAATCTCGCCTATGACCTCACCGATCAGGCGAAAAGCGCCGTGATGGGCCACGCGCAGGGCGCGGTCGCTCCCTCTGCGCAACAGCTTGCGGAGATCGTCCAGTTCGAGTCCGGGCTCTCCACCGCCCAAACCTTCGACAACCAGGCCGGCTCGCTCTCCGCCGGCTCGGTCTCCGGCGGACCGCAAGCAATCTCCAGTCAGAAATACTCGCCTGGCACCAACGATCCGCTCGGCGGCAATCCACTCGGCGCCAACTTCAACCAGAACGCCTTCTCGCTCTACACCGACTGGGAGAATCTTCCGGCGCAACCAAGCTTCCCGTGGTCGCTCCCCAGCCCCGGCGCGGCCGGCAACGAGAGGAAGCGCGAGATCGCCGCCGGTGAAAAGATCTTCAACACGCAGCCGCTCATCATCACCGGCGTTCGCGGACTCAACGACAACGCCTCTATCGGCAGCCCCGCATCCATCACCGGAACCTGCACCACCTGCCACAACACGCCCAACGTCGGCAATCACTCCGTCGCGCTTCCGCTCGACATCGGCACCAGCCGTCAGCCCGGTTACGAAACAAACCCGGCCATCATTGCGGCCCTGCAACAGCTCAGCACGCCGGACCTTCCCGTGTACGAGATCCGCGGCTGCCCGGACCCGCAAAACCCCGGCATGACGCTCACCTTCTACACCTCAGATCCCGGCAAGGCCCTCATCAGCGGCCTGTGCTCTGATGTGAATCGCGGCAAAGGTCCCATCCTGCGCGGGCTCGCCGCACGCGCTCCTTACTTCCACAACGGCAGCGCCGCCGACCTGCAGCAGCTCGTCAGGTTCTACAACCAGCGCTTCCAGATGAACCTTACCGCCGAACAGCAGAAGGATCTTGTTGCCTTCCTGAACTCACTGTGAGCCTTCCGAAAAGATGAGAGAGATCCTCGCTTGCCTGCAATCTCAGCGTGGCTGCTTGTTCTGAAACTCCACGCTCATCCACAAACCAATCACTGCAATCCCCGCAAAGAAGATCAGGAGTGCGGGCGTTCCACTGCCGACATGACCCGCTCGAAACAGCACATACCCGATCACGATATTCACCAGCGCCCACATCATGTTAACCGGCGGTGACGACAAGCCTTTCCCCGGCGGCTTGGCAAACGGACTCGGAAACGGATCGCCCGAGATCCCATGCACAAAGTGCGGCACGGCATTCGCCAGAAACATCCCTGCAAAGAAACACGCAACGTAGTTGTACCAGTGCATCAGCTTCTCCTCATACTGTGCTGCTCTCTTCAACGCACAAATCCGCATCGTCGCTTGCGGCGATTAATCCGTTTTCCACATAGACCGGCTGCATTTCGCGATCCACGGCCGGCAGCCGCGCCGCATACCAAATCGCTCCCGCCAACACACACGCACCCGTAATCATCACCGTGTGCGGCGCTCCAATCTTGTGCGCCAGGAAGCCAGCGAGCAAACTCCCAAACGGCGCTGTGCCCACAAACGCCATCGTGTAGTAGCTCATCACGCGCGCACGCTTGTCCTCCGTCACCAGCGACTGAATCACCGTATTCACCGCGGCCGCGCACTGCATCATGCCGAAACCCACAAACAGCATCAGCACCAGCGACAGCCACAGCACATGCGAAAGCCCAAACAGAATCAGCCCCGCGCCAAATACGGCCGCAGAAATCTGAATCATCCGCGTCAGCCCGACTACCGTCTTTCGCACCGCCAGGGAAAGCGCGGAGACCAGCGCACCCACTCCCGACGCTCCCGTCAGCCACCCGAGCGTATTCGGTCCTCCATGCAGCACGTTGCCGGCGAACATCGGCAGCAGCACCGCATACGGCCATCCCATTAAACTCACCACAGCAAACAGCAGGAGCGCCACGCGAATCGGCCGGAACCCGCGCACGTAAGCCCATCCCTCGCGCATCTGCTCCACCATGCTCTTCGTATGTCTGCGCACGTCCAGCGGCTTAATGCGCATCATCAGCAACGACGCGATCACCGCAAGATAGCTCACGCCGTCGATGAAGAAACACCAGCCCTCACCCGCCGTGGCCACGACCACGCCCGCAACCGCCGGCCCCACCAGCCGCGCCGCGTTCACCATCGACGAATTAATCGCAATCGCATTCGGCAGATCTTCGCGGTCCTCCACCATCTGCACCAGGAACGACTGCCGCCCCGGCATATCGAATGCGTTGATCACTCCCTGCAGCGCCGCGAGCCCAATAATCTCCCACAGATTGATGACACCCATCAGCGTCAGCGCCGCCAGCGCGAGCGACTGCACCGACGCCGCTGCCTGCGTCCACACCAGCAGCTTGCGCCGGTTCAGCCGCTCCACCCACACACCCGCGAACGGCCCCAGCAGAAACGTCAGAATCTGTCCCGCAAAGCTCACTACACCCAGCATCAGCGCCGAGTGCGTCAGCCGATACACCAGCCACGCGGTCGCCAGCCGCGTCATCCACGTCCCCATCAGCGACGTGCCCTGACCCATGAAGTAGAGCCTGAAATTTCTATGCCGCAGCGCCCGCCAGGCATGCGACATGGAACTCAATCTCTTTGTTCCACTCGGTTCCAAACTCACCTCAGGCCCTTCACCGGCTCCGTCACTCCGCCGCGCCCATCAACATCAGCGACCGCTGCGCAAACGGCGAGTACACCAGCAGCGGCATGCACGCGATCGCGACTCCTACGCTGATGTGATGCAAGCAGCAGCGCCGGGCTCAGCGCCCACAATAAGTCCATGACCAACAACCCCGGCCACAACTGCAGAAACTTCTCCCTCGCCCTCGGCGCACGAAACAACACCGCACAAACCACAAACACGCGCACCGGAATCAGCACAGCCGCCGTCACCACAATCACCCGGAACGCCACCCGCGCATAACTCAACGGACTCAGCAGCTCGCCAATCTCGCCCAGGTTCGCCAGCGCCCCCACATAGAACCCCACATACATCACCTGCAGCAGCACAAAGAGCGTCCGCACCACCGCATGCGAGCTCCGCGGCAAATCCTCCGGCCCCGCGAGCACCCGATCCAGCACACCCTCGCTCACCCGCTCCTCGATCCCTTCCGCAACCGCAGCCTCCCCGATCCTCTCCACCGGAGCGACAAACCTGTAGCCCCGCCGCGCCAGCGTCTCCACAAATCGCGGGCTCCCCGCCTTATCCCCCAGCGCCTCCCTCACCCGGTTCACCGCCGAGTTCACGCCGTGCTCATAGTCCACAAACGTCCCCTCCGGCCACAGTTCCCGGCTGATCTCCTCCCTCGTCACCACCTCGCCCGGCCGCTCCACCAGCATCATCAGCACCTGGAACGGCTGCGCATGAATCCGCACCCGCAGCCCCTGCCTGCGCAACTCGCCCGTCGCGGCATCCGCCTCAAACGCGCCAAACCGATACCGCTTCGCCGCCACCCGCTCCGCCATCACGGCCTCCAGTCTATCCAACGCAATCCGCACAAGCGCTCCTCACGCGTTTGAGATCGCCTCGCAACCCAATCACCTGGAACAACTTCCGCCGTGAGATTCAATTCTTGCCCGCGTTACCTCGCTTGCATTGCCCTAAGCGCCCAGAGGCCTCAACTTCAAATCCATGAAACGCCACCTGTCGCTCTTCCTCGGCGCACTTCTTCTTCTCCGAACCCCACGCCTCTTCGCCCAGGCGTCACCCTCCGCTCTAGCCGCCTTCAACACCTACGCCGCGCATGTCGAGTCCCGCCTCGCCCACCAGCACCGCACGCCTGAAAACTTCCTCGCCCTCTACCCCGCCGCGCGCACCCGCCTCCGCTCCGGCGAGCTCCTCATCGAAAACCTCACACCCGCCTCCCAGCCAGCCGACGCACTCCTCCACCACTGGCGCGCGACCGCCTTCATCCCGAACGCCACGTCGGCCGCCTTCGAGCGCCTCCTCCACGACTTCTCCGCCTACCCGCACAACTTCGCACCCGAAATCCTCGCCTCCACCATCCTCACCCAAAGCCCGACCCACACGCTGCTCCGCCTCCGTACCCGCCAGCACCACGTCATCACCGTCGTCCTCGACACCACCTGCGACGTCACGTTCGCCTCGCTCGACCCCACCCACGGTTACTCCGTCTCGCGCAGCACGCGCATCGACGAGATCACCCCCGCACCACTCTCTCCGAATTCAGACAACGGCCTCCTCTACCGCCTCAACACCTACTGGTCCTGGGAGCAGCGCGACGGTGGCCTCTATCTCCAGCTCGAATCTCTCTCACTCACCCGCGCCATCCCGCACGGCCTCGCCTGGGCCCTCCGCCCGTACCTCGAATCCATCCCCCGCGAATCGCTGATCTTCACCCTCACCTCGGCCCGCAACGCTCTCCACCGGCACTAGCCACTAACTACTCATCGAGGACCTAACATGAGCACCACTCCACTCACGACCAAAACATCGACCTACACACCCGCTCTCCGCATCAACCGCTCGCTCACCGCCTCTGTCGAGCGCCGCCTCCTCGAGCACCTCGCCCGTCACACACCCCGCGCGATCACCTCCGACCACCTCACTCTTCTCGGCCTTAGCGCCCAACTCGCAGCCGGCCTCTTCTATGCCCTCTCCCGCGCACATCCGCTCGCGCTCCTCGCCGTCAACGCCTGCATCATCCTCAACTGGCTCGGCGACTCACTCGACGGCACCCTCGCCCGCTTCCGCCATCAGCAGCGCCCACGCTTCGGCTTCTACGTCGACCACATCACCGATCTCTTCGGCGCCACCGCACTCCTCGCCGGCCTCGCCATCTCCGGTCTCGCGCACCCACTCACCGCCGCCGCCATGCTCATCGGCTTCCTCCTGCTCTCCGCCGAATCCTTCCTCGCCACCCACACGCTCGCGCGCTTCGAGCTCTCACAATTTTTCTTCGGCCCCACCGAGCTCCGCCTGCTCCTCATCCTCGGCAACCTCTGCCTCCTGCGCAGCCCTTACGCGCACATCCCGTATCTGCCGGGTCCAGCCCACAGCATTCTTCTCTTCGACCTCGGCGGCCTCATCGGCGCTGCCTGCATGCTCGCCCTCGCCATCACCCTCACCGTCCGCCACACCGCCCAGCTCTTCCGCGAGGAGCCGCTCGCATGAGCACGACCATGAACCCACTCACCCGCTTCCTCCGCTTCAACCTCGTTGGCCTCCTCGGCATCATCGTCCAACTCACCACCCTCGCCTCCTCAACCGCGCGCTCCCGCACCACTACCTCCTCACCTCCACCCTCGCCGTCGAGCTCACGCTCCTGCACAACTTCCTCTGGCACCTCCACTACACCTGGCCTGAAACACGCTCGCCGCTCACCGCGCTCCTCCGCTTCCATCTCTCCAACGGCGTCATCTCGCTGATCGGAAATTTCGCCCTCATGCGCCTCTTCATCCACTCTCTCCACGCGCCTATCCTCATCGCGAACGCGCTCGCCATCGCTCTCTGCGGGCTCGCCAACTTCCTCCTCGCCCATTTCTGGGCCTTCGCGAAAAACCCACAAATTTCCTCACGCCGCACGCTTCACCGAACGGCGGCTCCCGCCTGCGAAAGAAGATGACCGCACGGTCGCGTGACACCGCCCCAATCCCTCCACCCGGATAAAGCCATCCAATCTCAAAACCAGGTGCATCTCTGTAATGCTGCTGCGCGCGTTCGACATCCGCGACCGGCAACTCTGGCACTGGCGGCTCAAATGAGGTCGACTTCTCCTGCACGCCCATGGTGGTCTCCTTGCTTCAACAAAACCCTTGTGAACCCGGATAATCGAGCCAGCTTACCTGAACCTGAGCTCACCTCATTGTGTTGACGATAAAATTCGCACATCTGTCGCACCCAGGAGAGCCGTGTCCATTCATCCATTCCCTCGTCGCAGATTCATGTCCCTGATGCTCGCCGCACCCTTCTTCGGATCTGCACTTGATGGCCCGTGCAGAAACTGCTTCCGAAGCCCTCATCACCGACTTCGGCGCAAAGCCTGACGGCTACCACCGTCAACACCAAAGCCATTCAGGCCGCCATCGACCACCTCGCCGCACGCGGAGGAACCGTCGTCGTCCCGCAAGGCGTCTTCGTCAGCGGCGCGCTCTTCTTCAAACCGAACGTCAACCTCCGCCTCGAGACCGGCGCTGTCCTCCGCTGCTCCACCGACATGAGCAACTTCCCCGTCCAGCGCACCCGCATCGAAGGACACTTCGAAGAAAAGTTCAACCCCGCTCTGATCAATGCATCTCACTGCGACGGCTTCCAGCTCACCGGCGAAGGAACCCTCGACGGCGCCGGCCGCCCCATCTGGGACGAGTTCTGGAAGCAGCGCAACGCCGCACCTGATCCGCGCAACTTCCCTAATCTTGGCATCGCCGCGCGCTCGCCTCGCGCTGATCGAAAACTCGCGCGGCGTCAAGATCGAGGGCATCACCTTCAAGGATTCGCAGTTCTGGAATCTCCACCTCTACAACAACGATGGCGTGCTCGTGCACAACGTCCGCTTCCAGGTCCCCGACGACTACAAGCAGGCCCCCAGCACCGACGGCATCGACGTCGACAGCTCCCGCAACGTCACCATCGCCGGCTGCTTCTTCTCCGTCACCGACGACTGCATCGCGCTCAAAGGCTCCAAAGGTCCGCACGCGATGGAAGATACCAGCAGCCCGCCCGTCGAACACATCCGCGTGCGCAACTGCACCTACAAGCGCGGCGGCGGCGTCCTCACCTGCGGCAGCGAGGCCACCATCGTTCGCGATGTCGTCGTCGAGAACTGCCGCATCACCGGCAACGTCCGCGTCGCAACGCTGAAGCTCCGCGCCGACACGCCGCAGCACTACGAAGACATCACCTTCCGCAACATCACATCAGAAGCGAACGCCGGTCCCGTCATCGCCGTCCAGCCCTGGTCGCAGTACTTCAACCTCCAGGGCGCCGCACCGCCGCACTCGGTCGTCCGCAATGTGAACTTCATCGGCATCAAAGGTCACTTCAGCGCCTTCGGCATCATCAAGCCCAACCCCGGCCAGACGCAGATCAGCAACATCCTCCTCAAGGACTTCGACGTCACGCTTCCGCACGACAACGACAAGCTCGCCGCCTCCGGCGTCACCGATCTCAAATTCGAAAACGTCATCGTGAACGGCCAGCCGCAGTCCGCCTGAGTCTTCACACCACCGGAAAGAGTCAACGCAGCATGCGCCTTGCCTTCGCAACGAGCTTCGTCTTCTTCGCACTCGCCGGCACACTGCGCGCCACCGAACCCTGGCAAAGGCTGCAAAACCCCACCGCATCCCAGGTCGCCGCTGCCTGGCAATCGCCTGCGCCCGAATACGGCCCCGAACCCTACTACGGCCTCAACGGCCCCGTCACCATCGAACAGGTCGAGCGCGATCTCGACACGATGAAGCGCCTCGGCTTCCGGGCCGTCACTGTGCAGGCGGGCTACAACACGCCCTTCGCTTACCTCTCGCCCGAGTACTTCGCCTTCTTCCGCAAATTCGTCGACGCCGCCAAAGCCCGCAACATGCGCGTCTGGATCGTCGACGACGCCGGATACCCCAGCGGCTTCGCCGGCGGCCGCTTCTCCTCGAGCGCGCCCAATCTCCGCATGCAGGCGCTCGAAGTCACGCGGCAGATCCCCGTCGCCGCCGGCACTACTCTCCACCAAACCCTCGCGCCCAACGTTGTCAGCGCTGCCGCCGTCGACGCCGGCGGCCACGCCACTCCCATCCCACTCCACGGCACCGAACTCAACTGGACCGCGCCCTCCGGCCAGTGGACCGTCCTCATCGTCGATCACGAATTCCGCACCTCGCCCACGCGCTCCGACACCAACCCGCATCGCGTCAAGGACACGACCCAGTCGCTCGAGGACTACCTCAACCCCGCGGCCACCGCGCAGTATCTCGCCTGGACCCACGAGCAATACGAGCACTACGTCGGCGACGAGTTCGGCAAAACCATCCTCGGCTTCCGCGGCGACGAGCCCGACTTCTCCATCGCCGGCCTGCCCTGGACACCCGCATTCTTCGCACGCTTCCGCGCCCTCAAGGGCTACGACGTCCAACCCTACACCGCGCTCTTCGCGCAAACTCCCTCACGCCGCAACCCCGGCGTCCCCATCCACCTCACGCCCCAGCAACTCCGCATCAAGGCCGACTACTACGACGTCTTCTCGCAGATGTTCGCCGCCGGTTTTTTCAAGCCGCAGGGCGACTGGTGCGCCGCCACCAACCTCGAGTACCAGGTCCACCTCAATCACGAAGAGCTCGAGATGGAGCTCACCCACAGCGAAGGCGCATTCTTCCGCGACATGCGCTTCGTCGAAGTCCCCGGCATCGACGCCATCTGGCACCAGATCTGGACCGACACCATCGCCGACTACCCGCGCCTCGCCAGCTCCGTCTCGCACGTCTACGGCAAGCCCCGCGCCTTCACCGAAAGCTTCGCCGCCTACCGGCCCGTGCCGGACGTCACCATGGCGCGCTACATCCTCAACGAACAGTTCGTGCGCGGCGTCAACCTCGTCGAGATGATGTACTTCCCGGCAACCTCAGCCGGCCCCAAACCACCGCCCTCCTTCATGGGCCAGCCCGGCTTCTCCGACCTCACCACCTACGTCCGCCGCATGAGCTACCTGATGTCCATGGGCCGCCCCGGCGCGCAGGTCGCGCTCTATCTTCCCTCCAGCTCCATGTGGCTCGGCGACGACACCGCCGACACACAATTCGTCTCCACCGAGCGCCTCCTGAGCGAGCACCAGATCGACTTCGACATCGTCAGCGATGACGCCCTCGCCCGCGACCTCACCGCCGGCCACGGCACCTTCACCACCCGCAGCGGCAATCGCTACCGCACCGTCATCCTGCCCGCTCCAGAGCTACTCTCCGCAGCCGCCTTCAATCGCCTCCACGCCTTCGCCCGCGGCGGCGGCAAAGTCATCTTCATCGGCGGCACTCCGCAATGGATCGCCGGCCGCACCATCCGCGACGCCCGCGCCACCACACCCGCCGACTTCCGCTGGGCCACCGTCGTCGACGCACAACTGCCCGCAACCCCCACTCCCGGCCAGTTCCCGCCCGCCGCGCCTCCGCCGCCCCATTCCGTCCCGCCCGAGATCCGCCACGCCCTCGACGCAGCCGCTCCCGCAACCATCCGCACGGCCACACCGACAACCGCTCTTCGCGTCATGAAGCGCCGTCTCAGCGACGCCGATGTCTATCTTCTCTTCAACGAGAGCGCCCAGCCGCTCGACACAACCGTGACCTTATCCAGCACACCCGGCACCACCCAGCTCTGGGACGCGCAGACCGCATCCATCACCGCCTTACCGGCTCAGACGAAAACCAGCCAGCCCTCCGTCGCTCTGCACTTCGACCCCTACGCAACCCGCGTCGTCGTCGTCCGCCAAACGCCCGCCGGCCGCTGAGCCTCCTCGCGTGGCCACATCAGAACACATACCGCGCAGCCGCATCAGAAAACATACTTCGCTGCAAGCTGTGCCCGCCGCGGTGAGTTGTTGAGCACCCCATCGCTCGCCGCATTCAGCCGCGTGAACACCGTCGACTGAATATTCTGTGACCCGAACGTATCGTAGGTGACCACATTGAAGACGTTCTGCACCTCCAGCCGAATCTGCAGCGACTGCTCTCGGAACGTCCGGAAACTCTTTGAAAGGTTCGCATCCATCTGCCAGACATGATCCTGCCGGAAGTGATTCCGTCCTATGTTCGAGAACTGCCCCGGCGCGGGCACGAAGAACTGCGCCCGCTGCGCCGCCGTGAACCAGAAGTTCTGGCCGTTCTCCTTATGAATTGATCCGATATGACCGTTGCAATCGCCCGCACACGAGGCTGGCGTCTGCACGCTGCCGGAGAACGTGTTGTAGCCCGAGAAGAACGTAATCGGACGGCCGGACTGCCAGTAGCCGTCGCCGGAGAGCTGCCATCCGCCGATCACACCGTCCACCGCGCGATTCCACTTCGCACCAAAATGACGCCCGTGCCCGAACGGCAGGTCCCCGACGAAGAAGCCGTTGATCACATGCGTGTCATCCAGATCGGCCGGCGCATAGTTCAAACGCGGCGTGTGGAAGTCAAACGGCGTTCCCGCCGCCGACTGGCTGCTGCCTGTCGCAACCGTGGTGAATGTCGGATCGTACGATCTGATATCCATCGCGCGCGAGTACGTATAGTTCGCCGTCACCAGCAACCCCTGCGAGTAGCGCTTCTCCAGCTGCACCTGCAGGCCGTTGTAGTTGGAATAGGCGTGGGTCTCCAGCACAAACAAACCACCGAGATACTGCTGATAGGGCTTGAAGAACGTGGGCGAAAGACCGGCGGTCACGACCAGCGGAACGCCGTACGGGTTTGCGGTGGTCGGGGTGCCCTGAAGCCGATTGGCGAAGGCATTCGCCACACCGGCCACATCGTTGTGGCTCAGGTTTGCCGCATAGTACTTCTGCAGGAATTGCACCGCCGTTTGGCCCGATGTATGCCGCGTGTCCGCGTTCACGATCTGTTGCATCAACGCTGTGCTGGTGCCTTGCTGGGCCGCGACGAAGGCATCCAGAAACCCATTGCTTGCATAGTTCACCTGGTTCGAGTCGTAGCCATCGTACAGGTGTGTTCCGTGGTTGCCAACGTAGCTGACGGTGAGCACGAGGTTGCGAACGAGTTCGTGCTGGACACTGAAGCCCCACTCCCCGACCGTCGGCGTCTGCATGCGCGGATCCGAGACCGTCAGCGAGTTGCTGCTGTAGGCAGGCGGCGTGGAGAGCGATTGCGGCGTTGCGCCGGCCGGCAGCGCAGGAGGCGTCCAGTGCTGCGCGCGAACACCTGCTGAGACGAAGCCCGAGGGGCCGACGGTGTCCTGGCCTACAGTGGTGTTGGTCACCTGGTACGTCAGTCCGGGCATGCCTTGAAAGACCGACGACGAGAAGGAGAAGGAGTTGATGCGGTCAAACGCGAGTCGGTAGTTGCCGCGAACCGACGTCTTGCCGTCGCCGAAGGGATCCCACGCAAAGCCGACTGAAGGTCCAATATTGTTCAGCCGGTTGTCCATGAACTTGCCGGGCACGAACTGCAACGTGCTCGTCAGCGCACGCCCATAGGTAACATCCTGATTCGGCACCAGCGGAACGAAGCTCTTGAACACCGGCGCCAGGCGCATGTCGTCGCGGAATCCGTAATCCAGAACCAGCCTTGGTGTGACGTGCCACGTGTCCTGCAGATAAAAATCGTACTCCGGCCAGCGTGAATCCATGATGTTGATGGATTCCGCAGGCTTGAAGGTGTTCAGGTCCTGCGCGACATAACCGGCCGCCACGCTGCCAATGCGCCCCAGCAGGTCGTTGGTCGCGCTATTCAGCGTCGAGATGTCATTGGTATTGATACAGCTCGAGCAGGTGGATGAGGTCGTCGGTACGTTGTAGAAGGAGCTGACCGGGTTGTTGCCCGTCGAGAAAAAGACCTGCGGGATGATGTCCAGGGCCCCGACAGAGCCGCGATGATCGATCTCCCGCCCATATCGCAGATTCACGCCGGCCTTGTAAAGATGCGCTCCGTGCGCGACCGAGAAGTTATCCACCAGTTGCAGGGTAGTCAGATAGCGGTTGTTGGAGACGTAGCTGGAGAGCGGCGCCGTGACGAGATTGGGATTGAATGGGGTTTGGGTGGAAGTGGCGTAACCGGGATTCACGAAGGCGTAACCGAATCGATTGAAGCCGGTGACGAACTCGTTGGTGATGTTGTTGGTCGGGGAGAAGCGCCAGTTCAAGGCAAGGTTGCGTGGCTGACGGAAGGTGTTCACCGTCGCGGGAAGACCCGGAAACGCCTGCAGTCCTCCGTTCACCACATCCGCGTAGGTGTTCTGATGCCCCTGGGAATAGCGCCCAAAGACGGTGTTTTTCCGATTAATGGTGTAGTCGATCTTGACGGTCGTATCGACCTGCTTGTCAGTAGCGGGCGCGGCGAAGGTATAGCCTGCGGTATTCAAGCCGTCGCCGAAAGAGAAGTTGTTCGGCAACGGCGCCAGGCCGAGATAGGCCTTTACGGCCGGATCCAGCCCGATGTGAGCCGGGTCGTTGGCGACCATGTCATAGGTGCCGAGGGTTGCGCCCGCCGGAAGCACGACATTTCCATGAGAGTCGACCGAAGGTGTGGTCGAGCCTGCATTGCCGTTGCGGATTGCGCCGTTCGGACTGGACATGTAGCGCAGGATTCCGTTACGCGCAGACTGCGTGTACACGGTGCGAGTAACCACGGAGCTGGAGAGCGCGTGTAAGAGCTCCACGTTGACGAAGAAGAAGAGCTTGTCCCGCAGGATCGGCCCACCCAGTGACCCGCCGGGAATGTTCTGCACGAACTGCGGACGGGAGAGGCCCTGAGCCTTCGCCGCCGCGGTGTTCGCCTGCAGAAACGGCGACTGGTAAAACTCAAACAGATTGCCATGGAACTGATTCGTTCCAGACTTGGTGACCATGAGGACCTGGGCGCCCGAATTGCGGCCATACTCCGCCGTCGGGTTGGAAACGATGACCCGGAACTCCGCTAGCATGTCCGGGTTCTGGTGCGAGGGCGACGTGTTCGACCCGCCCGAAGACGTTTCGTTGTCGTCGATCCCATCGAGCACGTAGTTCCACGCCCGGTCGCGCGATCCGTTCACGATGATGTCGCCGCCGGCCGCATTGCCGGAGTTGTTCTGGATCACGCCTGGCATATATTGCGCGAAACCGACCGGATTCCGGCCGCGCACGCCGACAATCGGAAGCTGTGTCATCGTGACGCTGTCGATGATCCCGCCAAAGTTGCCGGAGGACTCGGTTTGGATCAGTCCATACCCACCTTCCACGGTGACGGTCTCAGTATTCGACCCCGGCTTCAGCTTGGGATCCACACTAGTGGGCACACCGATGGCGAGCACGTTGTTCTTGGAGACGAACTCCGCGAAGCCCGGCGCATCGACCTTCACGGTGTAACTGCCGATCTGCAGCGAATCGAATGCGTAGGTACCCGTGCCGGAGCTGTGCGTCGTGAACGAGACAGCCGTCGCGTCATTGGTTGCGGTGACCGTCGCATTCGGCACCACTGCGCCCGTCAAATCAGTGACTGTGCCCGAGATGCGGCTGGTGGTGCCCTGGGCAAGAGCAACCGAAGCACTGACAAGAAGGGTGACAAGGAAGAGGGGGGACTTTCGCAGCAACATACGCCTCCTGACAAGGTGAAGAGGCTAACCCTTGCGGCTTCGCCTCGCTTCCCGATGCATCGAAAACGAACACTCTCCGGTCCTGACAGAAATGACCTGCAGGACTCAACTGTTGCGAATATGGTGACAATATTGGCGGCAGCGGGAGATGTCAATCAAGCTCCACGCCGTACTGACAAAAATGCTCTCTGTTCCCCGCTGCGTCAAAAACTGCAGACATGGAATAAAAAACGCGCTTTCATAGAGCGAAAACCGGCGCAACACAAATCGGCAGGGTCTCACCTTCATCTCCTCTCGTCATCCCTTCAGATGTCTCGCCGCCGCGCACTCCTCGAGCTCACCGTCTCCTACGCCCTCATCCTGCTCGTCATCTGGACAGGCAACCCTGTCCAGCGCATCCTCTACATCACTGCCGTCGTCGTCCTTGCCGCCATCCTCGCATTCTCCTTCCAAGGCTGTGGAGAAGCTTGGCCTCCGCCGCACCAATCTTCTCAGCTCCCTTTGGATCGCCATCGCCGCTCTGCTGCTCGCCGCAATCCTGGTCCTCGTCGCCGCGCACCTCCACACCCTGCATGCGCCACCCACTGCCTCAAAATTTATCTCGCGCTTCTGGGGATACGCGCTCTGGGCCTTCGTCCAGCAGATCCTCCTCCAGGACGTCTTCCTCCGCCGCCTGCTGATCCTCACGCCGTCGCCGCGCCTCGCCGCCCTCCTCGCCGCGCTCATCTTCGCACTCGCCCACCTGCCCAACCCCATCCTCGTGCCCATCACGCTCCTGTGGGGATTCATCTCCTGCCTGCTCTTCCTCCACTACCGCAATATCATCCCGCTCGCCCTTGCGCACGCCGCCTTCGGCATCACCCTCGCGATCACCATCCCCTCCCCGCTCATCCGCAACATGCGCGTCGGCCTGGGCTTCCTCCGCTACGGAGCGCACCGCCCCTCCTTGACAAAACCAGCCCCCAAACCCGGGGGGTCTTTTTCTTCACCGCCCACTTGGCCCTTGCAATCGGACAGCGAAGTCCAGACCTAAGTTCCATTTTCCGAAGACTTTGCGCAAAAAGTACGGGGGGAGGGGGTACCCGCCAAAACCCACTCCGCTAAACTACTCCCGATGGCCCTCGACCCCGCCGGCACCCGCCTCGCCAAAATATTTTTCCTCATCCTGTCCTCCCTCTCGCCCGCATTCGTCTCGCGCGCAATCGCTCACCGGAGGAAAGGTCATCCTCGTCCTTCCCTTCGAGAACCGCTCCGGCAACGCGACCCTGAACTGGATCGGCAACTCCTTCCCCGACACGCTCGATCGCCGCCTCAACTCCGCCGGCTTCCTCACCATCTCCCACGACGACCGCGTCTTCGCGCTCACCCACCTCGGCCTTCCCGCCGACTTCCGCCCCTCCCGTGCCACCACCATCCGCATCGCCCAGCAACTCGACGCTGACTACGTAGTGATCGGCGACTTCACCGTGGCCGAGCACTCCATCTCTATCGAGTCCCAGGTGCTCTCCGTCGACCAGCTTCGCCTCTCGCCCTTGGTCAATGGCGTTGGCCCGCTCGATCACCTCTACGACGCCGAGAACTCCATCGCCTGGAAGGTCGCCCGCGTCATCGAGCCAAACCTGAACGTGGCGGAGCAGACCTTCCTCGCAGCCGGCGAAAGCGCGGTTCCGCTGCCGGCCTTCGAGGACTACATCCGCGGCATCAACGCATCCAGTTCGGCTGAGGCGCTTGAACGGCTGAAGACTGCAGTCGCCGCCGCGCCGAACTACGCCGCCGCACTCCTTGCGCTCGGCAAACAGGAGTACCTCGCGCGCGACTACGACTCCGCAGCCGCGACCCTCGCCAAGGTTCCGCTCTCGGATCCGCAAGCGCTGGAGGCCAACTTCTACCTCGGTCTGGCCCGCTTCAACTCCGCCAATTACGCCGGTGCCGCCACCGCGTTCGAGTTCGTTGCCGGCCGCCTCCCGCTGCCCGAGGTTGTCAACAACCAGGGCGTCGCGCTCAGCCGACAGGGTAAAGATGGTGTGGCGCTCTTCCAGCGCGCGTCCGCCGCTGACCCGTCGGACGAGGACTACCACTACAACCTTGCGATTGCGCTTTATCGCCGAGGAGATCTGCAGGCCGCACTCAAAGAAGCTGATGCGGCGCTGAAGCTGAAACCGCAGGATCCGGAGGCCGGCTCGTTACGCGCGCACCTCGCCATCGCTCCCGCGGGATCGAAGCTCGATCCGAACGGCGGCTTTGCTCCTGTTGAACGGATCCGCCGCAACTACTCCGAGGCTGCGTTCCGCCAGGCCGCGTTCCAGCTTGATCAGTTGCGCGCCGCTCGCATGGCCACGCTTCCACCCGCGCAGCGCGCGGCGGAGTACACGTCCCTGGGGCGCGATTACCTCACCCAGGGCTTGCTTCCGCAAGCCGAGCAGCAGTTCCAGTCGGCCATTGCAGCCGACGCGAAGAGCGCAGCGGCGCATGCGGGCCTCGCGGAGGTGCGCGAACGCAGCGGCAACGCTACAGAAGCTCGTGCCGAAGCGCAGCGCTCGCTGAACATTCAGCCCAATGCCCCGGCGCTGCTTGTGCTCGCCCGGCTGGACATTGCGCAGAATCACCTGCCCGCTGCTGCAGACGACGTTTCGCGGGCTCTGCATGTCGAACCAGCCAACTCTGCCGCGCTCGCCATGCGCCAAAACCTGCAGCAGCGCGGCCAGACGGTACGCTGAGAGCACGATGCTCCCGCTGCTTACGACGCTGTCACCCAACATCGCCGTTCTGTTCCTAATGTTTGGGCTCGTTCTGATTGTGTTCGAGGTGAACCGTCCCGGTTTGATTTTGCCAGGTGCAATCGGATTGCTTCTGGCGCTGCTTGCCACGGCGAGCCTGGCGTCGCGTCATCCTTCGACTCAGGCGGTGCTCTGGACGGCCTTCTTCGCGATCGTGCTGGTAATTCCAACAGGCAACTGGAAGGTGGGCTGGTTGTTGGATGCCGCGATTACGGCTGGCTTGATCATGTCGATAGGTGATCTGCTGCCGCAGGGTTCAGGTCCGACGGTAAACACGTGGACCGCCATTTCAAGCGGTCTCCTGCTGGGAGTGGGAACCACCGTGCTCACCCGCATCGCCCGGCGCGCCCGGCAGAACAAAGGTTTAGACTAGGACAGAGCGCACAAAGCGCCCGGAGCCTTCTCGTCTGATGCACAGCCTTTCGCGAGCCATGCTCGCCACCGCGACACTCTTCCTTTTCCTTACCGGCATCGCCGCCGCACAAACAACCGCATTCGGCCGCCAGATGGCGAAGATCGACTTCGGCATCAGCGGCGCGGGTGCGCTAAACAAGACGGTCAGCGGACCGGTCCTGCCAACCGGCGCTACGAACCATGGCACAATGATGTCACTGTATGGGTCCAACACGGTTGGCGCCCTGGGCAGCATCCGTTACACAGCGAAGCCATACTTCGGTATTGAGTTCAACTATGGATGGGCGCGCTATACGGAGAATTACTCGCCCGCACCCAACGGCTCCAGTCTGTTTCAGATTCAGAACGACCGCGAACGAGTACCAGCTTCGGCTATCTGATTACGCCGCCACACCCGATCTTCGGCTTTCAGCCGTTCGCGTCTGCAGGCGCGGGAACAACGGACTTCAAGCCGACCGCCGGCGGCGGCGAAGGCGCGCCGCACCAGTTTCGCGCGACCTACTATTACAACGTTGGCCTGCAGAAGGATGTGCTCAGCAATTTCGGCGTGCGTGCTTCGTTCCGGGAGAACTTCTTCCTCGCACCGGACTTCGGTCAGAACTATCTGACCATCAAGCGGCGCACGACCACGCTCCAGCCGACCATTGGCTTTTACCTCCGCTTCTAGTTCGCAGCAAGACCTCATGAGCCGCCTCCTCGACGACGAACAAGACGAGCTTCCGCAACGCGAGCGGGAGCTGACACTTAGCACCGGTGCGATTCTCGCGATCTTCCTCGGCCTGGTGCTCCTCTGCGGAGTGTTCTTCGGCTTCGGCTATAACCTCGGACGCAAGTCGACGACGCCGCCGAATGCGGCGCTGCCTGCAGCGACGAGTGACACCGAACCTGCCGGTACGGGAAATCCCACCTTCGACAACTTCAAGCCTTCCCCCAATTCTCCTTCGGCGGCTCGGGCGAGTTCATCGCCGGTACCTGCTGCATCGCGCCAGCCTGCCGTTACGGAAAACGCTCCCGCAGCGGTGACTCAGCCGCAACCCGCACCGGCAATTCCACCGGCACGCACCACGCCACCACCGGCAACCCGGCCCACTAGCACAACCCCGCCGAGCTCACCCGCGAAGCCTGCGCAAGCTGCGGCCCCGGCGATCACTCCTGGCGGCGCATTCGTCGTGCAGATCGCTGCGATCTCGGCGGCGCACAAGGACGATGCGGACCTGTTGGTGAATGCGCTGCACACCAAGGGATACCAGGTGTCCGAGCGCACGGCGACGCAGGATAATCTGATTCACATCCAGGTGGGCCCTTTTGCAACGAAGGCCGATGCGGAGGCCATGCGCGAGCGACTGATCGTGGACGGGTACAACGCCATCGTCAAATAAGCGGTGTTCCGGATTGCTGACTAGCGCGGCGGCGCTCGAGCTCTGCCTCCATTGCGGCACGCACACGTTCCATCAGATCTTCACGTGATGTCGCATCCTGCGGACGGATCGGTGAAAGAAATCTGAGATATGCCTCGCCGGGTGTGATACGGACTGTTCCTTTCGGCATCATCCGCTCGGTTCCACTGATCACAACCGGAATGATGGGCGCGCCGGTCGCCTCTGCTAGAAAGAATGCGCCTTTTTTGAAAGGCAGAAGCCGGCCGTCCGGCGAGCGCGTGCCCTCAGGAAAGACCGTGATGTGCAGGCCGCTGCTGAGCGCCTCGGCCGCGACTTCGACGCTGCGCTGCGCGTCTTCGCGTGAGTTGGCGCGTGAGACAGGAACATATTTGCCCATGCGCATTGCGGTGCCGAGCAGCGGAATGTTCATCAGCTGCTTCTTGATAAAGACGCTCGTCATGCCGGGAATGGATGGTAAAAGAACCGTCGGGTCGAGATTCGACACGTGATTGCTGAGAAATATGTAGTGAACGCCGGGCTGGATGTTTTCGCGTCCTTCGACACGCACGCGAATGCCGGCAGCTTTCGCGCCGAGCGCGACGATCTTCATGCCCCAGCCGTACATCGTCACGAAGCTTTTGCGCAGTACGGACCATGGAATCCCGATAAGCCCAACGGGCACTCCGATGATGAGGTACACGGCGAGCAGGCGAAGTGTGGCGAACATACGGTGTCAGGATATCGGACGTGTCGGCGCGAAGTGCGAAGAACGGCTAAGTGGCTAATTGTCCTTGCGGCGCTCGAGATGGGATCCAGTCTCAATGGCCTTGGGCAGCTTCTCGTAAATTCTTCCGAAGCCGCCGTTGGACAGAATTGCGATCACATCGCCGTAGCGCACGCGGGGCACGATCTCGGTGACGATCGCATCTGCGTCTGCGCCGAGCACCGCCGGAACTCCACGCGCGACGAGAGCTTCGACGACGTGGCTGGGCTCGAGGCGCTCGAGCACGGGGATGGCGTCGCTCTTGAAGACGGCGGCGAGGACGACTTCGTCGGCGAGCGCGAGGCTTTCGACGAGCTCGCGCTCGAAGACATTGCGCCGAAGTGTGTTGGAGCGTGGCTCCAGCACAGCCCAAAGTCGGCGGCCGGAGTATGCAGCGCGAAGGGCGCGGAGGGTTTCGCGGATCGCCGTGGGATGATGCGCGAAGTCGTCGATGACCGTGACGCCGGCGACCTCCGCGCGGACCTCAAGGCGGCGCTTCACGCTCTTGAACGTAGCGATGGCAGCTTCGATGGCTTCAACGGGAACGCCCTGGCCTGCGGCGAGCGCGGCGGCAGCAGTTGCGTTGAGCGCGTTGTGCTCGCCGGCCATTGGGACGCGCAGGCGCGCGAATTCGAGGCCGCCGCGAAGAAGCTTCCACGAGGTTGAGGCACCCTCCTGACGGAGATCGACTGCACGCCAGTACGAGTCCTCGAGCAAGCCGTAACGCTCAACCTTGCAGAAGGCGCGCGCGGCGCACTCGGTAACGTTGTCGCTAGCGTCGAAGGCAACGAGGCGGCCGCGGCGCGGGATGAGGTTGACCATGCGCTTGAACGCGGTCTTCACGGCTTCAAGGTCGGCGTAGATGTCGGCGTGGTCGAATTCGACGTGCGTGAGGATGGCGGCGTCTGGGAAGTAGTGCAGGAACTTCGGGCCTTTATCGAAGAAAGCGGTGTCGTACTCGTCGCCTTCAAGGATGAAGGGGCGTGTGCCCTCCTGCACGTGAAAGCTCGTGCCGAAGTTTTCGGCGACACCGCCGATCAGGAACGACGGCTTCCATTGCGCGGCATCTTCGCTCTTCATGCGCGATGCAGTTTCGAAGATCCACGCGAGCATGCTCGTCGTCGTGGTCTTGCCGTGGGTGCCGCAGACGACGAAGCGCTCGCGGCCGAGCAGAAATTCGTCGTGGATGAGCGCGGCCATGGAGGTCATCGGGATGCGGTCGTCGAGCACGACTTCGAGCTCGGGATTGCCGCGCGAAATAGCATTGCCGACGACGACGAGGTCGGGACGCGGCTCGAGATTTTTTGCGGCGTAGGGCTCCATGATGGGAATGCCCATGGCGCGGAGTTGATCGCTCATCGGCGGATAGGCCGCGGTATCGGAGCCGGTGACGCGATGGCCCTGCGCGCGCAGCATGCCGGCGAGCGACGCCATCGCGGTTCCGCAGATTCCGATCAGATGCACGTGTTTCGCACTGCTCACGAGGCTTCCTCCACGGTGTCGTTGCTCATTTTTACCCACGCGCCGAGCGGCACCGAACGGTTCTGCCCGGTGACGTGGCCGCTGCGCAACCCGATCGCGACCGGGCCGACGAAGTCTTCGAGCGCGTGCAGGCATGCGGCTTCCAGCATCTCCATCTCGTCTGGCTTCACGTTCGCGGTCATGTCTCCGAGTATGATGCCGCGCACGTGTTTCAGCAGGCCGGCGGCATGTAGATGATGCAGCATGCGGTCCCACTGATAGGGCTTGGTGCCGATGTCTTCGAGGAAGAGGATGGTCGGCTCGTCGATGCGCAGAGCCCATGGTGTGCCGAGACCTTCCGCGATGATCGAGAGGCAGCCGCCGAGCAGACGGCCATGGACCTCGCCACCGCGCAGACAGCGCAGGCCGTCGTCGGTACCGACGTGCCATCGAGATCTGCCTTCAACGGCGGAGTACCAGGATGCGCGATGCACGCCGTCGAGGCTGGACCAGTCGGCAGCAACCATCGGGGCGTAGAAGCTCATGATGCGGAGTTCGTTCCAGAGCCACACGTGGAGCGACGTGTGGTCGCTGTAGCCGACGAAGACCTTCGGGTTTGCGCGCACGATAGAGGCATCGAGGCGCGGCAGCAGCTCCGCGGAACCCCATCCGCCGCGCGTGCAGAGCAGCCCTTCGATCTGAGCATCGGCGAAGGCTGAGTGCAGATCGTGCGCGCGTTGCTCTGCTGTGCCGGCGTAGTAGAGCGGGCCGCGCGCGAGTGCGTGTGGCATGAGCACGGGTCGATAGCCGAAGTGCAACAGGCGCTCGACGCCGGCTTCGACAAGCTCCGGCTTCGCGGCCGAGGCGGGCGAAACTACGGCGACCCGGCTTCCGTCCCGCAGGCGCGGGCGCAGCGGCTCACGCAAGCTCCACCTCGCCGCGGCAGATGATTTCTGCTGGACCGGTGAGGAGCATCTCCTGGTCGTTCGCCGGCCACACGACGCGCTGACGGCCGCCGATGGAGGTAGCGCTCAGGTCGCGTTCCACACCGTGAACGACGATGGCCGCGGCGGATGACGCGCACGTGCCGGTGCCCGACGAGTGCGTTGGGCCCACGCCGCGCTCGTAGATGCGGAACTCGATCTCGTTGGCGCTGAGAATGCGGACGAACTCTACATTAGTGCCGAAGCGAAACATTGGATCGACGCTGATGATCGCGCCGAGTTGCTGCCAATTCATGCCGTGGCTCGAAAAATCATCTGTGTCTACGAACGTGACGAAGTGTGGATTGCCTACGTTCACCAACGCGCCATCAATCACACCGTTTACGCGGTCGATTCCGATCGCCCTACGCATCACGCGCGGAACGCCCATGCCGCTCTCGATCCACCACGTTGCGCCATCACGGCTGAGCACGCGGCAGGTGCGCGTACCGCCATGTGTGCCGAAGGTCATCTGCGTGAGGTTCTCATTTTGCGCGAGCCACGCGGCGACGCAGCGCGTTCCATTGCCGCTGAGTTCGGCTTCGCTGCCATCGGCATTGAAAAGCCGCAGGAAGAAGATGCCGTCCGTTTTGCGCTCGAGAAACTCGATGCCATCGGCGCCGATGCCGGTGTGACGCTCGCAAAGTCTCTTCGCCAATGCAGCATGCCGGTCTGCAGCAGCGCTCTCCTCGATGACGAGGAAGTCGTTTCCACAGGCATGCGCCTTCACAAACTGAAGCGAACTCACTCGACCTCCGCATCATCGAAAACCACAACGTGGTCCGTGGCGTCATTCGCTTTCAACTCGGCAAGCACCTGGGCGTGCTTTCGTTTTGTCGCGATTAAGCGTGAAGGAGACACGCTCCCAACCAGCCACATTGTCACGATCGATTACCTGCAGCCGTTGCCCGATAGCGTCCAGCACCTTGATGATGGCGGACATCATTCGGAAGCGTGCAGCAGTGACCTGCTTCGCAAGTTCTTCGGCGCGTTCGGCGCCGACCACGTCTTTGCCCATTACCGAGCCGACCTCGGCGCGCACCTCATACACCATTGGATAGCGCTTCCATCCGAGCTTGCCCTCCATCGCACCAATCATCTGCAATGCGACAAGCAGAAGCACCGTGGCGACGAGCGCCTCCATGTACATGCCGTCGCCGCAGGCCATACCGATCGCGGCCACGACGAACACGGTGGCGGCGGTCGTCAGCCCTAGTACGCGACTCTTCGTATGCAGAATCAGTCCTGCGCCCAGGAAGCCAACACCCTGCACGATGTTCGCCGCCACCTGTCCTTTATTCGGCGTCGAGTCGCCGGCGAGGATCACACTCATGATCGTGAACAGTGCTGCGCCCATGCAGATGAGCATGTTGGTTCGCAGGCCGGAGTCCTTATGACGCCACTCGCGCTCGAGCCCGATGGCTCCGCCGAGTGCGCACGCGACCAGCAGGCGCCGAGCTGCCGGGCCGCTTAGCGCCATCTGCTGGAGGAAACTGATATGACTGACGGGGGCCAACACCGAGTCAGGATACTACCGCGCCCGGAACACGCAGCAGCCATGCACCCGCGACGTCACCCCACGAGCGCAGCAAAAAAGACCCCGTGCCGCATGTTGACGGCACGGGTACGCTCTCACCGTGAAAGATCAGGCGACCGGAGCTGCAACGTTGATCTGCTCGGAAAGCTCGGTCAGCAGCTTGTCGGCATGCTTCTCCTCGTCCAGCGTCTTGTCCAGCAGCGCTGCATGCTCGGCCTCGCCCAGAATGATGGCCATATTGCGAAGTGTCCCGTAGATTGCAATTTCGTGATGTTCCACCTGATTACCGGCCGCGATCAGAACCACATCGCGGAGGGTCTGGTCCTTGGCATCCTTGGCCGACGCGCTGCCTTCACTGATAAGGGCCGCAGTCACCTTGCACTTGGATCTGCTCGCCTCGCCGTCGTTGTCGCGCATGATGCGCTCAAGGCGGGAGATGTGCTCCTTGGACTCCTCCAGGTGAGTACGAAACGCGTTCTTCAACTGGCTGTTTGTTGAGTTTTCGATCATCGCCGGCAGACCGTCATCGACGATCTGGCGCTCGCTGTCCAGTGACCGCTGCAACATCGTCCTGTACAGCTCCCGAAGGTTATTCATGTCCGGTGTAAACAGTCCCATAGTTTTCTGCTCCTCTCAGCGCACGTGGGGGGCCGTCAGGCCTGAGAGCGCTGCTGCTCTTCTTCGGATTGTTCTGTGTGCCGGCGAACTTTCCGGCCGGCCTCTGTGACGCTGCGTTCATGCGCCACACACCGTAGGATGCGGGTTCACCCTAGTGCGTGGTTTGCGGCGTCCACACTTCGGACTGATAAATCTTTGCGCAGGGCTGCCCTGTGGTGCAGATCACCTCAAGCTCTTTTAATCCTTCGGGATGCGCTGCCACAGCCTTTGCGACAGGGTCTCCCGCCATTGCAATCACAATCGCCGCGTGGTGCGCAGGGTCGGAAAGCGCCTGCTGCCAGGCGACCTCGTCGTCCTCACTGAGAATGTTCTTCAGCGGGCGGCCGGCGATCTGCGCAACGCCGACGTGCGCGGTTGTGGACATGAGCACCGGGGTCTGCAGCGGCAGCGCTTCAATCACGGTGGCGATGGAGCGCTCAAACGGAATGCGCGTGGAGGCATTCACAATGCCTTCCTTGAGCACCAGCGGAATGCGGTACATCATGGCGATACAGTTAGCGACGCAGAGCAACATCGCGACCGGCTGCCACAGGCGCGCGCCGATTCGAGCCCAGCCGGCGGTCTGTGCGCGAAGCCACAGATCGAGACGCTCCGCTGCAAATGCGCCATAGATGGCAAGCGCTGGCAGCATCTCCATCCCATAGCGCGCGTTGTAATAGGAGTGCGGCCAGAGTTGCGGAATGAAGATCGGTACCGACCCGTACGCGACGGAGTAGACGTAGAACGGAAGCGGAAGCCAGAGCAGCCACAGCCCAGATTCGGCCCGTGCGCGAGCTGCGCCGTCTGCGCGGCGCCTCCATTGCAGCCACGCTGCGTAGAGCGCGGCAATCATGAGAAGGAAGCCGGTCTCCCACGCGGCCGCGTCGATCTGCGCGGTGCGCGTATAGAAGAGCAGTGCCCAGCCAGGATTGTGCCATCCACGATAGTGCTGACCTGGCGGCGCTGTTTTGCGCTCAATCGCGGCGGCAGAGTACGGTCCGCGCAGGAAGTCGAGCCAGTCGCCCTTGAAGTGCGCGTTGTACCAGAACCAGAAGATCGGTCCCGCGAGACAAAGCAGCGTGAAGAAGATGAATGGCGTCAAGAGCCGGCGACGGAGCTGCGCGCTGCTGCGGCACAGCTCCCACGCTATCCAGCACCAGACGACCGCACCGATGACCCAGCCGTCGTAGCGCGTCATCACCTGCCCGAGCACAAGGATGCCCGCCGCGATCATGCCACCCGCAGCCCCGCGTGAGCGGCCGGCGCGCAGTGCGGCGACGGTTTCAGTCGCGGCGACTACCGTCCAGACGAGCAGGCAGAGAAAGAGCGCCTCTGTCATCGCGGTCGTTGCGAGGTAGAGAAGATTCGGGTTCAGCGCATAGAAGGTCGTGGCGACGAGCGCCCAGCGCGGCCGCATGAGTCTGCGCGCAAGCCGCCATATGCCCGCGGCGCTCAGGGCAAAGCTCAGAATCGACATCGGCACCGCAGCGAAGCCCGTCTGCCACATCTGCATATTGCCGATGAACGGCAGCATCAGTACATGCGGCAGCGGAAGCCACACGCCTCCGAGTTGTGCGAGGCCGGGATAGTGTGAGTCGAAAATGCGGCGCGCGATGCCGAGATGCGCGACGGCATCACCGTACAGCAAAAGGTAGCCCTTGGAGTAGCAAACCAACAGCGCGAAAAACCCGAGCACGACACCGGCGGCGGTGAACGGATAGACCTCACCGCGGGTGGCCGCACTCACCGCCTCCGGATCCCAGGGCGGAGGCGTCCGCGCTCCGCGGCGTGGACGCGTGATGGTCTTTGTGCTTGCCGGTCGCTTCTGGGGACTCTTCACCCGTCGCGCTCCTCTGCGCTTCGGTGGCGTTTCGCCAGCCGGTTAGAGATGCGACAGCTCGCGCAGATGCTCGATGCGTTCCTCGACCTCCGCGCGTGTGGTCTGCTGCAGACGTTCCGTGCCGAACCGCTCGACGGCGAAGGAGCCCATCGCGCTGCCGTAGAACATGGCGCGGCGGAAGATCTCCGGCGTGAGCTGCCGCTGCGAGGCGACAAAGCCATAGAAGCCGCCGGCGAAAGAGTCGCCCGCACCAGTAGGATCGACAACCTCATGCAGCGGCAGGCCGGGCGCGCGAAACGGACGCCGCTTGATGCCGTCGCCAAAGCTGCGCTCGCTGAAGTAGGCCGTCGCTCCGTACTCGCCGTGTTTCACGATGAGCGACTTCGGGCCGAGCGCCATCACAGCCTCGGCGGCGCGCAGACCGTTCGATTCCCCGCTGAGCATCTGCGCCTCTTTGTCGTTGATCAGCAGCACGTCCATCTCGCGGAGCACTTTGAGCAGATTTTCGCGATGCGCATTGATCCAGTAGTTCATGGTGTCGCCGGCGACCATCGCAACCTTCGGCATCTGCGAGCGCACGCGCGCCTGCAAAACCGGGTCGATGTTCGCCAGGAACAGGTACTCGGAGTCCGCGTACTCTGCGGGAATCTTTGGCGCGAACTCCGCGAACACATTCAGGTCGGTCGCGAGCGTATCCGCCTCGTTGAGATCGCGAAGGTAAGCGCCGCGCCAATGGAAGGACTTTCCGGGCGCACGCTCGATCCCCTTCGTATCAACGCCTTTGTTCGTGAGAACGTTCTCGTGCTCAGGCAGAAAATCTTCGCCCACCACGCCAACAACTCGCACCTTCGTGAAGTAGCTCGCCGCCAGCGCAAAGTGCGTGGCCGCTCCGCCGAGCACGCGCTCGCGCTTCCCACTCGGCGTTTCGAGTGAATCAAACGCCACTGAACCAACTACCAGAATCGACATTCAATCTCCGCGTATGGTTTAGAAATATTTGCCGAACAGGACATCCAGCTTCTGCTTCGTCTGTTCCGGAATGACCTTGCGGTCAGTCATGATTGCGAACTTCGCCGCAGTCTGCGCCGGGCTTGCGCTCAGGTCCCTGGGCATCAGCCGCACGGCAGCCTTTACGACCTTCTGGGCGTTGCCGCTGTTCTGATGCATGACCGCAATTACCTGCTCAACCGTGACATCGTCATGCCCCTCGTACCAGCAGTCGTAATCCGTCACCATCGCCAGCGTGGCGTAGCTGATCTCCGCCTCGCGCGCGAGCTTCGCCTCCTGCAGGTTGGTCATGCCGATCACATCCGCGCCCCATGAGCGGTAGAGATTACTCTCCGCGCGCGTGGAGAACTGCGGGCCCTCCATGCAGACATACGTGCCACCGCGTTTGCCGACAACGCCTACCTCCTCGCACGCCTTGACGAAGGTCTCGACGACGATCGGGCAGACAGGATCACCGAACGCCACGTGCCCCACAACACCGTCGCCGAAGAACGTACTCGACCGTGCAAACGTTCTATCGATGAACTGGTCGGGAACGATGAAGTCGGTCGGTTTGTGCTCTTCCTTAAGGCTGCCCACCGCGCTGACGCTCAGGATGCTGGTCACGCCGAGCTTCTTCATCCCATAGATATTCGCGCGGAAGTTCAACTCGGTGGGCAGAATGCGATGACCTTTGCCGTGACGTGCAAGGAACGCTACATCGCGGCCCTCAAGCTTTCCAAGAACAAATACCTCGCTCGGATCTCCGAACGGTGTCTCAATCTTTTCTTCACGAACGTCGGTCAGCCCGGGCATGCCATAGAGTCCGCTGCCGCCGATGATTCCAATCTCCGCCTTCGCCAAACGCCTCTCCAGAGAACAAAATATGTGCGTTACGCCGCAAGTCTCAGTATATCTGCCTGTATCATTTTGTCCGAGAGACCGCTCTCTCATCATGCTACGCACGAAATCATTTCGGACCGTCGCATCTGTGGCGCTCGCCTGTGCCCTGTGCCTTGCACCGGCCGCATGCGGCAGCGGAACGGTGGCATCAGCCAGTATGCCCGTAAATGCCTCCAGCTATCTGCAGCAGGCGACGCTTGCCGTTCAGAGTCTGCAGACCTGGTATGACTCGGGCACTGGCCAGTACGCCTCGCCGGCCGGCTGGTGGCATACTGCCAACGCAATCACGACTCTCGTCAACTATGAGCATGTCGCGAACGACACCAGCTACGTCTCCGTTATCGCGAACACCTTCAGCAAAGCGCAGACCGGCTCCGGCGGCCACCCGAACTTCACGAATATGTACTACGACGACAGTGGCTGGTGGGCCCTTGCATGGATCGATGCCTACGACCTGACCGGCAACCAGGCGTATCTCTCCATGGCCGAGACGATCTTCACCTATATGACCGGCGGATGGGAGACCGCAACGTGCGGCGGCGGCATATGGTGGAGCACAGCACGCACATACAAGAATGCCATCGCCAACGAGCTCTTTCTCTCAGTGGCCGCAAAGCTCGCCAACCGCACGACCGGCGATACCTCCGCTGGCTATTTCACATGGGCACAGAAAGAATGGACGTGGTTTCTGGCATCAGGAATGATCAACACCAGCGGGCTCATCAATGACGGACTGAACAGCAGCAACCCGGCCGCATGCACCAACAACAACGGCATCGTCTGGAGCTACAACCAGGGCGTCATTCTCGGCGGTCTGATCGAACTCTCGCATGCGGCCTCTGATCCAACCCTGCTCGCGCATGCGCAAAGCATCGCGAACGCGGTGCTCTCACCCAACTCCGGGATGCTGACCTCCAATGGCATTCTTGTCGATCACGGTGTATCCGGCGGTGATGCGCCACAGTTCAAAGGCATCTTCATGCGCAATCTGATGGCGCTCTATGCCGCGGCTCCCGAGACACAGTACAAATCGTTCGTCGACGCAAACGCCGACAGTATCTGGACAAACGACAACAGCGGCAATCGTTTCGGCGCGCTGTGGCAAGGCCCGGTGGACTCCACCGATGCCACCCGCCAGAGCTCCGCCCTGGATGCGCTGGTGGCCGCCGCGGCGATGAATTAAACGCGCTAGTCTAAGCCCAATTGTTTGCAGACGGCGGCCACACGCTGCTTCACCTCATCAGGCATCTCGAGCATCGCCGGCCATGGACGCGTGAACCCTTCCGCGGCCCACTTGCGCGTCGCATCAATTCCCATCTTGCTGCCGAAGTTCGGCAGCCGGCTCGCGTGATCCAGCGAATCCACTGGTCCCAGCGTGAACTGAATGTCACGCTCTGGGTCGATATTGTTCGCCACGCGCAATGTCACTTCTCGCAGATCCTGCACGTCGCAGTCCTCATCGACGACGATGATGCATTTTGTGAACATCGCCTGGCCCATCGCCCAGATGCCGTTCATCACCTTGCGCGCGTGCCCCGCATAGGACTTCCTGATGCTCACGATCATCAGGTTGTGAAAGACCGCTTCGGGCGGCAGGTTCACGTCCACGATCTCCGGCAGCGTCAGCTTCATCAGCGGAAGGAAAATTCGCTCGACCGCCTTGCCCATCCACGCGTCTTCCATCGGCGGCTTGCCGACGATCGTCGCCGCGTAGATCGGATTCTTGCGATGCGTGATGCAGGTGATGTGAAAGACCGGATACTCCTCCGTCATCGTGTAAAAACCAGTGTGGTCACCAAACGGTCCTTCACTGCGCAACTCGCCGAGTTCCACATAGCCTTCGAGCACGATCTCTGAGGTCGCCGGAACTTCCAGGTCCACCGTCTCGCACTTCACCAGCTCAACTGCCTTCCCGCGCAGGAATCCTGCAATGAGATACTCCTCGACGTCCGGCGGAGCAGGCACGATCGCACTGAAAGTGACCGCCGGGTCCGTGCCGATCGCAACCGCAACCTCCATGCGCTCGCCGCGAATCTTCGTCACCACATGCTGCGGCAACTCCACTCACATCCACCGCTGCCGTCGTTCCCCCAGCCGTGCGCGCCATCACATCCACAGCGCCGGCCGTGCTCTCCGCTGCGTCGCGCAGCCGGTCGCGAAAGTGCTCAGCGGCAACCTTTTGCCGCTGCCAGTGCATGCCTGTGGTTTTGCCGTCGTATACCTGCATCCGATACATCCCGACGTTGCGCTTGCCGCTGCGAGGGTCCTTCGTCACGACGCACGGCAGCGTGATGAACGGGCCGCCGTCACCGGGCCACGTCGTCAGCACCGGAAACTTCAGCAGGTCAACATCGTCACCACGCAGGATCACCTCCTTGCAAGGCGCACGCTTCCGATCGACGATCTTCGGGAAGTATGACCCGACCTCCGCGATCATCGGCAGCATCTTCAGCTTGTCCATCAGGCTTGTCGGCGGCACCGGATGCAGCAGCGCCTCAATGCGCTTCGCCACATCGTCGAGCGAATCCACCCCGAGCGCCATACGCATCCTGCGTTCGCTGCCAAACTGGTTCATCAGCACGCGCGCGCCCTTGTAGCCGGCAACATTCTCAAACAGCAGCGCGGGCCCATTGCCCTTCACCGCGCGGTCTGCGACTTCGGCCATCTCCAGCACCGGCGACAGCTCCGCCTTCACGCGCTTCAGTTCGCCCGCACGTTCCAGCGCCTCCACCCAATCCCGTAATCCATCGAACGCCACGTTGATCTCCTCGGAACATTGTCGCCCAAGTATTGTTGCTCAACGCAGATTGATGAGCACCGCCTGCATCAACCCGGCACGATAGAACGCTCTCGCCTCCATCCACGGAAGCGTGCATGCGATGCACGCGAGCAAGATCGTCGCCGAAAACAGCAACCATTCTCTGCGTTCAGGCTTCTCCCGCCTCTGCATGCGCCAGCTTGTCACGAGCAGCATCATAGCGGGCAACGCGGGCAACCAATATCTCGGCTGCACACCATACACCGTCCGCAGCCCCACTGGCGTCCAAATCAAATACTCGGCGACGGAGATGGCGATCAGCGGAACGATTACGGCGACCGCGATCAGGATCCGCGCGCGCCAGCTTCGCACATCCACACCCGGAGCCCTCCACGCAATCACCAGCAGACAGACACTCAAGACCAGAGCAGCCCCGTGATGCGGCAACAGATCGTTCCATCCAACCACATAAAGACCACGGTGCACAAAATCCCACGCTGCATCCGCCGTTCCCCTGAACACAGCGGCAGACGCAGCGAATAGATGCGACCTGAGGAACGCCGCCTGGCCAACAGGATCGGCTTCATCGGCAGTGTCCATGCCAAAGCGCGCCACCAGTCGCCACCATGCCCCGCATGCAATCACGACGGCTCGCGAAGCTCGCGGCTTGCTTCGCCCACAGCTTCCATCCACGCTGCTTCAACTCCACAGCGGGCACAAAGATCAGCAGTCCCAGCGCCGCAAATGGCGGCTTCGCCATCGCGCAGAGTGCGAACAGCACAGCCGCCGGCACTAACTCGCCACCGCCCAATACCCGCCGCTCACGCAGCGCCCTGCAAATCAGCGCCACACCCAGCGCAGTAACCGGCAACAGCAGCGCGTCCTGCGAGCATGTTGCCTGCAGAAACAATTGACTCGGCAGCAACAACGGCGGAAGCAACATCCATGCGCCGCGCCCACTGCAACGCAACGCCAACCAGCCGAGCAGAGCCGCGGTGAACGCAGTCAGCCACCGCGCCAATCGCAAGCTCGCAAAGATCGTAAGATTCGCCGCCTGTGCGATCTTCCATCCAGCCATCGCCGGCGCGTACAAACCCGGCGGATACGTCGCTGTATTCCCGAATCCGACGAATCTCCTCTTGCCGAACCAGCCCACATCCGCCCAGCGCGCCTGCGCCTCTGGCGTAACCGGCCCGTACTTCCTGTCGTGAAAATCCGGACTCTGCGGCTCCCATCGCATGCGGATGGAATCCATCCCATCCATCGCATGCACAGCGCCGGTATCAACCTCTCCCCCAGCCTGGTCTGCACCCATCTGCGGCAGGAGTTGGCCATTCAACAACGCAAGCACACGAAGAGACTGGTTCGGCTCATCCGGGCCAAAAAACGGCGCCGTTGTCCAACAGAGCACCGTCGTCAGTAGCAGCGCGAAGACGAAATAGAGCGTGGGCAGTCGGCGTTCAAGCGACTCCACACTACCCGCCTTCCAATGCCCCACGCGCTCTGCCCTCGTCACAGCCGCAAAAAGATCTTCCGCCGCCACAGAAACCAGACCGGCAGAAAGCAGACAACCGCGAAGCTCACCGCAAACGCGAGTGACGTCCAGACATTCGATCCTGCGCGCCCGAAGACATCCCAGTACATCAGATACCACCACGTACGCCGCACGCCGTCGGCTCCGGTGGCATGCAGATAAAGCATCGTCTTCACAATCACAATCGAGACCGTGAACGCTGCAATCGCATTCGAGCCGAACACCAGCCACGGCCACGTCACGGCACGCAGCGCGCGCGGCCATGGTTGCGGCCTGTCATCCACCATCCACGAACACGCAGCAAGCACGATCGCCGCAATTCCGGCCGCCAGCAGCACATAGCTCGAGGTCCACAGATTTTTGTTGATCGGAAACCACCGCGACCAGACTTCACCAGCCGCAATGCCCGCCACACCCCATGCGAGCAGGCGCATGCGCACATTCTTCCAGCTCGCACGGCCCGAACTCGCAGCCTGCATCCCAAGCCCCGCCAGCGCGCCCAGCAACGTCGTTGCAATTGCCGGCAGCGTGCTCAGAAGACCCTCGGGATCGCGCGTGTGGTTGTACAGCGTGCCTGTGTGCAGCCAGCGCTGCGTCCACCCCATTGCCGCGCGATCCAGCCACGCCGCAAGGTTCAGGTTCTTGTCCATGAACGGCACGTCGCGTCCCGGTATGCCGATACCCGGCACCGGCACCCATCGCAGCAGAATCCAGTAGCCAATCAGCAGCGTTGCAGCAATCAGCACCAGCCAAAGCACACGCCTTGTCGCCAGCACAATCAGCGCGGCGATCAGGTAGCACACCGCAATTCTCGACAGCACCCCGTATAGCCGCAAGTGGGTCCAGCGCATATACGGGAAGAAGTTCAGAACCATCGCCAGCAGGAAGATCTTTCCGGCGCGCACGAACGCTCTTCCCGCCAGCGTGCCCCTGCAGTTTCCGCGCGCCGCACGCGCCGTCATCGAGAACACGATCGATGCACCGACGAGGAACAGGAACGTCGGGAAGACCAGGTCCGTCAACGTCCAGCCGTTCCATTCCGCGTGCTCGAGCTGCCCGAAGACATGCGACCAGTCCCCCGGATCGTTCACCAGAATCATCAGCGCGATCGTCAGCCCGCGCAGCACGTCCACCGACAGCACACGCTGCGGCTTCACCACCACGCACTCTGCGCTCGCCCGCTCTGCAACCACGCTCGTTGCCATGACAGTCATCATCCACGATTGTGTACGACCCGCGCCACTTCTTTGCGGAACCGAACTGCGCTCTGCGGTGTCTATTGCGGCAGAAGCGTTCCTCGCCGGACGCACATCGAGACTCACCCCGACTCGAGGTGCCCCATGTTCGAGGACTCACTCGTCGAATCCGCTGCCCTGCTCCGCACGCATAACCGCTGGCCCGCAGTGCTCTCCATCACGGCGCAGCTCTGCGCTGCCGCGCTCATCCTCACCCTGCCGCTGCTTCACCCGGAGCTTCTGCCGATGCCGCATCTTCTTCCGGCAACGCTCGCGCCTCCGCGCCCGCCCGTCCCGCCGCCTCCACCAATTCATCTCAGGCCGCAGCTCGCAAATTCCACAGCGACTCACGCTCCGGAAGCACCGGCCAGCACGCAGCCGCAGCATATCTTCCAGACCTTTCTGCATCCCACCGGCCCTGCTCTCGACAACCCATCCCTGCCTGTCGTCGATCTCGGAGCGAAGAATCCCGCGCTGCCTCTCGGCATTAACAGCGCTGCCCCCGCCGGTCCACACGTAACCGTTGGTCCACCCGCAGCAGCGCCATCTTCAAAGCTGCTGAATCTCTCCTCAGGCGTCACCGCCGGCCACCTCATTGCGCCCATTCGGCCCGAATACCCAGCGATCGCCCGCACCGCCGGCATCGAAGGCACAGTTGTCATCCAGGCGATCATCTCGCGCACCGGCATGATCGAAAGCGCACACGTTATCAGCGGTCCGCTGATGCTTCAGGGAGCTGCGCTCGACGCCGTTCGCCAGGCGCGCTACCATCCGTTCCTGCTCGACGGGCAGCCCACAGACGTCCAAACCACCATCACGATTGTGTTTCGAAGGAACGGCTAGAGCATTTCTCCTGAAGATGTGAAGCGAAGCAGAAGCCGCTGAGGCCGTTTTCCTGCGAAGAAAACGGGATTCCACACTCTTTCACACTGCTCAGTATCAGGAGAAATGCTCTAAGCGCTAATCACCGTCGGCTGCGGATTCACCAGCACGGATTCCAGCGGATAGCCCGCATCCTTCCATCCCTGCAGTCCGCCGCGCAGCGGACGCACGCGCATGCACGCCCAGCCTCCGCAGCTCCATCGCCACCTTGGCGCTGGTCTCCTCGCTGGGGCACGTGCAGTACAGCACGATCTCGCGATCGTCCGGAATCTCATCACGATGCATTCGCAGTTCGTCCGGCCCGATCCGCAGCGCTCCCGGCAGCACCTCCGGGGCCGTCAACACATCCAGCGGATGCCGCAGGTCGATGATGAACGGCGCCTCAATTCCACCCTTGCGGGCCAGCTCCATCATTCCGAGCAGTTGTTCCGGCTCCAGCCGCAGGCCGCGAAGCTCCGCCATAAACCGCCGCCGCTGCACATACCGGTAGACGACGATGCCCACGATCATCAACAACACCAATCCGACGCGCGAAGTGTGTCAGTCGTCGCGAACAGCTGGGCCGATCGCGCCGCGATGTCTCCGAAGAACCGCCCTGTCAACAGCCAGCCCGCCGCCCACAGCAGCGATCCGATCATGTCGTAGATCACGAAGTCGAGTAAGCGCATTCCCGCCTGTCCCGCGATCGGCGCCGCGATCGTGCTCACTCCAGGCACGAACTTGGCGAACAGCAGCGTCAGTCCACCCCGCCGGGCGATCGATCCCTGCGCGCGATTCACGCACGTCGAGGCATCCAGCGAAAGCTTGCACAGCAGGTCCAGAACGCGGCTGCCAAACCGCCGCCCCAGCCACCACCACATCGAGTCCGACAGAAAGCACGCCAGCAGCACGACAGGAACGATCAGCTCGATGTGCAGCTTGTGCGCCGCACTCATCGTGCCCGCCGCCAGCATCAGCGGGACGCTGGGAATCGGCACACCCTGCCTGCTCCACCAGCACCCAGCCAAACATCACGGTGTAGGCGTGCCGCAGAAACAGCATCTTGATCAGACCCATAACCGCCCCCACAACTCTTCCGGATGTTCTCTAGATGTCTCTGTGGACTCGTCCGTTGCAGAAAAGATAGAAGCAAAAGCACGGCAAAGCACGAATTAAATGACGAGACGCCTACGCGAAAAAGGCCGGGCGCGATCGCCCGGCCTTCTCATCGGTTATTGTTCCCTGCTATTTCACCCGAACCTTTGGCTCCACGGACATCCCAATGCGCAGCTCGTGATTCGGATCCTGCTTCGCCAGATTGTCAAAATTGATCCTCACCGGAATCCTTTGCACGACCTTGACATAGTTGCCGGTCGCATTCTCCGGCGGGAACAGGCTCAGCGCCGAGCCGGTCGCTCCGCCGATCTGCGCCACAGTGCCCGCTGAACTTCTTTCCGCCCAGCGCATCCACCTACAGATCGACCGCCTGACCGGGGTGCATCTCCTTCAGCTGCGTCTCCTTGAAGTTCGCCGTCACCCACAGGTCCTCCAGCGGCACGATCGTCAGCAGCGACTGCCCCACGCTCAGGTTCGCCCCGACGGCCACCGTCTTGCGGCTCACAATGCCGTCAATCGGCGCCAGAATCTTCGTATAGCCCAGGTTCAGCTTCGCCTGGTCCAGCCGCGCCTGCGCCTGCTGCACCTCGGCCAGGGCCGCCTGCTCACGAGCCAATTGCGCCGCGACCTGCTTCGGCGCCGTCTGCTGGTTCTGTCGCTGCTGGCTGAGCGCCTGGGCCAGCCGTGCCCGCGCCTGCCGGATCTGGTCCTGCGACGCAGTCGCGCTCCGCTCCGCCTCGTTCAGCGCCGCCTGGTCCGCCGTCGAAGTCGCCACAGCCTGGTCAAACTGCTGCTTCGAGATCACATCGTTCTTCACCAGCGGCGTATAGCGGTCCACGTCGATCTGCGCCTTCAGCGCATTCGCCTTGGCCTGCTGAATGCGCTCATTCGCCGCCGCCGCCTGCGCCTCAGCCTGCGACACAGCCGCCTCGCGTCGAGGCCACATCCGAGGTCGAGGTCAGCACCTGCGTATGCGTCGTCACGCTCGTGATCGGCACATTCACCCGCGCCTGCTCATAGTCCGCCTTCGCGTTCTGCAAGGTTCGCCTCCGCCTGCTCCACCGCAACCTGGAAATCGCGCGGGTCAACCTCGGCGATCGGATCGCCCTTGTGCACCGTCTGCTGTTCTTCGACATCCACCTGGATAACCTGCCCCGCCACGCGCGAGCTCACCTGGTACAGATTGCCATCCACCTGCGCGTCGTCCGTGTCCTCCGTGAACGTCGAGCGCCAGTAGAAGAAGATCGCGATCGCCGCAAGGATCGCAACGACAATGATGATGATCATCCGCCGGCGGCTCTTCTTCTCCGGAGCCTCCTCTACTCTCTTCTGATCGGGCTGTTGCTGCGGTGCACCAGGCTGTCCATCCTGCGGCTTGATCTGTACGGTGCCCTGTATCTCCGCAGTTTGGCCCTGCTGTCCGCGCTCATTCTGATCGGCCACGTCTACTTCCCTCCGAGATAATCCTTGTAATTCGTCGATGCCACACCCAGCGCCCGCGCCAGCGAGAGCTTCGCCACGTTGTGCTGATACAGCGCGCTGATGTACTGATCGTTTGCCTGCTCGTCCTGCGCCAGCGCCTGCGAAACCGGCAGGCTGTCACTCACGCCCGCCTTGAACCGCTGCTGCGCCTCATTCAGCGCCTCGCTGGCCAGCTGCACATTGCTGCGCGCCGCATCCACCAGCTTTGCCGCGCTCTGAATGTCGAGAATCGCGTCCCGCACATCCTGATTCACCTGCTGCACCTGGTCGGAAAGCTTCGCCTTCGCCTGGTCATACTGCGCCTCCGCCACCTGCTCGTCGCCGTGCGTCTTCGCAATCTGCAGAATCGGCGCGCTCACCTGCCCGGTCGCCGAGTACGTCCCATGCGAGTGCGCCGGCGTCGTTCCCAGGTCGCCAAAGTCGCCCGAAAAGCTCGCCACCGGCAACTGCTCATCGAACGCCGCCTTCTTCCCCGCCTCCGCAGCCTTCAACTTCTCGTCCGCCGCCGCGAGATCCTTGCGCTGCTTCAGCGCCTGCTGAAACGCCTGCTCCGGATCCGGCGTGTCCAGCGCCGCGAACGGCTCCTTGTCGCTCAGATCGAACTTCTGATCCAGCGGCAGACCAATCGCCCGCGCCAGCGACAGCTTGTCCTTCGCGAACTGGTTCTGCGTCGCAATCAACTGCTGCTGCTCGTTCTGGTAGTCCACCTGCGACCGCAGCACATCCAGCCGCGGACTCGTGCCCGCCTCGATGCGCCTGCGTCGCCTGGTCCAGCTGACACCTTCGAGGTCGCCATCTCCGCCTGCACCGCCGCAATCCGCGCCTCGTCCGCGAGGCACAGCAGGTACGCATTGCCCACCGTCAGCACCACCAGGTCGCGCGCATCCTGCGCCGTCAGCTTCGCCGACTCAAAGTTGTGCTTCGACGCCATGTAGTTCTCGAACGCCTGCAGGTTCACCAGGTTCTGCGTCAGATACGCGCGAAAGTCCACCACCTGAAACGGCCCGACGATCGGGTTGATCCCCGGAAACTTCAACCCATAAGCCGCCAGGTTCACCTGCTCGCACCTCGATCGACGCCGCTCCGGTCACCGTCGGCAGCAGCCGCTGCAACTCCTGCAGCCGCTCGCCGCTCGCATTCTTCTCGCTCGAACTCTGCAGAATCAGCCCAAGATTGTTCTTCAGCCCGCGCTGAATCGCGTCATCCAGGTCAGCGGAAGCACGTCCGCCGTCGCCTTCCCGCTCACCAGGCTGCCGTGAAAGCTCGGGTCCACGCTGCTCTGCGGAGCCACCGGAGGCCCGGGCTGCTGCAACTGCTGCTGAACCTGCTGCACCTGTTGGAGGTCCGTCTGTTGCGGGTTCGTCTGGTTCAGCGGAATCCCGGTCGGGCTCGGCTGCGACTGCGCATTCGCCATTCCGGCTGCCGCAAACGCAAGCGCCGCCAGCAACGCGGTCGCGCTCTGCGACGCGCGTCTCCCCTTTTCAAACATATCTCTCATGCTAACCCGTCAGCAGTGCTCACCCGGCGGTCCACAAACCTGCACAGAAGCGTTCTTCTTCATACAGATGCAGAACCCGCCCGCGGATATTCAAAACTTTGCCTTGGAAAAATTCGGACCGCCCGCCGCCGTCAGCGCCTGACAGCTGTCCGTCCGCCGCACATTTCAGATAGCGCCCGCGGCACTTCGGATTTAGATGTCCGCGACATAAAAATTCGCAGCCTCTACACTGTCTTCTTTGCACCACTTCGCACCTTCAGGAGTTCTCCAATCATGTTTCTCGGCATCGACGTCGGCACCGGCGGCACCCGCGCCGTCCTCATCGACCGCGCAGGCAAGGTCCTCGCCTCCCACTCCGCCGACCACGCCCCCATCGCCTCCGCGCACATCGGCTGGGCCGAGCAGGACCCCGAAGACTGGTGGCGCGCCGCGCAGGAAGCCATCCTCGGCGCCCTCAAATCCGCAGCCGCCGCCGGCCACGGCGTCAAGGTCGAAGCCGTCGGCCTCACCGGCCAGATGCACGGCTGCGTCATGCTCGACGCCGACGGCCGCGTCCTCCGCCCCGCGCTCATCTGGTGCGACCAGCGCACCCAGCCCGAAGCCGACTGGCTCAACGACACCATCGGCTACGAAAAGCTCATCCAGCTCGTCGCCAACCCCGCGCTCCCCAACTTCACCCTCACCAAGCTCCTCTGGGTGCGCCAGCACCAGCCCGAAATCTTCAGCCAGATCGCGCCACGTCCTCTGCCCCAAGGACTACGTCCGCTTCCGCATGACCGGCGTCTACGCCATCGACATGCAGGAGGCCTCCGGCACCCTGCTGCTCGACGTCGCCCACCGCCGCTGGTCGCAGGAAGTCGCCGACGCCGCCGGCATCCCCATGTCCTGGCTCCCGCAGCTCTTCGAAGGCCCCGAGATCTGCGCCCGCATCTCGCGCCGAAGGCGCCGCCGCCACCGGCCTCGAGCCCAACACACCCGTCGCCGCCGGCGCGGGCGACCAGGGCGCAGGCGCGGTCGGCATGGGCATCCTCGCGCCCGGCTCCGTCTCCGCCACCATCGGCACCTCCGGCGTCGTCTTCGCCGCCACCGCCGCGCCCACGCTCGACCCCAAGGGCCGCCTCCACACCTTCTGCCACGCCGCCCCCGGCATCTGGCACGTCATGGGCGTGACCAACGGCGCCGGCCTCAGCTTCCGCTACCTGCGCGACACCTTCGCGCCGCGCAACCCCGACGGCTCACTCGCCTCCTACGACGAGCTCACCACGCTCGCCGCCGACGTCCCGCCCGGCTCCGACGGCCTCCTCTGGGCGCCCTACCTCTTCGGCGAGCGCACCCCGCACCTCGACCCCAACGCCCGCGCCGCCTTCGCCGGCATCACCGCCTCCACGACCCGCGCCCACTTCGTCCGCGCCGTCCTCGAAGGCGTCGCCTTCTCCCTGCAGGACACCTTCACCCTCTTCGCCGAGCTCGGCATCCCCGTCGAAAACATCCGCCTCGGCGGCGGCGGCGCCCGCGGCCCGCTCTGGCGCCAGATCCAGGCCGACGTCTACAACCACCCCGTCGAAATCCTCGAAGCCGAAGAAGGCGGAGCCTTCGGCGCAGCCCTGCTCGCCGGCACCGGCGTCAACGCCTGGCCCTCCGTCGACGCCGCCTGCGACGCCACCATCCGCCCCGCCGCCACCATCTCCCCGCAGCACGCCGACGCCATGGCCGCCGCCTACGCCCGCTTCCGCAAACTCTACCCCGCCCTCAAATCGATTGAGCCCTGACGCCCGGCGAGCCATCAACCAGAACACGCCTCAAGAATTTCGCCCCCGCATGACACGCTCGCTTACTGCGTCCTCGCTGCCGGCGGTCGGGGCAAGAACTCACTTGCGCACCAGATTGAACCCGAACGCCCCCTTGATTCTCCCCTTCACCGCAAGATCAATCCACAATCCCGCCACGTTCTCCAGGTAGCGCGCGTTGCTCAGCGGCCCCACATCCACCGGCTTCATGCCCGTGTCCGCGATCAACCCATTCACCACGCGCTTCGCCTCCGCATCATCGCCGCAGTACATCATGTCGAAGTCCGAATCCCCCATCAGCGCCGCGCCGATCGTGTTGAACGCCTTCACCACGCGCGCTCCCTTCGCCCACTGCGCAATCGCCAACGCCGCACTCCCTGCATCCGGAGTCAGCACACTCAAATCCGCATTCACAGGATTCACCGCATCGATAACCACCTTCCCATCGAGCGGCAGCCCTTTCAGCGCCGACTCCACTGCCTGCCAGGGCAGCGCAATCACCACCACATCCGCATCTTTCACCGCATCTGCAGGCGTCGCCACTGCCACACCCGCATCGCTCGCCTTCTGCCGGTCCTTGCTCCCTTCGCGCAGACCCGCGGTCACCTCGTGCCCCTTCTTCGCCCACAGCTTGCCCAGCTGCCCGCCCACATTCCCGAATCCCAGCACTGCAATCTTCATGTAACCTTCTCCTCGCTGAAGTAAACCCTACGACCGCCATCGCGCCGCGACGATGAACCGCCGAAAAATTTGTCCTTTGGATGCGCCTATTCGCGAGCCGTTGCGATAAAGTTTTCTCCTGTCCTCCCGGCCCTCTCATCCTCATCCCAAGCGAGCCCCTCATGAGCACTGCTGCCCCCGCTCCCACCATCGACCAAATCAAAGCCAACATGCGTTCCACCTGGATGGCCGGCGACTTCGGCGTCGTTGCCAAGACCATCACCGGCGGAGCCGACGAGTTCATCGCCAGCCTCAACCTTCCTCCCGGCGCCCGCGTTCTCGACGTCGCCTGCGGCACCGGCAACACCGCCATCCCGCTCGCCCGCCGCGGCTGCATCGTCACCGGTGTCGACATCGCCACCAACCTCCTCGAGCAGGCTCGCGCCCGCGCCGCCGCCGAACACCTCGCCATCACCTTCGACGAAGGCGACGCCGAAGCCCTGCCCTACGGCGACGCCACCTTCGACGCCGTCACCACCATGTTCGGCGCCATGTTCGCCCCGCGCCCCGAGCTCGTCGCCTCCGAATGTGCCCGGGTTCTCAAACCCGGCGGCCTGCTCGCCATGGGCAACTGGGGACCCGGCGCCTTTGTCGCGCGCATGTTCAAGGTCGGCAGCTCGCACGTGCCGCCGCCGCCCGGCGTCAAACCACCCATCCTCTGGGGCGACGACGCCACCGTCCGCGAGCGCCTCTCGCCGTACTTCACCAACATCGAAACCAAGTCCATTCCGATCGACTTCGACATGCCCGCCAACGCCGCCGGCTGCGTCGACTTCTTCCGCACCTACTTCGGCCCCACCAAGGTCGCGTTCAGCAAACTCGACGAGCCCGGCCAGAAGGCCCTCTTCGCCGATCTCGAAAACCTCTGGTCCTCAGAAAACGCCGCACCCGACCCCGCCAATCACACCCTCATCAGGCACGAGTACGTCCGCATCACCGCGACGCGCAAATAACCCAGCTTCAGAGAAGACGCCGGGTGCCCCATTCACGTGTCGACTTATAACGCGTGAGTGGGCTCGCCGGTGCCGGGTGCCCCACCCTCGACGCGGAGCGGCAGGGTGGGGTGGCATTATTTGGCCAGCGATCCAAGCACCGGGTGCCCTCATCAAAACCGTCCATCCTCCGCGCCCGATGCGCATCCAAACGCGCAGGAGCGCCATCATGTCGATCCAATCCACCGCGCAGAAGCAGCTCGAATCCCGTCTCCCCAAAGTCATCGATGCCCGCACCCACGGAATCATCGACTACTGCCACGCCGCCTTCTTCCTCGGCATGGCCTGGTCTGCCGCAAGAGCAACCGCCCCGCCGCGCTTGCCTCGCTGGTCACCGGCTCCTTCATCCTCGCCGAATCGCTCCTCACCGACTATCCGCTCGGCGCATTCAAAGTCATCCCCTTCGGCACGCACGGCCGCATGGACACCGGCTTCGCGGCATCCTCTCCCATCATGCCGCGCCTGTTCGGCTTCTCCGGAACTCCCGCCGCTCGCGTCTTCCAGGGCAACGGCCTCATGGAAGCCGCCGTCGTCGGCATGACCGACTTCAACAGCGAGCGCGCCCACGCCGAAGCCGCCTGAACGCGAACACCTAATTCGCCGACGGCTTCTGCACGCTCTCAATCACCATCACCTTCGCCGGTGCCTTCGTCGCCTCCAGCTTCAGCCCAAGCTGCTCCTGGATCGCCGTAAACAACGGTGGCGGCGCGTCCGCTGCATTGTTGTCTCCGGTGTTCTGCGGCGGAATCCTTCCCCCATACTGCGACTCATCCGGCGTCCACGTAGTCTCAGATCGTAGCGATCCTTCAGGCCCGTCTGGTCAAGCACCGGCCGGTCCAGCGTCCCTTGCATCAACATCGCAAACTCTTCCATGCTCCCATTCCGCATCATGTACCTGCCCGGAGGGCCACCCAACCCCGGAGGACTGTTCGGATCGGCTCCGCTCTTCGTCAGCTTCGGCCCGGTTTTCGCAACCGACAGCACATACACCGACAGCTCCTTCTGTCTCGTCATGAAACTTCAGCGCAAACCGGTCCGCCAGCAGCTTCCGCGTAATCCCTCTTGCCTGCTCCAGGCTCGGCAAGCCCTCGTGATCCGGAAGAATGTCCATGTCGAAGTGATCCGACTTGATCCAATCCGGCCCTCCGATAACTGCGTATGTGCAGGTTATACGCCAGCGTAATCAGGCTTTCGACAGTGAAGTTCCTCACAACCATGTGCCGTCCCTCGCAAATTGAATCCTTGGCCCTGCTCGTCCGGCGGGCTCAGCTTAATCGTCGCCACCTCGTACCCCGGCTGAAGCTTCGGGTCCATCAGGCTCAGCGCCGGATTCGCCTTCGGAATCTCCCACGCCGCATCCGCGCTCACATGCTCCAGCGTCAGCGGAAGCTCATGCTCCCCCTGCTTCCATGTTCCCACCGCCATCTTCCCGTCTGGCGTCACCTTGCCGTCATAACTCACATCCATGCCCAGGATCGTGAACTTCAGCGTGCCGTCATCAAGCGTCAACGTCGTGGTGCTCATTCCGCCCGGGCCCTGGTCGATGCTGTAGATCCTTCCCTTCAGTGCGCCATCCGCTTCGTTACCTGCAGCACCAGGCGAACGTCCTGCTGTCCCGCATGCAAGGTCCCCTGCCACGTCTGCGGCGAATCCTGGGCGCACGCTCCCACACCCAGCAGCGCAGCCAATACACCGACCAACATCACCAGTCTCTTCACGTGATCTCCTCGGAAAACGTCTCCCATCCTAAACTCGCACCGACTCCTGGCATCTTAACTGCAATGCAGAACCTCCGGTTAACCCGAGCCATGGAGTGAGCTCACCGCTTCTTCGCCGGATGCTCGCCATTCTGGTGCAGCACCAGCGACGTGATCGTTCCACTCGCATCCGGCACAAACTCCAACTCCGCATCCACCTTCGCAACATAGAACCGCGGATGCCCGTCGACCACGCCTTGATACATCAGGGACAGCTTCTGCTGCCCTCCGCCGCTCGCCTCCAATCCATCCGCTCCGAGGGCAATCGTGATCGCGAAGCCCGGAGTAACGTCGTACACACCCTGGAATTTCTTCAACTCATCCGCTGCAATCGGCACAGGCTTGCGTTCGCTCGGCAAAACCACGGGCTTGTCCAGCGCGACCTCCATCAGCTCGTCGCTTACCCGGTCAATCGCTCCTCCGTTCTCGTTGCTCAGCACGATCACCGCCAACCGCCGCTCCGGTACATACGACAGCGAGGTGTTGAATCCCTCGATGCCTCCGCCATGCGTGACCGTGCGCACGCCGTTCTGCGTTCGCACAAACACTCCCAGCCCGTAGTCACCCAGCCCCGGCGTCGTCATCCTCTTCAGCGACTCCGCATTCAGCACCTTGCCGCCAAACAGCCCGTGCTCCCACTTCAGCAGATCGCCTGTGGTCGAATACATCGACCCGGCCGCCCACGGAATCGACATCGACTCCGATCGCGCCAGCACCAGCTTGTTACCACCCGCACGCCTGTATCCCTCCGCACGCTTCGGCAGCACCAGCTCATCCGTATCCAATCCCGTGTCCGTCATTCCCAGCGGATCCAGCAACCGCTCGCGCAGCAGCTTCCCGTACGGCTCGCCGCTGACCTTCTCAATCACCATCCCCAGCACCTCAAAGTTCGAGTTGCTATAGTCAAACTTGCTCCCCGGCTCAAAATCCATCGGCTCCTTCTCGATCCGCGCCAGCTCCTCCGCCTGCGTGTGCGAATTGGCTGCCCACTCGCCAAAGTCCTTCTCGTTCGTGAAGTTGTGAATCCCCGACGTATGCCCCAGCAGATTCGCCAGCGTGATCTTCGCCCACGCAGCCGGTGTGTCTGGCAGATACTTGCTCACCGGATCTTCAATCCGCAGCTCTCCATCCTGCTCGAGCAGCAACACCAGCGACGCCGTGAACTGCTTCGTCAGCGATCCCAGCCGGAACTTCACATCCGGCGCATTCGGAATATTCCACTCCGCGACCGCCATCCCATAGCCCTTGTTCAGCAGAACCGTATCGCCGTCGACCACCAGCACCGTTCCCATGAACCCGTTGTCCTTCTCATATGCGTTCACCACCTGCTCCATCCGCGCCGTGCGGTCGACAACAGGCGCACTCTTTTCCTGCGCGCCCGCTGTCGCCGCACACAACATCGCGAGCGCTACTGCGGCCACACCAGCTCTCATCACCGGCTCCTTATTAGCTCAATCTCTCAACTCTGGAGAACACATACGCAAAACGTTCGCGCAATGTTCTCACGCGCGCCGCAATAATCCAGTACTTTCCTTCTGCCCTTGAAACTTGAGCGTCGTACCATAACTCGCATGAGCAACGCACCCGACACTCCCATCCGTTGCGCGGTCCTCGGCTTCGGCCTCGCCGGGAAGGTCTTCCACTGCCCCTTCATCGCCGCCGTCCCCGGACTCGAATTGACTTCGATAGTCCAGCGCAAAGGCGACGAAGCCGCGCAAGCCTACCCCTCCGCGCGCATTCTCCGCTCCATCGACGCCGCCTTCGCCGACCCAACCATCGACCTCATCGTCGTCGCCACACCCAACGAGACCCACTTCGACCTCGCCTCCCAGGCCCTGCAAACCCGCAAGCACGTCGTCGTCGACAAGCCCATCACCTCCTCCGCCAAGTCCGCACAAGCGCTCGCCTCCCTCGCCAAAGCCCACAACCGCATCCTCGCGCCCTTCCACAACCGCCGCTGGGACGGCGACTTCCTCACCGTCCGCAAGCTCCTCCGCGAAAACACCCTCGGCCGCGCCGTCGAGATCACCTCGCGCTTCGACCGCTACCGCCCGCTCCAGCGCCCTAACACCTGGAAAGAATCCGCCAGCGCCTCCACCGGCCTCCTCTACGACCTCGGCCCGCACCTCGTCGACCAGGCACTCGCTCTCTTCGGCCCACCCGCGCGCCTCACCGCCATGATCCACCACGACCGCGACACCACCGAGATCGACGACGCCTTCGACATCATCCTCGAATACGACCGCGGCTTCGGCCACACGCTCCGCTACATCTGCGCCGCCACCGTGCTCGCGCCCGACCCCTCGCCCCGCTTCCTCGTCCACGGCACCCACGGCAGCTACCGCAAATTCGGCGTCGACCCCCAGGAGCCCACACTCGTCAACACCAACCAGCGCCCGCCACGCCTCGACTCGACCGAGTCCACAACCACCCCCTGGCTCCCCGAACCCGACTCCGCATGGGGCACCCTCACCCTCGCCGCGGAGCTCACCCAGAACACCCAGCTCACCCGCACCACACTCCCCACCATCCCCGGCGACTACCGCCTCTTCTACGCCAACGTCCGCGACGCCATCCTCCGCCGCGCCCCACTCGCCGTCACGCCGACGACGGCTTCCGCACCCTCCGCCTTCTCGACCTCGCCCGCCAATCCAGCGAACTCCGCCGCACCCTCCCCGTCACCTTCGACTGACAGAGTTAGCGAGTGAGGAGTTAGCAGTCAGGAAAAGTGATTGTCGACCTATTCCTAACTCCTCACCCCTAACCCCTCAACTCCTCACCCTAACTCTGTTACCCTCCCGCAATGTCGCGCCCCATCCATCCTCTGCATCAGCACCTACGAAAAAGGCCAGGCCTTCCTCCGCGAAGTCGCCGCCCTCGGCTGCGACATCCACCTCCTCACCGTCCACAAGCTCCGCGACGCCGACTGGCCGCGCGACATCCTCGCCGGCCTCCACACCATGCCCGAAGACCTCACCGCAGAACAAACCCTCCCGCACATCGCCAACCTCATGCGCCACATCCCCATCGCGCGCATCGTCCCACTCGACGAGTTCGATCTCGAAACCGCCGCCCTCGCCCGCGAGCACCTCCGCCTCCCCGGCCTCGGCCAGACCGCCACCCGCTTCTTCCGCGACAAGCTCGCCATGCGCGAAGCCGCCGCCCGCGCCGGTGTCCCCGTGCCCGCCTTCTGCTCCGTCGCCAATCACGACGCCCTCTGGCAATTCCTCTCCACCACCGAAGGCCCCTGGCTCCTCAAGCCGCGCTGGTCCGCCTCCGCCATCGGCATCCACAAATTCAATTCCGCCGACGAAGTCTGGCCCATCCTCGACCGCCTCGGCGACGCCGCCACCAACCACCTCGTCGAGCGCTTCGTCCCCGGCGACATCTTCCACGTCGAAGGCATCACCTGGAATCGGCAACGTCCTCTTCGCCGCGCCGCACAAGTACGGCCAGCCGCCCTTTGAAACCATGCACACCGGCGGCATCTTCTCCACCCGCGCCCTCGACCGCTCGAGCCCCGAAGCCCGCGCCCTCCTCGACATCCACGCCGCCACGCTCCACGCCCTCGGCATGACCGCAGGCGTCACCCACTCCGAGTTCATCCGCGCCCAGCCAGACGGCCGCTTCTATTTCCTCGAAACCGCCGCCCGCGTCGGCGGCGCCTACATCGCCGAGGTCGTCGAGCACGCATCCGGAATTAATCCCTGGGTCGAGTGGGCCCGCATCGAAGTCGCCCTCGCCCGCGCCGGCGGCTCCGAATCAAACGCCGAGTACAACCTGCCGCCCATCCGCCCCGACTACGCCGGCAGCCTCATCTCGCTCGCCCGCCAGGAGTGGCCCGACACCTCCGCCTACACCGACCCCGAAATCGTCCACCGCCTCCACAAGCTCCACCACGCCGGCCTCATCCTCCGCAGCCCGGACCCCACCCGCATCGAATCCCTCCTCTCCGCCTACACCACCCGCTTCCTCACCGACTTCTACGCCCGCCTCGACGCCCCCGCCAAACCCACCGCCTAAGCTGCCACCCGCCTCTTTCTTTGCCCTTGCCGTTGCCTTTCTTTCTGTCATCCCCGAAGGGGATCTGCTCTTGCTTTGCCGTTGCCTCTCCGCCGTCCTCCTGATCGGAGCGCGAACGTCAGTTCGCGCGGAGTCGAAGATCCCCGACGCTGTCCGCACTGCCACAACCTTCCGATCCTCTACAACCAGCAACTCTCTCGGGAATTCCACACCCTCTCAAAATCGTGGTGAAAAACGCCCGAGAGAACGGTATCTTAGGATGGTAACCATCACCCCCCGAACGCACACACGCGAAGAGGTTTCATGCCGCTCAATCGTAGAAGCTTCATCCAAAGCGCCCTGCTCGCCGGCAGCGCGCTAAAACTTCGCGCCCTCACCACCAGCAACGTCTCCGCTGCGACCGTCGTAGCAGCAAACGACCTCGCCACCCTCCGCGCGCAATTCCTCGAGCCACCCAAAAAATTCCGCCCCATCGTCCGCTGGTGGTGGCCCGGCGACGACGTCACCGAAACCGAACTCCTCCGCGAGCTCTCCGCGCTCGACGACGCCTGGTTCGGCGGCGCCGAGATCCAGGCCTTCAACAAAGCCTTCCCCCCAGACCTGCTCTCCGCCGCACAGCTCGACCGCATCAACGGCTTCGCCACCGAATCTTTCTTCCGCCACGTCGCCATCGCCGCGCGCGGCGCCCACGATCGCGGCCTCTTCATCGACTACACCTTCGGCTCCGGCTGGCCCTTCGGCGGCGGCGACGCCATCACTCCCGAGCTCGCCGCCATCGAGCTCCGCTCCTCGCATCTGTCCGTCGAAGGCCCCGACACCTTTCACTCGCGACTCCAAATCCCCTCCATCACCGACGGCGACCCACTCCACGGCTCCGAGACCCTGAACGGCCTCCCCGCCGGCTGGGCCGAGCGCATGCAGAACCGCGCAAAGATCGCCGCTGTCATCGCCGTCCGCGGCTCCGAGCCGCAGTTCGCCTTCCATCAACAGGACGGTCGCGGACGCGCCGTCTTCAAACCCGGCGAGCTGCTCCGCGACACCGCCATCGACCTCACCGCGAACCTCAAGCCCGACGGCCTCCTGCACTGGGAGATCCCCGCCGGCACATGGCAGCTCTTCGTCTTCCGCTCCATGCCCACCGGCCAGCGACTCAACGCCGGCGCCGGTGCCGGTCCGCAGCTCGTCATGGATCACCTCAGCGCGGATGCCTTTCGCGCGCACGCCCATCGCGTCGGCGACGCCGCCGTCCCGTTCCTCAAAGACGTGCTCGGGAACGGCATGCGCGCCATCTTCTGCGACTCGCTCGAAGTGCGCGGCAACATCTTCTGGAGCGACGACTTCCTCGCAGAATTCAGGCGCCGCCGCGGCTACGATCTCCAGCCGTTCCTTCCCATCCTTCAGGTTCAAACCTCTCGCGAGCCCTTCGCCCGCTTCGTCGACATCCCCTACTTCGAGATGAAAGACATCGGCGATCAGGTCCGCCACGACTATCGCCTCACCGTCGCAGAGCTTATGACCGAGCGTTTCTATAGCAATTTCAATCGCTGGGCGCACGACCACAAACTGCTCTCCCGCACCCAGGCGCACGGCGCGCCCGTCGACGTCCTCCGCGTCTACGAAGACGCCGACATCCCCGAGACCGAGCAGCTCTACGACGAAGGCTGCTACGACTTCCTCAAGCTGGCCTCCTCCGCCGCACACATCAACGGCCGCGCCCTCGTCGGCAGCGAATCCTTCGTCTGGCCCGGTGCCGCCTACCAGACCACGCCCGAAAAGATGAAGCTCGCGGCCGACGAGCTCTTCACCGCCGGCATCAACGCCATCGTCTTTCACGGCTTCGCCTATCAGGTGCCCGGCATCCCTGCCCCCGGCTGGCATCCGTTCTGCGGCATCAACCACTCCGGCAACTACTCCTCGCAGTTCAACGAGCTCAACCCGCTCTGGTCCTACTTCGCCCAGGTCAACCGCTACCTCAGCCGCCTGCAGTTCATCCTTCAGTCCGCAAAAACCGTGCCCGCGGTCGCGCTCTTCCGCGACACCTTGACACACGGCGCCGAAGAGCAGCCTCCCACGCCCCCGCTCAACCAGGCCATCATGGACGCCGGCTACTTCTACGACCACATCAACGGCGACTCGCTCCTCGAAAGCAAAGTCGAAAACAAATCGTTGATCACGGTGGCCGGAACAAAATACCGCGCCCTCGTTCTTCCCTCCATCGAGTCGCTGCCCGCTGACGTCGCCGAAAAGATCGAGTCCTTCGCCTCCGCTGGCCTTCCCGTTCTCTTTTCAGGCGACCTCCCCAGACGTGCCAGTGGCTTCAAATCTCACGCCGAAGACACGCCGCGGGTACAGCGCGCCATGGCCAGCATCCGCAAACATCCCTCTTCCCACGCCACTGAGCAGATCCCAGCCCTGATCTCCACCCTGCGCGCCGTCGCCGCTCCTAACATTCGCTTCCGCGGTGAATCCTTCTTCTTCATCCAGAAGCAACTCGACAGCACTTCCCTGTTCTTCCTGCGCAACGAATCCGATCAGGCGCGCAAACTCGACGCTGAATTTGACGCCGCGGGCATACCCGAACTCTGGGACCCATGGACCGGCGAGATCACCGCGCTTCCATTCACCAGAACCGGCGCCAACAAACTCGCCGTCAAGCTCGACCTCGATCCCCTCTCATCCGCCCTGATCGCCTTCAGCCCGAACTCCGCCCAGCGCCCTTTCCCCGCGAAAACGTCTTCCTCAGCCGAAATCGTGAGACTGCAGGCGATCGGAACCACCGGCTGGACCTTGGTCGCCACCGAGTCCCTTCCCGAACACGGCTCCCGCACCATCCGCCGCACCCTGCCCCTGCTGATCGACTGGTCCCTCGATCCGGACCTCCGCAGCTTCTCCGGCCGCGGCGTCTACACCACCAGCTTCACCGTTCCTTCCGATCTCCACGACGGCCGCGTCACCCTCGATCTCGGCGACGTCCGCGAAGTCGCCGACGTCAAGATCAACGGCACAGCCGTCGGCTCCCTCCTGCTGCGCCCCTACACCATCGACATCACAGACCACGTCCGCCCCGGCGAAAACACCCTCGAGATCGCCGTTACCAACACCCTCTTCAACGCCATGGCCCTGCGCACCCCCAGAGCCTTCGCCCCCGGCTCCACCGAGAACAGCTCCGGACTCATGTCCGGCGGCCTCATCGGCCCGTCCGCATAATCTACACGCGCGCAAAGTCTTGATCCCTAATGAGTTTACGGCGCAAATCCGCAGCCTCCCTGTGAGGCTTACCCCTTTTGAATCAAGACTTTGCACAAAACACACCGTATCCGCACCTAAAGTCCAGACCTAACTTGCCTGTTTCGAAGACTTTGCGCAAAAACACCGGGGGGAGGGGGTACCCCTCACCGCACCGCCCACCTCACCGTCCACGGAGCCATCTTGCCGCCGTCCAGCGGCGGCCCCTGACGCCAAATCTCCTCACCCGCAAACTCCACGGCCGAATCCGACGAACGATCGGCAAGATTCGCCAGCAGCTCCAGCCGCCGGCCGGAATTCAGCTTCCACTCCACCCGCACCGCGCCTTTTCCCAACACGCAATACGTCCCCGCACACGGTAGGAAGCGCGCAAACAATGGAAGCATTCTCTCTCGACGCAGCTGCAAAAGCTGACGGTACAGCGTCAGCCACTCTCCGCCCGCATTCTCCCAATCAAGTTTCGAAGCCGCAAACGTCGATTGATCGAGAGGGTCCGGAATCTGTTCACGCTTCTTAGGGTCGGAGAACTCCGGGAAGGCGGCGAACTCATCGCGTCTGCCCTTGCGAATCTGCTCCGCAAGCTCGCCCTTGAAGTCGCAGAAGTACAGGAACGGCTTGGCCGTGTTCCATTCCTCTCCCATAAACAACATCGGAATCTGCGGCAGAAGCAGGTAGATCGAAACCAAAGCTCTATATGCGTCTGCACTCACGAGCTGCGACAGCCGCTCACCGAATGCGCGATTGCCAACCTGGTCATGGTTCTCCAGGAACGAGACGAACGCCGATGGCGGCAGATGACGGCATGGCTCTCCGCGCACCTTCTCACTGCACTGCATCTCCTCGCCCTGGTACGCGAATCCCTCCGCCAGCGCACGTCCCAGCAGGTCGGTTCGCCCTTCATAGTCCCCGTAATAGCTTGCCCTCTCATGCGTCGCTGCCGTGTGCAGGACATGATGTACATCGTCATTCCACTGCGCCGTATAAGTGACCGGTGCACCCCTCTCATCTCGAACCAGCCGGCACGCCTGGTTGTTTTCGTTCTCGAGAATCAGGTGCAACGGCCTGTCGGTGACGGCATTCCGCAGACTCTCTGCAAGCTCGTCAAGGATGTGCTTTGGGCTGTTGTCGATCATTGCGTGCACAGCGTCGAATCGAAGCCCGTCGAGATGAAACTCCTGGACCCAGTAAAGCGCGTTGTTCAGGACGAACTCGCGAACGTGCTCGGAGCCTCGCTCGCTATAGTTCACCGCATCGCCCCAATCGGTCTTGTGGCAATCGGTAAATAGCTGGTGGAAGTACTCGCCAATGTAGTTTCCCTGCGGGCCGAAGTGGTTGTAGACCACATCCAGGATCACGCTGATGTTGCGCGCGTGCGCCGCCTCTACGAACGCTTTGAAGTCCTCCGGACGTCCATACGTGCTATCTGGCGCGAACAGCAGCGCGCCATCGTAGCCCCAGTTCCAACGCCCCTGGAAGTCGGCGACTGGCATGATCTCAATCACCGTCACGCCGAGATCGCGCAGGTGATCCAGCTTCTCGATCGCGGCGCGGAATGTTCCTTCCGCGGTAAACGCTCCCACATGCAGTTCGTACAGGACCGCCTCTTCCCACGGCCTGCCCTTCCAGTCGCCGTCCTGCCAAAGGTAAGAGCCAGGTGCGATGACTTGGCTGGGACCGCCGGTATCCTGCGGCTGGAATCGCGATGCCGGATCCGGTACCCGAGTGCCGTCCGGCAGCACATAACGGTAGAGAGCCCCCGCAGTCGCGCGGGTGGTGTGCAGTTCATGCCATCCATCACCCTTTGCGATCATCGGAAGAAGCTTGTCCCGGCCCTCGATGGCCAGTCGAATGTATTCGGCGTCTGGCGCCCACAACCGGAAAGTTACAGATCCATCGAACTCAACCCGAGATCCGAAAGGCATTTCGTGGATCCGGGTAATTCTCTGCGGGCCCTCATCAACCAACTGCTCCTCTACGGGAGCGAGTGTAGACATACCTACTCCGCTGTGTGTAATTACGGTTCACGTGCGCTCCGTATGTTATTGGAAGCGTTGGACCTGCCTGCGAGTTGCCGCAGTGGGCTATGTCGCGCAGGCGTCATATGCACAGCACAAATAGTGCATTTCCATCGAAGCTCGGCTCACAATGATGGAACACAATGATGGAATCTGCGGGTTGCCGAACCATAGACGCTGATGGACTCAGACCTTGCCGAGAAGCAAGACACAAACGAGGGAGTTTTTGAAGCGATTAAGCTTGAGCGCCGCCACGTCTGCGAGTTCTGACCCTCTATTCGCAGTAGAGGGCGGGCAGATTCCCCGTGAGAACTGGGCCGGCAACTACCACTACAGCACGGACAAGGTCCTCCAGCCCTCCACTTTGGCTGAGGTCCAGGACGCGATACGCTCTGTCGATAAGGCGCGCGCGCTCGGGACGCGCCATTGTTTCAATGGCATTGCCGACTCCGCCGAAGCTCAAATCTCTACCCTGCGTCTCAACTCATTCAACCTGAGCGCGGACCAGAGGACCGTTACAGTCGGCGCCGGGATGAGATACGGCGATCTCGCGTTACAGCTCGATCGGGGCGGCTTGGCGCTGGATAACATGGCGAGCCTTCCGCATATCTCCGTTGCCGGATCGATCGCGACCGCAACCCACGGCTCAGGGTTGCGCAATGGCAGTCTGGCGAGTGCGGTTAGCGGGCTCGAAATAGTGGCGGCAGACGGCTCTGTTCACAAGTTGACTCGCGAGAGGGATGGCGAGCGTTTTCCCGGAGCGGTCGTTGGCCTGGGCGCGCTCGGGATTGTAACTAGCGTGACACTGGACGTGCAGCCCCGATATGAAATGACGCAGGTGGTCTACCGCGATCTGAATTTTGCTCAACTCGAGCACAATCTCGAAGCAATCATGAGCGCGGGCTACAGCGTGTCCCTGTTCACGAATTGGCAGGACGAGACGGCCGACCAGGTCTGGATCAAGCGCCGTGCCGACCAGGGCGGCGTGGCAGCTCCAGCTCCGGTGTTCTATGGGGCCACTGTGGCCAATGAGAACGTTCATCCGGTGCCCGGCGAGGACCCGGTGAGAACCACCGATCAAATGAACGAGGTTGGCCCATGGTATGAGCGCCTTCCTCACTTCAGGATGGAGTTCACGCCTTCTGTCGGGCAGGAGATCCAGACCGAGTACTTCGTGCCGTTTGAACGAGGCTACGAGGCGATCCGCGCGGTGGAGAGTCTACGCGACCAGATCACGCCTCACCTCTTCGTGACTGAGCTGCGAGCCGTAGCCGCCGACGACCTCTGGATGAGCATGGCCTACAAGCGCTGCTCCCTCGCGATCCATTTCACATGGAAGCCTGAACCGGATGCCGTCAGCAGGATGATCCCGCAGATCGAAGCAAGACTCGCCCCGTTTGAGCCGCGGCCGCACTGGGGCAAGCTCTTCGCGCTGAAGGCAGATCAACTCGGCGTGGTGTATCCCCGCTGGAATGACTTCAAAGAGCTCGCGCAGCAGTTTGATCCGACCGGCAAATTCCGCAACCGCTACATGGACGATGCGGTTTGGGGATAGTCGCACCTCGAGATGGAGGTCGAGTGCAAGTGACGGCCCTTTATCTGCGATTGAAGAGATTCATTAACGCGTCTAGCGGCTGGCAATTGAGCACGTCCGACTTCTCCAGACCGGCGCGTCGGGCCTGCTCCAAGCCGTAGCGAATCGTGCGGTACTCACCGGTACTGTGCGAGTCAGTCGAGATGGCGATCCTGATCCCCGCCTCCCGCACAAGTCTTGCATTTTCGGCGGAGAGATCAAGCCGGTCGGGACTGGAGTTTATCTCGAAGAAGCAGCGCCTCTCTTTGGCATGCTCGATGATGCGCTCGAAATCCAGTTCGTAACCGGGGCGCTTGAGGAGCAGACGTCCTGTGGCGTGGCCCAGGATTGTGAAGTAGCGGTTATCCATCGCGCGCAAGACACGCTCGGTCTGCTGTTCCCTGCTCATCGCAAAGCGCGAGTGGATGGAGCAGACGGTGTAATCGAGCTCGCGCAGGATGTAATCAGGAAGATCGAGTGCACCGTCGGCGAGGATGTCTACCTCTGCGGACTTGAGCACGCGAAATCCGGAGAGGCGGGCGTTGAGCTCGTCGATGGTTCGTAGCTGGCCGCGCAGGTCTTCGATGGACTGGCCATTCGCAATCTTGAGACTCGGCGAATGATCGGTGATGCCGATGTATTCGTAGCCGAGTTCCTGAGCCGCGTGTGCCATCTCTTCAACGGAATCGGATCCGTCGCTCCCGAAGGTGTGGGTGTGCAGGTCGCCGCGAATATCTTGCTGTGTGACGAGCTGCGGCAGCGTTCCTTTGCGCGATTGGCTGACCTCATCAAGGCCTTCGCGGAGTTCAGGCGGAATGAACTGCATCTGGAAACGGTTATAGAAAGCCACTTCGGTCGAGAAGGTGCCCGCGTTTTCCAGTGCAGTGAGGCTGCCGGTCACACGGCTCAATTTGCGCAGATGCGCCGCCGAACCCGTTCCGCGGATGAGACAGAAGCCCCAGTTCTTCTTCTGAGCGCGTTCAAGACAGAGGAGCGGGCCGGATGACAGCGAGTATGTCGCTGTTGTGGCGGTGGAGTCGATCAGAGATGTGCGGCCGCCGTAACGCTGCATGACTTCGACAAGGCGATTGAAGTCGTGCGCCTGGACGAGAAAGTCGAATCGGCCGATGATCTCGACGCAGCGGCGGTACTCGCCCACAGCTTCGACGCGTTCTGCACCGGCTTTGTTCAGCAGGAACTTCTCAAGTGACTCGGCAGAGCGGATGCGCGTGATAGAGCAGGATCGTCTGGGTTTCGATGAGGCCGTAGCGAACGTGCTGGGCCATGCGAGCGCCGAAGATGCTCTCGATCTGGCCGCTGTCGAGAGCGGAACGCAGTGCCTCGATCGTGGAGATGCCAAGCTTTTTGTAGATGCGTAGGACACGGCGGGGGTCAAGGCGCGGATGAGCGCTGAGCTCGACCAGTTCGGGAGTGGAGTTCGAGCGGAGCTTCTCGAGAGTTTTGAGGGTGCCTGTTTCGACGATCTCGCGAATGGCGCCGCTGATCGCGTCACCGATGCCAGCGTAGACGCGGAGATCGGCGTTGCTGCGGACCAGCTCGTCCACGCTTTCGCCTAATCCGCGAACGACGGCGGCCGCGCGGCGGTACGCGCGAACCTTGTATGGATTCGCCTTCTCCAGGGTGAGCATCTGCGCGAGCGAGGAGAGGCGGTCTGCAATCTCCGCATTGCTGAGAGTTCCGGAGTCGACCGTCTGCGGCACACCTCATTAGATGCGCGGCTGGATGCGCGAAACAGGCGGCGTATCTGCTGATGGATTTGTGGTGAGCGGGCTGGGGCTCGAACCCAGGACCAGCGCCTTAAAAGGGCGATGCTCTACCAACTGAGCTACCCGCTCGCTCTTCTATTAAGTTAGCACGCTCAGGTGGTGACGTTCACGAGCTGCGGCTGCTCGTCCGAGACGGTGCGCTTCAGCTGTCCGCAGGCGGCGTAGATGTCGCGCCCGCGTGGACGCCGGATGTAAGTTGGCATGCCGGCTTCCATGAGGATTTTTTGGAAGCGCGCAACGTCCTCGGGCTGCGGCTGAACGTAATCAATGCCCGGTCCGGGGTTCCACACGATGAGATTCACCTTCGCGCGCATGCCGCGCAACAGATCGAGCACCTCGCGCGCGTGCTCCGGCTGATCGTTCACGCCACCGAGGAGGACGTATTCGAACGTGACCCACTCGCGCGTGCGCAGCGGAATGCGCTTGCACGCTTCAAGCAGCTCGGCGATCTTCCACTTGCGGGTAATCGGCATCACGCGCTCGCGCACGACATCGTTGCTCGCGTTGAGTGAAAGTGCGAGCTTGGGTCGCACCTCTTCACTCGCGAAGCGCTCGATTCCAGGAAGGATCCCGCTGGTCGACACGGTCATGCGCGATTCGGGAATGCCGATTCCTTCCGTCAGCAGGCGCACGCTCGCCATGAACTCGTCGTAGTTCAGGAACGGCTCGCCCATGCCCATGAAGACGAGATTGATGCGGTCTTTGCCGATCTGGATCGCGTGGCGGTTCAGCACAGCCGCAACCTGTCCGGCGATCTCGCCCGCGGTGAGGTTGCGTTTGATACCAAGCTTCGCGGTGAGGCAGAACTGGCAGTTCACAGCACAGCCGACCTGGCTCGAGATGCAGATCGTTGCGCGCCGGAATCCTTTTTCCGCGAGCGTGCCGAAGCTCGACTTCGCGCGGCCGTTGCCGCGACGATCCCAGTAGCCGGCCTTCGGCCCGGAGACGGCCTCTTCGGCGTCAACGGACTCGGCGGCCTCTTCCTCGGCGGCTTCGCTGCCGTCGCCGCGCTCGCCGCCGTCGCCGTCGGGCATCCATACGGTTTCGACGGTCTCAGCGTCGGCCATGCGCATGAGATAGCGTTCTGTGCCGTCGATGGAGCGGGCGGTCTGGACAATCTCCGGCAGGCCAACGCCCCAGCCTGCAGTCATGAGCTGCTCGCGCAGGCCGTGCGACAGAGTCGTCATGTCTTCTACGCTGACGACACGTTGCTTGTAGAGAGCCTCCCAAATCTGGCGGGCACGGTAGGGCTTCTGCCCGAAGCTGTTCATCAGCTGGGTGAGTTCAGGCAAGAGCCATCCCGAAAAGAGCGCGCGTTTCCACTCCTTCTAGGATACTGTTTCCGCATGCATCCACAGATTGATCCGGCTCAAGTCCGTTCCGCGGCACAAATGATCTATGCCGAGCAAGGCCTCAACGCGGAGATGGAAGCGCTGCGGCGGATCATGGAGGCGAACTCCAAGGGCGACACACAGCGGGCAGGCTTCTGGCAAGAGGTTGCAAGAGCCCTCGAGTCGCCGGGACTCTTCTATCCAGGATTCTGAAGCGTCCCGCGGAAGACCACACCTCAGCCCGCTGCGTGATCGAGCGCAGCAAGCGGCCAATGATCGGCAACCCTACGCGGCGGCGAGCACGGCGACGCGGCGGTCAGCCTCAACGACGCCATCGGGGACGCCCGCGTCCATAAACAACGCGCGAGCTTCAATCCAATGGGAGACGGCATGGTCTCTTTCGCCTGCGGCCATTTCGGCCAGGGCCGCTACGCGGAGCGCGTTCGCCATTTCGAGGGTACTGGGCGGTGAACTTCGGTAGTACTCGAGAACGGCACGTGCCTCGCGCAATCCGGTTGCGCAATCACCTGCTCTGACGGCGAACTCGGCGGCGTGTCGCAGAGCGTGGGCCCAACGTGCAGGTTGTTGTTCCGCCTGGAAGGATTCTGCTGCTTCCTCATACAGCGCCGTAGCGTCGGATAGCCGACCTTGGCGCCGCGCTGACTTTGCTTCAATCACGCAATCGTCACCGCTCATGCCGACAGCGTACTCCCCCGTTCCGCTGTTGAAAACCCCGTCCCGTGAAAGAATATAGGGGATGGCTATTTCCGTCCCGGTCGCCGAGAACGCGACACCCAGCACCCCCCATACGCGCGATATCCGCTCCACCCGGCTCTCCAACGGGCTGCTTGTACTTACCGAGCGCATGCCCCATCTCCGCTCCGTTTCGATGGGCGTCTGGCTGGACGGCGGATCGCGCGATGAGACCCCGGCCACGAACGGTATCTCTCACTTTCTAGAGCACATGGTGTTCAAAGGCACCACGACCCGGAGCGCCCACCAGTTCGCCCGTGAGGCGGACGCGCTGGGCGGTAACATCGATGCTTTTACAGGAAAAGAGACGGTCTGCTTCTCCATCAAGGTGCTGGACGAGAGCGTACCGGCGGCGCTGGATCTGCTGACGGATCTCGTTCTGCACCCGACGTTTGCGCCGGACGACATCCTGCGCGAGCGGGGCGTGATCCTGGAAGAGATCAAGATGGATGAGGACAACCCGGACTACCTCGTCCACGAGCTATTTACCCGTAACTTCTGGCCGCACGACGCGCTGGGCCGGCCGATCCTCGGAACGGTGAAGACCGTCTCCGGCTTCACGCAGCAGCTCGTGCTCGAGGAATACGCGAAGCGCTTCACGCCGGCAAACATGGTCTTTGCGGCGGCGGGAAATCTGCAGCATGACGAGTTTCTCGCGCAGGTGGAGGCGGCGTTCGACTCGCTGGCTGCGAGTTCAGGCCAACGGCTGGTGCATGGCAATGCGCCAATTGTGAAGCCGCACATCACGCTGAAGAACAAGAAGTCGCTGGAGCAGGTGCAAATGTGCCTGGCGGTTCCGGGGCTGCCGGTCGCGCACGAGGACCGCTACGCGGCCTTCCTGCTGAACTCGATTCTCGGCGGCGGGATGAGCTCGCGGCTGTTTCAGTCGATCCGCGAGGAGCGCGGGCTGGCGTACTCGATCTACTCGGAGCTGAGCCCGTTCCGCGATACCGGATCGGTGGCGGTCTACGCCGGGTGCGCGGTGGAGCGCGCGCGCGAGGTGCTGGATCTGACTTTGGCCGAGCTGAACCGGATGAAGAGCGAGCCGGTGGCTGACGACGACCTGAAGCGCGCGAAGGACCAAATCAAGGGCAACATGGTGCTGGGGCTGGAAAGCTCGTCCTCGCGCATGAGCTCGCTGGCGCGGCAGCAGATGTATCACGGCCGGTTCTTCTCCGCCGAGGAGATTACGGCGGAGGTCGACCGGGTAACCCCTGAAGATATTCGCCGGCTGGCAGGCGAGCTGTTCCAGACGGAGCGGCTGGCGCTGACGCTGCTCGGCAACCTGGGCTCGCTGGAGATCAAGCGAACGGACCTGGTCTGTTGATCGCAGCCTGTTGAGTGCCTCTTTTGGGTCACGGGAAGCTGCATGCCGCTGCATGACTAGCGGTGACCCGGTACGTCTATACTTTTGAGTTGTCATTCATCATGAGGATCCCTGCCTTGCAAACCGCATGTTCCGAGCGCGCTTTATCCGAGATTCGGTTTAAATCCTCTTACTCCGACGTTTGCTCGAAACCTTCTGCAGCAGAGGCCGGCTTCACGCTGGTCGAGCTGCTCATCGTCATGTCCGTGATCCTGATCCTCATGACGCTGGCCATTCCGGAGATGATGAAGGTCATCAAGAAGAGCAATGAGACGTCTGCGATCCAATCGCTGCGCGACCTGAACTCGCAGGAGGGGACGTACAACTCCACGTACCCAACACACGGATTTGCCTGCACTCTTGCCGAGCTGGGCGGCAAGACGGGCTCCGGGGCACCGTCGCCCGAGGCCGCACAGCTGATTCCGGAAGATCTCGCCAGCGGCGTAAAGGCGGGCTATACCTTCACAATCACGTGTGGATCCAAGACGACCGTCAATAACGTCGACCAGTACAACAGCTACACGATTACCGCTGTTCCCAATGCGGTCGGCAAAACCGGCGACCGCGGCTTCTGCACTGACGGAAACGCGATCCGCTTCGATCCGAAGGGTGGAACGAACTGCACCGATCTGCTGCAGTAGGCGGCCCGATGGTGTGGGGTGCTCGATGGGCGACGCTGTTGTTGCTGGCAGTCGCCGCTGACATCTTCGCGCAGTCGCCGAGCGCGGTTTCGCTGGCGAAGAAGGTCGACGCACACTACAACCATCTGCACTCACTGGAGGCTCGTTACACGGAGCGCTACCAGGGCATGGGCATGGACCGGACCGAAAGCGGGACATTGACGCTGGAGAAGCCGGGGCGCATGCGCTGGGCGTATGACATCGCCGGCGGGCAAGGTGTTTATTCTGGACGGCATGAATGCCATCTCCTATACGCCCGGCGATGCGGAGGCGACGAGGTTTCCGGAGAAGAAGCTGGATGACCTGCGCTCGCCGCTGCGGTTTCTGCTGGGGCATACGGAGCTCCAGAAAGAGCTGCGCGGCCTCAGCGTGACGATGGTGAATCTGGACGGCCAAACCGGATACACGTTGTGGGGAACGCCGGTGGGCATCGAGCAGAGGGTGCGATCGCTTGGTGTGACGGTCGACGCGGCGGGGGGGATTCACATACTGCGGATCGAGGAAACGGACGGCGCAATAACGACGTTCACCTTCTCAGACCTGCACGAGAACGTGCCTGTTACTGACGGTGAGTTCCGGTTCGTTCCGCCGGACGGCGTTACGGTGATTGATGGCGCAGCACCTGTCTAAAGCGTTTCAGAAGTGGCGCCGGTAAGTTACCACCGTCCCGCACCAAGGTACTGAATTTGGTCGCCAATCACAATCCGCCCCGGTTAGAGTGGATGCCGCCATGCCATCGATATCGCGCCACGCACGCCGCTGTTCCTTGGCTGTTTTCTGCCTCGTCGCCGGCTGTGTTGGGCTGCTGAGCGGCTGCGAGGGAGGCGGAAGCAATGGCGGAGGCGGTGGAGGTGGCGGGACCACCAGCTACACGATCAGTGTCGTGAGTGCGAATCCGGCGAGCGGAGTGCCGATCTCCTATGGCAACGCAATCAACAACCTGCTCACGACCGGCGCGACGCCGTTTACGCTGACCGAAAGCTCCGGCACGACCATGATCTTCGGAGCACCGGCAACTGCGGGCAATAACAACTTCAGCTCGTGGACGGGATGCACTTCAGTCTCTCTGCGCAATGCACAGTGACGGTCTCGGGCAACGTCACGATCACCGCGAACTATGTAACCGCGGTCGCGCCGGCCGTGACAGTTGCGCCGTCGGCCTCCACAATTACAACAACTCAAGCGTTATCGGTAGCGGTTGCGGTGGCTGCTACACATCGAGTTGCTCAGTGCCGCTGCAGGCACCGCAGATCATCCCGATGATGCAGTCCCACCTTCGGCGATCAGGAACTGAACTCCACCACAGGCGATCAGAGCAAGCTCGCGGTCTACGCTGCCTCGCGCACTTCTGACGGAGCTCTGACGATCATGGTCATCAACAAGACATTCGGCTCACTGACTGACACCCTTTCGATCAGCAATCTCATGGGCACGGCGACTGCAGCGCAGGTCTATCAGTACAGCAACGCCAACCTGAATGCGATCGCCGCGCAACCGGCGGCCACAATCACTGGGGACTCGGGAACGAATCCAAGCACGATAAGTAACCTAACCTTCCCGGCCCAGTCCATCACACTGTTCGTCATCCTGTCTCATTCACGCAACACTCGGCTGGAAACGTCATGAGAGGTATTCAGCCGCATTCTTTCTTCAATCCGCCCCAGCCGTGTACCGTAAACCCATGCGTTTTTTTGTACTCGCTGTCCTCGCCGTGCTCACGGCGACCGCAATCGCACAGACACCCACCACTCCGCTTCATCTGATCCCCATCCCGCGTGAGGTCACGTTCAAGGGAGACCAGCCGGTGACGGGTGTGACGGTGGATTGCCCCAATTGCGGCCCGGAGGACCAATTTGCCGCGAGCGATCTGCGCAATGAGTTGTCAGCCCGCGGCTTCCCGGCTGGCAACGGTCTCAGAGTCGTGCTGCAGCGGCTCGGACAGCATCCCGATCCGTCGTTTACGGCAGAGATGCAGCCGGAGGGCTATACGATCGCGTCGGCACCGGGCGTTCTTACACTGACCGGCGCGACCGGGGCCGGCCTCTTTTACGCAGCCCAAACCGTAAAGCAGATGATCGAGCGGGAGCCGAATGGCAGTTTCGTGCTGCATGCAGCGGAGATCCGCGATTGGCCGGCGATGCGCTACCGCGGCCTGAGCGATGACCTGTCGCGCGGTCCGGTCGACACGCTCGAGTTCCAGAAGAAGCTGGTTCGCACGCTCGCCGCATACAAGGCAAATCTCTACTCGCCGTACTTCGAAAACACGCAACAGTACGCGTCGAACCCGCTGCCCGCGCCGCCTGGCGGCAGCATCTCCGCGGATGACGCGCGGGACCTCGTTGCTTACGCCGCGAAGTATCACGTGATCATCGTGCCCGACCAGGAGGCGTTCGGCCATCTTCGTCACATGCTGGTTTACGAGCAGTACCAGCCGCTGGCCGAGACGCCGCACGGTGCGGTGCTCGCTCCCGGACAGCCCGGCTCTCTGCAGGTGATCAACCAGATGTTCACCGAGCTTGCCGCACTTTACCCATCGCCATTTCTGCACATCGGCGCCGATGAAACCTTCGACCTCGGTGTCGGCCAGACCAAAGCTGCCGTCGATCAGCAGGGGCTCGGCCCGGTGTATCTGAATTTCATGCAGCAGATTGACAACACCTTGCGTCCGCTGAATCGCCGACTGCTCTTCTGGGGCGATATCGCGGAACGGTCGCCAGACCTGCTTAAGGCGATGCCGGATGAATTCAAGAACAACACCATCGCGATCAGCTGGCACTACTCGCCGTCGGACACGGGATTCACCAAGTACCTGAACTACTTCAAGTCCGCCGGCTTTGAGACGTGGGTCGCGCCGGGCATCAACAACTGGTCGCGCGTCTATCCCAACTACAACTCAGCCCTAAAAAATATTCAGCAGTTCACGCGCGATGGCCAGCAGATGGGCGCGACAGGACAACTGAACACCAACTGGTATGACGATGGCGAAGCGCTCGCGGCCAACAACTGGTACGGAATCCTCTTCGGCTGCGCTGCGGCGTGGCAGCAGGGCGAGAGCTCGATCCCGCAATTTCAAGCCAACTATGGCCCGGTGTTTCAAGGTGATCTGACACGGCAAACTCAACATGGCCCAGGAGGAGTTGATGGCCGCCCACGACATCCTGCAGTTTGAAGCGAAGGTCGGCGACGGCTCCGACGGCCTCTTCTGGATGGATCCATGGTCCAAGGACGGCCAGCAATATGCTGACAAAATCCGCCCCTACTCACATGAGTTGCGCATGCACGCCGAGCATGCTCTTGAGTTGATCGCGCAGGCTCGCGCGGCGTATCCTGCCCCGCCTGAGTCCGTCGCCTATTCGCCGATGAATGAACTTCCTTCCAATCCCACGACGCTGCGCGAGCCAAACGCAATTGATGCGCTGGAGCTGGGTGCGCGGCGCTTCGACTTTATCGGTGAGAAGTTTCAACTCGCCGACGAGATGGCTGCTGGTTATGCGCGCGCCGAGGCCGATGCAACATCGACGGACCGCAAGCAACGCATGCAAGTCGGCCGCGAACTCAGTGACATCAATGGCGTGAACGGCCGCATCCAGGACATCAAGGATGGTTACTCGCTCATTCGCGATCTGTATGCACAGCTCTGGCTCCGCACAAACAGGCCATACGCGCTGCGGCCTGTGCTCGCGCACTACGATTACACCATCGATATCTGGCTCGCGAGAATGGATGCGGTGCGCAGCGCGCAGCGTCAATGGGCCGACACGCGTGCGCTTCCCAGCGCCTCGGATCTCGAGATCCCCGCCGCTCCGCCAACGCCCGTGCCGGCGCCGGTCGTGCCTCCGTCCGCAGTTCCGGCCACGCAACCTGCTGTGCCATCCGTTCCACCACCCGCAAAATAACTATGCCAACCCTCATCACAGCCCGACGACTCATAACGGACATCGGTTCGGTGGAGTTCCCTGTGCTCATCGTTGACGATGATGGCGCACTCACCGACATCAGCTCCGACCCCACGGCACTCGCGCGCGAAGAGGACACGCTCACCTGCGCGTTCTTCGACGTCCACACACATGGTGCGATGGACCATGACGTGATGTCAGCCTCACCCGCGGAGTTGCGCGAGATCCAACGGTTCCTCGCACTGCGCGGCGTCGCGCAATACCTTCCCACCACTGTGACGGCCTCCGTCGATTCCACTCTGCGCGCGTTGGAGTCGCTAGCGAACGCGATCGAGGCCGAGCCGCAGCCGCTGCAGGCACAACCTCGCGGCATCCACCTTGAAGGCCCGTTCCTCTCGCATGCCAAGCGCGGCGTTCATCCAGAAAACCATCTGCAGACGCCGAGCATTGAACTCTTCGATCGTTTTCAGCAGGCAGCTCGCGGGCACATCTCTCTGTTGACCATCGCTCCCGAACTCAGCGGCGCCATCGATGTCATCGTCTACGCCACGTCCATCGGCGTGCGCTGTTCCCTCGGCCACACCAACGCGCTCGCAGCCGAGGCTTATGCAGGGGTCGATGCAGGCGCAAGCAGCGCGACCCACACGTTCAACGCCATGCGTGCGTTGGGCCATCGAGAGCCTGGGGTCCTCGGCGTTGCGCTTGACGATGACCGCCTCTTCGCCGAGCTGATCTGCGACGGCGTCCACGTCGCACCCGAGCTCGTCAGGCTTTGGTACAAATCCAAAGGTCCGGAACGCGCGATTCTGATAACGGATGCGATGTCTGCCGCAGGCATGCCCGACGGCAGATACAAACTCGGAGAGTTCGACGTCGATGTAGCCGACGGCCGTGCATTTCTCACGGGTGATCTTGCTCGCGGCGCCCACACGTTGGCCGGTTCTGTACTCACCATGGATCGGGCGGTCGCCAACTTCTGCCACTTCACGGGTGCCACGCTCGCCGAGGCGACTCGACTTGCCTCTCACAATCCCGCAGCGATGCTGGGCCGACCCGAACTGACTCGTCTCGCTCCTGGGAGTCCAGCAAACCTGAACCGCTTCGACCGTGGCGGCCGACTCGTAGCAACGTACCTTCAGGGCGAACTCGTCACCTAGTCCGATTACCTGCCCTGCCTCGCACGCCACAGCGCGCCTTCCAGCGGCTGCACTGCGTTTCCGTCCACATTGATTTCCGGCCAGGCTGCGCGTACATGCTCCTCCATCGCGCGAAGAACTCGCGGAATCCTGCCGAGCACGCTGCCGGTGAATGCAACCCGTGAGGCATCCTCTCCGGCGCATTCCGCAGCCCGCATCTTCGAGATCACCAGGCTCACCTGCGTGGCAAGCTCCTCGCCGGCGTGATCCAGCACGCCGTGCGCAAGCGCATCACCGCTTTCGGCGCACTCCGCCACAACTGTGGTCAACGAAGCAAAGTCAGGCCGCTCGCGCAGATTCGCCTTTGCAACCAAGGCTGCCAGTTCCTCAAGCCCCCAAGCTTGCTGTATCTCCCGGAGCAGGCACGTTTCGACTCCTCGATCGCGTGCCCGCAAACAGGCACGGATCGCCTCGAGCCCGATCCACGTCCCGGAACCCTCATCGCCCAGCACCGGGCCCCAGCCACCGGCGCCCACCGTTGTTCCGTTCGCGCAGCGGCCGGTCACATGCGACCCGGTACCCGCAATGACGAGCACTCCCGCGCCTCCCCGAAAGGCCGCATCGAGCGCAATCTGCTCGTCTCCGGTGATGATGATGTTCCCACTCACCAGCTCAGCGAGCGTCCTCTGCGCCCAACGTCGCACCTCCTCACTCGAGGAACCCGCCAGCCCAAAGCAGGTACACGTGACTGAATCGCCCGTTACGCCGGCAGACCCGAGCGCCTCGCGCACAATCGTCCGCAGCCCTTCCGTCGCCGCTCGCTCGCCCACATTCATCAGCTTCACAGTCGGCCCGGAAGACTGTCCCAGCACGCGCGATTCATCCGCAACCCAGCATTCCGTCTTGGTCCCACCGCCATCCAGCGCAACAAAATACGCCATCCGTTCACAGCTCCCGATCGCGCTGACGAGCAAGTCTTGCGCCAAGCCCGTTATCATAACCTGCAACGTTGCCTCACGTCAGCGCACCGCACTGGAGAGAGTCCGCTTGCCCTGTTCCATCGACGCCCTTGCAGATCTTCTCGCAACCCAGCGGCTCAGCGCCTTCGACCTCGCTCTCGTAGCGGCTTACCTCATCGGCATCACGCTCTTTGGCCTTCGCTTCCGCAAGTCCCGCGGCGCCGCCGCAGCAGACCGCTCCCTCAAGTCGTACTTCCTCGCCGACAACACCGATCCCATGGTGGGCCATCGCGCTCTCCGTCGTCTCCGCTGAGACCTCCACGCTCACCATCATCTCCATCCCCGGCGTCGCGTTCGCCGGCGATTTCGGCTTCCTGCAGGTGGTCATCGGTTACATGCTCGGCCGTGTCGTCGTGGCCGCGCTCTTCCTGCCGCGCTACTTCGCCGGCGAAATGCTCACCGCATACCAGCTCATCGACCGTCGCTTCGGGCCAACCCTGCACAAGGTCACGGCCGCTCTCTTCCTCGTCACACGCGCCGCTGCAGAGGGCGTGCGCGTCTTCGCGGTTTCCATCGTCGTCGGCATTGCCATCGGCACGCGCGACGTCCTCTCCATCGCCATCATCTCCGCGCTCACTCTGCTCTATACCTTCGAAGGTGGAATGGCTGCCGTCGTGTGGACCGATGTTGTGCAGATGGCGATCTACGTCGGCGGTACCGTCGTTGCGCTGCTCACACTCGGCTCGCACGTGCAGGGCGGCTGGCCCGTGATTCACTCCGTAGCCGCCGCTGCCGGCAAGTTCCACATGTTCAACTTCGTCCTGAACCTCACAACGACCTACACATTCTGGGCCGGCGTCCTCGGCGGCACCTTCCTCACCATGGCCTCGCACGGCACCGACCAGCTCATGGTGCAGCGGCTGCTCGCCGCGCGCAATCTGCGCCAATCTACAGCAGCGCTGCTCAGCTCCGGCGTCGTGATCTTCCTGCAGTTCGCGCTATTCCTCTTGATCGGCGCCGGCCTCTACGTCTTCTATCAGCAGCATCCTGGCACAATTTTCCGCACAAACGACTACATCTTCCCGACCTTCATCGTCCGCGAGATGCCCATCGGCATCGCCGGCCTGCTTGTCGCTGCCATCCTTGCGGCGGCAATGTCGAACCTTTCCGCCGCGCTCAACTCGCTGTCCTCCACAACCGTCGTCGACTTCTACATGCGCTTCCGCCCCGCAGCAGATAACCGCGAGCGCGCAATGATTGCGAAATCATCAACCGTACTCTGGGCGCTCGTACTCTTTGCCATCGCGATCTACTCCGTGAAAGCCGGCGGCAAAGGCCACGTCGTCGAAATCGGCCTCTCAATCGCATCAGTCGCGTACGGCTGCCTGCTCGGTGTCTTTCTGCTCGGCACGCTCACGCGTTTCGCAACAGAACTCGGCGCCATCATCGGCATGATCTGCGGCTTCATTCTCAACCTTTGGATTTGGCAAGGAGTATTCCCTGTGCATCTCGGTCCCGTCACCATCCCGCACATCGCCTGGACCTGGTACGTCCTCATCGGCGCTGCCGTTACGTTCTGCATCGGCGCATTCGCAAGTCTCTTCCTCGGGAAACGCACGCGCACCGAGCGCACCGCGGCGGTCACTGCGCTTCTCTTGCTATGCCTCTGTCTTCCAATCGCAGGCGTAGCCGAGAAGCCTTCTGCATCATCAATCGTCAACGCAAGGTCCAGCCACCGTTCCGGCACCGGACTTCAGCACAGTCTCCGCGCTCATCAACGACGCTATCGCCGAGCATCACCTCCCCGGCGCCGTCCTCCTCATCGGCCACAGCGGCCGCGTTGTCTTCGAGCACGCCTACGGCGACCGCAAGCTCGCCGGCGAACCCGGCCTCAACGGCAAGCCCTCACCCGCCGAGCCCATGACCGAGAACACCATCTTCGACATGGCCTCGCTCTCGAAAAACCTCTCCACATCCACCAGCATCATGCAGCTCTACGAGCAGAGCAAGCTCACCTTCGACGAGCCCGTCGAGCAGATCCTCCCGGCATTCAATCCGGATCACGATCCCGAGCGCGCGCAGGTCACCGTGCGCATGCTGCTCACCCACACCTCCGGCGAGCCCGCCGACGTGAACCTGAAAGACCCTTGGGGCCTCGCAAAGCCGGACAAGGCCGAGGGCATCCATCGCGCGCTCACCACACCTCTGCAGTCCGCGCCCGCCGCCGTCTTCCGCTACTCCGACATCAACTTCATTCTCCTCGGCGACATCGTCGAAACACTCTCCGGCGAACCGCTCGATGTCTACGCGCAGGAGCACATCTTCAAGCCACTCGGCATGACCGAAACGCGCTATCTGCCCGATCGACAAAGCCTGCGGTCCGCACAAGATCATTGGCGCTGCAATCGTGTCGGCACCGTCGCCACGCGGCCACATGCACTACGCCTGCCCCGCCGGCGACTGGAGCACTTCCCTGCTTTCGCGCATCGCTCCAACCACACACGACGACGAATGCAAATCAGACCCCGCCGCCAACCCGCACTTCGACATGCTCACCCGCGGCACGGTGCACGACCCCACCACGCGCCGCATGGGCGGAGTCGCCGGACACGCCGGCGTCTTCTCCACCGCGCACGACGTCTCGCTCTTCGCGCAGGCCCTTCTCGATCGCCTCGCCGGCCGCGCCAGCAACTTCCCGCTCAAGCAATCCACGCTCGAGCTGATGACCACGCCCGAGCAGCCCGGCCACTACGCCGGACAGCTCACCCTCGCCAATACCGCGGAGCAGTACGCCATCGTGCGCGGCGAAAAGGCGCGCAGCCCGGCTCTCGCGCCGCGCTATCCTGCAATCCATCGACCAGGATCTCCGCGGCTTCGGCTGGGATATCGATACGCCGTTTCCAAACCGCGCGGCATGATCTTCCCCATCGGCAGCTTCGGCCACACCGGCTTCACCGGCACGTCGCTCTGGATGGATCCCGGCTCCGACACCTACGTCGTCCTGCTCGCGAACGCTATTCATCCGCGCGGTAACCCGCCGATCTCCAACCTGCGCGGCGAGGTCGCGACTGCTGTTGCGCAAGCACTGCATCTGTACCCCGCTGATAGAGGCATCACGCGCAGCTCGGTTCGACACAAGCAGAATTACCAACCCTCACCGGCATCGACGTCCTCGAATCCGACCACTTCGGCGAACTCACCAGCTCGCGGCAGAGCACAACAACACGCTCCGTCTCGGCATCCTCACCAACCAGTCCGGCGTCGACGCGCACGGCCGCCGCACCATCGACATCCTCTCCACCGACCTGCCCAAAGTCATCCCCGGCGCGAAGCTCACCACCATCTTCTCGCCCGAGCACGGCATCTTCGGCGCGCACGACACAACGTCCTTCGCTCCCGAGACCGACCCCACCACCGGCCTCCATGTCACGTCCCTCTACGGCCCGCACGACTCCGACAAGCGTCCCTCACACGAGCAGCTCACCAACCTCGACGCCGTCATCATCGACCTGCAGGACGCCGGCGTGCGCACCTACACCTACGAGGCCGTCACTGGCTACTTTCTCGAAGCCGCGGCACGGGAGCAACGCGAGTTCCACCACACCGTCAACATCGTCGTGCTCGATCGCCCTGATCCTATCGGCGGCCTCGCCGTCGAAGGGCCCGTCTCCGATCCGGGCCCCGGCAACTACATCGACTACACACAGGTTCCCGTGCGCCACGGCATGACCCTCGGCGAGCTCGCGCGCTTTTACAACGGCACCAAACACATCGACGCGCCGCTCACCGTCGTCGCCATGCAGCACTGGACGCGCTCCGAGTTCTACGACCAGACCGGCCTGCCGTGGATCAACCCCAGCCCCAACCTGCACAATCTGACCGCCACAATTCTGCTGCCCGCGCTCACGCTGCTCGAACCCACAAACGTCACCGTCGGCCGCGGCACGCCCACGCCATTCGAGCTCTTCGGCGCTGGCCTTCCGCCCAAAGACAAGACCACTGGCGCGCAGCCGCCCGCCTGGTTCCACGCTGCAGACGTCGCTTCAGCTCTCACGGCGCGGCACATCCCCGGCGTCACCTTCACCGCAACCACAACCACCGTCGACAACGATCCCATCCACCCGTACCACGGCCAGACCATCGAAGCAGTCCGCATCACCGTCACCGACCGCAACGCGCTCGACACCCCCGAACTCGACGTCGAAATACTCAGCGCGCTGCATAAGCTCTACCCTGAACAGTTCCGGCTCGACCGCGCCGCGAACTATATCGCCAACAAAGCGACACTCGATGCGATCGCCCGCGGCGACGATCCCCGCTCCATCGCCGCCACCTGGCAGCCCGCGCTCGCAGACTTCAAATCCACGCGCGAACAATATCTTCTCTATAAATAATCAATAGCTCACTGGAATTATTAGCTATCGCTTCGCCGGAATCGCATCCCAGATCGCCGGGTCTTCCTCGCCCAGCACCCACGAACACACGCCCTGCAAGCCGCGCTGCTTCGCCAGCTCATAGCGATCCATGAACGCGCGCTTGTCGGTATAGAACACCCACTCGCGCGTCTCATCGCGCGTGATGTAAAACCACGGCGTGTGATCGTCATCGTCCCACTGCAGCTTGCCGTTATAGCTCGCGCGCAGAAACTCCGCATTCGTGAACGAGATCGACTCCGCCGTCGGATTCGGATGCTGCTCCGGCTTGTTCAACCCCGGATCACCCGCAAACCAGTGGTATCCATACAGCGCAATGCCGAGCGACAGCTTCTCCTTCGGCACATCCTTCAGCGCATACTCCAGGTTCTCAATCGTCCACTCCCATCCATCCACCGGCCCCGGCGCCGTGTAACGCGAGTGCTGATCGTAGGTCATCAGGCAGATCAGATCGACTGACTCAGCCAGCGCCTTCAGGTCATATCCGCCGCGCCACTCCTCGAACATCCATCGCGCATACGGCAGCGATCCGGCATATCCCGGCGCATTCGGCACAGTCGCAATCTGCACCTGCAAACCTTCGCCGCGTGCAGCACCTCAGCGCTGCGCTTCACCAGACGCGGACAGCCCATCGCGCTCCACCCACAGCACATGCTCCAGGTCGAACTGAATCCCTGCATATCCATGCTCTTTGCACTCACGCACCAGCGCGCGGTTCATCACATCCTGCGCCTTCACATCTGCGAACAGCTCATGCAGCTGCTGCTTATCGAAGAGCACGACAATCGGAATCACCTGCACATGCGCGGCCTTTGCCTCGCTCAGCACCTTCTCATCCGGCTCGCCAGAGACAAGCCCATGCCCATTCACCGCGTACCAGGTCGGCACCAGCATGTCGATCTTGTCCTTGTGCTGCTCAAACGAGCGCACGGCGGCAGCGCTCTCCTGCATGTAGAAGAGCGTCTTCTGCGCCGCCGCAGTCACCGCCGACACAGATGAGAGCCACGCAAACCACGGCTACAGCGATCGATAGCTTCACTCGAAACCCCCTGAATGTGTTTCAACCCATTGTGGCATCCAGATTCGGCGACACGCCGGGAATCGGTGAAATTTGCCAAACAAGCCTAGGAGTGGTTCTAATCTATAGGAATCGATTACTCTCCTCCTTCGGCATGTATGCCGTTGAAATCCTTGGACTGTTTGCACATTGAAAGGATTTTTCCATGAGTTTTCACGCAGAGAGTTCGTCGGCGGAATCTGGGCACCAGCCTTGCCGCTCTCGGAGCCGCGGGACTGTCTTCCCATAACGCTGAAGCTCAATTGGTCTATCAGCGTGCCGACTGGGACTTCAACGAGTTTCAAAAGCTTGTAGATTCTCCCGCGAAGGTCAAGCAGGTTTATGACATCCGCCCCGTTGGAGAAGGCAAGTTTCTTAACAACGTAAAAAATTCTCTGAACGGATTCATCTACGGCTTCGGCATTCCCAGCCGGCGAGATCAAAATTGCCGTAGCTCTCCATGGTCCATCCAATGCCGTGGCCTTTGACGACTCCATGTGGCAGAAGTATCGCCTCGGCGAATTCGTCGAGGTAAACGATCCCAGCCACCGGCAAGCCGGCCACGCGCAACATCTTCTTTCCGCTCCAGCGGCAAAGGCTCCGATAATCTGCAGGACCCCTCTTCGAAAATGCAGGACCACAGCGTCCAGGCGCTTCAGCATCGCGGGGTCAAGTTCCTCTCCTGCCATACGGCGACCGAAGAGCAGGCTGCGGCGATGGTCAAGAAGTTTTCACTCACCTCCACGGCCGAGGAAATCGTGAAGGACCTGCAGGCGCACGTGCTTCCTGGCGTGCTCATTGTTCCCGCCATGGTCGCAACGGTCGCGCTGCTTCAGTCGGAAGGCCACTTCACCTACATCACCGTTTAGTTGAGCCACATGATGAAGCAACTCGTCACTCTGCTCACGCTTTCGATCTCCCTTGGCGTCTCTGCCCAGCAGACGACTCCTCCATGGAGCGGCGGCAGAAACGACCCTGCGCCCTCAAAAGGCTTCGTCTTCCGTGTTCCCGATATCGACAACGTCCCCGATCTCCACGGCGATCCAATCGACGCCAAACTCGTCCTCTTCATCGGCGGCAATCAGTTCTTTGTGATGCCGCGTCTCATCGCCGGCTTTGAAAAGCTTCACCCGGAACTGGCCGGTCACATCTTCTACGAGACGCTTCCTCCCGGTGTTCTGCTGAAGCAGATCAAAGCAGGAAACACGCTGACGCTCGGCAATCTCACTCTCGACATCGTGCCTGATGTCTACGAGGCTGGAGCGAACGCGCTCAAGTCAATGAAGCAAACCGGCGAGATCGAGGAGTCCGTCAACTACACGACCAACGATCTTCAGATTATGGTCCGCGCGGGCAATCCGAAACACATCGCCTCTCTCAAGGACCTCGCCCGTCCTGATGTAAGGGTGGCGCTTCCCAACCCGGAGTTCGAAGGTATTGGCAGACAGGTGGAAGCTGCATTGAAGAAGTCCGGCGGCGACGAACTTGCCACTGAGGTCTACAAGACGCGCGTCACTCAGGGAGGAGCGATCCTCACGCAAATCCATCATCGCCAGACTCCGATGCGGATTCTTACCGGACAAAGCGACGCCGGTGTGACCTGGACCTCTGAAGTTCTCTTTCAACAGAAGCTCGGCAATCCGATTGCAAGGCATTAAGACTCCCCGCCGCACTCAATACTCCGGCGACCTATGCGGCCGGTGTGTTGAAAGGCTCACCGCATCCAGAAGCAGCGCGCGCGTGGATACACTACCTGCAGTCTGACGACGCGCAGGCTGCGTACCGCGAATTCGGTTTCAAGCCGGTACCAGCGGAGAGTTCTAAACAGTGAGTTCCCGTCGCAACGCGGGGCTGGCAATGGTTGTGATCCTGCTGCTCTATTGCTCCGCCATCTTCGTCGGATTTCTGGTGCATGATCTCTCGTTCAGTTGGTGGGACAATCATCTTCACGCCACAGACTGGCAGCCTCCCAGTTACTCATCGATTCCTGATGGTGCTCTCGGCGACAGCATCCGTCGCGGCGCGGCCATCTTCAATGAAACGCCGCTCTATGCCTCGCAAAATACCGCCAGCAAAATTCGCTGCTCTGACTGTCACGCCGGAGGCGGCATTCAACCCTACTCGTCGCCGATGGTCGGGCTGCCGAAGCTCTTTCCCATGTACAACGCACGCGCCGGCCACATGATCAGCATGAAGGATCGCATTCAGGAGTGTTTCGTCCGCAGCGAAAATGGCAAGCCGCTCGACTATAACGGCGACACGATGAAGAACCTGGTCGACTACATCGACTGGCTCTCGCAACCTGAACCCGGCCACAAGGCCTTCAAGGGAAGAGGCCTGGTGAAGTTGCCCGACCTGACGCCCGACCCCAAAAACGGCGAACAGATTTACTACTCACAATGCGCTGGCTGTCACGGAAATGACGGCGCTGGCCGCGCTCCCATGTTCCCTGCCCTTTGGGGTCCAAACTCCTTCAACGACGGCGCGGGTATGAATCAGATTCCCAAGATGGCAGCCTTCGTTCAGCACAACATGCCGCAGAATCGCATGGGCATCCTCACCCCTCAAGAGGCCTATGATGTCGCTGCATTTGTTCACGAACATCCACGGCCAGCCTTCAACCAGGCATATAAGCACTATTGAAAGAGCGTCTGCCCGAAGCGTCACGGCCTCAGCAGGAAGAGTTGGGCCGCGTCGCCGTCCCGCTTTCCTGGGTCGGTAGAGTCTGTGGATTCGGAATAGGATAGGCCGTCGTGCCGAGGAGAGCCTTGATGCACCCACTGATGAGAGTAGGATCCGCCGCATTAAGCGTGGGCAGGATGGGTACAGAGGTGTCCGGCTTGGAGAAGTTGAACGCGGAGGTCATATCGCCAACAGCAGACCGACGCCAGGCGGAGAGGTTCGGCACTTCTGCGCCAAAGCGGGTCTCCAAGAAACGCAGGACCGACGTGTGATCGAACGTATCGGATGAGATAAAGCCGCCGCGGCTGAACGGAGAAATGATCAGCATGGGCACGCGGAAGCCGAGGCCGATCGGGCCGCTTATCCCGCCGAGCACGGACGCATCGGGGACGGGAGTCGCTGTGATGTACTCGCCGGCCGTGCCAAGCGGAGCAGTCGGCGGCGGCACATGGTCGAAGAAGCCGCCGTTCTCGTCGTAGGTAACGAAGAGCACGGTTTTAGCCCACTGGGTCGCGTTGGCGGTAAGCGCGTTGATAATCGCGGCGACTGTGAGTTCACCAAGCAACGACGGTGATGGGGGATGCTCGGATTCAACAACCGAGGGAATGATCCATGAGACTTGCGGCAGATTTCCGGTGGTCGCATCGGCGATAAAGTCGGTCGGGAACTGTGGGCCGAATGCATTTTTGTAAAGCTGCGTGGATGAATCTTGAAAGTTCTTGAAGTACGGCAGCACGTTGTTGGAAGTGAGACCGTTTTGGATGGTCTGGTCGGGTGTGCTGTAGACTTTCCATGAGACGCCGTGGGTCTGGAGCTGCTCGGGCATGGTGGTGTATGTGAGCTTTCCGTACATCGAAGAACGGTTCCCGACGAGTGTCTGGATCAGTGGCCCACCATTCTTGCCGTCAGGATCGATGGACGCGGCCATCGTGTAGATGCGATTCGGATCGGTGGGGCCGATCACCGAGCAGTGATAGTTGTCGCATAGAGTGAAGGCGTCGGCGACGGCATAGTGATAGGGCAGGTTGGCGCGGGTATAGTAGCCCATCGTGAGCACCGCGTCGTTGGCGTTGATGGGAACGTGCGATGTGACGAAGCCATCGTTTGCGCCGTTATCCCAGCTTTGGTGCTGCGTCACCCAGCTATGGTCAATGTCGTGGGTGCATGCCGCATTCCACTTGGAGCTGTCGAGATGGAACGGATAAAGAATGCCTGCCGGTGAGGCCGTAGTGTTGCCCAGATAGGACTGCTTGTATGCATTGGAAGATTCCGAAAAACCGCGTGCGCCTCTATAGCTTCCGAAGTAGTGGTCGAACGAGCGGTTTTCCTGGATCAGGATGACAACGTGCTCAATGTCGGTGAGCTTCGCGCAGGTGGAGGTCGAACCACCGCTGCTTCCAGAGATAGCCTTGTTGATGGAGCTGCAGCCCGAAACCATTGCGTACGCACCGGCCGCGGCAGCGAACTTGAGAAGGTCGCGGCGGCTGAGGTGTCCCTGGCCCATGGTTCGTCGCATCTCCCGATTGGTTAGATGCACGACGGCCTAGCTCGCGAGCGCCCCTCCCCGGACGTGATCGGCGCCATTTGGCGAATTTAATTGGCTTATCCTGCGACGATCTTAAGGGCGCGAGGGAGGTCGGTGTGCCCAAAAGAAACAAGGTGCGCGGCTTCCGTTTGAAAGCCGCGCACCTCGAGGAGATACTTAGTTTCCGAGATTATCCACGTTCAGCGTGATGGTTTGTGTATGCACCACGCCTCCAGCGGTCGCGGTCAGGTTGAACGTGCTGGTATGCGTCTTTCCGGTAAGAGTCGCTTCGCTGCATCCGCTCAACGTCGATGCGGCAACAGCTGCAATCAACAGCAGCATGACGCTCGCCAGCCATTTGCGCTTGCGGAAGCCGCCCAGGGAGAGAAGGAACACAACAGCCAAAATCGGCGCCATCTTGTCATGCTGACTCAGTGACGCTGTCTCATTCGCATAAATGTTGAACGTTCCATAGTAGGTCCCATTCGGGTTCGTGGCATCGGGAAGAGTCCATACGTTGGACACGTTACCCTTTTTGTCGAGAAACCCGCACGTGTCTTTCGCCTCATCCCTGTGCAGCTCATGGTGACCTTGCCGCTGAAGTCAAACAATGGCGTCAGTGTGACCGTTGCGTCGCCTCCCAACCCATTCGGGATGGTGAAGTTGTCGACAATAGACCTTCATGGCAAAGTCGGGGTTCAATGTGTACACCGCCGTGGCGACGGCGCTCGTTGCATAGCCGGGCGCGTCGACTGCAATCGCCTTCAGCGTTGTTGTAACCGTAATGGAGATCGACTGGCCGGTATACACCGGCGAGCTGGTCGTCGGCTTATTCCCGTTGGTGGTGTAGTAGATGGTCGCTCCCTGTGTAGCATCACTGATGGTGATGGACTGCGCAGAGGTATAAGTGCCGGCGGCTACGGAGAACGTAGGCGTAGCTACGGTCCCGATCGGGTTCATGACAACCGGCTGGGTTACCTGCGGAGCGGCTGAATAGTAGATGCCATTCGCAAGCGCACCCGTCTGATTCGCAGCCACTAGCGTCGTCCCAATATCCTTTACGGTCAGGGTAGTAACGCCACCGGGTAGCTGTTGGTGTAGCCGTTACCCGCAGCGCCGGCCCTGTAATTCTGCGCCGTGTTGGCTGTCATTGCAAGGCAATCCAAGTCAACCGAGGTATTGGTTGTGTCGGCGACGAAGATATCGCCAAACGTATCGATTCCCACACCGGAGGGCGTAAAGCCCACGGCTTTGGTTGTGTGAGCGTAAGACGTATACAACTGCGATACGGTGACCGCCTTGGATGCGGTGCCAGGCAGGAACATCGGATGTGGCCCGACGCCGACACCCTGCAGGCTCGCCCTTCACTTCGGCGACCTGGTCGTAATTCACATTCTGGATTGCGATGCCATAACTGCCAGGATCGGTGATGTCCATGCCGTCCGACAGGATGGCCGTTGAGTTCGTCTGGGTGCCATTGCCGGAATACGCGCCGATCGCGCCCGTAAACGAAACCAGGGATGGGTCATACGCTGCGTTCGTGTAGGTGGTGCTGCTCTGCACGATGGCCATGCCGGGAAGGATCTTCAGCAGCTCGGTAACGTCGCGCCCTTCAACGGCCAGGTGATCGATGTCCTCGGCGGAGATCAGGGAGCTCGTTTCTCCGGAGTCAGTGCTGATCTGCCCCTGCACGTCCGTTACCGTGACGGATTCCGTCGCACCCACCTTTAGCTGGATATCCCGGAATGTGCGCTGATCGCCTGGGTTCAGATGGATGCCGGCGAATGCTGGCTCTCAAAACCCGTCGCATCTACGGTCAGCACATAATCGCCGGTGTCCAGACCTGAGAATGAAAAGACGCCAGCATTATTGCTGGGTCGTAACCAGCACCTTTCCCGTAGCCGCGTTCTTCAGTTGGATTTTCGCCTTGGGCACCAGAGCGCCGCTGACGTTGAGCCGTCGAGGACCATTGACCAACGAGCTGGAAATTTCTTTTCCTGCGTCTGCCATCGGGCTCGAGCTTTCAGATGGAAAGCTGAAGGCGGATGTTACCCTCATCGCTCTCAGCTTCGACCGAAATGGAAAGGTCCTTGCCAAAGACGGCCGCGTCCTCTCCCTGCACCGGGCGAACCTGCCTGACGGCCAACCAGAGAGCAGGACGGTACACGTCACCGCACCGCTGAATTCCGCTCTTCCCAGCGCGCGGGTGTGAATTGTGATCCGCTCGAATACCAACGGTAAAACTGGCGCAGATAACTTCTTTGTAATTGACCGTTCAACCCTCAAAGATCGAGCGACCGGCGTTAAACCTCATTAGCAGCTATATCCCGCTGTTCGTAGGTCAGCCCCGATCAAGGCTGCCCATAATAGAGCACAAGACCATCTCCTCCGAAGTCTTGCCAACCGGACCATAGGTTCCGATTGCCTGCCGTCGTCTGCCAATCGGAGACGATGTCGTTGTCCGCACCGACGGCAAACAGTTGCATTCGCCCGTCTGCCGTGTTGCTTACCACCAGCCTGGAGAGCGTCCCAACGCCGCCCAGAAAGTTCCACTGCCCGTATTGGCCCCCCGGCGTCTGTTGCGCGAGACTCCAGATCCCATCACTGACGCTCGCAGGATCGCCGCCGACACCGGCGAAGATTGTCAGGCTTCCCGTCGCATCTTGCCCAACCACGAAACCAGGCTCCAGAGCTGGGCCGTTCAATCGAATCCACGAGCCCCATGGGCCGCCGGGCGACTGCTGCGCGTTCTGCAGCAAATGGTGGTCCGGGCCGAGAACGAAAAGCTCCAATCGCCCGTCGAGGTCGCGGGCCACAGCAAGCTGTCCCGGATTGCTTGATGAAGACGAGAGATGCGCGCCGCCGCCGTGGATCGGAAGTCCACTTAGTTGGCTCCAGCCGGTCCATGTGGCCGGATCCGACTGCGCGTTGTGCCAAACTTGGAAGTTGCCTATCGAGTCCGAAGATTTCGAGCAGACCATTCAGATCCTGCCCGACCACATAGCCGGGTTCAATCGTCTGGCCGGTCATATCTGTCCAGTTCGACCACCCTGTCTCGGGCGCGCTTTCGCTCGCGTACCAGAGATCACCGTTCGGCCCGATGCCAAACACGCTCAGACTGCCGTCGGAATTCGTAGCCGCCTGCAGGTGAGCCATCCCGTTGCTGCTCGCACCCATGTCAGTCCACCCGCTCCAACTCGCCGTCCGGAGCTGGCCTGACGGTTATAGAAGACGTCGCCACCAGGCGTTGGCACGAAAACCTGAAGCGTGTTGTCGAGATTCTTCGCGACTGCGGGCGTGCCAGAAGCGATGACACCCGGCAGTGTCTCACTCCAACCCGTCCAATTTTGCGCGCTGCTGTTAGGCAGATCCGCAATCTGCTGCGAGTTGGTCCAAACGTTTCCGGCACGGTCCAGGGCAAACAGTTGCACCGCTCCGCTCTGGTTGATCTGGACTCGGTCCCTTCGTACGCGCTGGCGGAGCGAATCTTCAAAACCATCGCAGTCGAGGCCGGAACAGCTAACCGAGAATTGACCACCCTGCACCGGCGGCATCGGTGTCCAAACGCCAAGCCAGCGTTGATTATTCGAGATGGTCGCGCCACCGAGCGTCTCGGCTCGCCAGCGAAGGATCGCCGGGACTTCCGTCCGTCAGGGTCATCGAGGCCACACTCGCGGCCTGCACTCCTTGCAGAACAACCGACGCATTCGCCGTTGTCGCATCGTTCGTCGTCGCATGCGTCTTGTTGATCAGCGTGAGGACAAATCTTGTCCTCCGCCCGACGCATAGGCGGTGATGTTCGTTCCGTTCGGATTCGTGAGTGCCACGTTCCGGACGAATCCATGGCCGCCAAGATCGAAGGCCTTGATGCCATAGCCCTTTGGAGTCGTCTGGAAGTTTCCGCACGTCCCGACGCATGGGTTCGGACTGGGAACGATCGTGTCGGTGAAGATCCACTGCTTGTTATGGAAGTTCACGCCCGCCGCATTGTGATCGGCCCACCAGTGCATATAGTCCAGCGCCCACAGCGCTGACGCGAACGCATTGCTTGCGCCGTTGATGCCGGTCAGGTAGTCGTCCGATTCCGTCAGGCGATACGCGCACCCCATCCGCCAGAGCGGGTTCGAGATTATTTGCATAGAGCCATGGATACGGCGTGTAAGTGGAGGTCCCTTCTGGGCCGGCGGCAATTGCGGTGCCGGTAATCCACTGGGTCGACAGCATGTTGTCGATGGCCTGCTGTGCGGTTGTGCTTCCCGGGCTTCCGCCTACATAAATGTGCTGCGTGACGTTGGCCAATGTTCCCGTACTCCCGAGATTGTCCGCCATAAGCTGCGTCCATGACACGCCGTTGTAATCGGTAAGCGTGCTATACGCACCCGTATCGGGCGCCGAGAACTTCGCCCCCGGAACTGCTGCCGTGATGGTGTTCGCAAAGTTCTGCCAGTCGGCCAGGTATGAAGGAAACGCGGTGCCCGCAGTGGAAGGGCTGCCGACCTGCACGGTCTCATAAATAGCGGGATCGTTCGTATGCAAATTCGACGAAGTTCCCGTGCATCCAGCCGGATAGGTACACGTGCAGCCAGCCTTTGTGCAATACGTATGGTACGAGTGAAAATCCGGTTCATTGCCAATCGCAAAGGACGATAGCTGCGCGGCGAAGTTCTGTGCGATATGTTGCGCGACAGCCGCGTCCGTAGCCTGCAGATTCGGTATTGGCTTGGCTGCAGGATTGAGTAGTCGTAGCGAATAAATCACATGCACACCGGCAGCCTGCGCGAAGTTGAAGAGATTATCCACTCCTGTAAAGCCGTCGCTTCCCGCCCCCGGGACACTTTCGTCATCCACAGATCCGCCGCCGACTCGCAAGCTTTAATCCCGAGGTTCTGAAAGAGCGTCACAAGCTCCGTGTTCTGCGGCGAGAAGAAATATCCTGAAACACCCGCATTGCCTGAGCTCTCTGTTCCTCGCTCGAACCCAAGCCCGCTGAAGTCTGCCGGAATAGAGGCCCCTTTGGACGACGTATCCACGGTTACTGTTACCTGCGACTGTGCCGCTGCTACAGCAGGCACAACAGCGAAGAACCCCATTGCCAACCACAGAATTGTCGCTCTCATCGTTGCCCTCAGTTGAGTGATGGTTTTGCCGGCTGGCTTGGTGATCTGAGCATGCGAACTAAGCGCGCATGCGAAGCTGAAGACTAACCCCGCCATTGTCGAGCGACCGTAAATCCAGCGATATACCGGTCTCCCGAGCGAGCAGGTTTCGAGGCAAAAGCACTATAGCTAGGACCATCAATCAATGTCAATTGATTGAGATCGATCTCACTCTGCGGCCCCTCGTGCTGGGGAGATATCCGCCCATCCGAATCCCGCGTAAGGCTCGTGGCACCAACCCAGGCCGCCGTCAGAGCTGGCGCCGCGTGCACTCCGCTTCCACCATGACGTTTCAATTAAATCGCTAACGAGTCGATCAGTGGGTCTTTCGATTTCATTCCAAAGCTCGGTGGTTCAATTCTGCTCTGGCACCATTCTGGTCAACCACCATTACCGGATCAATACGCCGCGATTCCGGTGACACTTTGACCTATGACTAGCGTGTGAATATCGTGGGTACCTTCGTAGGTCTTCACCGATTCCAGATTCATCATGTGACGCATGATAGGGTAGTCGTCCACAATACCATTCGCACCCAGGATATCTCGCGCCATGCGCGCACATTCAAGCGCCATCCACACATTGTTCTTCTTCGCCATCGAGACGTGCTGAAATGCCGCCTTCCCCTGATCTTTCAGGCGGCCAAGTTGCAGCGATAACAATTGCGCCTTGGTGATCTCCGTGATCATCCACGTGAGCTTTTCCTGCACAAGTTGATGGCTCGCGATGGGTTGATCACGAAACTGCTTCCGCTGCTTCGCATACTGCAGGGCGGTGTCATAGCAGGCCATAGCAGCACCAATTGCGCCCCAGCTGATGCCGTACCGTGCCTGACTGAGACACATCAGAGGAGATTTCAGCCCATCTGACTTCGGCAGCAGGTTCTCCGCCGGAACGCGGACCCCCTGCATGGCCAGGCCTGAGGTCACTGAGGCGCGAAGAGACCATTTGCCATGCACATCGTGCGTGGAGAATCCGGGACGGTCGGTCTCAACAAGAAAACCGCGAATACGCCAGTTCTCCGGAGCGACACCCGGGTCTTCGACCTTAGCCCATATCACGGCAACATCCGCGATGCTGCCGGAGGTAATCCACATCTTCTCTCCATCCAGAACGTAATGGTCGCCATCCTTGCGTGCGCGCGTTCTCATGCTTCCAGGGTTCGAACCGAAATCGGGCTCCGTCAGCCCAAAGCAGCCCAGCTTTTCTCCTGTAGCCATCTTCGGCAGCCAGTAGTCCTTTTGCTGCTCTGTGCCGAAGGCAGAGAGCGGATACATGACGAGCGCCGATTGCACGCTGACAAAGCTGCGGAGCCCGGAGTCCCCGCGCTCAAGTTCCTGCATCAGCAGGCCGTATTCGACGTTGTTCATTCCAGCGCAGCCGTACCCTTCAATGGTTGCCCCATAGAAGCCGAGTTCACCCATGGGACGTACCAGCTCGCGCGGAAAGCGCCCGTCGCGGTTGCACTGTTCAATGATCGGGATGAGTTTGTCGTCGACAAACAGTCGCGTGTTACGCCGAACGAGCAGTTCATCGTCCGAGAGAAGAGAGTCAAATTGAAGGAAATCAACTCCTTGAAACTTGAATGCCATAGCAGTAGATTCTATTCGAGACTGACCAGCATCTCAGGAAGAGAAACGCAGCTGCACATCCGAAGGGCGAACCGGTCTTCCAGAGTTCATCCTCGGCCCAGGAGGACCACAATGGCGGATCCTGCAAAGACTCCGGACGAAGATATGCACAAGGGCGCAGTAGAAGACGATACTGTTCAGCCTGACTTCACGAGGCGCGCAAACAATTCCATGGCTGGTCAGCTTGGACACCGGGATCAGGATGAGATGCTCAAGGAGCACGATACGGATTTTCCTGAGCCCGACGCAGAAGCGGAACACAGCGGCGAATAGCAGCCTGGACCTTAAAAGCTACATCAACCTCTGCATCACTTCTTCGAGCACAGTCTTGCCCGGCCGCACGCGCGCGTCCGGCAAGGTGGCCAGTGGCTCATCGACCAGGTTCAACAGCTCAGTGAACGTAGGCTTCGCGGTGTCCACATAGAAGATGCCCGTCAGGACCTCGTCCTTTGCATGTGCGGCCATAAGTGCAGAAAGCGCCCCGACGCGATCCGTCGGATCGAAGTCTTCATGCAGCTTGCGCAGGCGTAGATGACTGCCGTCATGCATCTTCACCTCGATCGTTGTGCCCGGATCGTACTCCACGTCGATCTCTTGAAAGTAAGGCACGAAGCCGACCTCGGAGATTGCCTCTTCATGCTCCTGCATGTATTTGTAACTTTTCGTAGAGCCCTCGTGGTCATTGAACGTAACGCAGGGTGAAATCACATCGAGCACGACCGTGCCGTTGTGTGCAATTGCTGCTTTCAGCATGGCAAGCAACTGCTTCTTGTCTCCCGAGAAGGACCGGCCCACGAATGTAGCTCCCAGTTGAACCGCGAGGGCGCAGAGATCGATCGCCGGCAGATCGTTGATCACACCGGTCTTTAGCTTTGAGCCAATATCTGCAGTTGCGGAAAATTGCCCCTTCGTCAGCCCGTAAACGCCATTGTCCTCAATGATGTAGATGATCGGAAGATTGCGGCGGAGCATATGGACAAACTGCCCAATACCAATCGAGCCAGTGTCTCCGTCGCCACTCACACCCAACGCCTTCATGGTGTGGTTGGCCAGCAGAGCACCTGTTGCAACCGAAGGCATGCGTCCATGAACGCTGTTGAAGGAGTGAGCTCGGCTCATGAAGTAGGCGGGGCTCTTCGAGGAGCAGCCGATGCCGGAGAGCTTCATCAACCGTTCAGGCTGAACTCCCATCTCGTAGCAAGCATCGATGATACGTTCCGAGATTGCGTTATGGCCGCAGCCAGCGCAAAGCGTTGTCTTGCCGCCCCGATAATCGAGAACCTGAAGCCCGATCCGGTTTGTCTTGGCTGGCGGCTTCAACGTCGCTGCATCGGATGTAGCCGGAGTGGTTGCCATCTAGATTCCTTCCTGCGTGACAAGATCGTCGGTGATTGACCGCGCGTCGATCGGTAGCCCGTTGAAGTGACGGATGCTGCGCAGCCTTACAACATCCTCTGCTCTTATATCCAGCTTCAGCAGGCTCAACATCTGAGAGTCGCGGTTCTGCTCAACCACGTATATCCGCTCGTGCGAGCCGATGAAATCGTGGGTTTCGCTCGTGAATGGATAGGCACGAAGTCGAAGATAATCTGTTTCGATCCCGTATTCCTTGCGCAACTGATCGCGGCTCTCGCGCGCTGCAAAATCAGACGTTCCAAATGCAATCAGTCCGATCTTTGTCTTGCCCGTCTGCACGACTTCGGGTCGCGGAACCAGCGAGCGGGCCGTCTCGAACTTCTTTGCCAGCCGCTCCATATTGTTGAAGTAGTCGTCGGGCCGCTCAGTATATTGGGCCTTTTCGTTATGGCCTGAGCCGCGTGTGAAGTAGGCCGCAAGCGGATGGTCGGTGCCCGGTAGTGTGCGATAGCCGACGCCATCACCATCTACATCTTTGTAGCGAGCAAATCCGCCCAGCTTGTTCAGATCCTCCGCATTCAGCACTTTCCCTCGGTTCAACGGCTTGTCGGAGTAAGGAAAGGGGTCGGACATCCAGTTGTTCATGCCCAGATCGAGATCGGACATGACGAAAACAGGAGTTTGCAATTGCTCCGCTAAATCGAACGCCGCTTGCGCCATCTCGTAGCACTCTCGGACATTGCCCGGAATCAACATCACGTGCTTTGTGTCTCCGTGCGACAGAAACGCCACAGAGAGCAGATCGCCCTGCTGATTGCGCGTCGGCAGGCCGGTCGAGGGTCCCGCGCGCTGTATATCGAAAATTACTCCCGGCAACTCAGCGTAATAGCCAAGCCCGGCAAACTCCGCCATAAGCGAGATCCCCGGCCCGGAGGTCGCCGTCATTGCGCGCGCTCCGGCCCAGCCAGCGCCAAGCACGGCGCCAATCGCCGCCAGCTCGTCTTCTGCCTGCACAACTGCAAAGGTTGCCTTGCCGTTGTCTTCTATGCGATACCGCTTTGCGAGATCGATGAAGTTTTCGACCAGCGACGACGACGGCGTGATCGGATACCACATCGCCACCGTGCAGCCCGCAAAGACACATCCAAGCGCGGCTGCTGTATTTCCGTCGATGATGATCTTCCCTGCGGTCTCGTTCATCGGCTCCAGCACAAACGGATCGTGCTTCGTGAAGTTCGCCGAGGCGTACTCGTAGCCTGCCTGGACCGCCGCCCAGTTGAGGTCCGCAGCCTTCACCTTCTTGGCAAACTGCTTACGCAAGGCGGCTTCGACGGCCGCCAGATCCATCTTGAAAAGCTGCGCAGCGATGCCCACGTAGACCATGTTCTTGACCAGCTTGCGCAGCTTCGCCTCAGGACAGACTGCAGCGGTCAGCTTGTCAAACGGCACCGGATAGCAGGCCACATCGTTCCGGAGCTGCTGAAGATTGGCAGACTCTTCATAAATCGCCGCTGCTCCCGCCGGCAGCGAAAGCATGTCCTCCTGCCATGTTTCCGGATTCATCGCAATCAGGATGTCGATCTCCTTCTTGCGAGCGACATATGCATCTTTGCTGGCGCGGATCGTGTACCACGTCGGCAGGCCGGCGATATTGGAAGGAAAGAGGTTTTTGCCGCTGACCGGAATGCCCATCCGGAAAATTGACCGCAGCAATACCAGGTTGGCTGACTGTGATCCTGATCCGTTTACCGTCGCGACCTGGATGCTGAAGTCGTTGACGATGTTTCCCTGCGGAGACTGCCGAGGCATCTCTGTTTCAGTCTGGGTCCCGCCTTCGGTACTGGATGCCCGCGCGACGTGTTCTGCCGCCATGAGTACTTCTCCCTCCTTGAATGAAACCTGGGAGTTTCACGAACAAGCCACAATACCATATACATTCCAACGCTCGGTTTTGAGCCACGCGCCACGCTGTGGGCCGCATTACTTTTGACGCATCGCATCTCAATTGATAACTTGATTTGTCCACATGGTGACGGAGAATCAGGCTGCATAGCTGTTTTGAGCAATAGGTTCGGTTGATAACGTTTACCGGGTCAGGTGTTTATGAATCCTCCGGTCTTCGGTGTGTACCTTCCCATCGTGGTCCTTGCGATCGCCGCCGCAGGTTTTGCAATCGCTCCCCTCGCGCTTGCATGGCTCTGGTCAAAGAGCTTCTCTCCGCGTAAACCCGGACCGCACAAGAACGCTGCGTATGAATGCGGTCTGGAAGCAAAGGAAACCACCTGGATACCGTTCAGACCGGAATATTACCTTTACGCGATCATCTTCCTGATCTTCGATGTAGAAGCAATCTTCCTGCTGCCGTTCGCCGTCGCGTTCAGCAGTCTAGGCGTCGGGGCTGCCGTCGCCATGCTGGTCTTTTTGCTCCTGCTGGTCGAAGGGCTCGTATGGGCATGGAAGAAAGGCGTATTGACGTGGGTATGACGATCAAGCCACATTGCAGGGGGTCGCAGGAAGAGGACGGCACGGGATCGCAATGGATCAGAAACTCAGAATCGAATTGAGCAAACAAGGGATCGTTACGACGACCCTTGAAGAGCTCTACAACTGGGGCCGGAAGAACTCCGTATGGCCAATGACCTTTGGCCTGGCGTGCTGCGCCATCGAAATGATTGCAACCAGCATGGCGCGCTATGATCTGGCGCGGTTCGGCGCCGAAGTCTTTAGAGCTTCGCCTCGTCAGGCGGACCTGATCATCGTCTCCGGCACCGTGACCAAAAAGATGGCCCCTCAGGTGGTGCGCCTTTATAACCAAATGGCCGAGCCAAAGTACGTCATCGCCATGGGCGCGTGCGCCATCTCAGGCGGGCCCTTCAAGCAGGGCTATAACGTTTTGAAGGGGATCGACCGCTACATTCCCGTCGATGTACATATTCCAGGATGTCCGCCGCGTCCCGAGGCCCTCATTGATGCGTTCATGATGTTGCAGAAGAAGATCGACGAACAGACGCTGACAGGCCCAGCCAGACCGCGGCATCTGGATCCGGAGGCGCCCAGCGAATTTGTCGTGCCTCGGTTCGGTGCGCATGACCTCGAGCCGCCCAACAACCCTGAAGTCTTTCACATTCTCAACAACGTCGATTCATGCGAGGCGGGAGAGCTTGATGCTGGAGGAGATTAAAATCAGGCTCGAAACTTCTGTTCCCGGTTGCCACCCGGAGATCATCCTCAACAGCAGCCCCTCAGGACAGCATTCCCTCCTACTTGATGCTGCTCACGCGGTGGAGGCAGCAACGTTTCTGCGCGACGATGCAGAGCTTCGCCTCGATTACTGTTCCAACGTCACTGGCGTGGACTGGCTTGAAACAGAGCACTCTCACGGATATCTCGAAGCTGTCTACCACCTGTATTCGATGCAGAGGAAGCACGGCCCTGTCGTGCTTCGGCTGCGCACGGAGAACCGCACGGACAGAGTTCATTTACCCTCGCTTACCCTGGTTTGGCGAAGCGCCGAGTTTCAGGAGCGCGAAATCTTCGACCTTTACGGAATCATCTTCGACGGCCACCCTGATCTGCGCCGCATCCTGATGTGGGATGAATTCGAAGATCATCCCATGCGCAGGGATTACGTCGAACCCGACGATTACGAATACGAACCGACAGCACACGACGACGTTTTGACAAAGGCAAATCAGCATGCGACGCGGCGTTCCCAGTAAACGATGATCAGCATGACCACAGACCCGGTAAAGCCAGGGATGCACGAGGATCCAGTCGCTCACGGCGGTCAGGATGAACTGCTGGAAATTGCTCTGGGACCGCATCATCCATCGACGCACGGCGTCTTCCGCATGGATGTGGTGCTCGATGGTGAACAGGTCGTGAAGCTGAAGCCCGTCTTCGGCTACCTGCATCGCAACCACGAGAAAATTGCTGAATCAGCTAGCTATCTTGCTTCGATGCCGTATACGGATCGGCTCGACTACATCTGTTCGCTTACCAACAACTGGGCCTATGCCCTCGCCGTCGAAAAGCTCGCCGGGTTACAAGTCCCGGAGCGCGCTGAGTACATACGCATTATCACTGCTGAGCTCACACGTCTGGTGAATCACACCGCCACAATCGGATTTCTGACACAGGAGATGGGCGCCAGCGGCACACCGCTGATGTACGCCTTCCGCGAGCGCGAAAAGATACTCGACCTGTTTGAATCGCTCACCGGCTCGAGGATGATGTGCAACTACATGCGCTTCGGTGGCTGCCGCGTGGAGTTGCCCCCAGGGTGGCTCGAACAGACGAAGAAGGTTGTTGAAGAGTTTCCACGCTTCCTGGATGAGTATGAGCAGTTGTTGACCGGAAATGAAATCTTCATGGCGCGCGCTCAGGGTGTCGGCGTGCTTGAGAGAGACCTGGCAATCAATGCTGGCGTGACGGGGCCGATGCTTCGCGCGTCAGGAGTGAACTATGACATCCGTAAAGTGGATAAATACGGAATCTATGACCGCTTCGACTTCAAAATTCCCTTGGGTGAGCACGGTGATGTCTACGACCGCTACATGGTCCGCATGCTGGAGATGCGTGAATCGTTAAAGATTCTCAATCAAGCCCTGCGCGATCTTCCACAAGGCCCCATCATGGACCCCAAAGCAAAGATCCGCGGCTTCCGGCCAAAACCCGGTGAAGCTTACGGCCGGATCGAAGCACCTAAAGGCGAGCTCGGCTTCTATCTGATCAGCGATGGCTCGCCCAATCCATACCGGTACCGCGTCCGGCCGCCGAGTTTGATCAACCTGACGGTCCTTGAAGATATGTGCCGCGGCTACAGTGTCGCGGACACAATTGTGATCTTTGGCACCGTAGATATTGTGCTAGGCGAGGTGGACCGTTAAAAAGACCTATACATATGTGATGAGTCACACAGGCTTTCCGGGAGACCTGAGCCATGCTGGGTGAGGGCATCCTGAAAGCATTGGCGGAGACCGCCAGGAATTTCTTCGGTAGCTTCGTCAGCAAGGACCGGCTGACCACTGTTCAGTTTCCTGAAGAGCGCCTGCCTCAACCAGAAGCCGCGCGTAATTTTCCCTTCCTCGTCTACGACGGCGGCGACTGGCAGGCAGGCATGCGCTGTGTTGCCTGTCAGATATGCGAAAAGGAATGTCCGCCCAAGTGCATCTTCATCGAAAAGAGCAGCGACAAGAAACCCGACTACACGGGCAAGCCACAGTTTTATCCTGCCGTCTTCAATATCGATGTTTCTGTCTGCATGAGTTGCCAAATCTGCGTTGAAGTCTGCCCGTTCGATGCCATCGAGATGGACAATGCGTTTGAGCTAAGCACCAGCGATCGCTTCGGCGGGCTTCTCTGGAACAGACAACAACTGGCGAAGCCCAACAGCTACTTTCATACGATCCATCCTGCTACAGCAACGGAAGTGGATGAGCGCCTGGCTGCAGCTAAAGCCAAAGCGGAGGCCAAGGTGAAGCCCGCCGTGGATGCGGGCGCTTCAACACCTCAACCTGATCCTCAGGCTTCGACGAATTGACAGCTATGACTGAAACGATGGACCAAATCTTCGTTCTGCTCAAACATTCGGTCCTGGCACATTCGCCTGTCTGGGTGCAGCCTGTTCTTTCTGCTGTACTGTCAGCTGTCGCTATTCTTGTTGTGTTCGCTTCCCTGTTCGCCTTGACCACCATTCTTGAGCGCAAAGGACTAGGCCGCTTCCAGAACCGGTACGGTCCGAATCGAGTCGGTCCCTTTGGCCTGTTACAACCGCTCGCGGATGGGCTGAAATCTCTAACCAAAGAAGATATTGTCCCGCACTCAGCTGATCGTGTCGTTCACATGCTGGCGCCCATCGCGCTCGTCACCGCCGCGTTTCTTGGCTATGCCGTTCTTCCCCTGGGCCGAAACATGACTGCGATCAACCTGGACTCCGGCCTGCTTTATTTCTTTGCCGCAGGCTCCGTCATCGAACTCACTATCTTCATGGCCGGCTGGTCCAGCCGCAACAAGTACTCCCTGCTTGGCGCCATGCGCGCCATTGCACAGATGATCAGCTACGAGATTCCGTTGATTCTTTCCACGATCACCGTTGTCATGGCTGCAGGTGCTCTATCAACTGTCGCCATCGTGGAAAGTCAGTTCGGTTATTCAGGAATCTGGCCGCACTGGTTTGTCTTCACGCCGTGGGGATTCGCGGGCTTCGCGCTTTTTATGGTCGCAGGCATTGCGGAATCCAATCGTTCGCCATTTGATCTGCCCGAGGGCGAATCCGAAATTATCGCGGGCTATTTCGTCGAGTACTCTGGCTTCAAGTTCGCTTTGTTTTTTCTCGGCGAATACATCGGCATGTTCGCGATCTGCGGACTGGCCATCACACTTTTTCTCGGAGGCTGGACCGCACCTTTTTCATTTCTCACCTGGGTCCCATCGTACTTCTGGTTCTTTGCCAAACTCCTCGTGCTGCTTGCCATGCTTATCTGGATCCGCAGTACACTTCCTCGCCTTCGCATGGACCAGCTTATGAACTTTGCGTGGAAATTCATGCTGCCCATGGCATTGATCAATCTGTTTACCGCCGCCGTCTGGCGTTTCATGCCGTCCGGGGCCATTCGATGGCTTGTTAGCGCAATCCTGGTTGCCGGCCCTTACCTCCTGCTTGGCCGCGGCCTCATGCATTCACAGAAGCTGGAAAAGAGGACCTATCGATTCGCCGATTAGGAGCGTCATGCATTGCATCTCATGGTGCAATTTGGATTGGCGTAGAAGTATTTGTTGCTGGTGAGGCACGAAATAACGAAAATGCCATTGTCGCGACGGACGCAGGACGAAGGCGGATGAAAATGGAGACGCCCCGGGAGAAGTGAGCTTGTCATTTGCCATCATCGCTGTGTTCACAGTTGCCGGAGCCCTCGCCGCGATGACTCTGCGTAACCTTGTCCACTGCGTCCTCGCCCTTGTGTTGGCCTTTACAGGACTGGCCGGCCTATATCTCCAGCTTGGCGCTCAATTCGTCGGTTTCGCCCAAATCCTGATCTATGTCGGCGCCGTAGCGATCCTCATCGTCTTCGCCATACTTCTTACGCGAAGCCACGAACCGTTGACCCGGTTGGCTGTTTCGCCCGGTTGGGTCACAAGCAGCCTCATCGCCGCCGCTGTCTTTGGAATCCTGGCATGGGCAATTCGTTCCAGCGCCATATCTACGCTTCCGATACCACCGCGCCCCGAAATCACTGTCAAGCAGATCGGTGACGCCTTGGTGTCGCAGTTTGTGCTTCCGCTTGAGGTAATTGGCCTTCTCCTAACCGCCGCACTTATAGGAGCGGTGACCATCGCCATGCGCGAACAGAGGAGGATGAAATGACGGCGCCGGCCAGCTATCTTTTCGTCTCTGCAATCATTTTCGCCATCGGTCTGGCCGGCGCGCTCGTCCGGCGCAACGCGATACTTGTCCTCATTGGAATCGAACTTATGCTCAACGCTGCGAATTTGAACTTCATCGCATTCTGGCGTTACGGCCCCCATCCCGAAGCACTGACAGGCGTCGTGTTTGCTCTCTTCTCAATCGGTGTTGCAGCGGCCGAGGCCGCTGTTGGTTTGGCTCTAATCATTGCTCTACATCGACACTTCAAGACGACAAATCTCGACCGAATCGATTCGATGAGGGGATGATCTGAAAGTGAGCTGGATTCTACATAACCTCTGGCTGGTTCCCTCGTTGCCTCTTCTGGCTACCGGACTAACCGCATTCACCCAGCGCAAACACCGCCTATTTGCCGCATCCGTTGCTATCGGCTCCATGTCTCTCTCGCTGTTGCTTTCTTTGGCTGCATTTGCAGAGGTTCTTCGATTCGGCAATCAGAACGCAACGAAGCAGGTCTTCAATTTCGGTTGGTTTCAGGTGGGAAGTGAGTGGCTCAAGCTGGGATGGGTACTCGATCCACTTACAGCCGTGATGTTGGTGATGGTCACATTCGTCGGCCTGCTGATCTTCATCTACAGCGTCGGCTATATGGCCCACGACGATAACTTCGCGCGCTTCTTCTGCTTCCTCTCACTCTTTGCCGGCGCAATGCTAGGCCTCGTCATTGCGAACAGCCTCCTGCTGCTCTTTATCTGCTGGGAGATCGTTGGCCTCACATCATATTTGCTTATTGGTTTCTGGTATCAAAAGCCCAGCGCAGCAGCCGCGGCAAAGAAAGCATTCATTACGACGCGAATTGGCGATCTCGCGTTCCTGCTTGGAATTGTCTGGCTTTATTCCCAGGCAGGTACTTTGCTGTTCTACGACAATGGCGCGGGCTGTCTCGAGCACACCGCGCTCATCAGGCTCATCACGCAGACGACAATCTTCGGCATGGCCACTTCCACGGGAATTGCACTGCTGATCTTTTGCGGGGCAATCGGAAAGTCCGGTCAGGTGCCGTTGCATGTCTGGCTCCCGGATGCAATGGAAGGTCCAACGCCAGTGAGCGCGTTAATTCATGCGGCTACCATGGTCGCTGCCGGCGTCTTCCTGATTGCGCGAGTGTATCCGCTAATGAGCGCCCATGTCGGACTAGACTTGTCGTCTGCATCGGCAACTGCTCTGAAAGTTGTCACTTGGGTTGGCGCAATCACTGCTGTCTTCGCTGCGAGTATTGCCGTTGCTCAAGATGACATCAAGCGCATCCTTGCCTACTCCACCGTGTCGCAGCTCGGCTACATGATGCTCGGCCTTGGTGTTGGTGGCGTTGCTGTGGGAATGTTTCATCTCATCACGCACGCCTTTTTCAAAGCCCTGCTGTTCCTGGGCGCGGGATCGGTCATCCATGGCTGCGACGAGGAACAGAACATCCGTCGCATGGGCGGATTGCGCAAGCTCATGCCGATCACATTCGCCACATACGCCGTGGGTATGCTGGCGCTGTGCGGCTTTCCACTCCTCTTTTCAGGCTTCTGGAGCAAGGATGCGATCGTTCACGCAGCCTCCACCTGGAGTGGATCGCGAGCCCCCTTCTATCTGGCGGTTATTGGTGTCCTGCTGACTGCCTTCTATATGACAAGGCAGGTCATCTACGTCTTCTTCGGGAAATCACCGCGATTCGAACGGGCCGTGCGGACTCCGCATGAAAGCCCCGCCATCATGACGCTCCCGCTCATCATTCTCGCGGGCTTTTCCATGCTGCTGGGTCTTATCGGTACACCTGCATGGCCCTGGTTCAGCGCATTTCTTAACGGCCAGCAGATACGGTTCGACCTTCGAGGCTTCGCAGAGAGCGGTGTCCTGACGGTAATGTTTTCGTCGACGGTTCTTGTCCTGATTGGCCTGGGCATAGGTTGGCTGCTTTACGGCAATAAATCGGCAGAGCAGCCTGCCGCACCCGATACCGTCGAACAATTTACTCCACAAATCTTTAACCTCCTTCGTAACGGCTGGTTTGTCGACGCCTTTTATCAGGCTACTTTTGTTCGCTTCACTACGTGGTGTTCCGTCGCATGTGATTGGCTCGATCGCTGGGTCTTCAGCGGCGCGGTTCAGTTCATATCCGCTCTTGCGATCGGAGCTTCCCGGCTGAGCCGATCAACGGATGTTTTCGTGGTAAATCGCATCTTTGATCAAAGCTGCCACGAAGCACTTCTCAGCGGTCGGCTTCTTTCGCGCCTTCAGGATGGCCGTGTGCAAAGTTATCTCCGAATCATCGGAATCGCCTTTGCGGGATTCGTCCTATTCCTCATCTGGGGTCACCACGGATGAGGGTATTCCCATTCCTTTCAGTGCTGACAGCCGTGCCGCTGATCGGTGCTATTACAATTCTTGGCCTTGGTGAGAAGCAGAAGAACCGTGCTCGAATCCTCGCATTGGCTTTCAGCTTCATTGCGCTGGCTCTGACGCTTATCCTCTGGCACCGGTTTGACGCGGCATCCGGACAGCTTCAGTTCCAGGAATGGCATGCATGGATACCCTCGCTTGGCGCGGAGTATCACCTCGGCATCGATGGGCTTGGGCTCGTGATGCTCCTCCTTTCGGCCATTGTCGTCACGATGTCCATTGCCGCATCCTGCCAGATTCGCGAGCGAGAAAGACTCTATTTCTCTCTCGTCCTGTTCCTTCAAGCGGGCCTGTTCGGAACATTCACCGCGCTGAACTTTTTTCACTGGTTCATCTTCTGGGAGCTAAGCCTCATCCCTGCCTTCTTCCTCATCCAGCTGTGGGGTGGGCCTCAACGTGCATCCGCAGCTACCCAATTTTTCGTTTACACGATGGTCGGAAGCGTCACATTGTTGCTCGCGTTTCTTGCCTTGTTTCATTGCACGGGAACATTCGATTTTCTTCGCCTGTCTGAACTGGCGCATAATGGGCAGCTCGTCCCAGCACTGGCTACGAATCTCCATTGGCACAGGCTTACGCCTGAACAGATTACTCTCTTGATTTTTGGCGGCGCATTTCTCGGCTTCGCCGTTAAGGTTCCCCTCATCCCATTTCATACATGGCTGCCTTCGACATACGCCGAAGCGCCAACTGGCACGACCATGCTCCTCACCGGGGCAATGTCCAAAATGGGTGTCTACGGGTTCCTTAGAATCATTCTCCCAATTTTTTCCCCACAGCTTCGATCTCTGCTGACGGTGCTCTTGTGGCTCGCTGTGTTCACAGTTATTCTTTCCGCTTTTGCAGCCCTCGCGCAAAAGGATTTGAAGCGTATCTTCGCCTACTCCTCTATCAATCACCTCGGCTACTGCATGCTGGGAATCTTTGCAGTTGCAAGCCTCACCGGCAATTCCGTCGCTCCAACAACCGCTCTAACAACGACGAGGATCGCGGCTCTCGATGGTGTCATCCTCCAAATGTTCAACCACGGCCTAACTGCCTCGGCGCTGTTTTGGTTTGTGGCGTTGCTGGAAGCACGCAGCGGAGGATTGCGTGGTTTAAACGATTTCGGCGGTCTCCGCAGGGTCGTTCCCATCTTCACCGGTCTGATGGGCATCGCCCTGTTTTCCTCTCTTGGCCTACCTGGACTGAACGGCTTCATTGGAGAATTCCTCATCTTTCGAGGCGTGTTCCCGCTCGCGACATGGGCTGCTTCGCTCTCCCTCATCGGCCTGCTCGTGACGGCAACCTTCATGCTCACAATACTTCAACGTGTCTTCTCTGGTCCTCTCAATCAGCAGTGGTCGAACATGCCGGACCTGACAGTCACCGAACGGCTCGCGGTGTTGTCCCCAATCGGCCTCATGTTCGCGTTGGGCCTCTTTCCGCAACTCATTCTCGGCGTCATCAACAGCACTGTCATGAGACTGGTGCAGCAGGTGAGGTACTAGCTCTTGCTCGCCTGGACAATCTACATATCGTTTCTTGGGGCACTGATCCTGATGTTGCCCAGAGTACCTGCGAGGGCTGCGCGCGGGATCGCATTGTTGGCGGCCATTGCGGGATTTGCGATCACAGTCTCTGCGTTTCTTCTGCCGGCAAACGGCGTCATGACGACGATCGTTCATCGATCATGGGTTCCGTCACTCGGTATCGAATACTATCTGGCGGCTGACGGCATCAGCCTCGTGCTGGTCCTGCTCACTGGAATCGTCGCTATTGCTGGCGTCCTTTTCTCCTGGAACATCGAACATCGCTCAAAAGAGTTCTTCGCGCTTTATCTCGCTCTTATCGGAGGAGTCTACGGCGTATTCCTCAGCGCAGACTTGTTTTTGCTCTTCGTCTTCTACGAGATCGCCATTATTCCAAAGTATTTCCTCATTGCCATCTGGGGTTCGACACAACGCGAATATGCTGCGATGAAACTTGTCCTTTATTCGCTGGTGGGCAGCGCAATGGTGCTGATCGTTCTGATCGCGGCATACGTAGTCGCTGGCGCGAAGACGATGAATCTCCTGACACTGTCACAATTCCGGTTCCCTCTCCACTTCCAGATGTGGGCATTTCCGCTCATGTTTGTCGGCTTCGGAATTCTGGCCGGTCTGTGGCCATTCCATACCTGGGCTCCCACAGGCCATGTCGCCGCGCCGACAGCAGCTTCCATGCTGCTTGCCGGAGTTGTGATGAAACTTGGCGCATACGGCTGCCTGCGCGTGGCAATGGTCCTCTTTCCTCACGGGCTTGATCCCTGGGGCTTTACAGTGCTCGGCCTGGCTTCCTGGCGCGATGTCTTTAGCCTGCTTGCAGTGATCGGTATCGTCTATGGCGCACTGGTCGCGCTCGTGCAGCAGGACTTCAAATTCGTCGTCGGCTATTCCAGTGTGAGTCACATGGGCTTCGTGCTGTTAGGACTCATGACTCTGAGCCGTATCGGTCTCACCGGCGCTGTATTGCAGATGTTTTCTCATGGTGTCCTGGCAGCCCTGCTGTTCGCTGTCGTAGGGCGCATGGTCTACGACCGCACACACACTCGCGATCTGACCGCACTCAGCAGGATGCACCTCAGCAAAGCCCTCCCTTTCGCTGCAGTCACATTCGTCCTCGCAGCGATCGCTTCCATTGGAATGCCCGGCTTCAGCGGCTTCGTCGCCGAGCTCCAGATTCTCATCGGGGCCTGGAGTGCATTTCCGATCTATGTGGTTGGCGCAGGCATCGGGATTGTAATCTCCGTGGCCTACGCATGGCGCGCAATGCAGAAAGCATTTTTCTCCGACGTTGGCCCCGAGAGCACAACGACCCCGCTTCCTCCCATTTCGACCCCCGAACGCCTCGGGGCTGCCATGTTAATCATCGCAAGCCTGACTATCGGACTCTTTCCGCAATTGCTCTTGAATCTGGTCATTCCAGCTCTGAACTCGCCACTCTTTGACGGCTTGCGGAAAGGACACTGGCAATGACCACAGTCTCCTATACCGTGCTCCTTCACCTCCTCCTGCCGGAGGTGATTGTGGTTGCAGCCGCCCTGGTCGTGCTTGCTGCAGATCTCCTAATTTCCCGAACCGCTCCAACGCGCATCCGGTTCATCACGGGAGCCATCATCTCTGCTATCGGCTGTATTGGCGCAGTCACAGAAATACTGCGCGGTCCACAGCAAGCGAACGTCTTCAATGGCACCTTCGTCGTTAGCTCAGAAACACATCTGGTTCAAATCGCCCTGCTCATCCTGACACTTTTGGTCGTCGTCCTATCGATTGAATCCTCTTTCACCTCGCATGTTGGCGAATACTTTGCTGTCACCCTGTTTGCAACCACGGGCATGATGCTCCTCGTGAGCTCAGAAAATGTTCTCCTGATCTTCCTTTCTCTGGAATTGTTGAGCCTTTCTCTATATGTTCTCCAGCGTTTAACAAGCGCAGCTCCCATTCAGCAGAAGCCGCATTGAAGTATTTTCTGTTCGGCGGAATGTCGGCAGCATTCCTGTTGTTTGGACTCAGCCTTCTCTACGGTCTGTCCAACTCAACAAATCTCCTGCAAATTGCCCACGCAATCAGGAGTCCGCCCCTGGACCCGCTCCTGGCTGTAGCAATCGTCATGATCGTCCTCGGACTTGGCTTCAAGGTCGCCGCGGTCCCATTTCATTTCTGGGCACCCGACGTCTATGAAGGAGCGCCTGCCAACAGCGCTGCACTCATCGCCTCCAGCGCAAAGGTCGCGGCCTTCGTCATCTTCTATCAGCTGATGATTATCGGCTTCGCAGGAGCAGAAGGCAGCGCCGACTGGAAAAACTTCACACCCGGCTGGGTTCCGGTCGTTGCAATCGTGGCCGCTTTGTCGATGGTTCTTGGAAACCTGGTGGCCATCACCCAAACCAGCGTTCGCAGGCTCCTCGCCTACTCTGCAATCGCGCACGCTGGATACACTCTGCTGGCGCTCGTATCGCACACCGAACAGAGCTTCGTTGCTCTGCTCTACTATGCGATCACCTATGCCTTAACCCTCATCGGTGCATTTGGCGTGGTCTCTATTGTCGAAGAACAGGTCGGCGGTGAGAAGCTCTCCGACTTTGCGGGGCTCAGCTCTCGGGCGCCTGTGCTCTCCATCTGCATGCTGATTTTTATGCTCTCGCTTGGAGGAATTCCGCCCCTGGCCGGCTTCTTTGGCAAGTTCTTTCTCTTTGCTTCCACGCTGTCCGCTGGACAACACACGCTGGGTCTCCTTTGGCTCGTGGTTCTAGCCATCGCCATGAGCACCGTCTCGCTCTACTACTACATGCAGGTGTTGAAGGGTATCTATATCGTGAAACCGTCTTCCGAGGCCAACCCTATACACGTACCGATCGTCAGCCAGCTTGCTCTTTGCGCAATTGCGTTGAGCATTCTGCTGCTGGGTTGTGCGCCAAACCTTTTGTTGGCTTGGCTGCACCAACCGATTCTGTTTTGGCTGTGACGCTCTTCAATAACCTGCGCTTCGGTAATGAACTCTCCGACTTCGGTTCCGTACCAATTCTTTAAGCAGACGTAATGTCGAGTAGAAGACCCCAAATACAGGACAAGTCGGTTGTCTTTTCTATAAATGGTCGGGGCGGAGGGATTCGAACCCCCGACCCTCTGCTCCCAAAGCAGATGCGCTACCAGACTGCGCTACGCCCCGACACACTCATTTTCCCATAACCGGCTTGCAACAACTAGAGCCACAACATCGCACCTGAACCTCAACGCCAGCCCGGAGCCCCCGTGTGATGCAGCAGCGCTCCCGCCAGCCACAGCAGGAAGAAGAACGGCAGCATCGCCAGCGCCATCAGACCAACCGCCAGCAGCAGCATGAACACCCAATCTTTCCACGTGTCGCGCCGACCGACCGCAAGACTCCGCTCCAGCAGGTGGTAGTTGCGACGATTCGCGCGCCACGCAATGTCGAACAGATTGCCTGCAAACGGAATCGCTCCGATGCCCACTTCGATCCCGAGGTTCACCACCATCCTCGCAATCGTCACCAGCGGCACCCCGCGGAAGAACGCCGCCAGCACAATGATGCAGCTCGCCAGCCCCGCCAGAAAATCGCCGATGCCTGGAATGAATCCGATGATCCCATCGAGCCCGAAGCGAATCGAAGTTCCCGGCACGCGAAACCACGTATCCAGCACGCGTGAGAGCAGGTCAAGGTTCTCATCGCGGAACGCTCCGCCCGCTCCTAACCGCGGTTTCAGGGCACCTGAGTCCACAATGCCAGGCCGCAACACCTCCCCATATCCCATCTTCGTTGCCATCGCTCTCCCGTGCCCCCTTCGTCCCTCAGCGAATTGGATGCTACAATCAGCAGTGGTACGGCGGCTATAGTTCAGTGGCAGAACGCCGCTCTGTGGCAGCGGATGTCGTGGGTTCGAACCCCACTAGCCGCCCCAAAATTTCCTCTGCACAGAGGCATCCTCCCTCAGCCGCTGCGCTCCATTTTCGCGCATTTCCTACTGTGCGCGTCATTTGTGAGATCAACGACCTTGCCGCGCGCCTCTAAAGCTCCCGAGCCAGTCTCCGCTCCTCCCTCTGCCCCGAACCTCTTCGTGGGCACCTCCGGCTGGGCGTATCCCACCTGGAAGCCGGCCTTTTACCCCGCCAAACTCCCCGCGCGCTCCTTCCTCCACTACTACGGCTCACAGCTCACAGCGGTCGAAGTCAACTACACCTTCCGCGCGCTTCCCACGAACACACAGCTTGAGAACTGGCAGGCCGCCGTTCCCGCCGGCTTCCGCTTCAGCTTCAAAGCCCCGCAGCGCATCACGCACTTCGCCCGCCTGCGCGACTGCGATCCGCTCGTCCAAAGCTTTCTCGGTTCCCTCTCGCCCCTGCGCGCCGGCACCCTCGGCCCTCTGCTCTTCCAGCTTCCTCCCAACCTGCACGCGAACCGCGAGCTCCTCGCGCGCTTCCTCGATCTTCCCGAGTTCCACCACGCACACGTCCAGCTCGCCTTCGAGTTCCGCCACAACAGTTGGTTCACCGACGAGATCTTCTCGCTCATGCGCGAGCACAACACCGCACTCTGCGTCGCCGAAAGCGACGACCTCTCCACTCCTGACATCCAGACGGGCTCCGTTCGCTGCTATCGTCTTCGCCGCTCCGGCGGCTACACCGAGCCGGAACTCGACAGACTCGCCGCCCACTTCGTCTCTCTGGCGCAGAACGGCGAGGTCTACGTCTTCCTCAAACATGAGGACGAGCCCACCGGCGCGCTCAACGCCGCGCATCTTCAGCGGCGCGCCGCCGAGCTCGCCACTCCTGCACTGCGAGGCAGCAACGGATGAGCTGTTCCTGCACGCGCAGCACCTGGCCCCCTGAGTTCCCTCCGTTTCAACCGCGCCGCTGGCTCTCCAACGGTCACCTGCAGACCATCGCCGGAAACTTCCTCCCCCGGCCCAATCACCTCCCTGCGCCTGTAGCCGAGTTCGTCGAGGTCTGCCCCGCACGCGGCACGCAAATCTCCAGCCAGGTCCTCTGCGAGTGCCACTGGCAACCAGCCGACGTGCGCGCCGACCGGCCCACCGTGCTCATCCTGCACGGTCTCGAAGGCTCCTCAAACTCGCAGTATGTCATCGGCAACACCAACAAGTTCTGGAAGGCCAGCTGCAACGTCATCCGCATGAACATGCGCAACTGCGGCGGCACCAGGTTCGAAACCGCGAAGCTGACGCCGACGCTCTACCACTCCGGCCTCTCCAACGACGTCAAGCGCGTGATGAACTTCTTCCTCCAGCGCGAGCACCTGCGCTCCATCGCGCTCATCGGCTACTCCATGGGCGGCAATCTTGTCCTCAAGCTGGCCGGCGAACTCGGCTGCGATGCGCCACCCGAGCTCACCGCCGTCGTCGGCGTCTCGCCCGTCATCGACATCGGTCCCTGCGCCGACGCGCTGCATGAGCCCAAGAACCGCATCTACGAGCGCAAGTTCCTTCGCGAGCTCCTCAAGCGCTTTCGCCGCAAAGCCGCGCTCTTCCCGCGCGCCTACGACCCCCAGGTCGCCACTGGCATCGGTTCCCTCCGGGACTTCGACCAGCGCATCACCGCCCTCTACTCCGGCTTCCAGTCCGCGGACGACTACTACTTCCGCGCCGCCGCCGCGCGCGTGCTCGACCGCATCGCCGTTCCCACGCTGCTCATCCACGCCTGCGACGACCCCTTCATCCGGCTGCTTCCCGAGACCCGCGCCATCATCGCCGCGAACCCTCACATCACGCTGCTCGAAACCCAGCACGGCGGCCACTGCGCGTTCCTCGCCACCCCCGAACCTGCCAACGGCAACGACGGCTACTGGGCCGAGCACACCGCACTTCGTTTTGTCCTCACCCACACCCAGGGAACCCTCAACGATGCTCCCGTGCATTCATCCGCATCAAACCCTGTATCCTGAACCCCGATGCACGCAGAGTGGAGTGCCGAGTGCTCGTCTGAAGCTGCCGTCCTTGTGGTCCCGTGGTCTGACGCGGACGCAGGCGCACATTTCGTCAATCTGCGAACCGAGCCTTACTCCATCGCCGAAATCCCCGAAGCCGAGCGCTTCCCTGACCTCGCCCGCGCGCTGCGTGCGCTCAACGCGAACCGCTCACCCTTCCTCACTGCCAAATGCGACGCCTGGCCGCTGTCGGTCCGCGACAGCGCAGAGGACCTCGAGCTCATGCGCAAGGAGCTCATGCTCGAAGCCGACGAAGCCACCTACGCCTTCACCAGCTACATCGATCTGCTCTGGCGCGAGCGCGCCATCTTCGCCTCCGCCCACCAGCAGCAGGACCGCCTGGATCGCCTCGCGCGCCGCGCCACCAAACTCGTAGCACGTCGAATCCCTTGCTGCAATGCGTTCTCCGCCCGGCCATCGTTGACCTCGGCGCTCCGCTCGAAGGCTTCGCCACCACCCTCTACGTCACGTCACTCGCGCCCGACCCCGAACTGGCGAACCGCCGCTGGGCCAGCGCGCTCGAAGACGTCGTCGATCTGCTTCGCAGCCGCGAGTTCGAGATCAATCGCACCTCCGCTACAATCGACCTGTAGCTCACGGGCGAGTAGCTCAATTGGATAGAGCACGGACCTTCTAAGTCCGGGGTTGCAGGTTCGATCCCTGCCTCGCCTACCACATCCCACCCCGAACCTCGCACAAATCCATCAAACTCAGAACTTCACCTTGAGCGCAAGCTGGCCAGTCCGCGGCTGCTGCGCGGCCGTGATCACGCCAAACGTTCCCGACCCGAACGTTGTTCCCGGGTTATTCGGGTTCGTGTGGTTGAAGACGTTGAAGTATTCAGCGCGGAACTGCACCGTCAGCCGCTCGCGAATATCAAAGTCCTTGTACAGCGCCATATTGGAAACCTCGACTCCAGGACCCCTCAGCACACCGGCGCCGGCGTTTCCGTAGAAGCCATTCGGCGGACGCACGAAAACAGGAGCGGACGCAGTTCCCGGGTTGAACCAGAATGCGCTTCGAGCCATAGACGGTCGGCTTCCACGTCTTCGGATACGTAATCGTCCCAACGATGTTCGGGACGCGTGATGGGACCAAGGTTCGAGCCCGTGATGCCAACGTTCAGCGATGATCCGCACTGCAGAGTCGTCATATCCGAAATCTTCCATCCGCCCAGCAACGTATGAGTCAATCCTTTCCCTCCAAATAGCGGAACGCTGTAGATCACGCTTGCCGTGAAGACCTGCGGGATGTTCAGCGTCGAGTTGCCATAGGCACTGCGCAGGTTGTAGGGATTCTGGAAGCCGCCGGCATTGTCCAGATTGTGCGACCAGGTGTACGCGACGGTCGCATAAATGTGATGGACTTCAGGATGCTTCAGGCTCAGCTCAAATGCCGTCCAGTGATCAACGCCGATGGGATTATTCCAGCTAATCGTTCCGTAGCCCTGGTACGGCGCATAGTAGGCGGAGGAGTAGCCCGCGACGTTCAGATTCGGATTGAAGTCGTAGCCGCCGGACGCCTGTGGCTGATTGAGGTTGTAGCTGGTGGAAAGATGGTTTGCAAAATCGCCAGCGCCAGCGACCGTCATCAGGAAAGAGCCGGGCAACTGCTGCTGCGCGCTAAGGCTGAACGTCTTGATCATCGCCACCTGGTAGTCGTTCGGCATACCTGTGACGGAAGGTGCTGTTGGGGCCGGCGCCGTTCCGCCTGTGACGTTAGGAAATGTGGGGTCCGTAAGATTTGCTTGGTTCAGGATCGGGAAACTGACGCATCCTTGCGAACAAGCTGCACCCATACCGCCGTTGCGGTTGTAGACGATGGAGAAGCCGCCGCGCAGTGAGGTCTTTCCATCCCCGAAAACATCGAGAGCGAACCCACCCATCGGCCCAAAGTAGTAGTTGTGCTGGTTCGTGATGTTGAGCGGAACGCCATTCTTCCCATTCAACTCGATGCCGTTCTGATATCCAACCGCATACGGTCCTGAAAGAACACCGCCAATCGATACCGTCGGCACATTCGCTGGTTTGAACAGCGACGGATTGAAGTTCGCCGAGTAGCCCGCCTGCGATCCGGGAAACGGCATGCGGTAAAAACGAAGGCCAACGCTAACAGTCAGGCGCTTGCTCGCCGTCCAGCGATCTTCAACGTACGGACTCGTAATCGTGTAGTGAATGTATTTGCGAACGCCATCCTGCCCTTGAGCAAAGGTGTTCGGCAGCCCCAGCAGGTAATCCGCGATTGGATTGCCGCTGGCATAACCGTTGAAATTGACATCGCCCGTGGTGTTCGCCACAGTCGACCACTGCCGCTTCGTGCCGAACACAATCTCGCCGCCAGCCTGGATGAAGTGATGACCGCGCAGCCAGCTCCAATTGTCCGAGACCGTATCCTCCAGGTCCGTCGCATCCGGAATCGTGTTGTTGGCGCTAGTGCCGAACTGCGACCAGCCATTGGAGAAGGTGATGTGCGGCAGCCGGTTTTCGAGATATCCGCCGCTGTACGGGAACGCCTGCGAATAACCGGAAATCTGCGAGCCAGAAATGATGCCGGCGAAATCGTGAGTGATGACGTAATTGTTCATCGCAATGGACGTATCGTTCGCCATGTTCGCTGTATAGGTTTGCGTCAGTTGCACCTGCGCGAGCTTGTTATCCGAGATGAAAACGTCGTAGTTCGTGGCGAACGGAGATCCCATCCGCGAAGCGTTCGGGTTGTACGCGTCCTGCGTCTCCCAGAACAACTCGCCCATCAAGTGAAGCTTCGGCGTGATGTAATGATCGATCTTGCCTTCTTCATCCTTCTGCCCGGTGATAGCGGACTTCGTATTGATGTAGTTCGTCGCATTCGTCGTCGTGTAGTTCGGCAGCGCGGCCATCGCATTCAGCAGTGCCAGCTCCGAGGAGTTGATGCGGCTTGCCGGGATCACCCAGTTGCCGTTGCCGTCCGTGCCGAAGCACGCCGTCTTCACCGTCGCATTGCAGCTTCCAGCGAGCTTCGGATCCTTGAGGAACGTCGTTGCGTACACACCCGTCATCGGGAACAGCGCCTCATTGCCCGGCGTTCCGATGCCGCGCATCGTCGCCAGCGGTGTCTGGCCTGTCACGACACCCTGCTGCTTCTCATGCAGGAACTGCTGGTTGAAATAGAAGAACGTGCGTTGCCGGTTCGTGTTGTAGACGTGCGGGATGAAAACCGGGCCGCCGATGTGATAGCCGTAGATGTTCCACTCTTCGGGCGAGACGCCGGTGCTGACCGGCACGAAATAATTGCGCGCATCCAGGAACGTGTTGCGCAGAAACTCCCACGCGCCGCCGTGGAACTGGCTGGTGCCGCTCTTGGTCTGCACCACCATCACGCTCGCACCCATCAGGCTGTACTTCGCGTCATAGTTGTTCTGCAGAACCTTCACTTCCTCGATCTCGTCCGGAACCGGCGTGATCGTCGTCTGCGTCATGTTGCCGGTGTTCTCGTTCCAGATGCCATCAAGCGTGTAGAACGTTCCGCTGGAACCCCCACCGTTGATGTTCAGATAATTCGACGTCGCAAATCCGCCCGGACCCATCGAGTTGACCGGCGACGTGTTGATCACTCCCGGCATGAGCTGACCGAGACCCTCGTAGTTCCGGCCGTCCAGCGGCAGCGCCTCCGCCTCCATGCCGGAGACGGTGCTCGACACCTCCGGCGTGATGGTCTGCACTGCCACCGGGCTCGCCTCAACCGTCACCGACGTGTCGACAGAGCCGGCCTTCAACGTGGCCTTCACCTGGAAGACTGCCAGCGGTTCCAGATCGATGCCCGTTTCACTGAACGTTGCAAAACCCGGCGCCGTAATGCTGACGTTATACCTTCCGTTGGGCAGGCCTGCCGCGTGAACGAGCCATCGGAGTTTGTCTTCGTCGTTGCGACCGACTTCGTGGCCGTATTCGTGAGCGTCACGATGGCTCCCGGCACCACAGCACCCTGCGAGTCCTGGCGATGCCGCTGATCGTGCCCGTCGTCGTGATCTGGCCGGCGGACGGTCGCGCCCACGCCGCCAACAGCGACGAAGTAGCAGACCGCTGAAGCGTGCAAAGGAATATCATGGGAGCAGCCGCGATGATTTCGCGCGCCCTGCTCTTTGCCTGCTCTGCGATACCGGTCTCTCGAAATTCATCTCGCATTCTCCTTGAAGGTGCGCCCCGGAAATTTTGTCGTCTCGCATTCGCCCAGGCAAGCGCGAATAATATTGTCAGATAGCGCCTTGCCGTCCGGCTTCGCTGCAAAGACAAGACGCCTATATCCCACCGGTTCGGCACTATAGGGATCCCGAAATGCGATTGTCAAGAGAGCGGTTTCTCAAGGAGCCGAAATAACGGCCGCTCCTTACGCCGCGCAGCACATAACGCCAAAGTCATGTCGTGTCCCGGTTATAGCGTCAGTCCCGCCTGTTCAGCCTTACGCGCTCGTCTGGCAACCAGCGAAGCTATCCATCACGCCGGTTCGCTCTCGCTCGCAGGCATATGCACCACCGGCTGCGGATGCCGCCTGCTGAACCCGGTCATGTGCCGCACCCCAGCCGCCGCGATGAACGTCAACTCCAACGCGCACACACCATCCCACTGCCACCGCGACCACGCGATGGACGCGAGCGCCGAACCCAGCGCTCCGCCGACGAAATAGATCGTCATGTAGATCGTGTTCAGCCGGCTGCGCGCCTGCGCTCCCAGGCCAAAGATCCGCGTCTGGTTCGCGACCTGCATCATCTGCGCTCCGACATCCAGCGCCACCACCCCGATCACCAGCCCGACCATATGCATCGCCACGCTGATCGATGCCCGCTCCGAAAACCACAACCACACATACGAACCCGGTCAACGTTGCGCCCGCCGCCGATACCACATATCGTGTTCCGCGCCGGTCCGAGAGCCTTCCGGCAAACGGCGCCGCCATCGCCCCCGCTGCCCCAACCACGCCGAACGTCCCCGCCACTCCCGGCCCCATGCCGTAGTGCGCTTCGAGCAGGAACGCCAGCGTCGTCCAGAAACAGCTGAACGACGCAAACACCAGCGCGCCCAGCACACCCGCCTCGCGCAGCAGCGGCTCCGTGCGGAACAGCGTCCACAGCGAGCGCATCGTCTCTCGCATACGTCAGCGATTCCCGCGCCTTCATCCGCGGCATCACGCGATAGATGAACGGCACGAAGCACGCATTCATCACCGCCGCAACCACGAACACGGTGCGCCAGCCGTTCAACCGGCTCAGCCAGCCCGCGAAGGTCCGCGCCAGCAGAATCCCCAGCAGCAGCCCCGTCATCACCGTGCCGATCGCCCGCCCTCGCTGCTCGTGCGGCACCAGGTCCGGCGCTATCGGCAGCGCCACGTGAGTCACCGACGCCATCAGCCCGATCAGCACGCTCGCCGACAATCATCCACGTCAGGCTCTGCGCGAACGCCGCCAGGACCAGCGCCACAGAGACGCCCGCGTACATCCGCAGCATCAGCTTGCGCCGTTCGGCCACATCTCCCAGCGGAACAAAGAACAGCAGGCCCGCCGCATATCCCACCTGGGTCGCCACGGCCACAAAGCCGATATGCGCGCGCATCCTGCCCCAGGCTCTGGCCCATGACCAGACAGCAGCGGCTGGTTGTAATACATGGACGCCACGCCGACCGCGCACGCCACCCCTAAAAAGGGCAACGCCCACCGTCCACTCAGCGCTGCCTTGGTTCCCTCAGCCATTGCTCTCCAACCATTTGAGTCTACACAGACATCCGGCCGCGACTCTTCCACTGTCTGGCACAGTGCCGTGGCTCTAACCGCTTTCGACAGTTACGCCGGATACGTTATGCATTAGCAGATGGCGCGCAGCTGATGCAGACGCCGCAGCCTGAACAGACAGACGAGATGGACAACCAGACCATCGCGATCGCCATGTCCGGCGGCGTCGACTCCTCGACCGTCGCCGCGATGCTGCACGCCCAGGGACACACCGTCGTCGGCCTCACCCTGCAGCTCTGGAACCAGCGCCGCCTCGCTGGCCGCGAGGGCATGCCCGAGACCGTGCAGGGCCGCTGCTGCTCTATCGATGACGTCTACGACGCCCGCCGCGTCGCCGAGCACCTCGGCATCCCCTACTACCTCGTCAACGCGCAGGACCGCTTCGAGGCCGAGGTCGTCCGCCCCTTCGTCTCCGAGTACCTCGCCGGCCGCACGCCCATTCCCTGCACCCTCTGCAACAACCACCTCAAGTTCGATCAGCTCCTCGCCACCGCGCGCTCGCATCGGCGCGGACAAGATCGCCACCGGCCACTACGCGCGCAATCACTTCGACTCCAGCGCGGCAGCGCTGGATACTCTCTCGGCCTGCAGACCGCTCCAAGGACCAGACCTACTTCCTCTTCGGCCTCACCCAGGAGCAGCTCGCGCACACGCTCTTCCCTCTCGGCGACCTCCACAAGCCCGCGGTCCGCGACCATGGCCGCCGACGCCGGCCTCGCGCTCGCCGCCAAGCCTGACTCGCAGGAGATCTGCTTCATCCCCGGCGGCAGCTACTCGCAGTTCCTCAAGGCCTATCTCGACGAGCAGGGCCGCGAGCTCCCCGACTCCTCCGGCGAGCTCGTCTCAGCCGCCGGCACCGGCGAAGAAACGGTCCACTCGGCCATCACGAGGGCATCCACACCTTCACCGTCGGCCAGCGCAAGGGCCTCGGCCTCAGCTCGCCCGACCCGCTCTACGTCCTCAAGATCCACCCCGACTCGCACCGCGTCGAGGTCGGCCCGGACACCGATCTCTACTCGCGCACGCTGCGCGCCAACCGCCTCAACTGGGTCTCCATCGCCGCACCCGCCGAGCCCATCCGCGTCAGCATCAAAATCCGCCACCGCCATGAGCCCGCGCCGGCCACGCTGCGCGTCATCAGCGACGACACGCATCGAGGCCACCTTCGACGAGCCGCAGCGCGCCATCACCCCCGGCCAGTCCGCCGTCTTCTACCAGGACGACGAGGTCGCCGGCGGCGGCTGGATTTTCTAGCCCACGGTTCTCCTCGTCAAATCTCCGCGGTCAGATCTCGGCCTCAGATTCCACGGGTAAACGATCTTGCCATCAGGCCGAATCAGCGCGCCCTGCGTCAACTGAGCAGGCTCAAACCGACCCGGCCCCATGATGTGGAGACACGCTCTCCACTTGCCGATGAGATAGTCCGTCACTATCCGGCGATGACACCGCCACCACACCGCCTCCGAACACATGATCGCGCAACGCTGTTCGCGTCCCCGCTCCAGCAGATGCGCAAGCCCCGCGCCGAACTCTGCCGAGAGCGCATAATCCGCGTAGTTGTGGAAGCTCAGATTCCGCCACAAGCCGTTAACATCCGGCGACACAGACTTCACGATGCCACGACGCCCACCCAGCACAGCCATCAGCTCATACGAAATCCCGAAAGCGCCGCAGAGCCTCAGCCAGCGTGTCCTGGTTGAACTGCGGGTTCGCTCTCGATCGCGGAAACTTTCTCACGTCCGCAAGAAGCTCGATCTCTGCACTCGCTAACAGCTCGACAAACTCTTCAAGGCTGCGATTCGAATGTCCCACCGTGAAGAATGGCAGGCTCACTCTCTGCCTTTGCCGCGCTTCAGTCGTCGAGTGTTAGCACGCCGCCCTTGTGAGCGGCAACGTGATCGGTCTTGTCGCTCTTGATCTCATATTGCGGATCGCTCTCAGAGGCATGATGCGTATGCCCCTTGTAGTCGAAATCGCTGGTGTGAATGGCGATGACCGTCCCCGACACGTGACCCGCTTCAGAATTCCAGCTCACGTGGTCGCCGATCTTAAACTTCTTCAACCTCTTCGCCATCGCACGTTCGCGTCTAGCCGTACGGCGTCACGCGCTTTGTTTCAGCGGCAGTGCTCGACGTCGGGTGTCGTCGATGCTCGACGTCGTCCCGTAACGTCCCGTCGCAGCAGACGTCCCGGTAGTCGGCGTCTCATATTCCCGGAACTCCTCAACGACAACCGTAGTCTGCGGATGCCGCTTGAACGGCATTCTCTCCGCCCACGTCTCGGCGGCGCGCTTGACCGCAGAAATGACCCCGGCAATCTGCTGCACGGGCTTACGCACGCTGTCCTGAACGGTTCGCGAGACATGATGCGCCGTGTTCAGCGCCTCGTTCACCATCCCATCCACGCGAGCCACCTTCTCCTGCGTGCGCTTGTTCGCGTCCTTCACCGTGCGATTGATCTCGTCGGCCGTCGCGCTGTACTCATCGATCTTCGTGCGCACCGTGTAGCTGATCTGCTCCACGTTGGTCGTGATGGTGCGAACCTTCGGCGAGAGCTCTTCAACCAGCGCATGCGTCTTCTCGAGCACCGGCGAAACCTTGCCCTCCGCCCGCTCCGCCATCTCCTCCAGCTTGCGAAAGAGCTTCAGCCCCATCAGGCCCGCCGACCCCAACCCCGAGAAACCCGCAGATCACCGCAACCATGATGATGGCCATGAAGATCATCATCAGGTGGACGTCGTGCTGCATCGTCCCTGCATCCTCCTGCAGGAAAGCCAACGCCAGGCAGCTAACTGCGTGCATCTCTTCACCTCTTCGGACTTAATTGTGATGCTTTGCATCGAGCTGTCGCAATCGCAGCGCAAGCTCTCCAAACAGAAGGGCCGGTCGCGACGCACCGGCCCTTCGCGTCCTTGCCGAAGAACCTTTACGCCTGCGGCGTCTCCGAGGTCTTCGACACGTAGGCCTGCTTGCCCGCATCCACAGCCGCCGTAACGGCGTCCGCCTGGTTCTGAACAAGGTCCTTGCCCTTGTCCACGTACTGCGACCACTGGGTGCGGCCCTTGTCGTAGTACTCCTTGCCCTTGTCGACATACTGGCCCATCGCGTCGCGGCCCTGCTGGATGTACTGGTTCGCCTGTTCCCTTCCCTGGTTGTAGAGCTGGTTCGCCTTGTCACGGGCTTCCATCGCGCTTTGCATCAGCTCGTCACGCGTCTCCCTGCCCGACTTCGGCGCGTACAGAACGCCCACAAGCGCTCCGATCCCGAGACCCGCCAGAAACCATCCAAACCCGCCTACGCTGCTGTCGTTATCCGCCATAGTCTTCTCCTGATCCTTCGATTCGCCACTCCTTCGAACCACGTTCGACAGAGCGTCTTGCTGGGAATCCAGTTACCGGCAGAACGTGCTTGCCGGTCACTACCTTGGCGCAGTGCCAGGCACAAAGCCTCGCGTAAGGTACCCGTCCATGCGGGTAGATGCCTGCCGGGTCGCCTTCGGTTGCGTTCTCCCGATGCTTCTCGGTGCAGTGGAGAGTAGCACAAACATCGCCGCCGTGCACCGCGTCACCCGCATCCTACTCCCGAAGAATGTTTATGATCCGCGCTGGAGTGCAGCCTTGCTCTTCTCCACGTTTGTGGCCTTTGGCCCACACTTCGCCCCGGTAGTACACTGCGCCTCAGGAGCTATCCCGCTCCCCCTACCTGCGCGCCTGCCGGCCGGGCGCACCCAGAGATTGAGATCTTGTGACTCAACCAGCGTCGAAGCCGCGTGGATTTCTTACCCTGACGCTGCACGCCCATCTGCCCTATGTCGTCAACCATGGCAGTTGGCCCCACGGCATCGAGTGGCTTCTCGAGGCCGCCGCGGAAACCTATCTCCCGCTGCTCCGCACGCTCGATCGCCTCGACCGCGACAACATCCCGCTCAACTGCAATCTCAATCTTTCGCCCATCCTGCTCGAGCAGCTCGCGCATCCTGTCTTCCGCGCCGAGTTCCCCCGCTATCTCGAACGCAAGATCCTCGCCGCGCGCGAAGACGAGTCCTTCTTCCTGTCCATCGGCGAACACACCTACGCCGAGACCGCGCGCTTCTGGCAAAGCTTCTTCACCGAAGCGCTCCCAGCAGTTCCAGGCACTCAACCAGGACATCGTCGCGCGGCTTCCGCAGCTTCGCCGATCGCGGCATCATCGAGGTCATCACCTGCGCCGCCACGCACGGCTACATGCCGCTGCTCGGCACAGACGAGAGCCTGCGCGCGCAGGTGCGCGTCGCCGTCGCCACGCACGAGAAACATCTCGGCCGCCGCCCGCGCGGCATCTGGGCGCCGGAATGCGGCTATCGCCCCGCCGGCCTCTGGTCCTACCCCGTCGCTCCGGAAGGCACCACCGAGCCGCCCAGCTTCCCGCGCATCGGCATCGAGCAGGCGCTCAGCGAATCCTCGCTCGAGTTCTTCTTCGTCGATACGCATCTCGTGCAGGAGTCTGCGCGCGTCCACTCGCCGTACGAATTCCTGCGCCGCTCCGCAAATCAGGACCCCGGCTTCAACGCGCCTGACGATCGCCGCCTCTATCACCCCTTCTACGTCGAAGGCCCCTACAACAAGGCCGACGCCGTCACCATCTTCCCGCGCGATCCACGCACCGGTCTGCAGGTCTGGTCCGGCGACTCCGGCTACCCCGGCGACGAAAACTATCTCGACTTCCACAAGAAGCGCTGGCCCGGCGGCCATCGCTACTGGCGCGTGACCGGCCCGCGCGTCGACATCGGCGACAAGCAGCAGTACGTCCCTTCCGTCGCTGCCGACCGCATCCGCGAGCACGCCTCGCACTTCGTTCATCTCGTCTATCAGGCGCTCGAGCCCGGCTTCAACGACTCCGTGCCCGCCCGTCCTCTGCTCGCCGTTCGACGCCGAGCTCTTCGGCCATTGGTGGTTCGAAGGCGTCGAGTGGCTCGAGACCGTCGCGCGCATCCTGCACGACTACGACACCGGCATCGCCCTCACCACCTGCTCGTCTTACCTCGACAACTTCCCGCGCGGCGGCTTCCTCGCGCTGCACGAAGGCTCCTGGGGCGCCGAAGGCAACAACCAGGTCTGGCTGAACAACGAAACCACCTGGACCTACCGCCAGCTCTACGCCGCCGAGCTCGCCTGCCGCGAGATCTGCACATCTTCCGAGTGGCGCGATGGCGGCCTCGGCGAGCGCATCGTCAAACAGCTCTGCCGCGAGCTCCTGCTCCTCGAATCCTCCGACTGGCAGTTCCTCATCACCACCGGCGCCGCGCGCGATTACGCCGAGCTCCGCTTCAACACCCACCGCGATCAGTTCAACGAACTCCGCGCGCTCTGGGACACGCTCCGCCGCGACGGCCATCTCTCCGACGACCAGCTGAACCGCCTCACCGCCATCGAAGAGCGCGACAACATCTTCGCCGATATCGACCCCTCCTTCTGGTCAACCGGCGCTCACGCCAGCGCGCCCCGGAATCCAGCTCAACGGCTCGCCCAAAGTCGCCGGCGACACTCCACCGAACGATCCGCTCGATACTCCCATCGTCGACGGCACGGTCAGCGAGCTCCCCAAGTTCCTTCTCCCGCTCGACTCCAGCACCAAGGACGCGGATGACCCGGTCTAACTCCCGCTCCAAATTGCCTCACGCGCATTCCATCCACGCAACACCGCCCCACACGCCACAGCTCACGCTCGTCCCGCGCGCGCCACAGCGCACACCCCGCCGCAGCCCGCTCGCGCTCTGGCATCTTCTCTCGCTCGACGCACCCTCCGTCGCCTGCGTCTGGACCATCGCCATCGCCTCCGCCGTCGGCCTGCATCTCCCCTGGACATCACCCGCCGCGATGTTCGTCGCCGTCTGGATTCTCTACGTCGCCGATCGCCTCCTCGACGCCCGCTCGCTCGACTCGCAGCAACCCGCGCACGATCTCGAAGCCCGCCACATCTTCCACCACCGTCATCGCCGCGCCTTCCTCGCCGGCATCCTCCTCTCCGCCTGCGCACTCACCGCTCTCCTGCGCACGCTTGACATGCACGCACTCCGCATCTACGTTCTCCTCGCGACACTGCTCGCCGCCTACTTCCTTCTCATCCACGCGCGCGCCGACAGCGCCCATCGCCTCCCGAAAGAGCTCGCCGTCGGCATCTTCTTCCCCGCCGCCGTCTTCATCCCCACCGTCGCGCGTCTGCCCCAGCTCCGCCTCGACCTCCTGCCGATCGCCATCCTCCTCGCCGCCACCTGCTCCCTCAACTGCCTCTTCCTCTACGCCTGGGAGCACCCCCACGCTCACGCTCGAGCCCATAGCTCCACGCGCTGGGCCACTCGTCACCTCGTCGCCGCTCACGTGTACCGTCGCCGCGCTCTCACTCGCGCTCATCCTCTGCTCTCCGCTGCTCGCCGCATCCGCACAACTCCACCGCGGCACAGCGCTCCTCACCGCGTGCATCCTCGCAAGCTCGCTCCTGCTGCTCGCACTGCATCACCTGCGCCACCGCCTTCAGCCCATCCATCTCCGCGCGCTCGCCGACCTCGTCCTGCTCACGCCACTCATCCCGCTCGCATTCTCGTTCATGCAACGATGAGCCCCGAAGCCGCCGACACCCCAACTTCGACCGCATCGCCGGGATCTACCGCTGGGCCGAATACCTCTCCCTCGGCCCGCTCCTGCAGCGCACCCGCACGCACTTCCTCGACCAGCTCAACAACCCCCGTCACGCGCTCGTGCTCGGCGACGGTGACGGCCGCTTCCTCGAACAACTCCTCCGCCGCTACCCCGACTGCAACGCCATCGCCGCCGACATCAGCGCCGCCATGCTCTCGAAACTCGCGCGAGCGCTGCGCGTCCTCGCCGCCACAACACGCCTCACGACCCTCCACCGCTCCGCACTCGAGATCGACGCCCCACCGGACACCGACTCTCATCGTCACCGCACTTCCTGCTCGACTGCTTCACCCAACCCGAGGTCGACGCCCTCACCGCCCGCCTCGCCCCGCAACTCTCCCCCGGCGCGCTCTGGCTCGTCAGCGACTTCGCCCTCCCATCCGCCCGCCTCCTCCGCCCTTTCGCCCGCCTCTACATTACGTCGCTCTACGCTGCATTTCGCCTGCTCACCGGCCTCCGCGTGCGCCACCTTCCCGACCCCCAATCCGCTCTCGCCCGCGCCGGACTTCGCCGCATCGCCCGAAAATCCTTCCTCTTCGGCCTGCTCTACACAGAGCTCTGGCAGCGCGAGTAGACTTACACCTACGCGCAACCCACGCGATTGCGCCACACATCCACCCTCGTATGAGCTCCCCAACGCAGCCATCGCGGACACCGTTCAACGCTGCCGAGCGTGATCCCGTCTCCGACCCCGAGCCGCCCGCGCCCCGCTGCCCGAACCCGACCCCGGCGTCTTCCATCACGACCCCGCTCCGGCCCCCGCCAGGTCCGACCAGCCCCCACAAGACAGAATCAAGCCCACGCATGAATCTGTTCCTCCTTCGCCACGCCAGCGCCGGCACCCGCCGCACCAATCCAGCCGTAGACGTCAAACGCCCTCTCGACAAAGACGGCAAGCGCCACTGCGTTCACCTCGCGCACGTCCTCAATGCGCTCAAGGTCAACTTCGATCTCATCGTCTCCAGCCCGCTCAAGCGCAGCCTGCAGACTGCCCAGCTCGTCGGCACCGAGACCGGCTACGAGTCGCCCATCCTCATCTCAAAAGCGCTCGCGCCCGGACGCCACCTGGACCCAGTTCCAGCGCCTTCTGCACGAGTGCTCCGGCTACGAAAACGTGCTGGTCGTCGGTCACAACCCGAACATCACTGCCTTCCTTCTCCATCTGCTCAGCTCCAATGATCACGACGGACTCCGCCAGCGCCCGCGCATCCGGCTGCGCAAAGGTTCCATCGCCCGCATCAACATGCAGCGCGGCCCCGCCACGCTGCAATGGCTGCTCGCCCCGCCTGTCGTCAAAGCGCTCTACGCCACTTCCACAAAGAGCTCGCGCCGGAAGACCTCGCGGAAGTAAGGCGCCTCTTTCTTCAGCGACCACAGCTCCAGCTCCGCTCCTCCGCGCGACGGAATCAGCTCCATGATCACGCGCTTCGGATACACTCGCGTCCGCACGCGCACTGCCGCCGTGTTCCCGCGGTCCTGGTTCAGCGTCTGCGCCAGCCGCAGCAGCACCACCGCGCGGATCACGTGCGTATGCTCCTCCATCGGCACCGTGCGCATAATGCGGTCCATCGGGTCCGGCCGCGTCTTGCCCAGGTAACGCGCAATCGCCCCTACAATCGCCCGCTGCTGCGGCGAGAACCCGAAGATCTCCGAGTTCGCAATGATGTACTGCGTGTGCCGGTATCTTCCCTGGTGGTTCATGTACTTGCCCACGCCCTGCATCATCGCCGCCGCGCGCAGCCACAGCCTGTACTCCTCCGGCAGCTCATGCACGCGCTCCAGCTGATCGAAGATCTGCGCCGCCTGCTCGCTGTGCGGCGTCGCCTTCTTCATATCCACGCCATAGTGCTTGCACACCTCCAGCACGCCGCGCCAGCGCTCCGCTTCCATCGTGCGATGCACGCTCGCGCGCGTGTCCGTCTCCGCCAGCATCTGCGCCAGCATGCCATCGCGCAGCCCCAGCCTCGAGTACCGGAATCCCTTCAGCTCCATCCGCTCCAGCAGCGTCGCGTACACCTGCGCTCCGCCGCAGATAATCTCCGACCTTCGCGGCCCGATGCCCGGCACCGCCGCGCGCTGCGCGTTGTTCATCTTCAGCAGACGGTCGGCAATCCGCCGCACGGCCGCCGCGCTCGTCGCGATCGTTACGTCGCGCACCCTGCGCGCCGCGTTTGCCGCGCCCAAACTTCGTCGGCGCGCGTTCGATCACGCCCTCTGCTGGAAGCGAGTGTGAAGCTTCAGCCAACGCCGCCGCCGTTCCTGACGTCGCAATCACCAGCCCTACGCGCGGGTGTCCCAGCTTCCGCTGCTCCGCGGCGCAGCTCACGATCGATAAACTTTCGCAGCCTCGCCACATCGTCTTTACCCGGCGGATCGCTCCTCAAAAACTCCTGCTGCAAACGCACCGCTCCCAGCGGCAGACTCACCATGCTCTGGATGCGCCCTTGGTCCGACAGCGTCACCTCGCAGCTTCCGCCGCCCAGATCGATCAGCAGGCACTTGCCGCGCGCTCCGGGCTCGTGCGTCACAATGCCCAGGTGAATCAGCCGGCCCTCTTCAAGCCCGGAAATCACCTCCACATTCCATCCGGTCGCCGACTTCACCCACGCGCGAAACGCCTCCGAGTTCCGCGCATCGCGCATCGCACTCGTCGCCACCACGCGCACGCGGTCCGCAACATGCGTCTGCGTTGCACGATGAAATCTCTTCAGGGCCTTGATGGTGTTCGCCATCGCCTCCGGCGAGATAACCCCTGTCTCAAAAACACTTTCGCCGAGCCGTGTTACCTCTCGGTCCTCGTACAACGTCTTAAGCTTGTGCTGCTGCACCGACGCAATCGCGAGCCGACAGGAGTTGGAGCCGATATCGATGGCTGCGAACGTTGGCATTAACTTTTGAATCCTTCTTGGCGCTGGGTTCGTCCTTCTTTAGCAACGATACATTGCCCAAGATACATTGGCGCCTGCCTTTCCCCCGCATGAGACGAACATCCATCCCTGCATTTCCCGCGCAATCCCTCACAGCAAATCCACAACTGCGTGCCGTTGTTGCCGAGCCACCTCCCGCGCGTCCCGTTCTCTACGCTGAGAGCACACCCCACACCACGCCGCGTCTCGAGCCCTGGTCCCGCCGCAGCATGCTCGTTCTTCTCGCGCTCTGGGCCGCAATCTTCCTCGCCGCCGCAGCCACACCATCCCTGCTCGATGACGCCGACGCCACACACTCGCAGGCCGCACAGGCCATGCTCCGCACCGGCGACTGGGTCACACTTCACGTCAACGGCATCCGCTATCTCGAAAAGCCGCCACTGCCCTACTGGATCGCTGCGTCCAGCCTCCGCATCTTCGGCGAAAATTCCTTTGCGATTCATCTCCCGCTCGCACTTGACCGTCCTCGGCCTCGCTCTGCTCGCCTATGCCTGGGGACGCCGCCGCGGCATCTGCGCCCCCAATTCTGAGACGCGCAGGCTTCTACGCCGCGCTCTTCACCCTCACCTCCGCCGGCGTCTTCCTCTTCACCCGCATCTTCATCCCGGACGCGCTGCTCTCTCTTCTTCTCGCGCTCTCCATCTACGCCGCCCTCCGCGCACTCGACACCTCACACCGCGCACTCACGCCCCTGGGCCTGCGCTCATGTGGAGCTCCCTCGCCTGCGCCGTGCTCACCAAGGGCCTCGTCGCCATCGTCTTCCTCTTCGCCTCCGTCGGTCTCTTCCTGATCCTCACCGGCGAATGGCGTCGCTGGCGGCTGCTGCATCCCTTCAGCGGCCTCGCACTCTTCTTCGCGATCGCCGCGCCGTGGCACATCCTCGCCGCGCTGCGCAATCCAGCCGTGCCCATGCCCGCCGGCTCCGGCTTCCCATCGCACGCCGGCTGGACCTGGTTCTACCTCTACAACGAGCACATCGCGCGCTTCCTCGGCACCCGCGTCCCCCGCGACTACAACAAACTTCCCGCCGCGCTCTACTGGCTCCTTCACATCGTCTGGCTCTTCCCCTGGAGCCTCTTCGCGCCCGCCGCCATCGCCGTCGCGTGGCGCGAACGTCACCGCCTCCGCGAATCCGCCTGGCGCAGCTTTTCCGAACGCTCTGTTCTCCTGCTCCTCATCTTCTCCGCCATCATCCTCGCCTTCTTCTCGCTCTCCACCAACCAGGAGTACTACACCTTCCCCGTCTACCTCCCGCTGCTCCTCCTCACCGCAGCCGCACTCGCTCACCTCGAACTCGAACCCGCATCAAGCCACGCACCATCACCGGGTCCCCGGCGAACCCGTTCGCTGGTGGTCACCTTCGCGCACGCCGACCTTCACTATCCTCGGCCTCGCCATCGCCTCCGCGCTCGCCTACGGCCTCTGGACCTCCCGCCACCTCGCCTTCGTTCCTGACATCGGCAGCCTCCTCGCGCACCGCGGCGTCGGCGACTACACGCTCTCGATGTCCCACTTCTTCGACCTCACCGGCCCATCCTTCGCCGCCCTTCGACTCCCCGCCGCGCTCGCCGCCATCGCCTTCGCCCTCGGCCCCCTCGCTGCCTGGATCCTCCGCACGCGCCGCCACGCACTCGCCTCAACTCTCGACCATCGCCCTCACCGCCGCCACCTTCCTCATCGCCGCGCACATCGCCCTCGTCCGCTTCGCGCCCATGCTCTCCTCGCGCGACTTCGCCACCACCATCCAGCGCCTCGAAGCCTCGCACTCCATCGCCCCCGACACCCAGGTCCTCCTCTACGGCGACCAGGCCTACGGCTCCTCCATCCCCTTCTACCTCGGCCATCACGTCTCCCTCGTCGACGGCCGCAGCACCTCCATGCTCTTCGGCAGCCTCTTCCCCGACGCGCCGCACATCTTCCTCACACCCAGCGACCTGCTCGCGCAATGGGGCCACGGCCCGCGCAAAATCCTCTTCGTCCCCCTCGAAAAGCGCGACATCGTCGACCATCTCCTCGGCCCGCACCAGATTCTCCTGCACGAAACCTCCGGCAAGGCCTCCTCACCGACCGCCCGCTCGATTCCTCCGCCTACTAGCATCGTTGTTGCCGTTGCCTTTCTTGATCTGGCGCATCGGCTTTCAGCCGTGCCGCTGAGCTGAACAGCGAAGGACCTGCTTTGCCTTTGCTTTTGCGCATCTCGCATCCTCCTCCGTGAGACCATAAAAGAGACCCTCACGCGTGACCTCCACCACAGCAGCACCGATCCCGCTCCACCGTCCGCTCCGAGGCGCCTCCTCCCGCGCTCCCGCGTCCTGGCGCTTCAGCTCCCTCGCCCTCATCACCCTCCCCTGGCTCATCCTCTACTTCGGCGGCATCTTCACCCCCGGCCTGCTCGACGACGTCGACTCCGTCTACATCGAGGTCGCCCGCGAGATGCTCCTCCGCCACGACTTCGTCACGCCCTTCATCGACGGCATCCGCTTCTTCGACAAGCCGCCCCTCATGTACTGGCTCGCCGCCGGCTCCATGCACCTCTTCGGCGTCCACGACTGGGCCGCACGCCTTCCGCTCGCCCTCGGCGTCCTCGCTCTCCTCTTCGCCGTCTACGCGCTCGGCATCCGCCTCTTCGCCGCCATCTCCCCCGCACACGCTCCCGACCGCGGCGGCCTCTACGCCGCCCTCGCCATGGCGCTCTCCATCGGCCCCTGGCTCTACACCCGCTTCTACATCCCCGACATCCTCATCGCCCTCTGGATGACCCTCGCCGTCCACCTCTTCCTCATCGCCCTCGACGAGCCGACGCCCGCGCAAAATTCTGCCGTCATCCTGAGCGACAGCGCGTGGCGCGCAGTCGAAGGACCCCGATATCGCCGGTCTCACGACAACCGCTGCGCTCCGTTCAGCCACGATCTCCACTCCTCCCCATGCTCGGCTTCGCCGCCGTCCTCGCCCTCAACGTCCTCACCAAGGGCCTCATCGGCCTCGTCTTCCCCTCGCCTTCGCAATCCTCTACCTCGCCTTCACCCGCCAGCTCGCGCTCCTCCGCAAACTCAGCATCCTCCCCGCGACCCTCGCTCTTCCTCGCCATCGCTCTCCCCTGGCACATCCTCGCCGCGCTCCGCAACCCAGCCATCGCCATGCCCTCCGGCGTCGGCCTCCCAGCACAAAGCCGGCTGGGCCTGGTTCTACCTCTACAACGAGCACATCGCGCGCTTCCTCGGCCGCCGCATCCCCCACGACTACGGCCAGGTCCCCATCCCGATCTTCTGGCTCCTGCTCATCCTCTGGCTCTTCCCCTGGGCCGCCTTCCTGCCCACCGCCGTCATCGGCGCCGTCAAGCAGCTCCTGGGGTCTCCGGCGAGCTTGCTCGCTGGGGCAGTCAACCGCCGCGCCCGCACAATCCCACCCACCATCCCTCGCAACCGGATCCTCACCCCGTTCCGCATCAACGAAGCCTGCCTCGCCCTGCTCCTCTGGGCCGGCATCATCCTCGGCTTCTTCACCATCTCCTCACGGCAGGAGTACTACCACCTCCCCGCGCTCCCCGCGCTCGCGCTCCTCGTCGGCGGCCTCCTCGCTGCCGCCGACCCTGCCAGTAAGCCTGTCATCCTGAGCGAAGGGCGAAGCCCGCAGTCGAAGGACCCCGACACCGCCTGGTTCACCGCGAACCTCAGCACCTTTCGGCTAGAGAAAGCGACTGCGCTTTCCTCAGTCCTGCCATTCGCCTCGAACGCCGGCCCCCGCACCCTCCGCGCCTCGCTCTTCGGCCTCGTCCCCATCGGCGCCATCCTCTTCGTGGTCTGCGGCTACTTCGCGCTTCTTCGCCCCCGCACCGCGTCCCGGCGTCACCCTCAACGACCTCCTCAGCTCCAACCCCGCGCTCTACAACCTCTCGCTCGGCCACGTCTTCGATCTCACCGGCTCCGCCATGGGCTTCTTCCGCTGGCCGCTCACCGTCGTCGCCCTCTCCGCCCTCGTCCTCGGCCCCATCCAGCACCTCGTCCGCCGAGGCGCCGCAGCGAATAAACCAGCGAAACCGGACGCACCTTCGCCGCCAACCTCCTCATCGCCGCCGCCACTACCGGCATGCTCCTCGCCGCGCACGAAGCCTACGTCCGCTTCAATCCCATCCTCGGCTCCAAAGATATCGCGCTCGCCATCAACGCGCAGAAGCGCCCCGGCGACCTCATCCTCATCGACGGCGAGCTCACCTCCGGCTCCTCGCTGCTCTTCTACACACGCGCAGCCCGCGCTCCTGGTCAACGGCCGCGTCAACGGCCCCTGGTTCGGCAGCTTCTTCCCCGACGCCCCACACATCTTCTTGTCAGACGAGGATCTCTCCCGCCTGTGGCACGGCCCCCAGCGCATCTTCCTGCTGACGTACCACCCCGCCGAGCGCGAACACTTCCTCGCATCCTCCGGCCCCGTCCACGACCTCGCCGACTCCGGCGGAAAGACTCTGCTGTCGAACAGACCCTGAATCCGTCGTCCACCAGATATTTGTCCCCGCAGGAGAACACGATGCAGCCTCAAAACTCCGGCTTCCGCATCATCCATCTCGCGTCCGAATCAGCCAAAGCAGTCGCCTACAATAACCACCCGATTGCTCGCGTCAACGATCACGAAATCCGCATCAGCACCATGACCGAGCCGTTTGCCTGGCACTGCCACCCGGATTCCGATGAAACCTTCCTCGCCCTCGAAGGTGGCCTCTTGATTGACCTCGATGACCGTACCGTCGAGCTCCCGCCCGGCCACATGATCACAATCGACCGCGGGGTTCGTCACCGCACACGTCCCACTGGCGCCCGGTCCGTCAACCTCACCTTTGAGCGCGCCACCACCCGCACCAAGCTCCTCGACCCACCCACGACTGAGCCAAGAGTGGCTAAAGAGTAAGAGCAGACCGCCAACCCGGCCCGCCTTTCACTAACTATCAACTACTAACCACTAACTACTGGCCTTCCGGCGCTTCCACCCTCCCGCCTTCCTTCAGCTTGTAAATCTTCCCTCTGTAATAAAAATTCTCCCCACCATAGCTCGCGACCCAAAGCAGACTGCCCAATAAATCCCGCAGCGGATAAATCACTGCACTGAAAACCCACTCGGAATCCCCCAGCGCCAGCAGCACCGCGGCCGCCTGCAACCACCGGTTCACCACCATCGCGACCAGCCACAACACGCCGACCACCGCATGCCCGCTCAGCAATCCCCACAACAATCCCAGCAAACCAAACGGCATCGCAAACGTCAGCCCGCTGCCCAGATGCCCCCACGGCCGAGACTTTCTCGTGCTCTGCATCCACCGCAACTGATTTCGGAAACTCAGCCTGAATGGGGAATCCTGCACCATCAGCCGGATCACATGCGTCGCCATCATCACGCCCGTACCCTGCGCCGCCAGCCGGTTCCCCAGCACAAAGTCATCCGCATAAAACTGCCCCAGCTCGCCGAACCCGCCCACCTCCTGAAAGCTCTTCCGCCGCACTGCCATCGTCGCGCCCAGCGCAAACCTCGTGCCCTCGATCATGTCCGCGACCAGCACGCCGCTCGTCATCTCCACGCTCTTGCCGACCGCATCCAGGTGCGACGCCAGCCCCGCTCCCTCATGCGGCGTGCCCAGGTACACGCAGCTCGCCAGCCCCACCTTCGGGTCCTTCAGCGTCTGCACCATCGCGCGCAGATAGTTCGGCCGCACCCGCACATCCGCATCGCTCGTAATGTACAGATCGTTCTCCGCCACCGAATCCAGCTTGGCCAGCGAGTACACCTTGGCGTTATGAAACTTCGGCATCGGCTCGCCGCACGTCACAAACTTCGCATTCACGTGCGGATACTTCGCCGCCACGCGCCGCGCCAGCCGCAGACCCGCATCCGTATCATGCCGCGCGCAGAAAAGCAGTTCGTAGTCCGGATAGTCCTGCTCAAAAAATGTCTCGAAGTTGCGCTCCATGCCCTGCTCGGTCCCATGGACCGGCTTCAGCACGCTGATCCGCGGCAGAAAATCCGCCGGCACACCCTCGTCGCGCCGCCGCCGCAGCGCAAACCGCGCCGCCGCGGCCACCACCATGCCGCAGTAAACCGAGGAGGTCACCGACCCCGCGGCCGCAACCCAGAACAAAACGCGAAGCGCAATATGCATTGTCAGAAAAACGGGCTTCCTCAGCCCTGAAGCCCCGTCCCTCCAGTGTATCTTTACGAGCTCCGCATCCGGACAACTGGCTGCCTGCGAAACTGACAACTCGCAAACCAACTCTTACCGTGTCGTCGTGACGTACCACCGGGTGCCCTACCCTTTCGCTTGCGAAAGGGTGGGTTGTCGCGCGTTAAGACGGGGTGCCCAGCGAACGTTCTTTGTTCGCTGGGGTGGAAAACGCGCGAGTGCTGTTGTCTTTGCCGTTGCTGCTGCTGTTGCCTTTGCTCTTCTTTCCGTCATTCCGAGCAGAGCGAGGAACGTGCTTTGGCAGTCCCCAACAAAGCAGCTCGGCGCCCCCGGTTTCGTCCCACCACCCCCGTCGACAATCTGCCCCTTTAGAATCAATATTTTGCAAAATAGGTCCACCCCTAAAGTCTTTGTCTTTGAAGATTTTGCGCAAAAACAGGGGGAGGGGGTACCTCCCGGGTTCCCCGGCGAGTTTCACTCGCTGGGGTGGTTCTACCGTCTCTTCTTCCCCGCCGACTGCACCGCATCGCGCAGCGGCACGGCCACCGGCCGGCGCACCGGGACCAGCCCCGCCTGCTGGCCCTGCGCCTGCTGCATCCGGCTCAGCATCTCCGTCCGCACATATTCGACGAAGCCCTGCATCTGCCGGTTCATCTCCTCCATGCGCTCGCGCATCTGCAGAACAATCGCAATCCCCGCGATGTTCACGCCCAGGTCGCGCGCCAGGTTCAGGATGAACTCCAGCCGCTCCAGGTCTTCGTCCGTGTACAGCCGCGTGTTTCCCTCCGACCGCGACGGGCGCAGCAGCCCCTCGCGCTCATACAGCCGCAGCGTCTGCGGGTGAATGTCATACATCTCGGCCACCGCCGAGATCATGTACGCTCCCTTGGACTTCCTCTTCGTCGCCATCGGCAAAAGAATACCCTGAGCGCGCCCTCCTCGCATCCAACCCAGGAACCAAACCCCGCAAGGAGCTCCGCATGGCCCGCTCGCTGAACCCCCTCTTCCTCGCAGGCCTCGGAGCCGGATTCGCCGCCGCCGCCATCGCCACCACCCGCGCCCTCCGCGCCGCTCCGCCACCGGACGGTGCCGTCGTCTTGATCACCGGCGGCTCCCGTGGCCTCGGCTACGCCATCGCCTCCCGCTTCGCCCGGCGCCCCGTGCGCCTGGTCCTCGTCGCCCGCGACCGCCTCGAACTGATGACCGCGCAGCAGGCGCTTATCGACGAGCACCCGCACCTTCGTCCCGAGGACTTCTACCTCTTCGACGGCGATCTGTGCCATCCCGCCGAGTGTCAGCGCCTGGTCGAGGAAGTGTTCGCTCACTTCGGCCGCATCGACGTCCTCGTCAATGACGCCGGAATCATCGAGGTCGGCCCCGCCGAGGCCCAGTCGCTCGACGCCTTTTACCGGGCCATGCACATCCACTTCTACGCTCCGCTCCACATCCTCTGGGCCGCCCTCCCGCGCCTGCGCCAGCAATACCCCATGCCGGGATGGAACCGCCGCTGCGCCATCGTCAATATCGCCTCGATAGGCGGCAAGGTCGCCGTCCCACACCTGCTTCCCTATGCCGCCTCGAAGTTCGCGCTCGTCGGCTTCTCCGAAGGTCTCCACGCCGAGCTCCGCAAGGACAACATCCTCGTCACCACCGTCTGTCCCGGCCTCATGCGCACTGGCGGAGAAAATCACGCACACTTCATCGGCGACGTCGAAGCCGAGAAGCGCTGGTTCATGTTCAGCGCCAAGACCCCCGGCATCGCGACCACTCCCGAGCACGCCGCCTGCCGCATCTACTCCGCCGTCACGCATGGCTGCGCCGAGATTGTGATCACACCGCACGCCTGGCTCGCCGCCCGCGTCCACGGCGTCTGCCCCGCCACCAGCCAGCTCTTAGCAGGCCTGGTAAACAAGTACGTTCTACCGTCTGCGCCGTGATAGCTTTCACTCGATGAATGAGATCGAAGCCGTCGGCGCGGAGGCAGCTCTCACCGAAACTCCGCCCGCGGACTTGACGGCACCTGACCGGCCAGAACGTCCGTGGCTCTTCGGCTTGCTCATCGCTCCCTCAGCAGTCGTCGCCAATGGCGTCATTCAAGGCGGCGTGCTTGCCTATCTGCTCAGCCAGCAAGGCATAGGCAGCGGAGCGCAATCTGCATTCATCGATCTCCTCGCGCTGCCGACGATGCTCTACTTTCTGTGGAGCCCGATCACGGATTTCTTCGTGCGGCGCCGCACCTGGCTGCTTGTCGGGGGAGTGCTCGCTGGCCTCCTCATGGCGCTTGGTTTCATGCAGCCGAGCCTCACTTCCAATAGCGCCAAGAGCCTCATGCTCGTCAGCGCCTGCCTCAGCCAGCTTGTCGTCTCGAGCTGCGGCGGGATGATGGGAACACTGCACGCCGAACGATCCAAGCGCATCGCCTCGAGCTTCTACCAGGCAGGATCCCTTGGCTTCGGTGCGCTCTCGGTGAGCATCCTGCTGTGGCTCAGCTCGCGCGTCTCCCGCGACGTGCTCGGCCTCGCCGCCTGCGCCCTCATCGCCTTACCCGCGCTCATGGCTTTCGCGGCCCCGCACCAGCAGGAGATTGCGACCGGCTCGTTCGCGCACACGATGCACAATGTCTGGCTGGAATTTAAGGCCACATTCCTCCGCTGGGAGGCAGTTCCCTACACGCTGTGCATGACCTTCCCTATGGCCTCGGGAGCTGCGATCGGCTTGCTCACCGGCGTCGCCAAGAACTACGGCGTAAACGGCGACAACGTTGCGTGGATGAACGGTCTGCTCGGCGGCCTGCTGATGGCTGCAGGTTCCATCGCCGCAACGGTCATCCCCGCGCGCGTCTCGGCGCCGGTCGCATACCTCAGCGCGGGTGTAGTCAACGCTGCAACACTCGCGGTGCTCTGGCTCGGGCCGATGCGGCCATCGACGTACCTGCTGGGCGTAACGCTCTATCTGTTCACGGTGGGCTTCGCGTATGGCCTCTTTACGGCCGTGGTACTCGAGTTCCTGGGCGTTTCCGGCAAGAGCGGCAGTGGACGCTACTCGATCATCAACTCGTTGGGGAACATCCCCGTGCTGTACATGATCCGGCTGGACGGCTGGGGAGGCGATCACTTCGGCCCGCGCGGCCTCTCCGCTACCGAGTGCGTGGTGGGTGGAATTGGCGGGGCGTTGCTGCTGAGCTACTTTCTGTTACGTGGAAGAAGAGTCAGGAGTCATTGAGTTAGGAACCTCATTGGCAAGCGCCCTGACTCCTCGCTTCCTAACTTCCCGACTGCTTGGTCAGCGTGCCGGTTCCCTGGTCCGCTCCGCACGGGCCGGTCAGCGACCAGTTCGATACAGTCAGCGTCGAGCCATCGGCCGAGAAGCTTCCGGTCGCGGTGACGCTGTTGCCCGTCGTGTTGTCCGTGTAGGTCAGGACGAAGTTGCCGCCGGTCACCTGCGAGTTCACCACCGGCACCGGGCTGACGAAGCACTTGTTCGTTCCCAGGCTCGCCGTTCCGCTCAGCGTGAAGTTGCCGTTGGAATCTCCGTCCGGCGACTGCGTCAGGCTGGCCGTTATGTTCATTACCGGTCCCTTAGCGTCCGCGAAGCTTCCCGCGTAGGTCCCGGTTACCGAGCTGAAGTTCTGTACCGAGGCCTGTGCTGCGGATGCGAACGCACACTGCCCGCCCGAGACGTTGACCGTAGCCTTGGACAAAGAGCGTCCGTCTGCAGACAAGGTGCCGGTAACCGTCAGAGTGCCGCCGGCAACCGATCCGGTCAGCGTGGTGACGTTATTCGAGTCTGTTGTCCCGCTGACTGTGATGAGGTCGCTCGCGGTCGCGCAGCCGGTTGTCGCGTCCGCATGAAAGATTCCCTTGACCGGGCTCGTGCCCAGGTTTGTGGTGCTGTCGGTCAAGGAGCCGGAGATGCTCGGCAGCGGAACGCTGCCCGCCGCGCTGACCTGCCAGTTGCCGCTCACCGGGTTCTGGGGCGTGTCATAGATCACGCCATCGTCGGCGCAGCCGGCCAGCGACAGCATCAAAACCAGTGTTGGAACGGCGAGCTTGCTCCAGGATTGGGGGCGGCGAAACGGCATAGCGGGCTCCGGCTTAGCGGCTGCTAAGGCAGTTGGCCCAAGTATTGCAAGACCCCCCGCCCGGCACCATTACCCGGAACGGTTACCCCTCACCCCCGCATGGCGGCCCAAACACCCGGTTTGGAGCGCCTTTTTGACGGAAAATGCTCATTCAACAGCATCCAATTGCGAACTAGGGCATCAGATAGATTGACAGTACTTCACTCACATGCGACAGTGAGGGAGGTCAGACAGACCCGGCCGGGCCGGACTAAACCCGAACCAGGGCCGGAACTCAGGTCCGGTACAGGAGCAACAACATGGCAAAGATTATCGGTATCGATCTCGGCACGACTAATAGCTGCGTCGCCGTGATGGAGGGTGGCGAACCCAAGGTCATCCCCAACGAGGAAGGCGGGCGCACGACTCCGTCGATCGTGGCGTTCACCAAGAATGGTGAGCGGCTGGTGGGCCAGGTGGCGAAGCGCCAGGCGATTACCAACCCGCAGAACACGGTTTACTCGATCAAGCGGTTTATGGGCCGGCGCTACAACGAAGTGAATGACGAGATGAAGATGGTGCCCTACAAGGTCGTCCAGCAGGGCGATCACGTCGCCGTGGAGGCGCAGGGCAAGCTGTACACCCCGCCGGAGGTCTCGGCGATGATCCTTCAGAAGCTGAAGAAGGCCGCAGAAGACTACCTGGGCACGACGGTCACTGAGGCCGTTATCACCGTGCCTGCGTACTTCAACGATGCGCAGCGCCAGGCTACGAAGGACGCCGGCCGCATTGCCGGTCTGGACGTGAAGCGCATCGTGAATGAGCCCACGGCGGCCGCGCTGGCGTATGGGCTCGACAAGAAGAAGGACGAGACGATCGCCGTGTATGACTTCGGCGGTGGAACGTTCGATATCTCGATCCTCGAGGTCGGGGAAGGCGTCATCGAGGTGAAGTCGACCAACGGCGACACGCATCTGGGCGGCGACAACCTGGACGAGCGCATCGTGGAGTGGCTGATTTCGGAGTTCAAGCAGGAGAGCGGTCTCGACCTCCGCTCAAAGGGCAACGAGATGGCTTTGCAGCGGCTGAAGGATGCCGCGGAGCGCGCCAAGATTGAGCTCTCGACCGCACAGGAGACGGAGATCAATCTGCCGTTCATCACCGCAGATGCCTCCGGACCAAAGCACCTCGTTCGCACACTAAGCCGCGCGAAGCTGGAGTCGCTGGTTGATGACCTGCTGCAGAAGTCGATTGGGCCCTGCAAGCAGGCGATGAAGGATGCCGGTGTCGACGCAAGCAAGATCGACGAGGTCGTGCTGGTCGGCGGACAGACGCGCATGCCGAAGATTCAGCAGCTCGTGAAGGACCTCTTTGGACGTGAGCCGCACAAGGGCGTCAATCCGGACGAGGTGGTCGCGGTTGGCGCGGCGGTCCAGGCTGGCGTGCTCGCCGGTGATGTGAAGGACCTGCTGCTGCTGGATGTCACGCCGCTGACACTGGCCATCGAGACGATGGGCAGCGTGGCGACGCCGATGATCCCGCGCAACACCACGATCCCGACCAAGAAGACGGAGACGTTCTCGACGGCGGCCGACAACCAGACTGAAGTTGAGATTCACGTCCTGCAGGGCGAACGGCCGATGGCAGCGCAGAACCGCACGCTGGGCAAGTTCAAGCTCGGTGGAATCCCGCCTGCTCCGCGCGGCATGCCGCAGATCGAGGTCACGTTTGACATCGACGCGAACGGCATCCTGAACGTGACGGCGAAGGACAACGCGACCGGCAAGGACCAGAAGATCACGATTACGAGCTCTTCGGGTCTGAGCAAGGATGAGATCGACCGCATGGCCAAGGATGCCGAGGCCCACGCTGCCGAGGACAAGGACGCCAAGGAGAAGATCGAGGCTCGCAATCAGCTCGACTCGATGGTCTACAACGTCGAGAAGATGCTGCGCGAAGGCGGCGACAAGGTTGCGGCGGCGGACAAGAGCGATGTCGAAACTGCTCTGGCCGATGCCAAGACGACGCTGAGCGGCGGCGATCCTTCGAAGACCGAGCTCGACGCAGCGCGTGAGCGGCTGACGACGGCAAGTCACAAGCTCGCTGAGGCGCTGTACAAGGCGCAGTCCGCGGGCGGGTCCGCTCCTCCGACCGACGGCGGTGCAGCGGCCGGTGGAACGACCGAGCAGCCGAAGGACGAAGGCGTGATCGACGCGGAGTATGTCGACACAGAGAAGTAAGAGACGGGAGTCAGGCAGGTAAGAACCAATTCGACTCCTGGCGCGTATTACAAGGAGGAGTGCTTCGAAGCTGAGGCCTCCTCCTTGTTGTATCGGCGTAAGCGATGGCTGCATCTTGCGTCACCGATGCGACAAAGCGATGACGAAGAAACGACACGGAATTGACTCGAAAAACGAATCGAAAACGGGTGGAACGGGTTCTAATAATTAGCCGGAATTTCGGGCAGAAGGGTGGCGGAGGGATGACAAACGAGAGAGCGAAGGACGACGGGGCCTGGCCGAAGGAAGTGCAGTGGAACCTCGGCTTCGGGCATGAGCACATGGGGGAGATTGTTTGGCGGTGTGACGCGCTTCGCGCCGGCCGTTTGTATCAGCGCAGTCTTTTTGCAACGCGCGAGGAGGCGGAGGAGTTCGTCGCGCGCATGCAGCAGGTGGAACCGGACCAGGTGTTCAACGTGGAGGCGATCAAGGCCTCGACCGTGTGGAACTAGCCGGTCTATTGACGTCTCGGGCATACAACAACCGCGGCTCAAAACAGGGCCGCGGTTGTTGTGTGCGCGTCGCAGTGGTTGTTGTATGCGCGTTATAGCGGAGCAAGCAAAATGATCATCAACTGGCTGGCCGTGCAGGCCGTCGCAAGCGTTGTGCTCGTGATCACCAGCGGCGGCGCCATTGCGTATGCGGCGCTCCAGCTTCGGCACGAGCGCGAGTACCGCTCGGTGAACAACCTGGAAAAGCAGCTCAGCTTCTTTCTGAGCGATTCCTTTGTGGCGGCGCGGCGGCGTCTCGCACAGGCGCGCGTGGGTGAGAACGGGCTGCTTCCCTGGAGCATCGATGAGCCGCCCATCGCGGCGTTCGAAGTGCTCGACTTCTACGAGCACCTCGGCCTGTTGGTTAAGAAGGTGCATCTGGACGTGTATGACGTCTGGCACACGTTCTATGAATGGGCGCAGCCTGTCTATGTGGACCTGCAGCCGCTGATCGCAAACCCGGACAGCCCGTACTCGGTGCAGTACAGCGATCTTCGCAAGCTGATGCGCGCGATGGACGAGATCCAGATCAAGCGCATGCATGCCAGGAACGCCAGCCACTACTCGCTGTGGACGCCGGAGCGAATCCTGGACCATTACCGCTATGAACTTGAAAGCTCTGAAGCACCCATACAGCCGATGAGCCGTCGCGCACGGCGGAAGGCCGAGGCTGCTGCACGGGAGCGCGACCTTGCCTGAAGGCAATGAGATTCATCGCTGGGCCGAGCGGCACGGCGCGGCGCTCGCGGGCAGGAAGCTGCGCGTCGACTCGCCGAACGGCCGCTTCTCTGACGCCGCTGCGCTCGACAACCGCAAGCTGGAGCGCGTGCTCGCGAAGGGCAAGCACCTTGGGTATGTGTTCGGTAAGGATCGCATCCTGCATGTGCACCTGGGACGCTACGGCGATTGGACCGAGGGCCAGATGCCGCTGGCGGAGCCGAAGGGCGCGCTGCGGCTGCGCATGTGGCCGGTGGGAGCGAAGCCGCGCCAGGATGCAGTTACGCCCAACAAGCGGCACGGCTGGTACTCGTCAGACGATGGCACGAGTTCGCTCGCACCGGAGGATATTGACTGGCTGGAGCTGCGCGGCGCCGCAGCGTGCGAGCTCTGGACGGATACGGAGTGGCAGGCGTTACTCGAGCGGCTCGGACCTGACGCTCTCGGCGATGAACCAACAGGAGCGGATGATCCGCAGCGGGCGTTCGATCGCATCCTGAGCGCGAAGACGCCGATCAGTGTACTGCTGATGGACCAGTCCGTGCTCTCCGGCATCGGAAACATTTACCGAGCGGAGCTGCTGTTTCGCGCGGGGCTCGATCCGTTTGTCGAGGGCCGCGAGGTGCCGTTGCCGGCGCTCAAGGCGATCTGGAAGGACTCCATTCCGCTGCTGCGCGCCGGCATGGTCGATCGCCGGATCGTTACCACGCGCGCCAGACACCGGCCCACGAAGAAGACCGGTCAGCCGCTGAAGGAAGAAGTCCACTACGTTTATCGGCGGCATGGCAAGCCGTGCTTCATCTGCGGCACAAAGATTGAGCGCCGCGACATTGCCGGACGGACACTCTACTGGTGCCCCGTGTGTCAGGCGGCTACACCTCGATGATGCGGTCTTACGTCGCACCGCATCTGTAGAGTAAGTTGAGTAAGAACACTATGGCAGGACCAAAGACCAAGGACTACTACGGCACACTCGGCGTGAAGAAGACCGCCTCGCAGGAGGAGATCCGCAAGGCGTTCCGCAAGCTCGCGCGTAAGTACCATCCGGACGTGAATCCCAGCGACAAAAAGGCCGAGGAGAAGTTCAAGGAGATCTCCGAGGCCAACGATGTTCTCTCGGACGAGAAGAAGCGCAAGGTCTATGACCAGCTCGGCTTCTACTCCGACAACATCGACCCGGCCGCGGCCGAAGCCTATGCCCGCGCCGGCGCCAGTGCTGGTGCTGGCGGCTTTGCAGGCGGGCGTGCCGGCGGTGGTCAGGGTGTTCCGTTCGACTTCTCCGGTTTTGACTTCTCCGGATTCACACCCGAAGGCCGGCGCACGTCGCAGTCTGAATCCAGCGGCTTCGGCTCCAGCTTCCGCGACATCTTCGGGAGCATGTTCAGCGGCGGAGGGCGCCAGCCACGCGGCCCGCAGCCCGGCACCGATCTTGAGTACCAGGTAGAGATTGATTTCTGGACCGCGATTCGCGGAGGCGTTACGCGCCTCGAAATTCAGCGGCAGTCACCGTGCCCGACATGCAAAGGCTCCGGTGCCGTGGGCAAGCCGATGGAGTGTCCCGAGTGCCACGGCACCGGCCAGGTGCAGCAGACCGGCGGACGCATGAAGTTCAATATCCAGTGCCCACGGTGCGGCGGCAGCGGCAAGGTGCAGAACACTTGTCCCACGTGCGACGGCGCGGGCGTCACTACGCGTCATGAGCCGCTTGAGTTTCGTATCAAGCCCGGCACGCGCGACGGACAGCGGATCCGCCTCGCCGGCAGGGGCAATGCGGGCACAGAAGGGGCGTCCGCCGGCGACCTTTACCTCATCATTCGCGTCGGCCATCACAAGCTGTTTCGCCGCGTTGCGGACGACATCCACATCACGGTCCCGGTCACCGCGATGGAGGCCGCGCTTGGCGCGCGCATCGAGGTCCCGACTATTGACGGCGAAGGCCATCAAGCCGGGCGCGCACAGCTCAAGATCCCGCCCGGAACGCAAACTGGACAGAAGCTGCGCATGCGCGAGAAGGGCGTGCCCAGCGCAACGCGCGAAGGCCAGCGCGGCGATGAGATCGTAGAGATCAAGATCATCGTTCCACGGATTCAGGATGAGCGCTCGAAAGAGATTCTGCGCGAGCTGCAGCGCCTGAACCCTGAAGACCCGCGCGCGGATCTCTTCAACGAGACGTAAACAAACTGTAGCCGCAGCGTTGACTCACCCCGCGCGCAAACGTAGGCTGAGCCCAATGCCCTCTGCGCGTTTTCGAGCGGCCACGGGCCGCCGCGATCCAGCACTCGACGGTCTGCGCGGAGTCGCCATTCTGCTCGTCTACATCTTTCATTACGGCGGCGGCCTGCGTTCCACGAATCCGCTCGTGCGCGGGCTGGGGTACTTCACCGAAACCGGCTGGACTGGCGTGATCCTCTTCTTCGCGCTCTCCGGCTTCCTCATCACCGGCAGCCTGTGGGACTCGCGTGAAGAGCGCGACGTGCTGCGCAACTTCTACACGCGACGCGTGCTCCGAATTTTTCCGCTGTACTACGCCGTCATCCTCATCGCACTCCTGGCGTCGGTGGCGCGCGGCACTCGCCTGGCGGAGCTCACACCGGTTCTGCTCTACGCCGGTTTTCTGCAGAACCTTCCAGGTCTCGTCAGCACAGCACTGCTGCCCATTTCACCGCTGCCGCTCTTTCATCTCTGGAGTCTCGCGGTCGAAGAACAGTTCTACATCCTCTGGCCTGCGCTGGTTCTCTTTGCCGGCACACGCTCGCGGGCACTGAACCTCAGCTTGTGGATCGTGGCGCTCTCTGAGATCTTCCGCATTCTCACGCATCTTCCCATCGTTCCGCCGGCCTTCGCCGCCACGCTGGATCCCTTCCTGCTCACGCACGCGGGCACACTCGCGCTCGGCGCTGCTCTCGCGCTCGCGCTTCGCGGTGAGCAATGGCCGCTCATCGAGCGCTGGGCTGTCACTGCCTTCTGGTCGGGTGTCGCTCTCTACCTGCTCGCGAGCTGGCGCTCCGCAAGCTTCTATCTCTCGCCCTATCCGCAGTTCACCGTCGGTCTGCTTGGAGTGGGTATTGCGTCTACCGCAATCATTCCCATCGCAATGCGAACGGGTCGTCTGCGCAGTATTTTGTCGTCGCTTCCTCTGCGCTTCCTCGGCCGTATCAGCTACGGCTTCTACGTGCTGCACATCTTCATCGAGCCTCTAATTGATGTCCTCGGCGGCCACGCCGCGCACGCAACCTCCGGAGCGAGATATCAACTCGCGCGGTTTCTCATCGCGTTTCCAATCACCGTCGTGCTCGCCACGATGTCGTATTACTTGTTCGAGCTGCCGATCCTCCGCTACAAGCGCCGTTTCCCGATGCATTCGCCGCTCCCCAACCCCGCCCACACCGCGTCGAATCCCTCCACCTCGCTCTAATTCACCGACGGCTGCTCGACATGATCGACCACAATCACGCCTACTTCACCCTTCGCCTTATTCAGCTTCAACCCAAGCTGTTCCTGGATCGCCGTAAAGATGGAGGGCAACTCAGCATTCGGCGCCTGGCTGTCGTCCCACTCCAACTTTACGTCGAACCTTCCCGGCAATCCCGTATGGTCCTCCACGTTTTTTCTGGTTTGCCTCGACAGCGCGCCCGCCAACTCCCTCATCGTCATCGCCTTCGCGTCCAGTATTTTTGTCGTTCCGTTCGCGTTCGTGCTCATGGAAGCCTCTTCCGTCGCGGTCGCGGCCTTCAGCTTCATGCCTTCCTTCGGCACAACGAGCCAGTAGACCACTCGTTCCCGCGTCTCGCGATGAAAGCGAAACTGAAAGCGGTCCTGTAGCAACACAAGCAGGTCCCGTTGAAACTCCGGTGGCTGAAGCCGCTCATTCGACCCTGTCTTCGCTTCGATGTCATACCGCTCCTTGTCAATCCATCCAGGAGCTCCGAGAATTTGCTCGTCCTCTACGCCCAGCGCCAGCCTGATTAGCTTCTGCACCGTCGCATTCGTCCCGACGTATCGTCCTCCGGGAAGAAGATTCGTCTCCTGATGGTCATCCTCGCCCCCATGAGGCCGAATCGAAGCCACTTCAAACCCGGCCGCCGCGGGGGTTGGAACCGTCTGCGCACTCATCCTCTGCAGATCACTCGCAAGGATCGCGAGCGCACCAATCAAGATGAGCACTCTCCATTCCCGTAATTTCATTGGCAAAGGAGCCACCGCATTCGCCTCCTGTTTGTTAACAGACAAGTACGCACCGCGGCACGCCGCAGTTCCGAATGACGTTGAAACGTCGCACGTTGCCTGGTTACAGAAACCGCGTGTCGAATTACGAATTCATCGAACGAACATCGGCCAGCTCGCATCCGATTTCCACCTCAGGCATCCAAAGCAGGGTGGCGACTCTGCTCGCCCGATCCCCCGCACGAAGGAAGCAGGCACCGGACGCATGGCAAGCGCTACCGCGACGCTCGACCAATCCACGGCCGCCGAGGCGCCGCAGGAGGTCACGCAGGGCGTAAATCCATGGCTCATTGCGGCGTCCGTCATGCTCGCGACCTTCATGGAGGTGCTCGACACCGCGATCGCCTCCGTCGCGCTTCCCTACATCGCGGGCTCGCTCTCCGCATCCACCGACCAGGCCACGTGGGTTCTTACCAGCTATCTCGTCGCCAACGCCATCATCCTTCCAGCCTCCAACTGGTTCTCGCTGCGCTTCGGCCGCAAGCGCTTTCTCATCTCCTGCGTCATCATCTTCACCATCGCCAGCTTCGCCTGCGGAGCCGCGCCCACACTCGGCTTCATACTCTTTGCGCGTGTCATACAGGGCGCAGGTGGCGGCGCGCTGCAACCGCTCTCGCAGGCCATCCTGCTGGAGAGCTTCCCTCCGCGCAAACGCGGCGCCGCCATGGCCGTCTTCGCCTTCGGTGTCGTCGTTGCACCTGTGCTCGGCCCCACGCTCGGCGGTTGGCTTACCGACACCTACTCCTGGCGCTACGCGTTTTACATCAACATTCCCGTCGGCGCGCTCGCCGTCTTCATGATCAGCCGCTTCGTTCACGACCCGCCGTACATCTCGAAGGCTAAGGTCGCCGCCTTCGACAAGATTGGCTTCGGCACGCTTGCCGTCTGGACCGGCTGCCTGCAGGTCATCCTTGACAAAGGCCAGGAGGTCGACTGGTTTGGCGCCATCTGGCTGCGCTGGGCCACCCTCACCTTCGTCATCGCGTTTGCGTGGTTCATCTGGCGCTCGTTCCAGAAGGACCCGCTCGTTGACCTCCGCGTGCTCAAAGACCGCAACTTCCTCATAGGCTGCATACTCATCTTCCTGTTCGGCATAGGCATCTACTCGACCGTCACGGTGCTGCCGCTCTTCTACCAGGAGTTGCTCGGCTACACGGCATTTACCGCTGGCCTCGTCGTCGCTCCGCGCGGACTCGGCGCCATCTGCGGCATGCCCGTCATCGGTTATCTCTCGAACAAAGCCGACCCGCGTTATCTGCTGACCTTCGGCTTCATCGTGTTCGGGCTCACAACCTTCTACTTCGGCTCGGTCACCACCGGCATCTCGCCGACCACTCTCTTCCTTCCCATCCTCATCACCGGCTTTGGCCTCAGCTTCGTCTTCGTGCCCATCAACACTGCGGCCTACGGCACACTGCGCAACGACCAGATCGGCAACGCCAGCGGCCTGTTCAACCTCATGCGCAACGTTGGCGGATCGATCGGCATTTCGCTCGCCACCACATTGCTCGTCCGCCGTGCCGACGTTCACCAGAACGAGATCGTCAACCACGTTCCGAGCACCAGCCTGGCCTTCCAGAACAGTGTGCAAGGCTCGCAGCACTTCCTATCCGGCTACTTCGGAAGTGCGAACGCAGTAATACCCGCGCAGGCCAGTCTCTATCAGCAGCTCCTGAAAGAGTCCTCGACCTGGGCGTTCGTCGACGTCTTCCGCTGGCTCTCGCTGCTCTGCGCCGCCTGCGTCATCGTCGTCTGGTTCTTCAAAAAGGTGAAGCCCGGCCGCGGCCCCGCCGGCGCACACTAACGGTGCTATACTTCGCGCGACCCGCCGAGGCACCCAATGAGCTTCATCTCACGCACCTCACTGGCTCTTACGTCTTGTGCTCTATTACTCTCTGGCTGCGCGGTTCCCGCGGTGAAGACCAGTCAGTCTACTCAGACGCTGCAGGGTGTTACCAGCAACTGGCAGTTCATTCCGATTGACGATTTCTACCACATGGACAAGCTGGGCGGTCTTGCGGGCGCCCTCGCCACCCAGGGAACCAACGTCACGGCCGTCTCACACGGCAGCGGTTGTGTCGACCCCAGCACGGACATCATGTTCTCCGGCACAGAAGACGCGAAGGGCGACCTCACCCTCACCTCTACAAACCTTCCCAACAACGTCGCGACGATAACCGGTCCGGCCCAGACCCTGACCTCCGGTGTCTACATCCAAAGCGGTCTTACGGTCACTGGCTCGGGCCCTTGCACATCGTCATGGCCAATCTTCCCGGGGAACCAATACCAACCTCTCAACGGCGGTTACACCGCAAATCTGAAAAATTCAAACAGCGCAACGGCCACGCTCACTGCCAATTTCACGGCAGGGGCGACGAACGCCGACGGCGAAATTCCCGAGACTGGCACGCTCACGCTCGCCACATTAACCTGCAGCAGCAGCTTCTCCTTCACAGGAACGGCTCTCGGAGCCAATCTACAGGGCACTTTGAGCACCAGTGCGGGTTCAGCCAACGGTGTGACACTCTCGGTCCTACTGAATGGCGCGGTGAGCATCGCCAGCCCAAGCGGCAGCTGCGCCGCCGGCTCGTTCAGCGGAACGCTGACTTCGACTAAGTGATCTCCTACCGCACGCTGAACGTCGCCTCCAGCGGCGTCTCCGCCGACGACGGCCCCGCCATCACCTTGTAATCACCGACCGGCCGCGTCCACCGCTTCGCCGCGACATCCCAGATCGACTCATACATCGGATCGACATCCATCGCCACCGTCTTGCTCTCGCTGGGCGCCAGTTCAACTTTCTTGTACGCAATCAGTCTCTTCCACGGTTCGCCCGCGCTTGCCGGCAATGCCGCATAAACCTCAGCGACCTCAGCGCCAGCACGCGAGCCCGTATTCGTGACCGTCAGCGTGACTGAATCTCCATCGCGCGACACCTTGAGGTTCGAGTAGCGGAACGTCGTATACGACAGTCCGAAGCCGAAGGGAAACAGCACTGGCTTCTTCTGCGACTCGTACCACTTGTATCCAACCGCCGCGCCCTCGATGTTGTAATCCACCTTGAAGCTGAGCACACCATTTTTCACCGGCGGCGGAGGCTGCGCAATGGTTGTGCGCGGCAGTTCATCCTCGCTGCGCGGGAATGTCATCGGCAGCTTGCCGCTCGGGTTTACCTCGCCAAACAGCAGGCGCGCCACCGCGTCAGCGCCCTTGGAGCCGCCGTACCACGCCTCCAAAACAGCGCTCGTGCTGTCGAGCCAGGGCATCGTTACCGCGGTCCCGGTCTCCAGCACAACTACGGTGTGCGGATTCGCCTTTGCCACTGCGGCAATCAGCTTGTCCTGGTTGTCCGGCAGCGAAAGGTTTTCGAGATCGTTGCCCTCCGCCTCGAACTGCCACGCGAACACAATCGCCACATCCGCCGTCTTCGCCTTCGCGACCGCATCCTCAATCCGTTCGCCGGAGCTGAAGCTCACCGTCGCGTCCTTCGCCCGCGCACGAATCGCCTGCAGCGGCGATGTCGGGAACCAGATGTGCTTGCGCCACGGCGTCCCACCAATCTGCCCCGGAGCATCCACCTGCGCCGATCCACCGCCCGAGATCATCCCCATGTCCGCGTTGAACCCAATCACCGCAATCGAGCGCACCTTCTGCGCATCAATCGGCAGCGTTGCATGCTCATTGCGCAGCAAGACCGCGCTTCCCTCTTCAACCTTCTGCGATACCTCAAACCCATGCACTGGATCCACCACGCCATGCACCACCGGATCGTCAATGATCCCGCTCGCGAACTCCGCCCAGAGCACGCGACGCACATGATCATTCAGCTCCGCCTGCGAAACCTCTCCGCTCTCCACCGCTTTCTTCAGCGCCGCACCGTAAAACAGATCCAGCGGCTGCTCCTGGTCCAACCCCGCATGTGACGCCTTCACGGTGCTGTGCGTCGCCTCCCAGTCCGACATCACAAATCCTGGAAACTTCCAATCTGTCTTCAGCACATCGTGCAGCAGCCAGGTGTTCTCGCACGCATAATCGCCGTTCACGCCGTTGTAACTGCACATCACAGCATCCGGATGGCCGGTCTTCACGCCAATCTCAAACGCCAGCAAATCGCTCTCGCGCCCTGCACGTTCGTTGATCTGAGCGTCCACCTCCTGGCGGCCGCTCTCCTGATCGTTGAACGCGTAATGCTTGATGTCGGAGATCACATGCTCGCCGCCCTCGCATCGGATGCGTGCGCCGACCATTGTCCCCGCAAGCACCGGGTCCTCGCCCATGTACTCGAACGTGCGCCCATTGCGCGGATCGCGCGTGAGGTTCGTCCCTCCGCCAAGCGTCGTGTTGTAGCCCTGCATCCGGAGCTCATCGCCGATCAGCTTGCCATACGCGCACGCGGCATCGGGGTCCCAGCTCGCCGCCGAGCCCACGTTCGACGGCAGCGCGGTCGAGTAGCGTCCATTCTCCGCACTCTGCCGCACACCATACGCCGCATCGCTCATCTGGATCGATGGAATGCCCAGCCGCGGCACGCCCAGCACAAACCCAGCGCCGCCGTTCGACTGGTCCTGCACCGCCTGAATCTCCGGCGGCAGATTCTTCTGCCGTGCCATGCCATTGCCATGCAGCAGCGAAATCTTCTCGTCCAGCGTCATCTGCTCAAGCACCAGGTCCGCGCGCCGCTCCGGCGACAGCTTCGCGTCCATCCACGGCCAGTTCTTCCCCTTGCTGCTCTGCGCCGATACGGCCAATGCAGTCACCCCGAGCAATCCAAGCACGGCCACACGATGGGCTACCTTCGTCACGCGTTTCGCTCCTTTGCAAATAAGGCAGCCAGTCTAGCATCTTGCATGCACAACTGGCTGCCTATGATTCGCAAAGAAAATCGATTGTCTTTCGATTTAGAAGTTCCGCATTGCCGAATTTCTGACCTTCTACTCTCTGTTCTCTGCCTCTACTGGTTCACTCCGCTCGCCAGGAAACCGCCGTCTACAACCAGAATCTCGCCGGTGACAAACGCCGCCGCATCGGAGGCCAGATAGACTGCCGCGCCTACGAGCTCCTCCGTCTTGCCGAAACGACCCATCGGCGTGCGCATACGCAGCTCCTTGCCGCGCTCGCTCTTATCCAGCAACTCCGCATTGAGCGCCGTGCGAAACACACCAGGCGCAATGCCATTCACCGTCACGCCCTGTGCTGACCACTCCACCGCTAGCGACCGCGTCAACGCACCCACGGCAGCCTTCGAACACGCATACGCCGTTACCTCTTTCAGCGATACGAACGTGTTCAGCGACGCAATGTTGATGATCCGCCCATAACCCTTCTCGAGCATCTTCCTGCCAAAAATCTGGCACGCACGCAGTGTCCCGGTCACGTTCGTCTCCATGATCGAGTTCCACTCGTCCTCAGGAAAGTCGACCGTCGGGGCCCGCTTGATCTTCCCGGCCGAGTTGATCAGGATGTCCACCTTCCCGAACCCACCGATCGTCGCGTCGCACAGCGCCTGCAGGCTCGCGCGGTCGCTTACATCCGAGGCCACGCGCAGACTCCGCCGCCCGCGCGCCTCAATCTGCTTCGCCGCCTCGTCCACCTGCTCCTGCCGGCGCGAGCTCGCCACAACATCTGCCCCCGCATCCGCCAATCCCAGCGCCATCGCCAGGCCGATGCCGGACGTGCCGCCCACCACCACCGCCGTCTTTCCCGTCAAATCAAACAGTCCAGCCATCAGCCTCTCCTTTATGCCTTGCCCTGCTCCGTCGCTTGTCCTTGCTCCCCGGTGACCGGCTCGCTCGAATTCAAAGCCACATGTTGCAAAATCTGATCCACCACCTGCTCCGGCGGACAATCATTCACCACGCGCAGAGCGTTCTTGGGCGGCTCCAGCGTCGCAAACTGGCTGTCCAGCAGCTTCGGATTCATATACTCGTGATGCCGCGCAGCCAGCCGCTCACTCAGCAGCTCCTTATCCCCATCCAGCCACACAAACGTCATCGCATTCGGCGGAATTCCGTTGGCCAGCGTCTGCCGGTATTTTTCCTTCAGCGCCGAACACGCCAGCACTCCGCCCTCTTTGCTCTGGTACCAGCTCCGCAGCAGACTGTTCAGGATCTCCAGCCAGGGCTGGCGATCCTCATCGTTCAGTGGAATCCCCGCGCGCATCTTCTCTTTATTGGCGGCCGGATGATAGTCGTCCGCGTCCGCGAAGACTGTTGCCGTACGCTGCGCCAGCAGAGTGCCGATCGTTGTCTTGCCCGACCCGGTCACTCCCATCAGCACCACAATCATTTCCGCGCATCTCCGAACAAAATCTTTGTTAGCTGTACCACTGGGCTGCCCCACCCTCTACCGGCGCAGCTGGCAGGGTGGGGTGCACTTCCCTCTACCTTACGCGCTCTGCCCCAGAAACACCGGCCGAATGTGCCGCTCCCACAGGTTCGTCGTCACGTTCTTCGCGATGACGTCCTCATGCTGATCGAGCTCCTTCGTGTACCGCTCACCCATCTTCGCCGCAACCTTGAAGCCCACATGCAGCAACTGCCGGAAGCTCGGGTTATACGCCGGATTCTTCTGATCGTGCCGCAGCGCCGACGTGTACTGCTCGCTCGTCCAGCCCTCGACCTCCTCCGGCTTCGGCAGCTTCGCGCGGTCGATGTCGATCACCGTCGCATACGGCGCACACAGCTCGTCCGCATGCGCATACGCCTCGCGATAGACCTCCTTGGCCAGTTGCAGTCCCGACCCGCCGGCCTCCGCCAGCCCGATCAGCTCCTCCAGCCACGTCGTCCCTGCCGTCTTCAGATGCACGCCTGCGTCGAACTTCGTCACCGCCGCATGAATTGACGCATAGATCGAAAACTTGTCCGACCCAGAGTGCACGCTCAGCTTCAAATTCTCTGGCAGCCCATACCGCTGCACCGCAAACGCAATCGCCGCGATGTCCTCCTCGAACTCCTTCGCAAACTGCTTCACATCACCGACGTAGTCGACGCCCTTGTTGAAGCGCCCCGTAAACTTCGGCGCAATCGTCTGGATGGGAATCTTCTCGTCCGCAATCGCGGCCAGAATGATCAGCAACTCCACCGGCGTCTGCGGCGCATCCGTCTCATCCATCGAGACCTCAGGCACAAACTTGCCTTCGCCCTTCTTCTCCACCAGGAACCGGTAGATCCGCCCCGCATCCTGCACGGCGGCCAGAAACTTGTTCGCGACGTTCTTCACAAACGTCACGTCCGTCTTGAACGGCTGCGCAATGCGCGGAATCCGCACCTCGCCAACCAGCTCCGGATGCCGCGACACAAACGCATCCACGTCTTCCGGCTTCGCTGGCTTGCCAATCTCCTCGGCGACGTCAATCGTGAAGAAGTCGCACGGCTCGATGAAGCGCTCCACATTCTTCAGGTTGATGTGGTCCGCGTCCAGGAAGTATGGCTGCTTCCAACTCAGCTCCTTCACGGCCGCATCGGCCGCCTTGCGCGTCTGCTTCGGCTCGCTGTTGATAATCGTGTGCTCGCGGTTGGACTTGTTCCACACCGGCACCACCTCACATCCCGCTTCCTTCGCCTTCACACACGCCGCCAACTGGGCCTTTGCCTGGTGCGCGAACCGGTCGCCCACTCCCACCGAATACTTCGGCAAACGCGTCTCACTCGCCATCACAGCTCTCCAATCAAAAAAACCTGTCTGGAATCATTCGACGCTCAAGGAAATCGCGGCGTCTTCGCGTCCACCAGCATATCGACATCCGGTCAGACAGCGCAACAATTGCGTCAGACAGCAACCGAAAATCGTTCAGCGTCGGCGCGAGCTAATCCACAAACCGACCCTTATACGCCCACAGCCCCAGCCCTGGATTCGAAATGTAGAAGATCTCCTCTCCATCCACTACATTCCACCCGTCCTTCAGCTTCTCCGGGTCGTACTTCTTCTCGTACTCCTCCAAGTCGCCATACTGGAAATGCACGCCCTCAATCTCCTCGCGCGTCAATCCGCCCGGGCAGTACCGAATCGTGAAGCGCCCCTCGCTCGATCCATGAATCAAATGCGCCGCCGCGCTCAGATTCGCCGCGAGGCCCGGATCTTCCTTCACATACTTCAGCGTTGCCGGCGTCCCGCAGTAACCAAACTTCCGGATCAGCTTGTCGATCGTCGCATCCTCCCCAAACTCGTGCACTCCCGGCGCCAGCACGATCAGCTCCGCGTTGTCGGCCAGCGCCATGCGCGTGCGATACACACTCTTGTTCCCCAGCCACGTCGTCTTGAACTCATGCGGATCGAGAAACACCACCGCCTTCTTGATCTCGCGATCCAGCATCTGGAAGTTGCACTTCAAACTCAGCTCGGCGGCCTTCTCGAAGCACTCATTGTCATCGCCGATGAACAAGCCGCGCATCACCAGCTCACCCTTGTCGTTCTTGTTGACGACGGTCTGCACATACACAATCGGCAGATCCTTCGCGAAGTGCTCGCTCGCATAATTCAGCACGCGACGCACCGGAGTATCCGCACGCCCCATCATGCGCTCCATCCCATACACCGCGCCCAGAAAGTGCGACCGGTGTATCCCCATCACCCCGCCCGTGCCCACAAAAATATTCTTGCTTCCGTTGGCCATGCCGACCACCTCGTGCGGCACCACCTGCCCGATCGAAAGAATCACATCGTACCCGCCGTCCCGCAGCAGCTTGTTCACCTGCGCCGGCCACGTATAGTCCAGCTTGCCCTCGCTCACCTCGTGCATGAACTCGCTCGGCACCTCGCCCAGCGTGACGATGTCGTTCCGCCAGTCGTGCACGCGAATCCTGTCCTTCGGCGTCTTCGGATACATCGTCGCCAGCTCGCTCTCGCTCATCGGCTTGTGCGTTCCCAGCGCCGGCAGCACATCGGTCAACCGGTCGCCGTAGTACTCGAACGCCATATCCGTCAGCTCGCCGGCCTTGGAATGAAACCGCGTAAAGTCCGGCGGCACCGCCAGAACCTTCTTCCTCGGGTGGATCTTCTCCAGCTTGTCCAGCGCCTCAAACAGCCCCGCGCGATACTCCTCCGGAGACATCTCCGTTGTCGGCGATCCAGCAGCAAAAAACAGACTCATAGGCTTTTATCTTAGCCCCGACCGACGCACGTTACACTCATCCCGAATGAGGCCGAGCCATCCAAACTCGCCTGCAAAGCTCGTCCTGTTCGCCATCACGGGAGCCGCAATGGTTGCCATCCTCTTCCTTGCCATAGGATGTGCCAAAACGTACGACCTGCACAGGGTCACGCTGTTTTCCATTGCCTTCGCAGTCTTCGCTGCCGCCGCAGTTCTATCGCTGATGTCCACCAGCAAACTCAGACGCGGAGTCCAAAACCAGCGCTGGCCCGAGTCGCAGGTAGAGCCGTTCCGCGGTCACTTCGAATCCCGCGCCTGCCAGGCGGCCAGCATCGTCCTGCTCATCGCCTTTGCGCTGCTCGCAATTCCGTTCAAGCAGTTCAGAGCCGAAGGTTGGGCCTGCTTCGTTCTCCTACAAACCATCTCGCAGCTCCGCATCGCGCTCAGGCGACCACCCGTCCCGGCCCCGACACCCGAGCCCCCGATCTTCGCCCCCATCCAGTCCGACCATTGGGGCGGGCGCTGACATCGAACGAAAGTTCCTAACCAAAATTGTTATGCTTTGGTGGCTGTGCCGCCGCAGCATCCGCAGAGCGCTTGAAACAGCGATCTTCGTCCACAACCGCCCATCTCAAGTTGTGCCGGAAGAGGAGACTTTATGTTGCGAGGCGTAGCGATGGCAGCGGCCGGGTTCATGATCACAATGAATCTGAATGCCGCAGTCAAGGTCGAAAAGGTGGAATACAAAGGCTGGCATAACTGCTGGCGCATCACCAACGGCGATGTGGACCTCATCGTTACCGCCGATGTCGGCCCGCGGATCATCCGCTACGGCTTTGTCAACGGCCAGAATCTCTTCAAAGAGTTTCCCGATCAGCTGGGTAAGTCCGGCGAGAAGGATTTCCAGCTCCGAGGCGGAGATCGCGTGTGGAAGGCGCCGGAGGATCCTGTAGCTTCGTGGGCTCCGGACAATGTGCCGGTTGAAATTACAGTCACCCCCACCGGGCTGATTGCGCGTGCTCCTGTGGAACCGCTGACCAATCTTCAAAAGGAGATCGAGATAAGCCTGGCTCCTTCGGGAACTCAGGTCCGGGTAGCTCACCGCATCCGAAATCACTCTCTCTTTGCTCTCGAGTTCTCACCCTGGGTTCTGACCATGATGGCTCAGGGCGGAATCGAAGTAACCGCGTTTCCGCCGCGGGGAAAGCACCCGATCGATCTCGCGGTTACGAATCCGCTGGCCATGTGGGCCTATACGGATCTTTCCGACAAACGCCTGACGTTTACCAAAAAATATTTGGCCCTCCGGCAGGACCCCAATAACTCCGCCGCGCAAAAGGTTGGCCTGTTCAACCCCCACACCTGGGGCGCGTATGTCTTGAACGGAGAAGCGTTCATCAAAGTGGCGCAGGCGGACCCTAGTAAGGTCTATCCCGACTTCGGCTGCTCCTTCGAAACCTTTACCAACAATGAATGGCTGGAAATGGAAACGCTTGGTCCGCTCACCAAAGTTCCGCCCGGAGGTGAGGTCGAGCAGGTTGAACATTGGGCGTTGTACAAAAACGTCGAACTCCGCGAGGTCAACGATGGGACGATCGACCGCGTCCTTCTTCCCCTTGTTCAGGCCACACAAGCCGGCTCTGTCCAATAAATTCTCGGACCCATGCAGGTCGAGTACGTCCGCTTCTGCCAACCGTAGTCAGCCTTTAGTGCTTGACACAACATTTAAACTAAACTCAAGAATGAAGAAGAAGTGCCCGGCGTTCGGGGCCCTTGGCAAGCTCGCTTGCTGGGGCAAATCGCCGGGCATTCGCATTTTATAACTTACGTTCTCTGAAGACTTTGCAGGCCTCACCCCGAAAAAACGGGACTTTTCGTACTTCGAAGACACGAAGTCCAGACCTAAGTCCCATTTTTCGAAGACTTTGCACAAAACCCCCCGGGGGAGGGGGTACCTACAACTTGTACGCCTTCCTCACCAGATTCACGGTCAGATCCTTGGCTGTTTCGAAGGCTTCATCCTCGTCAAGCCTGCCCTCGGCAACCAATCTTCCGAGGAACGCGCAGTCGATCCTTCGGGCCAGGTCGTGCCGGGCGGGAATGGACAGGAACGCCCGGGTGTCGTCGTTGAACCCGACCGTGTTGTAGAAGCCGGCCGTCTCCGTGGCCTGTTCCCGGAACCGCATCATCCCCTCCGGCGAGTCATGGAACCACCACGGTGGGCCCAGCCGCAGGCATGGATAGTGGCCGGCGAGAGGCGCCAATTCGCGCGAGTAGGTCGACTCGTCGAGAGTGAAGAGGATAAAGGTGAAGTTCGGCTCGTTGCCGTACTTCGAGAGCAGAGGCTGCAGGCCGCGCACGTACTCGGTCGGAGAGGGGATGTCCGCTCCTTTGTCGCGTCCGAATTTCGCGTAGACCAGCGCGTTGTGGTTGCGGATCGAGCCGGGATGAAGCTGCATCGTCAGGCCATCTTCAACGCTCATTCCCGCCATCTCGGTGAGCATCTGGGCCTGGAAGAGCTCGACGTCGCCGGTCTGCGTCTTGCCGGTGTAGATCCGTTCGTAGAGCGCAGAGGCCTCGCTAAAGGGCAGATCCGCGGTGCGCGCGGTGAGGTGGCCGTGATCGGTGGCCGTGGCGCCATTCTGCTTGAAGAACGCGCGCCGCTTGCGGAGGGCGTTGAGGTAACCCTTATAGTTCGAGACGTCCTCGTTGGCGGACTCGGCGAGCTTCTTCAGGTTGTCGTGGAACCCGATGTACTCCGCGTCGACAACGGCATCGGGACGGAAGGTGGGAACGATGCGTCCCTTCCATCCACTCTCGCGAATCTTCTTGTGCTGCGTCAGCGGATCGAAGGCGGTGTCGGTTGTGGCGAGCACCTCGATGTTGAAGCTTTCGAAGAGAGCGCGCGGGCGGAAGGCGGGTGTGCGCAAAGCCTTGTCGATGGTTTCGTAGTACTCGTCGGCGTTGTCAGGGCTGAGCCGGTCCTTCAGACCGAACTGCTTCTCGAAGGCGTAATCAATCCACAGGCGGGTGGGGGTTCCGCGGAAGAGGTAGTAATTTTTAGCGAAGATGCGCCAGACCTCGCGCGGGTCAGCCCTTTGCTTGCCGTCTGCCTGAGGAATTCCGAGCGACTCCAAACTAATTCCCTGCGAGTACAGCATGCGGAAGATGTAGTGATCCGGCTGAATGAAAAGCGCAGCGGGGTCCGGAAACGGCTGGTCGTCCGCAAACCATTGAGGATCACAGTGGCCGTGTGGGCTGATGATCGGTAGATTCCGTACGGACTTGTAGAGCTTTGCCGCAACACTGCGCGCCGCAGGCTCGGCAGGAAACAGCCTGTTCTCATCCAACATGGTTCATCCTCTTGGTTGTGTTCGTTCGTCTTAGTAGCTACGGACGACAGGCTATCAAAAGCCGCGCACGCCTGTCTGACAGGTCTGTGATTCGCCCGCCGCTTGCGTGGTCTACTGGAGTCTGAAGCCTTCCCCAAACGACGCACCCTGGAGATTTGTTTGAACGCTCTGCAAACCCCTGAAACGCTTACTACAACTGAGTTCCTTGCACGCGTCTATGAGGCCGGACCGCGTGTGGCGGTGTTTGATTGCGATGGAACGTTGTGGCGGCCGGATTCGGGCTCGGCGTTCATGTACTGGACGATCAAGACGGGACTGCTTTCCGCAGAAGCGACGGCGTGGCTGAACGAGCGGTACGCGGGATATAAACGCGGCGATGTATCGGAGCTGGCGATCTGCGGAGAGATGGTCCAGGTGTATCGCGGGATTCCGGAAGAGACGCTGCGCAGAGCTGCGGCGGAGTTCTTCCGCGACAAGATCGAAGCGCACGTCTTTCCCGAGATGCTGCAGGTCGTGCGCGATCTGCAGGTTGCCGGGACTGATATCTGGGCGGTGAGCTCGACATGCGACTGGGTTGTGGAAGAGGGTGTGAGGCGGTTCGGAATTCCAGCCGAGCGCGTGCTTGCAGCCTGCGTCCAGTGCAGCAATGGAGTTGCATCCGATGTGCTGCGCGATGTGCCAACGGATGAAGGAAAGGTCTCTTCGCTGGCTCGCGCCGGGATCAAGTCACCGGACGCGGTATTCGGCAACTCGGTGCATGATGCGGCGATGCTTTCGATCGCGCGGCATCCTTTCCCGGTGAACCCGTCGGCAGAGCTGGCACGGTTCAGCGCGGACCACGGATGGCCGGTTTACTATCCGGTTCCACGATAACAACCTGATTGCCGCGTTCAAAGTGGGAACCCAGAGGTGTACCCCCGGGCCGTCTGACACCCGTCTTACACTGACAGCACGACGTGAAAGAGTCCATTCGCAAACTGCCGTCGAATTATTCATCCAGTCCGCGGCCGCTTCGGTACGTGGTCGCCGGACTGATTCTACGTGGCGAGCAATCGCAGCGGGAGGTGCTGATCTGCCAGCGAAGTGCGGACAAACCTATGGGGCTGAAGTGGGAGTTTCCGGGCGGAAAGGTTGAGCCGGGCGAGACTCCCGAGCAGGCCCTCGCGCGGGAGCTCGATGAGGAGCTGGGGATTCAGGCGAGGATTGGCCCGGAGATTACAGCCATTCGCCACAAGTATCGCAATGGCGGATCAATTCATATTCAGTTCTTCACAATTGAAAGCTTCACGGGCGAGCTGCGGAACCTGGTGTTTGAGGAGATGCAGTGGAGCACGTTCGACCGCCTGCCGGAGTATGACTTCCTCGCCGCAGATCAGACGTTGATTCGCGAACTTGCGGAGGGCAAGCTGCTCTAGCTCGCCTTGAGCAGGCCGATCAGCATGACAGCCGTGAGGATCGTGGCAAGAGCCGTCAGTGTCCACGCAACGATGTTGTAGGACGTCTTGTTGCGCCTGGCGCCCATCAGGGATTTTTTGTTGACCAGGATGAGCATGAAAACCAGAACCGCGGGCAGCAAGACGCCGTTGAGCACCTGTGAGAGCACGGCGAGCTTGGCGGGGGGCCGGTTGGAGATGAGGATGACGGCCGCGCCAAGGACAAGAAGGCCCGTGTAGAGCCAATAAAAGACGGGCGCTTCGCGGAATTTTTTGCTGAGGCCGCTTTCGAAACCGAGCGCTTCGCAGACGGTGTAGGCGGTGGAGAGCGGGAGGATGGACGCAGCGAAGATGGATGCGTTCAGGAGTCCGAAGGCGAAGAGAACCGAGGCGTACTGGCCGCCGAGAGGGCGAAGTGACTGGGCGGCGTCTGCGGCGTCGGAGATGTTGTGGATGTTGCCGACGAAGAGCGTCGCGGCACAGGCGATAACGATGAAGGCGGCGACGATGATGGAGAAGACGGAGCCGAAGACCGCGTCCGTCTGAGCGAACTTGAGCTTCGATGTAGGTGTGCCTTTGTCGACGACGGAGGCTTGTAAATAAAACTGCTGCCAGGGCGCGACAGTGGCTCCGATCAACCCGACAGATAGATAAAGGTAGTCGGAATTGCGCAGGTCACGAATTCGTGGAAAGCGCAGCGTGTCCTTGACGGCGGAGCTCCAGTTGGGGTGTGCGAGCACGGCAGTGATGATGTAAGCGATGTAGAGGAAGCTGAGGAAGACGAAGAGTTTTTCGAGCTTTTTGTAGTCGCCGTAGACGACCAGCACCCAGACGAGCACCATTACGATGGGCACTGAAATCCACTTGCTGATATGGAAGAGCGCGGCGCTGGAGCTGACGCCGGCGAACTCGCTGACGACGTCCCCGAGGTTGCACAGGACGAGGCCGAACATGAGCATGGCTGTAATGCGCAGACCGAACTCTTCGCGGATGAGCTCGCTGAGACCTTTGCCGGTGACCACGCCCATGCGCGCGGAAATCTCCTGCGCAAAGGCCAGCATGATCGCCATGGGGATCATGGTCCACAGCAGCGCGTAGCCGAACTGCGCGCCTGCGGTGGCATAGGTGTAGATGCCCCCGGAGTCGTTATCTACGTTGGCCGTGATGAAGCCGGGACCAAGCACTGCGAGGATCAGCAGAATGCTTGTGCGCCAGCGTCTCCAACGGTTCATCGGCTGCCCTCCGGCGGGTTAGTTGGCTGCGGAGGCCAGGCCTTCACGCTGCACAAGTTGATGAAGACGCCGAGCGGGTTCTTCGAGGCTCGCGTCCTCTGCTACACGGACATTCTCTCTGATGTGCGCAGGGTTCTTCGAGGACACCAGAAGGATGGTGTTCGGATGCAGAACCAGCGCTGCCTTCAGCATAAGCGCTGCGAGCACTTCGCGTCGCGCCAAATCGCGGCCCGTGATCTCGGACCACCGGAGGCACCGCTCCTTGTCGCGGCTAAGAGCGTCGTGGATGGCTTGTAAATGTTCGGTCAACGCACGGTGGTGAATGTGGAAGGCGGTCTCGAGGGGCTTGGCCTCAACAGGATTGAGGACGGACCAGTCGTGTTGGACGATGCGGCAATACGCCGGGCGATCGCGGAGGAGTGCAGAGACTTTTGTGCTGTTACTGGCGATGCCGAAATCGCCGATGTTGTCTTGCGCGACCGCGTTGTTGAGGAAATCGAGCAGAGCGGTGTCGGTGAGGTCGGTGGGTTCGGGTTCGTGCAGGAGCAGAAGATCGATTTGCGTGGTGCGCAAATTGCGGAGGCTGCGTTCCAGTGAGGCGCGGGCCTCGGCGGCGGTGAAGTTGGATTTGGCCGGAGGGGCGGCGGTGGCCCCGGCGGAGCGCGCGAGGCGCTTGAGTGCCGGGACGCGCTGCAGTAGCGGATTCGCCACCCGCCGTGCGGTGCGGATGAGGCCACCGCGAGCGGGTGGCTCGATGCCGAACTTGGTTGTGATGGTGATGTCAGGGTGGCGGGCGAGGAGGTCGCCGACGCAGGACTCGGCCTCACCGTAGCCGTAAAGAGGCGCGACGTCGAAGTGGCGGATGCCGGCATCGTAGGCGGCGTCGAGGAGGCGTACGCTTTGGCGGCGGGAGATGCCGGCCATAAGAACGGAACAGCCGAAGCCGAGGCGGGTTGTCTCGCGCCCGCTGGATGCGAGCCGGATGTGCTGCATCTTTTTCCTTTGCATTCTGCTCAGGTGTTTTCGTCAGGATTTGTCGAGGATATCGCGCAGCCGGGCGACGATTTTGGCGACCTGCGCGTCATTGTGGTAGCCGCTGCGCTCGGCGCGCGCACGGCCGGCTGCGGCGATCCGGGCTCGCGCGGCTTGGTCGGGAAGATAGCGGCGGATTTTTTGCACGCATTCTTCAATGCCTTCGAAAAAGACTGCTTCTTTGTCTTCGACGAAACGCGCGAGGTGGCCGGGCGAGCGCTCGACGAGGAGAAAGCCTTCGCAGGCGGCGATCTCGAAGCTCTTGTGGGCGAACTCGTCGTGATTGGAGTGGGTGAGAAAGCTGAGGTTGATTTTGGCGCGCCAGATCGCTTCGCGGTAGTCGCGGCCGTAGAGTTCCCTGCCCGTGTAGATGGCCTGCTGGGCTTCGGGTGTCAGGCTCTCGCGCCAGACGGAGCTGCCGGAGATGGTGACGGGAACGTTGAATTCCTTCCAGAGGCGCGTGAGGAAGCCGGCGCGGTCATCGTAGGGCGTGCCGATGAAGGAGACGCCGCTGTTGCGGTCGGCGTCGCTCCAGCCGGGGGGCGGCGGGAAGTGGATGGTGGGCTCGTATGCGGTCTGGATTTTGAGGACGTCGCGCGCGCCGTGCTCGCGGTACTCGAGGACATTTTTGTCGCGCTGGACGACGTGGAGGTCGAAGTGGGTGAGGTCTTTCTTGTAGAGGCGCCAGCCGGGATCGCCACGCACACCGAAGACATTGTCGATCATGTAGCTGACGCTGGCGATGCGCATGCGGCGGAGCTTTTCGAGCGTCTGCGGCTGGAGCGAGAGGAGCTTGTCGGCCCAGAAGATGTCGGGGTGCTCGCGTTCGGCAGCGGCGAGGATGTCGCGGTTGAGGCGTGTGACCCAGGGACCGACCTGCGCGCGGTGGACGATTTTTTTTATAAGCGCGCTGGAAGGCTGGTACTCGTAGGCGTTGATCGGGATGACGGTGTGGCCCTGGCGTTCAAGCGCCCAGAGGCGGTATAGCGAGGAGTCGTTGGGCGAGAGTCCGGAGGCGTAGAGGATTTTCAGCGGGCGTTCTGGCATGCCCGATCAGCTCTCACGCAGCGCTGCGATCACCTGCTCGGCGTGGATGACGCCGGCGACGTGGCGAATGGTGTTGACCACGGGCAGAGAGCGCAGGTTGTATTTGTCAAAGAGCTCGGCAACCTCGGCGTCGCGCGCGTGCAGGCCGCAGGAGACGATGTGGCCTTCGGAGAGCGAGGAGAGTTTGGCGTCAGGCTGGGCGAGCAGCAGGCGCGGCAGCATGACGACATCGTCGAGCCTCTTCTCGTCGTCGAGGAGATAGATCTCGGAGATGGTGTCGGGGTCGCCTTCGAACTGGCGGAGAGCTTCGATGGCGTCCAGGACGTTGGCGTCGCGGGACACGCTGATGAAGTCGGTGGTCATGCGGCCCGCGGCAGTTTCGGCGGAGAACTCGAGGAGCTCTTCGACATCCTGGCGCTCCTCGGGTTCCATCTCCTCGAGGATCTTTCCGGATTCCTCTTCGCTAAGTTCGGCAAGGACGTCAGCGGCGGCTCCGGGGTCCATCTCCTCGATGATGTCGGCCGCGCGCTCAGAGTCGATGCGCTGCAGGAGCTCCTTCTGGAGGCGCGGATCGATCTCCTCGAGGGCTTCGGCGGCGGTCTCTTCCGGGAGACTGGTGAAGACGGCCTCGCGCTCGGCGGGCGCAAGCTCTTCGAGGATGTCGGCGATATCCGACGGGTGCAGTTTGGCGAGGCGCTCCTGGCCGATCTTGAGCCGAACCCGGCGGGCGGGATCGCGTTCGATGACGTCAACGCAGCTCCACGGGATGACCTTGGAGGGGATACTGCTGACGATGGCGTCGACGGTTGAACCGGGCAACCCTTTCAGCAGCCGGCGGGCGGCGCCGCGCAGGCCGATTTCGACATCTTGAATCAGGAGGGCGGTGGTGTGCCGGTCGCCCGCGTCCTCTGCCCAAGCCAGATTTACGTCGTTTACGCGCACGACCTTGCGGCCGTCGACGTCAATGATCTGCTGGTCGAGGAGGTCGCGCTCGAGCAGGAGAGTATCGCTGAGGCTGGGGACATCGTGGGGCTTGGAGCTGGCGCGGAGGCGTCTGGGTGAGGCACCAGGATTTTCGAGGTCTTCGATGGCGATCATGGATCGATGAGCCTTGCCGCTGCGGCCCCTGGAGACCAACAGACCAGAGACTCGACTCGCATCCTTGCCGACGTCGACCGCGAGCTCCTGAACCCGGCCATAGCTCCGGCCGGAGGCATCTACGACCTGCATGCCGACAAGCATTGCTACAGTGGTCGGGTTGGTCGCAGTGTTGTCCATAAGTGCCTGAATCTTTCCTAACCCTAACGCATCCCGCGCGACGGGTGCACTCCACGACTGTGGAGGCAGTCTATCGGATGCTACTGCACAGCAAACAGCCACCGCTTAGGCGGTGGCTGCAGGATTTGGTGATGCGGGGTCACTATTTGCTGAAGTCAACCGTTGGTACCTGGCTGTTCTGCGGATTCCCCTTGAAGTATTCATTGCGCACGGGAAACCGAGCGCCGGCCCAAAGACTATTGGGAAACTGCTGCACATAGGTGTTGTACGCCCGCAACGTCTCGTTGTAACGGCGGCGGGCGACCGCGATGCGGTTCTCAGTGCCGGCCAGTTCGTCCTCAAGACGCATGAACTGATCGTTGCCTTTGAGGTTCGGATACTCCTCCTGCAGCCGGTAAAGGGGACCGAGCGCCACGTCCAGGCGCTGGTTGGCGTTGATGCTTGAGGCGCGATCCGAGCCGGAGGCAAGGACGGCGGCGCGAGCGTTCGCGATATTAGTGAGGACGTTCTCTTCCTCTTTGACATAGCCCTTGACGCTCGCGACCAAGTTCGGAATGAGATCGAGCCGGCGTTGTTGCTCGATGTCCACTTGGGAGTAGGCGCTGTCTATCTGCTGATTTAGGGCCACCATGTGGTTCCTGGAACTGACATAGCTGCCGCCTACCAACAGGGCCACCAACACCACGACTACAAGTGCTACCCAGGCACCTTTCATGTTCTTCCTTTCGTGCGCTTTGCGCTTGAACTCAGATTACTTGAATTACCAGTCCCCGCTCGATCCGCCGCCGCCGGAACCTCCACCGAAGCCGCCGCCGAAGTCACCTCCACCGCCGTCACCCCCGCCTCCGCCATCACCGCCGCCGAAGCCGCCGTCGCCTCCGCCCCAACTACCTCCACGACGATTGCCGCCGATCATGTTTCCAAGGATGAACCACGGCAGCCAGCCGCCTCCACCACGACGGCCTCCGCCAAAGATGAAGAAAAGAATGACGAAGAAGATGATGACGCCGAGCCAGTCATTACGACCGCGTTGCGGAGCCGGCTGACGTACAGGATGCTGGAGAGGTGTGAGGGTGACGTGCGCGTCAGCGGCAATCACGTTGGCGATCTGCTGCTCGGCTTCGAGGAGGCCCGGACCGTACTCGCCGCGTTGCAGATATGGAACCATGGTGCGGCCGATATCGCCGACCTTTGCGTCATTGAGAATGCCTTCCAACCCATAGCCAATCTCGATCCGGCGTTTGCGGTCGTTGATCGCAAGGATCATGAGCACCCCGCGGTCGGTGTCCTTGGGGCCGACCTTCCACTTGTCTTCAAGGTCGGTGGCGAACTCCTCGATACTCTCGCCGTTGAGCGAATGAATCGTGACTACGACAATCGTCGCGTGTGCCTGCTGGTACACCTCCCGGCTGAGCTGGTCGATCTGTTGTTTGGACTCTGCATCGATCACGCCCGCGAAGTCTGCAACGTACGTATTGTTGGGTCGCGGGAGCTGGCTGACAGTTTCGGCGCGCGCACAGACGCACAGGACTGCGGATATTGCGAGAAGCAGGACAGCCAGACGGCGAAGAGCTTTCACAGAGCTATCGTACGACGGGCGGCAACAGAAACCCCTGCACGGAGGGGCGCAGGGGCTTTGTGATGCGATCAACAGGAGGGCCAACTACAGCTTCTTCTTCAGGTCGTAGGCCATATTCTTGTGAGCGGCAACGACGCTCTTACCCTGCTCGACGGACGCCCTGAACTTTGCATCTTTCGTGTCCTTCACCTCTTTGGTGAAGGCATCGAGGTCATGGGAGTGATCCGTAACCATGTCGGAGATGTATTCCTTGTCGAAGTCCTTACCCGAGAGGCCCTGCAGCTTGTTGTATTCCTTCTGGGCATCAGAGCTGAGCGCGTCAGGCGCCGAGATTCCCCAGGAATCAGCATAGGGCTTCATCTTCTCGGTGAGCCGGGTGTGATCTGTGACCATGCGTCGGCCGAAAGCCTTCACGGCGGGGTTAGTGGCCTTCTCCTCTGCCAGCTTGCCGAGTTGAATTTCATCGTAGTTGCCCTGGGAGGCATTGGTGAGGAACTGCTTGTCCTGGTCGGTGGCCTGGGCCTTTGCGCTGTGCGTGCAGATGAGTGCTGTTGAGCCGACGGCCAGACAGCACATCAGATAACTAACTCGCTTCATTGTCTTTCTCCTAACGCGGCTGTTCCGCGCGTCGTAAATGACACACGATCGTTGAGAGTCCACGCGAAGAATCGGCGTTGCATCGCATTTGGCAACTCGTATCGATATCCTGTACATCATCGGAGATTTATGCAGACCACAGCCCTCACGCAGCCGCCCATTGCCGAACGAAAACCACGGACGACGCCGATTCACTCGACTGAGCTCCACGACGACTATGCGTGGATGCGAGACAAGGAGAACCCGCGGGTGCTGGATTATCTGCGGGCGGAAAATGCATATACAGCCGCGGCGATGGCGGGAACGGAAGAGCTGCAGAAACAGCTCTATGACGAGATCCTGTCGCACATAAAGGAGGACGATGTCTCCGTACCGTACCGCGACGGCGAGTGGGAGTATCTGGTACGCACGGAGAAAGGCCTCCAGTACCCCCGGTACTGCCGGCGGCCGCCAGGGACCGTGGCCAATTTGTACTCCACGGAAACGACGGCGGCGGAGACGGTGATTCTGGATGTGAATCAGCTTGCCGAGGGAGAGCCGTTTATGGCGATCGGCGATAGCGCCGTAAGCCCAGACGGGAAGTTGCTGGCGTATACGACCGACAATACGGGATTCCGGCAGTACACGCTGCGCATAAAAGATCTCACGACGGGCGAAGTGCGGAGCGACACGGCAGAGCGCGTCGGTTCGTTAGCGTGGGCGGCGGATTCCAAAACGCTGTTTTATTCAACCGAGGACGAGCAAACCAAGCGGCAGGACAGGTTGTTTCGGCACAAAGTGGGCGATCCGCCCAGTGCGGATCTCGAGGTGTTTCATGAGCCGGATGAGCGCTTCAACTTAGGTGTGGGGCGCACGCGAGACCGCAAGTATCTGCTGCTACAGATTGGCAGCCACACGACGAGCGAGAGCTGGTTTGTTTCGGCCGCCAATCCGGAGGAGAAGTTCAAGATGATTGCTCCGCGAGTTGACGACGAGGAGTATTACGTCGATCATCGCGATGGTTTTTTCTATATTCGCTCCAACCGCGAGGCTGAGCAGTTCAAGCTGATGCGCGCACGGGTTGACGCGACAAGCCGCGAGCAATGGGAGGAGTTGCTTCCAGAGCACAAGGATGCGCCGTTCGAGGACTTTGATCTCTTCCAGAGTTTTCTGGTGGCGAGCTATCGCGAACGCGGGTTGTCGGTGCTGCGGATGTTTTCGCTGGAGAGTGACGGGATGCTCTTAGAGCCGCGGGAAATACGCTTCCCTGACCCGGCATACACGGCCTTCAGCGAAATCAATCGCGACTTCAATGCGAAGACGTTTCGATATGCGTACCAGTCGCTGGTGCGCCCGTCGTCGGTCTTCGAGTACGACATTGCGACAGGCAAATCGACGCTGCTCAAGCAGCAGGAGGTTCCGGGAGGGTTCGACGCCGCAAATTACCAATCGGAGCGGCTGTGGTTTCGCGCTCACGATGGCACAGAGGTGCCGGTGTCGCTGGTTTACCGCCGGGATGCCTTCGAGAAAGTGAAAAACCCTCTGTACATGTATGGGTACGGAAGCTACGGATATCCGCTACCGCTTGGGTTCTCGGCTTCACGTCTGGCGTTGCTCGATCGTGGAGTCGTAGTGGCGTACGCGCATGTTCGCGGCGGCGGCGAGCTTGGCGATCCCTGGCACGATGCCGGCAAGATGATGCAGAAACGCAATACGTTCACGGACTTCATCGAGGCCGTGGAATTCCTGGTGCGCGAGGGATATGGAGATGCGTCGCGTGTGGCGATTGAGGGCGGAAGCGCGGGCGGCCTGCTGATGGGCGCGGTGGTGAACCTTGCGCTGGAGCGCGGAAAGCCAAACCTGTTCCGCGCCGTTGTTTCACATGTGCCGTTTGTCGACGTGATGAACACGATGCTGGATGCTTCCCTTCCCCTGACCGTCGGTGAGTATGAGGAGTGGGGCGATCCAAATGAACCCGAGGCGTTTGCGTACATGCGCAGCTATTCGCCGTATGACAATCTGCGCGAGGGAGCATATCCGGCGATGCTGGTGAAGACGAGCCTGAATGATTCGCAGGTGATGTACTGGGAGCCCGCAAAGTATATCGCGAAGCTGCGCACACTTAAGACGAACGACACGCCGCTGTTGCTGCACATCAATATGGATGCAGGGCACGGGGGGGCTTCAGGTCGCTACGACTACCTGAAGGAGATTGCATTCGACGACGCGTTTCTGCTGCGGGAGTTGGGGGCGGAGAAGAGGATCGGATCATAGAGCCGGTCAGCGCTCGACCTCTTCGGGGAGGCCGCCATCGCCTTCGCCGGGAGCGAGGAAGAGGTTGGTCTCCAGGCCATGCTGGCGGGTGTAGAGATCGAAGTAGCGGCCAGCCGCGGCGTAGAGTTCTTCATGCGTGCCGCGTTCAATGATGCGACCCTCTTCGATGACGAGAATCTGGTCGGCGCGGCGGATTGTCGAGAGGCGGTGCGCGATGACGAAGGTCGTCCGGCCCTGCATCAGGTAGCCGAGTCCCTGCTGGATCATTGCTTCGCTTTCGGAGTCGAGAGAGCTTGTTGCCTCGTCGAGAATGAGAATGCGCGGATCGGCGAGGATCGCACGCGCGATCGAGAGGCGCTGCCGCTGGCCACCGGAGAGCTTCACGCCGCGCTCACCTACGATCGTTTCGTAACCTTCGGGGAACCGCTCCGCGAACTCATCTACGCGTGCGATGGCGCATGCCTGCAGGAATTGCTCTTCGGTTGCGGATGGCCGGGAGAACATGATGTTTTCGCGGATCGTGCCGTCGAAGAGGAAGGTTTCCTGAAGAACGACGCCGAGCTGACGGCGGTAGCTGCTCAACCGGATGGTGGCGAGGTCCTGGCCATCGATGAGCACGGCGCCAGACTGAGCGGTGTGAAAGCCACAGATCAGGCTGATGATCGTTGACTTACCGGAGCCGCTGGAACCGACGAGAGCAGTTACCGTGCCGGGCTGCGAATGGAAGCTGACGCCGTGAAGCACAGGCTTATCTGCAACGTAGGCGAAGCTTACATCCTTGAACCGTACGTCGCCGCGAATAACGCCTGCGTCTCGGGTGCGTTGCGGGTCGGCATCTTCAGCACGTTCGCTCATAACTTCGCGGGTGCGGTCCAGGCCAGCCATAGCTTCTGTGAGCTGGGTTCCGATCGCGACGAGTTGTACGATCGGTGCGGTCATAAACGCCAAAACCATCACATATGCGAAGTACCCACCGGTAGTCAGCCGCCCGATTGCGTGAAGGTGTGCGCCCATCCACATGACCACAACCCCCACGACTCCAAGGATCACGGTGGATGAAAGCGTCATGAGCGATTGCGCCGTCAGTGAACTGATGACGTTGTTCAGCAGCCGCGCCACACCACCGGCGAAAACGCCGGCTTCGCTCGCCTCCGCGTGATATCCCTTCACGACGCGGACGCCACCGAGCGACTCAGTAAGTCGTCCGGTCACCTCGGCGTTGATCTTGGCGCGCTCACGAAAGATTGGCCGTATTGTCTTAAACGCGCGCTGCAGCACGAGCGCGAAGGCAGTCATGATGACAAAAGCGAGCAGCGTCATGCTCACGCTTACGTGCAACAGATATGCGAATGCAAAGAGAGCCGTCAGTACACCACCGACAAAGTCCACCACACCCGTGCCAATAATGTTGCGCACGCCTTCTACGTCGGTCATGATCCGCGCTACGAGGGTCCCGGTGCGGTTCTCGTCGTAGAACGCTACGGGCAAGCGGCCAACATGCTGCTGAACCTGCTTCCGCAGCTCAGCGATCATGCGCTGGCCGGACTTCGAAAGCAGCTGCGTTAGCGCATAGGACGTAATGCCCTGGATCAACGTCGCCAGCAGCACAATCCCAACCACGTAGGGCAGCAGCCGCATGCGTCCCAGCGTGAATACCTGGTCGATGAGTGGCTTGAACGACAACGGGAGAACCAGCGAACAGGCGCGGTTCACAATCATGATGCAAAAGCAGCCGGCCATCAGCCAGCGGCGCGGCTTGATAAGCGTCCATATCTCCGGCCAGACGTCGCGGAACTTTACCTTCGGCCGCTTGGCCGTGAGGTCCGCGCCGATTGCCTTACCGGTATTGCGTGAGGGACGATCCGCCGCTTTAATGCCACTCCCACCGATGCCAGGTCTAAAGCCGCCCATGTGTGGTGTAAGTGTAGCCGCTATGAGAGGGCATGTAGCCGAACAATTGTCCTAGGCAGTGCGTGAGCGTCGCGCGGCGATGAAGCTGCGAACACAGAGGAGCGTGAAGATAAGGCAGACGACTGACATCAAGCCTTGCTCCTGCACGGCCGCAGGATGAGCGAGCGGACCGCCGTGGGCAGCGACCCACTCCTTAATAACCATAAAGCCGGGAAATAGAAAGCCGAGCAGACCGACGGTAACGGCGATATGCATCCACAGCATGCGACGACGGGCATTCTCCATGAGCGCGAGACCGCCGCAGATCATCAAGACCATGCCGAACCACAGCGGAATGAGCGCCGTCGGATGAGTGCTGCCGGTACCGACGAAATATGCAACACCAATGATTCCAAGCACAACGCCAAATGCAATCGTGAGCTTTGCCAATGTCTTCTCCTATGCGGCCGCCGCCTGCTTCACCTGCTGCAGAACTGTCGCGACGCTCCAGTCATTCGTAGGGTAGAACGCGATGACCCTTCCGTCTTTGCCAATCACAACTGTCGCGAGCGAATGTTGCAGCGTACCCTTCTCGCCGGGTGTTACGCCAACGTCGAAGAACTGCTCCATCTTCGGCAGTTCCTTTTCACTTGGAGCAGCGAACTCCCAGTGATCGAACGTCTCCTTCGAGTACCTGCCGGTGTAAGCGCCACCGTAGCTCTTGAGCACCTTGGGCGTGTCGTACGTCGGATCGAAGCTGACGCTGAGCAGGTGTGTGTCCTTGTAGAGCTTCGGATCGGTGGCAAGTTGCTGGTCGATCTGCGCAAAGTTACGGCTCATGCGCGGGCAGTAGTCAGCCAGCGGACAACGGGTGTAGATGAAGGTCATCAGCAGCACTTTGCCGCGATACTGCTTCACATCGATCTTCTTATCGGATTGGTTCAGGAGTGTGAAGTCCGGGACTTCGTCGCCCGGCGTGGGCACGTGATACTGCACTGCCTGAACGTAGTCGGGCTTCGCCTGGGCAATGATGACGATCTCGCTGAGACGCAGATTCACAGGACCCTGCGGGCTCGGGTCAGCGAGCATGGTAGCCATGATCTTGTCGCCCGGATGCAGTTCCGACAGAGCAGAGCGATCCGTCACCGGGTAGGACATCGTCATTGCTTCCATCAGGCCAGGGATGGCTTGATGCTGCAGTGTCACCTGCTCGTCCTGTGCGTCGACGGCCATGACCGTACCGCGGATTGGATATTCCTTGGTTGTGCTTCTGGTTGCGTTCGAGCTGCGATGGCATCCTTGGAGGCTTGCGACAGAGACTCCGACGAGAACGCCGGTAACTATCAGAAGTGCGATGGACAGCGTTTTTCTTGCGCTTCGGTTCACATCTTCCATGATAGCCGCGTGCTAGCATCGAGGTTTTGCTGCGCTTCAATAGGGCCGACCGGGTGCGGCGGCCACTGCGGGGAAGCGTGGCTCACGCTGTTTGTAGCAGCCCCGCCTTGAGCGCACCTTCACTCGCGATTCTGCGCGCCGTTTGGAGCCGTGCTCTTGCCGGAAGAACCGAAATTGTCCGCGATCAGTTCAGGCCCATCGCTGCCATGGCTCGCCGTAGATTTTCTGCTTGCAGGGCTTGGTACGGTGTTGCTCGGCCCGCTGCTTCCGGCTGTAGCGCACGCATGGAATCTTACGGATGCACAGAGCGGATTGCTGTTGCTGGCGAAGTTTGTAGGAGCGTTTCTCGGTGGGGTAACGGTTCCGCGGCGGCTTGGCTTCGGGATCTTCGCCGGGTCGCTACTGACATGCGGCGGGTTTGGTGCATTCGCACTTTCAGACTCGCTCTTGCCCGGTTGTGCGTCTCTGTTTGTCAGCGGGATCGGGCTGGGCCAGATCATCGCATCCACGAACATTCTCACCGGCCGCCGTTATCGTTCGCATACCGGATCTGCGCTGTCCTCGCTGAACTTCTTCTGGAGCTTCGGCGCCGTCGTCACCGGGGTACTGGTCGGCGCGTTTGTGCCCCGCTTCGGGCTGCGTAATCCGCTGCTGTGTTTCGCTGCTCTTTATCTTGTCAGCGGGATGGGCGGAGTTGTTCGGAAGGCCGGCTCCGGTGCCGAGGTTGCGAGTGAATCTGAGCCGCCGCGCGCGATCGCGGCGGGCACGATTATCTTTTTCGCGTTGCTGCTGTTTCTGTATGGCGGTCTCGAGACGTGTTTGACTGCCTGGATTACGACCTTCACTGTTCGGTTTTCAGATCTCCGCCTGCTGGGTGGCCAGTCAGGAATTGTGCTGATGTGGGCGTCGTTGACGGCCGGTCGCGCGCTGTCCTCGATTGCATTGAGACACGCGAGCGAACAGGTCGTGCAGCGGATCGGTCTTCTGCTGGTAAGCGTGATGATTGCGGTGCTCGCGTGGGCTCACCACGGTTGGACACTCTCTGCCTGCTGCATTCTGCTCGGGTTAGGGCTGGCCCCGTTCTTCCCGGCTACCTTTGCCGTGCTGATGCGCAAGCAGCCTCCGGCGCGGACTGCGGGATTTGTCCTCGCCGTCTCCGGCTTGGGCGCGGCACTTTTCCCGTGGATGATGGGGGTGCTGTCGACTCAGACAGGATCCTTGAGAATCGCAATGGCGGTTCCCTGGACACTGGCGATTGTGCTGCTTCTTCTTAGCCTCATATTCCGCTCAACGGACGTGTTTTCCACTCCGGCGCAGGGCGAAAGTTCGGTGAAAGTCGGCGTATAAAAGGGAAGAGGCGAAAAGGGCCCAGATGCCGGCACTTACCGAGCCCGACCTGTTGGACGCGCTGGCGCGTGGCGTTCTCGTCGTGTTGCCAAACCGGCGTGCGGCGCGAACTCTGCGCCAGGCCTATGACGCACGCCAGCGCGCGGCCGGGCATCGCGCATGGGACGCCGCCGGGGTGCTGGCCTGGATGGACTGGACGCGCAGTCTCTGGTCGGCGCTTGCGGTTCAAGGACAAGAGCTTCGGTTACTGCTGAACGCCGCCCAGGAGCACAGCTTGTGGCGCGAGATGATTGAGACCTCGACTGTCGGCCGGACGCTGAGTTCGCCGGACGCACTGGCCGAGATGGCGCGATCTGCCTGGTCGCTCGCCGCTGCTCATCTCGCAACTGCTCGCATCCGGGCCACAGCGACGACATTCGACAGCCGAACATTCTCAGGATGGTCCGAGAGCTTCAGGAAAATCGGCACCGCGGAGAGTTGCATCTCGTCGGCGGAGATAGAACACGCTCTTCGCGCGCACGCCGTCTGCCGTAACCTGCGCCTCGATCACCCCGTCCTGCTGGTGGGATTTGATGAACTGACGCCTGCCCAGGCGGCACTTCTAGAGCGCTTGCGGGTGGGTGGCGCGCAGATCGACGAAGCGGCAATCGAATGGAGCGGATCGCTTGCTCCGTCGCGCGTCAGCAGTGTCGTCCCTTCGTCACGTGACGAGGTCGTTTTCGCGGCCCGATGGATTCGGCAATTGTTCTCCAATCGCGCGCCCCAATCCACCGCTCCTCGAATAGCAGTGCTGTTGCCGCAGCCGCAGGAAAGCCGTGCGGAGATCGAATCCGTATTTCGAGAGATTCTCGCACCCGAGCTGCAGCCCATCGAGACAGACAACTCGGCTGCGCCATGGGAATTCGCCGGCGGTGCTCCCTTGCTCGCCCAACCGATGGTCATGGATGCTCTGGCATTCTTGCACCTGCTCCAGGGACCACTCCCGCTAGAGCGACTCAGCGCACTGCTTCGTTCTCCGTTCCTCGGATACAGCTCGGAGCTGCTGGGGGCGGCACGATTCGATTCGCAGACCCTGCGGCGTGGTCCATATCTTCTGCCCGAGGTCGACCTGGATGGACTCACGCGGCTGGTTCGGCAGCAGTTCGGATCGAATAGAGCTCCTATCTTTCGTCCAGCATGGCTGGATCCGGTGAATGAATTGCGTGCAGCGAGGCTGGGGACGCCGGCTTCACGGGCCTATGCCGAATGGGCTGAGCTTGTACGGGCTCTGCTGCGAGCCGCAAACTGGCCGGGGGATCGCGCTCCGACGCCTTCTGAGTTCGCCACGGCTGGTGCGTGGGACGCGACACTCGACTTGCTCGCCACGCTGGATTTCCGCGGCCAACGTGTGAGCTTCTCCGCGGCGGTGAAGACCCTGGAACAATTGTTGAAGTCGGCGCGCGTGAGCGCTCCAGCCGCACATGCTCCCATTCAGATTATGTCTCCGGAAGAGGCGGAGGGATCGGCGTTCGATGCAGTCGTTCTTCTGCATGCGACAGATGAAGCGTGGCCGCAGCCTGCACGTTTGAATCCGCTGCTCGGGTGGCCACTGCAACAGGAGCTCGGCCTTCCCGGCGCGAATGCCGCACGAGACGCGGATAGGTCGATCGCGCGTGCAGAGTCACTGATGCGCCGCACGCCGAATCTGCTTGTCCTGAGAGCGGCCGCGGATGAGCGTGGCACGCTGCGCTCCTCGCGGCTTCTGGAACGGCTCGGCATTAGTTTTGCCTCACCGAATTCACTCCTGCCGGAATGTGCACCGCGTGAGCAAGTCGCGGAGGAGATCATCCCCGATGATCTCGCACTATCGCCGCTTCCCTCGTTCGAGCTTCGCGGTGGAGCGAGTGTCTTGAAGCATCAGGCGGCGTGCGGATTCCTTGCCTTTGCGGAGATGCGGCTGCACTCCACGACTGTAGATCCTTGCGAGCTGGGCCTTGATGCGATCGAACGCGGAAATCTGGTCCATCGTGCTCTCGAAAACTTCTGGAGCGTCACCCAATCTCAAGCGGAGTTGCGCGCTCTCTCGCATGAGGAGCGTCAGCGCCGTCTTGGCGACGCAATCGACTCCGCATTTTCAAGGTTCCAAGGGTCGGGACCAGCTTGGAACAGCGCGTATCTTCGCGTTCAGCGCGAGCGCTTACGGCGTCTCCTTGTGCGATGGCTGGATGTCGAGTTGCAGCGCGGTCCATTTACGGTTCGCAAGCGGGAGGAACGCACTTCGATCCCAATCGGGCCCTTGCAGTTGAAGCTTCAGCCGGACCGCGTCGACGAGGTGGAGGGCGGAATCGTACTCGTCGATTACAAGACTGGCTACAATGTTCACCCGTCGAACTGGGAAGGCGAACGCCCCGATGACCCGCAGCTTCCGCTTTATGCGCTGTTGAGCGAACCCGGCACGCTTCAGGCGTTGCTCTTTGGCCGGATTCGTCCGGGCCTGGAGATGAAGTGGCAAGGATTAGCAAGCAATCAGATGATCCTTCCCAAACAGCGGCAGAAACTGGTTGACCTCGATCTGCGGCGCGAGGAGTGGAATTCTGTTCTGACCAGGCTAGCTGAGGATTTCGCAGCGGGCCGTGCAGACGTAGACCCCAAAAGCGTCAGGGTGAATTGTGAGGGCTGCCGGCAGCGCCTTCTCTGCCGCGTGGACCCTGCCGCGCTGGCGAGTGCCGTCGAGGAAGGCGACAGTGAGGAGGAGTTCGATGTCTGAGCTCCTCAATTTCCCGCCGCTCGATATGATCCCGCCCGATGATGAAGGCCTGCCGCCCGATTACGAAGACAGGCGCCAGGCACTCGACGTGCGGCTCTCCGCGATCGTCGAGGCACCGGCAGGATCCGGCAAGACCGGACTCCTGCTGCAACGCTATCTGAAATTGCTCGCGGAAGGTGGCATCTCCCAGCCGGAGGAGGTTCTGGCGATCACCTTCACGCGCAAGGCAACAACAGAACTGCGTGAGCGAGTGCTGGAACAACTTCACGCTGCAGGCGAAGGGCAGCCGCTGCCGGAGGATGCCAGCAGCTTTGAACAGCAGACACGCTCGCTGGCGGAGGCCGCACTCGCCGCAGATGCGCGGCATGGATGGCGCCTCCTCGATCAGCCTCAGCGGCTGCGCATCCGGACGATCGACGCGTTATGTGCAGAGATCGCGCGAACGCTTCCTCTGCTCTCAGGATCCGGAACCAGCCAGCCAGTAGAACCCGCGGAGCCGCTGCACCGCGAAGCTGCGCGTCGCACGCTGCTCGAACTGGGCAGCGGAGATGCTGCTCTTAATGCTGCTATTGAAACCGTACTTCTGCACCGGGACGGCAACCTGGCTGATTGCGAGGCGCTGCTCGCGCGAATGCTGGAGCAGCGACAGCAATGGGGCGAGCTCGTTCCGCTGGACAGTGTTTCGCTTTCGGACGAACACCTCGACAGAACCGTCCGTCCGCGGCTCGAACGATCGCTTGAGGCCATTGTCTGTGCCGGCCTGAACCGGGTGCTCGATACGATACCGCAACCCGAACTCATCGAATTGACGGAAGTCGCCTCACGCCTGGGAGCGGAGCTCTCCTATGTTCCGGAGGAACCGTCTCCGATAGCAATCTGTTCCGGACGGCTTCACCCGCCGCGGGCGCGTGCGGATGACGTGCCCCACTGGGAGGCGTTGCTGTATCTGCTGTTTACGAAGGACGGCGATTGGCGCAAATCGTTTAGGCCAAATGTCCTGCGTTTCAATATCTCCTACGAAGATGGCACGGTGCTGAAGGACATCGTTGACCGGCTGCAGAGTGACGAGATCGCAGAGGCTCTCAAATCAGTACGGCGGCTACCGCCTGCCCGCCTGCCCGAGGAACAGTGGCATGTTGCGAAGGCACTCTTCCGGTTACTTCGCCACGCGCTTGCCCACCTTAAAGTCGTGTTTGCCGAGACTGGCCACTGCGACTTTTCCGAGCTGGCGCTGGCCGCATGCGAAGCGCTGTCGGCCGAGGAGGGAGCTGCCGATCTGTCGCGCTCGCCGGCGGCGCGGCTCACGCATCTGCTGGTCGACGAGATGCAAGACACGTCGTCTTCGCAGCACATGCTGTTGGAGCGCCTGACGCGCTCGTGGGACGGCCACTCGCAGACCGTCTTCCTCGTTGGGGATCCGAAGCAGTCGATCTACCTTTTTCGCCAGGCACGCGTAGAACGATTTCTTCGGACCGTGGCAGAACGGCGGCTCGGGGATGTACCGCTGGAACCGCTCCAGCTCACCGCCAACTTCCGCTCTCAAGCCGCGCTGGTTGAGGCATTCAACGATATATTTTCGCAGATCTTCCCACACGCAGCAGCTGCCACACAGGCGTTGGGCGAAGAACTCGAGGTGCCATTCGTGCGTGCGAATGGAATCAGGTCGGCGTCTGCGAATCCAGACGCAACCAAGTGGCACACCGAGATCCTCGGCAAGCAGCCGATGCAGGGCAATCGACATGCAACCACAGCCGAGCTACGCGCCGCGCGCACGCAGCGTGAGGCCCGGCAGATTCGGCGGATTATCGAGGACTGGCGGGCAAAGCCGCTTCCGCCGGGCCGCACCAAGTCATGGAGCGTCGCCGTCCTCGCCCGTGCTCGAAACCATCTCACCTCGATAACCGCCGAGTTGTCGCGCGATGATGGGTCCGGTCCGATCCCGTTCCGCGCAGTTCAGATCGACACTCTTGATGAACGTCCGGAGGTGCTGGATGCGCTTGCACTTACGCGCGCCCTGCTTCATCAGGCCGACCGTGCGGCATGGCTCGCAGTCTTGCGCGCTCCATGGTGCGGGCTTTCCCTTGCCGATCTGCTTCACCTCACTGGAGAAGGGCCGGACGCAGACCGTGATGCAACCGTTGCGGAGCTGATCGGCAAGCGTGCCCGGCAACTGAGCGAGACCGGGCAGCAGCTTCTTGCGCGAACATGGCCGACGCTCGATCAGGCCATATCAACCCTCGGCAGAACGCCTTTTGCCGCGCACGTTGAACGCACCTGGTTGAGCCTTGGCGGGGACGCGTTCTTGTCACCCGATCGGCTTGCAAACGTGCGCCGCTTCTTCGAGGTGCTCCGGGAAGTCGAGCAGGACAGCGGGGGCCCGATCGATGGCGGAGTCCTCAATGCGCGCCTTTCAAAGCTCTTCGCCGAAAGCACTCCAGATGAGAACGCCGTCCAGCTACTCACGATCCACAACAGTAAGGGTTTGGAGTTCGACGTCGTGCTGATTCCGGGGCTTGAACGTCCCACGAATCGCAGCCGCTCTGAGCTGCTGAATTGGCTTGAACTCGACCCTCCCGACGGTGAAGCGGCTCACATCCTGCTGGCTCCCATTGGGTCGCGCGGCGAACAGAACGACGGACTGAATCAGTGGGTATCGCGGGTTAAGCGGGCGCGCGAAAATGCCGAGCTTCGGCGTCTGCTGTACGTCGCCTGCACCCGGGCGCGCGAATCACTCCATCTCTTCGCAGTCTGTAGCGCCCAAAAGGACGGAACAGCCCGAACTCCGGCCGAAGGGACACTACTGCGTGCAGCGTGGCCGGCGGCCGAGGTGCATTTTCGCGCCGCTGAGCAATCGACCGAGACCTCTGACCCTCTTCCATCTGTACCAACCCGCCACGACAATCTCCTGCCGTTTACATCCGGCCCACTTTCCGAGGCAGGTCTCGCACTGGCAGCCTCGGCAAGCGAAGCGGCTCGGCCGGTTCCAATGCTTCGTCGTCTGCCTCTGACGTTCAACCCGATCGCGCGGTTCACCTCGGCAGACACGCTGAGATTGCCCTATATCCCCGCTTCCGCCCTGCCCCACTCGCCAACGTTCGACCGCCCGGAGGGCTCATTCGCTGTGCGTGCCTTCGGCAACATAGTGCACCGATTCCTCCAGCTCGTCAGTGCCCTTCTCGCAGCCGGCGATCATCCCGATGAACTGCTCAGCAGCATTGGTTCCTGGGAACCCCGCCTGGTCGCTGCGCTTCGGAACGAGGGCCTCTCCTCGGTATCGGCCGTACGGGAATCGCCCCGGGCGATGAGAGCCCTGCTCAACACTCTGGAAGATCCTATCGGCCGTTGGATACTGTCGCCGAATAAATCAGCCGTCACTGAGCACTCAATCGCATCGACGGATTCGTCGGTTCTTCGGGCTGACCGTACATTCCTCGCCGGCTCGAATCCCCTGGCGCCCGGTGACGACCGGATCTGGGTCATCGACTTCAAAACCACGGAACAGGGCTCGCGTTCTCCTGAGCGGTTCGAGCAGGATGAGCTCCTTAAGTACCGTGACCAACTCCAGCGCTACGCTTCTGTGCAACGCGACCTATGTCCCGTAGCTCGTAGCATCGGCCTCGGTCTCTATTACCCTCTGATTCCTCGGATGTTGCACTGGACTATCTAGGAACCTCCTCCTTTGGGCACGTCTGAACCCGCTTGCGCCGGTGCTATTCTTCTATCGCAGGCTCCGGAGGATTCACAGGGCTATATGTCACATTCAGGCCGCCTGGTCCTCTGCGTCGACGACGAGCGCGTAGGACTTCACGTACGCAAGCTTCTTCTGGAGCGCTCAGGCTACAACGTCCTTACCGCGAATGATGGCAAAACCGGACTGACGCTCTTCAGGGAGAATCCCGTCGAAGCGGTTGTTCTGGACTACGCCATGCCGGGCATGCACGGTGGCGAGGTGGCTGCCACGATGCGTGCTGAGAAGCCCGACGTCCCTATTCTTTTGCTCTCCGCTTACGTCGGGCTGCCGTCCGATGTTACCGGGTTAGTAAACGTCTATATGACGAAAGGCGAAGGCGCCCCTGCGCTTTTGGAGAAACTCGACCGCCTTTTTTCGCAACTTAACTCTTAGTTATTGCGAATATTTAAGTGTCGCGTCTGCGGCCACTTAAGACTCTCTACTGCGGCGACTCGATCGTCGTTTTTGCGAACACTTAACGGTTATCTTTGCGAGCGGTCGAGTGAACCTCAGTCAGCTAAACCGGATACTGCTGCAGACCCTGCTGCTTCCCATAGTGGCCCTGCTGCTCGTTTCGGGAGCCCTTATCTGGCAGGTCGGGAATGCGTTGAAAACGGTCACCGATCTTCGGGATGCCGACCGCAACATCGCCACCGCCACCGCTATCCTCGCGAAGACGGTCGATGAAGAGACCGGACTGCGCGGCTTCCAGAACACTTTGAATGAAGCGTTTCTGGAGCCGTTTCAGAAGACACAGACTCCGCTCGCAACCGATGTGACCTCCCTCCGAAAAGACCTCGTCCGGCACAGTAAAGATACGAGTTTGCTGGACCAGTTTGTCGCCGCACACCGTGGCTGGGTGGAGAGCTTCGCTACGCCGATGATCGGCTTGATCCGATCCGGGGGAGACACGCGCGATGTGGCTCTCAACCTGAGCGGCAAGAACCAGATGGACCAGATGCGCGCACTCCTCAACGAGCTGATCGATGAGCAGAAGATGCAACGCCAGAATGAGGTCGAACACTGGCAGACTCAGGTCCGCCACACGCTGGAAGCGATTGTTGGTTGCGCCGCGCTGATCGGTCTTTTGATCGGGCTGTTCGCTCGCAGCCGTCTCCACATGGTTACGCAAGCCTTCCAGGGAGCCATCGCCGCACTTCGCAAGAACGCCCAGGCCACATATGACTCCGAGCAGCGTCTGCGGACGACGCTCACCTCGATCGGAGATGGCGTCGTCGTCTGCGACCAGCATGGGCGCGTCGAACTGCTGAACACCGTCGCTGAGCAGCTGACGGGCTGGACCCAGGCTGAAGCGGCGCAACAGCCGATCAGCGATGTCTTCCTCATCGTCGATGAGACAACACGTGAGCTTATGGAGAACCCTGTCGATGCAGTGCTTCGCACGCGTCGCGCTGTCTCTCTCGCCAATCATGCCATTCTCCTCCGCCGCGGCGGCGGCGAGATTCAGATAGACGACAGCGGCTCACCCATCTTTGATCGCTCGGGCGAACTCGCCGGGGTAGTCATGGTCTTCCGGGACGTCACAGAGCAGCGGCGGACACAAGCCGCACTCCTTGCCAGTGAAAAACTTGCTGTCACTGGAAGACTCGCTGCTACCCTGGCGCACGAAATCCATAATCCGCTCGACTCCGTCGTTAATCTGCTCTATCTGATGAAGAACGGATCCACACCCGAAGAGAACAGTGAGTTCCTCGACCTGGCTCGCTCGGAGCTTGATCGTGTCACGCAGATCAGTCGCGCCATGCTCGGTATGTATCGTGAATCAAAGACACCCATTGAACTTGACCTGAAGGAACTTCTCGACAGCATTCTCCTTCTGCTGCAACGCCAGGTCACACAAGCGGGCATCACTCTAAAGAAAGACCTCGCCGACGATGTCAGGATTAGCGGCTACCCCGCGGAATTGCGCCAGGTCTTTACCAACCTGCTCACGAACGCGATGGACGCATCTACGCCAGGCTCGGTCATCGAAGTCTCGCTCCGTTACAAGCCATCGCTCGATGGCCAGCGCTCACGCGCCAGCCGCACTGGAGTCACAGTGTCGGTCATCGATCACGGCCCAGGTATTCCTGCTGACACCCTCAAGCACCTCTTCCAGCCGTTCTTCACAACCAAGGGCGAAAAAGGCACTGGGCTTGGGCTGTGGGTCAGCCAGGGGATCGTGCAGAGGCACGGCGGCAACATCCGCCTCGAATCGCGCACTGACGAAACGAATCACGGCACCACAGTGTGCGTCTTCCTTCCGCAGACCGCTGTCGAGGCCGCCGCTCCCCAGGCCGCTGCGTCTCAGGCTTGAACTGCCGCACAGCAGAGCAGTTGTTCCACCACACTCGCCGCACGCTCGCAATCCTGACGGCTCACGTCATAATGCGTCACCAGCCGCACCGCATGCGGCCCGATTGCGCTCGCTAGAACCCCGTGCTCTCGCAGTTTCCCTATTAGCGCCGGCGCATCTCCGCTCTCGCCGCTTCCCTGCTTCAACGTAAAGATCACGATGTTCGTTTGCACATCCGCAGGATCAATATCCGCCGCATCGCAGCGCGCGATTGCTTCCGCCAGCAGCCGCGCGTTTGCATGATCTTCTCCGAGCCGCTTCGGCATCTCTTCCAGAGCAATCAGTCCCGCAGCCGCCAGGACGCCCGCCTGACGCATTCCGCCCCCGAGCGCCTTACGGAATACCCGGGCCCGCTCAATGACCTCACGCGAGCCAACGAGCATCGATCCGACCGGCGCACCCAGGCCTTTGCTCAGGCAGAACATCACCGTGTCGAAACCTCGCGTAAGCGTTGCAACATCCACTCCCAACGCGGCAGCTGCATTGAAGACGCGAGCTCCATCCAGATGGACCGGCAGCTTGGCCTCACGTGCACCATCCCAAATCTCTTCCAGAACCTCCAGCGGAGTCACCGTCCCGCCGGCCATATTGTGCGTGTTCTCGAGAGCAATCAATCCGGTCGGCGCGCGGTAATAAATCTTCGGTGCAATCACCCGGCGGATCGATTCCCACGACAACACACCTCGATCACCCTCGACCGCACGCGGCACGCACCCCGAGAACGCGGATACCATCGCCATCTCCCAATCGAGAACGTGCGCTCGCGCCTCGCAGATGACCTCCTGCCCGTGATCCGTGTGAAGCCGGATCGCGATCTGATTCCCCATCGTCCCTGTCGGTACAAAGATGGCAGCTTCGCGCCCGCACACCTCGGCGGAGCGCTGCTCCAGCCGATTCACCGTCGGGTCTTCGCCATAGACGTCATCGCCGACTTCAGCCGCAGCCATCGCGGCACGCATCGCTGCTGTCGGCTTCGTCACTGTATCGCTGCGCAGATCAATCACATTTTCCTTCGCCAAAAGCTTCACCTCTCAGGCCACAACAGCCAACAGTTCACCAAAAATTTCACTTGAAACCAGGCGGCCTCGCATCGTCAGAAACCAGCGCCCATTAGTCACACTCATCAAACCCTCGCGCGCCAGTTCGCCAACCCGCTCCTCACATTCGCGAACCCACTCTTTCGGAAACCGCTCACGCAAACTCTGGACCGAAACTCCGTCATTCAACCGCAAGCCAAGGAAGATCAGTTCCTCAAACTCATCCCGCCTCGTGATTTCATTCAGCTCCGCAAAGCCTTCTGCGTCGTAATCGTCGAGCTCATTCGTATTCGCAAACCGAACCGCGCTTCCATCGCCGCGCAACAACATGGAATGCGCATCCAGTCCAAACCCAACATAGGGCACACGCTCCCAGTACTTGCGATTGTGCCGCGATTGATGCTCTGTGCCCCGGGCGAAGTTCGATATCTCGTACTGCTCGAATCCGTGGGCGGGCAGAAGCTCACATGCTTCCTCGTACATCTCCGCTGCGAGCTCTTCGTTTACCACCGCGGGTGCATGCAGTCGTGCGCCACCGCCGAGCACCTCGCGACCAAGCCGCGATCCCTCATCAATCTCCAGCAGATACACACTCAGGTGAGTGATCTCCGACGAACACGCAGCCTCAAGCGACATCCGCCAGCTCTCAAGCGTCTGATACGGTAAACCAGCAATCAGGTCCGCACCAATCTCGCGCACACCCGCCTCACGCAACCGCGCAAACTCCCGCATGCAGGATTCGCCCGTGTGCGTCCGTCCCACAGCGGCACTCTCGCGATCCACCAAGCTCTGCACGCCGAGGCTCACGCGATTCACACCCAGCCGCAACGCCTCTTCGAGCACCTCGTCCGCAATCTGTTCCGGCGCCGCCTCGAGCGTAATCTCCGCACCCGGCATCAAGACAAATTGCCGGCGAAGCGCGGCGAAGATATCCCGCAATTGCTCCGGATCGAGCAAGCTGGGTGTGCCGCCACCAAAATAGACCGTGTCAACCACGCGCGGTAGCCGCGCCCCGATCCGCTCCGCCTTCCCGGCGGCACCGTCGATCTCCGCACATAGCTCGCGCACATACGCCGAAATTCGCTCGGCCGACGAAACTCCCGAAGCAAAGTTACAGAAGCTGCATTTGGCGCGACAGAACGGTACGCTCACGTACAGCCCCAGCCGCTCCACCTGCGCTAAATCGCTCATACTTCCATTCTTTCATGCGACCAATTCCGGCCACTACAATCTATTCATCATGGCCACTGCCAAGGACGACAAGCAGAGCAAGCCGCAGGCCGCCGATCCGGCAGCCCCTCAGCGTTCCGGTCCGGACGAGGACGTCGTTGGCAAGGCCTACGACTCGCGCCTGATGGCGCGACTGGCCCGCTATATCACGCCATACAAGCTTGCCGCCGCCGTCTCCGCCTGCGCAACCGTTCTCAAATCGGCGTCCGACGTCTCCGGTCCTTACTTTGTCAAGGTCGCCGTCGATACCTATCTTGCACCCACCCACCATCCGGGTTGGATCGCCCGGCACCTCAGCGCTCGCCCGCTCACAGGCATCAACGAGCTCGCCCTGCTTTACCTCGGCGCTCTGCTGCTCAGCTTCGGTCTGGAGTTCGTCCAAACCTACCTGATGCAGTGGACCGGTCAGAAGATCATGTACGATCTGCGCTCCCAGATCTTCCGCCACATCCAGGGCATGCACGTCGGCTTCTTCGACCGCAATCCCGTCGGTCGTCTCGTCACACGCGTCACCTCAGACGTCGACGCTCTCAACGAGATGTTCACCTCCGGAGTGCTCGCCATCTTCGAGGACGTCTTCGCGCTCAGCTTCATCGTCTACATCATGCTGCGGATGAGCTGGCCGCTCGCGCTGCTGACACTCTCAGTGATTCCGGCGATTCTGTACGCCACCAAGCTCTTCCGCGAGCACGTCCGCGACAGCTATCGTCGCCAGCGCGCCGCGACGGCTCGCATCAACTCCTTCACACAGGAGTACGTGTCCGGCATGAGCGTCGTGCAGCTCTTCAACCGCGAGCGCCGCGCCTTCCGCGACTTCTCCGCTGTCAACGCCGAGAACAAGCACGCGTGGACCGACGCCATCTTCGCCTACGCTCTCTACTACCCCGTCGTGGAATTCCTCAGCTCCACAGCGATGGCACTTGTTATCTGGTTCGGCGGCCGTGCCGTGCTCAATGCACTCTCGCTAACCTGGGTCACAAATCATGAGTACCTCATCCCGCCGCATGGTGGCGTCGGGCACTGGAGCGTCTTCGGCAACGTCGTCACGCTCGGCATCCTCATTGCCTTCATCCAGTACGCGCAGCGTTTCTTCCGGCCGATCCAGGACCTCAGCGACAAATACAACATCCTGCAGGCAGCAATGGCCGCAGCCGAGCGTATCTTCAAGCTGCTCGACACGGCACCCGACATCTCCTCGCCGGTAGATCCGCGGACCGGCGACTGCTCAGGCCGCATCGAGTTCCGCAACGTCTGGTTCACCTACCAGAAGCTCACCAAGGATGACTCCAAAACCCTCGCGTCCTCCTCGAATCCCGAGCGCGATCTCCCGCATGTCGAATGGATTCTTCGTGACGTCAGCTTCACGGTCCATCATGACGAGACTGCAGCCATCGTTGGTCATACCGGAGCCGGCAAAACGACGCTCACCGCATTGATGATGCGCTTCTACGATGTGCAGCGCGGCCAGGTTCTAGTCGACGGCATCGATGTCCGCGAGCAGGATCTCCTCGTTCTGCGCCGGCGCTTCGGCGTTGTTCTCCAGGACCCATTCCTCTTCTCAGGCGACATCCAATACAACATCCGTCTCGGCTCCTCCTGGATCACCGAAGACGAGGTCGCCAACGCAGCCGACCAGGTCAATGTGGGTGACTTCATCCGCACGCTTCCAGGTGCATTCCGCGAGCCGGTGCTTGAACGCGGTTCGACTCTCTCGACCGGCCAGAAGCAGCTCATCAGCTTCGCGCGCGCGCTGGCGCACAAGCCCGGCATCCTCATCCTCGACGAGGCCACCAGTTCCGTCGATACGGAAACAGAACTGCGCGTGCGCTCCGCTCTCGAGCGCATGATCACCGGTCGCACCAGCGTTCTCATCGCGCATCGCCTCTCGACGATTCAGCGCGCCGACACCATCCTCGTGATGCACAAGGGCAAGCTCCGCGAACAGGGTACGCACCAGCAGTTGCTTGCAAACCGCGGCCTCTACTACAAGCTCTACCAGTTGCAGTACAAGGATCAGGAATCCGGAAGTCCCACTCTCGGCACATCGCTCCGGGAGACCTTCAGCGCCTGAGAACAGCTAATTTCGGCGCACCTCCACCTGTTGATTCGTTCAAAACTTCGTTGTGAAGCCGCCATAGAGCGCCGGCGCCGCATCACATTGCCAGTCCGTTCTCGCCAGGAGCCGTCCGCATGCACGTCCGTCCTGTCGTCCTCCTCACCGCGCTCACGCTCGGCGCCTCCGCACAAACCCATATCAATCACCGTGCCGCGCCTGCTGACGATACCGCCATCCACAACGTCTTCTGGCAGCCCAACGATCTGCACCAGGGCTCGCCCATGTTCCTGACCGTCGAGCTCGAACGCCCGGCAAGGCGCGTCACCGGGAACTTCGTCAACAAATCGATCACCTTCTTTTCCGACTCACCGGAGAAAAAGACCTGGCACGCGCTCGCCGGGGTCGATCTAGATGCTCAGCCGGGTGACTATGGCCTGGACGTTACGGCGACACTCGTCGGTGGCCGGGTTGCGCACTGGACCCAGAAGGTCACCGTCGCCGCCGGCGACTTCAAGACAGGCGACATCAATGTTCCGGAAAATTACGTGAACCCGAGCGACACCGAGCAGAAGCAGATCGCGCAGGATGAATTGCTCAAGAAGCGCGCCTATGCACACTCCGCCCTGCATCCGCTCTGGTCAGGCGACTTCGTCAAGCCTGTGAACGCCCCCTCCACACCTACGTTCGGCGAATCCCGCATCCTCAACGAAGAGAAGACCAGCCTTCACACCGGCACCGACTTCCCTGTCCCTGAGGGCACGCCGGTCATCGTCTCTAACTCCGGGACAGTCGTTCTGGTGCGCGACCTCTTCTATGAAGGCAACACCGTCATCGTCGATCACGGTCTCGGACTCTTCACCGTCTACCTGCATATGTCGCGCATCGATGTCCATGAGCGTGACAAGCTCGAGAAGGGCGCGAAGCTTGGTCTTTCAGGTGCATCCGGCCGTGTCACCGGACCACACGTTCACTTGGGTGTTCGTTGGAATGGCTCGTGGCTTGATCCCGTCCAGCTTCTCGCCCTCACACTGCCAAAGACCAGCCCTGAGCCTCCACGCCGCCGCACGATCGAACGAAGAGCGCACCGGCGATAGACGAACTCCTCACCCATAATCTGACACGAGAGCGCACCGCGCCTCACCTGCGCCAATCACTGATCCATGACGTTTGCCGCACCACTGCCTCCCTCCGTGCAGACGGCGCCTCTGTCACCGGCAGCACCGCCTTGCCGTGCAGCACGTCTTCGAGCCCGTCGTGCACAAACAGCAGCGACAGTGCCCGATCGTCCGTGAGTGCCTGCGTCTGTCCTGCGTTGTGAATCAAGAGCGCCGGCCGCGGATCGAACTCACCGCGCGAAGCCTGGTCGTCCTCTTCCGTCCAGGCCGGTAACCAATCCCAAAGCATGATGCGCCACGCATGATCGCCCTGCACAATCACCGTCGTATCCTTCCACCTGGGCGACTGCTGCAGAACTGCCATCATTGCCCCGAGCGTCCGGTCTGCCAGCGCCAGGTTGTCCAGGTACGAGCTCCCACATCCTCGCGCGTACTCATCATTCACGCGGCTCCAGATATTCGGGCTGTGCGGAATCGGCAGATGCAGAAAGACAAAGTCCGCCTGGTCCTGCTTCAACACTTCCATCGCGTGCTGCTGCAGATTCAAATCTGTCTGCAATCTTTGTCGCACATCGAAGTCACAGCTCCTGCGGTCCGCCAGCGCCGGAGAGAAAAGCTGAATCAGCAATCCCTGAAACGGCCGGGCTGTGTTCCGCCACAAGCTGTACCGCTGCGCCATGTCGCCGTCCGTGCGATCCAGGTTCGTCCAGTAGCAGCTGTCAAGCGAGCTCCGGTAGATCGTGCAGTACGGGTTGTACCAACCCACCGCCGCAGTCCTCCATCCTGCGCGCTCCGCATCATGGAAAATCGTTCCGCTGCCATCCAGCGGATGCCATCCATGCACACTGTCGTAGTGCACCTTAAGCGTGTTGTTGAATCCGTACCGAAAATCATCCACCACTGCGCCACTCAACAAGGAGGGCACAACCTCGACGGTCTTTAGCCCCACCGGCTGCATGTTGCTGTAAACCGTGCTGTCGGCGCGCAATGCATCAAAGTTCGGGAGTGCCAGGTCATGCGCCCTGTGCTCAAACAACTGATCGTACGATAGCTCATCAAACAGCACCCACACAACTCGCGGATGCGCACGCGCGGGTTGCGGACTCATGCTCCACGCTGCCTTAATCTGCTGCGGCCCTGGCCTCCAGGTCATCACCCAAAGCAACTGCACAATGCTGCAGATTCCGAAGATCGCGAAGAACACGCCTACCGCATCACCTACGCGAATAGCCCACCGATATCCCAGGGGAAAGCGCAGCAGTAATAGCAACACCAACGCAGCCCATAGCACCCCAAACACAACAATTACGCCGTCCGTGAGCGCCAGCGGAACTACCGTGCGTGTACGCTCCAGCAGATACGGCGGCGCCAGCAGCATCACCATCAGCCGCACCCACGAGTAGTACGTCGTGCGTGCCGAGAACGCGAACACTGCAAACAACAGCACCCCAAGCAGCAGAATGTCCGCGACCTGCGCCAGGCATATCCCCGTCAGCGGATACGGAACGTGCATCCGCACATCGGATCCGCCGCCCAGCAGATCGCCATAGTTCACCACCAGAATCAGCGAAGCCAGGCCAATGCACTGGCAAAGCCGCTTAAACACATGGCGCCCTTGTAGCTGTGCAGGTTCACTCACTAACGCGCCTCGCCCGAAATCCGTTCCAGAAGGTACAGCATACGGCCATTCCCCAGTGTCTCCGTCCGCGTGATCGAGAACACTCCATCGCACGCAGCCATCAGATCGCGCTCACTCAACGCGCCGTACAGCGCATCGCGTCCACGCATCAGGCTCACGAACATCGGATCCGTTGCAGGCACCCACTCCACCACAACAAATCTCCTCGTCAATCTGCTGCATAGCTCCACAATCGCTCGCAGCGGAATCTGCTCCAGCAGCAGCAGGTGATGAATCACCGCCAGTAGCATCACAAGATCGAACTGCCCCTCCAAGCGCGGCAGCAACGCACTCGATTCCCGGTTCTCCCACCCAACCGCCGGCGTAGGCCGCGCCAGATCCGCATGGATCGTCTGAATCCGCAACCCCTTCGCCACGCTCATCTGCGCGATCCGCTCCGCCGCATCCGCATCCCGCTCAAGCGCCACCACCTCCGCACCGGCGTCCGCAGCCATCGTCGTGAACTCGCCTGTGTTCGCCCCGACGTCCAGCACCGTCGCCGGCCGCAGGTCTTCCAGCACACCACGCATCCAAGCACGCTTCTGCTCGCTCTCCGCCGCACTGTAGTGCGAGTTCGTGCTCGTGTACTTTGCCCACTCGGAATTCGCATTCGTCGGCAGCGCCGCCCGCGTCCGCCTCCGCAACCCCGCAACAGTTCGCTTCAACGTGTGCAGGGTCAACTCGGGATCACGCGCCGGCTGTTTCTTCGCCACGCCCGTCTGGCTATTTTTGCGGCGGTCAAGCAGCGCAGGAATCGTCACCGGCCACAGCGCCGCAGGCGACAATCGCTTTCCCCAACTCAGAGCCGCATACAATTCCGCCGGCTCATATCCATCGCGTTTGAACGACGTCAGCTCCAGCGGCCAATGCAGCGTCTTCTTCATCAGCAGCGGCAGCAGAAACGTCCGCACATATTGCCCGTATGCCAGCCACAAAGCGCTGCCTGGATCGCGCCGCTCGAACGACAGCACATCCACCAGCACCGGCCGCGCGCCCTGGAACAGCACATTCAGCGGAGTCGCATCCTTCAGAATCCAACCGTTATCCAGAGCCTCATCGCAGAGTCGCAGCGTCAGCTCCGCCGCACCAAGCCACTGCGAAGCCGTCCACTCCCACGGATATACAGGAATGCGCACGCGCGGATGAATGAGGCGCAACCCACTCGCGCCGTCATCCACCTCGCTTGGCATCATGTCGCCGCGTTCAACCGCACGGCGATAAAAGTCGGAGTTCAAAAACTCAAACACCGGCTCCCGGAACTCAGGCCGTATCGATCGCACAGCCCGGTCCCTTTCAACAACGAGAGAACCTGCGGGATCGCGAAATGTGGGATCAGCGGCAATAAGGCTCATGCCGCCTAGCGCGCGTCACCCTTCTCCTCAGCAAGAGGAGCAAATACCTCGGCCTTGCGACGCCAGCCGAACAGGCCCCGAATCTTTCTGCGCAGAAAGAATGCCGCGGCAGCCATCACCGATGCCGCAGACTGCAATGCAAGCAACCCAGAACCTGGATCTACGTACATGGCCATCGCTCGCCGCTCCGTGGCAATCAACACGCATACACACGTCACGCAGCCAAGCGCAAAAGAAAGGAGACGCTTCATTGACACTCTCCGTATGGTCCGGCAATCACTCTGCCGGCTGAAATCGTCTGATTGAGTCCTTACGTCGTTCACGTAGACGCACGATCTCCGAATTTGTCGTGCAGCTTAAGTTCGCCACTCCTGCCGGCGAACACAATTCACACACAGAGACGAGCGAGGCCCGTCAAAAGACCACTGTTGAAGAAAGAAAAATTTCAGGGATGTCATCTTGCACCTGGTTTGGCAACAAGAACGATTAGCCCTGAATCGGTTTCCGAATCTTCTTAGTCATCTATCGGCGTGCTGCTCCGCCATCTTCAGCATCTTCTGGAGTCGCCGCTGGCGCGCCTCGGGCGTTTGATAATAAAAAATCCCTAGCAATTGCTGCCTTCGCTGAACAAGCGTCATTCGCTCCCATCCGTCCTTTGCCTTCGGATTACCCCGCAGTGCACGGGCGATTAACGGAGGCAACTCCTCCTCGGCCTCCATCGTCGCCAGCAGCCGCTCTGCCATCTGCTGTGCGCGCCGCCTCTGCGACTCCGCACTCTTCACCCCCAAAACCCACTTGCCAATCTCACGCCGCATCGACTCCGACAAAGCGTCGTACCACGCCCTCAACCCCGCTTCATCGTCCAGCAATGCCTCCAAAATCTCCGGCAGCTCCGCAGGCCTCTCCTCCATGTCCGGCTCCAGCGCCACCTCCACCGAATCGCCGCACGCGACGCCCGCCCTCTTCTGCGTCTCGCGATTCACCAGCAGGTAAAATCCATTTCCATCCGCGAATAGCGACGTCCGAAACCGCACTCCATTCACCTGCCCTCGCACACGAAGCCGGATCATCTTCGACCACGTCTTCCCCGGATCGAACGGCACGCGAGCGATCGTCCATCCCATTCCGCGCTCCTTCTCCAGCACCGCTCTGAACCGCTTCGCCCCACTCACGCCGATCGTAGCCATCTCGCGACCATACTAGCGGCCCCGCAACCTCGCGCAGCGATAAACTCGTCCCATCGGCACCTCGTCCAACCCGCGCATCTTCCTCTCCGCCGGCGAGGCCTCCGGCGATGCCTACGGTGCCCAGCTCATCGCCGCCCTTCGCGCTCGCATACCCGACGCAACCTTCACCGGCCTCGGCGGCGACCAGATGGCTCGCCAGCATCAGCAACAAATCGTCCGCGCCGAAGACGTAGCCGTCATGGGCGTCACCGAAATCCTCCGCCACATCCCGCACATCTACTCCAGCTACCGCCGCCTCGTCCGCTCCGTCCGCCGCGACCAGCCCTCCATCGCCATCCTCATCGACTTCCCCGACGTCAATTTCCGCCTTGCGCGGCATCTCCGCCGCGCTGACGTCCCTGTCGTCTGGCTCGTCTCTCCTCAGCTCTGGGCCTGGAAGCGCCGCCGCCTCCGCTGGGTGCAGCAGCGCGTCTCCACGATGCTCGTTATCTTCCCCTTCGAAGAGACCTTCTACCGCGACCGCGGCGTCGACGCTGAATTCATCGGCCACCCGCTCCTCACTGCCGAGTCCACCAGCCCGGCACTGCCACGCGAAACGTACGCCGCCCAGCACCACCTCGACCCCGCCAAGAGCTGGATCGCCCTCCTGCCCGGCAGCCGCTGGAAGGAGATCCGAGCCAATCTCCCCGCACTCCACGAGCTCGCCATGAGCGATCTCATCGCCACCGCCGCCGCCGAAACGACCTTCGATGGCCGGAAGATTTCCACACCCCGCGACCCAGCCGCACACACCCGTTTCGAGTTCCTTCTCCCGGTCGCCTCCACGATTAAACCCGCTGAACTCCAAACCTATATCGACGAGCTCAATCGCGAGCACCTCAAGTACTTCGGTCCCGAAGCCTCAACTATTCGTTTAACTCTCGTTCCCGACGCTCGCGAAGCGCTCCACCACGCCCGCGCCTCCGTCGTCGCCAGCGGCACCGCCACTGTCCTCGCCGCGATTGTGGGAAACCCCTTCGTCGTCGTCTACCGGGTCTCCCCCCTCACCTTCGCGCTGGCCAAACGCCTCATCCGCTACCCCGACGAGTTCCCCGACATGACTGACGCCTCCGGCAACCTGCCCGTCGCCATGCCCAACCTGATCGCTGGCCACCGCATCGTCCCCGAGCTCCTCCAGACCCGCTTCACCGCCCAGAACGTCGCAACCGAGCTCGCCCTTCTCCTCGCCGACACCCCCGAACGCCACGCCCAGATCGCTGCGCTCGCCCAGGTCCGCAACCAGCTGCGCCACGGCCTGCTCGCCCCCGGCGGGCTCCAGATCACCCCCCTCGATCGCGCTGCCGAGATCGCAGTCGATCTCCTCCACCATCAACCCGAAAGGCCCGCGACAGCCTCCGGTACCTCGTAGTCCGAACCTCCCTTCGGTCGTCTAATCTGACAGATACTCGCGGAGAACCCTCTATCTGCGGTAGCTTTGGCTTAAGGCTGCTTCCCCGCGAATCCGCCAAGGACCCCATGCTTCGCCTGCACTGCACGTTGCGCCGCCTCCTCTCGATTGCCCTCCTCGCCTTCACCCCGATCGCTGCGATCGCCGCCATACCCACGCGCCAGCAGATCGACGTCTCCAGCTACGTCATCAAGGCCGATCTCGACCCAGCCAGCGGACGTCTCAACGCGACCGCCACGGTGACGTTCACCACCCTCGAAGACCTCACCAGCGTCGTCTTCGGCTTAAACAACGGTCTGCAGATCTCCTCACTCACCTCTGCCGACAAGTCCACCCTCACGCCGGAGCGCAACGCCGCCGACTCCACCGTCCGCGTGAGCGTTCCCGCGCCGCTCATCAAGGGCACAAACTCCACCTGGACCTTCACCTACACCGGCGTCCCCACCGTCGACACCAGTCCCGTGGACGGCATCAACTTCGTCCACGTCGCCGACCCGGTGAGCATCCTGCTCTATCCCGGCCGCTGGTTCCCCATCTCACTGCCCGGCCTCTACACCGACCGCTTCACCGCTGAGATCCACGTCACCGTCCCCACCGGCGAGCGCGCCATCGGCAGCGGCGTCGCCGGCCAGCACACCGCTCCTGGGGGCAAGACCGAATTCATCTTCAACTGGACGAAGCCCGGCTTCCCCGGCACCATCATCGTCGGCAAGTTCCTTCCACCTGTCCAAGCCGCCGATGCCCCGAACGTGCACGTCTTCCTCACCGACGTCAATAAAGCCAAAGCCCACGACTTCGCCGAGACCGTCGCCAAAGAGTTCGAGTACATGACGAACGAATTCGGCGCCGCCGAGTCCCCGCTCATCAACGTCGTCGAGCTCCCCTCCGACTCCGTCTCCGCCTCCTGGGGTCCCGAGATCGTTGCCATCCGGCCCGACCGCGGCAACACCCGCCTGCTCGCCAACACCGTCGCGCACCAGTGGTGGGGCTCTGAGGTCTCGCCCGCCACACTCAACGACGAGTGGGTCTGCAACGGCATGACCCGCTACGCCGAGCTCCTCTACCTCGAAGACCAGAGCGGCAAAACCGCCCTCCAAAACGCCATCACCGACACCGAAGCCGCCGCGCTCGCCTACGATACGGAGCCCCTCACTTCGCTCGCCCGCCTCGATCCCTTCTCGCCGCAGTTCCAGAACATGACCTACGACAAGGGCGCGATGGTCTTCCACATGCTCCGCTGGGAGATGGGCGACGACATCTTCACCAAGTTCCTCCGCGCGCTCCTCTCGCAGAACATTGACAAATCCATCCGCACCTCGCAGGTCCAGACCATCGCCGAAGCGCAGTCGCACCTCCAGCTCACGCCCTTCTTCTCGCAATGGGTCGACGGCACCGGCGCTCCTGAGTTCGGCAACAACTACCAGGTCTACCGCCTCGGTAACGGCAAAGGCTTCCGCACCGTGGGTACCGTCACCCAGGACCTCGATCTCTTCAAAATGCCCGTCGAGCTCCGCATCGAGACCGAAGGCAAAACCGAAGAGCGCCGCGTCGATCTCTCCGGCACCGAGTCCGCCTACAACGTCGAGACCTTCGGCCGCCCGCGCAAAGTCACCATCGACCCTGACAACTGGCTCCTCAAATCAACCCCTGACCTCGCCGTGCGCGTCGCTGTCCTGCGCGGCCAGCAGGACGTCGCACAGGGCGATCTCCTGGGAGCCATCGGCGAATACCAGAAGGCTCTCGATCAGGACCGCGGCAGCTCGCTCGCGAACTACCGCCTGGCCGAGGTCTTCCTCATGCAGAAAAACTATCAGTCCGCGGCCAACAGCTTCCGTGACGCGCTCCGCGGCGACGGCGACCCCAAGTGGATCGAAGTCTGGAGCCACATCAATCTCGGCAAGATCTTCGACATCACCGGCCAGCGGGAGCGCGCTGTCAACGAGTACCGCCTCGCCATCCAGACCAACGACAACACCCAGGGCGCTATCAACGAGGCCCGCGCTCTCATGCAGAAACCGTACAAACGCGAAGACACCTCCGGTACCTAGCTTCGTCCGCAGCCGGCAAAAAAGACAGACTCAATCGAGCCTGCCTTTTTTGCTTCTCCGCAATCAGACCCCGTTCACTTCTGCATAAACCGCCGGCGCACCACTCCCGCCACGCCCAGAATCGACGTGCCAAGAAGCGCCAGCGAGTTTGGCTCGGGCGTCGGGTTTGGCGCTACCCCGACGAACACAAATTCATCGTCGTTGTAATCACAGTCGGACTGGTTGTGTTCGCCACCGCAAACACCGTCGCGGTTCGCGCCGATGTACAAATCCTCGAACCCCACAAACATTCCCGGAGGAATACCCGGAATCGCGGTTGGCCCGGTTGCACTGTATGGCGTCATGTAGGCGTGGTTGTAGCCGTCGTCACTGTCCGCCGGATCCGACGAATACGTATCGTGCGTGGATTGGTTGACGAGGTAAAACACCAGTGTGTCGCCCACGTGCAGTTGATTCGATCCGGTAGGAAAGACGTACTCCTCCCCAACCGTCGACGTGTGATTGTCCAGAATCAGCCCGCTTGTCCAGCCCTGCGTAACGTCCTGGACTTTGATGGAGTCCGTATCCGCGGCAGAGCTGCCATAGAAGTAGACATCGAGCGAAGTGCCCGTCGACTTCACAACATTGGTAGACGCCACGTGACCGACCTGACCGTAAGGAATGTAGTCGGCAAACGCCGGCGCCACCAGCACTCCCAAAGCAAGAGCCGTGAGGCTCAAAGCAAATTTATTCATCGTAAGCTCCTATACCGAATTTTTTTTGGCCCAGAGTCCCGTGCTCCAGCGGCGCATTGGGGGCTTACGACACCGTCGCATTGTTTGAATGCAGTCTATGCATCAGGCTCGGTGCAACTGTGGTCCAAAGTCACAAGCCGCTCGCATGAATTCGTAATGGTGATCGATTACTCTCCGCAGGTATATCCAGCACCGATACTGTTCGCCTTTGCTTCTTCGATACATCGCATCACGTGCTGTTCTGATTGAACGAAACGCATTGAGACCTTCACAGGAGAGGCACCCTGTTATCCACACAACTCAATCGATTCGCACTTGCATGCACAGGCGCGTGATCCGTAATGTCTGTCCAACTGATGAACGAGCAGTAAGTCGGAAGTGAATCACTGAAGAGGCTGACGAACCCAGCAGACGGCGCGAGTCGGAAGCTGATCGAAAGCAACTACAGAGGATGAACGGAAGACTGAGGCTGGAAGTCGGTCGAAGGCACAAGGCCTAAGGACGGAGCGTTCGACGAGAGTCGAGAGAGCCAGCCGCAGGAAGCCGGAAACCAAGGTGCCCGACGCGAGTCGGGAGAAGCCGGGAGACCGGACGGTTCGGAGCACGCAAGCGCTGGCGCAAGCCAGATGCCTTGCACTCCGGAAGAGCCAGAGGATCTGAGTACGGCGCGAGCCGTCCTCTCAGCCAAAGGCAGAGACGGAGGAGACAGCAGCCGGCGCAAGCCGGAAGAGCTGACCGACGGAAAGCCTGAGACGGGATCTGCCATACTGCGAGATTGTCAACGATGAAAGCGCCAGAGACTTCGGTCTCTGGCGCTTTCGTTTAATTCGCCTGAAGAAAACCCGAGAACGACGCTGCCACCTGGCGCCTCTCTACTGGGATCGTTGGGTCCTGCACCGGCTGAGCTGCCTTCTCCTTGCAGGTATTGGACGCAGTAACAAACCAGCAAATTGCGCAGAAGAGGCACTAAGTTTTCATCTGGCCGCAAGAAAACAGTGATGTTGCTGCCTCACATCAGGCGGCCTGCCAAATCCGCCGCGGCGCCCCTGTCTTGAATGACGGCCGCAGACTCGCGGGAAAACCTGTCGCGCGTCCTCAGTGGAACTTCCGCCAGCGTCTGAAGTAGATGGTTCGTGCGCGCACGGTCACTATGCCTCACAAGCGCTTGTGCCAGAACACGCATCGCTGCGGAGCGCAACGTAGGCCTGCACAAGACGAGATCGGCAATCGTATCCTCATCAAACGCATAACGAATGGAATGCGGCGTTCCGCCGAACATCAGCAGCTTGCGTGCGCCATTTGCAATCTCGTGCTCGAGAAAGTACGACCGAATCACAATGCCAACGGAATCGTGTTCATAGCCGGCGCTGTTCAGCTGCCAATGGACGACGGTTGTCGTGTCCTGCCGCCAACCGCCGAGCAGGCTCAGCCACTTCCCTTCCACCGTGCGCAAGCCTGCCAGAAAACCGCCCTCGACCTCACACGAATTCCGCCAGCGAAGCCATAGCTCTTTTTCGTTGCGAATAGGGTTCAGCGACGAGCCATCCAGCCCCTTGAACTCTGCAAACGAGAGCTGCGTCCGCGCATCGCCAACGAATTCAACCCGCAAACGCGAGGCGAGATGACGACGATAGTAACGCAGATTGCGGCGCGTGAGCCGTCCCATGCGCGCAAGCGTCTCCTCGTAACTCGGCGCAAGCGTCAGCATGCGGCCCACACGCCGCTGACGATAACCAAGCAGCGTCCTGGAACACTTGCCGGCGCCGGCCCGCTCTGATCGTGCGTTTCGTGTGTAGCAAGAACAACGTGCGCTCCACTCTTGAGCAGCGCACACGCTGCGCGTTCCGCGAATCGGGCTCGCTGGTCCGGCGCGGCAATCACACTCCGAAATCCGACGGCATCGTCCGTCGAAAACACTCGCGTCCGCACGCCAGCAATGCGGTACTCGAAGAACAGCGCGGCAGCAACGATGTCCTCCACTTGAGGCTTATCTGATGGCGCCCTGCGCAACTGCAGCATCAGGTACGGAGGTTTGCTTGCGATTGATGGCGTGTAGAGAAAGTATTCCAGCCAGTGCATGGCGCCGAGCTGACCGGTGCGGCGGGCCAGTTCCTGAAGCGCCGGAGCAAGTTCAAGAACCTTCTTCCGTCCGCATACAACAAAAAGGTCATCGCTGAGACAAGTGAGCAGAGAGGAAAACAAACAATACACCTCACCTGACGTGATTGCGTACGTTACTCCTCAGCAGTAGAGGACTGATTAGACGCTTGTTTGCCCGTCGGCGTCCACCCGGAGAAGAACGGTTATGTCGTGAGCTGAAGCCACCGGGTCGGCTGCGGCATCCTCGGGAGACAACGGCAGCTCCGCGCGCCATAGCTCAGAAAAGCCGAATTGACGCGTGAAAACATCCGCGTGGTAGGCGTTCTGGTAAATCAGATTGATGCGCTCAGGGTGATTGAATCGTGCAATATTGTCGGCCAGGCGACACACCAATGGCTCCGCAAATGCGTTGTAGAGAAAGAGCAAAACTGGTCCGTCGCGCAAATCGGGCTCACTCGCATCGCCCACGACGATGCGAATCGGAGAGCGCGCTTCACCTACACTCCGCCAGCGCTCCACGTTGCTCTGCGCAGTCGCGGCGAGCCGGGGATTCAGCTCAATCCCGATGACCTCGCGAAACGGCAGACGGCTGGCGAGCAACACCGCTCGACCCTTGCCACAGCCCAGATCGATGAATGTGTAGTCCTGAATTTTCACCTCGCCAACTGTGCCGCGCCACTGGTCGAGGGCGGCGGCGAAGCGGGAGGGTGCCACCCCGGCGTAGGCGGTGATGTAGGGGTCGTGCGGGTGACCGGTGGCGAGGTCGGCGCCGCCGATCAGGCCGCTGGTGTCGGTGCCGTAACGCTGGTCGAAGGGGTGTTGCGGCTGGGTCGGACGGCCGCGAGTGAGCGCTGCGGGAACGGCTCTCAGCGTGCCCAACAAACCGCGTTGCGCGAGAGACCAGCGCAGTTTTCGCCAGATAGCCATTGGGCGATTATCGCTGATGCGGGGTACCCCCTCCCCCTCCCCTTTTTTTGCGCAAAGTCTTCAAAGCAGAGGAGTTGAGGTTGGACTTCGATCGAAAGGTACCGGTAAATCGGGTTGATTTCCTGCAAAGTATTCAAAACAAAGCAGTAGAGTCAACAGGGGATGCGCTCGGATTGGGGCTGTCTGGTTTATGCGAGCTTGCGGGCGGTGAACAGCAGGGCGAGGTTAGGGCCGGAGACGTCGACGAGTTCCATGTTGGCGGCGTTCAGCCATTGTTCGATGTCGTCGATGCGGAAGGCGCGGACCGACATCACACGTTCCACCGTGCCCTGGAGCAAGCGATAGGTGCTGGACGGTGACCTCCGGAAGGTAAAGCACGTAAATGTGCCGCCGGGCTTCAAGGTCCTTCCCACCTCTTTGAGCACGCGTGGCGTGTCCGGAATCAGCTGGAGTGAGTTGGAGCAGTTAATGGCTCCGAAGGTCTGGTCTGCGAAGGGAAGGGTCCACGCATTGCCGCGCACCAGAGGGCTGTCCGGGTTCGCGGCGCGGCAGGCGCGCAGCGAGGCAAAGCTGAGGTCGAACCCGATGACGTTGTCGGCACCGAAACGTTGGACCAGGGTGCGCGTCCAGCGACCCGCGCCACAGGCGAGGTCGAGCACGGGACCGTTGGCCGGCTGGACGTGCTCCAGCAGATAGGCGTCTTCGAGCTCGGGCGTGAGGGCGCGGTTCCAGTTGCGTCCCATGGAGCGGACGAAGGCAGGCCGCCAGACGCTCTCATAGAAGCGCACGAGGAAGCCGATCTCCATACCCAGCTGACCGAGGCCGCCCTGATGTTTGATCTCGGGAGAAAAGTCCGGGAAGCCGTCTGCGATGGGATAGGTCCGGTGACATCCCGTGCAGGTCCATATGCTGGAGGTTCTATTGAGGGAGCTATGGCAGTGTGGGCAGACGCAGAGATCGGTCAGTGTGTTCACGCGAAACAGTATCAGGCTTCCTGCTCGAGTGTGCACGCGTTTTCACGTTCTTATGAACCTGCATCATGAAGAGCTATTCCGGGTAGCTAAGGCCAGCAGTTCCCGTCGTGAGGAATAGAGTAGGAGTGGCAGCCCGCGTGGGGTGCCTGGAGCTATCGAAGATGCAGCCGTTCCCTTCTGTGCCGCTGGTGTTTCTCGCCGTCATCGTTCTGATCTGGATTATCAGGTGTTTGAATATTCTGCCGGAGTACGACCGGGCGGTGGTGTTTCGGCTGGGGCGAGTGCTCCGGAGTGCGAAGGGGCCGGGCGTGGTGCTTATCATCTGGCCGATCGACCGGATTGTGAGGGTCTCGTTGCGGGTTGTGACGTGGGAGATCCCGCCGCAGGACATCATTACGCGCGACAACGTCTCGCTGAAGGTAAACGCGGTGGTGTACTTCCGAGTGATGGACGCGACGCGGGCGGTGATTGAGGTGGAGAATTATCGGTTTGCGGTGGAGCAGGCGGCACAGACGGCTCTTCGTACAGTGCTCGGCGAGGTGGAGCTGGATGATCTGCTGTCGCAACGGGAGACGCTGAATGAGAGGTTGCAGAAGATTCTCGATGATCACACCGAGCCTTGGGGTGTGAAGGTGGATCGCGTGAACCTGAAGCAGGTGGACCTGCCGCAGGAGATGCAACGCGCGATTGCGGCGCAGGCGGAGGCCGAGCGCGAGCGCAGAGCGAAGATCATCGCCGCGGAAGGCGAGTTCCAGGCGTCAACGAGGCTAGCGGACGCCGCAGCAGTCCTGGCCCGGGAGCCGAACGCGCTGACGCTGCGCTACCTGCAGACGCTGGTGGAGATTGGGGTGGAGAAGAATACGACGGTTGTGTTCCCGCTGCCGCTGGAGCTGCTGGGGCATTTGGGGGTGAAGCTTGGGGGCGCAACCGGGGCTTCGCAGGGTGAAGCGGGCAAGGTCAGCGACGGTAGTTCGCAGCCGAACCGCTAGTGAATGGTCAAGCGCCTGTGGCGAGATTACAGACCGGCCAGGATGTCCTCCCGCTCTACGCGCTTCGCCGCAGCAACGGACCTCAGAATGTTGTTCAGGGTTCCGATCCGGAGCGCATCGTGCGCGGGAATTGCGATGCGGTGCGAAGCCGGTTCGCTTGTTTGCAGGATGATATGACTGCCAACCTGATGGACCTTGATGTAGGACCAGCGGCGAATGAGGTGGTCGGCGAGACGTGTGCCGCTGAGATCACGCGGCAGCTTCATGCGATCGCGAGGACCTCGTCACGGACGAGGTGGAGACGGATAGCCTTGGGCTTGGGCTGGTCGAAGAAGAAGGCTTCGACGGCCTCCTGCGCGTTGGCGCGCAGTTCTTCCCATGTGTCGGCCTGGGTGAAGATGCTCTCGCCGATGGCCTCGGCGGTGTAGCCGCCGTCCTGTTCCTGGGTTACGTCGAAGACGATCTCGCGCATAGAGGTACTTTACATGGTGGCGGTCCGAGCGTCACGATGCATCCCAGTCGTTCCGTCTGCGGCTCCACGACGGCCTACGGCAGTGCGGAAGGCGGTTCGGACCGGTTGTTTGCGGCAGGGCTGAAGCCGCGCCCCTTCGATTCGTGGCTTTTCGGAAATGGGCGGGAGCTTACCCGCCCTTTTCGCCGTTGGAACCTATCTCTTACTGTCCTTGAAATTGAACTGTTCCTGACCGGCGGATGTCGCTTTCTGGGAATCTTGCGGAGATTCTGACGGGAGTGGCTTCTCGCAGGCATGGCAGGCGTGTTCGCCTGACATGTCCCAATCTCTCATCACAAGCTCTCCGCACGAGCAGAAACGAATCTTCTTCTTCCAGAACTCAAGGACGTTAAGGTCCGAAAAGATGTTCTTTAGGACGATGGGGCTGGCGATGGCGTAGATGTTGCTTGGCCGGTTGCCTTTCTTCTCGGGCCGCGTGCCAACCTTCGTTACTGCACCCGCGTCTTGCCATTGCTGCACCTTCTGAGCTCCCGCGTTTTGAGAGATACGAAACACGTCGGCGTACACGAGCCGCATCGTGAAATCCGTCTTTTTTAATTTCTTGAGATCCTTAAGTAGCGCCGGTGGCATAGATTCCGACGCAAGCTCGTCCGCGATCAATTCAATACCCTTCAGGAACGCCGGTTCGCTGATTCGGTTAGTCGCAGCATCAATCTCGCTCTGTTGATCGAAGATGGATTTACAGATGCGAATGATATTCCGCGGTGAACCGCCGCTTAGAATCACAACCAGTTCATCGACGTCAACAGTCGAATGAACGTTCGACAACATCTTTAGCGTGGAAACCTTACCGTTACTATGCGCCCTAAGCCTACGTGAGAGCATTTCCTTTAGCTGCGCTGTTGACCATTTAAGTATGTACGTCTTTATGCGATCCGGCCTGCTTACTGTGCGCGCCTCTACCTCTAGGCGGTCCCACAAGAAGAATTTGAAGGCAAGCTTCTCCATTTCGAGCAAGGGAAGATCGTTCAGCATTGGTTTCACAAATGTGAAAGCGGCGCTTGCCTTCTCGCCTGTTAAGACATTTTCGTCGACCTTGTCGATGAGGACATATGTAGACAGGAAGCCGAGCAACGGAAGCAGGTTCGCAACGAAGGTTAGCTGTGACCTTAAGTCGCCAATCGCCGCTTTTGCTTCCTCAAACTTGGACAGTTCAACTGCCTTGAAACCAAAATGCACCAATAGTGCATTGAGAACTACACTTACTGGGCCCAGCGCATTGTTCCATGCTTCCTTGGCTTTCGCGGAAAGATTCTTTACGGAACTGATTGCAGCTTGTAGGTCCGATCTGTCAAGCTTCGATAGGTGCGCGTCAATTAATAGATAAAGGAAATGCCGCTGCTCCTTCGTGAGTGATTCGACACCTTGTGTAGTAAGTGCTCCTAGGGCGGCAACCAACAAAATTCTGAGTACGTTTTCAAGGTGGTAGGCTTGGTCGATCTGCGACAGCTTCAGGCCTGCAGTGGGAAAGTTGTTGTACGTGACGCAAAGAAACGCATCGGTTCCGCTCGCAATCTCGATCCGTCGCTTTAGAGCCGTTTTACCGCCGCCGCGTGGAGCGAACACGATTGTGCTCTTGGGCCGACCAATATCACCGTAAACGGCTTTGAAAAAGGGCGGTTCAATAAAATAGTCCTGCAGCAACTCTTCTTCGTCAGCGTTTGTTGTTGCAAACGGATCTCTTTCAAAACCGAGCGTGCGCAAGAGGTCTGTGTACTTGAGACTCACAGACGCATGATAGCAAACGGACCTTCACGGCTGAGTTCAGGTGACAGAAAGGGGCGGACTCTTTCGAGTCCGCCCTTTGGATCTGGCGCGGAGCGCGTCCGCTCCATGCAATGGTCAGACGATGGTTTCGGCGCCGAGTTCTTCCTGTTCGCCTTCCATGCGCATGGCTTCGAGCTCGCGCTCTTCGGCTTCGTGGGCTTCCTGCACTTCCTGCTGGATGGCGGCTGCCGCTTCCTCGAGCTCGGGGGAGAGCTGGACGTTGCGGTAGTAGTCCATACCGGTGCCGGCAGGGATGAGGCGGCCGACGATGACGTTTTCCTTGAGGCCGCGCAGCGCGTCGATCGAGCCGTTGATGCTGGCTTCGGTGAGCACGCGGGTGGTCTCCTGGAAGCTCGCCGCCGAGATGAAGCTGTCGGTGGAGAGCGACGCCTTGGTGATGCCGAGGAGCAGCGGACGGCCAATTGCCGGACGGCCACCGTCCATCAGCACGCGGGTGTTTTCGGCGTTGAAGCGGAAGCGATCGATCTGCTGCTCGAGCAGGAAGTTGGTGTCGCCAACCTCTTCGATCTTCACCCAGCGGAGCATCTGGCGGACGATCGTCTCGATGTGCTTGTCCGAGATGGACACGCCCTGGAGACGGTAGACCTCCTGGATTTCGTTCACGAGGTACATCTGGAGCTCGCGCTCGCCGAGGACCTCGAGGATGTCGTGCGGGTTGCGGGGACCGTCGATGAGTGCGTCACCGGCGCGGAGGCGTTCGCCTTCCTGCACGTTGACGTAGACACCGCGCGGGACGCTGTACTCCTCTTCCTGCCCGTTGTCGGCCGTGACGTAGACCTTGCGCTGACCCTTGGTGACGTCGCCGAAGCGGACCACGCCGTCGATCTTGGAGATGATCGCCGGATCGCGGGGCTTGCGGGCCTCGAAGAGCTCGACGACACGCGGCAGACCGCCGGTGATGTCCTTGGTGCGGGTGGTTTCGCGCGGGATCTTGGCGAGAACGTCGCCAGGATGGACCTCGTCGCCGTCCTGCACCATGAGGTAGGCGCGTGACGGCATGAGGTAGCGCTTCTGCGTTCCCTTGCCGGACTTGATGAGGATGGCGGGCTGGCGCTTCTCATCGGCGGACTCGGAGACGACGAGACGGGAGAGGCCGGTGACCTCGTCGATCTCTTCGTTGACGGTGAGGCCTTCCTGCAGGTCCTTGAACTGCACGGTGCCGGCGATCTCCGTGAGGATGGAGAAGGTGTAGGGGTCCCACTCGCCGAGCAGGGTGCCGAGCTTGACGTTCTGTCCGTCCTCAACGCGGAGCTTGGCGCCGTAGACGAGAGCGTAGCGCTCCTTCTCGCGGCCCTTCTCGTCGATGATGGCGAGCGAGCCGGAGCGGTTCATGACAACCAGGCCGCCTTCCTTGGAGCGGACGGTGACCAGGTTGATGAAGTGCGTCTTGCCGGCGTTCTTGGCTTCCAGGTGCGAGGCGTCCGCCACGCGGGAGGCGGTGCCGCCGACGTGGAAGGTACGCATGGTGAGCTGGGTTCCGGGCTCGCCGATGGACTGCGCCGCGATCACGCCGACGGCTTCGCCCATCTCCACCATCTTGCCGGAGCCGAGGTTACGGCCGTAGCAGAGGATGCAGCATCCACGCTTGGACTCGCAGGTGAGAACCGAGCGAATCTTGACGCGCTCGATGCCCGCAGCCTGAACGGCGGAGGCCTTGTCTTCGTCGATCTCTTCGTTGATGTCGACGATGACCTTACCTTCGAAGTCCTTGAGCTTCTCGAGCGAGACGCGGCCGATGATGCGGTCACGCAGCGGCTCGATGGTCTCGCCAGCCTCGATGATCGGGGTGACGTAGATGCCTTCGACGGTGCCGCAGTCGTGCTCGGAGATGATCACGTCCTGCGCGACGTCGACGAGACGGCGAGTGAGGTAGCCGGAGTCAGCCGTCTTGAGCGCCGTGTCAGCCAGACCCTTGCGGGCGCCGTGGGTCGAGATGAAGTACTCGAGCACGGTGAGACCCTCGCGGAAGTTGGCCTTGATGGGCGACTCGATGATTTCGCCGGAAGGCTTGGCCATCAAACCACGCATTCCAGACAGCTGACGAATCTGCTGCTTCGATCCGCGGGCGCCGGAGTCGGCCATGATGTAGATCGGGTTCATGGCTCCTTCCTTGTCCGCCTTCTTCATGTTGTTGAACATCTCGTCGGCGACGCGGTCAGTGACTGCGGACCAGAGCTGAGTGACCTTGTTCTGGCGCTCCTGGTTGGTGATGGAACCCTCAAGGTACTGGCCCTGCAGAGCGATGACCTGCTTTTCGGCGTCGGCGACAACCGTGTACTTCGACTCCGGAATGACCATGTCATCGAAGCCGACCGACAGACCGGAGAGCGTGGCGTAGTTGAAGCCGAGCTCCTTGATGCGGTCCAGCGTGTGCACCGTGATCTCGAGGCCGAGATTCAGGTAGATGTAGTTGATGAGCTGGCCCATGCCCTTCTTCTTGAGCAGGCCGTTGACGAAAGGCATCCCCTCAGGCAGCGCATCGTTGAAGATGGCGCGCCCGACGGTGGTGCTGATGTACTGCTTGTTGAACTCGACTGGCTCAGTATGAGTGAGGTCCTGGTCGTCGTAGGCCGTGGTCATGTCGAGCACCGGGCCGGTGTAGCGCAGACGAATGGGCGTCAGCGTCTCCACCTGCTTGGCTTCGAGCGCCATCAGCACTTCCTCTACGTTGGCAAACGCACGGCCTTCGCCCTTCGCGCCGACCTTGGCCTTGGTCAGGTAGTAGATGCCGAGCACGAGATCCTGGGTCGGAACCGTGATCGGTTGGCCGGACGCGGGCGACAGGATGTTGTGCGACGCGAGCATCAACACGGACGCTTCGATCTGCGCCTCAGGAGACAGCGGAATGTGCACGGCCATCTGGTCGCCGTCGAAGTCCGCGTTGAAGGCGGTGCAGACGAGCGGGTGAATCTTGATGGCCTTGCCCTCGACGAGCACAGGCTCGAAGGCCTGGATGCCGAGTCGGTGCAGCGTCGGTGCGCGGTTGAGCAGCACGGGGTGGTCCTTGATGACCTCCTCGAGGATGTCCCACACGATCGGCTCCTGCAGCTCCACCATTTCTTTCGCTTGCTTGATGGTGGTGCAGTGGCCGGTCTGCTCCAGGCGGTGATAGATGAACGGCTTGAAGAGCTCGAGCGCCATCTTTTTGGGAAGACCGCACTGGTGCAGCTTCAGCTCGGGACCGACGACGATGACGGAACGTCCGGAGTAGTCGACGCGCTTGCCGAGCAGGTTCTGACGGAAGCGGCCCTGCTTGCCCTTGAGGGTGTCGGAGAGCGACTTCAGCGGACGGTTGTTAGCACCGCGGAGGACGCGGCCGCGGCGGCCGTTGTCGAACAGAGCGTCGACGGCCTCCTGCAGCATGCGCTTCTCATTGCGCACGATGACCTCAGGCGCATGGAGGTCCATGAGCTTTTTGAGGCGGTTGTTGCGGTTGATGACGCGGCGATAGAGATCGTTGAGATCGGAGGTCGCGAAGCGGCCGCCATCCAGCGGCACCAGCGGGCGAAGCTCGGGCGGGATGACGGGGATCACGTCGAGGATCATCCACTGCGGCTTGTTGTCGGACTTGCGGAAGGCCTCGACCACCTTGAGACGCTTGGAGTACTTGAGCTTTTTCTGGAGAGAGGTCTCGGTCTTCATGCGCTCGCGAAGTTCGATTGCGAGCTCGTTGATCTCGACGCGCTTGAGGAGTTCCTTGATGGCCTCGGCGCCCATCATGGCCTTGAAGCCGGAGGGGCGGTACTGAGCATCGAGCTCGCGGAAGCGGTTCTCGTCCTTGATGACCTCGCGCTCCTTGACGGGAGCGTCGCCTGGGTCAACGACGACATAGGACTCGAAGTAGAGGACAGCTTCGAGCTCCCTCAGCGAGATGTCGAGCAGGTGGCCGATGCGCGAGGGCAGGCCCTTGAAGAACCAGACATGCGAGCAGGGGCTGGCGAGCTCGATGTGGCCGAGGCGCTCGCGGCGGACCTTGGACAGCGTGACTTCAACGCCGCACTTGTCGCAGATGACTCCGCGGTGCTTCATGCGCTTGTACTTGCCGCAGAGGCACTCCCAGTCGGTGATGGGGCCGAAGATGCGCGCGCAGAAGAGGCCATCGCGCTCCGGCTTGAAGGTGCGGTAGTTGATGGTCTCGGGCTTGGTGACCTCGCCGTGCGACCACGAGCGGATCTTCTCGGGCGAGGCGAGCTGAATCTTGATGGAATCGAAGTCGGTGATGGGACCGGCAAGTTCGAAGGGGCTGGAGCGGAACATGTTTTTTCTCTCCGTTGCAGTGCTTAGCTCGATGCCAACTTTTTGGTTCGCTCTCTCGTGTTCTCTGAGAGCCTGTTGCGAGCTTCGCTGCTGTGCTGCTGCTTATTGCGTTGTGACTGCGGTCGTTCTGCGGTCACTGAATCCTGGTCATCGCCCTGTCCTCTGCTCTTCCCTGCCGTTACGCAAGCTCAGGAAGAGCAGAGGCGGGCGGATTGGCTAATCGGCTACGGCCAGCTCGGGCAGAGCCGGGATGCCTTCGTCGTGTGTGCCGTTTACCTTCACCAGCTCGACGTCGAGGCAGAGCGACTGCAGCTCACGGATGAGCACGTTGAACGACTCGGGCACGCCAGGCTCGATGGCAGCCTCACCCTTGACGATGGCCTCGTAGATCTTGGTGCGGCCGTAGACGTCGTCGGACTTGGCAGTCAGGAGCTCCTGCAGGATGTAGGCGGCGCCATAGGCTTCGAGCGCCCAGACCTCCATCTCACCGAAGCGCTGTCCACCGAACTGCGCCTTACCACCCAGCGGCTGCTGCGTGATGAGGGAGTACGGTCCGATGGAGCGGGCGTGGATCTTGTCGTCGACGAGGTGCGACAGCTTGAGCATGTAGATGTAGCCGACCGTTACCGGCTGCTCAAACGTCTCGCCCGTCATGCCATCGATCAGAGCGCTCTTGCCCGAGGCCGGCAGACCGGCTGCTGCGAGCAGTGCCTTGATCTCGGTCTCGCGCGCGCCGTCGAACACTGCGGTGCCGAACCAGATGCCCTTCTTCATGCCCTTGGCGACGCGCAGAGTCTGCTCGTCGTCGAGAGAGAGAAGGTGGCTGAGCGCAGCGGTGTTCTTGAACTCCTCCTTGAAGACCTCGCGAACTTCATTGGCCTTCTGGAAGTTCTCGACGAGCTTGGCGACCTTCTTGCCGAGGTCATGCGCGGCCCAGCCGAGGTGCGTCTCGAGAATCTGACCGACGTTCATACGCGACGGCACACCGAGCGGGTTGAGCACGATCTCGACGGGGGTTCCGTCCGGGAGGTACGGCATGTCTTCCTCGGGAAGAATCCGCGAGATGACGCCCTTGTTTCCGTGGCGGCCGGCCATCTTGTCACCGACCGAGAGCTTGCGCTTCATGGCGACGTAGACCTTCACCATCTTGATCACGCCAGGCGAGAGCTCATCGCCCTTGCCCATCTTGGTGATCTTCTCGTTGGTGATCTTGCGGAGAACGTCGATCTGACGCGAGGTCATCTCTTCGATCTCGTCGATCTGCTCGTTCACGCGCGGGTCCTTATCGGCGTAGCGGATACGCTTGAGGTTGCGCGTGGAGATGAGCTCGATGGTGTCGCGGTCGAGGATGTCGCCCTTGGAGAGCAGCTTCTTGTTGGTGCGCTCGTCGTGCAGGTCGGCCTGGACTTCCTTGGCGCCCAGGATGGACTCGAGGCGCTTGAGGCGCTCGTCGGTGAGGATTCGAATCTCATCGGCGAGGTTGCGCTCGAGCTTCTCGATCATCTCCTGCTCAATTTGCAGAGCACGCTGGTCCTTCTCCTGTCCCTTGCGGGAGAAGATGCGGACGTCGACAACCGTGCCTTCAATGCCTGGAGGGCAGGTGAGCGAGGCGTCGCGCACGTCGCCGGCCTTCTCACCGAAGATGGCGCGGAGCAGCTTCTCTTCCGGAGTGAGCTGCGTCTCGCCCTTCGGCGTGACCTTGCCGACGAGGATGTCGTTGTGCGAAATCTTGGCGCCGATGCGGATGATGCCGCTCTCGTCGAGATCGCGCAGCGCGTGCTCGGAGACGTTGGGGATATCACGCGTGATCTCCTCCGGTCCGAGCTTGGTGTCGCGGGCCTCGATCTCAAACTCCTCGATATGAATGGAGGTGTAGTAGTCCTCCTTCACGAGCTTCTCGGAGATGAGGATCGCGTCCTCGAAGTTGTAGCCGCGCCATGGCGTGAAGGCGACGAGCACGTTACGGCCGAGGCCGAGCTCGCCCTGCTCCGTGCACGGACCGTCCGCGATCACCTGCCCCTTGAGAACGCGGTCGCCCTTGCGAACGATCGGCTTCTGGTTGATGCAGGTGTTCTGGTTGGAGCGCTTGAACTTCGTGAGCTGGTAGATGTCGGAGCCGACCTCACGCGAGAGCTGCGTGGGGTGGTGCTCGCCTTCGACGCGCACAATGATGCGCTCGGAGTCGACCGAGTCCACGATGCCGTTGCGCTTGGCCAGGATGACCGCGCCGGAGTCGCGCGCGGTGACGCCCTCCATGCCGGTGCCGACGAACGGCGCCTCAGAGACAAGCAGAGGAACCGACTGGCGCTGCATGTTCGCACCCATCAGCGCGCGGTTGGCGTCGTCGTGCTCCAGGAACGGCACGAGCGAGGCGGCCACGGAGACGAGCTGCTTCGGGCTGACGTCGATGTAGTCGACTTCGGCCTTGGGCACGAGAACGAAGTTGCCCTGCTTACGGGCGTTGACCAGGTCCTCGGTGATCTTGCCTTCGGGGTCAAGGTCGATGTTGGCCTGCGCGATGGTGTGGCGGTCTTCCTCCCACGCCGAGAGATAGAAGCTGAAGGGCTCGAAGTCGATATTGCGCTTTCCATCCTTCTTGAGCTGCTTGTTCAGCTTCTGCGCCTCGTTGATTTCGAGGGTATCGCCCTGACGTAGACCGGACTCGCCGGCATTGGAGACGGCGACGTAGTCGAGCACCTTGCCGTCCTTGACGCGGCGGTAGGGCGACTCGATGAAGCCGTACTCGTTGATGCGGGCGAAGCAGGAGAGCGACGAGATGAGACCGATGTTCGGTCCTTCCGGCGTCTCGATCGGGCAGATGCGGCCGTAGTGCGTGGGGTGAACGTCGCGGACCTCGAAGCCTGCGCGCTCACGCGACAAGCCGCCCGGCCCAAGCGCGGAGAGACGGCGCTTGTGCGTGATCTCGGAGAGCGGGTTGGTCTGGTCCATGAACTGCGAGAGCTGCGAGGAGCCGAAGAACTCGCGGATCGCGGCCATGACCGGCTTGGCGTTGATGAGGTCGTGCGGCATCGCCGTCGACATCTCCTGGTAGACCGACATCTTTTCCTTGATGGCGCGCTCCATGCGAACCAGACCGATGCGGAACTGGTTCTCCATGAGCTCACCGACCGCCCGGACGCGGCGGTTGCCAAGGTGATCGATGTCGTCAACGAGGCCGATGTTCTTGCGCAGCTTGAGGAGGTAACGGATGGTGCCGTAGAAGTCCTCAGGCGTGAGCGTGCGCTTGTCGAGGCCGGTAGCTTCCTGATTCTCGTACAGCTTGATGTTGAACTTCAGGCGGCCGACGCGCGAGAAGTCGTACTTGCGCGGATCGAAGAACATGCCCTCGAAGAGCGCGGTCGCGGTGTCCAGCGTCGGAGGATCGCCGGGGCGCAG
>CAWIFG010000004.1:0-1576916 GCA_963835345.1 uncultured Acidobacteriaceae bacterium | reverse complement strand
GAGGCGCCGCCGCTGTCCAGTTCAAGCTTGTTCACCTTCTGTTGAAGGCGCATGTGGTCGCGCTCGATCTGCTCATAGACGAAGCGTGCGCTCCTTGTTGCCGGAGAAAAGAGCGCGGAGCTCGCGGAGCGAGGAGCGCGGCTGCTTCGGCAATTGCGCCAACGCGTGCAGCAATCCGGTCTTCTGATAGCTGCCATCCACCATGACGATCCAGTAAATTTCGATCCTGTAGAGCCGGTCGGCTTTGGACTGCAGGAACGCGCGCGCTGCTCGACAGCGGCGCGCACCAGCGGGTTCTCATACTCGGCGTGCGGAATGGCGGGCCGGTTGCGCTTGAAAAGAATCTGATACAGCCGCACCTGTCATCGAGCGAACGCAACGCAGCTTCGAGACGCTTGACGGCATAGTCCCGCCCTGCATGGTCCAGGCTCTCGTAATCGATGCCCCCGATGCGGAGCACGGCGCCGAGGTCGCCCGACTTGGTCAGGAAGCAGTGCTCGTCCCAGAAGCCGTACAGATTGATCTGTGCCGGAAACGATCCTGCCTCCCTCCAATCCTTCGTGATGTCGTCAACCTTGACCATCGCGCCTCGAAATGCGTATTGCTGTCTCGTCTGCCTTCATCGGGTCGTACCGTCTGCGGAATTTGCCGCTGTTGAACAGCACCCTCAGAATCTCCACGTCATGTTTGGTAGCCATGCGGGCGATAACGACGCCCGCGATGAACAGGGCGATTCCGCCCAGCAAGGAATGCAGCAGAGAGAAGATCGCGCCCCCGGAGATCAGAGCGACGAAGAACAACCGCCGCTCCGCTCCGAGGACAGTCAGCGGACGGTTCATGGCCTTGAATACCGGATTCACTCTGCCGTCCGCTGGCTGAGACATGGATCACCTCCTCTCTTTCTAGCCTGCCCGGAAAGAGCCAGGCCATGAAGTTCACCGCGCCGATTGCCATGCCCACGCCGAAGACGATCCCGGCGAGGGTCTTCTTGGACTGGCCTTCGCCGTAGGCGAACATCAGCCCGCCGACCACGATTGCGACCAGCGACAGCCCGGTCGCGATCGTGCCGGTGAAGGCGGTTTTGAGGACATTGACTGCGTTGTCCCACGGATCGCTCCCGGTCGCTTGGGCGTACACCGGCAGTGCCGAAAGGAAGAGCAGTGAAGGGATCTGCTCAGCGTTCGACCGCGTAGCGCAACGCCGGAAGCGGGTTCGTTTCGACTGGATGAGTGTTCTCCACGTGCTCCTTTCTTTGCGTTTGCCGGCGAGTGGCCACTCCCGGTCGCAATGTCTGGAGCTGAAGGTAAGGCGGATGAGGCTGGTCAAAGTGGAAAAGAATTCCACGCGGTGGAAAAATGGACACCCGGAAGCTTCGAGAGTTGGTGGTAGCGTGCGGAGCACTGTCTGGAGCAGCATGAATTCCCGCGCAGCTGCGCGGATATGCTCATTCCCACGATGAGGCAAGGAAGATCCGCGGGCACGGCGCGGGTCAAGGCTGAGACGATCACAATCTCAGGACGATAGCTCGCCTTGAGGCGTGGCGGGCACGCGGGCACACTCACCGCAAGGTGGGAATGAGTTCCGGAGAAGACCGCTTGCGCGATCCTCTCTTTCACTCTGTCCATCCGCTGCCGATGCCGCTACTGGAAATACTCGGGATCCAGTTCAATGCCGATATACCTGCGTCCGGTCAGCAACGCTGCCGCGCAGGTCGAGCCGCAGCCGCAGAACGCATCGAGCACCACATCGCCGGGAAACGAGTAGCTACGAATGATCGGAACCAGCGACGTTACTGGCTTCTGCGTCGGATGCAGCTTGTTGCCGCTGTACGGCATAGCCGCTCATATCGGCGAGTGGCTGCTTCGGCATCGGCGGTCTGCCCTTTGCCAGCAGATATGCCTGCTCGTGCTGATACTTGAGGAAATCCGTCGCCTTCGTGGTATAGGACTTGCGAAACACCAGGTGGCCGACCGGCCGGAATCCTGCCTCTCCCATGCTTCCAAAACTTCTCCGCCTCGGCCATCCGTAGAAGCACAGCATCAGCCGATTCTGCTTGAGTACCCGGTACGCTTCCGGCCATCGCGGGCCTGAGCCAGTTGGCGTCCGTGTCGTTCTTGAGCGTGCGGCCCTGCCGGTCGCGGAAGTTCACCAGATACGGCGGATCGGTGAGGATGAAATCCACGCTGTTCGCAGGCATCTGCCGCATCACCTCGATGCAGTCGCCGTGGCGTGATGGTGTTGATGAACTGGTTCTGAATTGACGTTTGTGCTTGCATGGCTTTGATCTCCTTTGTGGTCCCGGAGTGATCTCTCAGGACACACTCCCGGAGGGCGCGAGAGAGGGCCGCTCCCAAGGCGGGCGGGATGCTTTTTCGGGGGAGACCTTCAGGGGGAGCCGAAACCCCGCAGGGCGTCTGCCGGACGATCACGGATTTTCGCGAAATGAACGGCCCGGCAGACGAAGCAGAATCCCGCCCGCCGCCGGGCGCGGCCCGCCTTCTCTCGCGGTGCCTGAGAGAACATGCAGGACCAGGAGGGATTTCTTTGCACGAGCACTAGTTCGGCAGCTTCGGTGACACAATCTTTGGCCGCTGGGGACGGCTCTATCGAGAGTTCGTGGAAAATCCTTCCACGCCGCGGAAAATTTTTCCACGAACACCGGGAGACCGCTGGCTACTTTCATTCTTGGCCGCTCTTCCTTCCAGTCGAGCTTCCTCAAGGTGCTCTATGGAAGTGTTCCCTTCCTCCCTGTCCATTGAACCGTTCGTGAATGCCGAGCGCGCGGCCCTCTTCCTCGATATGCCGCGCAAGACACTGCTGGGGCTTGCCCGGCGGGGAAACTGCCCGCTCACGGAATCCCCGGAAAAGGGCGGAAAAAGAGCTGGCGTTTCCGCATCTCTGAACTCGATCTCTGGATGCGGACAGAGGTAACATCAGGCAGCGACCAGGGCCGTATTCAAGAAAGGAAGAGCTTTCAGTGAAACGGCCACAATATCAGATGGGTACGTTGTACCCGGAACCTCGCAAAAAGGGGCCCGCAGTTTGGGTCTACCGCTGGCGGGAAGCAGACGGATCGGGAAAACGAAGACTCCGTAAGGAGATCGTCGGGACGGTCCGTGAGCTTCGCACTCAAGCCGATGCGCAAAGGGCAGCCGAAGCGCTTCGACTAAACGTCAATCGGCATGCGATTGAGCATGCCGGTGCTCCTCCAACGGTCTCGAAGCTTGTCGAGCACTACAAGCTGAAGGAAATGCCAATGGACACGCACGAGGGCAAAACAAAAGGAACAAAGCTCGTGTACAACAGCAACCTGAAACTCTACATTCTTCCTCGCTGGGGCGACTACCCGCTGCGGCGTGTAACGAGCGTGGAGGTCGAAGATTGGCTTAAGGCACTCAAGCATCTCGCGCCTGGGAGTCGGGCCAAGATCCGGAATGTAATGAGTACGATCTTCCGTCATGCGATCCGCTGGGGCTGGCTGGCGCAGAATGAGAACCCCATCGCGTTTGTGCGGTGCAGCTCACGAAGGGCCCGCACACCTGACACGCTTACGGCAGAAGAGTTCCGGGCATTGTTCAAACTCCTAAGGACCGAGAACGAGCGCTCGGAATCATCTGTGCCACAACAGGCCTTCGCATCAGCGAGGTCCTGGGTCTGAAGTGGGAAGATATCGACTTCGTTGACAAGTCGATGAGTGTTCTCCGCTCCTATGTGGATGGTGCTATCGGCCCTTGCAAGAGCGAAACCTCACAGCAGCCAGTGCCTCTGGACGAGATTGCTGTCGAGGGACTGCTGGCGTGGAGGGCTGTCTGTGCCTCGGTGCCGGATACCGACTGGGCCTTTGCCAGTGAGACCCTTTTCGGGACACGCCCCATGTGGCCGGACAGCCTCCGCACCAAATTCCTGCAACCGGCAGCAAGAAAGGCAGGAATTACCAAACAGATCGGCTGGCACACCTTCCGGCATACCTACTCCACGTTGCTTAAGGACAACGGGGAGGACGTAAAGGTGGTGCAGGAGCTAATGCGCCACGCCAACATCACCACGACCATGAACATCTACACGCACGCCCTGACTGCGGCCAAACGGCGGGCCCAGAGCAAAGCGGTCGATGTTTTATTCAATCGCACCCCTCAACAGGTTGTAATGCGGTGAAAACGTGTGTTCCCATACTGTTCCCACGCATTTCGCACCTGTTCCCGAATTTTCTGGTAAGTAATTGATTTGATTTGGTGGGCACAGCAGGATTCGAACCTACGACTTCCACCGTGTGAAGGTGGCACTCTACCGCTGAGTTATGCGCCCGCCAGTTGCGGCAGCAGGAGCTGAGCACCCCACCGTGTCAGCCCTTGTTTCCCTTGAGAATAGCAGAGAATAGCCGTACCCGCGACTCGGATGCAGCCGCAATCCTGCCCTGGTCGGCAGGCGTTGTCCGACGGCAGAGCCGCACGGGTACAATACGGCGGATGACCGGTTCCAACCCCGCAGACCGCCCGCCCGATCCGCCGAAACCGGCAGATTCGGTCGAGGCGGCGCAACCTCACGAGAAAGATGGGGTTGAGGAAGATATGAGCACGCTGGCGCTCCATCCCGGAGTCCTCAACCACGGGGAACCAGTCTGGGTCATGATCTTCCGGCGGACCGGCCCGGCATCGGCGGTGGACCTCAGCCCCGAGCGCGCAAAAGAGCGGGCCGCCGCAATGGCCAGGGGCGACTTCTCTGCCCTGACCGATGCCGAGGTCATGCTGGAGCTCCGCGCCGGCAATATGGCGGCGTTCGATGTACTGCTGGCGAAATATCGTAAGCCGATCATCCACTTTATGTTCAGGATGGTCCACAATCAGGCGGTGGCCGAGGAGCTTGCCCAGGAGGTCTTCCTCCGGGTCTACCGCTCGCGGGAAACCTACCGGGCGGAGGCCCGGTTCAGCACGTGGCTGTACAGGATTGCCACGAACCTGGGCGTAAACCACGCCCGCGACACACGGCACGAGCGCTCGGCTTCGACCGTATATCTGGATGAGCCGGATGCCGAGACCGGAACGACGCCGGACGTTGCCGACGAGACGCCCAGCGTCGAGGCTGACATGCTTCGCCGGGAACGGATGAACGCCATCCGCCAGCACGTGATGGCACTGCCGGAGCGGCAAAGGACCGCCGTTCTGATGCACAAGTACGAGGGTTTGGATTACAAGCAGATCGGCGAGGTGCTGAAGCTCTCCGAGTCTGCAACGAAGTCGCTGCTCTTCCGCGCGTACCAGACGCTGAGAGAGCGACTGAAAGGATTTGTCTGAGGAACTCCTCAGAACCGGAGCCACTGCGCGTCTAAATCCGCTGCGACGGCGTCGGTAAAAGCAACACCCACCCGAAGAGGGGGTTTATATGAATGCTATGAACTGTAAGACGTGCAAGTCGCATCTCCCGGATCTGCTGCTCGAAGAGGGCTTCGAGGCCGCGCACCCGGAGATTGCTGCACACCTGAAGGCCTGTGAGAGCTGCGCCAATGAGTTGGCTGAGCTTCGTTCCACGATGGCGCATGATGGATGCGTGGACGCGCACCCGAGCCGTCGCCGTACTTCGACTCCAGGCTGCGTGCGCGCGTGCGTGAAGCCGCCGCAGCGCAGCCGGAGGGCCTGTTTGAGCGGATGTATGCGTTCCTGACCTTCAGCACCGGACGGCAGCTTCGCTCGGCAATGGCCGGTGCGCTGATGCTGCTGGTACTGGCGGGAGCCGGGAGCTTCGCCGGCGTTGAGATTGCAAACCGTCCGCAGCCGCAGCCCTCAGCGACGGTGAACGATTTGAAGATCCTGGACAACAATGCCCAGGCGTATCAGCAGATGGATCAGTTGCTGGATCCGAACGCCAACAATGATGATTCGGGGGATCCACCGACGACGTAAAGGCGGGGTGAGTTTTAGATGCAACCATAAGCCGCCGCCTTCGGACGGCGGCTTCGGTATGATAGGCGCGCAGCCGGTAACCAGCACACAGGCAGCATCACAAGCGGCGCGACATTGGGCTAAAGATTGAGTTCGAACCTTCGATGAAACGTATCACTCCAACTCGCGGATGGCGGCTCGCCCTGGTGATCGGGATAGCGGCGGCCTGTGCGCGGGTGTGGCTGGGGGGCAGTCGCGGCACGGTGGAGGCGGCGGGGGGCAGTCGTATCACTCGGCTCCCTCATACCATCAGGCGGCTCCGGCGTATCGGCAGCCGGCTCCGGCGTATCGGCAGCAGGCGCCGGCATATCGGCAGCCGGCTCCCGGATACGGGCAGGCCGAACCGGCGTACCGCGGAGCTCCCGAGGGGTATCGGCCCTACGGAGCGCAGCAGCAGTACCGGCCGCAGGGCCAGCAAGGGATGCAGCCGGAGCGGTATGCGCAGCAGCAGAGTCCGGCTCCGGTGGAGCGGAGGGCACCGCCGCAGCAGGGGCAGCCAGACCAGGTCCACTCGAACCAGGGGCAGAGCTCGCAGTTGTCCCAGATCGAGCGGCGGAACTCGCAGACGCCGGGCGCGCCGCGCGGAGAGCACCTGGCGGACTGGATGAACCAGCACCGCAACCTCACGCCGCAGCAGCAGCAGCAGGCGCTGGAGCACGAGCCGGGGTTCAACCAGTTGCCGCAGCAGACGCAGCAGCGGATGCGGAACCGGCTGGCGCAGCTGAATGCCATGCCTCCCGCAGCAGCGGGAGAGGATCCTGACCTACAACGAGCGGATGGAGCACCTTTCCGCTGGGTCAACGGACAGAGGTGCGGAACTCGCTGTCGCAGCTTGGGTCGCTTCCGCCGGACCAGCGGCAGGCAGGTGGCGCAGAGCGTTCCGGCGAACTGCGGGATTTGCCGCCGAGCAGCAGGCGGCGCGCGATGAACTCGCCGCAGTATCAGTACATGAATCCGGCGCAGAGGTCCGCTCTTAATAATCTGTTGCGGGTGTGAGCCGCTGCTTCCGCCGAGGAGCAGCAGCCGCGGTAGGTACCCCCCTCCCCCCCGATATTGCGCAAAATCTTCAAAACATAGCACTTAAGCGCTGGACCTAAAGTGCGCGGAATCGGTTGCATTTTGCGCAAAATCTTAGGAAACAAGCGAGTTATCCGCGCAGGGGGATGCACTTTTTTCGTGCGCCAAGATGCGCGTAAGTTATTGCTGTTCAGCGACTTAGGTCCGGAAGAAGTTGCTGCGCGAGGAAGAGGACGTTGGCGGGGCGTTCGGCGAGGCGGCGCATGAAGTAGGGGTACCACTCGGTGCCGAAGGGGACGTAGACGCGGACGCCGTAGCCTTTGCGGACGAGCTTGCGCTGCAGGTCGCGGCGGATGCCGTAGAGCATCTGGAACTCGAAGGCGGATTTTTCGATCTCGTGCGCGTCGGCGAAGCGGCAGAGTTCGTTGATGATGGCCTCGTCGTGGGTGGCGATGCCGCAGAAGACGTCGCTGGTGATCATGCGTTTGGCGAGCTTGAGGTAGTTGGCGTCGACGTCGGATTTGGCGGCGAAGGCGATGTCGGTCGGGTTCCTTGTAGGCGCCTTTGCAGAGGCGGATGCGGATTCCCTGCTGGAGCAGGCGGTCGGCGTCGGCTTCGGTGCGGAACATGTAGGCCTGGAGGACGGTGCCGACGGCGCCGGGGAAGCGGGCGAAGAGGCGCTCTGTCATTCCGAGCGTCGCTTCAGTGTACTGGGAGCCTTCCATGTCGATGCGGACGAAGTTCTGGTATTTCGCGGCGTGCTCGACGAGCGAGGCGACGATGCGTTCGGCGAGCGCCTGGCCTTCGGCTGAGTTTTCGCCGCCGACGTCCATGCCCATCTGGGTGAGCTTGAGGCTGACGTTGGCGCGGAGGTTGTGGGAGGCGATCTCGTCGAGCAGGCGGTGGTAGATGGCCGCGGAGGCTTCGGCGTGTGGCGCGTCGGTGACGGATTCGCCGAGGGAGTCGAGGGTGACGGCGATGCCTTCGCGGTTGAGCTGCTGTGCGGCGGCGATGGCTTCCTCGACGGTCATGCCGGCGACGAAGCGATGCGAGACGCGGCGGCCGATGGAGGAGTTCTCTGAGAATTTGCGGAAGGATTTGTTGGTGGAGAGGCCGATGAAGAAGGAACGAAGCATGCAGGAGAGAGTTTAGGGCATCAAAGGGTGGGGTGTCTTTGGCGGGAAGTGGTTAGTGGTTAGTCGTTAGTGGTTAGTAAAAACCTGGAGCGGCAGCGGAGTACTCTGTTGCGGTGAGAGCGCTTCGGTATGGAATCAACGTCACCCTGGATGGGTGTTGCGATCATCGTGGAATCACACCGGACGAAGAGTTGCATCGTTACTGGGCCGAGAAACTCTCGGGCGCTGATGCCCTGCTCTTTGGCCGGATGACCTACGAGATGATGGAGGCGGGGTGGCGGGAGCCGGCGGCAGCGGGAGCGAGGCCCGACTGGATGGAGCGCTTCGCGCGGACGATCAACGCGGCCAAGAAGTATGTGGTGTCGAGCACGCTGGAGCGGGTGGATTGGAATGCGGAGATTCTGCGCGGGGATCTGAGGGAGGCCGTGCTGCGGATCAAGCAGGAACCGGGCGGGGTCATCTCCCTCGGCGGCGTGACGCTGCCGAAGGCGCTGGCGCAGCTGGGATTGATCGACGAGTACGAGTTCGTGGTGCACCCGAGGATCGCGGGTCACGGGCCGACAATGCTCGCGGGATTATCGAAGCCTCTGGATTTGCGGCTTGTGAGCCGGGTGGAGTTGGGCTCGGGGGCGGTGGCGATGCGGTATGAAGTGAAGAGATAGGCTGCGGGTGCCACAGAGCATCCTGCAAACCCACATACCGGAATCACCCGGGGGATTGTCACCCGTGGCCTCCTGTTCCGGAGGATCATCTACTAATGGTCTGGAAGAGCTATTTCGACGGCGGAAACGAGTCTGACAATCCGGAGTTCTCACACGCGTGCCTAGCCACTGTATGCGGATCGGACAGGCAGTGGAGAATGTTCAATAGCGACTGGCAGAAGGTGCTCTATCGGCATAAGGCCAATTTTCTCCACACGACTGATGCGGTGTCGCTTAAAAATGAGTTCTCAACTGAGAACGGATGGACAGACCGTCGTGTCAATGCGTTCATCGGCGATTGCGTGAGAACAATCGGGAAACATATTGAGATACCAGAAGGAGCTCCAGGCAGAGGCGCTAGAGGTGGTCTGTATCCGGTCACGTTCATGATCCCCTTGACTGATTGGCTAAGGGCCAGAGCCGAGAATCCGTCGTTGCCGAACACGGTAGCAGAAGTGTGCACCACGGAATCCTTGGGATTTTGTTTCAAGCGAGGCACGCAGCTAGGCGCTAAACGCTTTGAACTCTATTTCGATAGGGGTGAGCCGTTTTATGGGCATGTCTCGGACAGATGGCGAAGCTCAAAAGCCAGAAGTGAGATGCCCCTGCTTACCAGCGTTGCCCGTCTAGGCGAAGCCGATATGAGGGCAGTTTCTGCTCTCCAGATGGCCGACCTCTTCGCTTGGTGCATCAACCATAATCACGTCGTAGTTCGTGATTGGCACAAGGCACTACACAGTCTCCCGTGGTCTGCTCTTTTTCTGGACTACCCGAAGCTAATCCGCCCTCGCCCCAGAGCAATTGAGTTGACACGATCATTGAAGCTTCCACAGAGGCAGACCACCGAATCTCGAATAGAAAAAATGGGAATGACCGGGAAGGTCCCGGATATCCCCAAAAATCTCCTAGGCAGGAAGTGACTGCTTAGCTAAGTAGTATGTACAAAATGTTTGACACCTCCCTCACGGATGAGCTACTTTCTTTTATGTAAAAGATATTTTACATGGAGATGACGCGATGGGCAGTCTTTCTTATCAGGAGAGGTCGCTGTGGGGGTCGCTGGTGGCGGAGCTGGTGGTGTATCTGCCGTACTTCTTTTTGAATCTTCATCGGGCGAACTCGGTGAACAAGGTGGCGGGGACGATCTTCGCGATTATTGTGCTGCAGATTATTTTGCAGTCGATTATTGCGGCGGTGACGCGGCACCGGATGAAGGATGAGCGCGACAAGCTGATTCAACTGCGTGGGTATCGGGCGGGGTATCTGACGCTGGCAGGACTGATGGTGCTGGGGCTGGGGATGCTGTGGATGCATACGCTGGCGAATGCGGGCGAGTTTCCGGTGCACGCGCGGTTTCTTGCGCTGCATTTTCTGAATGTGTTCTACGGGATTCTTGTGATCTCGGACATTGTGAAGACGGTGACGCAGATTGTGGCGTACCGGAGGGCGCTGTAATGCCGGGGCTGAGGAATACGATTCGTGAGCTGCGCGCGGACCGGAACATGACGCAGCAGGAGCTGGCGGATGCGATTGGCGTGACAAGGCAGACGGTGATCGCGATCGAGCTGGATAAGTATTCGCCGTCGCTGGAGACGGCGTTCCGGATTGCGAGGGTGTTTGGGGTGCCGCTGGAGCAGGTGTTTCAGTATGAAGGGAGGAAGAAGTGAGGAGTTAGTAGGAGTGAGGGAGTTAGGGGTGAGTCGAAAACAAAGCAGATTCCCTGCGGGAATGACAACAAGAAAGGCAAAGGCTGCTAACTACTAACGACTTGCTTTGACGGGGATGGGATCGGGGCGGGCGGCGGGTGCGGTGATCATGGTGCTGGTGTCCTTCATGGCGGCGATGGCTTCGTCGTAGCGGCCGCGGAGGGAGTTTTTGCGGATGCGGGCCATGTCCTGGAGCATCTTCATGCCGTCTTTGAGGTAGCTGATGCGGGAGCGCTCGTCGTGGCCCCAGGTGACGGGGACTTCGACGATGGTGTAGCCGAGCTTGCGGGCGATGAAGAGGATCTCGGGGTCGAAGCCCCAGCGCTCGATGGTCTGGAGGCGGAAGATGACCTGGGCGGCGTCGCGTTTGAAGGCCTTGAAGCCGCACTGGGTGTCCTTGTAGGGCAGGCCCATGAGCTTGCGGGTGACCCAGTTGAAGCAGCGGCCGAAGAAGCGGCGGTAGAGCGGCTGGTGGATGGTCTGGCGCTGCTTGTTCGAGCCAGCGGGAGCCGATGGCGACGTCGGCGCCGGCGTCGAGGGCGGCGAAGAGACGCTCGGCTTCTTCGATGGGCGAGGAGAGGTCGGCGTCAGTGAACATGACGATCTTGCCCGGGGCCTGGAGGAGGCCGTTGCGGACGGAGTAGCCTTTGCCGCGGTTGCCGTCGTTGTGGATGAGATGGAGGTTGGGGTGAGTGGTCATCCAGCGCTGGACGATGTCGGGGGTGTTGTCGGAGGAGCCGTCGTCGACGACGAGGACTTCGGCATTCCAGCGGCGCTCGGCGACGCAGGCGAGTACGCGATCGAGGGCGTTCTCGATCCGGGCGCCCTCGTTGTAGGCGGGGATCACGATGCTGAGGCTGGGAGGGTTCACGTGCCTTGGTCCGCGCTGCGCGTGCTCAGTGCGCTGGCGGAATTTATGATACGTCATTTCTTAGACAGTAGAGAGCAGACAGTAGAGGGTAGAGGAGACGCTGTCGTGACGGCGCTGCTAGACTCGGCGGCATGAGCGAGCAACCGAGACCGCCGTATTCGCCGTATTCGCAGCAGGCTTCCCCGTATTCGCAGCAGGCGCCGGCGGGTGCGCAGACGCAGGCGCCGTATGGCTATCCGCCGTATGGGTATCCGTATGCGTATGGGTACCGCGGCGCCGAGACGGTCGGGGTGGTTCTGGGCGGCGATCTTTGCGGCGATTGTTGCCGTGGTGGTGATCACGTTCGCGGTGATGTTCAGCCATATGGTGGTGGCGATGTCGGGAGCGGCCGGGACGGCGAGCTTCGGCGAGCCGAGCATCGGGGTGATCGATATCTCGGGCGTGATTGTGGACGCGGACAAGATCGACAAGCAGCTGGAGAAGTTTGGGAAAGATGACGGGATCAAGGCGATCGTGCTGCACATTGACTCGCCGGGCGGAGGAGCGGCGGCGAGCCAGGAGGTGTACCACGAGGTGCTGCGGGTGAGGAACGAGCTGCACAAGCCGGTGGTGGCGTCAGTGGAGAGCGTGGGTGCGTCGGGGGCGTACTACATTGCGTCCGCGTGCGACAAGATCTATGCGAACCCGGCGAGCGTGGTGGGGTCGATTGGCGTGATTATGGAGTGGACGAACTACGGCGAGCTGCTGAAGTGGGCGAAGCTGAAGAACGTGAACCTGCACGACGGGCAGCTGAAGGATGCCGGCGATCCGACGCGGGACATGACGCCGCAGGAGCAGGCGTACTTCCAGGGGCTGATCGACAACATGTATGGGCAGTTCATCCGCGATGTGGCGGCGGGACGGCATACGAGCGCGGACAAGATTCAGCCGCTGGCGACCGGGCAGGTGTGGACGGGCGAAGAGGCGCAGCCGCTGGGGCTGATCGACCAGCAGGCCGGTTTCAGGACAGCACTGCTGGATACGGCGAAGCGCGTGGGCATAAAGGGGGAACCTCATGTGGTACGTCCCCCCAGAGAGCAGCATGGGCTGCTGGGGCTACTGACCGGAGATGAGACAACGGAGCTGTTCGCGAATCCGGCAAGTGTCCTGAATCAGGCGCCCGGATTTTACTTCCTGTGGAAATAGGCGGAGGGTCGGAGAGCAGACAATTGGGCGCCGGAAGGCGCGCTGGCCGCGATTTTTCGTATTGCGGCAGGGCGCGCGGAGTGGCGCTGAGCGGCGTGGGGTAAAAAGCTGAAAACCAAAGGATTTGTACCCCAGTGCACGTGCCTGAACGGGCGCGAGCGGCAGGTTCTCTCGCGGGGCGACGCGGACACGGCTGTAACGTGACGTCCGGGGTTTGCAGAATGCTAGCAACCCTACATATTCTAAGTACGCTCTTAACCGTTCTTAGTACCGGTGTATAACACCTTCAGAACCCTTTTATCCCTCGAACGTGGCGAGCCCGGAGGCCCCAATGCGACTCAAACTCATGCTTTGCGGTGTGACGACCCTTGTACCGGCGCTGCTATTGACCGGCTGCGGTATGGATCAAGTGTCCACGGTGACCGCAAACGTGGAATCAGCCGGAGTTGCGGGCCAGGTCTTCGGCGGACAGCAGCCTGTTTCCGGAGCGACGATCTCCGTCTATGCAGTGGGCACGACCGGGTATGGATCGACGGCCACCGTTCTGTCCTCCACGACCACGGATGTGAACGGCAACTTCAGTATGCCGCCGTACACGTGCCCGCAGTCGGACACGCCGGTGTACCTGCTGGGAATCGGCGGCAATTCGGGAGCCGGCAATAATGCGATCCGCAGTGCTGGGCGCGGGCCTTGGGCCGTGCGCGAGCGCGCAGCAGAGCTTCGTGATCCTGAACGAGGTGACGACGGTGGGGCTGGCGTTCACGCTGTCGCACTTCTTCTCGACGACGCTGGGCGGAGCGAACGGCGTGAATGACTCGATCGGCGGACCGTCGACGACGACGGGCGGACACGATTGTGTATTCGAACGGGCTGGTGAGGGGCATGAATTACACGATCCCGTCGATTATTGAAACTGCAGTGGGCGCGCCGACGCAGAACTCGCCGGGAGTCACGATTGAAGCGGCGAAGATCAACACGATCGCGAACATTCTGGCGGCCTGCATCAACTCCGCCGGATCGCCGAACGGGACGGAGACGAAGACGCCGTGCGGCAAGCTGTTCCACTACACGCAGAACGGCGCCACGACGCGGCCCTCCGATACGCTACAGGCAGCGGTTCAGATGGCGCTGCACCCGACGACCGAGGTGGCAAACCTGTACAACCTGGGAACGACGACGCCTCCGTTTGCGGGACTGGCGACGGCAGCCGAATGACTGGTCGATCGGCGTGAGCTATACGACCTCTTCGCTGGGGCTGTCGGTGAATACGGGAACGCTCGAGCACGCTGGATATCGACAGCGCGGGCAGAATCTGGTTCCCGAGCAACGCGTCGGGGCAGGTTGGAGCAGCGTTCTTCGACCCGACGACGCAGTCGTTCAGCGGACCGTTCAACACCACGGGCCTGGTCTTCCCGCAGCAGGTGGCGATCGATGCGAACGGCTATGCGTGGTACAACGACAGCGCGAATACCAAGGTTCCGGGCTATCTGGTGACAGGCCCTGCGACGACAGAGAGCGTGTCCCTGCCGAACACGAACAGCGAGAGCGTAACGGTGGGCGGCGACGACAGGATCAACGTCGGAATTACCGACGGCGGCCGCTATGAGCTGGCGAATATCTCGACCAGCCGCTCGAGTTACTCGATCACGCCGGAGTGACGTTCGCTTTCCCGGTGCAGTCGATCGCAGGTGACATCAGCAATGGCGACGCGGTAGCGATCACGGATCCGACAACGAGCACGATGCGCAACTACTACGTGAGCGGCACAACTTCGAGCCGATATCGTGAATGCCAATGACGACAGCGGACAGGTGATCTACACCGGCAACGACGATATCGAGGTGCGGTCCTGCTCGGGACCAGCGGCAGCCGCTGCGGGTCTCTGCTTCTATTCGCAGCGAAAGCCTGCTACAACTTCCGAGGCGGCCTTCAGGACGCGGTATGAGGGCCTGGCGATCGACGGCGGCAAGCAGCTCTGGGTTGCGGATGCCACCACCAGCGGCGTGCTGCAGGTTCCGGTCAACAGCCCGACGGCTACCGGCAGCGGCATCTATCTGAACAGCAACGGGGTCCTCAACATTCCGGCTCAACAGTCTTCTGCACGGCACCAACAATGGCGGAACGGCGACGACGCCATACGGCATCGGGGTCGATGTGACCGGGAACGTCTGGGTGACGAACGCGGGCTGCACTACGACGAACTGCACCCCGGGCGACGTTTACCCTGACCGAGATTGTGGGCGCGGGTTATCCGACGATTACACCGGTCTCGGCGCAGATTACCAGCGGGAACCTGGTAGGCACCGAACCGACCCAGTAGGCTCGAAGCACGACCAAAAAGCCCGTGCTTCGGCACGGGCTTTTCTTTTGCGAAAGGATGCGCGGGAAGGCCGGGCCGCATCTCACTTGGCTAGACCAGTGGGCGGAAACCTGTAATTTTTTCATCGGGTGAGCCACGTTGGTGAGTTGAAACCGTCTAAGTGGCTTAGACTAAAGGGGCAATGAACCGTTAAGAGCATTTCTCCTGATACGTGCAGTCGGAAAGGATGTCGAAATGCCGTTTTCTTCGCAGGAAAACGGCGCGGAGCTCCAAGGCTCCCCTCGGCACCTTCAGGAGAAATGCTCTGGCGCGAGATTCTCTGGCCCGGGAGAAGACCCTCATGACGAAAGCTGATCTAGTCGACCAGGTCACTGCACTCGGCGACCTCACCCGCCGTGATGGTGAGGTTATTGTCGATACGCTGTTTGAGTCCATCATTGGTGCACTGAAGGCGAACGATAAGGTGGAGGTCCGAGGCTTTGGGAGCTTCAGAACGCGGCAGCGTAACTCACGCACAGGCCGCAATCCCAAGACGGGAGCTGCGGTCGCGGTTCCGGCGAAGAGGGTTCCCTTCTTCAAGCCGAGCAAAGAGCTGCGCGATCTGGTGAACCCCTCGGAGGCGTCGACGCGAACGCAGAAGGCCGGGCGCGATGGCGAGCCGGCGGGCGAGCGCGGCGATGAAGGGAATGTCGACCCGCATCATCCGCCACCGATGTAACGGCAGCAGGTCAGCGAGTTAGCAAGTCAGCGCCAGGCAGCGGTTCACGGCTGAACGCTGTCGACCTCGTGGCCCTACGCGTCGGGACGGGCGATAACGTACACTCGGCTCAACATGTCTGCGATTGCGGTGCACGACCTCAGCCGGAGCTTCAATGAGTTTACGGCTGTCGATCACATTGACCTTGCAGTTGAGCCGGGGCAGTTCTTCGGGTTTCTGGGACCGAACGGAGCTGGAAAATCCACGACCATCAAGATGATGACGGGACTGCTTGCGCCCACGACGGGCAGCATTCAGATCCTCGGGCAAGACCTGTTTCGCAATCCGCTGGAGGTGAAGCGGAACATCGGTGTTGTGCCGGAGGGCATGGCGCTGTTCGGGAAACTGACTGCGCGTGAGTACCTGGAGTTTGTGGGCCGGATGTATGGGCTCGACCGGCGCACGTCGCAGGAGAGGACCGCCGAGCTGCTGGAGTTCATGAACCTGGCGAACGAGCCGAAGAAGCTGATCGCGGACTTTTCGCACGGAATGGGAAAGAAGCTGGCGCTGGCGGCGGCGGTGATTCATGGGCCGAAGGTGCTGTTCCTGGATGAGCCGTTCGAGGGCGTGGATGCGGTGGCAGCGGGAACGCTGAAGTCGATGCTGCAGGGGATGATTGCGCGCGGAGCGACAATCTTTCTGACCTCGCATGTGCTGGAGATTGTGGAGCGGCTGTGCTCGCATATTGCGATCATTGACCATGGGCGAATTGTGGCGCATGGATCGCTGGAGGAGCTGCGCGCGGGTGTGCAGGCGAAGCTGCCCTCGGCAGAGACAGATGGAGCGGGATCGCGGTTGACGGGATCACGTCTAACCCTGGAACAGATCTTCCTGAATGTGGTGGGCAAGGACGACGGTGACGCCGGGGTGCGCGAAGGGGAGCTCGCGTGGCTGAGCTGAACGCGACGCGTGGACGGCGGCGCAGACACGCGCGCAGTATCGCGCGATCGCGCGGCTGCGCTGGCAGATGTACCTGAATGGCTTTCGGCGCAAGGGCGGAAAGAGTGACCTGGCGGCGACGCTGAGTGTGGCCCCGATTGCGCTGGTTATCGTAGGAGGGCTGTGCTTTGGCGCGGGCGCGACGGCAGCGTGGGCGGCGGCAAGCGGGCACCTTGAGCGAGTGAGCTGGGTGCTGTGGGCGATCTTCCTGGTGAGCCAACTGGCGAACCTGAACCTCGGGCAGCCGGGAACGACGTTCGATCCGAAGCAGCTGATCCGGTTCCCGATGGGCGTGTGGAGCTACACGGCGGTGCGGCTGTTCTTCGGGATTCTGGCGCCGGGGAACATCATTGTGACGCTGATGTCGCTCGCGGCGGCCGGCGGCGTGACGATATGCAGGCCGGCGCTTGCGGGATGGGCGTTCGGCGCGATGGCGGTGTTCGCCGTGGTGAATGTGCTGTTCACGCGAATGATCTTCGCGTGGGTGGATCGCTGGCTTTCGACGCGGCGGGCGCGCGAGGCGTTCACGGCGCTGATCTTTCTGTTCTCGATCGGCGCGCAGGGGCTGAATTTTCTGTATAACCCGGCGTATCACAACCGCCGAGTGGACCTGAACAAGATCGTCGCCGTGCAGCAGACGGTGGCGAAAGTAGAGCCGTATCTGCGCGTGCTGCCGCCGGAGCTTGCGGGAAGATCGGTTGCGGCGGCGGCGCACGGCAACGTGGCGAGGTTCGCGGGCGAGAACGTGCTTCGGCGGCGGCCTGGGGATGCGTGTTTCTGTTTGTGTTCTCGCTGCGCATGCGGACGGAGTATCGCGGAGAAAATCTGAGCGATGCGGCGAATGTGGTGCGCGCGGCGAAGGCGACGAAACACGAGCTGACGCATTCGGCGCAGGGGACGTTTGTTGCGGCGGCGTCACGGCCGGCGGATGTGGTGCGCGTGGTCGCGGCGAAGGAGCTGTTGTATCTGCGGCGCAATACGGGGTTGTTCTATGGGCTGGTGATGCCGCTGGTGATGGTGCTGATCTTCGCGGGCAAGTGGGCGTCGCGGTCGTGGCATGGGCCGACGGTGCTGGTGGGCGCGCTGGCGTATGGGCTGCTGGGCGTGTTTCCGATGGCGTTCAACTCGTTTGGCCTGGATGGGGCGGGGACGCAGACGTACTTCCTGGCGCCGGTGCGGATGCGCGAGGTGATGATGGGGAAGAACGTGCTCTGCGCCGGGCTCGCGATTGCGGAGACTCTCGCGATTCTGGCAGTGCTCTCGTACTCGGCGAAGCTGCCTTCGGCGATTGTGGTGCTGGGCGCGATGTTATGGATGCTGACAACGCTGCTGGTCGAGATGACGGTGGGCAACTACATGTCCATGCGGTCACCGAAGAGGATTGATCCGGGGCGGACGGCGCAGAAACAGGCGCGGCCGGCGAGCGCGTTCCTCAGCATGGGAATCATGCTGGTTTGCGCGCTGGTGGGTGGCGGGGTGACTTTTGTGACTGGGTACTGGAAGGTGGACTGGGTTGTGCCGCTGGTGTTTGCAGCAACGGCGATTGCGGCGGTGTGGGTCTACAGGGTGAACCTCAACAAGCTGGATGCGTATGCGTGGATGCACCGCGATGCGCTGTTCGAGGAGCTGCAGAAGAAGCCGTGAGGGTAGAGGCGTCGATGCTACAGTGCGGTGATGCCGATAAGGCTGAGCATGCGGCCGGTGTAGCCGTGCTCGTCGCGATGGCTGAAGTAGCGGCGCTGCCCGTTGGGCAGGCGCGTGCAGGCAGTGCACTCGCCGACGACGGAGATCTTTGAGGCGCTGAGGCCGGCGTCGAGGAGCTGGCGGCGATTGGCTTCGATGAGATCAAGGTGAATCTGCGGGCCGATGTTGGAATGGCCGGGCGCGCGGGCGGTGAGGAAGAGCAGAGGATATTTGTCTCGGACCGGGTCGGAATCGTAGACCTCGGAGAAGAGCGAGGGCGCGTAGGCGAACTGGCTCTCGAAGTCGAAGCGGACTTCTTCTCCGACGGAGTAGCAGCAGGGGCCGATGCCAGGGCCGATGGCAGCGATGAGGTCCTTCAGGCGAGAGCCGAACTGGAGACGCATGGTGCCGATGCCACGCTCAACGATGCGGGCGAGGGTGCCGCGCCAGCCGGCGTGGAAGGCGGCGACGACACGGCGGCGGGTATCGGCGACGAGGACGGGCACGCAGTCGGCGGTCAGGATGGCCAGCGGGCGGTCGGGCTCGGCGGTGATGAGGCCGTCGCCGCGGAGGACCGGCTTGCCCTCACGCGTGGCGAGTGGCGATGTATCCGGGCCGATGACGCGGATGAGATTGCTATGAAACTGGCGGACGGCGACGAGCTGGCCTGAGCTTTTGGCAAAATGCGGGCCGGCGACGGCTTCGAGGAAGCGCTGGCGGTTGGCGGCGACGGTCTCGGCGAGGTCAGCGGTGTTCCAGCCGAGGTTGAGGTCGCCGGGGTTGCCGTAGGCGATGGTGGCGCCGCCCTCGCGGGTGCTGAAGCCGGCGTGCAGCCAGGAGAAGGCCTCCCAGCCGGCGGGGCGGACGACGCCAGGGGCGCGGCGGGGCTTTTTTGCCCTGGTGGGAGGGCTTGCGGCGGGTTCCGAGGTTCTGGCGCGGCGGATGCGTTCCCCGGCAGCCCAGGTTCCGGCGCGGGTGGCGCGGCGGCCATGCTCGAGGCCGATTGAGGCGAAGAGGGCGTCGAGGGCGGCGATCGCCTCAGGGCTTTCCTTCCAATCTGGAGTATTGGTGCTCACAGATCGATTGTAGAGGGCGGAGGTTTCTCCTAATTGGCCGAGGGCTTTTCGGCGGAGTCGATCACGTAGGTCGTCAAAGGCACCTTGCGTGGTTCGAGCTTCATCCCCAGGTCTTCCTCGATGTTCGGCGGGTCGTCGTCGTTGCCTAGAGTTCGGAACGAAAAATCGTAATGGCCCTTCAGCCCAGTCTCGTCGATGACCATATGATCCGCGTGGGTGACGTACCGAATCTGTCCGAGCACCTGGCTAATCGTCGCCGCAGTCGCTGTGCAGCGGCTACCGCTGCACGTCATTGCACCGGGAAATGGCTTGCCGGGATTTTCTTCGGGATAACGCTTCATCGCGTCCGTCCAGTCACCCTGCATCTCAGGCGGCGCAGGAACTTCTTTTACCTTGGCTCCGCCTTTGGCCAGCACCAGCGCGTACACCTGAGTCGGCCGCACCTCGGTATGGAGTTTCAGGTGGAACCGCTCCTCAAGCAGAGCCTGCAGCATCGGCCGGATCCGGTCGTTTCGCTCTGCGTTGGTTAGTCCTGCGAGGGAGGGATCGTCGAATTTTGCGACGATGTCCCACTGCTGCGACTCCATCCAGCCTTTACCCTCGGATACCATCTGAGGCTTCGGGCCTCCGTTGGCATAGGCATACCAAACGAGGGCATTCAGCGACATGCCATGCGCCTGAAACATGTCGCCGGTGATTTGGGTACCGAACCAGGAGCCGGGCTGGCCCGTTCGATCTGGGGATGGCCGTATGCTCGCCACATCGAACTTCTGTGGCGCAGCGAGCTTCTGTGGCGCGGATGGGTTGGACGGGCTCTGCGCACCGGCTTGCGCCATGAGGATGGCGAACAGCGAGACGAGCAGCGGGCTGGCGTACTTTCGTGACACGATCATCGACTTGCGAGGATCATAAACCTCGGTACGGCGAACGTAGCCAGCGGCTTAAAGTGATCGGGCCCGCTTTCCAGCGGGCCCTTGAGAGGCTTTCGGGGAGGGGATACTGAAGGAATGTAGAGGATGCCCGAGGGCAAAAAAGAGGGAGATGCTATTACGGGTGGGACAGTCTGAAATTAGCCTCTCAGTTATTTGGTTAGACGCACGACGGGCTACGGGGTTGCATGGGGTAAATTGTCGTACACGGGCGGGTGAGGGAAATGGCAACTCTTGGGCCGGCTGGCGCGTCCAAACTCGGGAGCTGGACGAGAAATCAACACCTTCCGTACCGCTTCGGGCTGTGAATCGTGCCGATGCCCCGGCGCAGAGCTATCTTCAAGGCTATATTGCATATGAGGAACTTCGGCGGTACGATACCGCGGTCGCCAGCATGAATAAGAGTACCCAAATCGCCTCCCACCTGCTCCGTTCCCGAATCGGGAAGATTTGCATCGCGATCACCGGCCAGACTGCCGAGGAGATGGTGGAGAAGGCCGCCGCCGCCCTTAAAGACACTACTTTCATTGAGTTCCGGCTGGATTACATGCCCAAACCGGCGTCCGCGATGCCGGCGCTGAAGGAGTTCATTGCCGAGAACGGGGCCGCGACGGTGGTCGCGACCTGCCGGTGCAAGGACAACGGCGGCCGGTTCGAGGGATCCAACCAGGCGGCGCTGGAGATTCTGCTGAAGGCGGCAGAGGCGGGATTTCATCTCGTCGACATTGAGTTGGAGTCGATTGAGAAGCTGCCGAAGAACACGATCCAACGGCTGCGCGATGCCGGTGCGGCGGTGATTCTGAGCTTTCATGATTTCAAACAGACGGGCGATCTGGACGCGATTTACGCCCGCATGGAGCCGTACGCGCCGGACTTCTACAAGGTTGTGCCGACGGCGCGCACGCTGACCGACAACCTGAAGCTGATGCACTTCCTGGAGCGGATGGAAGACCGCTCCAACGCAAGCATTGTGGGCATCTGCATGGGCGAGGCGGGGATTATCTCGCGCGTGCTGGGGCTGCGCGCGGGCTCGGCGTTTACGTTTGCTGCGGCGACGCAAGCCGAAGCGACGGCGCCGGGACAGATTGCGGCGCGCACGCTGCTCGAGACCTACCGCATCGACCAGGTGGACGTCGCGACCAAGGTGTACGGCGTGGCGGGCGATCCGATCAAGTCGTCGATGTCGCCGCTGATGATGAATACGGCGTTTCGGCGCGAGACGGTGAACGCGGTGTATCTCGCGCTGCAGACGAAGAACGTGGAGGACCTGTTCAAGCTGGCGCGGGAGATTCCGATCCAGGGCCTGAGCGTGACGATGCCGCTGAAGGAAGGCGTGATTCCCTTCCTCGAGCGGACCGATCCGCTTTCGGCGAAGATCGGCGCGGTGAACACGATCCGGCGGTTCCCGGATGGAAAGTTTTACGGATTCAACACGGACGTGGATGCGATTGTGCGGCCGCTGGAGCGGCGGCTGAACCTGCGCGATGCGAAGGTGCTGGTGCTGGGCGCGGGTGGCGCGGCGCGGGCGGCGGTGTTTGGATGCCGCAACAAGGGCGCGGAAGTCTTCATCCTGAACCGCACGCCGGAGACGGCGCAGAAGCTGGCGCGGCAGGCGGGCGCGAAGACGATCAAGCGCGAGGCGGTGGCGAAGCAGAGCTTCGATGTGATCCTCAATGCCACTCCCGCGGGAATGAGCGGCAACAAAACGGCGGCGATCCTGACGCCGGAAGAGCTGAACGCGCGAGTCGTTTTCGACCTGGTCTATAACCCGGTTGAGACGCCGCTGCTGCGCATGGCGCGGCAAAAAGGGATTGCAGTGATCTCCGGTGTGGAGATGTTCGTGCAGCAGGGCGCGCGCCAGTTTGAGATCTGGACGGGCAAGCCGGCGCCGGAAGAAGAGATGCTGCGCGTGGTGCTGCACGCGCTGCGGCAGCAGAGCGGCGAGGCCAGTAGTGCGGAGACGAATGTGGCTCAGCGCCGGCGACCAGGATCGACGTCGGGCCGCGCCAGGCGGGATCGCACGCGGATCCGGAGCCGGCGGCAGGACCGCCTCCGCGAGTGGTGGGACGTGACGCGGGCAAAGGCGAAGAGATTCGGGTGAAGTCGGCGGCGAAGTCGACGAAGCGCGGCTGCGGCGAAGGCTGCCGGTAACGGCAAAATCAGCAGGCAACGGCAAGAGCGCGGCCGCGAAGGCGAATGGCAAAGCCGAAGGCTGCGGCGAAGTCCGAACCGGCGCGCAAGCCGCCGGCGAAGGCCGCGGCTCCGAAGAAGGGCGCGAAGGCCGCACCCGCAAAAGCAAAGCGCAAGGGATAAGCTGACGAAGATGCGCGGACCAGTGCCTTCTCGAGGCAGCCGAGCAGGTGTGTGCATCCTGCTGTGCTGGACAGCACTGGCCGGCTGTGCCGCGGGGCAGACGCCGCAGGCGAACCCATCACGGCCTACAGTGACGAACCCGGCGACGCTGCCGCCGGTGGGATATCTGCAGTTTGAGCAGGGATATCTGGGGTCGCTCGATTCGCCTGCAACTGCCTCGCAGTATGGACTGAACTTCGTCGCGAAAATGGCCGTGCATGAGCGGCTGATGCTGGAGGTGCAGACGCAGCCGTTCGCGCAAAGCCGCGAGACAGGTGATGCGAGTTCGTCCGGCGGTTCGGGCGACGTGCTGCTGGGAGCGCAGGCTGTTCTGTATCTGCCGCCTCTCCGCGCCGCAGACCGCGAAGACGCCGCAGCCTGCGCATCGAGCATTGCCCGGCCAACGTGTCTCTCGCGTACCTGGGCCGTGTGCATGCAGGCACAACGCCGGACATCGATCAGGGCGGCTATGCGAATAGCTGTGCTGCTGCTGGTGAGCGGCGATGTGGGTAAGTTTCACTACGACAGCAACTATGTGGTGAACGAGCAGACAGACACGGAGAGCTCTCCGATGACGGGCGCAGGGGCCGTGCTGCGGCGCGCACAGTTTGCTCAGACGCTTTCGGTCAATCATCCGCTGGTCAGCGACAACCTGCAGGCGCCGGTCGAGCTGTATCACTTTACGCAGCCGCTCGTGCATGCGACGGCGGCGGGAAGCATACGTCGCGCGCGCGAACCTGGTCGATGGGCTGTTTGCGTTGAGCTACACGCTGCGACCGAACCTCGTGCTGGACGGCGGTTTCTCGCACGGCTTCACCAGCACATCGACGCGCTGGCAGAGCTTTGCCGGATTCACGTATCTGCTGCCGCACCGATTGTGGCCGCGGCGCAGCTAAGCGGCGGGCTGCGATTCGAACTCGCGCGCGTGCTCGTGCGGGGTCTAGGCCGCGAACTCGCGGCCTATCCAGGAACGCAGGGCGTCCATGCTGGTCTCGCGGCCGAGGAAGTCGTGGACGATATCCTTCGCGGGTTTGGAGCCGCCGGCTTCGAGGACCAGATTGCGATATCGCTGGGCTACAGCGCCACTGAGGAGTTGATCCGATGGCTGGTGTGCGGGCTGCTTGGCAAATTCCGCGAAGAACTCGAGCGCGATGACCTTGTCGAAGAGATAGGTGTAGTAGTTCGAGGTGTAGCCGACGAGGTGCGTGAAGGCGGCGTACATGCGGTTGCCGTCGACGAACTCGTACTTCGAGAAGCGGTCGTAGCCTTCGCGGAGCAGCGTGTCGAGATCGAGCTCGGCGGCGCGGCGATCGTGCGTCTCCATCGAGTAGGTGGCGTACATGACTTGCGTGAGCGTGGAGAGCGCGCGGCCGTGGGCGCTGGCGCGGGTCATGCGGGCAACGGTCTCCTCGGGGATGGGCTCGCCGGTCTGGTAGTGGCGCGCGAAGGTGCGGAGGACGTCGGCGCGCTCGAAGAATTCTTCGAGCATTTGCGAGGGGACTTCGACGAAGTCGCCTTCGGTGGCGATGCCGCTCTGGCCGGCCCAGCGCTGCTGGCCGCCGAGGATCTCATGCATGAGATGGCCGAACTCGTGGAAGTAGGTGACGACGTCGGAGTACTGCAGCAGCGCCGGATCTTTTTCGTTGGGTTGCGTGAAGTTGCAGACGAGCGAGGCCTCGGGGATTTGTTTGCCAAGCACGCCGCCGACGAGCGAGCACTCCGAGAACCACTTGCTCTTGCCTTCGCGCGGGTGCATGTCGAGGTAGATGCGGCCGATGGGTGCTTTTTTCGGGGATGAGGCTTCGAAGACGTCGAAGGCTTTGACGTCCGGGTGCCAGACGGGCGCGGATGTTGTTGCGCTCGAAGCGCACGCCGAAGAGCTTGCCGGCGATGGCGAGGATGCCAGCCTCGACCTGTTCGTAGGGGAAGAATGGGCGGACGGATTGCGAATCGAAGTTGTAATGCGAGCGGCGGAACTGCTCCTCCCAGAAGCGCGCGTCGCTGAGGGTGAGCGGAAGAGCTTTCGGGTCGCGGCCGCGGACGAAGCCTTCGAGCTCGGCGAACTCGCGCTGGGCGGTCTCGCGGGCGGCGTGCTCGACGTCGGAGAGGAACTTGCGCATATTGGCGGCGGAGCCCATCATCTGGTCGACGGTGGCGAGGTCAGCCCAACTGCGGAAGCCGAGGGTCTCGGCCATCTCCTCGCGGACTCTCAGCAGATCGAGCAGCACCTGGGAGTTTGTGGGATAGCCGCGGTCGTTGTAGGCGAGATACATGCGGCGGCGCAGCGCGGCGCTGGCGGCGTAGGTCATGATGGGCGCGAGGACGGGCGGGTCGGTGGTGAGGACGACGGGTTTGTCGGCGGTGAGCTGGCCGTTGTTTTCGTCGGACTCCGAACCGTTCGAGGAAGTCTGCGGGAAGGCCGCGGAGTTCGTTGGGATCGGTGACGTCAATCTTGCGGACGTCGTCCTGCACGGTGCGGGCGAAGCGCATGCCGAGCTCGGTGGACTTGTCGGCGAGCTCGCGGATTTTTTCGCGGGTGGCGTCGTCGCGGTCGACGCCGGCGAGACGATAGCCGAGCAGCGTGCGCTCGAGATAGTAGCGGGTGGCGGCGTCCTCGCTCGTCACGTCGAGGGCTTCGAGAACCTTGAAGACGTCGCGGTTCAGGCTGAGCTTGACGCCTTCGGCGGCGACAACCTGGGAGAGCGACTGTGCGGCGTCGCGAACGTCGGCAGCGGGATGCACCATGAACATTACGTGCGCCTGGCTGCCGGCCATGCGGAGGTGCCAGGCGGCCTGATCGTAGAGCGCGAGCGTTTCGACGGCGGAGCGAGCGGGGGCGGGAGCGATGAGCTCGGCGATGCGATCGCGCGAGGCCTGCAGGTGCTGATTCGATCCAGGCCTGCGCATCTTCGGCTGTCTTCAGTGCCGACCAGAGATGCAGCGGGTCAGTCGCGGTGTTGGTCGGTTCTGGAGCGGTGGTCTCAATCATCGCGTTTCCTCGTTGCTTCGCAGTGTGTCTGTATTTTCGCCGATGCGCGGCGGAAGCGCTCAGCCTACAATACGGGGAAGATGCGCTTCCTGATTGCTTTGATTGCCCTTGCCGGACTTATTGACTCGGTGCTCGCCCTTCGCATTCACATGCAGGATCCCAGCCAGGCGCCGCCGTGCGCGGTGACGGAGAGGTGGGACTGCGGCGCGGTGAACCACTCGCGCTTCTCGGTGTTTCCGGCGGAGTCGTTCGATGAGCAGCCGGGGTCGAAGAAGATTCATATTCCGGTGGCGACGATCGGGATCATCGGCTATGGGCTGATTGTGGTTGCGGCGCTGGCCGGCAGAACGTGGCTGACGCTGCAACTGGCGGAGATCGGCTTCTTCTGCGCGGGCATGCTGAGTTACCTGGAGGCGTTCGTCATCCAGAAGTGGTGCATTTATTGCGTGTGGTCGCAGATCTTCATCGCGAGTTGCCTGGTCCTGAGCATCGTCTGGACGGTGATGAACCACCGGCGGCGACGTTTCGCACATTCGGCGGTGGTTTCGGCCTGAGGCGGCTACAATTCCGTGCATGTGGCCCAAGGCTCTTGCACAGCTGATTGAACTGGCTCCTCATATCGCGCGGCTCCTGCCCACGGCAGACCGATTTCTGCAGTCGAAGGCCGCGGGAGACGACGCGACGCGCGGCGCGCATGGCGAAGTTCGGGGAAGAGATGCGTGCCGATATCGGCCGTGTGACGAGCTCGCACGAGAGCATCTATCGGCAGTTGAACGAGCAGGGCGAGCGCTTTGCGCAGATCACGGAACAGGTGAACGCTGCGCGGGCGGCAGCCGAGGCCGCTGAGGAACGCGCAGCGCGACTGGAGCAAAGAGCAGCAACAAGCATCGCGTTACTGGCGATCATTTTGCCATTGAATGTGATCCTGCTGGCGCTTACGATTCTGCTACTGTTCCGCCGCTGACATGACCGACGACTGTAGCCGTTCTGCTGAGGAACCCGGGCCACTGGTACAAGCACAGCGACGCGCGACGCCGGGTGTGGTGGCTGGTGCTGGCATTGGCGGTCGTGACCGTCGGCGTCAGCTTCGCAGGATGGCCGTGGATGCGCGTGCACCTGCAGTCCGTCGCGGTGCTGGATCTCGTGGGGAACAAGCCGGTGCCTTCGTGGTTGCGGCGGTTCGTCAGCGAGCCGATTGAGGTGCGCGACCTGGAGCTGCCGCTGGCGAGCGGAGCGGTGCGGGGGCGGCTGTATACGCCGGTGCGGCGAAAGAATGCTCCGGCGCTGATCGTGCTGCACGGCGTGCATCATCTGGGGATCGATGAACCGAGGCTGGAGAACTTCGCGACCACGATGGCCTGCGTGCGGTATGCAGGTGCTGACGCCGGAGCTGCCGGACATCAAGGACTACCAGGTCGGCGCGAACTCGATTGCGACGATTGGCGAGTCGGCCGAGTGGCTGACGCATGCGGATGGCGGGCGGCCGGTTGGCATGATCGGGTTGAGCTTCTCGGGTGGGCTGTCGCTGCTGGCTGCGGCGAATCCGAAGTATCAAGACGATATTCGCTTTGTGATGGCGGTGGGTTCGCAGGATGAGATGAGCCGCGTGGCCGCGTACTACCGCACGGGCGAAGACGAGCGGCCGAACGGGACCGAGGAGATGCTGGCCTCCGCATGAGTATGGTCCGCTGGTGCTCGAGTATGAGCACGTGGCCGATTTTGTGCCGGCGCAGGATGTTGCGCCGATTCGCGCGGTGCTGCGGGCGCATTTGTATGAGGACCCTGCGGCAGAGCGCGTCGCGCTGAAGAACCTGAGTGCGGCGCAGGCGCGTCGAGGCCAAGAGCGCTGATGGATACGACGCTGCAGGCGACGCGCACGGCGCTGGAACGTTCTGACGAGCGGCATGTGAGTGATATGGCCGCGGTGAGTCCGCATGGGCGGCTCGCAACGCTGAAGACGCCGGTGTATCTGCTGCACGGTGCGGGCGACAACATTATTCCTTCGGCGGAGACGGAGTGGATGGCCGTCGGAGCTGCCGCGGTCAAGCCTCAAGGCCGAGCTGATCTCGCCGGTGCTGTCGCATCTGAATCTCGATGGCGCGGGACCGACGGCCATGGATCAGTTGCGGCTGGTGCACTTCTTCGCCGAGGTGCTGCATGCGGCGGAGGTAGAGTAGAAGTAGATGTCTGAGCTGATTTCCCTCGCTGATATTCAGGCCGCGCGCGAGCGCATCGCTTCCACTGCTGTTCGAACTCCGCTGCTGCGGGTGTCGCGGGCGCGGCTGCGCATGGCAGGATGGCCGGAGCTCTCGGATTCGATTCCGGAGATTTACCTGAAGGATGAGTCGGCGCAGCCGATTGGCAGCTTCAAGCTGCGCGGAGCGTACAACAAGATCGCGGGGCTCACGCCGGAAGAGTTGAAGCGCGGGGTGATCACGTACTCCTCGGGCAATCATGCGCAGGGTGTGGCGTATGCGGCGCGTGCGCTGGGCGCGAAGGCCGTCATCGTGATGCCGGAGAATGCTCCGCGCGTGAAGCGCGAGGCGACGGCGGCCATGGGTGCGGAGATTGTTACCGTCGGCCCGGCGAGCACGGAGCGCAAGCTGAAGGCCGAGGAGTTGGTCGCCGAGCACGGGTATGTGATGGTGCCGCCGTATGACGATGAGGCGATCATTGCCGGGCAGGCGACGTGCGGCCTGGAGATTCTGGAGCAGTTGCCGAGCGTGGAGCTGGTGCTGTCGCCGGTGTCGGGCGGCGGGTTGCTGTCGGGCGTGGCGACGGGGATCAAGCTGTCGGCTGCGGCGCACGGCGTGCCGCTGCCGCAGGTGTGGGGATGCGAGCCGGCGCTCGCGGCGGATGCGAAGGAGTCGTTCGATACGAAGCGGCTGACGGAATGGCCGGCGGCGAAGACGACGCGGACCATCGCCGACGGGCTGCGGACGCAGTCGGTGGGCGAGCGTAACTTCGACGCATATTCTGCGGTTTGTGGACGGCATCGTCACCGTAACGGAGGACGAGATCCGAGAGGCGCTGCGAATTGTTTTGAAGGCGACCAACATCGTTGCCGAGCCCTCCGGAGCGGTGGCCCTGGCGGCCGCCCTGTTTCATGCGCATGAGCTTCCTGCGGCCCGCCGGTGGTGGCGATCGTTTCGGGCGGCAATCTGGACCCGGATCTCCGGGCGGAGCTGGAGCAAGAGACTGTCGCGGCGCAGGCGTGACACGACTGAAGCGCTCGACCGTCTAATCTTTCAGATATGCCCCACGCACGCTTTGCCGCCGCTTCCCTGCTGCTGCTCTCACCCGCTCTGCTCTTCGCGCAGAAGAAGAAGAACAAGAACGACCAGGGCAATGATGATCCCGACGGCGCGGGCGACGGTGCTGCACGTCGCCAACTTGTACGTGCAGGCGGACAGCAATAATCCGCCGATTGCGACGGTTACGCCGGGCCACGAGGTTGCGATCATGGGCCGCAACGGCGCATGGGTGAACGTCTTCGCGAACACGGATGAGAAGGAAGAGCAGGATCCGGACTCCGAGCCCGAATTCAAGGACCCGAACCAGTGCACATCACCAGTTCTCCGGCTGGATCCACGATCAGGGCGTCGTTGGCCCGACGACGCCCGAACGGGGATGCAATCCTTTATGGCGCAGCGGCGGAGCTTGAGGCGCAGGCCGCGCAGCCGCATCCGCCCAAGGACGCCGCAGAGGAGGCGCACCTGCTCTACAAGCGGGTGCCGGAGTACTTTCCCAACTCGCCGCTGGCGCCGGAGGCGGCGTTTCGCGCGGCGGACATCCGCTGGCAGCTCGACAAGCTGGACATCAGCTCGTTGCCAAGCGCGCATGAGCAGGACGCGTATCTGCGGCCGCAGCTCTATGAAGGCGCGTTGAAGAAGGTGATGAAGATGTATCCGGACTCGGACTGGGCGGCGCGGGCGGCGTATGACCTCATCGACGAGAAGCTTTGCGGTGACTGGCAGGGCCTGCCCAAGTGCCCGGAGATGGAGACGCAGCTGTACCTGAAGTACGCGGACCATTATCCCGGCGGGCCGAAGTCGGCCGAGGCGCTGTACCAGGCGGCGTACCGGCAGGGCGTGCTGGTGACGATGTACGGGGTGGATGACGACAAGAAGAACGCCGATAAGGCCGCACAGAACTGCCAGGCGATCGCCGACCAGTTGCTGCAGAAGTATCCGAAGTCCGACTACGCGGCGCGGGCGGAGAGCATCGCCTATCGCGTGAAGCAGGGCATCCCGATCTACGGCAGCGACCGCGACTGATGGCTGCTTGCAGGCAGTCCGTTGTCACAAAATGCTCTTCCCGTGCAATTGTTCTTCTGGTGATTAAGGATGCACGTGTCCGAACGCTAAAATCGGCAATATGTCCGTGTTCAAAGTGCTGATCCTGGCGATCGTGCAGGGTTTCGCCGAGCTTCTTCCGGTTTCCAGTTCCGCGCATGTAGTCGTCGCCGAAAAGCTGATGGGACTGGACCCGTCTGCGCCCGAGATGACGCTGCTGCTCGTGATGCTGCACACGGGAACGATGTTCGCCGTGATTGCCTTCTTCTGGCGGCAGTGGAAGCGGACGTTCTTCGTCAGCGCCGATGCGTTCAAGCGGTTCCTGGTGCGAGCGATCTGGGCAACCGCGCTGACGGCGATCATCGGCTACCCAATCATTCATGTGATTGAGCACCATCAGCAGAAGAAGATCCTCACTGCCGCAGTGACGCCGACGGCGGTTCCCTGCACCTTCGGCAGAGGTGACGTTGAGGCGCTGTTCTCAAGGCTGGATCTTGTTGCACCTGCACTGTTTGCTGCCGGCATCCTGATTCTGATCGCGGGCTTGAAGGAACGCGACAAGTCGCCGCTTGCGAACCTGAGTTACGAGCGCGCGGCGTCTCGCTCCGGCGAGAATGTCACGTTCAAGCAGGCTGGATGGATGGGCGCCGTGCAGGGATTATGCCTGCCGTTTCGAGGCTTCTCGCGCTCCGGTGCAACGATCTCGACCGGACTGCTCGCGGGCTCAGAGCGCAGCCGGGCAGAGAGATTCTCGTTTGCACTTGCAGTGATTTTGACTCCGCCCGCCCTGGCGCGTGAAGCATGGAGGGTAGCTCGCGCCGCGCACGATGCAACGCCAGGGTGTCAGGCGACCAATCTGCACTCGAGCATCGCAGCGGGTGTTCTGGGTATGATTCTGAGCTTTGTGGCCGGCATCGCTGCCCTGCGCTGGCTGAGCTCGTGGCTGGAGAACGGCCGCTGGTACTGGTTTGGGATCTATTGCATCATTGCGAGCGCCGTTGTCTTCTACCTGCACCACATCGGCTACTGAGCGGGGCTGAGACGCAAAGAAGGCGGCCCGCATGGCCGCCTTTCTTGCAACCTCGTTCTCGTCTCGACTACGCTGCTGCCTTCTGATCGCGATGGCTTTTCACGTAATCGTGTGAATTGTTGATGTGGGCCTGCTGCTCCGTCAGGAGCTGGCGGATAGGCAGCGGCAGATCGTGATCCAGCGCATCCTTGTACGCCTTCTTGGCCGTGTCCTCGCCCTGCTCAGCGGTTGCGAGCAGTTCGTGGTCCGAGCCCATGCCGAGCTTGGCCTTGATGTCGCCCCAGGTGCGATGTATTGCGCCGGCGGTGCTGCCGGACTCTTTCACATCGGCCATGCCGGCGCGATGCAGTTCGTTCTCGAGCTCTGCGCGGAAGTTCGCGCGCTTCAGGCTTTCGGCCAGAAAGTAGCGCTTCAGCGTGTCGTCCTTGAGGTGCTCCCCGATATCGGCGAACCCCTTCTGCCCGTCCTGCAAGATCTTGATGACATCAAGCAGGACCCGTTCCGTATCGCGGTTCTTTTCCGATCCGTCGAGTGAATTTGCCATGACTCTGTTCCCCATTCCCTGAATAGATGCGACCGGGTCTGCGGCTGTGCGCGATTCTCCTTCGCCGACAGCAAGGGAGAGAAATCGCGAAAATCTCCCGCCCCGGTCATCCCAAGGGCTGCAACCATGACCGGTATCCGGGCAAGGCGCCTCCCTCCATAGCTGGATGCCGGGAGTTCTCCCAGGTGTTGGCTAGGTGGTTTGAACCTTGCGTAAGACTCCCCAAAGGTGGCGGTCACCAGTCTGGTTCCGGGCAATGCCGGCGCGCAACCCACCGCGGCCTATGGAACAATGAAAGAGCTCTGGTGGTCTTCGGTCCGTTGGCCTGCGCTGCGCAAGATCAGCACGTGCGCAGCGGCTATGGACCGCGTGCGCCCATCCATCCATGAAGTCCCAGAGACTGGTTTTTGCCCCGACACGAAGCCGCCGCCTCAACGAGATGCTGGGGCTCATCTTGCTCGTCGCCGCCGCCCTCCTTCTCCTCTCGCTGGTCACCTACAACCCCGCAGACCCCTCGCTGAACACAGTCGGCGGAGGCGCGGGCGTTCGTCCGGCACACAACTGGGCCGGGCTGGTGGGTGCGTATCTTTCAGACTCGCTGCTGCAGGTGCTCGGCGTGGCGGTGCTGCTCGCGCCGGTGGTGATCGGGCGTGTTGGCCTTGCGTGGCTGCGCTCGCGTCCTGTGGGTTCCACCAAGATCAAGGCCGGCGGCCTGCTGTTGTGGCTGGTCTTCGCTCCTGCGGCGATCGCGCTTCTGCCCGGCCAGATGTTGTGGCGCGGAGCGATTCCCATCTCCGGGGTTGAAGGCCGCCTGCTCGCCGACCTGATGATCGAGTTCGTCAACTTCCCCGGCGCGGCGGTGATCTCCGCGTTGATGGTTGCGCTCTCGCTTTACCTGACGACAAGCTTCCTGCTGGCGACCGCGCCGGAGTGGTTCGCTGAGCACTTCGGTTTCTTCCGCCGCATGCGCGAGCGTTATCTCGGCTGGAAGGAGCGCCGTGCAGCGCGTGCAGAACGCAGCACGGTCAGTGCGAAATTCGACGAGGACACCGCTTACCTCAGCCGTCGCGAGCGCATAGCCGCCCGCGAGCGGGCCGCCGAGGAGGCCGCCGCTCCAAAGCCGCAGCGCGACGGCAGCAACTCGCTGCTCGCCGGGTTCTTCGGCTGGTTCGGACACCGTCGCCACGCGGCTGTTGCAGCTCCCGAGGTCGAAGCGGAGCTGGCCGCGGCTCCGGAAGGGGTCTCTGTCTGGCAGAATATTCCGCGCACGAAGGTCGACGCGCCTGCTGCGAGCAGTCTTGCAACGGCAGCCGCTGCCGCAGCTCCCTACGCGGCACAGCTTGCTGCCGCAGCCGCTCCGCTGCGCACTGCGGAGAACGAGGAACCGGTGATCGGAGCTCCGTCGCGTAAAGATGACGACGGTTGGCTCGAAGCCCCCGAGCGCAGGGCGCCGGCTCCGATGTTCACGAAGAAGACCGCCGACGTGCCAATGCCGGAACCCTCGCCGGCTCGGGTGCCGGCGCGTCAGAGGCCCGTCGCTCTGCCCGAACCGCCAATGCCGTCACCTGTCGCGGACATCGCGGCGCAGAACATCGCGTTCGGCAAGCGCGCGGATGCAAACATCCAGGCGATTGCTCTGCCGCCGAAGTCCGTTCGTGGATACAAGCTGCCTTCGAGTTCGCTGCTCTTTCGCGACACCGTGCAGGCGACGGTTCGCGAGGATGCCCTGCGCGAAGAGGCTCGCCTGCTGGTCGAGAAGTGCGCTGAGTTTGGCGTGAACGGCAACGTCGAGCAGATCAATCCAGGTCCTGTCGTTACAACCTTCGAGTTCCGCCCAGACGCAGGAGTGAAGTACTCGCGTGTAACGGGACTTGCCGACGATCTTTGCCTCGCAATGGCTGCCGAGAGCATTCTCATCGAACGCATGCCGGGCAAGTCTACCGTCGGTATTCAGGTGCCGAACTCCGAGCGCGAGACCATCTGGCTGCGCGATGTTGTCGAGTGCGAGAGCTTTGTGCAGTCGAAATCGAAGCTTCCGATCGCGCTGGGCAAGGACATCAATGGCCGAATCGTGACTGCCGATCTCGCATCGATGCCGCACGTACTCATCGCGGGCTCCACGGGTTCCGGTAAATCCGTCGCGATTAACGCAATGATCATGAGCGTGCTCTTCAAGTCCACGCCTGAGCAGGTGCGCATGATCCTCGTCGATCCGAAGCGCGTCGAGCTCGGGATGTACGAGGGCATTCCGCACCTGTTCACGCCGATCATCACCGAGGCCAAGCTGGCCGCGAACGCGCTGCGCAATGCGGTGAAAGAGATGGAGCGCCGGCTGAAGCTGCTCGCCGCCAATCACGTGCGCAACATCGATCAATTCAACAAGCTGTTCGAGAACGGCAGCGAGTACCTCTTCGAGGACGTGAACCAGGAGCCTCTGCCGTACATCATGATCATCATCGACGAGCTCGCCGACCTGATGATGCTCGATCGCGCCAACGTCGAAGAAGCGATCACGCGTATCGCGCAGATGGCGCGCGCCGTCGGCATTCACCTCGTGCTTGCGACGCAGCGGCCGTCGGTGGATGTCATCACCGGCCTGCTGAAGGCGAACGTGCCGACGCGCATGAGCTTCCGGCTCGCGACCAAGGTGGACTCGCGCACCATCATCGACTCGAACGGCGCGGAGTCGCTGCTGGGACGCGGCGACATGCTCTATCTGCCGCCCGGAACCTCACGCCTGCAGCGCGTGCACGCGCCCTTCGTCACCGAGAAAGAGATCAACGCAGTCACCGAGTTCTGGAAGGCGCAGGGCCAGGCGGAGTACGTCGAGGGCTTCCTCGAAGGACCGAAGGATGAGAAGGGCGACAGCCTCGGCAACGCCAACGATGGCGAGGAAGCCGATCCGATGTTCGATGACGCGGTCCGCCTCGTCTTCGAGTTCGGCAAAGCGTCAACCTCGCTGCTGCAGCGCCGCCTGCGCATCGGCTACGGCCGCGCCGCACACCTGATCGATCTCATGGAACGCGACGGCCTTGTCGGCCCAGCCGATGGCTCTAAGCCCCGCGAGCTCCTGAAGCCGCCGAGCTACTTCAGCGAAGTCGATTCGGCAATGCGCTAGCTGGCCGGTCGCAACATGAGGCGACCGCCGCGACAAGAGGTAATAATCGGCTCAGCGCACGCTCAGTTAAAGATCGCCCCCACCGTGACATCTCCAAGCGCTCCCGTCTGAGTGTTAGGTGCCGGAACCGCAATCGTGCAGGTAAACGCATCGCCAGGAACAGGAAGGCAGTTGTTCGACCATCCACCAAAGTTGGTCGTCGTCGTGGTGTTCAACGTAACGACCACTCCGACCGGCACGCTCGCGGTGCAGGACGCCGCGGGAGCGTTCGGCGTACAAGCGATGGAGGAGATTTTGGTGCCAGGACTTCCAGAGTCGGGCAGATAGTAGTAGCCCGTCACACTGCCCGAATTTGGATTCAAACCCACTTTGTAGACTGTTATCGTGGGAAGCGTTTCTGTTCCACTAGCATTGCTAGAAAACGCGGCTGTGGCTGTGGTAATCGACTGCGACGCTGCGCCTGCAGCGGGTGTATAGATCGCGGTGATGGTTGTACTGCCATTGCCTGTTGAGGTCGCGAGCCCCGTTGCATCGATTCTGGCGACGGCAACGTCGCTCGAACCCCAAGTCACTTGTGTTGTAAGGTCCTGCGTAGTCGGCCCAGTTGTGAAGCTACCTATCGCGAGATACTGATTCGTCTCCCCCAGATGAGTGACGGTCTGCGCCCCGGGGATGATCGTGAGAGAGCTTAACGTCCGAGTGCTACCGGTTGTCGTGGAAAGCGAAACGGTGACGTTCGATGAGCCCGAGAGCATGCCGTTCTGACCATTGCCCGTTGCAGTGATCGTAGAGGTTCCCGATCCGACTGCCGTTACCACGCCTGTCGAGTTGACCGTCGCGACAGACGTATTGGACGAGCTCCACGTAACCGCGCTTGTAATGTTCTGCGTTGTCACCGGGTGTGTACCTTGCTGGTAGCTGCCGGTCGCGGTGTATTGAACCGTTTGCCCGACGGAGGTCAGGACCTCGGTTCCGGGCGCTGGCGTCACCGTGATCTGCCGAAGCGACGGCGTCGAACAACCGGCCAGCCAAAGCGTCGCGCTGAGAAGTATTACGGCGATTTTCCTGGGATTGCGTCCTGAAATTGACGAGAAAAACGAGAATGCCCGCACGACGCGCCTCTTTCCATTGCGAGAAGAATTCTGTAACTCCCGTCTTCCTGCGAATCGGACCAGCGCCGCACAATGACTCGGCCCAACACGAAAACCTCTCAGTCCGAGGCTTTACGCTCGATTGACCCACTCGGGGAAGGCATTTGCTTTTGTGTTGTCGAATTCAACCACAAACAACGTGCGCTGAAAACAAAAATATGTCGCAGAGCAAACATATCGCTCAACGATGCTCAAAACGCACGCCGGTCACGGCTTCCAGTGCAGCCAGCAACACAGATCAGCCCGCGGGCGCTCCCTTTTGATTCACAGAGCAAGCTCCCTCACGCCCGGCGGTCCCTCTTGCTCCACCAGCCCCACGCGCGCCAGGCATAGATCGCCAGAATGATCGCACACGCCGCTACGCCGAACGTGGACACCAGCCAGTACGGCGCATTCGGGTAAATCAGCGCCTGCACCCAATGCAGGATGAAACTTCCACCCACGGCCTGCTCGCCCGCGCGCCTCTCGAAGTAATCTTCCAGCATTGTCAGCGGACATCGCCAGGGACCGACTTCGACCACAATTCCCCACACGAGGCAGGCGAGATGTACGGCCGTCCACACCGGCCGCCCTCGCGTCCAGATCACTCCGATGAGAACGAGCACAATCCAGAGCAGATGGATCAGGACCACCGCATCTGCCAGCGCTCCCATCATTGCGTCACGGCTTTCGGCGCAGCCAGCGGATGAGATCCGCGCGCGCACGTTCATAGGTCGGTTCGCCGTTCGGGTACTTCGCAATCGTGCCGTGGCCTTTGCCGCTATACCAGTTCAGCGAAAACTCACCCGCTGTCGCATGCGGCGCCGTCTGGGTCTCTGCGCCGATGTGTACGTCGCCGGGCTTGAGCGCCGCCTCGGCAGCCGCTGTCGGTTCCAGCGAGACATACTCCTCGGCACGACCCTCCGGCGAGAAGCGCTCGAAGTTATAGCGCGCCTGCGAGCGGCCCACCGGCTCAAAGTACTCACGCACAATCCAGCGCTCGGGCTTTCCGTGAACTGGCACCTCGAACGAGTCGATGATGTCGCTCTCGCGGGCGCTGATGCCCGGCGCTCCGCGTTCCCGCGCCGCACGCAGAACGGCACGTTCGCGATCGAACTCACTCCAGCGGCCCAGCTCTGCTTCGACAATGACAAGGTTCTTGTGCGCCACCCAAAGCTGCGGCCGCGCAGCAACGATGCGGCGATAATCGATCTCCGCAGAGTCGTACTCGTGCAGCGCGAGCTCCGTATCGGCAACGCCCAGTTCAGCGTCAACACTCTTCGGATGCGCGTGCAGGTACGCGCGATAGAGCTCCTTCGCGCCCGCATAGTGCTTGGCCGCGAGTTCCTGGCGTGCAGCCGCGAGATCGTTTCGTGAACTCGGTGCAGCGCTACCGGAACTCTGCGCAGACGACGTCGCGGACAACCCACAAAACAATAGAGCCGCCGCTAACCGTGCGACGCTTTGCAGCGTACGAGAACGCCCGAAGCTCATCCAATGCCCTCACGTCGGTGACGCACATATTGCAGCGCGATCACACCGGCAACGCTGATACCGGCGATCGACAGGACCCACGGCAGATCCCGCCCTGGCCTGCGGTGATCATGGTCCGCTCCAGCCGGCACATACATTGGATTCTTCTGCTCCGGTCCGAGTGTCCCAATCAAAGGGCGAGCCGCGGCTACAAAGTGTCGCGCGTAGCTGTACGACGGACCGGAGAGCTCCGCGTCACCATAGCGCAGCGTGTAGCTGGTTCCCGGTCGCGCCTCGAAACATAACTTGCGCTCGCGCATCTGCAGGTCCACACGCGCAATCGGCAGCGGCTCAGCGCTGCCGTTGTCCACGCTTGCCGTCACCTTAGCCGGCGACTGCAGGTTCGCGCCGATCACCGTATTGATCGCAAGCTCCTTGGAGTCGATCGCCGGAACTCCCGCAATCGCACCGCGTACCACGCGAAAGATATGGCCCGACACACCTTCGGCCGCACCCAGCGCCGCCAGGCCGGTATCCATCGGGGTTGCGGCGATCGTCGCGTCACGCAGGAAGTCGCCGTGAAACTCTGGCTGGAGCACAAACTGGGCGCGCTCAATCGGAACATGCGGGGGAACGACCATGGTTGCGATCGACCAATGTCCCTGCTGCTCGATCTTCGAAGCCGACGCGACCGTCGTGTACAAGGTCTGGTCTTCACGGCCTGGAGGCACAGTGGCTCCGGAGATCATCGAAGGCTGGACCGTCATGGGCCGGCCCTCCAGGTCAGTCAGCCGAAGCTCAATGTGCAGCACCGGATAGCTCACATCGTGCAGCGCGAGCACGGTCGAGCGCGCGAGCCCCTGCCCGCTCAGGTCGAACACCGGAAACGTGCCGAGCGCAGTCGCTCTGCCGCGCGGTGCCAGACCGGAAACCTCTGCCACACCGAGAAAGTTCTTCGCCTTCAGATTCAGATCGACCTCGGTATAGTCACCCGCGGGCATGGACAGATCGAACGTCAGCTCGCCTTGACGTACAGCAACGTTGCCCACGGTAGCTTGCTGCGGTTCCATTGTGGCCGGGCCACTCTCCGTCAACGCGAACGGCACATTGAATTCATGCGGCCCGTCGCGACCATAGATGCGAACGTCGCCCGCGCCTGCGCTCTCGGTGTGCGCGAAAACCGTGCCATCCAGCGCGACGCAGGTCTGTCCGGCTGCGAGCCGAGGCAGAAGAATCTCGCGCTGATAGCGCAGGTGCCGCGACGGCGACGGCGCCGCAGCGGATCCAAACTGCCACAACAGCAGAACAATGGCAGCCGACGACCTCAATGCCGCTCACCTGCATCCTGGCGCACCGCGGGTCCATCGCACTGGCCGGGCGTGAACCAATCGTATTGGAAACACGAGCACATCAGATCAGGGCTGGCCTAACTCTATCGTGTCGCCTCAGAACACGGCATGGAAGAAGGGTTTCAGGGTCATATCTCCGCAGATGCCCCTTAGCCCTGCGGGCGCTACGCCTGGGCTAATCTGAACAGGCATGACGGAACAGATCGCAGAGACACAAGTGCTGATCGTCGATGACGACCCCATCATGGGTGAGCTGCTCGACGCGCTGCTGACCGTCGAAGGATATCGGGTCACGCGCGCGATCTCTGGTGAAGAGGCGCTTCAGGTCGCGCGCGAAGGCACGCCGAAGCCGAGCGTGATCCTCTGCGACATCCAGATGCCCGGCATGCGTGGCGGCGAACTCGCCAGAGCGCTGGCCGCTGAGCGCGCGAACGCTGTGCTGCCCCCAAACACTGTAATTCTCGCGATGAGCGGCAGTGGGCCGCGCGAGCACGAGTTGCAAGCCTTCGACGGATTCCTGCGCAAGCCGTTCTCTGTCGCCGACTTCATGGACGCCATCGAGCAGGCCCGCACAGGCACGGCGCGTATAGCCGAGCAGCCGTTTGCCGATGAGACCAGCAATCGTCGCCCGCCTCTCGACGAAACAATCTTTACGCAACTTGAAATCGAAGATCGGCAGTGACTCCCTGCGTCAGCTCTATAACATGACCGTCGACGACGTACGCGCCCGGCTCGACCGCATTGCAGCCGCCACCGCGCGGGGGGACGAGGCCACCGTCCGGCAGGAGGCCCACACCATCAAAGGAAGCTGTGGAATGGTGGGAGCGTTGGAGTTACAGGCGCTTGCCGCTGCCGCCGAAGGGGGTTCCCCGGTCGATACCTCCGCCCTTGCGGATTTCCATTCGGCGTGTAAGCGGCTGGAGCGTATGCTGAACGAGAAATTGTAGGATTGAATCATTAGGCCCCATGGAGAGCCCACACAAGATGCCCACACCTGTACTTCGCAAACCAGCTTCGGGACCCCAATCCACCGGAGTTCCAGGTCACCCGACGATCCGCATCGTCGTTGCCGATGACCATCCCGTTGTCCGCTTCGGCGTGAAGAACATGCTCACCAGCGAGCCCGGCTTCGAGGTCGTCGGCGAAGCCAACGACGGCGATGAAGCCATCACGCAGACGCTCGAAGTCGAGCCGGACATTCTGCTGCTCGATCTCGCGATGCCCAAGCTGCCGGGCCTCGAAGCGATGCGCGCCATCATGAACCGCTCGCCGCGCGTGAAGATCGTGCTGCTCACCAGCTTCATCTCGACGCAGCAGATTATCGAGGCGCTGCAGATCGGCGCACGCGGCATCGTCCTCAAGGACTCCGTCGCCAGCGATCTCGGCGAGAGCCTGCGCGCTGTGCTCTCCGGCGACTACTGGATCGGCGGTAAGCGCGTCGTCAACCTGCTCTCTGCGCTGCATGACCTTATGCAGCAGGCCGCGGCGGTCCCGGAGAAGAAGACCTACGGGCTCACACCGCGCGAGCTCGAGGTCGTCACCTGCATCGTCGAGGGCTGCTCGAACAAGGACATCGCCAAGCAATTCACGATCAGCGAAGAGACCGTGAAGCGCCACCTGTCGAACATCTTCGACAAGACCGGCGTCAGCACGCGCCTCGAGCTTGCGCTGTTTGCCATCAGCCACAAGCTGGTCGACATCGACGCGTAAACTTTGACTTCAATGCTTCAAAGAGAGGGCCGCATCTTTGCGGCCTTTTCGTTCATCCATACAATCTGAGCTATGAGCGAACAGCGCATTCACGACGTGCTCGTCATCGGCGCCGGCCCTACAGGTCTCGCCTGCGCTATCGACGCGAAGAACGTCGGCTGCAACGTCGTGCTCCTCGACAAGGGATGCCTCACGAATTCGCTCTTTCATTACCCGGCCAACATGACCTTCTTCACCACGCCGGAGCTGCTCGAAATCGGCAACATTCCATTTCCTTCTCCGAACCAGAAGCCCAGCCGCGGCGAGGCGCTCGAGTACTACCGCAAGGTCACCGCGCATTATCAACTGGATGTGCGGCCGTATGAGCTCGTGCAGCGCGTCACCGGCAGCGACGGCAAGTTCACCGTGCACACGGAAGACCGCTTCAGCCGCCGGCTTCAGCATCGCGCGCGCAAGCTGATCGTCTCCACCGGCTACTACGATCTGCCGAACCTCCTTAACGTCTCGGGCGAGGAGCTGCCTAAGGTCTCGCACTATTATGACGAGCCGCATCCATATTTCGGCCGTGACGTGATCGTGGTTGGCGGCAAGAACTCAGCAGCCATCGCCGCACTCGAACTCTGGCGTCACGGCGCACGTGTCACCCTCATCCATCGCGGCGCCGAGCTGCACCGCCACATCAAATACTGGATCAAGCCCGACATCGAAAATCGCATCAAGCATGGCGAAATCACCGCGCACTTCAACACAACGATTGAGCGCATCGGGCTCGATGATGTTGTCCTGAAAACCCCTCTTGGCACCAAAACAATCCCGAACCACCACGTCTTCGCACTAACGGGCTATCGTCCCGACTTCACCTTCATCGAATCGGTCGGCATCAAGCTGGATGCGAAGAACTCGCGCTGTCCGATCTGCAACCGGCAGACGCTCGAGTCCAACGTGCCCGGCATCTATGTCGCGGGCGTCGTCGTCGCGGGAGAGCGCACCAACGAGATCTTCATCGAGAACGGCCGCTTCCATGGCGCTCTTATCGCCAAGGACCTCGCCGAGAAGCTCGGCAAGGGCGATGTCGCCACGCCGGTTGCACCGGAGCATACCTACGCGGCTGAATAGTAAATTTAGCTGACGACCCTCCGCCGGAATCCGCGCAATCCAAGCCACGTCAGCAGCACGAGGAAGAAAATCAGCAATACCAGAATCATCCAGTCCGGCATGTGGCCCATCGTCGGCGTTACGGCAGCGCGCAGTCCCTCGCTGATGTAGACGATCGGGTTGACGAGCACGCCATACTGCAGCCACCGCAAATGTCCGAGCGCCGCCCACGGATAGTACACGCAACCGAGAAACGTAATCGGCACCACGACGACACCAAACACCAGCCCGATCTGCTTCGGCTGCACAGATGTTCCGATCGTCAATCCCAGCGCGCCCGAGAGCAGACTTGCAAGCACCAGCACCGCAATGAGAAACGGCCAGCTCGACACATGCGCTGAAACCGGCGTGCTCGGAACGTAGTACGCCAGCGGAAACACGATCGCCGCAGCCACAATGCTCTGCAGCGCCGAGAAGACGATCTTCTCGATCGCGACTGCACCAATCGGCAGCGGGCACATCACGCGATCGTCAATCTCGCGCGTAATGCCGAACTCCTGCGCCAGCGGCAGCGCCACCGCTGCGATGCCGGAGAACATAATCGCCACCGCCATGAGCCCCGGCAGCAGCACCGTGCCGAAGCTGCCGCCGCCGGCCGCCGCCATGTTTGCCGTCGGATTCAGCGCTGCGCCGCCTGACATGTGCGGCATCACGTACGTAAACACAAACAAAAACAGCAGCGGATTCATCCCCACACGAACCAGGAACGGCCCAACCTCGCGACGCAGCACGAAGACATCCCGCAGCATCAGCCCAAGGAACGCGCGCGTATAGCTTCCGCGCTTTCCCGTCGCCTTCACCTCGCGTGCCGCCACTGCTATCGCCACGTCGCTGTCCTCACTCACGCAGGTCGCGCCCTGTCAGCCGGATGAACACCGTCTCGAGCGTCGGCTCGGCTGTCGTCACATCACGCAGGCCGTAGGCATTCGCGGTTGTAATCACCTGCGGCAGCAGCCCCTCGCGTGTCTGCGCCAGCACACGCAGCCCGCTCTCCGTCGGCTCAACACCCGTGACACCCGTCAGCTCACGTAACTGTTCCGCAAGACGCGTCGCGATCCGCCGTCTGCTCCAGACGCAGATCGTACAGCTTATCGCCGCCGACGCTCGCCTTCAGCGCAGCCGGCGTATCCTCCACCAGAATCCTGCCATGATCGATGATCGCGACGCGATCGCACAACGCATCCGCCTCTTCCATGTAGTGCGTCGTCAGCACTACCGTGATGTCCTCCGCTCGCAGCGCACGCACCGCATCCCACATGGCAATTCTGCTTTGCGGGTCGAGGCCCGCGCTCGGCTCATCCAGAAACAGAACGCGCGGATGGTGCGCGATCGCGCGCGCAATCTGCAGCCGCTGCGCCAGACCTCCGCTCAGTTGCTGCGGATACGCACTCGCACGGTCATGCAGGCGGAACTGCTCCAGCAGCTCGGCGGTACGTCTTCTTGCCTCAACCCCGCTCATTCCGAAGTACAGGCAGTGAAACCGGATATTCTCCGCAACCGTGCACGAGCGGTCAAGCGTGTTGTACTGCGGCACCACACCCATCGCCCGCCGCGCAATCGCCGGATGCTTCACCACGTCCACGCCGGCAATCCGCGCCTCGCCCGCAGTCGGCACGGCACGCGTGGTCGCAATCGAGATCGTTGTTGTCTTCCCTGCGCCGTTCGGTCCAAGCAGCCCGTACAGCTCGCCCGGCCTCACCTGCAGGTCGATGCCGTCGACAGCCGTCACCGGCATCTTGCCGGTGTACACCTTGCGCAGTCCGCGGATGTCTACGATAGCGTCGCTCACGGCCTCATCCAAAGCCCGATTCTACAGGCAGGCCGCGCCAAACAAGGCCCTCCGTCCGCGACTACAATAAAGGGTGGTGGCTTCCATGAAACCGATTCAGCAGGACGACCTCATCGAAAGCGTGCGCGCCGCGCTGCAGTACATCAGCTTCTATCATCCCGTCGACTACATCACGAACCTCGCGCGTGCCTACGAGCTCGAGCAATCGCCCGCCGCGAAAGACGCGATGAAGCAGATCCTCGTGAACTCGCGCATGTGCGCCGAAGGCCATCGGCCCATCTGCCAGGACACCGGCATCGTCACCATCTTCATCAAGCTGGGCCTGGAGTGCCACCTGATGAAAGGCGATGGACCCGCGACCATGTCGCTGCAGGATATGTGCGACGAAGGCGTGCGCGAGGCGTGGCTCGACCCCGACAACAAGCTGCGCGGCTCGATCCTCACCGACCCGGCGTTCAGCCGCAAGAACACGAAGGACAACACGCCCTGCGTGGTCGAGGTCTCGCTCGTTCCCGGCGACAAGGTCGATGTCACGGTCGCAGCCAAAGGCGGCGGCAGCGAGGCGAAGTCGAAGTTCGTGATGCTGAACCCGTCGGACTCGATCGTCGATTGGGTGGTGAAGACGATTCCGACGATGGGCGCAGGCTGGTGTCCTCCGGGCATGCTCGGCATCGGCATCGGCGGCACGGCGGAGAAGGCGATGATTCTCGCGAAGCAGAGCCTGATGGATCCGATCGACATGCAGGAGCTGAAGGCACGCGGACCGAAGACCAACCTCGAAAAATTGCGCATCGAGCTCTACGACAAGATCAACGCGCTCGGCATCGGCGCGCAGGGTGTTGGCGGCCTCACTACCGTTCTCGACGTAAAGATTCTTGACTGGCCGACGCACGCCGCAAATCTTCCCGTCGCGATGATTCCCAACTGCGCCGCGACACGCCACGCGCACGTCGTTCTCGACGGCTCCGGACCTGTGTATCTCGATCCGCCGTCCCTCGAGAACTGGCCGAAGATGACCTACGAAGCGCATGGCGGCAAGCGCGTGAACCTCGACACCGTGACGCGGGAGGAGGTCGCAAGCTGGAAGCCCGGTGAGGTGCTCCTGCTCAATGGCAAGCTGCTCACCGGCCGTGACGCCGCGCACAAGCGCATGACCGACATGCTCAACCGCGGCGAGAAGCTTCCCGTTGATTTCACCAATCGCTTCATCTACTACGTCGGTCCGGTCGATGCGGTGCGCGACGAAGTCGTCGGCCCGGCAGGCCCAACCACCGCGACGCGCATGGACAAGTTCACGCGCCAGATGCTCGAGCAGACTGGCCTGCTCGGCATGATCGGCAAAGCCGAGCGCGGCGTTGCAGCGATTGATGCGATCCGCGACAACAAGGCCGTGTACCTCATGGCGATTGGCGGCGCGGCGTACCTCGTCTCGAAGGCCATCAGGAAGTCGCGTCTGGTTGCGTTCGAGGATCTCGGCATGGAAGCGATCTACGAATTCGAGGTCGTCGATATGCCTGTGACAGTCGCGGTCGACAGCAACGGAACGAGCGTACACATCACCGGCCCTGAGGAGTGGAAGGAGAAGATCGCGCACAGCATGGCGGTCGCGGGCGTGCCGATTCTGGGCCAGTAAATTGCGCGAAAACCGCGCTACAGGCAACTTTTTCTGCATCTTGCGTATCGTGAGGTGGCCCTGCGATTGGGCCACTTTTCTATTTTCATGTGCATCGCACTTGCATGGAGCGTCCGGTGAGGCGCGCGCCGCCGTGTGGAGTTTGGCAGGCAAGCAAGGAGACGAACGAAATGTCCGGCAAACTGAAAGGTTTTTCAATCGCTTCGGCAGCGTTCTCGCTGATGTGTGTTTTGACCTATGTGAGCGGCGCGCAGGAGCCGAATCCGACGACCGTGGCGCCCGGCGCGAACAAGGCGAACGTAGTCGCGCAGGGGCCGAACGGCGTTTACGTCTACCACGTCAAGGTCGTGCAGCGAGAGCTCGACGCGGTGAACTATCTCAATCGCAGAGGCTCGACGCACGTGAACTTCATCGGCACAGAGTTGATGCCGAATGCGCGCGGCGACGGCAAGGTGGATTCGCTCACCGGGAAGACGCACATCTCCGTGAAGTTTTCCGGGCTCTCGCCCGCGAACGGTTTCGGCAAGGAGTATCTGACGTATGTCCTGTGGGCGATCTCCGCCGATGGGCGTCCGCAGAACCTGGGTGAGCTGGAGCTCGCGGGCGACAAGGCGAGTCTCGATGTGACGAGCTCGTTCCAGTCGTTTGGAATGATCGTCACTGCTGAGCCGTACTTTGCCGTCTCGCAGCCGAGCGACGTTGTTGTGTTGAAGAACGTGTTCACAGACAAGACGCAGGGCGTGCTGGAAGAGGTGAATGTTCACTATCAGCTTCTGCCACGCGGACTCTATGCGAACACGGAGGGCGCGCATTCGAACCCGATGCCTGTGACGGATCGCGAGCACGTTCCGCTGGCGCTGTTTGAGGCTTACAACGCGCAGCGAATCGCGCAGCAGGTTGGCGCGAGACAAGGACGCGTCGGACATCATGCAGGAGGTCCAGACCGATCTGCAGAACGCGCAGGCGATTCAGGATTCCAAGCACCGCAATGTGCAGATGGAGATCACGGACGCACGTGAGGCAGTCCAGCGCGCCGAGGATGCCCGCATCACTGCGCTGCGCAAGCAGGACGAAGAGCACCAGCACCAGACACAACTGGCCAAAGAGCAGGCCCAGATGCAGGCTCAGCAATCGCAGATGCAGGCGCAGCAGGCACAGGCTGCGGCAGACCGTGCGGCAGCGCAGAAGGCCGAGGCCGATGCGGCGCGTGCCCGTGCTGAAGCCGAAGCAGCCGACGCGCGTGCCAAGGCGGCTGAGGCGCAGCGCCAGGCTCAGCAGAGCCAGCAGAGCGCGAACGATGCGCGCGAGAAGCTGCGCGCGCAGTTGAACAACGTGCTTGAGACGACGGAAACAGCGCGTGGATTAATCGTGCACATGGGCGATGTGCTGTTCGACACGAACAAGTACACGCTGAAGCCGAGCGCGCAGGTGAGCCTCGCCAAGGTGGCAACCATCCTGACGCTGTATCCGAACCTGAAGGTGCAGGTGGAGGGCTATACGGATTCGACCGGAGCGCCTGCCTATAACCAGACGCTCAGCGAAAACCGTGCGGACGCTGTGCGCGACTTCCTGGTGCAGAACGGCGTTCCGCAGGGTAACGTCAGCGCGCAGGGATTCGGCGCAACGAACTTCGTTGCCGATAACGCAACAGCCGCAGGGCGGCAGCAGAATCGGCGTGTGAACCTCGTCGTCTCCGGTGCGTCGATTGGCGTGCAGACCCAGCCGGAAGGTGAGCCGGGTGCGGCTGCCGCGCCGACACCGAATCCTGCTCCGGCGCCGCCGCAGAATCCGACGGGAGTGTCAAATCCTCCGCAGTAGCTTTCGCCATTCCCAACGCAGCCATGAGACCGCGATGAACTTTGTCGCGGTCTTCGTGTATCTCTAGAGAAGGAAGTGATCGAGAGAAAAACGGAAGCGAGGTAAATCTGGTGAGCTACTCTCTGGCAGGCAAGATTGTGTTTGTGACGGGTGCGACTGCGGGCATCGGCGAGGCGACGGCGAAGGGTTTTGCGCGTGAAGGTGCGAAGCTGCTGCTTTGTGCGCGGCGCTTGGACAAGCTGCGCGCGATGGAGCAGGAGTTGCGGGATCTCGGGGCTGAGGATGTGCATATCTTCGCGCTGGACGTGCGTGACAACAGCAAAGTCGAAAAGGCGATCGGCTCGCTGCCGGATGCGTGGAAGCGGGTTGAGGTGCTGGTGAACAACGCGGGCCTGAGCCGCGGGCTTACGAAGCTGTACCTCGATGCGATCCAGGATTGGGAGGAGATGATTGACACCAACGTGAAAGGGCTGCTGTATGTGACGCGTGCGGTGGTGCCGGGCATGGTGGACCGCGGCAGCGGACATGTGATCAACCTCGGCTCGATTGCGGGTCACATGGCGTACGTGAACGGCGGTGTGTACTGCGCGACGAAGGCTGCGGAGCGGTTCATCAGCGACGGATTGAGGATCGACCTGAACGGAACGCCGGTGCGTGTGACCTCGGTCGATCCTGGAATGGTGAAGACGGACTTCAGCCGGGTGCGCTTCCGCGGCAACGAGGAGCGCGCGGCGAAGACGTATGAGAACGTCGAGCCGCTGCTGCCTGAGGACGTTGCGGATGTGATTGTGTGGTCTGCGACGCGGCCGGCGCATGTGATGATTCAGCAGGTGGTGCTGACGCCGACCGCGCAGGCGAATCCATTTGTGCTGACGAGGGGGAAGTTAGGGGGGAGAGGGTAGGGGGTAGAGGGTAGAAAAACGGCTCTATTCTCTACTCTCTATCCTCTACGCTCTAGATCTTTATCGACCAACCGAGCTGTTCGAGCTCGCGCTCGATGGTGGCGAGGGCGAGCTCGAGGGCGGAGCGGCGGTGGGGGCTTGAGGTACGCTCCGAGAGGACGCGCTCTCGCTGCATCTCGAGGGACTGGATGCGGCGCTTGCGGTCGGCGGCTGCGGCAGCGTCCTGCGGATCTGGCTGCGGCGCGGGGGCTGCGCTCTGCGCCTGCTGAGCCTGTTGTTCTTCGACGTTCTTGGATTCCCAGCCCTTCGACATACCTCTATGGTACGCCTGCGATCGAAGCCGAGAAGGTTACTTCTGGCGGCCGAAGCGGTAGACGATTCCGACGTTGAGGCCGAAGTTGTTCTGCACGGAGCCGCCGGAGGGGCTGGTGAAGGTCGTGACGACGTACGTGGGGAGCACGCGGAACGCGAGGTTGGGGAACAGGTTGACGTCGCCGGCGAGGTTGAAGACGGCGGCGGGGCGGACGCCGTCCTGCCAGAAGCCTGTCTGGGCATACGTGAGGCCCTTGGAGCCGCCGGAGAAGTTGCCGTCGGCGATACCGCCAGCGCCTTCGGCGCTGAGGGCGAAGCGGAGCCTGGAGTAGAAGCGATAGCTGATGCCGCCGGTGAAGGCGTACTCGTTGATCTGCGGGTTGACCGCCTGGGTGTCTTCGCCAGTGCCGCGCAGGGGTTTGGCATTACCGAACATTCCCCGGGCGTCGACGAGGATGGCGAGCTTCGGGTTCAGGTAGTAGTGCGGTGCGAGGTTCCAGGTGACCTCGTTGTTCTTCTGGGTGTACTCGCCGGAGCGGAAGCGCATGTAGGCGCCGCCGCCGAAGACCTCCCAGCGGTGGGTGTAGGTCTCTCTGATCTGGCGCTGGATGCGGGCCTCGCGGCTGGCGTTGGTTTCGTGGCGCGTGGTGGGGGTTTGTGCGGCGGCGGAGGTGGTGATGAGCACCGCTGCAACGGCGGCGGTACAGCCAGCCGCGAACTTCCGAAGATCCATCGAGGGCAAACTCCTGCAGTACAGAACGTGGCGAGCGATGAGGTGCTCGCATCGTTCCATTAGAACATTGGAGGGTGGGGTGTACCCCCCTCCCCCGGTGTATTGTGTCAAATTCTTGAAAACAGGTGGGTTAGGGGTGGACTTTAATTGCAAAGTCTTGATTCCAGATACTTTAGGGGCAAAGTCTCTGGAATCAGTAGTTTGACGCATACAGGGAGGTCAGCTCTTAAACCAGTTGCGAACCGATTTGTTGATAGCGATTTGGCCAGTGGTTATGCGGGTTTGAGATGGTTCGGGCTTGACCGTATTTCGCACGATTGAGCCTTTCTCGTTCGCTAACCCCACCCCAGCGAGCAAGCTCGCCGGGGAGCCCGGCCGCGAACGATACCCCACCCGTTTGTTGGAGCTACTTGAGTGAGTAGTTTATGCCGGCGACGAACTGGAGGGAATTGGCTTTGTAGCCGGGCGAGGGGTTGTTGAGGTAGTTGTCGGTGGCGTTGAAGGTGATGCCGAGGCGCTTCCAGGTGGGGAGGACGATGCCGGCCATGGCCATGGCGGAGTAGTCCGTGGGGTGGTTCCAGGAGGGGATGAAGGTTCCCTCCTCGGTGAAGACGAGCTTGCGGGGAAGGTTGCGGTGGTAGTTCTCGCCGAAGATGCTGCCGATCAGATCGACGTTGCTGGAGGAGACGAAGAAGTTCTGGCGCTCGTAGTGGACGTCGGCTTTGAAGTCGAGCTGTTGCTTCGCGGTGTCGATGACGGTATATCCGACGCCGCCGCCGTAGAGCTGCTGGAACTGGAGGCCCTGGGCGAAGTTGTGGTCGAAGGCGAGATTGGCGAGGCCGTAGAGGTGAGGCGTGAAGTACCAGTCATGTTCGCCGTCGGCGTGAAAGATGCTGGTTTTGGTGATGGCCGGCGGTGAGGCGGGCACGGTCTGGGGAATGACGGGCGAGGTGGACTTGCCGTAGGTCTCGGTGAGGTTGAAGGTCATGCGCTGGTGCAAGGGAAGGTACGTGACGGAAGGGACGACGCGTGCGAGCGCGATGCCGGCGGTGAAAACAGTGTTGTCGTCGGTGGATCGGACCAAGGTGGCACCACCGGTGAGGGAGCCGGTCCAGCCTTGACGGAAGCGGACTTCGTGATGGATCTCGCGATCGTAGGTGGGCGTGTCGACGAGGTAGCCGAGGTCTTTGATGGAGAGCGTGACGGGGGGCTGCGGCGCGGCAGTCACGACGACGTTGCCGTCCGCGACGCTGACCTGGCCCTGGGCGACGAGGTTGGACTTGCTGGGCGGACCTTTCTTGAGCATGGAGAAGCTGCCGGCGGAGCGGAGCTCCTTGATCTTGTCGAAGGAGATGGTCAGTTCGCCGGCCATGTCGCTCTTGAAGACGACGGAGCCGCCGGAGGCGCGTTCGAAGTGGCCGGTGAGCTGGTCGCCGTTGGTGAAGATGAGGACGTCGGCCTGCTTGGTCTGGGCGAGCGCGGCGGCGGCGAAGAGGAGAGTGAGAGCGAGGGCGTAGACGGATCGCAGTGAGCGCAAGGTTGGCCTCCTGGGTGGATTGCTTAGATAGATGCGAGGCCCAGCGATTAGTTTATGGGCGGACGGTGACGAATGCGCGATACAGGGAGAGGAAGACGGCGGGTTGGCGTGACAAATTATTCAGTTGCGATGCCTACGGCTTGGCCGATGAGGGTGTCGTCGGCGAGATGCTGAAGGATGAAGGCGGCGACATCCGTGCGGGCGATGCGCCGGACCTGCCGGCGGGACTGAGGCGTGATGATCTGGACGGCGTGGGTCGCGGGGCCGTCGGTGAGGCCGGCGGGACGGACGATGGTCCAGTCGAGACCGCTGGAGCGGAGCTCGGCTTCCATGCCTTCCTTGTCGGGGATAGCGCCGCGAAAGAAGAGGGGCATGAGAGCGCGATAGAGCGGCGGCACGTTGGCGATGCTGTCAGCCACGCCGAGCGAGGAGACGGCGACGAGACGGCGGACGTTGTGCAGGCGCATCGCGGTGATGAGGTTGCGCGCGATGTCAGTCTCGAGGGTAGTTTTGAGGAACGGTTTGCGTGTGCCGACGGTGTCGATGACTGCGTGTTGGGTTGCGAGGGCGGAGGCGAGCAGTTCAGGATCGCGCGCGTCGCCGTGCAGGATGCCGGCGCAGTGCATGGGATGTTTCGGTGGGTGATGAACGAGCGCGGTGACTTGGTGGCCGAGTTCACAGGCCTGCTGCACGAGGGCGCGGCCGGTCTTGCCATTGGCGCCGACGATGAGGATGTTCAATACGGGCTCCGGGCGAGGGATCGCTGAGAGGTTGGATGCATGGTCGTAGATCCGTCTGACCTCAGGGGCTGAAGCCCCTTTCCTTTTTGCAGTGACTTATGGCACGGCTGAAGCCGTGCCCCTTCCAACCGGTTCCATCCAATCCAAGCGGGCTGGGTGTGAGCTTTGTGTTCTATCTCTTGTTGCGCGGCGGGGGTGGGGCCGATAGTCTTGAGAGTGCCATGTATGAAGACTTTGTAGCGACGGATCGCTGGACCGAAGAGCCGCAGCACTGCGTGTGGAAGGGTACCGTGGTGGCGATTGCGACGCGGCATGCGGATGCGACGGATATTCGATTTGCCGTGAATGGACGGCCGCTGTGGATTGCGATGCCGAATGAGGCTTGGGTGGAGCAGAAGCGGCGCAACGGCAAGGTGATCACCGATTATCTGGCGGCGCAGGCGGCGGGGCGATATCTGAAGCAGATGATCGAGACGGGGTATGACAACGGGCGCGAGTTCTACACGATGAGCGTGGATGAGGTGCTGGAGCATGTGGCGGCGGTGGTGAAGGAGATTGGCCGCGTGGAGAGGCTGCCGGCGCTGCCCGTGGTGAACTCGGATGCGCACCCGACGGAGTTGGACTTCAAACTGCCGGGCGAGCCGGATACGGTGGCGGGAACGATGGGGCTGGCGGTTGGGGAGAATCTGCCGCCGGGTGAAGCCGGCGAAAGAGCGAGTGGTTAGTGGTTAGTGGTTAGTGGTTAGTAAAAACAACGGGGAGCCAGCGAGTGCGATTTAACCGACGGCAGTTGGTTGGACGGGCAGTGGCGCTGCCGTTTGCGCTGCGTGGGATGGCGCGCGGGCAGGCGAGCGGGCGCTTCGTGACAGCCGGGAGTGGACGGTGGGTGCTGCTGGGCACGGACAAGGGCAAGGGCGTGTACCGCGCGACGTGGAATGCGGCGACGGGAACGCTGGGGCCGGTGGAGTTGGCGGTGGAGGTGGCGCGACCGTCGTTTCTGGCGAAGCATCCGTCGTTGCCGGTGGTGTATGCGGTGAATGGCGTCGACGGTGAGGGCGCGGCGATCTCGAGCTTCAATACGAATCTGGGGATCGGTGGACCGTTGACGTTGACTCCACTGAACAAGGTGGGGTCGCAGGGGGATGAACCGTGCTATGTGTCGGTGGACCCGACGGGCTCGATGGCATTTGCGGCGAACTACGACGGTGGGAGCTTCGCGGCGTTTCGCGTGACGAATACGGGCGCGCTGGCGCAGGCAATTGGCGCGTTCAAGTACACGCAGGCGACGCATGGGCCGGTGGCGGGGAGGCAGGATGCGGCGCATATCCATTGCGCTACGATTGCGCCGGGAAACCGATATGTGCTGGCCTGCGACCTGGGCGATGATGTGATTCTGGTGTTTCCGATTGGGCCGGGTGCGGGCGATTATGTGCGCGTGCCGATTCGGGTGAAGGCGCGGGCGGGGTCAGGGCCGCGGCATGTGGCGTTTCATCCGAATGGGAATTTTGTTTATTGCATTCATGAGCTGGATTGCACGATCGATCTGTACGACTGGAGCGTGGGGCCGGGTGGTCCGGCGATGAAGCTGCGGGAGAACAGTGTGGTGTCGACGCTGGACAAGGGCGTTAGCACGAAGGGCGAGACGGCGTGCGAGGTGGTGATCAGCGACGATGGAAGGTTTTTGTACTCGTGCACGAGGGGCGAGGCGTCGAACACGATCAGGGTTTGGCGGATTGATGAGAGCGGATACCTGACGGAGATGCAGCGGCTGAGCTCGGGTGGGAATGTGCCGAGGTATATCGCGTTTGATCCGTCGAAGAGGTGGCTGGTGTGCTGCAACCAGGGGGCGCCGGGGAGTGTGACGGTGTTCTCGCATGATGCGGCGACGGGGAGATTGGGTGTGCGGCCGAAGACGTTTGCGGCGCCGACGCCGATGTTTGCGCTGTGGGTGTGAGCTAGTTTGGGAAGCGATTTATGTCGAAATTAAAACTCACAATTGCGTGGTATGAGACGGCGACACCGTTTTTCAACACCGGTGCGAAGACCGATCGGCGGAGCGCATTTTCAGCCTCGTTACGCAGGAGTGGGTGACCTGAGATGACGGTGGCGTCAATGACGTGCCCATCAGCCGCGATCGTCGCAATCAGTTGCACGAGGCCTGAGGCGTGAGCCCGTAGGGCGAGAGGCGGATAGTCGGGAGCTACCATGCGGACCTCATCTGCATCACGCCTGAAGAGGATATGCTGCACCAAGCCAGACGCGTTGGGTCGGTCCGAGTAAAGAAACATTTTGGCGTCGGCGATCGCAGGACCAGTCAGATCTTTGGGGCCCGAGATCGCTTTGGCGTGTGCGACGGCCCCCTTGCTGTCGAGATCGATCGACAGCAGAACTTCTCCTTTGGGGCCATTGAGACTGTCCGTATTCACGAGGATCGGATTCAGTTCCACCACGTGCGCCACGGATGAATCTGTTTGCGATGAGGGTGTCTGTCCTGCAGCACTGTAGACCGGAGCGAACACAAGAGCAGCAGCAAGAAGCGATCGATGAAGATGCATTCCTGAAAATTCCCTCCGCACCGAGATGAAGAGATAGAGCGATGGGTATTAGACCTTCTTGAGTGATTTGTTGTCGAGGACGAAGCGGTACTTAACGTCGTTCTTGAGGACGCGATCGTAGGCTTCGTTGATCTGGCCGTAGGTGACGAGTTCGATTTCGGCGGCGATGTTGTGGTCGGCACAGAAGTCGAGCATCTCCTGGGTCTCTTTCATGCCGCCGATGGCGGATCCGGCGAGCGAGCGGCGGTTGGCGATGAGCGAGAACGGCTGCACGGAGATGGGCTGGTCGGGGATGCCGACGGAGCAGAGTGTGGCGTTGAGTTTGAGGAGCGCGAGGTAGGCGTCCATGTCGTGCGGGGCAGAGACGCAGTCGAGGATGAAGTCGAAAGTGCCGGCGTGCTTCTGCATGGCGGAGGGATCTTTGCTGAGGACGACTTCGTCGGCGCCGAGCTTTTTGGCGTCGGCGATTTTGGATTCCGAGGTGGTGAACTGCACGACGTGCGCGCCGAAGGCGTGGGCGAACTTGAGGGCGAGATGGCCGAGGCCGCCGAGTCCGATGACGCCGACTTTTTTGTTGGGACCGACACCCCAGTGACGGAGCGGGGAGTAGGTGGTGATACCGGCGCAGAGGAGCGGCGCGGTGGCGGCGAGGTCGATGCCGGGCTTGAGGGTGTGGACGAAGTGCTCGGGCGTGACGATCGAGTCGGAGTAGCCGCCGTAGGTGCGGGAGCCGTCGCGGAGGGTGGCGTTGTAGGTGTCGCGAGCGCCGCCGTCGGAGCAGTAGACTTCGAGGTCGGCGCGACAGTTGGCGCAGTGCATGCAACTCTCGACGATGACGCCGACGGCGGCGAGGTCCCCGGGTTTGAAGCGCGTGACGGCGGAGCCGACCTGGGTGACGCGGCCGATGATCTCGTGGCCGGGGACCATGGGGAAGAACTTGTTGCCCCACTCGCCGCGGACCTGGTGGATGTCGGAGTGGCAGATGCCGCAGTAGTCGATGGAGAGGACGACGTCGTCGGGGTTGGGGTCGCGGCGGTCGAAGGACCAAGGGGCGAGGGGCGCGGATTGGGAGGCAGCGGCGTAGCCGAAGGATTTCATGATGGCTCCTGAGTGTTGTTTTGATGCGGCGGCGGGCTACATACCAAGGTTGAAGTTGACGGTGATCGTCGTTTTGATAGGAACGGGAAGACCGCATACGAGGAAGGGCCTATACACCCAGTGGACAACGGCGTCCTGCGCTGCCTGTGTGAGGTCTGGATTCGTGTTCGCTGTGGGCTGAAGGGAAACGATGCGGCCATCTGCTCCGATGATCGCTTCGAACTTGACGCTGCCGCCGGCACCTCTCGCCTTTGCTGAAACGGGATAGATGGGCGGCATCTTCGAAAGAACGGAGTTAATGAGGTCGCGTGCCTCAACTTCGACGGGACCGGTGAACACGGTCATGTCGTCGGATGGAGTGAAGCTGTCCGGCTGCGGCGTAAAGGTCTCGAGTTTGGTGAGCTTCGCCTCCGCGCGAAGAGTCCTTCCGGACAGGATCTTGAGGTCGACTGGAACTTCCTTCGACTGAAAGGTCCCGACCTGCTGCCGAACATTGGCTACCTCGCCGGGAGCGTAGCTGATGAGCAGGCTATCGGTGTCTCGCCTGAAGCAAAATGACAACTGGCTCCCGATCGAGATCGTGTCGGAAGAAGGTGCCGGAACCGAAGGGTTGATGCAATCCAGCGGGATTTTGGCAATTGAGGTTTTCTCTTCGTTGAGCTTGACGCCGGGTTGAAGGAGCTGGTCTGGAATCGGGTCGACAATTTGCTCGACGAGCAGTTCGAGACGAGCGAACTCGGGAGCTGTGGTGGTTGTGCGGAAGAGTTTGTCATTGTTTCGAATTGTGGTGACTTGATGACCTGACACGGACTCGATCATTTTCATGTGGCTGGCAGCCGACCATATCTCAATGTTTGCAGGCGTTGGATTGTTACCGTCCACGTCGAACAGCGTGACGCCCACGGTGATGTGCCAGGGCGTGAGCGATGGCGACTGTAGCGACGAACGCTCAGCGGCTGTCTTAAGACGATCGGCAATCTGAGACTTGTCAGCGGCGTGAAGAGCCGGAGTGAGGATCGAGAGCGCCAGCAGCAGCAGGGTTTTAGACGAAGTCATTCAGGAGAAATGTACCTCACGACTACTCGTTGTAGTGGAGGAGGCTGAAGACGTCGTAGTTGGGAAAGCGGTTGCGGCCGCGGAGGAAGTCGAGCTCGATGGCGACGCCGAGGGAGGCTACGACGCCGCCGAGTTTTTCGACGAGGTCGACGGAGGCCTGCATGGTGCCGCCGGTGGCGAGGAGGTCGTCGACGATGATGACGCGCTGGCCGGGACGGATGGCGTCCTTGTGGATCTGCAGCGAGTCGGAGCCGTACTCGAGGTCGTACTTGACGGTCTCGGTGGGGGCGGGGAGCTTGCCGGGCTTGCGGATGGGGACGAAGCCGGCGTTGAGGCGATAGGCGAGCGCAGGGCCGAAGATGAAGCCGCGGGCTTCGATGCCGAGCACGACGTCGATGTCCTTACCGATGTAGTACTGGGCGAAGGCGTCGATGAGCTGCGCGAAGCCGGTGCGGTCCTTGAGGACGGTGGTGATGTCGTAGAAGAGGATGCCGGGGCGCGGGAAGTCAGGGACGGAACGGATGAGCGCTTTGAGGGGCTCGCAGTTGATTTGTTTTTCGGGCATGGGTCTCGGAAGAAGTGGTTAGTAGTTAGTGGTTAGTAGTTAGTGAAGCGCGTCAGCAAGTCAGCGGGTCAGGTGAAAGGCGCGGCTACCAGGCACCCTGGATTTCGAAGTCTTTGAGGCTGGCGGCTTCGGAGTCGTCGAGCTCGTGTTCGATGACATGATCGACGCGGGAGCCGCGGGAGCCTTTCTTGAGCTCGGCGCGGAGGTCGGCGAGGTCTTCCGGGTCGCCGGCAGCGACGACTTCGACGGAGCCGTCGTCGGTATTGCGAACCCAGCCGCGGAGGTTGAGCTCGGCGGCTTCACGGTGGACGAACCAACGGAAGCCGACGCCCTGGACGCGGCCGCGGATGAGGAAGTGAAGGACCATGAGACAGAGGTCAGTGTCTCGCATGCGTGGGTGCGAGGCAAGGTGATGGGTCGGCGAACTGACCTCAGGGCTAAAGCGCGTTCGTTCTTAGCGCTCATGTGGCACGGCTGAAGCCGTGCGCTTAACGAGACGAGTCCGCGAAATGAGACATCGTGCGAGCCCAGGTCTCAGAATCGAGACCTGGGGCACCTGGCACCCGGCACTGCACACGACCGTCCTTGCATCTGACCAAGAGGAGCCTAAGCCGGCAACCGGATTTTGGAGGTTTTGATGAGCGCACGTTTAACGATGTTCCTCCGGGCAGTTGTGATCGGGTCTTTTGTGGTGGCCTTTACCGCAGTCGCGCAGACAGAGCCGCAGCAGCGGCAGGACGACCACCAGGCCAGCGGACAGCAGCGGCAGGCGGACCAGAATGGCGGCCGCAACAGCCAGCAACAGTACCGGCCGCAGCAGCAAGGCGGACAACAGAATGGCCAGGGGCAGCAGCAGTACCAGCAGCGGAACGGACAGCAGCCCCAGTACCAGCACCAGCAACCGCAGCAGCAGCAACAACAAGTCGCCGCAGCAGTACCAGCAGCGGAACGGACAGCAGACCCAACAGGGTGGACAGCAGGCGGGACAGTATCAGCAGCGAGGACAACAGTACCAGCAGCCTGGCAGCCAGCAGCAGCAGCGTGGGCAGCAGAGCGGGCAGCAGTACCAGCAGCGCGGACAGCAGTACCAGCAGCCTGGGCAGCAGAGCGGACAGCAGTATCAGCAGCGCGGCGACCAACAGCACTACCAGCAGCGCGGGGACCAGCAGTACACGCGCGACTCAAACCGGGGCGACCAGCAGTACAGGAGTGGAAACCGGCCACAGCAGTGGGGACGGCCGCCGGCGAACCGGCCAAGGTATAACTTCCGGCCGAATGATCGCGACAGTCTGCGCCGCTACTTTGGGAGCCGGCTCGGTGGGATCGACCGGGCACGCCGCCCGGTCTTCCGGATAGGCGGATACCTGCCCTATGAGGACCTGGGATACTTCTCTCCGGTTCCTCCGGAGGTGTGGGGCAGCCTGCCTCCGATTCCGTATGGGTACGTGGCCGGCTACTGGGACGGATACGTGATCGTCTATGACCCGACCACGGGGTACATCCTCTACGTGTCGGACCTGATGTAGCCGCTTGGCAGAGACAGAATGGCCCCTGCGATTTGCAGGGGCCTCTGCTTTAGCAGATGTGGTTCAGGCGCGGGACATGTAGGCGCCCTCGGCGGTGTCGACGCGGATTTTTTCGCCTTCGTTGATGAAGGGTGGGACCTGGACGACGAGGCCGGTTTCGGTGGTGGCGGGCTTGGTGACGGAGCTGGCGGTGGCGGACTTGATGCCGGGCTCGGTTTCGACGACGGTCATCTCGACGACGGTGGGGAGCTCGATGCCGACGGCCTTGCCGTCGTGGAAGGAGACGGAGATGAGCAGGTTGGGCGTGAGGTATTCGACGGCGTCGCCGAGGGTGTCGCGCTTGAGGTGAGTCTGCTCGTAGGTCTCCTGGTCCATGAAGTAGTAGTCGTCGCCGTCGTTGTAGAGGTACTCCATTTTGACTTCGTCGACGATGACGCGATCGATGGGGTCGGGGGAGCGGAAGCGCTCGACGTACATGGCGCCGGTGCGGATGTTGCGCAGCTTGGCCTGGATGAAGGCGCGCAGATTGCCCGGGGTGCGGTGCTCGACCGAGAAGACGAGGTGCAGGTCGTCTTTGAACTTGATGATCATGCCGGGGCGCATCTGCGTGGCGGGAATCGCCATAAAAGGAACTCCTGAACTGTCGGTGGATTGGCGGGGCGGCGAGCGCGGCCCTACAGAATTCATTGTAAATGAGCGAGTCAGAAGGCCAGCTAGTCAGCTAGGCATCGGGTCAGCGGGTCAGCGAGTCAGCGGACTTCGTCGGAGTTTTCAGGCTGCGGCCGCGCAAAGCCTTCGAGCACCCAACCGAGAAACCAGAGGGTAGCGCCGGAGATTTCGGTCAGGAAGACCAACGCGAAGACTGGCGGGACCAGGTCACCGGCTCGTATCAGTCTGAACCCGTCTGCGAAGCAAAGGAGAATTGCGGCCACAACAGCGATGGCGAGTCCGGTGACTACGAGAACCTTGCCTGCCAGCCGGAGACGGCGACAGCCTTCGTGAAGGGCCATGGTTTCTTCCTCGCGCCAAAGTGTAATACGACAGAAGGGCGTGAGCGCAGGGATTCTGGGAGGCGGCTAGACGGTGAGGGGTTCGCTGGGAGTGCGGCGGCGCTCGGGCGAGAGGACCTCTTTGAGGCGGATGAACCAGCGCTCGAAGCTGTACCAGCTAATCGTGGCGATGACGAAGGTGAACACAACGGCGAGGCCCGCGCGAGTGAGCATTGGCTGCGCGGGGAAGCGGCGGTAGGTCCAGGCGAAGACGAAAGGGTGGAAGACGTATAGGCCGTAGCTGATGCGGCCAATGTAGCGGAGCCAGCGCACGCTGAGGAGCCTGGTGGCGCGAGAGGCGGGGCGCGCGAGCAGCCATCCCATCAGACAGGTGTAAACGGCGGTGATGAGCGTGTACTTGACGGCCTCGAAGGCGGGGTTGGAGGAGTCGCGGAAGAAATGGCCGAGGATGGCGGCGGCGATCACAGAGAACGCGGCGATCGAGAGCATGAGACGGGCCCAGCGAGTGAGCGGCTCGCGGGCGTTGAGTGTGGCGAGGACGGCGCCGGCGGCCAGGCCGTCGAGACGGGTGAAGGTGAGGACGAAGACGTTGTGATGGTACGCGGCAAGGATGAAGCGGAGCACCGCGGCGAAGACGATGGTGGCGGTGAGGATGGGCAGCAGGCGCTTGCGGGGAACGAAGAGCACGAGGAAGGGCCAGACCAGGTAGAACTGCTCCTCGACGGCGAGCGACCAGAAGTGCATGGGGCCGGCCGCGAACTTGCCGAATGAGATCCAGAAGTTCTGCAGGTAGACCCAGAAGAACCAGGAGGGTTTGCCGATGAACATCCACACCAGGATCAAGGTCAGGTAATAAAGCGGAAAGATGCGGAGGACGCGGCGGGTGTAGAAGGTGCGGACCTCCGACCAGTCGCGCGGAGCGGCCTTGAGCAGGATGGAGGTGATGAGGAAGCCGGAGAGAACGAAGAAAAGATCGACGCCGGTCTGGCCCAAGCCGAGGGAGAAGCGGAGCGGGAGGCCTTCCTGCTGGGCGTGAAAGAGCATTACGAGCAGGGCGGCGATGGCACGAACGCCGTCAAGCTCGGGGTAGTACCGGTGCTGCCTGCGCATCGGTGTGGCTTGGGACATTGGTGTGACCCAGTATATCGGGGGTGGGCCACGAGGGTTGATCAGGAGTTGTGGCGATGGAAGAGTTTATGGAAGAAGTGGCCGATTGCATGGGCGAGGTCGTGGGCGCCGGGCGGCGTGGGCGGCGGCGTGGATGACGTTGAGGTGACAGTGCCCGTGGGCGAGCCGGTGGTTGAGCCGGGGGTGGTGGTTTGGGCTGGGGGCTCGACGGTGCTGGGCGGCACGGCGTTGGGGTGCGCGGCGTCGTAGCTGAGGACGGTCGAGACCTGGGTTTGAGCCTCGCCGGCGGGCGCGGGTTCGTGCGGTGGGGATGGGGTTGGCGCGAGGCCCTCACTGGCGGCGGCTGGGAAGGGGTGTTGGGCGGCCGCGGCGGCGGGTGTGGTGGTCTGGGCGGGATTTGCGTCGGGTGCGGTGGTGATCTGCTGGACGGATGCGGGAGCAGGCGGGCAGCCGCAGGGCGAGCGCTCGTTGTCGACGACCTCGCGGAGGCTGCCGTGCTCGAAGAGGACGTGCTGGCCGGGGATGAGGCGGTAGCTGGCGCCGGAGAATGGGTCGGCGAGGGTGAGGACGGGCGCGGTGGCGCCGGCGTTGTCGACGCAGGTGTCGCCGTTGGGCGTGACGCGGAGGCGGAGATCGAAGTGGCCGGGGTGCTCGAGGGTGAAGCGGATGTCAGGAGTGAGGATGACGTCCTGCGGGGAGGAGTCGGTGTGGAGTTCGATGGCGCCGCGGTCGAGGCCGAAGAGGAGCGAGTTTTCGGTGCCGGAGTGCAGGAGATGGAACTGGCTGGTGGCGCAGACGAGGACATCGCCGCCGCGGGCGAGCGAGATGGAAGCAGAGTGGTCGTACGCGGTGATGCTGGCGTTGGAGACGAGACGGGCAGAGTCGCCGCGGACTTCAAGGCCGCCGGTAACGAGGGCGTCGCGGGTGGGGACGGTGCCCATGGAGGTGGGTGCGGGTTGCTGGGCGTGGAGGGTCGATGCGAGAGCGAAGATCGCCGAGATTGCAGCAGGTCGGTACATCACGACAAGGCTATCGCATACTGCTAGCCGAACAGCACTTTGTGGAAGGTTGGCCCCGCCGGGTCTGGATCGATTTTCAGGACGGGGTAGACACCGAGGATCTTTTCGAAATGCCCAAAGAACTCGTTGTCTTCGGTTGAACCGTAGCCCTGCCCGAAGTCTTCTATGAACGTCTTTGCGCCCGGAATTCGCAGAAATTCGATTGAGAAGTTTACGCTGGCCTCGCCGCTACGATGCCAAGTGCCGTTAGCAGTGGAAGTCCGACCGTCTTTTGTGAGCTCTTGGTGGAAGGTCTGGTCGGGTTTGAGAACTAGTTTCGATGTGACACCCATCGCCGCTAAACGCGTAAGGTCCGGCAAGAGCGCTGTAGTCGTAATTCGAGGCAAAGTACCACCAGATGCAGAAAGCGAACAGCACTCCAAAGAACGATAGAGAGGCAATGCGCGCTTTCCGCTCGACCTGCCGTCGATCGATTCTCATCCAGCAGATTCTACTGCCTGAGGAAGTTGGCGATGAGGCGTTTGCCGTGGTCGGTGAGGACGGATTCCGGGTGGAACTGGACGCCTTCGATGGGGAGGGTTTTGTGGCGGAGGCCCATGACGGTGCCGGGGTCTGGCGCGCCGGTACCGGAGGCGACGCGGGCGGAGATTTCGAGCGAGTCGGGGATGGAGTCTTCGCGGACGATGAGCGAGTGGTAGCGCGTGCAGGTCATGGGCTGCGGGAGGTCGCGGAAGATGCTGCGGTTGTCGTGCTCGATGGCAGAGGTTTTGCCGTGCATGAGCTGCGGGGCGCGGACGACCTCGGCGCCGAAGGCTGCGCCGATGGCCTGGTGGCCGAGGCAGACGCCGAGCGTGGGGATTTGTTCGGCGGCGGGGAGTTGCGCCAGGCGCTGGATGAGTGGGATAAGGATGCCGGCTTCGTGCGGTGTGCAGGGGCCGGGTGAGAGCAGGATGCGCGAGGGGCGCAGGGCGATGATGTCGTCGGGCGTGAGCTCGTCGTTGCGTTTTACAGTTATTTCCTTTTCGCCCAGCTCGCCGATGTACTGGACGAGGTTGTAGGTGAAGGAGTCGTAGTTGTCGAGGACGAAGACCATCGCTGGTTTGATTTTACGCGGCGATTGGGGATGCGATTCAGGTGGTGACTGGGCGATAGCCGCTGTTCCAGCGGGTCTCGGTCTGGCGCAGAGGGACTGCGAGGAGGGCGTAGTAGTCGTCGGTGAGGAGGCCTTCGTAGCCCTCTGGCGTGCCGTCCCAGCGGCGCCAGTCGTTGGAATGGCCTTTGGCGTCCTTCCCTTCGAAGCCGCAGTCGCCGTAGGTCTTGAGCATTGGGAAGAGAATTTTGTCGGCCTCTTCTTTGCGGCCGAGATCGTAGAGTGCGGCGAGGGTGAAGAACGCATACGCGCCGGTGGCACCTGCGTTTTCGTAGTTCTGGAACCCGTCAGAGTTGTCAGGCAGAACGCCGCCGCCGTAGCGGCCGTCCTGCGTGCGGTGCACGTAATCCTTGAGGGCGACCGTGATCAGGTTGCCGGGCAGGCCCATGCTGAACTTGTCGTAGCCAACCTCGCGCATCTTGGCGAGGAGCTTGTCCATGATGGCGTTAGCCTGCGGTTTTTCGACGAGGCCATAGTGGATGGCGATGCCGTTGACCCAGAGGAAGTAGTAGTCGTGGAGCTCGCCGTCCTGGCTGCGCCAGCCGCCGAGAACGCCGGTGGCGGGATCGAAGAAGGTGTCATAGAAGACGCTGCGCAGCTTTTCGGCGGCCTTGGTGTAGCGTGCTGCGTCGGCGGAGTTGCCGGCTTTGTGAGCGAGGACGACCATGTCGTGAAGGGCGCGATAGGTGAGCGCGTTTGCGTACGCGTCTTCGTAGCCGAAGCCGATGGTGTCCCACCAGTTGGAGGGGCGAAGCTTGGGGAAGCCCATCGGCCCCCAGGAGTTTGAGTTGCCGCTGAGGCCGTATTTCACGAGCCCGTTGCCGGTGACGTCGGTGGCGAGGAGAGACTCCATCCAGTCGCGAATGCCGTGATAATTGGCGCTGAGCCACGCATCGTTCTTCCCTGCCCGAACGCAGTTTGCGGCGGCAATGATCATCGACGGATAGGTGTCGGAGTCGACGCTGGGGCGATCAGGAATTGCAGGAAGGCCGTAGGCCCAGCCACCGGCGAGCATGCGGTCGAGTGTCTGGCGCACGACGTCGAGTGCGGTGAGGCCTGGTGCGAGCGGGGGCGTGAGCGCCGCGATGTCTGCGAACTCGTAGTAGCAGAAGGCGCAGCTGTCGCTGGCCGTGTTGTTGGAGAGCGCCTGCAGTTCCGGATTGAGTTGGAGGGCGTCGAGCCAGTTGCGGCGGAAGGCGTCGAAGCGTTCGTCTCCGGCGATGCCCGGCAGTGCGGGATAAATCGCGGTTACGTCGAGCGTGTAGACGATGCGCTGGTGTTCGAAGGTGGCGCCGGGCAGCGTGAGCGTTGCGGTCTGCTGAGGGCGGTTGGAGACGTAGGTAAGTGCGAAGTCGGGGACGCTCGAGGTGAGGCGCATGGAGCCTTGGCCGGGGAAGTGCATGAGCGCGGGTGTGGCGAGCAAGCCGTCGTTTTGAAAGAGGCCGAGGACGGTGCTGTGTACGGAGTTCAGATTGAAGCGGAAGGTGAAGCGCGTGGGTTGATACTCGGGCGACCACTGCGAGGTGAGCGTGATGCGGTTGGGAGCGAGTTCGACGGTCCAGGCGGGCGCGCCTGAGGGGCCGGCTTGATTTACGCGATACTCGATGCGGCGAGTGCTGCCAGAGGTGGAGACCGAGGACTGATAGCCGCCGCCGCTGGTATTGGAGACGATGTTTGCGCCGCGTCTTCCCTTCCCGAGGCCGTCGATGTTGAGGCTGATGAACTCCGGCGCGTTTGCAATGAGCTGCGCGTCGATGCTGGGGGAGGCGAACTGGATGGCTTCTGGCGCGATGTTTTGTGCGAGGAGGCGGCGTGTGCTGACGGCAGAAACCGCGAGGGCTCCGGCTGCTTTGAGAAACTCTCTCCGTTGAACCAATCCACGTTCCTTTTTTTGGCTGTGCTGCGATTCGGTTTTATTCGGTGCGCTTGACGAGGAAGACGGTCTTGTCGTCGATGAGGGCTTCGTCGCCGCCGTGGCGGAGAAGATCGTCCTGCTCGATGGCGTAGGCCATGAGGGCGTTGCAGATGTCGCGCGCCGACTCGTGCTGGTGTTCGCGAAGAATGGATTCGAGTTGTGCGCGCGCCTGCTCGTCGCTGCCGTCGTAGACTCCGTCGGTGTAGAGGACGAGCATGTCGCCGGGATTGTGCAACGTGATTTCGGCGACGTCAGAAGAGGTGAACTGCCGCTTGCGAAGAGCGAGCGAGAAGTACTTGCGCCGGTCCGGGTGGTCGGCAGTCAGTTGGAGGCCGAGCGCGAGGAATTGCGCCATTTGATCTTCGTCGAGCTTGAGGAGTGTCGAGGTTTCTGCGGAGAAGACGAGCGGCGGAGGATGGCCGAAGTTGGCGAAGCGGAAAGAGCCGTCCGGGTGGACTTCGCCGTACAGCAGCGTGGCGACCTCGCGCGAGTGTTCTTTTTCTGTCATGCCGAGGGCGTTGCGCGCGGAGACTGAGAGCGCGAGACGCAGGTTGAGTTTTTCGAACAGCTCGGGTGTTGTTTTTCCGTACTGATCCAGCTCGTCGAGCAGAAGAGCGTGGAAGATGTCGTGAACGGTGGAGGCGATTTTGGCGGAGATGATGCCGTGGCCCTGAGCATCGACGATGAGGATGCCGGCAGTCGAGTGGAGTTCGGGGAGATCTTCGGCGACGCGCAGTTGCTCGGAGCTCTTGGCGAAGCGGTACGCCGCTTCCATGTCGGGCCGATAGCCCTCGGTTCCCTTCAGCCATTGGATGTGATCGTCGACGGCGTTGCGCGCGGTGAGGCCGGGAGGAAGCGGTTCGAGATATTCCTTGGCGAGGCGCTCGGCGCGCCTGATGCGGGCGTCGATATCGTAACGCTGCTGGAAGTTGATGTACTCGAAGAGGTCGCCGCCGACGGTGCCGGCGGGCATGGAGTTGCCGAACATCTCGATGCCGGGAATCTGCGGGATCGCACCTTCAACGGGCGTGAGGCGCTGGCGCAGATATTGGTCGATCGTCGGGGCTGTGGGTCTCTTCGCCATGCGCTTTGAGCGGGTCGATTCAGATTCTGATTAGATTAACCTACGAGTGTACGCTGCGAGGGAGAACATGGTTTCGATTCAATTGGAGTATGAGGGCGATCTGCACTGCAAGACTGTGCATGGGCCCTCTGGAACTGAGCTTTATACCGATGCGCCGAAGGATAACCAAGGACGCGGTGAGAGCTTTTCGCCTACGGATTTGTGCGCGACAGCGCTGGGCAGTTGCATGCTGACGACGATGGCTATCGCGGCGCGGACGCTGAATCTGGACATCAAGGGCGCGACGGCGGTGGTCGAGAAGGAGATGACGAGCTCGGGTCCGAGGAAGATTCAGCGGCTGACGATGAGGATCCGGATGCCGAAGGCGCTTGGCGAGGAAGATCAGTTGAAGCTGGAACGCGCGGCGCATACGTGCCCGGTGGCCCGGAGTCTGCATCCGGAGGTGGAGCAGGTGGTCGAGTTCGCCTGGGGTTGAGCACTGTACAGAACTCTCCGCTGGAGTGACATTGCGGAACAAACGCAGTGGGCCGCGCGTAGAACATGCTGTCGCACCAGAAGGCAGCGCGCATGTTCGCACCCAGGAACTCCACGTGGTCCGCGGTCCGCATGTACTTCTCGATTGGTCTGCTGTGCTTCTCGGCATTGGCCACGAGCAGGGCTGCCGACCAAACGCAGACCGCATTTGATGTTGCAAGTATCCGTCCCAGCAGTGGAGAGGTGAAGTTCGAACGCAACGGGAAGACAGAAGCAGCGCATGGCACGCTCACGATGCGCGACGTCACCGTGAGCACATGCATCCAGTGGGCCTATGGAATTTCTCAGGGGCAGATCCAAGGGCCGGATTCGCTGACGCATGTCCATTACGACATCACGGCGAAGACCGACCCGCAGGCAACGGAGAAGCAGATGCGGCTGATGATGCGTACGCTCCTCAGCGACCGTTTCAAACTTGCGTTCCACATGGAAAAGAAGGAGCTCCACGTTTACAGCCTTGTGGTGGCGAAAGGCGGCGTGAAGATGCATCCGTCCGCACCCGGCGGAGCGATGTTCCGGGAAAACAGCGCAACCGGCATGGTGGCGCGGTCAATCACAATGCGGGAACTTGCGGATTATCTCTCGGACCCGCTGAATGCGCCGCTTACCGATGAAACCGGCCTGCCGGGCCGCTACGACCTGAGCATTGACTTTACGCCGTATGTCGACATGGAACGTGGGGATGTGCGGCCGGATCCGGCGGCGGTGCTGAAGGCGGCGCTCAAAGGCGAGCTTGGCCTCGACCTGGTCAAGGAGATAAAGCCGGTTGACGTCACGGTTGTTGATCATGTTGAACCGCCGTCGCCTAACTGAACAGTAGATGCGAGAAAAAGGACCGGCGGCTGACGGTCCTTCTGTTTTGCGTTGTGGGCTCATGCAGCGTGGCGAGCTAATGCTTTTCACCCGAGTTAAGCTTCGGCATCTCGTTGCCTTTGGGCAGTGTGATGAGGCCGGAGTCGGCGTAGGTGAGGAGTTTGGCGCGGGTGTCGGTGATGTCGAGATTGCGCATAGTGAGCTGGCCGATGCGGTCGCGCGGCGAGAAGGCGGAGTCGGTTTTCTCCATGGAGAGGCGCTCGGGGTGAAAGGTGAGATTGGGTGACGTTGTGTTGAGGATCGAGTAGTCGTTGCCGCGGCGGAGCTCGAGGGTGACTTCGCCGGTGACGGGCTTGGCGACCCAGCGCTGCGCGGATTCGCGAAGCATGATCGCTTGCGGATCGAACCAGCGCCCCTGGTAAAGAAGGCGGCCGAGCTTGCGGCCGTTCTCGCGGTACTGCTCGATGGTGTCCTCGTTGTGGATGCCGGTGATGAGGCGCTCGTACGCGATGTAGAGCAACGCGAGGCCGGGAGCTTCGTAGATGCCGCGCGATTTTGCTTCGATGATGCGGTTCTCGATCTGGTCGGACATGCCGAGGCCGTGGCGGCCGCCGATGCGGTTGGCTTCGAGCATTAATTCGACGGGGTCCTTCAGCTCTTTGCCGTTGAGAGCAACGGGCCAGCCTTCTTCGAAGCGGACAGTGACCTCTTCGGGCTTGATGGTGACTGCTGGATCCGATTCAGGGCGCCAGAAGGCGACGCCCATGATGGGGGCGACGATCTTCATCGAAGTGGAGAGGTGTTCGAGGTCTTTCGCTTCGTGCGTCGCGCCGAGGATGTTGGAGTCGGTGGAGTAGGCCTTTTCGGCGGACATCTTGTAGGCGAACCCGGCCTTCTGCATGAAGGCCGACATCTCGGCCCGGCCGCCGAGTTCGTCAATGAAGGCGGAGTCGAGCCAGGGCTTGTAGATTTTGAGGCCGGGGTTGACGAGGAGACCGTAGCGATAGAAGCGCTCGATGTCATTGCCCTTGAAGGTTGAGCCGTCGCCCCAGATGTTGACGTCGTCCTGCTGCATGGCAGTAACCAGCATGGTTCCTGTGACAGCGCGGCCGATAGGCGTGGTGTTGAAGTACGTCACACCTGCAGTGGAGATGTGAAACGCGCCGGACTGCAGCGCGGCGATGCCTTCACGAACGAGCTGCGCGCGGCAGTCGATGAGGCGAGCGTTCTCGGCACCATACTCGAGTGCTTTGCGCGGAATGGCGTCGTAATCCTCTTCGTCGGGCTGGCCGAGGTTCGCTGTATAGGCGTAGGGATGCGCGCCGTGAGACTTCATCCAATGAAGCGCGGCGGACGTGTCAAGGCCGCCGGAGAAGGCGATGCCGACCTTCTGGCCGACCGGCAGGTGCTCAAGAATCACAGACATGAATGTGGAAAACCTCTGGACTCAGCAGATAGCTGAGCACATTCCTTTATTTTACGTGGTTTGCGCTGAGGTTCTTCGAAGCTGCTCGATTGAAACGGATTTGCTGATATCACAAATTATTTTTCTTCTGCTACCACTTTTGTTGCCTTTTCGCGATTGGTACGTCCAACGGGAAGCTTTCGCCGCGGCTGAGATCAGCCTGGCGAAGCGGATGATCACGAATAAACGGGGTTCCGGAGGCCGCTGGCCCGTCAGCTTAACTAAAGGAGTGAATTCATGAAGATTCAGCGTGGAATCAGAACTACCGGCTTGGCGATGTCTTTAGCCATGTTCGCGTCGATGGGTGTTGCAGCCAATGCTCAGGACGCAGGAACAGCGCCCAGCGTTCCGCAAACTGCTGCACAAGGTGCACCGAGCGGACAGCATGCGGTTGTCGAGGGCCTCATCATCGGACGGGACGGCTCCACGATGCTGGTGAGAACGCCGGACAGCCCGCGTGTCACCGTGCTTCTGCAGAACAACACGAAGGCGACCGAGAAGGGCGGTTTCCTGGGATGGAGTCACAAGGACCTGGCGGTTACGCAGCTTGTACCTGGCCTGCAGGTGAAGGTGGACGGAACCTATGATCCGGATCACCAGTTGGTTGCGAACAAGGTTGAGTTCTCGCGCGGCTCCTACAACACGGCGAGGCAGATTGATGCCGGCCTGAATCCCACCAACGAGAAGGTTGCGGCGCAGCAGGACCAGCTCCGCAGCGATCGCCGGGATATCGAGCAGGGCCAGCAGGAGCTTGCATCGGCGCGGACTGACATCGACGCGACGAAGCAGGGCCTCGCAGCGAACGTGCAGGCCACGACGCAGAACACGAGCGCGATTGGACAGACGAACACCCGCATCGGAACGCTGGATCAGTATGCGACGAAGGGAACGTATACGGTTCAGTTTGCGAATGGACGGGCTGCGGTCAAGCCGAAGTACAAGGAAGAGCTGACGGACTTCGTGAAGCAGGCTGCGAATACTCCGGGCGCGATGATCGAGGTGCAGGGCTACGCTTCGAAGGTTGGCAATCCGGCTCTGAACCAGCGGCTGAGCAGCGAGCGCGCTGACAATGTGCTCACCATCATCCAGCAGGCAGGCGTTCCTCTGACGCGGATCCTGGCGCCGGCGGCGATGGGAACCACGGAGCAGGTTGCGAGCAACCACAGCCGCAGCGGACAGGCGCAGAACCGGCGCGTGGTTGTGACGATCGTCGTAAACCAGGGCATCAGCGGCGGCGACCAGAGTGGCTCGACCGCAGCGCCCAGCAACCCGACGGGACTGTAAACGACCAGTAACTGCTTGGCAAAGACAATGCCGGCCTCTTCGGAGGCCGGCATTGTCTTTGTACGTGGCTCACTGCTTGTCATAAACGGCGGTGTCTCTTTCGTTCGGTTTGGCCGGATCCCAGCTCACTTCCGTGTAGGACTTCCCACCGGGGTTCATCGTGTCCTCGGAATGCCCGACATGCTTGCCATTGGCCGTCACGTCACTGACCATCTTCTTAGGGCCTTCCATTTTTTCGCTGATCATCAGGCCGCTGGGAATATCGGGGCCGTGTACCGCGGCCGGAGTTCCATCGAGCTTGCCGTCCCACGTCGCATGCTCTTCGGGCACTTCGACGTGCATGGAGTTTCCGTTCACTGCAATCACAAACGTCTCAGTACGATTGCTGGAGGTCGAGGTTGACTTCCAAGTGCCCGCGAATCCAGTGCCCTGGCCCACGCGAGTGTAGGTGGTCTTGTTGACGATCGTACCGCCAGCAGCGAGCGTGGACGTGCTGGTGCTTGTGTACGTTTTGCCGCTGGCATCCAACTGGCGTTTTGTGGTCTGGACGGTCTTGCCGTTCTGCTTGTAAACAGAGTCGAGGGTGGTCGGAGTCTCTTTGCAGCTGACCGTCTCTCCACCGAAGATGGGGTAGGCTTTCCCATCACAGGCATAGTCAAACTGGAAGCTGCCTCCGTTCATGTGGTACTTATTCCCGGATTTTGTGAGGGTGTAGGTATCACCCGTCATGTGGCTTTTGGCCTGGTTGAGTTTCCATGTGCCGTTCCAGGGGCTTTGGGCGAGCGCGGCGGTAGCGCTAAGTGCGAGGGCAATGAGACAAATCGGATGAAAAGCGCGCAGCATAGGGCAAACTCCTGAAGTGAAGTGTTCAGAACGCGGCCGGCGGATACGGAGGGGCGGCCACGAATGTAGGCTCGCGGAGTTATGGCGTCAAGAGGGTTTCGCGGCGGGTCGCAGACAACGAGTGCGGGCGCGATGCGGTCTTAGTGTTTATGTTTCTGGGCGAGCCGAAACGAGCGAAGCATTTCATGGCGATGGTGCTGATCGGTGATGGCATCATGGCGCTGGTGAACCCGCGCAATGATGCCAAAGCGTGGAAGAAGGGGCCGCTGCTGTGGCAGATGGTGATGCAGGGACTGGCGAAGCGGCCGGGCCTGACGCGGGCGATCGGTGCGGCGCAGGTGATCGGTGGAGTGTGGTGGGCGCTGCATCAGAAGGAGTCGGAGTAAGGGAGCAATTCGTACTTCGACTTCATCTGGCGCAAGGGGCGCGTCCGACTGCGTCCAGATAACAGCATCAGTAGTAAGTCAGCTGTGGGCTAGGCCGAGCGCGCGAGTTCGATGGCGCGGACTACGGCGGCGGCTTTGTTGCGGCACTCTTCGTCTTCGCGCTCGGGGATAGAGTTGGCGACGATGCCGGCGCCGGCCTGGATGTGGCCGCGCTCGCCGTCCATGAAGAGCGTGCGGATGGCAATGCAAGAATCGAGATTGCCGGAGAAGTCCGCGTAGATAATTGCCCCGCCGTAGACGCCGCGGCGCGCGGGCTCGAGCTCCTCGATGATCTCCATGGCGCGAATCTTCGGCGCACCGGAGAGCGTGCCCGCGGGGAAGCAGGCGCGCAGGGCGTCGATGGGCGCGAGGTCTGGCTTGAGCGTTCCCTCGAGCGCGCTGACGAGATGCATGACGTGCGAGTAGCGCTCGATGAACATGAGGTCCTTCACGCGGACAGTGCCGAAGTCGGAGACGCGGCCGAGGTCGTTGCGGCCGAGATCGACGAGCATGACGTGCTCGGCGATCTCCTTGGCGTCGGCGCGAAGGTCGGCTTCGAGGGTGCGGTCGTGGGATTCGTCGGCGCCGCGCGGGCGTGTGCCGGCGATGGGACGGTACTCGACGTTGCGGCCGTGAACGCGCACGAGGAGTTCGGGTGAGGAGCCGACGATGTGCGCGCGGCGATCGTTTCCCTCGCCCGCGAGGTTGAAGCGCAGGAAGTACATGTAGGGCGAGGGATTGACGATGCGCAGAGAGCGGTAGATCTCGAAGGGGTCGACCCCTGGCGTGCAGTCGAAGCGCTGCGAGAGCACGCACTGGAAGACGTCGCCAGCGCGGATGTACTCCTTAACGGTGTCGACGGCGCGGAGGAAGTCTTCGCGCGCCGTGCGTGGCGTGAGGGCGAGTGGCTCGGGGATCGGCTCGTGGGTGGGTTTGTGGAGTGCAGCTTCGAGCAGGGCTTCGAGGCGGTCGAGGCGGGAGTTCGCGTCGGTGTAAGCCGTCGCGACTGAGGCTTCGTCGAGCGGCGTGCGGGCGCCGGCGGTGACGATCAAGTGGATGGCCTTGCGGACGTGATCGAAGGCGAGAACCTCGTCGAAGAACATGAGATGGGCGTCGGGGACGTGAAGCTCGTCTGTGGCCAAGGTGGGGAGTTTTTCGATCTGGCGGACGATGTCGTAGGCGAAGAAGCCGACGGCGCCGGAGGTGAAGGGTGGCAGGCCGGGCAGGCGCGCGGGGGTGTGGCCGGCCAGTGCGGATTTGAGCTCGGCGAAGATGTCGCCGGGGCGCGTGACCGGGGCGGCGCCGCTGAGTGTGTCGGTGATGTGGCCGTTCGCCGCAGTCATGGTGCGGAAGGGCCGGATGCCGATAAAGGTATAGCGGCCGATGGTCTCGCCACCCTCCACGGACTCCAGGAGGAAGGCCTCGGGCTCGTGCGCGGCGACGCGCAGGAAGGCCGAGACAGGGGTTTCGAGGTCGGCGGCGACGGTTCGGGTGACCGGGACGAGGCTGTGGGTGCGCGCCAGCTCGATGAACTGGTTGAGGTTGGGGCTCGTGAGTGTGCGCGCGGCAGGCATTGGTATGAGGGTATCGCAGTGGCCGGAACGAGGTGCCTGACGGGGCGCCCGGGTCATTGTCAGTGCAACGAAGGTGGGCCTAGAATCGCCGGGGTTTGGATGGGGCCGAGCCAAAACCGGCCCCCGAGACGGTGTTGTTGTCGCTCCTGTAGAGTGTGGGTCGCGTCATACAAGACGTGGGCCTGGCGTACGGAGGAGGAGCGATGGCCGAAGAAAAACTGGTGCCGGGAGGAGCAGCGCTGACAGCTCGCCCGGATTCCGTTAACGCGAGGACCGCAGCAAACAGGCTCGGTGCTCAGAAAGAAGCAGGCATGGTCACAGCAGAGGCAACGGCTCCTATTTCCCTGGCCCAAGAGACCAATCCATGGGAGGCACAGGCAGCAAGATTCGATCTGGCCGCTAAGAAGTTGAATCTGGACGCAGGCATCTGGAAGATTCTGCGGTATCCGTCGCGCGAGATCATCGTGCACATTCCGGTGGGGATGGACGACGGAACGATCGAAGTTTTCACGGGTTACCGGGTGCAGCATTCGGCCTCGCGCGGGCCGTGCAAAGGCGGTATCCGCTACGCGCCGGACGTGAGCCTGGATGAAGTCCGCGCGCTGGCGAGCTGGATGACGTGGAAGTGCGCGGTCGTGAACATCCCCTTCGGCGGCGCGAAGGGCGGCGTGATCTGCGATCCGCGCCGCATGAGCCAGGGCGAACTGGAGCGGCTGACGCGACGATACACGGCCGAGCTGATTGAGTTCATAGGACCGGAGAAGGACGTTCCCGCGCCCGACGTGAACACCAACGAGCAGACGATGGCGTGGATCATGGACACCTACTCCATGCACATGCGCCAGACGGTAACGAGCGTTGTCACGGGCAAGCCGGTGAATCTGGGCGGATCGCGCGGCAGAAAAGAGGCGACGGGGCGGGGCGTCAGCGTGGTCACCGATCAGGCGCTGAAGCACCTGAACATGTCGCCGGAGTCGACCAAGGTGATCGTGCAGGGCTTTGGCAATGTCGGCTCGAACTCCGCCAAGCTGCTGTGGGAGAAGGGCTACAAGATTATCGGCATTGGCGAGTACGACGGCGCGCTGTTCAATGCGAACGGGATGGACATCAGCGAGCTGCTGGAGTGGAAGGCACGGCACGGAGCGATCCACGGTTTCAAGGGCGCCGAAGCGGCGGACAAGGACGAGCTCCTGACCACGGATTGCGACGTCCTGATTCCGGCCGCGACCGAGAATGTGATCACAAGCCAGAACGCCGACCGGGTTCGGGCGCGCATCCTCATCGAGGGCGCGAACGGGCCGACGACGACGGTTGCGGACCAGATCCTCGAGGACAAGGGTGTGTTTGTCGTGCCGGACATCCTGGCCAACGCCGGCGGCGTCACGACCAGCTACTTTGAGTGGGTGCAGGACCGCATGGGCTACTTCTGGACCGAGCAGGAGGTCAACGAGAGGCTGGACCGAATAATGGTGGACAGCTTCAACGACGTGTTGCAATATGCGGTACAGCACGGCGTCAACAACCGAATTGCGGCGTATATGCTGGCGATTGATCGCGTGGCGTATACGACCAGGCAGAGGGGAATGTACGCGTAGAGCGTAATTGCCTGTCCGATCCAGTCCGGACGCGTCGTTGAGGTGAAGTTTGCGAGCCTGCCCCGATTGCGGCCAAAAACGGTTCCAGCGTATCCATCGCGTGGGGCTGTGGGAGCGCTGGATTCTCACGCTCTACGGGCTTTATCCGTGGGTCTGCCGGAACTGCGGGCGCAAGATGTACCGGTTCAAAGAACAACCGTCAGAGTCCGTGGAGACCGAGCAGAGCTGAACTTGCCAGCGTGCCGGGTCACGACCGGATGTGGGAGAATGACAGTGTTTGGCGCGCAGCGAACGCCGCATCGATGCGCGTAACTGGCGTGCACACGTGAACCTGCCCAATTCCATCACGCTGAGCCGTATCGGCTGTGTTCCGGTGCTCATCTGGATCTTGAGCCCGAAGTTTCCGTTCCACACGCACGGCGAGCAGGAGATCATCGCGTCGGCGGTGTTCATCCTGGCCTCGATCACCGACGGCCTCGATGGCTATCTTGCGCGCAGACGCGGCCAGATTACGACCATGGGGATGCTGCTGGATCCGCTCGCGGACAAGCTGATGGTGACGGCGGCGTACATCGTGCTGGTCTCGTATAACCCGCGGATTGTTCCGCCATGGATTGCGGTGCTGGTCATCGGGCGCGAGTTTCTGGTGAGCGGCCTGCGTTCCATTGCAGCCAGTGAAGGCTTCACCATTGAGGCCAGCGAGATTGGCAAGCTGAAGACCGTGATCCAGATCGTCAGCGTGGTCGCCGCGATCCTGAATCACCGGTGGGACTACTGGAACTTCGGCTGGTTTGTCGTCGGTGTGCACCTGATCGCAATGACGGCCATCTACTGGATGGCGATCGTGTCCATCATCTCCGCGATCGATTACTTCGCCGCCTTCTGGAAGAAGATCGATCACGCCAGCGGACGGCGGCGCAGACGGAGCTCCGTGCTGAGCCGCCGCAAGCGCGTTGCTGTTGATCACGGCGCGAACATCAAACTCCAGTAAGTTTGCGACAGCAAAAACCCCGGCGGGTGCCGGGGCTTTTTCATTCCGATGAAGGCTGCTTACGCGTGTGCCCGATGAGTAGGATCCCGGTGGACGAAATGATATGGCGGCCAGGGACCCGAGAGCTGCATGGCGCAATCCTTCATCTGCAGGGTGGCCGAGCTGTACTTATTCTGGTAGCGCTCGACCGTCTTCTTGTCGACCAGGTGAGCGATGTCGAGAAGCATCTTGCCGGAGTCCATGCGGCGGCAGGTGATCTCTTCGGCAAGGGGAAGGAACATGCGGTGCATCTGGACCGAGAGCGCGCGGGCGCGCGACTGACGCTCGCGCTGGCGGCTGGCTGACTCGCGCAGATGTGACAGGTACTCCTGCCCGACGTTGTGGTGCTGGAACCCGTTGCGGGACTCGGGGCAGATGTCGTCGACAAGGAGCTTCAAGTGCATCTCGGCTTTGCCGCGCAGACGCTCGACGTTGGCCATGAAGTGTCGTTGGTTGGAGCGGACCGAGCGGCGCAGGGCGTCGTCATCTTCAAAGGTGGTGCCGAAGCGGAACGGAAGGACGGTCGACCGGTCAAAGCACCCGGAGACGACTCGAGCGTGATCGCGGGCTGCGGTTTGCGCATCCGGACCGATCAGGCGTGCGCCATCCTCGGCGAGGTGCTCGGAGACAACGACGGCGAGGTCAGCGGCCGGAAACAGAAAGATCTGGTTTCCAAAGAGACCCGAAATCCCTGACAGGGGCATCGGACGGCGATGACGAGCTAACTCAGAGAAAGCGCTGCGTTCAGCGATGCAATAGGCGTACCATGCCATACCTTGTGCTGCTCCTGTTTTCTTCGCGCCGGAGTTTCTGACCAGCGGGCGCGGGAAGTGGCCCTGCAACATCAAAGAACGATCGAGGAACTAGCGCCTGGCCGGTCTCGCGTGCCCCGGGACGTGTGCACTGTTCGATTGCGAGTCGGATACTATGCCGGTCGCAATACGATTGGCAAGAGGCTTTTAAAACACCAAAGGTCAAACGATTGGCGAATAAATTGCGCCCCGGAAGGATTTCAATCCGGACAATCTTTCCGCGCTTGCTCAGAACCCGTCCCAGCCTCGCCAGCCGGGGTGTCAGCTGCCCGTGCAACGCATGACTGATACACTTAATCTTGCGCCTGCGGTGGGCCGGCGCCACGAGAACTCTTCAAAAAGACGGGAACAGCGAACGAAGTGGATAACAAAACCAAACGACAATTGAAGAAGCAGGACCAGTTCATCACCCTGACCGAACATGGCGTTGACTGGGCGAAGGAGAACCAGCGGCAAGCGATCACGATCGGCGCGATTGCTGTGGTGCTCATCCTGCTGATCGTTGGTGGATATACGCTGTTCCAGCACCGGAGTGATGCCGCCGCCAACGCGTTTGGCGAAGCGATGCAGACCTACCAGGCGCCCCTGGCTTCCCAAGCGCCAAACCTGCCGCCGGGCGTGAAGACCTTTCCGGATGCAAAGGCCCGTGCAGCAGCGGCGAACGCACAGTTCATGGCGGTGGCGGACAAGTACGGGATGACGGAGCCGGGCAAGATGGCGCTCTATATGGCCGGCCTGACCTACATGGACGAGGGAAACAACGCCGCAGCCGAGAATGCTCTGAAGAAGGTAGCCGGTACCTGGAACGGCGACACGGCGGCGCTCGGCAAATCGGCTTTGGCAGGGCTCTATCAGCAGATGGGCCGCAATGCGGACGCTGAGAAGCTGCTCGAGGAGCTCGGCAAAGGCAACGCGACGACCGTTCCGCCATACTTCGCGCAGATCCGGCTGGGCGACCTGTACGAGTCCGAAGGCAAAACAGCCGACGCCAAGCGCGTGTGGGCGCAGGTGAAGGACAAGGACAAGGATCCGAAAGGCAATCCGGGACCGGCCGCCGAGGTCGCCTCCGAGAGGCTGAATCCGCAGCCCGCCGGACCGGCCTTCGGCATGGGGCAATAGCTCAGGGCACAATTGCTCAGGAGTCAAAGGAAAGACCGCTCTCACGAGCGGCCTTTCCTTTGGCGGTGGCGGGTTAGAGGAAGCCTTCTTCGTCTCCGAGGTGTGAGGCCGTGGCCTGCGGGCTGACGTGCGTCGTCAGCGGAACGGCCGATCCGGCCGGGCTGCGCAGCCGCGCGATAGAGGCCCAGATGTCAGGCTTTGCGGGGTCGATCGCAGGCGGTGTCCAGCGCGGCAGCTCCAGACGCAGATAGTGAGCCATCGCACACGCGTGCGGCTCATACAGCTTGCGCAGAGCATCAAGACGCGTCCGCACACTAAGATCGCCGCACACGGCAACTCCTGCGTTGCGCAGCAGATCGCAGAGGCGGCTGAACTCATCATCGTTGAGCCGCGTGAAGCTGCCTTCCCGCAGCCGCAACTCTGCCTTTTCGCGATGGAAGACGTGCCCGATATCTACCAGGACGTGGCGGCCCGTCGCGAAGGTGAGCTGCGCCTGGCGCTGTGCCGAGCACTCGACCGCGGTAATCAGCAGCGCGCAGGTATCGAGCACGGCCGTCAGGGCGGAGAGCCAGCTCTGGTTGTCGTGCTGCGAGCGGTAATAGCAGAGAATCGGATAGGAGATGTGGGTCTCGAGCATCGACGCGCACCAGCGCTCCCACTCCGCGAGCAAATCGGTAAGTGCCTGATCCCCGCCGTCAAACCGGTGGCGCAGCAGGAGTTCGCCGGCGGTGGGCGGCGAACCTGCACGCGCATCCAGCAGGGCCACGGTCATCTCACGGGCGGAAAACGCCGTATAGAGCACCGGCACATAGCCGATGACCAGCGCGATAAAACCAAGCCCGGTGCCTGCCTCAACGACGACCAGGAAGCGCGTGGCGTGGTTTGCCGGCACAACGTCGCCCAGCCCGAGCGTGAAAAGCGTCGACCCGCTCACATAAAAGCAGCTGCGCAGCCGATCGAAGGTCGTGGCAGGATGCCATGGATCCGTGAACGGCACATGCAGGCCGAAGTAGATGAGCGCAAAGGCCGTTAGCAGGACGATGGCCCAGAGGACGAACAGCAGCAGCAGCGAAAGCGGGCCATAGAAGCTGTAATACTGCTCGCGCCTGCGGTGGTCGCGAACCATGTGCACTAAATGGGTATAGGGAATCCAGGTGGAAAGAAGAAAGATTCTCGTGAGGCGAAAGCGCACGACCGGGCGCCGCGGCAGGATGATCGTCTGGAAGGAATCCAGCAACACCGCTCCGAGCAGGATTAACCCGAGCACCAGCAGGACGATATGCATCGCTTGACCTTAGATTCTCGCGCGAACGGAAACGAAGCAGTCAATAAAAAGAACAAAAATTCCGCAGATTTCCGCTGGAACACCAGAGGTTGGTTCGTCTACTCTACAGTGAATTTCTCCACGCGCGCGCCGGCTGGTTCGGCGTATCCGTAATCTTCTGTGCTTTCCCGGGCGAGGGAGGGGGCGAGAGCTCCAGATGAGACAGAGAGTGCTGGTAGTCGATGACGATCAACTGGTAGCGGACACGCTGCGGCTGGTCTTTGCGGTGAACGGTTTTGAGTCGGAGGCATGTTACTCGGCGGCAGAGGCGCTGCGCAAAGCGAGGAGCTTTGATCCGGAGCTGCTGCTGTGCGATGTGACGATGCCGGGAGGGAGCGGCCTGCAACTGGCTGCGACCATCCATCGCGAGATGCCGAAGTGTCAGATGATTATGCTGACCGGGTATCTCACGCGTGCCGCCAGCCTTGAACTCGAGGCGTTGCGGATGCAGCGGCCGCTGAAGCTGCTGAATAAGCCGTGTCGTCCCGAAGTGCTGCTGGAAGAGGCCGGCGAGCTGCTGAGCCGTGCGCATCTCTGCGTGGCGAGCTGACGTAGCGCTGCCAGTGCACGCGCTCGCGCAGGTAAACTCGAGCTTGCGATGAGTTCCCGCGAGCGCATGCCCAGCATCGCCGATCTGCGGCGAAGAGGCCGAACCAAGCCCGAGATGCCCGGCTTGTTCGATGGGCTGCCTGCGCCGGATGAGCAGGTCCCTGGGTTGCCCGACCAGCCGAAACCAGCGGAGGAAGCCACCGACCTTTCGCAAGCGACGAAGCTCCCCGAACCTCCTCCCGAGCCGCGTGTCTGGACCGTCGGCGAACTTGTCCGCCAGATCCGCGGAGCGCTTGAGCGCAACTACAGCCAAATCAGTATCGAAGGCGAGATCTCCAACTGGCGCCCTGCCGCAACCGGCCACTGCTACTTCACGCTGAAGGATGGCGCGGCGCAGCTCTCGGTCGTGATGTTCCGGCGACAGGCTTCGCTCATCCGCTTCCAGCCGAAGGACGGCGACGCGGTTCGCCTGCGCGGGCAGCTCAGCGTGTACGAGAGCCGCGGCCAGATGCAGCTGATCGCAGAGTGGATGGAGCCGCGCGGCCTCGGCGCGCTGCTCGCTGCGGTGCGCGAGCTCAAAGAGCGCCTGCGGCGCGAGGGCCTCTTCGACCGCAAGCGTCCGCTGCCGCCCTTTCCAAAATGCATCGCTGTTGTCACCAGCGTGCAGGGCGCCGCACTGCGGGACGTCGTCAAGGTCTGCCGCCGGCGCCACGCTGCCGTGAACCTGCTGATCTATCCCGCTGCCGTGCAGGGGCCACGCTGCGCCATCGAGGTCGCGGCCGGCGTGCGCTGGTTCAGCCGGCATCCGGATCGCGCCGACGTCGTCATCGTGGCGCGCGGCGGTGGAAGCTGGGAGGACCTGCATGGTTTTGACGACGAACGCGTTGCACGCGCGATCGCTGGATGCACGGTGCCGGTCATCGTCGGCGTGGGGCATGCGACGGACTCGACCATCGCCGACGCCGCCGCCGACGTCTGCGCACCAACGCCCTCTGCCGCCGCCGAGATCGTCACCGCCGCACAGCATCGCATCGAAGAGCGCGTGCATCGTTTGCATACGGGTCTCCTCCGCGCCGGCCGCTACGAGATCCTGCGCGCACGGCAACAGCTCTCGCATCTTGGCGCGGAGATGGTGCTGCGCCGCGTGCAGGATGCGCTGAATCGCCGGGCACAACGCTGCGATGAAGTCGATTTACGCATGCACAACGCGCTGTCGCGCAGGCTTCGCGTTGCCGCCGACCGCAGCTTCAGGACCGAGACACGTCTGCTTCGACACGATCCTGCCATTCGCCTGCGCGACAACGCGCGCAAGCTTGAAGCCCTGCGCAGCCGTCTCGCACTAGCAGCAAAGACGACCATCACCATCCGCGCAACGCAGATCGACCGCGCCGGATCGAAGCTCCACGCGCTGAGCCCGGTGCGCGTGCTCGAGCGCGGCTACGCTCTTGTCTATGGCCCTGACGGCAGACTCCTGCGCGCGAGCGGCGAGATCGAGCCGGGCGAGCAGATTACCGCGCGCCTCCACCAGGGCAGCCTGGCCGCGACCGTAACCGGGAAGAAGTAGACCGCGCCGCCGCACAATCCGCTAGCATCAATAGGAGCAATCTTCAGTATCGGAGAGTTGGATGCGCAAGCTGTTTGGGACAGATGGAATTCGCGCGGTTGCAGGTGAGGCGCCGCTCGATGCGAAGACCATTCACGCGGTCGGTGTCGCGCTCGCGCGCAAGCTCGCCGAGAATGGCAAGGCAGTGCGCGTAGTGCTCGGCATGGACACGCGAGAGAGCGGCCCCTGGATTACGTCCACACTGATCTCCGGCCTGCGCGAAGGCGGCGCGGTCACCGAATTCGCTGGCGTCATCACCACTCCCGCGATCGCGTTCCTCGCAAAGAAGTACGGCTTCAGCGCCGGCGTCGTCATCTCCGCCTCGCACAATCCGTGGCAGGATAATGGCATCAAGGTCTTCGGCGGCGACGGCTACAAGCTGCCCGATGAGATAGAGCTCGAAATTGAAGGGGAGATCGAGCGCGTACTCGCTGCCGCGTCCACAAGCCGCGAACCCGGCACTGACCTTCCGCCGGTCGACGAAAACTTTCGCCGCGAGTACGTGCAATTTCTGCTCAGCGCAGTTCCCGGCATCTCGCTCGACAACCGCTGCGTCGTGATCGACTGCGCCAACGGTGCGGCGAGCGTCATCGCACCGCAGCTCTTCGATTCGCTCAAGGGCACCGTCGAGGTCACCCACGCCTCCCCCGATGGACGCAACATCAATGCGAACTGCGGCGCGCTGCACCCTGAGGTCGTCGCGCGCGAGGTGAAGGAGCGCGGCGCTTCCATCGGCTTCACCTTCGATGGCGACGCTGACCGCGCGCTCTTTGCCGACGAGTATGGCAACGTCGTCAATGGTGACGCGGTGATGCTGGCCTGCGCGCGCGATCTCCAGGCGCGCGGCGAGCTCGCCAACGATGTCGTCGTTGCAACCACCATGTCGAACATGGGCTTCGAGGCCGCGCTGAAGCGCTCCGGGATTTCGATGCTGCGTGCGCCGGTTGGCGACAAATATGTGCTCGAAGAGATGAAGAAGAGCGGCGCCTCGCTGGGCGGCGAGCAATCAGGCCACATCCTGTTCCCTGCCCGCGCGACCACCGGCGATGGACTGCTCACGGCGCTCGTCGTTCTCGATGTCGTGCACCGTTCGCGCAAGACGCTCAGCGAGCTGATTGCGGACCTCAAGAACTATCCGCAGGTGATCGTGAACGTGAAGGTGCGCGAGAAGCGCCCGCTGGACTCCATTCCGTCGGTCGTCTCCGCGATCCGCTCCGCCGAAGACGAACTCCGGGATTCTGGCCGTGTCGTCATTCGCTACTCCGGCACCGAAGCGCTCGCACGCGTCATGATTGAAGCCGAAAGTGAAGCTGCAATGCGCCGTCACGCCGACGCGATCGCCGATGCGATCCGCGCAGAGCTCGGCGTCTAAAATCTCGTTGGCGAACTCATCAGATGGAAGAAGACCAGAAACCATCCGAGATAAACGCAGGAGAAGATCACAATCGCAAACTTCAGCTTCGTGATCATGCGCAGCGGACGCGTGAGCGCGCGCACTGCGCTGAAGAACGCGAGAATCAGCGTTATAAACACGATGATTGCAAGCGCGACCTCGACGCGCAGCCACGGGTCGAGATGACCGATCTGATAGAAGCTCGATACGTCCGACACGTGAGAGACGATCACTGCGATATCGACTACGAGCGCGATCACCGCGAACGCGGCTAACTGGATCGCGAAGGTCGCCCATGCAGTCCCCGGCTGCGGTGCAAGCTTCGCGCGCCTGCGCTGAAAGATTCTCCGGAAGGTACGCACAAGCGCGGCGATCACGAGCAGCAGCATTGTCGCAACCGCGATTATCAGCGGTATGTTGAGCCATTCACCCGCGGCCAGCAGCGGTGCGCGATCCGAATGGCTGGGCGTGGCATAGCCAGTCACGCGGCCATGCGCATTGCGCTCGAAGTGAATGGTGCTCTGGTCATTCTCGTCATAGAACGAGTCGTTGCCGACGGGATGGAAGTCGACGGCGTGCCCGTAGAAATCTTTCGCAGTTGAGATGGTGAGATTGCCATCCTTCGTCGCGTCGATCTCCTTGAGCTGCAGACCGACAAGCCGGAAGATCGTCGAGTCCTCGCGGCGCGAGCTGAGAAACCAGCCCGTGTATGGATGCAGTTGTTTGGCGGTCAGCTTTACGTACGCAGGATGGGCGTTCGGCGACCCGGGAAGATAGCGGTCGACAAACGCGTCGAACAGCTCCTGGCGCGCCTTCTGCGCTGCGCCTTGCGAGTTGTAGCTGATGAAGAACGAGAGCCCATGCGTCGGCTCGATCCAGAACTGCGAGTGACATGCGAGCAGATCGCCGCCGTGGCCGATGAAGCGTATGCCGTTGCGGTCGTCGTCGTAGAAGCCAAGGTCCCACGGACTGACGCCAGGCCCCGGGGTGAACTGGGGCGTCAGCAGCAGCGCTACAGACCCGGGTTGCAGAATCTGCACGCCGTTGTAAGTCCCATGACCGAGCAGCATCTTCCCAAAGATGGCCATGTCCGCAGCTGTCGACGAGAGGCCGCCGGCTGGCACTTCGGTGACGCCCTCGAATCCGGTGTCGTCCGCTGACGTGTGCAGATATCCCTTCGTTGCCAGGAAGCCCTTGGGCAGCGGCTGCTGAAAGGTGGAGTGCGTCATGCCCAGCGGAGTGAAAATATGGTGCTGCACGTACTCCACGAATGGCTCCCCGGAGACACGCTGCACGATGTAGCCGATCAGCGTGATGCCGTAATTGGAGTACGCGAGGTCTTTGCCCGGCGCGGCGAAGCGATGCGGCTGGTTTCGGATGAGGAACGTGCGGATGTCGAGCGGCAGCTTGCCGGATTTATCCGAGCCGAAGTCATGCAGCTCTTCCTCGAAGCCTGCTGTGTGCGTTGCGAGGTTGCGGAGCGTGATCGGCGCGTCGCCGATGCCGCGCGGTCCAGGATTGATCTTGAAGTCGAGATACTGCTGCACGTTCGTGTCTAGATTCAGCTTGCCCTGCTGGACGAGCTGCATCATCGACACATAGGTAAAGAGCTTGGAGATCGATCCCGGACGGAACGTGGTCGCAACGGGATCGACGGGCGTCTTCTTTTTGAAGTCCGCGTAACCATAACCCTTGAGAATCAGCGGCTGGCCGTTCTGGTAAATCGAAATCGTTGCGCCCGCGACGTCATCGCGCTGAAGCTGCAGTGGAAGAAAGCCGTCGAGGAACGCTGTGACATCCTGCGCCGTGAGCTGCGGTGGACTCTTCGGATTCGGCGGCGGCAGCGGGATCGGCTGCGCTGAACTGGTCGGCTTTGGGCCGGGTACCGGAAGTTGCGGTGCTTGAGCGTGAGTCAGTGGAACCAGGACGGCAAGGCACAGCCAAAGTACAGAACGCGATAGACGCATGCAGGCTCCGCGGAGATTTTGATAGCCGTCAGGGTATCATCCGCGGAGCCGTCGTTCGGCTTCAGACTCGCCGAGTTGATGCACGCTACTTGTGACTTCCTCCACTTGCCGGCGACGAGTTTCCACTCGGCGCAGACGGAGCACTGGATGGCCGAGCCATGGAACCACCTGGAGCGCCGCCAGGCTCGGGACGTTGCCATGAGCCACGAGGCGATGATTCTCCCGGGCGCATGCCGTTGTTCATGTTGCCGCGCATCTCCTCGCTCATACCGCGCATTTGATCATTCATCCCATTTCGTGTCTCGGCGGCGGGACGGCTGAAGGTCGCCACACCGCGTGAGCCAGGCGCCATGGACGAGACCTCGCGGCCGTTCGCTCCGCGCATCCCATTCACGTTCGTCATTCCCGTTCGCGGACCGATGAAGGACCGTTCGATTTCGGTGTGAGTCTCGCCGTGGTGCGCTACATCCGACGAGATTGATTTCAGGTTCCCGAACGCATCACGCGGGACGCCAAGACCTGCCGAGTTTGTGCGGAAGGTGAACGTGCCCGGCGCCGAGATGCTCGAGACTGCAAGGGGACGTCTATTCACCGGAATGATCGCAGGTGAGCCCGCACGCGGCGGAAGCGGTCTGGTCAGGAGAGAACGCGAGCCACCAGCCCCGGCCGGACTCGAGACCATCGCCGTGTTCTGCAGCCCCATAAATTGGGCTCCAGGCTGCCATCCCCATCCGGCGGCTCCGCAGGACATCCATGTGCCGGAGTGGAATGGCATCCAGCCCCACGGATATGGCGACACCCAGGAATAGCCGACGTTGGGATAGTAGGCCCACATCCCATTGTCGTAGGGCGTCCACGCGGCGGAGACGAAGTATGGCCGCCACAGGTTGCCGCAGCCTGGCATGTTGACGAACCCGCCGTAATAGTTGAGGTCGCTTGTGCCGTAGAGAAGTCCTGTGCCGCCTGAGGAGCGCAGCGACGAGTACTGCTTCTGATACTCGACGCCGTTCTTATCCCACTGATCGAAGGCGGTCTCTTCGAGCTTCACGGGCTCGGGTGGTTTGTAAGCGATGATGTCGAAGTCGAGCGACTTGCCGCGCTTGAGTTCTGTCGTCGAGGAACCATCGATGAAGTTCACTGTGCCATCGAAGACCGAAAGGTTCGACTGCGCGGAATCGACAGTGAGCCGGATGTGACTCGATGGGTGGAGTTCGACGGAAGTCTCGCCGGCCGTGATCGTGAAGGTGTTGTTGGCCTTGCTGTTGGCAAGGCTCGCGTACACCATGCCGCGCACGACCTTGATGTTGGAGATCGTCGCACCTTCCATGTTGCGCTTCAGCAGTGTGAACTCGACTTCAGTGTCGGGTGTGAGGCGAAGTGAGCTGTTGTCTTCAAACTCGACCTCGGCGAGGCCGACGTCGGTGTGCAGCACTGCGCCGCCGGTGATGGGGATGTTGACGAAGGCATCCTCAAAGCCACGGCCGATGTGGCGATTGATCGTGACTTTGCCGCGCACCTGGCTGAGGCGGACGATGCGGATGTCGGAGAGTCCAACGGTGTTGGTCGAAGCTGCGGCGACACTGGCCGGTTTAGCCGCGGATGGTAAGGGAGTGACAGCGTCCTGCGCGTTGAGAGGAAGACAAAGCGCAAGAGAAACGAGGGCGAGTGCTCCGGAACTCGACTTCATATGAGCTCCTCCGGTTCGCTTTCAATGAGGTCCTCATTATGGCAGATGGAGAGCACAACTGGTCGGAGCGGATTTGGGATTTTTGGAGGGACCCCCTCCCCTCCCCCTCTTTTTGCGCAAAATCTTCAGATCGTTGGGCTTAGGGTTGGACCTAAGGTCTGGCAATGGTTGCAAGATATTGAAAACATTGCATATAGTCCGCAAAATCCTGAAAATGCGCGACTTAGGCGACAACATGAAGGCCGGACGAGGGATCGGCTGAGATCTTGCCCTTGCTTCCGGCAAGGATTTGTCAAGTAGGGCTAACCGTCCGGGAGGGGGCTGGCGATCAGAGCTTTGTACTTCGGTGGGCGATTTCGAGTTGATGGATTGATAGAGCTTTCCGCGAACCAGAGGGTGGCCATGGTTCACCTGCAGCTTTGGATTTCGAAAGGGTCCCGGTGCGCAAAACGGTAGTCGCTTGAGGCGCGCGGAGTCAACCTTGAGGCGTCAGGATCGGAGAGCCGGTGCTCCAGTCGGTGGCGAGCTGGTCAAAGAGGTAAGCCGCACGGTAGGGAACGGGCTTCAACATAAAGCCCGGCTGGCGGGCGGAGAGCCGCCACCATGCGAGTGGCGCCTTCCGGACGTCAAAACCGGCGTCATGCAGCAGAACGAGAGAGACTCGTCCGCTCTGCTCTTCAAGCCGCTTCCTGATCTTGTGAGCGGCCACGCTATTTCCGGCCAGCGGCACAAGGCTCAGGCCTGGAACGAAGAGGCCTGCCACATCTCCGGCGACACTGGAAGCGAGCATCGCCTTACATTCGGCACTGTATCGAAAGGTTTGCTTTTCCAAGGCAGTTGCAATGTTATCGGCGAGCACCGTTGCGAGTTCATCGTCATCGAGCTGGCCAACGGTGGGTGCGGGCACGAGGATGACGCCGGATGGCATGGTGAGGCAGTCCGGCCACTTTGCATCGACGAGTTGAAAGCGAAAGTCGATCTTGTTGGGATCGCCGTCGGGCAGGTCCTTCTGCCACTTCGGAATCAGCCGCTGGCCGATGTTGTTAATGCGTGTCTGCAATTCCGGGTCGTGAACGGCGGGGATGCGCTTGTAGTCAACACCCTTGAAGAACTTGCTGGCTCCGCTCTGACGATCCTCTTCGGTGACGGCAGAGGCATCGAAGCTGGTTTTGTTGCGGAGCTTCTGCTCTCCGGTCGTGACAGTCGCCGGAAAGAACGAGATCTGTCTGAGGGTGACGGTGCTTCCGTGACGCTCGCCTTCGTATTCGATCCACTGGTCCACCGCGGGTTTGCCGGTTGCAGTCAGGGGCGGGTTCCACGTCTGCTTTGTCGCGGCGGTAAGCTCCATCGCATAGCCGTCGGCACGGATGAATGTGGGTGAGAGGATGGCGTCGATCAGCGCGAAGCCGGCGATACGAGCGTTGTCGGATTCCTTTGCGGCTTCAATCCTCTCGGCGGCGATGGTCTGCGATTTTTTGTCACGCTTGCCATAGATGAGAAGGTGCTGACCGTATGCGTATTGCGTGCAGACGAGACCCGGTTCGGTGGGAACGGGGTTGCAGGTGATGTGGGTTCCGTCGATATCGAAATCTTCGGCTGTGCCCGGCCGCGTTACGTAACCGTCGAGCGTGGGTGGATCCTGTGAGTTCTGCGCGAGGAGGTTGTGAGATGGAATCAGCAGGACGGCGGCGCACAGGCCGAACAACAACGTTCGTGACATATCGCCGGAAGTTTAGCCGAGAGCTGCTGGATTGCCTATTCCATTTTTGGCGCTGGTGGTTCGGGCAAGAAGCAGGGTCCTCGGCTTCGCCTCGGAATGACAGAAAGAAAGGCAATAGCAAAAGCAAAGGCAAAGGCAAAGTCAAAGGCAAAGGCAGTCGTGCGTCTTAACGCGCGATGCCCACCTTAGTGCGCGATAACACTGCGCACGAAGATGGGGCACCCGGATGAAGTGTGGAGCTGCGGTTAGTCGGCGATGCCGGCGTCGGGTGGGTCGATGCCGAGGGCAGTGGCTAGATCGGTGAGGTGGTCCTGCTCGTCGACGAGGATCTCGCGGATGGTTTCGCCGATGGCGAACTCGTTCAGCGTGTCGCACTGACGGAGACGGCGGCGGTAGTTGGCGATGGTGACACGCTCGTTTTCGAGATCGAACTTGAGCATGTCCTCGGCCTTCTCGGAGGTCTTGACGGGCTTGGGCGTGACGGACGGCATGCCGCCGAGATAGTCGATGGCGTTGGAGATTTTGAGCGCGTGATCGAGTTCCTGCTTGGCGTGGATCTCGAGCTGGTCGGCGATGCTCATGTAGGCGGCGCCTTTGAGCACTTGTGAGTAGTTCACGTAGGCGATGATGGCCTGGTACTCGCGCGAGAGGTCTTCGTTGAGGGCGTCGATGAGCTGCTTGCGGGTGAAGGCGGAGTCGTTGGTCTTGGGCACGGCTTGCTCCTTGAGATTTAACTGCTTTCAGGTTAGATGATGCGCGTTTCGGAAGCGACGCGGAGGCGAGTGGAGATTGCTATTTGATGTCGCGCCAGTTTTGGCCGAGGCCGATTTCAGCGACGATGGGGACGGAGAATTCGGCGACGGATTCCATCTGCGTGCGCACGAGTGAGGTCATTTCGTCGGCTTCTTCCGGGGCGACGTCGAAGAGGAGCTCGTCGTGGACCTGAAGGGTCATGCGGGAGCGGAGATTGCGGCGCGCGATCTCGGCGTCGATGCGAATCATGGCGAGTTTGATGAGGTCGGCGGCGCTGCCTTGCAGCGGTGTGTTGACGGCGGTGCGCTCGGCAAAGCCGCGCTGGTTGGGATTGCGGGAGTGGATGTCCGGGATGGGACGGACGCGGCCGAAGGCGGTGCGGACGGATTGCGTGCGGCGGGTTTCGTCGAGGGTGCGGGCTATGAAATCAGAAACCCCTTTATATCTGTCGAAGTACTTATCGATGTAGTCGCGGGCGGTGCGCTGGTCGATGGAGAGTTGCGCGGCGAGGCCGAACGGCGAGATGCCGTAGACGATACCGAAGTTGACGGCCTTGGCGCGGGCGCGGGTTTCTTTGCTCATGGTGGCGGGCTCGACTTCGAAGACTTCGGCGGCGGTGAGGGTATGGATGTCTTTGCCGGTGCGGTACGCGTCGAGCAGGAGTGGGTCCTGCGAGAAGTGCGCCATGAGGCGGAGCTCGATCTGCGAGTAGTCCGCGGACATGAGGAGGTTGCCGGGCGCGGCGATGAAGGCGGCGCGGATTTCGCGGCCGACGGCGGTGCGGATGGGGATGTTCTGCAGGTTGGGGTTGGTGGAGGAGAGGCGGCCGGTGGCCGTGCCGACTTGATTGAAGGTGGTGTGGATGCGCTGGTCGCGGTCCGCGAGCGAGGGGAGCGCGTCGAGGTAGGTGCCTTTGAGCTTGGAGAGCTGGCGGTGCTCGAGGACGTCGCGGACGATGGGGAAGTCGGGAGCGAGATCTTCGAGGACGTCCTGCGCGGTGGAGACGACTTTGCCCTTGCCGTACTTGAGCGGCTTGGGGAGGTTCATTTTGTTGAAGAGGACGTCGCCGAGTTGTTTGGGGCTGCTGACGTTGAAGCGGTGGCCGGACGCGGTGTAGATGCGCTCGGCGAGGTCGTCGATCTGCACGGCGAGGCGCGAGGATTGCTCGCGGAGGAGGTCGAGGTTGACGCGCACGCCGACTTGTTCCATGCGCAGGAGCACGGGGACGAGCGGGAGGTCGATATGGTGGTAGACGTCGAGAAGAGAGGGTTCAGGGCCCAGGGCCCAGGGTCCAGAAGGCGAGGAGGATTGTGCAGCCGTGTTGGAACTTGCTGCGAACTTCTTCTTTGCTTTGGCGACTTTTGTCTGCTGGCCGCTGGGCCCTGCACCCTGGCCCCTTGCTCCATCGGCGAAGAGCATTTCTGGTGTAACGGCGCCGCCGAGTTCGGGCTGGTCTTTGGGAATGTTGTGGGTGACGGGAGCGGATTCGGCGAGTTGCTCATTGAGGACTGCGACGAGGCGTGCGATGGCGGAGGCGGCTTCGGGGAGGCGCTTGGGGTCGTTGGGATTGTCTTTGGTGGGCTGGTGTACGAGGGCGCGGCTGGTGGTGCGCGCGGCGATGTCGACGAGTGTGTGGGAGCCGTGCGTGGGGTTAAGGAGATAGCTCTGCAGCATGACGTCGGTGATGGGGCCGGCGAGCGTGACGTTGTGGGGCTCGAGTGCGCGGAGGACGGCTTTGAGGTCGTGGACCTGTTTGGGGAGGGTGGGGTTGGCGAGGGCTTCGCGGAGGCCGGGGGTGTCGAGCGAGACTTCAATGGCATGCGTGGGGAAGACGGAGAGGCCGAGGCGGCAGGCGGGGTCGGGTTCCTCGGTTTGGCCCACCTTAGCCGACGATAAAGTCGTCGGCGAAGATGGGGCACCCGGATTTGTGGCGAAGAGGGAGAGGGTTTGTGGAAGTTCTGGTTCGGGTTCGATGTCGAGGTTGGAGTTGGGGTCGGCGGGTTCGGCAGGAGTTTCTTCGGCGAGAGCTTGCTGGGTTTCGGCGAGAGCGAGTGCGAGCCGACTTTGTTTGCGGGCTTCGGTGAGGAGTTGGCCGAGTTCGTTGGCGTTGGCGTTGACGGTGAAGGTGATGGGTGCGGCGTCCGCGGCGGGGGCGAGCTCTTTGAGGAGGGTGGTGAACTCGAGCTCGGTGAAGAGGGCGCGCGCGGCGGCGGTGTCGACGGGCTGCGTGCGCATGGCGTCGAGGTTGGCGTCGATGGGAACGGCGGTGTGGATGGTGACGAGCTCTTTGGAGAGTAGGATGTTGTCGCGATTGTTGGCGAGCGATTCGCGATAGGTCTTGCGCTTGATGGCGTCGGGCGTGCTGACGGCCGCGTCCATGGCGGCTTCGACGGTACCGAACTGCTGGATGAGCTCGACGGAGCCTTTGTCGCCGATGCCCGGGGCACCCGGGATGTTGTCGATGGAGTCGCCGCGGAGGGCCATGACGTCGATGACTTTTTGAGGCGGGATGCCGAGGGTCTGCTCGACTCCGGCGGGATCGAGGACGAGGTTGTCTTTGGTGGGGTTGAGGATGGAGACGTTCTCATTGACGAGCTGCATCATGTCCTTGTCGGAGGAGACGACGTAGACGTGGTGGCCGAGGGCCGACAGCTGACAACTTAGTGTGCCGATGACGTCGTCGGCTTCGAAGCCCTCGTAGTAGAGGATGGGGATGCGGAAGGCTTCGAGCGCGCGGCGGATGTAGGGCTGCTGCTGGATGAGGTCGGGCGGAGTTTCGACGCGGTTGGCCTTGTAGCCGCCGTATTCGGTGGCTTCAAACTGCTGGGTTTTAATGTTGAACTTTTTGACGTTTTTGAGCTGCTGAGCGAGTGCGTCGCGGTGGACGGGAGCGCCGACGTCGTAGACGGCTGCGAGGTACTCCGGGTTGAAGTCCTTGCGCAGCTTGTTGAGCATGTTGACGAAGACGTAGGTGGCCGCGGTGGGAATGCCGGTGCGCGTGGACATGGGGCGCGAGCGCTGCATGGCGTGATAGGCGCGGAAGATGAACGCCATGGTGTCGAGCAGATAGATGGGCGGCTTGGCGACGGATGTAGTTGCGGTGTTGGATGACGCTTGCGGCGCGCGAGGCATATGCATTTGATGGTACGCGGAGAGCACGCACGTCGCGTGAGATGCAGCAATACAAGGATTGCGCTAGAGTGCAGGTATGTCAGGCTGGCGGGTGGGCTGCGTGGTTGCGATGTGCGGTGCGCTAATGAGTGGCGGGGCTGCGCTGGCGCAGAGTGAGAATGCGCCGGGATGCACGCTGGCGAAGCAGGTGTACACGTGCGACTGGCAGGCATTTGTGCAACGGCTGAATAAGGCGAAGACGGTCTCAATCGAGACGCATCAGATTGACCGTTTTACAGCGCGGCAGTTGCGGGAGTTGATAGGCGAGTTGGGCAAGAGCGTCGCGCCGGAGGGCTCACAGGGCGACTTGACGATGCTGCTGATTCCGATGCAGTCGACGGGAATACACATCGGGCCGGCGGGCGAACCGCTGGCGACGCTGCGGATTTATGCGCCGCTGCCGGGCACTCCGCGCGGGACGCTGCTGTGGGCGGAGACGTACACGGGGCAGCCGGACAGGCCGTGGCCGATGACGGTGCATGCGCTGATTGAGCAGTTCAAGGATCGCGTGCAGAGACACTAGGTGATCAGCATGCAGTCGCCGTAGCTGAAGAAGCGATAGCGCGCGGAGACGGCGTGCGCGTAGGCGCGGAGCACGGCGTCCCTGCCTGCGAAGGCAGAGACGAGCATGAGCAGTGTGGACTCGGGCAGGTGGAAGTTGGTGAGGAGGCCGCGAACGAGTTTGAAATCGGCATCGCCGTCCGGGGCGGGCGAGAGAAAGAGGCACGTGCTGCCGGAGTGCGGCGCGAGCGCGAGCGGATTTGTGAGTGAGAGTGGGCCGTGCGTGGACTCGAAGGTGCGTGCGAGGTGTTCGAGCGTGCGCGTGGTGGTGGTGCCGACGGCCATGATGCGGCGATTGGCCCGATGAGCTTCGTTGAGTGCCTGCGCGGTGGTGGCGGAGAGTGTGTAGGACTCAGCGTGAAGGCGAATGTCGCGCGTGTCTGCGACGCGCGCTGGCTGAAACGTGCCGAGGCCGACGTGCAACGTGATGTACGCTAGCTCGACGCCGCGAGCGGTGAGCGCGGAGAGGATTTCTGGCGTGAAGTGCAGGCCCGCGGTGGGCGCGGCGGCCGAGCCTGACTGCTGCGAGTAGACGGTTTGATAACGCTCACGGTCCTCGGGTGAATCAGGCTGGTGCTTGTCGCGATGGATGTAGGGCGGCAGCGGCATGTGGCCGATGCGCTCGATGGTGGCGATGAAGTCGGGAGTGGAAGCGAAGCGGAGCGTCCGCTCGCCGAAGTCGCTGGCGGAGAGAACGGTGGCGGTGAGGCAGGGATTACCACCCCAGCCAGCAAGCTGGCCGGGGACCCCGGGATCAGGGATCAGGGAACAGGGATCAGGAGATGGTGTGTCGTGGAAGAGGAGCGTTTCGCCGGGCTGAACTTTTTTTGCGGGGCGGACGAGCGCGCGCCAGTCGTTGTGGCCTGCGGGTGAGAGCACATGTTCGGTGAGGAGGACTTCGATGAGGCCGGTGGGTTCGGGCGAGTTGTGTTGGGTGTGCAGACCGGCGCGTGTGGCATAGAGGCGTGCCGGAAGCACGCGCGAGTCATTGAGAACGAGGAGGTCGCCGGGCGAGAGGAGTTGCGGGAATTCGGCGAAGAGATGGTCGGCGAACTCGCCGGTGGTGCGCGAGAGTGTGAGCATGCGGCTGGCGCCGCGGGTTGCGGGCGGATGCTGCGCGATGAGTTCTTCGGGCAGATCGTAGTGGAAGTCGGAGACGAGCACGAGACTACTCTATCGCCTGGCGATGATGGTTTTTGTTGTACGCATCGTGACGCGAGTGGTCGAGTCGCGTGCTAACGGGCTGCCTGTAGATGTCAGGAGTGTGCCATGGCTCTTCATCCCAGCGAAATCTTCCCGAAAAGAGCTGCAGTGTTCTGCGTCGTCCTGGCCGCGACCACATTATCGATTGGGTCCGGATGTGGTGGAGGAGGAGGATCGTCTGCGACGACGCCAGTGCAGACAATGCCAACGGTGACGACGAATCCGGCCGTGAGCGCGAAGATCCTCTATTCGGCCGACTCGGCTAACTACACCGTCGATGAGTACACGGCGAGCCAGAGCGGTGCGGTCACCCCGACGGCCACGCTTTCGACGGGGAGTCAGAACCTGCCGACGGCGATCGCGGGCGATGCGTCAGGAGATCTGTATGTGAGCGTGAACACCAATAACGGAACAAACAGTGTAGGCGACATTCTGGTTTTCACGGGCGCAGCAACGACGCCCTCAAGAACGATCACCTTGCCCGCTCCTGGCACCGGGTACATGTACCAGGTTTCCTCAATGACGACGGATTCAATGAATAACCTGTATGTCGCCGCCTCGGGTGCTCCGCTCCTGACCGGCCTCACGGGCAGCTTTGTTGCCATTTTTGTGTATGCCCCCGGTGCGACGGGGACCGCTTCGCCACTTCGCACCATTTCCGGCGCGGCGACAATGTTGAAAGGCGGCGCCGGCAACAGCGGAATGGCCCAGATGTCCATGGACAGCAAGGACAATCTGTACGTCGCGAACGGCGGTGGCAGTCCCGGTACGGCGGTGCTGATGTTTCAAGCGGGCGCGGATGGAGACGTCGCTCCCACAGTGATCACGTCGTCGACGTATGCGCCGACCGGCGTGGCGCTGGACGCGCAGGACAATATCTATATCTCGCAGTCGCAATCCGGTCCTAACGGAGTGATTCCCTCTGCGGTGTATGTGTTTACGAAGGGCTCGGGGCCTAGCCCGACGCCAACGCGGACGATTATGGGCACCGCGACGGAACAGAATATTTATCTGAACAACATACACGTTGATTCGGGTGGGAACATCTTTGTTGCGCAGGTGGCCGATGGGCATCAGGCCTTCCTGGTGTATAGCGCGACGGCGAATGGAAATGTCGCGCCGAGCTCGACGCTTTCGCCGGCTCGTGGATCGACACTCGACGGTCAGTTCTATTTGAAGTAGCGCAGGTTAATTGCTCATGCGGACGGCTTCGTCGAGCGCGTGCTGCATGGCTGCGAGATCCGGCTCCACATGCGCGGGCCAGGTGAAGGTGACGGTAGAGAACGGCTTGGGGATGATGAAGCGGTCCCAGGAGTTGAGCTCCCAGCGGCGGTTCGGAAGGGCGTGGTAAGCGCCGATCCATGTAGCTTGATTGAGCTGCGCGGCGGCTTCGGTGAGCTGCGCGAGCTGCACGGGACCGGGTTTGGCGACCATGTTGGGGCCGCGCGGACCGTCGGCGGTAAAGGCGCAGATGTGTCCGGCGGCGTAGGCCTGCGCCATCGCGCGAAGGCCCGAGGCGCCGCCGCGTGAGGACGAGCCGCGGACGGGGTGGAAGCCGAGCAGGGCGACGGTGCGGGCGATGAGCTCGCCGTCAAAGGACGGTGAGATGAGGATGGCGATCTGCTTGTTGCGGAAGCGGTGCGCGCTGATGAGCAGCGTGCGGTGCCAGAAGGCGAAGATCGTCGGGCCGGGGATGTCGATGCCGACCGGCGTGTTGGGTGCGGTGATGTCGCGATAGCGAATCGTGGCGCCGAGTGCGCGGATGAGCAACGCGGTGATTGGAGGAATGATGGCGAGCAGGAGTCGCTGCTTGCGCGTGAAGGCGTGCACGAGGGTAGTGTAGCGGGGCGGCGAGGTAGGTTCGGGCTTCAGCCCGAACTCAGCGAGTGAAGGTGCTGGGCGAGGCGGAGGGTGAGAGCCATCAGGGAAAGCGTGGGGAGTTGGGGCGAGCCGTCGGGGAAGACGGCGGCGGAGGCGATGAAAAGATTGCGCAGGCCGTGGAGGCGGAGATCGGGGTCGACGACGCTGGTGTGCGGATCGATGCCCATCGAGGCGCCGCCCATGGCGTGGCGCGCATCGTCGAGATCGGGGATGGGGGCGTTGCGATCTGGATTGAGGAGCGTGGGGTTCCAGGCGAGGCCGTCGAGGTTGAGGTGCGTGTGGAGGTGTTTCGTGAAGGCGCGGAGCGTGGCGAGCTCGGTGGGATCGATGCGCCAGTCGAGGATGGGTTTGAGGTCGGGCGAGATTGTCATGCGCGAGGCCGAGGGGCTGCGCTGCGCGGCGTTGAGGCGGAGCTCGACTGAAGCTTGCGGCGAGACGTAGCGGCGGTGTTGTGTGCGTGCGGAGAGCGTGAGACGGGCGGCATCGGCGAGTGCGCGTGGGAGTCGTGGGACAGTGGAGCGGAGGGTTGAGGCGAGGGTGCTCTGCTGGCGAGCGCGGAGGAGAGCGCGGAGTGCGCCGATCCCGGAGGCGTCGGGCTCGTCGATCGTGAGGTGCGCGAGGATGGGCGTGAGGTTGAGCTGGTGCTGGAGTTCGGGAGTGGCGGAGAGCTTGAGGGTGTGGAGGGTGCTGCGATAAGGCTTGCTTCCATAGATCCAAGGGCGGGCCGCGGTGAGCAGTTGCGTGCGCGCTGGCTCGTGGAGAGTGGCGGCGGTGATGCTGAGGTGGTCGTGGAAGTTGCGGCCGAGCTGGTCGTGCTGGTTCGCAATGCTTTGAGCGGCGAGGAGCAGGCGGACGGTTTCGATGGTGCCGGCGGCGAGGATGAAGTGCTGGGCTTGGACGCGGTGAGTATGCCCTGATGGCGTGCGGACGAGGACGGCTTCGATGTGGTCGGGGGTGCGGGCGAGCAGGAGTTCGGTGACGGTGGCGTGTAATGCGATGCGGGCCTTGCTGTGCGCGCGGAGTTTGCGCCCGAGCGTGTGCGCGAGATTGCGATGCGAGAAGGGAGTGAATTTCGAGAGCGAGGCTTCGGTTTGTGGGAGTTGATTCAGCAGTGATGGCGCGGACTGGCGCGTTTGTGCGAAGAAGGCTGCGGCATCGTAGGGCAGTGAGTCGACCGCGAGGAGATGTTCGGCTTCGCTGGTGAAGCTTGCGAGATCGGATGCGGAGATGGGCCAGGAAGTATTGTCGCGTGGGAATGGGAGAAGCTGGCCGCCCCAGGTCAGTGATGTTCCGCCGAGGGCGCGCGGGCGTGGTTCAGTGGTGCCGGGATGAGGATGACCGGCTTGCTCGACTGCGCTGAAGTCTTCTCGGGTGTGGCCGCCGGATTCGAGGAGGAGGACCTCGTGACCGAGCGTGACCAGCTTGTGCGCGAGGGTGAGACCGGCGATGCCGGCTCCGATGATGCAGATGGGTGCGCGGAGGAGATCGCTTGCCGCTGCGCTGCTGTCGAGCTGAGCGAGGTCGATCTCCATGCGCTTCAGGCGATGCCTGCCGCTAACTGTAGCGCAGCCAGCGCAGGATCTCCGGCAGGTTGGGACGCTTGCCGTACATGAGGATGCCGACGCGGTAGATCCGTGAGGAGATCCAGATGACGATGGCGATCGTGATCGACATGAGCACGACGGAGAGGATGATCTGCCAGGCGGGAACGCTGGTGAGCGCGGTGCGGAAGTTCATCAGCAGCGGCGAGCAGAACGGGATGAGCGAGATGACCTGAGACAAGGTGGAATCCGGCGCGCGCACCGTGGGGAAGAGCATGACCATGCAGAACGCGAGCGGAAGCACGAGGAACATGTTGAGCTGCTGGAGCTCCTGCTCGGAGTTGGTCATCGCGCCGAGCGCCGCGGCCACGGAGGAGTAGAGGAGAAAACCGAAGATGAAATAGAGGACGAAGAAGCCGATCTGTGCTCCGCTGAGGACGCTGTGCACGCTGTTGGTGCCAGTGAGGTGCGCAACCATGCTGCTGGAAGCGAGCGCCGCCGCCGCGATCATCCAGACCGCAACTTGTGTGACGCCGACCGCACCCACACCGATGATCTTGCCAGCGAGGAGTTCGTCAGGCTTGATGGTGGCGAGCAGAACCTCGAAGACGCGGCTCGTCTTCTCCTCGATGATGCTGCGCGCGGTATTCATGCCGTAGAGCATGATCACCATGTACATGAGGAAGAAGAAGAGATAGGCGATGCCGAAGGCCAGCGCGCTGTTGCCGGTGGAGCTGGTGTCGATGTCGACGGGAGCGGTGATCTCATCGATTTGCGTGCCAGTGAGGCCATGGCTGAGCAGGCCTTCTCGCGTGAGCACGGAGTGAACACCGCTCTCGATGGCGTCTTCGGTGGAGATGTCGCCTGCAGAGCGCGCATGATATTCAAAGTGCGGCCGCTGGCCGGGCTGCGCAGACGGCGTGATCCAGAGGTAGCCGGCGAGCTGCGAGGAATGCGTGTGCAACTGCGTATCGAGTCCCGCGCGAGTGGCCCCCGAGGGCGCCAGGAGGTCGACGGTCATATCGCTGTTCTTGCCGGTTTCGAGTTGGTGCTGGATGTCCTGACCGAGCGTGCGGTCCGAAGTGACAATGGCGATGTGCGAGGTGGTCTTCGTCCGCGCCATGAAGAACGCGCTTCCGCCGACAAGCGCAGCCATGAAGCACGGGATGAGAACGGTGGCGAGGATGAAGCCCTTGGTGCGCACGCGCTCCATGTACTCGCGCTTGGCGATGAGCCAGATGTTATGCATGGACCTTGCCTCCGGCTTCGGCGAACTCGGGCGTTCCCTTTACGGTGGTGATGAAGATCTCTTCGAGCGTGGGCTCGATGACTTCGAAACGAGTGAGATTGGTGCCGCGTGCGACGGCTTCGGCGAGCAGCGCCTGCGCGTCGTCGGGTGAGCGAAGAGTGATCTCGGCAACGCCTGCGTAATTGCGGGCGTCCTCGACGTAACGGCTGCGCAGGAAACTGTCGTCGCCTGTGAAGACAGCCTGCACGTGATTGCGCGGGTAGCGTGACTTGACCTCGCGCATGGAGCCGGAGAGGACGAGTTTGCCTTGATAGATGAGCGCGAGAGCGTCGCAGAGCTTTTCGACCTGGTCCATGCGGTGCGTTGAGAAGAGGATGGCGCGGCCCTGCGCGCGGAGGTCGACCAGTGTGCTCATGAGGAGCTCGGCGTTGACTGGATCGAGGCCGCTGAATGGCTCGTCCATGATGATGAGGTCAGGTTCGTGCAAGAGCGCAGCGATGAACTGAATCTTCTGCTGCATGCCCTTGGAGAGCTCTTCGGTCTTCTTGTCGATCGCTTCGGTGATCTGCAGGCGCTCACACCAGTCGCGAGCAGCGCTTGCGGGATTCGATTTCATTGAGGCCGTGGAGTTGCCCGAGGAAGGTGAGCTGGTCGAGCACCTTCATCTTCTTGTAGAGGCCGCGCTCTTCGGGCAGATAGCCGACGCGATTGAGCAGCGTGCGCGAGAAGGGCTGATCGAAGAGACGGACCGTGCCGGAGTCAGGCACCGTCATGCCGATCATCATGCGGATGGAGCTGGTCTTGCCCGAGCCGTTGGGGCCGAGCAGGCCAAACATGGTGCCGGGTTCGATGCTGAGGGAAAGACTGTCGACGGCGACTTTGGTGTCGTAGACCTTACGGATGTTGTGGAGTTCGACGATGGGCATCCGTGAGTTAAGTGTAGCGCACCGAGAAAATTGGAAGACGCGCCGTGTGGGCGCGCCTTCGATGATCCGGATGTGCTGTAGAGCTTAGGGCTGAGCGTTGGGGTCGCTGCCGTCGTTGACCGCGCTGTGCTCGTCGAGCTGCTTCTGCAATTCCTCGCGGCGCTTGGCGCGGGCTTCGGCGCGCTTCTCTGCCTTCTCGTTGAGTTCCTTCTCGGCGCCGAGCAGCTCGATGTACGCCATCTCGCCGGCGTCTCCCTTACGCGGGCCGGTGCGAACGATGCGGCTGTAGCCGCCGTTGCGGTCGGCGTAGCGCGGAGCGACGGTGCCGAAGAGGCGATCGACGGACTCGGGCGTCGATGCAGGTACGCGAGCGCCTGGCGGCGGGCGTGAACGCTGCCGTTCTTGCCGAGGGTGATCATGCGCTCGACCAGCGGACGCGCCGCTTTCGCCTTGGTGACGGTGGTGTGAACGCGGTCGTTGATGACGATGGAGGTGACGAGGTTGCGAAGCAGGGCGCGGCGGTGGCTGGTGTTACGGCCCAGCTTGAATCCGCCTTTACGGTGGCGCATGATGATCTCCTTCGACCCAGCGATTGCTGTCGGTCGGTTTGCTTGGTGATGCAGATTGTGGGAGCCCACCTTAGGCGCGATGAGACCGCGCCGAAGATGGGGCATCCGGATTGTAGTGAACCGAACTAGAAGGTCTCGGTCTCGTTGACGGGCTCGAAGTCCTCGTCCTCTTCGTCCTCGTCGTCGAACGCGCCGTAGCTGGCGGCGAGCGTGGCGGCGGGGAGTACGGAGGTTGGGCCCGGGACCGGGTTGCCGTTCTCGTCGATCTTCATGCCGAGCGAGAGACCCATCTGAGCAAGGATTTCCTTGATCTCGTTGAGGCTCTTGCGGCCGAAGTTCTTGGTCTTCAGCATCTCGGCTTCGGTCTTCTGGATCAGCTCGCCGATGGTCGCGATGTTCGCATTCTTGAGGCAGTTGTAGCTGCGCACCGAGAGCTCGAGCTCCTCAACAGAACGGTTCAGGTTCTCGTTGCGGATCGCGGGGCCGTCGTGGTCGGCAAGACCACCGGTCTCCATCTCCTCCTCGAAGTTGATGAAGATGTTCATGTGGTCTTTCAGGAGCTTCGCGGAAAGCCCAAGAGCGTCCGCGGGGAGAACAGTCCCGTTGGTCCAGATCTCGAGCGTGAGCTTGTCGTAGTCGGTGATCTGGCCGAGACGCGCGGCCTCCACGAGGTAGTTCACCTTGCGGACGGGCGAGTGGACACTGTCGACCGGGATGAAGCCGATGCCGAGGTCGGAGTCGAAGTTCTTGTCGGCCGAGACATAGCCGCGACCGCGCTTGAGGCGCATCTCCATGTCGATGCGTCCGCCCTCGCTGATCGTGCAGATGTAGACGTCAGGATCGAGAATCTCGACGTCGGAGTCGGCTTCGATCATGCCGGAGGTGATCACACCGGCCTGGTCGGCGTGGAGGTAGAGGGCCTTGGGACCATCGCCGTTGAGCTTGAACGGAATCTGCTTCAGGTTGAGGATGATGTCGGTCGCATCCTCGACGACGCCCGTGATCGACTGAAATTCGTGCAGCACGCCCTCGATCTTGACGGCGGTGACGGCCGCGCCCTCGATGGACGAGAGCAGGGTCCGGCGCAAAGCATTGCCCATGGTGGTGCCGAATCCGCGCTCAAACGGCTGCGCGGAGAACTTGCCGTAGTTGTTGGTCAGGGATTCGGTGTCGACGGCGAGACGCTTGGGCTTCTGGAAACCTCTCCAAAGCATGGTGTGTCCTTTCTTCCTGCCCGAGCGAAGCATTCTGCGCGGGTTCAGGGGTGGTGCGAGTAAAAGCGAGGGTTCAGGGTCCAGGGCTTAGGGTCCAGAAAACTGCTGCCTTCTGGACCCTGGGCCCTGAACCCCGGGCCCTGTTACTTGGAGTAGAGCTCGACGATGAGCTGCTCGTTGATCGGCAGGTTGATGTCCTCGCGCTTGGGCAGAGCGGTGATTCTGCCGGAGAGATTATCGGGCTGCGCGTCGATCCAATTCACGCGCGACTGGCCGGAGGCGAAGTCCTTGGCGATCGCGAGCTGGACCAGTTCTTTAGAACCCTGGCGGATCGCAACCTCATCGCCGACCTTGCACTGGAAGCTCGGGATGTTGACCTTGCGGCCGTTGACCTGCACGTGGCCGTGGCGCACGAGCTGACGAGCCTGGCGGCGCGAGATCGCGAAGCCGAGGCGGTAGGCGACGTTGTCGAGACGGGTCTCGAGCTGCTGCAGGAGCAGTTCGCCGGTGACGCCGGTCTTGTTCGAGGCCTTCTCGTAATACGCGCGGAACTGGGTCTCGAGCGTGAAGTAGATGCGCTTGGTCTTCTGCTTCTCACGAAGTTGCAGACCGTAGCCGATGAGCTTCTTGACCTTCTTCGACTGGCCGTGCTGGCCCGGGGGGAAGTTGCGCTTCTCGACGGGGCACTTGTCGGTGAAGCACTTCGCGCCCTTGAGGAACAGCTTTTGACCGTCGCGGCGACACATGCGGCAGACGGGTCCGGTATAACGTGCCATTTTCTTTCTATCTCCTGACTTCGGTTGTCGATCGCTTTACAGGCTGGCTGGCCCTTCGTCACGATCCAGATTTTCTTGCGATGATCAGGGCGATGAAGATTCCTGCACCTTCACACGCCCCGATCAATAATGCATGTGTTGTTCGAGTCCACGGCCGCAGATCGACTAGTAGCGACAGCAAAGCTCCAAAGAGAGCACCCACGGCGATACGGATCAGAGTCTCCGTTCTCGAAAGCGCTCGCATTTCCCGTTACACCCTTCTCCGCTTCGGCGGACGGCAGCCGTTGTGCGGCATGGGCGTGACGTCGCGGATCGAGCGAACCTCGATGCCCGCAGCGGCGAGGGCGCGGATGGCGCTCTCACGGCCGGACCCGGGACCGGCAACGCGCACATCGACCGAACGCAGACCGTGGTCGCGCGCGGCGTTGGCTGCGTTGATCGCCGCTTGCTGCGCGGCAAACGGGGTGCCCTTGCGGGAGCCGCGGAAGCCGAGCGAGCCCGAGCTCTTCCAGCTGATGGTGTTGCCCTGCTGGTCGGTGATCGTGACGATGGTGTTGTTGAAGCTCGCCTGGATGTAGACGAGCCCGAACGGGACGTTTTTGCGTTCCCGCTTCTTGAACTTCTTGCTCTTGCCTACCTTCGCGCCGGTACCCTTGTTCTGTGATTTGGCCATGGGTTACTTCGTCGCTTTCTTCTTGCCGGCAATGGTGCCCTTGCGGGGTCCCTTGCGGGTGCGAGCGTTGGTGTGGGTGCGCTGGCCGCGGACCGGAAGGCTGCGGCGGTGCCGCAGGCCACGGTAGGACTGAATCTCAATCAGGCGCTTGATGTTCAGGCCGATCTCCTTGCGGAGGTCGCCCTCGATCTCGCCTTCCTGCTCGATCACGGTGCGAATCTTGTTGAGCTGGTCTTCGTCCAGCGTGGTCATCTTGGCGTGCGGGTCAACGCCGGCCTTGTCGAGAATCTTCAGGGCGCGGGGCTGGCCGATGCCATAGATGTACGTGAGCGCGATGCGGGCCTGCTTGTTGGGTGGCAGGTCGACGCCGGCAATACGTGCCATGGTGTGCCTTTCGGTTGGGGCTCGCTCCAGTCATCGGAGGGCGGTGGTTGATGGTTGTGCGGCTGACCGAAATCTCTGAGCAAATCCTCAGGATTTTTGTCTCCTCCGGGTTCATCGCACGCCTTGACTTCGGCGAACTCGCCCGGTGGGGCCGCATGGACGGAGAGGGTTCAGGTTCCAGGTTTCAGCGTCCAGCAAGCAAAGGCTTTCTGAACCCTGGGCCCTGGGCCCTAGCCCTGGCGTTGCTTGTGCTTGGCGTTCTCGCAGATGACGCGAACGACACCGCGACGGTGAATCACCTTGCACTTGTCGCAGATCGGCTTTACGGATGCACGGACCTTCATGGAATTCCTCTGGTTGCTAGTTGCTGTTCTTCGTTGCTAGCGGGCGTTGCCGTTCCTGAGAACTAACAACCAACAACTAACAACTTCTTTGCTACCTGTAGCGGTAGACGATACGGCCGCGGTTCAGGTCATAGGGACTGAGCTCGATGGCCACGCGATCGCCGGGGAGGATGCGGATGAAGTTCTTGCGCATGCGTCCGGAGATATGCGCGAGAACCTGGTGCTTGTTCTCGAGCTCCACCTTGAACAGCGCGTTCGGCAGGGTCTCCACGACCGTTGCCATTACCTCAATCGCATCTTCCTTCGACAAACGCTCTCCTCGAAGAGGCCCCTTACCGTAGCAGCCTCTCGCCCAAATGACTGTTTTTGCTGACTTGGTGGTCCCGTCCCATGAGGTTTCAAAAGGCCAGGTACAAGACAGAGACACCATTTGTAAGTCTATCGAAAAACGGCCAAAAGGGGAAGTCCTGAAGGCTTCCGGGGCGCGCAACCTGCCGCGAGGACCGATTCGGCGCATGTATATCGTATCCCGCCATCGGGTGAGGGCGCGCCCAGTGGATCCCTTGCTAGCCTCGCGGCATGCAGACATTTCGTCCGGCTAGCCTTTCCATGGCGATAGCCCCTCTACTGATTGCTTTTCTTTGCCCCGCAATTGCGGGGGCGGTGAAGGTCCATACGGTCGCTCTGGGCGCGGCGCGCAAGGTGCCGTATATGCCTCCCGAGGCGACTCCTGACACGAAGGACGATGATGCGACAAGCCTGCATGTGCGGCCGCTGATTGTCGACGACAAGCAGCGTGAGTGGACGGTGGGGCCGATCCACGAGGTCACGGACAGGACCTTCGTCGTGCAGCGCGCGCTGCACCTGAACGACGGCCTTCCCGGCGAGGCTGTGCACTGGACATGGCAGCCCGGGCCGTGGCTGATGGTCGATCGCACGACCGGCCACGTGACAGCGCTGCACCTGCCGGACTTCGATCCGCAGGTCTCGCAGGTTGTGTGGTTTCGTGACTACGCGGCCTATTGTGGGATCGCGACGACGGTCAAGGGCGGACTGGTTGCGGTGGTCGCCGAGTTGGGCGCGCGCAAGGCAGTGGTGCAGCAGAAGCTGAGCGCGTGGCCGCAGCCGGACGCGCCGCATCCAGTTTGTGCGCTCTCAAAATGGCAGCGGACGCCGATCCGCGCCACGATTCAGCAGACCGGCGGCCAGCCGATGACGTTCGATGTGGTCGGCGTCAGCTCGTTGATCGAAGAGGGTGAGGCTGGAGACCAGTAGCTCAGGCCTGGAGAGGAGTATCGCGGCAGACGACTAGCGCGCCCCGCGGTAGAGCAGGCCGAGCGAGATGCCGAAGAACTCACGGGTCTCGGTGCCGAAGTGCTCAAACGTCAGGTCCGGCGAGAGGCGGATGGCGAACTTCTGTCCCTGGTTGAAGTCGATGCTGCCGCCCACCGCGCCCCAGGGGGCGATGTGGTTGCAGTACATACCAAGGTTGCCGATCTGACCCGGCTGCTCGACTGGGCAGGCCGAGTAGGGGCTCGGTCCGTTCGGGTATTCGTTTACGGTTTTGTCGAAGATGCCGTACACAGCTCCGCCGAAGGCGTGATAGTTGATCGCGACGTAGCGATTGTGCGGGCCGCGGTATTGCACGCCGCCGCCGAAGGTGTGCTCCATCACCAGCGGACGGTTGTAGATGTTGTTGGGGAACACGGGCGTGGTGCCCGCACCGTAGCGGTAATCCGCGGCCACGCCGAATTTATTGGTGAGCCAGTAGGTGAACTGGCCTTCGCCGCCGCCCGTGTTGAAGCGCTTGGGCAGGTTCTGGCCGGCCTGTCCGTTGGCGAAGGCGAAACCGCCATAGAGGTCCCAGCGGTTCTGATAGGTTGGCCCTCGGCCTGGAGCAAGCTCGGCAGCCGTCTGATCGCTCTTCATCGGAGCCGTCCCGGGAGCGGCCTGCCCGGTCGACTGCGTGGTGGATTGGCTGGTGCTTGAGCTGGAGGGCTGCTGCATCGGCGCGGTGCCCGGAGCCGGGTTGGACTGGTTGGGCGAGCTCTGGGCGGAGGCGGATGTGCCGGCGAGAAGCGCCACGAGAGCGAAGCTGGCAAAACGTGGGGTGAAGGGGCGTCCGGCAAAGCGCCGGGGAAAAGAAAGAGACGTCAGATTCGTGAAAAGCATCTTCCTCGCTGGGTGCGCTTCAAGCGCGCGTGGACTTCCTCAAGTGCGCGCCAGAAACGGTGCGTCGTTCTCAAGGATATACCGGCAACGCGGAAGGCTGTCTTTGGGCCGTTCAGACCGCCCTGGACGTGCGACAATAGAAGGTGTGTCCTCCAGAAGGCGAGGGCGCGGGCAGGAGCATTGGGTATGGGCGATCTACTTCAACCTTGGCATCTCATCATTCTTCTGGGCCTAGCAGTCCTGCTCTTCGGCGGACGCAAGCTGCCCGAACTCGGCAAGGGGCTCGGCGAAGGTCTGCGCGGTTTCAAGGAGGGCATGAAGGGCATCACGGACGAGCCCACCTCCAAGACAACGCCCGGCCAGACTGCGCACACGGTGACCCCGAAGGCAGATGAGGCGCCGAAGCCGCCCACTTCGGTCTAGACGATCAGATTTTCACGATGCGGGGATCTCTCGCATCACAAGGACGACGGTCTGCGACGCAGCCGTCGTCTTCGCATTTAGGAGGGCCGCCGCCGATGAAGCTGAAATCGCCGTATCTGGTCAAACCTCACACGAAGGTCCGGCTCTCCCAGTTCCGGACAGACGAGACCGGCGGGTTCAGCGACAAGGCGGAGATGGAAGCCGCGATCGTGGCGAACGAGAAGAAGCTTGCCGATCTGCAGGAGCTGCTCTACGCATCGCAATCGAAGGCGTTGCTGATCGTGTTTCAGGGCATGGACACGGCAGGCAAGGACGGCGCGATCCGGCACATCTTCTCCGGAGTGAACCCGCAGGGCTGCCAGGTCGCCTCGTTCAAGGTGCCGACCCAGCTGGAAATGCGGCATGACTTCCTCTGGCGCTGCCATGAGCAGGTTCCACCGAAAGGCATGATCGGCATCTTCAACCGCTCGCACTACGAGGACGTACTGTCACCCGTTGTGCATGGTCACATGAGCGCGAAGGAAGCGGCGCGCCACATGGAGGAGATCAACGACTGGGAGCGCATGCTCGCCGACAACAATGTCGTCATTCTCAAGTTCTTCCTGCATGTCTCGCGCGCGGAGCAGACGCGCCGCCTGCAGGAGCGTATCGAGGAGAAGAAGAAGCACTGGAAGCTCTCGCCGTCGGACTTCGAGGAGCGCCCGTTCTGGCCGGATTACATGCGCGCGTACGAAGATATCCTGCGCAACACCAGCAAAAAATACTCGCCGTGGTTCGTGATTCCGTCGGACCACAAAGCGTATCGCAACGTCGCGATGTCGGACATCATCGTCGAGGCAATGCAGCGCATGAAGTTGAAGTATCCGGAACCGACCTTCGACCCAACCGGCATCGATCTGGAAGACGAGAGCCCGCAGGATGCCGCGAAAGAGGTCGAGAAGAAGGTGCATCCGGGCGTCGTAAGTGCGAACGAGATCCCGTCGGACTCGGGGCGGAAGTAGCCGCTAAATCGTGATCATCACCACCGCCGCGGCCGCGATCGCCATGCCTGTAAGCTGCCGCGGGGTCGGCGTTTCATGCAGATGCCATGCTGCGAGCAGAATCGTCCCAGCCGGATAAAGCGATGACAGAACCGCGGCGATATCCAGCCGGCCGGAGCGGGTCGCGGCGATGAACAGCAGGTTGCCGCCGGTATCGAGCAGCGCCACGCCAAGCGCCCACACCACCGCCATGCGCGTCAGCTTCGTCGCAGGTTCCTCAGCAGCTATTACGCGCTTGGACCGAACGCTCACAAGAACCAGCAACAGCGCGCACGTGATCAGGCTTGCCGAGCGCGCGATGGCCATCGGCTCCAGCACGCCGAGCGGGTTCGCCAGCCGCAGCGCAACAAAGTAAATCCCGAAGCCGACGCCACCAACGAGCGCCAGCACCAGCGTCGTTCGTGAACTCTCGCTCGGCGCCGAGCCGTCGACCGCGTGCGCTGCCTCGGGGGAAGGCCCTGCCGCAATCAGCCAGATCGCCGCGAGCGCCAGAACAAATCCGACCAGGCGCAGCAGCGCCGGAACTCCCTCCAACACACTCGAAACCGCCGCCGGGATCGCGGCAGCGAGCAGCCCGCTCAGCGCCGCCGATCCGCCCATCGCCCCGCGCGCGAGCGCAATGTAGAAAGCGGTGAGCGAGATGCCCGCTGTCACCCCCGCGGCGAGGCCCCACGCCAACGGCGCTCCATGCGGAACCGGCGCGTGCTGGATCGCGAGGATTGCCAGCAGCACCGCGAGGCTCGACGCATGCGCGATCAGCACGACGCGCAACGCGCCGGCGGTCGTCCCGCCGGTCGCCTTCACGCCCATGCCGCCGGAGAAATCACCGCCGCCCCATGAGGCGGCGGCGGCGAGTGCAAGCAGGATGTTGGCCGACAGCGCCGGCGCTATCACGGCTGCGTGGCGGGTGGGCTGGCCGGCGTCACCGGCTGGTTGTCCGAGTGCGGTGTCTGGTCAGCGCCTGCGACCGGCTGCGCCGGGTGCATGTTGCGCGGCCTCGGAATATAGCCGTCCGGCGCAATCACCGTGAGGTTCGGCCGCATCACGCGAATCTCCACGTGACGGAAGCGGCCGTCCAGTGGGCTCTCATGCGTGTAATAGCCGACCGTGTACAACGTGCGCACGGTTTTCGTGATATCCGCAAAGCTGTTCTCGATGCCGCGCGGCCGCCACTCCGGATCGCATTGGCCGCCCGTGGCTGTGGCGATGCGCGGAAGCGCATCATCCCGCATGGTCAGCGGCAGGTGGATGCGGTCGAGGAAGCCCATGCCCGGAAGCGCCGAGTTACCGACGATGGTCGCGTAGACCGAAATCTGGTTCGTCTGCAGATACCGGATCAGCTCCTTCTCCTTAATCTTCGAGCCGTACTCTTTGCCATCGGAGATCACGTACAGCACGCGGCGGCGCTTGATGTCCACGTTGGCCAGCGACTGCGCCGCCGTGAACAGCGCGTCGAATAGCGGGTGGAACTCCTTCTCCGGCGTCTGGTAGATGCTGCTCTGGTTGCGGACGGGCTGCGTGTTCGGATCGACGGGCTGGTTGTTCTTGATCGTCGTCTGCGCCAGCGGGCCGTCAATGAAGCCCATTGCCTGGCGGCCCGTGCTCTTGGAACGGTCCAGCGCGACGCCGAGCCGATTGCTCTGCGCGGCCGTAAAGGTCGTCTGCTCGGTCACGCCGTTGTTGTAGGTGAAGACCGCCACCTCGTCATACGGCGCAAACGCCCCTTGCAGCGCGCTGAGCGAGGTGTTGATCTTGTCCATCGTGTCCTGCGTGACGCTCTGGTCGATGACGAATGCCACCGACAGCGGGAACGGATCCGGGCTCCAATACGCGATGTGCTGGCGAACGCCGTTCTCATACACGCGGACGTCCTGCCATCGCAGGTCCGGAACGAACTGATTCTTGGAGTCCTTCACGGTGAACGGAATCTGAACGAAATCCACGTGAACCACACCCAGGGTGTACGCCGCCTGCGCTGCCTGGCCGGCCGCGGGAATCTCCGGGGCCTGTTCCTGGCCGCCCGGCTGTTGGCCCGGCGCAGGCGTCGGAGCCGAGGGCAGCTTGTTTGTCGGCGTGATCCCGCCGTTATCGGCTGCGGCCGGGTTCGTCGTGCCAACAGGCGGTTCCGGTGCCATGGGCGCCGGCGGGGTGATCGTGTTCAATTGCAGCGATTGCGGTGCGGGCGCGTTCGGAATCGCCGGCGCGGGCGCATTCGGGACGCCCTGCTGAGCTGTCTGGCTGGTGTTCTGCTGCGACGCCTGCTGCCCGCCACCCGCAGGGGCTGCTCCAGCCAGCGCCACCGCCAGCACAACCGCCCCGATACCCTGTTGTCCAAACACCATCCCGTCGCTCTTCCCTTCTCTGCACACCCTCAACACACGCAACCCGGCGGCAAACCGGTCTTCCCTGCGGGCGAGTGCTGCCTATTGAGACTATCAGCCGGGCCGTTTTGGGTGCAGCCCGCCTCCCACTCTGTCAGACGCGCGGCTAACTCCGCCTGTTGCGCCGGGTTAGGCCGGCGGCCCGCCGCAGACCGTGCCCATGTCGCCGAACGCCGCCGAGAGGCGTCTAATACGGTGTATGCCCCCCGTGTCCGTGCGCCGTTTTGCAGTCCTTATGCTCGTGCTCCTGGTGTGGCCGGCCGCGCGCCTCTGTGCCCAGGACGCACCCAGCCCGGACGCGCCTCCGCCGCCGAGCAACGCGCCCGCCGCTGCCCCCGAGCCCATTGCCAGCGGTGAGACCCTGAAGGTCAACGTCAACCTGGTCAACGTCTACTTCTCCGTGCGCGACAAGAACGGCTTCGTCACCAGCCTGCGCAAGGATGACTGCCAGGTGGCCGAGAACCACAACCCTCAGGTCATCAAGCGCATGACGCAGGAAAAGAACCTGCCCCTGACCATCGGCATCCTGCTGGACACCAGCTACAGCCAGACGAACGTTCTGCCGCTCGAGCAGGACTCCGGCGCACGCTTTCTCCGCGAGGTCCTCACCCCGAAGGACGAGGCTTTTCTCATCTCGTTTGACGTCAACGTCGACCTGCTCTCCGACTTCACCAATTCGCCGCGCGAGCTCGCCCGTGCCATCAATAAGGCCACCATCAACGCGGCCAGTTCCTCGGCGGGCGTTCCGGGTATCGGAGGCGGCCCCTTCCCCGTCAACAATCCGCGCGGCACGCTGCTCTACGACGCCGTTTACCTCGCTGCACACGACAAGCTGCAGTCGCAGACCGGCCGCAAGGTCATGATCATTCTCACCGACGGCCAAGACCAGGGATCGCAGGAGCACATCAAAGACGCGATCGAGGCCGCGCAGAAGGCTAACGTCATCGTCTATCCCATCCTCATCGCCGACCGCGAGATGTATCTCTCCCAGGGCGAGATCTACATGGGTTCAAGCGCCATGAGCCAGCTCGCCTCAGCCACCGGGGGCCGCGTCATCAATGTTGGCAATAGCGGACGCAAGCTCGAGGACGCCTTCGACCAGATCCAGGACGAGCTCCGCACGCAATACCTGCTGAGCTACACGCCGACGAACAAGAACGCGGACGGCACCTATCGGAAGATCGACCTCGACTGCGGCAAGGGGTTCAAGATCCAGGCGCGCAAAGGCTACTATGCCGTGCCGAACGATAGCGATAATGCCGGCACGATCGAGTAGTTTTTACGCCTCAATCGCTCCTGAATACACCGCCATCCCCGCAACAGCATCGACGCCCATCGCGTCGAGCTCATCAATCTCCTTGCGCTCCTTGATGCCTCCCGCGACGATCAACTGCTTCGCCGTCGTGGAGCGCAGCGTCGCGGCCACATGCATCGGGAAACCCTGCATCGTTCCCTCGGTGTCCACGTGCGTGTAGAGGAACGCGCCGCAGGAATCCTCGAGCCACGTGATCGCCTCCTCGGGCGTCAGATCCACCGAATCCTTCCATCCGCGCACCGCAACTCGGCCATCCTTTGTATCCACCGAGAAGCACAGCGCGTCCTCGCCAAGCTGCTTCTTTAAATCCGCTGCGAACTCCAGCCGGATCAGCCGGTGCTTGCGCAGCGTGATCAGCGCAAACTCTTCCGCACCATCTGCAAACTCCAGCGCATTGGGATCATGCGTGGGTTCTTCGCCAAACAACGACGACCCATAGATGACGCGCCTCGCACCGGCATCCAGCAGGCGCTTGCCATCGGCCGCTGTGCGAATCCCACCGCCCACCTGGCATGGAATTCGCTTGCAGATCATCGTGATCAGCTCGCGGTTGTCGCCCTGCCGCATGGCCGCATCAAGATCGATGAGCTGCACGAGAGGATACTTCGAGAAGCGCTCAATCCAGTAATCAAAATCGTCGAAGCTGAGCTTGAGCTTTTCGCCCTGGACGAGCTGGACGATCTTGCCGCCCATGAGGTCGATGGAGGGAATCAGCATGAGGCTATTCTCTCAGGCTGCCGCCTCCTCGAGCGCGTCCAGGCATCCATCCAGCTCGGCGTGAAGATTCATTACTGGCATGCTGTGCAATGTTTTCAGCAATTCCCGCCGCAGACCTGCGGCGACCTTTCCACTGCGCTGAATCTCAGCCAACAACATGCAGAGATCATCCTCGCAGCACGCGAGCGCGCGCACCGTCTCGAGCAGCGCGTGGACCTGGTAATACGCGGCAGGAAGACCGGGCCGCGCGGTCGCAGTTGTTTCGCTACAAGGCTTCTTCCGTATCGCCATGCGGTTCACTCCGCATGATTGGATGCCACTGGAACTGTGCAAAAAGCTAGCAGGGTAACCGCATCGGCACTCCCGTACGGGCAACCTCCGCCTTCAGCGCGCGCGAATCCGTAATGCCGAAATGGAAGATGCTCGCCGCCAGCGCAGCATCCGCCTTACCCTTCGTAAACACCTCGGCAAAGTGCTGCGCGTTCCCTGCGCCTCCCGAGGCAATCACGGGAATCTGCACGGCCTCCGACACTCGGCGCGTCAGCTCGCAATCAAAGCCGTCGCGAGTTCCATCGCAATCCATTGACGTCAATAGAATCTCTCCAGCGCCGCGCTGCTCGGCCTCGCGCGCCCACTCGACCACGCGCCTCCCCGTCGGCTTCCGCCCGCCGGACACGTACACCTCGGCCTCGCCAACCGGATCAACCGCACCCTGCGCGCGCCGCGCATCGATCGCCACAATCACCGCCTGCGCACCAAAGCTCGCGCCAATCTCCCCAATCAGCTCGGGGCGCGCAATCGCGGCCGAGTTGATCGAAACCTTATCCGCGCCCGCATCAAACACCGCCGCGGCCTCTTCCGCCGAACGAATCCCGCCGCCCACCGTGAACGGCACAAACAAATTCGCGGCCGTGCGCTTGACCGTGTCGAGCAGCGTCCCGCGGCCCTCGTGCGTGGCCGTAATATCGAGCAGCACAATCTCATCCGCGCCCGCCGCCGCATGCCGATGCGCCAGCTCCGCCGGATCACCGGCATCCACAATATCGACGAACTGAATGCCCTTCACCACGCGTCCCGCGCGCACGTCAAGGCAGGCAATGATTCGTTTGGTCAGCACCTAGAGCTCCAGAAAATTCTTCAACACACGCAGTCCGATTTCCGCAGACTTCTCCGGATGAAACTGCACGCCCATCACATTCGCGCGCTCCACGGCCGCCGTAAACGGCCCACCATAGCTCGTCGTAGCTGCCGTATCCGCCGACACTGGCGCCCTCCATGAGTGCGTGTAGTACACGAAACTCCCCGGCGCGACACCCGCGAGCAACCGCGAATCCGCACGAATATTTTCCAGCGAATTCCATCCCACGTGCGGCGACTTCAACTCCTCGCCCTCAAACTCTGCGGGAAACCGTTCGCACTTCGACGCAAAGTGACAAAGGCCATCGGTTGATTCTGCCTCCGTCGATCCCTCATACAGCCACTGCAATCCTACGCAGATTCCCAGGAATGGTGCACCGTTCATAATCGAAATCCGCGTAGCCTGCGTGAGTTGCAGATCATGCAACAACTGTGTCGCCTGGAAGTGCCCCACACCCGGCAGCACCAGCTTATGCGCGCGCAGCACATCCTCCGGCGACTGCGTCACCACAACATCACTCGCCCCTAGATATCGCAGCGCCTTAACGACGCTCGTAAGATTCCCTGCCTTGTAATCAATCACCGCGATCATCGGCGCGCTCGCTTCGCCTCAACTCGCGGCCAGTACTGGAACTCATCCTCGTACAGCTCGCCAGACAAATCGGACACACGCACAGCCAATCGCGCTTGCGCGTCCGCAATCGCCCTGTTGTAGATCGCCGGCCCAATCTCTTCGACAAAGAAGTTCAGCAACAACCCGGCAGGCAGCTCGCCAATCGGCTCCGGCATATTCCGCTCAAAGTACTGCTGAATCGACGCAATCGCCTCTGCGCGCGCCTCCTTCGAGAGCTCGATGCTCATAGCAGCCCCTTCGTGCTCGGCAGCAGATCGCGCATGCGTTCGTCACGCGAGCACGCCCCACGCATTGCCCGCGCAAACGCCTTGAAGATCGCCTCAATTTTGTGATGATTCGAGCGGCCGTACATGGTTTTCACATGCACATTCGCCTTCGCCCCGCGCGCGAACCCATCGAAGAAATCCGCCACCAGCTCGCTCTGCAGATCACCAACCACCGGCACATTTACCTGATCATCGACGACACATGCCACGCGCCCTGAGAGATCAACCGCGCACACCGCAAGGGTCTCATCCATCGCCATCACGAAGTAGCCCGCGCGCAGAATGCCGCGCTTGTCGCCGAGCGCCTCCGCAAACGCCTCGCCCAACGCGATGCCCACATCCTCCACCGTGTGGTGCTGATCGACATCGAGATCGCCCGCACACTTCAGCTCGAGATCAAACCCGCCATGCCGCGCAAAGCTTTCGAGCATGTGATCGAAGAACCGAATGCCCGTCGATACGTTGTACTGCCCCGTGCCGTCCACATTCAAGCGAAGCGAGATCTTCGTCTCCAGCGTGTTGCGCTCAATTGTCGCGGTGCGTGCAGCTCCGGCAGACTGCGGCGCAACGCCTGCCTCTTGAACGATGTCACTCATTTTCTTCCTTCTTCAGCTTTGCAAATTGAACGCCCGTGTAAACAAGCGTTAGCACCATGAGACCGATCCACACCCACACGAAATGCGGGAAGCGGCGCGCGAATACAGTGCACGGCGCTGCCATGCAGGCAACCGCTGCGGCGAGAACAACCACGTTTTTGCGTCTCTGCTCCAACGACATCTGTCCCCCTATCTTCCGCGAACACGCCGTGCTGCGACGGTCCGGCTTGCGATGTAAACGAAAAGAGCGGCGAACAGCATGCACCACCCAACGACAAACGGCACAAGATAACGCGTGTGCTGCAACTGGCTGACACCGAGGAATCCCACCATCGCAAGCAGCGGGATCAGCGGTGCAATCATGAGAGCTTTGCTGCGCTTCGGCATATTATTCGAACTCTCGCTCCTCGCCGGAAGTCGCGGCCGGACGCCGGGACTCTGCAGGCGTCCAGTGCATCTCTTTCAGCACATGGCGTAGCGATTCGATGCCGCGCGTTACATGCTCTTTCACGCCCACCGTGATGCGAACATAGCCTTCGCATCCCGGATCAGACGAGCGATCGCGCAGCAGCACGCCACGTTCCCGCATACGTGCGCAGAGCTCCTTGTGGCGAGGGCCTATATCCATCAGCACAAAGTTCGCCGCACTCGGCCACGTGCGCACGCCCAGCTCACGCAGCGTGTCAAAGACGCGCTCTCGTCCCTGGTGCACCTGCGTGATGTACCAGTTCAGATAGTCCGCGTCCGCAAGCGCCTCCGGCAGCACCGCCAGCGCCACGCCGTTGACGTTATACGGCGAGCTGACCTTGCGCAGAAAGGTGATTAGGTGCGCATTGGCAAACAGCGCACCGACACGCAAGCTGGCCAGTCCATAAGCCTTCGAAAACGTGCGCGCGACAACCAGATTGGGCACGTTCGCGATATCCGGTAACAGCGTGTCGCCAAAGAAGTGGAAGTACGCCTCGTCCACCATCAGCACAGCCTGCGGCGCCGCGGCCGCAATCGCGAGCAGGTGCTCGCGGCTGACCGTTGCTCCCGTCGGATTGTTCGGCGACGCAATGATGATGAGCTTCGTGCGCGGCGTGATCGCAGCGAGAAAGCGCTCAAACGGAAACTCGAGCGAGTCGTCCGTCTGCACCTTCTTCAGGCCGGAGGTCATCATGCTGACGGAGACGTCGTACATGAAGAACGTCGGCGTGCAGATCAGCGCCTCATCACCCTCCTCAAGAAACGCGCATGAGATCAGGTGAATCGCCTCATCGACGCCGTTGGTGAGAATGACCCGGTTCGATTCAACGCCGAGATGCTGCGCGACCATGCGCTCGACCGGCTCGCGCTCGGGATAAACCGTCAGGCCCTCTGCCGTAAGCTGCTGCAGTTTTGCGAACACACGCGGGCTAGGGGCAAACGTGTTCTCGTTGAAATCCAGCCGCAGCGCGTTGCGGCCGGCAAGCGGCGGATGGTACTCCGGCATCGCAAGCACGCGAGCACGCGGCTGCGGATGCTGCGCGGATTCCGCAGTGCTTGCCTGCTTGCCCGTAAGCGCGGCGTCGTTGTCCATCTTCTGTTCAGTAGCCAGACTCATTCTTCCCTGCTTATCTCATGCGTACGCGCACGCTCTCGGCGTGAGCTTTCAGGCCTTCAGCTTCGGCGAGCGCAATGGTGTGCGGCCCAACCTCGCGCAGCGCCTCGCGCGTGTACTGCTGCACGGTAATGACCTTCACAAAATCGAGCACGCTCAGGCCGCCGCGGATGCGTCCATTACGGCCGGTGGGCAACACGTGATTCGGACCGGAGATGTAGTCGCCCATGGACTGTGGCGTGTGATGCCCAACAAACACCGAGCCCGCATTCTTTACCCAACGCAGATCCGCTCCGGCGTCGATGGTGAGGTGCTCGGGCGCCAGGCGATTCGTCAGCACGTGCGCCTCATCTGGATTAGCGGTGATGAACGCGACGGCGTTCGAGCTCAATGATTGGTGCGCGATCGGATTGTCTTCGGCGAGCCGCTTGGCCTCGAGCACAACCTCTTCCGCGAATTCGGGCTTGGAGGTTATAAAGATGGCGAGCGCCTCTGGATCATGCTCAGCCTGTGCGACCAAATCAGCGGCGATTCCGCTCGCATCACCGGCCTCACTCGTGACCACGATCTCCGTCGGCCCAGCGGGCATGTCAATGCCGGTTTCCGCAGAGACGATGGCCTTCGCCGCAGTCACGTACAGATTGCCAGGGCCAACGATCTTGTCGACCGGCGCAATCGTGCCGGTGCCGTACGCGAGGGCCGCAATCGCCTGCGCTCCGCCGACCCGGTAGAACTCCGTGATGCCGCAGAGGTATGCGGCGGCGAGCGTCTCCTGCGCGGGTTTCGGCGAGCAGACCACAATGCGCTCGACACCTGCGACCTGCGCGGGTGTTGCAGTCATCAGCAACGTGGAAGGCAGAGGATAGCGTCCGCCGGGAACGTAGCATCCCACCGAGCCGAGCGGGCGAACGATCTGTCCAACCTCCATGCCCTCGGTCGGGCGGAAGCTCCACGCGTGCGGAAGCTGGCGTTCGGCGAAGGTGCGAATGTTCGCCTGCGCAAGTCGCATGGCAGCGCGCAGCTCTTCAGACGTTCCCTCCCACGCGCGCTGCATCTCCTGCTTGGACACCAGCAGAGGCTGACCTTCAGGCAGGCTGTCAAAACGTTTGGCGTACTCGCGCAGCGCAGCATCTCCGCGCTCCCGCACCGCGGCGAGAATCTCGCGCACGGTCGCGTCCACCTTGGCGGTGTTGGTGGCGCCGCGCGCCTCGAGCTGGCGAATAGCGGCCTCCGTGGCCTTCGCGTTTTCGCCAAATGTCTTCAGAATCTTCAATGGACTTCCTATAGAGCGTGTTAGCGGAGCATTGGTAAAGATAGCTAGCGGCGCGGCCGCACCTTCGAGATAGGTGGCTGATAACCCGAAGGCTGGCTGGGAACGCCGCGGCCGGGCTTGCGCATCTGCTGCTGCATCACGCGGCGTTCGAGACGGGAGCCGGTCGCGACGGCGCGCTTCGCGGACTCTTCGCTGGCCGGATAGACGCGCTTCGGGTTCTTCGGATCGATCACCACGGGCACGCGCATGCCGGGGCTCATGTGCTGGCCGGGCTGCGTGCGCGTCTTGATGACCACCTCGCGCGACTCGGTGCTGCCGGGCTCCTGCACACGCAGCGTGATCTTCTCGACGTCGGTCTGCGGGCGGCCAAAGAACTTGATGGGTTCCGACGAGAGAAAGGTCGCATAGACCACGACGCCTTCGCGATCGGCGACCTTCTGCCGATGGCGCTCCAGCAGGAACGCGGTGATGCGCCAGATGATGAAGGCCAGACCGACAGCGAGAATGACGATGCTTGAGAGCTTCATGTTGCTGACTCCTTACAACACAACCCTTGTTACAGAACAACTTTGCTGAGCGGATATTCAACGATGCCTGTGGCGCCTGCGGCCTTGAGCCGCGGAACGACGTCGCGGACGACGGTCTGCTCGAGGATCGTGTTCACGGCAACCCAGTTCTCATCGCGCAGATGCGAGACCGTCGGCGAGTTGAGCGCGGGCAGAACGTTGAGCACCGCGTCGAGGTTCTTCTTCTCGACGTTGAGCATGAGCCCGACCTGATTCTGCGCCGCCATCGCACCGTTCAGCATCAGCGCGAGGGTCTCAATCTTAGAACGCTTCCACGGGTCCGACCACGCTTTCTTGTTCGCGATGAGCTGCGTCTCGGATTCCATGAGGGTTTCGATGATGCGCAGGCGATTGGCGCGGAGGGAGCTTCCGGTCTCTGTGACCTCAACGATGGCGTCGGCGAGCGTGGGCGGTTTAACCTCGGTGGCGCCCCAGGAGAACTCAACAGTGACTGGAATCTTGCGCTCGGCGAAGTAGCGTTTGGTGAACTCGACGAGCTCGGTCGCGATGGTCTTGCCGGCGAGGTCTTCGGGCTTGTTGTAGGGCGAATCCTCAGGCACGGCGAGCACCCAGCGCACGGCGGTGCGGCTGGCTTTCGAATAAGTGAGTGATGTGACCCGCTGGACGTCCGACTGGTTCTCGAGGACCCAGTCATTGCCGGTGAGGCCGGCATCCAGGGCGCCGTGCTCGACGTAACGGGCCATCTCCTGCGCGCGCACGAGCATGCACTCGATCTCTGCGTCGTCGATGGAGGGGAAGTAGCTGCGCCCGGAGGCATAGATGTTCCAGCCGGCGCGGCCGAAGAGGGCGATGGTGGCGTCCTGCAGACTGCCTTTGGGGATGCCGAGCTTGAGCTTGTTGGCAGCCATTACTTCTCCTCCACGCTGATGGGCTTGGTGAAGCAGCTCACGGTGCCTTCGTGGCAGACGAGGCCGTCGCCTTCGACCTCGACGCGGAAGAGGAGCGCGTCGTTGTCGCAGTCGGTGGAGGCGGAGATGACGCGGAGGCGATTGCCGCTGGTCTCGCCCTTCATCCAGAGCTTGTTGCGGGAGCGCGACCAGAAGGTGACAAAGCCGCTCTCGAGAGTTTTTTGATAACTGAGCTCGTTCAAGAAGCCGAGCATGAGAACTTCACCGGTTTTTGCGTCTTGGACGATGCCGGCGATCAGGCCGCCGGCTTTGGCGAAGTCGAGTGTGGGTTGCGCTGTTGTGCTGGTCATGGTGTTCCTTCATTGATTGTGAGGGAGGTGGCGCCCGCGCAGCAAAAAGCCCGCTCGCGAGGCGCGGTGGCGGGCTGGGTTCCGAATCCTGTTTGGCTCTTTAGATGGCCTCACAGACAGCCGCCGTCGCGCGATGCGCGTGGTGGTGGTGGTGTCCGTGGTGATGGCGAAGGCTCATCAGTTTCTTAGGCTAAGGGCGAAGGTTGTGGATGTCAATTTCGGGGTACCCCCTCCCCCCGGCAATTTTGCGCAAAGTCTTCAAATCATTTGACTTAGGCTTGGACTTTATGTGCAAAGTCTTGATTCTAAGGCCTAAACCTGCAAAGTATCTGGAATGAGTGACTTAGCCTCGGCATAGAGGGTTCGGCTTTTATAGGCGTCCAAGGCGTGTTTCGGAGTGCTTGGGCCTTTGGTTTTCAATGTTTTGCGAAACGCGCGGCGCGGGGTTGCTGCGTTGGGTAGTGATGCGATGGGAAAGTGCGGGCGGGGCTTTGCTCGGGCGAAAACGGCTTACGGGGAGTCGGGCGAAGATGGCATCTCTGAAGGAAGGGCCTATGGCCTTCAGGAGATTTGAGCATGACGGATTATCGGGTACAGGCGGGCGAGTCACAGGAAGATCAGGTTACGTCGGCGATTGAGAAGTACACATCCAAGGCGCCGTCGAGCGCGTTCCTGGCACTGGCCATTGCGGCGATCGGCGGGTCGGTAGCATGCGCGGCCATGCGAAAGGAACATGCCTCGCTATTTGTGGGGCAGTGGGTGGCGCCGTTTCTGCTGCTGGGGATCTACAACAAGATGGTGAAGCAGCATGGGTCGGATGCGACGAAGCGGGGGTAGACGCTAATCAGGGCTAATTTCGACTGGGAGTGCCGTCTGGGACGGCCTCCCATATTTCGTCCATCTCGAGGTCGGTGACGGCGATACAGCCTTTGGTCCAGTCAATCAGGCGCTGCGCGGGCCCGAGCCAGCCCAGGCCGTTGCGGATGCCGTGGATCATGATGTCGCCGCCCGGGTCGACGCCGCGGGCGCGGGCAGCGGCGACTTGCGATGGAGTGGGGTAGCCGACGCGGAGCGAGCGATAGAAAGACATGTGTTGCTCCGGCTGACGATCCGAGGTACCCTTGGGACCTTGTTGTCTCCAGCCTTCCTTCGGGCCAAGGCCACCGCGGCCGAGCGGACGCCGTTTGCTTGACGGACTGGCCGTTGCGAAAGAGTGTGAGGGTGTGGGCGTGCTTGACGACGAGGATGGAGTCGGCGGTGGGGAGATGGGCGGTTGGCTTGCGAGCGACCGCGGCTAGGACAAGCGCGATAATCGCGGACACTGCGATCACGGCAATTGATTTGCGGGACACGCGAGGAGAGTAATCGAGGTTTTGCCGAGCCGTTGGACACTTGGAGTTTTTCTCGCGCGCTATCGCGCGCGATACCCCACCCTCTCGCTTCGAGCCGAGGATGGGGCACCCGGGATGGGCGGGGACGAGGCCTACTCGACCGGGGTGAAGGTGAGGGCGTTGTTTTCGGCGATGCGGACGTTGCCGGTGGTGACGTCGTAGATCCAGCCGGAGATGGTGAGCTCGCCGAGGGTGAGGGCGGTGGCGACGGAGGGGTGGGTGCGCAGGTGCTGGATCTGGAGGAGGACGTTCTGCTCGGTGAGAATGTCGTTGAGCAGACGGTTGGAGTGGGGCTGGCCGGGTGTGGGGATGTGGTGCTCGTGGAGGGTCCTGGCGACGGCGAGGGCCGTGGTGGCGTTGGTGAGCCAGTTGCGGACGCTGGGCATTTTGGCGGTGCTGGAGGGGTCGAGGAGGGCCTTCATGGCGCCGCAGTCGGTGTGGCCGCAGATGACGATGTGGCGGACGCCGAGGCCGGCGACGGCGAACTCGATGACAGCGGAGACGCCGCCGAGCATTTCACCGTAGGCCGGAACCATGCTGCCGATGTTGCGGGTGACGAAGACCTCGCCGGGGCCGGTGGCGGTGAGGGCGTTGGGATCGATGCGGGAGTCGGCGCAGGTGATGAAGAGGGTGTGGGGGCGCTGGGGCTCGTTGGCGGCGTCGGCGAAGGCGGGGAAGGTCTCGGAGCGGAAGCGGCGGATGCCGTTTTTGAGTTGTTCGAGGACGGGGTCCATGGTTTCAAGATACAGAGAGTAGAGGGTAGACAGTAGACAGTAGAGCGGAGAGGTTTGTGGTGGAAAAGGGATCGGCAGTCGTGATGCCATGAAGAGTGACGGATCGTTTCTAATCCCGGTGTCCTGTGAACCCTCAGGTCTCACAATCGAGACGTGGGCACCCGCATAGTGCCGATCGAGGCTACTTCTCGCGCGTCTTAACGCGCGATACCCCACCCTTTCACGATGAGACCGTGAAAGGATGGGCCACCCGGCTCATCGCTGGGTCAGGATTCGCGCCATTTGATGTTGCAGCCGATGGAGGCGCGCTGGGTGGCGGGGTCGGGGCGTTTGCCGGCGATGACGCGGTCGAGGGCGGAGCGGAGGTCGCGGCCGGTCACGGGGGTGTCGTTGCCGAAGCCGTCGCTGCGGCGGGGGCGGGAGTCGTCGAGCTGGCCGCGGTAGACGAGCTCCATGGCGCCGTTGAAGAGGAAGAAGTCAGGGGTGCAGGCGGCGTTGTAAGCGCGGGCGACCTCCTGGGTTTCGTCGTAGAGGTAGGGGAATCGCCAGCCAAGACGTTCCGCTTGGGCGCGCATGTTGTCGGGAGAGTCGTCGGGGTAGGCGGCGACGTCGTTGGACATGATGGCGCAGAAGGCGATGGTGGAGGCGTAGTCGCGGGCGATGTTGGCGATCTCCTGCTCGACGTGCTTGACGAAGGGGCAGTGGACGGAGAGGAACATGACGAGCAGGCCGTGCTTTTTGGCGGGGCCGCCGGCGGTGGCGAGGTTGGCGGCGTCGGGCAAGTTGTCGTCCCAGGAGAGGGCGAAGACGTCGTCACGGCTGAGGGCGCGGCCGGTGAGGACGTCGGTGAGCTCAAAGGCGGGGGCGATGGTGCCGAGCTGGACCATGGTGGATTCGGTACGGGACATGGGGGTCTCTCCGTAAGACAGGATAGCTGGTGAAACGGAGCGAACGGACGATAGAGGGTAGAGGGGAGGGGTAGAGGGTAAGAGCGGCTCGATGGGGCAACCGCGGAGGGCAGACCGGCTTCTCACCTAAAAGTAACCACCGCTCTCCCACGAGTAACGTGGAGCCTTACCCAAAGGTCGCATACCGTAACATTTATGTGGGATCCGCGTCTATATTTCCGAGCGCCGTCCACGCCCGCTAAAACCTTATTACGAGACTCCTGCTTGCGACCCCTATTCTTCGGCCCTTTCAGGAGCTTCGGCGTGCTTTGTGTTGCAGCCGCCGCGGCTCTGGCAGTTCCCTGTTCTGCGCAGTCTGATTCTGGCGCGGCATCGCGGGCGCTGAATGCGCTGCGACCGACGCCGATGCGGCGTGTTGCGGCGAATCCTGATTTGTCGGCACGGGTTCAGCTCGGCGGGCACCTGCCGGGGTGGGTGCGAGCGGAGAATACGGCGGCGGGGGTGGTGCCGGTGAGCGCGCCGCTGGAAGTGACGGTGGTGCTGAAGCGCGATGCGGCCACGCAGGCGGCGTTTGAGCAATTATTGCAGGCCCAGCAGACGCCGGGGTCGGCCTTGTATCACCAGTGGCTGACGCCGGCGCAGGTGGGCAGCATGTTTGGGGTGGCTCCGGCGGATTTGCAGGCGGTGGAGAGCTGGCTGGAAGCTGAAGGGCTGACGGTTACGCGCGTGGAGCCCAATGGCGTGCTGCTGGATGTGACGGGCAGCGTGACGGCGATGAGCAATGCGTTCCGGACAAACTTTGCGGAGTTTCGTGTGGGGCCGGAGACGCGGTTGTCGGCGACAGAAGAGCCGAGCGTTCCGGCGGCGCTGCAGGCGGTGATTGCGGGTGTGCATGGGTTGAGCCAGAGCTCGCTGCATCCGCAGAGCATTGCCAAAGCAATGCAGGGTACAGGGTCCAGGGCCCAGGGTCCAGCAGAGACGGGCGCTAGGCCGATGCTGACGGCTGGTAATCCACTGCTAACGGCGACGAATGGACAGCACTTTTTGACGCCGAATGATTTTGCGACGATCTATGACCTAGGGTCGGTGTATTCGGGCGGAAATACGGGTACGACGGTTGCGGGCAAGGCGCAGCGCGTGGCGATTGTGGGGCGGTCGCGTGTGGCGGCGACGGACATCAGTGAGTTTGAGAGCCTGACGGGGCTGCCGAGTAGCGCAGCCGAATGTGGTTATTCCGGCGGACGGGATTGATCCTGGGACTACGAACGGCGGCGACCAAGATGAGGCGACGCTGGATGTGGATCGTGTGATGGGGACCGCGCCGGGTGTGGGTGTGGACCTGGTGGTGAGCGCGGACTCGAAGACGGTGAGCGGGATTTATACGGCGGCCGCGTATGAGGTGAATACGCTGCTGGATCCGGTGATGAGCATCTCGTTTGGGGACTGCGAGGCGAATGCGGGGCAGCAGGGGGTGAGTGTGTGGAACACGTTGTTCTCGGCGGCGGCGGCTGAGGGGATCAGCGTGATGGTGTCGAGTGGGGACTCGGGTGCGGCGGGGTGCGATGGGGATACTTCGAAGCTGCCGGTGACGCAGACGGCGAGTATCAACTACATCTGCTCGAGCAGCTATGCGACGTGCGTGGGTGGGACGGAGTTTGCGGATACGAGCGACGCGGGGAATTATTGGACCGCGCAGAACGCGAGTGGGCAGAGCTCGGCGACGCAGTACATTCCGGAGGGTGCGTGGAACGAGCCGCAGTCGGGCACGACGTATGTGGCCGCGGCGACCGGCGGCGGCGCGAGTGCGTATGTGGCGAAGCCGAGCTGGCAGACGGGCACGGGTGTGCCGCAGGACGGCATGCGCGATGTGCCGGATGTGAGCCTGAGCTCGGCGACACATGATGGGTATCTGGCGTGCCTGGCGTATGCGGGCGGCGATTGCTCGAAGCAGGAATTTGAGGTGTTTGGCGGGACGAGCGCGGCAGCGCCAGGGATGGCGGGGATCGTGGCGCTGATGAATACGGCGACGGGCGCGGCGGCAGGCAATGTGAATCCGCTGCTGTACCGGCTGGCGGCGAGTTCGCCGGGGGCGTTCCATGATGTGACGGAGGCTTCGACTGGGGTTTCGGGGTGCGTGGTGTCGATTCCGTCGATGTGCAACAACAGCACGCCGTCGTCGGCGGGGCTGACGGGCGGGCTGGCGGGGTTTGAGGTTGGCGCGGGATTTGATGAGTCGACGGGCTGGGGCTCGGTGGATGCGGCGAAGCTGATTGCGGCGGCGATGACGACGGGCGGGAGTGCGGCGGGGACATCGGCGAGTGCGGGAAGTTTCACGATGGGAGCGACGCCGACGTCGTTGAGTGTGACGGCGGGCGCGACGAGCGGGAACATGCTGACGGTGTTTGCGACGGCAGCGAATGGGTTCACGGGTGTGGTGCAGATGAGCTGCACGGTGGCCGCGCAGGGAACGGCGGCCCTGCTGCCGAGCTGCGCGGTGAACCCGGGGAGTGTGACGCTGAGCACGGCGGCGCCGAGTGGGAGTGCGACGGTGACGATCGGGTCGCAGGCGGGGAGCGCGGCGAGCAGCACATGCGGCGGGACGGGTGGATCGCCGACGACAGCGGTGAAGCTGGGTGGGCTGGCGTTTGCCGGGTTGTGCGTGCTGCTGCTGCCGGTTTCGAAACGGCGTGATGTGCGCGGGCTGCTGATGGTGGTTGCGGCGGCGGTCGGGATGAGCGTGATGACCGGATGCGGCGGCGGCGCCAATGCCGCAGCGGCAGCTTCGCCGAGTTGCGCGGCACAGGGGACGTCGGGAACGACCGCGGGAAATTACGTGGTCACGGTGACTGGGAAGAGCGGGAGTACCACGGCGAGCACCACGTTCAACCTGAGGGTGCAGTAAGGCGGATACGCTGGAGAGGTGAAGGTACCGGGGCGGAGGCTGGCGGAGGCGGGCGTCGTGCGGCGCGAGGAGCTTCCGCTGGGGGCGAATGGGCGGCCGCTTTGCCGGTGGTGTCGGCTGGAGATCCTGGCCAAGCGGCGGCGGACGTTCTGCTCGGATTACTGCGTGCATGAGTGGCGGCTGCGGTCGGACCCGGGGTATCTGCGGGACCAGGTGTATCTGCGCGATAAGGGCGTGTGCGCGGAGTGTGGCGTGGACACAGTGAAGGCATATCGGGAGCTGAAGCGGAGCCGAGGGGCGGCGAAGGCGGAGGCGCTGGAGATGTGGGGGATGCGCAGCGTGACGGCGCGAAGGTCGCTGTGGGATGCGGACCATATTCGGCCGGTGGCGGAGGGTGGCGGCGAGTGTGATCTGGAGAATCTGAGGACGCTGTGTTTGATGTGCCATCGGGAGGCGACGGCGGAGTTGCGGCGGAGGATGCGGAACGGGAGATCGTACGAACCCACTCATGCGTGATGAAGCTCCACCCCAGCGAGCAAGCTCGGTGGGGAGCCCGGAGGCTGCGCATGAATGGGGCACCCAGATTTATGGCGGGGACAGAGTTTCTCGCGCGCCTTAACGCGCGATACCCCACGCTCCACCCCAGCGAGCAAGCTCGCCAGGGACCCCGGTCTTTCGCAAGCGAAAGGGTAGGCCACCCAGATTTGCGTGGGGCACCCGGCAGCACCACCTTGTCTTCGGAAGCCGAGGGTGGGGCACCCGATGGGCACCGGGTTTTCGTAGAAGGTGCCGAGGTAGGTGAGCGGTGGGTGAGATTTGTTGCCGGGGTGGGGCGCGGCTGGTATGCTGAGGCTCAAGTTCGCGGGCTGTTCCAATTTGGGACAGCAGCGAGGCCCGTCCTGCATGAAGATCCTCATCCGCACCGCGCTCCTTGGTTCTCTGTTCCTGGTTCCTGCTGCTCTGCATGCACAGGACTCCTGCGTGGATTCGCCGGAGTGTCCGACGGCGATTCTGGGCGTGGTGGGGGCGGCGGGAGCGGCGCTGTTTGTGCGGTGGCGATCGAGATAATTCAGTGACAACGGCGCGAATCGCGTTCAGATAGACTGACAGGTGTAACCCAAAGCAACGAAGCGTTCGGCCGCGAGGGCTGACCGACGGGCGTGTGAGCCGGCTTCGTGAAGGGGTTCGTGAAGAGGACGACGCCAGGCGTGAATCCGTTTCGATCGAGGCTGCATCCGTTACGTTCTGGTCTTTTGCTCTGCGGATTGGCTGCCGTAGTTCCAGTTGCCACGCCGGGGCTTCACGCGCAGATTCTCGACGAGCCGTCTGCGGCGACGATCCCTTCTCAGACTTCGGTGCCGCCGATATCGATTCCGAGTTCGTCGAGCTCGATTGCGAGCCTGCTGAGCCAGTACAGCTCGCAGACGGGCGCGCAGACCGACGAGCAGGGACGACTGATGCGCGAGGAAGAGCAGCGGCAATTGCAGGCGAGCGAGAACCAGCCGCCGCTACCGCCGGAACCGCCGAGCCCGTTCCAGCAGATGGTGGAAGCGACCACGGGACAGAAGCTGGAGATTTATGGAGTCTCGCTGTTCCGGCGGGTTCCGACGACGTTTTCTCCGGTGCAGAATGTGCCGGTGGGGCCGGGTTACGTGCTGGGACCGGGCGATGAGCTTGTGGTGCAACTCTCCGGACAGATTAACCGGCAGATGCGGCTGACGGTCGACCGCGAGGGAGAGATCCAGATTCCGGAGGTGGGTGCGGTTCACGTTGCGGGACTGACCTATGGCGAGCTGCCGGGCTTCCTGAATAAGCAGATCGGGCGCATTTACCGCAACTTCACGTTGAACGTGTCGATGGGTGCGCTGCGCACGATCCAGGTGTTTGTGGTGGGTCAGGCGCGAAGGCCGGGAAGCTTTGCGGTGAGCTCGCTGAGCACGCTGCTGAACGCGCTGTTTGCCTCGGGCGGACCGCTGCCGACGGGATCACTGCGCGATATCCAGGTGAAGCGCAGCGGAGAGACGATCGATCACTTTGACTTGTACGACCTGCTGCTGCGCGGGGACAAGTCGAAGGACATTCCGCTGGCGACGGGGGATGTGATCTTTATTCCGTATGCGGGACCGCAGGTGGCGGTGCTGGGCAGCGTGAATCATCCGGCGATTTATGAGCTGAAGGGCCAGACGAGCGTGGCGCAGGCGCTGGAATTTGCGGGCGGCGCGAGCGCGTTGGCCTCGGGAGCCGATGTTCTGCTGGAGCGGGTGTACGAGCACGAGAACCGCAACGTGGAGCTGGTGAGCCAGGACGAGAGCAAGACGGAGATGATGCAGGGCGGCGACATTCTCTCGGTCCGGGCAGTGATTGACCGCTTCCGGAACGCGGTGACGCTGCGCGGGAATGTGGCGAATCCAGGGCGATTTGCGTGGAAGCCGGGAATGCGGGTGAGTGATCTGATTCCCAACCGCGAGTCGCTGGTGACGCGTGACTACTGGCGCAATCACAACCAGTTGGGGCAGTTCGTCCTGGACCAGAGCGAGGAGCCGGCAGAGGAGCGCAGACAGCTCGAGCTGCAACAGAAGAGCCAACAGCAACAGGAGTTGCGGGGATTGGGATTGCTGCCGCAGGGTCAGGCGCAAATGCGCGGACAGCAGCAGCAGGCTGCGGGAACGCAGGCGCAGGGCGCTCAGGGTAACGGGAATCAGCAGGGCACGACGCAGCAGGCAACGCCGCAGGGCTCTAACGAAGACGGGATGCCTCTGGACGGCGTGGCGCTGAGTGCTGCTGAGCAACAGGAGCAGGGCTCGCTGCAGCAGCCGAACGGACAACAGGCGCAGGGCGGAGGCGTGAGCTCGACGGGCGGCGGGGGTTCTGCCGCGGCCGCGCTGACGGTGGGATCGGCGAGGTTTCCGGCAAAGAATCACGTGATGCTGAGCGCACCGGATATTGACTGGGGATATGCGGTGATCGAGCGGCAGGATGCGAAGACGCTGACGAGCTCGCTGATTCCGTTCAACCTGGGCAAGCTGGTGCTGGACGGCGACAAGTCCCAGGACGTGGAACTGCTGCCAGGCGACGTGGTGACGATCTTTTCCAAGGCCGACATTCGCGTACCCAGCAAGCAGCAGACGCGGTATGTGCGCCTGGAGGGCGAGGTGGAGCAGGCGGGCGTGTACAGCGTGCAGCCCGGAGAGACGCTGCGCGATCTGGTGCGCCGCGCGGGCGGGTTGACGACGGATGCGTACCTGTATGCGTCGGAGTTCACGCGCGAATCGACGCGGAGACTGGAGAGACAGCGGCTGTTGGAGTATGCGGACGAACTGGAATCGCAGCTATCGCTGGCGACCGCGACGAATCAACCAGTGACACCGCAGGACCAGGCGGCACAGATTGCGTCGCAGACAGCAATCCGCGCGGCGGTAGAGAGATTGCGTCGGATCCAGCCGAGCGGAAGGATCGTGCTGGATCTAAAGCCGGACAGCCAGGGGCTCGACAGCCTGCCGGATATTGCGCTGGAGGACGGAGACCGCTTTGTGGTGCCGCGGGTTCCTTCCAACGTAACCGTGGAAGGACAGGTGTACAACGCGAATGCGTTCCTCTTTATGCCGGGTAAAGAAGCCAGGACGTATCTGCGCGAGGCGGGCGGACCGGACAGGCAGGCGGACCACAAGCGGATGTTTATCTTGCGCGCGGATGGGTCCGTGGTGAGCCAGCAGTATAGGGATGTCGAGAAGTCGATGATCTATCCGGGAGACACGATTGTTGTGCCGCCGGTGCTGCAGAGGAATACGTTGCAGCGTACGCTTTACATTGCGCAGATCGCAGGAAACCTTGCGCTGAGCGCAGCTTCGCTGGCGGTGATTTCGAAGCAGTGATGGGTGGACTTTAAGGTACGGCGTCGCAAGCTGCGCCTAAATTCATTCGACCCAGAATTGGCCATGCATGCTGAGCCGGCGCTTCATGCCGAGAGATAGATTTTTCTCTGATCTGCCAAGTTTGTAGCCGAGCAGCTTCAATCCGGTGCGAATCAAAGCGGAAGGGATCTGCAAAGGATCTTCGCGGCGGAGATAACTGATCTCCGATAGTACGAATCGTTTGCCCTCACCGGCGGAGCGTCCAAACGACTCCTCGAGCCAGCGCTCACGGCTGTGCAGTACGCCGATGTCGAAATAGCGGCTAAATTCCTGCGTCCAGGTGTAGGGATGTGAGTGGCGGACGGACGCGTCGGCGACGTAAGCGATCTTTGAACCTGCCATCAACAGATGTGCGGCGGTGACGGTGTCCTCGCCGAAGATCACTTGCCTGGGAAAACCTCCGACGGCCATCAACGCGGAGCGGCGGTATGCGGCAAAGGAATTGGAGATGAAGATAGCTTTGAAGCCGAGGCGCTCCCGGCTGGCAAGGCTTCGAACTTCGGACTGCTCCGGATAGTTGAAACTGCGCGCGTGAGCTTCAATCGGCCCTGCGCCGGCACGCGGAAGTTGCCGGCCATAGGCTGCGGCGACCAAGGGATCGGCGAAAGGTCGAAGGAGATTTGCGATCGAAGCCGGGGTAGTCAGGATCGCGTCCTGAGTTAGGTAGATGAGGATGTCAGCCTGAGGCAGCAACTCGGCCGCGAGTTGCCGGGTGGCGCCGTGATTAAACTCTGACCGCTCAATGGAGTGAAGGCGGAATCCAGCGTTTCGCGCCAAGGTGGGTGTCTGATCAGTTGACGAGGAATCGATAATCAGCACTTGTTCGGGCGGCAGAGACGCGAGCAACGGAGGCGCGAAAGCCGGCCAATCAGGGGCTGCATTCAAGGTGGGAACAACTACATGAACTAGCATGCAAATTTTCACAACACTAGGATCTGAGAGCAGTTAGAGCCACTTGGAGGGAATGGCTGACGAAGGCATTCCTGTCCGTATTAGGATAGGACAGTGCATGGCTACATTATCTCAAGAAGATATTAGGGTGGATGACGCACTCGCAGCCAGGCGGGGCTCAGTCGATGTGCTTGACGTGCTTTTAGTGCTTGCTCATAGGCGAAGGTTGATCCTGCTGGTTACCGCGGCAGGATTGTTTGCAGGCGTGATGTTGGCCCTGCTGCTCAAGCCAAACTTCACCGCAACTGCAGTCATCCTTCCGCCCCAGCAGGAATCTTCGACAGCAGCTTTGCTGAATCAACTGGGTCCGCTGGCGGCTTTGGGAGGCTCATCGGCGCTGGGCCTCAAGAATCCTGAAGATATGTATGTGGGTATCCTCAAGAGCCGCACGATTGGCGACAACTTGATCGGAAAGTTCAACCTGAAGCATGTGTACCACTTGAAGAAGATGCAGGATACGCGCAAGGCTCTGACGTCTCATACAAGCATCGAGGCGAACAAAGGCGGCCTGATAGAGATATCAGTGACGGATCACGATCCGAACCGCGCCAGTGACATTGCCAATGCCTACGTTCAACAGCTTCATAGTATGAATTCGAATCTCGCTATTACGGAGGCGGCTCAACGGCGCGTCTTCTTTGAACAGCAGCTCAACGGAGAAAAGAAAGAGCTGGAGAATGCAGAAGACGAGCTGCGTGCCACAGAGCAGAAAACCGGACTGATACAGCTTAGCGGCCAGGCGCAGATGATCATCAGCTCCATCGCACAATTGAGAGCGGAGATATCCAGCCGCGAAGTCGAACTGCAAGCACTCAGGACCTCTTCAACGGAGCAGAACCCGGATGTGATCCGCGTCAATGAAGAGCTAGCAACGATGCGCGCCCAACTGGCCAAACTGGAAGATGATCAGCACCGCCATGTGCAGCCCGGAGATATTGCCATTCCGGCCGGCAATGTTCCGCAGGAGAGCCTTGAGTATCTTCGCAAATACCGCGAAGTAAAGTACCACGAGACGCTATTTGATCTGCTAACCAAGCAATATGAAGCCGCTCGTATTGACGAGGCTAAATCCGCGCCGATCATTCAGGTGGTAGATCAGGCGATCCCTCCGGACAAGCGATCTGGGCCAAGCAGACTATTGCTGCTCGTGGGTGCAACCTTTCTCGCTTTCCTGGGGGTTTGCTTCTACGTGTTGGTTCACCACGGTTTTGAGTCCATGCGAAATGCACCTGAGACCGCGGAGAAGTTTTCCTTATTGAGCAGCGCTCTCCGAGGAAGCAGCAAGGGACGACTTCGGATTCGATGATCCAACGCGCGGCACACTGCTCAAGCAGTACGCATGACTCACGTCTGGTCTTGAATGCGAGTCGTGTAGGCAAGAGGGGCGGACTACTCACATTTTCGATTGCGTTACTTGAGTGTCTTACCAGGCTGCGCGCAGAGGTTGAAGCCGTTTTGCCGGAAGGGGTGGCGGTTCCGGCTGGGGTAAACGTTGTCAGAATCCCTGGCTGGCTGGCCAGCTCCTCGATGGTTTCAAGTCTGCGGCCTATTCTGTGGTTACTCTACTCGACCTTTTTCTTTCCGGTCGCGCGACGCGAGAGAACTCTGTGCAGTACGCATCACGTGTTGCCATTTCGCGGCAAGCAAGTCGTCACGGTTCACGACCTCCGGCCATACTACGAACCGGACAGCTGGGTCCAGCATTTTTATTTTCGGCACATGCTTCCACGCAGTCTGCGCAGATGTGACGGCATTTTGACTGTCTCCGAGGCCACCAAGCAAGTGATCACGACAACCTATGGCATTGCAGCGGAAAAAATCCATGTTGTACCGAATGCTGTTTCCCTGCCAGCTTTCGATGGTGATTCCACGACGCAAACGTCATCGCACTCAGAGCCTTTTCTGCTGATGGTGGGGGCCTCCTGGAAGCACAAGAACGCGCTGGAAGTGCTTGAAAATCACGTGCACTGGAAGAACGATTACCAACTAAAGATCGTGGCAGGAAGGGGACAGCACAGTGAGCAACTCCGCAACAGGGCGCATGAGCTGGGTATAGGGTCCAAGGTGCAGTTGATCCATGATGTTGGTGAGATGGGCATGCGTGATTTGTACCAAGGCTGCTCGGCCCTTGTTTACCCTTCCAAGATGGAAGGCTTCGGCTTACCTCCGTTAGAGGCGATGGCCTACGGCAAGCCTGTGATCGTGTCGGATATTCCTGTATTTCACGAATTGATGGGTGAGACACCATTCTTCGTGCGCCTGGGAAATTCTGCGTCCTGGGCTGCGGCGTTTCGCGATCTGCGAGAGGCCATAGCGGATCCCAACCACTGGCGCCGATCTGCCGGACGTGAGTTAGCTGGCAGTTACTCGATCGATAGAATGCAGGCATGTCTTTCGACAGCCTTGGAAGCGATCTGGAATATATGAGCCGCAGACGCTTGCATAATTCGAGGGCATCAGAAGAGACACCCTCACTCTGCATCGCCCCGCGAGTCAGCCCACATATCTGCTTCTTCCTCTTTTACAACCTGGTCTACCTACTTCCGCTGCTACTGGCATTCTTTTACGGATACGGCGAGGGCGGGGTTGCCAGTGTGCTCAATATCGATCCGTCGACAGTGCTTCGGGTCTGCTATGTCTATCTGGCCGGAACTGTCGCCTTCCTGTTGGGCGCCAGCGTTTTACCTTTTCTGTCATGGTCGAAGCATGGACGTCTTCCTCAGCCAATCCGGTTTCGCTTGGTCGAAATCGGACTACCGGAGTGGAGCTCCATTTGTGGTCTGGTAATAGTCTTTTTAGCCTCGAAAGTTGCGCTGGTGCCACTGGGTGTATATCACTCATACGCCTTCGATACCAACAGCATGACAGGTGGCATCTGGTCCTTTTCTACGTTCTGCTCGGAAGCCATGATCCTTGCAGCCCTAGTTGTGCTGCTGAGCAAATCCAGATATCGCGTGCCTGCATTCTTACTTCTCAGCGGGCTGAATGCCATTAATCTTCTCCATGGAACGAGATTGTTTTTCATCAGCTCTATCATGGGATTCGTTCTGTATCTATTCTTGAAGCGAAAGCTTACGTTCAAGGCGGTTTTTCTGTATGGGCCGGCCCTGGCTACGCTCTTGCTTCTACTTACTTATCTGGTTTTCTTGAAGCGCTCTGCCGTCGATACCACCGGTTCCTTTACTGCATTGAAGCTTCTGAGCCCTGTGATCTACGAGAGTGTCTTCTCTCAAATCTCGCTGCTCACAATTCTCAAAATGCATACGCTTTGGGGTCAGATCGGCAGCGCGGGATTCATCCATGATGTTTTCTACTTTACCGTCCCGAGGTTTGTTGCGCCTGAAAAGGACTCCCTTATATCCTTAGGTAACTTCAGTTGGCTGTCCCCTCTTGGAGCGTTCAATGGGTACGCGCAGGGGATCCTTTACTTTGGCCTGGCGTTCCCTTTGTTTTATTTTGTGATCGGGCTCGTGGCTTCGTGGCTTTATCGAAGAGCAGAGTTACATCCATGGTGGCTGATCCTCTATTCCTTCTTCACCGTGGACTTTCTGCTCCATTTGATGAGAGATGGTTATTTGATTCCAATCAAAATGTTGATCAACGCTCTCGAGCTGATGGTCCTCTTGATGGCGTGGCGCTATATCCTCGAGGGCTGCAGGAGCGGATGGCACTTTCGCGCAAGAATGGACGTTCAAGCAGAGGAGAACCTACGTTGATCCTAGGCTCGCTGTGCTCCTCTATAGCAACTTCTTGAATGCAAAAGGAACAGGCTGCTCAAATCAGTTCGCTTCCGCGAGCTTCTCTTTTCGTGAATAGCCGTATAGAGCAATGTATCCATGCGTGAGCACGTAGCAGAAGCTCGAGGCAAAATTAAAGAAGACAGCGCTTCGAGTTGTTCGCACCCCAAACAGAAGCAAGAAGCCGATCTGGACGAACAACACTAGTGCAATCTCCAGCGCTGTGCCCCGCCAGAATACCCACTTTCTTGAGCGGTTCATAATCCAGAGCAGACCTGCAATGTAGTTGATGCAGGCGGTCAGAATTACCCATCCGATCATGTCTCTGAGATCCACATAATGCGGCCCCAGAATCCAGAGGAAGATACCGGGAAAAAGGAAGGCAATAGTTACAAGGCCGGCAGAGCCCAGTGCCCCAGCGGCCAGGAGTTTCAGGTACGTGGAGAAGAGCCGCGTCCAAGGAAGCCGAGCGACATACGGTTCCACGATAACAATGTTGAACGTCATCAAGACGGCAAAGAGCTGCCCCATTCTTGCAAGGGCAGCTACCTGAGCGATACTTACCGTCGAACCGAAGATGCTGATTAGCAACACTGCAATCTGCCCATGGAAGGCGCCAAGGATAATTGCAGGAATGCCGGGCAAGATATACTGCACGACCTCTCGCTCGACTGCCTTGTCATTGCTGGAGGGCCACTCAAGATATCGATGACTGTCCCGGCCGATCAACCATCCGTTGAATGTCACGGCGATTGCACTGAGTAGTGCGGCCACTGAAGCGTTCAACCATCTGAGAGCCCCAAGCACGAGATAGGCAACAAGTCGGATGAATCCGGTCAGAGTCTGTGGAAGATAGTATTCCCGCAGCTTCCGATGAAGGAACAGGGGCGCCGCAAAGTAAGCGACCTTTCCTCCCGAGTAGAGAGACAGAAGCACAGACAAGAGAAGCACGGCTTGCACGCCGACGCTCCAATGGTGCTTCGACGTGATCAACAAGAACGTGATGGCCACTGCTGGCGACAGAATCCAAAATACCCGGTCTCGCAGATGTTTTGCAGCACGAACGTATCGGCCAACAAGACTACTGTCTTGGAATCGCTCACCTACAAGCGGGACGATTGTGCTGGCGAAGCCCAGGTCCATCAGAGTGGAGGCTGTGGATTGAAATCCGAAAGCCAATCCATACTGAGCGTATGCTTCGATGCTCAGTCGCCTCACCAGATAGAAATTCGCGAGAAGCCCGATGCCCTGTAACATACCTTGATTTACAAGGAAGACAGAGACTATTCGAAGCGTGCGAATCAGGCGGTTCTGAGGAGGCCGATCAGGAGATGATTCATTTTGGAAGCCGCGGGGATCGGCGGCGACCGGTGCTTCTCTACGATCGTTCACTCAGCAGCCCGGAGTTTGGGCTCTTCCATCGAGGCAACGATCTGTGGCGAGGAAGCAACTCGTGATTTCTCGGTAGAAACGATTGGCGAAGCCGCTCCATCCGGTTGCCTGCGTAGGACAAACATCTGCCGGTAATAAGGGGGCTGGTCGGTTCTCTTGAGAGCGGCTCGCACGACCTGGGGGGTCAGCTTTAGAAAGGCTCGCGAGATCAGTAGAAAGAATCCCGACATCTCGCGTCGCATCAGCCATGCGTGGAATTTAAGGCTGTCATTCGCCGATTGCTCAACTTCCCATCCAGGAATGTTTGCAAAAAGTTCTTTCCCAGGGAACGGTGCGTCCATGTGCTCGGTCAGCCAGTCGGGCGCAGGACGGTTAAGTTTCCGGTATGTTTCCAGGAGTTCGCGATCTGAATTCCAAGCGGCCTCACCGCTTGGGAATGCAAAGATGACGAGCTTATCGGCAACGCGGAGAGCCTCGGCAATCACTTGTTGCCGAAGAGAAGGCGGCACGTGCTCGAGCACATCCGAAGCGACAACGACATCAAACATCTGGTCCGCAAATGGAAGTTGAGTGCCAGAAGCCTTAATCGGAAACATTGGGGGCTTTGGCTTAAATGCGAAGCTTAAGTCGCATCCGATGAAGGGTACTTTGCGAAACGCACCGATGCCGATAGCTCCGGACCCGATCTCAAGTAACGATCCTTCGTCCAGCAGACCCTCTCGCTTGAGGATATTCAATATCGGATAGTAACGAGCTGCCCAGTTCAGCACGAGAGTCCCTTTAGAAGTCGTTAAAAACTACAAACAGACTCACTATAACAGCACGATCGCTCAAAGGAACTTCCCCGGAAGATCTGTTCCTGCTCTCTCTCGGATCCATATTGCTGAAGCTGTACAGACCAGTTCACGCAGCGCACCGATCACTCCATTTTGAGTGGCGCTTATCATTGATGCTGCTCATAGATACGGCTCAAGCGCGCAAGATAGCAAGGAAGCCGTCCAGGTTGCCTCGAAGCAACCGACGGATTGCTCGCCCGTAGATGAAGATGGCAAGCGAGACGAACGGAAGAGGCGCATACTCCTTCAAAAACCGTCGGCCCGAGGACGTCACGTACCGATCGTGCTGTGGACTCTTGGTCTTTGAACTGGCTCCTTCTTTATGGAGAAGCCGGGCATTCTCGGCAACGCCGAGCTTCCAACCTGCGCGACGGATGCGAAAGCTCAGGTCCGTATCTTCCCAGTACATAAAATAGGCCTCGTCAAAAAGTCCCACTTCTTCGAGAACGCTGGCGCGGATCAGAACGCTTGCCGCGGTCAGGAAATCAAGTTGCTCAGTGGGTAGCGGTTGGGTGGAGTGGCGGCTGGTCCCCATCCAGAGATTAACTTGGCCGCCTCCCCACGCCTGCACCTGCGACGGGGCGTGGGCATAGGAGAGCACGGAGCCCGCCTGACCCAGCATGGGGTCGGCTTCGCACAGTGCGACAAGTGCAGATAACGTGTCGGGCTCAACGACTGTGTCGTTGTTGAGCAGCCAGATATACTTTGCCCCGCGTCGGAGAGCATGGCGGATTCCAAGATTGTTTCCTGCGCCATAGCCTAGATTTGTGGGGCTCTGAATGAGCTCAATATCCGGGTATGCCTTTCGAATCTGCGCGACGGAGCCGTCTGTTGAGCCGTTGTCCACCACGATGACAGTGAGGTTGGAATATCTTGTCCGGCCGAGCGAATCCAGGCACTCTAGTGTATCTGCGCAGCCATTCCAGTTGAGAAGAATACAGAACACAGCTGGCCGGTCGCCGGGCTTACCCGCATCAAGAGACCTGACTGTCGGTCTGTCCATTTCGCGCGCGCCTTTGCTTGTTGAGCTGCTTTTCCTGCTGAGTATGGCGCAGCCTGGCGTGTCGGTCGTAGCCCATTCGGAAATAGCAACCAAGCACATACCGCATGAAAGGGTTCGGACACTTCCACGCCAGCGACCACTCCGCCAGCCGAGCGGCAGCCGGAAGAGCCCACAGATTGGCCGACATTGCATGCTTCAAAACGCGCTTCAATAGGGTGGCGTTTTGAGGCCGCTCGAGAGCGGGCCGTTTGCCCGGCCATACTTGGTCGAAGTGGTCCGTGGATTCTCCAACCTTGATCATGCGCCGGCATGCCTGCGCAAAACTTGTTGGATGCACGTGATGGGCTACGGCTGATGGCAGAAAGATAAGTTCAAGGCCAATCTTTGCCTCGATTCGGCACGCGAGATCCAAGTCTTCCATCGCAGCATGCGGGTATGACTCATCGAAGGGAAGCTGTTTGAGTACTTCTGTCTTGAGGGACAGATTACTGGTATAAAAATGACGCCAATCCGACGGTTCCCCTTGCAGGAGCGGTCCATAGTCAAACTGCATACCGCAATCGTCGAGCCACTGCATCAACGGAGTAACTTCCTGGCCTTCTTGCGACCAGCGAGTCAGACCCAGCGCTACCACTGAGATCTGTGGCAAGCGGCGATGCAATCTGATGTGCTCCTCTAGCAGCGTCGGAGACGCAAGAATGTCGTCTCCGATCATCAGGCAGATTGGCGAATCAATGACGGAGATCGCCTGATTGCGAGCGCTGGCGGGACCTCGATTTTGCTGGCGTAAGAAGCGAACCACCAACGGCGAGCGAAGGATGTAACTCTGCATCAGCTCGGCAGTATTGTCCGTGCTTCCGTCATCCACGACCACAACTTCAAAATCTTTGAGCGTCTGTTTTTCGAGATGCTCCAGGCAATTGATCAGGAGTTCGATGCGATTGTGAGTTGGAATCACGACGGTAATTGGAAACGTGCGGCGATCCACAAGTCACTCCTCTGCAAGTTTGGTCCTGAAATCGATGATAACCCGGCAACGAAAAACGCTTCCAACGCTTCCGCATGATTGCGCTGAGCCAATCGGGGCAGCCGATTCTTGTCAGGTTCGCCCGCCCAGTCGCACAGTTCCCGGCAGCCATTCTAATTTTGTTCTCAATCATTTATCAGCTTCCACCACGCGTGGCTCGGAGCGGCCTGTGCAAGCCTGGCTTCGATGACGCTCGAAGTTCTGAACTAGCGCTTGCACTGAGCCTGGGTAGGCACACTGAACTTGTACTATATGGTGTGTACCATGAAGGTAATACTGTGAACCTGCACCAAGTCTGCGCCGTGGTCGTTACTTATCACCCGAACGCAAATATGGTCGCGAACATGTCCGCGGTGCGAGCGCAGGTGCAGGGTATGGTGGTCGTTGATAACGGCTCCGAACCCGAAGAACTAGCGCCTCTTCGACAGGCAGCATCGGAAATAGATTTTGAACTCTTTGAAAACGGTGACAATCTTGGAGTTGCGGAGGCTCTCAACCGTGGAGTTGCGTGGGCAAAGGAGCAGGGCTTTTCCTGGGTAGTCCTCTTCGATCAAGACAGTCAAATTACGACTGGCTTTCTGGATGCAATGTTCGAGACATGGGAGGCACATCCACTACGGGAGAAGATCGCTTCCCTGCATCCGCGACACGTTGAGCCCGGCTCTAACTTAGAGTCGGCCATTAGACGCGCACCAGACGGCGGGCCGATTGTCTCCATTACATCGGGCGCGCTCATGCCCGTGTGGATCTTCGACCGGATCGGATATTTTGCTTCTGAATACTTCATCGACGAGGTGGACACGGAGTACTGCCTGCGAATAAGGGCAGCGGGCTACATCCTCGTCGACTCACGGGATGTAATCCTTTTTCATGCTGTAGGACAGCCCAGATACGCCTCACTGTTAGGATTTCGTTTTCGTCCTTCGCATCACCACGCCATCCGGCGTTATTACATGTCCCGCAATCGAATTGTCGTCTTCCGCAAGTACGTCCTTATCTTTCCGGGATGGATGCTGCAGGGGATGTACAGGAGTGTCAAAGATATCGCTAAAGTTTTGATTGGAGAAGAAGACCGCGCGCACAAACTCAGAAACTTTTTGCTTGGAACATGGGACGGCCTCACAGGAAGGATGGGCAAGCGAACAGGAATATGATTACCTATTTCCGCCGTCGCAATCTGATCAACCGTCATTATTGCCGGCAAGCAATCAGCCGTAGTGTGGTCGTATTGGTCGGACGAATTCCTTTCTCTATGCGTGAATAGGATGTTTCAGATGAACTACATTGCCCTGACCAGCGCGATCTGGCGAGCGTACGGGACGAATGCGGTTGTACAGTGTCTGCACTGCCTACGATAAGATCAGTCAAGGGAATTCCTGGTGGTGAATGTGCCGTTGGATATGGCTGATCTCAAGAAGCATCCTCCTTGTTCCAATTGCGTTCTGGTAACCGGCGGCTGCGGGTTTATCGGGTCGAATTTTGTGCTGGATTGGCTGGCGAATGAAGACGCGCCGGTGGTGAACCTGGATGCGCTGACGTATGCGGGCAATCCTGAGAATCTGGCTTCGGTCACGGGTGATCCGCGGTACACGTTTGTGCACGGAAACATCTGCGATGCGGAGCTGCTGGAGCGTATCTTTCGCGAGCACAGGCCGCGAGCGGTGGTGCACTTCGCGGCGGAGAGTCACGTGGATCGGTCGATCCTGGGACCGGATGCGTTTCTGAAGACGAATATTGATGGCACGTTCCAGCTGCTGAAGGCGGCGAGAACGTTCTACGAGACGCTGACGGACGAGGAGCGCCAGAGCTTCCGGTTTCTGCATGTGTCGACGGATGAGGTGTATGGGACGCTGGAGCCGGATGATCCGGCGTTCAGTGAGACGACGCCGTATGCGCCGAACTCGCCGTATGCGGCGTCGAAGGCATCGAGCGACATGCTGGTGCGTGCGTGGCGGCATACGTACAAGATGCCGACGCTGGTGACGAACTGCTCCAACAACTATGGGCCGTTTCAGTTTCCGGAGAAGCTGATTCCGCTGACGATCTCGAATGCGCTCGCGGGTAAGGCGCTGCCGGTGTATGGCGATGGGCAGCAGGTGCGCGACTGGCTGTACGTGGTCGATCACTGTACGGCGATCAGAACGGTGCTGCGTAAAGGCCGGCTGGGAGAGACGTACAACGTGGGCGGAAATAATCAGCGGGCGAATCTGGAAGTCGTGCGGACGATCTGCGCGTTGCTGGATGAGTTGAAGCCGGGAGCGCGGCCGTATGCGGAGCACATCAAGTTTGTGCAGGATCGGCCAGGACATGACCGGCGGTATGCGATTGATGCACGGAAGATTTCAGGCGAGCTGGGATGGACGCCGGCGGAGACATTTGAGACCGGGTTGCGTCAGACGGTGCAGTGGTATCTCGACAATGAGGCATGGGTGAACGACGTGACCAGCGGAGCGTATCAGCACTGGATGGAGCAGAACTATTCCGGCCGGGGCGAGGCGAAGAGCGTTGCGGCGGAGGCGCGCCGATGAAGGGAATCATTCTCGCGGGTGGGTCGGGGACGCGGTTGTATCCGGTGACGCAGACAGTGAGTAAGCAGTTGCTGCCGGTGTACGACAAGCCGATGATCTACTATCCGTTGTCGGCGCTGATGCTGGCGGGCATTCGCGAGATCCTGGTGATCTCGACGCCGCAGGATACGCCGCGGTTTGAGGCGCTGCTGGGGACGGGCGAGCAGTGGGGTGTGAAGTTCAGCTATGCGGTGCAGCCTTCGCCGGATGGACTGGCGCAGGCGTTTCTGATTGGGCGTGAGTTCATTGGGAAGGACGGCTGCTGCCTGGTGCTCGGGGACAATCTGTTTTACGGGCATGAGTTCGCCGATATTCTTCGCAGCGCCGCGGAGCACAGGACGGGAGCGACGGTGTTTGCGTATCCGGTGCACGATCCGGAGCGGTATGGAGTCGTGGAGTTCGATGCGCAGCGGAGGGCGATTTCGCTTGAGGAGAAGCCGGCCAAGCCGAAGTCACGATATGCGGTGACGGGAATTTACTTCTATGACAACCAGGTCGTTGGGGTGGCGGAGAATCTGAAGCCTTCCCCGCGCGGCGAGCTGGAGATCACGGATGTGAACCGGTGGTACCTGGAGCGCGGACAGTTGCGCACGGAGGTGCTGGGGCGTGGCATGGCGTGGCTGGATACGGGAACGCACGATTCTCTGCTGGATGCGAGTAATTTCATTCAAACGATTGAGCACAGGCAGGGGCTGAAGGTGGCGTCGCCGGAGGAGATTGCCTACCGGCTTGGCTACATTGACGCGGAGCAGTTGAATGCGCTGGCGACGAAGCTGGGCAAGAGCAGTTATGGGGAGTATCTGCGGCGTGTGGTCGGCGAGAAGGTGTATTAGGTGTCTGCTGCCGTAACCGCAGAGTCTCGCGGCCGGGCGCTGTTTCTGGATCGCGACGGCGTGCTGAACGAAGAGGTGGGCTATCTCTGCCGGCCGGAGGACGTGCGCTGGGTGGAGGGAGCGTTTTCCTTGTGCCGAACGGCCATGGAGCTTGGGTACAAGCTGATCGTCGTGACGAATCAGTCGGGCATTGCGCGAGGGATGTACAGCGAGGCGGACTTTCACACGCTGATGGACTGGATGCGTGTGGAGTGGGAACGCGAGAAGGTGCGCGTGGATGGAGTGTACTTTTGCCCGTATCATCCGGAGCACGGTGTGGGGGAGTACAGAAGAGAGCACGAAGACCGCAAGCCCGGGGCGGGCATGCTGTTGCGGGCGGCGCGGGAGCATGCGCTGGATCTGATGCAGTCTGTGATGGTGGGCGACCGGTGCTCGGATGTGGCGGCGGCGAACACGGCGGGCTTGCGGCAGGTGTTTCTGCTGCGGGGAACGGAGTCGGTTCCCTGCCCCGGCGAGTATATGGCCATCGGATCGCTCGCTGAGGTGGAGTGGTGGCTGCGGGAAATGCAGTGAATAGTGAATTGAGGCAAAAGCAGCGGCACCAGCCGTCGCTCTCCGGTTTATTCACTACTCACTAGTCACTATTTAACTTCTTCAGGGAAGTTCGGCGTCGCGGAGCAGAGCGCCCTTCGCGTCTTTGCCGGAGACGGAGACCTCGGCGCCAGCGAGTTGGTCCAGTGGCCAGGAGATGCCGAGTTCGGGGTCGTTCCAGAGAACGCAGCGTTCGCCCGGAGGGTAGTATCCGCGGGTGGTCTTGTAGAGGACTTCGGCCGTCTCGGAGAGGACAAGGAAGCCGTGGGCGAAGCCTTCGGGAATCCAGAGGAGTTCGAGCTCGCCGTCATCGTTGTGGGGCTTGAGGTCGAAGCCGGCCCAGCGACCGAAGTCGGGGGAATGGCGGCGGAGATCGACGGCGACGTCCCAGATGTGCCCGGAGAGGACGCGGACGAGTTTTCCCTGAGGATGTCCGAGCTGGTAGTGGAGGCCGCGGAGCACACCGCAAGTGGAGAACGATTGATTGTCCTGCGCGAAGGCGTGAGGAAGACCGAGGGAGACGAAGGTGTCGGTGTTGAAGATTTCGGCGAACCAGCCTCGGGAATCGCCATGCCGCTTTGGTTGCAGAATCTTTACATCGCGCAACGGGGTATTACGTAGTGTCATGGAACGAGGATAGGACAGAGCGGTGAACGGCGCGACCGAGGTACGGACTTTCCCAGTTTGGTACCGCAACTTAAAAAGTAGGCCGTCGTCTACTGATTTAGCTATCGCAACCTGGCAAACGTGACGATACACTGTGTGGGCAACCAATCCCTAGTTTGATTGCCCTGTGTTCTTCACGGGAAAGAGCGTGTCTGGGAGAACTGCCGCTGACGCCCCCAATCGGGCGGCAAAGGCTTCCGGACTTGACGGGCCGCAGACGTAGGTAGTCTCTGGTCAAAAGTAAGATTGCGGTCTGCGGAGGAGCGCAGATCGCTGAACGGCCCGGGGGCAGCAGAAGGATTGGATGTCGTTGGATCTGCAGAGTAACGAACCGAACGCCGTACTTTATTCCTCGACCACGTTCGATCTTCCGGATGTAGACGATTCATCAGTGATTTCGTGGGTGCGGCCGCAGATCCGCGGACCCGAGCAGCTGTTCAGTTACCGAGTAGTAAAGCGCGCCGCCGACGTTGCGCTGGTCCTGTTTTTGTGCGTTCTCCTATCGCCGGTACTGCTTGTGATCGCGGTGGCGGTGTGGGCCACTTCGCCGGGACCTGTTCTGTTCTCGCATCGCCGTATCCGGAAGCATGGCGAGTTCTTCACGATGTGGAAGTTCCGGACGATGTGCATAAACTCCGGCGAGGTGCTGGAGCGATACCTCGGAGCGCATCCGGAGGCGCGGGCGGAATGGCGGGCGACGCACAAGTTGAAGTGTGACCCGAGGGTGACCCGAGTTGGCCGGTTTCTGCGGCGCACCAGCCTGGATGAGCTTCCGCAGCTGTGGAATGTGCTGAATGGGACGATGAGCCTTGTGGGCCCTCGTCCGATCGTAGCGGCTGAAGTGGAGAAATATGGCGAAAACTTCTGGGATTACTGCGCGGTGAAGCCGGGGATCACGGGTTTATGGCAGGTGTCCGGACGGAGCGAGCTCAGCTATATGCAGCGGGTGGAGCTTGACCGGGATTATGCGCAGAACTGGTCCTTACGCAGCGATGCGAAAATTCTTATGCGTACATGGTCATCGGTGATGAACCGGGACGGAGCGTACTAGACTACGCAGGAGTTCGCGTCCGGGCACCTGTTTGGTGAGACTCTCGCGCAACCTTGCGCAACATCGAGACTCACAATCGAACATCAGGCCGGCGTCTTACAATCGATCCTATGCAAGCGATGCGGGATGTGCTGCGTGAAGGGTTGGGGCGCAGCCTGCGGCCCCTGTCCGACGAGGACCGGCTGGCTGCGGCGTGGGTAGTAGCTTGCGGACCGGCGCTGGCGGCGCGGGCGGAGATACTTGGGCTGGACGAGGATCGCGTGCTGCGGGTGCGGGTGTTGCAGCCGGGGTGGCGTGAACAGTTTGCGCAGATGCGTCTGACGCTTGCTGACGATCTCCGTAAGATCGCGGGCGTGCGGCTGCAGACGATACACTTTGAAGGACAGGGCTCATCAAGGGAGCGCGGAAGTGCGGCGCCAGCAGCAAAGAACATGAGGCCGGCTGCGGTAGCGCGGCGCAAGGAACGGTAAGGGTTTTATGAGTGAAGCGACGGTATCGATTGAAGATGTGCAGCATGTGGCGGACCTCGCCAGCCTGGAGCTGACGCCGGACGAGTTGCCGAAGCTCGCAAAGGATTTGAATGCGGTGCTCGGGTACATCGCACAGTTGAACGAGCTGAACACGGGGGAGATTGCCCCCATGGCGCAGGCGAGCGAGGTGCTGGGCCTCGCGGCGGCGGAGCGTGGAGAGACGTTACGGCCCGATGAGATTCTGCCGTCCACAGATCGTGCGCAGGTGATGCGCGAGGCCCCGGAGACGGATGGGCGGTTCTTCAAGGTACCGAAGGTGATCGACCGCTAGGCTGCGGTTGTTAGCTGAGTGCGGTAGTCGCAGACAGAGCAGGGTCTGCTTTTCAGCTGTGAGCTTCGAGCTCCCAGCTACGAATTTAGAGTCTGGAGCTAGCTGGACGAATGATGGAAGCGCCTCACATTCAGTTGGAGTCATTGTCGCTGACCGCGGCGCGGGACAGGGTTCGGAGTGGCGAAGTTTCGGCAGTGAGCCTGGCGGAGCAGCACTTCGAGCGCATTACGGCAGCGGATCAAGAGATTCACAGCTATCTGACGCTGACGAAGGAGCGTGCGCTGGAGCAGGCCGCGGGCGTGGATGCGGCGGTGAGGGCGGGTGAGCCGCTGGGGCTGCTGGCGGGCGTGCCGGTTGGGATCAAGGATGTGCTGGCGACGCGCGGTGTGGAGACTACTGCGGGCTCGCGGATTTTGAAGGGATATCATCCGCCGTACGACGCAACGGCCGTCGCCAGGATGGAAGCTGCGGGCGCGGTGGTGCTAGGGAAGCTGAATTGCGACGAGTTCGCGATGGGCTCCTCGAACGAGAACTCGGCGTATGGGCCGGTGCGGAATCCGCGCGCGATGGACCGCGTCCCGGGCGGGAGCTCCGGTGGATCGGCGGCCTCGGTGGCGGCTGGGTTCTGCGTCGCATCGCTGGGCACGGACACGGGTGGATCGATCCGGCAGCCGGCGGCGTTCTGCGGCGTGGTTGGCGTGCTGCCAACGTATGGGCGCGTGTCGCGATATGGTCTGATCGCGTTTGCGTCGTCGCTGGACCGCGTCGGGCCGCTGGCGAGGTCTGTCGAAGACGCCGCGACGGTGCTGGAGGTGATTGCGGGCAAGGATGCTTGCGATGCGACGAGCTCCGACCAGCCGGTGGGCGGCTATGTAGAGGATTTGAAGCGGCCGGTGAGCGGGTTGCGGATTGGCGTGCCGGAGGAGTATTTCGGCGAGGGATTGAATGCGGAGGTGCGTGCGGCGGTGGAGCGTGCACTCGATGATCTGCGCGCAGCGGGATGCACGATCGAGCGCGTGTCGTTACCGCACACGAAGTATGCAGTGCCGACCTATTATGTGATCGCAACGGCGGAGGCGAGTGCGAATCTTTCGCGGTTCGACGGCGTGCGGTATGGGCTGCGCGCGCAGAATGCGAATACGCTGTCAGCGATGTACCGCAAGACGCGGGACGAGGGGTTTGGCGCGGAGGTGAAGCGCAGGATTCTGCTGGGTACGTATGCGCTCTCGGCCGGGTACTATGATGCGTACTACCGCAAGGCGCAACAGGTTCGCACGCTGCTGGCGCGGGATTTCCTGTCGGCGTTCGCGAAGGTGGATGCGATCGTTTGCCCGGTGACGCCGACGGCGGCGTTCAAGCTGGGCGAGAAGACAGACGATCCGCTGCAGATGTATCTCGAGGACATTTACTCCGTCGCGGCATCGCTGGCTGGGATCTGCGGAATGAGTGTGCCGGCGGGTGAGACAGCGGCGGGGCTGCCGATTGGCGTGCAGGTGCTGGGAAAGCACTTTGATGAATCGACCGTGCTGCGGGTGGGGGCGGCAATCGAGGCTGCGCAGAAGGACCGCTAAGGGGGGTCACTCGGCTGAGTGCTTCTTGCGTGCTTCGTCGATGAGGCGCTGGGCGCCGGCGGGTTTTTTCCAAGTTAGCGTGCGTGACTGTTTGCCTTGCAGACGATGGTAGGTCGTGAAGAACTCGTCGATTTCAGTACGAAGCTGACGCGGCAGGTCATCTACGGTTTTCAGATTGGCGAAGAGCTGTGAGACCTCTGCGACGGCGATGAGGCGGTCGTTGCGCTTGGTTTTTCGTTTCTCCGTCTGCTCGACTTCGATAGCGCCAAGCAGACGAACGAGCAGGACGCAGCCGGGGAACGCGGGATCCTCCATGAGGACGAGCACGTCGAGTGGGTCGCCGTCGCCGCCGATGGTGCCGGGCACGAAGCCGAAGTCGAACGGGAAGACCATTCCCGCGGGAAGGGCGGACTTCAAGCGGAAGACGCGCTGCTCGGGATCGAAACTGTACTTGTTGCGGCTGCCGCGTGGTGTTTCGATGACGACCTGGAGAAGCTCTTCGTTGGGCTTTGCGGTGCCAGAGGTGGAGTCCTTGGGCTTGCGATGATAGGGCTCGAGAGTTGTGGGATCCGCGAGAGCTCCAGAGATGGATTTGTCACTGCTCATTGAAAGGCTCCTTGGAAGTAGGAGTGCGGGCGCCGCGCGTGCGGCTGCCTCGCTCGTTTGTGAGAGGCTGAAAGCATGGGTCTGGCGCGCTGGCTGTGGTTGACGGCGTTCGCGGCAACCGCGAACGCACAGCAGACGCGCGTGTGCGTGGTGGATCCGTGCTGGGTTGGCGTTGACGGGTGCGAGCGTAACCGTGAGTGGACAGTCGGCGGCCGTCGCTCTGGATGCAAATGCGTGCGCGAGTGTGCCCGCGGGATCGGATGTCGTGGTCACGATGACGGGCTTTGGTCCGGTGACGATCACGGGGTTGACTGAGGGTTCGAACGAACGCGTCGTGCTGCGGCCAACCGCGGGCCAGGAGAGTGTCACGGTAACGGCGGACCGCGGGCTGGCGGGGATCAATGATGCGGCGTCCAGTGTCGCGGTGCTGACGCCCGAGACTATGAACGCTGCTCCGGGCTTCACGCTGGATGATCGTCTGCATCAGGTGGCTGGATTTCAGTTGTTCCGGCGGACGAGTTCGTGGACGGCGAATCCGACGAGCAGCGGAGTAAGCCTGCGCGGGCTGGGATCGACGGCTGCGAGCCGCACGCTGGTGGTGAGCGATCAGGTGCCGATGAATGATCCGTTCGGCGGATGGGTGCATTGGAATGAGATTCCCGAGCCGGCGATTCGCGATGTTGAGCTGGTGCGCGGCGGGTCGGCGGAGTTGTACGGGTCGAGTGCAATCGGCGGCGTGATTGATGTGGCGCCGGTTGAACCGCGCGACGCGAAGACGATCGAGATTGTGGCGGATGCGAGCGGAGCGACGGAGAACTCTGTGCTCGCGGATGGGATGGCGGAGTCAGCGACGAGGTGGATTGCGCTGCTGGCCGCGGCAAACGAGCTGAAGACGGGAGGGTACATTCCGACGGCTCCGGCGCTGCGCGGAGCGATTGATGTACCGGCGAATGTCGATTCGCAGAGTGGAAGGCTGGAGTTGCGCACGCCGCCGGCGATTGGCGGATGGACCGCGTTTCTGCGTGGGAATGTGCTGAATGAGTCGCGGCAGAATGGGACGCCGTTGCAGACGAATGCGACGAGGCTGTGGAGGTATGCAGGTGGAGGCGATACGGATTTTGCCAGGACGCATGCGGCGGTGCGGCTGTTTGGATCGCGAGAGGGTTACAGGCAGAGCTTTTCGTCTGTTGCGGCAAACCGGAACAGCGAGAATTTGACGAAGCTGCAACGGGTACCGACGGATGAGTTCGGATTTTCAGCGCAACTCACGCGTGCCTTTGCGCATGCCGTAGCAGCGGCTTTCGGCGCAGATATGCGTGACGTGCGCGCGACGGATGACGAGTGGCCGGTTTCCGGTGGGATGGTGAGAGCCCCAACGATCATCAGCGCCAGGCAGCGGGAGCTGGGAGGATTTGCAGACGCTATCTGGCAGCCGAAGGGCTGGTCGGTTTCGGGCTCGGTGCGCGTGGACAGCTTCCGCACGTTTGACGGGCTGCAGACGGTCGCGAGAGCGCGCACGATGATGCTGCCCGAGCTTGACGAGCTGATGACGAGTCCGCGCGTCGGGCTTGTGCGGTACCTGCCGCATGGCGTGGCTTTGACGGCACGGCGTTTCGCGCGTTTCGCGGGCCGACGATGAATGAGCTCTATCGCACGAGCCAGGTTGGGCAGCAGACAACGATAGCGAACAATTCCCTGCTCGCGGAACGGGCCACGGGGTTCGAGTTCGGAACAGAGCTTGGCCAGATGCGCAACGGAGACTCACGAGTTTGGGCGTGTGCGCGCGACGTACTTCTGGACGGAGGTGAACCGACCGATCTCCGCAGTGTTGCTGTCACAGACGGCGACGTCGCAGCTGCTGCAGCGTCAGAATCTGGGGCAGATTCGCAGCCGCGGCGTGATGGTTGAGGCACAGAGCACAAGTTGGCGAGGGTTCGATGCGAGCCTCGGATATCAGCTTGCGGTGGCGACGGTAACGGCATTTAACTCGAACAGCGCGGCGCAGAGCAACCTTACCGGCAAATGGATTCCGGAGGTGCCCAGGGAATCTTTGATCGTGACGGCGAACTATGCGGCGGCGAAGGTGGCGAGCTTTCATCTGATCGCGGCATATCAAGGGCAGGAGTTTGATGATGCGGCCAACCAGTTCAGGCTGCATCCCTATGCGCGCTTTGATGTGTCCGCCGAGCGGAAACTGCGTTGGGGGCTGAGCCTATTTGCAGGCGCGCAGAATCTGCTGAACCGGCAGATCGAAGCCGGGCTGACACCGCTTCTAACGCTGGCAGCGCCGCGGCTGGTCCAGGCGGGGATGCGTTTCACTTTCGAGCGCTAGGCGGCCTGGGTAGAACACGAGCGCCGCAATAAGGTTGCGCGCAACTCGCTTTATGGGTCTGCGTTTACCTGACTGTACGGCGATGAGAGTCGCCAACAGGAGGTAAGGTCATGATGTTCACCACTTTGAGCGCGAAGCTTGCAGGCATGAAGGCGAAGGTACTGGCAGGGACGGCGATTGCCGCCGCTGCACTGATGATGGCGGCTCCAGCGGCCCAGGCGCAGCGTGTTTTCTTTGGCGTCAGGATCGGCACACCAGCGCCGATGTATGTGGCCCCTGCGCCTCCGGTGATGTTTGCGGGACCGGGGTACTACGACGGTATCTACTTCCGCGACTATGACGCATGGCGCGCGCATTACGTCGTACGCGATCGCGATTTCGATCGCGATTTCGATCGCGACTACCATCGCGACTTTGACCGCGACCGCCACTTTGATCGCGATCACGACCGCCGCTTCGACCGCCGCTAAGACGTCCCCGGTGGGATGCAGAAGGCCGCTCCGCAGGGAGCGGCTTTGCTGCGTCTGGAATCAGAGCGGCTGATAGTAGAGAGTTGAAGGATCGGCGCAGGCGAGGCAGAGGCGCTGGCCGTCGCGCTCGACAAAGCGGTCGAAGTTGATTCCTTCGCCGCAACGTTCGCAGGCGAGTCGCTCGCCCTTGTAGCCGGGGAACTCGCTGGGCGAGAGCGGGACGCGGACCCACTGCTCGGAGAAGAGTTCGTCGTCGGGGAGCTCGCGGTAGGCGCGCATCTGCGCTTCGTTCTTGTCGAGCTCGGGGTAAAGCTCTTGGGCGCGTTGTTTGGAGCCTTCGAGGGCGACGATGCGAATGCCTTTATAGACATGGGGGCCGAGCTTCGCGTCAAGGTCGACGAAGGTTGCGGCCATTTTGCCCCAGTCGCGCAGCTTGAGAGCGCGCTTGCCGACGCGCGCTCCGGTAACAACGCCGATCGCGTCGGTAGCGCAGCGATCGATCTCGACGAAGACGACGGGCCGCTTGCGGTCAGGATTCAGCTCACCGCTGGGCAGCGTTCGCTTACGTGGCGAGCGGATGCCGAGGCGGTTCATTGCGAGCATCGCCATGCGCACACCAAGAATCTGACCGGCGCAGAGATGGCCGTGGGCGAGTTCTGCCTCGTGAAGAAGTTCGTCCAGCTCCAGGTTGTCGATGGAAGTTGCGGTGCTCATAGCATCGATGCTACGCCTGTTATCTGGCATCTCAAGTTGAGGCGAGGAGAGCGATGGCGGCGTTGCAGTGGTGGCAGACCGGAGTGATCTACCAGATCTATCCGCGCAGTTTTCAGGATACGGACGGGGATGGGATTGGCGATCTGCCGGGGATTACGGCGCGGCTGGACTACTTGGCCGGGCTGGGTGTGGATGCGATCTGGATATCGCCGTTTTATCCCTCGCCGATGAAGGACTTCGGATACGACGTGGCCGATTATACGGGGGTCGATCCTGTTTTCGGCACGATGGCGGACTTCGATACGCTGCTGCGTGAGGCGCATGCGCGCGGGCTGCGCGTGATCCTGGATTTCGTGCCGAACCACAGCTCCGACGAGCATCCATGGTTTCTGGAGTCGCGAATGTCTGCGACGAACGCCAAGCGCGACTGGTATCTGTGGCACAAGCCGCTGCCGCCAGGCGATGACTGGAAGCCGGCATGGGAGCGCTATCCGAACAACTGGATGTCGCACTTCGGCGGACCGGCGTGGGAGTGGGATCAGAGGACGGAGCAGTTTTACATGCACTCGTTTTTGAAGGAGCAGCCGGACCTGAACTGGCGGAACACCGATGTGCGCGAAGCGATGTACCGCGCGATGCGATTCTGGCTGGCGAAGGGCGTCGACGGATTCCGCATGGATGTGCTCTGGCTGCTGATCAAGGATGCGGAGTTCAGGAATAATCCGCCGAACCCGGAGTATCACGGCGGCATGCATGACTTCGCGGCGACGTTGCCGGTATACAACTCGAACCGGCCGGAGACGCATGAGGTCGTGGCGGAGATGCGTGGCCTGATGGACAGCTACGGGGCGACTCTGCCGGAGGCTGCGAAGGAAAGTGAGGCGAGCTCGACGCTGGAGAAGAAATCGGCGAGATCGCACCGTGTGCTGATCGGCGAGATCTATCTGCCGCTGCAGGAGCTGGTGCAGTACTACGGGATGCCGGTGCAGCGCGGGCCTGCGCAGCTGCCGGGTCCGGAGACGCAGGAGCTGAACGGAGCGAACCTGCCGTTTAATTTTCATCTGATCCAAACGGAGTGGAAGGCGAGCGCGATTGCGGAGATTATTCGGCGCTATGAACAGCTTCTGCCTCCTGGTGGATGGCCGAATTACGTACTGGGGAATCATGATCAGCCGCGGCTGGCGTCTCGCGTAGGAGCGAAGCAGGCTCGTGTGGCTGGCATGCTGTTGCTTACACTGCGCGGCACGCCGACAATGTACTACGGCGACGAGCTCGGCATGCAGGATGTGCCAATTTCTCCCGATCAAGTGCGCGATCCGGCGGAAAAAAATGAGCCTGGCAAGGGCCGAGGGCGCGATCCAGAGCGGTCGCCGATGCTTTGGGTGAACGCGCCGAATGCGGGATTTACAACGCCGGAAGCAACGCCGTGGCTGCCGCTGGAGAGCGACTGGGCTACAAAGAATGCGGCAGTGCAGCGGAGCGATGCGAAGTCGATGCTGACGCTGTATCGGAAGCTGCTTGCTTTGAGGCGACAGCATGACACGCTGCATGCGGGGGCGATCTCGGATGTTTCGGCGGACGGAAACGTGCTGCGCTATGTGCGGCGAGGTTTGCCGGGTGGCGAAAGCACGGACTTTCAGGTGGTGCTGAATCTCGGCGGTGAAGTGGCGAAGGCGACTTGCGAGCCGGGAACGGTTGTTCTGACAACGATGCTGGATGGAGCAGGAGCGCGAGTGGAGGGAGAGCTCACGATTGAAGCTGGTGAAGGTCTGCTGATCGCGCTGGATTAGCGGCTTGCCCTGTGCAGCCACTTCGGTGCAACAGAACTTGTATGACTTACAGGTGTAGATGTCTGACTGGTAGTATGGCTGGCAATATGCAACGTCGTGATTTGCTGAAGGTTTCGCCTATCGTCCTTGCCTCAACTGTGGGCCGAGTTGCGCTCGCCCAGTCACCCTCTGCTCCGAGTTCAGCAGAGGCCATCTATGATGTGCGCCGGTTTGGCGCGACCGGCGACGGGAAGACGGTCGACTCACCGGCGATCAATAAGGCGATTGAAGCGGTCGCGGCGGCCGGCGGCGGAACGCTGGTCTTCCCGGCGGGGACGTATCTTTGCTTTTCGATTCACCTGAAGAGCCACGTAGATCTGTGGCTGGAGCGCGGATGCACGATCCTGGCCGCAGACTCACCCAAGCAGGGCGAGACCACCGGGTACAACGGTGGGACGTACGATGCAGCTGAGCCGAATGATCCGTGGACACCGTATCAGGACTATGGCCATAACCACTGGCACAACTCGCTCTTCTGGGCCGAGAACGAGCACGATTTCGGTATCTTCGGCACGGGACTGATCTATGGCAAGGGCCTGTCGTTCGGCTCGCGGGGACAGCGAGGCGACTATACGACGTTTATCGCCGAGCAGGCGGGCGTGGGCAATAAGGCCATCGCGCTGAAGAACTGCCACAACGTGACGCTGCGTGATTTCTCGGTGCTGAAGGGCGGGCATTTCGCGCTGTTGGCGACAGGCGTGGACAACATGACCCTCGACAATCTGCTGATCGATACCGATCGCGACGGGTTCGACATCGACTGCTGCAGGAACGTGCGGGTATCGAATTGCACGGTGAACTCGCCGTGGGATGACGGCATCTGCCCAAAGTCGAGCTATGCGCTCGGGTATGCGCGCTCGACGGACAACGTGACGATTGCAAACAACTTTGTGACCGGAATTTATCAGCTGGGAACCGTGCACGACGGAACATGGAAGCGCTTCCCTGACGACGCGCATGTTCCACGCAACGGCCGCATCAAGTGCGGAACGGAGTCGAATGGCGGGTTCCGCAACATCACGATCACGGGCAATGTGCTGGAAGGATGCAAGGGCATCTCGCTGGAGACGAGCGACGGCGCGTATCTCGAGGACATTGCGATCACCGGTAACACGATGCGGGAGATTATGGACGCGCCGCTGTTCCTGCGGCTGAACCGGCGCAACCGAAATCCGAAGGATACGCTGCGGCCAGGGACACTGCGGCGGGTGCTGATCTCGAATATCGTGAGCCACGATTCGATGTCTTCGACTTCATCGCTGTTCTCGGGAATTCCTGAGAACCTGATCGAAGATGTGAAGCTCGCGGACTGCTTCTTCGGGCATCGCGGACTGCCGAAGGACATGCGCATCGGCTGGGGCGAGAATTCGAAGCCGATGCCGGACTGGCACACGATTCACGTGCCCGAGATTGAAGATGCGTATCCGGAGCTGCTGCGGTTCGGACCGACGCCGTGCAATGGATTCTTCATCCGGCACCTGAAGAACCTGGAGCTGAGTCACGTTGAAGTATCGCCGCAGAGTCCGGACCCGCGCCCTGCGTTCTGGCTCGAAGACGTTCACCGCGCGGATTTCTTCGCGGTTACTGCACCGCCGCAGCCGAACTTCTCGCTGCATAATGTCTCCGACTTGCGCGTCTTCTGGTCCCGAGCGGCGAAGGACACAACACTGGCGAATGCGAGTGATCAGGTGGTGTAGAAACACAAAGGCCGCGCTCGACAGCGCGGCCTCTGTGTTTCGTCTCGATAAAGCTTAGCTGTGTGAGCCTGCAGCAGCCGGCTCCGGGGTGGAGCTGGTCGTGCTGGATGAGGAGCTGGAGCTGGCACCGGTGCTGCTGCTGCCGCTGGCGCCCTTGCCTTCGCTGCCCGGCTTGCGGATGTCGATGCCGCCCTTGAAGAAGGCGCCATCCTCGATGGAGATGCGGGCTGCGACGACGTCGCCGGTGAGCGAGCCTTCGCTGCGGATATCGACGCGGTCAGAGGCCTGGCAGTTGCCGCGGACCTTGCCGAGCACGACGATCTCGCGTGCCATGATGTTCGCGGCGACCTGGCCGTTGCGGCCGACGGTCACGCGATTGCCTGGCAGGTTGATTGCGCCTTCCACCTTGCCATCCACGTACAGTGACTCTGAGCCGGTGAGCTCGCCCTTGACGACGAGGCTCTTGCCGATGGTGGCCTGCTCGCCGGTCGCAGCGGCAGTGGCCCCGCCGCGGGCGGCCGCGTCAAAGGCAGGCGTTCCAGCGGGGGGCTGGGGACGTGCCGGCTCAGGGGTGGGAGGCGTTTGACTGCCAGGCTGGTTCGGTTTCCACATAGTCTGATTTTCCTTTCCTCGTCAGGAGGGATTCTCTCGCAGGTTTCGAGCCGCCCACGCTGATGCGCGTAACACAGCCTCTGGCCCCATGCTCAGTCCACCATACTCCATTTGGCCGGAAACTTGCCTAGAGCGGAAAACGAGGAGGAACCGTGCGGGATTCCCGGCAAATACTGGCGGAACTTTGGGGTTTGGACGCAGCAGGACGGCGTCCGTACTGTGGAAAGTCGCTACATTACCTGCAAAAACTGCTCGGAAACCGGGTTTTCGAACTGAGAGTAGTCCCGGGTCACGACCGTAAGGCCTGAGCCGGTCACGAAATAGTTCTTCTTGTCCTCCGCCGGGTCATACCCAATCACGGTGCCGTCCGGGATGTGGCAATCGCGGTCGATGATGGCGTGCCGGATGCGGCAGTGCCGCCCGACGTTGACGTGGGAGAAGATGACGCTCGAGTCTACGTCGGCATAGCTGTTGATGCGTACATCGTGCGAGAGCACGGAATTGCGCACGACCGACCCCGAGACGATCGATCCAGCCGAGACGATGGAGTTGATGGCCATGCCTGTGCGTCCGGGCTCACCGAACACGAACTTCGCCGGCGGGTATTGGTACGCGCGCGTGCGCATGGGCCATGCCTTGTCGTAGAGATTAAAGATCGGCGTGACGGAGGACACATCCATGTTGGCCTCGTAGTATGCCTCCAGTGTTCCGACGTCGCGCCAATAGAGCGCCCGCTGCTTGTTCTCATCCACGAAGTTGTAGGCAACCATCTTGAAGCGGCCGAGGATCTTCGGCAGGATGTCGTGGCCGAAGTCGTGACGTGACTCTGGGTCTTCGGCGTCGCGCAGCAGCTCGGGAATCAGGACATCGGTGTTGAAGAGGTAGATGCCCATCGAGACATCGACCATGTCCGGGTTGAACGGAGACCGGATGTTCGTCTCCTTGGGTTTTTCGACAAAGCCGATGACTTCGCCATTCTTGGCAACCTCGACGACGCCGAAGGCAGAGACCTGATCGGGAGTGACGGGCAGCGTGGCAAGAGTCACATCCGCGCCGGAGTTGCAGTGGTGCTCCTTCATCAGCGCGTAGTTCATCTTGTAGATGTGGTCGCCGGACAGGATCAGGACGTGCTGCGGCTCCTCTGATCCGATGGAGTAGATGTTCTGGAAAACTGCGTCCGCCGTGCCCTGGTACCAGGACTTGGAGACGCGCTGCATCGGCGGCAGGATTTCGATGAACTCACCGAGTTCGCCGGCCACGACCGTGCCCCAGCCTTCGCGGATGTGCCGGTTCAGCGAGAGGGCCTTGTACTGCGTGAGGATATAGACGTGGCGCAGGTCGGAGTTGATGCAGTTGGAAAGTGTGATGTCGATGATGCGGTACTGACCGGCGAACGGGACGGCAGGCTTAGCGCGGTCCCGCGTCAGGGGAAAGAGTCTTTCGCCGGCGCCTCCGGCGAGCAAAACACCAAGCGTGTCTCTCATCGTGCAGCTACCTCTCGCTATCCATTCCCGTCTGACGCAAGTTTCAATGCTCGGGGAGGCACGAGTCTAGCACGCAACGCACGGAAAATGTAGGGCCGCGAGAGAATGCGGCTGAAAGAGCAGCGGCGGCGCGCGTCTTAGGAAGCGGGGCCGCTGTCTTGCGCAGAGGAACCGCTGTCGTGCTCTTCCGTGGTGATGCGCAGCGACTTCAGGAAGGTGAGGTCGTTGCGCGTGAAGGGCCCGTGCGCCGGCTCGTCGCCGGTGTCCTTCTGCTCTTCCTCGACTTCGTTCAGACCGATGGTCGCCTCGAGCATCAGGAGCACATCGAACCCCTGCTCCCGAATTTCGCGGACGACGCCCGCAATCTGCTCGCTCTCGGATACGGACTCGTGAATAGCTTCGCCGAGCTTCTGAATGAGGTCCTTGACCTGTTGATTCAACGCCACCTCCCGATCATCTGTTGGAATGCCCCTGACCACGCATCGGGTATTCCCTTCAACAACGGGAACGGCAATTGCGAGGTAAATCTGCTTAACAGACTACGGTAAATCCAGACAACAGACTACGCCCGGGCAGCGGCTCCGCCAAGATGAAAGACGTCAGGCGACGGTGCGATGGTCGGCCCACGCGGCCTCCAGGCGATGCGCCAGGTCTTCAACAGGCTCGCTGCGCTGCCGGTTCCAGATCATGAGGCCTGCCATTGCAGCACAGACCGCCCCCGCCACCCAAAAGAATGTCTTCATTGCTCCGTTCTCTCCCTTTCAAGGAACTTGGATGTCAGGTCGGCGCAATTCGTTTTGCGATGCGATGTGACAGCATGGGACACGTAAACTAGATCTATGGACCGGGTGAAGTTCGGGCGAGCTTTAGGGTACGGGGCGCGGCATGCCGCGAAGACGCTGGCACAGGCGGCAGAGGCGGCCAGCGCACCGAATCCCGCGGGCAAAGCTCAGGTTGTATCGCCCCGCAGACCCTCAGAGCCGCGAGCCACGGCTGCGCCGCGCTGGACTGCTGACCCCCAGACCGTCCGCGCCGCCGGTCGGCAGGCAAAGTCCTCGCTGGTAACCCCTGTCGTGCGATTTTCCAGCGTCGTCTGGCTGCAGGTCACGGGCGTCTTCTTCGCGCTGATCGCTTTCATCATGGGAGCGGCCGCATGGCGGACACGCGCCGCCCTTCACGCCGCCTCGGGCTCCCATGAGGCGGCGAAGCTCTACGCCTGCGTGGCCGTCTGCGCGGTGTTCACTTACTTCACCGTGAGCAGCTTCGTGCGCGCAGCCCGGCGATGATCGGGCAACCGGCGGCGTCAGCCATTTAGTATCTGGAAGCGCGAGGCATCGTAGAGATATGGAATCAACGACACAGACGCCGCTCCGGCAGACCGCCCTTCATGCAACCCACAATGCGCACAAGGCGCGCATGGTCGACTTCGGCGGATGGGACATGCCGGTGCAGTACAAGGGCCTCATCGACGAGCACATGGCCGTCCGGACCGCAGTCGGCCTGTTCGACGTATCGCACATGGGCGACATTCAGATGCGCGGGCCGAATTCGCTGGCCGCAGTGCAGCGTCTCCTGATGAATGATGCGAGCAAACTGCAAACAGGACAGGCACACTACTCCGCGATGCTTTACCCGAACGGCACATTCGTGGATGACGTCGTGCTGCACAAGCTGGGAGACAACGACTTCCTCATCGTGATCAACGCGGGCACGCGCGAGAAGGACGTGCAGTGGGTCCGCAAGACTATCGGCTCCATGGGCGGCGTGCACATCATGGACGTCAGCGACTACTACACGCAGCTCGCGATCCAGGGGCCGAAGGCGAAGGATACGCTCCAGAAGCTGACCAAGGTCGACCTGACGCCGATTAAGAACTACTGGTTCACGTGGGGCACCGTCGCCGGCTGCCACAACGTGCTCATCGCGCGAACCGGATACACGGGCGAAGACGGCTTCGAGATCTACATACCCTCCGATGAACCGACGAGTGCTCGCGTCTGGGGCGAGGTGCTCGATGCCGGCGCGGAGTTCGGCATCATGCCCTGCGGCCTGGGCGCCCGCAACACACTGCGGTTAGAGGCTGCGATGGCGCTCTACGGGCACGAGATCTCGGACACCATCAATGTCTTCGAGGCGAACCTGAGCCGCTACTGCAAGCTTGATAAGGGCTCGGATTTTGTAGGCCGTGACGCGCTGGTGGAGGTTGAGAAGAGCGGTGGACCGAAGCGCAAACTCGTTGGACTGGACATGATCGAGCGCGGCATCGGCCGCGATGGTTATCCCGTGCTCTCACCTGATGGTCAGCGTATCGGCGAAGTCACGTCGGGTTCGCCAGCGCCGTTTTTGAAGAAGAACATCGCACTCGCATACGTGCCGATCGCTTACACCGAGATCGGCACAGAGGTTGGAGTGGAGATCCGTGGACAGTCGGTGAGGGCGAAGGTTGTGCCCACGCCGTTCTATAAGCGGCCGAAAGCGAGCGCTCCGCCCGTGACGGCACCCCTTTCCTCCTAACGAACTATTCCGACAGCTTCTCCTGAGCCGCGAGACCGATCGTCTTCAGCCCGCGGCGCAGTTCGGCGCGTTGTACCGCCGGGATGGCGGACAGCACCTCTTCGAGATCGCGCTCGTGACGCGCGTACAGCCGCTTGATCAGCCCGGTTCCCTGCGCGGTGAGCTGCACGCGCCGGACGCGCCGGTCCCCCTTGCTGGCGACGCGCTCTAGAAACTCGCGCTGCTCCAACCGATCGACCGCCGCCGTCATCGAGGCATTCGTGATCAGCGCGGCATCGCAGAGTTCGCTCATCGTCAGCGGCCCTTTGTGCAGCAGCGCCTCAAGGATCATGAAGTCGGAAAGGCCGATGTCGAGCGCTGCCACGGAGCGCTCCACGAACGTCGCCATCGAGCGGTAGGCCCGCGCGAGCACAACCCACAGCGCAGGTGCGGAGGTCTCGTCTCTCTTGTCGCCTGTGGGCATGCTCTCTCCTTTATGAGGCAAAGGCTTCGCGGATAACTGTGCGGGCGAGTTCCACCTCTTCCGCCGTGATCGTGTGCGGGCGGCCCGGATAGCGTCGCGCCGTAATCACGGCTCCCATGCGTTCGAGCTCGGCAGCTGAATCCTGCACGCGCTGCCAGGGCACGTGCGGATCAGGATCGCCGCTCAGAAACAACGCAGGCGTGCCGGCGAGCGAGCCTTCGTGGTGCAGGTCTGCACCGAGTGGTCCGATGAGGCCGCCCGTGAATGCAATCAGTCCGGCATAACGCGCAGGGTTGGATGCAACAAACTCTGTCGCGAGACACGCGCCCTGCGAGAAGCCTGCGATGACGATACGATCATGCGAAATTCCCGCAGCTTCAATCTCCGTCACAACAGAGCCAACCTTCTCCAGCGCGGAGCTCAGCCACGGCTCATTCGCCTCGCGCCGTGCGAGGAATGAGTTCGGGTACCAGGTGTGCCGCGCGGCTTGTGGCGCAAGGTAAGCGAGCCCTTCGCGATAAAGCGGCTGCGCGAGCGAGAGGATATCCTCCGCCGAGCCGCCGCGGCCGTGCAGCAGCACGACCGCTCCTTTCGCCTCGGCCAGCGGCGCTCCTGCGTGGAGAACCGGCTGGTTGGCGTGCAGTGCAACAGCCGTTGTCATGCGGTCAACTCTTTCTTCGCAGTCAGCGAGCTCTGGTGCAGCTCGATCGGTACCAGGCGCGCTTCGATGGCCGCGCGCTGCGGTTCGAACCAGCCCGGAATGCGTAGCGCCTCGCCGAGCGTCTCTGGCGTTTCGTCGATGCCGAATCCCGGAGGATCGGTCGCGAGTTCGAAGAGCACGCCGCCGGGCTCGCGGAAGTAGATCGAGTGGAAATAAGTGCGGTCCTGCACTGGTGTTACTTGGAGGTGCTTCGCGACCTCTTCCAGCCATGCGACCTGCGCCGCATCATCCTTCGCGCGATAGGCAATGTGGTGCACCGATCCGGCGCCTGTACGTCCGTAGCCCGCGTTCGGATCAACAACCACATCAATGTGATTGCCAAGCGAGGTGCCCGCGGGCGAGACGAAGCGCGTGCGGCTGCCGTCTGTAGCGGCCGGCTCGAAGCCGAGCATCTTCATCGTCGCGGCCGTCGAATCGAGACTGCGCTCGAGCAGCGTGACTCCGAAGAATCCCCGCAACGCGTGCTCGGCCGGAACGTCCGCGTAGCGCGCAGCCGTAATCTCCGGCGCGTCCGCATGGGCGACCAGCTCGATCTTCATGCCGTCAGGATCGGCCAGCGTGAGCACCTCCTCGACGCCGTTGAAGCGGCTTCCCGTGCGCTCGAGGAAAACTCCTTTGTCGCGCAGGCGCTGCTCCCAGTACGCAATCGAGCCCTGCGGAATGCTGAAGGCCGTGTGCGTGACCTCGCCGGCCCCGGCGTGTCCGCGGCGAGCGTGCGGCCACGGGAAGAAAGTCAGAATGGTGCCAGGACTTCCAGCGTCGTCGCCGAAGTAGAAGTGGTACGTGCCGGGGTCGTCGAAGTTGATCGTGCGCTTGACGAAACGCAGTCCGAGCACCTCGGTATAGAAGTCGAGATTTCGCTGCGGGTCCGACGCAATTGCTGTTACGTGATGCAGGCCAGTGATGGGCTCTGGCATGGGTGGCTCCTTTCCAGGGTGCCCGATATTTCCATATCATAAGATTCGATATCGAAGTAAAAGATTCAAGCGATCTCGAGACCGGAATCCCGCGTGATGGAAGTCCTTTGGATGGAGCAAAACCGGTACCCTTAGAGCCTCTACAATTACGAAATGAGCTATCCCCAGAACTACCGTTACGCCAAGTCCCACGAGTGGCTGAACCTGAACGGCGAGACCGCGACCGTCGGCATCACCGACTACGCCCAGGATTCGCTGGGCGATATTGTGTTTGTCGAACTGCCCAAGGTGGGCCAGCAGCTTGAAGCCGGAGCCACCTTTGGTTCCGTCGAGAGTGTGAAGGCGGTCAGCGATCTTTACGCGCCCGTCAGTGGCACCGTCACCGAGGTGAATGAGAGTCTGAACTCCGCGCCCGAGACGGTCAACGCGGCGGCGAACGACACCTGGTTTATCAAGATCACGGTGACCAATCCCGACGAGGCGAATGCGCTGCTCTCGGCTGGCGACTACGAGAAGTTCGTCCAGGAAGAAACCGGGCACTAACCGTTGTTCGTTGTCAGTTCTCCGTTATCCGTTGTGTACAAAGGATGGATACGAATCGAGGGGACGGACAACTGAGAACCGAGAACTGAGAACGAATTTCATGCGTTATCTCCCCAAGTCCCCTGCCGATCGCCAAGAGATGCTCGACGCGATCGGCGTCGCCTCGATCGACGAGCTCTTCGAAACGATTCCCGGCGAGTACCGCCTCAATCGCGACCTGAATATCCCGCGCCAGCATGCGGAATCGGAGATCCTCGATCGCTTCCGTGCCTTCGCGGCAAACGTTGCCAGCGGCGATGCCACGGAGCTCGCGAAGAATCCTGCGGCCAGGCTACCGGCCAGCTTCCTCGGAGCAGGCGCATACCGTCATTACCGTCCGGTCATCATCGACTCACTCGTGCAGCGTGGCGAGTTCCTGACCAGCTACACGCCGTATCAGCCGGAGATCTCGCAAGGCACGCTGCAGGCCATGTTCGAGTTCCAGACGATGATCTGCGAGCTGACCGGCATGGAAATTGCCAACGCCTCGATGTACGACGGCTCTACGGGATGTGCCGAGGCGGTGATGATGGCCGTTCGCGTGACCGGCCGCGACGGATGCCTTGTCGCACGTACCGTGCACCCGGAATATCGCGAGGTGCTGAAGACCACCGTGCAGCACCAGGAGATTCCTGTCGCTGAGTGTGGCTACGACGCAAAGACCGGCCGCGTAGACATCGCCGAACTTGAGCGCGCCATCAGCTGCCAACACCGCCTGCGTTCTGATTCAGTCGCCGAACTTCTTCGGCACGATCGAGGACGTAGCCGCGATCGCCGACCTGGCGCACTCCAAGGGTGCGCTCCTCATCGTTGCGATCGCTGAAGCCGTCTCGCTGGGCATCGTTAAACCACCGAAGGAAGCCGACATCATCGCCATGGAGGCGCAGAGCTTCGGTGTTCCGGTCGGCTTCGGCGGACCTTACTGCGGCGTCATCGCCTGCAAGGAGCGCTTCCTGCGCCAGATGCCCGGCCGCCTGGTCGGCGAAACGAAAGACATGAACGGCAAGCGCGGTTTCGTGCTGACGCTCTCCACGCGTGAGCAGCATATCCGCCGGGAGAAGGCGACAAGCAACATCTGCACGAACCAGGCGCTCGTCGCGATGATGGTGACGATCTTCCTGACCGTCTATGGCAAGCAAGGCTTGCGTGAATTGGCGGAGCAGAATCTCGCCAAGGCTGCCTATCTGCGAAACGCGCTGACGAAAGCCGGAGCAAAGCCACTCTTCTCTGCTCCCAGCTTCAATGAGTTCGCGATCGCGCTTCCTGTCTCGGCAGAGAGCGTCAACACCAAGCTGCTGGCGAAGGAGATCGTTGGCGGTCTGTCGCTCGCGAAGTGGTATCCGGAGCTCGGCGCGAATGCATCTCTGTGGTGTGCGACGGAGCTGACGACAAAAGCGCAGATCGATGCTGCCGCTCAGATTCTGGGAGCGAAGCAGTGATAGACATCAGCGCCATCGAAGGCCAGGAGCTGACTGCGGTCGAATTCGTCAGCGACTATGTACGCCTGCGCTTCGACGGCCCGGCACTGACGCTGTACGCCTGGCCGCACGTGCTGCTCGAGGACTTTTCGATCGCGTTCGGTCAGCCAGAGTATCGCAATGCGCTCTGCGCCCAGATCGGCGAAATGGTCGGCAAGGCGGAGCTGAAAGAACTCGATTCGCTGACGATTGAGTTTGAGTCCGGCACAGTCATCGCGCTCAGCCTCCGTGAAGAGGATCTGGACGGGCCGGAAGCCGGCAGCTACTCCGCGAGCGGCAGCCCGGGACGATGAGGAAGAGTTCTAACCGATCTTGGCTGAAAACTAGAGAGGCCGTCCCGAAGGACGGTCTCTTTTTCTTTGAAACCCGTTACCGGTAATTGCGGATGAACGTATCGCGCGGGAATCCCGACCGCCGCGCGCGCTGCTGCAGTGCCTTCGCCTCAGGCTCGCTCATCGGTCCACCCAGGCTGATGAGGAACGGGAGCGCGGCCGCGCGGGCTAAAGACCTCGGCATGAAATCCGGGATGCCGCGCGTTCAACTGCTCCGCCTTGGCCTGTGCCTGCCCCTGATGGTTATAAGTCCATGCGATGACATACCATCCGGCTGCGTGTGTGGCCGTGGGCATGGGAGCTTCGGCTACGATTGGCCGCCGCGTCACGCCCTGAGGGACCGACGCCGGCACCGGCTGCGCAACGGAGGCTGTCGCAGCAGGCTGTGCCGCCGCCGCCGCTTTGCCGACTTCGCCCCGACGAAATGCCAGATCACGATAATGCAAATGATGACGGCGGCCACGCCTCCAAGAAGCCACGGACGCAACGAAAACCCGGAAGGTTCGTCGGTGATCTCACGCCGCGAGCGCAGTACCGGATTTGGCGCCGAGTTGATCGGCGGCCGCGGCTGATCGAGCGGAAGCTTTCGCTGCTCCGGCTGCACGGCCTTCGCACCATTCGACGCACTCACAGGATCCGCCTTCCGCGTAGCCGGCGTCGTCGGAGCTGCCGACCGAGCGGAAGATGCCGCCGCAATCGGCGCGGCGGACGGGGGACTCAGCATCTGCCCAATCTGCTCCAGGCTCCACGTGCCGTCGAGCATGTGCGGAATCAGCCGGCGAAAGACGTCCGGCAGATTGAGCCCAGGGTTATAGCGTTTCTCCAGCGTCAGGCACTGCAGCAGCAGCATGCCGAAGTCGTGAACGTCGCGCCGGCGCAGTTCCGCGCAGCCTTCGGGCGTGTTGAACTCCGTGTCCGCGATGCACTCGCGCACGCAGTCGCTGCGCAGCTTCACCGTCTCGCCCACAGCCAGAACGTTCACCGGCTCGATGTGCTCATGCACAAGCCCGCTCGCATGCAGCGCCGTCAAGGCACCGTGAACGGCCCGCGCAACCTGTGTCGTCTCCGTCAGCGTCAGGGGACGCTCGCGCAGCACGTCGCCGAGGTTCGCATCGTTGGCCTCCATCAAGGCGTACGTGATCGCCACACCGTCGAAGTTCGTCTGGCCGAAGCGCTCGATGTTGATCAGGTTGTCCTCGTGCATCCCGGCCACCTGACGCCATCGCTTGAGCAGCTCGTCCTCGTCATAGTGCGCCTCAGTGATGCGGATGACGGCCGCGTTTCCAGTAGTGTCCGAGGTCGAGAAGAAACCGTTGCGGCCCTCCGAGCGCAGCAGCTTGCCGAGCGTGTAGGTCCCCTCGATCTTCCTTCCTTCGTATTCGGTCCAGAGTTGCATCAGTACGCTCCATATTCCAGGAATCACTCGCAGAGGCAGCGGGCTCGGCGGCCCGAGGGAGTTCCTCTTGAGAGGAGGCAGTTTTGCCTATTCCAGTTTGGACGTCCTTGCCCGCGCTTTGGCACGTTTTGCACTGCCGATCTAAAAAATGCTGAACCACGGCTGGCACATCCGTCCTGGCAACCCGCGCCGGCAGAGTGCGATAGGCGAACAGCGGACGGAGACCCGAGCAGTACGAATGTGAGAACCTGAGAGGGAGCAGCTCCGCCTGCCGGCTGCGTCGATCCGTGCCGCGGGCTCTCGCTACAGGAAAACCATGCCAGACGAAAAGTTCATCGGAACGCCGCGCAAGGCGACCACGCACGTCAACCAGGACGAGAACCTCATCTTTGAGAAGAGCTCGCCCGGCAAAAAGGGCTACCGCCTCGCCGAACTCGACGTGCCCGCGGTTGATGCCGCCGCCCTGCTCGGCGATGCCGCGCGCGAGGACCTCGGCGTGATGCCGGAGCTCAGCGAGATCGAGATCATCCGCCACTTCACCCGGCTCTCGACGTGGAACTACGCGATCGACCTCGGCATGTACCCGCTCGGCTCCTGCACGATGAAGTACAACGCCCGCATCAATGAGACGGTCGCGCGCCTCGAAGGTCTCGCCGAAGCGCATCCTTATCAGCCCGAGTCGCTGTCGCAGGGCGCGCTCGGCATCATGAAGATCCTGAGCGAGTGCCTGATCGAGATCACGGGCATGGACGCCATCACGCTGCAACCCGCGGCGGGTGCGCATGGCGAATTCACGGGCATCCTGCTGGCGAAGGCCTATCACACAGCGCAGGGCAATCCGCGCAAGAAGATCCTCATCCCCGACTCCGCGCACGGAACTAATCCAGCGACGGCAGCAGTCTGCGGCTACCAGGTCGCAAATCTCAAGTCGAACGCGCAGGGCATGGTGGACCTCGCCGAACTCGAGAAGCTCGTCAATGACGAGATCGCCGCCCTGATGCTCACGAATCCGTCGACGATCGGCGTCTTCGAAAGCGAGATTCATAAGATTGCCGACATCCTGCACGCCAAAGGCGCCCTGCTCTACATGGACGGCGCGAACATGAATGCGCTATGCGGCAAAACGCGCCCCGGCGACTTCGGCGCAGACGTCATGCATCTGAACCTGCACAAGACCTTCTCCACCCCGCACGGGGGCGGTGGTCCAGGCTCCGGTCCTGTTGCGTGCAAGAAAATTCTTGAGCCGTTTCTTCCGACGCCTGTCGTGATCACCAGGCCGGACGGCACGCTCGGACTCGATTACAACCGCCCGCAGAGCGTCGGCCGCGTGCGCGCCTGGTACGGCAACTTCGGCATGTTCATCCGCGCGCTGGCCTACATTCTCGCGAACGGCCCAGATGGCCTCCGCCAGACCACCGAAGACGCCGTGCTCAACGCGAACTACCTGCGCGCGAAGCTCGAAGGCACCTTCGATCTGCCCTACAAGTCGCCATCGCTGCATGAGGTCGTCTTCTCTGACAAGCTGCAGTCGCGCAACGGAGTCAAAACCGGCGACATGGGCAAGCGCCTGATCGACTACGGCTTTCACGCCTACACCGTCAGCTTCCCGCTGGTCGTGCAGGGCGCGATGATGATCGAGCCGACCGAATCTGAATCCAAAGAAGAGCTCGACCTGCTTGTCGATGCACTGCAGCAGATCGCGCGTGAAGCCGAGGAGAATCCGGAGATCGTGCAAACGGCGCCGCACACCACACGCATGCGGCGTCTCGACGAGACGACCGCCGCGCGCAAGCCAGTCTTGCGCTGGAGGGCACCTATAGCCTCCACTCCCGTAACGCCCGACAGCGCTGCGAAGGAATGGTAGCCGTGGCCGATGACCGAAAGGCCGCCGGAACGCCCTTCTACCGGCACGGGGATATCCTGCACACCCGCGGCGAGGAACTCGAACGCGAGATCTTCATGCGCGGCGAGGCCGCCGGCCGTCTTGCGGTCGCGCTCGATTCACTGACCGACGCCCTTGTCCTGGTCGGGCAACACGGCGTGTATTGCACGAGCAACCGCAATCCCGCCGTACCGAAGCTCGATCTCCAGGCCGTGCTCGCCGGAATCGGCGGGGCGAAGGAGCTCATCACCGGCGCGATGGACCAATTGCGTAAGGAGAAGGAAGCCCGGTAACCAGCTTCCTGCGCGCGTACACTGGACGCACTTGATTCTCGCTCCAGGAGCTCTCCCACAAATGCATCTTTCGCGCCTGTTCTGCGCCGCGCTCACCAGCGCCGCACTCGTCTCCCCGTGTCTCGCGAACGCGCAAACCCCCATCACTCTCGCCGTCGACCTCACCGATGCTCCGCGCAAGATCCTCCACTCGCAGGAGACGATGCCCGTGCAGCCCGGCCCGATGACGCTCGTTTACCCTGAGTGGATTCCCGGCGAGCACGGCCCCACCGGACCCGTCGTTGACCAGGCCGGCTTCATCATCACTACGCCCACCGGCCAGCGCGTGAAGTGGCAGCGTGATCCGGTGAACATGTACGCGTACCACATCACCGTTCCCGAGGGCACAACGCAACTCGACATCAAGATGGATTTCCTCGCGACCGCGAGCGCCGAAGGCTTCTCCGCGGGAGCTTCGACCAGCGCCAACCTCGCGCTTCTGAGCTGGAATGAACTGGTCGTGTATCCAGCGGACACGAAGGCTGCTGATGTAATGATCACCGCTTCGCTGAAAGTGCCTGAAAGCTGGAAGTTCGGCACAGCGCTCGAGCCCACCTCCGCCCCCGGCGTGCAAACCAGCTTCAAAACCGTCTCGCTCGAGCAGCTCGTCGACTCTCCCGTGCTCGCCGGCCGCTACTTCCGCGAGGTTCCGCTGGCCCCCGAGGTCACGCCAAAGCACTTCCTCGACATGGCCGGCGACGGCCCCGAGGACGTCGAGCTCTCGCAGGAGCACATCGACCAGTTCTCTCGCCTCGTGCGCGAGACAGGAGCGCTCTACAAATCCCGCCACTATCATGCGTATCACTTCCTGGTCACGCTCAGCGACCAGGTCGCACACTTCGGACTCGAACACCATCAGTCCTCCGACGATCGCGTGAACGAGAAGACCTTCACCGACGACAACAGCTTCATCGAAGCCGGCCTGCTGCTCCCGCACGAGTTCACGCACTCGTGGAATGGCAAATATCGCCGACCCGCCGGCCTCGCAACGCCGAACTACCAGGAGCCGATGAAGGGCAATCTGCTCTGGGTCTATGAAGGCCTCACCGAATACCTCGGCGACGTGCTCGCATCGCGCTGCGGCATCTGGGCTCCCGCCGTTTATCGCGACCGCCTCGCCACTGTCGCCGGATATCTCAACGACGTTCGCCCCGGCCGCACCTGGCGCGATCTGCAGGACACCGCGACCGCCGCGCAGCTTCTCTACAACGCAGGCGGAGGTTACGACAACTGGCGCCGCAACGTCGACTACTACGACGAGGGCGAACTTCTCTGGCTCGAAGTCGACCTCACCATCCGCGCCAAGACGCACGACAAGAAAAGCTTGAACGACTTCGCTGCGGACTTCGAAGGTCTCGGCGGCAACACCGCGCCCAAGGTCGTGCCCTACACGTTCGACGACATCGTCAACGGACTGAACGCCATCGTGCCGAACGACTGGGCCACCTTCCTGCGCACCCGGCTCGACTCGAACGGAGTCCACGCGCCGGAGATGGACGGCATCGACGCGCTCTCCGGCTACAAGCTCATCTACACCGACAAGCCCGACTATTGGTCGCAGCTTCAGGAGAGCCAGCATAACTTCGTCGACACCCGCTACTCGCTCGGCATGTCCGTGGGCACGGACGGCAAGGTGAACGATGTGATCGTTGGCGGCCTCGCAGATAAAGCAGGCTTCGGCCCCGGCATGCAGATCATCGCCGTGAACGGCCGCGGCTTCGCTCCACTCGTGCTTCGCGCGGCGATTCAGAAGGCCAAAGGAAACGGCCCGGCGCTCGAGTTCATCGTGGAGAACACGAACTACTACAAGATCATCCGCATGGACTACCACGGTGGCGAGCGCTACCCGCAGTTCCAGCGCGTCGAGGGCACGCCCGCACGCCTGGATGACATCCTGCAACCCATGGTCAAGTAGAGAGCAAAAAAAGGGGACGCGTCATCGTCCATGTGGCGCGTCCTCTCCATTTAGATGCACGTCTAAAACACTGCGTCAGCTCGCGAGCGGAACCGGATGCTCTGGATCTGCCGTCGCCTCGGGCGGCAGTTTACCCGACTCCTTCAGCCGCTTCTCCACCACAGCCGCCTGTATCTCCGAATTGAGTTCAGCCCCGGCCAGCAACGCGAGCCCTGTGATGTAGAACCACATCAACAGAATCACTACGGCGCCCAGCGATCCATACGTCACCGTGTAGCTGTTGAAGAAGTGCAGATACGCGCGAAAGCCAAGCGATGCGAGCACCCACATGATGATTCCGAGCGCAGCGCCCGGTGTCAGCCATCGCCAGCATTTCGTCTTCAGGTCCGGTGCGTAATAGTAAATCGTGCTGAAGATCAGCATCAGCAGAGCGCAGGCGATCGTCCACGTGACGAGGTGAATCGCAATGACCCCGGCCATTCGCAGTGGCCGATGCCAGATAGCGAGATACGCTCTGTGTGCCACAAAACCGCCGGCCATCAGCACCGTTAGATACAGCGTCGCGATCAATGCGAGCAGTATGGTCACCAGAATCGCTGCGCCGTGAGCCTTCCAGTAAGGCCTCGTCTCGCGCACTTTGTATACCAGATTAATCGTGTCCTGAATCGCAGAGAACCCCATCGACGCCGCCCACAAGGAAACGAGCAGCCCAAACGTGATCTTTCCTCCCGTCGAAGCTTGCGCGGTCTGATTGAATGTCCTGATCACCAGCTCGTACGCCGACGGTGGAACCATCATCGCGATGTTGTGCAGCAGACGGTCATAGATACTCGGCGCGCTTCGAGCCGCAAGCCCGAGCACCGCACTCGCGCAGATCAGCATTGGGAAAAGCGAAAACAGAAAATAGAAGCCCAACTCCGCCGCCCGCGAGACCAGGTCGTCATTCACGAACGACTTCGCTGTACGCTTCAGCACCACGCCCACGGGCGTGCCCTCAAAGTCCCAGAGGCTGCGGAACTCCGAGTGCGATACGTAGTCCCACACCCGCCGCGCAACGGGATCACTCGCCCGGTGATCCTTGCGTGCCGAAGCTTGAGGCGGCGGTGTCGATGGTACGCTCTGCTGCATTGCGCGCAATCAAATCCTCTGCGTCTACCGTTGGAGCCGTTACAGCCGCGGCTTGTCTCTCTGATGCAGATGGACATGGCCCGGTAACTTGCAGAATCGCCGCAACAGGCATCGTTCGCCTTGCTCACGCATCTGATTTAAAGGAGACCACCTACCAGGATGAAACGTCGCAGGAGCAGAGCCCCCCGGAGCGCACGAGGAATCCCCTTCTGGATGCGCAAGTTGGGGCAGCTCTGGCGACTCGTCCGCGAAAGCCACGCCGATCCGCTGGAAGGCGAACCGCGCCTGCCTCTATCGGTTGCCGAACAGGAGGCCGCGATCACGTTCATCGGCCACTCCTCCTTCCTTCTCCAACTCGGCGGCCGCAACCTCCTCATCGACCCCGTCTTCGCCACACGCCTGATTCTTCTTCGCCGCAAGCGCGTGGCGGGCGTGCGTGTCAGCGACCTGCCCTGCATCGACGCCGTTCTGCTGACGCACGCGCACATGGACCACCTGAACCGACCCTCGCTGCGAGCCGTAACGCGCGAGATGCGGCGGCGCAAAGTCCCGGCGCCCGTCGCCATCGTGCCCCACAACGTCGAGGATCTCGTTGCGGACCTTGGGTTCTCCGCGGTCCAGTCGCTGCGCTGGTGGCAATCCACGGAACTCGGCGAGACCACGCCGCTGCGCATCACCATGACACCCGCAAAACACTGGGGCGCGCGCCTGTTCAATGACACACACCGCAGCTTCGGCGGATATGTGCTGGACTCTCCCGGCGCGCCGCGCATCTACCACTCCGGCGACACCGCTTACTTCGGAGGATTCTCAGAGATCGGCCGCAAGTTGAAGCCCGAAATCGCGCTCCTTCCCATCGGAGCGTACTTCCCGGACAGCTATCGCTCCGTGCACACCAGCCCCGAAGAGGCGCTGCAGGCCTTCCTGGATCTCGGCGCCGAAGCCATGGTGCCCATGCACTACAACACCTTCCGGCTCGGTCGCGAGCCCATGGACGAGCCGCTTCCACGCCTGATGCGCGCCGCCGAAACAGCTGACGTGGAAGATCGCGTTCATCCTCTCGCGGAAGGGGAGAGCTGGCTCGTACCGGAAAACTTCGCCGATTCCGACGGTGAAACTACACTCTCGGCCCGCAACGCAGCCGACTGAAAACAGAAGACGGCTGCTCTTGCTCTTGCTTTTCTTTCCGTCATCCTGAGCGAAGCGAAGGACTGCTTCTGCCTTTGCTTTTGCTTTTTTGCCGGGTGCCCCATCCGTACGCGCAGCGGACGGGTGGGATGAACAACGCTCAGCCAAACGCCTTTGCCTTTGCTCTTGCCTTTCTTTCCGTCATCCTGAGCGAAGCGAAGGACCTGCTTTTGCTTTTCCTCACCGCCGCGCTCGCGCACTCGACCGCATCGCATACGCAATCGCCTCAAGAAACCGCTCCGGATTCCCCTCCGGAACCGCAACATCCATCTTCGTCGCCATCTGCGCCGCAATCCGTCCAGCAATCTCCGCACGCGTCGCAAGGCTCAAATCCAGCGCCCGCGCGAAGAACGACTCAATCAGCAGCAGATCATCGCCGTGCAGCTTGGCCACCGCGTCCGCCGGCAGGCTCCCGGCACTCTGCGCCGCCGCCGACGCGAACGGATCAAACGCCGCCGGCATCGAGCGCGCCGGCATGATGCTCGTTCCCCGCTCAATCAGCAGCGGCTGCTCGTCGCTGCGTTCGTGCACCACCAGCGTCCCTGCACCCATGTCGCCAAGCCGTTGATTCCGCTTCGTGCACAGCATGGTGATCACGCCCGCCAGGTAGAGCGCCGGCAGATAATCGACGATCCGCAGCAGGTTGCGGGACATTGCCTCGAACAGCGTGATCTGGCGGCCTGAGTCCTTGATCACGCGCAGCTTCATCACGTGCTTGCCCGGCGTCTGTCCGCGCCAGAACGCCTCAAACAGAGTGAAATACCCCCAGTACAGCAGGAAATTCAGCGCGATAAACACCGCCAGCGTCCACTTTCCGAGCATGCCAAGGTGTCTTTCCAGAGAGTCGAAGATGAATGCCGACAGAATAGTCAGCAGAAGAAAGGCGACGCCGATGAGCAGGTGATCGAGCAACACAGCGACAAAACGGCTGCCGATTCCGGCGATCGCGAACTCGAGCTCCACCTGCTCGGGCGTATCAATGTTAAGCTGGTCGGCAAACCCGCGTTGCTCAAATGCAGCCATGATCTCCAACCTCTGGATCGACCTTCGCAAGGATAACTGGAACCGTCTCGACGCTCTGCTCCGCCAGGTCGAGAGCCACGGGCTGCGCTCGCTTTCCCAACCGGAGCTGCGCGACCTCGGTCTGCTCTACCGCCAGGCCGCCGCCGATCTCAGTGCCGTCCGTACCGATCGCTCCTCCCGCACGCTGGAACAATACCTGAACAAGCTCGTCGCGCGCGCTCACAATTTTGTGTACTCCGGCTCGCGCACCTCGTTCGCCGGCCTGTGGCGCTTCATGGTCCACGGCTACCCGCGGCTCCTGCGCAGGCTCTCCGGCTATGTCTGGCTCGCGACCGCCATCACCATCGCCGCCGCTGCCCTCGGCGTGTTCATCACCCTGGTCCGCCCTGAGTTTGGCGAAATGTTCCTCGGCCCGGACAAGATGGAGGGCATTCGCCAGCACCACCTCTGGATGGACTCGATCCTCAGCATCAAACCGCAGGCCTCCTCGCAGATCATGACCAACAACATCACCGTCTGCTTCGTCGCCTTCGCGGCCGGCATCACTGCTGGACTCGGCACCATCCTTACGCTGTTCTTCAACGGCCTGATGCTCGGCACCATCGCCACCGTATGCGCGCAGTATCACCTGTCGCTCAGCCTGTGGAGCTTCATCGCCGCGCACGGCGCCCTTGAGCTTCCCAGCATCATGCTCGCCGGAGCCGCCGGCCTGCGCCTCGCCGCCGGCATCCTCTTCCCAGGCATGCTCCGCCGCAAAGACGCCCTCGCGCTCGCCGGTCTGGAAGCCGTGCAGCTCGTCGCCGGCACCATCCCCCTGCTTACCATCGCGGGCACACTTGAGGCCTTCCTCTCGCCCACGGATGCACCCACCGCATTGAAATTCGCCGTCGGCGCAATCCTCTTCGCTGGCCTCTGCCTCTGGCTGGCCGAGGGCGGACGCACTCGGGTCTCCAGTTCCGGACCACGCCGTCCAGAGATTCCCGCAATCCCCTCTGCGCCCTCTCTATCCGATTGAATCCACGACTACTTACAATTTTCGCCTGAACCCCCTGCGAGGGTTACCCCTTTGTTCTCAATATTTTGCGCGAAACCCCCTTCCGCGCGCACTTAGGTCCACCCCTAAGTCCAATTCTTTGAAGATTTTGCGCAAAAAGCGGGGGAGGGGGTGTACCCCTCCACCTCACGAAATTCTTCTACAGATGAGGCTGCGTCGTCTCCGTCGAGCCAGCCCCACTCGGAGGCGCAGGCTGGTTGGGCGCAGGGCTTGTCTTCCCCAGATTCTGCGCCGGCTGCGGCGTGTTCACTGCCGGCGTAACCTGTCTGGCCTGCGCTCCGTTCGCCTTGCCGGCATTCCCATTCGGCTGATTCGACGAGCCCGGCGGCGGCGGCGCTCCACTTGCCACTCCATCAACCGATCCCGGCCCTCCATTCTTCGCGTTCGGCGGTCCTTTCGCCGGGGCAGGCGGCGGCAGTACATGGAACGTCAACTGCGCCCCGGCCGGGAGACCCGCATCCGTCCCCACCGCAGGCGCACTGTCCGGCAGGTCCTTATGCCCGGGCTTACCCCGATACGTTAGCGTGTCGGTGAAGACCCCCACCGGCCCCACCCGCTGCGCCTGCAGCGAAAACTCGCCCGCCGCATAGATCCGCCCCGCAGGCAGTGTCTCGATCACTGTAAGCTCGACCGGCGTTCCCGTCGGCAGTGTCCCCTTCGGGCTCACTGTCACCGGCTTCGACAGCGTCGCCTGCACCGTCTCGCCATTTTTCAGCCTGCCCGAGTCGATGCTGCGCGACAGCTTCACATCGATCGCAGAGTGCGGCGCAATCGATTCGCCATGTCCACCACCGAGACGAATCGGGCTCGCCTCGGCGGCAGAGTCCGTTGCGGGAACAGCAGGCGCCGGCTTAATCGGGCTTGCCTGCGCCGCGGAATCCGTCGCAGGCTCGTTCTGCGTCTTCTGCGCGACAGCCGCCGCGCCCACCGATAGCACGGCGGAAGTGGCACAACAGAAAATACTATGGGGAGCCGGAATCTCACCGTTCGCATCACGCACAGCTCTCCTTGGCCCGGGCTGCCGCGCCACAGTCTTGAGACGGGCAACAGGCCAGCCATGTTGCATCTACAGCAGGACTTAACCCCAACACGACACATCGCGGGTTGCTCCACTGCGCCACCAAAACCTATCCTGAACAGGAATGCCTCACAGCTCCGGGATCGCTTTTACCGCCGCCGCCGCATCCGCCATCGCGCTCGGCGGAACCCTGGCCTACGCTGCGCTTCACCCGGAGTCGCAGCTCTTCGGCCGCACCGTCATCGCCGGCCGTGATCCCGCCGAGATCGCCCTCACCTATGATGACGGCCCCAACGACGCCGCGACTCTGGAGCTCCTCGACGTGCTCGCGCGCCACAACGTTCGCGCCAGCTTCTTCATGATCGGCCGCTTCGTCCAGCAACGCCCGGAGATCGCCCGCGCCGTGCACACGGCCGGCCACCTCCTCGGAAACCACACCATGACTCATCCGTGGCTTTCCTGGCAGTCCGAGCGCGCCATCCGCGAAGAATTGCGAGGTTGCAATGAGGCGCTCGAGGATGCGCTCGGCGCTCCCGTCCGCTATCTCCGCCCGCCCCACGGCGCCCGACGCCCCGCCGTGATCCGAATCGCACGCGAGCTCGGCCTCACGATTGTGCAGTGGAACGTGACAGGACAAGACTGGGCGCCCATCGGGACCGAAGGCGTCCTGCACAAGCTCCAACGCGGCCTCAACACAACACGACAACGCGGCACCGGCGCGAACATCCTGCTCCATGACGGCTACGACCAGCACATGGGCGCCGACCGCTCCGCCACCGTCCAGGCCACCGACCGCCTCCTGACCGAACGGCTAGCAAACGGCAGCCGCTTCGTCACTGTGGATGCCTGGGATGCGAAAGCCGTGGGCGTCTATCGCGTGTAGCCCTCCACCACAACTCGGAGTACGGGCTCCGTCTCGGGCACAAGTTCCAGTCCTAACTGCTGCCGTGCCGCTTCGATCATCGCAGCCGTGTCTCGAGAGCCGTTCGGGCCAAGTCGCCAGCGAAGGTCAAACGTATAGGAGCCGCTGAGACCAGTTCTGTCGATCACCGGCTCGCTGGCATCCGCACTTAACATCTCCGCCAGGTACGCAATCGTCACTCCACGTCCCCGCACGCGTTGGTGGAAGATCATAGCGCCGGCAGGGCCACCCTCCTCCGTCCCTTGAGTGCTGACTCCGGAACCCCCGTGCCGCATCTTCATTCCCTGCCTTGCGGCGCTCATTACCAGCACCGGCTCAGGCAGATCCGTGGTGTGCGCCCGCAAACCCTCGCGATCACGAAGCAAGTTCTGGAGGAACTCCTGCCGGCGATGCACATGTTGCGCGGGCGTTTCGCTATGCAAATCCGGGTAGCTGATCGTGATCAGGAATCGGGCATTCGACTTGTCGGCATTCTGGCTCACCCGACTTTGGGGAACGCCATAAGCGAGAGCAACAAGTTGGCGCAAATCCATCCCCATCACACTCAACTTGCCGTCTTTATCGCTCCACGTTGACGATCCATCTCCATAGCCCAGCTCATCGTCAAAGTCGATAACCTGATATTTTGCTGCCGAGGTCAACCGATCCTGGCCCCGTACGTGGACCGGAATCAACGTTCCAATCGCAACCATGACCAACCACGCGCGCACCCATCCTCCCGCACACCTGACTGTCTGAAGCTTAGATCAGCGGCGGAACGAATTGGCAGATGCTTATGTTATGGAAGATGGTGCGCCCGAGACGATTCGAACGTCTGACCTACAGCTTCGGAGGCTGTTGCTCTATCCAGCTGAGCTACGGGCGCTTCAGGAATGACGCGGCGAAAGCCGCAACCCACTCATCTAGGGTAGCATGGTGGGCCATGAAGACCTCCGTTCGTTCCGCACTCGCAGCAATCCCGCTCGCGGCACTGCTGGCCGCAGGCGCAGGCATCTTCATTCACTCCACTCCCGTTTCCGCGCAAGGTGAGCCCGGCTCCAAACCCGAGATGAACGCGCCCGCCTCGCGGTTCTCTCAGGACCAGAAGCCCCTGCCCAGCCCGCCCGCGCAAGCCGAGGTCACGCTCGACGGCAAGGCCATCACGATCCACTACAACTCGCCTCGCATGCGCGGCCGCAAGATCATGGGCGAGCTCGTGCCCTACGACAAAGTCTGGCGCACCGGCGCAAATCCCGCGACCAGCCTCGTCACCGAAGGCAACATCAAGATCGGTGACCTCGAAGTCCCTGCCGGCAAGTACACGCTCTACACGCTTCCGGCCGCGCCCGGCAGACCGTGGCAGCTCATCATTAACAAGCAGACCGGCCAGTGGGGAACCGTCTACAACCAGGACCAGGACCTCGGCCGCACGCCGATGCATTCCGCCACGCTACCCTCGCCGCAGGAGGACATGAGCATTAGCTTCGAGCACACCACCAAGAACTCCACGGAGCTGCACGTCCGTTGGGAAAGCACCGACGAGTGGGTCAGGATCGAGGCCGCGCACTAGGCTGATCCCGAAGCGTTGCGCAAACTGCCACGAATGCAGCAGCCGCTGTGGCGGCGTTGACGTCTTCTTTCGCGACTTTCCGTGAGATTTTTTTTTGTCGTCTGACACCGCGCCAGACGTGCCGATAGTTCTGTCCGCTAGAATGCCCCATACAAGATGACTCTCTACGCGATTGTTCTTGGCCTGATCGTCCTGGCGTTGCTCGGCGTGTCGGTCGCCCGTCTCGGCAAGGTAAAGACCAAGGCAGACTACCTCGTCGCCGGCCGGTCCCTTCCGGCTTTCGTGCTCGTCTTCACGCTGCTTTCCAGTTGGATTGGCTCGGGCTCGCTGCTGGCAGGAGCTGAGAACGCCTACAAGCACGGCTTCGCGGCTTTGTGGCAGTCCGCCGGCGGATGGGCCGGCCTGGCACTCATCTACTTCATCGCTCCCCGGGCCCGCAAATTTGCGCAGTTCACCATTCCTGATCTTCTCGAAGCGCGCTACAACCAGACCGCGCGTGTGCTCGGTGTGCTCGCCGTTCTCTTCGCCTATACAGCGATCACGAGTTATCAGTTCATCGGCGGCGGCGACATCCTCCACCTCATCTTTCCCTCCATCTCTGCCACTGAAGGCCAGTGCATTCTCGCCGCGTTCGTGACGCTCTTCACCATGATTGCGGGCATGGGTTCTGTCGCCTATATGGACCTCGTCATCGGCCTCTTCGCAACGATTACACTGATCGCCGCGCTCCCCGTGTTCGTACATCTGGCTGGCGGTTGGAATGCAGTTCACGCGGTCCTGCCTGCGACACACTTCCAATTCTTCGGCGACATCCGCCCGTTCAACCATTACGTTCGGACGATGCCCGACGGCTCCCAGCAGGTCGTTCAATCGGCGCTCGAAATCTTTCTTCCCACCTGCCTGCTCATGCTCGGCAATCAGTCGATGTACCAGAAGTTCTTCTCGGCCAGATCCGAGAAGGACGCAAGACGAGCCACCCTGGGGTGGATCGTCGGCACCGTCATCCTGGAAACCGTCATCGTGGCGCTTGCAGTTGTCGGCTCGGCACTCTACCACACGGGAGAGGTTAGCCAGCGGCCGCGTGAAATTCTCGCTTACACCGCCATCCATGCCTTCGGCGGCTCGAAGCTGCTCATGCTTCTGGGTGCGCTGCTGGTGGGTGCCATCTTCGCCAAAGTCGTCTCCACAGCCAACAACTACCTCTTCTCGCCCTCAACCAATCTCATCAACGACGTCTACGTCCGCTACGTCCGCCCCTCCGCCTCGAACGCTGAGGTGCTCATCGTCTGCCGTCTCGTTGTCGTTGGCCTTGGTGCCTGGGCGCTGTGGCAATCACTCGGCACCACCTCTGTGCTTCAGCAGTCGCTCTATGCCTACACCATCTACTCAGCTGCGCTTACCCCGGTAATCCTCGCCGCATTCTTCTGGCGCAGAGCGACCGGCTCCGCCGCCGTCGCCAGCATCGCTGCCGGCACCGTCGTTACAGTCCTCTGGGATAAGCCGTTCGTCAAACAGCACCTGCCTGCGTGGCTCGCCGCTCGTGACGCGATTCTTCCCGCGCTGGTTGTCTCGCTGATCTGCCTCGGATTCGTCAGCCTGTTGACGCCGCGCCCCTCCGAAGCACAGCTCCGGCCGTTTACCGAGCAAAAAATTTGAGCGTTCCTCTTTCGGCCAACCTGCATCCAACGGGCAGGCAAGCTGCCGCCCTAAGGAGAACCTTCCCCATGCCCGACAAGAATCCTATGCCCGCAACCGACAGCGCCCGAGACCTTCGCAAGCTGGTGCACGACGATGCCACCGCCGAATTCGAGGACGATCCGAAGTTCGCCGACAGCAATCCATCCGCGAACGCCTCCAGCGAGAACCTCGCCATGCGCGATACCGACGACGAGGAGGAATCCGACGACGAGCTCGAAGACGAGGACGACGAGGAGTTCGAAGACGACGAAGAAGATGAAGACGAAGAGGACGTCGACGACGCAGACGAAGAGGACGAAGTCGACGATGAGGAAGACGAAGACGATCTCGACGACGAAGAAGATGATGAGGACGAGGACTACGAAGACGATGAGGACGAGGTCAGCGCCTCTCGTTTCGTCCTCAAACGCGCTGCATAATTCTCGCGCTGCAGCAAATCGCTCTGCAGCAAAATTCCCACTGAACCTGGCAATCCGGAGGCTCGGTTGAGCAGCACGTCAAGCAATGGTGCACCATCGCTTTGGAAGGGTCTTGTAGCGGGCCTGGTCGCAGGAGTCGCGGCCACTGCAGCAAAGACACTCGCGGAAAAGTTTTACCCTCCGCGCATCCACGGGGAACCCGAGCCCCCGGAGCTGCTCACCGAGCGCATCGCCGGCGACGACCTCGAGGAGACGACGAAGCTCGTCGCCAGCGAAAGCATCCATTGGGGCTTCGGCGCTGCCGCTGGCGCATTCTACGGCGCGTTGGCCGAGTTCTACCCCGCCGCAACCTCCAAGGAAGGCGCTAACTTCGGCCTGGTGCTGATGGCGCTCACGCATGAAGGCGTGCTTCCGGCCATGGCGCTCAGCGCACCCGCCGAAGAGCAGAGCGAGCGCGAACAGTCCAGCGAAGCCGTCACCCATCTCATCTACGGTGTCGTCGCCGAGCGCGTCCGCAGCATGGTCCGCGACATCCTCGACTAAGCTCAGCAGCAGCCGCGCATCCTACCTCGTCGGCTCCGCATGCCCGCTGAGGCTCTCGAAGACCACTCGATTCTGCTGGTCCAGCACCACAACGCCCGTCAGAGGACTCGAGCTCCCACGCGACTGCCACGGCAGCACACCCATGAAGCGCGGGTCCCGGAACGTCACAACCGTTCCGTGCACCGGCGGAGCCTCATCCGCGTCTGCCATGGCCTGCTCCACCGCCGCCCGCGAGCTGTCCGCCGACAGGATCGGCATCGGCGACCAGTCCAGATACACCCGGCCCAGCTTGCTACTCTCCGCCGCAATCAACGCCGCCGTGGCATCCGGTTTGTCATACGTCCCCTCTGTCGCGGCGATCTCCTGCTCGCGCGTATCCGCGCGCTCCAACTGATACACCGGCCCGAAGTCGGTCACCGTGTACCACCGGAAGACGCTCAATGGATCGGGGTTCGCCAACACCCTCTGCGCGGCGAGATACGTCGGCAGCTTCGGCGCACTCTGATCTGTAGCCTGATCTGTAGTTTGCCCTGAGCTCTCCGGTGGCGCGGGCGCCTGCAGGCTCTGCCCCATCGCGAGCTGCGTCGCGCGATCATGCTCAATCCACCGCACCCCCCACACTGCGACCATCAGAAACAGCGCCGCGATCGGCCACCCCGTTCCCGTAAACGGCTGCCGGCGCGCGCCCACCTCCGAGCTCACCATTCGGAAGATCGGCGGAACGATCAGCCCCATCAGCAACAGCGCAAAGATCAGCGGATCAAAGATGAAGACGATCGAAGCGGCATACCAGTGCGGATTGAAGGGATAAAACGGCCGCAACCCATAGTTGTTGGTGTAGTCCAGCAGCAGATGGCTTAACAGCGCAATGATTGCGAAACCATACAGCGCACCCCAGCGCACCGGCGCCGCCGTCAGCGGCCGCTCTACCGGAACATGATCGGCGTCCACCGCCGGCTTCGGCCGTTTCGCATATCGCCCGGCCCTCCAGCGATGAATGCCATAGCAGACCAGCACAACGAAGGCGGCCTCGAACGGCACGCCAAGAAACGTATGCGTGATCCCGCGATGATGCTGCAGAGCTTCGACCGGACCGCGAAATCCCCACAGCGAGTCGATGTCCGGAAGCTCAGCCGCGGCCGCCATCGCAAAGGTCGCGTACGCCGCACGCCGGTTGAACCCGGCCCGTGCGAGACACGCGCCGGTCAAGACGTGCGTTACAGGCTCCATGCGCCCAGTTTACTGAGAGACAGCGAGAGGATGCTTCAGCGCCGGCGTCGGGCGAGTCTCAACCGCCGGATGAGTCGCTGCGCCAAGCCGCTCCTGCTTGTGGCTCGCCGAACTGAGGACCTTCAGCTCAGCCGCGGCAAGCATCTGCGGCTTGAACCCTGCAACCGCTACATATCCTGGTTCATCGCCCAACGCCTCGGAGATGCGGTTCCAGGTAAAGAACGGCGAGGTGGTCGGCAGCAGAATCATCTTCCGCTCCGGCTCAGGCAGGAGGAAGTACACTCCCCACACACACGCCGCAAGCAATGTGCCCACCGTACCGACGATGTAAATCGGTGAATATAGCGAACGGGCTCCGCTGGTTGCGAACCATGCAGCCTGGACCAGGAACGCTGTGGTCATGACGCCCAGCCCAAGGGCAACCCCGAAAATGCGACTGCGGAACGTGAGGCCAAGGGGGCGAATCGCAAAACATACGAAGAGCAGCAGGCAAAGCGTCAGCACACATACACCCTGCTGGAGCTGGGGCGCTATCGCAGCCGCAATGCCCGCAATCGTTGTATTCGTATTATGGGGTCCGGCGGCGAATGCCAACGAGACGGCGACCGAGACGACCGCAACCCAGCGGAAGATAATTCGTCCAAGGCGTTGCAATCCCTGCATCGGCCTCATCGCTTCGTTGTAGACGTGATAGATGACTCCGATGAGGAGCAGAGCCTCAGCGAACGCGGATATCCACGCTGTATAGAAGTAGATGTTGTATGCCGTTTGAATGCTCAGCCCTGTAGCCTTGCGGAAGAAAAGCAGCGGAATCAATATGGATCCGCCGAGATCGCTTGTACCGCAAGAAGTCCCATGAGCGGCGCAAACCTGCGCCACTGACGCCCGTAAAAGAAAAGGCCGAGGACGCCGAAATAAACGGCGCACTCGACGATATTCAAATCCCGCAGCCACAGGATGTTGTTCATAAGACGGAACTCCCTCGCGAGGGATATGCTACCCCGCGAGGGCTATTCCAACAAGCACTTCCGTGTACGTCTTAAGAGTGATTACTGCATTCCGCAGTAGTCGCCGCTGTTGGGCATGCAGAGGGGAACGGGCTGGCCGGTGAAGCTGCTCGTAACGGCCTTGGCCGGAACAGTCGTCTTCGCGGACGTCATCGAGGGGGCCATAAGGCCAGCAACAGCAAGGGTCATAACGGCAGCGCGAATCATCGTGGTCTTCATCGGGTCTCCTGGGTGCATCTAAGGCTGGTGAGAGAGTTTCTGGCATCGCCAGACGTCTACAACCTTAGCGTTAGGGTTGCCCTAAGTCTATTAGATTGAAGTTGATACATAGGTATTACTTAGTAATCGTTACTAAGGTAATAGGACACCAAAGTCGCTACTTTGGCGCCGCGCAGCCGTGCGCCGCAACCGCCAGCCGGTTATTCTCGACCAGATGAGTGGCGGCCCCTACAGTCGGTCAGACCGGGAATTAATGGCGCGCGTGCGCCGTTCGGCGAATGGCCGGGCCGGTTATAAGCAGCTCGTTCGCGAGCTCGGCCTTGGCGGCGGCCGGGAGCGGCGTCTCCTTGTGGAACAGTTGACCCGGATGGTCGCCCGAGGAGACCTCGTCCGGCTGGACGGTGAGTCCTGGGCCGTTCCTGAGGCCGTCCGGCCGCTAAAGGTGGCGACGGCAGCCGATAAACGGACGGATGCAGGCGAGCCGCGCTCCGGCCGCGAGCGGCTCGTGAGCGGCAGGCTCGACCTGCATCGGGATGGCTTCGGCTTTGTCCGGCCCGAGCAGGGCGAGGACATCTTCATCCCGCCCAACGAGATCAGCGGAGCCATGCAGGGAGATCTCGTACTGGTGGACGAGGCGCCGTCTGGACGCGACGGCCGCCGTTCGGGTCGCATCATCCGCGTGTTGACTCGCCGGAATCCGACCGTCGTCGGAATCTTCCACTATGCGCGAGGTCAGGGACGCAGGCGCAGCACGCGCGATATGGGCGACTATCGGGATTTGGGCCTGAACGAGCCGCGCGGGAACTTCGTGCGTCCGTTCGACGAGCGGGTCGCGGGATGGATCGAGATCCCGGAAGGTGCCGAGGTCGTCGCTGCCGCTGCCGAGTCGGAACACCGCATGCTCGGCGAAGAGGCACGTGCGCAGCGGGCGCAGTGGGAGCCTAAAGATTCTCGCTGGCCGCTCGAAGGTCTGGCCGTCGATGTGGAACTGACGCAATTCCCTGCTGCGGGACGCCCGGCGCGAGGGCGCATCCTCGAGGTGCTCGGTCCGCCGGACGCGTTCGGGGTCGACGTCGAGATCGTCATCCGCAAGCACCATCTTCCGCACAGCTTTCCAACGAAGGTGATTGCCGAGGCGCACGAGCGCGCGCAGGAGACGGTTGCAAGTCTCGAGGAAGACGAGCTCGCGCGCCGCGATGACTTTCGCGGGTTGCCCATTGTCACCATCGATGGCGAGACAGCGCGGGACTTCGATGACGCTGTGCTCGTGCGCCCACTGGAGAACGGCAATACGGAGCTGCAGGTGCATATCGCGGACGTGAGCTGGTACGTGCAGCCGCAGAGTGCGATCGACACCGAGGCGCGCGTGCGCGGAACGAGCGTCTACTTCCCCGATCGCGCCGTGCCGATGCTGCCGCATGCGCTCTCGAGTGGAATGTGCTCGCTGCTGCCGAATGAAGATCGGCTTGTACAGAGTTGCATCATGGAGATCGACGCACGCGGCGAGATCGTTGCGTATCGTGTGTGCGAAGGCATCATTCGCAGTGTGCGGCGATGCACGTACACCAGCGTGCAGCACTGCCTGAATGCCTCACCACAGAGATCAGAGAACAGAGATCAGAGATCGAGCGTTACGCCGGAGCCGACCGCGGAGGACTTCGCCGAACGCGAGCGCGTTGCGGCCGAACAGCCGGAGATGGCCGCTGCATTCGACGCGATGCTGGAGCTCGCCCTCCGGCTGAATGCGAAGCGGCAGCGCAGAGGATCGATCGACTTCGACCTGCCTGAGCCTGTGGTCGAGTTCGATCCAGATGGCAACATGAAGGCGATTGTGCGGTCGGAGCGCGGATGGTCGCACAGACTGATCGAAGAGTTCATGCTCAGCGCAAACGAATGCGTCGCGACGTGGCTGCGCGATCAGGGCATTCCATCCATCTATCGCATCCACGAGATGCCTGACCCGAAGCGCATCGTGGAGTTTGAAGAGACGGCGGCGAGCTTCGGGCAGACTCTGGGAATCGGCGCGCTGCCAGTGAAGCGGATGACGATGAAGGCTGATCGCAGAGCTTCCCTGCGATCGCCGGTGCGCGGACGCGGAGCGCGTGATGTGAAGAAGCATGAGATTCCGGAGAGCATTCCGGTGACGCCGCAGATGTATCAGCGGCTGGTGCGGCGGATCAGCGGCCATCCCGAGGAGCGGATCCTCGCGTACCTGATGCTGCGCTCGCTGAAGCAGGCGCGATACGCAGAGCAGAACGAGGGGCACTTCGCGCTGGCGAGTCCGTGCTACACGCATTTCACGTCGCCGATTCGGCGTTATCCGGACCTGATCGTGCATCGGCTGCTGCGGGCGAAGCTGCGCGACGGCGCTGATCCGCGCGGCGCAGCGATCAGGAGTGATGATCCTCAACCCTGGAGAGCAGAGAGATCAGACAACAGAGATCAGCGATCAGAGAGGAAGACAGAGAACACTGGGCTGATTGCGGCGCAGGAGTTGAGTGATATTGCGGTGGAGAGCTCGCAGGCGGAGCGGAGGGCGGCGGACGCGGAGCGCGAGCTGATGGAGTGGAAGAAGATGAGGTTCATGGCCGACAAGGTTGGCGATGACTTCAAGGCGATCATCATGTCGGTGACCAAATACGGATTTTTTGTGGAGCTCGACGAGCTGTTCATCGAGGGGCTGGTGCCGATCGGGTCGCTGGTGGGGGACCACTACAGCTTCCGGGATACGGACCGGACGATCTGCGGCGCGCGGACGGGACGCTGCTTCCGGGTGGGCGAGCGGGTCGAGGTGATCCTGGATCGCGTGGACCGTCAGCAGATGCGGTTGCAGTTTGCTTTGCTGCCTGGAACTGAACCGGCGGCAACCAGCGGTGTCAGGAAGCGTGCTTCGAAGAAGAGGCGGTAGACCACCCCACCGAGCAAAGAGCGCTCGTTGGGGACCCCGTGAGGTACCCCCTCCCCCCTGTTTTTGCGCAAAATCTTCAAAAGATTGCACTTAGGCTTGGACCTATGTGCGTAAAATCTTGATTCTATTCAGCCGGAGACGAGACAGGGGGGTGGGCTCGAACTTGGGGCGGGAGCCTGAGTTTGCGCGCGAGCTTACCGGCTTGCTTTCATGGGTTTGAGCCACGAACAGAGCTCAAGGCTTCGAAAAAGCGGATGACGGCATCGAGGTCCCGGGCGGGGAGGGTGGAGAGGCTGCGGCGGGTTTCGGCTTCGACGGCCTCGTAGGTCTCCCGGAGCTTAAGCAGACGGGAGGGGATGATGTGGATGAGGAGGCTGCGGCGGTCGGCGGGGTTGGGCTCGCGGCGGATGTAGCCTCCGTTTTCGAGGCGGTCGAGCGCGACGGTGACGCCGCCGGAGGAGAGGCCGGTGCCGGCGGCGAGGCGCGTGGGGGTCGAGGGGCCGTAGAGCTGCAGCATGTGAATCATCTGCGTGTCGGTGAGACTGAGACCAACCTTCTCGGCGGCCTGCGAGTTGAAGAAGATGGCGGCGGCGATGAACTTGCGGATCTCGTAAAGGATGCGGTCCTCGACGGTCTCCTTCGGAACCGAAAGAAGATCCGCGTGCGCGTTCAGATGGACGGGAGACTTCCGGCGAGACTTCTTCGCGGCCATTGATTTTGATTTTTGTGACGAACGGCTGGACATGGCTGGATACTTCTGGTTTAGTATACAGATATCTTAGTTACTAAGATATCTGGAGAATAAGATATGACAACGATGACCAAGGCTTACAAGGGAATGGGCATGGAAGGCGGTATTGCGCGCTGGTACGACAAGACGACGCGCAAGGACATGCCGGCGGTGCGCGAGCTGGCGGCGAAGATTGCCCGCATGGCGCCGACGGGAGGAAGTGTGCTGGAGGTTGCGCCGGGTCCCGGCTTTCTGTCGATCGAGCTGGCCAAGCGCGGGCTTGATGTGCAGGCGGTTGATATCAGCAGGACGTTCCTCGAGATTGCGCGGAAGAATGCAGCGGCGGAGGGCGCGGGCGTGGTGTTTATGCACGGGAATGCGGCGGAGCTTCCGGTGAGGAAGGAGAGCGTCGATTTTGTCGTGTGCCGGGCGGCGTTCAAGAACTTTACCGAGCCGGTGAAGGCGATGCGCGAGATGCTGCGCGTGCTGAAGCCGGCAGGGACGGCGCTGCTGATCGATATGCGGAGGGATGTGTCCGTTGCGGAGCTGCGGAAGTATGTCGATGGGCTGGGTGTGAGCTGGTTCAACCGCAAGTTCATGATGCTGACGTTTCGCGGGATGCTGATCAAACGCGCGTATCCGCTGGAGGAGATTCGGCAGATGGCTGCGGAGGCTGCGTGGAAGGATGTGCGGATGGAGACGACGCCCGTGGGGTTTGCGGCGTGGGTGAAGAAGTAGTGTCTTCGTGATTGAAAATGACCCGGCTACGCGGATGAACGTTGGAGTTTGTCTATGCGTCTGCGCATGCATTTGCGATGGTGTCATGGATGAGTTCGAGCAGGCGGGGCGCGGGCATGAAGCTGGAATAGGTAAGGTGCAGCGCGCCGGGTATCGTTTGCGATCCGGAGATTACTGCTGGGAGCGAGTGGCTTTGTTGAGCAGGCCGTAGGCATCAAGGCGGCTGCGAGCGCCGATGAATACATGGCCGTCGGCAATCGTGGGGATGCAGAAGCGAACAGTCATGCCGGCGCGGTCGCGAGCGCTGTTCTGTTCGCTGTTGTAGAGCTCATGCGTGATGTCGTTGGCGTCGTAGGCGTGCAGGACCGCGGGCCTGTCCATGTGTGTCTCGTTCCATTCTTTTGTGGAGACCACCCAGAGGATTGCGTGCTTCGTTCCGTCGGCGGAGACGATGGGAGTTGCGGCGGGTGACGGCATTCGTGCCGTTGTCCCTTTGAGGAGGAGCTGGCCGTTCTTGATCGCGAAGTCGCGCGTGGTGTCGCTTCGATCGGTGAAGAAGATGTGGCCGTTCCAGTAGGAGGCTGCACCGTAGGCGTCCTTCACCTTGATGGCCTGGAGGATGTCGGGGTCGGAGCCCTCGTGAAATTTTCCGAGCTTGTCGCGATCAAGCAGATACAGCTTGCCTTCTTTGCCGGCGATCACGAGCATGTGCGGATGCGCGCCGGGTTGTGGAGGAAGCAGCACAGGTCCCTGACTTCCGAGGTCCCAATCTTTGGCGTCGAGGATCTTCTGATTGAAGGGCGTGAAGTAATCACGCACGAGCAGCTTGTCGCCTTCGAGGCGCAGCGTGAGGACACTGTCGCCGAAGTCGCGGCCGCCGGTGTTCGCATTGAAGTCGCCGTTGCCGGTGGCGACGTAGACGTTGCCTTCAGCGTCGGCTGCAGGTCCCGCGTCCGATTGCCAGATGCCGGCGTCGCTGCCGTCCGGAGAGAGATTCAGCACGGCGCGCTGTCGCAGCGTGTGGGCATCATAGGCCATGACCCAGCCGTGATAAGGACCGATGTCGCAGGAGGAAGCCCAGGTCAGGTAGATTTCACCGTCGACGAGCAGCAACGCGGCGCGGGGATTTTCTTTCAGCGGATCGAAGCTGACGTTGCCATTGACTGCGCCGTCTCCGGAGCCATGGACTGTGGCCGAGATTATGACTGGGCTGCCGGGACGTTCCTTGCCCGTGGTGATGTCGAGTGCGTGAAGCTTTTGAACGAACGTGCCGTGTTCGTTGGTGCGCGCGAGCACGTACATAGTTTTGGTTGCGGGGTCGATGACGGGCGTGGGAGTGATGCCGATCTCGGGCGTAATGAACGGGCAAAACACGTCGTGCTCGCTGAGTGGGGAGATGCCGCGTTGCGGGTCGACGAAGGTGGTCTTCCAGAGTGGAGCGTCGCGTGTTCCATTCACGTCGAAGGCGTAGACGCTGTCATGCTCGGTCGCGGCGAAGACGACATCGCGCTTTCCCTTGCCGAGGATCGCGAGTGAGGGAACGTATAGAGGCTGGGCGAAGACATCGCCGTCGACGGTGCGCGAATACAGCTTGCCGAAGTCGTGGGAGTTGACGTTCGCCGGTTTGAGAGTTGTCTCGTGGAGGTCCGCGCCGGTCCTGAGATTGTCGTACTGGGCGGTGAGGACCTGTGCTTTGTTTGCGGGGGGGAACGCAACCACGGGGAGAAGGGAGAGCACAACGAGCAGCTTTGGCATGAGCAGTTGTCCCTGCTCAGAATATAGCGAGAGATTGCCGGCCTGTTTGCCAGACGATGTAGCCGCTCGTCAGAAGATCTGAAAGTTGACCTCGACCTTGAGGCGGACTGGGACTGGTTCTCCGCTCCGTGTAGCGGGCTTGAACCTGTATTGCTGCACGGCCTCGACGGCCTTTTCGTCCAGCTCATTGCCCAGGCCGCGGTCTACCTGCACGTTATGCGGCTCGCCGTTTGAATCCACAATCATCGAAACGATGACGTTGCCGGAGAGCTTGGCCTTTCGAGCGGCCTCTGTGTACTCCGGATCGGGTGCGTAGGTGACAATCGGTGGGCGGACGGATCCGCCGATGTTGTAGACCTCTCCATCGGGCGCGGCGATCTGGTTGGCAGCTTCGTCGGAGGAAATATAGAACCGCTGAGCTGTGGGGAAAGCGAAGTGGTAAGCCGGGCGGTCTCCGGAGTTGAGGGATACGATGTTGGTGTTGGCGCCCGGTGGCGGCGGCGGCGGCGGTGGCGGCGGCGGCGACGACGAGTTGTCCAGAGAGTAGTTGACGGTGATCGTGGTCTCCACCTCGACAGGATTGCCATTGAGCAGAAAGGGCTTGTAGACCCATTGCTTCACAGCGTCGATGGCGGAGGGCTGCAACTCCGGCGGCCCGGAGACGACGGCGAGTTCCTTGACGGTTCCGTCCCTGTCGATGATCGCGTGGAGAACGACAGCACCCTGGATACCTCTGCTCCTTTGCTTCCGCTGGATAGATGGGATTTACCTTGGAGATGATTTGGCCGGCCATAACGCCGCCGCCAATCCGGATTGGGCCGTTGGCTTCCTGCGCACGGAGGGAGGATGGTGTGGGCAGGTGCGGCCGCGTGCGTGGAGAGAATGGCTTGAGCGGGAAGCTCAAATCGCAGAGACATGGCGGAGGCGCAGGTTGCGAGGCCGAGCAGGACAGCGGCGGCGATGGCGGCTCGGCGCGAGGTTGCGGCGATGGGATGGTTGCGGGTGAGTTTCATGACTCTCCTCTCGAGGACATTGGCATCGAGGATGCCGATGGTGTGAAGGGTTGCGGCCGGCGTGGGATGCGAGAAGGATGCGGCGAGCCGGAGAAGTGCGTGGGCGTACCGCGTTGTGCCGTGCGTGGCGTGTGCAGCGAGCTCGTCGCAGACCATCTCGCGCGACTCGGCGATGCGATGGCGGGTGGGCCAGAGCAGCGGGTGCCAGGCGATGGGCAGAGCGATGACTTCGTAGAGGAGATTCTTTGCGAAGTCGCGACGCTGCATGTGCGCGAACTCGTGGGCCAGGGCGGCGGCGAGATCCTCGTGTGGCAAGTCTGTGAGCAGCGCGGGTGGGAGAAGAACGATGCGGCGGCGAATGCCGATTGTGGAGGGGCCATCGATGTCTGGCGATGTCGGCGAGCTGCGCATCGTGGACGCCGAAGATGCGGGCGCAACGCTGCCACAGGGTGAGTAGATCGCCGGAGAGGGAAATGAGCTGCGCTGAGCGGCGGAGAGCGCGTGTGCGATGGATGCGATAGAGAAGACGCGCGGTGAAGTAGATCAGCAGGGCAGCGTAGGCAATGAGTGCGGTGGACGCGGCGATGTTGCCGAGGTGCGAAGGATTGTGCGCTGCGGTCGCGTTGAGGATGGTGATCTGCGTAGTGACATGGCCGGCGCGGTTGTTGATGAGCGAAGAGAAGAGGCTACGCAGAGCGGGCGCGAAGGCGCAGGCGGGGAGTGTGATTTCGAGGATGAGCGCGGCGACCCAGAGGCGATGCTCGGTTTGTGGGCCGGCGGAGCGGGTGAGGCGGGCGGCGAGTGTGGCGGCGAGGAAGATGACGGGGACCTGCCAGAGGGAGTTGAGCAGGTAGTTGAGGATGATAATTTCAGCGTGGGTCATTGGCCGCTCTCCTCTTGTTGGAGCCGGCGGGACAGCTCGGCGATTTTTTCGGGGTCGAGCTGGCGGCTTTTGATGAGGCTCATGACGAGCTCTTCGCTGGAGCCGCCGAACATGCGATCGATGAGGTCGCGCGCGGCCTGGAGCGAGGCCTTGGCGTGGGTGACGGCGGGCTGATAGACGAAGGCGCGGCCGCGAAGCTCGCGCTTCAGCTTCCGCTTGCGGTGCAGGATGTTGAGCATGGTCTGGACGGTGGTGTAGGCGAGCGGCTGATCGAGGGCTTCCTGCACGTCGGCGACTGTGCCGGAGCCGAGGCGCCAGAGGACCTGCATGATCTGGAGCTCGAGCTTGGTGAGAGGGAGCGGCTGGGCCTTCGGCATGCGCGCGGTCTCCTAATGGATTAGGAGATTAGGGCAGGAGGCGCGGGTTTGTCAACTAAAGAATTAGGAGATGTGCGTAACCGTCCAGGTCGACGTGAAGAATGTTGCGCGACCGAGCCTGCTATCGTTTGCCAGCGCAAACGACAACCCACCCTTTCACGATGAAACCGTGAAAGGATGGGCCACCCGAGATTGTGGCAGGGCTATTGGACGGTGAGGGCCATGGTGGTCTGCTGGCTGGTGCCGGTGGAGGACATGGCCGTGACGGTGATGTTGGAGCTGCCGGTGGGGGTGATGACTTTGGCTGGGCCGCTGCCGCCGCAGCCGAGGGCGAGGGCCGCGGTCGTGAGGCCGACGATAAGCAGCGCGAGTGAGCTGAAGAGGCGGAGCGCTCGCGTGGTGCGGCGGCGGCGAACAAGCGTAAGCAGTGACAGCGGGAAGAGCGAGGCCAGCGCAAGGGTCGGCAGATGTGTGCCGAGGTGCGGCCATACTGCGGTGCCCGTGTTGGTCTTCATGCCCATGGTGGTGATGGTGAGCGTGGTGGTGGCGGGAGCGGAGGAGCTGACGGTGAGCGAGGTTGGCGTGAAGATGCAGGCGGCGCCTGCAGGCAGGCCGCTGCAGGAGAAGGTGACGGTTCCGCTGAAGCCGTTGACGGGAGCGACGGCGAGTGTGGCGGTGGCGGAGTTGCCGTCGGGGACGGTGGCGGCGGGGGCGGAGGCGCTGAAGGCGAAGGTGGGATTGGCTCCGGAGACGGTGGCGTTGCTGATGGAGGCGAGAAGGCCGTGCGCTTCATTGGCGAGCCCGGCAACGAAGTAGACATTGGTGTTGCTGCCGCCGCTTACCGAGCTGCTGTTGAGGATGGGAGTGCCGCCGGCGAGGACATCCCAAAGAGAGGCGTAGACGAGGGGTTTGCCGGTGGAATCCATGAGCTGGCCGAGGTAGGCGTAGGTTTTGGGGTCGTAGACGTTGATGATGCCGTCGCCGAAGTTGCCGATGAGGAGATCGCCGGAGTAGATGCCGAAGCCTGCGGAGGGCGCGAAGGCGATGCCATAGGGCGCGTTCAGATTGCCGCCAGCGGCCACGCGCGCGACGAAATTTCCGTTGAGATCGAAGACGTCAACGATGCCGCTCCCCACGCCGGGGACCTGCTGGCAGGTGTGTGCAGTAGAGCGAACGGCGTAGGCGATCCAGATCTGGTTGTTGAGGATATGAATGGACCACGGACCGTAGCCGGCAGGCAGGTTGGGATCAGTAAAGGAGCCGGAGAGTTTGGCGGGTTTGAAGTTCTGATCGTAGACCTGAACCCCGGGGCCGGTACCAAAGTTGGGCGCGAGGATGTAGCTGGTTGTGGCGTTGGCGTTGAGGAGAGCGAGGCCGGGATAGCAGGCTCCGGTGGGTTGGTTGTTGATGGCGATGAGAGCGACAGCGCCGTTCTGGCCAAGCGCGCCGTTCCATCCGTAGATTGCGCCATCAAGCGTGGAGAAGAGGAAGGATGCCTTGGCGCCGTTGGAGAGAACCATGCCGCTGGCTCCGGCTGTGGTGACCACACCTGCAGGCGAGCCGTTAGGGAACGCACTGGTAACGGCAGGAACGACGACCTTGAAGGGGCTGGTGTCCGTCGCGGCGGAAACGACGTAGCTGAAGCCGGTGTTGGCAGCGTTAATCCACCATGTAGGACTGACGGACATGCCCCATGGATTCTGGAAATTGGAATCACTTGCGATAGCCTTGACGGAGCCGTCAGAGAAGAGATTCGTAACCACGTAGGCCTGCGCGTGCGCGGAGGATTGAGGCTGGAAGGTAAACACGCTGAGGGCGAAGAGCAAGAGGAGAGAGATGCGGCGCATGATGGCTCCCGGCGGCCTCTAACATCCGTAGAGGTCCGGCGCGGATGGGATATCCGGCTGAAGGAGAGCCTAGAGAGGCCGGTGCGCGAGGGTGTCATACGAATGTCACGACATAGCAAGTATCTCTGGCAGATGGGGCGCAGCACGATGTGCATGCGTTTTCTGCCCCAACGGCGGGCAGCGGAAGTGGTACAAAGAAGGGCGAATGCGAGTCTAAGAGTGCAGAGGGTTTGGCGGAGGGCTGCGAGTGCCGAACGTGATGCGCAATGCCGGGAGATGGGCGTCGGCCGCGCTGATGATTTGCAGCGCGGCGCTGGGGCAGACGCCGGAGCTGCATACGAGCACAGCGCAGGCTTCCTCGCGCGCGGGCAACGAGTGGACGCTGCACTTTGCCGAGGGCGGAAAGGCGAAGTACAAGCTGATTCCGGGAATCGGCGAGCCGGGTGTGGCGGTGTTCGAGGACCGGTCAGGGCATGAGGTGAAGATTCTGGTGGCGGAGGACGCGACGGTGCTGATCGTGCCGAGCGAAGGCGGATGTTATCGCACGGGAAAGCTGGTGGACGGGCACGTGACGAATGGGACGTCGGGCGGCGAGTGCAAGCCGGGCGGGGCGTGGACGGCGGACATGCGGTGAGGACGTTGCCGCCAAGGCGCTTTCGTCTGAACGTGAAATCAATCCACGTGGAGGCCGTGAACGATGAAGAGGGTGCAACTTGCAGCGGCGCTGGCGCTAACCGTTTGTGCACTGAGATCTGCTTCGGCTTTCGCACAAGCGAGTCCGCCTGATCCGCAAACGTTAGAGAACATTTTGCGGGAGCTCAAGGCTATTCACGCCACGCTGCGGGTTAATCAGTCGTCTCAAATTCTGCTTACCGAGTGGCAACTGCAGCAAGCAGAGGTCAATCGAGCGACGGAACGGAGAGACAACTTTCGCGGTGAACTGGCGGGAGTTCAAAATGAGGAGGCGCACGATAAATCCCTGCTGAGCCAGATCGAGGATGCATTATCGGAGTCGACTCTCGAACCGAATAAGAAGAGGCAATTTCTCGATGGACAGGAGCACTTCAGAACCGAGCTCACGCAGCTTAAGGAGCGAGAGATGGCTGCTTCGAACGAACTCGCCGATGCGGAGGCGAAGTTGAAAACAGAGCAGAGCAAGCTGGACACGATTCAGAGCGAGCTCGACGCGATTATGCAGCAATTGCGGGCTGCGCCCGGTTCGTAACGGTGCTGTGCAAGCCGGATGGAAGTCGGACGGCGCAGATGCGTGAGGCGAGTTAGTGGGTGCGCGGCATGGTTGCGCCTGGGATTTTGAGGTGGACGCAGTACACGCTGGTGCTCGCGGTGATGTAGAGGGTTTTGCGGTCGGCGTCACCCCAAGCGACGTTAGATACTCGTTCGGGCATGGAAATTGTGGCGAGGGGTTTGCCTTCGGGTGAGAAGATCCAGACGCCTCCGGGGCCGGCGCTATAGATGTTTCCCTGGCGATCAACCTTCATGCCGTCGGGTCCGCCAGGGCGTGGGTCGGACGTTGCGTCGTAGAGGAGATGTGGATCTGTGAGTGTGCCGTCGGGCTGTACGCGGTAGCGCATCCAGAGCTTTTTCGGCTCGGAGTTGTCGACGTAGAGGAGCTTTTCGTCGGGCGAGAAGGCGATGCCGTTGGGGCGAGGCAGATCGCTGATGAGGAGTTGCAAGTCGGAGCGTGCGGGAGCGGTGCCGGGCTTTTGCGTGTTGGCATGTGGGATGCGATAGACGCCGTTGACGGTGAGCTGCTTTTTGGGATCGCTGTCGTTCTGGGTTTCGAGGCCGTAGGGTGGATCGGTGAAGTAGAGGGAGCCGTCGGCGCTATAGACGAGATCGTTGGGGCTGTTGAGGCGTTTGCCTTTGTATTCGTCGGCGAGGATCGTGGTGGGGAGTTTGAAGGTGAGCGAATCGAACCTATAGACATCGCGCTGGGCGTGGCCGGCGACGGTAAGGCGGCCGTAAAGGTCGAGCGTCATGCCGTTGGAGCCGGGCTCGCGGCCGTTGAAGTGGTCTGCGCCTTTGTAGCCGCTGGGCTGGAGGAAGATGGTTACCCGGCCGTCCGGTGTCCAGTAGCGGATGCTGTTGCTGGGGATCTCGGCAAAGTACAGCGAGTTGTTGAGCCAGACGGGGCCTTCGATCCAGGTGAAGCCGGTCGCGATCTTTTCCAGCGTGGCGTTGGCCGGAATGATGCGATCTGCGGATGGATCGAGGCGATTCACTTGCAGGGGTGTGGAGGCCAGGATGTGCGCGGGCGTGCGCGCTTGTTGGGCGGTTGCGGGGTGGAGGGCAATCGTACATCCGAGGGCTATTGCAATTTGCAGGAGGTGTGTTGTCCTCATTGCTCCTCCAATCGTGAAGCTCAAATGTGCGCGGCGAAAATGGCGCGTGTACCGGCAGGTAGCAGCTTACAACGCACGGTAGCTTTTCTCGCGCGCTACCACGCGCGATAACCCACCCTTTCGCGATGAAATTGCGAAAGGGTAGGCCACCCGGTTCATCTGCGATCTAAAACTTGGAGGTGATGAGGAATTGTTCGATCTTGCCGTCGGGTTCCGTGTAGGCGCTGACGGTGAGGGTGGTGCCGCTGGACCAGGTGACGTGATAGAGGCTGCCCGTCATGCCGCCGCGCTGGTGGGTGAAGACGCGGGTGATGTTGCTGATCGTGCCGAGTGGGGCAAGGGTGGATTTGAAGTCGGCGAGAGCGTCGGCGCTGAAGTAGTCGTTGGCGTCGGGCGTGAAGAGTGAGCGATCGATGTTGCCTTGCTGGAGGCCGGTGAGGATGGTTTTGAGTGTCGGCGCAAACGTGTCGGGCGCAGCGGCGGCGGGACGGATGGAGGGGAGAAGCTCGCGCGCAATGCTGTTGCCGATGGTGGATGCGGCGGTGGATGCGATCTCGTTGGTGAGAACGACGATGGCGATGCCGTCATCGGGGAAGACGATGTTTTCGGCGACGTAGCCACCGACTTCGCCGGAGTGCTCGAGCTCGCGATGGCCGTTGCGGTCGCGCACGTAGGTGCCGAGGCCGTAGTGGGTGTTGTCGCCGTTGGCGAGGATGAAAGGCGTTTCGAACTGCTTGTAGGAAGCGGGCGAGAGCAGCTTCTGCTGCATGATGCCGATGTCCCAGGTGGCGAGCGTGGACGCCGGCATGGCGAGGTCGCCGTCGCCGAAGTACCAGCCGTTGCCTTCGAGCGGCTGGACGCGCACCGGCGCCAATGCGTAAGAGACGTAGCCGGTGACCTCGAGCTTCGCGCGGTCGGTATAGGTGTTGAAGACGCCTTGAAGGTGCAGAGGGTCGAGGACGTTTTCGCGGATGAACTGCATGAGTGGCTGGCCCGTGACCTTTTGCACGATGAGGCCGAGGATGACGTAGTTGGTATTGGAGTACTGCCAGTCGGTGCCGGGCGTGAAGTCGAGCGGCTTGGTGGCCCAGCGCGTGACGTTGGCGAGCGGGTCAGTGTTCTCGCGCCAGGCAGGGATGATGTAGTCCTGCGGGGCGAAGTCCTCGTAGCCGGAGGTCATGGTCATGAGGTTGCGGAGGGTGACTTCGTTGGCCCGGGTGAAGTTGGGGAAGTATTTGGCGACGGGGTCGTCGATGGAGAGCTTGCCGCGTTGTTGCAGGAGAAGGATGGCGTTCGCGGTGAATTGCTTGGAGATGCTGCCGATGGGATACGCCATGTCAGGCGTTGCGGGCTTCGCGGGCGAGACGTTGGCGAGGCCGAAGGCGCGCGCGTAGACGACGCGCTGATTTTCAACGATGGCGATGGAGGCGGAGGGGACGCCGGTGTCGTGGAGGGTCTTGGTGGCGATCTCGGCGACTTGCTGTGCGGTTTGCGGCGAAAGCTGCGCCGTTTGCGGGGAGAGCTGCGCGGGGCACGTTAGAGATGTTGAAAGAAATAAAGCGGCCCCGAGGAAAATGCGCATGCCGGAGGATAGCATTTTGGCAAGTGAGGAGATGGATGCGGATGCGGTTGTTGAATGCGGCGGCAGTGGGCTTGCTGGTGTGCGCGGTGAGCGCGTGGGGAGCGGAGAAGGCGAAGAAGATTGAGCCGCATTGGATTGCAACGTGGGCGACGTCGCAGGTGGGGCCGGAGCCGAGTCAGCCGCAGTTGACGGATGCGGAGTTGACGGATGTGACGGTGCGGCAGATTGTGCATGTGTCTGTAGGTGGGACGACGCTGCGGGTGCAGTTGTCGAATGCGTTTGGGACTCGGCCGCTGCGCGTGGATGGTGTGCACGTGGCGAAGGCGAAGTCGGCGGGCTCGAGTGCGATTGATGCAAGCACGGATCATGCGGTGACGTTTGATGGGCGGGACAGTGTGGTGATTCCGGCGGGCGCAGTGTACTTGTCGGATCCGATTGCGATGCCCGTCGATGCGCTGAGCGATGTTGCGATCAGCTTTCATTATCCGGAGCCGCCGAGTGTGCAGACGAGTCATCCGGGGTCGCGCGCGACGTCGTATCTGCTGCATGGGGAGCATTCGGGTGATGTGGAGTTGGTGGATGCGGAGAAGACGGTGCGATGGTTGGGGCTGGCCGAGGTGGATGTGATTGCGGAGGATGCGGCGCGCACGGTGGTTGCGCTGGGAGATTCGATTACGGATGGGCATGCGGCGACGACGGATGGGAATGATCGCTGGACCGATGATCTGGCGAAACGGCTGCAAGCGGATAAGAAGCTGCGCGATGTGGCGGTGGTGAATGAGGGGATTGGCGGGAATCATCTGCTGACGAATGGGCTGGGCGAGAGCGTGCTGGAGAGGTTTGATCGTGATGTGCTGGCGGTGAGTGGAGTGAGGTATGTGGTTGTGCTGGAGGGAATCAATGATCTGGGTGGGCTGGGGCGCAGGCCGGGAGCGACGCAGCAGGATCGGGACGAACTGGTGAAGCGGATGCAGGGTGCGTTCGCGCAGATTGTGGCGCGCGCGCATGCACACGGAATCCTGGTGTATGGCGCAACGATTATGCCGGATGGCGGAGGTCGAGTATTACAAACCGGGCGCAATGGATAATGCGGCGCGGCAGCAGGTGAATGCGTGGATCCTGGCGCCGGGGCACTTCGATGGGGTGCTGGATATGGATAAGGTGATGCAGGATCCCGCGAATGCGCTCGATCTGAATCCGAAGTATGACTCCGGAGATCATCTGCATCCGGGGCCGGTGGGGTATAAGGCGATGGGTGACGCGATTCCGCTGGAGTGGTTCAGGTAACGCTGCAGAAGGTCAGCGACTCACGAACCGAGCAGCGTATTCACCAACGGCGCGCAGGCGATCCATGCGTGAGCGATATGAGCCAGGACTCCCGAGGTGCGCGCCTCCGCGCAGCGGTCGTAATCGAACCGCACGCCTGTCGCGAGTTGAAGATTTGAGTTTTTCTTAGTCAGCACCTCGTAGATCGACTGGAGCCACTGCGGCTGCAATTTAGGTGTTTTGTCGGTGGTGTCCGAAACCTGGATGCTGTACGGAGATCGAATTCCAGCTTGGCATCAATGAATGGTTCAGAACGCTGCGACGGGTATCGCCTCTGTACAGCCTCGACCCAAGGTACTGCTCCCTCCACCGACCCAAACGACTTATTGAAGTTATCGAGCACCTCGCGAAAGACTTCTCGGAATGCGTCAAAGCTATGGCTCAGTAGGTTTCTCCGAAATTCAGTGCGTATTCCGTGTGGCACGATCACGATCGCGTCAGCGAACTCGCTGTGCAGACCGAGGGTAAAGTGCGGGAACTACTGCGAAGCTTCTCGCATGCAGCCGCCTGCTTCAGACGGAGGTAATCCCAGACGGCGGTGGAGTCCTTACCGGTGATTGCACTTCGTCGGGGGCCGCTCGGTCGATAGCGTACGTTGTGTCCAGGTCGACACGCTTGCACAGCTCATTCATCGCGAGCCGTAACAGACGCTTTGCCTCGAAATAGCTATATGGCTTATCGTCATCAAAATCGAATCCATCAAAGACTGTTAGTGGACCAGATTCAGGTACTCCTCTTTCACGAGTTTTGCCTCCAGAACTTCCATGTATTCGCGCAGTCCTGACGCGCCAGTGAGACTCTTTGGCCGCAGCTTTGAGCCAGGTGTACAGCTCCGTCCAGCGCCGGACCTTTGATTCAATCTCGATCGCCTTCTTCGGAGCCTCCGTCACGAGAGGAGGACGTGAATCTCGGTGAAATCCCTGTTTCGAGTTGCCAGTTTCCAGTTGTGAGTTAAAGCGGATAGTCATTGGTCAGGCTGGTCAGCTTTGAGCTGTCAACTCCGAGCTGCGAGCTCGTGTTGCCGATGCCACGGTTGCGCGCGAGGACGGATGTGTGGGAGGATGCGGGCACTGCATTGCGTCGTCCGGGAGATGTCCTGTGGATGCGAATGGAAGTTCTGCGGAGAATGTGCAGCGGGTTACGTGGCCGCTGATTGGCAGCCTGATTCTGACGGGTATTGTGGTGGCGGTTGTCTGCGTGCCACCTTTCTCAGGGCTGCATTCGTTCGGGCGGCTGGTTTGGCTGGCGTGTGTGTACATGCTGGTCGCGGCGTGTGTGCATGCGCTGGCGGTGTGGAGTGTGTACCGCATTCAGAGTGAGGGCGTGCGCGACTGGGCGATGGTGTGGCCGGTGGTGTGGGGCGCGTGGATAGCGGTCGTGTGGCTGCCGCTGGTTGCGCTGCTGACCTATGAGCGGTCGAGTTGGGTGGCGGCGATCGTTCCGCTCGCGGCGGCCTTTCTGACGCTCTTTGTTGTGTCACGACGGCAGGATGAGGATGACGATGATGCGGCGTTTGTCGTGCGCAGGGCGGAGTTGCTGGCGGTGGATGAGTCGCCGCGGTTGTGGAGAATGCTGCTGCCGTCGTTTGTTGTGGCGGTTGTGATTGATGGCGGCGTGGCGCTGTATGCGGCGAATCACGCGTGGATGGCCGGGGTGCTGTTTGCGGTGGCTGCGGCTTACGTGACGGAGAGGCAACTGACCAGAACAGCAGCGCGCGTGAAGGTGCGGGATGAGTCGGTGCGGCGCGGGGCTGCGGGGAATTCGGTGGCGGTGTGGATGCTCACGGTGGTGGCGCTGCTTCCCTTCCTAGCTGGGATGGGGCTGGCGATGCGCGGCGTTTTGGGCATGCCAGCAGCGCGCGCGGCGAACTATGTGCCGAAGTTTGCGCATGCGCCGTCAAGGGATTGGGCGGGGATCATTCTGCTGCGGCCAAAGATTGCGCCAGGCGATTGTGACGCCGCTGCTGACCGCAACTGCTGGAACTTTCAAGAAGAGCGATGTGATCAAGTTCGACGGGCAGTATTGGTATTTTCAATTTCCGGACAGCGGGCCCGGGCACGATGCGCATGTGGCGCAGGGCGATCCGACAAAGGTGGAGATTCGATCGACGAACCGGCTCGCGGTGATGATGGAGGCGCACCAGCGGCTGCCGAAAGAGATGGAGGCGGATTGCTGTCGCGCGCTGCAACTGAATGTGGTGAATGCGGATGCGGTGCCGGGGACGATTTCGATTGAGGTGCTGCTGAGGGATTCGAGCAGGAAGCCGGTGGCGAGTGTGTCGCTAGGGAGCAAGGTGCTGACGTCGAGCACGGTATCGCCGATGCCGCTGAAACGCGCGCCGGTGCATGAGACGCTGACGTTTCAGATTCCGCGCGGAGAGCGGCAGGCGTTCAATGAGATCACGGTGAAGGTGAAGCCGGAGATGGGGAGAAGGCTGGCGGCGCCGGAGGTGGCGGTGGAGAGCTTCGCATTTCAGCGGTGAGTTCTTCGCAACACAGGCAAACAGCAGGTTCCTCACTTCGCTCGGAATGACAAAGAAAAGCAAAAGCAAGATTCCTCCGGAAAATGACACAAAGAAAAGCAAGGGCAAAGGCAAAGACGTTTGCGCGATCAGTTTCGAGATGCGAGTTTCGCGTTGTGAGTTAAACAGCAAAGGCCGCCCGTGTGGGCGGCCTTCGTCTACTGTCTACTGCTCTACTGTCTGACTTACTGGTTCTCGCGCTTCCAGTTGATGAGGTCGCCGAGCGTGGTGGACGAGGAGGAGGACGAGCTAGAGCTGGTTTGGTTCTTCGACTTCGTCTCCTTGTAGCTCTCGACTTCGGCGCGGGAGGCTTCTTCGCCGATGGCCTTGAGGCTGAGGCCGACCTTCTTCTCGTCGTGGCTCATCTTGACGATCTTGAAGTCGTGCTCGTCGCCAACGTTGAGCGTGGCCTGATGACCCTGCTCATCGACTGCCTCGGAGACATGGCAGAGACCTTCGATCCCCTCCGCGATCTCGACGAAGGCGCCGAACTGCGCGGTGCGCAGAACCTTGCCGTGGACGATGTCGCCGACGCGGTGCTGCTCGAAGAAGGTGTCCCATACATCCGGCTGAAGCTGCTTGACGCCGAGGGAGAGGCGGCGGTTCTCCGGTTCGACGCCGAGGACGACTGCCTTAACTTTTTCGCCCTTCTTAAGCACTTCGGACGGGTGCTTGATGCGCTTGGTCCAGGAGAGATTGCTGACGTGGACCAGGCCATCGATGCCGTCCTCGATCTCGATGAAGGCGCCGAAGTCCGTAAGGTTGCGGACGCGGCCCTCGACGACAGCACCGGTGGGGTACTTGTCTTCGAGATGCTCCCAGGGGTTCTCCTGGAGCTGCTTCATGCCGAGCGAGATGCGGCGGTCGTTGGGGTTGACCGAGAGGATGATAGTGTCGACCTCGTCGCCGGGGTGAACCATCTTCGAGGGGTGCTTCATGCGCTTGGACCAGGTCATTTCGCTGACGTGGACCAGACCCTCGATGCCCTGCTCGAGCTCAACGAACGCGCCGTAGTCGGTGACCGAGAGGACGCGGCCGCGAACCTGCGCACCGATGGGGTAACGCTCGGTGGCGTCGAGCCACGGATCGGGCGTGAGCTGCTTGAAGCCGAGCGAGACGCGCTGCTTCTCTTTGTCGAACTTGAGCACCTTGACCTGGATCTCATCGCCCACGTTGACGAGGTCGCGCGGATGCGTGAGGCGTCCCCAGCTCATGTCGGTGATGTGCAGCAGGCCGTCGAGACCGCCCATGTCGACGAACGCGCCATAGTCGGTGAGGTTCTTGACGGTGCCGGTGAAGACGGCGCCTTCCTCGAGGTGCTCGAGCGTGACGGACTTGCGCGCGTTCTGCTCTTCCTCGAGGATCTCCTTACGGGAGACGACGACGTTGCCGCGCTTCTTGTTGAGCTTGATGACGCGGACTTCAATCTCCTGGCCGATGTAGCCGTCGAGATTGCGAACCGGACGAACCTCAACCTGCGAGCCGGGCAGGAATGCCTTGATGCCGATATCGACCGTGAGGCCGCCCTTGACGCGCGAGACCACCATGCCCTTCACCGGAGTCTTGGTATTGGCCGCCTCTTCAAGCTTGTCCCACACCTTGTGGCGCAGCGCCTTCTCGTACGAGACGAGGTAGCCACCTTCCTGCTCTTCGCGCTCGACGACCACTTCGACGGTGTCGCCCACGTTGAACTTGGGCGTGCCGGTGTGATCAGTGACCTGCTCGAGCGGGATGAGACCCTCGGACTTCAGACCGATGTCAACGACAACGTGCTTGTCGGTGATCTTGACGACGGTTCCGGTCACGATCGCTTCTTCGGTGGTCAGCGACTGGGCGGCGTCCTTCTCTGCAGCCTGCTCGCGGTCGAAGCTCTCAAGTGCCTTGGCGAAGTCTTCGTCAGAGTACTCGGGCTCGTCATGCGAGGCGGATGCAGCAGCAGGCGGCTTGGGCGAAGCTGCCTCGGCGATGTGGTTGGTCGCCTGAGGCGCAGCTGGAGCCGTCTCCGGGGTGGTGGAGACTTCGGTCGGCGTTGTCTCGGTGGTCGTCACTTCTTCGGGCGTGGTGGTTTCGAGTGTGGTGTTCAGGGCTGTGCTCTCGGTTTTGACTGGATTCTGGTCGTGGTCGGCCATTCAAACTGCTCCGGATCCAGTGGATAGTGTTCGATACGACTCGGGTCCGACTCAAGTTGCATCTTTTTGCGGGGGCAACGGGGCAACGCCGGCGTTGCGGCCTGTGAAAGATACTGCTCGAGGATTTCGGCGGGAGTGTGGTCAAACGACCGTCTGCGACTGGATCCCGCACGCAGCGGTGCAATATCAAGTGTAGCAGCGCAAACCTACCCGGTCAAATGTCGTAAGACGAAAGAAGCGGTGGATTGTGCTTGGGAATGTTGAGGAAAGCGGACTGTCAGGCAGCTGACATAGGCTTCCCACCTATACTCGTGCAATGGACCAGCTATGGACGCCGTGGCGGTACGCGTATGTGACCGAGAAGCCGGAAGGCGCGCGACGCGGTGTGCCGGAGGCTCTGGCTGGCTGGCCCGGAGACCAAGGATGTGTCTTTTGTAACCTGCTCGCGGCGACGGATTACGCGATCGAGCACGGCATGGCCCGTGACGAGGCGGAGAAGGCGAGCGGGATCCTGGAGCGCGGAAAACGCGTTTTCATGATGCTGAATGCGTTTCCCTACAACAACGGGCACTTGATGGTGGTTCCGTACAGGCATGAATCGAGCCTGAGCGAGCTGCCGGAGGCGGATGCGCTGGAACTGATGGTGGGGGCCAGGCGAGCCGAGCGGGCGCTGCGCGCGGTGTATGGGCCGGACGGGCTGAACATGGGGTTGAACCTGGGTGAGTCGGCTGGAGCGGGAATCGCCGATCACATTCATCTGCATGCAGTTCCGCGGTGGGTGGGTGACACGAACTTCATGACCGTGGTGGGCGAGACGCGGGTGCTGCCGGAGATGCTGGCGGAGAGCTGGCGGCGGCTGCGTCAGGCCCTCGCGGCGGACGGGAAAGACCGGTCAGATGAGGTCGGCCAAGTGGCTTAGTGCTGCAGCGCGCGCGGAGGGATTGTGCATAGCTTGTGGAAAGGCTGCGGATCCTTTGGGTGAAATTGGTAAGCAATTCACACACCGAACTCAAAAAAACGAACAACCCTTAAGTAACTAACTCCGTCTTATCGTGCAGGGGTTTCTCCAACTCCCCCCGAGGAGAGCCAATGAGGGTTGAGAAGTCGCTCGTTGGATCTACGCCTAACGAATTCCCTGTACGCGAGGGTTCGCCCGAAGCAATTGGCTGGAAGCGGGTTGTACATGGCGGGGTGGCGTGGACCGCCTCCGCAAAGGCCGATAGTCTTCATCAACCCCAGGACGGCGCACAGGAAACCGGGACACTCTATACAGCGAGGACGCGCACGGCGCTTCGCGAACCTGAGGACGCACAACTGACCGGCGGAACACGTTCGCTGATGCGGCGAGTAATGGGATTGAACGTGACGTCAGCCGGAGCCCGTAAGGCACTGCCGCGATCTGTGGCGACCAAGTCTCAGGCGCAGGTCGCCTGACACCGGTACTTTTTTCAATCAAGTGTTCTGACAGGAACGAACAGAGACGAAGCGCGTGTGCGCTCAGTGCTGCTCCGGAGCGCGGGAGTCTGCCTGCGTGAGGCGCTTCGGCACACGCGTCGCCTCAAAGCTGGTGATCTTCCAGATGTTCGTGCCGGAAATTCGTTGATACGCCCGCATGTAGCGGAAGCTGCCATGGATGGGCCGGCCCTCATTGGTGCCTTCCACCTGCGCCAGCGAGGTGACGATGGCGGCGTGCTGGCTGATCAGCTTGATCTTGACGTCAGAGACATCGAGCGAATCGATGACGAAGTTGTGCGTGCGCATGCGGTCGAGCTGCTGCGGCTTGGTGACGACCTGTCCGCTGGCGGTGATGCCGAGGTAATCGTCCGACAGCAGATGATCCATCGCCTCGATGTCATTGGAGAGAATGGCGTTCTTCCACTGGGTTTCGAGCGCCTCGATCTCATCGCGCAGGGTGTGCGAGCCGCGATGCGGTCCAGCGTAGACCGGCAGCGAGACGAGCGCAACGGTCACTCCGAGCAGAACAGCACGCATTGGTCGAGCGACGAGGCGCATTCGCGTACCGGATAGTAGAACGACCCGAGAGGCGAGTCAAAGAGCCTTTGGTGGGATTCGACGCCTCACGAGAGGTACAACGGTTGGACGTGGCGCGAGGGGCTTTTGGCTGCACGCGGCGTTCAGCCGTATCTATCGAATGACAAAGAGATGACTGCGAATGTGGGGGCGTGACATTTGCCCGGGCGACTGCGGTTCAGGCCAGAGCGTCGAGCATCTCCAGGGAGCGGATCAGCATGCGCTGGTACAACCCGCCGATGGCGTACATGGCAAAGTGCGGCGAGGTGCGGTGGACATCGAGCGCGGCCTGATCGCGGTACTGCTCGTAGATGACGATGGTGTCGGGATCCGACTCGACGCGATGAGCGATGTAACTGACGCAACCAGGTTCGGCGCGCGAGGCGGCGGTGAGCTCGCGAAGGATGGTGGCAATCTCTTCGCGGTCTTCAGGGCGGAAGGTCATGCGAACGGTAAAGGAGACCATAGGAGGATCCAGGTTCCAGGTTCCAGGTTCTGGGTTCCAGGTTCCAGGTGCTAGAGCGTAGCATCTGGCGCCGCGCCTTTACTAGAACCTGGTACCTAAGAACCTAGCACCTCACGCAAGCGCCTGGTCGAAGCCGTTGACCATCATCGTCTCGGCGCGGTCGGGGCCGGTGGAGATCATGCCGATGCGGGCGTTGGTTTCGCGGGCGATGAACTGCAGGTAGTCCTGCGCGGCCTTGGGCAGCTTGTCGTACTCGGTGATGCCGGCCGTAGAGGAGTTCCATCCGGGCAGCGTGGTGTAGATGGGCTGAATGGACTTGAAGCCGCGGACGTCGGCCGCGATGACGTCGGTGAGCTGGCCGTCTATTTTGTAATGCGTGCAGACGGGGATCTCGGCGCACTCATCCATGACGTCCATCTTGGTGACCACGAGCCACTCGGTGGAGTTGATCATGTTGGAGTAGCGAAGCAGTGGGAGGTCGAGCCACCCGGTGCGACGCGGGCGGCCGGTCACGGCGCCATACTCCTGGCCGCGTGCGCGCAGAAGGTCGCCCTGCGAGTCGGAGATTTCAGTGGGGAATGGGCCTTCGCCGACGCGCGTGACGTAAGCCTTCGTGACTCCGATGACGGTGCCGATGCGCGTGGGACCCACGCCAGTGCCAGTGACGGCGCCGCCGGCGGTGCAATTGGAGCTGGTGACGAACGGATACGTGCCGTGGTCGATGTCGAGCAGAGCGCCCTGCGCGCCTTCGAACATGACGTTCTGGCCTTCGTCGATCGCTTTGTTGAGCAGGACGGCGGTGTCGGTGACGAAGGGCGCGATCTGCTCGGCAAGCCGGGCGTAGTCCTCGTACATCTGCTTGGGGTCGAGAGGCTCGGTGCCGAAGAGCGCGTGCGCAATGGTGTTCTTCTCATGGCAGGCGTTGTTGATGTGCGTGCGCAGCAGCGAGGAGTTCAGCAGGTCGGCGACCCGGAGACCGTTGCGGTGAATCTTGTCTTCATACGCCGGGCCGATGCCGCGCCGTGTAGTCCCGATGGTCTGGCGGCCGGGCGCTGTCTCGGCGGCGAGCTCGATCATGCGGTGATACGGAAGGATGACCTGCGCGCGGTTGGAGACGAAGAGCTGCTTTTCCTCGGGGCGATAGGCGGGGAGGCCGGCGTCCTTGAGCTTCTTGACCTCGGTGAGGAAGGCTGCGGGGTCAAGCACCACCCCGTTGCCTATAACGCCTTTGCAGCCGGGGCGCAGAACGCCGCACGGGATGAGCTGCAGAACGAACTTCTGGCCGTCGATGATAACGGTGTGACCGGCGTTATGACCGCCGGCGTAGCGGGCCACGATGTCGAACTTTTCGCTGAGGACGTCGACGATCTTGCCTTTGCCTTCGTCGCCCCACTGGGCGCCGAGAATCACGGCGGACTGCTTTTTATTCACGAGGGATGGGCTCTCAGGAGGATGGGTTCGCGCGTGGGGAACGCGCGCCCATGCTTGATTTTACCGCAGCCTGGCGAGGTTGCGCGGCCTAGCGTTTGCGCGGAATGGAGAGATCAAGATCGGTGCCGGCCATCTGCTTGGTGAGGAGAACGATCTGGCCGGTGTGGTAGTCGAGGTGGGTGACGACCTTGTAGATGGCGTCGAGGATGGGCGCGTGACGCCAGGTGCCGGTGGGCTGCGGGTCGATGATCTCGGTGAGCCGCTCGTGCGGCAGTGTGGCAACGATGTGGCGCGCTTGATCGAGGGTTGCGGTGAAGTTTGCGAAGGCCGTCTTCGAGTCAGTCGACGGCGTGAGGGTGAACTCGTCGTCGCGGCGGCGAACGTCCGGCTGGCCGCCGACACCGTGCAGGATCCACTGGCGGATGTTGCCTTCAAGATGCAGCAGCAGGTTGGCGATGGAATTCTCGTGCGGGCCGCCGCGCTGCCAGATCTGTTCCTCGGTGAGCTTTCCGAGGCAGGTGGCGATGTCGCCGTGCAGCGACTGCATCTTGTTGGACGAGAAGGCGAGGAAGTCGGCGGCAATGTCCAGATGAGCCATTCCGGAATGATAGCTCGCATGCTGTGCGACCAGCTGAGAACTGTTAGAGTGCTGTGCATGATCAGCTCTCGATTTCGCGCGTGGATGTGGTGCGCAGCGCTGGTTCTGGTGGCGCTGGGCTCGGTAACGATGCAGGCTCAAGACACGACGGTGTCCGCTGCGGCTCCTGCCGCGACGCAGGCGAGGCCACAGCAGTTTTATCTGAAGCTGGTCCCCCCGCGGCCGACGTTCGCCACCGATATGACGCCGCACGAGCAGGAGCTGATGCAGCAGCACGCAGCCTATTGGGCTGACCAATTCAAGACAGGCAAGGTTCTGATTCTTGGGCCGGTGATGGATCCGAAGGGCGTATTCGGCATTGTGGTCGTTGAGTGCTCGGAGGCTGAGGCGCACGCGATGGCGGACGGCGACCCAACGGTGAAGGCCGGCCTGAACCACTTCGACGTGATGCCGATGCACGTCTTTCTGCGCAAGAAGGATTAGACCGCTGCTAGCTACTTGGCAACGCTCTGGACAATCCCCTTGGCGCGCAGACCGGCTTCGATCTCAGCGAAGTAGTCTTTGATTTCCCCTTGCGTGCGAATCCACTCGATGTAACGCGCGATTCCCTGCTCGATCGTGACGGCTGGCTCATAGCCCATGGTGCTGGCGCGGGTGATGTCGGAGATGAGTGAGCGGATTTCTCCGGGGCGGAACTCGCCGCGCGCGAGCGGCTCGATGCGGATGTTGAGCTGGCCGGCGATGATTTGTGCGAGCTCGCGCACGGATGTTGCGCGGCCGGAGCCGACATTGACGGGAAGGCCGTCGAGTTTGTCGGACTCTGCGGCGAGCAGGTTCGCGCGCGCGATGTCTTCAACGAAGCAGAGGTCGCGCGTCTGCTTGCCATCTTCGTAGAGAATCGGCGGCTGGTTGTTGAGCAGGCGCGTGCAGAAGATGGCGATGACGCCGGTGTAGGGATTGAACAGCGACTGCCGCGGACCGTAGGTGCAGGAGTAACGCAGCGCGACGGTTGGGATGCCGGTCTGCTTGCCCCAGAGCAGAACGAGCCGCTCCTGATCGACCTTGGTGAGTGCATAGACCGTCTCGCCGCCGCCCGGTGTTGATTCGGGTGTAGGGATCGAGGTAGTCGGCTCGTTGCAGACCGGACAATGCACGGAGAAGTCGCCGCGGCGGAGTTGCTCGACGGGACGGATCTGCGGGACGACGTGTCCGTGCGCAGGGCAAAGTGCAGCGCCTTCGGAGTACACAGCCTGTGAGCTCGCGACGACGACCTTGCGAATCGGCAGTTTGTTATCGCGGATGAGCTCGAGCATCTGCGCCGTACCGAAGCTGTTGACGAGGACGTACTTCGCCATCTCCGGCATGTAGCCACCGTACGCTGCCTCGTGAAAGACGACCTCGATGTCGTGCAGCGCGGCGAGGATTGTGGCGGCGTCCTGCACGTTGCCGTTAACGAACTCGGCGGCCGGGTTGATCCAGACAGGACGCCCGAACTTGTGTGTGTTCGGTTCGAGGTTGTCGAGGATGCGCACACGCCAGCCCTCGCGGATGAGCAGGTCGGCGATGTGCGAACCGATGAGGCCGGCGCCTCCTGTGACGAGCGCGCGCTTCTGGTGAGCAGCCATGCGTTGATGGTATTGGATGCGGGCAGCGAATTGTTGCGGCGCGATGCCTCAGCCGATTGCCGGCTGTCGGCGGAGCAACGCACGCCATGTCAGCGCTGCCTGAACAACAAGCAGAAAAGCAATGATGAGAATGTATCCCTCCCAGGAGTGGTCGCCGCGCAACATCGAGACAAGTGCGCTTCCGCCGCGCCACAGGATGGCAACTGCGCCCAGCGCCGCGGCCCAGCGCAACCATGCGATACGCCGGAGTGGCAGCATGACGAGCGTCAGCATCGCCTGGCCTACGATCAGGCCGGCAATCGACTCCTGCAGAAGCACGTTGCCATGCCGCAGGAGGAGGCTCATTGTGCCGAGCCAGCAGCCGCACGCCGCCGTGAAGCAACACAGCCCGGCGAGCACAGGTGTTCTGCCGTAGGCTCTCATTGCTGTGCGCGGAGCGAAGCTCGCCGTCTGCATCGCGAACCAGGCATTCGCACGAAACGCGCCGTAGCGGCTGCGGCGCTCGCCGTATGCTTCCAGCAGATCACCGGCGACTGTCTCCTGATCGCGCGATGAGAGGAGTGCGAGAAGAAGGTGCCGAAGCAATGCGGGCGGCGCAGGACGTTTCATGAACACACCTCGATAGGCCAGCGAATTGAGTTCCAGAGAGATTCGAGAGTGGAGCGGGCGTCCTGCAGAGCGCGCGAGCCATTAGCCGTGACGCGATAAAAACGCCGCTTGCGGCCGCCCCGCTCCGGGGTTCCGGCGCGCAGCTTCGAGGCAAGAAGCCCTTTGGTTTCGAGCCGATCGAGCGTGGCGTAAACCGCACCGGCAGCGATTGTCCGCGAGCCGGAGAACGCCTCTTCAATCTCCCGCAGGATGGCGCGGCCGTAGGCGTCCTCGCCCTGCCGCAGCACGGCGAGGAGAACGATCTGCTCGAAGGTGCCGAGGAGTTCGGCCATGCCTACAATGTAGGCATGCCGCGCAGGCGATGTCAACTCGATACTCGTAACCGTGGGCTACTCGTCGTCCATATCGGCGGCGGGCATGTCGGCAGCGGCGGGCACGGGCTGCGCTACGGGCTGACCGTCGCGCTTGTACACGATGCCTCCCTTCATCACCCACTGGACGTGTTCCATCGTGGTGATGTCATGCAGCGGGTCGCCGCTGACGGCGACCATGTCGGCATAGCAGCCGGCGCGAATGCAACCGGCAGAGCCGGTGACGCCGAGGAGGTCAGCGGCGTTGCGCGTAGCGGCGAAGAGCGCGTCGGCGGGTGTGAGTCCGGCGTCGACCATGAGAGCGAACTCGTGCGCGTTGACGCCGAGCGACGTGTCGGTGCCGAAGGCGATCTTTACGCCGGCTTTGTAGGCTGCGCCCAGCATGCCTTTCATCAGCGGCGTGACCTGGAGCGCCTTCTGCGCGGCGGATGGATTGAGCTGCTCGGGGTGATGCAGTGCGAGTTCATGCACCTGGTCGGCAACGAGCAGCGTGGGCACGAGATACGTGCCGTGCTCTTTCATCAGGCGGAAGCTCTCGGCGTCGGCGTAGGTGCCGTGCTCGATGGAATCGACGCCAGCGCGCACGGCGGCATCAATCGCAGCCTTGCCGTGCGCGTGCGCAGCGACCTTGAGCCCGAGGTTATGCGCAGTGTCGATGGCCGACTTGATTTCAGCGTCGGTCATGGTCTGCACCTTGGGGTCGTCGCCGATGGAGAGCACGCCACCGGAGGGCATGATCTTGATGACCTCGGCGCCGCGGCGGCGATGCTCGCGCACCTGGCGCGCGAACTCTTCCGGGCCGTCCGCGACGGAGCCGCCCCAGGTGCCATTGGTCCATGCGGGATCGATGCCATTGCGCGGATCGCTGTGGCCGCCCGTGACCGAGATGGGTTCGAGCGAGACGATGATGTGCGGCCCCGGGACCCAGCCACGGTCGATATCCCGCTTGAGAGCGAGATCGACGCCGCCGTTAGAGCCCACGTTGCGCACAGTGGTGAAGCCTTCGAGCAGCAGCTTGCGCGCCATCGCCGAAGCGCCGATGCCGTTCTCCAGCTCGGAAATGGTGAGGCGCGACTGGAACGGATTCATACCGAGCGAAGGCGCGACGCCCATGTGCTTGTGCGCGTCGATGAGGCCGGGCATCAGGGTCTGCTCGCCGAGCTCTATGACCTCGGCGCCGGGCGAGCTGGTGCTGCCGGGCGCAACCGAGGTGATGCGCCCGTTGCTGATGGTGACCGTGACCGGCCCGCTCATGCTGCTGGAGTTGCCGTCCAGCATGTGTGCTGCGTGGACCACAATGACCCTGGGCGTGGACGCCGGCGAGTGCGCCGTGGTTTGCGCCAGAGCTAAGCCAGTACATATCGTGAGCAGAGACAGTACAGCGGTGAAAGAACGCGCCACGGCGATCTCCTGATGTCAGATGGCTTGGAAAACTTGCCCCTGAGCATACAGCAACGCGCTCTGGCGTCTACGTTTTTATCGCGGCTTTGATCGTCGGTACGGCAGCGAGTCCCTGCTTCAGCGGACCTTCGGCCTGCATCGCTTTGAGGATCGCCGCGGCGATGGCGGCATCTGTCTTTGCAGCACCCTGGATCTGTACAGGGAACAGAATCGCGACCTGCAGACCGTCCTCGGTCATGCGCAGGTGGGAGTCGACGCTGGGCCGGTCCACGGGCGCGCCCATCCAGTTTTCGATCTGGTGCTGCTGCGATTCAATCTCACTCTTGTAGGTCTGGTACACGCCCTCGATGATGCCGCAGAGTGCTTGGCTGACTGCTTCGGTGTCGGCCTCCGGTTTGAGTTTGGCGAGGAGCTCGTGCCATGCGTACTCAGTTCCCGGAAGCTGCTTGTAGAGCGGCGTGCCGGTCTGGAAGAGCACGGAGTTGGCGAAGACAGCGACGCGGCCGGTGGAGTGCAGCTCGGTGCCCGAGCCGACGAGCTCCATCATGTAGAAGCGCGCGATGCCGACCTCGATAACCGTGCCAGTCACGTTAGCAACAGTGATGCGGTCGCCGACGCGCACGCCGTAACGGCCCACGATGAAGAAGTAGGCGGCGACGGAGAGAAGGATCGTCTGCAAGCCGACCGCGATACCCGCAGAGATGAATCCGGCGAAGGTGGCCAGTGAGCTGAACTGGGTGACGAAGCCGAAGATGATGATCAGGCCGCCGACGAAACCGATCACGATGCGACGAATGAGCAGGAGCTGGCGGCGGCGGCGGAGATCGGAGACGTAACGCAACGTCGCGCGGCCCCATACCTGGCTGGCGACAAAGAGCAGCAACAGGGCGCCCGCAATGATCGCAGCTCGGATAAGCAGCGACCGCAGAATCGATTTGTACTCCGCGTCGGTTGCGATGCTCCAGCTCGTCAGCGTGCCGCGCTCCTGCTCGAGTGCCGTGACCTCCTGGGTCAACGGCAGCATCGCGTCGGCGAGCACACGGAAGGTGGACGTGAGCTGATCGAACTGTTTCCGCGTGGCGAGGATGTCCTGGTTGTTCGTCGCCGGCGTGGTCTGAACGTTCGCGGTTTGCTGACTCAGACTTTCACCCTGAGCGATGAGGCTGCGCAGCACGTTGACGAACGGCTTGCGCAAATCGTCCGCCTGATCGCGCAGGCGATCGGTTTCGGCGATCTGCTGGTCGATGGAGCGGCGCGCCGACACCAGATCAAACAACACGGATCCCTGGGTGACCAGGCCCGCGTGCTGCGCGTCCGCGACCGTTTCAAGCGGCGGCGCGGTGATCGACTTGCCGGTCCCCGAAGTGAGCTCCGGGGCCGAGCTTGCAAGGCGATCGATCTCGCCCAGGAGGCCAGCGCGTCCCTGGTTCTCGGCGAGGTTCGCGACACGATTCAGTGCGTCCAGCGTCGCCTGCAGGAACTTGAACTCTCCGTCGATCTGCTCCTGCTTTTCGAGTAGCGCAGGGCGCGTCTTCGCATTGGAGTGGGCGATAGCTGCATCGTTCGCGGCGTCTGTGGCCTGCAGCGCCGTGATCTGGCCTTCGATGCGCGCGCGCGCCGCGGCAATCCGCTGCGTCTCGGGCTGAGTGACATTGTTGCCCTGGCCTGAAGGCGCTCCGTTCGGCGACGCGTTCACGCGCGTGAGCAGCGCTGCCTCGTTGCGTGCGGACTGGAACGCGAGCTGCGCGATCTGCGTGGCCTGCGCCTTCGACTGCTCCGCATAAAGGATGTCGCTGGGCTCGCCGGCCTTTTGGATCTTCGTGGTAGCGGCGCGGTAGAAGCGCAGAATCTCGCTGAGGTGCTGAAGGATGTTCTGCCCTTGCGTGTTCGCATCGATCTTCATGTGCGTCAGCGGTGGCAGCTTCTCGATCTGCTGTTCGAGCGTGAGCGCTGGAGTGGCATGCGATGCGTGGGCTCTGTCGTTGCCGGCCTCTTGCGCGGGCTGAGGAGCTGCCGCCGGAGTGGTCGTGGCGGCCGCCGCAGGTGCGGTCGATGCAGACGAATTGGCGTGCTGCGGCGCGGTTGCCTTCGCGCCTGTCTGGGCCGACAGGACGGGTGAGAGCAGCAGGGCAGCGAATGCAGTGAGAAGCAGAGCGATCACGGACACGGAGGGCTTGTTGCACAATTTCATCAGATGTTTAGACGCAAAGCGATGTGCGGCGGAAGGTCCGCACGTCAATTGGCTCTTGCTGCCGGAATCTCCTTACCTTCATTGGACAGAAACGGTGTGACAGGAGCGTCGGGGAGACTCTTGAGTGCAGCAATGGTCCAACGCGCGTTCAACGCGGCTCCCCGGGTGTTGACGTGCACAGGCTCGCCGTTGTGATAGAGAGCGTGTGTTGCCTCCTCGCCGAGCTTCTCGTATTCGCGCGCCATGACCTCACTGATATCACAAAAATCGACATGCTCCTGCGCAGCGACGGTGCGCACCCAGTCGCGGTAAGACGGAGCACCGCGCTCCATATGGCCGCCGGTCCATTTATCGCGCGGAGTAAGTGACATCAGAATTACGCTTGCGCCTTTCGCCTTCGCCTCGCGTACATCCTGGCGTATGTACCAGCCAAAGGTGTGCACGGTTTCGTGCTGATGAGTGAGCATGTTATCGATGTCCTGCGTCTCGTCCCCCACACCTGGAAGAGTGCCGCGGGCCCGGGTCGCATCGTTGATCGCGAACACGTCATTCTGGCCAAGCTGGAGCAGGATGATATCGTGGGGGCGGAGCTCGGCGAGCACCTTGGCCCAGAGGCCTTCGGTCCGATAGGTGCGGCTTGAACGCCCGCCACGAGCGGCATTGACCACGTTAACTTTCGCGAGATCGAAGAAACGGTCAATGTAAACTCCCCAACCCTGCGAGCCCGATGGTCCAGCGGCGACCTGATCGGCGTGGAATGCGGCAGTGGAATCGCCGACGATGAAGATTGTGGGCAGCGCGGGGTTCGCAGGCGCAAAACTTGTGCTGGACTGAACTGGCGGCACAGGCGATGGGTCCGGTGCCTGGGCAAGAACAACTGGGGAGAGCAGCGCGCAGCCAAAAACCAGAACGATTCGTCGAGACAGCACCATAACGTCATGTTATCGCTCTCGAGAAAAAAACTGCGGCCCTGTCCGGGCCGCAATTGGCTGCTGCGATTTGCGTCAAGGCTAGATGTCGAGGTTCTTCACATCCAGCGCGTTCTCTTCAATGAATTTGCGGCGGTTCTCGACATCCTCGCCCATCAGGGTGGAGAAGATCTCCTCGGTGGCGGCGATGTCCTCCAGTCTTACCTGCAGAAGAGTGCGGCGGGCCGGGTCCATCGTGGTCTCCCACAGCTGCGGCGCGGTCATCTCGCCGAGGCCCTTGTAGCGCTGGACTTGATATTCCTTGCGGCCCTGTTCGATGACGTACTCGAAGACCTCGCGCGGCGATTTCTTCTCGACGGGATCCTGCGCGGCCTTCGCAGGACGCTTGCCGGGCTTGGCCTCGTCCTTCGTGCCGGGCGCGGCGGCAATGGTCTCGTTGACACCCTCTTCCTGCTCGACCTCGTCAGCCTCGTCCAACTCCGACTGCGTGGGCGCGGCGGTCTTCGCATCCTTGCTGGCGTACTCGATGAGAAACGGACCATGCAGCGCCTCGCCGAGTTGCGCCTGCTTGGCGAGAAGCTGGCGGGACTCAGGCGCCGACGCGAGCGTCCAGTCGATGGAGCGCGTGGCGCCCTGTGCATCCGTGAACGTGACGAAGTAGAGGTTGTGCTCGGGGTCCTTCTCGACGTCGGAGACGGCCTTGAACTGATGTGGCTTCACGAGCTCCTGCAGCTTCGCGCGCATCTTCTTCAGCTTGTCAGGCGATTCAAAGTCGGCGCGCCGCGCGGCGTCCTTGCCCTCGTTGGCGAAGATCTCGGCGAAGCCCTGCACAACCTCGTTGTTGCGCAGCTTCTTCGAGACCTTCTCGAAGTGGCCGAGATAGTCGTTGAGCTGCGACATGTACTTCGTCAGCTCCTTGCCCTCGAGCTTCGCGCCGGAGTCGCCGTAGCGGATCACCATGCCATCAGCGGCGCGCTTGATCATGACCGTCACGTACTCGCGGTCGTCCTTGATGTACTGCTCGAACTTGCCCTTCTTGATGCGGTAGAGCGGCGGCTGCGCGATGTAGACGTTGCCACGCTTGATGAGTTCGCCCATATGGCGGAAGAAGAACGTCAGCAGAAGGGTACGGATGTGCGATCCGTCGACGTCGGCGTCGGTCATCAAGATCGTCTTGCCATAGCGCAGCTTGGCGATGTCGAAGTCGTCCTTGCCGATGCCGGTGCCGAGCGCCGTAATCATCGCGCGGATTTCCTCATGCCCGAGCATCTTGTCGTAGCGTGCCTTTTCGACGTTGAGGATCTTGCCCTTGAGCGGAAGGATCGCCTGAAACTTGCGGTCGCGGCCCTGCTTCGCGGTTCCACCGGCCGACTCACCCTCGACCAGGTAGAGCTCACACTTGTCCGGGTTGCGCTCCGAGCAATCGGCGAGCTTGCCGGGCAGTCCGCCGCCATCGAGTGCGCCCTTGCGGCGGGTAAGATCGCGGGCCTTGCGCGCGGCCTCGCGGGCGCGCGCGGCGTCGATCGCCTTCGAAATAATCTTGCGCGCGACGGGAGGATTCTGCTCCAGGAAGGCGCCGAGACGCTCGTTGACAAACGCCTGCACATCGCCGGCAACGTCCGAGTTCAGCTTGCCCTTGGTCTGCCCTTCGAACTGCGGCTGCGGCAGCTTCACGCTGATGACTGCGACCAGACCTTCGCGAACGTCGTCGCCGGAGAGGTTCTCCTTGACGTCCTTGAACAAGCCCATCTGCTGGCCGATGTAGTTGATCGTGCGCGTGAGCGCGGTCCGGAAGCCCGAGAGATGTGTGCCGCCGTCCACCGTATTGATGTTGTTCGCGAACGAAAAAACGGTGTCGGAATAGGAGTCGTTGTATTGCAGCGCAATCTCCATCACCAGCGAGCCCTTCTCGGTCTCCATGTAGATGGGCTTGTCATGCAGCACCTGCTTGCCCTTGTTGAGGTGCTTGATGAACCCCGCGATGCCGTCGTTGTACTTGAAGCTCTGCCCCTTGAACTCGCCGGTCTTGGAATCCGTGCTGCGCTCGTCCGTCAGCGTGATCTCGATGCCCTTGTTGAGGAAGGCCAACTGACGCAGCCGCTGCGCGAGCGTGTCGTAGTTGTACTCAGTGACCGTGAAGATCGACCGGTCGGGAAGGAAATGAATTTTGGTGCCGAGGCGCTTCGTCTGCCCCATCTTGCGCAGCTCACTGATGGGGTCGCCCTTGGAGTAGTCCTGCTCCCAGGCATGACCGTCGCGCCAGATCTCCACGTCGAACTCTTCGCTCAGCGCGTTGACGCACGAGACGCCAACGCCGTGCAGACCGCCCGACACCTTGTAGTTGCTCGCGTCGAACTTTCCGCCCGCGTGCAGCTTGGTGAGCACGACCTGCACCGCCGGCATCGTCTCGCCCGTGGGCAGCGTCTTGTTGTCGACCGGAATTCCGCGCCCGTCGTCCACAACCGTAATGGAGTTGTCCGCGTGGATGGTGCAATCGATCCGCGTGGCATAGCCGGCCAGCGCCTCGTCCACCGAGTTGTCGACCACCTCATAGACCAGGTGGTGCAGGCCCATATCGCCTGTCGACCCGATGTACATGGCCGGACGCAGCCGCACGGCCGTCAGGCCTTCGAGCACCGTAATGTTTTCGCCCGTGTAGTTTCCGGTAGGCGGCGGAGGAGTCGTCGAGGAGGTCGCGGGGGCAACGTTTTCAGGCACGCAGTAAGGCTCCAGTCAGGCCGGGAGCGGAGGCGCTTCGAGCACTCGCAAACCCCTGTGAATACAGGGATTTTTGCATTCTCTCCCGTAGTGAAAGTATACCATGCCGAAGGCCGCGCCGGGCCACTTCGGACGCACCATTTGAAGCACATCCGCAGGCGAAGAAATGGCAGCAATCGGCGCCGCCAGAACGGCTCCCCGCCAGTTCGGAGAAATCCCCCATCCGGGACTGCCCGGACCGCCTCGCCCGAAAACCTCGGCCAGAGGAAATCCCCGGGTCAATTGAAGACGGAAATCCTCATTTCCCCTGCAAGAAGTTGCATGCTGTCGGCTTGCTGAGAATGTCGTCTCACCATGACTGAGGAAAAATGGGCCGAAATTGAAAAACTTAAAAGCGGCAGATGCCATCTAAAGTGGTCCCTCAAATGCTTCTAGTATGGGCAGGTTTGCACCACAACTTAACCTGAATCCCACCTCGAGGCATATATCGATGAAATTCAATCTGCGTTCAATCTCGCTGGCCTTCGCCGCGATCGGGCTCTTCGCCGTCAGTTCCGCAAAGGCTGACACCGCCAACTTCAGCGTCTGGGAGCACGGAATCACCAACCTCCAGGACCTACCCGAGCCTGGTTCCACACTCCCCTACACCCACACTCCAGACGTCACTGGGACTATTTCCAACACCGATCCCTTGAGTCTGTTTAATTTCTACAGCAACACCGACACTAGCCTGAACAGCTTCCTGACGTACGGCGGCCCCGGAGAGATTGTCAATTACCTCACCGGAGCATCGAAGTCTGGCGACAGCATCAACCAGAGCGTTTTCGAGTTCACCGGGTTGGTCGACATCAAAGCCGGGGATTACACCTTCACAAAAGATGACAGCTTGATCCTGGTGGTCAACGGCGCGGAGTGCATCGACGCATACAAAGCGACAGGTGCGCAAGCCGAAACCTGTCACGTCGCGACGTCCGGTCAGTACAACTATCAGCTTTACTATGACGAGACCAACGGACCGCCGGCGGTGTTGCAAGGCAATCTTGGTAACGCTCCGGAACCGAGCAGCTTCGTGCTGCTGGGATCCGGTCTACTCGGTGCCGCTGGCATGCTGCGTCGCCGGATGAAGAAGTCGTAATCCCGCTCAACGTGGGCTTCGGCCTCCCAGAGATGTACCCAAGCCCGGACAGACAATCCCCTGTCCGGGCTTTTTGCGTCTCCGGCTTCCTTTGTGCAAATCGAATCCTACTGCAGAAATGCACTACCAGACCTTGCATGTAGGCGTATGCACCATGGGTTGGCCCACCTTGCAGCCGAACGCCTTCTGGAACTCCGGCATGTTCGCAACGACGCCATTCACGCGCGCGAATCCCGGCGAGTGCGGATCGGTCGCCGTGCGCACGCGCAGGTCCTCCGGCCGCGAGTTCTCGCAGGCCCACTGCGCCATGCCGATGAAGTACCGCTGGTCCGGCGTGAAGCCGTCGACACTGTGCAGCGGCTTGCCTTCCGTCTGCTTCTTCCACGCGATATAGGCGAGCAGCGTGCCGCCGAGATCCGCCACATCTTCACCGCTCGTCAGCTTCGAGTTGATGTGCTGGTCGTCGACGACAACATAGCCCGCGTACTGATCGCGAATGCAGTTGATGCGCTTTTCAAATCCGGCAGCGTCCGCCGGCGTCCACCAGTCGCGCAAGTTCCCCTTGGCATCGAACTGGCGGCCTTCATCGTCGAACGCGTGCGTAAGCTCGTGGCCGATAGTCGAGCCGGTATTGCCGTAGTTCGGCGCGTCGTCCAGCTTTGGATCGTAGAGCGGTGGCTGCAGAACGCCCGCGGGAAAATTGATGTCGTTCATCTGCGGGTTGAAGTACGCGTTCACCGTGGGCGGCGTCATGCCCCACTCGTTCAGATCGACGGGCTTGCCCAGCTTGTTCCACTCGCGCGCATCTTCGAAGCGCGATGCCCGGACCGCATCGCCGAAGTAGTCGTCGCGTTTCACCTCGAGCTTCGAATAATCGCGCCACGTTGCCGGATAGCCGATCTTGTTGCGGATCGCGTGCAGCTTGCGCAGCGCCTCGGCCTTCGTCTCCGGGCTCATCCAGTCCAGACCCTTGATCTCCTCGCCCATGGCGGTCTCGATCTGCTCGGTCATGAGCTGCGTCTGCGCCTTCATCTTCGGCGAGAACGTGCGTGCGACGAACTCCTGCCCCAGCGCCTCGCCCAGGTTGCGATCCACAGCGCGCACGCAGGTCTTCCAGCGCGGCGGCTCGACGGCGACGCCGCGCAGCGTCTTCGAGTAAAAATCGAAGTTCACCTGCTCGATGTTGTGCGCCAGCATCGGCGCCGTCGCTGAGATGAGATGAAAGCGCAGATAGGCCTTGAGCGCATCGAGTGGCTCATTCGCCAGCTCCGCCTGCACAGCCTTCATGAACTCCGGCTGCGACACATTGAGCTTCGCGACGCTTGCCGCTCCCTGCACACGGAAGTAATTCTGCCAGTCGATCGCCGGCGTGATCCGCGACAGCTCCGCAAGTGTCATCGAATGGTAGGTTTTGTGCGGATCGCGCCGCTCCACACGGGTCAGAGACGCCTTTGCGAGCGCAGTCTCGATGCGCATGATCGCATCCGCATCCGATTTCGCCTTGTCGGCCGGCTCCCCGGAGAGCACCAGCATCTGCTGCACGTACGCGAGGTACTGCTCGCGAAGCTTGACGCTGCGCGGATCGGTCTTCAGATAGTAATCGCGGTCAGGAAGGCCGAGGCCACCAGCACCAAGCTCGACGATCATCAGCGACGAGTCAACCGCGTCCTGCCCCGTGCCGGAATTGAAGAAATAACTTCCGGGCTCGAGATGATGCAGCGGCGTGATCGCAGCAATCAGATCTTCGCGGGTCTTGAGTGACTCGAGATGCGCGAGCGCAGGCTCGAGGGGCTTGATGCCCGCGGCGTCGATCGCCGCCGTATTCATGCACGCCTCGTAGTAGTCACCCACCTTCTGCTGCACGGCTGTGCGGTTCGTCGCCTTCGCATCCTGTTCGAGGATGCCCCACAAAAACTGCTGGTTCTCATTGGCCAGCTTCGCGTACACGCTCCACGACGCCTGGTCGGCGGGAATCGGATTGTTCTTCATCCATCCGCCGCAGGAGAACTTGTAAAAATCCACGCACGGATCGGCGCTGCGGTCCATGCTCGTCAGGTCGAGCGACGGAGAGTACGGCATCTGCTGAAGCGGCTGCACCGACGGCGCAGGCACAGCCTGCTGCGCAACAGCAATGGGAGCCACAGAAAGAAAAGCGGCCGCCATCGCGGCAAACGACCTCATCAGCATGCAAATCTCCTGTGCCCGTCATCCTACATGCACGTGCACAGGAGATGAACTATTGCGATCAGACACAATCCGCTATTTCGATGCCGGAGGAGCGTAATACGGAAGCTTCTGCTGCTCCTGGCTTGCGCGCTTGACGGTGATGTCGTCGAAGAGAATCTCCGGAACGATTGTCGTCTCCGGAACCGGCGCGATCGCTCTGCGCGACCCACGGCTTGCCGCCGGCAGCGATGATGTCCGCGCGCAGCGCACGCTGATCGAGATCATCGAACGCCGCGCCGCGCACCAGCGTGCGCTTGCCATCCGGCGAGATGCGATACAGCACGCGCGGCATCAACTCGCCGCCACCCAGCGTCTCCACCTCATATACCGGCTTGTTCTTCTCTTTCGCCAGCGCAATCAGCTTCGCGCGCATCTGCTCGGCCGTGAGGTTCTGCGTCGACTTCACAATCACCACACCCGCACGCGAGCGCGCCGACTGCGCCAGAATCGCGCGCCCGTGCCCGTTCGACGCCGGAAAATCCTTCACCGGCTCGCGTCCAATGTCATAGTTGACCAGCTCGCCATCCTTCACCAGCGTCACCGGAGCGGCGGGCGTGCCCTCATCGTCAACGCTGTACGCGCCGAGCAGCGACTGCCCGTCAAACGTGCGCTGCATCGGATCGTCCACAACGTTCATATAGCTCGGCAGCACCAGGCTGTGCAGGCTCGACTGATACGCTCCCTGCGTGCGCGCCGTCGTTCCCATCTCCGGCCGATCGGCCTCAATGTTCGGCACAAATAGCCGATTGAACACATCCGCCGCCGCATCACCGGCGAACAGCACCGGCCCGTGATAGTCCTCGGCTTCGATCACCGGCGCATGCCGCAGCTCGTTATAGCTCTGCAGATTATTGATGACCCGCTGACGCATCGCCGGCCAGCTCTCCAGCCCCGCCGCTGTCGTCGACGTCGACCCGTTGTCGCGGCCAAGCTGCATCCCGTCCGGCGCCTGCCCGCCCACGCTGACCATGTCCTGATAGCCCGCATAGCCATGCCGCAGCATCGTGCCGTCCGTGTTCACCACATACCGGTTCACCACCATCGCCGACACGTTCACGCTCGACATCTGCACATCCGCCGCAAACGACTTCACCGCCGGATCCGTCGCGTACAGTCCGCTCGCCTCCACGACCCGCTTCTTCCACTCCGCGCGATCAAGATCCAGCGTGAGCAGCGGCTCCATCTGCGTAATCGGCTTCTCCGGCGAAAAATCATTCGCCGTCGGCGGCGTCTGATACTGCTTCAGCGCCGCCTGCTTGGCCGCGTACAAACGCAGCGCATTCTTGTACGCGTCGTCTGTCGCCGTCCACAGCGCAAACCGCAGCGCATTCGGATCATTGTCCGTCGGCGCCAGCTCAACCGCCCCATCGCCGCGCGCAGAGCTCGAGTCCGTCGTGTAGTCGCCGACCCGAACCTCCACGCGCACCGCACGCTGATGACTCTCGTCTCTCGCGAGTCAGCGCGCCGTAGTTCGCAATCGCCTCGTACGTGTGAACATCGTCCAGCCGGTACTGGATGAAGTACGGCCGCTGCATGCCCGGCAGCACAAGAAGCTGCTGCTCGCGCGTGAGCTCCTCCTTCATCGCGTTCAGCAGCGGATCGGAATCAGCACTGGCCTTCGCCGACGTCGCAGCATGATGCTGCTGTTGCGCAAACAGCGGAAGACGCGAAAAGAGCAGCCGTAGCAAGCAGCGACTGTGCAGCGCATCAGTTGCCGCCCTTCTGCGCCGCGGCGCCGGCGTCTTCTCAGCCTGCTTCTCTTCGATCGGCGGCGGCGGAACAATCGGCGGCCTTGCCGTTCCCTGCGCCTGGCGCTGCGTCTCAATCTCGCTCACCAGCATCGCCGGTGCCACCGCGCTCACCGGAATCGTTCCCGACTCCGCACCGCACTCGCCGTTGAAGATGTCCTGGCGGTCGCCCGTCGCAATGATGCTGCTCAGCGCGGCCAGCGGCGTGCCCACAATCGAGACACCGCGCACCAGCTCGTCCGGCCGGCCGTCGACATACACCCGATACACCACCAGCGGAATCACCTGGAAACGCCTGCGGCGAGCGCCGGTTCGTCACCGCAAACCCCGAGCTGATGTCCTCGAACAACAGACCCGTACGCCTTGCCCTGCTTCTTCGCCTCGGCCTTCAGCATCTCGCGCAGCTCGCTCTCCGGCACCGTCTTCGTCGACGTCACGATCAGATTGCCTTGCCGTCCCGTCGGCATTCTGCCCGTCTGCGCGCGCCCGTGGCCGTTCGATTCCGCAAAGCTCGCAATCGGCTCGCGCGACATCAGAAAGTCCTTCAGCACGCCGTTGTCCACCAGGTCCACGCGCTCCGCCGGCTGCCCTTCATCGTCGAACAGATAATGCCCGCTCAGCGCATTTCCATTCAGCGACGCCATCGTTGGATCGTCGGCAACCGACAGGAAGCTCGGCAGAATCGGCTTGCCCAGCATCTTCGTAAACGTCTGGCCCTCTTCGTCGCCGCGCTGCCGCTGCCCTTCCAGCCGATGTCCAAGCACCTCATGAAAGAACACCGCAGCCGCGCGGCCGGAGAGAATCGCCGGTCCGTTATAAGGTTCCGTGATCGGCGCCGTGCGCAGGTCGTCGAGATTCTTCGCCATCGCCTCCGTCTTCGCCAGAAGCGCCGCCTGGTCCGGCAGCTTGCCGTCGGCGTCAGACTCAAACGTCTCCGCGCGGAACAGGTCCATCCCATCCGCCGCGCGCGTGCGAGCCAGCACGATCAGCCGCGCCACCTGTGCAGGCGCGGCAATCCGCGAGCCCTCGCTCGAGACGAAGTAATCCGTCTCGTGCGCCACCTGCAGAATCACCATGTCGTACAGAATGTTTTCGTGATTGCGGAACACCGCGCTGATCGCGCGCAGGCGGTCCGCCCACGCGGCGCGATCCACCTCCAGCGGCGGCGCCGACGCCAGCACATCCTCAATCGGCTTCTGCGATGAAAAGTCCGCGGAGGTGTCTTCCTCCTTCGCGCGCACCTGCTGCTCGGTCTTCACCTTCTCCAGCGCGTCCAGCGCCTTCGCGTACCCGCGATTCGTCGCAAACCAAAGCGAGCGCTCGATCGCCGCACGATTGTCCGTCAGCGGCAGCGGCATCGTCGTCAGCGCGCTCGTGCGATGGTCGCCGTGCGTGTTGTCCAGCGACGGCGTTCCCAGGCGAACCTGCACATCCGCAATGCGATTGTGACTCGCAGCGGAGTTCATCAACGCGCCGAACTGCGCGGTGATCGTAACGTTTTCGTTGTCCGAAACCGAGTAGCTCAGGAAGTATGGCTTGATCGCCGGCGCCGAAGCATTCGCCGAAGGCGCCAGTACCCAGCGCAGACATCGCGCGAGAAAGTTCCGCCTGCATCGCGTCCAGCAGAACCGTATCGGCCGCCGGCGCGGAAGGATCACGCACAGGCAGCTTGGCGTCGCTCGAAGAGGCGGCGAACACCGAAGAAGCGGCGAACAGAAGCACGAGGATTGCCGAGGAGCCGCGGAGCTTTTTAACAGGGCGGACTGCATTGAAGGGACGGGGACGTGCGGCGCAACAGAGTTCAACGGGAACCAATCTGAAGCAGAGGTGCTGTTAAGTGTACTCGACGTGGCAAGAGCCTCCCGGGAGCACAAACGGCTCCGAATCGGACCAGCTTGGGTGCGCGATTTCGCCTCCGCTTGTTCGCGTCTCCCTCGTTAAGCGCACGGCTTCAGCCGCGCCGTAAGACTCTGCTACGAAAGGGGCTTCAGCCCCTGAGGTAAGCTTGGCGGACACGATTTACCAGAAGGACTCAGATGCCGAAGCGCTGTCTAGCCATACTCTTTGCAATCTTCTGCTTGGTGATCGCCGGCTGCTCCCGCGAGACCGCCGCCGAACACGCCGCCAACCATACGCCGCGAAGGAGATCGCCGCCGCGCCCGTGCACGGCAACCTCCCCGACTACTCGCTTCCGCCCGACAAACTGGCGAAGGCACAGCACCTCGCCAGCGTGCACGTCACCATGCACTTCGCCGACGAGATCTGGGGAGTCGTGCAGATCGTTCTGCTGCTTTGGCTGGGCGTGATCGCGTGGATGCGCGATCGCGCCGTCGCCTGGGCCGCAACCGTTGGGCGCAGGGCTATGTGTTCTTGCTGCTGTTCCTTCTCGTAACCGCGCTGCTCGAGCTTCCTCTCGACATGTACTCGCACCATCCTCTCGCTCAAGTACGGGCTCTCCGTGCAGAGCTGGGCAAGCTGGTTCGGCGATCAGGGCAAAGCGTTTCTGCTGTCCTGGATCATCGGCGGCTTGCTGGTGATGTTGCTGTTCTGGGTGATCCGCAAACTGCCCCGCCGCTGGTGGCTGCTCTTCTGGGCATTCACCATTCCGATCACGATCTTCGGCATCTTCGCGATGCCGTATATCGAGCCGATCTTCAACCACTACGAGCCGCTGGCGAAAACGAATCCCGCGCTCGTCGCCAAGCTGGAACAAATCGTGCAGAAGGGCCACATGAACATTCCGCCGGAGCGAATGTTCCTGATGAAAGCCTCGGAGAAGACGACCACCCTGAACGCTGACGTCGAGGGCTTCGGCCACACCAAGCGCGTCGTCGTGTGGGATACGTCCATCGCGAAAGCCACCCCTGACGAGATTCTCTTCATCTTCGGCCACGAGAGCGGCCACTACGTTCTGAAGCACATCGTTCGCGGCCTGATCATCAGCTTCGTCGGCAGCTTCATCCTGCTCTTCCTCGGCTTCCACTTCATCCAATGGGCGATTGCACGATTCGGTCCGCAGTGGCGGATTCCCAGCCAGCAGGATTGGGGCGCGCTGGCAGTGCTGATCCTCGCCTTCAGCCTGTTCAGCATCTTCCTCGAACCCATCACCAGCACGATCAGCCGCTCCACCGAACACGCCGCCGATGTCTACGGGCAGGAAGCCATTCACGGCATCGTTGCGGACCCGCAGTCCGCAGCCAAAGGCGCCTTCGACGTCCTCGGCGAAACCGGCCTCTCCGACCCGAATCCAAGCCGCTTCATCGAGTTCTGGACCTACGACCATCCGGCGATCGGCCGCCGCGCCGCCTTCGCCAAAGCCTACGATCCCTGGGCGGCAGGAATGCAGCCGAAGTACTTCAAGATAGACAGTAGCAGCAGAGCACGACAGTAGACAGTAGAGCGAGGCCGCTCGGCTCTTTACTGTCTACCCTCTAACCTCTACTCTGCTCTTCACTGTCCACTGTCTACCCTCTACTGTCTAAGACCATGGACTGCCTCTTCTGCAAAATCGCTTCCGGCGCCATTCCCGTCGAGCGGCTGTACGAGGACGACCGCGTGCTCGCCTTCCCTGACATCAATCCGCAGGCCCCGACACACGTGCTGGTCATCCCGAAGCAGCACATCAGCTCGCACGCCGAGGCAGCCGCCGGCGACACCGACCTGCTCGGCCATTTGCTTTGGGCCGTCGGTGAGGTGGCACGCGCGAAAAAACTCGACCGCGGCTACCGCCTCGTCATCAACACCGGCCCCCACGGCGGCCAGACCGTCGATCATCTGCATCTGCATCTGCTCGGCGGCCGCGCGATGCACTGGCCTCCGGGATAGCCTGAGTTTCAGGCCGCGGTATTAGCCAGCGAGTAACAGCTAAAGTACAGCTTGAGGCGGCTGTTAACTCCCTTGGTTCACCCGCGTGTTGATGCTTCAGTAACAGCTCAAGTAGCAGTTGAGACCGGTGTTAACTCGCGTGGTTCATCGGTGGCCCCGCATCGCTGCTGAACTGCCCGCCATCGAATGACGCGACAGGATTCAGGAGGAACCATATGGCATTTGCCGGAACGCGTAACGAGCCTATCCCCGCTCCTTTCAATGACATCGTCGCGCCGGAAAGCGGATGGGAGGCCGGTCAGCGCGAGACAGCGGTGTTTGCCGGAGGATGCTTCTGGGGGGTGCAGTCGGTCTTCCAGCGCGTAAAGGGCGTTGAGAAGACGACCGCCGGCTACACCGGCGGCGTAAAGGAAACTGCTGATTACAGGGCAGTTTGCTCCGGCCGCACCGGCCACGCCGAGGCCCTCGAGATCGTCTACGACCCGGAAAAGGTCAGCTACGGAACGCTGCTGAGGATCTTCTTCTCCGTCGTGCACGACCCCACACAGCTAAACCGCCAAGGCAACGACATCGGCACGCAGTATCGCTCGGCCATTTTCTATACGGATGACGAACAGCGCGATGTCGCCGAGGCCTACGTGAAGCAGTTGGACCAGGCGCATGTCTTTCAACGCCCGATAGTTACCGAGATCGTTCCACTGGAACATTTCTACGCCGGCGAGGAATACCACCAGGATTACGCGCTGAAGAATCCGGACAATCCGTACATTCAGGTGTGCGATATCCCGAAGATTGCTGAGCTGGAGCGGCAGTTTCCGGCGCTGTTCCAGGAGTATCGGGGCTAGCAATTTTTGCCCTAATCTGTGTGCGATTCGGACCGAGGGCCGAAAATCATGTTGCAAAAAAGGTGGTTTTTAACGCGTTTTGGAGCGTTTTTGTGCGGTTTTTGCGCACTGATTTTTGCGTCCGGAGGGCCGTTTTGTGTCGCCCAGCAGACACAACCCGGCTCAGCCGGGCCTCCGCCGGCGGAGAAGCCCTCCGAGGCGCAGACGGGAATGGGCCAGAAGAATCAGCCCCAAAAACAGGGCGAGACCCAGAAGAGCGGGCAGGACACGACCTCGCAATCCAAGCCCGCGAGTCCGGCGGAACAGACGGCGAGCGGGACGATTTTGCGGCTCGGACCGCTGGACCCGGCGCCGCCGCCGAGAGACCTGCCGAAGGACCGGCCTGTGATTGGCCTGGCCCTCGGCGGAGGAGCGGCACTGGCGATCACGGAGATCGGCGCGCTGCAGTGGCTGGATGAGCACCATGTTCCGGTCGATGTGATCGCGGGGACGAGCATGGGTTCCATCCTGGCCGCGCTGTACTCGACCGGGGTGACGCCGCAGCAGATGAAGGAGGTGCTGGATCCGGTGGAGGTGAACCGGATCTTTCGCATAGGAACGGAGTACTCCGCGAAGAGCTATCGCCGGCGCGAGGATGCGCGGGAGTTTCCCAACGGAATCTCGATCGGGCTGAAGCATGGGGTGTCGCTGCGCAACGCGCTGTTGACGGATTCGGGCCTGAATGAACTGCTGGACAGGGAGTTCATGCGCTACAACGACCAGATCGAGTTCAACAATCTGCCGATTCCCTTCCGGTGCCGGGCGACGGACCTGACAGACCCGAAGAGCGTGGTGTTCTCGCGCGGGTCTCTGCAGGATGCTGTCAGAGCCTCTGCGTCTTTGCCGGGGGCCTTTCAGCCGTTCGAGATGAATGGGCATGAGTATGTCGACGGGGCAATTTTGGACAACCTGCCAACTTCGGACGTGAAGGCCATGAACGCCGACGTGATCATCGCGTTCAGTCTGCCGCTGAGCCCGGTGGGCAAGGGCGATCTGGACTCGATCGTTGGAGTGCTGCAGCGTGCGTTTGCCGTGGGCATCGAGGTGAACGAGGAGCACGAACGCAAGCTGGCGAACGTGGTGATCATGCCGGACATCAGCGGATTTTCGGCAACGGACTACTCGAAGACCGCGGAACTGGCAGCACGCGGATACGCCGCGACGGAGGCGCACAAAACCGAGCTAATGAAATATGCGCTGAGTGATGCGGAGTGGGAGGCGTACATGGCGAAGCGCCGCTCCAGGGAGCGGCCGCCCGTCGGCCCGGTGCTGACGGTGAAGGTGAAGGCGCCGACTCCGGCGGTAGCAGAGGCGGTGCATCGCAAATTCGACGCGCTGGTGAATCAGCCGGTGGATGACGCCAAGATGCGGGCGCTGCTGGCGGACGTCCGAGCTGACGGACGATACAACGCGGACTACACGGTGGGGTATGACTCGAAAGAATCGAACCGGCCGATTCTGCTGGTTGACGTGGAGGACAAGAAGAACGGGCCACCCTTCCTGGAAGTCGGTTTCAACGTGGAGGCGCAGACTGCCGGGGTGACGCGCGCGACGGTGGACAGCCTTCTTCTCTACCAGGACCTCGGCGGCTATGGATCGGAGCTGCGGGGCAAGGTCGATCTCGGATTCTTGACGCAGCTCGAGGGCGAATATTTCCACCTGTTCACGCCGACGGGTTTCTTTGTGGCGCCGCGGGCGAACCTCACCCGTGTGCCGTATTACATCTACGCTGCGCCGGACTCGAGTACGCGAATCTCCGAGCGGCAATCGCAGATTGGCGGGATTGCGGCCGACGTAGGATGGACCGACACCAGGACGCAGGAGCTGCGCGCGGGATGGGCATTCAACAACGTGCAGTGGCACGTGACAACGGGCGCGGACAATCTCCCCGATTATTCAGGGAAGTCGCAGATTGCGAGGATTCGTTACGTCTATGATTCGCAGGACCGGGCGCTCGTGCCGCGTTATGGCCTGCGGCTCACGAGCAGCTTCGGATACCTTTACGGTACTCCCGGCAGCCCATCCGCGCCGCAGTTCTACACACAGATTGAAGGCGCACATACGTGGGCCGCGAGGAATGTTTTTCTCGGAAAGTTGGAGGGCGCGTCGATGTTCAATCACGATGTCGCGCAGCCGTTCCGGTACACGCTGGGCGGGCCGTTGCGGCTGTCGGCGCAGTCGATTGACCAGTTGCGTGGAACGGATTACTGGCTGGCTACGCCGGGATATTTGCGCAGGATTTACGCGATGAAACCGCCGGTCACTGGAAATGTCTACCTGGGTGGAACATTTGAAGTCGGACAGATGCGCGCGCCGGGCCAGGCGACGATAACACGCGAGGATGTTTACATCGGCATTGTCGCGGAGACTCCGCTGGGCGTGGTGTCGTTCGCGCCGGCGCTGGGGTTCAGTGGGGATAAGAAGTTTGTGTTTACGATTGGGAGGTTTTTCTGAGGACAGTAGAATGTGAGTAGTGAATAGTGAATAAAGCAAAGATGCTCGCTCGTGCCGAATGTGCGATCAGGCGCTGAGAGCGCAGCTGCGCAGGATTGGAGATCAGCGGAGTTCAGAATTTTGACTGCCAGTATCTGTGGCTTGCCGCTCCGCTCTTCCAGTTGCGAATGCGCTTCTGCCGAACGTTAAGACGCTGTGCGAGTTCAAGTTGGGTTTGCACTGCGCAGAACAGAACCTCGAGCCATGCCGAGGAAGTGCATGACTCGCCGGAATTGTACGGCGGCCCTGCTCCTCAGCGATGTTGCTTGCAACCGAGACAGCGCCCTGTCAGCTGGTTGTAAGATGGCCGGTCATCTCGCTCTTTCGGAAACGGCTCGGTGGCCGAGTTGATGGTTGTTGACTAGCTCCTGATCGTGACTTCGTTTGCCTTCTGCGATCTGAATCGCAGTAATACGACTGCACTAGCCAAACTGTTACTCCTGACACTGTCGCGTATCTTAGTCTTTATTCACTATTCACTATTCACTACCTTCCTGTGCTGAGGCGAGACGCGAGGCGTTCCGGGAGTTTCGCGTTGCGGATGGCTTGCTGGGCGGCGGCGACGTCGTAGGGGATGCGGAAGAAGGTGACGCGCTCATCGGCGTTGTTGTAGATGGCGAAGCCGGCGCGCCAATCGTTGTCGCGCGGCTGGCCGACGGAGCCGGGATTGATGAGATGGCGTGAGCCGATGGGGACGTCGATCGTGAACTGCTCGGGATCGTTTGCGTTTTGTAGAGCGGGTGAGTCTCCTGCCATTCGGGTGCCTGTTGCGAGAAGGCGCCCTGCACGTGGGTGTGGCCGAAGAAGGTGATCTCGGTGGACATGCGCTGCAGCGGCGACCAGGCGTCGCGCATGGAGATGATGTAGTGGTCTTCGTTGAGCGGCGAGCCGTGGGCGCAGAGCGCGCGTTCGGAAGCGAGGACGGGACCTTGCGGCATGGCGCGCAGCCACTCGAGGTTCTCCGGCGTGAGCTGGCGGTGCGTCCACGCAGCGGCTTCGGCGGCGATGGGGTTGAAGCCCTGCAGAGCTGGTGAGGCCGCAGCAGACGCGATCGTGATTGCCGCGCACGTTGATGCGCGCGAGCGGGCGGACGGTGTCGATGACCTCGTTAGGATTGGCGCCGTAGCCGACGATGTCGCCGAGGTTCCAAAGCTCGTCGAAGGAGCCGGCGGCGGAGAGCACGGCTTGAAGAGCCTGGAGGTTGCCGTGGATGTCGGAGACGACGAGGGCGCGCATGGGGAGTTAGGGGTGAGGAGTTAGGGAGAACGTTTTGTCAGGCTTTGGAGAGTGTAGCTAAAGGTTGGTCGCGCGGTGTGCGCATGGAGGGCACGGAGGCGAGGAGCTGGCGCGTGTAGTCGTGCTGCGGTGCGGTGAGGACTTGTTGGGTGATGCCCTGTTCGACGATGCGGCCGTGACGCATGACGAGGATGCGGTCGGCGATCTGGCCGACGACGGCGAGGTCGTGCGAGATGAAGAGCATGGAGAGGCCGTGCTCGCGCGCGCAGACGCTTGAGCAGCGCGAGGATCTGCGCCTGCACGGTGACGTCGAGTGCGGTGGTGGGTTCGTCGGCGATGAGAAGGCGCGGGCGGTTGATGAGCGCCATGGCGATCATGATGCGCTGACGCTGGCCGCCGGAGAACTGATGCGGGTAGTCGCGGAGACGGCGCTCCGGATCGGGCAGGGCGACTTCGTGCAGCGCGGCGAGCACGCGTTGGTTGAGCTCGGATTTTGCGATGCGTGGGTGATGTGCGAGGACGGCTTCGGCGATCTGGCGGCCGACGCGCATGACCGGGTTGAGCGCGGTCATGGGCTCCTGAAAGATCATCGCGAGCGAGCGGCCGCGGTGCGCGCGCATGTGCGTTTTCGCTGAGGGTGAGGAGGTCTTCGGGCTTGGTCTCGGGTTGGGTGGTGAGTTGGAGATTGCCGGTGATGGTTGCGGTCGGCGGGAGGAGACGCAGAAGCGCAAGTGACGTTGCGGATTTGCCCGAGCCGGATTCGCCGACGAGGCCGAGAGTTTCACCGGGCGCGATGTCGAAGGAGATGCCGTGAACGGCTTCGCGGCCGGAGAAGGCGATGCGGAGATCGCGGACGGCGAGCAGCGGGGCCGGTGAGGGTGCGGGAGTCACTGAGGCGAGGATAGCGGATGGAGCGTGGAAGAGGTGAGGGACATCCAATCGGCATGGGTGGAGCGGTTAGGTTGTCGGTTCTGGACCAGTCGCCGGTGCCGGAGGGTTCGACGCCGGGCGACGCTTTGGCGAACTCGCTGGACCTGGCGCGGCATGTGGATGCGCTGGGATATACGCGGCTGTGGTACTCGGAGCACCATGCGATGGATTTGCTGGCGTGTACGGCGCCGGAGATCCTGGTGGCGCGCGCGGCGGGGGCGACGGAGCGGATTCGTGTGGGCTCGGGCGGCGTGATGCTGCCGCACTATTCGCCGTACAAGGTGGCGGAGGTGTTTCGCACGCTGGAGGCGATGTTTCCGGGGCGGATCGATCTGGGGATCGGGCGGGCGCCGGGTGGTGGCCAGTTGGAGATGCATGCGCTGCGGCGGACGCGACAGGGGCCGATGGTGGATGACTTTCCGCAACAGATGGCGGAGCTGCGGGCGTTTCTGCATCCGGAGCGGTTTCCGCGAGAGCATCCGTTTGCGCGGCTGCGGGTGGCACCTGGCGAGCGAGGGAGCGCCGGATGTGTGGCTGCTGGGGTCGAGCATGTGGTCGGCCGTGACGGCGGCGCATGAGGGCCTGCCGTATGCGTTTGCGCACTTCTTTTCGGCGCAGGGAACGCGGCAGGCGATCGAGTACTACTCTGCGGAATTTTGTGGCGGGCCCGGATCGCAGCGAGCCGGAGGCGACGATTGCGATTGGGGTGATCTGCGCGCCGACGCAGGAGGAGGCGGAGTTTCTGCATGCGTCGGTGCGGCTGCTGCAGCGGCGGATCAGGATGGACGACCGCAGGCCGGTGGCGGCGCCGGAGGATGCGCTGCGCGAGCTGGAGGCCGGGGCGGCGGTGCCGAATCCGCTGCTGCCGTTCACGGTGGGGTCGCTGGACCAGCCGGAGTCGGAGTTTCCGAGGTATGTGGTCGGGACGCCGGAGCGGGTGGCGGAGGAGCTGACGGGGATTGCGCGGGAGTTGGAGATTGGAGAGCTGATCGTGAACACGATTACGCACTCGCATGAGGCGAGGAAGCGGAGTTATACGCTGCTGGCCGAGGCGATGGGTTTGCGGACTCTGAGTGAGACCGCGGCCGCACTAAACTGAGAGAGATGTTTTACGACTATGACGTTCTGATCGCCGGCGCGGGGCCGGCCGGGTGTGCTGCGGCGTATGACCTGGCGCGCGCGGGCAAGCGTGTGCTGATGCTCGACCGCAGGACGTTTCCGCGGCACAAGGCCTGCGCCTGCGGGCTGACGCGGAAGACGCTGCGCGCGCTGCGTTACTCGGTGGAACCGGTGGTGGAGCGCGTGTGCCGCGAGGTGGTGCTGCAGGAGGCAGGACCGCGCTTTCATGAAGGCGTGCGCGTTGCGGACAAGAGCTGCGAGGTGCGGCTGCGCACGCGTAAGGTGATCTGCGCGATGGCGGTGCGGGAGAAGTTTGACGCCTTCTGCCTGGAGCAGACGCTGGCTGCGGGCGCGGAGCTGAAGAAGATTGATGCGATTGTGGCCGTGCGCGAGTCGCGCGATTGGGTGGAGATCGAGGTTGCGTTCGCGGACGGCGGAAGAGAAACGCTGTGCGCTCCGGTGCTGATTGGCGCGGATGGATCGAATGGGCAGATGCGGCGGCTGGCGGCGGGGCTCGATGCGCAGCGGGATGAGTTGCGCAACGGAGAGGCGATCGAGAGCAGGGCGACGGAGCTGCCGAGCGAGCCTGCGTGGTACGCGCGCGGATTTGCGCTGGAGGCGACGGTCCCCTTTGAGGTACTGCCGCAGCGAATTGCCTGCAGGAGATGCGCCGCAGGACCTGGTGTTTGACTTCGCTCCGATTGCGGGCGGGTATGGATGGCTGTTTCCAAAGGGCGACCACATCAATGTGGGCGTGGGCGGATTTGTCCCGAAGGATGGATCTGATGGATCTGGGGCTGCGAATAGCGATGCGATGAGCTATGAGAGCGTGACACGCGGTCTGCTGGAGAGCTACACGCGACAGAAGCTCGGTGTGGAGTTGAGCCAGGTGCGCGCACATGTGTCGGGACAGCATCTCGGGTTGGGCGGGCACTCGTATGTGCCACGCGGGCGCGTGCTGCTGGCTGGGGATGCGGCAGGTTTCGTGGACCCTCTGACCGGCGAGGGAATCTATTCAGCCATCAAGAGCGGGCAGGCCGCAGCAGCCGCTGTAATGGCGGGCGCGGATGCAGACAGCGCTTCACTGAGCGCGGCGTATGCGGAGCGACTCAGCGAGTTGCAGGCGATGCTGATGTTTTCGCACGATGCCGCGAAGAGCTTCTATCGCGAGCCGGGACGCGGATTCCGCGTGGTGAGAAGGCGCGTCCTGCGGCACCTGATGTTGAAGACCTACGCAGATGGATTGCCGTATGCGAAGCTGCTGAATGGCCTCCGATCTATGGCCAAGCAGGTGTCGTAGTTCCGTTCAGTTTCGAGCGGCGACCTACACAGTTCCGAGATGTATTGATATCAAGAGACCGCCTAATTGAACTTCGGCAGATGCTCGACATCGGTGGGCGGCACGGGCTCGAGCGGGCCGCCGGCCTTGATCCATGCCTTCAGCCCGCCGGCGATCACCTTGGTGGAGCAGTTCTCTTTTTCAAGCTCGCGCGCGACGCGAACGCTGGTGGCATCGCGGGCGCAGGAGCAGTAGAGATAGATCTCGCACTCCGGCGCCATGAACTCACGCAGCGCTTCGAGCTCTTCGCGAAGGCGGTTGGGTTCGACGCGAATGGAGTTCTTGATGCGCTGCGCGGCGGGGTCGTAGTAACCATGCGAACGAACGTCGGCGATAACCAGGAGTTTGTCGTGCGTGGCCGCTTTCAAGCGCTCGTGGAGTTCCTCGGCGGCAACGCGTTCGATGCTGCTGAAGCGGTTATCACGCAGAGAGCTGCCCAGCAGCCAGAGGATATACAGCACAATAACGCCGCTGAGAGTGGCTGCGGTGAGATGCCCGACCCGCACAACCCACCGCACAATGTCGCGCAGAAATGGGGCGCACAGGAAGCCGACGGTGCTCCACGCGGTCGTGTACAGGAGCACGCCGAAAGCGTCGAGCTTGAGGAACCGGATGAGCCCCATGTTCAGGCTGCCGGCCAGCGGGGCCGCGACGGTGCCGAGCCCCGGGACGAACTTGGCGAAGAGCAGGGTGCGCGGACCGCGGCGATAGAACGATCGCGCCGAGCCGAAGATGCAGGTCTCCGGATTGAGGCTGAGGCGGCACAGACCGGCGAGCAGCCACCAGCCGGTGAATCTGCCGCCAAAATACAGAATGGTGTCGCCGAGCAGCGCGGCCGACGCGGCCGCCAGGATGACCAGAGCGAGGTTCAGCGAACCGGCGCTCGCAGCTGCGCCCGCGGTGAGGAGCACGACCGAAAGAGGCAGGGGAAGGCCGCAGGACGACAGCAGCAGAATGAGCGCCGTCGCCGCATATCCATGATTCTGCACTGCGGCAAGCAGGCTCATGACCCTTCCGTCTCCCGGAACGTACGAGTACACCGGGTTGGATGCGGGAAGCTGCTGCCAGGTCGCGTTATCGTTCTAGAACTCAAGTCGGACTCCCATTTCAAGCTGCCGCTCGCGGCTCGCGCCGGCGGTGGAGGAGGTTGGGGTACCGAACGGCTGGGTGGTGATGCCCTCGGCAGTGACGGTTGCGGCGTCCTGAAAGATCAGCGGGGTGGGACCGCCGGTGGTTGCCGGTGTGCCGACCAGAAAGGCACGGGTTTGGATGCGAGAGAAGCTTTGGGTGTTCAGGAGGTTGAAGGCTTCGGCGAAGGCATTGAGCCGAAGGTGCTCGTGCAACGTGAACCCGCGGCCGGCGCGGAGGTTCACGTGACTTCGCGTCGGCAGCCGCAGAGTATTGCGCCCTAACGTCGGCAGATACGTGGCCCCGCCGGAGCCGTTGATGGAATCGCGGCCGCCGGAGAGCGCCGTTCCGCCGAAGATGCCATAGCTGTACGGTGCGCCAGTGCCCGCGGCAGCAATGGTCGCGAGTTGCCAGCCGGAAAACGTTCGGCGGAAGGACTCCGGACCGCGGTGCAGCGCCGAGCGGAGGACCAGATCACCGGCGAAGCGATGGCGGATGTCGAGGCTGGCGAGACCTTTGTCGTAGGCGTCGGTGAACGGGTCGAACTGGCCGTTCGCGCGTGGGGTTGCGGAGAGCTGCGGGCCGTAATCGATGGCGCGCGAAAACGTGTAGCTGCCGCGGAGCTGCACGGAGCGAAGGTGAAAGCGCGCCTCCGCGTTGAACGAGTGATACGTGGCGTTGGCGTTCGAGACAAGTGCAATGATCGGGCCAAACGCCGTCGTGCGTCGAGTGGTGTAGAGCGGGACGGTGAAGCTCTCGCCGGAGTAGAGGCCGCGATGGCCGTCGCCGCCCTGGAGGATGAAACTTTTGGTTGTTGGCGACGGCGTGATGTTCAGGTCGATGGTCTGCGGGAGCTGCGTGGCAATCGCCATGGCGTAACCGGCGCGTAGCTCGACACTGCGTGTGGAATGTTCGAGCGAGAGCGAAGCGCGCTGCACGGCCGGAAGCCGGAAGCGGTTCGAGAACACCATCGCGGAGGTGGTTTGCGCCACGGCAGATGGAGGCTCCGACGTGTAGGCGCACGGATAGCCGAAGCCCTGGTTGGCGACTTGCGGGCATTCGGTGATGGTGGAAGGCGTGATGCGGATGCGGCGTGTGGTGCTGGCGAGGGCGGTGTCGGTGAGCGCGGCGTTGACGGTGGCTCCGGCGATGCGGCCGTAGAAGACGCCATAGCCCAGGCGCGCGGTGAAGAAGCGCCCACGCGCCGGCGACCAGGCCAGCGAGACGCGCGGACCGACGTTGTTGCGGTCTTCGGGAATGACCGACGTCGCGCCACCGATGGGTGAGCCGAACGTGCTTACGATCTGATCCACTTGCGGGTTCGGATGCTGCGGCGGGGGAAGCAGCGTGTAGTCGTAACGCGCGCCGACAGTGAGCGAGAGCGAGTGCGGGAGGCGCAGAGCATCTTCGCCGAAGACCGCGAGCTCATGGGTGACGAACTGCGTCGATGCAGCGCTGAAGTTTTGCGTGTAGCTGCGGAAGCAGAAGAGGTGATCGGCGGCGTTGATGCTGGGGCAGGCGCCGTTCGGATACGCATGGACATTGAAGGTGTAGTCGGTGATCCAGTCGGCGAGGCCGCCGTCGCGGCCGTTGGTGGTGCCGCTGTCGTAGAGGAACGTCCCGGCTGCATTCGTGGACCCGGCGATCAGGTCGGTGATGCGGCTCCAGTCCGCGCCGCCGACGAACAGATGGCGCCCGCGAACTGCGGTGAAGGTGTCGGCGAGCTGCAGGCGCCGCTCGTCGGGGTACGCGGTGCGGCCGACAGCCGACGGCGTGCCGTAGCTGAATCCATTGGGCGCGATCGAGACCTGCGGAGCGAAACCGCCGGCGCTGATCGCAGGCTCCTGCGGGAGCGGCGTGTGCGGAGTTTCGTATTCGAGGTCGCGCGCGAACTGGCCGCGAAGTTCGTTGGCCGCGAGCGGCGAAAGGCGATAGAGCCAGCGGCCGGTGACTGCGTCGACGTGAAGCGTGCTGCTCGCGAGGCTGGCGCGGCCACGCGGCGTGACGCCTTCTGCCGAGCCGGAGCTTGAGCCCGTCGGCGAGTTGAAGCGATTGCCGATGTAGCCGAACGTTAGCTGATGCTTCGGCGTGGGTACAAGATCGAGACGCGCGAAGCTGAGGAAACGGCTTGCATCGCGTTGCTGCGTGCCGCTGAGGCTGTCGAGAAAATTGAGTGCGGAGTTTGCTGCGGCAGCAGAGACGCCGCGGTTGGCGAGGAGCGCAAGCTGCTCGGGTGTGAGCGCGTAGAAGTTTGCCGTCGCCGGAGTGGAGACGATCTGGCCGGAGTGAAGCTGGAGCTCAAGCGATGTGTACAGGGACGCGTGCAGCAGCCATGGGACCCGAACGCGCGAGAGTGGAAGCCCGGCCGCCGCGCCAAACTGCACCAGACTGTCAGCGGGCTTCAGCAGCTCGGACGTGACGGCGGCATCGTTGTAGTGCGTAACGACGGAGAACGGATTGGTCGCGGCGAAGGCGCTCTCGCGGGTGAGAGCGAAGGCCGTGCCGTGCAGGCGCTCGGCTTGCCCGCGGGACGTGACCGCGATGATGCCGCCGGCCCCGCCGTATTGCGCGGAGTACGAGTGCGGCTGGAGTCGGAAGGAGCGGGTAGCGGAGTCGTTGAAGGTTGCGGAGGTGCGTGGGCCTCCGCCGGCTGAGCCGCGCGGACCGGAGCGGAAGTTCTGCCTGGTGGAGAGGCCGTCGAGCAGTGTGGAGTTTGCAGTGGGCGAGAGGCCGCTGACGCTGGGTCCGGCGAAGCCGAGCTCGGTTGTTTCGCGCGCGGCTTCGGGAGTTGCGGGCTCGTCGCCGGTGGTCTCGTCCGGTGGCGCCGCGGCGAGGGTCGCATCGTGCGCTGCGGATTCAAGCTCCGAGAGCTCGACCGGATCGAGCGCCGGCAGCGGCAGCGGAGCAGTTGGTGCGACATGGGGCTGGCGCGGAGTGCACGAGGCGAGATCGATCGTTGCATCTGTAATTTCGCCGGCAGAGACGGACACAGGCTGCGCCGCGCACGGGCCGGCGGCGATCGTGTAGTCGCCGGGCGGAAGGTCCAGGAGCGTGAAGGATCCATCGCGCGTGGAAGAGAATGTCTGCTGCCAGGAGGTGTCATCGTGCCGGATGGACACGCTGACCGCCACAGCGGGAGTCCCGGGCGGGGTCAGCAGCCGGCCGCGCACCACGCCGTCGACAGGACTCTGCGCGAAGACCGGCGAGACCGCCCAGAACGCAAGCGGAAGCGGCGCGCAAAGGCGCGGCCACACACGCGTTGCATCGCGGAATGATCGTCGGACAGCGTTGAAGCAGACCGGCAAAACGGACCCTGCTCCGGGAAAGGGCCGGAGCTCCTGAAGCGCAGTGGAAGAACAAACCCGTTTAGCCGCGGACGGCCAGCGAGAAGAGAATCGGAGCGTGTTTCGAGCTTAGCGGAGCGCAGCCGGCCTGGGGAATAACACGAGTACGGCAGAGGACCGCGTCGTGCAGCTACAATCCTCACGCGGGAGAACCCGATGTTCGATCCAGGCAGGCTTACCGCATTGCTTGTGGCCGTCAGCTTTGCGGCCGGCTTGAACCTCTACGTGACGATTGCGGTTCTCGGGCTGCTGAGCCGTTTCCATGCGCTGCAACTGCCTGCGGGCTTGTCGCTGCTGGATCACACGTGGGTCGTTGCGCTCGCGATCGGCCTGAGCGTGATTGAGGCTGTCGCCGACAAGATTCCGTACTTCGACCTGGTCTGGAACGCCGTGCACACCTTCATTCGCGTGCCGGCGGCGGCGATCCTTGCCTACCAGGCGTCAAATCAACTCTCGCCGGCCGAGCACGCGCTGGTGACGGTGCTGGCGGCGGCACTTGCGGGCGTGGCGCACACGGCAAAGACCTCGGCGCGCGTCGCGGTCTCGGGGACGCCTGAGCCCGTTTCGAACGCGATCCTGAGTACGTCAGAGGATGTTGCCGCTGCCGGAATCACGTGGATCGCCACCGTGCATCCGTACATCGGCGCAGCGATTGTGGTGGCGGCGGTCGTGAGCGCTCTCCTGATGATGCGCATACTCTTGCGCGGCGCGCGGAGAGTCCTGGCGCGACTGCGTGGACAGCCGGCTACCGTATAAGGGCCGAATTACGCGCAGACCGCGCGATAGACTGAAGCAAGCGATCTGATCCTTCCTCGTGCCCATTACCTCCGACAAACCAGGCTTGTTCCGTGCGCCTCGCAGCCTCTTCTGGGTTGCTTTTCTGCTGCGCGTTGCCTGCATCGCCATCGGGCATACGTACCGCGTCCGTCTCATCAACGATCACTTCGACTTTGGATTCGAGGCCGGACGAATCGCACGCTCGCTTGTCCAGGGGCACGGTTACGCGAATCCCTTCAACGGCGTGAGCGGGCCGACGGCGTGGCTGCCGCCGATCTATCCCCTGCTGCTGGCACTCGCGTTCAAGCTGTTCGGCGTGTACACCAAGGCCGCGGCCTTCTTCGTCCTGACCGTCGACAGCGTCTTCTCCGCGCTGATCGCTCCTGCGGTCTACGAGATCGCGGCGCGCTGCTTCGACGCGTATGGAAGCGCGCGCCGGGCCTCAACAAAGGCGGCTCCCGTCGCGCTCTGGTCCGGCTGGCTGTGGGCCCTGTACCCCGCCGCACTGCAGTATGCCGTGCACTGGTTCTGGGAGACGTCACTTTCCACAGGGATTTTCGCGTGGACCATCGTCCTCGCGCTCCGGCTGCGAGGCACGGGTGAAGACGAACGCGACGGTGCAGGACAGCTTGGGCGATGGGCTTTGTTCGGCGTGCTGTGGGCGCTGGTTGCACTTTCGAATGCGTCGATCCTGATCGGATTGCCTGCCGCCGGGCTGTGGGTGATCTGGCCGAAGTTGCGCAGGCTGCATCTCCGGCACATCATTACAGGGCCAGTGCTAGCCGGAATCGTGTTCGCTGCGGTGATGAGCTCGTGGTGGATCCGCAACGAGCACGCCTTCGGCAAATTCGTAGCGACCCGCTCGAACTTCGGCGCGGAGTTGTATGAATCGGTGCTCCCCTCGCACGAAGGTTTCCCATGGGGACCAACGCTGCCGATGTGGCCGGGCGCACCGAAGTTCAAGCAGTATGTGCAGATGGGCGAACTGCGCTACTCCGCGATGCGCAAGCAGCAGGCAATCGAACTCATTCGCCAGCATCCCGGCCGCTTTCTTCGATATGCCGGCGACCGTTTTATCTTCTTCTGGACCAACATTCCGCATCCACCCGAGAACAAGCTGATGCAGGAGATCGGCCGGCGCGTGAACTACAGCTTCCTGAGCCTCGCCGGGTTGATGGGCCTGGCCCTCGCACTGCGCCGGCGCGTGCCGGGAGCTGCGCTGATGGGATGGATGTTTCTGTTGTTGCCGCTGCCGTACTACTTCGTCACGGTCCAGGCGCGCTTCCGGCATCCGCTGGAGCCGCTGATTACGGTGCTCGGCGTGTACCTCTTCCGCTCGACCGAACCGCGCAAACGAATCTCCGGATGAGAGACTTGACACGATGATCGACTCGAAGGCTTCGCCCAGAATTCTTGTCCAACGTCTGCTGCCGGCAGCGCAACTGCCTCGCTACGCGCACGCGGGACCGTACGGCGATCTGGCTGCGGATTTATTCGCCGCCGAAGCCGCAACGCTCGCTCCCATTGGCGAGCCCGGCAGCACCGCCGCGGTGCGCACGGGGCTGGCTCTGGAGCTGCCCTCGTCGCACGGCGCGCTGGTCGAGGATCGCTCCGGGCTGGCGATGCGCGGCGTGACGACGCTGGCCGGCGTCATCGATCCCGGCTATCGCGGTGAGTTAAAGGTCATCATCACCAACCTCTCCCCGGAGCCGCAGATGATTGCGCCGGGGCACAGGATCGCGCAGCTCCGCGTGGTGGAACGCATCCAGGCCAGCTTTGAAGAGACGGATATGCTTGCGGAAACGCCGCGCGGCCAGGCGGGGTTTGGCTCTACAGGGGCGTAGCTGTGGCGGCGCCGAGTGAACTGCTGCAGCAGATGCGCGAAGCGGCTGCCCGATGCGGGCGAAAATCTCAAGCGGCGGTCGAGGGTTTACCTGCAGGATTTCCGCACGTCGATGATGTGATTGTGCTGGTGCAGCCATTGCGGGTAGCTACGGAAGAGGATCAGAACGCGCTGCAATCCACACTTCAGCGACTTGCGGACAAAAATTTCCCGACAGGAACGCAGCCCGTTGGCGAGGGCGGCGTGTGGGCCGCGCTCGTGTGCGGGTGCGCGGGGCACGGCCGAGGATTCCATGCCGAGCTCAGTGAGACCGAGGGAGCCTCCGCTGCCGAGGCATTGCTTGGCGAACGACCTGCGCGCGTTCTGCTGAGCGCGCGACCGAAGGCGCATGTGCCGCTCGCCAACTTCGTCGAGCGCGGCGGCCGCTTCACAACCGAGGCCATCGGCCGCGTCGCCTCACAGGACATTCGCGTGCGCTGGATGGGCGAGACGCTGTTTGAAGCTGCGAGCGTGCAAGAGGTTACAGCGCTGAATCGCTGAACACAAAAGGGCCCGCCGGAGCGGGCACTCTTGGTTTCACGTTTCGTGGTTAGCGATGGCCGTGCTCGTCGCTGCGATTTCCGCCGCCCTGGTTTCCGTGTGCCTGCTGAGGTTGCGGAGCAGGGCGAGCCTGCGGCGGCGGTGCCTGCGGACGCGGCGGGGGCGGTGCGGGCCGGTTCTCCACATGCTGCTGAGGCTGCGGCATCGGACGAGGCTGCGGCTGCATGCGCGCCTGCGGTTGCGGCTGCGGACGATTCTCCATCCGAGGCTGCGGTTGCGGCTGCGGCTGCGGACGATTCTCCATTCGCGGCTGCGGCTGCGGCTGCGGACGATTCTCCATCCGAGCCTGCGGCTGCGGCTGCGGCTGCGGGCGATTCTCCATTCGCGGCTGCGGCTGCGGAGACGGCTGATGCTCGAAGCGCGGACCCGCATTCGGCTGCGGCTGTGGCTGCGGCTGCGGCTGCGGCTGCGGGCGATTCTCTACGCGCGGTTGCGGCTGAGGTTGGGCACGATTGTCGAACCTCGGCGCAGCGGCGTTCGGTTGCGGCTGGGGCTGAGCACGATTTTCGAACCGCGGGTTGCCGCCATTGGGTTGCGGCTGCGGCTGGGCACGATTTTCGAATCGCGGGTTGCCGCCATTCGGTTGCGGCTGCGGCTGGGCACGATTCTCGAATCGCGGGTTGCCGCTATTGGGTTGCGGCTGCGGCTGGACACGATTGTCATACCGCGGATTGCCGCCATTCGGCTGCGGCTGCCCACGATTGTCGTACCGTGGCGCTTCGTACGGCTGCGTCCGTCCACCGTTGGCTGGGCGTTCGTTCATGTACGCGCCGTTGGGCTGACCCGGGCGGCCAACCGGAGCCGCGGGCTCCGCAACGCGCGGCGCCGGAGCGATGCCCCGAGTGTTCGCGAAGCCGTGTTCTGCAGAGGCCATCTGCGGATGACCGTGGTTCTGGTTATAGAATTGCGCGCGGTTGTGCGCTGCCTCCACACGGACCTGTTGCTGTACCGCCAGGGGAGCGTCGTGACGCTCGCGCATCGCGGCGACCTCGGTCGGCCGCGGCTGAACATTGATCCCGCCGCGCCCGCCGTTATAGCTCACCCGGTTCTCTGGCCGGCCGCTGTACCGGACATTGTCATAGATAACCGGCCGCTCGTAGATCGTGCGAATCTCCGGCCTGACGCGGGTTACAGCAGTGTTGTAGTAGAAGTGATCGTGGTTCCAGTAGCCGCCGAAGTACCCAATACCGATATAGCCGAAGCCGTAATCGATGCCACCGTAGTAGCCCACGTGACGTCCCCAGTAGCCGTGGTGGAAGCGATAGCGGCCGTCGTTCCAGCCCCAGTACGGCGGAGTCCAAAGCGCGCCGTAGTAAGGCGGCTCAACCCACGCGCCAGGCACCCAGTAGTAGCCGTCAGGTCCCCACGCCCAGTAGCCCGGAGTCCAGATGTAGTCCGGTCCGGGAGCAGGCGGCTGATCGTACTCGGGCAGCGGCGGAGGCGCCTCAGTGGTGTCCACCAGCGCCTCTTCCCCAGCCAGCTCCTGGTCGGAGTAGCCGGGCTGCTGGGCGTAGTAACCCTGCTGTTGGGGATATTCCTGCTCCACGGGTGCGGGCGCCTGCTGCGGGTATTGGGCCTGCTGATAGGACTCACCCTGCTGCTGCGGCGTGTATGCGGCGTTCTGTCCCAGAACCTGGGTCTGCCCATTGGCCGGCGCCATGTTGGCCGCCGCCGGATCCGGCCCGGCGTTTGCCGCATTATTTTTGCTGTGACATCCGGCGGCGAGCGCCAGCGCTCCCGAAATAGCAATCGCGCCCATTGCGCGGCGGATTGTGGTGCTCGTTTTGGTCCTAGCAACTTGCATCCGTTGGCTCCCGGCGGCTCTCTTCATTGCTGGAGCACGCCCCTACGATCGGTATAAACCCGTCGGCTTTGTATAAGATGCGGTGCTGGCGGGCGGAGTGAGCCGGCTGGCGATCTATCTCTCTAACTGCACGAAGGGAAAGAGTTGGACCGTGCACCCGGTGTGGCAAAAGCGCTACACTGTCGGCATGTCGCGCTCTCCCCTCAGGCGCTTCCGCCGTGGCCGTCATGATCGCGGGCGTTCCACCCGCTAACGGCGCGCGCGCCTTTCCCATCCAGACTCGCTATCATCCAGAATTGTTCGCCCGTCATCCTCGCTGCGTGTTCGCGCGTCTGATGCGGGCCTCATCCTCTGCCCTCGTCACGAGACGGGAGGCAGCGCTCCCCAGGATCAAAGCTCCGCGGGGAGCTTCAAGGAGATAAGACATGGCTACTGCAAACGCCCATCCTGACAGCTTTCACTCCGCCGGCGAGCTCCAGTCCGGCAGCAAGTCCGTACGCTACTTCCGGCTCAACGCGCTCGCGTCCGCCGGCGCAAAGCTGGAGCGGCTGCCCTACTCGCTGCGCATCCTGCTCGAAAACCTGCTGCGCCGCGAAGACGGCGTGACCGTCACGGCCGACGACATTCGCTTTCTCGCCAACTGGAACGCCAAGGCCGAGCCCTCGCGCGAGATCGCCTTCATGCCGGCGCGCGTGCTCATGCAGGACTTTACCGGCGTGCCCGCGATCGTCGACCTCGCCGCGATGCGCGATGCCATGAAGGCACTCGGCGGGGATGCCCAGAAGATCAACCCGCTCGTGCCTGCAGAGCTCGTCATCGATCATTCCGTTCAGGTCGACGAGTACGGAAGCGCCAAGGCCTACGACCTGAACGCCGCGCTCGAGTTCCAGCGCAACCGCGAGCGCTACGCCTTCCTCAAGTGGGGACAGACCGCTTTCCGCAACTTCTCCGCCGTCCCGCCCGGCATGGGCATCTGCCACCAGGTCAATCTCGAGTACCTCGCGCGCGTCGTCTTCACCAGGGACGAGAACGGCCAGACAATCGCGTATCCAGACACTCTCGTCGGCACAGACTCGCACACCACGATGATCAACGGGCTCGGCGTGCTCGGATGGGGCGTCGGCGGCATCGAAGCCGAAGCTGCCATGCTCGGCCAGCCGGTGAGCATGCTCGTTCCGCAGGTCGTCGGATTCAAACTCACCGGCAAATTGCGCGAAGGCGCGACGGCAACCGACCTTGTCCTCACCGTCACCGAGATGCTGCGGAAGTTCGGCGTCGTCGGCAAGTTTGTCGAGTTCTTCGGCTCCGGCATCAGCCAGCTTCCGCTCGCCGATCGCGCGACGATTGCGAACATGGCTCCGGAGTACGGCGCTACCTGCGGCATCTTCCCCGTCGACGCCGAGACGCTGAAGTATCTTCGCCTCACCGGCCGCAGCGAAGAGCATATCGCGCTCACCGAGGCCTACTACAAGGCGCAGGGACTCTTCCACACTCCCGAGGCACCGGAAGCCGAGTACTCCGGCACACTGTCGCTCGATCTCTCCACGGTAGAGCCCAGCGTCGCCGGACCGAAGCGTCCGCAGGATCGCGTGCTGCTGCGCGAAACGCCCGAAAGCTTCGCCAAGGTGCTGCCGAGCCTGCTTGGGCCGAACGCCAACAGGACTGTCGTGCGCCAGATGGTGCGCTGGGAAGGCGAAGGCGGACACGCCTCCGCTGACGGCAATCTCGCGAGCTCCGTCGGCGCGCCCGCGCCGGACGTCCCGGTGAGCGTCACCATCAAGGCAACCTCGCACGAGAAGCCGGGCGAAGCTCAGCACCAGACTGCGCGATTCGAGCACAGCGTCCATGCGCGTTTCGGCGTCGACCCGGACCGCTACCTGAGCAATGGCTCCATCGTGATCGCCGCGATCACAAGCTGCACCAACACATCGAATCCCTACGTGATGGTCGCCGCCGGTCTGCTCGCGAAGAAAGCAGTCGAAGCGGGCCTGAGCACGCCGCCGTGGGTGAAGACCTCGCTCGCGCCGGGCTCGCGCGTGGTCACGGACTACTACACGCGCGCCGGTCTGCTGCCGTATCTCGACAAGCTGCGCTTCCAGGTAGTCGGCTACGGCTGCACGACATGTATCGGCAACTCCGGTCCACTGCCCGAAGACGTCTCGAAGTCGATCGAAGACCATGGCCTCGTGGCGGTCTCCGTTCTCTCCGGAAACCGTAATTTCGAGGGCCGCATCTCGCCCGAGGTGCGCGCGAACTATCTCATGTCGCCGCCGCTCGTCGTCGCGTATGCACTCGCCGGACACATCGAACACAACTTCGATACCGATCCGCTGGGCAAGGACAAGAACGGCAAGGATATTTTCCTGCGCGACATCTGGCCGAGCCAGAAGGAGGTCGCCGACGCCGTCGCTGCCTCCATCGACTCCGAGATGTTCCGCCGGCAATACAGCACCGTGAGCGACGGCGATGCCAACTGGCAGCACCTGAAGTTCCCCAGCGGCGATACGTACGGGTGGGAGCACGACTCCACCTACATCCGCAAAGCGCCGTACTTCGACGGCATGCCCGCAAGGCCCGCCGCGGTCGAGGACATCAGGGACGCGCGCGTGCTCGCTGTGCTCGGCGACTCCGTGACGACCGATCACATCTCGCCGGCCGGCTCCATCAAGCAGAACGGCCCTGCAGGCAAATACCTCACAGAACACGGTGTAAAGCCGTTCGAATTCAACTCCTACGGTTCGCGCCGCGGCAATCACGAGGTCATGGTGCGCGGGACTTTTGCCAATGTCAGATTGCGCAACAGGCTCGCACCCGGAACTGAAGGCGGCGTAACTCGGCTGCTTCCTGAGGGAACCGGCATGAGCATCTACGACGCCAGCGTCGAGTACGCGAAGCGCAACACACCGCTCTGCATCCTCGCGGGCAAGGAGTACGGCTCAGGCTCCTCGCGCGACTGGGCCGCAAAGGGCCCGCGGCTGCTCGGCATCCGCTTCGTCATCGCCGAAAGCTACGAGCGCATCCACCGCTCCAATCTCGTCGGCATGGGCATTCTTCCGCTGCAGTTCCTCGCCGGACAGAACGCCGATTCACTCGGCCTGACCGGCGAAGAGATCTACCGCGTCGGCCAGCCCGGTAGTTGCGCGCCATGCTCGACGCGAAGTTCGCCAACGGCAAGCTGCTCACTGTCATCGCAGAGTCCGACCAGGGCCGCACGACTGAGTTCCAGGCCGCGGTCCGCATCGACACGCCGCAGGAGATCCTCTACTACCAGCACGGCGGCATCCTGCAGTACGTGTTGCGGCAGCTTGCGGGCAAGGCGTAGCCGTGGGCCTGTTCCGCAAAAAACTGAAGCAGGAGCACAAGGTGATGCTGCAGCACGACCGCGCCGGCGGCGTGCTGCAGCCCGAATATCACCGCGCCACACCCGAGTGCCCGCACCCTGAGCAATGGTCCATGTTCGACTCCATGACCGCGGAGCTCGAGGTGCTGGAGCTGCTCGCAACGCTCGTCACCACGCTCAAGCCGCAGCTCATCGTCGAAACCGGCAGCTTCCTCGGCGTCTCCACCGAATGGATCGCACGCGGCCTCGATCGCAACGCACAAACCGGCAGCCCCGCAGGCCGCATCATCTCCTGCGAGTACGATCCCGTCGTCTTCGCACGCGCAAACGAGCGCTTCGCCAACAACCCACTCGCGAAATACATCGACCTGCGCAACGAGAGCTCGCTCGAGATGCACGTCGACGGCACCATCGATCTGCTCTTCTCCGACTCCGACCCAGATCTGCGCGAGGCCGAAGTAAAGCGCTTTCTTCCGCAGATGAACCCCAACGGCCTCATCCTCATTCACGACGCCAGCTCGCACCTGAAGACGGTGCGCGACGCCGCGAAGAAGCTGGAGCGCGAAGGCCTGATCTCCGTGCTTCTGCTGCCCACGCCCCGCGGCCTGGTGCTTGCGCAACCCCGGACTGCTTTAACTAAGACGCCCGCTGTGAGCTAAACCTGCGCCGTCACCGCGAGCGGATGCACCGGCACACGCACCCACGCCATCCCTGCAGCCTCCGCCGCCTTGATCCCCAAATCCGCATCCTCAAAGACCAGACAATCCGCCGGCGCAACATTCAGCTTGCGCGCCGCCGTGAGGAACGGCTCCGGATCCGGCTTGCCGTGCGTGTAGTCCTCCGCGCCCACCACCGCGTCGAAGCACTTGTCCAGGTGCAGCGCCGCCAGCGTCCGCGTGATCGTCAGGCACGGCGATCCCGAAACCACTGCCATCGGAATCTTTCCATGCTGCTCCGTGATGTGCGCCGCAACCGACGCAATCGGCCGCACCTTGTCGATCATCTCCAGGTACAGCTGCTCCTTGCGATGCACCACCTCCGGCGGAGACATGTGATACCCGAACCGCTCGTTCAACATCTCCACCGTGCGCGGCAGCGGCATCCCTCCCCACGCCCAGAACAGCTCCTCCGGAAACTCGCCGCCCGCCTCGCGCACAGCCTGCTGCCACGTGATCAGGTGCACGGGCATTGAATCCGCAATCGTGCCATCCAGATCAAACAAATACGCGCCAAACGCACGATCCGGGATCGGCAGACGCTCGGTCGATGTCTTCACTTCAGCCATTGCTTCCATCGTAGCCTCTTCGCACTTGCCGTAGCATGGAAGAGATGAGCCTCGCAGCCGCACGCACGATGTATCTGCCCGAAATCCTGGCGCACACGCGCGAGGTTGTCGCCGAGCGCAAGGCTGCGGCAGACATGCGCGCGACTCGAACGCGCAGCCGACGGAGCATCAGCCGCGCGGATTCGCGCGCGCGTTGCGGACAAAGGCACAGACCGGTCCCGCCATCATCGCGGAGCTGAAGAAAGCGTCTCCATCGAAGGGCCTCATTCGCGCCGACTTCGATCCGACCGCATTAGCAAAAGAGATGGAGCAAGCCGGAGCCGCAGTCCTCTCTGTGCTCACCGACGAAAAATTCTTCCAGGGCTCGCTCGAAAATCTCCGCCTTGCCTCAACCGCAACGACAATCCCCTGCCTCCGCAAAGACTTCATCGTCGACCCGTTCCAGATCGTCGAGGCGCGCGCAAATAATGCCGACGCAATTCTCCTAATCGTCGCCGCGCTCACAGACGCCGAACTCCGCACGCTCCGCGACGAAGCACGCACGCTGGAACCTCGACGTACTCTGCGAGGTCCACGATGCCGAAGAGCTCGACCGCGCACTCGCACTCGACTGCGAATGCGTCGGCGTGAACAGCCGCGATCTGCGCACCTTCGAGGTCTCACTCGACCGTGCGTGCGAACTCGCCGCGCGACCTCCCGCGATCAGCCGTCCGCGTCGCCGAGAGCGGCATCCACACCGCAACGACATGCAGCGCCTGCGTGCCGCCGGCTACGAAGCCTTCCTCATCGGCGAATCCCTGATGCGCCAACCGCCACCCCGGCGAAGCACTGAAAAACCTCCTGAGCAGTGGCCGCTAATCCGCAAACACACCCCTAACTCCCTAACCCCTAACCCCTCACTCTCCTCTCCTCATGTTCATCAAGATCTGCGCCAACACGAACCTCCAGGACGCCCAGCTCGCCGCCGAGTTAGGCGCCGATGCGGTCGGCTTCGTCTTCGCGCCCAGCCGCCGCCGCATGATCGCTTCGCAGGTCGCCGAAATCACGCCGCATCTTCCCGGCAGCGTGCTCACCGTTGGCGTCTTCGCAACAACGGACGCCGACGAAATCATTCGCGCCGTTCGCGAAGCCGGCCTGCAGGCCGCGCAGCTCCACAATGAGCTGAACCCTGAGCTCATCGCACAACTGAACGATGCCTTCGAAGGCCACATGCAGCTCATCCAGACCGTTCCTTTCAACGTTCATTCCGGCAACAACGCTGGATTCTCTGCAACGCTGGCCCGCACCCTCACCACCCCTGGCCTCCGCGCCGTGCTGGTCGACGCCGCGCGGCGAGGCCAATCCGGCGGCCTGGGCATGGCGTTCGACTGGCAGCTCGCCGCGCAGGAGATTCGCCTCGCCTGCACACGCCGCCGCGCGCCTCCAAAGCCGAACTGCCGCCGCTGATCGTCGCCGGCGGCCTGCACTCCCGCAATGTCGCCGCCGCCATTGATGTCCTGAAGCCCTGGGGAGTCGATGTCGCCAGCGGTGTCGAAGTTTCGCCGGGCCGCAAGGATCCGCTGAGGCTGCGGCAATTCATCTCTGCCGCGCGCGGCTCAGCCGAATGGAGTGAGCCATGGACACCCCTGACGCCGAAAGACGAAAGCAGCCGTCCCAAAACCTAAAGGAGAGCTTTAACCCGCTGTTAACTCCTGGTCTCTGGCAGCTCCGTCTGGCAGCTCCACCTGCCAGGTCCACCGTCCTCACCCGTAAGTAGAAGATGACTGCAGGGGAACCGCGAAAACTACTGGCCCCCTGCCCCTCGGCGACCTATACTTTGGGTCAAGCCTGGCACGCCCGAAAGGGCTGCCCGGCCGTGTCACCGCGATTGCATGGGAACCCATCAGCCAATCCGCAAGACCGTCACACCCGAGATCCCCGACAAGCTCTACTTCCGGATCGGCGATGTCGCGCGGCTGTGCGAGGTCCCGGCCTACGTGCTGCGCTTCTGGGAGACCGAGTTCCCGCAGCTCAAGCCCAACAAAGGCGGCACCGGCCAACGGCTCTATCGCAAGCGCGACGTCGAGATGGCGCTGCGCATCAAGAGCCTGCTCTACGACCAGGGCTACACCATTCCCGGCGCGCGCCAGGTCTTCAAGAATGAAGCCAAGCCGCGCGAAGCGGTTACGCCGTTTGAACCCGTCGCCATTGCAACGCCGCGCCCGCGCTCGTTCCCGTCGAAGCCCCGGCGCTCGGTCCAAACATCGACAAGGCTCCCATCGAGGCCCGGCTGCGCGCGCTCCGCAGAGAGATGCAGCAGCTTCTTGCCTTGCTCGGCTCCCCCGCCGCGAGCACCGAACCTCCCGCGCTGCGGCCCAAGCCCCTGCGCCCGCGGCTCGTGACCGAGTCCAGTCCGAAGCCAGAATCCAAGCCGGCTCCTGAAGCCCGAACCCGAAAACGTTGAGCCCGTGGAGCGCCGGCAGGGTGACCTGTTCCCCATTGAATGAGCCCGCTGCACTCACCCGTTCCCGATCCGCCTACTCCCCCGGCTGAAATTTCACCTGCTACCGGCATTGCAGCCCAGCCTGCTTCCGCGGCGGCCGTCGCGCAGCTCGCTCGCGCCTGAATCTCTTTCGCAGCTCGCATGGCCACACCGTGGGCTCGGCAGCCATGCTGCTGATGATCAGCTCGCTGCTCTCCGGCGTGCTCGCGCTGGTGCGCATCAAGTACGTCAACTTCCTGTTCGGCGCCGGCCCCGCGCAGGACGCCTACCGCGCCGCATTCAAGCTGCCCGACCTGCTCTCCTACTTCCTCACCGGCGGAGCCGTCGCGATCTCCCTCATCACCGTCCTCAACCGCTATCTCGTCAACGATGACGAAGAGGGCGCCGACCGTGCGCTCTCCGTCATCATGACCACCATGCTGCTCGTGCTCTGCGCCGGCGTCCTGCTGGCGGAGTTCGTCGCGCCCTACTACGTCTGGTTCGCCAACAAAGGCTTTCGCCACGACCCCTTGCGCTTCGGCCCTCTGCACCTCGATGACCCGCATCATTCTGCCGGCGCAGCTCTTCTTCTTCATCGGCAGTTGCATGAGCGCGCGCCTGCAGGTGCGAAAGATCTTCATCTACCAGGCCGGCGTTCCGCTCGATCTACAACGGCGGCATCATCCTCGGCGCGCTCTTCCTGCATCGCCAGATGGGCATCTACTCGCTTGCGATTGGCGTGCTTGCCGGCGTCATCGCTGGCGCTCTGCTGCTCAACACCCTCGGCGCGTGCGCACCGGCCTGCGCTACCGTCCCGTCATCGGCTTCAGGGACCCAGCGTTCGTCGAGTGGTTCAAGCTGACGCTTCCTCTCATGATCGGCGTCTCGCTGGTCATGTTCGACGGCTACTTCCTCAACTACTTCGGCTCCCTGCGCGAGGGCGGCATCACCCTCATCGGCAACGCCAAGGACCTCTTCAACGCGCCGTTCAACGTCATCGGCCCTGCCGCCGGCGCTGCCTCGCTTCCCTTCTTCGCCGTCGCTCTATCAACAGGGCCGCACGCGCGATTTCTCAGCCTCTGTCAGCCGCTCCGTCTCGCGGCTCTTCGCGGTGGGCATGCTCGTCTCCGCGTGGATGATTGCGCTCGCGCCCTGGCTGCTCGATCTCTTCCGCGGCGGAAAATTCAATCACGCCGCCACCGTGGAGACCACACGGCTGTTCAGCATCCTCTCCGTCACGCTCGCGATCTGGGCCGTGCAGGGAATCTACGCGCGCTCGTTTTACGCGGCCAGCGACACGCGCACGCCCGCCATCACCGGCACTCTCATCACCGTGCTCTCCATACCGATGTACTGGAGCCTCTTCTACACGCTTGGCCTCGAAGGCCTGGCGCTCGCCTCCGACCTCGGCATCCTCGTTCAGACCGCCACGCTCGCCGTGCTCCTGCACCGCAAGCGCCTGGTGAATTTTTCGCATCTGGAATTCGGTGAGCTGGGCCGCTCGTTCGCCGCTGCCGTCGCCGCGCTGCTTGCCGCCGGCGCTGTGGTCCGCGCCCTGCCCCGAGTCTCCAGCCACGCCGGCGATCTTCTCATCATCGCGATCGGTACTGCCGTCTGGGCGCTGCTCTGCTTCGGCGTGCTTCGCCTCACCGGCTCCCGTCTGCCGAACCAGCTTCTTCGCCGCAATGCCTGAGATGCAGGCCTGAAGTGCGTGGCTCAACTTTTCCCGCTGAATGGAAACGCCGCGCCAGAGCATAGCTCCACGCGGCGTTTCGATTCACGAGTTGTTCAGCGCCATCCGATTAGTACGGGCTGTTGGCCTTTGCAGCCGCCTTGTCGGCGTCGTACTGCTTTTCGTTAGCCTTGCGAACCTTCTTGCTGTTCGCCGCCTTCGCCTCAGCATGGTCGGCCTTCGCCTGCTGCTCATCAGCCTTCTCTTCCTTCTTCAGCTGATGATGTGTCATCGGGTGTTCTACAACCGGGCCCGAGGCCGTGGCGCTGGTAGTGGTCGTCGTCTGCGTCGTCTGCTGCTGCGTCGTCTCCTGCTGCGCGAGCACCGGGGGCCGCGCAGATTGCGAGCGCTGCTGCGAGAACTGCTGCACGTTCGAACTTCATAGGATTCCTCCTCGTGCCTTAGACGACATACGAGCAGGCCGCGTGGTCTCGCGAGAGTGCGAAATCAGCCCTCTTTCGCGTCCTCATACTCCTCATGCCACTTCATCTGAATGGCTTCCAGCAAACCTTCATTCGATTTTTGAGGATCTCCTACAAAGCCAGGCAACTCCGTAATCCATTTGTGCATGTCGGTGAACCGCACCGTAAACGGATCGACGTCCGGAAACTTCTCCTGCAGTTGAATCGCAATCTCGAGTGTGTCGCTCCAGTCAATCTCGCGCGCCATCGCATGGCTCCTTTGTGTGAGCTCCAGTCTATTCGAGCAAGCGCCTCACGCGAAGGCTCCAACTCAGCCATCCACGGTAGAATAGAAGCAGGCATGAGCGCACAAACCTCACAGAAGAGCAGCCCCGGGACAAAGCCCCAGCGAAGCTCCATGAGCTCTCGCGGGCGCATGACCGCCCGCCGCCGGCTCATCGCTGCCTCACGCCGCCTGCGCGAGCTCAGGTCCATCGGCTCCGCTCTCGCCGACACCGCGCACCCCTACATGGCGCACATCGTGCCCATGCGCCGCTGCAATCTCGCCTGCACCTACTGCAACGAGTTCGACGACTTCTCCAAGCCCGTCGACATCGACGAGATGCGCCGCCGCATCGGCGAGCTCGGCCGCCTCGGCACCTCCGTCATCACCATCTCCGGCGGCGAGCCGCTGCTGCACCCTGAGCTCGACGACGTCATCCGCGCCATCCGCAAGACCGGCGCCATCGCCGGCATGATCACCAACGGCTATCTGCTGATGCCCGACCGCATCCACCGCCTCAACAAGGCCGGCCTCGATCACATGCAGATCTCCATCGACAACGTCATGCCCGACGAGGTCTGCAAGAAGTCCCTCAAGGTCCTCGACGCAAAGCTGCGCATGCTCGCCGAACACGCCGACTTCCACGTCAACATCAACTCCGTGGTCGGCGGCGGCATCGAGCACCCGGAAGACGCGCTCACAGTTTCCAAGCGCGCGCTCGAACTCGGCTTCAGCTCCACCATCGGCATCATCCACGACGGCACCGGCCAGCTCAAGCCGCTCGGCGAGCGCGAGCGCAAGCGTCTGGGACGAAGTCCGCCGCCTGACCCGCCGCTCGCTATTCGCGCTTCAACCACTTCCAGGAAGCGATCGCCAACGGCCAGCCCAACGACTGGCGTTGCCGCGCCGGCTCGCGCTACCTCTACGTCTGCGAGAACGGCCTCGTCCACTACTGCAGCCAGCAGCGCGGCTCTCCCGCCATTCCCATCGCCGACTACACCACCGAGCACGTCAAGCGCGAGTTCCTCACCGAAAAAGGCTGCGCTCCCAACTGCACCATCTCCTGCGTGCACCAGGTCAGCTACATCGACCACTGGCGCGCCCCGCAGACCTCGACCACCACGCCCGGTGGTGCCGGCGCGAACGACCTCGTGCAGATTCAATAACTCCCCACAGCAAAGAAAACGGCCGCCTCTCAGGCGGCCTTCGTTTTCCTCTGTCACACTCTAGCGGTGTGCGCCGCCGTGCGCGCCGACGTGTGATGCACAGCCGGCGCAGGCTCCGACACCCATGTCTTCGCCAGGTCGATCGCCGCATCCAGCTGCGACACGTCCTTCACCTGGATCCAGCGATGCGGCGTCACGATGATGATCGTCGGCGTCTCCTCAGCCCCAGCTTCTTGCCGAGATTCGACATCCGCCTCCACCTCGCGCTCCAGCTGCCCGGTCGGGTCCACCACGAACGGCATCTGCTTGCCATGCTGGCTCATGAACTGCTTCGTGAAGTTCAGGAGGTCGTCCTGCGACGCGATGCGGTACTGCGCGGCAAACACCTGCCGGCGATAGTCCTCGGCAAGCTGCGGCGAAATCTTGTCCTTCATGTAGCGCGCGTACAGCGCCGCCTGGTGGCTCCAGATGTGCCCCGGAATCAGGAAGTCATACTCCACCAGCGGAATGTGGTACTGGCGACCGCCGCGTGCACAAACGGGAACGCGTGCGCGCACGCCGGGCACTCCAGGTCTTCCCACTCGATGATCGCGAGCTTCGCGCCCGCAGGCGGCTTCAGCATCGAGGTGTCGGTGAAGTGACTCACCTGGTTGGGCGGCATCGAAATCTGGGCCGCGGCAAAACCTGCGGAAACAATCGAGCCGAAAGAGCCAAGCAGGGCAACAGCGAGGAGGCGGCGAAGACCGGAAGAACGCACTCTGGAGGACCTTTTTCGAATCAAAAATCGAGCAAAGTGTTGCTCTCTCTCCATTGAACCATCAAGCCTCGCCCCAGCGCCAATCCCGGCACGCGTTTCCTGCCCCTCCGGTGCTATCCTCTGAAGCGAAGGAAAATCGAAATGATGCTCGCCCTCGCCGCCCTCGAACTGCTGCTCCTGATCGTCATCGCTCTTCGTCCTGCTCCGCCGTCACGGGCAGACAACGCGAGCATGCAGACGCAGACCCGCGCGTGGCAGCGCTCGCCGCCGAGCTGCCCACCCAGTTCGCCCGCCTCGAGACACGACTCGCCACGCTCGACGAACATCTCCGCAGCAGCGTCACACAGATCCGCGCAGACACCTCCGCCGAAGCCCAGGCCAGCCGCGAGGCCGCCGAGCGCTCCGCCACCGCGCTTCGCACCGAAGTCCTCGGCAACGTGAACGCCCTCGGCGAAACTCTACGCGCCGGCCTCGACAGCTTCCGCAAGGACAACACCAGCGCCTCGGAAACTCTTCGCCAGGTGGTCGACGCGCAGCTCGCCGGGCTCACCCAGCGCTTCATGGGCTTCGCCACGGACATGGCCCGCGAACACGCCGAGAACCGCGAGACGCTGCACACCCGCCTCACCGAGCTCGGCAATCAGTACGCTGCCCACCAGGAGAAGCTGCGCGGCTCCGTCGAGGAGCGGCTCGAAAAACTCAATCAGGCCAACGCCGCAAAGCTCGAAGAGATGCGCCAGACTGTCGACGAAAAACTGCACGCAACATTGCAGACACGTCTCACCGAAAGCTTCGGCCAGGTCACCGATCAACTCACAAAAGTGCACGCCGGCCTCGGCGAAATGACCAAGCTCTCCGCCGGCGTCGACGACCTGTCGCGCATCTTCACCAACGTCAAATCGCGCGGCGGCTTCGCCGAAGTGCAGCTCGGAATGCTGCTCCAGCAGATGCTCGCGCCCAGCCAGTTCCAGCAGAACGTGCGCGTCAAGCCCAACACGCAGGAGGTCGTCGAATACGCGGTCAAATTCCCCACACCGCAGGGCGAAACGCTGCTTCCCATCGACGCAAAATTCCCGCGCGAGGCATGGGAGCGACTCGAAACCGCCTACGAAACCGGCTCCGCGGCGGAGATTGCCTCCGCCGGCAAGGCCTTCGAATCAGCGATCCGCATCGAAGGCAAACGCATCTGCGACAAGTACATCGCGCCCCCCGCCACCACGTCCTTCGCCATCATGTTTCTGCCCACCGAGGGCCTCTACGCCGAAGTCATGCGCCGCGACGGCCTGCAGTCCGATCTTCAGCAGAACTGCCGGGTCACCATCGCCGGCCCAAGCACGCTGTCGGCAATCCTCAACAGCTTCCAGATGGGCTTCCACATGCTCCAGATGCAGGAGAAGGGCGACGAGGTCTGGAAGGTGCTCGCCACCGCGCGAACGCAGTTCGGCAAATTCGAGGACCTGATGGGCAAGATGAGCAAGGACGTTGAAAAGGTGCAGAACACCCTGGGCGACGTAGCCACACGCACGCGCGCCATTAATCGCACGCTCCGCGACGTCAGCGTCGAGCCGAACGGCACGTCACTGGCAGGTCGCGGGGCGGCGCTCAGCGGCATGTTGCCGCTGCTGGCGGCTGAGGAAGACGAATAACCGGCTTCGCTGAAATTTCGGAGTTTTGGGGAACAAATTTTGGGGAATAAAGGGCTGACGGTCGCCCGGGGGAAGCGATCCGCGGCCCGGCCACGGGGGATCTAGAACGGCTGGTTCATCGCCGTAGCGCGCTCCAGCCGGTGGGCGTGGCCATCATCCCGGTGGAACGTCCGGCACCGGCAGATCGTGCACTCCCACGGAAAGACACCGAACGCAGGCAGCAGGCGCGTCTGGGTCCATCCCCTGCGGTTCAAGCGGCGAAGATGACCCGAGCCGCAGTGTTTGCAGAGTCTCTTGCTCAAGGGATTGACCTCCTCAGTGGTTGGCGACCGAGCACGGGGCCCGCTTTTTGTGGCCCCAATGCTAGGCGCGTACGGTCGAAAGAGATAGAAGATTGCGCGGCAGGGAACCCGGTTTGATGCCCTGCCTTCTTGCTGATAGAGAGCATTCTGCGTTCGCCGTCACCCGCCCGCTATCCCACTCCGAGCCGCCGCGGCAAACGGAACGTGTCAGGTAATGTGACCTGCACGGGCCACGTGACCTTAGTTGGTGGTAGGCGTAACACTCACGGGCGGGGCGTGCTGTAACACAACGTTGCAGGGCTGGATCACCGGAAAGGGTCACGAACCTGCATCACAGCTCGCATGGGTCTTCGGCAGCGGCGGGCCCCCCAAAGAACGCAAAGACCTCACAGAACACCCAAAACCATGCCATTCTTTACACGTAGGGAGAGCCTAAGTATCCTTGCACACTGAGGCAATTGCAGCGGACGTCGTTTTCAGGACACACGCGTCCCCGTGGCTCAGAAGGAATCTATAGGAGATTGGAACAATGGCAGCAGTCGATGAGAAGGTGAAACAAATTATTGTCGAGCAGCTTCAGGTGGACGAGGCTGAAGTGACCCCCGGCGCCAGCTTTCAGGAAGACCTCGGCGCCGATTCGCTCGACGTGGTCGAACTGGTCATGCAGTTCGAAGAGGCCTTCGACATCCAGATTCCGGATGAGGACGCGGAAAAGATCAAGACCGTCAAGGACGCGACCGACTACATCGAAAAGCACCAGAAAGAGAAATAGCGGGAAGGGGCCATCTTCAGATGGCCCGCAAGAAGTTGCGAGAAGGGCCGATTTTAGATGGCCCGTCAACCCGCTACATCCCAAGGAACGTAACAATGGAGCAGCGACGTGTTGTCGTCACCGGCCTCGGCGCCTTGTGCGGGGTCGGGAACACCGCCGCTGAGGTGTGGGAAGGCCTGATGGCCGGCCGCAGTGGCATGGCCGAAATCACTGCCTTCGACCTCACCGGGCACTCTGTCCGGTTTGCGGCCGAAGTCAAAAACTTCGACCCGCACCAGTTCGTGGAGAAAAAAGAGGCCCGCAAGATGGGCCGCTTCATCCACTTCGCCATGGCCGCCTCGGACGAAGCCATGAAGCACTCCGGCCTCCAGGTCACCCCGGAGATCGCCGACAACGTCGGCGTGCACATCGGCTCCGGTATCGGCGGGTTCGACGTCATCGAGCGCGAGCACACCAACCTGATGAACGGCGGCCCGCGCCGCATCTCGCCCTTCTTCATCCCCGCCTCCATCGTCAACCTCGCCGCCGGCCACGTCTCCATCCGCTACGGCGCCCGCGGCCCCAACGAGGCCACCGCCACCGCCTGCACCACCTCCGCGCACTCCATCGGCGACGCCTTCCGCATCATCCAGCGCGGTGACGCCGACGCCATGATCGCCGGCGGCGCCGAAGGCGCCATCACTCCCATGGGCGTCGGCGGATTCGCCGCCATGAAGGCGCTCTCCACCCGCAACGACGACCCCACCCACGCCTCCCGCCCCTTCGACAAGGACCGCGACGGCTTCGTCGTCGGCGAAGGCGCCGGCATCCTCATCCTCGAAGAGCTCGAGTTCGCCAAGCGCCGCGGCGCCAACATCCTCGCCGAGATCATCGGCTACGGCATGTCCGCCGACGCCTTCCACATGACCGGCATGGCCCCCGAAGGCGAGGGCTGCTTCCGCTCCATGAAGCACGCGCTGAAGGTGGCCGGCATCTCGCCCGACCAGATCGACTACGTCAACGCCCACGCCACCTCCACACCGCTCGGCGACGCCCTCGAGTCCAAGGCCCTCGAGAACGTCTTCGGCGAGCGCGCGCTGAACCACACGCTCCTCGTCAGCTCCACCAAATCCATGACCGGCCACCTGCTCGGCGGCGCCGGCGGCCTTGAAGCCGTCATCACCATCCTCGCGATGCAGCACCAGATCGCTCCGCCAACCATGAACCTCGAGAACGTCGACCCTCAGTGCCGGCTCAACTACGTCGCCAACAAGCCGCAGCCCTGCAAGATCGACTACGCCCTCTCCAACAGCTTCGGCTTCGGCGGCACCAACGGCTCGCTGGTCTTCAAGCGCTGGGGCGCCGAATAGGCCGATCTGCTCCCACTGCACAAAAGGGGCCGACATACGTCGGCCCTTTTGTTTTGCCTAACTCCCTAACCCCTCACCCCTAACTTCTCCCGCACCTTCTTCTCCAATCCCATCGCATCGAACGGCGCCCGCACCTTCGCATCGTTGTCGAAGTACACATAGACATCCCGCGCACAGCCTCCGCCTCCGTCTCGCACGCCCTGCGCCCCTCCGCCCGCCCTCCCGTCGCCCACGCAACCACCCGCTCCGCCCACTCCTCCAGCGCCACATCCTCATACCCGCTCGCGTACAGCTCCTCCGACCCATGCAGCCGCACATAAACAAAATCCGCCGTCACATCAAACAGCAGCGGCCACGCCACCGTATCCGCCACCACCAGCGCCACATCGTGCTCCCGCAGCAGCTCGACAAACTCCTCGCACGCAAAGCTCTCATCGCGAATCTCCATCGCATGCCGGATCGGCGTGCTCTTTTTCACACCCTTCGCCACCTCCGTACACGCCCGCCCCTTCAACCGCTCATCATGCTCACAAGCCAGCCGAGCCGCCGCTCCATGCGTGCGCGGCAGCAACTCAAAAAACTCCGCTGAACCGTGACGCCTCAAACCGCAACTGCGGCGGAAACTGCCACAGAATCGGCCCCAGCTTCTGCCCCAGCTCCAGCAATCCGCTTGCAAAAAAATTCGCCAGCGGCTGCTCCGCATTGCGCAGCTTCAGCATGTGCGTCAGGAAGCGCGACCCTTTCACCGCAAACACAAAATCCTCCGGAGTCGCCGCGCTCCAGTCGCGAAAATACCCCGGCTTCTGCAGCGAATAAAACGTGCCATTGATCTCCACCGCTCGAAAATTTCGTCGCCGCAAACTCCAGCTCGCGCCGCTGCGGCAGCTTCGGCGGATAAAACACGCCGCGCCAGCCCGCATACCGCCAGCCCGAAATCCCGATCCTCACCCTGCCTACATCATCTGCTCCACGCCCCAAATCCGCAAACCGCAACCGACCCAACAAACCACCGCATCCTAGCCAGCATGGACCACGCCAAGTATCACGCCAAGCCCTTGATGAACACGCCCGTCGTCCTCACGCCGGACACCACCATCGAGATAGATGGCGAATCCATCCCCGCCGAAATCGGCGAACCGCTCATCGAAGCCGTCAACCGCGCCATGGCCGCGCGCCAGCAAACCTTCCCGCAGGTCTGCTACCTCAAGCCCATGGGCGCCATCGGCTCCTGCGACACCTGCATGGTCGAGCTCAACGGCGAGCTCGCCCGCGCCTGCGAATCCCGCGTCGCCCCAGGCCAAATCGTGCACACCCGTTCCGACCGCGCCGACGTCGCCCAGCGCGAAGCCTTCGACCGCCTCCTCCACAACCACGACCTCTACTGCACCGTCTGCGACAACAACAACCAGAACTGCACCGTCCACAACACCACCAAAGAGCTCGCCGTAAAACACCAGGCCCGCAAGTTCGAGCACCAGCCCTACCCGCAGGACCACTCCAACCCCTTCTACCGCTACGACCCCGACCAGTGCATCCTCTGCGGCCGCTGCGTCGAAGCCTGCCAGAACGTCCAGGTCAACGAGACCCTCACCATCGACTGGGACGCGCGAAATCCCGCGCGTCCTCTGGGACGGCACCGAGCAGATCGCCGGCTCCTCCTGCGTCTCCTGCGGCCACTGCATCACCGTCTGCCCCTGCAACGCGCTCATGGAAAAAGGCATGCTCGGCAAGGCCGGCTATCTCACCATCGCTGCCCGCCGAAGCCCTCAACAACATGATCGAAGCCGTCAAAGGCGTCGAGCCCTCCACCGGCTATCCGCCCATCCTCGCGCTCTCCGAAATCGAAGCCGAGATGCGCAAGCAGCGCGTCAAGCGTCACCAAAACCGTCTGCACCTACTGCGGCGTCGGCTGCTCCTTCGACATCTGGACGCGCGACCGCCACATCCTCAAAGTCGAGCCCGCGCACGGCCCCGCCAACGGCATCTCCACCTGCGTCAAAGGCAAGTTCGCCTGGGACTTCGTCAACGCCGAAGACCGCCTGCGCAAGCCCCTCAAGCGCATCCGACCCCGACGGCGAACACCTTCGTCGAAATCGAGTGGGACGAAGCGCTCGACATCGTCGCCGACAAATTCACGAAGATCAAAAAGGAGCACGGCCCCGACGCGCTCGCCTTCGTCGCCTCCTCCAAATGCACCAACGAAGAGAGCTACCTCATGCAGAAGCTCGCGCGCGCCGTCATCGGCACCAACAACATCGACAACTGCTCGCGCTACTGCCAGACCCCCGCCAGCAAAGGCCTCTCGCGCACCGTCGGTTACGGCGGCGACTCCGGCTCCATCTCCGACATCGAGATCGCCGACCTCGTCATCATCATCGGCTCCAACACCGCCGAGTCGCATCCCGTGCTCGCCACGCGCATCAAGCGCTCGCACAAGCACCGCGGCCAGCGCCTCATCGTCGCCGACCTCCGCAAGCACGAGATGGCCGAGCGCGCCGACCTCTTCCTCCGCCCCAACCCATCCACCGACGAGGTCTGGCTCTGCGCCGTCACCAAACACCTCATCGACACCGGCCGCCACAACGCAGGCCTTCATCGACAAGTGGGTCAACAAGTGGTCGACGAATACCGCGCCTCGCTCGAGCCCTACACCCTCGAATACGCCGAAAAGATCACCGGCATTCCCGTCGCCACACTCAAACACATCGCCGACGAGATCGCCTCTGCCGAGCGCGTCTGCATCCTCTGGGCCATGGGCGTCACGCAGCACTGCGGCGGCTCCGACACCTCCACCGCCATCTGCAACCTGCTGCTCGCCACCGGCAACTTCAAGCGCCCCGGCACCGGCGCCTATCCGCTGCGCGGCCACAACAACGTGCAGGGCGCCAGCGACTTCGGCTCCATGCCCGACGTCTTCTCCGGCTACCAGAAGGTCGACAACGCAGAGATCCGCGCCAAGTTCGAAGCCGCCTGGGGCGTCACCCTGCCCACCACCAAAGGCCTCGACAACCGCGAGATGATCGAGGCCATCCACGCAGGCAAACTGAAGTCGCTCTACATCAACGGCGAAGACACCATCACCTCCGACGCCAACGCCAACGACGTCGCCGAAGCCTTCGGCAAGCTCGACTTCCTTCTCGTGCAGGACATCTTCTTCTCCGAAACCTGCCGCTACGCCGACCTCGTCCTTCCCGCCTCGCCCTCGCTCGAAAAGGACGGCACCTTCGTCACCACCGAGCGCCGCATTCAGCGCCTCTACAAAGCCTTCGAGCCGCTCGGCGACTCCAAGCCCGACTGGGAGATCTATCCAGCTCATCGCGCAAAAGCTCGGCGGCGCCGGCGGTTGGGACTACACGCATCCGTCCGACGTCATGGAGGAGGTCGCCAAGCCTCACGCCAACTCTTCGCGGGCGTCACCTACGAGCGCCTCGAAGGCTACAAGACCCTGCAGTGGCCCGTCGCCAAGGACGGCACCGACGAGCCGCTGCTCTACGCCGGCGAAACCACTTCCCCTTCCCCGACGGCAAAGCCAGCTTCCATCCGCTCGAGTACATCGCTCCCAGCGAAGAGCAGAACGCAGACCTACGACCTTCACCTCAACAACGGCCGCCTGCTCGAGCACTTCGAGCAAGGCAATCTGAGCTACCGCGTCCCCGGGCATCAAGGAGATCACGCCCGAAGTCTTCGTCGAGGTCTCGCCCGAGCTCGCCGCCGAACGCGGCCTCGACTCCGGCCGCTGCGTCCAGCTCGAAAGCCCGTACGGCCGCGTCCGCGTCAAGGTCCTCGTCACCGATCGCGTCTCAGGCAAGCAGATGTACATGCCCATGAACTCCGATCACCGAGCCCGTCAACAAGCTGACCAGCTCGCATCTCGACCGCGCCACCCACACCCCGGCCTACAAAGAGATCTCCGTCAAGATGACCGTCCTCCCCGAAAAGGGCGACTCTCCCGCTGCCGCGCCAGAACTTCCGCTTCGGCACCCGCACGCCGACGGACGGCGTCGACGTCGCCGCCCGCCGCGCCCGCGCCGACTACCACGTCCCCGGCACCCGCCCCAAAGACAAACTCGTCCAGATCGAAACGATCAGACCAACCTGAGTTAGAAAGTGAGGAGTTAGGAAGTCGAGGAGCGACAGCCTTCGCCTGACTCCTCATACCAGCCGTCATCCTGAGCGAAGCGCCACGAGGCGCGAAGTCGAAGCGACCCCGAGAATGCCAGAATCGCGACAAGCTCGCCAACCCTTTTCCGACCACGAACCCTCTACTCCCTAACTCCTCACTCCCTAACCACTCCCGAGGGTCCCCATGGCGCACCAGATCACCTTCAAACCCGAGCCGGTCGATCCGCAAAAAGAACTGATGAACCGCATCCAGAACGCGCCGCGCGACCACGCCGAAGCCCTCCTCGCCGCCTGGGACCTCCTCGAAGCCTCGCACCAGAAGGGCATCCTCGACCTCGCACAAGGCATCATCGGCGGCCGCGACATCATCGCCGGCAAGCTCGCCGAAGCCGCCAACTCGCCCGACGGCATCAACATCGCCCGCAACCTCATCGCCCTCGGCCGGATCGCCGCCTCCATCGACCCCGACATGCTCTACAAGGTCTCCCGCGCCCTCGACCGCAATCCTCCGCGCGTCGCAGGAAAAACCGCCCAGCCTGCTCTCGCTCTTCCGCCAGTTCCGCGCCGAGGACACCCGCCGCGGCCTCGCTTACGGCCTCGACATCCTCGCCGCCGTCGGCGCCGCCACCCGCGAACCCTGACCCCTGGAATCGGGGGTAACCTCCCTCGCCACCAATTTTGATGTTCATGCGTCTCCTGTCGCGCTAAACTGCCCTCAGCTTCCACACATTCAGGAGACCCCCATGGAGCAGGTAGCCGTCGCGTCTGAAAGCAAGCCGCTGTCCCAGGGCGCACGCTTCATCGACGCCTTCATCGCGCCCACGAAAACATTTGCCGACATCCGGCGCAACGCCAGCTGGTGGCTGCCCTTCATCGTCATCTGCATCCTCAGCCTTCTGTTTGCGTACACCGTACTGCACAAAGTCGGACTCGCGGGTCTCGTTGACGGCATCATTCACAACAACGCATCCCTTGCGGACCGCCTCGCCAACGCCCCGCCCGACCAGGCCGCCAAGATCCGTTCCAGCATCGAGATGCAATTCCGGTTCATGTACATCGCGCCGGTGTTTCTGCTCGTCGTGGGCCTGATCGTCTCCGGCATCTTCCTCGCCAGCGCAAACTTTGCCTTCGGCGGCAAGACAAACTACAAGCAGATGCTCGCGGTTTGGTTCTACGGCACACTGCCGCTTATCTTCATCTCAATCCTGACGATCATTACGCTCTTCGCCGGCATGCAGAGCGACTCATTCAATATCAAGAACACCGTCGGTACCAACGTCGGCTATTACCTGCAGGGCGGCGGCTCGCCGCAGTGGCTCATTACCCTGCTCTCCTCGGTCGACATCTTCGCCATCTGGGCCGCCGTCCTCCTCACGATGGGCATCTCGATCGTTTCCGGGATCAAGCGAAGCTCCGCCGCGATGATCGTCTTCGGCTGGTGGGCCCTCTATGTGCTGGTTCAGACAGCCATCGCCGCCGTGACAGGCTGAGCTCACGTGCAGTTCAAAGCAAAGAGCCTGGCGTTTGCCGGGCTCTTTCCTCTTCAGCCTTTGACTGCGCTGAAAACTTGTTCTGCCGCACGCAGTCCCGTGCGCAGCGCCGCATGCACAGTCCCCCAGTTGCCGCTTGTGTCCGTGTGCTCGCCGGCAAAGAATAACGTGTCGTCTTCCGGTTCCGTCATCCTGAGCGGAGCATCGATGGCATTCACCGGCACGTAGGTGTACGCGCCCCGTGAGAATGGATCGAGCTGCCAGTCGTTCCTGTGCGTCGCGATAAGCGCATCGCGAATCAACTGCTCGGGAAGCCTCGAACACCTGCGCCAAGTCACGGCACGCCTGTCGTCCCAGCTCTTCCTCACTGCCGCCAATCAGTTCCGCCGCGCGCGGCCCTCCCGCCCAGCCGGTGACTGTAGCCAAAGCTTCCGGCTCGGGGTGGCGCGTCCACCACACCGGCGGCGAGCGCCGATACGTGAACAAAAAACTCATTGCCCTGAGCGCCTTCTCGTTCACACGCTTGGACTGCTCCCACCAACGCTCCCGAAACTCCATCGTGAACCGCTCCGCCGAGCCCATCGCAAGCCGCCGCGCCTGCGCTATCGCCTGCGGCTCAGGATCGAAGCGAATTCCGCCTTCACGATTCGCAATCTGCAGCACGCCAAGCGGAAGCGTCACAATGCATCGCCGCGCACGATAGGCTCCGTTGCTTGTATCCACCACGACCTCTCCTGCGCACCATCGAACAGACTGGACAACACAGCTCAGCCGCACCTCGCCACCTGCAGAGCGCACGCGATTCGCGAGATACGTGGTCAGCTGCGAATAGCCTCCGCGCACGTGCCACACGCGATCGCCTTCAATGCTGTCCTCTGCCCTCTGCTGCACGCCCAACGCACGCGCGCTGATCCGGTTCGCATCCGCCGCGTTGAAACCCTCCACATATCCGAGGAGCGCTCGATGCTGTTCCTTCGGTAGATCGCTCGATGCAAGCCAATCCGCGAAGCTCATGTCATCAGGAAGCTGAGCAAGCTCAGCGAGTGAATCCGACTCACCCCCTGCCGGATCCTGCTCCTCAACGAGTTCACCGTCCGCATCTTCGCGCAGCATCGCGCCTTCACGCTCAATCGTCTCCGCTCCGGCCTCGTCGATCAGTTCCCACAACTTCGCATCACGGCCGTGCACAAACTCCGCGCCAAGTTCGACAAGACCTTCGCTCGTCTGCAGCGAATGAATACGGCCGCCGACGCGATCTCTCGCCTCAACCACCAGGGTGCGCAGCCCACGCTCCGCCAGCGCACGCGCCGCAGCAAGCCCGGCAATGCCCGCACCAATCACCAGCACGTCCGCGATTTCCCGAGAAGAATCTCCAGCCGTTTCCGCACTCATCAAGATCTCACCTGCTCTGCAACTTCCGGCGCACCGAAGCGCTCACGAACCAGCTCCAGCGCTTGCTCCCGCGTCGAGACTGCAGCCCTCAAGCTGTGCATCCTCGGCTGTCGTCAACATCTCGCGAAACCTCGGCCCCGGCCTGTAACCGGCAGCAATCAGGTCCTCGCCGTTGAGCAGCAGACGCGGCCTGATCTCGTCTTCACCAAGCTGCTCGTAATTTTCCTTCGCGTAGTCGTACATCCCCAGTAGCCCATGCGAGCTCATCACATCCGCATAGTGCAGTGCGAGGTGCTCGTCGAATCGCGGTAGCCGAAGAAATCGTTTCAGCGTGGACTGCTTCATCTTCTGCACGTCGCCAAACTGCATGTGGTGCTTGATCAGCGCGAGGATCTGCGCACACTCTTCGTTCGAGAAGCGCATTCGCGTAAGAATCTTGCGCGCTATCGCCACGCCGACATCGACGTGCCCATTGAAGCGGATGCGATCGCCGGGCCGGTCCGGATCCGGCGGAGTAAACGTCGCAGGCTTGCCGATGTCGTGCAGCAGCATGCCCCATGCCAGCGTGCAGCTTGCACCTGCCGGCAGATGCTCCAGCAGCATCAGCGTGTGCACCCAGACATCGCCCTCAGGATGATACTGCGGAGGCTGTTCGACACCCTTGAGCCGCGCAACTTCCGGCAATACATGCTCCAGCAAACCCGTCTCATCCAACAGCTCGAACCCGCGCCGCGCTGCGCCCTCTGTAAGGATCTTCGTCAGCTCCTCCCGGATTCGCTCGCACGAGACCTGATGAATCAAATCCGCCCGCTGTTGAATCGCTGCAAATGTGCGCGGTTCGATCGTGAAGTGCAGTCTCGCGGCAAAACGCACCGCGCGCAGCATGCGCAGCTTGTCCTCGGCAAACCGCAAGGAAGGTTCGCGGATCGCGCGGATGATGCCTGCTTTGAGATCCTCCTGACCGCCAACCACGTCGAAGATGCAATCCGCCAGCGGATCACCACGCTCGAACGCGAGTGGATCGAGCAGCAGCCCGTTGATCGTGAAGTCGCGACGCTGGACATCTTCCGCAGGATCGGTGGAGAACCGGACGGCATCGGGACGCCGTCCATCCGAGTACGCGCCATCGCTACGGAAGGTCGCGACTTCCGTGGCGATTCGCTTTCCATCCACCTCGTCGACCACGAGGATGACGCCAAAGTGCGCTCCAACGGACTCGGTTCGTGGAAACGCCGACTGCACAACGTCCGGAGTCGCTGCGGTCGCGACATCAAAGTCCTGCGGAGTTCGTTCCAGCAGCAGATCGCGCACACATCCGCCGGCGAAGTACGCTGCGTGGCCCAGCTCGCGCAAACGCTGTGCAATCGCGAGCGCCGCGCGGTACTCCGGGATGTTGAGGCGAGCCATGTGCTTTCAACGTATCACCGCTGCTAACCATCTGCCGTGCCGCGGGCGCTTGTACGATGGAAAGGGTGCGCGACGGACTCATTCTCGGAATCGAAAGCTCCTGCGATGAGACCTCCGCCGCGGTTGTGCGCAACGGCCGTGAGGTGCTCGCGAATATTGTCGCCTCGCAGCTCGTGCACGCGGATTATGGCGGCGTCGTTCCGGAGCTGGCCAGCCGCGAACACCTGCGCGCCATCGTCCCCGTTGTGCGCGAGGCGATGCGCCGCGCAGATGTCACCTACGAGCAGCTCGATGCGGTCGCGGTGACCGAGGGCCCCGGCCTCGCAGGCGCGCTGCTGGTCGGCATCACCTTTGCAAAAGCTGTATCGCTTGCGGCCGAGCGCCCGCTCATCGGAGTGAACCATCTCGAAGGTCATATCCACGCGGTCCTGATGGAGGCCGAAGCGTCTCTTGAGGCCGCGGCGCCGCTGCTCGCTCTGGTCGTGTCCGGCGGACACACGCATCTATATCTCGCCAACCGCTCCGCGGACGGTACCTGGCAGTATCGCAATGTCGGCAAGACGCTCGACGACGCTGCGGGCGAAGCGTACGACAAAGTCGCGAAGCTGCTCGGCCTTCCGTACCCAGGCGGACCATGGATGGATGTGCTCGCCGCGCATGGCAACCCCGCAGCAGTCCCGTTCTCCTTCGCACAGATCAAGCACAAATCCAGCGGCCGCACTCCGGTGAAGCTCGCGCGCGAACTCTCACTTGCTCATGACAAGATGCAGCGGTTTGATCTCTCCTTCAGCGGGATCAAGACCGCCGTCCGGCGCTACGTGGAATTGCAGGACATGCGTCCTCGCATTGCCGAGCGCGAGAAGAGCCTCCGCACGGCGGGCATCTTCACCGCCAAGCCAACTGACGAGCACGCCCGCAATGCGGCTCTTCAACATCTCGATCAGCAGACACTCGATCTGATCGCAAGCTTTCAGGCGAGCGTGACCGGCTATCTGACGCGCACCACGATCGCTGCTGCCGAGCACTTTGGCGCACGTGGACTGATCGTCAGCGGAGGCGTCGCCGCGAACCGCGAGCTGCGCCGCCGGCTGACCGAAGCAGCCGCGCGAATCTCGCTGCCAGTATCGTTCCCATCGATTGCGCTCTCGACCGACAACGCCGCGATGATCGCCGCCGCGGCATGGCCCAAGCTGCTGGCCGGACAGTTCGCAGAAGACACGCTGGAGCCCACGCCGCAGCTTCGCCTGGGGTAAGAAGCGTATGCGGAGACGCGTTGGGCGGCGCGCTCAGCTAGAATCGTCAGAGCAACTTACATCGAAAGAGGCCTTCGGGTGCAACACGCAAGTGCATCCCTGAGGCACCCGATTTCCGCGTGGCCCTTCAACTTTTCAATACTCTCTCTGGACAGGTCGAACCTTTGTACGCCGCTGATGGCGATGCGTTTCGCTTCTATTGCTGCGGGCCGACCGTCTACGATTACGGTCACATTGGCAACTTCCGCACCTTCGTACATGTGGATGTTCTGCGCCGTACCGCGCGACTGTTCGGACTGAAGCTTCGCCACATCATGAACGTCACCGACGTTGACGACAAGATCATTCGCAATGCTGCCGCCGCCCATATGGCGATCGGTGAGTACACCGCGAAATTCGAGCAGGCGTTCTTCGAGGACATGGAGGCGCTTGGCGTGGAGCGGCCGGAAGGCATCGCGCGCGCCACTGAAAACATCGACGACATGGTCACGCTGATCCAGCGTCTCGCGGCCGAAGATATTGCCTATCGCGCAGAGGACGGCTCCTGGTACTTCCGCATCGCGCGTTTTCCGGAGTACGGCAAGCTTTCGAAGAAGGATTTCGAAGGCATTGAGGACGGCGCGCGTGTGGATGTCGATGAATACGACAAGGATGCGGCGCGCGATTTCGCACTCTGGAAGGCCACCAAACCTGGCGAGACCTCATGGCAGACTGTGCTGGGAGACGGCCGCCCCGGCTGGCATATCGAGTGCTCCGCGATGGCGATGAAGTTTCTCGGCGAATCGTTCGACCTGCACGCAGGCGGCGAGGACCTTATGTTCCCGCATCACGAGAATGAGATCGCGCAGAGCGAGTCCGCCACGCATAAAAGCTTCGCGCGGCACTGGTTCCACGTGCGGTTTCTGCTCGTCGAAGGTCGCAAGATGTCGAAGTCGGAAGGCAATTTCTTCACGCTTCGCGACCTGCTGCTGAAGGGTTATCGCGCGTCGGCGATTCGCTTTCTGCTGCTCAGCGTGCCCTACCGTCACCAGCTCAACTTCACCTTCGACGGGCTGCGCGAATCCACCAATGCTATTGAGCGCCTGCGCACGTTTCACGCGCGGATTCGCGACGGCCACTGGGTCGACGATGCAGGCGACTCCCAAATCGCTGACGCAATTCGTACTGGCGAGGAGAAGTTCGTCGCTGCACTCGCCAACGACCTGAACACCGCAGAGTCGCGAGCCGCGATCTTCGATGTCCTTCGCACGGTGAACGCGGCCGCAGATCAGAACCGGCTCAGCCGCGCGGACGCGGACGCCACATTGGCACTGCTGGCGAAGTTCGATTCCATCTTTGCCGTGCTCGAAGACCGTGATGCTGAGCTGACGCGGAAGGCTCTCGCATGGGCTGAAGCGGAAGGACGGCTCAGTGATGCGGACCCTGCAGTGATTGCACAGTTCGGCAGCGAGAGCCTCACAGACGACGCCATCCAGGCACTGGTGAACGAACGCACGCAGGCGAAGCGGCAACGCAATTTTGCCCGTGCTGATGCCATTCGCAATGAGCTTCTGGAGAAAGGCATCCTTCTCGAGGACTCAAAGGATGGAGTTCGCTGGAAGCGCAAGTAGGCGGGCTTACTGGCTGCGCTCAAGAATCAGAATCTCGCGATGGAACGGCGGCAGCCATCCGCGATAGGAAACCGACCCAAACCGCGACGGCTCGAGGCAACGCACCTGCTGGTACGCGAGGAAGAACTCCGGATGCACGGCCGGCGTGTGCGGATTGAACAGATACTCGCAGTCGTGCGAAATGCCGGCAGGCAGGTACGCATGAATGTTCCTCTCCGCGGGATAACTCACGCGAGGATCGTAGACAACGCCATCGTGCTCGATCTGCGTGACGCCATCGAACTCATATCCGGCCTCTATCTTCTCTGACGGAATACCCGCTGCCTGCAGTCTGCGCACGGCCTCCAGCCTTGCCCTGTGGCCGGCGATCCAGTCATGCGTTCCCAGTACCCCAAACGCGGCGAAGATTGCCAACAGGACCCAACTGATCGCCGGCAGCTTCGGCGAGATTCTCTCCTGATAAAGCCGCAACAGAAAGATCAGCCCTACTACAAGGAGCGGCAGCAGATAGCGATCCAATATCTGCGCCCAGATGCCGCGCGGAACCAGGAGCAGCAGATACGCCGCGCTGAAGGGGCCGAGCAACAGCAGCAAGTCCTGCCAGGAGGGCCCCTGCGCTCGTTGCGTCCGCACCTCTCCGCCAGACCTGCTGAGCACCATGACGAAAACCGCCGTTGTAAACAGGACGAGAAACGAACCTGCGGCTCTCTCCGGCCGGCTCAACGTTGCCGGTGCCACCCCGAGGAACCATGCGTTCGGATACCCTATGACATCCAGCCGGTCGAGGATGTCTCCAGTCCATGGCATCAACCCCTTTTCCGTCAAATGGTAGGTCACAAAGCGGCACATCCAGAGTGCAGCGAGGGAACCGGCCAGCGCAGCCGCCAGATCTCGCATTCGTATGCCCTTCAATTTGCCCAGACCCGACGCGAGCATCGGCATCAGCAGAAGACACAGGCAGAGCAGCGCGGCGAGCATCGTTCCCATCAGCTCTCGTGCGCCATGAAAATCCAGCCGTCCCTCCGTCAGAGTCTCCGGGACATTGAACGGCTGGTGCTTGAACCACTCCATGCACGCCGCGACAAACGCCGCGCTCAGCAGCCAAAGCACAACTCCTAGCGCCACCATGCCGCGCCGCCTGCGAAGCATCCATGCAGCCGACGGCACCATCACCAGCACCGTCAACCATGCGATCTGCCGCGTCGTTCCACCGAGTAAGCCAACGATCTCCGCCAAAACCAGCCACGCAACCACACGTCTGGTCTCAGGCGACTCCATCGCTCGCAGACAGCAGTAGATGCACGCAACAATCGCGATCAGCCCGCTGATGTCCGTCATGAAGCTCACGGCCATCGGCACAAATAGAGGCGATAATCCAAGCGTGAGCGCACCCAGAACTGCGGGCCAGCGTTCAAGTCCCACGCGGCGAAATACCGCATGCGTAATCCACACGCACAATATCGCCAGAACAATGGTCGATACTCTCGCCGCGAAGAAGTTGTAGCCGAGCAGCTTGATGAACGGCGCAGCCCACACGATCTGCGCTCCCAGTATCGCTGTCGCCCAGCCGTTGAAGACAAAGTGGCCCGTCTTCGCAAAGATGAAGGCTGTCTTCACATAAGAGAAATCATCGATCAGCCCCATCTCCACAAACGGCCGCGACGCGAGAATCGCAGCGAGCACAACGAGGCCGCACAACAGACCGTCCCAGCGATAGGTTCCGGGCGCTCGCGTCTCACGCTCCGTGTCGCGCAGCTTGTCTTTGGCGGCGATCAGGCGAGGCTCCTCGATGAGATCAGCACCTCAACTTCTCTCACATACGGCTTGTAGTCCACGATCGGAAGCATGAGGCGCTGCACGCGGCTGTTCAACAGCGCCAGTATGGACGTCAGCGTTGTAAAGAGCGCCTGCAGAACGATGATGATCATTCCGAAGCTCACGGTCGTCGCCCATCCTGGAGTCGCATGCGCGGGCACAAACAACCTCAGCGACAACACCGTTGCCACGGCCGGAATCGTAAGACACATCATCACGATTGTGACCAGCAGCAACCGCACAAAGATCGTGTCTGCATACACGCTGATCGCGCTGAAGCCATGCACAATCAGCGACGTGAAATTCATCTTCGACCGTCCCGCATATCGCTTGCCACGATCGATCGGTACCTGCTGAAGTGGAATGCGCGAGCGAAGCACCGCAGCCGCCAGATTGTTCCACAGATCCGGAATCATCGTCAGGCGGCGCACATTGCCAGCCGAGATCAGCGAAAAATTTCCGAAGCGAATCTCTTTGCCTGTGACCAGCCGGAACACGGAGCGATAGATAACATACGACGCCTTGAAGGTCATGCTCTCTGACCGCCGCCGCCGCCGAGCCACGATACAGAAATCTCTCTGTCCTCGCGCCCGCTCCAGCAGCACCGGAATCGACTCCGGCGGATCCTCTCCATCGGAGTCCATCACCAGAACCGCGTCACAGTCGGCGCTGTCCGTCGCCCGGCACAGCCCGATGGCAATCGCGCGCTGATGTCCCACATTCACCGCAAGCTGAACCAGCTCAAGCTGCTCAATCGATCCAACCTCCGCTGCAGCCTCGCGAAAAATATCGTCCGGCTGTGTCGATCCATCATCAATCACGGACACGATCAGCTCGCAATCGAGCGAGCTTGCAATCCGGTCCAGCGCGCGCACAAGAATAGCCAGCGACTCCCAATCGTTGAAGACAGGGATCACCGCTCTCAGGCGCATACGGGGAGAGGCTGTCACTCCTGTGATCTTAACCTACCCGCTTTCGCTACAGCCTCTCCCCGATGCTTAGAACCGGAAATCCAGCTCGCCTGTCACGTCCCGAGGCGTCACGTAATGCGTCCCCGAAAACGTCGACAGGAAGTTGTACAGCGAGTACTTGTTCGTGAGGTTGATCGCGGTCAGCTTGGCGCCGAACTTGTATCGCTCATTCGGCCCAAAGTGCACGATGTTGTCGTCGCCCAATCTCCATGTCGAACAAATTGCGCGGCTGAATGCGCTGCGGATTGTGATCGTTATTTTCCGTATTCGGCGCAGGAATCTTCACAAGATTCGACGTAAGCTGCGAGGCCAGGCAGTAGCCGCCCGGAATTGCCGTCGTCTGTGTCGCCTTCACTCCGTTGCAGGTCAGTCCCGCCTCGAACTGTTCGTCCGCAGTCAGGCTGCTCAGGTTGATCGCGGGTTGACCGTTGACGACCATCGAGTACTGCCCGCAGTTCGTGTTCGGGTCGGCCGTCCCATAACAAGGGACGGACCCCGCAACCATGCCCGAGTCATAGTGCCAGTTGAACGAGTAGTACAGGCTCTTCCTGAACGGCATCTTGTACTCGAAGTGCGTTGACTCGTTGAACTTCTCATCATGGTCGATGCGGAACGGATATCCGCCCGGCGCACCGATCGTCGCGCCCACGCCGCCGACCTGCGGATTGAAGAAGCGCGCCGCCACCGAAGACATCGTCACGCGCGCCGACAATCCCTTCACCGGCGTCAGCGTTCCGCTGAACGTCCATCCTGGAATCTTGGAGTTATGCCATTCGATCGGGAACGTGATCGGTGTCGCGCCGAGCACGCTGAAGTCGTAGCCGTTATGCGTGTACTTCCAGATGTATTCGGCATCGAGCACGAAGTGATGCCCAATGCTCTGCTGCACGCCGGCGTGGAACTCATTGCGGACGCCCGGGTTGAACGGCGCCGGATTGCAGGGGCCGAGCGTGCTCAGGAGAGCGTTCAGCACCGGGTCATAGCAGCCCTTGCTCGAAAGCACCAGGTTCTCGTTGAACGGCGTCTCCTGCGTACGCGCATACGATGCGCGCAGCACGGTTCCGCCTCTGGGCAGGTTGTACGCGAGGCCCAGGCGGGGCTCGGCGACGCGCTGAATCGAGAGGCCGTTGTAGATGTCGCCGCGAATGCCTGCATTGATCAGCCAGTGCCCCAGCGTGATCTGGTCCTCGCCATACATCGCGAGTTGCTTCACGTCCGTTCGCCCGTGCCACGTGTACGTCGTTCCACCGCGCGTCAAATCGTACGGCCTCAGCACCGGGTTGAAGCTGGCGTTTCCCGGCGCATTCAACCCCGGATCAACCAGCCCGAGCGTATCGTTCTCGCGCAGGAAGGTCTGCTGATACATCGCGCCGACCTTCACGTTGTTCACGCCGCTCACATACGAGATGTCCGCATGAACGCCCGTATTGGTCAGCGAGCGAGCCTGCATCACGCTCTCCTGCTGAATGGGTCCAAGATCATTCAGCAGATCATTGCTCGGAAAATAATTGTATGCATCGCGCCGCAGGTATGGCAGCGAAGTTCAGCACAGTCGTGTCGCCGATCGTGCGCGTGTACGTCGGCGCAATATCGATGGTCTGAATCTTCGAGCGCTGGTCGGTCGGTCCCGAAGTCAGTCCCTGCTGGTGGTAGTCATATTGCGTGTCATAGCTGTTCGGCGTCTGGAACCATGAGCGAGTGAACTGCAGATTGGTATGCAGTGAGCTGATCTTGCTCATCTGCACGTCGACGCGATCGAACAGATTCTCTTCGTTGCCCTTGTCGTGGTAGACGGCAAACTCCGGCGCATCGAGAAAGCGTCCGGACTCGAGGCCGCTTGCCGAAATAAAGTTGCCCCAGTTCTGTCCGCCATACGCGAGGTTCGCGGCGAGATTGCTCGTACCAAAGTTGCCGTATGACAGCGTGACGTCTCCTGTCGGTGTCGTAATGCCTTGCCCGGACCGCGTCGTTGCAACCACCACGAGGCTCGTCTTGTCGCCGTACTCCGCTGGCGGCGCGCCTTCGATCACCTGCATCGACTGCACGGCCGCAGCAGGCACCTGGTTCGAAAACACCTTGCTCTGCTGATCTGTGATCGGCTGCCCGTCGACCGAGAACGAAACCTCGCCGTGATCGCCCAGACCATGGATCTGCCCGTCTGAATCCGCCGCCACTCCAGGCGAGAGCTGCGTAACAATCGAGCTGAGCTGCGATGAGAGGCTCTCGACCGGAAGCTCGGCGATCGTCGAGCGATCGATGTCGGTATGCGCATTCGGATCCTGCTCCGTGAGATCCACCGGCGCCTCGACGGTCACCGTTGTGGACGAGCTCGCAATCGACAGCGTCACCGGAACCGTCTGTGCGACGATGGAACTCACGTCCACCCGCTTCGTGAATTTCTGGAACCCGCTGCTTGAAACCGTCAGCTGATACGGATTGAACGGCACGTTCACAAACTGAAAATGCCCGCTGCTGTCGCTCGTTTGTGTGCGCGTGTAGCCGCTCACAGAATTTGCGATCGTGACTGTCGCGCCCGGAATCACGGCGCCCGTCGGGTCGGCGACCGTTCCGATCAACGTGCCGGAGTTGCTCTGCGCGCTTACTCCACAGGCAACAGCAATCGCCAGAATGCCGGCGAACGCGCTCAGCAGGCGCCGAATTCGATGTCTCTTCATGGGGAGGACCTCTGTCTCTCTAGGCAGAAGCCGGACAGCTTTTTTCATCACTAACCGGCGGGAAACCCGGCGCTCTCTTTAGACGCCGGAAACGTGGACCGTAAACGTCAATGCATCGCTCCACCGGAGCGGGCATTGGTGTCACAGAAGAGCTTTAGAGAATGACAGCGGGCGGGGGTCGGCTGAAGGCGGCAAAGTACCAGAGAGATCGGGGCTTACGCGTCGAGGCGAGGAGGAGATTGATCTCCAGCAGCAGGCCGACAATCAGCGCCTCGAAACCCGCCACGGGAAGCGCCGAGTGCATGGCCACGCACAACGGGCAGCTATCCTCGGCGAATCCCGAGCTTGTGCCCGAGTGCGCCGCAATCTGTGCCGTCGAGCTCGGAAGCCAATCGCCGTGAATATGCGCAGCCTGCGCCACCCCCGCGACAGCCACCAGCAGCACACAGAAGAATGCGGCGGCTCGCAGCCACAGAGGCCGTTCGGCATTCCGTCCGCGTTGAATCATCCGTTGCACGCTACTTCCAGTATGACGCGATTTCGGTGCCAGCGGACGCAGCCATCCCGAAATCCCGCCATTACATCGCGTTACGTAGCGAACATTCGCGCACTCATCGCTTTAGCGCGCGCGTCACCGCCGGCACAATCTCAAACAGATCGCCCACCGCCGCAACGTCCGCAACCTCAAAGATCGGCGCGTCCGGGTCCTTGTTGATCGCAATCACCGTGCGCGCGCCCTTCATCCCGACCAGGTGCTGAATCGCGCCGGAGATTCCAACCGCGACATAAACCTTCGGCGCAACCGTCTGGCCCGAGCTCCCCACCTGCCGCTCCATCGGCAGCCATCCGGCATCGCAGATCGGACGCGACGCCGCCAGCTCCGCTCCCAGCGCTCCCGCGAGCTCCTCCACAATCTTGAGATTGTCCTGCTCGCCGATTCCTCGACCGACACTGACAATCACCTGCGCTGATCCGAGATCGACGGTGCGCGCCGCCTCGCGGAACGGCTCACCCGGCTTGGTGCGAATCTGCGCGGCCTCAATCTGCGGTGCAAACTGCTTCACCTCACCCGCAGCCGCTCCGGCATCCGCTGCGTCTGCGCGGAAGCTCCCTGCCTGCACCGACACAAAGCATGGCCCGCTGCCCACGTGGCGATACTGCGCATTCAACTTCCCGCCCATCCACTGCCGCGTAAACGCCGCCGTGCTATCAGCCACGTTCATGGAAACGACATCGCTCACCAGAACCTCGCCCATGCGCGTGGCCAGCGCGGGCGCATAGTCGCGCACCTGGTACGTATGCGGAAACACAACGAACGCCGGCTTGGCCTCAGCAATCAACTGCTGCAAAGCCGCCACAAATCCATCCGCCGTGTAGCGATCGAGCAACGTATGCCCCACGCTCCACACCGTCGCCGCACCCTCGCCTGCAAGCTGCGCCGCTAACGTCGCGATCGCATCCGGCGCGCCCAGAACCGCTGCCGCAACCGGCAGCTTCACTCCAGCCGCCAGTCGCTTCCCCGCCGCCAGCGCCTCACGGCTGATGCGATGCCACCCTCCACCTGCCGCCTGCTCCATCACCACAAGAACGCTGCTCATCAGATCCCCACCTCCGCCTTCAACCGCTCCGCCAGCTTCGCCGCAATCTGATCCGCAGCTCCAGTCAGAACCTCCGTCTGCCTCATGCGCTCCGGAATCGCGACCCGCACAATCTCATCGTGTCGCGCAGCCGCAGGCCCAGCCTCAACCTGCTTCGTCTCCTTCGAGCGCGCGCGCTTGATGCCCATCAGCGTCGCATACCGCAGCCGGTTGCCACCCGACTGAATCGTCAGCAGCGCCGGCACGGGCAGCTCGATGTGCTGGAACCATCCGTCTTCCAACTCCCGCTTCACACGAATCTGCTTTGCTCCCGCCTGCGCTTCTACGCTGAGCACCAGCGTGACATGCGGCAGCCCCAGCAACTCCGCGAGCACAACACCCGTCTGCCCCGCGCCCAAGTCATCCGACTGCAATCCCGTCAGCACCAAATCCGGCGACTCCCCACGCACCGCCTCCGCCAACATCTGCGCCACGCCCAGCGTGTCCCGCTCCGCCAACGATCCCGCGCCCTCCTGCGGCGTCACGATGTGCAGCGCGCGATCGGCGCCCTTCGCCAGCGCCTCGCGCAGCGTCGACTCCGCGCGCTCCGGCCCCGCCGACAGCACCACAACCTCGCCCGCCTCACCGATCCCGCCGAGCCGCTCCTTCAACTGCAACGCCTCTTCCAGCGCATACGCATCCGGCTCATTCATCGTCCACGCATCACCCGCATCCACCCCGCGGCCATCCGCCGCCACACGCACCGGCGCGTCACGCTCCGGCACCTGCTTCACCGCCACAACAATCTTCATCCACGCTCCAGGCCGCGCTTATCGCGCAAACCGAGGCTACCCTATCGTCGGCTGCTCTGTCTTTGGCGCAGGATTCGCGCGCTCCAGCGACCGCGCGGTGAGCTGCGCGATATCCAGCACCGCGGGCTGCGCATCACCCGCAACCGCAGCCGTCGCGTCGCGGAACATCGTGTTGCAGAACGGGCAGGCCGTTCCAATCGTCTTCGCTCCCGTTGCGAGCAACTCCTTCGCGCGCACGTTGCTCACACGCTCGCCTGGTTCCTCACCCAGAAACGCCAGCCCTCCGCCCGCACCGCAGCAGAAGCTCCGCTCCCGATGCCGCTCCGCTTCAACTAACTCACCACTCTTCTTCACCACGGCACGGGGTTCGTCATAAACATCGCGATACCGGCCGAGATAGCACGGGTCGTGATACACAATCGCTCCACCATCCTGCTGCGGCAGCATATCCGCATGCCGCGCCATGAACTCCGAGTGGTGCTCAATCTCCGGCGCCACACCGTACTCGCGCCAGTCCGTCGCAATCGTCCTCACGCAATGCGGACAGATCGCGACGATCTTTTGCACTTTATTTTGCGCGAGGTTTTTCAGCCCCTGCTCCGCCAGCGACCCAAACACCAGATCATTGCCCAGCCTGCGCGCCGGATCACCCGTACACTTCTCTTTCTTCAACACGCCGAAGCTCGTGCCCAGGTGCCGCATCACCCGCGCAAAGTCCGCGACAATCTCCCGCCCCTTCGGATCGTATCCGCCCATGCATCCCAGCCACAGGCAGTACTCCTGCGTTCCATCGAACACCGGCAATTGCTCGCGCTCCACAAACTTGTCGCGCTCCATCGCACTCATGCCCAGCGCATTGCCCTGCTTCTCCAGCGCAAGAAACAGCTTCGTCCCGTACTTGTCCTCCCACGCGCCCGTGTTCACCGCACCGCGGCGCAGCCCAACAATAATCGGCAGATGCTGCACGCCCACCGGACACTGAAACTCACACGCACCGCACGTCGTGCACTCAAACGCCGCCTCCATCGAGAGCCAGTTCGCGGCCGGATTATCCGGTGAAGGATTCGAAGGATTCTCCAGACCCTCGCGCAACTCGTTGAGCAGCGGCTTCTCACTCGCCGGCCCAAACGCATTCAAATACCCGCGCATGCCCAGCGCAATCTCCTTCGGATTAAGCACCTTCCCCGTATTCGCCGCCGGGCAATGCTCCGTGCACCGGCCGCATTCCACGCAGCTATACGCCTGCAGCGCGATCAACTGGGTTACATCCTTGCCCGCAAGCAGCCCAAAATCCTCTGCGGTCTCTGATTCATCCAGCTTCGGGATCTCCGAGAACCCCGCACGCTTCACAAACACCGTCAGCGGACTCAGCACCAGATGCAGATGCTTCGTCCCGGGAATGATCGGCAGAAACGCGAGCAGCGTCAGCGTGTGCACCCACCACCACACCTTCAACCCAGCGCTGTCCGCAGGCAGCGTGAAGGCTGCAAGATAGCTCACCATCAGCAGAAAGATCAGCCCGGCAATCACGCCTGACTCAATCGAGACATGCTCACCCAGCCACCGCGGCCTCACAAAGAATCGCCGCACAAACAGCCCGGCAATCGCAACCGCCACCAGCAGCGCCCATACGCCAACGAAGTCAAAGTAAAACTCGCCCACAATCCCGGTATGCTGCAGCACACCAAACCGCAATCCCGTCAGCACATGATTCGTCGTCACCACCGCGAACGCCAGGAATCCCCAGAACACAAACGCATGCGCCAGCCCCGGCAGCGGCCGCTGCTTAATCACCTTGCTCTGACACAGCACCTCAGAGAAAAAATCCCACACTCGCCGCCCCACCGGCGCCAGCGAAAACCCCACATCCTTCTTCGCCCGGATCACATTCCCCGCGATCGGCCATATCCGCCACAGAAAGATCGCCAGCGACGCCACACACAGCGCAACCAGCAGCGCCATCTCGGCGACTGAAAAGTGAGGCGGCTCAGCCAGGCTTATCGACGCAAGCGCGCCCACTCCCGCAAACGCAACGACCACGTACTCCTCCACTCGAACGCAGTCACGATAGCAGGCCCGCAACACAACGCGCAGCTACACCAAAAGCACAACGGCGAGCCGAAGCCCGCCGCTGAAACCTGAAAATCCAAAAGCGTTCTGTTTCTTCTTCAATAGCTGAAGAACTCATTCATACCGCGCCGCAGCCGGATCCCGGCCACGTAGCAGATCGCCGCCAGCACAAACAGCAGGATGTCCCAATCCAGCATCGGCCGCGCCCACCCAGGCGAGTACGTCGCATCCTGCCCAGCCCACAAGGTCACCAGCAGCGCGACCAGAAGGAACATCGTTCCCATCACCAGAAGCAACTGCCCGCGCCGGCGCCGCCGGTCCAACATATCCACCTGTGCCGGGGTCAGGTCGCGCTCTTCAGCGGGCAGGACGGTGTTCGCCATTCTCTTCAACTCCTTCGAAAAACTTCAGCGTCCGCGCAAATACGGTCCGGGATCGCTGACGTTCCTTATTACATCACAAAGCCGCCGAGACGGTCCCTTCCACCCCGGTTACAGGAACGCCACCGACTGAATTCCCGTAACGTCGAACCGCTTGCGGCACCGAATGTTCTTGCACCCAACCATGTCCTCGCGCCGCACCATGTAGCTCTGCGCCTTCGCGAACCGGGCGCGGTCGCGGTCATCGGCCCCGCGCGGCAGATGCGGCCGCTTGCTGCGGATCAGCCAACTCAGCTGGTACTCCGCCGACTGCCCGCAGTGCGGGCACGTCATCGTATGGCTCCGCTGCTCCGTCCTCTCATCAAAAAAATCGCGCTCTTCCATTCCTCCCCCTCCGAGCGTCTTGTACTTATTCCGTTTGGATGCGCTCTCGCACATACCCGAACTCCCGCGAAGTATGCTACATCCGCTTGTCAACCATGCGGTACGCTGAAGGCTCGGAGCACCACGATCGCCATGGCGAAAGCAAAAAAATCTGTCTTCTCCGCGACAAAGGCCGTCAAGGCCAACGCCCGCGAACGCCTCGGCTCCCCGCCGCCCGAGCGCGTCCTGCCTGACCCCAAGCAAAAGGCCGCCGCCCAACCCAAACACAAAGAGACCCTCGCCGACCTTCTCGAACGCCAGGAGGACCAATGAAATTCTTGACGCTTGCCGCCATCCTGCTCTGCGCCGCCCCATTCCTCAGCGCACAGCAGATCCAGATCAGCCAGCAGAACAAGACAATCGCCATCTCTACCAGCGACGACGCCTCTGCCCTGGCCGACACTGCCGTGATCACAGTCGGCTTCTCCACCTAGGGAAAGGATCAGGACAGCACCTACGCGACTGCCTCGAAGACATCCAACGCGGTTTTCTCCGCTTTAACTGCAGCCGGTGTTCCCAAGGAGGCCATCACCAGCAGCGAACAACGCCTCAGCCCGATCAACCCGAACAGCGAGGAGGACAAGACCCGCTACGCTGAAGGATTGCGCTTCTCCTTCACGCAGTCCTGGGAAATCACCGTTCCCGCGTCACAGGCCGCCACGCGCCGCACGTTGCGATCGCGAACGGGGCGAACAACAGCGGCGACATCCAGTGGCAGCTCAAGCACGACGACACCCTCCAGGCCGAAGCCGCCCGCAAAGCCCTCCAGCACGCCCGCGAGATCGCCAGCCAGATGGCAGCGGGCCTTGGGGCCAAGCTCGGCCCGCTGGTCTACGCCAGCAATCAGACCCCGCCACGAGGCATCTTCGCCAACATGGGCTTCGGCAACGTGATGCTCAACACCGAGAACGCTTCTTTAGCGATGAAGACCAGGAACCTCGCGCCGCTCGCCATCACGCCCGAGCGCATCACGAAATCCGCCACCGTCTACGCCGTCTTTGCCATCGAGTAACCCAACCCATGCCCGTCTTCGAATATCGCGACCTCCGCCCCACGCCTGACGCCGAGCATCTCTACACCGAGTGGCTCGCCTCGCTCGACGCGGCCTTCACCCGCGACACCACCTACGAGGCCCGCAGCGAAATCGTTCGCGAGACCCTGCGCACCATCCTCCCGCAGTCCGCCAGCACCATCGTCCGCGCCTCGCTCGACCCGCGCAACATCACCCTCGAGCCCGAGTACTACGGCGACATGGACCCCGCGCGGTACTACCCACGCAAGCCGCTCATCTGGCTCTGGCTGCAGTTCGACGCCTCGCCCCTCGGCCCCAACCAGTGGCTCGGCGAGCGTCTCCGCAACATGCTCGGCCACCACATCTTCGCGCGCCTCGGGGCACGCGTCCGCATCTTCCAGCACGTCCAGTTCAGCTACGGCTACAACCTCGAGATCGGCGACGACTGCTGGATTCATCGCCACGTCCTGCTCGACGACCGCGGCGGCATCACCCTCCACGACGGCTGCAGCATCTCGGACTACGCCAACATCTACTCCCACACCCATGATCTCGTCGACCAGCGCAACGTCTCCAACCTCCGCACCGAGATTGGCCCCCGCGCCCGGATCACCTACCACGCCACCGTGCTCGCCGGCACAAAGGTCGGCCCGGACGCCATGCTCGGAGCCCTCGGCCTCGCGACGCGCGACATCCCCGCCCACACCGTCTCCCTCGGCATCCCTGCCAAACCCAAGCTCACGAAGTAGCGCCTCCGCTACATCGGGTGCACGTCGTACTTCGCGATGTACTGCTCCAGCAGCTTGCGGTGATCCTTGCGATACGCCAGGTAGTCGTGCGCGATTCCCTGGTCGGGATTGTCGATCAGAATCCAGCACTCCAGCATTCCGTTCTGGTCCAGCTCCATCAGCAGCTTCGTCGACGTGCTCAGCTTCTCTGCCGGAATCTTCTGCTCCCGCGCTACGGCCAGCATGGTACGAATGCTCTCCGCCTCTTCCAGAAGCGAATGCCTGTATTGTTCCTCGTCCGGGAAATGCTTCTTGAACTCATCTCCATGCCACAGCGCCGACTCCATCCCATAAGTCAGCCGCAACGTGTCTTCTGGATCACCGTTTTTGCCTGACGCCGGCAGCGTAATGTTGACGTTTCCATTTCCACCCTCCGAAGCACCTGCAGGCAGCATAATCGGCGGCGGCACAATGCGCGCATGGTTCAGGTTTGCCCATTGCGCCAGCCCAATCCGCGGCGCGCGCGTGTACGGCTCCGCCACAATGCCCTGAATAAACTTCTCCTCGGCTCGCGAATGGTCGCCTGCCTTTTCCAGCGTGTCTCCCCAGTACCGGTAGGCGGTCTCTCTATCCGGGTCGATCGCGATGGCGCGCGCGTACCACGTTCCCGCGTCCGCTTGATGGCCCATCTTGTACTCGGCGTCTCCCGCAAACAATGCCGCCTCATAGAACTGCGGGTTCACCTCCAGTGCCTTCTTATAGTTATCGAGCGCTCCCTGCATATCGCCGGAACTGAACGCCACCTCCGCTTTCTGCAACCACTCGTACCCCGCCGGCTGCGGCGGCGGCGGTGTGCCTTGGCCAACATCGCTCATCTTTTCGAGCAGAATCTGCAGAAGATTGCTGTTGTCACCGCCAGCCTTCGCCTGCAACAGCAATTCTTTGGAGCGCTTTCGCGTCGTGGCCGCTTCCGCTTCGTCCTGCGTGGCTGCCTTTCCTAGCAGGCACATCGCCAGCCGCTCGTCATACACAGTGCTCGAAGGCACCCGCGTGTGCAGGTCCTCATACAGCGGCAGCGCCCCCAGGTAGTTCTCTTTGTCGTATAGCGCCTGCGCCTTGGCGTCCTCTACCTTCAAATCAGGAGATTGAGTACTCTGCGCCAGCATCGGCACACACAGCAGCCCACACGACAAAACCCACGCGGCTCGTCTCATTCCGAACCCTCCCGAAAAGCGGCTTTTGAAAGGCGCAGCCATCATGTCACACCGCCGCTTAGGTTCGAACGCTCCCGCAACCGCCTTGCTCCCATTCGTCACGCGCAGCCCGGTGCCGCGCGACGCCCTCGCGTGCGGCTGCACGTCACGTCCAGCCCCAGTGCCCGCGGCACCGCCGCGGTCGTACCCCTGCACCGAGCGCAACTTCCCTCTCCGCCCGCTTATCAACTCCGCGCACTTCCCGCCCTTCCCGTCGGCGGCCCCCATCATCGACCCACTATTCACTCCCCGCATCACCCACTCCGCGCAGCCCCGTCCTCCCCCTCCTGCCTCGTCCAGCTGTACGACTCCGCTACGCGTTCCACAACCCGCTCTCTTATTCGCCTTCCCGCTCCCTTCAGCCCCCCGTCGTGCGTCGCAGTTGTTCCCCTTCCGCTACTCTCCTCTCCCTTCCCTCTCTTTCCCCTCCCTCTCCCCTTTTTGAGTCATCCGCGGATGCTCACTCCCGCATCACGATCCAACAGTTAGCTCTGCCCTCACGCCCACGCGCAAATCCGTCCGGTACTCTAAAAGACGATGCCTCTTACTTTTGCTCTGGTCATCTTTGAGCTCGTCGTGATGGTTCTGTCCATCTCACTGCACGACTCCGCCCAGGCCTGGATGGCCAATCGCCTCGGCGATCCCACCGCGCGCATGATGGGCCGCATCTCCATCAATCCGGCCCGCCACTTCGACTGGTTCGGCATGGTCATCTGGCCCATCCTCTTCATCTTCCAGTCACCGCTGGTGCTCGGCTGGGGCAAGCCCGTCAACATGACGCCGCGCAACTTCCGCAATCCCTCGCGCGACGAGATGCTGGCCACCCTCGCCGGCCCTGGCGTGCAGCTTCTCGCCGCCATCGTCGCGCTCATCATCCTCGTCATCCTGCGCTACCTCCAGCACGACTCCACGCTCTCGCTCGTCATCGCCGCGCAGCTCGCCCAGCGCAACTTCTCCGTCCCGATGAACAACCTGCCGGCGATCTTCCCGCTCTACCTGTTCCTCTACTTCTGCATCCTGGTCAACGTGCTGCTCTTCGTCTTCAACCTCATCCCGCTCCCGTTCCTCGACGGCGGCAAGATCCTCACGCACTATCTCCCCTACAACGCCGCGCAAACTTACCAGCGCTTCAGCATGTGGATGATGATTGGCTTCTTCTTCATCGGCTTCTACGTCATCATGATCTTCTTCGCACCCCTGATGACTATCTTCAATCGCCTGCTCTTCACTCTCTGAGCGAAGCCTCCCGCGCTGATATCCTAAAACCTCTGATCTCATGAGCTCTCCGCACTCCCGCACAGCACCGCGCCCCCGTGTACTCTCCGGCATGCGCCCCACCGGCAGCCTTCACCTCGGCAACTACATGGGTGCGCTGCACAACTGGGTGCGCCTGCAGCACGACTACGACTGCTTCTTCTTCATCGCCGACCTGCACGCCCTCACCACCGACTACGCCGACCCCTCGCGCGTGCAGCAGAACATCTTCGAGATCGCCCTCGACTTCCTCGCCGCCGGCCTCGACCCCGGCCGCTCCGTCATCTTCCGCCAGTCCGACGTCAAGGAGCACGACCGCCTCACCACGCTCTTCGGCATGTTCACCCCGCTCGGCTGGCTCGAGCGCGTCCCCTCCTACAAAGAGCAGCAGCAACAGCTCTCCAACAAGGACCTCAGCACCTACGGCTTCCTCGGCTACCCGCTCCTCCAGGCCGCCGACATCCTCCTCTACAAGCCCGACTTCGTCCCCGTGGGCGCCGACCAGGTCGCGCACGTCGAGCTCACCCGCGAGGTCGCCCGCCGCTTCAACGGCCTCTACCCCGGCGACTTCTACATGTCGCCCGAAGCCGCGCCCTGGGAGCTGCCCGCCCTCCTCGAAAAGGCCCGCAAGCTCGCCGGCGAGCCCAAAGACTCCACCCGCACCGACTTCACGCCCCACCAGATGTTTCAGGCAGCCCAGCAGACCAAAAAACTCTCGCCCTTCGGCCGCCGCGAGATCCTCCCCGAGCCCAACGTCCTGCTCACGCCCTCGCCCAAGCTCCCCGGGCTCGACGGCCGCAAGATGTCCAAGAGCTACAACAACACCATCGCGCTCTCCGAGCCCGAAGACAGTCTCCGCGCCAAGCTCAAGACCATGGTCACCGACCCCGCGCGCGTCCGCCGCGACGACCCCGGCAACCCCGACCTCTGCCCCGTCGGCGATCTCCACAAAGTCTTCTCCGACCAGCAGACCATCGCCAAGGTCTACGATGGCTGTACGACAGCCGGCATCGGCTGCATCGAGTGCAAGAGCTGGTGCGCGGACTCCATCATCCGCACCATCGCTCCCATCCAGGACCACCGCCGCGACCTCGAACGCCGCCCCTCGGTCGTCAAAGACGTACTGGCCAACGGCAAGGACCGCGCCACCAAGCGCGCCGCCGAAACCCTCGCCGAAGTCGAACACGCCATGGGGCTCAGCTAGTGATCAGTGCGAGGGCACTCGCCTATGACAGACTGGTTTGCGCGCCCCATTCTGCACGTGAAGGACGTCGAAGCCTCGCTTCGCTTTTATGTGAACCGGCTGGGATTCACCTGCCCGTGGCGCTACGAGGACAGCGGCAAGCTCTACGTCGCACAGGTCGAACGCCTCGGCTGCTCGCTCATCCTCAGTAACAGCTGGGCCGACACGACGCCCGACAAGATCGGCAAAGCCGTCATCTTCATCTCCCTCAACGTCGAGCCGGCAAGCTACGAAGCCGAAGTCGCGGCCGTAGACGCGCTGCGGGCCGAATTCCAAGCCAAGGACGTCACGGTAACGGACGGCTGGTGGGGTTACAAACTCCTGATCATTGACGACCCAGACGGCAACCAGCTCCTCTTCAACTATTCCAACAAGCCCGCAGCGTCGACGGACTCGCAATAGACCACACGAATTACAGTAGAAGTGCGGGCACCGGCTCGCCGGCAGGAAGTTTTGGCAGAAGAACTCAACACGACAGACGCGAACCAGCAAGGCGGAGCAGAAGGCTCCGAGCTCACAGCCGACAGCTCACAGCTGAACGCTGACCACTCGCCTTCCGGACCCTTGGCCCTGGACCCTGGACCCTCGGCCGAACCTTTCCGTCTGCAGTCGCCGCCGCAACCCGCGCCCGAAGAGCCAAAAAAGCCCGCCCCCAAAAAAGACCCGGAAGAGGCCTCCCAATCGCCCTTCACCGTCACCGTCGGCCAGGTCTACGACGGCCCCTTCGACCTGCTGCTCGACCTCATCCGCAAGCAGAACATCGACATCTACGACATCCCCATCGCCCGCATCACGGCGCAGTTCCTCGAGTACACGCGCCACCTCCAGCAAACCGACGTCGACTCCGCCGGCGAGTTCGTCTACACCGCCTCGCTCCTCATCCACATCAAGTCCCGCATGCTGCTCCCGCGCGACCCCAAAGAGCTCGGCGATCTTGGCAACGCCGAAGACCCCCGCCGCGAGCTCGTCGAGCGCCTCCTCGAGCACGAGCGCTTCAAGGCCGCCGCCCAGATGCTCAGCCAGAAGCAGCAGATCGAAGAGGCCACCTGGACCAACCCCGGTCTCAAGCAGTTCCTCAAAGATCAGGGCCTCGAATCCACGGATGACGACCGCGACATCGCCGCCGACACCGTCGACCTCGTTCGCGTCTTCCAGGAGATCCTCCAGCGCCTCCGCGAGCGCCCCGTCCACTCCATCGACGAGGACACCGTCACCGTCGGCCAGATGATCGACTTCGTGAAGCGCCGCCTCACCATGGAAGATCGGCCCATCAGTCTGCGCAAGCTCCTCGCCAACACCCGCTCCGAACGCTCGCTCATCTGCACCTTCCTCGCCATGCTCGAGCTCGTCCGCCTGCAAGCCATCCTGCTCCGCCAGGCCGAATCTCTCGGCGACATCCTCATCAAAAAGGCCGACCGCTTCGACGAGGTCATGTCCGACGACACCATCGCCCGCGACGACTGGAGCTAGCCGCACCGACTGCCGGAGCATCAGGACCCGGACCTTCCGCTCTAAGCCGGAGGCTTACTTAGAGACGGCAACGGACAGCCAGAACTCGGCGGCGGATTAGTTCGGGCTCGGCTGTTGAGCGGAGTCAATAACGAGGACATCGAGCGGCACGTTGGTGGGTTCGAGCTTGAGGCCGAGTTGCTCCTGGACGGCAGTGAAGATACTGAGATCCCCGGGCTGAGGGTCACGTTCGATGCGGAATTCAGGTGTAGCTTCGATACGGATTTTGTAAGTGCCCGTGAGACCAGTGCGGTCGACCACCGGCCGATCTGAAACGAAGCCGTTCCATATCGCGTCTGCTAGGCCGGGCATCGTGATGGGGTCTGCCTCTAGAAATTGATTGCGGCCGTTGACCCCAAAGAGTTCGTGATCTCCCGTCGTGCTTGCAGGGAACTTCGGGCCACCTTTGCTGACGATGAGGGCATAGACCGGAGTCTGCTTTTTCTCGAAGTGGACTTTGAGCTGGAAGCGATCGGCGAGAAGCCCTTGCAGCATTTGGCGAAAGTCCTCACGTGTGGGCGACGTGTCGTCAGCAGCCGTGGCAATGATGTCGTAGTACGTGTTCTCCTGCTCGTCTGTGCCGGACATGAACACTTGGAAGTTCTTGAGGCCGTAGGCTTCCATGATGAGGCAGCGCAGGTTATAGCCTTCGAGGCGCAGAAGCGGCCCACTGGCGGTATATCCCATGATGATGTGCAGCGGCCCTTGATGCCGATGGATGCTTGCCACCTCAAAGGCTAATCGCTGGGCGCGTAGTGCAGGCGCGTCGCTCTGAGCGACGGCGAAAGGCGTGGCGGAGGCAGCAGAGAACGCCGTGAGCAAAAGCACAAGAGAGAGCACGTGACGGCGCATGGCGCGAGTTTAGCGCAGAAAAAACGGGGTGACCCTTCGGTCACCCCGCACTCTCTTTCAGTCGTTACAGCCTGCGATCCTCAGTGGCGATCGTGGCCTTCCCGCTCATGCCCGTGGCCATCCCGCTCGTAGGTTCCATGGAAGTCATGGAAGTCGCGGTGATTGTCAAAATGCTCGTCATGCCTCGGGTACGATCCGTGATACCCGTAATGCGGATCATAGTGACGGTCCACATGCCCGTAGAAGCCCTCATGGCCGTGGAACCACGGTCCGGCCCCGATAAAAACTCCATCCGTGAACCACTCCGGTCCGTAGTAGCCGTACGGCGCGCACTGGTACGGTGGATAGTCGTAATAGCCGTAGGGGCAGACCGGCGCCGGCCCGATATTCACTCCAATTCCAATCTGCGCCTGGCTTGAAGACGATGCGCCGAAGGTTAAAGCTGCCGCCGCGATCGCTGGTACAAGCAAGTTCAACTTGCGCATAAAGTCACCTCGTCTGCATTGGAAGGGTAAGGCGACTTACCGGTTGTTTGCTTTCCACCCCTGTGTTCCAACATTTCGCAGTGGTGTCACGCAAAAGGTTGCCTGCTTTGGTCACTTTTTGGTGACGGTACCAAAGTGTCCCCAACAGAGATGTTGCGACTTCGTACAGTCGCTCTATACTCAGCATCAAGAAACACGAACCAACGAATTTGGCAACCCCCAATTCGGACTAAGAAGTACCACTAAGGTCCCGGTCTCACGGCGGTTACTCGTATTCGCCGGCCTTTTGAAGCACACTCTGCTCTGCCAGGGGAATAAATCCTGGTCGCAAGGCAAGGCTTCTGAAGGCTGGATTGGAGTTCCCTCGGCCAAGGCAGGACCACCAGATTCAGAACGTCCCGATTTTGCTGTCCCGTATCTGCTGTTCCAGAGAGGCTAAAATGCTGAAAATCCTGAAAATCGCTCTCACCGCCCTCGCTATCACGGCCCTGGTTCCATCGCTTGGCAACGCCGCCACCCGCGCAACCTGGTCCCCGTGGATGGCCCTGCCCAACGCCAACGGCGTTGAAGTCAGCTTCAGCCAGGTCAACGACAACATGTGCACCTGGATGATCCGCAACTCCGGCAGCACCACGTTGCGCTCGCTGGAATTCACCTACACCTACTCGCCCGCCATCCAGCAGGGACAGACCACCGGCCGCGACATCATCATGCAGCCGCTCAAACCCGGCTACCAGACCGGCGGCGCCACCCAGTTCGGCGCCGAAACCGGCAAATGCCCATCCACGCTGGTCGTCAGCCACATCGAGTGGGCTAAGTAACTTTCCTCGGTCACCCGGGCTCCCGCACAGAGCCCGGGTCGAGTGCTGCCACTGGCGTCCGTTCGCGGACGCCTTTGCTTTTGCCCTTGCTTTTCTTTCTGTCATTCCGAGGCGCAGCCGAGCGACCTGCTTTTCCAGCCGACCCCGCCTAACTCAGCCGTTTGGGCCTTGCCCCCTGTCCCCGACCCCGCTTCGGCGGCACCGGCTTCTTCAACTGCGCAGCCTCCGGCAGTGTCTTTTTCCGCTCCACCGCCTTGCCCGCCGCCGCCCGATTCAGCGCCTGCACCTCACCCTGCGTCAGCTCCCGGAACCCTCCCGGCGGCACATCCAGCACCAGCGCTCCGTACCCGATCCGCCGGATCTTCTCCACGTGATGCCCAATCTCCTCGAACATCTTCCGGAGCTGCCGATTGCGGCCCTCCGTCAGGCTCACCTCAAACCATGGATTATCCCCGCCCCGCACCTGCTCCACCTTCGCCGGCTGCGTCATGATCCGATCCCGGCGTCCGCCACGGACCTCATTCAGCCGCCCGCGATCGATCATGATCCCCCGCCGCAGCTGGTCGAGCGCCTGCTCTGACGGCCTGCCCGAAACCTTCACCAGGTAGGTCTTCTGAACCCCATTGCTCGCCTTCGAGAGCCGGTTCGCCAGCGCCCCGTCATTGGTCATCAGCAAAAGCCCTTCGCTCAGGTAATCCAGCCTGCCGACCGGATACAGCCTGGGCAGTCGCCGGTGCTCGCCCGTGACCTTCTTCTGCGCCGACTCCGCCAGCAGGCTGGCCACCGTCGGCCTGCCCTCCGGGTCGTCCAGCGTCGTTACATATCCGCGCGGCTTGTTCAGCAGAAAGTACCGCTGCGCCTCGGGGCCGTGCAGCAGCTTGCCGTCCACCCGGATGTGGTCGTGCCTGGGGTCGGCCTTTGTGCCCAGCTCCGTCACCGTCTTCCCGTTCACCTGGACCCGGCCCTCCAGGATGATCTGCTCGGCAGCCCTCCGGCTGGCAACACCGGCCTGCGCCAGGATCTTCTGCAACCGCTCGCCGCTGCGCCCCGCCTCGCCCAAAGGCCGTGACGATCCTGCCGACTTCAATGCCTGCTTCATAGACCTCAATTATGCGGCCTTTCCGGCTCCATCTACTGACCCCGTCCCCTGTAAAGATCACCACCCTTTGTTTTCAAGAATTTGCAGACCGAGGTCCACCCCTAAGTCCTTTCTCCTGAAGATTTTGCGCAAAAACAGGGGGGAGGGGGGTACAGGCAACCAATCCCCGTTCCATCGCCCCGCGACTTGCACAAAATAGGCGCTTTTACCGGGCCTCGCCTTCCGGCAACCAGCCATCCAAAGAAGTCGTGGCTGAAGTCAGCCGCAGTGAACCGCGGGTTCCGGCAGCAGTCAGCCGGAAGATGGACACGAAACAGGCCGGACCCCGGGAAGCAGCATCAGGAGACGACCCGTATGCGATTGCTGAAGCCCCTTGCAACAACCGCCCTTTCGTTCGCGTTTCTGACCGCGGGCACAGTGCTTGCTCAGGATCAAACGACCTCGCAGTCGACCACCCAGAGCACAACCAACACGGACGCCTACGGCCAGAGCCAGACCTCCGTTCACCACAAGTCCAGGAAGTCCAGCCAGACGACCACGCCTGACGGAACGACCGTAACCACCCAGCACAAGACCGACGCCAACCGCTATGATGCCAACGGCAACCCGGTCGCCGGCCAACGCACCACCACCAACTCCCAGGACACGGTAAGTCCGGATGGCTCGACCCAGACTCACACCCAGACCCAGACTCACACCGAGTCCAACCCCCCCACGACCCCTCCCCCGCCCCCACCCCAGAAGTAACCAGGCCTGATTAAACGGGACACACGGGACCGGAAATGAACAAAAGGCGCAGCCCACTGGCTGCGCCTTTTGTGTGTTGTCGAGCCGGGTGTCTACCTTTCCGCTAATGGCGAGCAAAGGACGCGCTCAGTCCAGGGCCTTGCGGATCGGCTGCGTGTAGTGCGGCTCGTTGCCGCGCGGCCGTTCGATGGGCGGGACCCCGCCAGCCTGCAGCGGCTCGTCCGGCAGGGACTCGGCGTCGCCTTCAGGCGTAGCGAGAACATCGGGCTCGTGGTCAGGGACGAAGTCCGGTGGGTCGGTCGGCGGAATGTCGGAGAAGGGCTTCATCGCAGTTGGGATGCACATCGACGCGGGCCCGGGTTGCGGCTGCGCAGGAAGTATATGCCCCAAAATCACTCACGCGCCGCCGTCACGCTCGTGGGACTGAACCTCGGCGTCGAGCGCGGGGCTGTCTTCGGCCTCGCTCCAGCGACACGTCTTCCGCGTTATAGTTCGGCGGAAGGCCGGAGAGGCGGCCGTCGGTGAGAACCTCATCGGCGGCGCCGTCAGGCACGGCGGAGGGCGTTTCGTCGTTCAGGTTCTCTTCGCTGTACGGCACGCCGTCGGCCTGCGACTCGTGCATATTGGCGCTGGCGTCTTCTTCCGAGCGGCGAGCGACTCTTTCGGCGGAAGGCATAGGGATCTCCTCCTGGACGGCAAACTCGCCGGCCTCGGCGAACTCGCCAGCCATCTTCTCGAACTCTTCGATGCTGGGAAGCTCGTTGATGTCCTTGAGGCCGAAGCGGACGAGGAAATCTTTGGTCGTCTTGTAGAGAATCGGCCGCCCGATGACCTGCTTGCGTCCGGCGGTCGCAACCAGCTTGCGAGCCATCAACGAGCCGAGCACACCGCCGGAGTCGACCCCACGAATCTCCGAGATCTCGGGCGCAGTGATCGGCTGCTTGTACGCGATGACGGCGAGCGTCTCGAGCGCCTGCAGCGACAGCTTCAGAGGCGGCTTGAGGGATTTCACGAAGCCTCGAACGGCATCGTGGTACTCCGGCTTGGTCGCAAACCGGAAGCCGCCGGCGACCTCGCGAATCTCCAACCCGCGCTCATCGCTCGCGTAGTCGGTCATGAGCTGATCGAGCAGGGAGCGGAAGTAGTCGCGGAGACGGCGATCTCTGGCGCGGGCGGCAGCAGCCTCGGTTTTCAGCGCAGCTTCGGGTGTGGACTCCGCAGTTTGGAGGGTTCCCTGAGGCTCAGCCAATCCCGAAGAGGGAGCGGCCACATCTTGCGCCGGACCGGCAGATTCTTCGACGGGAGCAGTTTCAGCGGGCTCGCCGGTTGTTTCGGCATTGAGCGCCTCAGGGTCAGCGGCGTTCTCGGCGTCGTTTTCTTCCAGCGGCAGCGACTCCTGTTGCGCGGCGAGCGCGTCCAGTTCAGCCTGCGCCTCTTCGCTGAGCAGACTGACGAGTTGGGCAAGCGTGACGGGCTCTTCCGAGGCGTAGATGACGGCTTCGATCTTGGCTTTGAGACTCATTGCAGACAGGCTTGAGTGTATCAACCGAAACGGGGTGTTAGTTTGGAGCACATTCTGAATTGAGGAGAACTGGAACCGAAATGCGCCGCCGTCAATTTCTTGCAACCTTGCCTGCCGCCGCGGCCGGAGCGGCCATGGTTCCCCAGCTGGACCTGAACGCGCAGACGCCCGGCCCGCCCGCGCACGAGATGGAACTGCCGAAGTTTCAGGCGCCGGGCGAGGAGAGGTTCATCCGGCCGGATGTGCATGCAGGCGACCGGCCTTCAGGAGCGAGCTTCGCCTCCCGCTCAGCAGCACTGGGATGCAACGGCGCGGCCGGAACCGCGCACCCGCTCGCGACACAGGCAGCGATCGAAATGCTGAAGCGCGGCGGCAGCGCAGCCGACGCGGCGGTTGCGGCGAATGCGGTGCTCGGATTCGTGGAGCCGGTGAGCTCCGGCCTGGGCGGCGATTGTTACGCGTTTGTATGGGACCCGAAGACGCAGAAGCTCGAAAGCATGGCGAGCTCTGGCAAATCGCCGAAAGGCCTGTCGCTCGAGACAGTGCAGAAGCACGCCGTCACTGTGGATGGCAAACGGGTGCTGCCGCCGGTCGGCGCTGTTGCAGTCTCCGTGCCGGGAGCGCTGGGCGGATGGTGGGCGCTGCATCAGCGTTACGGCAAGCTGAAGTGGGCGGAGCTGTTCGAGCCGGCGATTCACTACTGCGAGGCCGGCGCGCCGGTGCCGCAGATTATCGGCTGGTATATCAAGCGCAATATGGCGGCGTTTATCCGGATGTCCTCGCGGATTGAGGAGCTGGATAACGCCAAGCACACGTACATGCCCGGCGGCCGTGCGCCGAATGAGGGCGAGGTCTTTCGTAATCCTGATCTGGCGCGCACGTATCGCATGATCGCCGAGGGCGGACGCGATGCGTTCTACAACGGCCCGATTGCCGATACCATTCAGGCGTACTTCAAGCGGATCGGCGGATGGATGACGCGCGAGGATTTAGCCGCACATCAGGCCGAGTGGCCGGCGCCGCTGGATACGGACTATCGCGGCGTGACGGTGTACGCGATGGACGCGAACACGCAGGGGCTCGCCACGCTGCAGATGCTGAACATCATCGAGCAGTTCGACATCCGCAGCATGGGATTCCAATCGCCTGAGGCGCTGCACGTGATGGTGGAAGCGAAGCGGCTCGCGTACGAGGACCGCGCGCGCTTCTACGCGGACCCGCACTTCGCGAAGATTCCGATCGAGTGGCTGAAGTCCAAGGAGTACGCGAAGCAACGCGCGAAGCTGATCAAGATGGATTCGATTCTGACACCGATCTATCCGGGCGTCGCGCCGAGCCACGGCGACACCACCTACTTCACCGTCGCGGACAAGGACGGGATGATGGTCTCGCAGATCCAGTCCAACTTCCGCGGCATGGGTTCGGGGCTTGTCGCCGACGGGCTAGGCTTCATGTTCCAGGATCGCGGACAGCTCTTCAGCCTGCAGCCCGGACATCCGAACATCTACGCGCCGGGCAAGCGGCCGTTCCAGACGATCATTCCGGGGTTCGCCGCGAAGAACGGCAGGCCGTGGCTGAGCTTTGGCGTGATGGGCGGCGACATGCAGCCGCAGGGACAGACGCAGATCATCGTGAACCGCGTTGATTATGGGCTGGATGTGCAGGCGGCGAGCGACAGCCCGCGCTGGCACCATGAGGGATCGTCGCAGTCGATGGGCGAGGATGCGCCAGGGCTTGGACCGACGGGTTGGCTGCGGCTGGAGGCTGGCGTGCCGGAGGCGACGCGCGAGAAACTCGTTGCGCTGGGATGGAAGATGGCGCCGAGCGATGGCGGCTTTGGGCGCTACGAGTGCATCGAAGTGACGGAGTCAGACTTCGACGGACACACCGATCGCGTCTACCGCGCCGGAAGCGAGATGCGCTGCGACGCGGTCGCGCTGGCGTACTGAGAAGAAGTTAGGGAGTGAGGAGTGGGGGGTCAGGGTAATGCGATGGCGGAGTTCAAGGTCACGCGCGGGGATATCACGAAGCTGCAGGTGGACGCGATTGTGAATGCGGCCAACACATCGCTGCTGGGCGGCGGCGGTGTGGATGGAGCGATTCATCGTGGCGCCGGACCGGAGTTGCTGGCCGCGTGCAGGAAATTGGGCGGGTGCGCGACAGGCGATGCCAAGGCGACGCCGGGATTCCGCCTGCCGGCCAAGTGGGTGTTTCATGCAGTGGGGCCGGTGTGGAACGGCGGCACGCGCGGCGAGCCGGAACGATTAGCCGGGTGCTATCGGCGGGCCATGGAGCTGGCGAAGGAACACGGCGCAAAGTCGATTGCGTTTCCGGCGATTTCGACGGGCATCTATGGCTACCCGCGCAAACCGGCAGCGGAAATTGCCGTGCGCGTGTGCCGCGAGATGGCTGATGCGTGCGGTGTGGAACGCCTGGAGTTCTGCTGCTTCGATGAAGGCACGGCGGCGATCTACGAGCAGTTGCTGTTTGAGGGAGTGACGTAGCGACCCAGCGGAACTCCGGCTCAATACTGGCCGTAGCGGCCCTTCACGGAATCGAGCAGTGCCTGGGAGTCGAAGCCGACGCCGTCTTTGAAGACGAGTTCGGTGTTTTCGATGTCGTTGATGTTTTTGCTGGGGTCGCCGCGGACGACGACGAGGTCGGCGTCTTTGCCTTCGGCGATGGTGCCGATGTGGTCGGCGCGTCCCTCGTAGGTAGCACCATTGAGGGTGCCGATCTTGATGGCTTCGAGCGGCGTGAAGCCTGCCTGGACGAGGAGCTCGAGTTCGCGCTGGTCGCCGTAGCCGGGAAGTGTGCCGCCGTCGCCTGTGGGGTCAGGGCCGGCGAGAAGAAGGCCGCCTGCTTCCGCGAACGCGTGCTCCATGGCCATATCGTTCTTGAGCGACTGTGCGCGAGCCGCCGCGGCTTTGGGATCGGCGGCAGCGCGGGCGAGCTCGAACTTGCGCATGGCTTCATAGGCCTCGCGCGCGGGCGGAGACATGGCGGTGAAGATGCGCGGATCGAGGCGCAGGTGCTCGGGGTCGTCGCTCTGGAAGACAGGCAGCGTGGAGGTGACGGCGACGTGGTGCTCAACGAGGAGCGCGATGAGCGCTTTGCCTTCGGGTGTGTCGGGCATCATCTTCGCGATGGTGGGGCCGCCGGAGCTGCGCGGGCAGATGTCGGGCTGCTTGCCGGGGTCGAGCTGCGTGTTGACGAAGAAGCCGTGCTCGAGGTTGTCGATGCCGAGCTCGACGGCTTCGGGGTAGGTGACGGAGCAGAGATGGCCGGTGAGTTTGAGCCCGTGCTTGTGGGCTTCGTCGATGGCGGCCTTGAGCTCGGCGCGCGTGATATTCATGTACGCCTTGAAGCTGGTTGCGCCTTGTGAGATCCAGAAGTCGACGGTAGCGCGGGCTTCGGCGGCGTCGCGAAGATTGTGCATCTGGATGAAGCGACTGTTGGGGCCTTCGAGGTAAGGCGCGGTGACATCGAGGTGCGGGCCCGGGAGTTGGCCGGCGTCGATCTGAGTACGCAGGTTGAGGTCGAGGTACGGCTCGACGGAGCCGGTCGTACGGAGCGTAGTCACGCCGGCGCCGAGGTAGAGCCGCGGCGAGGAGAAGGCCATCTCAGGCACGATGAGCGGCGGATCGGAGTGGCCCTGCGCGTCGAAGTTGGGCCGCGCAATGTAGTACATGTGGTCGTGCATGCCGACGAGCCCGGGAAAGATGGTGCGGCCGGTGAGGTCGATGTGCAGCGCGGGCGGGCAATCGGTGCAGGACCACGTAGCCATGTGGCCTTCGTTCGCTTCCATGTGGCGGGGAGCGATGACGGCGGCGATCTTTCCGGCGAGCAGGATGACCGTAGCGTCTTCGAGCGCGTGCGGCGCCGGTGCCGTCGATGACGCGCACGTGCTCGAGCCAGAGGGTGTTCTTGGCTGTGTCGTATTTCACGATACTTCGCGACGGCCGGAGCGAGGTGCGGAGGTGCGGCGTCCTCGACGGTGCGCGTGGGGTGTTGGGCGGGGGTTTGTGCGAGGACGGGGATCGAGACGGCGAGGAGCAGCGAGAGAGTTCGGCTGGAGATTCGAGTTCGCGTTCGCATCAGACCTCACGTGCGGTTGAGTTGTGCGGCGATGATAGCGCAGGTGAGAATCTAAAGGCGCGGAGGATTGAATGACAAAGGGTTTGAAGATTGCACTGGCTGTGTCGGCGGCATTTGTAGTGGCGATTGGTGCAGAGGTGCTTTGGATCCATCACAGGAATACGGTGGATGAGAATGCGCCTGCTGTGCGGAAGAATGCGTTTGAGGAGCCCTCGTTAACGGAAGATCAGGCGGTCTTTCTGCGGAAAGAGCGGCCGGACTCGCTGAAGGATGAGCGCACGCTGATCGGGAAGACGATCTGGGTAAGTGCGGGCGGCCAGATGGACTACTACAAGGACACCGGCAAGCACGTGGATTACGCGAAGCCTGTTGGCGTGCTGCTGGGTGCGGAGCCGCTGGTGATTCGCGATGTGTTTGAGGAGAAGGCGCCGGCAAACACGCGCGCGACGTTCCGGATTGCGCCGGGGCAGCGGCAGGTGCTGCTGGCGTTCACCATGCCGAACTCGTCAGACCCGAAAGCGCTCTATGCGGTGCCAGTTGGAAACTTCGATGAGGGTGTCTACAACTTCTTTACGGATGAGATCTTCTTCTATGACGATCCGCACGTGCTGTACAAGCACTGGGGACCGGAGATGTGGGCGCACATCGACAAGCATGAGCCGGTGCTGGGGATGAGCGAGAACCAGGCGATGATGGCGCTGGGCCAGACGATCACGCCGCATGGGGACAACGTCGGCGATCGCAGTGTGACGTACGACAACAACGGTCACCCGGTGACGATTGACTTCGAACACAACAAGGCAGTGAAGATTACGCCGGGGGACTGAGTCGTTCCTTATTGGTTGCCACTTGTTAGTGCTTGCCTTCGCGGAACAACAGTGGTGTGAAGTGAATGAGATTGTCCCGCCAGACGAGCCAGGTGTGCTTACCTTCGGTTTCGATCGGTGTCACGGGCAGCTTCTTGCCGTGGGCCCAGGTGACGAATTCGCGATTGGGCGCGATGAGGTCGTCGCTGGTGCCGCAGGCGACCCAGAGCAGGCGAAGGTCGCGGGCCATCTTGGCGTCGACGAAGAGCTTGTCGAAGTTCTCGTGCTTGAGTGCGGAGCTGAAGCCGCCGACGTACGCGAAGTAGTTGGAGTGAATGATGCCGATGGAGAGGCTCTCGAGGCCGCCCATCGAAAGCCCGGCGATGGCGTGATTGTCACGCCCCTTCGCGATGGGGTACTCACGCTCGACGGCGGGAACGATCTCCTGCATCAGCATCCTGGAGTAGAGCGTGAGATTTTCATTGATCTTTGCAGGGTCATCCCAGACGCTACGGCCGGATGTAACAAAGCTGTAGTCGCCGTAGCCCTGCGGCATCACCACGATCATGGGCACGATGCTGCCGGTAGAGAGGAGGGAATCGAGGATGTATTGCGCGCGCCCGACAGTGATCCATCCATCGCCGTAATCGGACCAGCCATGCAGCAGAAAGAGCACCGGGTAGCCGCCCTTGTGTTTGGGATCGTAGTTGGGCGGCGTGTAGACCGTGTAGGGCTCCTGGTTCATGGGCAGGCCACGCGCGATGTAGGTGGTGAGCATGTGGCGCGTGAGGTTGCCGTGCGGAATCTGCGTGAGCTCCCAGGGTGCGGGCGGATGGCCGGGAACCAGAACGCTGCTGGACGGGTTGACGATGTTCGCGTTCACGTTGCCGTTGAGCGGATCAATCTGTGGCGCGCCGTCGACGACGAAGGTGTAGCTGTAGTATTCGGCACCCAGTGACGGCGTCGTCACGGACCAGAGACCGGAGCTGTCCTTCTGCATCGTGAGCGGCTGCATGGAGGCGTCGGTGCTGACGGTGACCGTAGTGGCAGCGGCGTTCTGGTAGCGGAAGGTAATGGCGCCGTTAGCACTAACCTCGTGCGAGTTGATGGTCGGCGGTGTTTGTGCGAGGGCGGAGATGGTTCCCAGCGTGAGCGTGAGGGGAAGGATGCGGCGCATGGGCGAAGTATAACGTCTGATTGCTGCTCAGTTGTTGATACGCTAGGGAGAACTTTGCAGGGAGATTTGCAGGGAGATCTGAGGGGCAATGATCGACGTTCATGCGCCAGAACACCGTATCAGCGGAAGACGTGACTTCTTTCTGCACCTGTTCACGATTACTGTCGGGTTGCTCATTGCACTGGGGCTGGAGAATGCGGCCGAAGCCTGGCATCATCGCCGTCAGCGGCTCGAGGCTCAGGAGACGATCCAACGAGAGCTGGTGCACAACAAACAGCACTTGATTGAAACCAGCTTTGTCTTGCAACAGGAGACGGACAGCCTTACCAAGGCGCTAAATTATCTGGAGGCTCCTAGTGCGAAGAAGCCGGCTTCAGCGGCGGGTATCTCGCTCGGCTATACGATGCCGTATTTGCCGAACGCGAGCTGGAAGACCGCCAACGCCACAGGGGTCGTCCAGTACATGCCCTATGAATATGTGCAGCGCTTGTCGGAGGCCTACGATTCGCAAGACCTGCTGATCCAAATGGAACGGAATACGCTCGAGAGCTACATGCGCCTGAATTCATACATAGCCAACGGAAAAGACCCATCGTCTTTAAGCGACGATGAGCTGCGATCGGCAACGGCTGATGTGCGAACCACACTTGTGCAGCTGAGCGCGATGCGGGACGTACGACGCGATCTGATAAACAGCTACAACGCCGCGCTTCAGTAAAGAAGACGACAGCCTCTGTTTAGAGTTCTCAGCCTGTATTCCTCAGCCCGGCGCTGATGCCGTTGATCGTGGCCGTGATGGCGCGGTCGAGCTCGGCGGCGTCCTTCTGGAAATCCGCGTCATTGCTGTCCGCCGAGCGCTTGCGGCTGAGGAGCTCAAGCTGCAGAAGACTCATCGGGTCCACATACGGATTGCGCAGACGGATCGAATTGGCGAGCACCGGGTTGCGCTCAAGCAGCGTCTGCTGTCCGGTCACAGCAAGCAGCATGCGCGTGGTGCGGGTGAACTCTTCTTCGAGCAGCGAGTAGACGCGATCACGCAGTGCTTCGTTTTCAACGAGCGTCGAGTAGAGGCGCGCTACCGAGAAGTCTGCCTTGGCGAGGGCAAGCTCGACGTTGCGCATCATGTCAATGAATAGAGGAAAGCTGCGCATCATCTGCTGCAGCAGATCGAGGCCATTGGGTGAGTTGTTGGCGAGCTGCTCCAGCGCGTACCCGACGCCGAAGTACGCCGGGACGACGTGCCGTGATTGCATCCAGCCGAAGACCCATGGGATGGCGCGCAGGTCGGCGAGCGAGCGCTGTCGCGTGGCCGACTTGTCGCCGCGCTTGGCGGGACGCGAGCCGATACGCGCGTGTTCGAGCTCGGCGACCGGCGTGGCCTGCTCGAAGTACTCGACGAGATCGGGATTATTCAGGATGTGCTGCTGGTAAAAGGCGAGAGATGTAGCAGAAATCTCGTCGAACGCAGCCTCCCACGCGGGATCAATCGCACCGGTCAGGTGCGTGTCGCTGCCGGATTCGCTGGGAATTGCGAGATCGGGCCGCGCGACGGCGTCGACGGCGGCAGCGATCATGAGCTCGAGGTTGCGCTCGGCGAGCACGACGTCGGAGTACTTCCAGTTGAGGACCTCGCCCTGCTCGGTGATGCGGAGCTCGCCGTTGAAGCTGTTCAGAGGCTGCGCATACAGCGCACGATGGGTCGGCCCGCCACCACGGCCTACCGTGCCTCCGCGGCCATGAAAGAGCCGCAACGTGACGCCGCATTCGCGTGCGACCCGATGCAGATCGCGGTGGGCCTTCCAGATCTCCCACGTCGAGGCGATCATGCCGCCGTCCTTGTTCGAGTCGGAGTAACCGAGCATCATCTCCTGCCGGCCTTGCCATGCGTCGAGCAGCGGAAGGAAAGCGTCGCTGGTCCAGAGCTCGCGGCAGACTGCCGGCGCATTACGGAGGTCCTCGATGGATTCGAAAAGAAGTACCGGCTGCACGCCTGGATCGGCGCCATTGCCTTCCACGTGAACGCCGCCGACCCGCGCGAGCCACACGACCTGGAGCGCATCTTCGGCACACGTAGCGCCGGAGACAACGTAGTTGGTGATCGCGTCGGGGTTCTGCTGCTTGATCGCAGCGAGCATGCGAAACGTGGCGAGGACCTCGGCAGTTTGCGGCGACAGCTCTTGCGGGAGTTGCAGCCCTCCTTCGCTGTGCGAGCGCTGCCACGCGCTGAGTTCTTCGACAGCAGCAGCGTGTACGCGCGCGTGCTGGCGCAGATCGAGTGTGTGCAGATGCAGCCCGAAGGTGCGGACCGTAAGGATCAGCGGGTCGATGTACATCGCTGCGAGGCGTTCGCCGTGATTGCAGGCCAGCGACTCCCGGAGCAATTGCAGATCATCGAGGAACTCCGCCGCGCTGGCATAGCCGGGCAGCGAGGCCTCGGGTGGAAGCTGCAGGTTGCGGTACATCACGCCCGGCGGGTCGCCGCCGAGACGCAGTGTGAAGCAGGCAATCGCAAACCGCGCAGCTTCGTTCGGGACGGTCTGCGCAGCCGTGATGTCAGTGCGGCGCAGGCGTCCGAGATAGCTCGAGAGACGCTCGCGAAGTGCGGGCGAAATCGGAGCCTGATGCTGCGACGAGGCAAGCTGCTCGAAGACGAAGTGCAACTGCTCCAGGTAGTAGCGGCGCAGCAGATTGCGCGCCATCGCGAGCGCGTCTTCCGTGGTGGACGCGACGACGAACGGATTGCCGTCGCGGTCACCGCCAATCCAAGAGCCGAAGCGGACGAGCGTAGGCAGCGAAGACAATCGCGTGTGCTGCTGCGGCTGTGTGCCTGCGAGCTCTTCGGGGCAGTCGTCCGGCGGACAATCCAGCGGAGGAAACTCGGCATCGAGCGCGGCGGCGATCTCACCGTAGAGCACCGGAATGGTGCCGAAGAGAGATGCCTCGTAGTAGTCGAGGCCCATGCGGATCTCGTCGCGTACGGTGGGCCGCGCGTCGCGCACATCGTCCGTCTGCCACAGCGCGGTGATTTCGGCGAGCAGATCGCGCTCCAATGCAACAATTTCAACCGGCGGAATCCCGAGCCGGTCGAGTTGTTCGAGGATGTCCGAGATGCGGCGGCGCTTGAACATCACGCTGCGGCGCGCGACCTCGGTAGGGTGCGCGGTGAACACCGGAATGATGCAGATGCGCGCAAGCAGCTCGAGCGCGGAGTCGCGCGTGTACCCTGCTTCGCGTAAACGGCGTAAGGTTCCGCGCATACTGCCACGCTGTACGGTATCGCGCTGGCTTTCGATGAGCATGCCCGCGCGGCGGCGGCGCTTGCGGTGGTTCGTCTCGGCGAGGTTGATCAGCTCGAAATAGAAGGCAAAAGCGCGCGCCAGCTGATGCGCTGTGGAGGGATCCTCCGCGGCGGCGCGTGTGAGGGCGCGGGCTTCTTCAAGGCGAGCCTGCGCCGCTTCAAGGTCGCCGGCGAGCTCGGCCTCGCGGCGCGCGATGCTGGCGCGGCGGAGCGTTTCGACCTTCTCAAAAAGCTCGTCGCCGGCCTGTTCGCGGAGAACCTGGCCCAGCAGCGCGCCGAGCGAGCGAATATCACGGCGCAGTGGCGCCTGCTTGGAGTCGAAGTCCAGGGCTTCGAGCTCGGAGAGGCGGTCAGTCCAGCGTTCGGGGGTCCACAACGAGGGCGATGTCCACAACGAAGACAGTGTCGACAACGAAGACATAGATCGATTATGCCTTGCGCGCTCTGGTCGCCGCCATCAGGGTCGCTGCTGGGCCTGCGCTTCGTAGACCTTCAGCTGCACATAAGTGGCGCGCAGCAACGGGGCATCCTCATTGTGCGCCTCAGCGCGAGCCACCAGGTCGCCGATGATGTGGTCGGCTTCGACCGGTGCGTTCTTGCCCATGTCGCGATACATCGACGACGTGAGATCGGAGCCAGGTTCGGTAAGTCGCTTGCGGTCCCACTCAATGAGCTTGGCCGGAGGCGGATAGCCGTTGGCTGCGGCGATGGTGATGCACTCGTCGATGGCGGCGTTGGCAAACGCGAGCCCTTGCGGAACGGCGACGACCTCCCCGCAGGTGCCGCGCGGAAGGATGCAGATGATGTTCAGCGCTGCGAGGATGTACCACTTGTTCCACATCGCGGCGAGCACATCGTCCGGCAGCACGGCCTTGAAGAGCGCACCGCTCAGTTCGCGGTTGATTCGCTCGATGCGCGACGTGTGCTCGCGATTGCGTTCGCCGAATGTGAGGTCGCCGAGTGTGGAGAGCTGAAGTATTCGGCCGTCTGGATCCACGTCGCTATTGATGCGACACGTGCCACCCAGCACGTGCTCGGGCCCGAAGCGCGCGTCGAGCAGATCGAGTTGTCGCATGCCATTGAGGATCGGCAGGATGGTGGTCTTGGGGCCGACGGCTGCAGCGAAGTCTTCAATTGCGGCTTCGAACGAGTAGGACTTCGTCGCGAGGAGGATCAGGTCGAACGGCTGCGGATTCGCGCGGAGTTCCTCAGCCGTGATGAGCTGCGGCTGGATGGTCGCGTCGCCGAGCGGACTGACGATCTGCAGGCCGTTGCGGCGGAGCTTATCCGCGCGCGCGGGGCGGACGAGAAGGGTGACGTCACGGCCGATCTGTGCGAGGCGGCCGCCGTAGAATCCACCCGTGGCGCCGGCGCCCACAACGAGAATGCGCATGGAATTAGACATTAGCTGTAAGCACCAAAGATCAGGCTATCGTTGCTTGTTCGAGTTGTGATACAAGCTCTTCCCACTCGGCCGTGCGGGTGGCGTGCTGCTCGCGCAATGTTTGGAGCTCGGCGGCGAGTGCGCGCGCGGCTTCTGCGGTCGTGAAGACAGCTTGCTGCTGCTCGGCCTGCGCGATGCGCTCATCGAGATCGGAGAGCTCTTCTTCAATGGCTGCGACGCGATCTTCCATCTGCTTCAGCTTGATGGGATTCAGGCGCTTCGCCGTGTGCTTCGGCGCGGAGGTTACAGGCGCGAGCGACCCCTCGACCTCGTGCGTGGACTCCCACGGCTCGTCATCGAAGTCATCGGAGGTGATGACAAGCGTCTCGGCGGTCTTCAGCGGCCCTGGGGCACGCAGCTCTTCAGCCTTAGCGGGTTGGCTGATTCCAACCTGCGCGACCGGCTTGAGCATTCCAGTCGCCGCGTCGATCTTCGCGCCGGTCGAGGTATCGGTGCGGAGGTGCGCGGCGGCCTCCTCTGTGCTCGCGGGCATACCGCCCGTTTTGCGGAACAGGTAGTCTTCATAATTGCCGGGATAGACGTGCACGCGATGGTCTTCGACCTCGAAGACGCGCGTGGCGAGCCCATCGATGAAGTAGCGGTCGTGCGAGACGAACAAGACAGTGCCGCTGAATTCCTTGATCGCGTCCAGCAGGACATCCTTCGCGCGCATGTCGAGGTGATTCGTCGGCTCGTCCAGCAGCAGGAAGTTAGCAGGCGAGACGAGCATGCGTGCCAGCGCGTAGCGGTTGCGCTCACCGCCGGAGAGCACGCCCAGCGTCTTGAACACGTCGTCACCGGTGAACATGAAGCAACCGAGCAGCGACCGCAGCGTGACCGTATCGACGCGCGGGTTGGCGCCGGTGATGTCGTCGAGCATGCGCGCACTGCCGTCGAGCACCTTGTACTGGTCCTGCGCGAAGTAGTCCGAGATGACGTTATGGCCTACGCGAATCTCGCCGGAGGTCGGCTTCTCCATCGCCGCGAGCATCCGCATCAGCGTTGATTTGCCCGCGCCGTTGATGCCAACCAGCGCGATGCGATCGCCACGATCGATCGTGAACGAGACATCCTTGAGCACTCGCTTCTCGCCGTAGCTCTTCGAGATGTTCTTTACATCAAGCACCGTTCGCCCCGAGGCAATCGGCTGCGGGAACTTGAAGTGGATCGTCGCTTCCTCTTCGGGAACCTCGATGCGTTCGATCTTTTCGAGCTCCTTGATGCGCGACTGCACCTGCTTGGCCTTGGTTGCCTGGTAGCGGAAGCGGTTGATGAACATCTCCAGCGCGTCGATGCGTTCGCGCTGGTTCTTGTACGCGTTCATCAATTGGGTGCGGCGCTCTTCCTTCTGCACCAGATACTTCTCGTAGTTGCCGTGATAGACGTGCATGCGCTTGTTCCAAACCTCGACGGTCTTGTTGACCGTGACATCAAGGAAGTAGCGGTCGTGCGAGATCAGGACAAACGCATGCTCGTAGTTCGTCAGGTACTCTTCCAGCCAGTTGCGCGATTCCAGATCCAGGTGATTCGTCGGCTCGTCGAGCAGCAGCAGCGAGGGCTTCTGCAGCAGAAGTTTCGCGAGCGCGATGCGCATCTGCCAGCCGCCGGAGAACTCTTCCGTCCGGCGTTGCCAGTCTTCCTTGCTGAACCCCAGCCCAGCCAGCACAGCGCCTACCTGCGCGTCCAGCGTGTAGATGTCGTGCGCGTGCAGCAGGTCGGCGATCTCGGAGTAGCGGTTCGCGGCAGCGTGGTATTCGGACGACTTTGGGTCGGCCTCGGACATGGTGTGCGTCAACTGTTCGTACTCCCGTTCCAGCGCGCGGATCTCGTCGAAGACCGACAGACATTCTTCGAACACGCTGCGGCCGGAGAGCGCCAGGCCATCCTGCGGGAGATAGCCAAGCGTCATGCCCTTCGTATGGGTGCGGGTGCCGTAATCGAGCGACTCAATCCCGGCCAGAATCTTCAACAGGGTGGACTTGCCGGTGCCATTACCGCCGACGAGGCCGGTGCGCTCATTCGGCGTGATGAGCCAGTTGACGTCTTCAAACAGGAGTTTCAGGCCGAATCGCTTGCCGGCTGCGGATAGTTGCAACATTCCATACCATTTTCGCATCTGGCGAAGTGCGGCGGTGCTACGCCGTCCTCTTTGATTGCATCGAAAACAATGCAGGGGTGGAGTGTGGCCGGCGAAGCCAGAGAACAACGTACCGCGACCCAGCCACCGCGCCGGAAGCGGCGGTGGTGGCAGCGGGCGTGGTTCAAGGTGCTCGTCATCGTTGTCATTGTCGGCCTCGGTGTTTTGATCTTCTCCGCCGAGTACGCCATCCACCACGCCGAGCCGATTTTGCGTGCCCGCGTGATTGATACCCTCTCGGCCCACTTTCACGCGCCGGTTGAGCTCGATCACCTGGACATCTCTCTGGTCAAGGGCGTGGCGCTCTCCGCGACCGGCGTCGAGGTGGAGGGCCGCGGCCTGCGCATTCCATACATTGCCGATCCGGATCAGCCCCACACCGATCGCAATGCGCCCATGCTTTCAGTCGATCACTTTGCCTTCACCACGCGGCTTCGCGGGCTGCTGCATCAACCGACCCGCATCGCGAAGGTGGATGTCGATGGGATGGAGCTGCACGTTCCGCCGAAGGGCCAGCGCAGTGACATCTTCGGACGCCGGGACACGCGGCATCCGGCAAAGATCTCGCTGCTCGTGAAAGAGATTCGTTGCAAAAACGTGAAGCTGTTCATCGACACGAACAAGCCCGGAAAGGACCCGCTGGAGTTCGATATCCAATCGATGAATCTGCAGGACGTAGGCGCAACGCAACCCTTCACCTACCAGGCGGAGCTGGTCAATCCGAAGCCGGTCGGCGAGATTCACGCCGAGGGCCACTTCGGACCGTGGAACGCCGACGATCCGCGCAATACGGCGTTGGATGGACGCTACAGCTTCAGCCATGCGGACCTGAACACCATCAAGGGCATCGGCGGAATGCTGGGTTCGCATGGCCAGTTCAGCGGCGTGCTCGATCACATTACGATCGATGGCGAAACCAACACGCCCGACTTTTCGCTCGATGTCAGCGATCATCCGATGCCGTTGCACACCGTGTTTCACGCCTACGTGGATGGAACCACCGGCGACACCTTCCTCGATCCGGTGCAGGCGCGGCTCGGGGACTCGGAGTTTACTGCGCGCGGCAAAGTGGTCACGGTGAAGGGCAAGGGCCATGACATCGATATGAACGTCAACATTCCGCATGGCCGAATGCAGGACTTCCTCGAGCTCGGCGTGAAGACACGGCCGCCGCTGATGAACGGCATCTTATCGATGAAAGGACATCTGCACATTCCACCCGGCGAGACGCGCGTGCCCGAGAAGATGGCTCTCGCGGGCAGTTTTCTATTGCGGAATGTGCGCTTCAACAATCCGTCGATTCAGGACAAGGTGGACGGGCTGAGCGCGCGTGCGCAGGGCAAGCCGAAGGAGGTTGCGGTGGACAGCACGGACCGCCAGGCGGAGGTCAGCTCGATGATGTCGGCGAGCTTCTCGCTCAACCACGGGCTCGCGGATGTGCATGACCTGCACTACCAGATTCCCGGCGCGCTCGTGCTGCTGAATGGCGTGTACTCGACTGACGGTAACCTGTTTGAGTTCAAAGGGCACGTACGCACCGACGCGACTGCATCGCAGATGGTCACAGGATGGAAGAGCCTTCTCCTGAGGCCGGTAGATCGCTTCCTGAAGAAGGATGGCGCCGGCCTTCAACTGCCGATCTCCATCAGCGGGACGGAAGGCAATGTCCACTTCGGGCTGGCGTTGCACGGAACAGCCGAAGAGAGCGACCAGGCGATGGCGCAGGACCTGAAGAACAGCCGGCAGCAGATGCGCGATGAAGTGAGGATGAGGCGCGAGATGGCGAAAGACAAAAAGGCGCAGGCCAAGGCAGATGGAACCATCGTCGGCGACGACGAACCTGCCATCGCTGAGCGGAAAGCGTCGATAAGGCAGGAGAAGTCGCAGAAATATGGCGGCAATGCTGCTGAGGAGAAGAACTCTGCGAAGCCCAACCCGGCGACGCCGGCAGCCAACCCGCCAGCCGACCCGCCGCCCCAGCACCACGCGTCCACGCTGCCCCAGTGAGCGCGCAAGACATTCTCTGCTCCCGCCTGCTAGCCTTGTGAGCATGGCCACGCAGGGCGAGCTCTTCACCAGGGAGACAGCACAGCGTTCGGGACAGCGGACCGATGGACCGCAAGCTGTTCCCCAGCCGGCGCCCGTGTGGCTGCAGCGGCTGAGCCTCGTCGTGCTCGTGCTCTTCTGCTTCTACATCGGCGGCCTGCTGACCATCCTTCCGTGGTCGCGGCAGTACTTCGATTCGAACGGCTGGCTCCTGGCGCACCCCGCCGTCGGAAACTTCCTCAGCAAGAGCTGGATGCGCGGCGTTCTCAGCGGCATTGGGCTGATCGACATCTGGATCGGCGTGAGCGAGCTGTTGCACTACCGCGACTACAGGCCGTAAACGGCGCGCGATTGCAGGCCTTGATGGTGCCGCTAGGATTTCATCTCCACTCGCGAGAGAATATCTCTCGTGCCTGACCAACTCGAACACACGACGGAAGCTGAGCCGGAGCCACTAGAGTCCGCGCCGCTGGCTTATGAGAATACTTCGTTTCTGGACTCACCCGATGGACGCCCGCTGCGCATCATGGCCGAGTACACGGAGCCGATGGCGAGGTTTCGCCGCGAGCGCATCCAGGACACCGTCGTCTTCTTCGGCTCCGCGCGCTTTCGCGCCCTCGATGTCGCGAACCACGAGCTGGAGCTGCTCGACAACACAGGCTCTACGCAACCTGCGCCGGAAGCAGAGCAACCGGCGAACGACGCCGAACTCGCGCGCGGAGAGACGACCGAGCTGAAGCGCAATCGCGCCGAAGCCGCGGTCGAGATGGCTCGCTACTACGAGGACGCCCGCACGCTCGCACGCATGGTAACCGAGTGGGCGAAGACCCTGCCCGGCCGGCGGCATCGCTTCGTCGTCACATCCGGCGGCGGCCCCGGCATCATGGAAGCCGCCAACCGCGGCGCGTGGGAGGCGGGCGGCAAGACCATCGGCCTCAACATCAAGCTGCCCTTCGAGCAGTACCCGAACCCGTACATCACGCCTGAGCTCAACTTCAACTTCCACTACTTCTTCATGCGCAAGTACTGGTTCGCATACCTCGCGAAGGCGCTGGTGGTGTTCCCCGGCGGCTTCGGAACGCTGGACGAAATGTTCGAGCTCCTGACCCTTGACCAGACGCAGAAGCTCGCCAAGAAGATCACAATCGTGATCTACGGCTCCAGCTACTGGAAGCAGGTCATCAACATGGAACTGCTCGCCGAAAAGGGAGCTATCGCGCCGAAGGACCTGGAGCTCTTTCAGTTCGCTGACACCCCCGAACACGCGTTCCGCATCCTGAAGGATGGCCTGACGAAGTACCACCTGGACGGCGCGGCTGCCGAGCTGACCGACACGGGCGTGGTTCCGACTGGGCCTGCGCCTTCAGCAGAAGAACTGCTCGGTCCCGGCATCACGCGCACGCGCTAGAGCATTTCTCCTGAAGGTGTCACCGAGGCGAAGTCAGTTGGTGTCGTTTTCTCTCAAGGAAAACGACCTCCACAGACTCGTGTCGGAACTACATGTCAGGAGAAATGCTTAGCGATGGTACAGCTCGCCGACGTAGACGCTGTGTGCTGACAACCGCAGGTTGCGCGTGGACTGCGCGATGTGGTCGACATGCAGCGAAGTAAGCAGCGGCCGAATCGTGCCGCCGGCAATGCGCAGATGCGCAAGGTCAGAATCCAGCGACAACACGATCGGATGATCCGTGAGATTGCACGCGACAACCACCGACGCAACCGTGCGGGCTCCCGCAGGCGCGCGGCGCAGCCAAACCACTGCGCCTTCCGCGTCGTGGTTAAAGAACGTCACCGAGCCTGATCGCAGCGTCGCATTGCTGCTATGCAGCTCGAGAACGCGCCGATAAAAATTCAGCAACGAATCGGGATTCTCGTCCTCTACCGCGACGTTGTGCGTTCTCTCCGCAGCGTCAGCAGTCGACTCGACAGGCTTGGTGCTGAACCCCGGAAGCGTGTCAGGATCCACCGGCGGGGGCGCCGACTCCGTGTTCAGCTCCACGCTGGGCATACGCGGCCTGGAGCCGATCATCGACGAGGGCGCGGGTCGAACATACGGATGATACGCGCCGTAAACCTCCTGCTTCGGCTTCGGTTTTTGCACCAGCTCGGGCTTGGTCAGGTTCGTCGGCGTCCACTGCATCACCGCCGCCGAAGAAGGATTCGCCAGCCCGATCTCCTCCCCATAGCTGAGCCCCACCGCGCCGCGCGAGCTGAGCAACAGCGCCGCAAGAATCTTGTCGCGGTCGCGCTGCTGCTCGGCATGCGGCGCGATCTGTAGCAGCGGCTCGCCTTCGTCCGGCGAGTCGGCGAGGACAAGTTTCGTCCGCAGCGAAGCTGCATCCCACATCGCCGTGCTGACCGTGCCATCGACGATCTCCGGCCCGGTGCGTGGCGAACTCGCCGCCGCGCTCACAGCCGGCGAATCGGCCGCAATCACGATGCGCTCGCCCGGAAAGCTGTCGGCAACGGTGCGCAGCTCCTGCAGCAGAAACACAGCCTCCTGAAAGTTGGAGTGCCCGGTGATCGCGTTCAGCAGCGGTTCAGAGACATACACACCGCCGACGCCGCGCCGCAGCCACGCGCGCGCTTCCGCAATCAGCTGATTCGCGTTGGGCGTCTGCGCTGCGTCCGCGCCGAGTGCAATCAGAATCCGAATGTGATGGCGGCTGGCGTCGCTCAACAGATCATCAAATCCCGCATCGTTCGTGTGCGATTCAATCAGCACCGCGTCCACGCCGATGGATTGCAGATAGTCCAGCCGGTCCGCCAGCCCGCGCAGATCGCCCACGCCGTTACCGTCGGAGTCCTGAAAAAACTGCGGCTGCACGCGATAGATCACCGCCGACTGCCACCACGTCTGCGACGTCATGCCGTTACCAACCCAGCCGGGACGCGCAAGCGTCTGCGCGCCGGCGACGCAGAGAGCAGCAACGCCGCAGCGAAGACCTTAGCGGAGCGGTGCCAGATTTTCTTCAAGGATTTCCGAGGAGCTTTGGGCCGGGAGGAGGTCTGCATAGTAAAAAGACTGGCCAAATCCGGCGCGTTCGACTACCTCGCCTGGCCGTACTTCGATGCTACGCGAGTGCCCGCCGCGCGCAAACATCGGCCCCGCGCTGACAAAGGTGTGGAACTCCCCCCGCTCGCCGCACGGATCGACACCATCCGGCAGTTCATCAAGCAGTGCCTCGTCAAACAGCCGTCCCGCGAAGCGGCCGTCGAGCTGCCGCGGATCGACGCAGACAAGATGCGCGCGCACTCCGGCGGCGATCATCTCGCGCGCGAGCTGGTCCGTTGGAATCCTCCAGCACGGAAAAATGGGCTCCAGCCCCGTGCCTGCAAGCTTCGCCTCGCGATACGCGCGGATGTCCTCCAGAAACAGATCGCCGAACGCAATGGCCTCGACTCCTTCCGCCACGGCACGTGCACAGCATGCGCTCATTGCCGCCTCATACTGCTCGTTCGAGCACGGCCACGGCAGCGGAACGCGCCACAATGGAAGCCCCGCGGCCTCGGCCTGCCGCTCCAGCAGTTCCTCCCGAAAACCGTGCATGGCGACTCGCTGAAACTGCGCATTGATGGTTGTGAGCAGGCCGACGACCTCAACCTCCGGCCGCTGCAACAACAGATAAAGCGCCCACGCGCTGTCCTTGCCGCCGCTCCAACTCACCAGAACACGCTTTCGATCCATGCGACTGTCCTTCGGCTACAGCGACGACATAACCTCTGCCGCGCGCGATCCGCGCCGCACGATCTCGTTTGCATCGGGCGTGATGTCGTACGCAATCTCCAGCATCCCGATCGGCTTCGTCTTCAGCTTCGCGATGTGCTCATCCACTGCTTTGAAGTCGAGCGTTCCATCGCCCGGCCACAGGTGCTCATCCTTCCCGCTGCCCGAATCACCTCCGTGATTGTCATGCACGTGCAGCTCGAACAGACGGTCCGGGATTGACGTAAACGCCTCGAACGCGAGGTCAACACCCGTCTTCGCCGGCGCCTCTCTCGTTGCCGGGGTGCCTTCCGCGAGATGCGCATGCCCCAGGTCGAGGCAGAATCCCACGCTCGAAAAGTGGCCCACCTTGACGATCTCAACCAGGTGCTCCGGTGTAGCGACCGCGTTCGTCAAGTTCTCGAGCAGCAGCTTGACACCCAACGGCCCAGCGAACGCCTTCAGGTGTTCGATCGCCGTCAGTGAATCATCCAGCGCGCGCGTATCCCAGTGCTCATCCTTGCTGCCAAGATGCATCACGCAATACTTGATCGGGATCTGCTCAGCGGCTTCAAGCGCCCGCTTCACCTCATCCATCGCCGCAATCCGCGACGCTTTCTGCGTATCGATCAGGTTCAGCGTAGCGGCCGTGTGCCGGCTCCACGCGCTCTCATCATCAGCCGTGAACAGCGGCATGTGCAGCGTAGGCGTGACCGCGTTCGAGCCGAACCACGTTGCGATCTCGCGAACGGCGGCGCGATCGGTGTAGTCGAAGTGGTGCCGTGAGGCGAACAGTTCAATCGCCTGCGCTCCGCCAGAGTGCAGCGTGTCCAGCAGCTTGCCCGACAGCGGCTGCGGCAGAAAGATGTGCGTCGAGATTCCAGGTTGCATCGCGAGTTCTAGGGTAGCGCGAGTCGGTGTGGAGGCAACCGTGAAGATTTACCCGTGCTCGGAGTGATACCGTGGGCTGCACGAGAAATCTCTGCGCACGAGGTGATCATGCAGCGCGAGCTCCTGATAATTGCAGCCCTGGCCTTCAGTTCCATTGCAGTGTCGGCCCAGCAAACAACACCGCCCAGCCCCGCCGCCGCACCAGCCGTGCAATCGGCGAAGCCCGCGTCTGACGCCTGCGACGCCGCGCGCAAAAAGCTCGACGACTGGCCGCAGCTCGGCCGCTACGCCGAGGCCGACGCCGCGCTGCCGCCCACCCAACCCGGCCGCGTGGTCTTCTACGGCGATTCCATTACGGACGCCTGGACGCGCAACGGCGGCACCTTCTTCCCCGGCAAGCCCTACATCAACCGCGGCATCAGCGGCCAGACCACCGAGCAGATGGTCGTGCGCTTCCGCCAGGACGTCATCAATCTGCACCCGGCGGCTGTCGTGATCCTCGCCGGCACCAACGATATCGCCGGCAATACCGGCCCCGAAACGCCTGAGACGATCGAGGACAACTTCCGCTCCATGGTCGATCTCGCCCGCGCCAACAACATCCGCGTCGTGCTCGCATCCATACTGCCCGCCAGCGGCTATCCGTGGAAGCCGTCCGCCGGCAACCCCGCCGAGAAGATTCGCGCGCTCAACGATTGGCTGAAGAGCTACGCCGCCCAGCAGAACATCACCTATCTCGACTACTACTCGGCGATGGTCGGCCCCAACGGCGGCATGAAGCCCGGCATCAGCATCGATGGCGTGCACCCGAACGCCGCAGGCTACGCCATTATGGAGCCGCTCGCCGAGAAAGCACTCGCGCAGTAACCCACAACCGCAGCGCAAAAGAAAAGGCCGGCGAGGCATTCACCTCACCGGCCCTTCTTACTTACCGCAGACCTTAGCTGCTGCGCCGTCGTCCGCCGCGCCGTCCTGCACTGCGCCCGCCCGTCGCTGACGACCCGCTCGACCGCCCATCGCGCTGCATCTTGCCTGCATGCGAGCGCCCATGTCCTGCATCCGAGCTTCCGTGCGGATGATGAGGCGCGTGCTGGCGAGTGTGATGCCCCTGCTGCTCGCCTTCCTTCTTCCACGAGCGAGTCTCGAGCGCCAGCAGCGCCGAAAGATCATCAGCCGGCTGCGTACCCAGATCGATCGGCCGATTCCGCTCTTCCTTGGCCAGGTCCTTGTCGGCGTCGCGCCACTCAAAGCTGATCTTCAGCTCGCGCTCCAGCTTCTTCGCGTCACCCTTTTCGAGCGGCGTGATGAACGTGGTTGCGACACCGCTCGCACCAGCGCGGCCGGTACGTCCGATCCGGTGAACGAAATCGTCCGATCCGTTCGGCAGGTCGAAGTTCACGACATGCGCAATGTTCGAGACATCGAGCCCGCGCGCCGCAACGTCCGTGGCAACCAGCACGCGCGCCTTGCCGTCAGAAAACTTCTTCAGCGCGCCGGTGCGTTGCGACTGCGAGCGATCGCCGTGGATCGTTTCCGTCTTGTGGCCGAGCTTCTGCAGCTTGCGGCCGATGCGCTCAGCCCCATGCTTGGTGCGCGAGAACACGAGGAACGTTCCTTCCTCTTCGTTCAGCATCTGGTCCAGCTGCGCTAGCTTCTGGTCCTGCATCACCGTGTACACGCGCAGCGTGACGCGGTCGCTCGGCTTCGAGGTCTGGCCGATCTCCACACGCACCGGCTTGTGCACGTAGTCCTTCACGATCTCGCGAATGTTCGCATCAAGTGTGGCCGAGTAGCACATCGTCTGCCGGTCCTTTGGCAGCGCGCCAACGATGCGCCGGATCGCGGGCAGAAAGCCCATGTCCAGCATACGGTCGACTTCATCCAGCACCAGCATGTCAACGTCGCGCAGGTTGATCAGTTTGCGCTTCAGGTAATCCTCGAGACGGCCGGGCGTCGCGACGACAATGCGCGGTCCACGCTGAATCGCCTCGATCTGCGGGTTCTCGCTCAGGCCGCCGCACACCAGCACGGCGTCGTTCTTGTTCACCGGTGAGATATTGAAGTAGTGCTCCAGCACCTGCATCGCGAGCTCGCGCGTCGGCAGCAGGATGAGCGCCAGGATCGGCGTCTTCTTCGCCTTCACCGAAGGCTGCGAGATCTCCTCCAGCCGCTCGATCATCGGTACCAGGAAGCTCAGCGTCTTGCCCGTTCCCGTCGACGCGGTCGCCAGGATGTCATCGCCTTCGAGCGCCGGCGGAATCGCGCCCGCCTGCACCGGCGTCGGCTTGATAAACCCCGCCGCAGTCAGGCGGTCCTTCAGCGACTGCGTGATGCTGAAGTCCGTAAAGTGAAGGGCCGAAGCCTCAGTTTTTGTAATGTGCCGCGCGAGTTCCATCGGCGCGGGATTCAGAATTGATTCAAGAGTCAATGAGTTCGACAAATGTTCCTCAGTATGTAAACGGAAGAGGGAAGGTCGGCAGAGACGCAGGGGCGCACGCGCGCTTTGTCGGCGTCATGGATTCCGGGTTTCAGCAAGGCTTTGGTTCTCTTCAGGTCCAAAGGGTTCTCAACTATGCTGCTGCACGGCGAGGCATCATCCCGTGATGTGCCTCCAAGCCAGAGCAACCAACACGCAAAGCCCTCTCAATGCTTAGCGGAAGGAGGGAAGCGCTCGCGGTCTCTGGCCAGACTCGAATCCATCGGGAGTCCATCGGGGTCCCGGCGAGCGTTTTTTGCTCGTTGGCGTGATCCCTTCCCGCGGCGCCTGCGTAGTTTTTATACGCAGGTTCAGTGTAGCACAGCCATTGCACCGGCTGAGGTGCAGCGTCTACGACTTTCCGGGCGCGCATCCAAAAACACATGGACCTCGACCCTCAGCTCCAGAAGGCTCTCGACAAGCTTGCCAAGGGCGGCAAGAAGATCGGTGAACCCACCACGCTCGGCGACGAGATGGTCATCCCAGTCAACAACGTACTCCTCACGCCCGCAAAGATCTTCGCCGCCGCCCAGATCGATCCGCAGCCAAAGCCCAAGCCCTGAATTGTTGCCTTGGTCGGCTACTCTAGTGGCTAAGCCCTTGAGTACAGCCTCCGCAACCCGCCTGCGCCTCCTCCGCGCCAGTGCCTTTCTCGCATTCTTCTGCGCTTTAGTCGTGGCACGCGCCGAAAAACCCTGGCCCATCCGCGCCGTCATCGTCACCACCTTCGAGGTCGGCAACGACACCGGCGACGCTCCCGGCGAGTTCCAGTTCTGGGTGGAGCGCGAACACCTCAACCAAGTAATCGATCCGTTCCCTGGCCGTGGCGTCCACCCGCTGCGCACCAACAAAGACCACACCATCCTCGGCATGGTCTCCGGCACAACCCTGGTCAACGCCACCGCCAGCATGATGGCGCTCGGCCTCGACCCGCGCTTCGACCTCACCCACGCCTACATCCTCATCAACGGCATCGCCGGCATTGACCCCCACATTGGCTCGATCGGCTCCGCCGCCTGGGCGCGCTTCGTCATCGGCGACGTCGCCCGCGAGATCGACCCGCGCGAAGCCCCCAAAGCCTGGCCCTACGGCATCTTCCCCACCAGCGCCAAACAGCCCAATCCGCCTCCGTCGAAGACCCCGCGTGGCACCGCTCCAACCTCTTCACGCTCAATCAAAGCCTCGTTCAGTGGGCCTACGACCAGACCCGCTCGCTCAAGCTGCCTGACGACCCCGCCGTCGCTGCCTTCCGCGCCGAGTACACCAGCACGCCCGCCGCACAGCGCCCGCCCTTCGTGCTCCTGGGCGACACCTTCGCCTCGGACTACTACTGGCACGGCACCATCATGACCACCTACGCCGAGGACTGGGTGCGCCTCTGGACCAACGGCAAAGGCGTCTTCGCCACCACCGAGATGGAAGACTCCGGCTTCCTCAACGCCATCGACCGCCTCGACAACATGCACCGCCTCGACCGCAACCGCGTCCTCGTGCTCCGCACCGGCAGCAACTACTCCATGGAGCGCCCCGGCCACGACGCCGTCGAGTCCGTCAGCGCACCGTACATCGGCAAAAACCTCGCGCTCGAGAGCGCCTACCTCGTCGGCTCAACCGTCCTGCACAACCTGCTCACAAACTGGTCCACCACCCGCGACCACATCCCGAGCCACTAATTACCCTTCCTAACGCCTATCCCCTCACTCCTAACTCCCCCTACCTCACCGCCTCCGTCGCACTCAGCTCCTTCTCGATCGCAATCAAATGCTCGGCCTCCAACTTATCCGCCCTCCGCAGCGCCGGGAAGAACACCGCCCACATCCCCGTAATCGCCATGCTCGCGACCCCGCCGATCACCACCGCCCTCACCGCGCCCCACCAGTGCGCCGTCAACCCGCTCTCATACTCACCCAGCTCGTTGCTCGCGCCCAGAAACAGCCAGTTCACGCTCGACACCCTGCCCCGCATCTCATGCGGAGTCGCCAGCTGCAGAATGCTCGACCGCACCACCACGCTGATCATGTCGCTCGCGCCCACCACCAGCAGCGCCGCGCAGCTCAGCCAGATGTTCTGGCTCAGCCCGAACACCACCGTCGCCGCGCCGAAGATCGCCACACACACCAGCATCTTCTTCCCTGCATTGCGTTTCATCGGGTGCGTCAGCAGCGTCATCGACACCATCAGCGCCCCGAGGCTCGGCATTGCGCGCAGCAGACCCAGCCCATGCGGCCCCGCATGCAGCACCTGGTCTGCAAAGATCGGCAGCAGGCTCACCGCCCCGCCCAGCAGCACCGCAAACAGATCCAGCGAGATCGACCCCAGCAGCAGCCGCGTGTGCGCCACATACTTCAGCCCCGCGGCCATTGTGCTCAGCGAAAATCCCCGCTTCTCCGCCGCTCCCCGCGGACGGATCATCGCCACCAGCGCCAGGTACAGCACAATGCACCCCAGCGTGAACACGTAAACCACCGGCGCTCCCGTCCACCGCGCCCACCGCGTCCCCGCCAGCGAGATCGTGAACAAAATCCCGCCGAACATCGGCCCCGTCGCCGTCGCAATCTGGAAGATCGCTGACCCCCACGTCACCGCATTCACAAAATGTTCATTCGGCACCAGCGTTGGCACCAGCGCCGCCGCCGCCGGCCCGCTGAAACATCTGCCCAACCCGATCAGCGCCAGCGCTCCATAAATCCATGCCACGTTGCTCACACCATGCAGCGTCATCTCCAGCAGCCACAGCGTCGCCCCAAACTGCACCACATAGCACGCCAGCATCACCGTCCGCCGGTCGAACAAGTCCGCCACATGCCCCGCCGGCAGCGTGAAAAACAACCCGGGCAGAAACAGCGCCAGCCCCGTATACCCCAGCGCCAGCGCCGAATGCGTCATCTCATAGATCTGCCACGCCACACCGACGGCCTGGGCCTCCGCCCCCAGGATTCCTATCAGCCGCGCCGCCGAATAGAACCGGAAGTCGCGATGCTGCCACGCCGCCGCGGCCGGGGTCCCCAGAGGACGTTTTCTGTCCGCTGGGCTGTCAGCCGCAGCAGTCCGTCGTTCCTCGCTCTCGCTCATCTGTATCTATGCTGACACACCGCCCGCTCACGGATACTGCTCGATATAAACGTCCCTGTGATGCGGCGGAAGCCAGGTCGTGTACCCGACAGGCCCAAACGCCGAGGGCGCAAAACAGCTCATTGGACTGATCACCACAAAGTACTTCGGATTCACCACCGGAGTCTGGTTCCAATCCCACAGAATGCAATCGCCAGCCAGCTTCGGCAGCGGCTTCACCTTATAAACTCCCGCCGGCACCCGAATCCACGGGTCCACGATCGTCGGCGCATGCTCCAGCTGCGTCCATCCGTCGAACTCCAGGCCCAGCTGCATCGCCGTCCTCGGCACCCCCGCCCGCTCCATCGTCTCCGCCGCCTGCAGCCGCGCCCGGTCCAGCGCAAACCAGTCATGCGTCCCCGCAATCGTGAACGCCGCCATCAGCCCCAGCACAACATAGCTCGCCACCGGCAGCCCCGCCGAAAACCGCTCCTCATACACCTTCAAAAACGCCACAATGACGAACGGCAGCACTCCCAGGAAGTACCGGTCCAGCACACCATTCCACAGGCTGCGCGGCACCAGCATCGTCAGATACACCGCCACATACGGCACACAAATCCAGAACAGCGCATCCCCCGACTCCCGCGAACCCTCCCTCCCCACCGCCCGCCCGCGCCACAGATCCACCACGACCAACACCGCCACCAGCGTCACCACGAACGCCAGACACCACTGCGTCGGCCTGTTGATCAGCAGATGATTCAACCCCAGCGCCCAGCTGAACTCGTGGCTCATCCCCATGTTGCCCATCACATCGCGCATCCACGGAAACTGGTGAAACCGCAATCCCAGCCGCAGACTCACCAGCTCAAACGCCACCACCGCGCCCACAATCCCCGCCAGCACCGCCGCCCGCAGCCGCCGCATCCGCACCACCCACGCCACCAGCAGCGGAAAGATCAGCAGCGACAGCACCAGGAAGTCCTTGAGGAACTGCATCCCCCCATGCGTAAAAATCAGCCGCACCGGCCTGTGTTCCAGCGAGATCACCGGATCATTCAGCACATACGGCTGCTGCTTGAACCAATGCATGCACCCCAGGATCGCCGCGGCGCTCAACACCCAAAGCACCACCCCGGCGGCCACTACCCCGCGCCTTCTCCGCAGCGCCCAAGCCACGGACGGCACCATCACCAGAACGCCCAGCCACGCCACCTGCCGCACCGTGCCCACCGCCACATTGCTCGCCGACGCCACCGCCAGCCACGCAATCGTCTCCCCCGCCGTCCCCGCATCCACCGCGCGCTTCACCATGTACAGGCACAGCACAATCGCAAACACGCTGCCGATATCCGTCATGAAGCTCGCCGCCATCGGCACAAAGATCGGCGACAGCCCAAACAGCAGCGCCCCAAAATACGCGCCCCGCCGGCTGATCCCAAACCGCACCAGGATCACAAAGAACAGCCAGATCGTAACCAGCGCCACCACCAGCGTCGACATCCTTGGCGCCGTATACGAGAACCCGAACAGCCGTATAAACAGCGCCCCCAGCGGAATCTGCCACCCCGACACCACCGCCGTCCCGCCGTTGTAGACCATCCGCCCGGTCCGCGCATAGTCCAGCGCCATCTTTATATACGCGTAATCGTCGCAGAACCCCATGCCCACAAACGGCAGCGCGCTCAGCGTGGCCGCAACCACCACCACCCCACACACCAACCCATCCCACCACCGCACCCGGCCCGCGCCCACCCGCGCAGCGCCCGCCCTCTTCTCGACATCATCCAGAACTAAATCCACCCTCCCATTCTCACCGATGCGGGTTGGACAGCAGAACCCCGAGGTCCCATCGACGTTCGGCTGGCGGCAGCTTCTTCTCGCCATCATCCTGAGCCGTAGGCAAAGGACCTCTGTATTTCGCCTTGAAGGGTGCGCGGGGATTCCCGGGGTGCTCCATCCAAACAGCCAGCGTATCGTTTACTTGATAGCCCGACACACACTCGATATCGGAGGAGGCGCATGACGCCACGAGGGCCATTCGTCGCGAAATTCGGAAAGTTCTGTCGCACAGCGCTGCTTCTTGCGTCTCTGGCTGCAACTCCTCTCGCCTTCCCGCCGACAACGCTCGCGCAAACCGCGCCCGCGCCACAGACGCAACCCAACCCGAACTCCATATGGGAAACCGCGGCGGGCGGCCACCAGGAGTTCGACGTCATCTCCATCCATCCCAACAAGCATCCCGACACGCCTTCGACCGTGAATGTGCCGTACAGCGGGGACGACACGTACACCGATACGGGCGGTTTCTTCAGGGCGACCAACTGGCCCGTCCTCGCATCTCATCAGGTTCGCGTTCAAGAACGCTACGTCGCAACGCGACTCCCTTCGCGCCAGCCTGCCCGATTGGGCCATCAGCCAGGGATTCGATATCGAAGCGCGCACCGACAATCCGCATGTGACCAAAGACCAGATGCGCCTCATGGTCCGGTCCATGCTCATCCAACGCTTCGGCCTCAAGGTGCACTACGAGACCCGCGATGTTTCGGTCTACGCCGTCGAGCTCATCAAGCCCGGCGTTTCAGGCCCCGGGCTGCGTCCTCATCCCAACGATGATTCCTGCTCTGGGGGGGCGGCGACCATAAAGGCTCGACCAGCGGCGGACGCGGAAACAAATCCGCAGTCCGCGCCGGCCAGCCCCTCCACCTCCGCCGTACACGGCGTTGCCGGGCGGCTTTCCCCTCCGCTGCGGAACCTTCGTGAGGATGCCGCCTTCGCAGCCCTACATGCGCCATGAAGGTGGACGCGACCTGACCATGGCGCAGATCGTGGGCACGTTCACCGGCATGGGCAACCTTGGCCGCCCGGTCGTCGACCGTACCGGACTCACCGGCACCTACGATTGGGCGATGGAATTCATCGACGAACGCGACGGCCAGAACCCGCCTCCCGATGCCGAAGGTCTCGACTTCAAAGGTGCGCTCGAAAAGCAACTGGGAATGAAACTCGTCTCCACCAAGGCACCGTTTCAGTTTCTGATCGTCGACCACCTCGAGCAGCCGACGGAAAACTGACCCGGCCTCAATCCGGCGAGTGGGCGGGCGGCCCCCCAGAATTTTCAATCAATCCGTGTGCTCTGGGTGCCCCATTCACACGTGCATTATCGCGGGTGAGTGGGGTAGAACGACACCACACCCAACTCGAATCCAACCCTTCTCACAACCACAAACTGGAAGGACCCAACTTCGGCCGGGCCGCAAACCAGCCAGCGCGCAGCGCCCTTCCGCTCTGCCGAAGGCCGGAGCGAAGCCGAAGGCGCAGCGACTGAATTGCCTTCCTCTCGATCGCTACGAACCTAAATCACGGCGCAACGTCCAGATCCGCCTCCAGCCGCACCGACCCACCCGACACCGTCATCGTCCGGCTCCACTCGGCATATCCCTTCTTCTTTACCGTGATCATGTGCTGGCCAGCCGCCACCGAAACCGTCGACGGCGTGTTCCCCACAAAATTGCCGTCAATCTCAATGTCCGCTCCCGCCTGATTCGAGTCAACCGTCAGACTCGCCGTCGCCGCGGCCACCGCACTCGACCCGGCGTCCGGCGCCTCACCCGGCTCGGGCTTCGGCCCGAAGTTCGCCATCGTCAGGTGCATATCGCCCTGCACAAACGCCGTCACCTCCGTCCCCTTCGGAATCTCGACCGACTTCCCATGCATGAACAGGAACAGCGGAGCCGCCGGGAAAAACACAATCGCAGTCCCGACCATCGCTCCGGTCATCGCGCCCACGTGACCGCCGCCCTTGGCGCCTTTCTCGGCGCGCAATTGAGCTTTCTCACCATCCGCCAGCCGCACACTGTCGACGTTCACGTCCAGCTTGCCGCCGCGCCCCATGCGCCTCTTCGGCTGGGCATCCGTCACCGTCGCCAGAGCCTGGGCGCCCTTCGGAATCACTTCAACCCCATCGACGTCAACCTCTTCCGTCACCTCAAACGGAACCTGGTCTCCCGTTTTGTTCGTCTCCGACGACAGATTCTCGGCCAGCCGCATCTTCACCGGCGTCCCATCCAGCAGCGTATTCGGAGCAGGCGGAGCCTGACTGGCCCCGACAGCCTGCGCCGGCGCTACCGCCGCGGAAGCCGGAGCCTGCTGCGTCGCCGGCGCCGGTGCCTGCGGCTTTTGCCCAGCAGCCGCGCTGGAAACCAGAGCAATCCCGAGAAGGCTTGCGACAGCTTTCATGTGAACCTCGACAATGTTCTTGAAATCGCAGGAAGACTACCCGAACTCGCCTCCCGACACAATACAAATCTCGGGTCACGCAGGACTTATAGCGCAATCCCCGCCGAAATCTGCCTGCATCGAATTGGACCTTAACCCCTGTAAACTCCGCGCCCCTTTAGAATCAAGATTTTGCAATTTAGGTACAACCGTAAGTCCCATATTATGAAGATTTTGCGCAAAAAATAGGGGGGAGGGGGGGTTGTACATACCCTGCCAGCACATCGGTTGCCGATTCCGATTACTGCCGATACATCCTTTTCGTGGAATAGAAACATCCCTCTAAACGGCAGGGCTTCGTGAGTCTGGCCATGCCGCACGCACTCTTTTGTCCGAGGCCAGTCCACAATGGAATCATCCAATCCCCTCAACAGCCAGCGTCGGCTGGAGGTTGTCTTCCCGGCTACCGCCGGGCAGCCCTCCCCGTCGTCCATCCCGGGTCCACGCAACGGTCACATCGAACTCTCCCCCCAGGCCATGCGCATGCTGGAGACCAGACCTCCGCATAAGCGGCTCCATGACTCTGAGCCCTCGGGCGCAGTCGGCCTGGCCGATCACCCCGACGGAACCACCGACACGGGGGTGCCCCCCGAGGCCGCCGAAGCCCTGATCGAAGGCAAGCGCATCGGGGAACGAATCAAATTTCTGCGCCAGCGCAAGCACATGGGCCTGGTGGAGCTCGGGCGCTATACAGGTCTGTCTGCGAGCTTCCTCTCCCAGTTGGAGACGGGCCGGGTGGTGCCCACGCTGAGGAATCTCGCACGCATCGCGATGGTCTTCTCCCGCGACCTGAGCTACTTTTTTGAGCCGGAACGGCCGGAGCTGTTCAAGATTCAGCGCGCGTCAGAGCGCCAGCGGCTGCCGCAGACCGGAGCCGCCGACCCCGACTACTTCTTCGAGAGCCTGGGCCAGGTTCCGGCCGAGCAGATGATCGCGCCCTATGTGGCGGAGTTTCTGCCCGGCAACGGGCGCCGCACGCCAACCGCTCACCAGCACACGGGAGCCGAGTTCCTGTACATGCTGAGCGGACGGTTGCGCCTGATGCACGAAGGCCGCACGGAGGTGCTCGAGCGCGGCGACGCCGTCTACTTCGATCCTTCGGTGAAGCACAGTTATGAGCGCATCGGAGACGAGCCATGCACGGCGCTGATCCTGACCATGCCGGAGGGTATGCGCTCCAGCCAGGCGCCCATACGGATGGCTCCGCAGGTGCAGAGCGCAGCCAACGGAACCACAGGCAAGAAGCGCGCCCGCCAGGCCGGCGACTGAGCAGCCCTACAGAGCATTTACGGGAAGAAACAGCCTCTCAATCTCCAGCCAGTCGTGTACGCGGCGGAAACCGGTGACGTTCACGTTCGCCGGCGAGTTGAAGAGGATGCCTTCGCCGTGGAACAGACGAAGCTGGCGCGGATTGTCGTCGATCAAATAGTCGCCGCGCAGGATGCTCTTGTTGCCGCAGAAGACGATGTGCGATGGCGGAATGAATGGGAAGTGCTGTTTCAGCCAGTGGAATTTGGCATTGAAGCTGGACGGCACTTCCATCGCCGCTGTCGCGATGTAGATTTCGTAGTGCTCCTGCAGCCGCTCGAGAACGCACTGGGCATGCGGCATCACGCGCAGGACGGCGAAGAAGTCCTCCGACATCATGTAATCCGCAAGAACCTGATGGCGCTCCGGCGGGACGAAGTCCCAGAGCCACTTGCCTTCGAGGTCGGCGCGTGTGATTCGTTCGGCGAAGTCGCGGTTGTAGCGCATCAGGTGCTCGCCGAGAGCGTCGGCGATGACCTCGTCCATGTCCACGCAGATGATGCGGCGTTCCCGGCTGGTCTGTTTGTTGCCGGGCCCGTTGTGTTGCAGCGAATTCATGAACGCGGCTCCGCGGCGGCGGATTGTGCGGAGGCGAGGCGTTCGCCGGCCTGCCAGGAGCGCGGCGTGTCACGGCGCGGATCCCAGAACAGGATGCGGCCGCAGGTCTCACACGTGAAGATCTGGTCCTCGTGCTCGCGGCCGGTGAGATCGTTCCAGCGCTGCGGGCGAACCATCATCTGGCAGGAGGAGCACTTGTGATCGATGGCCTCGGAGAGCCCGCTGCCACGGGACTTTGCAACGCGATCGTAGATCGCCAGCGGACCTTCGCTGATCTGGGAGCGCAGTTTTTTGCGTTCCGCTTCGATGGCCTCAAGGCCGGTCCGTGCGCGGTCCACGGTTGCCGCGGCACGCACGCGCTCTTCGTCGAGTGCGGCGCGGGTCTTCTCCGCGTTTGCCGCAGCCGGCCTTTTCTGCGCTCTCCAGCGACTCGGTGCGCTCGAGGGAGGCGAGTTCCTCGTCCTCCAGCTTGCGAATGGCCGATTGGGCGAAGTTGATCTCGTGCTCGAGCGCGGTAATCTGCGCGGCGCTGGTCGCAGCGTCCATTTGTCTGCGCAGCCGCGCGATTTTGCCGCGATGTCCGTCAGTGTCGGACTCCTGGCTGCGGCGCAGTTTCTCTTCCGCGCGCGAGTTCCTGGCGAATCTTCGCGAGCGCCTGCTCGGCGGATTTGAACGCGGCTTCGGCAGCGGCGACACGCCGCGGAGCCTCCGCCTGCTCCTGGCGAAGGCGCTGCAGTTCGAGATCCTGCGCCTGGAGGATGACGAGATGTTCGAGGTCGGGATTCATTGGTCGGGATTCATTGGTCGGGATTCATTGCTCGAAGGCAGCGCTCTGCAGCTTTCGTGAGGCGCGAGCCAAACATTAAGCGTAGCACCTTCGTCGAACGACTATCCTGGCTGTCCACTGAGCGGATTTTCTGAATCTGCATCGCGATCCGTAGTATCCAAGTACCGACCGAATGGCCACCGCAACCCTTTCTGAGCTCGAGAGCGCATCGCAGCCCATGGCCCCACCCGTGCGGTGGCGACCCCGCGTAAATCCGTGGATCGTCGCCATGACCGTCACGCTGGCGACGTTCATGGAGGTGCTGGACAGTTCCATCGCCAACGTCTCGCTTCCGCACATCGCGGGCGGCCTCGGATCCACGCAGGACGAAGCGACCTGGGTGATCACCGCGTATCTGGTGGCGAATGCGATTATTCTGCCTGCCGGCGCGTACATGACGACGTTCATCGGGCGCAAGAAGTTCTACATGATCTGCGTCGCGCTGTTCGGCGTCAGCTCGATGATGTGCGGCTTCGCGCCGTCGCTTCCGCTGTTGATCTTCTTCCGCGTGCTGCAGGGCATTGGCGGCGGCGGGCTGGCGCCGAGCGAACAGGCGATCCTTGCCGACACCTTCCCGCCACACAAACGCGGGCAGGCATTTGCGATGTACGGCCTGGCCGTGGTCTGCGCGCCCGCCATCGGCCCGACGCTGGGCGGCTACATCACGGACAACTTCAACTGGCGCTGGATCTTCTTCCTGAACGTTCCCGTGTGCCTCCTGTCGCTGTTTCTCACCTCGCGCATCGTTGAAGATCCGCCGTGGATCGAGAAGGAGGTGAAGGAGTCGCAGAAGGGCGGCATCAAGCTGGACCTCACCGGCTTCGCGCTGCTCGCGCTGACCTTCGGCTCGATCGAGTTCCTGCTCGACAAAGGCCAGGAGGACGACTGGTTCGCCTCGCACATCATCACGCTGTTCGCCGTGATGGCGGTCGTCGCGTTCGTGCTGATGATCTGGTGGGAGCTGCGTCAGCTGCGCGTCGGTCACCGCCCGATTTTGAACCTCACGCTCTTCAAGCGCCGAAGCTTTGCCATCAGTTTCACGCTGATGTTTGTGCTCGGCTTTGCGCTGTATGGCACGACGATTCTGATTCCGCAGTTCGTGCAGACACTGTTGGGATACACCGCGGAGCTCTCGGGGAAGGTCCTGTCTCCGGCCGGCTTCATGATGATGGCGATGATGCCGATTGTGGGCTTCCTGTCTGGCAAGGTCGATGCGCGGAAGCTGATCGGCTTTGGCTTCCTGATGCTGACGATGGCGCTGCTCTACATGGGGAAGATGAACCTCGGTCTCAGCTACGGCGAGCTGGTGTTCATGCGATGTTTCCAGGCATCAGGACTGGCGTTCCTGTTCATTCCGATTAACACGATCTCCTACATCGGCGTGAAGCAGACGGAGAGCAACGATGTCTCCGGCTTGATGAATCTGGCGCGCAATATCGGAGGATCGTCCGGCACGGCGTTCATGGCGACGATGCTGATACGCCGCACAGCCGCGCACGAGACCTCGATGGTGCGCTACATGAACGAAGGCAGCGCGGGCTTCACGCGGCAAGTGACGGCGCTGGCCGCCAGATTCAAGGCCGGCAACGGCCACGGTCCAAGCGGCGGCCCGTTCGGCGGAGCGTCCCTCGGCGCGATTCACCAGGCACAGGCGTTCATCTACAACCAGATGCACCGTCAGGCCGCGATGCTCGCCTACATCGACATCATCCGTTACCTGACGCTCTTCTGCGCGTTCATGATCCCGATCCTGTTCTTCATTCCCAGGCCCCCGAAGGGAATGCACGCGGGGCATTAGCCAGCGCAACTACCGCGCAAAGACACGAAGGCCGGAGCGTGGAGCTCCGGCCCTTGCATGAATCGTGAACCCAAAAACTACTTCTTCGGGGGAGCGATCGCATCCTTCGCCGCCTTCGCGACGCGGAACTTCACAACAGTCTTGGCCTTGATCTTGATTGCCTCGCCGGTCTGCGGGTTGCGGCCGATGCGCGCCTTGCGCTCTGCCTTCACGAGCTTGCCGAGGCCCGGGATGGTGAACTCGCCGTTCTTCTTGGTTTCCTTCACTGCGGTGTCTGCGAGCATCTGCATGAAGTTTGCGGTCTGCTTGCTGGTGAGCTCGTTCTTTTCTGCGAGGTGCCGCACGAGCTGTGTCTTGGTCATGCCTTTTGCCATTGAGGGGACTCCTTTTTTTGAAACAGATTGAGGGGGCTCATCGGGACCACCCCATCGGATAAAACAACATCCGCTGGAAGCCCCCGGGACCCGCTTGCCGCCTTCTGCACCGCACCAAATCGTCAGTGTTTATGCGGGTGCGGAGAACCGCGCCGTGATTCACCATCGCCCTTTAGCGAGTGTTTGTCAATGACAAAACACCCGTTTCCACAGGTTTTTTTAGGGTTTTCAGCCGAAAGTACCCAGAATTGGGCGATTTTCAGCGGAAAACGTGGTCTGAAATAGCCCGAAGACTAGAGAAAGGCGTTTGCCCGGACGCGCCGAAGAGGTTCGGAAGGCACCGCTGCGCTGGAGAGTATCGCTTGGTTGAGTGTGTCGACAAGCGGTGCCATGAGACGAAATCTCGTGATGATCTCGCGCGCGAGTCCGGGCTGGAGTGCAAGAGATGGGGGCAGCGCACAGCGAACGCCCCAGTTGCGCGCGCGCAGCAGCTCGTCGGCGGGGTGATCGCTCGGAAAGCCTTTGGGCATGCGGCTGAGCGCTTCCGGGTCGATCGGCTCCATTGCCGGCACGCGTGGCGTTCGCGACGAACTCGACACGCGTGGCTTGAGCAGCTTGTTGAGCTGCTTGTTGTAATCGCGATGATTCTCCGCCATCCAACGTCGCAGTGCGAGCAGTTGATCGCGCTCCGGCATGTAGACGCCTGCGGCGAGGAAGCAGATCTTCGGCCCGATCTGGATGTAGAAGCCGCCGCCGGAGGTCTTCTCCATGCCGCGCCGCGTCCACCACGCGGAGAGATGCGTCTTATACGGCCGCTTGTCCGGCGAGAAGCGGATGTCGCGGTAGATGCGCATCATGGATTTGTGCGCCGGCCGCATGTGCTCGGGCGCGTAGTCGGCCATGGACTGCGTGATCTCGTCGACCAGCGCCAGCATCGGCGCTTTCAGCTCGCGCTCGTAGATATGCTTGCGATCGTTGAACCAGTTGCGGTCGTTGTGGCGCGCCAGGCCGCGCAGAAACGTCATCGCGGCCGGCGAGAAGTGCGTGGGCATGCAGGAGAGGATAGCCGAGCAGAGAGCTGTGGGGCCTGTGGACGCGTCTAACCGAACAGGAGCAAAATGGACGCGCACTCGTTGGAGGGTCCTATGCGGCTTGGTGTTGTGGCAGTTGCGGCATTGATGATGGCGGCGGGCGTGGCGCAGGCGCAGCAGGTGAAGGCGGCGGAGCCACAGCTTCCGACAGAGCAGCAGACGAAAGCAATCGTGACGCGGGCGGAGCAAACCGCAGTGCCCCGGAGTGTGCCAGCGAAAGGGTTGGTGATTGTCTCGGGGCCAACGTGTCCTGCGGGGCTGCTGCAGGCAGATCAGCAGGCGACCGGTGGCGCAACTGTGTGGACGGCCGCGCTGGAAGACGAAGGAAACAAAGATGCGTTGCTTCGCAGGCCAACTGGGCTTGGGGTGCACGTCGATTTTCAGGGCACTACGGGTCCCGTGAAGGCGCTGGAATTGCGCGTTAGCTATGAGCCGCTCGGTCTGAAGCGCGCTGCCGGCTACGACTGGGTACGAATGAATTCGTGGGCAACACGACGTGAGCGCGAAAAGAACTTCAATCTCGATCGCCAGGCGACGATGCGCGTGGACGCTGACCTGCTGGTCGGGCCAGCGGCGACCATCACGCGTGTGCACCTGGTCAGCGCCACATTTGCCGATGGAAGCGTCTGGCGTGCGCCGACGCCCGATGCGTGCAGCGTTGTTCCGAACCGCTTCATGCGTGTGAACTCGAAGTAGTGGGTCTCTAAGATTGGTTTTAAAGCTGACGCGCGAGCAGCAGCGTCATATCATCGGGCTGCTCGTGGTTGCCAATCCACTCCTGCAGGCACTTCAACGTGTTCGTCGCCAGCGTGGGCAGTGCCTCCCCGCGGTGCTGGCGGATGTAGTCGAACAGGCGGTCCTCGCCGAACTGCTCGTCGTTCTGCTCGGGCTCCGTCAGGCCGTCGGAGAAGGCCATCAGCAGATCGCCGGGGTACAGCTCGACGGAGTCCTCACAGTACTTCATTCCGTTCAGCAGGCCGACGGGCGGCCCACCGCAGTCGAGGTGTTTTACCGTGCCATCGCCGGAGAGAACCATCGGCGCAAGGTGGCCGCCATTGGAGTACGTGAGCTTGCGCGTGGCTGTGTCGTAATAGCCGAGGAACAGCGTCGCGTATTTCTCCGGCGGCGTGCTGGCGAAGATGTGCTTGTTCAGCAGCTCCAGCAACGTCGCCGGTGAGGGTTTCGTCGCCTCCGCTGAGACGCCGTTCGTCGAGCTGAGCCCAAACGCGCGCACCGCCGAGTGTACCGACGCCATCAGCAGCGCCGCCGAAATGCCTTTTCCGCTTATGTCCCCAAGCGCGAGATACAGATCGTTGCCGTGGCGGCCGAAGATGAAATCGAAGTAGTCGCCGGAAACCGTGCGTGCCGGTTGGCAGACAGCGTGAATCTCAAAGCCGGGCAGCGCGACAGGCGAATGCGGAAAGAGGTTCGCCTGCACCTCGCGCGCGATGGAGAGCTCGGACAGCAGTCGCTCCTTCTCGCGCTGCTGCGCCATGAGGTCGACGATCGACGCGGTCATGCCGTTGAACGAATTCGCCAGCGCCCCGAGCTGGTCCTTGCGCTTGATGACAATCCGGTGCTGGAAGTTACCGTGATCGATCTCGCGCGTGCCGCGGTACAACTCGGCGACGGAGCGCGTAATCGTGCGGCTGAGACCGGCGGCCATCAGCAGCGCGAAGAGCTCCAGCAGCGCAAAGAAGATGCCGATCGAGATCAGGATGATGCGGACAACCGTGCCGAGCCCGTTCGTCGTGGAGAACAGCCGTCCGTAAAGAATCGACGGCCGCGAAAATACCGCGAGGATGGAGCGGGCCCTCTCCCCTGTTTGCCACGACCTCACATCCAGCGGAGCGCTGAAGACAACCGGCAGATCGAAAAAGTGAGTGCGTGCCGAAAGCGATCCGGAGTCGACCCTGCCGAACTCCTCCGCGTCGGGGTGACTCGCATCGGGCACGTTGACCTTCGAATCGCCGATCGTGACGTTCGTGTCATCGCCCTCGTCGTCGATCTTCACGACATTTGTCTTGTGGCCGTTTTTTCCTCCCCAGCCCCCGGGCAGCAGGACGATGCGGCCGAGACCGGTGGCGCTCGCGCTCAGCGTCGTCCTGTCGAGCGGACGCGTTCCAAGCACCGCGAGTTCCCGGCCGGACTGCGGAATCACGACGTACGTGCACAGATAGAGTTTTCCATTCAGTGCGACCACGCCGTGATAGCCGTTGTGCAGCCAGGAAGGCAGCGGCTGCCCGAAGAACGGATCGTCTGCCGCAGCCTGCGGCGTGGCCGGCTGAAACTTGTCGCCCTTCAGGACCGCAATCGAAATCGGCAAAGGACTCACTGCGACCGGTTCGGCCGACTCCTTGCCACGCGGCGCCTTGGCGGCGGAGAGCAGCGCGAGCCCGGCCGTCTCATCGCGCAGTTCGGTCGATGCCTGATCGAGGAGCGTCAGCGCGCTATTGGTCGCGAACTGCCCGGCGAAGAGGTAGGCCGCAATACAGAACAGCGTCAGGCACAGTACCACCGGCGCGAGGCTCATCAACGCGTAGGTGACGATCAGCCGGTTGCGAACCTTCCACAGCAGCCGCCGCGTCGTCCAGCGATAGAGCAGGATGATCAGCAGCGGGCAGAGGACGATGCAGCAGAGAATAATCGGCCCAATGAAGACCAGCTTGAGAATGTGAGAGATCTCCCCCAGCAGCACCATGAAGAAAATGAGAGCTGTGAAGATAATGCTGATGCGCCCAATGCGGCTCTGGCGCTTGTACCAGGCGCGGAAACCGGGGCCGGATTGGGTCGTTGTATTGCTCATCGAAGATGCTCTGGAGTGGTGCAGATGAGTTTAGCGTAGCCACGTTGCAGGATACGAACACGGCGCGTAGAACGGTTCCCCCGGGCCTTTTCGCGGAGGCAAACAGAATGGACCGCCGCTCTAGTTCGCCGGATTCCCTAGTTCGCCGGGTATCCATGGAGCAACGGCCCAACGTCGTTGGAGTACTTATAGTTCTCGCGCCTGTCTGAGTCGATGGTCCAATACATGGCACCGAGCAACCCGGGATATCCAGCCGGATTCGCAAGCCGGTAGGTAACGCCGGCGGGCTTCTTGCCGGTCAGCAGGTAATCGATCCCGTCATGCATTGTTGCCGGTTGTTCATACCCGGTCAGAAAGCCTACTGCCACTTTGTCTGCAGGCATGCCAGGGAACATCTCATTGCTGTCGCCTCCGACTGCGAACCCATGCAGCAGGAGCTCGGTCATCGCCGCGTGGTAAGCGGCCGTTCCGGATTCGTAGATCTCGCCATCGAGGCCCTCCAGTGGAGGCGTGTTGTAATCCTGCACGTCTATAAAGGACAGGATGTCTCTCAACCCATAGGCCAGTGGCAGGTAGCTGCCAAACTGCCCGCCGTACGTCACGAATCCGGCGGGAATCTGGGTCCCTTCGGGAACAAGGCTGATCATGAACCCCGGGCCAAAATGCTCCTTCATCTGCCGCAGTGCTTCGATCAGACGGACGATGGACGGACTGGTTGGCTTTCTGAAATCGCGATCGCCTGCATCGATGTTCATCGACGGAGTTTCGAAATCGATATCGACACCATCGAATCCATACTGCTCAACGATGTTGCTGACTGAAGAAGCGAAGGCAGCCTCGCTCTCCGGCGTGCTCAGAGAGACGAATTTCCCTCCGCCTCCCAGAGAGAGCATGACCTTCCTTCCCGTGGACTTCACATAGCTGATGTCGTCTTTGAGCTGGTCCGGCGAAGAGCCTCTTGGCGGCGCAAACCGCAGCGTTCCTTCCGGAGCGGATTGGTCCGGCGACGCGAACGCCACGATAATGATGTCCCACTGCGTCGAAACATCGCGCAGCCTGAAGTTGTTGAATCCTGTCCAGTAGCCGATGAGGCGATGCGCGCCCGCCCTGTCGTTAGGGATCGGGGCGACAGACGGAGGTGGGGTTGGGGTCTGAGCAAGCCCAAAGCCGCGCATGGCACAAGCTTGCGCTGGTTTAGGCAGCGCCTTCTGGTCCGGGAAGCTGTAGACCGCACCCGTTGTGCCGGTGTACCACGGAAGCAGCGCCACATTGCTGAGGTGATATTTCTTCGCGACAAACGGTGCGGCCACAGGGAAATGATTCTTATGATTCGTATTCGTAGGCTGCAGCAGAAAGTATGGGGATCCGATGCCGCGTCCGCCACAACTGCCTGTCGGCATCATCCAGGGTGAGACAGTGTTGCCGGTCGGCGTCCTGCCCGAGGCAAGCGGATCATGCAGAGGATCGTTGAAAAACTCCGCCAGCTGTTGTGTGAGCGGCTGAATGTCGCGGTCGCTTACGATGTCAGGGGTGTTCACGAAATACGAGCCGAGGACAAAGGAGTTTCCTGTCGCGCGATCGGTACCATGCGTGCCCGTACTGCAGCAGATCGTGTCATCGCCTTCCGGATAGAACGTGGTGTTATGCGTCACTGCAATGACCAGCCGGCCATCTTGTTTGGGAAGCTGCTTGAAAAGCTCCTGCTGAACGAACTGCATATCCAGCACGGCGATCTTGCCGCCGTTCCTTCTGGAGGTCAGTACATATCCGTAGCCGGCGGGGATCTCTATGCTGACCGGTTGCACGGTTGGCTTCGCGAGCAACGTGTGCCCCGTCGCCGATGGACCGATCGTGCTTCGAAGCAGCGCGTCGGTGTACTGCGTGTGACCGCCGGAGGGGAATGCAAACCGCTTGAACACGGGCGACGCGAGAATGCTCTGCACATCTCCGGAGGCATCCAGCACAGCCGGGCGGGCGCCGGCAAAGGTCAGCTTAAGCGGGACCAGCGTGACGGCAATGGTTGTCGTTTTGCCCAGGGTCGGATCTCCACCCGCAAGCGTGAAGGTCTGATCTTCGACGGTGTGTTGAAAGACGGGAACAGTACCTTGCCCGCAAGCGGGGAGAGCGAAAAGTGCGCCGAGCAACAAGAGGCCGAGCAGCTGCGTTCGCATTCGGAGAGAACCTCGATCGTGGCGGATGTCTAGGCCCAGCCAGTATGCACGAACGCGGCGCGTGCCCGCTCGGAAGAGGGGGTGTTCTTTCTCGCCCGATAAAGCCTATGGCCGCGGGTTCTGCGGTGCAGCAGGCTTGCCATTATCCGGCGGGGGCACCTGCGCGTTGGGATAGATGTTGGGTATCGGCGCGTTCAACTCATGCTCGCGCTCCGGATGCGGGAACGGTTTGCGCGGCATCATCGCGTCGCGCTGACTGGTGTTCCAAAGGAAGATCGCCTCGACGATCGCGGCCTGCTCGAGATCAGCCTGATGCAGCCGGTCATACGTGTCCATATCCGAGTGATGCGTGCGCGTCTCGTAGTCCATCGGGTCCTGGATGAACTGGAAGCCGGGCAGGCCGACAGCATCGAAGCTCAGGTGATCCGTGCCGCCGGTATTGCGGTAGCTGATCGTCGTCACGCCGAGGTCCTTCAGCGGAGCAATCCACTGCGCGAAGATTGGGCCAATCGGGAAGTTCTGCTGCGTGTACACGCCGCGGACTTTGCCAGTGCCATTGTCGAGGTTGTAGTAGGCGTCGAGCGTCTCCCACTCCTTCGTGGTGGTCAGCGCGCCGTGGTGCCCGAGGAAGCTTGGTGTTCCTGGCGGATCTGGCGGATTCGGCGGAGCGAACGTGCCGAAGTGCTCCTTCACGTAGCCCTGCGATCCATACAAACCTTCTTCCTCACCGGACCACAGCGCGATTCGAATCGTCCGGCGCGGATGAACATCCAGCGCCTTCAGGATGCGCACAGCCTCCATCGCGACAATCGAGCCCGCGCCGTTGTCGGTCGCTCCCGTGCCGGAAATCCAGCTATCGAGATGGCCGCCGACCATGACGACCTGGTCCTTCAGCTTCGGATCAGTTCCTGGAATCTCGGCGACCGTGTCGAAGCCGTGCTCGTGCTGGCCAGTGAACTTCGTCTCGATGTTCACCTCCAGTGTGACGGGCACATGCGCCTCGGTCAGATGCGCAAGCCGGTTGTAATGCTCGATCATCATCACGGCGTTCGGAATCTTGACCGCGTTGTCGGGCTTCTGGGCGTCGCGCGCGAGGTTGGCGCCATTGTCGTCGAAGATGATGCCGGTGCCCCCGCCGTCGGCTGCATCACGCGTCGGCGTGATGATCGCGATCACGCCTTCATCGGTAAACATCTTCAGCGCCTGCTGCCGTAACCGCAAAGCACGCATGCGTTCCGCCATCCGCTGTTCGAGCGTCTGCACCGGCTGGCCTGCCGCGCGTGCACGCGGCTGCTCCATCGTCTCCATGTCCTTCAGCTCTTCGTCCGTGTAGCGATGGAACAGTGGCTCGGTGATATCAGGCGTCGGGCGCATCGCGCCCAGCAGCACAACCTTTCCCTTCAGCTTGCCCTTCCACTTGTCGAGGTCCGACGCCTCCTGCAGCGGGATGTACGCAATCTCTCCCGTCACGGCCCCGTTCGTCGCCGGCGACCACGGCGCCGCCTGCATCCACAGCGGCTCAGGATCCGGAGACACCATGCGGGCCCAGGTATTGATCTGCTGCCATCCCATACCGAAGTCGCCCCAGTCCTCCAGGTGCGCGTTCGAAAGTCCGATGGCCGTCAGCGTGTCGCGTGTCCACTCGTTCGCCTTCTCCATGTTCGGGGAGCCGGTCAAGCGCGGCCCAATCCCGTTCGCCAGCGCGTCCCCAAACTGCATCACCTTGCTGTGCTGAAAGCCCTCCTCGCGGATACGCGCGTACATATTCAGATCGATGTCTTCCGTCGCCGGCTGCGGTCCGTAGTAGCTCGGAACAGATTTCTCCGCGGCTTCCGGAGCCGCGGTTCTCTTCTTCTGGGCATGGGCCGAGCAACACAGGGTCAAAATGACCGCGCAGGCGGACACGGCAGAGGAACGGCGCACAAAGGACATCTAGCAAACTCCTGGAGTTGCAACGTGAGGATGGAAATCTTTGAGAGGAGGAGTTTACGTCGCGCCCTGGAAAAAGTCTCGGAAAACTGCACGACCTTCTGTGGCTAGCCGCGCTGCGCGTTCCGCCGGCGAATACGACGTGCATAAAGAACGCCAAGGTAGCTGAGCGCTACCACCAGCACCACCACGCCGACCGGGAAACCAATATCGCGGTAGGCGATCGCGAAGTCCGGATTGTGTCCGCTCGCTATGCGATAAAACAGCAGCGACATGATGCTGACAAACGTGGTCGCAAAAAACGCTGCAAAACCCGTCGCCAGGCCCATCAAAAGTGATGAAAACCAGCCAAGATCGCCAAGCGGGATGCCGAGAAGAACGCCTTCGCGCCGGGCGCGGGCTACATCATGAACACTATCCATCTCAAGTAGAATAAACCTGATGGCAGATGGCCTGCAGGGCGTACAAACAACCAGCGCAGCGCTCGACCCCAGCCAGCAGGCTGGCCGCGGACCCCGGCGCGAGGAACTGGTACGGGCGGCCCAGGTGGCCCGCGAGGCCGAGGTGCGGCAGTCCCCTAACGGCCTGCGTTTTGCGACATTTGGCGAGACCGGCGTACCCGGCACCGATCTGGACCGCATGCTCGAGGCAGTCCCGCCAGCGATTGGCGCGGCGCTCGGCGCGAATACCTATTACTTCGTGCCGCTGGCTCTCCGTGAATCCGCCGAGCCAACTCAGGCGGACGAGCCGGAGGAATTTGCCAGGAAGCCTTCGCAATCGCCGGAGCACGCAATGGTGGCGCGCGCCTGGAGCGACGAGCTCGGCGAGTCGGCGATCTGCCACCGCAACGTGGAACTCGGCAGTGGCCACCGCGGCGTCTTCATCTCGACCCGCCTGATGGGCGACCGCTTCGCGTTGAGCTTCGAATTCTTCATCAACGTCGCCCACGCGTTTGTCGATGCGGCCGGGGTCCCCGAAAGCTTCGCCGCATTGGTTTGGCAGCAGGCCGTGGATGGCGTTCGCGGCGAGACCAGCCTCGATGCCTGGGAGTCGCGCAATCTGGCCTTCGGCCGCGAGCCAAACGCGAACGGCGACGAACCCAAGCGCCGCAACCAGACCTACACGGCAAAGGCACGGCCGTTTTCGACCGCAAACGAAAAGGCGGCACCTTCCGCCGCACCGCAGCCGGTCATCGATGAGAAAGAGCGTGGAATCTATCTGGAAGCCGCATTTTCGGATGCAGTAGCGATCTATCTGCTCTCCCTCGCGCTCGACTTCGACTACTCCGAATTGCGCGAGCGCGAGTATCCGCTCGCTCGCCCCGGCAGCGCTGGCGGCCCGACTGAAGGTGGTAGGCCGAACTTTTCCCGCCCAACCCCGGCTATCAGTTCAGCATCCGCTATCGCCGGCGGGCCTGAAACGCGCGCTCCGAGAGCGCGGGAATTTTGGCGTAAGATACCGGTCTCATCTGGATTTCTCAATGTAGTCACGACTATGATGTTGTTCGACGGAGGAAATAACCATGGCTGCCGTGGCATCGCTTCCTGAGTTGTGGTCCTGCGGAATCCACCTGGATGACGACTATGTCGGTCTCATGCGCGACAGCCAAAGCACCGCACCCATCGCCGATCTGCAGCACCAGATCCACACCGACGGCTACCTGCTCCTGCGCGGCCTGCTCGACCGGCAAAAGGTCCTCGCCGCGCGACGCCGCGTGATGCAGCAACTCTCCGATGCCGGCCAGCTCGACCCCGACAAGCCGATGATGGACGGAATTCCCCGCCCGGGCACAAAACTCTACTTCCAGCCCGAGCTCGCGCAGAAGAACAACCCCGAGCTGCAGGAACTCCTTTACGCCGAAGACGGCGAGCTGATGTCGTTCTTCCATCGCTTCCTCGGCGGCGCTGTGCGGCACTTCGACTTCACCTGGCTGCGCTGCATCTCGCCCGGGCCGGGCACGCCCTCGCACTGCGACATCGTCTACATGGGCCGCGGCACGCACCGCCTCTACACCGCATGGGTTCCGCTCGGAAAAGCAGACCTCGAAACCGGCGGCCTCATGGTCCTCGAGGGCAGCCACACCAATCAGCGCCTGCAGCAGACCTATGGCCAGCGCGACGTCGACAGCTATTGCGAGAACCGTGCCGAAGACAAGGCCCGGACTTCGAACGGCTACAACGGTTTCCTTTCGCCTGACTGCAATAAGATTCGCCGTCAGCTAGGCGACCGCTGGCTTGTGGCCGAGTACGAACCTGGCGATACAGTCGTCTTCTGCATGGATCTGGTGCACGGCGGCCTCGATAACCGCTCCAATCGCCTGCGACTCTCATCCGACTCGCGCTATCAACTCGCGAGCGAGCCCGTTGACGAGCGCTGGATCGGCGAAGACCCTCCCGGACACGGCTCCGCCGGAAAACGCGGACGCGTCTGCTGAGCATCCTTGCCGCGAATTCGCGCGCAAATTTTTCTTGACCGCGCGCCTCACGACATATCTAATCCGGGGAGATTTCCTCAGGCTCCCTATGCGCGACCGTTTCGGATCGGTTTCTGTACCTTCCTGTCTGTGTGTTCTTTCAGTCCTTTTTCTGAGCGGTTGCGGCGGCAGCTCCCCAACAAGTGGTGGCGGAACCTCCGACCCGGCTCCCGCCTTGTCGGCGATCACTCCATCGGCGGCGACGGCCGGATCGTTCGGTGTGACCCTCACGGCCACGGGATCAAACTTCACACAGGGCTCTGAGATTCAGTACAACGGGACGGCTCAGCCGACGCTCTACGTCTCCTCAGGTTCATTGCAGGCACCGCTAACGGCTCAGCAGTTGGCAAGCGCGGGAACAATCGCCGTCACCGTGGTAAATCCCCAGTCTGCAGGCGGCCAAACCTCCGCGAGTATTCCGCTCACCGTCTCGTCCAACGGTTCGCCGAACCCCGCCCCGACCATTGCATCGATTTCACCCGGGTCCGCCTCAATGGGCAGCCAGGCGGTATCGATCAGCGTCAGCGGAGCGAACTTCATTCCTTCTTCGACTGTGGATTGGAATGGAACGCCGTTGACCACGAATGTGGTCAGCAGTTCGAGCCTGACCGCGCAGATTCCGGCTTCGGATCTTAGCGCAGGCGGAGCGGCCGCGATCACGGTCGTGAATCCGAACCCCGGCGGCGGAACCTCGGGCAGCGTGTCGTTTTCCATCAATGCGACCGGAACCGTAGGTCAGATCACGGTGAATGCTCTGGCGAACAGCCTCGCCTGGGACCAGGTGAACCAGGTCATCTATCTTTCGCTGCCCAGCGTCGTGGGAGCGAACGGGAACAGTGTCCAGATTCTCAATCCGGTAACGGGAGATCTTGGGACGACGGCATTCGCGGGTAGTGAACCGAACCTGCTGTCAGTCTCAAGCTCCAGCAAGTACCTGTACGTGAGCCTCAACGGGGCCTCTACGGTGCAGCGCCTTGTTTTGCCCGGCCTCACTAAGGATATACAGATAACGCTTGGGTCCGACTCGTTCGACGGCCCGTTCTATGCGATGGATCTGCAGGCGTCGCCGGCAGCCGACGGCACCGTGGCTGTAGTCCGCGAAACGCCCAATTATTCCCCCGCAGAGGAAGGCGGCGTCGTCATCTATGACAATGGAGTGGCACGGCCTGCTGTCCTCTGCGGCTGGATCCAAAGCGGTTGTTATGGCGGAGCCAACCTGTACGACACGATTCAGTGGAACTCCACCGCAAGCACGATCTTCGCGGCCAATAACGAAGACACAGCGTTCGACTTCTATACCATCCCGGTGACCGTCTCTGGGTTTGGCAAGTCAGTCGACTACCCCGGTCTCGCCGGCGGTTTCGGTGAGCGGATCCATTATGACGCGACCACCGGTTATGTGTATGACGACAACGGATCCATCATTGATCCCCTCAGTGGAACAAAGGTTGGGACCTTTGCGGCGTCTGGCTTGATGGTGCCCGACGGAGCAAACGGCAAAGCTTACTTCCTGGGCCAGTTCGGATCGAGCACTTCCGGTACCTACACCATCGAATCGTTTGACATCAATAAATTCGTTCCTCTCTCGAGCGTAACGATTAAGAGCGTCGTCGGAACACCCACACATCTGATCCGATGGGGCACGAACGGGCTGGCGTTTACGACGAAGAATAACGTTTACGGTTCCACGCCGACAGGCGCCGTTTATCTGATCAGCGGCTCGATTGTTAGCAGCTCAGTTTCCGAGCCGAATGGTGCACCATCCGCAAATGTGCAGCGCACCTGGTCAACCCCTGCTGTCTTGGAGAGGCAGCCGAACCGGGCCGCCGAACTCAGGCCAGCCACACGTTAGTCCGCCTTGATTCCAACCGCGAGCAACTAGCGCACGGCCGACATCGAAGCCCGGAAGAGCTTCTCGAAATCCCCCGCGACCGCGCTGTCCTTCGCTGCAGCCTCAACCGCCTTCTGCGCCACCGGCCGCGGATAGCCCAGGTTCACCAGCGCCGACAACACATCATCCGCAACCGCGCCCAGCGACGGCGCCGCAGCCTGCTGCGGAGCCACGCCCGCCATGTCGTCCAGCTTGTCCTTCAGCTCCAGCACCACGCGCTCCGCCGTCTTCTTGCCGATCCCCGGAATCTTCGTCAGCGTCGCGTGATCGCCCGCGCGAATCGCCCCAACCAGCCGCTCCGCCGAGATGCCGCTCAGCACCGTAATCGCCAGCTTCGGCCCAATCCCCGAGATCGTCAGCAGCTTCTCAAACAGCCGCTTCTCCTTGAGCTCAGAGAACCCGAACAGCGCCAGCGCATCCTCGCGCACATGGGTGTGCACATGCAGCTTCGTCTCGCTGCCCTCGTTGCCGAGGTCCGTAAACGTCGTCACTGAGATGGCAAGCTCATACCCAACGCCGCCGCAGTCCACAATGACGGAGTTCGGCGACTTCGAAAGAATCTGTCCGCGAAGATGTGCAATCACGAGAGCGATTGTATCGGCTAGCCGTGGTGCGCGACGTACGTCTCGTGGATCACCCCACGCAGCCGCTCCGTCAGCGCATCCGCGTCGCGCGTCGTCAGCCCAGCCGTCGAGATCGGCTCTCCCACCACCAGCTTCAACGGCCGCGGCCGCATCGTGTAGGTGTGAATCGGCAAAAGCTCATAGGTGCCGATCAGCGTAACCGGCACCAGCGGCACCTGCGCCTTGATCGCCATCCACGCCGCCCCCGAAACCATCGGCTTCAGCTCACCGCTCGCCGAGCGCCCGCCCTCCGGAAACAGCATCAGCGGCATCCCCGACTGCAGCGTCTTCACTCCGCGCATCAGGCTCGCCACGCCCGCCCGCGCCGAGCTCTGATCGATCGGCACCTGCCCCGAGCGATTCAAATACCACCCAATAAACGGCAGCTTCCACAACGACGCCTTCGCCAGAATCCGAAACTGAAACGGCAGCATCGCAAACAGCATCGGCGTGTCGTAGTAGCTCAGATGATTCGAGGCGTACACCGCGAGCGGCCGGCGGCTGCCTTCGCGCCGCAAGGGTTGCAGCTTTTCCAGCCCCTCGACCGTCACCGGCGAGAGCGCGATCCGCAGCAGCACGCGAGCCCACACGCGCGCGACGGCATGCTGCTGCCGGCCAGACTTGTCCCACAGCCCTGCAATTAGCGAGATACACCCAAAGAACGCCGTTGCCAGCGTAATCAGCGGCAGCACAAACAGGTATGTCAGCCAGCGCAGCCCCACGGACACACGATTGTGCGGAGCCTCGGCTGCCGCGACGTGCTCTTCCGGCTGCAGAAATTCATTGGACGGCATCTGCTCCATCTTATTGCGACCCGGCGAGCAGTCGAGCGCGAATCTCCGCCACCAGGAACAGCGAGCCCGTCGCCACGATCACGCCCTCCACGGGTGTGATGGCCTCTGCCTGCGTGATTGCCGTCGCCGCATCCGGCGCAACAGCGGCGGGAATCTCAAGCTTCTCTGCCACAGCGAGGATCTCCTCCGCTCGCGCCGCGCGCGGACTGTCGATATGCGTCAGCAGAATGTGATCGCGCCGCCGCGCCGGATCAGCAGACGACGCATCGAACAGCGGAAACAGAATCTGCGCGAGCTCGGCGATCGGCTTGTCCGCGAGACACGAGAAGATCAGCGTCCGCGGCCGATCCTCCGCAAACTGAGAAAGCGCGGCACGCAGCGCCCATGCACCTGCCGGATTGTGGGCCACATCCAGCAGAACCGGCGCGCGCCCGGCGGACGATCGGATCCATTCCAGGCGCCCCGGCCATCGCGTGTCGCGAATTCCCTCTTCGATCGCCTCATTGGAGATTTCTATCCCATGATTGGCTCGAAGTTCGAGCGCAGCCGCAATCGCGAGCGCCAGATTCCGCTGTTGATGTTGCCCGGCCAGTGCAGAGTCCACGTGAATTACCTTGCCGTCAATGGATATGGCGTACTCATTCGGCCATGTCGGGTTTGAAGATGCATTGGCGTCAATAGATTGGCCAACCGTGCCGAGATATCCGCGTGGAGGCAGGCAGCGCGATGCATCCACGCCCCGAACATTCAGCGCAACGGCTCTCTCGCCGATCGCTGCGTTCGCCTCCGGATGTTGTGACAGCGTGACCAGCACGCCATCCTGTCGCAGAATGCCCGCCTTTTCCATCGCGATCGAGCGCAGTGTGTTTCCCAGAAACTCGATATGATCAAGCCCGATGTCCGTAATGATGGATACCAGAGGCTCGACAACATTCGTCGCATCCAATCGGCCTCCCAGCCCAACCTCCAGCACAGCGATATCAATGCGCTGCTCGGCATAAAAGCAGAACGCAATCGCTGTCAGGAGTTCGAAGAAACTCGGCGGATGAGGAAGCTCATCTGCCCTCACCAGCCTCTCCGCGCTCTCATGCACGAGCGTAAACAGGCGCGCGAAATCAACGTCCGAGATCTCCGTAAGCTGCGGCGGATTGCCGGTCGACAGCCGAATGCGCTCGTTCACGCGCAGAAGATGTGGCGACGTGTAAAGACCCGTGCGCAGACCCGCGGCGTTCAGGATCGATGCCAGCGTCGCCGCAGTCGATCCCTTCCCGTTCGTGCCCGCAATGAGCACGGAGCGAAAGGCCTGATGCGGGTCGCCCAGCGCGCCCAGCAGCGTGCGAATGTGATCAAGCGACCACTTGCGCGGCACACCGGCTTTGCCCGTGCGGAGCTCGGGTCCCATCGTGGCCAGCCGCGCCAGCACTTCCTCGTAGGTCATCTGTTCATTGTCTCGCGAGCCGCCTCGGCCTGCGCATGACACAACCTCCCCGCGCGCCCCCGGAGATGCAGGCCGTCATTGCGATTGGCCAGATAACGCGCGTTGAGCGCCGCGAAATTGAGGTCTTCCACAACGCTCAGGTTGTAGCGAACCAGTTCCTCCGCAAGCGACTCCGGCGTGAAGAAGAGTTGGAAAGGTTCACCCGCCTGCGCCACTCGCGCCGAAAGCGAATCGAGCATCAACTGCTCAACCGGCGGCAGCGCCTCGCGCGGCAGCGAGTAGTCAAAGACCAGGCTCGATCCCGCAGACAACCGGCCGAGAACACGCGCAGTCGCGGCAAACGCCTCTGCCGTGAGATATGGCACCACACCCAGCCACGCAGTCGCAGTGAGGACGCTGAAATCGAATCCTGCATGCAAAAGCTGCTGCCGGAGCGACTGCCGCTCGAAGTCCACCGGCACAAAACTCAGAGCCTCCGGGACTACCAAATTGGCCGCCGCGAGCAGTTCCCGCTTCCACGACTGCGTCGCAGGGTGATCCACCTCGAAGACGCGCAGATTCGTATAAGCATTCCGAAGCGCGAAGGTATCGAATCCCGCGCCCAGAATCAGCGCCTGGCGCACACCGTGCTCGCGAAAGCCCTCCGCCAGCACATCCTCGGCAAACCGCGCGCGGCACACCATAAACGCGCGCATCGCCGCAGAGAATGGCTTGCGGGAAGCAGCCGGTGTTCGCTGCAGTTCGAGCCGGATCTCCGCCGGCAGAATCCTGACTGCGAACGGGTCTTCAAAGACGAGAGGGTGCTCGTCGTGGAGTTGATGCGCGGCCCTTCGCATGGCCACACGAAGCGCGGTGCGGGAGGGTCGTGCCTCGTGCACTGTTAGTCGGCGGCGGCGGCGGTCGTATCCGCGGGAGCTGCGTTCTCTAGCTCCACGGCCTGCCGTTGGCTCATCCAGCCGATCGCGTTGGCGAAATAAGCTTTCAGCTCTTTGCGCGAGACAATCGCATCCAGAAACCCATGTTCGAGAAGGAACTCCGACCGCTGGAATCCCTCAGGAAGTTTCTGCCGGATCGTCTGCTCGATCACTCGGGGCCCGGCGAAGCCAATGAGCGCGCCTGGTTCCGCGATGTTCAGGTCGCCCAGCATCGCAAAGCTGGCCGTGACGCCGCCGGTCGTCGGGTCGGTCATCAGCGAGATGTACGGGATACTTGCTTCGTCGAGCTTCGCCAGAGCCGCGGAGATCTTCGCCAGCTGCATCAGGCTGGCAATGCCTTCCATCATGCGCGCGCCGCCGGAAGCGGAGACGATGATGAGCGGCGTGCGGGTTTCGTATGCGCGATCGACGGCGCGGGCAATGGTTTCCCCCACTACAGCACCCATCGAGCCGCCGATAAAGCTGTACTCCATCGCCGAGACAACCACATCCAGCCCGTTGATCTTGCCGACGGCATTCACGATCGCGTCATTCAGCCCGGTCTTCTTTTGCGCCTGCTGCAGGCGTGTCTTGTACGGCTTCAGATCGGTGAAGCTCAGCGGGTCGGTCGAGCGCAGGTCGCCGTCTACGAACTCATAGCCCGGGTCGAGGAGCATCTGGATGCGCTCCCGGGCTCCAATCTTGAAGTGGTTGCTGCAGTAGGGACAGACCTGGAGATTGGCCTCGAGATCTGCATTCCAGATGGGCTTGCCGCATTGCGGGCACTTGGTCCAGAGGCCCTCGGTTCGAACCTCGTGGTCGGAGGGCGGGACAATCTCATGTTCATCGCGCTTGAACCAGGTCATCGATCGGGCTCCTTGGTCGGCTTGATGCCCATCTGAGATTGTAACGCTATGGCCGAATTAGGAGCTGACGAATGAGGTGGTTAGCTACGGGACTGCTGGTTTGCGTCGCATTCGCCGGCTCCGCGGAGACGGCGCGTGGAAAGTCGCAGCCAGGCTGGCCGGAGTACGGCGGAACACTGGAAGGTCAACGTTACTCGGCGGCGACGCAGATCAACCGCAGCACTGTCGCGCGACTCCGCCAGGTGTGGTCTTTGGATGTCCGCGAGTATGAGGGAGACAAACCGCGCGGCAGCTTCGAGGCGACGCCGGTGCTCTGGCGCGGCACGCTGTACCTGACGACACCGAAGGATGTGGTGCTCGCCGTGGACGCGGCCACCGGCAAGGTGCGGTGGAGCTTCAATCCCGGTGTAAGAGACGAAGATGTGCACTTCATCGGGACCTCGCGCGGTGTGGTGCTCTGGCATGATTCGCGAGCCGGAGCAGCGTGTTCCGATCGGGTGCTGATCGCGACCTTGGACCGCCGCCTGATTGCCCTCGATGCGCGTGCAGGCAAGCCCTGCAAGGACTTCGGTAGAGCAGGCACGGTTGACCTTAGCGCCGGTCTGTACCTGCCGAATAAGGATTATCTGTATTACACTTCGCCGCCAATTGTGGTTGGCGAACACGTCATTCTGGGCTCATCGATCGCGGACAACCAGAACATCGACACGCCCTCCGGTGCGGTACGCGCGTTTGATGTGCGTACCGGCGAGCCATTGTGGAAATGGGAGCCCTTGGCTGCGGTGAACGGGCCGGGGCCGCACAAGACTGGCGCGGCCAACGCGTGGGCGCCGCTCGCTGCGGATGCGGAGCATGATCTCGTCTTCGTGCCGACGAGCAGTCCATCGGTGGACTACTATGGAGGCGAGCGAGTTGGCGATAACCGCGATGCGGATTCGCTGGTGGCGCTCAAGGCCTCCACCGGCGAGAAGGTGTGGGCGTTTCAGCTTATTCACCACAACCTGTGGGACTACGACACCGCGTCGCAGCCGATGCTGTTCATGTGGCGAGACCGCGTGCCTGCTGTTGCGGTGATGAACAAGACGGGAATGATCTATGTGTTCAACCGGCTTACAGGCGAGCCGCTGTTTCCGATCGACGAGCGCGCCGTTCCGCAGAGCGATGTTCAGGGAGAGCAAACCTGGCCGACGCAGCCGTTCTCCTCCGTGGACCCGCTGCTGTCGATGCGCTTCAAGGTCGATGAGATGGCGGCCGCAGACAGCGGCGATCAGCGTTTTTGCGAGCGGCTAATGAACGAGGCGCACTATGACGGGCCGTTTACTCCACCATCGATGAGCGGCACAATTGTTTACCCGGCATCACTGGGCGGCCCGAATTGGGGCTCGGCGGCCTTCGATGCCAAGACGGGAGTGATGTATGTGCGGGTGAACTCGATGGCGTACCTGGTCTGGCTGAGCGAAGGCGCCCCGCACGGGGCAGATAAGGACTCGAAAAGTGCGAGAGATCAACTGAAATCAGGGTTGTTTCGGCCGCCGGATGCGGCGCTGGGGGGTGGGGGGATGCTGATGGCCGGGACGCCGTATGCGGTGAATATGGCGGCGCTGGTGGGGCCGGCTGGGACGCCTTGCGGAGGCGCGCCGTACGGGCGAGTTGTGGCGACGGACCTGAACACGGGCAGGCAGGTGTGGTCGGTGGCGCATGGGACGATGGCGGGGAGGGCGGGGTCGATCGGGATGGGTGGGCCGGTGGTAACCGCGGGTGGACTGGTGTTTGTCGGGTCGACGAGGGATGCATTCCTGCGGGCCTACGATGCGGAGACAGGGCGGGAGTTGTGGAGGGGGCAGTTGCCGGCTCCGGGAACCGGGACGCCGATGACGTATGTGGTTCATGGGCGGCAGTTTGTAGTGGTGGCGACCGGCTCGGATGATGGCAAGCAGCCGGATCGGCTGGTGGGATTTGGGTTGAAATGAGGGGCACCCCTCCTGACACTCCAGAGAGCAAGCTCTCCGGGTACCCCCCTCCCCCCCGAAATTGCGCAAAGTCTTCGAAAGAGAGACTTTAGGTCTGGACTTGTGTCCAAATAGACACAGGTGTGTCTAAAAGTGCTCAGCGGGTGCCGGAAGGGACTTTCAGGAAGTCTGCGGGTGGGAGGGCGCGAGGGGTGAAGCGGGCGGAGTAGAGGTCGCCGGTGAAGAAATCACGCTTGTCGATGCGGGTGCCGACGGAGGTGGCGCCGGGCGGGAGCGGGGCGAGGGTGACGGCGATCTGGCCCTGGAGCTCGCCGTCGACGTAGCCGCGGAGGGTTTTGCCGTCGTAGGTGGCGGCGACGGCGTACCAGCGGTCAAGGGGGTGGAGATGCGGGGGGTCGCAGGCGAGGGTGACGCCGTGCTGCTCGGGTCGCGCTCGCGCTCTTGCTGCCTGGGGCCGCAGCCGGAGTCGATGCCGACGGTGTCGAGGCACCACTGGTGGTTGACGATGCGGATCTCGAACATGCGGCGGGAGGGCGAGTTGGCGTCCTGCATGTGGAAGAAGCGCTGGGCGGGTGCGCCTTTGGAGGACGGGCGGAAGATCACTTCGAAGGTGTAGGTGGGGAATCCGGAGAGTGGGGAGGTGTTGAGGAAGAGTGCGTCACCGGTGGGGTTGCCGCTTTGGGGATTGGCGGGGTTGGGGTCTCCGTGGCCTTCGAAGTGGATGGCCTTGCCGATCGATGTGTCCACGACTTGAGGGTGGCCGATGGTGGTGACCTGCGCGCCGCCGATTCTGGTGAGGTTGTCGAAGCGCCAGGTGATGGCCTGCTGGGTAGTGGCGGGAACGGCGAGTGCGAGAATTGCGGCGGCGAGGAGCTTCATGTGCACACCAGCATACGAAAGCGTCCTTCACGCTTGAGGCGGAACCAAGGCCAGGTGGAGTAGACGCGGCGGAGGTGGCCGCGGCGGTCGAGTTCGCGGGGAGTTCGAAGTGATGGAAGACGCCGAAGACGTTTGGACGATCTGCATTGGTTCGGCGGAGAGGCCTCTCGGTGAGTTTAGCAAGAGGGGGAATGTGGGTTACCCGGGCGTCTTGCGTACCCACACTTAAAAGCGAGATGTGGGGCCCCCGGCTTTTGGTCTTTACTCATCTTGCGTGAGCGCATTGGCGATTTCGCGACCAGCCAGGATTGCCACACTACTTTGATGAGAGCGGCTGATTACGAAGAGCTTCACTGAATGCCGGAGCCTGTACGTGATGACTCGCGGGCGTCGCACCACTTGGCAAAAAGATCGTGAAGACCGTTCCAGATTGTCCGGGGTTGGTCCGGGATTTGAAGCGGAGACGCCCTCCGTGTCTCTCGACGATGGCTTTCGAGATCCACAAACCCAGTCCTGTCCCAACATCCTTATTTGCGGTAAAGAATGGCTCGAACAGCTTGGCGCGGTGTTCTGGATTGATGCCACGCCCCGAATCTGCCACTGTGATTCGGGCCCCACAGCGAGATGTATCGTCCCATGAGCGGGCGGCTGAGACTCGAACACATATTGTCCCGCCAGGTGAAATTGCATCCACGCTGTTGTTCAACAGGTTCGCTACTACCTGCCGAAGCTCGCTTTCGATCGCGTTAATTTCCGGGTCCTGCCGAACCTCGGATCGGATCTGAATCGATTTATTGTTCGCTTTCGTCTGGAAGAGAAAAACCAGCGACTCGATGATGCCGCCGAGTCGCAGCGGCTTGACGCCGTTCCGTTCTCGATAAAAACCGAGGGTCTGTTTACTGACGAATGCAGCACGTTTCAACTCTTCTTCTGCCTGGGCGAGAAGCGACGAGACTGCCGCGCGATCAGTGGTAACACGCGCCAGGTACAGCAGGTTTGTTACAGCTTCGAGCGGGTTATTGATTTCATGCGCGACGGTCGCGGCCAGGCGTCCCGCGGCGGCCAGCTTCTCGGTGGTTCTGAGCGCGTTTTCGATTTTCCTCTTCTCTCGGATGTCGCGGGCAATTTTGGCTGCACCGACAATGTTTCCGCGCTCATCTCTGACGGGTGAAATAGAAATGGATACGTCAACTCTTTCCCCCGATTTCGCAACACGGACAGTCTCAAAATGCTCGATCTTCTGACCATCCCGAATTCTGTTTAGAATCATCTCCTCGTCGCCATGCAATTCAGGCGGAATAATTGTGAGGATGGAGCGACCGACCATTTCCTTTTCCGTGTAACCAAATAAGCGCTCCGCCTGGTGATTCCAGCTTGTCACGATGCCATTCAAGTCCTTGCTGACAATTGCATCCTCGGATGACTGGACGATGGCAGCCAAACGTCTGTGTGCTTCCTCGGCACTCTTTCGAGCGGTGACATCGCTTGCTGCTCCGAACCACTCGACAATGTTGCCATCGTGATCCAAAAGTGGGACCGCGCGCGACAGGGTCCACCCAGCCGTGCCGTCAATGCGGCGAACGCGATGTTCCAGCTGAAAGATACTCTTTGTTTCAATTGCATTCCGTATGGTGGCCAGGACCAGCGGCTGATCCTCGGGATAGATGTACACATCAATCCAGTCACTTATTGGTTCCCGCGTGTCAGAGACGAATCCCTGACCGTCCAGCTGCCACATTTCTCTCCAGTCGGGACCCATGCGGTAGACAACGTAGGAGCTGGCATTTACGAGTGCTCGCAATCTCTCTTCGCTTTCGCGGACGGCTTCAGCTGCAATTCGGATTTTCTCGGCCGCTTCTTTCTGCTCGTGAATGTCGAGACAGCCACCGACGTAACCCTCGAATGTTCCATCTTCCGTAAACCGTGGTACGCCGTGGTCGAGAATCCAGCGGTATTCGCCACTGTAATGACGGAGCCGATATTCCATTTCAAACGGCTGCCGAGCATCAAAGGACGTCACGTAGATCTGCAGGCAGCGATCGAAGTCCTCGGGGTGGACGTTCTCGGCCCAGCCATTGCCGATTTCCTGTTGCAGCGTCCGCCCTACGAAGTCCAGCCAGCTTCTGTTGAAGTAGTAGCAAAGCTTATCCGGTCCTGACAGCCAGATCATGACTGGGGTGGCCTCGGTGACGACGCGCAGTTGCTGTTCGCTTTCTCTCAGCGCCTGTTCGGCAAGTTTACGTTGGCCAATATCGCGAGCGAACCCGGTGAAGTAATGTTTCCCGGCCTTGGTGTATTCACCGAAAGACAGTTCCAGAGGTATCTCATGCCCGTCCCGGTGCAAACCAACCAGTTCTGTTCCATCCCAATTCAGGCGACGGTTTCCAGTCGCGATGTAACGTTGAATGCCCATCTGATGCAGATGGCGCATGCCCTCGGGCATCAACGTCGTCAGATTTTTCCCGACGAGTTCCTCGGGTTTATAGCCGAATACGTCGGTGGTAGCTGAATTGGCGAACAAGATCGTGCTGTTTTCATCGATCGACAAAATAGCGTCGGAGGCGGTTTCAGCAACCGTGCGATACCGCTCTTCGCTTTCGGCCAACGCTTGCTCAACTTGTTTGCGCTCTGTGATGTCCTGGACAACGCCGAACATCCGCGATTCACTCCTGAAGCTCCGACCTTTGCAGTAGAGCTGCCGCCGGCCGTGTTGCGGATGCAGATAGCGATATTCAAAGTCCATTTGTCCGGTGCGGAGCGCATCGCTCATGCACTGCTGTACCTTTTCCCAGTCATCGGGATGGACCGATTTCGCCCATTTGTCGACGTGATCGGGGTCTTCCGGGTCAGTGCCAAACAGGCGGTGAAGTCCGGGCGAAAGGCGACGGAAGTCACGAACCGGATCCCATTCCCATGTACCGATTTGAGCGGCCGTCTCGGCCAGGAGCAATCGTTCGGCGTCGTCCAGGTCGACTCCGTTGTTAAGCGGATTGGGATTGTCAGAATTCATTACGCTGCGTGGCGCCTCGACACGATCAGCTCTAAATTATGCCAAGAGGGTAGCCGAGGCGCAAAACTCTTACCCTGCTATTACCCGGAGCATACAACGCGAAGTTGATTCAGGTGTTTCGGGCCAGAGCTTACCCGGACGACCCTAGCCTCGCGGCATCGCTGATGTCAGTGATGAAGTTTCTTTGTCGAGAGTTCGGCAGGTGGTTCGCGGAACGGTTCTACAGAGATGCGCTCATAGCGCACTTCCAGCACGGTCAGGGTTTCAGTGCCGGCGGGCGTATGAAGAAGAACTTCGTCATCCTCTGCCGCTCTCATTAGAGCGCGCCCCAGGGGCGAGACCCAACTGATGTGGTTGCGGTCGAGATTGACTTCGTCTGTGCCGACGATGCTCACCACGCGCTCTGCCCCCGCGGCATTCGCATAGCGCACGGTGGCTCCGAAGAACGCTCTCGCCGCCTGCTGCCCCGTTCTCGGAGCTTCCGGATCGACTACTTCCGCGGCTTCGATTCGCTTGGTCAGGAAGCGAATTCGTCCGTCGATCTGCCGCAGACGTCGCTTGCCGTACTGGTAGTCGGCGTTTTCACTGCGATCGCCATTGCCCGCAGCCCACGCGACCACCTCGACCACAGCGGGGCGATCTTTGGTGAGCAAAAATTGGCGCTCATGCTTCAGGCGTTCGAGCCCGCCCGGAGTGATGTAGTTTTTGCCGTAGATCGGCGCGGGCTCCTGCATCTTCGGTCGTCTGGTAAAGCCTTTTCGCATCCCGCAGCCGTCCTTTGGCTCGAACTGAGCTATGCGCGCTTAGCTATGCACGCTAATTGCGGCCTAACCCTATTTTCTCAGTCCTATCGATAACAGTCAGGAGCATCTCAGCTTCATATATCAAGGAGCGTCTCACCGATTTATGGCTACTAAGAAGAAACCGCCGGTGATGACGGAGTGCGAGGTGAAGATTCGTGGCCGCTGGCTGCCATGCACCCTGTACGAAGCGCTCACCGAGCGCGGCGAGCTGATGCGCTGCAAATATTGCCACGGTCCGGTGCAAGCGTTGAAAGAATCCAGCACGGGAGCCCGAGCCCACATCGAACACCTGCAAAGTCACCCGGGCTGCAGGTTTCCGGTTAGCAAGTTCAGCGGAGTCGAATCCAAACACCCGCTCGCGTTGAAGTAAATCGTCTGGGCTTGAACAGCGCTCAACCGGTTTTGAACATGTGCTTGATTCCGCGGAGAGCCTGGCGCGTTCGCTCTTCGTTTTCGATGAGGGAGAACCGCACGTGGCTGTCGCCGTGATCGCCGAAGCCGATTCCCGGGCTCACGGCCACTTTGGCATCGAGCAGCAGCTGCTTGGAGAACTCAAGCGAGCCCAGCTTGCGGTACTGCTCGGGGATGCGGGCCCAGGCGAACATTGTTGCCTTCGGCATCTCGACGGGCCAGCCGAGTTTGTTCAAGCCGGGCACAAGGACGTCGCGGCGGTGCTTGTAGATTTCGACGATTTCGCGCACGCAATCCTGCGGGCCTTCGAGTGCGGCGATTGAGGCGACCTGGATGGGTGTGAAGGTTCCGTAGTCGAAGTAGCTCTTGATGCGGGCGAGTGCGGCAACCAGGTTTTTGTTGCCGACCATGAAGCCGACGCGCCAGCCGGGCATGTTGTAGCTCTTGGAGAGCGTGAAGAATTCGACGGCGATGTCTTTGGCGCCGGGGACCTGCATGACGCTGGGAGCCTTGTAGCCGTCGAAGGTCAGGTCCGCATACGCGAGGTCATGCACGAGGTAGATGCCGAGCTCTTTGCAAAGCTCGACGACTTTTTCAAAGAACGGCAGGTCCACGCACTGCGTTGTGGGGTTGGCGGGAAAGTTCAGGATCAGGATCTTCGGCCTTGGATCCATCCTGCGGAGGTCATGGTCGAGCTTCTCCAGCAACGAAGCCTGGTCGGTGCCATCCACGGCAATGCTCTGCGTCTTGGATCCGGCAATCACCGGCCCGAAAATGTGGATCGGATAACTGGGATTCGGCACGGCGACGGTGTCCTGATCGTCCAGCAGGGCGAGGCAAAGGTGCGCGATGCCTTCCTTGGACCCGATCGTCACGATCGCTTCCGTCTCGGGATCGAGGTCGACGCCGTAGCGGCGGTTGTACCAGTTGCAGATGGCGCGGCGGAGACGCGGAATTCCTTTGGAGAGGGAATAGCGGTGCGTGCGGGTCTTCTGCGAGGCCTCGATCAGCTTGTCGACAATGTGCTTCGGCGTCGCGCCATCGGGATTTCCCATGCCGAAGTCGATGATGTCTTCGCCGCGCTTGCGTGCCGTTGCTTTCAACTCCGTGGTTATGTTGAACACGTATGCTGGCAGCCGCTCGAGCCTTCTAAACTGTTCCATGCTTTCCTCTGCTTCCTTTTATCTATTCAACAATGATGACAGAACCGACATGCACCGGAATGGCAATGTGGCTAGACTGAAAGCATGAAGCGGCTGCTCAGGTTGGTCACGATCATTATGGTGACGGTGACGGTTCTGATGCCGCTGCTGGAGTGCTTCGACCGCTGGGATGGTCCGGGGCTCGGGAACGATACGGAACTTCCGGTGTTCCTTATCACGCTGTTCATCACGCTGGTGATTCTTGTGGCAGCCGCCATGGCGCGGCGCTTGATGGACCGGCAGAACGCGCAGATTGAGAGCGACCTGGTGTACGAGTTCGTGCGATGTGAGTCATGCTCGTGGACGGACATCGCCGTTCAGCCGTTCGTGTCGCCTCCTCTTCGGATCTGATCTCCGGATAAGCAGATGAGGTGCGTGCGTTCGTAGCGCACCTGCATTGACGCATGCGGATTCGTCCGCATGGTCGCTCCATCTTTCCCCGGAGTCAGTATGCGTTTCAAGCTGTTCGCGCGCGGTTGCGCGCTGTCCCTCTGCATGGTGGGAGCGAGCCCGCTCGTCTCTCTGTCTCAGTCAAGCAACACCGGCTTGGTGACGGGAACGGTGATCGGGCCTGATGGCGGTGCGATTTCCAACGCGCAGGTCACACTGGCTGAGCCTGACTTCCCCGCGCGCAAAAGCTCGACCGCGGCGGATGGAAGCTTCTCCTTTGCACAACTGCCGAGCAGCGGCGATTACGGCATTAAGGTGCAGGCCAGCGGCTTCGCTCCTCTGCAGCAATCGTCGGTAGCGGTTGCGGTAGGCAGAACGACGCACCTGACGCTGAGGCTCGCAGTGGCCACCGCGACCGAGGCTGTCTCAGTGAGCGCCGCGCCGGTGACGTTCGACACGTCGCAGACATCGTCGGTCACCAACATCGATCGGGACCGCGTGGAAGAGCTGCCCATTCCGAGCCGCAACTATCTCACCTTCGTGCTGCTGTCTCCGCAGGTCGCGCCGTCGAACCCGGCACTGTTTCAAAACGGCGTGATGCAGAGCGGCGGAACGTTCAGCTTCGGGGGGCTGCGGCCGGGCAGCAACTCGGTGTATCTGGACCAGGTGAACGATAACGACGAATACAGCGGGGCGAGCCGCACGGAGCTGTCGCCGGAAGCGATCAGCGACTTTCAGATTGTCAATCACGGTTTCGCCGCGCAATCAGGCGGAGGCGCGGGCGGATCGATCGACGTGGAGACGCGCAGAGGCGTGGATAAGATGCACGGCGACGCGTTCACGTTCGTGCAGAACGGCGGGCTCAATGCGATTCCGCCGCTCGGCGTTTACCCACGCAGGCCGGATGAGAATCGGGTTCGTGTGGGCGTCGCGCTCGGCGGGCCGATTCAACGCGATCGAACGTTTTACTATGCGGCCGGCGAGCAGGAGATAGCGCATGGCGAGGACGCCAATGATCTGAAGCCGGGCACGGTTGCTGCTATCAACGCAGCCGTGGCAAATTACAGCCCGCTGAACCATCTGGTGCTGCAGCCGGGCTTCTTCCCGACCACGGAGCAGGAGACGGAGCTCTCGGCGCGTGTGGACCGGGTGTTGAGTCCGCGGGAATCTGTCTCCGCGCGGTATGCGTTCACGAACGCACGCAATGTGAATGATGCCTTCAACACAGACGAGCAGGCAGACGTGTCGGCGCGCGGATCGTCGTTTACGGCCGACAACAGCGTGAATGCAACGTTGACTTCGACACTCACGGGAACGCTTCTGAACAGTTTCAGCTTCGAGCTCGCACAGCGCCGGGCAGTTACGCGGACCGCGGTCACATCCGGTCCCGGAATCAAGATCGCCGGTCTTGCCTACTTTGGAATGCCGTACTCGGGCAACAGCAGGCGCTTTGAAACTCATGTTGAGTTCGCGGACTCAATCTCGAAACAAGTGCATCACCATTTATTCCAGTTCGGCGCGCGCGCAGACCACGTGGCATTGCGCGCTGATAACCCGGACGGCTCACAGGGTGAGTTTGTCTTCGCCAACCTTGCCGCGCTGCAGAATCGAAGACCTGATTTCTTTATCCAGTCTTTCGGCAAGTTCAACACGAACTTTGGCGAGGTGCGGCTTTCAGCATTCGCACAGGACCATTGGACGATGAAGAGGCTGACGCTCGACTACGGTCTTCGCTACGACTACAACCGCCTGCCGTCCTCGTTTCCGGGAGATGCGCTGAACATCAGCCCGCGATTCGGCTTTGCATGGACGCCGGTACGATGGACTGTCGTCCGCGGCGGTTTCGGCACCTTCTACGATCGCTTCCTTCTCTCCACGATCAACCGCGTGCAAGAGTTTAATGGAACGTCCGCGTCGTCTCAGATCGTTGAAGATAGTGCGGCGGCCAACCTGTATGAGAGCAACCAGATCCCGACTGCCCCGCTGCCGGCCGTCGCGCCGAGCATCTGGAGATCCGCTCCGGAGCTGCCGAATCCGTATAGCGAAGTGGCGTCCTTTGCTGTCGAGCAGTCGCTTCCATTCCAGACAACACTCACAGGTGAGTACCAGTTCGTGCGCGGGGTCCATCTGGGCCGAACGACGAATGTGAACCTGACGCCTCCCGTCCTCCTGACCTCTGCAAACGCAGCATCGCTCGGAGTATCGAGTCCGACACTCCAGCAGATGGGGGCGTTCGTCTTCTCGGCCGCTCGCGTCGACTCCAGCTACGACGCGATCAATCAGTTTGCAACAGCTGCAAGCTCTTCGTACAACGGAGTCACGATTACGCTCAATCGGCAGTTCCAGGACGACCTGCAGATCATGGCCGGCTACACCTACTCCAAAACGCTGGACGATGCTTCCTATGATCTGGAAGAGCCCCAGAATCCCTACGCTCTGAACAATGAGCGCGCGCTTTCGCTTCAGGACCAGCGGAATCGGCTGACCCTGAGCGGGCTGTGGCTGATCGGCCCGGATCTCGGCGATCCCGCAGACGTCGCCAAGAACGCCAATCCCGGGCGATTGATGAAAGCACTCTATGGACTGGAGTTCGCACCGATCGTCAGCGTGGGCAGCGGGTTTCGCTGCAGTCCACTTACAGGCGTGGACAGCAACCGCGAGCACATTTTTCCGTTTGCCGCCCGCCCGATGGGTTATGGGAGAAACACGCTGGCAACGCCGCCCAACCTGAACTTCGATTTCCGCGCGCTCAAGATGGTGGGAATCAAGGGCGGGCACCTGGATATTGTCGCGGAGTCGTTCAACATCCTGAACCACGAGAACATCACCGAGCTGGACCCGGTGTATGGAACGGACCTGCAAAGCGCCCCAGACTTCGCCAAGCCAATCGCGGCAGGCACTGCCCGCCGCATTCAGTTCTCGCTGGATTACGAGTTTTGAGGATGCGTTTTCGGAGAGGAGTCGAGCAAGGGCTTGAAACCTTGCTAGAACTCGACGCGTGCACCGATCTGGAGGAAACGGGCGTTGCCGATCTGTGAGGTGGACCTGCCGAAGGTGGAGGTGCTGCCCATACTGCCGTTGATGCCGCCGAGGTTGGCGCGGTTGAAGAGGTTGAAGACGTCGAGGCGAAGCTGAAGGTTGGCTCTCTCGCGGATGCGATTGTTCTTGAGCAGCGCGAAGTCGGTGTTGGCGAAGCCGGGGTTGCGGTAGCCGTTGATGACCTCGTTGCCTTCGCCGGGGAGAGTGGCGGGCGCGGTGAAGTCTGCGAGGGCGAAGACACCGGTGGCGCCGTTGCGGGCGAGCTCGTGGTTGCGGTCCGTGGGGATGCTGTAGCCATAGGACGGAACGTTGGGCAGGTCCATGTTGACGCCGTCCGCGTTGTAGTCACCGCCCTTGGAGTAAGCGTTGGTCTGGTAGACGGTGAATGGAGTTCCGCTCTGGAGGATGGTGACGGCGCTGGGCTTCCAGCCGTTGGTGAAGATGTGGAGAAGGTCGGGGCCGCTCTTGAGGCCGGGGAGCTCGTAGGAGACCAGCAGCGAGTAACGGTTGGGGACGTCCCAGTTGGAGTGCGACCAGTATTGCCGGTAATCGCCGGTGTTGGACTGCGGCGTGGGGTAGGTCCCGGCGTCGTCCCAGGAGCTGGAGCGGGTGTAGGAGGTGTCGATGAAACCGTGATGCGCGAAGCGGCCTTTGAACTCGGCGATGAAGGCGTTGTAGGTGGAGCTGGGGCCGTTGGTGGAGTACCGAATGGAGCCGAAGCTGGTGTTGAGGCGAACGAAGTTGCCGTGGTTCTGGATGAGGCTGCCGGGGAAGTTGTTGATGTCGACCCCGTAGCCGGCGTTGCTGGTGCGGCCGGCGAAGCCGCTGAAGAGATCGAACGAGTGCTGACCGGAGTAGCCGGCGGCGATGGAGTAGTTGCGGGTGATGCCGCGCTCGAGCGTCACGGTGTAGTTGAGGGTGTTGGAGGCGTGCAGGTTGGGATCGAGGCCGCCGATATTGACCTGCTGGCCGGTGATGCCGCCCTGGGAGTTGAGCGTGTAGCCGGTGAAGTTGGGATAGGTGTAGCCGAAGGGGAAGGTGTCGCTGGTGCCGACGCTGTAGATGGGCTGGATGCCGGTGGTGTTGCTTTGGAAGGTCACGCTGGCAGGCGAGGGCGGATTGCCGAACTCGTTCTGCGCATTCCCGAGGGTGATCCAGTCGTGGTAGAGGCCGAAGCCGCCGCGAACCAGCCACACACCTTTGCCGGTGGGATCGTAGGCGAAGCCGGCGCGGGGGCTCCACGCCTTGATGGAGTGGTTGAAGGCGTGGGAGACCTGCTTGACGTAGCCGCTGGCGATCTGTTGGCTGATGGTGCTGCCGGAGCCGTAGAAGAAGTCGGACTCGATGGAGCCGCTGATGGGCGAGGGATTGCCGAAGTTGTCCCAGCGGAGGCCGTAGGTGAGAGTGAGCTTGCGGTTGGCCTTCCAGGTGTCCTGCGCGAAGAAGCCGAAGGTGCCGCCGACGAACTGGAAGCTGCCGCCCAGCATGCCAGCCTGCTGGCCAGTTTGCAGATTGAAGGCGACACCGCTTTCCGTGTTGATCTTGTCCTGCACGAAGTCGGCGACGCTGAGGAAGTTGTAGGTGGGGATGGAGGCGGCTGGGCCGAAGAAGGTCAGGTTGTCGCCGTGGAAGCCGTCATAGCCGAAGCGAATGTCGTGGTTTTTGTGGATGAAGGTGACGGCGTCTCTCCAGACGGAGTGATGCTGCACGTAACGGTAATCGGCTTTGCTGACGCCGATCTGCGTGCCCCAGGCGTTGGTGACGGTGATGATGGGCACGTGGAAGGGACCGGTGGGATCGAGGAAACCTTCCATGCGGAGAAAGCCGTACGCTGCTTCATTGAGCAGGTGCGTACCGAAGGTATGGGTCTCGTTGCCCTGGACGGAGTGGACGTCGTAGTGCTGCGGCGAATGCATGCCCACGCGCACGGAGGGACCGCCGATGTCGAGGGCGGTGCTGTAGTAGTTGCCGTAGACGCGGTCCTTGGAGAAATACTTGTCGACGCGAACGTTGTACTGAAGCGCGTTGCGGTAGTTGGTGGCGTTGAGGACGCCGTTGTCGACGACCGGCAGCGAGCATGGAATGTTGGCTGCAGCAGACGTGCCGCAGGTAGCTCGGGAAGAGCGTCGCTCCGGTGGACGCGACGCTGGTCGTGAAGGCATTTGTGGCCGGGTATTGCGCGAGCAGCTTCACGCCAATGGAGTTGGGATAGTTGGTCTTGGCCCACGCAGTGAAGGCCGGGTCTTCGTAGGTGACCTGCGAGGTCGCCTGGGTGAGCGAAAGCAGCGGCTCCCAGCCGGTGAAGAAGAACATCTGCTTGATGAAGGGCACGGGGCCGCCGACGGTAGCGGAGATGTTGTCGCTGTGGAAGGGGAGGATCTTCGTCGTCTGGCGGGGCTGGAATTCGGTGCGCGCGTTTAGCCAGTTGGCCGTGTAGTAGTCGCTGGCCATGAAGTGATATTTGTCGGTGCCGGAGCGGGTGGTCATCACGTCGACAAGCGAGCTGCTGCGGCCGTACTCGGTGTTGAAGGTGTTGACCTGGACCGTGTTTTCCTGCACCGTGTCCGGATTCGGCACGAGATTGAGCACGCCGGGCGTGATGTCGCTGGTGATGTCCAGACCGTCGACGACGTACATGTTGCCAACGCTGGAGCGGCCGTTTGCGCTGGCGCTGACCTGGGTTTCGGAAGCGTAGTTGTCGTTCGACTGGCCGTTGCCGCCACTGCCCTGAATGCCCAGACCGGTAACGCCGGGAGCCAAGGTAACGAGGCCAAGCTGGTCGCGTCCGGGAAGTGGGAGCGAGTCGAGTGTCTCCTAGTCGATGGTGAGCTGGGTGCGGGTCTCTGCTGTATCCAGCACGGGGGCCTGCGTCGTCACTTCGACGGTCTGAGTCGAGGACGCGACGGGCAGGGAGAGCGGCACGTTCATCAGCTGGCCGGTGGTCAGCGTGAACGCGGTTTTGGCTGTCGCAAAGCCTGTGGCCGAGGCGGCGACGACGTAGTTGCCGGGAGCGAGGCTTACAAACCGGTAGACACCGCTATCGCTTGCGTGCGTGGTCTGGGTGACGCTGGTGGCGGAGTTTGTCAGCGTGACTGTGGCCTTCGGAATGGACGCGCCGGATGGGTCCTGCACAAGACCTTCGAGGCTGCCGGAAAACTGGGCCAGGACCACGCGGCTCGCGCAGAGCATCCACGCAAACATAAGAATCGAAAGCAGCTTTCTTGTCATCGGACGTCACCTTCAACGGCCTCTTGTCGTCCGATTACGGCAGGGGAACGAGCAATGGCAGTTTTGCGATTGCGGTTACGTTATTCGGAAAAATGTTCCAGTGTCAACCAATAATTGCCAGTTTCGATGTTAATTTCCATTTGCCGGAACGGATCGTCAGGCGCCGCTTGCGAGGCCTTTGAGCTCGCGGTGGCACGGGTGAGGGGGCTTGCTCAGAGCTCCGGTGCCGATCAGGTACGGGCGAGCGCTTTGTGGAGCGATCGAGAGCTGCAGGAGAGGCGTCGAAGGTGAAGGGGGGATTCGACTATGCCGTTCAAGAGCGAGGCGCAGCGCCGTTATTTCGAAGCAAACAAGGCGAAGCTGGAGAAGCAGGGCGTGGATGTAAAGGAGTGGGAGGAGTCGAGCAAGGGGTTGAAGCTTCCGGAGCGGGCATCGAAGGCAAAGAGCAAGAAGAGCCGCTAGGACGCGCAGGCCTCAGTGTTCGAGCGGCTGCCAGAGCTCGACGCGGTTCCCTTCCGGGTCGGTGATCCAGCCGAACTTTCCGAAGTCGTAGGCTTCGCGTTTGGGGTCGACGGTGACGCCATCGGCTGTCAGGCGGTCCAGCAGTGCGTCGAGATCGTCGACCTGAAGATTGAGCATCCCCTTCTGTGCGGGTGGGAAGTAGGCGTCGTCTTGTTTGAACAGGGCGAAGATGACCTGGGCGCGTTGCTTTGAGGCGGGAAAGCCGAAGGCTCCGTCGGACTTCGCGAGACCGAGATGCTGCTCGTACCAGGCGTAGAGAGCCTTTGGGTCATTCGCGCGCAGAAAGATTCCGCCAAAGCCAGTGATGGAAGCCATGCAGTCTCCTGTGAGGGGCGGTTGTTGAGAGATGTTGGGCGAGAGCTTACTCCCGTTAGCAGTGCGAGCGCAAATCTAGTCGTAGACTTAGCGCACACGGCGATTCGTTCCGCGCCCCGCGGAAATTTTTTTGGCAGGAGATCAATGATGCGATATCTGGTGGCGTTGCTGGTGGCCTTTGCAGCTGTTGTTATGCCGCAGGCACGGGCGCAGGATGGACCCTACAAGGTCCTGAAGACGGCGCGCGTTGGAGGTGAGGGCGGATGGGACTACATCTATGCGGATAGTTCAGGGCGGAGGCTGTACATTCCGCGAAGTGCGGTGCGCGGGCCGGCGGGAACGCCGGCGAACCCAGCAGCGCAGGGGCCGCGGCTGACGGTGTTCGATCTCGACACGCTGGCGCCGGTGGGGGAGATCTCGGGTGTCGGAGGCCAGGGGACCGCGGTTGATCCGAAAACGGGACACGGCTTCACCAGCGATCACCCGCAGGTGTCGATGTTTGATACGAAGACACTGACGAAGCTGAAGAGCATCGACGTGGGAGAGGCGCGGCCGGACGGGATACTGTTCGATGCATTCACGGAGCGAGTGTATGTGTTCAGTCATCCGACAAAGAACGCGACGGTGATTGACGCCAGAGATGGCACGGTCGTGGGGACGATCGATCTGGGCGGGACACCGGAGGAAGGAGCCACGGATGGTAAGGGCATGCTTTATGTGGTGATGCAGGATCCGGTGGGGAGCGTCACGGTTGTCGATCTGAAGTCAATGAAGGCGGTCGCGCATTACTCGCTGGTCGATATGGGCGGATGCAATGGATTGGCGCTCGATGCGAAAAACAGTGTGCTGTTTGCGGCGTGCAGCAGGCCGGTCGCAGCTGCGGGTGAGGGGCCGACCGCAGCGCAGCGCGGCGGGCCGGCTGCAGGACCGTCGCAGGCGGCTATGGTGGTGCTGAGCGCGAAGGATGGGAAGATTCTGGCCAAGCTGCCGTTGGCGGGTAACTCGGACGGTGCTGTGTTCAACCCGGCGACGATGGAGGCTTTCAGCACGGGCGGAAACGGGACGTTGACGGTGGTCAAGGAAAAGAGTCCCGTGAGCTTCGAAGTGGAGCAGGTGCTGAGCACGATGAACGGAGCGCGCACGATTACGCTCGACACGAAGACGGGACATCTCTTCACGATGTCGCAGGAGCGTACGCCTCCGCCGCCGGGCGCGCCGCCCCTGCCGAATGGCCGTCCGGCGATGGGAACGCCGGTGCCTGGCTCGTTCACGATCCTGATGATTGGAAAGTAAGAGAGTCGAAGGAAGCAGAGGCCGCGCTGAGGGATTTCTTTCGTCTTTTGAGCGCGCCGAGTGGTACGCTTTACGTCATTCTTCCGGCCCAGCGTTGACCTGCGCACCAGAGTTGGTGCTTCCTGGCGGCCTTGTGTGTGCAGTCGGGTCTTCCTGCGTATCGCTGTAGACGCACATACATTCAGAAAAGAGACCTGAAGATGCACTGGAGATCGACAGGGCGGCATTTGCTTGTGGTGTTAATTGCAGCGTGTGTTGCCGCGCTGTGGGTGCGGCCCGCGTCCGCGGTTGGGCAGGCGCGCGAACATGGCGGCAAGACCCGCGTCTACTACGTTGCGGCGGATGAGGTGAATTGGGATTACGCTCCCTCCGGGCGCGATGAGGCCATGGGGATGGACTTCGATGCCATCGCGAAGGGCTATACGGAGCCCGGTCCGCACCAGATTGGCCGCGTTAACAAAAAGGCGATCTACCGCGAGTATACGGATGCCACGTTCACGAAGCTGAAGGCCCGCAGCCCTGAGGATGCGTATCTTGGCATTCTCGGGCCGGTGTTTCATGGCGAGGTTGGCGATACGTTCAAAATCATTTTCAGAAACAACGCTACCCATCCGTTCGGGATGCATCCGCACGGCGTGCTGTATGAGAAGGACTCGGAAGGCGCGGACTACAACGACAACACCAGCGGCAAAGACAAAGAGGATGCGTGTGTTGCGCCCGGCGCCACGCACACGTATACGTGGCAGATTCCGGAACGGGCCGGGCCAGGCCCGAACGATCCCAGCTCCATCTTCTGGCTGTATCACTCGCACTGTGACGAGCTGCGCGATGTGGCGTCGGGACTTTTCGGGGGCTTCGTGGTTACGCGGCGCGGCGAAGCACGGCCTGACGGACGGCCGAAGGGCGTCGAGCATGAGTTTGTCACGATGTTCATTGCAATTAATGAGAACGAGAGCTGGTATCTCGACGACAACATTCGCGCGCATTGCACGGATCCGAAGGGCGTCAATAAGGCGGAGGCCGGGTTGCTCACTCCGCTCGGATACTACACGCCGGCCACGGGCAGCGGTTTCATCTCCACCAACGTAAAGTGGTCGATCAATGGATACGTCTACGGCAACATGCCGATGATGACCATGAAGAAGGGTGATCACGTCCGCTGGTATGTTGCTACGCTGGGTGACTTCAACAACGCGCACACACCGCACTGGCATGGCAACACGGTGCTGGTTGCGGGCCAGCGCACGGACGTTCTTGCTGTCACGTCAGCGCAGATGATTACTGCCGATATGGTCCCGGATGCGGCGGGCATCTGGCTGTTTCACTGCCACATCAGCGATCACATGCTGGCCGGAATGGATGCGCGGTATGAGGTGACGGATCGGTGACGGCCGGCGGCGGCGTCAACTTGCTGAAGGACGATTGAAGTCGGCTATTGAGGGGCTGCACGAAGCCTCGAGCCAACGGCTTATGTAGATGCCAGCGTGGGCTTCTCCGCAGTAGTGACGGGCGCCGGGGGCTGAGGCGGCTTCGGCATTCCATTTGAGGACCTTCAGCTCGTCGGAGTTGCACTGAATCATGAACCAGTGAATCGGGTTCGTGCTTTCGATGCCGCAAATTTCGCATCGATACTGTGTCACTGCCGCCATGATGAAGCCTTCCCTGGAACAAAAAAGACCGTCCACGGCTTTCTCGTGAACGACACCAAGGATAAATGAAACGGATGAATACATCGGAAACGCGCGCTCGCAGAGGCGACTGTTGAAGAGGTCCAGTTAGGCCGGTGATGGGCGAGGACTTTACGCCGGGTGCCGGCTTTCCAGCATCGCGGGTTCAGGTTGACGTTCGAGAAGAATTCGGAAGACCAGCACGTGCGTAATCAGCAGAAGGGGCACGATCAAGGTTGGAAGAAAGAATGCGGCTCCCAACTGGCCGGCCAGTAAACCGGCGTGATTGGCCTGGTAGAAGGCGTTGAGGAGATCGGCTGCGCCTTCCAGATTGAAGATCCATGCGACGACCACGCCAGCCGCGCTGGGCAACAGGAGCAGCGAAATGAGCGCGAGTGCCGCCGCGATGAGATCGCCATAGGCCATGGGATGTGCGAACGATAGCGGCAGATCGGGTGAGACGACCCCGGGAACCAGTGCAGCCAAGCCGATGAAGCGGAAGCTGTGCAGGATGAGCAGAGGCTGCAACGCTTCATTGCGCGGCAGGACGCGGAGTTTCGGCCAGATGTATCGAGCGGCGACGATGCCCCAGGCGATGAGGCCGAAGGCGATGCTTACGAAAAACCAGATCATCTGTTGCGGCATGATGAATGTCTCCTTTGCAGTATTCCGGCTGTTGACAAGGCTCTCCCGAGGAGGAGAGTCACTGCTGCGCGCCTGGACTGACGAGCATTCTGAGCGGGGTCAGCGGGCCAACGGGAATGTACTGGTGATCCATCAGGTGTTCCCTGGAGAGCGGCAAGGTTTCCATGATGGCCCGTGCCTCGTCCTCGGATTTTGCTTCGACCAGCATGACGACGCCTTTGCCATCGCCGCGTGAGTACCACTCGCGGATCTTGCCGTCGAGGTAGAGCCTGACGGTGGCTTGAATCTCTGACGGCATGACGGCCATGATCTGCGAAACCATTACGCCCTGGGTGGGAGTCTGGATGACGAACACCGCGGTGGTTTTAGGAATGGCGGCGGGGGGCAGGCCGGAGGCGGTGAGCGGAGATTGCGCTCCGGCGGCTACGGGCAGCATTGCCATGAGAAGCGGGGTCATGAGGTTCATTGCGTAGTTCCTTTCGATCAGGTTGCGGTGCGTTTTCAGGTCGTAGAGTACGATCGTACTCTTTGTGAGCAAAAAATTTAGAGTTCGACAAACTGCTTGATGAAAAAGTTTCTCGCTTCCATCAGCCGCTGCTCGCGTCGTTGAGGATCGGACGTGAGACGGGCCATCATCAATACGCCGGCCATGCTGGAGAACAGGACTCTGCAGTTGGACAGTCTTTCGTCGCGCGTGTTGCCGGGAACGAAAGGCAACAGCTGCTCACGATATGCGTCCAGCAAGGCTTCAATCCGTTTGCGGACCCGTAGCGGCTTGCGTGCGAGCTCCGGCGCGAGGGCCGCGAGCACGCAGCCGACTCCCGGCGAGTTGGCGTGGCGCAGGCTCAGGTAGTGTTCGATCATGGCGCGCAGGGCCTGACCTTCAGGCGCGGCCTTTGCAATCTGGACCATGCCTCTTCCCATCTCTTCGAAGGCGCGCGCCACGGCTTCGACGAAGAGATCGTCCTTGCTGTCGAAGTGCCGGTAGAAGCCGCCTTTGGTGAGGCCCACTTTTTTCATGACGGTTCCAATACCGCTCGAATCTCCGCCGTGTTCGCGGAAAGAGCGTGCGGCGACGGAGAGAATGTTCTCGTGGTTCTGCGCTTTGTGTTCGGTGGAGTACCGCATGCTGGAAAGAGTACGACCGTATTCTATGAATTGTCAAGAAAACGAGTCCTCATCAGGCGTGTGAATGATTCTTCGTTGAGGATCAATTGGGCGAGGGCTGTTCTATGTGATCTACGATCAGCACCGGGACAGAAGCATGGGTGCTTTGCAGCTTCACCCGAGTTGCTCCTGCACTGCCGTGAAGATGTCCGGATCATTGCTTTCTTTTCCGGCAGGATCGTCCAGCGGATGGAAGCGCAGATCGAAATCGTAGGCTGTGGTCATGCCAGTTTTGTCGACAACGGTATGTTCTAACGGCACGGCAAGCAGGCTTGCAAGAAAGGAAAGAGGAACACCCTTTCCTGCCAGATGGCCGCGATCGAAGGTCAGCTCGCCATGCTTCGGGTCGGCTGCGGGTTTCATGCGCAAGCCGCCCTTCGCGACGACAAGAGCATAGACGCTCCGTTCCTTCGACGCCCAGTGAACGCGCAGGGCAAAGCGATCCTGAAGCAGGCTCTGCATCATCAGCATCTCGCCGGTCGGTTGCCGTGCAGTGAAGTCCGCGATGAGTTCCTGCATCGGGAGATCGGAGAGTTTTTTGAACGCCGGTACATCGTCGGAATCGACGCGCGCAATGATGTCATACCGCGCGGTCTTCGCCCATCCCGGCAGACCTGAAATCTCATCGTCGCGGAACGGCATCACGCTGAAGTTATAGCCCTCGGAGATGATGTCTCTGAGGCTCATGGCCCGTGCGGTGATGCCGTCCGGCGCGTCGTTGCTGTAGTTGTCTCGCGCTTCGTTCGGATCGCTGGCATGGATCGCGACTGAGGCCCAGGAGAGCGGCGGCTTCTCAGACGCAGGTGACGCTGGCAGGCCTGAGGACACCTGTAGAAGTAAGGATAGGACTACTGGCCGTGAAAGAAGCAACATAGGGTTCGCTCTGGCCTGCTGAACATGGTTTGGGATATCGGACAACGATAGCCCGCAAATGGTTCCTGAAGCATTCTCTCCTATGTCGGCAGTTTGGCCTGCCGCGAGGACGATCGGCCTAATATCGGCAAAACGCGCTTTTCGCAGTCGGCGGTCTCGCCCGTACGGAGGATTAATTTGGCGAGGGCTTCTCGATATGGTCGATGACGATGTGCTCGGTGGGGATCTGGATGCGCTCAATCCTGAGGCCGAGGGCGGCGAAGTTCCAATGAGAGAGCGGATAGGGGTCATCGAAAGATACAGAGCCCTCGCGCTCATCCGGGTCCAGACTCAACCAAGTGAGACTGAAATTGTATTTGCCGGTGAGGCCGGTGCGATCGACGACAGGGCCACCGATCATGCGGAGCTGTCGCGCAAATGTGGACATCGATACGCCGTAGTAGTCGATCTTTGGGCCTTTGACCCCGCTGATATGGGACCAGAAAACCGCCGCCCGGGGCGGGAATGCTTCCGGATGGTTGGGCTTGGTCTGAGGGGGCTTCGGTGAGTTTCGGGCCATCTTTGGCGATCACAATGGCGAAGGCAGGTATTTCCGCTGGCACTTTGTGCACGACGAGTTTGCAGCGTTCAGCAAGCATGTTCTGAAGCATCTGCTGAGCTATTGGATTCGCGATGTCCGCCCTGGTGCGTTGCCGTTGATATTCGGCTATATCTTCAGGCGCGACCTTCGTCTCAATGTCCCAGGTGTCTTTTCCGACCCAATCCGGTGCACCCATTACGGCATCTTTGCCGCCCATATTCATTGCGAAATAGGCCTGATAGATCACCATGCCAAGAGTGACTCCCGAGGCCGAATAGCCGGTTGGCCCGAAGCCGAAATGCCAATTCTCGCCGGGACGCGCTGGTTTGATCGAGACGACATCGAACGCGTACGTTTTGGGTGAAGACGGAGCCGTTGCGGTCTGCGCCACTGCCAAGTTCGCAGACAAAATTGCAGCCAGCCAAATCCTGGGGATCATCAGTTGTGCCCTCGGCCAGAATCCTACACGCGGTCTTATGCGGCGGTTGCTTGTGTCAAGTTCAAACGATCCATGTCTTACTTTTGGGATAAAATGTAAGACATGCAAGGTACTGTCACATCCAAGGGCCAGCTGGTTATCCCTGCGAAGATCCGGCAAAGTGCGCGCATCTCGCCGGGAACCAGGGTGAGGTTCGAACGGATCAAGGGCGGCATCGCAATCTATCCGGAGTATGCAGACGATATAGACAGAGTGTGCGGTATCGCAGCGGGACCGGAAATGCCCGCTGACGTAGAACGCGATACGGAACGCGCGATCGGATGAGGGTCCACGTTCTCGATGCCAATGCGCTCTATCGGTTCATGATCAGGGGAGATGGATTTGAAATTGTCAGGGATGTCTTCAGGCAGGCAAGAGAAGCCGATCTCCGCGTGATGATGTCCGTAGTCGCCTGGGGTGAGGTGTACTACACGCTTGTCAAACGTCTCGGAAGCGCAAAAACCGAGAACATGATGGCCCAGATCCTCCAATTTACGGGCCTTCAGTTGATGCGGGTTGATGAAGCAGACGCGCGGAAAGCGGCCGAGCTCAAGGCCAGGTACAACATCCCGTATGCGGACGCATTCACCGCGGCACTCACCGGCAGCCAACATGTCGTCGTCACAGCCGACTTCGAGCACTTCGGACGTATTCCAAAGCTCCGCATCTTGAAGCTTCCGCCACATAAAAATTGACAAGAGTGTGCGATCGAGAGTTGAAGAGGCCGCGATTGCTCGCGGCCTCTTGGTGCTTCTGAGTTGATGTTGGTAGAGCTTTAGAGCTCCTTGACGCCGTCGACGAAGGCTTTCAGCTTGCGGCTGCGCGACGGGTGGCGCAGCTTGCGCAGGGCCTTGGCTTCGATCTGGCGGATGCGCTCGCGGGTGACCTGGAAGCTCTGGCCGACCTCTTCGAGCGTGTGCTCGGAGCCGTCTTCGAGGCCGAAGCGCATCTTGATGACGCGCTCTTCGCGCGGCGTCAGGGTGCGGAGGACCTGCGAGGTGTACTCCTTCAGGTTGACCGAGATGACCGCGTCGGAAGGCGAGACGGCCATGCGGTCTTCGATGAAGTCGCCGAGGTGCGAGTCTTCCTCTTCGCCGATCGGAGTCTCGAGCGAGATGGGCTCCTGCGCGATCTTGAGGACCTTGCGGACCTTCGCGACGGGGATGTCCATGCGCCGGGCGATCTCTTCGGAGGAGGCTTCGCGGCCGAGCTCCTGCACGAGCTGGCGGACGGTGCGGATGAGCTTGTTGATGGTCTCGATCATGTGCACCGGGATTCGGATCGTCCGGGCCTGGTCCGCGATGGCGCGCGTGATGGCCTGACGGATCCACCAGGTGGCATAGGTCGAGAACTTGTAGCCGCGGCGGTACTCGAACTTGTCGACGGCCTTCATGAGGCCGATGTTGCCCTCCTGAATGAGGTCGAGGAACTGCAGGCCGCGGTTGGTGTACTTCTTGGCGATGGAGACGACGAGGCGGAGGTTGGCTTCGATGAGCTCACGCTTCGCCTTCTCGGCGTCCATGTCGCCCTGGATCATCTCGCGCTGCGTCTTCTTGAGCTGCTCGATGGAGATGCCGGACTCCTGCTCGAGACGTTCAAGGTCGGTGCGGCAGTTGCGCTGCTGGCGGCGATACTCCTTCTTGAGCTCTTCGGAGCGGGAGGCTTCGTGCTTGACGTCGAGCGAGCGGATCTGGCGCTCGAGGGTGCGCATGGAGTCGACGGTCTTGTTGACCTTGTCGAGCAGGCGCTTCTTCTCGGCGTTGGTGTACTTCAGCTCGCGGACGACGCGGGTGACATAGACGGTCTCACGGCCCTGGTGCCAGCGGGACTTGCGCTTGTCGCGCTCCTTGGCCTTGGCGTCCTTGCCGTGGGGCTCGGCGACGCGGGCCTGCCACTCGGCGGCCTTCTTCTGGTGCTTGAGCAGGGAGTCGATGCGGGCGACGGTAGCGCGCACGCGGGCCTGGAGGATCTCTTCGGTGAGCTCCTCTTCGTCGAAGGTAACGACTTCCTTGATGTTGCGGACGCCGCGCTTGAGGTCCTCGCCGAGCGCGATGATCTCGCGAATGACGATGGGCGAGCGCGAGATGGCCTTCATGACGCGCATCTGGCCGCGCTCGATGCGCTTGGCGATTTCGACTTCACCTTCGCGGGTGAGCAGGGGCACGGTGCCCATCTCACGGAGGTACATGCGGACGGGGTCGTTGGTCTTTTCGAGGGTGCCGGGCGAGAGGTCGAGCTCTACGTCGTCGGACTCTTCGCCGGGCTCGTGCTCTTCGTCGCGCTCGGGGGCGCCGCGGCGGTTGTCGCCGGAGAGCACATCGATGCCCTGGGTGTTGATGGTGGTGAGTAGATCGTCGAGATCGTCGGGCGACGTGATGTCGCCGGGAAGCAGGTCATTGACCTCACCGAAGGTGAGGTAGCCCTTCTCCTTGCCGGTATCGATGATGCGGTCTACGTCTTCTTCGTACTTGTCGAGCTCTTCTGCCACGGTTTGGCGCTCCTCGGAAAGGCCCACCGGGTTTTTGGTGGGCGAAAGTCTTGGGTGGGGTAGCCCTGCGCTTATGTCGTGATCCGCGCGAGGAACTCCCTGGATGTAAGGGATCGCCGGGGGACTCGGGTGCGGTCAAGGCCGCGGGCGCGGGCGGAAGTCATTGGAAATACAACCCATTGCTTCGGCAACTCGGAGGCGCAGGTTCTCCAGCACAGCCAGTTTACACCAATTTAGACGCGATTTGGAGGCTTAAAGATGCAGTTTTGAAGCGATTTATGACGGGGAAACGAGGGAATTAACCCCACGGCTTTAGGGTCACGTGACCTACGTAATTCGACAGTAGTTGCAGTACTGAAGCACGGAGGGTTACAGCCTTTCGTACCAATTTGCGACATAGTTGCGACAGGTTTTCGACAGGTGAACGCGACTATGTTGAAGCGCTTTGCGTTGATGTTCTCGAGTGTCGTAGTGGTCAGCGTGCTGACCGGGTGTTCCGCGAACTTTGTACCAAGCGCTGTCACGCCAAACCAGACGCCGATCGGCACGATTCAAGGCAATGTCCACGGCGGTAATTTCCCGGTGACCGGAGCGCAGATCTACCTCTTCGCGGCCGGACAGAGCGGCTACGGCACGAGCGCGACGTCGCTGATGACGTCCGGGGCGAGCGGGGTGAGTTGCAGCAATCCTGTCGTGAGCGGCGCCTGCTATGTGACAACCGATGGGAACGGCAACTTTGCGGTTGGAGGCGACTACACCTGCACGGCAGGGCAGCAGGTGTACATGGTCGCGGTGGCCGGGAATCCTGGGCTGACCGGGTCTGCGCCGAAGGCAACGTTCTCTGCCAACAGCAACACAATCACCGTAACGAGTGCGACGGGCATCAGCATCGGGTCGACGGCAAGCGGCAGCGGAGTAAGCGGAACTGTGACGGCGGTGAGTGGAACGACAGTCACTCTCAGCAACAAGACCACCGCTGCGGGTTCCGGCGTGTCTGTGACGTTTTCGGTATACAACACCGGCGCGGTGCAGATGGCGGCGCTGGGCCAGTGCCCGGCCTCCGGCAGCATGGCATCGCAGGTGCCTTACCTGGTGATCAATGAAGTGACGACGGTCGCCTTCGGCTATGCGGTGGGCGGGTTTGCGACGACCGCTTACAACGTCTCGTCGGATGCATCGGGCGAGACGGCGATAGCGACCGCCTTTGGGAATGCAAACAACATCGTGACTTTGGCGGATGGTCAGGCTAATGCCGTGATCGCCGGGAACTCGAACAGCGCCGCTCCGCAGGGCAAGATCAATGCTCTGGCGAACATTCTGGCGACGTGCGTGAACACGCAGCCTGTTTCGTCCACACAGACTTCGTCGCAGTGCACCCAGCTCTTCTCACTGGCGAAGACGTCGTCGGGGACGGCGGCGACCGACGAGGCGAATGCAATTTTCAATATCGTGCATAACCAGGCACAGAATGTCGCGGCTATCTGGAATCTCGGCGGGTCGACAGGTCCCTTTGGCCCGGTGAGCGGACAGCCGACCGACTGGACGATGCCGATCACGTACAAGAGCGTCATCAGCACCCCGGATACGACCAGCCCGATCACCAGCGGGCCTTACAACATGGCGTTCGATGCGAACGGCAATGCGTGGATCGGAGATCGCGTAAACGGCGTGGTTGAGATCGCGGCCCAGGGCGCCGTAACGACGTATTCGAACAGCAAGTACGGTTTCAAGATGGTGAAGGGAGTGGCGGTGTCACCGCAGGATGGATCCATATGGGTGTCTGACTACGGTAATAGCGATGTTTATGTCATGGACTCGACTGGTGCCCACCTGGCGACGATTACGCTGCATTTGACCTCGAACGGCCCGGTGCTGACGGCGTTCGCGCGCAACCCTGCGGGCGGCAATTACCTTGCGTATGAGGTTACGGAAACGACGACCGGCCTCGCTTCATACGATTCCGGGACTTATGCGAGCGTTCACTTCGCGAACAATACCATTTACCCAAACGTGAGTGACCCGGGGTGGCTCGTCGCCGACAATAACGGAGCTGTGTGGTTTCCGAGCACGAATAGCACTTACATCGGGGGCCTGACAGTCACAGACAACAACGGAACAATGAAGTACGCGGCCTCAGAACCGAACGTGGGAGCAACATACCAGACCGTTGCCGAGGCTGAGGGCGCTGCTGCCGATGGATTGGGCAATGTCTGGGCTCCGTCGGGTGCGGCGTTATACGAGGTCACCGCGGGTGGTGTTAGCGGGTGCGTATTCAGGCGGCGGCATGAGCACGCCCTCAAAGACATTCATTGACGGTAGCAACGTTGTCTGGGTCGCGAATAGCGGCGCGAATATCGTGAGCGCTTTTTACACCACGCCCAGCACCATCGCCGGGAACCCTTTGGCGACGAGCGGATTCAGCACGGACGCGCCGGGCGCGACAGGATGCTCTGTGATCGGTGTGGATCCTTCCGGAAATGTGTGGGCGGGGAACGCGGACCAATCAGTGACGGAGCTGCTCGGGCTCGGATCGCCGACGGCAGCACCGTTGTATGCGGGCAGCACCGTCGTCACAGGCACCGGCAGGACCGCGGTGACCACGGTTACGAAAGGAAACCTGGGCATCGAGCCATAGTCGACTTTAGGGTCTGGTTCTTTCAAAATCAGGCGCTTGGACCAGCGGAGCACGATTGATTGCTGCGTCGAGTGTGGAAGCGCACTCGAGAAGGAGGTAAAGAGACCGAAACTGAAGTTGTAGGCCAAACGCACGCTCTGGCTAGAGGTTTTTGTCCCGATTTGAAACATAGTTGGTGGAGATTCTCCAAGCGGAGAGAGCACCACTATGCAAACGCGTTTACGTTTTCCCATCTTCGCTACTGTTGCAATTTTCGCGGCGGGCCTATTGGCCGGATGTTCATCCAACTTTGCGCCTGGCCCTGTGACTCTGAATCAGACGCCCATTGGCACAATTCAAGGCAACGTGCACGGCGGAAACTTCCCTGTGAGCGGCGCACAGATTTATCTGTTTGCGGCGGGACAAGGCGGCTATGGCACCAGCGCGACGTCATTGATCACCTCCGGCGGGAGCGGTGTGAGCTGCAGTAATCCCGCGGTTTCGGGCGCGTGCTATGTGACTACCGACGCGAATGGCAACTTCGCGCTCACGGGCGACTACACGTGCACCGAAGGCCAGCAGGTTTACATGGTGGGTGTGGGCGGCAACCCTGGGCTGACGGGCACTGGCATCAACAATACCGCGATCGTGCAGATGGCGGCTCTTGGGGCGTGCCCGGCGAGCGGCAGCCTGGCGCAGGCGGTTCCGTATCTGACGCTCAACGAGGTGACGACGGTTGCGTTTGGCTATGCGTTGAGCGGGTTTGCGACGACGGCGTACAACGTGTCCTCTGATGCATCGGGCGAGACCGCCCTGGCGAATGCCTTTCTGAACGCGAACAACATCGTGAACCTGTGGTATGGACAGGCGGCTACAACGACCAATTGGTATGGTCAGGGGATTGCGTCGCCTAACGGCAACAGGAACAGCATCAATCCGCAGAGCAGGATTTATGCGCTGGCGAATGTGCTGGCGACGTGCGTGAACACGACCGCGGCGAGCTCATCGCAGTGCACGAACCTGTTCAAGTACGCTACGACGTCGACGGGAACGAAGGCGACGGACGAGGCGAATGCGATCTTCAATATCGCGCACAACCAGGCACAGAATGTTGCGAACATTTACAACCTTGCCGGATCTACGGGCCCGTTCTCGCCCACTCTCAGCAGTGCGCCGGCGGACTGGACGATGCCGGTGATTTACACAAATGTAGTGAGCACGCCGAGTACAGGTGGAAGTGCGATCACCAGCGGACCGTACAACATTGCGTTTGATGCGAGCGGTAATGCGTGGATCGGAGATCGAGTGAATGGCGTGGTCGAAGTCGGTCCGCTGGGAGCGACCACGACGTATAGCCCTGCGGCGTACGGCTTCGGCATGGTGAAGGGGGTTGCGATCTCTCCGCTGGATGGCTCGATCTGGGTGTCGGATTACAACAAGAATCAGGTGGACGTGTTCGATGCCAGCGGGAGTACGTTGACCAGTCTGCAGACGATCACGAGAAACATTACGAACAATGGGCCGATTCTGACGGCGTTCTCGTTGAACCCGAACCCCACCGGGAGTAAGTATCTTGCCACCCAGGCAAACGAGACCAACGCCGGGATGGTTGTGTTCGACGCGGGCACCTACGTGATGAACAGGTATGAAGCCGGAAGCACGGGCTTCGGCAATGTCACGACGCCAGGATGGATCTCTGTCGACAACAAGGGCGCGGCGTGGGTCCCAAGCACCAGCACAACGTATATTGGCGGGTTGACGATCCAGTACAGGACGAGCACGGGGAAGACGACGTATACAGCCGCGCAGCCGTTCGTCGCGGCCTCCTACACGACTGGCGCCGACGGAAACGGGAACGTGTGGGTCGCGACGAATGGCACGGGAACCGCGACGCTCTACCAGGTGGCCTCAGGGAACCTGAACGGTTCTGAGACCGGCGGCGGCATGAACGAGCCGTACAAGCTGGTGATTGACGGCAACAACATTGTCTGGCTCGCCAATGATGGCGCGAACACCGTCAGCGCGTGGAATAACAGCACAGGAGCCTGGCTGAGCAACTCCGGGTTCAGCACCAGCGCTCCTGGCGCAACAGGCTGCGTGGTGATCGGCGTCGATCCCTCGGGAAATGTCTGGACCGGCAACTCGGATAAATCGGTGACGCAGCTGCTCGGACTTGCGACACCGACAGCAGCGCCGTTCTATGGCGGAAGCACCGTCAATAACGGTGGCAGTTTGACGGTGACGAAGGGGAATCTCGGGTCGATGCCATAGCCAGTCTCGAGGTTTGCACTGCACGAATAAGATAGGAGGCCGCGAGCTGCGGCCTCCTATGCTTTTAGGACCATGCGAGCGAACGGGCGAAGATGGCGTCGCAGCAGCACTGGCTGCCGACCTGGAAGGTGCGGGTTCCGGCTTCGACAAAGCCGTTGCGGCGATAGAAGGCGATGGCGCGCTGATTGTCGGCGTTGGTTCCGAGAAGAAGGCGGCGGCAGCCCATGGAGGTTGCGTCGGCGATGGCGGCGTTCATGAGAGCCTGGCCGGCGCCGAATTCGGGCTGCGGCTGACCGGCGCCGTCGAGGACGGGAGCGTAGCGGCGGGAGCGGAAGCGGGAGAGCAGGTAGATGCGCTTGAGCTCGATGTCGCCGGCCTGGAGTGGAAAGGTGGGGAGGTCGGGGTCCGTGAGCATGGCGTAGCCAACGGGCGCGCGGCTGGTGACGGTCTCGGCGAGCGTGATGCGGGTGTGGGGTTCGGCGAGTGCGGCGCGGTAGGCGTCTGGCGTGTGGTTCTTCGTGCAGTGCGCGATGATGTCGGCGCCCGGCAGCATCCAGGTGAAGGCTTCGAGGAAGGTGGCGCCGCCGACCAGCGCGAGTGCGGCGGCGTCATCGGGTGTGGCGCGGCGGAGCTTTACGGGTTCGAGCGTGGGCTCGTCGGCGGGGACGATCCAGGCGTTTTCAGTGACATCACAGGACATGAGAGTTTCCGCAGTGAGGTGGAATTCAGATGTAGACCGATGATAGTTGGTCGACGTGGATGAAGTACGCTGAGCCGGTGATCCGATCGGCGAAGGTGGAGGAAGGGCTCAGCAGGCAGCAGCAGAAGGACGCGATGCATGCCCGGCTGGGTGAGGAACTGGTTGCGGATAAGCGTGTGCCGAAGGAGCTGCGGCGGCTGGCGGAGGATCCGAGGGTGACGGTGCGGCGCGGTGGTGCACCGGAGGGCGGGCGGTGCGTCGTTTACTGGATGCAGCGGGCGCAGCGGGGGCGCGACAATCACGCGCTGGATCTTGCGGTGAATGTGGCGAATGCGCTGGGGCTGCCATGCGTGGCGTACTTCGCGGTGGTGAAGAACTTTCCGCATGCGAACCTGCGGCATTACGCGTTCATGAATGACGGCCTGCCTGTTGTGGAGGAAGACTGCGAGGAGCGCGGCGTTGGGTTTGTGATGCGGAGGGCGCCTGATGAGAGTCACGAACGATTCTTCGCGGAGGTGGGCGCGGCGATGGTGATCGGGGATGAGAACCCGATGCGTGCGCCCGAGGCGTGGCGTATGAATCTGGCGGACGCGCTACGTGTGCCGTTCTGGACGGTGGACGCGGACGTGATTGTGCCGTCGAAGTTGCTGGAGAAGGCGCAGTTCAGCGCCGGCGTGATCCGGCCGCGGCTGATGCGGAGGTTGCCGGAGTTTCTGCGGGAATATGAGAATCCAGGGGCCGAGGTGAGATGGTCGTGGCCGCATGGTTTGCAGACCGAAGATGTGCGCGCGGATATTACGCGCGGGTGGCGAGAGTTTGATCGGTCAGTTGCGCAGGTGGAAGAGTGGCGCGGCGGGCGGAAGGCTGCGATGAAGCGGCTGGAGCAGTTTGTTCGCGAGATATTGGCGGGCTATGAGCGCGATCGGAATAAGCCGGAGACGGATGGGACGAGTAAGCTGTCGCCGTATCTGCACTTCGGGCATATTGGTCCGCTGACGATTGCGCTCGCGGTGAAAGCGGCGGTGCGGAAGGATGCGGAGATGCAGAGTGCCGCGGATGCGTTTCTGGATCAGTTGATTGTGTGGCGTGAGTTGAGTGTGAACTTTGTGCGCTATCAGCCGGAGTATGATTCGCCGGGCTGTGCGGACAATTGGGCGAAGCTTGCGATCGCGAGGCATGACAAGGATGAGCGCGAGGTGCTCTATACGTTGAAACAAATGGAAGAGGCGTGCACGCATGACGAGCTGTGGAACGCGGCGCAGCTGCAGATGGTCCATCACGGATGGATGCACAACTACATGCGCATGTATTGGGCGAAGAAGATTCTGGAGTGGACGCCGGATGCGCGGGCCGCGATGAAGCGCGCGATTTATTTGAATGACCGCTACTTTCTGGATGGGCGCGATCCGAATGGGTACGCTGGGATTGCCTGGGCGGTCCTCGGGAAGTTTGATCGCGCGTGGGGTGAGCGGCCGGTGTTCGGAAAGCGGCGGTACATGAGCGGCGCGAGCACGGCGGGGAAGTTTAATGCGAAGAGTTATATCGCGCAGATGCGCAACGGCGCGGTGAATTTTGGGAAGCAGCGATAAGCTGTTGAGATGAAGATCGGCGTGTGTCTGCTGGTGTTGAGTTGTGTTGTGGTGAGCTCCGCGAATGCGGAGAAGCACAAGAAGGAACTACCCTCACAGCAGTTCAAGGTTGGGGTCACATCGCGCGTGTTTCATCCGAAGGCGCAGCGGAACTGGCGCGGGGCGGAGCGCCAGGAGCTGCGCGTGACGGTGTGGTATCCGGCTCCGGAAAACTCGGTGGAGACGCAGCAGGTGATTGGATCGCCGGATGCTCCGCTGCTGCTGGCGGGCAAAGCTCAAGAGCATGCGCCTATGGCACCGGCGCTGGAGAAGTGGCCGCTGATTTTGCTGTCGCACGGGGCGGGCGGATCGGCAATGCAGATGGCGTGGCTGGGCACGGCGCTGGCGCGGGCGGGGTTCATCGCGGCGGCAGTGAATCATCCTGGCAATAATGCGCTGGAGCCGTACACGGCGGAGGGGTTCTTGTTGTGGTGGGAGCGCGCGACGGACCTGAGCGAGGTGCTGGATGGCATGCTTGCAGATCCCGAGTTCGGGCCGAAGATTGATGCCGATCGTGTGGGTGCGGCCGGATTTTCAATCGGCGGATACACAGTGCTGGCGCTGGGCGGCGCGCGCACGGACATAAGCGTGATCATCGACCTGTGCGAGAAGCAGCCGAACGCGACGCTGTGTCATGTGCCGGAGATGAAGGACATGGGGACGCCGGAGCAGATGCTGGCCACGGCGCGAAGGACGAGCGGCGTGTCGCTGGCGCGATCGAATGAGAGCTATCGCGATCCGCGCGTGCATGCGATCTTTGCGATTGCGCCAGCCGTGGGGATGACGCTGACGCCGGATAGCCTGCATGCGATGCGTGTGCCGGTGGAGATCGTGGTCGGGTCGGCGGACCCGTTTGCGACGCCGAAAGATAACGCCGACTACATTCGTGCGCACATTCGAGGAGCGAAGGAGACAGTGCTGCCAAACGTGGCGCACTACACGTTTCTGGACACGTGCACCGCAGAGGGAAAGCAGAAGCTGGGTGTCTTTTGTGAGGATCCGCCGGATGTCGATCGCGAGGCCGTGCACACGCAGGTGGACGAGATGGCGGTGGATTTCTTCAATCGGGCATTACAGCAGAGCAGCGGGTTTCATTTGAAGTTATAGAGCGCGGCGGCGTTATCGTGCAGGACCATGTGGGCAAGCTGCGAGGCGCGTGCGGGCGTGATCTCGCCATCGCGCTCCATGCCGGTGAGGGCGATGCCGAGCGCGTTGCGAGCGTTGCGGGCGGCGAGCCAGGTGGACTCTTCCCAGCCGAGATAAGGCGAATACGGGTAACCGTCGGTGCCCAAGAGGACCTTGTCCGGGAAGAGCTCGAGCCACTCGCGCAGCCAGGTTGCGAGTGTAGCTGCGGGGATCACGAGCGCCTGCTGTGAGATGTCGAGGTAGACGTTGGGCTTCTGGAGCATCGCGCCGACTTCGTGCACGAACGGCCAGCCGCGATGGAGGAAAACGAAGTTGGTGTGGCGGAGTGCGGCATCATTGAGCAGCGGCTCGAGGTTCATGGGATTGGCGCCGGTGATGGAGAAGTAGCTTCCGGCGCCAGCCATCGAATGCAGGTGAACGGGCATGCCGAGTCGGCCGCAGTAGATGGCAATGGTGTGGAATAGATAATCCTGGAGAGGCTTGTACGTGGCGGGATCCGGTGATGTATTGACGTCAATGTATTTCGAATAGATGGCTGCAGCCTCTGTTTTGGCAGGGTTGCCGACGGAGAGCGTGCGCAGGTAGGCGAGCTCGATTTAGCGGCGATGGCGCCATGGTCGTGCTGGCGTTTGAGCGTGGGCAGCACGATTTGTGCGATGTATTGATCGAGCGTTGGAGGGAGCTTTGCAAGGCCGGCTTCATGGATGTAGCGCGCGCGGAGCTTGTCTTCCAGGGCGAAGAACTGCGCGCGGTCGGGAGTTTCGGCGGCGAGCTTTGCGTTATTGAGTGGGAAGAGCAGCGCGTCTTCATACGGCACCCAGAGAAAACGCGGAGGTTCGACGCCCGTGCCCAGCGCGACGCGGTTTGCGACCATGACGGCGATGTTCGATTTGTCGAGGATGTAGGCGGAGTAATGCTCGCCTTCGCGGGCTTTCACGCGAGCACGTGCGGCGTCGAGTTGCTTCTGGGTGTCAGGTGTGAGCGGTGGCTGCAGGTCGATATTGAAGAGAGCTTGCCAGGCATCGTGAAGTGGCGGCCAGTCCGGGCAGAGCGCGATGGGGTCAGTTTGAGGGGCCATGCTGTCGACGGGCAGCGCGTCGAACTCGCGATCAGTCGTATCGGCGGGAGGCGAGAGCATCGGGTGCGCGTGGTTGTCGATGGCCGGGATGCTGTCGATTTCGCGCGCGAGCTGCGGGTCGATCGAGGCTTGCTGCGCGTGCGTCGAGGTGAACGTGGCGACGAGAGTGAGAGCGAGCAGCGCGGCACGAAGACTCATGCGCAACAGCGTACGCCAGCATATCTCGAAACGATTCGTTCAATTGCGAGTTACGAGTTGGCCAGTTAAGCAGGTTCAATCGACGCGGCAGATGAGGCATTTGAGATACCGCGTCTCGGGAAGGGTGAGGACGTCGGGATGGTCGGGTGCGGCGGCGCGGGTTTCGAGCAGTTGCACGCGGCGGCCTGCGTCGGCTGCGGCGGCTGCGACAGCTTCGGTGAAGTCTGCCAGCGAAACGTGATGCGAGCAGGAGCAGGTGATGAGCGTGCCGCCCGGAGCGAGCAGGCGGATGGCGCGGAGGTTCAGCTCCTTGTAGCCGCGGAGTGCGCCTTCGGCGGCGCGTTTGGATTTCGCAAACGCAGGTGGGTCGAGCACGATCGCGTCGTAGGGGCCGGGTGCGAGCGGGAGAGATTCGCCGGCGGAGGGATTGCGCGAGACGTCATCGAGGGCGCGGAGCAGGGCGAAGGCGTCGGCTTCGATCCAATCGACGGTGGCGCGCAGGTTGGGATTTAGATTCAGGTTCCGCTCGGCGGCTTCGAGGGCGGAGCGGGATTGGTCGATGCCCGTGATGTGTTCGCAAACTTGCGCGAGGTGGAGTGCGAAGCCGCCTTGGTAGGTGCAGACGTCGAGTGCCTTCTTCTTGCGGCCGGAGGCGAGCACATATCGTGCCGCGGCGTCATAATTGAGGCGTTGGTCGAGGAAGGCTCCGGTCTTCTGGCCGGCGCCGGCGTCGTAGTGGAACCGCAGACCGTTGAGCGTAAAGGTGGTGGTGGTTGGGGCTTCGCCGGGTGCGTTGGTGAAGAGCGGGCCAGGTGCTGGTGCGGGGAGCTGTTCGAGCTCGCGGATTCGCGGATCGGGGCGCTCCCAGATCGTCAAGGTTTCGTTGTTCGGCGCAAGCTGTGTGCGGAGTGTGTCGACGATGATCTCGCGGACGTCGTCCTGCGCGGTGCCCTGGCTGAGTAGTTGGAGGATGACGAGGTCGTTGTAGCGATCAGCGATGATGCCGGGCAGATTGTCGGCCTCGGCGAAGATGAGGCGGTGAGCGTTGTTGTCGGCTGTGAGTGGGGCGATCTCGCGGCGGAGTTCAAGTGCAGTGCGTATGCGCGTCCGCAGATCGTCGAGGTACTGCTCGCGTGTGAGTGCCGGTGTGCGAGAGATGAGGCGTGCCGCGATCTGTGAGGTGGTCGAGTAGAGCGCGGTGCCGAGCGGGATCTTGCGGTTGTCGACGATGGTGACGAGTGCGCCGGCTGCGAGTGTTTCATCGGGCTGCTCGATGTCGGAGCGATAGACCCAGAGGTAGCCGGCGCGCAGGCGGTCGGACGCGCGGCGCGTGATGAGAAGCGTTGATGTCATCCGATTCAGGATAGGTGAATCAGCTGCCGAAGGGTTTGGCGGTCGCGAAGGTGATGGACGGCGGGACGTGGAAGTCGGATTCAGCGTCGGGGTGGGCGGGGTTGAAGGGCTTCCAGTCGTCGACGACCTGCTGAGCGATGGGGAGCTTGTCGTCGATGAGGCCCTGCACGATGAGCTTGGCGAGCTCGTAGGCGCCGAAGGGCGAGTGGTGGGTACCGTCCTTCTGGGTGTAGTCGGCGTTGTGCTCGAAGAGGTGGAGCGAGCCCCCTTCACCGAAGGCTTCGTAGAGGATCTTTGACTGCGCATTGAGGTCGATGAGCGCCGAACCGGTTTCGGCTGCGGCTTCGCGGGCCATCTGCGGATACTCTTCAAGGCTGTTGACGACGTGACCGTCCTGGAAGGTGTGGCGGTTCATGGGCGTGACAATGACAGGAGTGGCGCCTTTAGCTTTGATCGCGTTGGCCCAGGCGATAAGGCCGGCTTTGTATTTGCTCGCCGCGTCAGGGTCGTTTGCTTTCTCCTTCATATCGTTGTGGCCGAACTGGACGATGAAGACGTCGCCGGGTTGGATGAGCGAAAGGATTTTGGCGAAGCGGCCGCGCGCGTTGCTGGCCGCGACGGTCTCCCCGGACTCGGCGTGATTGGCGACGGCGATGGTGGGCTTGAAGAAGCGCGGCAGCATCTGGCCCCAGGACGCATAGGGCTCGCCCATCTGATCGCAGACGGTGGAGTCGCCGAGCAAATAGATCGTGGGGACGTCGACGTGATCGACGGTGAGGCTGCGGATGCTCGGGTGCGCGCCGTCGAACTCGAGCGTGATGCGGCTGTCCCAGTCGCGGGCTTCCTGTTCGCTCTCGCGCGGAGCTTTGAGGCGGACGACGCCGCCGGTTGGCAACATGGGAGTGCGAACGTTGACGATGAAGGTTTTGGTCACGCTTCCGCCAGCCGGCGTGTCGGCGGTTTCGATCATGAGGCGGCGGAGCTCGGCTTTGACGGTGGTGTCTGATGGCTCATCCGCGCCGAGTGTCACGGTGAGGCGATAGTTGCCCTCCGGTCCGTCGAAGCTGAAGAAGAATGGCGTGCCGCCGACGCTGGATGCTTCAACGGACGGTGGGTCGCCTTCAAAGCCGAATCCCCAGCCCGGTGAGTAAGGGGCCGCCGAGGTGATTGCCGTGACAGCGGTGGAAGCATGGGCGCTCTGCCCGAAGACGAAGACGCGATGGTACGGCGGGATCGTTGTCGACGCGGTTTGGGCAGCGGCGGGCATCGCCCATAAAAACGAGGCCCACAGGACGGGCGTGGTCAGCAGGAGTGTCGATAGGTTCATCTCGGTCTGAAATTAGCTTAGGCGTGGAACGTCTTTATCGAGAATCTTCGCGAGCGCGGCAACGACGAGGCAGTGGTCATCGCGCTGGGGAAGGCCGGACATCACGATGCTGCCGACCGGGCCGGTGCCTTCGATGAGGATTGGGAAGCCGCCGCCCTGTGCGGAGTAGTCCCGGGGATTGAGGCAGTGACGCGATTGCAAGGTTTCGTTGTTGGACTCGAGGATGCGGCCGATGGCGTAGGAGCTGCGGCCGAAGCGGTGCACTACGTTGCGTTTGCGGCGGATCCAGTCCGCCTGGCCAGGGTTGGAGGTGGGCGTCGCACAGGCGAAAAGCAGATGATCGGCGAGTTCGATTTCGACCGTTCCGCCGGCCCGGCAATCCATGAGAAGCGTGCGCAGGTAGCAGCCGAGCTCCCAGGCGGTTTCAGGGTTGAAGCTCTGGAAGCGAAGGATCTGTTCCTGTTGCTCAAGAATGGCAAGGTCCTCAGAGATCGACATAATGAGTGTGGGACGTCTCGCTCATCGTTCAGGATGCAAGGTGCGTTCGAAGAATGCGGCTGCGTGTTGATAACTGGTGAGCCAGTCGCGGTGCAGGATAAAATCGTGAACCTCGTCAGGAAAGATGAGTTCATCCACAGCAACGCCGCGAGCGCGCAAGGCATCGGCGAGGCGGGGCGTCTGCTGGTAGGCGACCTCGGGATCATCATCGCCATGGATGAATAACACGGGCGAGCGCCAGCGGGCAACATCAGCCATCGGCGAGCTGGCATGCGCGAGGGCGGCGATGCGCTCCTGCTCTGCGAGCGAGCCGCGAAGCCAGTCGGCGGTGGCGTTGTCCTCGCGTGCCCACTCATGCACGCCGTGGAAGTCCACGCCCGCAGCGAAGAGATCGCTGTTGCGCGCAAGCGCGAGCGCAGTGAGGTAGCCGCCGTAGCTTCCGCCCCAGATGCCCACGCGCGCGGGGTCGACGTACGAGGACGAGCGCAGATAATTGACGGCGCCAAGCACGTCGTTGTACTCGGCTGCGCCCGCGGCGCCTGAGTTCTCGCAATCGCGGAAGACCATGCCGTAGCCAATCCCGCAGCGGTAGTTCACACTCAGCACGATGAATCCGCGCGAGGCGAGGTACTGGTTCATCGCGTAGGCGTTGGAGTAGTAGTCCATGCCGGGATAACCAAGCAGCATCTGCCGATGCGGACCGCCGTGGAAGAACAGGATTGCGGGGTGGCGTGATTGCGGGTTGAAGTGTGACGGGAAGAAGAGCTGGCCATGCAGGGTGAAGAGCTTGTCCTGCGAGGGGAAGAGCACCTGCTGTGGAGCGTTGAGCTGGGCAGCGGGATAGGCGGGCGGCAGCGCGTTGAGGTGCATCGCCTGCATGTCGCCGCGCGAGGTGATGAAGGCTGCGTGCATCGGTTCGCGCGCGTCGGCGACGAGAGCGGCGAGATTGCCGGCGGATGAGAAGACCGGATGGGCCTCGATGCCGGCGCCGTGCGTGATCTGGACAGGTTCAGGGTCGGCGTCAAGGTTCATGCGCCAGATGTGGCGGCGATCGACGTCCAGCGGGTCGCGCATGGAGTGATTGGAGGCGAAGATGAGGATGCGGCCGTCGGCGCTGAGCGCGGGATCTTCGACCTCGAAAGGACCGTCGGTGAGGAGCAGCGGACCGTGCTCCGCGTGTGCTGGGTCGAGCGAGTAGAGGTGGACCCAACCGTCAGCTTCGCTGGCGTACAGGACGTGATTGTTGATGGACCAGAGCAGGCGCGGCTCGCCGGAGGACATGTGCGGAAGCACGGAGCCGGGCACGTTCGGCGCGGCGATAAACGCTGCATGAGATTGGCCGCTGGCGAGATCGAGAAGCTGGATCGACCAGGGATTTGCGGAGGTTCGGTTCGCGGCGAACTCCGGCGCCGTCACGAAGGGAGAGCGCAGCCAGGCGAGTTGTTTGCCATCGCGCGAGAATGCCGGCGCGGAGTCGTTGTCGGTTGAGGGCGCGGGAAAGGTGAGGACGTGTGTGCGCAGGTCGAAGAGTGCAAGGAAGCTGTGCTCGCGCTGGCCGGTGCCGCGTGTGCTGATGAATGCCAGCAGGTTGCCGTCGGGCGAGAGAGTCAACGAGGAGGCTCGACCGCGATCGAAGACGAGCTGTGCAGGCGGCCCTTTGGGTGAGAGCGGAAGCGACCAGATGACGTGATCGCGGATGAACAACAGTGTGTGGCCATCGTGCGAGAAGAGCGGATGCTGACCCTGCACAGTGGGCGCGGCCGGCACGGGACCGTCGACGGGAGCGAGCCAGACTTGAGGCTGCAGGACCTGCTGAATATGTGCGGGGTTGGAGGGCTTTTCGTCAGGGCCGTCCTCGGCGGAGCGCGTAAAGGCGACGACACTTCCGTCGGGCGACCAGGCGAGATTTAAGAGATCGAGGCCGTCATCCTTATCGAAAAGAGTGAGCTGATGCGCGGGCGAGCGCGCGGCGGCGATCCAGAGGTTACGATGCCCCTCGGCATCCTCGACCCACGCGAAACGGTCGCCGCCTGGTGCAGCGGTGAGTTCGGATGCGTATGGCGCGCTGAGCACCTGCGCGAGAGAAAAAGGCTGCTGTGCGCTCAACACTGAAGTTGTGCCGAGCAGCAGTAAGAGTCCACCTATAGCCGGCGTGCGGACGTTCATGGCCGGATGGTAGCAGGAGGAGTGAAAGCGATTAATAGAAAACAGCGCCGGGTGAACGCGGAGTCAAGAGCGCTCGATCAAAAGAAGCAGGAGCCCGAAGGCTCCCGCTTCCGTTCGAAACAGGTTAACTAGTGCGGGTACTGATCGTGGTCGTGGTCGCGGTCGTGATCGTGATCGCGCCAGTAGTTATCGCGATCCTGATCCCATCCGCGCGCGCGATGCATGCCTTCGTCATAGCCACGGAGGAAAGCATCGCGATAGCGCTCGCGCATGTCCCCTGGAACGGGCGGATTACGCATCTGCGGATAGTGCCACGGGTCCATGTCACGGTGCGCGTCGGCGTCGCGGTGGGCGGCTTCAACGCCCTCATGGAATGCCCGGCGGCCAACATCGTTGTAGTAGTTCGGCGGTTCGATGTTCCACTGAATAACCTGCGCATGTGCCTGTCCGGTGTGACCCATGGGTACACCTGCCAGGCCCAAAAAAATTACGGGAGTGATCAAGCGAACTAAACCTTTCATAGTTCTCCTCGCGTTCGGCTAAAGACTAGCCGTTCAGCGGATTTAGATGATCATCGAGGTTGCGGATGTTGTCGCAGTTACACCGGGATCTGGCCGGATTTTTACGAGCGGAAACTTACCTCGGGCAACTTGTGCGCGGGAGCCGGGTTGAGATGAGTGCGCGGGAGACAACCCCGGCGCGGAGGATCTATGAAGACGCAAGCACTGGCTGTAGCTGCGATTGCTTTGATGATGGGTTTGGGCGGAGATGCGATGGTCGCGCAGTATTATGGCCCGCCGCCGATGCAGTATGCGCAGGGACCAGCCTGGGACCAGGCACCGCCGGAGTTTCGCGCGGCCCAGGAGCGCGGCTTTCATGACGGGATCGAAGGAGCGAAGAAAGATTTCGAAAACCATCGGCAGCCGAACGTGATGAATCGCGACGAGTACCGTAATCCGCACTTCATCTCGCCACCGGACCGCGAAGACTACCGCATGGGATTCCGGCGCGGGTACGAGGTTGCTGTTCGCCACATGTATGGGCCAAGGGACTACCGGTAACAGTTGGCCGAAGAGAGAAAAGCCCAGCGAGATGCTGGGCTTTTTCAATGCTTCCGTGGATTACGCAGCGGTGGCTTCTGCCTTGAGTCTTTCGGCCGTATAGTGTGCGATCAGGGCGTCGACCGTGGGTTGCAGCATGCCTTCCATCACCATGTTGAGCTGGTGGTTCGTGAGGCCGATGCGGTGATCGGTGAGGCGGTTCTGCGGGAAGTTATACGTGCGGATCTTCTCGCTGCGGTCGCCGCTGCCGACCTGCGACTTGCGCTGCGCAGCCTGCGCGGCATGCTGCTTCTCCATCTCCACTTCATAGAGGCGCGCGCGCAGCACACGCATCGCCTTCTCGCGATTCTTGATCTGCGACTTCTCGTCCTGGCAACTCACAACCGTGTTGGTGGGCAGGTGCGTGATACGGACGGCAGAGTACGTGGTGTTGACGCTCTGTCCGCCAGGGCCTGAGGAGCAAAACGTGTCGACCCGAATGTCCTTCGGCTCGATCTTGACGTCGACCTCTTCGGCCTCGGGCAGCACGGCGACCGTGATCGCAGAAGTATGCACGCGGCCTTGGGTCTCCGTTGCAGGAACACGCTGCACGCGGTGCACGCCGGACTCGTACTTCATCTGCGAGTAGACCTTGTCGCCTTCGAAGATGGCCGTGATTTCCTTCAGTCCGCCGACGTCGCTGGAGGACTCAGAGAGAATCTCCACCTTCCAGCGGTGCTGCTCGGCGAAGCGGAGATACATGCGAAATATCTCGGCGGCAAAGAGCGAGGCTTCGTCTCCGCCGGTGCCCGCGCGTACCTCGATGATGATGTTCTTGTCGTCGTTGGGATCCTTGGGCAGCAGCAGCACCTTCAGCTCTTCCTCGACGACGGGCAGCTTCGGCTCCAGCTCGAGGAGCTCCTCTTCCGCCATTCCGCGGACGTCTGGGTCGCTGTCATTCGCCATCGCGCGCGCTTCGTCGATCGCGTCGCGCAGCTTGCGGTACTCGCGGAACTTTTCGACCGTCGGCTCAAGGTCGCGGTGCTGCTTGGCGACCGTCTGAAACTTCTTCTGGTCGGAGAGCAGCGAGGGGTCGCCGAGCTGGCGGCCGAGGTCTTCGTAACGTGCTTCAATCTGGTCGAGTTTGTCGAACATATAGATAAATGAGCAGAGCTAAGAGAGTAGCGAGAGATTAGAGAACAGAGGCCAGGGTCGGCCGATTGGAAGGGCAGGATGGCGGCTTAGGCGCAGCTAGAGGAAATCGTGGCGGGAGGTCACGGCAGAGGGTGCCGGATTGTCGTTGCGGAGAAGCATTTGATGTTCCCGGAATAAAACTGTCTTTCTTTAGATGGTATCGCGAAGCGCGCCGATTCACAGCAGCGCCGGGCTGCGATGGTCAATTCTGGGGCGGCTTGCCCTTGGCGTAGCTGGGAATGTTCTTCGCCAGATGCCGCAGCACGAACTCGCGAACGAGATTGTTGGCTGCTTTGTTGCCTAGGTCGATGACCGTGTTGTTGAGCACCATCTTTCCGGGGCTGGAACCCGGGTGATAGGTGCTCGCGATCAGGCCGGCCGTCGCCGAGCCGAGCAAGTGCGCATAGGCCGGTTGGAAATGCCTGGTTTCGTCGTTACGCTGCATAAAGGTCGACGAGACCGCATGCCAGGCGCGCCGCTGCCAAGGTCCGTTGGTCATGACGAAGTAGCGGGGGTCCTGATGGAAAAGGCTGTCGAAGACAACCGCGCTCATCAAGCGGCCTATGACGGCATCACCGTAGGCTGCGCCGTAGCGCTTCCAGTATCCGGCGGGGCCGCCGCCGTATTCGGGATACGTATTCTGCGCCTGCTCGATGCCGGCCGTGATTCCGGTTATCCCGAGAAAGACCGGGTCCGTGGCGGCGTGCGCGGTCAGCTTCAGCTTTTGTTTCGGGGTGAGGGGCGCCGCGTTCCACTGGTAGCTGGTGTAGAAGTTGGGCAGCACGCCGAACACCCGCTGATGCAGCTCGTTGTGCAGCTCGGTCTCGGCCAGCTCCTCGGTCGTCAGGGTGACGGTAATGTCGGCCCTGGCTCCGGCGATGGGCAGCGAGATCTCCGGCAGCGAATAGATCTGTCCGGGTCGCAGGTGAACGTCGTGGACCACGTAGGTCTTCAGGCCGGGCGAGCTGATCGTCACCGAATAGGTGCCGGGCACGAGTCCGCCAACGTTGAAGAATCCGGCAGAGTTGGCGGTAGTTTCGTGGGTCGTCGGCGGTGTGGTGGAGGCGATGACGATGCGGGCTCCGGGGACCAGGCCACCCTGGATGTCCGAGACGACGCCCTTGATCCGCGCCGGGGGCGGCCCGGGGCTGACCGCGCCGGGCGGACGAGCCGCCTGCGATTGCGGTGTGGGTTGTGGAGCATCAGGGAGTGATGCGGGGGCGCTCCCCGTTGTGGGCGCGTGGAGCTCGGAGGTCTGCGCGAAAGCCACCGGGGGAATGAGCAGAAGCGCGACGATGTAAGCCCATGGAATGGTTGGGCAGGGTCGCGCGCGATGCACATGGGTACTCAATTTCAAAGAACCCCTACCATACATGGGAGAGTGCTGGGCTGAAAACGGTGGTTTGGCGTTCTTAAAGTTGCATGAAATCAGCAGGAGGGTGAACGTGAGGTTTGCCAAGCTGGCGGAGTTGGCGGAGAGCCTGGCCGCGGAATCCAGCAAGCTGAAGAAGCGCGCTGCCATCGCTGCCGAGGTGCGCCTCGCGACAGAGGAGAACCCCGCCGAGGCGGGCCGGTTCTGCCTGTATCTCGCCGGCCAGCCCTTCGCCGAGGCCGACCCCCGCAAGTTGAACGCCGGCGGCGCGATTCTTTCGCGCGTGCTGAAGGAGATTGCGGGTGCGACGGACAGCGCCCTGAATCTGGCGTATCGCCGCCATGGAGACCTGGGTGCGGCGGCGTTTGATCTGCTCAGTGTGAGGGATCAGGGACCAGGGACCAGGGATCAGGCGAGTGAGCTTTCACTCAGCGATGTTGCGGGCGCGTTCGAAACGATGGCACGCGCCCGTACGACTGCGGTTCGGTCTGCGGCGGTCGAAGGCCTGCTGAAGCGTGCGACCCCGCTCGAATCCAAATATCTGCTGAAGCTGATGCTCGGTGATATGCGCATTGGCGTGAAGCAAAGTCTTGTGGAGGAGGCGATCGCCGAAGCTGCGGACGCAGAGGTCGCGGCGGTGCGCCATGCGGTCATGCTCGAAGCCGACCTGAGCCGCGCGGTCGAGCGGGCCTTTGCGGGAACGCTCGCCGAAGCCCGCATGCGGCTGTTTCACCCGCTCGGCTTCATGCTTGCGTCGCCGGTCGAAACTCCCGAGCAGGCAGTCGAGCGCTTCACCGCAAAGCCGGAGAAGAAGCAGGAGCCCAAGCCGAAGAAGCGCAGGAGTAAGAAGTCGGCCGCTGAAATCGTTCCCGAGCCTTCCGCGGAAGAGGCGCTGGCAGAGGACGTCGAGGCGGAAGCTGCGGTCAGCTCCGAGACGCAGCAGGATGCCGCAATTGGTGCGCTCATCCACGCACTTATCGAAGACAAGTACGACGGCATCCGCGCGCAGGTGCACTGCGGCGATCCCGAGCAGCCCGGCCGCGTCGCGATCTACTCGCGCAATCGCGAGGACATCACCGAGAGCTTTCCGGAGATCGAGGAGGCGCTGGCGAAGGTGGATTCAGCAGGCGGTCTGATTAGCGCCCGCGGCCTGATCATGGACGGAGAGATTCTGGCGTGGGATGTGGAGGCTGAGCGTGCGCTTCCCTTCTCCGTCCTCGGCCAGCGCATCGGCAGAAAGCGGGTCGATGATGCAATGCGCCGCGCCATTCCGGTCATCTTCATGGCGTTCGATCTCATCTATGCGAACGGTGAGCTGCTGCTCCCGCGTCCGCTGCGCGAGCGGCGAGCGCAGCTCGAGCAGACGGTCGCGGCGTTGCGCGAGATCGCTGTTTCGCCGCTCGAAGGCGAACCGCAGGGGCAGCTCTTCTCTGCTGTTGAAGCGGTTGAGATCCAGCGGCTTTGGCTCTCGCCCGCAAGGATGGTCGAGAGCGCCGACGCGATCGACCAGGCCTATCGCGATGCGCGCGCCCGTGCGAATGAGGGCGTGATGATCAAGGCGGCTGGGTCGGCGTATCTGCCCGGGCGCCGTGGGCTCGCCTGGCTGAAGCTCAAGCGCGAGCTGGCAACGCTGGACGTGGTGATCACGGGAGCGGAGTACGGCCACGGGCGCCGCGCCGGCCTGCTCAGCGACTATACGTTTGCAGTGCGAGGCCCAGAAGCCGAGCTGCTGAATGTCGGCAAGGCGTATTCCGGAGTGACCGATGCAGAGATCGCGGAGCTGACTGACTGGCTGAAGGCACACACGGTCGAGGACTTCGGCTACTTCCGCACGGTTGAGCCGATCCGGGTGCTCGAGGTCGCGTTCAATAACGTCATGCGCTCGGACCGGCACTCCAGCGGCTTTGCGCTGCGCTTTCCCCGAATCCTTCGCGTGCGCGACGACAAGCCGGTCGAGGAGATCGACACCTTGGAACGCGTGGAAGAGATCTACAATTCCCAACCCGATCGGGGCCCGCACTCGCAACGGGACAAGAGCCCGGCCGAAGAGGAGGGCTGACGCTACCCCGATTGGCCCCTCAGCTGCATCTGAGAAGGTTGTCCGCTGCGACAAAAGCATTACAGACCGGGGCGCAACCCTGTGCGAATCTCTGGGTAGAATGGAGGTAGGGGAATGGAAAACAGCAAATCGCATTTGATGTCTTCCACTCTTCTAAGAAGATTATTCTCCCTGGAGCTATGTTTCATGACCCCTTTTCGGGCCCCTGGTATCCTGCGCGTTCTCGGTATTCTCTTCATTCTGCTTGGCTTGGTTGGGTTTGCCCCGCGTTCCCAGGCTGAAGCGCCTCTGCTTTCGCCGGGCATTATGCCTGCCGCGGAAGCCACTATCCCGACCGTCGGGCAACGATATGAGCTCAAGCTCTATCACCTGCACACAGGGGAGAGCCTGGATGTGGTTTACCGCATCGGGGATACTTATATTCCCTCGGCGCTGGAACAACTCAACCACTTCCTGCGCGACCACCGCACCGAAGCGGTCAGCAGCTACGATCCCAAGGAGTTCGATCTGCTGCACAACCTGCTGACCCGGCTGCACCGGCCAAACGCCACGATTGACATCGTTTGCGGCTACCGGACGCCATGGTCAAACAACTTCCTGCGCACCGGGGGCGGAACGGAGACTTCGGCGGAGACCGGTGTCGCCGAGCACTCGCAGCACATGCTGGCGAAGGCCATCGATATCCGGATTCCTGGCGTGAGTACCCGCACGCTGGACCGGGCCGCGCTTAGCCTGCACGAGGGCGGCGTCGGTTACTATCCGGTCAGCCAGTTCGTTCATGTGGACGTCGGTCCGGTTCGCGAGTGGAGCTTCGGCGGCACCTCCGCAGTGCGGCGGCACCGCAGCCGGCGCCGGCACCTCGCCTAAATCTGTAGCGATTTTCTGCTGCACGAATCAGAGCCCGTGCGATGAGCGCGGGCTTTCGTGTCTGTGGACGGCATAATGGGCGAGGGGCGAATCGTCTGCAGTGAAGAGCTGGATCGAGATATCTGAGTCGCGGCTGCGGAGCAATGTGTCCGCAATTCGTGCGGTTGCCGGCGAAGGTGCGAACGTGCTCGCCGTGATCAAGGCCGATGGATACGGCCATGGAGCGGAGCTTCTCGCGCCCGTGCTCGTGGACGCGGGCGTCACGTGGCTGGGTGTCGCCGACGCGGATGAGGGTGCGCAGATTCTCCGTGCGCTGGGCAAGCATGACCGCACCCGAGCGAGTACAAGACACTCGCCGGGGCCCCCGCATGACGTGCACATTGTGGTGATGTGCGGGATTGAGCCTGGCGATGCTGATCGCATCGTCGAGAAGCGATTGACTCCTGTCGTATGGACGCCGGCGCACGTGCACGCACTCGAAGCTGCAGCCGAGCGGGCTGGAAGACGCGTGGCCGTGCATCTGGAGATCGATACGGGGATGGCGCGCCAGGGCGCCGTGCCGGAGTCTGATGGGGAGCCGGCGCTGGAGCGTGTCGTCAATGCGCTGCACCGCTCAAAATGGCTGCGGATGGAAGGCGTATTCAGCCACCTCATCTCGTCCGAGGTACGCCACGGCCATGAAACGGCGGCGCAACTCGAGCGCCTTCAGCGTGCATTTGATCTGCTCAAGACAGAGGACGGTGAAGTTCTTCTGCCGGAGTGGATTCACGTGGCCAACAGCTCTGCGCTCGATGAGGGATCGACGACCGAGTGGATTCATCACATCGGTGCGGCGATGCGCGCTGGGGTTCTCGTGCGCCCGGGGCTCGCGCTGTACGGATATTGCCTTGAGCTGGAGAACGAGAATGGCGGTCTGCTCCGGCCTGCGACGGCGCCCGGCGGACTTTGTCCCCAGCTTCAACCTGTTCTCACGTGGAAGACTCATATCCTCGCGACCCGCGAGATTGCGCCGGGGCAGACGGTTGGGTACGGTGCGACGTTTATCGCGGAGCGGCCGATGCGGCTTGCGCTTCTTCCCATCGGTTATGCAGATGGCTTTCGCCGGGAAGCCTCCAGCGGCATTGGCAACGGCTGGGTGATGGTCGCGGGAAGGCGCGCCGCTGTTGTCGGGCGTGTGTCGATGAATCTCACAGTGGTTGATGTTACGGAGATCGCGGAGGCAAGCGAAGGCGTGGAAGTCACGCTGCTGGGCGAAGGCGTCACTGCCGAAGATCATGCGCGCTGGTGCAAGACGATTTCGTACGAGATCCTGTGCGGCATACGCGCCGAGCGCCGGCTCGTCTAATAGTCGCATCCCATTAGAAGCCGCCGCGTTTTCGCGGAGATAGACTGGACACAATGATTGCTGGGCTCTATGAGACTTGGATGTTCGCGTGGGAGACCGCGCTAACCACCCGCGACGAGAACCGCGTCGAGCGGCCACTCGAATGGGGATTCCAGCACCTCTCTGACTGCGGCGGCCTGCAGGCAGCGCGCGAGGTGGCGCGCCTCGAGTTCTCGCCGCTGGAGGCGATGAAGTTGTTGAATCAGCGCATCATCGCCGACCCCGAGAGCTTCTTCGCCTACAAAATTCCGACAGACTTTCAGGTGGAGCAGCGCTTTCCTGAGCTGCACCCCACCAACGTGCGCCCCGAAACGCTGGAGCAGGAGCGCGAGTGGCAGCGGCGTGCCGAAGCGGGTGAGTTGCGGCGCGAGCCATTCCTGCGCTGGACCTCGGCGGTGAAGACCGGCATTCCTGAGAACGACTTCGCCAACGCGCGCTGGTATCCCACTAAGCCAGGCATGGGCTTCGTCGACCGGCGCACCGGCCGCCGACGTCGTCAGGCGATGATCTTGATGCCGCAGTGGAATGCCGACGCGTTCTCGCACAATGTGCTCTGCGAGATGTTCAATCGCTGGGGCATTGCCTGTCTGCGGCTCTCGAAGCCGTACCACGATGTGCGCCGGCCGGCAGAGCTCGAGCGCGCGGATTACGCGGTGAGCTCCAACATCGGCCGCACCATTGCCGCTGCCCGCCAGGCTGTGGTGGATGTGCGCAGCGCGATTGACTGGCTGGAGCAGCAGGGCTACGAACAGTTCGGCGTGCTCGGCACAAGCCTCGGAAGCTGCTATGCATTTCTTGCGGCGGCGATGGATCCGCGCATTGAGGTCTGCGCGTTCAACCACGCTTCCACGTGGTTTGGGGATGTTCTATGGACCGGCCAGAGCACGCGCCACGTGCAGGCTTCGCTGGAACACGCCGGTCTGAGCCGTGACGATGTGCGCGCCATCTTTGCGGGCATCAGCCCCATGAGCTTTATGAAGGAGTACTCGCGCAGTGCCGACCGGCAGACGCTGATCGTGCATGCCACCTACGACCTGACGTTCCTGCGCGAATTCTCGCTGGATGTGCTGAAGAGCTTCGACCAGTACGGAATCCCGTATGTCTCAAAGGTGCTGCCGTGCGGACACTACACGACCGGCGAAGCGCCGTACAAGTATCTCGATGGGTGGTATCTGGGGAGCTTTGTGTGGAGTGCCTTCCGCAGAATGGCCTCGCAACGGGCTATGCGCAGGCAGGGCCGCCGCCGGCGCAGCTAGAAATGCTTTAGAGCCCTGCCGGAAAGAGCGACATGACGAGGCGGTGTGCGGTACGTCCGCTGATGGACGCTGCGGATTTCTTCACCGGCTCCAGGACCACGAGCTCCGCGCGGTTGCGGTCGCGCATCGCGCGCTCTGCCACCTCACGCTCGACCTGTGCGACGATGGCCTGCGTTTGCGCGAGCCGGTTCAGCTGATGGGTCATTTTGTGTAATTGATCTTCTGGCACGAGGTGGAGTCCGCGATAGCGCCGCGGAGCTGATATAAGCTTCGCGGCGCTGGTTGGAGGTGGAGGAGGATAGGAGGTTGAGACTCGCGTGGCAACATTCCCAGGTGGTGTGGGGAAGGGTATTGTGCGGGCTGCCACGACACTGCCTTTCTTGCTCTGCGTTAAGGCTGGCAGAAGTTCCCAGGGCGGGAGCATCTGCCAGTCAAGGATGGCCCGACTTGCATTGGCCTGGACCTCCCGAATTGGGTAGGCCCTGCAGCGGTTGCTGAAGCGCTGAAAGGAGGGCGTGCCCTCTGCCAAAGACAGGGACGGCAGGGACACGCAGGCCCGAAGTTCTTACCGGAACCAGTTGCAGTTCCAAAGGAAGAATGCTCCTGGAGTACGAAAGCAGCTATCCCACCCAAGCCGACTATCGACTGTCGTGAGTGGGAGTGCCAGTGCCACCTTTGGGGAACGGTCTCTCGAACAGCGTCGTACAATCGCACATAGGTATGCCGATTAATTTGACTGCTCCACTTGCCGCGGCCGACCCGGAGATTGCGGCTCAGATTCACAACGAAGTGATCCGCCAGCATGAAGGTCTCGAGATGATCGCCAGCGAGAATTTTGTCTCGCGCGCGGTGCTCGAAGCCGCAGGTTCGGTCTTCACCAACAAGTATGCCGAGGGCTACCCTGGCAAGCGCTACTACGGTGGGTGCGAGTTCGCCGACGCGGTCGAGAACCTCGCCCGCGATCGCGCCAAGAAGATCTTCGCCGCCGAGCATGCGAACGTGCAGCCACACTCCGGCTCCCAGGCCAACGCCGCCGCATACATGACGCTGCTGGAGCCGGGCGACACCATCCTTGGCCTCGATCTCGCGCACGGCGGACATCTCACCCACGGACACCGGCTGAACTTTTCCGGCAAGCTCTATCGCGTCGTGGGCTATCAGGTGCGCAAGGACACCGAAACCGTCGACTACGACCATCTCGAACAACAGGCCGTTGCCGAAAAGCCAAAGGTCATCATCGGCGGCGGGTCGGCGTATCCGCGGCAGTTTGATTTCGCGCGCATGCGCCAGATCGCGGACAAGGTGGGAGCGAAGCTGGTCATCGACATGGCGCACTTCGCTGGATTGGTCGCCGGCGGTGTGCATCCTTCGCCCGTGCCGCACGCGCATGTCGTGACGTCAACAACGCACAAGACGCTGCGCGGGCCGCGCGCGGGTCTGATTCTTTGCCAGCAGGAGTTCGCGGCTGGGATCGACCGCAGTGTCTTCCCCGGCCAGCAGGGTGGCCCGCTGGTACACATCATCGCGGCGAAGGCCGTTGCTTTTGGTGAGGTGCTGCAGCCGGAGTTCAAGGCGTACGCCGCGCAGGTTGTCGCCAACGCGAAGGCGCTCGCCGATGCAATGCAGGCCGCTGGATACCGCGTCATCTCCGGGGGAACGGATACGCACCTCGTTCTCATCGATGTCTTCGGCCGCGGAATGCTGGGCTCTGAAGCCGAGGCCGCGCTCGGTGTGGCCGGCATCACGGTGAACAAGAACGCCATCCCCTATGACACCAATCCTCCGCTGAAGCCCAGCGGCATCCGCATCGGCTCACCGGCGCTGACGACGCGCGGCATGAAAGAGGCGGAGATGCGCACCGTCGCGGGCTGGATCGCCGAAGCGCTCGAGCACCGCAGCGATGAGGGGCGCTTGCGAGCGATTCGCGGCCGCGTTGGAGAGCTGGCGGAGCGGTTTCCGCTCTACGGCTGGCTGCGCAACAAGTAATTTGGCTTCGCAATAAGTAATTTGGCTGCGCAACAAGTAATTTGGCTGCGCAGCAAGTAAGGTAGTATCGCTGCGAGCCCAGCGGACTGGTTCGCCGGGCTAATGCGGGGGCGGGTCCATGGATATGATTCTGGTGCTCGGTGTGGTCACCGGCATGCGCTGCATGACGGCGATTGCCGCGCTGTCCTGGGCCGCATGGCTGGCGCTCGTACCGGAGCACGGATGGGCGACGTGGATCGCGCATCTCGTCGTCGCAGTCATCTTCACGGCCTGCGCACTCGGTGAGTACGGCGTCGACACGCTGCCTCAGACACCGCGGCGGACCTCTCTCGGTCCGGCGCTGGCGCGAGTCGTTGTGGGAGCGCTGGTCGGTGCGATGGTGGCCATCGCCATCGATGAGCCCGTTGCCGGAGGCATCGTATTCGCTGGGGTAGGCGCGGTCATCGGCACATGGGGCGGCTTCTTCGTGCGCATGACGGTCGCGCGCATCTTCCGCCGCGATCTTCCCTGCAGCGCTGCTGGAGTCAGCGTCGGCAATCGTGCTCGCGATTCTCGCGCTGGTAAGGCTGCATCACGGCATCGTCGCCGAGGCGCAAAAGGTGATCAGCTAAGCTCCGCGCTGTTCGGCCCAGAACTACTCGCCAGAACTACTTACCCAGATACGTGCGGTAACGCGTCTCCACCACGCCCGTATTGCGCGCGAGGTTCAGCTTCGCGACGTTGTACTGATAGAGCGCCCGGGTCAACTGTGCCTGCGCTGAAGTGACCGAGGCCTCGGCATCCACGACAGCGAGATTGTCCTCGACTCCGGCTGTGAAGCGCTCCCGTTCATCGGAGAGCTCCTGTTGCGCGAGTTGCACGTTGCTCTGCGCAACCTTCACGAGCTGATCCGCCGCCTGCACATCCAGCATCGACGCGCGAATCTGAGCATCGATCGTCTCGCGCAGATCGCTCACGCGCTGCTGCAGCGACGTAAGCTGCGCGTTCACCTGGTCCTCCTGGCCGCGCTGCTGGGCCTCGCGAAAGATCGGGAACCTCAGGCTGCCTTCGGCCATGAAGACGCCGTGGTAAAGACCGGTGGTCTCGCCCAGCACGCCATAGAAGCCGTTGAACGCGATTGTCGGCAACCGCTGGTAGCGCACGGCGCGCAGTTCGCGGTCGGCCACCAGAATCTGCGCCTGCAGGCTGAGCAGGTCCTTGCGGTGCCGGTAGGCCGTGTCCTTCGCGCGATCAAGGTCCATGTCCGTAAACTCGGCGAATGGAGCCGTGTCGGTCAGCTCTAACTTCTGTCCGGCGGGCAGGCCCATGATGCGGTTTAGCTGAATCGTATCCTTCGCGACCTGGTTCTCGGCGGCGATCGTAGCCTGCTGGTGCTGCTGATACTGCACCTGCGCGCGAAGCTGATCGAGGCTGGTGCCCACGCCGGCCTGGCGGCGCTGGCTCGCCTGGTCGAACAGTATCTTGGCGGCCTGCTCCTGCGCCTGCGCGTTGGCGAGATTGGTCTGGTCCGCGAGCACCTGCAGATATGCCGAACCGACGCTGAGGATCAGATCGCCGCGGCTGGTAAGGACATCCAGATCGACAACCTCGACCTCGCGTTGTGCTCCTCTGAACAGTTCATAGTCAGGCAGATTGAAGAGCTGCTGATTGGCGCTGACCTGCGCCTGCGTCACGTTGACCTTGAGGACGGTCGGAAAGCTTGCTGAACTCATCCCGAACTGCGAGAGCAGGCCGGCAAGCGACTGCGGCTTGAACCCGAGAGCCGCGAGGTTGACCTCTTCGGTGCTGGTCGAGGCCGTCGCGCGCAGCGATGGCAGCAGCGCATTGATGACCCCAAGCTGCTCGCCGTGAACCGTCTTCTGCTTGGCGCGGTCGTACACCAGCCGCACGTTGCGCTGGAGTCCCAACGAGATCGCATCATCGAGCGAGAGGGCCAGCGGCGTGTCCGTGGGCTGCTCGATGCGGATTCCGTCCGGCCCGGGAGTCGTGCTGGGCGGCTTGAACGTAAAGCCCGAGCCCGCCGGCCGCCCGAGCGCCTCATCCTGCTGCGACAGCAGAACCGCGCTAGGTGCAGATGGCAGATTCTGCTTCTTCGCCTGATTATTTGCGGCCCCAGTGTTGTTCTGCGCAAGCGCGGGCGCGACGCTGAAGAGCATCGCGAGAGACAGTGTCACAACAACACTGCGGGCCCGCCACATGCGGGAGCTGAGGGGAAGCTCAATCACTTCAGTATTAGAGTCTCTCGCATCTCCTGGGGATGCGAAAAGCTGATGCAACCACTTGCATTTTGCGCAGCCTACGCGAACCGGCCGTTCGATTAGTGGCCGGCGTTGAGTTCCTGCGCGGCCTGCTGCAGGGTCTGCGCGGTGGATGGCTTCCACTCCGTCTTTACGTCGTCTTCCTGCTGGCCGATGGTGTGAAAGAGCAGCGCATGCCCGCCAATATGCACGTGGGTCTCAGTAATCTGCCAGTGGTGCTCCCCGACCATCCTTCGCTCGACATCGAAGGTCCCGCCGCGATTGAGCTTGCCGAGAATGCCCCAGCCAATCAGGACATCCTCGCTGAGCTTTCCCCTGAGCGTAACGATGCGGTGGCCCTCTTTGGAGATAACCATTTGGCCCTCCATGATGCCCATGACCCGCGACTGCATGTCCGGCGGGTCGAAGCCGGGGTTCGGGCGAAAGTTCAACGTGTCGGAGTCGCTGTTTGCGCTGGCCTTCGTCCATAGGAAGGCTTCGGGCAGCATCTTCAGCAGCTCTTCCGCCTGAGCGTCATCGTGCGCGGCGTTCCGGCGTGCCTTGGCCTGAGCGGCGGAATCCTGCACGTAATTCTGAATCCGGCGCATCTCATTGGCTGCTGCGTCCCCGCTCAGGCGATGGCCGTTCAGTTCGATCAACCGGCGCAGCGTGCCTTGTGGGGTTTCGATCGTGGTGTAGACGGCGTTTTTTCCCGGGGTCACGTCGTTTTCCCGGTACGTCCAGTTGCTTTTATCGGTCCGGTTGGCCTCCAGTTCGGCGCTCACGGCCTGGCGCACTTCCTCGACGGCAGCGGGGTCGGACCCCTGCGGCTGGCTGGCCCAAACGGTGAACGAGGAGAAGAAAAGAAGGGCAGAAAGGGATGCCCAAAAAAGACCCTGAAACTTCAAACGACGCATACACCTCATCCTAAGCGGGTTGGATGCAAATAGATGGCAGATTGAGAGACGAGGGGAGTGAAACCGCTGGTTACTCCGGAACGATCTTGACGAAGACGCCATCGGGCAGCTTCGCGTCGCCGAGCAGATGCACCACTCCGCCGCGAGTGAAGCCGCGCAGCATCGGAGGCGCGGATGCGGGATGTTTCGGGTATGGAGTCGCGCGAAGCTCGCGCTTGGGCTCGGCGGGGCCGCCGGTGGCAGGTCCTTTGCCGGTCCCGCGGTCCATGGCGGCGTTGGCCAGCCGGTCGGCGTCCTTGTTCTTGTGGCGCAGGGCGTGGGTAATCTGGAACTCGTCAAGCTGCGCGATGCGGCTGTGCGCCTCTGTCCAGAGCGGCTTCAGGTCGGGCGAGTTCACCTTGTAGCGCCCCTGGATCTGCTTCACCATCAGCTCCGAGTCGGAGATGACGCGGAGGCGCTGATAGCCGTGCTCGAGGGCCCAGGCGAGCACGCCGAGCAGGCCGGAGTACTCGGCGTAGTTGTTCGTGCGGATGCCAAGAAATTCACTGAGCTCGGCGAGCACTTCGCCGGATTCGGTCTGGAGCACGGCGCCGTAGCCCGCCGGGCCGGGATTGCCGCGCGCACCACCGTCGCAGTGCGCGATCAGCCAGGCCTGCGGGTTCGTGCGGGTTGGGGGAATTCGCGGCTGGGACGGGTCGGGGAACAGCGACGGCATTGAGGCAAGTGTACCGTCAGCTCCTCTGAAAGCGTGCGAATGGGTGGACCAGGCGGTGGTACCCCCTCCCCCTAAATTGCGCAAAGTCTTCAAAGAAGAGACTTTAGGCTTGGACTTGTGTCCAAACAGACACAGGTGTGGTGAAAAGTGCTCACTGCCTGGGGTTTTAGACCGGGAAGATCTCGATCTTGCCGCCCGGCGTCTTGCGGAAGGTGTGGAGGACCTGGCCCTGGGCGTTCACGTGGCGGAAGATGATGGCGTCTTTGGAGAACTCCATGTCCGAGAAGCCGATGATCTTGTCGCCGAACGGACCGCGCCTGGCGGGCGGAATCGTCCAGTCGACCAGCTCGGCGCCGCCGCCGCCGGAGATGACGAAGCTGGTGGGGTGACCGGCGAACTCCAGGTGCTGCAGGTCGTGGTCGTGCCCGCTGATCCAGAAGTCGATCTTGTACTGGCGGAGAAGCGCGTCCCAGTCGTGGATCAGGATCTTCTGGTCTTTGTGGATGCCGTTGGTGTAGATGGGGTGATGAGCGACGCAGGCGACGAACGGCGTGGTGCGCGGCTTGGCGAGCTCCTGCCGGAACCAGGCGTCCTGCTGGTCGCGATCCTCCTTCTTCATGCTGAAACTCCATGGCTCGAACATCTCGGCGCCATGCTTCTGACCGGGGAGGTTGGTATCGAGGCAGATGAAGGTGATGACGGGGTCTTTCTCGGGATATTTGAAGGTGTACCAGCGCGAGGGCAGGGTCCAGCGGGTGCCTTTGGCGTGGGCTGCGTAGCCGAGCTCCAGGTCGACCTTGCTCGAGACCTTGCGCTCGTAGTCGTGGTTGCCGAGGACCACGTAAGCAGGTCCGGGAAAGTGCGAGGTGGGATACATCTGCTCAAACTGGCTCTGCCAGCGGGGCGAGATGTAGCCGACGCCCATGTCGCCATACCAGTTGTCGCCCAGCAGGAAGAGCGCCCCGGGGTGGATGTGCCGCTGGTCGACCCACTGCTTCATGGCGAGAGCTGTGGCCGTCTGCTGGTCGAGGTACTTGTCGGTTCCCCAGTCGCCGATCAGGAACATGTGCTGGCCGTTGGGGTCGGGCTGTGGTATCGCGGCCGGACCGACGACTGCCTGGGCGTGGAGTTCAGGGCTGATGGCTCCGAGTTCAGGGCCGGAGGCTCCAAAGGCGAGGCGCGGAGAGGCGGCCGCCAAAGCCGAAAAGGCGAACGTCTGGCGTAAGAATTGACGGCGGTTCATTTTGTTGTCAAACGGGTTAGACATCAGCCTCGCACGTTCCTTACGAATTGATACATAGGACGCGCGAGAGCGCTCTCAGGGCGTATGCACTAAACAACGTATGCCAAAGACTTCATTGATGCTCACCTTTGTCCCATGCGCGACGTCTACCGAGATGTAGTAGGAACGCTGACTCCGGAGTCAGACTGAGAATGAGCATCAGTGATGTGATCGTCCTCGGCGGCGAGCGCCGTCGGCGTCCCACTTCCTTAGGCCTCGGGCTGAAAGAGAGCGGGGACGGCGTAGAATCAGCGGCAAGTATGTCGTCGAACGTTGCCGCCCAATCGAGTACCCGTGCCAGGCTGACGGCGGAGCAGATGGAAGCCCGCCAGCAGCAGCGCGCGGAAGATGACGAGCTGATCCGCGCGGCCCAGAAGGGGGACCGCTCGGCCTTCGATGCGCTGGTTCGGCGTTACGACCGCAGCGTTCTGCGGCTGGCGCTGCACATGCTGGGCAACGAGCAGGACGCTCAGGACGTGCACCAGGATGCCTTCATCAAGGCGTACCGGCACCTGTCGAACTTCCGCTTCGAGTGCTCGTTCTACACCTGGCTCTACCGGATTGTGACGAACCTGTGCCTGGACCAGCTTCGCCGCCGCAAGAGCCGCAAAGAGGATCCCTCGACCGTGATGGACGCAGCCGGCGAGGAGATGGACCTGATGGCGAATGTCCAGGACGAACGCGCGACGGCCAATCCGGCGCGCGAGCTGGAGCGAAAAAATATGAACGCCGCGATTAAGAGTGCGTTGGATTCCTTGACGCCGCGCGAGCGAACGGTGTTCGAACTGAAGCACTACCAGGGGCTGAAGCTGCGGACGATCGGAGAGATGCTCTCCACGACCGAGGAGACGGCCAAGAACACACTCTTCCGCGCGACACGCAAGCTGCGGGCCAGGCTCGCAGACGTGCGATGAAGCTGCAGAAGAGAGCAGGAAAGAAGTACGGGCTATCACCGCTGGCGGGCATTAGACAGTAAGAAGATCCGCTGCGGGGCGTTATGAAGGCGTTGGAGAGGCTGGTTGGAGTACGCATCATGAACTGTGACAGTGCACAACAGAACATAGTTCTCGCGCAGTATGGCGAGCTGCCGGACGAGCTGCTGCAGCCGTTGGAGCAGCATCTGGACGGCTGCGAAGAGTGCCGGCGTGAGTGGAATGCGATGCTCGCACTTCGCGAAGAGCTCGCGCTGGACCCGGTGGTTGAACCCTCACCGAATCTGCTGGCGGCGTCGCGTATGCGCCTTGATGAGGCGCTGGACGCGATGCCTCCACGCTCCGTCGCGCAGCGGTTCTTCGGCAATGCCTTCCGCTGGTTCAGCTATGTGCAGGGCGCGCCCGCGCTGACCGTACTGCTGATCGGCATGGGCTTCCTGGGCGGCAACGCGATTGCACGCTACCAGGCCGCGCATGCGCCGCAGCTGCCGACGCGCGTGGCAACGACGAACGCTTCGGAGGGACCGATCGCGAACGTCGCCGGAATCGTGCAGACGCCTGATCCGAAGATTGTGAAGGTGAAGTACAACCGCCTGGTGCCGGAGACGATGCAGGGATCGCTGGACGATCCGCAGATCCGTCAGCTGCTGATGCTGGGCACGAAGCTGGCCGCGAATCCGGACGTTCACAAGGATGCGGTTTCGCTGCTGGTGAATCAGTGCCTGGAAGCTTCAGGATGCAGCGACGGCGCGGCGGATGGTTCTGAGAGTGTGCGTGGCACGCTGCTCGCCAGCCTGCACTATGACAAGAGCCCGCAGGTCCGGTTGAAGGCGCTCGAAGGTCTGCAGCCGTACGTGGCGCAGGATGAGAACGTGCGCGACGCTGTGCTGGATGCGCTGATGAACGATCAGAGCGCGGATGTGCGCAGCACGGCGATCTCGATGCTGGAGCCGGTGCAGGCAGACTCGACGGTGCGTCGCGTGCTGCGCTCGGTGTCGACGCAGGACTCGAATGCGGCGGTGAGGAACGCATCCTACCAGGTACTACAGGGCTCGGCTGATATCGAGTAAGGTGCGATCGATGCAGCATGCAGCCATTGGAGCATTTCTCCCGGTTCGTTGGCCCTGGTCGAAATTGCGAATGCCGTTTTCTTTGAGAGAAAACGGCCCGGGCGGTTGTCGCTCCGAGTTACATTTCCGGGAGAAATGCTCGATCCGGAGAGAATGGCGGAGGCGGCTCCGGAGCGCAGCAGCCGTGCGCGGAAGCCGGCTTGCCGGAGCTTCGGTTCTCATTGTTCTGCTGCTGGCCGCGCCGCTGGGCCGTGCAGCCACTGCGGGCCGCGCAGTCAACGGCCACGCGACCGTGACGCAGCGGCCTCCCGGCTATCTCGGAATCGAATTTCACGATCTGACTGCCGAACAGGCGGCCGCGCTGCATCTGCGTGACAACCGCGGCGTCGAGGTGCTGCTGGTCGATCATGACGGCCCCGCAGCGTCGGCCGGGTTGCAGCCGCACGATTTGATTACCGGGATCAACGGCCACATCGTCGCGAGCGGCGAGTCGCTGCGCCGCATGATTCGCGAGACCGGCGCGGGCGTTGAGGTGAGGCTCTCGGTCTTCCGCAATGGCAACCCGATCACGATCCGGACGAAGCTGGCGAACCGCGAAGATGTGGAGCGCAAGGCGTGGGCGCGGCTGAACCAGCCCGGGCCGCAACCGCAGGGAACGGTGTTTGAGGAGTTCTCCGGCGTGTACGCGGCCGGACCCGCTGCTGCACCTGCGGCGCCTGCGCCTCATCCTCAGGGCTTTATCGACAAGATGGTGCACGGGGCTGGGATGCACGAGACTGGCGACGGCATCATCGTTGACGCGATGCAGCCGCAGCTCGCCAGCTACTTCGGCGTGGCGGATGGAAAAGGCCTGCTCGTGCAGTCTGTCGAGGGCGGCACTCCTGCGGCCCGTGCCGGGCTGCATGCGGGTGATGTGATTGTGCGGGCGGATGGCGAGCCGATGCACTCGGCGTCGGAGTGGACGAAGCATCTCCGCGCAGCCAAGGGCAGGCCGGTGGGTCTGGATGTGCTGCGCGATCATCAGCGGATGACCCTGACGATCCCGGGTGAGGCGAAGAAGCGGTAGCGGCTACCGAGCTGTCTCTAGAGTACGCGGCTGTGCTTGTAGCCGGCGGCGCTCAGGGCAGCGACGAGCTCTTCGACCTGCTCACGTCCGCGGGTCTCCATTGTGATGTCGATGACGGTGTCGCCAAGGTTGACGCCGTAGTACGCGCGATTGTGCAGCGTGTCGACGATGTTGGCGCGGTGCGCGGCGATGATCTGCGTCAGGTCGGCGAGGGCGCCGGGGCGGTCGAGCAGGTGGATGCGCAGACGAATCAGGCGGCCGTCCTGCACGAGGCCGCGCTCGATGATGCGGCTGAGCAGGGTGACGTCGATGTTGCCGCCGCCGACGATGACGGCCGTGCGCGTGAACGCCGGCAGCGAGGTCCGCTTCTGCAGGACGGCAGCGAGGCCGGCGGCGCCGGCGCCTTCGGCGAGGGTCTTCTCGCGTTCGAGTAAGGTGAGGATCGCCGAGGCGATCTCGTCTTCGTTGACGGTGACGATCTCGTCGACGTAGCGGGCTACAACGGGAAAGGTGACCTCGCCGGCGCGGCGTACGGCGATGCCGTCGGCGATGGTGGTTGCGGGTTCCAGCGTGACGGGATGGTGCTGCGCGGAGGGCTTCCTTCATCGAAGGCAGACGCGCGGTCTGCACGCCGATGACGCGGACGTCGGGCTTGGATTCCTTCACCGCGCAGGCCACGCCGCCGATCAGGCCGCCGCCGCCGATCGGCACAACAACAGCTTCGAGATTTTCGACCTGCTCCAGCAGCTCGAGCCCGATGGTGCCCTGGCCGGCCATGACGAGCGGGTCGTCGAAAGGGTGGATGAAGGTCATGCCCTCGGCCTGGCAGCGGCGCGTGGCCTCCTCGCAGGCCTCGTCGTAGTTGGCGCCGTGCAGCACGACCTCAGCGCCGAAGTTGCGCGTGGCCTGCACCTTTACGAGCGGCGTCGCGAGCGGCATGACGATGACCGAGCGGATGCCGCGTTGGGTGGCGTGATGCGCGACTCCCTGCGCGTGATTGCCGGCGCTGGCCGCGATGACGCCGCGCTGGGCCTCCTCGGGCGTGAGCGTGGCGATTTTGCTCAAAGCGCCGCGCTCCTTGAAGCTGCCGGTCATCTGCAGGTTTTCGAGCTTGAGGAAGATGCTCTGGCCGGTCTGGCGCGAAAGCATCTCGGAGCGCGCGCAGGGCGTGGTGTAGATGGCTCCGTTGAGGCGCTCGCGGGCGGCCTTGATGTCGGCGAGCGTGAGGGTTTGTGCTGCGGTGGTGCTCATTGGTTATGGTAGTCGAGCGGCGGCGGAGCTCAGCGGCTGAAGTGCGTCTCCAGCTTCTCGCGATGGCGTTCCATGCCGAGCTCGATGAGGCGGTCGATGAGTTTTGGATAGGGCAGGCCGCTGGCCGCCCAGAGCTTGGGTACATGCTGATGGAGGTGAAGCCGGGCATGGTGTTGATCTCGTTCAGCACGATCTCGGAGGGCTTGCCTTTTGCGGCGGGCGCCATGAGGAAGTCGACGCGGGCCAGACCGGCGCAGTCGCAGGCGCGGAAGGCCTCGATGGCCATCGCGCGGATCTTCTTCTCTTCGGGTTTGGTCAGCTTCGCGGGGATGATGCTCACGCTCTCGTCGGGGCCGGAGAGCTCGTACTTGGCTTCGTAGTCGTAGAACTCCTTGGCGGGCACGATCTCGCCGACGACGCTGGCCTCCGGCGCATCGTTGCCAAGCACCGCGACCTCCAGCTCGCGGGGCTTCACACCCGGGCCGCCGACGCCCTGCTCGACGACGATCTTGCGGTCGAAGCCTGCGGCCAGGTCCATCGCGGGACCGAGCTCAGCGCGGCCGTGCACCTTGCTGATCCCGACCGAGCTGCCGAGGTTCGCGGGCTTTACGAACAGCGGATAGGTCAGCGCCTTCTCGATCGCCTTCGTCGCGCGCTTCGCGTCCGCGCGCCATTCGCTGCGCAGCATCGTCACGTGCGGCGTAATCGGCAGACCGGCGGCCAGAAACAGCCGCTTCATCGCGTCCTTGTCCATGCCGGCGGCCGAGCCGAGCACACCGGAGCCGACGTAAGCAACGTCCGCCAGCTCGAGCAGGCCCTGGATGGTGCCGTCTTCACCAAACGTCCCGTGCAGCACCGGGAAGACGATGTCCAGGCCGGTGCGCGCTCCGGGCTCAGCCGCCGCCGCGGCGAGGGTTATGCCGGCTTCTCCGGCTGTCCGCGGCAGAAGCCTGCTCTCCGCTCGTGAGCAGCCGTTCTGCGGCGCTGCCGGTCAGCCAGCGGCCCTCCTTGCTGATGCCAAGCTCCACCACCTCGTACATCTTTCGGTCGATTGCTTTGAGGATGGAGCGGGCCGAACGTAATGACACCTCGTGCTCACCGCTGCGGCCACCGAACAGAACACCAACGCGTAATCTCTTGCGAGCCATTGCTTTCAGTTTGGAACATGCGGGCCTGTGCATGCGCGTGACGCGAAAGGACGAACCTCCGTATGTACCTTGGTACCTTTTGAAACTTTCTGATTCCGTGTCACGTTTTTGTGTGAAAGTGCCATCGCAACTGATTTGGTTTCGTACGCGGTAATCCACATTGAACGTGAGGCGGGCTCATACAAGCTGCTAGGCTGCCGATACTACTCTGTACGGAACTACACCATTTCCAACACGCCGAGGCTCCTCGCCGGCGTTCTTGCGCAGTTCGTGTGTGCTGTTGAGGTCACCTGGTCCCGCTGAATGGCGACTACGTTAAAGGTCTTTTCCAATCCCCTGGGTTCGTACGGGCTCTGCAGCATCGCAGCCTGTGGTCGCAAAAAAACGGCCCGAGTACCTGTTTATCCATACGGTCCGCTTCTGGAGCATGCTGGCGATCGTATTTCTCCACTCCGCCATAAAATTCACGAAATACGAGACGGTCTCGACGGCTGAGTTGAGTCTGATGATGCAGCCGTTCAAGTTCGGCACCATTGGATTCTTCCTGATTTCCGGCTTTCTGGTGGGGGACCGCCTGCCGGCTTCGGACCGGGTCAGTTATCTGTGGCGGCGTCCAAGCGGCTCATTCCCGCCTGGCTGGTTTGGGTCGGAGTCGATGTCTTCTACAGCACGCACAAAGATCTTGCCGGCATTCCGGCCTCGGGGCTCAGCTCAGGTGTTCTCCTCTCGACGATGTACGCCGCCACCGTTCGCTGCGTCACCGAGACGGCGCTCTGGTTTATCCCCAACTTCATGGTGGCTCTCACCTGCATCGTCATGCTGCGCCGATGGCTGAATGACCTGCGGCTTGGAGCGGTGTTGCTGGCGGTCAACCTCTTCTATGGAGTGAATGTCTACACCCGCTGGCTGCCGAGCCGGCACACCGAGGCGCTCTTCGCCTTTGTCTTCTATCTCTGGCTGGGTGCATGGTGCTCTCTTCGCAAGGAGAATTCTGAGCTGGGCAACCGCCCAGTCAGCCTGGTGGCTTGCCTTCTGGGCGTCGATAGCAGCAGGTGTCTCGCTGATCGAGACGGCCATACTAAAAGCGCAAAACAGCCCGGACACGCTCAACTCGCTTCGCTTCGCCAACCAGATCTATTCAGTGCTGATCGTCATTCTGTTGCTGCGGATCCGCCGCCGCTCGTGGCCGAGCTTCGTCAATGTGGCCGATACCACCTACGGCGTGTATCTGACCCACGGGGCGGCGATCACCGTCGCTCTTCGCCGTCGCCATGAAGATCGTGATGGTCCACGGCCATGTGCTGGCGCCTGCAGGCGTCCTGCTGATGTGGGTTGTCCTGGCACCGACCGTATACTTCCTGGCGCTGCAACTCACGCGAGCCTTTGCATCCACCCAACGCTGGGCATGGGTCGTCGGCGCCGTTGGTTCCTCTGAGCCGGCACGACCGCGCGCCGCAGTCCCCGAAGCGGTGGTCAGCCAACCTACGGAAGCCTGAAACTACCTCCGCGTGAACCCCGCGCGCGCCGTGCGCGTCCAATCGCGAAGAGGTGAATCTCATCCATGAACTATGTGCGGCTCGGCCAGACCGGCGTACGCGTCTCTCCGCTTTGTCTCGGCATGATGACCTATGGCTCGAAGAAGTGGCGCGAATGGGTGCTGGAGGAGGACGAATCACGCCCCTTCGTTCAGCGCGCTGTTGAAGCCGGTATCAACTTCTACGACACTGCCGATATCTACTCGCTGGGCGAAAGCGAGGTGCTCACGGGCAAGCTGCTGCGCGAGTTCCAGCCGCGCCGCGAGGAGCTGGTGATCGCGACCAAAGTCTTCAACCCGATGAGCGATGCGCCGAACGACCGCGGCCTTTCGCGCAAGCACATCCTGTCGTCCATCGATCGCAGCCTCAAGCGGCTCGGCGTCGATTACGTCGATCTTTATCAGATCCATCGCTTCGACAAGAACACCAACATCGAGGAGACCTGCGAGGCGCTGGACGCGGTCGTGCGCGCAGGCAAGGCGCTCTATATTGGTGCGTCCAGCATGTATGCATGGCAGTTTCTCAAGATGCTTCAGTTCCAGGAGCAGAATTCGCTGGCGCGGTTCGTCACGATGCAGAACCACTACAACCTGATCTATCGCGAAGAGGAGCGCGAGATGATTCCGCTCTGCCTGGACCAGGGCATCGGCTGCATTCCCTGGAGCCCGCTGGCGCGGGGCTTTCTTGCCGGCACACGCAAGCGGGGGGATCGCGACTCCCAGCAAGATAAGGTTTTCGGAGGAGCCACGGCGCGGGCGCGCACGGATGATTTCGGGCACAGGATGTACTACCGCGACACCGACTTTGACATCGTCGATCGCGTTGTCGAGATCGCGAACGAACGGCACGCCAAACCGGCGCAGGTAGCGCTCGCGTGGATACTCACCAAGCCGGGTGTGTCGGCGCCGATCATCGGCGCGAGCAAGCCGGACCATCTCGAGGACGCTCTCGCGGCGCTGCAGCTGAAGCTCAGCGAAGACGAGATCAAGCGGCTGGAGGAGTTGTATGAGCCGCATCCGGTTCTCGGCCACAGCTATTAGCCGTTCTCCTGATCGGTGAATTCTGCGGAACGTGAACGGTGGCGTTCTCGTTCGAGAAAGTGGCCTCAGCGTGGCTGGATCGCGTACACCCTCAGGCGATCTGCTTAGCCATAAGTTGCAGAAACGAGGCGTGTACGCGTGATTTGTCTGGCGTCCGCGCTTGCTACACTCCGAGTAATCGCGCGTCTTAAGAAAACGCTAATCCAATCTGCCTGCCAGGTTAGAAAGCTCTTTTCTTCTGTCGCGAGGAGTGCGCCTCCACTTGCTCTTTGTCTGGTGTGAACGTTTGTCGCACAAAAGAGTGGGGGCTTCGGGATCTGCGTTTGCCGTTGCGTTCGCTCGCAAGTTGTCGCCTGGGCTCTTATCGACCGGTTCACCCACTCCGCTGGCCGGGGACGCTGGCGTTTGCCGCTCCCTTCCTCCTCAGCCTCTGTCCGATTGCGGCACATTCGCAGGCCGCCTCGCAGGCCGCGCAGCAGCAGCGCGTCGCAAACTTCCTTGCCCAGCGCCGAACTGCCGACGGTTCTGACTCCGCACTCGCGCGCTCGAGAGCACAGATCCAGCACGCCGAGCTGCTCAGTCGCCGCAACGGGATTCGCGCGCACGGTGTTTCGTCCACCGGGCTCAATACAGCGTGGCAGCCACTCGGGCCCAGCTCCATCCTCACGCAACGGTTCGGCAACGTCACCGGCCGCGTGACCGCGATCGCCTTCGATCCCAATGACCCGACCGGCAACACCGTCTATCTCGGCACAACCGGCGGAGGTGTCTGGAAGTCGACCAACGCGGCAGGCCCGCTCGCCTCGATTGCCTTCGCCCCCCTCACGGACACGCTGCCGGTATTCAGCATCAACGCGGGCTCCAGCACGATTCCGTCACTGTCCATCGGCGCGGTCGCCGTGCAGCCCGCGCCCAATCCCGTCGTCCTGGCCGGCACCGGCGACCCGAATGACGCTACCGACTCGCTCTATGGCGAGGGCATCCTGCGCTCGACCGACGCCGGCCAGACGTGGACGATTGCCACAGTCGCGGTCGAAGGGCCGTCGTTGAACCACACCTTTGCCGGTCTCTCGACCGCGGGCATCGCCTGGAGCAGCGCGTCGACGAACCTCGTCGTAGCCGCGATGTCCGTATCGCCTCAGGCGGCCATCGTGGATGCGCAGGCGTCAGCCTCGGTTCCGGGGCTCTACTACTCCACGGACGCAGGCGTCACGTGGAAGATGGCTACGCTCTATGACGGTGGCCAGATTGTCCAGTCGCCCCAGCCCGCGGGCAGCGCGCAGCCGCGCAACCCGGCGACCTCGGTCGTCTGGGACGGTGTTGCGCGGCCTGTTCATCGCGGCCGTGCGCAGCCACGGATACTACAGCTCGGCCGACGGCAAGACCTGGACGAGGCTCACGAACCAGCCCGGCGCGGGCCTCACCACGACGAACTGTCCCGTGGGCGCAAACGGACAAGGCAGCAGCACGTGCCCCATCTTCCGCGGCGCACTTGCGGTGCAGCCGGCGACCGGTGACCTCTACGCCCTGACGGTCGACGTGAACAACAACGACCAGGGGCTCTGGCAGGACCTGTGCGCCGCGTCCGGCGGAAGCTGCGCGAATCCATCGCCCACGTGGGCCGCGCGCATCGACAATCGTTCGCTCGAAGTCGGCTCGGGCAGCACGGAGATCGTTCAGGGAGGCTACGACCTCACGCTCGCCGCCGCGCCGACCTCCTCCGGCGGAACGCTGCTGTTCGCCGGCACGGTCGATCTCTACCGCTGCGCGATTGCCTCTGGCTCGACGAGCTGCACGCTGCGCAACACCACGAATGCGCTGAACGGCTGTAACGCTCCCGCGGCCGTCGCGCCCGCGCAGCATGCGATTGCAGCCGCACTCACGGGCAGCGGAACGCAACTGGTTCTGGTCGGCAATGACGGCGGGCTCTGGCGCTCGACCGATGGCGTCAACGAGACGGGCCCAGCCTGCTCCGCGACCGACGCGCAGCACTTTGACAACCTCAACGCAGCGGTCGGCAGTGGCGGCTCGCTGGCGGAGGTCGTCTCGTTCGCGCAGGACCCCGCCAGTCCCGACATCCTGATCGCCGGCCTTGGCGCCAACGGCTCCGCGGCCACCACGTCAGCGTCGGCCCTCACGCCATGGCCTCAGCTCTCGGCCGGTGAGGGCGGCTTCGCAGCCATCGATCCGAATAACTCAACCAACTGGCTGCTCACCGTCGGCGCCGGTGTGAACCTTGCGGCCTGCACCTCCGGCCTCAACTGCACCGCCGCTGATCTTCTCTCGCCGGCGACAATCGGCGCGCCGCAGGTGAACAACGATCAGGCATTGCTCGATGCTCCTTCGCTTCTCGATCCGCAGCAGACCACGAACGTCCTCGTCGGCACCTGCCGCGTGTGGCGCGGCCCGGCCGCTTCAGGCGACACCTGGAGTACAGCCAACGAGCTCGGCCGCGGCTTCGACGGAACTGCAGGCGCATGCACCGCGAACTCCGCGATGATTCGCTCCCTCGGTGCAGGCGGTCCTGTCAGCAAGCTCGACGAACGCACAGAGCACAGGCTCGACCGTGCTGTACGCCGGAATGGCGGGCGCAGTTCGACCAGGGCCAGAACATCGCCGGGCACGTCTTCGTCACAAAATCCGCGAACACCGACTCCTCTTCGACCACATGGACCGACGTGACGCTCAGTCCGGTCACGAACAGCGACGCCTTCAACTCCGGCGCGTTCGACATCTCCTCCATTGCCGTCGATCCGCACGATGCCACCGGCGCTACGGTGTACGCGACAGTCATGGGCTTCGGCAGCGACCCACATCTGTATCGCTCCACCGACTTCGGCGCGCACTGGACCGCGATCAGCTCGAACCTCCCGCTCGCACCCGCCAACGCCGTGGTGGTCGATCCAAACGATGCGAACACCGTCTACGTCGCGCTGGACACCGGAGTCTTCGTCACGCAATCGGTAACCACCTGCGCCTCCGCGAACTGCTGGAGCCCGCTCGGAATCGGACTTCCCAACGCGCCGGTCACCACGCTCGAAGCTGCGCCGAACATGCCGACGGGGGACGGCCGCCTCGGCATGCTGCGCGCCGGAACGTACGGCCGCGGCCTCTGGCAGATCCCACTGCTCACTGCGATCCAGACGAACGCTCCCGCGATTACGCTCTCCACCACCGCGCTCAACTTCGGCGCGCAGCCGGTCTCGACGCAAAGCGCCGCGCAGACGATCACCGTCACCAGCTCCGGCAACGCGCCGATCACCTTCTCGCAGGAAGATGTCACCGGCGACTTCGTCGAGCATGACACCTGCATCGGTCAGACGATCCCGGTCGGCGGTACGTGCACGTTCAGCATCAGCTTCGCGCCCACGCAGACGGGCTCGCGCACAGGCCAGCTCTTCATCTACGCCAATATTCCAGGCGGCCAGGCGACCGTCTCGCTGAACGGAACTGCGACGGCGCCCGCCGCAATCGTGCTCACGCCGGCGGCGCTGACCTTCCCGGCCACCGTTGTGAATCAAACTGCGGCCGCGCAGATCATCACCGTCGCGAACACCGGCTCCAATCCCGCTACGCTGAACTCGCCGTCGATCACCGGCGACTTCGCGATTGCCGCGAGCACCTGCGCCGCAACGCTCGCACCGCAAACGGCCTGCTCTGTCTCCATCACCTTCACTCCCACTGCGAGCGGCACACGCACCGGCGTGCTCACCATCAGTGACAGCGCCGGAACGCAAACCGCGCAGATCTCCGGCACGGGCAACGCTCCCGCGACCGACACACTCACTCCGCCTTCGCTCACGTTCGCGCAGCAGGCAATCGGGACCACCAGCGCGTCGCAGCAGGTCACGCTGACCAACTCCGGTGACGTCGCGCTCACGCTCATCACTGCGTCGCTCACTCGCAGGCGACTTCACCGCGACGAACTCCTGCGGCGCGTCGCTCAATCCGCACTCCACCTGCGCCATCTCCGTCGCTTTTGTTCCAACCGCGGTCGGCACGCGCACCGCAACCCTTACCATCACTGACCAGTTCCGTTCGCAAACCGTCACGCTCACGGGCACTGGCGTCGCGCCGCCGGGCGTCAGCCTCAGTCCGACATCGCTCAGCTTTCCCGCGACCGGCCTCGGGCTCTCCGCTCCAGCGCAGACGCTGATACTCACCAACAACGGCGGCCTGCCGCTGCACATCGCAAACACAGTACTGAGCAGCTGGGTTCATCATCGCCGCTTCTACGTGCAGCCCAACGCTTAGCCCCGCGGCGTCCTGTGAGCTCATCATCGTCTTCTCGCCGAAGACCGGCGGCGCAACCTTCGGCACGCTCACCTTGACCGACGATGCACCGAGCGGCTCCCAGACCACGAACCTCGCGGGCACGGGTATCGACTTCTCGCTTACTCCGAACGGAGCGACCAGCGCCACCGTCGCAAGCGGCACAACCGCCACCTACCCGCTGCTTCTCACCTCGCAACCGGGGCTCTCCGGCTCGGTCGCGCTGGCCTGTTCGGGGGCTCCCGCCAACAGCATCTGCACGGTCAATCCCGCGACCGCAAATCTCGGCGGGATATCCACCCTCTCCGTGACGGTGCAGACCGGCCAGACAACCGCTGAACTTGCGCGGCCGCGTTCTCCATTCGATCCACGCGCACACCAGCCCCGTGCTCGCTGTCTTCGCGCTGCCACTCGCATGGGCTCTGCGCCGCCGCCGAACGCCACGCCTCCTGCTTGCCGCTGTTACCATGATCGCGCTCACATCCGGGCTTACATTTCTGACCGGCTGCGGCTCGGAGCGCCTCATTCCGAATCAGGGTGGTCCCGGCGGATCCTCAAACCCGACACCCACCGGCACGTACAACCTGACCGTCAGCGCGTCAGCCGCAGGCCTCACGCACAGCGTCAATCTCACGCTTGTTGTGCAGTAGCCCGCACAGTAGCCGCGCTCACGCGACGCGTCCGGCGCTTACTCCGCTGGCCCACGCCCACTGGAAGTTATAGCCGCCCAGCCATCCAGTCACGTCCACCACCTCGCCGATGAAGTACAACCCAGGCACGCGCTGGCTCTCCATCGTGCGCGCATCCAGCTCGCGCGTATCGACGCCGCCTGCGGTCACCTCCGCCTTCGCGAAACCCTCTGTCCCCTCCGGCGTGATCATCCACTCATGCAATCGGCGCTCCAGCCGATCGAGTCCCGCATTCGTCCAACCAGCGCCATCGTTCATCGCAATGTCCACCCACCGCTCTGCCATGCGCGCCGGAAGAACCTCGCGAAGAAGAGACTTGGCCGCCGCCGCGTCACGCCGTGCATTCTTCTCGCGCAACGCAGTGAAGACTTTCCGGCCCGGCGCAAGATCAAACTGCACCGCACCGCCCGGCCTCCAGTACGACGACGCCTGCAGCACCGCCGGTCCGCTCAAGCCGCGATGCGTCACCAGCAGCTTCTCGCGAAACTCGGGCACAGCCGTTCTCTTCTTCGCCGCGGTGACATCGGCGCGTGCAACCACCTCCGCCGACACGCCCGCGAGATCGCACCAGCGTTCGCAATCCTCTGCCGCAAACACCAGCGGCACCAGCGCAGGACGGGCTCAACGACCGCATGCCCAAACTGCCGCGCCAGCTCATAGCCAAATCCCGTCGCTCCCATCTTCGGGATCGACAGCCCTCCGGTCGCAACGATCACCGCCTCGCAGCGAATCTCCCCGACACTTGTCTGTACGAAAACCGCGCGGATCTGTCTCATCCTTCGCAGCTCGCAGCGCGCACCTCAGAAACACGCACGCCGCAGCGCAGCTCCACACCGGCCGCGCCGCATTCGCGCTCCAGCATCGTCACAATCTGCTGTGCCGAGCCATCGCAGAACAACTGCCCCAGCTTCTTCTCGTGATACGCGATGCCATGCCGCTCCACCAGCGCGATGAACTCCGCCGGCGTGTAGCGCGCCAGCGCCGAGCGCGCAAAGTGCGGGTTCTCGCCCAGAAAGTTCTCCGCGCGCGTGTGAATGTTGGTGAAGTTGCAGCGCCCGCCGCCGGAGATCAGAATCTTCCGCCCCGGCCGCTCGTTATGATCCACCAGCAGCACCCGCCGCGCGCGCCGGCCCGCCTCCAGCGCCGCCATCATGCCCGCGGCTCCCGCGCCGAGCACCACCACATCCACCCTGCGCGCCGCTTGTCCGCTCACCTCTTTGATTCTAGGCAACTAGCACGCGTTCCCGCTCAAACGCATCTGAAATCACGGAGGAAGAATGCTTATGAAGACCCTTGCATGGCTGGCCGCCGGAATCGGAGTCGGTCTCGCCGCCTATCTCATCGCCAATGGTCCAGGGCCGCAGTACGCCACGGGCTCGGACAACCTTGAAGACGCCGCTCGCAATTCCGCAGGGTGGGGAACAAAGCAGCGCGCCACTGGTCTCGGGCGCAATGTTGCCGGCCGCGTGAAGGAAGGCCTCGGCAACCTCACCGGCAACCCCGATCTCGCCGATGAAGGTCTTGGCGATCAGATCGAAGGCAACGTTCGTGAGGGCGCTGGCAAGTTAGCACAGGCCGCCGGACAAACCCTGCACGACCTGAACCGATAACTCGCTACCTACTGCCCACCCGGAGCAGCGGCTGCGGCCCTTTCGGTGTCGCCCCGCTGCTTCTGCGCGTCGCGGGCCTTCGCCACCAGCTTCTTGATCCTGCCCTCCACGTTGGCATCGCTCCCCACCATCTCCGCCGTCAGCACGCCGTCGCTGTCGATCGTGAAGTAGTGCGGTATCGCCTCCACGCCAAACGCCTTCGAGAGCGAGTGGTCCGCATCGCGATACTGCATCCAGGTCATCTCGTTCTTCTGGATAAACTGCCGCCACTTCGCGTCGTCCGAGTCCCAGCTCACGCTGATGATCACCAGCGGCTCGCCCGCAAAGTCCTTTGCGATCTTCTTCACCTCAGGCAGCGCCTCGTTGCAGGGACCGCACCACGTCGCCCAGAAGTCGATCAGCACCACGCGCCCGCCCATTGCATCCAGGTTGAACCGCGTGCCGTCCAGCGCGGTCACCTCAAACGCCGGCGCACGCTTCTTCAGCGACAGCGTCGGATCTTCCGCAAAGTGCTGCGCGCGCAGCCGTGCCGGGTCTGACGGCTTGGCCAGCGCCGCACACTGGCCGAAGCAGGCCTTCGCCTCATCCATCTTGCCCAGCCGCGTCAGCACCTCGCCATCCCGGAACATCGCCGGCAGGTTCTTCGGATAGTTCGTCAGCGCCTGCTGGAACGCCGCGTGCGCCTCTTCAAGCTGCTCCGGCTTCGCCTTGTCGCCCGCCTTCGCGAGGACCGCATCACCTCGCTTGTACTCGGCAACGGACTTCGTGCTCGGAGCAGTCGCTATGCCCTCCATCTTCCCGGCCGTTTCGATCGCGCCCTTGTAGTCGCCTTCGCTAAACTGCGCCGAATACAGCCCGTCCAGACAATCCCAGCACGAGCCGCCCGCAATCTTGTTGGCCTTGTTGAAGCTGTCTTTCGCGAACGCGGGCCTCCTGGCGCGAAGCAACTGTTGACCCTCGTGCATGGCCTGAACCCACTTCGGATTGCTTTTATACGAGTCGGCGTCCGTCGGTCCGCCTGCAGCGGTTCCAACAGGACCTTGCCCGACAAAGAGCTGTGCTGAGAGAAGAAAGACACCTGCGGTCACAAGACTGCGCAGCGTAGACATGATGAGCTCCCGGGACTCCGCCCACCATCATCACGGCATCCCGCCGTCGCCGCAACAAAATTCTTTCTGTCCGACGTAGCCGTTAGCCTGCCTTGCGCTCCTGCAGCACCTCATCCAGCATGCCCAGCAGCGACCCCGCGCGCGATCGCACGCTCGTCTCCTGCTGATTCAGGCTGCCCGCCAGCGCGTCATAGCGCGCCCGCAGCGCTGTCAATTCATCCGCGATATTCAGCGCCGCCAGCACCGCCACGCGCAGCGAATCCACCGTCGTTCCATGCGCAGACACCGCCCGCATCTTCGCATCGACAATCCCCGCCAGCTTCTCAATGTGCGCCGCGTCGGTGCCGCGCAACTGGTACACCTGGTCGTAGATGTCCACCACCACCGCGCCGCAATCGCGCGCAGCCTGTTCGGCCCGTGACATCTCTGCTGCTGTTCTCATCTGCTCGCTCAACCGCCTCTCCTCATCTGCTCTTGCGAACAGCTCCTGCGCCGGGTTCGTTGCCTCTGCAGCCTGTGCGAGTTGTGGCATCCTTGCGCCTCCTCAACAGCATTGCGGCCCCGGAAAAATCTCCATGTACAACAGTTCGTCTAAGTCTTCCTTACAGCAGCTCATCCATCTGCGCCAGCATCGCTTCCACGCGCTGCCGCACCGTCTCACGCTCACGCTGCAGGCTCTCCAGCTCTTTCGTCGCCGAGCTCGCGTTCTCCGCGTGCGCGTGGATCTGCTCCTTCAGCGCAGCCAGTTCAGCCTGCGCCGCATTGCGCTCCGCCTCGGCATGCGCGCGCGCCTCACGTTCCTTCTTGATGAGCTCGACCGTCTGGAGCACCTTCTGCTCCAGCGCCTGAAACTCGTCGGCACTCACCACCGCTGTTGCCATTCCAGCCCCCCGGGGTCCCCAGCCAGCTTCCGGGTCCCCAGCGAACTTGTTCGCTGGGGTGGAGCTTGCTGGATGGGGTGGTTCTAATTCAATTCGAAGTATAGCGATTTGAATAGTGGATTAGCGGACTCGAATTCGCAAAGGAACCTTGATGAATCCCCTTCGGCACTCCCGCACGTACGCCGGACACACGCTTGCCTTTGCCCCACTTGGACCGCCGTGTGATGAATGGTTATGTGACTCCGAGCTACGCGCGCTGCGTTCCGCCCAATCCCTTCAACGCCGCGACAATCTTCTCCGACGCGCCCGTCAGCTCGTCTTCGGTCAGCGTCCGCTCGCTCGACTGAAACACCACGCGCAGCAGCAGCGAGTAGCTGCCCGCCGGCACCGCCTTGCCTTTCGCATCGCGGAAGATCTCCACCGGCCGCACGCTGCGCAGTTCGGGAATCTTCAACCCGTTCACCGCGCTCGCAATCGCATCCCAGCGCACGCTGTCCGGGAACACAAACGAGAAGTCGCGCTCCACTGCCTGGTAGCGCGAGAGCTCGCGCACTGTCGGCTGGCGCAGCGCAGTGCGCAGCAACTCCTGCGCGCTCACCGCCGCGATCACGCACGTCTGCCGCAGCTTGCGCCGATGCAACTCCTCCGCGCGCAACTCACCGAAGACCGCGACAGCTTTGCCGTCGAGCAGCGCCCGCGCGCCGCGCCCCGGCGCAATCCATTCCGGCAGCTCGTCAGTATCAAACGAGACCGCACCCGCAAACTTCGCGAGCAGCGACTCCAGCGCGCCCTTCACCTCGAAGATCAGCGCATCATCCGCGCCGTGCAGAGCACTCGCCACCGCACCGCCCGTCGCTCCAATCGCCAGCCCCGTCTCCTCGCGCACCTCAGCGGTCGAGCCCGTAAACACCGTGCCCATCTCGAACAGCCGCACCGCCGCGACATCGCGATGCAGATTGTGCGCCAGCATCGTCGCCATTCCCGGCGCGAGCGACGGCCGCAGCACCCCAGCCTCTTCGCTCAGCGGATTGCCCATCGCCACGGCGCCAGCCGCAGCATCGCCGAACACCGCGGCCTCCTCGGCCGACGCAAACGTGCTCGAGATCGCCTCGGTGTATCCCAGCGCGCGCAGCGTGGTGCGAATCACGCGCTCCTGCTCTGCATACGGCTGCTTGCGCACCGCGCCGGCCCATCCGGGCAGCGTGTCGGCGAAGCGGTTGTATCCATACACGCGCGCAACCTCTTCAATCAGGTCCACCTCGCGCTCCAGATCCAGCCGCCAGCTCGGCAGCTTCACCGCATACTCGCCCGCAACCGCACGCGTTGGCTCCAAACAGCACCCCAGCGCAGTCAGCACCTGCTCGACCACAGCCTCGTTCAGGCCCGAGACCTTCGCCGCCCTCTGCAAGCACCGCATCCTCCTGCGTCGTCCCCAGAATCCGCTGCACCTCGCTCACGCGCACCACGATGCGGTCACGTCCCGCCGTCCGCGCCTGCTGCTCCGGCACGATCACGTCTGTCATCGGCCCCACAACGCCGCCGCCTGCCTGCTCCACTACCAGCCGCGTCACGAGATTGTTGCCCACCGGCGCACCATTGAAGTCCGCTCCGCGCTCAAACCTGTGGCTCGCATCCGTATGCAGCCCGTGCCGCCGCGAGCTCGCGCGAATCGCACCCGGATCGAACCACGCCGCCTCGACCAGGATGTTCTTCGTCTCCTCCGTCACGCGCGAATCCCACCCGCCCATTACGCCGGCGAGCGACAGCGCCTTCATCTCATCCGCGATCACCAGATCATCCGCCGTCAGCGTGTGCTCGCTTCCATCCAGCAGCATCAGCCGCTCGCCCGCATGCGCACGCCGCACCACAATACCGCCTTCAATCTTGTCCAGGTCGAACACATGCGTCGGCTGCCCCATCGCCAGCCATCCGAAGTTCGTCGCATCCACTGGCCCGGAGATCGGCTTCTGCCCGATCGCGCCGAAGTACTCCGCGATCATTCCGCTCGCAGGCTTCACGCGCACGCCGCGAATCACCCGCGCCGTAAAACGGCCGCACAGGTCCTGCGCCTCAATCCGCACCGGAAACGCCTCGCCATCGCGCGCAGCCTCCACCGGCGCGCCCAGCTCTTCGCTCAGCGGCTTCAGCGCCGCGCCGCCCAGCACCTCGGAATAGATCGCCGCCGCCTCACGCGCAATGCCGTAGTGGTTCATCGCGTCCACGCGGTTGGTCGTGATGTCCATCTCAAAGCGCGATCCGCCGATCGCCGCCGGGAAGATGCCTTCGACAGCAACGCCGCGCAGCGTCAGGTCTTCAGCCAACTGCGCATCGCTCACATTGAGCTCCGGCAAATACGAGCGAATCCACTTGGTCAAAATATTCATCGTGTCTTTCTTCTCTACCCCTTACCCTCTACGGCCTGCCTTTACTCTTTCTTCCAATCATCGCCCGGCATGATGCGTTTCATAAACTCATCGAACAGAGGAACCGTAAAGTCTGTATCCCCATGGCTCGGACTCCAGATCATTCCCTTTGTGATCAGGCTCTGCCGCAACACGCCCAGCGCTGTTACGGTTTTGCCCAGCGCACCGGCGATATCACCCGATCGATGGGCTCCCGGGCCAAGCTCAGCCATCGCCCGCAGGTAGCGCTTCTCCGCAGGCGTCAGCCGGTCAAAACGCACACGGAAGAAGCTCTCATCCAGCGTCGCGATTGCCTCCTCAGACGCCTGGACCACATCGTCTCGCGTAATTGGGGATGAAACGGCGACATCCCACGCGCGATTGCCCCACTCCTGCAGGAAGTATGGATATCCCTGTGTTCGCGCCAGCATCTCGCCAACTGCATCGTCGGTATAGTCCACACCCGCATCAGCTGCCGGCTTGCGCAGAGCGCGTTCAGCTTCCTCGGTGGATAGAGGCCCGATCGTGGGAAATTCAAACAGACGCTCCGCGTACGATTTGGCTTCCCCTGCCAGCGCACGCAACTGCGGTAATCCTGCACCCACAATCGTCACCGGCAGTTGCCGCTGAATGCTGCGATGCAGCGCGGCAATCAAGGCCGCGAACTGGTCCTGTGGCAGATACTGCAACTCGTCAATGAACAGCACGACGGCTGTTCCGGCATTCCTGGCTGCAACACCTACCTGTTCAATCAAAGCTGTCAGGTCGATCTCCAGATCGCCGTTGTCCGCGAGACCGGGCTCGGGCACCGCGTCAAAGCCAACCTCCAGATCGTGATACTTCACCTTGAGCGCCATCGCGAATCCAGCCAGCGCCCGCAGGCCCCGCGCAACGGCATCCTTCGCTGACTCCGTGCGGTTCAGATGCAGCAGAGCCAGACGTATCTGCGGAGCAAGGAGCGCTGGCAGCGATCGATTCTCCGGCGTCTCTGACCGCACAGTGCAGATGCCGTCCGCCTCGGCGTCCCGCATGAGCTGATCCAGCAATACAGTCTTGCCGACACCGCGCAGGCCAACCATCAGCACGCTCTTGGCTGAGCGCCCTGCGCGCAATCTCGCAAGCGCAATCCGCACCTGCTCCCGCAACCGTTCCCGGCCGGCGAGCTCCGGAGGAGGAGTTCCGGCGCCGGGCGAATAAGGGTTTCGAACGGGATCCATAGCGACAGTTTATAAGAAGTTTAAGCGGGTTAAGTCATCAGGCTTAAACCTCGTAATCTTGTTATAACTCGCCTCTCAAAGGGATAAACCCCGAATTTCCACAGCTCTCAAAACGCGTCAAAACCGCTCCAAAACCTACGAAAACTGCTCTAAAAAGCGCACGTCGCCTGAGTACAAAAGACCGATATCGCTGATCCCGTACTTCATCATGGCGATCCGGTCGACGCCCATCCCGAAGGCAAACCCGCTGATTCTGCGTGTGTTATAGGCCGGTTCGCGGCCAAGCTCCACGCGCTTCTTATCGACCGCCTCAAACACCGCCGGATCCACCATCCCGCAGCCCAGAAGTTCAATCCAGCCGGAGTGCTTGCACTTCCTGCAACCCTTGCCATTGCAGAAGATACAGGAGATCTGAACGTCTGCCGAAGGCTCCGTGAACGGGAAGAACGAGGGGAAGAACCTTGTCTTCACGCCCGAGCCAAAGAACGCCTTCATCGCATGGTCCAGCGTCCCTTTAAGGTCGGAGAATGTGATGTTTACATCCACGCACAAGCCCTCAACCTGATGAAAAACAGGCGAATGCGTCGCATCCGCCGCATCATTGCGGTGCACCTTGCCCGGAATCACCAGCCGCAGCGGCGGATCTTGTTGAATCATTGAGCGGATCTGCACGGGCGAGGTATGTGTCCGCATCAGCAGCCGCTCGCGTGCCGGCTTCTTCTCCTGGTCGGCGACCACCAGCGTGTCCTGGGTATCGCGCGCCGGATGATTGGGCGGAAAGTTCAGCGCCTCGAAGTTATAGAAGTCGGTCTCAACCTCCGGCCCCAGACCGACGGAGTAGCCCATCCGCTCGAAGACCGTGACGATCTCCTGCATGGTGCGGACCAGTGGATGCTCCGCTCCGATCCTCTGGGCGATGCCGGGCAGCGTGATGTCGATCGTCGCGCCGGCCGCAGCTTTTGGTCGCGCGGCCGCGGTCTCCACTGCCGCCTCGATCGCCTCTTTGAGGGCGTTGAAGCGCTGCCCGATGAGCCGCTTCGCATCGGCCGGCGCTGACTTCAGCCACGCATCGGAGATCGCCTTCAGGCGTCCCTGCTTGCGCCCCAGCCAGGCGAGCCGAAACGCCTCCGCGTCGAAGTCGGGAGCAGCCAGTTGCGCACGCGCCTCTGCCTCTACCGCAGCGAACGCCGCATCCAGTGACGACGGAGAAAAGTCTGTCAGTTGTGTCGAATCCATTTCTACCAACAGTCTACTTGGCCTTACACCGCCGACCACACGATCACGGCCATCACTGCGCCCAGCAGCAGGCTGCGCTTCGAGGTGATCGCCCACACTACCGGATCGTCGTGCATCTCGCCCCGGCTGGCCAGCATCCACACCTGGCTCAGCCACAGCAGCAGCACCGGGATGACCAGCCAGAGCCGCAGCGCGTGGGTGTACAGCAGGCTCGTCTGCGGGTTGGAGATGTACAGGGTCGTCACCAGCACCGCGGCGAACATCGAGCCCGTGCCGAACGCGCGCAGTTGTTCGACATCGCTGATGTGATACCCCCGCCCAGCCACCGCGGCGCCGCCGCGCTCACGCAGGCTCTCCAGCTCGCTGAAGCGCTTCACAAACGCCAGTGAGAGGAAGAAGAAGACGCTGAACGCGCCCAGCCATTCCGAGATCGGCACCGTTGTCGCCGCGCTTCCTGCCAGGATGCGCACCGTATAAAGGCCGCTCAGCACAAACACATCCAGCAGCAGGATCCGCTTCAGGTACAGCGAGTAGGACAGCGTCGTGACGGTGTACAGCGCCAACCACTCCACGAACTTATGCGGCAGCAGCACGCCGTGCTGCCCAGGCAGCGCCAGGATCACATGCGGCACCAGAAAGGCCAGCACGAAGGCCGCGGCCATCATTACAACCACCGCGCCCACGCCCGCAATCGCCGACAGATCGCCCGCCGCGAACGGCCGCCGCCGCTTGCGCGGGTGCCTGCGGTCCACCTCCAGATCCAGCAGGTCGTTGATGATGTAGGTCGCGGACGCGCACAGCCCGAAGCTAAAAAAAGCGACGAGTCCGCCCGCAACCGTCGGCACGCTCCACGCGTGCGCCAGCAGCAGCGGCACAAAGATCAGCGTGTTCTTGGCCCACTGGTGCAGCCGTATGGCGCGCAGCCAGCTCTTCACGGCCGGGGTGCGGTCCTCGAACGTCGCTGCCGGCACTTTGCCTGCTCTGCGCAGGCCTGTCGTGAGCGCGCCGTGCGGGTTTGCCGTCATCGGGCTCTCGCACGCGCAGAGCAGCGCCACATCCGGCTTGGCGTTGCCGATGTAACAGAACCGCTCGCCGAAGTGCTGCCGAAACGCCTCGAGCTTGTTCTTGCCGGCGAGGTTGGTGTTGCCGTCGGATGCCAGCACGCCGGCAAAGATCCCCAGGTGCTCAGCCACGCGATCGGCCAGCGTGCGGTCTGCCGCAGTGGCTAGATAAATCGCACGGCCGGCACCATGCTCGGCGCGCAGCCACTCCAGCAGCGGCCGGTTGTAGGGCAGATGCTCTACGTCCAGCGTGACGGCGGAGGTTACATGCCTTTTAAACTGTGCCTTGCCCTGCGCGATCCAGCTCGGGATACGAAGTATTCTCAGCCGGGCTCTGCCGCGCCAGCACCAGCACCGAGTCGACGAGCGTGTCCGACTTCACCAGCGTTCCATCGAGATCCACGCATAGCGGCACGCCTGGCGCGAGCGTGGCCAGTCCGGGAACAGAATCTCCCACGCTCACCTCCCCATCCATCACCAGAGGGGCTCCAGATTGTACGCCGCTGTCCGAAATCATGGTCCGAAACCTTGAAGGTGCGCTCTTCGTCACTATACCGTCAGTATCATGGGGAAGGCGCCGCCTCGTCTCTCGGGACACCGGCATTTGGCGCGCGACATGGCCCACCCGTCAAGGTACACAGGCGTCTTACTAAGTTTGGTTCCAACAGCTTCGCAGGAGTTCTTCGATCTTCATGTCTGCCTCTTCCAGCCACAATGCTGCTGGCGCCATGCCCCGTGTGACTACGGCGGAGCGACAGATTCGCTCCAGTACCGTTGACGATCCATCGCATCTTCTGCCCGAGCATGCCTCGGAGCCCGGTGGCCGGCGTCCCGGCAGCCGCCGCCGGCTGATCATCGTCCTGCTGATTGTGCTGGCGATCATCGGCTTCATCGTCTGGCGCATTCACTCCAACAATGTGGCCGCCGAGCAGCAGGCCGCCAGGCAGGCCGCCGCCGCCAACCGTCCTACACCCGTCCAGGTCACAGCCGTTCAGCAGAAGACCGTTCCGGTCTTCCTTACCGCGCTGGGCACGGTCACGGCCTACAACACCGTCACGCTGCAGGCGCGTGTCAGTGGTCAACTCCTGCAGGTGAACTTCCGCGAAGGCCAGTCCGTCCGCAAGGGCCAGCTCCTTCTGCAGATCGATCCGCGCCCCTATCAGGCTGCGCTCGATCAGGCGATCGGCACGCTCGCCAAGGATGAGGCCAACCTTAAGAACATGCAGGCTGAGGCCGAGCGCTACACCGCGCTGTACGAGGCCGGCGTCGTCTCCAGAGAGCAGCAGCAGGCCCAGGTCTCGAATCAAGGACAGGCGGCCGGCTCGATCAAAGCCGACCAGGCCGCTATCGAAGCGGCGCGCGTCAATCTCGGCTACACCAAAATCTACTCGCCGATTGACGGCGTCGTCGGCCTGCGCCAGGTCGATCCGGGCAACATCGTCAACGCTGGCAGTACCAGCATACCGGCCTGGTGGTCATCACGCAGATCCATCCCATCGCCGTGATCTTCACGCTGCCCGAGGACCAGCTCCCGCAGGTGCAGCAGGCGATGCGCGGCGGCAAGAAGCTGGTCGTCGAAGCCTATGACCGCACCGACGCGCACAAGATTGCAAGCGGGACGCTGCTGACCATCGACAACCAGATCGACACCACGACCGGCACGGCCAAGCTGAAGGCGGTGTTTGACAACTCCGACAGCTCGCTGTTCGCGAACCAGTTTGTGAATGTTCGGCTCATCCTGAGCCAGCGGCCGAATGCGATCGTTGTGCCCACTGCCGCGATCGAGAACGGCAACCAGGGCGATTACGTCTTCGTCGTGAACCCCGGGCCAACACCGCCGGACAAGATCAAGAACCTGCCCGGAGAGACCGCGACCACCACGACTGCCACGAGCAGCAGCAAGTCCAACGCGGCCGCGCCTGCATCCTCCGGCAACGGGCAGGGCGCGGGAGAAGAGGGCGGAACTGGCCGCAATGGCAAGCCGCGCCAGCAGTTCCACGCCGACACGGTTCCCATCCACGTCGACTTCACCATCGGCACCAACTCTGTGCTCTCGAACAGCACCGATCTCAAGCAGGGCCAGCAGGTCGTGGTCGATGGCCAGGAGAAGCTGGTGGACGGCTCGCCGGTGACGCCATCGCAGGCTCGCGGCGTTCCCGCTACGAACAGCGGAGGCTCGGTGGGCGCGGCGAATCCGAATGCGCAGTCGTCTGCGCCCGCGGCCGGCTCCGGCGGACTTACCGGCAGCTCGCCTGTTCCGCCGGACAGTACCGAGCAAGCGGCACAGGCCAACGGACGGGGTAATGTGCAGAGCAACGGCCAAAGTAGCGGCCGGGGCAATGGCCAAAATAACGGCCAGCACAGGGGCCAGAACCGCAATCAGAACGGCGGCCGATCCGCCCCATCCGGCGGAGGCACGCAATAATGAGTCCGTCACGGCCATTTATTCTGCGGCCGGTGGCCACCTCACTCCTGATGGTGGCCATTTTGCTTGCGGGCTTCGTCGCCTGGCTGGAGCTTCCGCAGTCGGCGCTGCCCGAGGTCGATTACCCGATCATCCAGGTCCAGACCTATTACCCCGGCGCCAGCCCCAACGTGATGGCGCAGTCGGTCACCGGTCCGCTGGAGCGGCAGTTCGGGCAGATTCCGGGCCTCCAGCAGATGACCTCCATCTCCTCCGGCGGCGGCTCCATCATCACGCTGGAGTTCACTCTTTCTGAGTCCATCGACGTCGCCCAGCAGGACGTGCAGGCCGCCATCAACGCGGCGTATAGCTATCTCCCGCAGGACCTGCCCAACCCGCCTGTCTACGCGAAGGTGAATCCGGCGGATGCCCCGATCCTGACGCTGTCGCTTACCTCCGATACCATTCCGCTGCAAAAGGTCGAGGATCTCGCCGACACCACGCTGGCGCAGAAGATTTCGCAGCTCTCGGGCGTCGGTCTGGTTTCCATTGCGGGCGGCCAGAAGCCGGCGGTGCGCATCCAGGCCAACCCGGCACAGCTTGCCAGCTACGGCCTGTCGCTGGAGGATATCCGCTCGGCGATTGGCACGGCGAACGTCGACCAGGCCAAGGGCTCGCTCAACGGGCCGCGCCAGGCCTATACCATCGGCGACAACGATCAGCTCATGTCGGCGGGCGACTACGAAGACGTCATCGTCGCCTATCGCAACAACTCGCCGGTCCGGCTGAAAGACGTGGCGAGCGTCGTCGACGGTGCGGAAAATCTGTATCAGGCAGCGTGGATGGGCTACGCCGCCCAACCTGCGCATGATGAAAAGCAGCCCGACGGCACCGTCGTGCACGTGCCGGCATCGCAGGCGTTCCTCAAACCGGGCATCATCATCAATATTCAGCGCCAGCCGGGCGCGAACGTCATCGGCGTGGTCAAGGAGGTGCAGGCGCTACTGCCCAAGCTGCGCGAATCCCTGCCTGCCGGCGTCAATCTGCAGGTCTTGACCGACCGCACCAACACCATCCGCGCCTCGATCACCGACGTCAACTTCGAGCTCTGCCTCACCATCGGCCTCGTCATCCTGGTGATCTTCCTCTTCCTGCGCAGCGTGAAGGCCACCATCATTCCTGCCGTCGCCGTGCCGCTTTCCATTGTCGGCACCTTCGGCATCATGTATCTGCTCGGCTACTCGCTGAACAACCTCTCGCTGATGGCGCTCACCATCTCGACCGGCTTCGTCGTGGACGACGCCATCGTGATGATCGAGAACATCGATCGCTTCCTGGAGATGGGCGACTCGCCGCTCGACGCCGCGCTTAAGGGCTCCGAGCAGATCGGCTTCACGATTCTCTCGCTGACCGTCTCGCTGATCGCCGTACTGATCCCGCTGCTGTTCATGGGAGACATCGTGGGCCGGCTCTTCCGCGAGTTCGCCGTCACGCTCGCGGTGACCATTCTCGTGTCGGCGGTCGTTTCGCTCACACTCACGCCGATGATGTCTGCACGCCTGCTGAAGCATAAGCCGAAGTCCGCGCAGAACGCCTTCTATCGCAAGAGCGAAGAGTGGTTTGAGTGGACCATCGCGCGTTACGGCGAGGGCGTGCAGTGGGTGCTGCGGCACCAGACGTTCACGCTGCTTGTCACGGCGGCGACGCTCGTCCTGACGCTATGGCTGTACGTTGTTGTGCCCAAGGGCTTCTTCCCGTCGCAGGACACGGGCGTGATCATGGCCATCACCGAAGGCAACGAGAGCACGTCGTTCTCGTCGATGCAGGCGCGGCAGCAGCAGGTCGCGCGCGCCATCCTCGACGACCCTGATGTTGTGTCGCTCTCCAGCTATATCGGCATCGACAACACCAACGCGACGCTGAACTCGGGCCGCATCCAGATCGACCTCAAAGACCGCGATCAGCGCAAGGACACTGCGCAGCAGATCATTCAACGACTGCAGACCCGGCTGAACCAGATCCCCGGTATGGGGACTTTCCTGCAGCCGGCGCAAGACCTCACGGTCGAGGACCGCATCTCGCGCACGCAGTATCAATACTCCGTTGAAGACCCCGACCCCGCCGAGCTCGCGCAGATCACCGTCCAACTCGTCAAGCAGTTCAGAGAGCTCGGCAGCATCATCACAGACGTCACGAGCGATCAGCAGATCAACGGCATGGGCGCCACGCTCGTCATCGATCGCGACACCGCATCACGCCTGGGCGTCACCCCGTCATCGATCGACAACGTGCTCGACGATGCCTTCGCACAGCGCCAGGTCTCGACCATCTTCACGCAGCAGAACCAGTACCACGTGATCCTCGAGGTGCCAGCCAACTTCCAGCGCACGGCGAACTCGCTCGACAATCTCTACGTCAAGAGCTCCAACGGCGGCGAGGTCCCGCTCAACACATTCACCACCTTGACGACGCAACCCACGTCGCTCTCGATCGGTCACCAGGGCCAGTTCCCGTCCACGACCATCAGCTTCAATCTGGCCAACGGTAAATCCATCGGCGACGCTGTAGACGCCATCAACAAGACTGTCGCCGGCATGCATCTGCCGCCCAGCGTCAACGTTGCCTTCCAGGGCACGGCCGCTGCGTTCGAGGCCTCGCTCACCAACGAGCCGCTGCTGATTCTCGCCGCGCTTATCACCGTCTACATCGTGCTCGGCGTTCTGTATGAGAGCTATATCCACCCGGTCACAATTCTCTCCACACTGCCGTCTGCCGGCGTCGGCGCCATTCTCGCGCTGCTCATAACGGGCAATCCGCTCTCGGTCATCGCGCTTATAGGCATCATCCTTTTGATCGGCATCGTGAAGAAGAACGCCATCATGATGATTGACTTCGCGCTCGAAGCCGAGCGCGAGCAGGGTATGACGCCGGAAGAGGCCATCTACCAGGCCTGCCTGCTGCGCTTCCGCCCCATCATGATGACCACGATGGCGGCGCTCCTCGGCGCTGTTCCTCTCGCTTTCGGCACCGGTACGGGCTCCGAACTCCGCGCTCCACTCGGCATCACCATCGTCGGCGGATTGCTGATTTCGCAGGTGCTCACGCTCTTCACCACGCCGGTCGTCTACTTGTTCTTCGATCGCATCGGCCGCAAGTATCTTGGCACCGCGAAGGCTGACGAAGAGTTTTACGAGCACACTCACGGCGGCAAACACCCGCCCAACCACGGCGATGGCGGCCTGCCGCAGCCCGCCCCTGGAGACTAGATGCGCAGGGCGTCAACAACTCGGGTGGCCCATCCTTTCGCGTCTTTTGCGAAAGGGTGGGGTATCGCGCGAAGCGCGAGCGCACTGCTGCTGGTCGCAGGAACGTCGCTGCTATCCGCGCAATCCCCTGCGTGCGGTCTCTCGTCGATTACAGAAACAGGCAAGCTCGAATACCCGGTGATGGCGCTCGCCGCACATATACAAGGGCCGGTTGTGCTGCTAGCTACCTTTGAACAGGACGGTTCTGTCTCTACCGTCAAAATTGTCAGCGCACCAGTTTTGCTCAACCAGTTGATAGGAAAGATCGCAGCGGCCTATGTAAAGGGCTGGAAGGCCAATGCTTTCAGCGGACCGCGAGAATGTCCGGTAGCCGTTACATTCACACTGGAGCCCGGTGCATTCGAGATTCGCGACCCTCAACATGTGACCGTCCATGCTCCGGTCGCTCTCATACAGCCGCAACACTCAATCGCGAAAAGCGGTTGTTGAATTTTTAGATGAGCTTCACCGACCCCAAACCCGGCGATAAAGACCCCCGCGACCACGCTCGTCCCGGCGACCGCGATGAGCTTCGCGGCGCTCACGGCCCGGACGACGTCGCCGGCGACCGCGCGCCCGAAGATCGCGCCACCGCCGCCGACCGTGAAAAGGTGCACCGCCAGACCACCGAATCCGACGCTCCGCTCGGTCAGTCCAGTTCCGGCGAGGTCGACACCGTCCACTTCTCCGCGCCCTTTATCAGGCGCCCGGTCGCCACCTTCCTGCTTTCCATCGCGATCCTCATCGCCGGCGCCGTGGCTTACGAGCTTCTGCCGGTCTCCTCCCTGCCAGAGGTTGAATACCCCGTCATCTCCGTTGGCGCGTCGCTGCCCGGCGCCGATCCCGAAACCATGGCCTCTGCCGTAGCCACGCCGCTCGAGCGTCAGTTCAGCCGCATCGCAGGCGTCAACGAGATGACCTCGACCTCGGGCACAGGCTCGACCAGCGTCATTCTCCAGTTCGATCTCGACCGCGACATCAACGGCGCCGCTCGCGACGTGCAGGCCGCCATCAACGCAGCCCGCGCCCAGTTGCCGGCGAACATGCCGTCGAACCCCACCTACCGCAAGATCAATCCGTCCGACTCGCCCATCCTGATCCTTGCGCTCACCTCGGACACCGTCCCCAAGCCGCAGATGTACGACGCCTCGGACTCCATCCTCGCGCAGAAGATCGCGCAGGTGCAGGGCGTCGGACAGGTCTATACGGGCGGCTCGTCGAGCCCCGCTGTACGCCTCGAGATCAACCCGTATCTGCTCACTTCCAAAGGCCTCTCGCTTGAGGATGTTCGCACCGCGATCGGCACCTTCAACGTCATGCAGCCGACCGGCTACATCAACGGTCCGTCCAACCGCATGGCGCTCTCCACCACGGACCAGCTTTTCGGCGCCGCCGCGTACGCTCCACTGATTATCGCAACCAGCAAAGGCCCGGTCTCAAACGGCAACGCGGCCACAGGTCTGCCCAAATCCGTCGCCTCAGCCGTCAGCTCCACCACATCCAGCACCCCCAACGCCAAGGGCCAGACGAATTCCAATTCGTCCACCGGCAACGCGGCCTCCAGCGCCAACGCCTCCGGCACCAGCACCAACTCGACCTCCAACTCCGGCGTAACCAATTTCGCAACCTCGCAGGTCAAGACGGTCGGCGTTGCGAACGCCTCCGGCACCGTTCGCATCAGTGACGTCGCGCAGGTCGTCGACTCGGTCGCCGACGTCCACACCGGTGGAACCTTCAACGGAAAGCCCGCCATCCTGGTTGTCGTCTTCAAGGCAACCGGAGCGAACGTCATCCAGACGGTCGACAACGTGCTCGCCATCCTGCCGCAGCTTCAGGCGTCCATCTCGCCCGCCATCAATCTCCAGGTGGTCCTCGACCGCACCGGCACCATCCGCGCATCGGTCCAGGACATCACGCGCACGCTGATCATCTCCATCCTGCTGGTCGTCCTGGTCGTCTTCCTGTTCCTCCGTGAAGGCCGCACCACCTTGATCCCTTCAGTCTCCGTCCCGCTCTCGCTGCTCGGAACCTTCGGCATCATGTACCTGCTCGGCTACACGCTGGACAACCTGTCGTTGATGGCCCTTGCCATCTCCACCGGCTTCGTCGTGGATGACGCCATCGTCGTCGTCGAAAACATCACCCGCCATCTGGAAGAAGGCTACGGTCCATTCGAGGCCGCGATGCTCGGCTCCAAGGAGATCGGCTTCACCGTCCTCTCCATGTCCACGTCACTCGTGGCGGTTTTCATTCCTATCCTGCTCATGGGAGGCCTGGTCGGCCGGCTCTTCCGCGAGTTCGCCATCACGCTTTCTGCGGCCATCGCCGTTTCGCTCGTCGTCTCCCTCACCACCACGCCGATGCTGGCCGCCAAATTCCTCAAGCCCATGTCCTCCGTCCACAAGGGCTGGTTCTACCGCATGGGCGAAAGGCACCTCAAGCGGCTCACCAGGGAGTACGAGCGTGGGCTTCGCTGGGTCATCCGCCACCAGATCACGACGTTCATCGTCTTTCTGCTCACCTTCGCGCTCAACATTTATCTGTACATCATCGTCCCGAAGGGCTTCTTCCCGCTGCAGGACACCGGCCGTCTCCAGGGCTCGCTGCAGACGCAGCAGGACGCGTCCTTCATGCGCACGCGCGAGAGCATGACCCGCATTGCAAGCGTCGTGCAACAGGATCCCGCTGTCGAAAATGTGTTGGGCTTCGTCGGCGGCGGTGGCCCCGGCGGGGGCGCCTCCAACAGCGCGCACATGTACGTCGTCCTCAAGCCGGAGGACGAGCGCCTCAAGACCGGCGACACGGCTGACCAAATCATTGCCCGCCTCCGTCCCAAGACCACCAACCTGCCCGGCGTGAAGTTCTATCTGCAATCCTCGCAGGAGCTCCATGTAGGCGGCCGCTCGTCCGCCGCGCAGTATCAGTACAGCCTCACGGCCGACACGCAGGATCAACTCGACACATGGGCTCCGCAGCTCATGGCCGCCATGCAGAAATTGCCTGAGCTCCGCGACGTCAACACCGACCAGGAGGACAAAGGCCTCGAGGCCAGGCTGGTCATCGATCGCGACACTGCCTCGCGCCTTGGCGTCACCCCGCTGGCCATCGACTCCACGCTTTCCGACGCCTTCAGTCAGCGCCAGGTCTCCACCATGTACCAGGAGCTGAATCAATATCACGTCATCATGGAGGTCGCGCAGGATTACCAGAACGATCCTGGGGCGCTCAGCAAGATCTACGTGAAGTCCTCAACCGGCGCGCAGGTTCCGCTCTCCGCAGTGACCCACCTCGTCACGGACCGCCTCCCGCTCGCGATCAATCACCAGGCGCTTTCGCCGGCCGTCACGCTATCGTTCAATCTCGCGCCCAACGTCTCGCTCTCGGATGCCACCGCGGCGATTCAAAACGCGCGCACGCAGATCGGCATGCCCTCGGTCGTTCACGGCGCTTTCGCCGGCACAGCGCAGGCCTTCCAACAGTCGCTCTCGTCCGAGCCCATCCTCATCGCGCTCGCACTGTTCACCGTTTACATCGTCCTCGGCATCCTCTACGAGAGCTTCATCCACCCGATCACGATTCTCTCCACGCTGCCGTCCGCGGGCGTCGGCGCGCTGCTCGCTCTGCTCATCTTCAAGATCGATCTCTCGGTCATCGCGATGATCGGCATCATTCTGCTCATCGGCATTGTGAAGAAGAACGCCATCATGATGATCGACTTCGCTCTCGTCGCCGAGCGCGAGCACCACAAGAACCCCGAAGAAGCGATCTACGAAGCCTGCATGCTGCGCTTCCGGCCCATCATGATGACCACCATGGCGGCGCTGCTGGGAGGCGTTCCACTCGCCTTCGGCACCGGTACCGGCTCCGAGCTCCGCCAGCCTCTCGGCGTCACCATCGTCGGCGGCCTCATCGTGAGCCAGTGCCTCACGCTCTTCACCACCCCGGTCATCTATCTCATGTTCGACCGCCTGCGCTACGCGCTCCCACGCTGGCGCCGCGCGGCACTCGAATCGATTGGCATCCGCCGCCCGGCGCCCGCACCCGGCGACTGACCCGGCACCTCACCGCCCTCAGCGATTCATCATCCCCTGCAGCGCCGTCGTCAACGCGGGCAGCGCCGACCCATTCCACTGCGCATTCAGCACACCGTAACTCTCCGGTGCTCCCCACGTCCTGGTGTTGCCCGTCGCCTCGGTCCCGTTGATCGACCAGTACGACCAATCCAGACTGTGCGTCCTGATGTAGTCCGTGACAAACCCAAACCAATATCCATTCGCCGAATTCGTCGCGCTGCTCACGCACGTGCTGCTCGTGTTGCACGTGCCAAACTCTCCAATCCAAACCGGCTGCGGATTGCTCCCCGTCACCAGGTATCCCCACTTCGCCGTGATGGTGCTGTCATAGCTGCTCTCGCTCGGCAGGTTCGAGTACCAGAAGCCGTAATCGTGCGCCTCATACACGACGTGGTTGCTCAGGTTGAGCTGCACCGGCAGGCTCGCCACGCCCGACAGATCGCCCGCATAGCTCACGCCTTCAACAAAGATCAGCAGATTCGGGTTCGCACTCAGCACCGCATTGCCGCCCAGCACCGCCGCCGCATGCCAGTCCGTGCTCGCGTTGCCTCCCCAGGTCGCCGTGCCGCGCGGCTCATTGCGCAGGTCCGCTCCAATCACCAGCGAATTGCTTTTGTACCGCGCCGCCATCATCTGCCAGTCCGCGATCCAGCTTGCCTGCGGGTACGCGCTGTTGTACCAGAGCTCATTGCCATCCGTTGTGCTGCAGCACCACTGCGCATTGCTCATGTGGTTGTCCAGAATCACCATGATCCCAGCATTCGTCAGCGCCGTGATGACTTGATCAAACGCCGTCAGCGCGTTCTCGCCCTGCATGCTGGCGTTCGCGGCCAGCGCATAGCTTCCCACCACCGGATTGCTCTCCACCATCTGGTTCGACCACGGCAGCCGCACTGCATTAAACCCGAGACTCTTGATCTCGCTCACAATCGTCGCCAGCGGCTGCGCCTGCAGTCCGGCCACAACGTAGTCGGCCTCTTCGGCCCCATACCAGTTCACCGCGTTCAGCCGCACACGGTTGCCGTTGCTGTCCACGATGAACGCTCCCGCGGTGTGCAGCGGAAATGCGGGCTGCGTCGTGGTCTGCACCGGAGTCACCGGCGTGCTGCCACTGCTCGAGTTCCCTCCACACGATGGCCCCGTGCACGCAGCCAGCAGAAGGCTGCCGAGAAAGATCCAAATGGAACGCGGAGCCGCCGAGTGCCGCAGTTGCTTCATTCAGCTTTGCCTCACCTTTGGATACCGGTCTCTGAAACCGCCTCCGACACTAACCACCGCCACTGCCAAAGTCAAGACAACCCGTATCCGCTGCCTCGCCCATCTAATTTGCGAACCTCGCAAACCGATGATCTGCACCAGCAACGCCAATCAGGACCGAACCCTGCGATACTGACCCTCGGCCACAAACTATGAAAGCGATCCAGCGAAATAACGTCAAAGTTGCCGGAAAAGGCGAGCAGACCCTGGTGTTTGCGCACGGATACGGCTGCGACCAGAACATGTGGCGCCATCTCATCCCCGCATTTTCCGAAGAGTACAGAATCGTGCTCTTCGACTATGTCGGCTCAGGTCTCTCCGACGTCTCGGCCTTCGATCGCACGCGCTACAGCACGTTGCGCGGCTATGCTCTCGATGTCCTCGAGATCCTCTCCGAGCTCGATCTCAACAATGTCCACTTCGTCGGCCATTCGGTGAGCTCCATGATCGGCGCGCTCGCGTTCATCGAGGAGCCGGAGCGCATCGAGACCCTGACCATGATCGGCCCGTCGCCCTGCTACATCAACTGCGATGGCTACCAGGGCGGCTTCGAACGCAGCGACATCGAGGGGCTGCTTGAAACCCTCGAGAGCAACCATGTCGCCTGGGCCGCCACCATGGCGCCGCTCATCATGGGAAATCTCGAAACACCGGAGCTCGCCGCCGAGCTCGAGGCCAGTTTCTGCCGCATGGACCCGTTCATCGCAAGTCATTTCGCGCGCGTCACTTTCCTCTCCGACAACCGCGCCGACCTGCCTCACGTCACCGCGAAGACCCTCATCCTGCAGTGCCAGAAAGATGTCATCGCTGGACTGAGCGTGGGAAAATACGTGCACGAGTGCCTACCGAACAGCCAACTCGTCATCATGGAGGCGACCGGACACTGCCCGCACATGAGCGCGCCCCGGCAGGTGATCGGGGAGCTCAAGCGGTTCCTCGCGCCGACTCCGGTCCCCGCCTGCACCTAGATCGCAACTATGCCTGGGACCTGCTGGAACATTTTCCCTGCGGCTACGCTGTGGTTGCCACTGACGGGACACTCCTGTACGCCAACAAGGCCTTCCTCCAACTGGTTGGGCGAGACGAGGCGTCGATCGCGCATGTCCGCTTCCAGGAACTGCTCACGCCCGGCGGCGCCATCTTCTACGAAACGCAGTTCGCGCCCAGCCTGCTGCTGCGCGGCGCTCTGGAAGAAATCTCCTTCGAATTTCTAAAAGACGACGGCGAGCGCGTTCCCACTCTGGTCAACGCAGTTCTGCGACCGGAAGAAGGACAGATGCCCGCGCACATTCTCTTCGCTGCCTTTGGAGCGAAGCAGCGGCGTCTCTACGAGTCCGAACTCCTGCGCGCGCGCCGCGAATCTGAACAGGTCTCTGAAGTCGTGCGCCGATCGTCGGACGCGATCATCCGTCTCTCCGCAGACGATCTCATCGAGAGCTGGAACCGCGGTGCGCAGCAGATCTTCGGCTTCGCGGCCGACAAAGCTGTGGGCAAGCCCATCTATCTCCTGATCTCCGAAGCAAGCCGAGCCGCTCTCGCGAAAACGATTGAGAAGGTGAAGCGCGGCGCCGAGGTAGTCACCGAAACGAAAGGCTGCCGCGACGATGGTGCGCTCGTCGACGTGTCCATCAGCATGACGCCGCATCTTGAGGCGCCCGGCATCTTTGTCGGATACTCCGCGATTATCCGTGACGCGACCGCACGCAAGCTTGCCGAGAAGGCTCTCCTGCAGACCGAGAAGCTCGCCTCCGTCGGCCGTCTTGCCAGCTCCATCGCGCACGAAATCAATAACCCGCTGGAAGCTGTCACGAACCTCCTGTACATCCTGGAAAAACGCGATACGGATCAGGACACCAAGGCCCTCATCCACACCGCGCAGGATGAGCTCGCGCGTGTTTCGCAGATTGCCACGCACACGCTGCGATTTCACAAACAAAGCAGCGGCCGCACCGAGGTCGATCTGCGCAGCTTGTTTGATTCGGTGCTCGGCCTCTATCGCGCACGTCTTCAGAACTCCGGCATCACAGCCGTCAACGACTGCAAAGGCTGTACGCAGCTCGTCTGTTACGAAGGCGAGCTGCGCCAGGTGATGGTCAATCTCGTAGCGAATGCATTCGACGCCATGCGCTCCGGCGGAACCCTGACTCTGCGCTGCCGTGAGGTCGCGTTCCCGTCCACAGACTTCGCGGGGAATCCGCATCACCGTCGCCGACACCGGCAGCGGCATGGACCAGGCGGTGGTGCAGCGTCTCTTCGAACCCTTCTTCTCCACCAAAGGAATCGGCGGCACCGGTCTGGGCCTCTGGATCACGCGCGATCTCGTCACAAAAAACAACGGTTCTATCCGGGTCCGCAGCAGCACTCGTCCAGGATGCGCAGGAACGGCCGTCAGCATGCTGTTCCCGTGCCAGCCGGCGTAGTCAATTAGCGGCCGGCATTGCCTGTGCCGAGCGCGTGGACTGGCTTACCATAGGAAGCCGCGAAGTTTTCCGCTTGCTGATTGAGTACCTTGGTCGAAGGCGTGCCCGTATAAATCGCCACGCGATAGCGGAACGTAACCGACTGGCCTTGCTCAAGCGTGAAATCAAGCGGCGGCTGCTTAGGATCAAACATGTGCCGCCCAAGCGGATTCGCGGCGAACAGCCCATACCCGCGCGCATGCCAGTACGTGGGATAACCAACGTTATCCGGGTGATCGAAGATGGCGATCGTCACCGTATGGCCTGAACCATTGTGACCTGTGAGTGCACACCACCGGGCACGTGTCGACCAGACGGCCTCACCTTTCACGCCTTCGCTGGTGAGATATTCACCCGTTGGCGGCGCGACACCGGGAACATTCGCCGCGGCCGCAACGGGAGTCGCCACGCCATTCGAGTCAGTGAAGGTTCCGCCCTTTTCCTCAGGCGACTCCAGCCACCGCGCCACGCGCAACCCGAGCAACCCATCTTTGTCATCGTGAAACACGACGCGATCCAGCGCCTTCAGTGTGACGATCACATCGATGCTGCGCGTTGAGCCCTCATCGGCGAAGACATAGCGCGTCCTCTCCGCCAGAATCGGGTGCTGGCTGCCATCAATCCAGGTCGAGTCCGTGACCAGCTCACCTTTGGTCGCGCCGCTCTTGTGCGAGACGATCTTGTCAAAGACGATCGTGCCCATCTTCGGAGCACGCGCGGCCGGAATCGCATCCGAGTTATTCCAGAAATCAAAGCCGTTCACGTTGCTGTAGTTGAACCACAGGCCATCGTGATGAGGATGGTCCGTGCGCTCGCCCGGCCGCGGTTCCAGCGGCCATCCACGTGTAACTGTGATCCCGTCAGCGTCCACAATCGGATAGAGCACGGGCTTCTTCAGCGTCGTCGGCCAGATGTACGACGTAAACGGCTTGCCGTCGATCGTGATATCAACCCGCCGATGGGCCGCGTCCGGTGACAACCTGAACACCCTTCTGCGCCGCCGCAACCATCGGTGCCGCACCCACAACCACCAGCGCAGCCAACGCCCCAATTTTCAAATTCGCTGCCTTACGCAAAGACCTTCCCTCCAGTCATCACCTGCTGCGTCTTGTCATCGAACGTAACCTTCAACCCCGTCTGGATCGCCGCCACATTCATGCACAGCGCAATCGAGTGGCTATAGCCCGCTTCGATAGGCGCATTCGGCGTCTTGCGGCTGCGCACACACTCCATCCAGTTGCGCATGTTCGCCGAGGTCTCAGGGTCGCCATGCGTCGTCGCGTCCGTAGCCATCGACTCACTCTTCTCGACTAGCGAATACTCCGGCAGCAGGTTCGCCTTCATATTCATCTGCGCGGCATCCTTCTCTTTCAGACCGCCAGTCGGCGTAACCTTTTGCGTGGTCATGTCCAGCATGCCGCCATTCGAGTAGTAAAGCTCCTTCACCCCGCCAGCCGAGTTCGTGAAGCGCGACGAGTACTGCACCTGGAACCCCTTCGACGGATCATCCAGCGGGCCATAGTCGAACACCGCCGTCATCGTATCCCAGTTCGTCCGCCCATCCTTCCAGAGATAGATACCGCCATTGGCCACGCACGAGCGCGGATGCGGCAATCCCGTGAACCAGTGCACCGTGTCGATCTGGTGCACCAGCCACTGATCCGGTATCCCCGACGAGTACGGCCAGAACAGCCGGAACTCAAGATACTTGCGCGCATCGAACGGCGCATGCGGATAGTTGATCAAATAGCGCTTCCAATCGGTGTCTTCCTCTTTGAGCAGCGGCACAACATCCGGCCGCCGCCACCGCTCGGGCTGGTTCACGTTCCACGTCATCTCCACCATGACGATGTCCCCGAACTTGCCGGACTTGATGTATTCGGCGGCCTTCTGATAGCCCGGCGTCGAGCGGCGCTGCGTGCCCACCTGCACGATCTTCCCGCTCTTCTTCACCGCCGCCAGAATCCTGCGCGCATCCGCCATGGTGTGGGCCGTCGGCTTCTCAACGTAGGCATCGCGTCCGGCCTCCACCGCTTCCGCACCGTGGAACGCATGCTGAAAATCCGCCGTGGCAATCAGCACCGCATCCACATCCTTGCGAGCGTACAGCTCGTCGTTGTTGCGAACCGCTTCCGGCGGCTTCCCGCTCAGCTTCTCGACATACGCCACACCCTCCGTCCGCCGCCGATTCCAGATATCTGAAACCGCCGCGAACTCAAAGTTGAGCTCCTGCGCGTGCTCGAGAAACGCGGGAATCAGTGCAGATTTCATGCGGTCGCCGCAGCCCACAACGCCCACGCGCACGCGATCGTTGGCACCCACAATGCGGGCATAGCTGGCCGCCGGCCATGACATTGCAGCCACAGCGGCGCAGCCCTTCTCGATGAACTCTCTGCGATTGATTGCGTTGGATGCCACGATCGGAACTCTCCTTCTATGCGACTTGAATTCGCCTGCAGCGAACGTGGACACCAATTCTAAGGGCAACAAATCGCAATTGCGATTTGCAACCCAGGTGTGTCGGCGGCAGACGCCGCGCGAAGCCCCGGCATCTTCGACGGATACTTCGCGATCATCCGCATGCTCTTCCATGCCGGCGAACCTGGCCGTTTCGTTCTTCATCGCCCCGCATCACGGCAGAGGCGGATCAGCAAGCCTCACAGCCAGGCTCACCCAGCGAAACGGGCAGCGGAGCGCCCTCAAGGTCGTACTTTGCAGGAGCACAGCAAGCCTTAGCGAGACGCGCTCGGTCTGCCTTCATGGCTTTGTCCTCTTTAAGCCAGTCGAGCGTCTGCCGCAGAATCTGTGACGCTCCGATGTGCGGCGGCATCACGATGCGATAGTGCATCCACTTCCCCTCACGCCGCGCCGAGACAATACCCGCGTTCCGCAGGTAAGCCAGATGCCGTGAAATTTTCGGTTGAGGCCCCCCGAGTATCTCGACGAAGTAGCAGACGCAAACCTCCTGCTCCGCCATGAGGTTGAGCAGCCGCAGCCGAGTGTTATCCCCGAGCGCCTGAAAGAACTGCTGCATATCGAATTCCCGCCTCCGAGCCATGCCTGATATATACGCCTTGACGAATGCATTCGCAAGTGCATATATTCAGTTTGACGAATATGTTTCACAGGAGGATCCCATGGCAGAACAGATACTTGAGTCGGTGCGATCGAAGTATGGCGCGGTTGCGGAGAGCACGTTATCGACCAACGATGCGGGCGTAAAGGCCGTGGCCGAAGCGTTCGGCTACTCGGCCCAGGAATTGACGTCGATTCCCGCCGAGGCCAACATGGGCCTGTCCTGCGGCAACCCGACAGCGACCGCCAACCTTCGCCCCGGCGAAGTCGTCCTAGACCTTGGCTCCGGTGGTGGCCTGGATGTCTTCCTGGCGTCGAAGAAAGTCGGGCCGGAGGGCCGGGCGATCGGCATTGACATGACTCCCGCCATGATTGAGCGGGCACGCGCCAATGCGGCTGCGGGCGGGTTTACGAACGTCGAGTTCTACGAGTCCACCATCGACAACATTCCCCTGCCAGATGCCTCGGTCGATTGCGTCATCTCCAACTGCGTCATCAATCTCGCGCCGGACAAGTCCGCCGTCTTCCGCGAGATCGCCCGCGTTCTCAAGCCTGGTGGCCGTTTCGCGGTAAGCGACATCGCTCTGAAGGGCGAACTGCCCGAAGCCGTAGCGAAGAGCATGGCCGCCTATGTGGGCTGCATCGCCGGCGCCATACACATCGAGGACTACCGCGCTGGATTGTTGGCCGCTGGCTTCGAGCATGTCGCAGATCGTGGACAGCGGCGCGGACCTCAACGCCTACGCCAAGGTGGAGAACCAGTCCGGCTGCTGCTCTCCGGCGATGGACGGAAGCTCGTGCTGCTCACCTGTGCCGGATGCGCCGACTCTGCACAAGCAACTATCGGAGTTGCTGGCGAACTACGACGTGAATACCGCCGCCGCCAGCGTGAAGGTGTATGCCATCAAGCCTAAGCTCGAAGCCACAGCCACAATGCCGGCCCCGTGCTGCGGGCCGTCCTGCTGCGCCTAGGGGGGCGAGATGCTGAAGGTTATCTTCGCGTGTGTGCATAATGCCGGGCGGTCGCAGATGGCCGCCGCCTTCTTCAACCAGCTCGCAGACCCAAACAAGGCTCGCGCCGTATCAGCAGGCACAGCTCCGGGCGAGCGCGTCCACCCGGAAGTACAAGCTGCCATGCAGGAGGTGGGCCTCGATCTTAGCCAGGCGAGGCCGCAGAAGCTCACGGAGGAGCTGGCAAAGGAGGCTCAGCTCCTCATCACAATGGGCTGCGGCGACCAGTGCCCTTACGTCCCCGGCCTGCGGCGGGACGACTGGCCGCTCCGTGATCCCAAGGGCCTGCCTGCGTCCGAGGTGCGCGCCATCCGGGAGGAGATTCATCACCGCGTGCAGGAACTAATCGACCTCGAGCGACTGCGATAGGACGAACGGTTCTGCAACCGAAAGTCTTCTCAATTCCGTGAGCATCGTGCGCGCGTGGATTGTCTTTGACCCGGATAAGCCGACTTCCCGTTAGCTATGGATGACCGGCCGCCTCCGTGACTGCTCGTCGCCACTGGACATCAGTCATCGGTGTTACGAATCGGACGACCTGCATCCGGCCGTTTGCTTCATCCCTGAAGGAAAACTCCTGAGGGCCGTCGAGCACAAAGAAGTGCCCGGGGCGATCCATGTAGACGCGTTCCGGCGCGTTGCCAGCGGGCATTTCCACCGCAAGGCATCAGGTGATCGGACGAATCGGATGGGTCCGAACGTCCCATAATATTTATCGGCTGTGGAAGCATCAAAAGCTACGACTGTATGCGGCTCCTGGCGAAAATCGGGCCAGCCATATACCGTCGACGCACTGCGCAGCAGCTCTTCGACGAGAACACCAGCATTGCTTCCATTGGACATAACAACCAGGCCGTTTTTACTTCCCTGGAAGTAGGCAATCATCTCGTCGTGGAAGATGCCTGAACCTCCGTGTTCCATGAAATGGGCACCGGTCTTGCCTCCGATGACGAACCCGAGTCCCTGCAGCATGCCGGGCATCATCTGCGGGCCAGGAATGAGCATCTGCCGAATGGTCGATTGCTTCAGGATTCGTGAGGATTTGCCGTCGTACTCCTGCTGAAGTTCGATCAGCAGCTTTGCCATATCCGTTGGCGTAGACCACAAGCCTCCGGCCGCGGCATTGGAGTTGTAGTACTTGCCGGGTGGGATTGCGTGATTTCCGAGGTATGCCGTTGCGGCGTCACGTTTCAGCCGATCGGACAGCGGAACGTCATAGCTGCTCTCGGTCATGCCTGCAGGAGTCAGAACGTTTGTGCGGACAAAGGACGCGAAGCTTTCACCGGTGACGTCTTCGATCAATAGTTGAAGCACCTCATAGCCGCCATTGGCATACCGGAACCTCCCTCCTGGAGATGCCTCGATCCGCACGGCCGGTGTTCTTGAAGGAGGCACGCCATCAAGATCGCTGAGCAGTGTCGGAAGCGGTTTGGAGGCGTCGTAGAGCTCGCCGTTGTGTGTTCCGATGCCGGATGTGTGTGTGAGTAGCTGACGCACCGTGACCGTCTTCGGGCCAGGAAAGGGGCTGTCAGGAAGCTTCCAACGCTTCAGATAGTCGTTCACGTTGTGGTCGAGATCGATTTTCCTCTGGTCGCACAACTTAAGGACGGCAAGTGCGGTGACCGGCTTGCTCATGGACTCCGCGGAGAAGAGCGTGTCCGGTGTTACTGCAGGGCCATCCAGTGCCGCCACTCCGTACCCGCGTGCCCAATCGAGACGCCCGTTGTGAATCGCAGCGATACTGACGCCCGGTACGTGGAGTTCTGCCATTCGTTGCAATAGATTGGCGTGAATCCTAGGCTGACCCTCCAGGAAATACATTGGGGCAAGATTGCGTTCCACTGCGTCGGCGCGCTGTTTCGAGTTAACTTCGCCGGGGTGCTCCTGCGAGCAGGCCATGCGGCACAGGATCGCTACGACGATGCCAGCAACGACACGAGCAGCAGCTCGTTTCATAAGACCTCGTTCATAAGTAGCTTTACGCCAGATGCGCTCACGCCTCTTGTGCTGATGTTCTCTTGGCTGAAAATGGACGGTCGGTTCTGAACAGACATCGGGGCGGTAGCTCCTCACAGCCGCCACAGTCTATGCTTTGACCCGTCTAATCTATTAACAGCCATGCTCCGCACGCGCATCCTCGGCCCCTGCATCACAGCCGCCCTCACTCTGCCGCTCTCCGCCGCTCTCCGGGCGCAGATGCACCACGTGGACAAGCCCCAGCACGTCACCCGTGCCGTCGGCGTCTACGAGTGGACCGGCGACCTCACCAAGCCCGACGCCGCCCGCCTCATCCCCGTCTCCCTCTACATGGACGGCCACTTTCAGGACGCCGGCGTCTTCATGGCGCAGCCCATCCCGCTCGCGCTCGAGACCGGCAACGTCTACACCATCCAGCGGGCCGGCGACATTATCGGCACCCTCGACCTCGACTACGCCCGCGACGTCGTCGACAGGCGCAGCACCGCCGACGACAATCCACTCGGCGCATGGTACGGCTATGGCCGATTCCTCCCGCTGTCGACCCAGCCCGCCCCGTCCGACCTCGTCCAGCACTCCGCCACGCCCGCCGTCATCGTGGGCAGTGATGACGACTCGCGGCCGCACTTTGTCGCCCCGCGGCATCCGAACGACGACAACTCGACCGCGACCACCGCGAAAAACAACACACCTGCCCCGCCCGACGACCCCGATCGCCCGCACATGAGCAAGCCCGCCTCGGATGCGGGCACCGACAACGCGCCTACGTCCCTCGGCACCAAGGACATCGAAGACGATCCCGACCGTCCCACGCTCGGCCGCCGCGACCAGGACACAAAGAAGCAAAAGAAGAAGAAGGAATCCGGCTCTGGCGTCGAGCCCATGCCCACCTCGCTAAACGAGGACCCCGACCGCCCCGAACTGCACCGCGGCAAAGTCGAATCCGCGACCGCCCCGCCGCAGCTCACCGGTGTTCCGGCCAACCTCCATCAGGCCGTGGCCGTGTCCGACGCCGCCAACAACCCGCCGCACGTCTTCGCGCGCGAGTGGGACTCCTCGACCGAGCGCGCCCAGACTATGGCCGCGATGCAAAAGCTGGCAGAGCCGATCGCCCGCCAGTATCTCGCCACCAACCACCTGGATCCCGCCCCCGCACCCAGCAGCACCGGCCCAAAGCTCAACACCGCACCCGCTACCCGCAAATCCGCCGCGCGTCCGGGTACCCCATCGTCGCGCGCAGCTTCATCGCGCGCTAAGGTGGGGTCCGCGAATCACGCGACCCGCCACACCGCCTCCGCAGCCTCCACTCCGCTCGCCTTCACCGACGAGCAGATCACCGGCTTCACCCTCAGCTACGGCGGCCTGCCCACCTTCGTCTACTCCGCTGCCGTCCCGACGACCGCCGGTCCGCCGGTCCGAGTAACCGTCGTCGCCCAGCGCCTTCCCTCCGGCGAGCTCCAGATTTCGCTCAAGTCGGTCACCGACGAGAACCACCTCGACCGCACCCCCTGGATGCGTCTTGTCGACGCCGTCGACCCCGACGACTCCCACCGCGCCAGCCTGCTCTTCGAGCTCCGCGCGCGTTCCAGCCGCCAGTTCGCCCTCTACTCCCTGGCCACCGCCGACGCCCAGCAGACCTTCGTCACCGGGCTTCTCGAGTAACCGCACTTGACAAATGCCTGCCCCAGAGAAGGCAGGTAGAGGCCCATCCGGCGCAATTTCTGCACGGAGCACGACCATTAGGTCCAGACCTAAAGTATCTGCATTGAAGATTTTGCGCAAAAAGAGGGGGAGGGGGGACCCCTCGCATCTAAACTGAAACCCGCATGTCCGAGACAAACGACAACACTCAAACCAAGCCACAGATTGCCCTTCTCTTCCCTGGTCAGGGCTCCCAGTTCGTCGGCATGGGCCGCGCCCTCTACGACACCGTCCCCGCCGCCCGCTCCATCTTCGATGAAGCCGACGCCGCTCTTGGCTTTCCGCTCTCGAAGCTGATCTTCGAGGGGCCTGAGGAGGCGCTGAAGCTCACCGAGAATACCCAACCCGCGATTCTGACCGTGTCGATCGCCGCGCTCTGTGCGCTGCAGCCGGAGCTGAAGCGTCGCAACCTGACCGTCGCGTTCGCGGCCGGCCATTCGCTGGGCGAGTACTCGGCCCATGTTGCGGCAGGCACGTTCACCTTCGCCGACGCCGTCCGCACGGTCAAGGCGCGCGGCCGGTTCATGCAGGAGGCCGTGCCGCCGGGCGAGGGAGCCATGGCCGCGATCCTGGGCATGTCGGCCGCCAAGATCAACGACATCTGCGCCCGAGTTGAAGACGAACTATCGCCCGCGCCGCCGGAAGATCCCGCCAACCCCTCCGCGCAGGCCGCGCCCGCAATTGAAGCGCTGAACGATCCGAATAATCCGGCGGAGACCGCCATTCAGGCGGCGGCGGGCGTTGCGGCAGTTGTTGCTCCGGCGAATTTGAACTCGCCGGAGCAGACGGTTATCTCCGGATCGAAACAGGCGGTTGAGCGCACGGCCGCGCTGTGTAAGGAGGCTGGAGCGAGGCGCGCTCTGATGCTTCCGGTGAGCGCGCCGTTTCACTGCAAGCTGATGCAGCCGGCGGAGGAGCAGCTCGCGAGCGTACTTGAGTCCATCACGTTCAACGATCCTGCGTTCCCCGTCGCCGCCAACGTCGATGCGCGGCTTCTGCGGCGTGGGCCCGAGGTGCGTGATGCGCTGATCCGGCAGGTGACCGGCGCGGTCCGGTGGGTGGAATGCATTCAGTTGCTCAAAGAAGCCGGTGCAACGCACTTCATCGAGGTCGGTCCCGGCAAGGTGCTGCAGGGCTTGAATCACAAGATCGACAAGAGCCTGATGACGTGCCACGTGGACAGCCCGGCGAATCTCGAAAAGGCGCTGGCGATCTTCCACGGATAGTCGATCAAGTGCAAAGATAAAGGGCGCAGCGTAACAGCTGCGCCCTTCGTTCGGTTTGGCTTGAACTACTTTGCGTCTGTGACCAGGTCGCCGTTGATGTCGCGGACTTCGACGGGACCGAGACCGGCGTCTTTCAGGCCGGGCTCAATCTTCGCGCGGTCGCCTGCAGCGACGATGATGAGGTTGTCCGGATGCAGGTCCTCCTTTGCGACCTTGGCAACGTCCTCCGCGGTCACTGCGCGGTATTTCTCCGGCAGCTTGGCGTAGTAGTCCAGCGCCCGGTCATAGAGAAAGATGGACTGCATTGCGCCGGCGGCGGCGAAGGTCGTTTCGAAGCGGCCGGGAAGTGACTGCACGAGAGCGTCCTTGCTCGCACTCAGTTCGGCTTCAGTTGGCGGGTTGGAGGGGAAGCGCGTGATCTCGGACATGAGCTCCTTTGCGGCGGGAGCCGTGACGTCCGTGCGCACCAGGCTGCTGGCAACGAAGTCGCCTCCGGCGCGATAGCCCTGATAGAAGGAGCTGGCGCCATAGGTGTAGCCGTGCTGCTCGCGCAGGTTCATGTTGATACGGCTGGCGAACGATCCACCGAGCGTGTAGTTCATCACCTGGAGCGTCGGCAGATCTGGCGAGTTTGCGGGTACGCCGAGGCCAAAGGCCATCAGCGCGGTCTGCGGAGCGCCGGGCTTATCGACGATGACGACGTGAGTGGGCTGCAACTCCGGCGCGGGCGGAAGCGTGACCGCCTCGCTCGCTGTCCCGCTCCAGTTGCCGAAGTACTGCTGGGCTATACGACGGGCGTCGGCGGGTGTGATGTCTCCGGCGAAGACCAGTGCGGAGTCCGCTGGACCGAAATGGCTGGTGTAGAAGCCGGTGACATCATCGCGCGTCAATGCCTGCACGCTCTCGGTTGTGCCTGTAGGCGAGGCGCCGTACGGGCTGTCGCCGAAGACGAGCTTCGGTCCAACGCGGCTCGCCATCATCTGCACGGAGTCGGTCTCCTGCGCGATGCGCACGAGCCGCTGCTTCTTCCGGCGGTCAAGATCTGCTGGACGGAACGCAGGGTGCTCGGCGACATCGGCGAGCAGGTCCATGCCGCGATCGGTGTTGCTGGTCAGCACGGTCATGGCGGCGAAGCTGCCGTCCATACTGGCGTTGGGAGAGATGGTGGCACCGATGAGCTCTTCATCGTTGGCCAGTTTTGTGAGGTCGCGGCTCTCGGTGCCATCGCCCATGGTTTCGGCGACGAGAGTGGCGAGGCCACCCTTGTCCTTCGGATTTGTCTCGCTGCCGGCGCGTGTGACGAAGGAGGCCGAGAGGATCGGCAGTGCGTGATCTTCGACGATGTAGACCTTGAGGCCGTTGTCGAGCGCGAAGGTGGTCGGCACGGGCAGATGCACGACCGGCGGCGGTCCCCCTTTCGGCTCGGTCTTGCGCCACTCCTGCGCAGCTTCAAACTGTGGAGTGTACGGGTCGGTGATCTTCACGTTGGCATCAGTGTCGGCGGGGCTGCGCGGCACGTCATGCAGCACCTTCTCGCCGGGGACGCAGGAGACGACAACGGCGGCGTTGCTCGCGAAGTACTTCACAGCCGCTGCCTTCGCGGTAGCGGGCGTGACGGCTTCGGTCATCGCGACGTCCTTCGGAAGAAAGCCTGGATTGCCGGTGTACTGGTTGTACTCGTCGAGCGTGTCGGCGATGCCGCCGAAGCCGCCGAGGCGCTGCAGGCCGGAGATCCTCTGGGTCAACGTGCTGGCCTTATAAGCCTGTATCTCATCAGCGTTCGGGCCCTCCTGCTGCAGGCGTTCCAGTTCCTTCCAGAAGACGGCTTCGATGTCCTCAAGCTTAACGCCAGGGCGCGGGGTGATGACGCACTGCGCCATGCCTGTGAGCTTGAGTGAGTCGTTGTCGCAGAAGGCGCTCTGGGCGAGCTGTGTTTTATAGACGAGTGCCTGATTGAGGCGGCTTCCCTTGGCTCCGCCAAGCGCGTAGACGACCGCGTCCGTGCTGTACATTCCTGGCGTGAATACAGGAGGTGTGAGCCAGGCGAAGCGGATCTGCGGCAGCTTCACAGTGTCGGTGACGGTGATGCGCTTCTGCGAGGTGATGGGTGGGGTGGTGACATTGACGGGTGGAGGCACTGGGCCGCGCGGGATGGGACCGAAGTATTTCGTGAGCAGAGCGCGGAGCGCCTTCGGATCGAAGTCGCCGGCGATGGCGATGGAGGCGTTGTTGGGCGTGTAGTACTGCTGGTGGAAGTCCCGCACATCCGCAACGCGGGCGGACTCGATGTCAGCGTGGCTGCCCATGACGTTGCCATAGTAGGGATGGCCGGGAGGGAAGAGCGCATGCATCAGGGCTTCGTTGGCGACGTAGTACGGACGGCCTTCACCCTGGCGGCGCTCGTTGCGCACGACGTCGCGCTGGTTGGTGAGCAGCGTGCGATTGAGGCCTTCCATGAGGAAGCCCATGCGATCGCTCTCCAGCCAGAGAGCCAGCTCGAGCTGATTGCTGGGCATGGTCTCGAAGTAGTTGGTGCGATCGAAAGAGGTTGTGCCGTTGATGTCGGTTCCGCCGACGGCTTGAACATCCTTGATGTGCGCCTTCTCGCCAACGTGCTCGGAGCCCTCGAACATCATGTGTTCGAAGAGGTGGGCGAAGCCGGTGCGGCCGGGGCGCTCGTTGAGTGGACCGACGTGATACCAGAGATCGACGGCGACGAGCGGCAGACGGTGATCTTCGTGCGTGATCACGGTCAGGCCGTTGGGCAGGCTGAACTTCTCGTACTTGATCTCGGGAAGCTTGAGCTTCTGTTCGGACGTCTGCGCTTTGGCGGCCCTCGTCTGCGCGGCATTGAGGGGCAGCGCGGGTAAGGTGAGAAGCAGGGTAAGGGCGGCAAGGCCACCACGTTTCAGAGCACGTCTCATCGTTCTGGTTGTCTCCTGTTCGAAAACGGCAACGGCGTGAATCGAGCCACCAGCATAGCCGCCTCAGGCCCACCCACGCTGCACAAATCTTGCGGGCTATTGTGAGTCTGCTGCCAGTTCGGGTCGATTGCGCCCCTTTGCACGGCTCGCCTAGAGTTGTGGCTTCAGTCCGGGAGGAGAGGAATGGCGTCAAAATTCGATTTGTCGGTTCGCGTCACGGTTGCTGCAGTTGTCGCGTTTGCCACGGTCCCATTGATGTTTGGGCAGACGCCGGACCGGACCAACCTGCCGATGGCTCCTCCACCATTCCGCGGCGACATTACGCGGGACTACCGGACGTCGACGCAGCAGCCGGTGGAACCCTGGGGCGCACCGAAGGGCGCTCCGAATGTTCTGCTGATTCTGCTGGACGACGCCGGGTACGGGCAGACCGCGACGTTCGGCGGCATGATTCCAACGCCGACGCTCGATCAACTTGCGAAGGATGGGCTGCGGTACACGCGCTTTCATGTGACGGCGCTGTGCTCGCCGACGCGCTCTGCGCTGATGACGGGACGCAATCATCACGCGGTGGGTATGGGCACGATTACGAACTGGGCCAACGGATATCCCGGATACACAGGGTCGATTCCGAAGAGCGCGGCGTTTGTCTCGGAGATTCTGCGCGAGAACGGGTATGCGACGGCGGCGTTCGGCAAGTGGCACCTGATTCCGGATGCGGAGACGACGCTTGCGGGGCCGTATGATCACTGGCCGACGCATCAGGGATATGACTATTACTACGGGTTCATCGGGGCGGACACGGATCAGTGGCATCCGGAGCTGACCGAGGGGACGAAGCCGATTGAGATGGTGCCGCCGCCGGGGCGCGAGAAGGACTACACGCTGAATGAGGACCTGGCGACGCACGCCTGTGCGTGGATCGACCAGCAGAAGGCGCTCGCACCGGACCGGCCGGTATTTATTTACTATGCCACCGGCGCGACGCACGCTCCGCTGGAGGCACCGGAGGCTTGGATCGACCGGTTCAAGGGCAAGTTCGACATGGGTTGGGACAAGTATCGTGAGATGGTGCTGGAGCGGCAGAAGCGGCTCGGAGTCGTTCCGCAGGATACTGTGCTGACGCCGCGGCCGGCGGAGCTACCCGCGTGGGATTCGCTTTCGCCCGACGAGAAGAAGGTGGCGGAGCGGCTGATGGAGGTCTTCGCCGGCTACATGGCGCAGGCGGACCATGAGATTGGGCGCGTGATTGAGACGCTGCGCAGAACGGGGCAGCTCGACAACACGCTGATCTTCTATATCGCGGGCGACAATGGCGCGAGCTTGGAAGGGAACCTCAATGGCACGGACAACCTGATGGAGCAGGTGAATGGGATTGTGCCGCCCGCTTCAGAGGTGGTGAAACATCTCGACACAATTGGGCTGGAGGGCTCGAACCCACATTATCCGGCGGGATGGGCGTGGGCGGGCAATACGCCGTTCCAGTGGGGCAAGCGCATCGGGTCGCACCTGGGAGGGACGCGCGATCCTCTGGTTGTGGCGTGGAGCGGGCATGTAAAGGATCCGGGTAGTGTGCGGTCGCAGTATGAGGATGTGACGGACATTTTTCCGACGATTCTGGAAGCGGCGGGTGTGCCGGAGCCGAAGAGTGTCGACGGTGTGGTGCAGCAGACTGTGAACGGCGCAAGCTTTCTCGCGAGCTTCGAGAATCCTCAGGCGCCGGAGCGAGAGACGCAGTACTTCGAGATGCATGGCAATCGCGCGATGTATGACCGCGGATGGATCGCCGCGCAGAGGACGGGTTTGCTGCCGTGGGCGTACACGTTCACGAATAACAATGGGCCGCTGCCGTGGGAGCTTTACGACCTGGAGAAGGATTACTCGGAGGCGAACAACCTCGCTGCGAAGTATCCGGATAAGCTGGCGCAGCTGGAGAAGCTGTTCGACGAGGAGGCGTGGAAGAACAAGGTGTATCCGATCGATCCGCGGATTGGGGGGCGGCAGCATCCGAATCCGCCACCACCGGGAGGGCGCGCCTTCTACACGTTCTATCCGGGCGCAACACATCTGTATGACGCCTTGGCCCCGGGAACGCGCAATCGGACCCACACGTTCACGGCGTATGTGACGATCCCGCCGGGCGGCGCTGACGGTGTGCTGGTGGCGGAGGGCGGTGAGGCTGCGGGGTACTCGCTGTACATCAAGGATGGGCATCCGGCGTACACGTACAACTACTTTCGCCAGAAGGTCACGACGATTACGGCTCCCGACAAACTGCCGGAGGGGCACTGGGTGATTGAGCTGCACTTTGCGTACGACGGTGGCGGGCTGGGCAGGGGTGCCACGGTCACGCTGACGGTGAACGGAAAGAAGGAGGGCGAGGCGCGGCTGGAGAAGACGGTGCCGCGGGCGTACTCGTTCGAGGAGACGTTTGATGTGGGCGAGGACACGGCGAGTGCCGTAGGGCCGTATCGCGCGCCGTTTCCGTTTACGGGAACGCTGGAGAAGCTGGAGCTGCGCTCCGGGCCGCTGCCGCAGTTGAGCGAGAGCCAGCAGAAGACGGAGCAGCAGTATGCGGAGCGTATTGCTGCGGTGAAGGACTGACGGGCGGCATCGCGGACGGCGTGTTGCGGGACGTTCCCGGAGTTCTCTATAGTCTGCGGTTATGGAAGACCTTTTCGATCCTGCTACGGCTGAACAGTTTCGTGTGCGCGTTCGCTCGATGAATGTGGAGAGCGAACGGCAGTGGGGGAAGATGTCGGCCGCGCAGATGATGGAGCATTGCGCGCGTGGGCTGGAGATGGCGACGGGTGACTTGAAGCCTCCGCGGGTGCTGATCGGGCGCCTGCTGGGTCGGGTGGTGAAGCCGATGGCGCTGAAAGAGGGCGCGCCGATGAAACGGAACTCACCTACGGCGCCGGCGCTGATCGTTGGCGATGTGGATTTAGAGGGCTCGCGCACGCGGCTGCTGGGCGCCCTGAATCGGTTTGCGGCCGGCGGTGAGCAGGGCTGCACTGACTTTCCTCATTCTTTCTTTGGGCCATTGAAGCCGAACGAGTGGTCCGAAGCTGATGTACAAACATCTGGATCATCATCTCCGACAGTTCGGCGCGTAACTGTTGCGGCCGGAGGCTGCGCTCTCAGATAGATGCGCCTGTCGGATAAACTGGGCTGTATGGCTTTTTCCGAGCAGTTTGACGTTCTGGTAGTCGGCGCGGGGCATGCGGGCTGCGAGGCTGCGGCGGCCTCTGCGCGGATGGGGCTGCGGACCGCGCTGTTCACGCTGAACATGGATTTGATTGCGCAGATGTCGTGCAATCCGGCGATTGGCGGGGTAGCGAAGGGCCATCTTGTGCGCGAGGTGGATGCGCTGGGCGGCATCATGGGCGAGGTCGCGGACTCGTGCGGGATCCAGTTCCGGCTGCTGAATACGTCGCGAGGGCCGGCGGTGTGGTCGCCGCGGGCGCAATGCGACAAGGCGCTGTATCGCGTGAAGATGCGCGAGAAGCTGGAGTCGATCAGGAACCTGTTTATTAAGCAGGCGGAGGTGGTGGACCTGCTGGTTGAGGGATCAGGGATCGGGGATCAGAGACCAGAACGGCCGAATTCAGCGGAGTCGTACTGCGCGACGGACGCGTGGTGCATGCGCATGCTGTGGTGGTGACCACCGGGACGTTTCTGAACGGGCTGATTCACTGTGGTGAGCAGCAGTACACGGCGGGGCGCAGTGGCGAGCCGGCGAGTGTGTTGCTGGGCGAGAACCTGAAGAAGCTGGGCCTGCGGCAATGCAGATTGAAGACAGGAACGCCGCCGCGGCTGGATGGCCGGACGATTGACTGGGCACGCTTTGAGGAGCAGCCGGGCGATGCGGACCCGACGCCGTTCAGCTTCCGCAGCACGCCGAGTGATGGCAGCGCGCGTGGCACGCCGCCGCTGCCGCAGGTGTCCTGCCACATTGCGACGACGACGCCGGAGACGCTGCGGCTGATTCGCGAGAATGTACACCGGTCGCCGATGTTTACGGGGCAGATTGAGGGCATCGGGCCGCGGTACTGTCCGTCGATTGAGGACAAGATCGTGCGGTTCCCGGATAAAACCTCGCACCAGTTCTTCCTGGAGCCGGAAGGACTGAACACGCACGAGGTGTACATCAACGGCATGAGTACGTCGCTGCCGATGGAGGTGCAGGCCGCGATGGTGCGGTCGATTCCGGGGCTGGAGAATGCCGAGATGCTGCGGCCAGGGTATGCAATCGAGTACGACGCGATTGACCCGACGGAACTGGATCGCACCTTGAAGGTGAAGAGCTTTACGGGGCTGTACCTGGCCGGGCAGATCAATGGGACGTCGGGCTATGAGGAAGCGGCGTGCCAGGGGCTGATGGCGGGGATCAATGCGGCGCTGTGGGCGAAGAGCGAGGGATCAGGGATCAGGGAACAGGGATCAGAGGGCGAGGCCGACACGTTCACGCTCGATCGGACCGAGGCGTACACGGGGATTCTGATTGACGATCTGATCTCGAAGGGCACGGATGAGCCGTACCGGATGTTCACGTCGCGGGCGGAGTTCCGGCTGCACCTGCGGATCGACAACGCCGATGTGCGACTGACGCCGCATGGGCGCAGGCTGGGGTTGATCGACGATGTGGCATGGGCGGGGTTCGAGGCCAAGCAGGCCAGGGCGGCGGCATTTGGGAACCTGCTGGAGACGGCAAAGCTAACCGAAGCTGAAGCGGGGGTGCTCGCGGACGTGTGGCCGGAGAATGCTGGCGCGGTGCCGGCGAAGGCCGACCGGCCGGCGCAGTTGCTGAAGCGGCCGCCCGTCGTGTGGAACTGCTGCTGCCGGCGGTGATGGAGCGGCTGCAGGGGACGCCGGATCTGGCGCCATGGGTCGCGGCGCTTGACGCCGCCGGGTACGGCCGGGGCGAGCCGCTGCCTGCATGGGTTCGGAATGAGATGAAGACGGTCGAGACGGCGATCAAGTTCGCCGGATACCTGGCCCAGCAGCAGAAGAGCATGGAGCGGCTGCGGCGGGATGAGGCGCGCGTGATCCCTGAGTCGTTCGACTACACGACGGTGAGCGGGCTTTCGCGGGAGATGGTGGAGAAGCTGGGGCGGGTGCGGCCGTCGACGATTGGGCAGGCGAGCCGGCTGCCGGGGGTGACGCCGGCGGCGCTTTCGCTGATCCAATGCTTCCTGGAGATCAGGACCCGAGAGATGCGGAGCCGGGAGAGGCAACCTAGGGACGCGCGGCGCACTGCCTGACATACTTTCCGCGCCGGTCCGTCTCTTGTCCGGCGGATTCCTGCCGATACCTCAAGTGACACTTTAGGTAGGGGTTAACTTCCGTGGTTCACTTCAGGTACAAGCCATTTTCACTCGACCAAAAGTTACTTACGGCCGTACCGTAGAAGTCCCACAATTTATGCAGCACATACCCCGAAAGTGTCATATTCTCTATTTGGGCACCCTGTATGCGCACCGCATCCCTGACCGCCGGCCTCTTGTCGCTCCTCCTTCTGCCAGCCTGCACGCCCGGCGTCTTCGGCCAAGCGACCAAAGCTGTGCAGGCGCCGCAGCAGCCTGTCTCTGAACGCCTTCCCTACAGCTTCAGCAACTTTGCGTGGTGGACCGACGCACAGATTCGTACCGAGCTGAAGCACCGCATACCGAGCCTGGGCGATGAGGTGGGGCGCGGGTCCGCGCAGGAGGCGCAGGTTCGTGACGCCTTGACGGCGATGCTCGCGCAGAAGGGCGTGCACGCGACGGTGGTGGGCGATGAACCTTCCCCCACCTCGGCCGTGGTTTCGGCGTTCATGAAGACGCTGCCGTTTTATATTCCGGGCACGGCGCAGCGTCCGCACATCGTGTTCAGCATCTCGTCCCCGCAGGTTCTTGTTGGCGGAATCGATGTGGACTCGTCGCCCGAAGGTGATCTGGTTTCGCGCGTTGCCAGGCAGATGGAAGGCAAGCCGTTTGACGCGAGCGCCGTTGTTCTGCAGGCACATCAACTGGCTGAACCGTTGCAACGGCACGGATATCTTTCGGCCGAGGTCGCTGTCACGCCCGGGCATCCGATGCGGGTGGGCGACAGCTACTACGTTCCCATGCGGGCCGAGGTATCAGCCGGGCCGCTGTATCACGTAGGCATGATCAGCGGCGACGGTGGACCACTGCTGAAGGATCGCGATCTGTCGGGGTACTACGATCTGCAGACAGGTGAAGTGGCGACGCCATATGCCTTTGACCGGCTCGAGAGCTCGATTATGACGGTGTACTTCCAGGCTGGGTATGCCTCGGTGCACTTTGTCGATCAGCCGGTGCTGGACCCGGAACATGCGACTGCGACGTATCGCCTGCAGACCGTGACCGGGCCGCAGTACAGGCTGCGCACCGTGACCGTGAAGAATCTTTCGCCGACCCAGGAGGCCGAGGTTCGCAAGATGCTCGCACTGGCGCCGGGCGACGTCTATGACCAGATTGCGGTGGATGAGTTGCACGCCAAGGTGCAGGAGAGCGCGAATCTGAAAGGGCTGGACTACTCGTTCGCTCCGTCGACCGACCGCAACCTGAATGTCATCGATCTCACGCTGGACTTTTTCAAGGATGCCGCGCAGTCCTCGCTGTGACGAGAGCAGATATTAGAGATTAGAGAACAGAGACTAGGCAGACAAACAAAGAGCGCTACAACCAGACGGTTGTGGCGCTTCCAGTTTTCAATCCGTGCTCTCTAATGTCTCAGTGGTTGAAGTTGACCTCTTCCTCGTCATCGATGCCGTAGCGGCGCAGGAGGTTTGGGAGATTCTGCGAGAAGGCGGCGCGCGGCATTACCACGTCGCAGCCTGCCTCGACGGCCTTGGCCTTCAGGTCGCCCTGCAGGTGCGAGAGGAATCCGACGATCGAGACTGAGCGCTTGAGCTTGGCCTTGAGCTTCGGGATCACCGTCAGCGGCTTCGCGTTTGCGTTGTTGAGGTCGAAGACGATCAGCGACGGCTTGTTCTCATCCTCACCGCTGGTCAGGTCGGCGAGCGCCTCCTTGTCGTTCTTGACGAAGGCGACCTTGACGCCGAGCTTGCGCGCGGCCTCGTTGATCTTTGCCGTCAGGAACAGGTCCTCGATGAAGAGATAGATGTGAGTCTGCGCGTCTTCCGGGATCGGGACGGGCCGCGGACCGGAGAAGTCGAGCGGCTGGTTGTCACCCTGGTGGCGACGACGCCGATGCCCATGCACCTGGATGGTTGACGGAGGCGCATCGGCGTAGTTTGCGTCACCGGCTCTGTAGCTGTGGTCCATCGGGCCGACGAAGCTGCGGTCCCTCGACTGGCCGCCCTTGTTCTTGCGCTTGAAACCGCCGACCAGGTTGCCGAAGTTGTCCGGGAGGTTCTGGCGGTAGCCGTTGCCGCCACCGTATCCACCGTTACCGTTGCTGTAGCCGCCACCGTTATCGGAGCGGAAGTCGTTGCCCGGGTTGTCATTGCGGGGGCGGCGCTCGCGGTCGCGGAACTTTTTCTTCCAGCGCTTGCCGCCCTGGCCTTGGCCGAACTGCGGCTGCTGGCCGGCTGTCTGGGGCTGTGGACGGCGCACGGGGGCTGCTCCGCCAGCCAGCGCGAGGCTTTCGCCTTCCATGACAATTGTTCCCGGCGCGGGGCTGGCGTCCTCGGTGGCGCCTGGTGCACCGCCGCCCTCAGTGGTTGAGCCTGCGGCCATCAGCTTGTTCTTCCGCTTACGGCGGCGCCTGCGGCTGCTCTTGCTCTGCCCCATGCCTGGGGCCGCCGGACCGCCACCCTCATTGGCTGCGCCGTCGAAATCGTCGCCATCAAATCCATCGCCGCCCAAACTGCTCGGGCGCGTCCACTACATTCTGTTCTGACATGGTTGCTGTTGGTCCCCTTACTGTGTCCTTCCAAGAAGCTCTCCGGGAGTGACCGGAGACGCGGCCTCTTGCCTCGCGCGTGGTAGTGCTCTGCGCGAGCCGCGATCCGAACAGGAGAGTCTTCCGACGATCTCAAATCTTGGCTCTTGGAACGGCTTTCTAACTTACTAACCGGCTGGGTTCAACTTCTGCGAGCGCCCTTGCGTTCGCGCTGAAGAACTCCGCCGCCATCATCGACCTCGAACTCTATGGTCGCCCTGCACTGTCCCGGCTGCGAGCCTGGACACGCCCCTCGGACAAGACGGTTCTATGCCGAATACGACCCGGCGCGACCGTCCAACCCCTCGATTTTCCAGAGATATCCTTGTTCCCACTACGGGCGTCTGGGAGTCGTGCAGCCTTCAGGGGCAATGCCCGCCAGCGGCTCATGCGCTCCGCGCCCGGAACACTATCAAGTATATCGCCGGAACAACTTCTATGCAAGCTCTTCCTTCTCTGTAACCTGGCACACCGATTCACTCTGAAAGCGCCATGATCCACCAGAATTGCGTTCATAAAGCCGTTGGGCCACCTCCCCTCCCCGGAAGATGGCCCTCGGACCCCTACATGGCCAGTCACTGGCCTCCGAAATGCTCCATCGGAGCTGTCCGTGCGGGCCGTGCCTCACTGAATGAGGTCTGTCAAACACCGCTGGACGTTCGCCGGTCTGCTCCGCGATGCGGCGCAAGGATCGAACGTTAATGGGTAGAGCAATCCGCGTACCAAAGTTTTGAAGGGCGCAAATCATTACAAACTCGTGGGCCCGGGATCTTTCCCTACCCAAAATCGGAGAATCTACCCGCTTCCGCTCCGCTTTTCGGAAGGAGACGTTTCGTATATCTGGACTTTCAGCGCAGCGAGCCGCCTCAGGTTGAGCTGAGAAACGACCGCGGCCCGGAAACGTCTCACTACTTGAGCGCCATTTGCCGCCGAGCCAGTGGTTCGCTTGCCGTTTGACCGGCCATGGTTCGGCTCTTATATAATTTGGTGCAGTCGGCCCCACAGCAGTCTGCCCGCGCCTCTCTCGCCTGTCATTTTTCAGGTGAGAACGACATGAAAGCAGGACGCGGAGGGTGGCTCACCTTGCTGACCACCCCCGGCAAGGGATCTTGCTGGGGACCCGTCGAGTGGCGCAGCTCGCACTCCATGAATTCAGATTTAGCAAACCAAGTTCTCGATCCCGAAGGAGCAACATCACCACATGAACCGCACGCTTGTCCTTGCTACAGCGCTGGCCGCAGGCCTCGCCGTCCCCGCCCTTGCAGCACAGGCTGCAACCTCTGCCGCTCCCCCGTCAGCAGCACCCAACGTAAAGCCAGAACCTATTCCCGCAAAGGTGGCCATCATTGCGTTCGAGCAGGCCGTTGTCGCTACCAACGAAGGACAGCGCGCCATGGCCGAAGTTCAGAAGAAGTACCAGCCGCAGAAGGCCAAGATCGACAGTGAAGCCGCCGAGGTGGATTCGTTGAAGAAGCAGGTGCAGGGCCTGCCTTCCACCACCAGCGATGAGGAGCGCGCGAGCCGTCTGCGCACGGTCGATGAGAAGGAGAAGATCCTGAACCGTGACGCTGAGGATGCGCAGAACGCCTACCAGGGCGACCTGCAGGAGGCCTACGGCAAAGTTGCGCAGAAGGTCGGCGCGGCCGCGGTGAAGTACGCGCAGGACAACGGCTACACACTGATGCTGAACGTCGGCGGCAACCAGCAGGTGCCGAACCCGGTGCTCTGGTTTACCCAGACGACGGATATCACACAGGCTGTAGTGAATGCGTATAACCAGGCTTCGGGTATTGCGCCTCCGCCGCCGGCTGCTCCGGCTCCGACCGCGCATCACACGACGCCGCCCGCCGCTTCGCATCCGGCGACAACGACTCACTAAGCAGCAAAACCAACCTTGACCAGAGCGGAGGCCTTCGGGCCTCCGTTCTTCTTTGCAGGCAGTGCTCCTGGCACACGCTCGATTTAGAATTCGGCCAGTGCTCAACGAACAGGACCGCAAGCCAGCCGTGCCGCGGCTGGATGGAATCGACATTCTGCGCGGGCTCTCAATCGTCGCGGTGATCCTGCTGCACATCTGGATACGCTTCGCGGGCGTGCATGTCCGGCTTGGCCGGGACTGGCCGCTATATACGCGGCACTTCGTCTTTCAAAACGGCGGAAACGGTGTCACTGCGTTCTTTGCTGTGTCGGGCTTTCTGATTACGCTGACCTCGATCCGGCGCTTCGGATCGCTTGCGAGCAGATTCGTCCGCGCGCGTTCTACCGGATCCGGTTCGCGAGAATCATGCCGCTTCTGCTGCTCATGCTGGCAGTGCTGAGCGTTCTACACCTGCTGCACGTTGAAGGCTACGTGATCAACCATAAGTTTTTCACGCTTCCGCGCGCTCTGCTTGCGGCCCTCACGTTTCATCTCAACTGGCTGGAGGCTTCGCGCAATGCCTGGCTGCCGGCCTGCTGGACGGTGCTTTGGTCGCTTTCCATCGAGGAGATGTTCTATCTTTTCTTCCCGCTGATCAGCCTGGCATTGTTTCGCTTAGGTGCGTCGGGTCGTTGGATGTGGATTGCGCTGGCGCTCACGCTGTTTGTGTTAGGACCGTTTGCGCGCGTCGTCTGGGCGAAGAATGATCTGCAGGCCGAGAACTCTTATCTCGCCGGAATGGCGAGCATCGCGCTCGGGTGCTTCACGGCATACATCGTCGAACGGCTCTCGCGTCGAGAGCTTCGAACTGCATGGTTGCGGGTTGTCGAGATCGCAGGCTGGGCCGGGATTCTGCTGATTGCTGTCTGGCCGCGCTGGCCGGGGATGCGTACGCTCGGCCGCAGCGGCACCGATGATGCGTTGCTCGCGCTCTCGGTATGTCTGGTGATGGCGGCGGTGACCCTCCGTCGCAAACGCGGCTCACGATGGAGCGCTCCGCTGCGATGGTTCGGGCGTCAGAGCTATGAGCTCTATCTATCGCACGAGTTCATCGTGCTTGCGGGTGTCGCGATATACGCAAGACTGTACCCGCATCACGCCTCGCGTGGTGTGATCGCTGCCTTTGTCATTGGGATGCTGCTCGCAACCGCGCCCCTCGCCTGGATGTTGACGCGCTGGTTTACCGAGCCGGCAAATCGCTGGCTGCGCGGCGCCGAGATGGCGAAGACGAGCAGCGCTCAATCGGCTCCTGTCGATAAGCCAGCTTTAGTCAGCAGTTAGCATATGGGTCTCGCCCGCTCTGTCTCGAGCACCCGCGCGACGCACGCGACCACAGGCTCAACATCTTCCGCCGTGGTCTGCCAGTTCGAGACGCTGATGCGCATCGCACGCACGCCATGCCAGCTCGTCGGCGTGAAGAACGCCTCACCCGTCGCGCGCACGCCGATGATGACCGCATCCGTGATGCGATCATGATCGGCGTCGGTCGCATTGGGTCGCGGATCGAAGAAGCGCACCATGCCCTGGTTGATGAGTGGCTCGCAAAGTGCGGCCGCTCCGGGCAACGCGCCGATACGTTGGATCAGCTCGCGCGCAATCGCGCAACAACGATCGACCAACTCCGCTACACCGTCACGTCCAAGCTGCCGCAGCGCGGCATAGGTTGAAAATCCGCGTGCGCGGCGCGAGAACTCCGGCGTCCAGTCCACCTGGTCGCGTGCGCCTGCACCCTGCACTAGATAAGAGGAATGCACACTCTGCGAGGCATAGTGTGCCTCCGCGTCACGAATAAACGCATAGCCGCAGTCATACGGAACGTTCAGCCACTTGTGTCCATCCGTACTCCAGGAATCCGCATCGTTGGCTCCTGCTAAGAGGCCGCGATGCTTTGAGGACGCTGCGCACCACAGTCCCATCGCTCCATCAACATGCACCCACGCGTCATGCGAATGCGCGAGCGGAATCAGTGCGCGGAAATCATCAAACGCTCCGCGGTTCAGATCGCCGGCCTGCAGCACAACAATCGTCGGCTTGCCGGCACGATTCTTCAGCGCACTCTCCAGCGCGTCTGCGCGCAGCCGTCCTTGCTCATCGCAAGGTAGCGTGTCGACGCATGCTGTTCCCAGCCCAAGGAGCCGCGCTGCGCGCGGGACCGTTGCATGCTGCTCCGTGCTGGTAAGAATCCGAATCTCTGGCGCGCCAGTCAAACCATCGCGTTCGACATCCCATCCCACGCGCTCGAGCACTCGATGCCGCGCCGCCGCGAGACATGTCACATGCGCCATTTGGCATCCAGTGACGAATGCGAAGCTGGCTTCGGCAGGCAGCCCAAAGAGCGACTTCAGCCAGTTGGCGGCAACCTCTTCGACGAGTGAGGCCGCGGGCCCGATCACGTACAGCCCCGCGTTCTGGTCCCACGCCGAGGTCATCCAGTCCGCCGCCAGCGCCGCCGGTAGCGATCCGCCGATAACGAATCCGAAGAACCGCGGTCCCGCACTGCCGACAATTCCACCGTCGCACGCTGCGACAAGCTCGTGGATGACCTGCTCCGCATCGATAGCGTGTTCGCCCAGCGGCACATCGATCCTTTGCCGCAGATCCTCGAGCGATGCCGTGGCATCCACGCCTCGCTCACGAAGACCATCCACATGCGCAACCGCATGCCGCATCGCAGAGCCGAGTGCGCGCTCGAACTGAGACTCATTGCTCATCGGTGGAGATGCTACACCGAATCCCTGAGGCGGATTGCCGCACACTGAGGAATTTATTCTTCGCCGACCTTCAACACGGCCAGGAACGCCTCCTGCGGGATGTCGACTTTGCCGATGCGCTTCATGCGCTTCTTGCCTTCCTTCTGCTTCTCGAGCAGCTTGCGCTTGCGGCTGATGTCGCCGCCGTAGCACTTCGCAATGACGTTCTTGCGGATCGCGGTCACAGTCGAGCGCGCGATGACCTTCGATCCAATGGCGGCCTGAATGGCAACCTCGAACATCTGGCGCGGGATGAGCTCGCGCATCTTTTCGACGAGCGCCTTGCCGCGGTCATAGGCGAGGTCGCGGTGCACGATGATGGAGAGCGCGTCGACGGGCTCGCCCGAGACGAGAATATCCATCTTCACCATGGGCGAAACCCACATGCCGGTGAGGTGGTAATCGAGCGACGCATAGCCGCGGGAGACGGACTTGAGGCGATCGTAGAAATCGAGAACGATCTCGTTCAGCGGCAGCTCGTACGTAATCATCACCCGCGTTTGGCTTACGTACTCGATGTTCTTCTGCCGGCCGCGCTTCTCTTCAACGAGCTTCAGGACTCCGCCAAGAAATTCCTCGTTGGTGAGGATCTTGGCTTCGATCACCGGCTCTTCGACCTGTTCGATCTCACTCGGGTCGGGCCACCGCGAGGGATTGTCGACGGTGAGGACCTTGCCGTCAGTCAGGATGACCTTGTACTGCACGCCGGGTGCGGTGATGATGAGGTCGAGGTTGTACTCGCGCTCGAGGCGCTCCTGGATAATCTCGAGGTGCAGCAGGCCGAGGAAGCCGCAGCGGAAACCGAAGCCGAGTGCGACAGATGACTCGGGTTCGAAGTTGAAGCTGGAGTCATTCAGGCGCAGCTTCTCGAGCGCGTCGCGGAGCAGTGCGTGCTCGTGCGAGTCGACCGTGTAGAGGCCGGCGAAGACCATGCTCTTGATGTCTTCGAAGCCAGGCAGCGCCTCAGCGGCGGGCCTTTCGACCGAGGTGATCGTGTCACCGACCTTGGTGTCGGCGACATTCTTGATTGTCGCGACGAAGAAGCCGACCTCGCCTGCGGAGAGCTCTTCGAGTTCGACCGGCTTAGGCGTCATCACGCCCATCGACTCGACGTCAAACGTCCTGCCGTTCGACATGATCTTGATCTTGTCGCCCTTGCGCAGCCGCCCGTTGATGATTCGCGCGAGCACAATGACGCCGCGGTACGCATCGAACCAGGAATCGAAGATCAGCGCCTGAAGTGGAGCTTCGGCGTCGCCCTTGGGCGGCGGCAGAAGATGCACGACCGCTTCGAGGATATCCGCGACGTTCTGGCCGGTCTTTGCACTGACTGGCACCGCATCATCTGTAGGCAGCCCGACGGACTTCTCGATCATCTCCTTCGTGCGCTCGATGTCCGCGCTCGGAAGGTCGATTTTGTTGATGACGGGAATAATCTCGAGGCCGTGCGAGATCGCGAGATACGCATTCGCGAGCGTCTGGGCCTCGACGCCCTGCGATGCATCGACAACCAGCAGCGCGCCTTCGCATGATGCCAGCGACCGCGAGACCTCGTAGGAGAAGTCGACGTGACCGGGCGTGTCGATCAGGTTGAGCTGATAGGTGTTGCCGTCGGAGGCCGTGTACATCATGCGCACGGTGTGGGCTTTGATGGTGATGCCGCGCTCGCGCTCGAGGTCCATCACGTCGAGAACCTGCGCCTGCATCTCGCGCGCCGTCAACGATCCGGTGAGCTCGAGCAGCCGGTCGGAGAGCGTGGATTTGCCGTGGTCGATGTGCGCGATGATCGCGAAATTGCGAATGTACCTGGGGTCCATGCTGTGGGGCCGAGGCAAAAGCCCCGAACCTTTAGGGTAGCATCCGCAGCGAACAGACTTTAGATTCTAGATGTTAGATGTTGAGGTATTCGCGGTTTCTTCTACATCTACTTCTGTACTGTCTGGCTTTAGAAGATCTGGAAATTGACCTCGACATTCAGGTACACCGCGACCGGTTTTCCGTTCTGCATCGCGGGCTTGAACTTGTACTGCTGCACCGCCTCGACCGCCTTCTCATCCAGCCCCATGCCTACGCCACGCAGCACATGCACATTGCGCGGCTTGCCATTCGCGTCCACGATCAGCGACACCACCACATTGCCGGAGAACTTGGCCTTGCGCGCCTCCTCCGAGAACTCCGGATCCGGCGTGTAAATCGCAATCGGCGGCCGCACCGACCCACCCACCTGGTACACGCCGCCGCCGATATTGCCGCCCGAGCCAGGCCCGATACCCGCACCGTCACCCGATCCAATCCCCGTGCCGTTGCCGTTGCCCATCGAGAACCCCTTCAGGTTCGAGTTGGGCACGCCCAGGTTGGGCATCGTGTTGTCGGCCAGCTTCAGATTCGGCTGGACCACAACGCTCGGCTCCACCGCCAGCTTGGGCGGAATCGTTGGCGGTGCCTTGGGAGGAACGATCTGCGTCTGCGCCAGCTTGGGCAGATGGCCCTGCGTCACCGGGCCAAGATCGTGCTGGCCGCCGCCGCCGCCAATCTTGGTGTCCTTGGGCGCCACCGGCGGAGTCGGTGGAGGCTCCAGCAGCGCCGTCACCGCCTGCTTCACCGGTGCCGCAATCGGCACCTTCGCCGCTATCAGGATCGCGATGATCGCGATTGCGGCAGCATGCAGACCAATAGCCGTCCAGAGCGATACCGTACTCCGTTTCGTAGCGACGCTCTCGGCAAACGCGAACGGACGTGCACTCCAGATTGGTTGCTCGTGCTCCTGCGCAATTCGTGCGGCGAGCCGCTGTTCGACGCCACCGGGCGCCTGGGCACGTGCGCTCTCTTCGCGCAACACATCGTCGAGCAGGTTGTCGAACTCGAGCGTTTCGGTTTCGTTGTTACGCATCTTGTTCTCCTTCGCAATCGTCCTCAGCGCGAGGAGATTGCTTCCCCTCGCCGCGCTGCCCATCGTGTCTGCAGCTCCGCGCGAGCGCGCATGAGCCGCGTGCGTACGGTTCCTTCCGGTATTCCCATCACATCGCCAATCTCTCGCGAGTTGAGTTCCTCCAAGGCAGAGAGCCGCAGCGTGTCGCGCAGTTCCTCGGGAAGCTCTGCGATCAGCTCGCGCAGAAGCTGCCGCTCATCGTGATCTGCAGCAGCCGCTTCCGGCGTTGGCCGCGAGTCTGCAAATTGAAGTTCTGCCGAATCCTCTGCGCCGGATTGCCGGACACTGCGCCGATCGATCGCCAGTCTCCAGACGACGCTGCCGAGAAAGGCGCGTTCGTTCGTCAACTGCCGCCAGCTCTCGCCGCGATAAAGCTTGAGCAGCGCCTCCTGCACGCAGTCCTCGGCGTCCTCGGCGTGGCGCAGAACGCTCCACGCGATGCGATAGAGGAATCGCCCGTGCTCGGTGGCAAGCCGCGTGAAGATGGCCTGCCGGGCCTGGCTTTCCTCTTGCCGTAGCTGGTGTTCAACTCGCGGTGGTTGCCGCTCCATCGTCTGCCTTCAAACATGTAGACCGCACAATTGAGAAAAGTGTTCGCCGCCGAGTGAACTTTTTGACCAGAAAGTGACAGCGGCCGGGCATTTGCCAGGCCGCTGCCTTTGACTGAAGGCTCGCTTAGCCTCCGCTGGTGTTCTCGCGGATGAACTGCGCGGTCCGATCGTGCAGCGCGTGTAGCGCATCCTCATTCACGTAGACCATGTGGCCGGTCGGGAAGAACTTGTATTCGATGTTCTTCTGAAGGTCCTGTGGGATGGGCAGATGCTTCATCTCGTAGGTTGCGCCGAAATAAAGCGTGCCGAGGTCGAAGTAGCCGCCCATCAGCAGCACGTGCATATTCGGGTTGGCCTTCATCGTGTAGGCGATGTCGCCCGAGACATTGGTGCTCGTGCCTGCCCATCCCTCGGGACCGTAGGCGTGGTGCTTCATGTCCCAGTTGAAGCCGGGCTCGCGCGCGCTGGGCTTGTAGGTCATGTTGTCGCCGAACTTCAGTGTCTCGTGCGCGTACGTAATCATCGCCGCCTGGATGGCAGACTGGATGGAATCGGAGAAGGGGTCGTAATCCGCATCGCGCGACATCGGATCCATCTCAGGTCCTTCATACCTTGAGTCGAGCCGGCCCGTCGTGATGCCCGCGGATTCCTGCAGGTACTTCGAGAACTCGGCGCCGGTGAGCCGAAGGTTTGCTTTCAGCCAAACAGAGGAAGGCACACCCGTATAGCTCTCGAGCCTTGCGGCGACAGCCGCCTTTCTGTCCGCGCTGAGATCGGCTCCTTGCAGAAGCGCCGTCGCGTAGTCTGTCAGCGCATACTTCTCGACCTCATGGATCCAGGGCTCAAGCGTTGCAGCCTGATTCGGAACTTTGTGGTGGTACCACGCAGTCGCGGCGAAGCTCGGCAGCGCAAGGAAGAAGCCGTTCTCGGTGCCTGGGTTGGAGTCCGGCCCGTCGGCGGAGTTGTCGAAGCTGAGGATCTGGCTGAGGAAGACAACGCCATTAAGGTCAACGCCATGGCGCTTAAGAACGGCCGAGAGCACAGCGTCACGGGTCGTGCCGTAGCTCTCGCCAAACAGGAACTTGGGCGACTCCCAACGATTGAATTTTGTAAGAAAGCGCCGGATGAAGCGATCAAACGCGCCTGCGTCTCCGTCCATGCCGTAAAAGGCCTTGGAGGCATCTTTGCCTTCCACCCGGCTGTAGCCGGTTCCGGGTGCGTCGATGAAGACGAGATCTGCGGCATCGAGCAGGCAGTAGGGATTCGGTGCGATCTGGTAAGGTCCACCGGCCGGATGCTGCAGGTCAGGGATGTGCACACGGACCGGACCCATGCTGGTCATGCGCAGGAACATCGTGGCCGAACCTGGCCCGCCGTTGTAAAGGAAGACAATGGGCCGCGTGCGCGCGTCGGTGTCCTTGGCGAAGTAGGCGGTATAGAACATCCGCGCAGTCGCCGGCCGGTCCTCGGGCTTTGCGGGCAGCTCTACTCCGGAGCCGGGCAGAAGCGTGCCGTCGAGAGCGATCGTCGCGTCCTGGCTGTCGGTCGAGCCCACGGTGAGCATGCCGGCGACCGTCCGGAACGCGATGGCCTTGCCTCCTTCGACAGAGACGCTGCCCTCGGTGACGGAATCCGGCGGAAGCGCCATGCTCCGCTTATCGGCTTCGCTGGTCACGGTCGAGGTGGTCGTTGTCGTTGCCTTCTGAGGCGCTTCCTGCGCGGATGCAGCGAACGCACCCACAATAACGGCGGATACAGCCAAACCCCACTTCACACAGTTCTTCACGCCTGCAAATCCTCCTGACACGCTCAGACTACGCAAGTTTTATGGAGGTTCGATTTTATGCGACCGGAGGGGATTCGAGCTTACTTACTTCAACCAGCGTCGAGTAGAAGGTAGCGCCGCCGCCGATGTCAGTCAGGCGCTGGCTGGTCAGCTCGTTCACGTTAACACCGTTGTGCGAAAGCTTCTGCCAGTCCAGCCGCGACGCGACCGTACCGACGGGAATGGAATCGCTGATTCGCGCAGTCAGTTGAATCTGCCCGCGGTCGTTCCAAACACGGACCGTGTCGCCGCTGCAGATGCCGCGCTCTGCAGCGTCCTCAGCGCGCATCTCAATCAGGCCTGCAGTGCGGCTCTCCATCTTGCGATGGTTTGGCAGGTTCGCGAAGGTCGTGTTCATGTAGTTGTCGCCCTTGCGTGCCAGCATCTCGAGCGGGAACTTCGCCGCGGGTTCGGGATTGTGACGCGATTCGGTGTTTGCCGTCCACTCGGGCAGCGGCAGAAGATTCGCGCGCCGGTCAGGTGTCTGGAACCATTCGTGCGTGCTGAAGGGAAGCGCCTCTCCGCGCTGGTTCTTCGGCAGCGCGAGCGGAGCCATGCCTTCGCGCTCGAGCCGCTCCTTCGTGACGCCTTCGAACCATGGGTGCTTGCTGTCGAGCGCCTGCGCGATCAGATCGTCTTCGCCTTCGCGGAACGCCTGCTCCTCGAAACCCATGCGGCGGCCGAGTTCGGCAAAGACCTGCACGTTCGATCGTGCTTCACCCAGTGGCGCAATCGCAGGCTGCGAGATCTGCGCGAAGTAGTGACCGTAGGCGCCCATCAGTTCCTTATGCTCAAGGAACGTCGTCGCGGGCAGAACAATGTCCGCGTAGTCCGTCGTGTCGGTAAAGAACTGCTCGTGCACGATAACGAAGAGATCGTTGCGGCGCAGACCTTCATGCACGCGCTCGGAATCCGGCGCCACCGCCGCAGCGTTCGAGTTATAGACGAACAGCGCCTTCACCGGAGGATCGTTCAGTTGCGTGAGCGCGTCGCCGAGCTGGTTCATGTTGACGGTGCGCGTGGCGCGGCCGAGTGGGCTCGCGTTCATCAGCTCCGGCATGTGCAGCTTCTCTTGCTGGAACGGGAACGCGGCGCTGGTGGAGAGCAGCAGGCCGCCGCCATACTGCTTCCAGCTTCCGGTGATCAGCGGAAGCATGGCGACAACGCGCGCCGCCGTGCCGCCGTTCTCGCCGCGCTGGATGCCGTAGTTGAGTCGTATGGCTGCGGGAGCGCGCCCGTCGCGTCCGGCCCGGCCATAGGCGAGCCCAAGAGATTCGATGGTCTCGACACCCAGGCCGGTGATCGCAGCCGCGCGCTCGGGCGAGTGCTCAGGACGCAGCGCGTGCTCACTAAGCTGCTGCCATTCGCTGGTGAACTCGTTGAGGTAGTCGCGATCTTCCAATCCCTCGCGGAAGAGGATGTGCATCATCGCGAGCGCGAGCAAGCCGTCAGTGCCGGGCCGGATCTGAAGGTGCTCGTCAGCGAGCGCGGCAGTCCGTGTGCGGTACGGATCGATAACGACGAGCTTGCCGCCCCTGCGGCGGGACTCCTCAATGAACGGCCAGAGGTGAATGTTGTTCCCGTGGACGTTGCCGGCCCAAACAATAATCAGGCCGGCATGCGCAAAGTCCTGCGGGGCTGTCCCGAGCCGAGTCCCATAGATGCTCTTGAGCGCAGCGGTTCCAGCCGCGGAGCAGATCGTGCGATCGAGCTGCGAGGCGCCGAGCCGATAGAAGAACCGGCGGTCCATCGACCCGTAGCCAAGCTGGCCGATCGTGCCCGCGTAGCTGTACGGGAGGATGCTCTCCGGGCCGAACTCTCCGGCGATCTTCTGAAGCCGAGCCGCTATCTCGCCCAGCGCTTCGTCCCATGAGATGCGCTCGAAGAACTCGGACTCGCGCCCTTTCGGCAGCGGGCCTTTCGGCACACCAGCGCGGCGCCGCATCGGATAAAGAAGCCGCTCCGGCGAGTAGACACGCTCAAGATACCGCGCAACCTTGCCGCACAGGAATCCGCGCGTGACGGGATGCGCTGGATCGCCGGCGATCTTCACGGCGCGGCCGGTGAGTTCGTCCACCGTCACCAGCACGCCGCAGGAGTCCGGACAATCGTGCGTGCAGACGGCGTGCACCGTTCGCGTCTGCGTTCCGGTATTGGCGAAATCCACAGGCATAGCTATATTTTAGGCGCGTCTATCCACTGAATCGAACACTATTTGTAAATGGAGTCAGGTATGCGTTTGTCCGCCCGCACGTTGCTCGTTACAGCCGCCGCGGCTCTGCTTTTCACGCCGAAACTGTCCTTCGCAGCCGCTCAAGCGCCGGCAAACTCGACCGAGTCTCAGGCAATCACGGCGATGCTCACCCGCCAGGCCGACGACTGGAACCGCGGCGACCTCGATGCGTTCGCGAAGGGCTACAAGAACTCGCCGGACATCCTGTTCATGGGCCCCAAGATCCGGCGTGGCTACGACCAGATGCTCCAGGGCTATCGGAAGTCATTCCCGAATCGCGAGGCTATGGGCGAGCTGACCTTTTCGAATCTTGAGGTTCAGCCACTCGACCAGCGCTTTGCAACGGTGACGGGGCGCTTCCATCTGGAGCGCACAAGAGCGGGCGGCGGCCCGGCCAGCGGGTACTTTCTTCTGGTCGTTGAAAAGACGCCCGCAGGATGGAAGATCATCCGCGATGCCACCACCGACGATCCGCGGCCCGCTCACTAAACCTGCGCCGCTGCGTCACCGCTCGTATGATGTTGTTGTGCCGAGGAGGCCCAATGCTACTCCGTCGTCTCCTTCCGATCGCAGTCATCGGTGTCTTTGGCGTCGTTCTTTTTACGGCCGCCTCTGCCGTTTCGCAGAATCCTGATCCGCTGTTTACGGCGACTCGGCAGCAGTTGGATGTCGTCAAGATCATCCTTGCGCAGCAGAACGCCTGGAATAAGGGCGATCTGGACGGCTATCTCTCGCACTACAAGGATGCGCCTGACACTCAGGCAGTGCTCGCAAACCTCGTGCGCGGCGTCGAGAACATCCGCGCCGCTTACCGGCAGAACTTTCCCAACAAGGATGCAATGGGTGAGATCGAGGACTCGGATATCGACGTGCGTGCGCTGGGCGACAACTACGCGCTCGCCACGGGCAAATATCATCTGAACCGCCCGAAGAAATCTGGCGGCTCCGTCGAGGGCACCTTCATGGAGCTGTTTGAGAAGACACCGAACGGCTGGCAGATTATCTTCAGTCAAAGCACATAATGCACGCTCCGCTACGCAGCTCTGAGTTGCTCTTACAGGCGAAGAATCTGTCCAAGGACTTCGGCGCAGCCCGGGTCGTCGACCACGTGTCGTTTGAGCTCTACCGTGGCGAGACGCTCGGGCTGGTCGGCGAGTCGGGATCGGGAAAGAGCACCGTCGCGCGCATGGTTCTGCGCCTTCTGGAGCCGACCGAAGGCCAGGTTTTGTTCCACGACAGGCACGCGGATGGCTCGCCGCGCACGCTGGATCTGCTCGCTCTGCCACCGAATGCGATGCGAAAGCTGCGCAGAAAACTCGGGATCGTCTTTCAGGATCCCTATGCAGCTCTGGACCCTCGCATGACCGTTCGCCAGACTCTGTGCGAGCCCTTCGCGATTCATCGTGAGCGGCCGGACGAAGGTATAGAAACGCGGCTCGCCGCAATGCTCGCGGAGGTCGGCCTGGATGGTTCAGCGCTGCGGCGCTACCCGCATGAGTTCTCCGGAGGACAGCGGCAACGCATCAACATCGCACGCGCGCTGGCGCTGCGCCCGGAGCTGCTCGTGCTCGACGAGCCGGTCAGTGCGCTGGACGTTTCGGTCGGCGCGCAGATCATCAACCTGCTGCGCGAGCTGCAGCAGCGCCATGGGCTGACCTGCCTGTTCATCTCGCACTCCATGCCGCTGGTGCGGTATCTGTGTCATCGCGTCATGGTTCTTCAGCGCGGCCGCTTGGTCGAGGAGGGCTCGTGGCAGCACATCTGCGAGTCTCCGCGCGAGGCGTACACGCAGCAGCTTCTTGCAGCCACGCCGGAGCTGCCGGCGGCCGGCTAACTCTGTCGTTGCTGCCGCCGCGCTTCAACGTCGCAGACGTTGCGGAGATAGTCCCATGAGTAGAGCCCCGCTTCGTGCCCGTCATTCCATTTGAAACGGAGCGCATACTTGCCAACCGGCTCAACATCCGCCGGTCGAGCAGGCGCCTCATACATCGGCAGCAGCGATATCGGCTTTGCCTTCGCCACGCCGGGTGCGCGGCCTTCAGCTTCGCGAGCCTCATGGCAGGTGGCGCACGGACACGCCGCGCGCAGCCACGCGAAACTCCAGTGACTCGTGTGGCCGTCATGCCACTCGATGGTCATACCGGTGCCGCCCGTCTTGTCGATCCGGACTTTGGCGGGACGGATTGCGTCGCCAGCCAGCCTTACCTGTTCGGCGCCTGTGGCCTCGTCAGCGCTGACGATTTTGAATCCCTCGTGCGACATAACTCAATTCTAGTCGCCCTCAAACCAGGCCAGCGAGACGCACCGCCTCATCCACCGTTGTGGCTACGAGCAGGTGATGACGATTGCCGCGCAGCATCCCTTCCCGCTCGCACACGTCGAGAAACGAAAGCATGCCGTCATAGAACCCGCCAACGTTCAACAGAACAACAGGCTTTTCGTGGAGCTTCAATGTTTGCCATGCGAGCACTTCGAAGAGCTCTTCGAATGTGCCAAAGCCGCCGGGCAGAGTAAGAAACGCGTCGGCTTTTTCCCCCATGAGCCGCTTGCGAGTGTGCATCGTATCCACAACGTGCAGCTCGCTCAGCCCATCGTGAGCAATTTCCTTATCGACCAGCACGTGGGGAATGACGCCGACCACGCGGCCGCCCGCCGCGAGCGTGGCATCGGCCACAGCGCCCATCAGGCCAATCTTCGCTCCGCCATAGATGAGGCCGATGCCGCGCTGCGCGAGTGTACGGCCCAGCTCCTCGGCAGCTTCACGGTACACCGGACGTGCCCCTTCGGCCGCCGCACAAAACACGGCTAAGTTCTTCCCGGTTTTCTTCGACATTGCTTGAGCATACAAGCGGAAACAAACGGAGGTTCGTGCCTGCTCTGAAGTGGGCACGAACCTCGAACAATCCTGTGCTCTACCGCAGTGCGATCGTGGTGTCCTTCAGGTCCTGATTCACGGTAGCGAGCACTGTGCCTTCCGGGAACTTCGCCGTCGACTTTGCGACCGTCAGCGTATCGCCAATCTTCAGCGTCACGTCGACTGGCTTGCCGGGCTCGAGCGTCAACTCCTGGTTACCCGCCTTGATTGTCAGCGGCTCCTTGGAGTCGTTGCGGAGATGGAAACTCACCATATCCTTCGTCTTTCCCATCTTGGCATGCACGGGGTTGTGCAACGCAGTCAGCGGCGCCGCGAACATGCTCTCGCCGGCCATCAGTACAGTAGCCAGCACCATGGTGCTTCCAATTACACGACGAATCATCTCTCTACCTCTTCCTGAGCGTGCAGAATTTTCTGCGCCCAGGCACTTCGCCATGGAACAAAGTGTCTGGCGCGCACTCTTCTATACGCACGCAACTGAAGATGGTTCCTCAAGTTCACGAAATGTTGACGATATTCGTCACGCGTATTCGTGCGTTCGTCACAGACTAGAATGAAAGGTGTGGCCGACCTTCTCGCCAACATGAACCAGCAGCAGCGCGAAGGCATCATCTCCGTCGATGGCGCAGTGCTTCTGCTCGCCGGCGCCGGCTCCGGTAAAACACGCGTCATCACGCATCGCATCGCTTACCTGATCCAGGAGCGCGGAGTCAGCCCGGATAACATTCTTGCCGTCACCTTCACGAACAAAGCTGCGAAGGAGATGGAGGAGCGTGTCGACAAAATCCTGGGACATTCGACACTCGCGAAACCAACGCTCGCGACGTTTCACAGCTTTTGTGTGCGCGTGCTGCGGCGCGATATCGAGGCGCTGCGCGTTGGCGGCAAAGGGCTCACCAGGAGCTTCGCCATCTACGACGAGACCGATCAACAGGCTGTTGTGAAGCAGGCGCTGAAGCGGCTCGGTGTCGACGACAAGCAGTTGAAGCCGCGCGTTGCGCTGGGCCGGATCTCATGGGCGAAGAACCACATGATTGATCCCCAGGAATACTTCCTCGCATCGACGAACCCGCTCGAGGAGAAGATTGCGCACATCTTCAAGATCTATCGCGACGAGCTGTTCAAGGCAAATGCGATGGACTTCGACGACCTGCTGCTTGAAACCGTGCGGCTGCTGAAGTCTTCGAGCGAAGTGCGTGAGCGCTACAACCGAAAATACAAATATCTGCTGATTGACGAATACCAGGACACGAATCGTCCGCAGTACGAGCTGATGAAGCTGCTCGGCACGCACGGCAACGTGTGCGTGGTCGGCGATGAGGACCAGTCAATCTACTCGTGGCGCGGTGCGGACATTCGCAACATTCTGGAGTTCGAAAAGGACTTCCCGAACACGCGCACGATTCGCCTGGAGCAGAACTATCGCTCGACACAGGTAATTCTCGAAGGCGCCTCTGCTGTCGTCGCGCAGAATACGCAGCGCAAAGGCAAGAACCTCTGGACCTCGCGCGAGGGCGGATCGCTCATCGGCTACTACGAGGCGCCGGACGGAGAGAATGAGGCGCTGTTCATTGCCGATCGTATCCAGCGCTATCTGCGCGAGGCCAGCGAGACGGAAGACCAGCCGCGATGCGCCGTGCTGTATCGCACCAACTCGCAGTCGCGGCTTGTGGAAGAGGCGCTGCGGCGCTATCAGATTCAATACCACATGGTCGGCGGCTTCAGCTTCTATGATCGCGCCGAGATCAAGGACATGCTCAGCTATCTGAAGCTGGTGCAGAATCCGCATGATTCGATAGCGCTCTCGCGTGTCGTAAACTCGCCACCGCGCGGCATTGGCAAGACCACGATGGACACGCTCGAGCGGATTGCGCTCACGACGGGAATGAGCACGTGGGACGCGATCAGCCGTGCGACCGAAGAGAAGCTGCTGCCCGCGCGAGCACTGTCCGCCCTCGGCGGCTTTCGTAAGCTGATCGAAGACGCCCGCGCAATGCTCGGACCGGATTTCGCGGCAGCGCTCGCAGAAGACACTGCGCTAATCGCGGAATCTGAGAACGCAGACGAGAGCTTCGATCCCGCGGCGCTTGCTACCGATGACACCTCATTCGACTTCGGCAGCGAGGAGCCGATGGCTCCGCCGACGCTCGCGAACGATGGAAACAGCGACTTTGATACAAGCTTCAACTTCGGCTTTGACTTCGGTCCGAGTGAAGAGATCTCTACGATTGCCCCGGAGAACGCTGCGCCTTCGTCTCCGGAAGCCGGCTTCAATCCCTTCGCTCCCGTCGCGCTGAAGCAGACTGCATCGGGAAAGATCCGCGAGGCGAACCGCGCTCGCCTCGAGCGTATTGATCGCATCGCTGCTGCGGCAGAGGAAGAGCTCGATGCGGCAGGCAAGCCGGCGTTCCGCAAGCCCGGTGATCCGGCAACGCTGCCTGAGCTCATCAAGTTCCTCAACGATCGGTCCGGTTACATTCGCGCACTCGAGGAGGAAGCTACACCGGAAGCCTTCTCGCGCATTGAAAATCTGAAGGAACTCGCCAACGCCGCGCAGGATGCGACCTCGCGTGGTGAGACGCTCGCTGAATTCCTCGATCACGCAGCGCTCGTCTCCGATGCAGACCAGTACTCCGCTGAGGCGCGCGTGACGCTGATGACATTACATGCGGCGAAGGGCCTAGAGTTCCCGCTGGTCTTCCTGTGCGGCATGGAAGAGGGTCTGTTCCCGCACTCGCGCACGCTGATGGATCCGCCGCAGATGGAAGAGGAGCGGCGGCTCTGCTATGTGGGCATGACCCGCGCGATGGACACGCTGATCCTGACACGTGCGCGTTATCGCCGCCGCTACGGCAATGACATGCCGGAGTCGAGCACGCCGTCGCGCTTTCTCGAAGAGGTCCCGTCGAAGCTGATCGAAGACCTCGGATATGGCGCGATCTACAGCAGCGCTCTGGATTATCGGAATGCATACGCCACGCCGTATCCGCAGCGGCGGCGGTCTGGCGGCGATGAGGACGAAGGCGGCGAGCGGCATTACTCCTACGAGGATGAAAGCCAGGATTCCCCTTCCGCTGGACGCGGAGCGGCTCGGAATTATGCGGCGCAGCGTTTCGGCGCGGATCGCCCGCGGCTTAGCGGGTCGGGCGCGCTGGACAACACGGCGGCGTTCTTCGGCAAGGCAGGTACCGTCAGCTATAAGCCTGGCGAGAAGAGGTATCCTGCGCGACCAAAGATGGACATTCCCGCTCCCACCGGACGCACCGGCCTGGGCAAGGGAGTGCGCGTTCGGCACCCAAAGTATGGCGAGGGCATCATTGCGGCGCGCGAGGGCGAGGGTGATGACGCGAAGATTACAGTACAATTTAGCGGGTACGGCACCAAGAAGCTGGTGGAGAAGTTCGCCCAGCTGGAGCGATTATAAAAAGAGCAAAACACGCTTTTGGATAACCAGCAGAACACGTCTTTTCTGCTCTCGCAGCCGTCAAAAATTATTTCGAAAGTTGATCAAGCATAATGGCAAACACCAAAAGCATTACTGACAAGGAAGAGCGCAAGAAGGTAAAGCGCGCGGCGCGTAAGAAGGCTGCTCCCAAAGCCAAGCGCACCACTCCCCGCGGCAGCAACAAGGCCAAGGTCAAGAAGCTGTCTCGCGGCCAGAGCAAGCGATAGAAAGACCGCAAAAGCCTCGTCGATTCATCTTGCAGAGGCTTTTGCCTCAGAACCACGAAGGCGGACTCCGGGTTTGGGGTCCGCCTTCTGCTGTGTGCGTGGCTGCATCTGCTGGTAGATACTAAAGAGCAATTCGCCGCAACTCACCGCGAGCACTCCGCCGGAGCGACCACCCCAACTTGCCTCCCCCGATTGAGACGCGATCTACGAATCAAACCGAGACTCGGCAAATCTTCGCGACGAAGTCCATCGACAAGCTGATCGCAGACAGCGAGCAGCCGGAGACCGCGCTGAAGAAGACGCTCGGGCCGGTCTCGCTGACGGCACTCGGCATCGGCGCGGTCATCGGCTCGGGCATCTTCACAGTCATCGGCACGGCGATCGGCGGCAATCCCGCACAACTTGCTGACTGGCAGGAGTCGCCGGTCATCGACCTCATCCTCCATCACGGGCATATTGCGGGCCGGCCCGGTGCAGGACCGGCGCTCGCGCTAAGCATGATCCTGGTTGCGATCGTCTGCTGCTTCACCGGGCTCTGCTATGCCGAGCTCGCGTCGATGATTCCCATCGCGGGCTCCGCGTACACGTACACCTACGCGACCATGGGCGAGCTCATCGCCTGGATCATTGGATGGGACCTGATCCTGGAGTACGCGTTCTCGAACATGAGCGTGAGCGTCGGTTTCGCCGCACACTTTGTCGACCTGCTCGATTGGCTCGGCGTGCCCATGAGCCCCAAGTGGCTCTCACCCGCATATCTGCCGCAGGGCCTCACCGACCTCACCGGGAACGTCATCTACCAACCCGGGTGGCACTTCGGCTTCAATATTCCCGCGTTCCTCATCGTCATCTTCCTCACGGTGATTCTCGTCCGCGGCATTCGCGAGTCCGCGCGCACCAACAACATCATGGTGCTGATCAAGCTGGTCGCGATCATTGCCTTCATCGTCATCGGCCTGCACTTCATCCATCCCAGCTACTACCATCCGTTCTCGCCCAACGGCTGGCCGGGCGTACTCGCGGGGGGAAGCATCATCTTCTTTACCTACATCGGGTTCGACTCCGTCTCGACCGCGAGCGAGGAGTGCCGCGACGCGCAGCGGACGGTGCCGATCGGCATCATCGCCACGCTGATCGTGTGCACGATTCTGTATATCGGCGTGTCGCTCGTTCTCACGGGCATTGTCCCCTGGCGCTCTGTGATCGGCGACGCGGCGCCGGTGGTGAATGGGCTGAAGCGGCTGACGCTGCAGACGCACAGCTCACTGCTGCACTGGACGCGCCTTGTGGTTCTGATCGGCGCGATCATCGGGATGATCTCGTCGATCCTGGTGTTTCAGCTTGGCCAGGCGCGCGTGTGGTTTGCGATGTCGCGCGACCGGCTGCTCCCGGATGTGTTCTCGCATATCCATCCACGCTTCCGGACACCGGCCTTCGCTACATGGGTCGCGGGCGTCCTTGTGGCGATTCCCTCGGGGCTGTTTGACGTCGGCACGCTGGCCGCGCTCTCCAACATCGGAACGCTGTTCGCATTCGTTCTGGTCAGCATCGGCGTGATCGTCCTTCGCCGAAAACAGCCGGAGCGGCACCGCGGGTTCAGGGTGCCGGGAGGACCGGTGTTGCCTGTGCTCAGCGTTATCTTCTGCATCCTGCTGATGTCCGGTCTGCCCGTGATTACCTGGGAGAGGTTCTTCATCTGGCTGATCATCGGGCTGTTCGTGTACTTCCTGTACAGCCGGAAGCGCAGCGAGTTTTACCGGGCGTAGAGGCATATCCCTCTCCCTGGTTCATATCGAGTCTTTGGAGTCAACGGGTTGCAGGTTGGTTGAAATTACTCCGCAAATTTCTTTGACGCGGAAGTAGCTGGTGCGACAAGAGTTGTGGAGATTTCCAGAGATTCAGGGGCTTAACCGGAATTTTGGGCGAGACCGGGCCGAGTGGATGGCGCGGGTCGTGCGTCTATTTATGTAGTGATAAACGCGATTGAGTATCAGGCCGAGCAGATGCCGTTTTGGGTTGAGAGCGGTTCCGCTCTCAAGCTGGCCATTGTGCCGAGGCCAAGAGGCGGAGAGTGGCTGGAGCAGGACATCCGCGCGCTCAAGAGTGACGGCATCGATATCCTCGTATCGGTGCTGACGCCGGAAGAGACCCGCGAACTGGATCTTGAGCAGGAGAAGGCGGCGTGTTCCGCCGCCGGGATCTCGTTCGTCAACTTCCCGATTCCGGATCGGCAGGTGCCTCCGTCACGCAATTGCTTCCTGACGTTTGCCCAGATGCTTCACCGGCGCGCGGCGGAAGGGCTGAGCATCGGGGTGCATTGCCGGGCGTGCATTGGAAGATCGTCCGTGCTGCTGGCTACCGTGATGCGGCTTGAAGGACTGACGGCGGAACAGGCGTTCGATCGGATCTCTCGGGCGCGCGGGTTGCGTGTTCCTGATACGGCGGAGCAGGCGAAGTGGGTGGCTGCGCTGGCGATCTGAAGAAGAGCGAGTCAGCGATTGAGCGCGTCGGCGAGTCGGGAGCGGTGATGTCGCGCATCGGCGATAATGAGGCTCGATGCCTGCACTGATTGAAGCGATTAATGTGAAGCGCAAGATGCTCTTCGAGCACGAGAACGTTCCTTACGCCTGTCTGGATGCCGATGTTTCGACGCCGACAGCGCGCGGCGGCCAGACGCTGGTGCGCCTGAAGATGCGCAATCTGCTGACGAATGCCGTCTTTGACAAGACCTTCAAGGCGGGCGACAAGTTTCGCGAACCCGATCTGGTGATGGTGCCCGCGACGTTTCTTTACCGCGACGGCGAGGGCTTTCATTTTCTCGATCAGGAGTCGTTCGAGACGCTAACGCTTTCAGAGCAGCAAGTCGGCGATGCGGCGGACTTCCTGATTGATGGGCTGCTGCTGCAGCTGCATAAGTACAACGGGAATCCGATCGGCCTGGATCTGCCGACGCATGTTGATCTGGCGATCGAGTACACCGAGCCGGCGGTTCGCGGCGACACCTCCTCCGGCGCCACCAAGGTCGCGCGGCTCGAAACCGGCCTGGAGATCAAGGTTCCGCTCTTTCTCACCCAGGGAGAAAAGGTCCGGGTGTCGACGGAGACCCGAGACTTTGCCGGGCGCGCGTGAGCGATGAGCTCCGTCTTTCTCACTGCCGAGTGGCGCAAGCTGGTTCTGGTGCAGTATGAAGCGCAGCCAGCGGTGCTTGACCCGTTCCTGCCGCGTGGCGTGGAGCTCGATCTCTATCAGCCGACACCCGGCCGGGCGGCACGCTGCTACGTGTCACTTGTCGGGTTTGTCTTCGATAAGGTTCGTGTGAAAGGCGTTCCCATTCCACTGCACACGAGATTCGAAGAGATCAACCTGCGCTTCTATGTTCGGCGCAGGGAAAACGACGGCAGTATTCGGCGCGGTGTCGTCTTCATTCGGGAGTTTGTTCCAAGGCGAGCGATCGCATGGGTCGCGAAAAAGTTTTACGAGGAACCCTATCTTGCGATTCCGACAATGCACGAGATCGCATCCGCGAACGGCATCGTGACCGCAAAATACGGTTGGAAGCTTGGCGGCCGGTGGCATACGCTCTCCGCTGCGGGCTACCTGCCTCCGCACGCGATTGCGCCAGGCAGCGAAGAGGAGTTCATCACCGAGCACTATTGGGGCTATACCAAACGAAGCAATGGGACTACCTCGGCCTATCAGGTGGAGCATCCGCGCTGGCAGGTCTATCGCGTGCAGAGCTATGAAATTGCCGTCGATTTCGAGAAGCTCTATGGTTCTGCATTTGGTTTCCTGACTCACCAACCCGTTTCGAGTGTGCTGCTTGCGGAAGGCTCGGCCGTCACGGTCCGATCGGGTTCGCGGGTAGCGATGGCGCAGTCCCGCCTCCCCGCCTGACGTTGCGACCAATCGCCAAAATCTGCGTCTATTACACTAAGAGAAGTAGGGAAGATTATGAGAACCATCGACGCAACACAAGGCATACGCATCCTCGACAGCCGCTCCACGGCCAGCCTGCTCAGCAAGGTGCTGTGGATCACCACCGTCGGGTTTCTGTTTACCGCGGTCGGGGCGTATATCTCGCCGGACCTGATGGGCGGCATCGGCTACATGGGCCTGTTCATCCTCACGTTCGGCCTGATCTTCGCCGTCAACTTCGCCGTGCGCCGCTCACCAGGGCTGGCGCTGGTCCTGTTCTACGGCTTCACGCTGCTGATGGGCGTCGAGGTCGGGCCGCTGATCAAGGCCTACCTGCACGCGCCGGGCGGAGCGGGAATTGTCTTTGAGGCTGCCATAACCACCGCCGTCGGCATGGCATGCATGGCCGCCGTCGCGCAAGTTGTTCGCTTTGACTACCGGCGCGTCTACAACTACGTCTTCGCCGCTCTGATCGGGCTGATTGTGATCGGCGTGCTGAGCATGTTTGTGCACTTCATCAGCCCGGGACTGTATGCGTGGGCGACGCTGGCGATCTTCAGCGTGCTGCTGCTGATCGACTTCATGCGGCTGCGCGATGGAGCGATGGGCCTCAGCCCGGTGCAGATGGCGCTCAGCATCTACCTCGACGCGCTGAACATCTTTATCGCGCTGCTGCAGATCTTCGGCAGCAGCAGCGGCAGTGGAAGCCGGCGCAGCAGCGGCTGGCGGTAACGCTCGACTTTCAGAAAGCCTACGAGCCGCTGGGATGACCAGCGGCTTTGTTGTGCTTGCTTGCCCGTACACTAACCAGATGGCCCGCACCCAGCACGTCCCGCAGCCCGACCCGAAGGCATGGTTGCGCGGGCTTCCGAAGGCGGAGCTGCACCTTCATCTTGAAGGGTCGATCACGCCGGCAACGCTGCTCGAACTGTCACGGACCAATGACGCCACGCCGCTCACGCCCCGCCAGGCGAGCGAGGTCTATAAGTATCAGGACTTCCCCAGCTTTCTCATGAGCTTCAAGGCAGTTACCGAGCGTCTGCACACGCCTGCCGACTACGAAACGATCACGTATGCGATGTTGCGGGATCTGGCCGGGCAGGGGGTTCGGCACGCCGAGGTGTATATCTCGCTGGGGATTCTGTACCGGTTCGGACGGCTGGATGTCGACGAGGTGATGGCGGCGATCGAGCGTGGGCGTGTGCGAGGGGAGCGCGATTTCGGCGTGTCGTTGCTCTGGATTATCGATGCGGTAAGGCACTTTGGCGTGGAAGAGTGTGCGAGGGTGTTTCGCAAGGCCGCAGACCTGCGTGCGCAGTATCCGACCGTGATCGGGATCGGCATCGGCGGAGATGAGGAGCGGGGGCCCGCCCGCGACTTCCGGGAGATTTACGCGGAGGCAAAGAGCGCCGGCCTGCACCTGACCTGCCATGCGGGGGAATCGGTGGGGCCGCAAAGCGTTTGGGCGGCGCTGAATATCGGGGCGGAGCGGATTGGGCATGCGCTGTCGGCGCAGGAGGATTCGGACCTGATCGAGGTGCTGGCGGAGAGGCAGGTGCCGCTGGAGCTGAATATCACGTCGAACCTGCGGACGGGATGCTGCACGTCGCTGGAGAGCCACCCGGTGCGCCGGTATTTCGAAGATGGGCTTATGGTTACGCTCAACTCGGACGACCCGCCGTTCTTCGGGTCGAACCTGCTGGAGGAGTACATCCTGGCGCACGAGCGGTTCGAGTTCCCGCTGGACGCGTTACGGGAGTTGGCGGCTAACTCCGTTGAGGCCAGCTTTTTACCCCCGGATCGGAAGCTGGCGTTGCTTGGAGACGTGGAGCGGTACGGCTGGTAGAGCCTCGAACCCTGGCAATCTGGAGCCGGGAACCTGAAACCTCAACTGTGGCAAATTAGACACACTTGTCAGGCTGCCTGCAGGTGTACTCTGAGCACTCAGGCCCCGGTGAGAACGCGTTTCTGAGTCCAGAACTCCAATTCGAGCACACCATCGAGTCCCCACTCGAGTTCAGCGGGATCGGCCTTCACTCCGGCGCTGAGGTTTCGCTCCGGCTGATTCCGGCTCCGGCGGGTTCGGGGGTGGTCTTCCGGCGGTCTGACCTCGACAACTTTGAGATTGCGGCCACGGGGCGGAACGTCGCCAAGGTCTCCTACGCGACGTCGCTGATGCGGCAGGGTGTGCTGATCTCGACGACCGAACACCTGCTGTCGGCGCTGATCGGGCTCGGCGTGGATAACGCAATTATCGAGATCGACAACCTGGAAGTGCCAATTCTGGATGGGTCCGCGAGGCCTTACGTGGATGCGATCCTCTCGGTGGGGCGCAAGCGGCAGCGCCGCAAGCGCGAGTACATTCGCATCCTCAAGCCGGTCGAGGTGATTGAGGGCTCAAAATTCATCGGCGTCTATCCCGGCGACGGCTATCAAATCGATTACACCATCGACTTCCCCACGCCCATCGGCCGCGAAACTCTGCGCGCCGACCTCGAATCCGGAGACTACGAGACGCTCATCGCGCCCGCGCGAACCTTCGGCTTTCGCGAGGACGAGGCGATGCTGCGCGACATGGGCCTCATCCGCGGAGCCTCCGCTGAGTCGGCCATCATCCTCACACGTCAGGGTGTAGAGAACGGTCCACTGCGTTTCGAGGATGAGTTTGTTCGCCACAAGGTGCTGGACCTTATTGGGGATCTTGCGCTGGCCGGCCGGCGGATTTGGGGCCGCGTTGTAGCGGAACGCGCGGGACACGCGATGCATACTGCGCTCGTTCAACGTCTGCTGCGCGATCGTTCGGCGTGGGAGCTGGCGAACCGTGCGCAGCTTGCTCAGGAAGCTGAGCTGACGCATCGTGTATTGCAGACCTCTGCTGCTTAGGGAGACACTCATCTCCCATGCTGGCTGCCATCGCTCTCGGCTCCAACCTGAACTCGCAATTCGGTCGTCCAACCGGCAACCTGGTGGAAGCTCTGCGCCGGCTGCGCGACCTTGGCGAGGTGACGGCGGTGTCGCGCTTCCATGAGACCGAGCCCGTCGGCTACACCGACCAGCCGCGATTTGTGAACGCGGCGGCGCTGCTGGAGACCGAAGTGCTGCCGATTGATCTGATGCGCGGCCTGCTGGCGATCGAGCATTCGATGGGGCGCGATCGTGCGGCGTCCGCTGCCGAAGGGGCCACGGATTATCGATCTGGATCTGCTGCTGTACGGGAGCGTGGTGATGGATCATCCGGCGCTTAGGCTCCCGCATCCATCGCTGCACGAACGGCGGTTCGTGCTCGCGCCGCTGGCCGAGATTGCCTCCACCTGGCAGCACCCGACGTTGCACAGAAGCATCCAGCAACTGCTGCATGCGTTGCCGGAGTAGAACCTAGCGCAGCTTTATCGTCCAGCGGCGGCCGCTCTCGTCCTGAAAAACAACGGCTTTGCTGGTCATGGAATTGATGGCGCCGGCGGTGCGATACGTGGTCGCGATGTCGGCGTCGGTGAGGCAGGCGACCCAATGGATGCAGCGGAGTTTGGTCGGAATCCCGATCGGTTGTCCCTGCTCCGCGAGGAAGAGGTGCATCGGCGGGTTGTCGTTCTCGAGCAGCACATCGTTGTAGAAGTTGATGAACACCTGCTCGCCGTCAACTTTGGCGCCGTCGCGCGTGACGCTCGCGAGCGGATCGCGGACGTAGACGCGTTTTCTCTCAACGACGACGAAGACAACCAACAAAATAATCAGCAACGCAATCAGTTTCTTCACTTCTTTTCCTCGTGGTACTCCTGCTCCGTGTTGATCGACCAGACGGCGGCTTTGTCCACGTGACCTTTGGCCAGACCATCGACCACCGTCATCGCAGTCAGCATGGAGTGGTCCTGGTTGTTGTACTTGTGCATGCCATTGCGGCCGACCAGAAACAGATTCTCAATCTGGTCGAGCCAGGAGCGCAATTCATCGAAACGGTTATATGTGCCGAAGTATGCGGGGTAGGTCTTGGGCACGCGGGCGACGTGCGCGTCCAGCACCTCGCGCGTCTTGAGGATGCCGATCTTCTCGAGCTCGCCTGCAGCGAATTGCTTCAGCTCTTCGTCGGGCTTCGACCATAGCGGGTCGGTGTCGTAGCAGAAGTACTCCAGCCCGATCCACACCTTCGACGGATCGGCCACCATATAGGGGCTCCAGTTGTTGAAGATCTGCAGCCGCCCCAGCATTACGTCCGGCTCCTGGATGTAGATCCACGTATCCTTAATCAGACCGCCGTCCGGCTCTTTCACGTCGAGCTTGTTTGCCAGCACGCCGACCGTGATGAAGTCGCGGTATTCGAGTCCTTCGCTCACCTCGCGCACGTTCGCCGGAACCTCCGCGCCGCCATCCGCAAGCGCGCGGACCAGTTCCTTGATCGGCATCGTGGAGAAGAAATAATCACCTTCGAAGCGTTCCCGTTTGCCTTGCGCGTCCAGAGTTTCTACGCCGATGACGCGCTGGTTTTCGACCATGAGGCGATCCACCTTGCGCTGCATGTGAATCTCGCCGCCTGCCGCGACGACTTTGTCGGCGACGTGCTCCCACAGCTGACCGGGCCCGAACTTCGGATAGAGGAAGCGTTCGATCAGCGATGTGTCGGTGCCCTTCTGCGCGACGTCCTTGTCTCCGCCGCCCGGACCCACCGTGAACGCCTTGCGCACGAAGTGCTTCAGCGCGGTCGTGAGGTTCAGACCCTTGATGCGCTGTGCGCCCCACTCCGCGGAGATCTTCTCACAAGGCGTGCCCCAGACCTTTTCGGTGTAGCTCTTGAAGAAGGTCAGGTACAGCTCACGCCCGAAGCGGTTGATGAGAAAGTCTTCGAGACTCTTCTCTTCCTTGATGGGGTGCAGCCGCGAGGCCACGTAGCTGATCCCGATGCGCGTCATGCGTGCGGGACCGAGATTCCTGATCGTGTTGCCGGTGAGTTTGATTGGATAGTCGAAGAACTTGCGCAGATAGTAGATGCGGCTCTTGCGCGGTCGGATCAGCATCACGTGGTCGCTGTCTTCGGGGTCGGGCGCTTCGAGCGTCTTTTCGTGCGGCAACTCGATCTGCTCGTCAGCAACCCCCAGCGCGTTTTCGTCGGTGACGGTCAGCGGCCCCATTCCGCGCAGGGGCGGTTCTTCGGGAAGCTCTGCCGGCACGTGCACCGGATGACGCTTGCCCTGGTAGGCGATCTCAACGGTTCCCGCCTCGCCCCCATCTGCCACAGGAGGCATCAGCTCAATCCACCATTGCATCACGCGGTCGCTCTTTGAGAAGAAGCGGTGTCCGCCGATGTCCATGCGATTTCCCTTGTAGCGGATGGTGCGCGAGATGCCGCCGATCTCGTCCGATGCTTCCAGAACGACCGGTTGAATGTCGGTCTTGCGAAGCAGTTCCAGCGCCGCAGTGAGCCCTGCGGGGCCGGCGCCAATGATTACAGCCTTTTTCATCAACATCCTGAGGTTGGGAGATGTCTCGGCCTGTCGAGTATACCTGTCCCCATTTCACCCGATAAGACGCCCGCCATGCGCTCGCCATGAATGACTTTTGCCGACTCATCGTCGAAAATAAGAGGTATCGATGTCACATGTTCTGGTCACGGGTGGTTCCGGATTTTTCGGCGGCGTGCTGAAGCGGCGTCTGCTGCGCGAGGGCCATACTGTCGTCAACATCGATCTCGAACCGGATGAAGATGCTCTTCCCGGTTTGACGAGTATTCAGGGCGATCTGCGCGATAAGGTCCTTCTTGAGCGTGCGTTCGCTGAGCATCGTTTCGATGCTGTCTATCATGTCGCAGCGCAGCTTGCTCATGGCATGAAGATGGATGAGCACCTGCTCTGGACCTCGAACGTGGATGCCACCCGCCTGCTCGCAGAGACCGCCCGTTCCGCCGGAATTCGCCCCTTCGTCTTCGTCTCCACAAATTGTCTGTGGGCATCAAATCTCGGCCATCCCGTCCACGAAGATCGCGATGTTCCCGCGCCGATCGAGCTCTACGGAAAATCCAAGCTCGCCGCCGAGCAGCTGCTCCAGGAGTTCACCGCCGATCTCGACGTGGTCATGATTCGCTGTCCGACGATCATGGATGCGGGCCGGCTTGGCCTGCTCGCGATTCTGTATGAGTTCATCGACGACAACAAAACCGTCTGGGTGGTCGGCAAAGGCGACAATCACTATCAGTTCATCTACGCCGAGGATCTCGCGACGGCGTGCATTCAGGCTGCGGGTTATGGAAGGTCCGATCTCTTCCATATCGGCTCGGATAATGTGCGCTCGATGCGCGAGGTGTACGAGAGCGTCATCCGCGCGGCGGGCAGCAAGTCGAGGGTACGGTCACTGCCCAAGGCTCCGACGATCGCCGCGATGATGCTGGCGCACAAGCTGCGCGTCTCGCCGCTCGGCCCTTATCACTACAAGATGATCGCCGAGAGTTTTGTCTTCGACACAGAGCGCATCAAGCAGCGGCTCGGCTGGAAACCGACGCTGACCAACGAAGAGATGCTGCTCCGCTCGTACGAGTACTACGCTCGAAACCGCCGCGAGATCGCCGCTCGCACCAACGTCTCGACACATCGCAAGCCCGCTTCGATGGGAATTATCCGATTGCTGAAATGGATCTCGTGACCGCGCAGAGAGCCGCGATTCGGGCCAAAAATGGCGCTTCGCTATACTGAAGGGGCGCAATCATCCAGGAGACGACGCTTCATTGATGCCAGCCACTGAGCGCACCGAGGTCTCCTTCGCCGAGCGCCTTCGCGCGCACCTCGCAATCGTGCGGCTGGACCACTCCATCAAGAACCTTTTCGTGCTGCCGGGCGTTATCGTTCCGCTCAGCGTGGCTCCGAGCCTGCGCACGTGGCATCTGTTGCCGCAGCTGTTGCTGGCGTTTGTCTCGATCACGCTGGTCGCGTGCAGCAACTATGTGATCAACGAAGTTCTGGACGCTCCGTTCGACCGGCTGCACCCGATAAAGCGCAATCGTCCCGCCGCCCGCGGCCTGGTGCACACCGGCGCCGCCTATGCGCAATGGCTGTTGATGATGATCGCCGGCGTCGCGATCGGGCTGCGCATCTCGCGCATGTTTGCACTGACCGCGCTTGTGCTCTGGATCATGGGCTGCCTGTACAACTTCCCGCCCGTGCGCACCAAGGACGTCCCCTACCTCGACGTCCTGACAGAGTCGGTCAACAATCCGCTGCGCATGCTGCTGGGGTGGTATGCCGTCACCAGCTTCATCGTGCCTCCGGTCTCGCTGCTGATCGCTTACTGGATGATCGGCTGCTACTTCATGGCGCTGAAGCGCTTCTCCGAGCTGAACGAGCTGCACAAGTCAGGAGATCACTCCGTCGCTGGCGCCTACCGCGCTTCGTTTCGGAGATACACGCCCGAGTCGCTGCTCGTTTCCGTGGTCTTCTACGCCTCAACCGCGATGCTCTTCCTCGGCGCCTTCATCATCCGCTATCGCATGGAGTTGATCCTTGGCTTCCCGCTCGTGGCGCTGACGATGGCGATCTATCTCCACATTGCGTTCAAGTCCGAGAGCGCGGCGCAGAACCCGGAGAAGCTTTACCGCGAGCCACTGCTCATGGCCTCGTTCGCCGCGACGGTGCTCGTGCTCGGAATTTTGCTGTTCATCCGGCTGCCCCGGCTCGAGAACTTCTTCACGCCCACGCTCCCGCAGAACAACACCGCGCCTATCTCACCCGGTGCACGTCTCGCCGCCCCTGTTGCAACCAGCGGATTCTCCGGCACATGATCCAGACAACACGCGAGACCAGCTCAGTCGCCGCGCCGGACAGCTCTCATTTCGCCGCTGTCCTCATCCTCGTCCTCACCGCCGCCGTTGCCCTCGCCTGGTCGCACGTCAAGCTGCTCTCGCAGGACGAAATCTTCGTTCTCCAGACAGACAGCGTCTCCTCCGTCCGAGAGCTCATCCACATCCAGCGGCACTACCCGATCTCGCTCGACCCGCTCGTCTTCCACCTTCTCGCACACGCCTGCACCAAGCTCTTCGGCGCCACTGCGCTCGCCTTGCGCCTGCCATCCATCGCGGGCTTCCTCCTGATGCAACTCTGCATCTTCTTCGCCACACGGCGTATCGCCGGCTCGCGTGCCGCCTTGATTGCGATGGCCTTCCCCGCGCTCACAGCAAGCCTCTTCTACGCTCCTGAAGCGCGGCCCTACGGTCTGCTTCTCGGCTTCTATGCGCTCGCGTTTCTCTCCTGGCAAACAGCGACTCGCCGCAACGAACAGCGTGCGCGCGCTCTCATCACCCTGGCAATCGCCATCGCGCTCACGCTCAACACACACTACTTCGGCATCCTCATTCTCATTCCACTCTGCCTCGCCGAACTCGCCCGCACTCTGCTGCGCCGCCGTTTCGATATCCCTGTCATCGCCGCGATCGTGATCGGGATGGCAGGCATCGTCTTTACGTTGCCATTCCAAAAGGCTGCCGGAGAGTTTCGCAAGCACTACTACAACGCCGGCGCCATCAGCCTGCGCGCCATCTCCCAGGCGTATCGTTCGCTGTTTGTCAACTACAGTACGCAGCCGCTCGCGATGCAGCGTCTCGAAGACGTGCTGCTCCTCGCGTTCGCCATAGCCGTCATCATCCTGTGCATTCGCAGCCTGCGAACTCTCGCGCTCCCGAAGCCCGAACTCGTCTTCCTGCTCGCTCTCGCCGCGCTTCCGCTCTTCGGTGTGGCGCTCGCGGTCTTCGTCACGCACTCCATTGAGGTCCGCTACGTTCTCAGCGCCATCATCGCCATCGCCATCTTCTTTGCGATCGCAGTTGACCCATTGATGCGTGATCGCCTGCCGACACCGGCCGTCGTCTCGCTCCTTGTTCTGGCCATCGTAATCGCCGGCTTGGTACGCATCCGGCACGAGCAGACCAACTCCACGCAGGAGCTCGCTCTCCTCACTGTCCCAACGGCGCTCAAGGCCGAGATCCTCACCCTCCCCGACTCGCATCTCTACATCCAGGACATGGGCCACTTCGAGCTCGCGACCTACTACGAGCCCGACCCCGAGATCCGTTCCCGGCTCGCGCTCCTCTACTCGCACGCCGACGAGCTCCGCTATGACCTGCACGACACCGCTTCACTCACCGCGGAGCACATGCAGCACTTCACCGGCTTCACCATCGTTCCCTACGCGCAACTGAAAGCGACACCCGGCGAGCATGTGCTCGTCCTCTATCACAGCGGCTGGGACTGGACCGATCAGGCACTCGCCGCGGACAAGCGGCACATCCTCTCACTCGGTCCGGCACTCGACGGAGACGCCGTCGCAGTCCGCTTCTAGCGCAAAGAAAGAAGGCCGGAGCACAGGCTCCGGCCTTTCTCCGTGACAGGTTGGTTCTGTTAGTTGGCGCGAAGCGCGTCGGCTGCATGCAATGCCTCATGGGTTCGGAACTCGAGCTTGCCCTGCTTGTCGGCCTCAATCACCACGTGATCGCCATGCAGAACCTTGCCTTCCAGAATCTGCATCGCGAGCGGATCCTGCACCAGGCGCTGAATCGCGCGCTTCAGCGGCCGCGCTCCGTAGACCGGATCGTAGCCGGCCTTGAAGATTGCCTTCCGCGCTTCCTCGGTCAGCTCCAGCGTGATGCGCCGGTCTGCGAGCAGCTTGCGAAGGTCGTCGAGGCGGAGATCCACGATGTGCTCGAGTTGATCTTCGCCCAGCGGATGGAAGACCACTACGTCGTCCACGCGGTTCAGGAACTCCGGACGGAAGTGCTTGCGCAGCTCTTCCATCACGCGCGTCTTCGCGTCTTCGAAGCCCTCTTCCCCCTTGGCCCAGGCCGTGGTCAGCGCGCTCGCGCCAATATTGGATGTCATGATGAGCACCGTATTCTTGAAGTCCACGGTGCGTCCCTTCGAGTCCGTCAGGCGGCCATCATCGAGCACCTGCAGCAGGACGTTGAACACGTCGGGATGCGCCTTCTCGATCTCGTCGAACAGCACTACGGCGTACGGCCTGCGGCGGATTGCTTCGGTGAGCTGACCGCCTTCGTCGAATCCGACGTAGCCCGGAGGCGCGCCGATCAGCCGGGCGACGGCATGCTTCTCCATGTACTCGGACATGTCGATGCGGACCATCGCCTGCTCGTCGTCGAAGAGGAACTCGGCGAGCGCGCGTGCTGTTTCGGTCTTCCCGACGCCGGTGGGCCCGAGGAAGATGAAGCTTCCAATCGGCCGCTTCGGATCGGACAATCCCGCACGCGAGCGGCGAATGGCGTTCGCGACCACCTGCAGCGCTTCGTCCTGGCCAACCACGCGCTCGCGCAGACGATCCTCCATCTGCGTCAGCTTCTGGACCTCGCCTTCGAGCATCTTCGCGACAGGAATCCCAGTCCACTTGGAGACGATCTTGGCAACGTCTTCTTCGTCCACTTCTTCTTTAAGCAGGCGGTGGCCTTTGTCTTCCAGGCCGCGCTCGGCCGCAGACAGTCCATCCTGTTCAGCCGTGAGTTCTGTCAGCTCGCGCTCGGCCGCCGGAATCTCGCCGTACTGCAGCTCTGCCGCACGCTGCAGATCCCCTTTGCGCGTCGCCTGATCAGCCTCGAAACGAAGCTGCTCCAGCTTTTCCTTGAGCGCTGCGATATTGCCGATCGCGCCGCGTTCCTTCTGCCAGCGCGCGCGCAACCCAGCCGCAAGCTCGCGAACCTCGGCAAGCTCGCGCTCGACGTCGTTCAGGCGCTCGCGTGAGTTTGGATCGTCCTCCCGCTTCAGCGCATTCTTCTCGATCTCGAGCGAAATCGCTCTGCGCTCCAGGTCATCGATCTCCACGGGCACGCTGCCAATCTGGATCGCCAGCGCGGCCGCGGCTTCGTCGACAAGATCAATCGCCTTGTCCGGAAGAAACCGATCCGAAATGTACCGGTGCGATAACTCCGCCGCCGCCACCAGCGCCGAGTCCTTGATGCGCACCTTATGGTGCATCTCGTAGCGCTCGCGCAGACCGCGCAGAATCGCAATCGTGTCCTCCACGTTCGGCTCGCCGACATACACAATCTGGAAGCGCCGCTCCAGCGCCGCGTCCTTCTCGATGTACTTCCTGTACTCACTGAGAGTGGTTGCGCCTATAGCCCGCAGCTCGCCGCGGGCCAGCGCCGGCTTCAGCATGTTGCTCGCGTCAATCGCGCCCTCTGCTGCGCCCGCGCCCACGAGCGTGTGGAGCTCGTCGATGAACAGAACAATCTGCCCGTTCGACTCTTCGATCTCTTTCAGGACGGCCTTGAGGCGGTCCTCAAACTCGCCGCGGAACTTCGCGCCGGCGAGCATCGAGCCCAGGTCCAGCGAGATCACGCGCTTGTCACGCAGAATCTCCGGTACATCACCCTGCACAATACGGCGCGCGAGACCTTCGACGATCGCCGTCTTACCCACGCCCGGCTCGCCGATCAGCACCGGGTTGTTCTTCGTGCGGCGGCTCAGCACCTGCACGACCCGGCGAATCTCCTCGTCGCGCCCGATCACGGGATCGAGCTTGCCCTTGCGGGCGAGCTCGGTGAGGTCCTTCGCGTACTTCTCCAGCGCCTGAAACTTGCCCTCGGGGTTCTGGTCGGTCACGCGCTGCGTGCCGCGGACCGCCTGCAGCGCCTTCAGGATCGCGTCATGCGTCGCCCCTTGCGCCGCCAGTGCGGCCTGCACCGCTTCTCCCTTTTGCGCGCTCAACGCAAGCAAAAGGTGTTCGGTCGAAACGTAGTCATCCTTGAAGTTCTCGGCTTCCTTGAAGGCCTGATCCAGAACCTTCGTCAGGGCCGCACCCAGCCCCGGCTGCTGGCTCGCGCCCTGCACCTTGGGCAGCTTCGCAATGGCGGCATTCACGGTCGCCAGCAACTGCTGCACCGGCACCCCGATCTTCTCGAGCACGGGCAGCACAACGCCTTCGCGGTCCTCCAGCAGGGCGGCCATCAAATGCAGCGGCAGCACCTCTGGGTTGCCGTTCTCCGCCGCGTGCTGTACCGCCCCCTGAATCGCCTCCTGCGATTTCACGGTCAGCTTGTCCCACTTGATTGCCATGTCTTCACCCTCTCAACTCACAAACTTACTCTGCTTTCGATGATCCCATCCGGTTGCCGGACGCAAAATCTTAGTCAGTTACGCTCAAATTTCAAACCGCGCCAAAATCGCTTGAAACTCACTCAAATCCGCTCCAAAACGATCAAATCCGAGAAGTCACTCCGTGCGTTTGCACCATTCCTGCAGCATCAAGTGAGTTGCTCTCACTCACATATTCAGTCGTGCGGCCGACGCATCGAACGAACACGGAGAGACGCTCGCTGGTAAAACGTCAGAGCAGCTCACTCTTGAATTTCGATGCCGCCCGCCGCCACCCCGCCCAAATCGCTTCCTCCGGAACGCCGCGCCGTGGATTCGCTCGCCTGCGCGCTGCTCCTCGCCTTGGTCGGCGGGGTGCTCGATGCCTTCCTCTACCTCGACCACGGCCGCGTCTTCGCCGGCGCCATGACGGGCAATGCCGTCCTCTGCGCCGTCGCGCTCCTGCATCACGATACTCACGATGCCCTCATGCATCTGCTTCCACTGCTATGTTTTGGGCTTGGGGCCTGGATCGCTTACGTGGCCGAGAGCCACATCCGCCGCCACGCCGTCACCCTCGCCCTCTCGCTAGAAGCCGCCTGCCTGCTCGCCGTCTCCTTCCTGCCCGAGAACTTCCCCGACCTCCTCTTCATCGCGATTGTCTCGGGTCTCGCCGGATTTCAGGTCGCCAGCTTTCGTACCGTCGACCACTTCGTGTACAGCTCCACCTTCATTACCGGGGAGATGCGCGAAAGCCTGGACGCCCTCCACAACGCGCTCAATAGCGGGACGCGCCGCAAAGGACTGCTGCAGTTCCGCGATCTTGGCCTCGTGATTCTGCTCTTTCTCTGCGGCGCGGTCATCGGAGCGTTACTCGCCGTTCGCATCGGCAACCACACACTCTGGCTACCGGTCTTCCTGCTGCTCATTGTGCTGGGCCTGGTCGTGCGACGCGAGCACAAACGCGCCTGAAACAGGCAGGGCGGGCAATGAAGCCCGCCCCCAAGGCACACGTCGCACAGCTGGTATCTGCTTACTTCTGGCTCTGCGCCTCAACCTGCCTGGGCTGCTGCGCGTTGGATCCGGCCTTCACCGTAATCTGCTTCGGCTTGGCCTCGGGCTTCTTGGCCAGCGAGATGGTTAACACCCCATCGGCGCTCTGCGCGTCAATGGACTCGGTGTCCACCGTCGCCGGCAGCGTGAAGCTGCGGACAAAGCTGCCGTAGCGGCGCTCGATGCGGTGGAAGTTCTCCTCCTTCTCCTCGGACTCGAACTTGCGCTCGCCGCGCACGGTCAGGGTGCGGCCCTCGACGCGGATGTCCAGGTCCTCAGAACGGATACCCGGAACTTCAAGCTTCAGCGCGACCTTCTGGGCGTCCTCGTAGACATCGACCGCCGGGACGAAGTTGCCCGCACCCAGCGTCTCGCCCTCGCCCTCGAAGCTGCGGCCGAAGTCGGTGAAGATCGAGTTGAGCCGGTTCTGCAGGACCGCCATGTCGCTCAACCCACTGCGGAACGGAACAAATCGTGTGATCGCCATCGTCTTCATCTCCTTGCATTGAATGTACTTAGAAAGTTTGTGGGGAGGCCCGTTTGCCTTGCCTCACAACCTGTTAGACGAAACTATAGCGTATTGGTTGCATAAAATCTACCAGAAACCCACTCACATTGTTCCCCGCAGAACGTGCTCCTGTATCGTGGTCTGGTGTCTCCGGTATCCAGGCTCGACCGCCGCCGCTTCTGCCTGCTTTCCGTCGGCGCACTCGCGGGCCGCCGGCTTCAAGCCATCGAGCCACCCCCCGCCAGCGCCTACAGTCTGGTCGCCGCCGTGGATCGCGACCGGATCCTGCGGCTTGCAAATCAATGGGTTACGGCCCAGCCCCAGACCATCACCGACTTCCCCGCGCCCGACTCGCCCGGCGGACCGCACGACTTCTTCTCCCAGGCCGACTACTTCTGGCCGAACCCGGCGAACCCCAAAGGCCCGTGGAAGGAGATCGACGGCAAATCCAACCCGGCGAACTTTCAGCTCCATCGCCAGGCGATGATCCGGCTGTCCGAGGCCGTGCCAGCATTGACTGCCGGGTTCCTCCTCACCCGGCGCGAAGCCTACGCCCGGGCTGCTGCCGCGCACCTCGTCGCCTGGTTCGTCACTCCGGCCACGCGCATGAATCCGAACCTGCAGTACGCGCAGGGCTATCCTGGCGGGCCAACTGGCCGCTCCTACGGCATCATCGACACGTTGCATCTGGTCGAGCCTGCCCGCGCCGCCGGCTTGCTCAAGGACACGCTCGGCTCCAATTTCGCCGGGGTGCAGCAGTGGTTCCGGGAGTACCTGGAGTGGATGAAGACCTCCGCCCCGGGCATAAAGGAGCGCGACGCCACCAACAATCACGCGATCGCGTGGGCGCTCCAGGCGGCCGAGTTCGCCCGCCTCGCCGGCGATAATCTCACCCGCGACGAGGTCCGCACGCGTTTCGAAACTGTCCAGCTCCCGCAGCAGGAGAACGGCGCGGGCGGCTTTCCGCGTGAGCTGGCGCGCACCAAGCCCTACGGCTATTCCATCTTTCAGTTCGACTGCGCCACCACGCTCGGCTGGTCGCTGGGAATTCTGTCTCCCGAGGGCGAACCGGCAACTCCGACGGCCAACTTTAACCGGGCCATGGAGTCGCGACTTCCCGCTGCCGCGCCTGCCCGCAACGCTTCCAACGACGCCACGGCACGAGCCGCACTCTGCCGCGCCGCCGCTTTCCTCTATCCGTACCTCGATGACAAATCGAAGTGGCCGTACGCGCACGATATCCAGCACTGGGATGCATGGCCGGTGCGCAGCCCGGGCCTGCTCTTCTGTGGGTTGGCCTGCAACCATTCCGATTACATCGCGCTATGGCGGCGCTTAAATCCAGATCCCACCGATCCGGAGATCATCCGCAACCATCCCATCCGCCAGCCGCTGCTTTGGGTGACATAAGCATCGAGTGAGCGGCAAATGTATTGATATCGATACATTGCCGCATCGGCACTGCTACTTCTGGAGGTTCTCGTGATCGAAGCTGATCGCGCGCGAGATCTTCCAGGCGCCATCCTTGTAGTGCCAGAGGGTCACGAATTTCCCCTCGCCCACGCCCAGGCTCGGGTCTGACGGGTGCTGAAACCGATGCACGCCAATCTCCACCGCACCATAACCCTTCAGCGGATACACCTGCAGCGATCCGGCCACCAGGGTGCGCTGCGTCTTTCCGCAGATGTTTTGCTTGATCGCCTCGATGAATGGCTGCTTGCCGACCATCAGGCCCGTCTGGTCGTGGTAGAACTCGAGTCCGTCCTCGACCATGGCGCTCATTGTTTCGAGGTCGCAGTGGTTGTAGGCGGCGAAGAGCTTTGTATCGAGGGCCGCGACGGTCGCGAACAGAACGTCCTGGGCATGCACAATCTCCGGCGCCGGTGTGCCCTCCGGCCAGCGCGCTACATTGACGGCCACCGTTGAACCGGGCTCGAGACCTGGAATTCCAGTGGCCTCGCCGCGCAGGCGGTCGCCTTCCATCTTCAGCGCGAACGTTACCGGCACATTCTGATGGATGACGACCGTGAAGCGCACCGTCTGGTTAGAGACCTCGCCCTCGCTCAGCGGACTCAGCCTGCTCTCACTCTGGCCGGCGCTGCCGGTCAACGTTCGGCCGCTCTGCTTGAGCACGAGGACTGCATTGGCGGGGTCAACAGTACCGTCCTGCCGCACAACGTCGAACGATCCCAGCCAGCGCCCTGAAACGTCTACCGCACCCGGCTGGGCACCTGCCGCCACATCCGCTTGTCCCCAGGCTGCGCCGAGCATCAGGAACACCATGCAAAGCCAAACCAACGCACGCACCAGCGTCTTCATCGTCTGCCGCCTCTCCTGGCATAAATTGGCCCGTTTGCTCTCCATACGCCCGCTGCCCGTGCAATGTTCCCGTTATCATTAGGCTCATTCCGGACACATGAAAACGACCTTGCGCAGCACACTTCTCTCCCTCGCCACAGTTGCCCTGTTTGCAGCGAGCACGCTCGCCCGGGCCGGTCAAACCGAGGCTGCACCGGGCGCACCGATCTCGCCGACGCCCCCAGTGCGCACGCAGCACGCGATGGTGGTCACGATTCAGCACGACGCGACGGAGGCCGGTGTCGAGATCCTGCACGCCGGCGGTAATGCGGTCGACGCTGCTGTGGCGGTGGCCTTCGCGCTCGCCGTCACGTTCCCGGCGGCAGGCAACATCGGCGGAGGCGGCTTCATGCTCATCCGCCCGGGCGCGCACGGACTTCACAGCGGCCGCGGAGCGCAGGTTTCGACGGCGCACTTTCTGGATTTCCGCGAAAAGGCCCCGGCTGCCGCGAGCGCCAACATGTATCTCGACGCGCAGGGGAACGTGATTCCGCGGATGTCGATCGACGGGCCGAAGGCTTCGGGGGTTCCCGGCACGGTTGCGGGCCTGGTCTACGCTGAGCAGCACTATGGGCGGCTTGGCTTGCGGCGCGTGATGGCGCCGGCGATTCGGCTGGCTTCCGCGGGCTTCGTGCTGACGGATGAGGAGGCGCGTTCGCTGCACTCCCACAATCTGTCGCAGTACGCCAGCTCGCGGCGCATCTTTCAGCGCGACGGCAACTTTTACAAGGGCGGCGATCGCCTGGTGCAGCCGGAGCTTGCCGCGACGCTGCGGCAGATCGCGGCGGACCCGGGGACTTTTTATCACGGCGCGATTGCTCGGCAGATCGCGGCGTACGAGAAGGCGAATGGCGGCCTGATCACCGCGAAGGATCTCGCGAACTATCAGGTGAAGGAGCGCAAGCCGCTGGTGGGTCAGTATCGAGGGCTCGAGGTGCTGACGTCGCCGCCGCCAAGCTCCGGCGGTATCGTGCTGATTGAGACGCTGAACATTCTTTCCGGCTACGACCTCACGCACCTGAACGGCGCGGCGACTCCGGACAGATCACCGGCGCAGGTGCACACCATCACGGAGGCGTTCCGCCGCGCCTACATGGATCGTGCTGATTTTCTAGGCGACCCTGACTTCAATCCGCACATGCCGCTGAAGCAGATGGCCAGCCTGGCCTACGCCGCGGCGTGGCGCAAGACGATTGATCCGGTGAAGCCATCGCCGTCGGCCACACTCACACGCCCGCCGGGGTTCATGCCGGAGCCTCCGAAGCTTGCGCCGATTGCGCCGGAGTCCAACCAGACCACGCACTTTTCTGTTGTGGATGCGCAGGGCAACGCGGTCGCGATGACGTATACGCTGAACTTCGGCTTCGGCAATGGCATGACGGTCGACAAGCTGGGGTTCCTGCTCAATGACGAGATGGATGACTTCGCCTCCAAGCAGGGAGTGCCGAATGGGTTCGGTCTGATCCAGGGGCCGGCGAATGCGATCGCGCCGGGCAAGCGTCCGTTGTCCTGCATGACGCCGACGATCGTGAGCGGGCCTGCGCGGCGCGACAAGCAGGGGCATCTTCATCCCGGCAAGCTTCGGCTGGTGCTCGGCTCGCCCGGCGGGTCAACGATCATCACCACCGTTGCCAACGACCTCATCAGCGTCGTCGACAACGGGCTTGACATCCAGGCGGCCGCGGACGCGCCGCGCTTCCATCACCAGTGGATGCCCGACACGCTGCAGTTCGAGAAGGCGTTTCCTCAGGATGTGGTGGACGCGATGACGCGCGATGGCTATAGCACGGAGCGTGCCGGAGCGAAGGACTTCAACAGCCCGGGCACCTGGGGCGACAGCGAGCTCATCGCGGTCGATCCCGAAACGGGCGAACTTACCGGCGGGCAGGATCACCGGCATCACTTCGGCAAAGCCGCGGGCTATTAAGGGCGTGGCCTTACAGCCGCGACAACATGCCGCCGAGCACGCTGGTGCTCGGCGCAGATCCGTTCTGCGCAAAGTGCGCCATGACCATCGGCAGGACGGTCGCGAGCGCGACCTTCGCAACCTCGGGTGAGACACCCGCGCGCTGTGCGACGCTCTCGAGCAATCCCGTGTTCTGCAGTCCGGTCTGCACGTGGTCGGGAGTCATCGGCGGCGTCTGGCCGTTCTGCATGGCGGTGACATGGTCGCCGAGGCCGTTATTTTGAAAGTTCTGCAGAACTGCGCCCAACCCGCCCGGGTGCTGCTCGAGCGCCTGCATCAATCCACCGGCAACCTTTGTGTTGGTGTCTCCGCTCTGGGCCATCTGTCCCGCGGCCATCGATTCGAGTGAGTCAAGGATTCCCATGCTTTGTTCTCCCTGGAGGAAATGAAATGCGTATCGGGCATCCTACGCCATCTGTCAGATGCCTTGCCTGCCAACCGGCGTAGTACGATTCTCTTCACCTGTGAGGGGAGGAGCACCGCATGAGCATGCAAGGAGCCGGACGGAGCACTACGAGCCTCAATCCGTACGCCGGAGCGTTGGGGCAGCGCGATGCGGTTGAAGTGATCGAGGCCACGCCAGAGAGGCTGGAGGCGCTGCTCGGAAGATTGAGCGGGGAGCAGATTGAGAGGCAGCCTGCGCCTGGCAAGTGGAGCGCTCGCGAGATCATGGCGCATCTTGCTGATTGTGAGATGGCGTTCGGCTTTCGGCTGCGGCAAGGCGCTGCCGGTGTGGAGATGATTCAGCCGTTCGATCAGGATGACTGGGCGCGCAACTATGCAGGCTATGACTTTGCGTCTGCGATCGCGGCGTATCGTGCAATGCGCGCGTGGAATCTGGCATTCGTTCGCTCCTTGACGGATCAGCAGAAGCAGATACAGGTGACGCATCCGGAGCGCGGAACGATGGCTGTGTGGACGATCGTGGAGACGATGGCCGGTCACGATCTGCATCACCTGGAACGGCTGGAGAAGCAAGTCAGCGGGTGAGCAGGTAGGTTCGGGCTTAAGCCCGGACTCAGTGGGTGTGGGCTGAGGCTTCCTGTTTGTGCAGTTCCGTCTCGAAGGCCTGCTGTCTCTCGGCAACTGCGCTCCTGTAGCCGTTCGGGTCGATCCAGACAGAGTCGCCCTGCTGCGACATGCGCGCGAGCTTCGCGAGCATGTTGAAGTATTCGCCGTGGGCACCGAGGAAGATGTCGCAGGGCAACGCGCTGAGGACTGCGAAGGCGCGAACGTAGTCCTGCGCGATGCCGGGGTAGGATGGGGGCTTGCCGTGCGCGGCCACAAGGCGATAGCCGGGGTTCACGTTCCAGCTTCCGACGATGACGACATTGCGGAGCTTCGTTGCGGGCTCGCCGGGGAGGTGCGCGCGCATGGTCCAGGTGGTGCATCCGCGCGTGTGGCCTGCTGTTTTGTGGGCTGTGAGCGTCACGTTGCCGAGCGTGACGGTGTCGCCGTCGTGCAGGATGCGATTGACATGAGCGGGCGGATACTGCGGCTTGGGGCCGTAGGCGAAGTCTTTGGCACCGCCGGATTCTACGACGGGAACGTCGCCGTCCATGACCATGTATTTTGCGTGCGTCTCGCGCAGGATCTGCGCGCTGCCAGCGTCGTGGTCCGAGTGGGCGTGGCTGATGAGCAGGATTTTGATGTCGCTCCAGTGAAAGCCCAGCTGCTCGACGCTGTGGCGGATCTGCGGAGGCGAGGTTGTCAGATTGGAGTTGAGGAGGATGTCACCGCGCGGAGTGGTGATCAGGTAGGAGGCGAGGTCGCGGCTGCCAACATAGTAGAGGTTGTCGGCGATACGGAAGGGCGTGATCTGGGTGATCCAGTCCGGGTGCTCGTCTGCGCGGACGATGCCGGTTGAGAGCAGGAGGGTGAAGATCAGAGCGAGGTGGCGCATGGATTATGCGTAGCCGATTGCGCGGTGCAGAAGGCTGTGGAGGAACCAGCGAAGACACGGTCCGGTTCAGCTTGAGTTGTGAGTGGGAGAGTTGCGAGGCAATGTCGTTCGTCAACTGCTAAAGCTTTGACGCGACGGGCGCCAAGGTGCGCGAAGGTTCGCCACGGCGGTTGTGTTATTCGAGGGCGGCGTTGACGTCGCGAACGAGATTGCGGATGTAACTGCGGCGGTTGAGCAGCGCGATCATACCTTGCTTTGCTGATTCGCGCGCACCGGAGTCGTTCGCGTCTTCTGCGGTGTCCCACTTCGACCAGAGTGACTCAAGCTGCTGCTGCGCGTCGTTGAGCATGGCGGTGAACTTCGTGCGGGCGGCTTCGAGATCGGCGCGAGTTTGGGGATCATCGTCGCCCATCTGCTTCGCCATGCGCATCTCTTCAAGCTGCATGTTGAGCTCGAATGCTTCTTCGAGCAGGTCAGGCGGAGCGACCTGCTTCTTCTCCGTGCCGGCTGCGCGAGCGGCATCGGTCGCGGCACGAGACTGCTCTTCCAGTTGAATGCCTTCGAGCTGGAGCAGATATTCGGTTCTCGCGATGGGGTCGCGCAGGGTACGATAGGCGTCGTTCAGTCGTGAGCTCGCCGCAAGCGCAGCCTCCTGTTCTGCAGGGGGACGTGAAGCGAAGCGATCGGGGTGCAGCTTTCGTGATTGCGCGTAGAAGGACTTCTCCAGCGCCGCGGTGTCGATGTTCAGGTGGCGAGGAAGGCCGAACTGCGTGAAGTAGTTGGGCTGGCCGCTATTCTGGGCGTCGTTGCTCATTGGTTTCAGAGTACTTCTTCGGGCCTGAAATCCAAATCGGGAGAGATTCATGCCAAAGTTTGTGATCGAGCGCGAACTGCCAGGTGCAGGCAAGTTGACGCCAGAGCAGTTGCAGGGAGTTTCGCAGAAGTCATGCAGTGTGCTGCGCACGCTGGGCCCGCAGATTCAGTGGGTGCAGTCGTTCGTTACGGAGAACAAGATCTACTGCATCTACATCTCGCCCGATGAGGAGACCATTCGCAGACACGCCGAGATGGGCGGCTTTCCGGCGAATTCGATTCAGGAAGTAAGGGCTGTGATTGATCCGACGACGGCGGGCTAAGCGGCGACAGTGATTCGCTCAGCGGTAGTGGTGGGCTCGGGGATCGGAAGACCGTCTGCACGAAGCTCTTCAAGATAGACGCGGATTCCTTCCTCGCGGGTCTCTACCCCGACACCGAGGCCAGGCAGATCAGGCGCGTACGCGCCCCATCCTCGGTCTTTGCCGCGCTCGAAGATGACGAGGTAAGTTCTTATTCCAGGACTCCTGCTTTGTCCATTCATCAAGCTTCACCCTCGAACTCCCACTCAGCTTGGTGCAAAGCATCGTCGAGGGACCGGTGCCATGTGTCAGTTCCCGGTCCCGATTCAGGTACATACAGCAAATAGAAGCCGCTCTCCTGCCCGAACTGAACAATCTCTAGCGCCTTGCATGGTGCGAATGGGCAGTGCTCCGGACGCATCATTGAGTATTGGCGAGTCCTGCCGGGAGAAGATGATGCGACTGCAGATCTACGCGCATGAGGGTCTTGGAATCCATTTCGGGGTCCGATTCCGAAAACATACCTCAGCGGCTAAAGCCTGGATTCGTTTTGGAGCGTGTGACGGCACGGCTAAAGCCGCGTCCCTTAATCGAGAGTCGACTTTTGTGGGTGAGCTGGGTTGCAGCGTCCGACTTGCGCCTGCTAGGCGGAGAAGCTGCTGCCGCAGCCGCAAGATTTTGTCGAGTTTGGATTGATGAAGTTGAAGCCCTGGCGCATGAGGGTCTCTTCGAAATCCAGCACCATGCCGGCGAGATAGAGGAAGGACTTCGGGTCGACGAAGACGCGGATGGGCTTTGCGCCGCTGGGGTCGTTCGGGGTTTCAACGCCGGCGCCGAAGACGAAGACGCGGTCGCGTTCGCGGGGCTGCGTGTCGAAGCGGATGTTGTAGCTGAGGCCGGAGCAGCCGCCGCCCTGAATGCCGAGACGCAGGCCGCCGGCATCGGGCGAGATGCCTTCTTTGGCCATGGCGATGCGGATGCGCTTGAGGGCGGTCTTTGTGATCTCGACGGCGTTCTTCGCGCGCGGCTCAAAGCCGTCGGCGGTCAGCAGGGTCATCGTCGCAAGCGGGTCTGAATTTCCGTTTGCCGCGCCAGGCGCAGAGGCTCCGGGCTTGGGAGCGGATGTTCCGGGTTGGAGCAGGGTGGACATTGGCTCGTCTTTACTCTTGCGGGACTACAGAATTCTCCATGCGCTGGCTTGTTCTTTTCGAAATTAAAAGCGCAGCGAATTCGCAACCCATGTCGACCAGAAACTCTCCAGCAATCTCAACCAGGAACTCGAACATTCAGTTCTCCCGCCTGACATGCAAAGGCCGGCGGAGCGCTGAGACTCGCCGGCCCTTGGAGATGCGCAAGTTAGTTTGCCGCGGCGGCGGTTGCGGCCGGGGCAGCCTCGCCGACGTGGTTCTTTTTCTTCCAGTCGCCGATCGCCGCGCGGATGGCGTCTTCGGCCAGCACCGAGCAGTGGATCTTTACCGGGGGAAGCGAGAGCTCCTTGACGATGTCCGTGTTCGAAATCTTGAGGGCGTCGTCCACGGTCTTGCCCTTGACCCACTCGGTGGCGAGCGAGCTGGAGGCGATGGCCGAGCCGCAGCCGAAGGTCTTGAACTTGGCGTCTTCGATGACCTGGGTCTCGGGGTTCACCTTGATCTGGAGGCGCATGACGTCGCCGCACTCGGGGGCGCCGACCAGGCCGGTACCGACCTCGGCGGAGCTCTTGTCGAGGGTGCCCACGTTGCGGGGGTGCTCGTAGTGGTCAACAACCTTGTCACTGTATGCCATGGATAGTCCTCGATCGGGCCGGTATGTTCGGCCTTGTTTCTTCTCTTTAGATGATAACTCGGACTGTTTCGGTGCGAAAGGGCTTTATTTGTCGGTGTACGCTGGCGAGTCGCTGATCTGGAGCAACTGCTGGGTTTAGGGGTTTGGAGCGGGTGCGGTGGTGTGATCAGCACCCTGAAGGCTGCAAAATGGTTCCCTTTATTGCAGCGTTTTGCGGGAGACGAGATGGATGGCGTTGCCCTCGGGATCGCGCAGTACAGTGGACACGCTGCCGTCGGAGGCGGTTGAGAGAGGTTTTTCGACGGCGATGCCGGCGGCTTGCAGGCGGGCGGCGATAGAGTCGAGATCGTCGCTTTCGAAGCTGAGCAGGTTCTCGGGGTACTGGTTCTGGTAGAGAGCGATGACGCAGCGGCCGTTGGCGAGGACGACAGAGTTCACATCATTCAGGCCGCTTACAGGAAAGAAGCCGAGCTTGCGGTAGAACTCCTCCGAAGCTGCAAGGCTGGCGACGTTAAGAATGAGTTGGAACTCGCCGAGGCTGGTGGTTCGATCGGGATGAATGGGGCGCGGCGGCTGGGCCGGCGGGTTGTCGCGAATGTCGGTGCGGACGAGTTCCCCGGTGACGCCGTGCTGTGCGAGGAGCTTTGCAGCGAGCGTGCCATTTTCGCGGAGAAGGCCGAGGAGCAGGTGCTCCGTGCCGATATGCTGATGGTTGAGGCGCTCGGCCTCTTCGGCGGCATAGGCGAGCACGCGCTTGCTCTCGTTCGAGAGCGGGACGTCGACCGATGTGGAGAAACTGGGGCGCGGCGGACGTTCGCGCGCGATCTCATTGCGAAGGACTTCCGGTGCTGTTTGTGAGCGAAAGAAGCGCGTGGAGAGCGCTGCATTTTCCCGCAGCAGGCCTAGCAGCATGTGTTCGGTTTCGATGAACGGTGAGCCGGATGCGCTGGCCTCATAGCGGGCGAAGAAGATGGTGCGGCGGGCCTTCTCGGTGTAGCGCTCGAACATGAGCAATATTGTGCGCCTTGCAGCGCAAGACGTTATGAAATCGATCCATCTATTTTGTGGGTGGCGCCGCGCTGGCGAGAGGAGGAACGTCGTCGTTGGAGCCGTCGCCGTAGGTGGGATACGGGACCGCCCACGGGTTTGCGGGCATGGTCTGCAACGTGGCGAGGTCATGTTGTACTGCAGCCCAGGCGGCCGGGTCCTTCTTAGTGGCGAAGGGCAGCGACAGGTCGGAGTAGTAGGCGAGAATGTCCTCTTTGACGCCGGTCGGCACAGGGACTGTGGGCGTTTCCGTCAGATGGTGTAGGAGGTAGGCGTAGGTCTGGTCGGTGAGCGGATAGCCTGCCGGCTTCACACGATTGCCGGTGTCGAGGTCGCGGTTGAGCAGCGGATGGTGCGGATCGATGGAGCCTCGGGGAACGGCCTGCGATGAGCCGGGCTTGGAGGGCAGCGGGTCGGTTGGCGGTGGAAGCGCGTGCGTGTCCGCAGCCGCGGCCTGTTGCGCCGAGGGCCGGGTGGACGGCGGCGGCGTGAAGCGCCGAAGTGCGTGGCTGAGTGCGTCCGTGGATCGAATTACCGAGTGCACATAATCGAGTTCAGTCTGTGATGTCGGTCCTTTTACGGCGGCGAGTTTCAGTGGGCCGAACTTTGGCACGATGTAGATCACTCCTGCAAGCGCGTAGGTGAGCAGGCCTGCGTGCTTGCGATATTCGTCCCAATGGTTCTGCTGCTCGACCGCATTCACTTCGGCGATGAGCCGCTGCACATCGGGATCCGAGTTCACTTCGGCTGGCTCATGATGGCGATGCAGCAGGGTCGTGGCGTACGCCACCCGTGGAATGAAGCGGTGCACGGCCCAGCGATAGCCACTCACATTGATGCGCTGATGGCGCGTTTGCGTGAAATCTTCACGGAGGCCATAGGTCTGATAGAACGCCAGCGCGAGCTGTCGCGTCGGGACCTCGAGGCCCACGTGGCGCAGGTAGCTCACCGGAGCGAAGCGGTGATTCGCGATCTCGTCGATGTCGAAGGCAAACTCTGTCTGCACGTGCTGATGCTCGCCTTCGGCGTAGCTTACGACGTTGCCGTAGCGGCGACGAAGTTTTGGGAATTCAATGGGGACGGCGAGGTTCGTCGCCTGCGAATGCCCGACGCTGTCGCCGATGTAGTGCGAGAGCGCACCGATCGCGAACGCCAGTTCGTCGGCGTTGCCGGCATTGCGGAAGAGATTCACGACGAAGTCGCCGGAGCGGACGTAGTGGGTCAGGTCCGAAAAGTTCTTATCGCCGAAAGGGTAGTAGCCGATGTCCTGGATGACGCAGCCGCCGTATGCATACGCTCGGGCGTGTTCGAGCTCGGCGGGCGTGAGCGTGGGATAGCGGCTGAGCAACAGCGGAACGATGGATGTGCTCCACGTTAGATCGATGAGCTGCTCGTGCGTGAGGACCGAATAGCCGTGGGCCGTAGAACTGATGCCGAAGACGCAAAGCAGCGCGACCGCAACGTGCAGGCGAAGACGCATAGCCTTGTGATGCGGGAATAGCATCCGGCGCTCGTCTGGAGACCTTAGCGGCGCAGTGGGAGTTGTCAAACAGTCTCTTCCGCGGGTTTCCGCAGCAACACGGTCGCGAACGGCAACAGCAGCGGGACGGAAACCGGCGAGATTGCAAAGAGCAGGCCAAACGTACGCAGCAGCCGAAGCTTCCAGCCGTTCAGGCCCATGGAGCGTTTCAACTCAATGTAGCGCTGTGTTCCTCGCGGGCCGCAGAAGAGATCCTCATAGCCCCGTCCGAACCCTCGCCGCAGCTTCCAGGGCGACACGCCGCACGCAAGCTGCCGGCCTGCGAGCCGATCGAAGCGTCTGGGGATGTAGTTGCTGAACCAATCTCCCGAATGTGCTTCGATGGGCGAAAGCCTGTTGCTGGTCCCGAAGACGAGCAGCAGTCCGCCCGGGATCAGCACACGGTTCAACTCGCTTTGTACGCGGGGTAGAAGCTCGGGCCTGACGTACTCCAGCACGGAGTTGCAGGTGATGACGTCAAAGGATCGATCCGCAAACGGCAGCCGCTCGCCTTCCTCTATGTGTTGAAACCGAATCCCGCCGCTCCCATAACGCTGCATGTTCAGGCGTGCCATCCCCAGGCTGGATGGGTCGATGTCGACTGCTGTGACCCGCGCTCCGTAATGCGCGAGCACGATGGCTGTTGCGCCTATGTTGCAGCCGAATTCGAGCACTCGTTTTTCCTGAACCGGGCACAGGCCTGTGGCGAACAGAAGCCCGACGTGCGCCATCTCGTGCTCCACATATCGGGCTTCAAAGCTGTAGCTTTCGGGATACTGCTCGCGGATGGCAGACTGAAACTGCTGGTCCGCGGCGGTGTCGCAGACGGTCGGGAGAGCTGTCATGGAGAAGGTCTTTCACTGCCCGGAGTTGCCGGAAAACGCCTTCCAGAACACATAGAGAAGCAGGATCACGAACGCCCAGAAGGCAATGTGCGCTGGAATATTGCGGCGAACTTTGAGTTGCTGTTTTACCCGGAAGCGGTCTTTCATGCGCCCTCCGTCAGCGTCTGCCATAGTAGCGCATCCTTGGTTAGCATGAAGAAGATGTTGACGCTGACTGCTGCCGAGGTGCGCGTTCTGGGCGCGCTGATTGAGAAGGGAATCACCACGCCGGAGTACTACCCGCTGAGCCTGAATGCGCTGGTGAACGCGTGCAACCAGAAATCAAGTCGTGACCCGGTGATGGAGCTCAGCGAAGCGGATGTTCGTACGGCGCTGTTTGAGTTGGAGCAGCTCGGGCTGGTTCGGGTGTTGGGCGATTCGCGGGTCTCTAAGTTCGAGCACCTGGCGTATGGGAAGCTCGGGCTCGGCCGGCCCGAGACTGCGGTGCTTGGATTGCTTTTGCTGCGCGGCCCTCAGACGGCTGCGGAGCTTCGCGCCCGCTCCGAACGCATGTACCCCTTTGACGATGTGGCTGCGGTTACGGCGGTGCTGGAGCGGCTGGCCTCGCGCGAGGAGCCGCTCGTCGTGCAGCTTGCACGTCAGCCGGGAGCGCGCGAGAGCCGCTGGGTGCATCGGCTGCACGGTGACGTGGAAGCTGCGGAAGCTTCCGGTATAGCTGCCTCAACGGCTGCGCCGGCGCCTGGCCTAGAAGAGCGGATCGCGGAGTTGGAGCAGATCGTGCAGACGCTTGAGGAACGCCTGCGCGCGCTGGAACAGTCTCGCAGCTAGCGGGCCGACCCTCTGGCGATGAGCGTGGCGATATAGGCTGCGCCAAAGCCGTTGTCGATATTGACGACCGAGACATTCGGACTGCATGAGTTCAACATTCCCAGCAGCGCCGCGGTACCGCCGAAGCTGGCTCCGTACCCGACCGAGGTAGGCACGGCGATCACGGGAACAGCAACCAGTCCGCCCACGACCGAAGGCAAAGCTCCCTCCATGCCGGCGCAGACGATGACGACGTCGGCTTCACGAAGCGAGTCATTGACCGCGAGCAGCCGGTGCAGGCCCGCAACGCCCACATCATAAAATCGGGAAACAAGCGCGCCGAATGTTTGCGCACAGATGGCGGCTTCTTCGGCGACGGAAAGATCGCTCGTCCCGGCGCACACTACGGCGATGTGTCCCCGCTGTTCGCCATCGCCAGACTGCCGCAGGCTGAGCAGCTTCGGTGCAGCGTGGTACTGCGCCTCGGGATGTGAAGCGAGCACAAGCTTGGCGCTAGCTTCGTCGACCCGGGTTGCGAGTACGTCAACCCCTGACGCCGCCAGGCGATCGAAGATTGCCGCGGTCTGTTGCGGCGACTTGCCGCGAGCGTAGATGACCTCCGGCAGGCCTGATCGCAGGCTGCGATGATGATCGATCCGCGTGTGCCCGATGTCTTCATAGGGCAGCGTCGCAAGACGATTGGCGGCATCTCCCGGCGTCAGTTCGCCGCGCTCGACCTGTGCTAAGAGTTCAAGGATTGACGAGCGCGTCATGGGTTGTATGCCGCGGCAGCGCGCAGAGCGGCTTGCTGCACCTCTTTGATTGTCACAGCGGAACGCTCGGCTGCGGCACGGCAGTCTTCGAACTCCGGCGCGACATTGCGTGTCTCTCCATCCCTCGTCGTGGCGCGTTTGATTCGGATTCGGCCAAACGGCGTCTCAACCGTAACGATCTCGCGATCAAGGATGAGGCGCGCCTCACGCCGCGTTCGGATTCCGAGAGTAGACGTTTCGCGAAAGAGTAGCTCCGCGAAGGTTGACTGTGTGCCGGGGGTGCATAGGACGGCCACCAGGGTTCCCGGCCTTCCCTTCTTCATCTGCACGGGCATGAGCATTACATCGAGCGCGCCAAGCGCAAGCGCGCGTTCGGAGACAAAGGCGAGAATCTGCGGGGAACAATCATCCAGCGCAGTCTCGAGCACTATGACTTCGTCCATGCTGTTTGCGGCACTCTGCTCATCGGAAGAGGTTTCACTAACCGTGAGACGCAGCACGTTGGGAAAACCGGTTGGATTGCGGGTGCCCGCGCCATAACCGATTCGGTCCGCACGCATGGCGGGCTGAGGACCGAACGTTGGCTCCAGCGCTCGCAAAAGGGCTGCCCCTGTAGGCGTCAGCAACTCTTTCTCCACGTGCGCCGAGTAGGTTGGCATGCCGCGCAGCAACTCGGCCGTCGCAGGCGCGGGAACCGGAAAGCGTCCATGCGCGCAATCGATCATGCCTCCACCGACATTGAGCGACGAGGAGTACCAGCGGCCGACATTGAGGTGCACAATTCCAGCGCACGACGCGACGATGTCAACGATGGCGTCAACACCGCCGACTTCGTGGAAATGAATCTCATCGACGGGAACATTGTGGATCGTGGCCTCAGCCGCGCCAAGCAACTCGAAAGAACGCAATGCGAGCCGTTGGACCCGGCTGTCGAGCGCCGCCGATGAAATCAATGTGCGAATCTGGCTGAGCGAGCGCCCGTGCGTATGCGCGTGGGGGTGTTCATCGTGATGCTCATGATGGTGGCCGCTCTTGTGCAGATGCTTTGTCTCCGGTGCGTGCGTGTGCGTGTGCGTATGTTGCTGGGGAAGCTCCGACTGGTGATGCTCGTGTGTCTCTTCGATGACCTCGCCATGGTCGAGCACGTGGACCTTCGTCGCCGCAATACCGCTGCGGTCGACCTTTTCGATTCGAAGGGATGCGCCGATGTCTAGCGCGCGCACAGCGTCTTCGAGAACCGAAGCAGGAACGCCTGCGTCGAGCAGGGCTCCCAGAAACATATCGCCGGACGCACCGGCAAAGCATTCAAGATAACCAAGACGCATGAGGCTCCATTCAGCGCAAGTCGACGCTATCTCCAGTTTGCCAGCTTTGCTGAAGGAGCGTCGCTGCGTCACGGGCGCCGAAGTGCAGAGGCTGGCAGCAGCGCGTTCATCGACCCGGAGCGGAAGCCATCAAGATCGAGCGTGATGTACCGGAATCCGAGAAGGCGCAGCCTGGTGCTGATGCGATCGAATAGCTCGAGCGAGAGCGCGCGTGGAAGTTCATCTCTCGTCAGCTCAATTCGCGCGAGCTCGCCGTGATGGCGGACCCGGAGCTGAGTGAAGCCGATCTCGCGTAGCACGGCCTCGGCTGCTTCTATCTGCGCTAATGTCTCAGCCGTGACTGCTCTGCCGTATTCGATGCGCGAGCTGAGGCAGGCAGATGCAGGCTTATCGGCGAGCGAAAGATCGGCAGCACGGGCCAGCGCGCGAATCTCTTGCTTGCGAAGTCCTGCGTCAGCAAGGGGAGCCATCGCGTGATGCATTGCTGCCGCGCGCTGACCAGGCCTGAAATCGCCATCGTCATCCAGGTTGCGTCCGTAGGCGATATGCCCAAAGCCGCGCTCGGCCCGCAGCCGCTCCATCTGCGTAAACAGTTCATGCTTGCAGTGGAAACAACGCTGCGCATCATTGCGCTGGTACTCGGGATTGGCCAGCTCGTTCGTCGCAAGCGTCTCGACCGGGATCGAGTGCTCCTTTGCAAACGCGAGCGCCGCGGCTAGCTCTGCGCGCGGCAGCGACGGTGAATCCGCGATGACGGCCAGCATCCGCGGGCCAAGCGCCTGGTGCGCCACAAACGCCAGAAAGGCAGAATCCGTCCCACCGGAATACGCAACCAGCAGCGAATCGAGCGCAGCGATGTTGTCGTGGAGACGGGTGAGCTTTTGGTCGAGGTCGCTGCCGGAATTTGGAACATCAACGGACATGGCTGACTTCAGGGTAGAGCCTTGCTGTGATTCACGCGACTTGACTGCTTCATCCGACTCAGTTGATCTTGCGAAGCCAGATGTTCCGCACGGAGATCTTCGTGGGTGTGCCCTCGAGCTCGATGCCGATGAGGCCGGCGATGTTGTTGGAGCTTTTCAGGTCGTCGTCGATGAAGACCGCCATAAGCTGGCCGTTAATGATGTGCATCATGACAGGGCCGCGGGCGATGATCTCGTACTGATTCCACCCGTTGGTGTTCACATAGCCGCCGAGAGCCTGACGCGGCGCGATGTTGGCCACAAGCGTGTTGTTCGTGGTGTCGCCCGATTGCGTGCTGGTGGATTCGGTGACTTCGCCGCGCCAGGCGAGGATGCCGAGCGTCGTGTTCTCACTGTAGAACTGGCCGCTGTACTGCTCATGCTGCGGATCGACGGGGAACCAGAAGTCGGCCTGCGGTCCTGTCATGAGCCACGCCGGTTTCGGAAGCGTCTGGCCCGGCCGCGCTCGAATCCATGGCTGCCCGACGGTGCCGCGATACTGGATGCCGGTCCCTCCGCCGTGCTCAACTTTGATTTCAAGCTTGAGGTCGAAGTCATGGGCGATCGAGTCAGGCCCGTGATAGCTGATGTACGAGTTCGGCGGACGGATGGTCAGTGAGGTCGACTCGCCCACGATCGCGCCGTCTTCAACTCGCCAGATCGCCGGATCGCCATCCCACCCACTCAAGATCTTTCCATCGAAGATCTGCCGGAATCCGGTGTGGTCGTCGAAGTTGAATGGATTCGGCTCGTGAAAGTGAATCTGTGCAGGCTTCGCTGGCGGCGGAGCGGTTTGCTGGGTAAGAGCAGGAGTCGAAAGTGCGAGCAGAGCGAGAAAGAAGCACGGGCGCATAGTGAGATGAGGGTAGCGCGACCGGCACGCGGGCAGAAGACTCGATCAGCGATATCGGATCATGTGCCAAAGAACGTAAAACGCGAAGGCAATAATGAGCGCCAAAAAACTATACCTGTAGGTGTACCAGGTTCGGAGGATTTTTGCGCAGGTCATCGCCCACCTGCTCAAAGAAAGAAGGCCGACTTTTCGTGGCCGGCCTTTTCTTCTTGCTTCGGTAGGACATCAGTGAGCGGCCCACTCGATCTTCGAGAGGTCGATGCCTTCCTTGACCATCTCGTACAGCGGCGAGAGCTGGCGAAGGTGCTGGACCACGTTGATCAGCTTGTCCGCAACGTAGTCAATCTCAGGCTTGGTGTTGAAGCGACCAATGCCGAAGCGGATGGAGCTGTGCGCTACGTCATCGCCGAGACCCAGCGCCTTGAGGACATAGCTGGGTTCGAGCGTGGCCGACGTGCAGGCCGAGCCGGATGAGACCGCGATGTCGTTGATGCCCATCAGCAGGCTCTCGCCCTCGACGTAGATGAAGCTCATGTTCAGGTTGCCGGGCAGGTGATGCTCCATGTTGCCATTTACCTGCGTATAGTCGATGGCCGACTCGAGTTTCTTGCGCAGATAGTCGCGAAGTTCCTTCTCGCGCTCGGCTTCGGCGGCCATCTCCTCACCGCAGATCTCGCACGCCTTGCCCAGGCCGACGATGCCCGGAACATTCAGTGTGCCCGAACGCATGCCGCGCTCATGGCCGCCGCCGTTCTGCTGCTCGGCGATCTGCACGCGCGGATTACGGCGACGAACATACAGCGCGCCCACGCCCTTCGGGCCGTAGATCTTGTGGCCGCTGAGCGACATCACGTCGATGTTGTCATCGATGACGTTGACCGGGACCTTGCCGACGGCCTGCACCCCATCGGTGTGGAACAGCACGCCCTTCTCGTGGCAGAGCTTGCCGATCTCACGAATCGGCTGAATCACGCCGATCTCGTTATTCGCGTACATGATGGAGACCAGGATCGTTTTGTCGTCGATCGCGCGGCGCAGGTCTTCGATGTCGATCAGCCCATCGGCCTGCACCGGGAGATACGTGACGCGATAGCCGTTCTTCTCCAGCTTCTTGCAGGTATCGAGCACGGCCTTGTGCTCCGTCACCTGGGTGATGATGTGGTTGCCGCGCTCGCGATACATCTCCGCGATGCCCTTGAGGGCGAGGTTGTTCGATTCCGTCGCGCCGGAGGTGAAGATGATCTCCTTGGCGGTGGCGCCGATGAGCTTGGCCACCTGCTCGCGCGCCTTCTCGACTGCGGCCTCCGCCTCCCAGCCGAAGCTGTGATTGCGGCTGGCCGCGTTGCCGAAGATGCCCGTGAGGTACGGCATCATGGCTTCGAGCACGCGCGGGTCGAGCGGGGTGGTCGCGTGGTTGTCCATGTAGATGGGCAGCTTCACGCCCGAGGGCAGTGCCTCATTCGTGTGGGTGACGTTCATTCCGAGGGTCTCAGCCATGATGTGCTCCTGAATCCGAATAACAAAAGGTTGACAAAATCCAGATAAAAATTGCCTTGAAAAACCTAGATCGCGATGGTGACAAGGCCGCCTGCAACCGGTGCGGGCGGCAAAGATGTGTCGGCGGGCTCGACGAGGTCGGCGATGCTGAGTCCGCTCAGCATGTCCTTGATCGAGTCGTTTACCTTGCGCAACGGCTCTTTGATGGTGCAGGTGCCGTGCAGGTCGCAGGTGCCGTGAATCGTAATGCAACTGGTGATAAACAGTGGCCCGTCGATGGCCCGGATCACCTCGAAGGCGCTAATCTCGGATGCCGGACGGGCCAGCGAATACCCGCCGTTGGTTCCCGCCGTCGAAACCAGAATCCCCGCCCGAGTCAGCGTCTGCAAAATCTTGGCGAGCAGTTGCGGCGGGATGTGATACGCCTCCGCAATGGCCTTCGCGGACGCACTTGCGGAGTGCGCCAGCCGCCCGCGAACCTCAGGCTCCGCCTGCTCGGCCAGGTACTTCAGGGCCATCAGGCCGTAGTCCGCTTTTTTGGTCAGGCGCAGCATGTCTGGATGGCCTAAACGCTGACGATGCGACGATTTTCGGCCATTCTTAGTGTACGGCGCTATGCGCAGCGAAGCAAGACCAATGCGGTCGCAATTCGCACCTCGAAGGGAGGCAACAATGAATAATGCTGTCCACATCAGCCCGATCCGGCTGAACGATTCCGTCGCTGTGGCCCAGCTCGCCGGACAGCTCGGCTATGCGCGCACCCCAGAGCAGGTCCGCCAGTGGGTGCAGCAGCTCGACGGACGGACGGACCGCGCAGCCTTCGTTGCCGAGCTCAATGGCGAGGTCGCCGGATGGATTGAGGTTTCGCTCGTCCACCATCTTCAATCCGAGCCCTTCGGCCTTATCGGTGGTCTTGTCGTCCGCGAGGGCCTCCGCGGCGCCGGCGTCGGCCGGCAGCTCTGCCAGCAGGCGGAACGCTGGACCCGAGAGCAGGGTGTCAACCAGATTCGCGTCACATCGCGGAGCACGCGGGAAGCCGCGCATCGCTTCTACCTGCGTGACGGCTACCGCGAGGTGAAGGTCTCCATGGTGTTCGAGAAGACGCTCACGCCTGACGACGCGTCACTCGCATCCTGAAGAGCCCGAATCAGATACCATGCAAAAGCGCGCCCTGTGACAGACCCCTGTGACCGACCTCCGCCAAGTCCGCTCTGCCCCGAACGTCCTGACGATGCTGCGGCTCTTCACCGTGCCGTTTCTCGTCATCGAGATCCTTGACGCGCACTGGAAGATCGCCTTCGTGCTCCTCTGGCTGGCCGGAATCTCCGATGGCCTCGACGGCCTGCTCGCCCGCGTGCTCAAGCAGCGGACCACGCTCGGCCAGTTCCTCGATCCCATCGCCGACAAGGCCCTGCTCAGCACGCTGTTTCTGGTGCTCACGCACGTGGGCGTCATCCCGCGGTACGTTACGGTGCTCGTTTTCAGCCGCGACCTCGGCATCCTGCTCATCTCCACGTTGCTCTACGTGACGAATATCCTGCGCGATTTCAGCCCCACGTGGCTGGGCAAGGCCAACACCTGTCTCCAGATCCTCACCGTGCTTCTCGTGATGACGGCGAAGGTCACGACCGGCTGGCATCTCGGCCCGCTGACCGGATGGCTTCTGCGCACCATCGCCGTGGTCGCGCCGCTGTCGGCAGCCCAGTACGCCTGGATCACGCTGCGCAAAGTGCAGAACCAGGGCGACACGCCGTCGCAGGCGGAACCCTTCTGATTGCTCGGTCAGTCCCGGGAATCTCAGGAGAAACCGGTCTCATGCAGGACAACTCGCCTTCTTGTATGCGAACATGCCAGAACTTGAAAGGCGTCCTCTGCGTGCGTTCTGTACAAGTCCAAACGCACATAAGAAGCGACGCCCGCTGTACGACCTTGCAGAAGTTTTGGAGAGACGACACATGGCAAATGGGCAGAGCCGCGCTCTGTGGCTGCTGGTACGAAGTGCACTGACAGGAGCGCTGGGCGGCTTGCTCTTCGGCTTTGACACGGCGGTCATCGCCGGCACAACCCATGCTCTCCAGATTCACTACGCGCTCAGCGAAGCCCAGAAGGGATTCACCGTCGCGATCGCGCTTTACGGCACAGTTGTCGGCGCGATGCTGGCCGGGCCGCTCGGCCAGCGAATCGGCAGCCGAAGCGCTCTGCGCTGGATGGGACTGCTCTATGTGGTCTCTGCTGCCGGTTGCGCGTTCGCCGGGTCATGGTGGAGTCTCCTGGCCTTCCGCGCGCTGGGTGGCCTCGGGCATCGGCGGCTCCTCCGTTCTGGGCCCGGTCTACATTGCCGAGCTCGCACCGGCGAAGTGGCGCGGCCGCCTGGTTGGCCTCTTCCAGATCAACATCGTCATCGGCATCCTGCTGGCCTATCTCTCAAACGCCATCGTTGCTCACTTCGTGCCATCACTGGCGGTTCAGTGGCGTTGGGAGTTCGGTGTCGGCGTGCTTCCCGCCGTGCTGTTCCTGGTCCTGCTGCTTACGGTTCCGCAGAGCTCCCGGTGGCTGGTCTCGCAAAGCCGCTTCGAAGAGGCGCAGCTCATCCTGTTCCAGATGGGCTCGCCCGACTCCGACGCCGAGGTCGACGCGATCCGGAAATCACTGGAGGCCGAGAGCGGCGCCGCGCACGATCACCTCTTCGTGGGCCGCTACAAACTGCTCATCTTTCTTGCCATCTCCATCGGCTTCTTCAATCAGCTCTCCGGAATCAACGCGATTCTCTATTACCTGAACGACATCTTCGCCGCCGCAGGCTTCAGCGCCATGAGCGCAAATGTGCAGGCGGTCATCATCGGTGCGGCGAATCTCGTTGCCACGTTCATCGGCATCGCCCTGATCGACAAGCTCGGCCGCAAGACGCTGCTGCTCATCGGCGCTGTCGGCGACGCGCTCTGCCTGGTCGGTGTCGCCCTGGTCTACACCTCGAACTCGCACCAGAACCTTCTGCTGCCGCTGCTGATCGGCTTCATCGCGTTCTTTGCGATCTCGCAAGGCGCGGTCATCTGGGTCTACCTCAGCGAGGTCTTCCCCACCAACGTCCGCTCCAAGGGCCAGGGGCTCGGTTCCAGCTCGCACTGGGTAATGAACGCGGCGATCGCCACCGTCTTCCCGGTGATCGCCGCCTACAATCGCGCGGCCCCCTTCTGGTTCTTCGCAGCCATGATGGTGCTGGAGTTCTTCGTGGTGCTCTTCATCTACCCCGAAACAAAAGGGCAGAGCCTGGAAAGCATGAGCCAGCATTTGGGCCTGCATTAGTTCCGCACTGTAAGGTTGCCGCCGGGCCGGGGTCCGCGATAAACTGTGGTGTACGCACTTTAGGCGCGTAGCTCAGTTGGTTAGAGCGCTACCTTGACACGGTAGAGGTCGTTGGTTCGAATCCAATCGTGCCTACCATTCTCCTCCTTTGAGTCGTCCCACGGGGCCTCGGCGGGATTGGTTAGTTCGGGAGATTTTGCGACACCAAGTTTGGCTTTTCTGGAGATTGTCATGGCACAGGTATGTGAGTTTTGCGGCAAGGGACCGCAGTTCGGGAACAACATCTCGCACGCGCACAACGTTACGCGGCGCCGGTGGAATCCTAACCTGCAGACGGTAAAGGCCGTTACCAACGGCGTTGCCAAGCGGGTTCGCGTCTGCACAAGCTGCATCAAGGCCGGTAAAATCGTTAAGGGCTAAGTACCTTCGGCATTTACAATCGGGCGCGGATCACATCTCACGAGTGAGGTTGCGCAGAATGTCGGTCGATACGGAGCTGATCGTGAACTCCCTGAGAAAGCGTGGACATACAGTGGAGGGCGTCATCAAGGTCCCGGACAACGCCGGCGACTACGAATTCATCGTCGACGGAATCACGCTCAACCTGGACGAGACTCGCGCCCTGCTGGAACATGATCAGGACGCGGATGGCCGGACACGCGTGCCTCCCAGAACGACAGCGACCACCTGACAGGAATTCACGCAAGAAAACCCTCGCCAGCACGAGGGTCTTCTGCTGTTCGTCTGGTCTCAATTTTTCTCAAAATCGAGTGACGCGGAGTTAATGCAGTACCGCTGTCCTGTCGGCTTGGGCCCGTCCGGAAACAGATGCCCGAGGTGCGATCCGCAGGTCGCGCACGTAACCTCGATCCGCCGCATGCCATAGCTCGAGTCGTCGTGCACCTCGACGGCATCCGCAGAGACCGGCTCGAAGAAGCTCGGCCAGCCAGAGCCCGACTCAAACTTTGTTTCCGACTTGAACAGCGGCGCGTTGCATGCCGCGCAGTGATACATCCCGTCCGCATGATTGTTCACCAGCGCACCGGTGAAGGCGCGTTCCGTGCCCTTCTCGCGAAGGACGTGGAACTGCTCCGGTGTGAGACGCTTGCGCCACTCATCTTCACTAAGCTGCATCTTTTGCTTCTGTGCACTCTGAGCGGCGTTCGGTTGGTCCTTCGCTGTCGCCGCGTCGCTCAGCGGTCCTGCTGCAGGGATCTCTGCCATAGTGGATCTCCTTTGTTCTCATTATCGCGCCGCTCGGGTAGACAAGTCTCAGCTTCACCCTAGCCACCTCTTGCCACTACATTCTGGTGAAGATTCGGACTTCAAACGATGTGGAGGATCGAAAACTTTTCCAGAGGTGTTTCACATAATGATTGAGACCTAACCATCACAAGACAAGCGATTTACCAGAACTACGCGGCGGCGATAAACGTTCGGAGTGCAAACGAATGTTCCGCAAAATGGCAGACAATGGGTTGCCAAGACTAAATCCGGCAGAGTAATGTTGGCCGCGCTACCAGGGAAGCTCGGAGACGTCACGCTAACGCTTTGGGCACCCTCTCGTGTTTTGTTTTTCTTTCTGAGGAGGATCACAGTGAACAGAGCCTTTCGTTCGCTCATGCTCATTATCGCGGTCACCATTTGGGGACTCGCCGCGCACGGGCAGCTTTCCACCGCAACAATGTTCGGGACGGTGACCGACAGCACGGGCGCAGCCGTGCCCGGCGCCACCGTTGTCGTCACGCAGACGGACACGCAGACCAGCCGGACGATTAAGACGAACGGCGACGGCTCCTACCGCGCCGACTTCCTTCCCGTCGGGCCGTACAAGGTCAGCGTCTCCTCCCAGGGATTCAAGACCCTTGAGCGCACCGGCATCACCCTGACGGTCACCGAAGAGGCGCACGTCGACCTGCAGCTTCAGCCCGGCGGCGAAGCCACCACCGTCGAGGTGACAGCCGAAGTCCCGCTGCTGAACACCGGCAACTCCACACTCGGCCGCACGGTCTCAAACGTCGAAATCGACAACCTTCCGCTGGTCGACCGCAACGTCTACACGCTGCTCGATCTAACGCCCGGCGTGCAGAACAACAACAACTCCGGAAACAATGCCGCCGGCGGGGTCATCAATCCGCTCGGCTACCCGGAGCAGCACGTGAAGATCAATGGCTCTTCCGATTCCGGCGTCGGCCAGGTCTCGTATTACCTTGATGGCGGATCGAACATGACCGGCGTGCGCAACACCGGCAATCCGCTGCCTAACCCGGACGCCATCCGCGAGTTCCGCGTTGACACCAACAACTTCTCGGCGCAGTACGGCCGCAACTCTGCCGGCGTGGTCACGGTGCTCACTAAGTCCGGCACCAACGAGTTCCACGGCTCTGTGTTCGAGTTCTACCGCGACCGCAACTTCAACGCGACCATTCGCGCCACGAACGTAAAGACGCCCTACAATCAGCACCGCTTCGGTTTTACCGTCGGCGGTCCCATTAAGCGCGACAAGTTGTTCTTCTTCGGCAGCTACGCGGGGTTCCGCTTCATCACGGCAAACATCTTCAATCCGATCGTCCCCAGCGCAGCGATGGTTCAGGGAAACTTCACCGCGAATATCCCAACGGCCGCCTCGTCTCAGGTTGCGAACAATCTGAAGTGCACCATCGCTGCGCAGTCCTCAACACAGTTCTGGGCCTGCAATCCGTTTCTGCCCAAGGCCTCGGCGTGGTGCGATTTCAACAACCAGCCGAACGTCTGCGACCCCTCGACTTTCGATCCGTCCATTATGGCCATCATGAAAGCTGGCCTGATCCCCACTCAAAGCTCCAGCGGAACGATCAACCAGTTGAGCCCCCTTCGCCAAAAAACCGATGAGCAGCTCTATAAGAGCGACTACCAGATGACGGCCAAGCAGCGATTAACCTTCAGCTACTTCCATGAGACTGGCGACTACATCGTCAATCCGTCCGGCAACAACGTCCTCGGCTGGGTAGTGCACAACTATACGTTCGCGCAGCATGAAGCCAACATTCAGCACACCTGGACGATCAGCAACAGCACGGTCAATCAACTCGCGCTCAACTACACCCGCCTTATTGGCGGCCGCGTGCCCTCCCCGGCCCAAAGCCTGGCAGACTTCGGCTCGGCCTTCCAGGAACAGCTCCCCAACGGATCCATCTGTGGCGTCCCGGCGCAGGTCGGCTGCGCGCGTCCGGACCTCAACGTGAGCGGATGGTTCCACGCGTCCAATGCCATTACCGGCCCAGTCACAGGAAGCAATGTCTACGCCCTCCGCGATGTTGTGAGCAGCACGCACGGCAGGCACACGCTTTACTACGGCGGCGAAGCCAATCGCGAGAATGATGCCCAGCAGACGACGCTGAACAATTATGGCGTGTTCAGCTTCACTGCCCACACGAACACCGCCAACCATTCGTCGGCGGCGATCACGGACTTCCTGTTCGGCACGCCGAACTCTATGGCGCAGGATGTCCCTGTGTACGCTAATGCGAACTACTTCAACTACGGCCTCTTCTTCCAGGATGATTGGCGCGTGTTTCCGAATCTAACGCTGAACCTCGGCCTCCGCTACGACATTCAGACAACGCCCAGCGACACTCAGCGTATGGTCATGAATTTCGTTCCCGGTGCGCAATCGACGGTCGCACCCGGCGGGTACAAGGGCGTTCTGTTCCCAGGGGATGCGGGGGTTCCTGCCGGCGGCGTCAACACCCGCTTCGACCACATCTCGCCGCGCGTCGGCATGGCGTGGACGCCTTACCCCAACGGGCACACCGTGATCCACGCTGCCGCGGGTCTCTTCTACGGATCCATCGGCGGCAACCTCTTTACCTATCCTTCCAACGGTGAGCCGTTCTCCGGCCGGCCGACGTTCACCAATGTCATCCATGTCTCGAATCCCTACGCCACGGACCCGAAGGACTTCTGCAACGGCGATCCGACCTGCATTGCGGGCGGCGTCGGCCATTCGCCCTTCCCGTTCATCTACGATCCGAAGAATCCGAAGTATGTGGTCACGCCAGCCGCGATCATCCCGGTGGACCCCAACTTCCGCTGGCCGGTGAGCTACCAGGTCAACTTCGGGTTCGAGCAGCAGCTTGGCGCGGGATTCGCCTTCTCCGGCAGCTACGTCGGCGCGTTCTCCCGCAAACTTCCCACCGAGTGGGACGTCAACTACCCGCAGTTCAATGTCACATCGAGCGGCGCCGCCGCAGCCTCCTGCACGGACACAACGCAGGCCTGCGCGTACGTGGATAGCAGCGCCACCGTAAACAATCGTCGCCCGTATAACTCCAAGACCTACGCCGCGACCTCAACCTCGTCGGCATCGAATCCGATCTTCTCCAGCATTTCGCAGATACAGTCCTCCGAGAGCGCCAACTACAACTCGCTGCAGGTCACGATCCAGAAGCGGCTCTCGAAGGGCTTCAGCGCGCAGGGCTTCTACGTCTGGTCCAAGTCACTGCAGAGCCTCGACCTCGACACCAACGGCAACACCGGTAACAGCGCGACAACCGAACCGGAGGACAATAAAAATCACTGGCTCGACCGGCAGCGCTCCGACTACGATCAGCGCCACGTCGTTGCCGCGTCGATCGTGTGGAAGCCGCACTATAGCTTCGGCCACCGCGCGTTCGGGATCATCGTGAACGACTGGACCTTTGCGTCCATCATCCGCTTGCAGAGTGGAGTGCCCTTCAATATCACCACAGGATCCGACAACAACGGAGACGGCGTGACCAACGATCGTCCCAACCTGGTCCCGGGAGTTGTTCGCGCATCGCTCACGGACGACGGCCACTCGCGGCAAGCCATGATCCGCAACTGGGTCAGCCCGTCTCAGTTCTGCGTCTTCAACACCGCAATCAACGGCATCAACCCATGCCCGCAAGATGGCGCTGGTCCGGCAGGCTCGGATGGAACGCTGCGGCAGAACTCGCTGGACGCTCCCGGCCGGCGTGACATCGACGCCTCCATCTTCCGTGACTTTCCCATCCACGAGAGTGTGAGATTTGAGTTGCGCGGAGAGGCCACCAACGTCTTCAACCTCACCAACCTTCCAGCCCCGAACGGCACGTTGAACTCTTCCACCTTTGGACAGATCACCTCGTCGATCCAGTTTGGAAGCTTTACCAACCGCATCATTCAGGTTGGCGGGCGCATTCTGTTCTAACCGATCCATCGCACGACCGTGCGCGGCAGACGACCTCACCTCGTCTGCCGCATTTTCTTTTAGCGGTTCGAAACTCCTGACTACCCTTTCGCGATGCACTCAATCTCCACCAGCGCATCCTTCGGCAGCGCCGCAACCTGCACGGTCGAGCGCGCCGGCGCAACGGCTCCATCGCCGCCGAACGCGCGGCCGTAAACCTCGTTCATCGCGGCAAAGTCGCTCATGCTCTTCAGGAATACCGTAGTCTTCAGCACGTTCGCGAAACTCAACCCCGCAGCCGCCAGCACACCGCGCAGATTGGCGATGACTCGCTCCGTCTGCTCCGTAATTCCGCCGGAGATCATCTGGCCCGTCGCTGGATCGAGCGGAATCTGTCCGGAGGTGAAGACGAGGTCGCCCGAGCGAACCGCCTGTGTATATGGCCCAATCGCGGCCGGAGCATCCTTCGTAGCAATTGCAGTCTTATCGATAGGCATACACCGGATTGTCGGCGACCGCGCGCTCTTCGCGCAATCGTGGGTGCTGGATCGGCTCCGAGCGCATCCCATTCCTGATAGTGGAAAATAGAGGATGGCGCGTTTTGCAGTCTTGACGCGCCCTCAAGAGGAGCCTCGTGGCAGAACAACAGCAGCGCGTCGTCGGCATTGACCTGGGCACAACCAACTCGCTCGTCGCCTACATGCAGGGCGACACCCCGCAGGTCATCCCCGGCGAGGACGGCGCGGCTATCCTCCCTAGCGTCGTTGCCTTCGATCAGGAGACGAAAGAAGGCTTCGCCGTTGGCAACGCCGCGCGCGAGGTCTTGCTGAAGCAACCGGCGAACGCCGTCTACTCCGTGAAACGCCTTATGGGGCGCGACATTGAAGACGTTCAGCCCGAGCTGAAGCTCTTTCCCTTCCACGTGGCAGAAGGCCTCAAGCCCGGCGAGGTGCTGAAGTTGGACGTCGGCGGCCTCACGCTTACGCCGCCCGAGATCTCCGCCTACGTTCTCCTGCAGCTCAAGCGCAACGCAGAACGCTTTTTTGGCGCTTCGGTCACGAAAGCCGTGATCACCGTTCCCGCCTACTTCAACGACGCACAGCGTCAGGCCACCAAGGACGCCGGACGCATCGCCGGTCTGGAAGTGCTGCGGCTCGTGAACGAACCAACCGCTGCCGCACTTGCCTACGGTCTCGACAAGCTGCACGGTGGCAAGGACGGCATCATTGCGGTCTACGACTTCGGCGGCGGCACCTTCGACATCTCTATCCTCAAGCTGCACGAGGGCATCTTCGAGGTCATCGCGACCGGCGGCGATACACATCTCGGCGGCGACGACATCGATCATCTGCTGCTTGGCGTCGCGATCGATGACATCCGCGGCGATCTCGGCATCGACGTAAGCACGCAGCCCGAAGCGATTCAGGCGCTGCGCAAGGCAGTGATCGACGCCAAGATCGCACTCTCCGCAAATCCCTCTGCGCGGCTTAAGGTGGAACTCGCCGGCGGCAAACAGTATCTCCGCGAGATCACACGCGAGCAGTTCGAGCAGTTGATTGCCCCTGTGATTGAGCGCACGGCAGCGCCGGTCCGCCAGGCGCTCAAGGATTCCGGCCTCTCACCGGAACAAATCGATGAGGTCGTAATGGTCGGCGGATCGACGCGCATTCCTGCCGTGCGCGCACTGGTCACGAAGCTCTTCGACCTCGACGCGCGCGGCAGGAAGCTCCACACCGAACTCAACCCTGACGAAGTCGTGGCTCTCGGAGCCGCAGTGCAGGCGCAGATTCTCTCCGGCGAAGCAAGCGCCGCGACCGACGACCTTCTGCTGCTTGACGTCACTCCACTCTCGCTCGGGATCGAGGCACTCGGGGGAGTTGTTGCGAAGATTATTCAACGCAACTCCACGATCCCTGCGAGCGCAACCGAGCACTTCACCACCGGTGTCGATGGACAGACAAACGTCGCAATCCACGTGGTGCAGGGTGAACGCGAACTCGCCAAAGACTGCCGCTCGCTTGCTCGGTTTGACCTGAAAGGAATTCCGCCGATGGTGGCGGGTCTGCCGCGCATCGAAGTGAAGTTCCTCATCGATGCCAATGGCATCCTACAGGTCAGCGCGCGCGAGCAGCGCAGCGGCAAAGAGGCGCAGGTCGAAGTGAAGCCCACCTACGGGCTCACGGACGAGCAGGTGGAGGCGATGATCTTAGAGAGCTTCGACAAGGCCGAAGAGGACATCACGGCACGCCAGGTGATCGAAGCGAAGAACGAAGCCGAGACCATCCTGGATGCGGTGAAGAAGGGCAAGGACTCGCCTGCGTGGCAGCAGCTGACCTCCGTCGAGCACCAGGAGATTGAAGCGGCTGCGCACGAGGTTGAGGCTTCGATCCGCGGCGGCGATTACAAAATTATTCGCAAGGCCATCGAGCAGCTCGACAAGAAGACGCGGCGCTTCGCCGAGATCATGATGGACTCGGCAGTTTCCGGCGCCCTGCAGGGCAAGACGATGAACTCCGCGGGCGAGGCAATGGGCCAGGGCCCCAGCGCTCCGCATCCGTTCGCGAAGGCAGAGATTCAGGACGCCAAGCCGAATGTGATCCAAGCCGCAGAGGCGAATCCGGAAACCGCTGGAGAATCTGAAGAGGACTAACTACTCGAGTCGTGCGAGAGAGCACGCCGTTCGCTGCAGCGAGCCTTTCGCGCGCAGCCGCAGCGTCGAGATGAAGTCGGGCCATGACGATCGCAGTCTTTACATCGTCCCCGGAGTCCTTCAGCAACTTCGCCGCTGTCTCGCGATCAACTCCTGTTGCAGCCGAGATGATGCGCTCGGCGCGATCCACGAGTTTGGCGTTTGTTGGACGAACGTTGACCATCAGATTGCCGAAGGTCGCTCCAGTCCGGACCATCACTCCAGTCGAGAGCATATTCAAAACAAGTTTCGTCGCGGTTCCAGCCTTCATCCGCGTTGAGCCTGTCAGCACCTCCGGTCCCGTTGCGGGGGTGATGGCGATCTCGGCGGCCTGGGCGAGGGCGGAGTTGGGTACGCAGCTCAGGCCGATGGTGAGGGCGCCGCGCTGGCGGGCGTAGTCCATCGCACCGAGGACATAGGGCGTACGGCCGCTGGCAGCGATGGCGACCAGAGTGTCGGGTTGGGAGTCGGAGGAGAAGCCGGCGGCGGCGAGATCCTGGGCACCGAGCTCGGGCGAGTCCTCGGAGTGCTCGCTGGAGAGGCGCAGGGCGCTGTCGCCGCCGGCGATGAGGCCCTGGACGAGGTCGGGCGGGACGGAGAAGGTGGGTGGGCACTCGCTGGCGTCGAGCACGCCGAGCCGGCCGCTGGTGCCCGCGCCGATGTAGAAGAGACGGCCTCCGCGCTGGAACCGGGCTGCGATCTCGTCGACGGCACGGGCGATGTTGGGGAGCTCGGCGCGCACGGCGGCAGCGACGGTGGCGTCCTCGTCGTTGATGACGCGCAGCATGTCCAGGGTGGAGAGCTGGTCGAGATTTTCGGTGCGAGGATTTCGGGCTTCGGTGAGGAGCTGACCGAGCGCCGCGGTGTCTTTGGTCTGCATGCGAGTTCCATCATAGCGATGGACTCAGGGCATCCCGCCCCTTCGCGCCTCGTTTTCTTGGAACGCGCGCCACCAGAGTGATGTCAAAGGGCCGGCCGGGCTCGACCCGGCTCGCGCTGCTCCTTGGCGGCCGTCTATACCGTAGCAGTCAGACGGACCGCAGACCGTGCGCCAGGCGACAGAACTTTCTGCAAGCAAAAGAATAGGCGGCCAGAGCCGGCCGCCTGTTGTATGGAATCTGAGTAGCCTTACCTGCGGCCGTGGCCGCCACCGTGGAATCCGCCGCCGTGATATCCACCGCCATGGAAGCCGCCATGTCCGCCGTGGAATCCGCCGAAGTAGGTGAACCCCAGCCCAAAGCCGTACGGGTAGAACCCGTAGCCGTAGGGATAAAAGCCGTAAGGATAGCCCCATCCCCATGGATAGCCATAGGCATAGTAGGGGTAGAAGCCATCGCCGTACGGTCCGTAGCCGAAGCCCGGCTCGGCTCCGCCGCTGTAGCCAGAGCCATGGCCATACTCGCGTCCGGGCAGCAGGTCCGTAGCCGCCTCATACGGAACGAACTCGTGCGGGCGCTCGTTCGTACCGGTGTAGACGATCTTGTGGTCTTCCTTCACCTTCATCGGCTTTGCATCCGGGTCGGCTGCTGGAAACGCGAGCGCCTCACCCTTCAGCACGCGGGCGGTGTTGGTCTCGGCGTTGAAGGTGTACAGGCCGTCCTTGAGGATCTGTGTCTGCCCGCCGGGCAGGTCCACCAGGATCAGGGTGTCCTTGGCCGGCTTGTGTACGTTGATGTTCGCGATGCCGCGCTCCACGCGCAGCTCCAGCTTCTCGGGGGTGGAGCTCACCTCCTGCACCTCGCTCTGCGGTCCGACCCGCAGGATCACGCCCTGAATCGGCGTGGCCTGCGCCTCACCGGTAGTCGGGGAAACTTCCTGCCCGGGAGCGATGGTCACGGGCGCGATCTGAGCTGGTCCCACCCGCTGCGGCATCTGGCCACCGGAATATGTGTTGGGATATGTGTTCTGGTTCGGATAGGCGCGCTCAATCGGTGCAGCCTGCTGTTCCTGTACGGTCGAGTTGACCGGGCCCGGGTTCGCGGTTTGCGCAGAGCAAACTGCGCTTGCCGCAAACAGAGTGGCCGCGGCAAGTATCGTTGTCATCTGCCTTGGCGTTGTCATCGTCAAAAAACTCCTACTGTTTTAGATGGGATTTGGAGCAAAAAGTTCCACTTCACGCATCTCTGGCGCGCATCTCGCGTAGCTTGATCGGATGGGCAACCTTCTGTTGACATTTTCAGGACAAGCTCCGCATCCAACCCTGCAAGGATAGTGCTGTGACCGACGCTTACCTGAACCGCATCGCGACTGCCGTCCCCGATCATGACGTCCACGGCGCGTTCGTGGACTTCGCCGACAAGCTGCTCGCCGAGTCGCCCGACCCGCGCATGCGCACGCTCTTCAACCGCATGGCCTCGCGTTCCGGCATCCAGCACCGTTACTCCATCCTCTCGCCGCACCAGGACGCGCCTGAAGACGCCACATCGGAGTTCTGGATCAACGCGCACCGGTTTTATACCCGCGGCAGCTTTCCCGACACCTCAAACCGCATGGAGATCTTCGAGCGCTTCGCTCCCGTGCTCATGCGCCGAGCCGTCGACCGGCTCGAGCTCACGCCTGCCGAGCGCCGCTCGATCACGCATGTCGTCGTCACCACCTGCACCGGCCTGTACGCGCCGGGGCTCGACTTCGACATTGTCGACCACCTCGGCCTCTGCCCTTCGGTCGAGCGCACCATGATCGGATTCATGGGCTGCTACGCTGCGATCAACGGCCTGAAGACTGCGCGGCACATCATCCGCTCCGAACCCCACGCGCGCGTGTTGATGGTCAACCTCGAGCTTTGCTCGCTGCACCTGCAGGAGTCGCACGACCTGGAGCAGGTACTCAGCTTTCTGCTCTTCGCCGACGGCTGCGCTGCCAGCGTTCTCTCCGCCGAACCGATTGGCCTCGCGCTGGACAGCTTCCGCGCGGTGATGATTCCCGAGACGCGCGAGCTGATCACATGGAAGATCCGCGGACTCGGCTTCGACATGTTCCTCTCCGGCCAGGTGCCATCAGCCATCGCGAAGGGTCTTGAATCCTGCGCGAACGATGTTATTGGCCCGTTCACCACGGATGATGTGACGCTGTGGGGCGTGCACCCCGGCGGCCGGACCATCCTTGACGCGGTTGAACGCGGCATGACCTTGCCGCCGGAGGCCCTCACCGCATCGCGCTCTGTTCTCGAACGGTTCGGCAACATGAGCTCCGCGACCGTGATGTTTGTTCTGGACGAACTGATGCGAACTGCCCAAACCGGAGAATGCGGCTGCGCGATGAGCTTCGGCCCCGGCCTCACCGCGGAGACGATGCTCTTCCATGCTGCGTGATTCCATGACCTCGGCCCCCAACGCTACCGTGTCCCCGCTGACCTACGCCCGTCGCGCCCAGCCTGCGGAGCTGCCCGAGCTGATGGACCAGCCCTGCACGTACGAAGAGTTCCGCGACTGTCTGCGCGATCTCGCCCAAGTGAACCGCATCACGCAGGCGTACAAGCCAACACTCGCGTTCCTGTCACGCATCGCCGGGCGCCATGAAGCGTCGCAGCCGTTGCGCATTCTCGATGTCGGTTCCGGCGGCGGTGACGGTCTGCGGGCGATTGCGCACTGGGCGCACGAGCGCGATGTTGCCGTGGAGCTCACCGGCATCGATCTGAATCCGTACTCAGCGCGGGCGGCACGTGAGTTCGGCGATAGAAAATCAAGCGATTCAAAAAATAGATCAGCCCCGCTCGCGGCCAATATCAACTGGCTCACTGCTGACGTCTTCTCGTATGTAGCCGACCTTAAGCCCGACGTCATCGTGAGCGCGCTGTTCACGCACCATCTCAGCTCGCCGGAGATCGTCCGCTTCCTGCAATGGAGCGAGCAGACCGCGCGTCTCGGCTGGTTCATCAACGACCTTCACCGCAGCCGCCGCGCCGCCTTCTTCTTCCGCTTTCTGCCGGTCATCTTCGGCTGGCATCATTTCATCCGCCACGACGGTCCGGTCTCGCTTCGGCGGGCGTTTGTTCCCGCCGAATGGCAGAAGCTTCTTGATGAGGCAAACATTTCCGGTGCGTCTATCGAATCCCACGCGATGAACCGTCTGTGCGTGGCTCGCATCCGACAAGTCTCATGAACGTTTCGACTGCAGCCGCGGATCTCGATGCCGTCATTCTGGGCGGCGGACCTGCGGGGTCGGCGGCGGCCATCGAGCTGGCGCTGGCTGGACGCCGTGTCGCGCTGCTCGAGCGCACGCTGCACGCGCACGATAAGGTCTGCGGCGATTTCCTCTCCGGTGAAGCGCTCGCCAGCCTCGATGCTGTCGGCGTCAGCGCCGCCGGACTTGGAGCTGCTGCCATTCGCCGCGTCCGGCTCGCGGGCGGATTCGGCACTCCATCCGCGACGTTGCCTTTTGCGGCGCAATCGCTCACCCGCCGTACGCTCGACGACGCGCTTCTGCAGCGTGCGGCGGCGGCCGGCGCGCTGGTGTTGCGCGGGCACACGGCTGAATCGCTGCATCGCAGCGGCCATCTCTGGCGCGTGGGCGTCTCCGGCCCGAGCCGAACGTATGCGCTCAGCGCGCCGCACGTGCTCCTTGCCACGGGGAAGCACGATCTGCGCGGTCTGCCACGGCCGCCGGGCACGCACTGCGATCTCGTCGGTTTGAAGATGTATCTGCGTCTCGCGCCGGAGCAGACCAATGCCATCCGCGACACGATCGAGCTCGTGCTGTTTCGCGGCGGCTACGGCGGCCTGTCGCTGGTAGAAAGCAACAGGGCCAATCTCTGCTTCGTGATACAGCGCAGCCACTTGCGCGAGCTCGGGCGGGACTGGCCCACGATCGCTGAGGTCCTCACGCGCAACCCGCACCTGCGCACGCGGCTGGCGGGCGCTCAGCCGCTGCTCAAACGCCCGCTCGCGATCAGCCCCATTCCGTATGGGCTTCTGCTTGAGCATGCTATCGCCGAGGACCTCTTCGCCGTCGGCGACCAGGCGGCGGTCATTCCGTCCTTCACCGGCGACGGGCTCGCGCTGGCGTTGCACAGCGGGCGTCTTGCCGCACGCGCCTTGCTCGCGGGCCAGTCGTCCCACGAGTTTCAGGCGGAGCTCTGCAACCAGCTTCGGCGGCAGATGTCCCTGGCCACGATGCTCTCGCGAGCGCTGGTGGCCCAGCCGCAGAGGTCTGTGCTCTCGCTGGCGGCGTGCGTGTTCCCGGCCGCGCTGCGAGCGGTGGCCTGCTGCACACGACTCGCCCCGGGGCACCAGATTCCAGCTGATGCCGTCCGTGTTTCGCACGAAAAGACTTGCACGGCAGCGTGACGCGCGTATGCTGTTCCGCATGGCTCCCACACAGGTGAAGACCTCGCCTTCGCGCAAGGCGGCCGGGCCGGCTGCGCACAACGGCTCCTATTCGTCCAAGGTCGACGGATATATTTCGCGCTCCGCCGACTTCGCGCAGCCGATCCTCACGCATCTCCGGGAGGTCGTCCATAAGGCGCTGCCGGATGTCGAAGAGGACATCAAGTGGTCGATGCCGTTCTTTATTTATCGCGGGCTGATGCTCGGCAACATGGCCGCGTTCAAGCAGCATTGCAGCTTTGGGCTGTGGGGCAAGGAAGGGCCCGCGAACCTTCGTAAGGCCGGCGTTTACGATCGCGAGGCCATGGGCCAGCTTGGAAAGCTGACCTCGGTCAAAGACCTTCCCCCAGATCGCGAATTGATCAAATATCTTCGCTCCGCCGCGGCCGAGATCGAGACCGGCGCGCGCACGCAGAATTACTCTCGTCCTAAGAACGCCACGCCCAAACCACCACCCGAGATTCCACTCGCACTGAGCGCCGCGCTCAAAAAGAACAAGGCCGCAGCCTCTCAGTTCGCCGCCATGCCTCTGGGCTGCCAGCGCGAGTATTGCGATTGGATCTCCGAAGCCAAGCGGGATGAAACCCGCGACAAGCGCGTTGCCACCGCCATCGAGTGGATATCCGAAGGCAAACGCCGCAACTGGAAGTACGAAAACTGCTAGAACCAGGCTAGCGGCCGTGTTACCGATCAGTCCAACTAAGTTCCATGCTCTTTTCCCACGCATGATCACGCGCACGCCTGTACCCAATTCGCTCCCCCGCCGCACAGCTCGACAGCGCGCTGGTGAGAATATCGCTGCGACTTCGTTGGCCGGGACGCGGCCGGGGCCGCCCGCTCTCCCGTTTGAGGCGGAGCCGTTTCGGCGCGCGCTGCAGTCGTGGTATCGGCAGCATGCGCGCGACCTTCCCGTGGCGCGGCATCCGCAACCCTTACGGAACGTGGCTCTCGGAGATCATGCTGCAGCAGACGCGCGTCGCCACCGTAATCGAACGCTACAACGAGTTCATGCGGCGATTTCCCACGCCTGGAAGCGCTCGCCGACGCCGGCGAAGAGGATGTCCTTGCGCTCTGGAGCGGGCTGGGGTACTACCGCCGCGCTCACCTTCTGCACCGCGCCGCGCAGTTCGTCCAGCGCGAGTTCCGCGGGCGCCTGCCGCGCACGGCGCATGGTCTGCGCACGCTGCCGGGAGTCGGCGAGTACACGGCAGCGGCGATCGCCAGCATCGCGTTCGGGGAATCGGTCGCCGTGCTGGATGGCAATGTCGAGCGCGTGCTGCTTCGCATCCTCGGGCTTGCTGAAGACCGGTCCGGCAAGGCGCGCGCGCGACTGTCCGCCGCCGCGCAGGCGCTCGTCCCTCCGGCTGCAAAGCGCAAGGAGCGCAGCAACCCTCCCGGCGACCACAACCAGGCCATGATGGAGCTAGGCGCCACGATCTGCCTGCCGCGCCAGCCGCTGTGCCTGGAGTGCCCGGTGATGAGCTTCTGCCGGACTCGTGGCGAACATGCGACGGCTCAGCGCGACAAGCCGCAGAGCCGCATCGTCGCGCACCTGCTCACGCTGCGCAAGCGCGGCACCGCAACCGAAGTCCTGCTGCTGCGCCGCCCGACGGACGCCGCGCTGATGCCCAGGATGCTGGAGCTGCCGCCGCTGCCGCTTGAGGCCATTGACGGCCGGGAACCCGTGCTGCGTCTGCGCCATGCCATCACCAACACCAACTATTACGTCCAGATCTTCGCCGAGAGCGCGCCCGGCGTCGCTCCACACGCGCTGCAGATTGCCGGCGAAGAGGAGTCGGAAAACCCTGAGTCGGCGAACGACGATCTTGTTTCGATTGCGACCAACGGCCGACCCTCCGCCGCGGTGCGGGCGGCCAAGGTCTACGAGGAAGGCCTGTTCGTGCCGGAGGATGCGGACATTCCGGGCATCGATGCCGACCCGCGCCTCACTGCTCCGGAAGGCGCGCTGCTCGGACAGGTTCCGGCGAGCAAGTCTGACCTCGACTGGACGCCGACGTCGCGGCTGGCCTTCCTGCCGCTTACCGGCCTGACGCGCAAGGTTCTTCAGCGCCTGGGCGTGATGAGCCTGCCGCGGCTGCAGATCAGCTGAGACCCCCCCCCCGGAAAAATCGCGCAAAGTCTTCAGAGGAGAGGACTTAGGCTTGGACTTGTGTCCAAACAGCCACACGGGTGTGGCGCTTAAGGGACAACGGTTACGGTTGCGGTTTGGCCCTCGATGTTCTTCTTCGAGACGGCCTGGACGGTATAGCGATAGCGGACGCCCGGCTTTGCGGTGGTGTCGTGGAAAGCGGGAAGTTCGACCGCCTGGGGCGTCAGGCGCTCGGGTGAACCGACGGGCGAGCCTGCGTCATCGATGGCCTGCCGGGTGACTACGTAGCCCTTCAGTCCGGGTTCTTCGACGGGCTCCCAGACGAGGTCCACGGCGAAGGCTCCGTTCTCGGCGAATGGGGCGGCGCTCAGGCCGGATGGAGCGGGCGGCGGGAACGCGTTGTGCCACGTGATCACCACGGGCGCGGACAATGCGCTGTCCAGCTTTATCGTCTGCTGGTCGAGCGTGACGGTCTTTCGGCGGACAGCCACATACCGGTAGGGCGTGTCCTCGGTGGCTGTGCTGTCGATGGTCTCACATGTGGTGGTGCCTGCGGCGTGGCTGTCGAGCCAAACCGGTTCCAGGTCTTCGCGCTTGGCATGTGCAGGCGGCGAGACCATCTCGCGGCGCAGCAGAACATTTCCGGCCGACGGGCTTCCTGTCGGATGCCAGCGCAGCAGAATTCCCGCGCGGGTTTCCTCGGCCGTGAGAGCATGTACGGCCGGCGGCGCCGTACCCGCTGCGGTGAATGCAGGGTCGGACCATCCGGCCGTTTTGCCTACGACATTGTTCAGTTGCACGCGATAGAGCAACAGGCGTGGCTCACCGGTAGTCTCTGCCGGCGGAAGATGATCCTGCCAGGTGATGGCGCGATCCGCCGCACTCGCGCCGGGCGGCAGGTTCAAGTTGAGGTCTGTGAGCGACGGCACGGCAACGCACGGCTGTGCCTCTTCACCGCGGCAGAGGGAGGCCTTCAGGCGGCCCTCACGGATCGGCAGACCATCTGTTGTGCGTTGGGGCAGCGTGAACCGCAGGGTGATCTGATCGCCTTCGCGCGTCGCATTCAGGTCGCGTACGGGCTGAGGAAGCTGGAGCGAGGGCGGCCGCGGTGGACCGGGGCTTGCGCATCCCACGAACACGATCGCCCCGCTAATGAATCCTGCCGCGCGTCCTCTCACCACCTGAGCCTAGCATCCGCTGTCAGCGGCGTTACTGGAAGAGCGTAGGCGCGGCAGGGTTACGGCGCGGCATGTCGATGCCGAGATGCTCGTAGGCCAGCCGTGTCGCGACCCGCCCGCGCGGCGTGCGGTCGAGGAAGCCGATCTGGATGAGGAACGGCTCGTAGACCTCTTCGAGCGCGTCCTGCTCTTCGGCGAGTGCTGCGGCCAGTGTGTTCAGGCCGACCGGGCCGCCGTCGTACTTCTCGATGATGGTGCGGAGCAGGCGGCGGTCGAGCTCATCGAAGCCATGGGCATCGACTTCGAGTAATTCCAAAGCCCGCATCGCAGTCTCGCGGTCGATGCGGCCCGCGGCGCGCACCTCGGCGAAGTCGCGCACGCGGCGCAGGAGACGGTTCGCGATGCGTGGTGTCCCGCGCGAGCGCACCGCAATCTCCGCCGCGCCGTCAGGATCAATCGGCACCTTCAAGACATCAGCGGAGCGCTCAACGATGAACCGCAGCTCATCCTCGGTGTAGAACTCCAGCCGCAGCAGGATTCCGAACCGCGAGCGCAGCGGGGAGCTCAGCAGGCCGGGCCGCGTGGTCGCGCCGACCAGCGTGAACGGCTTCAGCTCCAGGGTGTGGGTGCGCGCGCTCGGTCCCTGCCCGATGATGATGTCCATCTGGTAGTCCTCGAGCGCCGTGTACAGCTTTTCTTCGAGCACCGGTTGGAGGCGGTGAATCTCGTCCAGAAACAGCACCTGCTTCTCGCGAAGGTTGGTCAGGATGGCGGTGAGGTCGCCCTGGATCTGCAGTGCCGGGCCGGAGGTCTGCTGGAAGCCGACCTCCATCTCGTTCGCGATGATCGTGGCGAGCGTGGTCTTGCCGAGGCCGGGTGGGCCAAAGATCAGCACGTGATCGAGCGCTTCGCCGCGAGCCCTGGCGGCTTCGAGGCCGATGGAAAGCTGCTCTTTGGCCTTGGACTGGCCGATGAACTCGGCGAGCTTTTTCGGCCGCAGCTTCAGTTCGAACTGCGAGTCGTCGTCGACGGGACCGGCGGAGACCAGGCGGTCCGGATTTTCCGGCCGCGGTGCGATGTCGGCGCGGGCAGAAGATCCGGATTTTCGTTGCGGAATCTGGAAGGGGGCAGGCACTGAGGCGAGCATACGGCGAAGACGGCGTCGCGGCAATGCATTGCTTGAGGCGGGGCTGTTGAAAGTTTGGGCGTCCTCGGTCCCACCCGTCCGCTAACCACCCCAACGAGCAAAGAACGCTCGCCGGGGACCCCGGAGCGCGTACGGATGGGGCACCCCGGCTTCGTGGCTCGAGTGAAGCCGGGCCCTTACTGTCGAGTGGGTTCGGCGAGCAAACGCCAAGGGGCCGTCCCAAGGGACGGCCCCGGCAAAGGGTTGAGCCAAACAAATGTACAGACCGGTGTAGGCGAGCCCCGCGTTCTCTCCCCCAAGAGAACGCGGGTTCCTGCCTCGCCCCCCGCATGCTGAGGCTGTTTCGCCTTCCGCATGGTGCACAGTCCCCGGATCAGCTCCTTTCGGAGCCCCCGTGACCGGGCTGCGCTTTCGCGAGCACCTCAGAGCAGATTCGGACTGCGAGTGCCCTTTATGACCTGGGAAAAGGTTGGGCTCTCAATGTCTCTTTCCTGTCTGGCGCTTCTTGAAAATAAACTTAAGGGCAGATTGGCAAGACGTGAAGATTCACATAGTAACCAGCGTCAGAGCGCTGGTAACGTGTGCGCGGCGGCACGGTAACGTTGACTTTCGGGCTATCGCCGCTCCAGGAGAACGCAGCCGTGCGGCGGGATCGTCAGATGCGAACGCGGTTCCTATCGGGAAGGTGCTCCCCCGTCCATACATTGAGGGGTTGGTCGGCGAATCTTGTCTCGTGACGAAATGGAGTTCGGCTGCAGATTGGTCGACTTGCAGCGGCGTATCGCCGAAGATTGAACAAGGCGAGAGCATTGACCATGCGACCGTGCACGCTTTGTGCCTCCGCTTGCCAGACCCGCAGATCACCCGTTTCAAATCCTTTGACCGGGTGACCTCGGACGACCGCGTTCTGGTCAATGGCGAGCACCTCACGATTGGTCAGCAGCTTCAGGGTTGCATCATCCAGCATCGTCAAGTTCGCGCCGAGGATCAGCGGGCTCTGGGTGATCGACCACAGGGTCATCACAGTCTTCTGTTCGTCGGCAGTCAGGCGCGTGTGCCGAGGCTCGCCCCAGCCGGGTGAGGGGCGGAGCTCACCGAAGGGAAGCATGTCGGCGTCGGGCCACTGGCCGGGCTTGAAGTCGAACTGAGACCAGGCGGCGAGGTGGTCGAACTGGCCTTTGAGGGACTGCGGAAAGCCGTCGGCGAAATTGCCGCCGCTCCAGAGGTCCCAGAAATCGTTCGAGATGCGCCACATGTTGGCGAGCGAGGCGACCTCGGCCGCGTGCGAAGGATTCGTCGGGCCGGGCGAGAGGCTGAGGACGATTTTTCTACCTGATTTATCGATAGCCCGGCGGATCTGGCGAATCTCGCTCACCTTGTAGGGGTGGTCGGCGATGCAGTCGACCTTGAGGAGGTCGACGCCCCAGTTGGCGTACTGCTGGATCAGCGCGTCGTACCAGGCCTGCCCGGCGGCGTTGTCCTTCACACCCCAGTTGGTCGGGTCCCAGCCGCAGGCGTCGCTGGTATCGGCGGCGTCCTGCGCGTGGAAGCTCGAGCCGGCGATGGGGAGATTACGCTCGACGGAGGCGCGCGGAATGCCGCGCACGATGTGGATTCCGAAGAGCAGGCCCTGCGCGTGCACCCAGTCGGCGAGCGGCTTGAAGCTGGTCTCCTGGATCGTGGCGGGGAGCTTGGGTGCTGGGCCTGCATAGCCGCTTACGGTGCGGCTTTTTCCGGCCGAAGGGAAGCGCGCGGGTACGGGCACGTACCGCCCGTACGGATCGATCTCATAGATCAGCTTGTCCGGGTGCGGCCGGTCCTGCGGATTTTCCAGGAACCAGCCTTCGTCGATGACGGCGTAGCGCCAGCCGAAGGGCAGCAGCTTATCGTGCAGGACCTTCGCGTTGGCGCGGAACTGGGCCTCGGTGATGGTGAGACCGTAGGCGTCCCAGCTGTTCCAGCCCATGGGCGGCGTGGGCGCGGCGGATTGGGCCGAGGCGGAGAACGCGGAGAGCATCGCAGTAACGAGGGCGAACAGCCGACGGAGCATGCCCGGAGGATATAACGAGTTGTAAGTTGTTCGTTCTTCGTTCTTAATGAGAGGCCGTGGGAAACCTGCACTAGGAACTAACCACCATAAACGAAGAACTGCTTCTCAGACTGTATTCTTGAAGCAGCCAACGTTTTTGAGCACAGAAGGACCCGCAATGCCGCTCTACGAATACGAATGCAAAGAGTGCGGACGCCGCACCGAAAAGATCCAGAAGTTTTCCGACGCGCCGCTGACGGTGTGCCCGCATTGCGGCGGCCCGATGGAGCGCACCCTGACCGCGCCCGCGGTTCAGTTCAAGGGCGGCGGGTGGTACAAGGACCTCTACTCGTCGCCGAAGCCCACGGCTGCGAGCAACGGCGAGGGAGCGAAGTCGGGTGGCGAGGGATCGAAGCCGGCGGACAGCGCGGCTCCCGCGGCGAGCTCGGCACCGGCGGCGAGCTCGAAGGAAAGCTCGAGCTCCGGCTCGGCGACCTCGTCTTCCACAGCCTCGACGTCCGCGACGGCCACAAAGAGCTGATTCGCGGAGGTATCGCCGCGAGCAGTGCTGGCGGCATCTGATTCAAACGCCGGATGTTGACTTCGCTGGTAATCACCCAGATGTCGCAGAAGGCGGGAATACCCAACGTTAACAGGGGTGCGTTATTATCTGTCGCATGAGATGCAATCACTCACTCCGCGGTGCCGGTCGCGAGGACGCCTCGGAGGGGGGCCGGACCCTTATGCGCAACGTAGGACTGGTTTCAGCCGGGATCACCGTGCTGGCCATTGGTGTCGTCGTCGGACGAGAGCTGCGTGAGCGCTACAAGTTCCATCGGCGTACGCCGTACGACATTTACTCCCACTCGGGAGACCAGACGCAGGAGATGGAGTTCGGCGTCGGGATCTGACACGCTGAAGACCAAAGCTGTCTCTGTAGCCTTGAGAGGACGCCGGACTGATCACCGGAGGACGGCGGCTTCGCGTTAGCGGGTGATTGAAATCCCCCGGGCCTAGTCTGTTCCTGTTCTAACAATGCGCGGTTCGGCCTGGAGCAGACGGATCAGATCTTCGACCGTGACCAGCGGAGTCGGCTGCAGCCCGGGGCTATACTCCCGGCGCAAGGCTGTCGACAGATCGCGGACGGTCTGGTCGATCTCTTCCGGGGTAAGGCCCAGGTCGTCTTCGAGATCGTCACCTGGAAGCACTGGAAAGGGCACGAGTTGCACCTCGCGCAGGTAGCGGAACGCCGACGAGGTGATGACCGGATCAAAGCCGTACTGCTGGAGTTGCGCGGTGAATGTCTCGTGCGTGACGCCGGCACGTTTGTGCCGCAGGCTGCGTTCACGCGACCAGGCGGAGAGTCGCAGCAGGACAATACAGAGCACAACGACTGCGACAAGCAGCCAGATGGGCCAGGCGTGGTGCCCCAGCCATGCCGTGATGGAGGTCGTCCGCACGAGATTCCTGCTTCGCAGGAGGGAACAGCGCAGCTTGCCGCTGGGGGGTGCGGACCCTGGGATGGTTCCTTCCGTTACTGGCCTAAGTATGTCATGAGATGCCGGAATGGGCTTCCGGAAAGTGCGTCTGAAGAAGTACTGTTTCTTTATGGCCGCTGTCCTGCCGCCCATTCTCGATCCGATCCCTGCCCTGGGCGAGGCCTGGCTGGGGTCTGCCCGTGCGGACGATGGATCGGCGAGCCGGTTGCGCGACAAGCACGGCCGAGCCATTACGGACCTGCGGCTCTCGGTCACCGACCGCTGCAACTACAAATGCGTCTACTGCCGGACCGGCAACGAGGGCGCTCAGTACAGCGAGCTGCCGATCGAAGAGTACGCGCGCATGGTGCGGCTCTTCGTCTCGCTCGGGGTGGAGAAGGTTCGGCTTACCGGGGGCGAGCCGCTGCTGCGGCGCGGTTTAGTCGAGCTCGTCCGCGAGATCGCCGGCATGCGCGCCGCGTTCACTGCCGATCCTCTCGACATCGCGCTGACGACGAACGGTCATCTGCTCGCCGGGATGGCGAAGGACCTGAAGCGTGCCGGACTGAACCGCGTGACCGTGAGCATGGATGCGGTGGACGCCGACACCTTTGCGCGCATCACGCGCGTGCCCCGCAGCTTCGAGCGCGTTCGCGACGGGATTCGCGTAGCGCAGGATAGAGGACTGGGACCGGTGAAGGTGAACGCCGTTCTGCTGCGCGGCTTCAACGACAACCAGATCGAGGCGTTCGCGGAGTTCTCGCGCGCGGAGGGCGTGATCGTGCGCTTCATCGAGTGGATGCCGCTCGAGGAGGACCGCACCTGGACGCCGGAGGCCGTGGTCCGCATGGATGAAATCGTCGAGCGGCTCAACCGTGTACGCCCGCTCGTCGCGTTGGCGCCAAATCACGCCTCGGAGACTGCGCGGCGATTCACCTTCGACGACGGCATCGGCGAGATCGGAATCATTGCGCCAGTCTCGCATCCGTTCTGCGGGCACTGCAGCCGCGTGCGCATCACGTCCGACGGCAAGGTGAGGACGTGCCTGTTCTCCCAGAGCGACCACGATCTTGTCGGGCCGATGCGGCACGGCGCGAGCGAGGATGAGCTGCGCGATCGCATTCGCAAAATCATTAGCCGCAAAGAGGCTCGGCATCACATCGGCGAGCCCGGCTTCCTGAAACCATCGCGATCCATGGTGCACATCGGCGGATAAATGGGTTGTCGCAATTCCGGACAACCATCGCATTCCATGCTGGTACGTCGATGCACCTAGTATGCAAACGCGTACACTGGCGAATAGGCAAGAGACCGGTACATTCTTGCGCTATCCTTGTCTGACTGAAGCTGAGAACGTCCTGACCCGGTATCCAGGAAGGAACGTGATAAACAGTCGGCATCCCGAGCTAATGGACAGCAGGCAGCTGGACCACCTGCGCGTCTTTCACGAGGTCGCGCGTGCGCTGACTGCGAACCTCGAACTTGAGCCGCTGCTTCGCGCAATCCTCTCGCAGATGGAAGAGTACTTCGGCCCGGAGCAGTGGTCGCTGCTTATGCTCGATGAAGAGGCCAACGAGCTCTACTACGCGCTGCATGCAGGCATCGACACGGACAACATCGCGGACCTTCGTATCAAGATGGGCGAAGGCATCTCCGGTTATGTTGCGTTGACCGGCAACCCGCTCGTCATCCCTGATGTAACGGCCGACCCGGACTGGTCTGTCTTCGCGCGGCAACATCCCGAGATGCACCTGCAGTCCATCGCTTGCCTTCCCTTGCGTCACGGCGGGCGCACGCTGGGCGTGCTGCAACTCCACAACAGCAAGCTCGATCTGCTGCCCGAGTCTTCGATTTCATTTCTGCGCGTGCTCTGCGACTATGCGGCGATCGCGCTGGCGAACGCGCGTTATGTGAAGCTGGTGCAGCACCTGACCATCACCGATGACTGCACAGGGTTGTTCAACTCGCGCTATCTGTACACGATGCTGGAGAGCGAGATCGCGGCGGAGAACGATCCGCGCGTCATTCCCATCAAGCCACACTTCAGCCTGCTGTTTCTCGACCTCGATCACTTCAAAAGCGTCAATGACACGCACGGTCACCTGGTCGGCTCACGTCTGCTGGCCGAGGTGGGAAATGTGATCAAACGCACGCTCGGCCCGGCGCATGCCGGCTTCCGCTACGGTGGCGACGAGTTCGTTGCGCTGCTGCGCGGCCTGGACAAATCCGATGCAACTGAGCTGGCGAAGAGACTGCGCGAGGCGATCAGGACGAACGAATTTCTCTCCGGCGAAGGCCTCCGGCTGCACCTAACAGCAAGTTTCGGACTCGCAACCTACCCGCAGGATGGAGATACCCTGCACTCGATCATCCGCTCCGCCGACACGATGATGTATCACGCTAAGGCGAGAGGGCGCGATCAGATTGCGATCGCTGATCCTGAGTCGTTAGCGTCAATGCCAATGGCAAAGAGCTCACGACACGCCACTGCGTGACAACTAAGGCCTGCGCGGTTCCAGCGTCGGCGGACGCTTCGCCTCAGGATGAATCGCCTCGATATTTTCCGGCGCGTCCGAGTGCACGCCGAAGTCCCACACATCAAGATTCACCGCGTTCGCTCCGAGTATCTCGATCAGCGCATACTCTCCGAAATCGAGCGGTTGAAGCGGTGTGAGCTTCATCCAGTGCCCTCCCGGCAGAATCTCCGCGCGCGTCTCCACGATGTCGCGCTGTGTGCGGCCGGTGCCGAACAGGCTGATTCGAAAGCTATCCACTATGCGGAGATCCTGTCGCGGGTCCACGCGCTCAATCACATAGCCATTATTCGGATCGCCACCTGAAGGCGTCGCGCGGCCGCTCGCGCCGTGCGTATCAACAGTGAACGTGCCGCCGCCGGTGTAAACGGTATCGTCGGGATTGCCGCCGTTGATGCGCACGTAAAAGACAGGGTCCGGCACGTGGAGCTGAACGTCGGCGCGCTCCCGCGGAATGTCGGTAATGCGATGCGGAGCCGACGCAGGATTGATCACGCCCTTCTGCACCGCGTGTGCGGTCTCCTTGTTCAGGTCGGAGGCAGACTGCGGCATCGGCACCAGCTCGGGCGTATCGCGGTACGTATCGAGCGCGAGCACACTGTCCTCTTCGGGCAGGTGCAGGTTGGGCGCAATCTCAGGCGTCAGCGCCGCGCGCGCAGCTTCTTCCTTCGCGAGCTCCGGACTGAGGACCGGCGGTTGCGACTCCTGTGCTTCGCGGGCGCCAGGCTCGTGATCCTTCTTCCACTTCTCGGTCGCAGGCAGGTCGACGAGCGCCAGCGGAATATCTTCCTCCTGGCCTTCACGCTCCGCGCTGCGATAGTGCACGACGTTGCCCACGACTGTGTAGCTCAGTACAAGCTGGTAGGTTCCGTCTTTGAGGATGAGCCGCGTGCGCTCGGGCTCAGTCGTGTTCTGCGTCGGGTTCGGAACGTCCATCGGACGGTGCTGCTGTTGTTGCTGGCCGGCGCCCGAAAACGAGCAGGCCATCAACACGCCGGCAACGGCAAAAAGCCGCACTGCTGTGCACCAACCGTCCCGCGATCTCCCGCCGAACACCTGCAGCCTCCCGCGCCTTCTCACGACAACTCCAAGCTAGCAGAGTATGGCTTACGCCTTCACGCGCACGATGAACGATGCGGGAATCTCTGTCTCATCTTGTGGCTTCGACTGCAACTCGAGTGAGATCCGAATCGCCGCCCCGGCGGGCAGCTCGCGCGTTGGCAGCGTTGCACAATGCAGGCCAAGCCCCGTGTCGCGTGTCTCTGTTGTGCCGCTGGGTGTGCCTGCACTCCAGCTCACGCGCGCAGGCACTGCCAGATCGAGCCGCAGATCCTTGCCTTGCGAGGTCCAGCCGCGCCGCTGCTCGGGCGTCCAGATCTGGAAACTCGCGCTGCTGCGGTCGTGAATATACCGCTGCTCGACGCCTGGGATGCAGTCCCACACGCCGCCTTCATGCAGCGATCGCAGCAGCTTGATGTACTCGGCGTGCGCCCAGGCCAGAGGCATGCCAGAGCCCGACGGATGGCCGTTGAAGAGGAAGCGCTCCGGGATGTCTTCCGCGTCCCAGACCTGTTCCGGAATCATGCCGCATTGGCTTGTCTGCCGCGCCATGGTCTTCAGCAGATCGAGGGCGACATCCTTTCGTCCGGCGGCAAGCTCATAGTGTCCACGCTCGCCGGCAAGCAGCGGCCAGCAGCGGCCAATCCCGCGCGTATTGTAAGGGCTCCCGTCGGCCTTCTCACCGTAGCCGTCATCTGTCGAGCGTCGCCACCCCGGGCCGGTCTTCGTCTCGTGGCGCAGCGTCGCGTCGATCACCTTCAGCGTGTCAATGATGGGCGGATTGTCCGGCGCGCGCAGGCCGAGACGAGCCAGCGTGAGAAAGCCGGGGCTGACGACATCAATCGCGCGCCGGTTGCGCGGGCCCGAGACGACATTCGGCATGCGAACGCGCAGATGTCCGACGGCGTGCGTCTCAATGCGTTGAGGCGGAGTCATGCGCATGTAGTAGCCGCGCACGCCGTGCTTGTGCGCGAGTGGCGTGTCCTCAACGTAGGTCAGTTCGTCGATGGCATCGTTCCAGGCGTCGGCCGTCTCGCGGATGAACTCGGCATCGTCCTGCCTTCCCGCAATCTCCGCAAAGTCCGCAGCCGCGAGCAGCGCCGCGACCTCGGCAGCCATGGTGTTGGGCGAATAACCGGGTGTCGTCTCCCAGCGGTCCTGCTGGGTCACCGGCCCGTGACGCAGCAGAAAGCGCGTTGCGTTGCGAACCATCGGCAGCGGGTCATAACCCTCGAGCACGCCTTCGCGGCGCATCTTGTCGGCCAGCAGAATCGGCAGGGCGATGGCGTCCATCTGGATTGCAGTCCAGTGCGGCGTGCCGTCGAGCCACATGTTCTGGCTCCAGCCGCCATCGGCGTCCTGCGCGCACGCGAGGAAGAACAGTGTTGACCGCGCAGCGTGAGCGTCACCGCTGGCCAGCTTGCCCATCGCGGTCTCGACCGTGTCGCGCGGCCAGAGAACGTGATAGCCCCCGATGTCCTTGTCACCACGCGCGAAGCCCCACGGAACGGAAAGGCCCGCAACGAAGCCGCCGGGAAACCGCTTGGATTGATGCGTCTCCAGTACCGCGGTGCTGACACGATACATGTCAAGGCAATGGCCGGAGAGATCGCTCACATCACGGTACTGCGCCTGGCGCTCGCGCCACTGCTGAATAAAGACGTGGCGAGTTCTGCCGTAGTCTTCCAGCAGGCCCGCGCGCGTCTGCCGACCCGCTTCTGCCGAATCGTCACCACCCGCGAGGGAGATGAGGAAGCTGCCGTCCCCGTTGCTTTTGTAATCAATCTCAATCGTCAGGCCGACGTTGCCATCCGGCGCGTAGTTGGCCTGGGGCAGTGGTTCGCCGCGGCGCAGAACGGTCAAGCCGTCGGACTTGCCGATGTATCCAACACTGCACTGCAGCGGTCGTGGCGAGCTGCCGCAGGCAAAGCACAGCGGACCGCGCTTGGCAAAGACCATGGGCTCACCCTTGTACTCACCGACCCAGGCTTCGTTGTTCGCACCGCGATCGCCGATGTGTGCGTCGACGATCAGATATAGTCGCAGACCCTGCTGCTCTGGTTGTAGTTGAGTCGGAACGAACCGCCCGCGCAGGAGCAGGCCGTCGCGCATCGGATCCGGAATAATCTCCTTCTCCAATCGATAGGTGCCGGATTTGCAGCAGGATTCGATACGGCAACCCGGAACGCCGCTGTCGAGCCATTCGACGGTGTGTTGCGCGTCCCACATCTCATCGGAGAAAAAACCGTCTCCGCCCGTGACCAGGAACCGTACCGTGCGGGTGTTCGCCTGATCGACGTCAGGGAAATAAACTTCGGCGAGTGTGCCGTCATTGACGGTGTACCAGATGCGGCTCTCAGGCCGAACCGATGTGCCGACAATGGTCTTCGCGCCGGAGGCCCAGCGTGGCTTGGCACCCGGCTGTCCGCGCGCCTTTTTCCTTCTGCGCGGACGGGTGATGTCAGGTTGTTCGATCCCCTTATCCATTAACGTTCCGACTCAACAGTGCCCAGCACCTAAGATGCAGGAAAGTAGCCGATTCGTTTTGCGCTCAACGATTTAGAACTCCTGCCGCTGCAACCACTCGCGGAACCGGGGGCCTAGATCGTTGCGGCGCAGGGCGAACTCGACCGTCGCCTTCAGGAACCCAAGCTTGTCGCCGGCGTCGTAACGGGTGCCCTCGTACGTGAAACCGTAGACCTTCTCATATTGCAGAAGCGCCTTGATGCCGTCCGTCAGCTGAATCTCGCCGCCGGATCCCGGCTTGACCTGTTCCAGCATCTCGAAGATGCGCGGCGTGAGAATGTAGCGGCCAATGATGGCGTGCTGGCTGGGCGCCTCCTCGGGCTTCGGCTTCTCCACCATGTTTCGCACATCCAGCAGCCGCGGATCATACGGGTCCTGCACGCAGTCCAGGCAACCGTAGGACGAGATGGCCGCGCCTTCCACAATTTCGGACGCGAGAATGGACGCCTGCGTCTGCTCAAAGGCATCGACCATCTGCTTGAGGCAGGGGACCTGCGCGTCGACGACATCGTCCGGCAGAATCACCGCGAACGGCTCGTTGCCGACAAGCTGCTTGGCCTGCAGCACCGCGTGCCCAAGACCCAACGCGTCCGGCTGGCGCGTGTAGCTTATCTTGGCCAGATGCGAAACGCCTCGCACCATCTCCAGCAACGCAGTCTTGCCGCGCGCCTCCAACGCCGTCTCCAGCTCATACGATTTGTCGAAGTGATCCTCGAGCGACGACTTGCCGCGGCCGGTAACGATGATGATCTCTGTGCAACCGGCGGCAACAGCTTCCTCGACTCCGTACTGGATGAGCGGCTTGTCAACGAGCGGCAGCATCTCCTTGGGAGTCGCTTTGGTGGCGGGCAAAAAGCGAGTGCCAAATCCGGCTGCCGGAAACACAGCCTTGCGCACCTTCATGGATGGCATTGTGTTGTTTCTACTCCTGAATGACTGCAGTAATCCTACCAACGCTTCGATGCAAAATTTCAGCGTAAAGCTGCGAAATGCATCATCCTGCGCGGCTCGGCCGGCGCACCGAACCTGTTCGCTTGGTTGCTTAGCCCCGGGGTGCGCACCGAACTTGTCCGTTGGGGTGGTTAGAGCACCGGCGAATCGTCATGCAACATTGTCTTGCGGATGACCTTGATGGGCGCAAATCCCTGGCGCATGAAGTCGTCATGAAAGCGCTGTAATGAAAACGACGCTCCCTGCCGCTTCTCGAGATCCGCGCGCAGCTTCATGATCTCCAGCTTGCCGAGTGTGTAATACAGATAGAGCGCGTCGGAGGTTCCGCGCTTCGTCTCCACTTCCGCAATCGGGCGCGACTGATAACCCTCCTTTACGAAGAAGTCTTCAGCCTGCGGGATCGTCAGCTCGCCACCGACGCCGGTGTGCATGCGGATCGCGACGATGAAGCGCGCATCGCGCAACAGCGCATCCTGGATCTGGCCGAGACGAATCAGCTTTGACTCGTGCTCATCCTTTGCGCCCACACCCGGAGCGTTGTAACCCTGGTCCAGGATCATCTGCTCGCAGTAGTGCGCCCAGCCTTCGATGTTTGTGTTCGCGCCGATGATCTTGCGGATGTTCGAGGGGAACTGTGGCGTCCACAAAAATTGCACATAATGGCCTGGATACGCCTCATGCACGCTCGTCGACACAATCGTGCCGATGTTGAACGCGGCCATGTACTCGCTGGTCTTCTGCGCGGGCCAGTTCGATTCCGGGCAGCGTGACATTGAAGTACGCCTTGGTCGAGTGCGTCTCGAACGGGCCCGGAGGATCCATCGATGCCTGCGTCGTCGCGCGCATGAAAGGCGGCGTCTCTTCCAGCGTCGGCTGCACGTCGCTCGGAATCGTGATGATGTTGTGCGAACGGATAAACGCAATCTCCGAGTTGAAGCGATCGTGGAAGGCCTGGAGCAGGTGGTCTGGCGCCGGATGCATCGAAGCTAACTCGGCCAACTCCTGCTGCGGCGTCTTCGTGGGATCAATCTGCTTCGCTACGCGCGCGAACTCCGCCTGATTCTTGTGCAGGTCGTCATAGCCGATCTGCAGCAGCTTGTCGAGCGGAATATCAACCATCTCGTTGTATGCGAGCGCCTTGCGGAAGTTGTCCGCGCCCCAGCGGAAGTCACCGTTCGATCGCGGCAGCAGATCGCTCTTCATCCACGCCGCGTACGACTTCATCGCGTCGATCACCGCAGCATTCGTCTTCGCGAACTCCGCTTTCGTCTGCGCGTCTGTGGCCGATGCGAACGCCTGCGGAACTTCGTTCTGGAAGAAGCTGATGTCATCGTCGATCTGTTCGAGCGCAATCTCGGTGTAGATTCGCGGCGGATTCTTCAGGTTCTTCCGCGCATCAACGAACACCTGCGGAATCAGCTTCTCGCGCTCGACCGCCGCATGCAGCCTCGCATCCACCGGAGCATACGGCCGTTCCATGATCGTGAAGATCGCGTTCGTCACGCCGGTCGAATAGTTGTCCGGATTCTTCTCCCATCCGCGAAGCACCTCAAGCTGCAGCAGCTGTCCGCGAATCGAATTCAGCAGGATGTCGCGGTCCGCCGCAGGCTCCGCATCCAGCGCCGCAGCCATCCACCGCCGCAATCTTCCGCTCCCACTCGTGCAGTGCCGCGATCTCTTTCTGAATCCCCGCTGCTGAGTAATCCTCAAGCTGCGTGTCGTACTGATGCAGACCCGCAGACGTGCCCGCTGTCGGCGCGTACTTGAAGTACACCTGCTCGAAGTACTGCTCCGACAGCGTGTTGAACGTCTGCCCCGCGCCGTCGGCGGACAGGTGCTGTGCTGAAGAAAATATCGTTGGCATTAAGAGCCCTGAAAGCGCTGCAAGGAGCAATTTGCGCATGCTTTGAGTTTATCTAAGGCATTAGTGGGGCTTTAGCGATTCGATCAATCTGAGAACCGAAGGGTCGTCCCAATCCGCACCACCGGCGTGATGCGCTCTCAACATCCCATCCGGCGAATATAGAAAGGTCGCCGGATATTGCCTGAAATACATTGACGGAGGCACGTCCTGGTCACGCATCACGAAGAACGGCAGCGTGTAGCCTCGCGGCGGGCGAAGCGCCGAACTGACTGCGCCGTATCCATCCGTGAAACGATCAGGAAGACTACCTGCGGATCATTGCTGTAATGGTCATAAAGCTTCTGCACAGTCGGCATTTCTGCCACGCATTGTATGCACCAGGTTCCCCAAAGATCGAGGAACACAACCTTGCCTCTAAAATCGGAGAGCCTTTTTGGCTCACCGCCAAGTGTGTGGAAGGTGAAATCCGTCTCAGGGATTGACTCTGCGACGAGATGAGGCGCGTGCGACTCAACACGATGACGCACGAGGTGCAGCAGGGAAAGCCCGGCGACGGCAACCATGGCGCACAGAATGACTGCACCAGCGACAATCCAGCGAAGAGCACGCATATCGGCTCTCAGTCTACACAGCCGTCTGCGCGCCTTCGAGCGACGCCAACAGCTCGCGCGTCTCCTTCAGCACGGTCTCAGCAGTCGAGCCCGACAGCGGCCAGCGCAGTACTCCCTGTGGCGTAAGCTGCGCGCCGTTCTTGGCATTACGCGAAACCAGCTTCATCAGCGCGCCAACATTGATGCCCTTACCGGGCTCCGAGGGAGCAGCGTGCAGCTTCTCGCTGAAGGTGATGAAGAGCATGTCGCGCATTGGCTTCATCCTGCCAGCCTGCGCGAGCGGTGAGTTCGCCGGGCGTGGGGCTGCTGCTTCGCGTGCTGCCTTCGCGGCGTTCGATTCGCCGCTGCGGTTCAGCGCTGCGCGCGATGAGAACTGCAGCGACGCCACCTGCGGCGCCTGTCCATGACGCCCCGCGAGCGGCGCTGCGTGCGGCTCAGCATCGTCGAGGGCTGCCACGCATTCGTCGGCGCGAGTCACTTCGCGCCCAGCCCATTGCGCCGTCTGCGGATCCTGTTCGCCTTAGGCCAGTCTTCTGCCGCAGCGAGGCCCGGCCTTCTTCGGTTCGTCGACAGCGACGCGCTTGCGCTCGATATGTGCGATCGACAGCCGCTCGCAGATCAGGCGAATCTCACCGACCGCGAGTAGATGCTGCACGTTCTCCGGCGGCTGTCCGTAGCGGTCCTGCAGCTCGTCGCGAATCTCCGTGAGCATCGCCTCGGAGTTCGCGCCCGCGATGCGCTTGTACATGCGCAGACGCTGGTTCTCCTCGGCAATGTAGCTCTCATCGATGCGCAACGAAATGCCGAGATTCAGGGTCACCTGCACGCGCTCCTCGTGGCCTTCGCCCTTCAGCTTGCTGACGGCCTCTTCGAGCATCTGCGTGTACAGCTCAAATCCAATCGCCTCGATGTGCCCCGACTGCTCTCCGCCGAGCATGTTGCCCGCGCCGCGCAATTCGAGATCCAGCGCGGCAATTTTGAACCCGGCGCCGAGGTCCGAGAACTCCTTCAACGCGGCCAGCCGCCGTCTTGCCACTTCAGTCAGCTGCTGCTCCGGCGGAATCAGCAGGTACGCGTATGCACGCCGATTGGAGCGGCCAACGCGCCCGCGAAGCTGATAGAGCTCGCTGAGCCCGTGGCGATCCGCGCGGTTGATGATGATCGTGTTCGCGCGCGGAATATCGAGCCCGTTCTCAATGATGCTGGTCGCGCACAACACGTCGTACTCGCCGTTCATGAACGCGAGCATCGCGCGCTCGAGCTCTGCTTCCGGCATCTGTCCGTGGCCAACAACAACGCGCGCCTGTGGCACCAGCTCGCGAATCTTTGTCGCCATCTCGTAGATCGTCTCCACCCGATTGGACACGAAGTAAGTCTGGCCGCCGCGCTCCAGCTCCACCTCAATCGCCGTACGAATCAGCTTCTCATCGAACTTCGCCACTACCGTCTGGATCGCCATGCGGTCCTTCGGCGGCGTCTCGATCACGCTCATGTCGCGCAGGCCGACGAGCGACATATGCAGCGTGCGTGGGATCGGCGTCGCCGACATCGACAGCACATCAATGGCTGTGCGCATCTGCTTCAGCCGCTCCTTATGCCGCACGCCAAACCGCTGCTCCTCGTCAACCACGAGCAGCCCGAGGTCCTGAAACTTCAATCCCTGCGCCAGGATTGCGTGCGTCCCGATGAGGATGTCCACTTTGCCATCGGCTACGCGCTCTAGAATCTCCTTTCGCTCCTTCGGTGTGCGGAAGCGCGAGATCATCTCAACGGTCACAGGGAAGTTCGCAAAGCGCCGCTTAAAGCTTTCGAAGTGCTGGAAGCAGAGCACGGTGGTTGGTGTAAGCACTGCGACCTGCTTGGAATCCTGCACGGCCTTGAACGCGGCGCGCATTGCAACCTCGGTCTTGCCGTAACCAACATCGCCGCAGAGCAGGCGATCCATCGGCTGCGTCGACTCCATATCCATCTTGATATCCGCAATCGCGCTGATCTGATCGTCGGTCTCGTTGTAGTCGAAGGCGTCCTCGAACTCGCGCATCATGTTGTTGTCGGGCGAAAACGCCGTGCCCAGCGCGGCCTTGCGCTGCGCGTAGAGCTTAAGCAACTCCTCGGCCATATCCTCCATGGCCTTCTTCACACGCGCCTTGGTCTTCGACCAAGCCGGATTACCCAGCCGGTTCAGCTGCGGCGCAGGACCAGCTTCCGTCGACCGATACTTCTGAATCAGGTCGAGCCGCGTGAGCGGAACGTAGAGCTTCGCGTCGTCCGCGAACGTCAGGATCATCAGCTCAAGCTGCGAGCTTCCGTCGCCATTTCCCGCCGCCTTTTCGTCAATGATGCGCAGCCCGTCGTAGCGCGCGATGCCGTGCTCCACGTGAACGACGTAGTCGCCGACCGCGAGATCGCGCAGATCCGAGACGAAGGCAGAGGTCTTCGCGCGGCGCACAGGACGCGCGTGCACATCGACTTCATCGTTCAGGTCATTCGCGCCGAAGAGCACAAACTGCCGCGCCGTCGCGCGATCCAGATCGAGCACCTGCACGCCATTCGCGATTGCTGCGCGCACCAGCACGGGCGTGCGCAGATCGCCGGCGAGATAGCTGGATTCCGAGAATACTGTCGCCGAGGCGCCATGATCCGTGCGCCAACCGATGCGATACGGCACGCCATATTCCTGCAGCAGGCCTGCAAGCCGCTCCAATTCGCCCTGATTGGGCGCGGCAACAAGCACACGTGCCTCACTCTCCATCAGCTTTTTCAGCTCGTCGATGAAGCTCGGAATCGATCCGTGGAAGCGCAGTGTCGGCCGCGTCGCGAACTCAATCTCGCTGGCATCGCTGCGTGTGCTCTCGAGCACATCAACAGCGCCGAGTTGATCGAGATCGCAGCCCGCGAATGCACGGAGGCGGTCCTCAAGCTCCCACGGCGAGAGATACAGATCCTCCGCGCGCACCAGAGACCCAATGCCCGCGCGCTCATGCCGCTGCTCGACCTTGTTCCACCAGCGCTCGCCCTGGTTCAGCACCATCGCGGGCTCTTCGACAAACACGCGCGTGTGCTGGCCTATCAGATCGAGCAAGGTCGAGCGCGCTCCCGCAACAGGCGCATAGAACTCCCAACCGGGAAAGATCGTGGCCTCGCGTGGGCCGCCGGAGACGTGCGTCTGCAGCTCGGCTGGCGTCTCTCCACCTTCCAGAGCAGCACCCGCACGTCCGCTGCGCGTAAGCCGCGCATTGATCGCCTCCAGCAGCTTCTCCGTCGCGGGCGTCTCCGTGAGCGGAAGCAGCAGCACCTCGTCAATATTTGTCGAGGACCGTTGCGTCTCTGGATCGAAACGCCGGATGGACTCGATCTCGTCGCCGAAGAAATCGATCCGCACCGGGCGCTCCATCTCCGGACCGTAAACGTCGAGAATGCCGCCGCGAATCGTTACCTGCCCGGCCATGTCGACGACATCGACGCGCGTGTACCCGACGGAGATCAGGTGCTCGACCAGCATCTCCGGGATGTGCTCTTCCCCGACCCGAAGCATCAGCGCGAGCGCGGCATAGTGATCCCGCGCGAACAGGCGCATGCACGCAGCTTCGATCGGAGCGATGACCAGCCTCGCCTGCCCGCTCGCAATCTTCCAGAGCGTGGACGCACGCTGCTCCTGAATCTCCGAATGCGGCGAGAGGTTTTCGAACGGAAGCACATCGTGTGCCGGAAGCCGCAGCACCTCTTCCTGCTGCAAAGCACCGCTGAGCTGACATGCGGCAAGCACATTCGCATGCAACGCCTCGGCAGCCTTGTTATCAGCCACGAGCACGAGCGCGGGTGCGTCGGCAGCTTTGACGAAGTATGGAAGATAGAGAGCCCGCGCCGTCGCCGTCAGTCCGGACACACGTCTCCGGCCCGTGCCGCCCGCGAGATGGCGACGCACACGCTCAAAGACTGGAGATCGTTCAAGGTCCGCGACCAGCTCGCGGACGAACGGAAGAATCATGCAGTCTCCAGTTTAGCCCTGTGATTGCATTCGCCGCGACCGATGCGCCAAAACCTACGACTCTATCGGCCTCTCCGTCTTTGCCAGGATCGCCTGTCCGTACTCCAGCAGCGTGACCATGAAGACGCCGCCGCATACGTTGCCCGCGACCGCAATCCACAGCCAGTGAAAGTAGCTGCCCCCGCCGAGTTGTCCGCCGAGAACCGCCGACAGAATTTCGCCGGAGGTCGCGATGCAGTGTGCGAAGTTGCCGAGACCGACCACGTACGTCAGGATCCAAAGGATCATTACGGAGCCCGTAATCGAGTGCGACCCAGAGACGAGCCACGCGGCCGTGGCGATAATCCATCCAGCGGTGACGGCACTCCAGAAGATCGCGGAAGGATGCCTGCTCGCCGCCTGCAGGCCGAGGTCGATCAGCGCATGTTTCGTCTCAGGCATCAATGCACTGGTGCGTGCCGCGAGGGCTGCGAATGTAAGCGCGCCTATCACGTTCGCCGGAAGCACCGTGCACCAGAGCCGCAATGTGTTCAACAGCTCGCGTTTTTCGGCGAGCACGAGTGCGACCGGATACAGCGTGTTCTCCGTGAAGAGCTGCGCGCGCCCGATGATCACCACAATGAAACCGATCGGATAGAACATCGTCGCGATGAAGTGCGTCATGTTGGACGTGCCGAACAGGCCAAGCACAAGCGCGGTGCCGAGCCCCGACAGCCCCATGAAGATGCCGCCTGCATAGCCCGAGATCGCCAGCGACAGCGTCGAACGCTTCAGCTCCGTCTTGGCATTCAGCGAAACCTGCTGATAGATGTCCTCGGCGGTCGGCCGCTCCAGGTTCTTCTGGTGTGACGCGACGCCTTCGCCGTTGTTGCCTTCACTGCTCGCCTGCTCGTTCTTCTGCGCAGCCCAGCCGCTTTCCTCGCGATGTTCCTCGCCAGCCTGCTCTGCTCCTGCCGGACTCGTAGACTCCTCTGGCATTCGCCCTCCGCGAAACTGAAGCTATGAGATGCAGCGGCGGGCGAAGGTCACTGGAGAAGGATTGATAAACTCAAACCATGCCCGCTCTTGCAGGTCTTGCGCCCGAGGTGATCGCCAAATACCAACCCGTAATTGGTCTTGAGGTCCACGTCCAACTGCTGACGAAGACCAAAGCCTTCTGCGGCTGCAAGAACGAGTACGGCGGCGAGCCGAACACGCATATCTGCCCGGTCTGCCTCGGCCTGCCCGGCGCGCTTCCCGTGCTCAACCGCCAGGCCGTCGAGTTCGCGACGCTCGCCGCCGAGGCGCTGGGCTGCACCATCAATACGCGCAGCGTCTTCGCGCGCAAAAACTACTTCTACCCGGACCTGCCGAAGGGCTATCAAATATCGCAGTTCGACAAGCCGCTCGCCGAGCACGGCTCACTGAGTGTCCCCGACGCCGACGGCAACCCGAAACGAATCGGCATCACGCGCCTGCATATGGAAGAGGACGCCGGCAAGAGCCTGCACGACGGCTTCGCGGACTCCGGCTCGCGTACCTACATCGACCTCAACCGCTGCGGCACGCCGCTCATCGAGATCGTCTCCGAACCCGACATCCGCACGCCTGAAGAAGCCTTCGAGTACCTCACGCGGCTGAAAGAGATCCTGCTCTACACCGGGGTCAGCGACTGCAACATGGAAGAGGGCTCGCTGCGCTGCGACGCCAACGTCAGCGTCATGCCCAAGGGCGCTGGCAAGTTCGGCACGAAGGCCGAAGTCAAGAACGTCAACAGCTTCCGCTACATTCGCGCGGCGCTGGAGTACGAGATCGAGCGCCAGATCGGCGTCATCGAAGAGGGCGGACGCGTCGTGCAGGAGTCGCGCCTGTGGAACAACGCCGAAGGCCGCACCTATCTCCATGCGTAGCAAAGAACAGGCGCACGACTACCGCTACTTCCCCGAGCCGGATCTTCCGCCGCTGATCGTCGGCGATGCATGGCTGAAGCGACATCCTTGCCGGGATGCCGGAGCTTCCCGAGGCGCGGCGCACACGACTTGATGACCGAGTTCGGCCTCAGCGCGCAGGATGCCGCGACGCTCACCACGGATCGCGAGCTCGGTGATCTTTTTGAGGCAGGCGGCGAAACGTGCGAAGTCACCGAAGCGTGTTGCGTCGATCCTGCTGAGCGAGATCACGATGCGTCTGCGCGCGGCCGAGATCACTCTCGACAAGAGCCCGGTCACGCTCGATGGCATCGTGCTCGCCGCCGACCTCACCGAAGGCGGCGCCATCAGCTCGAAGCAGCTCAAGCAGCTCCTCGATAGCTGCTTTGCCGAGGGCCGCGACTTCGCCTTCATCTACGACCGCGACAAACCGCAGCAGATCACCGACAGCTCGGCAATCGAGAAGATGATCGACGAGGTCATCGCCGCAAACCCCGCGCAGGTCGCGCAGTTCAAGGGCGGCAAGCGCACGGTTGCGGCGTTCTTTGTCGGCCAGGTGATGAAGCTCTCGAAGGGACAGGCCAACCCGGCGCTGCTGAACGAGCTCGTCGTGAAGAAGCTCGACGCGTAAAGCTTCCGGCTCGCTTTTGCGGCGGAACTGCGAGAGGTCACCGATGCGTCTGCCGCGCGCCACGACTAGCACTCTGACCGCCACGCTGCTGATGACCCGGCTGCATCGCATCGCTACACACCGCCCGAATCGCCCATGCCGCCGAACACCGTCCTGCTCTCGCAGATGATGCGCGAGCTCTCCGCGCAGCCCGGCTTCACCGAAGCGGTTGTTGCGCGAGCTCGAAGGAAACACGCAGGGCAAACGCGGCCCCGCTCTCCTGACGCCACGCTCGCCGATGAGCTCCGCAAGCTCATCCTCGGAAAGAACTGGCAGGGCCTCGACCGCTTCCCGGGCTGGACCATGCGCGCGATCACTCCGACGGTCGGCGATCGACAATCTGCGTCGTCGAGAGCATCGATTCGCCAGCCGGCGCTCAGAAGTTCCTCGACCTCGGCCCCTACGCTCTCGATCGCGAGCAGACGATCTCGCTCGACACCATCAACGCTTCCGCCGTTCACCACCGAAGGCATCGTCACGCACCTTGGCGACGGCGTGACACGCGGCGACGGCCCCAACGACCTCGCGCCCGAACACGCCGAGAGCCAGCGTCTCGCCGACGTGCTGAACCGGCTCGCTGCGAACGCGCTCAACGAGCGCAAGCCTCTCAGCGTCACCATCGGCGGCCGGCGATGCCGCCACGCCGCAGGATCTCATCGCCGCGCTCGCCAGCACCGGCCACACCGTCACCGTTATCGACGCGCGCTACTTCGCCAACTTCGGCCATCTGCACTACAAGAGCAAAGACGTGATGATGCCGTTCTGGGTCAACACCGGCTTCGCCGTTCCCGGCACCGGCGGCCCGTTCGGCATCGGCGCGCGTCCGCTGCTCGTCCCTGTCTCGCACGCCGAGTACGAGTGGCAGGTGCGCGGCCCGCAGATCAACGCCGACATCAGCTACTACTACGGCATCGACGGCAAGAGCGAGTGGCGCACCATGGACACGCTCGACCAGGCCTGGGTGCTCAAGCGCGCCGCCCACACCTACACCGGCGCGCAGGCCGTCGAAGTCACGCGCCTCGCCGGCCTGCTCACCGTCGCCTACATGCACCAGCATCAGCGCCGTCCCGATCTTCCCTTCGGCGGCTACTACACGCTCGGCGTCTGCCAGGACGGCGTCGCCGCGATCGAGCACCGCATGACCGGCAGGACCACGCTGTTTCCCAACACCGCCGACACCTCACTCTTCGATGACCCGCGCGACGCCGAGGTGAACGCGCTCATCGCCGCGATTCCCAAAGACCGCGACGGCGCGCCGACCGAACCCGAGCGCATCTTCGGCTCGCTTCCCGCCACGTCCGGCGCAGACGACGCGTTCACCGCGATCACCATTCCCGGTCTCGCCGACGATCTGCAGCTCAGCTACGCCGCGTGGCGCACGGGCAAGCTTCACCGCATACACAGCCGCAGCTTCTACTGGACCATCGGCTGCAGTTGCCTTCGCTGGTGCGGGCGCGCTGATTGCGCTCGTTCTTCGTCGCCGCAAAGGTTAATTCACGAAGTACACTCCAATCGCGACACGGCTCAGGCTACGAAGAATGAAGATCCTGCGATGCAACGAAGTTGGTGCAGTGATGCTCAAACTTCACGGGAGGTAGTACCCACATGGCAACCAAGAAGGCCAGCAGCAAGAAAAAGTCCTCGGGCCGCAAATCCTCAACCAAGAAGTCCTCCGGCAGCAAGAAAAAGAGCAGTCGAAGTACTGCGGCGTCAAGAAGTCGGGCGATCCAAAAAGAGCTCCTCGAAGAAGTCTTCTCGCAAGAAGAGTTCCTCGAAGAAGAGCTCTGGCCGCAAATACAGCAAGGGCGCTGGCAAACAGGTAAAGCGCGAGATGCACGAGATGCATCAGGGCAAGCTGAAGAGCGGCCGCAGCGGCAAAAAAGTCACCAACCGCAAACAAGCCATCGCTATCGGCCTCTCCGAAGCGCGCAAGAAGGGCGAGAAGGTTCCGCCCAACCCGAACAAATAAGCTCGGCCCAAAACATTCAGGCGCGGCTCCCATGGAGACGCGCCTTTCTATTTGTTCTTCTGCTTCTCGATGCTCTGTTAGTTGCTGCCACCAGTGTGCGACTGCGCCTGCGCCAGGTCCGCAGTCGATCCGCCCGTGTAATTGCGATAGACGCTGATGTGGAAGCACGCCTGCTGGAACTCCTCCTCCACATCGATCATTCCGGCGTCCATCAGCGGCGCGAGATATAACCGCATCCACGCGATCTCCGCCATCGTCATGCCCTTCTTTCCGAAGTCAATCGCCTGGCCGGTCAGGTGCGGCGAGGCCGTGTCACCTTCAATCGCCGCCGCGTTGCCGTTCACGCGCTGCAGTCGCAGCTGATAGGAGATCGTCCGCACCGCCGAGTTCAACTCCAGCGGCTGCCCGAAGCGCGCATAGTACGCGCGCGCAATGTCGCCCGCAAACTTCGCCGTCCACGGCCGCGCGAATCGCCGGTTCTCCGGCAGCTCCGGATTCACGTGCAGCGCCGAAGATCCTGCAACCTCGATGAGCTGATGCGAGTAGCGCAGCCGGTCCAGCTCTTCGTCGTTCTCAATCCGCTCCAGTCCCGCGGCGTCCGCCATCTGGTTCTGGTGAACCAGCATCTCGCGCGATCCCCGCAGCGGCGGCGGCACAATCAGCCGGCCGGTGCGCGTATACATCGGCATCACGCGCGGCTGAACCGCAGCCTGGGCCATCTCGTTTGCGGCGCTATCCCGCCGGCACGTCGGCGGATCTCGACAGACGTGCCTCCTCACCCGGATTCACATCGCCCGGCGTCGCCTCCACCAAACTGTTCGCGCCTGGCACCGGCCGCGCCAGCGGCTCCGGATGCCGCACGACAACGCTCTCGCGCAACGGATGAGCATTCCGCAGCGCGACCGAGCGCCGCAGCCGCCGTCCAGCACACTGCGATCGGCCACAGCAGTGCGAGTCTTGCTCCACGAGTAGCACGCGAAGCCCGCCGGCTGGCCGAGGTTTCGGCAGCCCCATGGCGGCTCGGCACGATGCGAACCTGCCGCACGCGCCTTTGCTCCATGGCGGGAGACCGCATACGAGTGCATCAGCACATGCGCCGGCGCACTCGAGCCCGCATGCCGCACAGAGCGCTCGCGCGACGCCGCCTCGACCGGCCGGCATACGGCTCGCGGCGAGAACAGATGCGATCACAAAGAAGATCGCGAGCGGACGAAGCAGGGACGTTTGCGCCTCTGCGTTCTCCTCAAATCGGGAGGGGGGGTTCAACATGGGCCAGGTTTTCTAAAGGAGGCGCAGAGCCACCAGAGCTCTTTCAGGCTATCGTCACTCGACCGTTCGGGGCCAGTGCCGATCCGGGTTCTGCCACTCCCACCTCTGTGGAAGGAGTGAGATTCTGCTGCCCCGAAAACAATGCAGCCTCCGCCGCGCGCCGCCGCACCAGCCCCGCAATCACCCGCCCCCCGGCATGCACCCAAAGCCCGAACTGCGCTGCGGCGCCCGCGAAATCACCGCGGTTCACATCGTGCAGCAGGGTTGACCCGAGAAAATTCCCGCGCCCCGCGTTGAAGCAGAAGTCCACCAGCGCATCGAACTGCTGCTGCGCGATCGGCACCCTCACCGCCTGCCGCACGCACTTCACCGCGGCGCCCAGGTCCGCCCGCAGCAGCGCCTCGGCCTCGGCCTCGTTAATATGCTGCCCTGCGCGCACCTCCGGCCCGGTGTGTCCATAACCAATCGTCCACACGCCGGCCGAATCCTGGTAAGCCTCCAGCCGCAGCCCCTCAAAGCTGCGCGTCAGCGCCAGCCCCAGCACTGCTGTATTCATAGTCATTCATCGCATTCGCGCGCCTCCTCCGCGCGCAGTTCCGGCCAAAGCCAGCGGCTTGAATCGTTAGGCCTCGCCCGCGCATCGAATACCGTTCGGCTAGCGGCCAGGCCGCACGCGCAGGCGTAAACTTAACAGCGATTCCCCGCACGTCGCGTGCAAAGCCCCCATGAATGGAGCGCATCCCCTTGGCAACAGAGACAACCTATGACCTCGCGGTCCTCGGCGGCGGACCCGCCGGCTACACCTGCGCCATCCGCGCCGCACAGCTCGGCCTCAAGGTCGCGCTGATCGAAAAGACCGACAAGCTCGGCGGCACCTGCCTGCACTGGGGCTGCATCCCCACCAAGTCCATGCTCTTCTCCGCCGAAGTCTGGGACCACCTGAAGCCCGCCGACGAGCTCGGCATCGACGGCGTCGACAAGCCCACGCTCAACTGGGACAACCTGCTCAAGCGCAAGAACGACGTCATCGCCAAGCACACCAAGGGCCTCGACTTCCTGATGAAGAAGAACAAGATCACCGTCGTGCGCGGACACGGCCGCCTCACCGGCCCGGCCAGCGGCGGCGTCTTCACCGTCGCAGGTCACCGACGAGGACAAGGGCAAGCCACGCGACCTGCAGGCCGAAGGCTTCACGCAGCAGACCAAGACCGACGTGAAGGCCAAGAAGGTCGTGCTCGCCATGGGCTCCGACGCGCGCATGCTGCCCGGCTACCAGGCCGACGACACCATCCTCACCAACATGCAGATCCTCACGCTGCCGAAGATGCCGAAGTCGCTGGTCGTCATCGGCTCCGGCGCGGTCGGCGTCGAGTTCGCCTCCGTCTTCAAGAGCTTCGGCGCGGAGGTCACCATCCTCGAAGCGCTGCCGCGCATCGTCCCCGTCGAAGACGAAGAGGTCTCCAAGGAGCTCACGCGCCAGTACAAGAAGCGCGGCATCGAGATCAACACCGGCTGCAAGGTCGAGAAGATCGAGAAGACCAAGACCGGCGCGAAGGTCTCGCTGGACCGACGCCGCCGGCAAGCCGCAATCCAAGGAAGCCGAGAAGGTCCTCGTCGCCGTGGGCCGCGCCCCGCGCACCTACGACGCCGGCCTCGACAAGGTAAATCTCCAGCTCGACCGCGGCTTCGTCCCCGTCAACGAGTGGATGGAGACCTCCGACCCCGGCCTCTACGCCATCGGCGACATCGTCGCCGGCCTGCCGCAGCTCGCGCACGTCGGCGCGATGGCCGGCATCGTCGTCGCCTCCAAGCTCGCCGGCAAATACGCGCGCGCCGTCCGCAAGGACCGCGTCCCCGGCTGCACCTACTGCGATCCGCAGATCGGCAGCGTCGGCCTCACCGAAGCGCAGGCCAAGGAGAAGGGCTACCAGGTCAAGGTCGGCAAGTTCCCCTTCGTCGGCAACTCCAAGGCCACCATCGTCGACGCGCACGACGGCTTCGTCAAGGTCGTCTCCGACGCGAAGTACGGCGAAATCCTCGGCGTCCACATCATCGGCCCCCAGGCCACCGAGCTCATCGCCGAAGCGCGTCACCGCCATGGAGCTCGAAGCCACGGTCGAAGAGATGATGTTCACCATCCACGCCCACCCCACGCTCTACGAGGCTCTGCTCGACGGCTTCGCCAGCGTGGAGAACATGGCCATCAACGTCTAGTTTCTTCAGTAGGACATTCATGCAGAACGAATTCACTGCAGTTATTCGAGCAGGATGGCAGAAGTGGTTTGTCGCACTGGTGTCCTGAAATTCCCGAAGCTAACGGGCAGGGCCGCACGACCAGAAGAGGCGCGCGCAGATCTCGCTCAGATGCGATTGCGTTGAGTTCTTCGAGGATCGGCGTGAGGACGCTCTGCGCGGTGATCCCGGCAATACGATTCGATCGGTGAGATCGTGCAGCGTCGCATGAAGCGAGAAGCATCTCCTTCGCCATCATGCGTATCTCACAGCTGTTACCTGAAGCGAGAGGGCGGATTCGCATTCGCTTCTGGGTAAATGCACACGACATGGACGCGATGCAGATGCACGTTCCGCGACATCCCGACAATCGCTGACGATGCTCGCACGTAGTATCGTGCCGCCGGACTCGGCATTGCCGAGATCCGGGGCGTACCAATAGTCCATGCACCTCCACCTGCTCCAACTCGGCCGCATCCCCTACGCCGAAGGCCTGCGCCTTCAGGACGAGTCGTCGCCGCGCGCAAAGCCAGCGCGATCGGCGACACGCTCCTCCTGATGGAGCACCCGCCCGTCCTCACGCTCGGCCGCAACGCCACGCGCGCCAACATCCTCGCCACCGACGAGCTCCTCGCCCGCAAAGGCGTCGACCATCCACGAGACCAACCGCGGCGGCGAGGTCACCTATCACGGCCCCGGCCAGCTCGTCGGCTATCCCATCTTCGACCTCCGCGGCGACCTCCCCAACAAGCGCGGCGCCTTTCTCGGCCCCGTCGACTTCGTCCGCCTCATGGAAGAGGCGCTGATCCTCACCTGCAAAGACTTCGGCGTCCCCGCGCAGCGCATCTGCAAACGCACCGGCGTCTGGACCTTTGCCGGCGGCACAGTGCCGGAAAAGAAAATCGCCGCCATCGGCATCCACGTCTCGCAGGCCATCACCTCGCACGGCTTCGCCCTCAACGTCACCACCGACCTCCGCGACTTCGACTGGATCGTCCCCTGCGGCATCGCCGACCGCGGCGTCACCTCGCTCGAGCTCGAATCGCCGCAAGACCCGCCGCCGACGCTCGCGCAAGCCGCCAACTCCGTCGCCGCCAACTTCGGCCGCGTCTTCCACCGCCAGATCCTTGCATCCAACTCCCTCGACGAGCTGCTCGCGACCGCATGAAGGACAGTCCGCTAACCGAACGCGCGAGCCAAGCCCGGCCGCCGCTCGTATAATCCACAATTGCGCCTTGCGCACTGATTGAACCCCCGGAGAAGGCCGATGCCGACCGACGTAGTCATGCCCCAGATGGGCGAATCCATCACCGAAGGCACCCTCACCAAGTGGCTCAAGAAGCCCGGCGACACCGTCCAGCGCGACGAGCCGCTCTTCGAGATCTCCACCGACAAGGTCGACGCCGAGATCCCCTCGCCTGCAGCCGGCACGCTCGGCGAGATCAAGGTGCAGGAAGGCACCACCGTCAGCATCAACACCGTCGTCGCCACCATCAACGAAGACGGCGCTAAATCTTCTGCGGGCGCCGCCGCTCCGGCAGCCTCCGGCGCGGTGCCGACGAAGGAAGACACCGTCACTCCGGCTGCCGTCGACACGGCTGCACGCGACCAAGCCGCCGAGAAGGAAGCTCTCGCTCCCGCATCCGGCAACGGCGCCGCGGCGCGCCGGTCCCGGCACCGAAGTCCTGATGCCGCAGATGGGCGAGTCCATCACCGAAGGCACCATCACCAAGTGGCTCAAGAAGGTCGGCGACACCGTCCAGCGCGACGAGCCCATCTTCGAAATCTCCACCGACAAGGTCGACGCCGAGATTCCGTCGCCCGCCGCCGGCACCCTCACCGAGATCAAGGGCCGCCGAAGGCTCACCGTCAGCATCAACACCGTCGTCGCCGTCATCGGCGGAGGCGCCGCTGCTCCTGCCGCGAAGCCCGCAGCACCCGCAGCCGCGCCCGCGAAGCCAGCACCTGCTGCCGCTCCCGCACCCGCAGCTCCCGCCGCCGCAGCCTCAGCCGGCGAGCGCCCGCGCTCCTCGCCGCTGGTCCGCAAGATCGCCGCCGAAAACAACGTCGACCTCGCGCAGGTCCCTGGCACCGGAGCTTCCGGCCGCATCACCAAGCAGGACATCACCTCGCACATCTCGGGCGGCGGCGCGCAAGCAGCCGCACCGCCCGCAGCAGCCGCAGCTCCCGCGAAGCCTGCAACTCCGGCCGCTCCCACCTACGCGCCCATGCCCGGCGAACTCGTCCCGATGTCGAAGATGCGCGCCATCATCGCCAAGCGCATGGTCGAGTCCAAGCAGACCAGCGCGCACGTCCACACCGTCTTCAAGGTGGACATGACGCGCATCGTCAAGCTGCGCGAAAAAGAGAAGAACAAGTACGAGCAGCGCAACGGCGTGAAGCTCACGTACATGCCGTTCATCACGCGCGCCGCCGTGCACGCGCTCCGCAAGCACCCCATCGTCAACGCCGCCACCCAGGGCGAGGCGATCCTCTACAACAAGAACATCAACATCGGCATCGCCGTCGCGCTCGAGTGGGGCCTCATCGTCCCGGTCATCAAGCAGGCGGAGGAGAAGAGCTTCCTCGGCGTCGCGCGCGCCATCGTCGATCTCGCCGACCGCGCCCGCTCCAAGAAGCTCGCTCCCGATGACGTCGCCGGCGGCACCTTCACGCTGACCAACTCCGGCATCTTCGGCGAGCAGTTCGGCACGCCCATCATCGCGCAGCCGCAGTCCGCCATCCTCGGCATCGGCGGCCTCAACAAGGAGCCGATGGTCCTCACCGACAAGGACGGCAACGACTCCATCGCCATCCGCTCCATCCAGCGCTTCACGCTCGGCTTCGATCACCGCATCATCGACGGCGCCGACGCCGGCAAATTCATGACCGACTTCAAAGCCTACCTCGAGAACTGGAGCGAAGACATCGGATAAAGCAAAAAACAGAGCGTCAAAAAAAATCCAGCGGCAGACTCCCAGAGTCTGCCGCTTCTGTTCTTAGGCAATCAGCCCAAGTGCCTTCAGGTCCGACTGAATCACACCATCGCCGGCCTCGGCATCGGCGATCAACTGCTTGATGTCTGCGATCACCGCCTCATCCAGCGACAGCGAAAGCCCTTTGCTGCCAGCAGCCGCGGTCGCGTCCTTCACAATCTTGATCGCATCCGAGCCGACGGTCAGCAGCACCGCGCGCGTCTGCGGACTGGAAATGATCATCCACGCCTGCCGGGCCTTCTGGAAGTCCGCCGACAGCTTCGTGTAGAAGCTCTTCAGATCGTTTCCCACCGTTGAAAGTACAGTTGCCACGCTCACTCGTTTCTCCTCTTGTTGGTTGAACTAACCCTTGTGCCACACGCTCGCGTTCAGGCACGCGACTACGCCATCGACAATCGAGCTCAGCCCCACGCTGAACCCATCCGCATCAACAATCTGCTTCTGCTCGACCGCGTCCACAATGTTGATCGCAGTGGTCACGATACCCAGCACAGCATGCTTCTTCTGCTCGCCAGACTTCGTTCCAAACATCGCTTCCACGCTCTGAATCACGCTCGGCAGCAGACCTACGCCGCGCAAAAACAGCTTCAGAAAATTCATCTCACCTTCCGATCCGCTGACGCGGGCAAGCTCTAATGCCTGCCGCCCAGCCACGCAATCGCGATGTGCACGAACGTCAACAGCGCACCAAAGGCGCCGCCAAGGCCCTTCAGCCGCTGAACGCTCTGCTCATGCGAGTCCACCCGCTGCTCCAGCTTGTGCAACCGTCCTGGTTGCCCAATCCCGAGCAGCTCCTTCATCTGTGCCTGCAGCACACTCAGCTCGCTCAGCACCTGCCGCTCGAACTCCGTCATCACCCACCTCACCTTTGCGCGACGGCTCGCCGCGCATCCTCTTACCCCAGCGGCACGTTTACAAACACCGCGCTTGAAAACCGCGAATACAGCACCGGTGAGCTCGCGTCGTACATTCGCACGTAGTACTGCTCCACCTGCGCCGCGCGCGGAATCGAAAAGCTCCGTACCGGACTCCGCAGCACCAGGTCCGCCGTGTCGACATTTGCTCCGAAGTTCCAGTCGCGCCGCCGCACCTCAAAACCCCCGCCCGTCGGCGGATCGCATCCAGCATCGATCTGCAACTCGCTTCCGTTCACCGTCGTCACCGCGAGCTGCTGCAGGTTTGCGAGCACCTGCGCCGGAGCTGCCTCAGCGGTCGCCGGCAGAAATGCATCCGGAGCAATCGCCTCGCTCAGCTTCAGGCCTATACCATCGGCCCACTGCGTCGCCCAGTCGTTTGCAAACTTCATCGCGTACGTCAGGATCTCCGGAGCCGCGTTGCCATCCTTGACCTCGACGCTGCGCACCAGCAGCGATGATGTGACGCCGTCACTCGTCACCGCGAGAATGTCGCCAGGCCATATGTCCGCCGACGGATTCACCGCCGTATACGATCCCGCCACCGCCGCAGTCCTGCTCGTCGCGAACGCCAGCAACGCCTGCGCTGCAGCTTCACAATCAGCGCTCGAACGCGCGACCGGCTGCAACACCTTGCCAAGCCAGCGGCTCGTTCCCACAACACCCGCACTCGCACCTGCCTGCGCCTCGGACGCAACACTCGTGCTGTCTGCCATGCGCGCGATCGCCCGCTGCTGATTGCGGTAGTGCACCGTTACGATCTCACCGACAACCGGAACGCGCCCGGTGAGAAACTTCACCTTGCCCGGTATACCCGCGCTCGTGCCATAGCTGAACGTGCAGTCCACGCCTTCGCCCGCGCTGCCGATCAACCGAGTCTGCAGCGTTCCGTTCGGCAGCGTGCTCACAACCCACGCACTCCCCGGGCACGTTACAGTCACGGACCGGATGGAGCCAAAGAGCTGCGTCGAGTTCACTGCGACAAAGTCGCACGTCATCGGCGAGTCCGCCACAGCTCCGCTTGCAGCCGCACTGTCATACAGTACCGTCGCAGGCGTGTTGGAGCTCGCGCCTTCATCGACGAGCTCGAAGACAACATCGCACGGCGTCTGCACGCCCGCAGGATTCCCAAACCCCTGCACGACGCCATCCACCATGCAGTAGTAGCGCTGCATCACTCGCTGCATCTCGACGCAATGCAATCGTAGGCGCAGTGTGTACGAGTGACCGGCAACCGGTGTGAACACCGTGCCGACCTCAGCTCCGTTCAGCACCGGAACAACGACGGTGACACCGCCGGTGCCGCTCGTGCTCTGACGAACACGAAATCCAGCGAAGCACTCGGCAAGTTGCACGGCCCCTGGATACAAGCCTGCGAGCATGCCGTCCGACGCGGCTCCGAACATCACACCGGCGAGTTGGATCACGATGCTTCCGCCGATCTCCAGCGCGTCCAGCGCGGACAGTGTTGTCTGGCCGTCCTGGCCCGTACCTCCATTCAGCACGAGACCACCAGCGCCCAGCGAAAGATGCGCACCCGGATCGGTCTTCTGCCACACCGTCGTGTCGATCGCCGAGCCTGCAAAGCTATCGTTGATCCACGTGCGCTTCCTCTCGCGAAAAGCAGATTCGCTCAGCACGAACTCCGCCGTTGTCCCATCGCCCGCGAAGCTCTCGCTGATGTATGCCGCGGGCTCCTCCGCACCAGAGAGCGTGACATCATTGGCCAGCTCGCGCACTGCGCCCACCTGCAATTCAGCGACGCTCAGTGAACCATCCGCGTCACTGAAGTTGTGCGTCGCCGATCCGGCGGGCTCGATCATAATCTGCCCATTCAGCGCGCGATATCCCGCATAGGCAGCGGACGCAGCGTCACCTGCGTTTACGCTCCATGGAACGTCGGCTCGCGCCGTAAAGACGCCGGTCACTGGCACACCAGACGCACTCGATACGCTGAGCACATCTGCCCCGCCCGCTTGCACGCGAGCCGCCATTCGCGCCAGCAACTGATCGCCGTCAAGCGACAGCGATGACCCCATCAGCTGCGCCGCGCCCGAACCTGCGCGATCCAGCAGCCACTCGTCGCTCACCGCGCTCAGCCGCGCGCGATACACCGCACCTGCGCTCGCGTCGCCGGCATACACCCGCACAGACTCCGTCGCGAGATAGCCGGTAAACAACACCGCACCCGCTTCAGACTCAACGACAACACGCCCAAGCCGCGCTGGCAGCGGAAGTTCGTCCAGGCCCACGACCAGCTCCGCCGTGCAACGCGTGGGCGCATTCAGCGTGCGCTGAATCGTGATCGGTCCTTCCGGCGCAACCGACTGACTGTAATCGCGCGCACCCTGTCCATCCAGATTGTCAATCGTGATCCGCAACCCACTCTCCTCTCATCCTCAGCTCGCGACGAAGCTGCGGAAGCACACGACGTTCTCGCCATCGACCGCATCCTGAACCGGAAGCGCACGAAACGACGCGCTCTGTCGCACAATATCCAGCCCGCCGCCACTCGCAACCGAAGTCTCCGCTGCGCTCGCCATCGACTGCAGCCGCGGGTAATGCCAAAGCACACGCTCGCCCTGCTGTCCGTCGGCGACAAACAAAGCCGACCACTCCTGGAAGAACGTTGATCCCTCCCGATCGCAAAATCCGGCAACGCCGCTCACCTTCATTGCACTCGTGGGAACGCCCGCAAGCAGCGGCTGCTCCAAGGTCAGCGCTCCATTTGCAATCGAGGCGACGCGCGCGACGTTCAGCGACACGCGCCGGACGTAATCCACATCCGTGAGCGCAGTCTTTACATAGGCTCCGCTCACACCGCTGCCGATGAAACCGAGCTGTCCCGTGTAGTCCACATCGACCACAACCGTCTCACCCGCCGCAAAGTTTGCCGTCGCCGCTCCAAGCTGCAACACCGTTGCTGTCGATCCGCTCTGCAGCGCGACGGCAGCCACAGCCGTTCCGCCAGATCCTGCCGCCGCCGCTCCGAGCTGCACCTTCAACAGATTCATCTGCTGCGTTCCCGCAGCGAGCGCCATCTGCAGCTTGCCCCAGCTCGCAAACTGGAATGCGACGGTTGCATCAATCAAACTCCGGCTCTGCATCTGCGGCGTCGCTGGAGCGCCCGCACGAACCGGCTCAATCTTCGTTGCGGATTTGCGCGCAAATCCCGTGATCCATCCGAGATCGATCCACGGCTGATGGCGGCGCATCCAACGCAAACGTTCCCTGCTGCGCCGGATCAAAGATTGTTGCCTGCTTCGCCGCGCGATTCACCGGAGCAAAGTACGCGCGCACGCGGCGCACTGCAGGCGGCATCGTCTCTGTCGTCACATTCACAGCTCACCTGCCTCCTCGCAGCTCATCACCACGATCTTTGCTGTTCTGCCAACACGGTCCGCTTTCACGACCAGTGGTCCGAGAGCAACATTGCTCCACCAGACATTGGTCGTGAGCGGCGTTGCACTGCCGCCGTTCGCCAGCGCCGCATAGCTCTGCTTCGCCGCCTGCTGCGGCGTTGCGTTCACAGCTGCCGTCAACTCCGCATCCATCTGGGTCAGCAGTCGGCCGCGATCCAAACCTGCATTGCCCGGCGTTCCCGCAGTCTCATACAGCACCTCGCAAGTCAGCGTCGCGACCGGCAATGCATTCGCTGCATCCACCGTTGCATCGAGCCAGCGCAGCCGGAAACAATCAGGAATCGTTATCGCGGTGACGATCTCATTCTCTTCAACCAGCACACCCGGGCGAATCACTCCGCGCAGCACAATCGTGCGCTCGGGATTGGCCGCCGCAATGCGCGAGCGCAGCATCTCGTAAAACGTGTCCTTCGCGTTCTGCAATCTCCCTCCACATTCCTAGCGATCCGGCGCGCGCAGCTCCAGGCTGTACACGTAGGTCTTTCCGTCCGAGGTCGAAGCCGTGTTCGACAAGATCGTGTACAGCACGGAATCGGCAACCACGCCAACCGCCGTTTCGAACAACACCTCCGCCGAGTTGAACTGCAGGCTGCCGACGATCGACTGCACTGCGCTGCCCGATACCAGCAGCACGGTCGTCTTCTCGAGCTTTCGAAATGCAACCGGCGCGAGCTCCACGTCCTGGAACTGCGGCGTTGCGACCCCGAGCTGCTCGCCATCGTTATTCGCCACCGCTGGCGCTGGAATCCGCAGCATCACGGCACGTCCACCATTGGCACGCAGCAGCGTATCGGCCGCTCGAACCGCGCCATCGTTGCATAGAAGATCCGCCACGCTAGGCCATCCTCTCTGCGACGTACGGCCGCAGCATCGCCTTCACCTGGCTGTCCAGCAGCGCATCGCTGAAGTACTGCGTCTGCAGCGTGTCCATCCTGCTCGACTTCACATTCAGCCCGGGCGTCGCCTGTGCGTTCTTCACAATCTGCGCGCACGCGACCTTCACCGCATCGGGCACTGTCGTGATCCCCGCGGTGTACGTCACCTCCGCTTCGGCATAGCGCAGTCCCATCACATTCCACGGGAAGCGAAACTCTCCCAGCGGAATGCTGATCTGCAGCGTTGTCGGATCCACCGTCGTCCACGTTCCCGGCAGCCCGAACACCTCGGCGAACTCCAGCGCAAATGGCTGTTCCTCAATGAACAGCCGCGATGGCCGCGCATACTTCGCCTGCACTGCATCCACGCTGATCAGCGGTCCATAGCTGAGCCGCACACGCTGTGTATGACGCGAGACCCGCACATACTCCGTGTAGCTCGCCGACATCAGCGTCGGCCGCTTGCAATACGCCTCGATCATCGATGATGCCGCAGTTACCCATGAGTCCTGCGTGTCCGCCGTCAATCCATACGCCACATAATCCGAGGGCAATAGATAGCCCATCCTTACCTCCATAAGATCTCTTCTGCTCGCGCACTGAGGAGTTGCGACCGGCGCCGCGAGGGCAGGTTCTCCTTTGCAACGCCGGTCGATAAGCCACTCACCTCAGCGGTCGTTTAGCGGTCGACGAGCACCTGGTAGTGCGCGTAGCTCGCGCCCTTCACCACAGGCGCGCCGAACTTCACCGCCACATACTGGCTCGCGAGCGAACCGGGCAGGCCGAGCTGGAAGACGCGCGGATTCGGATCGCCCAGCCAGTGATACTCGATCAGGTCCTCAGTCACGATGTACGCCGGGAGAACCGCGCTGCCCGAGCCTGGCGTGCCGGTGTACGGCAGCGTCCACTCCGGAATCAGCGGAAGGTCGCCGGCCTGTGTGGAGAGCGTCTTCACGGTGAGCCCGCCCTCAATCGCCTTCGTGTTCAGCACGACGTTGAACTCGGCCTTCATCTCGCGATCGATCAGGTCAAGCAGCACCGGGTTCGCATAGATCGCAGTCGGACGAACGCCATAGCTGCTGTTCGAAAGCATCTGCGCGATCGTGGACTTGAAACCATCAACGATCGACTCCGAGGTGCTGATCGTCACCGTGTTGCCACCGGCAGCAATCTGCGCGCCGACACCGAAGTACTGCGGCGTCGTCGGCGTGCTCAGGCTCGTGTCCGTGCCGTTCCACAGCGCGATGTCATGCGTGCGCAGAACACCGTCAACGGTGTCGGCGAGATCCTTCGCCTGCAGATAGGCAAACTGGCCCTGCTGCTTACCCAGCTCGAGATCAAACAGGTTGTAGTTGATCTGCGCAACCAGCGCCTTCAGCGGAACAGAGCGCTCCACGCGCGTCGGGGTTACGACGGGGGGAACAAGATTGCGCGGATCCATAAAGCCCGCAGTGGCAGCGGGCGAAGGAATCGCCTGCTCTTCAAAGTAGCGCGATGGATGGCCGGTCGCGGGCACCTGCTTGATGCGCTGTCCAAACGGCCCGCGGCGGCGCACCAGGTCGAGAATCTCGGTCTGGTAAAGAGGGACCTCAATTGCACCAGGTCCGATGTAGTCTGCCGCTGCGCTGATCTCCGTAAACTTCGCGTTCATTCATTCTCCTCAGTTGGTTGTTCGAAAATTTCTTCGCAAAACAAAAGGGCGCAGCCTCGCTGCACCCTCTGCTTCACACAACTGCTTTATTTTCGGCTTAGCCGCGGTCCGCCGGACTCAGCACGCCCGCGCGCATCAGCTCTGCCTTCACCGCGATGCGCTGCTCGATGCTGAGGCTCGCGAGCGCACCATCGATCGCGCCCGCCTCTATCGAATCCATCACCACGCCCTGCTTGGCGAGCATGGTCGCCATCGTAGTCGGCAGCGTCTTGCGTCCGGCGGGCTGCGCAGCTGCAGACGCCACCAGCTCTGCGATCTTTTCGTCCGACGCGGCAAGCCGGGCCTCGGCCTCGGCAAGCTTGCGCTCCAGCTCCGCCTCGCGCTGCGACTCCACCGTCGCCACGATGCGGCTTACCTGTGACTCCGCCTCCGCAGCGATTGCCACCTGCTGCTCGGCCATACGCGTCACTGTTCTCTCGAGGGCTGACGCAGCCTCCATCAATCGATCTGCAGCAGCCTGCAACTCATTCGCAGTCATCTCTTCCATTTGTTCTCCTCAGTCAATCTGTTTATCGCCCGTTGCAACGCGCGCGCAGCTTGAACGACGTACTCCGGTACGCCGCCTTCTCGCGCAGCAGAATCGCCGCGCCGGTAAAGACTGCACGCGTCAGCGTCCACACCTGCGCGCGCATATCCGCCACGTGCGCGTCGGCCAGCTCATAGCTCATGCCCATCTCGCCGGCGTCGTTGGCCTTCACGCTTGACATCTTGCGCTCCAGCTCCGGAAAGTCGCGCGCGAACAGAAAGCCGCTCACCATCAGCCGCTGGCCCTCCACATGCGCGGACGTGATGATGCCGCACTTCTGCCGCGCATCATGTCCATCCCACCCGGCCTTGTAGTCCACGGCCATACCCAGCAGACTCGGTAGCGCCGCTTCAGCAGCCGCGCGCGTCAGCACCACGCGATGCCCTCGCGCTCCACTCGGCGCACGGTCGCTCGGCACATCCACCAGCGTCAGGCACCCTTCAAACGGCAGACGGTTCGGATGCCCATTCACCTCGGGAAACTCCACCGCCATCGCGTTCACAGCCAAACCGCGCGGCCTGCACATCCGCGCCTCCATCTCTCTCAATCAGTCCTCCTGGCTGTTGTTCTTCCTTCGCTCACTTACTGCTGTTCCTGCGCGGGCGCTAGCAAAGCCGGCAGATCACGCAACGCCGGCAGCCCCCGCATCGTCCTCACCTCCTCAAGAGTCAAGACACCGGCCTTCAACAGCTCAATCTGAATCTGCACCTCGGTCGACTCATCACGAGTGTCGAGCGCGTTCCACACGAACCGCAGATCGTCCCACCCCAGCCGCTTCACGATCACGTCACGCGTCAAATGGTCCGCGATCAGCTTCGCCAGCGGAACCACCGCGTTGTTGAACGCCTCCTCCGCAAACTCCGCTGCGGTCGAGCGGTTCACATCCTTTGACACACCCAGCAGCATGCCAGGCAGATCAAACGCGTTTGCGATCATCGTCAGCAGGAACTCCTGCCACTGCAGCCGCAGGTCCGCATCCGTCCCACCCGAAAACTTCAGCACCTGCGGAGGCGTCTCCGAGCTCATCACCGGCACGCGCCCGGTTCCTTCCACCTCGTCCTGCCACCACTGGATGAGCCGCTCATGCTGCTCCGGCGTGCGGTCCTGCATCCACAGCGCATACTGCACCACGCTGTTCGCCGCGAGCCGCCCCGCGTACCGGTGTGCCTGCAGGAAGTGCGAGATCGTTTCGAACGCAACCTCAATTTTGCCCAACCCGAACGGCGTGTGCGTGCGCGGATTCAGCCGCACATACATCAGCTCCGCGTCCAGCAGCGGCAGCACGGCATCCTTTCCAAGCCGGCCTGTCATCTGTTCGTATCGCGGCTGGGCGGGATCACCGTTCCAATGCGCGTTCACCTTGATCGTCGCGCCATCCACCGGATACAAGCGCACCGGCGACGCTGCATCGCCCGTGACCTCCACCTCCGCCGCGCCGAATCCGCCGACCAGCACATCCTCGATCACCTGCTCGATGAAGGTGCGAAAGCTGTCGCTCTCATTGGGCGTCTCAAACGCACGCCGCAGCGCACGTGCACGCTCCGCGCGATCTGCGGCGCTCTCGTCGCCCACATCGGGCTTGGCCTCAAGCCTCCACTCCATGCACGCGATCTTGTCCTTGATGCAGTTGATTGCGCGCCTCGCCGCCGGCGTCTCCGCGAACCTGCGTAGGTTGGCCGCCGTCGGCTTCGGCAGCGTGTTCACCGGCGAACCGCCACGCACCGGCGAAAAGATCGACCCGACCAGAGGTGCCGCAACGGTCTTGCGCGCGCCCTCCGTCTCCTGCTCTGCGTTCACTCCCGTCACGCGATCCCACATCTCCCTGACCGCCGCTCCAACACCCATCCGCTCTCCTCTCAAAAACAGTTAGGGAGTTAGCGAGTGAGGAGTCAGGAATATCTCCTAACGCCAAACTCTCTAACTCCCTGGCTAACTACCTAACCCCTGACTCCTAACCCCTGACTTCCTTCACACCCGCAACTCTCTGCGCGCCGTCTCCGCCACTCGCGCCAGATCGGCGGTCGTCAACACCCGAATCGCCGCGCTCTCCATCGCGCCCACGCCGAAGCCATACATCTCCGCATCCCCCACCGACGCCACCGGTTCCACCACCGCCGTCAACTCCAACTCAACGCCTTCGACTCTGCTCACGCCAGCGCGCAGCGCCTCCGCCGAGTACGCCAGTCCCTTCGCCGACTCCGCATCGTTCTCCAGCGACACCGCCTGAAACATCCGCACACGTCCGTTCCGATACCCGCAGTCGAGCTTCAGCGGATCGCCCGGCCGCGTGTACTGCGCCGCCGAGATGCGCTTCCGCATCAGCCCCCACACACCAGCGCGCTCGAACTCATTGCGCATCCTGCCCGCGATCGCCGTGCGTCCGCTCGTCCTGCGTTTGGCCGCCGGCGCCTTCAGCGGCTCGACGTACATGCGCATCAACTGCTCCATCTCCGCGGCCATACTCTCCGCCAGCGTGCCGCGCATCTCCGTCACCTGCACGCTGTTCGAGAGCGTATCTTCCAGCAGCTCCAGCATCGGCTTCGCATTCACGCGCACATCCACACCAGCGCGCAGCCGTTCCGCAATCTCCGCCTCCAGAGACTCCAGCAGTTCCACATCGGCGTTCGGGTCCAGGCAGCGCACGCGGCTCCAGTCGCGCGTGAACCGCACCGCCGCGCCATCAGCAGCGCCCGCCTCGCGAAGCACGACGCCGATGTTCGCAAACTCTCCCTTCACCACATCCGGCACATACCGGATGAGAGAGAACTCGCACTGGACCCGCTCCGCCAACTTCGCTCCTCCCTAACCCCTCACCCCTAACCCTTAACTCCTGACCCCTTACCCTAACTCCTTCACATCACCAGATTGCCAGCCGTGCCCGCAACTGCAAAGCGCCTTGGAACCACAACCGTCGACGCCGCGCCCCAATTTGGGAATGGCTCGCGATCCGAATCACGAAAGTTCTCAATCAGCTCCCGCACTCTTCCTCGCCGCGCAAGCATCTGCTCCATCAGGCGCTCCATAACCGTCAGATCGCCGCCGTACCACTCCGGCGGCACCTCCTCCGCGAGCGCCCAGAGCTTCGATGCATCGAACTTTTCGATCCGCGACAGCCACGGCTCGAAGCTCGGCCATCCTGTCACGCGCATGTAGACCTGGTTGCGCGGAAATACACCGCGCAGCGGCGAATCCGGAAAGCTCCATTCGCCAGCGTTGAAGCAGAATCCCTGGTCGATAAAGACCGCGCGATACTTTCGCTCGCGCGGCCTGCGCTCGAACACCGCCTGCCGCCCATTGCAATTGCCCGTCCACTTGTCCAGCGCGAGAACGCCAGCGAACTCCGCCAGGTTCCGCACCTCCTCCATCTGCGGCTCGGGCAGATAATCCACCACCTGCCCGGGCATCAGCCCACCGACAAACTGGCTCCCAAACTGCAGCCCCGAAGCGCACACCTCGCGCGCACCTCGACCCAGCTCCACCACCATCCCGGGGCTGTTGCGCACCAGCCACTCGCTTACCTCGATCACGTCGCTCTTCGGCACCGTCAGCCCGATCGCCTCCGCCAGCCGCGTTGCAATCAACTCGTTCGCGAGCACTCTCCGATGCTGCGGGTTGTTCTGAAACTTCACCACCCACAGGTTCGCGTCCGCGCCCAGCATCAGCTGGCTCTGCGCCCCACCGCGCATTCTGCGAATCGCCTGCACCGCTACAACCGCCAAGGCCCGAGTCTCCTTCCATGCAGAGTAGCGCACTCGCTACGCCGCGCGAACCACCCCGCGCCGCTCCAACACTTCAGCCCGCACCGCCTGAGCTATGCACATCGCCATCACCGTGTCATCGTGCGAGCCCGCCGCAGCCGCTGCGCGCCCACGTTCGTCGGCCACGAACGTCCTGCACTCCGCCAGCAGCCGCCGGCTCATGAACCGTTCCGGCGTCTCGCGCAGCAGCACTCCCAGCCTCGCCACCATCTCTGGCTTCGACGCCACAGAGGTCAGCCACCCAGCCTCGCCGCTCTGCCGATACAGGCGCGCGTAACTCTCGCGCGTCTCGATGTACGCCAGCACCGCCGCGCCGTGGTTGTTGCGCTCGACTGCAATCCGCGCGCCTCCATACTCCTTCGCCAGCTCCACACTCGCGCGCGCCAGGTCCTCCGGTCGCAGCCGCTCGCGCAACTCCGCGCATTGCAGGCCGGTCGCAACTTCTACCACCTGCACCGCGGCGAAGTCGCCCTCCTTACCGCCACCGGCCGAATCCACCGCCACCACATACTCACGCCCGGGCTGCGGCTTCAGCCAGATCTGCAGCGCGCTATTGCGTCTCCGCTCCACAGGCTCAGGCGCCTCGCGGATGCGCTGGTCCAATGTATCGATATCAAAACAACACGCGCCGCTCGTCCGGAAGCAGCTCTCCGGGTCCTCCGCAAACTCCTGCCCGCGCAGCAATCCATAGGTCCGCTCCAGGCCACGCCGAAACCCGATCTGCTCCGCGCTGAGCCCATGCCGCTCAACCAGCGCATACTCCTCCGCGCTCATCGACTCACGCGAAACCGGCACATTCACATACGCCGGCTCCATCCACCACGGAAAGAAGTGCCGCACCATCTCCACTTCAGATCCCGCCTCATCCGTGCCAGCGCTCCACTCCTCGTAGAACGCGCCGTACGCCCCGTTCGGCGTGCTCTCCAGCACCAGCTCGCCCTGCGGGGCCAGCGCCGCTCGCAATCCCGCAAGCGTCATCTTCGCATCGCCCGGCCAGCGGCTCACCTCGCTGCAGTGCAGATTCTGCACGCTCAGCCCGCGGCCGGCATTCAGCTCCGCCGCGCTCGAGATCCGAAACTCGCTGTCGATCTCCCCAAACACCATCTGCCCTGCATTCGCACGCGCCAGCCGCAGCGGTCCCTCTCGCAGATCCTCCGGCAAACCCTCCCACATCCTCCGCACCGTCGCAAAGATCGACTCCGCCGCCTCGCGCGTATGCGCCACCTGCAGCGTCAGCGTTCCCGGCGTGGTAATCGTGCGCAGAAAGAACCGCGCCGACACCCACGTCGTTATGCCCATCTGCCGCGCCTTCAGCACAATGTTCTGCCGGCCGCATCGCTCCTCAAACATCCGCTGTGCAGGATTCGCCACCAGCCGCTTCAACTCTCCCTCGCGCGTCCGGATACGCAGCCACTTCTCCGGCGCCTCGATCAAATATTGGGGCCGCCGGTTCCTTACCCGGCGGCCCATCTCCCTCAAGTACTCCACTTCACCCAACCGTCTTTTCCCCACATCTCCTCATCAATTTCTGCCCACGCACACGTATCCGAAGGTGATGGCACTCGCAGGCGCAGTCTGCACGCTCACCGAGAGCGCCGTCGTCGAAACCTGCGGCACCACCGCACCCAGGCTCGCAACCGAAGCTGCTGTTGCACTCTGCGGTTGCACGATGCACACCGGCGCCGAGCCGTAGCCTCCCGTAAAGCTATAGCTCGACGAGGTCGTCGCGCCTGCACTCACCGTCAGCGTCCCCGCAACATCCGTGTTCGCCGCCGTTCCAGTACGAAACACCGGCGTGCTTACTTGATTTGCGCTGATCACGCCGCTGCTGTTGACCTTTACTGATCCGGGCAAAATAACATTTCCCGCAGTGTCGATCGTGAGCGCCGCTGACCCTGCGTTGTTGGTTGAGAACTGCATGTTGTGGAAGACGCTGGTGAAGAAAACCGTTCCCGGGACGCTTTGCGCCGAAGGGTTTGCGTAGCCGAACCCTCCGGCCACCGCTCCGGTGTTGTCTAGGAACCCGACCGCGGAGTAGCCGGTCACATCCGTCGACTGCAGCTGCACGACATCTGACGAATGATTGTTGATGATGAATACGCCTGCGGCCCCGCTGCCGGAAGTAAGCTTGCCCGTAACCGTCCCGCCTGTAACCGTCGTGCCCGTAATCGTCGTTCCGCTGACCGTTCCCGCGCTGATCGTACCCGGCGAAATCGTGGTCGAGGGACCCGCGCCAAGAATAAAGGACATCGTGTCCGTCTGCGGTTGGTAGTACACAGAGTCCTGCCCATTCGCGGCGTCCAGATCGAACAGCGAGTACCCCGAATCCCATCGGTTGCACCCGTGCAGGTTGCAGTGCGCGCGGATGATCGAGTTCGCTCCCGCGTCTACCTCGAAGTCCGTTCCCCACACGCCCAGCGCCTCATACGCATCATCGGGCAATTGGTGTGTCCCTCCCGCGCCGTAATAGCTGTTCGAGGGCACAGCATTCTGGATCACCCATCCGCGCATCCCAGGACCCACGTTGCCCTGGTACTGTTTGCCAGGCGTCGAATACTGAATCGGCCGCGGCGTGTACTGCGCGATGAACTCCGTATCCGCCGACGTCAGCATCATGTAGAAGTGCGGCTCTTCCACCGCATCTCCCGCCGCCCACTGCACCGTGTTGGCGCCCAGCGTGAACTGCCCGTCCACCTGCTTCGTGTTCTGGTTGTAGACGCTCAGTACCTCGGCCATCGGATACAGAACATAGCTTCCATTCAGGTACGAGACCGTTCCTCCGCTGCTCGTGCTGTCTGGCCCGTTGTTCGCATACGTCAGCTGGTTGGTGCCGGTGGACGTCACCTGGAATCTGCCGTTGTAGCTCCCATCCGCCACACCGCTCACCGTCATCGTCAGACCGTTCGGGTCCACAGACAGGTTCGAGGTGAACGTCACCGTGACAACATTCGCCTTGCGTGAAATCGACGCCACCTGCGCCGAGATATTTGCAAATCCGCTGGTGCTCGCATAATCCTGATCACCCAGAATCGGAATGTCCGATGATGCGTAGTACAGCGAAGTCGGGCTTAAGGTGCCGACGATCGGAAAGATCTGACGGATCGAACTCACCGTGTCTGCCGTCTGCTCAATCCCGTAGCCGCACATGCCTCCCACTGCCAGCAGCGCACCGGAAGCATGCGCCTTGTTCAAGGTCAGCGAGAGATGTGTCGCATCCACAACCGTATAGCTCGCCATCTCAAAGTCCGGGAACCGGCCGCCCGTATTCCTATCTATGATGCAGGCCACACCGGTCGACGCAAGCGCGCTAGTGTTCAGCCGAGAATCCCGACGGAACTCCGCTCGTCGCGATCGGCATCGTCACCGTGCCCGGAGCGATGTTCGTCGCCTGAGACAGTGCAGCACCGGCCGTCACGAACAACTGGCTTGCCGGGAAGTTCGTCCCGCTGAAGTTCACAATCGCCGCCATTGTGTCGCCGCCGTCCGAGACAATCTGTCCCGTGCTGACGGTCTTCGCCGGATTCTTGTCGATCAGGAACCGGCCCTCGCCCTGCGTGCCGCCGCTCGACGTCGCATTCACAAACAGTGAAGTAGCTCCCGTCGTGCATCCGGTCGCGCACGTTCCCTGGAACACGCGCACGTCTTCTGTCACGTCCAGATCGAACGGATGCGCTCCCTCATCGGCCCAGTCGCGATAGCCTCCGGAGTTCGTCAGCACGTAGCTTCCTTCAAGGCAGTCGCCGATGGCATAGCAGTTGACCGTGTGCTCGTCGTTGATGTGCTGGCCTTCCGTGTAGTAGTTGCCGGTCTCCGCCCACACACCATACGTCGACTTGCCATACGGCGCGCTCTCGATGCCGCCGGGAAGCTGGTTCGTTCCTCCGGCCAGCGCCGTGTTCCAAAGGTTCAGCGTGAATCCGCCGCCGCCTGAGTTCAAAGGGGCGCTCGAGTACTCGCTCAAAGTCTTTGCCACCGCGCCCTTGCTCAGTGGATTCACAAACGTCTCGGCCGTCGCTCCCTGGCGAAGATCCACCACGTGACCGCCGTTCGGGATCTGCGGCACAAGCACCGGTTCACCCACGTTGTAATTCGGCTCGGCCACCACCGTGCATCCGCTGCCACATCCAGGTGAGGACAAAGCGCTCGCAATGCCGTTGCCGCCCGCGCCGGTTTGAAACCCGTTCGCAAACAGCTCACCGTTGAATGCATTCACTCCCAGCTGCGTGCCCGCCGGCTGCGCGATGGTCTGCGCTAGGGTTGGCACCAGGCTGACCTTCTGCGCGAGACCTCCTGTCACCTGCGTGATGTTCGTATCCACGTAGTGCTTGTCAGCCGCCTGGTTCGGCGTGACTGGATCAGCCGGCAGAACCAGCGGCCCGGTCATCGTGCCTCCGGTCGTCGGGACATATGACCCCGTCGTTCCGCTGCCACTCCCGCTGACGGTCGCGATCTTCGCATCGACATACGCCCGCGAAGCCGTCTGCATCGCCACGCTCGACGGCAGCACCTGGTTCTCAACCGCCGCCAGAGTCACCGGCGTCGCACTCACCGGAACCACCCAGTACTGCTGGCTGGTCGTTCCGTCGTCCAGATGCAGCACGGCCGTGTAGTACGTTCCCGTCGGCGTAGCGTTCGCGTTCGGCGCCAGCGTCAGCGACAACGCTCCGTTTGGCCCGATGGTCGCCGACGTGTTCCCCGCGGCGACCGCCTGTCCTGCCGCAGTGGTAAACGTCGGCCACGTCACTACCACCATTCCGCTCGCCGGCGTCCCGTCCGCACGGTAAACCGTGTCCTGAATGGTGGTTGTCGCAACCTGCGCCGCCGCTGCACAACACATGCCCAGCACCGCAAGCACCACAGTCACCAGGGTCACTCCCCGTTTCACTCCTCGCATCGCACCTCACTCCCTTTAAAATTCCGATTCAAAAATCTACTCTCGCGTAGCCGCACGGCTGTGCCCCGTTCATCCGCTTGCGGATGAGCGGGGTTACGTTGCGCGCCTCTCCACTGAGCCGATAGCATTGAGCTTCAGCAACACTCTGAAAGGCAAACATGGAATCCAGCACCAACTTGGCTCGCCGCTCTGAAGACATCGCCCTCGATCTGCTCAAGTTCATCGCCCCGCACGCCAACGTCGGCCGCGCCGGCAGCGCGTCTACTGGCTTCGTCGCGGCTGGCGCCGCCAAATCCGAGGACCAGATCAATCAGCTCCTCGAGCTCTACGCCCGCTGCCGTGAGGCCGTGGAATCCCCTACACCTTCCACAAAGAAGTAACCTTGCAAACACCTCGCGTTGCAGTCATTGGCGCCGGAGCCTTCGGGCGCAACCATCTCCGCGTCTACCGCGACCTTGAAGCCGCCGGCGAACTTCAGCTCACCGCACTCGTCGAGCCAACTCCATCCCGGCGCTCCGAGCTCGCGGCCAGGTACGACGTCACGGGTTTCGCCTCTCTCGACGAAGCCCTGCAGACGAACGCGGCGCCCCCCTTTGACGCCGCGTCCGTCTGCTCCCCCACAATCCATCACGCGGCCATTGCAGAACGTCTGCTCAATGCCGGCATCGACGTGCTCATCGAAAAACCATTCGCCGCCTCGATCGAAGAGGCCGACCAGATCCTCGCGCTCGCCGAACGCAACCACCGCATCCTGCAGATCGGTCATCTTGAGCGCTTCAACCCTGCAGTCACCGCGGCCGCGGAGCGCATCACGCGGCCCATGTTCTTTGAGGCGCATCGCCTCTCCATCTTTACGCCGCGCTCGCTCGACGTTGATGTCGTCCTCGATCTGATGATTCACGATCTCGACATCGTTCTCTCGCTCACAAACTCCGCCGTGCGCGAGGTCCGCGCTGTCGGTCTACCGGTCCTCTCTCCGAGGGTCGACATCGCCAACGTGCGCGTCGAGTTCGAGTCCGGCTGCGTGGCCAACTTCACCGCCAGCCGCGTCTCTACCGAACAGGTCCGCAAGCTGCGGCTCTTCCAGCCGCATGAATACCTCTCGCTCGACTTCGCGCGCCAGGAGCTCCTCACCATCAAGGTTGATCCATCGCTGCTTGCGCAGCTCACTGCGGCCGGCGGTTTCCATCAAGCAGCCATGAGTGCCCACGAAGGATCGCATCCTTCGCGCGGGCTCTCGCTCGAGAAGCTGGACCCGCAAAACGCGGAGCCGCTGCGGCTCGAGCTCGAAGACTTCATTTCCTCTGTTCGCAATCGCACCCAGCCGCGCGTAACCGGACAGGCCGGCCGAGCCGCGCTCGCCCTCGCCCTCGAGATCAATCAACAGATCGCCAGCCACGCACGCCGCGCCGGGCTCGCCTGAGACGAGCTATTGCAGCTGTTGAACTTTGACTCCAGGCGGAATCTTCAGCTCGAACTGATCGTTCTCCAGCTGCTGATTCAGCGTCAGCTTCGTCACCTGAAGCTTCAGGGTGTACTCATCCAGGGGCCGTTTGATGTTGATGATGGTCGGAAACTTGATGCCGTTGAAGTCCTGATACTTGTCGTAGGTCGCAATTGTTTGCGCCTGGCCCTTGTCGTCGTAGATGTCCTGCTCAAACGGCAGCAGATCCACTCGGCTGAAGTGCACAAGGCGCTCCAGCGTCATCGTGTTTCCCTCGCCATGCTTCAGGACGGCGAGATCGTAATCCGGCTCTTCAATCGCGGGCTGGTGCTTGGATTTCGGCGCCAGCACGCGGGTGGATTCGGTGAGGCTGACAAACTCATCCGGACCTACGCCGGGCACCAGAAGCGAGTCGAAAAAGACTGGCGGGCGGAGGTTTTCAAGGCCGTTTTTGGACGGCGTTGTGACTGTATTGGTGCCCTGAATCCAGACATCGCCGTGACCGCCGGTGGCGTGCACCATGGTGAAGGTGGCGCCGTTTGAAACCAAGTCGAGAGCGCGGGAACCGACCACAGGAAGTTGCATAATTACGCGCAAATCGCGCGGTTTTCGCACGAAAATGAAGCCTTTGAACGACGTGTACGTGACCACCTTGCCCTCTTTGCCGCCGCCGGTGCTGGCGGTGAGCAGGACCGAAGCGGTGAGCGTCTTGATGGACTCGTCCCGCGCGGAGATGATCCTGTCGAGGTTTTCAACCGACGTGCTGCGGTACATCTCCGGGGCCTGGGTGCGCTGGACGATTGTTGTCGTGCGGAAGCAGCCGGTTAAACCGGCAGCTGCCACGAGTCCTGCAATCGACAAAGCTCGGTGAATCTTCATCCTCTGCAAACCCTAAGTATAGCCACCCCAGCGAGCAAACTCGCCGGGGACCCCGGTATCGGCGATTGCCACTTCGGAATCCGATGCACCGGGGGTTGGAATTGGTTCATAAACCTGATAGAGGGCTTGACTTATTCGCCGAGTTCTTCGAGTAGCCGCTGGGCGGAGCCCTTGCGGCGGCTCTCATTTTCGATCGGCTGGAGCAGCTCGACGGCAAGTTTCATGTGAGCGCAGCCTCCGCTGCGCGCCTCGCTGATGAAGCCGGCGACGATGGTTTTGAACTCCGAAGCGAGCTTTTTTTGCAGGTATTTGTGACACTGACGCGGACGGAGCGGCTTTTCCTGCGGCTCCTGGTTTTCGGCCGATTCGGCCATCAGCTGCGGGCCGCCCTTCGAGCCGCGGCCTAATCCTTTCCCACCACTACAACGCACTTGTTTTGCCTCCCAAAATGAAAACGGGAGACCCCGTGACCACCCCACCGAGCAGAGAACGCTCGCTGGGGACCCCGGTGGGCCTCCCGTTTGATCTTTACTTCTTTAGAATATCAAGCCGAGTGAAATTCACTGCCAAAAGTTTTTGGTCTGTAAGCTATTGACAGTTAGGAAGTTGTTTAGTTTTCCACGACGTCCACATCTTGACAAGATTTTAGAGGTTCGAAGAGACGGGCCGTCAGGAAGATCTTCGTCAGGCGATCCAAGGCCTTACTGTGGCCGCGGAAGCACGACCGCAGGCTCAGTCCGAGCAGCTGAGCGGCTTCTTCCGGGGTGTATCCCTGGATCGACATGCGTTGGATCAGCCTACGGTCAATCGGCCGCAGTTTGGCAAGGCTGCGCTCGACGTCGATGCAGAAGACGATCCCGTCTTCGAAGGTAGTGAGGGTGGTGTGAGACGCATCGCCCTGGAACAGCTCGCGGCCGAGCAGCGCGGGGGTGCGTCCGGGCTGCATGGAGATGCGAGTGTAGCGGCGAAGCATGGCTTCGGTGTACTTGCGGTAGAAGGCGAGCTCGACCTTCGGCTGGGGAGGGGCGGGCTGGGGATTTTCGACCGGAGCTGCGGCCGGTTCGGCGACAGCCATGATGCGGGGGACCAGGTTGAGGCCGGCCGCGATTGGCCTGCCGGTTGTGGCTTCGCGGAGTGCAGACGCGGGGAGTGCTGACGCGCGTTGGATGTTGCGAGAGACGTGTACGAGCTCGAGACGACCCACTGACTTCTTCACTTCAGACCCCATTTCCTTGTTGCTGACGGCGACGGTTGCTGCAGTTCGACCGGAATACTGTGTTTCGATTTGGACCGCTTTTTTTTGCATTTTGAGTGCGTTTTTGGTCATTTTGTGCCGCCTTCGCAGACGACCAGGCGCAGCTTCGGTTTTCGTCCTGCCCGGCTACGCCCTCTCGGCGGCGGGAAATCCGAAAGCCAGAGTGCGCACGTACGGCAATACACCCCACGGTTTTGGGCGCGGAACCAAAGTCCGCCACACCCCTCGCATACTTTTAGTTCCACGCAAACATGCTTGATTTTCCTATCAACGCAAAAGTGGTCAATTTTCTTATCGACGCAAAAATGCTTCATTCTTCTTCTCCAAGGCGCACAACTCCCCCGTCGAGCCTCGTCGGGTTTCCGCGGTCGGATGGGCTCGTCAGGCTGCTTGAGACCTCCGCGGTGGTGGCGTTTGCGCTCTATTGCCCGGCGCAGTGCACCCCCACCAGGGGTCTGTTTTTTCTCGGTTGGCTCAGGCCGGTCCATGGGAGATCCCGGCCCCAACGGTACCCGTCGATTTTGGAATCCGACCGTCGCAGCTATCTTTTCGCGAGCGGGGGAGTCCATCGTGGGTGAGTTCTGCGGTTATAGAGCCGCGCCCCACCCCTGTGTCAAACGAAAATTTCCCACAAGTTCCCGAAAAACCTAACCAATTTGGCGAGAATCTCTTAGGCGTATATTGCGACAGTTATGGATTCAATTTTCGCCTAATCTTCGCCTAGATCGAGACATGCGGGAGGGTCAGAAGCATTGATCCAAATTAGGGCACAACGCCTTGGGGTGCACGATAGTATGCCGCAAGTATCTTTCGAGTAAACAGCTCTGCAAATGTGGGCCGGAACCTGGTCGTGATGCACAGGTGAGGCCAGTACTTTTGTGCAATGCCAAACGGGTGATTTGGGCTGAAATTACGCCTCAAGGGCGTGAATCCGCGTTTCTTTTGGCGACACTTGTGGCACTGAGACCTTGGCCTAAAGCCCAAGGCTACGAGCCGTGCCCTTCGGATACGGCATGCTGTGAACCCATGTCTCAAAGGCGAGACATGATGCAGCCGGCATCACTGCGAACAGGAAAGAAACTCGCGCGACTCAGACGCGCGATAGCCCACCCTGCCGCTACGCGTCGAGGATGGGGCACTCGCGTTACGTCTTATGTCCGCGCTGGCGCAACAGGACGATCTGGCCGCAGTTGGCGCACTCCCAGGGAAACAGGCCGATCAGCGATAACAGCCTGTAGAGGGTCCCGCGACGGTGCACCCGTCGAAACTCCCAATGTCCGCAAGTGGAGCAGGCTCGCACCTCATTGAAAGTCTACTCATTTTTGCGGCTGGGCCGATTGCTGGCGGTATTGGGCGACGTTGGCGTTGTGCTCGTCGAGCTGCTTGGCGAATTTTGACGAGCCGTCGGGGTTGGCGACGAAGTACATGTAGTCGGTCTGGGCGGGGCGCAGGGCGGCTTGGAGCGACGCCACACCGGGATTGCAGATGGGCCCCGGTGGAAGGCCGGGGTGTGTGTAGGTGTTGTAGGGGGAGTCGGAGTGGAGCTCGCTCTGGTGAATGACGCCGGTCCAGGTGCCGTTGAGGAGCGAGGCGTAGATGACGGAGGGGTCGGTCTGGAGCGGCATGCCGGCGCGGAGGCGGTTTTCGAACACACCGGCGACGACGGGGCGCTCGGAGGGGACGCGCACCTCGCGTTCGATGAGCGAGGCCATCGTCACGACGCGGGGCGCGTCGGCCGGTTGGAGGCGGAGGCGGGTGGCGACCTCGGCGAAGCGCTTGACCATGGCGCCGAGCATCTCGACCTCGGTCGAGTGGTGGTTGAACTTGTAGGTGTCGGGGAAGAGGAAGCCTTCGAGCGAGGTGGCTCGGGGGCTCCCCGGAGGACTCCAAGCCCGGATGAGCTCGGTGTGCGCGCGCTCGGCGGCGAGGAAGCTGGCGCTGGAGTCGAGCCCGGCGGCCTGGACGGCGCCCGCGATGTCGAAGATGTTATAGCCCTCGGGGATGGTGAGAGCGATGGTGTAGACGTCGCCGCGGTGGAGGCGATCGTAGACCTCGGTGGGGGTGGCGGGATGGTCGAAACGGTACTCGCCGGCCTTGAGGCTGCCGCCGCGGGTGAAGCGGAGGGCCTGGAGCTCGTAGCCGGTGCGCAGAACGCCGGCCTGCTTGAGCTGGCGGCCCATCTGGAGCGTGCTGGTGCCGGGGGCAATGTCGACGAACTGCTCGGTGTGCGGGCCGTAGGGGACGAGGAAGAGAAAGGCGATGGCGGCCACCACGATGAGGATCAGCAGGAACAGAACTTTCAGCAGTCGGGCTGCGAATCGCAATGGAAACCACCTCAGCGCACAGTCTAAGTCGCTGGTTTCTTGGATTCATTTGCATATTTTGGGGCCGTCCTTGGGTTGTAACGGGTGCGGCAATTTGTCGGAACGACGCTTTGTCGTGATTCGATATAGCATTAGCAGTAGCGAACCATGGGAGAGGAATTCCCGGACGTCGAGCGGTTCATCGTCGACGAGATTGACAGCGTGCCGCATCTGGAGGCGCTGCTGCTGCTGTGGCGGCAGGCGCCGCAGCTGTGCTCTGCCCGGCAGCTTGCGGATCAACTGTACGTGACGCAGGCGCGGGCGACGACCATTGCGGAAGACCTGTACCGGCGCGAATTGATCGCGCGCGAGGCGCGGCATGACGGAGCGTACTTCTACGACACGCGGTCGGAGGAGCGGAACCGGCTGCTGCAAGCTGTCCACGAAATGCACCGGCGTGAGCTGATCCGGGTCTCAGGCATAATTCACTCCAAAGCCTCACCTGGAATTCGTGCGTTTGCCGACGCCTTCCGTTTCAGAAAGGACAAGAGCTGATGGAGGCCGCAGTCTACCTGTTGGGCACGTTGGTTGTTCTGGCGTGCGGCGTGCTGCTGGCACGTGGCTATCGGCAGTCGGGCCAGCGCCTTCTGCTGTGGAGCTCGATTTGCTTCTTCGGGCTGGCGCTGTCGAACGGACTGACGTTTCTGGATCTGAGTCTGCTGCCGGAGGCGATCGACCTGCATATGCTGCGGCATGCGGTGACAGGGGTGGCGACGCTCGTGCTTATCTACGGTCTGGTGTGGGATTCGGAGTGAGGAGATGATCGAAGGATTTGTGTTGGGGATTCTCGCAACGGCCTCACTTGTTGTAGCAATGTTCTTTCTCCGCTTCTGGAGACGGACGGGCGACTTCCTGTTCCTGGCGTTTGCGACTGCGTTCGCGGCGGATGCGGTGACGCGAACGATCATGGCCGTGAAGCACATCCCAAGCACGGGCTACTCATGGGTGTACGTGGAGCGGCTGTTTGAGTATGTGCTGATCCTGGTTGCGATTCTGGCGAAGAATCGCAGGGCGTCGTAGAGTGGCGGGCTCGCTCTAAGATCACAGGATGGCTGCCGAGCGGATTCTGGCGCTGGATGTGGGCGACAAGCGCATCGGGCTGGCGATTACGGATGCGCTGGGGATCACGGCGCAGCCGCTGTTTACGCTGCACCGGACGACGCTGCGCGCGGACCTGAGGGCGATTGCGCGCTTCATCCGGCAGCATGAGGTCGGCATCGTGGTGGTGGGGAATCCGCTGAATGCGGACGGGACGGAGAGCCGGCAAGCGGCGAAAGCGCAGGCGTTTGCGAAGGCGCTGGAGGCAGAGCACCCGGAGCTGGAGCATCATCTGCTGGATGAGCGGCTGACGACGCGAGAGGCGCATGAGTTGCTGGATGCGGCGGGTCGTGCGCCGAGGTCAGCCGGGCCGGCTTCGCGGGTGAGCCGGAAGGAGATGCGCGTGAGCCGAACGGAAATCATTGATCAAGTAGCCGCGACGCTGCTGCTGGAGGCTTTTTTGTCGCTGCGGGCGGGGCCGGCGCTGCTGCCGGAGCCGGAGAAGCCGTAAGCGGGGAGATTGGGAGGCTTGGGGGGCCCTCTCGTATAATGGACTTTTCATCCCCCGCCTCAATTCCGTCTTCGAGGCTCACGAGCAAAGACCCGCGCATGCAAGACATCATGAAGTCGTTACAAGAGCAGATTAAGGTGCTCGAGTACGAGCTCACCACCGAGTTGCCCGCCGAGATCAAGAAGGCGGTGGCCATGGGCGACCTGTCGGAAAACGCCGAGTATCACATGGCGAAGCAGCGCCAGGAGTTCGTGAACGCGCGTCTGGGCCAGCTGAAGAAGCGCATGGCGGAGCTTTCGCTGGTGAACCTGGCGAACATTCCGCGCGAGAAGGTGGGCTTCGGCTCGACGGTGGTGGTGTTTGACTCGAGCAAGGATGAGGAGCTGACCTACAAGCTGGTGACGAGCGAGGAGTCGGATGTGGCCAAGGGGTTGATCTCGACGACCTCGCCGATTGGGCGCTCGCTGATTGGCAAAGAGGTGGGTGATACCGCGACGGTGGTGACGCCGACCGGGAAACGTGAGCTGGAGATCCTGAAGCTGACGACCATCCACGACTCCGCGGAGTAACAACTGGGCGCGAGCGCCTTGTGGCTGCGGCGCGCATTTGTCGTTCGGCGACAGACCTCGCGATACACTTAAGACTGTGACGAAATTTCTGTTTGGTGTTCTACTCTCCGCAGTTTTTGTTTCTTGCGCGCAGGCGCAGACCTGGACCCCAGCCAAAGCCGGAACCGGTTCCCTTGCCGGCGCCTGTGGTTGCGCCGGTCGATAAGCCCTACGTCGGCCCGATCGATCTGAAGGTCGATGTCCACAATGTCGTGGATCGTGTGGAGCGCGTGCATGAAGTGATCCCGGTAGTACCGGGCGCGAAAGAGATGGTGCTGCTCTATCCGGAGTGGATACCCGGTGAGCACGCGCCCAGCGGACCGATCGATAACATCGCAGGTGTCGTAACGACCGTCGACGGCAAGCGCGTGCAGTGGACTCGCAACACGACGGACGTCTACGCCTTTCATCTGCCGCTGACGCCCGGCGCGAAGACGGTGGGTTTGGATTTCGATTATGTTTCCCCGATCAAGTCCAGTGTGGGACGGATTGAGTTCTCCGATGCGATTCTCGACCTGAAGTGGAACCAGCTGCTGATGTATCCCGCGGGATACTTCTCGCGCGACATTCCGTTCCGCGCCTCACTCACTCTGCCCGCCGGATGGAAGTATGCGACCGCGCTGGAGAGTGCAGAGCCCGCAGACACGCATAGCGACACGCAAAGCAACACGCCACCCAGCGATGGAACCGTCCACTTCGCCGAGACGCCGCTGAATACGCTGGTCGATTCGCCGCTCTACGCGGGCGTCAACTTCGCGCGCTACGATCTTTCACCCACGTCGACGAACATCGTGCACCTGGACGTCTTTGCCGACAAGCCGGAACAGGTGAAGATGACGCCGGAGGAGCTGGAGCTTCACAAGAAGCTCGCGCTCGAAGCCGACAAGCTCTACGGCTCCCACCACTACAAGCACTATGACTTCCTGCTCCTGCTAAGTGATGTGGTGGGTGGCGAAGGGCTGGAGCACCATCAGTCCAGCGAGGATGGCACCGGCGCTGACTATCTCACCGACTGGAATGCCGGGGTCGGCAACCGCGACCTGCTGGCACACGAGTACACGCACTCGTGGAATGGCAAGTTCCGCCGCCCCAACGACCTGTGGACACCGAACTTCAACGTGCCGATGCGCGATGACCTGCTGTGGGTTTATGAGGGCATGACGCAGTACTGGGGCAACATCCTCACCGCGCGTGCCGGCATGAGGACGCCCGAGCAGACCCGTGACATCCTCGCCGCCACCGCCGCAAACTTTGCGGTCAGCCGCGGCCGTGACTGGCGTCCGCTGGTCGATACGACGAACCAGGAGACGGTCTCGCATCGCCGCCCGGTGAGCTGGGTGAGCTGGCAGCGCAGCGAAGGACTACTACACCGAGGGCATGCTGATCTGGCTGGATGCTGACACGAAGATTCGTGAGTTGACCGGGGACAAGAAGTCTCTGGACGACTTCTGCAAGCGCTTCCTCGGCGTGTACAATGGCAGCTTCGTCACCGACCAGTACAGCTTCGACGATGTCGTCAACAATCTGAACGCAGTCGCTCCTTACGACTGGCGAACCTTCCTGCGCGAGCGCGTGTACGAGCTGCACCCCGAGGTCCCGATGGGCGGCTTCACACAGGGCGGATGGAAGCTGGTCTACACCGACAAGCCGATCGCCTGGATCCAGAAGAGCCGGCGCGGCGCCGGAAACTTCTTGACCTCGATTGGGCTCTCGGTGGGCGGAGGCCGCGGGGAACGCGAAGCAGCGACCACATCTGCGAGCGCGATCAGCAACGTTGTCTGGGATAGCCCAGCTTTCAAGGCAGGAATCACCCCGGGCATGGAGATGGTCGCCGTCAACGGCACCGCGTACACTTCCAAGGTGCTCTCGGATGCGATCCTCGCGGCGGAACACGACAAGCAGCCGATCCAGATCGAGGTGCGCAGCGGCAACCAGTACAAGACGATCCCGCTGCCGTACTACGAGGGCCTGCGCGTCCCGACGCTGGAACGCACCCCGGGCACTCCCGATCTACTGGACGAGATTCTCGCGCCGAGCAAGAGCGAGCTGCCGGCAATGTAATCGCGGCTGTGAAGGCGTTCCGTTTCCATCGGGCGAGTCTGTGGCAAATCCGTCATAGATTCGCCCGCTGTTCTTTGCGCCTCACTCCCGTCTTCCCGGGCCTCCGGGACCTGGCGGTCCGGTCCGTCCCCGCGCAGCTTGTTTTAGACTGAAGAGACGGCACAATGACCTGGACAAGCGCATTCGGGAAGGGCAGCGGCTGGCTGCTGCAGAAGATCGTCAACGGGCTTGCGCTCTCGAAGATCTCGCCGAATACGCTCACGTTCATCGGCCTGGTGATCAACGTCGTTGCAGCGTTCTTCTTCGGCTATGGCCGCGCGGATAACTACATCCGCATGTTCCTGTATGCGGGCCTGGTGATCATCGGGGCCGGGCTGTTCGACATGGTCGACGGCCGCGTGGCGCGGCAGACGAACCAGGTGTCGGTGTTCGGCGCGTTCTTCGATTCGGTGCTCGACCGCTACTCCGACGTGGCGCTGTTCTTCGGGCTGCTGGTGTTCTATGCGCGCGGAAACCGCTACTTTTATGTCTTCCTGGTGGCGTTCGTGATGACGGCGTCGCTGATGGTGAGCTACACGCGCGCGCGGGCCGAGGCGCTGATCGGCTCCTGCAAGGTGGGGTTCATGGAGCGGCCGGAGCGGGTCGTGCTGATCATCCTGGGCGCGCTGTTTGAGCGCTGGGACGCGATGCCGGCCGCGCTGTGGGTGCTGGCCGTGCTCTCGACGATTACGGTGATTCACCGGATCCGGTATACGTATGTGGAGACGGAGCGGCGGAAGCTGGCGGGCGTGGCCACGCCTTAAGACAACTTTTCCTCGGCGATTTCGCGAACGCGCGCTCATACCTGGTCGAGGGTCATCTCTCGCCGGGCAATCTCTGCGCTGGCACGTGCCAGCAGTTCTTCATCGGCCTGTAGTGTAACGGTCTTCACGATGACAGTTCACTCCGAGGCTCCTACAATCATCATCGGTGGCGTCCGGTGAATACATCCGCACCGACCTGTCCTCCTGATCCATGGCGGCGCATGGGCCATGCCCGACGACGCAGTCGCCGCCCATGAGCGCGGCGTCGCGAACGCTCTCGCCGCAGGCTGGGCGGTGCTGGAGAAGAACGGCTCGGCGCTGGACGCGATTGAAGCCGCGATCACCGTCATGGAGGACGACGACACCTTCGACGCGGGGCGCGGATCGTTTCTCACGCGCGATGGGCGTGTGCAGCTTGACGCGCTGATGATGGATGGAGCGACGCTGCGGGCTGGCGGCGTCGCGTGCGTCGAGCGGCTGCGGAATCCGATTCAGGCGGCGCGGCTGGTGCTGGATAAATCGCCGCATGTGTACTTCGTCGGCACAGGCGCCGAGCGCTTCGCCACGCAGCATGGCATGCGGCTGGTCGACAACACGGAGCTGATCGTGCCGCGCGAGCGCGACCGGCTGATGCGGTTCCAGCAGGCGGAGCTGGCCGGGCATCCGGACACGACCTTCAGCGGCAACGCGGAGTTCATCTCCACGCCGCCGGCGGACCCCGCGCTGGCGCAGACTGCGCTGGACACCGAGGTCGAGCAGGGACTGGCGACCGAGGCTGCGCATCGTAAACCCGACGCTGCACTCGCACGATACGGTCGGTGCGGTTGCGTTGGATTCGGAAGGGCGGCTGGCGGCTGGAACTTCGACGGGCGGAACGCTTTCAAAGGCTCCGGGACGTGTGGGTGACAGCTCGCTGATCGGCTGCGGATGTTACGCGGATAACGAATCCGCGGCGGTCTCGCTGACTGGATGGGGCGAGCCGATCATGAAGCTGGTGCTGGGCAAGTGGGCGGTGGACCGCGTCGCCGCCGGCAGCACGCCGCAGACAGGCTGCCAGCGATGCGATTGACTACCTCTTCAACCGGCTGGGCGGACATGGCGGCATCATCCTCATGGGCCCGGACGGATCCATCGGGCTCGCGCACAATACGCCGCGCATGGCCTGGGGAATCGCGACGGCAGAAGGTAGGCAGTTCGGCACGACGCGGAACAGCTAGATAGCCTCGCCTATTGGTTTATAAGGCGCGATCGCTTCACCTTTCGCCGAAAAGTCCTTCGCCAACGGATCGTCCGGCAGCGCCTTCAGACCGGCGATGACGCTCTCCGCGTTCATAATCGCGCCGGCTGCCGTGGTGTGGGTGTGCGGATCGCCGAAGAGCGGTTCCACGGCGGCCTCGCCGAGCGCGTCGTACTTGCGCGCCGTGATCTCGTTCAGGTCGATGAAGCCGACGTGCTGCGCCTCTGCAACCTCGCGTGCCCATCCCGCGTAGCTATCCGTCTGGCGCACAATCTTTCCGTCCTTCCAGATCTTGCGCGGGACCAGCGAGCAGATAATCGGCGTCGCGCCCTTGGCCTTCGCATCCTTTACGTACTCGGTCATGTAGTAGCCGTAGGTGTGCACGGTCTCGTGGCGCTTCAGGATCGGGTTTTCGATCTCCTTCGTCTCATCGCCCACGCCGGGTATCGTTCCGCGCGCGCGTGCGGGATCATCGAGCGGCCCGCTGTCATTGTGGCCAAACTGAAACAGCACGATGTCGCCGGGCTTGATCATGGCGAGCACGTCCGCCCAGTGGCCTTCGGTTATGTAAGTCCGCGAGCTACGGCCGCCGATGGCCATGTTCGCCACGTTCACCTTGTTGAGGTCGAGGAACTGCGCCAGCTCGTCGCCCCAGCCCATCTGGTTGTTGGCGCCGTCGCCGCGGCCGTTGCGCACGGTGGAGTCGCCCACCAGCCACACGGTCGGGATGCCGGGCTTCAGGTCGGTGGGCGCGTGCAGGTGCATATCGCGCCCGGGATCCGTGCTGACCACCGGCGCCTGCTGCGCCATCCCGCACATGGCGGCCAAGGCCATCACAAAACCGACCACTGCCCCCGACAATGTCCGCCTGAATCCCATATCCTTCCGCCTTCCAGCTCACAACAAGTGCCTGATTTGCATCCTACAGCGGTGAAGCATCTCTGTTCGAGGAGGACATGCATGCGCAAACTGGTCGTCTGGGGCAGCGTCATTGCCGGAGCTGTAGCCGCTTACATGATGTACAAGCGCGGAACGCCGATCATGGATATCGCCAAGAAGACGGTGACGAATCCGGTCGGCTCTCTCGTAACCGAGCTGCGAGGCGCACAATAGCTGTAGCGCGTCCGGTCGTCCCGATCCGGAGCGTGCGCTGCCTGTGAGCGCGTCAGCCAATAGTGAGCGAGCCCGAACTCTTCCGCGATCCTGACCACCCGGCCGAGGCCGAATCCTCTCGTCGCCCGCTCACGCCTGAGCAGGCGGACAAGCTGCCGCACATTCATCGCCTTCTGCTGAAGCACTACGGCGAGCCGCCCGCGCGCACGCCGTGGGATCCGCTGACGCAGTTCATCTACTCGCTGCTGAGCGCGCGTACAAAAACGGCGCAATCGCTGCAGGTGATGCGCGATCTCGAGCGCGCCTTTCCCGGCGCCGGTCCGGCGGCTGAAGGCAAATCATGGGAGCCGGTGCGGGATGCTTCCGTTGCGGAGATCGAGCGTGCCATCGCGGTCGTCACCTTTCCCGAGCAGAAGGCGTTGCGTCTGAAGGCTGCGCTGGAGCAGATCACCGCGCGCACGGGAGCGCTCTCGCTGGATTTTCTGCATCGCTACCGCACCGACAAGATTCGCGCATGGCTGGAGCAGTTCGAGGGCGTAGGCCCGCAGGTGTCCGCGGCGATCGTGAACTTCTCCACGCTGCGGCGCCGCGCGCTATGTATTGATGCGAATCATCTGCGCGTCGTGCAGCGGCTGTGCGTTGTGCCGCGCGCGGATGCAGCCACGACCGAAGAGCGCCTGATGCGGCTGGTGCCCGAGACCTGGGACGCGGCGATGCTCGACGAGCATCATGCCCTGGTGAAGCTGCACGCGCAGACGCTGTGCACGTTTGAGAACCCGCGCTGCACAGACTGCCCGCTACTGCAGATCTGCCCCACCGGGCAGAGAAACGTGAGCGAGCTGCACCTGACGCCGCAGCCCTAGAGCCGCAGACCTTCGCGAAGAATTGCGCTCTCTTCGATTCGCTCCAGCAGCTCGGCGACACTCGCATAAACTTCGACGCAGCCGGCATCCATCAGCTCGTCGTGCGTCCAGCCACCGGTTTCGACGCCGATCGTGCGCAGGCCGGCCTTGCCGGCGGATTCTGCATCGTACGGTGTGTCGCCCAACGCGATGCAGTCCCTGGCTTTGAGGCCAAGTCGTTTGAGTGTCGCGGAGAAGACATCTGGATGTGGCTTCGCGCGCTCGACATCATCGGCCGACGTGGCATCGTCAACCAGGTCCTCGAGGTGCATGATGCGCTTGTAGTCCTCAAGGTCGTTCTTCTTGGCGGAGCTCGCGAGGGCGAGTTTGATGTCGCGACGCTTGAGGTCCTCGGCGAACTCGCGGATCTTCGGCAGAGGCTTCACCTGCGGCAGAAAGTCCGTGCGGAAGAGCCACTCGCGAAACGTCTTCAGCGGCTCTTCGACTGCGTCGCGCTTCCACCACGGCACGAACACCGGGATCAGTTCGTCGCCGCCTTTGCCAATCTGCCGCCGCACGGTCTCGCGGTCGAGCACGATGTTCATCTCTGCAAACGCGCGCTGCCAGGCCTCTGCATGCAGCCAGTTGCTTTGCACAAGGGTTCCATCGATATCGCACAACACAGCCTTGACCATGTGCACTCCGCATTTTCCGATTCCAGTCCGCTGATGACCTAAGATGCAATCAGGAGCCGCACGCGGCCCGAGACATCCATGCAGACAATCGATCAGCTCAACGCATCCTTCGCCATTCCCGGCTTGCTCGAGTTCGACGAACATATCCAGCTCATCCGTGCAAACATTAACACGCCCGCGTGCAGGGCCGAGCTCTACCTGCAAGGGGCGCACGTCACGGCATGGCAGCCAGGCGGCGCGGACCCGGTGCTGTTCGTTTCTGAAAAGTCGCCGTATGAGCCGGGTAAACCGATCCGCGGCGGAATCCCGATCATCTTTCCGTGGTTCGGATCGCGCACCGCAACTGCGGCCATTGAGGGACAAGACTCGCGCACGGATGGGCCTTCCCACGGCTTCGCGCGCACGCAGGTCTGGAAGCTCGACTTTGGCGCCTATGCGGCCGAGGAGTTGCACCTGTCGCTCTCGCTCGACGCGACTGACCTGAGCCGTTCTCTTGGATACGATCGCTTCCTGCTCGCATACCAGATCACCTTCGGGCGCGAGCTTCGCCTGCGGTTGTCTGTCGCCAACGACGGCGAAAAGCCGATGCGCGTCGAGGAAGCGCTGCACACCTATCTGCATGTCGGCGAAGTCGAACAGGCGCGTGTGCACGGGCTGTACGAGACCGAGTACCTCGACAAGACCGACAACTTTGCGCGGAAGACGCAAACGGCAACCCGTGCTTATGTTGAGCGGCGCGACCGATCGGCCGTACCTCAACACCACATCGCCGATCGTTGTCGATGATCCGGTGCTGCATCGGCGGATCACGGTGGCTAAGGCAAACTCAAACACGACGGTCATCTGGAATCCATGGGCAAATCACGGGCTCACGGATCTATCAGAGGACGGCTGGCGGAAGATGCTTTGTGTGGAATCCGCAAACGCCGCCGACAACGCGCTGCACCTGCAGACGCGCGCCGCGCACGTGATGGAGACGACGATCTCCGTTGAGGCGCTGGCCTGATGACGAGCCCGGCGCGATTGATTCTTGCATCGGCTTCGCCGCGACGCCGCGAGCTGCTCGCACAAACCGGCCTGCGGTTCGAGGTTGTCCCGGCACACATCGATGAATCGCGACATGCCGGCGAGAGTCCCACCGCTTACGTCGAGCGCCTTGCAATCGAGAAAGCGCAGGCGATTCACGCGCTCCATCCTGATGCGATTGTGCTTGGCGCCGACACAACGGTGGAGATCGGCGGCCATGCGCTTGAAAAGCCCGTTGACCGTACTGATGCCAGGCGCATGCTGCGCGCGCTCTCCGGACGCACGCACCACGTGCATACTGGGCTCGCGCTGCTGTCAACGCAGGGCCAACGGACCCATCTCGAGACAACGTCCGTCACGTTCAGCGAAATCGACGAAGCAGGCCTCGACCACTATCTCGCAACCGCAGAGCCATATGACAAGGCCGGAGCGTACGGCATCCAGGGTTATGCCGCGCGATGGATTCCGCGCATCGAGGGCGACTACTTCAACGTCGTTGGATTGCCGCTCGCGGCAACCGTGCAGCTGCTGCGCGAACTCGGCTTCACGCCAGACTAGAGATCAGCCTGAATCATCCCGGCAAGCAGCGCCACGCGCTCCACCAGATGTGCCGCAACAACATACTCGCCCGGAGAGTGCGCTCCGCCGCCCACCGCGCCCATGCCATCAAGCGTCGGCACGCCGATGGCAGCCGTGAAGTTGCCGTCCGAGCCGCCTCCCGTGGCCGCCTCCTGCAGATCGAGCCCGATCTCCGCGGCCAGCCGTTGCGCTGTCTGAAACAGCTTCACGGTTCCTGCGCTTCGCTCCATCGGCGGCCGGTTGATTCCGCCTTCGATACGCAGCGAGCATGCGGCGTCACGCGTACGCAGCCCGCGGAACATCTCCTCCACGCGCGCTGCATCGTCGATGGTGACCACGCGCACGTCCACCTCCGCACGGCACTCGGCGGCGATGACGTTCGACCGCGTTCCGCCTGCGATCACGCCAACGTTCACCGTGCGTCCGAGGCTCGCGTCTGCCCAGCCTGACACCTCTTCAACCAGCCGCGCCATCTCCAGCACCGCCGAGTGGCCAGTCCCGAAGTCAACACCTGCGTGCGCCGCGACGCCCTGCACCGTCAGCTCAAGATGGCCCACGCCTTTACGCGCTGTCTTGTAGGCGAGTCCCTGCGCGGGCTCCAGCACAAACACCGCAATGGACTCCCGCGCCAGCCGCTCCGTGTGCGCTCGCGAGGCATGGCTCCCGACCTCCTCATCAGGATTGAGCAGCAGCGTCACCGGCCTGTTCAGTGCATTCAGATCGCGCAGCGCGGCGATCGCCTCCAGCGCCATCACGACACCCGCCTTCATGTCCACCACGCCCGGACCGCGCAACCGCACACCATCCTCGGCATCTTCCTCGCGCCATGGCATCGTCGCGAGCGTGCCCATGGGATACACCGTGTCCAGATGCCCGAGCAGCAGCACCGGCCTTCCGCTTAACTCTGCGCCGAAGCGCAACTCGAGGACGTCTCCATACGATCCGCCGTCGTGACGCCGCACCTCCGCGCCGAGCTCACGCGCCCAGCTCACGACGCAATCCGCCGCGCGGTTCACTGCCTCGCGATCGTCGCTGGGAGACTCAATCTCCACCAGCTCGCGCAGCCTCGCGCGCAAGCGCGGCTCCGCGCCACGCACCTGTTCTATCAAGCGTTGTATTTGCACCCACAAATTGTACGTTCGCGCAGGCGCGAGGCTCTATCGCCCCGGAGGCGCAGGCACCATCACCGCATTCGGATCGACCTTCGGAATCCCGAAGTGCCCGCTAAGATGCACGAGGTCCATGGGCCGAAGCAGCCCTGAGACCCGCACCACATCCATCTCCTTGCGGCCGCGAATCAGAACGGTGACATGGTCGATATCGCCGCCGGCATAGTGAAACCAGATGTCGGCGATTGGCTTCGTGGGCGACGCCGACTCACGCGGCCCCACGTTCGCATCGATGAGGTGCTTCCACCCGGCCGCGTGATACGCCTGCTCCAGAGCGTGCATCTCCTCCGGGATGTAGAACGCCGGCTCGGGATACTGGTAGTGCTCGAAGCTCACGCCGTTGAAGCCGGCCGCACGACCTTCGCCGAGCATCGCGTCCAGCATCTCGCGGTCGAACGTAATCGTCGTCGCCGTAGCGCGTTGCGAGGACAGTTCTTGGAGCGCCTGGGCCGCTGCCGGCGGATCGTAGTAGTCCTGAGCCTGGAGGGAACTCATTCCGGCAAACAGCACAACCCAGCCAGCAGCCAGCGCAAAAAGACGCAGCTTCATCGTCGTCCTCACTGCTAATTCAGACGCGATTTGCCGCCGAAAGTTCTTCTCCTGACGGGAAGATTACTGGGGCGCGTTCGGGGCAAAGTACCCCTTCTTCGCGCGCACGTTATATCGTGCGTCGAGCGCCTGCAGATAGATCGTCCGGAAGCTGCCATCCTGTTTGAAATCAGCAGGAACATACACCAGCGAGTACTGGCTGCGCAGCGCCTCTTCGATATTGTGGAACCCGACGGCGACCTGCTCGACCGAGTCCGGGAAGAACGCCTGGCCGCCGGTCGCCTCCGCAATCGCCTTCAGCACGTCGTCGCCCTTGTCCTTGCTCGGGCCGTAGTTCGTGCTGATCGTGTACACGATCGTCTCGGCGCGCTGGCACATCTTGATCGCGTCCGATTCGTACGCGCGGCTGTAATCGTCGTCGCCATCGGAAACAAGCACAATGGCCTTGCGCACGGCGTTGTTCGGCTGCAGCGTCAACATCTGGTCGCGGCAGGTCTTATACAGCGAGTCGAACAGCGCCGTTCCGCCGCCCGGCCGCAGCTTGCGAATGCCCGTGTCCAGCAGGTCCACGCGGTTCGTAAAGTCCTGCGTCAGCTCCGTCTGCACGTCGAATCCCTCGACGAAGGCGCGATCCTCGGGCCGCAGCACCTGCAGCAGAAAGTCCGTCGCCGCCTGCTGCTCGAAGATGAAGCGTTGCCGGATCGACGTCGACGTATCGAGCATGATGCCGACCCGCAGCGGCAGATTCGTCTGCTGTTTAAAGGTCACCACGCGCGACGGTGGACGTCCATCGTCCAGCAGGCCGAAGTCCTGCTGCTGCAATCCGGTGACGAAGTGCCCTTTGTGGTCCGTAACCGTAAAGATCAGGTCGACCTCGCGCGAAAACAGGTGCAGTGTTTCGGTCGGCACTTCGTCACGCGTAATCAGCCCGGGCTGCGGGGTCGGGTTCTGCGCCCCGTTCGACTGCGCGGGCGTTCCACTCTGCGTGCTCCGCTGAGGGGCCTGGTTCGTGGAGGACGAAGACGGCGCGGCGGCCGCAGCCTGGGCCTGCAGACGGCCAGTCGGTGCAAGGAGAAAGACCAGTCCCGTGATCGCCAACGCGCGACCCAGCGGGACGAGCCGGGCGGGGATCGTCACACTACCCATCTTATCAATGAGACGCCTCCGGACCTCCCCGGGAGAGCATTCGGCGGTTCCTCGAAGCGGGTATGCGACGCCCAAATTGGCTGTGGCAGCCGAATCGCCGCTGCCCGAATCGGCTCTAATGGAGCTGTGACCGTAACACCCAGTCCCGATAAGAGGATCGAAGCCCAGAAGATACCCGGCCGCCTGGCCGAGCGCGGAGGCGCCGCCCTCGAGTGGGAGCGCCTGCGCGAACACCTCGCTGCCGTTACGCGTTCCGAGCTCGGCCGCGCTCGCGTCCTGGTCCTTGAGCCTTCCGCTGACGCCGCGTGGATCGGCCAGCAGCAGCAGCGAACCAGTGAGTTGCGCGAGATGCTGCGAGTGGCAGGCCGCTTCGACTTTCGCGGTCTGCTCGACCCCGCAGATTTGTTGGATCAGGCGCGCATCGACGGCGCTGCGCTCGAACCCACGGAGCTGCTCTCGATCCTGGCTCACGCCGAGCGTGTCGAGGCCTGGCGCGTGCTCGTCATCATACCGCCCGGCGACCTCAAGGGCCATTGGCCTGCCGTCGAAGCACTCTCCGCTCCGTTGCTCGAGCACGACCTCAGCAACCTGCTGCGCGCACTCCGCGGCAAGATCGAACCCGACGGCTCCCTCGCCGATGACGCCAGCCCAGAGCTCGCGCGCATCCGCCGCGCCCTCGCCCGCCAGCACCGCATCATCGAAGAGAGCCTGCGCAAAGCGCTCGCCCGGCTCAGCGAAAGCGGCAGCACACAGAGCGACCTCATCACCGTGCGCGGCGAGCGGTTCGTCATCCCCGTCAAAGCCGAGTTCAAGCGTAAGCTCCGCGGCATCCTGCACGGCTCCAGCTCCAGCGGCCAGACCGTCTACATCGAGCCAATGGAAACCGTCGAGCAGAACAACGAGCTCGCGCGCCTGCTCGACGACGAACAGGCCGAGATCCATCGCATCCTCGTCGCGATGACGCGCGCCGTTGCGCTAAACGCAATTCCGCTTACGCTTGGCGCAGAGATTTTGTCGGAACTCGACGCGCATCAGTCCATCGCCACCTTCGCGCAGGAGCTCGAATGTCTTCGGCCCGTATTCCTCAACGCACCTGACGCGAACGCGAACGACACCGAAGAGATACAGGCGACCGACACCGTACTCGAGATCATCGCCGCGCGCCATCCTTTGCTCGACCTGCGCCTGCGTGCGGAAGCTGGCCGCATCATCCCCATGACGGTTGCGCTGCCCACCGGCCAGCGTCAGATGGTCATCAGCGGGCCCAATACCGGCGGCAAATCCGTCGCGCTGAAAACCATTGGCCTCCTCGCCGTCATGGCGCAGGCCGGCGTTCCCGTCCCTGCCACCAGCGCGCGCCTCCCGATTTTCACCGGCATCTTCACCGACATCGGCGACGCCCAATCCATCGAGCAAAATCTCTCGACCTTCTCCGCGCATATCCGCAATATCGATCGCATCGTCGAACGCGCCGATGACCGCTCGCTCGTCCTCATCGACGAACTCGGCTCCGCGACCGATCCCGATGAAGGCGCCGCACTCGCCGTCGCTGTCGCCCAGCACTTCCTCGAGCGCCGCGTGCTCAGCATCATCACCACGCACCTCACCGCGCTCAAGGTCTACGCCGCGCGCCTGCCAGGCGTGCTCAACGCTGCCGTCGGCTTCGACGAATCCACACTCACCCCGACCTACGAACTGCGCCTCGGCATACCCGGCGCCTCCGCCGGCATCAACATCGCCTCGCGCCTCGGCCTCGACCCCGCCATTGTCACCAACGCGCGCTCACAGCTCACTACGCAACAGGCCGACATCAGCCGATTCCTCGACGAGCTCCACGCGCAGCTCACCGCCGCAACGGCCGAGCGCGCCGAACTCGCAGCCACCGAACGCAAGCTGAGCAACGAGCGCCAGCGGCTCGCGCAGGAAGGCCGTGCCGAACAGCAGGCACGCACCCGCGAGCTCGAGCGCAAGCTCGAATCGCTTATCCGCGACTTCGAATCGCAGCTCCGCGATACCGTCAAAGACATCGACGACAAGAAGATCGCGCAGAAGATCGCCCGTGACTCCGCGCTCCGCATCGCACGCCTTCGCCGCGAGTTCTCCGAGCAATTCCAGACCACCGTCACCCGACACATCGCCGAAGCCGGCGCTCTCACAAGTCAAAGCAGGCAAGACAGTCAAGCAACAATCAAAGTCCCCCGCGTCGGCGATCTCGTCCGCCTCAAATCCCTCAACCGCGAAGGCCGTGTCGTATGCATCCTCGACGCCAACTCGCTCGAGGTCAGCTTCGGCGCGATGAAGACCCGCGTGCCGCGCAGCGACATCGCCGAGGTCACACCCGTGCACGAGCGACCCGCCGAGAGCCTCCGCCGGCGCAGCGGAATTACAATCTCCACCTCTAACGACGACGAACTCCTCAGCTCCGAGATCAACGTCATCGGCCGCACCGCCGACGAAGCCGAAGCCGAAGTCGAGCGCTTCGTCGAGCGCGCTTTCCTCGCGGGCCTTCCGCGCATCCGCGTGGTGCACGGCGTCGGCATGGGCGTCCTCCGCCGTACGCTGCGCGATCTCCTCCGCAAACACCCGCACGTCATCTCCGTCACCGAACCGCCCTACAACGAGGGCGGCCAGGGCGCCACGATCGTCGAACTCCGGCAGTAGCTTCAACGCGCTATACTCCCTCCACTTTCAATTCAAGCCTGGAGGTTTTCATGAAAATGCCGACGCCTGTCCGTGTGTTTGCAGTTACGTGTGTGCTGATAGCTCCTGTCTTGATCAACGGGTGCAACTCATCGGGCCGCATATCCGCGCAGCAGCGCGCCGACATCGAGCAACAGATCCGCCAGACCGACCAGGACTGGGCAAAGACCGCTGCCGCGCATAGCGCCGACGGCTGGGTCGGATACTACGCAACCGACGCGGTCGTCCTTCCGCCGAACGCGAAGAGCATGAACGACCCCGCCAGCATCCGCGCGTTCATCGGCACGCTGCTCGCACTGCCCAATCTGCAGCTTTCCTGGCACGACACCAAGGTCGTCGTGGCCGATGCCGGCGACATGGCCTATCTTTACGGCACCTACGCGCTCAGCGCCAATGATCCCTCCGGCGCGCCCATCAACGACACCGGAAAGATAGCGGAGATCTGGCGCAAGCAGCCGGATGGCGCCTGGAAGTGCGTTCTCGATACCTGGAGTTCGGATCTTCCAGCCGCTGCACCCTCGAAAACCTAAACCCGATAGACGACCGCAAAAAATATTGAAAGCGGCGGCGGGCTATCTTCCCGTGGAACGTGAGCGGCCAGAACGCGCAGAAGACAGCCCCTCGAAAGATCCCGCGCGCGCCGCCTCGTAATACACACCGCACGCGCTCACCACAATCCGGTCCGGCGCTACCATCAATACCGAATCTCCCGGAACCTCCGTGCTCGCCGGCAGCACTGCGGCATCCTCATGCTGCATATCCACCTCGGTCAGCGCCGCCGCACGAACACCCAGTTGCGCGAACGTCGCCGGCTGCTCCGACCCCTTGTTCTCATCGCGAAACTCGGCCGCACCCAACTCACGCGTGAAGACGTCCTGCAATGGCACAACGCCTCCCCGCCACCGCATCTCATTCTGCGAATAGGTCAGTGTCGTCCCCACCAGGGACTGCGCCTGTTCCCGCGTCCAGCAGCTCGAGTTCGTCGTCGGCAGGATGCGCGTGATGCGCCACGTGCCGCGCAGCGAACCCGGAAGCTGCTCCGCACGCGCAATCGAAATCATCGAACCAGAGACGGCTATAAACAGCGCCGCCACCCATAAGCGCTGGCCAAATCGTGCAACCAACATTGGAAATTCTCCTTCGGTCTGAGGTCCCTCACGACTCTGGGCCCCTTAACCGAATCTGATGCGGGACACACCCCGTCTGCAGCCAAAGTCCGGCAGGTTCGCTTAACCGAATCCGACAGGTTCCCCCGCCCAACCCGTCACGTTACCGTTCGCTGCACCATATCGCCGTTCGCTGCGAATCGGACGACTTTCAGCACCGAGATACGTAACTTTAATGTGTTGGGGACCCCTCAAGGAACCCTCGGATGTACTTCTGGAACCAGCAGTTAGTGACATATTCTGGACCAGATTTGAGTTTAGCGGATAACGCGTGAAGCCAACTCTGCAACAACTCTTTTAGGAGAGACGAATAATGGGAAAAGCAGTTAAGCTCCTCGAAAAAGGTGTAGTGCTCGGAGCACGCGCGAGCTGGGTAGTCTTTGACAAGCTGAACTCCATCAGCCCCAACAAGAGCTTCACCCCGAAGTGGTCCGACAAGCCGCTCCTCAAGAGCTATCAGAAGGAGAAGCCGCCGCTAGGCTGGCCCCGCACCACCGACTCCCTCTGCCCCAAGTGCGTTCCTGAGATCCGCCAGCAGATCATCGACGGCAAGCTCCCGCACGAGATCCTTCTCAACGAGAAGGTCGGCGAGATCAAAGCGCAGATCATCGAGCGCGATGGCAAGATCCTTATGGTCAAGGACTGCCCCATTCACGGCCACTTCGAGGACGTCATGTCCATCGATCCGCCGATGATGAAGCACCTCGAAGAGGTCTTCCCTGGCCGCGACATCCGCGCCCACAACGACGAGAAGCTCCACAACCACGGCACCTCCACCGTCACGCACGGCCGCGGCTCGGTGCTCACCATCGATCTCACCAACCGCTGCAACATGATGTGCGATCCGTGCTTCATGGACGCCAACCAGGTTGGCTTCGTCCACGAGCTCACCTGGGACGAGATCAAGACCATGCTCGACAACGCGGTGCAGATCAAGCCGCGCCGTCAGATGTCCGTGCAGTTCTCCGGCGGCGAGCCCACGCTCTCGCCCTACTTCCTCGACGCCGTCGCCTACGCCCGCAAGGTTGGTTACAACTCCGTGCAGGCCGCGACCAACGGCATCGAGTTCGCGAAGTCCAAGGAGTTCGCCAAGGCCGCCGCTGAAGCCGGTCTGCGCTACGCCTACCTGCAGTTCGACGGCATCGGCAACGCCGCCAACTCGCACCGCAAGGTCGGCAACGCGTTCGACGTGAAGCTCCAGGCCATCCACAACCTGCACGAAGCCGGCGTCGACATCGTCCCCGTCACGACCATCGTCAACGGCATCAACAACGAGCAGGTCGGCCGCATCATCCAGTTCGCGCTCGACAACCCCAAGAAGATCAACTTCCTCTCCTTCCAGCCAGTAAGCTTCACGGGCCGCGACGAAGCTGTCTCCGACGAGCGCCGCGCCGCACAGCGCTACACCCTCTCGCACCTCGCGCACGACATCCGCGACCAAACCGGTCTCGGCGAGTCCACGCGCGACTGGTTCCCGATCAGCTTCATGTCGACGTTCTCCGACTGGGCCGACCTCGTCCACGGACCGCAGCACGACTGGGGTCAGCTCTCCTGCGGTTGCCACCCCAACTGCGGCATCGGCATGGCGCTGATGATCGACAAGGAAACCAAGGAAGCCGCTCCGGTCACCGCGTTCCTCAACGCCGACCGTCTCGCCAAGGACATTGCCAAGGTGAACGACGCCGCCCGCGGCAAGGTCCTCACCGTCATCGGCGCGGCGCTCGCGCTCATCCGCAACTACGAGCCGAAGAACGCACCCACGCACTTCAGCATCTTCTCGCTGCTCGAGAAGTTCGATAAGTGCTTCGGCGCCACCGGCCGCAACTACGGCAAGGTCACCGCCGACCGCACGCATGGAGGACATCGAGAAGCGCCGCAAGGACCGCTGGAACTTCCTCTTCATCGCCGGCATGTGGTTCCAGGACCTCTTCAACTACGACTTCCGCCGCACCGAGCAGTGCATCATCCCGTACGCCACGCAGGAAGGCGAGATCAGCTTCTGCGCGTACAACACGGGCGTCGGCTGGCGCAACATCATCGAGAAGATGCACATGACCTCCACGCTCACCAAGTGGTATGAGGAGCACGGCCGTCACGAGATCTTCGCCGGCGGCAAGAAGGTCGGACTCGAGAAGCAGGACAAGTACGACCTGGTTCTCAACGAAGAGCACGTCAACTCCGCCGCCAACGACACGTTCGAGAAGTCCGGCATCGCCAAGAATGCGCGCGAAGAAAAGATCCGCGCCCGCGACGCGAAGATCAAGCAGGACGCCGAGAACGCGGCAATGGCCAAGCTCTACCGCAAGGAAATCCTCAAGGAGCCCGAGATCGCCGGCTTCGTCTCCCTCGGCGAAATCAAACCCGTCGCTCCCGCACCACCGCGAAGGAAGAAGACCTCGTCGCCGGCGACTAGCCGTCCAGGCAGACGCGCCTTCGGCGCAAAACAACAACAAAGGCCGCCTTCGGGCGGCCTTTATCTTTCTCGTTCAAAACGAGCAGAATGGTCGCACATGAAGCGCGACGACATCATTAGCCACCATGACATGTGCGGTAGAGAGTCCTTGTCATTGCAGCGCGGCATGAACTTCCGCACGGCGGGTCCCCATGCCGTGGTTTTGTCCTCCTTACGTCCAGGTGCTCCATACGATGACCGTCTCGAGGAAGAAGGAAGCGTGTTGATCTATGAAGGGCATGACGAACCTCGTTCCAAGGAGTGCCCGATTCCCAAAACTGTTGATCAGCCGTTAGAAACGAAGTCGGGACGTGCAACTCAAAACGGCTTGTTTCACGAGGCGGCTCAAGAATTCAAGAGAGGCCACCGCGACGCTCTTCACGTTCGTGTCTACGAAAAGATCAAGGCCGGTATTTGGGTTTACAACGGCGTTTTCGCGCTCGAAGACAGTTGGATGGAAACGACCGGTGGCCGACGTGTTTTCAAGTTCCAGCTTAGATTGCTTGACGGTCTAGAGGAAAATATCGAGTGTACAGCTTCGACCGTGGAAGAAGAACACGCCCGCCTCATTCCTGCTGCCGTAAAACGTGCTGTTTGGAAGAGGGACCTCGGTCAGTGTTCTATCTGCCATTCGAAAGAGAACCTGCATTTTGATCACATTCTTCCGTACTCGAAGGGCGGGACTTCCACGAGCGAGAAAAACATCCAACTGCTTTGCATGAAACATAACCTGCAGAAACACGCGAATATCGAGTGAGCTGAGGTACGGAATTCCATCTTTTGACCCTGCAAATAGAACCCGCTACAGTTTCGCGCATGAGATTCGCCGCTCTTTTCGCAATCGCAACTCTCTCGATCACCCCTCTGCTCGCCCAGCAGCGCCCCGCCATCACCGGCATCGCGTTCATGCGCCTCTACACCGACGACGTCCCCGCCGCCGAGCACTTCTACGGGCCCACCATGGGCTACGCCGAGAAGCACATCGACAACGAGATGGTTTTCCCGATCAACAAGCATCAGTGGATCGAGGTCGTGCCGTCGCATGTTCGCGACGGACAGTCCTACATGTCCTCCCTCGGCCTCACCGTAAGCAACGTCGAAGAGATGAAGCGCTATCTCGAATCCAAAGGCCTCCAGGTCGAGTCACCCAGTCCCGGCCTGCTCGAAGTCCACGACCCCGAAGGCAATCTCGTCTGTTTCGTTGGCAAAGGCTCCCCGATCAAGGAAGCGGAAGCCGCGCGCGACACACCGCTGTCCTCACACGCGCCCAGCCATCACATCATCCACGTCGGCTTCATCGTCCACGACCGCGCCAAGGAAGATGTCTTCTGGAAAGACATCCTCGGCTTCCGCCCTTACTGGTACGGCACCATGCATCCGGGCAACGTCGACTGGATCAGCATGCAGGTCCCCAACGGCACCGACTGGATCGAGTACATGATGATGCCCAACCAGCCTTCCGACAAGCACGGCTTCGGCATGAGCGACCACTTCTCGCTCGGCGTCGAGCACATGCAGACCGTGCTGCACGACCTCCAGGCCAACGGCTGCGAAGAAAAAATGTGCACAGCGATTCAAGCCGGCAAAGATGGCAAGATTCAGCTCAACCTCTTCGACCCCGATCAGACCCGCGTCGAGTACATGGAGTTCAAACCCGTCATGAAGCCATGCTGCTCCGACTTCACTGGCCCGCATCCAAATCCATCCGAGCAGTAAGCCTCACTGCACGCGCGTCGCATTCTGCGTGCTCAGCGTGAGCGAGTTTTGCCCCGGTTTCAACTGCACCGGATGATCCCACACCAGCACCTGGTTGTTATAGCCCGTCGAGATCATCAGGTAGTACGTTCCCGCAGGAACACCAGGAAACGTACACGTTCCATTCGCATCCGCGCGCACTGCCGACACAGCATTCGCCTTCACCGCATCGAGGATCTTCTGACAATCCGGGCTGTGCGTTCCGCACGCCATCCCCAGCACCCTGTAGGCATTCGATCCAGCAGGAATCGTCACCCCAGCCTTCGTCACAATGTTTGGCATGCTATCGCGCAGCAGCGTGTACGGATGCGACGCCAGCGGATTCGGCGCGCCCGAAAATCCCGACGTAATCGTCAACGTCGCATTTCCTAGCACATGCCCTGGCGTCGACAACGTTGCAGGATCCGCTGCCGCCGTCCGCACCATCGCCGCCGCGTTTCCGCCGCTCGCAGGAATCGTCTTGCTGGCCGTCATCACGTCGAGATTGCAGCTGCGCTCCAGCGGTCCAAACGTGAAGTCGCCGTTGTCGTTCTGCCCGGCAACGAATCGGCCATGCACCTGGTACGTTTCTGTACTTCCCGCATCCAGCGATCCATCCGGCCTCAAGACCAACTTCATCGGATGATCCGGCGCATTGATCCTGATCACAGCGTTCGATCCCTCCGCTGTCACGCCGTATGGATACGCACGCGCTGCATCCGGTCCGCATCCAAGAACCGCAGAATCCGGAAAGAACTGCACACTGAATCCTGTGCTCGCCGCATAGATGCCATGCATGCGAATCCCCGGCGGCGTTGGCGGCCCTTTGTCTCCGCCGAACATCGTCTTCAGCAGATCCGTCTGCATCGTCTGGATGCCAACGCTCGCGCCCTTGGTGGACAAGTTCAACGCGGGGCAGGTAGCGCGGCGCGGCGAGAAAGTAGCATACGACGGACTGGATGTACCGGGAACATAAGTGCTCGTTGTCGTCGTATGCGTCGCGTCGTAGGTTCCACCGCCGGTATAAGTGAGTTGGTCGCCGGAATACGCTCCAGCCTGGTTCTGATTGATCCGCTGCGTGCTCGTAGTGGTTTGCGTTTCCGTGTGACCTGGAGTCGAGCCGCCACCGGCCATCCCCGTGGCGACGACACCGTTGATCGTCACAGGGCCAGGGCCGGTAATGGTTCCGTCTGCGTGCAGCGCGAGAATCAGTGGCTTCGGCGTGGTCTCAACAATGAGCGACGCGTGGCCGTTGGCAAATTCGATCTTGTAGCTCTCCTGGTTTGGCGAGAGGAAGGAGCAGTTGACCAGCACGCCGCCATCGATGAAGTCGAGTCGCCAGTTTCCGGCGCCCACGAACACGCCCGCCATCGTAGGCCCCGACTGCGGCTTGGTGTCTTCGACGCCGCTGACACCGAGCATCTGAGTGGCCTGCCCGAGCATCGACGTGAAGCCGCCCAGCAGCGCATTGCCCGTGCACGACGCAGGCAGACGTCCCGACGTGATGCAGCGATTCATCGCTCGCGTCTCAGGGTCGCTCGACGGTGGCGGCGGCGCCCCTGGAGCAGCCGCGGGAGCGTTAGCGTTGTACGCAGCCATCTGCTGTTCGGACTTCGCTACATTCGCGTTGTAGGCTGCCTGCTGCTTGTCCTGAAACGCCTTCGCCGCGGCGAGCTGTTGCGCACTCGGCTGCTTGCACGTCGGCAGCAGCTTCTTCAGATCACCGCGTGTTTCGTATGTGTACTTCATTAACCCATTCGGCAGAACCGTATCGGGATGACCGACCATACACTTCGACGTGTCTGACGTATCGCGGATATTGCAGTTCTCAACGAACATCCGTTGCCCGTTGCACACGTAAGTCGCGCCGATCGGAATATCCTGCGCAGCCGCAACGATCATGCCCGACAGCACAAGCGCCGCAATGATTGACTTCAGCACGACACTCACAGCACCGGGAACGGCCTCTGCTTTCGCTTGCAGGTGCCACGACAAAGGGTAAAGACGCGGGCTCATACGAACCTCGATTCTGAGCGGTGGGCCTCTGACAAGGGGGCCCGCGTTCGAAGATGTAAGAGGCAGGGCCGGCTCCGGCCGTCGTTCCAGGAGGAGGGACCCTTATCCTAGCGCCGATCTGTATGCCAGAGCAAAGGGCGCAGGAGTCTAATCAAGAAGGGGAGATCGTTATGGGTAAGCTGCTCATCGGCTTGGGAGTCGCCCTGGTGCTGGCAGGAATCGTTGTGCTGCTGCTCGAGCGCGTCGGACTTGGCCTGGGAAGGATTCCCGGCGACTTCGCCTATCGCGGGCGCAATGTGCAGGTATGGTTTCCCCTGGGCACCTGCATCGTCCTGAGCATCGTGCTTTCAGCGGTGCTTTATCTGGTCTCAAAATTGCACCGGTGATACCGCAGATACCCAATTTCCCGCGCGCAGCATCTTTCTTCAACAGAGTGTTATCAAAGAGCTAGGTTCTGGGGGACCTTGTATGAAGAGACGTCTGCTGACTCTCTGCGGAATGTCAGTGGCTGCTTTACTTCTTTGCCCTGCAGCCTTCGCAGATAATTTCACCTTTAACTTCTCAGGGTCCGGCTTCACGGGCTCGGGAACTTTTACCGCATCCGCCACCGCCACGCCGGGACAGTACCTCATCGACAGCATATCGGGGACAACCAACTCGGCAGCTATTACCGGCTTGCTGGGCACGTTCAGCTTCCCTCCGATTGGCGATCTTGCAAATGACAACGACCTCTACAATCCGCTGTTTGAAGGGGGAGCGCTGGATCTGCATGGCCTCTCGTACCAGACTGGGACGGGAGCAGGCATAACGGACTACAACATCTACTACCTCGCAGGCGTGCCGTCCGGCACCTACGACTTGCTGACCAGTGCGGACCCGCCGTCAGACGGGGATCCGAATAACTATCCAACCTTCACCCTCAAGTCGTTCTCCATTACCGACACGACGACGGGAGTCCCAATCGTGACGCCGCCGGGAACGACTGCGACGCCCGAACCGGGCTCGCTCGCGTTGCTCGCGACGGGAGTTCTGGGAATCGCGGGAGTAGTTCGCCGTAAATTTGCTGTTTAGCTGCTTTGAATTAATTGCAAAAGCCGCCTCATCCTCGGGCGGCTTTTTTGTTGTCAGATCTTGGGAAGAATTTGGGTGGCCAGCGCCTTTTCGGCGGCCTCATTGTCCTGCCTGCTGGCATTGGGAATGTTGATTTGGAGCAGCAGGAGGTGGTGCTTGCCGAGGGCATAGAGGTAGGCCGCGGAGCCGGCCGTGGAGGAGACGAAGAAGGCGTCCTCGCCGACGCCGGTGACGGAGGACAGGCGGCCGTGGTTCGACATCTGCGCGCGGGTGACATTGAAGGTGTCGCGCGACTTGAGGCTGACGTAGACGCGGTCCTCGCCCTTTGAATCTTTCCAGGTGCAGTCGGGGGCGTCTTTGGAGCCGCCGGGGGTGCCGGGGGTTACGGGTGTGGAGACGACGGACTTGATCTGGTCCGGGGTGAGGAGCCCGCAGGGGGACTGCGCGTGCGCGGCGAAGGTGAGGAGGAGCGTTGCGGTGAGGGTGAGGGTCGAGCGGATCATTTTGGTTTAGATGCCGGGGTAACCCCCCTCCCCCCCTTATTTGCGCAAAGTCTTCAGAAGATTGGGCTTAGGCTTGGACTTTTCGGCAAAGTATCTGGAATCAATAGCTTACAAGTAAAGTCTTCCATTCAGGGGAGTTAACGGGTGGGGGTCACTTTTTTTCCTGGGGTGGCTCCCCGGAAGTTGTGTTGTGAGGGCGGTCCGGTGGGGCGTAGTCTTGCGCCGATTTCGCAGGTGTCCGAGGTGGACATGAAAGCTTTTGCAACGGTTCTTGCGGCGCTGCTTTTCTTCAGTTCGACATCGTTCGGGCAGACAAGTCCGGCCGCGTCCACACCTTCGACGGATGCGGCTGCGGTGGGCGCGGGTGCCGTTCCCGCTGTGCCGGCTGCTGCGCCCAGACCTGCTCCGCTAAGTCCGGGGGCGAAGGTGTTCGTTGACCCGATGGGTGGATTTGGGCAGCTGCTGGCTGACTCGATTGTTCACAAGAAGGTGCCGGTGGTTGTGGTGAAGCAGCCCGCGGAGGCCGATTTCGTGATGTCTGGATCTGCGTGGGTCAGGAATCGGAATTTCGTGACGGGCTTCGTGCTGAGTTCCAAGGGCGGGCTGAATATTTCGATGAAGGATGCCCGGGGGAACCTGGTGTTCGCCTGCAACTTCCACCGCGTGGATTCGAACGAGCGGGACGGTGACATCTATCTGGGCTGGGCCGATCAGTGCGCAGGACATCTGAAGAAGGCGCTGAAGAAGAAGTAGGGCCGCGATCAGAGTTTGGGGAGGATCTGGGTGGCGAGGGACTTTTCGGCGGCCTGGGTGTTCTGCTGGATGCTGGTCTGCTGGGTGGTGTCGGGCAGGGTGACGGTGAGGAGCACGAGGTGGGTTTTGGTGAGGACGTAGAGGGCTGAGGAGGTCTCGTCGGGGGAGACGAAGAAGGCGTCCTGGCCGAGGCCGGTGACCGGGGTGGCGTGGCCGCCGGACTTCTCGAGGTTGGAGCGGATGGTGCGGAACTCGGCGGCGGGGCGGAGGGCGATGTAGACGCGGTCGGCGCCGTTGGCGTCGCTCCAGGTGCATTCGTTGGAGCCTTTGGCGACGCCCGGCTGGCCGGGCTCGACCGGCGAGTTGAGGACGGCTTTGATCTGGTCAGGGGTGAGGAGACTGCAGGGGTCTAACGGAGTTTGCGCGTGGGCGGCGGGGATGAGGGCGGCTGCAGCGGCGAGTAACAGAGTGGCGCGGATCATGGTGGGCTCCGCTGAGGTTAGACGTGGGCGTGGCGGCGCGAAGGCAATTCAGTCGTTCCGTCTGGCGGACTTCGCTCCGGCCTTCGGTAGATGGGAACCCACCCATGCCGCTGCGCGTCATGAATGGGGCACCCGGCCAGATTTTAGGTCGTGTCCAGTCACCAAACTGCCTATACTGTTCCAAACTCAAGAGAACCATGCTAAATGGAGCGTCTAATCTGCCCCATTACCCTTGGAGAGAATGATGAGTAGTCTGTTCGTCACCGATATAACCGTGCCTACCCTTCTTGAACGGCTAAAAAAAGGGGAGTGGCAAGTTCCTGAATTTCAGCGAGACTTTGTTTGGTCAGTTGCGGATGTTGTAAAGCTAATCGCCTCGATCATCGAATATAGGCCTATCGGGATGGCAACCCTTTGGGAGCAGGGACCTCATCATGAGGTCAAGATGATGCCAATTTCGATCGCCGACAAAGCGGGACCAAAGTCGTTCGGGGCGCCAGCAACTAATTTGAACAAGGTGTTAGCGCTACTCGATGGTCGCCAGCGGTGCACTGCGATCGCGATGGCTTTCGGCGGCTTGCGCCCTGCAGACGGTAAATTCAAGTTCTCGGGTCGGTTTTATCTCGATGTGAAGACGACCGACAATGCAAAACGAGTCCTTTATCTCCGTGACGGCGAGATTTCTAAGAAGGGGCTCAAGAGTGACGCCGGAGCCATTGGCCAAGGCTTGTTTCCGCTTTCGAGCAGCATTGAGGGTGAAGAGTTTTTGGGACAGTGGATGCGGTACTTGCAAGCACTCAAGGATCCTTCTAACTATGACAATGGCACATTGCCAAACGAAGACGAACTTCTTCGTCGAGACGGGGTTCTCAAGAAGTGCTTCGAAGGGCTCGTCGGTACCAAGCTAGCAGTTTATGTTGTACCCGAAACCTATCATCTGGCTGATATCTGCGATATTTTCGAAACTCTTAATACCACGGGGACCAAGGTTTCGACTGTGGATCTGATCCATTCTCTCCTGTATGCAGACACAAAGGGGGATGGAGAAACCCCACTGCTTTTGCGTGATTGGATCAATGAGTTTGGCCAGAAAGATGGCGCAATCGGTTGGTCTTCTGCTGATGATCGACCTGAATTAGTCGCTCAGATTGTCACGGCCTGTTATGTGGCACTGGAGACAAAGCATGCCCCGCGACCTGTGTCTGGCCAAAAGGCCGAAGCAGTGACCTCGGTAAAATCGGCAGACCTGTTGGCTGTGCCGAAAGAACATTGGCGCAATGTCATAAGCAACGATGATCTGCTCGCCAATTACTTAGGTGATTTTCAGAGCCTTATAGCTGGGGGCTATTTTCCATATGCTGGGTGTCCGTATCCAATAACCGCCGCTGTGTATGTGGCTCTGCGATGGCACCTTCACTTTGATCAGCCAAGCGCGTGGGGGCGACCGGACTTAGATCCTCTTTTCCGCGCCTTCTTTTGGCGAAATGCCCTTACGAGCCGGTACGATCAGGGCTTCCTGACACAGATCGACAAGGATATTAGGTTTTTGAAGCAACTTCTCGTCGCGCGCTCAGGCTGCCAGAGCGCCATCGAATGGGCCAACGATGCGCAAAAGAAGCTAATCGAATTTATGGCGCAGAGCGGCTCTCCTTTCCCCTCTCATGAGCAGTTCGTCGATCTGCTGACACACGGCCGTCAAACGGGCGCTTTACAGAAGGCGTTGGCCCTTCCTATGGTGGCAGGCGTCCGCAAGGATTTTCTCGATCCGGAGATCAATATCAGTTATCCGGCAGGAGAACAGGTCGAACTTCATCACATCGTCCCGAAAGCCTGGAGCAGTAACAACAAGGTCGGTGATCTCGCGGTGATTCTTGCGGAGCGCGATTGGATCGATTCGACGGCGAACCTGATGCCACTAAGTAGGAAGTCCAACAATGTATGGAAGGCGAAAAACCCTGGCCAAATACTACAAGAGAAGCAGATCGAGTTCTCAACAGTTGAGACTCTTGCCAAACCCGTATTCATTGACGCAAAGGCGTTCGAATACCTGGCTATTGGACAGTCTGGGATACGGGATTTTTGGCTCCATCGGGCGCGACTTATTGCTAACGACCTTGTAAGTCGAAGTGCACTAAAGCTCTAGTCAGGATTAACTGTGAACGAACAGCTGGTGAATTTGTTGGCCAGGGTTTCGCGTAGGACCGCGGAGATGACGCTTCTTCAACTCTTCGACGTTTTCGAGCTTCCGGGCCAGGAATCCACTTTGGCGAAGATCGCCTGCGTAAAAGAGCAACTTTCTCTTTTGGGTTTGCATTTGTTGCCCGATGTCGATCGTGGCGAATTGGACTCGGTAAGGAGGGTGGATTTCAGAGAAGCACCGTCCGTGTCTCAGGACACTGTTCGCATGGAGCTGAAAAACCTAGAAGGATCTACGCTCGAATTCAAAAGCTCCCTACTATTTGATCGCGTGCGGGCTGCGCACGATAAGAGCGCGAGTCCCTCCGATCTGCGTTCCGAAAATGTTCTGCATTCAACATTGAAGTCGATCGGAGCGTTCCTAAATACTGGCGGCGGCATTCTCTATCTTGGAGTTGACGACGAGGGAAATTGCGTGGGCATTGAGCCCGATTTTCCGTACGTAGGTTCTAGTGGCGCAGGTGGTCTGGACGAATGGGAATTGTTCCTACGCGACATAATCAAGAGCAGATTCAAGGACGGCGAAATCATCAATGATTATGTGCGCTGTCAGTCTTTCTGCTTGGATGGGGCGACCGTCGCTCGTATTCAGATTTCACCGAGGAGTCACCTATCGTTTCTTCATGGGAAGAACGGCTGCCAGCTTTATCGACGACAGGGCAATCGCACCGAGCAGGTGTCAATCGAACAGGTAGAGGAATTCCTTAGATTGCGCCAACAATCGTAGTACCACGATAACGAAGCCTTGCAGCTTTCATCGAGTTGAGAAGAGGCGAGGAGCGGGTAAATTGGCACGCTCCCTTTTGGGTTTCTGATGACTGATTACTGGACGAGGGTGCCGTTCTCCCCGTTGGTCTTGGGGTCTTCGGGGGGGATGACGGTGGCGCTGGCGACCTTGTCGTCGGCCTCGAGATTCAGCAGGCGGACGCCGGAGGTGGAGCGGCCGGCGGCCCGGACACTCTTGGTGTCGATGCGGATGATTTTGCCGAACTGGCTGATGACCATCATCTCGGTGGTGTCGTCGACGAGCTGGATGCTGACGACTTTGCCGACCTTGGAGTTGGCCTTCATGTTGATGACGCCCTTGCCGCCGCGCGACTGGAGCCGGTAGGCGTCGACGTCGGTGCGCTTGCCGTAGCCGTTTTCGGAGACGGTGAGGATGAGGCAGGGGGTGAGGCCGAGCTGGGCGTCGAGTTTTTCGAGCTTGGCGGCGGCTTCGGGAGAGAGCGCAGGGGCGGCGATGGTGTCGTCCGCTTCGGCGAGGGCCAGGGGCTGGCTGGCGGCGCTGTCCTTGGCTTCGTCGAGAACGGCTTCGACGCGGTCTTTCAATCCCTTGGCGGCGGCGATGGCGAGGCGCTGCTTGTTGCGGGCCTCGTTGGAGGGGGTGACGGCGGCGCCGATGACGTAGTCGCCCTTCTTGAGCGAGATGCCGCGGTTGCCGAAGGCGGGGCGGCCCATGGCGCGGAGGTCGCGCTCGTCGAAGCGGATGGCCATGCCGTCGTGGGTGGCGAGGAAGATGACCTGCTCGCCGTCGGTCATGCGGGCGGTGACGAGCTCGTCGTCCTTGTCAATGCCGATGGCGATGATGCCGCGCGCCATGACGTTGGAGAAGTCGCGGAGGGCGGTCTTCTTGACGGTGCCGTTGCGGGTGGCGAAGAGGACGAACTTGGACTCTTCGGTGAGGTCGCGGACGGGGAGGATGGTGACGACCTTTTCGCCGGGCTGGAGGTCGACGAGCGAGGCCATGGCCTTGCCCTTGCCGGCGGCGCTGACGTCGGGGATCTCGTAGACCTTGAGCCAGTAGACGCGGCCGGTGTTGGTGAAGCAGAGCAGATAGGCGTGGGTGGAGTCGATGATGAGCTGCGAGACGAAGTCTTCCTCGCGGGTCTTCATGCCCATGCGGCCGGTGCCGCCGCGCTTCTGCTGGCGATAGATGCTGATGGGCGTGCGCTTGAGGTAGCCGGTGTTGGAGACGGTGACGGCGACCTGCTCGTCGGCGATGAGGTCCTCGAGGGTGAGCTCGGCGGACTCGTCGATGATGGCGGTGCGGCGGGCGTCGCCGTAGCGGTCGCGGATGTCTTCGAGCTCCTTGATGATGACGCGGCGGAGTTTTTTCTCGGAGGCTAGGATGGACTCGAACTCGGCGATGTTGTCGCGGACGGCGCGGAGTTCGTTGAGGAGCTCATCGATGCTCAGTTGGGTGAGCCTGTAGAGCTGGAGTTCCAAGATCGCGTCGATCTGGCGGTAGCTGAGGATCAGCGTGCCGGCAGTGTTGTTGGAGAGCAGCGCGGAGACGCTGCCACCGGCGAGGTCGATGTCGTACTTGCTGGGATTGAGCTTGACGCCCTTGAGCTCGGTGCCGCGCAGATTGATGGTGCGGTTGGAGAAGAACTGGAAGAGATTCTCGCGGGCGTCGGCGCGGCTGGACGACTGGCGGATGATCTTGATGACGTTGTCGAGGTGGTCAAGCGCGATCTGGTAACCGAGCAGGATGTGCTCGCGCTCGCGGGCCTTGTTGAGCAGGAAGGCGGTGCGGCGGCGGACCACTTCGATGCGGTGATCGATGAAGGCGTGGATCGCTGCGGGGAGCGAGAGCTCCTTGGGCTGATTGTTGTGCACAGCCAGGAAGATCATCGAGAAGCTTTCCTGCATCTGGGTGTGCTTGTAGAGCTGGTTGAGGACGATCTCATGCTGCGCGCCGCGCTTGAGCTCGATGACGATGCGCATGCCGTCGCGGTCGGACTCGTCGCGCACGTCGGAGATGTCGTCGATGGTCTTCTCGTTGACGAGCTCGGCGATCTTTTTGATCAGCGTGGACTTATTGACCTGGTAAGGGATCTCTTTGACGATGATGGCCTGGCGTCCACCGGTGATCTGCTCGAGGCCGCACTTGGCGCGGATGATGAAGCGGCCGCGGCCGGTCTTGTAGGTCTGCGCGAGATTGCCGCGGCCGTAGAGGATGCCGGCGGTCGGGAAATCGGGGCCCTGCACGTGCTCCAGAACGATCGCGAGGTCGGGGCGGATGTCGCTCTTTTCTTTCTGGATGAGCGCGATGGTCGCGTTGAGGACCTCGGTGAGGTTGTGCGGCGGAATGTTCGTCGCCATGCCGACGGCGATGCCGGTGCTTCCGTTGACGATGAGGTTGGGAATGCGCGCGGGAAGGACGCTCGGCTCGGTGGTGGACTCGTCGTAGTTGGGGACGAAGTCGACGGTGTCGGAGTCGATGTCCGCCAACATTTCTCCAGCCAGGCGGGTCATGCGCGATTCGGTGTAGCGCATCGCGGCGGGCGGGTCACCGTCGACCGAGCCGAAGTTGCCCTGGCCGTCGATGAGCGGATAGCGCAGCGAGAAGGGCTGCGCGAGGCGGACCATCGTGTCGTAGATGGCGGAGTCGCCGTGAGGATGGTAGTTGCCCATCACGTGGCCGACGACCTTGGCGGACTTGGTGTACTTCTTGTTGAACTGCAGGCCCATCTCCTGCATGCCATAGAGGACACGGCGATGGACGGGCTTGAGGCCGTCGCGGGCGTCCGGAAGGGCGCGGCCGATGATGACCGACATCGAGTAGTCGAGATACGACCGGCGCATCTCCTCCTCGATGTTGATGGGCAACATCTGCAGGGCACCGGGACCGGTAGGCGCGCCGGGGCCGTCTCCGCCAGAACCGCCTGGGGGCGGGTTGTTGGAGTTGGCGTCCTGGGGTGTCGGCGGATCGTTGGGGTTGGAGCCGAGGGGGAGCTGGTTCTGATCGTCAGGCATCAATCACGCAAACTTTCGAAGTGTCGTCAGCTTCGTTTTCAGAAGTTCTGTCTTTTTATTATAGGCGTTTTCGTGAGCTTTCGCGGGCAGGTGCCGGGGTGTGTACGCGTCGCAGAATGAGCAACTTACAGGCAGAGAAAAGGGACGCCCGAAGGCGCCCCGAAGTGGGTGTGGTGTTCGTTTGAGATTAGAAGTAGAACTTCGCGGCAAGCTGGGTGTTACGGGCCGTCGAGTCCGTGTTGATCCCTGTCACCTGACCGAAGGAACCGGACCCGAAGTTACCGCTCGGGTTGGCAAAGTTGGTGTGGTTGAAGACATTGTCTGTTTCCATGCGGAGCTGGAGACGGCGAACGCCATCCTCCGACAAGTTGAAGTTCTTGGCCAGAATGATGTTTGTGTAGTTCAGGCCGGGACCGTGGTAGGGATTTCTCCCGATATTTCCGAACGTCCCAATGGGTTCTGCCGCGAAGCTAGTTTTCGCGAAGCTGACCGCGTGACCGTTGGATAGGCGGGGTGCACGAAGGTTCTGGAACGAGACCGGTGCTACCTGTTCCGGTACATCGGGGCAGGTGTAGAAGAAGTCGTTGGCCGCACACCAGAGCGAATTCGACGACGCGCCGTCATAGGAGATATCGAACGGGAATCCCGTGGAAAGCGTCACGATGCCGCTGACCTGCCATCCTGAGAGAGCCAGGTTCAAGGGCGAGTACCACTCGCCGCTCTTCCGGATGGGCGTGGTGTAGATGGGCGAAATGACGAGACGGTGGCGCGCGTCAAACTCAGAATTGCCGTAGTTCAATGCCTTGTTGAACTGGTTATACCCGCGCTCGCCGGCATTGCCAAAGCCGGCGTTTTCAAAGCTCGAACCATCGTCCAGCGCATGAGAGTAGGTATAGCTAAGCTGAACGAACAGGCCGTGGGTAGCCGACTTCTGGATGCTGGCCTGAAGGGCGTTGTAGTTGGACGAGGAGTCAGAGGTCACTGTACCGATCGTGCCAAAGGCAGTCGATCCGGTGTTCGGGTCTATGAATCCATAGGCAGTATGGGTAGGATAATCAACCGGCTGATTTGCGCGGTCCGCGACGCAGGCCGGATCCGCGAGGCAGGCTGCATGCCCGGCAGGCGTAATCGGATTGCCCTCGTAAACCATCTGATTGTGGCGGCCGAGCGTCCCCACATAGCTGAGCGTCGCGATGGTCTTCGCGGGGAACTCACGCTGCAAGGAGAGCTGGAAGTTTTCCGAGTAGGGCGAACGGTAGTTCGCATCGTAGGTGCTGATACCGATTGGTTCCAGAGCGGAAAAGTCTGGCTTTGATCCTGGAGCAGGCGGAACGTAGGGGAAGCGGTTCGGCTCTGATGTTTGGCCCAGCGCCGTGCCGCCTGCGGACACACCGCCGTTGATGTCCGCATAGGGGTTCGCGAACTGAGGCGTACCACCGAAGTCGGCTGCACCGGAGGTGGTCAGGCCATACGGCGGAGAGTTGAGGGTCTGGAGCGAGGACTCTTCCTCAGTGCGGTTGTAGTAGATTCCGTAGCCGCCTCGGATCGAGAACTTGCCGGGAGCTCCGGAAATCCACCCTAGATCGGGGGACCAGGCGAAGCCGATGCGGGGGCCCAGCTCACCAAAGCGCGTATAGGTCCGTCCAGAGATGCTGCAGCCCGGATCACCCGGATAAACAAGTCCCTTCGGGGCCGAGGGGAAGACCTTTGAGGTTTCTCCCGGGATGAAGCAGGTAATACCCAGGCCGTTGTACTGATGATCGCGGAGTGGGCTGTCAATGGAGTATCCCAATCCGTAGTCGAGGGTTAACGCGTTCGTGGCCTTCCAGGTGTCCTGCGCGAAGATGTAGTTCAGAAAGGCGTCGGCCTGAATGATGCCCTGCGAACCCTGGGCGTAGCTAGCCGGCATTCCCAGCATGAAGTCGAGATTTGGGTCTCCCGTCGAGAAGGGATTGGAAGAGTTATCGAAGCTGTACGATCCGCTGTTCTTCGCACCAAACGTGTTCGACACGTTGAAGCGCCGCCCATCGTAGCCAAACTTGAGCTGATGGTGACCGAACGTCTTCGAGACGGTGTCGTCCAGCTGGTAGGCCTGATCGATACGTGGCTGCGGTCCATTGCTGGTACCGCCCAGGGTGAACGTGCCGGTGACTGCCACCTTGGGCAAGGTCGCCCCGCCGGCGTAGGCCGGAAGAATGCTGAAGCCGAGAGACGAGGGCTGCACAACCTGCTGGGGCGAGCCGGTGTTGAAGTTGAATCGTGTCCAATGGACCGTGAAGTCGTTCACCGTTGTAGCGCTGAACTGGTGAATGTAGTCGAACGTATATTGTTGAATCTCCGACAGGCTGCCATCGCCGAATCCGGGAACGTTCGCACCGGTAAACGGAAGCGTGTTGCTGACCACGCTGTTCTGGTAGAGACCTACAAACGTGAACTGATTCTTCGGGCTCAGCGAGTAGTCGATGCGGCCGAGATACTGGTTAATGGTGCTGGTGGTTGTTTCATTGAACACGAGTCCATAGAGGCCGTTGTTCGGCGTAGGAAGCAACGGGAGCAGCTTTGCCGAGATGGGGTTGATGCTGCTCGTGGGAATCTTCCCGCCAAGGCGCGTCAGACAGGTGGACCATGTATCGCTGGACGTGCATCCGGGGATGTTGATCGTGCTGGGAATTGGATTCGTGCTGAAGGTGTAGCCGTTCGGGTTTAGTGTCGCACTGGTGCTCAGGTCCGACGAGAAGTCTCCGCCCCGCTGATTGGTGGAAAGCACAGAACTTGCGGGCGCGGTGGTTTGCGGCACTCGCTGGCGAGTGCCCTGATACGCTCCGAAGATGAAGAGCTTGTCTCTGAGGATAGGCGCCCCGATGGTGCCGCCAAAGATGTGCTGGTGATAGGGGCTGACCACGCCCTTGTACGGCTGACCCGGCCCCGAGGAGAACTTCTGGAAGTAATTCAGCGTATTCAGGAACGTGTCGCGGTAGAACTCGAATGCATCGCCGTGAATATGATTCGTGCCCTGGGTGATGGTCGCTGAGACAATACCGCCAGAGTTACGGTCATACTCGGCGTTGAGCGGGCCCTCCAGGATGTTGAACTGGTCGATCGCGTCAAGGTTGGGCGACACAACAATTGTGTTCAGCGCAAAATCGTTCGTGTCGGCGCCGTTGATGAGGTACTCCGACTGCTGGGACTGCGCGCCGCTCACCGAAAGTGTGCCAAACCGATCGCTGGCGGCCTGAACGCCGGGCTCGATGCAGCTCGAGGCTGGTGAAGTTGCGGTTAATCAGGGGAAGCTCGACGAGCTGCTGATGGTTGACGATGTTGTCCAGCTGCATATCGGTCGTGTTGACCTGGACGGCGTCGGCGGCGACCTCGAGAGTCTCAGTGGTGTTGCCGACTTCAAGCTTGACCGGCTCGACGTACTCCTGATCGATGTTCAGGACGATGCCTGTGGCCGTGAAGGCTTTGAATCCAGGGGCGCTGACTGTGATGCTGTAGGTTCCGACCGGGAGCTGCGGGAAGAGATAGTCGCCGGTGGAGAGGCTCTTAGTGGGGTATTTGACGCCGGTGGCCAGGTTGGTGGCCGTGACCGTAGCGCCCGGGTAGGACCGCACCGGAGGGGTCGGTGACGGTTCCCTTGATGCGGGCATTTACGTCGACTGCGCGGGCCGGAGTTGCAAGGACCGCCAGCACGAATGCCAGAAAGAGCGTCGCCCAGACGCTCCGAAATTTGACCAGGTACATGTATTTCTCCAGGGGGATGCTTGTCTTGATGCGAACCTTTACGGTGTCATACGCAATTTTCTTGCCAAAGCCGAACGGTCGGTCTTCGACGCAAGTTATTGAAGAGTCGCGGCGCGACTCTGATGTTCCTATGATTTTCTGGAGAATTTCGCAGCCAGGTCTCTACGTGATGGGATAAAACAGGGCGCCCGAAAGCGCCCCTTGGTGGTTTGGGCATCCGGTTAGAACTCGAACTTACCCCAGAGAACTACGCTGCGCTGGTTGCCGTTGTTACCCAGGCGGCTGGGGGCCAGGAAAGCGCCACCCGCATTGACCACGTTTGTGTTGCTGACAGTCCAGTCGTTGTGATTGAAGACGTCCTGGGCTTCGGCGCGAAGAATGAAGCGTGACCGCTCCTTCACGTCGATGCCTTTCTCCAGGGCGAAGTTCCAGCGTCGTTGTGCCCGGAACTCGAAACTGTTGCGGCCGATCTCCTGGGGGAGAAAGGAGTTGTTCGGGATGTAGGGGATGAGGAAGTGGACCGAGACGCGGTGACCGGGGTGAGAGACGCTGGATTCGAGGCGGGGAGGGTGTTGTGTGCGACCATATCGTAGTAGACGCCCGGTCGTGCCTCCCTTGAGGAAGTGGCCATCTTCCCCGACGGACTGAAGCGGCGCCGACGGGTTCGAGACCACGGGCGATCGTTGGTCGTGCTGCTGTCTCCGTTCAGGTCGAGCCGCTGACGTTGAATGTCGCATAAGCGCCGCTCTGCATCCGAGTTACACCTGAGATCGTCCAGTTGCGGGTGAGAACGTTCTCGGCCAGGTCCGCGAAGCGATCGCTGGAGCGGAGTCCGCGAGGCGTGTAGAGATAGGTGACGAGAAGAAGTGACGGTGATCGAAGGCAGACGGTCCCCAGTCCTGGCCGCGGCCGCCGGGAGCCAGGTTGGCGGCGTACGAGGTGCTATCCGTACCGAGGGTAAAGATCTCGGATCCGTCGTCCAGATCCTTGCTGTAGACGTAGTTGCCACGGACCAGCAGGCCGTGACGCAGGTTGTACGTCCCGGAGACCTCCAGGCCGTTGTAGTTGGAGTCGCGCGCCGTTTCCGCGCAGGATGATGGCTCCGCGGGCGGGATTCAGTCGTGCGCCGGTGAGACCGTTGAAGTAGTTGTACTGCTGGTTGGCGAAGAGCTTTTCGCCGCGGTTGCCGACGTACCGGAGGCCGAGGATGATGTCGCCGGGCAGCTCACGCTCCATGCCGAGGTTGTACTGGTATGTAATCGGGTTGACGAGGTTGCTGTCCTTCGCTTTCAACGCTGGAGAGCGGGCTGAGGGAGTTCGGGATGGTGGGAATCAGGCCGGTTGCGTTCGCAAGTCCGTTCCCGGTGGTTTGAACCAGAGTGCCGGCCACAGCGTTAGGCGAGCTCTGCGCCGAGTTGACCAGAATGTTGGAGAAGGTCGAGTCATAGAAGACGCCGAAGCCGCCGCGAATAGAGGTCTTGCCGTCTCCCAGGAACCCGAACGTGCCGTGGGGCGAGTAGGCGAAGCCCATGCGCGGCCCGATGTTGTTCGTATCGTTCTTGATGGGAAGAACGGTGTTGATCGGAGCGAACGGGTTGTAAGGATCAATGCCAGGATAGCTGGAGTGAGTTCTCCGGATTGGTGAGGTAGTCGTAGCGAAGGCCGAGATTCAGGGTAAGGTCCGCGGTGAACTTGATGTCGTCTTCAGCGAAGAGACCGGTGCGATAGCCGTGGGAATCGACGCGGGTCTTGCCGTAGGTCATGGTTGCCGTGCCGGACGGCCCGAGCTGGTTCTGGAGGAAGTTTCCGAGCGAGTTGACGCCGCTGCCACCCGCCACGAAGGCAAGAGTGCCGAGAGCATTCTGGGAAACCAGGTCGATCTCGATGAGGCGGCCAATGTCGGCGCCCACGCTGATCGACTGCTGCCCGTGCGTGTAGCGCACCGTGTCCTGGAACTGGTACAGGTCTTCCTTGCGGCCCTGGGGGAAGTTCTGATTCGGTCCGAGCGCGGGAAACGTGAGCGAACCGGCGGTTGTGGTGCCCGTAATGTTTGCGAAGCTGACGGTGAACTGGCTGTTGAGCGGGTTCGCCAGGGTCTGCGGCGTTGGGGCGAAGGTGAAGCCGATACGCGCTTCGGAGACACGGAACTCATTGAGCACACGCGGTCCGAAGACGTGCGTCCACTGGCCCTCGGCCAGCTCGACGGGGCCACCCTGCTGGGTGTCGAAACCGACCAGGGCATTCGGGTTGTTGAAGAAGTCGGGCGTCAAGCGATTGCCGGGCGTGGACATAACGGAAGGCGAAGTGGTCCTTCTCCCATGGCGCGTAATCGACGCGATACATCCATTGGGTATTGGGGTTGACTCCGGCGCGTTGGGCCGCTGGAAACCCGCGAAGGTGATGACGCAACCGGCGGCAGGGCATCCCGGAAGGGTGCCGACGTTGTAGGTGATCGGGTTGCCGCTCGTGGAGCCGTACTGGATGTCGTTCTTGAGGTAGGCGCCGCCGCTGAGATAGTGAATCGAGCAGCTGAACCTGAGTCGCCGGAGCACCGGTGATCGTCTGGAGCGTCGCATAGCCGGCTGCGTCGGGCAGCAGGTTTACACCGGGCGTCTCCTGGCCGTAGTAGCGCCGCCACTCGGCCGCGCCGAAGGCAAACAGCTTGTCGCGGAGAATGCGTCCGCCCGCGGTGAAGCCGTAGGTGTGTTGATCGAAGCGCGTCTTTACGTATTTAGGGTTAGCCACGGAAGTTTCCGGGAACGGAGTTCAGGCCGGAGCCGGTGTACCGCTCAAACACTGTGCCGTGGTATTGATTCGTTCCCGACTTCGTGACGAGGTTCACAATCCCGCCGCCGGCACGACCGTACTCAGCGGATGCGGAGTTGGTAAATGACGGTGACGGATTCGAAGATGTCCGGGATGTCCGGCTGGATACGCCTGGCCCGCGATGTCGACGTCGTTGATCTCCTGGCCGTCAATCAGGAAGTTATTGGCGCGGGGACGAGCACCGTTCACCTGAATGTTGACGCCATTCGAAAGCTGGCCGGCAGGCGTTGACACAGGCTGCACGCCGGGGACCGTCAGCGCAAGCTCCACCGGGTTCAGGGTGAAGATCGGGACCTTGTCCAGTTCTCTCGCGCTCACCGTGCCGGAGAGCACACCGTTCTCGGTATTCACGGTCGTCTGGGCGGCTTGGACCTCGACCTCCGTGGTCGTGGAACCGACCTCCAACTTCAGGTCATAGGAGGTGACAATCGAAGGCGTAACCGGCATGTTCTTGACATTCGTGGTGGCCGAACCCAGTGCCTGTAGCGCTCAGCGTATAGGTGCCGGGCGTCAAGGCTTCAATGCGATAGGCGCCGTCAGCACCGGTCTTCACCGTTCCGCTTTTCAGCCGTGTTCTGATTCGTGACCGTGATGCTGGCGCCAGGGATCGCGGCTCCGGTGACGTCACGGGCCACGCCGGCCAGAACTCCATTACTCGTTTGTGCGAAGGCTGAAGCGCCAAGAGCCTATGCTCATCAGGCCGCAGCGGAGTGCTTATATCGAAATATCATCGAGTGCTCCTCAGAACGGAAGAAACCGTTGGGCAGATGACAAGGCGCTCGAACCGCGCCAAGCAATGCGAATTATCCCCAGATGTCTGTTTCTCTGGTGCGTGCACGTTGAATTCCAAACCTCGAAATAAAGAAATTGGCCGGAAATCGATCAGTCCGCGCGCGGAACGCGGCTCTTCTTCTATGAATTTCCAGAGAATTTCTATAAGATTTTTTAGTTCGTTGAACGACGGAAGTCCTGTTGACTCAGAAGTTTAGCTGCTCATTGGCAGAGTGAATACGGGTTGCGAATTTGAGCGTACGTTCGCAGAGTGTTTATCAGGGTTTTCTGTGGGTGCCCCAGGATTGGTGCAGATGCACCGATTGCCTGGAGGCCGATTCGATGCAGCCGAAGACCCAGATCACAAGCCTTTGGAAGGATGCTGCCGTTCACCCCAGCCGGCAAGCTCCACCCCACCGAAGCAAGTTCGGTGGCGACTCCGGCCCTGGCCGGGGGCCCGAGCGGCCGAGCCGTACCGCACGGGCGTGTCGCTGCACAGCCACACCAGCTGCTCCGAGGAGAGCCTGAAGTTCGTGCATATGTTCGTGAGCATGCTCCCCGGCGCGAGCTGGGTGGTGCGGCGATATGAACGCGCGTGCCTGAAGAAGCATGGGCTGAGGCTGGATTTTGAGCGGGCGTTCTGGCGGCCGCCGCTGCTGCCCAAGATGGCGTTCGACCTGGAGGCGGGGCAGATTCGCGGGCTGGGGTTGGAGCCTCTGGTTTCGATCACGGACCACGACACGATTGAGGCGCCGATGCTGCTGCGCACAGTGCCGAGTGCGCGACACATTCCTGTGTCGGTGGAGTGGAGCGCGCCGTTTGGCGACACCGAGCTTCACCTTGGCATTCACAACCTGCCGAGCTCAGAGGGCATTGCGTGGATGAAGCGCTTTGCGGAGTACACCGCAGAGGCGCTCGCGGCGCGCTGCTGCGAAGAGGAGTATGGCGCGGGCTTGTGGAGGCCGGTGGAGTGCATGGACACGCAGCTGATCGCGATCCTCCGGGAGCTGGACGCAATACCGGGCGTGCTGATCGTCTTCAATCACCCGGTGTGGGACTTGCATGAGGTCGGTGAGGCCAGCCATCGGCGTGAGGTGGCGCGGTTCATCGCGGCGGCGCGGGATGCGATCCATGCGCTGGAGCTGAACGGGTTGCGGCATGCGAAGGAGAATCGCGAGGTGATGCGGCTGGCGCGCGAGACGGGCCACCTGATGATCTCGGGCGGCGACCGGCACGGGCTGGAACCGAATGCGAATGTGAACCTGACGGATGCGAGAAACTTCCGCGAGTTTGTCGATGAGATTCGCATCGAGCGCCGCAGCCACGTGCTGTTCATGCCGCAGTATGCGAAGCCGTGGGAGGGACGGATCCTGCAGTCGACGCTGAATGCGGTGACCGACTTTCCGGAGTTCATCGAAGGATGGCAGCGGTGGGATGAGCGCGCGTTTCATCCCGACGCGCACGGAAATATGCGGCCGCTGAAAGAGCTGTGGGAACGGGCGCCCTGGCCGCTGCGTATGGCTATAGAGACGGTGAAGCTGGGCCGCAGTGAGGTTTTGCGCAACGGGCTGAGTGCGGCGCTTCGTGTGAGCGACTCGATGCCGCTGGAGATGGAGCTTCAGTAACAAGGACCGGAGGGCAGAATGGGGTGGATTGCTGCAGCGACGGTGGCGTGGCTTGGAATGGATCTCGTCTCAGCGTGGGATGCGATGTGCACGCGATTCGCGGCGATGACTTCGCGAATGATGGCGCGCGTGCAGCGCTGAGGCGTCGCTTCAGACTTCGAGTTGCTCGGGCTCCCGGATGTCGATGTGCTCGCGCGTGAAGGGGTGCTTGAAGAACGTCGTCCAGAAGTAGTTGACGGCGTAGCGGAGGGCGACGGTGAGCATGCCTTCGTGCTTGAGGCGGCGCGCCGAGGAGAGCATCTTCAGATCAAAGGTGAAGAGGACTTTGCCGACGGCGTAAAGCCGGCGGGCGATGTCGGTGTCCTCGCCGTAGAAGGTGATGGAGACGTCGTAGCCGCCGATGGCCTCCAGCCCGGCGCGGGAGAGGACGAAGTTGCCGCCCTGCACCATCGAGCCGACGCGCAGGATGTACTTGTTGGTCGCGTAGGTGAGCCAGGCGATGCCGTAGAAGACGTTGACGAGGCGGCGCTGCGAGGGTGCGAGGTCGTAGTAGACGAGCGGGCCGGAGAGCGAGACGAGTGGAGGATTCCGGCCTTCGTGCTCGCGGAAGCTGCGGAGGACTTTGTCGACCCAACCGGGCGTGAGGCGCGAGTCGGAGTCGACATTGGCGATGAGCGAGCCGGTCGAGGCGAGGAAGCCGGCCTGGCGCGCGAAGGGAAGGCCCTTGCGGTGTTCGTCGACGAGGCGCACTCGGTCGCCGTGTTCGCCGGCGTAGCGGAGAACGACCTCGCGGGTGCGATCGGTGCTGGCGTTATTGACGACGATGATCTCGGTCCGGTGCTCGAGGCCGCGGGTCTGTTCGAGGATGGAATCGAGACAGGGGCCGATATAAGCCTCTTCGTTGTACGCGGGCACCACGAAGCTGAGGAGCATGCGGTTACGCTACCGAAGCCGTGTGTAAATACGCTGAATTTCGGAGGGATGTAGCGGGTTGAGTACGGGGTCCCCCTCCCCCTGTTTTTGCGCAAAATCTTCAAAAGATTAGGCTTAGGGGTGGACCTTTTGACAAAATCTCTGGATTCAGCAGCTTACGGGCAAAGCCCTGGAAACAGAGAGGTTACCGGGAAGGGGGTTACTTTTTTCCGGAAGGTCTCGGGCCCGGCGCGCTCACACTCTGTTTCTTCATCGCCGCACTGCTGGTCTTCCTCCGCGACCCCTCGCTCTTCACCAACCCGCAGTTCTGGGCCGAGGACGGCAAGGTCTGGTACGCGCAGGCCTACAACGGCGGCTGGGCTGCACTCGCTCACCCTCCCGCTCGGCGGCTATCTCAACACCTTGCAGCGGCTCTCCGCCGGCCTGGCGCTGCTCGTCCCCTTCCGCTGGGCGCCGCTTCCCATGGCGCTTGTGGGGCTGGTGTGTGAGGCGCTCCCAGTGGCTATCCTGCTCTCGCCTCGCTGCCGCAACTGGGAGACGCTGTACCGTGTTCAGATAGCGGGCATTTGGAATGAGCAGCGAATCGGCCCAAGCGCGATTCCACGTGAGCGTAAAAGACTTTGCCGTCCTCCGCCCAGAACTGGGAATGCGTAAACAGCGAGGGATCGCGCGTGATGGTTGCCCCTAGAGCAACGAGCCAGGCCAGAAGACTGGCGGGCTTCACCGCACCACGCGGCCTGTTCAGCTGATCCCTGTTTGAGCTTAGTTTGAGCAAGCAATCAGAAGTCCAGCGCAACCTTGGAGTACTTGGGATCGCGGAACGTCGTGTTGAGCGCCTGCTGCAGCGGGGTGGATTGGACGCCGAAGATGGCGGGCCAGTCGATGACCTCGAAGACGTCAGGCGTGACGAGGGCTTCGAGCTGGCGCGCGGTGAAGGCTGGGTTCTTGTTGAAGATGGCGTAGGTCCTGAGCAGGAGCCAGAAGGCGCGGTAGGGGATGCGGACGATGCGCGTCTTCGATCCGGTGGCCTGCTTCACGGCGCGGATGAGGTCGATGTAGTCGATGCGCTCCTGGCCGGTGATGTTGTAGGTGCCGGTGATTTCGCGCTCGAGCGAGGCGGCGATGACGTCGCAGAAGTCGCCGGCGAAGAGTGGCTGGCGAAGGTAGCGGCCGCTGCCGGGGATGGGGAAGACGGGCGTGCGCTGCATGAAGCGCGCGAGCCAGCCGACGTGCTTGCGGTCGAACCAGCCGAACATGAGCGTGGGGCGAAGGACGACCTGCTTGATGCCGGAGTCCAGAACGAGCTTCTCCTGCGCTTTTTTGGTCTCGGTGTAGTCGTCGACGGCCTTGGAGTTGACGACGGAGGACGAGATGTTGACGACGTAGGAGACGTTGTTGCGGAGTGCGGCTTCGAGGACGCGCTCGGTGGCGGTGATGTTGTTGCGCACGTATTCGGCGGGATAGATGCCACCGATCTGCGCGTGGCCGTTCATCAGGTGCGTGCAGCCGGCGAACTCGTCCTGCCAGGGGCCGGGCTCGGCGAGGTCGGCGTGGATGACGCGCAGGTTGGGATGCAGGCGGCGCAGGGTCTCGGTGTTGGAAGGGTGCTTGTCAATCGCGACGAGCTCGCCGAGATTCTTCTGCTCAAGCCGCGGGATGAGGTTCTGGCCGACGAGACCGGCGGCCCCAGTGATCACAATTTTTCTCGACGGCATCCTTCTCCCAGGCAAAGCAGTTTTCGCGTGTTTTCATTGTATCGAGGATGGCCGGGAGGAACGTCAACGCGGGTTTCAGGGGGTGAGGACGATTTTGCCGACACCGCCCTTTTCGGCGGCGGCCTGGGCCTGCGCGGCGTCGCTGAGCGGCATGACGCGATCGATGGGCAGCTTGAGACTGCCGTCTCGAATGGCCTCGGCGTAGTGCACGCAGGTGGCGGGCGCGGGGTGTGCTGTCATGGGCTTGATGTTGACGGTCGGGTGCAGCGCGGCGTCTTTGGGTGGGCCAAGCAGGCTGCCGTAGTTGCCGCCGGGCTTGACCTTGGCGAGCAGCTTCGGCGCGACCTCGCCGCCGACGGCATCGGCGACACCATCGATCGTGCCGAGCTTCGCGATGGCGGAGTCGCTGGAGAGATCGATTGCATCAATGGCTCCGAGTGACTTGGCCTCATCGATCTGGTTCTTGCGAACGCCGGCGATCACCTGTGCGCCGATCTCGCGCGCGGCGAAGAGGGCACACCGGCCGACGCTGCCGACGGCTCCGGTGAGGAGAATGGTCTGGCCCGGTTGCACTGCCGTGGCTTCGCGGATGAGCTGGTCGCCCGTGCAGGAGACGAGCGGAACAGCGGCCGCCGTGCTCATGTCGAGGCCTTCGGGAATCTTCGCAAGGTCTGCAGCTTTGACGACGCAGAGCTCGGCGTAGGTTCCCCACGCAAGCGCGAAGACGCGATCGCCGACAGCGAAATCCTTTACGCCTTCGCCGAGTGCGCGCACGACGCCGGCGACATCGCGCCCGAGAATGGCAGGGAAGGTGACGGGAAAGTGGTCCTTCGCGGCGCCGGAGCGCATCTTGAAGTCGATGGGATTGATGCTGGCCGCGCGCACGGCGACGAGGACCTCGCCAGGGCCGGGCTTCGGGTCGGGGAAGTCTTCGTACTTCAGATTCGAGGGCGGACCGTACTCATGCAGAACCGCAGCTTTCATCGAGGCACCTCGGGTGGTGAGATGCAGGGCTTCCAGCGCTGGCCTCAGGAGCGCAGGATTAAATGCTCATCAAAACGTCGACCCATTGATCGACGCAGACCTGCAGGTCGAATTGCTCGACAGCGCGCGCGCGGGAGCGCTCTCCCATGCGCCGGCGGAGAGCGGTGTCGCTCTGCAGGCGAAGGATGTGTGCGGCGAGTTGCTCGGCGGACGGCGGATCAAAGAGGAAACCGTTTTCGCCGTCTGCAACCAGCTCGGGCAGGCCGCCGATGCGTGATGCGATCACGGGCAGGCCGGCGCTCATGGCTTCGGCAACGGTGAAGCCGAAGGCCTCCTGCCACTGCGAACATTGAATGAGGATGTCGGCGGCCTTGAACGCACCGCCGCCGACGAGGTCCTCGACCTGGCCGGTCCAGGTGATGTGGCTGTCGATGCCGAGCTGCTGGGCGAGCGCTTCATACTCGGCGCGGTGGGCTCCTTCGCCACAGAAGACAAAGTGGAGCGCGGGCTGGTTTGCGAGTGCGATCTGCGCCGCGCGCAACGCGACGTCGATGCCCTTCTCCGGCACGAGCCAGCTGACCTGCATGACGAGCGTGCGATCGAGCGGAATGCCGTAGCGTTTGCGGAACTCTTCTCCGCTGCCGTGAATGCGCGTCGTATCGGTGCCGCTGTAGATCACGGTGGTCCTCGCGGCGGGGATGATGCCTTCACGCTCGGAGCATTGGCGGACGAAATCCGTGGCGCAGACGGAGCGCGAGAGCGGCTTCATCATCCATTTCACCTTGGACGATGCGCGATAGTCTTCGCTGCCCCTGGGGCGCGATGTCTGGTCGTAATAGACAGAGCCGCGCGCACCGCAGAGCCTCGCCAGGAGCGGCCACCAGCGCACGACGCCGGCGAGCGAGTAGCAGACGATCGTTGGGCGCTGCTTGAGGAACATGCGGATCGACTTCCTGATGTTGCTCGCGCCCATGTTGGACTGCGCCCGAAAGACGTCGATCTGCACGTTGCCGGGGGCGAGCAGGAAGTCGCGCACGAGGGGCGGCGGCTCGTCCTGAAACCAGAGCGTGAGGTCCCATCCTTTGTCGTTGAGCTTGCGCGCCAGCCGCTCGGAGAAGGCTTCGACGCCTCCGATTTTGTTTGGCGACACAGCGAACGCAAACACCACGCGAGGACGTCCCATGAACTCTCCGGAGCGACGAAGTATTGAAAGCATATCGCAGCGGCGAGAAGGTGCTGCGAAGACGGTTTCGCGACGGGAGTGGCTCGTGCTGATGCAGGCGCCGCCCGTGCTGTTTTGTGACACTGCTGGTGCAGTCTCCGTTCTTGTCGATAGTGCCGGTGTAGTGACCTTGGAGAATGAGAGAGCAGAGGAAGCACGAACGTTTTGACTGCGAGGGCAGGGCCGAAATCCATCTTTACGGGATCGGCCAGTCGTGCCGTGCGCGGATAGAAAACCTGAGCCTGAGGGGATGCAAGCTGGTGCTGCGGCAGCGGCCCAGGTTCAATCTGCAGACTCTTTTTGAGCTGACCTTTACGGTCCATGAGTTGTCGTTCCGCGTGCGCGGCAGGGTGACGGAGGTCCGCGGGGCAAAGTGTATCGGAGTTGAGTTTGTGGATCTTCGCCCGAGGTTGAAGCGGTATCTGCAGGATCTGATTGAAGAGCTGGCGGCAGGCGGATGGACGCCCATGCGGATGGAGGATCAGGCTGAGGAACAACCAGGTGGAAGAGCGCAGCTTTTCGTAATCAGAGACTCATCCCGGTAGGCCTAAGACTGTACTGTGGCTTGAATTTGCGCAGGCAGACGCCTTTCGGGCAAGCTCGATGGCCGGACGATGTTCGACGATGGAAGGCGCGGGTCGATGTCCGGCGCGGGGAGATAGTCGCACCACTCGTCAGTTTCCGCGAGGCGTTTGAGGAGGCTGAACCGGCGGCGCATGAGTCCGAGGATATGCGGAACAACGACCGCGCGCCCTGCAAGATTCCCAGAGCGACCGAACGGCATCGTAAAGCGAATGCAATCGTCGAGGAAGGTTCCGTTTGCGGTTTCGACGAAGCTATGGTCGTGCTCGAAGCTGCGGAACCGGCCCGCGATCATGCGGTCCTGAAAGAAGTGGGGAGGATCCCAGGTGTCGGGCAGGACAAGTGAGACGTGGTAGTTAGCGAAGCCGAAGCGCATACCCTCCCAGCGAACGGTATCGCCGGCGGTGACGCGGCCAGTGGTGCGTCCGTCGACGGGAAGCATTCCGAGCACGCGCTCCACGACCCGAAGATGTGTGGAGAGGGCGAAGCAGAGCCCAACGGGTGCCTGGATGAGGAGGCCGTGCCGGAGAGTGAACATCGCGGACCCTTCGACGCCGGGGAGTGGTTATAAGGTCGATGTGAGAAGTGGCTCGGTAGCTGCCGGATTCTTCGCTTCGGTCAGCTCACATAATCACGCCACTCTTGCTTCGGGCTCTCCGCAACACGGCGTATGACCGCGTTGCGCGCCTGAAGAAATTTTATGAAATATCGGCGCAGAAAAATGTGCTCTGCGAGGCTACCGGCTACACCAAAAGGGGCAGAGAATCGAAGGCGATCCCGCATTACGGTGCGGTTTTCCTCAGTGCGGGCGTAGAAATGCTCATGCTCGAAAGGAACGGAAGTGGCCTGCGAGCATTACGTCGCGGAAGTAGATCGGCGGATCGTAGCGGTCAGATGAGCGAGGTGTGCTCAAGCATCAGGCCGAAGTGGCGGCCCCGCCATGTGACGGTCTGATTGGGTCCGATGATTCCATGTGTGACGCCGGCGACAGCACGCACGCGTGTGAGCAAGGTGACGGTCATCTCCAGGTCAATGCTGAGCGACAAAAGAAAGCAGCGCTCCGGCGGCGCTGCGATTCTGGTCTCGAGCTCGATGAGCTGCACTGGTTTTCTATAACTCCATCGAGTGCTCGGTGATGAGTTGTTGTGCGCGCGCGAGGAAGGCGTCGAGGGTCTGTGAGCCCTGATCGCCTTTGCCGCGGACGCGAACGCTGACGGAGTCGGTGGCGGATTCCTTGTCGCCCATGACGAGGATGAATGGGACCTTCTGCAGGCCGAAGTCGCGGATCTTCGCGTTCATCTTCTGGTTGGAGAGGTCGAGCTCGACGCGCAGGCCGGCGGCTTCGAGGCGCTGCTTCACCGTCTGCGCGTAGTCGTGGTGCTTCTCGGAGATGGGCACGAGGCCCGCCTGCACAGGCGCGAGCCAGAAGGGGAACGCGCCCGCGTAGTGCTCGATGAGCACGCCGAAGAAACGCTCGACGGAGCCGAACAGAGCGCGGTGCACCATGACTGGCTGATGGCGCTCGCCATCTTCGCCGATGTATTCGAGCTTGAAGCGTTCGGGAAGGTTCCAATCAAACTGCACGGTGGAGAGTTGCCAGAGGCGGCCGAGGACGTCGACCAGTTTGATATCGATCTTGGGGCCGTAGAAGGCGGCCTCGCCGGGAATGGTCTTGTAGGAGATGTTTTTGCGCTCCAGCACGCGCGTGAGCGAGTTATTCGCGCGATTCCACTGCTCGGCGCCGCCAATGAACTTCGGGTCTTTGGGATCCCAGGTAGAGAGCTCAATCTTGAATTCAGAGAAGCCGAAGGTTTTGAGGACAGACTCTGCGAAGTCCACGCAGGCTTCCATCTCGTCCTCAATCTGTTCCGGCGTGCAGAAGATGTGGGCGTCGTCCTGGGTGAAGCCACGAACGCGCAGAAGGCCATGCATCGTTCCACTGCGCTCGTAGCGGTAGACATTGCCAAGCTCCGCGTAACGCTGCGGAAGGTCGCGGTAGGATTTCGGCGAATTCTTGTAGATGAGAATGTGGCCAGGACAGTTCATGGGCTTGATGCGGTACTCAGCATCATCGAGCTCCATCGGCGGGTACATGTTTTCGGCGTAGTTCTCTTCGTGGCCGGAGATCTTCCAGAGCTCGCGGCGCATGATGTGCGGCGTGAAGACCATCTGGTAGCCGCGGCGAATGCACTCGGCGCGCATCCAGTCTTCCATCGTCTTGCGGATCAGGCCGCCTTTGGGGTGCCAGAAGATCAGGCCCGCGCCCGCGACCTCCTGGATGGAAAACAGGTCAAGCTGCTTGCCGAGCACGCGATGATCGCGCGCCTTGATCTCTTCGAGATATTTGAAGTAGGCATCGAGATCCTTCTGCGAGAAGAACGCGGTGCCGTAGATGCGTTGCAGCTGCTGGTTGTCCTCTTTGCCGAGCCAGTAGGCGCCGGCGATGGATGTCACCTTGAACGCCTTGACGCGGCCGGTCGAAGGCACGTGCGGACCGCGGCAGAAGTCGGTGAAGTTGCCGTTTTTATAGAGCGAAATGGTATCGCCGGGTTTGGTGAAGCGCTCGATGAAGTGCACCTTCATGAACTCGCCGGAGCTTTCGTAGTCGGCGAGGCCTTGTTCACGAGGTTCTTCGACGCGCTGGAACTTTTCATCGCGTGCGACCACATCGTGCATGCGCTGCTCGATCGCGGCGAGGTCGGCTTCGGTGAACGGCGTCTCGCGGTAGACGTCGTAGAAGAAGCCGTTGTCGGTTGCGGGGCCGTGGCCGAGCTTGGTCTCGGGGAAGAGCTCGAGGATCGCCGTTGCCATGACGTGCGCGGCGGAGTGGCGGACGACACGCAGAGCGGCGGGGTCGGTCTCTTTCAGCAGCTCGAGCGCGACGTCTTCATTCAGTGGCGCGGAGAGGTCCACAATCCTTTCGCCCGCCGGCTCGCTGCCGGAGTACATTGCCTCTTCGGTCTGTTCGGCTTTGGCTTCGGTGTCGGCGCTCTCATTGGGCGGCGTAGTGTTCAGCGGGCGCACACGCGCGACAACCACCGCGGCGGCGAGCCGCGGCGAGATGCTGTTGGCGATGTCGAGCGGCGTCGTTCCGCGCGGAACCTCGCGCACGGAGCCGTCAGGAAGCTGAATCTGAATCTGCTGGTTCACTCCACAAGCATAGCAACCGGAAGACAGAGGGTAGACAGTAGCGGGTAGAGAGTAGAGGAGATCGTCCACGGCAGGCCGGGCAATGTACTGTTTACCCTCTACTCTCTACCCTCTACTCACTGTCTCATTACTCCTGTCACGGTACGGACGTCACGGTACAAAGCTGCCATTACAAAAGGCCTTATTTCGGCGGAAAGTTGTACCACTTACAGCCGACGCGGCATTAGTCTTCGGGTTCCCCTGCCGTAGATTCCATCCAGCAGTGATTGGGTTCCTACCCAAGGGGTTCACAAAGACGATGCAGATCCTGTGTAAAGCTTCCGAAGGCGATTGCGACGTAAGCTGTCCTGTTTGCGGACAGGGCTTTCAGATCTACTGGACGCGATCGTTTTCCGGCGAGCGCTCAACGCGCGTGGAAATTCAACAGGCCCTTCTGAACCAGCATGGCCACAACAGAGAGCTGCCCGCCCATCCCGGGGTGGAGTTTTCTGTCTCGGTAGCGTCGCTGCCGGGCTACTTCGAAACCATGGGCGCGTACGCCTGAGGAGAGTCAGGGGTTAGGAGTGAGGGGTTAGGAATTCACTTCCTCAGTTCCCTAAGCTCCTAACTCCCAGAATCGCTAACTCCCGGAGTTGCTTTGTGCGAGGGCGCTCTCGAAGAATCGATTCGGCGTGATACGAGCTTCCGCCGGCGCAGGGGACGAGGTGGTCTGGTATCCTCCGGTGAATCTTCCGGAGGTGTCTCGTGCGTTTGATTTCAACGTGTTCGGCTGCGTTCGCGCTGGTGTTGTTTTGCGGAACTATCGGCGCACAGACTGCGGCTCCTGGACCGCAGCCCAAGCCGCTGGCGGGCTCCATCGCCTCGCACCCGGAGTGGCCGAAGGCAAAGAAGGCGGATGTGGAGAGCGTGGACAGCCTGATGGCCGCGTTGTACGACGTGATCAGCGGGCCGGCCGGCAAGGCGCGCGACTGGGAGCGCTTCCGCTCGCTGTTTCTGCCGGACGGCACGGCTCGGCGTTATCCGGCACCCTCCCGAGAACCAGCTCAAGTCGATGCCCGGAGGATGTGGTCTTCCTGACGCCGCAGGATTACATCGATCGTCGACGCTCCGTTCTTTCAGAACAACGGATTCTTTGAGAAGGGAATCGCGAACAGAGTTGAGGAGTTCGGCAACCTGGTGAGCGTGTGGAGCACGTACGAGAGCCGCCATGCCGCCGACGACCCGAAGCCGTTTGTGCGCGGCATCAATTCGCTGCAGATCGTAAAGGCGCAGGGACGCTACTGGGTAGCGAGCATCATCTGGGATGATGAGCGCTCGGGTGTGACGCTGCCGGAAAAATACCTGAAGTAGTTAGCCGTTAGTAGTTAGTGGTTAGTGAAGAGCAAAAACAGAGGCCGCCCCGATTTGAGGCGGCCGTTGTCTTTGACTGACCACTAACAACTAACTACTGGGCTTACGGTTTCGTCGCCAGAATCAGCGGCGACGGCCCCGGTGAGTCGAGCGTGCGTGGGTTGGTGAAGCCCGCCTCTTTGAGCCAGCCGGAGATCTCTTCGAAGCTCCACGTATCGCCGTTGTCGGTGTTCACCACCATGTTGACCGCGAAGATGAGGCTCATCGGAGGGCCGGTGCGGTCCTTGTTTACAAGGAACTCCTGGATGGCGATGGTGCCGCCCGGAGCGAGAGCGTCAAAACACTTCTTCAGCAGCTTCTTCGAGCGCTCCTCGCCTTCGCTGTGCAGGATGTGGCCGATGGTGATGACGTTGTGATCGCGGCCAAAGTCGACGGTGCCGAGATCGCCGGGGATCATCGTGTAGCGATCGCCGACGCCGAAGCGGTCCGCATGCTTCTGGGTGATCGGCAGCACGCCGGGAAAATCAACCGCGGTGACCTTGACGCGCGGCGAGCTCTGCGCAAGGGCAATGCTCCAGACGCCGGAGCCCGCGCCGAGATCGAGCACGCGCACCGGAGGGCCGGAGTCGCCGAGCGCGAGATGCTGCGCGAGGGCCTTCGCCGGCGCGTAGCTCATCGAGAAGATATTGCTGACCAGCTCCTGGAAGAAGGCCTCGCCTCCGTCCTGCCGGTTGACGGTCTTCGCCGGTTTGCCGGTAGCGACGACATCGTTGAGCTGCATCCAGGGCCGCATGAGCTGCTCGGAGGTGTGCGCGGCCATGCCGCCCATGAAAGAAGGCTTAGTGGAAACGAGGAACGCTGCGCTCTCCGGGGTCAGCTCATATTTATCGCTGCCGTTCTTCTTCAGCAGGTCGACGCCGACGAGCGCATCCATGATCGAGCGCAGGCCGCGCTTTGAGGCGCCGCTCGCCGCGGCAACTTCGTCGACGGTCTTCGGTCCGGAGTCGATCGTGTCGAAGACCTTGTTGCGGATAGCGGCTTCAAGAATCAGCGTGACGGCATAGCCCCAGGCCATCTGCATAATGCGCTCGGGCGTAACTTGTTTCTGTTGCTCCATGACGGATCTCCATTGAGATTTGAGTGATGAGAGAAGCTGGTTTCGAAAGGCGTGACGATTCTAGCGGGAGAAGTGAATCGTGAGTAGTGAATAAAGCAACGGCAAGAGCAGATCCCTGAGGGGATGGCAGAAAGAAGGGCACAGTCAAAGCGAAGACCGCCCCTTCGGGCGGCCTTTGTCTTTGCCTTATTCACTTGTCACTATTCACTGCCTTATCCCAGCGTCTCCAGCAGCTTCGCGACCGTGCGATTCAGGTCCTTGTCATGGCGGCGCTGCTCATCGATCTTGGCAATCGAGTGCATGACCGTGGTGTGATGCTTGCCGCCGAACTGCCGCCCGATCTCCGGGCAGCGAAGCCTCGGTGAGCTGCTTGGCCAAGTACATCGCAATCTGCCGCGGGACAACGATCTGCCGCGAGTTGTTCTTCTGCTTCAGCTCGGCGACACGCATGCCGAACGACTCCGCAACCGCACGCTGAATCGCCTCAATCGTGATCTTGCGCACCTGGGTGTCGATGATGTGCTTCAGGCAGTGCTGCGCGTTGGGCAGCGTAATCTCCGCGCCCTGCATGGACGACCACGCGATCAGGCGGTTGAGCGCGCCTTCGAGCTCGCGGATGTTGGTGCGCACATTGCCGGCGATGAACAGGGCCACTTCGGTTGGGAGGCCAATCCTCTCCTGCTCCGCCTTGCGCTGCAGGATCGCGACCTTGGTCTCGAGATCGGGAGGTTGGATGTCGACGACCAGACCCCACTCGAAGCGTGAGCGCAGACGATCCTCGAAGTCGTTCAGCTCTTTGGGAGAACGATCGGACGAGATCACAATCTGCTTCGACGTCTCATGCAGCGCGTTGAACGTATGGAAGAACTCTTCCTGCGTGCGCTCCTTGCCGGCGAGGAACTGGATGTCATCGATGAGCAGGACGTCGACCGTGCGGAACTTGTCGCGGAAGCTCGTCATCTTGTCGTAGCGCACGGAGTTGATCATCTCGTTGGTGAACTTCTCGCCCGAGATGTAGCTGATCGCCGCGTGCGGCGTGCGCGTCTTCACGTGATGGCCGACGGCGTGCATCAGGTGCGTCTTGCCCATGCCCACGCCGCCATACATGAACAGCGGGTTGTAGGCCTTTGCCGGGCGATCGGCGACCGCCTGCGCCGCGGCATGCGCGAACTGATTGCCGCTGCCGATGACGAAGCCGTCGAACTGATAGCGCGGATTGAGCTGCGCGGCCGTGTTCCAGTCGAAGCGCGCCTGCTCGGGGCCCGGACCGGCGGGAACTGAAGGCCGCGAGTTGCTGCGCGTGATGTTGGCGTTGTGCGCGGACTGCGGAGCGAAGCCGCCGTCCTCGCGCTGCGGCCGCGGCGCCTCTTGCGGCGGAATCTCGAAGATGACGTTGTCGAGCTCGAGGCCGAGCGTCTCGATGGCCTCGTAGATGTGATCGCCGTAGCGATCGCCAACGTGCTGGAACGCCGCAGAGGGAATGCGCACGTGCAGCGTGCGGCCGTTGATGTGCGAGAAGCGCGTGGGCTTCAGCCAGGTCTCAAAGCTCTGACGATTGATCTTCTTTTCCAGCGCGCCGAGAATTCGAACCCACTGGTTCAGCACGGTAGCTGGGACCGGCTCAAATGACATCGTGAATCTTCCTTAGTGTCCTAGACGTTCTTGAGGAGCTAAAGCAAGCGGGAAGGCGAAAACAAAGACTTCATAAACGCAATGATAGGGCAGCTCCGCGACACGTTCACGCGGAGGAGAACGGAACCCCTGAGATTGGTTTGAATCCGGCGTTGCCAGAGGCACCGCCGGAGAGTGAATCAACAGACCCGGTCGGAACTCAAGGCGGAGGGCTTTTGCACTCCACGAACGGAGTTGATAGTAGCACGCAATTCGGGAGTGTTCAGCAAACCAAAAATTCAAAAATGCGAAAGAGAGACCGTTTGCACCAGAGTTTGTGAAGATTTGCGTGTGGGCCGAAAAATGCTTACGCGAAGGATGCACGACATGACGACGCGTCCATGATGAGATTGCCGATCGGCATCGACTTCGGTATACTCAATAGTTGCTGCCATATGCATTTTGCGCGTGTGGGCGAGAGCTCGCGGCGCAGGCGCATCGAGTGCCTTCGGCCTCAGAAGCGTAGCGGTAGCGAAACGCCTCACAAAGATTTTTTCAGAACAGGATACGACGATGCCTAAGCGCACCTTTCAACCCAATCGCCGCCGCCGCAGCAAGGTTCACGGCTTTCTCAGCCGCATGGCCACCAAGGCCGGCGCTGCCGTGCTGAGCCGCCGCCGCGCCAAGGGCCGCCATAAGATCGCGGTCTCGGCCGGCTTCCGCGACTAGATCATCGCGAGAGCTTTCTTCAGTTCGCGAAGCTTTTTTGAGTTTCTTCTCGAACGCGCGCTCCGGAGGATTTTCCTCCAGGGCGCGTTTCTGTGTTGGGCGCAGCTGGGCAGCAGAGCATGATACCGGTCCCCAACCACGAGCGACCATGACGACCTCGACGAACTTCCGCCTGCGCAAACATGCCGACTACCAGCGCGTGTACAAGGCAGGCCGCAAGCAGTTCGCTCGGCAGATGGCGTACTTCTTCGCGCTGCGCGATGCTGAGGCCGCCGTGCGCTCCGAAACCACGGCGGACCACGGCGAGCGTTCGTTGCTCGCTGGGGTGGTCACCACAGGGCCGCGTGTTGGGCTGACCGTTCCCAAGGCTCTGGGCAAGGCGGTCGATGCGCAATCGCATCAAGCGAAGGCTGCGCGAGGCCGTCCGCGCCGCGCTGCCGCTGCTCTCCGCGCCGGTGGACGTGGTGTTGCATCCCAAGCGCAGCGTGCTCGAGGCGGAGTTCAGCGTAATTCAATGTGAGGTCGAGACGATCTTTCGATCCATAGAGGCGCGATCCATAGAGGCGCGCAGCGTTCAGGCCGCGGCGGAGAACCGGGTCAGCGAGCCAGCAAGGCAGCAAGTCAGGAAGGCAGCGGCTCGGCAACCTGGCGCAGAGGCATCGCGGTGAATCCGGAGCGCCGCCGTGAGCTCCAGGCAGGTTGGTTGCTCGGCACCTACAAGCGCGTTGTGTCGCCGATGCTGCACGCTATCTCTGTTTCGCAATGCAAATATCTTCCCACGTGCAGCGAGTACGCCTACGTCGCCGTGGTGCGGCACGGATGGATTCGCGGCGGATGGCTTGCCCTGCGCCGGCTGGCGAGATGCCATCCCTTCAGCAAAGGCGGACTCGACCCGGTGCCGTGATGGCCCCGTGATGGCGCCGTGATTGCGGCGGTGATTCGATCGCGAGCGAAACCCGGCGGGCCCTTCCAACGTACTCATTTACCATGGACAATAGCGAACTCCGCGCCTGACGCGCAGATTCAACGATAGGAAGTTCTTCACTTGCCAGAGTTTCGTAACCCCAATGCAGGCGGCGGCGCCGGAAGCCAGGACAACCGCTCTTTCCTCCTGATGTTCGTGGTCATGATGGGCGTGATCTTCGGCGTCCAGTACTGGCGCATGAAGACCAACCCGCCTGCCCCGCAGCACGCGCCCGCTACGCAGCCGAGCAGCCAGACCGCTGCCCAGACCAACGCTCCGGCGCAGACGCCTGCCGCCGCACAGACCGCTGCCAGCGCCGCAGTCCAGACCCCGGCAGTTCAAGCCTCTGCGGCGACTACGACCGTCGTTGAGAACGAGCTCTACCGGATCACATTCTCCAACCGCGGTGGCGACGTGACCTCCTGGGTCCTGAAACGCCAGATGGATGAGGACGGTAAGCCTCTCGATCTCGTCGATCAGGTGGCCTCGGCGAAGTTCGGCTATCCGATGTCGCTCTATACCTACGACCCGGCGCTGAACCAGACGCTGGCGAACGCGATGTTCGTTCCCTCTGCGACGGGAAGCGTTGCAGGCGCCGGCGACCCTGACCTTCCACTACGCAGCAAACGGTCTCGATGTAACCAAGACATTTACCTTCGGCCAGGACTACCTCATCCACGCCGACACGCTCGTGCTGAAGAACGGCGCTCCCGTGCGCGCGCTGCTGGCGTGGCCTTCGGGCACAGGCGATCTCGTGGTCCCGCACCTGCGTGGCAGCCACTATCCCTCCGACACCTCTGTCGACACGATGCAGAACGGCAAGGATGACCACACCGCCTCCAAGAAGGTGTCCGGCGGCGCCACGCTGACTGGGCCGTTCGACTTTGCCGGCGTGAGCGACCAGTACTTCGCCGCGACCATTCTGCCCGACCACCCCCAGACCGCCACAGCCGTGACGCTGCACAACCAGCTCTCCCTGAATGATCTGAAGCGCGCCGCCGGCAAGCCCGCCGACAGTAAGGATGTTCAGCTTCCCGTGATCGGGGCGGCGGTTGGCGACCTCTCCGGGCACAACCAGGAGCGGGTCTTCGTCGGCCCCAAGTACCTGAAGCTGCTCAAGACCATTAAGACGGCCGACGGCTATTCGCTCCAGCCGCTGCTCAACTGGGGCTTCTGGGGACCGGTGGCCAAGTATCTCTTCGTTGGACTCCAGACAGTGCATACCTGGATTGCTCCATCCGGCGCGACGGCAAACACAGCTCACGACTACTCGTGGGGATGGGCGATCGTCCTCTTCACCGTCCTGATCTACATGTTCCTGGTTCCGCTGCGGTTCCAGAGCATGAAGGGCATGATCAAAATGCAGCGGATTCAGCCGCAGATTGATGCGATCAAGGCCAAGTTCGGCAATCCCAAGCCAACTAGTCCGAAGATGGCGGAGATGAACGCCGAGATTATGGATCTGCAGAAGAAGAACGGCGTCAGCATGTTCGGCGGCTGCATCCCGACGCTGGTGCAGATGCCGCTGCTGTTTGCGTTCTTCGAGATGATGGAGAAGGTCGTCGAGCTGCGCCAGTCGCACTGGTTCTGGATACACGACCTCAGCCAGCCGGACCCCTTGCACATCCTGCCGATCGTCATGGTCGTGACCAGCTTCCTGGTGCAGTTCTACACGCCGTCGCCCGGCGTCGACCCCTCGCAGCAGCGCATGATGGCCTTCATGATGCCCGCCTTCTCCGGCTACTGGACCTGGTACTACGCCGCTGGTCTGGCGCTCTACTGGAACATCGGTAACTTCATCATGGTTGGCCAGCAGCTCGTGCTGAACCGCACGGCGCTGGGCAAGGAGATGCGCGAGATCCAACTGAAACGCGCGGAGGCCAAGAAGAAGGCCAAGATGGCTCCGAAGACCATTGCGGGGAGGCGATAGGGTTAGCTCCGGGCTGCACGCCCGATAAAGTTTGCGTCATACTGGAAGCCGATACTTTCGGGTATATGGCGGAAGTCCAAAGAGGTTTTGCGAAAGAGTTTGCCTGTTCGTTCTGTTGAGTTCATTGGAGTCGGGCCTGAATGGCAGCCTGTCGTTTCAATCTTCTGTCTGAAGCAACCTACCTATTTCCCCGAGGATGTAAATACCCATGGAAGACCTCGCCCAGGCGGCTGAAAAAGTAGCCTCCCTGATGCGCATCCTGACCTCGACCGGAGGTCTCCGGCTCAAGTATCGAATCACGGCAGGTGCAGGCGCGGCCGACCCCGACGGCTTCGAGCGGCGCGACATCTACGTGGAGTGCAAGGGACCCGACGCCGGCCTGCTGCTGGAGCGCGATGGCGAACTCCTGCGTGCCCTGGAGCACATCACCGCCAAAGTCCTGCGCCTCGAGCCCGAGGAGCACGATCGCATCTCCTTCGACGCCGAGGGCTACAAGGCTGCGCGCGTGCGCCATCTGCGCCGCCTCGCCGATGATGCCATCGACCGCGTGGACGACACCAATCGCCCCTACAGCTTCCCGCCCATGAGCAGCCGGGAGCGCCGCATGCTGCACCTCTTCCTGCGCGACAGCGGCCTGCAGACAGCGAGCTCCGGCGAAGGTCCGCGGCGTTTTGTCGTGCTCTACCCGGAGGGCTACAGGATCCCGCCTGAGGGCGAGCGGGAGCGCTCCGGCTACGGCGACCGTGGAGGCTACGGCCGAGGCCGTGGACCGCGTCGCGGAGGCAGTCGCAGATACTGAATCAAGGGAATTTTTGCTTCGCAGAGCCGCTGGTTCAGTGCCCAGCGGCTTTTGCTTTGTTGCGCGAAGGCCTGATCCTTGCAGATCGCGGCCGGGGACGCATTTTCCGGCACGACCATGGTGCAGTTGTTGACATTGCGGCACTTTGCCGGGCCACGCCCTGGCTGAATTAACGCGCATTGCCCACACTCACGGCCATGGTTTCTCACGATGCCGTGCGGCCGGCTGTGGGGAATGGGGAAAACGCCGGACCGAACCCGGCCATGAATTCTCGTCTTCCAAACTCTTCGTTTCTCCGCAGGCGATTTTGGAAAGCCGGGACCGCGGTTTTTCGCCCGGTTTCGGTCGATTTCCCGGCTTATCCACTCTTCCACGCCAAACGACTAAGACGACTGTCTTCTCTCTTTCTTTAAACTTAATAAGTTTCTTAACCCTCGCGCCGATACATCTGAGATTCGCCCCCCTCTCTACCCCTTACCCTCTGCCCTCTATCCCCTGACGTACCACCCACAACACCACCCTTGTTATGCACAGAAGTTGGCCCTCGCGCGAAACACCCCGCTCGACCTAGAATCGTGTCAACTCACTCGAACCCGCCCGCTAGTCGCCGAGCCGGGGAGGGTGTCTCACCAGGGAGAACCGACCGTGTCCAGTGCAACCCTTACGCCCGACGTCGCCGCAGCGCCCACCGGCAATCTGGAGATCACGGTCTCGCGAGCCGAGCTGCTGCGCGAGCTCACTGCCGCGCAGTCCGTCGTCGAGCGCAAGACGACCATCCCCATCCTCTCGAACTTCCTCTTCGAAGCGACAAGCGCCGCGGCAGACGGAAGTCCAGACGGCAGGCTGACGATCACTGCAACGGACCTCGATCAGTCATTGCATACCTCCTGCGCCGCGAAGGTGAAGAAGCCCGGCGCCTGCACGATCCCAGCGCGCAAGCTGTACGACTACATCAAGCTGCTGCCCGAGGGCGACATCTCCATCAAGCTGATGGACAACCACTGGGTGCAGATTCGCGCCGGCCGCTCCAACACCAAGATGGTCGGCATGGCGCGCGCGAACTTCCCGCAGGTGCCGCAGTTTCCCGCGACGGGTGGCTACAGGATCAACGCCATCACGCTGCACAACATGATCGCCAAGGTCATCTTCTCCATCTCCAACGAGGAGTCGCGCTACACGCTCAACGGCGCGCTGCTCGTGCTCAAAGCGGAGTCGATGGCCATGGTCGCGACCGACGGTCACCGTCTCGCGCACATCGAGAAGACCGGCGAGCCCATCGAAGGCATCTCCGGCGAGAAGAAGACCCTGATTCCGCGCAAGGCGCTCGCCGAGCTCAACGGCCTGCTCGCCAACATGGAACCCAACAAGGACAAGGCGCCCCAGTTCGTCGAGTTCGCCGACGACGACCAGACGCTCTTCTTCAAGGTTGGCGGCCGCGTGCTCACCAGCCGCAAACTCACCGGGCAATTTCCGAATTACGAGGCCGTCCTGCCGCGCGACAACACCAAGTTCGTCATCGTGCGCAGCGAGGACCTGATGGCTTCCATCCAGCGCGTCGCCCAGTTCGCCGACGAGCGCTCCGGCGCCATCAAGATTCGCCTCGAGCAGAACGAGCTCAAGCTCTCCGCGCAGTCCACCGACTCCGGCGAGTCCGAGGACATCATCGAGACGCCTTACAACTACGACCCGCTCGTCGTCGGCTTCAACAGCTCCTACCTCGTCGACTTTCTGCGCGCCATCGGCCTCACCGGCGAGGTCCGCCTGGAGTTCAAGGACGCGCAGTCGGCCGGCCAGATGCGCCCCGAAGACGCCAACGAAGACACCCGCTACCGCTACATCCTCATGCCGATGAGAATCTGACCCTCCCTGAGATCCGCCGCACACGCCGGACTGGCGACAATGAAGGCCCGCTCACTCGAGCGGGCCTTTTGCCGTTGTCGTTGCCTTATTCACTATTCACTACTCACTATTCACTCCTCAGCGGCCAGATCAACACCTCCTGCTGCGCCGAGTAGTGCATCACCTGCGGCGCGCCTGAAAGCGTCAGTCCCGTGGCCGCGCTCACACTGTCGCGCAGAATCCGGGCTTCGACCTGCTGGAGCGGCCAGTGCGCGTTGTCGGCGAGAATCGCGGAAGGCGAGATCACCTCTGCTTGGATGTGCTAAATGGATGAGCGAACCCATCATCCAGATTGCAAACGGCTAGCCCACGGAACGATGTCCGTCGGTGTACATCTCGGTCATTAGCCGCCGCGTCACCTCGTAGCATTCGCACGCAGCCGTCGCCAGGTGTTCCCGTGACCGGATCGTCACCTTCCCGCGGCTGTATTCGATAAACCCGCTGCGCTGCAGCGCGCCCGCAACCAGCGCAACCGTGGTGCGCCGCGTCCCCAGCATCTGCGCGATAAACTCCTGCGTCAACTTGAACGAATCTTCCCCTGTGCGGTCGCTCACCATCAGCAGCCACCGCGCCAGCCGCGCTTCGGCATCATGCAGCTTGTTGCACGCGGCCACCTGGCCCGTCGCCAGGGCCTGCTGCTGCACGCACTCCAGGATCCGCGTACGAATCTCTTCTGATTGCAGGAAGAGTTCCCGCGCCCGTTCAAACTCGATCCTGTAGCCGCTTCCAGCAACCTGGATAAAGCACTCTGTCGGCGAGTTCGACTTTCCCAGCAGCGCATAGCCGCTCGTCAGGCCTTCGCGCCCAATCAGCGCCGTCTCCGCCGATCCACCCTCCGAGAGCGCGACCACCACGCTCGCGATACCTGACGTGAGGAAGTAGATATACCGCGGCGGCTCTTGCGCCGCCTGCAGCTCTGTCCTTATCGGCAGCGGCACTTCTTTGGTGTGAGAGAGAATTTGTTCGCGGCTCGCAGGCGAGAGCGCACGCAGCAACGCGTTGGTGTTAAGAGCAGACATCCGGACCCTTCGGGCATAAAGGATCCGCGTTCGGGCGGCCCGCAACTTCCAGTCAGGACGCCGGATGCTCTGTGCTGCTCTCACTCTACATAACAAATCACTTCTGTTCTGTTCGATTTCGAACTTAAGGAATCCTGCGGTCTAGCTCGCCGTCCTCAAACTCCGCATAGTTGTCGAGGTGCTGCTTGATGACCTGGTAGCATTCGCACGCCCTGCCCTCCAGCCCCGCCACATCCATGATCTCGATGTTCCCCCGGGTGTAGTTCACAAGTCCCTCTGTCTTCAGAACGCCGGCGGCCAGCGAAACCGTCGACCGGGTCGCTCCCACCATGTCGGCCAGAAACTCCTGCGACATCTTGAACGTTGTGCGGTGCACGCGGTCGGACGTAATCAGCAGCCAGCGGGCCAGCCTCTGCTCCATGTGGTGCTTCGCATTGCACCCCGCCGACTGCGCGGTCTGCACCAGCTGTGCCTGCACATATCGCAGCGCCAGCTTCTGGAACAGCCCGCCGGCGTCGAACTCCCTGCGCGCCGACTCGATCGGTGACTTGTAGCCCCAGCCCTCCACCTGCGTATAGATCCGGTTCAGGCTGCGCTTGGTCCCCATCAGCCCCGAAACCCCAATCACCGACTCGAACCCGAACATCCCGACCTCGACCTGCGATCCATCCTGAAAGGTGTTGGTCATCGACGCCATGCCCTCCTCCACAAAGAAGAGGTTGTCGATCGGGCTCCCGGGAAATTCAATCTCGTGACCGATCTCGAACTCCACCGGGGTCAGATGAAGCCGTTCAACGCTGTCCGGCGCCAGCCTGCTCAGCAGGGTGTTGCTGTACGCAAGTGCTTGCATGCGTGCGCCACCTTTAGAGCGCGGGGGACTCCAAGTATGGCACCGGATGGCACTCTGTGCGCTTATATGTTCGGTCTCGAACGTAAAGCGTACGCACGACGATACATGCGGGTTCATGAATAGGCCCTTTCCGCAAACAAATTTCTAAAAAAAGAGATCGATATTCCCGATATCGGGCAGAAACCACCCCCCCCGGGAAATGAAATTGGTAAAGCAGCCACCCCTTTTCCTCAGGGCGTTTCCCATGCTCCCACCCCCGTCTGTCGTTCTTTTTGGTCGCGATGCGCACCTTCTGCAAACCAGAGGGTGGCTCCTGGCCTCAACCGGGCCCCGCGTCACCATTGTGCTGGACCTCTCCGAGCTCCTGCAGGTCATCCTCACTCAGCCCTGCGATCTCCTCATCCTCTGCCACTCACTCACCTCGAGTGATTGCGCAGGCGCACTTTCCCTTGCATCCAGGTACGCACCGAAGATGCGGATCGTCGGCCTCGAGTCCGGCGATCCTCTCAGCTGGCATGCGTTTCCTCCCGAAGTGGTGATCAGCGAAACGAGCCCCGCCCGGTTCGTCTCGACTGTGCAATCGCTTCTCATCGCTAATAGCCGCACAAACACGGGCACCCCACACCAGAAAGAGATCGATATGGCCCAGTACTCAGGAACCGTCAAGTGGTTCAACAACGCAAAAGGTTATGGCTTCGTCGGCCGTGATGACGGCGGTCCCGATGTCTTCACCCACTACACCTCGATTCAGTCGGACGGCTACAAGACCCTCAAGGAGGGACAGCCCGTCAGCTTCGACATCGTGCAGAGCGAAAAAGGCCCGCAGGCCGACAAGGTGAAGCTTGTCGACGACAAACAGAAGCCTCTCCAGTCGAGAGCTGCATAGCTCGAGTTCTCCGGCACCTCCTTCAACATCCCATCGCCTGCGAAGCTCCGCCAAAGCATCGGCTGCTCGCGCGCCCGGCATCCAACCAACGGTCCAGCCGGACCGAGGGAGACGATGATCCATGGCCGAGAGACACCTTGTGCGCGGAATTCTCGCAGGCGTTGCCGGAGGCCTCGTCGCCTCCTGGGTGATGAACGAGTTCAGCAGCACGCTCGGGCAGAAGCTCTCCGAAGCCGTCGAAACGCCCGAGGAGCAGCAGGAGTTGAAGCAACAGTCCGACGGCGAAGACGCCACCATGAAGGCCGCTGACAAGATCGTCGAGACCGTGACAGGTGGCCGCCATCTCTCCCACGAGCAGCGCGAGATCGGTGGCCCGATCGTGCACTACAGCATGGGCGCCATCTCCGGCGGCATCTACGGCGCGCTCGCCGAGTACACGGACGTGGCCAAGGCCGGCTTCGGCACCACCTTCGGCGGCATTCTCTTCGCCACCGCGGATGTTCTCGGCGTGCCTGCCATGCACCTTGGCCGGTGGCCGGACGAGTACCCCGTCAGCTCCCTCGCAAATCCGCTCGCCGCGCACCTGGTCTACGGGGCGACCACCGAGCTGGTGCGGAGAATCGTGCGCGAGATCCTCTGAAACGCAGCCGCTGGGGAGCCAATCCTGACGTCCCGGCTCGTAACTCCGCGCTTGGTAACTTGCCTCAGAACAGCCGCAGCACCAGTCCCACGCCGAACTCCTGCAGGGTGTGGTTTGCCCCGCTGATGCCGGTCAATTGACCCGCGCCGTACTCCCCGCGAATATCCAGATGCGGCACCACCGTGAAGTCAATGCCGCCGTTCACCTGGTAGGCAAACGATGTGGTCTTGCTGTGACTCGAGCCGTTATTCGTGCCCGCCCCGCCGAACTCGAGCTGAATATACGGCTTCACCGGAATTGGCGGCGGCGGCGCAATCTCCAGCCGCGGGCCAACGATGAACCCCGCCAGCTTGTTCCCATACGTGGTCGAGTTCGCGCTGTTCTGGATGAAGACGCGCGCATCGCCGCCGAAGCGGATGGGCCCGAACGGCATGAAGTTGTCGTAGACGCCAAACGTGCCGCCGTCCGCCGTCATGCCGCCGCTCTGGGTAGAGGGCGTCCCATACCCCACGCCCAGGCCGGAGTAGTGTCCGGCGCTCAGCATGCCGTAGATCGCGGCCTGCGCCTTCGCCGCGTCCGGCAGAATCATCAGACCAAAAATTGCGAGAAGAGAGAGACAGCAGTTGCGAACCGCTGAGGAGATCATCTGAGGCCCTCGTTCGTATGGCGCACCCGCGCCGGAGATTCCGTGCTCCTCGTTTAGAGACCCACCTGCGCAAACAGCGTTGCGCCACCACCGCAGAAAGCCCTACCCGTAGCCGCTACTCCTTCACCACCGCGGCCGGCTTGCCTTCCTGGACATAATTCTTGTTCCAGGCCGGAATCTCCACCACATAATTTCCCGGCTTCTCAATCACCGCCTGGCAGCCCAGCCGCGAATTCAGTTGCAACCCTGGCGCCAGCTCCATGCGGTCCAGCTCCTTCTCCTCCGGCTCGGAAAGACCCTTCGCGCCATCGAGAATATGCAGGTGGCACGTCGTGCACGCGCAGACGCCGCCGCACGCGTGGTCCAGGAAGATCCCATAGTTCTCGGCGACATCGAGAAGGCTCATGGGCTCGCCATGACCCTCGTACGGCAGCGTGCCGAACGGGAACTCGACCGTCTTGTTCTCAGGGCGAAACGTGACGCGGACCATATTCTCCGCAGGCGGCTGCGACAGATCGACCTCAGGAAGGGGCTTGGATTCAGACTCGGACATAGACAGTCTTAGTTTAGTGCGGACGAGAGGGTCGAGAGTAAGGGGGTAGAAAGTAATGGGTAGACAGTAAAGAAAAAAGAGCAGCGGAAGGGCTGCTCCTGTTTCTTCTCTAGCCGTTATCCTGACCCTCTACCCTCTGCCTTTACCCCACAAACTCGCGCACGCGCTGGCTCGTCCCGCCTGCCGCGACCGGCTGCAGCTCCGGCAGCGCCCGTGCCGGCGGTATTGACGGAACCGGATGTGTGTCCGAATCCGCCAGCAGGACGCGGTTACGGCCCGAGCGCTTCACCTTGTACAGCGCGCGATCGGCGCGCCGCAGCATCGGCTCGAAGCTCTTCTCGCCCGCCAGCAGCGAGCTCAGGCCCACGCTGACCGTAAACCGCACCAGCTCCTCGCCTTCGCTCAGGCGCAGGCCTTCAACCGTGGCCCGCAGCCGCTCCGCCAGCGACAGCGCGCTCCGCGGCGAGCGGCCGGGAAGCAGAATCGCGAACTCCTCACCACCCAGGCGCGCCACTGCATCGCGCGTTCCCGTCACCGTCAGCAGAACGCCGCCAAAGGTGCGCAGAGCGCGATCGCCGAGAGCATGCCCCCACGTGTCGTTGAGCTGCTTGAAGTGGTCAAGGTCCATCATCAACAGCGTCAGCGGCGTGTTGTCACGAGCAGCAATCTGAACCTCGCGCTGAATCTTCTCTTCAAACGCGCGGCGATTGTGCAGGCCGGTCAGCGAATCCAGCCGGGTCTCCTCGTGCAGACGCCGCTTGGTCTCCGCGACATACATCGCGACAAACCCGAAGCCCACCATCGTCAGCCCGATCGTCGAGAGATCGTGAGCCGCCGGTTCCAGCCCGCGGTGACCAAGAATCCCCAGGCTCAACACCAGCCGAAGCGCTACCGTCGCCGCGACGAACGTAAACAGAAACGCCATCACCCGGCCGATATCCGCGAGAGACTTAATCCGCGGCCTCAGCAGCATCACGATCGTGGCGCCCAGCACGATCAGCGCAGCCACCCGAGCCGCCGCCAGCTCCCAACCCGGATGCATGACGCCCACCGAAAGAATCGTGGTCATCGCCGCGCTCAGCGCCAGCGGTCCGTTCATCGTTGCCAGCCGGATGCGCAGCACAAACCAGCGCATGCCCATGTAGACCAGGAAGAACACCAGGACCAGCAGGCAGGCGCTCAGGTTGTCCGAGACGCGCAGCGGAACCGGCATAATTGCGTGCGAGATTGTCGTCAGCAATTGGAGAGCACAGGCTGCCGCCAGCCAGCGAGTGCCGCGAGTGCGCGCATCGCTCCAGGCGAGCAGCGCCAGGGTGAGCGCAAACGTGGCCTGTGAGACGAAGCCCGGAAGCGCGAAACTGTGGATGTCAACCATGCAAAAGACCTGCCTGCCTCGTCTCAACGCGCGAGCCGAGGGCTCCGTTCTGAACTGGGGAAGGAATCAGGACGGTCAACGCGTCCTATAGTAGAACCTCGTTGCCATTTTATGATGCAAAAAAATACACAAACGAGTGAGAAAATAAGTCGTCACGCGAACACAAGGCGTAACTCAAGTACCTTCTTTCGTCATGTTCGAAGCAGCGGCCTTGGTGCTTTCGGGCCTTTATTACTGGAGTGACGAATGCGCCGCCTCCATCGGCATCACCGCGCCTGCACGGATCCATTCCGCGATGGTCGCGATGTCTGCGTCCGAGAGCTTGCTCTTCGGCGGCATGGGCTTCGGATCGTTCGCCGGACCCTCGTGTCGGATAAGCGTCACCAGCAACGACTGCTCTGGATGGCCCGGCACGATAACGCTACCGTCCTTGCCGCCATGCATCAGCCCCTCGCGCGTATCCAGATGCAACCCGCCCCGGTGATTCAGTCCCGCGTGACAACGGTAACAATTCGCCTGGAGAATCGGCTGCACGTGCTCGGTGTAATACTGCGGTGAGGCCTCGGCCGGTGGAATGCTCTGTGCTGCGTTCGAACTGCGTGCAAGAAGTGCGGTTCCTGCGGCAGCCGTTACAGCCAGAGCGACAACAATAGAGCGGCGCGAAGCGATGGGCCTAAGCATTGCGAAGTACGGTTCGTTCATAAGACTCTAATCTCTGCTGACCATCCCGGCTATAAAAAGTTGCAAAAACTGCGAACTCTTTAACGTGACTTTGGTACAGTCCATCTGTCGTTTACCGCGCAAAGGCGCGGCTTAAACCAAGCGCCTCCGCTGCCCGGTCCAACGCGGCCTGCGTGTGAAAGAAGCGGTGCTGCGGATTCGACCCCGGATAAAACCGGATCACGATCTCAGCGTGTTCCACGGCTTCGTCCTTGCCGTCGTGGAATGGATACCCGAGCGCACGCAGCAGGTGCAGTGACCCTTCATCGCCGCTTGGATTCCCGTTGTCGCCCACAATCCCGAACACCGACCGGTGCGTCCGTCGTGAATACACTGCGACGAAGTCGCCGAGCCGCGCTCCCATCCTGCGCGCCTTGTTGCCCAGCACCACGTAATTAATCGCCGTCGCGTCCACATACCGGCGAGGATCATGCTCGTTCTCCACCGACTCATCTTCAAACGCAGTCTGCGAAACGTAGTAACCCGGCGCGGGATCGTGCGGTCCCTGCACCACTGGCCGGTCACCGTGCTCGACGATGTAACCCACAACAGGACCGTGCGGCCGCCCGCGGAGATGCGCGTTTGAGAGATAGTCCAAGGCCTCGCTGCCCGGCGGCCCGTACGCTCGCGGCGCGCCGTCCACATCCACATCCATGCGATGCGTCAGCAGCTCGAAGCTGCGATGCCTGGACCCGACACTCGTCTGCGCAGCGCCAGAGCGCAGCAGAAAAATCCCCGCGACCCAGAACAGCACCAGATTGGAAGGAGAACGACGACCCACACCATTAAGACGTAACCGCGGCCCGGACGTACGCGATCCGCCTCCTTACCCCTACCCTCTAAACATCACGGCGCGACCGGCGTGATCGGCATCGGAGTCTTGGTCGGCGCGGCCATCCCGAAGAACATCACCAGCGAATTCGCGCCGGTATTGGAAACCCAGAGATTCCCGCTCGCATCGACCACCATGCTGAACGGCGAAAGAAGCTTCGCGTCCAGGCCGTATCCCGTGCTCGGCGAGAGTGCCGTTCCCGGGCTGCTGGAGTTGATCCCCGAAAGCTCCGAAAAGCTTTCGTAGGTCAATCCGCTGGTCGCCGGCGCGTGAAAGTTCGAAACCCACACGTTCTGCGCCGCGTCGATTGCGATATGCGACGGATTGCTGATGCCGCCGGCCGTGATGAACTCGTTGATCGTAGATCCAGTGGGTCCCAGCTCGGTGACTGCCCCGCCGCCATCGCCTGCTGCGTCTGAATCGGTCGAGTCCGCCAGCCACACATTGCCGGCTGAGTCGAGCGCAATGCCGTCCGCTGCTCCGCAGCATTCCGTCGAAAACGTGACAGTCCCACTCGCATCCACGTGCGCCGCCGTGCCGATTCCATTCCCTGAAGTGATCCATACCCCGTGCGCCGGATCCGGCGCCACCGCCACCGGCACGCCCACATCGCTGCCCGTGTTCACAGGAGTGTAGGTATTTGCCGCAGGATTGAAAATCACCAGGTTTGTCGAGGTGCTTTTGACGTAGTAGTTCGCGATAAGAATGTTTCCGTTGCCGCTGTCGATCGCGATCGCGTACGGATAGTTGATGCTGTTATCGGCGTACATCGTCATCGTGCCAAGCGTTCCGCCTGACGACACTCCCGAAAACTCCTCCAGCGATCCCTTCGTCCCGTTGTGCGACGGAGACTCGCCGACCGTGATCCACACGTTGTCATGCGGATCGATCGCCAGCCCATACGCCTCCGTCGCATTCGCAGAGCCGAAGCCGTTCGCGGTCAGCGCAGTTCCCTGCGGATTGAACGCACTCACAATCCCGGAATGGTTTGAGATCCACACATTGCCCTGGCTGTCCACTCCCAGGCCCTCCGGCGTGTTGATCGCGCCTCCGGTCACCGTCAGGCTCAGGGTCCAGTCGTTCGGCGCCTGCGTCAGGGTCGTCGGAAATGGCGGCGTCGACCCAATCGCCGAAAACACGCCGCTCACATTGTTGCCCGGATTCTTCACGATGTTCATCAGCGCAGCCCACGTGTTCGTCGGCGCGCTTGCTCCACTCGGAGTGGCCGCCGTAAACAGCGGCGAGCATCCGCTCGTGCCATCGGAGTTGATGCACGACGCGACCGCATCGGCGAGCGCGTAAATCTTGCCCGGCTCGGTCGTCAGATTGCTCGGCAGCGTCGCCACCGTTCCAGTCGCCGTGTTCGCGATGAGCTGCGCGTTCAGAAACGCGTTCGCCAGGCCCACGGAATTCGTCGAGCTCGCGCCGATATGCGAGATGTCCGTGGTGAACGGCGCCAGCGCCCATGCCGCCGCAACTGTGGTGACCTCATTGATCCAGATGAACTGCGTCGGCGACAGATTGCCGCAGTTTCCCAGTGCCGCCATCATCGCCAGCGCCGGATTATTCCCGCCCGAACCGAGGCCTGGGTTCCCCTGCGTCGCCACCAGGTACACCTGCGAGTTCGCCGACGGGCAGCTATAGTCCCCCGTGATCGAGAACCCACCGTCCGCGCCACTCACCACGCTCCTGTTCAGCAGCGGCGACGACACGCTTCCGTTGCCCGCATTGCCCGCGACATAGAGCTGAATCTGCGCGCCCACGACAGCCTGCTGCCCGCCGTGCACCCGGCCATTCACCGTCAACTGCACAGGGTTGGGTTCTGCCGAGGGCCCTACGCCGCAACCTGTAACCAGCAGGGACAAACAACCTGACAGAACGGCGCAAAGGGATCCCAGGAACGATACAGAACGGACGCGCGGCATGATACCGCCAGTCTACGCGAAGGCACTTAAAAGCCCATTCCCCATTCCCGTTATGGGAATCCCTCCCGGTACGAGAATTTCGGCGTCGAGAGGTAAGGACAGTTTAGAGTAGGCGCTCCCATGACGTTGCTTGCGCTGCTTCACGCCCTTCGTCAAGCCCTTTCCCTTTGACTACCCACTAACCACTAACCACTTGCATTACCGTGCAGGCGGCCCGTAAGCCGAATTCTGTTCTAAGCGATCATTCCTCTAGGCGACGCATTGCTGCGCCGCTCCAGCAACCTACCCGCAGGTTTCAGCTATAACAACCAAGCAAGAAACAAAGTTTCTAGGACTTAGCTGCCTCTTCGCCTGAACGCAGCGGGCCGCTGCGCGCCGCCGCCTGAAGAGAAGCGAACGGGCTCCCTGCCTATTTGGTCTTGCTCCGTGTGGGGTTTACCGTGCCGTCCGCATTACTGCGGACGCGGTGGGCTCTTACCCCACCCTTTCACCCTTACCCCGGCCTGTTATTCCGGAATCGAGCGCCGAAGCGCCTGTCCGGCAGAGCCGTGGCGGTTTGCTTTCTGTTGCACTGGCCGTCTACGGGCCTTGACGCCCGCATCCCGGACGTTATCCGGCACACTGCCCTGCGGAGTTCGGACTTTCCTCCCCCGCGCAACGCCTCTCTCGAGGCCCGCGCGGCAGCGATCGCCCGGCCGCCTGCACACCCCTAGCTTATCAGCTGGTTCCAGTCGCCGGCTTCGCCCATCCCGTATCGCAGAACACCCTCCAGCGCTGCACCTTACCCTGGACGACCTTCGCCAGCCACGCTGCGCGCACCTTCCACCCCTCGGCAGTCACGTGCCCATCCACACGCCACTTCCCCTCGGCCACACCGAACAGCGCTGCCTCCCCGTCCTTCCCAAAACTCTGCGTAATGCTGATCTTGTACTCCGGATAGGCGTAGAAAAAATGCTGCCAACCGGAGACCATCTTCTCCGCGCCCGAGACACTGTTGCCCATCGCATCAGTAAACGTGTGGTCCACGGCCATCAGCGTCCGCAACCTCTCAACGTCACCGGCATTGATCGCCTGCACGAACATCAGCGCCACAGCTTCTGCACTCTCCGTCACACGCCCTCCCCGGGAAAGTGGCTCTGCGCCGCCCCTTACACTACTAATAGAGATGCCAGAATGAGCGGACGAGCCTCACCCGCCGCCACTTCCTCCAGCAGACCGCCGCCTGCACAGCTGCTAGCCGGCAGCCGGGCATTCGCAACCGCAGAGAACCGTTGCTGATCGGCAGCCGTATACCGCTGTAAAGGCTGTGCGCCGAAGCCTCCATGACCTCCTCGACCGAGCTGCGGACCGACGCGAAGAGCATCTGGACGCGGCGCCCGGTTCTCTCCTACTTCGTCCTTACCTTCGCGCTCTCATGGACCGGCGCCCTGGCCGTCGCCGCGCCCTTCCTCCTCCGCCATCAGCCTCTCCCCAAGCTCGCCGGGATCCTGATGTTCCCGGTCATGCTCATCGGCCCGGCCGGAGCTGGTCTTCTACTCACCCGCGCGGTCAACGGCCCCAGCGGTGTGCGCGATCTCTTCCGCCAAATGGTCCGCACTCCCGTTCAGCCGCGCTGGTATCTGGTCCTGCTGATTCCTCCCGCGCTCGTGCTCGCGCTTCTCGCCGCGCTGCAACATGGTCTCTCGCCTGCCTACACGCCGAACCGCTTCTACATGGGCATGCTCTTCGGCATCCCCGCGGGCCTTCTCGAAGAGATCGGCTGGACCGGCTTCGCCTTTCCGCATATGCGCGCGCACCGCTCCGCGCTCTCGGCCGCCGTCCTGCTCGGCCTGCTTTGGGGCCTGTGGCATCTCCCGGTGATCGACTTCCTCGGCGCCGCTTCCCCGCACGGTCGTTCTCTGGTCCCTTTCTTCCTCGCCTTCACGCTCGCCATGTCCGCCATGCGCGTGCTCATCGCCTGGCTCTACACCAACACGCGAAGCCTTCTGCTCGCGCAGCTGCTTCACATCAGCTCCACCGGCGCGCTCGTCGTCTTCAGCCCGCCCGCAGTGACACCCGCCCAGGAGGCCTTCTGGTACGCACTCTACGGCCTTGCGCTCTGGGCGGTTGTCGCCATTGCGGTCAAAATCTTCGGCAAAGATCTCGCCCATCACGCGCGGCCCGACCTGCGATGATATCTCTCATGCCGCGCTCCACTCGCCGCCAGTTCATCGCGCAGACCGCCGCCACAGCCTCGCTCGCCGCTCTCCCCATCGGTACCCTCGCCCAGAGCGCCGCCGTGGACACGCTCCGCTCCGCCGGCGCCGCCCGCAATCTCGCCGTTGGTTGCTGCGTCAACTCCTACGCGCTCCGCCGGGACCCCGCCTATGCCGCCCTCGTCCAGCAGCAAGCCGGCATCCTGGTCGCCGAATCCGAGATGAAGTTCGGCCCGCTCCGCCCCACACCCACCACCTTCTTCTTCGACAACGCCGATTCCATCGTCCACTTCGCCGAGCAGAACAACATGCTGATGCGCGGCCACAACTTCGTCTGGCACCGCCAGCTCCCCTCCTGGTTCGCCACCTACGTCACGCCCGCCAACGCCGAGCAGGTCCTCGTCAACCACATCCAGACCGTCGCCAGCCGCTACAAGGGCAAAATCCAAAGCTGGGACGTCGTCAACGAAGCCATCCAGGTCTCCGACGGGCTACCTGGGGGCCTGCGCAACTCGCCCTGGCAGAAGGTCCTCCCCGGCTACATCGACATCGCCTTCCGCACCGCCCGCCAGGCAGACCCCCACGCCCTCCTCACCTACAACGACTACGGCATCGAAGCCGAAGACGACGCCTCCTCCGCAAAGCGCTCCGCCGTTCTCGCTCTCGTTCGCGGCATGCAGCAGCGCGGCGTTCCCATCGACGCCGTCGGCATCCAGTCCCACATCGCCGCCGGCGTCGCCGCGCCTGAGATCCAGCGGCCCGGCCAGCAGTTGACGCCCCTCACCACCTATCTCTCCGACTACAGCTCCGGCCTCAAGCAGTTCATGCGCGACATCCAATCCCTCGGCCTCAAGATCATGCTCACCGAGATGGACGTTAACGACCGCCAGCTTCCCGGCGACATCCCCACGCGCGACAAAATCGTTGGCGACGTCTACGCGCACTACCTCAACCTCACGCTCGCCAACCCCGCCGTCGTCGCGCTTCTCACCTGGGGCATCACCGACAAGTACACCTGGCTCAACCACGAAGGCGCCCGCAAAGACGGCCTCCCCGAGCGCTGCCTCCCCTTCGACCCCGACCTCAAACCCGCGCCTGCCTTCTTCGCCGAGCTCAACGCCCTCCAGCACCGCTCGCGCGGCTGAGCTCCAGGTGTACCGGCCCGCAGCGCGAGTTCACATGTCTCATCTTTTACAATCCGGTTGTGCAATTCCGCGGCCCAGCAACCGCGCCTGAATGAGAGCCTTCCAGCATGCCCGAAGAACATCCGACCGCCAAGTTGAGGCTCACCTGCCCGCCCTGCGGCGAGGTCTTCACCGCCGGAGACGAGGACACTCTGATCGCGATGGCGGTGGAACATGCGCGCAAGTTCCACGATATCGACCTGCTCGATCGCCAGGGGTCTGACGAGCTCCGCGCGCTCGTCAGGCGCGAGAATGAATCCTACTGGACCCGGATCGCCCACCTCATTCCCGAAGGACAGGTGAAGACAGTCCTCGACGAGAAGCTCTGCGATCGCGAGCGCGAGATCGTCAGCTACGTGGTCCACGGTTTTCCCAACCGCGAGATCGCCGACCGGCTCTTCATCAGCGAACGCACGGTGTCCACGCATCTCGTGAACATCTACGAAAAGCTGAACGTCCACTCCCGCGCCGAGCTGGCCGCCATCGTCCGCGCCACCGACCGCGTGATCGAAGCTGCCCTGCGCGGCGGATCCACGCAGGAGTTCGGGCCTTTCGTGCACACGAACGACCCGAACCCGCGCTAGCCCGCTACCGGGCAATCAATGGCAGGGCGCCGTCTCCAGCAGCTCCATGCCGTACTTCTCCACCAGGCGTCGAAAGCCATCGGCATCCGGCGGCCCCGCGGGTGGCTGATCGAGCGGAGCTCCACCCTCGGCAAAGAACATCTCGAACCCCGGCCGCGAGAACAACAGCAGCAGGCGCGCCGGCTTAGCACCCACAACCATGTACTTGTGCGGCACGTCCTTCGGCGCGTAGAGAAAGTCCCCCGCATGCCCGACGACCTTCTCCGTGCCACAGGTCAACTCGATCGTTCCCTCCAGAATGTAGAACGCTTCCGCCTCGCCGTGGTGCACGTGCAGCGGAGCGCCGACTCCCGGCGCGTCCGTGACCTCAACCACGCTGAACGATCTGTCCGTCGAGCTGGCTCCGGCGATGATGCGGACCCTGCCGCCCATCCCCCACCGCAGCGTCTGTCCTTCACCCGACCGCACGACGACGGCTCTGGAACCGGTCGCTGTCTCCAATTGGCTCATGGCCATGATGAACTTCCTCCCTTTGCTGTTCCTGAAAGTGACCTTCTCGGTCGCTGATCGGAACTATAGGAATCGAGCCCCATCCAGCCAATCGGGTGAATGACGTATTTTTGGACGCTTCGCGCGTAAAATTTCGCCCGCTTGACCTTGGTGGCCGTGACCACTGAATTGCTCTCCCACCCGCAGCCGGGTGCCCCACATCGCGAAGAGATGTGGGATCGAACCATCCATTGCCTCAAAGGCCTTTACCTTATTTGCTACTCACCGGCTCACCGTTCTCGGCCATCAGTTCTCGGTTGGCTTTGTGATGTGGTCGACCACAAGATTGGGCACGTCCTCGTGCACCGCCTCGAGTTTCAGCCCAAGCTGCTCCTGCACCGCAGTAAAGATCGAGGGCCAGCCGTCCGGGTCGTTCGCCGACCACTCCCGCCCAAACTGAAGCGTGTAGTTGTACGTGCCGCCGAGACCGGTCTTGTCGACAACCGGCGCTTCCACCATCGAACTCAGCGCTCCCGCGATCGCCCGGATCGGCGCATTCGAGCCCACAAACTCGAGCCCATGTCGTGATCCATGCGCCTGAACGTCAGCCGGCGGAGGCGTGGCCGGCGCCTCATCTGCAGGTGGCCGCGGCACAGCCTGCATCTTCACTCCGCCCTTTGCCACAACGAGGTTGTAGATGGAGGTATTGCGAGTTTCAAGATGCGTCTTCAGTCCCAGGCGCTCGGCCAGCAGCACGCGAATCGCGTTCCGCTTTTCCAGCCGGACCTCGTTATCCGTGAGCTTCGCAAGCCTTGCATCAGCCGCTTCGTCCGAGCGCGCATTGATGTCGTAGAACGTGTTCGCGACCCAGTCCGGTGCGCCCACCACCGGGGCGTCGAAGCCATAAGCAATCTGCAGCAGCGCCTTCATCGGAAGGTTCGTGGCTTCAAAGCGGCTGGAGTGCGGCGGGCTCGAGACGGATACGTGGAAGTTGGCGTCCGGCGGCGGCGCAAGCCGAATCACAGCGACATCAAACGTCAGCGTCGGCTTGTAATTCGGTTCCTCTACGATCGGCGTCTGAGCAAGCGCTCGGAATCCAGTCGCAAACACCAGAAGAGCCGTGAACAGGCCGAACCGTCTCTGAACCATGCGAAGCATAGGCGCACAACTCCTTGTCGCCATAATACGGATGCAGGAACCACCCGGTTCCCATTGCGCTTCCTCCCGCAGCAACTGTACCCTCACCCGGTGGCGCCCATCCCATTCTCGCGTCTCTTCGGCAGTGGCCGCCGCGCGGTCGAGTCCATCGCGCCGCGCCGCACCTTCCACGACGTCATCCTCCCGCCCGCAACCCATCGCGCTCTTCAGACCGCGCTTGCCCAGGTCACACAGCATGAGCTCATCTTCAAAGATTGGGGCCTCGGCGAACGGCACTCAACCGGCCTTGGTCTCGCCTTCAACTTCGCCGGTCCTCCAGGAACCGGCAAGACCATCTGCGCCGAGGCCATCGCCTACTCCCTCGGCCGCCCCCTGATGGTCGTCCGCTACGCCGAGCTCGAATCCATGTGGATGGGCGAGACCTCCAAAAATGTCGCCGGCATCTTCCGTGCCGCGCGCGACGAACAAGCCGTCCTGCTCTTCGACGAAGCTGACGCCATCGCCAGCCGCCGCTCCACCGCCCCCGACAGTGGCGCGCAACGCGAATCCAACAGCGTCGTCAACGTGCTGCTGCAGGAGCTGGAGCGATACACCGGCGTCGTGATCTTCGCCACCAACCTCGCCGCCAACTTCGATCCTGCCTTCGAGCGCCGCATCCGCACCCACGTTCTCTTCGAGCTGCCCGGTGAAGCCGAACGCGTCCGCATCTGGCAGGTGCAGCTGCATCCTTTCCGCACACCCCTGGCCTCCGACGTCGACTTCAAAGCCCTTGCGCATCGCTATGAAGTAAGCGGCGGAGACATCCAGAACGCCGTGCTCAAAGCTGCCCTCGCCGCCGCAGCCGAGCTGATCCCCGATTCCGAAAAGCGAATCCATCAGCACCACTTCGTCGCTGGAATAGAACAGGTCATCGCCAGCAAACGCGTGATGCAGCAGTCGATCTTCGCAGACCGAACAGCCGTCATGCCGGAGCCCGCCGCCCTTACTCCCGCAACCGTCTCGCAGGCTTCGAAACTCCTGCTAGCCTACGGCCTCCCCGGAGCGGCGCTCCTGATCGCACTCATCGCCCTTGCAGTAGCCCTGCTCAAATAGCCGACACTCAACGCCTCCAATGCGGCCGCGGTCATATCGCTCGATGTTGAGTCAATCCGCGAATTGAACACTCCAGCTAGCGAGAAGCGCGTTTACGAGGACCAATGCTTTCCTATGCGCTCGATGAGTACATTGCCTGGATGCGCCAGCTGAGACTTCAAATCGGGGAACTCGATTGACTCTGGTCTAAGAGACACCCGTGAGCCAATCGTTGCTCTTACGATCGTGTCTACCGGAAGACGGCATCTCATTCGTTCAGGAGGCAACAATGGCAAAACTCACAACGGCGAAGAAAAAGGCTGAACCGAAGAGCGATTTCGGACTTCCGGGGGAACGCAAATATCCCATGCCGGACGCCGCTCACGCCCGCAATGCAAAGGCCCGGGCGTCGCAAGCGGAGAATGCGGGCAAGCTGAGTGCGGCTGACAAGAAAAAGATCGACAGCAAGGCGGATAAGGTTCTGAAAGAGAAGTGAAAGAACTCAGGCCTAAAATCGTCTATGTCCTCATCGCATTCTGAAGGCTTGTTTCGAGTCACTGGCCGCTGGCACGCAGGGTCGTTGAGAATAGACTCTCAACGCCGCACGCCTGAATGGAACGGGATCACATCTGCGACGAATCACCTCTGATTCGCTTCTATCTCAATGGCTCAATCTCGCCGCCCTATGGCACCCCTCACTGACTTGAGATCGTGGCTTCCCAAGCTTGTCCATGGCGGGTGACAACCTTTCCCGCCCCTTGCCGATTCCTAAACTTAGTGCCTGAAAGGGAGGGAAGACATGGCCGACGACGGCTCTGCACTCAATCAAGACATCAATTCGGGTACCTCGTTTTCGCCCGCACAAAAACACCTGCAAGACGACTCGCCCGATACGATCGTTTCACCGAAGGATAAGCAGGCTGCCCTAGACCGTTTGGGCATGGAAAGTGCCAAACGTGCCGGGAACCGCTTCAAGCGCAACGCGCAGCGAGTTCCAACTGACACGACGTTCACTAAATAGGAATATGACCGACCCGTCAGCTTCCCCTGGTGTGTGACCTTTCGCGCCTGGGCATGGGCGCTTTGATGCTGGACAGATCGGCAGAGAATGGGGCCCACCGAAGCAGCCCTCTGATCTGCCACGGGAACCATCCTCCCCCAAACTGCGTAACCCTTATCACGGGAGAGCTGCACCCAGTCACTTCTCCTGCGGCCACCCTACGACTGCAGCTACACTCTAGAGACCTCTCATGGAGACGAAAGAAGCATTCCGGATCGCCCTCCAATCCCTCTGGGCGAACAAGCTGCGCACCATCCTCACGCTGCTCGGCGTGGTGATCAGTGTCTCCTCGCTTATCGCCGTCATGACCCTCATCAACGGCGCGCAGGTCTACGTCGCCACCAAGGTCAACAAGCAGGGAGCCAACGTCTTCACCATCTCCCAGCAGCCGCAGCTCGTCACCAGCTACAACGACTACGTCAAGTTCCAGAAGCGCAAGGTCATCTCGCTCGATGACTATCGCGCCATCAAGCAGCAGTGCACCCTCTGCCAGGCCGTTGGCGCCATGCAGGGCACCACCGGTCCTGTCGTCTATGGCAAGGAATCCGCCACCGACGTTAACATCCGCGGCTATACCGCCCTCATGCCCGAGATGCAGAACCTCGACATCGCCGAGGGCCGCAGCTTCACCGAGGCCGACGAAAACCACGCCTCGCCCGTCTGCATCATCGGCACTGATATCGAGGACAATCTGCTCAAGGGCGCCGACCCGCTCGGCAAAGAGATCCGCGTCGGCGGCGTTCCCTACACCATCATCGGTATGGCCGAGCCCCAGGGCAAAACCTTCGGCCAGAGCCAGGACAACTGGGTCGCCGTCCCCCTCACCGCCTACCAGAAGACCTACGGCACCGCCAAGAGCGTCGTCATCTATAACCAGGGACCGCAGGGCGCTGAGCAGATGGAGGCCGCTGTCGATCAGGCCCGCCTCATCATGCGCAGCATGCGCCACGACCGCCCCGGCGCCGAAGACAGCTTCACCATCGAAACCTCCAGCGCGCTCGCCGGCCTGCTCGGCACCATCACCGGATACTTCGGCGCGGTCGCCGTCGCCATCGCCGCCATCTCGCTCATCGTCGGCGGCATTGTCATCATGAACATCATGCTGGTCTCCGTCACCGAACGCACCCGCGAGATCGGCGTCCGCAAAGCTCTCGGCGCAAAGCGCAACGACCTCCTCAAGCAGTTCCTTCTGGAATCCAGCACCATGGCCTTCGCCGGCGGCGTCATCGGTGTCATCGCCGGCGTCGTGATCGCCAAGACCGTGACCCTGCTGATCAGCTTCCCCTCCACTATCGCCCTCTGGAGCGTCTTCGCCGGCCTCATCGTCGCCGCCTCAGTCGGCATCTTTTTCGGCGTCTACCCCGCCCGCAAAGCCGCCGACCTCGATCCGATTGTGGCATTGCGCTCAGAGTTTTAGAGAGTAGAGGGTAGAGGATAGAGGGAAAGAAGGAGCACGGAAGCATGGGCCAGGGCCAAACAAAGGGGTTTCATCGTAATTCTGTCGCATGGAACAAAGCAATGGAGCTCACCGTTCAGGTCTACCAACTCACAAGAGGCTTTCCGACAGATGAGCGATTCGGCCTGACCAATCAACTCCGCCGCGCCGCAGTATCGATCCCCAGCAACATTGCGGAAGGCAAGGGGAGACTCAACACGCGAGAGCTGATTCAGTTTCTCGGCATTGCACGAGGATCAACTTTGGAAGTCCTCACACAACTCGAACTCGCAAACGCCCTCGGTTTCGGTAAGCAAGATGAGCTCCACCCAGCAGAGCGATTGGCAACAGAAGTACTCAAACTGCTCAACGCGACACTGACCACATTGCAATCGAAAGCAGCGAGACGCCCGTGACCTCTACTCCCTACACCATCTCTACTCTCTACCCTCTATCCTCTACCCCCTAATCCCCATGCGCCCCTCCGACCAACGCGAATCCATCAAAATGGCGCTCGACACCCTGCGCGCCAACAAGCTCCGTTCCGCCCTCACCATTCTCGGCATCGTCATCGGCGTGATGACCGTCATCACCATCTCCTCCGTCATTAACGGCCTGAACACAAGCGTTTCGACGATGGTCGAACAGTTTGGCACCAATGTATTGTGGATCTTCCGCTTCCCCGTCATCGGCGTCCGCCCCACCGCCGAGATGCTCGCCCGCAAGCAGATGACCTACGACGACATGGTCGCCATCTCCCAGCTCCCCCACGTCGTGGCCGCCTCCGCCGGCCTGCAGTACGAAAACTATCAGTTCAACTCCGGCTCCGAGACCGCCCACTACGGCCTGCGCAAATCCGAAAACGTCGGCCTCGAAGGCGAGACTCCCTCCTACGCCCAGGTCTACGACAAGGCCCTCGAAACCGGCCGTTACTTCACCCAGACCGACCAGGACCGCGCCACCGATGTCGTCATCCTCGGCCACGACATCGCCCAGGATCTCTTCGGCGGCGCCCAGGATCCCATCGGCAAAGAGGTCATCATCTCCGGCCGCACCTTCACCGTCATCGGCGTCTTCGAAAGGGTAAAGAACGCCTTCGGCGGCGGCAAAAACCCCAACGACTCCATGGCCTACTTCCCACTCTCCACCTTCCACAAGCTCCACCCCGAGGTCCTCGACTACTGGATCAGCGCCAAGTTCGACGACCAGAAAAATAAAGACCTCGTCACCGACGAAATCCGCGAGCTCCTCCGCCGCCGCCGCAAAGTCCGCAACGAGCAGCCCGACAACTTCGCCATCTTCTCCTCCGACGCCATCACCCGCCTCTGGAACCAGATCACCGGCTCGCTCTTCCTGCTCATGTTCGGCCTCTCCGCCGTCGGCCTCATCGTCGGCGGCGTCGGCGTCATGAACATCATGCTCGTCTCCGTCACCGAGCGCACCCGCGAGATCGGCGTCCGAAAAGCCATCGGCGCCACTAAAAAAATCATCCTGCTTCAATTCACCCTCGAAGCCATCGTGCTCTGCGCCGTCGGCGGCGTCATTGGCATCCTCCTCGGCTCGGGCGTCGCCTTCGGCGTGCACTTCCTCATCGCCTGCACCGTCAGCACCCTGTGGGTGCTCGCCGCCTTCCTCTGTTCCTGCGCCATCGGCCTCGTCTTCGGCATCTACCCCGCCTACAAGGCCGCCAACCTCGACCCCATCGAAGCCCTACGCTACGAATAGGCAGTGAATAGTCAGTAGTGAATAGTGAATAACGCAACAGCAAAGCGGTCAGATGCTTGTGCCTTTGCCTTTCTGGTCTGTCATCCTTGACCCTGAGCTTGCGAAAGGCGAAGGACCTGCTGTGGCCTTTGTCTTATTCACTGTTCGCTACTCACTATTCACTCCCTTGCCGCCGATAAACTAGACACGTGGACCTCGTCGCACTCGTCGCTGAAATCCTGACCGCACTCCTCACCGCCAGCGGCATCGTCTACAGCGCGATGGCTCTCTGGGCCGCCCGCCGCTTTCATCGCACTGCCCCGCCACAACCCTCGCCCGCCTCCGGGCTCCCCGGCGAGCTTGCTCGCGAGGGTGCATCATTCTCGCCCGGCATCTCCATCCTCAAGCCTGTCAAAGGCGTCGACGCCCACATGCATGCCGCGCTCGTCAGCCACTGCGCGCAAACCTACGCCGGCGAATTCGAGCTCCTCTTCGGCGTCAGCTCCCTCGACGACCCCGCCGTCGCCGAAATCGCCCGCCTCCGCGTCGACCACCCCCACATCAACATCCGCCTCATCGAGTGCCCCGCGCGCCTCGGCCCCAACGGCAAACTCTCCAACCTCACCCAGATGCTGCCGCACGCGCGCTTCGACCACATCCTCGTCAACGACTCCGACATCCTCGTCTCGCCCAGCTACCTCACCCACATCGCCGCCGCCTTCCACCAACCCCGCAACGCACCCAAAAATCCAGACGCCACAAAGCCCATCGGCCTCGTCACCGCCCCCTACATCGGCATCGCGTCCAGCACCTTGTGGTCGAGCCTCGAAGCCCTCGGCATCTCCACCGACTTCATCCCTGGCGCGCTCGTCGCCCGCGCTCTCGAAGGTGGTCTCCGCTTTGGCCTCGGCTCCACGCTCGCGACCACCAAATCCGCACTCGCCGCTATCGGCGGCTTCGCCTCCCTCACCGACCAGCTCGCCGACGACTACGAGCTCGGCGTCCGCCTCCACCGCGCCGGCTTCCGCGTCGAGCTCCTCCACGAAGTCGTCGCCACCTCCATCCCGCCCTACAACCTCCGCGCCTTCTGCGACCACCAGCTCCGCTGGTCCCGCTCCACCCGCGACTCCCGCCGCGCCGGCTACCTCGGCCTCGGCCTCACCTACGTCCTCCCCTGGGCCGTCCTCGCGGTCATCGCATCCGGCGGCGCGCTCTGGAGCTTCACCCTCCTCTCCGTCGCCCTCCTCGCGCGCATCTCCGTCGCCCTCATCATCGGCGTCGGCCTCCTGCGCGACAGCCAGGTCCTCCGCGACCTCCTCCTTCTCCCTCTCCGCGACGCCTTCGCCCTCTTCTTCTGGATCTGGAGCTACACCTCCGACATCGTCGTCTGGCGCGGCGAACGCTTCCGCCTCCACCGCGGCCAACTGGAGAAGTTAGGCAGCTAGTGAAGAGTGAGTGAGTAGCAAGAAGTAAGTAGTGAATCGTGAATAAGGCAAGCTTGCCTGACGGCCTGTAGCGTCTGCTTGCGTTGGCACTTGCATTGTTTTCGTTTTTGTCCTTGTTTTTCTTTCTGTCATCCTGAGCGGAGCGAAGGACCTGCTTTTGCTGCGGCCTAATTCACTAACGACTAACTACTAACGACTAACTACTCCCACTCCCCATGCCCACCCTTCGCGACCGCCTCGCCACCGGCACCACCCGCGATCTCGGCCCCACCAACGAAGTCGCGCGCGAAGCGCTCCACAACCCCGCCCTCATCCCGCAACTCGTCGACGCCCTTAACGACGACCGCATCGTCGTCCCACACCGCGCCTCCAACGCCCTCAAGAAAATCCAGCGCAGCAACCCCGCACTCCTCGAGCCATTCGCCAAGCGCATCCTGCAAGCCGCACTCGCCACCGCGCACATGCACACGCGCTGGAACCTCACCATCATCCTCGGCGAGCTCCCCCTCCGCGGCCGCGACAAATCCCTCGCTATCGACATCATGTTCGAAGCACTCTCCAACCGCAGCGCGCTGCAACGCACCTTCGCCCTGCAGGCCCTCGCCAACTACGCTCAGAACGATCCCGCTCTCCGCGCCCGCATCCACCCCATCCTCACCCGCGCCCTCACCGACGCCAGCGCCGCCATCCGCGCTCGCGCCCGCAAACTGCTGGGGCAGTTAGGTAACACAAGTTAGGAGTGAGCAGTGAGGAAGTTAGGGATAGTTACGGAGTCTCATCCTTCATCGATCTTGGGCGTTCCCATGAATTGCTCAACAACAACGAGAATCCAGAGGATCAGGCAAAAATCCGCCGAGGCGACGACAGCAGTCGCGAGTGCGGGAACCCACCTCGTAGTCCAGGGAACAAATAGAAAGAACGGGACATGAAGCGCCGCGATGAGCGTCAAAGTAATCCAGAACCACGCGTGCCGCCTCAGCTTCCATTTGAAAAAGACCACTAAGCCAAGTACGCCAATAATCATCATCAGCGGCATCGCCAGTTCTAGCCGCCCATAGAGAGCGAACAGAAAAGTCATTGGCGCACCAATGATAAAGATGAATAACTTCGTGCGCCAAGACAGATGCAACTTCTTGGCCTCTTGAATTTCAGACTTCAGTTCATTCATCTGGGACATTGATCACCACTAACCACTAACCACTAACCACTAACTACTAAGTACTCACCCTCAACCTATCCTCAATATCATCTAATTTATCTCCCAGCGCATGCACCTTCCTTGCCAGCCCCTGAATCTCCATCTCTGCTCTGCGATTCACCTGAAAATCCAGCTCGCTTCTAACACGGTCCTTCGCATCCTGCCGGTTCTGGCTCATCATGATCACCGGCGCCTGGATCGCCGCCAGCATCGACAAAAACAGATTCAGCAGAATAAACGGATACGGATCCCACGCCCGGTGCTTCAGCACCAGATTCACCATCACGTACACGCATTCAACGAGCAGGAAAATCCCAATAAACGTCCACGACCCACCGAAAGACGCGACCCGGTCGGCGACGCGCTCGCCTAACGTCTCCGTCTCTTCGTACACCTCGTTCGGATTGCGCGCCGCGCGCAGCCGCACAATCCGCTGCGTCGAGTGAATCTCCCGCGCCAGCACCGTCAGCATATCCAGCCCCGCCATCGGCTTGTGCGTAATCAACTGCACCAGGTCATTGCGGTCGATCACGAGGCATTGCACCGGCTCCATCGCCACCGCCGAAGTCGCATGCGGCGCGTTATCCAGCATGGAAGCAAACCCGAAAAAGTCGCCGTGATGCGGCTCGGAGAACACGACCTCCTGCCCATCTTCGTCGATCAGCGTCACCCGCACCCATCCGCTGATCACAACAAACGCGTTCGAGGCCGGATCGCCGGCCTTATAAATACGTTGGTTCGCTGCGAACTCGCGCCTCTCCACCTGCTGCGCAAGCACGGCAAGCTCATCCTCATCAAGTAACGAAAACAACGGCACTGCGCGCAACTCATCAGCACTGGAAGGCATAGCTAAGATTCCTCGCACCTCAGCTTAGCGGACAAAGTCAGAAGTGAGGAATTAGCAGTTAGGCTACGTGTGCTCAGATTCCGGGTGCCCCATCTTCGCGCGCGGTTTCATCGCGCGCTAAGGTGGGCATCGCGCGTTGACGCGCGAGTGTCTTTGCTTTTGCCCTTCTTGCTTGTCATCCCCGCAGGGATCTGCTGTTGCCTTTACTAACCACTAACTACTAACCACTAACTACTCCCCCAACCCTCTCTCCCCCAGCGCCGCCAGAATGGCATCGAAATCATCAATCCCCGCGTACTCAATAATCACTTTCCCGCGGCCCTTCTTATCCTCGATCGTCACCTTCAGCCCCAGCGATCGCCGCAGCCGGTCCTCCGCCTCGCGCACATTCGGATCCACCATGCGCTCCTCTGGCAGCTTCACCGGCTTCGCCACCATCTCCGGATTGATGATCCCCTGCACCAGCTTCTCCGTCGACCGCACCGACAGATGCAGATGCACCACCTTCCACGCAATGCTCGAAACCAGTTCCGGAGGCAGCGCCATCAGCGCCTTCGCATGCCCAAAGCTCAGCTCGCCGCCCTCCAGGTGGTACTGCACATCCACCGGCAGCTTCAGCAACCGCAGAAAGTTCCCCACCGACGCGCGGTCTTTGCCCGTTCGATCCGCAATCTGCTCCTGAGTCATCTTGAACTCTTTGCTCAGCCGCTCGAACGCCTGCGCCTGCTCGATCGGGTTCAGGTCCGCGCGCTGCAGGTTCTCCACGATGGTCATCTCCATCGCCTGTACATCCGAGACCTCGCGCACCACCGCCGGGACCGTCGTCTTGCCCGCCCGCTGGCTGGCCAGCCAACGCCGCTCGCCCGTGATCAGCGTGTAGCGGCCATTTTCGCCCGGCCGTACGATTATCGGCTGCACCACCCCCGACGCCTTAATCGACGCAGCCAGCTCGTCCAGCTTCTCCTCATCGAAACCGCGCCGCGTCTGATAAGGATTCCGGTCAATCTGCTCCACCGGAATCTCCAGCGGCTTGCCCCCCGCTGCCGGCGCCGCCGCGCTCGCGGCAATCTCCACCGTCGGGTTCGGCCGCGACGGCAACAGCGACTCCAACCCCCGCCCCAGCGCCTTCCGCTTCACATCACTTGCAACCGCCGTCGCCATATGTTTTATGCCTCTACCTTGCTTTTCTTTGTCATCCCCGCAGGGGATCTGCGTTTGCTTTTGCCTTATTTACTAACCACTAACCACTAACCACTACCAAACGGCCATACCCGCTTACCCTTCGGCGTACTGATAATCGGACGCTCTGGCACGGGCGGTATCTCGTCCAGAATCAGCTTCTTAGCTGGTTTCTTGACCTCAACTCCGTGCCGTTTCAGCAACTCCACCGCAAGCTCCTGGTACGCCTCCGCTCCCTTGGACTTCGGGTCATACACCATCACCGGCTTGCCATGGCTGGGTGCCTCCGCCAGCCGGATATTCCTTGGAATCGTGGTACTAAATAGCTTATCTTTGAAGAAGTTACGAAGATTCTCCCTGACCTGCTGCGAGAGGTTCGTCCGCTCATCAAACATCGTCAGCAGCACGCCCTCTAATCCCAGCCCAGGATTGAACGCCGCCGAAACCTTATCCAGCGTCGAGATCAGCTCCGAAATCCCCTCCAGCGCAAAGTACTCCGCCTGCATCGGAACCAGCAGCCGGTCCGAAGCCACCAGCGCATTCAGCGTCAACAGATCCAGCGCCGGCGGACAATCCAGAAAGATAAACCGGTAATTCTTCCGCACCGGCTCCAACGCCTCACGCAAGCGGAACTCCCGCTTTTCTGCGCTGACCAGCTCCACATTCGCACCGATCATGTTCTTCGTCCCGGGAATCAGCGACAGATTCTCAATCTCTGTCGGGAGCGTCGCCTCTTCGGCCGTGGCCTCCTTGACCATCAGGTCGTAGACCGACGCACGTTCCTCATCCCGCGCCACACCCAGTCCAGCCGTCGTATTTGCCTGGGGATCGCAGTCAATCAGCAGTGTTTTCAAGCCCTGCATGGCAACAGCGGCAGCCAAATTAATAGCGGTCGTGGTTTTGCCGACGCCGCCTTTCTGGTTGACGACCGCTATAACGGAGCTGGTTTCGATGGATTCAGTTGTTTTCGGGGCGTCCGGCATCTCGTGAGCCCTAGGCTAGCAGACGCTCCTGCAAATGTTCCACGTGGAACATTCGCCACTTCTGTGCGTTTCCGGCTTTAAATCTCCAGATCCTGATGCTTTCGCGGAATGTCGCCCCGATATCGCTCGAATCTTGGCTGGTGCACTTTCCGTTGCAACGGCTTATAGGCCATCCTGCGGGCTCGTCGCAATGTCGCCAGCAGCAGGAACGCCAGGACCAATCCGGGCCCGAGCCAAGGGGTATGCATCGCCCGGAGCAGCAGGTTTGGAAGATCCGGGAGTTTGGCTGCCAGCGCAAAACGCTCCGCGCTCGCGCCTTGGATGGTCGGCGAGACGGAGTGAATCTCCAGGAGAAGAAGAACAACAAAAGACCCAAGGGAGCGCACGTCCTGCTCCTGCTCTTCACTGCCCCAGCTGCATTGGCTGGGGTATGTGCTAAATGCTGGTAGTACAGCCAATAGTACAGATGCCTGGATTGTTCCACGTGGAACAATCCAGGCTTTTGCTGGCTTCAACTCTTGGAATGTTCCACGTGGAACAATTGGTCCGCCTTAATTCTGAAATGTTCCACGTGGAACATTTCTCCAGATCAGGAGCCGTCGCCGCTCTGATCCGGGGATCGCGAGCTCTTCAGCGCCGGGAAGTTCGATCTCGGAGCCAACGAGCGCGGCTACGAAGCCGCCCTCGTGGACGCGGTCAAAGGCGGTCTGGATGGAAGTTGACATCTTCTCGACGGCTCGCATGGTTACGGTGTCAAAGCGGCGGGATTCGGGAAGTTCTTCCACACGGCGCGGCCATACTTCGGCCTTCAGATTCAGGGTGCGGATGACTTCTCGCAGAAAGGCGGCTTTCTTTACTTGGGATTCGGCGAGGGTTACGCGGACCTGCGGGAGGAGCATTTGGATGGGTAGGCCCGGGAAGCCGGGGCCGCTGCCGTAGTCGAGGACCTCGGCGTTCGGGGGTAGGCGGGTTGCGAGATGGGTGGCGGTGAAGAAACTTTCGCCAAAGTGGCGCTGAATGATTTCTTCGGGGTTGCGGATCGCGGTCAGGCTGACCCGGGCGTTCCAGCGGAGGAGGAGGTCGAGGTAGTCGGAGACCTGTTGGATGACTGGGTCGGGAACTGCCAGGGGTGGAAGGAGAAATGGGTTGAGCAGGGACCGGATTTCGTCGGGCGAGAGAGCGGGCATTGGAGTTGGGTTTACTTGCTCTGGAGGGCGGCCTTCTGTTCGGCTTCGTGGACGAGGCGGGCGAACAGGGCGCGCGAGGCTGCACTGATTTCGGTGCTGCGCTCGGGGTGCCATTGGACGGCCAGGAAGAACCAAGGGTTCTTGGGGTCGTAGTCGGCTTCGATGGCTTCGATGACGCCGTCTTCGGGGCAGCGGGCGACGATGCGCATGCCGGGGGCGGGCTCGGCGATGGCCTGGTGGTGGCTGGAGTTTATGGGGAGGCGAAGAAAGCCATTGTTTTCAGTAACTTCACTGCTCGCGAGCAGGGAGCCGAGGAGGCTCTCTCTGGAGATGTCGGCGGTGTGGGCGATGGCGACTTTGCTGCCGGCGGAATGGTTGACGGGCAGGGGTAGCAGGTCTTGGACGAGGGAGCCGCCGCGGTAGACGTTCAGGGACTGGAGGCCGTAGCAGATGCCGAGGACCGGGAGGCGGTGGCGCTCGGCTTCTTCGAGGAGTGTCCAGTCTGTCGTTTCGCGATATTCGTCTGCTTTATTGGTGGCTGGGTCTGGGTCGGCGCCGTAGCGGGAGGGGAGCACGTCGGCGGGGCTGCCGGGGAGGAGGATGCCGGAGCAGGAGCGAGCTTGATCGCGGAGTTCGCGCGGGGTGGAGGTTGGGTCGACGCGGACGGGCTCGCCGCCGGCGGCTTCGATGGCAGCGGCGTAGGTGGGCCAGGAGCGAGTGTTGTATTCGGGGTTGCTGCTGGTCGGGATGGGGATCGCGATCCGGGCGCGGGGCATGAGTTTATCTTCTCATTTCGGATTTTGGGGGTGCTAGGGCAGCAGTGGATACTGAGTAGTGAATTGTGACCAAGACGACGGCAAAAGCAGGTCCTTCGCTCCCGCTTAGGATGACAGAAGAAAGGCAAAGGCAGAAGCTGGCCGGTGTAGACGTCGGCGGTACGTTGGAGATGACGTGGAGGAGGCATTTTGCGAACCCACATGTCTATATTCGAGATGTGGGCATCCGGCTTAATGACTCGTCTAATCGCAAATCTCCGAAAGAGCATCCATAATTATTTCTCCGCGTAGCTCGAACCGAAGGATTTGTCGTTCGGACTTATTAACCAAACTTTCGCATCACAACCGAATCCCTAGACGCAGTAGCGAAAGCCCCAAATTAAAAGCCGAGGCCGCGTCCGTCTTGTGCCGGCGTCAGCAGAGATTCTGAAGCTTGCCGCTGCCTGTACCCAGTCCTGCATATCGAAATAGCAGCTCCCAAGCCCAAATTGCATCCATCTGAATTTGCCATCGGAAGCGGCGATCGCCGCTCTCGCAGACGAAACGCACTCGGAGTACTGGTTCAAGCCTTCAAAAATTCGCGACTCTTCATAAAGCGAGTTGGGATCATTGGGTGCAGCCGCGAGAGACTCCTTGACAATTGTTGTAAAGAGCAGCGTCGTGGACCCCTCGATCTTCGAGAACCGTTGCCATGATTCGATAGACACTTGGGAGTCGCTCTGCAAACTGCTTTGCGCGTGAATCGGAGGTATTCTTCACAGATGCATCTATGCACTTCCTGCCATCAGCAAGCGTGGCGTTCGCTCCCGCCGGACCACTAAGAAACCGTTCTTGCGATGCCCAGCAATAATCGATGGACAGAGAATCCGCCGCAGCCGCGGCTCTTTCATTGGCATCGGCGGAACCTATAGTCCTGCACCGCGTCTCTTCGATCGCCCTCAGAATCCCAATCGAAGGCAGTTGGGCTGTAGATCAGAGCAAATTTCCGGAACCAAGCTTCGGCGTCGCCAGAACGCTTCAAAGAGTCCTCTTCTGAAATCAGGTCCCGCATCGCAATCATGCGAAGATCATTCCCGCACTCCTGCACTGTGCGCCCGGCAATTTTCTCGAAGTATCCGGACGCGCCTGTTAGATCTCCGCGTTCATCCGCCGCGGCGCCCAGCACAAAGATCGCTACGTCATCCAATTTTCCGTTTGACGCCCTCGTTTGACCGGCGATACGAGTAGCTTCTGCAAGCAAATTGCTGCCGGTTTCCTGAGCTTTATGCTTCTCGTTGGACCCATCTTTTGCAAGGGCGGCCACAATGTCCTGAAACGAAGCTCCTTGATACAGCGAATATGCCAAAAGCCCCGAATCGGCGACATTTTGTGATGATTTGTAAGCAGTCCGCGCCGCAGCAATCCCGTCGTCAACTGCATCCCAGCTACGAACACCCAGACAGGCCAGCTGCCGCAGATCGTCCACTTTTCGGGTCGCGGTAACCGCCGAGTGGATTGCCTCATCGAACTTGGCCGAGGCAAGCTGATAGGGAGAGCCTTGGTCAGCAGAATAGGTCTCGTTATCCTTGGCGGTGAGCAGTGCTTCGATGTCAGGAATTTTTAGAGTACCTGGCTCTTCGACACCCTTCGAGCGAGTCCCAGCTATTTCGAGCTCTCTAACGAATTCGACGGGGACAGCGAAATTCAGATTCTCTCCATCGGGCAGGATTCCCACCGCAACTCCGACTACCTTCCCATCGCTATCTAAAATCGGCCCTCCGGAAGAGCCGTGGGAGATCGGACTACTTATCTGGAGCAACTTGCGCCCGTCTTCAGAACGAACTGCAGAAATTAGGCCCTCACTTATGGTCTTTTCCAGTCCCTCCGGATTGCCGATGGCATATACCCGTTCACCCGGAGAAGGCACCGTGTCTCGCAGAGGCAAAGCAGGTGAAGTTAAGTCCACATCCACTTTAAGGAGGGCCAGATCGTTCTTGTCGTCACGGCTGATTACCTTGATCGGTATCCTCACAGGTCCCACGGCGAGAACTGGAGTTCCCAACCTCACGACGTGGGCGTTTGTGATAAGCATTCGAGGGCCAATCACGAAAGCGGTACCCAAAGCAGTAGGTGAACCCGATGCGTCGTTTAGGTATACAAGGAATACTGAATCAGCAGCATCCTTGTAGATCCGTTTCGCGGGATCCGCACTTTGCGCACGGCCCGTTGCCAAGGTGGTTGATATGAACAGCAACAGAATCAGCTTATTCATCGCATTCGTTCAGAAAGATGATTTCGCACGAATTGTACAGCCAGCAGAGTGACTGAAAAGGCCTCTTAAGGGTTATGGGAGGGGTCGGATCCCATTCATCGAGGCTCGAGAAGTGGGTTTGCAGGATGTCAGGCTTGGCCGGATGACGGGCAGGCTGGAACGGCGATACGGGTGCGGGCATTATCACTTCGTGGCGTTTTCCTGCTATCGTCGGCAGCCGCATTTGGCAGGTGTTAGTGCGCTCAGCGTAGGGGCTAAAGGCGAAAGCAGATCCCCTTCGGGGATGACAACAAGAAGAGCAACAGCAAGAGCCAAAGCAGATCCCCTTCGGGGAGGACAAACAAGAAAAGCAAAGGCAAGGCCGGGCGGAGCCGGTGTCGGCGGCGAGCATGTTGCTGGGTTCGAGGAAGGCAATTCAGTCGTTTCGTCCTTTGGACTCCACGACGGCCTTCGGCAGAGCGGAAGCGCTGCGCGCGGCGGTTTGTGGCATGGAGACCGTGGGCTGAAGCCCAGGGCTACCAGTCGTGCCGTTAACGAGACGGTGGTGTATGGCGCGGAGACCTTGGGTTAAAGCTCAAGGCTACCGAGGCGTGCTCCGATGAGGCAAAGGCAAAAGCAGATCCCCTGCGGGAATGACAAACAAGAAGGCAACGGCGAGAGGCGGGCGGAGCCGGTGTGGGGGGCGAGCATGTTGGTGGGTTCGAGGAAGGCAATTCAGTCGTTGCGCTTCGCTCCACGACGGCCTTCGGCAGAGCGGAAGCGCGGCGCGCGGCGGTTTGTGGAACGGAGACCCTGGGCTGAAGACCGGGGCTGCCAGTCGTGCGCTTAACGAGCAGTGCTCTATGGCATGGAGACCTTGGTCTAAAACTCGACGCTGCTGAGCCATGCCTCCGATGAAAGAAGCATCGCAGATCCCGTGTCGACCCGAGCCAGCGAGCTCCCTGAGGGAGTCTGGTTCGGGATCAAACAAGAAGAAGAGCAAAGGCAAGAGCCGGGTGGAGCCGGTGTGGGCGGCGAGCATGTTGCTGGGTTCGAGGAAGGCAATTCAGTCGTTTCGTCCTTTGGACTCCACTCCGGCCTTCGGCAGAGCGGAAGCGCTGCGCGCGGCGGTTTATGGCACGGAGACCGTGGGCTGAAGCCCAGGGCTGCCAGTCGTACGCTTAACGATGCAGTGCTCTATGGCATGGAGACCTTGGTCTAAAACTCGACGCTGCTGAGCCATGCCTCCGAATGAAAGAAGCATCGCAGATCCCGTGCTCGACCCGAGCCAGCGAGCTTCCTGAGGGAGCCTGGTTCGGGGATAACAAAGAAGAAGAGCAGAGGCAAGAGCCGGGTGGAGTTGGTGTGGGCGCGAGCATGTTGCTGGGTTCGAGGAAGGCAATTCAGTCGTTTCGCTTCGCTCCACGCCGGCCTTCGGCAGAGCGGAAGGACTCCAGGACGACCTTCGGCAGAGCGGAGCGCTGCGCGCGGCGGTTTGTCCTTCGCTTCGCGCAGGAGGAGAGAAAGAAAAGCGGGTATTGGTGGCGTTTCGCGCGACTGCCCACCTTTCGCGACGATGAACCACTGCAGCGAGCCAGCTCGCTGGGGCCCCGGTCGCTGTCGCGAAGATGGGGCACCCGGGTTTGTGGCGAGATGAAAAATCAGGTCTCGGTAAAATCGGGAATAACACGGAAGAGCAGTGAGCTTGGTGACGGTCGCTTCTTAGAATCGATCGATGCCGTGGGGGCTCGAACGTTTTCAGAGGGAAGATCACGATCACTTCGTGACGTTTAGTTGTTACGAGCGGCGGCCCTACTTCAATAGCTCTGAGGCGCGGGAGGTGTTTGAGCGGTCGCTTGAGCGCGCGCGGAAGCGGTATCGGTTTGGGGTGCTGGCTTATGTTGTGATGCCGGAGCATGTTCACCTGCTCGTGAGTGAGCCTGAGGCGGAGCCGCTGTCAAAGGCACTGCAGTCGATGAAGCTTTCGGTGAGTAAGCAGTCAGCGCGGCGGCCGTTCTGGCAGGAGCGTTATTACGATTTCAATGTGTTTACGCAGCGCAAGCGTGTGGAGAAGATCAGGTACGTTCATCGCAATCCGGTAAGGCGCGGGTTGGTCGAGCGGCCGGAGGAGTGGGTGAACTCGAGTTATCTGACGTATTTGAATCGTGAACAAAGGACGGTACGGATTGAGTTGTAGGTTGGGTTGGAATCGGTGTCGGGTGGGGAAAAGACTCGCGCGTCTTAACGCGCGATGCCCACCTTAACTCGCTACGCTCGCGAAGATGGGGCACCCGGATTGTGCAAGGTCGGGGGTTAGTGGAGGGTGAGGGTGAGGTTGTGGGTGGGAGTGGGGAAGGTGAGAGGGGTGGAGTTGGTGTGGGGGGTCCAGCCGTAGATTTCGAGGTGGATCTGGTGGAACCAGGGTTTGAAGGTGCCTTGCCGGGTGATGTTGAGAGTGAGGGTGTCGGGGGTGACTTCGCAGGTGAAGTTCATGCGGAGGAAGTCGCCGTGGGTGTAGGCGTAGGTGTGGCCGTCGTCCAGATAGAGTGAGCCGTGGCAGTCGGGGCCGGCGTAGATGCGCAGAGTGAGTGGGCCTTGTGGGGTTTCGGCGGTGCTTTGCGTGAGGGGCGCGATGGGGAGGATGGCGCCGCCGCGCACGAAGACGGGGAGGGTGGCGAGGTCGGGGTGAATGGTGGTGGTGAGGGGGACGAGGTCGGCGCCGGAGGGTGGGACGCCGGCAGACGATGGGGTGGCCGTGGGTGGAGGGCGGTAGCTGCTTGCCGGTCCAGAAGTCGTACCAGTTACTGGTGGGGAGTTCGACAGTGTAGGCGTCGGGTTCTTCGGGGTAGGGTGAGGGTGCGATGAGGAGGTCGTGGCCGAGGAGGAATTCGCCGGCGGTGGAGGGGTCGATATCGATGGGGCGGCCGTCGGTAGCGGCGTGGGGGTAGTCGAGGAAGACGGGACGCATCATGGGGATGCCGGTCTGAGAGGTTTCGTCGGCGAGCGTGTAGAGATAGGGCAAGAGGCGGTAGCGGGCTTCGATGTAGTGGCGGCGGATGGCGAGCTGGTCTTCAGTTGACGAGCCCAGGTCGGCCCATGGCTCCTGGTCGGAGGTGCCGGCTTCGGTGTGGTCGCGGTCGATGGGGTGGAAGGCGGCGACTTCGAGCCAGCGGGTGAGGAGATCGGGTGGAGGCGAGCCGGCGAAGCCGCCGACGTCGGCGCCGGCGAAGCTGAAGCCGGAGAGGCCGAGGTTTTTGAGCATGGGCGCGGTCATGCGGAGGTGGTTCCAGGTGCTGGAGTCGTCGCCGGTCCAGGTGGTGGCGTAGCGCTGGCCGCCGGCGTAGGTGGCGCGGGTGAGGACGAAGGGGCGCTCGTCGGGCGAGAGTTTGCGCAGGCCGTCGTAAGTGGCTCGGGAGTTTTCCATGCCGTAGACGTTGTGAATCTCGGCGTGGGTGGCGGAGCGCGGTGTGAAGTTGTCGGACGCGATGCGATGGACGACATCGAGCGGCATGGTCTTGGTGGGCGTGTTGAAGACGCTGGGTTCGTTCATGTCGTTCCAGAAGCCGGAGACGCCGTCGTGAACGAATGGCGTGTAGAGCGTGCCCCACCAGTCGCGTGTGGCGGAGCGGGTGAAGTCAGGGAAGACGGCGGGGCCGGGCCAGACGATGCCGGTGTAGACGGACCCGTCGGGGTTATGGACGAATTCGTTGCCGGCGATGCCGGTGTCATAGGGCGCGTAGTTGTGGTTGGGGAGATTGGCGATGTGGAGGTCGGTGATGACGACGAGTTTGAAGTTCATCGCGCGGAGGCGGGCGACCATCGCGGGGAAGTCGGGGAAGGCGACAGGGTCGACGGTGAAGGGGCGGTTCTTTTCCTGAAAGCCGATGTCGAGGTAGAGGACGTCGGCGGGGATGTGTTCGGCGCGGAGGCGGGTGGCGATGTCCATGAGGCGCTGCTCGGGCGCGTAGGTGTAGCGCGACTGCTGGTAGCCGAGCATCCAGAGGGGCGGGAGCGGCGGACGGCCGGTGAGCCAGGTGTATTGCTCGACGACGTCGCGGGGTGTGGGGCCGGCGAAGATGTAGTAGTCGAGCGGGCCGTCGGCGGCGCCGAAGGTGTAGGCGTCGGGAGAGAGTTTGCCGAAGTCGAAGCTGGAGCGGAAGGTGTTATCGAGGAAGAGGCCGAAGGCGGAGCCGGCGCGGAAGGCGAGGAAGAACGGGATGGATTTGTAGAGCGGGTCGGTGGATTCCTGGAAGCGGTAGGCGTCGGTGTTCCAGAGATCGAAGGCCTGGCCGCGGTGGTCGAGGGGGCCGGTCTTGTCGCCGAGGGCGAAGTAGTGCTCGTCGGGCGGCATGGTTTCGGAGAGGCGGAAGGCGTGGCCGGTGAAGCAGACGGGGTGCGTGTCGTCGAGGAGCGTGCGGCCGGTGCCGTCGTGGATTGTGAGGGTGAGGTCGGCGCGGGAGAGCTCGGCGGTGAGTGCGGTGGTGTGGAGGGTGAGGGTGTTGGTGTTGATCGTCGATGGTGATGGGCGCGGTGGAGGTGTGGGCTTCGGGGACGACGGCCCAGGAGGCGTCTTCGGGGAGCTGGGATGTGGGCGAGATGCGGACGCGAAGGATGTCGGGGCGAAGTGCGGTGATCTCTTCAAGGCCGTGGGTGGCGTGGATGCGGAGACCGTTGGGGAGCTTGTCGACGTGTTGGATGGCGCCGAGGCCGCAGGTGGGTGATTGCGCGTGCGCGCTGGCGGCGACGAGGGCAGCGGTGAGAAAGGCCGTGAGGCGATGGAGCATAGATCCAAAGATAGCGTCAATCTGCGCGTCTTAACGCGCGATGCCCACCCGGATGGACGCGAAGATCGGACACCGGGCTCGTGAGAGAAGGCCGTTTTAAGTGATACAAGGGACATTCGCGGGAGGAACAGGATGGCAGCGGACAGCAGAGGCTCGGAGTTTGGACGGTTCAGCCGCAGGACGGCGTTGAAGACTTTTGGTGGAGCGCTAGCGGCTTCGTTTGCGGGCCCGGGTGTGGCCGGTGAGGCAGTGCGGCAGCCGGTGACGGCGAAGCGGCCGAAGCAGCCGAACATTTTGTGGATCACGGGTGAAGGTGTTCCGATATCGACGCTGAGTTGTTATGGAAGCAAGCTGATCAAGACGCCGAACATCGACCGGATTGCGAATGAGGGTGTGCGGTTTGAGAATGCGTTTACGACGAATGCGCTGTGTGCGCCCAGCCGCGCGACGCTGCTGACCGGGACGTACACGCATATCAACGGGATGGTGGCGAACCCGGATATTCCGGGCGAGATGCAGGCACAGCTTCCGACGTTTGATCCTGCGCAGCAGACGTTTGTGAAGATCATGAAGGCGAATGGATATCAGACGGGGCTGGTGGGCAAGTGGCATTTGCCGATCAATCCTGCGGATGCGGGCTTCGATTACTTCGTCTACAAGAAGGGCGCGGGCGGGCCGTACTACGATCCGAACGGATTTCTGGGGAATCCGGCGCTGGGAAGCCACGAGATTCGCGATATGCGGTTTGAGGGGTACGAGACGGATGTGATGACCGATCTCGTGATGAAGGGGATTGCGGAGTTCGATAAGCCGTTTCTGATGATGGTGCAGTTCTTCAATGCGCACCGGCCGTGGGATCCTCCGCACAAGTTCGAGCATGTGTACGACGATGTGCGGATTGCGGAGCCGGGGACGTTCTGGGATGACTACAGTCATCGCTCGTCGGCGGCGAAGGACGCGCGGATGCGGATTGAGGACATGCCGGATTTCAATCCGCCGGCGGAGTCTGACGCCTCGGCAGCGAAAGCAGTGGAACTATCAGAAGTTCATGGAGCATTTTCTGGGCACGCTGCGATCGCAGGATGACAACATTGGCAGGCTGTTTGAGTTTCTGGAGAAGAAGGGGCTCGCGGAGAACACGGTGGTGGTGTACACGACGGACCATGGCTTCTTCATGGGCGATCATGGGTGGTTCGACAAGAGGTTTATGTACGAACAGGCGATCCGTGTGCCGATGATGATTCGCACGCCGTGGCAGAAAGAGCGCGGCGTGGTGCGCGAGCAGTGGACGGCGAACATTGATAATGCGCCGACGGCGCTGGAGCTTGCGGGATTGCCGGTTCCGGCTGGAATGCAGGGGAAGAGTCTGGTGCCGCTGCTGGAGGAGGCGGGGGAGCAGCGGCCGTCGCTGTTTTATTACCACTACTATGAGTTCGGGCCGCCGCACTGGGTCTCGGAGCACTATGGGATTCGGACCGAGCGGTACAAACTTATCTACTACTACACGCGGAATGAGTGGGAGCTGTTTGATCTGGAGAAGGACCCGGATGAGATGGATAACCTGATCATTGAAAACGGGTTGAGCGTGCAGCCGGAGTACAGGGCGGTGATTCAGACGCTGGCGAAGCAGCTTGCGGAGATGCGCGAACAGTACAAGGACCATACCGGGCCTCCCGTAAAGCTGTGGCTTGAGGGAGACTAGAGGTATATGGCGTGTGGGTCGAATCCGGAAGGTAAGCATGCGTGTTGCGCGCCTTCGGGAGCGCGTGAGGCGAGTACGGAGGTTGAGAGCTCTCAGGCGGCGGCTTTATGCGTGACTGAGTGCAGTGAGGCGGTGCTGGCGCGGATGGTCTCTTTGCCCGGGGCATCGTTTTTGATGGGCACGGATACGGACGAGGGATTTCCGGAGGATGGCGAAGGGCCGGTGCGGGAGGTGTTCGTCGATGCGTTCAGGATGGATCGGCATCCGGTGACGAACGCGGTGTTTGAAGAGTTCGTGCGGGCGACGGACTATAAGACAGAGGCGGAGCGTTTTGGCTGGAGCTTTGTGTTCTGGTCACATCTGCCGAAGAAGAGATTCGCGGAGCTGGTGGAGGACACGGTGGCGGCGGCTCCGTGGTGGTGCAAGGTTCGAGGAGCGAGCTGGAAGTCGCCGGAGGGACCGCAGTCGGACATCAGGACGCGCGGCGATCATCCGGTAGTGCATGTGTCGTGGAATGATGCGCAGGCATTTTGTCAGTGGACGGGGCAGCGGCTGCCGACCGAGGCGGAGTGGGAGTATGCGGCGCGCGGAGGGCTTGGAGCAGAAGCTCTATCCATGGGGAGACAAGCTGCGGCCGGGCGGGGAGCATCGCTGCAATATCTGGCAGGGAGAGTTCCCCAAGGTTGATACCGGAGATGATGGATACAAGGGGACGTGCCCGGTGGAGGCGTTTCCGCCGAACGAATTTGGTCTGTACAGCGTTACCGGAAACACGTGGGAGTGGTGTTCGGACTGGTTCGATGCGGCGTTTCATCGCACGGCACCGCGCAGGAATCCGCAGGGGCCGCCGACGGGTGTGGCGCGGGTGATGAAGGGCGGATCGTTTTTATGTCACAAGTCGTATTGCAACCGGTATCGTGTGGCGGCGCGCAGCTCGAATACGCCGGATAGTTCTACGTCCAATATTGGGTTTCGATGTGCGGTTTCCGCGTAGAGCCTAGTGGGTGGGCACTACCTGGAGCGAGTGGGACGAGTAGTTGGTGAGGTAGAGCGTGGCATCGTCAGAGCCTACGTTGACCTCGCGCGGAAAGAGCCCTGCGGGCACGGTGGTCACTACGCTGGCGGCAGCGGGATAGGCGACGGAAAGAATTGCGAGATTGGCATTGGTGCCGGTGCCGAACCTGTCGGAGTTGGCGACGGCGAGGAACTGGCCGTGGTGGAACAGAGCCACGCCGACGGGTGCCGCGCCGTGTGTGTCGGCGTAGCCGAGAAGAGCGTTCGCGGCGTTGACCTCGAGCATTCCGGTGCTGAAGGCCAGGACGCGGTTGTCTCCGCGGGCGGCGACCCAGAGGGTGGAGTTGTCGGAGGTCTCTGCCATTCTCACGGGGCTGCATCCAGCGTCAACGGTGGTGAGGATCGCGGCTGTGTTGGGCGAGCTCTCGGCTTTCGAGACATCGATGACGGTGAGGATACCGTTGACCTGCGGCGAACTTCCGGCGGCCTGCAGACAGCCGGTGCGGGCCAGCACGGAGTTTGAGCTGCCGACCGCGGAGGTGTTCTTCGAGACTTCACTGGTAACGTAGAGGCGTGTTCCGTCGGGGCTCAGCAGCATGCCTGCGATGGCGTTGCCGCCGGTTGTGATCTGGCCAAGCAGTGTGCCACCGTTCACGTTTCCGCTCGCGTCATAGGCGAGCGAGACTACGCCGACGTTGCCTTCAGTGGTCGCTCCTGAGGCCACGCCGTATTCGTTGGAGACAAACGCGAACTTTCCATCGGGTGTGACTGCGACGGCCTGCGAGCCTTCGTCGGCCGAGACAGTGCCCTGGCTTACGACGAATGGCGTCGCGGTGCAGGTTGCGGCCGCGCCGGCGTTGTAGAAGACGGCGCCGGGCGTCTCGATCCCGCCGGCGAGGTCCACGCCATCGGGGAGGAACTCCAGCTCGGCCCACTGGCCGCCTTGGGATTGCAGTGTGGAGGTCAGGGGCATCACGCATTGCGAGGTGAGGACGCTCGCGATAGGAGCGAAGACCTCAAGTCCGCTTGCTTCGCCGACGAAGACGGTTCCGTTGGCTGCCGGGAGCGCCTGAAACGGCGCACTTGCTGTGGGCAGCACGAGCGAAGGACTGATTGCCGGTTGCGAGGGCGATGTGCCAGCGGCGACTGAGACGCTAACGGTCCCTGTGGCGCTCGTATAGGTTCCGTCGCTCGCCGTGCCGGGCGTATAGGCGGCGGCCAGGGTGTCGTTTCCGATGACAAGCAAGCCGGCGGGAATCGTCGCCGTGGCGGTTCCGTTGCTCAGCGTCACGGGCGGCGATGCGTAGCTGCCGCTGGAGAGGACTACGGTCCCGGCCGGGATTGAACCCGCATTGCCTGCGACGCTCACATTCACTGTCAGGCTTTGCGCTGTGGTTACGCTGGTGGTGGATGGGGTGACAGTGACGGTCGGCGCGAGGGGAGAGGTGCCGCCTCCGCCGGTGGTTCCCTGCGTGCTTGAGCCACCGCATCCGAGTACAACGCAGGCCGCAAGACAGAGCGAGCCGCGCAGGATCCACTTCATACGAAAGGCACTGTTCACAGCTGTCAACGTAGTTTGAGCCGCCATACGGCGCAAGTAAATTCTCAGGCGCTGCGCAGTGATTGATATGCACGCTGCGAAAAGGAAGCCGCAGGCGTGGTGCCTGCGGCGGAGGAGTTTGCCAGTGACACTTAGAAGGAGTAGCGGCCGCTGATCTGCACCAGACGCTGGTTGCCGTTGATGCTGGAGATGACGCCGGCGGGCTTGCTGCTGCCGATGACGGCGGTGGGATAAGCGAAGTTTGGGTGGTTGAGAGCGTTGAAGGCTTCGAGGCGGAACTCGAAGTTGCCGTAGCGCTCGAGGGAGAAGACGCGGCCCACGGAGAGGTTCAGGTTGACGTAGCCGGGGCCTTCGAGGATGTTGCGGCCGGCGTTTCCGAAGCCGGAGGCAGGGACGACGAAGCAGGATGTGTTGAACCACTGATTGATGGTGTGCGGAGCGTTCTTGTTGCCGTTGCAGACCTGATTGGGGCGAGTGGCAACGCCGAGATCCTGTGTGCCGGAGACGGTGGGAGTGAAGGGCTGACCGCTGTAGGCCTGGACGGTGCCGCTCTCCTGCCAGTCACGCAGGACGTAGAAGCGTGAGCTGGTGCGGTAGACCATGGTGCCGGAGAAGTTGTGGCGGATGTCAAAGTCGGAGAGCCCGTATTCGGCCGAGGGGTTGAGGACGTTCTGGTTGCCGAAGTAGCCGCCGCCGCCGGCTGCGTTGGCGCCGGACTGGGTGTCGAGGGATTTGGCAAAGGTGTAGTTCACGCGGAAGAAGAGACCGTGCTGGAAGCGGCGCCGAACGGTGACCTGGCCGGAGTCATAGTGCGAGGTGCCGTTGAAGGTCATCTCGGTGATGGCGGAGAAGGCGGGCAGCGGGCGCGAGCTGTTGCTGTTGGCGATGCGCTCCTGGTTGTAGTCGTATTCCTGGGGAAGGTGCGTGCCCTTGGAGCCGACGTAGGCCGCTTCGAGAGCCATGTTCCAGGGGAGCTCGCGCTCGAGGGTGAGGTTGTAGCTCTGCATGTAGGCCGAAGGGGCGTTGGGGTCGTATCCGTTGGGCGTGAGGACGCCGTTGAGTGAGCCGCCGGATGCGGGGAACGGGTTGGATGAATTGATGAACGCCGAGCCGGGGGTGGACTTGCCTGGCGAGACGGCGGTGTATTGCGTGTTCTCCGCGAACGGGAACTGGCCGGCGAGGTTGGTGCGGATGACGGTCAGGCGAAGGCCGGTGTAGAAGAGGCCGTACCCGCCGCGGACGACGGTCTTGTCATTGTCGAAGGGACGGTAGGCGAAACCGAGGCGAGGAGCGAAGCGCGCCTTGTTGGGATTGATGAGCGCCTGCGGGAGGCCGGCCTGCGAGGCGGACTCGTAGTAGCTGGCGAGGCCGGCCTGGTTGAGAGTCGCGGCGATGTTGGGATTGGAGGAGGCGTTGGCGTAGACGATCTTGCCGAGCGAGGGAACGAAGTTGATGAGCTGTCCGTTCTGCTCTGCGGGGAGGGTCTGGAATTCGTAACGCAGGCCGAGATTGAGAGTGATGCGGGGTGAGGGTTTGTAGTCGTCCTGTGCGAAGCCGGAGTAGTTGGTTTCGAGGAGGTGGTTGGTGTTGCCGCCGGTCATGAGGAGGCTGGTGGCGGGGTACCCGGCGAGGAGATCGGCGAGCGCGTCAGAGGATTGCGTTCCGTTGGTGAACTTGCCGTTGTAGGTGAAGGCGCCGTTCTTGTCGGTGTTGGTGGGTTGAAAGAGCTGGACGTGGAGGATGTCGCCACCGAAGAGGAAGTTGTGCTTGTGATGGTTCCAGGTGACGACGTTGGAACCGTCGTAGTCGTTGATGACGAAGGTGACGGGATCGGAGGCGCCGTCGCCGATGGAGGTGTAGCCGCTGGGCTTGAAGCTGGGGAAGCCGAGGATCGCGGATGGGCCGGTGGCGGTGCCGTGGATACCGAGCTTCTGCGCCCAGTTGATGCCGGCGTCCGCCGCGAGCTCCTGCGAGACGGTACGGGTGCGGCCGAAGTGGAAGTCGTTGACGAGGTTTGGGGTGAAGATGCGGGTCTCACCGATGCCGAGGAGCGTGGAGTGGACGGAGGTGGTCGAGCCGAAGTTGGCGCCGAGGACGCCGTAGGTGGGGTTGGCCGGGAAGACGCCGAGAGGAGAGCCGCCGGCGGGATCGGAGGACTGAGAGTAGTCGCGATCGAACAGGCCGGTGAGCGTGTCCTTCGGCCCGAGCTTCTGGCTGATCTTGAGCAGGCCGCGGTTCCAGTTGTTCACCTTGTCGGAGATGAACTGGTAGTTGTTGGCACCGGTTGCATTGGGCACGGGGATGTAGGCGAGGAGCGCCTTGGCGACAGGATCAATGGTGGGGATCTTGTCGTAGGGCGCGGCGTAGAGGCAGCCGGAGCCGCCGTTTTGGCCGCAGGTGGCGGAGGTGGGCTTCGCGGGGTCGTGGAAGTAGTAGGGGGTATTGCCGTTATTGCCGGGCAGTGACTGACTGAAGTCTCCGGCGCGCTCGAGGAGCGTGGGGACGGTGGTCAGATTGTTTTCGCCCTGGATCTGACGATAGAACTCGAGCGAGAGATTGAAGAAGGTCTTGTCATGGCCGTTGTAGACGTGCGGAATCCAGACCGGGCCGGCGAGGTCGGCGCCAAACTGGTTGCGGCGGAGTTTGGTTTTGGGTGAGAGGGTCGTTCCCGGGAACCTGTAGATGGGGGCGTCGAAGAGGTCGTTGCGGATGTAATCGAAGGCGGAGCCGTGGAGGCGGTTGGTGCCATCCTTGATGGCGAGGTTGACGACGCTGCCGGCGAGGCGGCCGTACTCGGCGTTGTAGTCGGAGGTCTCCATGCGGAACTCCTGGATGGAGTCGAGCGGAGGGCTGAGCTGGGAGCCGGCACTGCGGGGATCTTCGTCGTTGATGCCGTCCACGTAGAAGCCGGAGGAGTCAGCGCGGGAGCCGTTGGCGACGAAGGCTGCCCCTTTGGCCTTGACCTCGGGGGGCTGGACGCCGGCGACGGTCAAAGCGAGGTCATTGAAGTCGCGGCCGTTGAGGGGAATTTCGGAGATTTCGACGGGGGTGATGACGTCGCCCTTGGTCTCGTTCTCGGTGTTGATGAGACCGACGTCGGCTGCGACGGAGACGGAGGTGGAGACGTCTCCGACCTTGAGCTGGACGTCGAGCCGGGCGGTCTGGCCGGCCTGCAGCTCGAGGTGAGGCTCGGTCGAGGTCTGGAAGCCGGGCATCGTGATTGTGACCTGGTAGATGCCGGGATTCAGCGTAGTAACTGTGTACTCGCCCTGGCTTGTGGTCGGGACGGTGCGGACCTGGTTGGTTCCGGTGTTGCGCACGGTCACGGTTGCGCCCGGGATGACGGCGCTGGAGAGATCCGTCACGCGGCCGACCAGAGTTGCGGTGGGCGCCTGGGCGCGCATCGGCGCAACGGTTGCGAAGGCGATGGCCCAGAGCAGGAGCCAGAGCCGAATGGACTTCATTGAAGATGCTCTCATCGTAGATTCCTTGTTGTTCAACTCACGAATATTGCGGAAGACGATTGCGATCCGGTGGGCTCACGCGCCGGTGTCGGAGGTGTCGCCTGCCTTGGCCGGCTCGATCAGCTCGATGCGGTTGCCGCCGGGGCCATAGAGCTCGTCGACGTGCTTGGCGTTGGGTAGCTGATGGGACTCGACCGGACTAAATCTCATTTCGGTGGAGGGCTCCTCTGGGCAGGCCTGAAGTGTCACGCTTCTGTTTTGGAGCGTGACAGCCACTATTTGCGGCGCTCGTAACGATGGCCAAGTTAATTCACGGTGAAGGAAGAACGCGGTAATGCGGTGGTTCGGAAGTGGCTGGAAGGCAGAGACTTGCGGTTGTATAAAGGCGATGAGGCTACGTAAAGAGCGGGGCAATACGGACACACGCCAAAAGGCCGGTTCGAAATCTGCGAGGAGGCGAACTCGAGGCGGGGACGGTTCTATTTCTGAGGCGCGCGGCCGGACTCGCGCACGGGACGGCAGATGGCGATGGTGATGTTCCTGGGGCGGTCCATGCCCTTGTCGATGCGAAGGAGAGCCTCAAACGGGGGGAGCACACCGTTGGAGCCGGTGGGGAGATGGGACCGGAGTTGTTCGAAGGAGCTCTCCTGAAGGAGCCAATGCATGGCCGCGTCAGTGGCTGTGCCTCCCGAGCCGCTGATGATGAGGGTCCTGCCGGTGCCACTCAGGTTGCTGAGGAAGGAGATGGTGGCGTAGCTGTCCCGGATCTTGCTTTCGTCGGTGGGTTTGAAGCGAGTCGCGCCGCCGGGTGTGGAGCTGTCCATCGGGTAGAAGGCCTTAGAGATCGGATCGAATGCCCAGCTGAGCGTAAGGCCGCTCTGAAAGAGCTGGATCCATGGGTTCGAAGAGGGAGTTCCGAGGAGAACGAGGTTGTCGAGCTTGGTTTGCTGGAACGAGAGGTCGCGGGCGAACTGCAGACGGGCCTGACCCTGCTCGGCTGCGGCGATCTGCCCGAGTCTCCAGACGAGGGATGAGGCGGCGTACGTGGACTGGCGACGCAGTAATAGTTGATGAAGCCAGTTGGGATCGTGTTCTGCGGGGCCAGGACCGGTGAACAGGTTGCGCATGTAGGTGCGGTCAAAATATTCGCCGATGGGGATGGACTGATTGGTCGCTTCTTCGTAAAGGCCGAGGGACGCGTCGTCCATAACGACGTCGGTCGTGTGGTTTGCGGGAAAGATCGTGGACCAGAAGGCGCCGACCTGACCGGTGAGGCTGGGGGGCCCGGGCGCGGCCGCTGTCCGGACATGCTGCAGCCTTATATAGAGGAGGCTGGACAGGATGGCAAAGCCGACCGCAAAGGCTACGGCGATCCAGAGCTTTTTGTCGCCGGCATGTGGGCTGGCCAGCGCGGGTGATGCATCCGTCGTTCCGAGGGGAGCGGGTTCGTGGATCTCCCCTGCGGGAGAGGCCGTCGCACCGGCGACTGCACTGAAGGCCGGAGCCGAGGGGATCGCTTCTGTGGAAGGTGCAAGCTCTTCGGCCGTGCGGCGGCGAAAGACGGGAGCGTAGTTGCCGCGCGGAATCTCGACGATGAACTCCTCGTCGCGGCCTTCCGTGCGGAAGTACTCGGCCAGCCGCTTGCGCAGCATGGAGGCATGCACGCGAACGATGTTGTCGGCCATGGTGTCATAGCGTGCGGCCCTGCCGAAGACCTTCTGCCCGAGCTCGAGTTCATGGATGTCCTGGATGTCGTCGTCCAGGACGCGCTCGCAGAGATATTGAAAGAGCTTGGAAAGACGGATGGACCGGTTCAACTGACTGCTCGCGAGGATGCGACGCGTCAGCTCCCGGAAGTGTTCAACATCACGTCGAGAAGGCGATTCGACCATCGACAGAAACATACAGGGGCGGAGAATGGGCGGTCAATTTGCCTCATTCGCTGCGCGGTTTCTACGTAAAAACTTAGTTTCTACTTAGAACAAACGAAAGGGGTTGGGTCCTGGCGGGGGTTCCGCGAAGAGGCTTGACCGTGAATTAACTTGTTCGTTGTGTGTGCCGCTCGGGAGAGTGAACCAACGCGGCTGAGAGTTCCGCGAAGAGTTCTGACTTGGAGTGGAGCGGGAGCGGTGAGGATGAACAGAGCGATTTTGCAGGCTGGCAGCGGCTGGCCTGATGGTGGGCGCGAGCCTGATGATGTGTGCGCAGAAGAAGAAGGGTGGTGCGCGCAAGGTGGAGTTGCCACACCCGTTCTACTGGGCTGCGCCGGATGCGCTGCGCGGCGATTGGCAGGGCCAGGGTCAGTATGTCGCCCAGGTCGTGCCGGTGATGGACAAGATCTACTCGGTTGAGGACCTGATCCCGCAGCAGGAGGACAACAACAAGTACGAGGCGCACATCTTCCATCAGTTCGATGTGCCGAACGACAAGCCGGTGGCGGTGCTGACGGGGACGCTGGAGAACGGTGTCGTGACACTGCAGGGCGACGGCTGGACGGGAACGATCCAGGATGGGCACTTCAAGGCGCAGAACGGAGGCGAGAGCTTCGACCTGCAGCATGTGGATCGCGCTTCACCGACGTTGGGCGAGAAGCCGCCCGCGGGAGCGATTGTCCTGTTCGACGGCAAGGACCTGAATGCGTGGGCCAAGATGAAGGAGAAGCACTGGCTGGATCAGGACGGGCCGTGCCGGTTCCGGATCGTGGATGGTGGTGCGGCGGAGTCGTTTCCGCGGCGGGGGAACTGCATCAGCAAGCAGCAGCTTGGTGACGCGAAGATCCACGTTGAGTTTCGTAATCTTGGCGGACCAACGAACAGCGGCGTGTATATCCAGGACCGGTACGAGGCGAATATCAACGAGACGTACGGCAGCCTGACGGCAAATCCGAATGGGCAGTTCGATAATTCGGTGCCGATGAAGCCAGGCATTCGCGCGTCACGTCCGGTGCTGGACTGGCAGACGTTCGATATCGACTTCAAGGCCCCGCGGTTTGACGCCGCGGGAAAAAAGACGGCAGATGCGGTTGTAACGCTGCGGCTGAACGGCGTGGTGATGTACAAGGATCAGCCGCTCGGGCCGGTGATCCTGAACGCAGCGAAGCTCGGTGAGGCTCCGCTGGGACCGATCCAGTTGCAGGAGCACGGCATGCCGGTGCAGTTCCGCAACATCTGGGCGCTGGAAACGAAGTGACAGAAGACAGCAGGGTGAAACCGATGAGCGCCACGACTTCGACCGTTGCTGTGGCTGTGGCGGATGAGCACTCGCCGCAGGGCACCGGTGTGGGACGGTACCGGTGGCGAATCTGTGCCCTGCTGTTCTTCGCGACGACGCTGAATTACATGGACCGGCAGGCGCTGGCGCTGTTGAAGCCGACGCTGCAGAATCCGGTGCATGGGATTGGGATGACGGAGCTGCAATATGCGGGGATCATCTCGACGTTTTCGGCGGCGTATGCGATCGGGCTGCTGATTGCGGGATCCTTCATTGATAAGGTGGGTACGAAGATCGGCTACGCGGTGGCCGTGGCGGTGTGGGCAATCGCGGCGATGGCGCACTCGATCGTGCCGCTGGCCGGTGTTGCGGGGCCGCTGCAGAGCGCGGCCCATGGGCTGTCGAATGCGCTGAAGCACGTGCCGCTGATTGGCGGCGCGGCGTGGGTGGACAATTTCGGCAAGCTGTCGGGCGCGGTGATCGGGTTTGGCATTGTGCGGTTCGTGCTCGGGCTGGGTGAGGCTGGGAACTTTCCGGCCGCGATCAAGGCTACGGCGGAGTGGTTTCCAAAGAAGGAGCGCGCCTTCGCGACGGGCATCTTCAACTCGGGAACAAATATTGGGGCAACGCTCGCGCCGTTCGCGATTGCGTTCATCCTGTATCACCTGAAGTGGAACTACGCGTTTCTGGCGACGAGCGGGTTTGCGCTGATCTGGCTGGTGCTGTGGCTGCGAATGTACAAGTCGCCGCATCTGGATCCGTATGTGACGCACAGCGAACTGGTGTATATCAGCAGCGATCCACCAGAGCCGACGACAAAGGTGCCATGGAAGAGGCTTCTGCCGCTGCGGCAGACCTGGGCGTTCCTGCTGGGCAAGGCGTTCACGGATCCAGTGTGGTGGTTCTATTTATATTGGCTGCCGGGATTTCTCAACGCGAGATTCGGGCTGTCGATTGCGCGCATGGCGGTGCCTCTGCTCGTGATCTACAACGTGTGCACGGTGGGCAGCGTTCTTGGAGGCTGGCTGCCGGCGCGGTTCGTTTCGATGGGATGGAGCATCAATCGGGCGCGCAAGACGGCGATGTTGATTTATGCGATTGCGATTGTGCCGATCGTGTTTGTAGAGCGGGTGCATTCGCTGTGGGGAGTGATCGCGCTGGTCAGTCTTGTCACCGCGGCGCATCAGGCCTGGTCGGCGAATCTGTTTACGCTGGTGTCGGATATGTTCCCACGGCGGACTGTGGCGTCTGTGGTTGGGATTGGGGCGTGTGGCGGGTCTGTGGCGATGATGTTTTTTGGAGCGCTCGTCGGAATCATCCTGCAGATGACCCACGGAAACTACCTGCCGGTGTTCCTGATCGCCGGCACAGCCTATCTGGTGGCAATCGCCGTCATCCAACTGCTGGTGCCACGGCTTGCGGCGGTAAACATTGGTGACGATATTGCGATTGAGAGCGGTGCTCCGGCTATTTAGGTTTGGAGTTTGATTTACTGCATGAAAGGTAAACGGATGCAATTGAAATCACGGAATGGTTTTTATCGACTTGGGATGTGGGTGTTGCTTGCGCTCTGCGGAGCGCTCACGCTCTCTGCTCGCTCGCAGGAGGTCGAGAGGCCGCGCATCACGGGCATCTCGCATGTAGGGTTCTTCGTATCCGATCTTCCGAAGGCGATTGCCTTCTGGCATGACTTCCTTGGCTACGACGAGATGTACACGTTGCCGAAGAAGGACAGCAATGATGTGCGGATTGCGTTTATCAAGATTAATGACCTGCAACACATCGAGCTCTTTAATGAGGAGCCGCCGATGCCGCACAACATGATGAGCCATCTGTGCTTCACGGTGGACGACATCGAGAAGATGCGAGCGTTCCTGCGGTCGAAGGGGTATGACGTGAAGCCGGGCAATGGATCGAAGACGAAGGTGGGCGATTACGCCTTCGAGATCAAGGACCCGAATGGATTGCTGATTGAGTTTGTGCAGCGGCTGCCGACGGGTAAGGAGATGCAGGCGGCGGGCAAGTTCATGCCGGAGACACGGATTTCGCCGCGGATCTATCACGTGGGTTACATGGTTGCGGATGCGGAGAAGACAGAGAATTTTTACAAGATGCTTGGCTTCACGGAGACGTGGCGCGGCGGAGCGAACCCGAAGGAGCTGAGCTGGATCAATATGAAGGTTCCTGATGGTGAGGATTATGTCGAGCTGATGCTGTATCGCTCGCTGCCGGATGAGAGTAAGTGGGGGACCAAGAATCATCTTTCGCTTGTGGTGCCGGACATCCAGAAGGCCGTTGCGGAGCTGGAGTCGAGGCCGTACTACAAGACCTACGAGACCAATGGGAAGCCGCTGACGATCAATACGGGCGTGAATGGGAAGCGGCAGGTGAATCTCTATGATCCAGATGGAACGCGCGTGGAGCTCATGGAGCCGACCACGGTGTCGGGAAAGCCGGCGCCGTCTTCCACTGCGCCAGCGCCACCCGGGTCGACGACGCTGCCGTTCAAGGCTCCTGCAAATTCAAATGCTCCCTCGGGCCCGCGGTAATAATCAGGGAGAGAGCGGCCGGTGAGTCGTCTTCGCCGGCCGCAAATTCATCACGAACCTGGAGGGCGCATGCGCGTCGGCATCATCGGTACGGGAGCGATTGCGAATAAGCATGCGCTTGCGTATCGCAATCTCGGTTTTCAGATCACGGCTTGCACGAACAAGACGGCTGACCGAGGGCGGCGATTTGCCGAGGCGAATGGAGCGCAGTTTGTTGCGACTGCGGAGGAGCTCTGCGCGCGACCGGATGTGGACTTCGTGGATGTGTGTACGTTCCCGGATTACCGGCTGGAGGCGGTGCGTCTGTGTGCGGCTGCACGGAAGCATGTACTCGTTCAGAAGCCGATGGCGACGAGCCTTGCGACCGCTCGCGAGATGATTGCGATTGCGCGCGATGCGGACATCCGCCTCGGCGTCGTGAGCCAGCACCGGTTTGACGACGCAACGATTTTTCTGAAGAAGGCCATTCAGGAAGGGCGGCTGGGCAGAATTCTTCAGGCTGACGCGTATGTGAAGTGGTGGCGCTCGGCGGAGTATTACAGTCGCCCGATAAAGGGGAGTTGGGATGTTGAGGGTGGGGGAGCGCTGATTAATCAGGCCGTCCATCAGGTGGATCTGCTGCTTTATCTTGTCGGCTGCGTCGATCAGGTGTTTGGATACTGGCAGCTGGGTGCAGTGCACAAGATTCAGTCGGAGGATAATCTTTGCGCGCTGTTGCGCTATGCAGATGGTGCAACCGGAGTGATTCAGGCAGCGACGGCATTGTGGCCGGGTTATCCGGAGCGCATCGAGATTCACGGGACGCGTGGGACTGCGATCATTACGGGCGATAAGCTGACGCACTGGGATGTTCAGGACGATAGCGGCGAGGCGGCGCCTGTGGTGAGCGAGGTGGCGTCCGGTGCGTCGGATCCGATGGCGATCTCGGTGGTTCCGTTCGAGCGGCAGTTGCGGGATTTTGCTGCGGCATGTGAGTCCGGCCGTAGCCCTCTGGTTGCAGGAGAGGATGGATACGAGGCGCTGCAGCTGGTGAGCGCGATCTATGACTCGTGCCGGACGAATCGTCCGGTAAACCTCGAGAGTGTGTGATCCAAAGAAGAAGGATAGAAGAATGTCGAAAATATCGTTCAATCCGTCACCCGCAGCGACTTACACTCGCAGGAATTTTCTGAGAGGCGTCGGCTCGGTGCCGGTCGCCGCAGCCGTAGCAGCCGCGGGGCTTGGTTTCTCAGCGCCCGCTGATGCCGAGCTGGCGCCGATCCCGCGAGCCGGCAAGGGCTCCTTCCTCAAGACGTCCGTGAATGCCTACTCGTTCACGAAGCTGCTGAATGCGAAGATCAAGCACCACCAGCAAGGCATGGATTTGTATGATGTTGTCGATTTCTGCGCGGATCACAACATTGACGGCTTCGATGCTACGGGCTACTTCTTTCCCGACTTCCCGGCGCGACCGACGGATCAGTACATCAATGACCTGAAGCTGAAGGCGTTTGAATCGGGCGTGGGCATCAGCGGTTCGGGTGTGCGCAACAACTTCACGGTTGCGGACGCGGACAAGCGGGCTGCTGATGTCGCGATCATCAAGCAGTGGGTGGAGATTGCCTCGCAGCTTGGAGCGCCCGTGCTGCGCGTCTTTGCGGATACCCAGATGCGCAGCAAAACATGGAAGGATGTTGCGCCTGGGAAGACGCGGGCGGAGGTGGCGGCGTACATCTCCGAGAATCTCAAGGAGTGCGCAGAGCACGGAGAGAAGCATGGCGTCATCATCGGCGTGCAGAATCATGGAGATTTTCTGCAGACCGCGGAGCAGCAGCTCGAACTGATCGGGATGGTTAATTCCAAGTGGTGTGGGGCGATCGTGGACACCGGGTATTACAAGACTCCGGATCCTTATGTCGATATGGCGCAGGCGGCCCCATATGCAGTGAACTGGCAGATCAAGCAGAGTGCGTTCGGCGCCGCGAGCGCGGTTCCACTGGATTTGAAGCGGCTGCTGGGCATCATCCGGAAGTCCGATTATCGCGGCTACATTCCGGTCGAGACGCTGTCGGTAGCCGGCCAGGCATACGATCCATTCAAGATTGTGCCTGCGTTCATTGATGAGGTTCGGAAGGCGATTGCAGAGACAGCGTAAGGCTGGATAGGAAAGGACTGAGATGACCTCAAGGTATTCACGCCGTCAGTTTGTGGGCACCGTGGCCGCTGTGGGAGCCGGTGCATTGGTGAGCCGCAGAGTTGTGGCGCAGGGTGGGCCGCGACTGAAGATCGGTTACGCCTCGATGACGTGGGGAAAGGAAGAGCGCCAGGCGATCGACGACATTTCGTCCCTAGGCTATGCGGGGATCCAGATGCGCAATAACGCCGTATCGGACTTTAAGCCGGAGGAACTGCGCAGCCTGTTGCAGCAGCGGAATCTTAAATTCGTGGCACTTTCAAGCGGCGAGCTGAACATTGATCCTGCGGTCGAAGCTCAGCAGCTCGATATGCATGTGTCGAATGCGAGGTTCGTAAAGGCCGTGGATGGCTTGTATCTGCAGGTGCTTGACGAACTCAAGCCATATCCGCGCAAGGTTGTGCCTGAGGAATGCGTGCGGCTGGGCAAGCTGCTGACCGAGCTTGGCAAGCGCGTCAGTGATGCAGGTGTGAAGCTCGGGTATCACAATCACATGAATACGATCAGCGAGCATCCGGAGAATCTGCAGCGAGTGATGGACGCTTCGGATCCGCGCTATGTCGGCCTGGAGCTTGACACAGCGCATTACGTCGCCGGCGGCGGCGACCCTGCTGAGGCGATTCTGCATTACGGAGACCGGCTCCTTTTCCTGCACCTGAAGGACGTAGTCGATCTTCCTGTGGACACGCCCGGAGTGAAGTACCCGTTCAAATTTGTGGAGCTCGGCCGAGGGCGCGTGAATCTGCCCGCGGTAATGGATGCATTACGGAAGAAGAAGTACAGCGGATGGGCGATTGTCGAGCTCGACAAGGTGCCTGACAAATCGCGCACGCCGAAGGAATGCGCCGCGATCAGCAAGGAGTATCTGCAGAACCAATTGCACGTTGCTGTGTAATGAAAGATAGCCGGGCTCTCTTCCTGGAATGAGAGAGCAAGTGAGGACAAGACAGGAGAGAGTGATGGATAGAAGGGTGTTTCTGCAAAGTGTCGGAGCCGCGGGTGCCTGGGGTGTGGCGTCGTCTATGACGCCGGTTTCGGCCGCGGCGCAGAGACATATTGTGCACGAGGTGGCGGAGGGTGCGACGATCGATGCTGTGACGGCAGGACAGTCGATTCGGTTTTCGGTGTGCGGAATGAGCCACGACCACATCTACGGTATGGTGAACGCCATTGTGCGCGGAGGCGGTGTGCTTGTCTCGGCCTACGGCGCGGAGCCGGAGAAGGCGGCAGCGTTTCACAAGCGTTATCCCGCAGCAAAGATGGTCTCCTCAGAGCGCGAGATCCTTGACGATCCTTCGATCCAGCTCGTGCTCAGTTCCACCATCCCGAATCAGCGCGCGGCGCTGGGTGTCGAGGTAATGCAGCATGGAAAGGATTTTCTGAGCGACAAGCCTGGGATGACCACGCTCGAGCAACTTGCGGAGGTGCGGAAGACGATCGCTGAGACCAAGCGGATCTACGCGATCATGTACAGCGAGATGCTGGAGGTTCCCGCGGCTGTGAAGGCTGCCGAGCTGGTTCACAGCGGAGCGATCGGGCGCGTGATTCAGACAATCAACATCGCGCCTCACCAGATCGTGCAGCGCGCTGGGGACGCCGGCGGAGCTGCACCGCGGCCGAACTGGTTTTGGAACCCGGAGCAGTATGGCGGAATCTTGTGCGACATCGGATCGCACCAGGTGTATCAGTACCTGTACTTCACGGGATCGAAGCACGCGGAGATTGCGGAGTCACAGGTGGCTAACATCGCTCACCCTGAGCATCCGCGGTTTCAGGACTTCGGGGACATGGTGTTGCGCGGCGATCGCGGCTTTGGGTATGTGCGGCTCGACTGGTTCACGCCGAATGGGCTGGGCACGTGGGGTGATGGCCGGCTCTTCATTCTGGGCACGGAGGGGTACATCGAGGTGCGGAAGTACACGAATGTCGCGGTCAGCCAGACGCCGAATAACCTGTACATCGTCGATGCCAAGCAGGCGCGATACATCGATTGCAACAAGGTGCCGCTGCCGTTTGGACCGCAGTTCGTTTCAGACGTGATTCACCGCACCCACACGGCACAGGACCAGGAGCAGGCGCTGTATGCAGCCGAGTTGGTGATCAAGGCGCAGCGCGATGCAAAGGTTGTGCATCTGTCCTGAGCTTGTGGTCGACAGGGACGAGCCGCCAGATGGAGCTATAGCCAGCCGCGAGAGTGAGCGATTCGGGCGGCGTCTGTTCTGTTTGTGGCTCCGAGTTTGGAGATGATTTCGGAAAGGTAATTTCGCAATGTTCCCTCACTGAGGTGCAGTTCCTGCGCGATTTCAGAAGACGAGCGGCCGCTGTTTACGAGCTTCAGAATCTGGCGTTCGCGTTCGGAGAGCGGATCCCGGTCGGCGTTCCAGGCTTCGGCGGCGAGCGCGGGATCGATGGACTGCAGGCCGGCGTGCACACGACGAATGGCCTCGGCGAGCTCGGAGGCGGGGCGATCTTTGAGCAGGTAGCCACGCACGCCGGCTTCGAGCGCGCGGCGCAGATAGCCGGAGCGGGCGAATGTTGTGAGGATGATGACACGGGCCTTGGAACCGGAATCGCGAAGGGCCGCCGCGAATTCGAGACCGCTCATCTCGGGCATTTCGATGTCGGTGACGACAATGTCGGGAGAGTATTCGCGTGCAAGGCGCAGGGCTTCGCGGCCATTGGATGCTTGAGCAATTACGGTGATTCCTGCTTCGAGCTCAAGCAGTGCAGTCAACGCTCCGCGAAGCATGGTCTGGTCTTCGGCGAGAAGAACTCGGATGGATTTGGCGGTAGGTGAAGACTTCTGCGCGTTCATGCGTTGACTGGGCTGGGCTTTGCGGGCAGGTGGAGTTCGAGACGAGTGCCCTGACCATGCTCTACGGCGAAGCGGCCGCCCAGGCCTTCGATGCGTTCGCGCATGCCTCTGAGGCCATTGCCTTCCCGGATCGCGGCAGCCTCGCCGTCGTCTTCGATGATGAGGCGGCGAACACCGTCCTGAGTTGCAAAACGGAGATGGCAGGTGCGTGCGTGGGCGTGGCGAACGATGTTGGTCACGGCTTCGCGGAGGGCGAGAGCGAGCACGGTCTCTTCGGCTGCGGAAAGGCGAATGGAGCGGACCTCGCCGGCATCGGCGTGAAGAGTGACGCCCGCAGCCGCAAGCGTACGGCGCGCCGACTCGATTTCGGAAGCGAGGCCTCGCGAACGGTATCCTCCGATAGCTTCCCGAACCTCAGCGAGTGCGATGCGCGCGGTGCTTTCCACTTCTGCCATCTCGTTACGGGCACGAAGAGCAGCATCGGGATCGTTGTGGTCGAGCAGCCGGCGTGCCAGTTCGGCCTTGAGGACGATCACCGAAAGCGTGTGTCCGAGGACATCGTGCAGATCGCGGGCGATGCGTTCCCGTTCAGCGACAGCGGCGAGGGCTTCGATCTCCTCGTGCGCCAGGCGCAGTTTGGCTTCCGAGCGCCTGTTCTGCGCGAAGAAGATGTTGCCACCTCCGATCATGACGAGGAGGAAGCTGTTCATGGCGACGGCGAACCATGAAACATGCAGGCCCGGACTGTGCAGCCATTGGGCTTCCGCGCAAATGAGGAGAATTTCGGCCGCGAAGCCGGTAAGGGTCCAGCGAATGGAAGAGAGTGTGAACGGTAGAAATGCTGCCGCGTAGATGAAGAAGGTGGTGCCGCCGCTGTTCCACGGAACGGTGATGGCTCCGAGTGCGGCCATGGCAATGACCAGCCAGAGTTGGAACCGCTTGTTGGAGATGGCAAAATACCAGAGATAGAGCGGGAGAAAGACGGCGACGACAGCCAGGGTTTTGAGCCAGAGATGTGGTCGCGGATCGAAGATGGGATCGATAAATACGAAGCCGATGTAGGCGATCCAGATAAGGGATGAGCCGCGAAGCGTCTTTCCGCCGGTTGTGTGCATCGCCAACCCTCGAGTCTGAGTGTATGCCCAGCAATCTTGCAGGCATCATGAATTCTGCTCGCGGCGACTAAACGCGATCCAGGCGATTCCAAGCATGAGGAACGTGAAGCCGAGCAGGTTGACGAGGTGTGCGGTGATGGCGCCTTGCGGCGTAGCGCCGAAGCAGGCGTACATCAGTTGCGCGAGATGGAAGGTGGGCAGAGCCGGCGCGATGAGTCGAACGGCATGTGGAAGCATCGTGATCGGAATCCAGAGGCCGCCGAAGAAGCTCATGGGCAGATAGATCAGGTTGGCGATGCTGCCAGCGGAGTTTGGCGGGACGAGGAAGGCCATCACCAGGCCCATGGCACAGAAGGGCACGGAACCGAAGGCAGCGAGTGTGAGCATGCGAACGAACTCCGCGGCTGACAGATGGACGTGCCCGAAGGCAACGCCGAGCGCGCTGAGAAGACAGACGATGATGATGCTGAACGCGATTGCTGTCGCGCATTTGGAGACAATGTAGGCAAGCGGAGGCATGGGACTGGCGCGCTTGAGCTCCAGCCAGCCGACATGGATGTCCAGCGCTACGCCGACCCCGACGCCGAAGATGGCCGCGCCTAAGGAGCCGAATACGGCATAGCCGCCGAGCATGTATTTCGCGACCAGGACTCCGTCGAGGTGCTCGCCACGATTGAGGAGGAGGCCGAAGAGGCAGTAGAACATGAGCGGGAAGCCGATTGCGGAGAGAGAGAACGCGCGAGTGCGAAGCGCGCGAATAAGCTCGTAACGAGTCTCCGTCAGCAGAATGCGGAGCGTGCGGCTGATGCGGTTTGTGGACGCTGTGGACGCGGACGGGATGGCAAGCGAGGCGGTGAGCATGGGAGTCTCCTTGGGGCGGAAGAGAGCGAGGTGCGTGGATCAGTTTGGTGATGTGAGCGCGAGGAAGGCGTCTTCGAGCGCGGGGCTCTGCACGTCAAGCGAATGAAGCTGCGCGTCGAGGGCGAGCATCTCGCGCAGCGTGGCTTCAGGCGCCGAGCTGGTGATAACAGTCCTCGCGTCGACGGTGTCAACGTGCGAGACGCCGGGCATGTGAAGCAGGTTGTCAGCGGTCAGGGTCGTGACGCAGCGAATGATTCGGACAGATGGATCTGAGGCGCTCCTCTGGAGGTGATCAGGGGCGTCGGGTTTGGAGGTGAGCACTCTGGACGCTCCCATGGCTTTTACTTCAGCGGGCGTGCCTTCGCAGACAAGCCGGCCTTTGGCGATGACGGCGATTCGGTTGGAGAGCGCGTCGGCCTCTTCGAGGTAGTGCGTTGTGAGCAGGATGGTTTTGCCGCGTTGTGCGAGTGCACGGATCTGCGTCCACATCCCTCGACGCGCCTCGATGTCGAGACCGACGGTGGGCTCGTCGAGAAAGACAAGGTCGGGATCGCCGGCCAGTGCGAGGGCGAAGAGGACGCGCTGCTTCTGGCCGCCGGAGAGCTGGCCAAAGAGACGATTTTCGAGGCCTTGAAGGCCGGCAGCCTGAATGAGTTCAGCGCTGGACATGGGCTGCGGATAATATCCGCGGAAGATCTCGACGTGCTCGCGCACCTTCAGGTTGTCAGGAGCTCGACCGACCTGCAACATGACGCCGGTGCGAAGGCGATTCGCAGCAAGGCGAGGGTCGCGGCCGAAGATGCTCACGTGGCCGCTGGTCGGCGCGCTCAGCCCCATCAGCAGACGAACTGCGGTCGATTTGCCGGCTCCATTCGGGCCAAGAAGACTGAGGATCTCTCCTGCACGCAAGGACAGCGACAGGTTATCGAGTGCGAGCACGTCATTCTTGTATCGCTTGGTGACTGCGTTGAGCGACGCTACAACATCAGTGCTGGTGTCGGCGGGTGTCGGCGAAAGCACGGGACTCATTTCTGCCTCCTGGGTACAGAAGCAGTGTGCCTTCGCGGGAGCGAAGATTACAGTGAGCCGCGTCAGCGAAATGATGTGACATTTGTCATCGAGCTGAGCGCCGGGACGCCTGGACAAAAAAAGAGGCAGGCGCCAAACAGCACGCCTGCCACTCTTGTCAGAGCGCTTCGCTTACCAGATGTGTGCGGCGCAGCCCTTTCCATCGGTGACGCTGGTCAGCACGTTATTGGCTGAGGTGAGCTGCCGGCTGTAGCAGTCGCCCCTCGAGTCAGTGAAGATGTAGCTCGCCGAACTCTGCGCTCCCGTGTGGCCCGTGATCGCCGACAAGCTGGAGTTAAGCAACAGCGTGTCGCTCGACTTCACCTCCTCCTGCGTATTGCTTGATCCGGTCGGGAAGCCGTTCAACGATGTGGCATGCTGCACGTTGTATCCCTGATCGACGCTCACAATTTGCGAGAAGGTTCCATCCGGATCCGGCAGCAGAGAGTAGTTGACCGTTAGCGGGAAGGAGACGCTCAAGTCTGACTCTTTGCGAAATATGCCGGCCTGCTCCGTCGTCTTCTGGCTGACTGTGTTTGTCTGCACACCGTTCTGCACCTCCGGAACACCGGCGGCCGCAACATCGAACGTCTGCGTGTTGTTGAAGTGGACCTTTTCGTTGACAGTGGTCTCGACGCGGCCGAAGGAGCTTTCGACATATCCGCGCAGCGTGAAGTTACGCACAGAATCAACCGAGACTGTCCCGACCGTGTCGCCAGAGGCGTTCTTCGACAGGTTCTCGGAGACGACGGGTGTGGGCGCCGGGCTCAGCGTGTTCTCCTGGAGCGCACCCCTGGTCTCGCCGCGGAAGGGATCTGTGTAGAGCAGCAGATTGGATGTCTCCCAGAAGTAGTTGTTTGCGTTGTAAACGCTGATGCCGATGGTGTGCTGGTTTCCATCGCTCAGCACTCCCGCGAATGGAGTCAGGTCCACGCGATAGGGCTTGAAGTTCAGGGTCTGCACGCCGGTGATCGGCTCCCACAGATAGGGATCGATGCCGCCGGTGTAGATCCACGGGTAGACCGGAGCGACGCCTGCGGGCTTGCCATCGATCGTTATCTCCGTCTCGCGGAACGCCGTGTTGCCGCAGCTCTCGAGCGGTCCAGTCACATTGTTCGGCACGCACTGATACCAGAACTCATCGTTGCCCTGGCTCTGCGAGATCACGTCCAGGTATGCCTTGATGGTGTTCCGCGGCGCTGTGAACGTCGCGGTTACCTGATCGCTTCCCGTGTTCAACGCGACGGCGTTGTTGGATCCGCTCACAGGAATAACAACCTGCGGAACGACCGGCGGTGGATTCCGGAAGTTGGCTGGGTAGAAGTACAGCTTCGCAGTCGCGTAGATGATGCCGGTGTAGGTGGAGTTCACGATGTTGTAGATGACGGCCTGACCGGCTTCGGCAGTCTTGAATACCGGTGTGAGATCGGTTACGTCGCGCTCGACGTGCCATGAAGGGCTAAGGGTGGCGCGCGGCTCTGCAGTTGTGCCGTAGTAGATGTTCGCGTTGCCGAGATAGAGCGCGGCGGTGCGGTCATACTGGCGTCCGGCCGTGACCGTGAAGTCCATGGTGAGGACGACCTTCGACCAAGGGCCAGGGCATGCTGCCGGCGGGGCATAGCTCATTGCGTGCGCGCTGTAATCGCCGAACTCCTCATTGCTGAACAGCGTCACGATGCAAGGCTCTGTTGAAGGCCGGGAGACGGGCGGCTCCGCCGTCGCGGGATTCGAAGAGCCGACTACCGGGGTCGCAGGCACCGTGACCACCTGACCCTGACTGTTTGGAACCATGATGAAGCCGAGCAGCCCCACTCCCAAGGCTGCAGTCAACCGGCGCGAAATGCGCAGAGCGGCGGGGAAGATATCCATGAAAACCTCCTAAAGGCGGCGACGGAATATCCGCAGACGTCCTTTCATCGCCCTTTGCGTTCACACTGCGTTGCGCGCCAAGCAAGCCGGCGAGCAGTAGTGTGAGGCTGTTGCGTGCAAGAGGCGACGTCAGGGCAGGGCCTCAGTCGCTTGGAAGGTCAAGATACTCACAGAATGGGCGATTTGTCCAGAAAAGTGGTTGATCCAGTCAAATTTTTGCCAAAAAGTCGGGCGATGTCGCGACGATTGATCTAAATATGTCCGTTTTGTTCAATAGGATGACTTCCACCGGCGTGCCGTGCGCGGAATAGAGCTCCCTGAACCGGTACAGCGGGCGCGGTCTGGATTTCGGCTCCTGGGAACTGCGTGCGCAGGGCGGCGATCAATGCGTCGCGAAGGACGGTTACGTGCTCGAGCACGCTGCCGGCGAAGGCAAACCGCGGCGCGACCGACTCGCCCTGGATGCGCTCGAGTTTGCTGTGGGTGAGTAACGCGAGATGCGCCAGCTCTTGTCCCTCCTGCGCAAGCAGATTGAGCGCGACGGCGTCCCCTGCCTGGGCGCTGGCCTGCACGAGTGGCGTGAGAGCCGCAAACTCGGTGAGGTCGCACGTGTTCGCATAAGCCACCAGTTCGTCGACATTCTTCAATCTCCAATGCGCGAGGACTGCGGGCAGCAGCGATGTTTCGCGTTCCTCGTCGATGGCGCGGAAGATCTCACGCGCGGCCCGCTGGCCGATGCTATGGCCGGAGCCCTGGTCGGCCAGCATTGGTCCGTAGCCACCAGCACCCGCCATGATGCCGTTGGGTGCACGGCCTCTCACGTTGGATCCGGTGCCCGCGAGAATCAGGACGCCGTGCGAATCGGGAAAGGCCGCGTCGAGGGCGATCTCTACATCGCCAAGCAGCAGCAAGCGCCCGCCAACTCGGGCCCCGAGCTCTTGCCGGAGCCAGTCCGTGACGAGCGGCACGATGTCCCCGGCGGTGCCGATGCATGTGACGTCCACATCCGCAAGGGATCGGCCGGACTGTGATTCCAGGTTCGCGAGAGCGGTGATGAGGTTCGCGGTAGCGGCTTCGGCGGACGCTCGCATTCGCTTAATAGTTCCCCCGCGCGCTGTCGAGAGAACACGCGTCTCATCGGCAAGCAGGTAGTCCGCCTTTGTCCCTCCCGCGTCGATTGCGAGAAACAAACTCACCTAAGTCTCCTCACTTCCTGTTATTTGCTGCCGCTATTTTGCTGCCGCAAGCTGGTTACGCACGTTCCTAGAAGCGAGCTGGGCTGGAAAGAGATTAGCCGGACGGACGCGATTTTGTTCAATCCAGGAATCCAACAGTCGAGAAAAGGATTGACCGGTCTGCTCAAAATATAGCCACGGGTTGGCACAAATTTGCCTCTTTCGCTCATTTTAGCTTGACATCTGCTCATAATGGACCTTAGGCTTGCTCTCATTCGACCAGGGCCGGCTTGGCAGCAATGCATCCCCGCGCAGACGCTTCAACGCGACGGAGCCGCATCCTGCGGGCCGGTGCGTGGCCGGTGTTGCACTTTTTTGGGAGAGAAATCCGGTGATCAGAAAACTTCGCATCAAAGTAGTTCCAGCGTTCCGCACTCATGTTTTCGTTGGGTTTATCGCCTGCATGTTGTGCGCGCTTTGCGCAAACGGGCAGACCGTAACCGGTGGCGTGACTGGGACGGTCACGGACCCGAGCGGCGCAGCGATTCCACGCGCCTCCGTCACCGCCCACGATCTGGACACCAATGTGTCCACGCCCACGACCACGAACGGAGACGGGGTTTACCACATCGAACATCTGCCGATCGGCAGGTATGAAGTGATTGTGAACGCGAACGGTTTCAGCAAACAGACGCTGCCGTCGTTCAGTCTGGAAGCGCTGCAAACGGTGACGTTCAACGCGAAGCTCGCCGTTGCGGGATCGACCGCGTCCGTGGAGGTATCCTCCGCCGCACCGATTCTGGACACGCAGGACTACACCGTGAGCAGCACGTTCACGGCGAACACCATCGCGAACTTTCCGCTGAACGGTCTGGACTTCAGCGCGCTCACACTCTATACGCCCGGCGCGGTCAGCACCTATGGCAACACTGCCACCAACGTGATCGAGCGCGACACGTATTACAGCGACTCGGTAAACGTGGACGGCAACCGCGCCCAGGCGAATAACTACACGCTTGAAGGGATCGACATGAACGAGACCTTCAATAATGAGATCGCCTATAGTCCGTCGCCGTTTGCGCTGGACGAGATTCAGGTGGTAACGGCGAACTCACCGGCCGACGTGGGCAACGTGAACGGCGCATCCGTGATCAACGTGCTCAGGAGCGGCACCAATCACTTCCACGGATCGCTGTTTGGTTATCTGCAGGATTATCGTGTGAACGCGAACACCTGGCAGAACAAGAACCAGACGCCGGTCATTGCCATCAATCCCTTCTCGCAAGACCAGTTTGGCGCGACTTTCGGCGGTCCGATCCTGCACAACAAGCTCTTCTTCTTCGTGGACTACCTGGGCTCGCGGTATCACAGGGGAGGTATCACCACCACCAGCGTGCTCACAGCCAAGATGCGGACCGGCGACTTCTCTGAGTTGCTCCCCCAGGGCTGCGACGACGCCGGATATAAGACCGTCGGTGGCGTGGCAATCTGCAATTCGACTGGATCGCCGGACAGCTATCAGTTGTACGACACCCTGAACAATAACAAGCCCTATGTCGGCAATATTGGCGTTCCTATCCTCAATCCGGTAGCTAAGTTCCTGCTCGCCAGTTCCTCGCTGTATCCGCTGCCCAACGCGACGCCGACCGATGGTATTGCGGCTAACAACTACCAGGGGCATTACCGTACCTACAAGGCCAACAACCAGGGCGACATCAAGATCGAGTACGACAAGAGCGACAAGGACAAGCTCACCGGCTTCTACTCGATGTCGACGGCGTACGACGGCACGAGTCCGCTGCTGGCGATCAGCTTCTCCGGCCCGAATCTCTATCCGACGAAGCTCGGCGGCTTGACCTGGGTGCATACCTTCTCGCCGGCCTTCGTGAATTCGTTCCGGCTTGGCTTCACGCGCGTGGTGTGGGCGCAAAACTTCTCTGTGGATTCCACCGGACAGTTTGGCGTGGGCGGCGATGCAAAGGTTGGGATCACCTTCCCCAACCAGAGCGTGCCGGGCTACACCTACCAGAGCGTCAGCGGAGGCATCTTCGCAGGCGGGAACCCGGTGTATGGGGGCGGGCTGATCGACAACACCTACCAGTACCTGGACTCGGCGAGCTGGCAGCACGGCCGCCACTACTTCAGCTTCGGCATCTCGGCGCTCCGGTATCAGAACAACTATCCGACGGCAAATAACAATGGATACCTCGGCAACCTGAATTACAACGGCCAGTACACGAGCAACGCAGCGATACGCAGCGGCGGCTACGGAGCAGCAGACTTTCTGCTGGGCCGTATCACTTCAGCCGCAGCCACGCTGGCAAGCGTAAACGTGGGGCAACGGCAGTGGCGCACGGCCTTCTATGCAACGGACGATTTCAAGCTCACCCCGAACCTGACCGTCCACTATGGCTTCCGCTATGAGCTGGATCAGCCCTGGGTGGAAGAAAACAACAAGACGGGCAATGTGAACCTCACCACGGGTCAGATTATTTATGCAAGCAAGATCCCGGCGGGCGCGCCGCCGAATTCGGGACTGTGCTCGAACCGCGGCTGCTATGACTGGAACTTCCACCAGTTCATGCCGCGCTTTGGATTTGCATGGCAGACCACTCCGCGATTCGTTGTGCGCGGTGGCTACAGTGGCTCCAGCTTCTTTGAAGGCAACTCGAGCAATCAGCGCCTGACCTCGATCACACCGTTCATCCAGGCGATTCAAACGCCCAGCCTGACCGTCACCGCCAGCAATGTTCCGACGCCGTACACCACCCAGACTGCGTTCGATGTGTCGGCGCAGCCCGGTGGAACGTACAACACGTATCCGCAGAACATGCAGCCGGCGTTCGTGCAGAACTACAACCTCACGTTGGAATATGCGCTGACGCACTCGATGAGCCTGCAGGTCGGTTACGTAGGCGAGACCGGGCAGCACATTGAGGACTACGGCAACGTCAACCAGTGGAAGGTTCCGGGCGATCCCACCTCCGCGCCGTTCTACAACAGCCCGTACATCGGCTGCAAATCGCCGCAGGCAACGCAGGTCTGTTCGAATGGCCTGCTCATCACCGAATCTCGAGCGATGATGAACTACAACGGCCTGCAGACTGTGCTGCGGCAGCGATTGTCCAACGGGCTCGAGTACACCGTGAACTACACGTACTCGAAGTCGATGACGAACGCGGTGGGCAACTATGGGCTGAATACCGGCGGCTACAACGCGGATCCGGGATTCCAGAACTACTATGACAGCCATGCCGATTATGGCGTGGCCGGATCGGACATCAAACACAACCTCAACGGGACTGCGACGTATGCGATTCCTCTGGGTTACGGACGCAAGTACATGAACCATGCGAACCGGATAGCCGACGAGCTGATCGGCGGCTGGAAGATTGAGCGCAGGATTTATGTTTTACAGCGGGTTTCCCGGACACGATTGCAGGCGGTAACAGCAACGTGAACAGCTACGGGAGACGCGAGCTGACCAGTACCGGCCGCTGCACATCGTCAACCGCTCCCGGTTCGCCTGGTTCGGTACAGATCCTTCAGCGCAGCCCTGCACCGACTGCCGGTGTTGATAACGGCGTCTGCGCCTTCGGTGTGCCGGCGCAGAACACCTTCGGCAACTCCGTGAACGGCGTTGTACGCGGGCCGGGCTTCCGCGATGTGGACCTGTCCGGGTTCAAGGATTTCCGCATCGTTCGCGAACAGTTTGTCGGCTTCCGCGTGGACGCCTTCAATGCGTTCAACATGGTCAGTTTTGGCAATCCCGATCTCAGCATGTCGCCGCAGTTCGGATGGCTTGCGCAGGAGGACGCCATTCGTTCCGTTGAGCGTCATCTGCAATTTTCAGCCAGCTATCGTTTCTAATCGGCAGCATGACCAGTTCTGAATGGACTCGCTATGGCTGTGATTGAGATTGCGGTTGACTCGACGGAATCGGCCCGTGCCGCAGAGCAGGGCGGTGCGCAGCGCATCGAGCTGTGCAGCGCGTTGCGCGAAGGTGGGTTGACCTCAAGCCTTGGGCTGGTGCGCACGGTGCGATCTGCGTGCACGATCGCTCTGTTCACCATCATTCGTCCACGCGGCGGTGACTTTCTTTACACTGCCGATGAGTTTCGCGCGATGCAGGAGGACATCCGCATCATGGGGAAGGAAGGAGTGGACGGCGTTGTCTTCGGCCTTCTCACGCCGGATGGCCAAGTCGACAAAGAGCGTACGCGCGCGCTGGTCGAACTCGCGCGGCCGATGGAGGTGACCTTTCATCGCGCGCTGGACATGACGTCGGATCCAGAGCGGGCGCTGGAGGACGTGATCGCGTGCGGTGTGCAGCGGGTCCTCACGTCAGGAGGTGCATCGTCTGCGTGGGCGGGCCGCAAGCGCCTGCAGGCAATGGTGCAGCAGGCGGCGGAGCGCACGACGATTGTGGTCGGAGGCGGCGTCCGTCCGGCGCAAATCTCGCGACTGATGGCCAGCACTGGAGCCACCGAATTTCATTCCTCCATGCGCCGCATGATGCCGAGCCCCATGCGTTACCAGGCGAAGAAGCTCAATCTAGGCGAACCCGGCATGGATGAGTTCAGCAGAAACCTAGTACTCGCGGACGAGGTGCGCGAGCTTCTTGCAGCCACACGATCGCAGGATGCAAAGAACGACGCGAGCCGGTAAGGTGGTTATTCGTTGAATGGCACACGATTGAAAGAGAATTCGTAGAATACCGCCATGGCTCAGAAGACTGAGAAGCGCGCGAAGGAAATCCTGCACCTTCTTCTTCATCAAGGCAAAACATCTGTCGAACAGCTCGCCGAACACTTCCGAACCTCATCGACCAGTGTTCGACGAGACCTTGCGCGGCTGGAGCGGCAGGGGCTGGTGCATCGCACACGCGGCGGCGCCATGCTGGCTCGGCAAACATATGAGCCGTTCCGTTTCGATGCGACGTTCACGGAACGTGAAAAGCGGTTTCAGCGCGAGAAACAACTGATTGCGACGAAGGCGGCGACATTGATAGCCGACAACGAGACGATCGGCCTGACGGCCGGCACCACGACGACTCAAGTGGCGCGCGCCTTACGCGGACGCAAAGGGCTACGGGTTCTTACCAACGCAGTGAATATTGGACTCGAACTGAGCGCTTCCGAAGGGCCTGAGACGACGCTGACGGGCGGGTGCATGATGTGGCCGGGCGCGTTTTCGCTCACGGGACCAACAGCACTCGAAGCGATTGATGGATTCGTTCTGGACCGCATCCTTCTCGGCGTAACCGGCATTGATATCAAGCACGGTGCAACGATGATTGAGATCGAAGAAGCCGCGGTGTCACGGGCGATGGTGCGGCAGGCCCGCGAAGTTGTCGTCGTCGCCGACTCGAGTAAAGTCGGGATGACCAGCCGGGCTATCATCTGCGGCATTCAGAAGATCAACGTGCTTGTCACGGATAGTGGAATTCCCGAAGACGCCCGGACAGAGCTCGAAGGGCACGGCGTGCGTGTCCTCATTGCGGACGCATAGGCTTTCTTCCGTTTTTTTACAACAGAATAATGAGGGAATTCCTATGATGTCCCGCGCCGGACTGATAAAGAAAAAAAGGGGCTCAGCAAGTAATCGCGGTTCACACGCGCGTCTCGCCGCGAGCTGTATCCTGTTGGCGCTGTCGGCGGCCGCTGGTCTTGTCGCTTCAGCGCAACAGAACTTTGTGGATCTGAAGCCCGCGCCGCAGCAGAGTGCCTGGCAGGACCGCGAGTTCGGCGTGATTCTGCACTTCGGCACCAACACGTTTCTAGATCGCGAGTGGGGCGATGGCACGGCAGACCCGAAGGTCTTCAACCCGACAGAGTTCAACCCGGATCAGTGGATGGAAGCCATCAAAGCTGCGGGCGCAAGTTACGTGGTGTTCGTCGCCAAGCATCATGACGGCTTTGCGCTCTGGCCCACCGATCAGACCGCATACAGCGTGAAGGCAAGCCCGTGGCGCGACGGCAAAGGTGATGTGGTTGGCGACGTGGAGAAGGCCGCTCGCCGTGCGGGACTCGGTTTCGGCATCTATCTCTCACCGTGGGATCGCCATGAGCCTCGTTATAAGGATGCTGCCGCCTACGACGATTACTACTGCGCAGAGATGACGGAGCTGGTGACGCGTTATGGCGAGCTTGTCGAATGGTGGCTCGACGGAGCGGGCAGCGCTGGCCACGTCTACAACTTCGACAAATACATCGAGACGTTGCGCACCTACCAGCCGAACACCATTGTCTTTGCCGACACCGGACTCTTCGAGTACGGTGACGCGCGCTGGGGAGGAGATGAATCCGGCAAGATTGATTACGAGAACTGGAACGTCATCGACCGCCACGGGCAGCTGCGCTGGCGCCCAATCGAGGTGGACACGCCGCTCCGCAAACTGCATTGGTTCTGGCATCCGCACGATGAAGCGTCGCTCAAGACGATTCCGGAGCTGATGGACAGCTACGAACACTCTGTGGGACGCGGAGGGCAGTGGATGCTGGGCGTCGCGCCTGACAACCGCGGCCTTCTGCCCGATGCCGATGTGAAACGCCTGCACGAACTTGGCGCAGCGATCCACGCTCGCTACGGTCCGCAGGCGAACCTTGCGGCGCACGCCATTGCACGCAGACGCAAACGCGATGCGCGCCTTTGACAATGATGGCGATACTTTCTGGAGTGCGCCGGAGGGCTCGCATGCCGCCACACTGGAGCTGCGGCTGCCCGCGCCCGCGACTGTCGATCGCACGCTCACGATGGAGTGGCTTGTCGAGGGTCAGCAGGTGCAGCACTATCGAATTGAGGCGCTGGTCGATGGCCGATGGAAAACTCTCGCCGAAGCCCAAGCCATAGGGCACGAGAAGATCGACATTTTCTCACCCGTAACAGCAAGCCGCTTTCGCTTGAACATCCTCACCAGCGCCGGCACTGCTCGCATCCGCGAGTTTCAGGTATTCGCTGCGCAAAAAGGTTCGGCTGCAGAACCCGAGATGTAAGCGCGAGGTCGTGAGGATCAGTCCGCGACCTTATCAACCAGCTTCTGTAGCGACTCCAGGAAGGTAAATCGCACCATGCCGCTCGGTTTGTGAGCCTCTGCGATCTGCTGTTCCGCGTCCTGTTTCCAGCCGGCAGGTAGCTTGTTTCCGGACGAGAGATAGGCCAGCGCCTCATGTGCCACTCGGCTCAGCTTCACAAGTTGTTCGGCGCGCGTCGAGATCTCCTGCAGTCGCGGAGAACTCTGCATTTGACGTTGCACGGCAGGGACAGCGTCCGAAAGATGACTGAACCATGCATCCAGTTGCTCGGGATCTGCCGAGTCTCCCACGGGATCGGCGAGAATGCGTCGCGTCAGCAACTCGGTCCAATGACGCGATGGCGGATCGGGGCGCACGGCATCGACGAATCGATCGAGCGAGGTGAGCTGATTGGTGTGCTGTTGTTGATATCGCTCCGAGAAGCTCACCGGTTCAAAGGCCGAAGCGAATGTGCGCAGCGCAGCGATGTCCTGCGTCCCGGCAAGCTCGCGAAGGCCGGCATCCTCCGACTGCAGATGTGTGAGACCTACACTCTCCAACTCAACCGAGACCGGATCCAGCCGGCGATACATGTCATCGACATCGCGAACATTTTCGGCCGACCAGAAACGCTCTGCAATCGCGGCTGTTCGCGGCCAGATGCGCGAGTCAATCGTGCGAGCATAGACGTGCTCGCCCCACATGCAGACCTCGCCACCCAGAATGTGCTTGCGCTGCTCAGCAGTTAAATCCGAGTTGGAGGGTGCCGGATCCGCAAGATAATGATCTCCTGCGGGCCGCATTCCATCGAGATAATAAGGTTGCGAGAGAATTCCGTCGTAGCCGAGCTTCGCGCCTTGATTGAGCGAGGCTACTCCGCGCCATGACTGCACCGCGACATCCTTGGGAAGTCCCGGCGTCAATACCTCATCCCATCCGATCATCCGCTTGTGCAGCTTCTTAAGTATCGCCTGCACCCGGGTGTTGAAGTGCGCCTGAAGCGCCGCATTGTCCTTTAAATCATGTCGCTTCATGAACGCAAGGATTCGCGGATTGTGCTTCCAGTCGGGAGCCGGCGTCTCATCGCCGCCAATGTGAACGTACTCGTCAGGGAAGATGGTTGCCATCTCACGAAGGAATCTCTCGATAAACGTGTAGGTCTCTTCGCGGGTCGGGTCGATGGCGTAATCGCTCACGCCGAACTCGCGCCGGATGCCGTCCGGCAGCGTGCCGCTGGCCAGCTTTGGATAGGCATACAGCCAGGCAGTACTATGCCCCGGCATCTCGAACTCCGGCACTACGCGAATGCCACGCTGGCGCGCATAGGCGACGATCTCGCGGGCCTGGTCCTGGGTGTAGAAGAGCCCGTCCGATCCTTTCAGCGTGAGATTCGGGAACACCTTACTCTGGATACGGAAACCCTGATCTTCTGTCAGGTGCCAATGGAACACATTCAGTTTCACGACTGCCATGCCGTCGAGTGTGCGCTTGAGCACGTCAATCGGCTCGAAGTGACGTCCGCAGTCGACCATCAGTCCGCGCCACCGGAAACGCGGCTGATCGTGGATCTCAACAACCGGCAGAGCGTAACCGTTCCGATCCGGCTGGATGAGCTGCAGCAGCGTCTCCAGTCCGTGCATTGCTCCGACATCTGTTGACGCATCAATCTCTGCGCCATCGGTTGTCACCTTCAGCGCGTACGATTCATCTTCATTAACCGACTGGACCCTCTCTCCGGCGCCCTTGACGCGCACGATGAGATGCGTGCCTGCAACATTTCCAGGGCCGGCATGCGGCAACCCCGTGGCCATTTCGAACCGCCGCACTGCCCGATCAATCGCCTGTGCGAGCCGGGCATCGTGCCACGCAGGCGTGTCCACGTTGAGAGTCGATGTGAGGGGAAGCACTCCGCTGCCAGGGCGCAGCTCCGCCGGTTGCGGCATAAGGTTGTTCCTGAACTGTGCCTGCGCCATCGAAGCTGCACTGCACGCCAACATTGCAATCACAAGACGCATTTTGTCCCTTGTCAGCAGATTTTCGGCTTATCCATTAAACAGAATGCCACCCAATTGGGTGGCATTCTGTTGCTCGTGTGGAGCATCGTGTCCCAGCAGTGCACAAACGCCGAGGTGGTCAGAACTCAAACCGCATGCCCAGCTGCAGGCGGCGGGGCGGATTTGCGGCGGTGATCTCACCAAAGGTGGATGAGGTCTCCACGGTGTCGATCGACGAGCCGTTCTCGTGATTGAGGACGTTGAATGCAGCGGCTGAAAAACCCAGGTGTGGGGACTCGTCCGTCTTTTTGGGAGTAATGGCGAAATCATGGCCCCAGCGGAGATCGAGATCAACGTAGTCCGGCCCAAGCTCGGAGTCACGCGCCACACCGTCGGGGCGTTCGTTGTAGAGGCCGTCCCCGTAGGGATCGGTTCCGGTGACGGGCGTCCACGGTGCGCCGGAGTTGGCGAAGAGGCCAACCGAGAGATTCAGGATGCTGTCCTGGTTGAACATGCCGTAGAGGCCCAGCCGGTTGCGGCGATTCCAGCTCGCGCTGGCCCATTCGTCGCCTGGGTCGTACTGGTTCTGCGGGAACCAGCCGATGCCCTCGGTGTCCGAGCCGTAATGCGACCAGGTATAGCGCGCGAAGCCCGAGAAGTAGCGGTTATATCTGCCGTGGTACTGGATGTCGAGACCGTTGCCATCCATAAAGCCCGCGGTTTGAATTTGGCGGATGCGCGCGTACTCAGGATCAGGCCGCTCGGTATAGCCGGACTCCGGTGTCGGTGCGTTGATATCCACTGACCGGAAGGCGTGCAGGTCACGCGTGGAGTAGCCGCTGACGGAGAGCTCGCCACTTTGACCGATCTTGCGTTCGATCGAGAGGCCGTACTGGATCTGGTAGGGCGTCGTGGTGTCGGGCGCAACCTCGACGAGATTGGGCGGTTGATGGGTCAGCGCGACGCAGTCGGTAACGGGCACGCAGCCTGTGGTCGGCTCGCTCGCGGGATCGAGTGAGACAACAATCGAACGTCGCAGAGCGTGCTGGTAGCGGGCGAGATCGGCGAGCGGGCCTGAGCCGAAGCGGTCATAGTAAACGCCACCGCCGCCACGCACGACGGTCTCGGATTTCTGATTAAGCACGTAGGCAAAGGACAGCCTTGGCGAAAAGGCCGTGCGGTTGCCGGGCAGGAAGTTCTGCCAGTCGTAGCGCAGACCGGGGGTGACGGAGAAGCGCGAGGTCAGCTTGACCTGGTCCTGCACGAACCCGCCGGCCTCCTGCTGGTGATAGACAAACCTCGAAACGCCCGTGTTCTGCGTGAAGGTGGATGGCCGGTTGTTGTCGTAGTTGGAGAGCGCGGTTGCCACCATGTTGCCGTTGGCATCGACTGTGGGGCCGAAGGTATAGGTTCCATCGGAGTTGGTGTTGTCCTCCAGCACACGGCGGTTGAAGTTCGGAACGCCGATGCCGAACTTGATGAGATGCCTGCCGCGCGTCCACGTGACCATATCGCTCAGGCGGCCGTTGTATTCGTTGGTGAAGGCGTCGTTCTGCGCGGATCCGCTGGCGAAATAGCCGTTCACGTTGACACGCGGACGCTCGTAGGCATCCTGGTTGCGCGACCAGTTGCGCTCAATAACAAACGACCCCTGGTTCAGCACCGACGGCGAAAGCACCGAGTCCGCGTGCAGAATGACATCGTCCTCGCGGTACTCGGCGTTATAGGCGGCATCGCCCAGCGTCTGCGCGCCGACACCCTGATTCTGCGCGCTCCAGTCCTTGTAAGCGTATTGCGCATAGACAGAATGCTTCTCGCCGATCTGGTGGCTGGCCCGAAGGCTGAACTCGGTGTCGCGCGTGGGCGCGGCAACGTTCTGGTTGATGGTGCCAGTGGGATTATCGGGTGAGGCGGCGCCGAAGGCGTGCACGATCGAGTCGACGTCTTCTTCCGCGCGCGTGAAGGATGCCAGGAAGCCGCTCGAGGCAGCATGCGGGATCGGCCCCGAGATCGACCCTTCATAGATGCGTCGCTGTTCGAAGGGCTTCGTGGCGGCGAGTGCCTCGGTGGCGTTCAGAGCAGAGTCGCGGAAGTAGAAGTTGAGTTGGCCGTGGTAATGGTCCGCGGCCGACTTTGTGATGATCTCCATCTGCCCGCGGCCAGGCCAGTAGTACTGAGCAGAATAGGGGTCCTCATTGATGCGGATCTCCTGCACGGCGGAGGCTGAGACGGGCACGCGACCGGCCTCTACGCCATCGACAAGAAGGCCGGAGCCGCTGGTGCCCGCGGAGCCCGAGTCAAGAAAGGCGCTCATCGCTGTGGCATAGTCGTTGTCAAAGATTGGCAGCGCCTTGATGTCGTTGGCAGTCATCACCGAGGTGTCGCTATTGGCGTCTCCTGCGGTGAGATCTTCACCTGTGTCGGCGTTGACCTGCACATTGGTCGCGACAGCCGCGAGCGGCAGGATAATGTGCAGCCCGGGCGTGATAGGTGAAGGCACCCTGACCCTGGCTGTGGGCATTGGCGGAGGCGCCACCATCACCGGTCGCCGCACCGCATCAAAACCCGGCGCAGTGATGACCAGCGTGTATTGTCCAGCCTTTGGGGCCGAAAGATGGAAGTCACCCTGACCATCCGAATGAGAGGCGACGGCTACGGCGCCGTTTGGGTCAAGCAGGTCAACCTCAGCGCCGGGAACGATTGCGCCGGTCGAGTCAGCGACGACGCCGGTGACCGGCGCTATCGCGGCGGAAGGGGCTGCGGGCTTGCTGGCCGGTACGGATGAAGCTTGTGCGACGGGAAGTGATGCAGTGAGAAGAACAATGGCGGCAACGGTTGACAACGTTGCAGCCGCGCGAGAGCGGGGCATTCCATCTCCAATTGCTGGCCCTGTGGACAGCGCACGAATCGCTCAGCAGGCGCTCAGCAGAATCGACAATCTGGTTTGTGGGTGGACGTAGGACAAGGATTCTATTCTCTCAGTATCGCGCGGCTGGCGGTGATATTGCCAATGCCTCTTATGTGTGCTGGCGTACTTTGCCATTCGCGACCTTGCGTCACCTGCCAGTGCAGAAGGTGGAGAAGGGGTTCCTAAGCTCCAGCACCACTTCTAGATGCAAGTTTCTGCCAACACTGTATCGAGCATTGGTGGACACGTTGCGGGCCAGCGGTTCGGCAGGGAACCCTACCCCATCCATTTGAGGAGGTCGGCGATCGTTGCCGACGTGGATGACTCGGCGCCGCGCGGCATTGATGGCGCGATCACTACAGCCTCGTTCCGTTCTTCGAACCAGGCGAGAAAGCGCGATTGCTCGGCGCCTGCGAGTCTCTGCTGGTTGACCCAGTTATAGTACGCGCCCATATCGCCATCGATGAGCGATTCGGCCGGATCGAGTTCCGCACGGGTTTCGGTGCGGGCGAGCAGTTCGTTCATCGGCAGCTGGCGCTGCCGGGGAGCGAATCGCGCGAGCACGGTAAGAGGCTGCGCCCGCCGCAGCGCTTCGCGCACAGTCCACTGCACGAACGTCGTGCTGAACACTTGCGTTCCGGAGCCTTCGGTCAGGACGCTGACCTGGAACCTGCCGAGAACAGGATCTTCGTCGCCGAGTCCGAGCTCGGCAGGACGCATGCGCGCCATGATCGTGCGCAATTGCTCCGGACCCATGCCCACGGAGTGAATTTCCCTGTTCATCCGCCGCAACAGCGCTGCCCGCGCGGGCTCCAGCCGGCCATAGCTGACGCATGTCACGCCCGCCAAGTCTGCCTCCGGCACGCCACCGTCGATATACCAGTGCGCGAACGGCGCAGGATTTCCGCGCACGCGATCAGCGACGGCGTTCCTCAACAAGGAGAGGCCGTTCTCGGGCTTGACGTTCCGGAAGTAAACACCGTGCGGCCGCAGCTTGCGAAACAGCGGGATGGGACTCGATGCTACTCCGGCTCCGATGATCGCGATCCCGAGTCGCGGGATCGGAGGCGGCTCGGGTGGATACGCGGCGAGCAGTCGATTCGAGTACGCCAGGGCCGCGTTCCGGAAGGCATCCATCTGGTGCGTCCTCCAGAGCTGGTCGGAAAGCTGCTCTACGAATTGCGCTGGCGCATTGACCCAATCGAAGGACTCGAGTTGGGGAGATAGGGTGATCTGAGCGAATGCGCCAAACCACTCGCTGACCTGTGTGTCCGATAAGGAAGCAGCGTTCGCGATCTCCGTTTCGAGCGATTTTCGTTCCGCCGGAAAGCGGTAGTCGTACTGGATGAGCTCGCTGAGCAGGCTGGGCAGAAGGCTTAGCGGTATGCGACGCAAAGCAACGATGTTCTCCACCGCGAGCTTATGCGCCAGCGGCGGATACTGCTGGAACTGCTCCGGCTGGAGATCGCGCGGAAGCATCGCTACACTACCTCTGCGATGGGACGCCCTTTGGCGAACGATGGTGAGAAGCCGAGAAGCCCTCCCAGCGTCGGAACGAGGTCGAGTGAATCGATGGCACGATCAACGACCACGCGCTCGCGGATGCCGGGGCCGAGGGCCATCATCCAGGTTGTGCGAGACAGCGGATCACCGGTGCGGTGATGCTGGAAGCCATTGCCGCCGGCGTCGTCGTCGGCGTCGCGGCCGAAATCGGGCAGGATGAACATCGCCGTCTTGCCCGCGTATTCCGGCTCGGTCTGGATGGTATTCCAGAGTTCTGCGCAGAGCCGATCGGTGCGCCGGATACCATCGACGTACAGCGAGTATGCACCGGAATGAGCGACATCGATGTCGTGCAGCGTGATCCACAGCAGGCTGGGTGCCAGCTGCTGCATCAGGCGGCGCGCGATGTAAACAGAGAGCTCGTCCGGGCTCGAGAGCGTGCGCGCGTGGGACGTGAAGTCACCGACGGAGAGCTGAAGCATGCGCTCCAGTTGCTGTAACTGCAGCTCGTTGCCGCGGAGCCCCGGTGTGTAGTACGGAGTCTCGTAGCTGTCCTGCAGCAGATGATCGTAAGCGGCGCTGTCAGCTGGCATGGCGGCAGCGAGTAGATGCTTTGGCAGGATGACACCTGCACCCATTCCGTCGCCGAATGAGCGATGGTCGCTCTCACCGATCCGGTTGAAGCCGTTGCTTGGCGCGACAACCCATGCGTCCGACGCAGGCCGCTTGAGCTGTTGGCGGAAATACTCGAACACGGTCGGATGCTCGGGCGGAACCGACGCAAAGTTGTTGAGCGTCTCGTAGACGCCCGTCGCGAGGCTGGCGGTGGCAACGTAGTGGCCCAGAATGCCGCGGTTCACGACCTGCGTGAAGAAGGTGGATTGCGGCGCGAGTTCGGTCAGCAGGTGCGGGATGTTCTCCTGTCCCGCTGGAGAAAAGGTTTCGTCGTCGCGCGCGCCGCCGCCGAATGTGACGACGACGACCTTCTTCGGATTCGGATGCACGTGCGCAGCAGCGCCGTGCAGCGGCGATGTCCCGAAGACCGCCGTTGCGGCACCCAGCCGCGCAACGAGACTCAGGAATTCCCGGCGACTACGCGAGATTTGCTGTGTACTCCAGCTCATGAGACCGAGTGTGCGGAAAAAATTACGATGGCTTACGTCGCGAAGTCAAATGGCGGCTACTGGCCCGCCTTCTTCATGGTGTAGACGAACTGCTCCACAGCGGCGCTCTGCTGTTCGGCGGCAGTGGAGTTTTTCGAGCGCTGCTGCTGGAAGATTGCAAGTTCCTGCTGGGCTGCTGCCGTGTTCCCAAGACGTCGCAGCACCTGGAAGAGCCGATAGTGGATGGGGCCGGTGTCTGCGCTGTAGTTCAGCGCTTGCCGGAACTGTGGAACGGCATCCGCATCCTTCTGCTCACTCGCAAGCAGGATGCCAAGCTGGAGATATGCGTCGCCGTACCGCGGATCCAGCGCAATCGCCCGTCGCAGCAGCGACTCAATTTCGGGCAGGGGCGCCGCAGCCGCATCGTCCCAGTGCACCTTCCATAATGCGCTCGCGTACGAGTACTGGATCTGGGCGTTCTGGGGGAAGGCGTCAACGGCCTTTTTCAGCCGCGCACGCACCTGCTCCTGGATGGCGGGGGAGAACTCGCTGTAGTAGCGCCCGAGGAACAGAACTGGCAGCGGATCCGTAGGATTGGCGTCGCTGACGCGAAAGAACTGCTCGGCCGCCTCATCACAGTGAGTGTTGCCGCACAGCGCCACGCCGAGCCCCAGCGCGAGCCGGACCGACGCCGGATACTTCTGCGCTCCCGCCCGAAACACGGCAACGGCAGGATCGAACGTCTGGTGCAGCAGCAGTTCCGCGCCGAAATCGAAGATGTTGTTCTCGCTCGGCTCCATGCTTGCGGCGTGTTCGAATTCCTGCGCAGCCGCCAGAAAGTTCCCGGACTTCTCCTCGACCTCTGCGAGCACGGAGTGCAATTCGGCCGTATCACGAACCTTCACCAATGCCTGGAGCTGGCGGCGAGCGTCGTCGAGTTTGCCGGTCTGCTCGTAAGCGAGCGCGAGATCGTAGCCGTTGTCGTAGTCAGCCGGTTGAAGATCCTGCGCGCGCTTCAGGAAGGGAATCGCCGCCGCGACCTTGCCGGACTGGACGTAGAACTCGCCAAGATTATGGTTGGCCTCGTGGTTGGAAGGTTCAAGTTCCGCGGCCTTTCGGAACTGCAACTCGGCATCGGCGGCGCGGTGCAGATGCATGAGGTTCATAGCCAGAGCGGTGCGTGCCGCGGAGTTGTTCGGCGCCAGCCGGACGCCCTTTGCCAGATAGAGGTTCGCACCCTGGTCATCACCGCGCGCTGCTTCGACCAGTCCTGCCAGCTCATTCACAGGAAAGCTATTCGGATCGGTCTTCAACAGCGGCTGAATTTGTTGCCGAGCCGTGTCGTAATCACCGCGCTCGTAGGCCGCACCGGCTGCGCGAAGTCTCGACGTCTGCTGTGCCGCTTGCGTGTCGGCGGCACGGTTCGCTCGCTGACCCCTTGCCGGTCCAGAGAGCGCCGAAGTTGCCAGCGCGAGCGTCAGCACCCCTGCGGAGAGCGAAATGGAGGATGGCAGGAACATTCCTGGAAATGCAGCGCGGCCGTGGTGCCGCAGCCGCAGTGCAGCTGTAGCGCAGCCGTTGTTATACTCGCCCCCGGCCGGCATCGACCGGAGTTCGCGCAGTTCATATTCCGCGCCGAGGTGACTGGCGTTGTCAAATCGCAACACCCCGGTCGCGGGCTGATGATACGTGAGGCCACACTTGTGATTGCCGAAAACGTTTATTTCCCATGGAGTTCAACCTTTCGGCTTGAAGATCTGGCCGGCTACCGGCTGGTTTCTCGTCGCCACCGGTTGACCTCCGTGAACGTTCCCGTTGATTTATTTTTTTGGATTGTGGCAGGGTGCTCGTTTCCCGACAGATTTCGTTGTGCGGTGAGTGGCCGCAGCCCTGGTTTCAACATTGCAGGCCTAGGGCAACGAGGCACGTTTCGCTGCGGAAAGCAATGTTCGTCGTTCCGGCTACGGGTTGGTTTTGTCGTCACTCCCTGTTGATTCCGTGAACGTTCCCGGTTGACTTACCTTTTTTGATCATGTAGAAGGGTGCTGCTTCTCGATGGATGCTTGTGTGCGGCGAGAGACCGCTCCTTGAGTTTTGGACTTTGCTTTCGGAGGTCAGCAATGCGCGTTTCGGTGCGTAAGCCACGTTTCGTTTTTTCCAAACTAGTAGTTCTCCTGTCCGTGCTGTGGTTCAGCACCTGTGTCTATGCGCAGATCGACCAGGGCGGAATCGTCGGCACCGTTTATGACCGGTCGGGTGCCGTTATTGTCGGAGCGACCGTGACAGCCACCGATAACGCGACCGGCCTGGCGCTGACCACGACCACGCAACGCGACGGGACCTATGTCTTTAACCCGATCAAGATCGGCACCTACGACGTGACTGTGGAGAAGAGCGGATTCGAGAAAGCCACACAATCGAACATCCTCGTCAACGTCGGATCGCAGGTGAAGGCGAACATCACGCTGCAAGCCGGCGCGGTTACGCAAACGGTCGAAGTGACTTCGGCGCTTCCCATCCTGCAAACCCAGACCACCTCCGTTGGTCAATCCATCGACGCACAGCAGGTCACGGACCTGCCGTTGAACGGCCGCAACTATACATACCTGGCCCAGCTTTCTGCCGGCGTGACGACCAACAACAGCCGAGTGGGCGGAACGGGCGGGTTCACCGCGAATGGCCTTCAGTGGTCGCACAACAGCTACATCCTCGACGGCATCGACAACAACAACGATAGCGTCGATTACCTGAACGGCGCAGCCTTCGTCGTCCTGACGCCTCCCGATGCCGTGCAGGAAGTCAAGGTTCAGACCAGTAACTTCAATGCCGAGTTCGGCCGTGCGGGATCCGCGGTGCTGCAGGCGACAACCAAGTCCGGCACGAACAAGTTCCATGGCGCCCTCTGGGAGTTTCTGCGCAATGACATGTTCGACGCGAACTCCTTCTTCAACGACCGGAACGGCGTCAAGAAGCCCAAGTTGCGGTATAACCAGTTCGGGTTCACGGTCGGTGGTCCGATCGTCCACGACAAGCTATTCTTCTTCGGCGATTACGAGGGAACGCTGATCAGCCAGCAGTCCGTGAAGACCGGCACCGTGCCCACCGCAACCATGAGCAAGAGCGGCTTCACGAACTTCCAGGAAGAGATCTTCAACCAGTCGGGCACCAAAACAGATGCTCTCGGGCGCACTTTTCCTACCGGCGCGATCCTCGATCCGGCCACTACGCGCACGATTCCAGCGACCGGCGTCGATCCGATCACCGGCTTAAGTGGTAAGCCAGGAGCCTACATTCGTGACCCGTTCTACCAGGGCAGCATTGTGGGCGTCACCAACTTCGCCACACCAGCCGCCGAAGCCCTGATGAATATTCTTCCTGCAAACCGGCTCGACCCGAACGCGATCAAACTGTTGGCTGCCTACCCGGCGCCGAACGTGACGCCGGAGAGCTTCAACAACTTCGGCCTCTCGAACAATTATCAGATCTTACGGCCACAGCCCGACCATACGCAGCAGTTCGACATCCGGGTAGACGACAACTTCAGCGCCAAGGACCAGGCGTTCACGCGACTTAGTTATTCGCACCGGCTTCGCAACATCCTGAATACGTTTATCGGTCCGATTGACAACTCTGGCTTCGGCAATGGCAACTTTTTGGATTCATCCTGGAATGCCGCGCTCAGTGAAACGCACGTGTTCTCACCCACGATGATCAACGAGGCCCGGGTGGGCTATAGCCGGCTGATCAGCAATGCGTTGCCGGCGATCGCAAGCGTTCAGGGAGTGCCGTCGCAGTTCGGGATACAGGGGGCGCCGCAGGGCCCAACCCTCGGCGGTTTGCCGTTGATCAACATCAGCGGCCTTACCGCGGTCGGCCCCGGCGAGTTCGCCAGTCCGAATACACGCCTGAACAACACCTTCCAACTGACCGAGAACCTGACGAAGATCCATCAGGCGCACACGTTCAAGGGCGGGTTCGAAGGACAGTTGGTGCGGTTCGCATGGGATGATCCCTCGGATCCGCGCGGCCGCATGGATTTCGGTACCAACTACACCGGCATCCCGTCCGGCGGCGGCGTAGGTCTTGGTATCGCGGCAATGGAGCTAACGCCGATCAAGTCGACAGTGACGAACGCCGCCCTCGGAGTGCAGGGCGTGGATTACGAGGGCGGGCCGAACTTCATCCGTACCAGCAGTAACGCCTATCCGGATGAGATTCGCCACTATTACGGCCTGTACGCCCAGGACGACTGGATGGTGACGAAGAACCTCACCTTTAACTATGGTCTGCGGTGGGAGTTCTTTGGCCAGCCCCGCGCACGCAAAGGCGAGGCAATGCTGATTCCGCAATCGGTCAATGGCCCGGCAACTTACGTTCTTTCCAGCAACCTGAAGGGTGTCGCCTTGTCGCCGGCGCTTCTAGCCCTGCTTGCCCAGGATGGCATCCCGCTGACGTACAGCAGCGTGCCCGGCCTGCTGAACACGCCGAAGAACAACTTCGCACCACGCGTCGGGTTGGCCTACCAGATCACCCCGAGGCTGGTAAACCGTATGGCATTCGGTGTCTTTTATGCCGGGTTCGAGAACATCGGAGGCGCGCCCGACCCGGGATACAACTATCCCTTGGAAACTCAACCGGCGCTGAACGACAACACCAGTGGCAACCAGCCGATCTATCAGCAGTATTCAAGCATCTTCCCCAGCCCGCTGGCTCTGACGCTGGCGAATTCGCTGAACTACACCATTCCGGACCCGAACAGTGCGGCGTTCAACCCCGCTGGTATGAGCTTCGAGTCCTTCGCATCGCCGTGGAAGACCGGCAGCACCTACGAGTGGAGCGAGTTCCTCCAGTACGCCTTCAGCCGTAACGACAGCCTCCAGGTCGGCTACGTCGGGAACCACAGCGTCCACCAGATCAACGGCTGGCGGTTTAACAATCCCGGCCAAATTCTGCCGCCCGGGACCAATACGAAGAACTACGTAATATACCCGGACTTCGGGCAGGGGATGGATTACGTAGCGCCCAATGGCGACAGCTTCTACCATGGCTTTCAGGTCACGTATGAGCGCAGAATGTCCCGCGGACTGTACGCAATTGCCGACTTCACGCGTTCGCGCTGCAAGCTCGACTTTCGCAACATCCTGAACGATCAGAATCCTGGCGGATTCGCGCTCGCACCACGTATTCTGGGCCAGAAGGCTGACTACGCCTACTGCGGGGACGATTCGCCGCGCATCCTGCACACGGCAGTCACCTGGGAGATCCCGTTCGGCAATGGTCGTATGGCGGGCGCACACATGCCGGGATTCGTCAACGAGATCCTCGGCGATTGGGACGTGAACGGCATCTTCACGGCCCAGGACGGATTCCCGGGGACCGTGGGCTGCCCGACTTCCACCAACGCCGGAAACGGCTGCAATGCGTTTGTGAACAAGGGTGTTGACCGTTATGTACACCAGGGTCCGCACGGCATTGATCACTTCCTCAATTACGCGGCGTTCGCCGCTCCGCCCAAAGCAACGACGATTGGGCAGACCGACCTGTCACCGCTGGGCGGATTCCCCACCCAGTATCACGGTCCCGGGTACAGCAACCTGGACTTCTCCATCTTCAAAGCGTTCCCGCTCGGAGGCCGGTTCAAAGGAGAGCAGCGCCGATTCGAGTTCCGCGGCGAGTTCTTCAATGCTCTGAACCATCCGAACTTCGGCAATCCCGGAAACCTCGACTTCACACAGAATCCCAGTTCGCCCAACTTCAACTTCGCGCGTATCACCGGGGGCCGCGGGAGCCCGCGTAATATCCAATTGGCGCTGAAACTGTATTGGTGATCTCCTCTTACTTACCAATACAGAACGTGGAGAAGATCCGGTTCAGGATGTCATCGGAGGTCGTTTGGCCGGTCAGGCTGTCGAGCGCCCGCAGCGCGCCATGCAGGTCCGCGAGCAGGAACTCGTGTGGCACGCCACACTCGTTCGCTGTCTCAGCCGCCGCCACGGATTGCAGCGCAGCCCCAACCGCCTCCTGCTGGCGCAGCGAATTCAGCCCGCCGCCGGAAACGATTTCGCCATCAGCCTGTAACAGCCGCAGAATCGCAGAGCGGAGCTCCTCGATGCCCTGCGTCGTGATGGCGGAGGTCAGGATTCCCTGGCCGTCAGCACTCGCGGAAGCTGCGAGCAGATCGGCTTTGTTTCTGACCACGAGATGCGGTCGGCCGTTGAGCGACTCAAGCAGCTCGGTCTCCTGATCGCCAACAATGGCGGTCGCATCGAGAACGACGATCACCAGGTCCGCGTCGGCGAGCGCCTCTCGCGAGCGCGAAATCCCGAGCGCCTCGGCCTCGTCAGCCGGGGACTCACCTGACAGCCGCAGCCCTGCGGTGTCAATCAGGCGTACAGGCACGCCTCCGACGGCGGTCACCTCTTCGACCGTGTCGCGGGTGGTTCCGGGCAGCGGCGTGACGATCGCGCGCTCCCGCTCCAGCAGCCGGTTGAATAGAGAGCTCTTGCCGACGTTAGGCCGCCCGACCAGGGCAAGCGAGACGCCTTCGCGCAACCGATGCCCCTGCGTATAGCTGCGCGCAAGTCGCTCCAGCGGTTCACGGATTTGCGCCAACGTCGTGCGGATTTGCTGCGGCGAAACGACATCGACGTCATCCAGCTCGCCGGCTGCGAAGTCCATCCCGGCTTCGAGCAGCGCAATCAGACTGACGAGCTCCTCTTTAATAGGAGCCACTCGCCGTGAGAGGGCGCCTCCGAGCTGCTGCGCCGCCATACGGGCCTGCTCCAGGGTTTGCGCCGCGATCAAGTCATGCACCGCTTCGGCCTGGGTCAGGTCCAGCCGGCCATTAAGGAAGGCGCGCTCGGTGAACTCTCCAGGCCTCGGCCAGGCGCGCTCCGAAGCTCAAGGCGGAGCGGAGCAGGGTTTCGAGCACCATGGGTGATCCATGGGCTGCAATTTCAACTACATCCTCCCCTGTGTAGGAGCGAGGTGCAGCGAAAGGCGTAACCACAGCTTCGTCAATCGCGGCGCCGTCGGGAGCGCTGGGGTCCAGAACGTCGGCCAGCCCAGTCCGCCCAGCCTCCAGCTCACGCCTGAGGCGGACCAGACGCGCGGCGACCTGCCACGCCTCAGGGCCGGAGAGCCGGACGATCCCAATGCCTCCGCGTCCGGGAGGCGTCGCCACGGCGGCGATGGTGTCTGGCGCCCAATTGTCTGACCCGGCTGTTCGCATGCCTTACCGGATGCTAAACCGAGTTGACGCATAACGATATCGCGATATCAAGTTCGTACCCTCATGAAATTCCATTTTTGGAATGTCGGATACCAAACAGAGGAGAGGAATGGGTACTCGAAAGGTGTAAGTCCAGGATTCTCAGCAATCGCCGGGTTGGCACGAGACGTGCAACACCGACTGCCCGATGAACCCGTGAATGCGATCCTTGGAGCGCATATCTGGGTTCCCTGAGGGGTGTTCTGTGAGAACAGTTATTCGAAGCATTCTCCTGATTCTAACGATGCTGTTACCGCTTGCGGCAGTTGCGCAAGACCAGTCCGCGGTTACCGGAAGCCTGAATGGCACGGTGACCGATCCAACCGGCGCCGCGATTCCCGACGCGACCGTTTCCGTCTCCGGGCCCCAGGGAGCACTCACATTGCATACCGATAACCTCGGCCGCTTCACCGCCGCGAACCTCCGTCCCGGTTATTACGACGTGAAGGTTTCGAAGGCGGGCTTCTCAGCGACTGAGGCGAAGCACAATGAGGTAACGACGGACGTCGCTTCGACCCTGACCATCAAGCTGGGCGTCGGAAGCGAGTCCACGACGGTCGAGGTCACCGCGGCCGCGGTGCAGCTGGACACCCAAAATACCGCGATCACCTCCAACTTGACCGACACCTTCTATAACAGCGTTCCGATGCAGCGTAACGTGAGCGCGATCTTTTACGCAGCTCCGGGCGTGGCGGCCGGCCAGGTCAACACGACCCCGAACGCGATTGGCCCCGGCCAGTCGAACCCGTCGATAGGCGGCGCCTCCGGCCTCGAGAACCTGTATGTCGTGGACGGCGTGACGATCACGGATCAGGCCTTCGGCAGCATCGGCACATTCAACCGCTATCACGGCGCACTCGGCACGGGTATCAACCTGACCTTCGTGAAGGAGGTCGACGTAAAGACAACCGCCTTCGAGCCTCCGTATGGCAAGGCGACGGGCGGCATCGTTCAGATCGTCACGAAGTCCGGCGGCGACCAGTTCCACGGAGCCCTCAGCGCGTACTTCGCTCCTTCGGCCTTCTACGCCAGCCGCTATCAGTATGACCAGTTCGGCTTCGTCAACAACTCGTACTCCAGCACGCTCTCGAACCCGGCGTTCGAGGCCTCGGCTGAACTCGGCGGCTACATCCTGAAGGACAAGCTGTTCTTCTTCGGCGCCTGGGACCCGTCCCTGAGCTCAGAACTATATCGCGGCGGCCAAGACTGCACCGGCGCAGTCTATTGCTCTGGGCACCATCCACTCCAGCACGACTGCGCTCAGCTACGCGGGCAAGCTGACCTACAAGGTCACCGCCCGCACCACGCTTGAGGCGACGGCCTTCGGCGATCCTTCCCGTCACAATGTCGTGCCGAACAGCCTCTCGAGTACGGTGCCGACGACAACTGACAGCTCGTGGAACTTTGGTTCTGAGGATGAGCTGATCCGTCTTGACTCTGCTCTCACCAACACGTGGACCGTCGACGCGGCCTACGCGTACAACCACAACCACTTCACTGAAATTCCGGCCTTCAATCAGTACGAAGTCATCAACACGGTCGGCAATTACACAACCCCGACACAGCCGCAGGTGATCACGGGTCTCGGAGCCTATGAGCCCTCGAAGAACAACACCTACAGCATCGAGGCCAACACGTCGAAGGTCTGGCAGCTCTGGGGTCAGCACACCCTCAATGTCGGTTATGCCTACGACCACACCGACTTCCTTGATATTCCGGCGCGCTCCGGCGCGCTCTACGCCATTCCGGGATTGAACTACCAAAACAACCCGATCCCAGGTATGAAGGCGTCGGCAGTGGGTCAGATGAACAACAGCATCTTCCAGATCATTCCGATTAACACCAAAGACCTTACGGACGCGACCTGCACGCTGTGCCCGGTCGTCAAGGGCGCGCATGTGTACGCGAACGTTTACCGTGGAACGTACCAGGGCCTCTATGTGAACGCCATCGGCCGCTACCACCAGGCGTTTGGCGAAGACGTCTACGAGATGAATCGCCATGTGACGCTCAACCTCGGTGTTCGCTGGGAAGAGCAGCGCGTTGGCGGGCAGGTGCTGAACTACAACTTCGGCCCCAGCTGGTCGCCGCGCCTGGGCATCAACATCGACCCGACCGGAAGCCAGAAGAGCAAGTTCTTTTTCAACTTCGGCCGCAACTTCTGGGCGATGCCGCTGGACGCAGCCATCCGTCAGCTTGGCAACGAGCAGGACGCAACCAAGTTGTACTTCGCCCCGATAGTGGCCTCTGATGGAACGATATCTGTCATTCCTGACCAGAAGCACTCTCTAAATGGAACGCCGAAGAACGGCGGAGGCGCCGCTAATGGAGGTACTGATTTCGGCGGCCCGAGCTTCGTCTCGTCGACGGGTGAAGGCATCATCCCGGGAACGAAACAGGAGTATGAGGATGAGTATGTCATCGGCTTCGAGCACAACCTCTCCAGTTCGCTGGTCCTGAAGGCCCGCTATACGGACCGCCGCCTCGCTCGCATCGTCGAGGACATCGGCTCGCAATCGCCTGAAGGTGCGAGTGGCGTCATTCCGAACTACAACGGCGGTATCGCCAATCCCAGCCCGAGCACGGACATTGCCGTCAACGAGCAGGAGGTCACCTATACAGCCGCGCAGTGGAATGCCGCGAATCCTCCTCCGGCTTCGGGGCAGCCAGCACCGCCCTACAAGGCACCCGTGGCGGGCTGCACTAAAGCGAATGACACGTACTTTTTCAACGGCGGGTTCTTCACCGCTCCAGATGGCAGCAATGCCGGTGGCGCCTGCTTCCTGAACGCGAGCACTGCGGATGCGGGTCCCGGCGATGGCATTCCGGATGGCTTCGTGAAGCCGGTTCGCCGTTACAACGCGGTGGAGTTCGAAGCCATCAAGCGTTTCTCTAACCACTGGTTGGCAGACATCAACTTCCGCTGGGGCAACCTCTGGGGCAACTACGAGGGCGCGTTCCGCAATGACAACGGGCAGGCCGACCCCGGCATCAGCTCGCTGTTTGACTTCACCCCCGGCAAGCTCAACCTGCTTGGTGATCAATTCAGGCCCGGCTATCTGAGCACAGACCGCCGTACTGTGGGTAACCTCTTCCTCAGCTACAACATCGGTTCGGATACCAGGTTCGTCAGCGGCCTGCATGGGCTGACGGTTGGCGCCGGTCTCCGTGGCCAGTCGGGCGTGCCGCTCAGCTATCTTGCTGACCACCCGAGCTATCAGAACCAGGGCGAGGTTCCGGTTGGAGGACGCGGCGCCGCAGGACGTACGCCGGCAGCCATGCAGCTGGATATGCACCTCGATTATCCGGTGCCGGTAGGTGAGAAGTACCGCCTGAAGATGGCAATGGACTTCTTCAATGTGACCAATAGCCAGTTCGAGACGGGCCGAGAACAGTATTCGGAACTGCCCAGCACGTTCGCGCCTAACGTCGACTTTGGCCGCCCGACCTCGTTCCAAGGACCGTTCAATGCCCGTGGATCGGTGCGGTTCGAGTTCTAGCCCGATAACCGAATCTTCTACACTGGAGGAGGGAGGCCGATTGCCTTCCTCCTCTACTTTTTTGATCCGAGCGAGCAACTTCGCCACAAACACCGCTTCAAGGAGCACCGTTGTTCCGTTCGCGTGTCGCCGTTCTGTTCATCCTGCTGTTCACCGCTGGCATTCTGACCCCGGCTGTCGCTGCACCGCGTGCGGATAGAGCGGAGAAGAATCTCCCCCCGCACTACAGGCATTGGCTGGATGAAGAGGTTCCGTACATAATCGAGACCCAGGAGCGGGCGCAGTTCCTCGCCCTGCACACAGACGCGGAGCGCGACGCGTTCATTCGCTCCTTCTGGGACGCCCGCAATCCGACTCCCGGCTCCGAGATCAACACCTACAAGGAAGAGCACTATCGCCGGCTGGCGTATGCGAATGAGCATTACGGCAACATCGCCGCGCAGAACGGCTGGCGCACCGACCAGGGCCGCATCTACATTACGCTCGGCGCGCCGCAGTCGATTGTCACGTACCCCAGCCCGCGTAATGTTCGTCCGCTCGTGATCTGGTTCTACAGCTCGCCGTCGCCGGCGCTGCCGTCGTACTTCTACATCGTATTTTTCAAGCGCAGCATAGGAGAGCCGTACACAATCTACTCGCCGTATCAGGACGGGCCAAACAAACTAGTCACGGGACTCGAGGACCTGAACGACCAGACGCGCAGCCTGAAGACCATCCGGAAGTCGCTGGGTGATGAGGTCGCCCGGCTGGCTGTTTCGCTCTTGCCGACAGAGCCCGTGGATCTTGATAACTTCTCGCCCACAATGATGTCGGACGAAATGCTGGCTACAATTCGCACGCTGCCTGACAACCAACTGCAGAAGCAGCAACTCGCATTGCGCCGGGAGCAGCGAAAGGTTACCGCCAGCATCATCACGACCAGCAACGCGCCCCATGTGGGCTATACGGTGTCGCGCGATGAACGCGGCCTGAGCACGGTGAACTACCTCATCCAGTTCCCGGAGCCGGATGCAACCATCATCGGGCAGCGCAAGGACAAGACGATCGGCTATGACCTGACGCTGCAGAACCACATCACCACCGAGTCCGGCGCGCCGGTATACGACGACTTGGTCGTGCTCACCAGCGAGTTGCAGCCAGCGCAGGCCGACGTGGGGCGCAAAAAGCCGTTCGCCGCGGAAGACCGCTTCCCTCTGGTGCCCGGGCGCTACATCATTCAGTCGACCCTGACGAACAATCTCACACTCGCCGCACACCGCACGCTGCAGACTGTAGTGGTGCCGCGGCCGTCCAGCACCGCGCTCGGGATCTCAGAGCCATTCGTCTACAACGGCAATCCTGTCCGCGACGAGGGCAGCACGCTGCCATTCTCGGTTGCGGATGTGCGCTTCAGCCCGCGCGCCGTGGGCACGCTGACGATGCACGCGGGCGATCGCATTCCGGTTGTCTTCCAGCTCTGGGTGCCAAAGGATGCGAGCGGCAAGCCAAAGACCGCGCCGATTCAGCTCCACTACCTGTACGGCTCCCCGGTCACCGGCGGCAATCCCATCGACGAGTCGGACGAGACAGTCGATCCGTCCAATGCAGACGCTGCTGGGAACTTCGTTACCGGCCACGTCTTCCAGACGGGCGAGATGGCGCCCGGTACCTACCGGCTCATCATTCGCGCCACGCAAGAGGGCAGCGCGCCGGTCTTCTCCACCATGACTCTGCGTGTGGTTCCGAGCGATATTCCGGTGGGCGACTGGACGGCGTACGGTCCGCCGCGTCCGGATCAGGACGAACAGAAGCGCGCGCTCGCGGCGAAGGCGCAGGCCAAGGTGGATCAGGCGAAGGTCGCATCTCCCGCAGCCAAGCCGTGAGGTGAGTAGTTAGTGCTTACGCTTCACTGCCGACTTTTTCCTTGCAGACGTCTTCGCAGAGGACCTTTTCGCGGGAGTCTTCGCGCCGGTCTTCTTTGCAGGCGCCTTCCTCGTCGCTGCCTTCTGCGGGGATTTTTTCGCAGGGCTTTTAGCGGCGGGTGCAGCCTTCTTCTGACGCGCGTCAGCAATGTGCTGCTTGATCTCGGCGTTCAGGTCATCCACGCTAAGCGTTGTGGCGGACTTGCGCAGGCGCTCGAGACCGTAGAACGCTCGCTTTTCCGGCGAGAAGACGTGCACGATGAAGTCAACGTAATCGAGCAGAATCCAGTCGGCCTGGCGGCGGCCCTCGACTGAGTTCGGCAGGGTGTTGAAGTCGCGCTTCATGCGCAGCTCGATCTCGTCGGCGATTGCGACGTTCTGCCGCTCGTTCGTTCCGTTGCACAGCAGGAAGTAATCGGTGAGGCCGCTCTCAGCCGGATCCAGCGCCAGAATGCGAATGTCTTCAGCCTTCTTGTCCTCGCAGGCCGCCGCGGCCGCTGCCAGCATCCGGTTCGTCTCGTTTGTTGCCATCAGGTTCCTCTCATGCCAGCGTAGCGAACTCCAGATATAGCCTAGCGAATTCCCAGATATAGCCTAGCGAACTCGAGCGGCCTTCCGGCTCATGTTCCGTACAGGTGGTGCGTTTTGATGTACTCCAGAACCTTGGCGGGTACCAGATCTGCGGCGGCTTCGTCATCCGCCAGACGGTCGCGAATTTCCGTAGCGCTCACCGGATTTGCGAAGTCACTCAGAGTGTGGATGCGTGCGCGCTCTTCTTGATCAAGCCCAAGTGAATCCAAGGCACACAGATCAAAACCCGGCCTGCTGACGACGATCCAGCTTGCCTCGCGGAGCAAATCGTCAGGGCTCTTCCATTGTCGTATGCCGAGGAATGCATCCGCGCCGACGATGATGAAAATCTCCGCCAGCGATGGCAGTTCCGCGCGCAGACGGTGAAGCGTGTCGATGGTGAAGTTCGGCGAACCGTCCGGCCGGGGTGCATCGATGGCCGACGCTTCGATGTTCGCGCAGCCCTCGCAGAGCAGCTCGACCATGCGCAGGCGGTCTGGCGAAGCCAGCGTGTGCGCCGTCGGGCTTGAGCGGCTGCACTGCGGCCGGCGCGAGCAGAACGCGGTCCAGAGCGAATCGATCATGCACGGCGCGCGCGACTGCGAGATGGCCGAGATGCGGTGGATCGAAGGTTCCGCCGAAGAGGCCGACTCTCATGCGGTTATCGTATCGTGGGGCCGCAGCTACTTCGCTCGCAGACGGCGTCTGCCCTTGGCGGCTGCTCTCCCCAAATCGCCGGCAGCATGCTGCCGCGGCTTGCGCTTGGCCGCGGAGGTCTGGCGGTGGGTGTGCCGGTTGCGGAAGTCTTGGAGGTCGGCGAGGAAGTCATCGAGGTGCTCGTCGCGGCAATGCTCGATGACGCGTGAGAGCGGATGTTCCGGGCCGAGCTCCTCGTGACAGACGGTGGCTAGATCGAGCAGGTCATGCCAGCTTCCGCCGGCGTCCTGTAATTGTTCGAGGCGCCTGGCCATGGCGGCGGCCTGGGGGCCGGGCAGGCTCTCGCACTGGTAGCGTGCGCGCTTGGCAGCCTTGCGGAGATCGTGCAGGTGCTCTTCGCCGTGCTCGTGCGACTGGAGCATGCGCTCGATGTGGCTTTCGATGGTGCCGAGCAGATGGTTCACAGGGACCTGCTGCTCTGCGGCAGGCTTGAGGCAGGCGAGTACCGCTTCCGTGTCGCGCGCCAGCTTGGGAAGCTGCTGCTCGATTGCAGCGAGGAGCTTACGCTCTCTGCGCTGTCGATTCTTAGCAACCTTCTTGCGGAGTTTGTTCTGGGCCTTGTCGAGGGGGGCGGCGGCCTCGGGGGCGGAGCTCATCGTGTGGTCCTGGTCCTTGAGGAGCTTCTCCTGGACGTCGCAGTCGCGGACCCGGCCGGCGATGCGGCGGAGCTTGTCGAGCCGCCGCTGGAGCTTGTCGGCGGTGGGCTTGTAGCTGGGGAGGCCAGTGACCATGGCGAGGAGGGCGAGCTGGGCCTCGACGCGGCGGGTGGCGGCGCGCAGCTCGTGGACGGCTTTGGTGGTTGGGTTGGCGAGTCCGACGGAGAGCGCGGCCTCGAGGCGCTTGGCGTTGTCGCGCAGTTGTTCCACCGGAGCTGCTGATGGTGAACTCGGCATGCTCCTTATGATGCGGTGAAGATTTTGCGGTGTACCCCCTCCCCCGGTGTATTTGTGCAAAATCTTGATTGCAGGTAACTTAGGCTTGGACCTTGTGTGCAAAATCTTCATTCCAAAGGAGATAACAGTAAAATCTCTGGAATCAAGGAGATGGCTCTCGCTATGCGGGTGCGCTTTTTGGGTGACCGGAGGCTCTGTTTGGGCCGGTGTTTAGGCGGGTTTTGAATGGATTGGGGATCGGCGAACGCTGTCAGGATTACTGGGTGGCGATGCCGCCGAGGTTCAGGGAGGATTGCTTGCCGGTGATGGTGTCGGTGGCGGTGAGGGTGGCCGAAAGGTTGCCGGTCGACGCAGGGGCGAAGGCGATGGAGATGGTGCAGGGCTGGGAGCTGGCGGGGCAGCTCGAACCGCCGACGAAGATGAAGTTGGTGTTGGAGAGTGAAAGTGTGACCGGGTCGCCGTAGCCGTTGACGGTGAAGCTTACGGGCGCGCCGATGGTGTTTACGGTTTGGCTGTTGGGGAACAGCAGACCGAAGGGTGAATAGGAAAGGGTGATGTTGGGAGTGAGGGTGGGTGCCTGATAGCCGACGGTGCCGGTCAGGGGGACGGTGTCCGACGCGGAGGAGGAGTTGTCGTACAGGAAGAGCGAGGCACTGTAGTTGTTGCCGACGACGTTGCCGTTGAAGGTGACGTTGACGAGGCAGGTGGCCTGCGGGGCGAGGGACTGGCACTGGCTCGCGTCCGCCGTGAAGCTGCCGGCGTTGGCTCCGGTGATGGAGGCACCGAGATCGAGGGTTGTGGTTCCGGTGTTGGTGACAGTAATGGTGTGAGTCGCCGTGCCGGAGCCGGGCAGTGAAATGTTGAGGGCCGCGCCACTTGCGCTGAAGGACGGTCCGGGAGGCAGTCCAGTTCCGCCGACCAAGATGTACTGTCCGGTCGAGGTGCTGGCGCTGTCGAGCGAGATCCTGGCGGAGCGGGCGCCGATGGCGGTGGGCTTGAAGGTGATGGTGATGGTGCACGGGGCGCTGCCGGTGCCGGGGCAGGACGTGGACGGCGTGGAACTGACGGAAGGCTCGAGCGCGGAGACAGAGAAGTCGCCGGGGTTGGCTCCGCCGATGGTGAGCGTGGCGGCGGGCGAACCCTTGGTGAGATTGGCGAGCTGAATTGTGGCTGTCTGGGTCGAGCCGACCTGGTTCGCGGAGAATCCAATGATGCCGCCGGCGGTAGCGTTGCCGTTGACGCCGCCAACGCCGAGATAAGCAGTTTCGACGTCGTTGAGCGCGACCACCTGCTGGCCGGAGCCGGTGGAGGCGTCGTCGGAGACGTAGATCTGGCCGGTATTGCCGTCATAGGTGCCGGCGATGCTGGAGAACGACTGCAAGAGATAGGGGGAGATGGTGAAGGTGCAGGCCGCCCCTGGCGACACCATTGTGGTGCAGCTGTTGCTGACGGTACTGTAAGCATGCTCTATGCCGGCGCCCGTGGTGGTCACGTTCACGCTGCTGACGGTGAGGCCCGCGGTGCCGGTGTTTGTGACGGTGAAGTCTTTATTGGCGCCCCAGATCGTGAAGCTGAAGGGAGTCGGAGTGACGGTCGCGGTGCTTCCGCCCGAGGTGGTGCCGCCTCCGGCAGTTGTGCCGGTGATGAAGAGCGGCACGGTTTGAGGCGAGTCCGGAGTGTAGGAGGTGACGACGAGCGAGCCGGTGCCGCTTGCGCCTGAAGGCGTGCCGCTGACGGAGAGGGTGCAGCTTCTGCCGGCGTTGAGTGTGCCGGTGCAGTTGCCGGAGACGCTGAATCCTGCTCCGGAGGTTCCGCTGATCGTGGCGCCGGTGAGGGTGACGGGGCCGCTCGCGTTGTTGGTGATGGTGATGGTCTGAGCGGGTGAAGAAGAGCCGATGGTGGTTGATGGGAAGGTGATGGAGGATGGGCTGATCTGCAGCGCCGGGCCGCTGGAGGAGGTGACGGAGCCGCTGAGCGAGACCGAGGTGGGTGAGTTCACCGCGTTGCTTGCGATCTGAAGCGTGGCGGATGGTGTGCCGGCGGAGGTTGGGGTGAACGTGACATTGATGGTGCAGGTGGAGTTGATGGCGACGGTGGAGCAGTTGTTGGTCTGGGAGAAGTTGCTGCTGCCGGATCCGGTGATGGAGATGCCGGAGACCGAGATCGGCTGCGCACCGTTGGCCGTGAGCGTGATGGCTATCGGGGCAGTGTTGGTGGCGCCGGAGACAGCCGGCGGAAAGACGATGCCAGTGGTGGAGAGCGTGTAGGTGGCAGCGCCGCCGGTGCCGTAGAGCGCGAGCTGGCTGGTGAGGTTGGTGGTTTGGTCAGTGATGGTTGCGGCTTCGCTGATGGGGCCGGCGATTTGAGGATCGAAGGCGACGGAGAGTGTGCAGGTCTGGGTGGTGCTGGCGGGGCAGGTTGCACCGTTCGTGAGCGTGAAGTTGCTCGAAGGTTGGAGCGAGACGCTATAGGCGTGGCCGAGCGGATAGCCGTTGGGATCGGCGATGACGAAGTTCTGGGCGGCGGTGGCCGAGCCGACGGTGATGCTGCCGAAGTTGAGCAGGCTGGGCGTTGCGACCGCGGGCCAGAAGGAGGTGGTTGCGGTGATGGGAAGCGTGGCGGAGCCGCCGTAGACATTGGTGAGGGTAAGGCTGCCGGTGTACGTGCCGGTGGCAGAGGCGGAGAAGGTGACCGGAACCGTGCAGGTTGCTGTTGGATTGACGGAGGCGCAGTTTGCGACGGAGGCGGTGAGATAGGGCGCAACCGTGCCGGTGACGCTGGCGGAGAGGTCGAGCTGACTGATGCCGATGTTGGTGACGGTGATGGTGGCCGCGCCGGTGCTCCTGGGGTCGATGTTGCCGGGGAGATAGCTCTGGAGGGTGAGCGAGGTGAGGTCGGTGTCGAAGCCGGCGCTGCCGGAGACGCCGGTGCCTTCGAGCAGGATGTACTGGCCGGTAGGTGTGCCGAAGGAGGGATCGAGCGAGACTTTGGCGGAGCGTGGGCCGGCGGCTGTGGGCCTGGAGTCAAAGGTGATCTTGCACTGCTCGCCATAGCCATAGACGTCAGGGCATGTGGTGGCGGGCCCGGATGCACCGGGGCTGATAGCGGATGCGGCGAAGTCGCTGGGGTCGGCGCCGCTGAGGGTGAGAGCAAGTGGTGGCGCGATGGCGCTGGAGACCCAGGGAGTGTAGTAGATCGTTGTTCCGTTCTGCGGCGAGTTTATGCGCGTGGCGGGAATGGAGAGAATGCCGGAGAAGGGAGCGGTGAGGAGACCGTTCTGCACCTCGATCGCGTAGACGTCGGCGGAGGTGAGGGCGGCGGTCTGGGTGCCGGCGTCGTCGGCGACATTGAGGGCGCCGGTGACGGTCGTGGGTTGCGAGCCGGTGGGTGAGTTGGACGACAGGACAGTGATGGTGCAGGAGGATTGCGCGGCGAGCGAGGCGCCGCAGTTGTTGGCGGCGATTTCGAAGTAAGGCGACGTGCCGCCAGAGTCGGCCTCGGTGACGGAGGCGATGTTGACGGCGGTGCTGTTCTGGTTGGTGAGGGTGAGGTCCTGCAGCGCGCCGAGGATGGTGAAGCTGGCCGATGAGGTAAGGGTGACGGAGTTCGCGGGTACGGTGCCCTTGACGGTGAGCGGGATGGATTGCGGGGAGCCCGGCGCGCTGGAGGTGACGACGAAGCTGGCACTGCGGGTGCCGCTGGCGGAGGGCTTGGCGACGATCTGGGCGGAGCAGAAGGCACCGGCGTTCAGGGACGAGCCGCAAGTGGGGTTGGTGATGGAGAAGTCAGAGCTGTTGGTTCCGGAGATGGCGATGGAGGTGAGGGAGATGGAGGTGCTGCCGGTGTTTTGCAGCGTGATGGTGACGGGCTGCGAGGAGGCGTTGACGGCGGTGTCGGGGAAGCTGATGGAGGAGGGTGTGATCTCGAGGCTGGTGGTTGCGGCGGGTGGGATGAGGGCGATGAGGAAGTCGGACGGGGCCGCAGTGAGGGTGGGCTGGAAGGGCGGGGTGGGTGGGGTGAGGGCGAAGAGCGCGGCGGTGTTCTGCGTGGGATTGTTGGCGAGGTTGAGGAGCGCGGCGATGGTATTTGTTGGCGCGGGGTTGGGGCTGATGGTGGTGAGGGTGAAGAGCTGGCCGCAGAGGGAGCCGTCGCCGGCGACGCCGCCGGTGGAGTTGATGCAGGCGGAGACGATGTCTGCGAGGGTGTTGAGCTCGGCGATGGGGTCGGTGTAGCCGGTGGGGATGCCTGTGCCGGGCGCGAGGCCGGTGGAGGTGTTGACGAATTCGTTGGCGAGGGTGAAGGCAGAGGCGAGTGCGGCGGCGTCGGAGGACGCGGAGCCGATGGCGGTGGCGGAGTGCATGAAGGGCGCGAGCGCGGAGACGGCCGCGACGGTGGTGAGCTCGTCGATGTTGATGAAGGTGGATGGCGTGAGCGAGGAGCAGGGGCCGAGTGCGGCCATGAGGGCGATGTCGGGGTTCGTGGTGGAGAGGCCGGGGTTGCCGCCGGTGGCGACGATGTAGACCTGGGTGGCGGAGGTGCAGGAGTAGAGGCCGGTGATGGTGAAGCTGCCGGTCGAGTCAGAGGTGACGGTGGAGGTGAGGAGCGGCGTGGCGGCGGAGCCGTTGGCGGTGGTGCCGACGGTGTAGAGCTGGATGCTGGCGCCGACGATGGGCTGCTGGCCGCCGTGGACGCTGCCGGAGCGTTTGTGATTATGACGGGGATGGAGTGCCAGGTGTTGGGGGCGGAGCCGCAGCCGGCGAGGAGGAGGGCAGACAGGGAGAGCGGGACGGCTCGGCGGAGGACCATTGGGCACCCACGTGTGCGTGTTGATGGGGATTACTTGCGCACAAGGGTACTGCGGGAGTGTCGCAGCGGGAGAGAAAAATTTTGTGAGGAGTGTTGTGTCGCCGGGCGAGGGGATTAGCTGCGCGTGCTGGCGGGTTAGCTGCGCCAGTGGAGGGCTAACTGCGCCAGTGCAGTTCGACGGGTTCTTGGAGTGGATGGAGGCCGGTGCCGGTGAGGCGGCGCTGCTTGAGGGCGAAGTACCACTTGGCGGGCTTGTCGGCGTCGTCGATGAGCATGAGGCCGGGGTTGGAGCGGAGGCCGCGGGCTTGCTCGATCATGGTTTGCTGGTCTTGTGCGACGAAGCGAGAGCCGAAGAAGCGGACGAGCGGGGTGACGAAGGGGATGTAGTAGGCGATGTTCCAGGCGGCGACGACGTCGATGCGGCAGGTGGAGGGTGTGATGGGCGTGACGGTGGTGAGGGAGGAGAACCAGCGGGGTGGTTTGCTGGGGTTGCGGGGGTTCGGGGCGACGATGGTTTCGGTGCGGCGGTTGGGGAGGGTGAAGTCGATGGTGGTGACGGGGCGGCCGAGGAGTTTGTAGGGTGCGGAGTTGGAACTGGGCGCGTGCGGCGACATGCGGAAGCCGTCGTGTTGGCCGTCGGGGGAGTTGATGGGTTCGAAGCGCTTGGTTTTTTCGTGGATGGATGCGGCGGAGCGCCACCACCAGGCGCGGTGGACGAAGGGGCCGTGTGCGGGGTCCATGAGGCCGATGATGCCGTGGTCGACGTTGCAGGGGAGGTCGGCGGAGAGGTGGGATGTGCGGAAGCGTTTGGAGAACTTGGGGAGGGAGGGGATGGGTGGGAGTAGCTCGTTGTCCGTTGTCCGTTGTCCGTTCTCCGTTGTAAGGGTGATGCGGCCGGCGCCGGGGGCGGGGATGTAGACCCAGGCGTAGCCGTCGCGCTCGGCGATGGGGAAGGCGTTGGCGAAGATGCGTGTGGGTTCGAGCGAGTCGTGTGTGGTGAGGGAGGGGATCTCTTCGCAGCGGCCGGTGCAGGGCTCGAAGCGCCAGCCATGGTATTTGCATTGCACGGTCGAGCCGTCGAACCAGCCGGCGGAGAGTGGGATGCCGCGGTGGGGGCAGAGATCGCGCAGGGCGAAGAGGGTGCCGTCGGCTTTGCGGCCGATGAGGAGCGGGATGTTGAGCAGCGTGGTGGTGCGGGGCTCGCGGAGTGTGTCGGTGCGGAGCGCGGGGTACCAGTCGTTGTAGATGAAGTCAGTGGGCGGGCCTCCACCCCAGCCAGCAAAGCTGGCCGGGGACCCCGGGCCGGGGCGCGCGGCGGCGTCGAGTTGAACGAGTGAGGGCTCGCGGCCGGCGGCGATGGGACGCATGGAGGGCATTGGGGATGAGTGTACGAGAGAGGCCAGAAATCAGAGAACAGAGATCGTAGTGCCTCAGTTTGAAATTGGCTATTTCTTTGAAGGGAAGAGTGGCTGAATCTCGCTTGTATCTTGACGTCGGTCCATCTCATCCTTTGGCTGCCGAAGCCGACGATAAAGAGCGAGGTTTAGCTTAGTCAGCACCTTCATGCCAGCCATTCTAATTCTGAGCCACGATCCAGAGACGGGAAGACCAACGGCGCAGGTGATTTCTGATCTCTGATTTCTGTTCTCTCGGTGCCACTTAGACTTGAGGTGTGGCTGATGCGGTTGAGGTGAGGACGGAGAAGGGGCTAGAGACGCCGACGCGTGCGCGTGCGGTGCTGGTGTGGATTGTGGTGTTGTGGGCGGCGTTCTATGCGAGCTTTGCGCTGGTGAGGCCGCCGCTGCTGGATGATGCCGATTCCGTGCACGCGGAGGTGGCGCGCGAGATGCTGCTGCGCCACGACTACGTGACGCTGTATGCGAATGGAATTCGGTATCTGGAGAAAGCTCCGCTGCTGTACTGGTCGATGGCTGCGTGTTTGAAGGTGTTTGGCGCGGTGGGGCTCACACCCCAGCGAACAAGTTCGCCGGGGACCCCGGGGCTGACGGGGGCGGTGGCGCGCACCGTTGCGGTGAGGCTGCCGCTGGCGTTTGCGGTGTTGGCGCTGGCGCTGGTGTGCGAGAGCCTGGCGCGGAGGATGTTTCGGTCGGGGAGGGCGGGGCTGTATGCGGCGCTGATTCTGCTGTCGAGCTTTGGGATTTTTATCTTTACGCGGATCACGATTCCGGATGCGATGGTGTGTCTGTGGATTGCGACGGCGTTGTGGTGTTTCTGGCGGATTGAGGAAATAGAGAGGGGGAACCCACGTCTCAGAAGTGAGATCGAGGACGCTCAGCATTTCTCGCGCGCTACCACGCGCGATACCCCACCGTTTCGCGATGAAACTGCGAAAGGATGGGCCACCCGGATTCGTGGTAGGGGCACCCGGTTTGTTGGTGCCACGCAGGTTTACTGCTGGGGGTTTGGGGCGAGCTGTGCGCTGAATGTGTTGACGAAGGGGTTGATCGGCGTTGTGTTTCCGGTGGCGACGGTTGTCATTTATCTGCTGCTGACGCGTGGATGGAAGAGAACGCTGGTGAGGCTGCGAGAGCTGCATCTGTGGAGTTCGCTGGTGGTCTTCCTGGCGATTGCGGCGCCGTGGCATGTGCTGGCGGGATTGGCGAATCCGACGCAGGGGCAACCGACGCCGTTTCATTTTGTGCAGGGGCACTGGATTGTGCCGCTGCCGACGGATGGCAATGTGCGGGGGTGGTTCTGGTTCTACTTCATGAACGAGCACGTTCTGCGGTATCTGAATCTGCGCGTGCCGCATGACTATGACACGGTACCGCTGGTGTTGTTCTGGGGGTTGTGCCTGGTGTGGATGATGCCGTGGTCGGCGTTCGGGTTCAAGGTGGCGGGATGGGCGCTGCCGTTGCGTTCGGAGAAGTGGCGCAGCCAGTTTCGCAGGCATGATCTTCCGCTGCGGCGGCGCGGGATGCTGCTGCTCGCGGTGTGGGCCGCGTTTGTGCTGCTGTTCTTTGCGTTCTCCACGCGGCAGGAGTATTACGTGCTGCCGGCGTTTCCGGCGCTGGCGGTGCTGGGCGCTGGGTGGCTGGCGTGGGTGGATCATTACAGGCCGCGGCGCTCAGCGAAAGGGTGCGAAGGTGGTTATGAAGGGCGTGGAGCACGAGCAGGCGCTGGCGCTGATCAAGGCTGGACAGGCGGCGATTCATGCGACGGAGGTGCTGCTGGTGCTGGGCGTGTTGTTTGCGATTGCGGCTGTGGGCGTGCTGCTGCATGCGCATACGCCGAGCGGCAATGTTGATCTGGCGGCGCTGCTGAGTGAGCATCCGGGCGACTACGCGATGAGCATGGGGCACTTTCTGGATTTGAATGCGGAGGCGCTGGGGCTGTTTCGCGTGCCGCTGATCATCGCGGCGGTGAGTCTTGTGGGCGGGCCGCTGGTGTCGCTGATTCTGCGCAAGCGGGCGCGGCCTTGCTGGGCGAACTGGGCGATGGCGGCGGGTGCGTTCGGATTTCTGCTGGCGGCGCATTTGGGACTGCAGACGTTTGCGCCGGTGATCAGTTCGGCGCAGCTGGCGGAGAAGATTGCGCCGTTGGTGCGCGCGGAGGACATGGTTGCGATTCATGGCGAGTATGAGTCGGGGTCGACGCTGGGGTTTTATCTGAAGCGCAACGACATTCATATTCTGGAGGGGCGGAGCTCGAATCTTTGGTATGGGAGTTTTTTTCCGGATGCGCCGAAGATCTTTGAGACACCGGAGAGTTTTGCGCGGGCGTGGGCGGGTGAGCAGCGGATTTTTTTGTGGCAGTCGTTGACGGACCCGCCGAATCGGCTGCCGGAAGGGATTGGGCCGGCGTATGTGATTGCGAAGGGTGGAGGGAAGGAGATTGTGAGTAATCGGGAGCAGTGAATAGTGAGTAGTGAAAAAGCAAGGCCGTGATGTGTAGGAATTTCCCCTAGACTAGTGCGAGATTCCCGGCGCGAACGATGGTGATGTGAGGTGGATAGTTTCTGATGGGTGCTGCTTTCATGCGTGCGACAAGGTTTGAATATAAGTTTCGATTTTTTCTGCATGCGGTGATCATTTGCCTGGGGTTCTGGGCGCCGTGGTGCGAGGCGCTGGGATGGACGCGGCTGCGGACGTGGCTGGTGCTGGCGTCGTGGATGTCGCGGACGGGATTGCTGTCGTTTGTGGCGGCGACGAATGTGGTGTTGATCCTGGCGATTGTGCTGGTGACGCTGGGAGCGTGGCTGCGCATCTGGGGCGCGTCGTATGTGGGCGCGAGCGTGGTGCAGTCGCGCGAGATGCATGGCGAGGCGATGCTCGCGGATGGGCCGTATCGCCGGACGCGGAACCCGCTGTATCTCGGGACGATTCTGCATATTGTCGGGCTGGCGATTCTGATGCCGCCGAGCGGAGCGATCTTTTGCGTGGCGCTGATCTGGATGTTTGAGGTGCGGCTGGCACTGGCGGAGGAGCCGTTTCTGGCGCAGCGATTTGGTGAGCCGTATGTGGAGTATCGCAAGGCGGTGCCGCGGTTTCTGCCGTCGCCGACGCCGCAGGTTGCGGCTGCGGGGAGACGCGCGCAGTGGATGCAGGGGTTTTTTGGCGAGATCTACATGGTGGGCGTGGTGATCACGTTTGTGGTGTTCGGGTGGAACTTCAACTCGATGCTGATGATTCGCGGCGTGCTGATCTCGCTGGGCGCGTGGCTGATTGTGAAGGCGCTGCTGCCGCGGGCGAAAGAGGCAGAGAGTAGAGCGTAGAGGGTAGAGGGCGCGGTGGCTCAGGGCGCGAGCAGGTGTTTGAGGGTGAGGGCGTTGCCGGTGGCGTGGCCGAGTGCGGTGTTGTCGAAGATGACCCATTGGTGTGCGCAGGTGGTCTCGCGGAGCTGGTGGGCGAAGCGGCGAAGGAAGGCTGCGTTGTATGCGGAGTAGTAGGTGCGCGGCTGGCCGTGGAGACGCCAGTAGCAGAGGCCGCGGCCAGCCGGCGGGTGTGGAGGCCGAGTGGTGAGCCTTTGGGTGGGTCGGCGGCGACGCGGGCGATCTCGAAGCTGCGGAGAAGGCGGTTGACGGCTGGCGTGAACCAGCTTGCGTGGCGTGGCTCGAGCGCGATGAAGCCACTGTGCGGGTGCTGCGGATGGAGCTCGCGGAGGGTGGTGAAGAAGTCGTGCGCGAGGGATTCGTCGAATGCGAGCTTGGGAGGGAGTTGGACGAGGATGGGGCCGAGCTTGTCGCCGAGCCCGCGGACCTCGTGGAAGAACTGCTGGAGAAGGGCGCCGGAGTTGGCGAGCTGTGCGGTGTGCGTGATGGCTTTGGGCAGCTTCACGGAGAAGCGGAAGTCCGGCGGCGTGCAGCGCGCCCAGCGCTCCCAGGTTTTGAGCTGGTGCGGGCGATGAAAGCTCGAGTTGATTTCGACGCAGTTGAGGGTTTGAGAACAGCGTTCGAGATGGGTGCCGGTTTCGGGGAAGTGGTGCGCGTGCGCGCGAGGCAGTGTCCAGCCCGCGGTGCCGATGCGGATGATGCGCGAGGCTGCCGAATTTGTGGCGCGAGCCTTCTTCATGTCTGGTTCGACGCATGTTACCGGAGTTTTGCGCGCGACCGCGACTTAGTCCTTGACAGTGTGGCCCAGCGGGCGGAGACTTTCGCACACGCAGAGTTTTGATTTGAGCCGCGGCCGTTCGACGACCGCGCTTTCGCTCGCCAGCGGAGTGATTGCCGCTATTCGGCGACAGGGCCCTCGCAGCATTTCCACCTTCTTCCAAAGAATTCGTTCAGCCATGGAGGTTTCTATGAATCCCCGTTTAATGCGTCTTGCCCTTGCGGGCTCAGCGTTTCTCTTCGTCCTTTCCTGTTGTCCGCGCAGCGTCCGGGCGCAGGAGAGTGTACCCACCTACGGACCTTCGAAGTATCTGGTGATCAACCGTGAGTTCACCAAGCCGGGCCGCGATGGAGCTGCTCACCAGGCGACGGAGGCCAGCTATATGCGGGCTGCCGCGGCCGGGAAAGCACCGTTCCACTATGTTGCGTTTACGTCTCTGACGGGGCCAAACCGCGCGCTGTTCCTGAGCGGCTACGATTCGATGCAGGCCGTTGAAGCGGAGCACAAGAGTATGAGCCAGGCGCTGCAGGCGTCGCTGGACAAGACGATGATTGCTGATGGCGAGCAGCTCTCGGGCACGGATGAGAGCGTGTGGATGGTGGATGCCGACCTGAGTCAGAACACCAATGGGCCGCGGGTTGGATCGCGCTACATGATCTTCCGCGAGTTTGTGGTGAAGCCCGGCCACACGGGTGAATGGGAAGCGGTCGTGAAGATGGTCCTGGATGGCTACAACAAGGCTGATGTCGGAGCGCACTGGAGCACGTACCGGATGATCTTCGGGAACTCGACTGGGCCGACGTATCTTGTGCTCACGTCGGTGAAGAGCATGTCGGAACTGGACGCGATGTATGCCAGCGATCCCAAGTTCGCGGAGGCGATGGGAGAGGATGGCATGAAGAAGCTGGACGGGCTGGAAGCGAAGTGCATCGAGAGCGAGAAGACCAACTTCTTCATCATTGATCCAAAGATGAGCATTCCGACGGACCAGATGATCAAGGCCGAGCCGGAGTTCTGGAAGGTGAAGCCGATGGCGGCCTCGACGGCGACGAAGAAGCCAGCTGCGTCGAAGACGGCAGGAGCAACGGGTCGATAACCGCGTTGCTGTAGCAGCGATCAAAACGAATCGGCGTTGCCCAATTTTTGGCGCAACGCCGATTCTTTTCTGTGGTGTTTTGTCGGGTGCGACGCGTCAGGGAGTTGCAGCTCTATCGAGGATCGGCTTGTCGAGGCCGCGCACGGAGCGTCCGCTCTGGCCTTCGAGATCGAGCACGATCAACTCGTTCGTTCCATTCCTCAGCCAGGGGCCGGGAGCGTAGAGGGTTCGCTGCGGGCCGATGTTCCAAATGCGGCCGAGCGCGTGGCCGTTCAGCCAGAGTGCGCCCTTGGTGAACTCGCCGGTGTCGAGAAAGGTGTCGCCGGTTGAGGTGAGGTTGAAGCTGGCGCGATAGAAGCACGCACCTTCGCATGGCTCAGAAGAAAATTTCAGAGTGGTCAGGTCGCTCATGGGCAGCGGATAGATGGACCAGCCGAGCAGAGGAGCGCCGGCAAGCGTGACCTGCCGGGTGATGCCGGCGCGTTCGCCGCCGATGTGTGGACCGAAGTTCACGCGGCCGGTGTTCTCGACGAGGATGTCGAGGCGGGCGTGGCGCTTGGTTGCAGGCAGCGTCAAGTTGCTCTGTTTGAGACGGCGGTCGAGTGTGCCGACGAGTTTGCCGTCGAGATAGATCTGCGCGTAGCTGTGAAGTTCGTCGAGCGCGAGATCGCCGCCGGGCTGCGGCTTGAGCGAGGTGCGGTAGAGGATGTAGCCGTAGGCCTGGTCGACGTCTTCCATGCTGAGGATCTGTTTCGAATGGACCGGAGCGGGCAGATTGTCCCAGAGCGAAGCGGCTTCGGTCAGCTTGCACGGGAGGAATGGTGATTGCAGGCTGCGACCTCGGGAACGGGCGGAGGCGTGATGCCGGTTGCGTTGGCGATCACGTTGCGGAAGGCGTAGTACTTTGGCGTGGGGCGGCCGCTTTCATCGAGCGCGGCGTCATAGTCGTAGCTTGTTACGTCGGGCTGATAGTCGTCGTTGCGCGTCGAGGTTTGCGCCGTTCATCCAGCCGAAGCTGGTGCCGCCGTGAAACATGTAGATGCTGACGGAGTAGCCCTGCGCGAGCATCCACTCGAGGTTTGCGGCCTCAGCTGTCGGCGTTGGTGTGGGCGTGCGGGGCGCCCCAGTGGTCGAACCAGCCGGCCCAGAACTCGCTGTTGAAGAAGGGACCATCGGGACGGTATTTCTTCAGCGTGGCGAACGCCTTCTGGGCTGCGCCCTCGTTGCCGGGACCGAAGTTGATGCCGACGGGGAGCTCAGGCAGCGAGCCGTTGGGAACGTTGCCGGGCCATCGGCGGTGTAGAGCTGCGACTTGCGTGAATCCTGCGTCGACGAGCGCGTGGTGGATCTGCTCCATGTAGTCGTGATCGTTGCCGAAGGAGCCGTATTCGTTTTCAACCTGCGTGAGAATGATCGGGCCGCCGTTGCCGATCTGCAGTGGAGCGAGCTCCTTGCCGAGGCGCATGAGCCAGCGTCGTGGCAGCGGACCATGAATTTCGGGATCGGTGGTGCGGACGACTGATGGTGTGGTCCTTGAGCAGCCACGCGGGATAGCCGCCGAACTCCCACTCGGCGCAGACAGTATGGGCCGGGCCGCAGGATGACGTAGAGGCCTTCCTGCTGGGCTTCGCGGATGAACTCGGCGACATCGTTGTTGCCGGAGAAGTCGTAGACGCCGGGGCGCGGTTCGTGCTCGTTCCAGAAGACGTAGGTGGTGATGGCGTTGAGGCCCATGGCGCGCGCCATGCGCAGGCGGGCGCGCCAGTAGGCGCGCGGGATGCGGGTGTAGTGCATCTCGCCGGAGATCACCTGGAAGGTTTCCCGTCGAGAACGAAGTGGCCGTTGTCAACGCTGAAGTGATGAGTGGCGGGTGCCTGCGCGGCGCAACATGCGCCGACAATGCAGGAGAGCAGCAAGAGCACAATCGATCGGCAGCGCAAGGCATTCCCTCGGAGTGAGATTAAACCGAGAGGCTCGCGATCGCAGCGAGCCTGGTGGTCGTGAGCTATTTTATATGGCTATAATTTTTGATCTTTTATGGCTAGATTTTCGAAATTGGCACCGGGAACGGATTGCGCTCGTCGAACTGAAGCTGATGCCAGTAGGGGTAGGCGAGCTTTGTCTGGCTGGCGGTGTCGAGCTTTGCAACCTGCTCGGGAGTGAGCTTGAAGTCGACGCTGGCGAGGTTGGCGCGGAGCTGCTTTTCGTCGCGCGCGCCGATGATGAGCGTGGAGACGGTGGGCCGGCGGAGCAGCCAGTTGAGAGAGATCTGCGGGATGGACCTGCCGGTTTCCTTCGCGATCTCGTCGAGCGCGTCGACGACTTTGTAGACGTACTCCTGGTCAGGGATGGGGCCGGCGTCGACGACTTCTTTGTTGTGCAGGCGGCTGGTCTCGGGGAGCGGCTGGCCGCGGCGGATTTTGCCGGTGAGGCGTCCCCAGCCGAGTGGCGACCAGACGAGAGCGCCGACGCCCTGGTCGATTGCGAGGGGCATGAGCTCCCACTCGTAGTCGCGGCCGATGAGGGAGTAGTAGACCTGGTGGCCGACGTAGCGTGCCCAGCCGTAGCGCTCGGAGACGGAGAGCGATTTCATCAGGTGCCAGCCGGAGAAGTTGGAGCAGGCGATGTAGCGGACCTTGCCTTCGCGGACGAAGGTGTTGAGTGTGTCGAGCGTCTCTTCGACGGGTGTCGTCGCGTCGAACGCGTGCATGTGGTAGACGTCGATGTAGTCGGTGTTGAGGCGCTTGAGCGAGCCGTGGAGCTGATCGATGAGGTGATAGCGCGAGCTGCCGACGTTGTTGGCGCCGGGGCCGAAGCGGAAGGTGGCTTTTGTCGATATCAATACATCTTCGCGCTTGAGGTGCTTGATGGCCTGGCCGAGGACCTCTTCGCTCTTGCCGTCGGAGTAGCCGTCGGCGGTGTCGAAGAAGTTGCAGCCGGCTTCCATGCAGATGTCGATGAGCTTGCGGGCTTCGTCGGTCTGGGTGTTGCCCCAGGCGGCGAAGAACTCGTTGGCGGCACCGAATGTGCCGGTGCCGAAGCAGAGCTCGGGAACTTTGAGGCCGGAGCGGCCCAGGGAGCGGTATTCCATAGGAGACCTCGTCAGGGGGTTGAGGGTAAGGGTCGAGGGTAAAGGGTCCGTGCCGTAGGTTGGATGCTGCGGGATTGTTGGAGGGCTCACGGGACGGCGTCCCATTGGAGCTCCGATGGTCCTGGCAAAAAGCTTTGACGCAAAGGGCGCTAAGGTACGCAAAGGTACGCCACGGGAAGTTACGGGCTCAGAGTGCGTTTGCGGCGTCTTTGGCGAAGTAGGTGACGATGAAGTCGGCGCCGGCGCGGCGGATGCCGAGGAGGCTTTCGAGCATGGCGCGTTCGGGTTCGAGCCAGCCGCGCTGAAAGGCCGCCTGCAGCATGGCGTACTCGCCGGAGACCTGGTAGGCGCCCATGGGCACGTCGAAGCGCTCGCGTGCATCGCGGATGATGTCGAGGTAGGGCATGGCGGGCTTCATGAGGATCATGTCCGCGCCCTCGGCGAGATCCTGCTCGATCTCGCGCATGGCTTCGCGGCGGTTGGCGCCATCCATCTGGTAGGTGCGGCGATCGCCGAACTGCGGAGCGGAGTCGGCGGCTTCGCGGAAGGGGCCGTAGAAGGCGGAGGCGAACTTGGAGGCGTAGCTGAGGATGGGCGTGTTGTGGCGGCTCGCGGTGTCGAGTGCGGAGCGGATGGCGGCGACGCGGCCGTCCATCATGTCGCTGGGCGCGACGATGTCTGCGCCGGCGGCGGCGAGCGAGGCTGGCGGTCTTGGCGAGCAGGGAGAGCGTGGCGTCGTTCTCGATGGCGTAGGAGTCTTCACCGTTGCGTTGGGCATCGCGTGTCACGACTGCCGCAGTGGCCGTGGGAGGTGTATTCGCAGAGGCAGACGTCGGCGATGAGCACGAGGGATTTTGCAGCGGAGTTTTGCTTGATTGCGCGCAGGCCGCGCTGCACGATGCCGTCGTCGATCCAGGCGCCGGTGCCCTGCTCATCTTTTTCGGCGGGAAGGCCGAAGAGCAGTAGGCCGCCGAGCCCGAGGGAGGCGCAGGCTTCGGCTTCCTTCACGGCCTGGTCGACGGAGAGATTGAAGACGCCGGGCATGGAGCCGATTTCGCGGCGGATGCCTTCGCCGGGGCAGAGGAAGAGCGGGTAGATGAGCGCGCCGGGATGGAGGTGCGTTTCGCGGACGAGCGAACGCATGGCCGGTGTGGAGCGAAGGCGGCGCAGGCGTGTCGCGGGGAAGTTCATGGAGATAGTGTAGACGGGGAGAAAGTCAGGAAGTGAGAAGTAGCGAGTCAGGGGGTGCGGAGTTGGGCGAGAAGAGTTGTGAGTTCGGGCGGTAGCGGGGCGCGGAGTTGGAGGGGCTTGCCGGTGCGCGGGTGTTTGAGGTCGAGCTCGGCGGCGTGGAGGAAGTTGCGGTCGAGCGTGAGGGGTTCTTCGTGGGTGTGCGACGTGGGCGCGATGTGATGCGGTGCGCCGTAGAGTGTGTCGCCGACGACTGGGTGGCCGAGCGCCTGCAGGTGCACGCGAATCTGGTGGGTGCGGCCGGTCTCGATGCGGACTTCAAGCAGCGTCAATTTGCCGTAGGCCCCGTCAATGCGCTCCAGCACGCGGAAGTGCGAGATGGCGTGGCGGGCGTGACTCGAGACGGGGCGCGACGTGGTCATGCGCGTGCGTCGGATGAGGTCGCGGCTGATGGGGAGATCGATGGTGCCTTCGTTGTCCTTTACGGTGCCGTGTACGAGGGCGATGTAGACCTTGCGGATATCGCGGGCGGCGAAGCTTTCGGCGAGCTTGCGATGCGCGGTGTCGTTCTTGGCGACGACGATGAGGCCGCTGGTCTGCTTATCGAGGCGATGCACGATGCCGGGGCGCAGATCGCCGCCGGTTGAAGAAAGCTGCTGGCCGAAGTGAAAGAGCAGCGCGTTGACGAGTGTGCCGCGATTGTCTTCCAGCGAGCCGGCGCCCGCGTGCACGGTCATGCCGGCCGGCTTGTTGATGACGGCGAGATCGTCGTCCTCGTAGACGATGTCGAGCGGGATGTCCTCGGGTTCGGCGCGCAGCGGAGCCGGTTGCGGCTCGCCTTCAATCTCGATCTCTTCGCCGCCGCGCAGCTTGTGCTTCGACTTCGCCGGCAAGCCGTTGATAGTGACCTGACCGTTGTCGATGAGCATCTGCACGCGCCCGCGGCTGATGTCCGGCAGCGCCTTGGCGAGATAGGCATCGAGCCGCATCTTCGCAGCGGCGGCTTCGGCGATGAAGCTGCGCACGCCATCTTCGGGCTCGAGATCTTCGAGGACGTGAATTTCGGGTGTGGTGGTTTCGAGCGGCTTCAGGCCTTCGTAGCGAGGGGTGTCGGGCGTGGTGGCTTCGTTACGGGTTCCGGCGGTGTTGGCGATGCGGAGGTAGGGGTTGGAGGGATCGGGCAGTGCGTCCTGCATCAACTCCGCGGTGTCCCACATCTCTTCGCGCTCGTCTGCGGCTGGCGCGCCAAATATCTCTGCGTCGCGCTGCTCGGCTTCCTTGGCGCGGGCCTCGTTGTTCTCGGTGCGCAGCTTGCGGTACTCGGCGCGAACGGAGTGACGGCGCTTGCCCTTGGGCAGCATGTTCTTTGAGGGCATCAGCGAACCTCCGTTGATGCGCGCCGGAGCAAACGTAAACAGACAGACTCCGAACAGGATAGATGCAAGTGCGAGCCACTGGGAGAGATCGAGCAGGCCGTGACCCAGCGGCTGCTCTGGGACGCGCAGCATGTCGAGCAGGAAGACGATAATGCCGGCGGCAATGATCGCAACGGCGGCGACGCGACCGGGTGTGCGCACGCGCTTGAGCATTGAGAAGAGTGTGGCGCAGAGTGCGAGTGCAAGCGCGGCGGTGTAGAGCGCGACTGGGTGCACGCGGACGCCGGCGGCGCTGCGAATGCCCCAGGGGAGCCGCGTGGGCAGGCCGTTTCCTGTGCCGGCGGCGAATTCGGCGAACGAGATTGCGCTCCAGAGCAGAGCACCGCAGGGCGCCCAGGCGTCGATCACGCGAAGGATGGGGAGCCGCTTCCAGCGCAGCCAGAGCGCGACCGCAACAGCAGTGACGAACAGGCTGAGATAGCTGAGCGAGGAGAAGCGCAGCACATCGCGAAAGGAGATTGTGAGCTGGCCGCGCTCGATGACGAACAGCAGCAGGAAGCCGAGAGCGCGGGAGATGATGAACGCGGCAATGACGGCGAAGAAGCCAGCGTTCCACAGAGCGTCGGGATCAAGGCCGCGCAGCTTTGCCGTACGCAAGCTGAGCCACAGCGCGGCGACGATGCCGGCGATCGCGATGAGCGCGTAGGCGGGAATGTGCAGGGCGACAAAATTTGCGAACACGGCCATGCAGGCCGCAGTCGGCGCAGCAGAGTACGTCATGAGGCTTAGAGAGAAAGTGAAGACCGACCCACGGGGCCGTGTGTGAAGCGCTGGTGAACCCGTCCTAAGACGGTGGGACCCTGCCGTGGTTCTTCAGGCATTCCGGACTGGCGGACGTTGCACACCGAACCATATCTACGAGCCAGGCCCCTGTTCAATGAATGTTGGTTCAACCAGCGTGGATCACTGTCACCTGCTTTGCAGGCCGGTCTCTGGGTTGGATGCTAGCCGCTCTTCGGCAGATTGGCAAACGAATAGAAGTAACCCCTGTCTCGCCGCACGAGGTGCTTAGAAGCTGTAGCGCAGGCCGGCTTCCACGCGGCGGCCGTTGTCAGCAGCGTAGGGAACGCCGAATTCCGGAGAGCCGAGCACGCCGCCGACGCTGGTGACATTCATGTGGTTCAGTACGTTAGCCGACCGAACGTTGACGGTGAGGGTCTGGGGATGCTCAGCCTTTGAGTTACGCGTCAGCTTGAATGCGCGCTGCAGGTTGGTATCGAGATAAACGCGCCACGGCATGATGCCTGTGTCGCGCGGCAGAGAGCTGATGCCGCCGGAGTTGACGAGCAGACCCCACTGAGTTGCATAGCCGCACGGCGAAGCGTTGGGATTCGCAGAGCAGAGCGGTGTGCCTGCGGGAGCGTACTGCGGGCGATCGTTGAAGTTGCCGTCACCGTTGTTGTCGAAGCCGGTGGTGACGTTGTAGGTGGCTTCGCCTCCGCCGCGCATGTTGAAGCTCCATTCCAGTTGGGCGGGAAGCTTGAAGGTGGCGTTGCCGAAGACATTCCAGAGCGGATTGCCGGCGCGGCGGGCGATCTCGCCGGCGTCGGAGGTGGAGCTTTGCGGGGTGAAGAAGTAGTCGTCGTTGGTATCGTCAAAGATGTTGACGCGAACAGCGCCCATGAAGAACTGCACACGCTTCAGCTTGTGCTGCTCGAGTCCGAAGAACTGCGCATCGCCGCCGCCCTGGCCGCTGTTTTGCACCTGGAGGATGTTGAGGTTGGGCGCTATCGGACGCGGCCCAGTGGGCGAGCCGTTCAGCGGTGAGTTGATGTTTTCGCTGCGTGAATAGTTCCACAGGCGCGCCAGGTAAAAGTCTGCCGAGAGGTTCCAGCCGCCGGGGAGGGCTTTGGTGACGCCCACGTTTTCGATCGAGAGCATCAGGTTGGCGAGGTGCGGGTTTGCTGTGCGGTACGTCTCGATGGCAGTGGGGTGGTTGCTGAAAGGTGCGCCATAGACGGGGTTGTAGACCGTGGAGGTGATGCGGTGCACGCCATCCATGCGGAGCATTTCGTTCGGGAAGCTGGGAGCAAAGCGGCCGCTGAAGAGACCCACGTGCCCGTGCAGATTCCAGGTGGCCTTCTTGTCCGGGCTCCAGCTCAGTCCCAGCCGCGGTGTGGCGCTGTTGTAGGACTCTGGATTGGTCTCGAAGTAGTAGCGCATACCAAGCGCGAGATGCAGGTTGGGGCGCAGCTTCCAGTCGTCCTGGAAGAAGAAGGCGTTCTCGCTGTGAAGGAAGTGGACATCGGGTGTGCCGGTAACGGCGCTGTACGCGGTGGGCGTGCCGCCGGCGAGATTGAGCAGCGTGCGGCGATACTGCTCGAGGCCGGTGATGACGGTGGTCTGGCCGGGCACGGGATGGTTGTTGGCGTCGAGCACGGGCGCGATGCCGCCGCCGAAGGTGTAGGTGCCGTTGAAGCTCTGGGTGAGCTGGTTGTGCTCGTCGTAGAAGAGGAGCTGCGTGCCGAACTTGAGCAGATGGGATTTGGTGGTGAGGATGGCGTCGTCGTCGGCCTCAACGACAAAGCGATGGATACGCTGCGCGCCGGTGTTGGCGCCGCCGCCGGTGAATGCGCCGGCGACTGCGACCTGGGCTGCGGTGGAGCTCGGGGTGTCGTCCTCGCCATCCCAGCGAAGGCTGAGGCGCGCTTCATGCATGAGCTTGGGCGAGATCGTGGTGACATCGGTGAAGCGGAGTACGTGCTCGTACTGAAAGCTGTCGTAGCCGGTTTCGGGGAGCGAGTTTCCGCCGACGCCCACGTTCTGCAGATGATTCACGTCTTCGGTGTAGTTGGTGATGAAGGTGTTCTTCGGGCCAAGCTGCCAGTCCATGCGCGCGAGGCCGACCCAGCGGCGCTGCGGTGTAGCAACGTTTTCGATGGTGTTGACCGGATTGCCCGAGTTGTCGAGCGTGATGGCATTCACGACGCCGAAGTCGTCAATGCTGCGGTGCTCCAGGTTGAGCGAAAAGTTGCTGTTCTGTTTGGTGATGGGGCCGGTGAGCTCGAAGCCGTAGCGCTGACGGCCTATGGCTGCTTTGGAGACGGAGAAGGGATCGCGCGCATTCATCCAGGGGCTGGCGTCCACGGCAAAGAGCGCACCGTGATAGGACTTGGCACCCGGCTTGGTGTAAACCTCGACGCGTCCGCCGTCGAAGGGAGGCTGGCGATACTCGGCGGAGAAGAGGTCGGGGTTGACTTTGATGTAGGCGATGGAACTCTTGGGCGGAAGCTGCGTGGAGTCCTGGAAGCCGTCGACCGAGACGGTGGTGTTGGCTGGGTTGCCGCCGCTGGCCGCGGCCATCTGCTGAAGCTGTTGCAGGAGTTCGTCGGGGTCGTCGGCGAGCGAGTCAAGGCGCTTGCCGGAGATGGTCTGCGTTGGTCCGGCGGAGGTCGCGCTGACGTCGGCGGTCTCGGTGTCTACATTCACCGTTGTTTCCACGGCTTCGGGTTGCAGAACGGCACTTAAGCGTCTTGTGCAGCGGCACCTGCACGGTCATGTCCTTCTTGGCGAAGCTGGTCGCGGCAATTTTGAGATGATGCGAACCATCGGCAACGCAGGGAAAGCGGAAGCGTCCGTCGGAGCCGCTGGTGATGGTCGTGCCGCTCTCAAGCGCAATGGTTGCGCCAGGAATAATGGCGCCGGTGGTATCGACGACGATGCCGGTCAGCGGAGCGCCGCTGCACGCGCTCTCGCCGTTCTCGGCGTTCGCCGGCAAGGCGGCAAGCACGGAGAAGAAAGCGACAGGAAGAATGAAGGATCTCATGCGCGGCTCTCTGGGAAGTGTTAACGGGAGGAACGGCTGACACGGATGCAGTTTTCGCGAGCACCGGCAATCGGTCGCTCGATCGTGCGTTCGATAGCTATTACGGAGAAGGCCGCCGGATGGTTCCCTGTTCGCGCCGACAAATGCGGAGAGCTGAACGTTCTGGGATGAGGAGTACCGCGAAGGTAAAATAAAAGAGATGAATTTTGGATTCGAGGAAACTTTATGAGCACTTCAACTGCGCCCGCTGCACAACTGGACGCCCTGGCGCGCGCCCATGGCCTGACCCTCACGCCCGCAGAACCGGGTACTGACTTTTCCGGCAACGCAACCGTTCGCGCCATGGTAGGGCTTGGCGGCAATACCTCGCGGCAACAGGTGCTGGAGCTGAGTGAGCGGTTTGACGCCGCCGATCCAAAGTTCACGGCGGAGCTCAACAGCTTCTTTGCCGAGGCGGCTCAGCGGCTGCGCAACCCGCGTCCGGAGTGCTACTTTACGCTGCTTGGCCTGCCGCTGAGCTTTGGGAACTTCGAGTGGCCGTTCCACGCCTCCACATCAGGCGCGGATACATTCATCGTGCATGGACAGATTCAATCTTGAGACCGGTGGCGAGAGCGTATTGCACGCGAAGGTCTCGGCGTCGATGACCCGCACCTTCGCGGAAGTTGTGGCCGCGATGGAGCAGCCGTTCGCGGAGAGCTTTATTTATAACGCGGTCCGCAAGACGCTCGATCAGGGGCAACTGGAGCTGGTCAAGTCCGGCAACCGGCAGCCGGTTCCGGTGACGACGCGCTATCACTCAGCGAAGCAGAACCGCTTCATCTTCAACGACACCACCGAGCAGCAGCGCTCGCACTTTCTGGCGGGCAAGGTGTACTGGCTCAGCGGTGTGCTTGGCGATAATGCTCCGGTGTGGATTGCGGATCCGCGCGATGCGCAGTATCTGAATACGACGACGGCCGAGCTGGCGAAGGCTGCCAGCGCGCTCGCGAAGGATGGATTGATCTCGCTGAGCAGCACAGGCGACTGGGCGTCCGCGACGGCGAAGTTGCAGGAACAGCGCGAGCGCTTCGAGGCTGAGGTGCAGGACGGCCTGAAGTTCATCAAGCCGAGCTTCAATGAAGACATGCGCGCCGGCCACACGAATATGTAAGGAAGTTAGCGAGCGAGAGGTTAGGGAGTTAGGAAAGAATGCTAACTTCTAACTTGTTCGAGCTCTAGCAACGCTTTCCACGCACGCTCGTCCACGGCAACGCCCAGGCGCATGCTCTCCTGGCGGATGCGCAGCGTTCCCTCTCCGGGATAGCGAGCGATGCGGCCCGGCTCAATCGGCGTTGCGGCGTGCAGGGCGTCGATTGCGCCTGCGGCGATGCGGTCCAACTCGTCCATCGACGTAAGCGCGGAGGGCGTGAGTGCGATGAACACCTGCGACTGGCCAACCTCCTGCAGCGGATCGCTGGCGAACTCGTATGTCGCGCGGCCGTCGGCGAGCATGGCTGCCAGGACGTCGAGCACAAACGACAACCCTGATCCTTTCCACAGTCCGATCGGCAGAGCGCGCTGCGTGCGCTCGATGGCTGCTGGATCGCGCGTCAGCTCGCCTTGCTCGTCGAAGCCGCCGGGAAATGGGAGCAGCTCGCCGCGTTCGCGATACGCCTGCAAGGTGCCATAGGAGAACTGTGACATCGCGATGTCGAGCACAATCGGCGCGCTTCTTTGCTCGGCGTCGCGTCGCGGTACGGCGAGCACCAGCGGATTATTCCCGACTGCCGGAGTTGTTGCTCCCCAGGGTGGCAGATTCGGCAGAGTGTTGGTCCAGCACATCGCAGCGAAACCGGCCTCGGCAGCCTGCCAGCCAAAGGCGCCTCCACGCATCCAGTGTGTCGTGTCCGCGAGCGCGACGGCGCCGACTCCATGCTCGCGCGCCAACTCCATTGCGTGATTCATCGCCGCATGCGCCGCAACATTGCCGGGCCCGCGATGCCCGGTCCACCGCTCGAGCGCACCGAAGCTGGCGACGCACTGTGGCTGTGCGGAAGGGTTGATGCGACCGAGCCGGATCATCTCTGCCATGCGCGGCACGCGCGCGATGCCATGCGTGCTAACGCCATCGCGGTCGGTCTCGGCGATCAGCTTTGCGGCAAGCACGGACCGCTCGCCGACTCCCAGCGCGCGCAGAACGCGCTCGACACGCGCTTGCACCCCGTCAAAAGGAACACGCAACATGCATCCATTAGAACGCACGTCGCCGCCGTGCAAGACGCTACACTGAGGCCTGGCCAGCTTGCACTCTGCTTGCCCAGTCAACAAGGCTGAGCTTCTCTCCGGGGTTGTTGCTTGCGCGCGTGTCTCTATCGACTGCTTTGGATTGTTTTGCTCGTCTGCGCCACCGCTCCGGCGTGGTCGGCACCACGGACGCGACGCCCTACGGCTTCAACGGTCGATGTGCTCATGATGAGCGACATTCACTTCGACCCGTTCTTCGATCCGGCGAAGATCACTGCATTGCGTCGCGAGCCCATCCCGGAGTGGCCGGCGATTCTCTCGCAGCCTGACTCCGTGTCTCGCCTGAATGTCTTCAGCCAGCTTCAGAGCGGATGCGGCGTGCGCGGCACGGACTCGCCCTGGCCGCTCGTCCTCGCGGCTCTGGGTGAGGCAAAACAATATCAGCCCACACCAATGTTCATCACGGTGAGCGGCGATCTTCTGGCTCACGGATTTATCTGCAAGTTCCGCAAGCTCAATCCATCTGCGAGCGCGGACGAGGCCTCCGCGTTTGCCGTCAAGACAATCGGCTTCCTCGCGCAGCAGCTTCACGCCGCGTTTCCATCCACGCCGATCTTCTTCGCGCTGGGCAACAACGATTCCGGTTGCGGAGATTACATCGAAACGCCGGACAGCGGCTTCCTGAAGGCTGTCGCGGTAAATGTCGCGGCCGCTACACACGATCGCGCAGCCTTCGAATCGATCGCGAAGAGCTTCTCGCAACTCGGTGATTACAGCGTGATGCTGCCGGGTCTGCACAACACGCGGCTTATCGTGGTGCAGGACATCTTCGAGTCCTCGCACTACAAGGGCTGCAACGGCCAGGCAAGCCCCGCACCCGCAGCCGAACAGATCACGTGGCTGCGCAAGCGACTGACCGAAGCGCGCAACAATGGCGAGCAGGTCTGGGTGATGGCGCACATTCCGCCAGGCGTCGACATCTACACGACGTACCACCGCTATCTGTTCGCGCCCGGCGAAGCCTGCAACGTTAAACAGCCGCAGATGTTTTTATCGAATGGCACGCTGGGTGACACCATCGCAGAGTTCGGCGACATCGTGCACCTGGCCATCTTCGCGCATTCACACATGGACGAGATCAAGCTGCTGCAGGGACCTGATGGCCGCGCCGTTCCGGTGAAGCTCGTGCCTTCGATCTCTCCGATCAACGGCAACGATCCATCGTTCATGATCGCGCAGGTGTCGCCGCAGAACGCGACCATCAGCGACTATGAGGTCTATGCCGCGTCCAATGGACAGGGCACAGGCTGGGGACGCGAGTATCGCTACTCGGACGTCTACCATCTGCCGGATTTCTCCGCGAAATCGGTAGACCAGCTGAGCTCGGCACTGGTCGCCGACAAGACCGGTGAGGATGAGACGAGCCGGGCGTACGAGCGCTACTTTCTCGCCGGCGGCGGAGCGTTTGCTGCGCTCGGCCTGCAGCGCCTCTGGCCCGCGTACAGCTGCTCCCTGCGCGAGGAGGAACCCGCCGCCTTCCGCCGCTGCATGTGTCCCGGTGCGGCCGCGCCTGCTGCGGCATCACACTAACTGCTACGATGTTTTTCGCGGGTGTTCCCCGCTCCAGATCGCGCCGGATGAACGAATGAGCGCAGCAAAAATCGCACCAGCAACGACGGGCACGCCAACAGCAACGACGGGGATCGCAGCAGCCACGGCAGGCGCTCGCCTGCGCGAGGCCGTCAAAGCAGAACATCCGCTGCAGATCGTCGGCGCAATCAATGCCTATCACGCGCGCATGGCCGAACGCGCGGGCTATCGCGCGGTCTATCTCTCGGGTGGAGGCGTGGCGGCGGGATCGCTCGGCATGCCCGATCTCGGCATCTCCACGCTGGACGACGTGCTCATCGACGTTCGCCGCATTACGGACGTGTGCTCGCTGCCGCTGCTCGTCGACGCAGACACCGGCTTCGGAGGAGCGTTCAACATCGCGCGGACGATACGCTCACTCGCGAAGGCCGGCGCGGCGGGATGCCACATCGAAGACCAGGTGCAGGCCAAGCGCTGTGGCCATCGTCCGGGCAAGCAGATTGTTTCCAGCGAGGAGATGGTGGACCGCATCAAAGCTGCGGTGGATGCGCGCAGCGATGCGAGCTTCGTGATCATGGCGCGCACCGATGCGCTTGCGAGCGAAGGGCTGCAAGCAGCTTTAGATCGTGCCGCTGCTTGCGTCGAAGCTGGTGCGGACATGGTCTTTCCCGAGGCAGTCCGCGAACTCGCAGACTACCGCGCCTTTGCTGAGCGCACGCGCGTTCCTGTGCTCGCGAACCTTACCGAGTTCGGCGCGACGCCGTTGTTCACGCTCGAGGAGCTTCGCTCCGTCAACGTTGGGCTCGCACTCTATCCGCTCTCTGCCTTCCGAGCGGCCAACGCGGCGGCGCTGCGCGTCTATGAAACCATCCGCCGCGACGGCACGCAGCGCGCGGTGGTCGACGCGATGCAGACCCGCGCTGAGCTTTACGACTTTCTCGACTATCACTCGTACGAACAGAAACTAGACGAGCTCTTCGCAAAAGATAGAACCTAACAGCAGGTGCCCCATGAACGACACAGCCACCATCGCCGCCCCCGCAGGATTCAAGCCGAAGAAATCCGTTGCGCTCTCCGGCGTCGCCGCCGGCAACACCGCGCTCTGCACGGTGGGCCGTACAGGCAACGATCTCCACTATCGCGGCTATGACATCCTCGATCTCGCGGCGAAGGCCGAGTTTGAAGAGGTTGCCTATCTGCTGCTCTATGGCAAGCTGCCGGCGCGCGGTGAGCTCGATGCGTACAAGAAGCGCCTGCGCAGCCTGCGCGGGATTCCGCAGGGCGTCAAGACTGCGCTGGAGCAACTGCCGGCACGCGCGCACCCCATGGATGTGCTGCGCGTCGGCGTCAGCGTGCTGGGCACGCTGGAACCTGAGCCGCAGACGCACACGCCGCAGACCGCGCTCAACATCGCTGACAGCCTCATGTCGTCGCTCGGCTCCATGCTGCTTTACTGGTATCACTTCGCGAACAGCGGCAAGCGCATCGACATCGAGACCGCGGACGATTCCATCGGCGGCCACTTTTTGCATCTGCTGCACGGCAAGGTGCCGAGCGAAGAGTGGGTGCGCGCCATGCACGTTTCGCTCATTCTCTACGCCGAGCACGAGTTCAATGCGAGCACCTTCACCGCACGCGTGATCGCCGGCACCGGCTCGGACATGTACTCGGCGATCGCCGGCGCGATTGGCGCGCTGAAGGGTCCCAAGCACGGCGGCGCCAACGAGGTCGCGCTCGAAATTCAGCAGCGCTATCACACACCCGACGAGGCCGAGAGGGACATCCGCGCGCGCGTAGCGAACAAAGAGGTCATCATCGGCTTCGGCCACCCGGTCTACACCATCTCTGATCCGCGCAACGTCGTTATCAAGCAGGTGGCGCACGATCTCTCCGTGTCCACCGGTGATCTCGCGATGTACAACGTTGCGGAGCGCCTCGAGACCGTGATGTACGACGTGAAGCGGATGTTTCCCAATCTTGACTGGTTTTCCGCCGTCGCTTATCACGTGATGGGGATTCCGACCGCGATGTTCACGCCGATCTTCGCCATCGCGCGCACATCAGGATGGAGCGCGCACATTATGGAGCAGCGCGAGGATGGGAAGATCATCCGTCCTGCCGCGAACTATACCGGCCCCGAGGATCTGGAGTTTGTGCCTATCGAGGAGCGGCAGTAAGACGCATGTCCTGCCACATCTCCAACGTCCGGCCGCCCTTCGATCAGGTTCTCGTCGACATCGTTGACTACGTTCGCGATCACAAAATAACAAGCTCGCTCGCGTACGAAACAGCGCGCTACTGCCTGCTGGACACGCTCGGCTGTGGCCTGCAGGCGCTGGATTTCCCGGCGTGCACGAAGCTGCTCGGCCCAGTCGTTCCGGGCCTCAAGATGCAGAACGGCACGCGCGTCCCCGGCACAAGTTACGAGCTCGATCCGGTGCAGGGCGCGTTCAATATCGGCGCAATGATTCGCTGGCTCGACTTCAACGACACGTGGCTCGCCGCGGAGTGGGGACATCCTTCGGACAATCTCGGCGGCATCCTCGCGGTTGCAGATTGGCTCGCACGCAATAGGAAAAAGCTCAGTATGCGCGACGTGCTGACAGCCATGATTCAGGCGCACGAGATCCAGGGCTGCCTCGCGCTCGAAAACTCCTTCAACAAGGTCGGCCTCGATCATGTCGTGCTGGTGAAGGTCGCGAGCACCGTCGTCGTCGCGAACCTCCTCGGCCTTACGCGCGAGCAGATGCTTAGCGCGGTCTCACTCGCATGGGTCGACGGTCAGTCGCTGCGCACCTATCGCCACGCGCCCAACACCGGCTCGCGGAAGAGCTGGGCTGCCGGCGACGCCACCTCACGCGCCGTGCGCCTCGCACTCATCGCGCAGACCGGAGAGATGGGCTACCCGAGCGTGCTCACCGCAAAAACGTGGGGCTTCTACGACGTCAGCTTCCGCGGCAAGGAGTTCAAGTTCCAGCGCCCGTACTCGAGCTACGTGATGGAGAATGTGCTCTTCAAGATCTCTTTCCCCGCCGAGTTCCACTCGCAGACTGCGGTCGAAGCCGCGATGACGCTGCACAAGCAACTCGCCGAGCGCGGTCTCACTGCGGCGAACATCTCGCGCGTGATCATCCGCACGCACGAGGCTGTCATCCGCATCATTGACAAGCAGGGGCCGCTCGCGAACCCTGCCGACCGCGATCACTGCATCCAGTACATGGTCGCCGTCCCGCTGATCTTCGGCCGCCTCACCGCTGAAGACTACGAGGACAGCGTAGCTTCAGACGCCAGAATCGATGCTCTCCGCGCGAAGATCATCTGCGCCGAAGATCCTCAGTTCACCGCCGACTACCACGATCCTGAGAAGCGCTCCATCGCGAATGCGCTCACCATCGAGCTGACTGACGGGACGGTGCTGCCCGAGATCGTCGTTGAGTACCCGATCGGCCACAAGCGCCGCCGCGCCGAAGGCATCCCGCTCCTGCTCGAAAAATTCCGCGCCAATCTTGCGCGCCGTTTCGACGCCGCACAGCAGCAGCGCATCCTGGAGGCTTCATCCGACCAGGCGAAGCTCGAGAGGATGTCCGTGGACGATTATGTGAGCCTCTACGTCATTCAGCCGAACTAGCGCAGTGGAATGTCGATGACCTGAATCGTCATCGGCGGCACGGTGTGCTCCATCTGCGGCCCGTGCACGCGTAGCCTCGACTGCAGGGGATGAATGAAGTCCGGGTTGTCGATCGTGTTCGTCGCCTCAAACGATGCGCCATGCAGCGAGCTAACAGCAGCCTCGCCAGCCTCCACTCCATCAATCTTCAGGGTCAACGGCTGCGGCTTGTCGGAAGCATTCACCAGCTTCAGGTGCAGCGTCTTCGTGTTTGAATCGACGGTCGCCGAATAGAAGAATCGCGGTCCCGCATTTTCGATCGACGACTTCGGCCATTCATCGCCGAGATGATTGGAGAACAGCACCTGCGCGTAGTAGCTTGGCGAGCCGTACGTGCGCGAGGCATCATAGCCAATCAAGTCCGTCGGCCACTGCATCCCGCCGGGATTCACGTTGACCAGCAGCGGCGCGTAGCTGGCCATGATGATGAGATCGCTGTTGCGCTCGAGCGAGGTCATCCATGCTGCATCGCCGAGAGCATCGCCCATATCCGGCGTCGGCGACGCTGACCGCGTCGCCCACTCGCCGACAAATACCTTTGGCCCGGTGCGCGGCGCATCGTCGTAGTGCTTCACCAGGTCAAACATCTGCGCTGGAGACTTGTAATAGTGATCGTCGATCACGTCCGGCTGCGCGCCTGGATCGGCTTCCGTCACCGGGTCTGTCGCAATCAGCTTCAACTGCGGATAGGCCTTGCGCAGCGCAAGCGCAAACTGCGCGAAGCGTCCCGGATAGCTATGCGATCTGTCGAACTCGTCCTCGTTGCCGATCTCGATGTAGTGAAGCGTAAACGGCGCTGGATGGCCATCCTTGGCGCGCTGCGCTCCCCACTTCGTTGACGCGTCTCCCGTCACATATTCGATCTCATCAATCGCATCCTGGACGTACGGTTCCAGGTCCTTGCCCGGTTTCACGTGCTCGCCATGCAGCGAGTAGCCCGCGTACACCGCGAGCAGCGGCTCCATCTTCAGGTCCTCGCACCAGTCCAGAAACTCCAGCAGGCCAAAACCATCGGTCGACCAATAACTCCACGGAGCTTGATGTCCCGGCCGATCCATGATTGGCCCAATCGTCTTCTTCCAGTCGAAGCGCTGCGCGATCGTATCGCCCTCCAGATAATTGCCTCCAGGCATGCGCAGAAATGCCGGGTGCATGGCAGCCAGGCGCTCCATCAGGTCGATGCGCGTGCCGTTCGGGCGATCGTGATACGTCGGCGGCATCAGCGAGACTAACTGCAGCCACAGCGTCCCGGGCTTCGCCACCGTCAGCTCAAGATGGTTTGCTCCGGAGTACTTCACATCCGCGCCGGTGGCCAGCGAATACTCATACCGCGACCAATCCCCCGCGTGCAGAGGCACCTCTGCTTTCGCCAGTACCTCGCCGGTCGCATCGCTGATCAGCTCCGCCGTCAGCGGCCCGACATCGTTCGACACCTTCGCGTAGAACGAGCCGCGATAGGTCGTGTGCGGCCGCACCGCCATACCCCACCAGCCGTGGTTCGCGAGACCCGCCGCGCTGGTCGGCGTCGCTGCATCGACAGTCAGGCGCACACTATACGGCAGCGCCGCGCTCGGCCCGGTCGTCTTGTCGCCGTCCATTGCGGCAACGGAGTTCCCGCGCTGCACGAGCATCCATCCCTCGGGGCCGGACCAGCTCCAGCGCAGCGTGCGGTTGCTCACCATCTCGGCGTACAACCCGCCTTCGTAGGAGTGGTTGATCTCCTCAGTCATGAGCCCGTACAGATGCCGGCTCACTGGATGCGCAATCTGCGAAGGATCGATCGTCAGCGTAGCGGGGCCACTCTGCGCAGAGCAGGCAGCCAAACCAGATACCGCCAAAGTTGTCACGAGAGCGAGGCGAGTGAGCCGAAGTGTATTCATGATTTGAATAAATCCTACCGCAGCGGGGCGTTATCCTGAGCCGCATGAGCGAACCGACCTATAATCGCGACGCTGCCATGCTCGCCGTTGCTCTCGACGAAGCGCGCGCCGGCCTGGCTGAAGGCGGCATTCCTATCGGCGCTGCCATCTTTCGCCCTGATGGGACGCTGGTCAGCGGGGGCCACAACCGTCGCGTGCAGCACTCAGATCCAGCGATTCATGCCGAGACCGACGCGTTCCGCCGTGCCGGCCGCCAGCGCAGCTACCGCGACCTGATCATGGTGACGACGCTCGCGCCCTGCTGGTACTGCAGCGGACTCGTGCGCCAGTTTGGCTTCCGCAAGGTCATCGTCGGCGAGTCGCGCACGTTCCAGGGTGGGATCGACTGGCTGCGCGGGCTCGGCATCGCAGTCGTCGATCTGGATTCGCCGGAGTGCTTCGACCTGCTCAACGGCTTCATCGCCGCGCACCCGGAGATCTGGAACGAAGACATCGGCGTCGACTAGTTGCGCCTGCAGGCTATCCTGACTGCAACCACCCGCAGCTTGCTGTCCCATCTTGCGCGCCAGGAGACCAGCCGACGAATGCGCAGCCGACTGGAATGCTACTTCCGTTTCGCGGAGCACGCCACCGACTGGCGCACCGAGATCCTCGCCGGCCTCACGACCTTTATCACGATGGCGTACATCATTTTCGTGAATCCGTCGATTCTTGCGGAAACGGGCATGCCCATAGCCGCGGTGACGATTGCCACCTGTCTGTGCGCGGCGTTCGGATCGATCGTGATGGGCGCGCTCGCGAACTACCCGCTCGCCCTCGCGCCGGGCATGGGCCTCAACGCATACTTCACCTACACGGTCGTCAAAGGCATGGGCGTGCCGTGGCAGACGGCGCTTGGTGCGGTCTTTCTCTCCGGCATTATCTTCCTTCTGCTTACGTTCGGCGGCATCCGCCAGCGACTGCTTGCGGCGATTCCGTATCAACTGCACGCTTCGGTTGCTGCGGGCATCGGACTATTCATTGCGTTCATCGGTCTGCGCAACGGGGGCATCATTGTCCCGAGTTCCGCGACCGTCGTCACACTGGGCAACCTGCACGCGCCGTCCACGCTGCTCGCGATCTTCGGGATCCTGCTTATCGCTGTGCTCCAGGCCTTCCGCGTGCGCGCGGCGATGCTCATTGGAGTTCTCGGCACAATGATCCTGGGCATCGCGTGCCGCCAGGTGCACTGGCAGCCGATGAGTTTCTCTCCGCTCGCTCTGCGCGGCACGGCATTTCATCTCGACATTCGCGGGGCGCTGCATCTGAATGCGCTGGAGATCATCTTCGTCTTCCTGTTCGTCGATCTCTTCGACAACATCGGCACGCTGGTCGCCGTTACCGAGCGCGCGGGGCTGATCGCCGAAGACCACACCATCCCGCGGCTCGATCGCATCTTCTTCGCCGATGCGAGTTCTACCGTTGTCGGCTCGCTCGCTGGAACGTCGACGGTCACGAGCTACATCGAGAGCGCATCCGGAGTTGCTGTCGGGGGACGTACGGGCGTGACGGCCATCGTCACGGGCATTCTGTTCCTCATCGCGATCTTTGTTGCGCCCGTCGTCGGTGCCATTCCCACCTTTGCGACGGCACCGGCGCTGATTCTGGTGGGCGCGCTGATGGTCGCGAGTGCGTCGCGCATCGACTGGGACGAGCCGCGCGTCGCGGTCCCGGCATTCCTCACGATTCTCACGATCCCGCTGACGTACTCGATTGCGACCGGCCTTTCATTCGGCATCATCAGCTTTGCCGCGCTGGAGCTCGCCACCGGCCGCGGCCGCCGCCAGCACTGGATGCTGTATCTGCTGGCCGTGCTGTTTCTGTTGCGATTTATTTATCTGCACGGATCGTAGGCAATAGACAGTAGACAGGTAGACAGTAGACAGTAGAAGAGGCGGTGCGCGAGAGTCCGCACGGTTTTTTCCAGTGTCCAGCTCTCTGCTGTCCGGACCTCTCGCATCTGAAATCGCAACGGAACTCTGAAGGAGACAACACCATGGATCGCAGCGCATCGGCAGTGTGGCACGGCGGACTGAAGGACGGCAAAGGCAGTATCAGCACCCAGAGCGGCGTCCTCAAGGACACGCAGTACAGCTTCAGCACGCGGTTTGAGAACGGCGTCGGCACTAATCCCGAGGAGCTGATTGCAGCCGCGCACGCGGGCTGCTTCACGATGGCGCTCAGCGGGCAGCTCACCAGTGTTGATCATGCGCCGGAGTCGCTCGAGACTTCTGCTGTCGTCACGATGGAGAAGACCGAAGACGGCCCGACCATCACGAAGATTCACCTCACCACGCGGGCACGTGTGCCAAACATCGAGCGCGACAAGTTCGACGAGCTCGCCAAGAAAGCCAAGGAAGGTTGCCCGATTTCACGTCTGCTGAAGGCCGCGGAGATTACGCTCGACGCGCAGTTGGTGTGAGGGTCGAGACAGTAGACAGTAGAGAGGCAGACAGTAGAAAAACCGGAAGCGCTTTAACAGGAGAGCTTTCTACTGTTTACTGTCTATCTCTCTACTGTCTGTCTTAATGCGCGTGGCTGTGAGCGGGGCCGTGGTGGTGATGCGAGTGTGCATCGACGGCATCAGGCGCCGGGGGCTGGCTGCAGCCGTCCACCGTTGGGCAGTTGGTGATCTCGATCTGGATGGTCGTGTGGCTGATGCCGAAGTGGTCACGAAGCTGATGGTTCAGGCGTTCCAGCACCGACTCACATTCGGTCAGGGGCATCTCGACCACCTGCACGTGGCTGGCGAGCGCGTGTGTCTGTGCGGTGAGGCTCCAGACGTGAAGGTCGTGCACGCCGACGACTCCCTCGACCGACTGCATGGCGGTGCGGATCTCGTTGAGGTCGATCGAGCGTGGCGCTCCTTCGAGCAGGATGTGCAGCGTCTCACGCACGATCGACACTGAGCTCCAGAGAATCATCACGGCGATCAGGAGTGAGAGCAGCGGGTCGATCCATTGAAATCCAGTGAGGTGAATGAACAGACCGCCGACAATGACCGCCGCGGTAGAGATCGTGTCACTGAGCATGTGGAGGAAGACGCTGCGGATGTTCACGTCGCGCGAGAACTTCCAGAGCAGCGCTGCGATAACCCCATTCATGACAACGCCGGCTGCGGCGACGATCATCATCAGCTTGGGCTGGACGGTGATCGGAACAGCGAAGCGGTGGATGGCGGCGATCGCGAGCCACACGGACAGAACGATCAGGGTCAGCGCGTTCACAAAACCGGCGAGCACGCCTGCGCGCTGATAGCCGAAGGTGCGCTGGTCGGTGGCCGGGCGGGTCTGCAGGAAGACAGCGAAGAAGCTCAGTGCCAGCGCGAAGAAGTCGGAGACGTTGTGTCCGGCTTCAGACAGCAGCGCGAGAGAATGGGCGCGCAGGCCGAAGAGAAACGTCGCAAGGATGTACAGAAACGTGAGCGCCAGCGACAGCTTCAGGATGCTCTTCATCGCGGCGTTCGGCTGCCCGTGACTATGCACCCTTCCATTGTATCGAGGCGAGATGCGATATACGAGATGCTGGATAAGAGAGGAAACTGAAGTGTCGCATCTAAGGTTATCCATATGAAGGTCCGTCAACTCACCCCCTTTGGCCATCAGTTCACCCGATTAGGTCTGTTCAACTGCTATCTCGTTCGCGAGACGGATAGTTTCACGCTGATCGACACGACGATGGGGGGCGGGGCGCGGCGGATCATCGACGCGGCGCATCGCATCGCGATGGAGCCAGTTGCAAGACTGCTGCTCACGCATGCGCACGGCGACCACATCGGGTCTCTGGATGCACTGGCGGCGGCCGTTGCTCACGCGCAGGTTGCGATCGGGCAGCGCGAGGCGAGGCTGCTGCCCAGGAAGCCCGCGCAGGACCGCACGCTCGATCCCGGCGAGCCGCAGTGCAAGGTAAAGGGCAGCCTTCCGGGTGCGGACACGCGGCCGACTCATCTCTTGACCGATGGCGAGCTGTACGGCTCGTTGCGGGTGGTTGCAACGCCAGGCCACACGCCCGGGCACATGAGCTACTTCGACGAGCGGGATGGAACCCTCTACGCCGGCGATGCGCTGGTGACGGTCGGCGGCGATGTGCATGTCAGCGGATTCGGGCCCTGGTACTTTCCACTGCCCGCGATGGCGACTTGGCATCGCCCAACGGCGCTGGCCAGCGCGCGCAGGCTCGCGGAGCTTCCCATTCGAAGGTACGCAGTGGGACACGGACGGCCGGTCGAAGGCGGCCCGGAGCTGCTCAACAATGCGGTGGGGAGAGCGGAAGCAAAGTTGGTTTAGACGACGTCACCAGCCGTTTGACCGCTTATCGCGCGGCGCTCGGCTGCTTTCCACAGAAAACGTCATTTCCCACAATTCTTAGTGCCATGCAAATGATTGTTCCACGTGGAACAATCCCGTTCCGCGCCGGCTGCCCTTCTCCGCCGAGGGTCACTTGGTGGGATGAATCGGACTTGCGGGCGGACTCGCTGGAGCGGGCGGGGCGGGGGCAACGTAGGGCGGGGGTGGCTGGACGCCTTGGGCGCGGAGGGCGTCGTCGATCTCGCCGAAGAGGAAGTCGAGCGGGACGGCGCCGTCGATCTTGTCGCCGTTGATGAAGAGGGTGGGGGTGGAGTCGATGTTGAGGGACTCGCCGATCTTCTTGGACGCTTCGATGGGCGCGGTGTCCTGTTTCGTGAGGCAGGCCTCGAGCTTGGGCATGTCGGCCTTCTGGAACTTGCCCTGTTCTTTGGTCAGGTTATCGAGCTGCTCGGTGGCGCGGGGGAGGGTCTTGTCGGCCTTGGGGTTCTTGGGGTCGGCGCCGATGTCGGAGGCGTGGGCGTGGATGTAGTCGACGAGATTCCAGTAGCCCTTGGGGGATTGGTCGCCGAGGCAGTTGACGTCGACGGCGGCGCGCATGGCCCAGGGATGCTGGTCGAGCGGGAAGTCCTTGTAGACGATGCGGACCTTGTCGCCGTAGCGCCGGGTGAGGGCGGGGAAGATGCTCTCGTGGAGGCGGGCGCAGAAGGGGCACTCGAGGTCATCGAAGCCGACGATGATGACGGGCGCGGAGGCCGGGCCGCCGCGGGCGGGGCGGCCATCGGAGGCGATCATGGTGCGGGGATCGGCGGAGAGGTCGAATTTGGAGAACTGGGCGAGGGTATTGCCGTCTTTGGAGAGCAGGAAGTTGACGGGGTGCGAGGTCTTGTCCTCGGCGGAGAAGCTGACCGCGATATTGTCGTAACCGGGTACCTCAGAGGGTGTGCGCGGGCCGATGTGGACGCTGGAGCCGGGGGGAAGGTTGGCCTTCTGGCGGAGGAGGACCTCGACGCGGTGCTGCTCGGCGGGGGTGAGCTGCTGGCCGGTTTGGCTAGTTGCCTGGGCATGGCAGCCGGCGGTCGCGAGGGTTAGGGCGAGGAGGGTCGTGGCGAGGGAAGAAGGGAGAAAACGCACAATTTCATTATCGCAGAAGCGGCTCACCGCAGACGCGGATGCAGCGCGTTCCTGTCCGCATCCCTCATAACTCCGTGTATCGTGTTGGCGAAGCGAGGAATATGTCCGAAGAATTTCATCTAGAGAAATCGGAAGCGGCAACTACTGATTTTGAGCTGGTCTATGAGGGGCCGAAGTTGACAACGGCACTATTGGAGTTCGTGACCTCATCGGGGCGCTTTCCGGGATTTCAGAAGCTATCTCGAGGACATCTCAGGAATACGACTATCTCCCGAGTTCTCGATACGCGTTCAGGATATCGAGGCGAATTCTGTCCACATCCTTTTTCAATTAGTCGAGTTCGCTAGAGCATTCCAGGCGCGACGGCCGCATTAGCAGGCGTCGGGGGAGTAATTGTAACTGCAGCTTCGAATTCCCTATCGGGCCTCTACAAGGTCGTAACTGACTTGGCAAAGTTTATCGAAGCGAAGAAACGGCTGAAAGGCAGCAGAATCGCGACACTCCAGACGGAGTTTACCGACCGGAAGGTCATTCTTTTGTTGCCTGGCAAGTCAATTAGCTAATCATCTTTCGATGCGTTGCGACATATTGCTGATGCGGCGTATTGCCGAGTATCAAAGCGCTTGTCGCGACCCGAACGCTGTCCGTCGAGTCGAACGTACCGTCGTTGTTGTCAGGACTCTGCAGCGTCCCTGTGTATGAGGTAGTCGTGTCCGCATGAGCCGCGCCTCCACAAAAGGTCAGCGCGCAAAACACAAAACCGAGACAACGCGTTTCTGTTCGCTTCCAGGCCCTGTGTCCCTGTTCTTCCGATCTCACGCGGGGGTCCATTTCCAATGAACAGACGAGGTGCGCATGGTCCACGCATGCCTGAAGGTGTCACGTCAATCTTTGACAAAGCGCCTGCGCGCCTTAACGGACTTTTTACGGGTAGGTGATTTTCAATCCAGACTGGACCCTCATTGCTGATGGGGAGCAGTGAAGCTTCTTTCTCGATGAATCTTATTCGATCTTCTTATTGGGAAGCCGCTGGCTACGAGCCAAGCCGAGCATGAACGCATTGGCGTTGCGGCAGGAATTCCTATCTTTGGGCTGGATGGGCTGACGAGCGCGGCCTATGGGCCCGAACAGGCGATGTCGCTGCTGGTGCCGCTGGGATTGATTGGTGTGCAGCAGCACCTGATACCGATCTTCAGCGCCATCCTGATCCTGCTGACGATTTTGTACTTCAGCTATCGGCAGACGATCATTGCGTATCCGAACGGCGGCGGATCATTCACTGTTGCGAGCGAAAATCTCGGCGACAAGGCCGGCCTGCTCGCGGCGGCGGCTTTGATGATCGACTATGTGCTGACCGCAGCGGTTGGAATTTCTGCAGGTGTAACGGCGCTGGTGAGCGCGTTTCCGGTCCTGCATCCGCACCAGCTCGTATTGTGTCTATTTGTTCTTGCGGTGATCGTCATCGTGAACCTGCGCGGCGTGAAAGAGTCGGGAGTTGTGTTCATGCTGCCGACGATCCTTTTTGTGGGAACGTTGCTGATCACGGTTGCAGTGGGACTGTGGCATACGGTAGTGGCGCATGGACACCCGATCCCGGTGGCGGCGCCTCCGCCGCCACTGCCGGCGACGATGCAGTACCTGACGATATGGCTTCTGCTGAAGGCGTTTGCGAGCGGATGCGCGGCGATGACGGGAGTGGAGGCGGTATCGAATGGCGTGACGGCGTTCAAGGAGCCGACGTCCAAGCGCGCGAACCAGGCGCTTACGATCATCATCGCTTTGCTGATCGTGATGCTTGCAGGGTTGTCGTACATTGCGAAGGCGTATGGGATTACGGCGATGGAGCCGGATAATCCGCTGTACCAGAGCGTTCTCTCGATACAGGTGGCGGCGGTGTTCGGGCGAGGATGGTTTTACTTTTTCACGATGGGAAGCGTGCTGGCCGCGTTGAGCCTGAGTGCGAACACGGCGTTTGCCGATTTTCCGCGGATGGCGCGGGCGATCGCGATGAAGGACTACATGCCGCATGTGTTCCTGGTGCGCGGCAGGCGGCTGTTGTTCTCGCATGGCGTGTATGCGCTGACCGGTTTCACGGCGCTGCTGCTGATCATTTTTGATGGAGTAACGGATCGGCTGATTCCTCTGTATGCAATTGGAGCCTTTCTGGCGTTCACGCTGAGCCAGGCGGGAATGGTGAAGCACTGGCTGGACCACAAAGACGCGAAGCATCGGCGGGTGAAGCTGTTTCTCAACGGGCTGGGAGCGGTGGCGACGGGTGTGACGCTGGTGGTTGTGCTGGTGGCGAAGTTTACGGAGGGCGCATGGATTACGGCGATCCTCGTGCCATCGATCATCGCGGTGATGTACGGGATCAAGCGGCACTACACGCGCGTTGCGGCGCAGACGGCCGATCCTTCACCCATTCGGCTGACGGGGCTGGAGCCGCCGATTGTGGTGATTCCGATGGCGCGATGGGACAAGATCAGCGAGAAGGCGGTGCGCTTCGGGCTGCTGATGAGTGAGCAGGTGAAGGTGGTGACGGTGCAGAACGATACCGACACCGGATTCGATCATATCTGGGAGACGATGGTGGGAACGCCGATCCGGGAGTATGGCTTGCCGGTGCCGGAGCTGGTGACGGTGCACAGCACGTTTCGCACGATTCTCTCGCCGCTGATGGACTACATCCTGGAGCTGGAAGAGCAGCATCCCGGGCGGAAGGTGGCGGTGCTTCTGCCGGAGCTTGTGGTGCGGCACTGGTGGGAGAACTTTCTGCACAATCAGCGGGTGCAGCTGCTGAAGCTGTTGTTACTGCTGAAGGGGAATCAGCGGATTGTGGTGGTGAATATTCCCTGGTATTTGTGATTCGCGGTGGAAGAGACCGTGAAAGGCTGGAAAATGTGAGCTATTTTTCTGGAAAATGCTTGCATTTTTCTGTGCGGTGGTGCACATTAACTTCTGCGTAGGAGTTAGTCCGATGAAACTGCATCCATACATCACGATGCGTAGGTCGCAAGAAGAGGTCAATCTCTTCGGCGATCGCCGGACTGCGCTCACCTGCTGGTCGTAAGTCAGTCCGGATCCCTACGCAACGTAATCTCACAATTTAGCTAGTTATCAGGATGGCGAAGAAGGCAGATACTTCAATCGACACTTGACGCCCTTTCGGGGGCTCTGTCTTCGCTGATTCCTCCTGATAGCTGTTCTGTCAGTGGCGCATTGAGTGGCTACTTCTCTGGCAGATCCGTAAGGATCGGGTTCGAATCCCGTCTGCCATTCAGAACTATTCCCTGACAGGAATGCGCTTCCGGCGCAAACGCGAAACTGCGTCTGCACAGGATGTCCAGTGGTGAAAGAGACGAGTTACTTCCGCCTTGACACGACAGGCAGGTTCGGAAAGCCTGCCGGAGTAAAGGCTCGACGGGACGGAGGCGTTGCCTCGAGGCACAAGATTCCGCTGAGTACTTGCTCCGCACTCATCTCGAGTGTTCCCTGGATTTCGCATTAGCAGCAAACAATCCTGGCCGGTGGCGCAGAGAACAGTTACTTCGCCTTGTGAGCGGGTGGCCGCAGGTTCGAATCCTGCCATGGAAGTAATTCCGTGTAGCTCAGTGGCAGAGCACCTACAGTCTGTTCTCGACTTATTCCCCGGCCAACGAACTTAACCAGCGATGCTGGTTAGAAAGGCAAGGCCTGCCATGGGCAAGCTACCGATAAAGAACGGAACCCCAGTGGGCTCCGTCTCGCTGTGCAGGACCTGCACGAGCGCACAGATCATGACAGGCTTCCGGGAGTCGGAGTTCGTCACGATCTGCACGAATGTCCATCCCAATCCCATTGTGCCGTTCAACATCTATGAGTGCACTGGCTACTCGGATAAGAACAGGCCGACCTGGAAACAGATGCATGATCTTGCGATCGACATCGTGCCGACCACGCTGAAGCCCGTCGGGTTCAAGACGGGTGCTGGCTTTACGCACGGTACGTCGATTCGAGTCGGGGCGGATGACGAAGACGAGTTCGACGACGACTAACTAAAGATTCGCCGGTGGCGCAGACGACGGTTACTTCATCGGTAGAGCGCCGCTCATCAGCGGAGGAGCAGGTTCGATTCCTGCCATAGGTGCCCTACGCACTTGTGTAGCTATCCCGTTGTCGTTTATTCCCCGGCGATTTGTTTCGCGAGTAAGTCGCAGTTAGTAACTCGCGGAAGTTGCAGTAACAGCACTTACAAAGGAGGTGCGCGATGAAGCTGAATATTTTGAAGTTTGCCCATCTCGCTCGGCCACGCACCCACGAGGGTGCGCCGGCTGTGGCCATTACCCCGGAGCAGGCGCTGCGGCGCTCGGTGCTCGCGTGCATGCTGTGGGAGAACGAGTTCTATGAGAGCGGCGTTGCGATTGCGGGCCGCATTCGCGAACTGGTGCCCAAGGTTGAGGCTGGCACGCGTTGCTGCGCTGGCGGTCGAGGCACGCACCTCGATGAAGCTGCGTCACGCTCCTCTGCTGCTGGTGCGTGAGATGGCGCGTCATGCCACGCATCGCGCGATGGTGGCGGAGACGCTCGCGTCTGTGATCCAGCGTGCCGACGAGCTGTCGGAGTTCGTCGCCATCTACTGGGCCGAGGGGCGGACGCCGCTGTCGGCGCAGGTGAAGAAGGGGCTCGCGGCTGCCTTCACGCGGTTCGACGAGTACGCGCTGGCGAAGTACGACCGCGCAGCGGTGGTTCGTCTGCGGGACGTGCTGTTCCTCTCGCACGCCAAGCCGGTGGATACGGCGCAGGCTGCGCTGTGGAAGCGGCTGATCGCGGGCGAGCTGGCGACTCCGGATACGTGGGAGGTTGCGCTGTCTGTCGGCGGCAAGGAGGCTGACAAGCGTGCCACGTGGGAGCGTCTGCTTATGGAGCGCAAGCTCGGTGCGCTGGCGCTGCTGCGCAACCTTCGGAATATGAAGGAGGCGCAGGTCGACGAGCGGATGGTCATCGAGGGACTCGGTGCGATGAAGACGGATCGCGTGCTTCCGTTCCGCTTCCTGGCTGCTGCGCGGCATGCGCCGCAGTGGGAGGAGGCGCTGGAGGCTGCGATGTTCCGCGCTGTTGCCGGGCGCGAGAAGCTGGCTGGGCACACCGTGCTGCTGGTCGACGTGTCCGGGTCGATGGTCGCGCCGCTTTCTCGCCGTTCAGAGATGCTGCGCACGGATGCGGCTTATGGGCTGGCGATCCTGCTTCGCGAGACCGCCGAGAAGGTGAGCATCTACACCTTCTCGAACGATGCGAAGCTTCTGCCGCCGCGGCGTGGTTTTGCCCTGCGCGACGCAATGGAGGCCAGCCAGCCGCACTCAGGTACGTACCTGGGCAAGGCGCTGGACGCCGTGGAGGGTTCGTATGACCGGATCATCGTGATTACGGACGAGCAGACGCACGACCGGGTCGCTGCACCGCGCGGACGGGGCTACGTGATCAACGTGGCCAGCGCTCGCAACGGCGTGGGGTACGGCGCGTGGACGCACATCGACGGCTGGAGCGAGGCCGTTGTTGACTACATCCGCGAGGCTGAGCGGTCTGCGGACTAACCAGCTGGATGCGGCGGGCGCCTGTCTGGGCCTGCTGCATGCGGCTTGTATTGATTGCACTCGTTATGCGGGCCAGATGTGGGTGGCGGTTCCGGCGAGGAGTTGGTGGTGTTCGCTTTTGGAGAAGAAGGGGAGGCGGTCGCGGTAGAGAGCTACGCGGCGGTCGTAGCTGAGCAGTTCGGGTTTGATGGGCCAGTCGGTACCCCACATGAGACGGTTGGCGCCGTAGGAATCGCGCAGGCGGGCGATCATGGCGAGGACGTCGGGGTACGGGAAGGGGAGTTTGGAGAGCGACCAGGGGTGGGAGACTTTCAGGTAGAGGTTGGGGTAGCGGGCGAGTGAGCGCAGCAGGTGGAAGCCGTGCGTGTCGTCGACGGGGCAGTCGGCCATGTGGTCGATGACGGTGGTGAGAGTGGGGAAATTGTCGAGAAGGGGAACGAGGTCGGCCAGGCGGGTGACGGGCAGAAGCAAGGTCATGGGGACTTTGAGGTCGTCGCAGCGTTTCCAGAGAGGCGGCATGAGTGGCCCGCGGATCCAGTCCCCGGTCGCGTTGGCGGCTGGGCTAAGGCGAACGCCGCGGCAGCCTTGTTGGGTCCAGAAGGAGAGATGGTCGGGCGAGGCGGGATCCTGCGGGTCGACGCGGCAGACGCCGGCGAATTTGCGGGGGTGGGCGTGGAGCGTGGCGACCAGGAAGCGGTTGTCCCACTTGTAATGGATGACCTGGATGAGGACGGTGCGCGCTATGTTGTTCGCGCGCATCTTTTCGAGCAGCGAGGACGGGGATGCGTCGAGGTTGGGCGGGACGTTTGCGCCTGGAGCGAAGGCGAAGCGTGGGTCGGTCTGCCAGACGTGGACGTGGGAATCGACGAGGGAGTAGGGCAGAGCGGTGGGCGCAACGGCAGTGGCGAGGGCGGATGCGAGGAAGTCTCTCCGGTTGAGCTGGACTGCCATTTTCGGTCTATACCTACGTCTATAGCTATACGCGGTAGCTCGATGCAAGGGAGAGCTTGGCCATGCTGTGCCGGTTGCTTCCAGCGCTTGTTCTGATGATGCCCGTGGCGGCTGGGCAGACGGGGATCTTTGGGACGCCTACGGGACATCCGAGGGCGGGTGATGCTGCGCCGGATCTGAGTTTTTCGCAGGTGTTGAGTTCGCCAGTGGCTGGGACGTGGTCGCAGGCGAGGCTGTCGGGAAAGGTGACGGTTCTGGGTTTCTTTCCGGATACGTCGGACAATCCGAAGCCGGTTGCGGAGTGGAATGCGCGTGTGGATGAGTTCGCGGGCAGGCATGTGCAGTTTGTGTGGATCACGGGAGAGGACAAGCGAACGCTGATGCCAGCGCTGGCTCAGCACCCGATCAAGGGATGGGTGCTGTATGACCCGGAGGGCACGACTGCGAAGGCGTATGGGCTGGACATGCCGGTGAATGTTTATATCGGGCCGGACCGCAGGATTGTTGGATTTCAGCAGGGCTCTGTTCCCGATGAGCAGACGCTGAACGCGGTGCTTGACGGCCGCGTTGTGCTGACGCGGCCTACGCCAGCGACGCTGAAGGAATTCCGAGAGGGCAATCTGGTAGCGCTGGATTCGGCGCCGGCCCGGGTGCCGAGAGTGGAGGACTACCGGCCGAAGCTTGCGCCGTCGGACACGGTTCACATCACGCCGTCTGCCGGCGGCGGGCGCGGCAACTTTGGATCCGATGATTACTGGGTTTTGAGGGGAGTCACGCTGAAGGAGATTCTCGAAGAGGTCTATGGTGTGAGTGCGGTTCGGATGGAGCTGCCGGCGTCGCTGAATACGGCGAAACGGTATGACGTGGCGTTGCTGTTGCCGCATCCGGAACGGCGCGAGGAGATGCAGGAGCGGGTCAAACAGGCGTTGCAGCACTATTTTCATGTGGCGGTGGAGCGCGAGTTGCGAGTTGCGGATGTCTATGTGCTGAGCCGCGAGCCCGGCCGCACGCCGCGGCTCGAGAAGCTTGAGTTATCGGGGCATCCGGGCGGCGAGTCTCGAGAGACAAGCGTCGGGTTTATCGAAGCAGGAGATTCGGAGAGGTACGTGGAAAGGCCCGGTGCACAGGGGCTCGATGCGCTCGTCAGCATTGCGGAGGAGGGGACGATGGACGATCTTTGCCACGACCTGGAAGGCACGCTGGATCGGCCGGTGGTGAATGAGACTCATTTCGAGGGGCGGTATAGAGTCCAGGTGCAGATTCCGGCGGGCTCGAAGGCCAGCTTTGTGTCGGCGCTGCGTGAGCAGACGGGACTGGTGATCGGTCGGGGGCAGAGGAAGATTGTGTTGCTGAAGTTCAAGGCGGTTGGCGAGCGATAGAGGAGTATCGTGGGCACGGGGTTTACGAGCAGGATCAGGTTCCGATGCAACGGTGGGGGCTTTGTCAGGCTGCGAGATGCGAAGGCGGCGCGGGGTTTTGCGGTGGAGTAGGACTTGTCGCACTTCCTCACCCCAGCGAGCAAGCTCGCCGGGGACCCCGGTCGCCGTCGCGAAGATGGGGCACCCGGAGTGGTGGTGATCCGGAGCTAGAAGAGGCGTTCGGCGCGGCGGAGATTGCCGGCGGAGCCGATGTTGGCGAGGGTGAGGTTGAAGCGGTAGGCGTTTTCGTTGCGGACGGCGCCGAGCTCGTACTTGCGGTACTCGACGGAGAAGCCGCAGCAGTTCCAGTTGTAGCTGGTCTGGATGGCGGCGTACTGGATGGTGCCGAGGTTGATGTCGATGCCGGCGTTGGCGGCGAGGGCGAGGCCGGGGCGGTTGGGGTCGCCGAAGCCGCCGAGGACGCGCATTTGTTTGAAGTTGGAGGTGGGGGAACCGATCGAGCGTCTGCTGGTCGTTGTTGTTGGTGTCGATGGTCTGGGTGTAGAAGCGGCCGGGCGCGTTGAGCAGAGCGTAGGAGACGCCGCCGAAGAGCTGGCCCCTGCGGGCGTCGAAGAAGATGTTGGAGCTGGTGTACTTCTTGGCGCCGGTGTCGTAATCGAAGTCCCACTCGACGTCGGTGTGACCGGAGGTGCGGAAGCGCATGCGCGAGATGAGCGGGGAGATGTTGCGGGGCTCGGTGAGGAAGGCGATGCCGGAGAGCGAGAGCGTGGAGTTGAAGAGGTTGCGGCGGCCGTTGACGACGGCGTCGCCGAAGGTGGGGTCGAAGAAGTAGCGCTGAGTGAGCCGCCAGGAGAACCATTCCTGCTGTCTGGGTGTGGCGGGCTGGTTGCAGTCCTCGGACCGAGCGGCGTTATGCGCGTGGGTGCGGGTGGGCTGCTGCGGGGCCTGCGCGGAGGCGTCGGGGATGCCGTTGGCGTCGGTGCTCTGGTCAGGGGAGGGGTTGAGGACGTCGGGGAGCTCGGGCGGAGCGAGTTGAACGGCCGTTGGTGGCGCCCGTGGGACTTGTGGCGCAGCCGGGCTTTGGTTTGGTGGGTCTGGACCTGGGGCGGAAGTAGAGGTGCTGGGTCGCGCCGTACTCCAGCTCGTTGGTGTCGGAGGCGAGGTCGACGTCGTCGAAGCGGAGGATGGAGAGGAAGTTGTTGACGCCGTGGACGAGGCGATAGGTGAACTCGGGTTCGATGGTGTGGCGGATCTCGGCGCCGAAGAGGTTCTGGAGGCGCGCGGGGACCTCGAAGGTGCGCTCGATGGCGGGTGGGAGGATGTTGAGCTGGAAGTCGACGTTGGCGCGGTTGATGGGCGTGGTGAGCTCGATGGGTGGTTCGCCCGCGGTGTAGGGAGTTTGGCGCGAGCGGGTGTAGAAGGTCTCGCGGCCGGCGACGGAGGCGAGGAGGTGCCAGCCGTCGCCGCGTAAGGGGAGGGAGAGCTCGGGGCGGAGGTCGAGGCGCTCCACGATGCCGGAGGAGGTGAAGTTGGGCTGCGAGCGCTTGAGGCCGGCGACGGAGCCGGTGAGGCTGAAGAGGAGTGGGGTGTTGCCGAGAGGGTGGTCGACGGCAGTGAGGTCGAGCGAGGGGACGTGGAGGATGTGGACCTGCTCGCCGGGGGAGGTGTTGATGGGCGACGCGCTTGAGGCCCTGGTAGCGGTCGGCGCGGACGTCCATGGAGAGGCCGCGGTTCTGGTGGACGAGGTAGCCGATGGAGGTGATGTCGGAGCTGACGGCCTGGTTGAAATTTTCGGTGAAGGCTTCGCGATAGACGTAGGAGCTGAGGTATTCGGCGTCGCCGACGGCGCGGGTGGTGGGGGTGAGTTGTTTGCGGAACGCGGAGGTGACGTCTTCGCCACCCTGGTTGGTGAAGGCACCGCCGGTGGGAGTGAAGCCGCGGTCCTGGAGGGCGGAGAAATGGGCCTGGAAGAAGTTTTCGCCGAAGCCTTTGGCGCGGAAGGTGGCGGACTCGGCGTAACCGCGGAGCGAGTAGTACTGCAGGCCGAGGGTGAGGTCGGCAGAGCGGCCGAGGGTGAGGTAGAGCTGCTCGCCGATGATCCAGCCCTTGGTGCTGGACTGGCCGAGGACGGGGAGGAGGATGCCGGACTGACGCTGCTCGGTGTCGACGGGGTGCGTGGCGTAGGGAAGGAAGAAGAGCGGGAGGCCGAGCAGGTGGAAGACGGTATTTTTGGCGCGGGCCTGGTCCTGATCGAGCCAGAGATGCGCGGAGGTGAGGAGCCAGTCGGGGTTCGGGAGCAGGCAGGAGGTGACGGAGCCGTCATAGATGTCGTAGGTGCGCGGGCCGGTTTTGATGACGACCTTGCCGGAGAAGAGGAATGGGTTGGGGGTAACGAGGCCGGTGCGGCCGGAGGATGTCGGAGTGGTGCGCACCCCAGCGGACGAAGAACGTCCGCTGGGGACCCCGTTCCCGGCGGCGTGCAGGCCGATGGAGCCGGTGACGTCGTAGAAGCGGCCGGTGCCGGTTTTGAGGTTGTAGGTGCCGTGGGAGGCGGTGAGGTACTCGTCGTTCTGGCCGCCGGAGAGGTGGACGTGGCCGTTGAGGGTGAGCTCGTGGGCGTCTTCGTCGTAGGAGATGGTGTCGGCGCGGAGGAGGTGGTCGGTGTAGGTGACTTCGACCTGGGTGTGGTGAGCGGGATCGCCGGCGAGGAGGTAGACGCTGCCGTGTTTGGATTGGGTGTCGGCGACCCAGGCGATGGTGTCGGGAGATTTTTCGGGTGGGAGTGGGGTGGCGCGCGGGATCTGCGTGTCACCCCCGCCAGCAAGCTGGCCGGGGACCCCGGTGAGGTCAGGGGTGGATTGCTGGTTCGGGAGCGGAGGGAAGAGGTGTCGCATTCGACACCTGTGCGCTGAGGAGATGTGGATGAAGCGAAAGCGGGGCGATGATAGACAAGATATAGGACGGCCCGGCGCATCCGCGAACGCCAATGCACTCTCGTACGGATCTTGAAGGGGGAGTGGAGCGCCGCGAGTCACAGATTTGAGATTAGACGATATGTCGCGCGTGAAGTTGTGGCGCGAGCAACGGGTAACAGAGGCTTCGGTCATGCAGGGTTCGGTGGGCAGCGCAGAGGTCGAGGAGATGGCGTCGCAAGGATTATTGGCGACCGGCACCGGTGATCTGACGGCACGCTGTTTGAGACGGGCGCGGCGTCTCTGCGCGAAGCTGCGGCGGCGCGGGTGGCGGCGCACAGGAGCCGGCGTGCAGGAGCGCAGGCGATGGACGCCGCGCGTGATGAGGCGTTGCGGCAGGAGCAGGCGAGGATCGCGCGGGATTCGCGGCACGGTGTGGCGAAGGTACGCGATACGGTGCGAGCACGCTACGAGCAGTCGCAGAGCTACAGGGACTTTCTCGCAGCGGAGGCCGAACGCGCGATGCAGCAGGCGCGTGCCGAGGCAGAGGTTGCGGCGCGTAATGCGAAGGCGATTGCGGATGCGCAGATGCAGTTGCTGGAGGAGTTGCGGCAGGAGTCGTTTGAAGCGGTTGTGCCTGCTGCGGATGCAGTGCAGCAAGAGCGCGGCGGGTTTGAGTGGGTGGAGGCTGCGCCGGCGATCTCGATTGTTGAGGAATATGCCGCGCGGAGCACGCAAGAGAGCTGGGAGAGAGTGGGGATCTGTTTGCGGAGCCGGAAGCCGCAGTGAGGGAGATCTCGACGGGCGGACTGACGGTGCGGCTGTATGAGATGCGCCCGCGCTGCCGGCGCCGTGGGAAATTAAACCGCGGCCACGGGTGATGCTGGATGACGCGGCGCTGGCGTCGGAGGAGCTCGAGGAGCTGGAGCAGGAGATTGCGTTCCGGCGCGCGCCGGAGTTTGAGGACCACATCATCGAGACGCTGCCGCTGCCGGCGAACTTGATTGAGTTTCCGCGGGAGCTGGTGGCTGCGCGCAAGGCAAGGCCGCGGCTGGCGGAGGGACCTCTGCGCGAGGAGCTGGCGCCGGAGCCGCAGTTGCGGATCTTCGAGGTTGAGCCGGAACAGATTTCGACCGAGCCGGTGGGGACGGACGAGGTGGTGACCGAGGCGCCGGTGTGGCAGGGGATGCTGCTGGATTCGCCGCGGATGCGGGCTGCTGTGCGGGAGCCGGAGGTTGTAGTGGCGGCGGGGCCGGTGGACATCGCGCCGTTGTCGCGCAGGGTGATGGCTGGCGTGGTGGATGGATGCTGCATCGCGGCGGCGCTGATCGGGTTTGCGACGGTGGCGGCGTATGTTTCGGGGCCGCGGCTGCAGGGGATGTCGAAGCCGATGCTGGTCGGCGCGGTGGTGTTTACGCTCGCGTTGTCGGCGCTGCTGTACCAGTTGCTGTTCTTCTCGCTCAATGAGGCGACGCCGGGGATGCGGTATGCGCGGATCGGGCTGTGCACGTTTGCGGAGGCGAACCCGACGCGCAAGGCGATGCGGCGAAGGGTGATGGCGCAGATGCTGGCGGTTGGGCCGCTGGGGCTGGGCGTGCTGTGGGCGTGGATGGATGGTGACCGGCTCGCGTGGCATGACCGGATTTCAAGGACGTATCAGCGCACGTACTAAGCCATGCACGCTCCGCGGAGTGCCGCAGCCTGAGCCTGCTCTTTCTCGGCCCAAGAGTGTGACGCGCAGTTTCTCAAGCCGCCGCTGTCGCGGCAACTCCAACTGGCCCGCGGGTCTTGGCCGTTACTTCTTCCATGGGGTCGAACGTCTTGGCGCTGAAGTCGGACAACTGGGGATGACTCTTCACCGCGGCGACAATGGGCCCGGAGAGATAGTCACGGAGCGCTTGTTCATCTTCGAACAGGTAGATTCCGCCAGCTTGTTTTTCAGCGTCGTTGAGCATCCAGATTTTCCAACAAAGGCCGGGAACATCCGCGACTGCCTGGGCCACCGATTGGCACAGGGCCTGATATTCCTGCGTTGAGGCTTTTAGCCTGAAGTTCACCTGAAGGATCTTCGAACACATGTTCCTCTCCTTTCAACGGAGATTTCACTTTTTTGCATGCTGGGCCCGGCGGAATTATAGCCCTTTGGGGTAGCGATCGATCCGTCAACTAGAACCCGCTGGCTGCTAGGATGGTCGCATCTTTATGCGACGTTCCAAGCACGTGGTGGCGCCGATTCTTGCGTCGGCAGCGGCGGTTTTGTTGAGCGGATGTCGCTCCACGGATATGCAGCGATGTGTGGATGAGAACAACCGGGTCGTAGACCCGAGCTACTGCAAGACGCTGCAGCAGGGGAGTTCGCAGAGCACAGTGATGCCGGGCGGCGGGCATTTCTATCGGTATTACTACGGTGGTGGCGGGAGCTATGTGCCGGGGACGGTGGTGACGGGCGGACGTTATGCGCCGGAGAGCGGGCATAGCTACTCGGTGACGAATGGCACGGCGCGGGGTGGGTTCGGTTCGAGCTTTGGTGGTAATGGTGGGCATGCTGGTGGCGATGGAGCGGGTGAGTAGCGATGCAGCGGCATAGCATTCGCCCTCGTGAGGGCTGGCAGAAGATTGTCGAGCAGCAGGGATTGACGTTTCACACGCCACAATCCGCGCCGGGTGTGGGGAACGAGCGGCCGTACTGGGATGAGAGCGCGTGCTACGAATTCACGGCGGCGGAGATTGATCGCTTGGAGGCGGCGGCGAACACGTTGCAGGAGATGTGTCTCGCGGCGGCGCAGCATGTGATCGACGAGAAGAGATATGAGGAGCTCGAGATTCCGGCCGAGGCGGTGCCGATGATTGAGTGGGCGTGGGATCAGGAACCGCCGGCGATCTATGGGCGGTTCGATGTGTTGTTTGATGGCAGCGGCCCGCCGAAGCTGCTGGAGTACAACGCGGACACGCCGACGTCGCTGGTGGAGGCGGCGGTGATTCAGTGGTATTGGCTGAAGGATTTTCAGCAGAACTCGGTTGATGTGAGTTCCGGGAACTCGGCTCCTGTGAATTCCGAAAACTCGCTTTCTGTGAGTTCCGAAAACTCGGTTTCTGTGAGTTCCGATATAGACCAGTTCAATTCGCTGCATGAGCGGCTGATTGCGAAGTGGAAGGATGTGGATGCGTATCTGTCGAAGCCGGTCTATTTTGCGAGTGCGGATTTCGCGGAGGACCGGCTAACGATTGCGTATCTGCGCGACACGGCGGAGCAGGCGGGATCAAGACGCGCGAGTTGCTGATGAGCGAGATTGGGTGGAACGAGCAGCGCGGGTGCTTTGTCGACGCAGGGAAGTACGAAGACGCGATCCGATCGATCTTCAAGCTGTATCCGTGGGAGTCGATGATGGAGGAGGCAGTTTGCGGAGCAGTGTTTGCGCACGTACAAGGAGATGCGGTGGATTGAGCCGATCTGGAAGATGCTGCTTTCGAACAAGGGGATTTTGCCGGTGCTGTGGGAGCTGTATCCGGGGCATGAGTTGCTGCTGGAGGCGCGGTTTGTGGACGCGTCGAGTGGATGGGAACCGGAGGCTGGGTGGGTGCGGAAGCCGATGCATTCGCGTGAGGGCGCGAACATCGTGATGAAGCTGCCCGATGGAACGAAGATTGAGACGGCGGGGGAGTATACGAACCGGAAGATGATCGATCAGCGGCTGGCGCCGGAGGTGCGGTTCGATTGCAGATATCCGGTGATTGGGTTGTGGATGATCGACCAGGAGTGCGGCGGGATGGGGATTCGCGAAGACGCCGGGCCCATCACGGGCAATTTCTCCAGCTTTGTGCCGCACATCTTCCGCTGACGCGCCACCAAGTCGCAGCACGAATTTCACCGTCAAAAGAAACTGCATCAGCAAGCTAGAACACGCTGTAGGATGGTGCGCACCTCAACAAGCTGAGCAGGCCGGGCCGAAAAAATCCACCCTGGACGGTCCCATGCGACATCTTCTCGCAAATTCCCTGTGTTTCTGCGCATTGGCTTTCACTGGCAGCCTGTTGGCCCAGGATTCGCCGAAGATCGACTTCGCCCAGGACGTGCGCCCGCTGCTGCAACAGAACTGCGTAAGCTGTCATGGGCCGAAGCAGCAGAATGGCGGCATGCGCCTGGACCGCAAGAGTTCGGCGATGAAGAACCGCCGCATCGTGCCCGGCAACAGCGCGAACAGCATGCTGTTCCATCGCGTCTCCGACAGCCAGTTTGGTATGCAGATGCCGCCGACGGGAGAGCTCCCCGCAGAAGACATCGCGACGATCAAGCGCTGGATTGACGCCGGAGCGGAATGGCCCAATGCGCTGTCCGTGGAAGGCGATCTGCCGCCGCTCGACCCCGCGGCGGTCGCGGCCGTAAATCTGCTGCCCGAGGGCAATGTGGCCGGCTTCCTCGGGGCCATGAAGGCCAAGCCCGCGCTGCTGAACGCCCGCGGCCCTGAGGGTTCCACGCCCTTCATGTACGCCGTGATGTACCTGGACACGCCCACGCTGGCCCGGCTGCTGAAGCTCGGTGCCGATCCGAACCGGCACAACGACGCGAACGCGACGGCGCTGATGTGGGGGGCGCGCGATTTGGGCAAGGTGCGTCTGCTGGTCGCTCATGGCGCCGACGTAAACGCGGTGTCGGAGAACCTTCGTACACCCTTGATGGTCGCCGCGCGGATGCCCGGTGGCGCGCCCGTCGTGAAGTTTCTGCTGGAGCACGGCGCCAACCCCAATCCAAATGCGCACCCCGACGCCGCCTCGTCGCCATTGCTCGAGGCCGCGACTGCAGGCAGCGCGGAGAGCTTCCAGCTTCTTCTCGATCGCGGCGCGAAGATCGGAGACGATGCGGCCTGGATCCTCGCCGCCGCCGTGACCACGCATTGCACATCCTGTTTCGATCTCACGGTCGCGAAGACCGACAACAAGTTTGCCTATACGGCTGCGCTCTTGATGACCGCTTTCCTGCCCGACGCAGCAGCGATCAAGACGATGCTCGACCACGGCGCGGATGTAAATGTCTCCGATCCGTTCGGCCACACGGCGTTGATGTATGCCGCGGAGTCCGACGCCGACTCGTTGGAGGTCGTGAAGCTGCTGGTAGCGCATGGTGCGAAGGTGAATGCGCGCAGCACGCATGCAAACTCCGGCGACTCCGGGCTGTCCATTCTTGACATGGCGAAGCAGCACGGCGACACGCCGGTTGTCCATTTCCTGATCGCTTCAGGCGCGCAGCCGAGCGGTGCAGCGGCGGCCGTTCTGCATCTGCGGGCGAAGAACGATCTTCGCAGTGCCATCCAGGACAGCCTGCCACTGCTGCAGAAGGCAGACGTGCAGTTCGCAAAGAACTCGGGATGCGTCTCCTGCCACAACAACAGCCTGACCGCGATGGCGATTAGCGGGGCGCGGCAGAAGGGCTTCACGGTTGACGAGAAGGTCGCGTCCGCGCAAGTGAGGGTGAACGTCGAGATGCTCAGCCGCACTCGCGACATCCTGCATCAGGGCGTTTTGGTGCCAGTGGGCGACAACTTCAGCGAAAGTGTTGTCGCCTACATGCTGATGGGCCTCCATGCCGAGGGCTACAAGCCGGACCTCGATACCGACAATGCGGCGATGCACCTGGTTTCGCGACAGCAAGCGGACGGTCACTGGGATTACCCCCATGCGGACACCCGGCAGCCGCTCTGCCAGGACTACATCGGGCTCACCGCAAAGGCGATGCGGGGACTGCAACTCTATGCCCCGAAGGCCGACCCCGCGCCGTATCGCAAAGCCGTTCAGATGGCGGCATCATGGCTGGCATCCGCGCAGTCCTTCAACAACGACGACCGGAGCTGGCGAGTTGCCGGATTGGCGTGGGCTGGAAACGAAAAGCCAGCGTTGAAGAAGGCGGTGCAGGAGCTCGTCGCCAACCAGAAGCCGGATGGCGGCTGGTCGGATCTGCCGACCATGGACAGCACGGCATATGCGACTGGAAAGAGCCTCGTCGCGCTGCACCTCGCGGGCATGGCTGCCGCCGATCCGGTGTACAGGCGCGGCATCGACTGGCTCTTGAAGCACCAGGACGAGGACGGATCCTGGTATGTGGCGACGCGCGCGCTGGCGTTCCAGCCGTGGGCCGACGCAGGCTTCCCGCACGGTTATGACCAGTTCATCTCGTCGGCAGGAACAGATTGGGCGGCGATGGCCCTGAGCCTGGCTCTGCCGGCGCCCAACGACTCGACGGCATCGCGGGCGCCGTAGCAGGTGCTTCGCATCAGTCCGGGGCGCGGGAGTTACACTTAATGCAAACCGCATCCTGCGCTCTGGAGCTGCCTTGAAGATTGTTCTCGCTGAAAAAGTCTCACCTGCTACGCTTGCCATTTTTCAAAAAGAGCCGGGATGGAATGTTGTGACGGCTGACAAGATCGCTCCGGGAGGATTGGCGGCGGAGCTGGCGGATGCAGACGCGCTGGTGGTGCGGTCTGCGGTGCAAGTAGATGCGGAGTTGCTGAGCCATGCGCCGAAGCTGCGGATCATTGGGCGCGCGGGCGTGGGCGTGGACAACATCGATGCGGAAGAGGCGACACGGCGCGGCATTGTGGTGATGAATACGCCGGGTGCGAACGCGGTGGCTGTGGCGGAGCTGACGCTGGGGCTGATGATCGCGATGGCGCGGAGCGTGCCGCGCGCGAATGCGGCGGCATGCATGCGGGCAAGTGGGACAAGAAGTCGCTGCAGGGAAGCGAGCTGCGCGGCAAGACGCTGGGCATCGTGGGGCTGGGGCGGATTGGGCTTGAGGTGGCGCGGCGGGCGAAGGCGTTCGGGATGAATTTGATTGGCTATGACCCGTTTGTCGCGCCGGTGATTGCGCGCGAGAACGGCGTGACGCTGGTGCCGATCGACGAGATTTTTTCCGGGAGCGATTACCTGTCGCTGCATGTGGGGCTGACGCCGCAGACGGAAGGGCTGATCAATAAGCACTCCATTGCGATCATGAAGCAGGGCGTGCGGATTTTGAACTGCGCGCGCGGCGAGCTGATTGTGGATGAGGCGCTGGTGGAGGCGCTGAAGAGCGGCAAGGTTGCGGGCGCGGCGCTGGATGTGTTCCGCAAGGAGCCGCTGAAGGATTCGCCGTATTTTGAGTTGGACAACGTGATGCTGAGCCCGCATATTGCGGGGTCGACGGATGAGGCGCAGGAGGCGATCGGGATTCAGCTGGCCAACCAGGTGCGTGATTACCTGAAGCTTGGCGTGGTGCAGAACGCGGTGAACGTGGCGTCGCTGAGCGAGGAGGAGTACGCGGAGGTTTCGCCGTATATCGAGATGGCGGTGAGGCTGGGGCAGTTGCTGAGCCATGAAGCGGGCGAATGGCGCGGGCGAGGGGACTGGGTAGTGTGGAGTGCATCTCGCTGACGTATAACGGCCGGCTGGCGCAGTTGAAGACCGACTTGATTCGCAATGCGGCGATTGCGGGTGTGTTGCACGGAGCGGATGGGATCAACCGCATCAATGCGGCGGCTGCAGCGCAGGAGCGCGGGATTCGCGTGCAGGAGGACAAGCGCGAACACGTTGCGGGCGGTACGGGATCGACGCTGCGGCTGTCGCTGCACTGGGTTCGGAAGGGCGGCGCGAGCACGCCGGGACATCAGGCGGATGCGCATCAGGGCGACTGGACGGGGCTGGCGACGGTGATCCATGGGAACTCGCCGCGGCTGCTGAGCTATGACGGGATTGATATTGAGGCGGAGCTGGCGGGGACGCTGGTGATCATTCGCAACCAGGATGTGCCGGGCGTGATTGGGCGGATTGGAACGATTCTGGGAGAGGCGCGGTTGAACATCGCGAACTTCGCGCTGGGGCGCAGCCGAGGCGGACGCATTGCGGAGGGTCACGCGCTGGCGGTGGTGCAGTTGGATACAACAGCGGGTGACGAGCAGGCGCTGGCAGAGGCGGTTGCGGAGCTGCGCAAGGTGGACGCGATTACGAGCGTGCGCGTGGTGGAGTTACCGAAGCTGTAACGCGTGGTCTGCGAGACATTCTGCGAACCCAGCTCTCAGAATCGAGACCTGGGGCACCCGGCGTCGAGGGTCAGGCACCCGGAGCAGTGGCGGGTTTCCTGTAGACTGAGGTGACGGCCGGCTACGGCTGGCCAGGAAACCTCCCCGATGCAGAAATCAGTACGTCTCTCCAGTTTTGTTCTTGCAGCTTCCTTGTTTGTGCTCACCGGATGTCATCAGGTGCAGCAGAATGGCGTCGTCGCGACGGTGAACGGGCATCCGATTCTCCAGACGGATCTCGACAAGGTGTACAACCAGCAGGTTGCGAGCAATCCGCAGGCGCAGTCGGCTTCGACGGATCAGGCAGACGCGCTTCGGTTGAACATTCTTCATCAGCTGATCGTGGAGGAGATTGTTCAGCAGCGCGCGCAGAAGCTCGGATTGACGGCGACCGACGCCGAGGTGGATGCGAAGCTGACGGAGATCAAGGCTCCTTATACGGAGGAGCAGTTTCGGCAGAAGCTGCAGCAGAGCGGGCAGACGCAGGACAGTCTGCGTCGCACACTGCGTCGCAGCCTGACCTTTGAGAAGCTGCTGAACAAGGAGATCAACTCGCGCATCACGATAACGGATGCGGATGTGACGAACTAGTTCAACCAGCACAAGGCGGAGTACAACCTGATCGAGCCGCAGTATCACCTGGCGCAGATCCAGGTGACGGACCAGCCGGCCGGGCAGGTGAACAACCTGCAGAACAACAAGGCTGCGGGTGACGAGGACGCGCGCAAGAAGATCCAGGCGCTGAAGAACCGGATCGACGCGGGCGACGGACTTTGGCGCGCTGGCGGTGCAGTTTTCGGAGAATCCGAATACGGCGCCGAACGGCGGCGACATGGGATTCATTTATGAGTCGCAGATGAAGCAGGCGACCGACCCGCAGACGTACGCGGCGATTACGAAGCTGAAGCCGGGGCAGACGACGGACATTCTTCCGCTGCTGGATGCGCAGAACGCACAAGCCGGCGGGATATGCGATCTACAAGCTGATCAGCAAGGAGCCGGCGGGGCAGAGGGACCTGAGCGATCCGCGCGTGCAGCAGTCGATTCGCACAGCAGCTGCATGACAGCCGCGTCGCAACTTGCTGAAGAACGCATACTTCGAGATTCTGACGGACGAAGCGAAGGTGCGGAACTTCTACGCGGAACAGGTCTTCAAGGAGACGGCGAAGTAGGTGACGGCTGCAGATGTGCGGCGGCTGGCTGGCTGCGCGTTTTTGGAGCGGTTGTGATGCTGTTGAGCGGGTGCCACCGGCTGGCTCCGCCGACTCCGCTGGATGAATTGAACGCGCAGCAGATGCGCGGGCATGCGGTGTTCCAGGCGCACTGCGGGCAGTGCCATTACGATCGCGAGGATGGATCGCTGCATGGGCCGTCGCTGCTGGGGATGTACAAGAAGCCGTACCTGCACAGCGGGGCTCCGGCGAATGATGAGCGCGTGACGGCGACGGTGCTGCACGGGCATGGGCTGATGCCCGCGCAGCCGGATATGGATCCGCAGGATCTGGATGATCTGCTGGCGTATCTGCATACGCTGTAGGTGAGTTAGCGAGTGAGGAGTCAGGGAGTGAGGGTGATGGCGGAGACGCCGAAATCTCGGTTCGAGAATCCCAAGGCTGCGCCCGCGGAGGATAAGGGCTTTCGCGCGCGGAAGCTTCCCGGCACGCCGGCGGGTGAGGCCAAGGGCATGCTGCCGGGGATGGCGCTGATCGGCATGTACCTGCTGGTGCTGGCGATGCTGAATGCGTTTGCGGCGGCGCGCGGGAGCTTCGGCGCGGGTGCGGCGAAGTACAGCATCCTGGGGATTTGCACGCTGCTGGTGGTTGGTGTGTTTGGGCTGCTGCGGCTGCTGCGGTGGGGATGGGCGATTGTGAGCGCGGGCTGCGTGCTGATGGCGGCGGGGTATTTCTACGGGTTTCATCGCACGCATATTGCGCCGTACATCATTCAGGGATTGTTTGCGCTGGTGTTCTTCCTGTATCTGAGCAGGCTCGAGGTGCGCGAGCGGTCGTGGCACGTGAGCACTGATACAAATTGATGCATGAGCCAGAGATGGAAGAGGCTGCTGGCGTTCGGGATCATCTATTTTGTCTGGGGCTCCACGTACATCTTTATCCGCTGGGGCGTGGAGGAGGTGCCGCCGCTGTTGTTTGCGGCGATACGCTTCTTTACGGCTGGACTGCTGGTTGTTGCGTGGATGGCGACAAAACGTGAAGTGTGGCCGACGAAGCGGGAGTGGGGATCGATCTGCCTGCTCGCGGCGCTGATCTTCGTAGGCGATTACGGGCTGTTGTTCTGGGCGGAGCAGAAGGTGGCCTCGGGCGTTGCGGGCGTGATGATGGCCACGATTCCGGTGTTCATGGCGATTGCAGAGATTCTGCTGCTGCGCACACGGCGGATGACGGTGAGGCTCGCGGCTGCGCTGATCGTTGGACTGTGCGGTGTTGCGGTGCTGATGAGCCACTCGTTCCATCTGGGCAGCGCGCCGATCAGCACGGTGGGCGCGCTGGCGTTGATTGCGGCGTCGATCTTCTGGTCGGTCGCATCGGTGATGACCCGCAAGCTGCCGCTGCCGTCGTCGAAGGTGCTGGGCGCGGGCGCGCAGATGCTTGCGGGCGGAGCGATGCTGGCGGTTGTGGCGGTGGCGTTTGGCGAGCCGGCGAGGTTCCACGCAGGCGCGGTTTCAGCGAGGGCGTGGATTGCGATGGCGTACCTGATTGTGATGGGATCGCTGGTTGGGTTCACGGCGTACATGTGGCTGATTCATCGCGAGTCGCCGACCAAGGTGGGCACGTATGCGTATGTGAATCCGGTGGTTGCGGTGTTGATTGGATATTTTTTCGCAGGCGAGCCGCTGGGCTTGCGGACGATCCTGGGGATGTCGCTGGTGCTGGCGAGTGTGCTGCTGATCACGCTGGGGAAACGCACGAAAATTGTGGAGGAAGGCAAATTGAAAGTGAGCAGCGCGGGGTAAGGCTTTACGGTGTGTTTATCGGAGCGGGTTCGGTCGTGGCGCGGGCAAGTTTTCGGTTGACAGCGCGCGGGGACGGGCTTAGCGTTCTATCGCTCGGCATGTAGTCAAATCCAAATTGATGGCGGGTGCGCTATGCGATTGCTCTGCGTCCGTTCTTCTGCCGGTTCTACCGCCTGTCCTTCTGCCGGTCTTTTGATCGATCCCCCAACCCTGAAAGTTCAACGCAGCAGAACGATGCTGCGGATGTTTTCCGCGCTGCTGGTGCTGGTGGCCGCAGTCGCGGTGCAGGCGCAGAATTACACGAAGATTGTTGTGTTTGGAGACTCGCTCTCGGACACGGGCAATGATTTTGTTCTGTTCAGCGAGATCGGCTTTCCGTTTCCGGCGCCGTATGTGCTTCCGCCGCCATATCCAACGTACGCGCTGAACTACACGCTGACCCTTTTCACGGATGGGTCCGATACGACGCCGCGAGCGATGAACTATTACGGTGTGTGGATTCAGCAGATGGCGCGAGCGTTGCCGGCGCATCCTGCGGTAACCGCGTCGCTATGGGGCGGAACGAACTATGCGTATGGGTACTCGAATACATTTGGTGGCCAGTCGGAGTTCAATATTACGGACACGCCGTACACGGTGTATGTCGACAACGTTGGCATGCAGATCGACGATTATCTGGCGACGCATCCGAAGATTGATAATCACACGCTGTTTGTGGTGTGGGGCGGAGCGAACGACCTGACGGAGGCTGTCGGTGCGTCGGATGCGGCGGGACAGATTGTGGATGGCGCGATTGCGCAGGTCGGCAATGTCCAGAAGCTGATTCATGCAGGAGCGACGCAGTTCCTGGTGCCGAATCTGCCGGACCTGGGATCGATACCGCGGTTCAACATGTCGCCGACCGACTCGGCTGCGTTCCACGATGCTACGGTGCTGTACAACACGACGCTCGATGCGGGTGTGTCATTGCTGCCGATCTTCAATTTCACACGGCATCTGGCGATTCATAAGCTGGATGTGTATTCGTTGCTGAAGGGGATCATTGCGTCACCGGCGAGGTATGGATTGGTGGACGTGACCGATGCTTCGCAGGGCATGCCGGTTGATCCGGACACGTACCTGTTCTGGGATGATCTGCATCCGACGACGCGCGGGCATAACCTGCTGGGCCAGGCGGCGCTCGGGGCAATCGAGCCGCGTGGTTGCCTGGTGCTGGTTGCGCCGGGTGAGTATGTGGGATCGCCGGCGCCGGGGTGTCGATAGCTGCCAGGCGCGAGGTACCAGCGAATGCTGTGCTGAGGTGAGCGGTCGGCGTTCGTGTAGAACGGTGTAGATGGGACTGGTTCGTCGTGTGTGGTCGAGTCCGGTGGCGCTGCTGGTTGTGGCGGTGGCTCTGCTGACGGCGATGATCCAGTCCGGCGAACTGGGCACGGCGGACACGACGCGGCGGTTGCAGGTGACGCATTCGTTCTGGACGCATGAGCCGCAGGTGCCGCAGGCGGACTATCCGGACTTCGGCATACCGGGACGGGGCGGCCGGCTGTATGCGTGGTATGGGATTGGGCAGTCGCTGCTGATGCTGCCGGCAGATGTGGTGGGGACCGCGGCGGCGGATGCGCCGTGGTGGCGCGGGTATCAGGAGAGCGGAGCGACGCCGCGCATTCGCGCGATTGTGGTCAGTGTGAGCACGAATGTGCTGCTGAATGTGCTGACGGCGCTGGTGGCGCTGCGATTTCTGGAGCTGCTGGGATTCTCGCGTGTGCAGATCGTTTGCGGGAACGCTGGCGGTGCTGTGCGCGACGACGCATCTGCATTATGCGCAGAACATGCAGGAGAACAACTACATCTTTCTGCTGACGCTGACGGGTATGTGGCTGCAGTTGCGCTGGGCTGTTGGTGGAGAGCGCAGGTGGTTGTGGTGGGGAGCGGGGGCGCTGGGGTTGAACCTATTGACGCGGCTGACGACGGGGCTCGATGTGATGGGGGTCGCGTTGTTTCTGCTGCTGGTGGGAGTGTTTGCGGGACGTGATGGATCGCAGGGTGCGGAGCTGTTGAGTGCGCGGAGAGTGAAGGAGTATCTGCGGACGGTGCTGCCGGTGTATGCGGCGTTTTTGTTTCTCGACCGGCTGTATCAATTTGTGCGGTTTGGGTCGTGGACGAACACGTACATGCGGCTGCAGTCGATCGAGCAGATCAAACATGAACGGACGCTGCCGAAGAATTTTCCGTTCAGCGGGCATTGGTTTCAGGGAGGTGTGCATGCGGGGCTGCTGGGACCGCTGCTTGAGCCGGAGAAATCGATCTTTGTGTTTGATCCGCTGTTCGGATTGGCGCTGGTGCTGACGGTGGTGCTGTGGCGGCGGATGACTCCGGTGCTGCGTACGTATGCGGTCGCGATGCTGGTGCTGCTGGCAGCGTATATGGTGCTGTATGCGCGGTACTTTGCGTGGGCGGGAGATTTTGCGTGGGGCGACCGGTATATCTCGAGCGTGGTGGAGATGTTTGCGATGCTGGCGGTGCCGCTGCTGATGCGGTATCGGCGTGAGCTGGGCCGTAGCGTGTGGGTGGGGTGGTGCGTAGTTGCAGCGAGTGTGGTGATTCAGGTGGCATCGCTGACGTTCTGGCTCCCGGTGGAGATCTATCAGATCGACGCGATGCACCATGATGCGTGGACCGTGGCGCTGCGGTTTCGCAATATCTGGGCGTTAGCGACGGCAAGGCCGATGCTGGCGGGCGTCGACGTGCCTGGCGCGCTGGGGGATTCGTTCGATGAGCTGCACATGCGTACATGGAATTTTCTGCCGGCGTTGATGCGACATGTCGCCGTGGCTCCGCTGTGGGTGGTGCGGCTGCTGGATGCGGTCTGGGCGGTGATGGCGGTGGCGCTGGTGTGTGTGGCGGTGAGGATGGTGCGACTGCTGCGGCTCAACTCGGGTGGCGACCGGAATGCAGCGGTGCATTCCCTCAGGGGTTGAAGCCCCATTTCATTTGGTGCAATTACGGCACGGTTGAAGCCCTGCCCTTTCAAAACGTCGCCAAGGCTCCGAACGGACTGGCGGAGGCTGGACGATACAATGGAAGACGCTGATGGCTCCGCTGATTCAAGCCGATGAGTTGGTGCAGATTGATCTCTCGCCGCGCAAGGTGACGCCCAAGCCGGAGTGGCTGAAGGCGCGGGCGCCGATGGGCGAGACGTTTCACTCGCTGAAGAAGCTGGCGCGGGATCTGAACCTGCATACGGTGTGCGAGAGCGCGCACTGCCCGAATATCGGCGAGTGCTGGAACCACAAGACCGCGACGTTCATGATGCTGGGAAACCTGTGCACGCGGCGGTGCGGGTTCTGCGCCGTGCCGAAGGGGAGGCCGGAGCCGATCGATCATTCGGAGCCGGAGCGGGTGGCCTATGCGGTGGCGTCGCTGGGGCTGCGGCATGCGGTGATCACGAGCGTGAACCGCGACGACGACAATCTGGGTGCGGCGCGGGCGTTTGTGAATGTGATTGCGGAGATTCGGCGGCAGGCTCCGGGGTGCCAGGTGGAGGTGCTGACGCCGGACTTTCAGGGTGTGGATGAGGCGCGCAGGATGGTCGTGGAGGCGCGGCCGGAGATCCTGAACCACAATATCGAGACAGTGCCGCGGTTGTATCGCGTGGCGAAGTCGGGTGGGCGGTATGAGCGGTCGCTGCGCTTCCTGGAAGCGGCGAAGCAGGAGTCCGCGGAGCATCCGGATGGGCCGATCGTGACCAAGACGGGCATCATCGTCGGGATGGGCGAGGAGATGCACGAGCTGCTGACGGTGTTCCGGGACCTGGCGGATCGGAAGGTGGACATTCTGACGATTGGGCAGTATCTGCGGCCCAGCCGCGATCATCTGCCGATGGCGCGGTACTACACGCCGGATGAGTTTGCGTTTCTGAAGCACGAGGCGCTGGCGATGGGATTCCGGCATGTGGAGTCGGGGCCGCTGGTGCGGTCCAGCTATCATGCGCACGAGCAGGCGCAGTCGACTGGTCTGGCGTAGTGAGCTGTTTCGCCTGACGCGCCGGGCAGGACGGCTGAAAAAATTGGAAAAATCGTGGCCCCTTTTCGGAGGCGTTCTCGCTTTATCGAGTGAAGGCGTTGGAGAGACGCCCATTCGGAGGAGACGTCATGCCCATTTTTGTCACTGCCGGGGCCTGCCTTGCTGTGGTCACGGTCGTCAGCACGATTCTTATTCAGCCGGTGGCGAGGGCGCAGGCGCTCAGTACGCATGTGGTGGCGAATATTCCGTTTGCGTTTCAGATCGGCCCGTATCATCTGCAGCCGGGTGTCTACAGGTTCGAGATGCAGGCGAGGGGCTTTCTGTCGATCAAGGGAGAGGTGGGGTCGACGGTGGTGCTGGTGATGTCGCCGTCGAACAGGCGATTGCTGGATAGTGCGCTGGTGTTTGAGCAGCGTGAGGACCGATACTTCCTGCGAGAGGTGCGCACCGGAGGAACGAAGGGATTTTTGTGGTCCGGCGAGACGAAGGTCGCGGAGCGCCGGTCGAAGCGCGTGGCGGAGTCCGGCCTGAATTCGGGTCCCCGTGAAGAGTCGAAAGTGGAGATCGCGTTGCTGACTCCGCACAGATAACTATCTTCTGAACCTTCACGCGTGGGAGGAGAGCGGGGATCTCTGGGGAGGGGGATCCTCGCGGCTCCTGTAATGGCGGATGGGAAACAACAAAGCTGGATGTATGCTCATCTCTCGTGTGAGAGGTGAGCGATGCGTGTTGGCCTGATGACCCGCGAATATCCGCCGTATGTTTACGGCGGCGCTGGTGTGCACGTGGAGTATCTGTCGCGCGAGATGGCGAAGAGCATCGAGGTGGAGGTGCACGCGTGGGGCGCGCCGCCGGAGCTCGATAAGGAGCCGACGCGGCCGGCAAGCGAAGGCTCGCCGGGGAACCTCGAGGTGTACTTCGAGCAGCCGTGGGAGGCGATCAGCAACGGAACGACGGCGAAGTTCAAGGGCGCGCTGGAGGCGCTGTCGCTGAACCTGCTGGAACAGCTTCATCTCGAGAAGATCGATGTGATTCATACGCACACGTGGTACGTGTCGATGGCGGGGTTTCTTGCCAAGAAGCTGTACGGCGTTCCGTTTGTGCTGACGACGCATTCGCTGGAGCCGCTGCGGGCGTGGAAGGCGGAGCAGTTGGGCGCAGGTTATGCGCTGAGCTCGTGGATGGAACGCACGGCGATTTTGGATGCGGACGCGATTGTGGCGGTCTCGAACGGGACGAAGGCGGATATTCAGCGGGCGTATCCGGATGTCGACGCGAAGAAGATTCATGTGATCTACAACGGCATTGATCTGCAGCAGTATCAGTGGACGCCGGACAGGAGCGCGCTGGACAGGTTTGGCGTGGACCAGACGCGGCCGTATGTGCTGTTCGTGGGGCGGATCACGCGGCAGAAGGGCGTGACGCACCTGGTGGATGCGATTCAGTATCTGCCGCCGGGAACGCAGGTGGTGCTGTGCGCGGGAGCGCCGGATACGCCGGAGATTGCGGCGGAGATGCGGGCAAAGGTGGAGGCTGCGCGTGCGAAGGCGGGCAGCGGCGCGGGCTCTTCGAAGATTGTGTGGATCGAGCAGATGGTGTCGAAGCAGGAGGCGATTCAGCTCTACTCGCACTGCGCGGTGTTCTGCTGCCCGAGCGTCTATGAGCCGTTCGGGATCATCAACCTGGAGGCGATGGCGTGCCGCGCGCCGGTGGTGGCGTCCGCCACGGGCGGGATTCTGGAGGTGGTGGTGGACGGGCAGACGGGCTACCTGGTGCCGTTTGTGGCTGATCCGGAGACGAGCTTCCCGACTGAGCCGGAGCAGTTCAGCCGCGACCTGGCGACGCGGATCGCGGAGCTGCTGGACGATCCGAAGAAGGCGAAGGCGATGGGTGAGGTCGGGCGGCGGCGCGTGGAGGAGCATTTCTCGTGGACCTCGATTGCCGCGCAAACCATTGAGATGTATCGGGGTTTGGTCGCCGCAAGGAAGTAGATGGGGGCTTCAGCCCGGTGAACCGGGCCGCGCGCGCGAGGACTATACTGGAGGTATTGGGCGCTCTGGTTTGGCCAGGCCGGCGGGGCGCTACTCTGTTTTTTACTGGAGTCAGACATGGCGAACCTTCTCGATCAGCTCAAGTCGATGACCACCGTGGTCTCGGATACCGGCGATATTAACTCGATTAAAGCGTACAAGCCGACCGATTCGACGACGAATCCTTCACTGATCGCAGCTGCCGCCGGCATGCCCGAGTACCAGAAGATTGTCGACGACGTGCTGGACGACGCGCGCAAGAGGTTGGGCGACAAGGCGAGCGACAAGGATGTCGCCCATGAGGCCTTCAACGGCCTGGCGGTGGCGTTCGGGCGCAAGATTCTGGAGATCGTGCCGGGCCGTGTTTCGACCGAGGTGGACGCGCGGCTGAGCTACGACACGGAGAAGTCCATCGCCGCGGCGCATGACATCATTCATCGGTACGAACAGGCAGGCATCAGCCGTGAGCGCATACTGATCAAGCTGGCCTCGACGTGGGAAGGGATTCGCGCGGCCGAGCAGCTTGAGAAGGAAGGCATCCACTGCAACATGACGCTGCTGTTCGGCCTGCACCAGGCGGTTGCGTCGGCCGAGGCGAAGGTGACGCTGATCTCGCCGTTTGTGGGCCGCATTCTTGACTGGTACAAGAAGAACGAGCCGAGCCGCAACAACGACGGCCCCAACGATCCCGGCGTGCAGTCGGTTACCGAGATCTATCACTACTACAAGAAGTTCGGGTACAAGACGGTGGTGATGGGCGCAAGCTTCCGCAACTCAGGCGAGATTAAAGAACTTGCCGGCTGCGATCTGCTGACCATCGCGCCGAAGCTGCTGGAGGAGCTGCAGGACACCGAAGGCGTGCTGGAGCGCAAGCTCGATCCGGAGTCGTCGAAGAAGGATCCCATCCAGAAGATCAACGTGGACAAGGCCACCTTCGACAAGATGCACGCGGAGAATAAGATGGCCAGCGACAAGCTGAAGGAAGGCATTGAGGGCTTCTCGAAGGCTCTGGAAGATCTGGAGAAGATGCTGGCCAAGCGCGTGAGCGATATGGCGAAGGTGTAAAAGACAGAGAATAGAGAGTAGAGGGTAGACAGTAGAAAAGGCCGCTCGGGTGAGCGGCCTTTTTTGATCAGTGAAGCTTAGCGGCGGCGCAGGCCGAGCAGGCTCAGGAAGAAGCTGGCGAAGCAGACCTCCGTGCCGAGCATGAGGCAGAGCATCGCGGGCAGCGTGTGGCGCATCATCTGCACGGGCGGCAGAGGGCCGTAGCCGGTGTGCGCCCAGGAGACCACCGACGAAATCGCGATGCCGAGCCCGAGGAGGACCAGCAGCACTCCGGCGATGAGGCCGGTCTCGAGCGTGATGTAGCGGAACCAGCGATTGAAGCTCGGGTCTTCGGGGAGGAGGCCTTCGGTGGTGGCGAAGACCTTTGCGGCGATGCCGAAGAAGACGAGTTGGAAGCCGAGCAGGATAGCGGCGGCGGCGTAAGCGAGGGTGTCGACGCCGAGGTTTACGTGGCCGAGTGGTCGCTCGGCGGGCAGCAGCCAGATCATCAGGCCAAGGCCGAGGATCATCAGCGCTAGACCGGGGATGAGGAAGAGCCAGCGCGGTGAATACATCAGCAGAAAGCGCAGGTGACGCCAGCCGTCGCGCCAGGTGCGCAGATGCGGTGGGCGGCTGCGGCCGTCCTTCTGGAGGGTCGTCGGGACCTCAACCATGCGCTGGCCGAGCAGCGCGGACTTTACGACCATTTCGCTGGCGAACTCCATGCCGGTGGTGCGGAGATCGAGTCGCTTGTAGGCGTCGACGGAGAACGCGCGGATGCCGCAGTGGAAGTCGCCGATGGGCGTGTGGAAGAGCCAGCGGCCGATGAAGCTGAGCACCGGGTTGCCGAGATATCTGTGCAGCGGAGGCATGGCGCCGGGGCCGATACCGCCGCGAAAGCGATTGCCCATGACGAGATCGGCACCGTTGCGGAGCTCGGCGAGGAAGCGGGGCGCGTGCGCGAAGTTATAGCTGTCGTCGGCGTCAGCCATGAGCACGTACTGGCTTCGCGCGGCGAGGATGCCGGCGTTGAGTGCAGCGCCGTAGCCGCGGATAGGCACAGGCACGACCCGCGCACCGTGTTCGGCAGCGATCTGCTGCGAGCCGTCGGTCGAGCCGTTGTCCGCAACGACGACTTCGCCGCTGATGTTGTTGTCGCGCAACGCGGCGTTCGCCTTGTCGATGCAGGTGGCGAGTGTCTCGGCCTCGTTGAGGCAGGGCATTACGATGGTGAGCTCGAGCTGAGCGTCAGGGTTGCGTGGAGCGGCAGAGCTCATGGACCTCCCTGGCGCGTCGTGTTCCACTCGAGCGTCGCGGGCATTGAGGATGGGGTGCGTGCACCTGAACCAAGGGTATCGCGAACGGTGAGCAGATACGCGTAAAGGTCAGTGCTGTCGAGGCGAATCCAGCCGTGAGCCGCCGCGGGGTCGAGATTGATCTCCGCGGGATCGAACTGCGCGACGAGCACCTTTGCGTTTTGTCCGCGAAGCACGTTGAGCACCTGTTGGCGATTCGGCAGGCCGGCCCACTGTGCGTACAGGTTGCCGTTCGGGTTGTAAACCTCGGTGACGATGCGTACGCCATCGAGCCGCGCCCAGTAGTTGTCGTTCAGACATGCGTAGAAGCCCATGCAGGAGACTTCGTCGCCGGGCTGGATGCCGAGCTGTTCGAGCGCGTGCGCGGCGCCGAACATCTCGGCGTTGTACCAGGGGTGCGGTAGGCCGCTCTCTTCGCGGCGTTGCTCAAGGGCGATGCGAAGGCTCTCGCCCGCGGCGAGGAACGCAAGCAGAACGATCATCGCGGCCGATACCGAGGGCAGCCATGAAGATGTTGTTTCGCCGAATTCGTCAGCTTCCGGCGCGGGCGCGCGCAATGCAGCGAAGATTGGCAGCAGAACGACGAGGTACGCGAGCGTGACGTAGCGCTCCTCTACATTGACGAGCCCGTAGAGAATCCACATCGCGAGGCCGAGAAGAACCATCGGCAGCCAGAAGTTGTCGCGGCGCCAGTTGCCGAAGCGAAGGCGTGCGCCGAAAACGAGCAAGAGTGCGAGCAGAATCCAGGCTTCGGGGTGGTTGAAGAGATAGCGGACGACGAGCACCACGTTGCGCGCGTCGCGACGGATCAGCACAGGCGGGTTCAGGTGCGGGGTGATGCGTTCGTTGAAGTATGTAGTGTCGAACCAGTCGGGGTAGGTGCCGTACGGCTCAGCGCGGTAGCTGTAGATGCCAGGTGAGGTGAGGAGTTGCTTTTCCGGGTGGATGAGGTGCACGGTTGCACGGCCGAAGCTCGACGTCATCCCTGGTTCGAGATGCATCTTCTCAACGCCACCGACGTACCACGCGTAGTTCAGCGCGCCGGAGTCGCCGAAGTCGAAGCGGTGCTTCTGGTGCGAGAGCGCGGTGACGTAGGGGCCCGCAACGATGCCGAAGACGACCAGAGCCAGTGCAGCATTGCTGAGAGCACGTGCCGGCTTGCGACGCTGCAGCCAGAGCTGGAAGATGAACATCAGCGCAATGGAGAGCAGCGCAATCAGGAACGCAAAGGATTTCGTGAGATACGCAAGGCCGAAGAAGAGGCCCATCAGGGGCGCGTAGATGAGGCTCTCGGTTGCGAGTGCGTTGAGCAGCATTGCAAACGCAAGCAACATAAGCGCCTGCAGCAGTGCATCGGGGCGAACGAGACCCATTGCGAGCTCACGCTGTGAGGCGATGACGACCAATGCGCAGCCAAGAAGCGCAAGGGATTCGCGCGAGAGCAGCGGTTGTGTGCCAGCGCCGAGTGTGCGGGCGCGGAGGCGATCGAGCGCATAGACGAACGCCAGCATCGCGACTAGCTCGAACAGAAAGATGCCGTAGTTCGCGAAGTAGTACGCGGGGATCTCATTCCATCGCGACGGATGAAAGACGATTTGCGCCGCAGTGAGCACAGCCGGATAGAGAGGATGCCAGTAGCCGTTGACCACGCCCGCCCATCGATGCGCGTGCAGCAGGTCGGCGATGTCCATGTAGCAGACTGCATCGCCGTCCAGCAGGTAAGGCTGATATTTCGTCGCCAGCCAGCCGATCGGGACCAGAACGAACAGGTATACGATCAGCAGCTTGCGCAGGCGCGACTGGGACATCCAGGGGACTCCGGGTGCTTGGTTAAGAATACCTTGCAGCGCCTGTTCCCGAGGCTCGCGCTACAGGATGTAGCGGCTGAGGTCGTGGTTCTTCACGATGCTCGCGACCTGCTGCTGCACGTACTCGCGCGTAACGGTGAGGACCTTTTCCGCGTGCCCCTTTTCCGTCGTGCGCTCGTGCAACGGCGGGACAGCGGGCTGCTTCGTACCGTCCTGCGCGGGCGCGTCGGCAGGAGGCTTGACGAGGTCCGGCGCGTGAAAGCTGATCTCGTCGAGTACCTTCTCCATGATGGTGTGCAGGCGGCGCGCACCGATGTTCTCTGTCGACTCATTCACCTGGAAGGCGAAGCGCGCCATCTCCTCGAGCGCTTCGGGTGCGAACTCCAGCTTCAGACCTTCGGTTTCGAGCAGCGCGATGGATTGCTTCACCAGCGACGCGCGCGGCTCGGTAAGGATGCGGAGGAAGTCTTCAACGGTGAGCGGCTTCAGCTCCACGCGAATCGGGAAGCGGCCCTGCAGTTCGGGGATGAGGTCCGACGGCTTCGAAACGTGGAACGCGCCCGCGGCGATAAACAGGATGTGATCGGTCGCAACGAAGCCATATTTCGTGTTCACCGTCGTGCCTTCGACGATGGGAAGGATGTCGCGCTGCACGCCTTCGCGGCTGATGTCCGGTCCGTGTCCGCCTTCGCGGCCGGCGATCTTGTCCACCTCATCGAGGAAGACGATTCCGGAGTCTTCGACCCGCTCGACAGCAATGCGCGTGACCTGGTCCATGTCGAGCAGGCGCGACTCCTCTTCCTGTACGAGGTAGTCGAAGGCTTCAGCTACCTTCAGCTGTCGCTTGCGTGTGCGCTGGGTCAGCAAGCCGGAAAGCATGTCGCGCAGACCGCTGTTTTCCATCTCGTCGGGTGCCTGATTGCTCATGATTTCGATCTGCGGCTGGTTGCGGTCGCGTGTCTCCAGTTCGACCAGCCGGTCGTCGAGCCGGCCCTCACGGAACTGCTGGCGCAAGCGATCCCGTTCCCGGCTGCGGTCGCCGTCGTTCTGGGGTGGAGGCGGCAATATCGGCCGCGCATCTTCGATACCCTCCTGCCCGACGATGAAGGCAGCCTGCTGCTCGGGCGCTGGCACGGCCGCGTTCTGCTGGAGGAGAAGTTCGACGAGGCGATCCTCGGCAGCGAGCTCGGCGCGGTCTTCAATCTCTTCGAGCTTCTCCTCACGCACCATGTCGATCCCGACTTCGACGAGATCGCGCACGATGGATTCGACATCGCGGCCGACGTAACCGACCTCGGTGAACTTGGAGGCCTCGACCTTGAGGAAGGGCGAGTTGGTCAGCTTCGCCAGCCGCCGCGCAATCTCAGTCTTGCCCACGCCTGTGGATCCGATCATGAGGATGTTCTTCGGCATGATCTCTTCGGCGAGCTCGGGTGCGAGCTTCTGCCGGCGCGTGCGGTTGCGCAGAGCGATCGCGACCGCGCGCTTGGCCGCAGCCTGCCCGACCACGTACTTGTCGAGCTCGGCGACGATCTCGCGCGGGGTCAGCTCTTCGAGCGAGAGCGGCTGGTCTTCGGCGGTGCCGGGGAGATAAATGGCCATGGGTGCGTTGCTATCCTGAGCTATACCTTGATCTCTTCGATCACGATGCTTTGGTTGGAGTAGATGCAGATGTCTGCGGCAATCTTCATGCTGCGCTCGACGATCTCGCGCGCCGAGAGCTGCGTGTTCTCGAGCAGCGCTGTCGCCGCGGCCAGGGCGAAGGGGCCGCCGGAGCCGATCGTCGCGATGACGCCGGCATCTTCGCCTGTCTGGCCCGCGCGGACTGGGTCGGGTTCGATGACGTCGCCATTGCCGGAGAGCACGAACATCTGCTTCCCATCGGCAATGATGAGCAACGCTTCGAGCTGGCGCAGCAGCTTGTCAGTCCGCCAATCCTTGGCGAGCTCGACGGCCGAGCGGCCGAGGTTGCCGCTGTACTGCTCGAGTTTCGCCTCAAAGCGCGTGAAGAGCGCAAAGGCGTCCGCCGTGGAGCCTGCAAAGCCCGCGAGCACCTTGTCGTTATAAAGGCGGCGAATCTTGCGCGCGGTCTGCTTCATCACCGTCGATCCGAGCGTTACCTGGCCGTCGGCGGCCATGACCATCGCGCCGCCGCGCAGAACGCACAGCACGGTTGTGGATCGGACGCGGCGACCGTCGCCGAGGTCAAGGGGCGGGGGTGTCATCTGGCGCGACCCGGTTGGGTGATTGCCGGGACAACGGCTGCGAGGCGATTCTGAGGTGGTAGTTCTTCCCATGAGCAACCTGAAGTATATCGCCGCACCACAACTGGTTCCCCTTCCGGTGGCTGGCGTGGCGCTTGCTGCCGTAGCCTGCGCTATGCTCATCTCATCTCCTGTGAGGCCCTCGATCGAGCACATGACACACCTGCTGCACGTCGCGCATCCGCGTATCGTGGGCGGAGCGGCCGCCGGAGCTGCGATCGTCGCAACAGCGTTTTGGTTGTGGGTTCGCTCGCGCCGCCCCTCGGCCGAGGAGCTGGAGCGCCGCCGCCGTGACCACCTCGCCACCATGGGTCGCATCACCGACGGCGTGCTGATTGACGCCCGCACCCTCGGCGGCGAAGAGACCAACGAAACCGCCCCCGAAGTGCTGATCTACAGCTATCGCCTGGCCGGCGTGACCTATGACTGCGCGCAGGATGTCTCCAAGCTGCCGGAGCGCGTGACGGGGTGGCGGCTGGACCAGCCGCTGCAGGTTCGCTATGACCCGCGCAACCCCGGCAATAGCGTGGTCGTGGCGGAGAGCTGGAGCGGGCTGTGGCAGGAGCGCCCGCAACCCCGACTTTCACGGCTCACTGCGCAAACTCAAGCTACACATTGAATTTGAAGAAGAGACAGTCGCCATCCTTGACGACGTACTCCTTGCCTTCGGAGCGAAGGAGACCAGCCTCTTTCACAGCCTGCTCGGTCCCGAGGCGGAAGAGGTCGTCCGAGTTGTAGGCCTCGGCGCGGATGAAACCGCGTTCGAAGTCCGAGTGGATGACACCGGCAGCCCCGGGAGCCTTTGTGCCGCGACGGATCGTCCATGCGCGGCACTCGTCCGGGCCGGCCGTGAAGTACGTGATCAGGTCCAGCAGCCGGTAGCCCGCGTGAATCAGGCGGTTGAGCCCGGGTTCAGTCAGCCCAAGGTCGGCGAGGAACTCCGCGCGTTCTCCGGGCTCGAGTAGCGCAATCTCCGCTTCCATCGCACCGCAGATGCGCACCACTTGCGAGCCCTCCTCGGCCGCGCGCTGCTCCACCTGCGCGGTGTATGCGTTGCCGGTCGCGAGCGACGCATCGTCGACATTCGCGACGTACAGCATCGGCTTGGCCGTGATGAGCTGCAGATCGCGTGTAGCGGCGCGTTCATCGTCGGTGAGCTCGGCGGTTCGCGCGGGCTGGCCGGCCTCAAGGGCTGCCTTGATCTTCGCCACGCCCGAGACTTCTGCCTTAATCTTCGGGTCCGCTGAATTTTTCGCCAGCTTCTCGAGCCGTTGCGACCGCTTCTCGACAGACTCCAGGTCGGCGAGCATCAGCTCCGTGTTGATCACATCGATGTCACTGAGCGGATTGACCCCGCCCGCGACATGCACGACTTCCGGGTCGTCGAAGCAGCGGACCACGTGCACGATCGCGTCTGTGGCGCGGATGTGCCCGAGGAATTGATTGCCGAGTCCCTCGCCTTTGCTCGCGCCGGCGACCAGGCCGGCGATGTCGATGAACTCCATCGTGGTGGGAACAAGCGACTTCGGCTTGAAGATCGCGGCAATACGATCCAGCCGCTCGTCAGGCACAGCAACAATGCCGACATTCGGATCGATCGTGCAGAACGGGTAGTTCGCGGCCTGTGCCTTGGCCGCTGTGAGCGCGTTGAAGATGGTGGACTTGCCGACGTTCGGCAGCCCTACGATTCCACAATTAAGAGCCATGTTCGGGGTAAGTTTTTCCTTCTCTTCTATTGGAACATGGCGAGCGCGAATCGCATTCTTCAGGAGGCCGTATGCGCAGCCGCTTTGCCGAAGGCTTTCAGTCCGCGCGCAATCTGGCGACGCTCTTTCGGACTCAGCACCTCGGCCAGACGGTCCACCTGCCGCGCATGCGCTGCGAACACTTGCTCGATGAGCCCGCGGCCTGCGGGTGTGAGGTCGACGACGCGCACCCGGCGGTCCTCCGAGCTGTTCGTCCGCGATACCAGGCCGCGCTTCAGCAGCCGATCCACGGCAACGGAGATCGAGCCGGGCGTCAGAAATACCTTTGGGCCAATCGTGTTTACCGGCATCGGGCCCTTATGCAGCAGCGCCTCGAGAATTCGGAACTCCGATTCGCCCAGGCCGCTGCCGTTGAGGGTGTGCTCGGTGAAGCCCAACAGCGAGTGGTAGGCCTTGATCAGCACCAGCCACAGCTGCGTGCCGGAAACCTTCTCGGATTTCCCGGACCTTTGATCCTTTGGCGGCTTTGATTTGGGCTGTGCGGCCTTTGCCGCCTTAGAGGGCTTCGTCGTGCTGGCGCTTTTCTGCATCGTTTCGATACCTATTGACATCAATATAATTGAAATGGAGAGAATCGGGAGAACAAAAATGGTGCGGATCGGAATTGATAGCTTCGTCGAGATGCTGGCCGACGGACGCCCGGCTGCCGAGCGCGGCCAGGAGCGCGTTGCACAGCTCATGGAGGAGATCGAGCTCGCGGACCGCGTCGGCCTGGACAGCTTCGGCATCGGCGAGCATCACCGCGAGGAGTACGTGGCTAGCTCGCCCGCCGTCCTGCTCGCGGCTGCTGCAGCGCGCACCGAGAACATTCGCCTCACCAGCGCGGTCACTGTCCTCAGCTCGGACGATCCAGTCCGCGTCTTCCAGGACTTCGCCACACTCGATCTCGTGTCCAATGGCCGTGCGGAGATCATCGTCGGCCGCGGGTCGTTCATCGAGTCCTATCCGCTGTTCGGCTATGACCTGAAGAATTACGACGAGCTCTTCGCCGAAAAGCTCGACCTGCTGCTGCACCTGCGTGACGAGGTAAAGGTCTACTGGGAGGGCAAACACCGGCCGTCGCTCAGCGGTCAAGGTGTCTGGCCGCGGCCTGTGCAGCCTGTGCTGCCGATTCGTCTGGGAGCTGGCGGCACGCCGAACTCCTTCGTTCGCGCCGGGATGCTCGGCCTTCCGCTGACGGTGGCCATCATTGGCGGCGAGCCGCACCGGTTCCGCCCCCTGGTAGATCTCTATCGTGAGGCTGGACGTCGCGCCGGACATGCACCTGAGTCCATCGATGTGGCGGTCCATTCGATCGGCTACGTCGCGGAAACCGACCAGCAGGCTGCTGACGAGCTCTGGCCCGCCTACTCGCATACCTTCAGCCGTATCGGCAAAGAACGCGGTTGGGGACCGCTGACGCGCGCAGCTTTCGACGCGCAGCGTGGGCCAACCGGAGCCTTCGTCGTCGGCTCGCCCGAGACCGCGGCGAAGAAGATGCAGCACATCAGCGACTCGCTGGGCGGCGTCTCGCAGGTCAGCCTGATGATGTCGGGCGGCCCGCTGGGGCACGACAAGATGCTGCGGGCCATCGAACTGCTGGGTACCGCGGTGAAGTCGCGACTGGAGTCAGCCGAGGTCGCGGCCTAAGACACGCCGTTGTTCTTCCAGACGTAGAGGAACTCATCGTTACTCGAAGTCGAAATGCTCAGATTCCTCTGGTTGGCTGCACGGCTTAGCGCTGAGCGGATGTTCTCTTTGCTGTCTGGGAGCTCAGAGAGCGGAATCTTCAGAGCGGATTCCATGTCAAGCTGATCGATGTCGCTAAGCAGCTGCGTCACGATCTGCTTGTGCTTGCCGTCGCGCCCCTTCGGCACGTCGGACTGAGGCACGGATGTGAAACGAATCGGACCGCGTTTGCGATTATCGTCTTTCATGGCCTTAACGCCTCGTCTTATTCTGACGTAAACGTGACGCTAATCTGACGTTAAATTGGGATGGCGGCAGGGATATATATAGTTGCTCCGCTCTTGGACTAGCTAGCGCAAGTTGGCGTTACAAAAGAGTTAACCCGTATCAAGACGTGGCGCGTAGGCTGATTTTAGAAAGGTGGTAACGGCTATGGCAACGTCGTTTCACCATGAAGTCGTCCCTCTGTCTGAGGTCCCACGCGCCGACGAACGCAGAGAAGTTTACAGGCCAGTCGTGCTGGTCGTTGACGATGAGCCGCTTGTAGCAGAAACCCTGTCCCTGATCTTGTCACGAGCGGGCTTCGCTGCCACCGCCGTCCATAGCGGAGCTGCGGCTCTGAAGTTCGCGCACTCGATCGAGCCGGCCTTCCTTCTGACGGACGTTCATATGCCAGGGATCGACGGCGTGCAGCTCGCACTCACATTCGCGGATACCTTTCCCAAGTGCAAGGTGCTGCTGTTTTCGGGCACAGCCACCTCGGCGGATCTGGCCGTGGCCAACAAGGCAGGGGTGCAGTTTCCGATGCTCTCGAAGCCGGTTCATCCAACAGAGATCATCGATTTCATCTCGAAAAGCCTGTCCTATGCGACAGGGAAAGGCCGCCCGATCCATCCTAGGCTGATTCACGCGGCTGCCGGTTGAAAGCGCGGAAGCGCACACCAACGTTGCGGATTGCAGTCACACCCGGAAAGAAAATGAGGCACCCCGAAAGGGGTGCCTCGATTGGTAAGGGCCATACCGCGGGAGGAGAGAGCCCGACTGTTCGTCGTGCACAAGGTATGGGTACGGGTTACTTGCGGAAAAGCCGACGACGAGCCGCACCGGCCAGGCCGATCAGACCGGTACCCAGAAGCGCGAGACTGCCGGGTTCAGGTGTGGCTGCCGGGACGAAGCCCGTAAAGTTTCCGGTCTGACCGTCCTGCAGGCTGAACATGCCAGCTTCGTAATTCGTCAGGTTCGTGTTGACGACAAGGGTGTAGCTGGTCTCACCGGCAGTGAGGCCATCGGGGTCTCCGAAGCTGAAACCAAGTGTCGTTCCGTCGCTGGTCAGCGATGCGTTCAGTGCCGGGGTATAAGGTCCCGTTGTAAATGCGGTCGTCAAGCGAAGGTCGTCCTGGGCAACGTCGATCGTAATCCCCGGAATGTTGAAATTTCCCGAGGTAAGGTTCACGATGTGGCCGCCCGTAACCTGAATGTCGTAAAGAAACGTAATGTCACCCGCATACGGACTGGCCGAAAAGCTGTTAGTGACGATTTCTTCGACAGTGCCGGTATCGCCGCCGAAGTTGAAGCTCGTTGCACCGGTGTCCGCGAGAATACCGGCAGAGCCTGACACAGTACCGGGCGTGACAACGTGCCCCGGGGTTAAAGGGTCGCAAACGAGGGCGTGGCTGCCCCCGCCAAAAGAATTGCTATAACAGAGATTCCATTCAGAATCTTCATACTGTTCCTCCCCACGATGTGGTGGTTCTGGTCTCTAAGGGAGCACTTAGCCTGCCAATCTGCCCGCGAGTGCAAGGTGTTGATATGATGGAAAAGATCTTTTGACGACGTTGTTGTTTATGCAAAATCTTGCACATTCAAAGGTAAGTGCCTGCCGGCAGTCAAGGCGTAACTGCTGAATAAACAGTACTTTAGGTGAATGATTGATCGCATGCCGATTGACCGGAAAGAGCCATTCAGCGTCGGGAGACGTGTTCTCGCGCAAGCGTTGGGCAGCACAGATTTGATCGGGCACACATTTCATGGTTGAACAAGCCGTCCGCGTCTCTGCGCACTGTCCTTAAACGAAGAGTGGGAGAGCCGAGGTTTCGACTCTCCCACACGCGGGCCCGGGGTACTACTGAGTTACCTGCTGAGGAATTTACGACGAGCGACGCCGGCGAAGCCGAGCAGACCCGTGCCCAGAAGAGCAAGGCTGCCGGGCTCAGGTGTCGGTTGCGGGACGAAGCCATCGAAATTCTTCGTCTGACCGTCCTGTAGGCTGAAAACACCATCTTCATAAGTCGTCTGGTTTGTGTTGACAATGAGGACATAGCTGGTATCGCCCGGCGTCAGGCCGTCGGGCGGCGTAAAGCCGAGGCCAAGCGTCGTTCCATCACTGGTAAGCGATGCGCTCGCAGCTGGCGTGGTGGGTACAGGGAAACCGAATAGGCTGAAGTCGGCCTGGGTAACATCAAGCTGGATGCCCGGAATGTTAAAGTTCTCGCTGGTAAGATTCACGATGTGACCGCCCGTCACCGAGATCTGGTAGACGAAGGCAATGTCATTGGCGCCGAACGGGTTGTCGATATTGGTGGCGGCAAGCTCCTCGACAGTCCCGATATCCCCGCCGAAGTTAAACCCGACCCGGCCTGTATCCGCCAGAATCAGTCCACCGGCGTTGTTGTCAACGGCCGGCGTAACTTGCGTGCCTGGTAAGAGTGTTGTCGCAAACGAAGGCGAAGCCGCCCCCGCAAGAAGAAGTGCAAGTACAGAGATTCCACTACGAAACTTCATTTATCCTCCCCACTTTTTTTGGTGGTCTGCCTTTCTATTAGGCAGTTAGCTCGCCATTCGACGCGAAGCGCAAGTTGTTGATAATGCAAATGGCCACGTTAGGCAACCTTTTGCGGAATGTGCAAATAGTTGCACACGAGCGGGATACGACATTTCCAATGAACCATCCTTCGCGATGTATGAAAATGCGGAAGTTAGCAGGCGTGTGCGCACTGGATTCAGTGCATTCAGGGATAAATCCGGTTTAGAGTCCGGGCGAACGGGATCGTCTCCCGCACGTGCTCAAGGCCGCAGATCCACGCCACGCAGCGCTCAATGCCCATTCCGAACCCGGAGTGCGGAACGCTGCCGTACTGGCGCAAGTCGAGATACCACTGGAACGCAGCGAGCGGGAGGTTGTGGGACTCGATGCGCGCTTTGAGGAGACCGTAATCGTCGATGCGCTGCGAGCCGCCGATGATCTCGCCGTAGCCTTCCGGCGCGAGCACATCCACGCACAGAGCCTTGGTCGGGTCCTTCGGGTCGGGCTGCATGTAGAACGCTTTCACCTCGGCAGGGTAGCGGTGCACCATCACGGGCTTGTCGAACTGGCTTGAGATATATGTCTCATCGGGCGAGCCGAAGTCGTCGCCGTACTTGTGCGCGTTTTCAAGCTTGCCGTCCTTGTAGGCCTGCTCCAGCATGGCGTGCGCCTGGTCGTAGGACATTTTGGGATACTCGCCAGGCGTTGCGATCACAGCCTCGAGCTTCGCCACATCCCGTCCGATCACCTGCAGGTCGGCGCGGTGGTTTTCGAGCACACGCGTGACAATGTGCGTGAGAAAGTTCTCGGCGAGCGTCATCAATCCATCGAGGTCCATGTAGGCGACCTCGGGCTCGATCATCCAGAACTCCGTCAAATGCCTGCGCGTCTTCGATTTTTCAGCGCGGAAGGTTGGGCCGAACGAGTAGACTTTACCGAGCGCAAGCGCCGTGGCCTCTACGTAGAGCTGGCCGGACTGCGTCAGATACGCCATCTCCTCATCGAAGTACTTCATCTCGAAGAGGTCGGAGGTGCCTTCGCACGCGTTCGGCGTAAGGATTGGCGGGTCGGTGCGGACGAATCCATTGATATCAAAGTATTCGGCTGCGGCCCGCATAATGGCTGCGCGAACGCGCAGGATCGCCGACTGTCGCGGCGTGCGAAGCCACAGGTGGCGATGCTCCATCAGGAAGTCGACGCCGTGTTCTTTACGCGAGATCGGATAGGGCGTCTCTTCAGGAATGCGCTGCGTTATCGTGACGTCCTGCACGTCCAGCTCAACGCCGGAGGGCGCGCGCTGGTCCTCGCGCACCGTGCCGGTGACAATGAGCGAAGATTCGAGCGTGAGACTCTTCAACGTCTCGAAGACCTGCTCCGGCACCGCAGCCTTGGGGACTATGCCCTGCAACGTGCCGGTGCCGTCGCGGAACGTGGGGAAGAGCAGCTTGCCGGAGCTGCGCAGGTTGTAGAGCCAGCCGCGCAGCGTAACGGCCTGGCCAATGTGTTGCTTCAGGTCGGCGATGGTGGTCAGGACGGGCGTCGATGTGGTTTCAGACATCACAGAACAGATTGTAGTGGTTGCGCCCGCGCGGGTTCAGGCGCGAAGCGCCAGCGCGACGCGCGGGATCCCGGCGTAGTCGTTCGCGAACCGCACGGAGTTCCACCCGGTCAGCAGATTCGTGACCGCCTCACGCTGTCCAAAGCCGATCTCCATCGCCAGCAGACCGCCCGCCCGCAGCAGTTGCGCAGCCTGTGGGATGAGGCGGCGATAGATCTCGAGCCCGTCACCGCCGGCATACAGAGCGAGCGCGGGCTCGTGGTCCCGCACCTCCGGCGCCAGCGTTGCGGCGTCATCGAGTGCGACGTAAGGCGGATTCGACGCAACGATGTCGAACGCCGGCGCCGAGCCACCGGGACGCCTGCCGCGCATCGGGTCGAAAGGGTCTGTGCCTGCGATGAGGCTGTTGAGCGGATCACCGGTAAACAGCGGGTCTGGGGCGCCGCGGCTCGCAAACAGCGGCTCCAGAAGATCGCCGCAGAGGAAGCGGATGCGATCCGCGAGCCCGAGGCGCGCAGCGTTGTCGCTCGCGACCTCCAGCGCCTCGGTGGAGATGTCAATCGCTGTCACCGACGCGTGTTCCAGCGCCGACGCGAGCGCGATGGCAATCGCGCCGGAGCCCGTGCCCACGTCGGCAATGTTGAGATGGGGATCCGGTTGGGCGCGCGCCCAGTCCAGCACAGCTTCGACGAGGTGCTCCGTCTCCGGCCGCGGAATGAGCACATCACGACTCACGCGCAGTTCGAGACCGAAGAACTCCTGCGTGCCGGTGAGGTGCTGCAGCGGTTCCTGCTTCGCGCGGCGGCCCGCCAGGGTGCGAAAGCCTTCGAGCTCGCCATGCGGGAGCTCGTCGTCCATGTGGGCGAGCAGCCACGCCCGATCGTGCTGCATGAGTATGGGCGAGCAGGATCTCGGCATCGCGTCGCGAGATGGAGGCAGAGGCTTCGAGGAGCGCGTCGCGGAGAGTCATCGATACAACGATAGCGGTCATGATCGCGACTTCCGTAACAAACTGGGCTGTTACGAAAATGTTGAACTCAGCTCGCCGATTCCAGATAGTATCAGCCCACCTCTCCTATTCCGCCTCTCCGGAGTTTTACCCGTGGACCAAAATTCCCTTGCCTTCAGAGCGCTTGAGTTTTATGGCACTCGGATTCGTCATCGCGGCCAGTGGAAGGTTCACGATGGATTACGGCGGCTATTGAGCGCCGATGTCAACTGCGAGATTCAGGTCCACCGAGGCGGCCTGCGTTGGCTGCTGAACCCGTCGGACTACATGCATAGAAATCTCTTCTGGCTGGGTACTCATGATCGTTGGGATACGTTTCATATCAAACGTATGCTTCCCCAGGGGGCCGTATTCTGTGACATCGGAGCGAACTTTGGTTATTACTCACTGACTCTGGGCCGGTTTCTCGCAGGACAGGGGCATGTCTTTGCCTTCGAGCCGCACCCCGCAAATCGCAAGAGGCTTGAATGCAATATCGCTTTGAATCAGCTGGGAGACTCGATAACTGTCGTGGGCAAGGCGCTTTCTGACTCGCCGGGAAAAGCGCGCATGACGAATCGGACCGACAACTCAGGCGCTGTTCATATCGCCCAGGCCGGGGACACGGAGGTCGACGTCTCTACGCTCGACACGATCGTGGATGAACTCGGGCTCGCGCGGCTCGATTTTGTGAAAATCGATGTTGAAGGATTCGAAGCACATGTGCTCAGGGGAGCAGAGCGGAGCTTGAGGAGATTTCGTCCGGCCATGCTCATCGAATTGCTTCCCGGGCAGCTTGAACGCGCCGGAACTACGACTCGGATGCTTGTTTCGCTCTTGAATGATTATCGCTACGAGCTTCGCATCTCAGATCGCGACAAAATGATTCCGCTCAAGACGCTGCCCACGGGATCGGAGCTGATCAATGCCTTCTGCCTTCCCATCGAACAGGCCGGGAATTAGTAGCGCTCCTCACCGCCGTTCGAACAGCAGGAAGTAGTCGTTCTGGTCGCCCTTGGTGAAGTCGTACTGGCGCACGAAGTAGAAGCCAGCACGCTGCACCTCGGCAATCACGACGTCCGCGTTGATCCCGTGATCCGCGCCATTACCCGGATGGTCGATGACCCCGAAGAGGCCGCCGGGCTTCATCTCGGCGTGCAGATGGGCCAGCAGCACCGGCGGATGAGCGATCTCGTGGTAAACGCGCAACATCAGCGCCGCGTCCAGCGAGTTAGCCGGGAGCTTCGGGTCATCCGGCGTGCCTAGCACTGCCGCGATGTTCGGCAGCTTTTCCTTCGCCGCGCGCTCATGGATCGCATCGACTGCGTGCGGATTGATGTCCTCTGCGTACACCGTCCCACCGGGGCTGACCCGCCGCGCCGCCCGCACCGAGAACCAGCCGCCGCCCGCGCCGATGTCCGCAACCGTGGAACCGGGGTGAAGTTTCAGCGTATCCATAACACGGCTGATCTGCAGCTTCTGATCGCGCCCCGGCTCATCGAAGACCGACAAATCGCCGGTATAGGGTGTGCTGGTCGGGTGGGTTGGCGGCGGCGTGGTCGCTATGGTCTGGGCAAGGACCGGCAGCGTCGCGAGCATCAGGGCGGCGGCAAGGAGGGGAAATCTTATGGCGACTAATCTCATGGCTACTAAGATTTTGCATCCTCCGGCGACCGAGCGCGCGTAATAGACAGGTGTAGGCATGCGGACCGAGGCAGCGGAGTTCCGGGGCGTGGTCGAGCGGCATCAGCGGATGGTGTTTTCGCTCGCCCTCAGGGTCACCGGGGAGTACGGCACGGCCGAAGAGGTCGCGCAGGACGTGTTCCTCGAGCTCTTCCGGTCAGCCGAACGGTTGTCCAGCGAGGACCACGTGAGGTTCTGGCTGCGCAAAGTGACGGTGCATCGGGCGACCGACGCGCTGCGGCGTCAGGCGCACCGTCCCGAAACGCACGCCGAGGAGTGGAACGAAGATGCGCCCGGCGACGGCGATGGCGCGGCGGGTCTGGGAACAGTCTTGGAAGCGCGCCTGGAAGAGCTGCTGGGCTCGCTTCCCGAGCAGATGAGGATTGCTGTGGTGTTGCGGTACCAGGAGGACATGACGCCGGAGGAGATTGCGAAGCTGCTCGGCCAGCCAGTCGCGACAGTCAAGAGCAACCTCCAGCGCGGGCTGAAGCTGCTGCGGCGCAAGGCGGAAATAACGATGAAGGAGTATGTGCGATGAACGGGCCTGAAGACAGAGAACAGAAAGTAGAGATGAACGATCCGATGACTGAATTCGAACAGGCGCTGGCTCGCTCGATGCGCAGGGTTGAGGTCCCCGCCGAGACGACAGCGAAGTTCCTTGCGCTCGCCGAACAGGCCGAACGCCAGCGTTCCCGCGCCGGTGGCAGCTCCCGGCTCCTCAAGTTCTCCAACAGCGGACGCGCAATCCCCATGCCCCGGCTGGGAGTCTGGTCACGGAGCTGGATGGGCGGAGCCATCGCCGCCGTGCTCGCGATGGGCATATTCGTCGGTACTCATGTGCACCAGCAGCACGAGCGCAGGGTGGAAGCACAGAAGCAGTTTGAGACAGCCGAACGCATCACCGATCAGGCACTGGCCCGCACCAGGGCAGAGCTCGCGCGGCAGGGAATCGAGCTGGAACAGTAATCCGATTTGAACGTTTTGCGCAGAGCGCAGCAACCGAAAAGGCAGGAGGGTGAGATGAACAAGGTGATTGAAAGCAAAGTAATTGGGTGGCTGCGCGGCGTCGTCTGGGCAGCGATGATTGCGGGATGCGCGTGGGCCGGCGCCCAGACCTATACCGCCCAAACGTATGTGGTGCACCCGGCAAGTGGCCATTACCGCGTGGCCTCGCTGAACAGCGGCGACGGCGTCATGCTGATGCAGGTGGCAGATCCGGAAGGCGCGCAGAGCAGCCAGCCCTTACCCAAGGACGATCTGTTTGCCGGCACCGAAGTCTTCTCCAAAGGCGCCAGCGACATCACCGAGATCACCATGGATCCGAACTCACTGGATCTGGTGGGCGGACCGGACGAGCACAAGGCGCGCAGCATGGTGCTGAACGTCGTGCGCACCTACACCTATGACAAGCCCGGCATGTACAACATGGCCGACGTCGACGCCATCCGGAGCAAGCTGAACACCGGCGACTGGCACTGCTCTGTCCACGTGCGCGATCTGAAGAACGGCTCAGGCTCCGACGTCTGCAACAAGCACCGCACCGACGGCATGAGAGAGACGGCCATCATTGAAGTCGAGCCGAAGCAGTTGACCTTCATCCACACGATCCGCCGCGGCGGTGGCCCCGGATCCAGCGAACTGGGATACTTCCCCATGCTGCCCGGGCTCAGCCCGCTGACCATGATGGCCATGACCAACCCCGAGGCGCTCGCCAACCTGCACATCGGCATGCACGGCTTCCCGATGATCATGAACCTCGAGCAGCCCAATGCGTTCGTGTGGGGAAATCAGTACACTGTGCATTCCTTGGACGAGAACCAGATCAGGGACCTTCAGGAGAGGCTGAAGACTCTCAAGGTCAAGCCGATAGATCCCAAGCAGATGGAAGATATGCAGAGACAGATGAAGGACTTCAACAAGGAGTTCTACAAGGATAAAGACAAGGACAAAGACAACAACAACGACAAGGACAAGGGATCGAAGGCGCCTGAAGCACCCACAACTCCGCAGGCTGCGCCTGCTCCCACGCCTCAGCCGCCCCAGTAAATCGCTGTCGACGCAATAGAATGAGGAGCTGATGTCGCTCCTTTTTGAGGTGGGCGCGGCGTGCGCCGAGGGCGGACGTCGTGGAGAACTGACGCTGCCGCACGGCGTGGTGCAAACACCGGTGTTCATGCCGGTCGGCACGGCCGCCAGCGTCAAAGCCGTGCCGCAGGATGTCGTCGAAACTCTCGGCGGCCGCGGAGCGGAGATCATCCTCGCCAACACCTATCACCTCTACCTGCGCCCCGGCCACGAGCTCATTCGCTCGCTCGGCGGCGTGCACCGCTTCATGAGCTGGCATCGCCCTATGTTGACCGACTCCGGCGGATTCCAGGTCTTTTCCCTCGCCAAACTCCGCAAGATCACAAGCGATGGCGTCGAGTTCCGCTCGCATCTCGATGGCAGCAAGCACTTCTTCTCGCCCGAGCGCTCGATGGAAGTCCAGATCGCGCTCGGCGCCGACGTGATGATGGCGTTCGACGAGTGCGTCGAAACGCCTGCCACATGGGAGCGCACGCGCGACTCCATGGCACTCACGCACGCGTGGGCCGCGCGCTCCAAGCAGCACTGGGAAGAGCATCGCCACGAGGTGCCCTGGGCACTTGAGAAATCAGAGATCGGAGATCAGAAATCGGCCGAGCTGACAGCCTTCGAACGCGAATACGACGCCGCTCACTTCAGCGACAAGCATCAGGCGCTCTTCGGCATCGTGCAGGGCGGCATGTATCACGACCTCCGCCGCGAATCCGCCGAGCGCCTCGTCGAAATGGACTTCCCCGGCTACGCGATCGGCGGCCTTGCCGTCGGCGAGCCACGCGAGGTCACACGCGAGATGATCGCGCTGTGCCTCACGCTGCTGCCCAAAGACAGGCCGCGTTACGTGATGGGCGTCGGCTATCCGGACGAGATCGAAGAGTACGCACGCATGGGCGTCGACATGATGGACTGCGTGCTGCCCACGCGCGCTGGCCGCCACGGCCTGCTCTTTCTCCGCCAGGACCCGAACGACCGCCGCAGCGCAGTTGTCCGGCTCAACATCAAGCGCAAGGATCTCGCCGACGATCAGGGACCCATCGACGCCGGCTGCGCTTGCCCGGTGTGCGCGCGCTATTCCCGCGCCTATCTGCGCCACCTCTTCTCCAGCGGAGAGCCCCTCGGCGCAACGCTCAACTCCATTCACAACCTCGCCTTTTACCTGGAAACCATGGAGCGCGTGCGCGCCGACCTGGCGCACCACAAAGGGAATGGGGATTGACGCAGCCGGTCTCGCGGGTGGAACGTCTCTTTGATGGGATCCGGGTTGGATTCTGATGGAGCATTGGCGCATGAGATTGGCTGGGCGAGCTGCGGTTGCTGTTGTAGTGGGCGTTCTTGCATGGCGTGGGTTGCGAGCGCAGGACCAGGGGCCGCGCATGCAGGTGCAGATCGGCGCGCCGCAGGCCAACCAGCAGCGCGTGCTGGCGACCGTGACCGGACGGGTGACGTGCTCGGATACGCAGCGCGCCGCGCGGTTTGCGACGGTCATGCTGATCTCGACCGAGCAGGCGAGCGCGACGCTGGGACGCGGTGGTGGGTTCGGGTTCGGGCGGCGGGTCAGCGCGCGCACAGATATGGATGGGTATTTCGCCGTGCAGGCCGAGCCCGGCGACTATTACGTGACGGCCTCCGCGATGGGCTATGCATCGCCCGTCGCCGAGACAGCGGCGAGGCTGCGCTCGGGTGCAAGCGCCGCCGATTTGCTCGCGAGCTTGCCGCAGGTGCATGTGGCCGAGGGGGGCGGGGGGACGGCGAACATCACGCTGGACCGCGGTGGCGTGATCCAGGGAAAGATGCAGTGGGATGATGGCACGCCGGCGGCGGGGGTGAGTGTGAGTGTGCAGTCGACCGCCTCGGCGACCGGCGCGCCGAGTGACCTGACGCGTGTCGTGTCGCAGCTTGGCGGCGGATTCGGCGGCGGCCTGGGTGGGTTCCAGACGAGCGATGACCGCGGGGTGTTTCGGATAACCGGGCTGGCGCCGGGGAGCTACTGGGTGCGGGCGACGATGATGACGCCTTCCGCCGAGCCGGGATCGGTGCAGCGGGTGACCTCGGTTGTGATGTATGCGCCGGGAAAGGTGCGGCGCAGCGACGCGCAGGTGGTGACCCTGAAGTCGGGCGAGGAGCGCGATGACGTGCAGTTCGTGCTGGATCTGAGCGCGCTGCACACGGTCTCGGGCCATGTGGGCTCGACGGATTCAGGGAACGTTGCGACGGGTGTGGTCCGGCTGACAGATACCCAGGATTCCAGCCTGTCGCGGATGGCGATCATTCAGCCGGATGGGAGTTTTGCGGTGCAGTGGGTCCCGGCAGGCACGTATACGCTGGCGGTGTCGAATGCGAGCAGTGTGGCCTCGCCGGGCTTCGGGCGACGGCCGCCGAGCGAGACTGCCGGAACGAACTATGCGCCGTTTCAGGAGAGCCTGACCGTTACCGACTCGGATGTGACTGGAGTTGGCGTCACGCTGACGCCCGCGACGAGCCAGTGAGATTTCAGGTCAGACAGTAGAAATTTTGGGGATTGGGGTACCCCCTCCCCCCCCCGGCGAAATTGCGCAAAATCTTCAAAACGTTGGGTTTAGGGTTGGACCTTAAGATCACGCAGTGCGGTAAATTATCCAGAATCAGTAACTTAGCAAAAGTATGTGGCTGCAAAATCTTCAAAACAGAGGACTTATCCTGTACAGGGGACGCACTTTTTCTGCTGGTGCGCGGGCGGTTTTAGCTCAGGTCGAGCTAGCGCCGGGAGAATGCGGAGGAGGGCGCTGGGTGCGAATTCGGTTCGCCTTCTCCCAGATCCATTCGCTGGATCAGACCGTTGGCAATGGTATAGAGGTGCCAGACCTCACTGTCTGAAAGCAGGTCACCGCCAACGCTTTTCACCAGTTGATGGACGCGGACATGAACCCTGCCAGCCCCTTTGTCGAGCACCTCGAGCGGATCGACATGGGGATCAAACTCTTTCCACTGGCGGGTCCAGTAGGCTCGAATCTCTTCCTTGCCGACTACACGGCCGCCTTCCGATGCTTTGGGCCAGCTGACGCTGTCACTCATGAAGGCCAGCGCCCCATCGATGTTTCGCTGGTTGAAAGCGGAATAGACCTGAGCGATGAGGCTCTGGGGGTTCGTCATTCCTTCCTCCACGGGGGATCCGCGCTCGGCTATGTAACAGGGTAAATGCCGTAACGCGGCAAATGCCGAAGACGCGCCTGCCGTAACACCCGCCGGGAGATGAACCGTGGCAGAGGCCAAGCTCACCGGCGCCGAGGGGGACCGCGGCGGATTCAGGAGCGGGCGGTGCGGTTGCGGCGCAGGATGAGGAAGCCGCCGGCGAGCAGCGCCGTGGCCAGGAGAACGACGCTGCCGGGCTCGGGTGTGGGGCTGGCCGGCTGCGCGGGTTGAGTGGCGTCGCCGGTGACTTGTTCCGGCATGATGACGGCGGGAGTTGCGGCGAAGCTGCCAGCGGAGACGGGGTGGCCGAAGTCATTGCCGTAGAAGGAGTAGCCCGTGGAGAGCTCGAGGGTGTAGCGAGCCGGCGCGTGATCGACGGTCTGGATGAAGTTGATGCTGGCGAGCTGGCCGTTGGTGAACTGGACGGTGGCGGAGGGGTCGCCGGAGAGATAAAAGTTCTGGCCGTCGATGGTGAAGCTGAGGTCCTGGAGCTGCTGGTTGGCAACGCTGTAGGTAGTGGTGCCGGAGGATGCGGGCGCGGCGGCGAGGGTGAGGGTGCCGGTCCCACCCTGGACGCCGGAGATGGGCGAAAGCGTGAGGTTGTAGGTGATGGTGCTGGCATGGAGGGCGGGCACGGCGGCGAGAAGGAGGGCCAGGGTGAGAGGGCCGCAGAGCGAGGCGAGGGGACGGGATGACATTGAGGTCTCCGAAGATTTCCTGATGGGCTCCGGAGAGAGTAGCGGCGAAAGGTGCGGTTCGATTGTCCTTCTTTGGGGCGTGCGCGGACGATCGAGTGAAGTGCGGGATGGGCCAGGAGAGGGACTGGCGGATCGTAAGACAGAAAAGGGATTTCTTGACAGGGGGTTGCGCAGCGGAGATGCTTAAGGCTTAGGTGTACGTTGCCTCGGGAAGGCCGGCGAGTCCTCGGGTTGAGCGATCGGGAGCGATCGGAATTCCTGACGGCGGTCTGCTGCCGTGCTCTTTTTCCTAGCGCGGCAAAACTCCTGAGAGTTCCAGAGAGAGATGAGGCGGAGGCGCGGCTGGCGCTTCGTGCCGTAGTGAGCAAAACCGCGTGATTTCAAGTGTATCGGCGTTAGGGATGATGGCTGCGGTGGGAGGGTTCAGCTCGTTTGGCGGCTTTCCTCTGCTTATTTTGATGTTTGTGGCGATGTATTTTCTGCTGATTGCGCCGAATCAGCGCAAGCAGAAGCAGTGGCAGCAGATGCTTTCGAACCTGAAGCCGGGCGATAAGGTGACGACGAACGGCGGGATCCGCGGGACGATCATCAGCGTGAAGGACGATGCGCTGATTGTGAAGTGCGCGCCGGACAACGTGAAGCTGGAGATGGTGAAGAGCGCGATTGCAGCAGTGACGACGGACGAGGCGCCGAAGTCGTAGGACACCCACCCGTCCGCGATGAAGCCGCGTACGGATGGGGCACCCCGGCGTGAATGGGGCACCCAGAGTGGAAGCGAGATTGGGAATTAGAGAAGGACGATGGGAAAGAATCTGAAGGGCAAGACAGTATTCATCATTGCGGTGCTGGTGATCTTTGTTTACGGGATCTTCGGGATTCCGACGCATGGCGTGAAAGACGCGCTGTTGAACCGCATTCACCTGGGACTGGACCTGCAGGGCGGAACGCACCTGGTGCTGCAGGTGCACGTGCAGGAGGCGGTGAACTCGACGACCGACCGCGACATGGAGTCGCTGAATGCGGCGCTGCAGCCGCTGGGCGCGACGGCCGCGAAGACCGACCTGGCGCATCCGGAGGTGATCACGGTCACGGGTGGAACACCCGCGCAGCAGTCGGCAATTCACGATGTGCTGACGGGCAATGAGTACGCGGCCTATGACCTTTCGAGCGGGCCGAACGGAAGCTATGTGCTGACGATGAAGCAGGCCGCGATTCGCGACCTGGAGGCGCGCACGCTGCAGACGTCGATTGAGACGATCCGCGAGCGGGTCGATTCGCTGGGTGTGTCGGAGCCGGTGATCGAGCAGTACGGTCTGGGCGACAACCAGATCCTGGTGGAGCTCCCCGGGGTGACGGACCTGTCACGGGTCGAGAGCATTATCCAGTCGACGGCGAAGCTGGAGATTCACGCGGTGGTTCCGGGACAGGGGCCGTGGCCGGACCAGCAGCAGGCGCTGGCGGCGCTGGGCGGATCGGTGCCTCCGGATGAGGAACTGGTGCAGGGCAATAACGGCGCGGGCGGAGCGGACCAGTGGTATCTGCTGAAGCGCGCGTCGATCGTGGAAGGAACGGACTTCCGCGGGGCGCAGCCCTCGACGGACCAGAACGGGCAGCCGGATATTACGTTCAACCTGACCACCGAAGCGGGCGACCGGTTCTACAAGTACACGTCTGCGAACGTCAACACGGGTATGGCCATCGTGCTGGAGAACAAGGTGCGCGAGGTCGCGAATATCGAGAGCGCGATTCGCGATAACGGCGAGATTCACGGCGGATTTTCGCAGCAGCAGGCGAACGACCTGAGCCTGATGTTGAGGACGGGGTCGCTGCCGGCTTCGATCTCGTACCTGGATACGAACACGGTTGGGCCGTCGCTGGGCAAGCAGAGCATTCACCAGGGCGTGGTGTCGGCGATTGCAGGCATGCTCGCGGTGCTGATCTTCATGCTGATCTACTATCGCGGTGCGGGCATCAACGCGGACCTGGCGCTGATTCTGAACCTGGTGATTCTGCTTGGGTTTATGGGATTCAGTCACGCGACGCTGACGCTGCCGGGCATTGCGGGCGTGATTCTGACCATTGGTATGGGCGTGGACTCGAATGTGCTGATCTTCGAGAGAATTCGTGAAGAGCTGCGCGCGGGCAAGACGAGCGCGGCCGCGGTGCATGACGGCTTTGGCCATGCGTGGATCACGATTCTGGATACGCATATCACGACGATAGTTTCAGCGGCGATTTTGTTTATCTTCGGCACCGGGCCGGTGAAGGGGTTTGCGGTGACGCTGACCTTCGGTCTGCTGGCAAACCTGTTTACGGCTGTGTTTGTCTCGCGCGTGATCTTCGATTCGCATCTGGAAAAGCGCGGGCGCGCGGCGGTGTTGTCGATTTAGAAGCAGGGATCAGGATTTGTTTGCGGCTTCAGCTGCCGCAAGAGGGATAAAGGCGACGTGGAATTTTTTCATGATGTAAATATCGACTGGCTGGGAAAGAAGTGGTACTTCCTGGGCTTCTCGCTGATCTTTTCGATTGCCGGCATTCTGAGCCTGGCGTTCTGGCATCATCTGCCACTGAGCGTGGACTTCAAGGGCGGAACGCAGATCACGGTGCACTTCGATTCGCCGCCGAATGAGGACCATATCCGCGCGGCGATGGATCGCGCGGGGATTCATGATGTGACCATTCAGCGCATCTCGGGCGAGGGGCACACGACCAATGATGTGATCGTGAAGCTGCCCTTGAGCTCGGCGATGGACGCGGCACATGACCAGGGCCGGAGCCAGGTGGAGAACGCGCTGACGGCGAACTATCACGACTCGACCTTCAGCGTGCAGCAGGTGGACATCATCGGACCGACGGCGGGCAAGCAGCTGCAGCGGCAGGCGTGGCTGGCGACGGTTTATTCGCTGGCGGGCATGCTGGTGTACCTGTGGTTCCGGTTCGAGCTGATCTATGGCGTGGCGGCCGTGGTGGCGGTGTTCCACGACACGCTGATTACGGTGGGCGCGTTCTCGCTGACCAACCAGGAGATCTCGCTGACGGTGATTGCGGCGATCCTGACGCTGATCGGTTACTCGATGAACGACACGATCGTCGTGTTTGACCGTATCCGCGAGAACCTGGCGATGAACCGGCGCGAGAAGCTGCCGGATGTGGTGAACCGGTCGATCAACCAGACGCTAAGCCGGACGGTGCTGACCTCGGGGCTGACGTTCCTGACGGTGCTGAGTTTGTATCTGTTTGGCGGCGAGGTGCTGCATGGGTTCAGCTTCGCGCTGGTGGTCGGGATCATCATCGGGACGTACTCGTCGATCGCGGTTGCGGCGCCGATGCTGGTGGCGTACCAGGACTGGAGAGCGAAGAGCAGGAAGACGGTGACCAAGAAGGCGACGCTGCCTGCGGCCAAGGGAGTGCGGCGGTAGAGGCAGGGATCAGGGAACAGGGAAAAGCGATCAGGGAACAGGTTTGGGGCGTCGCGACGGTTGCGGCGCCCTGAGTTTTTTGGGCCGACTGATCCGCGCGGGATATTGTTGCCCACCCCGGGTCCAAGGCCCCCGGATTCCTGATCACCTGTTCCCTGATCCCTGGTCCCTGAAGAAGATAGCGCGAGGGTGGGATTGACGGCGGGCGGCGGCTAGCCGGAGTTGTGAAAATCCTGCTATGCTCTTCGACACCACGTTCACAGGGCAGTGGCCGATCTGAGGAATCTTTGCGGTCCTGCCCGATTCTGGGAACAATTCAACCCTCTGCGGTGTCTAACGCCGGTAGCTCTCCCGCGTGGGAGGAGGTCCCTATGTTCGAAGATGCACTGATGGAATCTGGCGGGCGGATCAAGACCAGGTCCAAATGGTGGATGATCCTTACGTTTGGAATCAATGCCGCGATTCTGGCGACGATGATCTTGATTCCTCTCCTTTATCCTGAGGCGCTGCCGCATGGTGCGTTGACAGCGTCGCTGACGGCACCGCCCCCGCCGCCGCCTCCACCCCCGCCACCGCCCCCGCCGGCGGCGATTAAGCCGATCAAGGTTGTGTCGGAGATCGACCAGGGCCTGCACGCGCCGACGAAGATCCCCAAAGACATCAAGATGATCAAGGAAGAGGCGCCGCCGCCGCCCTCGACCGGTGGTGTTGCCGGTATGAGCGGAATGTCGGGTGGCGTTCCGGGCGGCATCATGGGCGGCATGGCCGGGTCGAATGGCTCGGGCCCCAAGATCAATGTTGAGCCGCCGAAGCCCAAGGGACCGACACGGATCTCGGGTGGCGTCATGGCCGGCCAGATCATTCAGAAGACCACGCCGGTCTATCCTCCGATCGCCCGCGCGGCGCACGTGGGTGGAACGGTTGTGCTGCACGCCATCATCGGCAAGGATGGCAGGATTCAGAATCTGAGCGTCATCAGCGGACCGCCGATGCTGGTAGGCGCGGCGACGGATGCCGTAAGACAGTGGAGGTACAAGCCGTACGAGTTGAACGGCTCCCCCACTGAGGTGGACACCACCATTACGGTTAACTTCAATCTCAATGGCGGTTAATAGGGTGCCGCTCAGGTGGCAGTCGTGCTACCTGAGCGGCATTGCCCATGACCCGCCCGGCCGGTAACGTAGGCGGTGTCGATGAATGACACCGCTATTCACCCTCCCCTTGGCGCATATTTCGCGTCTCACCTAAAGACTTAAGCTCCGGGCCCCCTCCGGACCCCTCTCAAGCTTCTTTGCATCCGAGAGCCCAGATGGATTCAGGATGCTGATATCCCGCATGTCTCCCCAGGAGGAACGAATTCCGTGATTCTCGCTCATCTCGCAAACATTCCCGCATCTCTCGCCCTGTTCCTGCAGGACCAGCAGCAAGCCGTTGGTTTCAGCCCCATGGAGTTGTGGGGCCACATGGGCTGGTTCGCCAAGGCGATCGTCATCATTCTCTTCATCATGTCGATCTGGTCGCTGGCTGTGATCATCGACCGGGCGCTGTACTTCTCGGCCGCACGCAAGCAGTCGCGTGAGTTCGCTCCGCGGGTGGCTGGCGCCCTGAAGGAAGGCCGCCTGGATGAGGCGATCAAGGTTGCCGACCGCTCCAAGAAGTCGCACCTCGCCGAGGTTGTTACGGCTGGCCTGACTGAGTTCCGTTCGTTCGGTTCTGGCGGCGCGATTACCGAGGAGCAGGTTGAGAGCTCCAAGCGCGCCCTGGAGCGTTCGGAAGGCATCGTTCACGCCAAGCTGAAGAAGGGTCTCGGCGGCCTGGCGACCATTGGATCGACGGCACCGTTTATCGGGCTGCTCGGCACGGTTATGGGCATTCTGAACGCCTTCCAACAGATCGCGGTGCAGAAGACCTCGGGTATCGGCGCTGTGGCCGGCGGTATTTCGGAAGCCCTGGTGACGACCGCGTTCGGTCTGCTTGTCGCCATCCCGGCCGTTATGTGCTTCAACTACTTCACCAATAAGGTTGAGGCATTTGACGTCGAGATGGACAACAGCTCGTCGGAACTGGTGGACTACTTCATCAAGCAGTCGCACCGCTAAAGTCCCACGGGTGCTTGGGCACCCCTGAGATTGAACCCCGCCTGCGAGTACACGGAATGTGGGTCCGGCTGCCAAAGACAAGGCGGCCGGACACCATGTATAAAGGGCTCGCAGGATAGCCAGCAGCCGGACTTCAAGTGGCCGGCGGGAGTTAAGAGCTATGTCAATCGCGAAGCGGGACGAGGGCAAGAAGGTCAACTCGAACATCAATGTCACGCCGATGGTGGACGTGATGCTGGTGCTCCTGATCATCTTCATGGTCATCACCCCGATGCTGAACAACAAAGTCAACGTTACCCTGCCGGTCGTAACCGCAGCGACGATGATGGACGCCGCGAATAAAGAGGACGCCATTACGGTGGCGATCACTCGCGATGGCCACGTCTTCCTGGGCGGCGATATGGTCGCGCTGGGCGATCTTGGCCAGAAGGTCGCAGACCTCGAGGCGAAGAAGACGGATCCGGCAGCGGACAAGTCGGTGTATCTGCGTGCGGACGAGCGCGCGAATTACGGCAAGGTGATGGACACGATCGACGCTCTGCGTACGGGCGGCGTCAGCCAGCTGAACCTGCTGACGGACAACCAGTCACAGGCGTCGTAGCGGCGGTGGTCCGGCTGCAAACGCCGGGCTTACTTGCAGAAAGGAATGAATTATGGGAATGGGTGGAGGCGGCGGAGGCGGACTATCCTCCGACATCAACGTAACACCGCTTATCGACGTGCTGCTGGTGCTGCTGATCATCTTCATGGTGATTGTGCCGGTCACGCCGAAGGGGCTCGAGGCGCTGGTTCCACAGCCGCCGAAGAACCCGCAGCAGGACCAGCCGAACGATCGCACGATTGTGGTGCAGGTGGTTTCGAACGGAGCGGCGGTGCCGACGTACAAGATCAACGACCAGACCTTCGCGCGCGGCGATCTCGCGCCGGAGCTGCAGAAGATCTTCCAGACGCGGTCCGAGAAGGTGATGTTCGTGAAGGGCGACAAGGACCTGAACTTCGGGACCATCGCCCAGGTGATTGGCTTCGGCCACCAGGCGGACGTGACGAACATCGGCATCATCACGCCGCAGGTCGAGTTGGGACACTAAACCAAATTCTTGCGGGACAAAGCAGCGATGGCTTTCGGGCCATCGCTGTTTTATTTTGGGTGGCCGCTTCCGCTGTGGAACCTGGCCGGCGCGGCGGTGTCTAAGTCAGGGAAGTGGTTGTGGGAATGGGCTCTCGCCGAGCCTTAGCTGGTCGCATTGAACGCAGGGAAAGAGTGCTCGCCATGCTCCTCATCTTTGGGTGTGAGGTGCCGCGATGTCCTTCTCGTCTTCGAACTCTTCGCAGCAGGCTGAGATCAACGTAACGCCGCTGATCGATGTGCTGCTGGTGTTGCTGATCGTCTTCATGGTCATTGTGCCGGTGATGCCGCGCGGGCTGGAGAGCCGCGTCCCGGATAACTCGAAGGCCGCGGAACGCATGCAGGCGCCGGTAAGTCTGCGGGTGCTTGGGGACGCGGCCGCCGGGAACAGAATCAGCTATGAGGTTGATGGGAAGGTTGTCCAGCGCGCGGATCTGAGTGCGGCGCTGCTTGCGGTGCTGAGGGTTCGTGCGGAGCGGGCGGTTTATGTCAGCGCAAGTTCGCAGGTGAGCTATCGCGAGGTTGCCGACGCGGTGGGAGCGGCCAAGGCTGCGGGAGCGACGACGGTCGCACTGGGAAGGCTGTGAGCCGCACACAGGGAGCGTAGGCTGGGCGCATGCGATTGTTTGTCGGGCTGGCAGTGAGCGAGGGTGTGCGCGAGGCTCTGGAGCGGCTTACGCTGCGGCTGCGGGCGAAGGATGATGGGCTGCGGTGGTCGACGCCGGAGCAGTGGCATGTGACGCTGGTGTTTCTCGGCGAGGTGGACGATGAGAGGCGTGCGCGGTTGATTGAGGAGCTGGCGCGGGTGCGGCAGCCCGGGCTCACGCTCGAAATGGCGCGGCTGGGCGTGTTTGAGCGCGCCGGGATCCTGTATGCGGAGGTGGAGGTCACGCCGGAGCTGCTGCGGCTGTATGAGGCGGCTGCGGGTGCGGTGCGGCGTGTGGGGCTGGAGGTGGAGGAGCGGCCGTACCGGGCGCATATCACGCTGGCGCGAAGCCGGAACCGCGAGGGGCGGAAGACGATCGAGCGGCTGCGGCGGGTGGCCGAGCAGCAGCGGGTGAGCGAGCGGTGGGAGGCTGCGGCGTTTCTGCTGTATGAGAGCCAGCTGTCGCCGGATGGGTCGAGGTACGTCGTGCGGGAGCGGTTTGCGCTCGCTGGCCTAGCCACGATGTGACGTGTCGAGGCTTGAATGAAGACGGGAAGCGGGCGTCTGCACCGGCGGCCGACTCTGTAGGCTGTTGCTGATGATCCGAACGATCGCTGTGGAGGGTATCGGTCGCTGCGAGAACTGGTGCTGCCACTCGGACAAGTGAGCCTGATTACCGGCGCGAACGGCAGCGGTGAGAATGAGGCGAAAGGATTCCGGGATGAGGGTGTGTTCTATGCTGCCGTCGGCGACGGAGATGCTGTTTGCGATTGGGGCGGGCGCAGACGCTGTCGGCGTGACGTTCGAGTGCGATTACCCAGCAGAGGCGCGGGAACGGCCACAGGTGGTGTTTTCGCGGCTGCCAGAGGGGCTGACGGCGGCGGAGATCGATGCGCTGGTGCGAGCGACGGGAGCGGAAGGCCGCAGCCTCTACTTCGCAGATTTTGAGCTGCTGGAGCGGCTCGAGCCCGACCTGATTGTCGTGCAGGATCTCTGCCATGTGTGCGCGATCGACAGCCCCACGCTGGCGCGAGATCTGAGCCGGCTGGCATCGCATCCACGGGTGATTTCTCTGAATGCGAACAGCCTGGCGGGCGTGCTCGAGGAGATCGAGCTGCTGGGAGAGGCGACCGGGCACGCTGACGACGCGCGGAGAGTTACGGCAGAGCTGCGAGAGCGGGTGCAGCGGGTTCGGGAGAGCGTTGCGCCGGGAGCAACGCAGCCGCGTGTGCTGTGTCTCGAGTGGCTGGATCCGCTCTTCCAGGGCGGCCATTGGGTGCCGGAGATGGTGGAGATTGCGGGCGGTGAGGCGGTGCTCGCCGCACCGAAAGAGAAGAGCGTGCCGATCACATGGGAGCAGGTCGCAGAGGCCCGGCCGGAGATAGTTGTGGTGATGCCGTGCGGCTATGATCTCGGCGAGACTGTGGCGCAGTTTCGGGAGATCGAGCGCAGATATCCGGACCAGTGGCGTGAGCTTCCCGCGGTCCGGTACGGGCGGGTGTATGGAGTTGATGGGTCGGCGTATTTCTCGCGGCCCGGACCGCGGCTGGTGGATGGTCTGGAGATCCTGCGGGCGATTGTCGCCGACAGTGGCTGGGAGCGCCTGCCGCCGCGAAGCGTCGCGTGTCTTTAGCAAGAAGAAGGGCCTCCCGTGTGGGAGGCCTTCTTCTGTATCAGGAAGGTTCTGTTGGAGGACTACTGGTTGTTCTGCATGGTGATGCCGCCGCCTTCGCGCTTTTCCTTCTCGGCTTCGTTGGCTTTGCGAGCGCCGATGGCCTTCTGCACCCACTCGTCGGCCTGCGCGAGGTCGGCCTTGCGGGCAGCGTCGTCCGGGCAATCGAGGTCGGCCTTACGGCGATAGGTGAGGTTCAGATATTGCATGGCATCGTCGTAGTTGGCACGGCTGTCCACGGCGGCCTGAAGTTGCTGCAACGCCTCATTCACCAGGTCGGTGTTGGCGGCCTTCATCTTGGCGCAGGTGGCCTTGTTCATCTTCACGTTGCCGTTGCCGTCATCCTGCAGGCCCTGCTCGCCGAGAATCTGGACGGCGTTCTTGTAGGCCAGGTTCCAGTCGATCCAGGCGATGGTGTAGTGGGCTTCGGCATCCTTGGGATTGATCGAGAGGATCTTCTCGTAGGTGGCCTTGGCCTGGTCGTACTGCTTGATGTTGCGCTGAATGGAGGCGATCTGTTTTAACGCGTCGACGTCGTTGGGATTCTTTGCGAGGACGTCATTGAAGCCGGCCATCGCCTTCTGGGCGATCTTCAGGTTCTCGGGGGTATCGAGGTTCGGCACAACCTGATAGCTGTAGGCGGTCGCCAGGTAGAGGCGCGTTGTGGGATCGTTGGGATCGAGGGCGACGGAGTTCTGGAAGTGATCGATCGCCTGCTCGTACTGTCCGGCTTTGAACGCCTGGATGCCTTTAACGAGCTGGTCACGAGCGCGCAGCTTGTTGCAACCGACGGTGCTTCCGAGCACAAGTAGCAGCGCAAAGCCTGCGATCATTCGTGCGCTAAATTTCATGAGAGAACCTTCCCCTTCGACAATCTTTCACTTTCGCGCCGCCAAGACGCGTCCGGTGAGCTCCAGCTTATTGGCCTTGCCGTCCGATTGTAACCGATGACGCAAAGCCTCATCTTACAGCCATGCGGGGCTTTCCGGGTACGTCCTCGATGTTCGATGGGGAACAAGGCACAGAAGGTGTGCTGGAGGGCTGGTGAGAAGGCGCAAAAACCGGTTGGTAGCATGGAAGACAGCGGCTCGGCCGGGCGACCCAGGAAAGGCAGAATGATGGCGAATGCAAGGTGGACGGCCGCGGCGATGACGCCGCAGGCGGGCAAGAGGGTTCTGATCACGGGGGCCAACAGCGGGATCGGATTTCAGGCGGCGCGGGAGCTGGCCCGGCATGGAGCCCATGTGCTGATGGGCGTGCGGGACATTGGCAAGGGTGAGACGGCGCGCAAGCGGATCGTCGCCGACGCGCCGCAGGCGGAGGTGGAGCTCGTGCCGCTGGATATAGCTTCGCTGGCGTCGATCCGCGCGTTTGCGGGAGAGTTCACGGCAAGTGGGGCGCGGCTGGACGTGCTGGTGAACAATGCGGGCGTGATGGCTCTGCCGAAGCGCGAGCAGACGCCGGATGGATTTGAGCGGCAGTTTGGCACGAATCATCTAGGACACTTTGCGCTGACCGGGCTGCTGATGCCGTCACTGCTGGCGGCGCCGGCGCCGCGCGTGGTCACGGTGGCGTCGCTGGCGCACCGCAACGGCAAGATGGAATGGGACAACCTGCAGGGCGAGAAGAGCTACTCGCCGTGGGGCGTGTACAACATGTCGAAGCTAGCGAACATTCTGTTCGCGCGCGAGCTGGACCGGCGGGCGCGGGAGACAGGAAGCAAACTGGTGAGCGTTGCGGTGCATCCAGGCATCTCCGTGACGAATATCGCGGGGCCGGGAAGTGACTTCAAAAGCCGGTTTATGCGACTGTTTGGCCGTTTCCTGTTTCAGAACGATGAGAAGGGCGCGTTGCCGACGCTATATGCAGCGACCGCTGCGGAGGTTCAGGGCGGGCAGTACATCGGGCCGGATGGGCGTGGGGAGATGGGCGGCTATCCGAAGGTGGTTCAGCCGCGGCCGCAGGCGCTGGATGAGCAGGCGGGGCGGAGGCTTTGGACGGTTAGCGAGGAGCTGACCGGGGTTGTGTATCCGATGCTGGGTTGAGTCTGGTTCGGTGGCGTGACCTTAACAAGGCGATTCGTTAGCGAGTTTGCGGCATACGCACTGGCGCTCCGGTTTTTGACGCGAGTTGCTCGAAGCTGACCTCGGGGGCGAGTTCGACGCAGAGAAAGCCTTCGGGAGTGATGTCAAGGACGCCGAGGTCGGTGATGACTCGGTGCACGACGTGGGTGCCGGTGAGCGGGAGGGTGCAGGACTCGAGCAGCTTGGGGCTGCCGTCGGGTGCGGTGTGCTCCATGAGGACGACGACGCGGCGAACGCCGTTGACCAGGTCCATCGCGCCGCCCATGCCCTTGACGCGCTTGCCGGGGATGACCCAGTTGGCGAGGTCGCCGCGCTCGGAGACCTGCATGCCGCCGAGGATGGCGAGATCGATGTGGCCGCCGCGGATCATCGCGAAGGAGTCGGCTGAGGAGAAGATGGCCGCGCCGGGAAGAAAGGTGACGGTCTCCTTGCCGGCGTTGATCAGGTCAGGGTCGACCTCGGAGTCGAGAGGGTAGGGGCCCATGCCAAGCAGGCCGTTCTCGGACTGGAAGACCACGGTCATGCCGGCCGGGATGCAGCCGGCGCAGAGCGTGGGCATGCCGATGCCGAGGTTCACGTAGAAGCCATCCTGCAGCTCGCGGGCGGCGCGCTCGGCCATTTGTTGTCGTGTCCAGGGCATAAAGGGTAGAGGGTAAGGGGTAGAGGATAGAGTTGGCTAGTCAGGGGATTCACCCTGACTTGCTAACTTGCTGACTGGCTTCTTACGGTGCGGCGCTCGATGCGCTTCTCGGGGTGCGGATTGTGGACGAGGCGCTGGATGAAGATGCCGGGCGTGTGGATCTCGTCGGGGTCGAGGTCGCCGGGTTGGACGATGATCTCGGCTTCGGCGACGGTGATGCGGCCGCAGGTGGCGACGTTGGGATTGAAGTTGCGCGCGGTGCGGCGGTAGATGAGGTTGCCGTGGGTGTCGGCCTTCCATGCCTTCACGAGGGCGAGGTCGGCATTGATGGCGCGCTCGAGCAGGTACTGATGCCCGTCGAACTCGCGGACCTCTTTGCCTTTCGCGATTTCCGTGCCGACCCCGGTGCGCGTGTAGAAGCCGGGGATGCCGGCGCCGCCGGCGCGCATGCGCTCGGCGAGCGTGCCCTGGGGGGCGAACTCGACCTCGAGCTCGCCGGCGAGGAACTGGCGCTCGAACTCGGCGTTCTCGCCGACGTAGCTGGAGATCATCTTGCGCACCTGGCGCGACTCGAGCAGCACGCCGAGTCCCCAACCGTCCACGCCGGCGTTGTTGGAGGCGACGGTGAGGTTGCGCACGCCGGTTGCTTTCAGGGCAGCGATGAGAGCTTCGGGGATGCCACAGAGACCGAAGCCGCCGACGGCGAGCAGCATGCCGTCGCGTGCGAGGCCTGCGAGCGCCGCGTCGGCGCTGGGATAGAGCTTGTTCATGACCTTGCCACCGCGCCACACTATGCGGCATGGACGGCAGGGATGGCAAATCGACTTTCTGTAGCTTGTACTATTTCTGCGAAGAGAAATCACCGAATGCTTCGGGCTACACGTATCCTCCTTCTCGTTTGTTCCCTCGCTCTGGGATCGCAGTTTGGGTTGGCCCAGTCTGCCCCTGCGTCCGCCAACGCGCCGGCATTTGACGCAGCTACGATCAAGCCGCCCGATCCGGCAGCTCGTGGCACGATTTCCGGTTTCCTGGGTGAACCCGGCGGTCGCGTCTATTTTGGTGGACGGCTCAAGTGGCTCATTGAATTTGCCTTCAACCTTCGGGATTTCCAAATTGCCGGAGGGCCGGAGTGGACAACTTCGCAATGGTTTGAGATACACGCTGTTCCGCCGGAAAACTCACCTTCGCACAAGATCAAGGTGCGCAATGCAAATCCGACGGCGGAACAACGGCTCATGCTCCAGAGTCTCCTGCGCGACCGGTTCGGATTCAAGTTTCATTTCGAGTCGAAGGAAGGAGAGGTCTACCTCCTGACGCGCGGGCGCAAGCCGCTCCAGCTGAAGCCGCCAAAAGATCCGACTACCGATCCGCGGGCGGTCGTGGTGTGAAGCGCGGCGGCATCGACGATGGAGAGGCGTTTGGCTCAAACACCACCATGAAATATATGGCGCAGACGCTAAGCCGCTATCTCCAGCTTCCGGTTCTGGATCAGACTGGAATTGACGGCTCATACGACTATTCTCTGCCGGCCGTTGATCCTGAGAATCACGACATGGTCACCGCCGTGGTGAGCGTGGTAGATCGTCTGGGTCTCACGATTAAGCGTGGCCGAGGTCCCATCCAGACCCTTGTCATCGACCACGTTGAGCAACCCTCGGAGAACTAGCCGTTGGTCGCAGAGCGGAGTTTCGGCATCTGTGCCCGGTGCGCGGGAACGGCACCATTCTTTGTGCGTTTTTTACGTGAGGTTCGCGGAGAGCATTTAATGGTGGTAGAACACCTCGCGCCAGGACTGCAGGGAATTTCTGGCCCACAGGACACAATGAAACGAAGCCTCTTCCTTCAGATCGCGATTCGAGCCGCTGTGGCGTGCGCTCTTTTGTGCGCCGCGACGCTGCTCATCCGGGATGTCTGGGTGGCGATTGTCCTGGGCGCCGCGCTTTCGCTCGCGCTGGCAGCGAGTATCGTGCGGCTTTCCCGCCAGGATGACGCTGCGGTTGAGACTGCGATCATCTCGCTTGGCGAGGGCCGCGAGACCGAGCTGAAGCCGACGTTCAGCGAGCACGATCGCCTGACGGTAACCATCCGCGCGGCCGCAGACGAGCTGCAACACAGCTTCGCGGTGAGCGCGGAGCGGCGCGAGAAGCTCGAGGCGCTGCTCGACTCGATGCAGGATGCCGTGACGTCGATCGACTCCGGCGGCCGGATCATCTGGGCCAACAAGGCGATGCAGCGGCTGGTCGTGGATTCGTTCGGGTCGGTACGCGCGGGGCATTCACTGGTGCAGACGATTCGCGCGCCGGAGGTGCTGGACTGCGTGCACGTGGCGCTCGAGACGCGCGAGTACTCGGAGCGGAACCTTGTGTCGCTGGTGCCGGGCAGGGTGTTTGCGGTGAGCGCATCGCCGATGCCCGAAGGCGGAGCGGTGGTGGTGCTGCGCGATGTCACGCGGATTGAGCAGGTGGAGCGCGCCCAGACGGAGTTCGTCGCGAATGTTTCGCATGAGCTGCGCACGCCGCTGACGAGCATCCAGGGATACGTCGAGATGCTGCTGGAAGGCGATGAGCATCCGCTTTCGACGGCCTCGGAGCATGAGTTTCTGCAGGCGATCCTGAAGAGCGCGCGCAGGATGGCGCGGCTCACCGATGATCTGCTGGCGCTGGCGCGGGTGGAGTCGGGCGAGCAGAAGCTGGAGCCGAGAGCGGTTGCTATTGCAGCTCTTGTGCGCGAGACCGAGGCAGCGGTCGCGGGCGTGGTGAAGGAGAAGGGCGGCACGCTGGAGGTTAACGTTTCGGCCGAAGGCGAGGTCATCGCGGACAGCGATGCGGTGGTGCAGATTCTCAGCAACCTGATTGAGAATGCGCTGAACTATGGACGCGGCGCCAATGGAGCGCGGGTGCAACTGACGGTTGATAAACCGGCGGGGCATCTGCAGGAGGTCCGCTTCCGGGTGCGCGACTTTGGCGGCGGCATACCGTGGGAGCATCTGGGCCGGATCTTCGAGCGTTTCTACCGGGTCGACAAGGCGAGGTCGCGGGAGTCGGGCGGCACGGGCCTGGGGCTGGCGATTGCCAAGCACCTGGTTGAATCGCAACGCGGACGAATCTGGGTGGAGAGCGAGCTCGGCCACGGCAGCAGCTTTTATTTCAGCCTGCCCACGCAGATGAGCGGGACAGCCGTGTCCCACGCGGATGCCGTGTCTCTGCCGTTGGCAAAGTAGCGAAATAGTGAAGTAGCTAAGTAGCGAAGTCGTTTAGACGAGCGACTGCCGTTCGCAGCTTCACGAAGGTGGCGGAAAGCCTTCAAGAGCAATAGTTTTTACGCGGCGTTTACGTTCCCTTCTCGGTTCGTTTACACCGTGTTGCGACCATAGGCACAACGGGCAAATCGAGCAAGGAAGCGCCGGCTCCAATGCCAGGCGGTATTGTCCTGCGCACACCTTAGCCATGTCTCGTAGGGGATTCATGAAATCAGCCAGATTGTGGACAGCGTTGCTCGCAGCGACGCTTGTTGCGGGGTACGCCCCGGCTCAAACTTCCTCCCAGGCGAAATCGCAGACCACAAAAAGACACAGAGAGAAGAAGGAAAGCGCCACACAGATTCAGCTTCGTGAGCTTCAGGAGCAGCTAAAGGCCCAGCAGGAGCAGATTGATGCTCTGAAGTCGCAGCTTTCGACGCGCGATCAGCAGGTGGAGCAGGCGCAGCAGGCCGTAAGCGCAGCACAGACGCAGGCTGAAACGGCGACCACGGCGGCTAATCAGGCGCAGCAGACGGCGACGGAGACCAGCACGAAGCAGCAGACGCTCGAGAGCACTGTAGCTGACATGAAGACCGCCAATACAGGCCTGCAGGAGACGGTGGTCAACAACCAGACGGAGTTCAAGAACGAGATCGAGAACCCAGTGGCGCTGCATTACAAGGGCGTCAGTATCACTCCGGTCGCGTTCTTCGCGTTTGAAGGTGCGTGGCGGCAGCGCTCGGTCAACTCGGACATCAACACGCCGTTCAACAACATTCCCTTTCCGAGCGCGACCGAGTACCAGTCCACCGAGCTTAACTTCACCGGCCGTCAGAGCCGTATCGGTGCGCTGTTCCAAGCCAACGCCGGCAACTTCACGCTCAGTGGATACGACGAGATGGACTTCCTGGGCACGGGCACCAGCTCGAACAACAATCAGTCGAACAGCTACGTTCTGCGTCAGCGACAGATCTGGGGCAAGGCGGAGACGAAGAGCGGCTTCGCGGTTACGGGCGGACAGATGTGGTCGCTGGTAACCGAAGACAAGCAGGGGACCGATGCGCGCACCGAGGTGCTGCCGCAGACGATCGATTCGCAGTACATGGTCGGCTTCAACTGGATGCGCCAGCCGGAGATACGATTCCAGCAGCGCTTCGGCGATTACAGGACCGGCGCGTTCACGGCAGCGCTCTCGCTCGAGCAGGCGCAGATCACCGGGTTCACCGCGTCCGGTCCGGTTCCGGTCGATTACTTCTTCGGCGGCCCTGGACAGAACGGCGGTCTGTATAACGCGGCCGGCAGTATAGGCACGTCCGGCGGGGCTATCACAACCTATGCGAACAACGTGCTTCCGGACATTATCCTTAAGGGCGCGTTTGATGCCGCGAAGGTTCACGCCGAGATCGGCGGTCTGGCCCGCTTCCTGCGCGACTACTACCTGCCTGTGACCGGTGTGACCGGAACAGCGTCGACTCCGGTCTATGCCTACAGCACGAGCTATCAGAGCCATACCAGCCCGGCCGGAGGCGTGTTTGGCAACATCCGTGTGACGCCGGACAAGTACTTCAACGTCGGCCTGCAGCTGATGGCCGGTCAGGGTGTGGGACGCTACGGATCGGCCCAACTGGCGGATGCGACCTTGCGCCCGGATGAAACGCTGGAGCCGATCCGCAACTACCACGGCCTGTTCGGCATCGAGACCCACCCGGCGAAGAAGCTGGACATCTTCGCCTACTACGGCGGGGAATACGCGCAGCGTACGGTCTACGCGAACGCCGTCGGCTCGCTCATCGGCTACGGTCCGCAGAACCTGAACGATGCGGGCTGTTATGCTGCCCCGGGCGCTCCTGCAACGACACCCAGCGCGGGCTCGGGCGGCTCCATCTCTGCCTCGAGCTGCTCTTCGCCAACGCGGTACATCCAGGAGCCGATGTTCGGGTTCATCTACCGTGCGGTTAATGATCCGAAGCTGGGAAGACTTCAGTACTCGGCGACATTCAGCTACTTCAAGCGTGGCCTGTGGTCCGGCGTCGGCAGCGCAGCCACCCCGCCATCGCCTTCCACGAATGATCCGATGCTGCACTTCCAGATGCGCTACTACATCCCGTAAACACGTGCTTGCGCGGCAAGGCTGACCTCTCGCCGCGCGTCCGCGTCCTAAAGTTGTGAACTCAATGTGGTTCGAAGCCACAATTCTGGAGGATCCAAAGTGAGACTGAGACTTCTTTCCGCGGCTGTGATTGCCATGCTGGCGACGGGCGCATGGGCCCAGAACCTGAACGGCGCGGGCGCCACCTTCCCGAACCCGATCTATTCGCGCTGGTTTGCCGAGTACGCGCAGCAGCACCCAGGCGTGCACATCAACTATCAGTCGGTGGGCTCGGGCGCGGGCATTCAGCAGGTGACGCAGAAGACGGTGGACTTCGGAGCCTCCGACGGGCCGATGACCGATCAGCAGCTCGCAGAAGCGAGAAACCACGGGGTAAATATCATCCATATTCCGACTGTGCTGGGCGCTGTCGTGCCGGTGTACAACGTGCCAGGTGTTACGCAGGACCTGCATTTTGCGCCGGAGGTCATCGCGGGCATTTACCTCGGTAAGATCACGATGTGGGATGACGGAAACCTGCAGCACGACAACCCGGGCGTCAAGCTTCCGCACCAGCGCATCCTGCCCGTCTACCGCTCCGATGGGTCGGGCACAAACTATATCTGGACCGACTTTCTCTCCAAGGTTGTTCCGGCCTTCCAGCAGCAGATCGGCAAGGGAACATCGGTGAAGTGGCCGACGGGCATCGGCCAGAAGGGCAATGAAGGCGTTGCGGGCATGGTTCGCAGCACAAAAGGCGCCTTCGGGTATGTCGAGCTCATCTATGCGCTGCAGAATCACATGGCCTTTGGCCTGGTGCGCAATGCTTCCTTCAAGTACGTGAAGGCTTCGGTGGCGGGTGTCACGGCGGCGGCAGCGGGCGCGGCGAAGAACATGCCGACCGACTATCGCGTGTCGATCACCAACGCGCCTGGCGCGGATGCCTATCCGATCTCGTCGTTCACGTGGCTGCTGATTCCGCAACACTGGGACGATCAGGCCAAGGGCAAGGTGATGGTCGACTTCCTCAACTGGATGCTCGACCACGGCGAGGGTGAGGTGTCCGCCCTGGACTATGCTCCGCTCCCGAAGGCCGTCGCTGATAAGGTCCGTGTAACGATCAAGCAGATTCACTAAGCGACAGAAAAGCCGCCGGATACTGGTCTCCGGCGGCTTGTTTCTTTGCTTGATTTACAGTCCTTTTACATTCCGCCCCTAGGCTCTAAACGGCGCGTTATGACCCAGCCCAATCCCGTCACCCTGCCGACCCCTACTGTTGCGCCTGCAGGGAAGATTCCCGAGCAGCCGCCGCCCGACGCCTCAAAACCCATTCAGCCTTCCGAGATCCGCAAGTTCCTTCAGGAGCGGAGCTCCGGCCGTGTGGCCGACGGGAGTTTTGGCGGGCTGATGCTCGTCTCGGCGCTGAGCATCTTCGTCATCGTCGCGCTGATCCTCTGGGTGCTGATTCATGACTCGCAGGCTTCGATTCACGCCTTCGGCTGGAGGTTCTTCAAGACATCCAATTGGGACCCGGTCAACGGCAGCTTCGGCGCGCTTCCGTTCATCTATGGGACGGTAGTCTCCTCGTTCCTCGCGTTGTTGATGGCGGTTCCGCTGTCGTTGTGCGTTGCGATTTTTGTAATCGACATCTGTCCCCCGGCTCTGCGGGGAGTGATCTCCTATCTGACAGAGCTTCTGGCGGCCATTCCGAGCGTCGTGTATGGGCTTTGGGCGCTGGTGGTTCTGGTGCCGATCATGCGCGATCAGGTGGGGCCGGTGCTGGAGAAGTGGTTTGGCTGGACCGGACTCTTCGTTGAACCGAACTTTGGCGTGGGCATGTTTACCGCGAGCGTTGTGCTGGCGATCATGATCTTTCCGATCATCTGCTCTATTAGCCGGGACGTGATGAAGGCTGTGCCGATTCATCAGCGCGAGGCGGCGCTGGCGCTGGGCGCCACGCGCTGGGAGATGCTGCGCATCGCCGTGCTGCGCAACGCCAGGATCGGCATCGTCGGCGCGGTCATCCTTGGCCTGGGCCGCGCGCTGGGCGAGACAATCGCGGTCACGATGGTGATCGGCAACCACCCGGACATCGTCAAGAATCTCTTCAATCCGGCCTACACGCTCGCCAGCGTCATCGCTAACGAGTTCACTGAGGCGACTGGCGATCTGTACATCAGCGCGCTGATTGAGATTGGTCTGGCGCTGTTCCTGGTCACGATTGTGGTGAACGCGATTGCGCGGCTTCTGGTGTGGGCGGTGACGCGCGGCTCGTCGACGAGGACCGCATGATCAGCGCACTTCCAGAGCGTTCCGTGCATCTCGAGCGAGCCATCCGCGTGCGGCGCATGTTGACGAATCAGCTGGTGACGGGGCTGGCGGTGCTCAGCACGGCGATCGTGCTTGTTCCGCTGGTCGCGATCCTGGGCTACCTGATCTACAAGGGCGCGAGCTCGCTGAACCTCGCTTTCTTCACGAAGATTCCCGCGCCGGTCGGTGAGACAGGCGGCGGCATGGCGAACGCCATCGTCGGCTCGGGCATCATCCTCGCGGTCGCGAGTGCGATCGGCATTCCTCTCGGAATCGCCGGCGGCGTGTATCTGGCGGAGTACGGCCGCGGCGGTCTGCTGGGCAATCTCATTCGCTTCACGGCTGATGTGCTGAACGGCGTGCCGTCGATTGTCATGGGCATCGCGGCGTATGGGCTTATCGTTGTGCACTTCAAGTTTTCGGCGCTGGCCGGCGGCGTGGCGCTCGCGATCATGATGGTGCCCACGATCACGCGCACGACCGAGGAGATGCTCGCAACCGTGCCGCACATGCTGCGCGAAGCCGCGCTCGGGCTGGGCATTCCGAAGTGGCGAACGATCCTGTCGGTGAGTTTGCGCACAGCGATGCCGGGCATCATCACGGGCTGCATGCTGGCCTTCGCGCGCGTCGCCGGCGAGACCGCGCCGCTGCTGTTTACGGCGTTTGGCAACAACTTCTGGAGCTTCAGCCTGACGCAGCCGATCGCGGCGCTGCCGCTGCAGATCTACGTCTACGCGCTCTCGCCGTACGATGAGTGGCACCGCCTGGCATGGGCCGGTGCGCTGGTGCTGATTGCGCTCATTATGGTTTCGGTGACGCTGGTGAGGCTCTACGCGAATCGCGGCGTGATCAAGGGAGGACATTAGGTGGGTGTCGACATTCGCGTCGAAAATCTCAACGCCTGGTATGGGCAGGTGCACACGCTGAAGGACGTGACCCTGCACATCCGGGCCAACCAGTGCACTGCGCTGATCGGGCCATCGGGCTGCGGCAAGTCGACGTTCGTGCGCTGCCTGAACCGTATGCACGAGACCAATCCGATCGCACGCGCCGAAGGATCGGTGCGGATGGGCGAAGTCGACATCTACCAGGACGCCACGCCAGTCGAAATTCGCCGCCGCGTCGGCATGGTATTCCAGCGGCCCAACCCGTTTCCGTCGATGACGATCTACGACAACGTTGCGAGCGGGCTGAAGTTGAACGGCTACCGCAAGCGGCGCGTGCTGGATGAGGTGGTGGAGCGCTCGCTGAAGCAGGCCGCGCTGTGGGACGAGGTGAAGGACGACCTGAGGAAGAAGTCCGGCGCGAGCCTCTCCGGCGGCCAGCAGCAGCGGCTCTGCATTGCGCGTGCGCTGGCGGTTGATCCGGAGGTGCTCCTGATGGACGAGCCGGCCAGCGCGCTCGATCCCGTTTCTACGGCTAAAATTGAAGACCTGATCTTCGAGCTGAAGAGTCAGTACACGATTGTCATCGTGACGCACAATATGCAGCAGGCGGCGCGCGTGGCGGAGCGTACAGGCTTCTTCCTGACGGGCCGGCTGGTTGAGTTCGACGCTACGGACAAGCTCTTTACCAAGCCTTCCGACAAGCGCACGGAGGATTACATCACGGGGAGGTTTGGCTGATGCGCATCAAATTCCAGCAAAAACTCGACGAATTGAAGGAACGCCTTCTCGTCATGGCCGGTCTTGCCGAGCAGGCGATTCAGCGCGCCACCGAGGCGTACTCGTCGCGCGACATGGATCTCTGCGAGCTGGTTTCGCTCTCCGAGCCCGCTATCAACCGCATGGAGCACGAGATCGATCAGCTCGCGCTCGATCTGCTCGCCATGGAGCAGCCCATGGCTGTCGACCTGCGCTTCATTCTCGCGGTCATTCGCATCAACGCGGATTTGGAGCGCGTCGGCGATCAGGCGGTGAATATCGCGAACCGGTGCAAGGACCTCAGCGCGCTCTCCACTCAGGAACTTCCCGTCGATATCCCGAAGCTTGCGCAGCTTTCCACCGCGATGATTCGCAAGGCCCTGCAGGCGTTCATCGAGGCCGACACCGAGATGGCACAGTCTGTTCTGCTCCTCGACGACCAGGTAGACGAGTTGAACCGGGACGCCTTCCGCACGCTCGGCGCACTCATCCAGGAGCACCCCGAACGGACACCGGAAGCGCTGAATGCGCTGGTGATTTCGCGCAACCTGGAGCGCGTCGGCGACCACGCGACCAACATCGCGGAAGACGTGATCTTCTGGGTCAGCGGCGCGGATGTCCGGCATCACTTTGCGTTGAATGCGGCGGCCGCGGCAGCCGAGGAGCCTGCCCGCTGAGGTGCTGAGAAGTGCAGCCTGGGTGAAAGTGTGCCGCCGTCAACGCGGCACTTTTTCATTGCAACAGAGTTAGCCGGGAGGCGAATCGCAGGCGTAAAATTCAGCGCGACACGACCCTGCAAGAGAGGAGCTTCCCATGAGACAGCACTCCGAGGATTCTGCAACCTCCAGCATCGCGGCGCCGAGCCGCCGCAGCTTTCTCCGCTACGCGGCCCTTGCCGCCGCGGCCCCCATCCTCACCGAGGCGCACTTCGCCCGCGCAGCGCAGCAAGCGATGGCCAAGCCTGCCCCAGCCGGAGGCCGCCACGACTTCTTCCTCAATCCGCCTCCCGACGCCGTTCTGATCAACGCGAACGAGAATCCGCTTGGACCGTGCCAGGCTGCGCGTGAGGCTATTGCGCAACTCGTTCCCACCGGCGGCCGCTACGATTTCTATGGTGAGACGGACAAGCTGCTGAAGACCTTCGCCGCGCAGCACGGCCTCAGCGAGGATTCGATTGCGGTCTACGCAGGCTCCTCCGAGCCGCTGCACTATACGGTGCTGGCCTTCACATCGCCCACGCGCAGCCTCGTCATCGCGGACCCGTCGTATGAAGCGCCGATGGCCGCCGCGATGTCCTCCGGCGCGAAGATCCACAAGGTTCCTCTCACCGCGGACTACGCGCATGATATTAAGGGGATGGTCGCCGCTGATCCGAACGCCGGTGTGATCTACATCTGCAATCCGAACAACCCTTCCGGCACGCTCACGAGCAAGAAGGACATTCTGTGGGCGCTCGACAACAAGCCGAAGGGATCGGTGCTGCTGGTCGATGAAGCGTACATCCACTTTGCCGATGCGCCGGACGTCATCGACCAGGTCATCGCGGGCAAGGACCTGGTCGTTCTGCGGACCTTCTCGAAGATCTACGGCATGGCAGGGCTGCGCTGCGGATTTGCGCTCGCCCGGCCCGATCTGCTCAACAAGCTTTCGTTTTATGGGGAGAATCCAATGCCCGTCACTGGCTCGGGCGCGGCCAACGCGTCGCTGCTGGATGCGGAGCTTGTTGCCAGGCGCAAGAAGATCATGACTGACAATCGCAACGAAACGCTCGCGTGGCTGAAGCAGCATGGCTACAAGGTCATCGGCGACCCGGTCTCAAACTGCTTCATGATCGACACCGGCCGCGACGGCCGCGGCGTGATGGACGCCATGCACGCCAAGAACATCTACATCGGCCGTACCTGGCCCGTATGGCCGAACGCCGTGCGCATCACCGTCGGTACACCCGAGGAGATGGTGAAGTTCCGCACCGCATTCAAGCAGGTGATGGACGCTCTGCCGGTGGAGACCGCCGCTGCAGAGCCGCTCCATCTGCACCGTGACGGCGTGCGCTATCGCCAATCTTCGTAAGGCGCTCAGGCGTTCGCAGGGATGTGCGAACCGAGACGAGCAGCTTGTGTGCGCTCCGAGATCTGGCGCACCGCACGCAGGCCGCTCAGTGCCGCGCCCTCCTGCCATCCCACGATGTGGCTCACATGATCGCCCGCGAAGTAAATCGCTCCATCGGGCTGGAGCAGCGTCTGATAGCCGGCCAGGGTGGTCCTTGCCGAATCACCTTGCCGCGCCGGCTGGTCATTGGTCAATTCATCCTGCATCGGTCCATAGCTCATGATCCACGCGCCCTCGTTGTACGGAACCATCCCCCAGTTCACGTAAATCGGTTTCGCCAACTCTTTGCCGTGCCCGGGATGCAGCCGCTCAATCGACTTGCGGCTCTCCGCCAGCTTCTGCGCAAAGCTCAGCGCGCCGAACTCCGGCGGCGTATCAAAGCCATAGCCACTGACTAACACGCCGCGATCGGAAAACATTCCCGCCGACGGCAGCCAAACAGGGCTGAGCCCCACGTTGCAGAACTCCAGCCCACCATAGATGTTGTAGTCCTGCTCCCAGAAACGCCGGCTCTCCCACGCAATCTTGAATGCCGCAGCGTACGTGCATTCGTCGATCACCTTCTTGTATGGCGTGCTCAGATCGTTTGGGATCTTGCCTAGTACGGTGAGTGGAATCGCGCAGACGCAGTAGTCCGCTTCGATGCTCGCGGGCGCCCCATCACGCAAATACCCGACGCGTACGCCTTTGCTCGTCTTGCGCAGCTCCGTTACGGGCGTGTTGTAGTGAACGACCGCACCGAGCGCCTTCGCGAACGCATACGGAATCCGGTCCATGCCGCCGACAGGTTGAAACATCGTCGCCTGCATGTCGAAGACTTCGTCGAACAGCATGCCTTCCCAGAATTCCTCCAGTAAAAGTATGTGCAGGTCGATAGGTTGACTCAGCACACCGGAGTCTTCGACCCGAGGAGTCCGCAGATATCCCGCGCGATCGCTCCCAACGTACTTACCCGCATCGTCGAGCGGCCCATACACGCGTAGAAACGACAGCATGCGATCGCGGTCTTCGCTCGAGAGCTCCTGGTCGAGCGCACCTTTGGCGACACATTTGGCCAGCAGTTCGCTGACATAGCCGCGCGTGTCATTCTCCGCCTGCCGCATCACAACCGGTTTGCCACCATTCGCGTTATCGTTCTGCAGCATCGCCGAGCGGCTCATGTTTACCTCGACCTGCATCTCCACGCCCAGCTTCTTGCAATAGCCGAGCATCGTTGGATGGATCGACGGCAGACGCGCTGGACCGAAATTCTGATAGTTGCCCGCATCCCAAGCGCAATGCTGCTTCGTCCCGTCCGTGAACTCCACCACATCGCCGCTGCGCACCGTCCAGTTGCGTCCGCCCGGGCGGCCGCGCGCCTCCAACAGCGTGCAGTCGTAGCCCAGCGCACGCAGCTCATAGGCCGCGACCAGCCCTGCAATGCCACCGCCCAATATGACAACGCGCACACCCTTTCCCGCTCCCGGCGCGGCACGCGGAGCAGCAACGGCGCGGCTCGGCTGCATCAGCCCGAGTCCCTGCATGGCGAGGAACGTGGCTGAGTATCCGCCGGCCTGACCGACACTTGCAAGAAAGTCCCGTCTCGTCACGCTCATCGAAGGCGCCTTTCTGTCGCGCGCAAAATGCAGAGCCACGGCTCAAACACTGGCACGAAGGATGTCCGGATGCACTCAATACAGTACTGAAGTTTTCACAGTGCGCAGCGAAGAAATTTGCGCCCCACCTTGGTTCAACGCGCCTGCGTATACTTTCTCTGCGTGTGTGCCGCCCTCCGAACTCGCGAAGCTCGAGCGAGCCACGCGGCCGCGGCCGCCAGTGAGCCCGCGCGCTGGGGACGCCGCCGGTGGCTCCTGCTCGCCGTCTTCTTCAGCTACAGCCTCGCTTACCTCGATCGCGCGAACTACGGCTTCGGCGCCGCGGCCGGCATGGCGCATACGCTCGGCATCACGGGCGGCAAGAACTCGCTGCTCGGCGCGCTCTTCTTTCTGGGGTATTTCTTCTTTCAGGTTCCGGGGATCATCGCCGCGCGCAGGTTCAGCTGCACGCGGCTGATTGCTGTTTCACTGTTGGTCTGGGGAACCCTCGCCGCGCTCACCGGTGTGCTCCGCGTCTTCTGGATGCTCGCGATCGACCGTTTCCTGCTCGGTGTGGCCGAGAGCATCATCTTCCCCGCGCTGTTGCTGTTGCTCACGCGCTGGTTCACGCGCCGGGACCGCTCCCGCACCAACATGCTGCTGATGCTCGGCAATCCCGTCACCGTTCTCTGGATGTCTGCGATCACGGGATTTCTCATCGAACGCTTCGGCTGGCAGCGCACCTTCATCTTCGAAGGCGTGCCGTCGGTCGTGTGGGCGATAATCTGGATGCTCTTCGTTCGCGATCACCCGACAGACGCTCGTTGGATGCCCGCAGATGACGCGGAACAAATCACGACGCGCCTCGCCTTCGACCAGCGCGAGCTGCCGCAATCCGCACACGCGACCACGCAGACCTTGAGTGCGGCGCTGCTGCGCAAAGATGTTATTGCACTGTCTGTGAATTACTTCTGTTACAGCGTCGGCGTTTATGGTTTTGTGCTGTGGTTGCCGACGATCGTGCGCCAGGGTGCATCGCTGACCATGGGACGCACGGGGCTGGTATCCGCAGCGCCTTACCTGGTTGCCATTACGTTTATGCCGCTGGTTGCGCATCTCTCGGATCGCTCACAGCACAGGCGCCGGTACGTCTGGCCATTTCTTATGCTCGCCGGGGTGGCGATGATGGGATCGTACCTGCTGCAGCCGTACGGATTCCTCTGGTCATATCTCTGCCTGCTGATCACATGTGGCGCAATGTATGCGCCCTATGGTCCTTTCTTCGCCATCATGCCGGAGCGCATCCCGCAGAATCGCGTCGGCGAAGTGATGGCGCTGGTCAACAGCGCAGGTGCGCTCGGCGCGTTCGTCGGCGTCTACCTCGTAGGCTGGTTGCGCACCGCCACCGGAAGCGAACGTCCCGGCTACCTGCTGATGTCCGTCTTCTTCGTAATCTCGTCGCTCATCATTCTCTGGCTCCCGAAGCCGCCCGCAGGCAATTCCCTGAAGGAGTCTGCGCATGCCTGAGCCCCTCCCGCTGCGCGACGTGCTGGAGAGCGATTCCTCGCTCTTCTCTGAGGTTCGCACGCACGCAAAAGGGCCTGAAGGCATGCTGCCCATCACGCCGGAGATGCTGCTCACGCAGCCTTCCGGCAACCTCTTCGGCTTCTCGCAGGACGCGGGTATGGGCTGGGAGCCCGCGCGCCTTCTTGATCCTGAATTCCTCATCCTCAGCACGCACGGCGGTGTGCGCGCGGCAGATGGAACGCCCATCGCGCTCGGCTTTCACACCGGCCACTGGGAGGTCGGTCTGCTTGTCGCCGAAGCTGCGCGCGAGTTTCGCCGTCTTCGGGCAATGCCTTTCGCTGGCGCCTGCACGGATCCCTGCGATGGCCGAACGCAAGGCACTGAGGGCATGCTCGATTCGCTGCCCTATCGCAACGATGCTGCAATGGTTCTGCGGCGCCTCATGCGCTCGCTGCCACAGCGCCGCGGCGTGCTCGGCATCGCCACCTGCGACAAGGGGCTGCCCGCGATGATGATGGCGCTGGCGTCGGGCGGCGCGCTGCCCAGCGTGCTCGTACCCGGCGGCGTCACGCTGCTGCCTGACGAAGGCGAAGACGCTGGCCGCGTGCAGACCATCGGCGCGCGCTTTGCACAAGGCGAGATCACCCAGGAGTACGCCGCCGAGATGGGCTGCCGCGCCTGCGCGAGCCCTGGCGGTGGCTGCCAGTTTCTCGGCACCGCGGCGACCTCCCAGGTCGTCGGCGAAGCACTCGGCCTCTCGCTTCCGCACACCGCGCTCGCGCCATCGGGCCAGCCTATCTGGCAGGACGCGGCGACACGCTCCGCGCGCGCGTTGCTGCGGCTAGCACAGCTCGGACTCGGCACGCGCGACATCCTGACAGCTGCAGCGATCCGCAATGCCATGGTGGTCTATGCGGCGTTCGGCGGTTCGACAAATCTCCTGCTGCACGTGCCTGCAATCGCGCATGCTGCGGGCCTCCGCCGTCCCACGCGCGCCGATTGGGAATCCGCCAACCGCGAGGTTCCGCGCCTCGTCGACGCGCTGCCGAACGGTCCGCGCAACTTCGCAACCGTGCAGGTCTTTCTCGCCGGTGCTGTGCCGGAAGTCATGCTGCACCTGCGCCGCGCCGGCCTGCTCGACACATCCGTACTCACCGCAACAGGCGACACGCTCGCGCATTCCCTCGATTGGTGGGAGCAGAGCGAGCGCCGCCGTGCGATGAAACAACGCCTGCGCGAGATCGACGGCGTCGACGCCGATGAGGTGATCCTGTCCCCGGACGCGCGCGCGCTCGCGCGGCCTTACCTCGACCGTCTGCTTTCCTGTCGGCAATCTGGCGCCCGATGGGAGCGTCATCAAGTGCACGTCGATCGATCCATCGCTCATCGATGCAGACAACTCATTCCGCCACGAAGGCCCCGCAAAAGTTTTCACCACCGAAGCCGCTGCCATTGCGGCCATAAAGCGCGGCGAGATCGCGCATGGTGACGTGCTCGTGCTTATCTGCAGCGGCCCGCTCGGCGCCGGGATGCAGGAGATCTACCAGATCACCTCCGCGCTCAAAGCGCTGCCGTTCTGCAAGCACGTCGCCGTGCTCACTGATGCACGCTTCAGCGGTGTCTCAACAGGCGCATGCATCGGGCACATCTCTCCCGAAGCACTCGCGGGCGGTCCCATCGGCCGCGTGCGTGACGGCGACTGGATCGAGATCGTCATTGATCGCAACGCGCTGCACGGTGTTATCAATTTGACCGGCGAAGCTGACGAGCGATTTACGGCTAACGAAGGCGAGCGTCGCCTCGCTGCTCGTGAGCCTCGCCCCGACCTCGCGCCGCATCCTGCTCTGCCCGCCGACACACGCCTTTGGGCCGCGCTCGTGCAAGCGAGCGGCGGTGTGTGGGGAGGATGCGTCTACGACACCGATTCGATCGTCGATCAGCTCGCACGAGGTGCACAGGTTTCGCAAGGAAAGCAGCCATGAAGATTTACAAAACCACGCGCGGCCTCCTCGTCGAACAAGACGGAAACATTCACCCACTCAACGTCAGCTTCGATGACCTCGTGCGCAGCAGCGATGCGTTCTCGCTTGCGCAGACCGCATTTAATTCGGCGGCCATCGCAGCACTAAACGCGAACGAGCTCCTCGCGCCCATCGGCTCGCAGGAGGTCTGGGCTGCCGGAGTCACCTACTTCCGCAGCCGCAGCGCACGCATGGAAGAGTCCAAAGACGCGGGCGGCGGCAGCTTCTACGACCGCGTCTACTCCGCCGTTCGCCCCGAGCTCTTTTTCAAAGCCACCGCTCGCCGCGTTGTCGATCCAGGCGCCGACGTTCGCATCCGCTCCGACGCACACTGGTCCGTGCCCGAACCCGAGCTAACGCTGCTCATCGATCCGCGCGGCGAAATTATCGGCTATACCATTGGCAATGACATGAGCTCGCGCGACATTGAAGGCGAAAACCCGCTCTACCTCCCGCAGGCCAAGGTCTACGACGGCAGCTGTGCGCTCGGCCCCTGTATTCTGCTCAGCCGCGAGCCGCTGCCGAAATCAACCGCAATCCAAATCCAGATCAGCCGCGATCAGACGAAAGTATTCGACGGCACCACCACGCTCGCCGAGCTCAAGCGCGAGCCCGCCGAACTCGCCAGCTATCTGTTCCGCGACAACACCTTCCCCGACGGCGCGTTCCTCATGACCGGCACGGGCATCGTTCCCGGCGACGACTTCACGCTTGCCCACGGCGACCTCATCCGCATCACGATCGACGGCATCGGCACACTCGAAAACTACGTCGCCTAAACACCAGCTGAAACCTACTCGCGCGTGAACTTCCCGTTCACCATCCGCTGAATCCCCGGCGGATTTCCGCGCCGCAACTCGGCCGGCAGCGCCGCGTCCGGAAAATCCTGGTAGCAAACCGGCCGCGCAAACCGCGTGATTGCGCGCGTGCCTACCGATGTCGTGCGGCTGTCCGACGTCGCCGGAAACGGGCCGCCATGCACCATCGCATGGCACACTTCAACGCCAGTCGGATAACCGTTGAACAGCAGCCTGCCGACCTTCGTCTCCAGCACGCGCACCAGCTCCGCGGCCTCGCGAAGATCCTCTTCAGTCCCGTGAATCGTCGCCGTGAGATGTCCGTGCAATCGTTTGGCAACATCCACCAACTCACGCGACTCGCCGTAGTGAATCAGCAGCGTCGTCGGCCCGAAGATCTCTTCTTCGAGCTCGTGATTCGCCGCAAACTCCGCGAGCGGCACACTGAAAACCGCGGCGCCTCCGGCGGCTCCGCCACCCGCAGCTTCGCCGTCGAAGCCCGCAAGCCACTCCGCGGTGCCTGCATCGCGCCGCTGCGTGACGGCTTCGTTGTAGCGCTCTGCGATCGACGGCGTCAGCATCCCATGCGCACCGAGCGCAGCAACGCCACTCCGCAGCGCGTCAATAAAATCCCCTGCCCCCTGCTGCGGCACAAACACCAGCCCCGGCTTCGTGCAAAATTGCCCTGAGCCCAGCGTGAAGGAAGTCTGCAATCCCTTCGCCAGCTCTGCACCGCGCTGGCGCAGCGCTCTCGGAAGCACAAACAGCGGATTCGTGCTGCCCATCTCCGCATAGCAGGGAATCGGCTGCGGCCTTGCAGCAGCGAGCTTCATCAGCGCTTGCCCGCCGCTCGCCGATCCCGTAAACGCCACCGCCTGCACCGCAGGATGCTGCACCAACGCCACGCCCACGTCGATGCCGCGATCGAACAGCAGCGCAAACACTCCGCGCGGCAGCTTGCACTTGTCCACCGCGCGCACAATCGCACGTCCCGCAAGTTCGCTCGTGCCCGGATGCGCAGGATGCGCCTTCACGATGACCGGATTGCCCGCTGCAAGCGCTGACGCCGTATCTCCTCCCGCAACCGAGAACGCCAGCGGAAAGTTACTCGCGCCAAACACCGCCACCGGGCCAATGGGCCGCAGCATGGAGCGCACGTCGGGACGCGGCAGCGGCTTGCGATCAGGCATTGCCTCATCAATCCGCGCATCCACCCACGAGCCCTCTTCCACCACATCGGCAAACAACCGAAGCTGTCCCGTGGTGCGCGCGAGTTCGCCCTCCAATCGCGGCCGCGGCAATCCTGTCTCCTGCATCGCACGCTCGACGATCGCCGCGCCATCTCCCGTCAACTCTTCCGCAATCGCACGCAAAAACTGAGCGCGCTCACGAACGCTGATGGAAGCGAACACCGCCGCCGCCGCCGCCGCACTCTCTGCCGCGCGCGCTACACCATCCAAATTCGCCGCCACGAACTCCGGCTCGATGGCTCCTCCCGTTGCCGGGTCGACGGCGCGAAACCGAACTCCATCTGCCGTCTGAGGAGCGCCTTCGATGATCGAGAATACGGTTGTTGGCTTCACAAATTCACCTCGCCTCACATCACATGCGCCGCACCGCGCGAACATCTCGTCTCAGGCAACCTGCTGCGCCCAATCTGCATCGTGCAAATATCTTGCGCTCGCAAATGAAACATCCATTCCTGTTGCCTTTATATTTGGATGGTCCGCTGTGCTGCAGTTCCAGCCTAACCCGGATCAGAATCTATGAAGAAACCAGCCGTCCTGATCATTGATGATGATCCGTCCCACCTGCGCATCTACGGCTGGATTATTCAGTCCGCCGGCTTTGACTCATGTCCTGCTCTCGCCGGTCAGGATGCGCTCGAGCTTCCCGACACGCAGATCGATCTCGTGCTGCTTGACTACCATCTCAACGGACGTGTCACGGCGCCCGAAATCGCACAGCAACTGCGCGAGAAATATCAGAACGCGCCGATCCTCGTCCTCTCCGACGCCCTCATGATGCCCGACGACATTTCCCCCTTTGTCGACGGCTTCATACGAAAGGGTGATCCTGCGCGGCTCGTCGAAACCGTGTCGCAGACGATCCAGGACGGCGCCGCCACATCGCAGTAAGGTCCAGCAGGGGGAACACGTGACGCACGGGAGAGAACACCATCGGTTGACGCTGTGCGGAGCAGCGACACTGATCGTGCTCGCACTGCTTCCGCGCACCGCGTTTTCCGCGCGCTATCTGCCCGAGCCCACACCCGAGCAGCAGCTCAAGCAGCTCTCGCTTGCACAGCTCGGAGACGTCGAGGTCACTACTGTCTCCAAAGAACCGGAAGAGGTCTGGCAGACGCCTGCCGCCATCGCCGTCATCACCCAGGACGAGATTCGCCGCTCCGGCGCAACCAGCATTCCTGAGCTCCTGCGGCTCATCCCCGGCGTCAACGTCGCGCGCGAGCAGAGCGATCAATGGGCCGTCGCGGTACGCGGCTTCAACAGCCAGTTCTCCAAAGGTCTGCTCGTCCTCATCGACGGGCGCAGCGTCTACACGCCGCTGTTCGAAGGCGTCTACTGGGACGTGCAGGACATCGTGCTCGCGGACATCGATCGCATTGAGGTCATCCGCGGCCCTGGCGGCACAATCTGGGGTGCGAATGCGGTCAACGGCGTCATCAACATCATCACCAAAAAGGCTCGCGATACCCAGGGCGGTATGGTGGATGTTTCCGGCGGCAGCCCCGTGGATCGCGTCACCGGGGAGGGCCGCTGGGGCGCGAGTCCGCTGCCGAATGTGCAGTTCCGGCTGTTTGCGAAGGGATTCAATCGTGGGCCCGAGTTCAACCCCCACGCCGACCCTTACGACGATTGGCATCAGGAGCGCGGCGGCTTCCGCCTCGACTGGCAGCCGACGGCGAAGGACAGCGTCAGCGCGCAGCTTATGGCCTATGGCGGCGTCAGCGGCAACCAGGTTGCGATTGGTCAGTACACGCCGCCCGCGCAGCTCAGCGTCGACGGCCGGCAGCTCGTCTCTGGCGGCGATCTCGTGATGCGCTGGGATCGCCAGCTCGCCGGCGGCTCAAGTTTTTACCTCCAGGGCTACGTCGACCGTACCAATCGCGCCACCTCGCAGTTCCACGAGACGCGCAACACCTCCGACCTGGACTTCATCTACAACCTGGCCAGCATCAAGCGCAACAACATCATCCTCAGCGCCGGCCTGCGCGAAAGCCCGAGCAACATCAATCAGACGGTGAACACGGTCGACTTCGAGCCGCACAAGATAAACAACTACGTCTACAGCCTTTTCGCGCAGGATACAGTTCAGATCGTTCCCAACAAGCTCTCCTTCACCGCAGGCACGAAGCTCGAAGACAACAACTACAGCGGCTGGGGATGGCAGCCGACCGCGCGCATTCTGTGGATGCCGATGCCACACGCCACGTTCTGGGGCGCTGTCTCACGCGCGCTCCGCACGCCCGGCCGCGTCGATCGCGACGTGACCGTGATCGGCTACATCCCCGGATATAATCCGCCGCTGTTTGTCGAGATCGCGGGCAATCCGAACTTCAAGCCTGAGGTCCTCGTCGGATGGGAGGGCGGCTACCGGCAGCTCCTCGGCAAGCGGTTCTACGTCGACATCGCCGCCTTCCACAATCAGTATGACAATGTCGAAAGCTACGGCACGCCCCGCATAAGCGTCCCCACAACGCCATACACCCACTATCTTTTGGCCGAGCCGTTCGACAACGGTCTCCGCGGAGTCTCCAGTGGTGTTGAAGTTGCGCCTGACTGGAAGCCCGTTCAATGGCTGGATCTCCGCGGCAACTACTCCCACCTGAGCATCAACCTGCACTCCAAGCCCGGCTTCAGCCAGGCGAGCTACGCCGCAACCTACGAGGGCTCGAGTCCGGAGCATCAGGCTTCTGTGCAGGCGATCCTTTCTTTCCCGCATGATGTAGAGTTCACCACTGACTATCGCTTCGTCAGCTCGCTTCCCGCCCTGCAGGTGCCCTCCTATCAGACCGCCGACTTCAATCTCGCGTACCACGTCGACGAGCACGTCACTCTCTCGGCGAACGGCCGCAACATGCTGCAGCCGCATCATCAGGAGTTCACCGGCAACAACGGCAACGCCGTCGGCATCCGGCGCAACCTCTTCGGCTCCGTCGACTGGACGTGGTAGATGCTGACCGCACGAATCCATTTCGTCGCTCGCATCCGCGCACTGTCCGCAGTTCTGCTCTTCTCGTCTGTCCTTCCCGCATCTGCGGTCAACCCCAGCGCCGCCAATCAGCCCTCGGAATCCGATGTCGAAGCGGTCTACCTCTTTGACTTCGGCAAATTCGTTCGCTGGCCTCCAGCCGCAGATCAGGGCGTGCTCAGGATCTGTGTCGCAGGCTCGCAGACCTTTGCCGCCGCGCTCCAGAAAACTATCGCGAACGAGAACATCGGCGGCCGCCCGCTCGACGTTCGCCTCATGATGCACCCTGCCGACGAAGCCGGCTGCGCCATCCTCTTCATCGAATCCACCGAGCACGCGCATGTCGACGAACTCCTCCAGGCCGTCGCCACCAGGCCCACTCTCACCGTCAGCGACATGCCTGACTTCCTCTCGCGCGGCGGCATGATCCAGTTTCAGGTCGTAGAAAAGCGCGTCCGGTTCTCCGTCGATCTGAACGCAGTGAACCGTGCGCATCTCACCATGAGCTCCGAGCTGCTCAAGGTGGCGCTCAGCGTCAAAGGAAGACTGCAGGAAGGAGGCGCACAGTGACACCGCCGCACCGCGCGCCCACCATCTCCGGCAGAATCACGCGCATGAATCTGCTCGTCAGCGGCTCCGTGCTGATTCTCGCCGTGCTGGCGTTCTTCTCCTATGACATGCTCTCCTTCCGCCAGAGCCTCATCACCAATCTCCGCTCCGAGGCGCAGATCATCGGTGCGAACAGCGTCTCCGCGCTCATGTTCGACGATCCCGGCCAGCGCCGCCTCCACGCTGCAGGGCCTCAATCGCTCGCCTGATGTCATCTCCGCCGTGCTCACCAAGCAGGACGGCTCCCTCTTCGCCACCTACGGCCCACCCGACGAGACCGATCTCACCGCAAAGCACGTGCTCCCTCACAATGAGAACGAGCATCACTGGCTCAACGGCCGGCGCCTGCTGCTCGCTCACCGCATCATCTTCGAGGGCTCGCCGCAGGGCGTCGTCTACATCTCTGCGCGATTAACTGAGATCGGCCAGCGCGCCCGCCACTATCTGGTCATCGCCGGCCTCATCCTGCTCTTCTGCATGCTGGCCGCGCTGCTCATCAGCGCCTTCTCGCGCCGCCTCATCGCGCAGCCTATCGCCTCGCTCGCGGAGACCGCCCGCTCCATCTCGCGCGAGCACGACTACTCCGTGCGCGCTACGGAATCCTCCGACAGCGTCGAGATGTCCGTCCTCACGCAGGCGTTCAATGAGATGCTGCAGCAGATTCAGCAGAGCGAGACCGCACTGCGGCAGTCGCGCGACGAGCTCGAGCAGCGCGTCGAAGAGCGCACCGCCGAGCTCAGCGCTGCCAACCGCGAGCTCGAAGCCTTCTCCTACACCGTCGCGCACGACCTCCGCGGTCCGCTTGATTCCATCGCTGGCATCGGCTACCTGCTCTCCAACACACCAACACCCATGGATCAGAACAGCCGTGAGATGCTTCACCGCCTCCAGGACTCGACGAAGAACATGGCGACGCTCATCGATGATCTCCTCAACTTTGCGCGCGCCTCCACCACACCCGTCAGGCGCGATCGCGCCGATCTCAGCGACATGGCGCAGAAAATCGCCGCCGACCTTCAGCGCAGCGACCCGGCTCGCCAGGTCGACTTCCAGATCGCCGCCCTTCCACCCATCGAAGCAGACGCCGCACTCGTCCGCATCGCGCTGGACAACCTCCTGCGCAACGCCTGGAAGTACACCTCGCATCATGCCCGCGCCTGCATCGAATTCGGCGCAAAGACGATCGACGGCCCAGGGTCCCCGGCGAGCTCGCTCGCTGGGGTGAAAGGCCGCACGGTTTACTTCGTGCGCGACGACGGCGCCGGCTTCGACCCCAGCCGCGTCGGCGAAATTTTCCAGCCCTTCCATCGGCTGCACAGCAAGGCTCAGTTCGCCGGCACCGGCGTCGGGCTCGCTACCGTGCAACGCATCCTCGCCCGCCACGGTGGCGAGATCTGGGCGGAAGGCGCCGTTGAAAAGGGTGCAACCTTCTACTTCACCCTTCCGCCATCTCGCTGAGCACAATCAGAACAGCGCCAGCACGATCGCCCCTGCGGTAATCAACAACCCACCCGCGATCTTGCTCGGCGTCAACCTCTCGCCCAACAGCGGCCACGCCAGCAGAATCACCAGCACCACACTCAGCTTATCGATCGGCGCCACCTTCGACGCCTGCCCCAGCGACAGCGCCCTGAAGTAGCAGATCCACGACAGCCCCGTCGCCAGCCCCGATAAGCACAGCAGCAACCAGCTCCGCTTGTCCACGGTCACGATCTCGTGATGCCCACCCAGCGCAATCGCAATCAGCCAGGTGAACACGACAACAACGGTCGTGCGAATCGCCGTCGCCAGATTCGGGTCCACATGCGACACGCCCGCCTTCGCCAGCAGCGCCGTCGCCGCCGCAAACACCGCCGAAAGAACAGCCCAGAAGAACCACGACACAGTTCACGCTCCGACCAAAGAGAGAATCTCGTTCCCATCTTCGATGCGGAGCGTGATTTCAACAACTCCCTAATCCCTAACCTCCTAAACTTTAACCTCCCAGCCCGGCTGATACTCACGTCCCCACTGCTTCATGGCCTCCGCATCCTTGATATGCCCATTCGCCGTATCCAGTGTCAGCTCGCGCTTCAGGTTCCACGCGATGTTCGAGATCTGCAGCATCGTCACGCTCACATTGGCGACCGGGATCGGCGAGTGCAGCGGCTCGCCCTTCTGGATGCCGGCGATGAAATTCGCAAAATGCGCGTCGGTCATCGAGTCGCGGCCGATGATGTCTGTGCTCACAAACCTGTCCTTGCTCGCCACGAATTCATCGGTCTTCTTCCCATTCAAGTCATAGACCTCGTAGCCCTGCCGGTCCACCAGCACCGATCCCAGTCGTTCCGTGCACCGTCACGCCGCGGTCGCGGTTATAAATCTTCATCCCGTTGCAGCAGCGGCACTCCCACGAGATCATGTGCTCCGGATACTCGAAGTTCGTCACAATCGTGTCCGGGAACTGCCAGTCATCCTTGTAGGCATAGCGTCCGCCGGAGATGTTGACGCGTTCCGGCCACTCCAATCCCAGCGCCCACCGCGCCACGTCCACCTCATGCGTTCCATTGTTCAGCGTCTCGCCCGTGCCGTAGCGCGTCAGCCAGTGCCAGTTGTATGGATGAATGTTGTCCTTGTACTCGCTGCGCGGCGCCGGCCCCTGCCACAGATCCCAATCCAGGTTCGGCGGCACAGGCACCACCTTGCCAATGCCCATCGACTTGCGCGTGTTCACATACCACGCCTTCGCGTAGTAGGCATTGCCAATCCGTCCACTCTTGATGTCGCCGATGATCTTGATCGTGTGGTCCGACGACCGCTGCTGATCGCCTACCTGCACCAGCTTGCCGTACTTCTTCTGCGCGGCAATCAACAGCTCGCCCTCGCGCGGATTATGGCTGCTCGGCTTCTCCACGTACACATGCTTGCCCGCGCGCAGCCCCAGCACGGCCATCGGCGCATGCCAGTGGTCGGGCGTCGCAATCGTGATCGCATCGACATCTTTCGAATCCAGCGCCTTGCGAAAATCCTGATTCGCCGTCGGCGCATAGCCCAGCGTCTTCTCCGCTTTCGGCCCAAACTTCGCGAGCACATTCTTGTCCACGTCGCAGTAGTGCGTCATGCGCGCGTTCTTGGCATTATTGGCAAGGGCAGAAAGATGCGCCTGGCCGCGGCCATTTAAGCCGGCTGTGGCAAAGTTCACGCGGTCATTCGCGCCCACAATTTGTGCATAGCTGCGTGCGGGCGCGGCCAGCGCCGTTCCGGCCACCGTAACCGCCAGCCCATCGAGAAAGGTTCGACGCGACATCGGACTCATCAGGACATTCTCCAAAGTTGAAACTAAACCCGCTAGAACGATACACGGCGCAGACCAACTCCCGCCACCGCGCTCGGCTCCGGAGCGAGGTGTACCCCAAACCCAACTGCGCATTTTAGGAATCCCGCACCCTCCAAGTCTCGTCGAATCCAGAGACAGACGACCCGGCCCGCGACGGCGCTAAACTGCTGTGATACGGGATTCTGGCGCTCGGGAGGAGCGTTCTTTTGACCACCACAACTGAGGCCTTCCACAGGACCCTGGCCAGCGCCCGCACAACGGTCGCCTTCCGCGAGACCCTAAGTCTTGCGATCGATAGCTTTTGCGCCAGCAAGGCCCGCTTCCTCCTCACCATGCTGGGCATGGTCATCGGCTCCGCGTCCATCATCCTCGTCGTGACCGTCGGCCTGACCGGCAAGCAGTACGCGCTCTCGACAATCTCAGGCCTCGGGCCGAATAAGGTGGAAATGCAGTTTGTCGGCGGCAACGTCGCCGGTCCCGACAACACCAGCACCCCGGACTTCATGACCCGTGATGATCTGGACGCGGTCCTCAGCCAGGTTCCGGGAATCATCGCCAGCTCTCCGATGCTCGAGGATCATGAGCAGGTGAGCATTGGCGGCGGCCGCACCAAGGACGTAATGCTTCTCGGCGTCTCGCCGCAGTACAAGCAGATCCGGAATCTTAGGCCGCTCGCGGGCAGGTTCTTTGACGACGAGGATGCCAGCCAGCACGCCAAGGTGGCAGTTATTGCCGGACCCTGCTGCGACGGCGCACTCGCAAGTCAGCTATTCGGCAGTCCCAGCCGTTCTATCGGTCAGACTGTGGCAGTGCGTGGCATCCCGTTTACCGTCGTTGGCGTATATGTCGAAAGCACATTCGATGCCGGACAGTCGGAGATCGGCGATGGAGCGATCCTGATTCCCTATGAGGTGGCCCGCTACTTTACCGGAACAAACAAGGTAAAAGAGATCTTCTTCCAGATGGCGAACTCCAGCATGGTCGAGCCAGCCTCTCAGCAGATAACGAGCGTGATCCAATCCAGGCATCGCGCGACGAGTGTTTATAGAGCCCAGACACTAACCGATGTACTGAACATCATGAAAAATATCGCCAACATGCTGACGATGGTGCTGACGCTGGCTGCGTTTATCACGCTCATCGTCTCCGGCGTGGGCATCATGAACTCCATGCTGGCCAACGTGCAGGCCCGAATCAAGGAGATCGGCATCCGCAAGGCTCTCGGCGCCACCAAACGCGAGATCCGCATGCAGTTCCTCACGGAATCGATCTTCCTCTCGCTCTCGGGTGGCCTCATCGGCACGCTCATCGGCCTCGCGCTTCCGCTCAGCCTGCGCATCTTTACCAGCTTCAAGATTCCCGTTTCGGCGTGGAGCGCGGTGATCGCTCTTTTCACCTCAGTGGTGGTCGGCGTCGCGTTCGGCACTCTCCCCGCTGAACGAGCCGCCCGCCTCGACCCCGTCACCACCCTGAAGTACGAGTAAGCCGGCCGACTTGACAAACCCCGGCCTCAGGCACGGGGGTGTCGCGCAAATTGAGCTCCTCAGCGGCGGAATCCTGCACGCCAGGTCCACCGCTAACCCATGTGTCATGAAGATTTTGTGCAAAAAAGCCGGGGGGGGGGGTACCACAAAAGGCAAAAAACAGCGCTCCTCAACGGAGCGCCGTTTCATGAGAGTTCGAGCCGGGTTTATGCCTCGACCGCGGTCTCCTCGTTCGCAGCCTCGACCGGCTCCGAGGCCGCAGGGGCTTCGGGCTTGTCAGACTTGATGTTCACCTGCACGTGCGCGGTGACCTCGCGGTGCAGACGAATCGGCACGTGGAACTCGCCGACGGTCTTCAGCGGCTCGTCCAGGTGGATCTTGCGGCGGTCGACCTCGTAGCCCTTGGCCTCCAGCTCCTTGGCGATATCCGCCGCGGTGACCGAGCCGAACAGCTGCTCATGCTCACCGGCCTTGCGCTCAAAGGTAAGGACCACCTCGTTGAGGCGGGTCGAGAGCTCCTCCGCGCCGGCCTTCTCCTTCGCGGACTTGCGCAGTGCCGAGGCCTTCATCTGCTCGATCACTGCCTTGTTCGCCGAGGTCGCCTCGATGGCCAGCTTCTCCGGCAGGAGGTAGTTGCGCCCGTAGCCGTCGGCGACCTTGACCACGTCGCCCCGGTGCCCGAGCTTCTGCACATCTTCTTTCAGAATGATTTCCATTGATCTTCTCCGATCTTGTGAGCGCCAGCTTTAGTACTTGGCGGCGTAGGGCAGCAGCGCGATCGCGCGGGCCTGCTTGATCGCCTTCGTCAGCTTGCGCTGGAAGGGAGCCGAGGTGCCGGTGAGACGGCGCGGAATGATCTTGCCGCGGTCCGAGACGAACTGCTGCAGCAGGCGCACGTCGCGGTAGGAGATCGAGTCGATCTTCTCCACGGTGAACTTGCAGACCTTCTTGCGGCGGAAGAACTTGCGTCCGCCAGGACCCCCAGGACCGCCGGGGCCACCGCCAGGACGCGGTCCGCGCGGTCCGCCCGGACGGGGACCACGGTCGCCGCCAGGACCACCCTGGGAACGCTCGCCCTGCGGGCGATCACTCTGCGGGCGATCACTCTGCGGACGGTCGCCTGCAGGTGCTGGAGTGGATGCTGGTTGATTCTGATTCTCGTCAGCCATTTTGATTTCCTTTGTCGCTCCGCTAACTATTTGTTGGGAGCCGGTTCGGGCTGCTCTCGCTCCAGACTCGCATTGGAGCCTTTGGACTTGGTACGGAAGCGATGAGCGGCGGTGGTGGTCAGGTCCTCTTGAACTTGAAGCGAGCGAATCAGGAAGTCTTTTCCTAACTTCCTAACCCCTCACTCCTCAGGCTTCGGTCGCGGCGGGCTCGGGTGCGGCTTCGGCGGCAGGAGCCTCAGTGGGCTCTGGCTGTTCGGTCTCGGCGCCGGGCTGGGGCTGCGCGCTGCGCTTCACGTGAGCGTCGCGGTGCTTCTTGATCTTGGCGACGCGCTTCTCTTCCTCGTCGGTGCGCACGGTGATGAACTTGATCACCTGCTCGGAGACGCGGAGGCGGCGCTCAATCTCGTGAATGAGCGAAGCCGGCGACTCGACAATGAGGAGAACGTAGAAGCCGTCGTTGAACTTGCGGACCGTGTAGGCCAGCCGGCGGCGGCCCATCTTCTCGGTCTGCTTGACGGTGCCGCCACCCTGGGTGACGTAGCCGGAGAAGGTCTCGACGATCTTGTCGATATCGGCCTCTTCAATGTCGGGCCGGACGATGAACATGATTTCGTAACTGCGATTCATGAGTACTTTCTTTCTGCGGGTTCTGCCCGCACTGCGAGGTGGTTGAGCTGCCTCGTCAGTTTGGCTGTTGGGGGAGGAGACAGCAGAGGGTAGAGGATAGAGAAAACGGCTTGTGCTGACGTCTACTCTCTACTCTCTATCCTCTAGTCTCTGTCTCTCCTGTTGAACTCATTCATAGCGGCCGACGGTCCTTCTGTCAGCCACCTCTCGACGGCGCGTACGGCGAGGTCGAGACCATCTTCGAGCGTCAGCAGGTCTGCTTTGCGCATGGGCGCGAGCAGATAACTGGTGCCGCCTGCATTTGTTTCGCGGCCGCTTTCGGTTGGCTCTTTGCCGACGCCGATGCGGACGCGCATCCACTCTTCACTGCCGAGCGCAGCGGAGACGGACTTCGCTCCGTTGTGCCCGTTTGCTGAGCCGCGTTCGGCGAGCCGAATCGTGCCCAGCGGAAATGCCAGCTCGTCGTACAGGACAATCATGTCCTTGTCTTCGAGATCCAACTCGTCGAGCAGGGCAACGACCGAAAGCCCGCTCAGGTTCATAAAGGTCTCGGGCTTGGCCAGCAGGACGTCCTGTCCTACGAGCCTTGCGCGAGCGGTCTGGGCCTTTCCCCGCCGGTTCGTTACCTGCACATCGCAGATGCTCGCGATGCGATCGATCGCCATGAAGCCTGCATTATGTGCCGTGAGCAGGTACTCCATGCCAGGATTTCCGAGACCGACAATGAGCTTCATAAAGGCAGACAGTAGACAGTAGAGATGCAGACAGCAGAGCGGAGCAGGTTTTTCTACTGTCTACTGTCTGGACTCTACTGTCTCCCTTCCTACTTCTTTGCCTCCGGCTTGGCTTCGCCCTCGGCGGTCTCCTGCTTACCCTTCTTGGCGACTTCGGGCTCCGTTGGAGTCTCCGCGGTGGCGACAGCCTCAGGCTCCGCCTCGGCCTTGACGTAGGTGACGCTCGCGACAACTGCGTCCTCTTCGTCGAGGTACTCGATCTTGTCCGAGTGCGGAAGGTCGGAGACGTGCAGCGACTGGTTCATCTCCAGGTTGGAGACGTCCGCATCGATGTGCGACGGGATGTCGCCGGGCAAGCACTCGATCTCGACCTCGTGCAGAGCGTGCAGCAGGATGCCGCCCGAGTTCTTGACGCCCGCGGCGGTGCCGACGAGCTGCACGGGAACGGAGACGCGCATCTTCTTGTCCATCGCGACGCGCTTGAGGTCGATGTGCAGCAGGTGGCCCTTGATGGGCTCGTTCTGCCAGTCGACGATCATGGCCTTGCCGGTGGCGCCGCCCTCGATCGCGAGATCGAAGATGGAGTTGTGGCCGGAATCGGAGTGGAGGATGCGGGTGATGATCTTGGGATCGACCGCTACGGCGACCGAGGGCTCGCCCGCGCCGTAGACGACAGCGGGGATGAGGCCTTCGCGGCGAACGCGCCGTGCGTGGTTCTTGTTGAACTTGCCGGTGCGCGGCTTGGCGGTGATGGACGAGATGGTGGTGTTATTTGCCATGAGGTGATGCATCCTTTCGTCGGGCGAAGAGAAGCTTCTAGCTGCTGGCTTCTAGCTCTTAGCTAAAAGGCTGGCTATGTTGGCCTTCTCGACTCCGTTTGCGGCTGCAGCCGCTGTGGTTGATCCTGCGTCCTTGTGTCTTACTAGCAGCTAAAAGCTAGCGGCTAGAAGCTAATTGAAAGAGACTGCTGACACTCGTCTCCATGTGAATGCTCTCGATCGCGCGTCCCAGCAGGCCCGCGATAGAGAGAACCTTGATCTTTGAAACCTTCTGCGCGTCTTCGCGCAGAGGAATCGTGTTGGTGACGACCAGCTCCTCGAGTGGGGAGTTGGCGATGCGCTCGACGGCTGGACCGGAGAGCACGGCGTGGGAGGCGCAGGCGTAGACCTTTTCCGCGCCCTGCTCGATGAGGGCTTCGGCGGTTTTGACCAGCGTGCCCGCCGTGTCGACGATGTCATCGAGGATGAGGCAGGTGCGCCCGCGCACGTCGCCGATGACGTGCATCACTTCGGTGACGTTGATGTCGGTGCGGCGCTTATCGACGATGGCCAGCGGCACTTCAAGCTTCTTGGCAAAGAAGCGCGCGCGCTCCACGCCGCCCGCGTCGGGGCTGACGACGGTGAGGTTCGGCAAGTCGAGGTTGGAGAAGTAGCTGACGAGGACCGGCGAAGCGAAGAGGTGGTCGACCGGGATGTTGAAGAAGCCCTGGATCTGCGCGGCGTGCAGGTCGACGAAGAGCGCGCGGTTGGCGCCGGCGGTGACGAGCAGGTCGGCGACGAGCTTGGAGGTGATGGCGACCCGGGGGCGGTCCTTGCGGTCCTGGCGCGCATAGCCGTAGTAGGGAACGACGGCGGTGATGCGTCCGGCAGACGCGCGGCGGAGCGCATCTTCCATGATGAGGAGCTCGATCAGGTGCTCATTCGTCGGAAAGCAGGTGGGCTGCACGAGAAAGACGTCGGCGCCGCGGACGTTTTCGAGAAGCTGGAAGTGAATTTCGCCGTCAGAGAAGCGCTGGAACTTGGCTTCGCCGAGCGGAACGCCGAGGAACTTGCAGATTTCATCGGAGAGTGCGCGGTTGGCGGAGCCGGAGAAGATCTTGAAGCGCTTGTCTTCGGAGAGCCGCGATGGTTTGCGCGGTGCGGAGGCGGGCTTCGACGAAGCGCCATCCGCGGAAACGCGAGGCGGCTCCGCTATTGCAGGGGATGCTGCGGCGGAGCCGTTCTCGGTGTGCGTCGCAGCGGGTGCCGCGGCGCGTTGTGAATTCGGGATTGAGACGGCAGTCGTGTCTTGTTCGCTCACGTTTGGAAACTCCTCCAGGCTGGTTGACCTATTGATGTTTCGTGCTGCATTCCCAGGTGCTGTTCTGCGGGGCCTCGGCGCTGTTTCTCGCCGAGTTGTGCCCTGCTTCAAGCAGCGCCTCGGTCTCACTGTGGACGCCGCGAAGGTGGTTCAAAATCGCTGCGCGCCCAAAAACTTCTTCTTACTGCCCCCGCCGCGATTCAAGTTCTGCGCGACAGGTATTGCAAAGAACTTCCTGCGGCGGTTGTGCCGCGAAAAACTCAAAGCTTCCCTTAGTCACCCCAACGAGCAAGCTCGTCGGGGACCCCGATTATTCTGCCGGGGCTTCGGTGCGGGCGAACGACCTTGGGTGGTTGGGCGACCAGGATTCGAACCTGGACTGAGTGCGTCAAAGGCACTTGACCTACCGTTAGTCGATCGCCCAGTCTCCTGCTGCCATTGTCGCGTGACAGGAGCAACCTCAGCGAACTTTTTCCCTCAGGGACTAAAGCTCCCTGAGAGGTTTGATCTTTACGGCCCATCTAAAGATGGGCCCTTCCGATCTCCAGCATCGTGTTCCAGTAATCCGCGCGGGGCAGGGTCTCGGTCAGGAGAGCCTGCGTGCCGGAGGCCTGGACACGCTGTTGAGCGGCGCGAGCGTCTGCGGCGGACCGGTAAAGTCCGAACAGCGCCGAACCGGAGCCCGAGAGTGCCGCATATAACGCACGGCTGCCTTCCGGGACGGAGGAGTCTCCCACTAAATCACGCTTGGTTGAACGCAAGGAGGGATGCTCTTGAAAGACGACCTCTTCGAAGTCGTTTTCGATCCCGGTGCGGACAAGCGCGAGGAGGGGATCCTCTGCAAGATCACCCGGCTGGCGGGTGATACCGGAAGGGCTCGGCTCTTGTGGCTCAGGAACTTGCGTCCCTTTCGCCGTCTCGGGAATCTGCCCGAGATTGACGCCGCTGGGTGACCAGGCGGCAGACAGAGCACGGCTCAACTGTTCCAGTTTACTTGGATTTGCGGCAGAGGTCAATGACGCGGTGGCCATGCGCTCGTCGAGGGCGCGGAAGGCAGCGGCGGTGGAGACGCCGACCGGTGGGATGGCGATCACGCAGGGCGTAACCGGCAGATCCGGAAGGGGATAGACCTCCTCGCCGCGCGAGAGGCCGAGCACGGTGCCTCCGAGCAGGAAGAGCGGGACGTCGGAGCCGATCTGGGCGGCGAGGGCGAGACGGTCGGGGCCGGGGAGCGAGCGGTTCAGTTCCCGCTCGACTCCTATTAATGCCGCGGCTGCATTGGCAGAGCCGGCGCCGAGACCGCCCTGGACGGGAAGGCGCTTCCGGATGTCGATCGTGACCTCGGCGGCGATGCCGAGTTGGCGCAGCGCGAGGTCGACGATGCGGAAGGCGGTGTTGCGCTCGGCGTTGCCGGCCTCCATGCGCGGAACGCCGCGGTGGTCGGCGGTCAGGGTAATGGAGATCTCGGCGGAGGGGCGCGCGCTGACCGTGACCAGGTCGTGCAGAGCGAGGGTCTGATAAACCGTGGTGAGCGCGTGGAAGTCGTCAGCGCGCGCGGGGCCGATGGCGAGGCCGAGATTGATCTTGCAGAAGGAGCGAACGCGCGTGGACATCCCAGAGGAGATTGTAGCGGTGGGCCGACGACGAGTTTTCTGACCCTTTAGAGGCCGGGGGTGTGCGGGAGGGGCATTTTGAGCCGATGTTCGTCAGTACAATATAGGAGTTTGATGATTTCGTCAGGTAAGGCACGGCAGCTTCGCCGGAGAGTGCGAGTTGCGCTGAGCGCGGCGCTGCTGTCAGGGGTGGTCTGCGCCGGGGTGAGCGCGGCCGCCGCGCAGCATAAAGACAAGGCAAAGCAGATGACGCCCGCGGTGGCGCCTGCGGTCATAGAAGCCCAGGAGGCTGCAGCGCCGGCGGCGCAGAGCGGGCTGACGCCGCAGCAGCAGGCCGATGCGATGGCGCGCGCGCAGAAGATTCAGGCGTTGATCGGGCGAGCGGAGAACAGCTACAACTCGGGCGTGGCGAATTACAACGCCAACCGGCTGGACGCAGCCCGGGCGGACTTCGACAGCGCGGTGGACGCGATGCTCTCGAGCGGGCTGGACCTGAAGAACGATCCGCAGCTTTCGGATGAGTTTGAAAGCCTGGTGGACCGCATCAACTCGCTGGAGCTGGTGGCGCTGAAGCAGGGCAATGGATTCTCGCCGAAGGTCGAGCCGGCTCCGTTGGATGAGGCGATGAACGAGGTGACGTTCCCGCCGGACCCGGAGCTGTTGGGGCGGATCAGCGCGGAGTTGCAGACGACCAAGTCGGACCTGCCGCTGGTGGTGAACGACTACGTTGCAGGTTTTATCAATTACTTCTCGAACTCGCCGGCCGGCCATGCCCATCTGCGGGCGTCGCTGGAGCGCGCGGGCAAGTACAAGGAGATGATCCTGAAGACGCTGAAGCAGTACGGCGTCCCGCAGGATCTGATCTACCAGGCGGTGGCCGAGTCGGGCTTCCAGCCGCAGGCGCTGAACCGGCGCTCAGGCGCGGGCGGGATGTGGCAGTTCATGCCGTTTGCCGGAGCGTATGGCCTGGAGCGCAACGGCTACTTCGATGAGCGGTTCGACCCGCAGAAATCGACCATCGCGTACGCGAAGTACATGAAGTACCTGCACGAGCAGTTCGGCGACTGGTACCTGGCGATGGCGGCGTATGACTGGGGCGCGGGCAACGTGCAGCGCGCGGTGGCGCGGACGGGCTATGCGGACTTCTGGCAGCTTTACCGGCACAACGCGCTGCCCGGCGAGACCAAGAACTATGTTCCAGGTATTCTCGCGGCGGTCATCATGGCGAAGAACCCGAAGCAGTACGGGCTGACGGACGTGGTGCCGGACGCGCCGGTGAAGTCGGACACGGTGACAACGGAGTATTCGATCAGCCTGCCGCTGGTGGCGGATGTGACGGGCTCTTCCGTGCAGGAGATTGTGGCGCTGAACCCGGCGCTGCTGCGGCTGTCGACGCCGCGGGACATTCCTTATGACCTGCACCTGCCGGCCGGAACGAAGCAGATGTACCTGGACCGGGTGAAGGACATCCCGGAGGAGAATCGCGCGAGCTGGCGCTTCCACGTGGTGAAGCAGGGCGAGACGCTGGACGAGATTGCGACGGAGATGCACACGCGCCCGTCTGAGATCGCGACGGTGAATGAGATTCCGCAGGGAGATCCGCCCAAGCCGGGTGACGAGCTGGTGATCCCCGTGGCGACCAGCGCGGGCCAGCAGCGCTACAGGACGCGGCGCGGCGACACGCTGGTGACGGTGGCGGATCGCTTCGGGGTTTCGGTGGAGGACCTGCGCGCATGGAATCATCTGTCGTCAAACCGGCTGGCGCCGGGGCGCACGCTATACGTCGCCGAGCCGGTGCGCCTGGCGCCGACGTCGCGCCGGACAGCGTCGCACGCGCGCACCGCTGAGGCGCATGGCCGCACGACGCACGGAGAGTCACATGCGCACGCGACCCCGGCGGCATCGCACAAGACAATGGCAACCACGCACAAGCATTCAAGCAAGGGTCGCTGAGCCGGACGAGGTACTTCTGTAACGAAGAAGTGCCGAAATGGGTCAGAAAGCATCTCACGCAAAGGTGAAAGAAGGCATGCACCAAAAAAGGTGCTTGCTATTTCGTTGCACAGAGCGTAATCCTGTTGCTACTATTCGCGCGAGAACTGCGTGCGTTTGTTGTTGTGCATGAGTATGACAGCGCAGAAGAAGAGACTGGAAAGAAGAGCGGTCCGGGAGAACGACGATGTTTGAGGAAGACGTGACGTTCAAGCTGTATGCAGCTGCGGGAAACAATGACGAACGCGACCTCGATGCCGAGGATTCGGAGTACGTCGAGGACGAAGAAGAGGAAGAGGAGTCCTTCAGCGACGATACGACGCTGGAGGATGCCGACTACGAAGCGCCCGCGCGGACGAGCACACATGCGGAAGAGGCGGACATGTTTGCCGCGCCGTCCACGCCGGTAGAGCCTTATCAGCCGCCGCAACGCCGCTCGGCCCAGCCGAAGCGCGGGCAGACGGAAGCGCCTGCTGCGCCGGCGAAGAAGGCAGCGGCGAAGAAGGCTGCTCCCAAGAAGGCGGCGAAAAAGGCTGCGCCGAAGAAGGCGGCCAAGAAGGCTCCCGCTAAGAAAGCTGCTGCGAAGAAGGTCGCGCCGAAGAAGGCTGCGAAGAAAACTCCCGCGAAGAAGGCTGCGGGTAAAAAGATTTCAGGTTCTGCCGCGAAGAAGTCGAAGGGTGCCCGGCGCGGCGGGAAGGCTGCCTCCAAAAAGGCAGCAGGCAACAGGGGCACACGCAACAAAAACCAAACTATGAGAGGTAAAACCTTGGCAACCAAGAAGGCAGCAAAAAAGGGTGGCAGCAAGAAGTCATCCTCGAAGAAGTCCTCCTCGAAGAAGTCGTCCTCCAAGAAGTCAACCAAAAAGGCCGCTTCCAAGAAGAAGTAACGCAACCTAACAGGCAAGCAAAAGCGCCCGGCACCTCTCGCGAGAGCCGGGCGTTTTTGCGTCTGTAAAGCAGTGAATTGTGAGGTTGTGAATAGTGAATAAGGCAAAAGCGAGAAACTACTTGCCGCCGGCCTGGATGGCAGCGAGGACCTCGGCGGAGTGGTTGGCGATGTCCTTGACCTCCCATTCCTTCACGATCTTGCCGTCAGGCGAGATGAGGAAGGTGTCGCGCAGCGCGACGGTCATGGGACCGGCGGGAGTGGTGAATGTCTTCACCGGAACACCGTATTCATCGACGACCTTGTGCTCGGGGTCGGCGAGCATCTTGAAAGAGAAGCCGTCCTTGGTGCACCACGTCTTGTGGCTCTCGACCGTATCCATGGAAATGCCGAGCACGACCGCATTCAGCGCCTGGTACTTGGGCAGGTCGCGCTGGAAGTTGTGCGCCTCCATCGAGCAGCCAGACGTCTGGTCCTTTGGATAAAAGTAGAGGACCACCCACTTGCCCTTGTAGTCAGCGAGCGAGATGGGCTGGTTCTCCTGGTTGGGCAGGGTGAAATTCGGTGCGGTGGCGCCGACCGGGGCGAGGTCGGCGGCGAGGGCGGGCGCGATCGGAAGCAGGCAGGCGGCGAGGGTGAGTGCGGCCTTGCAGAATCTCGGTGCGAACATGGAGGTCTCCTGTGGGCGCGTAGATGAGGGGCCCGGCACCCGGTGGACACCATCTTACGCCGTAGACGACGCCGCGATTGTCACGCGTCTGTAACGGCGCGGCGGGATTAACGTGTAGGAATTTCTTCAGCGACGACTGCGATTCCGGCTGCGTCCGCGGCAGCGATCATGGCCTCGCGGTCGAAGAGCAGCGTGCGGCCGGATTCGACGCAGAGGCAGGTAGCACCCGCACGGCGCATCGCTTCGATGGTAGGCACCCCCACGACCGGGACATCGAAGCGAAGATCCTGGTTGGGTTTTGCGACCTTGACGACGGTGAGGCGGCGCGCGAGTGTTGTTTCGGGGTTCGTGGGATTGTCGTCGGCGTGGAGCGTGCGCATGAGCTCGCCGGCGCGGAGGATCGTCGCGTCGGTGCCCTCCATCGCTTCAACGGCGACACACGCGCCTGCAGCGATGACGACGGTCTGGCCGAGGTCAAAGCCCGCGATGCCGCGCGCGACCGTGAGGCCATAGTCGATGTCGGGGCGTTCGTTCTCGTCGGGCGCGCGCGCGGTGAGCACGCCGGCAGGCGCAAGCATCGGCTCAAGAAAAGCAGTCGACGAAATCAGATGAATGCTTTCGTCCTCGAGCACCTTCGCGACCGCGCCCAGCAGCATATCCGTGTTGCGCGTGCGCAGGTTCAGCAGCAGCTTGGCGAGCCGCCAGTCTGGGCGGATCGAGGAGAAGATCTGCTTGTGCTTCACCTGGCCGGCCATCACCGCACGGGTGACACCTTCGCGCTGGAATGTTTCGATGAGCCGCGAGAGTTCGCCGAGCGAGAGCCAGTAGACCGAGATGTTGGGATCGGCTGCGGCGCGGTCGTTCATCTCGGGCGAGGTCTCTTCCTTGATCGCGGCAACGACGACGCGCAGATTGTGTGCGCGCGCGGCATCAAGCAGCAGAAACGGGAAGCGGCCGTTGCCGGCAATGAGGCCGAGGGTATCCATCCGCTCCTCACTCTAAAGCATCGGCAACGCTCAGCGAGCACGCAATGCTATCGTGGACGCTTCAGCTCCAAAGGCTTGGTGCAGGAGGTCGCGTTCGATGCTGCGTTTGTTCTGTGTTCTTCTTGCATCGTTTCTTACTTCATCTTCAGTGGCGCAACAGCCGACAACCGCTGCGGATGCGGCCAGCCGCGATACCAGTTACATCGATGCAAATGGGACGGCGCACATCGCGCGCGTGGTTCCCGTTCCACAGGATCTAAGTCGGCAGGCGCAGGCGTTCATCAGCCATAGGGTGCTCGACGAAACTCCAGAGCCATCGCTGGCCGAGCGTCGAAAGGGGCTGGATGCGTGGGAGGTTCGTTCGCGCGCGGAGTGGAGCAAGATCTGCCCGACGAAGATCGAGGAGACAAAGATCGCCGGCGTTCCGGTGCATGTGGTCACGCCGGAGAGCATCCCGGCGAGCAGCCGCGACAAAGTGCTGATTAATCTGCATGGCGGAGGGTTCAATGGAGACTCTGGCTCGTACACCGAGTCGATCCCGATCGCGAGCTACACCGGGATCAAGGTGGTCGCGGTGCTGTATCGGCTGGCTCCGGAGAATCCGTTCCCGGCGGGAGTGGACGATGCGGTCGCCGTCTACAAGGAACTGCTGAAGATGTACAAGCCGGATCACATCGTGATCTACGGCACCTCTGCGGGAGCGACGCTGACGGCTGAGGTTGCGGTCAAGCTGAAGAGGTTAGGCTTGCCGATGCCTGCGGCGCTCGGGATATTCAGCACGGTCAGTGACTTTTCGGACATGGGCGATTCGTATGCGATGTACACGCTCAGCGGATTGGCAGGTCCTCTCGTGCCGCCGGATGGCAGTCCACACGATTCGTATTACGTCGGCTCTACCGATCAGAAGGATCCCGTGCTGTCGCCGATCTATGCCGACCTGCACGGATTTCCGCCGGCGCTCTTCATCACGAGCGGGCGCGATGCATTGCTGAGCAGCACGACCAATCTGCATCGCGCGTATCTGCGTGCCGGTGTGGATGCCCGGCTGGTTGTCTTCGACGCTCTGCCGCATGCCTTCTGGTATCACCCGGAGCTGCCGGAGTCGATCGAAGCCAACCACATCATGGCGAAGTTCTTTCTGGCGCATCTGCCGAACTAGCGTCGTCAAGGATGGATGGAATCAATCACGGTGATGATCTGGGGCGAGCGGACGTGCTTCCAGTCAAGTGTGAGGAGGCCGTAGGTTTCGGGTTCGCCGAGCGTGCGAGTGCGGCCGGAAGATTCCGTGGCGTTGAGGGCCCACCAGCTTGTATTAGAGACGTGGTGTTCGTTCGCCCATTGCGCGAACCAGGAGACCCATTGGTTGCCGTAGGCTTCACAGCCGCCCATGGTGCACTGGCCGAACTCACCAACCCAGACCGGCATCGGGTTCGGGGCGGTGAGCAGCGGAGTGAACTCGCGGTTGAGGGCCGCGGCGGCTTCGTCGTAGCTCTTGTAGGTGTGGCCGATGGAATAAGCGTGGGGTGAGATGACAGCGCGGTCTGGCGTGCTGAGATGGACGGGCAGGGCGGGGAAGGCGCTGAAGCTCGTGGAGTAGCGCGGGCCTTCGATGAAGATCAGCAGCTTGGGATTGGCCGAGAGAACGGCGTTGCCTCCTCGTTCGGCGGCGGCGTGCCAGTCGAGCTTTGGATCGGAGCCGCCCCAGGCCGCGCCGGAACGGAGCTCGTTGCGGAGATCGGCGCCGATGACCCACGGATTTCCCGCATAGCGGCGCACCAGGAACTTCCAGTCGGCGAGCCACGCCGACTCGGGGTAGCGGGCGTTGTACCAGAGGCCGTTCTCGTCCTTCTCGCTGCAGCACCAGTCGGCGTCGCTCATGTGGTTGTCGAGGATGACCATGATGTGACGGCCAGTGAGCGCGGCAATGACGGCGTCCATGATGTCGAGGCTGTGCTTGCCGTGGAACTGTGGATTCGCGGTGAGCGCGGAGTCGGCAATGATCGGATTGTGCTCGACGGTCTCATTGGCCCAGGGCAGGCGCACGGAGTTGAAGCCCATTTGCCCGATCAGGTCGGCTATGGTGTCGACTGAGGAGTGGTCAAGACCACCTGCGACAAACTCCTTCTCGTCGAAGCCGTACCAGTTCACGGAGCGGAGCTGCACGGGGCGGTTGTGGCTGTCCAGGATCTGCGTGCCGCTGGTGTGGAGTGGCGGGGTGATAGCCGTTTGTGCGGAGGCAAAACCAGCTAAGACGAGCAGAGCAGTGAGGATACAGACGAGCTTCGACATGCGGACCAATTTAACTGAAAACTCCGCGGAAAGTTAGCCCTCACTGTGCAGCAGCTTCGTCCGCGAGGTGGATGGTGCGGCCGGTTGCAGCGGAGCGGCGTGCGGCGTCGAGGATGCGCACGACAGTGACATTCGTGTCGAGTGACGTGAGGTCGTTGCGCGGCTGCAGCGTGCCGTTGAGAACGGCGGTGAGGTAATCGAGAGAGCTGTCGAGCGGCGCGGGCAGAGGCGGTGCTGTTTCGGTGTGGTCTGTGGCATCGTGTGGAAGCCGAACGCGGATGGTGTTGCCGTGGTCGCGGTCCAGGTAGACGGTGTCGACGTATCCTTTGGCGCCGTAAACCTGCATGTCCTTCAGGTTGAACGGCCAGTTCCATGAGCCCTGAATGATCGCCTGCGCGCGCGGATAGGTGAGCAGGATGGTGCTGTCGTCGTCAACCCGTGGATAGATGTCGGGCTTGATGTGGAGCCTGATGGCGGTGACCGAGAGCGGAAGCTGGCCGTGCATGAACCAGGTGGCGAGATCGACGCCATAGCAGCCGAAGTCGAAGAGCGCGCCGGCGCCGTTCTGCTGCGGGTCGGTGAGCCAGTTGAGGAACTCGGGGCCGACGCCGATCTCTTTGGGGCCGCCATGACCGTCGCGGATGATGAGCTTGCGGAGGTCGCCAATGTGTCCGCTGCCAAGCAGGTTGTATGCGGCGGTGTTGGAGGCGTACCAGGTGGTCTCGTAGTTGGTGAGGACCGGGACGCGGTAGCGCTCGGCGAGGCGCTGAATGGCGAGAGCGTCGGCGTAGGTGGTGGCGAGCGGCTTTTCGACCATCGTCGCGATATGCAGCGGTGCGGCCTGCTGGATCGCGGCGAGATGTCCGGCGGTGGAGGTGTAGACGAGGATGGCCTGCGGATGCGTGGCGCTGAGCATCGCGGCTTCCGACGGGAAGAAGAGCGTTGCGGGAAGATGCGTGCGCTGAATGTACCGCTCTCGCAGTGCGGCATCCGGCTCGGAGATGCCCACGAGAGTGATATTCGGATGCTGCGGGAGGTCATGGAGAAAACCGCCCACGTGCCCGTGAACCAGCCCGACGATCGCAACGCGGATGGGCGGTCTTTGCGCGGAGGTGGTAAGACCGGGCAGGAGCGCGAGGGCCAGGAATAGACAGCGGATCGATAGCATTCGTGGATCCCGGAGTGATCTCTATTTGATAATGCCGCGCTCACTTCTGGCGATGAAATCCGCGAGATACGCGACCTTATCGCCGAATTCGCCCGACGCGATCTTTTCGCGGATAGCCGCGAGGGCCTCGCTGATGTTGAGCTTGGAGTGTTGCAGGATGCGGTAGGCGGCGCGGAGCTGGTTGAGCTCATCGGGAGTGAAGCCCTTGCGCTCCAGCCCCACCTTGTTGATCCCGTACGCATGGTTGTTGCGCTCGATGGAGGTGAGCGAGTATGGCAGGACGTCCTGGGTGATGGTCGTGCCGCCGCCGATATAGGCGTACTGACCGATCGTGCAGTACTGGTGCACGGGGCCCATGGCACTGGTGGTCACGTAGTCCTCAATTGTGACGTGACCGGCCAACGTTGTGCCGTTGGCGAGGATGCAGTGGTTGCCGATCTGCGAGTCGTGGCCGATGTGCGTGTAGGCCATGATGAGACAGCCGGAGCCGACGCGAGTGGTTCCGCCGCCGCCTTCCGTCCCGCGCGAGATGGTTACGGATTCGCGGATGACTGTGTCCGAGCCGATCTCGCAAGCGGTAGGCTCGCCTTTGTACTTGAGGTCCTGTGGAGCGATGCCGATGCACGCGAACGAGAAGATGCGGACGCGGTCGCCGATTTTTGTGTGGCCGTCGAGAACGACGTGCGAGATGAGTTCGCAGTTTTCGCCAAGAACGACGTTCGGTCCGATCGTGCAGAACGGCCCTACCGTGCAGGAATCGGGGATGACCGCGCCATCAGCGATGATCGAGCTGGGGTGGATGGGCATGCGTTATTGCGGCGCCTGCGTCGTGGGCGGCTCGGCGTGCTTCTTCCTGCCCGGCCGCGGTACGAGCTGGCAGGTGATGGTCGCTTCGGCGGCGATCTTGCCGTCGACGGTGCAGACGCCCCGCATCTTCACAGCGCGCGACCGCCAGTTCACGACGGTCACTTCGATGCGGAGCTGGTCGCCGGGAACGATGGGCCTGCGAAAGCGCGCCTCCTCGATGCCGGTGAAGACCATCAGCTTATCTTCGCGGTCGGGAATCTCGGTCAGCAGCAGTGCCCCGCCCGCCTGAGCCATGGCTTCGATGGTCATCACGCCGGGCATGATTGGGTAATCGGGAAAATGGCCGGTGAACTGCGGCTCGTTGGCGGTGACATTTTTGATCGCGACGATGCGTGTCTTGCGTTCCATCTCGAGCACGCGATCGATGAGGAGAAACGGGTAGCGATGCGGAAGGATGGACATGATCTCGACAATGTCCATCGTGTGAGGATGCGCAGGCTGGGACTTGCCCTCGCTCGGGGGTGTGGGGGAATCACTCATGGCGAGGGTCAGGATATCAAGTCCTGCCCCAAGGAGCTTTGCACTACTTCTTCGCACTCTTCGCCAGCGGCCGGTCCGGGTCGAGCAGGTCCGGCGGGAAATGCACGTTGTAGTGCACCTCCTTAAGGAAGACCTGGCTCGTCATGTCTCCGTTATGGAGCCGCGTGAGGGTCAGCGGCGTCATGATCCCTTCGATCGGGTGGTAGTCGTCGTACTGCTGCACCTCGGTGTTGAAGTCCTTGTAGGTCGGGTCGCGCCACTGGAAGGTGAGGCTGATCGGCAGGTGCGTAATTTCGTCAAGATCAAGCGTAACGCCGTCGTTATCCGTGGTAAGAATCGAGACCTTGTCGGCGACTTTGCGCTCGATCAGCTCGGTGCCTTCGTAGGTGATCAGCACGCCGGGCTCCTTGACCCACTCACGTATCACCTTGTCGAGCGAGTGATTCTCGTAGAGGAAGAACTCCTTCTCGTCCTTTTCGGGAATCTCCTTCTTGCCCTTGTAAGTGACCTCGTAGCCCTTGTCCATGGTCCAGATCACGGCCACGTCGCGCTTGGTCGTGGGAATTAAGGCCCCTTGCTTGGAAACGATGATCGTGCGCTCACCGAATGGCTGGAGCCGGACATACCGTTCGAACTGCGTGACGTAGGGGTTGGCGGCGTTCTTGTAAAAAGTACCCGTCTGTCCGGTGCACGAGTAGTCCGTGACATTGAGCCACGCAGCCCCGCCGAGCGCCTCGACCATCTTGTCCAGCAGCTTGCGGCCGGCCAGCGGATCATTGGTGTCCGGCGACGATTGCGCGCTCGGAATCGCGGAGGCCTGGGCATTCAGGTGCATCGGCATCGTAACCAGAAGTCCGGCAAGCAGTAAAGAGAAACGGCAAACGAGATGCGAGATCCGTTGGCTATTGAAGACTTTGGAGTAGGGGCCGATCGTCGTTCGCATGTCGTTTCGTTTCTCGTTTCTCGTTACTCGCATCTCGGCTCTATCCAACCAGAACCGCCCCGCCGTTGACATTGAATATCTCACCGGAGATGAAGCCGGCCCATGGCGTACACAGAAAAACGATCGGTCCGGCGATCTCCTCGGGCTCGGCCGCGCGGCCCAGCGGAATAAGATCCAGCGCTTTCTTGGACGTGATTGGATCGCCGAGGGTTCCAGCCGACATCTCCGTCCTGACCCACCCCGGCGCGACGCAGTTGCACAGGATGCCCTGCGGCCCCAGCTCCGACGACAGGCTCTTCGTCAGGGAGAGCAGCGCGCCCTTGCTGGCGGCGTAGTCGGCGTGGAAGGCCTCGCCGCGCTGGGCTGCGGTCGAGGCGACCAGAATGATGTGCCCGCGGACACGGCCGTCCAGCGGCTGGGCGAGCATCCGCGCCGTGGCCGACTTTACGAGGCCGAAGGCGCTCGCGAGATTGATGCCGAGCGTCGTCGACCACTGCTGGTCAGCCATCGTGGCGATCGGCTGGTCGTTCGGGGGCCAGACGCCGTGGTTGACCACGAGGATGTTTAGCCGGCCGAACACCGGAATGGCGCTGGCCACGAGTGCCTGACCGTCCTCGATCGTCGCCAGTTCCTGCTGAATCGCGCGGCAGAATTCTTCACCGCCGCACTCTTCGACCAGCGCGCGAGCGCGGTCCTCCGCCGAGCGGTAGCTGAAGATCACGCGCGCCCCGGCCTGGCGCAGCAGCCGAACAGTCGCCGCGCCGATCCCACGCGAGCCGCCCGTGACGAGCGCAACCTTCCCGGCCAGCGAGAGATTGAGTCCCGATGCAGATGCTTCCATGAGGGCCAAGCTATCGGTTTGCACGCGCACGTGCAACCGCAACCATCTGCTTCAATATTTGTGCGATGGGCGACAAATCTCGCCTATAGTGACAAACAACGGAGCACAGTGGAGAGGAGGTGGCGATGCGATATGTCATTCTGGGCGCCCGCATTCTCGAGGGGCTGATCTTCCTCATCTTCGGCCTCAACGGTCTGCTGCACTTCTACAACCCGCCGCCGCCCACCGGCGATGCGCTCACGTGGTTCGGCATCATGGTCACGCATCACTGGATGAACTTCGTGGCAGTCATCCAGTTGGTCGGCGCGCTCCTGCTGCTAGTGGGCAGATTTGTGCCGCTGGCCTTACGCTGCTGGCGCCCGTCATCGTGAACATTCTGCTCTATCACGCGCTTCTGTGGCCGCACGGCTACGCATTGGCCATTTTGGTGCTGGTCCTCGAGCTGTTTCTGCTTGCCGTGTACTGGCGCAGCTTTGCGCCGGTGCTCCATCCGAATCCTGAGGCGAAGACACCGCAACTTTAAGGCCTGCCGCGCATCTGAGCAGAATCGCGGGCCTGCTGTGATCTCGATGAGGAGCGTAGTGGAGACATGAAAGTGCTCGTAATTGTCTGCCGCATTCTGCTGGGCTTGGTGTTCGTGTTTTTCGGGTGCGTGGGGTTGTTTATGCACCCATCTTTGCCGCCGCGTGGCAGTGCGTTGGGCGACTTGCTGAACATCATGCACGACATCGGCTGGTCTCAGGCTGTGGCCGCGTTTCAGGTGATCGGCGGATTACTCGTTCTATTTGGCGGAACACTGCCGTTCGGTCTCTGCATCCTGTGCCCGATCACGGTTAACATCTGGCTGTTCCACATTTTGTTTCACGCGTTTGCGCCCTCGATGATCGTTGCGCCGATCGTAGTCACGATCCTGGAGATCGTGCTGCTGTATGCGTATCGCGGATCGTTCGCCGGCATCTGGACGACGAAGGCGACGCCGACCCTTTAGCATCACCGTGTGCGGCTGGAGAGTGCCTTCTTGCGAGCCGAGACAACGGTCTCGCGCTGTTTGTCCGGCATCGCGAGCACGTCGCGAGTGCGCTTTGGCAGCTTCGCGAAGATGAACGCGTGCGCGTTGCGGAGCTCGGCCTGCCATTCGGCGGGGCGAAGTGCATTCCAGTCGGCGGTCGCAACCCAGTGGGCGCGGGCAAGGTACGGCGCGGGGTAGAAGCCTTCGCGCTCGAGCAGGTCAGGCGCGCGTTCGCAGCCAGCCGCGAAGGAGATGACGCCGTGCGCATCCGCAGACAGGTTGATCAGGGCGAACATCTTTCCGCCGATAGTCTTGTCGCCAACCCAGAAGACCAGATTGTCGCCCCACTGCAGCGTCTCGGCGACGTGGGGCAGCGTGAGCAGGAAGGCGCGGGCTCGCTCGGCATCCATGCGGAGGAGTATAGGCGCGGGCTGCTGACACGGACGTGTCAGGAGATTTGCGGCTCACCCCTCATATACTTTGAAGAAACATGTCGATTGAGAACCCCAAACCCCATCCTCACGTGTTCGCGCCTGTCGACGAACAGCTTGACCTGATTACCAAGGGAGCGGCGGAGCTGATTCCTGCCGCGAACAGCTCGGCGACTGACGCGCTGTGGACCAGGCTTGAGGAGTCGCGCAAGACCGGGATGCCGCTGCGGATCAAGGCAGGCTTTGACCCCACAGCGCCGGACCTGCACCTCGGGCACACGGTGCTCATGCGGAAGCTGCGGCACTTTCAGCAGCTTGGGCATACGGTCATCTTTCTCATCGGTGATTCGACGGCGCTGATCGGCGATCCGACGGGGCGTAATGTGACACGGAAGCCGCTCACGCGCGAGGAGATTCTTATCAATGCGCAGACCTACACCGAGCAGGTGTTCAGGATTCTCGACCCCGTGAAGACAGAGGTGCGGTTCAACTCGGAGTGGCTGGACAAGCTGGGCTATTACGACATGGTGAAGCTGCTGGCCCAGTTCACCGTCTCGCAGATGCTCGAGCGCGAGGACTTTCACAAGCGCTTCCAGGAGGAGCAGCCGATCTCGCTGCACGAGATGATCTATCCGATTGCGCAGGGATATGACTCGGTCGCGCTGGAGTGTGACGTCGAGCTCGGCGGAACGGACCAGAAATTCAACCTGATGCGCGGGCGCGACCTGCAGCGGCACTTCGGGCAAAAGCCGCAGGTGATCCTGATGACGCCGATTCTGGAAGGCCTGGACGGCGTGCAGAAGATGTCGAAATCTCTCAATAATGCGATCGGAATCAAGGAATCACCCGCGGAGATGTACGGCAAGCTGATGTCGATTTCAGACGATTTGATGTGGCGATATTGGACGTTTCTGACCGACCTTCCGCAGTCGAAGATCGACACGATGCGCGCGGAGGTTTCGAGCGGCGCCCTGCATCCGATGGACGTCAAAAAGGAACTCGCGCTGACAATCACCGCGGGTTTTCATGGTGCAGAGGCGGCGGAGCAAGCAGCGCAGGGATGGTCGACGCAGTTTCAGCAACGCGGCGTCGCGGAGGATCTGCCGGAGGTCGCGATTGCCGCTGGTGCGGAAGGTCTGGCCGTCGATGGAGCTGTGAGATTGCCGAAGCTGCTGGTGCTCGCGGGATTGGCGGCCTCTGCCGGTGAGGCTCAGCGAAAGCTGTCCGAGAATGCGGTTTCGGTGAACGGGGAGAAGTTCAACGAACGAACCATTGCGCGCGACGCGCTGGGAGACGCGCCCGTGCTGCGGTTGGGCAAGCGGGCTGTGCGCGTCAAGTGGGAGAGCTGATTTGCCGCTTCGCCGCATGACCGCACGGGAGCGCACGGAGGCTGCGAACTGGCAGCTTGCGGCGCTGCTGGCGTTCACCGCGGGTGCGGTCGATGTGACGGGATACCTGGGTTTGCGGCAGTTCACGTCGCATATGTCGGGAATCACGTCGACGGTCGCGCTGCAGGTGGGGACGAAGGGTTATGCAGCTCTCCTTCGGCCGGCGGCAGTGCTGGGGTGCTTTATGGCCGGCGCGGCGTTCTGCGCCGTGGTGGTGAACTGGGAACGGCGTCGTAATCGCGAGAGTCTGTTTGCCGTGCCCGTTGCGATCGAGGCGCTGCTGCTGGCCGGGGTTGCGCTCTTCGGCGGTCCGGCGCATCTGTTCGCCTCGCTGGCTGTGATGGGCTTCAGCATGGGACTGCAAAATGCGGTCATTACAAAGATCTCGGATGCGGAGATCCGCACGACGCATGTGACGGGCACCATTACGGACATTGGGATTGAGCTGGGCAGGCTGTTCTACTGGAACCGCACGCCGCGAGGGAGCGAGGTTCGCGCTGACCGGCGCAAGTTGGCGCTGCTGACGCTGGTTGTAGCCCTGTTCGTTATTGGTGGCACACTGAGCGCAATGATATTTCACAGGTTGGGATTTTTGCTGATACTTCCCCTTGCAGCCGCACTGGCAGCGATTACGGTGCTGCCAATCGCGGCGGATCTGGGCGGCGGACACTTGAACGGAAGCTGATGAGCCCTGCCAGGAGTTGAGCCGTCCGGCCCGAGTTTGCGAGGCCGGTCGCATCCAACGAACATGCCTTTGAGAACAGCCAACATCGTAGGGTCGGGGCCGAATGGGCTCGCGGCTGCCGTGACACTGGCCCAGAGCGGCGTTGCGGTGACGGTCTTTGAGCGCAACGAGAGCATTGGTGGAGCGTGCTCGACGGCGGAGCTGACCCTCCCGGGATTTTTGAACGATGTGGGGTCGTCCTGCTTTCCGATGGGAGCGGCGTCCCCGTTGTTTCAATCGCTGCCGCTCGATGAGTTTGGACTGCATTGGATTGAGCCGCCGGCGCCGCTCGCGCATCCGCTGGACGACGGCACGGCGGTGACGCTGGAGCATGATCTGGACGAGACCGCGGCGCAGCTTGGCGCCCATGATGGCCGTGCGTGGAAAGCATTGTTCGGGCCTTCGGTGCGGGACTGGCCGCGACTGGTTGAGGCGTTCATGGAGCCGCTGGTCGGCGCGCCGCGGCATCCAGCGACACTGGCGCAGTTTGGCGTGGTGGCAGGCTTGCCGGCACGGTGGCTGGCGCGATCGGCGTTCAATGGAGAGCGGGCGCGGGCGCTGTTTGGAGGGCTCGCGGCCCATGCGGTGATTCCGCTGACAGAACTGGCGAGTTCGGCGACCGGAATGGTGCTGGGAACTGCGGGGCATACGACGGGATGGCCGGTAGCTGCGGGTGGGTCGCAGGCGATTACGAATGCGCTGGCGGCGTGTCTCCGCGCAATGGGCGGAAGAATCATCGTCGACTTTGAGGTGAACAGCCTGGAGGAGTTGCGGCGGATCAGCTCGGCGGAGGTGACGCTGTTCGACACTTCTGTGGCGGCCATGGATGCGATTGCGGGTGAGGCGCTCTCGCCGAGTTACCGGGCGAAGCTGCGCCGGTTCAAGCGCGGGCCGGGGATCTTCAAGATCGACTATGCGCTCAGTGAGCCGATTCCGTGGAGTGCGATTGAGTGCTGGCGGGCGGGGACGGTGCATCTGGGAGGATCGCTCGAGGAGATTGTGGCGTCGGAAGAGGACGCGTTCAAAGGGCGGCATAACGACAGACCGTTTGTGCTGGTGGTGCAGCCGAGTCTGTTCGATCCGTCGCGGGCGCCAGCTTCGGAAGATGGGATGGCGCAGCACACGGCGTGGGCGTACTGCCATGTGCCGAGCTGGTCGGATGAGGACCGGACGGAGGTGATTGAGGCGCAGATCGAGCGGTTTGCGCCTGGGTTCAGGGATTGTGTGCTGGCGCGGAGGGCGTGGAATGCGACGGCACTCGAGCGGGCGAACCCGAATCTGCGGGCTGGCGATATTTCGGGTGGAGCGATGACGTTCCGGCAGATGCTGGCCAGACCGACGCTGCGGGCGTATCGGACGTCGAACCGGAGGATTTATCTTTGCAGCGCGTCGACGCCGCCGGGCGGCGGCGTGCATGGGATGTGCGGCTTCAATGCGGCGGTGGCGGCGCTGGATGATTGGGGGTAGCCCCCTCCCCGGTTTTTGCGCAAATTCTTCAAAGCAGAGACTTTAGGCTCGGACCTTCGTTTGCGCGTCTTGACAAAGTATCTGGTTTCAATGGTTTAGAGCTAAAGTCTTCGAAGCAGGGAATTTAACAGGTACGGGGGCACTTTTCTACGCAAGGGGAAGGGCGATCGCGCGAGAAAGGCCGCGAGGGGTCGCGGCCTCTTTTGAGCAAGTTTGTGCTGGTTCAGGCGGTGACGCCGGGAGCGGAAGCGGGGGCCTGCGGGGCTGTGGGCTTGGGCTTCGGCGCCGGCTGTTCTGCCTTCTTGGAGGGAGCCAGGATGGCGTGGAGCGTGGTGCCTTCCATGCGGGGCATGAACTCGACGATGCCAGTCTCGCCTATGTCGCCGATGAGGCGGTTGATGATCTTGTAGCCAAGGTCGCGATGCGACATCTGGCGGCCTTTGAAGCGGAGGCTAGCCTTCACCTTGTCGCCATCGCCGAGGAAGCGGACGGCCTGGTTCTTCTTGGTCTGGTAGTCGTGCTCGTCGACGGTGACCGAGAATTTGACTTCCTTGATGGTGATGACCTTCTGCTTCTTGCGTGCGGCGCGCTCGCTCTTGTCCTTCTCGTAGAGGAACTTTCCGTAGTCCTGAATTTTGCAGACGGGAGGATTCGCGTTGGGCGAGATCTCGACCAGGTCCAGGGAGCGTTCACGGGCGATCTTGAGAGCGTCGAACGGCGCCATGACGCCGAGCTGTTCGCCGTTCTCATCAATGACGCGGACTTCGCGGGCGCGGATTCGATCGTTGGTGCGGATGAAGGACTTCTGCGAGCGTTTATCGAGAGGCGGTATAGGGCAATCTCCAGCACGCCGGTTAGGCGGCTTATGTATTGGTGTTGGATGCGCCTGACAGGACGGGCGCGAAGGTCCTGGGAGGGTTTAAGTGTAGCATCCGCGGCCGGCTGCGTTCAGTGGGCGAAGGTCAATGAAATGTAATTTTTGAACGTGAGTCGAATGATCTATTCACACCCGGTAGACTTCGCCAAGTGGCCGAGGGGCCGCCATTGAGCGATGTCGACACTGCAACTTATCAGCATCCTGGTAGTGACGGCTGCCCTGTTCGGGTGGGTGAGCATGCGCTGGCTGCGCCTGCCGCTGACGATTGGAACGATGGTGGTGACGGTCACGCTGGCGCTGTCGCTGGAGGCGGCGAGCGCGTGGGCGCCGGGGATTCATGCGTGGGCGCTGCGGCTGGTGATGCAGATCGACTTTGAGCGGCTGATTTTGCATGGGATGCTGCCGCTGCTGCTGTTTGCGGGCGCGTTCCTGCTGGATTTGCGGGAGCTGCTGCGGCAGCGGCTGGTGGTGGGGACGCTGGCGATTGCGGGAACCGTGCTGACGGCTGCGGCGGTAGCGGCGCTGATGTATTGGGTGTTACGGCTGGCGGGATTGAATCCGGAGTGGCTGCCGTGCCTGATGTTCGGCGCGCTGATTTCACCGACGGATCCTATTGCAGTGCTGGAGATGTTGCGGAGGGTGGGAATCAGCGCGGGGCTGCAGGCGCAGCTGGCGGGCGAGTCGCTGTTCAATGACGGGATTGGGGCGGTGCTGTTCCTGATGCTGCTTTCGGTGGAGCGGGGCGGAGCGGCGACGCCGGGCCATATCGCGTGGCTGCTGGTGCTGCAGGTGGGCGGAGCGACGGCGTTGGGCATTGCGGCGGCCTGGACGACGTCATGGCTGATGAGTTGGATCGATGGATACCAGGTGGAAATCCTGTTGACGCTGGCGCTGGCGCTGGGAGGGTATGCGGTGGCGGAGGTTTTGCACCTGTCCGCGCCGCTGGAGGCGGTGATTGCAGGATTGGCTCTGCGCGCGTTCAATCAGCGCCGGCCACGGCAGAGGATTGCGCATGAAAGTATCGACCGGTTCTGGGCAGTGATCGATGAGCTGCAGAATTCGGTGTTGTTTGTGCTGCTGGGGCTGGAGGTGCTGGCGATTTCGTTCGGACGAGGAGGGATGGAGTCGGGCGCGCTGGCGGTGGGTGTTGTTGTGGGAGTGCGGTTTGTCGTCGTCGCAGCATTGCTGGGGATGCTGCGTGCGTGCCGGCGCCGGTTTGTGAGCTCCGTGGCGGTGCTGGGGTGGGGTGGACTGCATGGCGGGCTGTCGCTGGCGCTGGCGTTGTCTCTGCCCAGGGCGGCGAACAGCGCGTGGGTGGCGCCGGCGACGTATATGGTCGTGCTGTTCTCCGTGCTGGTGCAGGGTGGGTCGATGCCGATGGTGCTGCGGCGGTTTGCGAGCAGGCGGCCGGAGACGGTGGAGGAGATGGATGTGGCGTGAGGGGGCTTCGCGGCTTGGAAGAAAGAAAAGCCTTGACGCAGAGGGCGAAGGTGCGCAAAGGTACGCGACGGGGTGCATCGGGAGGTGGGCTCCGTTCAGTTTCGAGTTGTGAGTTTGGGAGTCGCGAGTCGACGACCGCGGTGAAAGAGGTCGGCTTGCGTGGGTTTGGCGAAGCTGAGAATATGGGTCGGATACAGGCACAGCGAACGAACGAGTGCTGAAGGGGTCTGCGCGCTAGAATGCGGCGGGACATTGGAGGACTGACTTGGCGAAGCGCCGTGTGTTGCTGGTGGACGACGAAGTGGCTGTGCTGCTGACGATGAAGGCTGTGCTCGAGATCTCGGGCTTTGATGTGGATACGGCGACCTCGGCGCATGAGGGGCGGTCGAAGATACGCACGCGCGAGTACCAGATGGTGATCACGGACATGCGAATGGAGTCGGATGCGGCGGGCCGCGAGGTGATCCAGGCGGCGCGGACGGCGCCGTACCATCCGGCGGTGGCGCTGCTGACGGCGTTTCCGGTGGAGCAGGACGACTGGATGGAGATGGGCGCGGACCGGATGCTGGTGAAGCCGATGCAGACGCCGGTGCTGATTCGGCAGCTGGAGAAGTTGATGGAGAGCCATGCGGCGAAGCTGGCGAAGATCTCCGAAGCGGCGGCGCCGCAGAGTGATGGTAAATCCGGCGCGAAGAAGGCGACGAAGAAGGCTGGTGTGAAGCGCCCCGCGAGCAAGAAGGGATCGGCGAAGAAGGTCGCTGCGAAGAAGGTCGCCGGAAGGAAGAAGAGGTAGAGATCGCGCTTTTAGCCCCATTTCGCGCGAAACCCACCTTAGCGCGAACGCTGCGCGCGAAGATGGGGCGCCCGGTACCTTGGAAGAAGAGCGGCCGCTGAGGTTTGCAGCACATTTGCCGCAAGCGTGTAGAACTGGCCCGGTAAGGCATCTAATCGGGCCGGGTCAGCTTCACAGCAATTAGAGTTCGGTGTTCTTTTGCGCGCACCGGGGCATTTCCTTCTGCCTGATGGGATTTCTGCATGGAATTTCACATAAGCCGCGAGATTCGCGACCGGCTTGAGCTGGACGAAGTGCTGTTCAGCTACACGGGAAATGTTGTGTTCGCCAATGTGGCGGCGGCGCGGAAGATGGCGCAGGCGCTGAATAAGGTACGCGAGGAACAGGCCGGCGGGAAGCTTGACCCGGAGCGGACGATTCATGCGGGCGCGCTGTATGCGATGGGCATGATTGATGAGCTGAACCACGCGCTGGTGGCCAAGTTCCGTAAGGAGAAAGACCCGCAGGTACTGTCCGCGGCGATGCGGTGGATAACGGAGCAGGCTGACCCGCAGCAGGTGGAGAAGCTGCTGCGCACGTTCACGGAGCGGTTTCCGAATACGACGGTGTATCGCGGCAAGATGACTCCGGCGGAGTGGCTGGCGAAGGCGACGGAGGGGCTGCCGAACCGGGAGGCGGCGCTGGAGGAGTTGCTGCTGCTGTGGCTGGCGAATATTAATCCGGCGTTCAAGCCGTTTCGCGAGCTGTTTGCCGATGAGCCGTTGCGCAGCGGAACGATTTACGCGAAGGCGACGAAGACGCTTCCGGAGTATTTCAAGACGCGGCCGAAGCTGGCGCCGGAGGTGGGGAGCCTGCTGGATGCGCTGCAGGCGCCGATGAAGGCGTCGCCGGACTCGCTGACCGGTCAGTTGGATTTCATTCGCACGAAATGGGCGCCGTATCTGGATACTGACCTGAAGAAGCTGCTGCTGGCGATCGATACGGTGCGCGAGGAAGAGATTGCGATCTGGATGTTGTTTCATCCGCCGGGACCGGACTGGCACAGGCATGGACCGCCGGGGCGCGGCGGCGAGGGATTCGTCGGGGATGAGTACATCGGGTTTGAGGACCAGTGGTATATCGACGCGGAGGGCAGGCGCAGGCGGCGGTACGCGGCGGACTACCAGGCTCCGCTGAATGAGTATGAGGCGTTTTCGGCGGACCAGGCGTGGATGCCGAATGTGGTGATGGTGGCGAAGAGTACGTATGTGTGGCTCGAGCAGCTATCGAAGAAGTACGGGCGGCACATTCACCGGCTGGACCATATTCCGGATGAAGAGCTGCAGATTATGGCCGACCGTGGGATGACGGCGCTGTGGCTGATCGGGCTGTGGGAGCGCAGCGTGGCGTCGCGAACGATCAAGCGACTGCGCGGGCATCATGATGCTGTGGCGAGCGCGTACTCGCTGAAGCGGTATGACATTGCGGAGGATCTGGGCGGGAACTACGCGTACGAGAATTTGCGGAATCGCGCGGCGCATTATGGGGTTCGGCTGGCGAGCGACATGGTGCCGAATCATATGGGCATCGACTCGGACTGGGTGCTGGAGCATCCGGACTGGTTTTTGTATCGCTGGGAGAGCCCGTTCCCGAGCTACAGCTTCAACGGGCCGGATCTCTCCACCGATTCGAGAGTTGAGATCAAGATTGAGGACCATTACTACGATCAGTCGGATGCGGCGGTGGTGTTTCGGCTGCGGCATCATCACGATGGAACGACGCGGTACGTCTACCACGGCAACGATGGGACGACGTTTGCGTGGAACGATACGGCGCAGATCGACTACTCGAAGGCGTTTGTGCGCGAGCAGGTGATTCAGGCGATCCTGCATGTGGCGCGGCTGTTTCCGATTATCCGGTTTGACGCGGCGATGGTGCTGGCGAAGCGGCATGTGCAGCGGTTGTGGTTCCCGTTGCCGGGGGCGGGCGGGTCGATTCCGTCGCGCGCTGAGAACGCGATGAGCCAGGAAGAATTTGATTCGCTGATGCCGCATGAGTTCTGGCGCGAGGTGGTGGATCGAGTGGCAGCGGAGGTGCCGGGGACGCTGCTGCTGGCGGAGGCGTTCTGGCTGCTCGAGGGATATTTTGTGCGCACGCTGGGGATGCATCGGGTGTACAACTCGGCGTTCATGAACATGCTGCGCGATGAGGAGAACGCGAAGTATCGCAGCTATCTGAAGAAGACGATTGAGTTCGATCCGGACATTCTGAAGCGGTATGTGAACTTCATGTCGAACCCGGATGAGCGGACGGCGATCGATCAGTTTGGCACGGGTGACAAGTGCTTTGGCGTGGCGACGCTGCTGGCGACGCTGCCGGGGCTGCCGATGTTTGCGCATGGGCAGGTGGAGGGGTACACCGAGCGCTATGGCATGGAGTACAAGCAAGCCAAGATGGACGAGTGGCCGAATGAGAGCCTGATCGCACGCCACCAGCATGAGATTGCGCCGCTGTTGAAGCGGCGGCGGATCTTCGCGGAGAGCGCGAACTTTGTGCTGTACGACTTCTGGACGGGCTACGGGACGGTGGATGAGAACGTGTTTGCGTACTCGAACCGCAACGGGAATGAGCGGTCCATCGTTCTCTACAACAACAGCTATGGATCGACGCATGGGACGATTCATATCTCGGCGGCGTCGATGGAAAAGAGGTCGGGCGAGTTGCGACAACGCAGCCTGGCGGAGGGGCTCGGCGTTGGGTGGGATGAGTCGCTGATTCTGCGCTATCGCGATCACGCGCGAGGATTGGAGTATCTGCGGCGGGCGACAGACATTCATCGGTATGGGCTGACGATTGATCTGCGGGGGTATCAATATGCGGTGCTGCTGGATTGGCAGGAGCTTCACTCGACGGCAGAGCATCCGTGGGACCGGCTGTGCGATTCGCTGGCTGGCGCGGGTGCGCATAGCCTGGACCACGCGCTGTCTCTGCTGCGGTTGCGGCCGCTGCATGAGGCGCTGGAGCATGCGCTGCATCCGGGCGCGCTGCGGGTCCTGGCGGAGCTGGGGCGTGACCTGCTGAAGGAATCGCAGGTGAAGGCGGAGGCAGTTGAAGAGCCGCAGAAGGAGAGCGCGGCGGCGGCGAAGGCGAAGCGCGGAGCAGAGAAGAGTGAGGCGCGTGCGCAGCTCTCGGCGCCACACCAGTTGCGCCTGGGAGACTGGCTGGGGTCGGTGGATGGGTTTGCGTGGAGAGCGGCTGAGATTCTGCGCGCGGATTCGGCGGAGGAGTTTGTGCGGAAGTTTCGCGAAGAGATTGTTCCGCTTATTGGAGCCTCCCTGCGCGTGCCGCTGTTGGAGCGGACGTTCTCGACCGTTTGGCCGGGCAATGTGCGGATGCTGTTGCCGAGCTGGGAGCCGGGAACGTCGCCGGAGCGAACGTGGGCGCCAGTGCTGGCGTGGGCGCTTTTGCGCAGCCTTTCGGGCGGAGCGCGGTCGGAGGAGCTGTTTGATCAGCTTGAGCTGCGCGAGACGCTGGGTGCGATCTTTTCGACCAGCGGGTTGGAAGGCGAGGATGTGTGGCGGGCGGCGGCGCGCGTGCGTGTGTTGCTCGCATACGGCGATGAGCCGCTGGAAGTAGTGGCCTACTCGCGACGCTTCTGGAACGAGCCGGATGTTCGGTGGCTGACGGGAGTGAACGAATCCGGTGGGAAGACGTACTTCAACCAGGAGGCGACGGACGAACTTCTGGCATGGATGGCGCTGCCGTTGCTGCTGGGTGTGGCGGAGAGTGCGGCGCCGGAAGAAGAGCTGCGGCGTCTGGAAGATCGTCTTGGTGTGTTGAGGGCGAACAGCAAAGCGGCGGGGTTCGAGCTGGAGCGGCTGTTGCGGGGAAGTTCGGCGGAGCCTGTGAAGGCGAAGAGTGGAAGTTCCGCCGGCGCGGCTGTGGCCGAAGAATTGCCTGCGGACGGCGCTTCGTCGACCAAACAGATGACACCTGCCAAGGGTGGATCTGAAGGCCGTAAGTAGCTCATCGGCAGCCGATCTGGTTACTAATGAATGCACGTTCGGGCGGGGGAAGTAGGCCCTGAACAGGCGTCTTTTGTGACACTTCGGCGCGTCCAACAGGTGAATGCCCACGGAAGCAAGTTCGCCACGCCGGACGATTACTGTGATGGGCCTGCTGCGCCCGCACAGCCGGGCTTTGTGGCTTGGGCTAGTGGCGGTGACGGGGGAGAGCCTCGCGGACGTCCTGCAGCCATGGCCGCTGAAGATCGTTCTGGATAATGTTCTGCCGCACAAGAAGGTGGCTCACGGATGGCTGACGCACCTGCTGGACCGGACGGTCGGTCCGGACCCAATGCGAATCCTGATCGTCGCGTGTGTGGCGGTGCTGGTGATCGCGGCGCTGGATGCAGTGAGCACATACGGCGAGAAGTGGGTAACGACCACGGTTGGGCAGTGGGTGACGCATGATCTGCGCCGGGCGCTTTATGCACGTGTGCAGAAGCTGTCGCTGGCGTATCACGATCAGTCGAAGACAGGCGATCTGATCAGCCGGGTCACCGATGACATCGATGCAATCCAGACGTTTATTGTGTCGGGGCTGCTGAGCATTGTGGTGGATGTCGGGACGATCGCCCTGATGATCGGCATCATGTTTCATCTCAGCTGGCGGCTGACGCTGATTGCGATGACAGTGGTGCCGGTGCTGTTCACGATTGTTTATGTGTACACGCGGAAGGTGAAGAAGTACTCGCGTGCGGTGCGGAAGCAGGAAGGAAAGATGATTTCGGTGGTGCAGGAGGTGCTGGGATCGATTCGAGTGGTGAAGGCGTTTGCCCGTGAGAATTATGAGATTCAACGCCTGGAGGGCGAGAGCCTGGAGACAGTGGAGGCGGCGCTGAAGGCGCGCCGTTTAAAGGCGCGGCTGGTGCCGCTGGTCAGCATCGTAACGGGAGTCGGAACCGCGCTGGTGCTGTACTTCGGCGGACGTATTGCGTTGGCTGATATTGTGGCGGGCGGCGGAACGATCTACGTATTTCTGTCCTACATCAAGAGCATGTACAAGCCGATGCAGGACATCTCGAAGATCATGGATTCTTATTCGAAGGCGGATGTCGGATATGAGCGGATCAAGGAAGTGATCGAGGTCGAAGACGAGCTGCGCGATGCACCGGATGCGCGCAATGCTCCAAGGCTGCGCGGCGATATCGACATGGAGAATGTGAACTTCTGCTACAACGCCGACCAGCCGATTCTGAGCGATATCAACTTGCACGTGAAGGCGGGGACGACGGTGGCGATCGTCGGGCCGACAGGTTCGGGGAAGACGACGCTGGTGAACCTGATTCCACGTTTCTATGACGTGACGAGCGGCGTGGTGAAGGTGGATGGAATTGATGTTCGGACACTGAAGCAGCGATCGTTGCGCGAGCAGATCAGTCTAGTGCTGCAGGATACGCTGCTGTTCAGCGGAACGATCTGGGACAACATCGCCTACGGGCGGCCGGAAGCCGGGTATGAGCAGATTGTGCGCGCTGCGGAGATGGCGAATGCGACGGAGTTTATCGACAAGCTGCCGCACAAGTACGACACGGTGGTTGGGGAGCGCGGTCTGACACTCTCGGGTGGCCAGCGCCAGCGCATCGCGATCGCTCGGGCGATCGTTCGCAAGAGCCCGATCCTGATTCTGGATGAGCCGAGCTCGGGGCTGGATGCGGCGAGCGAGCAACTGGTGTTTGAGGCGCTGGACCGGCTGATGGAGAACAAGACGGCGATTGTGATTGCGCACAGGCTCTCGACGATTCGCAAGGCGAGCTGCATTTATGTGGTGAAGGATGGGCGGATTGTGGAGCAGGGGACGCATGACGAACTGATCGCGCGCGATGGTGTCTATCGGCAGCTGCACGATATTCAGTTTCAGGATTCGCAGGAAGCCGCGCCCGCGACGGTGGCGTGAGGGGATGCGCGTGAGCTGTTCAGAGGCTGTTCAGTTGGGCGATACGCTTCTCGAGAGTTGCCACGTATTCGTTCGTCTCTTCGGGCGTGAAGTGGCCCGCGCGGAAGGCGTCGACGAGCTGGTCATGGCTGAGCTGGCTGAGGAGTGAGCCGATCCAGCGCGCGTCTACACGAGGAATGTTGCGGCCGATCCACTCGTAGCGACGCTGGCGGAGGTATATGAATGCAAGCAGGCCGCCGGTCTCTTCGACGATCTTGTTCGGGGCGCCGGGTGTGGCGAAGTCGACAGTGGTGGGAGTGGTGTGCGTGATGAAGCGCGATTCGGCGTATGCTTTGGCGTTGCCCTTATCGTGCACATTCTTAATCCGCACGGTGTTCGTGCCGAAGCTGGCGCCGGTGTCGCTAACCAGAAAGATCTGCTGACCGGCCTTCTTGTCGCGGTAGACGGCGTTGTTCTCGTCCTTCAGATCAAAGCTGTTCAGCACGGCGATCATCACGCGCAGGCCGTTGAATTCGCGCGTGCCGATGAAGGGATTGCTCTTCCAGGCCCAGCCGGCGATGCGCTTTTCACCATCGGGTTTGCGGGCGAATCGGGCGTCCGAAACCTGGTCTCCATTATGGATGTAGCTGTGACCACGGTGCATCTTGAGGCCGGGGATTGTTGCATCCGGGAGGACGTAATCGATGTCGGTGAAGTAACCGATGGCCCAGAGCAGGCGAGAGGCGGTGACCTCCGGGCGAGCTTCGGCGCCGAGCTTTACACGCCACTTGGTTCCGTTTGCGTCGCGAACGTCGAACTTCGGGTTGGTGCCGTGTCTTGTCTTCGTCGAGGAAGGTGAAGGGCGGCTTCGGCTGACCGTCCTCGCCGCCGAGACCGAAGAGGAGATTCTTGTTCGCGATGTCGCCGGGGTCCTGCCAGAGGACGGGGTTGTGGACTTCGGCGGAGGAGATGGGCTTGTGATCTTCCTTACGGGACTTCTTTCCGCTGTCCTGTTTGGTGTTGTCCGGAGCGGGTTGCTGCTGTGCGGAAGCTGACGGTGGAGCATTATCCGGTTGTGATTGCGGCGATGCAAACGCGGGAATCGAGCAGAGCCAAGCAACAGCGGCGAAGAGCGCGAGATGAGCCATTCTCCGGGGATGAGGCGTGCAGCCCGTCATAACCTTTTCAGTTGTGCGATGCGGTCCTGCAGCACGGAGACGTATTGGTCGATGGACTCCGGCGGGAAGTTGCCGGCACGGAAGGCGTCGACAAGTTGCTGATGGGTGAGCTGGCCGAGCATGTCACCGATCCAGCGTGCGTCTTCGCGTGGGATGTTCTGGCCGATCCATTCGAAGCCTTTGCGGGTGACGTACTGCCTGGCCATAAGCCCCGCGGTTTTGACGAGGACGCCGGTGGGCGCAGCGGGCGTGCCGAAGTCGACCGTCGTCGGCGTGCTCTTCGTGATGAACTTGGAGTCAACGTAGTTCTTGACGTTGCCCTTGTCCTGCGCGCGGCTGGTTTCCAGTGAGTTTGTGGCGAAGGTAGCACCGATGTCGCTCACGAGGAAGATCTCGTGTCCGGTCTTCTTGTCGGTGTAGACGGCGTTGTTCACATCCTTGAGATCCCAGCTGTTCAGGACGGCCATCATGACACGAAGGCCATTGAATTCGCGGGTGTCGCGGAAGGGGCAAGTCTTCCACTGCCAAATGCCGATCTTTGTATCTTTGCCCGGCTTGCGGGCGAAACGAGCGTCGATGACCTGATCTGAGTTATGGACACGCTTTGCACCGCGCTTGATATCGAGACCCTCGATCGTTGCGACATGGAGGAGGTAGTCGTCGTTGACGTAGTATCCGACGGCCCAGAGAAGGCGCGAGGCGACGACCTCAGGGCGTGCTTCCTCGCCGAGCTTCACGCGCCACTTTTTTCCATTTGCGTCATCGACATCGAACTTCGGGTTGGTTCCGTTCATGTCTTCGTCGATGAATTTGAACGGAGCGACGGGTTGGCCGTTCGGACCGCCGTGGCCGTAGAACATGTCCTTCTCGGAGATGTTGCCGGGATCCTGCCAGAGCGAAGCGTTGTGGATGTCGGCCTGATTGACCGGCTTGTCGGTGTCCTTCTTCTCCGCTTTCGGGTGCTTCGCCGGAGGTGTGGAGTCATGATCGGGAGCCGCGGTTGTGGGGGCGCTCGGCGGCTGCGCGGGAGCAGACTGATCTGTGGGCGCGGGCAGCTCCTGAGGCGCTGCGGAGGCCGGAGGAGCAGCCTGCTCCGGTACCGTGCCCGGCTGTGGCGCAGGCTGTGGCGGTGCCGCGGACGAGGGCGGCGGCGTGGTCTGCTGCGGCAGGGCAGGTGGATTCTGCGGCGTCGACTGAGCAGGTGTGGACTGGGCAGGCGTCGACGGACCAATGGTAGCGGGCTGAGATTGCGCGGATAAGGGAGCGCTCTGAAATGCGACGCAGATTGCTGAAAGAATCGCGAGACGTCGTACAAGGTGAAGCATGGGGTCGTTCTCCCGAAGGTAAGGCTTATAAAACCCATCTGGTTAGAAGCATTTGAGTGGCTTTGTGGCTATCTGGGGAGCGCAGAAAAACATCCCGAAGGGCTTTCGGCGCATCCCTCTTCGAGAGAATGTTGCGCGATGCGTTGGGGGCGCAGTAGTGTGCCTCGGCAAGGAACGATTGTGAAGCTATTTGTGCAGCCCGAGGCAGGACTTGAACCGGTGCTCTCCGCAATAGGCAGTGCGAAGAAATGCATCCAGATCCTGATCTTTCGGCTGGACCGCCCGGAGATCGAGAAGGCGCTGGTTGAAGCGGTGGAACGCGGCGTTACGGTACAGGCGCTGGTTGCGTCTACGAACCGTGGTGGGGATAAGGTGCTCCGGCGGTTCGAAATGCGCGCCCTGGAGCGTGGAATTACGGTGACACGTACGGCGGATGATCTGGTGCGTTATCACGGCAAGATGCTGATCATCGATGGCAAAGAGCTGCTGCTGCTGGCATTCAACTTTACACATCTGGACATTAGCCTGAGCCGGTCGTTTGCTATCAGCACGTCGAACAAAGAATTAGTCGCGGAGGCGGTGAAGTTGTTTGATTGCGACTCCAAGCGCACCCCGTATACGGCAGGGAACGACGATTTCGTCGTGAGCCCTGTGAATGCGCGTGAGCAGTTGACGGCGTTTATCCGCGGAGCGAAGAAGCAGTTGCTGATGTATGAGATGAAGATCAGCGATAACGAGTTTGTGAAGCTGCTGAACGAGAAGATTTCGCAGGGTGTTGATGTGCGGGTGATCGGCAGCACAAGTCACAAGGGAAACACGCTGCCGGTGCGCAAGCTGCCGACGCGACTTCATGCGCGAGCGATTATCCGCGATGGCAAGTCAGTGTTTCTAGGCAGCCAAAGCCTTCGAAAGCTGGAGCTCGAAGCAAGGCGCGAGATCGGCATCATCGTGCACGAACCCAAGATCGCGAAGCAGATGATTGGCACGTTCGATTCTGACTGGAGTGGAGCAACGCCCACGCAGCAACCTGCGGAGGTCAGCGAACTGATCAATGTGCCGGCAAAGAAGGTCGCGAAGAAGGTTGTGAAGGAGTTGAACCTGGTTCCAGCGGTTGAGCAGGTTCTCGACCGGGTGCTGGAAAAGAAAGAAGACGTCCAGCTAGAGCCGAAGGAAGTTGTGGAAGGTGTGCGTGAAGCAATGCGTGAGGAGGTGCATGCGGCAGTGACGCAGGCGCTTCATCAGTTGGTAACGGCCGCCGCGGGAGCGGAGGAGCCGAAAGAAGAGAGGAAGAACGGGAACAACCAGTAGAGGAGAGGAAATGTCGGAGAGCCCGGTTGTGGTTGTGACAGGTGCGTCTGCGGGGTTGGGGCGCGCAATCGCACACGCGTTTGCACGAGAGGGAGCGCGCATTGGGCTGCTTGCACGCAATCCGGAGGCGCTGGAGGCGTGCAGGCAGGAGTGCGAGGTGCTCGGAGGCCAGGGTCTGGTGATCCCGACCGATGTTTCTATCGCGGCCGAGGTGGAGGCTGCAGCGAGCAAGGTGGAAGAGGCGTTTGGGCCAATCGACGTCTGGGTGAATGATGCGATGGTGAGCGTCTTCTCGCCGGTGAAGGAGATGGAGCCGGAGGACTACAAGCGCGTTACTGATGTGCTTTATCTGGGATTTGTACACGGGACGCTGGCCGCGCTGAAGCGGATGATGAGGCGCGAAGACGGCAAGGGTAAGGGAACGATTATCCAGATCGGCTCAGCGCTGGCGTACCGTTCAATACCGTTGCAGTCCGCATATTGTGCGGCGAAACATGCGATCAACGGGTTTACGGATTCGCTGCGATGTGAGTTGATTCACGACAGCAGCGACGTGAAGATCACGTCGATTCACATGCCGGCGATGAACACCACGCAATTCAACTGGGTGAAGAACCGGTTGCCGAATGATCCTCAGCCGGTGCCGCCGATTTATGAGCCGGAGGTTGCGGCGAAGGTGGTCGTCGCCGCGGGAATGTCGAAACGGCCGCGGCGAGAGTACTGGGTTGGAGCGCCCACAGTTGCGGCGATTGTGGGACAGAAGTTTGTGCCCGGTCTGCTCGATCGTTATCTTGGCAAGACAGGTTACGATTCGCAGCAGATCAAGGGTGAGCCGCGCGATCCGAATGCGCCGAATGATCTGTACCACTATGTTCCCGGCGTGCACAGCGCGCGCGGGAAGTTTGATGCCTGCTCGAAGCGGACGAGTGCAGAGGTGTTTGTCACGCTTCATCGAAACTGGTTTGTAGCCGCGGCCGCGCTGGTGCTTGCGGCAGGCGGGACACTGCTGGCGACAAGGAATGCGTTAGCCGGCGACCATGCTTAGGCAGAGTTCTCATGCGGCTGAGCGCCATCAGTTGTTGCTGGGCGCAAACGTTGCCGCGCTTGTAACGCTGGTTCCTGTTGCGCTTCATCAGTTAGGGATCGTGAGTCATCTGCCCGACCCGCCGGCGAGCGTGTTCGATTCGGATGGGATCACGGAGTCATCGATGGCGCATCCGTTTGGGATTCCGGATGCGTTGCCTGGAATCGCGAGCTACGGGACGACGCTGCTGCTGGTTCGAAGCGCGCCGAGATGCAGCGCTGCCCGCAAACTTCTTGGCGCCAAGTTGTTGCTGGATGGCGGAGTCGCGGTCTTCAACGCGACACGGCAGGCAGTTCGCTTCCGGAAGGTGTGCAGCTGGTGCATGGGGACCGTGGCAGCGACTGCCGTCATGGTTTATGCAGGGCGGCAGTTGATTGCTGGAGTATTTGCGGGCGAGCGTAGTCAGCGTTAGCGACGCAGGAACAACATGAAAGCAGATCCAAAGGCGGCGATCCCGACGGTCATCCAGAGAACGTAGTCGCCGGGATGACCGCTCTGCATCTCGCGCAGGGGACGGAAGCCGCGTTCGATAAATGCGCCGACGCGCAATTGCCGCGGCAGACGGTTGCGAAAGACTGAAGAGAGTGCCAGAAGTACGCCAAGAAGTAGTGCCACGAGACTTCGTGCGATGGCGCCGGGGATTGCTTCGCGCCAGGAGGGTTGGGTGAGCGCGACGTGTTGGCCGGTGTACGACGTGTGCAGATAGGCAGGCTGGCTGGCCATTGCGGCGGCGGCGTCTCGCAGGATGTGAAGCCAATGCGGATAGGCGAACAGAGCGATGGCAAGGAGCATGCACACGGCGGGAGGGATGAGGTGATAGGCGCGAAGCTTCCGGTGCTCCGGATCTGTTTCAGGCAGCTCACCGATCTCGGCAGAGCGGTCGCTCAGTGCGCCTTCACCCCAGCCGAAGAACGTGTGCATCCCTACACGCAACACGGCGGCCGAGGTGAGTGCGCCGCCAATGATGAAGATGGCAGAAAGGCCGTGAAGATGGCTTAGTTCGGCTGCACGCTCGGCGGCGGATTCTCCGAGCAGCAATGCCAGTGGCGGAGCTGCTGCAAGGCCGACTGCTCCGAGGATCCAGAGCACTGCGGCCCACGGCAGATGGCGAGCTGTAGCGAAGAGTTCGCGCTCAGTGATGGACCGCTGATTGTGCAGGAGCACACCGGAGAGAAAGAAGAGGCCGCCTTTGACGAATGCGTGCGCGACCAGGTAGGTCATCATTGCGGCCAGGCCGAGCGGACCGCCTGCGGCGAGCGCAGCAAGCATGAGGCCGGAGTGGCAGACGGTGGAGAACGCGAGCATGCGCTTCAGGTGATGTTCCGCATAGCACATGAAGCCGGCAAGCAGTACGGTGGCCACGGCAAATGCAAACAGGATGACGTGCAAGGCGTAGACATGAGGAGCGAAGGATTGCGCGAAGATTGCGTAGTAGATGCGCGCAACTGCGTATAGGCCGAGCTCGACCATAAGCCCGGAGAAGAGCACGCACACAGGCGTTGGAGCGACAGCGTGTGCGTCGGGAAGCCAGAGGTGGAATGGAGCAATCGCAGCCTTGGTGAGGAACCCGCAGAAGAGCAGCGTGCAAGCGAACAGGGCGAGGGGATCATGGCGGTGTCCGATGGACAAGCCGATCTGCGCCATGTTCAGCGCGCCTGTGACGGAGTAGAGAAGCGCGATGCCGGTGAGCACGATAAATCCGGCGACGCTGTTGGTGATTGCGAAGTTGAAAGAGCCTTGCAGCGGCGCGGGCTCTTCGGTCTTCAGACCGCAGAGCGCGAAGGCTGCGATGCTCATCAGCTCGAAGAATACGAAGAGATTGAAGAGGTCGCCGGTGAGCGAGAAGCCACACATGGCGGCGAGAAAGATGAGCATCAGCGGATGAAGATGCTTCTCTCCGGAGTCTACGAAGCGCCAGGAAAAGAGCAGAGCGAGTGAGGTGAGCAACGCTGCAAGGACGGCCAGACCGGCGCCTATCGGCTCAATGACCATGCCTATACCTATGGCCATAGAACCGCGCGGCCACCAGCCGCCGAGCCAGTAAACACTGGCTCCCTGATAAACAGAGCCGTAGAGGAGGATAGCCGTGATGGCGAGTGTGCCGAGCGAGGCGAGCAGGCCGAGTACGTCCATTGCGACACGCGGCAACCATTTGCGCACCGCAGCAAGAACCGCCGCGCTGAGAAGAGGCACAGCGACAGCGAGGGCCGGAGAGATTGGCGGGTTCGTGATCATCCGCGCAGGGTCCGAAGATCGTTAGGGGAAACGCTGCCGGACTTCTCGTGTGCCTTCACGACCATCGCGAGCAGCAGCGCGACGACGACGGCTTCTACGACGACGTCAGTGAGCATGAGCGCCTGCACGACGGGATCAACGACGAGCTTGCTCGTGGAGATGTCGGCGAAGATGGGGGCCGAGCCACCTACGCGGTAACCGATCGCAAGCAGAAGCATGTAGGTGGAACTCTGCAGAATGGCAAGACAGACGACAGCGTGGACGAGATGCTTGCTGGTGACGAGGCCATAGAGGCCACACAGCAGAAGCCACGCTGCAATGAAGTACGGAAGTGAATGCAGAACTCCGGGCATCTATTCCTCCTCCGGAAAGGCACCAGTGATGATCTCCTGCAGGTAGATGTAGACGACAAGCAGGAATGAAGCGGTCACTTCGACACCAACGCAGGCGCTGATAACGGCGATTGTTCCCGACGAGAAGACGTCGCCGGTGGTGCCAAGTGGGATGAAGTTGCAAAGAAAGGGAAGTCCTGCAAGCAGCGGAGCGATGCCGATGATCGCGTAGCCGCCGGCTCCGAAGGCTTCGGTGACCTCCACGATGGCGTGCGACGTGATGCGGCAGAATGCGCCGGTGTTCTCGCAGACGTAGACCAGCACAGCGCCGGTGGCCAGGATGACACCAGCCTGGAAACCGCCGCCCGGCGTGAGTTGCCCATGCAGGCCGATGTAGAGGCCGAACACGGTTGTGACGAGGAGAGCAGGGAGATTGACAGCACGTACTGCAGCACTGAGGCCGCGATCATCTTCGAGCCTGCCTGCCGGTCGTTTGAGTGCGCCTTCTTCTTTGCGCAGCAGCATAGACACGCCGAGCACGGCCGTGAACAGGATGAACTCCTCGCCGAGAGTGTCGAAGCCGCGATAGTCGTAATTGATGGCGTTGACAATGTCGGTTGCATGCCGCTCGTAAACAGCAACCCGCGCGATGGCATCGCCGTAAGGACCGCGATAGCTACCCCAAGGGGGCATGTTGAGCGCTGAGTAGGCGTAGAGGAAGAGCAGCACCGCGCCCGCGATGAAGAACAACGAGTTGCGGGCACGTTCAGTCATTTCGGCCCTCAGTTGACCTCGAGCCTTGAGCTGCCGATGTGGCGCGATCGCGGAATCTCATGCGAGCAATTGCAAGCATCACCATCAATGGGAGAGCGACTGCGCCGACTGTGATTTGCGAAAGAGCCACATCCGGGGCCTGGAAGATAAAGAACATCAACGCGAGCAGCAGACCATAGAAGCCGAGCGCGAGCACCTGGTTGGTGACGTCGCGCGTGCGCACTACGGCGGTGCCGGTCGCGGCGATGAGCAGAAGGAGTCCGGCTCCGAACCAGATCATCATTGGGACTCCTTTGTGTCTCGCACGAACTCGATGGGATCACCTTCACGTGGCTGCCAGTGGCCGAGTTCCCTGGTGCGAAACGCGCGAGCAGTGGCATGGGTGACGACGGAGTTGACCGCCAACAGCATGAAGCAGATCGCGAGTGTCTTCCATGATGCCTGGCCCGGCCCGGTCTCGACGAAGACTGCGACTGTGAGTGCGATGGCGCCCACCGCGGGTAGTGAGAGATAGTGAAGCGCTTGCGTGGGCTCGCGCATCCGAAGCATTCCAAGAACGCCGAGCCAGGCTGCGAGCACGACAATGCCGAGCAGGACCGATTCAGCGATGGGGTGGTGAACGGTCATAGATATCTCCCCAGGAAGCGGACGAAGACCAGGCCGCCGCCGAACGAGAGGATCGCCAGCGTTAGGGGAAGGTCGATGAAGGGAAGGCGGCCCGTGCCCACCGTGAACAGCACCATGGAGGTGACGACAATCATCGCCGTCATCTCAAGGCCAACGAGGCGGCGCTCCGGAGTTCCGCGCAGACACATGAAGGCGCACAGCACAAGAGAAGACGCAACGGCGGCACCCGCGAGCAGCCAGATATTCATGGCTCACCTCGTTGTGTTCCGCCGGGTAGGGCGCCGAGTGCCTGGGTCATCTTCGGTACGCTGCTGCGCTCCAGCTGATGGAAGAGCATCCGGCTCTGCTCATAATCGATGCCAATGATGATGAAGTTCGGAGCGGTCGTCGTATAGGCAGTGGCGAGCACACGTCGCGCAACGAGCAGCGGATCGGATTTGCTGGTCTTGAACCCGCTCACGCGATAGAAGGAGCTGGCGCGTTTTATCCGGGTGAGGTCCTTGAGCAGAATCAGCGTGATCTCCCAACTCCCCGTCAGGATGTACCACGGGATTCGCCAAGCCTGGATCAGGTCCTTCATGCGGATCTCCAGCCGCTGATCTTCCGCACGGTAGACGAGCTGAAGGAAGAGGGCGGAGGCGAGCACGGACAAGGCGCCGACGATCATCTCGTCACGTTTCAGGCCGGCGACCAGCAGGATCCATTCCGCGGCCATGATCAGGACCGAGAGGATCAGGACGCCGCCGGAGATTTTTCGCAGCTCGCTGATTTTCCTTCCCTGCATGGAACAAGGGACGGCGGGAGAACGGCTTAGAGATGCTTGTAGCTGCTTTGTTTGTTGAATGTATGTTGATGTGTGCTAAACCGGCGATTGGGCTCTCAGAAGGTGCGGACGCTCTCTTCTGTGACGAGTTCCTCGACGGCGATATTCATGGTCGTGCCGAGCTTCATAAAGTTCTCGCGCCACTCGCGAGACCAGTACTGGCTATTGCTGCGTCGAAGCATGTCATTCCAGATGTTCTGCGCCTGCCATAGGTTGACGTCCATCGGCAGCGATCGCAGGCTCTCCGCGATGGCGAGCGTCTCCTGCAGAACAGCGAGGTTCTGAACTTCGGCGCTGTCCTCCAGCCGAACCATGGCCCGCTTCATCCTTTTGTCGGCTGTGAAACTTAACAGCGGGCCATCCAGGGTGACGTTGTCGATCTCTGCTCGGCGAAGCAGCCGAGTGACCTCGACAGGGTCGAAGTTGTCGGACTCGATGGTCCGTCGGAGACTCGCATTGATAGCGAAGGTGGCGGTCAGGGCGAGCGCGGGTGGGGCGGGCACGTTGCTCTCGCCGAGGAAGTGCAGCAGTGTGGCGTGCTCCTCGTAGATACGGATCAGCGAGCTCTCGACCTGTTCGAGCGTCTGATTAAGGATGCTTGTGAGGATGCGGTGCTGCTCGTCGGCGAACAGCGACGTGAGGGAGTAGAGTGTTCCGCCGAAAAAGGGATCGATGAGCCGAATGAGCTCGGGAAGATTGGCTCTCCGGACGGCGGTGCGGGCACCCTTCAAGAAAATATTCCAACTCGTCTCGTCATCTGGATGAAAACGCTTAACAGCGGCGGAGAGATTCTGGTCGCCAAGGTGCAGGACGGCGAAGCAGATCTCTTCTGTCTCCTCAGTGATTCGAGAGCGAACAACTGCGCGGCCAAGCGCAACGCGGCCATGGCCCGAGGTGAGCAGATCGTAGCTGTTGCGATGGACGTCATAACAAAATAGCTGGCCGGGCGAAGGGTAGGTCCGAAACATGGAGCTGATGGCGTAGTGTGCGCCGACGTGTTCCATGTCCACCCGCCGGGCCGTCACAAACCGGCGATACACCTCAGCGCCATTTCCAACTTCGGCGACGTTGCTTTGTGCGCGCAACAGAATTGAGAGGAACTCCTCCTCGAGCTTGCGGCCGGGCTCGCCGAACAGCTTTGCGGCCAGCTGCAGGGCTCTTCCCGCGTACGCGATAATCTGCACGGTCTCGATGCCGGAGATCTCATCGAAGAACCAGCCGCAACTTGTGTACATCAGTTGCGTGTAGCGCTCCAGCTCAAGCAGCTCAAGAGTCGTGATGCGCTCCTGCGGCGAAAGCTCGTGGGTTGCGTGTTCCTCGAAGAAGCGATCGATATGTTCGGGGCTGCGGTTGAGGATGATGCTGATGTAGGCGTCGCGCGCAGTCCACAGGTCGCTGAGCAGAGGGCGGGCAGCGTCTTCCGCCAGAGTGGCCGTGCGGTCGCGGAGCAGATCGAGGGCTTCGCGGAGAGGGCCTCGCCAGAGCTGATTCCAGCCAGGCTTGCCGCCATTGCAGCCACAGTTGGAACGCCAACGCTCGACGCCATGTGCGCAGCTCCAGGAGCTGTCATCGAAAACTTCTGCCTCCCAGCGGGGCGGAAAGCGCTCGAGAAACTCCCCGTAGTTGGTGAGCTTGGCGTCGCGGTTCTCTTCGATCCAATGCATGGCATAGCTCAGGGCCATTTCGCCATGGCGATGGTGATGTCCGTAGCTTTCGCCGTCCGTGGCAACGTGCACCAGTTGTGGCTCGTCGGCGGGCTTCTGTGCGCGGAAGCCGTCGAGGAGACGCTTTGCAAAATTTTTACCCGAGTGCAGCAGGCCTTCGAAGGCGATCGCGCGCGAGGCGGGGCCATCGTAAAAGAACACTGCGATCGAGCGCCCTTCCTCGAGCTTCACAAGGTATGGGCGAGTCGGGTCCACGGAAGCGATAGGCGTATCCGTCCAGGCGGTTTCGCTCGGGCCTGCGCCGTTGCCGTTGGTTGAAGTCGCGTAGGCTTCCGTTTCAGGCAATGGCCGGATGCGTGCGCACTGGTGCGGGGCAAGGATGGTGAACCGAATGCCCTCCTGCGCCATGAGGTCGAGAACTTTGCGCGAGACGGCGGTTTCGGCGAGCCACATGCCTTCCGGTGTGCGGCCGAAGCGATGCTCGAAATCGGCGATGCCCCAACGAATCTGGGTGCGTGCGTCCCGCTCATTCGCGAGCGGCATGATGATGTGGTTGTAGACCTGTGCGATGGCGGACCCGTGGCCTGAGTAGCGCTCCATGCTTGCGGAGTCGGCATCAAGGATCATGCGATAGGTGCGCGGCGCGAATTCGGCCAGCCAGCTCAAAAGTGTGGGGCCGAAGTTGAAGCTCATCCGCGCGTAGTTGTTCATGATGCGGATGATCTGAGTCTGCTCGTTCTGGATACGCGAGGCGCCGTTGGGCGCGTAGCACTCGGACGTGATGCGGTCATTCCAGTCGTGATAGGGCGCCGCGGATTCCTGCATCTCGACTGTTTCAAGCCAGGGGTTTTCGCGTGGAGGCTGATAGAAATGCCCGTGCACGCACACGAATCGCAGGGGAGCAAAGGTGGAGTCGGTTGGCTTGGGTGGTGCTGTCGGTCTACGAGCCATCAGTCAAAATCTTATTCCTTGGACGCGCGCCGGCCGGGAATGGAGTCGTCACTGCGGCTGGACAATCTTGCCGGCGGCGAGATCGCATGCGCGCCACATATACCAGCTCGCTATCGAGCGCCAGGGAGTCCACTTCTTTGCACGGCGGATCATCTGCTCAGGCGTTGCGAGCAGATCGGGCGTGACCTTCTGCGCAGGTTTGAGGCCGAGGAAGGTCAGCGCGAACCCTTTTCGGACACCGTAGTCGGAGACGGGCAGGACGTTCGGGCGTCCCAGCCGAAAGATGAGCAGCATCTCGACCGTCCATCGCCCGATGCCGCGAACCTGCGTGAGGTGCTCGATGATGTCCTCGTCCGACATCTTCTTGATGGTGCTGAGTGAGGGCACGGTTCCGTCGAGCGTTTTCGCAGCAAGATCACGGAGCGCCAACATTTTGTTGTGCGAGAGCCCGGCGGAGCGGAGCTGCTCGTTAGGGCAGTCGAGGAGATGCTGCGGCGAGGGGTGATTGCCAAGGCCGCAGATCGGTTCGAAGCTGGAGAGCAACCGCGCATGGATCGTTGCTGCGGCTTTGCCGTGAAGCTGTTGATACACGATGGATTCCGCCAGTGCTTCAAAGGGCGATTGTTGGGAGGGAAGCCGCAACGTGAAGGGCCCGGCGCGTTCCATGAGACGAGCGAGCTTCGGGTCGGCGGCAGAGAGGGCCGCGATTGCAACGTCCGTGTCATAAGGAGGTTTGTGTGTAGGGCCGGAGCGCGGGCGAGGCATGGGGAGTAGTGTGGCATGAATTCGGACTGTTGTGGACGCAGTTGCTAAATAAGGTGCGGGTCCGCGTGGATGAAAGGGCAAAAAATACTTGAAATTGCATCGGCCTGCGGCGCCGGGCCTATTGCCTCGGCTCTTCGATAATCGTTTTCCGCATCGAACATCGACCAAATCCGCGGCCAACCCTCTTCAAACTCGCATAAATCGGCTGCTATACTTTGGCTCTCAGAAGCATGTCGGTCTCGTTGGAATCCCCCTACGGACAGATAACAGTTAGTTAGTTGCTGCAGTCGCCCCATTGTGGGGCGAGGGAGCAGCATGCAATAGCAGGAGCAGGAGCCACGCCGATGATGTCGGCGAACGGAGAGCAGGAACGCACTCATGGCGCAAGTGTTTGACCGCAGTTCGAATGCACTGGTTCGCATGAGCCTGGTGCTGACGGGTCTGATCGTCATCGCGCTCGGCGTGACGCTGAACGAGTTGCAACGATCGCCCTGGGTCACGCGGCAGGGCCAGCGTCCCGACCAGCCGGTGCCGTTTAGCCATAAGCACCACGTTGAGGGTCTAGGGCTGCAATGCCAGTACTGCCACACGTCGGTCGAGAAGAGCTCCTACGCAGGCATTCCGCCGACGAAGACCTGCATGAACTGCCACTCCGAGATCTGGACCAATGCGCAACTGCTGGAGCCGGTGCGCAACAGTTGGGCGACCGGTGAGTCGATCCAGTGGATCCGTGTTCACGACCTTCCGGACTACGTGTATTTCAATCATGAGATTCATGTGAATAAAGGACTCGGATGCGCGAGCTGTCACGGCCGCGTAGACGAGATGCCGTTGATGTACGAAGAGAACACGCTCCAGATGGAGTGGTGCCTCAACTGCCATCGGAATCCTGCGACGAACCTGCGGCCTGCGGCCGAGGTTTACAACATGGCCTGGGCCGGGCCCACGAGCAACAAGCCGGTGTGGTGTACGACCACGGGCAAGTCTGGACCGACCGCTGGCTCGGTTTCCTGTACGACGACAGATCCGACGACTGGACAGAATCCTGAGCTCGCGCAAGCCGAGCCGCCGCACCCGATCGGGCAGGGACGGCCTCAGTCCGGCTTCCCGATGCAGCCGCATCCGCAGAGCGAGCCGGGTTCGGTGTCGGATGTGCCTGTGATCACGGTGCCGGCGAACTATCAGAAGTTCACCAGCCAGATCGACCTTGGACATTACCTGATGGATAAGTACCACATCCGCACGGCCAACGAGCTCTCCAGCTGCGAGACATGCCACCGATGAACGAGACGACGATGAACCAAGAGGTGAAGGCCGCCGGCCTGATGCCGGACAACGGAAGCCCGGCGGCAACAAACGGGACGACGGCCCAGGTTGTAACGGCGATCGCGCCGGCTCCTCGGAAGAAGATGACCCTCGCTGAGGTTCGCGCGAAGCTCGACGGCAAGACCGGCCGGAGGTTCTGGAAGAACCTCGACGAGCTGGCGGAGACGCCCGAGTTTCACGAGCTGATGCAGGAGGAGTTCCCGCGGCAGTCCGGCGCCGGCGAGTGGATCGACGCGGTTTCGCGTCGCAGCTTTTTGAAGGTGATGGGCGCGAGCTTTGCACTGGCTGGTCTGGCGGGCTGTACCAAGCAGCCGGATGAGCCGATCTTCCCGTACATCAAGCAGCCCGAGGACCTGATCCTGGGCCGCCCGATGTATTTTGCGAGCGCGCATCCGTTCCCGACCGGAGCGGTTCCGGTGCTGATCAAGTCGGACGCGTTCCGCCCGATCAAGGTCGATGGCAATCCGGAGCACCCGATGTCCAAGGGGCGCTCGGATACGTTCACGCAGGGCACGCTGCTTGGCCTGTACGATCCTGATCGGTCGCAGCATCCGCGTTTCCGGGGTGTAGCCGCGGAGTGGGGTGACTTCCAGCAGGCGTTTGCGAAGGGTGTTGGTCAGCTTCCCGGCGGCCAGGGCCTGTACTTCCTATCCGAGACAGTGACCTCTCCCACGCTTGCGGCGCAGTGGAAGCAGGTGCAGGCGAAGTATCCCCAGGCCAAGCTGATCCAGTACGACCCAGTCAACGGCGATGTGGCTCGGGCGGCTTCCAAGGCAGCCTTCGGCGACTACTACGATACGCAGTACAAGCTGGATGATGCCGACGTCATCCTCTCACTCGACGCGGACTTTTTAGGGGGCATTGGCTTCCCTGGGTTCCTGCCGATGGCAGCCTCCTTTGCAGAGCGCCGCCGCTACGCAGAAGGCAAGACCATGAACCGGCTGTACGTCCTCGAGACGACGCCGTCGGTTACCGGATTCAAGGCGGATCATGCGCTGCGATTGAAGCCGAGCGAAGTGGAAGCGTTCGCGAGCAGTCTCGCGGGCGGTGGTGGTTCCATCAACAATCCCACGGCGCAGAAGTTCCTGACTGCTGTTCTCGATGATCTGAAAAAGGCGAATGGCCGCGCGGTAGTGGTCGCGGGACCGCAGTCTTCGCCAGCATGTCATGCCGCCGCGCATGCGTTGAATGCCTCGTTGGGCGCGGTCGGTAAGTCGGTCAGCTATTCGACACCGCTGGCGCCAATTCCGACCGAGCAGGGTGCGGATCTGAAGTCGCTCGTCGATGACATGAACGCAGGCAAGGTGAAGTGGCTGGTGATGCTCGGCGTAAATCCGCTGTACAACGCGCCGGTAGATTACGACTTCATCGCGGGATTCAACATGGTGCCCAACACGGTGCACCTGGGCCAGTACCTTGACGAGACGGGGTTCTATTCCACGTGGCACGTCAACCAGGCGCACTATCTCGAGAGTTGGTCAGACGCGCGCGCGGCGGATGGAACGATTTCGATCATCCAGCCGATGATCGATCCGCTGTATGGCGGCAAGACTGCGCATGACATTCTGCAGACGCTGATCGATCCCTCGCAGTCTGCGTATGACGTGGTGTCCGCCAATGCCAAGACGTACATCAAAGGTGGCGATTTTGCGAAGGCCTGGAAGAAGGCACTGCACGATGGCTGGGTCGATGGCACGGCGAACACTGCTGCGACTGTTTCGGCTCCGAAGGCTGCAGCGCCAAATGGGGCAAATGCGCCCGCTGCGGCACCTGCCGCTGACGGCACACTTGAGATCAAGTTCATCCCCGATCCGTCGTTGTATGACGGACGTTACGCAAACATCGGCTGGCTGCAGGAGCTGCCGAAGCAGGTAACGAACCTCTCCTGGGACAATGCCGTGCTGATCAGCCTGGACACGATGGGCAAGCTCGGCATTGAGGAGAATGAGGCGATCGAGCTCGAGCTCAAGGGCCGGAAGGTCATTGCTCCGGTGCTCATGGTTCCCGGTCACCCCAACGATTGCGTGAGCGTGTATCTCGGTGGGGGCCGTCGTGCCGAGGCGGGCCGTGTCGGTGCGGGCGTAGGGTTCAATGCATATCTTCTGCGCACATCCACCAACCCGTTGTGGGACTCCGGTCTGAAGGTCACGCGTGGCAAGGGGACGTACGATATCTGCGTCACCAAGGTGCACAACATCGAGCACCGCGGCAATTTTGCGCAGCATGATCTGGAGCACAAGGAGTTCGACAAGCAGGGGGTCTATTCGCTTGCGGGCCACGAGGCAGAGGAGCGGTCGATCATCCGCTATGCCACGGTGGCCGAAGTGCAGAAGGACGCGGATTACGCACATAACGGTGCGAGCCTGACGCTGGTCGATAAGATTGGGTACAACCCGCAGGGTGAGGCAGTGCCGCACGAGGAAAGCTTCTGGCCGGACGCGTGGCGATATGACCACCAGGATCCATCCTCGAGGCAATTGCAGAACAAATGGGGAATGGCGATCGACCTGAACTCGTGTGTGGGCTGCAATGCCTGCATCGTGAGCTGCTACGCGGAGAACAATATCGCGGTCGTCGGCCGTGAACAGGTCAAGATCGGCCGCATCATGCAGTGGATTCGCATCGATACGTACTTCGAGGGGGATCTGCATGCACCCCAGGCGTTCTTCCAGCCCATGCTGTGCCAGCACTGTGAGTCGGCCGGATGCGAGCAGGTGTGCCCGGTGGGCGCCACGATCCACTCGCCGGAAGGCTTGAACGTGATGGTGTACAACCGCTGCGTCGGCACGCGGTACTGCTCAAACAACTGCATTTACAAGGTGCGCCGCTTCAACTTCCTGCTGTATTCGGACTACGACACCGAGAGCCTCAAGTTCATGCGCAATCCTGACGTCACGGTCCGTTCGCGTGGCGTGATGGAAAAGTGCAGCTACTGCGTTCAGCGCATCGAGGCGGCCAAGATCGAGGCCGACAAGGAAAACCGCGCGGTCCGCGATGGAGAGATCGTCACGGCCTGCCAGCAGGCTTGCCCGACGGATGCGATCGTGTTCGGCAACATGAATGATCCGAACTCGAAGGTTTCGAAGCGAAAGGCAACGGAGCGCGACTACCAGGTGCTCGCCGATCTGAACTACCGTCCGCGGACAACGTACACGGCCGGTGTTATTAACCCGAACCCGGAGCTTGCTTAGTATGGCGACCCACCATCCAGTTCCCGATCCGGAGACGGTGCACGATCCGATGATCGACCCGCGCACGGGCGAGTATGCCGTCATTGCGCCAGGGCACAACTTCAGGAGCGTTACCCAGAAGATTGCCGGCATCGTGCTCACGGGCTCGACGCCCTGGGCCTGGTGGGGCGGCTTCTTCTTTGCGGCTACCGTGGCGCTCGGCGTGGTCATCGGCGTCACGTGGCTGGTGCTGAAGGGCGTTGGCATTTGGGGCGTCACGATTCCCGGAGCCTGGGGCTTCGCCATCATCAACTTCGTCTGGTGGATCGGTATCGGTCACGCTGGAACGCTCATCTCCGCCATTCTGTTGCTCTTCAAGCAAGGCTGGCGTAATTCGATCAACCGATTCGCTGAGGCGATGACGATCTTCGCCGTGTGCTGCGCCGGTATGTTCCCGCTGCTGCACATTGGCCGACCGTGGCTGGGATACTGGTTGTTCCCCTATCCGAACACGATGAACGTGTGGCCGCAATTCCGCAGCCCGCTGGCGTGGGACGTGTTTGCGGTTTCTACGTACGCCACGATCTCGGTTGTGTTCTGGTACATCGGCATGGTGCCGGACTTCGGCACGCTGCGCGACCGTGCGAAGGCGCCGATTGCGAAGTACTTGTACGGTTTGCTGTCGCTGGGCTGGCGCGGATCGACTCGGCATTGGATTCGCTATGAGTCGGCGTCGCTCCTGCTCGCCGGTCTTTCGACGCCGCTGGTGCTCTCAGTACACACAACCATCAGCTTCGACTTCGCTGTGGCGGCCATGGCGGGCTGGCATACGACCATCTTCCCGCCCTACTTCGTCGCTGGTGCTGTCTACTCGGGATTCGCGATGGTGCTGACGCTCGCCATTCCGATCCGGAAGTTCTACCACCTTGAAGATCTGGTAACTCTCCGCCATCTGGACAACATGGCGAAGGTCATGCTGGTTACAGGCTCGATCGTCGGGTACGGCTATGGCATGGAAGTCTTCATGAGCTGGTACTCGGCGAGCCACTGGGAGTTCTTCATGATGTGGAACCGTATGTTCGGCCCCATGGGCTGGGCGTACTGGCTGCTCATCCTCACGAACCTTGCCATTCCGCTGACCACGCTGTGGAGCCGCCGTCTGCGTGTTAGCCCGGGGTACCTGTTCTTTCTCAGCTTTGTGGTGAACATCGGCATGTGGTTCGAGCGGTTCGTCATCGTTGTGACCTCGCTCTACCGTGACTACCTGCCATCGAGCTGGGGAACCTACCGGGCGACGTTCTGGGATTACCTGTTGTTCATCGGCACGTGGGGCTTCTTTACCGTCCTGTTCCTGCTGTTTGCGCGGCTGGCTCCCATGATTCCGATGAGCGAGATCAGGATGATGCTGCCGCAGACCAAGGTGCGGCCCGGCGGCCAGCCTGCGGATCGCGTTGTTGAGGAGGCCCTCTGATGCTAGTGCGTGAAGGAATCTACGGCCTGCTGGCGGAGTTCAATACGCCGTCGGAGTTGGTCCACGCGACGGAGATGGCCCACCGCGCAGGGTACCGCCGTATGGAGTGCTATACGCCGTATCCGGTGGAAGAGGCAGCCGAGGCTTTGCGCTTCCATAAGACGCGCGTTCCGCTGATCTGTCTGATCGGCGGCATCATGGGGCTGATTACCGGCTATGGCATGGAGGTCTGGATTAACGTTTGGGGGTATCCGCTGAACATCCGCGCGATGCCGCTGTTCAGCTGGCCGGCGTTCGTGATCCCGGGCTATGAGTGGACGATCCTTTTCTCGGGTCTCGCGGCTGCGTTTGGGATGATTGCGCTGAACGGGCTGCCGCAGCTCTATCATCCGCTGTTCAATGCGCCCAACTTCCGCGACGGCGCCACGACGGACAAGTTCTTCCTTTGCCTGGAGGCACACGACCCGCGCTTCTCGGTCGCCGAGACTCGCGCGTTTCTTGAGCAGTTCAACCCAGTCTCTGTTGTGGAGGTCGACCACTAATGCAGAGATTCGAGATGCGAAAGACGAGACACGAAGTGGTGGCTTCAGGAATTAAGGAGTGGTACGGGCAACGGCCATCATCCTGTCGACCGGAGCGATGCTGGTGCTCGCTGGATGCCGTCAGGATATGCAGGACGAGCCCAAGTTCTTTCCCCAGCGCGGGACCACCTTCTATCCGGACGGCCGGTCTGTGCGTCCGCAGGTTGCAAATACGGTGGCGCGCAATCAGGGCAGCGAAGACTCGTATTTTTATACCGGCCTGATCAACGGCAAAGAGGGCGATGGTCTGCCGATTGATTTGACTCCGGACACCATGGCACGCGGGCAGGAGCGGTTCAATGTCTACTGCACTCCCTGTCACTCGCGCGTAGGAAATGGCGATGGCATGATCGTGCAGCGTGGCTACCGGCCGGCGGGTGATTTCCATACGGACCGGCTGCGCAACGCACCGCTGGGCCACTTCTTCAATGTCATGACTAACGGCTATGGAGCCATGCCTGACTACGCTGCGCAGATTGCGCCGCAGGACCGCTGGGCTATCGCGGCCTATATCCGCGCGCTGCAGTTGAGCCAAAACGCGAAGCAGGGAGACGTTCCTGCCGGGGCGCGTGTCGAAGACCTTCACCAGATTGCGAAAGACCAGGGAATGCCTCCGGGCTTTGCTGACCCGTGGGGGCTTCCGTCAACTGCCGTCTATGGAACTCCGAACGGACAGGACAACGGGATTCCGGGACTGGGCACCACGACGGCCCCGGTGAGCGCGCAAACGCATGGAAGCGGTACCGCGGGGCAGCCCTCGCCAACGCGAAACTCCGCTGGGCCGCCGCTGGCGAAGCCGGACGCGCAGGCTCCGGGCAGGCTGGCCGGACCGCAACATTAGGAACAAAGAAGATCGATCGAACGATGTTTCAGGAATACGAAGGCGAATGACCGATGGCATTTGAGAGAGAAAGTTTCGGAGCCGGCCCCACTCATGGCGAGGTGGCGCATCCCCATCCGCGGCAGATGCCCTCGGTACTGACCGCACCGGACATCATCCTGCGCTGGCGAACGATCGCGCTGATTACAGCCGTCGCGCTGGGTGTAGTTTCGCTTCTGCTTTTCCTCTGGACGCCGGAGGGCCGGAACCATCTGCTTCGCTCTTACCTGATGGGCGTGATGACCTGTTTCAACTTCACAGGTGGCGCGCTGGCCCTGCTGATGGTGCAGTACCTCTCGGGTGGTAAGTGGGGACACGTACTCCGGCGGCCGCTCGAGGCGATGACGCGCACCATCTGGCTCGTCGCCCTGATGATGCTTCCAATTTTGTTTCTCATGAAGCATCTCTATCAGTGGGCGGCCTTCACCACTCCGGCGGAAACATGGAAGGGATTTCAGGCAGGCGTCCTGACGCAGGAGCAGGAGCTCTGCATCAACCTCAAGCACTTCATGCTCAGCCCGGTGAGCGCGTGGGTGCAGGCGATCCTGGTGCTCGGCTTCATGGCGGTAGTTGTTTGGCTGCTCAACGCGTGGACGCTCGATAGCGATGCAGATCCGGCGGCCGGCACGTTCCTGAGCTTCGACCGGTGGCGGACAAAATTTGAGAATCTTTCCGGGCCATCGCTTCTGCTGTATGTCATCGCGATGACGGATTTCGTGATCGTGTTTGTGAAGTCGCTCGACGTCACGTGGTACTCGTCGGTTTACGGGCTGCAGTTCCTGGTGGCTCAGGGATATGCGGTGCTGGCGCTCGGAATCCTCACGCTGATTCTGCTGTCTCGATATGAGCCGATGAAGTCGATGTTCCGGATCACCGAACAGCACGACCTTGGCAAGCTGGCGTTCGCGTTTGTGATGCTGAACATCTATCTCACGTTCGCCGAGTTCCTGATCATCTACTCGGGCAACGTACCGGATGAGATTCCCTGGTACCTGCATCGGATCCGCGGCGGCTGGTGGACGATCTGCACCCTGGACGTCATCTGCCACTGGGTGATCCCGTTCGTTATTCTGCTCTCGCGTGACTTCAAGCGCTCGAAGCGGCGGATGATCTGGCTCTGCATCTTCATGATTGGTGCCCGCTTCATCGATATGTTCTGGCTCATCGAGCCGAACTTCAAGGACGCCGCCGGGAACCTGCACCTCGTCGGTAACTCGGGGATTCTCGCCTACATCACTGTGCCTCTCGCGGTTGTGGCGTTGTGGATGGTCGTCTATCTGACGGAACTGACACGCCGACCGCTGATAAACCTGAACGATCCGCATACGGAAGAGCTTCTGGAGCCTGAACATGCCCACTAGAGGACACGAAGGACACGATCCGGGTCGCCCGCACCCCACCGGGCCTCACCCCGTTCCAGCGGTGCGCGACCCTGAGCACCCAGGTTACGAGGTAGAAGACGTCAGTGTTGGCGGCGTCGTTACGTTCATCACGGGCCTCTCTGGCTTTCTTGTTATCTTCTTTGTCTTCTGCTTCTTCATGGGCAAGGCCATCAACTACACGCTCGCCAAGGAAGACGGCCCTGCGAACAAATGGCACTCTGGCCAGAGCCAGCTGGGTGCAACTCCGCGTGGACAAAAGCGCGAGGACTTGACCTCCAACGCTGTTATGGAGCAGCGGCAGCTCGCGCAGATGACGCAGACGTTTCCAACGCCCCGGCTGGAGATGGACGACGGAGACCAGGACATTGCCGATCTTCACGCACGCGAGGATCTGTTGCTTGATTACTACAGCAGCTCTCCGGACCTGCCCTCGGGCACGATTCGGATTCCGATCGCCCGAGCCATGCAACTGGTCGTACAGCAGGGACTTCCCAAGCCGCCGGCTGCTGCGCAACCCGCACCACTGATGGCTGGTGAGACAGCACCCACCGTGCAGGCCCCGCTCACCGATGGCTTCGCGCGTACGGGATACGAGCTCGACACCATTGAGGCGCGGGAAGAAAAGAATGAGTTTAACCGCGCCGAGGCGAACCACGAGTAAGCGCGCTTAGAATTAATCACGAGGACGTACTTGATTCAATCGACTCCAAACCGCAACCGCTGCCAGCGATCCCTTCGCCTGGCCCTCGCTGCCCTGCTTCTGGGGCTGGCGGTCGCGCCGGTGTCGGCCCAGGTTTCCAGCTACGGGGACAAGACGGAAGGACCAAATGTAGGCGATCAACTGCCGAAGGTGCTGCAAGGTGCAAAGATCCAGCAGCGTCTCAACGCGCAGCTTCCTCTCGCTGCTACGTTCACGGACGATCATGGCAATCCGGTCACCCTCGGGCAGTATTTCGATGGCAAGCATCCAGTGCTTCTGTCGGCTGTTTATTACAACTGCCCAATGCTGTGCTCGGAGGAACTGGACGGCATTACCAGCGCCCTTGAGATGGTGCATCTGACGCCGGGAAAAGACTTTCAGGTCGTTGTCGTGAGCATCGATCCCACGGAGACCTCACAGCTCGCGGCGCGGCGGAAGGACTTCTACCTTCGGCGCTACGGCCGGCCGGAGACCGCGAACGGGTGGCACTTCCTCGTCGGCCAGGAACCCAGCATCAAGGCGCTGACCGATGCCATCGGATTTGGCTACGTTCGGGTGCCGGGGCCGGACGGCAAGCTCACGCAATTTGCGCATGCAAGTTCGATTGAGCTGGCCACGCCCGAAGGCCGCGTGGCGCAGTATTACCTTGGCGTCGAGTACTCGCCGAAGGACATTCTTCTGGGGTTGATTGACGCTTCAGGTAACAAGATCGGCTCGCCTGTCGCCAATATCCTCACCTACTGCTACCACTACGACCCGCAGATAGACAAGCACTCGCTCATCGTTGCGCGGGTTGTTCAGCTTGGGGGCATGGTGACGGTCGCGAGCCTTGGCGGATTTATGTTTCTGATGTTTCGGCGAGACAAAGAACTAAGCCGCAAACTTGGCAGCGTGCCAAACTGGCATGACGATAACTGGCGGAACGGATAAGGCAAACGATGGGTATTAGTCCAGTCCTGTGGCAATTTTTGATCAAGTGGCTGCACAGCTCGGCGCTGTTTCCGGCTGAAGCGTCCACCATCGCTCCCTATACGGATGCGCTGTATTTCTTCCTGGTCACGATCTCAGTCGTCGGGCTGGTCTTCGTTACCCTCCTGATCTTCTACTTCTCTCTGCGCTATCGCCGCGACAAGCATCCTGTGGCAGTTCAAGTTGAGGGCTCAACGATCCTCGAAGCCACATGGACCATCATTCCGCTGGCACTGTTCCTTGTTGTGTTCGTGTGGGGCGGCCTGCTCTACTTCCGGATTTACAATCCTCCGCCAAATGCGATGAACATCTACGTGGTTGGCAAACAATGGATGTGGAAGGCGGAGCATCCGGGCGGCCAACACGAAATTGACGCGCTGCACATTCCGGTCGGGCAGCCAGTCCAGTTGACCATGATCTCGCAGGACGTGTTCCACAGCTTTTCGATTCCCGACTTCCGAGTAAAGCGCGAGGTCATCCCCGGCCGCTACTCCACAGTCTGGTTCCAGGCAACGGATCCCGGCACCTATCACATCTTCTGCACGCAGTACTGCGGCACGCTGCACTCGGGCATGATCGGTGAAGTGACCGCGATGACGCCGGCTGACTACAAGAAATGGCTGGATCAGTCGAACTCCGGTATGAGCCTGGCACAGAACGGCGAGCGCCTCTTTGCGTCGATGGGATGCAACGCCTGCCACTCCGGCAATGCCTCGGCTCGCGGGCCGAACCTCGCTGGCGTCTATGGATCGAAGCTTACGTTGACCGATGGCAGCCAGGTCCTTGTCAATGACGCGTATCTGCGCGACGCCATCCTGAATCCTTCCCAGCATGTGACGGCCGGATACTCGCCGATCATGCCCACGTATCAGGGACAGATCAGCGAAGACGGTCTTATCGATCTTGTCGAGTTCATCAAACAACTGCAATCCAACTACCGCATCCAGCAGACCTTCGTCACTGCGGACTCGAATCAGGCCTCGCCTGTTACCCCCGCAGTAGGCACCAACCAGGACTCGGTGAAGCCATGAGCAGCACAGCAACCATCCTCTCTCTACCCGACCAGGCCACGGCAAGACTGCCGAAAGTCAGCTATCTCAACAAAGAGCACGGATTGTTGAGTTGGCTGTTGACCGGCGATCACAAGCGGATCGCGATGCTTTATCTGATCTCGATCACGTTCTTCTTCTTCATCGGAGGAGCGTTTGCCGGCCTGATTCGCCTCGAGTTGTTGACGCCGCAGCCCGACCTCGTCTCAGCGGATACCTACAATAAGTTCTTCACGATGCACGGGATCATCATGGTGTTCCTGTTCCTGGTGCCATCGGTGCCGGCGACGATCGGCAACTTCCTGATCCCAATCATGGTCGGGGCGAAGGACCTGGCCTTTCCGAAGATCAATCTGCTGAGCTGGTATCTCTACGTTGCCGGCGGCATCATGCTGCTCGCCGCGCTCGTGCTCGGTGGCGTGGATACGGGCTGGACATTTACGACGCCGCTCTCCACTCATTACTTGAACACGCATGTCATTACAGCGGCGCTGGCGATTTTCGTAGCAGGGTTCAGCTCAATCTTCACCGGCCTGAACTTCATCGTGACGATCCATCGCATGCGCTGCCCGGGCATGACATGGTTCCGGTTGCCACTGTTCGTCTGGTCGAACTACGCGGCCTCGCTGCTGATGGTACTGGGAACGCCAGTGCTGGCGATCACCCTCACTCTGGTCCTGCTGGAGCGCGTGTTTGGAATCGGAGTCTTCGATCCGACGAAGGGTGGAGATCCGCTGCTCTTCCAGCACCTTTTCTGGTTCTACAGCCACCCCGCCGTCTACATCATGATCCTGCCGGGAATGGGCGTCATCTCGGAAACCATCTCGACCTTTAGCAGAAAACGTGTTTTCGGGTATACCGCGGTCGCCTTCAGCTCCGTTGCCATTGCGCTCTTCGGGTTCTTCGTCTGGGCGCACCACATGTTCATCATGGGCATCTCGAACTACTCGGCACTGGTGTTCTCGCTGCTGACGATGCTCGTGGCGGTTCCTTCAGCGATCAAGATCTTCAACTGGGCGTTCACACTGCAGAAGGGCTCCATCACCTTTGAAACGCCGATGCTTTATTCCTTCGGCTTCATGGGCTTGTTTACCATTGGCGGAGTGACGGGTGTGTTCCTCGGTTCGCTGGGCATGGACATCCATCTGACGGAGACGTACTTCATCGTCGCGCACTTCCACTTTGTCATGGTGGGCGGCATGTTGATGGCCTTCCTGGCGGGCGTGCACTTCTGGTGGCCCAAGATGACGGGTCGTATGTACCCGGAGTCGCTCTCCAAACTTGCCGCCGTGACCACCTTCATCGGCTTCATCCTGACCTTCATGCCGCAGTTCATTCTGGGCTATCTCGGTATGCCGCGCCGGTATCACGCCTATCCACCTGAGTACCAGGTCCTCAACGTGCTTTCGACGGCTGGCGCTACCGTCCTCGGGGTGGGCTATATGCTGCCACTGCTCTACCTCGGTTGGTCGCTGAAGTATGGCGCTATCGCCGGCGATAACCCGTGGCAGGCCACAGGCCTCGAGTGGCAGATTCAATCTCCGCCGCTGACGGAAAACTTTATCGAGACGCCGATCATGGACCACGAAGCCTATGACTACGAGTGGCTCGAGCACAAGCGGAAGAACGAGGTGACGACCGTTGGATAACACCGTCGCGACCGAGCATCCACACACGCACGAAACAGCAGTCCATGTGGAACATGCGCATGTTCCGCTGCCGCAGCACCGGCATCACTTTGAGACAGTTGAGCAGCAGCGCGAGGCTGGCAGCTTTGGAATGTGGCTGTTTCTGCTCACCGAAATCATGTTTTTCGGCGGTCTCTTCTTCTCGTACCTGCTGTACCGCAACTGGTACTACGATGCCTTCTTTACGGCTTCGAACCAGCTCAGCATCCCATTGGGCACGGCCAATACGGCAATCCTGATTACGTCAGGCTTCTTCATGGCGTTAGCGGTTTGGGCCGCGGAAATGCGCAAGCGGAAGATGCTGGTGTGGACGCTCGTGTTCACGGTGCTCTTCGGCATCGCGTTCCTCTGTATCAAGGGCCAGGAGTGGCACATAGAGTGGGTCCACCATCACATTCCCGGCGCACACTATGACATATCGGAGTTCGTAAACCCGGCAGCGCACGGCATTCACGAGAAGCCCCTGGCGCCGGACATGGCGCAGCGCACCCAGATATTCTTCTTCCTTTACTTCGGGATGACCGGCATGCATGCTCTGCACATGGTCATCGGCGTCTTCATCCTGTTCTGGCTCCTCAGGCGAGCGCAGCGAGGGGACTTCAGTGCCGGATATGTCGCACCGATAGAAAACTTCGGCCTATATTGGCACTTCGTTGACATCGTCTGGCTCTTCCTGTATCCGCTGCTCTATCTCATCAACAGGCACCCGCTGCATTAGGCCGCATCACTGCTCAAGGAAAACGAGATGGCTGAAACCACCACCCACCACCTGGAAGCTGAAGATCCGACGAACATCACCAACCCGGAACACGGGTCGCATCATATTGTCACGCCGGCACAGTACGGTCTGGTCTTCGGGACGCTGCTCATTTTGACCGCTGTCACATGCCTTGTGGCGTTCATTGATCTGAAGTGGGCCAATCCCGTGATTGCCTTGTTCATCGCCTGCTTCAAGGCATCCATCGTTGTCCTGTTCTTTATGCACGCGAAGTATCAGTCGCGGCTCATCAAGATGACCATTGGTTCCGGACTCTTTCTGTTTCTGTCGCTAATCGTCATGACGCTGAGTGACTACATGAGCCGTTCCTGGGGTCTGTGGTAATCGCCTAAGGTTCGACCTCTCGTGAATGGAACCGGAGAGACGCTCCGCAGGCTAGATGCCGGGAGCGTCTTTCTTTTCGTCACGGAGGATCTGGCGCAGAAAGCCCATCCATGTGACAGCTTCATCCTGTGTTTTGCCCAGGCTCATCGCAAGTTGCCGCACCACGTGCTCTCGCGCGTTGGCCGGAAACCGCCGCGAATAGCCGGTCTGATTCATGGCTTCGATAAGCTGACAGGTGAGCCGCTCGCGGGTATCTGCTGTGACACCCGCTTCACGGATCGCGGGAAGCTCTCTGACATTCTCAAAACCACCGCGCACTACTTCGTAGAGGCATACCGCGACCGACTGGCCCAGGTTCATCGAAAGGTGCCGGGCGCCTGCGGGAGCAAACATCGGAATCGTGATGAGTATCTGGCAATGGCTGAGCTGATCGTTGGTCAAGCCAGTTTTCTCGGACCCAAAGAGGAGCGCAACCCGTCCATTCGGCTTCGCCATCTCCTTCAGAAGCAACGGCGCCGCCTCAACAAGCGCAAGCACCTCTCGATCCAGCTGACGTTCGCCGATTGCGGTTGTTCCGACAACCAGTGTGCAGTCGGCAATCGCTTCTGAGACAGAACCAAAGGCGCGCGCGGCTCGCATGACCTCTGCTGCCCCGACGGCCGACCTTGTTGCTTCGATCTGAGCTGCCTCGAACGGGGCCGCATAGTCATTCACAAATCTCAGATCGGCGAAGCCGAAGTCGCGCATCGCCCGGGCAGCGGCGCCAACGTTCGATGGATTACGAGCTCCTATGAGCCCTACCGCCAGTCGCGCACGCATGGCTGCTGAAACCATGTCTCGATTCTAGTGAGTATGGGCGCATCTCTGGCGCACGGGTAATTGTGCAAATAGAACGGCTGACCCGAAGGCCAGCCGATCGTCGATGAAGCGAAAAGAGCGCTTAGCGGCCCTTACCGTCTCTGTTGCCGTTGTGGTTCTCCTGGTGAATCTGCCGGGAGGCCCGATTCTGTTCGCGGTTCACCTGTTGCCGCTGCTGCTGGTTGAGCCCTCCACCGTTACCCATACGTTCATTGTGAGTCTGCTGGGCTATGTTTGATTGCGAACGCTGCGCCCGGCCTGCCTCGCCGGAGGTCATCTGACCGTCGCGTTCACCGTTGGCGATTCGCTGCTCCTGGTTCGCCTCACGCTGATTCACTTCATTTGCGCCAATGGCGTTCGCGTTGTGGTTCTCGCGATATATCTGCCGCGAAGCCGCATTCTGCTCACCATTAATCTGTTGCCGCTCCTGGCCGGTCAGCGTGCCGCCATTTGCCATACGGTCGTTATGGACCTGCCGGTCGATATTGGCCTGTGTGCGTTCGGCACGTGCGGCCTCACCAGAGGTCATCTGCCCGTCACGAAGCCCGTTCGCGATGCGCTGGTCCTGGTTTCCCTCGCGCTGATTCGGACGCGCCGCGAGGCCCGGATTGTTCGGGTGTTCATGGAACGCACTCACGGAAGCCGCCGCAGAGACAGTCGGCCGTCCATGGTTAAAGCTGGCCCATTGCGAGCGGTTCTGCGCGGCGAAGCCCTCGTGGCTCATCTGGTTGGCGGTTAGCTGGAAGTGTTGCTCATGCATCGCAGCCATCTCAAAGGAACTCGGCCGAACCTGTATGCCTCCCCTGCCCCCATTGAACGCCACAGTCGAATGATTCACGATCGCGACATTCCGGACATAAACATTCGTGACGTGGACGACATCGATGTTTGCAACCGCGCGGTTATAGAAGAACGCGCCGCCGCGCCACTCCCCACCCACAAAGCCCACGCCGCCGTAGCCGAAACCGTAGTTGATCCCGCCATAAAAGCCGACGTGCGGTCCCCAATAGCCGGCGTGATAGATGTAGGCGCCACGCTCCCAGCCCCACCATGCGGGTGTCCATAGCAGACCGACCGCAGGCGGCTGCACCCACACACCCGGAACCCAATAATAGCCGTCAGGACCGTACGCCCAATAACCCGGGGTCCAGAGATAGCCCGGGCCCGGGCAAATGGGCTGAGCGTAGACCGGCAGTGCCGGCGGCGCGAAGTTCACCGAGATGATGACGGCCGCGTGTGCGCTGACGGTAGTCAGGGCAGCGACTGGAATAGCCAGTGCGGCCCCCATCAGCAGCTTAGAGACGATCTTACGTGTAGTCATTTGGTCTCCGTGGGCGGATCAATCGGGTCGATCGCGCGTACACGTTCCTCTTATACCCGGATAGCGCGCCCATGTTGCTCACACCAAGCAGATCAATACGTGTCTCTTTTGGGCCATAGGTAATGGCCAAACGGTAATCTTGATTGAGGAATATCGATACGCGACGGAATTGCCTGGTATGCACAATTCCTCAAATCGCTCCAATTCTGCGCGCCAATAGACTGAAAACAACAAGATGGCCGACAACTTCGCACAGACCGTTAAGCAGCAGACAGATATCGTGCGCATCGTCGGCGAGTACATCAAGCTGCGCAAGTCCGGTGCGAACTGGTCGGCCCTGTGCCCGTTCCATAAGGAAAAGTCCGGCTCCTTTTACCTCTACCCCGCGACCTCGAGTTACTACTGCTTCGGCTGCCACGAGCATGGCGATGTCTTTACGTTCGTCATGAAGATGGACAACGTCAGCTTCCCTGAAGCTGTTCGCTCGGTCGCAACGAAGATGGGAATCGCACTGCCTCAGCGCGAGTTCTCCTCCGCGCACGACGCACGTGAGGCAGGTCTGCGCAAACAGCTTCTCGAAATCCATGAGGCCGCCACACAGTACTTCCAGCAGAACCTTCACTCGCCTGAGGCTGCTCGTGCACGCGAATACATGAGCACCCGCGGCATCACGCCAGAGACGATCAAGACCTTCCGCCTGGGCTACGCGCCAGAAAGCTTCAACGATATGCGTGACCGGCTGGGCAAGTTCTTCAGCGAAGAGGTGCTGCGCGCCAGCGGGCTGTTCAGTTCGAAGGAGCGCGATGACGGTTCCTCTGGGCCGCTGTATGCACGCTTTCGCAAGCGAATCACGTTCCCCATCTGCAATGAGCAGGGAAAGCCGATCGCCTTCACCGCCCGCCTGCTCGATGCAGCCGACGAAAAATCCGGCCCGAAGTATCTCAATTCACCCGAGACCGCGCTCTATACAAAGAGTCAAGTCCTGTTCAATTTGGATAAAGCCAAAGCTGGAATCAAAACCCGAGACGCCGCCTTGCTGGTTGAGGGCCAGATGGACTGCATCTCGTTGTTCATGCAGGGGATCGATAACGTCATTGCAACGAGCGGCACGGCGTTTGGGGAGCATCAATCGCGTATGCTCGCTCGATTTACGAAGAAGGTCTGGCTCAACTTCGATCCTGATTCAGCTGGCCAGAACGCAGCAGAGAAGACACTCGGCCTTCTCGTGGAAGATGGCTTCGAAGTTCGCGTGATTACGCTGGATGGCGGCCTCGACCCGGATGGATTCGTGCGGGAACATGGCATTCAGGCGTACGCTGACGCCGTTCGCGGTGCGGCTCGTTACTCCGATTTCCTGATTGCACGCGCGCAGACAGAATTTCCGCAGAGGACACCTGAAGCGAAGGTAAAGGCATTGAACTTTCTGCTTCCGCACATTCGCCGCATTCCGAATGCGATTGTACGCAACGAGTTCGCGACGAACGCCGCTCAGAAGCTCGGTATCGAAAGCGCCCTTGTAATGCAGGAGCTGAAACAGGCAGCGCAGCAGCGGCTGGAGAGTGTCCGTGCGGCTCAACCGCGCGCCGTCACTGAGGTCGAGCGCATTCTGCTGTCCGCGCTCATTCTGCCCGAAGCCGATTCAGCGCGTGCGCTCGCGGCGGAGACACTTGCAGCAAATCCGGGCTGGTTCAGCGAGCTTTCAACGGCGGCCGTGATCGAGGTCCTCGCGAACGCCCCCGCGCCGGATAATCCGTTCGATGCCGCACCGGATGCAACTTCACGCGCACTGCTGGCCTCAGCTTTGCATGCGTCCTCTGATCTTCCTGAAGGAAACAACGGCCACCACGTCCTTACCGAGCGCGTCCGCGGTGCTCTTCAGACTCTCCAGGAGCGCTATTGGGACCGCCGCGGCCGCGAGCTGCGCGCCGGGATGGGTGAAGCGCAACGCCGTGGTGACGAGCAGATGCTTCAGCGTCTTATGCAGGAGAAAATTGCGCTCGACCGCGAGCGAAGGCAGCGATCCTAGCTTTATCAAACAGGTTGCTAAAATCCTCACATGGCCAGCCCTGTCAGATTTTCGGTGGGAATTCCGACCCGCAATCAGGCTGGCTATCTTCGCCAGACGCTGGATTCGCTGCTAGCCCAGACCAGGCTGCCGGACGAGATCGTCGTTTCGGATCACCAGAGCACAGACGAAACTCCGGCCGTCCTCGCCGAATATGCTGCAAAACATGCGGAACTCATTCGAGTGGTCCAGCCGCCTGCCGGCTCCAATCTCACGGCACAGTACAACTTCACACTCTCCTCGCAGACGGGCGACTGGATAACTCTGCTCTCCAGTGACGATCTTGCCCTGCCAAGCTTCTGCGCAAGTTTCGTGCTGGCAGCCGAACAACATCCTGGAGCCGCGCTGATTCGAGCTCCATGGCAGAACATCGACGCCGCCGGGAACGTCCTTTCGCGCGACTACCTCCTCAGCGTTCCGCGAGTGCAGCATGCACCTGCGACGCTTCTCTCGCAACGCTTTGGGCCAAAGGTCAGCTTCGCGGCTTTCGCGATCCGGCGCGATGCTTACGTCGCTTCCGGGCCGATTCTCGGCGATCTCGAATCGCTCGCAGACTGGGCCTTATTTCTTCAACTCACTCCGTTCGGCGACTTCATCCGCACCTCTGAGATCGTCAGTGGCTATCGAGTCGGTCATGAGGGTAATCGCTTTCGTGCACGCGCGCCCATGTGGCTTCGCGACGAGCTGCGGATTTTCACTCACGTCATGCCGCTCGCGGCTGACCGTCTGAAGCTCAAGGATCGCATATGGATTCTGGACGCAAGCCGCGCAAACCTCCGGCGCTATCTTGCCGCGGCGTGCAACGAACTCCCAATCGAAGATAGAGCTCTTCTGGTGCCGGACCTGATGTCCTGGGCGAAATCCAATAACCAGGTTGATCTTGCCGAGCGTTTCGCGCGCGGTGAATCGATTCGTCCGAAGGTCACGTTATCCTCGTTCGCACGCGGGCTCCTTCGCCCGCTCGCCCACCGCCTCGCCCATGGCGTGGCCAACCGGTAAGCGCATGGACAGCGGAACTCGCCGCCGGTTGGTGCTGGGCTTTATCTCGAACTGGGTCAGCCGTCTCGCCGGAACCATCATCCAGCTCATACAGGTTCCGGTCTTTCTGCACTTCTGGGACAAGACGCTCTACGGCGAGTGGCTGATCATCATAGCCATTCCGAGCTACCTTACCTTCTCCAGCATCGGCTTTGGTTCCGTCGCCGGCAACGAGATGACGATGCTGATGGCGCGCGGCGAGCAGGCAGAGGCTCTGCGTGTATTTCAGAGCTGCTGGTGGTTCATCATCGGCGTCTGTTCGATCGTGGTGATTGCCTTGGCTGCGGCTCTGTATTATCTGCCCGTTGGGCAATGGCTGAAGCTGCACCTCATCACGCCCGACGACGCGAAGTGGATCTTCTTCTATCTTGGCTGTGCAACGCTGTTCGGCCAGCTTGAGCAGCTTGTCCAGTCGGCATACACCTGCGTGGGACGTTATCCCTACGGCACGTTCATCAAGAGCTGCCTTTCCCTGATTGCCTTCGCCGTCATGCTGGTGCCTGTCATCATGGGCCACGGAGCACGCGCGACCGCGCTATGGTTTGCCGTTGCGAACGCCGCAGGAACCGTAATTCTCTGCATCATGGCGCGCCGTGATATCCCATGGCTGCGATATGGATGGTCGCACGCACAGTTCTCCGAAATCCGCCGCCTCGCGGCTCCCGCCGTCGCCTTCATGGGTTTTCCCATCGGCAACGCACTTAATCTGCAAGGCACGCTCTTAGCCGTGCAGTACGCTCTTGGCCCGGACGACGTCGTGAACTTTGGCACTGCGCGCACGGTTTCGCGTGTGGCCTTGCAGATGGTGCAAATGGTCAACAGCACGTTCTGGCCCGAGCTCTCAATCTCCTACGGCGCGCGCAACTTTGAGCTGGTGCGGACGCTCCATCGCCGCGCGTGCCAGGTAGCTCTTGTGATCGCGGTAGTCCTCATCATGGCGATGATGACCATTGGCCCATGGTTCCTCACGCATTGGACATCGCACAAGGTTCCGCCAAGCCCGCGTCTCCTTTTCCTATTGTTGCTCAGCGTTCTGTTCTACTCGCTCTGGTCGACCAGCTCCACCTTGATCGCCGCGATCAATCAACATCGCAGGCTCGCGGCCTACTATATCGCTGCGACCGGCGTGACGCTCGTCGTCACCTACTTCATGGCTCGCCTGTACGGCCTCTTGGGCGCTGCCGGTTCGCTGATCCTCTCTGAAATGATCATGGACACCTATGTCCTGCCGACCAGCCTGCGCCTCTCGCATGACACCTGGCGAGGCTTTCTTGGTTCGCTCTGGCATGTCCCTACTGCCCTGCGCCCGCGTGCGCTGCTCGCTCGTTTGCGCCGCACCGGAGACCCCGAGACTCCGCACCCGGAGCCGGACGCCTAAGAGTCAGCGATTCCAAGTATCATTTCATCCAACGATATGAACAGAAAATTCGTCGCCGCTCTGTTGGTCTCTTCAGCCGTTTCGCTCCATGCTCAAAAAACTTATACCGCTCAGGATTACTCCCAGGCAGAGCGCTGGATGGGTTACAACGTCAACCCGCTGGTGGACCACACCGTGAGCTGACGTAAAGTACCTCTCCGATGGACGGGTTTTCTTCCGTGACCCATCTGCTGGTGCTGTTGCTTTTCGAATCGCCGATGCCCGCACAGGCAAGGTCGAACTGGCCTTCGACACCAACAAGCTCGCAGCCGCGCTGAGCAAGGCAAGCGGACGTGAAATAGAAGCCGCGCATCTGCGCATCGACGACTACACTCCAGAGGCAAAAGGCTTCGCCGTTACCGTGCGTTCGCAAACTTTCCACTGCACGGCGAACGCAGAGAGCTGCACTCTCGAAGCTCCTCCGCAGCCGGTGCAACATCCTGAGCAAAAACCAGACGCACAGCCACCTGCGGGCACCAGCTCTACGCAAACCGGCAATGCGCAGATGAACGCGCGCCCAACTCCCCCACAAGCCCAAACCACAAGACCTGCGAGGCCGACTCGGCCAGGCCGCAGTCGCGCTCCATTTGATATCTCCCCAGACAAGAAGCTTGCGGCCTTTATACGCGACAACAATCTGTGGGTCCGCGTCGAGGCCAGCGGCGAAGAGCGACAGCTCACTACCGATGGCGTGAAGGACTACGGCTACGCAACCGACAACGCTGGATGGACACATTCCGATGCGCCGATTCTCATCTGGTCGCCCGACTCCAAAAAGATTGCGACCTTTCAGCAGGACCAGCGCAAGGACGGAATGATGTATCTGGTTTCCGTGACCAACCGCCATCCAACCCTCGAGGCCTGGCGCTATCCTCTGCTCGGCGACAAAAACATCACCAAGATCGAGCGTGTCATCATCGACGTGGACAGCGGCAAGATGGTCCGCCTGAAGATGCCTCCCGACGAACACCGCAGCACGCTCTGTGACGATGTGAGCTGCCGCGGGGGTTCCGGCTGGGATGACGTGAAATTTTCCCCCGACGCAAAAACCCTGGCGTTCGTCTCCACATCGCGCGACCACAAAGACGAGTGGTTCCGCGTCGCCGATACAGAAACTGGCGAAGTCCGGACCGTCTACCACGACCACGTTCCGACCTATTACGAATCCGGACAGGGCAAGGTCAACTGGTTCTACCTGCCCGCCTCCAACGAATTCCTCTGGTACTCCGAAAGCAGCGACTGGGGCCAGATGTACCTCTACGACCTCACGACCGGCAAGCTCAAGAACCAGATCACGCACGGCGAGGGACCCGTAACCCAGGTGCTTCACGTTGATGAGAAGAACCGCGTGCTCTACTTTCTCGCAACCGGCAAAGAGAAGGGCGAGGATCCCTATTTCACGCACTACTATCGCGTGAACTTCGATGGCTCAAACCAGCAACTGCTGACGCCCGAGAACGCCGACCATGCAATTACACCTTCTCCGGACGGAGCATCGTTCGTCGACGTCTACTCCACGCGCGAGACACCGGAGACCGCAGTCCTCCGCGACAACACGGGCAAGCTGATCGCGACTCTGGCGCACCAGGACATCTCGAAACTGCTGGCCGCAGGCTGGAAACCGCCGACACCGATCACCGTGAATGCGCGTGACGGCAAAACGCCGCTGTACGGCTTCCTCTGGAAGCCCACCAACTTCGACGCTTCACGAAAGTACCCAATCATCGACTACGTCTACCCGGGACCGCAGATCGGCTCCTGTGGATCGCGCAGCTTCTCGCCTGCCAGCGGCGACGATCAGGCACTCTCTGACCTTGGCTTTATCGTCATCTGCATCGATGGCATGGGCACTCCATTCCGCAGCAAGACCTTCCACGACGAACACGCCGATACACCTGCGGAGATGGGTGAGGCCACGATTCCTGACCAGGTTGCCGGCATCAAGCAACTCGCAGCCGAAAACCCCTGGATCGACATCAACCGCGTTGGCATCTGGGGGCACTCCGGTGGTGGTAATGCCACGGCATCTGCGTTGTTCCACTACCCAGACTTCTTCAAGGTGGGTTGGGCAGAGAGCGGCAACCACGACAACCGCGATTACGAGGATGACTGGGACGAGAAGTACGCCGGCCTTGAAGTCATCGGTCCAAACGGCCAGGACAACTACGAAGCGCAAGCGAACCAGAACTACGCGGGCAATTTGAAGGGCCATCTGATGCTGGTGCACGGCACGATGGATGACAACGTTCCGCCGACCAACACCCTGATCGTCGTGCAGGCGCTGATGAACGCGAACAAGAGCTTTGACATGCTCATGGTCCCCAACGCTCACCATGGCTACGGCGAGCAGTCACAGTACATCATGCGCCGCCGCTGGGACTACTTCGTTCGCTATCTGGCCGGGGGCATTCCGCCCGAAAACTATCAGATGAAGAGCTACGACGACGTGATTCGAGCGATGTACGGCCCGAACGCAGAGTAAACACAATGGGCAGCCCGCACACGCAGGCTGCCCCTTCAATATCTTGGTTGCGGGCTAGCTTACAAGCAGCAGAAGCGCCACGCAAAATGCTGCCGCCCATCGCACCGCGTCGCTCGAAATCCATCTCATGCTGCACCCCTTCCCCATGAGATGCGTCACAGATCAATTCGTCACCAACTTCAAGCAAATTTCGTCAGAGGTACATACACGGATGCGCGACACCCCGGTTGGTGATCGTACGTTCAGCTATCTAAGTTCAAACGCGTAAGGACTTCCGAAGGTGTGTAGCCTTTCTGTCTCAGTGCGCGCAGACTCAGAGCATCATGCCGCTTTGCCAGCCGCACACCTGCTTCGTCTCGCATCAACTCGCAGTGAAAATAACCTGGCCTAGGCAACCCGAGCGCACGCTGCAGAAGAATCTGCCGAGCGGTCGATCGCAGCAGATCGCGACCGCGGACGACTTCCGTGATGTCCATTGCTGCGTCGTCGACAACGCAGGCAAGCTGATAACTTGGCAGTCCATCTTTTCTCCACACAATAAAATCGCCGAAATCCGCGCCATTTCCACATCCGGCCCTGAAGCTCTGCGGCCCAGCCTCTCCATCAACGAAGCAAATCACCTCTTCGTCCGGCACACGAAATCGATAGTTCGTCTCCGGTTGTAGCTCGGTCTCCGCATTCGCCGCAGCCGGCCGGCAGCGGCCGGCTATAAACCGGTTCATCGTCATCTTCATGCGGAGCCTGAACGGCCTGCTGCAGATCCTTACGGCTGCACTGGCACGCGTAGACAAACCCACCACGCACAAGCTGCTCCATGGCCTCTCGGTACAAATGCAGGCGCTCGCTCTGTCGCACCTCAGCGTCCCACGTTATTCCCAGCCAGCGCAGGTCCTCCCGCATTGCTTCCGCGAACTCAGCGCGCGAACGCTGCGGGTCGAGATCTTCATCGCGAAACCATAACATCCCATTCGCCGACCGAGCGCGTTGTGCCGCAATCCAGAACGTGCGGGCATGCCCCAAATGCAGCAGTCCAGTCGGAGAGGGCGCGAGCCTGCCGACATACCGCGCGTCTGTCAAAGGCACCGGCACCGCCCTGTCATCAAGGCAATCGCGTTCATAGCACTCTCATGATGCCAGACCCCAGGCGCCATTCTCGTAGGCTACTTGGAAGTCAGTGCCATAATCACCGCAGCTCCGTGCGGACTGCCCAGCCCCGTACACGCGTCCCATCCGGGACCTGCGCTGAACGCACCGTTGTCTCCACTCGTAACGTCTCGAAATGCACTCGGATCAGCATAGAGCGTCGGATTCACGAACCCCGCGTCCTGCCCCTTCGCCGCGTTCGCCAGAGCAACCAATCCCGCCCACAGCGGCGCAACCGCACTCGTTCCTCCAATTGTTGTCGTTTGCCCGTCGACTCGAACGGTATACCCCGTCGAAGGATCGGCATCGCCTGCAACATCCGGCACGCCACGTCCTCCGCCACTCGTCGGCGCGGCAGGAACGTTGCTATTGGCTTGCCACGTCGGAAGACTGAACAGCGCACTGACGCCGCCTCCAGTTGCGCCCTCGTTCAGCGAGAGCTCATTCCATACAACCTCGCTCGTCACCTTGCTTCCACTGGCCACAAGCTTCGTTCCGCCGCACGCGAGCACGTATGGGCTCGAAGCAGGGAAGTCCACATGATTGCCTCCGCCCGAAACTCCATCGGTCGAGCCGTCATCGCCACACGCCACCGTAATGGTCACGCCTACCGCGGCCGCTGCCTGGCACGCCTGATCCAGCGCGGTCACCGCCTGCTGCGTCCACGTGGACTCCGGCCCACCCCAGCTGATCGACAACACGCTCGGCTTGTTGGTCGAATCATGTACGGCCGTTGTGACTGCGTCGATGAATCCCTGATCCGTATTCGGCGCGAAGTACACAACGACCTTCGCCCCCAGCGCTACCGCTGCCGAGACCTCGATATCCAGCATCACCTCGCCGTCCGCGCCGTTCGGATCGCCAGGCGAATTCGTGCCGTTATCTACAGAAACCGCAGTCACCTTCGGAGCGGCTATCCCAAGGCTCTGGAAATACGCTGTAATGTCCGCCTGCTGGAAGCCACCGCCAAGCTCAAGCAGCCCAATCGTCTGTCCAACCGCCTTGGCATTCGCCGGGAAACCATAGAACTGCGCAACCTGAACAGGCGTATAGCTCACGTTTCCGGCCCGCGGAGTCGCGATCCGATGATGCGACTTCGCCTGCGGCCTGTTGTCCAGGCCCAAGAACCGCCACTACATGCGGAGCAAGCTCCTCCGGAACCGTGATCTCACCTTCGCGCAGGCGGAACGTGCCCGCATCGGTCGCGTGTCGCTGCAGCGTGACACCGAACGCTTGCTCCAGCGATTCTCGAGAGCCCGTAAGTTGAAGCGTTCGTCGCCCACGCTCTTTAGGAGCGTTCACCGTTAGCCCAAACTCCTGCGCGAAGCTGCGAACGGCCTCTTCGGCGCGATCATCCGCACAGTGCCGCTCCGCAAACTGCTCGCGCGTCAGTCTCACGCCCGGATCAATCGGCGTCTTCGGCGCTAACACGACCGACACCGTTACGGGCTCCTCATCGGCGGCGTGCGAGACAAACTCGCGCGCCCGCGACACATCGAACGGCTTGCGAGCGCTGCCCTTCAGCGGAACTCGTCTCTGACTTGCAAAATGTGAACGTGCTGACATGACGATCCTCCGGCCTGGGTAGTTTGTTTGGATGCACCGCCGAAGGTTACGTAAGCACTACATGTATTCCACACCGTATTGCACCGGAATCTGTGTGAACGCGATCCGAGTCGGCGCGCTGTCCCGCGCGGGAAGCATACCTGCGAAATGCACCGTCGAGTGACCGAACTTCAAGTTCAGCTTGTCCATCGTTGCCGAGAGCTCATCGCGATGTCCGGGCTCTTCAAACAGCATCTTCGGCACCTCGCTATCAGGCAGAAGGTTCCGCATCGTCACCCCGACGAAGAATGGCCGCTGATGCTCTGGCCCATTCGGCCGTTCCGCCCATACCCCCTTCAGCGCATCCAGCAGCGTCAGCGTGTCCTGGCATGGCCGGAACCTCGCCTCCATCGCCCAGCCAGAGTGCTTAATGCCGGACGTATGATGCTTCAGCTTGGAAGCTCGCGCTGCTTCCTCACGAGTCAGCGCAAACTTCAAGGTCACGGCCATCGTCGACGCGTGGAAGTGCTCCATCCGCAACCGCATCGCCCCCTTGTGCAGCAGCTTGTGCGCGACTGCCCACGCGCCCTCCTGCGTCCGATGTTCCGGGCCCAGCACATGCGAATGCCCCAACGACTTCTGCAGATCGCTCGCCACCGGCGCGCCGTCATCTCCTGTCTGGCCGCCGCGCAACCAGTGATACAAACGATCTCCCCACACCGAATCCCACAGCGCGTGCATCCCGTTGCGATCCAGCGACAGCAGTTGCGCCATCGTGTGGATGCCCTTGGCATTCAATCGAGCTTCCGTGCGCGCGCCCACTCCCGGCAAATCCCGGAGCTCCAGATGCGCAATCGCCCGCGGAAGCTGCGATGGAAGCAGCCCGATCAGCCCATCCGGCTTCTGCATGTCGCTCGCAATCTTCGCAAGATAGCGATTCGGCGCCATCCCGATCGAACACCGCAGCGTCTCGCCCACATCATCGCGGATCGCCTGCTTGATCGCCAGCGCAATCTCCCGCGCCCTCGGCGGCTCCTGCTCGCGCCCCATCAGCTGGCACACCATCTCGTCGATCGACGGCGTATGCGCCACCGGACAGACGCGTTCCACCGCCGCGGCAATGTCATGTGAATACTTCGCATACGACGTGTGATTGCCCTCCACCAGCGATATCGCGGGACACAGCCGCTTCGCTTCACCCACCTTCGTTCCCGTCTTTACGCCGAACGCCTTCGCCTCATAGCTCGCCGCGATGATCGTTCCCGTATCCGCCATTGTCGCGGTCACGGCCGTCGGCTTCCCTCGATACTCCGGGTGCAACTGCTGCTCGACCGACGCGAAAAAGCTGTTCAGGTCGATATGTAAAAAGCCGAACCTGTCGGATTGAAGCCAGCCGAAGCGATCGGGTTGGAGCGAAGCATCCATCGCACTCGCCCCATTTTATTCGCCATTCATTCGCAAAAAAGTGGCTAGGCAAAATGTGCCTATAAGTCGCGCTTTCGCTTCAAACCAGATCGTCGCCCAAACTCACTGCGCGACCTTGACCTTCAGCTTGTACGTCAGATCGGGCTTGCTGTTGAACTGGCTGATGGTCTTCGTCTTGGACCGCTTGCCGTTCATCTCGGCCCAGAGATCGTAATCGGCGCTCATTGAAAGCTGCCGAAAATGAAATCTCCCCTCCGCATCGCTCAGGTAGCTTTTGACGGCCAGCGACTTCGAATCCTGCAAATAAACCACGGCCCCTTGCACCGGCTTGCCATCATCGCGGCACACCGTGCCCTCCACCGTCCGCAGCTTGGGAACCTTCGTAGTTTCCGCAGCCGGCCCCGACGCCCATGCAGCAGGCGCCGCCGCAACGCTCAGCGTGACCGCCAGTGCGCAGACGCACAGCAGCCCCGCGCCCATTCGCAGTCTACTCGTCCTCGTCCTCATCTTCGACCCGTACATCGTCGTCCTCGTCGTCATACCCTTCCTCATCGACCGGCGCGAGTTCCAACGGGTCGCTCGAGACGACCTCAAGATCCGTTCCACACTCCTCGCATTGAATCACTTCGCCCTCTTCCACATCATCGACGTCGATATCGAGTGGGTTGTCGCACTCCGGGCATACGACTGACATAACGGTCTCCTCACCTGGGTTCCTGCCGCCCTGTACGATGGTCAAAGAGCGTCGTAGGCAGCTTCACTAGTTCTAACGGCGCGCCTCTGGCTCGTCAATGGGACGCCTCAATATCTTCAGCGGTTACTCGCCGCAACCCGAAGGCCGAAGAATGAAGCGCTTTCTTACACTTGGCGCCGCCGCCATCTGCCTCCCGCTCGTAATGGCGGCCCCCGTTCGCACCCGCTGCCAGACACCCGCCGCCGACCGGCTGCCGCCTCCTGCAGCCGATCCCAACATCGCCGCCGCTCTCCGCACCATCTCGCCAGACGCCATCCACGCCGACATCGCCCATCTCGTCAGCTTCGGCACCCGTAACACGCTCTCCAGCATGGACACCGACCTCCCGCCCGGCCAGGGCATCAACGCCGCTGCCGACTGGATCGACTCCCAGTTTCGCGCCATCTCCGCAAACTGCGGCGGCTGCCTCGAGGTCAAGCGCGACGCCTTCGTCCAACAGCCAACATCCTTCAATGGACGCCCCAGCCGCTTCGCCGGCCCCACCCGTCTCGTCAATATCTACGCCATCCTCCACGGCACCTCCGCCGACAAGAACGCGCCCTGGACCCTTGTGACCGGCCACTACGACTCCCGCGCTACCGATGTCATGGACTCGCACATCGCCGCTCCCGGCGCCAATGATGACGCCAGCGGCGTTGCCGTTTCACTCGAGTCCGCCCGCGCCCTCTCGAAGCTCAAGCTCACCGGCACCATCGTGTTCGTCGCAGTCGCAGGCGAGGAGCAGGGCCTCAACGGCTCACATCATCTCGCCGAGCTCGCCAAATCCGAAGGCTGGCCGCTCGTCGCCGTCCTCAACAACGACATCGTCGGCGGCGACACCACTCCCGGCGAGACCCAGCAGCGCAAGGATGTCGTCCGCGTCTTCTCCGAGTCCGTCCCCGCCACCGCCACGCCCGAGCAGCAGCGCCAGATCCTCTCCCTCGGCGCTGAAAACGACTCACCCTCCCGCGAACTCGCCCGCTTCATCGCCGAGCTCGCACCTGCCTACTTCCCGCAGGCCCGCCACAATCAATCACCTGCCTTCCACCCAATCCTCGTCCTTCGCCGTGACCGCTACCTTCGCGGCGGCGACCACACCAGCTTCAACAACGCAGGCTTCGCCGCTGTCCGCTTCACGGAATGGCGCGAAAACTTCAACCACCAGCACCAGACAGTTCGACACAGAAAACGGCGTCGAGTACGGTGACCTGCTCAAATTCGTCGACACCGGCTACGTCGCGCGCGTTGCTCGCCTGAACTCCGCCGTGCTCGCCACACTCGCCGCCGCTCCCAGCGAGCCCCGCAACGTCCACGTCCTTACGCGCAATCTCGACAACAACACCGAGCTCGCCTGGGAGCCGTCCGCTTTTGCTCCGCCCGGAACAACCTACGAGGTCGTCTGGCGCGACACCACGGACGAACTCTGGACGCACGCCCGCAACACTGGCGCAGAGACCCACATAACCCTCGACGTCAGCAAGGACAATGTCCTGTTCGGCGTTCGCGCCGTCGATCCCGCCGGCCACCGTTCGCTTCCCGTGCCGCCCGTTCCCGCGAGACAATAGCAGCGGATGCGCTCCAATGGCCCAACGATTCTCGCGCTGCCCGCCTTCCGCGGCATGACGCGGAAGCTCATCATCCTTGCCATCGCGAGCTTCCTGTTCTTCTTTATCCTCAGCCTGGTCTCGCCGAGGCTCGGGGGCAGCCTCCTTGGGCTGCTCATTCTTACTCCCGAGCTCGCTCCCAAGCTGCTTTGGCAGTTCATCACATGGCCCTTCGTGGGCGATGGCCTGCTCAGCCTGATCTTCGCTCTACTCTCGCTCTGGTACTTCGGCTCCGCTCTCGAGGACGAACGCGGCACCCGCTGGTTCACCGAGCTTTTCTTCTTCACCTCAATCGCCGGCGCCATCTTCGCAACGATCGTCAGCCTCGTTTTTTTCCGTCTGCTACCTGTTCTCAGCGTCGGCGCAAGCTTTGGCATGTGGCCCGTGACGCTCGCGCTCCTGGTGGTCTACGGCAGGTTGCACGCCAACGAATCGATGACCTTCAACTTCATCATTCGCGCCCGCGCCAAGTACATCGCCGCCGGCTTTCTTCTCTTCTATCTGGTCATCGACTTCTTCACCGGAAGACACTTCGACGCTCTGAACACCATCTGCAACTGCATCGTCGCGTGGATCTTCCTCCAGATGGCTCGCAGTCACGGTCTGCGCGATGGCGTCTCTGAAGGCTGGTTCGGCCTGCGCAATCGCTACTACCGGGCCAAACGCCGCCGCGCCGCCAAAAAATTCCAGGTCTATATGCGCAAGCAGGGCAAGGACGTCAACATCGACGCCAGCGGCCGCTACATCGGTCTCGACGATGACGATCCTAACGACCGTCACCGCATGAACTAACGCGGTCTAGCCCGCTGCGCGAATACCGCGCAGCAGGGGAGCGTAATCCACAGAAATCGTCGTTTCCCACATTTCTTAGTGGCACACAAACGTTGTTCCACGTGGAACAACCCGTGGAACGCTACTTAAGTGCGGTGTGCGATCCTCAGATTCAGCTCCCGCAACTGCATCTCGCTCACCGGCGTCGGCGCATCCACCATCAGGTCGATCGCTTTCGCAGTCTTCGGAAACGCAATCACCTCGCGCAATGAAGACGCGCCCGCCAGCAGCATCACAATGCGGTCAAGCCCCAGCGCAATCCCTCCATGCGGAGGCGTGCCGTACTCCAGCGCATCCAGGAAGAATCCAAATCGCTCATGCGCCTCTTCGTCCGTCATTCCCAGCGTGCGGAAGATCTCCGACTGCACATCCTTGCGATGAATCCGGATCGATCCAGACCCAAGCTCCATCCCATTCAGTACCACGTCATACGCCAGCGCCCGCACAGCGCCCTTATCCTTCCACAGCGCGCCGGACTTGATGTCCTCTTCATGCGGCGACGTAAACGGATGATGCGCTGCGTCCCACTGCTTCGCCTCTTCGTTCCACTCGTACATGGGGAAGTCCGTCACCCATAGGAACCGGAAGTCCTTCGCCGATCCGGTCTGCGCGAACAGCCCGTGCTTGTCGGCAAATTTCTTCGCGAGCTCCAGCCGCAGCGCACCCACGCGTTTCGGGATCCATAGCCTGTCGTTGTTCCATGAACTCGCTGTTCCGGGCTTCGCTGTGATCACGACAGCAAGATCATTGGTCGTGAAGTTCTCTCCGCAGAAGACAATCTGCTCTGCCGTCAGCTTCGCCGCAATCGCCTCCGCCAGCGGCACAAACGCGTCATTCGTTCGCAGCCGTGCGACATCGAGAAAATCCAGTCCGGTATCTCCCAAACTCGCACGAATCTCGTTCATCAGCGCTTTTCGCGCGGTCCCACTGAGGTCGCCCGCCTTCGGAATCGTAAAGCCATATACGGGCAGCGTCGGATCGATCTTCAGCGACTGGCGCAGCTCCGGTGTCAGCTCTTTCGTGAGGTCGACCATTGCGGGCAGTCGCATATCGGGCTTGTCGATGCCGTACTTCGCAATCGCCTGGTCATAGGTCATCTGCACGAATGAGCCTTGCGGCAGCTCAATGCCTGCCGCCGCAAACGCCGCGCGCAGAAATCCTTCAACGATCCGAAATACCGTCTCCTGCTGCGGAAACGTCATCTCCAGGTCGATCTGCGTAAACTCCGGCTGGCGATCAGCACGCAGGTCCTCATCGCGGAAGCACCGCGCAATTTGAAAATAGCGATCAAAGCCCGAAATCATCAAAATCTGCTTGAAGATCTGCGGCGACTGCGGCAGCGCATAGAAGCTGCCCGGATGCACGCGGCTCGGCACCAGGTAATCGCGCGCGCCTTCCGGTGTTGAGCGCGTCATGAACGGCGTCTCGATCTCCAGGAATCCCTGCTCGACTAAATAGTTCCGGATCGCCATCGCAACCCTGCTGCGAACCGCGAAGTTCTTCTGCATCTCTTCGCGGCGCAGGTCGATATAGCGGTATTTCAGCCGCACCTCTTCGTTCGCAATCGCGTCCTCGGCAGGTGAGAACGGCGGAGTTTTCGCATCATTCAGCAGCAACAGCTCGTACCCAACGACCTCGATCTCTCCCGTCGCCATCTTCGGATTCGACAGTCCCTCGCCCCGCAGACGAACCTTGCCGGTCACCGCGACCACATACTCCGGCCGTGCCGCCTCTGCCTTCGCATGCGCTTCCGCAGAAACGCTCTTGTCGAAGACCACCTGCGTAATCCCGCTGCGATCGCGCAGGTCGAGAAAGATCAGACCGCCATGGTCGCGCCGCCCGTTCACCCATCCCATCAGGGTGACAGTCGAGCCGCCATCGGAAGCGCGCAGCTCGCCGCAACGGTGCGAGCGTTGAAGAGATCCTAAAAAGTCGAGTGTCACAATCCTTCTATTGTACGGAGTCTGCCGCGCGAATCTCTCTGCGTCTGGCAAACGCGAGCTTCCATAACGCATCGATCGCCAGTGCGAGGCTGCCGCCCACCACCGTATTCACGAGCCGGATATGTGCGGCCGCTGTCTCCGAAAATCCTCCGAATCGAAACAGAAAGACGATATAAAGCGTGATAAAGAATGAAAAAACGGCATAATTTACCGCCTGCAGCGCATAACATCCCCACGCGCTCACGACCACCAGCGTCGGCATCACCCACGCCGGATAGGGCATAAACCTGGACAGCATCAGCGCAAAGCCCGCACCTGCCACCGTGCCCAGCATGCGTGCGATTCCGCGGCTCAATGTATTCGCCCACTGCGGCTTCAGCACCAGCAGCGCTGTCATGGGAATCCAGTAGCCGTTACGCACATGAAAGTAGCGATAGATCTCGGTACTCGTAAGCAACACCAATGCCAGCCGAGCCACATATTCGGAGGTGTCTCCATGCACTGTCAGCTCATCACGAACACACGTCCACAGCTCCCGCAATCGCCGCGGTATCCGCTCATGGGTTGGCAGTGTCCTTGGCTCCCGCCGGCAGCATGTAGAACAGCCAGAACACCACAATCTGCAGCCCGCCACCTGCGAATACCATCCCCGTGCGGCCCAACGCATAGTGCGGCCCGTTGGCGAAGTAGCTTGCGACAATGACGAACACCGCACTCTGCTGCCCAATCCATCCCTCCGTCGGCCCGAGGCCCGCGAGCAATCCGTAGTTCACCGCCGCCACAAAGACAAGTGCCAGCACCACGATCGTCCAGGGCGCTGCCATGCTGCCTGCCAGGGTGGCTGAGGCAACACCAAGCGTCGTCACCGCCATGCTCAGCAGCACCGAGGCCAGCGCCTCGTGAAAAACTGCGAATCCGACCGTGAACGCACTGCCGGCCGCAATCGCTCCTGCGCTCGTATGTCCCGTCATCCACCCGACCAGCAGCGCGATCCCGACCGCAAGCACCGCAACCACGCCAGATCCCGGCGTCCGCCTGGTCCACGGAAATGCCGTCGTGTCCTCCGAGATGGTGAAGAGCCGATGCATGGTTCGAACTGGAATTTGGATGCGTCTCGCTTTTGCTGGACGACGAGTTATCCTTTGCAGGCTTATCCGTACTCACATTTCTGACGTCGGCAGAATCGTTCTGCGATGCAAAAATCTCTCGACTGCTGTGCGGTTTTTGCTAGTTCTTGATTGCCAATCCGTCTATGCTTTCGCGCATGCATTCCATTCAGCTCGCCCTGCTCTCTGGTGCGATTGCTGTATCCAGTCTGCCTGCTCTTGCGCAGAACGCAACCGCGCCGCCAGCATCACCGCCCGCTTCTTCTATCGCTGACACCTGGAACCATCTCGCGGCGATTCCCACGCACACGCACATTCATGTCGGGGCGGATCATGGCGGTGCGACGTGTTATTTCATCTCCGCGGACGAGGAAAATCTCACCTGCGGGCATAAGAACGGCTCCGACAAGGGACGCCACGTCTTTCCACGCGGCGACGTCAAGAGTGTGAAGCTTACGCGCTATGGCATCTCAACGATCGGAGGCGCTGGAATCGGCGCGGGCGTGGGTGCGATCATCGGCTTCTCGACCAGCCACTCCGGCGGCTTTTTCGATTTGAGCGGGCTCTACCGGGGCGCCTGCACTCTCGTCGGCGGCATAGGTGGCGCAGCCGTTGGCGGACCCACAGACATGTTCCGCGGACCAACGGTTTACCGCCGCACAGGAGCGAAATAGCCTGCAAAGATCAAGGCTGCGGCTTCACAGCTCCAGGCGTCCCGCCCTCGCTGCCGGGCTTGTCTTTGCCGCCGATCCCCCGAGGATGCACCGGATACAGCCCACAGTTCTGATTGCAGCTCGCTCCGACTGACACAATCTTCGTCACCACAACGCGTCTCGGTTGCCCATCCCGAGCGTCCTCAACAGTGCCTTCGACAGTAACGGTATGTCCTGACAGCTTTGCACTCACTCCCTCGCCGGTGAGCAGCGAGCAGTGATTCGGCTCGCACAAAGTGAGGTGGCCGTCCATATCCGTCATCACGCAACCGGTGTGGGTCGCCGCACTCTGGGCCAGGCCCGGAACCACAACGGCCAGTACCGCCAGTCCCAGAATGATCCTCATGATTGGAGCTCCTTTCCGGCTTGTTCCTGTTCCATCTCCTCGTTCATCACAAACCACAACTCAAACAGCACGTCCGGCACAAAGACGGCTGCGATTACGAGCAGCATCGCCAGGGGCGGGAAACGGTGAAACAGCAGTGGCACAAAGAAGCCCAGCAGCATTGTCACGCAGAATAAGCCAGTTTCCCAGACGACCGCGTGCTTTACGTGCGGGAGCGGCCATACCGGATGCTGATGGATCTCCATGTAGGGCAGCAGAATCTGTGCGAGCAGGTAAACGAGCAGGAACGGGATCAGCAGCCACGGGAAAATGTCGCGCAGGTACGCTCCGTTCAGCAGCGCGGCGATGTACCCCGCCTGCAGCTGATAGCCATAGACGTCCTGTCCCAGAACGCTGTACTTGTCCGCAGGGCTCTCTGCGCCGACGACAACGATCTTGCCGCTGAGATCAGGCTTTGGTGCATCCTTCCGGCAACTCAGATTCCAGCGTGTCTGCACGTCGTTGGGAGCAGCCGCACAAACCAGATCACTTACTTTCATGTTCAGCGGCAGATCGGACGTGTTCGTGTAAGGCTGTTGCGGGCTCCTGAGCAACTGCTGGAACTTCGGGTCATTGTTCAGCTCGGGCTTCATCAACTTTGCTGCCACGAGCGCGAAGCTATCCGCAGTCGTCAAGTTCGCTCCAGCGCTGTTGCTCGAGAAGATGTCCCACGTCAGCGGAATCTTCAGCGGGTTCTCGTTCAGCCGCGTAAGGCCCATGTGAACGTTGGGTGGTATGGCAGGCCCGCCGTCCCTGCTCGTGAAGAGCTGCGGTACTGCCGCGAGACAGCTTGAAGTGTTCGTCTTCGCGTTGGACTCTGTTGTCGACGAGCCCAGAACCACCGGCATCTGGACGTTTGCGATCGCGGAGAGCAGTGCGGCTGTATCCGGGTCCGAATCATCTTTCGAGCACACTGCCTGCGTGTAGTACTTATCGATCGCGATCAGCGCCGGCCCCTGCGCCGCGATGGTTTTCAGGAGGTCCGCGGTGAACGAGCGCGCCGGACACACATTGGTCTGAAGGAATTGCATCTCTTCGTCTATCCCAAGGCTTACAACCTGCGGCGATCCTTTGAGGCCGGTCAGGCGCAAGACTGCGCCGTACATCGGCTTCATGAACATGCTCTCGCTCGGCGCGGAGGTCTTGAGCTCGCAATTCTCCGACTTGTAGACCTGCGCTTCCTTCATTTCCAACACGATTAGCAGGGCCACGATCAGCGGAAATGCGATCAGGCGAAAGATGCGGCGCCGTCGTTCCTGCGATTTTCTGGAGCTCGCGTTGTTCTCTGCAAGCGTCATGACGATACGGCGGCATCAGTGCAGGATTCGCACCGCAGCTCAGAGTCTTTCGGTGCCACCGACTCTACGCCAGCGGCGCGGCCATTCTCAATGCTGTCTTTAGTCACTTACCGTTGCCGGAGAACATCCGCCAATTCGGCCCGCGCCACTCTCCGCTGTTCGCCCGTCGCGAAGGTCTTCACCGTGGCTTCATTAGCGGCGATCTCGTCCTCGCCCAGCAGCACAATCGCCTGCGCGACTCGGTCCGCGATCTCAAAGCTCTTGCGCAGCTTGAATGTCCCATCGCCCACCTCGACGGTCAGCCCCTCGCGCCGCAACTCTCGCGCGAGCGCCAGTGCCGGGGCATTCCGTTCCACGCCCAGCGGAGCGACATAGGCATCCAGCTTTGGCTGCTCCGGCGTTTTGCCGGTGCCCGCCGAGTCCAGATCCTCCTGCGCCTGCAGCGTGAGGATCAGCCGATCCTCACCGATCGCAAAACCGATCCCCGGCGCTTTCGGGCCGCCGAGCATCTCGCTGAGGCCGTCGTAGCGTCCGCCGCCCAGCAGCGCATTCTGCGTGCCCAGCCCGGTCTGCACCGTGAACTCAAAGGTCGTGCGCGTGTAGTAGTCCAGCCCGCGCACCAGCCGCGGATTCACGTGGTACGGCACGCCGCAGGCATCGAGCGCGGCGCAGCACCTGGGCAAAATGCTCGCGCGAGATTCCTCACCCAGAATAGTCGGCGATCTTGGGCAGGCCGTTGATGATCTCCTGGTCCTGCTCGTCCTTGGAGTCCAGCACGCGTAGCGGATTCGTCTCCGCGCGGCGCTGGTTATCGGGACACAGCCTGGCTTTTACGGGCGCCAACGCTTCGCGCAGTGCGGAGTTATAGCGCGCGCGGTCCTCGGCATTGCCGACCGAGTTCAGCTCCAGCCGCCAGCCCCGCACGCCCAGCTCGTCCAGCAGGGAAGCGAGCATTTCGAGCACCTCGGCATCGCGCAGCGGCGACTCCGACCCTGAGCTCGGTGGCCCGATGACCTCGGCGCCAATCTGCCAGAACTGCCGGTAGCGGCCGCGCTGCGGGCGCTCGCGCCGGAACTGCGGGCCGATGTAATAAAGCTTTTGCAGCGCACCGGTCTCGCCCATCTTGTGCTCGATGTACGCGCGGACGACGCCGGCAGTGGACTCCGGCCGCAGCGTCAGCGACTGCGGCTTCTCGCTGGCCGCTCTCGCTCGGTCCTCCCACGTAAACATCTCCTTGGAGACGATGTCGGTCTCCTCGCCCACGCCGCGGGCAAACAGCTCCGTCGCCTCGATGACCGGCGTGCGGATCTCGCCGAAGCCGTAGCGCGCAAAGACCGCGCGCGCGGTCGCCTCCACGCGATTCCATAGCGGGGTCTGGTCAGGAAGAAGATCACGTGTGCCGCGGATGGCCTTGATTTGCTTGACTTGTAAGCCCGCCGCTCGCGATGGGCGCGCCTCACCGCGAGGCGCGCCCTTGTCATTGCCGGAAGTCATAGAACTTCCAGTCTATCGAACCGCCAACCGGCGTCAGGCTGTCGAGCGGCTTCAGCCTATCGAGCCGCGCTGGGCTCTGGTCTCGTCGATCTCTCTCGCCTGGATCTTCGTATCGATCAGGAACCCCCCGCCGACGGCCAGCGGAATCAGACCCACCGCGGCCCCGCAGAGCACGTCGCGCTCCTGCAGTACCGCTGCAAGTGCGATAAAGAACAGCACCAGCCCCACGCCTGAGGAGACAAGCACCACGCCCGTGAGCCGAACATTTGCTTTCCGCCGATTGAGGTCGGCGGTCGGCCGGCCATGGGTAATGGCGAGCTCTTCCGGCGTCGGCGGAATCGGCACGCCGCGCGCAATCGCCTCCAGCCGCTCGCGCGACTGAATCTCCCGGTTGCGAACGCTGGACCAGACGCCGCCAAGTACGATTCCCAGGATCATCAGACAACCCGCGACCGGAACGATGAACGGGCTGTTCCACTCGATCCCCGACATTGCAAGTGCTTCCAACATAAAATCCTCCCTCGAGGTCCCCGGCGAGCGTTCTTTGCTCGATGAGGTTAACCGGTCCGGGGCTTCATTCGCCCGCAATCAACCGTTCTGCGCGCCTTGGACTTCAGCGCAGCCCGAAAGTTTCACTCGCACTCGTGAAACTTTTAGCGCATTCTGAAGTCTGAGGATCCCGCAGCCCCGATGCGCGCCGACCTCACATCGCCGCAAGCCTTCGAATCCCTGGTCCGCGAACACCAGTCCATGGTCTTTCGCACTCTCTCCCGCATGACCGGGGCCGGCCCGCACGTCGAAGACCTCGCCCAGGAGGTCTTCCTGCGTCTCTACCGCGCCCTTCCTGAGTTCCGCGGCGACTCCGCCCTGACGACGTACCTGTATCGCATCGTGGTCAACGTCGCCCAGGATGAGTGGAAACGCCGCCGGCGGGACCGCGAGTTCGTGGCTACTCCACCCAGCGCGATAGAAGACGAAGCCTCCGAGTGGATTGAGAATATGCCCGGCGACACGCTCCACGGCCACGCCCGCAACCCCGAGCAGCTTCTCTCCGATGCCCAACTGCAGGACGCAGTCGACACCGCACTCCTGTCGCTCTCGGAGCCCGAACGCGCCGTCCTCATCCTCTATCACCAGGAGGATTGCAGCTACGAGGCCATCTCTGCCGCGCTGGAGATGCCCATCAACACTGTTCGCACCCACCTGCACCGCGGCCGAAAACGCATGAGCGCGCTGATTCAGGCGCAGCTATCCCCATCTAAGCCGGTGCCGCCCCCGCCGCGGTATCCTCAACCTCTGGAGGCACGATGAACGACACAGAGAACAAACTCACGCCTCCGCGCAGTCCCGGGATCCAGCCCGACGCCCGGCTTACCGCGGCACTCGAGCACAAACCCGAGCCGCGGATTGCGCCCGACTTCGCCGCAAAGGTCGCCGCTCTCGCTGCGGCCCAGCCGCCGCGCCGCCGCCGCATCGTGCCACAGTTTGGCAGTGCAATTGCCTTAATCTCGGTTCCTGTTGCAGCGTTAGCCTTGTTTGCTTTGGCGCCGCACACCGCGCCCAACCTCCACAACCTCAGCTTCGACACCGAGCTCGCACTTCTCGCGGAGCTTGCCTTTATCGGCTGGTGGATCAGCCGGACATTCGGTTCGCGCCTCTCACGGTAGTGGTAAATTTTCTTCCACAGATGTTGCGCCAAACATGGGCATCCACGCGAACATCTGCACGCATCGCAGGTGGTGGGGACAGGCACGGAGCTCGCGGTTACATACAAACTCCCCGTGTGCAACTTCGAGCTTCGTGGCTGCGACCGAACTTCCTCTAACCCCTTCCCATCCTCATTGCCAACAAACCAAAAGGGCCGCGCCTTTCGGCAACGGCCCTCAATATTGGCACGCAACTTGCTACACGCAATTTGCGAATCAGATCGTCAGCCTAGCGGCAACGGCCCTCATTCTCGCAGCGCTCGCGCTTCTTAATGTCATTCTGCTTCCGCACGTGGTTGGCAACCAGACCACCGCCTGCGCCAACACCCGCGCCGATCACCGCGCCCTTGCCGCCGCCCATGAGTCCGCCGACCACGGCGCCGCCTACCGCTGATCCGCCGACGACCTTCGCCTTCGTATGGTGCCGCGCGTCATGCTCTTCCTGCACGTGCTTGGCGTGCTCGTACTGATAACTGTGCTGCGCCTGCATTCCCAGCGGCCACAGAAGCACCGTTCCCACAACTGCCTGTCCCGCAAGTCGCTTGATATTCATCGTTCTCTCTCCCGCAGGGAACGAACCACGTCCCCTGCAAATCCGTTTTCCGCAGCATCGCTTGCCATCGCGACCCTCTTAATGCGATGCCTGCCAAACCCCACCCAGATGCAAGCCAAATGGCCAAAAAAGAGAATTCTCAGGGCAACCTCTTGCGCCGATCAGCGGGCTCGGTGTACCGTAAAGGCGATGTCTCTGTCGTCCATCGCGTTCTTTGCTTTTCCGTACCGCTACTGGTGGACAGTAGCGGCCGCGGCGGACTGACTTCTGCTGAACTAGAGAGACCTCAGCAGACTGCATCACAAAGCCCCGAGCCGCGAACTCAATACGAGTCGCGGCTTTCGTCGTTTTAGAGCACTAACCTCAGAGGATCGAGCAGCAGAGAACGAAGAGAGCAGAAGAAGATGAGCACCACACACCTCACCAGCCCGGTAATGATGCCCACAGCATCCACGCCCGGGCGCTTCGGCAAGTACGGCGGCCGCTACGTGCCCGAGACCCTGATGGCCGCGCTCCTCGAGCTCGAGCAGGCCTATGCCGAGGCCCAGAAAGATGAAGCCTTCCAGTCCGAGCTCGCCTCGCTGCTCCACGACTACTGCGGCCGCCCCACGCCGCTCTACTTCGCCAAGCGCCTCACCGAAATCCTCGGCGGCGCGAAGATCTACCTGAAGCGCGAAGACTTGCTGCACACCGGCGCGCACAAGATCAACAATGCTTTAGGTCAGGCACTGCTCGCGCGGCGCATGGGCAAGCAGCGCATCATCGCCGAGACGGGCGCGGGCCAGCACGGCGTCGCGACCGCCACGGTTTGCGCGCTCTTCGGCCTCGAGTGCGTCGTCTACATGGGCGAGGAAGACATGCGCCGCCAGGAGTTGAACGTCTTCCGCATGCGGCTACTCGGCGCCGAAGTCCGCGGCGTCAGCTCCGGCTCCGCCACGCTGAAGGACGCCATCAACGAGGCGATGCGCGACTGGGTCACCAACGTCCGCTCCACCTTCTACATCCTCGGCTCGGCCCTAGGCGCGCACCCGTATCCGACGATGGTCCGCGACTTCCACCGCGTCATCTCGCGCGAATCCAAGCGCCAGATCCTCGAGCACGAAGGCCGCCTGCCCGACGCCATCGTCGCCTGCGTCGGCGGAGGCTCCAACGCGATCGGAGCCTTCTACGAGTACATCCCTGAGCGCAATGTCGAGCTGATCGGCGTGGAAGCCGGCGGCCGCGGGACTGCTCTGGGAGAACACGCTGCGCGGTTCTCGGGAGGACTGCCCGGCGTGCTGCAAGGCACCTATTCGTATGTTTTGCAGAATGACGCCGGTCAGATCGCGCAGACGCACTCCGTCTCCGCCGGCCTCGACTACGCCTCTGTCGGCCCGGAGCACGCCATGCTGCACGACACCGGCCGCGCGCGCTACACCTCCGCCAGCGACACCGAGGCCCTCGAAGCCACCAAGCTCCTCTCGCGCACCGAAGGCATCATCCCCGCCCTCGAATCCGCACACGCCATCGCCGAAGCCATCAAGCTCGCGCCGAAGATGGGCCGTGACAAAATCCTGATGGTCAACGTCTCCGGCCGCGGCGACAAAGACATGGGCATCCTCACAAAGGAGCTTGCCCTGTGATTCGCTTCGACCGCAAACCCGGCCTCGTCATCTACCTCACCGCCGGCGACCCTGACCTCGCCACCACGCGCGACATGGCCATCGCGGCGATCGACGCCGGCGCCGATGTCATCGAGCTCGGCGTCCCTTTCAGCGACCCACTCGCCGACGGCCCCGTGATCCAGCGGGCATCAGAGAGAGCCGTCGCCCGTGGCACGCGCCTCGCCGACGTCCTCGAGACCTGCCTCGACATCCGCAAGCTGCGCCCCGACGCCGGCATCATCCTCTTCAGCTATCTCAACCCCGTCTTGCAGTTCGGAAAACAACCGCGCATGGGCATGCAGGAGTTCGCGAAAGCCGCAAAGGCCCACGGCGCCGACGGCGTTCTCCTCACCGACATGATCGTCGAAGAAGCCGCCGAGTACCTCGACGCCATGCGCGAGAACGATCTCGCGCCCGTCTTCCTCGCGGCTCCCACGAGCCCGGACGAACGTCTGAAGCAGATCGCCGAGCACTCGCGCGGCTTCGTCTACGCCATCTCGCGCGTCGGCATCACGGGCACGCAAACCTCGCTCGCCGCCGACGCCGAAACCCTCGTCAGCCGCCTCAAGCAGTTCACCGATCTTCCCATCGCGCTCGGCTTCGGTATCTCCAACGCAGACCACGTCCGCGCGGTCAGCGCCTTCGCCGATGCCGCCGTCATCGGCAGCGCCATCGTGGGCCTCGTCGAGAAGACTCCCGCAGCCGAAGCCGCTAAAGCCGTCGGCGACTTCGTCCGTTCTCTCCGCTCCAACTCCGAAACCACCAGCGACGTCACCACCGAGGTGCACGCATGACCCTCACACTCACCACGTATCATCAACATGAGGCACGACGACTATGGACATCGCCGACTGGCGCAAGAAAATCGACGCATTGGACGAGCAGATCGTTAAGCTGCTCAACGAACGAGCAGCCTGCGCCATCGCCATCGGCGAGATCAAGCGCCAGAATGCCGCCGCCATCTACGAACCGCAGCGCGAGCGCCAGGTCATCGAGCACGCCCGCAACTCCAGTCCAGGCCCGCTCGCTGGCGAGCAGGTGCAGGACATCTACGAACGCATCATGGACATCATGCGTTCGCTGCAACGGCCTGATCACGGCATCCCGGCCGCACATCAGCAGCCAGTCTCCGGCAGCAAAAGCTAGCCGCGCCTTAGACATCTCGCGCACTGAGCGCACACATTTCGAACAGGGCGCCGTCACGGAGACGGCGCGGGAAGGACTCCAGTGATGATCGTCGCAATGCAGGACCGAGCCACGGACGAACAGATTCAGCACGTAATCGAGCGCATGGTCGAGTTGGGCTTCAACGTCCATCGGACGACAGGCGAAACGCAGACCATCCTCGCCGGCGTGGGCACGCCCGCGCACTTCGAGGTTACCGAGTTCCAGGTGTTGCCGGGCGTCCACCAGGCCTACCGCATCTCCTCGCCCTACAAGCTCGCGGGTCGCGGGTTCCGCCCGGAAGGCACGCGCGTCCGCTTCCCCAACGGCGTCGTCGTTGGCGGCGAAGAGGTCGTCATCATGGCCGGCCCGTGCTCGGTCGAAAGCCGCGATCAGATTCGCCTCAGCGCGAAGCAGGTCGCCGCTGCGGGCGCGCAGTTCCTTCGCGGCGGCGCCTACAAGCCGCGCAGCTCGCCGTACAGCTTCCAGGGCATGGGTGTCGAAGGCCTCAAGATTATGCGCGAAGCTGCCGACGAGTACGGTCTGCTCGTTATCACCGAGGTCATGGAAATCTCGCAGATCGAAGTCATGCTTCCGTATATCGACTGCTTCCAGATCGGCGCGCGCAACATGCAGAACTTCAACCTGCTGCGCGAGCTCGGCCACGTCCGCAAGCCCTGCCTGCTCAAGCGCGGCATCTCCGCGACAATCGAGGAAGTATTGCTTTCAGCCGAGTACATCCTCTCCGGCGGCAACTACGACCTCATGCTCTGCGAGCGCGGCATCCGTACCTTCGAGACCTACACGCGCAACACGATGGACGTCTCCGCGATTCCCGTGCTCAAGAAGCTCACGCATCTTCCCGTGCTCGGTGACCCATCGCACGGCGTCGGCAAGCGCGACCTCGTTCCCGCACTCGCTCTCGCTTCGGTCGCCGCCGGCGCAGACGGTCTGCTGATGGAGATGCACCCGAACCCGGACAAGGCGATGTCGGACGGCGCGCAGTCGCTGTTCCCGAACCAGCTCACCGAGCTTGTCGAGCGCCTCCGCAGGCTCGCTCCCGTCGTCGACCGCAGCATCGCTCCGGCAGTCGCCGCGGCCCACGCATAAGAGGAGTTCGCGATGCGCCGCATCGTTGTCAAACTCGGGACCAACGTCATCATGCGTCCCGACGGTAAGGTCGCGCTCGGGCTGTTATGCGGGCTGGTGGAACAAGTCGCTGCGCTCCGCAGCCGCGGCATCGATGTCCTCGTCGTCAGCTCCGGCGCCATCGGCCTCGGCGCAGAACGCCTCGGCATGATCGAACGCCCGAAAGCGCTCGAACAGGTGCAAGCCTGCGCTGCGATCGGCCAGTCACGCCTGATGGCGCTCTACGATGACGCCTTCGACCGTCTTGGCTGCCGCATCGCGCAGGTGCTCCTCACCGAAGACGACTTCCGCGATCCCATCCGCCATGCGAATCTCCGCGCTACACTGCACTCGCTGCTCGCGCTGGGCGTCATTCCCATCGTCAACGAGAACGACACCGTCTCGACGATGGAACTCGACCGTCCACTTACTCCATCCGCGTGTCAACGACGAACAAGGCGAGCACGCAGGTGAGCAGCGCAGCAATGGCACACAAACGCGCCTCTTCGGTGACAACGATAAGCTCTCCGCGCTTCTGCTCACGCACATCGACGCCGATCTGCTGGTTCTGCTCTCCGATGTCGACGGCCTCTACGATCGCAATCCCGCAGAGGCCGGCGCAACGATCATTCCATCGGTCTCGAACATCGACGCACACGTGCTCGACCTCGCCCAAGGCGGCAATGGTCGCGGCCGCGGCGGAATGCTCTCCAAGCTAGAATCCGCGCGCATCGCACTCGATGCCGGCAAAGAGGTTGTCATCGCCAACGGCCGCACGCCCGCGGTGCTCGAGCGCATCATCGCTGGCGAGCAGGTGGGAACGCGCTTTGCCTCAACTCGTCAAACCGCTGAGGCCGCGCGATGAACTCCGCGAGCGTGCGCGAGATCGCGAACTCAGCCAAGCGCGCCTCCCGTTCGCTCGCCTCGCTCGACGAAGCAAAGCGTAATCGCATCCTCGAAGCGATGGCTTCCGCACTCGAACAATCAACTTCCGAACTCTTCGCGGCCAACGAAGAGGATATGCAGCGCGCGACCGGTGGGAGCGCCGAAGACTCGCTACCTGCGAGCACACTCTCTCGACTGAAGCTCGCCGGAGACAAGCTTGGAGAGATGATCGACCAGGTGCGCTCTGTCGCATCGCTGCCTGATCCACTGAACCGCAAACTCGATGCAATTGAGCTCGATGACGCCGATCCCTATGTTGGTCAAGCACGCGAGATCGCAAAGAGCGGCTTACATCTTGAGAAGATCTCCGTTCCGCTCGGCGTGCTCGCCGTCATCTTCGAAGCCCGTCCGGACGCCGTAACGCAGATCGCTTCACTCGCCATCAAGTCGGGCAACGCCGTTATCCTCAAACCCGGCCGCGAGGTCGAGCACACCGCAAAAGCAATCGTGCGCGTTCTGCGCAGCGCACTCCCGACGGAAAACGTTCCCCAAGAAGCAATCTCGCTCGTCCTCGGTCGCGAAGAAGTAAACGAGTTGCTCGCCATGCACGACCTCGTCGACATGGTGATCCCACGTGGCTCGAAATCGCTCGTCGAGTACGTGCAGGCCAACACGCGCATTCCTGTTCTCGGCCACTCCGAAGGTATCTGCCACATCTACGTCGACTGTGCCGCCAACCAGGAGCTCGCTCTTCGCGTGATCGACGACGCGAAGCTTGATTATCCTGCAGCGTGCAACGCGGTCGAGACCGTTCTCATTCATCGCGACATCAAAGATCAGTTTCTTCCCAAGCTGTTGAACCGCCTGCGAGACCGCAAGGTCCTGGTCTACGGCGACGAGCAGGTTCGATCGATCAGTGACGACGTGCGGCCAGTTGCCAACTGGCATTGCGAGTATGGCGTTCCCGAGCTTGCTGTGGGCATCGTTGATTCACTCGACGCAGCCATCGAGCACATTCACAAGTACGGCTCATCGCACACGGAATCGATCCTGACCGACGATCCGGCGGCCGCGGAAAAGTTCCTGCGCGAAGTCGATGCCGCCGGAGTATTTCACAATGCGTCTACGCGCTTCGCCGACGGGTTCCGCTACGGCTTCGGCGCGGAGGTCGGCATCAGCACGAGCAAGCTGCATGCCCGTGGCCCGGTCGGCCTCGACGGCCTCACGACCTACAAGTACGTGCTGCGCGGCCACGGCCACATTGCCGGCGATTATCACGGAGCGAATGCCCGCTCGTTCACGCACCGCCGCGAGAGCAAGCCGTGAAGCTTCTGATCATCGGCACAGGCCTGATCGGAGCCTCGATCGGCCTCGCCCTCAAGTCCCTCGACAACTTCTCCGGCGAAGTTCTCGGCTGGGACGCGAGCGCGAGTGAGCTCGAAACTGCTCTGCGCATGGGAGCGATCGACAGCGTCCTCGAAAACCGCGAAGCTGTTCAGCAGCCAGACATCGCAGACATAGTCGTCCTCGCCACGCCAGTGCTGCCAATCCTTGATTGGATGGAATGCCTGGCTCCGGTACTCGGTGAAAACCAACTCATAACCGATGTCGGCTCGACCAAGCTGGAAATCGTCCATCGCGCACAGAAGCTCTTCAACCAGCCGGGACGAGCAAAATTTCTGCCTGGGCACCCTATGGCCGGCAAAGAGTCCGGCGGCGCTGCGCTCGCCGAGCGCGACCTGTTCCGCGGAGCCGCATGGCTCTTCACGCCCACAGAGGATCGGAGAGGCGACATCGAGCGGGAGCTGGATTGGGCTGGTGGAGCGGTTTGGGGCGCGGGTGATGGAGATGGACCCGGCGCGGCACGATGAGGTGTGTGCGTGGGTCAGCCACCTGCCGCAGATGCTGTCGACCGCACTGGCCGCGCTGCTGGAGGAGACGTTCGCGGATGATCCGGCGGTGCAGGCGATTGGAGGGCGGGCGCTGCGGGAGACGACGCGGCTGGGAGCGAGCCCGTACAGCATGTGGCGGGATGTGGCGCTCACGAACGCGGAGCCGATTGCGCGGGCCATTGCGGCGCTGGAGCAGCGGCTGCAGCATGTGCGCGAGAATCTGCGGACTCCGGAGCTGCGCGAGGAGTTCCGGACGGCGAATCGATTTCGGCGAGAAGCGGTAGAGCCACCCGAGCGAGCAAGCTCGCCGCGGGTCCCGGGGATACCCCCTCTCCCTGCCCTTTTTGCGCAAAATCTTCAGAACATTGGACTTAGGCCTGGACTTCGTGTGCAAAATCTTCATTCCAAAGCACTTGCGCGCAAAGTCTCTGGAATCATGAGTTTGGCCATAGGAGGGGGTGCGCTCGGATTTGGGGCTGCGGGCGCGGTCCTGCACGGGGTATGTTGCACAAAAGAAAAGGCCTGCCGCGACGGAGTCGCGGCAGGCTGCGTGAGGACCGCGCCCGTGAGGCGCGGCCAAGGTTTAGAAGGTCAGAACTCCAGGCGTAGAGAGAACTGACCCACACGCGCGGTGCTATCGGTTCCGGTGATCTGTCCGAAGTTGCCTGCCGTAATGTCATTGGCCGGCAGACTGAACACCGGGTGATTGAGGACGTTGAAGAAGTCAGCGCGGAAGCGCAGGCGCACGTCTTCGACAATGGCGAAGTCCTTAGCCAGACCGGCGTCCATCGAAAATGCCGATGGCCCGCGCAGGACGTTGCGGCTTCCAATGGTCAACCCGATGGGGCCGGTGAAGTCGGATTGAGCCTTTGCTGCCGCAGCCTGTGACCCGAACAGATAGACGGAACCGCTCGTGGGATCCTTCTTTACATGCGCCTGAACGTCCGTGCGGTTGCCATTGAAGATGGCCGGAGCATCGTTGGCGTAACCAGCAACAAATGCATTGCTGAAGGCGGTCAGAGCGAGGCCGCTGCGCCAAGCGGGGATCGCCGAGATGTTCCATCCGCCGATCAGCTCGTCCAGCGCGCGCGATGTGTGACCCGCGAACGTCCGTCCTCTGCCGAATGGAAGCTGATAGAGGATGTCGGAGTTGATGACGTTCTGCACATCAAAGTCGGAATTGGCGCGGCACTCCCTGGGATGGACCGCGTCGCAGACGAAGTTGGTGCCCGAGCTGGAGGAGATGTAGTTCGCGGGCGCGGACATATTGTCTATGGAATGCGACCACGTGTAGTTGACGTCGAACTGCAGTCCCTGCGACAGGTTATGGGTCAGCGTGACGAGCATGCCGTTGTAGCTGGAGAAGCCTTTGTTAGTAAGGAAGGTATTCTCCGCGAACTGCGAGGCCATACCGACGTTGTAATCCAGAAGGCCATCGGCCTGAAGAGCCTGGATGGTATCGGCGAAGTCTCCGATTGAAACCAGGCTGCTGAACGCTTTGGCGATTGGGATCGTGTATCCGGGCCCTACCTGGTTTTCAAACCACGGCTGCTTTGTGAACGGCAGGCCGGCCCGAGCTTCGAGCGTGAGGGCGGCGAAGGCCTGGGCCATCGTCTGACCCGATGCAGGATCCGGAAAGTCGATCAACTGCGAGGCGTCGGTTTGGGCCAGAAGCCGGCGACCGAGGCGGCCCGCATAATTCAGCTTCAAGAGGAAATGACTCGGTAGTTCCTGCTGCATCCCTGCGTTGAGCGTAATCGAGTACGGATCCTTGAGGTTGGGATCGACGACGTCGTTGAACTGATTCGTGGCCAGCCCGTAGGGGGAGTTGGGCACGCCGAACGGATCGTTCGGATCGGTGCCCTGGGGGTTGTCCACGAACGGGGTGAATGGCTTCGTGATTGTGGGAGCGGTGTTCGGATTGGTAAACGCCAGCTTTGTTCCGAGACGGGGATCTGCGGCCAAAGCACCTGCTGCCGTAGATGCACTGCCGTACTGTGTGCCCGCGCTGTTCTGGAACAGATAGGAGGACTGGTCTTGAATGAAGTTGACCGCGTTGATGACCGTGCGATCAAACACGATTCCTGCTCCAGCGTTGAAGACTGTCTTCGGCGCGAAAGCTGGGTTATACGCGAACGCAAAGCGGGGAGCGAAATCCTTGTAACTCGGCTTGTACAGAGTCGGCGCATTATTCGCTTTGCCGCCAAGACTATAAGTGATGAACGGGAGTGTTCCCGGTCCGGACTTGCCACCAGCACTCTGTGCTAAACGGGCGGCGAAGTACTGATCGAAGGTGGTGTTCTGAATGGACTCTTCGCCGTTCGCCTCGTAGGGCACGGTGTAGAGCTGATAGCGAAGGCCGTAGGTCAGGGTGAGCTGCCGGTTCACCTTCCAGGTGTCGCCCGCGTACAGCTCGGTCTGGAAGTAGCGATAACGCCGAATGGCACCGGTTCCCTGCGCAACGGTGCTTCCGGAAGCGGTGTAGTTGTAATTGCTGCTGACGGCGCCGATGCGGCCGAGCGCGAGCGCGAAGGCGGCGTCGTATTGACCCGGGGCAGTCGTGCCGCCGCGGATGTTGGCCGGCCGCACTCCGGCGTCGAGCGCAAGCTTTTCGCCGCCCAGGCCGACGGTGATGAAGTTGAAGTCGTTTACCAGCTGGCTATTCGTCTTAATGAACTTGAAGGTGCCGCCGAAGCCCAGGCTGTGGCTTCCCTTCCGCCAATTGAAGTCGTCACGGATCATCGGGATTGGGACGCGCCGCTTCTGCGAACTGGGGCTGGGGTATGGACCTGAGAGGTTGTTATTCGATGTGGTGCTTCCGCCGAACGAGTAAACAGCCGTTCCGGTGGGATCTTCGAGGCTCGGGAAGTCGTACTTGGTAATGTTGTCGCCGTAGTAGGCCTGATTGACCTTGTTACTGCCGATCTGCCAGACGTGGCTGATCACATATCCGTAGCTGCGATCGACGAAAGGATTCGTGATCCCCGGATCCGTGGGGAACTCGTTTGCCGCCTGGACCGAATTGCGGCGATCAATATTGAACCGCACAAACAGCCGCTGCCTCGGGGTGATGTTGTAGTCCACCCTCGCCACATAGTTATACAGCGTGTTTGGCTCGGGGAAGTTGAAGCGGTACAGGCCGGTGTTGACGCCGTTTCCGCCGGTCAGGTCGTTGGCGTGCGGATAGCGCTGATTGATGAAGGCGAGCAGGTCCTGGTCTTCACCCTTGCCCAACGGATCCATGGCCTGGACCTGGGCGGGCGTCAGCATGCCGATGCAGTTGGGAGTCGTATTCTGACGGCTGCTGGCCGCGCAGGCCGCGCCTGTGACGCTGTCGGTCGCGCGGATGTAAGAGATATTGCCAGCGCGGAAGGAGTCCAGAGGAACTGTACGGGAGACCTGAGCGGACTGAATGATGCGGGAGTTATTGAAATCGAAGAAGAAGAACAGCTTGTCGCGTTTGATGGGGCCGCCGATCGCGCCGCCGAACTGGTTGCGGATGAGCTTGGGGCGAGGTATGCCGGCGTTGTTGTTGAACCAGGCGTTCGCTGCGGTGGATGTGTCGCGATGATATTCGTTCAGGTCCCCGTGGAACGAGTTGGTCCCGCTGCGGGTGACGAGTTGGAACTGACCGCCGCTGCCGGTTCCGACGTTGGGCGTCAGGCCCGCAACAAGGCCGCGGAACTCCTGGACTGCATCGACCGGCGCACCGCCGACAATCGTGCTACCGAGGCCGGATCCTGCTGCGATATCGTTCACGTCCATTCCGTCGAGCGTGACGGAGGTCTGGTCAACACGTGCTCCTGTTACGGAGTTGTCGGCGACGCCTGGCTGCAAGCTGAACAGCACAGACGGAGAATCGCGGTTCTGTACCGGAAGCTCATTGATAACGACGGGATCAATATTGTTGCCGACGGAGGCGTCGGTGGTGTTTAGCGTGACCTCGCTGCTGCGGCCCGAAACTTCGATGGTCTGATTCGCACCGGCATGAAGCGTGGCGTCCTGGGTTCGGGTGATGCCCACCTGCAACGCGATGTTCTGGACAGTCATGGTCACAAAACCGGACTTCGCGAAGCTGACCGTGTAGCCCTGCGCCGGCGGTACATTGGCAAAGCGATAGGTGCCCTTGTTGTCCGTCGATTGAGTGAAGCTGACGCCGGTTCGGGAGTTGCTCAATGTGACCGCCGTGCCTGGGATCAAGGCTCCGGTGAGGTCGGTAACAACGCCGGTCATGGACGACTGATCCTGAGCGTGGAGGAAGGCTGCGGTACATGCGAACAAAGCGAGGAGGAGGGCGAGCTTCGAGAATGAACGTCTCATCGTGGTAGGAGGTTCTCCTGAAATACCGCTCCGGTGCGCAGGAGGGCGGCAGGACAATCTCTCCGACGTCACTTAGAGCTGGGGCAAATGATTTTGGTGCAATTGGCTCGCCAAAGAATGTAGTTGTTGAAAACAGAAGGGTTTGCCGGGGTTGGCCGGGCGGGAAATTTGTGGTTTTTGAGAGCTATCTATGGATTACGAGATACTTGCGCGACGGGGTGTGGGTGAAATACGGTGGAGTCGGATAGGATTTGTGGCAAGGAGAGAAAGATGGAGACGTCGCACAAGAAGAAGGGCCTGGTTGCCTGGGTTGACTGCTACTGGTATTGGCTGGTGATTGCGTTTGGTGTGGCGTGCATGCTGGGGATCGACTTCTGGCATCCGGTGCTGGGGGGCTAGGGCAGCGTCGGGTTCCTGAAAGATTGCGTTTCTGAGATTGCGGAGAGCGGGCGCGAGCAGCCGGAGATCGACCGGTGTTCGCGCCTTTTCGTATCTGCGGCGAGATTTGGGAGTTGTCTGACCAATACGGGCGGGATGTGAAGGCGGGGGGCGGTGGGGTCTTCTGGACGATTGCGGAGCCAGAGGTCGTGCTGCGAGCGTATGATTTCCCCGCTGTACCAAAGCAGAATCTAAGGAGCGGGTCTATGCGTTGTCTTCACAGGCAAGTGCTGTGTGTTGTTGCGGGGCTGCTGATCAGTGGGGTAGCGGGAGCTCAGGACCAGAGGAATGTGCTGGAACCTGTCATACCGCAGGCGTGCACGACGCTGAATGCGGAGCTGGCATCGGGAACGACGCCTGGGACGATCTCGGACGAGACACAGCTGGATTCGCCGAGGATTCAGGCGGCGCTGAATGCGTGTCCAGCGGGGCAGGCGGTGGAGCTGGCGATGGGTGGGATGAACGATGCGTTCCTGATTGGGCCGATTACGATTCCGAGCGGCGTGACGCTGCTGGTGGATGCGGGTGTGACGGTGTATGCGTCGCGCAACCCGCGGGATTATGACGCGAGCTCGGGACACACGTGCGGCACGGTGGATTCGAGCGGCAATGGGTGCAATCCGGTGATCAATGTGAGCAAGACGGTGGGCGCGGGGATCATGGGGTATGGCACGATTGACGGCCGCGGCTATATGAAGATGCTGCTGAATGGGCAGCCGGGGCCGGAGAGCTGGTGGGACAACGCGAACGATGCGAATGTGAATGGCGGAAGCCAGAATAATCCGCGGCTGATTAATGGAAGCAATGTGGACCGGCTGACGCTGTACAAGATCCGGCTGATGAACTCGCCGATGTTTCATGTGGCGCTGGATGTGCCGACGAACTTTACGGCGTGGGGCGTGAAGATTGTGACGCCGTATGATGCGCGGAACTCGGATGGGATTGATCCGGGCTATGGAACGAATGTGACGATCACGCAGTCGCACATCAGCACCGGTGATGACCAGGTGGCGATTGGCGGGAACAAGCTGCCGGGCGCGTCCTACTACACGGTGTCGGATGACTGGTTTGGCAATGGGCACGGGCTGTCGATTGGAAGTTATACGCTGGGCGGCGTGCGGCATCTGCTGGCGCAGAATTTGACGTGGTCGGGGCTGGCGACGGACTCCAATGCGACGGCGGTGCACATCAAGAGCGATGTGTCGCGCGGCGGTGTGGTGCAGGATTTGACGTATCAGAACATCTGCACGAAGGATCTGCGGTATGCGATCTGGCTGGACCCGTTTTATTCGGGGCTGACGAAGACCGGGAACTCGCTGCCCTGGTACAAGAACATCCTGATTCAGAACATGCACCAGGTGACGCCGTCGGAGACTTCGACGACGACGGGGCAGGTGATTATCCAAGGGTATAACGCGTCGGTGCCGACGGAGGTGACGCTGGATAACGTTGTGGTGGACGGGATTGTGGCGAAGGATTTCGTCAACAAGTATCACCAGACGACCCCGACGAACTCGATCATCACGGTTGGGCCGGATCCAATTAATTTTCTGCAGTATCTGTATCAGCCGACGGTCACGGTGAATGATGAGATTGCGAACAGCAACCCGCCGTATGACTGCCCGGCGAATGTGTTTGCGCCGGTAACCGGCGAGATCGTGCCGGGGCCGGCGCAGATCAATCCGGGGACGAAGCCGACGGTGCAGGTGCAGGTGCTGACGACCAAGGCGGTGCCGTATCAGACGTATGTGGCCAGCCTGGCGAGCAATCCGAATGCGTCGCTGGCGCTGACGCCGCCGACGGGAACGGTGACGGTGTATGACGGTGCTGTTGCGGTGGGTTCGGCGACGCTGCCGGGAACCAGAACAGCGGCATGCAGAATGTGTCGGTGCAGTTGGGGCGCCGCTGTCCGCGGGAACGCATACGCTGACGGCACAGTACTCGGGTGACGGCAACTATCCGGCGTTCACGTTCGGCGATTACGCGGTATCGGTCGGGCGCGGCGATACGTCGAATACGTCGCTGAGTGTATCGGCGACCAGCCTGATGGCGGGTGATCCGGTGACGCTGACGGCATACGTGGGCGGGCATGGGCACAGCACACCGGCGGGCACGGTTGAGTTCACGGCGGGGGGTGTGGACCTCGGATCGGCGCCGACAAACGCACAGGGAAGTGCGACGGTGACGACCAGCTCGCTCACGCCGGGGACGTACAACGTGGTGGCGTCGTTTACGGGGCAGCAGGGATCGACGTCGTCACAGTCGACGCCTGTGACCGTCACGGTTTCGCAGATTCCGACGACGCTGGCTCTGGCGGCGCCTGCGACTGCAGTGAGTGGAACTCCGGTGACGATCGCGGCGACGTTGAGCTATCCATCGACGAGTTTGTCGCCGAGCGGCACGGTGACGATCAAGGATGGGGCTACAACACTGGCCACATTACCGGTGGTGGATGGTGCGGCGAGCTTCACGACGAGCACGCTAGCTGTGGGACCGCACTCGCTGAGTGCTGCTTACAGTGGCGATGCGAATTTTGTGAAGTCGGCGGCGACGGGAAGCGTGACGATCACGGCGCAGTAGCTCGTGACTGGTAGATGGATGGAACGACGAACGCCCGGGCAGAATTGCCCGGGCGTTTTCGTGCCCGGATGGCTGTGGCATCTGTGAGGCCAGGGCGCGGGCCTTGGCTCATCTTGATCGTCCCGCACGGCATCGTACCGCCTAGACAGTAGTATGCTACATAGCTGCTGGTCCTCGGAGCGAAAGAGGAATGGCAGCAACTGGAGCGCTACGCGATGGGACGGCAACAGTGGCGTGTGTTGTTTCGACTGTTTCTCTCCAAGGTTATTGACCCTGAGCTGCTGTCGACTGAGGTCGATCCAGAGAAGTTGCTGGGACAGATCGTAACCGCGCTGCTCAGCGTGAGCTTTCTGGTTTCAATCCCGCTGCTGTTTATGGGTGGACGCCTGCCGGAGGGGATCGCGCAAATGTTTGAGCACTTCTTCATCGCAACGACGATGCTGGTGGTAGGGCTGTTTGCGGTGCTGAGCTGGGACGAGGTGTTTCCGAGCCGTCGCGACGTGCTGGTGTTGTCTCCGCTGCCGGTTTCGTCGAGAACAATTTTTTTGGCGAAGATGGCGGCCCTGGGTGCGGGATTGGGCCTTGCGGTGGGCGCGCTGAATGGCGTCTCCGGATTGCTGTGGCCGTGGATGTTCGCGCCTGCCGGCAGTGGGATCTTCGGGCCATTCCGCGCGATGTTGGGCTTTTGGCTGACCCTGGTGATGGCTGGCATGTTTGTGTTTGGGGCGACGCTGACGGTCCAGGGAATTGCGGCACGTGTGTTGCCCAGACAGATGTTCCTGAGAATTTCGGCGCTGATGCAGGTGGCGTTGTTCTGCGTGCTGGTGAGTGTGTATGTGCTGGAGCCTTCGCTGGAGTCGAAGACGGCGCTGAGCGCGGCCGCGAATCAGAGGTTGCTGGAGTGGCTGCCGTCGTACTGGTTCTGGGGAATGTTTCAGCAGCTGAATGGGTCGGCGAAGGGAACTCCGGAGCTGATGTGGCTGGCGAAGAGAGCGTGGAGCGGAGTGGGGATTGCGATTGCCGGCGCAGCGGTGACGGTGATGCTCAATTACTTTCGCGCGATGCAGAGAATCGTGGAAGAGCCGGAGATTGTGCCGGGACGGCAGAGGATTCCGTTGGCGTGGGGAAACTCTGCGCAGAGGGCGGTGCTTTCGTTTGCGTTGCACACAATCTCCAGAAGCAGAAAGCACCGGATGATCCTGAGCTTTTATATGGGAGCTGGGCTCGGAGTGATGCTGATTCTGCTGCGGCCCTCGATGGGAAGCCGCAGCGGGATTGCAGTCGCGCTGCTGGCCGCGAGCGTGCTGATGCTTTGTACAGCGGCGGCGGCGATGCGCACGGTGTTCTGTATGCCGATGATGCTTGAGGCGAACTGGATCTTCCGCGTGGCGGCGATGCAGGGGGTGGAGAGATATATGAAAGCTGTGCGCAGCTCATTTCTGCTGCTCGCAGTTGCGCCAATGTGGAGTGGATTTGCGGTGTTGCTGCTGACGGTGTTGCCGTGGCGCGCGGCGGCGGCTCATCTTGCATTGCTGGCAATGCTGGGCTTGATGCTGGCGGACGTTTGCATGAGAGGGTTCGGCAAGATCCCGTTTACGTGTTCGTATCGGCCGGGAAAGGCGAATGCAGCGTTTGTTTTGTGGGGAGCGTTGGTGCTGCTTCCATTGACACTTCTAGGAGCGGAGTATGAGTGGATGCACCTGCAGTCCATGCGCGGGCAAGTGATGTTTGCGCTGGCACCTGTGCTGCCGTCGATGGCGATACGGTGGTGGACGAGGTGGCGATTGCGGTCAATCAACGAGCTGCTGTTCGAGGATGTTGAGGAGCCGCCGATAACGTCGCTCGAGCTAACGGTGGACTCAGTGATGCAGGACTGTTTTCTTCAAGGCGGCTGAAGTTAGCGGCGAGCTTGTTGAACTCGGCGAGAGCGGCTAGCGGAGCTCGCGATAGCGGAAGCAGGTGGTGAGGTGGTCGTTGACCATGCCGACGGCCTGCATGTGCGCGTAGAGGATTGTCGAGCCGACGAAGTTGAAGCCGCGCTGCTTGAGGTCTTTGCTGAAGGCGTCGGATTCGGGGGATGTGGCGGGGATTTGCTGGGTGGACTTCCAGTGGTTGAGCTTTGGCTTGTCATCGACGAAGCGCCAGCAGTAGGCGTCGAAGCTCGAGAACTCCTGCTGGAGTGTGAGGAAGGCGCGGGCGTTGCGCACGCAGGATTCGATTTTGAGGCGGTTGCGGATGATGCCTGGGTCGAGGAGGAGTTTTTCGATGCGTGCCGGGGTGAAGCGCGCGACCTTTTCGGGGTCGAAGTTGGCAAAGGCGCGGCGGTAGCCTTCCCGACGATTGAGGATGGTGGACCAGCTGAGGCCGGCTTGTGCGCCTTCGAGGATGAGGAATTCGAAGTGCTTGCGATCGTCATGGACGGGCACGCCCCATTCGCGGTCGTGGTAGTCGAGCATGAGGGGATTGTCGAGACGGACCCAGGCGCAGCGGGTTTTGGTGGCATCGTCGTGCATGGAGGCGCTAGTGGGTTCTGCTGCCGGAGGCCTTGGGGGGTGGAGGTGGGTAGGCGGGCTTGGGTTTGGGCTGCTTGTAGATGGCGGGTTCGGGGGCGGTGTAGGGCTCGTGGGTGCGGTGCTGGGCGACGGCTTCGGCCATGGCGTACTTGAGCTTATCGATGCCTTCTCCGGTGACGGCGGAGATGAGGAAGAAGGGCAGCTTGCGGCGGGTGGCGAAGGCGCGGAGTTTTTTGAGTTTGTCGGGGTTGGCGACGTCGGCCTTGGTGGCGACGAGGAGGGTGGGCTTGGCGGCGAGCGCGGGGTCGAAGGCTTTAAGTTCGGCGGTGATGGTGCGGAAGTTTTCGACGGGGTCGGCGGTGGGGACAGCAGGGACCGGGGAGGAGGGATCAGTGATGAGGGAATCGATGGATGAGGAGCCGATGGCGGAGTCGGAGACGTCGACGAGGTGGACGAGGACGGAGGTGCGCTCGATGTGGCGGAGGAACTGGGTGCCGAGGCCGGCGCCCTGGCTGGCGCCTTGGATGAGGCCGGGCATGTCGGCGACGGTGAAGGACTGCTCGTAGGGAGGGTCGCCGACCTGGACGACGCCGAGGTTGGGCTCGAGTGTGGTGAAGGGATAGTTGGCGATTTTGGGGCGCGCGGCCGAGAGCACGGAGATGAGGGTCGACTTGCCGACGTTGGGAAAGCCGACGAGGCCGGCGTCGGCGAGGAGGCGGAGTTCGAGGCGGTAGTTGCGGGCTTCGCCGGGGCGGCCGAGCTCGTGCTCGCGCGGGGCTTGATGCGTGGAGGTGGCGAAGTGCTGGTTGCCGCGCCCGCCGCGACCGCCGCGGGCGATGACGATCTCGTCGTTGGGTGTGGCGAAGTCGTGGATGAGCTCGTTGGTTTCGTCGTCGTAGAGCAGGGTGCCGACGGGGACGTTGAGGACGGTGGGCTCGCCGGTGATGCCAGACATGTTGGAGCCGAGGCCATGGCCGCCGCGCTGGGACTTCCACTCGGGGTTGAAGCGGAAGTGGACGAGGGTGTTGTGGGAGAGTGAGGAGCGCATGAGGATGTCGCCGCCGTGGCCACCATCGCCGCCGGAGGGGCCGCCGCGTGGGACGAACTTTTCGCGGCGGAAGGCCATTGCGCCGTTGCCGCCGTCGCCGGCTTTGACTCGGATGCGTGCTTCGTCGATGAACATCTTTCTGTGATGAGTTTAGCGGAGGGGTGGGGAGGCGGGCTGGAACGGGCGCGCGGGGTGGGCGGGCGCGGTGGGTGTCGGCTGATTACGCGGAGGCTTATCGCTGTGGAATAGCTGGGACATAACCAGCAATTCGGGCCGGCAGAGAGGGATTTGTCGTCATTTTTTGATGTTCAGTTGTATGCGGCGTTGCTACACTTGCGCCATCGAAAGCCAAACAACGCCTGGACGTGAACGAAGCATTGCGCCGGGACGCAAACGATTGACGAGCCAGGGCAAAGAACAGATGCCCCGGTCAGAGCTCCGGAGCTTTCACGAGAGCTGACCGCAACGGCGAACTTTAGGAGACCGTATGAGACGCACAATGATGCTGAGCAGGCTGAGCCTGCTCTGTTCCGCATTTCTACTCACGGCAGGCGCAGCGCTGGCGCAGACGCAGACGCAGGGCGCGATCGCGGGAACCGTGGAAGATGCGACGGGCGCTGTGGTGCCGAAGGCGACGGTTGTGGTGCACAACGATGCGACCAATGCTGACACAACGCTGACCGCAGACGATAAGGGCTACTTCAACGCTCCGCTGCTGCAGCCCGGCGAATACAGAGTGACGATCAAGTCCACGGGGTTCAGCGATTTCGTGCAGGACCATGTCATCGTTCAGGTGAGCCAGTCGACGGAGCTGCGTCCGCACCTGTCGCTGGGCGGCGAGACCCAGACGGTGGAGGTGACGGCGGTCACGCCTGATATTAACTTCGAGTCGCCGCAGTTCTCCGACACGCTGAACAATGCGCAGATTGTGAACGCGCCGATGAATAATCGCCGTTGGTCGAGCCTGGCGCTGACGACGCCGGGTGTGGTGTCGGATTCGAATGGGTATGGGCTGGTTTCGATCCGAGGTGTGAGCCCGCTGATGAACAACGTGCTGATTGACGGCGCGGATGATAACCAGGCGTTCTTTTCCGAGGAGCGTGGAAGAACGCGTGAGGCGTACTCGACCTCGCAGGATGCAGTGCGTGAGTTCTCGGTGAACACGGGCGTGTTTCCGGCGGAGTTCGGCCGCGCGGCCGGCGGTGTCATCAACTCGGTGACCAAGAGCGGCGGGAATGCGCTGCATGGCGAACTTTACTTTTACGATCGCGAGAGCAACTGGGCGGCGTATACGCCGCTGGTGACGAACGCCGTACTGAACCCGACGACGGGAACGTATCAGAACGTTCCCATCAAGCCCAAGGACCTGCGCAAGATCTGGGGATTTTCGGCAGGCGGACCGCTGATCAAGGACAGGCTGTTCTGGTACTACACGTACGACCAGCACCATCACATCTTCCCGGGAGTTGGCCGTCCGAGCAATCCGACGACGTTCTTCACGCTGCCGGAGGCGAACCTGGCGTCCAGTGAGACGTGCGATCTGACGACGGGTGAGCTGTACACGAATGGCGACGTGAGCAAGCCAAGCACGAGCACGCAGAATGAAATGGCTTGCGTGTTGGCAGCGCGGTTGAAGCTGAGCAGTTATGCGGCGGGATCGTCGGTGTACGCAGCGCAACTCGCTTCCGTGGCGACGACGCTGGGCAGTGTAGGACGCATTGGCGACCAGGAGATCAACACGCCGAAGCTGGACTTCCAGATCAATTCGAAGAACCGGCTCTCACTGCTGTATCACCGGCTGCGGTGGGATTCACCGGGCGGGGTGCAGACGTCGGCGACCGCGACGTACTCGACGGATGCGTTTGGGAATGACTTTGTGAAGCTGGACTACGGCGTGGCCAAGCTGGACAGCCAGATCACGAGCAAGATCTCGAACGAGATTGGATACCAGTACAGCCGCGAGCTGGATTTCGAGACGCAGCAGCCGCTGACGCCCTACTCGCAGAAGAACCTGATCAGCAACGGCAATATCACGTATGTAAACCTGGCGACCTCGAGCGGCTTCAACCTGGGATCGCCGTATTACTCCTACCGGCTGGCGTATCCGGATGAGCGCAAGTGGCAGGTGTTTGATACGGCGTACTGGATCAAGGGCAATCATTCGCTCAAATTTGGCGTGGACCTGCTGCATAACTATGACCTGCTGAACAACACGTTCGAGTCGAACGGCGATTACAGCTACTCGTACATCGGCAACTACTTTGCGGATGTGTATGCGGAGCAGAATCATCTGGCGACTGCGGGATGCGCGCAGGGGGCTCCGCAGACGGCGACGTATTCGGCAGCCACGAAGACCAGCCCGGCGAAGGTGAACTCGGCTGTCGGTCCCTACCCCTGCTACAGCAATTACTTCCAGGGCTACGGAAATCCGCTGTTCGATATCACGACCACGGACTATGGATATTTCGTGCAGGACGACTGGAAGGCGAACCCTCGCCTGACGGTGGAACTGGGCGTTCGTTACGACTACGAGCAGCTTCCGAATCCGAGCAGCACGTTGACGGCGGCGAGCGGGAGTTACACACCATTCGCGGGAGTGACGAACCGGCCCAGCGACAAGAACAACTTCGGGCCGCGTATCGGCTTCGCGTACGACGTGTTTGGTCATGGCCAGACGGTGTTGCGCGGAGGATGGGGCCTGTACTACGGGCGGATTCTCAATGGCACGATTGAGAACATCTACCTGAACACGGGAAGTCCGCTGGGGCAGTACACGACCACGTTCCTGAATACGGCCACGAACCCGACCCCTGTGTTCCCAGGGTTGAGCGGAGGCAACGGATCCGCGCCTGCCGCGCCGAGTGTGTACTTCTTCGACAAGCACTTCCAGAATCCGCAGGTGAATGAGTTCGACCTGATCCTGCAGCAGGACCTGGGAAAGACGGCGGTGCTGAATGTGAGCTATCTGGGCGGACTTGCCCGCGAGCTGCCGAACTTTGTGAATCTGAACCTGGACCCCACGACGGTGAAGACGGACACGATCACGTTCAACGGCGGAGGGCCGATTCCGGCCGGAACTGTGGTGCAGGTGCCGACCTACACGGCGTATGGAAACCAGGCGCTCTTCGGCACGATTGCGACGAAGTTTCAGTCGATCACGGAGGCGGTGAGCAACATCAACTCGAGCTACAACGCCCTGGTGTTCGAGGTGAAGACGCGCAACTTCTATGGCCTGGAGACGGACGCGAACTACACGTGGGCTCATGCGCTGGATTATGCGCAGAACGCGCTGACGCAAGGCGGGGCGAATAATATGTTCGACCCGTACGGCTCGATGCGGAGCAACTACGGCAACTCGAACTACAACGTGCCCAACCGGTTTGTGGCGTATGCGCTGTACCGCATTCCGAATGTGCATCGCGGCGACTGGGTGAAGTATTTTGCGAATGAGTGGACATTCAGCGACGACTTCCAGATGCAGAACGGGCTGCCGTACTCGGTGTCTCTGAGCGGAACGCCGACGGGCGCGAAACTCTCCGGCCTGAACGGGGCGGGAGGTCAGACCTTTATTCCGAACGGCGTGATTCCGGGCTTCGGCATCGGGAGGAACACGCTGCAGGTGAAGCGGGCGATTGTGGATGATATCCGCCTGGTGAAGGGGATTCCGTTTACGGAGAGCAAGGTGCTGGAGCTGCGTGCGGACCTGTTCAACGTGGCGAACCACCAGAACGTAGGCGGGATCAATTCGACGGCGTACATCTTCAACTCCTCGACTCCGCTGGTGAACAATGCGAATTACCAGTCCACGTTTGGCAGCGTGACGAGCGTCAACTCGAGCGGCTTCTCATTCACGCCGCGCGAGATTCAGATCTCGGCGAGGCTGACGTTCTAAACGTTCGAACAACATGGAGGGCGGTGGCGAAAGCTGCCGCCCCTTTTTCTTTGGGGTGGTGTGTTTTGGAAGGGCAGGGGGCTGAAGGTTGATCTGGGGTGGGATTCTGGGGTAGACTCAATAAGTTCGGCGAAGTGGCTGGGATTCCTGTGGGCGGGAGTTTGCGTTCTAAGGGAGTGTCTGGTTGCTGAGGCTGTTCCGGCGTGGCGAACGCAGCTTCAGGATTCCGGTTTTGGGACGGATTCTATAGCTGGCAGCGCGGTCCGGAGCTGGCGTGGCAAGCGCCTCCTGATACGAGAGCATCGATACAGGCTGGTCATTAAAGGCTACAAGCTGATCGAGCGAGATTTTCTGGGTGACGCGTGTGCGTGGCCCGCGAGAGGTTGGAGTTATGTACGCAGTCATTCGTACCGGCGGCAAGCAGTACCGCGTCGCTCCCGGCGACACGCTGAGGATTGAGAAGAGCGAGCATGATGGAACGCTGGAGTTCTCGGACGTGCTGGCGGTGAGCGGCGAAGAGGGCAAGTTTGAGCAGGAGCTGGGCGGCGCGAAGGTGCTGGCCACCGTCGTTGGCGAAGGCCGCGGCGATAAGATCCTCGTCTTCCACTTCAAGCGCAAGAAGCAGTACAAGAAGCTGCAGGGACATCGCCAGAGCTTCGTTGAGGTGAAGATTAACGAGATCCAGGTGAATGGGAAGAGCTTCAAGGCTGAGAAGTAAGGCGAGACAGTAGATTTCAGACAGTAGACAGTAGAGTGCGCGGCTGACGCCGCGAATGAGGCAGAACAATGGCACATAAAAAAGGTCTTGGAAGCAGTAAGAATGGACGCGACTCAAATGCGCAGCGGCTGGGAGTGAAGCGCTTTGGCGGCGAGACGGTGTCGGGCGGGTCGATCCTGGTGCGGCAGCGCGGGACACCGCTGAAGCCGGGCAAGAATGTCGGGCGCGGCAGCGATGACACGCTGTTTGCGAAGATCGACGGTGTGGTGAAGTTTCAGAACCGCGGGCAGCATGGGCGGTTTGTGTCGATCGAGCCGGTCGCGCAGTAAGTTCGTTGCTGGTAAGGATGGAAGGCCCTGCTGCGGCAGGGCTTTCGTGCGTCTGGAGCTTTGACTTAAAGACGAAAAGCTTTGACGCAAATGGGCATGAACCGCGATCAGCTGTGTCATTCTCGAAGAAAAACTTATGAACCTCACAAGTATCTTCAAGAAGCTCCTCCGGAAGGCGCGACAGTCCGACTCCACGGAGCCCCGGTCCATCGTTATCATGCAACGGAACACACATTGCTTCAGTGAAGACGAGCTACGGTCTGCGGGAGAACGTGGCTGGGGCAAGAAATTCGATGGCAAAGAAGATCCAATGTACTTTGTCTCAGCCGATCACCCCGCTCTGACTGTCTTAAAGGCTGGTCCCCATATCATTCGAGTAACATGCGTTCCGCGTCGATATGCCAACAACGACGAATATGCTCTTTCCCAATTGCCCCGACCTGAACAGAAGAAAGCTTGGACGGAGCACCATGCATGCGCCTTTCTCGAACTCTTCAATGACCTTTCAACCAAGTCCGGGCGTGTGCCGGATAAAGACGCTTATGCTTCACTGGCGAACTTGGCTTTGCAACTCGGCGACCAGAATTGCGCGGCCATCTTCCTGCCTGTCAAGAATGTGATGATGCCGAACGATGGCACAGCAGAGAAAGGCCTTCGACTGCTCATCAATAAAGAGTTGCCGCTGAGAGGCTGAACCGCGGATGGACGTGAGGGTGTGATGGAGCAGAGTCTGGAGAGGACGGTCGCGGTGCTGGAGCGGACGCCGGCGGGGTTGGCGGCGTTGCTGACGGGGCTGCCGGAGGAGTGGACGCGCAGCAACGAGGGCGAGGGGACGTGGAGCGTGTTCGATGTGGTGGTGCACCTGATCAACTGCGAGAAGACGGATTGGGTCCCGCGGGCAAGGACGATTCTCGAGTCGGAGGGCGGTGAGGTGCGGGAGTTTCCTCCGTTCGACCGGTGGGGCGGGATTCGTGAGAGCCAGTCGAAGGCGATGGGCGAGGTGCTGGAGAATTTTGCACGACTGCGGGCGGAGAATCTGCGGATGGTACGCGAGTGGAATTTGAGCGCGGAGCAGATGGCGATGCGTGGGATGCATCCGGTGCTGGGTCAGGTGACGCTGGCACAGTTAATGGCGACATGGGCGGCGCACGATCTGAATCATCTGCACCAGATTTCAAGGGTGATGGCGCATCAGTATCGCGAGGCGGTGGGGCCGTGGCGCAGGTTCATGGGCGTGATGGTGTGCGAGGGGCACGGGGCGTGATGCGCACGCCGTGCGCGGTATCCGCTACTCGTTGAGGGGCCAGGATTTGCGGTCGATGGTGAAGATGTCGGTGGTGCGGCAGTAGCCGCCGGCGCCGTGCATGCGGCCGATGAGGCGGAGTTTGTGCGGGTCGATGTATAGGCGCGCGAGGTTGGCGAAGGCGTCGGTGCGGACGTGGGCGTAGAGGATGCGCGCGAGGGCGATGATGCTCGAGCCGCCGGGCTCGATGAGTTGGAAGAGGCGGCACTCGAAGGCGACAGGTGAGGCGGCGATGCGCGGGACGTCGATGAGAGTGGAAGGCGCGAGGTCGAGGCCGGCGAGGCGGGTTTCGTCGGTGCCGCGAGGCACGTTGGTGGCGGTGACGTTCATCTCGGGCGCGAGCTCTTCGGGGACCATGTTGATGACGAAATCGTTATGCGCGCGGATATTGGCGAGGGTGTCCTTGCCTTCGCGGTCGGGTGCGGCAGAGAAGCTGATGGCGACGAGCGGAGGATCGGCGGAGAGGATGTTGAAGAACGAGAAGGGCGCGGCGTTGAGATTGCCGGCGGCGTCGCGGGAGACGATCCAGGCGATGGGGCGCGGCATGATGACCGACGCGAGAAGCTTGTAGGCGTCGGGTTTGGACATCGCGGCGAGGTCGAAGTGGGAGAAGGTGTCGGGCATAAAGGCAACGGTAATGGGTAGAGGGTAATGGGTAGAAGAGCGCGACGGTGGTCTTGGAGAAAGAGTATTCCCAAACGCGTTTGCGAGGGGCGCGTTGGAAGCATCCAACAGAGTGGCTAACGCGCCAGTATGCCTCTGCATGCGTGTGCGGGAAAGAGAGCAAGGATATGCGCAAATTGATGGCGGCGGTGCTTTGCGTACCGCTGAGTGTGGCAATGGTTTTGCCCGCATCGGGCCAATACAACCGCGACCAGCGGGGGGACCAATACAACCGCGACCAGCGCGGCTACCAGTACAACGCGACCACATCGTCAGTTCTATAACGGGGCGTATCAGGGGGGGCGGGACGGAGACTACTACGGCAATGACCGGAGCGACCGCTATCGCCAATATGACCAGCGCTACCACGGCGACAGAGGCTACTACCATCAGGGCGGCGGGATTGGTCCGGGCAAAGGCGCTCTGATCGGCGGGGCTGGCGGCGCGGTCCTGGGCGGAATTTTCGGCGGTGGCGCCAAAGGAGCGATCGTCGGCGGTGCTGCAGGCGCGGGAATCGGCGCCATTCTCGGCGAAGCCCACCAGAATAATGAGCGCCGGGATGACTATCGGCACTAGGCGGAACGGAAACATTGCTGAGAATTCCCTGAACGAAAGGAAACGGACATGAGAACACTTTCCAAGATTTCGGTCGCGACGATGGCGGCCGGGCTGCTTCTAAGCACCCCTGGCCTCTGCATGGCACAACAGTCACAGGCGAGACCTTCGGCTCCGATCCGGCCGGAGTCCGCGGAACACATGACGCCGGGGCCGGTGACCTGGACGCCGGAGCAACTGATTACGGCTTCAGTGCACGACGCGTGGGTGATGAGCGGCAAAAACCAGGCGACATTCTTTGAGATGGTGACGCAACTGGCGGCGCTCTCGGCGCAGAAACGCGGGATGCAGCTGCCGGAGTCGGAGAAGGCCGGCGAGCGCTTCGGTGAGCTGATTAAGCAGATGGCCAAGGCCGATCACGACCAGTTGCTGTACGTGATTGTGGACAAGGCTGTGAAGCAGGTTGGCGTGCCGTTGAATTCAACGGCCGCGGCCGGCGGACACGAACAGCATCAGTAGCTCTCAGCCAACGCGACGGGACGGCCTTTGTCATTGAAGGCCACCCGCGTCGCGGGGAGCTGGTGGTCGTGGGGGAAGATGAGGAGCCAGTGCTCGGGGATGGCGCGGGCGAGGAGACGCTTGCGCTCATCGATGCAGCGGATCGGGTCGAGATCGTAGCCCATGACCCAGGTGGGGTCGAGGTGGTGGTGCGTCGGGAAGAGGTCGCCGGTGTAGACGGCGTGGTCGGGCTGGTCTCCGGAGGGGTCGGTGATGTGGACGGCGAGCATGCTCGCGGTGTGGCCGGGGAAAGGCTCGACGGTGACCCCGGGGAGGATTTCGGGTGCGGTCTGGATGGTGGGCAGCGGGAGGTTGGGAGCTTCAGGGTTGTGAAGGCGGGTGTCGTCAGGGGCGAAGCCGCCGAGGCCGTGGGGGTCGAGCAGCGTGAGTTGGCCTGAGGCAAGGAGTGGGTCGTAGTTGGGTGAGAGATAGCTGATGCGATCGCGGTCGTGCTGGAGGCGGCCGTGGGCGAGCTCGCCGGCGGCGAAGAAGTAGCGCGCGTTGGGGAAGGTTGGGGTGATGCGGCCGTCGGGGTGGAGGGTGGTGTTCCAGCCGCAGTGGTCGAAGTGGAGGTGGGTGTTGAGGACGTGGGTGACGTCTTCGGGGCGGATGCCGGCGGCGGCGAGTGAGGCGGGAAGGAGCTCGTGGTTCTGGTGGATCTCGCGTTGCTTCGGGGAGAGCTTGTTGCCGAGGCCGGTCTCGATGACGACCAGGGCGGACGGCATGCGGAGGACGAGGGCGTTGAGGCCGAGGAGGATGTTGTTGTTTTCGTCGGCGGGGGTGCGGCGGCTCCAGAGCGTTTTGGGGACGACGCCGAACATGGCGCCGCCGTCGAGCAGGAAGGTGCCATCGGTGCAGACGGTGAGATCGAGGTCCCCGAGGGAATGGCGGGCGCGGATGAGGTTGCTATCAGTCGGCCGGGCTGCTGGATGCGGGGCGTGCGTCACCGCATCAGGCTACACGAGAGGAATTTTCCAGATACTTTGCCGTGACGCAAAACTGCGAGGCCGTTTTCTTCGCCGGAAAACGGCCCGGGCGAGTAGCTGACAGCTAAGCTTGTGCGACTTCAGCGACACCAGCGAGCGGAGCGTCGGCGTTCTCGGCGATGACCGCAGCGGGCGTCTGGGCGATGAGCCCGATGGCCGAGGCTGAGGTCTCGACGGTGTCCGCCGATGGCAGCACCTGCTCGACGGCGGCGGCGACCTGCGTGGCCGGCGAGTCCATTTGCGCGACGGCAGCGACGCCCGCCGGGACTCGCTTGAGCTGGAAGCAGGAGCGGCAGAGCACGGGGCGGCCCTGGGTGGGCTTGAACGGCACCGTGGTCTCAACGCCGCAAGCCGAACATTTGGTTCGAGTTTCGGTGCGCGAGAGCGGAAGGGTTACGGCCCCGGTGGCGGTGGCAGTGCGTCCGAGGCCGGCACGTTTGGCCTTACAGAGCTTGCATCGCTTGGGGTCGTTTTTGAACTGCTTATCGTAGAAGAAGAGTTGCTCACCGGCGGTAAAGACGAAGTCGTTGCCGCAGTCGGAGCATTTAAGGATACGGTCCGTGAATTCCATGCGCCTTCTCCCAGCCTTGCGGGATAGGGCTGAAACGTTACCAGAGGTCCAGACTCAAGGGTTGAGATCCCCAGGACGCGTGTTCAAGCCTAGATACAGATTTCTTTCGGGGCCCGTCAGCTTGATCTTGAGGATGCCGCAGGAACTGGGGCGGCTCTCCAGGTGATCGCGGCGACGGGGCGCAGAGAAACACGCCCCGTTCGCTGCCGAATTTTGTTATGGACCAGGAAACCTGGTCCGGGTTACTGCCAAATCCTGCTCTGCGGGCTAAGTTAGTCCTGTTCCTTACGGGCTACTTAATCCTGCTCTTTGCGGACTACTTAATCCTGTTCTTTGCGGACTTTCTTTCGATTCCGCTTACGAGCTAAAGCTTCCTTGACGCGGCGTTTCTCGCCGGGCTTCAGGTAGAAGGAGTGGCGCTTGACCTCCTTGATAATGTCTTCCGTCTGCACCTTGCGCTTGAAACGGCGCAGGGCATTCTCAAGGGGCTCGCCTTCCTGCACACGAACCTCTGCCACTGAACTACACCTCCAAACCTGCCCATCTGGCGATTCTTAAGGATACGTCATTTGGCCGACTTTTCAGAAAAATATTCGCTTCGGGCTACGACTGTTCGAGTGTCGTCGAAGTGATGAAACTAAACGCTTTTTCCTGCAAAATTTTGCAGGACCGGTAGAGATCAATCGATGCTTGCAAATATGAGTGCGGGGCTGCGATGGGCGGCGGGATGGGGCGCGACAGAACTGCCGACCCGGAGTCCCATAGAATGGAATTGGCGCCCTTTTTGATGTCTACTGCGACGACATTTTCTGCCGAACCCGCACCGCCGGAGATCCATAGCTGCCCGAGCTGTAGCCACTGGCTTCCGGACGGGACGCTTGCGTGTCCGGATTGCAACACGCTGACGTATGGGCGCTATCTGCGCGACCTGGCGGGCTCCGCGCAGCAGTTTGAGCAGCAGGGGAAGTGGGCCGAGGCGCGGGAGCGGTGGCAGTCGACGCTGAAGTGGCTGCCGGAGAACGCGGAGCAGGCTGCGGGAATACAGCAGCATATCGCGCAGATCGACAGCCGAATGAAGGCGGAAGAGGACCGCAAGGCAAAGTGGACGAAGCGGCTGGGGCCGTTCGCGCCGATCGCTCTGTTCCTGATCAAAATCAAGACGGCGATCTTCCTGCTGTTCAAGCTGAAGTTCCTGCTTGGGATTCTTGGGTTCTTCGGAATTTACTGGGCGCTGTTCGGGTGGAAGTTCGCGCTGGGCTTTACGCTTTGCCTGTTTGTTCATGAGATGGGGCATTTCGTCGCGGTAAAGCGACGCGGACTGAAGGCGGATTTGCCAGTCTTCTTTCCGGGGCTGGGCGCGTATGTGCGCTGGTACAACCAGGGCGTGTCGGTGGATCAGCTCGCGGCGATTGCGCTGGCCGGCCCGCTGTATGGGTTGGCAGCGGCACTGGCTTGTCTCGCGGTGGCATGGGGAACACAGGGCAAGCTGAGTGAACTGTTCGTCGTGCTGGCGAATGTGGGGGCGTGGATCAATCTGTTCAATTTGATTCCCCTGCTGGGGCTGGATGGAGCGCAGGCCACGTATGCCTTGAGCCGCATACAGCGCGGGCTGGTTGCGCTGACGTGCTTCATCTTCTTCGGGCTGACGGCGAGCGCGGAGATCAACAGCGGGTACACGGGAAACCACATCGAGTGGGTGTTCCTGTTTGTGGGGCTGGGGATGCTGTGGCGTTGCTTCACCAACGATGCGCCGGAGAAGCCGCATACGGCGACGATGGTGTATTTCCTTGGGCTGATTCTGGCGCTCGGGTTCCTTCTGCTTCGCACGCCGGTGCCTTTTACGGTTAGCGGACTTCGGTAACGGGAGCGATTTTCCGGGCAGCCCGTATACTGGCGCAACATGCCGCTTGAGAAGATTCGCTCCATCGCACTGAATGAACGCGCAAACCGGTATCTGCCGGGCGGGGTGGACTCGCCAGTACGCGCATTTCGTGCTGTGGGCGGGGATCCGCCGATGGTGGTGCGGGCGGAGGGAGCGTATCTCTACGACGCGGACAAGAACCGGTATCTGGACCTGTTCGGGTCGTGGGGACCGATGCTGCTGGGGCATGCGTTTGGTCCTGTGGTCAATGCGGTGAAACGCGCCGCGGAGCGCGGGACGTCGTTTGGCGCGAGCACGCCGAGCGAGGCCGACTTGGCGGAGCTGGTGCAGCGATGCTTTCCGTCCATGGAGCGGATGCGGTTTGTGAGCTCGGGCACGGAGGCGTGCATGGCCGCGATCCGGCTGGCGCGCGGATTCACCGGGCGACCGTTTGTCATCAAGTTTGAGGGCTGTTATCACGGGCATGCGGATGCGCTGCTGGTGAAGGCCGGCAGCGGCGTGGCGACGTTCGGGATTCCGGGATCGGCGGGCGTGCCGGCGGAGACCGCGATGCATACGCTGGCGCTGCCGTACAACGATCTCGAAGCGGTGGAGGAGACGTTCGCGGCGTTTCCGGATCAGATTGCGTGCGTGATCGTGGAGCCGGTGGTGGGGAATGCAGGCACGATTCCGCCGGCCGGCGCGTATCTTGCCGGATTGCGAAGGCTGACGCGCGAGAACGGCGCGCTGCTGATCTTCGATGAAGTGATGACGGGCTTCCGGCTGGCTCCGGGCGGAGCCCAGGAGCGCTTCGCGGAGGACCTCGGCGAGAACGGAATGCCGGATCTGACAACGCTGGGGAAGATTCTTGGCGGAGGGTTGCCGGTGGCTGCGTTTGGCGGGCGGGCGGATGTGATGGAGCAGCTTGCTCCGCTGGGGCCGGTGTACCAGGCAGGAACGCTGAGCGGAAATCCGCTCGCGATGGCCGCGGGTGTGGCGATGCTGGCGCACCTGCTGGCGTACAAGGGCGAGATTTATCCGACCCTGGAGCGGACGTCAGCGGCGATTGCCGATGGTGTGGCGAAGATTGCGGCGGAGAAGGGAATCGGTTTGACGACGAACCGTGTGGGCAGCATGTTCACGTGGTTCTTTACGCCGAGTGAGGTGCGGGATTTTGAGTCGGCCAGCGCATCGGATACGGCGGCGTTTGGGCGCTTTCATCGCGGGATGATGGAGCGGGGCGTGTGGCTGCCGCCGAGCCAGTTCGAGGCGGCGTTTGTTTCGGCGGTGATTGGACGGCGCGAGGTCGAGATGGTGCTGGCGGCAGCGAACGAGGCGCTGGAACAGGTGGAGCGGTAGCTCCATTCAGTTTTGAGTTGCGAGTTCCTAGCCCGCGGTGACTTCGAGGGGCTGGTGAGGGTTCGGTTCCATCCAGAGCTTTCCGGCGACCATGAGAACGGCGAGAAGGATGCCGCTGAGAAGAAAGACTCCGCGCACGCTGGTGTGCTGGGCGAGCACACCGCTGAGCAGAAGGCCGGCGATCTGCGCGGAGAAGACGAAGGACATGACGGTTGAGCCGACACGGCCGAGCATTGCCGGCGGCGTCTCCTCCTGGATGAGCGTCTGGGAGGGCACGATGATGCCGCCTGCGGCAAAGCCGACGAGGATGAGCGCGGGAATCGTGGCCACGAGAAGAGGGATCGCCGCGAGGATGAATGTGCCGACGGCCATGCCGCCGAGTCCGAAGTAGACGAGCGAGGTGTGCTGCACCTTCTTCGCGGCGGCGGTGAGCACGTTGATGCCGGCGAGAAGGCCAATGCCGATCATGGCGCTGGTGACGCCGAAGATCTTTTGTGAGGCGTGCAGGTTGTCGCGCACGTAGACGGCGATCATAGGGGCGAAGCAGCCCAGCGCGAACATGCCGGCGGCGAGCGCCGTGACGACGAAGAATAGAGCGGCGTGATGAAGGATGAAGCTTGTGCCCTCCCGCATGTCGGCGACGATGCGGCGTATGCCGGTGGGTTGGCTGGGCACGACGGTAATTGCTTGCTGCTGTGCATCCTTCCGTGCGGGGATCGTCAGCGCAATCGAAGCGATGAGTGAGGCGGAGGCGATGAAGCTGATGGAATCGCCGATATAACAGACGCGCACGCCGAGCACGGTGACAATGGTGACAGCGATAGGACCGCCAATGATGCGCATGATGAACATCACCTGCTGCATGAGCGCGGTGGCGGAACGGAGACCGTGGAAGGGCACCGCGGAGCGAAGCGCGATGCCCTGCGCGGGCGAGAAGAAGCTGGAGACAACGCTGATGGCAGCAAGCACGGCGTAGAAGCCGGCTATGGAATGCACGAAGAGAAGCAGAAGGCAGAGCGCGGCGCGGGTGAGATCGCTGGAGACGAGCGTGAGTTTGACTGGCCAGCGGTCGGCGAAGACGCCGCTGATAATGCCGAGGACAGCAATCGGAGCGAGGTAGGCGATCTGGATGCCCGTGACCTGCTGCGGTGTGGCATGCAGCTTGTAAGTCACAATCGTCATGACGGCGTAGAGAGCGAGGAAGTCGCCGAAGACGCTGACCACCTGTGCGTACCAGAGCCGGCGCAGCGGGACGATACGCAGCACCGCACCCATGCTGAGGGGCTCGGGTGCGTTGGGTGCGGGAAGGGGAAGGCCTTCGGGTGTTTCGGCGGCAACAGATTCGGATTGGGGAGGGGTGCTCATGTGGTCTGCGGAATTTGGGTTTAAGCGGCGGTACACATAAATTCTGCTATTCTTACACATCGAGAGGCGAAGATGAGGACGAATATCGAGATCGACGACACGTTGATGAAAGAAGCCATGAAAGCGAGTCGGCTGGAGACGAAGACCAAGAAGGCGGTTGTGGAGGAAGCGCTGCAGTTGCTGGTCAAGAGCCGCGCGCGGGAGAAACTCCGCGAACTTCGCGGAAAGGTGCAGTTCTGGGACGATTACGACTACAAGGCCATGCGTAGCGATACGGCAGATGAGATCCCTTCCACAACCGTAAAGACCGGGCTTGGGCGACTGCAGACAAAGCGCGCCTCGCGGAGAAGTGCTGCGTGATTCTTGTGGATGCGAGTGTGTGGATTGATTTCTTCCGGAATATCCATACTGCGGAAGCGGAGTGGCTGGACGAGAATCTGGAAGATCCGGACATTGGGTTGACGGACCTGTCGCTGTGCGAAGTGTTGCAAGGTGAGCGCACAGATGGTTCCTTCGAGGAAGTCCGGAGAGCTTTGCTCGAGCTCAGTGTGCTCTCGACCGGCGGCTCGGAACTCGCTGCGGAGAGTGCGACCCATTATCGCTTTCTGAGAAGCCGCGGCATCACAGTTCGGTCAACGATCGACTGCCTGATCGCGACGTTCTGCATTCGCGAAGGGCACTTTCTGCTGCACAACGATCGGGACTTCGACGCGTTTGAGAAGCACCTAGGATTGAAGGTGATTCGTCCTTAGGTCTTTTTCGGAGGCGCTGAACTAGTCTTCAACCAGCTCGACGAGGATTACCTGCTCGTCGTTGTCGACCTCGCGCAGTTTGACCTCGATGATTTCGCGGCGCGATGTGGGAACGATGCGGCCGATGAAGCGGGCTTCGATGGGGAGTTCGCGGTGGCCGCGGTCGATGAGGACGAGGAGCTGGACGCTCTTGGGACGGCCGTGGTCGAAGAGCGCATCAAGCGCTGCACGAATAGTGCGTCCGGTGTAGAGCACGTCATCCATCAGGATGATGTCGCGGCCTTCGATGTCGAAACCGATGTCGCCCTTTTCGACGACGGGGCGGACGTCGCGGGTGGAGAGGTCGTCGCGATAGAAGCTGATGTCGAGCACGCCGACGTCGACGGGCTGGCGCTCGATGGTTTCGATGAGCTTGCCGACGCGCTGGGCGAGCGGAACGCCGCGGCGCTTGATGCCGACCAGGCCGACGTTAGCAGCGCCGTTGTTGCGCTCGACGATCTCATGGGCGAGACGGACGAGGGTGCGCTCGATCTCGGAGGAGGACATGAGTCGGCCCTTCTCGCGAAGGCGCGGGTGCGTGACGTCGGAGCCGGTGGAAGCTGGGCTGGGTGTTTCGCTCATAGCTGACGATGATGATAGCAAGTCAGCAAGCCGGAAGGTCAGCGCGCGGCGTCTCTTGTCTCGGCGCGGGAGCGAAGCAGAGCGGCGAAGGCGCCGCCGAGAGCGGAGAGACCGAGATAAATAAGAAGAGCGATGGCGGACATGACGAGCATCAGACCGAGGCGGTCTTCAGGAATGTTGAGCCAGTTGAGCATTGAAGCCTGTGCCGGGCCTCCCTGCTGCTGGATGGTCGTGCGAAGCTGCGCGAAGGTGGAGGCGAGCCAGGCGTCTATGGCTGAGGCGTTATGGAAGACGAAGCGGGCGAGCACGAGGCTGGACGCGTTGATGACAGACATTGCAAAGGCGATGGCCAGGCCGCAGAGCAGGCCAAGCCTCGCGCCAAAGCCGGGGCGAAGCCTGGCGGGACGAATCTTTGAGTTGTAAATGCCGAGCACGACGACGGGCGCACCGACGGCCCAGAACCAGGCGAGCAGAATCACCGGTGGAACGGCAAGCGCAAGCAGGTTGAGCGCTGCGGCCAGCACGCCAGCGAGGAGGGCGTAGCGGATCGCGGTCGGCCAAACGACAGCGTCGGGATGTCCGTCGCCGAGCAGGCCGGCAGCGAGTCCGGAGTCGAGCACGGCACGCTGCTTCTGTGCCTCGAGGAGGAGCTCTTCGGAGACTCTGATCTGCGGCGCGCCGCAGTTGAAGCAGAAGAGAAGTGGGCCCTCGTGCTCCTGGGGGAGCACGGCGTGACAGCGAGGGCATTCGCGTGGGGGCACAGTTTGAGGCTACGCGAGGTGTGCGCGTGCCGCAACGGAAGGCGATCTATTCGCTGTCGGATTGGCCGTGATGGCTGGGAAGGTCGAGCGCGACAAGGCCGATCTTCGTGCCGCCGTCGCGAGGCTCGATGCCGACGATGTGCTGATGCTCGGGTGAGCCGGCGCGGAGTTCCGGGTGGTCGTGGTCATCCGAGACATGAATCTCGTGGTTGTGGTGATCGTTGTCGTTGCAGGTGAGGCCCTGTGCGGTGTGCGTGGGTTGACCGACGGTCTTGTTCCCTTCGCATTCGAGCACATCGCCGTAACGGGCCATGTCTTTACGGTAGAAGGCCTCAACCTTGTCCGGAGAGTCAGAGGTCTGAAAGGAGGCAGCTTTCACGCCGAGATGGAAGTCGCCGAAGTTGAGATTGATGTCGGCGGCATCCTTGTCTTTGCCGTCGTCGTCCTTGACGGCCACGGCTCCGGGGTAGGTGCTAAGGCCGATGCCCGCGACGTTGGCGTCGTTGTCGGTCTTGACGTGCACGGAGCCGAACGGAGTGCTGACCTGGACGTTGTCTCCGTTGGCGTGTTTATTGGTGGACACTCGGCAGCCGGCGAGGAGCATGCACGCAGCAGCGGTGAGAACAGACAATCGAAGCGCGTTCATCGGGGGGACCTCAGCAGAGAGCTTTGGCCGGACGACACACCGGCTCACCGGAAGGATACGCCGACCGTGGCGGCAATGTTCCGGACAGATGGTTCCCGATGAGTGACATTTGAGAGCGGTTAGGTGGCGGGTGGCTTGTCGGGGCCGCGTCTTTCGGCCTGGGGCGGGGTTACACTTCAAGCGCCACACCGAGCAGCGGGAGGACGGCAATGAGACGCACGAGATGGAACGCACGGGCCTTCAGGAGTTCCGCGACAGTGGCGTTGCTCGGCTTAGTGACTGGTGCGGCCGTACGTGCGCAACAGCCGACGGATCCGAACCAGGGCAATCCGCCGCAGGACGTGCAATATGACCAGGCTCCGGCGGCCCCGGCGACAGATCCGCCGTCGCGGGTGGTGCGGCTGAGTGTGGCGCAGGGAACGGTATCGGTTGAGCCGGCGAGCGTGGATCAGTTCAGCCCTGCGGAGGTGAATGCTCCGCTGACGACGGGCGACCGCGTGTGGACGGGCGGCAATTCGCTGGCGGAGCTGCAGGCAGGGATGCTGGCGGCTCGGATGGGCGCGACCACGGACCTGACCGTGACCGCGATGACGGACACGCTGGCGCAGTTTGGGTTGGGCCAGGGCAGCGTGCACCTGGTGACGTACGCGCTGGACCCGGAAGCGACGACAGAGTTGGACACGCCGAATATCGCGCTGACGGTTTTGGCCGCGGGTGATGTGCGCGTGAATGTAGACGCCGTGGGCGAGTTTACCGACGTGAGAGTGCTCTCGGGCGTGGTGCAGGCGGACGGCAATGGGGTGCAGCAGACGCTAGGGGCCGGACAGGCGGCCAGGTTCTCGGGATTCAGCGCGGTCTCGATGCAGTGGCTGCAGACGCGCAGCGCGGATGCGCTGGATGACTTTTCGAAACAGCGGGACCAGGCGTACGAGAGCGGCGAATCGGCCGAGCAGACGTACCTGAACATGGATACGATTGGCGCGGCGGATCTTTATCAGTATGGAATCTGGCTTCCGCAGGCCGACTACGGCAACGTGTGGTTCCCGGCCGGTGTACCGGAGGGCTGGCAGCCATATTGTTACGGGCGGTGGACGTGGGTGGCGCCGTGGGGATGGACGTGGATCGAGGCTGAGCCGTGGGGCTTTGCGCCGTTCCACTATGGACGCTGGGCGATCTTCGGCGGACGGTGGGGATGGATTCCAGGACCGCCGGTAGTGCATCCGGTGTATGCGCCGGCGCTGGTGGTCTTTGTGCATCCGGGGAATGGCGTCTCGGCGTGGTTTCCGCTGGGACCGAAGGAGCCGTACGCGCCGTGGTATCACTCGAGCACGCTGTACCAGAACCGCGTGAATGTGAGCGGTCTGTACAACCGGAATGTCGACCAGGTGCGCACGGTTTACAACACGTCGAACCGGGAAGCGTTTGCGAATCCGCTGGGAGGGCAGCGGCAGTTTGTAAATCGCGCGGCCGGAACGGTGGAGGTCCCGCAGGACAGCCTGGCCTCTGGCAAGCCGGTGCGCGGCGCAATCTTGCACCTGCCGGAGCAGCAGATCGCGGCAGCGCCGGTGCTTCCTCACCCGATGGTTACGCCGGAGCGAACGATGGTGGCGCCGGCGAATGCGCGAGCGTTTCCTCCGCGACTGAACCGGCCGACGCTGACGACGCACGCGGATGCTGCGATCGGAAATGAGCAACGGCAGCAGCGCGAAGCCCAAACCGCGGGAAAGCAGCCGCCGGGGCAGCCCGCACCCATCCAACGGCGTGGCTTCCAGGTGCAGGGTGGTGAGCCGCTGCCGGACACGACGCAGCCGAATCAGCAGCCCAATCGGCAGGCGAACCAGCAGAGCGGAATGAACATTCAGGGAGCAGTGCGTCCTCCGAACCCGGCGCGCGGGACGCAGCGGCTGCCTCCCGCAGTTGCGCCTCCGCCGCGCGGGCAGATCCCGGCGGGCAGCGAGCAGCTCTACAACCGTGCCGTGCCGCCGCCGACGCGCCCCAGCTTCGAGCAGCAGCGGCAGGCAATCCAGAGCACCGATCCGGGGCGGCCGCTGACTCCGCAGCAGATGGATAATCTGCGCGAGAATCGGCCCGTGGGACAGCCGGAGACGCGTGAGGCTGCGCCGCATCCCGCGGCTGCGCCTCCGCCGCCGCCGCGCAGCGAGCCTCAGCGCAGCGGCCCTCCGGAGCAGCGGCCCGATAATCGGAGGCACTGAGGAGATCGAACGAGCTTTTGGCCCTGTGAAGGGGCATTGCTGCGGTGCGCGCTGGAAGCCTAGTACACTGGAAAAAGTGTCGGACGATTTGATCTCCCCGATCCCCAGCGCAGCCGTGCCTGCGAACTTTTACCCCTTCCTGAGGACAGAATGACTGAACAGACAGCTACTCTTGAGGCTCGGAATCAGACCGAGCTCGATCAGCTTTCGATCAACACATTGCGTTTGCTGGCGGTAGACCAGGTGGAGGCGGCCAACGCGGGCCATCCGGGAGCGCCGCTGGGCTGCGCGCCGATTGCGTATCTGCTGTACCACAAGTTCATGAAGTACAACCCGACGGACCCGAAGTGGTCGGACCGTGACCGCTTTGTTCTTTCCAACGGGCATGCGTCGGCGCTGCTGTATGGCGTGCTGCACCTGACCGGATATGATCTGCCGCTCGATCAGTTGAAGCAGTTCCGCCAGTGGGGATCGCACACGCCGGGACATCCGGAGTACGGCGAGACGCCGGGCGTTGAGGTGACGACCGGGCCACTGGGGCAGGGCTTTGCGATGGCGGTCGGCCTGGCGATGGCCGAGAAGCACATGGGCGGGGTCTACAACAACGATCAGTACAAGATCGTCGACCACTACACGTATGTGCTGTGCGGTGATGGCGATCTGATGGAAGGCATCTCGCACGAGGCAGCGTCGCTGGCGGGCACGTTGCAGCTGGGCAAACTGATTGTGCTGTACGACGACAACCTGATCTCGCTGGACGGCCCGACGGACCTGAGTTACACCGAGGACGTCACGGAGCGCTTCCACGCGTACGACTGGCACGTGCAGTTTGTCTCGGACGGTAACGATCTCGAGGAACTGAATCGCGCGATCGAGGCGGCGAAGATGGAGCGCACGAAGCCTTCGCTGATTCGCGTGCGCACGATCATTGGCTACGGTGCACCGCGGGCGGGCACCAAGGCCGTGCATGGCGAGGCGCTGGGTCCGGATGGAGCGAAGGCGACGAAGAAGTTCTTCGGTTTCCCTGAGGATCAGAATTTTGTCATCCCCGAGGACGCGCTCGAGAACTGGCGCCAGGCGATCGATCGGGGCAAGAAAGCAGTCGCCGACTGGCACGAGCGCTTCGACGCGTACAAGAAGGATTATCCGGAGCTGGCGGCGCAGTACAGCCGCACGACGGCGATGGAGCTGCCGAAGGATTGGGAGAAAGCGCTGCCCACCTTCACGACCGAGAAGAAGATTGCGACGCGCAATGCGGGGCAGGTGATCCTGAACAACCTGGGCAAGGTGTTGCCTGAGCTCTTCGGCGGCGCGGCTGATCTGACTAGTTCGACGAAGACAATCTTCAAGGACTCGAACAACTTCCATCTCGACCCGAAGGGACGCAATGTGTTCTTCGGCGTGCGTGAGTTCGGCATGATGGCTGCAGTCAACGGCATCGCCTGCCACGGCGGTCTGCTGCCGTTCGGGTCGACGTTCTTCACGTTCTCGGACTACTGCCGTTCGGCGCTGCGCATGGGCGCGCTGATGAGCTCGCACTCGCTGTACATCTTCACGCATGACTCGGTCGGGCTGGGCGAGGATGGACCGACGCATCAGCCGATCGAGCACCTGATGATGCTGCGCGCGACACCGCAGCTGACGGACTTCCGGCCAGCGGATGCCAATGAGACCTCGGCGTGCTGGGGCCTGATGGTGGAGCGGAAGTCGGCGAGCTTCATGGCCCTGACGCGGCAGGATATTGCCGTGCTGGACCTGAATAAGTACAAGGTATTCGAGGGCTGCCGCAAAGGGGCGTACGTGCTCGAGCAGTTTGGCAAGGATGTGATCATCGTCGCGACAGGCTCGGAGGTTGAGGTTGCGCTGAAGGCCGCGAACGAGCTGAAGGGCTCGGGCATCAACGCCACGGTCGTGTCGATGCCGAGCTGGAAGATCTTCGAGGAGCAGAGCGAGGAGTACAAGATGTCGATCTTCCCGCATGGTGTTCCGAAGATTTCGGTCGAGGCGGGTGCGACTTTGGGCTGGTACAAGTACATTGGCCGCGACGGCATCGCGATTGGCATCGACCGGTTTGGCGCGTCGGCGAAGGGAGACGTTGCGCTGGAGAAGCTCGGGATCTCTTCGGGACGCGTCGTTGAAGCTGCGAAGAAGCTGGTCAAGAAGTAGATTGAGCGTGACAAACGTGGGAAGCGGTGGTCTCCGGGCCGCCGCTTTTCTTCTTGCGGGAGGGACGAGATGACGCAGGATGAGGCGAAGGCACTGGTCGGCAGACGGGCGGCGGAGATGGTCGAAAGCGGAATGCGCGTTGGTCTGGGCACCGGGCTCCACGTCAGTGATGTTCATCAAGGCGCTGGGCGAGCGTGTGCGGCAGGGCCTGAAGATCCGCTGTGTGGCGTCGAGCGACTCCAGCACGGAGCTGGGACGATCGCTCGGGATGGACGTGGTGACGCTGGAGGAGCTGCCGGAGCTTGACCTCTATGTGGATGGCGCGGATGAGGTTGCGGTCGCGCCGGGGTCAGGGCTCTATCTCATCAAAGGTGGAGGCGCGGCGCTGCTGCGCGAGAAGATCGTTGCGAGTGCGGCTGCGAGATTCGTGTGTGTCGTGGATGAGTCAAAGATCGTGCAGAAGCTTGGCAGGTTTCCGCTGCCGGTGGAGATCATCAAGATGGCGCGGCCGCTGGTGGAGCCTCGGCTGGCTGAGCTTGGGCTGAATCCGAAGCTGCGGATGAAGAAGCATGGGGCTGGCGCCGGAACTGCGCCGGTGCTGACGGACGAGAACAATTGGATCCTCGACTGCGCCGCGGGTGTAATTGAAGACCCTGAGCAGACGGCGGCGGAGATACGGTCGATCGTCGGCGTCGTGGAGCACGGACTGTTTCTCGGCATGGCGGAGATGGCGCTGGTTGCAGGCGAAGGCGGCGTGCGCGAGATCACCGCGTGAGCGCGAAGGCGATCAGCGTTGGGCCGGCGTTTGCCGGGTCTGCTTCGGCGCGCATGATGAGCTGGTCTTCGAGCGGCCGCCAGCTCTGGTCCATCTCGCAGCGTGCGACCTCTTCGGGCGAGGCATTGGTGAAGCAGAGCTCGCACACGGCGAGATGGTCGCCCTCGTCGCGCACCGGCGGACCAAAGGTGCGGCACTGCACCGGACGCGCGGCGTAGAGGTTGCAGGTGCCGGTCGCGGGATCGAGCACGGGGCAGGGCTCGTCGCTCGCGAACTCTTCGAATGCCGCTTCGTGATGCGGCTCGGTGAAGAGGATGCCGGTTTGCGGGTCACCGGGGAACCCCTCGGCGAGAAGACGATCGCGGGATGCAAGCGCACGGGCGCGAATGCGTTCGGCGAGGTCGACCGGTGCGCCTGCGAGCGCTTCGCGGAGCGTGGCGGCATCGAGCGGCGTGATCGCAAACACACCAATGCAGCACTGATGACACCCCGGCCGGCAGGCGAGATGCGCACCGGAGCGATCGGCAGCGGAGGCGAGCGCGGCGTCGAGGATGGGGAAAAGTTCATTCACCGCGGTGCAGTTATTCTATCGAGCTCCTCTGGATTGCATTGACATCCCTCGGCCGACTTTGCGGCGATGTCGAACTGATTTTCGGCAAGTCGGGCGCATTCTGCATCGTGATCCGGTTTGTGCGCGTCCGATGAAGTATGAGCACCTCACTGCATATCGCACAGAAGGACAGGCGCTGGTTCATCACCGGTGCTTCGAGCGGCTTCGGCCGCGTGCTGACCGAGTATCTGGCCTCGCTCGGAGCCAAGGTCGTTGCTACTGCGAGGAATGTCGAGGCACTGCAGGAGATGATGCTGCGGTACCCGGGAGAGATCATTACGCTGCAGCTTGATGTCACCGACCAGCACAGCATCGACCAGGCAGTGGCAGATGCGATCTCGCGTGTCGGGCACATTGATGTCCTCGTGAATAACGCCGGGTACGGCGTCGCCGGCGCGGTGGAAGAGGTGACGGAGACGGAGTACATGCCGATGTTCGACACGAACCTCTTTGGCCTGATCAACCTTACGAAGGCGCTGCTGCCGCAATTCCGTGAGCGCAGGTCGGGAACGATCGTGAATTTTTCGTCAATCGGCGGGCTCATCGGAGCCGCAGGCTGGGGGTATTACAACGCGACGAAGTTTGCCGTGGAAGGCCTCTCGGAGGCGCTTGCGGCGGAGATCGGCCCGATGGGCGTGAATGTAATGGTGGTTGAGCCGGGGCCGTTCCGCACGGATTTCCTGGGCCGATCGGGCGTCGAAGCGAGGCAACACATCTCCGATTACGAACCAACCGTCGGCAAGACGCGTGAGTACTTCCACAGTCAGGCCGGCAAGCAGCCAGGCGATCCGCAACGCGCTGTGGAGGCGATTGTGACCGCGGTAAGTGACCGGAATCCGCCGAAGCATCTGCTGCTGGGCAAGAGCGCGTTGTCGCGCTTTCGCAAGCGGCTCGAGGAGTGGAACGAGGAGCTGGACCGTTGGCAGACGATCACCGAAGGTGCGGATCTTCCGGACGCGTGATCGGAACAGGGCCATTTTTCCCCTTGACCGTGTTTGGGATTACTCTCTAAGAGGCGTATTCAACGCGAAGGCGGACCGGGCGATAACCGGCGATGAGGAAGGATTTTTATGCAACTTGGACTGATCGGACTCGGCAAGATGGGCGGCAATATGGCGGAGCGTCTCCGCAAAGCGGGCCACACAATTGTCGGATTCGATTTCTCCGCGGATGCAGTGAAGCGGCTGACGGATTCCGGTTCCAAGGCCGTGAGCTCGCTTGAGGACTTGGTGAAGAATCTCACTGACTCGCCGCGCGCGATCTGGATCATGGTTCCGGCGGGCGATCCGGTGGACCAGACGATTGCGAAGCTGAAACCGCTGATGAAGAAGGGCGACATCTTTATCGATGGCGGCAACTCGAACTATAAGGACTCGCAGCGGCGTCACGATGAGCTGAAGAAGGAAGGCTTCGAGTTTGTGGATGTGGGCACGTCCGGCGGCATCTGGGGCATCACCGAGGGCTATTCGATGATGATCGGCGGAGATGAGGATATCGTCGATCACCTGACCCCGATCTTCGAGGCGCTGGCGCCGGCGGAGCACGAAGGCTGGGGGCGAGTAGGCCCGTCGGGCGCGGGGCATTTCGTGAAGATGGTGCACAACGGGATTGAGTACGGCATCATGGAGGCCTACGCCGAGGGCTTTTCGATCATGCGCGCGAAGCAGCCACTTCATCTGGACCTCGTGCAGATTTCCGAGATCTGGCGTTACGGCTCGGTAGTGCGTTCATGGTTGCTGGACCTTACGGCGGATGCGTTGAAGAAGAATCCGACGCTTGAAGGTCTTGAAGCCTATGTTCCAGATTCGGGCGAGGGACGATGGACGGTTTTTGAGGCGATTGATCTGAATGTATCGGCGCCGGTGATTACGGAGTCGCTGATTCGGCGGCTGCGCTCGCGTGAAGAAAACAACTTCACGGACCGCATGCTGGCCGTGATGCGCAACGAGTTTGGCGGCCACGCGGTGAAAAAGGCTCCTGCGGACGAGAAGTAGAATTGGCCGCCCGCGCGGCATAGAGAAAGAGAGGCTCAATATGGCCACAATGGTTGAGGATGTGGGGCAGTCGCTCAACGACCGCGAGGTGCTTGAGGGTGGGCTGAAGGGCGAGCGAATTCCTGAGCCGTGCATCGTCGTGATCTTTGGTGCATCGGGCGATCTGACCAAACGCAAGCTGCTGCCCTCGCTGTTTCACCTGGAGCAGCAGCATCTGCTGCCCAAGGAGTTTGTGGTCGTCGGCGTCGCCCGGCGCGATCTCTCGGCGAGCTTTGCGAGCGACATGCAGGATGGCATCTTGAAGGGCGGCGGCGTCGATCGTGGAGATTCTGCACTTAAGCCGTTCGTCGATCGCGTGAAGTACTTCGCCACTGACTTCGATAACGATGAAGGGTTCGAGAAGCTGAAGGCGTTTCTCGCCGATATCGACCAGAAGTACGGCACGAAGGGGAACCGGCTGTTCTATCTGGCGGTAGCGCCGGAGTACTTTGCCGACATCGCGCAGCGGCTCGCGAAGCACAATATGACGCACCCCCAGCAAAAGGGGCAGTGGATCAATGTCATCATCGAGAAGCCGTTTGGTACTGATCTCGAAAGCGCGCGCACGCTGAATGATGAACTGAACAAGGTGCTTGGAGAGAACCAGATCTATCGTATCGACCACTATCTCGGTAAGGAGACGGTGCAGAATATCCTGGTCTTCCGCTTTGGCAATGGCATCTTTGAGCCTGTGTGGAACCGGAACTTCATTGATTACGTCGAGATTACGGCGGCCGAATCGATCGGTATCGAAGGCCGCGGGCCGTTCTATGAGAAGGCAGGCGCGCTGCGCGACGTTCTGCAGAACCATGTGATGGAAGTGCTTAGCTTCGTCGCGATGGAGCCGCCGGACAGTTTCGAGTCAGGGGCGGTGCGCACCGAGAAGCTGAAAGTCTGGCGGGCCATCGATCCGATTCCTGCCGAGGATAGCGTCCGCGGACAGTATGGTCCGGGAAGCATCGATGGCAAGCCGGTCATCGGCTATCGACAGGAAGACCGCGTCGATCCGCAGTCGACCACCGAGACCTTCGCCGCGCTGAAGCTGAACATCGAAAACTGGCGCTGGGCCGGCGTGCCGTTCTACATTCGCGCGGGAAAGCGCATGAAGACGCGGGTGACAGAGGTGACGGTCACATTCAAAAAAGCGCCACTGCACCTGTTCAAGTCGAACAATCGGAGCAGTCAACTGTGCCCGAATGTGCTCAAGATTCGCATTCAGCCGGACGAGGGCATCTCGCTCGAGATCGGCGCGAAGGTTCCCGGGCCTACGACCAACGTGAAAAATGTGAAGATGAACTTCAGTTATGCGGAGGCGTTTGGAAAGAGCTCCGCGACTGGATATGAGCGGCTACTGCTGGACGCGATGCTGAGTGATGGAACACTGTTCGCGCACCGCGATGGCGTTGAAGCGACCTGGGCGTTGATGACGCCCATCCTCGAAGCTTGGAAGGCGAAACCGCCGAAGGATTTTCCGAACTACGCCGCGGGCAGCTGGGGACCGAAGTGCGCCGACGATCTGCTGGCGCGTGATGGAAAATCCTGGCACGCAAGATAGGGTCATCTGCAAACGATCTGGGAGTTGGGAGAAGAATGCCTCGTCCTGTAACCGTTACCTATCAGGTGTGGCCGTCGGCCACGGCGATGGCACTCGCCTCAGCGCATCTGTTCGCAAACAAAGCGGAGCAGGCGCTTGCGTCGCGTGGCATCGCACGAATCGCGATCTCGGGTGGCTCGACTCCGCAGGCCACCTTCAAACTGCTGGCTGATCCGGCGCAACCATTTCTCGCGACCGTGCCGTGGGAAAAGCTGCAGCTCTTCTGGGTGGACGAGCGCTGCGTTCCACCGGATAATCCAGAATCAAACTACGGCGTCTGCCGCGAGCTGCTGCTGACGAAAGTGCCCATTCCTGAGGCGAATGTCTTCCGCATGGAGGGCGAGCTCGATCCGCAGGAGGCGGCCTCGCGTTACGAGAGCACACTGCGCAACGTGATGCGGCTTGAGGGCGCGGAGTCCCCGGCTTTCGATCTGGTTGTGCTGGGTATGGGACCCGATGGGCATACCGCGTCACTCTTTCCACATACGGATGCGCTCAATGAGATGGGGCGGCTTGTCGTCGCCAATCACGTACCGCAGAAGGACACGTGGAGAATCACGCTGACGTGGCCGGTCATCAACCAGGCTGCGGAAGTCGCATTTCAGGTGGAAGGCTCCGGCAAGGCCAACATTCTCGCCGAGGTCCTCACCGGCCCGCGCGACCCCGAGAGGCTTCCGTCTCAACTGATTCACCCCTCGAATGGTAAGCTTCTCTTTCTGCTGGATCAGGACGCGGCGGCAAAGCTGCCGCCGGCCAGCGAGGTTGCCGAATCCAAGGGTCACCGCGTCGGCACGCTGGAGATTTAGCATCGCGGAAGAGTTGAGGGCGCATGATTCTGGCTGGGGATGTCGGTGGGACCAAGGTTCATCTGGCGCTGTACAACTTTGTTGGTGGCAAGTTGTCGCCGGTCCGTGACCAGAAGTTCCCAGCGCCGGAGTTCGCCTGTCTTGATGACGTGGTTAAGGAATTTCTCTCGCCTGAGAAGAGCGGCCAGCCGGACGTGCGCGACCAGATTGTTGCATCGTGTTTCGGGTGTCCGGGCCCGGTGCGCGATGGAAGGCTGAAGCTCACGAACCTGCCGTGGACACTGGATGCGCGCGATCTGCAGCGATCACTCGGCATTCAGCACATTTTTCTGATCAACGATCTGGAAGCGAATGGATATGGCATCCCCGAGGTCGCGCACGACAAGATCTTCACGCTGCATGCGGGTGACGCGAGTTCGGTCGGGCATCGGGGCCTGATTGCAGCGGGGACAGGATTGGGTGAATGCCTCCTGATCTGGGATCCGATTCTGCGGCGGCACCTACCGATTCCCTCAGAGGGTGGTCATGGCGACTTTGCCGCGCGAAATGAAATAGAGATTGGACTGCTGAACTATCTGCGGCGCAAGCTGAATGGTCGCGTCAGTACGGAGCGCGTGGTCTCCGGTCTCGGCATGCAGAACGTTTACGAGTTCCTTCGCGATGATCAGAAGATGGAGGAGCCGGCGTGGCTGCGTGAGCGCATGAGCAACGAAGACCCGAATGCGGTGATCGGTGCCTGTGCGGACGACGGGTCGAGCGAGATCTGTGTGAAGACGATTGACCTGGTTGCGTCAGCGTATGGCGCCGAGGCGGGCAATCTCGCGCTGAAATTGCTGGCCTTGGGAGGCATCTATCTGGGCGGTGGAATCGCGCCGAAGATCCTCAAGGTTCTCTCCAACGGCGGGTTCATGCAAGCGTTTCTGGATAAAGGCCGGATGTCTCCGCTCCTCGAAACCATTCCTGTGCGCGTGATTCTTGACGACACGTGCGCGCTGTTGGGTGCGGCCGCCTATGCCGAGGCCCGTGCGGCGGAGCTGTCCGGGCACTCTGAACGACAGGCGTCGGTGCACAGCGCCTGAATTTGCGGCCATTTTAGCGGATACGGCCGACCGCTTCCGCGTTCGCCGGCGCTAGAATCTATGCATGTCCACAGCCCCTCTGACAGCCTCTGCGGAGCCGCAGGTCCGCGAAGAGCACGCGTCAGCACCGTCTGCGGATCGCGGCTGTAGGACTCTCGGTCGCATTGGGCCTGGCGGGCCTGTTCAGCATCAGCTCGACCTTCAGTACGCTGTGGGCCATGTGGACGACCGATCCTCTGAAGTCGATCGGCGCACTCATTCCGATCGTCAGCATCATCTTGATTCTGCGCGTGTGGCGGTCGCTAGGGTGGACGTTGCAGGGAAACTGGTGGGGGCTTGTTGTCCTCGCGGCGACGATTGTAATCGTGCATGTGCGCGATCAGGCAGTCATTGCACTGGTGCTCTCGCCATCATGGACCATCATTCTCCCGCCGTACTCGCTGGTCGTGCTCGCCTATACTGTGGGCTTTGTGCTGCTGTTTGGAGGCGTGAGGCTTCTGCGCGCCGCGCGCTTTCCGGTCGCGCTGATGTGGTTCGTCAACCCAGTACCGCACTTCTTCAACCGCTACATCGATCTGCCGCTCCAGCACGCCTCGGCAATGGTCGCGCGCAGCTTCGCGCATGAGCTCGGGCAGGCGCTCACTCCAGATCAGCTCAGCCTGATGTTCACGCCGAAGTTTGGCATGTTTATCGCGCCCGGCTGCAACGGTATTCGCGGAGCGGTCACGATGGGCTTCATCGCGCTGATTGCAGGTTATCTGTATCGCCTCCGCGCGCGGCCATGGGCGCTTCTTACGTTAGCCGCAGTGGTGCTCGGCTACCTGTTCAACTTCGTTCGCCTTTGCGGCCTCGTCTCTTACTACGTCATCGCACTGCGTTTTCCATGGCTGCAAAACCACGCCGCCATGGGCGATTACATCCTGGGAGCATGCCTCTTCTTCGGCGCAACGCTGCTGTTGTTCGCAGCTCTCTTCCGCTGGAGTCCGAATCGTGATCTTCGGTTGCCCTCGCTCGTCAGCTCAAATCAGGTGCTTCCTCCGAGTTCTTACCCGAGACCATTCGTACGACGTTGTATGGCATTCGCGCTGCTGATCGGCGTGGGCAGCGTTAGCTACGCGCGAGCGATGATGCGGCCGGCAAATTCATCCGCCGCCGCCAGAGATGCGACTGGGGTGTTTCCTCAGCAAGTCGGAGCGTATAGCCTGCAGCGTGAGTGGAATGAATCGCTCATGACAGGTCCGGTTCTTTTTCATTGGGGGGAATACGTCCAACCCGGAGGTGGCCCTGTGGTCGCCATTGGAGTCTCGCCCACGCTCGGCGCGCATGACACGCTCCTCTGTCATGTCGCGCGTGGCGAAGACTGGACATGGCATGGGCCGCTGAATCTCTCCACTCGGAATGGGATCGTACCGGTCAGCGCCTCGCTGTTCAATAATGGCGCCACGCAATATCTTGAGGCATCCGCGGTCTGCACCGATGCTGCGTGCGGCGAAACGTCGACCGATCGGACCCGCTTTGGACTGATCTACAGTCGTCCCGCCGCGCACGAACTGCTGACGCAAGATCCTACGCGACCGGTTCCCATTCTGCTGCGCGCCGAAACGCCAGACGCAACCCTCAGCACAGTCCAGGCGCGTGAGGAACTGACGCAGAGCCTCGCACAATTTCTCTCCGGAGCCGACCTTGCTGCATTTACGAAGCGGTATCGACAGCACTGAGCTGGACTGCCGACGCTGGACTATGGGCCCGATGCGATTTGCGATCGTCAGCATCATCAGCGCAGCGGTGCTCGCCATCGTGGGCTGCGGGTCCACGGTGGCGAATATGGGGACTGGAGGCGGCGGCGGATCGACCGAGCCGAACAGTTGCAAAGCCACAAACGTAACGAGTCCCGCGCAGCCGGCGCCGACAAAAAGCTACACGTTGTCCGGCATCACCGGCTCCGTACGCGCTGGTGCTTTGCCACTCGCCGCTGCAAGTGTGCAGGTCTATGCGGCGGGAACCACAGGCAACGGCTCTGCTCCAACCGCGCTACTGAGTGCTCCAGTCACAACGGATTCGACGGGCGCGTTCACAGCGGGTAGCGTCACATGTCCTTACAACAACTCTGTTGTCTATCTGGTTGCACGCGGAGGCTCCGCGACAGGCTCCGGTTCCTCGAACAGCGCGATAGCGCTGGCGTCGGTGCTCGGCAGCTGCTCTGCGATCAAGAGCGGCGGAGGTGTGATCGTCGACGAAGCCACTACCGTTGCGAGCGCCTGGGCCTTGGCTCCGTTCCTCGCAACTGGAGGACAGATAGGAGCAACGGCGACCAACAGCAGGGGGATCGCGCTCGCGGCGGCAACTGCGTTGAACCTCGTGAACCCCGCGACGGGGAAGGCTCCCGGCGTTGCGTTTCCTGCAACCGGCACGGCGCCCACTGGGAAAATCAACACCCTCGCGAATGTGCTGAACGGCTGCGTCGCAGCGGGTAGCTCGTCGAGCACCGCTTGCATGCAGCTTTTTGCAGCGTCCTCTGTAAATGGTGCGGCTCCAACGAACACACTCGACGCCGCGATGAATATCACCAAATTAGTTGGTGCAAATGTAGCGAGCGTCTACGCGCTGGCCAGCGGATCGGCTGCGTACTCACCCTCACTAAGCACGCCGCCGAATGACTGGACGCTCTCCGCCACCTACACCGGCGGCGGAATGGACGGCCCATCCTCGCTCTCAATCGACTCGCAGGGCAATGTCTGGGTTGCGAATTACTTCGGAATCGCAAGCCTCTTCTCAAACGCCGGCACTCCGGTATTCCTGAACGGCATCAACGGCAATGGCTTGCAGAACAGCTACGGTGGCGCCGTTGATGTGAACGACACCATGTGGATCGCAAGCGAACAAAGTTCAAATACCATAAACAGTGGCCTCGGCTCCATCACTCTGCTGAATGGCAGCGGTGTGGCGTCTGCGCAGTACTCAAGCGGCGGCCTGAACTTCCCCATTGCCGTCGCCTTTGATACCAGCGGAGTTGCGTGGATTGTCGATTACGGGAATTCGCACATCACGCTGTTGAGCAGCAACGGATCGAGCCTGTCCGGCACAGCAGGATATACAGCCGCAGACCTGGAATTCCCTTCAGCTATTGCCACCAACTCCAAGTGCAATGCTTACGTCGCGAATCAATCCAGCAACACGATCACCCGCGTCATTGCCGACGGATCCGCATTCAAAGACTTTGTTGTCGGCCAGGGACCGGCGAGCGTGGCCGTCGACGCTGCGGACAACGTCTGGTCCGCAAACTTCTATGCAAACAGCGTCGGCCTGGTCTCTTCCTCGGGAACGGTTCTTTCCGGCAGTGGATACACCGGAGGCGGCCTGAGTGCGCCGCGCGCGATTGCTGTGGATGGCAATGGGAACGCCTGGGTCGCGAGCGAGCGCGGCTCTACGTTGGCGGAGTTTGCGGCTGCGTCGAGCACGAATCCGGGCCAGCTTCTCTCGCCCAGCGCGGGATGGGGAGCGGATGCGAAGCTCCTCGAGCCTTACTCCATCGCAATCGATGCGGCCGGTAACCTCTGGGTGTCGAACTACGGTAGCAATGCACTGACGGAGTTCATCGGCCTCGCAGCGCCCGTCAAAACTCCATTGCTTGGCCCGGTGCGCGTGCCGTGAATCGGCGTTACATCAGCCGAAACCGCTCGCGCATCAGCCGTTGAAATCGCGGCCGCCAAATGAGGTCATACGCGAGCTCCTTGCCGGGGAACATTGCGAGCGCTGCGGTGCGCGCATCGGCAATCATCTGTGAAGCATCGTCGATCGTCAGCGTGCTGTCCTGCGCGATCACCTGCATCACCATGTTCATCATCATTTGCATCCGGCGAATCAATCTGGCCTCGTCGATCACAGTGTTATTGGTGAGCTGAGGCCGGGGGACATCTGAGGCTGGTATGTCGCCGGTGGACTGCGGATTGATCGATTTGCTCAATGCCGACTCCTTGCTGCCACTGCGGGCCTAAGGATTGGACGCTGCCGAGAGCGCCGAGATGCCGCCATCTGGTGAGATCAGGAAGGTCTCGGCACCTTCGCGATCTGTGCGCCACGTCGGCACGCGGGCCTGCTCAAGTTTATTCAGCACCTCCCACCGCGGGTGGCCAAAGGTGTTATGGGTGCCGACGCTGATTACCGCGACGCGCGGTGCAACGGCTGCGAGAAATGCGTCCGCGGTTGAGGTCTTGCTGCCGTGATGTCCGACCTTGAGCAGCGTAGATGGCGCAAGACGATGATTCAGCACCATATCTGCCTCGCTGCTCCACTCCGCATCGCCTTCCAGCAACACGCTGCCTTTGTCATATGCCAGACGCATCACCAGCGAATCATCATTTTTCGGCGCACCCGGATTGCTGTAGCCCAGTTCAGGAGAGAGAACATTCGCCTGTACGCCGCTCCACTCGAAGCTGTCGCCGGCGTGAAAGCTGCGTATCGTGATGCCGAGCGTCTTTGCCTCGGCGAGCAAAGAGCGCATCGCTGGCGCCTGGCGAGGCTCGATGCTGATCCAGAGTTCCCGCGGATGCAAATCGCGCAGCACCGCCGGCATTCCGCCCATGTGATCGCTGTGCGCATGCGTGAGCATCACTGCGTCCAGCCGGCGGATATGCCGCGACCAGAGATAAGGCGCGACGACGTCTTCACCGACATCCCAGCGCGAATTCGAGGCCGTTGGCCCCACGGGTCCGCCTGCATCGACGAGAAGCGTTCCTCCTTGCGGCGAGACGACGAGGAGAGAGTCACCCTGACCCACATCAACCGCCGTGACCTCCAGCACGCCTGGATGGACCCGCGGCGGCGTGGGCCAAAGGGCGATGACCGGAGCCGCAAACATGGCAATGCACGCTACGACAAGCCACGCACGCGACCGCAACCGAAGAGCGATGCACGCCAGCACAATCGCTGTGCAGGCCGCAATGATGAGTTGAGGAGATGGAGCAGGAACGCGCAGGTCGGCAATACTCACGCGCCCGATCCGGTCTACCGTTCCGCGAATCAGGTGAATGAGCGCAGCGGTACAGGCAGCCGGAACACGCGCAATCGAGATGCTGAGCAACGACGTGCAGAACGTAAGGATTGTGAGCGCCAGCAAAACAGCGATCAACGGGACAAGCAGCAGGTTTGTCGGAAGTGCCAGCAGCGTTGCCCGGTGAAAGTAGGTTGCCATCGGCAGAACCATGCAAATCTCGACGGCAATACCGAATAGAACCGCCGCCGCTACGCTGGAGATTGCGCGGCCAAACCAGAATGGAATCTGCCGCAGGCGCGGGTGAAGCAAAGCAGAGCAGAGCTCTCCGAACATCCGTAGACGAACTCGCAATTGTGAAAGCCGCGGATGAATGTTTGCATCCAGCGCGATGATCTGCGGATCGCGCAGTGCACGCGCGTGTGGATGGAAGCTGCGTGACTCAACAGGTCTGGCCAGCCCTGCCGCCGCGACGATGACCAGGGTTGTCATCTGGAAACTGGCGTCAAATAGCGCGCGCGGATCAATCGCAAGAATGATGACTGCCGCGATGCCGAGTGCGTTCAGCGGCCCCGTGTCCCGCCCAAATAATCGGGCGAGCAGATAGGCCGCAGTCATCCCGAGAGCGCGTTGCACCGGCGCGCCGAAGCCAGTAAGCAGCGCAAGCAGCAGCCCAAGGCTCAGCGCGATGGTCACGGCTGCCCCCTCCCGCATACGTGCCTTGCGCAACAGCCACAACAGACCGCCGACAACCAGCACGATGTGCAAACCGGAGACGACGAACAGATGAAACGTGCCGGTGCGTTCAAACCCTGCTCGCAAATGTGTCGTGAGCTGCGTGCGATCGCCCACCAGCATGGCGCTCAGCATCGCTGTGTCTTCTGAGTCGAGCCGCATCCACTGAGGCAGCCGCGTTGTTGTCGCAGCGCCCAGACTCTGCATTCGCTTCGAAGCCCAGCTCTGCGCGGCTGCAAGACGGCAACTCCACCCACCGCGCGCGTGCCGTACAACCCGGAGCCTTTGCGTGTGTGCAGACGCAAGGGCACCGACGCCCTGACCGAGCAGGTAATCGGAATAGGACCATGCTCCCGGATCGCGATAGGTGTCTGGAACACGCAGCCGCAACGGCACTTCGATAACATCGCCGCAGCCGAGCGCTGGCTCCGCGTCCATCAGTGTGACGCGAATACCTCCGCTAACCGGCCGCATTGTGGAGACATTAGGCGTCACGTCTTCGACTGCTTCAACAGCGAGATCAACCGAGCGATGTGGCTCGCCGGCGATTGGTTCCCATGCGCCGGGGCCGAGCGCCCAGGGATAATCGTTCACCTGGTCCTGCGAAGAGTCGTCAGGAGGAAGCTGGCGCACTCGCACAACTCGACCGCGGACGGTGCGGCTCAGTCCGTCTGCGTAGCTGGTCAGTTGCGATTGCCGGGCGATCGGCAACTCGATCTGCGCGCACGTGCAACCCACCACGACCCAGACCGCCAGCACGGGGACCACCGCGATTCGCCGCGCCCACAGCAGGCTGACGATCGCGAGTAACAGGACCACGCCGCATGAGATGACCAGCAAGGCTGGCGGCTGCCAGCGGCGCGCAATCAGATCGCCGGCCGCGAAGCAGAGCGCCGCGGCCAGCATCGGAGCCCCTCGCAACTGAGGTGGATCGACAGCTGGCGGCGAGTCCATCCAGTGTTTGGGAGCCCCGACTGCCTGCATGAGAAAGACACTCCCGATTGCACGGAGTGTGCCCTCAGTGTGTCATGACCGCCGCCGAAGCTTCACTACCGCCTCTTGGTGATACGTCTGCGGGAAAAGGTCAACCAGATGCAGCGCCTCAATCGTGTAGCTCGACTGTAGAACCGCGAGGTCTCGCCCCAGAGTGACGGGATCGCAGGAGACATAGACCATCTGCCGCGGACCGAGCTGCGATAACAGCTGGCAGACCTCCACGCCTGCACCTGCCCGCGGAGGGTCAAGCACGATGAGATCCGGACGGTCGCGCTGCAGCACTGCACTTCGCAAAAAATCTACGATCACAGCCGTGGCCCCGTTGTGCTGCGCGCCGATCCGTTGAAGCGCCGCTCCCAGCTCACGGGCGGCAGCAGGATTGGCTTCTACACCCGTTACCTGCTCGAATCCGCGCGCCAGAATTCGCGCAAACAGGCCCACACCCGCGAACAGATCCCAGGCGACACCACCCCGCTGTCCCCAGCAAACCAAGTCCACCATTGTCGGCAGAAGAAACCGGTTCACCTGAAAAAAGCCGCCACGCGCAATCCAGTAACGCTCTCCGGCAACCTCGTAGCTAAGCCCGGCTGCCCCCCAGTTTGCGAGCTCGCCCTGAACCTGCCCGGTTCTCGGATGGACCTGAAGCGCACCGGCACCGGCCAGTTCCGGAAGCTTCTGCCCAAGTTTCGCGAATGCGTTTTCAAAACCTGCGGGGGCCAACTGCTTCGGCGACCTGCAAAGCAACGTGATCTGCAGGCGGGACATATCAGCGTTGCAGAAGAACTCCACCTCTGCCGCAGACTCCAGCCACCGCCGCATCTCAGCGTCTCGTGACGCTGCGTCAAGCAATGATTCAGCGGCGCGCCAGAGTAGCGGCGCAGCAATCGGGCAGGTGCTGATCGGCAGAATCGATGTGCTCGCGCGCTCGCGATATCCAAGCCCGAGCGCGCCTCCCTCGCGAGCCACATGCAATCGAATCCGATTGCGATACTGCCACGGCTCTGCGGAGTGCGTTATGACCTCGGGAAATTCTGAAACGCCGGCCCGCGTCAGCGATTCGCGCAAGACCTCTTGTTTGACGCGAAGCTGTTCCGGATAGCTCGCCATCTGCAGATGACATCCTCCGCAAGCTCCGAAGTGCGGACATCCGGCCTGAACGCGTTCGCACGAAGGCTCGATCACATCAATGAGTTGCAGCTCATCTTTCAGCCGCGAAGGTGCTGCTGCAACCAGTTCGCCGGGCAGCGCAAACGGAACGAACATCGTCTCTCTGTTCGATTCACTCGCCACAGAAGCAGACGGCGCGAGCCCGAACCCGCCGTATACAACGCGCTCGATCCGCAGTTGAATGGGCTTCATTCGCCCACGCTCATATAAAACAGGCTGAGCCGCGGAAGCGAATGCATCTGTAACAATCTACGGGTAAGAAACTGCTGCTGCACCTGCCGCAGTTGTACAGCCGTCATACGCGACCGGAACGGCGCAATCTCGGTGTGCGCTTCCTGACGCAGAGCCACAAGCTCCGCTTCACTCGCTCTCGCCCGCACCGCATCGACCACTCGCTCTTCGAGAACGGTGAGGTTACGATCGAGTTCTTCGAGAGTCATCGCATCTGCATCGTCCAAACCTGCTGCCAACTCCCGCAGTCTCGTTGCGATCGAGGCCAGCGCATCATTGGATGACCTGTCACCAGCAGCTGCAACCGCTTCGGCATTCCGCTTCAGATAGGAGGCCACGCGCGCATTCTCAAACCCACTCGGCTGCATCGCGACGTCGCGCTGCGGAGCAACACCGGTTGCGGCGTCAACCATTTCTTCCGCTGCGGTCATCACCGCCTGCGCGCACCACGCCAGCCCATTCACCTTGCGCAGCCGCCCTTTTGCGCGCACCGATCGAGTCTCATAGCGATCAAACGCCGCATCAATGCCGCGCAGCACAGCCTCGAGCGGAACTCCGGCCTCGCGCCAGCTCTCAATCAGCGCCCAGTCAAGCGTTGAAAGCAGCAGCAGCGATCCACGCCTGCGGCTGAAGCGCTCTTCAATTTCTGTGAAGTAATGGAAGTAGTTCTGCATTGAGGCACACGCGGGAAGTACTACTAGCCCCTGCGTTCCTCAGTTTACTTGCCTGGTCTCGTTCCGGCGCCGCTGACGATCATGATTGCGTTCCCAGATCAGCCGCAGACCGTTCAGCGTCAGCATCTCCTCCACGCGCGAGATGTATTTGCTGTCGCCAGAGATCAGCTTCGCGAGCCCACCTGTAGCGATCACCTTCGTCTCGGGCCCAAGCTCATGAATCAGCCGCTCCAGGATGCCGTCGACCAGCCCGATGTACCCGTAGTAAAGCCCAATCTGGATGTTGTCGGTTGTGCTCGTGCCAATGATCTTCGCCGGCTTCTTGATCTCCACTCGGGTCAGCCGCGCCGCCCGCGCGAAGAGCGCATCGGCCGAGATCCCCAGCCCCGGAGCGATTGCTCCACCCAAAAATGCGCCTTGTTTTGAAACCACATCAAAAGTCGTCGCAGTTCCCATGTCCACGACAATGGCGGGACCGCCAACCAGGTCGAAGGCAGCCACGCAGTTTACAACCCGATCCGCGCCGACCTCGCCGGGATTGTCTGTCAGCACTGGCAAACCGGTCTTCACGCCCGGCTCAATGAACAGTGGCCGCACCTTGAAGGAGACCTCACACACGCGGCGAAGCGAGGAATCGAGCGGCGGCACGACCGACGAGATCGCAACCCCATGCACATCCTCCGTCTTCACATTGCGCATCGTGAACAGCGTCTGCAGCAGCACGCCTAATTCGTCCGGCGTCTGCTTATGCGGTGTTGTGATTCGCCAGTCTGCAACAAGCGACGCGGGTGTACCGTCCGTTGCCAGTTGAAAAAGACCCATGACAGTGTTCGAGTTACCCACATCGATGGCCAGCAGCATGATTGGTTCGGGGACCTCTCAGATCTCGTCTTCGCGGTCTCTTTTATACCTCACGGATGCCACCGGAGAGCACCGTTCGGCGCACTCTTTGGTCATCATCGACTAGAAGAAAACCACGGGGATCCAGACCCGAAGTAACTCCGGTGTAACCGCCGTCTTCGCCTACCTGGACGCGTTTCCCCTGCACCCACGAGGAGGCTCTCGTAAAACGACTGAGAATACTCTCGCCCGTGCTCACTCCGGCGTACTCGCGGTCGAGCTCATCCAATTCGCGGTCCAACGCTCGCAGGAGCGCTATCAGCAGCGGCTGCCGGCGGACTTCTGCCGCACCCTCCAGGCGAAGCGAGGTCGCCAGCGACGCGATCTCCGGTGGAAATGACCGATGGTGCACGTTGATTCCGACCCCGATCACCGCGTAACGAAGCGCGGCCGACGCTCTCGCCGCATTTGCCACCGACGTCTCCACGAGGATGCCGCCCAGTTTCCGCTGGCCGCACAGCAGGTCGTTGGGCCATCGCACATCAATCCGAATCCCCGTCGTCGAAAGAATCGCCTGCTGGGCAGCCAGCCCTGTGGCGAGCGATAGCCAGAGCGCGCGATCCAGCGGAAGCTCCGGCGTTACCAGAACGCTTACGTACAGCCCATCGCCGCGTGTGGAGTGCCACGAATGTCCACCGCGGCCTCGCCCGGCGGTCTGCTCATCCGCAATCCAGATCCCGCGCTGCGCACCAGCCTGTGCCGCCTCGAGTGCAAGCTGATTCGTCGATCCTGTCACTGGCAGCCACGTCACCGGGCCGCTAATCGACAGCAGCTCGACAGCGCGCGCAACCGCTGCCGCGTCGATCGCGTTTTCCTGCTGTATCTCCATGCTGCTCATGATGGTACCTGCATCTCACAAGGCAGGCTGGCGACCTGGCTCAGCCGCTGCGCGATGATCGTTAATCTGCCCGTCTCACTCAGTCACCAACTGGCAACTCTGCTTTTGCTCTCCATTCCGGTCGCGTGTGTCGCCTGGACCGTCACGCACGAAGAGGTCTTCCGCGAGCCGCGCGAATATTGCAAACAAAAGAGCGAACACGCACCCGCGCTCCCGCAGCGAAAGTTCTTTTATCTGTTCACATGCGAGTACTGCTTTTCCCACTATGTGGCCGCGTTTGCACTCTGGATATTTCACTTCAGCATGTTGTTTGTGGGATGGCGCGGCTACCTCGTTGCGTGGTTCTCACTCGTCTGGATCGCGAATGTTTACATGAGCCTCTTCAACAGGTTGCGTCTCGATATCAAGCACGAGAACGTCTCGATTGCAGTAGATCAAACGTCGCTTCCGCCCGAGGCTCGGCAAAGAAAATCTTAGGGCAACGTTGCGAGGCCTTCTCCGTCTTAAGCAGAGGAGGTATCGAGATGCCCGACCACTCACCACGGCAAGAGAACGCGGTAGAGCCGCGTGGGTTTGGCAAACACTCGCGTGGACTCTCTGGCGAGTACGCGCACGAACAGGGCTGGGGATTGAACATCGAGCAGCGCAGGCGAGAGTCGGTGAACCCGCAGAACACTGACGGTGGCCTCGACTACGACTACGGCGCTCGCGACTTCGGCGACGAGCCGGTAAACACCGAGCTTGCTCCCGATGCAGCCGGACAGCAGCAGAACACCAGAAAGGATTGATCATGGCGCGAAAACAAGCGGAGAACAAGCCTCACGCTGAGAAGCAGCAGGGCGAGGAGAAAATGCATGGTGATGCCCTGGACGCCGCGGTCTCGTCGGCGAGTGAACACGGCTCTGGCGAGCATGGATCAAGCAAACACCGTTCCACGGATTCCAATGCACATCAGTCCGCAATTCCGGCGCCGGACGATGGGGGCCATTCACGCTCGCAAGCGGCGCACCTCGGCGGCCATACTCATGACCACACCAAGCCGGTTGGCGACATGCGCAAGTACGAGGCGGAGCGCGAACCTCCGCAGGAGGTCAGCCGGGCAGGGAAGGAATACCGGCGCCAATAGACTACACGCGCAATGGAGAAAGGGCGCCGCTCTGGCGCCCTTCTTTCATTCACCTTCTCTCACTCGGTATTCCGCTCCACCTTCTGCTGCCGCTCGTTCTCCTCGCCCGCGCTGTGCGTCGTCACGCCCGGCATGTCTTCGCGTTGCTTACGCGCAGTGTTCTCCGCCTGCAGGCGAACCCCTTCATCAATCGACTTCGGCAGATTGTCAGGCCCATCATTTAGGTGAAAGGCCCGATTCTCTCCCGTCTGCGCTCCATCCGCATTCTCGTACAGCTTTTCGTCTTCTCCACGCCCCACATCCTGCGGGTTCTGGTTCGGCTCAAGATCCATAGCGGCTGAGCTGACGTTCTGCTGGGTGTTGGTGTGCGGGGTCCTTTGTACGGCCATAGAGATCTCCTGACCGTAAGACGCGCCAGAGATTTTTGCCGTTGTCGTCTTCAGAAACTACTGTTGCGGTAATGAATCCAGCGCCTTCTGGGCTTTGTCTCTCAGTGCGCGCGTCTCCGCCGCCTGCTTCTTCAATCCTTCAATGATGTGCGGCGGAGCCTTCGCAACAAACCCGGGATTATTCACTTGCTTGTCAGCCGCTTGCAATCCCTTGTCCAACTTTGCGATTTCCTTCATAAGACGTTCGCGCTCAGCCGCTGCGTCGATCTGCCGCTCGTACTGGACTTCTACTTCGAAGTCGCGAGACATTGCAACGTTCGGACCTTGCAATGCGGGCTCATTCACCTCAAGAATTCGAACACTGCTGACGCGGGCCATACGAATCAGGAACTCCCGATGCCGGCTGACAATCCGCTTTGTGTGGACTAGGCCGGAGAGTCGGATGGGTGTGTTCTCTTTCTCCGGCACACCGAGCTCCTTACGTTTTGCGCGAATCGCGACAGTTAGTTGCTGCAACGTACTCATCGCGCTTACAGCTTCAGTATCGTCGGCAAAGTCCTCCGCCAGCGGGAATCGTGTCACCGCAATCGATTTCGCTGGCACGGGCTCCTCAATCGCCGCATACAGCGCGTGCCAGAGCTCCTCTGTGAGGAACGGCATAAACGGTGACAGCAATCGCAGAGCCGCTTCGAAGACACTCACCAGCGCATTCAAGGTGAGCTGTGCCGTATCGTTCTTTGCAGATGTAAAATCCAGCCGCAGCTTCACGAGTTCTACATACCAGTCGCAGAACTCTCCCCAGAAGAACTGGTAGACAGCATTCGCCGCTTCGTCGAAGCGATAGTTCTCCAGCGCCACAGCAACATCCTGTGCAACGGCGTGCAGCCGTGCAACGATCCAGCCTGTCTCGAGCGGCACATCGCCCGCACCCTGCGGAATCGACAGCGAAACCCGATATCCCGCTTCGCGCGCGCGATCGATCTGCATCTGGACAAACCGCGCCGCATTCCAGATCTTGTTCGCAAACGCGCGATAGCCTTCCGTCCGCGCCTCGCTGAACGCGATATCCGTTCCCGGCGACGCCTGCGACGCCAGCGTGAACCGCACCGCATCGGTGCCGTACTTCGTGATCACCTCGATCGGGTCAATCACGTTGCCTTTCGTTTTCGACATCTTCTGCCGCTCGGCATCGCGTACCAATCCGTGAATGTACACCTCACGGAACGGAACCGCCTCCGCCAATGTCCGCGCTTTAAGCCGCCCGCTCCATCCGGCATCGGCACATCCAGCATGAAGTGGCAGCCCAGCATGATCATGCGCGCCACCCAGAAGAACAAAATGTCGAACCCGGTCACCAGCAGATCGGTCGGATAAAACGCGGCCAGATCAGCAGTTGGCTTCGAGTTGTCGCCATCCCACCCGAGCGACGTAAACGGCAGCAACCCGGAGCTGAACCACGTGTCCAGCACATCGGTATCCTGCAAAATGTCCGCCGACCCGCAATGCTCGCACGTATCCGGCGTCTCGCGTGCGACCGTGATCTCACGGCAATCGCCGCAGTACCACGCCGGAATCCGATGCCCCCACCACAACTGCCGCGAGATGCACCAGTCGTGAATGTTGCGCATCCACTCGTCGTAGGTCTTCTTGTAATTCTCCGGTGTGAAGCGAATGTGGCCCTCGTCTACGGCAGCAATCGCCTTATCCGCCAGCGGCTGAATCTTCACAAACCACTGCATTGAGAGCCGCGGCTCAATCACCTCGCCCGTGCGTTGCGAGAGCCCGATCGCATGCTGGTGCTCCTTGATGTCCACCAGAGCTCCCGACGCACGCAGGTCCTCCACCACACGCTCTCGGGCGACAAAACGATCCAGCCCGTCATAGGGCGTGCCCGGCAGCACGATCTTCGCATGCTCATCCATAATCGAAAGCTGCGGAAGCTTATGTCGCTGCCCGATTGCAAAATCATTCGGATCATGCGCCGGCGTCACCTTCACCGCGCCCGTGCCAAACTCCGGATTCGCCCACTCATCCGCGATCACCGGAATCTCTCGGCCAACAAGCGGCAGCACCAGCACTTTGCCGATGAACTGCTTGTACCGCTCATCATCCGGGTTCACCGCGACTGCAACGTCGCCGAGCATCGTCTCCGGCCGGGTCGTCGCAATCACGATCGACCCCGTCCCATCCGCGAGTGGGGAGCCTTCAGCTAACTTGTAGCGTATGTGATACAGCTTGCCCGCGCGCTCCTCATGCACGACCTCAAGATCTGACACCGCCGTCCCGAGCACCGGGTCCCAGTTCACGATGTACGCCCCGCGATAGATCAGCCCCTGCTCCCACAGCCGAACGAAGGCTTCCTTCACGGCTTTACTCAGCCGCTCATCCATCGTGAAGTACTCGCGCGACCAGTCCACACTCGCGCCCAGCCGCCTCATCTGTTCCGTGATCGCGCCGCCATACTGCTTCTTCCAGCACCACACGCGCTGCGTAAATGCCGCGCGTCCCATCTCCGCGCGGCTCGGCCCGCCCTCTGCGGCGAGCTGCCGCTCTACCATCATCTGCGTCGCAATCCCCGCATGGTCCGTGCCCGGCAGCCACAGCGCCGTCTCCCCGCGCATGCGATGCCAGCGCGTCAAGATGTCCATCTCCGTCTGGTTCAGCATGTGACCCATGTGCAGCCGGCCAGTCACATTTGGCGGCGGCAGCAGCTGAACAAAGCGCGGCCCCACGCTCTCACCTTCGCGCGGTGTGGGCACGCGGAACAACCCCTGCTCCACCCAGAACTTCGCCCACTTTTCTTCAATCAGAGAAGGCTCATACGCCTTCGGCAGCTCAGAACTCATATTTAGACATTAGACAGTAGAGGGTAGACAAAAGCGAGACAGCAGAGAGAGGCAGTAGAGGGTATAGGGTAGAGAAACGCACGACCGCGCGCACAAGAAAAGGCGGAAGCATCGCTTCCACCTTTCCTCTACTCTCTACTGTCTGCCTTTTAGAACGGGTTCAGCTTATCCGCGCCCTTCTTCTTCTTGTGCTTGCTGGAGCTCTCGTCGTTCTTGTCGAACTCCGGCTTCGGATTCTTCTTCCCGGCGGGCTTCGCCTCCGCGGGAGGCGTCTGCTTGCCTGCCACATCGTTCACCTGGTCCGGAGCCGCCGCAGGCGCCTCCACAGGCGGCAATGCTGAATTGTCCTTCGGTCCCACGGCCTTTAACCCAAGGTTCGGATCGGCAGCTCCCGTAGCCGACGGCAACGAGCTCGCTGCTCCCGCCCCCGTATTCACGCCCGGCGTCAGCACCTCCACGCCCACACCCGTTCCGCTCGGCGACGCACCCGTAGGCGACGCCGGAGTCATCTCCGTCGGAGCGCCCGTGTCATTGCTCGCCCCCGCGGCGGGTACATCGGAAAGGGTCGGCGGCGCGGCCGGCGACGCAGGCTGCCCTGGAGGCGTCCTCGGCTGCGGCGGAATCTCGCCCGGCCCCGGCTCAATCGCCGGTGTCGCATCCTTTACCACCGCCTTCGGTGCCGCGCCGGGGTTCAGCGCCTCTTTGTAGCTGCCGACAAGCGCCTTCGCGACCTCCGGGGCCAGCACCGGCGCCGGATCGTCCAGCGGCGGATCGCCCATCTGCGCTGCCGTCACCGTGTCCGGCTTACGCATAAACAGCAGCTCCAGCCGCTTCTGCATCGTGTACTGCGCGCGGCTGCCCTCCAGAGCTTCACTGGCAGCCACATCCTCCGCCGTCGGCTGTGGAATCGGCAGGTTCATCGCCGCCAGCCGCTCCTTCGCGAACTCCACATGCGGCGCCGCAGCGTGCTTCAGCACCACCTCGCGATATTCAGCGGCCGCCTTGCCGTCAAACTCCTGCTCCAACTGCGCCTTCGCACCCTCCGGAAGGCACGGCGTATTTTTCAGGTTCGCCGTACACGAAACCTGTGCGCGAACGGCTCTCGCCTCAGCCGCATACGCATCCCCAATCCCGATCAGCACATCGTCCATGTGGCTGTACTGCGGATACGTCTCCTGGACGGTCTCATACCGCGCCAGCGCCGCCGGCCAGTTCTCACGCGACGCATAGAACGCTGCAATATCGGTCTCGCGCTGCGCCAGCACCTCCTGCACATCCCGCAGCTTCTGCTGCGCCTCCTTCAAAATCTCCTTGGGAGCATCCGGGTACTGCTTCAGCATCGTCCGGTACTCTTCTTCGGCGTGCTGGGCATTTTTGTCGTCGCGGTCCGGCACATCCATCTGCTTGAAGTAGATATCGCCCACGCGCATCTGCGCCTCGGCGGCCTCGGGTGCGTTCGGGAAGAACGTGATGAAGTCCTTGTACTCCTGCTCGGCCTGCGCCAGCGCCGCTGACCCGCCCTCGCGGTACCACGCGTCCGCAATCGCCAGCTTCGCCCGCATCTGGTACTGCGAATCCGGATACGTGCTCAGCAGCGTATTCAGGTCCAGCCGCGCCACATCGAAGTGCCCCGACTTGATCTGCGCCAACGCCTTGTCATAGAGCTGTTTATCCGGCAGGTCGGCATCCTTGCCGATCAGCGGATTCAGCTTCTTTTCCTTCTTCTCCTCGGCGCGCGTGTCCTTGGTGGACTTCACCTTTTCGTCCTTCTTGGACTCACGCGTCTTCTTTGAAGGCTTTGTGACCGATATCGTGGCCGATTCATGCTGCTGCCCCTGCGCATCGGTCGTGGTCTGCGAGCTTCCGGTCACCTGTGCGCCGGCCACGCCCACCAGCGCGAGCGCGGCAGCAATCACGCCCGTCGCCAGACGCGTCGTGCGGGGAGAAAAAAGGGAGCGATCCATCATGAAAAACCCTCATGTCCGTCCGGCGCGAACCCGCACCAGGACTACCCTGGATTCTACTGGTGCGAGCCTCCAAATGGCGAACCCGGCGCAGCCTGGAAAACCCGCACCGAGCGCCCTGAATCCGGTTGTTTCTTTAGACGGACACCTCAGTCGCCGCGCGAGCAACCTCCAGAAACTTCCGCGCGTTCTCCTCGGCCTTCCCCCCCGCAAAGATCGCTGACCCCGCCACCAGCATGTCCGCGCCGGCCCGCACCACGGACGCGACCGTATCTTCCGCTATTCCGCCGTCCACCTCGATCCGGAAGTTCAACCGCATCTCATGGCGCAGCCTGCGCAGGTGCGCAATCCGCTCTACCGACCGCGGCAGAAACTTCTGCCCGCCAAACCCCGGATTCACACTCATGATCAGAACGTGGTGCACCATCGGCAGCACCTCGACCAGGAAGTCGACCGGTGTCGCCGGATTGATCACCACCCCCGGCAGCACGCCATGGTCGAGAATGTGCTGCAGCGTGCGATTCAAATGCGAGCACGCCTCCCACTGCACGCTGATCATGTCCGCGCCTGCCTTCGCAAACTCCGGAATGAACTCATCCGCGTTCTCGATCATCAGGTGGCAGTCGAGCGGCAGCTTCGTCAGCTTGCGCACCGCCTCCACCACCGGCGGCCCAAACGTGATGTTCGGCACAAAATGCCCATCCATCACATCCACATGACAGATCGTCCCTCCGCCGCGCTCCGCCCGCGCGATCTCCTCCGCCAGGTGCCCAAAATCCGCCGCCAGAATGGAAAATGCTAGTTCAACCAAAGCGCTCGCTCCGCCGTTAGGAATGCCACAAGTCTATCGCGCTACTCGTCTTTTTCCGGCCCAGACTCGAACCTTTGCCAAGGATCACCGGGCTTATCACGCACCGCATACCAACCGAGCGGAAGATCATAAAGCTCTCTTAGGGATTGGTCCCAATCTAATGGGTGGTGAAGACAAGAGGTCACTGGCCCACCTCCATCAGCCATACTGTCGCCCAAAAACTGCCATGCTCCATCGCTCGTGTCATGCGAAACATAAGTGATTTGCTCGGCGCGATCCTGCACAGTCTGGGACAGGAACGCCTGCGTGTGAGGTGGGTCGGGAAATTTCCAAGCGAACAGGCTGCTCGAAGGATCGCAGTGCGCCCAGAAGTCTTTAGCTCGGCGTTCCGTCGGCGGAGCAGTCTGCATCAGCGGCTGACGGAAGTATTCTTGGAATCCTTCTTCCCACTGGAATTTCCCTTCAAGATCGGGATAGATCATCTGAAGCGCAGGAATCTCCTTGCCCTCGTGATACCAATGATCGCGGTACATAACATGCTCGATCCAGTCTCGTGCAACTGGCCGAAACTCAACTTCAACTTCGCCGACGACGTCCCGATGTCGTCCTTTTGTTAGATCAATGCCTTTCTGCATCGCAGTCACGGCCACATTGAGCGCAGTAAAACCCGTGTCATTCGTAAGCCCGACGACGATCAACTCCGGAAAACCCAGTGTGTCATTTACACCCACGGTGTAGGAGAACCGCGTCTGCGGATCCCCATTAATCACCATCACATCCCAGCCGTACTGCTCAATATTGGACAGTGTTCTCTCGAAGCTCTCCTCGTGCTCGATAGTGCGCCACATCTTCAACCGGTCAGTTGTGAACTTTACCTCACTCAACCGTCGCCCTCCACAAGGTCATTCGGTAGCACGGTCTTTCTACCACGCTTCCGCTTCGGCAGCACCGGAACCACCCGCTCCACGCCTTCACGCCCTTCGTGCAGCACACGCGTCTTCATCTCCTTGGCCGGCTCGCGGTCCACCGCCGCCGCCTCCCGCGGAGGCCCCAGCGCCTCGCGTGCCGCCGCATTCAGCAGCCGCCGCAGCGGCCACCCGCCGTCCGGGTTAGGGAAGAGAATCGCCCCCGCCCGCTGTTTCTCCGGCCGGTAGTACCACCGCCGCAGCAGCGCGAGAAAATCCCCACGCTCCTCCGCGTCCACAACTCCAGCCGCCTGCACCCGCCCCTCCAGTCGCTCAACCACCGCCCGCGCCCGCTCCTCCGGACTCAGCAGCACACCCGCCTCACCAACCTGCTGACCGGCTAACTCGCTAACTGGCGGACTTCCTAACTCGCCTTCCAGCGGCACCGCTGCAATCATCAACGGCTGCGCAAACAAGGAGCTCCCCACCGCCGTCTGCTCCCTGACCGCCCGCACACCCAGCGTCGAAAGCCGTTCCGGCCCCACAATTCTGCCCTCCTCAAACGCAAACACATTCGCCGCAGCCTGCTCCTCGCCTTCTGGACCCTGGGCCCTGGACCCTGGGCCCTGTTTCACAGCACCCTGCACCACCAACACCTTCAACCCGATCAGCGGCTGCACAATCTCATCTGCCAGCGCGGTCGCGGACTTCACCTTCTCCCACTGCTTATGCACGCCAGCCGCGCCCTCGAAGTCCATCGCCTCGCTCGCAGCCTCACGCTTCTGCGCCAGCTCCGCCAGCATCGACTCCCCATTCGTCTCTAAGAAACTTCGAACCCTCGCCGCCTCAGCCGCATACTCCTCGCGCGTGCACGCACCCTTGCACGGCTCCATGCACATCTTCATTTCGCCGTACGCGCATCCTGGGTGCTCCGGCGAAACCTCCAGGTCCTCCCAGCACCGCCGCAGCTTGAACAGATCCAGCACCGCCTCGCAGTACCGCTCCGCCGCCGCGCGCGATGGAAACGGCCCATACGCCTCGGCCAGGCTCCTCCTGTTCAGCTTGTTCGTCACATACACGCGCGGGTGCTCATTCGAAGCCGCCATCCGCAACACAAACGGCGCATGCAATCGCAGCCGTCTCCGCGCCTCCGTCGGTCCAAAGCTCGCACGGGCCGCACAATACAGCACCACCGTCGACTCAAACTCCGACCCCGTCCGCGTCCACTCAATCCAACGCACCCGTTCGCGCAGATTCAGCCGCTTCGACAGCACCGGCCTGCCTGCTTCATCCACCGCATCCGGCGAATCCAGCAGCCGTCGCAGCCTGCGTCTTACATCCGCCGCTCGCGTCAGGTACGGCTGCGCCGCCTCATCGTGCCCGCGCAAACAAACCACGCCGGCAGCCGCAGGAATCTCCCGCAGAATCTCGCTCGCACGCTCCGGCACAAACTCCACGCGCCGTTCGAACTCAAAGCCCACACTCACTCCCACGGATTCTAGCCGTCCGTCACCCGCACCGGCTCCGCGCTCCGCGGTCGCACCTCCCAGAACGGAGCCACAAACAACCAGCCAAGACGCAGCCGTACGCGGTGCTGATACAGCCATGTCGGAACCAGAATCGCGGCAAGCGTTGGCAGAATCAATTGCGGATACGGCGTGATCACATGCGCCCACACCATCAACTGCCGCACCAGCCCCTGCGCATACTCTCCCGCCATGTAAATCGCAATCGACGCCTCACCCACCCACGCAAACACTCGCGCTGTCTTCGATTGCCCAAAGCTCCGCGCCAGCATCATCAGCATCAGAATCCCGATCGCTCCGCCCAGCAGCACAATATTGCGATACGTCGTCCATCCCTGATACAACGCCGCCAGCAGCGCAGCGAGCAAAACCACCGCGGCCGCCAATCCAACCCAGCGTGGAATCCTCTCCAGCCGTTCATATCCTCGGCCCATCCACATCCCGGCCGCAACAAACGGAAAGAACCGCACCGCAAGATCGAACCAGTTCACGCCTGTGAACGGTAAAAAGTAGTATGCCAACAGCGCAATCCCAAGAATCACCGCTCCCGGCAGCTTGCGCAGCGCCATCCCGAACACCTGGCACGCAAACAACGTCGGCAGAAACCAGATGCCGATACCCCTCACCAGGCCGGGAAGGAAATTCCTCCACTCGATCGGCGGCTGCGCCGTGAAATGCGACAGATGATTTACAGCCGTCACCCCGATCACCGACCACAGAACATAGGGATACAGCAGCGTCCGCACGCGCTCGATCGTGAACCGCCCCGGTCCGCGCTTCTGCACACTCGCGAAAATAAAGATGCCCGAGACAAAGAAGAACGCCGGCATATGGAACGCATAGATCGTGATATCCAGCCGCGTTCCTACGGTCGACGCGCCCCACCACCCGCGATGTGTCATCCCCTGGTTGGTATGCCCCAGCGCCACCAGCGAGATCGCCATCCCGCGCACTGCGTCGATCAGCATCGACCGCGCCGCCGGCTTCCTCTTCTCTACATGAACCTGGTCTGCAGGCGCGACGCCGTCCACCTTCACCGCGTCTGTGTTTTCGGTTGTTTCAATCTTCGGCAAAGCGGCAGATACTCCAGCATAGAATCTCTCGAAACTCTATCTACTCGCAACTCGAAACGGAACCGCCCGCTAACACCATCGCCCCTACGGCTCGCGCGGCGGAGCCTTCATCAACTCCACAAAGAACTTGTAAAACCGCGGCCCATCCAGATCCTCGTGCACATGCACCTGCCGCAACTCGCGATCTTTCGGCCTGTTCGCATCCGTCCACGTCAGCGTGTCTCCGTAGTTGGGCCCGCGCGTCAAGTCCACATCCACATACAGCACGCGCTCTTTCGTAATGATCTTCGGATCCAGCCACGCCGCCGCCGCCAGCTCATCCCACAGGTAGTGATACTCCGTCGTGTACTTTGCCACATACTGCGCCGCCGGCGTCCGCGCGCCCGCAATTTCCGCCATCATCTCCTTCGAAAACAGCGTCTTCACGGAGATGTCTACCGGCGTCATATCCACGCGCGGCCAATTCGCCCGCAGCACAATATGCGCGGCCTCCGGATCGAACCAGAAATTAAACTCATGCCTCGGATGGGTCGCAAACTCCGGATCATCCGTCTGCGGCGACAAGCTCCCACCCATAATCACAATCCCTTGCGTCAGCTCGGCAAACTGCGGATCGATCGTCATCGCCGTTGCAATATTCGTCAGCGGCCCCGCCGCATAAATCGTCACCTCATGCGGATGCGCATGCACCTGCCTGATCAAAAAATGCGCCGCATCTTCATCCTGCGGCTTCGTCCTCGGCGCACCCTCCTTCAGCGGAGGCACCACAAATGGCGCATGATGATTCGCCCCTGGAGTCCACGCTCCATACCACGGCGACGTCCCTACAAAATCCCGCGCCGCCATCGACTCCGCTTCCGTCCTCACCAGCGGAAACACGGCCCCCGGCACCACCGGAACATCCGTGCGATGGAGTATCTCCAGCATCCGCAGCGTGTGCTGCACCTCTTCCGGCTGCCACGCATCGCCAGTCACAATCGTGATCCCCAGCACCTTCGCCATCGGCGACTGCAGCAGCACCATCATCGCCATCTGGTCAGACCCACCCGGTCCCGCTCCATCCTGGTCGATGATCACCATTCGCGGCCTGTCAGTGCTCGTCTGCCCGAGCATTCCACTCACGCACATCGCCGCCATCGCGGCCGCTGTAAGGATTCTTCTCATGCGATCTCGCCGTCAGTATAGGTCACAAAAAAATCAGCCGGAGCCCATACGTGGCGCATCCCTGGCAGCATGAACCCAGCCGCTATCTGCGGTAAACTTGATAAGTTGCGTTCTTTTCGCGCCCCGGCTCCCGCGAACATCCGGCGCCTGAACCCTTCGCACATCTGAATCTCTTATCTGAGGAAGCCTTCTTGAGTACCGCACCGCAGCCCACCACATCGCAGCCCATCCGCAATATCGCCATCATCGCCCACGTCGACCACGGCAAGACCACTCTCGTCGACGCCATGCTGCGCCAGTCGGGCACCTTCCGCGCCAACGAAGCCGTTGCCGAGCGCGTCATGGACTCCAACGACCTCGAAAAAGAGCGTGGCATCACCATCCTCGCCAAGAACACGGCGATCCACTACAAGAACACCAAGATCAACATCGTCGACACCCCCGGCCACGCCGACTTCGGCGGCGAGGTCGAGCGCGCCCTCAAGATGGTCGACGGCGTCGTCCTGCTCGTCGACGCCTCCGAAGGCCCGCTGCCGCAGACCCGTTACGTGCTCTCCAAGGCACTCGAAGCCAAGCTCACGCCCATCCTCGTCATCAACAAGATCGACCGGCCTGACGCCCGTGCGCAAGAGGTCCTCAACGAGGTCTATGACCTCTTCATCGATCTCGATGCCGATGAGTCCATGCTCGAGTTCCCGGTCATCTACACCAACGGCAAGGCCGGCACCGCGACCATGGACCTCGCCAGGCCCGGCACCGATCTCCAGCCGCTGTTCGAGCTCATCGTCAACACCATCCCCGTCGCCAAGGGCGACCCCGCCGGCTCACTCCAGATCCTCGTCACCAACCTCGACTACTCCGACTACCTCGGCCGCCTCGCCATCGCGCGCGTCTTCAACGGCACACTCAAGACCGGCCAGGAGGTCGCCGTCTCCAAGCGCGACCTCTCGCTCCAGAACGTCAAGATCACCAAGCTCTTCACCTTCGACGGCCTCAAGCGCGTTGACACCACCGAGACCACACTCGGCGACATCGTGGCCATCGCCGGCGTTCCCGGCATCACCATCGGCGAGTCCTTCACCAGCATCGAGAACCCCGCACCGCTGCCGCTCATCACGATCGACGAGCCCACCATCGCCATCCAGTTCTCCGTCAACAACTCGCCCTTCGCCGGCCGCGAAGGCCAGTTCGTCACCTCGCGCAATCTCAAGGAGCGCCTCGAAAAAGAGCTCCTCACCAACGTCTCCATCCGCGTCGAAGACACCGGCTCGCCCGAAACCTTCAAAGTCCTCGGCCGCGGCGAGCTTCAGCTCTCCGTCCTTATCGAGATGATGCGCCGCGAAGGCTTCGAGCTCCTCGTCTCGCGCCCTGAGATCGTCACCCGCCGCATCGAAGGCCAGCTCATGGAGCCCAACGAGCTCCTCACCATTGACATCCCCGAGAGCTTTGTCGGCACGGTCATCGAGCGCCTCGGGCCGCGCAAGGGCGAGATGGTGAAGATGTCCAATCACGGCTCCGGTCGCGTGCGCATGGAATTCAAAATCCCCTCCCGCGGCCTCATTGGTCTGCGCTCTGAAATGCTCACCGAAACCCGCGGCACCATCGTCATGAACTCCATCGCCGACGGCTACGTCCCCTACCAGGGCGAGATCCCGCAGCGTCCCACCGGCGCCCTCATCGCCGACCGCGCCGGCACTACGACTACCTATGCATTAAATGGTCTTCAAGATCGCGGCGTCCTCTTCGTCCCCGACGGCGTCGAGGTCTACGAAGGCATGGTTATCGGCGAGCACTCCCGCGACAACGACCTCGACGTCAACGCCGTCCGCGAGAAAAAACTCACCAACATGCGGGCATCGAGCGCCGACGAAGCCCTCCGCCTCGTCCCCTACAAGCAGCAGACGCTCGAGCAGTCCATCGAGTTCATCGCCGACGACGAGCTCGTCGAAGTCACACCCAAATCCCTTCGCCTCCGCAAGCGCGTCCTCCAGGCCAACCGCCGCCCCCGCCGCAATCAGACTCCCGAATAAATGCTTACGGTCTGCCTGTGCGGCCCGAGGCCACTTCACCTTACGGAGTGGCTTCTGTTTTGAAAAAAATAGTTGACGCGGCTACCGGCCGCACCTATGCTTTCGCCACTTCGCAAAAGAGCATCATCCCCAATGGGTAATTTTGATGAGCTTTGCCTGGTCCAATCTTGCTGGCGCGGTAGCAGCCCTGGGAGCTCTTGGCACCTCTGCGTTCGGTCTGGTGGACGCCACGAAGCTGATACGTGGCGGCGTCTCGAGCTCGGGCTTTTGCTTCATCCGTACCACCATCGAGGCTCTCACCCCTGAAGACGGTCCCGTCGAACCCTCAGCGAAATCGTCTCCGTCACAAGAGCCCGCGACGGCTCCTGCACCGGCACAATCCTTGGTCAGCGCCACGAGTCGCCACAATCTTATCGCCACCGCCCGCGCCAACTGGATTAATGGTCTTTCCCTGACAGATCAGAGGGGCGCACTCAAGGCGCTCCTGAAACTCCGGTTGGATTCTTCCACTGCTCCAACCTTTGCTGCATTCACCGGCGTCGATCCCGCAGTTCTTCTCTCCGTCGCAACGAAGCTCGGCAACGGAGTAATTATGACGCAGCCGGAGCTGGATACGTACGGACGCTTTGACCTCCTTCTCTCCGCTACGCTCGACCGGGCCTTTCAGGCGGCGGATCAGCGCTATCGTAACTCTGCAAAGATGGCGGCTGGTGTCGTCGCCATCATTCTCGCCGAGATGGCTGGCTTTTCCCTGCGAGCCTCGCTCTTTCCGGCGACACATCCTCTCGTGCTGGCAGCTCAGGCCTTTGTCGCAGGTCTTCTCTCCACACCCCTGGCACCCATCGCCAAGGATCTTTCAACCTCGCTGGCAACTGCCGCCAAGGCGGTCCAGGTCGTCCGGGGTCAGTAGATGTGGTTTCTCGACCTTCGCGTACTTAGCCAGGGTGGTCCTGTCGGTGACGTTAAGCTGACCGATGGCGTCAACATCCGGGAAACCCCTGGAGCCTACCTGCAGCTCCAGCAGGACATTGCAGGTCGTGACATCTTTTTCTTCACTCACGGCTTTGAGAACAACCGCAAACAGGGAACGCTCAAGATTGAGGAACTCGACCGTCATCTGCTGATGCGGCCGGCCCCCCTGCTCATCGGCATACTTTGGCCCGGCGACGGTCTCCTGCATCTCGGAGTTGATTACATCGTCGAGCTCGGCGAGGCCGACAGCGCCGGCCGAAAGCTCGGTGCCTATATCGATGCCAAATTTGGTGGCGCTTCGTCAATATCGTTTGGCTCTCATTCTCTCGGCGCCCGTGTGATCCTTCAGGCCGTCCGGAATATCACCTCACGGCGCGTCAGGCAGTACTTCATCTTGGCCGGCGCAATAGAAAACGATGCTCTTGCTGGCTCTTTCGCAGATGCCGCGCGAAAGATAGACCGCATCTCTGTGCTGTATTCGTATAAGGACACGGTCCTCCAGAAACTATATCCGGCGGGCAATTTTCTGGGCCGGCTCCTGGACTGGTCCACACCGGATGTCAAAACCGCACTCGGACGCTCCGGATGCATGCCCCCGCCCGTACCATCGATGATCACTGCCAACCTTCAGATATCGCCGTTGTTCGATTACAAACACGCCGACTATCTCACCGAAGACACTGTGACAGGCGATTTCGTCATTCCATGCCCTCTTCCAGGTCCAACCGATCCAGTCCCCACCGTGCCCAATCCGCCTGTTACCGGCAAAGATGACCTCTGGAAGCCCTGCTGGTCGGCGGCGATGATGTCCAATCTATGGCGCTAAACCCCAGCCGCCCGGGGTTCGACGTGTTGAGCACTCTTGGTCACAGTGGGTGGCGATTAGATACCCCGCACCCACCAGGCAAGTCGCCGGCAAACACTCTCCCACGCTCACAGTCTCCAACACCGCGATCTCAAATTGTTCGCGCCGCGATTGCCGAAATCAGCATCAACTCCCCCTCGAAATCATCCATCTCATCAGCATGCGTCTTCTCGACAAACGCACATGCGTGTTCGTCCTTCTCACCCTCAGCGTTACACCAACGCTACTCGCCCAATCACCCGGCACCGAAACGATCATCATGGTCCGTCACGCCGAAAAGCCGCCCGAAAAGGCGCGCGGCCAACTCGATTGCCAGGGCCTCAATCGCGCCCTCGCGTTGCCGTCCGTCCTCGCGCGTTACGGCAAGCCTGCAGCGATCTTGGCCGCCGACCCGGCAAAGCCGGTCTCCGACGACGCGCAGCCCAGCGTCACACGTCACTCCTACGTTCGCCCGCTCGCCACCATCGAGCCCTACGCCATCGCTCAGGCCATGCCCGTCAACGCCGAGATCGCCGCCACCGACATCAAGGGCCTTCAGAAGGAGCTCCTCAAGTCCGAGTTCTCCAACTCCCTCGTCGTCGTCGCCTGGGAGCACATCCAGGCCCGCCGCTTCGCCGAGGAGATGCTGAAGTCCTTCGGGCAAAAAGACGTCGTTCCCCGCTGGCTCAACTCCGATTACGAGACCATTTACATCTTCCGCATCACCACCGGCCCCGACAAAAAGCGCACCCTCAACTTCTCCGTCGAGCACGAGGACCTCACCAAAACGCTCTCCGACAAATGCCCGGTGATCAACGAACCCAAGCCAAAAGAGACCCCGCCCGCCGTCCTCCCACCCGGCCAGACCGCCCCTCCCGCACCGGACCAGCAACCCAAATCCGAACCGTGACTCCCTGTACCGAGCCGTTCACCAACACCTGAGCACTTTTCACCACACCCTGTGTCTGTTTGGACACAAGTCCAAGCCTAAAGTATCTGCCTTGAAGACTTTGCACAAAAACAGGGGGAGGGGTACCTCAACTTCCCGCCACCGTCATTCCCTCAATCCGTACTGTCGGCACCGCGCCCGCGCCGCGAAACTCCAGGTCATTTCCGATCGCGCTGACGTTCCGGAACATCTCCTTCAGGTTCCCCGCAATCGTGATCTCCTCGACCGCGTGGGTCAGCTCGCCATCCTCAATCCACAGCCCAACCGCGCCCTGCGAGTAATCGCCCGTCACCAGGTTTACCCCGAACCCCATCGTCCCCAGCACGAACAACCCCCGCTGCACGTCCCCCACAATTTGCTCCTGCGTCAGCTCTCCGGGCTCCAGGAAGTAGTTCCCTCCACCAATCCCCGGCGCCCCCGCCAACCCCCTCGCCGCCTTCCCATTCGATTTCATGTTCAGCTTGCGGGCGGTGTACGTGTTCAGCAGCAGCTCCTTCAGTACGCCACGCTCGACCACCACCGTGCGCCGCGTCGGCAATCCATCGCCATCGAACGGGGACGTCCCAAATCCGCCCACCCGCAGGTTTGCACCGTCCGGAAGCACGTGATCGAACACCATCATGCCGTCATCGACGATCGTAATGTTCTCCCCCGCCACCTGCTCGCCCAGCTTCCCGGCAAACATAGACGCGTTGCGATAGATTGCATCCCCATCCGCTGCGTGCAGCAAGTTCGCCATCAGACCGCGCGAGACCTCGGGAGGAAACACGACCGGAACCTGGCAGGTCGGCACGCGCCGCGCTCCCAGCTTGCGCAGAGCCCGTTGCGCGGCAATTCGCCCAATCTCCTCCGGATCCTCCAGCAGCCGTGGCGTGCGTGCGCTCGAGTACCAGTAGCCCGTCTGCATGCCGCTCGCATCCTGCGCAATCGGTGATGCTGAAAAACCGCAGTAGCTGCGCCGATATTCCCCGGAAAATCCGCGCGAGTTGACCATCGCGCGCCACGATGTGCTCAGGTCGAATGATGCACCGCGGCTGTTCTGGATGCGCGTATCGAAAGCTAAGGCCGCTGCTTCACAGCGGCGCGCCATCGCAATCCGCTGCTCGGGCGCAACGCTGTCGATGTCCTCGAAATAAAGCGCCAACTCACCTACATCAAGCGATCCAAACGCCTCTCGCTCGGGCAGGCCGGCAAAGGGATCGGCGCCGGTGACCTTCGCCAGCTCGACAGCGCCGCTCACCAGCCGCCGGATTCCGTCCTCGGACAGATCAGAGGTCGAGGTGCTCGCCGTCCGCTGTCCGCCCTCGCCATCGAAGAACACGCGCAGCCCCATCGCGCGCGAGCCGGACTCCGTCAGCTCGTCCACCTCGCCCATGCGGACGTGCACGGAGAACTCGTCGCCCTCGAACGTGACTACTTCCGCGTCGGCTGCCCCTGCCTTAAGTACTCGCTCCAAGGTTACTTCTGCGAGCAACTTCAGTTTGCCACCGGATGCATCAGAGTGCCTATGCTGGAGAAAGTGTGTGTCTTCCGCCATCCCGGTCTATTGTCTCAGGAGTCGCAGGATGGGAGCGAGCGCAGCCTCTGGTGGAAACACATGTCTCAGAGCTTTGCTCTCGCTAGCGCCGCTGCGGTCTGCATTGCGATCACCGGCTGTGCAGCGGCCAATAGTTTGCCCGCTGTTCAGGCGCCATCCTCAGGTTCCACAACCACCAGCTCAACCCAGTCAAGTTCCCCGCCGGCTGCTCCCACCAATACGGCAGGGCCCAAGTATGCGCAGGTCACGAATTTCGGCGCTTCCATCACCTGCGGCTTCTATGCCACCGCCGACGGCGCAACGGGATACATCTACTCGAACAACGGATACGCTGGCCGATTCGATGCGGTGCTGACGGGTACCACAGCGCAGAATCTCTGCCGTCCCGACGATATGGCGGCAGACACCGTGAAAACCTGGGCGATGCCGAATGCCGCACCCGCCCTGGGACAAAAGCAGCTCTATACGATCATGGTCGGCAGCAATGACATCACAGCGTGCGGCGGGCAGGTTGGCTGTCTCGCGAACTACATGAATGCGATGACCGCGTTGGTTTCGTGGCTCGCGCTTCCGGCAAGCGACAAGGTGCTTGGATCCTCGCTGAATGCCTCGCAGGCATGGAAAGCCGACCTCAACGTCGGCGTCGCCACAAGCGCGCCTGGAGCCTCGCTCAGCTTCCCCGTCCAACAGGCTGTGGACGGCCGTACGCTTTACATCGCCTATCGCGTGTTCGACGCAGACAAGGTGGACGGTGGAACCGCAACAGTGCAGGTGGATGGAACCACGGTCGCGACGCTTTCCACGATCGCGAATGGAGGACACAGCATCGCGACGCCTCATGGACTGAGCGATACCATCTGGGCTGTCGGCGTCCCGCTGGGAGCAGCGGGTGCGCACACCGTTACCATCACGAACGGATCCAGCGGCGGGTTCTTTTCTTTTCAGTGGGCCGGTGTTTCCAGTGGCCAGTACGCTTCGACGGCCGGCGCGCCTCGCGTAATGGTTGCGTTGTTGCCGCAGTCCACTAATCAATCTTTCAATGCGATTGAAGTTACGCACAACAAGGCGCTCGATCAACTCGCTTCAGCGTTAGCGGCGGATGGAATGTGGGTAACAGCCGTGCACTGTGAGTCGGTTCTCAACCTCTCGACAGACTTCGTCGACACTGTGCATCCGAACGACGCAGGTCACGCCAAGCTGGTGACTGCGTTCGAGAGCGCGTTGTAAGAGGCTAGCTCCTCGTTCCGCCCACCGTCATGCGATCCAGCTTGACCGTAGGCATACCCACGCCAACCGGAACGCTCTGCCCGTTCTTGCCGCAGGTGCCGATGCCTTCATCCAGAGCAAGATCGTTGCCGACCATCGAGACATATTTCAGCGACTCAGGTCCATTGCCGATCAGCGTCGCGCCTTTCACCGGCGCTGTAACCCGGCCGTCTTCGATCAGATAGGCCTCGCTTGCGGAGAACACGAATTTTCCCGTCGTGATATCAACCTGCCCGCCGCCGAAGTTCACCGCGTACAACCCGCGCTTGACGCTGCGGATGATGTCTCCGGGTTCGTCATCTCCTGCGAGCATGTAGGTGTTCGTCATCCGTGGCATCGGGATCGCCTGGTAGCTCTCGCGGCGTCCGCTGCCTGTGTTCGGCATGTTCATCAGCTTGGCGCTGAGCTTGTCGCTCAGATACCCGCGCAGAATGCCGTTCTCGATCAGCACGGTCTCCTGCGTCGGATTGCCTTCGTCATCGACATTCAACGATCCGCGGCGCCCGGGCATGGTGCCGTTATCCACGACGGTGACTTTGCTCGACGCAACCTGCTGCCCAATCAGACCCGCGAAGGCGCTCATCTTCTTGCGGTTGAAGTCGGCTTCCAGTCCATGTCCCACAGCTTCATGCAGCAGCACACCAGGCCACCCAGGCCCGAGCACAACTTCCATCTCACCTGCAGGCGCAGCGACTGCGCCGAGTTGCAGCATCGCAGTTCGCGCCGCTTCGCTGGCGAAGTGCTCCGGAGTTTTTGAGCCGGTGAAAAAATCGAGTGTCACACGTCCGCCGCCGCCGCTGGATCCACGCGCGCTGTTGTGTTCATCCTTGCCGATAACCGAGACATCCATCCGCACGAGCGGACGCGTGTCGGAAGCGAACGTTCCATCCGAAGCAGCGACGAGAACGCGCCGCAGAACGTCATTCAACGCGACCTTTACCTGCACGATGCGCGGATCAAATGCGCGCGCCGCGCGGTCTGCGCGTGCGATCAGGTCCAGCTTGGCGCTGATCTCCGCATCATTGGAACCCGCCACGGGATAGAGCTGTGGCGTGCGGGTCTCCTGAAATCCAGCCACGCGCGTCGTCTGTGGCCCGCTTGCAATCAACGCCGCGGTCCGTGCAGCCTTGAGAAGACGTTCGGCGCTCAGGTCGTCCGTGTAGGCGAAGCCGGTGCGCTCGCCGCTGAGCACGCGCACGCCGCAACCGACGCTGACGCCCTGGGCGGCGGTCTTCACGATGCCCTCGTCCATCGCAAGCGAGGTTGAGGTCACGGCCTCGAAGTATAGATCGGCGAAGTCGCCGCCTGCGCTCAGCGCCTCGCCGAGTGCGCGCTCCATCAGGCGCTCTGTCAGGCCCAGCGTTTCCAGGAAGTAGCGTTTGTGATCGTAGGGGTGCGCAAAGGATGTGAGTTCTGCCACGATTATTTCGATTCTATGCGGAGCCGTGAGGATTCACCGGCCGTGCGACGGATCTGCGGAATCAGCGACATCCATGTCGAGAAAAACGCCCGGAGACCCTGGCGCATAACAGTTGCGGTCCTCCGCGTAAGTAGAACCGCAGCTCTGCGTGATCTCCGGCCGCCGCGGTGACTGCGAGTATTGCCACACGGTGAGGTTCAGGTCGGGCGCGGCGCTGAGCGGCTTTGCCTGGAGCGTGCATCCGGGCGATGGCGGGCACTGGTCGAGCGCGTCGAAGATGGCGATGTCATGCAGGCTGTCCTTCTTCACGCGCGCGCGGATGTCTTCGACCGTGTCGATCCAGACGCCGGGCGAGTCCTGCACGCGCTGCCCGCTTGCATAGACGCCGGGCCGATAGTTCGAACCAGCAACGGCCTCGGTCCATGCGAGCAGATATGCCGCCTGCTCGTCCAGCAGACGGCCGCCCTCCTCCTGGTCGAGAAAGATAATCGTCTGCGCGGGAAACCCTTCACGCTTCGCCCCAGCGACTGCATTCGCGGCATCGCGCTTGCCCAGCGCCGCTGGTGATGTGCCGCGCTTCTGCGCTGCCAGAATGTCGGCGTCGAGCTTACCATTTGCCAGCACGAGAAATCCCCATCCCTGCGAGCGCAACAGCGCGCGCTTGCCGACCCAGGTGTTCATGTCTTCGCCGGGAGGATTGGTGAGCCAGTAACCAGTGAAGCTGAAGGTCTTCTGCATCGAGAACATAGCGTCGTCACCCGGATAGTCGTTGCGGTCGAAGCCGAGGAACGGTCCGCTGCGCGGCTGTGCAGGATTGTTCGTGCGGCTCGCGGCAGGTGACTGACGTGCGGCGACAGGCTGAGTGTTTTCAGCGTTCGCCGGCGCATTCGAGTGCGCGCGCGAACACCCGCAAAGCATCGCTGCACTTACAGCCAGAAATCCAAGCCGGACCTTCGACATCGTCTTCGCTCCTTCCCGCTTCCGTGTCATTCCCAGACGGCTCACACCATTTACGATACAGGTCTAGCACCTGGAGGCAGAGCCTATGCCGGACACCAAGGAAGTGTCACAGACCAATGATGCGCGTTATCCCATCGGGCGGTTCACGCCTCCTGAGACGATTACCGCCGAGGACCGGCGGTACGCAATTTTGACGATCGCCGAGATGCCGGAACAATTGCGCGAGGCCGTGCGCTCGCTGAGCGAACACCAGCTCGACACGCCCTATCGCGCCGGCGGATGGACGGTGCGGCAGGTGGTGCATCATCTGGCCGATTCACATATGGCGTCCCTGCATCGCCTGTGCCGCGCGCTGACCGAGGAGCAACCGACCGTGCAGGGATATCACGAGGCAGCGTTTGCCGAACTGCCCGACCATAAGATGCCGATCGAGTGGTCACTGAATATTCTGGAAGGCGTGCACGCGCGCTGGGTGACACTGTTGAATTCGGCGGACGAGGCGCAGTGGAAGCGGACATGGAACCACAGCGAGCGCGGCCTGCAGCGGCTGGATGCGGTGACGCTGCTATATGCGTGGCACTGCCGGCACCACGTTGCACATATTACGCATCTGCGCGCACAACAAGGGTGGTAGAGCGTCGAGCCTGATGCGGTGATACGCTCTCACGCATGCCATCACAACGGGCCCCTACTGTCGAAGACACCGCACCGCAAACTGCCGAACAGATTGCCGCCGCGATCGCTGAGTTCCTCGGGGAACACAGCGAAGCTGCCGTGCTTGAGGATGGCAAGATGCTGTTCGACCTGCGCATCACGAAGTACACGCTTTCAACAGAGCACGGCCGTTGTTCGCTGCACCTTTGGAGCGACGAGCGCAACATTGTGCGCAGCATAATCGCGGCGACTCCGCGTGCCAACGGGCTGCGGCTTTCGACGAAGCGGCTCGGGCATACGCAGGCGAAGTCGCTGGAGCTGGTGAACACCCGCGAGCGCCGCACTCCAACCACACGGGATGCTGCGCGCACGCGCTATCAGCGGCTGCTGGAGCGAGTTCTGGCGCGCAACTTTCCCGAGTGGAGTATCGAAGGCTTCCGCACGGCGATGGACCTCGAGCGCAGCTTTGGCCCGGCGTACGCGCGCGGCATGCTGGTGCGCGGATCGCAGGCGTGGGCGGTGATTGGCGTCGGCGAACACGAGAGCACATCTATCGTCGACGGCATCCTGACGCTCGGCATTCTGTGGCTTCACCACTGTCGCGAGCAGGGTGCCGGGCGAAGAATCTATCAGGGGCTCAAGGTGGTGATGCCGCGTGGCATGGCTGCGCTGACACTCTCGCGGATGGCGTGGCTCAACGCCGACGCAGCGCAATGGGAGTTGTATGATCTGGATGCAGCCAGCGAAGAGCTCGTGCAGCGCGACCTCGCAGACACAGGCAATCTGCGCACGCGGCTTGTGCATCATCCGGACGAGAGCGCAGCAGCCGAGCGCTTCGCAAAAGCCATCGACGAGGTGCTGGAGCTCGTGCCACCGCATGATCACATCCGCGTCGAGCAGCGGCTGCGCAGCACGTCGGAGCTCGCGTTTCTGCTGCATGGATTGGAGTTTGCACGCGCGCGCATCAGCCTCGCGCCCGGCAGCTTCGCGCATACGCTCGAGATCACGTTTGGCAGCGGTGAAGCCGAGCTGCCGCTGACAGCTGCGGCCCACGATGAGATTCGGCAGCGCGTGACGGAGCTGTTCGAGCGTCGGCGCGCTGTGGGGCGTGTCCAGCGCTACACGGCCGTTCCGCCGCACCGCAGAATCGGCGGTCCTGAGCTCGCCGCCGCACACTCCCGTCTTCCGTTGCGTGGTGTGCGAACGAGAACATCGCCCGTGAATCCTGCGCAGGACTCGCTCTATCGCGCCGCGCCAGAGCGCTGGCTCGAGTCGGTGCTGCGGCATGATCTTGCGCCGCTCACGCGCAGTCTCGCGCCACAGCCGCACGGCGCGCATCGTTCGCTTGGTCACTTTGCGAACGATCCCGACCCCGACACGCGCGGCAATCGCATCGATCCTGAATCCGCCGGGAACCATAACGAATTCGCGAACGGAAACGGCTCGCGTGTGTTGCCCCATCTGGATCCGAAGCACGTCTACACGCAGGTGCCGGCCATTGCCGGCGCGAGCGACCGCGGCATGCTCGATCTGCTTGGAGTCACTGCAGATGGCCGGCTCGCTGTGCTGGAGCTGAAGGCGCAGGACGATCTGCACTTCGCGCTGCAGGGGCTCGATTACTGGATTCGCGTGCGGCATCATCATCGCGAAACCGCCGATCCAAACACGGGCCTCGGCGAGTTTCAGCGTCACGGCTACTTTCGCGGGGTGGAGCTCTCGCCGTTGCCGCCGCGGCTCTATCTTGTCGCACCGGCGCTGCACATCCATCCCGCAACCGAGACCGTGCTGCGATATCTCTCGCCGGCGGTAGAGTGGAATCTGCTTGCGCTCGACGAACGCTGGCGACAGCAGATTCGCGTCGTGTGGCGCAAGAGCGGCGGCAAAGCTTCATCCAGAAATCATTTGCGCTGAATTGGCGCCAATGAAATTCCTCTGCGTCCTCCACAGCCGGTCGCGCATCGAACCGGACAGAGGAGACCGCCATGCCAACAGCGACAGAGACTGCGACCACCTTCCGCCTCGGCGGTGACATGGAGATTCATCGGCTCGGCTTCGGTGCGATGCGCATCACCGGCAAAGGTATCTGGGGAGAGCCGAAGGACCGCGAGGAAGCCAAACGCGTTCTGCGGCGGGCAGTGGAGCTCGGCGTGGATTTCATCGACACCGCGGATTCGTACGGTCCGGATGTGAGCGAGATTCTGATCGGCGAGACGCTTGCTCCGTACAAGAACGGCCTCGTGATCGCGACGAAAGCCGGTCTCACCCGCATCGGCCCGGACAGATGGATCCCGCTCGGCCGCGCGGAGTACATCACGCAGCAGGTGGAGATGAGTTTGCGTCATCTGAAAACTGAGCGGCTGGATCTCTGGCAGCTTCACCGCATCGATCCGAAAACGCCGGTCGAGGAGTCGCTCGGTGCAGCGAAGAAGCTGCAGGAGCAGGGAAAGATTCGACACATCGGGCTGAGTGAAGTGTCGGTCGCGGAGATTGAGCAGGCGCGGAAGATCGTTGATATCGTCAGCGTGCAGAACGAGTACAACCTCACGACGCGCAAGAGCGAAGACATCGTGAACTACTGCGAGAAGCACAATCTCGGCTTCATCCCATGGTTCCCTGTGGCTGCGGGCAAGCTGGCAGCGCCCGGCGGCGAGCTCGATCAGATCGCAAAAAAGCACAATGCCACGGTTGCGCAGTTGTCGATTGCGTGGCTGCTGCATCGCTCGCCTGTGATGTTGCCGATTCCAGGAACGAGCTCGGTGGCGCATCTGGAAGAGAACATGAAATCCGCCAACCTCCAACTTTCGCCTGACGAGTGGAGCGAGGTGGAATCCGCCGTAAAGGCATAAGTTCAATGATGACGCAGCAGGATGATGAGTCGAATGCCAGACCAGCAGCTAACGCTTGATCCGAAGAAGACCGCACTCGTTCTTATCGACCTGCAGGGCGCGATCGTTGCGCGCGACACCGCGCCGTATAAGCCTTTCGACGTGATCACTCGCGCGGCGAAGCTCGCCGAAGCCGCGCGCAGCGCCGGCGGCACTGCCGTCTACGTCCACGTGCTCATCGGCGAGTTCGCGAATCGCATCACTGACGAACAGCGTCCTCCAATGCCGGCGCAGCTGCCGCCCGGCGCGACCGAGATCGTCCCGGAGGCCGGCATGCAGTCGGGAGACATCCTCATCGCCAAGCGGCAGTGGGGCGCGTTCGAAGCAACCAGCCTCGATCAGCAGCTTCGCCGCAAGGGCATCGACACCATCATCCTGGGCGGCATTGCGACTAACATGGGCGTGGAGTCCACGGCGCGAGCCGCGCAGGACATCGGCTATAACCTCGTGTTCGCCGAGGACGCGATGGCCAGTGTCACCGCGGAGTGGCACGAGTTCGCGATCAAGAACATCTTCCCTCGCATGGGACGCGTACGCTCCACCGAGCAGATCATTGCAGCGTTGAAGTAGAAATAATCAGTGGGGCTGCGTATTCACGTAGAAGTGAATTCGCAACTCGAGCGGTCGCGATTCCATGCCTGCCGGTAATGGAGGGAACTCACCGGTCGAAGTAATTGCCCCCCAGCACGAACGATTCACTGCATCATTATGTGTCGACTCATCAAGATGCATGGCGCCGATTCTGCCGTCCGGCAGGATCGTAAAGCGGATCGAGCTTTCGGCCTGCTTTGATTGCGGCGGCTTCGCCTCCGGCGGAATCAAAGGCATCCAGCTCTTATAGATCGTTTTCAAAATCTGCTTCACATAGGGCCCAACATTCACACCGCCGGTGTCGGAGAGAACTTCGACGCCTCCAGGGACCGCTGTCTCTTCGCTCGCATTCGCGGTTGGGTCTGGAGAATTGCGGCGATGAAGCACCTGCTGCCCGTGTGCAACCGGGCACACGACCGCAAGCAATAGGGCGCAAATGTAAAGCGAGATTCGAGACATGCCGAAAATTCTAGCCCGCAACGGCCGCGATGACTATCCCATCCAGGCTGGCGCGGCATTCAACTCGTCGTCGGGTTCCAGCGGCGGCTGCTCTGCGGGTTCATCCATGCGCGCGGTGAAGAAATGCTCGACGCGCTCCATCACCTCGGCGCCGCGCTTGGCTTCGAAGATCTCGCGGCGCAGCGTGGCTCCGCCGGGAACGCCATGCGTGAACCAGCTTGCGAACTGCTTCATTTTGCCGATCGCATCGCGCTGTGCACTCTCGTGGTCGCGCTTCTGCCGCTTGGCTTCGTCGCTGATTGCGGGCGCGACGACCTCCGGATGTTCTGCGATCTCGTGCAGCAGGCGCTCGAAGTAGTCGCGGATCATGCGGTAGCGATCCATCTCGGTCGGCTTGTCATACGCGCCGCTTCCGGTGGCGCGCTTGGTCGCGGTGTACTGCGCGATCTGGCGGAAGATCCACGGATTCGCAGGCGCAGCACGGCCGATCATCACGGCGTCGCAGCGCGTGGCCTCGATCATGGCAGCAGCATCTTCGGGTGTGCGGATGTCGCCGTTGCCGATGACGGGAACCTTCACGGCATCTTTAATTGCGGCGATCCATTCCCAGCGCGCCTCGCCGGAGTAGCCCTGCTCGCGTGTGCGCGCGTGCAGCGCCACGGCGTTGAGGCCGCACTCTTCCGCCATCTTCGCGAGATCGACGCAGACAATGTTGGAGTCGTTCCATCCGATGCGGAACTTCACCGTGAAGGGAATCGTGACCGCGGCGCGAACGCGCTCGAAGATCTTTTGAATGGCGGGTAAGTCGCGCAGCAGCCCGCTGCCGCCGTTGCAGTTGACGACGCGCTTTGCAGGGCAGCCGAGGTTGAGATCGACGATGTCGAAGCCGGCGTCCTGGCAGATAAGCGCGCTCTCGGCGAGCGTCTCGGGATTAGAGCCAAAGATCTGCGCCGAGATGGGATGCTCATCGTCGTAGTAGGTTAGGTAGCGCTTGCGCTTGGTCTCGCGCATGCGGCTGAGGCCGTCGGCGGAGGTGAACTCCGTCATGATGAGGCCGCAGCCGGAGACCTCGTTGGAGGTCTCGACATCAACGTCGCTCGTCGTCGCGGAGGCCGCAGAGTAGAGTGACGCGTTCTTGATGAAGCGGCGGAAGACAGTGTCGGTCACACCGGCCATGGGTGCGAGCACGGTCGCTGGCGCAATGCGCACGCTGCCGATATGCAGCTCCGCGGGGACGCTGGCGTCGGCCGGCATCTCGCGCTCCATCGTTGATGTCCACTTCTTATCCACAGCAACTTTTTCTGCAGCGAGGATATTGCCCGGCGGGTTTCGCCGTGCTATCGAGCCGCCGGCCAGTTCTGATGCCGAATAAATTCAATCCAGCGAAGCACTTGAATTCTCTTGAGGATACCTGCAGCTCCCAATGCAGCATAGCCTCCCGAAACGGGACTACCGGGCCGCTGAGTTCAAGTTTAACCGTTGACCGTGCAATACCACGAGAGCATTATTGTGGAACTCTTTGTATCGGCTTCCACCGGAAGTTCGATGGGGGCCAGCGCACTCGCAAGGTGAGCGTCGCATGTTGCCAACGCAACTGCAGCCGGGCTCCTCGGATGAGCCCGCGAGTTCCTCGGGGTTGCCATGAAGAGCAAGCTCATACTCACTCTCCTCCTCTCTGCTCCACTTTCTGCCGTTTCTCTTTCCTCACCCGCGACCGCTTCAGCCGAGCAGCTTGTGCCCGCCGGCTCCATCCTGAAGTGCACGGTCTCGGACAGAATTTCATCGAAGACGGAAGCCATCGGTGATCCGGTCATGTGCACGCTCGGTCACACTGAGGCGTACAGCCGGGTGGTGTTCCCGTATGGGAGTTACCTGATCGGTCACTTCGAGGAATACAAAGATCCTGGACATTTCGTTGGGAAGGGCTGGATGGAGTTGCGGTTCGATCGCCTGATGATCCAGCCGGACACGAACGTGCCGATCAACGCCCGCGTGGTTGCCGCGCCCAAGTATCCGGTGGATGCGCAGGGACGAATTCACGGCACAGGACATCCTACGCGCGACACCATTGAATGGCTGATTCCGGTGCTGTGGCCGATCGACCTGATCAATCTGCCGCGCCGCGGACCGCGCCCGACACTCAAACCGGAGACGCAGCTGACGCTGAAGGTGCTGGATGATTTCGGCATCCCGTCACAGGCGGAGCAGGACTATCAACAGCCCGCGCTTATTGAGCGGCGCGCTGCTGCGATCGAGCGGCACAAGCAAAACATGATCGACCAGGGGTACATGACTGCGGATGAGGCGTTCGGTCCGCAGTATGCTGCGCCACAGCAGCAGCCTGCGCCAGTGCAGCAGAGCTACGCCCCGCCGCCTCAGCAGTATGCACCGCAGTACCAGCAGCCGGTGTACCAGGCAGCCGCGGCGCCCCCGCAGGTGATCATTGTGCAATCGGCTCCGCAGCAGGTGTACGTGCCGCAGCCTCAGCCGGTGTATGTGCCGCAGCCGGTGTACTATCCGGCGGCGCCGATCATGTACTACGGTCCGCGGTTCTGGCCGTACTGAGGACGGATGAAGGAGGGAGAAGAAAGGCCTCCCGCTCGGGAGGCCTTCTTCTTTGTGCAATTGATTGTTTGTGTGATTGAGTGCTTACTTCTTCTCGGCGGCAGCGTACTTGCGGCGGAAGCGCTCGACGCGCCCGGCGGTGTCAACCAGCTTCTGCTTGCCGGTGAAGAAGGGGTGGCAGGCGGAGCAGATTTCGAGGACGATGTCGCCCTTGTGGGTCGAGCGGGTCTCAAAGTGGTTGCCGCAGGCGCAGCGGACGTTGGTCTTTTCGTACTTGGGGTGGATGCCTTCCTTGGGCATGGTGAATCCTTTCGCTAGCTAACCCGCCGCAGAACGGTTCGCTTGCCAGGGCAGAGAATCACACTCCTGACATCGAGGTTCCTGTCGCGCTGCAAGCTTGGGGTCCGACTCCCGGACCTTCAGGCGCTTTGTCTATTTTAGCATTGGCGGAGGGTACCCCCTCCCCCGTCATTTTTGCGGAAAATCTTCAGAACGCGGGACTTAGGTTTGGACCTCAATGGAGGCAGCGTGTGCAAATTCTCTGGTTTCAATACTTTGCAAAATCGTATGGCTGCAAAATCTTCAAAACAAAGGAGTTATTCCTCACAGGGGATGCACTCGTAAATGGGGTTGAGGCGGTGTTTCCTCTTTCCTGACGGGATTCGCACATGAACAGCGGCTGCGATACTGGGGGGACCGATGGCAGAGATATGTCCGATATGTGAGGGTTCGGGGCTGCGCGTTGTGGAGCGCGAGGGAGGGCTGCGGGTGGCGCAGCCGTGTGAGTGCCGGGCCGCGCGGCGGGCGGTGCGGATCATCGAGCAGGCCAGGATCCCGAAGCGGTATGCGCACTGCACGCTCGAGGATTATGTGCCGAACTATGGCGGGAATAATCCGTCGCTTTCGAATGCGCTGGTGCAGGCGCGGAATTTTGTGCGGGAGTATCTGCCGGGGACGGATGTGCCGGGGCTGCTGCTGACCGGATCAATTGGTGTGGGGAAGACGCATCTCGCGGTGGGGATTCTTCAGGCGCTGCTTGCGGAGCGGGGAGCGAAAGGGTTGTTCTTTGACTATCGCGACCTGCTGAAGCAGGTGCAGAACAGTTATAACCGCAGCGTAGAGGCGACGGAACTGGAGATTCTGCAGCCGGTGTTCGAGGCGGAGGTGCTGGTGCTCGATGAGCTGGGCGCGTCAAAGCCGACGGACTGGGTGTGGGATACGGTCGCGCACATTTTGAACACGCGATATAACGACCGGCGGACGACGATCATCACGACGAACTATGCGAATCTGGCGCCGGGCGGGGGTGAGCTGAGCGGGCCGCGCGCGGCGGTGCGTGAGGAGACGCTGGGCGATCGGATTGGCGAGCGCATGCGGTCAAGGCTGCAGGAGATGTGCGTGGTGGTGGAGATGAAGGGCGAGGATTTCCGGCAGACGGTGAGGCGGGCGAGCTTTGTGTAGGTGAGACCAAGAGTAAGAAGCAGGTCCTTCCGCTTGGCTACGCTCAGGGTCAGGATGACAGAAAGAAAGGCAAGGGCAAAAGCAAAAACAACGACAATGGCGTTTGGCTGAGCGTTGTTCATCCCACCCGTCCGCTGCGCGTACGGATGGGGCACCCAGCGGTCGTGGTCGGCGGGGCTTTTCGCGCGCGTTTTCCACTCCAGCGAACAAAAAACATTCGCTGGGGACCCCGGCTAACGCGCGATACCCCACCCTTTCGCTTCGCGAAAGGATGGGCCACCCGGAGCATCGGTGATCCTGGCTTAACGCGCGATGCCCACCTTAGCGCGCGAAAAAGCGCGCGCGAAGATGGGGCACGCGGGTTCGTGGTGATCCGGAAAAGCAGGTCCTCCCGCTGCGCGGAAGGATGACAGGCACGCGTTAGACGTCGACGGGTTGGAGTGTAGCGGTGGCCTCGGGTTTAGGGTCGTTCCAGCCGCCGGGCGGGAGGATGGATTGATCGCTGGGGCCCCAGGTGTGGGGCTCGTAGCGAGTGATGGGGCCGGGGTCGTTGAGGATGGGGTCGACGATACGCCAGGCTTCTTCGACGTAGTCCTGGCGGGCGAAGAGCGTGGTGTCGCCAGCCATGGCGTCGGTGAGGACACGCTCGTAGGCTTCCATGTCCCGTGGTTCCGGGTGACGGGAGGCGACCATCTCGACGGCGCGGCGGCGGCCGTGGCCTTCGGGGTTCGTCGCGCTGACGCCCATGGCGATGGTCATCTCCGGACTGATGCGCATGCGGATGTAGTTCTGCGGACCGGTTTCGGTGTTGAAGCTGGTGGCGGGCGGGCAGCGGAGGCGCGCCATGACTTCTGTGCAGGTGATGGGCAGGTTCTTGCCGGCGCGAATGTAGAACGGGACGCCGCTCCAGCGCCAGGAGTTTACGGACAGCTTGACGGCGGCGAAGGTCTCGACCTGTGAGTCCGGGGCGACACCTTTCTCGTTGAGGTAGCCGATGAATTGGCCGCGCACGACATCATCCGGGTTAATGGCGGGGATGGATTTGAGGACCTTCACCTTCTCGTTGCGGATGGATTCACTGTCGTGGTTTGCGGGGGCTTCCATGGCGAGGTTGCACATCACTTGAAAGAGGTGGTTCTGGATGACATCGCGGATGGCGCCGGTCTGGTCGTAGAAGGAGCCGCGGCCTTCGATGCCGAAGTTTTCGGCCATGGTGATCTGGACACTCTCGATGAAGGTTCGGTTCCAGAGCGGCTCGAGAAAGCTGTTGGCGAAGCGGAAGGACACCATGTTGTGGACGGGGCCCTTGGCAAGATAATGGTCGATGCGGAAGATGCAGGATTCGGGAAATTCGTTCAGCAGGATGCGATTGAGTTCCTGCGCGGAGGCGAGGTCGTGGCCGAAGGGTTTTTCGACGATGACGCGGCAGGCGCCGGAGCAGCTCGACGCGGGGGATCTGCTTCACGACGGTTTCAAACATGGATGGCGGGATGGCGAGGTAGTATGCGGGCATCGTCGCGTCGCCGAGTTGTTTGTGGACTTCGGTGAAGGTGTTGGGGTCGGCGTAGTCGCCATCGACGTAACGAAGCAGGCTGCTGAGTTTTGTCCAGGCGTTCGGGTCGAGGCCACCGTGTTTTTCGAGGCTGTCCTGCGCGCGTTGTTTCAGCTGATCGAGCGTCCAGCCGGATTTTGCAACGCCGATCACGGGGACGTTGAGCGTGCCGCGCTTCACCATCGCCTGCAGGGCGGGGAAGATTTTTTTGTAGGCGAGATCGCCAGTCGCGCCAAAAAACACGAGTGCGTCTGAATGCTGCATGGGTCCATCCTCCGGGCGAATGCCTCTACGTTTGATTACGCGGCGCATGGTTTGCGCAGCGGCGGAGCCGAACGATGTTCGGCCGGAGTGCGCAGGTTGAACGGGCGAGTCAGCGGAGCGGGGATGGCGGCGTTCGACGTAGACGTGGCTGACGACCGAGGAGGACGTCGACGGCCTGGCAGATGCGGTTGAACAGGTTGTCGGGTGCGGGGTCTATGGGGCGGATGCGGTGCAGCTCGGAGCGGATGAGGAAGGGCGCTTCGCGGTGCAAGGTCTCGGCGTAGTCACGCTCGCGCTCCTCCTGCGTGCCGGGGATGGGCGCGCGGGTTTCGCAGAGGCGGAGGGTCGCGGAGGTTGCGTGCTTGGACATCGGGAACCTCGTCCCAAGGTACTCCACAAGTAGACGGATGGTCTGCCCAAAGTGAAGCCGAACCCGAAAAGCTCTTGAAGGATTTGGTGCAGTATAGAATCGCTCGTGATGCCTGAGCAGACAAATATTTCTCCGGTTCCGAAGGACCCCCGCGAATCGCAGACGGCGATCCGCTGTTCACGGAGCCGGTGCGGGAGAAGAGCTTCCAGACCGCAGCGGTTTCGATTGCAGCAGTGGTTGTGGTCATCATCGTGGTGGTGTGGTTTGCCGTGGGACGACATAGATCAGGGGCGACGGGCGGGGCGGCGTATGCGGCGAATCTGGAGCTGACGAGTCTGCAGCCGAGCCAGTCGGAGAGTTTGTCGGGTGGGCGGTCGACGTATGTGGATGGGCAGATCGTGAATCATGGGAACCAGACGGTGACGGGGGTGACGGTCGAGGCGTCGTTTGCGCGCGGATGGCGGGCAGACGCAGGTGCTGAGCGCGCCGGTGTCGATCATTCGCACGCGGCAGCCGTATGTGGATACCGAGCCGCTGAGTTCGGCCCCGCTGGCGCCGGGGGCTCAGGCGGATTTCCGCTTGATTTTTGAAGGAGTTAGCGACAGTTGGAACCAGCAGACGCCGGCGCTGAAGGTTGTCCAGGTCTCTATCCGATAAACAGGGAGGATGCAGAGGATTTCCACAGGAAATCCATACCCTGAGCGGTGGTTTGGGACGTTCAACCAATAGTGCCAATGGTTGGCCGGGACGACGGAGATGGCGTTCCTGGCCGTGCAAGGCCGCTCGACGAGAGCCCCTCGCACCCGCCTCCAGCGACCACGGCAGATTGGGCCCCCGAAGCATGGACGACCTCCGGTTCGGGGGTCTTTTTTGTTTAAGGGATGGCGGCGATAGCAGAGACGGGGATTATTCGGCTCGGTGCGGCGGCGGCGTGGAGGGCGAGGAGGGTTTCCAGCAGCGGGCGGAGGCGGTTGAGGTGGAGGGCGTTGGCGCCGTCGGATTTGGCTTCGGCGGGGTTGTCGTGGACCTCGAGGAAGATGCCGTCGATGCCGGCGGCGACGGCGGCGCGGGCGAGGACGGGGATGAACTCGGGCTGGCCGCCGGAGACGGCATGTCCCTGAGGGCCGCCGGCGCTGGCGGCGGAGGGGGTCTGGACGGAGTGGGTGGCGTCGAAGACGACCGGTGCCATGGAACGCAGGATCGGGAGCGAGCGCATGTCGACGACGAGGTTGTTGTAGCCGAAGGAGGCGCCGCGCTCGGTGAGGGTGACGCGGGAGCAGCCGGATTCGCGGACTTTTTCGACGGCGTGGCGCATGTCCCAGGGGGCGACGAACTGGCCTTTTTTGACGTTGACCGCGCGGTTGGGTGCGGCGCAGGCGCGGGCGGCGGCGATGAGGAGGTCGGTCTGGCGGCAGAGGAAGGCGGGGATCTGGAGCATGGCGTCGACGGGGCCGAGGCGGTCGGAGAGCTCGGTGGCCTGCTCTGCGGTGTGGATGTCGGTGAGGACGGGGAGGCGGTTCTGCTCGGCGATGAGGCGGAGGATGCGGGCGCCTTCTTCGAGGCCGGGGCCGCGGAAGCTGTGGATGGAGGTGCGGTTGGCTTTGTCGTAGCTGGCTTTGAAGATGTAGGGGATATGGAGGTCGGAGGCGATGCGCTGGATGGCGTCGGCCATGCGGCGGGCGTGCGGCTCGGACTCGATGACGCAGGGCCCGGCGATGAGAAAGAGCGGGCCGCCGCCGAGGGTGATGCCGCCGAGAGGGAAGCTGGAGGCGTGAGGCATGGAGTTATTATCAGCGAGTCAGCGAGTCAGCGAGTCAGCGAGGCACGAGGCGGGTAAGCGGGTAAGGGAGGTGAAGGGAGTAAGGGAGTACAGGCGGTCAAGGCAAAAGCAGAAGCGCTCCGGCGGACCGGAGCGCTTTTCGTTGAACTACAAGTACTGACTCGCTGAGTTCGGGCTGAAGCCCGAACCTACCGGCTGCTTTATGGGTTGGCGAGCTGGAAGGAGTGCGGGCCGTTGGGAACGGAGGCGATGCAGGCGGGCAGGGCAGAGACCGTGAACGGCGAGTCCTGTACGCCGGTGATGCCGCCGGTGTTGGGGCTGAGCTGGCCGGCGGAGACGGTGCCGTCGAGGTAGTTGGAGGTGTAGAGGTAGATGCCGAGCGCCGGCTCGATGGTGACGCAGGTGGGACGCGTGCCGGTGCTGAAGCCTGCCGGTGCCGGCGATGCTCGAGAGCGAACCGCTGGCCTGGTCGATGGCGTAGGAGCTGACGGAGCCGCTGTTGAAGTTGGTCGTATAAACGTATTTGCCGCGCGGGTCGATGATGATGGAGACGGGGAAGAGGCCGGTGCCGAAGGGGCTGGAGGTCAGCGCGGTGAGGTTGCCGGACTGGTGCCGATGGAGTAGCCGTAGATCTGGTTCGCGTTCTGGTCGGTGACGTAGACGTAGCGGCCGGTGGGATCGGCAGCGATCGCGCTGGGCGCGACGCCGGCGTGGTAACCCTGCCAGGTCTTCAGGCTCGAGCTGAAGGCTGTGCCGGAGAGCGGGGTGAGTGCGCCGGTGGAGGTGTTCTGGGCGTAACCGAGGACGGTGGCGTTGGGCGCGGCTTCCTGGTCGACGATATAGACGAAGACGTTCTGGTGACCGGCGCCACTGGTTCCCGTGCAGGCGGTGTTGGAAGCGATGACAGGTGCGGCGGAGCAGATGGGCGCCGTGACGGTGATGGCGACCGGGTTGTTGCCGACGCCGAGGAAGGGCTGGCCGTTGAAGCTGACGTTGGTGCCGAGGCTGCCGTCGCTGTTAATGGGGAAGATGGAGACGCCGCCGGGGCCGGGCGAGGCGGGTGTGAAGCCGGGCTGGTAGGTGAATGTGATGTAGAGGAACTTGCCGGTGCTATCGATGGCGATGGCTGTGGGGTAGGTGGCGCCGGCGCTGCCTGCAAGCGAGTAGGTGTGTGCGCCGTAGAGCTTGCCGTCGGTGCCGACCGAGAACTGTTCAACCTTGGAGTCCTCGAAGCCGGAGAGAACGTAAAGGTTCTTGCCGTCGGGCGAGGGAACGAGGGTGGTCTCGCGGGTGAAGCCGGTCTGGAACGGCGAGCCGGTGATCTGGCTCAGGATGCCGGTCTGGTAGTCGACGGCAAAGCCGTTGATGTTTCCGCTGGAGGCCGAGACCGTGTAGACGTAATCCGATACATAGTCGCGGCTGCAGGCGGTTGCGCCGAGCCCAATGGCAATTGAAATACCTGCGGCCATCGCAGCCTGGAGCGCTCTTTTGTACGTCATTTGTACCTTTTTCAACTTCATGTGCTTTGCTTGCGCGTTATACGGCATTTGCTTCGCTGGCGCGGGCGCGGTGAGAGTTTCGGCCGGGACCGGGTGATTCGAAGGTTGATGAGTGACAGACACGGCGGCTCCTTAGTCGACGGCACCGCTGATCGCCACGCATGTGGCGAGACCGGTGGCGGGGAAGGAAGAGCCGCGGGAGAGCTGTCCGAGATTGCCGGTGGTGGAGTCGAAGACCTTTCCGGTGACCTGACCGGGGTTGTGATCGGAGACGTACAGGAACTTGTTGGTGGGATCTTCCACCATGCAGACCGGATCGGAATCGACGGAGAACGGCACGCCGGCATTGAGCGGCGCCAACGACGTGCTCTGGATGAGGAAGCCCGAGATGGAGCTGTTGGGCTGGTTCTGGGTGGTGTTCGTCGTCGACTGGTTCAGGACGTACAAGTAGGTGTTCGTGCCGCCGGTCGCGATGAACGAGTAGACGGGGTTCGAGGTGCCGGGCAGGTTCGCAGTGGTGCCGGCGTTGCTGGATTGCCAGATTGCAGCTCGAGCCGGAGAGGGGGACGATCGTGTTATTGCCCGCATCGGTGAGGATGATGGTACTGCCGTTACCGTTGATGGATGTGATGTTGTTGGTCCTGGGGCAGGAACTTGCCGGTGGTGGTGTTGACGAGCTGGCCGCCGGAGCCCTGGCTGTAGGGCGTGATGGACTGGTCCGCGGAGTTGACGGTGAACAGGCAGCTCCCGAGGGTCTTCATCATGAGCGGATTCTGGCCGACCTCCCAGATAGGTGGGCGCGGGGGCTGCTGGGAGGAACGGACTGGGTGTTGAGCACGAGGGTGAGGCGGCCGGTGGTCGGGTCGACGGAGAAGGCGGTGATGGAGCCGTTGCCGTCGCCGCTCTGGGAGTACTTGTCGAGCACGTAGAGATAAGAATTCGTGCTGTCGAACTGCATCCAGACGGGCTCAAATCCCTGGCTGTGATAGGTCTGCTGATAGGTGAGGGAGCCGTCGCCGCCGACGGAGAACTCGACGATGCCGCTGCCGGTCCACTGCATGGTGGCAGCTGTCGATCGGTCTTGCAGGTTGGGGCAGCGTGGGCGTCGTGCCCTGGTTCAGGACGTAGACGAAGCGGCCGCCCGCCTTGACCACGATGCTGACGGGATTTGTGCCCTGAACGGAGAAGGGCTCATGCGGGGTCTGGGTGAGATTGCCGGTGAAGTCGTCGACCTTGAAGGCGGCGATCTGGTTGTACTGCTGACCGAGAACCCAGAGGTAGGCGATGGTTCCACCGCCACATGCCGACATGCCAAGTCCCAGGGCCAAAGACGCAAACAGGGCCAGAGCCAGCCGGCCGAACCAACTCAACTTCATGTGCTTCCTTCATCTCCGTCGTGCTCGGCGTGAAAAGAACCGGCGTGCGGAGAAACCTATCTTGGAGAGAGTACAAACCTTCGTCTGATTGTAGTGGCGGCAGAGGTATTTCTGCCAATTCTCATAGACGGGGTTTGGGCTGGGAGTGGGTGACGGCGGCGGGGAGTTAGGGTGAGGAGTGAATGAGGCAAAGGCAAGAGCAGAAGCAGGTCCTTCCCGTTCGCTACGCTCAGGGTCAGGATGACAGAAAGAAAAGCAACTGCAAAGGCAAAGCCCCGGAACGGGTCCGGGGCTTTCGGTAGAGGCTTTTGTTTTATTCACTACTCACTATTCACTTCTCCTGCTTACCAGGTGCGGCAGCCGCCGGAAGCAGGCATCTCGGGGTCGCCCTTCTTGCAGCCGAAGGCCTTGCCGAACTCGTCGAAGTTCTCGACGGTGCCGCGGACGCGCCACTCGCCGGTGGAGTGCGGGTTGGTCTTGGCCTGGGTGATGGCGGCCTGCGGGGTCTGATTGCCGCACCATACCTGGGCGAAGGAGATGAAGAAGCGCTGGTCGGGCGTGTAGCCGTCGCGCTTGCCGTCGACGTAGCCGGGTTCGGCCTTCGCGCCCTCTTCCTGCAGGGTGCTCTGCAGGGCCTGGAAGGCGATGCGGATGCCGGCGTTGTCGGCGGAGTTTTCGCCGAGGGTCAGGTGGCCGTTGAGGTTCTGGCCGGGAGCGACCTCAAAGGCGTCGTACTCCTTGGCATAGCACTCGCTGCGCTCCTTGAACTTGGCGAGGTCTTCCGTGCGTGAACCACATGCGGACGTTGCCCTTGGGGTCGTACTGCGCGCCCTGGTCGTCGAAGCCATGGGTCATCTCGTGGCCGATGACGACGCCGATGCCGCCGAAGTTCACGGCCGGGTCCTTGTTGACGTCATAGAACGGCGGCTGCAGGATTCCGGCGGGGAAGTTGATGTTGTTCTGCGGCGGATTGTAGTAGGCGTTGACGGTGGGCGGCGTCATGCCCCACTCGGTGGGATCGACGGGCTTGCCGAACTTGGCGAGGTTGCGGTGACGCTCGAAGGCGGCGGCGCGCTGCACGTTGCCGAAGTAGTCGTCGCGCTTGACCTCGAGTGTGGAGTAGTCGCGCCAGTGCGACGGGATAGCCGATCTTGTCGGCGATGGCGTGGAGTTTGGCTTCGGCCTTCACGCGCGTCTCGGGGCTCATCCAGGGAAGCGTCTGGATGTCCGCGGCCATGGCTGCCTCGAGCTCGTGCACGAGCTTTTCGGTGGCTTCCTTGGATGCGGGCGGGAAGTTCTGCTTGACCCACTCCTGCCCGACGGCTTCGCCGAGCGCGCGGTCGGTGGCTGAGGTGCAGCGCTGCCAGCGAGGAAGCTCTTCCTTCTGGCCGCTGAGGGTGCGGTTGAAGAAGTCGAAGTTCACGTCCTCGAAGTTCTTGCTGAGCAGCGGAGCGGCAGCGTGTACGGCGTGCCAGCGCAGGTAGCTCTTGATGGCGGGCAGATTCTCGTCGGTGATCTCGGCGTTCGCGGTGTCGAGGATAGGGAAGGCTGGTGACGATGATGGTCTTCGCGTTCGGCAGGCCGACGCCGTCGAGGTAGGTCTGCCAGTCGAAGTTCGGCGTCTTGGCCTGGAGGTCGGCGACGGACATGGGGTGGTAGCGCGTGGCGGGATCGCGAAGAGCGACGCGGTCGAGCGAGCCCTTGGCCAGTGCGGTCTCGATGGTCATGACGTCGGCGGCTTCCTGCTGGCGCCTTGTCGGGCGAGTCGCCGAGGAGCTCAAAGGTCTTCACCATGTTGTCGACGTAGTCCTCGCGGAGCTTCTGGAAGCGCTCGGACGGGTTGAGGTAGTAGTCGCGGTCGGGAAGGGTGAGGCCGCCCTGGCCGGTGGCCGCGACCTGCTGGGTGGAGTCCTTCTGGTCCTGCGTGACGGCGACGGCGAAGAAGGCGCCACCGCCGCGGCGATCCTGTTTGGCGTTGAAGGCGGCGAGCTGCTTGACGCTGGTGAGCTCATCGATGGCGTGGAGGTCGGGCTGCAGCGGCTTGTCGCCGAGCTTGTCGAGCAGGTCGGTGTTCATGCAGGCGGCGAAGTAGTCACCATACTTTTTCTGGAGCGGGGACTTGGGGGCGTCGGCGGCGGCGACGAGATCCTTGTAGAGGAGATAGTTGTTGTACTCGGCGAGCTCGGCGAAGCGGCCCCACGCGGCGCGGTCGGAGGGGATGGGGTTGTTCTTGTTCCAGTTGCCGCAGGCGTACTGGAAGAAGTTGTCGCAGGGATTGGCGGACTTGTCGATGGCGTTGACGTCGAAGGCGACGGGCTTGACGGGGATTTTGGTCGGGGCGGAGCCGAGGTCGACGGGACCAGAGGCGGTGAGATGGATGGGCGCCAGGGAGATGTCTGGTCCTGCATTCTGGGCACTACAAAGCGGAGCCGCGAGGCCGATGATGGATGCAAGTACGAGCGTGCGCATAGGTCTCCTTGAAAGAGAGTTGCTAAATATTGCGGGGTCGCCGGGCGATGCCGGACGGCTCCTTGGTGACAGCAGGGGAGCGGTGCTGCTGGGACGACACAGGATAGCCGGAAGTTTCGCGGGGGACAACGGAAAAGGCGGGATGGGCCGGTTCAGCGGGCATTCTTCAAGAGGCGTCGGAGGAGGCGCCGGCTTAGAAAATTTTCATGTGGATCGTGAGGTATTTCTTGGGGTCGGTGCGGAGCATGTTCATGAAGGTGTCGCTGTCGGCGAGGAGCTTATTGAGGTTCTTGTAGGCCGTCGTCGTCGGTGGCCAGCTTGCCGATGGTACCCTTGCCGTTGTCGACGTTGGTGAGGAGCAGATCGAGCTTGGTGACCGTGTCGTTGAGGCGGTCGGCGAAGGCCTGATCCTTGATCAGCATGCCGAGGCCGCCCTTGCCGGAGTTGATCTGCGCGAGCATGGCGTTGGTCTGGTTCAGGGTGGTGTTCAGGTTGTTGTAGAGCGTGTCGTCGGTGAGGAGCTTGCCGGCGGAACCTTTGCCGTAGCTGAGGCCGGTGACGAGCGTGTCGAGCCGGGCGGTGGCGTCCTTCAGGTTGTTGTAGGCAGTGTCGTCGGTGAGCAGCTTGCCGGCGGTGCCGCGGCCGTTGTTGAGATTGGTGGCCAGCGTCTGAAGCTGATTGATCGTGCCAACGGCGCGGTTGTAGAGCGCGGGATCGTTGATGAGTTTGCCGGCCGAGCCCTTATTGCTGTCGAGCGAGGTGGCGATGTCATTCAGCTTCGGCATGACGGAGTTGAGGTTTTGAATGGTCGCCTGGCTGGAGGCGACGACGTCCTGGATGGTGGGCACGTCTTTGGTGCGGAGCTCGTCGCCATTCTGGATCTCGGGGCCGTTGGCGAGCTGGCTGTTGATGTCGACGACGGTGTCGCCGAGAACGCCGGTGGTCTGGAGGCTGACGACGGAGTCTTTGCGGATGCTGGGGCGGAAGTGAGGCGAGAGCTTCATGACCACTTCAACGGGCGTGAGCTTGCGGGCCGGGTCGGTGGTGATCTCGACGCGCGTGACCTCGCCGATGGTGACGCCTTCGAGCGAAACAGGCGCGCCGACCTTGACGCCGGAGGCGTTGTCAAAGAAGGAATGGAGGATGATGCGCTTCTGGAAGAGGCCGATGCCGGCGCTGCTGGTCATGAGAAAGAGCAGCGTGGTGAGGAGCGCCAGCGAGGCCAGAACGATGCTGCCGACCTTGAGCTGCGACCACCGGACCTCAGCCTGACTGGGCATGGGAGATATCGTACCAGCGGCGTAGGGTTCAGTCTTCGGCGAGGACGACGGCGAGGGCGAGCTCGCGGGTGTGGGAGAGCGAGACGGCGAGGTGGCGGACGCCGAGGCGGGCGGCGATCTCGGCGGCGCGGCCGGAGAGGTGCAGCGTGGGACGCTGGCCGGGCAGGCGGAGGATCTCGAGCTCGCACCAGGTGACGCCGCGGCTGATGCCGGTGCCGAGGGCCTTGGCGGCGGCCTCCTTGGCGGCGAAGCGGGCGGCGAAGCTTTCGGCGGCGGTCTTCTTTTTCTGCTGGCAGTAGGCGATCTCGGCGGGCGTGTAGATGCGGCGGAGGAACCCGTCGCCGAAGCGGGCGAGCGAGTGCTCGATGCGGGCGATCTCGATCATGTCGGTGCCGAGGCCGAGGACCATGTGTGCGAGTGTACGTGGGCTGAGTCTGGTTGTGGGACAGAGTGATGGGCGGCGGCGGCGCTGCCGATAGGTGCAGTCATGAGGACACCGGCCCCGGATTCCGAATTTGGAAGCGCGATTGAGGTGCACAGCTTTTCGATTGAGGACCGGAAGCTGCTGCTGCCGCGGCTATGGAAGATGTTTACGGCGACGGGGTGCTCGGCGGCCATCTGCAGACGATGCGGGCGCAGAACGGTGGAGTATCGATTCGACGTGGAACTGAGTGCTGTGCTGGAGCTGTACTGTGGCCTGGCGCAGACGGGGCTGGAGATGACCGAGCTGAGCCATCGCGCGCTGACCGAGCTGTGCATGTTGCGGACGCATGAGCGGGCTCTGCGCGCCGGCGTGCGGGTGGTGAGCGTGCGGCTGAGGATAAGTTTTCTGCAGATGCCGGAGAGCCCGGAGATTGTGTTGGTGCAGGCGGCCTCGGCGTGATGTGGTGCTAGTATCCGATGCGATGAGTGCAGAGGAGAATTTCGCAGAGCGGTACAGGGTGATGTCCGAGACGGAGTTGATGGGCCTCGCCCGGAAGTATGACGACCTGACGGAAGCCGCGCAGACGGCATTGCGGGCGGAGTTTGCGCGGCGCGGATTGGAGCCGCCGCTGATTGAGGAAGAACAGGATCCGATCGGCGAGGAGGACGAGCCGGGCCTGGTGACGGTGGGGCGATATCGCGACATGGCCGAGGCGTTTGTCGCGCGCGCGGTGCTGGAGCAGGCTGGAATCGAGTGTTTTCTGCGCGACGAGAACACGGTGCGGATGGATTGGACGTTGTCCAACGCCATTGGCGGCATGCGACTGCAGGTGGCGACGAAGGACGAGGCCGCCGCAGACGAGGTGCTTTCGCAGCCGATGCCGGCGCAGTTTGAAATCGACTCCGGAGAGGAATTTGTGCAGCCGGTTTGTCCGACGTGCGGTTCAACCGATGTCATCGCGAATGACCCGGACCGCAAGCTGATGGCGGCGTCCATGCTGATCAGGCTGCCGATTCCTCACTGGAGACCCAGCAAGGAAGAGTGGCGCTGCATGAGCTGCGGCTGTGTGTGGGCGGACGACGAGGAGCTGGAGGAGCCGAACGGCGCGCTGCGATAGACTGAGGGCTACGAACGACAGGGTAATTGCTGTTGCATTATGCCGCCGATTATTGAAGCCAGTCATATAGGGAAGACGTACCGTTCAGGCAAGCTGGAGGTTCCGGCGCTGCGCGATGTTTCGTTCAACGTGGAACCGGGCGAATTTGTGTCGATTGTGGGGCCGTCAGGGTCGGGGAAGTCGACGCTGTTTTATGTGCTGGGCGGGCTGACGTCGCCGACTTCGGGCACGCTGAAGATTCGCGGACAGGATTTCTCGCGGCTGAGCGATGCGCAGCGGACGAAGCTGCGGCGGGCGCACATTGGGTTTGTGTTTCAGCGATTCAACCTGCTGCCGACGATCTCGGCGGAGGACAACATCGAGCTGGCGCACTCGATTGCGGACACCGGCAAGCCTTTCGATCGCGCGCTGCTGGATCATCTGGCGGAGCTGCTGCGGATCAAAGGACGGCTGGACCATCGGCCGAATGAGCTTTCGGGCGGCGAACAGCAGCGCGTGGCGATTGCGCGGGCGCTGATTACGAAGCCGGCGATTGTGCTGGCAGATGAGCCGACGGGGAACCTTGACACGCAGAACTCGGATGCAGTGCTGGAGATGCTGCGGGTCTCGAGCCGCGAGCTGGGCCAGACGGTGCTGATGATTACGCATAACCCTGAGGCGGCGATGATCGCTGACCGCATTCTGCACATGAGGGATGGGCAGATTGTGAAGACGGAAGTAGGGCGGGGTAGGCCGGTGCCGGTGTAAAGGCAGAGATCAGGGAACAGGGAACAGGGAACAGCGTTTGAAGTTGACGATGATCGATGTGTCGACTGCGACGGGCTGGCCGTTGAGCAGATAGGGTTTGTAGGTCCACTGGCGAACGGCCTCGATTGCGGCGTGTTGCAGCGGCGGTGGTCCAGATATGACCGCGAGCTGCTGTACCGTGCCGTCCGGGCCGATGATGGCGTGCAGCGCGACGACGCCTTGCGGATCCGTATCGGGATAGACGGGATCGACTCGGTTGATTAGTTGTCCGGCCATAACACCGCCGGAGATTCGGACTGCACCGGAAGGAGAGCGGGTACCGGAGGCGTTTGGCGGGGGCGCCTGGAGGATCACGCGTGAAGGCGGTGGGGGGCTTCCATGTCCCTAGTCATCGATGGTGCTTGTGCGTGTAGCGACAGACCTGCGCCGAGCGCAGCGGTCAGGCAAAATCCGGCGAGAATTCTCACACGATCTCCATGGTTCACGACTGCGTGCACAGTGTATGCTGGCGGACGCATCAGAGATTAAGAGTTATTTCAGGAGGATGTATGGCACGTTGGAATCGACTGCTTTCGTATGGCTGTCTCGGGCTCCTGATCAGTCTTCCGGGTGTGCTGTCGGCGAGAACGCCGGCGAGTGCGCCGAGTGCGCCCCATGTGATGGCTCCCGCGCCCGCGCCGGACCTGATCGACATCAATACGGCGACGGCGGACCAGTTGAAGACGCTGCCGGGGATCGGCGATGCGTATGCGAAGCGGATCATCGACGGGCGGCCGTATTCGGCGAAGAACCAGCTGGTGACGAAAGGCATCATTCCGAAGGCGACCTACGACAAGATCGCGGACAAGATCGTCGCGCATAAGGCGAAGTAGCGGTTGACGGTGTGTCGGCCAACGTTTTCAGGGGCATACGCGGAGTTCGGCAAGTGGCAAAGATTCGGGTTCCGAGGCCGATTCTCCGCGTGTGCGTGACGGCGCTTCAAGTGGGTAAAATGAACGGGTGACCTTAGCAACTTTTCCAACCACTGCACGGATAGGCGTGTGTGCCACGCGGGCCAGCCGCTCGCGCGCACGGCGGCTGTGTGTGGGTGCGCTGGGCGTGGCGGCGATGCTGATGCTCGGCTGCCAGGGCATTGACATGAGCCCGGAGAACGCTGCGCAGGTGCGGGTGATTGCGGCATCGCCGGACGCAGGGAGCATGGACTTTTATGCCGGCGGAACGGCGCTGGCGTATAGCGTTGATTTCGGGAGCGCGAGCACGTACGTGCCGCTGCCGGCGGGCAATGTGCGGCTGAGCGCGAACACGGCGAACACGACGCAGATGCTGGTGGCGTCGAATGCGGGGCTTACGGCAGGGCGGCAGTACACGGCGGTGGTGACGAATGTCGCGGCGAGCCTGCAGGAGAACATCTATGCGGACCAGACGGCGCCTGCGCCGGCGGGCGAGGTTGCGGTGCGGGTGATCGATGCGGCGACGCGCGCGGGCAATGTCGATCTGTACATGGTGCCTGCGGGTGAAAAGCTGAAGGCGACGGCGGCGATGCGCGCGGGCGTGGCCTTCGGCGGCGCGACGGGATACATGCTGCTGCCGACGGGCACGTACTCGCTGGTGGTGCTGCCCGGTGGGACCGCGCCGACGAACCAGGCGCTGCCGCTGATGACAGCGCCGCAGACGACGTATGCGGCGGGCGCGGTGCGTACGGTGGTGCTGGTGGATCATCCGAGTGCGTCAGACGCAGGGCGTGGATCAGATTGTGGCGAGCGACTACGACCCGGAGAACAGATAGTAAGGGCTAAGGAATAAGGCGTAGAGAGCGCGCTTACACGCTGCGTGGTGGGAAGTTGCGGTTACGAATGGAAATATAGTTTTTGAGTTTGTCGCAACTGCGTGAGATGACGTGTGTCCACTCATCCGTATCACAGCGGCGGAATGCACAGGCCGCGGTGAATTACGGAGGGAAGACAGTCATGAAAGCGATCAATATTGTTCTGGCCACCATTCTTGTTGCACTGCCCGCAGCTGGATTTGCGCAGACTACGAAGCAGGAGCGAAACCACATCAACGCTCGGAAAGAGAATCAGCAGGACCGCGTGGCACAGGGCGTGAAGAGCGGACAGCTGACGGCCGGTGAGACCGCAAGGCTTGAGCATCAGGAGTCGGGCATCAATCGTGAAGAGCGTGGCATGCGTGCCGAGGACAACGGACACCTGAGCGCGCAGGACCGGCGCACGCTGGCGAAGCAGCAGAACCAGGAGTCCCGCAGAATTTATCGCGACAAGCACAATGGAAGCAGACAGTAGAGGGTAGACAAAAGGAAGGGCCGCCGAATTCGGCGGCCCTTCTGCTGGATGACGAGTGTACTGTCTACTGTCTGAAATCTACTGTCTCGACTAGTACCGGTAGTGCTCGGCTTTGTACGGGCCTTCGACGGCAACGCCGAGGTAGTCGGCCTGCTTCTTCGAAAGCGTCGTGAGCTTCACACCGATCTTCTCGAGGTGAAGGCGCGCGACCTCTTCGTCCAGCTTCTTGGGCAGGATGTAGACGCCGGGCTTGTAGGTGTCCTTGTTGGCCCAGAGGTCGAGCTGCGCGAGCGTCTGGTTGGAGAAGCTGTTCGACATCACGAAGCTCGGGTGGCCGGTGGCGCAGCCGAGGTTGACGAGACGGCCTTCGGCGAGGACGAAGATCGAGTTGCCGTTGGGGAAGGTGTACTGATCGACCTGGGGCTTGATGTTGAGCCGCTTGGCGTCGGAGCCTTCGAGTTCGGCCATCTGGATCTCGTTATCGAAGTGGCCGATGTTGCAGACGATGGCCTGGTCCTTCATCTGCCGCATGTGCTCGAGCGTGATCACGTCGACGTTGCCGGTGGTGGTGACGTAGATGTCGCCGCGGCCGAGGGTCTCCTCGATGGTGGTGACCTCGTAGCCTTCCATGGCGGCCTGCAGGGCGTTGATGGGGTCGATCTCGGTGACGATGACGCGCGCGCCCATGCCCGCGGAGCGACTTCGCCGAGCCCTTGCCGACATCGCCATAGCCGCAGACGACGGCGACCTTGCCGGCCATCATGACGTCGGTGGCGCGCTTGATGCCGTCGACCAACGACTCGCGGCAGCCGTAGAGGTTGTCGAACTTGGACTTGGTGACGGAGTCGTTGACGTTGATGGCGGGGACGAGGAGCTTGCCCTGCTCGAGCATCTTGTAGAGGCGGTGAACGCCGGTGGTGGTCTCTTCGGAAACGCCGCGCCAGTCGCTGGCGACCTTGTGCCAGCGCTGCGCGTCTTCGGACTTGATGCGCTTGAGGAGAGCCTTGATGACCTCTTCCTCGTGCGAGCCCTTGGGGCCTTCGATCCAGGAGGTGTCGCCGTCCTCGAACTCGAAGCCTTTGTGGATGAGGAGGGTGACGTCGCCACCGTCGTCGACGACGAGCTGCGGGCCGGTGCCGTTCTCGTGGCGCAGCGCCTGATCGGTGCACCACCAGTACTCTTCGAGGGTCTCGCCCTTCCAGGCGAAGACGGGAACGCCGGCGGCGGCAATCGCGGCGGCGGCGTGGTCCTGGGTGGAGAAGATGTTGCATGAAGCCCAGCGGACGGTCGCACCCAGCGCGGTAAGTGTCTCGATGAGCACGGCGGTCTGGATGGTCATGTGCAGCGAGCCGGTAACGCGGACGCCCTTGAGGGGCTTGGAGGGCGCGTACTTGGCGCGGATGGACATCAGGCCGGGCATCTCCTGCTCGGCGATGGTGATCTCTTTGCGGCCCCAGTCGGCGAGCGAGATGTCAGCGACTTTGTAGGGCAGGGTCTGTTCCAGAACGGCTGTCGAAGCCATGAATGTCTCCTTTGATGTGCAGCTTCAAGGGTATCAAAACAGCCGTGCTTCAGTGGCTATTTTCGAGGGATATGAGCAGGCTCCAGAGGCTGTCGACATTTTGTTGAAGATCGGAGAGCGAGCGGTCGTTCTCGATCGTGTAGGTGGGGATATGCGGCGGAATTGTTGCGCGCTGAGCTTCGAGGCGGCGGCGGGCGTCGTCGCGGAGCGCAGATTCGTTCGCGACAGCGGCGCTGCGCTGGATGAAGCGATCGATCTTTATTTCGTCTGGCGCGGTAACGAGAATGATGCAGTCGAAGCGGTCGCGCCATCCACGGCCGGGTGCGTGCCTGGTCGAAAAGATGAGCGCGGATTCGATGACGACGATCGCGTGTGGTTGGGTGCGCGCGAGCTCGGCGATCTTCTCGGCCTGAGCGGCGATCACGGCGGGATGGATGATCGCGTTGAGCTCTTCGATGCGCGGAGCGTGAGGATCGAAGGCGAGATGCGCGAGTGCGTGACGGTTGAGCGTGCCGTCGGCGTTCAGGATGCTGGCGCCGAAGTGCTCGACGATCTGATCAAATGCCGCGTGGCCGGGCTGCATCATCGCGCGGCCCATCTCGTCGGAAGAGAGAATGACAGCGCCGCGCTCTGCGAGCATGCGCGCGACGGTTGATTTGCCACTGCCGAGTTCTCCGGTGAGACCGACGCGCAGCATGCGTTAGTGGCGCGCTGCCGGCAGGTTGCGGCGCAGGCGCGCGGCCTTCGCCGTGTTGGACATCAGCATCGCGATGGTGAGTGCGCCGACGCCGCCGGGCACGGGCGTGTACGCGCCGGAGACGAGGAAGGCTGCGGGATCGACGTCGCCGATGACAGTAGAGCCGCGTTTGTCGAAGCCCTGGCGGCGCGAGAGGTGGTCGGGGTGGTCAGGTGGGAAGAAGCGCGAGAACTCGGCCTCGCCGGTGAGGCGGTTGATGCCGACGTCGACGATCGTTGCGCCGGGGCGCACCATGTCGCGATGCACGAAGCCGGCGCGGCCGATGGCGGCGACGAGAATGTCGGCTTCGCGCGTGATCTTCGCGAGGTCGCGTGTGCGCGAGTGGCAGACCGTGACGGTCGCGGAGGCGTTGATGAGCATCGCGGCGATCGGCTTGCCGACGATGTTGGAGCGGCCGACGACGACCGCGTTTGCGCCGGCGATGGGGATGTTGCTGCGCTTGAGAATTTCCATGATGCCCGCGGGAGTGCAGGGTGCGAGGACGGTTTCCATCGGCGCGCCACTGAGCAGTCGGCCGGCGTTGATCGGGTGGAAGCCGTCGACATCCTTGCGCGGATCGACGGCCTCAAGTAGGCGGCTCGTGTCGACGTGCTCGGGAAGTGGGAGCTGGATGAGGATGCCATCGACATCGTCGCGCGAGTTCAGCGAGTGAACGATCGCGAGCAATTCTTCTGTGGTGATGCTGGCCGGCGGCGTGTGCATCTCGGAGCGGATGCCGAGTTCACCACAGGTCTTGATCTTGCTGCGGACGTAGATCTGCGAAGCGGGATTTTCGCCGACGAGTACGACGGCGAGCCCGGGAGTGTAGCCGGAACGGCGTGCGAGTTCGACGTCGCGCGCGACCTCGGATTTGATCTCGGCGGCGATGGCGACACCATCCAGAACACGAGCGGCATAGAGAGCAGACGGCATACAAGAAGGATACGCGAGCAAGTTTGATGCCACTCACAGAATGCCCGGAACCCGCTGGTAACGCGGTGTTTTCGGTGGTTCCTCTACAACTCGCGTGGCCGATTTCCGCTCTAATATCTCATAGTTGTCGGGCCGCTATACCCCGAGGGAAAGCAGATAGCTCGAAGGGAGAGGCGCTGTGAGTGATTTCGACCGTTGCGACGATCGTTTGATTGCGGAGAAGTTTACGCCATCGGATTTGATGGGACTCCGCAGTGAGCTTCTGCAGTGTGGCCTGGACTCGTTTCAGGCAGCAGAGATTGTGACCAGCTTTCTGAGCGGGCGCGGCTATGGGATCTCCTCGCAGGAGGCACGCCATGTCGCCTCAACGATTGAGGGCATGGGATGCAAGCCGGAGCACATTCAGCAGGAGCTGGAACGTGTAGCGCGCGTCATGTAGCAGCGCGCGCATGGAGTCACGCACGATGGCGTGCGTCGTCGGCTCGCGCTACTGCGTGAGCTGACCTTCAGGATCGTCGGTGGGCGATTCGATCTCAGCCTCAAATCCTTCCAGCATGCGCTTGAAAAATGCCTCCTGATCGAGGTCTTTGCGCGCGAGGGATTCCGCATGGACGATGTGCCGCGCGAGATCGGCGAGCACGATTCCCCACGCAAACGGGTCTTCCCAGACGCCGGAGCGCAGGCTGACGTGCTGTCCCTGCTCGGCAATCCAGACGCGCAAAAGCTCGAAGGAAGCGGCGTCACGCTTTGCAACCGGAGGCGGCTCAAGGTTCTTGGTTGGCGGCATGGATGAGAGTCCTCGCCCAATCATAGTCGCGAAATGCGAGCCAGGCCGGCAGAGAAAAAGGAGGCCCAGGAGTTGTTGTTCCTGGGCCTTTGGTAGCAGCAGCGTTTTGCGGGGGGACTACGCTGCAATCGCGTCGCCGATCTGATCCCGCCAGGGATCGATGACGATCTTTGTAACCTGATCTTTCTTGTCGCGCCAGATCTTGTACATGTCTGGGACTTCCTCGATGCCGACGCGATGAGAGATCAGGAAGCTTGGGTCAATCTTGCCGTCCTCGATGGACTGGAGAAGCGGCTTCAGATACTTGTGCATGTGGGTCTGGCCCATGGCCATGTGCACGGCTTTGCCGAAGGCCGCGCCGAAGTTCACCTTGTCCAGCGCGCCGCCGTAGACGCCGGGGATCGACAGCGTGCCGCCTTTGCGAATGGCCTGCAGGGCCTGGCGAAGCACGAAAGGGCGGTCTGTTTCGAGCATCATCGCCTGCTTGACCTTGTCGTACATGCCGACCAGGGTGTTGGAGTGGGCCTCCATGCCGACCGCGTCGATGCAGGAGTCGGGTCCGATGCCGCCGGTCAGATCGCGCAGTGCCTCGACGACCACGACATCGTTGTCGGTGTAGTCGATGGTTGTCGCGCCGCAGTATTCGCGCGCAAGTTTGAGTCGCTCGGGGAAGCGATCAATGGCGATGACCTGCTCCGCGCCGAGCATGTAGGCGCTGGCGATGGCAAACAGCCCGACCGGACCGCAGCCCCAGACGGCGACGGTGTCGCCAGGCTGAATGTTGGCGTTCTCCGCGCCCATGTAGCCGGTGGGATAGATGTCGGAAAGAAAGAGCACCTTCTCGTCGGGCAGGTCATTCTCGATCTTGATGGGGCCGACGTTGGCGAACGGCACGCGGACATATTGCGCCTGGCCTCCCGCGTAGCCGCCGTACATATGCGAGTAGCCGAACAGCGCGGAGCCCGAATAGCCGTACATCGTCTCGGCGATCTGCGCGTTCGGGTTGGAGTTGTCGCACAGACTCCAGAGCTGGCGCTTGCAGAAGAAACAATTGCCGCAGGAGATGGTGAAGGGAACCACGACGCGATCGCCGCGCTTGAGGTTCTTCACCTCGGGGCCAACCTCTTCGACGATGCCCATGAACTCATGCCCGAGAACGTCGCCGGCCTCCATGGTGGGAATGTAACCGTCGTACAGATGGAGATCGGAGCCGCAGATCGCAGTGCGCGTGACGCGAAGGATCGCATCGTGCGGATTGACGATCTCAGGGTCGGGGACCTGATGGACTTTAATGTCGCCCGTTCCCATCCAGCAAACTGCTTTCATTAGATCTCCCTTACTGCTCAGCTTGGGCCGCGTGCTTCAGTGGATCGTGGTGCCTGGAGGTGTGGGGTTGTTCTCGCCGTACAGATGCTCTTTGAGGCTTCCGATGAATCCGCGCGGGCCATGCGGATTGCGGTCGACGTTGGGAATTTCGCCGGTTTCAGCCAACTGCTTGAAATGGCGAAGGTCTTCGATGACGATCTGGCGTGGGGAACGCCTGGCGACGGCCGCTGCCGCCATGCCAAGGCTTCCGCCCGGGATGCTGGCGGATTCCTGCAGCACCACAACCGTGCCGCGGCCACCCATTGCCGGACGGAAGAGGACCTCGCCGGCTTCCTTGATGGAGGAGTCGAGCGAGCGCCAGGCGATCTTCTCGCCGGGGATATCTTCGACGATCTCGGTGTCGTACTCGAGGCGGCGGCCGTTCGGGTCTTCGGGATTTCCGAGGACCCAGTGAGTCAGGATTACGCTCTTCGGCTCGGCAGACACGACATATTCCATCCAGCGTGGAGCAAGCGCGACATTCTTCCAGAGCTCGTAGAGTGCCTGCGCATCGACGCCGATGGTCTGGACCGTGTGGGAGCGCATTCTGGCTTCATGCATGTCCTGAGCGAGTGGCGAAAAGATCGCTCCACGGCCGGCGGCGGCGGGAAATTCAGGCAGAGTCGAGTCGAGACGGCTGATGTGTTCCGGCATGAAGTGACCCCCCACGTGGTCGCGCCGAACTTACACGCGTTCATGTCTACGACGGCAGGCCGCACGGGGGCGATGCCTCTCCATTTCAGACTCGTAGGAGATGCTGGAACTTCGTTGCATGGGATGAAACGAGAGATGCTCGAAATCAGCGAGGAGCGAGGGCAGTTTCGATGGCGTGATTGACGTCGGCGTGGGCGAACTCGGCCGCGACACGGATGCCGTTCATGATCGCTCGCTCGTTGGAACTGCCATGGCCGACGATGCAGACGCCGCGCACGCCCAGCAGCGGCGCCCCGCCGTACTCGGAGTAATCGATGCGCTTCTTGAAGTTGTGAAAGGCCTTGCGGCTGAGCAGAGCACCCATCTGCGCGGTGACCGTGGCCTTCAGGCTCTCGCGCAGAGAGGTCGTTACTAACTTGGCTACGCCCTCGCTGGTTTTGAGCGCGACATTGCCGACGAACCCATCGCAGACGACGACGTCAGCGCGGCCGTTGTAGAGATCGCGGCCTTCGACGTTGCCGATAAAGTTAAGCCCGAGGTCGCGCAGCAGCGGCAGGGTATCGCGGGTGAGAGTGTTGCCCTTGCTCTCTTCCTCGCCAATGGACAGAAGGCCGAGGCGCGGATTCGGGATGTGCAGGACGTCCTTGGCGTACATGTGGCCCATGACGGCGAACTGCAGCAGATTGTTGGCGTTGCAGTCGACGTTCGCTCCGACATCGAGCAGAACGCAGGGCTGGCCTGCGGTGGTGGGGAGCACCGTAGCCAGCGCCGGGCGATCGACGCCCTTGAGCGAGCCGAGCACCATCTTGGCGGTTGCCATGGCGGCGCCGGTGTTGCCGGCCGTGACGAATCCGCCGGCGCGGCGTTCGCGGACCATCTTCAGGCCGACACGCATCGAGCTGTCGCGCTTGGAGCGGACGGCGAGCGCGGCCTTGTCTTCCATGCTGATCCACTCGCTGGCCTGGACCAGGAAGACTGCCGGCCGGCGCTTGCGCTTGCGGCCGTTCTGGTTAACCAGGGCTTCGAGAGCTTCCAGCGGATTGGGAAGCGGGCCACCGTTCTGGTCACCGTCTTCTTTGAGGGCAGCGCGCAGTTTTGGGCGCAGAACCTCCTCTGGGCCCACCAGGTGGACGCGGACGTCCAGATGGCGAGCAGCCAGGATCGCCCCGCGGATCTCAGGGTCGGGGGCCTTGTCGGACCCCATGGCATCGAGAACGATGTCGATCGGCATGCGCTCTGAGCTTCTGATGTGAGCCTAAATGCGGAGTGTAAAGGAGATGTGAGCCCGGTTCCGTTACCCGCGAAGGTGCTACTCGGTGTTCTTGCCCGCTACAACGGCCCGGCCCTTGTACTCGCCGCACTTGGCGCACACGGTGTGAGGCCGTTTGGGCTCGCCGCAGTTGGGGCAGGTGGAGACGCCGGTCGGGGTCAGGAAGTCGTGGCTGCGGCGCTTGGCGGTGCGCTGCTTGCTGTGGCGCCGTTTCGGATTAGGCATGGAAAACCTCTCAAACTGAACAGCCGCAGCAGTTTAGCTCTGCAGGCCGGAAACTTGGTCTTGCAAAATGCTTCAAAACTCAGCGCTCAGGCCTTGTTGCTGAGGCTCAGCCCGGCCAGCGCATTCCAGCGCGGGTCCGTGGCAGCTTCCCCACAGCCGCAGTCGGCCAGGTTGCGATTGGCGCCGCACTTCGGGCAAAGGCCCTTGCACTCCTGCTGGCAGAGCGCGCGGCCGGGCAGATTCAGAAGCACCTGCTCGCGCACGGCGTCCTCCAGCAGAAGGCCGCTCTTTTCATAATACCCGATTTCGGTCTCATCTTCGGTGATGGCGCGCTCGCCGGCCTCGGTCTCCACGTGGGCTGGCCTGTAGATGAGGTCGAAGTCGCCCGAAAGCGGCACCTGAACGGGCTCCAGGCAGCGCGCGCAGAGCAGCTCGAACCTGCCCTGGATGTGGGCGCGGAGCCGGATGTCCTGGACGAACTCCCGCGGGCCGCGGTGCTCGACGATGAGCTCGGCCTTGCCGGTCAGCGAAAGCGGACCAATTTGGCGGATGTCGGGCGCGTAGTCGATGGCGCCCTCCGGCAGGCTCTCGTTCAGCGGGAGTGCCTCTTCAACGAGTTGGACGGGCGTGATCAGCATGCTTTAAGCGTAGGACGGCAGCCGGGCAGCGTCAATCAATCCGAACTTCCTGACATCCTCCTGACATAAGGATGTCAGGAGCCATATGGTCTTGTTATCTGCAAGGAGGCTGAATCTGCAATGGACCTGAAACTGAATGAACTGTTTCTTGCCGAACTGGAGCGCGAGGCCGTGGGCACGCGCAAAGCGCTGGAGCGTGTCCCCGAAGGCCAGCAGGATTGGAAGCCGCACGAGAAGTCGATGCCGCTAGGTTATCTCGCCGCACTGGTGGCTGCAATGCCGGAGTGGATCGACTACATGGTGAATCGCGATGAGCTGGACTTTGCGCCCGCCGGCGATAACCCCAACAAGCCGAAGTCATGGACCACAAGGACCGAACTCCTCGCGCACTTCGACCACGCGCTCGGTAAGGCGAAGGCCGCCTTTGCGGGGCACGACCGACGAACATCTGATGACGAACTGGAAGCTGAAGGCGCACGGTCATTTGATCTCTGACGAACCGCGCTACCTCAACATCCGTCACGGTGTGCTGAACCACTGGGCGCATCATCGCGGGCAGCTGACCGTCTATCTGCGGTTGAACGAGGCGTCCGTTCCAGCGCTCTATGGCCCCTCCGCCGACGAGCGCTTTTGATCTCAGGCGAATAACCGAATCCCGGCGACGCCTGCGGCCCCTGCCTGAAGACACTCACTGGCGTTCGTCCTTGTGACTCCGCCCAGCGCGAGAACGGGCACGGGCCGCGCGGTGTCGCATGCCTCGCGAAGCAGCTCGACTCCGATCCCCTGGCTTACCGCATCGCCGCGCAGACGCTTCTCGAACACCGGCCCGAAGAGAATGTAGTCAGCAGCATCCGCGTGCGCCCGGCGCACCTCATCAATCGTGTGGCAGGAGACACCCACAAACGGTGCAGGTCGCCCCGCATGGCTGAAAAGAGTTCGCACCTGCTCCGGCGTCAGCTCATCCGGCGCTGCGGTCAGGTGGACCCCATGCGCGCGCGCAGCGATGGCGACGTCGGCACGTCCATTGACCAGCAGCTTCGTGGATGAGTTCGTCTCGCGAACGACGCGGAGTATCGCTTCGGCGAGCGCGAACAGTGCACCGGCATCGAGATTCTTCTCGCGAAGCTGAATCATGTCGATGCCTTCAGCGGCCCAGCGGCGCACCTGGTTCAGCAGGCGATCGATTTGCGTCGTGCTTACGAAATCAGAAGCGGTGCCATCCGTAATTGCACAACGGAGCATCCGACCAGTTTATCTGTGCCGCTCTCCGGCTGGCCTATTGTGCGCGGAAGGCTATGATAGACAACGGCACAGCCGGAAGAGCATCTTGCTTGGGCGGTCCGTGCCGGAGATTTGTTCTCACGGGGAGCGCAACGACGCATGGCCAATCCGTATGACCTCATCGTCATTGGCTCCGGACCGGCAGGTCAGCGTGCCGCGATTTACGGCGCCAAGCTGAACAAGAGAGTCGCGCTGATTGAGGCGCGCGAGGTGGTCGGCGGTGTGTGCATCAACACGGGCACGATTCCGTCGAAGACCATGCGCGAGGCCGTGCTGCATCTCTCGGGCTACAACTACAAGTCGATCTACGGCATGAACTATCGCGTGAAGGAGCGGATCACGATGGCCGATCTCGCCTTCCGCGTGCAGCACGTGATCAAGACCGAGATCGATGTCACGGATGCGCAGCTCTCACGCAACAACGTGGAGGTGCTGACGGGAACCGCGAGCTTCGAAGATCCGACGCACGTGAAGGTGACGAACTCGCGCGGCGGGTCTGTCATTGAGGGAAAGAACGTCATCATTGCTACCGGAACGAAGCCGGCGAGCTCGCCCAAGGTTCCGATCAATGGCACGAATATCGTCAACTCGGACCAGGTGCTGAACCTCGCCAACCTGCCGAAGACGATGATCATCGTGGGCGGCGGCGTCATCGGCGTGGAGTACTGCTGCATGTTCGCCGCACTGGGCGTGCGCGTCACACTGATTGAGCGCCGGCCGCGGCTGCTCGAGTTCGCCGACCAGGAGATCGTGGAGGCGCTGAGCTATCACCTGCGCGATGCTCGCGTGACGATGCGATTGAACGAAGAGGTGGAGTCGGTCGAAGAGAGCGAAGGCACTGTCGTCGCGAACCTAGAATCGAAAAAAAAGCTGCAGGGCGATGCGCTGTTATACGCCGTTGGACGTCAAGGCAACGTCGATGAGCTGAACCTCTCGGCTGCCGGCATTGAGGCGGATCCGCGCGGGCGCATTCCGGTGGACAAGGACTTCCGCACCAAGCAGCCGGTTGTGTTTGCTGTCGGCGACGTGATTGGATTTCCGTCGCTCGCGTCAGTTTCCATGGAGCAGGGGAGGGTTGCGGCGGCGCGGGCGTTCGGCGATGAGAACATCGTCTCGAATCCGAGCTTCTACCCGTATGGCATCTACACGATTCCGGAGATCAGCTTCATCGGCAAGACGGAAGAGCAGCTGACGGAAGAGGATGTGCCCTATGAAGTCGGCGTGGCGTACTACCGCGAGATTGCGCGCGGGCAGATTCGCGGCGACACGACCGGTCGCCTCAAGCTGATCTTCCACCGCGAGAACCACTCGATTTTAGGTGTCCACATCATCGGCGAGGGCGCCAGTGAGCTGCTGCACATTGGCCAGGCGGTGATGGCCCTGGGCGGCAAGCTCGAATATTTTGTGGACACGGTCTTCAACTATCCGACGTTGGCGGAGTGCTATAAGGTTGCGGCGTTCAACGGCTTGAACCGCGTCGCCAAGCTGGATTAGAAGCAGATCGCTGCAGGCCAATTGACTATAGTTCCTGCAGCAGACTACTTTCACTCGTTTTAGGCGATGTTGGTTTTCTCGAGCGCAAGCCAGGGTCAAGGGCCCGGAGGAGCCGCAGGATGACAGAACGCGACAGGGCGACCAAGGAAACCGGAGCTGCGGGTAACGAGCCTGTAGAGTCGATCGGCGTCAATGTAGCCGAGCGGATCTACGCTGGCCTCGCGGTGGCTCACAAGATTCAGGGCGAGCTGCTGTCCTATCCGCCGGGACCGATCCCGGAGGACGACGATGAGGACAACTCGCTTGTCGAGCTGCCGACGGAGTCGCTCGTCGAAGGCATCTGCGATCTTGCGCTCAAGGCCGCGCAGGGACACGAATCGCGGATCAAAGGCGTCGGCGTCGCGCTTCCAGGGTTGATCCGCAGCGGCGTGGTGGAAGAGGCGCCGAACCTGCCGCAGCTCAAGGGAGCTCGCATTCAGGATCTTGTCGCCGCCGGTCTGCAATCGCGCGGGCTGAACGCTCCGGTTACGGTTCTGAACGATGCGGACGCAGTCGCGGCCGGTCTCGCATCGCGGCATGGCAAGCTGGAGCAGCAGGTGCGCGTCTGGACCATCGGCACGGGCATCGGCTATGGATGCTATCCCTTCATGGAGGGCGTGTGGGAGGGCGGACACACGGTCGTCACCCTCGACGACAAGGAGAATTACTGCGGATGCGGAGGGCGCGGCCACCTGGAGGGCATCATGGGCCACCGCGCGATGCGTCTGCGCTTTTTAGACATGGAACCTGAAGAGGTCTTCGAGTCCGCCAACCGCAGACGCGACACGCGCTGCGTGGAGTTCAAGCAACTCTGGCACAAGGCCCTGGCTGCGGCAACAGCGACCACGATCCACCAGGCAGGCGCGCGAAAGTTCTACATCACCGGCTACAACGTGCGCTTTCTTGACCTGAAGATGCTGAAGGACTACCTGCACCAGATGGTGAAGATGAGCCCGCTGCAGAGCTACTCGGTCGAGGTCGTGGACGATGATCAGACAACTCGCGTTGTCGGTGCCGCGGTCGCAGCGGAGCAGGCAGTCGATCGCTGCTAATCTGGATCCCTGCTGATTCTCAGCGCTGACAGTGTGGACAGTAGATCGTCGTGCGGCCGCCGACACTGATCTTCTTCAGCGGAGTGGAACAGACGGTGCACTCCTGACCGGCACGGCCGTAGACCTTGTGCTCGAGCTGAAAGAAGCCGCGCACTCCATCAGCGTCTACGTAATCTGAGACCGACGATCCCCCGAGTTGAATCGCGTGCGCCAGCACCTGCTGGAGCGCGGCATGCAGCCGCGTGAATTCGTCGCGGGTCAGGCGTCCTGCGGCTCGGCGCGGACGTATGCCGGCCCTGAACAGACTCTCGTCCGCATAGATGTTGCCGACGCCATGCAGGATCGACTGATTCAGCAGCGCCGCCTTGATGGCCAGCTTGCGCCCGCGAAAGAGCTGCGCGAACTCATTCGCGGAGATCGTGGTGGGTTCTCTTCCGGGGCCGCTGTAGCCCTGAGGCTCTTCATCCGTGAGCGGGACAATGGACAACCGGCCGAAGCGGCGTGGGTCGACGAAACGTATCTCGCGTTGATCCGAGAGCGTGAGTACGGCGTGCGTGTGCAGCGGCAGAGCGACCTCAGGCTGCGACACGAGCAGACGCCCTGTCATGCCGAGATGAACAAGGAACTGCGGTGCCGGCCTTTTCCCGCGGGTGAGATCGAAGACGATGGACTTGCCCACGCGGCGCACGCTTTCGATCGTCGCGCCTGTGAGCGCCTGTGCGATCTCCCCTTCCGGTGATTTGAACGTCTGCGGTTTGCCGCTGGTCCACACGCGCACGATGCGCTGTCCGCGAACGCAGGCGTTCACGCCATTGGCGACGGTTTCGACTTCGGGAAGTTCAGGCACGGATATTCGATGCTCGTCGAGACTGATTGGCCGCGCGGCGATAGAAGAGGTACCCAAGCACGTTGGCTGCGATGATCGTGCCCAGGATCTTCGTGGCGAAACCCAGCGGACTCGCAACGTGGACGAACGGATAGGCGTTCAGGATGAAGACAAGGATCGAAGTCAGAGCGCCCAGGCCGCACCACGCGATCGCCCAGCCCGGGAGCTGACGGCGCAGGTTGTGTGGACCGAAGAAGCCGATCGCGAACATCGTGATGTAGGCGAGCACGTAGAATTCCGTCGAGGCATTGTTGAGCACATCGAACGCCTCCGCCGCACGCACGCCCAGCGAACCAAAAACCAGCATAGCCGCTACGATCGCAGTCGTGAAGTAAATCGAGTTTGCCGGCGTATGGAAGCGCGGATGGAGCCGGGTGAACCAGCGCGGTGCAAGGTGATCCCATCCGGCTGTCATGGGAAGCCGCGTCACTCCCGTGAACAGATAACTGGAAGCGCCCAAGATTCGAATCTGCAGCAGAAGAATCGAGAAGCGCGCGAGCAGCGTAGCCACGCCGCTTCCTGCGAAGGCCAGGCGCAGTGTCTGCGGTATCGGCGCCACATAGTTAATTGCGACACCTGCATTCGCGTTGTGAAACGCAAGCACGGAACCTGTGCCGAGCATGAACATCGCAAACACAATCGGTGTGGCGATGACGACGCTGCGTCCGATGTCGCGCGCGGGTGAATGTGTCTCGCCCGCCAGAATCGCGATGTACTCGAGCCCTGAGGACGCGAAGAGAATCTGGCCGACGAGTGCCAGCGATTCCTTATCCGAGTGCGGCAGAGCGAATGTGAATGGCGCAAAGTGCACCGGATGGCCGTGCAGCAGCGCCCAGAACGGCGCGAAGATCAGCAGCGCGAACGCGAGGATCATCGACGCGCCGCTGACGTTGTGGATCCATTTGCCCAGCGAGAGCCCGCGGACAGCGGTCCACGCGAGCAACGCGACGATCACCCCAAGCAGCGAATACACGAATGTATGGCTCTCCGGCAGTGAGGCTGCCGAGGGCCCGATCATGTACGACATCTCGCTCGGAATTTGAAACAGGATGGTGGCGATGCTGGAGAGCGCGTACAGCCAGATGTTCCACGCCGTCATAAATCCCAGAGCGTCGCCGAACGCCTGCCGCGCCCACACGTACAGCCCGCCTTCGAGCGGCATCGACCGATTCAGGTAGAACACCGCGACAGCCATCGGCAGATAGAAGCTGACCAGCGCGAGCAGCCAGACGACCGTCTGCGCGCGCCCTAAACCTGCGGCCAGTCCAACCCACGAACTGCCCACTACCGTGAGGACCTGCGCGAGAACCAGATCACGAAGGCGCAACTGCCGCCGGAGATGGTGCTCTTGCGGCGGCTCTCCCGCGGCGCGCGGCTCCAGTGCGGCTTCGCTCATCCGAGCATCGTCGCACAAAATTCCGCATGCTCAGCGGAGGAAAGAGTGAGATGCAATAATCTCACGCATGCTGAGTTCATCCAACGATTCATCCGCGCGGGTCAACCGGCGCACGCTGCTCTCTGTCTGCGCTGCGGCCGGACTTGGTCAAACGCTTTTTCCCGGTGCTCTGCTGGCGCTCGCGTCCTCACCGCAGGCCGCGGGAGCCTCCGCATCCCGGACCGCGCAGCCAGGCAACGAGGACCTGCGCGGCTGGCCGGCGATCACGCCCACGATGATCGACGCCGCAGCTGTGATTGCCGCCGTCCACATCACCGATGAACAAAAACAGATGATGCTGGATGGCCTCTTGTCGCAGCGGAACAACGCATTGCGCGTGCGTGAACTCCATCTCGCGAATGGTGTGGCGCCTGTTGCAATGACGAATCCAGTGCCCGCGGGCACGGCTCCTCCGCCGATCGAGCAGCCCCAACCGCTGCGGCTCGGCCCAGAGCCCAATATTGCGAAGATCGTTTCCGAAACGAAGGCTGCTAGAGAAGATGGCGATCTCGCGACTGAGGCGTGGGCGTTTGCCACCGTGCGCGAGCTTGGTGTCGCGCTGCGCGAGCGGAAGGTGACCTCCGTCGGGTTGACGAAGATGTATCTTGCGCGTCTGCGCCGCTATGATCCGCTGCTGAAATTTGTGATCACTTATACCGATGAGCGCGCACTGAGGCAGGCCGCGCAAGCGGACCGCGAACTCGCCACTGGTCACGATCGTGGGCCGCTGCACGGAATTCCGTGGGGCGCAAAAGATCTCCTGGCTGTGAAGGGTTACGCGACCACTTGGGGCGCGGCCGGATTCGAGCATCAGCAGTTTGATTACGATGCTGAGGTCGTGAAGCGTCTGGACGCAGCTGGTGCTGTGCTCGTCGCGAAGATGACGCTGGGCGCACTCGCACAAGGTGACCTCTGGGGCTATCCTCCGGATTCCGGCAAGCCGGGCGGCCGCACACGTAATCCATGGAACCCACATCAAGGCTCAAGCGGAAGCTCCGCGGGTTCGGCGAGTGCCGTTGCCGCCGGCTGCGTCGCCTTTGCAATCGGTACGGAGACGCTCGGCTCCATCTCTTCGCCATCAACGCGCTGCGCTGCGACGGGGCTGCGGCCGAGCTTCGGCCGCGTGCCGCGCACAGGCGCGATGGCGCTCTCGTGGTCGATGGACAAGATTGGACCGATCGCGCGTTCGGTTGAGGACTGCGCCTTGGTGCTGCACGCGATCTCAGGTCCCGACGGCCAGGACCTCAGCGTGCACAGCGGAGCCTTCAACGCGGACCTCACAATCGAGCCGCGCAAGCTCCGCGTGGGGTACATCAAATCCGCATTCGACACGCCCACACTGCAGCCGCTTCCCAAAGATGAGCTTGCAACTCTCTCCGACCCGGAACGCTCGAAGCGTGAGACGGACCACAAAGCCGAGTTCGAGCGACGACTCTATGATGCGAAGTACGAGGCTGCGACGCTGGACAGGTTGCGTGAGATGGGCGTAACGCTCACTCCATGCGAACTGCCGGACTTTCACTTCTCCGCGCTGCTGAGCATCCTCAGCTCAGAGGCCGCGGCGGCATTCGATGAACTGACGCTCTCCGGCCGCGATGCTCTATTAACCGGACAGAAGCCCTTCGACTGGCCAAATCAGTTCCGCACCGCGCGCTTCACCCCAGCCGTCGATTACATCCAGGCGCAGCGCGCCCGCACGCTGGCAATGGCGCAGATGCATGATCTGTTCTCGAAATTCGACGTCATCGTTGCGCCGACCGGCGGAACACAGCTCACCGCAACCAACCTGTGCGGACAGCCCGCAGTGATCGTTCCGAACGGCATTCGCGGCGACGACGCTCCACCTCCGCCGAGCACCGAAGACGGAGCGATGAACAACGTCGGCGGCCCTGGAACGCCAGTCTCGATCACATTTCTTGCACCCCTGTACGAAGAGGCGAAGGCCTGCGCGCTCGCGAACGCCTATCAGCAGAAGGCCGGGTTTACCGCACTTCGGCCGAAGCTGGTGTAATCGTCAGTGGAGCGAATGTGCTGTTACGACTCATCACCGGTCTGCTGTGTGCAGCCGCGTTTGCCGCCAGCGGCCAGCAGATTATGTCCGCGCGTACGCTCGTCGAAGCAGTCGAACAGCACAGCTCATCCGGCACGAGCATTGAGCCCGCGAGCACGCCGGTGTCAATGTGGATGGGCAAGCATGAGGGATGGAGGCTGATGCTGCATGCGAACGCGTTCGCGGCGAATACGCAGCAGCAAACGGAATCGCCCCGCAATCGCGACGCATTCTTTTCGACAAACTGGATGATGCCAATGGCGCAGCATGCGCTCGGCAATCGCGGTCAGATCACTCTTCGCACGATGCTCTCGCTCGAGCCTGCAACGGTGCCCAACCGAAACTACCCGGAGCTGTTTCAGCAGGGAGAGACCGCGTACGGCTCACCCATCATCGACGGTCAGCATCCACATAACTTCTTCATGGAAGCAGCGGCTCTCTACGATCTGAAGCTCTCGCCGAACGCGCTGCTGTCCCTCTACGTCGCGCCCGTGGGCGATCCCGCGATCGGCCCAACGGCCTACCCGCACCGGCTCTCCGCCAGCGAAGACCCGATCGCCGCGCTCGGCCACCACCAGGAGGATTCGACGCACATCGCCTACAGTGTCGTCACGGGCGGGCTCACTTATCGTTGGGCGCGTTTGGAACTCTCCGGCTTCCATGGCGCCGAGCCCGCCGAGGCGCGCTGGCACTTCGCTCCTTCAGCAAACGGCCACGCCATCGATTCTGTTTCTACCCGGCTCACGATCTCACCTTCACCAGATTGGACCGGCCAATATTCCATCGCGCACATCGTCTCTCCTGAGGCGCTCTATCCGCATGAGGATCAGCAGCGCCAGACCGCCAGCTTGATGTATCACCACACCTTTGGTTCTCAGCCGACCGCGGCAATGAAGACGCACAACATGGCCAACATGCCCGGCATGGACATGGGCAGCAGTTCAAAACCGCAGACCAACCCGGGAAGTTCCAGTCCACCAATGCAGATGACGCCTGAGCCGAAGACCGATCTCTCAACCACGTTCGTCTGGGGGCGCACGCGATCGCTTTCTGACAACAGCAAAGAGAACAGCTATCTCATGGAGGCTCTGCTGCGCTTTGCAAATCGCAATTACGTTTGGACGCGCATGGAGAATGCTGGCCGTTCGAACGAGTTGCTGCTCGCGCTAGGTGCGCCTCTGTCACAGAATTTTGTCGAGTCGCCGATCGGGCATGTTGCCGCGTTCACCTTTGGATATGACCACGACTTCGCAATCGGACCGCACCTTCTTGCCGCGCCCGGTGCACAAGTGACCGCCTATCGTACGCCTGCCTCGCTGCGCTCCGCCTACGGTGATCGCCCCACCGCGGAACAGTTCTTCATCCGCTTTCGCGTTCGCTGAATCAGGCTCCCTTGGCCAGTTCTGCCTTCACGATCTCACTTAGCATCTTGCCGTCGGCGCGTATCCCGTTGGCCAGGCTCCGCTGCTGCGCAACCTTCATCACCGCGCCCATATCTCTTGGCACCGGACGCGTCCCGCCATTGTCCTTCGTGATCTGATCGATCGCTCCGCAAACCAGCTCGCGGATCTCATCCTCACCCGCAGCCTTCGGCAGATAGGCTTCAATCAGCGCAATCTCCGCCTGTTCTTTCGCGGCGAGTTCCGGGCGTCCTCCCTTGGTGAACTGTTCGACGGACTCACGCCGCTGCTTCAGCATCGTGGTCAGAACGCTCTGCTCCTCCGCAGCCGTCAGGGGCTCGCGCTTGTCAATCTCCTTGGCCTTCAGGCCGGCCTTCACCATGCGCAACGCGGTCAACGTGTGCTCTTCGTGCGCTTTCATTGCGGTCACGATATCTTTATTCACGCGCTCTGCGATCTCCGGCATCTCGCCTCCTCTTGCCCCAACTAACCAGCATATCAATCTCGTTGCACATCGCACGTCGATAGAATAGAAAGCATGATTCGTAAGACGCGCCTCTTCACGCCGGGCCCCACACCGCTTCTTCCCGCCGCGCAGTTCGCGATGGCGGCTGCCGATATCCATCACCGCACGCCGGAGTTCCGTGCGCTGTTTCAACGCGTGCTCGCGCAGCTCAAGGAGTTCGTCGGCACAAAAAACGACGTGATCCTACTATCCAGTTCGGGCACCGGAGCGATGGAGGCTTCGGTCTCGAATCTCACCTCTCCGGGCGACCGCGTGCTCGTGCTCACCGCCGGCAAGTTCGGTGAACGCTGGTCCGCGCTCGCAAAGGCCTTCGGTTGCGAAGTCGATATCGTCAGCGCTCCCTACGGCCAGACCTTTACGGTTGAGGCAGTGAAGGCCGCGCTCAAGCTCGAAACGCGCGCTGTCTTCATGCAGGCCAACGAGACCTCAACCGGCGTTCGCCACGATGTCGAAGGCGTCGCCAAGCTGCTCAAGCAGCAGAAGAGCGAAGCGCTGCTCATCGTCGACGCCATCACCGGCCTCGGCACCTCAACGCTCGAAATGGATTCGTGGGGTGTCGATGTCCTGATCGGCGGCTCGCAGAAGGCCGTCATGATTCCGCCGGGCCTCAGCTATCTGGCCATTAGCCAGCGCGCCTGGGACCGTATGGAATCAACCTATAATCCGCGCTACTACTTCGATCTCCGCAAGGAGCGCAAGAATGCGAAGTCCGGCGAGAGCGCCTACACGCCCGCTGTGGCGCTGATTGCTGCTCTCGGCGCTGCGCTGGACTGGATTGCCGCGCAGGCAGATGGTGATCTCGAGAAGGGCCGCGAGAAGCTGGTTGCCAACGCCGAGCTCATCGCCGAGATGACTCGCGCGGCCGTGACAGCGCTCGGGTTCAAGCTCTTCAATTCCGTCAGCCCCGGAGCTGCAGCGACCGCGGTCTACGCGCCAGAGGGCGTCGACTCCGGCGTTATCTGCAAGGAGCTGAAGTCGCGCTTCGCCGCGATCATCACCAACGGTCAGGGCGAGATGAAGGGCCAGATCTTCCGCATCGCACACCTGGGCTTCTTCGACTATCTCGACACGATCGCGCTCATCGGCGCGCTCGAGCAGGTGGTGGTTAAGAGCCTGCCGCAACTCGGTGCCAAATTCGGCGATGGCCTCATCGCAGCGCAGAAGGTCTTCGCAGAGCGCGCCAAGTAAGTCGTTCCATCAACGCAACAACGGGCGGCAGCTCCGGCTGCCGCCTTTTCCTGCGTTACACATAAGGACTCGGATTCTCACAGGCTCTGGTCCTTCCAAACCGCCCTACACTGAAACCATCCCTTTTCGGAGCCCGCACGCATGGCCGCACAGCCCATTCCCGTGTCCCTGAACGACGGTCTGCCCGCCTCCGTGCAGACCGAGGTGACGGTCCTGGGCGCGATGCTGCTGGACGCAGTCGCCATCGTTGACGCCACCGAAAAACTTCGCCCCGAAGACTTCCTACTCGACTCGCACCAGCGCATCTATCGCGCCATCATCGAACTGCAGAATGTCGGCCACGCGGTCGACACCATCACCGTCATGGAGGCGCTGAGCAAGCGCAAGGAGCTCGACGCGGTCGGCGGCCCCGCTTATCTCGCATACCTCACCGAAGGAATTCCTCGCCACCCGAACATCGAGTCCTACGTCCGCATCATCAAGGACAAGAGCCTGCTGCGCCAGCTCCTCGGGATTTTCAACGAGGGCATGGCCGCCGCCGCGGACCAGGCCGAGGACGCCACGACCGTCCTCAACAACGTCGAAGCCAAGCTCGCCGACGTCGCCGATTCTGCAATCCAGCGCGGCCTCTCGAACATTCCCGAGATCGTCGCCAACAGCTTCGGCTCCATCGACGCGCTCTACGAGCAGGGCCGCGAGATCACCGGCCTCGCCACGCATTACATCGAGTTCGACAAGATGACCTCGGGCCTGCAGACCGGCGAGCTCATCATCATCGCCGCGCGTCCTTCGATGGGCAAAACGGCATGGGCCATCAACATCGCCCAGAACTGCGCGGTAAAGGACGCGAAAGTCGTCGCCGTCTTCTCGCTCGAAATGTCGAAGGAGTCACTGCTGCGCCGCATGCTCGCCAGCGAGGCCATGGTCGGCTCGCGCAAACTGCAGACCGGCTTCATTCCGCGCGAGGATCGCGGCAAGCTCATCTCCGCACTCGACCGCCTGATGGGCTCAAAGATGTTCATTGACGATACTCCCGGAATCACGCTCGCCGAAATGCGCGCCAAGGCTCGCCGTTTGAGGCAGCAGGAAGGCGGGCTCGACCTCGTCGTCATCGACTACCTCCAGCTGATGACCGGCTCCGCGGGCTCATCGCAGAAAAAATTTGAGAACCGCACGCAGGAGGTCAGCTCCATCTCGCGCGGACTCAAGGCGCTCGCGAAAGAGTTGCGCGTGCCCGTCGTCGCCTTGTCGCAGCTGTCGCGTGGCAGCGAACAGCGCACCGGCGACAAAAAGCCGCTGCTCTCAGACCTGCGCGAATCGGGCTCGATCGAACAGGACGCGGACGTCGTCGCGTTCATTCATCGCGAAGAGTACTACGACCGCGAGAACGAAGACCTGAAGGGCAAGGCCGAGATCATCATCGCCAAACAGCGCAACGGCCCCACCGGCTCCATGCAGATGGCTTATCTCGCCGATTTCACGCGCTTCGAAAATCTCGACACGATGCACGGCGAAACTGGCGGAGACGCCTATTGACGGACGCCTCCACACCTTCGTACCTCATCGGGCCGGAGGAATGTGAGACGTTTCTCAGCGCCTTCGAAGACGGCTCTCTGCCTGCACGCGAGTGGACCCACCAGGCGCACATCGCGATGGCAAGCGTATATCTCGCGCGCTACGGCGAATCCGTGCTGCGACACACCCGCGCAGCGATCCGCAACTATCTTCTGGCGCGCGGCAAATCGGTCAGCAACTATCACGAGACCCTGACGATCTTCTGGCTCGCGATCGTCTCTGAAGCCTTGCGCGAGCAGCGCGCTCTCTCGCAGCACGAATCTGTCTGCCGCAATTGCGCTCGCTTCGGCGCTCAAAGCAAGCTGCACGAGCAGTACTACAGCTTCGACGTCTTCAACTCCGTCAACGCCCGCGCGCGCTGGATCCCGCCGGACCTGCTTTCGCTGCCGAATCCCATTCCCAACCGAACTCTGAAAAAATCCGCCTCCTGACATCCTCCTGACAGTATGCTGTCAGCAGCGTCGTCCTACTCTGCGCCTGTACCTTGATTTCATCTCGCAGAGGAGACAATCATGAGCAAGTTCGAAACAAACGCAATCACCTGGTTCGAGATTCCCGTCAGCGACATCGATCGCGCACGCGGCTTCTACGAAAACATCCTGGCCTCGAAGCTGATCCCATATCCGGGCAACGAGCCGTCCTTCATCTTCCCCACCAAAGAGAGCGGCGTCGCGGGCTGCATCGTGCACCGCCCCCAGCAGAAGCCCGCAGCCGATGGCACCATCGTCTTCCTCAACGCCGACGGTCAACTCAACGCGGCAGTCGATCGCGCGAAGTCCGTTGGTTCCAAAGTGCTCGTCCCCCGCACCTGAAATTCCCGGTGGCTTCGGCTTCTTCGCCTGCATCCTCGACTCGGAGGGCAATCACGTTGGCCTGCACAGCCGCGGAGAGTAACCGCATGAGGCGCGCTGACCGCCTCTTTCGCATCGTTCAGATGCTTCGTTCCGGACGCCTGAAGACCGCCCGCGCACTCGCCGAGCGGCTTCAGGTCTCCGAGCGCACCATCTATCGCGACGTCCGCGACCTGCAACTCGCAGGTCAACCCATCGAAGGCGAAGCCGGCGTCGGCTACACGCTGCGCCGCGACTTCGATCTCCCTCCGCTCATGTTCACTCCAGAAGAACTGACCGCGCTCGTTCTCGGCGCCCGGCTGGTCGAGGCATGGGGCGGCGCGGAGTCTGTCATCGCCGCCAAATCCGCACTCGCGCGCATCGAAGCCGTCCTGCCTGAGGAACTCGCGAAACGCCTCGACGCCATCGCACTCTACGCGCCGGGCTTCAAGATGACCACAGTGCATCGCAAGCTGCTCGATCAGCTGCACGCTGCCTGTCTCAGCCGCACCGTGCTCGAGTTCAGCTATACGCGTCTCGGCGAGGACGCCTCACGCGCGGAGCAGCGCATCGTGCGTCCGCTCGCCCTCGCCTTCTGGTCCGGCGTCTGGACGCTCGCTGCATGGGACGAGCGCCGCACTGACTTCCGCACCTTCCGCCTCGACCGCATCGAATCTGTCGTCATCACGACGCGCATCTTTACGCCGAAGCGAGGCCAGCGCTTCGAAGACCTCATGCGCCGCGTGCGCTCCGAGGCCGCTCTTATGAATAAGCAGCCAGCTACTCCGTCTCGCCAGGCGTCAGCTTCGGATTGATCTTGACCTTCTGTTGCTCGTACGGGCGGCCCGCCGCCAGCGCCGCCTCAAGCTGTTTGTCATAACCGTAAATGTCGTTGAAGAAGTGCATCGTGCCGTCTTCATCCGCATTGGCCGTCAGGTAGGTGATGTTCACCGGGAGCGTAGTCTTCAGCCCAACCTGCTTGTTGTCATCGGGCTCTCCACCATCCGTCGGTCCGTACATCGCTTCGTGAATCTTGTCCTCGTCCCAGTCACCCTGCCCATCGAGCACCCAGTCTGCCATCTTCTCGGCGTCATTCAACCGGATGCATCCATGCGAGCGATCCCGCCGCGACAAATTGAACAAATTCATCTCCGGCGTCGAGTGCATGTACACGTCATACTCATTCGGGAACATGAACTTCACCAGGCCCAGCGAGTTCTTCGGCCCGGGCTTCTGCCGAACCATGTAGCGCCCGTGCACAAGATCGTCCACCGTCCACCCAGTCACCGGCGTTCCATCGGCCTTCGTCACCTCGTAGTCGTTCTTCTCCATGTACGCCGCGCCACCCGAGCCCAGATGCTTCACCAACTCCTTCTTGATGATCGAAATCGGCAGGTTCCAGTACGGCCGAAAGATCATGTAGCGCATCGAGCGCACGAACATCGGCGTGTCGTGATTGCCCTCCGCCTCGCCGTCCACCACCTTCATCTTGAATGCCAGGTTATGGTCCGGGTCATACGCGCGCACCATGAACTCCGGCAGGTTCACCAGCACGCGTGGCTGCTGAAAGTTGTCCGGCAACCACCGCCACCGCTCCAGCGAGTCATCAATCTGCTGCACGCGACGGCTCATCGGCACGTTCAGTGCGTCGATCGTGCCCTGTCCCAGCTTCCCATCGTCGCTCAACCCGTGTCGTTCCTGGAAGTGCTTCACCGCGTCGACGAAATCAGAGTCGTAGCGCGCCGGAGCCGGCGTATTTGCCGGGGCATCGCCTTCCAGCTGCAGTCTCGCCCACAACGCTGGCAGCGCGGGATAGTCGCCGCCCTTCGCCACCGGCTTCTCGACCGGCGGCAGCGGCACCGGCGGAGCAGCACTCTGCTGCTGCGCCAGCTGCAGATACTTCGGCAGCGCCTCCTCGGTCTTCTGATACATCGGGTTCTGCGGCTCGAGCTTCGCCACAGCGTCGTTGATGTCGTTCGCATCCGCGTCGACGAACTCATCGTCAATCAAACTCGGGATGTCGACCTTCGCGCGCCGGCTCGGCACGTCGATATCGAAGTTCAGCGTCTGCGGATTGACACGCCCAAGATGAATGTCCGACAGATATCGCATCAGCGCCACGGTCATCGCGACGTCAAACTGCGCGACCGTCGCCTGCGCCTCATCGGAGTCGTCGTGCTTCTTCCGGATCTCGTCCAACTGCTGCACACGCTGCTGCCACCGGTCCGCATCGTAGTCCGCCGGATTCAACCCCTTCTGCGCAGCATTCGAAAACATCTGCATCAGCGCGTCAGCCGATTTCGTCGGCTTGCCATCGCGAATCCACGCCAGCTCATAATTCCGGCCGTCGTAGAACTGCTGCACCTCCGGCTGAAATTGCGAGTAATTCGGCCACCGCAAAATCTTCAGCGTGCCTGACCCGGCGATCGAAGCAATCGCATCCGCGAAGTCGGTCGTATTCTCCTTCGATTTCGCGCGCCGATGGCGGAACCTCGCCCACAGCGCCTTCACGCCGCCGCGGCAGCCGCTAAGTGGAAGAAGAGAAGCCAACAGAAGAAGAGCAAGCAGGGAGCAGATCGTACGGCGCGTCATCAAAGAGTGCAGCCTCTCAGAGTGTCAGAAACAGCGTATATGGGCTGTCAATCCTAGGATGCTGAAAATTCCGCAGGAACAAAGCCGGGTATCGACCATCAGAGCGTCAGCCCGGCCAGGCTCGTCCAGCAGAGCGCCGCCTGTGTAACCAGAATCGCGATGGTCAGTACAATGAACAGCCTTCGCTGCCGGCTCTCCAGGATGTCCGCAAACACGCCGCCGACGAACGTGAACAGAAACGGCAGCGCCCACACCCATGGCGCGCTGACGACCTGCGTCGTGTACAGCACAAACAGCACCAGCGTCATCAGCAGCGGAGTCGTATTGCCGAAGTACCGGCTCGGCCGGCTGCTGAAGTACACCACCAGCGCCACAGCCGCCGCCACCAGGATCCCCGCGTTGGCGTGCGTCGTGCAGAAGTTCCGCAGCGCCACCGTCGTAAACCAGAACCGCGCGCTCCCGCCGGTAAACACATACATAAACGCCGACGGCCGAAAGCTGAACGAGGCGAACAGAATCACGAACGCCCCAATCGCCGCATAGATCATGATCTGCGACACATAGCTGCGGCGCCGCTCGGCCAGATAAAAGAGGAACGCCAGCCCCGCGATAAACCCGATGATCGCCGCCAACAGATGCGCCGCCGCTGTCAGCCCGAGCGCCGTCGCCAGCAAAAATATGCGCGGCTTCCACTTGCTCTGCGGCCCCTGCAGCGCATGGGCCACTCCAATCGCCGTGTACACCAGCCCGTACAATCCCCACAGCGCAAGAATCTCGTTGTTCGGGTGCGTTGCGTAGCGAACCACCTCCGGGCACAGCACATACAGTCCCAGCGCGATCGCTCCGCCCTCATTGCCAAACAATCGCCGCGCGACCCACCACAGCCCACCGCCCAGCCACACCGCAAACAGCACAAACGGCAGCCGGATCAGGTACTTCACATAGCTCAGCTCGTGCCGCGCCTCCCACGTCGTCCCATTCAGCGATCCGCCGCTGTACAGCCGGTTCGCCGGCTTGCGCAGGTGGTCGATCCCCAGCAGAACCACCCGCTGCGCACTCAGCGGGAACCCCGCCAGCCGATAGGCCAGCGTGCCGTCACCATTCAGGTTGCCGCAGGTCGTGAAATAACCCTGGATCGGCGACGGCCGCTCCCACATCTCTCGGCCGCACCGCGCATAACGATAATCATTGGCGTCCAGCGGCTGGTGCGCGATCGTGTACAGGCACTCAGCAAACAGCAACAAAAGAAGAACGGCCGCGACGCGCTGCGCCCGGCCGAGCACAAATGCTCGAACTCTCACCTCTCTAGGGTACAGGTTGCTCCGCCTGTACCCTGAAGAGGACGCCTGTAGCCCAATGACGTCTGTAGCCTAATGAATGACGCCTGTAGCCTAATGAATTACGCCTGTAGCCTAATGAATGACGCCTGTAGCCTAATGAATGACGCCTGTAGCCTAATGAATATGGATTCACTCACCTTCAAGCCCGGCCAGGCCTACTTCAAATCGAACTCGCGCGTGGTCCCGTGGACCGTCGTCTTTGAGGACGAAGGCGCCGCCGGCTACCTCTATGCCTTCGACCGCTCCGAGCCCACCGAAGAGCGAGGCATCCTCGACGCCATGCTCATCTATAACGTGCGCTCGCTTGAAGAGCCGCACCGCGAGCGCCTCGCCGCCGTCGAGTGGTCCCGCGACGGCATGCAGGCCGTCTTCTACATCGACGGCACACCCCAGGCATTCATCGACTTCGCCGCGCGCCAAAGCTTCTGCCGCTCCAACTTTCCCAACTTCATGGAGCAGACCGGCGACGCCTGGCGCAAATCCTCACATGCCTGGGACGAGGAAAAAATCAAAAGCTTCGAAGGCTCCCTCTACCATTGAAGCAAGACAGTAGACAAAAAGACAGTACACAGTAGAGCCGGAGAAATCGTCTAGTGTCTATCGCTCTCCTATCTCGTTTACTTCTCTCCAGCGGCCATCGCCAGCCGTTCTGCCCTGAAAAAACCTCCGGCAGCCGTTGACCCAGTTAGCGGTTGGATGCGGGTCGGCACGGCTGCCGGAGGCGTTGTTTTGGGCCCGGTGAAAGGCTGCGCTCTAGTCCCAGTCCTCGTCCTTCTCAGGGTGCCAGCGAAGAGTCATGAGACACGGCGATAAAACCATGAGGATAAAGACGGCAGCGATCAGTAGACTATGCATTCAAACTCCGGATTGCAGAACGAGCGATGCCTAGACTCTCGCCTGAGGAGCCAAAGACGATACCCCCCGAAGGTGGAATTACCCGAACGGAAGCAGCAGCGCAATCGCTTGCCTAAGAAGTTCGCCTCCCGAGCTACCTCGTTCCTCACAGAATTCCGGGGATTTACCGGTCTTTTGTGTTCTCACCGGAGAACTCGAACCTTCACCATCGCACATTACTTTCGTGAGTTGGTAGCCAGGCGCAGCAGACCTCTATGTCTACTGTCTACGCTCTACTGTCTGCTTTACTGGTGCCGAAGAAAGGACTCGAACCTTCACACCCTTGCGAGTACATGGACCTGAACCATGCGCGTCTGCCAATTCCGCCACTTCGGCTCACTTGAAGCAAATGCCCACCCGCATCTGCCAGCGTGAAATCCTAGTGTTTCAAACGCGTCCCCCTCTGTCAATTCGCGCCCCCGCCGGGTAAACTGTGCCAACGCATTCGCGTCTGTTCAGGGTGAGTTTGCGAACGCTGAAAAGGGAGTATCGTCGCGCCCATGAGTGAGCCCTCGACGGCCGTCTCTTCCACGGCCCCGTCCCAGCAAATCCCCGAGGAGCTTGCGCTGGAAATCCGGCGCATGGCGCACGACCTCTCCAACGCCCTCGAAATCATCGTTCAAACCAGCTACCTGCTCTCCATGGCCGAGCTCAAAGAGCCCGCCACCGACTGGCTGCGCATGCTCGAATCCGGCGTCAACAAAGCCCTCGAGCTCAACCTGCAGCTCCGCGGCTACATCAAGCAGCACACGCCGAAGTAGGGAAGTGCACATTTCGAAAGTGCCCCCCTTGCACATGAGATCGGCGGCGCTTTTGAAGGGGCACGGCTTCAGCCGTGCCATTGAAGCCTGAACCGGGAAGGGGGCTTTAGCCCCTGAGGGAACGATCGGTTCTACTCGTTCGCCGCAATCGCCGCCACAATCTTATCCATCACCACACGATCGTTCGATCCGATCGGCGCATGATCATCCACAAAGATCGAGAAGATCACCTGTTTCCCGCTGGCCGTATCCACATAGCCTGAAAGCGCCCGGCTCTCCCCCAGCGTCCCCGTCTTCGCAAACAGATGATCCTTCAGCGGCGGGTCAGGGAAGCGCGACGCGAGCGTCCCATCTTCACCGCCGATTGGCAGCGCCGCCTTCCACTGCGGAAACCACGGCTGCTTCGTCGCATAGGCCAGCAACTGCGCTGTCGCCCGCGGCGTAACCAAATCATGCCCGCTCAACCCCGAGCCGTCATAGAAGACGAAATCGCCCGGATCAAGCCCGGCCCGCAGCAGAAACGCATGCCTCATCTTCGCGCCTTCAGCAGCAGATTCAGGCGCACAAGGCGCTGCGCGTCCAACTCTGCGCAGCAGCATCTCCGCGTGCAAATTCTGCGCAGACCTTCAACGTCAGTGTGACATCCTCCGCCAGCGGCGCTGACGTATGCGACGCCAGCACAACGCCCTTCGGCGCAGGGGACACCAGGCAATCGAGCGCGCATGCCCCGGTTCCAGCGCCGGTTCCATTCACCTCAGCGGATTCACAGTCCGTCGGCGGAGCATTCACACGTGCCAGAAACCCATGTCCATTTTGATCTGCCTGATGCTGGACCGCGGCATCCCCACTTACCCGCACACCACGCTCCACCAGCATTTGCTTCAGCGCCAACGCCGCATACAGCGCCGGGTCATCGATGCTCACATGCTCAACGTCCGGCTGCGCATCGACAGCCATCGACCCATACACCCGCAGCACGCGGCTCCCCGGCATTCGCTCGACATTGACATGACTGCCCGTTCCAGCCGCGGTCACCTCCACCTGCGACTCGACCGTGTAATACGGAACACCGTTCTGCTCCAGCACCACCGTCGCTGGCGTGTACGTCTCATGCCCCTTCGTCCCGGTTGCTGTCCCCGGAGTCACCGTCAGCTTCATCTCGTTGTTGGCAATCGTCAGTGCGCTCACCGGTGCGCCATAGCCCCAAACCAGATCACCGACATCCCAGCTATCCGCAAACGGCTCGTACACAAACAGCGTGTCGTCGCCCACGACGCGCCCCGTCACCCTCTTCACGCCCTTCGCGACGAGTTGGTCCGCCATCGCCCGGAGATCGTCCAGCCCAACCGGTTGCTGCGCAGCCTGCGCTCCTTTCGGCCGCAGCGCCGGCGGCACATACGGCAGATCATCGCTCGCCAGATTCGCATCCCCGGCGCCCACGATCGTCAGGTCGCCCTTCACCGTTCCCTTCGCGTCCAGATCGCCGACGACCGTCGTCGTAACCGTCGCGTCCGGCCCCAGCAGCGCCATGCCAGCCGCCGTCGTAAACAGCTTCGCATTCGACGCCGGCCGGAACAGCTTGCCCTCATCCAGCCCGTAAATTGGCGTTCCATCCATCGCCGTGACTGCAATCCCCCAGTGCGCGCGGCTCACACCCGGATCCGCCAGCAACTCGGCAATCTGCGCACCCAGCGGACTCGCCGCCCCAGTCGGATACACCGGATGCACCGGCGCCTGTGCAGATGTCCCCGCCACTTGTGCAGCCGAGCTCTGTGCCGCCGCGCCGCAACTCCACAACAACACAGCCCACAACGGCGCAGATTTCAATCCTCGCCCCAACATCCCCATTCGCATGCACCGCAGTCTACGTTGAGAGCTCTCCCTGTTGCTCTCGCAATCGCGATATTCATCTTCCGCAAGTTTCTTCGGAACCGGGTTGACAACTGATCCGTCCAATGTGTCTACAATGTCGCGCATGTCGCTTGCCGCCCGTCCGCTGTACCGCTGGCAGCTCCGCACACGAACCCTGGAGCTCGGCAGTCGCACGTACTTGATGGCGATCATCAATCTCACGCCGGACAGCTTCTCCGGCGACGGCTTCGGCTACCGCCCTGACGACGAGGCAATCGCCGCCGCCATTCATGCGCAGGACAACGGCGCAGACATCGTCGACCTTGGCGCAGAGTCCACCCGCCCCGGCGCCACACCGCTCTCCGCCACCGAGGAGCAGGCACGACTCCTTCCCGTGCTCGAAGGCCTCCTGCGCGAGCGCCCGCAGGCCGTCGTCTCCATCGACACCTATCACGCCTCCACCGCACGCGCCGCCATTCGCTCCGGCGCCGAAATCATCAACGACGTCTCCGGCCTCGAGTGGGACACCGACATGGCCCGCACCATCGCCGACGCCGGCTGCGGCCTCGTGCTCATGCACGCCCGCGGCCGCCCGCCGCAGTGGAAGCTGCAGACGCGCCTTCCTGCGTCCAAAGTGCTGCCCATCGTCTTTTCCGGATTATGCGAGCGCCTCACACTCGCCGAGGCCTCAGGCCTCTCCAGCGAGAGCATCCTCATCGACCCCGGCTTCGGCTTCGGCAAAGTCGACGACGAAAACCTCATCCTGCTCGCCGGCCTTCCCCGCCTGCACGAGCTCGGCCGCCCGCTGCTCGTCGGCGTCTCCCGCAAGGGCTTCATCGGTAAAGCCGTTCGTCACGTACAAAGCACGGAGCTCCCCGTCATCGAGGCGCGCCGCGTCGGCTCCATCGCCGCCAATGTCGCCGCAATTCTCGCCGGCGCCCACGTGCTCCGAGTTCACGAGCTCCAGGCCGCGCGCGAAGCCGCCGCCGTCGCGGATGCCTTGCTTGATGTCGAAGAACCCAGCATGCGCAAAGTCGTCGGCTACGACGCCTGAACGCAAAAAGAGCAGGGAACCCGCCCTGCTCTCATGTGCTGTTCATCTCTAACTTCCGCAATGGAGTCCATGCAATCGGCGCGAAGCGCGTCCGCTCCATGCAATGGTCAGACCGTCATGACCTCTTTTTCCTTGGCCTTGAACAGCTCCTCAATTTTCTTGATCGCCGCGTCCGTCATCTGCTGAATCTCATCATTCGCGCGCTTCTCGTCATCGGCCGAAATCTGCTTGTCCTTCATCGCCTTCTTCACCGTGTCATTGCCGTCGCGGCGAATATTCCGAATCGATGTCTTATGTTCTTCGAGCACTCCCGCCAGGTGCTTCACCGTCTCTTTGCGCCGCTCTTCCGTCATCGGCGGAATCGGCACGCGGATGACCTTCCCATCATGGTTCGGATTAAACCCCTGGTTCGACGCGCGAATGGCCTTCTCGATCGCTCCCACAATCGACTTGTCCCACGGCTCGACGGTAATCAGCTGCGCCTCCGGCGTCTTCAGCGTGGCCACCTGCGACAGCGGCACCTCCTGCCCGTACTGCTCCACCCGAATGCCGTCCAGCATGTGGATCGAGGCACGTCCCGTCCGGACGCTCACCAGGTTGTTGCGGAAGTCTTCCACAGCTTTATCCATCCGTGTCTTCAGCCCCGCGGAGAGCCCTTTCAGCGCCTCGATTCCAGCCATACCTGTTGCCATCGCTTCTTCCGCCTCCTGCCGTACATTGGCGATTCTAAACGCACTTTGGACTGCCGTTGGACGCCTCGCCCAAAGTCGCCTGAAATCATTCCGCTACGACCTTTGGTGTAGCTCAAAGCGATACCTTCGTGGCGATTAGCGAATTGACGGTAGCCATCCCAGGCCCGTATTCTGACATCACGTATTCAAGGCGGCAGCGATGCTTGCCTTGGGCGCAGGGCGGTCGCGCATCGCAAGCCCCCCGAATGAATGACTCGACGTCACGGGCTTAGGTCCGAGGCAGAAAAAGGATCGACTAATGAAGAAAGCCATCCTTTCTGTTGCGCTTGCGATCCCCTTGATCGTAGCTCTCCCAGCGCGCGCGCAAAGCGGTTGTGAGGACTCCCCCGAAAATCCGACTCTCGTCCTGGCTGGTCTGGCCGGTGGAGTCTTCGCGGTCTCCTCTCTCCGTACACGGCTGCGTGCCCGTCGCGACACCAAACAGAAGTAATTTTCCCTGTCCCATACATACCGACCTCAGCCGAGGTGTCTGCTCCTGTAATCTGGGCTCAGCTTGCTTGCGTCCTTAAAAGACCGCGTGCCCTCGTCTGACTCCAGAACTCTGAAGCCCCCTGCGATCATCGCGCTGGCCTGCCTCGCCGCGGCCGCCGGCCTGCTCACCATCTTCAGCTCCGTCCGCATGCTCTGGACCATCTGGCGCACCGACGACCTCAAGTCCATGGGCATGGTCGTGCCCTTCGTCTGCGCCGCCCTCATCCTGCGCGAGTGGCGCCGCCTCGGCTGGGAGACCCAGGGCACCTGGTGGGGCTTCGCCGTCCTCGCCATCTCCGCTGCGCTCATGTTCCTGCGCGACCAGACCCTCTTCATCATCACCATCAATAAGGACTGGCTCCTCCAGATCCCGCCCCTTCCGCTCGTCGCGGTGGTCTACACGGCCGGCATCGTGCTTCTCTTCGGCGGCAAGCGCCTGCTCCGCGCCGCCTGGTTTCCCGTGCTGCTCATGTGGGCCGTCATTCCCGTCCCGCAAACCTTCAGCCGCTTCATCGACCTCCCGCTCCAGCACGCCGCCGCCTCCGTCGCCCGCGCCTTCGCCCACGCCCTCGGCCAGCAACTCACCCAGGACAAGCTGCGCCTCATGTTCACGCCCGAGTTCGGCATGTTCATCGCGCCCGGCTGCAACGGCATCCGCGGCGCCATCACCCTCGGCCTCGCCGCCATCGTTGTCGCGTATCTCTACCGCTTCCGCTGGTTCGTCTTCGCTCCCGTCGTCGCCGGAGCCGTGCTTCTCGGCTACATCTTCAACTTCCTCCGCCTCTGCCTGCTCGTCATCTACTACAAACTCGCGCTCGGTCACGACTGGTGGCAAAATCACGCGCGCCAGGCCGACCTCGTCATCGGCGGCTGCCTCTTCGTCCTCGCGCTGGTCATCTTCTTCGCCGTCGCCGAGCGCCTCCGCCGCAAGCCGGATGACGTCCTCCCCGAGCAGCACGCCACACGGCCAACTCCCCACCGCGCCCGCCCCTATCTCGCCCGAGTCGCCGCTGTCCTCGCACTCTCCGCCATCTTCGGCGTCGAAGCCATCCACTCTCTTCGCGCCGAGCAAGCCTACGAGGCGAGCCGCCCCACACCCGCCGGCCTTCCGCAGCGCATCGGCGACTACACGCTCCTCCGCACCTGGACCGACACCACACTCGAGCGCACCGTCGTCTACATCTGGGGCGAGTACGCTCTCCCCAACTCTCCCTCGAGTCCGCACATCTCGCTCGGCATCTCGCCGCAGCTCGGTGTCCACGACGCCGAGGTCTGCCACATCGCCCGCGGCGAGGACCCAACCTGGCACGGCGAGATCGTTACCCCCACACCCGGCGGCCACATCGATCTCACCGCCGCCGCCTACAACAACGGCGTGACCCAACGCCTCGAAGCGTCCAGCGTGTGCGACGCCGGCGCCTGCCGCCAGTACTCCGAGACCACGCAGCACATCACGCTCGTCTACGCCCGCCCTCACCGCGAAATCCCCATGCAGGCCGATCGCACACGCCCCGTGCCTGTGCTGCTCAAGGTCGAATCGCTCGACGTGCTCTCGCCCACAAGCGTGGTCGAGCCACAGCTCGCCGCGGCTCTCAAAGCCTTTCTCGCCCAGGCCAACCTCGTCCAGATCACGGCGCCCTACACCACGCGCTGACCGAAACGGCCTTTGTCGCTTTTCTTCCTGTCACTCCGCAGGCGATCTTCGCTTTTCCCACCGCGCTCCCTCACAATCTTCCACACTCGAAACTCAAAACGGAACCGAACCTCCCGGCAGACACACATCGAATGGGCCAACGGAACAACGCCCAGCCGCTCGCCCTCTCCCTCGTATGTCGCCTATAATCAAATCTCCGGCCGACAGCGTGCAGGACAAAGAGTCAAAATGCAGTGAGGGTGTGGTTATCTTTTCCGGAATCCGAGTGAGCGCAAGCTCCCTGAAGTGTTCGTCCCAGCCTGTGCGCACGCGCTCGAGCCGCTTTGGTCTCCGCTCGGGGTCCCCGGTCAGCTTGCTGACTGGGGTGATCCGCTCATCGGTCCTGCTCTCATTGCTTCTCCTGTTCGTCGCCATCAGCGCGCCGCATCTCCACGCGCAGGTCCAGGCCCGTCCCCAGTTCACCGCCCCGCCCGCAAGCACCACCCCGCAGATCCTCTGCCCCACTGAAGTCATCGGCAATCGCCGCATCCCCAAAGAGTCCATCCTCGCCCGCACCTACCTCCAGCCCGGCGACGTCTACGATCCGGCCGCCGTCGAGCAGACCTTCAACGCCCTCTGGAACACCGGCTACTTCGAAGACGTCCGCATCGAGCGCGTCGATGAGCCCAAGTGCATTCAGCTGCTGATCTATGTTCGCGAAAAGCCCACCATTCGCGCCATCAACTACACCGGCCTCAACTCCTTTTCGGTCTCCGACGTGCTCGACCGCTTCAAGAAGGAAAAGGTCAACGTCACCGTTGAGAGCCAGTTCGACTACACCAAGCTCAAGCACGCCGAGGTCGTCCTCAAGGAGATGCTCGGCGAGCACGGCCATCAGTACGCCATCATCCGCACCGAGGTCAAAACCATCCCGCCCGCCTCGGTCGAGCTCACCTTCCACATCAAGGAAGGCCCCACCGTTAAGGTCGGCAAGATCGCCTTCACCGGCAATCACGCGCTCAGCTCCCGCGAGCTCCGCTCGTCGATGCACTTCTCCAAGCCCATCGGCATTCCGCACTCGATCTTCCTGGAGAACATCTTCCCGCGTACCTTCGACGCCTCCAAGCTCGACGAGGACGCCGAACTCGTCCGCGAAGACTACCGCCAGCACGGCTACGCCAAGGCCAACACCGGCGATCCGCAGACGAACGTCCGCAACGCGGGCGGCATCAATCCGTTCACGCTTCGTCCCTCCAAAGGCAAGCGCGTCGACATCCTGATCCCCGTCGAAGAAGGCGAGCGCTATCGTCTCGGCCACATCACCTTCTCCGGCAACAAGGCCATCACCAACACCCGTGTGCTGCGCGCCCAGTTCCCAATCAAGGACGGCGACTGGTTCAACGGCAAGCTCTTTTACAAGGGCACCGAGAACCTCCGCAAGCTCTACGGCAGCTACGGCTACATCAACTTCACCGGCGTCCCCACCCCCACCTTCGACGACGTCCACCACGTCATCAACATGACGGTCGACTGCGACGAAGGCAAGCAGTTCTACATCTCGCGCATCGAGTTCACCGGCAACACCCTCACCCGCGACAAGGTCATCCGCCGCGAGCTCATGATGGAAGAGGGCCAGGTCTACAACTCCCAGCTCGTCGATCTCTCGCTTCTGCGCCTCAACCAGCTCAACTACTTCGACACCCTCAAGACCGACCAGGACGTCGAGACCCACCAGAACTCCGACGCCGGCACCGTCGAGCTCCTCATCAAGCTCAAGGAGAAGGGCAAGAACTCCATCGGCCTGAACGGCGGCATCTCCGGCCTCTCCGGCTCCTTCATCGGCCTCAACTACGAGACCAACAACTTCCTCGGCCTCGGCGAAACCCTCTCCGTCCAGGCCAACATCGGCGACCTCTCGCGCAACCTCAGCTTCGGCTTCACTGAGCCCTACCTGCGCAACAAGCCCGTCTCCCTCGGCATCCAGGTCTTCGACTCCAAGCTCGACTACAACCCCGCCAAGAGCTACGCCATCAGCGGTCAGAGCCAGAACCTCACCAACGCCGAGCAGTCACTGCTGACCAACTACAACCAGTCCACCGAAGGCCTGAACATCTCCACCTCCACCGCGCTGCGCAAGCTCTTCCGCCGCTCCGGCGTCGCCCGCGTCGGTCTCACCTACGGCCTCTCCCGCTCCGGCATCACCACCTTCAACGACAACACGCGCAATGTCTTTGAAACGCTCGCCTTCCGCGCCGGCATCGCCGGCCAGAGCCAGCTCAACGGCATCATCAGCTCCGTCCTCACGCCCAGCTTCAGCTTCTCCACGCTGGACCGCGCCGTCGGCCCGCACCGCGGCAAGGACCTCAACGCCGCCTTCCAGTTCGCCGGCGTCGGCGGCAACACCAAGTACTTCGCCCCCACCATCACCTGGCGCCAGTTCTTCCCCATGAAGGGCCTCAAGGTCAACCCCGAAGGCCGCAACATCCTCGGCTACCGCGTCATGTTCAACGAGGTCACCGGCTTCGGCGGCGAGGTCGCGCCTCCCTTCGCCCGCATCTACGGCGGCGGCGAAAACGACATCCGCGGCTTCGACATCCGCTCCGCCTCGCCCTACACCTTTATCCCCACGCGCGTGAACCTCAACCTCGAAACCGGCGATGGCACGCCGTGCGTCCCGCGCGATACCACCAACCCCAACCTGAACACCTGCGTCCAGATTCCGCTGCCCGTCTACCGCCTCGCCTCCATCGGCGGCGACACCAGCTTCACCTCCAACGTCGAGTACCGCATCCCCATCGTCAGCCAGGTCACCTTCTCCCTCTTCACCGACTTTGGCCTCACCTTCAACACCCAGCCCGGCCAGCTTCGTCAGAGCGTCCTCGGCATCTCCGCGCTCAACGCCCCGCTCTACGGCTGCCCGCAGCTCGCCAACGGCAACACCAGCTGCATCGGCGGCACCCCGGTCAAGTTCCCGCTCTTCCTCAAGACCGTGCCCGGAACCAACTTCGTTCCGCGCATGTCCAACGGCGCCGAGATCTCCTTCATCCTGCCCATCGTCAACGCGCCGTTCCGCATCTTCTACGCCTACAACCCGCTGCGCCTCTACAAGGAAGTCCCCCAGGCCTCCGCGCTTCCGAACTGCCCGGGCAACAACGACTGCCCCGCCTTCAAAGCGCTTTTCCCGTTCCAGAACGCGCCCGGCGCCTCCGCCTATAGCTATCAGCAGGCCATCCAGTTCTACGGGGCCAACTACGTCCTCCGCGAACCCCGCAAGACCTTCCGCTTCACCGTCGCCACAACCTTCTAATCCCCCCTCCCACACACAAAAGGCCGGCGCTCAGCCGGCCTCTCTCTTTCCCTGATCCCTGATCCCTGCCTCCTCACTGCACACTCGGCGCCCCGATCGCCGCCGCATCCACCAGCTCCTGCACAAACTGCACATGGATGTGAATATGCTTCGCCACATCGGGCAGAAACTCCGCCACCAGCGTGCCCGCCGGATCGCTCGCGATCCCAATCGCCACCCGCTTGGCCGTCGACGGCCCGTTCGTCTGAATCCCCGGCACATACAGATTCGAAAGCTCCGCGCTGATCGGATACGTCAGCAGCGCCGCATAGTTCGGCATCGCCCGCCCCTCGTCATGTCGAGCCACATACGTGTGCGCAATCGCATGCAGAAAGCGCCGCTTCATACTCGCACTCGGCATCCGGTGATACCGCGGGTCCTGATGAACCAGCGACGGAATCGCGTACGTCTCAAAGAACTCGCCCTGCGCATCCTCCGCCAGCCCATAGCCCGTCAGCTTCGCGAATCCCATAAATCCAGCTCCATACGGCGAGTGGCTGTTCCACGCCACCGCAACCGCCGAATACCCTGCAATCGTCACGAAGTTGAACGGGTCCATGAAATCCCGCAACGCCAGCTGCCCCTTCTCGTGCGACGTCAGCGGCTGCACATTCGCCGACGTCACAAACGGCTCAATCGGATTCTCCATGCATGGCGGCGGCCCCTGCAGCGGCATCTTCTCCTTTGCAATTTCACTCTCCTTGCACGGCCGCAGCTTCGTCTTAGTCGCATCCTTCTCATCACCCGCCGCCCTGCTGACCTGCTGACCGGCCGCCCCGCTGACTTGGTGACTTGCTGACTCGCTGACCTGCTGATTCATCTGCGCGCTCGGCGCATCCGGCAGATCGTCGTTCCCATGCGCCGCTGTCGTCTGCCCACCCGCGACTGCGCCCACGCTTAGCATCGCAGCCAGCACCACCCACAGCGCGTCGCACCGCCGCGCCTGCACGCCGCTCCTCTGCTCGCCTCTCAGCTCGTCCCCCGTCCCTTGTGAATCCAGTCCCTCGTGCCTCTTCCATGGACGGGAAAACGCTCCCGCAAGCTTCGCTATCGAGTAGAACTTTGTCCGTGTTTCAGCCGCACCGCCTTCAACAGGTCGCTCGTAAACTCGTCGAACGCAAAGCTCAACGCCGCCCCACCCATTGACCCGCCGAAGCCCGCGAGATTGTCGTGGAAGTTCCGGTTGCTCTTCGGGTAGTACAGATTGTTCAGCGCCGTTCCCGCCGCCTGCCCCAGAATCAGCGACGTATTCAGCTCCGCGTGCCCGTCCGTGCTGTCGCGCGTCACCAGCGCCCGCGTCACCGCATACCACGCCCGCCTCGGGATGCTGTGGTGCGCCCCCAGCGCAAAGTAGCGCGGATCCTGGTGCAGCCAAACCGCAAACGGCCCATTCGACAGAAACGCCTGGCTGCTGTCGCGGATCGCCGCCGCACCCAGCCGCTTCGCGAAGGCGCCGCTATTCGTTCCATAGTTCGGCTGGCCGTTGGTCAGGTGGTCCCATCCTGCCGAAGCAAAAATACTTGCGATGCTGGTGGCGGAGTACAGATTGCGGGTGGCCAGCGTGATCTTGTCCCACTTGTGGATCTGCGGCGCCGCCATGCCCGCCGGAATGATCCCCGAAAACATCGGAGCCACCGGCATCGAAGTATTCGCTGGCACACTGTTCGGATTGGCCGCCATCAGCGGCTTCCCACTGTTGTCTTGTTGCTGCGGCTGCGGCGCCTCCGGCAGGTTCGCCTCCGCAATCGCCGGCTGCACCGCGGCAATATCCGCCTGCAAGCCCTCCGTCTGCGAGGCGGTCTCCGCCCATGCCCCGCCCGCAGAAGCCACGCCCTGCGCCGCCGCATGCAGCGTTACCCCCAGCACTACCCCGGAAAGAATTGGCCGCAAGGTCCGGCCTGAAAAGAAAGAACTACAGCAACCCCGACCTGCTCGCATGCTGCCCTTTTTTGGCCCGCCCTGAGAGACATGGCGTCGCCTGAACCCCGACGAAGCATCCGGGCCTCTTAAGACGGACGCCCGCCCCCGTACATGAGTTGTCCTTCCATGCATTTAGCCCTTCAGGTGGACCATTCTTACATTCGCTCTCGCTTTGTCTTTGCTCTTGCTTTTGCCTTTGCGGTCGCTTTTTTGGCTGTCGTCCTGAGCGGAGCGAACGACCTGCTTTTGCCTTTGCTCTTGCCTTTGCTGTTGTTTTTTTGGCTGTCATCCTGAGCGGAGCGAAGGACCTGCTTTTGCCTTTGCGTTTTTACTGTCACCTACCCTCTGCCCCCGACCCCCTACCGTCTACCCCCTACCCTCTACCCTCTGCCCTCTACCCTCTGCCCTCTACCCCTTTACCACTTCGGCACAATCTTTTCCCCGTACCGTTGACCATCGCCGCCGCCGCATCGACCATGAAAGAGTGGCCCATCCCGGCCGCGCTGGAGGCCCCTGCCATGAGCTCCGCTCCCAACCAAAAGCCCTTAGACCAGCGTCTCCACGAAGCCGCCCGCCGCGCCGAGGAAGAGCTTCACCGCCTCGTGAAGTACCTCGACGACGAGGTCGTCCCCGAGGTCCGCCGCAACAGCTCCACCGCCCTCCGCGCCGCCGCCGTCCGCCTCCAGAAACTCGCCGAAACCCTCGACAACGCCCGCTCCAGCTCCAACGAGCCGCCCCCCTCCGGCCCCAGGCCCCCCAGCGGCTCCTGATGCCCCTCGCCCGGAACCACCACGACCCGGGTGGCCCATCCTTTCACGGCCTCATCGTGAAAGGGTGGGGTATCGCGCGTCGGGGTCGCGGCGAGACTGCTCCCTGGGGTGCGTGGTACCGCGCGAGAAGGTCCTTGTCGGCTCGACGACAGGGCTTCGATTCAGAAAGGCGCTGTTTCGTTAAGGGCCTTCGGCCAGCCGTAATCGCTCCACAACACCGCTTAGCCGCCGTCAGTTTCCGCTCTTCGGGGTTGCTTCAGTCCGGAGGAGGTCGGTACCTGGCCGCTTGTCAGCTTACCGCATCCCTCCTCCTCACCGGCTGCCACCACAAGCCTCCCCAGGTCTCCCACCAAGCCCCTCCGCCCGTCCGCTACCCCGAACCCGCCACTCCCACCCGCCCCGCCACCCCACCGCCCGGCCTCGACGACATCACCGGCCCGCCCGTCTACACCGAGGTCGGCCTCGCCAGCTGGTACGGCCCCACCTTCAACCGCCGCGCCGCCGCGGACGGCAGCGTGTACGACCAGGACGGCCTCACCGCCGCCCACCGCACCCTCCCCATGGGCTCCACCGTTCGCGTCACCAACCTCGCTACAGGTCAGCAGGTCTACGTCCGGATCACCGACCGCGGTCCCTTCGTCCGCGGCCGTATCCTCGACCTCTCCATGGGTGCTGCTAAAGCCATTGGCCTGTATCGGGCCGGCGTCGGCCGCGTCCGTATCGAGGCCTTCCGCCACGTCTCCGCCGACCCGCCCGGCCGCTGGTGCGTCCAGACCGGCCCCTTCGTCAAGGAACGCGACGCCACCGATCTCAAGGAAGCCCTCCTCAAGCGCTACCGCGGCGCCCGGGTCGCCGAATTTGCCGGCCCCACCGGCTTCTGGGTCCGCATCGACCCTGCCGACCACGCCCGCACCGACGCCCTCGAAATCCAGGACTGGATCGGCGACCCCGACCCCTCCGCCGTCCCCTACCTCGTCCGCATCGACTGACCGCCATCAACCTGGTCCCCACGAATCCGGGTGCCCCATCTTCGCGGCCATAGGCCGCTAAGGTGGGTATCGCGCGTTTAGCCGGGGTCCCCAGGGAATGACCTCTATTCGCTGGGGTGGAATATGCGCGAGGTTGTCATCTTGGCGCCCGAAAAGCGGCCGCACCCTGTGTTCAGCCCCCAGCCCTTTAGAATCAATAATTTACAAATAAGGTCCACCCCTAAGTCCAATAATATGAAGATTTTGCGCAAAAACAGGGGGGAGGGGGGCACCCCCGGCCGGTCTGCTATACTGACTCCTGCTATTCATCTGCCGTTTTTCCACTAGGAACACCCATGCCCAAGTTGAAGACCCACTCCGGCGCGGCCAAGCGCTTCAAGAAGACTGCGAGCGGTAAGTTCAAGCGCGGTCAGTCGAAGATGCGCCACATCCTCACCTCCAAGGAAACGAAGACCAAAAAAAAGCTTGGCCGCATCGTCCTGGTGAGCGAGGCCGACACCCCGAAGGTCGCCCGCATGCTCCCCTACGCCTAAACCGTAGCGAGCAAGCAAGTTATTCGAATCGAGCCGAAGAGAAATAAGCCAAAACGAAGTTTTTGGAATATAGCTCCTCAAAGGGCCACAACAGCGTCGAGGCCCCTCGCTGAGCGTAAGCGAAAGCGACACCAGATTCGAAGCAGCAAGCGAGTGAAGAGGTACACCTTACCTCCAGCCGCTATCACGCCGACGCAAAGAAAAAGGAGCACACGATGCCTCGTGTAAAGCGCAGTACAAAGCGCAACGATCGCCGCAAAAAGATCCTCAAGCGCGCCAGCGGCTACTTCCTCACAAAATCCAAGCTGTATCAAGCCGCCCAGGAAGCCGTCGAGCGCGGTCTTAAGTTCGCCTACATCGGCCGCAAGCAGAAGAAGCGGCAGTTCCGCTCGCTCTGGATCGTGCGCATCGGCGCCGCCGCCAAGCTGAACGGCATGAGCTACTCGACCTTTATCAGCGGCCTTAAGAAGGCGGGCGTCGGCCTCGACCGCAAGATCCTCGCCGACATCGCGGCCAACGACGCCGCCGGCTTTGCCGCCCTCACCACCCAGGCCAAGACCGCACTCCAGCAGTCCAAGAAGGCCGCTGCGTAACCAGTCCGTCGACAACAAGGGCGTGGCTTCGGCCACGCCCTTGTCACATCACCAGTCCGCTTACAACGATATCCATCCTGCGCGAATGGCCATCAGGGAGCACGTCGCAATCACCACCCACAGCGCCACGCCCTGCACCATCGGCCGCACGCCCACCCGCCTGATCGTCTCGCGCGAGAGCCCCGCACCGATAAGAAACAGCACCACCGTCAACCCGCTTTTCCCCAGCCCGTTCAGCTTCGCAAACAGCGCCGCCAGCTGCGGCAGGTAAGTCCTCGCAACAGCCGCCAGCACAAACAGCCCGATGAACCACGGAATCTGGATCTTCACCCGTTTTCCGTCTGGCTGCTTCTCAGCTCGCCGGGAGAAGATCATCGCCGTCACCAGCGCGACGGGGATAATCCAGAGCGCCCGCGCCAGCTTCACCGTCGTGCCCACCGCCAGCGCCTGCGAGCCGTACTTCGCCGCGGCGCCCACCACCGAGCTTGTGTCATGAATCGCGAGCGCCGACCACAAACCAAACTGCGTCTGCGACAGGTGAAAATGCCACCCGATGAAAGGGAACAGCAGCAGCGCGACAGCGTTCAGCGTGAACACGGTTCCCAGCGCAATTGCCATATCTTCTTCGCTGGCATCGGCCACCGGCGCAACCGCGGCGATCGCGCTCCCACCGCAGATCGCCGTTCCGCACGTAATCAGCAGCGACGCCTTGGGCGCTACCTGCATCAGCTTGCCGAGACTCAAACCCAGGATCAGCGCGAAGCTGAGCCCAATTGCCGTATAAAAAAACCCCGCCCGCCCCGCGTGGATCACCTCACCCAGGTTCATCCCGAAGCCGAGCAGAACAACCGACGCCTGCAGCAGGAACTTCGCAATCGACTGGCCTTCCTTGGGCATCGGATGCACGAAGCACAATCCGAAAACCAGACCAGCAACCAGCGCCATCGGCGGCGAAAGAATTCCGGCTGCTGCCAGGATGATTCCGATGAAGAACAGGGCGGTGCGATTCCCCGTGCGATTCATAGTCCTCCGACTTCAAGTGTCGGAGAACGCGTAGGCTTCCAGTCCAAGCAGTAATTCCGTTGCCCGATTAGTTCCTCTTATCGGCTCGTCGGCTCCTGCGGGCTCTCTGGACCTCCTGTGCGAAGGCCGCGAGATGCGCCGCCAGCGCCTGCGCGGCAGCGCTGGTCTTTGGCCCGCGCGGATGCACCATGCTGAACTCGCGGGTAACGCGCAATCCTTTCACGTTCACCACGGCGAGCGTGCCCAGCGCGCGCTGCCGTTCCAGCGCAAACCGCGAAGCGAAGCCCACACCAAGGCCCGCTTCGATACACGCCAGGATTGCCTCGGTCGAGCTGAGTTCCATGGCAATCTGCGGACGATGCACCGGCGCTGCCACGCGCTTCAGCGCCTGCTCCAGAACCTCACGCGTCCCAGAACCCCGTTCTCTCACCAGCAGCCTCGCCGCGCCGAGCGCGTTCAGCGAGATCTCTTTGCCCGCCCACTCATGCCCCGACGGAACAACCAGGACCAACTCGTCCTCAAGCCATCGGTCAACCTGCAACTCCTGCCGGTGCGCAGGCCCCTCGATCAACCCGATGGGCGCTTCGCCACTGGCGACCGCCTCAACTACGCGTTGCGTGTTCGCGCTCTCGAGTTCCAGACGAACGGCGGGATGCTGCCGCGCGAACTCCGCGAGCAGACGCGGCAGAACATATTGCGCGATCGTGGTCGACGCGGCTACATGCAGAGCACCGCGGACCTCGCCCTCCAGCGTGCCGATCTCCTCAATCGCGCGGCTGAGTATCGACTCTGCCTCGCCTGCGCGGCGCAGCAGCACCTCGCCGGCAGCGGTCAGCCTCACCTTGCCGCCGTTGCGATCAAAGAGCCGCGAACCGAGTTCCTCTTCGAGCGCCTTGATCTGTTGCGTCACGGCTGGCTGCGTGACGTACAGCACCTCGGCCGCCCGGCGAAAGCTGGCCTGGTTGGCTACTTCGCGAAACACCCGCAATCGAAAGTTTTCGAGCACCCGCTCTCCTTCAAGCCATGATGGCAGCCGCGTATTGCATGGCGCAGATTGCATGGTACAAGGGAACATGCGTTGCACCGCGTTGCTGGTTGCTGCTGGGTTGGCCATTACGTGCGCGCTGCACGGCCAGGCCGCCGCCCCGGTGGCGCGGCTGCAGGTCGCGTTCACGTTCGATGATCTTCCCGCACATGGACCGCTTCCTCCCGGTATGGCGAGGCCGGCTGTCGTCCACTCCATTGTTGACACGTTGAAGCGCGAGAAGATGCCGCCGATCTATGGCTTTGTGAACGGATTCCGTGTTGCAAGATATCCGTATCAGATTCACATCCTGGAGGCCTGGCGAGCGGCTGGAAATCCGTTGGGCAATCACACGTGGTCGCACCCGGAGTTCGACAAGCTCACCGTCGCGCAGTATGAGGCGAACATCGCGCGCAACGAGCCCTTGTTGCGAAAGCTCGCGCCGGCAGATGAGTGGCATTGGTTCCGGTTTCCGTATCTGGAGGAAGGCAACACGATCGAAAAGCGCGAGGAGCTTCGCGCATGGCTTTCGCAACGTGGATATCGCATCGCTGAAGTATCGATGGATTTTCAGGACTACAACTGGAATGATTCGTATGCACGCTGCGCGGCCAAGCACAATGACGCTGCGATTCAGTCCTTGCACGACAGCTATCTCGCAGCGGCGGATGAGTCGATACGTGTCTATCGCGGCATTGCGCAGCAGTTGTATCAGCGCGATGTTCCGTACGTTCTGTTGCTGCATGTAGGGCGCGTTCGATGCACACATGTTACCGGAGTTGATTGCGCTGTTTCGCGCGCGCGGGTTCACGTTTGTGACGCTGGAGCAGGCGATGGCCGACCCGATCTACAGCTTCGATCCGAAGGTCCCTTCGCCCGAGGGGAACACGTTCAACGAGATGGTGGCGCAGTCGCGCAACATTAATACGCCGGGGATCACGGATCGTTCGAAGGAACTCGATGCGATGTGCCGGTGAGCGCTAATCCTCTCGGATCGGCTATTTTTTTATACCTTCAGGCCGACCATTCGCATCAGCGCCACACCATTTCTGGTGGTCACAACTCCATCGCGCAGCCTGAAATCGAAGTGCATTTCGCCGTCTTCGATACGCTCCTCGAAGTGCACGTTGCGGAGTGCGCCGGCCGCATCGCCGATCTGGGTCAGCGCGAGGTCATGCGTGCTGATCAAGCCAATCGCGCCGCTTTCGAGCAGTGCATGCGCAATGCCGCGTGCGCCGGTCAGGCGGTCCACCGAGTTCGTGCCATCCAGCAGTTCATCGAGGAGGAAGAGAACTGGAGGCTGCTCATCGGCCAACGAGCAGATGGTGCGGAGCCGCAGGATTTCGGAGTAGAACCGCGAGCGCCCCTCCTGCAGTGAGTCATTCAGGCGAATGCTTGCGCCGATGTGCAGCGGCGTAAGGCACAGGCTCTTCGCGCGGACGGGAGCGCCCGCCATGGCCAGGACTGCATTGATTCCAACAGCTCGCAAAAGCGTGCTCTTGCCGGACATATTGGAGCCGCTCACGAGCAGCAGCCGTGTGTCGCCGCCAAGCGCGACATCGTTGCGGACGCACTTTGTGTCAGGGATGAGAGGGTGCCCGAGCTCTGCCGCTTCGAAGCGAGCCTCACCATCGAGCAATTCGGGGAACGGATCTGCCGGGTGCTCAAAGCTGTAGGTGGCGAGCGATTGTAGGGCTTCCAGTTCGGCGAGCGCGTGCAGCCAGCGATCGAGTGACGCGCCATGCCGCCGTCTCCAGGCCTGCGCTGCACCGGAAAGCTGAACAGAGTAGAGAAGGGGCGCGTCGAGGATGCGAACGATGAAGTTGCCGCGCTGCTCCATCATGCGTGTGAGCGACGCAAGCCGATGCAAGGCGTGTGAAGCGCTGTCCTGGTTCGCCTGGAGAGCCTGGTGAAAGTCGTGCAGCAGAGGGGATGAGAACTCGCTCGCCTCCCAGCGCTGAATGAGCGTTGAGGCGAGCCGCAAGCTGTCGCTCAGACGCTCTGCACTTACAAACAGCGCCTGGGTTCGCTTCTGCAGTGCGAAGGTGATCGTCGCGTCGATGATCACAACGATGAGCAGCAGCAGACCGTGATCTGTGATGAGGTATCGGACTGCGGCGAACAGCGTCAGGGCGACCAATGCAGGTGCGAGCCAGCGCAGCCAGCCAGGAATTGTCGGCTCCGTGCTGGCGCCCCACAGCGCGAGTGCTGCGATAACAAGATGTTCAAAATCCGCTTGTCCGCAGCTTGCGAGCTCTTCGCGAAGATCGGCGAGATCGCGGAGCTCTGCGACAGCCGCGTGACGGGAAAGAATCCTCTCGCGCGGTGCGGGCTCGAGCAGCCAGGAGGCGAGCGTATCTTCACCGGCGGAGGTTCTCGCCGAGTTCAGCAGACTGAACAGACCTCCAGTGCGGAAGAGGTCCAGGTCCTCGGCGAACAGAGTTCCGGCGACGTCCATCTCAGGATCGCGCGCCGGAAGATCCGCCCACTTGTCATCGATTCTGGCAATTCCGCGTTCGAAAAATCGAACTGCACGCTGCGCCTCTTCCCGGTGCTGCAGGACGAGGGAATGCCGCCTTGCGACAAGGACGAAGAGCGCGGCGATGCCCAGCAGCCACCACGCCGAGAGCTCGTGGCGGTAGAATGCGAGCCACGCGACGGCAATGAATGCGATGACCAATGCCAGGCGCACGTATCCGAGCAGCACATGCTCGCGCTCGTACGTGGCATCCTCCGCATTCCGCGCAGCGATTCGGGCCTGGTAAGTTTCGCGCGGCGTTCGTTGGTTGCTGTCGGGCATGCTACCGTTCATGGTCATCTTTCCTGGGATTCATCTTTGCTCCGATGAGCGGCGGGGAACCATGCGTCCCTTTACAGCGTAATGATTTAGCAGATTCGAAGATTATTTTCTGGCGTATGTTGAAGACGAGCTCCGCAAACAATTCTATGGCGCATACAACTGATCCCCGCGGCCGGCGGCGTAGTCTGCTTCCGATGGTCGTTGTCGCGGCCGGCGTTCTTCTGCTTCACGTGCTGACGAATACACGTTACGGGTTCCATCGGGATGAGCTGCAGTTTCTCTCCGACGCGCTGCATCTGGATTGGGGCTATGTGGCCTATCCGCCGCTGACGCCGTTTATCGAGCGGATCTCGATGGCGCTTTTCGGGATGTCGCTCGAAGGACTGCGGCTTTTCTCCGTGCTGGCACAGGTTGCTGTCGTTATCACCGCCGGCCTGATCGCGCGGACGCTTGGCGGCAGCCGTCTCGCACAAGGCTTGGCGGCGCTCGCGGTTGCGCTCTCGCCGATTGCGCTGTTTGAGGGCACAGAGTTCCAGTACACAACGTTTGAGCAATTCGCCTGGGTGCTCGTCACGTACGGTGTCGTTCGCCTGCTCCGCAGCGAAGACGAGCGGTGGTGGATTTGGATCGGCGCCTTCAGCGGTGTTGGCCTGATGGCCAAGTACACGGTTGTGTTCTTCATCGCCGCTCTGCTTGCAGGATTTCTTCTCACCCCGGCGCGGCGTCTGATGGCCAGCCGCTGGTTTGCGCTCGGCTGTGCTCTCACGATTCTCATCGTTTTGCCAAACCTTCTGTGGCAGGTGCGTCACGATTTCATCTCGCTGCATTTCCTCGAGCATATCCACGCGCGAGATCGCCGCATCGGCCGTGGCAGTGCGCGCGACTTCTGGTTCTTTCAGGCGGTCGCATCCGAGAACGCCTGCGCGATCCCGCTGATGATTGCCGGCCTCGTTGCAGCATGGCGCAGCGTGCGATATCGCGCGTTGAGTATCGCCTTCGCACTCACGATTCTCTTGTTCGCGGTCATGAAGGCGCGCGGATACTATACCGCCGCGGTGTTCCCGGTCATCATCGCGTTCGGCGCGATCGCGATCGCGCAATGGCTCTCGTCACGGCGTCCTGTCTTGCGGCGCAGCATCTTCGCTCTTCTGTTTGCGGGCATCATAGGCTTCGGTGTGTACTTCGCGTGCATGCTGGTTCCGATTGCATCGAGCGGCCCGCTGAAGACATTTGCGCTCGCACACAGTGAGGACCTGCGCGAACAGCTCGGATGGGACACGTTTGTGCAAACCGTGGTGCGGGTTCGTGATGCACTGCCGCCACAAGAACGCGCGAACGCCGGCGTGATCGTGGCGAATTATGGCGAGCAGGGAGCAATCGAAATTCTGGGGCGCAGCCATGGCCTGCCTGCGCCGATCAGCACCACAAACTCTGCGTGGCTGCGCGGCTATCCGACACCGCAGCCAACTACGCTGATCGTTACCGGTCTGGATGTTGACGACGTGAACGAGGCATTTACCCACTGTCGATTGGGGGCACGCGTACCGTACCCCGCACACTTGAACAATGAAGAGAGCAAGTATCACCCTGACATCTTTGTCTGCGGGCCGCCGCGGCTTCCATGGCCGGAGTTCTGGAAGAAATATCAGCGATTCGGCTGACATTTTCCGTGCGGGCGCGCCCACAACGGCATCCGCTATCCTAGGTACATGCCCTCTGTGGTTGAAAACCCCACAACCAGCGCCGCACCTGAGACAACTCTCGCGAAGCCGCCCTTTGAATCCTGGGGACGCTATCCGGTCTACGACGCGGACGTGCGCTCGATTCAGTGGCAGGATCAGTTCCCGCGCGTGATCGACGGCGTGCATCACGGCGCGCTTCCTGTCGGCATGGGCCGCAGCTACGGCGACGTTTGCCTGTTGAAAGATGGCACGCTGGTCAAAACCACAGGCATGAACCGCCTGCTTGGCTTCGATCCAGCGACCGGTGTGCTGACAGCGGAGGCGGGCATCACGCTCGCGCAGATTCTCGATTTCGCTGTGCCGCGCGGCTTCTTTCTTCCCGTTCGCCAGGGACGAAGTACGTTACGCTCGGCGGCGCGATCGCGAATGATATCCACGGCAAGAATCATCACGTCGCCGGAACATTTGGATGCCACGTGCCGCAGTTTGAGCTGGTCCGCTCGGACGGCACGCGCCTGCGCTGTTCGCCCAGAGAAAACCCGGACCTGTACTCGGCGACGATCGGCGGCCTCGGTCTCACCGGCATGATCACGTGGGCGCAGCTTCGGCTGAAGCGCATTGTCAACCGGCAAATTAATTACGAAGGCATCCAGTTCCACGGGATTGACGAGTTCCTCGATCTCACCGCGCAGTCGCAGAACATCGAGTACACCGTCAGCTGGATCGACGTAACATCCACCGGCAAGAACTTCGCGCGCGGCATCTTCATGCAGGGCGATCACGTCCAGATCCCGGGCGAGCTCAAGCCCTCACCCGCGCCCAAGCTTACATTTCCGTTGGAGCTTCCGGGATGGGTGCTGAACGGTGCGACCGTCGGCCTGTTCAACACGCTGTTCTTCAACAAGCAGATGAAGCACCGCGTCACCGCGCTGCAGGATTATGAGCCGTTCTTCTATCCGCTCGACGCCGTGCTCAAGTGGAACAAGATGTATGGCAAGCGTGGCTTGCTGCAGTTTCAGTACGCGATTCCGTGGGAGCACGCGCGCGAAGGAACGATCGCCATTCTGCATGAGGTCGCAAAGTCCGGTCTCGCGAGTTTTCTCGCCGTGCTGAAGGCGTTCGGCGATGTACCGTCGCCGGGCATGATGAGCTTCCCGAAACCTGGCATTACACTCGCACTCGACTTCCCCATCAAACCGGAAAAGAGCTTCGCGCTGTTCGATCGACTGGCCGAGATGACGTATGAATTCGGCGGCCGGCTCTATCCAGCTAAGGATGCACGCATGACCGCGCCGCAGTTCCAGGCGTTCTATCCGGAGTGGCAGCGGTTCGCACGCTACAAGGACCCGGCGCTTACTTCAAGCTTTTGGGAACGCGTCGTGGGCGCACAAGGGTTCATGAAATGAGCGCAACTCCTGTGGTAGATCCTTCAATCTCATCGCGGCGCACCGCTGCGGCATCTGAGCCGAAGCGCATCCTCGTGCTTGGCGCGACTTCCGGCATTGCCGAAGCGTGCATCCGGCTCTGGGCTGGCCGCGGCGATCACCTGTTCCTCGTAGCGCGCAACGCCGGACGGCTTGCCGCCGTGGCAGCGGACGCTGGCACGCGTGGCGCGGCTTTCGTTGAGACCGCGGTTGCTGACCTGGACCGCACGGAGCATCACGGCGATCTGCTCGCGCATGCGATCAACACCCTCGGCGGGTTGGATGTTGCGTATCTCGCGCTCGGCGTGCTCGGCGAACAACCGAAGGCGGAGCGCAATTTTCACGATGCCGCGCAGATCATCCACACCAACTACACGGCGCCAGTGAGCCTTCTCACGTGGCTGGCGAGCTACTGCGCGCAGCGGCATGCCGGCACGATCGCCGTGCTCAGCTCCGTCGCGGGCGAGCGTGGACGCAAATCAAACTACGTCTACGGCAGCTCGAAGGCTGGCCTGACTGCGTTTGTCGATGGCCTGCGGAATCGCATCGACCGCGAAGGCGTTCGCGTGATCACGATCAAGCCTGGTCCGGTGAAGACCTCGATGACTCAGGGCATGAAGGGCCAGGAGCGCTTCGCCGATGTCGACAAAGTTGCAGCGAGCATTGTGAAGTCGATCGATCGCGGTGATGACATCGTCTACGTTCCTGGACAATGGCGTTTGATTATGGCCGTGATCCGCGCGATACCGGAGCGCGTTTTCAAGAAGCTGAACCTCTAGCGATTACTGCGGCAGACTTCCGCGAATCGCATCGTCCAGCACGATGTGATTTTTTTCGAGCAGATCACCGAGGTCGTGGTCGAGCTCAATCTGCGCCTTCTTCCAGTCCGAGCGCGCCGCGATCTCGGTCGACCGTGCCTGCGCAAGATAGGCTTCATCCTGCAACACGGCGAGATCGGTGGACTGTCCGACGCTCAACTTGTCACGCTCGGCGTCCAGCAACTGCGACTGATACTGACGGCTTTCAGTAGCCGCAACATAAGCCGCCTGCGCCGTTTGCAGCGCGACGACAGCGGTTTCAATCTGTTCGCGAATCTGCTGCGAAAGCTTCTCGGTTCGTCCTTCCACCTGGCGCAGCTCAATCGTGTCTCGTGCAGCATCGCTGGCCGCCACACGGTTGCGCAGCGGCAGCATGAGCTCAATGCCGGCCTGGTAGATGGTGGAGGTCCGCAGTCCACCGGCTGCAAGCCCGGCAGGCACGGTCGGCTGACCGGTTCCGGGAGAGCCGATGATCTCGAACGGCTGCTCTGTCGTTCCACGCACCTCAACATTGCCGTAGAGATTCAACTGTGGCAGTGCTGCGTTGCGGCTGGCCTCAGCATTGATCTTTCCGGTCTCAATCTGCAACTTTGCCTGCGCGAGATCAGGCCGTTCCGCGAGCCCCTCGCGTACAAGCGCAGGAACATCGATTGGCGGAGATTGATCCGGCACGATGATGCGATCGGTCGCCACGATCTCATCAAACTGCGCCGTGAACACCGGCGACGCGGTGCGCAGCAACTGATTTTTGAGGATGATCTCTTCCTGCTTGTAGAGCCCCTGCGCCTGGATCAGCGAGAAGCGGCTCGAGCTTTCGAGCGCCTGCGCGCGCGTGAGCTCGATGGGCGCGAGCGTGCCGAGCTGCACCTGGCTCTGGTCGTCTTCGCGCAGCTTGCTTGCAGCGCGCAGGCTACCCTCCTGCACGAGCACGTTCTCACCGAGCGACACGAGATCGAAGTAGAGCCGCGAGACTCCGTAGATTGTGTCCAGCACCTGCTGCTCGAACAGCAGCCGCGAAATCTTCCGATTAGTTTGCGCGATGCGGATGTAGCGCAGATTCACGTTGCGTCCGCGTCCGCGCAACAGCGGCTGGATCAGAGTGACCGAGGTGCTTGGCGAGTAGAACGGATCGTACTTGGAATTCGATCCGTAGAGCACCTCGGAGTCATTGTTGACGACGGCTTCGAGCTGCGCGCCAGTTGAAAATCCTTGCAGATAGCCGACATTCATCGCGATGAAATCGAGCGGGGCTGTTGTGCTCGTACTGGTGGTCCCGCCTGTTGGGACGCCGGTGACGTTGGTGAGATTCACCGTGTCCGATCGCCGCAGCCACCCCGCCACGCCAAGCAACTGCGGATCGAACAGCGGAAGGTTCGGGCCTGGCGCGTACTGAAGTCCGGCACCGAGTTGCGACAACGAGAGCGTGGTCTGTGCGGTCGAGTTCAGGCTCGTCAGGTCGGTCACGATTGGCGCAACAGGATTGGTGTTTGTCGTCTCTGCAGCCAGCAGCGGCGATCCGGGGCCGCCGACTCCATTCGGCGGTTCGGCGACGGAGTAGTCAATGCCGCGCAGATTGCCTCCGCCTTTCGCGCGCGCTTCATCCGTCCGTGCCAGCACGAGATCGTAGCGCTCCATCTCGACGTCGAGATTATTCTCGAGCGCCAGCGCAATCGCGTCCTGCAGAGTCAGGTAAAGTTTCCCATCGCGAATCAGTGATTGCAGCCGCGTCTCGCTCGCATCAAACAGCGGCGACACAACCGGCCGTTTGAACGGCCCGAGAAAGCCGAGGAAGTTTGGCGTGATCCCATGCACTTCCTCGCGCTCGGGCCGGGTCCTGCTGTTCATCGCCGCAGTAATCTGTGGAGCCGGGGCCTCGGGTGTATCCACGTGCTGCGTGAGCGGAGAGACGGGTGGTGGTTGCATTTGTGCGTCGGGCGCTTGCTGCGCATTCGGCCCCGCAGGCACGCTGCGTTCCGTCGGCGCAGGACTCTGCGCCGGGAGACTCATACTTGGCGGCAGTGCTGGTGAGGGCGAAGGCTGCTGCGTGCTCGCAGGCTGTTGAGCCAGTGCGAAATGACCTGACCACAAGATCAACACCGCGCTGCAGCGCCACAACCAGCCCGCATTCATGCGCGCGCTCCTCACGGTTTGCTCTCGCTTTGGCTGCGATTCTTCTGGTTCGGTCCGCTCTTGTTGCCCTGCTGCTGCTGCTGACTCTTCTGGCTTTGCTGTGTCTGCTTGCCCTGCAGATTCTGATTCGTGATTCCCTCGTTGCTGTACCGCGAGTTTCCACCCGGCGGCGCATTTTGCGGAGCTTGCTGCGGCTGCTGCTCCTTCGTCTCCATGAGGTGCGGCTGCACCTCTGCACCGTCGACCACATCGTCCGTCACATTCGTCACGATGACATCACCCGCGTGCAAGCCGGTGAGTATTTCGACCACGTCGCCGAGATCGCGCCCGATCGTCACCGGCACAATCCGAACCTTTCCATTCACGATCTTTGCAATCGTCGTCTGGTCATGCCGAATCACGATCGCGTCGGCGGACACTAGCAGCGGCCCCTCGATGCCCTGCGCTGGCGGGAAGGTCACAACGGTATACATTCCGGGCACGAGCTTGCCGTTGTGATTGTCGACCTGCACCTCGGTCAGCATCGTGCGCGTGTTCGGGTCCACGGAGTCCGCGGTACGCGTGATGTCGCCCGTGAAGTTCACGCCGGGATACTCCTGAAACGAAAGCTGTGCGTGTCCGCCTGCGTGGATCGAGGTGACGTAGCCCTCCGGAACCGATACCAGAACTCGCAGCCGCTGCGTCTGCGCGATTCCGAACAACGGCCCGCCCTGGCCGGGAGATTGCGTCGTGGTTGCTGCCGTGCTTATCGCGCCGGAGCTTCCGCCGTTATTCACTTGTCCAGCTTGCGCAGATCCGCCCGAGGTTGATGTCTGTCCTTGCGGCGCGGGCGCGCCCTCGGCTCCCGACGTAGTGCCCGAGGCTGCAATCAGCGCCCCCACGTCGACGTTGCGCTGTGTGACGACGCCGGAGAACGGCGCGCGAACATACTCATAGCTCTGCAGCGCCATCATGCGTTCAAGGTTCGCGTGGTACGCTTCCACATTTCGCTGCGCTGCTGCCACGTTCGCCAATTGCGAGGCATAGTTCGCCTCCTGCTGATCGCCATCCTGCCGAGAGAAGACGCCCTTCGCCACCAGCACGCGATAGCGCTGCACCGTAACTGTCGCCAGCGCAAGCTGCGACTTCTGCTGATCGAGCTGCTGCTCCGCCTGCAGCAACTGCTGCTTCGCCTGGGCTACCTGCTGATCCAGGTCCGGCGCATCAATCACAGCCAGCAGCTGATTCTTGCGCACGTGGTCGCCAATGTCCGCCAGCCGCGTCTTCAGATATCCGCTGGCGCGCGCGTACACATACGCCTCGGTCAGCGGGATCGTCGTCCCCGGAAGCACAAGGCCTTCCTCATTCCGCGCCGGCTCAACCTTTGCTGCGTCGACGACTGGCTTTTCATCGTGCTCCCGTTTCGCGCGCCGGTCGATCTCCTGATTGCGGTTGTGCCGCGGTAGCCAACCGACGAGCAGCATCACCAGGAACAGCACTGCAAACGCAACCAGGAAGATCCAAAGGTTGCGATGATCGGCCGGCTTATGAACGCGCTCCCGCACCGGCGGCTTCTTCCGCTTGCGGCTGGAGTTCGTCTCCTCGAAGCTCTTGCCCAGGCGCGCATCATCCAGCGCATTCGGATCGGCAAAGGAGCGCGCCAGCCGCTGCCGCTCCGCGTACTCCGGATCGGCGAATTCACGGCCCAGCTCATGTTCGTCGGCCTCGCTGCTGCTTTCGAAGCTTCGTCCCAGACCACGCTGCTCCGGAGTGGGCCCGGGTTCAAACCGTTCGCCCACCCGCGAACGATCGCTCTCCTCTGGCCAGGGCAGCCGCTCGTCATCGCGCTTCTTCGGGTCGTCTCTCTCGTCGGCCATCTACGCGGGCTGCTCCTGTGTGTTGCCGTGGGATGTCTGCTTGGTAGGCTCCTCGCCCTCGTGATACTCCTCCTCAATCTCCTTCGTGTAGTCGATCGGAGGATGCTTCTTCAACAGCGAATAGATGGTCGGTACCAGGAAGAGCGTCCCAACCGTCGCAAAGACCAGCCCGCCGATAACCGCGCGTCCAAGCGGCGCATTCTGCTCGCCGCCCTCGCCAAGTGCCAGCGCCATCGGGAACATGCCGATAATCATCGCCAGCGCAGTCATCAGCACCGGCCGCAACCGCGTGTGTCCTGCATTGATTGCGGCCTCGCGGCGATGTTTGCCGAGTAGCCGCTCGTCATTCGCGAAGACGACCATCAGGATCGAGTTCGCCGTCGCGACACCGATCGTCATAATTGCGCCCATCAGGCTCGGCACGTTGAAGGTCGTCTGCGTCAGGAACAGCGTCCACAGAATTCCGCAGAAGGCGCACGGAATGGCCATCAGGATAATCAGCGGATCGAGCCAGCTCTGGAAGTTCACTGCCATCAGCAGATACACCAGACCGATTGCGAAGATGATGCCGAGCCCCAAGCGCGTGAACGAATCATTCATAGTCGCTACCTGGCCGCGCAACTCCAATTGCGTTGCCTTGGATACCTTCTGACCAGCAATGATCTTCTGAATCTCGCTCGCGACACCGCCGAGATCACGCTGATCGACGCTCGCATAGATGTCGTACACAGGTTCGATGTCATAGTGGTTCACGATAATGGGGGACTCATCGCGGCCGAACGAGGCGATGTTTCCCAGCATCTGCGTTGCATTCCCTTGCGGAGTGGTTATCGGTGTGCGCGAAAGCTCCGGCAGCGATGAGATTCTGTACTGCGGCGTCTGCACCACCACGTTGTAGTTGACGCCGTTCTGTGGGTTGAGCCATTGGTTCGGCGCAACCTGCGTCGTGCCCGACAAGGAAATCAGCGTCGACTGCGCCACATCCTGCTGCGTCAGTCCAATCTGCCGCGCCTTCGTGCGATCGACATTGATATCGAGTGTCGGATACTCCACTAACTGGTGAAGGTGCACATCCACGGCTCCCGGAATCGCCGCAACCTCCTTCTCCAGCTTTTTGGCGAGCACATAGTTGTCTTTGCCGTGCCCGATCACCTGTAAGTCGATTGGGGCGGGTAGACCAAAGTCCAGAATTTCGTTCGTAATGTTTGCCGGTGCGAAGTAGAACGTCCCGTCAGGGAACTTCTGCCGAAGATCGTCGCGCAGTGTGCGCATGAACTCTTCGGTCTCTCGCTTGCCGGGCTTCAGTGAAATCAGAATCTCGCCGTCGGAGCTGGACACCGGCGGCGCACTCGAGAAAGCAAGATTGATGCCGCTGTTCGGCAGCCCGATGTTGTCGAGCAGCAGGTTCACGCGGTCGGCCGGAAGCACGCGGCGGATTTCCGCATCGACTCTGGAGAAGTACTGTTCCGCATCCTCTATGCGCATGCCCTGCGGCGGCTCAACCTCCAGCCGCATCTGCCCGGAGTCGACGTAGGGGAAAAAGTCCCGCCCGATAAAGAACGTCAGCGGTATCGAGATCACCAGCAGCAATCCAAACAGCAGCAATGTCACGGCAGCGTTGTCCACGCACCATTCCAGCAGCTGCTTGTAGTAGTGCTGCAGCCGCTCGAACTTGTGGTCGAACTTCATGTGCCAACGCCACACGAAGTTCCTCCTCGCCTCGCGGTCGCTCTCGCTGGGGTCCTGGTAAAGAGCAAGCTCCTTGTGCAGCAGAAAGTGCATCATCGTCGGCACCAGCGTGCGCGAGAGGAAATAGCTGGCCAGCATCGCGAACACCACGGCCATGGCCAGCGGCGTAAACAGAAACTTCGCGGCTCCGGTCAGCAGCACCACCGGAACGAACACGATGCAGATCGACAGCGTCGAGACAAATGCCGGCGCGGCCACCTGTTGTGCGGAGTCGAGAATCGCTCGCGTCAGCGGCTTTTTCAGCCCCATGTTGCGATGCGTGTTCTCAATCTCCACCGTCGCGTCATCGACCAGGATGCCGACCGCAAGCGCCATTCCGCCGAGCGTCATCACATTGATCGTCTGACCGATCGCACTCAGAAGCACCAGCGACGTCGCAATCGACAGAGGAATCGAAATGCAGACGATCAGGGTCGACCGCCACGACCCCAGGAACAGCAGAATCATCAGCGCCGTCAGGGCCGCGGCGATGATCGCCTCGCGCGCGACTTCGTCGATACTCGTGCGCACAAAAATCGACTGATCGAACAGCGGCGTGATCTTCAGGGGCGCAAGCTCTGTTTCAATCCTGGGCAGATGCTTCTTGATGTTCTCCACGATGGAGAGCGTCGATGTGTTGCCATTCTTCAGGACGGTCAGCAGCGCGGAGCGCTTGCCGTTCTCGCGAACAATGTTGGTTTGGACGGCATAGCCGATGTGCACCTGCGCGACGTCCTTTATGTAGACGACGGCACCATTCGCTGCTCTTATCGGCAGATTGTTCATCGCGGCAATGGTGGCCGGGCTCGAGTTTGTCCTGACTACGTACTCACGGTCCCCAATCCGCGCCGTTCCTGCCGGCAGAATCAGGTTCTGCTGGCCCATTGCCGCCGAGACGTCCGCCGCAGACAAATGATGCGCGTACATCAGGTTCGGGTCGGTGTCGATCATGACATCGCGCACCTTGCCGCCGTAAGGAGAGGGAAGCGCCGCGCCCTGCACCGTGGCCAGCAAAGGCCGCACAAAGTTCAGGCTCTGGTCGTAGACGTCCGCCTCGCTCAGTCCCTGCCCAGCCATGCTCAACTGCAGAATCGGTACCGAGGAAGCGTCGTACTTAAGGATGGACGGCGGTGTTGTTCCCGGCGGGACAATCTTCAGGATCGTTTGCATGGCCGCTGTAACCTGCGCCTCGGCCGCAGCAATCTGCACTCCCGGCTGAAAGTAGACCTTGATGACCGCGACTCCCTGATGGCTCTCGCTCTCCGTGTGCTCGATGTCATTGACCGTCGTGGTGACCGCACGCTCGGAAATCGTCACGATGCGACCGGCCACCTCCGTCGGCGTCAGGCCGGCATAATTCCAGACAACCGTAACGACAGGAATGTCGATGTACGGGAAGATGTCCTTCGGCGTCTCAATCGCCGACCCGATGCCCAGCACCGCAATCAGCAGTGACAGCACGACGAACGTATAGGGGCGGCGCAGCGCCAGCCGTACGATCCACATATCCGCCTCAGGAGAGCCTCAATCCGATACTGGTTGAGACGCACCAAGCGCTCAGCGAGACTCCCGCGTCCTTGCCTTCCGCGAAAACAAAGGCCGCTCCATTATGAAGCGGCCTTCTCGTTTGCGCTGCTTACGAGCTATTTTTTCGCCTGCTCGAACCGCTTGTTCACCTCAGGCCAGTTCACCACGTTCCACCACGCAGCAAGATACTCCGGCCGGCGGTTGTTGTACTTCAGGTAATAGGCGTGCTCCCACACATCGTTGCCCAGGATCGGATACAGCCCCTGCATCAGCGGATTGTCCTGGTTCGGCGTCGTCATGACGGCCAGTTTGCCGCCCTTCCACACCAGCCATCCCCAGCCCGAGCCGAACTGCTTAGCCGCGGCATCGTTGAAGGCCTTCTTGAAATCCTCGAAGCCGCCGAAGTCCGTCTGGATCTGCTCTCCGATATTTCCCGTCGGATTACCGCCGCCTTTCGGCGCCATAATCTGCCAGAACATCGTGTGATTCACATGTCCGCCGCCGTTGTTGCGCACCGTCGTGCGAACATCCTCGGGAACGCTGTTCAGATCGCTGATCAACTGCTCCGGCGTCTTCTTGCCGAGGTCCTGGTGTTTCTCCACCGCACCATTCAGGTTGGTCACATACGCCTGATGGTGTTTGTCGTGGTGCAGCTTCATCGTCGCCTCGTCGATCGTCGGCTCGAGTGCGGCGTAGTCGTAAGGCAGGGGAGGGAGTTCGAATGCCATAACAGTTTCTCCTTGGGGTTGCGAGGTTCGGCAGCTTGCAAAGTAACGCAGGTTGCGAAGTAACCGCGGAATCAAATCTCCGCGTGAACGAAGTCCTGTGGCCTGCTCCGCTTGGATGCAACACGGAAGCCCGGCGATTCAGCACCTTTGAGCTTAGCGCAGCGCACAAAACTCTGCTTCAACACGCTGCCGTGTCAGGGCTCCAGCACCAGTTGGCATTGGCCGGACACGCAATTAAGCATCCCCTGGCGGACCAGCTTCGCGTCCGAGCCTGCCGGAAAGAACTGCGGCAATCGCGCACGCTTCAGCAGCGCCTCGCTGCCGTCAAGCTTGTCATCCCCCGTCAATTCGGCGCGCTCAATCTGCCCATGCGCAAGCAATAGCCGGTACTCGGCCACGCCGCGCAAGCCGCCGGAAGGCCCCAGGGGGACCGTCCTCAGCTGCTGCTCGCTTTTGCCGGCATCCGGATCGGCCCCGCTCTTTGCATCCAGCTGCGCGAGCGCAGCGCGCACCTTCAGCACGTGCTCCGTCACGAGAGGATCCGGCCGGCCCATCCTCGCAGCTTCCGCGTAGGACAGCGCCTCCTTCGGCTTTCCTTCCTTGTACAGAATCCACGCCATCGTATCCCACGAGGCGAGCAGCATCTGCGTCTTCTGTTTCAACACTGTCGGAGACTCATCGAGCGTCCAGCTCTTCGTCTCCTCCGTCAGCCGGTCAATCGCGACGCGTTCCTTCTCCTCATCCAGAGGAAGCTCCTTGCCCGCGTCGGCCAGTGTATAGGCAGCGTCGTTCATCATCTCCGGGCTATCTGTTTTCTGCAGCAGACCTCGCAGCGTGGCCGTGGCATCGTCCTTCATATCGGCCTTCATCTGCGCGCTGCCCAGCAGCAGCAGCGTCTGCTCATGCTTGTCGTTCCCCTCCGGCGCACGGGCGACCGCGTCCTTGGCGGCCTGCACGGACTCAGCGCCCTTGCCGTCCTGCGCCAACAGCCCTGAAAGCTGCATCAGCGGCTGAGGATTGGAGGCATCGCTCTTGGCCCAGTCCCGAAGCGTATCTTCTGCACCGGCGCGGTCCTTCTGTTGCATCTGGATCCATGCAATCGCACCATAGCGGTCATACTCGTCCGGATACAGAGCAAGCTCTTTGCGGTTGTCCTCAATCGCCTCCGAGTACTGGCGGTGCAGAATCGCCACGCGAGGCCTCCCAGGCCATCAACCGCGGTGCCTTGGGGTTGATCTCTTTCATCTGCTTCAGCAGGCCTTCCATCTTCGTAACTTCACCGTACTGATACGCCGTCTCCAGCTGGCTATAGATCGCCTGAAGCTGCGTGTTCCCGCTTCCGCTGCTCGACGACGCAGAGGTTACCGCGGACTTCTCTCCACCCGCACGCCGCAGTTGCACATAGTTCTCCGTCCCCACGCCCACCGCATCCGCGAATTTCTTATACGTCTTCCAGTCCGTCACAGGAATCTTGCTCTGCAGCACCACCACCTTCCGCTCGCTATATAGCGTGCCCTTATCCAGCCGATAACTCAGGTCGTACGTCGCATATGCGCTCTTCTCGTGCACCGCCTCGGGCAACTCCGCGCTCCATCCGGCCGGCAGCTTCATCTCCGCCGTGCTCGTCTCCGTCCGCGGAGTTCCTAGGTCAAGCGCTCCCTTCGGCGGATCCTTTTCATCCACGTAGGGCAGAGGCACCGGCGCAAGCTGGGGAATGATCTTCAGGTCATCCCAATCACCCGCCTTCTCGCGGTGATAGTTGAAGCTCACCCGGAACGGCTGTTCGACATCATCGGGGCGCGCGAAGTCCGGGCTGCTCTCCGTCCCTGCGTATCCCAGCGCTCCCAGCAGCTTCTGCATCAGTTCGTCGTATTGCGCGGGTCCCACCTCCCGTGCCGCTCCCCGCAGCAGCAACTCCTCGTCACCTCGCGCCTCCAGCGTGATCTGCGACTCCGAAATACCGTTCGCGTCCAGCGTTCCCTTCGCTGTCCACTTCTGGAACGACGCAAACGGCGGGTCTTTCGGAGTCTTCTCAATCGTCGGCGAGCCCGTCGCCGGCACCACCAGCGCCTCCCGATCGCGCAATACGCCATACATCATCCGGTACGGCGCAACCTCCTCGGTCGAATCCAGCCACACATCCTGTCCGTTCAATTTCAAATGCGTGATCAGGTGATTGAACGCCGCGGGTGAGGGAACTGCATCATTGAACCGGATGCCTGCTCCAATCAGCGCCGCATCCGACTGCACACCGGCCGCCGCCAGCATCGCCGTCAGCAGCGTTGCTTTGTCCTTGCAATCACCGTACTGGTTGTGCAGCACATCCACAGCCTGGTGCGGCTGATACCGGCCCACTCCAAACGCCACGCCGATGTACCGCACCTGCGTGGACACATACTCGTAGATCGCGCGGACCTTGTCCTCGTCCTTGGTCTTGCCCGCCGTCAGCTCGGCAACCTTGGCCTTGATCTCATCGTCCGGTGTCACCCGGCTAAGCTCCAGCCCGCGATACCACTCGCCCACCGCCGCCCAGCTCGGAAACGTTGTCCAAGCCACCGACGGCAGCTTTCCGCGCTCGCTGTCCAGCTCCTCCTCGGCGGTCTCCACATGTTTCTTCTTCGCTTCTTTGGCCGCCTCAGCCTCTGGTCCAACCGTCGGCTTGAGCTGCTGCGTCTCCCACCGGTAGACCCTCAGGTCCCCGTCGGTCGACTCCTTCACCTTGATGCCCAGCGCAGGATTCGTCCACACTGTCACGTTCTTCGTCGCAGGCGCGCGCAGCTCCACAGATTGCTCCAGCACCACCGCTCCCTCTGTGACCACCGTCTCCGTATCCCAGAACTCGTTTGGCGCCTCGGGCTTGGTCATCACCAGGCGCGCCTCCCACTCCAGCGTGTCGCCGGCCTGCAGGTTCTTCACCGGAAGTTCCGCAACCTTCAGGTCGCTGTAAAACGGCGCCTGCACCGTCGCCTGCAGTGGCTGCTCCATCACCCCGGAAAGCGGCGTCTCCGTCACCGTTCCATCCGGCCGCCGCGTCCGCACGTAATGAAACTCAACATGCTGCGAGTTCGCCGCGAACCCCATTCTGAGGATCCCGAGCTGCTGCACGCCGGTCTGCGATTGAACCTTCGCCACGACCGTCTTCTGCATGTACCCTGTGCCGTCCGCGTTCATCGCATACACAACATCCAGCCGCTGCAGCACCAGGGGTTCGGCGGAGTACGGATCGGGCGCACTTTTCTGAGACCAGGCCACGGGTAACCACATCCCAACGACAAGGGCCACACTACAGAGCCCGAGACTACGGAGCCGGAGACGAGCTGATTGCATAGGTGCAAGCTATATAGCAGATATCCGGCGCACCGCCCATACATTTCGGTAACCTCCGGCGGTGTGGTCTCATAGTTCTCAATGAGCGTTCTGAACGAAACCTACCGCTGGCTGGATGACGACGGTGCGGCCTTCGGTGCTCCGGGCCTCGCTCCGCGCTGGACATCCAGCAAAAAAGACGCCGTATCTACGGCTTACGCCGCCTCCAGCCGCATCTGGTTCACCGCCTCCCACGGCATCCTGAACGAGATCTACTACCCCACCATCGACCGCCCCCAGACCCGCGACACGGAGCTCCTCTTCACCGACGAGCAGACCTTCTTCCACGAGGAGAAGCGCGACTTCGAGTACGACTTCCACTACATCGACTCCGACGCCCTCGCCGTCCGGGTCAGCGCCAACGACCTGGGCGGACGCTACACCGTCACCAAGGAGTTCATTACCGACCCCCATCACCCCGTCGTTCTCGTCAACGTCAAGATCGAGGGCGACGAGGAGATTCTCTCGCGGCTCAAGTGCTACGCCCTGCTCGCCCCGCATCTGGATGGCGGCGGCGCCGGCAACTCCGCCCGCGCCCTTGATATCGCCGGCCGCCGTGCCATCCTCGCCTGGAAGAACGGCATCTCGCTTGCGTTCGGCTGCAGCTGCGGCTTCTCGCGCAGCAGTTGCGGTTATGTCGGCTCCAGTGATGGCTATCAGGACCTCTCCCAACACCAGAAGATGACCTGGAACTTCGGCCAGGCGCTGGACGGCAACATCGCCATCATGGGCGAGATCAACGTTGGCTGCGTGCGCAACTTCACCATCGCCATCGCGCTCGGCGACAACCACCACGCCGCGCTCGCAGCCATGACCCAGACGCTCTCCACGCCCTACGAGATCCAGCGCAGGCGCTTCATCGAGCAATGGCACCGGGCCGCCAGCCCTGAGCGCCTCGCAGCCGCCTCCACCGATGGCGGCAGTCTGATGCGCATCTCGCATAACGTCATCCTCGCGCATGAGGACAAGATCTACCCCGGTGCGTTTATCGCCTCCGCGTCCATCCCCTGGGGTGCGTCCAAGTCAGACGACGATCTGGGCGGCTACCACCTCGTCTGGACACGCGACATGATCCAGTCCGCGACGGCGCTGCTCGCCTGTGGCCGTACGGAGACAGCTCTGCGCGCGCTCGTCTATCTCGCCTGCACCCAACACCCCGACGGCGGCTTCGCCCAGAACTTCTGGATCGACGGCACGCCCTACTGGTCGGGCATTCAGCTCGACGAGGTCGCGTTCCCCATCATCCTCGCCTGGCGACTCTGGAAGATCGGCGCTCTCGGCGGCTTTGACATCGTTCCGTTCGTCACCCGCGCCGCCAGCTTCCTCGTCCGCTACGCTCCGGTCACGCAGCAGGAGCGCTGGGAAGAGAACGCCGGCTACTCGCCCTCGACCCTTGCCGCTGTCATCTCCGCGCTGCTCTGCGCCTCGGATATCGTCTGCGAAAAATTCCCCGAGCTCGCCGACTTCCTCTGCGACTACGCCGACTGGATCGAAGCCCATCTGGACGAGTGGACCACCACCACCGCGGGCGTTCTCCTGCCCGAGATTCCGTATCACTACATGCGCATCCGCCCGCCCGCCGAAGGCGAACCCTTCCACAACCCATCCATCCCGCCCGGCATGATCCACATCGCGAACCGCGAACCCGGCGAGAAGAACGAGTTTGAAGCCCGCGAGGTCATCGACGGCGGTTTCCTTGAGCTCGTCCGCTACGGAATCCGCCGCCCCGACGACCCGTTGATCATCGACTCGCTCAAAGTCGTCGACCACGTACTCAAGATCGACACACCCTACGGCCCCTGCTGGCGTCGTTACAACCACGACGGCTACGGGCAGCGCAAAGATGGCGGTCCGTACGTCGGCTATGGGCAGGGCCGCGCCTGGCCGCTGCTCACCGGCGAACGTGCCCACTACGAGCTCGCCGCCGGCAACGACGTCAGTGCGCTCATCAATGCGATCGAGAAATTCTCCTCGTTCGGCGGCATGCTTCCCGAGCAGGTCTGGGACTACGCCGACATACCCTCCGAAGGGCTCTACTGCGGCCGCTCCGCCGGCTCCGCCCAACCCCTCTGCTGGGCGCATGCCGAGTACCTCAAGCTTCTCCGCTCCGTCACTGACGGCCACATCTTCGACCGCATCTCGATCGTCGAAGAGCGCTACGGCGTCCCCAAGGAGCAGCGCAAATTTCAGAACCGCATGGAGATCTTCCGCACCACGCGTCCCATCTCCGCCATGGTCTGTTGCGGCACCCTTCGCATCATCGACGCCAACCCTTTCCAGGTTGTCTGGACCGCCGACAACTGGGCGACCACCAACAAGACCGAAGCCAAGCCGGTCGACTCCTTCGGCTCCTTCGTCGATATCGTCGCCCCCGCCCAGTCCGGCGCTCTCGTCTTCACCATGTACTGGCCCGCTTCCAACCGCTGGCTCGGTCACAACTATGAGGTCACCATTCACGCCGAGCAACCCGCCCAGATGCCGGCCTCCCGCAAGCCGCAGAGCTGATCCCGTCGAACCAAAATCCTTCGATTATCATCTAACTGATCATGAGGGCGCGAAAACATCTCTCCGACGACCAGATGCAGACCATCGCCCGCGCCCTGGCCGATCCTCGCCGCTTCGCCATCCTGCAGCAGATCGCCCGCCGCGATGCCACTCCCTGCGGCTCCCTGGCCGAGCAAAAAATCCTCAGCCCAGCCACCATCTCGCACCATCTGAAGGAGTTGGCCGAGGCTGGACTCATCGAAGTCGAACGCGACGGCCGCTGCGCCTCGCTCACGCTCCATCGTGATACGTGGGACGCCTACCTCGCCCAGCTCGCCAAGCTGTAAAACCAGAGAACTTCGCCCAACCCGCCGTCATCCTGAGGCGTAGCCGAAGGACCTCTGTATTTGTATCCCCGGGACCACCACACCCCCTCGCATAACATTTCGATAAATATCGAAGACTTCCGGAATCCTTCCTCCCCTCTCCTTCATCCATTTCGATATACGTCGAACAATTCGACGAGATTCAAAAGGAGAAATGCTCATGGCAAAGCTCACAGGGAAGGTCGCAGTCGTTACAGGAGCCAGCAAGGGAATCGGTGCGGGGATTGCAAAGGCGCTCGGCGCCGCGGGAGCGTCGGTCGTCGTCAACTATGCCTCGGACCAGGCCGGTGCCGACCGCACTGTTGCCGACATCACCAAAGCCGGCGGAAAGGCCGTCGCCATCGGCGCCAGCGTCGCAAACGCCGCAGATATCAACAAGCTATTCACCGAAACTCAGAAGGCATTCGGAAAGGTAGACATCCTCGTTAACAACGCGGGCGTCTATTCCTTCAGCCCTCTTGAGGCCGTGACCGAGCAGGAAATTAACCGCATCTTCACGACCAACGTCACAGGGCTATTGCTTACAACCCAGGCTGCCGTTCCGCTCTTCCCCGCGGAAGGCGGCAGTGTCATCAACATCGGCTCCGTGGTCAGCGAGAACACGCCGCCCAACACGTCCATCTACACCGGAAGCAAAGGTGCAGTCGACGCCATCACCCGCGTTCTCGCCAAGGAACTCGGCCCAAAGAAGATTCGTGTCAACTCCGTAAACCCTGGCGTCACCACCACCGAAGGCACGAACAGCTTGGGAATCGCCGGCTCAGATTTCGAAACACAATTCGTCTCGCAGACACCGCTCGGTCGCACCGGCAAGCCCGACGACATCGCCGACGTCGTCACCTTCATCGCCTCCGACGACGCCCGCTGGGTCACCGGCTCGCTCCTCCAGGCCGGCGGTGGTCTTCGCTAACGGGTCGCTTGATCAAGTTTTTATCCCACTGAGCGAAACTTCATTCCAGCAACCTGATCTAACCCATACACGGACAGCAAACCGTGTATGGGCCCGACCAAAACAACAAGAACAACACAGGAGAAGATCATGAACCTCGTCCTTACACTTCTTCCCCTCGGCCTCGTCGCCGCCAACTACCTCCTCGCCGACCTCCGCGATCGTCGTCAGCCCGACCACGACGCCATCTGCGGCTGAGCTCTCACAGCGCAGCTCAGCCGCGTACGTGCTCTTATGCCGGTGGCTGACCCGGCACGGTTAGCATCCAGCCCACGCCGTACTTATCCGTGCACATGCCAAACAACGGAGACCAGAAGGTCTTCTCGAGCGGCATAAACGTGCTCCCGCCTTCGCTCAGCGCAGCAAACAAGCGTCTCACCGTCGCCTCGTCCGTGTCTTCGATGCAGATCTGGAAGCCACTCATCGGCTTCCCCCTACCCGGGGGCGCATCCGCTCCCATCAGCGTGATGCTGCCCACCGGCATTGCCGCGTGCATCACCAGGTCTTTCGCATCGGGAGGCACCGGCGTTCCCGCTGGCGCCTCGCTATACTTCATCGTCATCTGCCGCTTCGTTCCGAAAACCTTCTCGTAGAAGCTGAATGCTTCGTCGCACTTGCCTGTAAATCCAAGATGCACGCTCGTCTTCATCACACCTCTCCTTTTCGTGGTTGTCGTTCTCTACTGTCTACTGTCTCTTCTCTACTGTCTGGCCTTCACAAACTCCGCCAGCCTGTCGAGCATCTGGCTCCAGCCCTCGCGCATGCCCTTCAGAGCGAATGCGGCCTCGGGCGTGCTCTTGGTCACGTGCACATCCACGATCACTTCCGTGCCGCCATCTTTTTCTTCGAAGAACACCGACGTCCACGTCTCCAGGATCTGCCGTCCTTCCTTATCGACCGGCCCGGACGTGAAATGGAAGCGATACGGAGGATAGAACTCCACAAACCTCCCGGTCATCGGATACACAGTCCCATCCGGTCCGCGCATATGGATCAGGATCGCGCCACCGCCGCGCGCATCCATCTCGCACACAGGATTCGTGAAACCCTTCGGCCCCCACCACTCGCGCACCAGCTCCGGCTTTGTCCACGCGTCGAACACCATCTGCCGCGGCGCCGCAAAGAACCGCCGCAGGTGCAGCTCACTCGGCACATCGTCCGCTGCCGGCTTGCGCTCCGGCTGCACGCGCAGCATGAACTCTGCAAAGCAGTCGAACGCCGAGTTCCATCCGCCGTTGTGCCCATCGCGCTCGCTCTCCGTCGCAAAAGGCGCCTGATGAAAGTGCATGACCGTCTTTCCTCCTCGCTCTTCAAACCGCACCGTGATCACGTTCTCCTTTGGCCCGTCTGCCAGCCCCACGCTCGCCCGGCTGTCCCATCCAAACGTGTACTTCAGCAACTCCGGCGGTCGCACCTCCAGCACCGTTCCGCCCTGTCCCAGCTTCACCGGCTGATCGCTTCCGGGCCGCTGGCCCACCATCGTCAAATGCCACTGCCCGCCCGGCTGGTCGGAGGTCGTAAACTCCGTCGGTGTAAACCCGCGCGGTCCCATCCACTCCTTCGCCATCGCAGGATCGGTCCACGCCTTCCACACCAGCTCGCGTGGCGCGTCGAACGTTCGCGTAATCGAGATCTCATAGCCCTGCCCGGGCTGCATTGCCACTGCACTGTCAGTTAGGCCTGCGGACATTTCTCTTCTCCTTACGTGATTTTGTTGTCTTGCGTTCCCTCGATCCCTTGGCCTGTTCGGCCTGCAGGTGCTTCAAAAAACTGTCCAGCCGGTCGAAGCTCTCTTCCCAGAATCGCCTGTACTGCTCGATCCACCCCGCCGCCTCGCGCAGCGGCTCAGCCCGCAGCTTCACCGGCCGGTACTGCGCCTTTCGTCCCCGCTCCACGAGCCCCGCATTCTCCAGTACGCGCAGGTGCTTGGAAACCGCCGGCATGCTCATCGCAAACGGTTCGGCTAATTCCGTCACCGAAGTCTCACCCAGCGCCAGTCTCGCCAGGATGGCCCTGCGCGTCGGGTCTGCCAGTGCTGAAAACGTGTTGCTGATTGCGTCATTCATCGCTATGTAACCATCCGGTTATATAACCTATGAGTTAAATACTCGCTGGATCGTTGCCCGTCAAGGGCTTTTTTGAAGATTTTTTCGGCCATTCCAGGTGATCGGGGAGGAGCGGAGATTGGCGGGGGCCAGCCGTCCTGGGGGAAAAAGCATCGAGGTACCGGTATCTGCTACCATTTCTGCGAAATCCTTTTCCCCGATTCAGGGAACCGAACATTATCAGGAGAATGACGATGAAGAGCCTCTGGGCCCGGCTGCGCCCGCTTCCGCTCGCTGCCACCGCTTTGCTGCTCATCCCGGGGCTCGGTTTTGCTTCCACCGGCGTCGCAAATGCCCCCGCCGATAAGTTCTTCGTTCTTCCCATCGCCAACCCCAACGCCCCGCAGAAGCTCATCTACCGCTACGGCGTTCCATTCTTCACCACGTCCTCCTCTGAAACCCAGATCAAGATCGGCGCCCCAGTCAAAAAACTCTTCCTGCTCGGTATGACCGAGACCATGCGCCCCTCCGCCTGGTCCAGTCCGCTGGACATGTCGCGCCGCTTCTTCATCGGCGACAACGTCGGCCTCATCCGCCTCACCTACGCCGACGGCTCCACACAGAATTTCCCGCTCATCATCGGCGAAAGCGTCTGGTTCGGCCTGCCGTTCTATCAGGCTCGCGAGCCCTTCCCGACGGACGCGCATCTCCGCAACGCCTTCGCGCAGTCCAGCCATCTCTATCCCGCCGCTCCGATCGAAGACGGCAACTACATCGCGGTGATCAACCCCGGTCCCGCTCCGCTGGCATCCATCGAGATCGTTCCGTCTCCTGACAAGAAGGGCTCCGTGAGCATCGCGGCCATCACCGCAGAGACCGACGCAGGACCAATCCGTTCCCGGCCTGCGTCCCGCGCCCCTTGTTGCGTCCAATGGATCTGACAACTTTGATCCGAAGTTTGCCGAGTTCATGCAGCACAAGCCTTTGCGCCTCGAAGGCGTCGACGAAGCCAGGTCAAAATCCCGCCTCAGCGACCTCCGCGCCGCGCTCTACACCAGCGACACGCTCGTCAACCGGCCGATCGCCGTTCAGCCCATCCCGGCCGGCTACAACGGCCCGCGCGTCACCTTCAAAGGCGATGTCTACGCCACCGTTCTCCAGAACGCCTTCTACGCCAACGTGCAGGACATGCTCAACAAAGTCGACGCGAGCGGCTTCTATCACACCTCCACCAAGGGAGCCCTCGCCTGGGCCGGTGTCCCCTGGTCCGCCGGCGGAGAGTTCGGCACCTGGCGCAACAACGTCGGCGTCTACTACGACCAATCGTGGTCACGCGATCTCGGCCGCACCATGCAGGAGCTCGCCGACCTCGGCTTCCTCGACCCCGCCACCCGCGGCCTCGATCTCGCCCTGCGCGACGCGCGTCTCTATCAGGAGAACCCATCCCTCACCTTCCACGGCCATCCGCTCCCGCCGCACTGGAGCCGCATCATCAACCGTCCCGATCCCTCCACACCGTTTGAGAACGACGGCCACGGCCTCATCAGCCTCGCCCTCTACAAGCTCTGGCAGCGGCTCCCCGATCGCGACTCCTGGCTCCGCGCGCACTGGATCGACGTCAAAGCTGCCGGCGACTGGATTCCGTGGCAGTTCGATCACCCCGAGCTCTCCGGCGCCAGGGACGGTGTCCTCTACACCACCGGCGAGTCGGCCGGCGGCAAAGGCTACTCGGTCTATCCCGACTACATCTGCATGACCTCGTTGGAAGCCCTCGCCCGCATGGCCGACTCCATCGGCGAGACCCACTCCGCAGCGCTTTGGCGTAGCAGAGCTGCGAAAATGCGCTCCGCCATGTTCGCCCACTACATCATCTCGGATCCGAAGTACGGCTCGGTCTGGACCCTCGTCGACGCCGGCTGGCCCAACAAGAGCACCGTCCTCGGCCCAATCATCCTTCAGGCCGACTACACCGCCTACGCCCCTGAAGCTGACCCGCGCTGGCAGTCCGCAGACCAGGCTGCCTACCAGCGGCTCCTCGACACCTATAAGCCGCTCGGCTTCTACGGCTGGGCCATGGGCTACGGCCAGGGCTTCGTCACCCAATCTGCGCTGCTCCTCGACCGCATGAACGACGCGACCACCATGTTCCACTGGACCGCCAAAGAGATCTACGACCCGCGCCTCGGCTCGCGGGAATTCATCGTCCCCGAAGGCGCCCAGCTCGATCCCACCGGCAAGTTCATCTATCGCACCGGCGAGTCAGGCAACGGTGTGCAGGAGGACGAGATCATCAAAGCCTTCCGCATCCTCCTCGGCGTCGACGATCTCGACCCAGCGCATCCGCGCATCACCCCGCGCATGCCCTATGGCTGGACCGAGCTCGCAACCGACAAATACCCGATCCTCTTTTCGCACGACGGCAAGGTCGAGACAGCATCGCTGAACTACCGCCTGACCCGTTCCTCCAGCCAGATGAGCCTGGCGATCTCCTCCAACAAACCTATCGGCACAGTCCCCATTCGCCTCGGCCCCTTCAAAGACAGCCCCTCCCCATCCAGCGTCCTGATCAACGGTAAACACCCGGAAGGCGCTTCCGTCACCCACAGCGGCGATTCCTGGTGGGTAACCTGCACCACCGATCTAGGCCCGAATAAATAACCGCCCTCACTTGACAAACCTCACTCCCGGCGACCCCCTCTTCGCCTCTGCGCCCTCAGTCCCAATTTGGGAAGGTCCAACCCTAAGTTCTCTGTTTTGAAGATTTTGCGCAAAAAACAGGGGGAGGGGGGTACCCGCCCTTGCCCCCAAAACCTGCGATAGAAAGACAGGGAATCTGCGAAAATGATAGAGATGATCTCTGTCTCTAATGTCACCATGCGCTACGGCTCGAAGCTGCTCTTCGAGGACGTCTCCGTCACCTTCCACTCAGACCGCCGCTACGGCCTCACCGGCCCCAACGGCTCCGGCAAGTCCACCTTCATGAAGGTCCTGACCGGCGAACTGGATGCCCAGAAGGGCACCGTCGTCCGCCCCAAAAAGTTCGGCGTCCTCAAGCAGAACCAGTACGAGTTTGACGCCTTCCGCGTCATCGACACCGTCATCATGGGCAACAAGGCCCTCTGGTCCGCTCTCGAGGAGCGCGAGGTCATCTACTCCAAGCCCGAGATGACCGACGAGGACGGCATCCGCCTCGGCGAGCTCGAAGGTATCGTCGGCGAAGAGGACGGCTACGAGGCTGATTCCAACGCTGCGATCCTCCTCCAGGGCCTCGACATCCCCGACGAAGTCCACGAGCGCAAGATGTCCGAGCTCCAGGGCGGCCAGAAGGTGCGCGTCCTGCTCGCCCAGGCGCTCTTCGGAAACCCCGACGCCCTCTTCCTCGACGAGCCCACCAACTACCTCGATCTCGATTCGATTCACTGGCTTGAGAACTTCCTCAACCGCTACAACGGCACGGTTATCACCATCTCGCACGACCGCCACTTCCTGAACTCGGTCTGCACGCACATCGCCGACATCGACTACCAGACGATCATCACCTACACCGGCGGCTACGACGACATGGTCCTGCAGAAGACGCAGATCCGCAGCCGCATCGAATCGCAGAACGAGCAGCGCGAGAAGAAGATTGCGCAACTGAATGAATTCATCGCGCGATTCTCCGCAGGTACGCGCAGCTCGCAGGTGAACTCCCGCAAGAAGGAGGTTGAGCGCCTGCAGACGACAGAGCTCGCACGCTCGAACATCCAGCGCCCGTACCTCGCCTTCAAGATGGAACGCCCCAGCGGCAAGCACGTGCTTGAGTTTGAAGGAGTGAACAAGAGCTACACGCAGCCGGATGGCTCAACCGAACACGTCATCCGCAACTTCTCCGCCTCTGTGATGCGCGGTGACAAGGTTGTTCTTGTTGGCCGTAACGGACAAGGCAAGTCCACGCTGCTGAAGGCACTGCTCGCGAACACCGGCCTGGGCGAAGCCAATAAGTCCGACATTGATTCCGGTGAAGTGAAGTGGGGACACGAGGCGCAGATCGGATATTTCGCGCAGGACCATACCGCTTCCATCCCCAAGGACACTACTGCCGCGGAGTGGCTGCACAGCTTCGACCCGAAGGCAGCGAAGGAAGACATTCGCGGCCTGCTTGGGCAGATGCTCTTCCGCGGCGAAGAAGGCCTCAAAAAAACGGAAGCGCTTTCGGGCGGAGAGGCAGCGCGGCTGATCTTCTGCAAGCTCATGCTGCAGAAGCCGAATATCCTCGTGCTCGACGAGCCGACGAACCACCTCGACCTCGAAAGCATCATGGCGCTGAACACGGCGCTCCAGAAGTACGAAGGCACTGTCTTCCTGGTGACGCACGATCAGGACCTCATCGAAGAGGTCGGTACGCGCATCTGGCACTTCGAAGGTGGGCCCACGGACTTCCACATCACCGACCACAAGGGACCCTACGAAGAATACGAACAGCAGCTTGCGCTAGCCGCTCGTTAGCTCAAACGCGTTTGGGAAGCGCATAGCGATTCCGGTACACTCAGCCCAAAGACAGTCTCAGTCCCGCAATTCACCGGAGCAGGTCTTCGCCGGTCTCTAAGGAACGCCACGGAATGGCAAAGGTTGTCGTTGTTGGAGCCGGTGCAATGGGCCTCGCCGCTGCGTACCGGGCAGCGAAGAATGGACATGAGGTAGATCTGATCGAAGCGGCTCCCGAACCAGGAGGCATGGCCGGTCACTTCGACTTCGATGGCGTCTCGGTTGAACGGTTCTATCACTTCGTCTGCAAGACCGACTATCCGACATTTGATCTGCTCAAAGAGCTTGGCCTTTCTGATGCGATGCAGTGGCGGCCCACGTCGATGGGTGTTTTCACCGGCGGAAAGCTGCATGGTTGGGGCGATCCCATTTCGCTTCTGCGATTCCCGCATCTCTCGTTGTGGCAAAAGCTGCGATACGGTCTGTTTGCGTTGGTTTCTGTACGCAAGAATCACTGGCCTGCGATCGAGAACGAGTCCGCGAAGAGCTGGATCGTGCGCTGGTGCGGAGAAGGAGTGTACCGGCTGCTTTGGGAGCCGCTGTTCGACTATAAGTTCTATGAGTACGCGGACAACATATCGGCGCTCTGGATATGGACGCGGATCCGCCGCATCGGCCGCTCGCGCAAGAGCATGATGCAGGAGGAGCTTGGATACATTCACGGTGGTTCAATCACGCTGGTGAATGCGCTGATGGATGCGATCCAGAAGAACGGCGGACGTGTTCATCTCGGCGAGCCGGCTACGGAGATAGCTTCAGAGAACGGCCGCGTCACGGGCGTGCGAACGTCGAAGGGCTTTTATCCCGCCGACGCGGTTATCTGCACGTCTCCAACCCCGCTGATTGCCCCACTGGTTCCGTCACTGCCCGAGGACTGGAAGCAGCGGTACGCGTCCATTCACAACATTGGTGTGATCTGCGTGATCTTCAAACTGCGGCAGCGCGTCAGCCCGCATTTCTGGGTAAATGTATCGCAGCCAGGGATTGAGATTCCGGGGGTGATCGAGTTCACGAATTTGCGTGATGTTGGCGGTGACCACATCGTCTATGTGCCGTACTACATGCCGGTAACGCATCCGAAGTTCTCGTGGCCTGATGAGCGGCTGCTGGATGAGGCCTTTGTATGTCTGCAGCAGATCAACCCTGCGCTGAAGCGCGAAGATATTGTCGCGACAAAGGTTGCGCGTCTACGTTATGGGCAGCCGATCTGCGAGCCCGGATTTGCAGCGAAGATACCGCCTGTGCAGACGCCGATTGCTGGCCTCCAAATTGCGGACACCTGCTTCTACTACCCAGAGGACCGTGGAATTGCGGAAAGCGTACGGTTAGGGCAGCAGATGGCAAATGCGGTCGGGCACTAAGTGGCGATTCGGGGGCAAACGCCCGCTGATTGCAGAAAATCCTGAAGTTTATAGACTGGAGAGAACACATCCGGCGCCGGCTGAGCAGGGGGTGCAGCAGTTCCGCACCGGCGAAGCGCATCCAAAGGAATTGATCATGCTGAATGGGAAAAAGATTGCAGTCGTTCTGCCGGCTTACAACGCTGCCAAGACGCTGGAAAAAACGGTTAGCGAGATTCCGCGCGACATTGTCGACACGGTGATTCTCACAGATGACTGCAGCAAGGATGATACGGTACGGATCGCACAGCAGCTGGGGCTGGTTACGCTGCGGCACGACAATAACCGCGGTTACGGCGGCAATCAGAAGACCTGTTACGCCGCGGCTCTCTATGAGGGCGCGGACATTGTGGTCATGGTTCACCCGGATTACCAGTACACGCCGCTGCTGATTACTGCGATGGTTTCGATGATCGCGTATGGCGAGTACGACGGTGTGCAGGCATCACGCATTCTTGGCCGCGGCGCGCTGAAGGGCGGCATGCCTAAGTACAAGTATGTATCGAATCGCGTGCTCACGCTGCTCGAGAACATTCTGATTCACGAGAAGTTATCGGAGTATCACTCGGGCTATCGTGCGTGGAGCCGTGAGGTGCTGGAGCGGCTGCCGCTGCTGAGTTGCTCGGACGATTTCGTGTTCGACAACGAGATGCTTGCGCAGGCGTTCTATTTCGGCTTCCGCGTGGGCGAGATTTCGTGCCCGACAAAGTATTTTGAAGAGGCCTCGTCGATTAATTTCCGGCGCAGCGTGAAGTATGGTTTCGGTGTTCTCGGCACCGCGCTGGATCTGCGGTTGAAACGAATGAAGCTGAAGAAGCCGGCGATTTTTGAGGATCGGCCCGGCGAGAAACTGCTGGATGCCCCCCGACCAGCTCCGCTGGTGGCCCCCGTTGCGCGAGCATAGGCACAACCTCGACCGGCGCTCAGGCATCGGCCTTCTCTGAACGTATGAGAAACACAGCCTGGTATCGTGCGGCGCTGCTTGGCGCTGTTGCCATTGTGTTGTTGAACACGTGGTTTGCAGCGCGCGCGCTTCACACGCTGCTGGCGGCGCAGTTCTGGTACTCGCACACCCTGGAAGTGATCTCGCAGACAGAGACTCTGCTTGCGGAGGTGCGCACGGCGGAGAGTTCGGCGCGCGGCTTTGTGATGACCGGACTGCCTGCGCTTGAGGACCAGTACACGAGGTCTACGCGAGAGATTCACGACACCACGGACCACCTGCAGCGATTGACGATTGACAACAGCTCCCAGCAGGTGCGCATCACGGCTCTGAATGATGGGATTTCAGCGAAGATGGCGAAGCTGGAGGCGCTGCTCGCGGTACGCCGAGTCCAGCCGCAGGGCGCGATTGATCCGGCGCTGCTGGCGCCGATCGTGCAGGGAACGCCCGACCGCATGGACAGGGTACAGTCGGCGGTTCGCGATATTGAGGCAGAGGAACAGCGGTTGCTTGCGGAGCGGAGAGCAGAGGCAACTTCCGCGCGCCGGCAGGTGTGGGGAAGCTTTTCGCTGGCGTTCGCGCTCGACTTCCTTCTGCTGGTGAGCGCGTTTGAACTGATGGTTCGCGCGGCACGAGACCGTGAGCGGATTGCTCTGAGCTCCGAGCAGATTGCCGCGCTGAATCGGCAGTTGACCGAGTCGAATGAGGTGCTGGAGGACAGAGTGGCGCAGAGGACCAGCGAGCTGGCGCAATCGAACGAGGAACTGGAGGCGTTCAGTTATTCCGTGTCGCACGATCTTCGCGCACCGCTGCGCACCATCGATGGATTCTCGCTTGCGTTGCAGGAAGATTTTGGGGGCAAGCTGGACGAGCAGGGAAAGGATTACATCAACCGGGTGCGCAATGGCGTGCAGCGTATGGGTACGCTGATCGACTCTCTTCTGCAGCTCTCGCGCGTGACGCGGTATGAGGCACAACGTGAACGAGTCGACCTGTCTGAGCTCGCGACAACGGTATTTGGAGATCTTCACGCTCTGGATCCGCAGCGAAAGGTGCAGTGGACTGCCGAGCCCGGACTGACTGCCGAAGCTGATCCTCGCTTGATGCGCGTTGCCTTTGAGAATTTGATTGGAAATGCGTTGAAGTTCACCGCACGAACAGACGATGCGACGATCATGTTCGGGAGTAGCCCGCAAAATGGCGAGACCGTATACTTCCTTCGGGACAATGGTGCAGGGTTTGACATGAAGTATGTCGACCGCCTGTTCACTGCGTTTCAGCGTCTCCATGGCGAGCGTGAGTTCAAAGGGTCGGGTATCGGCCTTGCGACTGTGTCACGCATCATTCGCCGTCATCACGGTTCCATATGGGCGGAAGGAGAGCCCGGCAAGGGAGCCACGTTTTTTTTCACGCTGGCGCCCTGAGCTTGCATTCGAGCGCGGAGAAATCGAACGAATTTCGAGAGTGAGATGATGATTCTTCTTGTTGAAGACGATCCGGACCACGAAGCGCTGGCGATTCGCGCGCTGCGTAAGGCCAATGTAGCGAATGAGATTGAAGTGGCGCATGATGGCGCCGAGGCAGTGGAGTATGTGAATGCCGCGGCGAACGGAGCGAAGCCGATGCCGCAGCTTGTCCTGCTTGATCTGAAGCTGCCGAAGGTGGATGGTCTCGAGGTGTTGCGGAACATTCGCGCGGCGGAGAAGACGGCGCTGCTACCTGTCGTGGTGCTTACCTCGTCTGATGAAGAGAGAGACATAGTGTCCAGCTACCGGCTGGGTGTGAACAGCTATATCCGCAAGCCGGTCAACTTTACGGATTTTGCCGAGGCGACACGTCAACTCGGCATGTATTGGCTGCTGCTTAACCAATGTCCACCGCCACAATAAACTCGTCGCGGAAGCCGCTCCGAGTGCTCCTCATCGAAGACTATGAGGAAGACGCTCTGCTGCTCGAGCGCTTTCTGTCCCGAGCTGGATACCCGGTAGAGGCGCGCCGTGTGCAGACGGCAGACGAGCTTCGCGACGCGCTGACGGAGCCGAGCTCGATTGATCTCGTGCTGGCGGACTACACGCTGCCGAGTTTCGGCGCACGCGATGCGCTGGCCATCATTCAGGACAGCGGCGTCGAGATTCCGTTCATCATCGTCTCGGGGACGATCGACGAGGTGTCGGCTGTCAGCGCGATGCGGGCGGGAGCGCATGACTATGTGTTGAAGGGACATCTGGATCGCCTGCTGCCGGCGATCGAGCGCGAGCTTGCGGATGCGGAGAGGAGACGGGCGCGGCTGCGCACCGAGGCGGAGCTGCGGCTGGCGCAGCAACGGTTCTCCGCTACGTTCAACCAGGCCGCGGTTGGTATGGCGCACACGACAACCAGCGGCCACTTTCAGCTCGTGAATCTACGGCTCGCAGAGATGCTGGGCGTATCCGTAGAACGGCTTGTTTCGCTGTCGATCACGGATTTCATGTTGCCATCGGAGCGCGAGATGGAGTCGGCAGAGTTGCTGGAGCTGCTCGCCGGGCGACAGAGCGGCCACCGCGTGGAGCGCGAGCTGCTGCGCTACAACGGAACGACGTTTCCGGCGCAACTTACTGTATCGGTGCTGCGGCACGATAACTCGACAGCGCCAAGCATTCTGTGGGTGGTGGAGGACATCTCTGCGCGCAAGGCCGCGGAGCGCGAGACGTCGGAGCTGATGACGCGGCTGATCAATTCCGAGCGGCTTGCCGCCGCGGGGCGCATGGCGAACACGCTGGCGCATGAGATTAACAATCCGCTGGAGGCGCTGACGAATGTCGTCTACCTGCTGCAGACGCATGATCTTCCGCCCTCGGCGCGCGAGTTGGCCGCGGTGGCGTCGCGCGAGCTGGAACGAGTGGGTCACATCACACGATCGACGCTGAGCTTCTACCGCAAGGCGCCGGGGCGCACGCTCGATCTGTACACGATGTTGGATGAGGTGGTGCAGCTCTTTACGTCGCGTGCGACACAACATCACATCGACATTCAGACGCGGTTCAGCGATGAGGTGCGTGAGGCGAGCTACGATCCGGCACTGCGCCAGGTGATTGCGAACCTTGTGGCGAATGCGCTCGAGTCCATGGAGAGCATCGGCGGGCGTCTCAATATCCGCGCGCGAATCGAGGGATCGCACGCGATGATTTTGATTTCCGACACGGGACATGGAATCGATCGTGCGAATATGCGCTCCGTCTTTGAGCCCTTCTTTACGACGAAAGGCGAACGCGGAACCGGTCTTGGCCTTTGGGTCACGCGCGGCATCCTGGAAGAGCAGGGCGGGCGCCTGCGGCTTCGCAGTTGCACGAGCGGCCGGCATCGTGGAACGACGGTGCGAATTGAACTTCCTGTCGTGCATCAGTCCACGACGTCGTTGAAATCGGCGGCGCTGGTCAACTGAATCGGTTGCGACAAGACAGCTTCGGAGGCGGGATTTAGAATCCTGCCATGGAAACGCGCTACGGTTCTGTGCAGAAGAATGTATTGGGTCGGCCGCTGGAGACGTGTGGCTCTGAGCCGACAACGGGTTTCTTCCGGGACGGCTGCTGCAAGACCGGACCAGAGGACCTGGGAATGCACACCGTCTGCTGCGTCCTGACAGAGGAATTTCTGAGTGTTTCGAAGCAGCTGGGGAACGATCTTTCAACGCCGATGCCGCAGTTTGGATTTCCGGGGCTGAAGCCCGGCGACCGCTGGTGCGTGTGCGCGGCGAGATGGCTGCAGGTGCAGCGGGCTGGAGCAGCGTGTCCGGTGGTTCTTGAAGCGACCCACGAGGCAACACTGGAGATTGTTCCTTTCGATCTGCTGCTGCAGTATGCAGTGATTCCTGAAACGCTGCATTGATGAACGCTTCCGCCGGCTTAACGGAATGACGGCGGGTATTTCGGAATCGGGCTTCTGTTCTTTTATCGTGTGTTTTTTTGCCGAAGCTTACGATCGTGGCTAAAGGCGTCGTCTGTTTATCTTGACATTGCCTTGCTCAAAGGGCGAACCTAATCCAAACAATTAAAAGTCGCTTCCGTGCGGAATTGAGCAAGTACCCGAATTGGGTGAGCGCGATATTTCACGGATCCGCCTTATATGAACCGGGCCCGCCGTGCCGGACGTTTCACGCTTCGATTGGAGACACGACGCATATGAAACACACGCTTCGGACACACATCCGACTGCTCGCGGTCCTTCTTCTCAGTACGCCATTCGCTACACTTCAGCTGCACGCGCAGTCCGCCGCTCTAGGTGGAATTGGCGGTGTCGTTCGGGATAGCACGGGCGCGGTGGTTGCGGGAGCGACGGTGGTCGTGAGCAACCCGGCGACCGGGTTCAGCCGCACGCTGACGACGGATGGCGAAGGCCACTACCAGTTGCAGTTCCTTCAGCCCGGGACCTACGAGGTTGTGCTTGGCGGCAACGGCAACTTCGGCAAGGTGGACCGCAAAGGTGTGGCTGTAACGGTCGGGGCGCCGATCACGGTGGATGCAGAGCTTCCGACCGCCAACGTGAGCACGGAGGTGACGGTCAGCTCCGAGGCTCCGTTGATCGACACGGAGAAGGTCGAGGAGTCACAGGTTGTTGACCAGGCAGTTGTATCGAACGTGCCGGTGAACAGCCGCCGCTTTGAAAGCTTCGTGCTGCTCACACCCAACGTTGTACCCGACGGCAATACCGGCCTGATCGGTTACCGCGGCGTATCCGGCGTCTACAACCAGAACATCATTGATGGTGCGAACAACAACCAGCAGTTCTTCTCGGAGGCGCGCGGGCGTTCGATTGGTTCGCCGTATGTCTGGCCCGTCGATGCCATTCGTGAGTTTGAGTCCTCGGCGACTGGCTACTCGGCTGAGCTTGGCGGAGCTGCCGGCGGCATTATCAACGCGATCACGAAGTCTGGAACAAACCAGTGGCACGGTGATGCCTATGAGTACTACCGCACGCCCGGCTGGAATGCGCTTGACCCGTTGAACAAGTATCAAGGCCTACTGACGCATAACCCGTTTCTACTGACGCAGCCGGTTAAGGTGCAGCACCAGTTCGGCGTGTCGTTCGGCGGGCCGATTATCAAGGACAAGTTGTTCTTCCACTTCAGCTACGACGGCTATCGCAGATCTAATCCCATCACCTATCTGTCGACCTATAACTCGACTTCGACGAACGTCAGCAGCCTGGTGCACCTCTGCGACGGCGGCACTGTCCATCTGGTCGATGGCAGCACTACCTATCCCACGTCGATTCCGAATGTGAGCCCGACCCAGTGCGCTGCGGCGGTCGCTGTTGTTCAGTCGAACCTCGGCGCGTTCGCGCGCAACACAAAGCAGGATATCTTCTTCCCGCGCCTCGACTACCAACTCGGTTCCAAGACCCATCTCTCCGCCGAGTTCCTGTGGCAGAACTACAACCAGCCGAACGGCTACAACACTTCCACGACCATCAACAACGGCGGCCAGTCGCAGAACGGTACGGCGAGCTTCCATGAGCGCATCATTATTGCGAATGCTGAGACTGCACTGAGCTCCAACTCGGCCAACGTCGTGCATTTTCAGTGGGGGCGCGATCTCGAAACGGCATCAACCAATCAGGGCGGGCCGGCGAATAACCTGACGAACCTGTTCAGCTATGGCGAAACCTCCGCTCTCCCACGCGGGGCATTCCCGGACGAGCATAAGTGGCAGGTCTCTGATGTCTACTCGCGCACGATGGGACACCACACGGTGAAGGCTGGCTTCGACGCCTTCTTCGTGCACGAGCAGATTGCTAATCTGTTCGGCGGCGACGGTGCCTTCAACTACTCGAACGGTACGGTTGAGTTGAACTTCGCTAACTGGATTCAGGACCAGCTCGCGGTGAACCCGACGTACACCTACACCGGCGCAAGCTCTGCGCCGACGGCAGGTATCGTCCGGCATTTCGTCAGCTTCTCACAGACAGTCGACCAGCTCACCGGCGTCGGCGCCGACGACTTCTGGAATCAAAACCTGGACTTCTTCGCCGAGGACCAGTGGAAGGCCACGCCGAAGTTTCTTCTATCGCTGGGCGTTCGTTATGACGTGCAGCTTGTGCCCGGTCCGGACCGGCCCAACACGCTGAATCCGGTCGCCTTCAACGCGACCTCGCAGATCAATCCCAACCTGCACATGATCCAGCCGCGCATCGGCTTCAACTGGAATCCGCAGACCGGTACGGTTGTTCGTGGCGGCTACGGCATGTTCTACGGCCAGATTGGGAACTCTTCGTATTACACCTTGCGCCGTGAGAACGGCGTCTACCAGAAGCAATACGCCGATAGCGCGCCGGTCGCGAATCTTCCGTACGTGGGGAGCGGCGCGGTTATAGGCCCAACGTTCAGCGGACAGCCTGCCGCCAGCCAGACGAAGTGCGTGCCCGTCGCTCCAGCTACCGTCTGCTACAACAACAACGGCCAGTACCACTCGTACGGTCCTCAAGGTGGCGTTCCGATCTACACTCCGCCAGGACCGGCACCGTCCAACTACGTGACCGGGCAGCCGATCACGATTGCGTCAAGCATCAACCCCGCGCTGGGGACGGGCATTACGATCCGCGGCATGGACCCCAGTTTCACCAATCCGGTCTCGCAATCGTGGGACCTCACGGTAGAGCAGGCTCTGCCGCTGCACTCGTCCTTCACGCTGGGCTACGTAGGTAATCGGGCCAACCACCTGCCTGTCTACATCGATACAAACATTGATCCGGCGTCGGTTCTCAACAATCGCTTCTATGCCTATACCAACCCGATCACAGGAGCGACGGGCACGGCTATCCAGCCCACGTACGTGAATAAGCTCTACTCAACCACAGGCACTGTGGCTACTGGTTTTTCGGCGGTCAACTCCTGGTATCACTCCATGGTGGCAACCGTCCGCAAGCCAATGGCGCACGGCGTCGAGTTGCTCGCCAACTATACGTGGGCAAAGGCAATGGACGGCGGACAAACCTACGGCACCAACGGAACCTTCAACGGTACCGACGCTCCGCTGATTCCGTTCTTCACCGGGGGCCGCACCGGGGTCGGTGACGAGTATGCCCGCTCGGACCTCGACATCCGCAGCCGTGTGGTTGTGACGCTGGTGGGCAAGTCGAACTTCACGCTCGGCAATAAGTTCGCCGAGTACGCGACGAATGGCTGGCTGCTCTCGGGAACCTACACCGCGCAGTCGGGCGAGCCGGTAACGGCCACCGTCAGCGGAAGCTACACGTCGATCTCGGGTGGCGCGCTCGGCACTCCAGGGCTCGCGATCACGACGGACGCCGGCCCGGCGAACGCCTCGTTCACCTCCGGCCCGTCTGCACGCGTTCCGGATTTCATCGCGAAGCGTAACGCGTTCGCAGGCCCCGGTGTTCACAATCTTGACGCGCGGCTCTCGCGTAGCTTCCCGATCAAGGAGAGGTTCAGCTTCGAGCTTGCGGCCGAAGCATTCAACCTGGCCAATCACCGCAATATTCTGGCCGTGAATACCAATCTGGTGCAGTACACGGCTGCGGCTACCTCCGGCACAGGCGCATGCGTGCTCAACACGGGCTGCAACGGGACGCTCGGCCCACTGCCGAGCTCGGCTGCGCAGTTTATGACGCCGTCGAGCACGTCCAACGTCATCTACGGTCCGCGTCAGATCCAGCTTCTCGGACGGCTTATCTTCTAACAATCACCCGAGCACGAACAGCAATGGCCCGGAGAGATCCGGGCCATTGCTGTTTTTTGTCCGCCCTCGCGAAGGCTCTAGGTCTCCTGCCCATTCGTCGGCTGCTGCGTTGCATCGGAGAGTGTGACTTTCATGTTGAACTGGCGCTGGCCGCGGAACACCGTCACGGTGACAGTGTCTCCGGCATGATGCTCATTGAGTACATTGGAGAGATCCTGTTTGTTCGTGATGTCCTGGCCGTCGATCTTGGTGATGAGATCGCCGCCGAGGACGATAGGGGTAAAGCCGAGGTAGGCGCGCTGTGATCCGCCGCGCAGCCCTGCACGTTCGGCGGCACCGCCCGGCAGGACGCGCTCGATCAGCATGCCGTAGTCTGCAGGCAGGCCAATCTGCTGCGCGAGATCGGGGCTGATCTCCAGCGTGACCATGTCCATCGAGGGCCGGCGCACGCGCCCATAACGCGCAAAGTCATCGAGCACGGCCTTTGCGGTCGAGATCGGAATAGCGAAGCCGATGCCGGCCGACTGCGCAGCGCCGCCATTCGGGTTGCCCGCAATCATCGTGGTGATGCCGATGACCTCGCCGTGTGAATTGAGCAGAGGGCCACCCGAGTTGCCCGGGTTGACCGCTGCGTCCGTCTGAATTGCATTGTCGATCTTCACTCCCGACGGCAACTCGATCGACCGAAGCGCCGAGATGATGCCGCGTGTCATCGTGCCCTGGAAGCCGAACGGATTCCCGATCGCATAAACGCGCTGGCCGACGGCGAGATGAGACGAGTCGGCAAGCACTGCCGGCTGCAGATCGGGGACGTTATTGATCTGCAGCAAGGCCAGGTCGTGCGCCTTATCGGTGCCGAGCACAGTGGCCTTGTACCTCTTCTTGTTAGCAAGTGCGACTTCGACCGACTGCGCGCCCTCGACAACATGGTTGTTCGTCAGGATGTGGCCCTGCTTGTCGATAATGAAGCCCGAGCCTTGGCCCTGTTCTGGAACGGGCTGGTAAAAGAAGTCATATGCCACCTGCGTCGAGGTGATGTTCACGACCGACGGTAAGCCGCGCTTGTAGACGGAGATATTCTCCTGCTCTTCAGCGTCAAGCGTTGGCGCAGCCTGGGTCTCGGTCAGCTTGAATGTTCCCATCGGCCCATTCAGGGTCGAGGTGGTTACGTCCGGAGCCTGAGCGCCATGCACCAGGTTGGCGATCGTGCCGATTGGGAAGAAGTGTGTGGTCAGCAGATAAAAACCACAGAGGATGCAGAGAACAAGCAAGACGGAACGCAGCTTCATGGATAACCTTCTTGGACGCACACAGCGCCCTGCCATGATTTTACGGATTCCGGGCGGCCTCTGTTCCGCTTTTCAGTAGAAGTCTGAACTGCACAAGTGCAATGGAATCAGTTTGTCTCTTCCGTTGGCTCGCCGCGCTCCATGGCCAGCAACCGCCGCTTGCGCTCCACGCCCCAGCGATATCCCGTTAGCCGGCCGTCCGCACCCACTGCCCGGTGGCAGGGAACGACAACTGCCAGCGGGTTGGCTCCGCATGCTGCGCCGACGGCACGCACTGCTTTCGGTGCACCAATCGTCTGCGCAATCTGGGAGTAGGTTCGGGTTTCGCCGCGCGGGATCGCTCGCAGCGCCGCCCACACGCGATGCTGAAACGACGTCGCACGCACATCGTAGGGCAGGGAAGCGGCCCTCGCGCTTTCGGTCAAATGGGAGAGCACAAATCGCAGTGCGTCACCCAGGCCAGAGTCATCCCGCTGCAGCGTGGCCTTTGCGAACCGCGACTGCAGCTCGCGCTCCGCTTGTTTATCGGAGTCGGCGAAGAGCACAGCGCACACTCCGCGATCAGTTGTCGCAACGAGCACGCGTCCGAGCGGCGAGGCTGCCGTTGACCAGCGAATCGTCTCGCCTGCGCCATGTGCTTTCATTGCCGAGGGTCGCATGCCAAATATGCTCTCCGAATCCTGGTACAGGCGGCTCGACGACCCGAAACCAGCAGCATACAACGCCTCAGTCACCGAGCCGGCAGGTTCGCGCACTCGCTGGCGAAAACGTTCGCGGCGCTGTGCCCTCGCGAACTCCGCCGGCGTGACGCCGAGCACGCGTTGAAATCCGCGGAGCAGCGCGAACCGGCTGAGACCCACGGACCGCGCCACTGAATCCAGAGATACAGATCCATCAGCTTCGCGCAGAATCTGCGTGGCACGGATGATTGCGTCTGAGTGCGGACCTGTGCGGCCGTTCGGGCGCGTGGGCTGACAACGCAGACACGCGCGAAACCCGGCCGCCTCTGCTTCCTCGCAGCTTGCAAAAAAGTGCACATTCTGCCGAGCGGGATGGCGGCTGGGGCAGCCGGGCCGGCAATAGATTCCAGTAGATTGCACGCCGTAGACAAACTGGCCTTCGGCGTTCGCATCGCGCGCAAGTACCTGCTGCCACGCGGTTTCGTCGTCGAACTCGGCTGGTCTCTGCATGCGTGTTTCCGATATTGCAGTCATAAATCCCATGCCATGAGGATCGCTCAATCGGGTTTCACAACGCACTCCGTTCCGTGCACACAAATCGATTTTGCCAAGGCTGAGCCGGTTGCACATCTGTCGCTTGAGCGACACTTCCTATTTTGGAATGACCCGCTACTTTTGTGTACTCGTTTGACATTGATTGCAGTAGTCTTACCGCAGCGGTGCGGCCAAGTAGAGATGTCCCCCGTTTAGCTAGCTCGTTACGGTCCACTGAATGCCGCTTCTGCGTTGGTGTCTTAGTCTACTTCTGGTTTCGGGATCGTGTTTTGGCGGCATGTCATTGGACGCGCAGAGCCGCGATGCGCCCGCTACGCTCACGGGTACCGTCAGCGATCCTTCCGGCGCACGAATCCAACGCGCTTCCGTCCATGTACACGGCGACAACCTGGATCGCGATACGGTCACGAATGCTGCCGGAGTATTCACGGTTACGCTTCCCAGCGGCAGCTATACGCTCACGGTACGGTCACCCGGTTTTCGCGCGCTCAGCCGCGACGCGAGCGTCGAACCCGGTGATCATCGCCACCTGAACTTCAAACTCTCAATCGACGCCGCCGAGGAGATCATCAGCGTTGATCCTGCATCTGGGGCGGGCGGCTCGCAAGGCGCGCTCAACCTCTCCGGCAACCAGCTTGATGTTCTCTCCGAGGATCCCGACACGCTGCGCGAACAACTCACCGCGATGGCTGAAGGTGGTGTCGGCCCCTCCGCGCCCGAGTTCCTCGTTGATGGCTTCAGCAACGGCCAGATTCCGCCGAAGTCCGCTATCCGCGCAATCCATATCAACAGCGATCCCTACTCAGTTCTTTATGATCATCCAGGGTTTGGCAGGGTAGAGATTGAGACGCAGGCGGGCGGCAACCAGCTTCACGGCATGGTCGACCTCGGCGGAACCGACAGCGGTTTCAACTCGCAGAATCCTTTCACTACCAACGCAGAGCCGCCGTACCATCAATTTATTTTTCGCGGTAATCTCAGTGGCCCGATCGGCAAGGTTACTTCGTACTTCGTGGCGGCCACCAGCAGCGCCCTCCAGAACAACGCAATCGTGAATGCCGTCGATCCACTGGTGCCTCAGACCACAGTGTCCGAGGCCATCGCCGATCCGCTGCGCGACGACGACTACAGCTTTCGGCTCGATCACCGCTTCTCGCAAGCGAACCAGATCAATGGCCGCTACGAAATTCACGGCCTGCATCAGACGAATGCCGGTGTCGGTTTGCTGGTTCTGCCAACGGAAGGTTACACGAGCAACTCGCTCACCCAGACGCTGCAACTCGCCGACAACGAGATATTCAATCCGAAGATCGTCAATGATCTTCGATTCCAATACATCCGCACGCGGATAATGCAGGATCCCAACAGCACGCAGCCGACGATCATCGTGGAAGGCTCCTTCGCTGGCGGTGGATCGCCGACGCAGCGGTTGCGCGATAACCAGGACCAATATGAGTTGCAGGAGAATCTCTCCATGGATCGCGGGCGGCATTTCATCCGCGCCGGTCTGCGGTATCGACTGCTTCGCGACAGCAACGACTCAACCGCTGGCTATAACGGGCAGTACATCTTTCCGGACGTACCCTCTTACGAGGCCGGCACGCCCACGCAATTCAATCTCACTGCAGGCCAGTCGAGCGGTGCCGTCAGCACCGGTGATTTGAGCCTGTACGCCGAAGACGAGTGGAAACTCACGCGCACCTTCACGTTGGACTACGGGCTTCGTTACGAGACGCAATCCGCGGTTCCCGACCACAATGATCCCGCTCCGCGCGCAGGCTTCTCGTGGGCGATCGGCAACAAGACCGCGAAGAACCCGTTCCTTACGTTGCGAGGAGGAGTCGGTCTCTTCTATCAGCGCCTCACCGCCGCCGACCTCATGCCGACCGTGCGGCAGAACGGCATCAACCAGACGGCATACTTCATCCAGAACCCGGGCTTCTACGATCCCAACCTGGCGCCGCCGGTGTCATCGCTCACAGCAACCGAGCCGACACTCTACCGCTTTGATCCACACTTTGTGACGTCGCACACGCTCCTGGGCAGCATCGGTGCGGAACGTATGATCGGCCATATCGGCACGATCACCGCAAACTATGTCGAGGCCGAAGGAAGGCATCAGTATCTTCTGCTTAATGCCAACGCTCCATTACCGGGCAGCGGGGTCAGGCCTCTAGGAGGCAGTCAAAATGTCTACCAGTACACGGCTGAGGGAACTGGCCACGAGCAGATGTTCTTTAGCAATTTCAATCTCAACCCGAGCCGGCGATTCTTCCTCTTCGGGTTGTACGTTGCAGAGCGTGATAACAGCGACGCCAACGGACCATCCTCGTTTGCTTCAAACCCGTACAACATCCGGCAGGACTACGGCCGCGATGACTCGGAACTCGCTCAGGACTTTTTCATGGGTGCGGGCGTAAATCTGCCGCACGGCCTCGCTGTTCAGCCGTTCGTCTCCGCACGCAGTGGCCGGCCATTCAACATCACGACCGGCACCGACCTGAACGGCGACACGATCTACAACAACCGGCCTGCCTTCGCGACGAATCTCTCACGCGCGTCGGTCGTCCGCACAACGTATGGCAACTTCGATACGGATCCACTACCCACGCAAACAATCATCCCCTACAACTACGGCCATGGACCGGCGCTTGTCTGGGTGGATTTGCAGGTGAGCGAAGCGCTTCATGTTGGTCGTCGGCGAGCGATGAAGGCTGCTCCGCAGCCTGCCGCAAGAGCGGCCCCGAAGCAAGCGCCTCATCCGGAGCGCCCGTGGACGTTGAGCTTTTCCGTGGAAGCGCAGAATCTCTTCAACCACGTGAACCCATCCCTCCCTGTCGGCGTGCTTTCATCGCCGCTGTTCGGGCGTTCGCTTTCGCTGGCACCCGACTTCAGCCCGCTCACGGCCGCCAACCGCACGATTCTGCTGCATTCGACCTTCACGTTTTAGCAGCATTCGCAGGACGAAGCAGAAGGGGAGCCCAATGGCTCCCCTTCGCGTTCTTGGTTGAGATCTCCTATTTCGCGACCAGCTCCGCCTGCGCGCCGGCCTTCAGCGCCTCGGCCTTGTCGGTCGCCTCCCAGGTGAAGGTCTCGCCCGAGCGGCCGAAGTGTCCATACGCCGCAGTCTTCTTGAAGATTGGGCGGCGCAGGTTCAGGCTCTCGATGATGCCCTTCGGAGTGAGTGAGAAGTTTTCGCGAATCAGTTCGATCAGCCGCTGCTCGCTCACAGTTGCAGTGCCGAACGTATCGATGCGGACGCTCACCGGCTCGGCCACACCGATGGCGTAAGCAAGCTGCACCTCGCAGCGATCCGCAAGTCCAGCCGCGACGATGTTTTTCGCCACGTAGCGCGCCATGTACGCGGCCGAGCGGTCGACCTTTGTCGGGTCCTTGCCCGAGAACGCGCCACCGCCGTGCCGGCCCATCCCGCCGTACGTATCCACGATGATCTTGCGTCCGGTCAGTCCCGTGTCGCCCATCGGTCCGCCGATAACGAAACGGCCTGTCGGATTGATGTGGTATTTCGTCTTGCCGTCGAGCAGTTCCGCGGGAATGACTGCCTTGATCACCTGCTCGAGGATCTCCTTGCGGAGCTGCTCGTTGCCAACGTGTTCCGCGTGCTGCGTCGAGATCACGACCGCATCCACGCGCACCGGCCGGTAGTTCGCGTCGTACTCCACCGTCACCTGGCTCTTGCCATCGGGCCGCAGATACGGCAGCTTGCCGTTCTTGCGAACCTCAGTCAGCTTCTCCGTCAGGCGGTGCGCCAGCGAGATCGGCGTCGGCATCAGCTCCGGCGTCTCGTTCGTCGCGTAGCCGAACATCATGCCCTGGTCACCGGCGCCGCCGGTGTCCACGCCCTGCGCAATGTCGGGGCTCTGGCGGTTGATGGTCGAGATCACGCCGCAGGTGTTGCAGTCGAACCCCTTGAGCGCGTCATCGTAGCCGATCTCGCGAACCGTCTCGCGCACCAGCGTCTGAAAATCAACGTAAGCCTGGGTTGTAATCTCGCCGGCGACAACGACGAGTCCGGTGCAGGTCAGCGTCTCGCACGCGACGCGGCTCAACGGATCCTGCTCAAGGCAGGCATCCAGAATCGCGTCTGAGATCTGATCGGCAATCTTGTCCGGATGACCTTCGGTCACGGACTCCGAGGTGAAGAGAAAACGATCGGTTGTATTCGCCAAAGCGAAAGACTCCTGAATGAGATAGCCGGACCCGCTCCGTGCCGCTTTTGCAAGCACTTCTGCACGGAACGCCCGACGACCGGTCTCCTCCGCCGCACACGCTCCACCCCCAAAAGGCAGGCAGACTTGGCGGGCTCCGGTCGTTCTACAGCCGACGGGAATCGGATCTGTGGAACCTTCTTATTCTACTCTGCGAACGGCTTCGCTGCCGCGTGAGAACACGCATTGGCGAGATTCCTGCATTGAACGGGGTTCCTGTGCACTCGACGGCGATCCGCTGCGCGCCAAAAAAGAAGGCGCCCGCCGAAGCGAGCGCCTCAGTACATTCCTGTTTCAGCTTTAGAAGTCGAACCGACCCGCGAACTGCAGGATGCGGGCATCGCGATAGCCGGTGACCGTCCCGAAGAGGGTTGAGGTTGCGCTACCTGAAACGGTGTTGACGTTTGTATGGTTGGCCGCGTTGAACGCCTCGGCACGGAACTGGAACTTCAGGTTCTCGTAGATCTTGAAGTTCCGGAAGATACCAAGGTCCAAGGTTTGGTAACCGGGCATATCAATCGAACCGCGATGAGCACTCCCGGCCAAGGTGCTGGTCGGATCCGTCGCCTGGAATACGCCGGTGTTGAACCAGGGATCGAGTGACTTCTCATATGCCTTGCTGGTTTTGAGGGGGATACCATTTCCGTTCCGCGGATCGCCGATCTGGTTCGGACGAAGGCCCGCGCTAACGTAGTTGCTGAGAATACCGAGACCGGTGTTGTCGTTCATTACGTTATTTGTGTTGTTTGCGGGCAACATCGTCGGGAACCCGGCCGAATTCTGGATCGAGCTTCCTCCACTCGCACTCACCGTCAGCGGAAGTCCCGTGGCTGCGGAGTAGATCGCCGCGATCTCCCATCCGCCGATCATGTGACCCTTCAGGCCGTGCTGTTCGCGGTACCAGGGCAGTTCGAAATCACCGTCCAGGTTCAGGATCAGCTTGCGGTCATCCGAGGCCCGGCCATAATCGCCATTTGGGTTGTAAATGTCCATAATGGCGCCGGAGTAATCGGCGGGCGAGTTGGTAAGGTCGCGTGACCAGGTGAAGTTTGCATCGATATAGGTTTTTCCGCTGAACTTCTTCGTCGCCTTCACCTGCAGGCCGTTGTAGTTGGAGCTGAAGATCGTGCGCATCGCGTTGATGCCGCCGTAGCCGAGGTACGGCTTGATCTGGTTCAGCACGTTGTCGCAGGCTGAGGTGATAAACGCCGGTCCGGAGTACCCGGTCACGACGCAGCCCGCGTTCGCCGTCCGCGGATCAACAACGCCCCGCCATGCGTTCGGCTTCGGCTGGTCAATGTTTTCCAAGCCCGATAGATGGGTTCCGTGGGTTCCAAAATAACCCACATCGAGCATGAAACTCGGACTGAGTTCCTGCTGAACGTCCATCGAGTACTGCTGCATGTAAGGCGTCTGCAGGTGCAGCGGCACACCCTGAACGCCGGTAGGGGTTACCCCTGGTGTGTTGGCCGTTGCGCCGCCGGCTGGATTATCCAGCACTGCATTCAGCTGCGAATACGTAGAGATTGCCGGTGGATTGCCCCAGTCGGTCGTCTCCCAGAAGCTGGTCTCCAATTCATCGTAGGCCCAACCATAGCCGCCGCGGAAAGCAGTCCTCCCATTGCCGAAGAGGTCATATGCCCAGCCGAAGCGCGGTGCGATGTTGATCTTCTGCACCGTATTCACGTACTTACCCCACGGCGACGCCTGGTTGTTGTTTTTCGCGCTCGGATATCCAAAGATCAGGCCGTTGATATAGTTCGGTCCGACGTAGTCAGCGTTAGGATTTGGCGACGTGGACTGTCCAGCATTGCTGCCCGCCTGGGTGCAATTCGCCGCCGTAAAGCAAATGAACCCATCATTGTTGATCGTTGGCGCTTTCGATGCCGAGTAGGTGTCCGGATCAAAGTTGTTCCCCAGCCCAGACAGGTCCACGTACGGAGTGTCGTAGCGTATACCGTGCGCCGAGATTCAACGTCAGTCGCGGCGATACCTTCCAGTTGTCCTGAACGTAAAACTCATAAACGTTCAGGTTTACGTCCACTCTGTTGTTGGTCGAACCCTGGGAGAACCCGTTGTTAGCGTTGCCTGTGAGGAAGTTCGAAAATGACACGTCCTCGGCGACAGCTGCCGAGGTCGCTGTCGTGCCGGCCGGTGGTGTGACATTGGGGAACAGGGCGTCGTTCGTGAACGCGAAGGTGCCTTGGTTATTGCCACTGGAAGCGTTGTTCTCTGTCTTCTCGTAGTGGTCGTACGACACACCGAAAATCAGCGTGTGATTGTGCAAGGTCTTTGTGATATCCCCGAACGCCTGGTGATTGATGCCGTGATCGTTGTAAACGGCACTGCCGCCAAGTTGTGTGAGGGAGCTGAAGGCGAGCGTAGGCACGAGTCCAACGATGTTCGTGTAAGGCGTTGGCACCTTGATGTCCGGCGATGCAGCCGCCAGCAGAGCGCCTTGCGGGATGGTGAGGATCGAACCGTTCGAGTAGGCGTAGCCGATGTCGGCTACCAGTGTCGGACTCACAAGCCAGGTTGCCTTGCCGAGATGCTGAGTGCCCGGATTATGCGACACCGTGCCGGATAGACCAGGGATGGGCACCGCAACAAACGTACCCGCACCGATGAAGTCCGGGAACGTGTCGTGGATGTAGCGATACATGACGTTCAGCTTTGGCCCAAACTGCTGATCGATGCGAACGACCGTATCCAGGTTCGGATATTGATTCGGCAGAGTGGTGGTGATTGTGTGCGGATCAAGCCCGAGCGCCGCATTCGCCTGTTCGTTCGGTGTCGGAATGATGCTGTAGACATCCTTCAGATAGGCGGCGGCGGTTGGAGAGATGTTGGTGACCTGCGTCCCTGTGGCCGTGCAGGTATTCGTCTGATTGGATGGGTTGTAGGTGAAAGCGGTGCAGACGTTCACCGGCCCCTGTACCCAGACCGTTTGCCCGGAGCCGTTTTTGGTCTGGTACCAATCATTGCTGAAATCACCTTTCCGCTCCGCGGCGGTCGGTACGAGTCCGGTGCCGGTGGTGTACGTGATCTCCTTCAGCCAGTTTTCCGACACGAACCAGAACGTCTTGTCTTTGCCGTTGTAGATCTTCGGAATGATCACCGGGCCGCCGAGAGTGAAGCCGAAGTCGTTGTATCGATATTTCGGAGTACGGTACTTGGGATTCGAATTGCCCCCGTTGTAGTTATTGATATAAGTGTCCGCATCGAAGTAGTCGTTGCGGAAGTACTCATACGCGCTGCCATGGATCATATTTGTGCCGGATTTCGTGACCACGTCCACCTGGCCCGCAGAGTTGCGCCCGTATTGCGCGCTGTACTGTCCGCGCAGCGTCTTGAACTCTGCAATTGCATCCGGACTGGGATAGACATAAAGCGTGAGGTTCGCACCGCGGTCCACGTTATCCGCGCCGTCCATGGTCCAGTTGTTTGAGGTGTCGCGCGCGCCGTTTACCGAGAAGTTCACCACGCTCGACGCACCGTTCACGCCCACAGGTCCGCGCTGTAGCACGTCTGTTGTGCCGCCATACGCGACGCCGGGCTGCAGGTTCATCAGGCTCTCATAGTTCCGCGAGACCATCGTGAGTTCGTTGATCTGCGTGCTGTTGATCAGTCCGGCGGACGTCGCATCCTGAAGGTTCAACTGCACAGGGCTGGCCTCTACCGAGACCGTTTCACCCGTACTTCCTGGAGTCATGGACCGGCTGATCGTGAGCGCATCATTCACATGAAGCACCACTCCGCGCACGTCTTCGGTCTTGAACCCCTGGTCTGCGATCTCCACCGTGTACGTGCCGAGCGGCAGATGAGTCGCTGTGTAGTAACCAGAGCTGTTTGTCGTTTCAGTCGCCACGGTTCCGCCGCGGTCGGTATTGACCAGCTTCACCGTCGCGCCCCGGATCGCAGCTCCAGTCGAATCCGTAACCGTTCCACTGATGCTGCCGCTGGTCGTGTCCTGCGCGTTGGCAGTGACCAGAGCGGTAGTTATAAAAGCAGCACAGAGTGCCGCTCCCATCCTTCGCATAGTTTGAGTCATCTATTGCCTCCAAAAAACTTCTGAACTGCCGGTCTAACTGAGTGCGCCTCGGACCCCGTTTACATCCTCCCGAGGGCAATTTTCCGCGCCTCTTGGGCTGAAGAAAAAGCAAAGCACCCCCAAGCCGCTGGGGCTCAAGGAACATCGGAAATCCGTTACAACATCCAGGCGCTCGCCGAAGCGAGCGCCGGCTGGGTCGATGCGATTTCAGAAGCGGTAAATGGCCGATAACTGGAACTGACGCGCCGGAGAGAGCGTCGATGTAATTTCGCCCTCGACCGACTTGTCCGGCCAGTTCGCCGCGGAAACACCGTTGGCAGCGGAGACAAAAGCAGGTGCCGCATAGCTGGCGATGTTGAAGGCGTTGAACGCGTCCACGCGGAACATGAGGCTCTCCTCCCTAAACGTGGGGAATGATTTGAACAGCGACATATCGATGATCTTGTAGCCAGGGGAGCGGGGACCGTTATCGATGCGGGCGTTCCCGATCTGCCCTGCCAGTTCACTGCCATAAGCGCAGGTGCCGTTATCCGCGCCGGTGCAGGGGTTGGCAGAAAGATCGGTGCCGAACCAGTGCCGCACGCTCTGATTTTTGACAATCAGCGGGCGATACTGATTGGCGCGAGCGGTACGGTTGTGGACATTGGAATTGTTGGAGCCCGTCATATTCGTCGGAAATCCGGTGTGCAGCATGACGTCGCCGGAGAGTTTCCATCCTCCGATTACCTCATCTACGCCACGGTTCCAGTGGCTGCCGAATCTCCGGCCAATACCGAACGGCAACTGATACACGGCGGTGCCGTTGAGTGAGTGGCGCACGTCGAATCCCGACTGGCCGTAATCGGCTTTGGGGTCGTAATAGTTCTGCCAATACGCGCTGGCAGCGTTCACGCCGGGTACGCCGAAGAACCCCGGGTTATTCGACATGGACTTCGCCCAGGTGTAGTTCAGCGTGTACTCCAGTCCGTTGCTCTGTCGATGCCGGAGCGTCGCCTGCAAGGCATTGTAATTTGACACGGCCGCGGAGACGGTGGAGACCACGAAACCGTTGGCACCAACAAGGTTAAAGAACGGCGCTGAGGTCGCTACGCCCGGCTGTGTCCATTGGTTCGGAGATGCGGGCACAATCAGGTGCTGGCCGTTCTCGCCCACGTAGGCCAACTGGCCCGTGGTGTGGCTGCTGAGGAGGTACTCCATCGTCAGGTTGAACTGCTGTACGAGGGCCGGGCGCAGGTTCTTGTCCCACGCGTTGTACTGAGTAATCGCGGCCTGACCTCCATTGCTGAAGCCCTGCTTGACGCTGAGCGGAACCCCGGCCGAGGTGTTGGAAGGCGTCGCCGGTGCGTTGATGAACTGCGGAAAGAACGGCGGGTTCAGCGTCGGCCGCAGGTTGACGCCTGTGCCTTCCATGAAGTCCGTAATTCCGTACCCGCCGCGCAGCACCATCTTGGGATCGAACTGCCATGCAAACCCGATGCGCGGCATCACCTCGCCGTAGAACGGGTTGTACAGGGCGCGACTGTTGCCATTGACGCCGGCGAACATCAGGCAGGGATTCGTCGGTGCATTGGCCGAGGTGCACTGCGCCGCCTTGCTGAGATCGACATTCACCTCTTTGTTGTGTACTTCATACATAGGCTGGTCGTAGCCGTAACGGACACCCAGGTTGAGCGTCAGATGGTCTGTCGCCTTCCAGTCGTCCTGCACGTAAAAAGCGTCCTGATACTGGCGCTGGCCCACGGTTCCGGCCACTCCGCCTTCCTCCACCGTATATGCCTGGTCCAGAACGAAATCAGCGAAACTGTAACCGGGCGCCGATCCCTTCACGGGCGCACTTGGATTTTGCGTGTAAGTGGTGGCATAAAGGAACTGGCCGTTAGCGCCATAGTTCCCGGCGTAATAATAGTTCTCCTGATAACGGGCAATCTGCACGCCAAACTTCACGGCATGTTTTCCGTGCTGCCAAATAACGTCATCACCATAGTTGAAGAGGTTGTCCAGGAAGTCCTGAACCACGGCTGCGGACCCAACGTTCGATTCGTTCTGGGAGAAGCTGATCAGGCTGAATCCGGGGAAGGACTGCGCGGCAGGGATGCCCACGATCGAATTGCCCTTCAGCCCGAACTTCCCGGTGGGGTCCGTCGGAACCTGGTTGAACCACTGGATGCGCGAAAAGCCCGCCCGGAACTGATTGACCAGCGCGGGAGAAAACGTGTGGACCCAGTTCACCACGCCGCTGTGGAACGGGTAATCGTTGTTAGGAGGAAAGGTAATGGGAAGCACGACCTTCGTGGAAACATCGTAGGCGTCGCCATCGGAGTAGCGGAACATCAGTGAATCTTTTGAATCGAGCGCCCAATCAACCCGCAGGTCGCCCTGGTTGTTTCTAATAGACTTTGCCGTGGGCGCCTGGTAGTTGTTCAGGTCCAGAGTGCCAGGATTCGCCGGCCGGTTCGGCAGGGGATAGAACTCGGGATGGGCGAACAGATAAACCGCGACCGGGTTACTGAGCGGGATTTGGTCGTTCGCATAAGGAGTGGCGTTCGCCCAGCCGCCCGTCGGATTGCTCGGGGATACCGCTGGATTGTAGAGCTGGATGCTGGGGGACCCATTCGCTCCGGCCAGCAACTCGGAGAAGTCGCAGTTTGTTCCGCCCGGGCCCGGTGTGCAGGTGCGCATCTTCGCCGTGGCGACGCTTGCCAGGCCGGTGCCGGACGAGATGTTCCTCACTCCCTCGTAGTCCCCGAAAAAGAAGAGCTTGTCTTTGAAGACCGGCCCGCCAAAGGTCGCGCCGAACTCGTTTTGATGAAAGACGCCCTTGGCAGGAATTGGGGGAGCCACGTTCTTGTTCGCCCACGTATACGCGGTCAGGCCCTGGTTTTCGTAGTAGTCGTAGAGGCTACCGTGAAAGTGATTAGTTCCACCCTTGGTGACCAGAATCTCCTCGCCGCCGTTCACGTTTCCGTATTCGGCGTCGGCATTCCCGGTAATGACGCGCATCTCCTCGATCGAATCCGGTGCAGGGTTGTACCCGATATCGTTGTTGGTCGCTTCGTTGATCTCGATGCCGTCCAGAACGTAGGTATTGCTCTGCTCACGGTTGCCGTTGAACGAAGGCGCAGTCTCGGCGTTGACGTCGCGCTCGAAGCCGTTCGCGCCGCCTTCCGCGTCGTAGTGGGGGATGATAGCGCCGGGCACGAACACGGCCGCCACCTCGAAGTTCCTTCCGCTCAGGGGCAGGCTGTCCATGGTGTTGGAGGTGATCGTGGTTCCCAGCGTGGCGTTCTGGGTCTGCAGCACCGCGCCCGTCGTGTCGACGCTCACGGTTGTGGCGACCTCTCCAACATGCAATTGAAGATTCACTCGGGCAATCTGGTCGATTTCGAGCGACAGCGGCCCGGCGGTCGCCTGTGCAAATCCCTTCGCCTCGCCCGTGATGCTGTACGACCCAATAGGCAGAAACTGGAAGTTGTAAACGCCGCTCTGATCGGAGTGGGTCACGGTTTGGACGCCGGTGCCCAGGTTCTTCACCGTTACTGTTGCATTCGGTATCACGGCTCCGCTTGGGTCAGTAACCGCTCCACCGATACTGCCGGTGATCGTCTGCGCGCCGGCGCAAGCCGCCACCATCGCAACGAGAGCCGCACAAAGCGTCGCTCTCATCTTCCGCATGGTTTGAGTCATCTGTTGCCTCCAAAAAAATTACTGAACTGCCGGTCTAGAGAGTTCGCCTGGGGACCGCTCACATCCTTCCCCAGGGCAAATTTCCGCGCCTCAGTGGCGTCAGAAAAAGCAAAACGCCCCCAAGCCGCTGGGGCTCAAGGAACATCGGGCAAATCCGTTCACAACGTCCACGTGTCCTGCTCGTTCAGCTCCGAGGTGGAGCATTTGTTTCACGCGGTATAAATTTTTCAGAGTTCAAGCCGAACATTATGCTGACGCCCCCATGGTGTCAAGGGCATTCTGCCCGGGGGCGCCGGGAAAGGTGCCGGAGACGCTCTGATCCGCCGATTTCCCTAATGTTCTGCGGACTTGCATGGTCTGCCGGGTGGTTCGGGAACAATCTCCATAGGCCCATACGGGCGGGTTTTCCGAGTCGATCCGACCGCCCCCTGAACCTGTTTTCCGCCTGCTCTTTACAGAGCGGTACAAATGTTTCACGAATTCGTATACCTTGGGAAGCCAAGGCCTCCAGCGGAACCAATGCACGCACCTCCTGCCGTTCGGAGGTTCCGACTGGGCTACGTCGGTCCGGCTCGCACCTTATCTCCGGTACGTCACGAGGGGATCCACTCGTATGTCCATCAAGAGGGAAGCCAAACACCCGCACTTTCCCACCAGCATGGCTCTCCAGTTGCAGCAGCTCAGCGAAGCCCGCCGTGACATCATCCGCCCGGTCCTCGAAAATCCTCGCGAATTCGTTCTCCTGAACGTCCGCGACATGGCCCGCCGGCTGGAAACCGGTCCCGCCACCGTCGTCCGCATCGTTCGGGCGCTGGGCTTCGACACCCACAAAGACTTCCAGCACTATCTCCACTACCTGTCCGTTTCGAGCGCCACCATCCTCGACAGCATGCAGGCCGGCGGCAGCACTACGGAGACCTCCAAGGTCCTCCGTGGCTCGCGCAACCAGATTCAGCAGAACATCGAGTTCGTCCTTGAGCGTTTGGATCTGCACCAGGTTCAGAACATCGCCACCCGCATCGATCAAGCCGACCGCACTCTGCTTCTCGGCGGCGATATGGCCGCGCCGCTGGTCGATTACATGGAGTACCACCTGACGATCGCCGGGCTCCCGGTCGTCGCCGCGACCACCCCCGGTCGCGCCACGCACCTGGCGCGCTCGGCCGGAAAGAAAGATCTTGCTGTCGGAATCAGCTTCCGCCGCGGTCTCCGCATGACCATCGAAGGCGTGCAGCGGGCCAAAGAAAACGGCTCTTATTGTGTGGGTGTGACTGATTCGCCGCTGTCGCCGCTGGCGCGCTTCTCCGACGAACTCGTCATTGTGCCGATTAACAGCCTGTCATTCGCCGCGAGCTACGTAGCGCCCATTGCCTTGATTGATCTGATTACTGCAGGTGTGGGCAGTCTGCGGCGCAAACAGGTCGTCGACCGCTTGCGTGAGGCCGACTTCGAGCAGAAGCACGGCTATCGCTGGTATCAGACTGAATCGTAGCTGCGAAGGACTGGAGCCTTCGAGACTCCGCTGGTGGCCGCGGGCAGCGTTTTCGGCTGTGCGATCAGCCGTGGGCGCACCGTAAAATGCCACGCAACCCAGGCCAGTGCAACCAGCCCCAGCACCATCAGCAGCACGCCGAACCACCGCCGCTGCTGCGGACCGGAACTGCTCAGCCGATGCTGCCGAACACTCTCGGCGAACGTCTCCCAGTCCGGCTCCGTGCTCGTGCTCAGCTCGCTTGAGGTAAAGCGGTCCATCCATTCGCGCTCTTCCAGGCCGATGAACTGGCAGTAGCTGCGCAGAATCCCTTTGTTGAATACGCCGCCGGGCAGGTCGGAACTCCGTTCGTCTTCAAGCGCGCGCAGGTACCGTATCGAGACGCGCGTACTTGCGGCAATCGCCTCAAGCTCGACGCCGCGCTTCACCCGCTGCTGCTGAAGATCCCTTCCAAACCCCACGTGCATCTCCGCTGTCTTCTTAGCCCGCCTTTTGACGATGGCCGTTTTGTCGCGAGACCCATGGCTAACGCTGTTTGGACTCCCGGGGGAGTTCGAACAGGAGCACCGTTTGCCCCTCGAGCGTCCTGGTCTGGACCGGATGAAGCCTGTCGGTCACCTCAGCAGGACTCCCGGGGAGATGTTCGCCGTCCAGAATTGCATGACTTGCGTGTAAGTCCAATGCCTCGTTCGTGATTGCGTCTAACCCATTCGCCGGCATCGGGATTGCAGGCAGTCCCGTGGTGACCGAAAACTGAACGGGATCTGGTGTCATGACGAGGGTCGAACGGGGGTCGTCGGTCGCTCCCATCGCCTCCAGCGCACGCGCCTGCGCCCGGTCGGCCTCCCCAATCTGGTTCATCGGATCGATCGCGCGCCGGTCATCCATCACTCCGCTGACCAGGTAGATCGCCGCGACAGTTGCCATCAGCACTCCCGCGAGCCGTTGCGTCTTCGCCACCCTCAGAATCGCCAGCACCACCACAACCGAGACCACCGGCAGCAACGCCGTCGAACTCCGCAGCGCCGAGAACACCCCCACCGCCGGCAGCACCAGGCAGTAGACGACCAGCACAGTCACGCCGAACGCGATCGGACCAGCCACCTCCGGCATCGGCCATCGCCCGTTCGCGTCCCCATCCCGCCGCACCGCCAGCGCCGGCAGAAACACCAGGGCCGGATATCCCAACACGAGGGCCAGCACCCGATAGACGATCAGGGCTGTCGTTCCGATCCGCATCGTCACCAGGTGCTTGATCCCGTGCGACAGCATCGTATGCAGGCTCACCGGCACATCGTAGCTGCTGAAGTCGCTCAGGTCGTTCAGATACAGTGCCTGCCCTGCACCTCGCGGAAACGCCGTTCCCAGCACATGCCGGTACAGCAGATGCATCGGCGCGAGCGCCAGCGCGAAGCCCACAAGCATCGCGACCGCGTAGGCGGCGGAGCCGCCTGCCCCAATGCCGTCTCGACGGCTCTGGCCCTCGCTCGCAGCCCTCCAGCGCAGCCATAAAACTGCAACCAGCGGCACCAGCAACAGCCCGGCGTCATTGCGAATCATGTACGCGGCGCCGACACACAACAGCGCGAGCCCATCCTGCACCAGCCCCTGTCGCCGGACCGTGAACAGCGCCAGAAACCAGGCGATCGCTGCGGCGTAGAACAGCGTCGGGTCGGGCGTCAGCGATCCGCCCCATCCCGGTGAGAGAAGCAGGCACACCGCGTAGCTCGCCAGCGCAATCTTCCTGCTGCCCGTCGCCCGTTCCGCAATAAACCACGCGGCCGCCGCCCACGCCACGCCCGCCAGTGTCGCAATCACCAGCGCCCCGTGCAGCGTCACGCCACCCAATGGCTTCAACAATGCAAACAGCAGAGAAACGCCCGGGCGCCAGTACTCCAGCCCGGTATTCGGGACCTGCAGGTGCTTCAGTTGCAGGTCAAACAGAAACGGCACGTGGAACGCGTGATACCGCGTGAGATCCTGCGCCAAGCCCAACGCATAACAAGAGTCCGGCGTGCCGCAGAACGTCACCTTGCGCGCAAACCATAGCCGTAGCGCAATCACAAGCAGCGTAAGGCCCGCGGCCGCGCGGCGCTCCCGTCCGGCCACTCGCATCCGCTAGACCTCGGCCCCGCGGCCATTCAGTGGCGCCCCGAACGAGATCCGCCGGACTGCAAGCTCCATCGTTATCGGGATCAGCACCACCGCAAACGGGATAAAGATACGCACCTCATCCAGCTTGCCCATCACAATCCAGAGAACGAGATAGATGGCCGCTCCCAGCAGCAGCCCTCGGCTGCCGGTATCCAGCACGGCTCGCTGCCGCCACGCCTGCACCGCGGTCCACACCAGCGGAAGGATAAAGATGAGAAACGGCGGATACGTCAGCGGCTGGTGAAGATCGTGCGTCACCATGAATACCGGAATGTTGCCATAGCTCGCGTGCGGATACAGACCGCGCATGATGTAGAACTGCGTGCCTGCCGCAACAGCGATGCACGCGCCTGACGTGACGATCGATGCACGCCTCGAAATTGATAAACCTCGTCCTGCTCCGATCAGGCTCGCCAGCAGGATTCCAGCATTGAGAGCGCAGGGAACATCCGCTCTGATCCATGCCTGCACGGCAGCGGCCGCGATCAGCCCACAGATCGTCAGCACCGTTCCGCCTCGTTCGTCACGCCGGCGTGTCCACAGCCATGCCATGCACGCAGTCAGGCCAAAACTTGGCAACGTCTCCGGCCGGAAGAAGAAGCCTACCCAGGCCATGTAATAACAAACCAGCAGCACAAACCCTGCTGAGCCAAACCATTGGAACGCCGTACTCGATTCCCGAATCGTCGGCCTGCGCAGCAGCAGGTCATAGACCAGCAGCGCCCCTGCCACCGACGCAATCACATCCATCAACGTGAAGCCGTAGCGAAACTCCCACGAAAGGTGCTCGACCAGCCACCACGCAGCCATCTTCACGCCGATCCTGTACTGTTCGGGCGCCGCTCCCGCGCCATGCACAAACGGCATCCAATAGCCCTTAAAGTAGTGGTCGATATCGCTGTACTGCCAATAGCTCTGGTCACAGACCCCAAGCACCGCGGCAAGCAGAAGCACGCGCGTCAGTAGCTGCGGCCTGAGCATCCTCGTGCCCGGCTGCGGGCTCGCGATCCCCGTTGCGCTGTGCTCAAGCGGCGCAGTCTCGCTTCGCAGAGGTGGCTCCATTCCGTGTGGCGATTTTACCGCATCACATCGATGGCACTTGGATGCCCCAAGGCTCTGTTTCGCGTACTCTGGAAGCAATGCGGCTGCCGTTTCCGACCAGGATTCCCATTCAGAAGACTCTTGTCTTCGCGGCAGCCGTGTTCGTCGCTCAACTCATCCAGCGCACTGACCCGATCTTTGCCGGCCTCTTCTTTATCTACATCATGGTTAGCGTGTTTACATTCAACGCCGCAGGCGGCCTTTCGCGCGCTTCGGGCGCCTATGTGTTCTGGTTTGCCCTGTTTACCTGCATACTCGGCGGTCTCTGGAAGATCGTGCTGAATGAGCGCGCAGACTCGAACCTGGTGTCGCCTACGATCACTCTGGCAACCTACGTCGTCAGCATGATGTGCATCTTTGCGGCTCTGCAGATCAGCCACAGGTTCACACGCAAAACTCGCGGCCTGAGCGTTCTCGTGCACGCCGACAGGATCAATCTGGGGCATGCCGCTCTCGGCTGTTTCATCGCCAATCAGTCGGTCACCTGGGCCAACGAGTATCTTCCTCACGGAAACGGTAGCCTCGTCAGCATCCTCAACCAGGAGGACTTTTTCCTCCCCGTCTGCATCCTTCTCGGCACCATTCATACGATTCGCACAACCGGCGGACGCCGCAGCATAAGCCTGTTGACCTTCGCCGCCATGAGCCTCATCTTCGTCTTTGGCGGCCTCATCGGGTACTCCAAATTAGGGATGTTCATGCCGATTGTGTGCTGGGGAGTAGCCGCCAGCTCGCAACGCTATCGCCTCCGGAAATGGCAAATTGTCGTATTGTTGGCGTTTGCCGTCTATTCGGTCGAGGTCCTGACGCCCCTTTCCCAGGTCGGCCGCGCCATTGTTCCGGACACCGCGGGCCCATGGGACCGCCTGATGCTGAGCGTGGATCTCCTGAGTCATCCAACGGCCCTGCGCAAGCAATACCTCGACGCCGTCGGTACCCCCAACGAGGGCGGACAGGGCCCTGCTTTCGCGGCGGGCTACTTTGATACGCCACAGGGCCTGTTCGATCGTCTCAACATGATCCGTGCCGACGATCGCCTCGTCACCTACACGCTTCAGGGACACACAGTTGGCAAGACGCGTGTCCTCTATTACTTCCTGAACTGGTTTCCTCACTTCATCCTTCCCAACAAGGAAGCGTTGTTCCCCCCCGGAGTCGTCAACGCGGGCAACTTCTACGCGCATCAGATCGGGGGCTTGCTGTCACCGGACGACTTCTACACTGGCATCTCCTTCAGTCCTTCCGCGGAAGCCTTTCACATGGATGAGTGGGAGGGAATTGTCGTTGTCGGCGGCTTTGTCTGGGCCTTGCTTTTCATCGTGGTCGACTTTGTCTGCGGGGACGTCCGTGAGTCGCCCATCGGCCTCTTTGCCGTGGTTGCCTTCGCCCACGTCGCACCAGAGAGCCTCATCGGAAATCTGGTCTACTTCATCTTCTTCGGCGACATCGGCATCGTCATGGCCATCTTCTTCTGCACGTACTTTGCGCCGATCATAGGGCAACTGCTCTCAGGCCCGCAGGAACCCCGCCTCGCTCGTCTCGAAAACCTGCCGATGTCGTCAGCCGATGCCTAAGTCAAGCTGCGCCACTCGCGTACACTTTTCTTTGCGGCAACTGCGGCCATGAACAAGCTCATCCTCGGCAATCTCGTCCATCGTCCTCTGCGCTCCATCATCAGCGCCTTCGCCGTCGCGATTGAGGTCATCATGATCCTCTCCATCGCGGCCATCATGTTCGGCATCCTCAACGGCAGCCGCCAGCAGACCATGGGCGCTGGCTGGGACGTGATGGTGCATCCCGGCGCATCCACCGCGCTGATGAACACCTCCGCCGCAGCCGCCGACGTTCGCGTCGCCGACGTCCTGCGCAAGCTTCCACACGTTGAGGTCGTAGCTCCCACCAACATCAAGCTCACCGCGGGCTCTTCGCTCGAGAACATCTACGGCATCGACTATGCCAGCTACAACGCGTTGCGTCCCTTCGTCTTTGTCCAGGGCGGTCCGTTTCAGGGCCCCTTCGACATGATCATCGACGACCTGCAGGCCGCTAGCGGCAAGGGCTTTCACGTCGGCGACACTATCAAGGCGCTGAACCACAACTTCCGCGTCTGCGGCATCGTCGAGCACGGCAAGGGCAGCCGCAAGTTCATCCCGCTCGACACCATGGACCAGCTCGACGGCAACCCCGGCAAGGCCGCCGAGTTTTTCCTCCGCACTGAAAACGAACCGCAGTATCAGGAGGCCGTGCGTAAGGAGATCCTCTCCACTCCCGGCCTCGAGGACTGGAGCGTCCAAACGATCCAGGAGTTCCTCTCCACGCTCACGCCGGAGCGCATGCCCGGCTTCAATATCGCGCTTCGCGTCGTCATCGGCATCGCCATCGTCATCGGCTTCCTTGTCATCTTCCAGTCCATGTACACCGCCGTGATGGAGCGCACGCGCGAGATCGGCATCCTCAAATCCATGGGCGCCGGACGCGGCGGCATCGTCTCGGTCGTGCTGCGCGAAACCGGCCTGCTCGCGGTTGTCGGAGTCATCCTCGGGGTCGCCGCCACCTACGTCTTGCGCACCTTGCTGCACGCAAAGTTTCCGACCCTCAGCTTTCAGATAACCCCAAAGTGGGTCCTCAGCGCTGTCATCATTGCGCTCGTCGGCGCTCTTTTCGGCGCGCTCTATCCAGCGCTCAAAGCCGCGCGCAAAGATCCCATCGACGCGTTGTCTTACGAGTAGCGCAAAACGCCTCTCATAAGCCCGCACCAGAACCAGCGACCCATCGCTCGCAACCAAACGCATCTCGCTGATCTCAGGTAGATTGGAGTCGATGCCGGCCGGTCGACATCACAAACCCGCCATCCTCCGGCACCTTCCCGGACTCGTGCTGCTCGCAGTCGCGGCCGTCTTCTTCGCGCTGCACTTCCTCCACCTCACCGCCGACTTCCCCAACAACTCGCCGTGGATGGATTGGGCTAAGTACACCGACGAGGGCTGGTACGGCGACGCTGCCATCCGCCACTATCTCACTGGTCACTGGTACTGGTCCGGCGACTTCAACCCCGCCGTCGCTCTCCCTCTCTGGCCCGCCATCGAGCTCGTCCTCTTCAAGTTCACCGGCGTCACCCCCATCGCTGCACGCGCGCTCACTCTCTGCGTCTTCGCCCTCACACTCGCCGCGTTCTACATCCTTCTGCAGCGCGCCGAGCGCATCCTTAGCCCGAACTCCACACCACTTGCCGGCCCGCTCTGCGTTCTCTTTCTCTGTCTCAGCCCGTACATCTACGCATTCGAGCGCATGGCCATCCTCGAGCCGCTGCTCATCGCGCTCACCGCACTTGCGCTCATCGCCGCCCAGCACCTCGAGCCGCTCAGCATCAGCTTCTTCCGCTCCTCTCCCCGCCGCAAAATCCTCCGCGCCATCGCGTCCACCATGGCCCTCGGCATCCTCATCCCCGGCATCGTCCTCACCAAGACCACCGGCATCTTCCTCATGCCCGCCATCTTCTACATGGTCTGGGCGCGCTCCGGCTACGGCATCCGCAGCTTCCTCCGCTTCGCGATTCCACCCGCCGCCCTCGGCATCGCGCTCTGGGTCATCTACTTCGTCGGCTTCGTCCGTCCGCACTATCTCGAGGACTACCGCTATCTCTTCTCCGCCAACGCCTACACCGGCCTTGAGCTCCAGCCACTCGCCACCGTCGTCCTCAACTCCATTCACGACGGCCTCTGGATGGGCCACGTCCTCTACCCGGCATTCTTCGTCGTTCTCGCGCTCGCACTCTTCTGGCGTCCGCGTCTCTTCACTCAGCCGCTCTTTCCCGCGCTGCTGCTCTGGATCGGCGGCTACTTCGCCTTCCTCGTCTACCACAACAATCTGCAGCCGCGGTATTACCTCGTCATCGCCGTTCCCATCACCGCCGCCGTTGCGCTCGGCCTGGACAACTTCCGCCACGGCCGCGACCGCATCGAGACCACCATCACCTCAATCCTCGTCGCCGCCGTCACGCTCGCCATCGTCATCCCGGACGCCCTCCTTCAGCTCGACTTCGTGCGCCACCCCACCTACCAGTTCGAAGCCGCCGCACAATCCATCAAGCGCATCGTCGATTCAGACCCCAACCACTCGCATCTCATCCTCTCCATCTCCGGCTCGGATATCTCCCTGATGACGGGCCTGCATTCCATCGACGACGACTTCGGCACGCTCGACCTCGATCAGCGCGTCGCCAAGTACCACCCCGGCTGGTACGTCGCCTGGAACGAGCTCGACGACGACAAGGCCGCCGACATCACGCCGCTCTACCGCCCTGTCCGCGTCGCAGCTTTCCCCGCACTCGACGACCCCGATCGCAATCTGCTCATCGTCTATCGCCTCGACCCCAAGCAGCCCACCCCCGAGGTCGCACCCCACAAACGCCACATCCCCAAGCCGCTCCAAACCAAGCTCGGCCAGCAGCCCGCCACCACCCAGCTCCAGCACTGATCGCAGTACGGCCCATTCTCAGATGCGCCGTACACGCGCCGGCCAGGAAAGAACGGGCCGGCCTTCAAGCGCCCGGTACTCGATCATCGCCATCAAAATATACGGAAGCGAACGTCGACAAACAAATCAACCGCCGCAGGTTTCTCGTGGCACATCGCAGGACGGAACTTATAGGTCAGCACCGCCTTCGCCGCCTCTTCATCAAGCCCCATGCCAACCGGCGTCACGATCCAGACATCCTGCGGTTGCCCCGTGGTATCTACACTCAGCGCGACATACACGTCGCCACCAATCTTGCGTTTTCGCGCTTCCTTCGTAAATCGCGGGTTACTCCCGCCGAGAAACTTCGGAGGGATCACCCCATCGATCTTCCGGTGCTCTACGGCGCACGCGAGGTTGTCGTCGGCCGCACAATCGCATGACGGCTTGGTTAAATCAGGCTTCTCTCCGGGCTTGAAATCCATGCGGCCAGGAAGAATCTTGCTCACATGTTTCGGCAGAGCATGCAGCGCATCATCCATCGTCGGATAAAACAGCGCGTCCCTCAACTTCGCCAACACCTCTTCAGGATCAGCACCGGCCAAATCCACATCGATCTCGATATTCGCCCGCGTCGGAAACAATTGGATCTGTCCGGCGCTGTCTCTTATAAGCACACGGCGAGAACAGTTCATCACCACAGTCCCGCGCTCTAGCTGGGCGGAGTTCACCTCCAACTCAGCCAACGTGTGCCAGCGCGGCGCGTCCAATGTGACGCCCGGCCCTGTCCAGACACCGTGCACCTTGTCCTCGCCGCTGAAGTTCCGTAGCACAAACTGCTGGTTCACCACCGAATCGCGGAATACATCGAAAACTGCTTTCGCCGATTGCCCCCACGCAACCCGCGCGCACACGAGCACAGACAACACAACCCCACACCACGCTCCTCGCATGCGCAACATCCTACTGCACCATGCAAGTCACGCCGCTCTCATCCAATCGCCGCCCACGCTTTCGTATACTCGCCCCATGCACTCCAGCGGCGCACAGTGGACGATCGGATGACTGGAATCCAGAGCCTGGAGGCCCGCACCGCACTCGGCAGCGCATTCGCGATCGTCGGCTACTTCGTCGCATCCAGCAATTCCATCCATCGCCCCAACCGCCGCGCATTCGACCGCACGATCAACATCGTCTTCATCCTCTCGCGTTTCGCCGTCTTCTTTGGCGTCTTCTTCGTGCTCCATCTCCCCGTTCGCGGCGACATCCCCGCGTTCTACGTCCCCGAAGCCCACCTGCTGCTCCAGCATCAGCTCCCGTATCGCGACTTCCAATCCAGCTACGCCCCGCTCCACACCTTCCTTGACGCAGCCATCCTTCGTCTCTGGAACTCGCCACTCGCGATCATCCTCTTCGCCATCCTCGTCGAGTTCCTCACCCTTCCCGTCTGGCTCCGCGCCGCGCGCCTCTTCGCCTCCGAGCGCGCCGTCCGCATCGCCGCCGTCCTCTACGTCACCAGCGCCATCAGCCTGCAGTTCGTCACCATTGACGGCCAGGACAACGTCGTCACGGCTCTCCTCCTCGGCCTCGGCGTGCTCGCCATCGCGCGCCAGCGCGACACGTTCTCAGGAGCACTCGTCGGCTTCAGCGCCGTCCTCATCAAGTTCCTCAACATGCTCTTCGCGCCCGCATTCATCCTCGCCGCGCGCGGCTGGTTCCGCTGGCTCATTGGTTTCTTCGTCATCATCGCCGCGGGATACGGAGCATTCGCGCTCCTGCACCTGCCGATTCTCGAACCGCTCTCGCGTGAGGGTGGCCTTCGCACCGCCAGCGATCTTCCGTACCTGCTCGAGTCCGCCGCTGGCTACACTGCGCCAACAAAGCTCGAAGACGGTTTGCTCGGCATCGTGCTCCTCGTCGTGATCGCTGTCATGCTGCGCGCGCGTCTTCGCGCGCGGGCCGAAGCCCCCTTGCTGCGTCTGGCCGTCTTCGGCTGCGCATCACTCAACCTCGCGCTGCTCATCTTTTCCAAGAAGTCCTGGCCGCCCTACCTCGTCCTGACGCTCTTTCCGCTCTGTCTTCTTCTCGGCGAAGGCACGCGCCAGCGTCTCCGCCTCGCCTGCTTCGCAGTGTTCAACGTCATCGCGGTCACCACCCACAGCATCTGGGCGACTATCTTCGGCCAGTTCCTCGCCGGACCCTTCCACCACGCGCTCGCTCAGCGCGAGCCCATGGCCATGGTGTTCCTGATCACCCAGATTCTCCTCGTTGCCGGCTACGCCTGGCTGCTCATCGAAAGCATCGACGCGATGCTCTCACCCATTCCGAGAGCCACGCAGCATAAGCCAGCGTGAAGACGTGCAGCCAGCGTGAGTTTTTGCGTTTTTCAAAGGGCGCGGCTTCAGCCGGACCGCAACGTGCTCAATCCAGGAAAGGGGCTTTAGCCCCCTGAGGGAATGCTCGCGTTCAGACTGACAACGTCATTACCACAACGTAGACTGCAGCGACTTGAAGCTCACATTCAGATACAGATCGACCGTCACCGCATTGCCGTTCAGTGTCGCCGGCTCAAACTGATACTGCTGAACCGCCGCAATCGCCGCCTCGTCCAGCCCCAGTCCCGCCGGCTGCGCCACGCTCACGTGCGACACCTTGCCGTCCGAGTCGAACCACAGATACAGCTTCACATTCCCCGTAAACTTTTGCGCATTCGCCAGGTCCGTGAACGTCGGGTTATACGTCCGGATCAGCGTCGGCGGCTTCACCGAGCCACCCACATGCATCGCGCTCTTCTGTTCTGGCGTGAAGGTCACCGGCGTCGCGCTTTCCATTGTGAAGCTTTCCTTCTGCAGCTTCGGTCCCGAGTTCACCGGCAGAAAATGCTGCATCGCGTACGCCTGCCAGTACTGGGGCAGGGAAGGCGCCAGCGCCGCCAGGTTCTTCGCGAACACCACATCCAGCGCTCGGTCGAAATTCCCGCTGCCATTGCCCGCAATCTCCATGTTGATCGCGCCCGAATCCTGCTCGGTCTTGGCCGGCACACGCCGGATCTCATCATTCGGCAGGAACTCCAGCGCCATCCGCTGGCCCTGAATCATCAGCGAGTTCCCATTCACCCGCACCGACCGCACATCAATCCCCGACTCCGTAAACGGAACCGTATCCGCCGGCGACTGAATCTGCCCCTGTGCATCGAACTTCAGGTTGTCGCTCGCCCAGAACCCGCGCAGAAAAAGCTGCTTGCCGATCAGTTGTTCCGCGATCGCCTGCCCATTCGACTGCACGTCCGCGCCCATCGCCGCAGCATTCGCCGCCAGAAAAACAAGTCCCGCCACTGCGGCGTACAGTCGACGCATCCTCACCTCACCCGAGTCCCGTTATGAATTCGTTGCTTGCAGGGTCAGTCTCCGTTGCCTGAACCCCTCCAGACACTCCCAAGTTCGCGCCACCTGTGCTACCCATCGGCAGCGTTACCTTTGTACCGTGCTCAAATTCCGGCCGCAGAAGTGCCTACAATGAATATCGGCAGCCCATGAAATTCCTTGACTCCATCGCCGACGCCTTCATCATGACCTTCGGCATCACGCCGCCCAGGCCCGAGCGCCGCCGCGCCGCCTCCATCTTCATCGGCTCCGCGCTCTTCCTGACCGTTGCCGGCGTCCTCGCCCTCTTCATCGCGGTGATCGTCAACCTCCTCACGCGCTGAAAAATCCCTCTAATCTGCTGAAAACGATTGCCTAAGCTCCGCCCTCCCTGCCTAAAATCCGCTCCGGAAATCATTGACTTCCCATCTAGGGCCAGTTATTCTGAGAACTCGCGCAGTCCTGCGCCTGCACCGCCGTACGCCTTTAAGCCCGCCCGCTTCGGGCAGTGTTGAGGCAGCCGGGCCCAGGACACTGAGGCGAGGCTCACGCCGCCCCCGCTGACTCCGGCTTCCGCCGGTGTCGCTGTTCGGCACTGATTTTCGAAGCCCCGCTCCCCGGCCAAAGCTTCACAGGCTCTGTGCGCCATCAGGCAACTTCGGCTCCTTGTGAGGCGACCGTCGCAGCAATCGTGCTGCGCGCGGAACGTCGCCCGAAGGCGCCGCCCAACCCAGGCACAATATCTTCGCGCTTCACGCCGGCCACGAAGACGGCAGATGGATGGAGTAAACGTGAATCTGAATCAGACAACGACGATTCCCAGCGGCAAAGACGTCCAGCGCAAGTGGTTCGTCCTGGACGCCAGCGGCCAGACCCTCGGCCGTCTCGCCTCGCGCGCCGCCAATGTTCTCACGGGTAAGAACAACCCCCTTTACACGCCCTACATCGATATGGGCGACCACGTCATCGTCATCAACGCCGAGAAGATCCATGTCACCGGCATGAAGGCGAGCCAGAAGATGTACCGCCGCTACACTGGCTTCCCCGGCGGCCTGCGCGAGGAGGGCTTCACCAAGCTGCTCGCCCGCCGTCCCGAGAAGATCGTCGAAGAGGCCATTAAGGGCATGCTCCCCAAGTCCAAGCTCGGCCGCCAGATGGCCACCAAGCTCAAGGTCTACAAGGGTGCCGACCACCCGCACAAGGCCCAGCAGCCCACCGCGCTCAGCGCCTAACGACGAACGCGATAAAGGACAAAGTTTATGGCAGATCTGATCCAATACTACGGAACCGGCCGGCGTAAGAGCGCAATCGCACGCGTCTTCCTCCGCCCCGGCTCGGGCAAGTTCACCATCAACGGCAAGCAGTTTGAGGAGTACTTCGTTACTCCTGCCCAGCGAGTCGCAGCCAAAAAGCCGCTCGGCATCGCCGACATCAACGAGACCTTCGACATCCTGTCCACCGTCAAGGGTGGCGGCATCAACGGCCAGGCCGATGCCGTTAAGCTCGGCATCGCCCGCGCGCTCATGGAGTTCAACGTTGAACTCCGCAAGGCTTTGAAGGCCGAGGGCATGGTCACTCGTGACGCCCGCGGCAAGGAACGCAAGAAGTACGGCCAGAAGGGCGCCCGCGCCCGCTTCCAGTTCAGCAAGCGCTAAGCTGTCGCACTTGCTTTTCTGGTTGTCATCCCCGAAGGGGATCTGCTTTTGGCTCGGAGCGCTTAATCACGCTCCGGGCAGCGGTACTCGTACCCAGCACCACCCGCCAGCATGCTCGCCGGCGGCAGGAACCAAATCTCCCAGCCCACCGGGATCAATCGTCTGTCGCCTAGGCCTTCTCGGACCGGACTCACAGACAGCGATGCCCAGATAGGAAGAAGTTATGGCAAGCATCACCATGAAGGAGCTGCTCGAAGCTGGCGTTCACTTCGGGCATCAGACCAAGCGCTGGAACCCAAAGATGAAGGAATACATCTTCGGCGAGCGCAACGGCATTTACATCATCGACCTGCAGAAGACCCTGAAGATGTTTAAGGAAGCGTCCAAGTTCGTCACTGACCTCACCTCCGGCGGCAAGGTGATCCTCTTCGTCGGCACCAAGCGCCAGGCGCAGGACGCTGTCGCCGAAGAGGCCAACCGCGCGGGCATGCCCTACATCAACTCGCGCTGGCTCGGCGGCCTGCTCACCAACTGGGTCACGGTCCAGAAGTCCGTCAAGCGCCTCCAGGAGCTCGACGACATGTCCACCGACGGCCGCTACGAGCTGCTGACCAAGAAGGAAGTCATCAAGCTCGAGCGCGAGCGCAAGTCGCTCTCGACCAATCTCTCCGGCATCAAGAACATGCGCCGCCTTCCCGACGCGATCTTCGTCGTTGACTCCAACAACGAAGCCATTGCCGTCTCCGAGGCCCGCAAGCTCGGCATCCCCGTCGTCGCCGTCGTCGACACCAACTGCGACCCAACCGTCGTCGACTACGTCATCCCCGGCAACGACGACGCCCTCCGCGCCATCCGCCTCTTCACCACGAAGATCGCCGACGCCGCCTACGAGGGAACGCAGATGGTCTCCGACAAAGCCTTCGCGCAGGAGTACGCCGACGTTGCGCCGGTTGCCCCCGAGTCGCACCTGCTCGGCGAGGAGGACGACGTAGCCCGCAACGAGATCCAGATCTCGGCCGGCGCCGCAGCCGACTCCGTTGAGGACACTGAGGACGAGGACATCGACCTCAACGCTGCCCTCGGCGGCGGCATCCGCAAGGCACCCGCAGCGGAAACCGAAGCCGAGCCGACGCCCGCCGAAGTCTCCGCCTAAGCGTCACGCAACACTCTATCGAGAGAGCGTGGCCGCCAGTGCGCCACGCTCTTTCTGCCTTGAGCGCCCGCCGCGCTCCCACCCATCGATTTACCGGAAGGAAGAACTATGCCCACCACTGAAACCGCTAAGATCGACGCCAAGCTCGTCAAGGAACTCCGCGAAAAGTCCGGCGCCCCCATGGGCGACTGCCTCAAGGCCCTGCAGGAGGCCAAGGGTGATATGGAGGAAGCCTTCGTCGTCCTCCGCAAGCGCGGCATGGCTTCGGCCGCCAAGAAGGCCTCGCGCACCACCAACGAGGGCGCGGTCGGCACCTACATCCACGCCGGCGGCAAAATCGGCGTCCTGCTCGAGCTCAACTGCGAGTCCGACTTCGTCGCCCGCACCGACGACTTCCAGGAGCTCCTCAAGGACATCGCCATGCACATCGCCGCCGTCGATCCGCGCTACATCTCCCGCGACGAGGTGACCGCTGCGGACGTCGACCGCGAGAAGGACATCTTCCGCGCGCAGGCCGCCGCCACCGGCAAGCCGGCCAACATCATCGAGAAGATGCTCGAGGGCAAGATGAGCAAGTTCTACGAGGAGGTCTGCCTGCTTGAGCAGCCCTTCATCAAGGAGCAGTCCCTCACCATCCAGCAGCTCATCGCGCAGAAGATCGCCAAGCTCGGCGAAAACATCTCTGTCCGCCGCTTCGCCCGCTTCAAGATCGGCGACCCCAACTACACCATCGCCCAGTCCAAGCCGGCGGCAACCGACGAGGCCTCTGCATAACAGCGCTTCGTCGGGGCACGGTTTCTACCGTGCATTCTTCGAACCGAAAAGAACAAGAGCCTGGGCTTTAGCCCGGGCTCTTTCTCTTGAACTTGAAAACTCAAACAACGCTAGTGCCGCTCCCAGACCCACGTTAGCTTCTCGTCGGCTTTACCTGGAGTCCACGTCGCTTCTGTGATGGTCTTGTCATCCGCGCTCAACGTCAGGATCGACTCTGTCGTGACCTTGCCGTCGCGCTTGATCGTCTCGTGCAGCTTGTTTGGTCCGCCTCGTGTGATAGAGCGCGTCACCCCCGGCTGGAGATTCGGTCCAGTCAGCGTCAGGTCGCTACCGTCCAGCTTGCCCTCCGTGCTCCACGTGGATTTTGGATCGTGCATCTTGATCCAATCTCCCTTCGTCTCGATCACAAGCACTGCGTCGTCTGCTGGGAAATCCACCTTCGTGCTCATCCACTTCCCCACAAGTCCGCTTGTACCCGAGACTCGACGGTATACACCGGAAATTTCTGATGTTTTGCCGTCGTCGCTTATAGCAGTTTCGCGAACAGTCATCGTTTTCCCGTCTGCCGAGAAGGTCGTGTGCTGCCGGGCAAGTATCTTGTCCCCGGCCTTGATCACGTCGTCATAGCCGGACTGCGGTGATCCCGTACACGTGTCCGTCCGGTCCGCCACGATCGTGTAAGGCTTCCCGTCGCACGCGTAGTCATACGCCAGGCTCCCATCGTCCTGGCGCATCATTCCGTTGCCCTTGTCTTCAATCACGAAAGTCGAACCGGTTATGTGGCTTTTGGCTACGTTCAACTTCCATGTCCCATTCCACGACTGACCCACAGCGAGACAGGGAACAGCCGCAAGCGCCAACCCAGCGCACGCGCCATAAACTCTCTTGTTCACAAGAACCTCCGCATACAAGGATTTATGCAGCGACCCCGAGCGAATCGACCCGGCACAGACCGCCTCCACAATGCCGTCAAAAAAGCAGCAAGGGTCGCGATACTACGCAGCCCTTGCTTCCCAAGGAGATCCTTCGCGCCGTTCTGCGTCGGCCTTGGACGTTTACTGTCGTTCGTGCACAGACGTCGACTTCTCGTTCATCCTGCCCCGGAACCGACTACTCATCGATCAGCGTCTTCGCAGCTTCTTGAGCCCGTCCACCTCAAAAGAAACGCAGCCCGCGTAACCCGATCCCTTAGCCCTGGTCCACAGTCCCCCTCACCTGTCGACGCACAGCCTGCCCATTTCCTGAGAGCCACACTCTGAACTCAGACCTTCTGCAATGTCAAGCGCATAACTTCCTGCCTGCGATTCTCCACCGCAAATGTCGTCCTCCAAACGAGATTGACCCCGCTCTCCACCCTTTGATGGATGACAACACGTTCACCGCTCCGTACCGTTGAACACGCTAACGATCTGCATCGATTGCGCGGCGCTGAAACACTACGCCCACCGCGCGGAGTCCCTATGAATTCCTCCGAAGCCGCTTCTTTGTCTCGCCCTTTCCTGCATTTTCTTTGCAACAGGAACCGCCATCGGCCAGGGCTGCGTCGCCGCACACACCAATCAGCGCGTCCTTACCGAGCTCCTCACCACCGACGACGGCCGTCCCAGCTCGCTATTCTCCATCCACAACCTCACCGTCAACGTCGGCTACCGCGTCTTCAGCTCCAACAAGTACTTCCAGGGCCCCAACGAGATCGCCCGCCCCACCGCCGTCCGCAATCACCAGAACATCTTCGACCTCGGCATCGAGTACCGCCTCTCCAACCGCTGGAGCTTCATCGCCGACGTCCCGGTCTTCGACGGCTCGCGCAACCAGATCTACCCGCCCGCCGGCGTCTTCCGCGTCGCCGGGATCGGTGACACGCTCATCGGCGCGCAAAGCTGGATCTTCCGGCCGCCCACCGAAAACGGCGGCAACATCGCCGTAAGCGCCCAGCTCAAGCTCCCCACCGGGCTCGATAACGCCACCGGCCTGGCGACGCTCAAGGGCCAGACCATCACCGCCACCGCCGACCAATCGCTCCAGCCCGGCGACGGCGGCTGGGGCTTCGTCCTCGGCACCCAAGGCTACAAACGCCTCTGGCACACTGCATCCGCCTATGGCCAGGCCAGCTACCTCTTCAACCCAGAAGACACCAACGGCGTCACAACCTTCCGCTCCCAGCCCGGCCAATCCGTCATGTCCGTCACCGACCAATACCTCTACCGTGCCGGCGTCTCGCAGAGCATCCCCGCCCGCCACCTCCGCGGCGTCGCACTCTCCCTCGGCATCCGCGGCGAAGGCGTCCCAGTCCGCGATCTCCTCGGCGACTCCAACGGCTTCCGTCGCCCCGGCTTCATCTTCTCTCTCGACCCCGGCCTCATGATCGACATCAAGCGCACGACGCTCTCCGTCAACGGCCCGTGGGCGCTCTACCGTGACCGCCCGCCCAGCGTCCCCGAAATCCAATACCACATCACCAACGGCGACGCCTTCTTCGCCGACTACACCGTCATCGCCAGCCTCTCGCACCACTTCTAGCCCACGCCGCACCCACACACCGCTCGGCTACACTCGCCCTATGCCGAAGCGCACCTCCGCGCCCAAAACATTGATCACCCCGGCCGGCGAGATCCACCTCGGCGACAACCTCCCCATCCTCCAATCTCTCCCCTCAGCCTCTGTCGACCTCATCTACATCGACCCGCCCTTCAACACCGGCCAGCCCCAGAAGCGCACCCGCATCACAGCCCGCCGAGCCGGGCCCCCGGCGAGCTTGCCCGCGGGGGTGAACGAGCCTCCGCAGACACCGTCGCCAAAACCCGCAACGGCTTCGGCAACGCCCGCTACGAAGTCACCGAGCACGCCTCTCCCCACTACGCCGACACCTTCGACGACTACCTCGCCTTCCTCCGCCCGCGCCTCCTCGAAGCTCACCGCCTCCTCACCTCCACCGGCTCGCTCTTCCTCCATCTCGACCCCCGCGAGTCGCACTACGCCAAGGTCCTGCTCGACGAAATCTTCGGCCGCGACCACTTCCGCAACGAGATCATCTGGGCCTACGACTACGGCGGCAAGCCCCGCGACCGCTGGCCCGCCAAGCACGACAACATCCTCTGGTACACGCGCAGCCCCACGCACTACACCTTCCACTACGACGCCATCGACCGCATCCCTTACATGGCGCCCGATCTCGTCGGCCCCGAAAAAGCCGCCCGCGGCAAAATCCCCACCGACGTCTGGTTCATCACCGTCGTCCCCACCAACTCCCGCGAGAAGACCGGCTACCCCACGCAAAAACCGCTCAAGCTCCTCGAGCGCATCCTCCGCGTCCACTCCTCGCCCGGCGACCTCGTCCTCGACTTCTTCGCCGGCTCCGGCACCACCGGCATGGCCGCCGCCAACCTCGGCCGCCGCTTTCTCCTCATCGACTCCAGCCCCGACGCCGTCCGCATCATGCGCAGGCGCCTGAGCAGCCCCCCGACACACCGTCATCCTGAGCAGAGCGCGTAGCGCGCAGCCGAAGGACGCCGACACCGTCTCGTCGGTAGGAAACCCTCGTGCCTTTTCGAGCACGAACCCATATCCTCTCCCACTTTCGCGTCACTCCTCAGTCACTAGCGGAGCCCTTCTTCCATCCCCTTTTCCCCCTATGATTCCCGCAGGGCCCCGCACAACTTAGGAGGAACCGAATGTCAGCAAGTTCGCTGATGCCGCATGCCGTGTGTTGGCGTGCGGACCAGCACCTTATCTGGACCATGGTCGTTTCCAACGCGATCACCTTCCTCAGCTACACCACCATCTGCGTCACTCTTCTCACCCTCCGCCGCCGCACGAGCATTCGGGGTCCCCGGCGAGCGTCTGTTGCTCGCAGGGGTGAAATTATCATCGCCCGCGACTGGGTCTTCTTCCTCACCGGCTTCGCTCTCTTCATCGTCGCCTGCGGCACCACCCACCTCATGGAGGTCGTCACCACCTGGTCGCCCATCTTCTGGGCCGACGCCTGGACCAACATCCTCACCGCCGTCTTCTCTGCGTACGTCGCCCTCCAACTCATCCGCCGCCTCCACACCATAACCTCTGGCATCAACGACTACGCCGCACGCCTCGCCCGCACCGAAGACGAAAAAGCACAGCTCCAGGAGAGCCTTCTCTCCGCGCAAAAGCTCGAGGACTGGAGCCGCCTGTCCGCCGTCGTCACCCACGAGATCGGCAACCCCCTCGAAGCCATCCAGAACATCCTCTATCTCATCCGCCAGTCCGAGGTCGCCACACCCGAGATCGTTCGCCTCACCCGCATGGCCTCTGAAGAAGCCGACCGCGTCCTCACCATCTCGCGCTCCACGCTCTCCTTCTTCCGCCAGTCCAGCACACCCGAGCGTGTCGACCTCCGGACCGCTGCTGAAAGCGTCCGCTTCCTTCTCGACTCCGTCCTTCGCCGCCGCGAGATCACCTTCAACCTCCGCGTCTCCGGTGACGTGGCGGTAGAGGCCATCGCCGGCGAAGCTCGCCAGGTCCTTCTCAACCTCGTCCGCAACGCCTGCGAAGCCTCGCCGCGCGGCGGCTCGCACGTCACCCTCACCCTCTCTGGCCAGGCCGACCACGTTGACATCATCGTCAAAGACGAAGGCTCCGGCATCGACCCCGCCGTCCTCCCCACCATCTTCCAGTTCGGACAGACCACCAAGGGCTCCCAGGGCAACGGCATGGGCCTCTGGACCGTGAAGCACATCGTCGACCGCCACGGCGGCCGCATCCACGTCGACTCCCCCTCCGGCCACGGCACGACCTTCACGATCACCTGGCCCCGCCACATCCACTCCCACACCAACGGCACCCGCCGCCCCACCCGCCTCAGCACCGTCAGCGCGTAAGCCGCCATTGCCCGGGGTGCCCCATCCTCGCCGCGTAGCGGCAGGGTGGGTTATCGCGCGCTAAGCCGGGATCCCCAGCGAACGTTTTTTGTTCGCTGGGGTGGAAGACGCGCGATGTCTCTGCGAGAAAGCGTCACCTGCTCACGCTCCGGTCTCGTTAAGGGCATGGCTTCAGCCGTGCCGCAAAGCTGCCCGAGACAAAAGCGGCTCCAGCCGCCGAGGTAACCGCTACGGACCGCCCGCAGGTTCATCCGCGCAGTCGCTCAACCAACCCGGCCATATCCATTTGCAGCCAGTGTTCCGCGATCCGCCCCTCGTTAACGCGATAAAAGATCATCAGATCCCCCGAAACAGATTTGCCGGTGGGCTGCACTCCGGCAAACTCGCCTTTGTGCACGCCATGAAAGGTGCCTCGAACGGCGACCGTGTCGCCTTCAGCGACGGTCTGGCTCGGCACGAGCTCATACCCCGGAAAAGCGGCTTCAACCACGCGAATGTGCTCTTTAAGGCTGGGATCGCTAACGTACTGCTCTACCAGCTTCTCTGTCTTCGGTTGACCACTTAGGGCGTTGAAATACTCTTCAACGAACTGTTTGGCATCGGTGACTGCTGTATTCATAAGTTCCTCCTGATACAAGGCCCTCGACTCGACCCGACTGCAGGAGAGTAACCCGACTAACCACTAACCAGTACACTAACCCCTCGCCTCACCGCACCCCACCCATCAGATCAATCAACCGCTTAAACCCCTCCCGCCTTGCCGCACTATTCGCCGCATTCGCATCCGGAGCCTCGCCAGCCCGCATGAATCCATGCCCCGCACCGTCATACACCACCGGCTCATATGTCTTGCCCAGCGCCTTCATCTCCTCCTGGGTCTTCGGAACGGTCGCCGTGATACGCGCATCGTTCTGCGCATAGAACCCATACACCGGCGCCGTAATGTTCTTGAGCAAATCCTCTGCCGGAGGCGGCCCGTAAAACACAAACGCCGCGCTCAGATCGTGCCGGTGCGTCGCAAACAGAAAGCTCTTCCCGCCGCCCCAGCAGAATCCCGCGACAAACAACTTGCCATTCGCCGCCGGAAGCTTCTTGCCATAATCCGCCGCCGCATCCAGGTCCGCCATCACCTGCGCATCCGGTAACGACGACACCGCCCGCGTCACTGCACTCTGATCCGGAAACGCACTCGTCCCTCCCGGCCGCGCCGGAGCATACGGCGCTCCATTGCCGGGCATCTGCATGTGCGAGTGGTCCTGCGTCTGCTGCTCATTCCTCGAACCCGTCCGGACCGCCGGCTTCTGCCCCGGTGGGCACGCCATGGGATCGCAGCCTGTCCCAGGAAGCGCCGGCGTCTTCGCGGGGACCGTCTCTTGCTCTGGAGTTGAAATGAAATTCACGTCCTGCTTTAAAACCGGAAAGCGGTTCACCCCGGCCGCCGTCGCCGGCCCCAACCCGCTCAACAAATCCGGCTCCACCACGATGTACCCCGCGCCCGCGACCTCATCCGCCATCTCCCGCGCCCAGTCGCTCAGCCCGAAGATCTCATGAATCATCACCACCACCGGAGCCTTGTCCTTCACCTCCGGATACACCACCCACGCCTGCAGATCCCGTCCGCCCGGTTCGTGAATGGTGACAAACTCTCCGTGTCGCGAGCTCTTCGCCAGGTTCGCCTTCGCCCAGTCCTGCGCCACCGCGCTGCTCCCGACCGCCAGCGCAATGGAGATCACTGCACTCACCACTCGTCTCATGCGCGTCAGTCTACGGCTTTAACTCACAACTGAAAACTGACAACTGAAAACGGAGAGCACAAAATTTGGCCGTTTCCTACTTCAAGAACCAGTCCGCCTGACTTGACAAATACCCCGCTCAGAAACCCCCTGCCCGCGAAGACCAGTCACAGCCACGAACACTTAGGTCCAAGCCTAAGTCCAAATGGCTGAAGATTTTGCGCAAAAACAGGGGGAGGGGTGGGGTCCCCCCTCCCGACCACCAAAAAACGCCTAGACTTGACTGCCCGCGAAGCTCGTCGCCAGGTCGCCGACGATCGGAATCTTGTACCACTGTCCCTGGCTCGCCTTGATCAGCGCAATCAGCCAGAAGATAAAGATCACAAGATCGATCAGCCGGTGGATGAGGAACAGCATCCAGAACATCACGTGGAAGCCGATGATCCCGAGCATCGCGAACACAATCCCGATCACCACCGCGACCACCGTTAACGCAATGCATTGCCACGCGTGGAACCGCACGAACCGGTCGCGGTTATACGGCGCAACCACCAGGAAGATCACCGCAGGGATGAAGGTGATGTACGAGATCGCCGCCGCCGCATTACTGCTCAGCCCCTGACCTGCTGCCGGCGGCGGAGCTCCCGGCGGATACTGCGGCCCCGGCCCGCCCGCATATCCCGGCGGCGGCCCCTGCGGTGGTGGCGGCGGATACCCACCCGGCCCACTCGCATACCCACCCGGTGGCGGATACTGCGGTCCTGATCCGGGCCCCGTCCCATACACCTGCCCATAACCGCCTCCAACAGGCTGCTGCGGAGGCGGAGGCGGTGGCGGCGCGGGGAGTGGTTCCAGCGATTGCGGGGGCGGCGTGGGCGGAATGGGCGGTTGTGCTGGTGGAACGGTGCTCCAGTCGCTGGCCCCGCCCGTGCTTGTCTCCTGGCCTGTTCCCGCCGGCCCGGCACCCGGTGTCTGTGGTTCGTCGATCATGTCTTCCCCTCAGAAATACAAATTTCACCGCATGCGCCCGACCGCCACACGCGCACATCCTGTGATGAAGCTGCGTGTGTACGCAATACCGCTTCATCACCTCGCGAGCATCTTAGCCCAAGCTCAGAGCTGATAACCCGATTGCTTCGCCGCAAAGTCGCTGATCAGCGGCAGCTTGAGCCGGCTACCCTGCGACGCCTTGACGATGCACAGTATCCACACGACCAGCATGCAGAGTGCGCAGATCGCATAAACGATCTGGCCCAGGATCGGAATGATGTTCACGGGCGCAAGGCAGAACATCACAGCCGCTAATCCAAGGCATTGGAATGCGTGGAACTTCACAAATGGCTTGGTGTTGTACGGAGCCATCACCAGGAAGATGATCGCCGGAATAATAGTGACGTAGGCCAGCGCCCCGGCGGCTGTGTCGCTCAGCCCCTCGGCTGGAGCAATTGCTGCGGGTTGCGCATAGCTTCCTGGCGGTGGCGGAGGGGTCTGTTGCCAGCTGCCTGTAGATGATGGCGGGGGAACCTCCCGCATCTGTTGCTCGTCCATACTGCCTCCTCGTTGTCGGTGCAAACGCAAAAACGGCCCAATACCGCGGGGCCGCTCGTTGCATTCACCGATTCTCGTGTGCAGCCACTTCTACCACAGAAGTGTGAGGGCGGCTATCAGGAAATTAGCGTCGCCCTCCGATGGGACTGACTGGCGAATTACCGGTTGTTATCGAACATCGATCCGACGATTCCGCCGAGCACCGCGCCCGCTCCAACATCACGGGCGGTTTCGGTGCGGTTGTGCGGCAAATACGGTTCGAGCGCATGCGCCAGGTTCGCCAGTGGAAGCGTCTGCAGCCAGACGCGGCCTGGACCAGTCAGCGCGGCCAGGAAGATGCCATCACCACCGAAGAACATGTTGCGGATTCCCTGGATGCGCGTGATGTTGAACGCGACGTTGGCCTGAAAGGCGCCGACGTGCCCTGGGTGCACGCGCAACGTCTCACCGGGTTGCAGATCGCGCACCACCAACTCGCCGCTCAGTTCGAGCCATGCCGTGCCGTAGCCCGAGACCTTCTGCAGCAGGAATCCATCGCCACCGAAGATGCCTGCACCGAGCGACTGCTGGAAGCCGACGCCGAGCTGAATCTGCGGCGTGGCGCACAGGAAACCGTGCCGATGAATCATGAACTCGTTTCCGGGACCTACCTCGATCGGCAGGATGTGACCGGGAATCTTCGTCGCAAAGGCGACCTCGCCCTGATACCCCTGTGCCGTGTACTCCGTCATGAACAGGCTGCCGCCGCCCACTACGCGCTTGATCGCGCCAAAGAAGCCGCCGCCGCCCATCATCTGTGTGTGCGTGGTCATGGCGATCGTCTGGCTCATCCAGCTCAACTCGCCGGCCTCTGAGATCACGCTCTCACCGGGCTGCAGCAACACTTCGAGCACCGGCATTGTGGTTCCTACGATTCGGCTCTGCATACAGTCATCCTTTCAGTTGGCGCACACTCGTCACCGTTGAGTTGGCTCTAATGCTACGCCCGAGAGGGCTTCGAAGTTCCCGGCACCGCCTTCTGCATCCAACTGTGGCTGGAGAGCCACACCTGAATGCCAGCAGTCGCCACGGGTCCAGCCAGGTCAAAGAGCAAGCGGTCCTCAGCCTCGGTTCCATGGCCCGCGATCATTCGCGAGGCGCGGAAACGGTTTGATGTTCGAGGCTTTCGGCCGGGACAGCGCGAGATCCTCGAGGCGGTTTTCAGCGGACGGGATGTGCTGGGCATTCTACCGACCGGAGCCGGGAAGTCGCTTACCTATCAACTGCCTGCGCTGTTTCTGCCGAAGCCGGTAGTCGTCGTTTCCCCGCTGATTGCGCTGATGCAGGACCAGCAGGAGAAGGCGGTCGAGGCTGCAATTGCCGTGGAGAAGATTGACTCGACGCTCACGAGCACAGAAGCTGAGGCGGCCACGGAGGCGATTGATGAGGGAAACGCCCAGCTCATCTATGTGACGCCGGAACGATTGGAGAATCGCGAGTTCCTGGACTCATTGAAGGCAGGTGGCGTTTCTCTCTTCGTCGTGGATGAGGCCCATTGCATCTCGCAATGGGGACATGATTTTCGTCCTGCATATCTTGGGCTGGGCTACGCGCGCGAGGCGCTTGGAAACCCGCCCGTGCTGGCATTGACGGCAACAGCCTCGGAGCAAGTCGCGCAGGAGATCCTGGAACGCCTGCATGCAAAAGACCCTGTTGTCATCAACACTGGAACGGAGCGCACGAATCTGTCTCTCGCCGTGCATCCGACGGTGAACCTGGATGCGAAGCTGGCGCGAGTTGGCTGCTTGTTGGAAGAGGAGAAGGGCAGCGGGATTATCTATACGGCCAGCATCCGGTCTGCCAACGAGCTGCATGATTGGCTGAAGGAACACGGAATCGCCGTCGGTCGATACCACGGGCGATTGCCGGCACGCGAACGCGAGCGCATCCAGGCGGAGTTCATGCGCGGCGAGCACCGGGTGATGATCGCGACAAAGGCATTCGGGCTTGGAATTGACAAGCCGGACATTCGCTTCGTCTATCACTTCGAGTTTCCGGATTCGCTGGAGACCTACGCTCAGGAAGCGGGACGCGCCGGGCGCGATGGCGAGCCTGCGCGCGCGATTCTGCTGTACAGGCTGGAGGACAAACGCATCCAGAACTTCTTTATGCGTGGGCGATATCCCAAGGCGGAAGAGATCCGCGCGGTGCTCAACACGTTGAATGCAGTGCCGTTGTCGCTGGCCAGTGTCGCGGAGTTCTCGCAGACCGGCCGCAGGCGCACGCAGGTGATTCTCTACCTGCTGCGAGAGGCCGGATTGGTCCGGAGGAGTCGCAACGGTTACGTGCTGAAGCGAACCGAGCCGATCTCGGATGCGGAGATTGGGTTGCTGCTCAGCGAGTACACGGAGCGCGCGAGCCGCGACAAGGAACGGCTGGCGGAGATGATGCGTTATGCGCAGACGGCGACCTGCCGAACGCAGGTTCTGCGCAAGTACTTCGGCGAGGATGCCGGAGAACCGTGCGGCCGCTGCGACAATTGCGCGCGCGGATTGAACGCAGATGCAGATCTCACCGAGCCGAAGCCGAAGCGCTCGCGTAAGAAGCGCGTGGCCGAGGAATCGGTGAAGCCGGTAAACGGAAATGGCGTGACGGTCATTGAGACGATCCACGGCGAAATTCGGACGACGGCACCGGAGACGTTGCCGCAGGCTGAGCAGGGGAAGTTTGCGGTGGGCGACCGCGTCCGGCACAGGAGCTTCGGGCTGGGCAGTATCCGTGATGTGCTGGGGTCGGCGGCGCTTGTACACTTCCCAAAGGCCGGCGACCGCCGCGTGCATACGGACTTCCTGCGTGCGGCAGGATAGTGACGCCGGGCTGCTAACATTTTGAAGAATGGCATCGAGCGTTGACGTATCCACGCGGACCGAAAAGCCGCGCCAAGGTGTGGGCCTCTCCACACGCGATCTGCTGCTGGCTCTGCCGTTTCTCGCGCTGATTTATGTTGAGCTGGTTCACCACGTTCTTTGGCGCGACGAACTGAACGCGCTGGGGATCGTCTGGGCCAGCCCCACGATTCCTTCGCTGTTCTGGCATGTTCACCATGAAGGCCATCCGTGGCTCTGGTACATGGTGCTGTGGATACCGTCACGGTTCACGCACTCGGTGCTGGTGCTCAAGTGGGTGCAAGGCATCGTCAGCACAGCCATCATTCTGTTCGTTGCGATGCGATCGCCGTTCAGACGGTGGGAGAAGGCGCTGCTGCTGGCGGGCTACTTCTTCGTCTTCGAATACACGGTGCTGTCGCGAATGTACGGCGTGATGCTGCTGGCCTTCGTGATCTATATGTATCGCCGGGTGAAGCATCGGGACTCACCGATCGGCAGCGCGGTGTTGCTGGGCGTGATGGCCAGCGTCGATACGATCGGCATCATACTTTCGCTTGCCTTGCTCCTCGAGTACGCCTGTGCGATGTACAGGAGCGGCAGGTTGTTCTTCAGCCGAAGAACAGCGGGAATTGCGCTGGGAGTTTACGCGGCGATTACGGCGTTTGCCGTGTGGTCGGCCAAACCTGCGAAGGACATCAGCTGGCGGACGACAGGACGCCCGTTTGCGGATGCGAAGGATATGTCTCACTTGTATGAGGCATTTCTGCGCTACGCGATTCTGCCGTTTCTGTCGGTGAAGAGCCCTCGCAGCCACTTCTTCTGGAACCCGTGGCTGCATCGCGATCTGCTGGCGTACACGCTGCCGATGCTGGTGATCCTCGCGATGATCTACTGGGCATTCCGGAGCAGATGGAATCTCCTGGTGATGATCGGCGCAACGATTGTGGCGGGCACGCTGCTCTCGCACCTGATCTATCCGGGCTCCGAGCGCCACTTTGGCGTGGTGTTTCTGGCGTTTGTTGCAGCCGCGTGGATTGTGCGCGCGGAGCATCCGGCGGAGCTGCTGCCGTGGCCGGTGTATGTGCTTCTCGGCGTGTCGGCGCTGTGCAGCGTATGGGCGGTGATCGGGTCATGGGAGCGGCCGTTTTCGTATGACAAGGCGGCCGCGGAGTGGATCGTGCAGAACCATCTGGAAGGCATGCCGCTGGTTGCGGAGGGCGACACGAGTGCAGTTGGGGTGGCGGAGTATCTTCGCAGACCGGTGTACATGATTGAGTGTTCATGCGTCGATACGTACCTGCTGTTCTCTTCACGACGCGATAACTTCACGGATGCAGATGCGCCGGCACGAATTCTGCAAGCGGAGCGGTTCTATCATGACCAGCCGCTGCTCTTTTTCCGGGAGTATGAGATGAAACCCGAGGAAGCAGCGGCGCTGAAGCAGGAAGGCTTTGAGATTCAGCCGCTGGCGACCTTCAAGGAGGCAGAGGAGATCGCCGAGGACTTCTACTTCTACAGGCTGACGCTCAGGCCAACGCAGTCTGGCAATGCCGCTGAGTGAGGTCAGCAACGGGATGCGCTGCGGAGTCTCTCCTGCGGTACTCTTAGCGCAGCGCATGCGCATGCCTACCCTCAGCGTCGTCGTTCCCTGCTACAACGAGCAGGAGAGCATTCAGGCTTGTCACGAACGGTTGACCGAGGTGCTCGGCGCGGCCGGCGAAAGCTACGAGATCGTCTATGTGGACGACGGGTCGCGCGACCAGACGGTGGCCCTGCTGGAGCAGATACAGGAAGGCGATCCCCACGCGGTGGTGGTTCAACTGTCCCGCAACTTCGGACATCAGCCGGCGGTAACGGCGGGGCTGACGGAGGCGCAGGGAAGCGCTGTCGTGATCATCGACGCAGACCTGCAGGATCCGCCCGAGCTCATCCCGGAAATGCTTGTGCTTTGGCGTTCGGGGTACAAGGTGGTGTACGGCATCCGGCAGAGACGCGACGGCGAGACGCCGTTCAAGCTGTGGACGGCGAAGGCGTTCTACCGGCTGATCAATTCGCTTTCAGATGTGGAGATTCCGCTGGACACCGGCGACTTCCGCTTGATCGACCGCGTGGTTGTGGATGTGTTTCTGCAGATGCCTGAGCGGCATCGTCTGCTGCGTGGTATGTGGAGCTGGATTGGCTTTCCGCAGGTGGGACTGCCGTACAAGCGCGCGCCGCGCTTCGCCGGAGAGACGAAGTATCCGCTGCGCAAGATGTTGGGGCTGGCACTGGATGGCATCGTGAGCTTCTCGGTGTTTCCATTGCGGCTCGTGACGGCGCTGGGATTTCTTTCGGCGGGCGCCGCGTTCATTGGGATCGTCTACACGCTGTGGGTGAGGCTGCTAACGCACTCGTGGGTGCGCGGATGGGCGATGACCTTCATCGGCATCCTGTTCATGGCGGGCGTGCAGATGCTGTGTCTCGGGATTCTCGGCGAGTACATCGGGCGCATCTACACGGAGTCGAAGCAGAGACCGCTGTTCATTCAGCATGCGGTCAGGCGGCCTATCCAGCCCGATAGCGAAAACATAACGAGTGAGCGCGCTGGGCGAGTGTAGGCTCAAAGTCAGCGATGACCTCAGCTTCTGAGCCGGTATCCCAAAAAAATCTGACGTGGCGCACACCGGAGCTGGCGGCGATCTGCGTGATCACTGCCGTGTATATGGTTTGGGTTCTTTCCTTGCCTTCATTTCCGACGCAGGACGGGCCCATCCATCTGTACTACACGCACGTGCTCAAGGCTCTGTTCTCAAACCAGTCGAGCGTGTATGCGGAGTTTTATCGCGTGAAGCATCTCCTTCCGCCATACGCGCTCTATTACTATGCGCTGCTAGGTCTCTCGCATTTTGTGCCGCTTCTGGTCGCGGACAAGATCGTTGTATGCGCGTATGTTGTCTCGTTCGTCTTCGGTTTCCGGTATCTTGCCCGCGTGTTGGGTCCCAATGCGGATGCGATGACGCTGTTCGCGACGGTAGTGTTGCTCAACTGGCCGCTCGGCATGGGGTTCGTCAACTTCTGCCTGTCAGTGTCTTTTGCGTTTTGGGCGATCGGGCTTTGGTTGCGTTTCGCCGGCCAAGCGGGAGTTGGTTCACGACTTCTGTTCGTTGTACTGGCTATTGTGGCGATGTTTACGCATCCTGTTCCGCTGCTCGCGATCCTGGGCTTTGCGGGGCTGGAGTTGGCTCTGCGTGTTGTTCGGCAGAGGAGAGCATGGCGATCGCTGCCCTTTTTTGCACGCGATGTGGTTACGCTGTTTGTAGCGGCGTGCACCTTGGCTTACGTGAAGCTGTTCACGCTCAGCCGGCCGTTGCAGCAGACCGCCGTGGATCATCCTTCTGAGGGAACGGCCGCAGTTATCGCACACAACATTGTCAGTTACACCGCGGAGAAAGGTGTGGCATTTCTGCTGGGCCCCGGACTCGGGCCGAGAGCCTATCGAGTGATCCTGCTCATTGGGCTGCTCGTCCCACTCGCGATCGCCGTGCGCCAGATCATCAGGAATTGGCGAGGACGGTCGTGGACCCGAGCGGATGGGGCGCTGGTGTTGGCGGTTGCGGCCATCATAATGATGCCGTTTATTCCTCACGATCTGAACGGCTCGCATTTTTTCGCGGAGCGTCTCCTTCTCTTTGTCTGGATTCTTCCGATGTTCGCTGCGAGCGGAGGTTCCGAGTGGAGTCGTCGAGCACGGCTGAGCGTGATCGGTCTTGTTGTGATCAGTCAGGTGATCATCCTGACGGTGGCCAATGCGAAGCTAAGGCCTGCGGCTGCGGCGATTGCGGCTGCGGACACGGCTCCGGGCCAGATTGTGGCGAGGCCTGGGGAGGTTGGGTTGGTCGTGGAAGATCCGCGGCCGGCACAAGGTTCGTCTGCATTGAGCTTCAATCCATTCCTCTGGGGAGCGGTAAATGTTCTGCGGCATGACGACGCCGTGATGGCGAACACTCCGTGGCTGGATCTGGCGATCATTCCTCTGGGAGCGAGGGCGAAATTGCCGATCGATGGTTTGAAACCGGAGGAGCTGGAGTTTCCGTCGATTCTGCGGAAGGATCTCATGAACGAGCCCACGCTGCGAGAGCGCCTGCTTTCGACGGTTGATATTGTGCTGATCCAGCAGGCAGGCCGACCGCCTACCCAAGACTCAGACCCGCTGTTTGCGGGAGTCGCAGAGCACTGGAGCTGCCGGACACCGGAGCTGAACTGGGTGAGGGTCTGCCGCTGGCATCGCTGACGGGTGCACAGCTAGTACACTCTTCAGTAGCCATGTACAAGCGTGTTCTTCTCAAGATCTCGGGCGAAGCCCTGGCCGCGGGCCGGGGGTTCGGCGTCGATGCTGTGTTTATCAACGAGATCGCGAATGAGATTGCGCAGGTTGCGCGCACCGGGTGCCAGATCGCCATCGTTGTCGGTGGCGGAAACTTCTTCCGGGGTGTTTCGGAGCAGGCGATTCACATGGACCGTGTGGCGGCCGACCACATGGGCATGCTCTCGACGGTGATCAACGCGATTGCGTTGCAGGACGCGATTGAGAAGACCGGCCTCTATGCGCGAGTGATGAGCGCGATCGAGATGCACGAAGTCGCCGAGCCTTATATTCGGCGGCGCGCGATTCGTCACCTGGAGAAGGGCCGGATCGTGATATTCGCCGGCGGCACAGGCAATCCGTACTTCTCGACCGATACGGCAGCGGCGCTGCGCGCAATGGAGATCGGCGCCGACGTGCTGCTGAAGGCGACCAGCGTGGAGGGCATCTACACCGCGGACCCGAAGAAGGTCGCCGACGCGACGAAGTTCGAGACGATTACGTACATGGAAATCATCAAGCTCGGTCTGCGCGTGATGGACACTACGGCGGTCTCGCTGTGCAAGGACAACAACCTGCCGATGATCATCTTCTCGATGCGCGAGATGGGAAACATCGTGCGTGTTGTGCAGGGTGAAAAGCTCGGGTCGCTGGTTACAGCCTGATCGATGCTCCGGGCGATGCTCCGGGCGTAAACTAATCGCATGGGCATTACTCGCCAGCAGGCGCTTGATTGCTTCGCCTCGGATGATCTGATCGGCATTGGCATGGAGGCCGATGCGGTGCGGCGCAGGCTGCATCCGGACGGAGTGGTCAGCTACATCATCGATCGCAACATCAACTACACGAACTTCTGCACGGAGTACTGCACCTTCTGCGCGTTTTACCGGCCGCTGAAGGGCAAGCTTGCGGCCGAGGGCTACATCCTCGACTTCGACACGATCTACGAGAAGATTCGCGAGACGCTAGAGATGGGCGGCACCGGCGTGCTGATGCAAGGCGGCATCCACCCGGACCTGAAGATCGACTGGTTTGAGCGGCTGTTTACGGGCATCAAGCAGCGCTTCCCGCAGATCTGGCTGCACTGCCTTAGCGCAAGCGAGGTGCTGGCGATTGCAGAGTACTCGGAGCTTGACCTGCGCACGACGATCTCGCGGCTGCGCGATGCAGGACTGGATTCGATTCCCGGCGGCGGTGCGGAAATTCTGGATGACGAGGTGCGGTATCGCATCGCGCGATTGAAGTGCCGGACCGAGGACTGGGTGAGCGTGCACCGCACCGCGCACGAGCTGGGCATGCGCACGACAGCGACGATGATGTTCGGCGTCGGTGAGACGATGGACCAGCGCGTGAATCACTTTGAAGTCGTTCGCAAGCTGCAGGAGGAGACCGGCGGATTTACCGCGTTTATCCCGTGGAGCTTCCAGCCGAAGAACACAGCGCTCGGCGGCCGCGGATGGGATGAGGCGACCTCAGTCGAGTACCTGAAGACGCTCGCGGTCGCGCGCATGTATCTCGACAACATTGAGAACGTGCAGGCGAGCTGGGTGACGCAGGGACTGAAGGTACTGCAGATGGGCCTGCGCTTCGGCGGAAACGACGTAGGCTCGGTGATGCTCGAGGAGAACGTGGTGAAGGCCGCGGGCACCTCGAACTGCACGACCGAAGAGGAACTGCGGCGCATTATCCGCGACGCGGGGTTCAAGCCGGTGCAGCGCGACACGCTCTATCGGACGATGTTTTTGAATTAACCTGCATTTTTTATAGCTCAATGTCTGAGCCGTGATGTGATACACATTCGTGTGTGATTCGATCGGCTCTGCGTCGCATCCACAGACTGTCGGCCTTTGCTGCGTTGCTGACCGCGGTGACGTGTGCCGCGCAAACTGGTCTTCAAGCTCCCAACGCAGGGACGACAACCGATCTGGAGCCTATACTCCAAAAACTTCAAGCCTCGGCCAAGACAATTACCGAGGCCTTGCCCAGCTTCACATGTCGAGAGCACATCGACTCACGCCAGTGGAAAGGCCCCATCGTCTTTCGAGCGGTTCAGCTCGATTCTCTATTTCGCGATATCCGCGACACGAATCCCGGAGCGATCTCGCCCTTCTTTGATTCGCGGACGAATCCCACGGATGGTTCGATGCTGGACCTCATCTCTCACACTCCACCCTTGCCTCTGATCAGTGGAGGGACATTCTGGGTGACAGAACAGAATGTGGCACCCGCCGAACGCACTGACATGCGCTACAAGCTTCTTCCATCCAGCCCAGCCAAAGCTGACACTGGAATTAGCGGCTCCATTCATTTCGCCTATCGCGGTACGTTTCCAATATGGATTAACGGAGTCCACAGCAGTCGCAGAGTCGGAGGATCAGCCTGGGTCGACCCTTCCGGACGCCTCCTCCGAACTGAAGTCAAGGCACGTGCTCCTCAGGACAAAACGCTGACAACCGTTGTCGATTACGCGCCTGTCACGCTCGACGGCGTCGCTTATGACCTTCCCCGCCGTATCCACGCTGAGTTACACGATCTTACGACAACGGATTGGTCTGATTTCACGGCTAACTATACGGGTTGCAATCTCTTCAAGGCGACAGTGCGCATCCTGCCGACAGGTTCCAACTGAAGCTCTTACTCCCACTCGATCGTGCCGGGCGGCTTCGACGTGATGTCGTAGACGACCCGGTTGATGCCGTGCACCTCACTGACGATGCGGCTGGAGATGGTGCGCAGAACGTCATAGGGCAGCGCTGCCCAGTCGGCGGTCATGCCGTCCTCGCTCTCGACCGCGCGAATCACGCACGTCGAAGCGTAGGTGCGCTGGTCGCCCATCACGCCGACGGACTTCACCGGTAAGAGCACCGCGAATGCCTGCCACAGTTTTGTCGTGAGGCCCGCACGCTTGATCTCCTCGCTGCAGATGGCGTCAGCTTCCTGAAGCAGTGCGACGCGCTCCGGCGTCACCTCGCCGAGGATGCGGACCGCGAGGCCGGGCCCAGGAAACGGCTGGCGTTCGAGGATCTCTGCCGGCATCCCGAGATCTTTGCCGATGCGCCGGACCTCATCCTTGAAGAGATCGCGCAGCGGCTCAATGAGCTTGAGCTTCATGTCCGCAGGAAGGCCGCCGACATTGTGGTGGCTCTTGATGACGTGCGAAGGCCCATGAACACTGGCTGATTCGATGACATCCGGATAGAGCGTGCCCTGCACGAGCCAGGCGATCTCTTCACCTGCCGATTTCTCCGCCTCGAAGATTGTTCGCGCCTCATCATCGAACACCGCGATGAACTCGTTGCCGATGATCTTGCGCTTCTTCTCGGGGTCGGTGACGCCGGCGAGCTTCGCGAGGAAGCGGTCGCTCGAATCCACCGCGACCACATTGAGGCCGAGCTGCTCGCGCATCGTGCGTTGCACCTGCTCAAACTCGTCTTTGCGCAGCACGCCGTTGTTTACGAAGATGCACGTCAGCCGGTCACCGATCGCCTTCGCTACCAGCACAGCCGCGACGCTGGAGTCGACACCGCCGCTGAGACCGCAGATCGCATGGCCTGTCTCGCCGACCTGCGCGCGAATGCTGGCGACGGTCGTCTCGATGAAATGCGTGGGCGTCCAGTCCTGTTTCGCGCCGCAGATGTCGACGACGAAATTGCGCAGCAGCTCAATTCCTTGCCGCGTATGCGCCACCTCAGGATGAAACTGCACGCCCCACATCTTGCGCTGCTCGTTCGCGACGCCCGCAACTGCGTTCGCCGTCTTTGCAACCACGTGGAAGCCCGGCGCCATCGACTCAGCATGGTCGCCGTGCGACATCCAGACCTCGAGGTGTTGCGGCAGGCCATGAAACAGAGCCGTCTCGGCGATCACCTCGACCTGGGCGTGACCGTACTCCCGCGCCGCCGCAGGAGCCACACGGCCGCCGAGGTGGTGTGTCATAAACTGCAGGCCGTAGCAGATGCCCAGCGTCGGCAGACCGATTTCCAGCACCTTTGCGTCCGCCTTCGGCGCTGTGTGGTCATAGACGCTCGACGGTCCGCCCGAAAGAATGATCCCCTTCGGCTTCAGATCAAGCACGCGCTCCAGTGGCGCGGTACACGGAAGGACGACGGAGAAGACGTCGAGCTCGCGAATTCTGCGCGCGATGAGCTGTGTGTATTGCGATCCGAAGTCCAGAATGACGATGGTTGACGAGCCGTGCGTATCCACATCGCCAGTCTATCGTGCGTGTCACGTGTGGGGCGGAAGCGGCTCCGGCTCCTGCACAACGGCGTAGCGGCCATTCGGTGCCTTCATAAGTACCGGAGCGTAGAGGCCGAGCAATTTGCGCTTCCACCAGTTGCCGGTCGCGCGCTTCTCCGCCATCGTGGTGAACCAGTACTGCCACAGTACGGCGCGGACGTATTTCGGCGGCGAATTTCCGAATGGATTGCCGCGGAACAGGTTCAGCACATCCGCGTCGTTGTCGAGCAGCCGCTCTTCCGTGAGCGGAACAATCTCGTTCTGCTGCCAGTCGCCGAGCGAAGCGAACCATAGGTTCCAGTCGAACCGCGGCTGATACGGCGCGTAGATGCGTGGACGCTCGTTGAGCGCCTGCGCCTTGTAGCGGAACGGGTAGGGGGTCCAGTTCTGGCCATCGTTGGAGCCCTGGAACTCGATCTCGTAGCGCCCGCCGGTCATCACGGCGAAGAGACCATATTGATTGGCGATGCGGAAGGGCTCCAGCACGGCGACCGGCGCTGTTGGCAACGGCAACCCGGGAATCACAATATTGAGCAGTTCGAAGGTGGTGTCGTATGCGATGACTGCGAGTAGAAGCGTGCTGATGGTGAGCTTGAGCGCGTGAAAGGCGCGCATACCGCCGTGTTCGGGTTCAGCACCGTGTTCGGGTTTCGTCACAGGCGGCTTGTCGTCAGGCTGTGGGATTGCGAGTTTGTTGCGGTAGCGCAGGGGAATCCAGCCTGCCAGCGTTCGGTCGTCGAGCAGGAGAATGCCAAGGCAGAGGACGATGTAATTGAGGAACGCGTAGTTGCCGGTGATGATGACCGGAATCTCCCACACGGTCACGATAAAGAACAACACCACGCGGACAGCGCGGCCAGCCGGCCACTTGCGCGGAAAGAAGAACAGCAGCACGACCAGGAACTCGAGCACCAGCGTGCCGCCGGCGGTGGCCTTCTGGAACCACTCCGGCAGGTGCTGGACGTACCATCCGATCCAGGTGGGCAGCGGGCTGTTCTGGTAGTACTCATCCATTGCGGTGAGGTGCCGCCACTGCGGATCGCCGCTCAGCCACTTCACCAGCCCGGACTCAAAATAAATCCTGAACCATTCCCATTGCAGCAGCCAGAGGCTGAGGCGGATGGGCGGATGAGTGCCGCCAAGACCAGGGCGCACACCAGGCGGAGCGAAGAACAGAGAGATGAAGCCGGCCTCGAGCAGCATGCCGTCGGATTGATAGCCGGAGAAATCCGCGGCAGCGCTGACGAACGCGAGGAAGCAGACAAAACAGATCAGCAGGCTCGCACGCGGCCAGAGATTGAAGAATGCAGCGATGGACGCAAGCAGACCGATCCACATCACCAATACGATGAAGTCGGTGCTGGAGGAAATCCAGAACAGCGAAGGCGCGACCCAGAAGCGGCTCTTGCCTGCGGCGTGCGCGATAGCTGCGAGTGTCTCGCCGGCCGGGAGGATGCCGTTCTGGCCAATCAGGCCTTTCACCTGAAACAGCAGTGCGAAGAATGCAGAGAAGTAAATAGCAGCCAGGGCGCGCAGCCACAGCCACCGTGCGAGCAGAACGGTACGTGGCCCTTGCTCCGACGCGAACAGCCAGCGCACCGGGTTGGAGGGTTGTTCCATCGTGTGTGATTGGAGACTCGCGCTGAACACTTCAGTTGCGTCCTTAATCCGTTTAGATTCGACCGCATACGCTGCGGATGGCGTCGCGCAAGTGATTATGCTCGCCCATGAAATGATCGAAATGTGCGCGATTTCACGGGGAAATTTCGTACAATGAAAGGAAGATGACCGAAACGACGATCGCAGCGCCTGAGGCTCCTGCCAAGGCGCACGCCGCCAAGTACACCCGCAATCAGCCATACATTTCCCGCGTCATTACCAACCAGCGCCTGACCGGTCCTGACAGCGAAAAAGAGACGATCCACATCGAGCTGGAGCTCGAAGAGGGAATGACCTACACGCCCGGCGACGCGGTTGGCATCGTGCCGACGAACCGCGAGAGCCAGGTGGCCGAGGTGCTCCAAGCGCTGGGCTTCAACGGTACCGAACGCGTGCTCGACAAGGTTGAGATGTCGTTGCATGAGGCGCTGACGACGCGCCTCGGCATCGGCAAGCTGGCACGCGGCAGCGTGAACCAGTATGCGAAGCTCTACGGCGAGAACGTGCCCGTGGCGCTGAAGAGACTGCTCGGCACGGAGAACAAAGCGATGGCCGAGGAGTACGTGTGGGGCCGCGAGTTCGTCGACCTCCTCAAGGACTTTCCGGGCGCGATCAAGCAGCCGCAGGAGCTCTTCAACATCCTGCAGCGGCTGACGCCGCGCATGTACTCCATCGCCTCATCGCAGCTCGCGCATCCGAACGAGGTACACACGACAGTGCGCGTCGTTCGCTACAACGCGCACGGCGCAGAGCGGCAGGGTGTGTGCTCCGGTCACATGGGCGAACGTGCGCCCGTGGGTTCAACGCTGCCGATCTTCCTGCACGAGAACAATGCCTTCCGCCTGCCGCAGGATCCCGACGCTCCAGTGATCATGATTGGGCCCGGGACCGGGATTGCACCGTTCCGCGCGTTTCTGGAGCATCGTCAGGCGCTCCGCGAGAAAGGACCGATGTGGCTGTTCTTCGGCGAGCAGCGGCGTATCTCGGACTACCTGTATCGGGAGCAGTTCGCGCAGATGCAGCGGCAGGGCGTGCTGACCAAGCTGCACACGGCATTCAGCCGCGACACCGCGAAGAAAGTCTACGTGCAGGACCGTATGCAGGAAAACGCAGCGGACCTCTACGACTGGCTGGAGCGCGGAGCCTACTTCTATGTCTGCGGCGATGCGAGCCGCATGGCGAAGGACGTCGAGAACGCGCTCCTGGATGTCGTCGCGAAAGGCTCGAATCGAACGCTCGAGCATGCAGCGGAGTATCTCGCCAACATGAAGAAGCAGAAGCGCTATCAGCGCGACGTCTACTAAGGATCACAACAGAAGCGAAAAACGGCCGCCTGGGATGGCGGCCGTTTCTCCTTGCGATAGGCTGAGGAGATGGCGAAGAAGAGAATAGGCGTGCATGTGGGCGTGGCCGGCGGATGCTGGACTGCCGTACAGCGCGCGGTGGATGCAGGGGCAAATACATTTCAGATCTTCAGCTCGAGCCCGCGCACATGGCGGAGCTCACCCGTGAAGCCGGAAGACGCGAAGAAGATGCGCGAGGCGCGTGCCACGCATGATGTGAATCCCATGGTTTTCCACGCGAGCTATCTGATCAACCTGTGCAGCCAGGTGGAAAGCGTGCGCGCAAATTCGGTGAGCGCGTTTCGCGGCGAGGTGCAGCGAGCACTCGCCTGGGGCGCAGAGTACCTCGTGCTGCATCCGGGATCGTGGAACGGGCTCACGCGCGAGGAGGGTTTGCGGCTCGCCGTGCAGGGCATCGAGCGCGCAACCGATGGCCTGCCGTGGCATGACCACAACTTCAACGTGCTGATTGAGAACACGGCGGGAGCGGAGTTTTCGCTCGGCGGAACGCTGGAGCAAGTCGCCGATTTAGTCGAGCGGTTGCGTGCGTGCGCTCCCGTCGCGGTGTGTCTCGACACATGCCATCTGCACGTGAAGGGCTATGACATCCTCACAACCGAAGGCTGGGCCGAGACGACGAAGCTCATCGAGCAGACGGTTGGAATTGACACCGTGCGCGTCTGGCACTGCAACGACGCGAAGGCGCCCGCGGGGTCAAAGTTGGATCGCCATGAACATATCGGTGAGGGAACAATCGGCTCGGCCGCGTTCCGGCGCCTGCTCTGTGACAAGCGCTTCGAGCATGCCGCATTTATCGCGGAGACGCCGGTGGATGAGCCCGGCGATGAGATGCGCAATGTGATGGCTCTGCGAGCGCTGAGTGCCGAATGATCGCAGCTACCGACGCGAGTAAAACGATTCGCTCACATCGATCGATACAACCGGATGTGACTCAGAACGCAGCCGCTCAGCGAGCGGAAGAAGTTCATCGAACAGAGCATCTGCCATCACACGCTTTGAGGAATGCGGAAGTGGAATCTCACGTTCTCGCGTGAGCAGGAAGCCCTCATTGTCATCACTTTCGAAGCCGGCATCCGCCCGCGACACATCGTTCGCCACAATGGCATCGCCGCCCTTGCTGCGCAGTTTCCGGCGAGCTTCTTCCAGCAGATCGTGCGTTTCCGCAGCGAACCCGACAACCAGAGTTCCGTGCTTGCGCTCGCGCACGGCCCGCATCAGAATGTCCTCATTCTGCACGAGCTCCAGTGTGAGCGTCGTGGTCTTCTTCCGCTTGTGCATAGCCGGTTCAGCCACACTGTAGTCAGCCACCGCCGCCGCCATGAAGACCATCGAAGCGCGCGGCAGCTCCTGCAATACGGCCGTCAGCATCTCCTCTGCGGTTGTTACAGCAATTTGCCGGCACGGCAATTCGGGGAGCGGCCTCGCAGCCGAAATCAAGATGACCTCCGCTCCTCTCGCAAGCGCCGCTTCCGCAAGCGCCACTCCCATCTTGCCGCTCGACCGGTTGCCGAGAAAGCGGACAGGATCGATCGGTTCGCGTGTGCCGCCGGCCGTAATCAGCACCGTTTCATGCGCAAGATCGCGTGCACGCCGCGTAATGCGGAAAACGGATTCCGCAATCTCTTCGATGGGAGCAAGCCTGCCTTCGCCCACCATGCCGCAGGCCAGCTCTCCATGCGTGGGTTCGATCACAACCGCGCCGCGCGCGCGCAGCGTCGCGATATTCGCCTTCGTTGCCGGGTGCTGCCACATCTTCACATTCATCGCGGGAGCGATCAGCAGAGGAGCGTGCGACGCCAGGGAGATGGTTGTCAATAAATCGTCCGCGATCCCATGCGCAAGTTTGGCCAGTGTGTTCGCGGTTGCGGGCGCAATGAGAATAGCGTCCGCTTCCTGAGAGATACGAATGTGTTCCATGTCGAACCGCTGCGGCTCGTTGCAGGCCGTCTCACTCGTCTCGGGCTCCCAGAGTGATCTGAGCACCTGCCTTCCGCTCAAGCCAGCCAGGGTAAGCGGTGTGATGAATCGCTCCGCATTCGCCGTCATCACAACCTGCACCTCAGCGCCGCCGCGCTGCAGTTCGCGTACCAGCTCCGCCGATTTATAGGCTGCGATGCCGCCACACACACCGAGGAGAATCTTCATCGCGTGGTCCCTTCTCCCGGCAGCAGAACGTTGTCGATCAGCCGTGTCTCTCCCACCCAGGCCGCTACCGCTACCAGCGCGCCCGTGCGAAAATCGCTGACCGGCTCCAGCGTGTGCTGATCGACGATCTCCGCATAGTCAATGCGCACTCCCGGCGCGCGCTCCAGCCTCTCTCGCAGCACACTACGCAGACTCGTCATATTCCGGTTCCCGCGCTTGAACTCGTTCTCCACGTGGGTGAGCGCCGCATACAGCGCGAGCGCTTGCGAACGCTCGCTTGCGCTGAGATATCGGTTTCGCGAGCTCATTGCAAGACCGTCTGCCTCGCGGACGATCGGGCAGGTGATCAGCTCGAGGTCGAAGTTCAGATCGCGCACCATCGGCCGCAGCACAGCCACTTGCGCGGCATCCTTCTGCCCGAAAAATGCGCGGTGCGGCTGCACAATGTGAAACAACTTCGTTACGATCGTGGCAACACCGCGAAAATGCCCAGGCCGCGACGCACCATCAAGTCTGCTTCCGATCTCGGGCACATCCACGACCGTCGCTGCTCCTGCGGGATACATCTCTTCCACCGTGGGCGCAAACACCACATCGACGCCTTCGGACGAAAGCATTTCGCAGTCCTGCTCGAAGGTCCGGGGATACTTTCCGAGGTCTTCGTGCGGCCCAAACTGCAGCGGGTTCACAAAGATCGTGGTGACCACGCAGTCGCAGCTCGCGCGGGCCTCGCGCACCAGCGACAGGTGTCCTTCATGCAGCGCGCCCATCGTTGGAACCAGCCCGACGATCTTTCCGGGAGAGTCTCGTCGTGCCGTCTTCATCGCGTCGCGCATCGCGCTCACTGTGCTCAGGACACGCACGCGGTGTGCTCCACGCCATCAACCGCCTCGGCGTCGAATCGTCCCAGCGGAAAGCTCGCGGGAAAGTGATAGCTCTCCTGATCCCTTGGAAACTCTCGCGCTTCTACTGCTTCACGATATGCGCTCAGGCCGTTGCGGATGAGTGACGCCGCGTCGCCGAAGGTTCGCACGAACTTCGGCGGCTTGCGGAAGGAGAGCGAAAACACATCATGGAACACGAGAATCTGTCCGTCGCAATCCGGCCCCGCGCCGATGCCGATGGTCGGAATCTTCAGAAGCGAAGTGATATGCAGAGCCAGTTCCCTGGGAATGCCTTCGAGTACCAGCGCGATGGCTCCAGCGTCTTCCAGGGCCAGGGCATCGTCGCGCAGTTGAGCGGCAGCTTCCTCGTCCTTTCCCTGCACACGGTAGCCGCCCATGCGATGCAGCGATTGCGGTGTCAGGCCAATGTGCGCAACCACGGGAATCTCTGCCATCGTGAGGGCACGAACGGTATCGGCCCGTGCCGCGCCGCCCTCAATTTTGACAGCTTCCGCTCCGCCTTCCTTCACGAGTCGCAGCGCGTTGCGCATCGTCTCTTCGGGCGAGACGTGATAACTGCCGTAGGGCATATCGACGACCAGCAAGGCCCGCTGTGTGCCCCGCCGCGCCGCCCGCGCGTGGTGCAGCATGTCCTCGATCGTGACGCTCAGCGTATTTTCGTGCCCGAGCACGGCCATGCCCAGTGAGTCGCCGACGAGTACGACGTCAATCCCGGCTTCATCGGCCAGGCGCGCGGTCGGGTAATCGTAGGCTGTGAGGGCGGAAATTGCAGCGGCGCATTGTTTTTGCGCGAGCAGGCTTTGCGGCGTAACCTTCGCCGCAGCGGCAGGACGTACGCCATCCTGGGGTGTAGTCAGACTCATGTTCTCTCCAGTGCCGCTCCGCGAAAACGCAGATGCAGCCCGAACATCTCAAGTATATGTAATTCCGGCGGTAATTGGCGATGGTAGTCTGGCGAAAGCGGCGGAGCCGCTGATTCTACGAGACTTTGAAGGACGCGATGAAGACAATCTGCCGCTTGATTCTGGCCAGCGCCGTGCTGGCGACGACCTCGTTTGCCTGCGCGCAACAGCAGCAGCAGATGCCGAAGGACGACCTGAATCCGGGGTACAAGGCTCCGGAGCAGCAGACGGATTACATCAAGCGTGTCGAGATGATTCCGATGCGCGACGGCGTGAAGCTGTACACGGTGATCGTGATTCCAAAGGGCGCGCATGACGCGCCGATCGTGCTCACGCGCACGCCCTATAACGCCGCTGCGCGCGCGGAGCGAACCAGAGGCGCGACGAAGATGATCGATCTGTTGCCGCTGAGCGATGAAGATTTTGTGAAGAACGGCTACATCCGCGTGTACCAGGATGTGCGCGGTAAGTATGGGTCGGAGGGTGTGTACCTGATGACGCCGTCTCCGGTGGACTCGGGCTATAACCCGAGCGGCGCGGACGATACGACGGACGCGTATGACACGATCGACTGGCTGGTGAAAAACGTGCCGGAGTCGAACGGCCGCGTGGGCATGATCGGATCAAGCTATGAGGGCTTCACGGTCGTGATGGCGCTGCTGCATCCGCACCCTGCGCTGAAGGTGGCGGCGCCGGAGAGCCCGATGGTGGACGGCTGGATGGGCGATGACTGGTTTCACTACGGCGCGTACCGGCAGACGAACTTCGACTACTTCACCGAGCAGACGACGAAGCGTGGTTTGGGTCATCCTATCGACCGCCCGCATTGGGACGATTATTCAAACTTTCTGGAGGCGGGATCCGCTGGAGATTACGCACGCGCCGCGGGTCTCGATCAGCTTCCGTACTGGCACACGGTGGAGGAGCATCCGGCGTACGACGGCTTCTGGCAGTCCCAGGCGCTGGACAAACTGATTGCGAAGACGCCGTTGACGGTTCCGACGATGTGGGAGCAGGGCGAGTGGGACCAGGAAGACATGTATGGCGGCAATCACGCGTATCGCGCCTGGGAACCGAAGGACACCGGCAACACCATGAACTACCTGGTGATGGGGCCGTGGTTCCATAGCCAGATCAATCGCCAGGGACGCGGGCTGGGGCCGTTCGAATGGAATGGCGACACGTCGGAATATTGGCGCAAAGATGTGCTGGTGCCCTTCTTCAACCAGTATCTCAATCCGGGTTCGCCAAAGGCGGATACGCCGCCGGTGCTGATGTATGACGCGGGCTTGGACAAGTGGGACAGGCTCGACAAGTTCCCGGTCAGTTGCGAACAGGGCTGCGAGGTGAAGACGCAGCCGCTTTATCTGTCGGCGGGCGGTGGGCTGTCGTTTGAGACGCCCAAGAAGGATGCGGCCAAGCGCGGAGCCAACGACGGAGATTTTGATGAGTATGTGTCGGATCCGGCGAAGCCGGTGCCGTACAGGCCGAGGCCGGTGGGGAACTCGGATGGCACGGGGTGGCGGACGTGGCTGGTGACGGATCAGCGGTTCGTGGATGGGCGGCCGGATGTGCTGACGTATGTGTCGGAGCCGCTGACCAGGCCGATGAAGCTCTCGGGGGAACCGATTGTGCACCTGGTGGCGTCAACGAGCGGGACGGACTCGGACTGGGTGGTGAAGCTGATCGATGTGTATCCGGACACGAAGGTACCGGCGGGCGATGCGGGCGGTGTATTTCCGGGAGTCATCGGGACGCCGTACAACATGAGCGGGTATGAGCTGCCAATCGGGATTGACATCTTCCGCGGGCGATATCGGACGAGCTTTGAGCATCCGGAGGCGATCAAGCCGAACCAGCCGCTGGAGTACAAGTTCGCGCTGCCGCTGGTGGAGCGGACGATTCTGCCGGGACACAGATTGATGGTGCAGGTTCAGTCGACGGCGTTCCCGCTGTATGACCGCAACCCGCAGAAGTTTGTGCCGAACATCTTTGACGCGAAGCCGGGTGACTATCAGAAGGCGACCGAGCGGGTCTGGCACGAGCCGGGAGAGGCGAGCTATATCAGCCTGCCGGTGGTGCCGGCGAGCGAATAGAGGGTGTACCCCCCTTCCCCCTTTTTTGCGCAAAATCCTCCAAACAAAGAAGATGAGGGTGGACCCCGTGTCCAAATAGACACAGGTTTGGCAAAAAGTGCTCAGGGGGTAGCGGGCGGGCCAGATTTGGGTCTGGTCGTGTAGTATGGCGGGGTTAGCTGTCAGACAGGTTTTGGAGGAAAACGATGCGGCTGTTGGCTGCGGTGTGTGTGGTGGGATTGGTGAGTGTGTCGGCGCAGGCGGCGAAGGTGTGCGACGTGCGTGCGTATGGAGCGAAGGGCGACGGCACGACGAAGGATACGGCTGCCATCCAGAAGGCAATCGATGCCTGCGCGGATGGCAGGCGGAACGGTGAAGCTGAGCGGAGGCACGTTTGTGAGCGGGCCGATCGTGCTGAAGTCGAACATCACGCTGGATGTGGAGAAGGGCGCGACGCTGCTGGGGTCGCCGGACCGAGCGGACTTCCCGAAGTACACGTTTGCGCGGCATGAGACGGTGCAGCCGCTGGTGAGCTCGTCGAACGCGGAGAACATCACGATTACGGGTGGCGGCACATCGATGGCAATGGGCACATCTGGTGGGAGTATGTGCGCGGGGTGAAGGATTCGGGCGTGCTGGGAACGGATCATCCGCGGCCGATGGGCATCGTGTTCGACCACACGAAGCACGTGCACATGGAAGACATTACGGTGCAGAACTCGGGGTTCTGGCAGATTGTGCCGTACTACGCGGATGATCTGACGTTCCGGAACATCAGGATTCTGGCGCCGAAGTCGCCGAACACGGACGCGATCGATCCGTTCTCGAGCTCGAACATTGTGATCGACCATGTGTTTTCGAGCGTGGGCGATGACAATATCGCGATCAAGTCGGGCGCGATCAACTCGCCGGGGCCGGATGCGCCTTCGAAGAACATCACGATTACGGACTGCACGTTTGAGAATGGACACGGGCTGTCGATTGGGAGCGAGATCGCCGGAGGCGCGCAGAACATTCACGCCGAGCGGATTCATTTCAAGGGAACGGACCAGGGGATCAGGATCAAGGCGAATCGTGACCGCGGAGCTGACGTTTCCAATATCAGCTTCAAGGACATCGACATGGTGGATGTGAAGACGGCGATCCTGATCAGCGAGTACTACCCGAAGACGTTTCCTGAGGGCGATGTCACTGCGGCTCCGGTGACAAGGCTGACGCCGGAGTTTCACAATATCGTGATCGAGAATGTGAAGGCGACGGGGTCGAAGATGGCGGGCGTGATTGTGGGGCTGCCGGAGGCTCCGGTGAAGGACATTGTGCTGAGGAATGTCGACCTTGAGGCGCAGACCGGGATGCGGATTGCGTATGCGAATGTGACGTTCGATCATGTGTCGGTGAAGGCGGCGGAGGGCCAGGCGATCGAGGTGGCTCCGAGCGCGAAGGCGACGGGCAAGTAAGCTAGCAGTATGGGTGTGGTGTGGCGAGCGGCGCTGGTGCTGGCGGTTTTCGTGGTCGTCGGGTATGCCGCTTCGCATGTGGTGATGGTGCATGAGCTGGCGAACCAGAGTGCGCCGTTTGCCGAGGTGCGGCTGGTGTCGTGGATGGCGGGGTTGTTTGCCGGGGGATTGGCGGCGGTGCTGGTGGGGATTGCGGTGGTGATGAAGCGGTGAGGTAAATACGATCGCGCTCTCGCGCGATGCCCACCTTCGCGACGATGAATCACCCCAGCGAACAAGTTCGCTGGGGACCCCGATCACCGTCGCGAAGATGGGGCACCCGGTTGGCTGGTCAGGCGAGCTCGATGAGGAGGCGGGATTCGGCTTCGGCGGCTGATATGCCGGTGATGCGGAGGGTTTTGGAGCGGCTGGTTGCGCCGGAGATGAGCTGGATGCTGGTGCGCGGGATGTTGAGGCGCTCGGCGAGGAAGGCGATTAACGCCGAGTTCGCACGGCCGTCTGTGGGTGGGGTAGTGAGTGAGATCTTGAGGGCGGCGTTGTGCGTGCCGGTGATGGCGTTTCGTTTAGCGCCGGGGTGGACGCGGACGTTGAGGGTACAGCCGTCAGGTGTGGGGCGAACGATCATTGCGCTGATTACCAATGGACATCGTACCGGCGTTTTCTCGCGCGCTACCACGCGTTGACGGGGCACCCGGATTGTCGGGAATTAGGCGCCTGAGCGGAGGACTTGTTCGATTTCGGGAAGGTGGTAGCGGAGTGCGTCGTGGTCGGAGTTGCAGGGGTGGATGGTGGAGGGTGGGATTTTTTTTAGGACCTGATCGAGGCGGTACCAGGGGCCGAGGATGTGGTTGAGGGAGACGTGCCACTCGGTGCGCCCGCCGTCGTCGGAGGCGCGGAGATAGAGGCGGTTTACTTCGACCACGAGGGTGGCCCAATCGAGGTTTGGCACTCCCTGGGAGAGTTGCGGCATGATCCGGCCGCCGAGTTCCTTGAATAGAAAGCTGTACTGATGCATGATTTCGCGCCGAAGACGGCGCAGGTCTGATTCCGCGGTGCGGCGGTCGAGGTCGAAGATGCGCCTGGCGACGCGATGGACCCAGCGGGTTGGGGGATCAGTCATAGGGCCGATGCAGAGATGGGGCTCTTCAGCTTCTGCGCTACGTGGGCCTGGCGTGCTGGTGGGACTGCCGCATTATCGCATTTCGATTCAGGCCGGGTAGATGCGCTTGCCGAAGATGGCAGTGCCGATGCGGACGGTGGTGGAGCCCTCTTCGATGGCTACGGGGAAGTCGTTGGTCATGCCCATGGAGAGCTCGGTGAGCGTGGGGTAGGTGGGCTGGAGCTCGTCGCGCAGGCGGCGGAGGTGGGCGAAGTAGGGGCGGGCGGTTTCGGCGTCTTCAGGCGTGCACCAGGGGGGAACGGTCATGAGTCCGCGGACGGTGAGGTTGGTCAGCGGCGCGAGCTGGTCGAGGAGTTGCGGGAGGTCGTCGGGGGCGAGGCCGTGCTTGGTCTCTTCGGGCGAGAGCTTGACCTCGATGAGGATGGGGAGGGTTTTGTGGAGGGCGGCGGCGGCGCGGTTGAGGCGCTCGGCGGTTTTGAAGGAGTCGATGGTGTCGATGGCGTGGAAGAGTTCGGCGGCTTTGGTGGTCTTGTTGTTCTGCAGGGGGCCGATGAGGTGCACGCTAGCAGAATTGGCGGCGGGCGAGGGGCTTCGCGTGGCACTGAAGAGATCGTGCAACTGAGGGAGTTTCGACTGCCACTCCTGGACGCGGTTTTCGCCGAAGAGATGCTGGCCGGCGGCGTGGGCTTCGAGGACGGCCTCGGCGGGGTGCATCTTGCTGACGGCCATGAGGGCGACGGTGGCAGGGTCGCGGTGAGCGCGGGCGCAGGCGTCGGCGATCTGGTTGCGGACCTGCTCGAGGTTGGCGGCGATGGACATGCTTAGAGGGTAGAGGATCGAGGGTAGAGGGTAGAGGGTAGAGGGTAGAGGGTAGAGGATAGAGGGTAGAGGGTAGAGGGTTATCAAACTGTCGGCTGGCGGACGGAACTTCGAAGGCGGGCTAAAGCGAAGAATCGAAAGACTGCATCCAGCAGGGGACTTTTCCCGTCCTACGATGTAAATAGCGGTTGTCGGGGCGACAACCCACAACATGTGTCCTGATACCGTGTTGAAAGAGGATGGTTTCCCCCACGTTGAAGGAGTACAGAGGTATGTTGATGTCCCAGATTCGATGGATTTCATTTAGCGGCCGAGCCTTGGCCACGGTGGCACTGATGACGACCGGCGGCTTTCTGCTGCACGCGCAGACGGCGTCGCCGAGCGGAACATCTTCAGTGCAGAGTGTTTCGGCGCAGGAGCCGATCTTTGAGCAGACGGTGCAGGCGAACGGCAGTGAGCGGTACTCGACGAGCAACGCCGAGATGAGCGGGGTGGAGGACGGGACGACGCAGGTGGCGTCGAACACGGTGCCGGCGTTTCACTTCCTGGACGCGATGCAGTATGGCGGCGGGCGGCAGCGGTATGGACGGCCGAAGTACCGGGGCGGCAATACGAACGCGGATGGGTCGCCGAAGTGGGACTTTTATGTGGGCGGCGGATTCCAGATGCCGGTGGGAACGCAGTTCAACTATGCGACGACGGGATGGGGGTTTGCCGGCGGTGGCGGGCGGATGTTCAACAAGCTTGCCGGCGTGAACCTGGAGTTCAACTATGACCATTTCGGGATGACCGGAGCGGCAGTGGATTATTACTCGGGACTGTACGGCGATCCGTCGAACACGAACGGGTTCGGCGGCAACGTTCACGTGTGGTCGCTTTCGCTGCAGCCGGTTATCAATCTGAAGGCAGGCGAAGGTTGGGGAGCGTACGTTACGGGCGGCGTCGGGTTCTACCACAAGGTATCCAACTTCACGCTGCCTCAACAGCAGGAGTATTGCGATCCGTACTACGGGTTCTGCCAGAGCTATATTGCGAACGCGAATATCGATCACTACACGTCGAATGCGCCGGGGTTCGATGGCGGCTTCGGTTTCACGTACAAGATTTCGCGATTTGCGAATGAGAGGTTCTTCGCCGAGGTTCGTTACACGTACATGCTGAACACGTACAAGCCGGGCCTGACGGTGGCGAACGCGCAGACCTACACCGGAAACAACCTGTTTCCGCAGAACAGCCAGCGGACGGCGTATATCCCGGTGAAGTTCGGATTGCGGTTCTAGGTTGTCGTTGCAGAGAGTGAGAAAGGCCCGCTTCGGCGGGCCTTTTGCTTTGCGGCGAGTGCGGTTAGACGCCGACGGGGTAGGGCTTTTCGTGCATGGCGTCGCCGCGCGGGCTGCGGCGTTCGAAGAGGCCCTGGAAGAGGCTGAGCAGGCCGGTGTACCAGTAGCCGAGGACGAAGAGCAGAAGGAAGGGGACGGTGAAGTAGTTCTCGGTGGAGACGGCGTACCAGACGGTCGCGGTGAAGTAGCAGCCGATAAGGATTTCGATCCAGGGGATGATGCCGAGGCGCTTGCGGTACTTCTTGGCCTGATGCTTTTCGCCCTTTTTGAGGACGCGGTACTTGGGGGTGCGGGCGAAGGCGGACTTGATGCCGAAGAGGGCTTCGAGGACGGCCTTGGTGTTGGTGATGGTGAGGCCGATGCCGAGCGACATGAGGAATGGCAGGTAGATAAAGGTCTTGTACCAGGTGCGCGGGAAGAGCTCCTTCTGGCTGACGAGATAGAAGCTGGAGATGGACATGGTGGAGGCCATGAAGAGGGGGAAGTCGATGAGCATCATCTGCAGCCAGCCCTGGTAGGAGCGGATGATCATGGCGGGCATGAGCAGCGTGGAGAGGATGATCATCAGCGGGTAGCTGATGTTGGCGGTGAGGTGGTACCAGGCTTCGATCTTGGTGTGGAGGGGCGCGCGGGAGCGGAAGACGGAGGGCAGGATTTTTTTGCTGGTCTGGATGAGGCCCTTGGCCCAGCGGGCCTGCTGGGTTTTGAAGGCGGTCATCTCGATGGGCAGCTCGGCGGGGCACTCGACGTCCTGCAGGTACTTGAACTTCCATCCTTTCAGCTGCGCGCGGTAGCTGAGGTCGGTGTCCTCGGTGAGGGTGTCGTGCTGCCAGCCGCCGGCTTCGTCGATGGCAGCGCGACGCCACATGCCGGCGGTGCCGTTGAAGTTGAAGTAGACGCCGGCGCGGGAGCGGCCGCCGTGCTCGAGGACGAAGTGGCCGTCGAGGAGGATGGCTTCGACCTGGGTGAGGAAGCTGTAGTTGCGGTTCAGGTGCGTCCAGCGGGTTTGCACCATGCCGATTTTGGGGTCGGTGAACTGGTGGACGACGCGGTGCAGCCAGTCAGGCGGAGGGACGAAGTCGGCGTCGAAGATGGCGACGAGCTCGCCTTTCGCGGTTTTGAGGCCTTCCTCGAGCGCACCCGCTTTGTAGCCGTGGCGGTTGGTGCGATGGAGATAGACGATCGGCTGCGGAGGAAGTCCCTCTGCGCCGGTGGCATACCGCTGGACGATGGATTCGGCGACGACGACGGTCTCGTCTGTGGAGTCATCGAGGACCTGGATCTCGAAGCGGTCGCGCGGGTAGTCGATGCGGCAGCAGGCGTCGATGAGGCGGTCGATGACGAACTGCTCGTTGTAGATGGGCAGCTGGACGGTGACGAAGGGCAGCTCGTTTTCGGCGAACTTTGCGGGCGGCTCGTGCGATTTGGCGGCTTTGCGCTTGTTGCGGTAGTAGAGCCAGACGAGCTGGTAGCGGTGGATGCCGTAGAAGGCGAGGATCACCATCACGACGAAGTAGGGGACGAGCAGGCAGACGTCGAAGGTGTTCCAGCGGTAGTCGCCCTTGAAGGTGCGGTCGGCGTAGTGCGTCCTCCAATAATGGGCGAGGCCGTGCTGATCGGCGAGGAAGAGCGCAAGGGCGTGGATGGGGTGGGTCAGGGTTACGGCTCCCGGGGAGAGGTCGGCTGCCTTTAGTTTACGCGACAGCGTCCCTCAGGTCCGGGTCCGAGGCCGGGCCGGAGAAGCGCATTTTGAAGGATTTGCGGGCTGCGTGTTCGGCTATTTGGATGCCGGCGCGCCGTCTGCGGCGGAGGCCGTCTCGTGGACGAGGCCGATGCCGCTGTAGACGTTGCGAGGATTCCAGAGAGACCAGCCGTCGGTGTGGTCGGCATCGGCGGCGGAGATCTGGGTGGCAACCTGCTCGGGACCGAAGACGACGTGGCCAAAGGCGTAGTCGCGGAAGGCCTGGAGCCAGGGGCGGAGCTTAAGTGGATTGATGTCTGTTCGCTTGATGCCGCGGTCGAGGGTGAGCTTGATGGTCGAGTGGATGTCGTCGGTGGTGGCGAGCGGCTTGGCGTGGCCCGGGATGCCGTGCGCGAAGCCGGAGGGGTAGAGCATGGGGCAGAGGTAGTCGACCTTGTCGACGAGGTGATTAAGCTGCTGGCCGATGCCGGTGTCGTTGGTGTTCCAGAAGGTGTAGCCGAAGATGTCGGCGGAGAGGAAGACGTTGTAGGGAACGAGTGCGGCGTGGGCGTCGCCGAGGAAGCAGGAGATGGTCTGGATGCGGCTGGCCTCGTCGGTCGGACCATGCACGATGAGCTTGCTGTTGGAGTCGGGGAAGCGGACGTAGTCGTATTGGACTTCGTCGAAGCCAGCCTTGGCGGCCTCGACGCCGATGGCGATGTTGTAGGCACGGACCTCTGGTTGGGTGGCGTCGGTCCAGTGGAGGCCTTCGCGGTCGTGGAAGAGTGAACCGTCGGCGAGGTGGATGGCGAGTTCAGGGCGCTTGGTGGCGAGTGGATCGTCTTTGAAGGTGACGATGCGCGCGATGATGTAGATGTTTTGCGCGTGCGCGGTTTTGACGAGGTCTGGAAGCGAGTGGATGGTGGTGACGTTGCGCGCGCCGATCTGTTTGGCGAGGGGGATTTCACTGGGGTAAACGAGCTGGCCGTGATCGCTCTTGATGTTGACGACGATGGCGTCGGCGCCGCCGCGCTTGATGATGTCGAACGCGGAGTTGCGGAGGACAGATGAGGCGATGCCGTACTCGGAGAGGTAGAGCGCGTGGACGGCGAAGGGATGCAGCTCGATGGCGCCCTGGTGGTTCTGGATGTCGGCGGCGGAGACCGTAACGGCGCGGTAGCCGGGAGCGCGGGCCATCACGGTCTGGGCGCCGGCGGGCAGGGTATAGCTTCCGTTGGCCGCGGTGAGGACGCGGCCGTTGACCGTGACGGTGGGATCGAGGACGGCCTGGTGGGTCGTGCTGTTGAGCACGCGGATGGTGCCGGAGTTGGAGGTGTTCTGCGCGAGTGCGGCGAGGCAGGAGGCGGACAGCGCGAAACCTGCGGCAAGGGAGAGGAACTGCTTCGAAAAGGGGTACATAACGGAGGGTTGGCCTATTGTTCCTTCGATGCGAAGTAGACCACGGAGATTGGACGCAAAAGAATGACAAAGATGGGTGAGGAAGCTGGGCGGGTACGGCTCAGTGCGAGGCGTGGTAGCCGACGAAGGCGCCGATGAGGAAGGCGAGCGGCACGGCCCAGAGGCGAGTGAGCGGCTGGCGTGCTGAAGATCCGAGCGGCTTTGCAGGCGGCGACAGGGGCGAGACTACGGGCGCAGATCGCAGGAGCTCAGGTCCGGAGATAGCTGCAGATGGAATGGGTTCGCGCTGATGGATGCGGACGCGGTAGGAGCCTTTCGGGACTTCAAAGAAGAGAGGGTCGTCGTGGCCTTCGTGGCTGTAGTACTCGAGCAGACGGGAGCGCAGGCGGCCGGCTTCTACGCGGACGGTGTTGTTGACGGCTGGATCGTAGGAGATGTCGCGGTCGAAGACGTCGATGGCGATGCTGTACTCCTTGAGTTGCTCGCCGGGGTGGCTTTGGGCGTGATGGACGATGTAGCGGAGAAAGAGCTGGCTGCGATGCGCCCGGCTGAAGGTGCTGGAGTGAACGATGCGATCGAGCTGAGCGGTTACGGGGCTATCGTCGCGAAGCGGTGGAGATGGAACGCTCGGAGAGGGCGAGCGGCGGCGAGAGAGCGTGCTGGGGGCGAGTGTGGGCACGGAACTCGACGGCTTCCAAGCTTCTGAATTTGCAGAGTGGCCGATGTAACTTACGAGCCCGAGGTTGCCATGCGCGGCTGCCGAGAGCAATGTATTGCGGTTCAGCGTCTATGAACGCTGCTTCATTCACTGAGGGAGTCTCTTATGCTCAGCCCGATGAAATGTGTCCTGCTGCCTATCTTCGGAATGGCAGTGAGCATAGCGCCGCAGGCGCTTCCAGCACAACTATCCGCTAATGCAAGCGTAGTTGCAACCGGGCTTAACGCGCCGCGGGGGCTGCGCTTTGGGCCGGAGGGCGACCTATATGTGGCGGAGGCGGGAACGGGAGGGTCGAACCTGACGTCGGACTGTCCGCAGGTGATCCCGCCGGTGGGACCGTACAAAGGCGGCATGACGGCGGACATTTTGAAGTTCGACAGGAACTGGAACCGGACCACGGTGGCGAGCGGATTGCCATCGACGGTGGATGCGATGGGTGATCTGCAGGGTGTTTCGGACCTCCAGTTTATGAATGGGACGCTGTATGCGTTGGAGGCGGGTGGCGGCTGCTCGCACGGGAACGACGTTTACCCAAGCGGCGTTGTGTCGGTGAACACGTCGAATGGCAACTGGCACTACATCGCGGACCTAAGCGCGTTCATGCACGCGCATCCGGTGCAGTATCCGAATGCGTCGGACTTCGAGCCGGATGGAACGCCGTATTCGATGACGAGCGTGAATAATGCGCTGCACATGATTGAGCCGAATTCGGGTGAGCTGCTGCGGGTGGATCCGTGGAGCGGGAATATCACGCGGGAGATCGATTTTTCGGCTTCGCAAGGCCACTCCGTGCCGACATCGGTTGTGCACCGCAACGATGATTTTCTCGTCGGCAACCTGAATGTGTTTCCGATTGAGCCGCACACGTCGCGGGTGATGACGGTCTCGAACTTCCCCGCGGGGACGGGGACTGGAGTGCCGGGGTTGAATGTTCCGGGGCCGTATTACGTCACAGCATCGAAGGCTGGATTTGCGACGATTACGGGATTGGCGATTGGGCCGATGAATGGAGCGCTGTATGTGCTGCAGATGGCACCGGACACGCCGTCAGAGTATCCGCAGCCGGGGTTTGGCAAGGTCACGAAGATCAATCCTGACGGATCGCTGACGGATGTAGTGACTGGTTTGTCGGTGCCGACGGCGATGACGTTCGGGCCGAACGGGAAGCTGTATATCTCGAACTTTGGCGCGGCGCCTGCAGGGGCAGGGCAGATTGTCGTGGCGACGGTTCCATAGAAGCTGCAAAGGACGACAATGCGACTCCCGGGGCGATGCTCCGGGAGTTGTGTTTTTGGAGGCGGGAGTTTGAGGGGGAGAGTGCGATGAAAGGTATAGACTGCGGCTACTCTTCGGGCCGACTGTGTTTCGGATTTCATTGGTATGGGGTGAGTGATGCGCGTTGGTGGATGGGGTGTGGTGGTGCTGGCGGTTTGCGGGGTGGTGGCAGGTGGGCAGACGGCGCGGGCGCAGAGCGGCAAGAATCCGGGCGAATTGAAAGGCGCCTACACGTTCAAGGAGGGTGGGTGGACGTATGTGCATCTGGAGGGGACGCCGCATGAGATTGGGTTTCAGCACGGGTATCTGCTGAAAGACGAGATCGAAGACAACCTGAGCGTGTACAAGCTGGAGGCGGTGAATGTCTATCACCGCGACTGGAGTTTCTTTCGCGACGCGGCGAAGAATGTGCTTTGGCCGCACATTGAGCCGGAGTACCAGGCGGAGCTGCAGGGGATTGCGGATGGGTTGAAGGCGAAAGGGGCTACGAATGGGGCTGAGGGCTCTGCGGACCTGTGGGATGTGGTCGCGCTGAATGGGGATCTGGAGCTGACGGGGTACTACCTGCCGATGGTGAATGCGCGGGAGAAGAAGGCGAATCCGGAGAAGGCGAAGGCGCAGGGACGGTGCTCGGCGTTTATCGCGACAGGGAGCGCGACCAAGGACGGCAGGATTGTGATGGCGCACAGCAACTGGTCGAGCTATGCGGAGGGCGAGCGCTGGGTGATGGTGTTCGACATTCAGCCGGAGCACGGGCTGCGCATGCTGATGGATGGGACGCCGGGTGTGATCACGAGCCAGGACGATTTTGGGGTGAACGCCGCGGGGCTGATGATTACGGAGACGACGCTGCCGATGGCCGTGGGGTTCGACGAGCAGGGGATTCCGGAGTTTGTGCGATCGCGGAAGGCGATGCAGTACGCGACCTCGATCGACGAGTACGCGGCGATTATGCGCAAGGGGAATAACGGCGGATATGCGAACTCGTGGATGATTGGGGATCGCAAGACGGGCGAGATCGCGTACCTGGAGCTCGGGCTGCATCACACGCCGCTGACGAAGAAGAAGGATGGGTATTTCGTTTCGGCGAACTTTACGGTGGATCCGCTGGTGATTCGCGACGACACGCCGGGGTTCGATCCGAAGAATATGTCGAGCAGCATGAACGCGCGGCGGGTGACGGGCGAAGCGTTCGTGAAGAAGCACGGCGGCGAACTGGATACAGCGCTGGGAGAGGCGTATCTGAGCGATCACTGGGACAGCTTCGAAAAGAAAGAGGACGCGGGCAAGCGCAGCCTGTGCGGGCACGAGGAGACGAGCGCGGAAGGCGAGCCGGTGTGGGGGAATCCTCCGTATTCACCGAGCGGCGCGGTGACCGGCGAGGTAACGGACTCCGGCATGGCGGCGAAGATGAGCATGATTGTGCGCGCGGGGCATCCGTGCGGTGCGGACTTCATCGTTGCGCCGTTCCTCGCGGCCCATCCGGAGTTCGCGTGGCAGAGGCCGATCCTGCGTGACATGAAGGCGGGGCCGTGGACCGAATTCAGCACGGGCCAGACGTCGCCTGGAGGGATTCAGGAGGCGGCTGCGCGGCGTTAGGTCCCGGGACTTCGTAGTCCGATAGAGCCTTTCGTCATGTGGCTGACAGAGCGTGAAGTGGTACAAGGAAAGCGCTTCTGCAAGAGTTGATTCCCCTGCCTCTTTGCGGTTTGACAGTGTTATGGCCCGTACGGAGAATGGGCCGCAGATTCCGCTTTTAGAGCAGCATGTACGGGCTTTCACCAAAGGAGTATCTCTGTGCACAAAATCGGTCGCAGTTTCTTAGTCGCGGCGGCGCTGGGGACGATGACGTTCATCGCTCAGGCGCAATCGTTTATGACGCACCACGTGCGTGACGTTGTTCGCAAAGGGCAAGCTCAGTCGAACGGACGGCTGGCTCAAAACCAGATGATGAATCTGGATCTCGTTCTTCCGGTGCGCAACCAGGCAGCGCTGGACCAGTTTGTGGCCGATGTCTACGACCCCGCCAGCGCGAACTATCATCACTTCCTGACGCCGCAGCAGTTTACTGCGCAGTTTGGCCCGACGCAGGCCGACTATGACGCGGTCGTGCAGTTCGCACAAATGCACGGTTTCACGGTTACCGGCGGAAGCCGCGACGGACTGGATGTGCAGGTGCGTGGACCGGTGTCTGCGGTTGAGGCTGCCTTCCACGTCCACATGCAGACGTATAAGCACCCGACGGAGAACCGCAACTTCTTCTCGCCGGACCAGGAGCCGACAACGGATCTTCCGATCAACCTGTGGCACGTGACAGGGTTGGACAACTACTCGATTCCGCATCCTCTGCTGGAAACGAAGGCCGCTTATGCGGCGGCGCATGGGATCGATGCGAACAAGGTGGTTGCAAACGCGACGACCGGCAGCGGACCCTCGGCTTCGTTCCTCGGCAGCGATATGCGCGCGGCCTATTACGGCAGCGGAAGCCTGACGGGCGCGGGGCAGAATCTTGGTCTGCTGGAGTACTACGGAACGGACCTCGCCGATCTGCAGACCTACTACAACAACGTCGGACAGACGTATCCCGGCAACATCATTACGGTGCTGTCGACGGACGGCACGAGCACAAGCTGCACGTATCCCAGTTGCGACGATACGGAGCAGACGCTGGACATGACCCAGGCGCTCGGCATGGCGCCGGGGCTGGCGAGCATGACGATGTACGTGGGCTCGAGCGATACGGCAATTCTGAGCTCGATGACGACGCACAGCCCGCTGCCGACGACCATCGGCTGCTCATGGGGATGGACGCCGGCTGATCCGAGCACGCTGAATCCTTACTTTGAAAAGATGGCGGCGCAGGGGCAGAGCTTCTTCTCCGCCTCCGGCGATAGCTCAACCTGGACGAGGACGGGCAACAGCGCGGCCTGGCCAGCGGACAACGCGTACGTGATCTCGGTCGGCGGAACGGACCTGACGACGTCGAGCGCGGGAGGGCCGTGGCAGTCGGAGACCGCATGGGTCGACTCGGGCGGCGGCATCTCGCCGGATAACATCGCGATTCCTTCCTGGCAGCAGTACTCGGGAGTCATCAACTCGAGCAATCGCGGCTCCACGACGCTACGTAACGGGCCTGATGTTTCGGCGAACGCGAACTTCACCTTCTACACGTGCGCGGACCAGACAAGCTGCCTTGCCAATAGCTATGGCGGAACGAGCTTTGCGGCTCCGATGTGGGCGGGTTACATCGCTCTCGTCAACCAGCAGCTCGCGGCAAACTCGCAGTCGCCGGTTGGTTTCCTGAATCCGACGATCTACCAGAACAATTCTGGTTCACCTTCGTACTACGCGGCGAACTTCCACGATGTGACGAGCGGGACTTCGGGCAGCTACTCCGCGGTGACCGGCTATGACCTGGTGACCGGATGGGGCAGCCCGACGCCGGCGCTGGTGAGCGCTCTTAGCGGATCGCAGCAGCAGCAGAATCCGGACTTTACTATCGCGGCGAATCCGGGCTCGTTGACGGTCGCGCCGGGAAGCAACGGATCGTCATCGATCTCAATCGGTGCGGTCAATGGGTTCTCGTCGGCGGTAACGCTGTCGGCCTCGAACCTGCCGAGCGGTGTGACGGTCGGCTTCGGCACGAACCCGGTGAACGGCTCGGGCAACTCGACGGCGACGTTCACCGTGGCGTCCGGCACGGCGGCGGGAACGTACTCGATCACGATTACGGGAACGAGCGGAAGCCTGTCGCACTCGACGAGCGTGGCGCTGACGGTGAGCAGCAGCACGCAGTCGAGTTACACGATTTCGGCGAATCCGAATGCGATCACGGTTACGCGCGGGACTTCGGCCAACGTGACGGTTACGCTGGCGGGAACGACGACGGGAGCGGTGACGTTTTCGGCGACGGGCCAGGGCAGCGGACAGACGGTGAGCTTCTCGCCGAGCTCGTTGTCAGGGGCCGGAAGCACAACGATGAAGATCACGGTTTCGAGGAGGGCGACCAGAACCACACGCACGATTACGGTGAAGGCGAGTGGCGGCGGGACCTCTGCTACGACTACCGTGAGAGTCACGATTCAGTAAACCGCGCAACAGCTTAGCGGCCCGGAGTGAAGAGGTTCACCCCATTGAGCAAAAAACGCTCGCTGGGGACCCCGAGCTCCGGGCCGTTTTGCGTCTGTGGTATGGTGGCGGCCTGGCTGTTGCGAGGTGATCGTATGCGGCTTCTTGCCTTGTTGTTCGGTTTGGGGTTGATGGCGTGTGTCGGCGCGTCAGGACAGACGAATGCACCCGCGGCTTGCCCGGTAACTCCGCCAGCCTCAGCGTGTCCAGTGGGGCAGCGGACCGGTCCCGTGGCCTTTAGCCTCATCCGGCAGCGCACGCAGGTGCAGACTCTTGCCAATGGGACGCAGATTACTACGCGCACAGAGACTCACGAATGGCACGATTCCGCGGGCAGGATGCGAACGGACAACTACGTGGAGCGCGACGGGCAGATGCAGTTGCAGATCGCGAACATCTTCGATCCGGTGGCCCATAGGAACATTCAACTTCACGCGATCGCTCACGTGGCCGCGATCAACCAGATGCCGCAGCCGATGATGGGATCCTTCAAGCCACGAGCGGTGGACAAGGCGTTCAACGAAGCGATGCAGCCGGAATATCGGGCGCGGCAGCAGTCGCGGACGGAAGCCAAGACCGAGTCGCTTGGGAAATCGACCATTCAGGGCGAGTGCGCGATCGGAAACCGCTGGAGCCAAATGATTCCGGCGGGTGAGCAGGGCAATGACGCGCCGATTCAAACCTCTTCAGAGAACTGGTTTGCGCCGCAATTGGGCATCCAGTTGAAGACTGTCTCTGATGATCCACGCATGGGGCATGTGGTGGATGAGGTAACTGAGCTGCATCTCGGCGATCCTGATCCTTCTGTGTTTCAGCCGCCGCCGGATTACCAGGTGTTCGATTTGACGCGTGAGCCGGCCAAGCCGGATACAGACGCCACTTCTTTACAATGAAAGGATGGTTGAAAAGACAGAAGGATCTGTCGTGGAGGAGCGCGACAGCACACGATATAACCCGGCGGAGATAGAGACGAAGTGGCAGGCGCGGTGGGATGCCGATGCCGAGCTCTATCGTGCCGAAGATCATGCGGGTGGGAAGCCGAAGTTTTATTGCCTGGAGATGCTGCCGTATCCGAGCGGCAAGCTGCACATGGGCCATGTGCGGAACTATTCCATCGGCGACGCGCTGGCGCGTTACATGTGGATGCGCGGCTACAACGTGCTGCACCCGATGGGATGGGATGCGTTTGGTCTGCCGGCGGAGAACGCCGCGATCAGTAACAGGACGCCGCCGCGCGAGTGGACGTTGAGCAACATCGCTGCGATGCGCCAGCAGATGCGCCGCGTGGGTTTCAGCTACGACTGGGCGACCGAGGTGGCAACGTGCCTGCCGGAGTACTACCGCTGGAACCAGTGGTTCTTCCTGAAGATGTACGAGCGCGGGCTGGCGTATCGCAAATCCAGCAAGGTGAACTGGTGTCCGAAGTGCGCGACGGTGCTGGCGAATGAGCAGGTGGTCGGCGGCTACTGCTGGCGGCACGAGGACACGCTGGTGGAGCAGCGCGAGCTGGAGCAGTGGTTCTTCCGGATCACGAGGTATGCGGATGAGCTGCTGGATGGGCTAGACAAGCTGCCGGGCTGGCCGGAGAAAGTGCGCACGATGCAGCGCAACTGGATCGGGCGGAGTGAGGGGGCGGAAGTTGAGTTCGCAGTCAGCGAGTCAGGGGGGCAGCGAGTTAGCGAGTCAGCGAAGATTGCAGTGTTCACGACCCGCATCGACACGATCTTTGGCGCGACGTCGATTCAGCTTGCGCCGGAGCACGCGCTGGTGAAGGCTTGGGCTGCGCAGGATGCGGAGCTGGCGAAGGCGGTCGAGACGATGATCGCCGAGCAGAAGGCGGCGAAAGAGACCGGCGACATTGGCAACATCGAGAAGCATGGCGTGGCGACCGGCAGGCAGGCGGTGAATCCGTTCAATGGAGAGACGCTGCCGATCTGGGTAGCGAATTACATTCTTGCGGATTACGGTACGGGCGCGATTATGAGCGTCCCCGGGCATGACGAGCGCGACTATGAGTTTGCGGCGAAATATGGTTTGCCGATCAAGCGCGTTGTGGCTCCGGCGACTTCGGGCGGAGCGAGCGCCGCGGCAGAAACAAATCCGGCGGATTCGGGTGATCTGGCGCTGCCGTACGTTGCGGAGGACGACGCTGTTGTCGTGAACTCCGGCGAGTGGACCGGCGAGGCGTGCCTGGAGGCGCAGGATAAGATGGCGCGCTATGCCGAGGAACACGGATTTGGCAAGCGCACGACGACATATCGCCTGAAGGACTGGGGCGTCAGCCGGCAGCGCTATTGGGGCACGCCGATTCCGATGGTGTATTGCGATCGCGATGGCGTTGTTGCGGTGCCGGAGAGTGCGCTGCCCGTGCTGCTGCCGGAGAACGTGGCGATCACGCAGGAGGGTGGAAGTCCGCTGGCGAAGGTGCCGGACTTTGTGAACACGACGTGCCCGAAGTGCGGCGGTCCCGCGCGGCGCGAGACGGACACGATGGACACGTTCGTTGATTCGAGCTGGTACTTCTACCGATACACCGATGCGAAGAACGCGCATGCGGCGTTTGATTCTGCGAAGGCGAACTACTGGTTTCCGATCGATCAGTACATCGGCGGCGTTGAGCACGCGATTCTGCATTTGATTTATTCGCGCTTCTGGACGAAGGTGATGCGCGACCTCGGGATGATCAAGAATGATGAGCCTGCGACGCGTCTGTTCACGCAGGGCATGGTGATCAAAGACGGCGCGAAGATGTCGAAGTCGAAGGGCAATGTTGTTTCGCCCGATGACATGATTGCGCGTTACGGCGCGGACGCGACACGGATGTATGCGCTGTTTGCGGCGCCGCCGGATCGTGATCTTGAGTGGCAGGAGGAGGGTGTTGCGGGTGTCAGCCGGTTTCTGGCACGGGTGTATCGGCTGGTAACGAAGTTCGCGCCTGCCGTTCGTGGCATCGAGGGCGGAACGCATCGAGATGAGATAGCCGCAAAAGCGTTCGCCGCGCAGACTCCAGCAGGTGCAGCGTTGCTGCGCGCGCTGCATCGGACGATCGCGAAGATCACTGAGGACTTCAGCGGGCGCTGGCACTTCAACACCTGCATTTCCGCGATCATGATCCTCGTGAACGAAATGACTGCGGCTGAGTCGGCGATGGACTCGGGTGAGATCTCGCAGGCGACGATTGCTGAGGTCGTGCGCACACTCGTGCTGCTGCTCGCGCCGTTCGCTCCGTTTGTTGCGTCGGAGTTGTGGGAGGAGATTGGCGAGCGCGAGGCGCTGCTGCGGCAGCCGTGGCCCAGGGCAGATGCAGAGCTCGCGCGGGAGAGCGAGATTGAGATCCCGGTTCAGGTGAACGGAAAGCTTGTGACTGTGATCAAGCTGCCGGCGGGTGCGGATGAAGAGGCGATTAAAGCTGCCGCGCTTGCCGACGAGAAGGTCGCCGGGCGCATTGCTGGAAAGACTGTGTTGAAGACGATTGTGGTCAAGGGCAAGCTCGTCAACCTGGTGGTGAAGTGAGCCAACAGGCAGTTCATCTCGCGCCGGAGGTGAGCCGCAGGGCGGCGCCGGTGCGCGGAACACAGTCGTTCGTCGGCATCATGTCCGCGGTGTGGAAGCGGCCGTGGCTGACAGGGCTGGAGATCGCCTGGCGGTGGAGCTTTGGTCTGCTGGCGTTCGCGTGCACTTGGTTTTTCGCGCACGACATCCTTCTGATGTGGGCGCTGAAGGTTCAGGACATCGAGCCGATCCTGTTGCACGGTCACCTCGTCGCACGGGGAACGATCGATGTGAAGACGTATCTGTGGCCGCTGCTCGTCGCGATTGCCGCGTGGTCGGTGTTTCGCGGAGTGGGTCGCGGAGTGGTGCTGCGCCGCTGGGATCACGCGCTAGTGAGGCGGACTGGAAGCATGATCCTGCTGATGGGCCTGCGCGCGTATTCTTTTGCGGCGCTGCTGCTTCTATGGATCACGCTGCTGATTCACATCGCGCGTAGTTGCGTCTGGACTCCGATGGAACACAACCTTGAGCCGTCCTTCGTTCCGGGGTTTGCGATGGCGGTGGCGGTAACACTGCTGGTGTTTCTGCTGTGGGCGACAACGAGCTGGATCCTGCGCATCGCGCCGATCCTGGCGATGGCGCGCGGACTGGGGCCGGCGGCAAGTCTTGGCGCGGCGTTTCGCATCGGTGCATTGCGGTCGAAGCTCATCGAGATCAATCTGGTGATGGGAATCGTGAAGGTCGCGTTGATCGTGCTGGCGCTGGTCTTCTCGTCGTGTCCGCTGCCGTTTGAGAGCGTTGAGTCGCAGACGTTCCTCGCGTGCTGGTGGGCCGGAGTCGGCGTCCTTTATCTGGTTGCCTCGGACTACTTCCATGTGGTTCGGGCGGCAGCCTATGATGCACTCTTTCGACTGCCCGAATCCACTCTCGATACTGACGCAAGCCGCTGAAATTGCATCGTAAGGATGGGCCACTACGATTGCGCGATTGCGCCTGGAGGCGAACGGATGTCCTTCACCTTGTATCTGATTGGAACGATTATTTTGGTTGCCGGTGTGGCCTACGTTGCGCACCTTGCACACGTGCCTGAGCACTGGATTATTGCGATTGCGATTGTGCTGCTGGGTGCGGGCGTGATGGGAGCCGTGTCGTCGACGCGGCGTCGTGATCCGAATTAGTGGAAGAATTTCAGGCCTCGGGTTCGATCTGCTCTGTCGGCAAAGGTTGGTCGCTCGCAGCACGTCTCGACCGTAAGAGTGAGCGAAGAGATGCACGATTTCTCTACCGAAGATAGTGCCGCGCAGCTGCCGGGATTCGATCCGAGCCGCGAGCGCTGTGCGGAGAGGATCTCCGCAGTGCCGCAGTTTGGTCCGGAGCTGCGGGCGGAAGGCGGCGCGATCTTTCGGCTGTTCGCTCCCGCTGCATCGTCTGTTCGTTTGGCGGTCGATGAGCACGCACCGAATCCGCGGACCCCTGTCGTAATGCAGAGTTGCGGTAACGGTTGGCACGAGCTTGCTGTAGAGGATGCGGGGCTAGGCACGCAGTATCGCTTCGTGCTGCCGGATGGCTTCCGCGTGCCGGATCCGGCGTCGAGATACGCGCCCTTTGGAGTGCATGGACCGAGCGAGCTTGTCGATCCTGATGCGTACGCGTGGCACGACGACAACTGGAAAGGCCGGCCGTGGAACGAAGCCGTCCTCTATGAGTTGCATATCGGCACATTCACGTCGGAAGGCACGTTCCGGGCGGCGGCCGAGAGGCTCGATTTTCTGCGCGACCTTGGCGTCACCGCGATTGAGCTGATGTGTGTGTGCGCCTTCGCGGGGCAGCGCAGCTGGGGATATGACGGCGTGCAGTTCTTCGCTCCGGACGCAACCTACGGCCGGCCTGACGATCTGAAGGCGTTCATCGATGCGGCGCATGCGCGCGGAATCATGGTGATTCTCGACGTCGTTTATAACCATTTCGGCCCGGAGGGGAATTACATTCCGCGGTATTTTCCCGGGATCTTCAGCAGGGAGCACAAGACTGCGTGGGGGCCTGGGTTGAACTTCGATGGGCCCGGATGTCGCGAGGTTCGCGAGTTCATCGTGCAGAACGCGCTTTACTGGACGCAGGAATTTCACGCGGACGGGCTGCGGCTGGATGCCTCGCACGCGCTGATCGACAACAGCGCGCACCATATCCTCAATGAAATTTCGGAGCGCGTGCGTGCAGACGCGGGCCAGCGGCGCACGCACCTGATCCTGGAGAACGAGCAGACGATTGCGCGACTGTTGAAGCGCGACGCGAGGGGCTGTGCGCCGTACACCGCGCAGTGGAACCATGCTGTGGACCACATCCTTGGGCTGGCGATGAACGGAGAATGCGATCCTGACGATGAAGCGCGGCTTCACTCCACGAAAGAGCTGGCGCGCGCTTTGGCGGAAGGCTTCTTTGCCGGCGATCTCTCCTGTTCGGAGGACAGCGTGTCGGTCCCACCGATCGCGTTCGTGAGCTTCATCCAGACGCATGACCTGGTGGGAAATCGTGTATTCGGCGAGCGCATCGATCAGCTTGCATCGCCGGAGGCGGTGCGCGCGATCGCGGCGGTGTTTCTGCTGCTGCCGCAGATTCCCATGCTTTTCATGGGCGAGGAGTGGGCGGCGGCCACGCCATTCCCGTACTTCTCGGATTATGGCGGCGAGCTGGCGGAGGCGGTCCGGCAGGGCCGTGCGGAGCAGATGGTGCGGACGAGCCATGTGGACGCGGAGACGCTGAGCCGCGCACCCGACCCGCAGGCCGAATCGACCTTTCTCTCGGCGAAGCTGCACTGGAACGATCTCGAGGACCCGTTGCGCGCGTCCCAGTTGGATTGGTATGGGCGGGTTCTCGCCGTCCGGCGCGAGCGGATTGTGCCGTTGCTGAACAGCTTTACCGAGCGCTGCGGAACGTATGAAGTTTCCGGGGTGGGGCAGTTCGAGTGCGAATGGGCTGTCGGCGACGGCGGGCGCCTGAATCTGGCCGCGAATCTCTGTGCAGAGACGTCGAAGACGGCGCCTTCGCAGGCGGGCGGAGAGGTGGTGTGGATGGAGGGAACGGAGCACGATTCGGGGCGGCTGGGCCCGTGGACGGTGCGATGGCAGATGTTGTAACTCGTTGATGTGTCGTTGCCCGATGGAGCGCCGGTCCTGTACTCGCAATTCGGCGAATTTCCGTCTACCCTTGCATGCAAATGGCTATGGCGACGGATGTTCTCCGCCTTCCCAGCCGTGAGCGGGCGCTCACTGAGCTGGACGATATCGAAGACCTGGTCCAGACGCACCGCGCGAGACTGCTGCGGTTCGTCACGTTCTCGCTTGGGGACGAGGACCTTGCTGCGTCGATTGTGCAGGACTGCTTCGTGAAGGCGTGGGCAAACCGCCACAATTTCCGCGGCGACTGCAGCGTGCAGACGTGGCTGCACTCCATCGCGCTGAACCTGGTTCGCGATTATCAGCGCACGCAGAAGTTCCGCTTCTGGAAACAGGTGCGCAAGACGGCGACCGACGTCACCGAGGTTGCCGGGATGCTGCCGAGCGCGGCCAGCTCGCCCGAGGACCAGCTGCTGGCGCGCGAGCGGGCACGCGAGGTTGCGGAGATTCTGCAGACGCTCTCGCTGAATCAGCGCACCGCGTTCGTGCTCCGCTTCCAGGAGGAGCTGGACCTCAGCGATATCGCGGAGACCATGGGCATGCCGATCAACACCGTAAAGACGCACCTGCATCGCGCTGTGCGCACTGTGCGCGCACGGATGGGAGGACGGCGATGAATTTGAATCATCTGACTGATGAACAGTTCGCAGAGCTCTTAGCAGGGAATAAGAACGACGAACACGCTCGGTGTCACGTGGAGTGCTGCGCTGCATGCCGCCAGGAGCTTGCTGCGATGACCGCGGCTGTCGGCGATCTCAACTTTGCAAGCCTGCGCTGGGCGGAGAGGCGCGCGCTCGACATCAAGGTGCCGTCGCAGTGGGCGCTGAACTGGCAGGCGCTTCCCGGCTGGGGTGCGACGATGGCTGCGGTTCTCATCTTCGGCGTGGCGCTCGGGGCGCACATGCAGGTGCGCAATTCAGTCGAGCCGGCGCTGCAGCCTGCTCACGCTGTCTCAGCTCCCTCGGCCGATGAGCTCGCCGAAGACAATCAGCTGATGCGCTCCATCAACAATGAGTTGAGCGAGCAGGGACCGCAGGTTGTCGCCAGTGGCGTGGATGCTTCTTCTCATGAGGCACGTCATCGGTCGATCCGCGAGGTGTCGAACTAAAATGCCGCGGTGCAACCAGAACTCGGTGCGTCCAAAGCGTCTGCTGATGCAGGCGACGCTGGCGCTCGCTGTTCTGGTTATCTTCTGCATGCCGCGGACGGCGGTTGCGCAGCATCACGGCGGCGCGCCAGGCGGCGGCGGTTTTCCCGGTGGAGGAATGCCCGGTGGAGGAATGCACGGCGGCGTTGGCATGCACGATGAGCGTATGGGTGGCCGCGATTTTCCCCGGCCCGGTAACGCTCCCGTTGACATGGGACGGAATAACAATCTGAGAATGCATGCCGGCCTGCAGGTTGGGCCGCCGTTCCGCTGGTGGGATGACAAGCACTACGTCAAGCAGTTGAAGCTCTCGCAGGATCAGCAGCGCCATATGGATGCGATCTTCGAGCAGAGCCGCCCTGTCCTGCTCAATCGACTGGAGAGCCTGGAGAAGGAAGAGCAGCGGATGGAGGTGCTTACGCACGCCAAGACGCTGGACGAATCCGCACTGTTCGCGCAGATCGATCGCATCGAGCAGGCGCGCGCGGACCTCGCGAAGGCGAACACGCATTATCTCGTCCAGCTCCGCGGCGAGCTCGACCAGGACCAGATCAGCCACCTGGAAGACCAGCAGTAGCCGCTGGTTCAATTCTCACGAAATGCCATGCAGCCGCTCGATGACGTTTGGTGCGTCGGGCGGTGATAATCGGTTATGCCCTTCGGCCCGCAGGACCGGTTGTTTGTTCTGACTGGAGCAGGTATTTCCGCCGAGAGCGGTCTCGCCACGTTTCGCGGATCAGGCGGACTGTGGAACGGCTATCGGGTTGAGGAGGTCGCCACGCCCGAGGCATGGCAGGCGAATCCGGAGCTCGTGTGGCGGTTCTACTCGATGCGCCGCCGCGATGCGATGGCGGCCGAGCCGAACGCGGCACACCGCGCGCTTGCCGCGCTCGAAGAACAGATGGGGGACCGTTTTTACCTCTGCACGCAGAACGTGGACGACCTGCATGAGCGTGGCGGATCGCGCCGGATTCATCACATGCACGGCACGTTGTTTCAATCGCGCTGCGTGCGTTGCGATGGAGCCGTTCTCTGACACGAAGTTCTATGAGTCCGCCGGCGAGCTTCCGGAGTGCGAGACGTGCGGTGCGCCGGTGCGTCCGCACATCGTGTGGTTCGGAGAGATGCCGCTTGCTATGGACCAGATCTATCGCGAACTGGATCGCGCGACGGTTCTTCTGGTTATTGGGACCTCCGGCTCGGTCTATCCGGCGGCTGGTTTCGTGCATGTTGCGAACCAGCGCGGTATCAAGACGATGTACATCGGCCCGGAAGAGCCGCAGAACGCAGACGCTTTCGATGAGATTCTGTTAGGAACGGCCACGGAGCTCGTTCCCCGGCTATAGATTTTGGGAGTTTTCACGGCAGATGCCAAAACGCAGTGCGGGTTTAGTGATGTACAGGATTCGGAACCGGAGCATTGAGGTCTTCCTTGCGCATCCTGGCGGACCTTTCTGGGAGAACAAAGACGATGGCGCGTGGACGATTCCGAAAGGGCAGTTCTTTGAAGATGAAGAGCCGCTGGATGCCGCCAAGCGCGAGTTCCAGGAAGAGACAAGCTTCATCCCCAAAGGTGAGTTCCTTCCGCTGGGAAAGATTCGCCAGTTGAGTGGAAAGCTCGTTGAAGCGTGGGCGTTTGAGGGTGACTGCAATCCGGACGAGCTGCGCAGCATTACGTGCGAGGTGGAGTGGCCGCCGCGTTCCAAGCGCATGATCGAGGTTCCTGAGGTTGACCGCGGGCGATGGTTCTCCATCGATGATGCGCACCGCGCGATTCTCGCGGCACAGCGGCCGTTTCTGGAGTCGTTATGTAGGGTGCTCGGCAGCGACGCCGGGGGCAAGCTCCCGTAACCGCCGCAGGCAAGCTGCTGTAACCGGCGCAGGCAAGCTCCTGTAACTTTTTTTGCTGCGCGGCCAGTGCGAGGTTAGCGTGCGCGTCTTCGCGAACACGTAGCATGGCAGGAAATACTTAGCTGCCGCGCACTGCGAGGATGCGTTTGAGGATCGGTCTCTATCTTGGATTTGCGGCAACGGGAGTGAGCCTGGCGTTGCCGGGCGCTCTGCTCCCGCTGCTGCTGCACCGCTGGAGCCTGGGCGACGCTCGCGGCGGTCTGCTGCTGTTCTGTTTCTTCCTCGCGACCACAACCGGAGCGCTCGCCTCGCGCGGGCGCATGAACCGCTCCATCGCGCGGGGCGCGCTGCTAACGGCCATCGGAGCTGCGTGGCTCGGATTCGCGAACCTCGGCTGGGGCTTTGCAGCGATCGTCGTCTTCGGTCTTGGGCTGGGCATCGCGATGACCTCGACGAGCCTGCTTATCTCGCGCGAGTTCCCGGCCGAACGGCGTATCGAGATGATGCGGTTGAATCTGCTGTGGGCCGCTGGCGCCTGCGTCGGTCCATGGCTCGCTCTGGGAGGCCAGGCGCTTCGCACCGGCAACTTTGCCGCGCGGCCGCTGCACGTTCTGCTCGGCCTGGCTGCGTTCTTCGCAGCTTTCGCATTGTGGGTATGGCTCGCGCATGAGCCTCGCAATCTCGGTACGTCTGACGAACTCACTGATGCGATGGCCACAGACGCATCGAGCCGACGGCCGCTCGCACAGGTTCCGCCCGCGCTGCTGATCCTGGTGTTCTGCGCCACAGGCGTGGAGAGCTCGACTGGAGGTTGGCTCGCTGCGTATGCGCAACGGCTCGGCGAAACTGCGGGAAGTACGATCGGCGCCGCGACCGCGTTCTGGGCCGGGCTGCTCAGCAGCCGCCTGGTGCACTCGCTGCGCATCTTATCTCGTGTCAGCGAGCGCACGGTGCTGGCGCTCAGCGCAGGGCTCGCGGCCGCCGGACTTACGATTCTGGTCGCGTGGCCCGGACCGGCCATCAGCGTCTTCGCGGCATTTATGGTCGGCTTCGGAGCCGGTCCAATCTACCCGCTTCTGCTCGCAATCGTTCTGCGCCACAGCGAGACGCGCGGCGTCTTTGTGCTCGCCGGGTGTGGAGCATCGGCTCTGCCGCTCGTCACCGGGGCTGTGTCAGGCTGGGTGCACTCGCTCTCGGCTGGCCTGTGCGTTCCGCTGGCCGCGGCTTCCATGATGACGATCCTCGGCCTGACCGTGCAGAGCGAACCGACGGCCGTTGCTGCGCCGGAGCGGTCGCGGCCTTAGCACGCAATGACGTTAGTACTCGAGGATATGCGGCGCGGGCCAGGTGAGGGTGCCGTCTGCGCGGTTCACGTACATGAAGACCTTGTGGCCGGGCTTGGTGTTCGGCGGCTCACCCGGAATCGCGGGCACAATTCCGTCCTGCAGGTTGACGCGCACGGCAACAATGATGCCGGTCCCGAACGCGCCCGAACCATCCGTCTTCGAGATATCGACGTGATGGGATGTGATCGGCGCGTGCACCGGCGAGTACGTTGTCCAATCCTGGGTGAAGCGGGCGAGCGGATAGCCGGGATCCGGGTGGCCGTTCTCGTAGATGTCGTACGCCTTCTGGTAGTCCTGTGCCTCGAGCGCGTTGAAGAAGTTGTTCACCTTGTGCTCGGCGCCGAGGTTCGTGAACAGCCAGCCATGGCCCAGGATGTAGCCGGCAAAGGTCAGGATCAACAGCACCAGAATGGTCACGCCGGTGCCAATGAGAATGTCGACTTTGCGGCGTTCGCGGCGCGTGTCGTACTCGGGTGCATCCATCAGGCTCATCGTGCAGACGGCTCCTTCGTCAGGTTGACTCACCTTCTACTATAGACACCGAAATCGTTGCGCCGGATAGCCTTAGCGGGGCTCCCGGTACGGAAAGGCGTCCCGGTACGGAAAGGCATCCTTGATGTGCTCAAACTCCGGCTCGTCGGTCACCAGGTACACAGAGACCACGTCGAATCGCACCGGCACGCGCCCGCGCAGCCGTTTCGGAAGCTGCCCGACCCAGGCTGCCGCCATTCGGCGGAGCTGCTTCTGCTTCGCGTCATTCACCGCGACCTCGGCCGGAAACAGATCCCGCGCTGTGCGGGTCTTCACCTCAAACACCACCAGCATGTCGCCGTCCCATCCGACCAGGTCCAGATCACCCTTCACCCGAGCCGAAACCCAGCGGCGAGCGACGATCGTGTATCCCAAGCCTCGCAGGTGATAGAAGGCCAGGTCCTCACCGCGCTCGCCGGTCAGAAGATGCTCCGGCTTCCGGCTCTCACCGAGTCTCTGCGCCCGCGCAGCCGCGCGCCTTTCCGCGAGTGTTCGCAGCGCCAGATAGCTCTGCCGTTCAACAGCCAGCAACCGATTGCTCAGCGTACTCACCAGGTTCACAGAGTCCTGGCTCAGATCTTCTCAAAAGCTCGCCGCAAGTCGCATCCCCCGGCTGCGGTATACTTGATCGTGCACACCACGCACAGGCAAATCTCACAACTGAAGAGGTCGCTATCGTGTCAGCAAAGTACATCTTTGTGACGGGCGGTGTTGTGTCTTCGCTGGGCAAGGGCCTGGCCGCTGCTTCCATCGGCTGCCTTCTCGAGGCGCGCGGCCTGCGCGTCAACCTGATGAAGTTCGACCCCTACCTCAACGTTGACCCGGGCACGATGTCGCCCTTCCAGCACGGCGAAGTCTTCGTTACCGACGATGGCGCTGAGACCGACCTCGACCTGGGCCACTACGAGCGCTTCACGCACGCCAAGCTCACGCGGGATAACAATCTCACCACCGGCCGCATCTACGAGCAGATCATCACCAAGGAGCGCCGCGGCGATTATCTCGGCAAGACCGTGCAGGTCATCCCGCACGTCACCAACGAGATCAAGGCTGCCGCGCGCAAGATCGGCGCCGACTGCGATGTCGCGATCGTCGAAATCGGCGGCACTGTCGGCGATATCGAATCGCTGCCGTTCCTCGAAGCCATCCGCCAGATGCGCCAGGAGCTCGGCCGTGACAACACCTGCTTCGTGCACGTGACGCTGATTCCCTGGATCGCCGCCGCCCAGGAGCTGAAGACCAAGCCCACGCAGCACTCCGTCAAGGAGATGCTCTCGATCGGCATCCAGCCCGACATCCTGCTCTGCCGCGCCGACCGCGCTGTTCCGCGCGACATGCGCTCCAAGATCGCCTCCTTCTGCAACGTCGAAGAGGCTGCCGTTATCGTAGCGCGCGACGTGCCGAGCATCTACGAAGTGCCGCTCAACTTCGCTGCGGAAGGCGTCGACGCGCTCGCGCTCAAGTACCTCCGCATCAATGCCAAGGACGCCGACATCACCAAATGGAAGGACCTCGTCCGCCGCGCCTACAATCCAGCCGACGAAGTCTCCATCGGGATCGTCGGCAAGTACGTCGAGTACGAGGACAGCTACAAATCCCTCAAGGAAGCGCTGGTGCACGGCGCGCTCGCCGAAAACCTCAAGCTGCGCGTCACGTGGATCGAAGCCGAGGGCCTCGAGGCGGAAAATTACGAATCACAACTCGAAGGCTTCGACGGCATCCTCGTGCCGGGCGGCTTCGGCAAGCGCGGCATCGAAGGCATGCTCAACGCCATCCGCTACGCGCGCGAGAACAAAGTGCCCTACTTCGGCATCTGTCTCGGCATGCAGACCGCCTGCATCGAGTACGCGCGCAACGTCTGCGGCCTCTCGAAGGCCAACTCCGGCGAGTTCGACCCCGCCACGCCGCACCGCATCATCTACAAGCTCCGCGAACTGATCGGCGTTGAAGAGATGGGCGGCACCATGCGGCTGGGCGCGTGGACCTGCATCATGGAGCCCGATTCAATCGCGGCGAAGGCTTACGGCAGCACGGAGATCAGCGAGCGTCATCGCCACCGCTACGAGTTCAACCGCGAGTACGAGCCCGTGCTCACCGGCGCCGGCCTGCGCCTTACCGGCACAACGCCCGACGCGACCTACGTCGAGATCGTTGAAATCCCCGACCACCCATTTTTCCTCGGCTGCCAGTTCCACCCCGAGTTCAAGTCCAAGCCGCTCGAGCCGCACCCGCTGTTCCACGAGTTCGTGAAGGCCAGCTACGCGAACCGCGGCCTCCGTGGCGCCGAGCGCATCGTGCGCGCCGAGGTTGAAGCGTGACGTCACAGTACGAATATGACTACGGCCGCCGCCGCGGATCAGGTCTCCTCTTCGTCGTCGTTCTGAGTCTGCTCATCGGCGCGACACTGCTGGCAGTCTTCGTGCATCGCGCGCGCAGCGGATGGCCTGGCCGCCTCGCGTCAGCCATCGCCGGCCGTTCGCTCACGGTCGTCTCCGCACCCGACGTCATTGAGAAGATCCAGCAGTTGAATCGCCTCGAAACGGTCAAGTATTCGCTTGACACCATCGTCGAGGGAAATGAATCGAGCCCAGTGCTTCCCGACGCGCTCGCCGGAGACAAGCTGCTGATGATCGTGCACGGAAGCACCGTCGCCGGTGTGGACCTCAGCCAGTTGAAGCCGGAAAGCGTCCAGATCACCGAGACATCGAACGGCCGCAACATTCAGCTCACGCTGCCCCCCAGCCAGATTTTCGAAACGACCGTCGATGAAGCGAAGAGCCGCGTCTACTCACGAAACACCGGCATCTTCGTCAGCGCCGATCCGAACCTTGAATCCGCCACTCGCGCCAAAGCGCAGTCCGAGCTCCAGCAGGCCGCGCTGAGCGATGGAATCCTCGACGCAGCATCAAAGAACGCCCGCGTGGCCGTGACCGCGCTGCTGCAGGGACTTGGATTTGCGCACGTTGACGTCCGGTAGTCTCATCATCTGGTGGGCCCGTCTTAATGCAACATGCGGCGCGAAATCGGCCTGAAAAAGGCTGCGGCGCTGCGACCCTAACGCTTCATGGAGCGTCCTACCCTGAAGGATTGGAAACCACGTTTGATGCATGTGTTGGAAGAGAAAGCGCCGACCTCCACCGGTGAGCCCGCGGGCAGACTGCAGCCGATGCCTGCGCCGCCGAAGCACGCGCAGCATACGGGATTGAAGTCAGCTTCCGGCGCACCGGCCTATATGCGAAAGCCGGCGCTTCCGGCGCTCACCGGCATCCGTTCGCTGCTGGCGCTCACCATCATGCTGTTCCACTTCACGCCCAGCGGCCTCACCTGGGCGGCGCATCCACGCTTCACGCTCTATCCCCTCATCAACATCGGTTACGTCTTCGTCAGCTTCTTCTTTGTCATCTCCGGCTTCATCCTTTATTACAACTACGCGGAGCGCCCCGGCGGCGTGAATGCCATCGACTTCTGGGTAGCGCGCGCCAGCCGTCTTTATCCGATCTATCTGCTGACGATGCTCGTCTCCATCCCGATGCTCGCGGCCGAGTGGCACGCGCGTTCGCACGGGCAGTTCTTCGTGGGCGTGATCACGACGCCACTGCTGATTCAGGGATTTTTCCCCCGCCTCGCCACCTTCTGGAACACCGTGAGCTGGACGCTCTCCTGCGAGGTCGCGCTCTACCTGCTCTTTCCGTGGCTCGTGAAGGTGAAGCTGCCGAGGAGCGTGCCGAAGCTGGTGGCAATGGGCGCTGTGCTGTGGCTGCTCGGCATGGCGCCGCATGCGTGGTATCTCGCGACCAATCCCGACCACCTCGCGCATGTGCCGGACCGCTACTCCGGGGGCGTCTATATCGATTTTCTGAAGTACACGCCGCTGCCCTATCTCTGCACCTTCCTTTGCGGCATCACTATCGGCAGAATTCATCAGCAGGCAAGGCTCGGCGTCCGCGGGCGCATGATTGTTGGTCTCACCGGCTTCGCCATCGCGTGGTTCTGCTGCTATCACCTCGCCGACGAGATGCCCTACATCCTGGTGCACGGTGGCCTGCTCACGCCGGTCTTCGGCATGATCATCCTCGGACTCGCCGGTCCGAGTCCGCTGGCGACGATCTTCTCTTGGCGCCCGCTCGTGGCCATCGGCACGTCAACCTACTGCCTATATCTGCTCCACTTCAACGCCTACCAACTGATCCACGACTACCACCTGCCCGAGCGCCTGCACGTGCAGTGGATCGATCCGTGGATCAGCTACGCCGTTATCGTTCTGGTCGCGATGGCCGCGCGCAAATGGGTCGAGCATCCCTTCCAGATTGCGATCGGGAACTGGTGGAAGCGCAAACGCGAGGCGCAACGCGAAGACCGCGAACGCCTCGCACTCGCCGCCTAGCCCGCGCCATCGTCAGACCTTGTCGATCGACTGCGCCGCAGTGTCGATCGCCTCTGCGATCTTCGCGATCTGCTCCGGCGTCAGGTCGCCACGAAACATCCGCAGCCGAACCGCTTCACCGAGATTGCGAAACGCGCGCATAATCTGCGGCGAACGTCCGCGGCGGAACGCGTGTCCGGTGTGCTCCATCCGCTCCGTGATCTCGCGCAGCCGCGCAGCATTGTCAGCGAGTTCCTTACGTCCGGCGTCCGTTATGGCATAGGTCTTGCGGCCACCTTCGCTCGGCTCGACGGCCTGCGCAAAGCCGCGCTCTTCCAGCAGAGTCAGGGTCGGATACACCACGCCCGGGCTCGGCGCATATCCGCCTGAGAGCCGCTCCTCGATCGACTTGATCAGCTCATATCCATAGCTCGGCTTTTCGGACAGCAATTGCAGGATCAGAAGCTGCAGATCGCCCGGATCGAGGAACCGCTCGCGGCCCCCGGCGAATTCGCGTCCCCACGGGCCGCCATGGCGGCCGAACCTTGAGTGATGGCGCTCGTCACGGCCGCCGCAGCACCCTTCTGACTCGCCTCTTCCTTCGGGAATAACAATGAATCTTCGAAACATACGTGAATCTCCTTCGCTTACGATACATCGTAAGATATATCTTAGATAACTCTGAAGGGGAGAAGATGCAAGTTCTTTGCGAGCAATTTTTGAGATTTATGGCCGGAGAGGACGAAGGCCCGGACTCAGGCGCCTGCGACGATTGCCCGTGCCGTAGCCCGCGCATCGCGGATGAGGTCCGGAATCCCGACCCCCCGATAGCTGTTCCCGAGCAGGTGCAGCCCCGGAACCTGCGCGACTAGCTTCTCGAACTGCGCAATCCGCTCCAGGTGTCCAACCTCATACTGCGGCAGACTTCGCGGCCAGCGCCGAACAACAAGTGGCTCAGCCGCAGGTTCAGGAAGTGGGCCCATTATTGCGCGCAACTGCTCCAGTGCGACCTTAGCAACTTCGGCATCGGAAGCTAAGGCGAACCGCTCAGCGCTCGGACCACCGAAGAAGGCTCGAATGACGTGCGCACCTTCGGGTGCTCGATTTGGAAACTTTCTGTCAACAAAGGTAGCGGCAAGCAACTGCGTTCCTGCTGATCCGGACTTTTGCGGAGCGAGGAAGCCAAAGCCCTGAGGAACTGTAAGGTGCTCCGCCAATTCCTTCGGCCAACAGAACGCAGCGAGTACCGCCGAACTCGCTGCGATCGGCATCGCTCCAGTTGCATCGGGATTAATCGCTTGGAGTATTTGCCGAGTTGCGTCGAGGGGCGTCGCAAGTACTGCATGATCGGCTTTATGGCTGCCAGGCAAGTCGGCAGAGTGGCCTTGGATTTCCACGGACCATCCATCTGAGCCTGAATACGCTAGTTTGTACGCTGTGCTGTGCAAGTGAATGCGATCAGCAGGCAAGCTGCTGACAAGCGAATCGATGAGCGTGCCAACGCCTCGCAGCAAAGACGTAAAGATTGGCTGACGAGAGGATTTGTCATTAGCCGCGCGCTTCTGCAGCGCAGCGATTAGCGAGCCATGCTCACGCTCCATCGCGACGAACTGTGGCATCACGCTTCGAACGCTGAGCGTCTCGACATCTCCGCCAAACACACCCGACAAAAGCGATCCTGCGAGCTTGCGTAGCACCTCATGTCCGAAATGCCTTCGAACGAAATTCGCTACAGATTCGTCATGAACCGGCGCGGAGCCCTTCAACCGCTCTGATCGGTTAAGTTCGGCAGCATAGGCTTGTTTCGCCTCGTCAGAGAACAATGGAGATCCATCGAGCGCGCTGAGGTCTTCGGGGACCATCATGCGCATGCGCTCGGGGATGGGCTGGAGCTTCCCGTCGACCAGAATGTACGTCTTGCGTGTAGCGTCGTTCGAATAGATCAGCTCCGATTCGAGGCCAAGCTCAATCGCAAGTTCGCGGGCCCAGGGCTTTTCGCTGACCCAGCCGTCGGGGCCGCCCTCGAGAATGAACTCACCTTCCGGAGTTGCATAACGGGTCGTCTCGATGATGCCGCCGAGACGGTTGCTTGCTTCGTACAGGTGCCAGTCGATCGGTGCACCGCGCTTGCGCGCAAGCTCCAGTTCGTAGGCAGCAGTCAATCCGCTGATGCCTCCGCCGATGATGGCGATGCGCTTCATGCGAGCACGTGCGCCAGCGCGCGGATGAGTGTAGGGGAATCGTTCAGGCTCTCTGCCCGATACAGTTTCATGCCGAGCGCGTTGGCAACCTCGCGGAAGTTGATGTCGATGTCGTAGAGGATCTCCACGTGATCGCACAAAAATCCGATGGGCTGAATCACAACTGATTTGTGACCTGCTTCAGCAAGAGCCTTCAGGGTGTCTTCGACTGTCGGTCCAATCCACGGAGCGCCGGCAATGCCCTGCGATTGAAATGCGAAGTACCAGCCGCCGTTTTTCAATCCGAGGAGTTTCGCAACCGCCTCCGCAGTTTGCTTGCACTCGACGGGATATGGGTCGCCCTCGCTCGCCGCGCCGTAGTCCTGGATGCCGCCGGCAGGAACTGCACCCACCTCAGCCGACGATGAGGCCGTCGGCGAAGATGGGGCACCCGGAGTTGTGGCGGGTGTGGACTGGATGGTGCGGCAGGGGACAGAGTGGGCGGTGAAGAGTACGGGTGTGTTGGGATGTTGGGCGAGGACGGGTTGGAGGCGCTCGGCGAAGGCCTGGGCGAGGAGGGGCTCGTCGGCCCAGCCGGCGATGAAGTCGTAGGCGAAGCTGCCGTTTACCGCGGCGTCGAGCGCGCGCTTGTAGAGGCCTGTGGAGGTGCGGGAGTTCTGTGGCGCGAGACAGAGGACGCGCGCGTGGGTCACGCCGTCGGAGCGCATCTGGGCGACGGTGTCGGCGATGAAGGGGTGCCAGTTGCGCATGCCGACGTAGACCTTACTGCCGATCTCTTTTTCGAGGAGTTCAGCCTGGCGGAGGGTCCAGCGGGTGAGGGGAGGGCCGTCTGTTAACGGCTCATCCTGCAATCCGATTTCGGCGTAGCGGTGCTGGAGTTCGGCGACGACGTGGGGGGGCATGGGGCGGCCGCCGGTGACGTGCTGGAGGTAGTCGGACATCTCGCTGAGGCGGTTGGGGGTGCCGTGCGCGAGAAGGAGGATGGCGGTGCTGCTCATGGATATTTCTATCGTACGGGCAGGGTACCCCCCCCCTCCCCCGGTTTTTGCGCAAAATCTTCGAAAGCAGAGAATTTAGGGGTGGACCTGAGTGTGCGGCAAAAGAGAAGCCCCCGTGCGAAGGGGGCTTTCCGGAGGACAGGTTTGTCAAGTGCTGTGGGTTTCAGGAGATGGGTTCGGCGACGACCTCGATGTCGACGTGGCGGGTGCTGCCGGCAACGTCGACGGAGCCCAGGGTGAGGGGTTTGCCTGGCGTCGACGATGGACGTGCCTTCAAGAGAGGTCTGGTGGACGATGGGCTCCTGGGCGAGTGGGCCGGAGGTATTGCCGTATTCGTTGGGGCTGCCGACGGAGGAATCCTCGACCTTGGCCTTAAGGAGCAGGCCCGCGGGCGAATCTGAGATTGTAACGTCGAAGTTCATGCCGATGTCGATGTACGTGAACTGGGTTTGCTGGGAATTGGTTTTGGTGTCGTAACTGCCTGTCATGACGGGAATCTTGGATCCCTGCTTGAGGATGGTGCGCTGGCCGGCGACGACGATGATGGAGAAGTGCTGGATCCCGACGCGCTTTCCGCCATCGGAATCGGCGAGTGTGAAGGTCAGGCGATAAGCCTTATGCGGGCGGTCGAGCTCGGCGATGAGCTTCTGCGCGAGCGCCTGCTGGTCGGGCGAGGCCTGTATCACAATCGCGTTCTCGGATGCGACGAGATACTCCTTGTCATAGCGGCTCGAGCATGTTGCGGAGGGCGATCAGGATCTCGTTTGCGTCATTTTGTTGTGAGACGTTTGTGAGGTAATGGGTTTTGATTACGAACTGGCTGTAGTCGGGTCGCGGCTCAGCGCTGGGCTCGGCGGCCTTTTGTTCGGCGGCCTTGGGCTCGCTGGACTGTGCGAGCGCCGAGCCGGCGATGGTGAGGGTGAGCAGTCCGGCTGCGAAAAGGCTGAGTGTGCGGGGCATCAGATTCATTCGTCGTCTCCGGGTTGTTTGAGCGGTGGCGGGTCGGGGAAGAAGGCTTTGAAGGCGGTGGTTTCGTCGGCGTCCTGTTGGGCGCGAATCATCGGGTTGAGTTCGGCAAGCTGGGTGAGGTTGCCGTAGCGGAGCATGTGGAGGAGGAGCTTCTCCTGCGGGGTGAGCGGCAAAGGCGGAGCAGGATGGCTGGGCGCATGGAGGTCGGCGAGAGCCTGGGCGTCGAGGCTGGATGAGGTGTTGCTACCGCATCCATGACGACGGCTGCGCCATCGTCATGAATGGGGCACCCGGAGTGGGCGCAGCGCACCGGCATCGTGATGTTCGCCGCGGCGAAGCGGTGGGCCATCCGGTGGGTTGGGTCGGCCGAGGTTCGGCGGCTCGTCGTGGAAAAGGGTTCGGGGGTCGTTACGCGAAGGGCAGTATCGGGGTCCTTCGACTCCGCCCCGCGATGAGACTGCGAGGCTTCGCTCAGGATGACGGTGTTTCTGCTGGGCGCGGAATAGTGGAGGATCGCGAACGAGGCGATGGCGAGGACCGCGGCGGAGGTGGCGGCCCAGAGCGCGAGAGTTGTGGGCCGGCCGATCTTTTCTCGCGCGTACACCCACCAACGACCCGCCCCGCGGCGATACCCCACCCTTTCACGATGTGAAAGGGTAGGCCACCCGGTTCTTCGGCCCGTTGTGAGAGCGAGGCGAGGATGCGGCTGTTTAGGCCGGAGCGCGGTTGGGCGTCGCGGAGCGCGGAGATGGCGCGGTCGATATGGTTGTCGATCGGGTCAGAGGCGACATGAGACGGGTTTGGGTTCATGGGCGGCCTCCTTTCGTGAGGCGGGCTTGGCTCTTTTTGAGGCGGGCCTGGTTCTTTTCAAGGCGTTCGCGCAGCCGGGTGCGGGCGCGGAAGATGAGGGCGCGGATGGCCGATTCGGATTTGTTGAGGACCTGGGCGAGCTCGCGGGTGTCGAGCTCGTCGATGGCCGAGAGCAGCAGGACCTGGCGCTCGGCGCGGGGAAGGCGGTCGATCTCGCGGAAGACGCGGGCGAGCTCGCGGGACTCGTCGAGGGCGATGTCGGCGGGTGTGTTGCGGCCGGCGAGGGTGTGGGCGAAGCTTCGGTCGAGCTGGTCGGGGCGGATGCGGCGGCGGCGGTCGAGTGCGAGGTTCCAGGTGATGCGCACGAGCCAGACGCGGAGGTCGCGGACTTCAGGAAAGCGCGGCGTGTGTTCCATGACGCGGACGAAGGTGTCCTGCACGGTGTCTTCGGCCTCGGTGGGGTTGCGGAGGACGGAGTGGGCGACGCGGAAGAGGAGCGTGGAGTAGGTCTCGACGAGCGCGGAGACGGTCGTGTCTGTCTCGGCGGGCCGGGAGAGTGGCAACACCAAACTGAGTTCCTCGATCACAGGGGCCTTCTATGGTGACAGACGGATGGATGCGGTTTGCGCTCGGGGAAATTTTAGGGGCAGTGAATAGTGAATAGCGAAAAGAGAATAAGGCAAAGGCTCTCGGGCGGGCGGCTAGGATTGCCTGAGGAGCCTACTTATGGACCGGCGAGCGATCAATCTGCGGGAGAAGTTTGGGATGTTTGAGGAGCAGTGGTCGCCGCGGGTGATTGCGGAGATGAATGACTATCAGTTCAAGCTGGTGAAGCTGGAGGGGGAATTTGTCTGGCATCAGCATGCGGAGACGGATGAGACGTTCTTTGTGATCGAGGGCGAGCTGCGGATTGATCTACGAATCGATGGGGGCGATGGCGCGGTGACGATTGGGCCGGGCGAGATGTTCGTCGTGCCGAAGGGCGTGGAGCATAAGCCGTTCGCGGCGGGTGAGGTGAAGCTGATGCTGATTGAGCCGAAGGGTGTGGTGAATACGGGCGATGCGGGTGGGGAGATGACGGCGGAGAATGATGTTTGGGTGTGATGGGAGAATAGCTGGCCATGAGGCGAATCATGTGGGCGGTTGGGATTGTTCTTGTTGGCGATCGCGGCAGCGCAGGGTCAAACGGTTCCAGTGTCGAGTTATCCTACGCATTTCGAGGTGGCCTCGGTGCGGATGCTGGAGAAGCCTGCGGGCAATGGGCCTATCAAGTTCAGGGATCCAGGAGCGCTGCTGTTTACGGCCCATAATGTACCGCTGCGTCTTCTGATCCAATTGGCTTTTGGACTGCGGAATGATCAGCTTCAAGGTGGACCTTCGTGGATGAATTCAACGGTTTATGACGTGTCGGCGAGGCCTGACGCGGAGAAGGGACCGACATACGAGCAGCTGCAGCCGATGTTGCAGCAACTGCTGGCGGAGCGATTTCATCTGCAGACCACACAGAAGAAAAGGAGGTAAAAGGCTATTCGCTTGTGGTCGCCAAGGGCGGCGCGCGGCTCACGCCGAGCAAGGGCGCAGGGTCCTGTCCGCGCTTCGGCTGTCATGTCTAACGGGCCGCGGGCTCCAGGGGTGAACCTTAGCGGGTTGGCGAATCTGTTGACGCTGGCGCCTGAGGCAGCCCGTGAAGGACGACACCGGGATTCAGGGCAACTTCGATGTGAACCTAAAATTTGCAAATGATGGGATGAACGTGCAGATTATTTCGAATGATGGAGCGGACGCGCGCAGCGGACTCGACCTTGCCGTCGATCTTTCCGGCGATTCAGGAGCAGCTTGGGTCGAAGCTGGAGCCTGCGAGGGTACCGGTGCGGGTGGTTGTGATCGACAACGTGGACCGCGAGCCAACGGAGAACTGAATTCAGGCGCGGATGGCCCAGTCGCTGGTGGCTTCGTGGGGGGCGCGGGGGGTGGTCTGGCCGTGGCGCTTGATGAGGTCGACGACGCGGAGGACGGGTCGACGGGGGTGTTGGGGACGATGCCGTGGCCGAGGTTGAAGATGTGGCCGGGGCGGCCGGCGGCGAGGGAGAGGATCTCAAGGACGCGGGCTTCGAGGATGTCGTCGGGGGCGAAGAGGGTGATGGGGTCGAGGTTGCCCTGGACGGCGGTGGGTGCGGTGCCGTCGGGGCGGAGGCCGAGGGCGCGCCAGCCCTGGTCGAGCGGGATGCGCCAGTCTAATCCCACCACATCTGCGCCGAGCTCGCGGAAGGTGGGGAGGAGGCTGGCGGTGTCGACGCCGAAGTAGATGACGGGGACGCCGAGGGCCTGGATGCGGCGGATGAGCTCGGTGGTGGGGGCGAGCGCGTAGGCGCGGTAGTCGGGGACGGACAGTGCGCCGGCCCAGGAGTCGAAGACCTGGATGACGTCGGCGCCGGCGGCGACTTGCTGGGCGGCGAAGTCGGCGAGAACGGCGAGGAGGGTGTCCATGAGGAGGAGCCATGCCGACGAGGAGGGTCCAGGGTCCAGGGCCCAGGGTCCAGAGGGCGCGGGGCCCGAGGCGTACATGAGCTTTTTGGTTTCGATGTAGTTGCGGGAGGAGCCGCCTTCGATCATGTAGCTGGCGAGGGTGAAGGGAGCGCCGCAGAAGCCGATGATGCCGAGGGTGTCCATCGATTCCGCTGATGTGGGGCGCTTGTTGTTGAAGTGGGTGGCGACGCGGGTGATGGCTTCGGCGACGTAGCTGAGCTCTGCGGTGCGGTCGGTGCGGAGGGCGCGGATCTGTTCGAGCGTGCGGAGGGGATGGTGGATGATGGGGCCCTCGCCGTTGACGAACTCGAAGTCGAGGCCCATGGGGGTGAGGGGGAGGAGGAGGTCGGCGAAGATGATGGCGGCGTCGACGCCGAGGCGCTCGGCGGCGGTGATGGTGACCTCGGCGGCGAGGGAGGGCGTGCGGCAGATGTCGAGGAGGGAGTGGTGGCGGCGGATGGCCATGTACTCGGGCATGTAGCGGCCGGCCTGGCGGAGGAACCAGACGGGCGTGCGGTCGACGGGCTGGCGAAGGCAGGCGCGGATGAAGCGGGAGGAGTTCACTTGATTGAGGCTAGCAGGAGTGAATAGGGAGTACTGAATAGAGCCCAAGCTGCGGGCTTTTGTCTTATTCACTACTCACCTTTCATTGTTCGCTGTTTGGCCGAATAACGCGCAGACAGCGCGATGGGCGGACGGGTAGACTGGGAGAAGGCTTCTCGCCGCGTTTGGTTGTTGCTGAAGGGCTCTTGTTAGTGCGGGGCAGCCGAATATTTTCGCAGGAAAGCGAAGCGCAGGTTTATGCCGAACTATTTGGAATTGCCGGTGGGGCCGAAGTCGCCGGAGCTGGTGAATGCGGTGATCGAGATTCCCTATGAGGGGATCAACAAGTACGAGTACGACAAGCAGCTGCATGTGTTTCGGCTGGACAGGAATCTGTACTCGCCGGTGCATTATCCGGGGGACTATGGGTTCATTCCGAGCACGCTGGCGGCGGATGGTGACCCGCTGGACTGCCTGGTGCTGGTGGATACGCCGAGCTTTCCGAGTTGCGTGCTGACGGTGCGGCCGATCGGCGTGCTGGAGATGACGGACCAGGGCGTGGGCGATGAGAAGATCCTGTGCGTGGGGCAGGCGAATCCGCGCTACAAAGACGTGTGGAACTACTCGGATGTGTACCCGCATGTGCTGAAGGAGATGACGCACTTCTTCTCGATCTATAAGGACCTGGAAGGCAAGCGGGTGGATGTGAGGGGCTGGCGGGATGCGGCGCGCGCGCGGGAGATCATCGGCCAGGCCGCGGAGGCGTTTGTCGCGGATAAAGAGAAGAAGGGCACGAAGGTGCTCGAGGCGGTGGGCGCGGGGAAGAAGTAGATAGAGGGTAGAGAGTAGACAGTAGACAGTAGAGATCTGCGAAAAGGACTAGCGATTTGCTGGTCCTTTTTGCTTTAGGCCCGACGCCGGCGGGTGAGGGTCATCAGGAAGTACACGATGGGGCCGGCGAGGCCGATGATCGTCGCGAGGAGCAGGGCGTTCATGCCGGCGAGTTTTTCGGTGCGGGCGTTGAAGAGCGCGAAGGCGAGCAGCAGCATGGGGCCGCAGCCGATGAGGATGAGCGCGAGCTGATTGCCGGGGATGCGGAAGGGACGTTTCAGGTTCGGCTCGGTGCGGCGCAGGACGATGAGGGACAGGAACTCGAGGAGGAGCGAGGCTCCCCAGAGGACGAGGTCGATGGAGATGAGGCGCTCGAAGGTGAGCGAGAGCGCGAGAGCCCAGCAGGTGCCGCAGGCGAGCACGCTGACCCACGGGACTCCTTTGCGTGTGCGTAAAGTCAGCAGGCGTGGCAGGAGATGGTCTTCGGCCATGGCGTAGGGAAGGCGCGTGAGGGTGAGGGTGAGGGCGTTGAAGGTGCCGAGGCCGTCGAGCGAACCGGCCAGGACGACAGACATAGCGAGCACGGAGCCGCCGAGCAGCCCGGCTGCGTCGGCCCAGGCTCCTGTAGAGAAGCGCGCGGCGGGGATGCCGACCGCCCACACGGCGAGCAGCGGAAGCGTGTACACGCACATGATGGTGAGGGCGGAGACGAGCATGGCGCGCGGGTAGTCGCGCTGCGGATTTTCGACCTCCTGTGCGATGGTGGAGGCGTTGTCCCAGCCCATGTAGTTCCACATGGTGACGGAGAGCGCGCCGCCGAGATCGTAGGTGAGCGTACGGCCTGGTGCGGCGAGGTGCAGGCCGCCGTGGGCGATGCGCCAGAGCGCGATGAGCAGCATGACGGCGAAGGGCGCGAGCGAGATGGCCATCATGCGCACAGACCCGTGGCCGACCGAGACGGCGCCGCGCAGATTCCAGAGTGTGGCGATGATGACGATGGCGAGTTTGAGGAAGAGCGCGTAGTGGCCGTGCTTGAGCTCGGGGAAGACGGTCATGAGGTAGAGCGAGACCGTGGTGGGGTAGATGGCCATGTCGAAGACGCTGGAGGCGAGCGAGAGCCACGCGACCTGAAAGCCCCAGAAGTGGCCGAGGGCGCGGTGGGCCCAGACGTAGAAGCCGCCTTCGTCGGGGATGGCGGAGGCGAGCTCGCCGACCATGAGCGCGGTGGGGAGACTCCAGAGGATGGGCACGAGGCAGAGGAGAAGCAGCGCGCGGCCAAAGCCGGCCATGCCGATGATGTCTTCCAGGCCGTAGGGGCCGCCCGAGACCATGAAGTAGATGGCCGCGACGAGCGGGAGCAGGCGAAGGCCGGTAGGGCGCGGCTTGCGAGAGCGGCGGTTTGAGGGGCTGCGGGCCGGTGGGTTGGCGACAGGCGGCATTGAAGTGGAACGTAACATGCGCGGCGCGGGTCCGAACGGGTCCGTTCAGTTTCGAGTGCTGAGTTTTGGGGTTTTAAATTGGAATATTTTATTTTTTTCGAGACAAGAAATAGAAGCGGGTGTAAGGTGGGCCTCAACCGATAGAGGATAGATTTCAGGGATGGAAATGCGGGCAGTTGTGATTGTCCTGATGCTGATGGGGCCGGTCCGGGCATGGGCTTTGGGTGAGTCGAAATATGTGAGCACGACGCCGGTGAGCGGAGGGTTTGTGCTGGAGGCGGACGGTCACGCTGCGGCGCTCCTGGTGAGCGATCAGGACTGGCCGGGAGTGGTGCGGGCGGTGGGCGATTTGAGCGCCGATGTGGGGCGGGTGACGGGGCATGCTCCGGCGGAGATCAAGGACGCTGGCGCGGCGAAGGGTGCGGACGTTGTGATCATCGGGACGATTGGGAAGAGTCCGCTGATTGATGCGCTGGTGAAGGCGAAGAAGTTGGATGTGAGTGACGTTGCGGGCAAGTGGGAGTCCGCGGTGACGACGATTGTGGATCGGCCGATGCCGGGCGTGCGGCGCGCGCTGGTGATTGCGGGAGCGGATAAGCGCGGGACGATCTACGCGATCTATGACCTGAGCGAGCAGATTGGGGTCTCGCCGTGGTACTGGTGGGCGGACGTTCGCGTCCCGCATCAAGCTGCGCTGTACGTGATGCCGGGGCGAGTGGTGCAGCCGGTGCCGGCGGTGAAGTATCGCGGGATCTTCTTCAACGATGAGGCGCCGTGTTTATCGGGCTGGACGAAGGAGAAGTTCGGCGGGATGAACCACCAGTTTTATACAAAGGTGTTTGAGCTGCTGCTGCGATTGAAGGCGAATTTCCTGTGGCCGGCGATGTGGAACAACGCGTTTGCGACGGACGATCCGCTGAATCCGAAGCTGGCGGATGAGTACGGGATTGTGATGGGGACCTCGCATGAGGAGCCGATGATGCGCGCCGAGAAGGAGTGGACGCGCGGCAATCACGGTGCGTGGAATTACACGACGAACCAGAAGGAGATTGATGATTTCTGGCGCGCGGGGATGGAGCGCGATAAGAACTACGAGGAAGTCGTGACGCTGGGGATGCGCGGCGAGAACGATACGCCGATGTCGGCGGGAGCCAACAATCACCCCGACGGACAACAAACGTCCGCCGGGAGCCCCACGCAACTGCTGGAGAAGATTGTGGCGGACCAGCGGCAGATTTTGAAGGAGACGGTGAACCCGGATCTGACCAAGGTGCCGCAGGTGTGGGCGCTTGTACAAGGAGGTGCAGGGGTACTACGAGAAGGGCATGCGGGTGCCGGATGACGTGACGCTGCTGTGGAGCGATGACAACTGGGGCGATCTGCGCCGGCTGCCCACGGCGGAGGAGCGGAAGCGCTCGGGTGGTGCGGGAATTTACTACCACTTTGACTATGTCGGCGCGCCGCGAAGTTACAAGTGGCTGAACACGAATCCGATCCAGAAGGTGCAGGAGCAGATGCACCTGGCGCTGGAGTATGGCGCGGACCGGCTGTGGGTGGTGAATGTCGGGGATGGAAAGCCGATGGAGTTTCCGATGGAGTTCTTTCTGAGCTATGCGAGGACGCCGCAGCGCTGGGATAAGGATCATCTGCGCGAGTTCACGAAAGACTGGGCGGAGCGGGAGTTCGGGCCGGAGCATGCGGACGAGATTGCAAGCGCGATGGAGGAGTACACGCGCTACAACGGCAGGCGCAAGCCGGAGCTGATCGATGCAAATACTTTCAGTTTGGCGAACTATCACGAGGCGGATCGCGTATATGACGAGTGGGAGAAGCTCGCCGATCGCGTGGACAAGCTGGCGACGCAGCTTCCGGAGAACGAGCGGCCCTCGTATTTTGAGTTAATTCAGTATCCAGTGGATGCGTGCGCGAATCTGACGGAGATGTACATCACCGCCGGGCGGAATGCGCTGGATGCGCGCATTGGGAATCCGAAGGCCAACGATGAGGCGGCGAGTGTGCAACGGATGTTCGCGCGGGATGCGGAGCTGAGCGCGAAGTACAACGGCCTGCTGAACGGCAAGTGGGACCACATGATGGATCAGACGCATATCGGGTATGTGAGCTGGAACGATCCGCCGGTGAACGTGATGCCGGCGGTGAGCTGGGTGCAGGTGCCCGGGGATGGATCGCTGGGCGTGAGTGCAGAGGATGCGGTGTTTACGCGGGCGGGCGGGCACTTTGGATTTTCGCTGGGAACGCTGGACTCGGTGAATCAGCAGACGCGGACGCTGACGCTGTTCGATCGGGGGAAGGCGCCGGTGAAGTATGAGGTGAAGGCGAGTGCGCCTTGGATTCGCGTGACGCAGAGGGAGGGCACGGTCGGGCCTGACGAGCAGCGTGTCGGGGTCAGCGTGGACTGGAGCAAGGTGCCGGACGATGCGGCTGACGGTACGGTGACGGTGAGCTCCGGCGAGGGGCGGCCGATGGTGTACACGCTGCATGCGAAGAAGCTGCCGATCACGCGCGAGAATGCGCAGGGGTTTGTGGAGAGTGATGGGTATGTGGCGATGGAGGCCGCGGATACGACGGCGCGGACAAAGGGCGGCGGGATCGCACCCCAGCGAGCAGGCTCGCCGGGGACCCCGATGGAATGGGTAGAGCTGCCGGGGTATGGGGAAACGAAATCCGGAATGACGGTTTTTCCGGTGACGGCGGCCAGTGAGATGAATTCCCGGACGTCGTTGGACTACAGGATGTACCTTTATGATGCCGGGGATTTCGAGCTGCAGATGACGCTGGCGCCTACTCTGAATTTTGTTCCGGGGCGCGGATTGCGTTTCGCGGTATCTGTGGATGACGGACCGCGGATGATCGTGGATGCTCTGGGGCACAACACGGAAAAGGACTGGGCGGAAGCCGTGAGTGATGGTGTGCGGCGCGTGACGGTTCCGCTGAAGATTGCGGAGTCAGGATCAGGACTTGGGTATCACACGCTGAAGGTGTGGGCGGTGGATCCAGCGATTGTCATTGAAAAGCTTGTAGTGAGTTATGGGACTAATGGATCACTGCGGCCGAGCTATTTAGGGCCGCCAGAGAGTTTTCATGCGGGTGTAGCTGCAGGACTGCGTTGAAGAACAAAGTGGGTAAGGAGCGACACGTGGCGAAGAACACGGAGACAAACGGGGGAAGACAGCCGGCAGCACATGGGACGGCGCACGCGTTGCGGCGCGCTGATCTGGCCTACGTACGGCTGGCGTCGAGCGAAGTGGCGCGCGACATTAATCGGGACGTGATCCTGGAGCTGGTGCGCGCGAAGCAGCCGGTGGCGCGCGTGGAGCTGGCGCGGGCCTCGGGGCTGTATCCGAGCACGGTTTCGTCGATTGTCGAGGAGCTGATTGAAGAGGGATGGGTGGTGGAGGGTGGAACGCAGCGGCTACCGCGCGGACGCCGGCCGACGCTGCTGTCGCTGAACGAGGACATCGTGATGCTGGCGGTGGATGTGCGGCCGGAGCAGGCGACCATTGCGGTGGTGGACATGAACAGCCGCCTGCTGTCGCAGAAGGCGATTGTGCTGCCGTCGAATGTGGACCGCGCGATGCCGGAGCTGATCTCTGCGCTGGAGCGGATGCGCGAGATGCATCCGACGAAGACGTTTGAGGGCGTGGGCCTGAGCATGCCGGGACGCGTGGATCCGGTGACGCAGCAGCTGGTGCTGGCGCCGAACCTGCGCTGGGCAGGGCACGAGATCGGCGGGCTGATTGAGTCGGCGCTGGGGCTGAAGGTGGAGATGGAGAACGAGGCCAACGCGTGCCTGATTGCGGAGATCTGGTCGGGGCGGCTGGATGGCGTGAGCGATGCCGTGCTGGTGGCGATCTCGGAAGGCATTGGCACGGCGGTGCTGAGCAATGGACAGATGATCACCGGACATGGCGGGCTGGCGGGTGAGTTCGGGCACGTGGTGCTGGACCCGACGGGGCCCAAGTGCGGCTGCGGACGGACTGGGTGCTGGGAGATGTTTGCGTCGACCCGCGCGGCGGTGCGGTACTACAACGAGGCGAAGGGAAGCCCGGACGTTGGGATGACGGGCACCCGGCTGCTGAATCTGGCGGCGGACGATGACCCGGCGGCGGTGCAGGCGCTGAGCCGGCAGGCGGAGAACCTGGGGCGAGGGCTGCATGCGATTACCGCGGCGCTGTCGCCGGAGGTGATCCTGTTTACGGGCGAGCTGACCTCGGCCTGGCAGCGGTTTGGGCCGATCGTGGAGAAGGAGTTGAAGCGGCAGATGCTGGCCGGGCCGGCGCCGCGGGTGATGACGACGCTGAACCCAGAGTTTGCGCGGCTGAGGGGGGCGGCGGCGCTGGTGCTGCAACGGCATTCGGGCTACCACCGGACGCATGTGCACTCGCGGCCACGCGGACGTCAGGCGGACGGTGACGCGGTGGGAACGGCGGCTCAGGCGGAGTGAAATTCGGGGCTCCGGAAGGCGGGGCCTCCGGTCCTGCCATGGCGTGTTGCGACATAACTGCGAGACCCCGCGAATATTTTCGAGTCGCGGCATTCAGCGGATACCGGTCTCCTTTCGAGGGCGCGCGCGGCGGTTTGTTTTTGCGGAACCGAGCCGCGAAATTTCTCGAAATTTCAAGCAAATACGCCCAATTTCCTCATTTCTGACGGAACCCTGCGCGAAAAATCCTTGACAGCTTCTCTCCGGGAAGCCTAAAGTTCGGGACGCATAAAAAAGAGCGGACGACTGGTTGCCGGGAGGCTCTGGCGCACCGGAATGAGCCGCAAAGCTTTGCTTCTTATGGAGGACCAAAGATGCGTGTCAGTTCAGCAGGAAACAAGCAGGATCGAGGGCGCGGGTTCAGCCGGGGCGTGGCGGTTCTGGCCCTGGCGCTGCTAGCGGCGGCGGGCGTGAACGTGGCCAGGGCACAGGTGCTTTACGGAACCATCACCGGCGAGGTGACGGACCCGACCGGTGCGGACATCCCGAACGCCAAGGTCACGGTCACCAACCAGGCGAATGGCGAGACGCGCCAGACGACCACGGCGGGTCGCGGCGAGTACACGCTGCCCAACCTGGAGCCCGGCCCGTACACGCTCACGGTGGCTCCGATGGCGAGCTTCGGCGGATACACGCAGAAGAACATCGCGGTTGAGGTGAACACGGTGGTGCGCGTGAACGCCACGCTGCAGCCGGCCAGCGTGAATGCGGAAGTGACGGTGGACACGTCGGCGCCGATCCTGCAAACGGAGACTGCGGAGGTGAACCACCAGATCTCAGAGGCGCAGATTGCGCAGCTGCCGATCTCGTCCTCGCAGGGGCGCAATTACCAGCAGCTGTACACGCTGATCCCGGGCGCGGCGAACGTGGTGGAGCAGAACTCGACGGCATCGAACCCGTCGCGCGCGATGAGCCTGAATGTGAACGGCGTGGAGGACATGAGCAACACGACGCGCATTGACGGCGCCGTAAACACCTATGGATGGCTGCCGTACCTGGTGGCGTATGTGCCTCCGGCGGATTCGATTCAAACCGTGAACATCACGACGAATTCGTTCAACGCGGAGCAGGGCGTGGCGGGCGGAGCGTCGATCAACGTGATCACGAAGAGCGGAACGAAAGACCTGCACGGGAGTTTGTGGGAGTACAACCAGCTGTTCAATACGAACGCGCGGCCGTACACCAGCGCGCCTCCGCCGGCGAAGGTTCCCAAGAACATCTTCAACGAGTTTGGATTTTCAATCGACGGACCGGTTTATATCCCGAAGATTCTGACGGGCCGCAGCAAGCTGTTTTTCTTCCAGGATTTTCAGCGGACGACGCGGCGGCAGTTGATCACCGGGACGCAGACCGTACCCGACTTGAAGATGCTGAGCGGCGATTTCTCCGAAGTGGCGAGCGGGCTAACCGCTGCCAACACGATTCTCTACGATCCGCAGCCGGGCGGTGTGCCGGTGCCTGCGGGCACGCCGTTCTCGCACAACGGATACTACGACGTCGGCCATCGGCCAACGTTTCAGTCGGAGTATGGATGCAACTGCATTCCGGCGAGCCGGCAGTTTCCGGGCTCCGTTGCGATGTTGAAGCTGCTGCAATCGATCTCGCAGACGGTGGGCACGCCCACGTCGAACCAGCTGGCCAGCCAGATGGCGAATGATTACATCGGCAGCGGAACGCTGGCCTACAACCGCAATGAGTCCGACTCGAAGATCACGTATAACCCGACGGACAAGACGAGCATCTTCGGGCGGTACAGCATCGAGCCGTTCACTGTTTCTGATCCGCAGCAGCTGGGGCAGGCGGGCGGCGGAACGTTCGACGGCGGCCAGCCTGGTCTGGGCGCGGGGCGGATTCAGAACGTTGGCCTGGGCTTCAGTCATGTGCTGAGCCCGACGCTGGTGATCGATGCGGACGCCGGTTATACGCGGCAGGTGACCGGAGCGCAGTCGGCGATCGACATTGCAGACGGCGACTTCGGCCTGAATGTGCTGGGCATCCCGGGAACCAACGGTATTGGACCGAACTATATCGGACAGCCGCTGCTGGCGTTCACCGGATTCTCATCGATGGGCAATGCGAACGGCGCGAATCCGTTTCTGTTCCGCGATAACCAGTTCACGGGCGATGTGAACCTGAGCTGGACGAAGGGCAAGCATGCGACGAAGTACGGCTTCACGTACTACCACTTCGACCTGAATCACTTCCAGCCGACGAGTGGAAGCGACATCAATCATCCCAGCGGCGGCTTCCGGTTCCAGGGCGGAATGACGACGGCTGGAACCATCACGGCGTATAACTCGCTGGCGGACTTCCTGCTGGGATTGCCGAACAACGGCACCGGCGCGGCGGTCGCGAAGCCGAGCCAGGTGACGAATCCGAACTCGCTGCGCTGGACGGAGCTGGCGGCCTATGCGCAGGACCAGTGGACGATGACGCCGAAGCTGACCGTGAACTACGGCGTGCGCTATGAGAACTATCCGGCGATCTATCGCGACCGTCCGGGCGTGGCGCGGCTGGACCCGACGCTGCCGCAGACGGCCAATGTGGAGATTGGCGGGATTGGTGGAAACCCGAAAGGCGCCGGTTACAGCGACAGCTGGTACTTTGCGCCGCGGCTCGGGATCGCCTACCGCGTCAACGACAGGCTGGTGGTGCGCACGGGTGCGGGTCTGACCTCCGATCCGGACAGCATGCGATTCCTGCGCGACGCGTTCCCGGAGGATCTGGCGCCTTCCTACAGCGGACCGGCAACGGACACGATGCCGGTGGATCCGGTTACAGGAAATGCGCTCCCACTCAAGGTTGGTATTCCGCCGCAGACGGCGCCCAACCTCTCCAGCGGATTCGTTTCGCTGCCGGTAAGCGGCGGAACGAACACGGCGCCGAAGGACTACCGCCGCGGATATATCGAGAGCTGGAACCTGTTTGTGCAGCAGGACCTGGGTGGCGATTTCGTCATGAACCTGGGGTATGTGGGGACGCATGCGGTCCGCGAGCTGTTCGCTTACACGCTGAATGCGGCTCCGCTGCCGAGCGGATCGACGCTCTGCATGCCCAACGGACAGTTCAATCCATCGTCGGGGCTGACGGGGACGTGCAACTTCGCGGCCAATGAGGTGATTAACCAGCAGCACTGCGCGAACGCGACCACGGCGGCCGGGACGCTCTGCTACAACACGGGCGGCATCACATGGAACGATCCCAGCCAAAGCGCGATGTACAACGGCATGCAGGCGCAAGTGACGCGCAATGCCGGGCGGCGCGCGCAGTTCGGCATCGTCTACACGTGGTCGCACGCCATCGACTTTGAAGACAATGGAGCGGGATCGGGATCGGAAGGCGTGAAGTTCTCGCTGCCGCAATACTTCATTCTGAATCGCGCAAACGCCGGATATGACCGCACGAACAACGCGCAGTTCTGGTGGATCTATCATCTGCCCTTCGGCCGCGATCAGAAGTGGGCCACTCACGGGATCGCTGGCGCAGTGTTTGGAGGGTTCCAACTGAACGGACAGATCAGCCACACGAGTGGGGCTCCGTTCTCGGTGAGCCCGTCGGTGAACCAGCTCAATGATCCGGGCAACACGGAGTACGCCGACCTCGTTGCGCCGTATCGCCAGCTGGGCGGTCACAACCGTTCGCCGGGCAATTCGGTTGTCTCTGGCGGACTGGCGTGGTTTGATCCGGCGTCCTTCGCCAATCCAGCGGAGCCGCAGTACACCAACCCGAACGCAGCAAACTACGTGAACTGCTCGGTGCCGTCGTGCATGGTGTCTCCGCATTTCGCGAACACGCACCGCAACGAGTTTCGCGGGCCGGGCGTGACGAATGTGAATGCGAGTATCTTCCGCGGCTTCCATGTGTATCGCGAGAGTGAGTTCCAGATTCGCGTGGAGGCGTTCAATCTGCTCAACCACGCGGAGCTGACGAGCAATCCCAACGTGACCGTCGGAGGCGGAACATTCGGCTATATCACCAGCTTCGGCGCGACGCGGTCGCTGCAGTTCAGCGGGCGGTTCAACTTCTAAAGGGCTCCTGAAGAAGGATGTCTGTCACTGGGCGGCTCGTGAGGGCCGCTCGCTTTTTCGCTCATTTTTGAAAGGTGTGGATATGATGCGTGGGCAGTGGGCGCTGGTGTTGATGCTGGTGGTTGGTGGGGCGATCGCTCAGCAACCAACGCCGTCACAGAACGGGACGGACAAGTATCCGCCGGTGGTGCACCTGACGGCGGAGCAAGACCATCAGCGCATGATGGATCTGCTGGGGATCAAAGAGCTGCGTCCGGGGCGTGATGGCTATCACAAGGACCTGCCGAACTCTGCGAACTATGACGAGGCAAAGGCAAATCCGTACCCGAAGCTTCCGGATCCGTTGGTGACGAATGACGGCAAGCGCGTGACCACGGCAAAGATGTGGTGGAAGGTGCGGCGGCCGCAGATTGTGGAGATGTTCGATCGCGAGATCTATGGGCGCGTTCCGGCGCACACGCCCGCAGTGCATTGGGAGGTCACGGCCACGAAGCGGGGTGAAGATGCAGGTGTTCCGACGCTGACAAAGTCGCTGGTCGGGCATGTGGACAACTCGGCGTACCCATTAATTGATGTCAATATACAGATGGAATTGACCACGCCGGCGAATGCAAAAGGGCCTGTGCCGGTCATCCTGGAGTATGGATTTATCGGCAAGCCGCCATTCAAACTGCCGCCGCCTCCACCCGGGCCTACGTGGCAGGAGATGCTGCTGGCGAAGGGGTGGGGGTATGCCGTGCTCGCGCCGTACAGCGTGCAGGCGGACAACGGAGCGGGCCTGACGGAGGGCATTATCGGCCTCTGCAATCACGGCCAGCCGCGGAAGCTGGACGACTGGGGAGCGCTGCGCGCGTGGGCGTGGGGCGGATCGCGTGCGATGGATTACTTCGAGACGGATCCGGCGGTGAATGCGAAGGAGGTTGGCATCACCGGGCATTCGCGCTTCGGCAAGGCGGCGCTGATTACAGAGGCGTATGACCAGCGCTTCGCGATCGGGTACATCAGCTCGTCGGGTGAAGGCGGTGCCAAACTGAGCCGAAGGAACTGGGGCGAGACGGTGGAGAACCTGGCGGACAAGACCGAGTATCACTGGATGGCCGGTAATTTTCTGAAGTATGCGGGGCCGCTGCAGTGGAGCGATCTTCCTGTCGATGCGCATGAGTTGATTGCATTGTGCGCGCCTCGGCCGGTGTTTGTGAGCGCAGGCACGCTGGAGAAAGGCGATGGATGGGTGGATGCTCGCGGCATGTTTATGGCAGAGGTCGCGGCCGGGCCGGTGTACAAACTGCTGGGCGCGAAGGGACTGAGCTCGACGGAGTTTCCGCCGGTGTTAACGCCGGATGTCGGCGGCGATCTGGCGTTTCGTCAGCACAGCGAGGGGCACACGCCGCTACCGAACTGGCCGACATTTATTGAATTTGCGAGCCGCTATTTTCATTGATCGAACATGATGTATTGATGTCAATGCATCCTGCAGGAGATGCTCTTTTACCTGGGCAGTTCGCGTTGGCCTGTGACGGTAAAGTGCCCGATGAGCGTGCTGGTGCCTTTGCCGGGCTGCGTGCTGCCGAGGGAGACGCTGTACTCGCCGGGCAGGATGATATGGTTCCCTTTTTCGTCGACCTGGCTGAGCGATCGCGGATCGATAGAGAGTGAGATCCGAGTGGAGGCACCGGGCGCGACGTGAACGCGCTGGAAGCCGACGAGCTTGCGGACAGGTGTCTGGTAGCCTCGCGGCTGGGTTAGATACAGCTCGGCGACTTCATCACCGGCAATGCTGCCGGTGTTTTTGAGGTCGGCTTCGATGGTGACGTGGTCGCCGCTTCGAACAGTTGAGGGCACGTGCAGATGTTCGTAGGAGAATGTTGTGTAGCTGAGACCGTCGCCGAAGCTGTAGAGCGGCTGCCCGGTGAAATAGCGATAGGTGCGGTGCTCCATTGCGTAGTCATCGAACGGCGGGAGCTGCGCGAGCGAGGCGTAGAAGGTGAGTGGAAGACGGCCGGCGGGGTTATTGTCGCCGGCGAGCGTCTCAGCGATGGCGGTGCCGCCCGCTTCGCCGGGGTACCAGGCTTCCAGGATGGCGGCTGCGTGCTGCTGTGCCCAGTTGACGGCGAGCGCGCTGCCATTCTGCAGCACGATGATGAGCGGCTTGCCGGTTGCGGCGACGGCCTTAAGGAGATCTTGTTGTGTGGCGGGAAGGTCGATCGACGTGCGGTCGCCGCCGGAAAAGCCTTCCAGATGCACGGGCATCTCTTCGCCTTCGAGCGACGGAGAGAGGCCGACGAACGCGATCACGATATCTGATTTGTCGGCGGCGGCGACGGCCTGCTCACGCAGCGCAGCGGCAGGCGCCTGCCAGATCAGATCGATTCCAGCCGTGCCTGTGCCGTGAAGATATTCGACGCGAATGGAGTGGGGCCGCGTGTCGGTGAAGTTGACGGGAGCGTCGAAGGCGGCGCCGCGCTCGGCAGTCTTGCCGGAGCTTTGCACGAGAAGTTTGCCGTCGAGATAAAGGCGGAAGCTCTCAGCGTTCTCGCAAGCGTAGCAGTAGTTCACGCGCACGCCGAGTCTGTAACTGCCCGCCGCGGGCGGCGTGAACGTGCCGGTCCAGCGCACGGACCAGTTGTTGCGCTGCAGGCCTTCAACGGGAATCACCTTGTCCCAGTTGAAGTTGATGCGGCGATCCGTGCGTGTGACGACGGGCTGGCCGCTGAGATCGGGAGTGGCAAAGTATTCGCCGGTGAGCCCGTCTTTATCGCTATGCGGGTCGCCGCTGGCAGGATGAAGCGCGGTGTGCTCGATGGGCAGGGCGAAGCCTTCGACCAGCGTTGAGCCTTGCGCATAGTGAATGGTCGCGGAGGAGAAGCGCTTCTCGATGCCGTCGATAGGATAGACGGGCGAGGGCGGCGGTCCGTTGTAGTTGCCCTGCAGCGATTGGATGAGCTCGGCCTCCGGGCCAACGACCGCGATGCTGTGAATTGACTCGCTGAGCGGCAATGTGTGGTGCTCATTTTTGAGGAGCACCATCGATTCGCGCGCGGCCTGGAGCGAGAGTGCACGGTGTTCGGGTGAGTTGACCACGCTGAATGGCAAGCGGCCGTAGGCGAAGCTAGACGGCGGGTCGAACATGCCGAGCTTGAAACGCGCGCGGAAGAGGCGGTGCAGCGCAACGTCGAGGTCCGCTTCCGTGATCAGGCCCTGGTGTACAGCGTCGACGAGAGCGGGGAATGCCTGGCCTTTGCCGAAGCCGCACTCGAGATCGGTGCCGGCCTTGACGGCATCTGCCGCGGCGTGCGCCATGTCGGGCGCATAGTGGTGACCGGTGTTGATGTCCGCCACCGCCGCGCAGTCGCTGACGACATAGCCGGAGAAGTGCCAGTCGTTGCGAAGGTGATCGCGAAGCAACATCGTGTTGGCACAGGCCGGCGCGCCATCGATCGCGTTGTAGGCGCACATCACCGACTGCGCATTCGCCTCGGTTACGGCGGCGCGAAACGCGGGCAGGTAGGTGTCTTCGAGATCGTGCGCGGAGACGTCGACGTTGGCGCGATGACGGGTCGTTTCAGGGCCGGAGTGCACGTCGAAGTGCTTGGCGGTGGAGACCACGCGGAAGTAGTTCGGGTCCGTGCCTTGCATGCCGCTGACGAACGCCACGGCCATGCGCCCGGTGAGGAATGGGTCCTCGCCGTAGGTCTCCTGCCCACGGCCCCAGCGTGGATCGCGAAAGATGTTGATGTTCGGGGCGAAGAAGGTTAGCCCGTAGAACATCTCGTGCTGATCATGTCGAATCGCCTCGTTGTACTTCGCGCGTGCTTCGGTGGAGATGACCTCGGCCTCGTGGTGGACGAGTGCTGTGTCCCAGGTGGCGGACATGCCGATCACCTGCGGGAAATTCGTCGCGGTGCCGGAGACGGCGACGCCGTGATTGCCCTCGTTCCACCAGAAGTAGGCAGGTACGCCGAGCCGCGGAATGGCTGGCGCGCGGTCGCCCATCTGCTGCACCTTTTCTTCGAGCGTCATCTGGGAGACGAGCGAGTTGACGCGCTGATCAAGCGGAAGCGAGGTGTTGAGCCACGGGCGGTTGGCGGCTGCGGTTTGAGCAATCAGTGGCGCAGATGCAGCAAGAATGAGCGCAAGGCTCAGCGTGCGAAGGCGAATCATCGGACCGATCTCCCAGGGACGAGTGAGATGAAAGCACAAGTCGTCTGAGTCAGTTTGTCACGACATCCGCGTGGCCAAATTTGTTCTGTTCAAACTATTATGTCCACACAGAATTGGAATTAATGGATATCGAAGCTGACACCCTGCGCGAGCGGGAGATCGGTGCCGTAGTTGACTGTGTTCGTCGCGCGGCGCATGTATTGCTTCCAGGCGTCGGAGCCGGATTCGCGGCCGCCGCCGGTGTCCTTCTCGCCACCGAAGGCGCCGCCGATCTCGGCACCGGAGGTGCCGATGTTCACGTTGGCGATGCCGCAGTCGGAAGACGCGAGGAAACGTTCGGCTTCGCGCATGTTCAGCGTGAAGATCGAGGATGAGAGACCCTGCGGGACATTGTTGTGGAGTGCGAGAGCCTGCTCAAATTCGTGGTACTTCAGGATGTAGAGAATCGGAGCGAAGGTTTCGTGCTGCACGAGGTCCGACTGGCGCGCGACTTCGACGAGCGCCGGGCGCACGTAGAACGCCTCGCGGTCCATTTCATTGAGATCAATACGTTCGCCGCCGGTCACCGTGGCTCCTTCGACGCGTGCGGCGGCGAGCGCGTTCTGCATGGCCTCAAATGCGCGCTTGTCGATCAGCGGACCCACGAGCGTGTTGGGGTCGCGAGGGTCGCCGATTGAAACTGAACCGTAGACCTGCTTTAGACGTGGAACGAGCTTGTCATAGACAGATTCGTGCACGATGAGCCGCCGCAGCGTGGTGCAGCGCTGGCCCGCGGTGCCCATGGCGGCGAAGGCGATCCCGCGCAGCGTGAGGTCGAGATCCGCGGAGGGGCAGACGATTGCGGCATTGTTGCCGCCGAGTTCAAGGATTGCGCGCGCGAAGCGCTTTGCGAGGCGCGGAGCGACGGCGCGGCCCATGGCTGTGCTGCCGGTGGCGGAGACGAGTGGGACGAGTGGGCTGTCGACGAGCAACTCGCCGAGCTTTGAATCGCCGATCAGCAGCGTGGAGAGATTTGCAGGCGCCGCGCCGAAGCGTTCGCACGCGCGCTCGAAGATCGCTTGAGTGGCAAGCGCGGTGAGCGGCGTCTTCTCTGACGGCTTCCAAACGATGGAGTTGCCGCAGACGAGGGCCAGCGCGGCGTTCCAGCTCCACACGGCGACCGGGAAGTTGAAGGCGCTGATGATGCCGGTGACGCCGAGCGGATGCCAGGTCTCCATCATGCGATGGTTGGCGCGCTCCGAAGGTAGCGTGAGCCCGGCGAGCTGGCGCGAGAGCCCCGCGGCGAAGGTGCAGATGTCGATCATCTCCTGCACTTCGCCGTGACCTTCGGACAGAATCTTCCCGGCCTCGAGTGTCACGAGCCTGCCGAGCGTTCCCACGTTCGCGCGCAGCTCTTCGCCGAGCAGACGCACGAGCTCGCCGCGCCTGGGAGCGGGCACGTTGCGCCACGCTCCGAATGCCTCGTGTGCGCGGGTGAGTGCCTGGGCTGCCTCTTCGGGTGAGGTCGTGCGGACGCGTGCGAGCTCTTCGCCGGTGATGGGCGTGCGGGCGATGAGGTCGCCGTTGCTGGTTGCGGACTCACGCACGCCGAGCTGCGCGAGCAGGTCGCGCGCTTCGTCGCGGATGGAAATTTCAGTAGCGGTCGTCATGCTGCTTCCTTCTCAGGCCTTCCCGGCGCACTGGGCGAGGCAGTCTTCGAGGATGTCGAGCGCGACATCCATCTCCTGCTGATTGACGATCAGCGGCGGGCACAGCCGGATCGTGTTTTCGCCGCAACCGAGCAACAGCAGCCCGCGCTGGAAGGCGAGGTCGACGATACGGTCGCGCAGATCGTGGGCCGGCTTGCGCGAGAGGCGATCCTGGACGATCTCCACGCCGATCATGAGACCACGGCCGCGCACGTCGCCGACGCAAGCGTGCCGCGAGGTCCACGTGTTCAGCCGCTGGAGCGCAGCCGCGCCCACGGTTGCGGCGTTGGCCATCGCCTCGCTGTCGATGACGTCCATCGTGGCGATTGCGGCCGCCAGGCAGATGGGGTTGCCGCTGAAGGTGCTGCCGTGCGAGCCGGGCACCCAGTCCATGATCTCGGCGCGCGTCATGCAGACGCCGATCGGCATGCCGGAGGCGATGCCCTTGGCGATGAGGACCATGTCGGGCTCCACACCAGCGTGCTCGATGGCCCACCACTTTCCGGTGCGGCCTGCGCCGGACTGGATCTCGTCGGCGACGAGGAGGATGCCGTGCCGGTTGCAGATGGCGCGCAGCTCATGGAGGAACGAATCGGGCGGAACAATGTAGCCGCCTTCGCCCTGGATCGGCTCGACGAAAATGGCGGCGACCTCTTCCGGCGGCAGCGTTGTTTTGAAGAGTTTCTCCTCCAAAAATCGCGCGCAGGCAAGACCCAGTTCATGCGCGGAGCGGGCGCTACCATCGCCTTCGCGATAGGGATTCGGATAGCGGATGTGTGTGACGCCGGGCACCAGCGGAGCGAAGCGCCGGCGCTGCTGGACTTTTGATGCCGTCAGCGAGAGTGCGCCCATGGTGCGTCCGTGGAAGCTGCCGAGGAAGCTGATCACGTGCTGGCGTCCGGTGTGATAGCGCGCCAGCTTCAGCGCACACTCGACTGCCTCGGCGCCGGAGTTGCCGAAGTAGAAGCGGTGTGGCCCGGGCATCGGCGCGATCGCTGACAGACGCTCGGCGAAGCGCGGCATCAGGTCGTAGTAAAAATCTGTGCCGGACATGTGGATCAGCTGTGCAGCCTGGTCCTGAATAGCGCGGACGACCTGTGGATGGCAGTGGCCGGTCGAGGTGACGGCGATGCCCGCGGTGAAGTCGAGGAACTCATTGCCGTCGACGTCCTCAATGCGGCAGCCGAAGCCCCGTTTGACCACCAGCGGATAACAGCGGGTGTAGCTGGGCGAGAGCAGGGCTTCGTCGCGGGCGACGATCTGCTGGGCCTTCGGGCCGGGGATGGGTCCCTTCAGTTTGGGGCCGTACCGGGCGTGGGCGCTGGGTGGCGCCGTGCGTTCGTACTCCATGACCATCGTGCTCATCGGAACTCTCTTTCTTGCCTGCTGAGGGCTCTTTCCTGCCTGCTGGTGCGGTCAGGGGGACACCCGGTGGGGCAGCCATGCCCGGCTCAGAGGGAGCAAGGGCGTCGCCAAAGATGGCGGGGCCGCCAGGTAGAAACCGGGCAGAGTCAGGGGCTCAGATGTCGTGGAGTCGCTAGTCGCCGGAGAAGAGGTTCGGGCGGCTGGTGCTGGGAAGGACAGAGCGGGAGGCGCGGGCGGGCACTCTCAGGCGGACGGAGGTCCGTGGATCGCTCGCTGCGATGGCCGGAAGGTTAAGGAGACGCATGGTCGTGTACCTCACCTTTAAGCCGAGACTATAGACCCCTGCTGACTTCTTCGCAACCTCCACCTTTGGGGGATGCGCCGGCAGGCAACCGCGCATAGGGTCAAACCCCATCTATCTGGTAAGTAACTCCGTGCCAATTAGATCCTGCCCTGGGTGTAAGTTGGATCAATTTTTTCGGCGGCGCGTGTCTCCCGTGCGTTCGGGGAACGTGCTATTGCTTGTATGGACTCGCGGCGGGCGGACCGGCAGTTTTCGCTGTTCCGGGCCGATTTCCACTGAGAGTTCCGCCGAAGGGTCGCTTTCCGATCCCGCTCGTCCAACCATTTATGGGCGAGTTGTGTCGTCCATCCGACCGCACGCTTTGGTTCGTTAAATCCCTTTCGCGAGGCCCACATTGAAGACCAGTTCGCGCCGACCCTCCAGTTCAGATTCAGAGGTTCCCGTTTCGGTTGTAGAGAACGGAACTTCGTTGCAGCACAACGGAAACGGCGGCGGCTTCGACTCGGCCGTGCTGCTGTCCATGATGTTGCGCATGCGTGACGGCGACTTCACGGTGCGGCTGCCCAACACGTGGACCGGTGTCGAAGGCAAGATGGCCGACACCTTCAACGAGATCGTGGCGGCCAACGAGCAGATGGCGCGCGAGCTGAAGCGGCTCGGCCAGAAGGTGGGCAAGGAGGGCCGCACGCGCGAACGTGCGCGCTTCCAGCAGCTCCGCGGCTCGTGGGGCGAGATGGAGACCTCGGTCAACACGCTGGTGGACGACCTGCTGCGGCCGACCACCGAGGTCACGCGCGCGATCGGCGCCGTCGCCCAGGGCAATCTGACCCAGACCGTGCGACTCGACGTGGACGGCCGCCCGCTCGAGGGCGAGTTCCTTCGTTCCGCCAACATCGTCAACACCATGATTCAACAGCTAGGCGTGTTCACCAGCGAAGTCACGCGCGTCGCCCGCGAGGTCGGAACCGAAGGCAAGCTTGGCGGACAGGCCGAGGTGCCGGGCGTCGCCGGAACGTGGAAGGACCTCACGGATTCGGTGAACTCGATGGCCTCGAACCTGACGGGCCAGGTGAGAAATATTGCTGAGGTTGCGACCGCTGTGGCGTCCGGCGATCTTTCGCGCAAGATTACGGTAGACGTGCGCGGCGAGATTCTGCAGCTCAAAGAGGCCATCAATACGATGGTCGATCAGCTTCGCTCGTTCGCGTCGGAAGTGACGCGCGTGGCCCGCGAGGTCGGCACGGATGGCAAGCTCGGCGGACAGGCTGTGGTGCCGGGCGTCGCCGGAACTTGGAAGGATCTGACGGACTCGGTCAACGCGATGGCCGGCAACCTCACCGCGCAGGTGCGTAACATCGCCGAAGTGACGACGGCCGTGGCGCGCGGCGACTTGTCGCGCAAGATCACGGTAGACGTGAAGGGCGAAATTCTGGAGCTGAAGGACACCATTAACACGATGGTGGACCAGCTGAACGCGTTCGCCGGCGAAGTCACGCGCGTGGCCCGCGAGGTGGGTACCGAAGGCCGGCTGGGTGGACAGGCGCAGGTGCCTGGCGTCGGCGGGACGTGGAAGGACCTTACCGACAACGTCAACTTCATGGCCTCGAACCTGACCGGCCAGGTCCGCAACATCGCCGAGGTTGCGACTGCGATTGCGAACGGCGACTTGAGCCGCAAGATCACGGTCGACGTGCAGGGCGAAATCCTCGAACTCAAAGAGACGCTCAACACCATGGTCGACCAGCTCAACCGCTTCGCCGGCGAGGTGACGCGCGTTGCCCGCGAGGTCGGAACCGAGGGAAGGCTGGGCGGACAGGCCAACGTGCCGGGGGTTGCCGGCACCTGGAAGGACCTTACGGACTCGGTGAACTCGATGGCCGGCAACCTGACCGGTCAGGTCCGAAACATCGCCGAAGTGACGACCGCTGTGGCTCGGGGCGACCTGTCGCGCAAGATCACGGTAGACGTGAAGGGCGAAATTCTGGAGCTGAAGAACACCATCAACACCATGGTCGATCAGCTCAACGCGTTCGCCGGCGAAGTCACGCGCGTGGCTCGCGAGGTGGGAACCGAAGGCAAGCTCGGTGGACAGGCTCAGGTCTCGGGTGTCGCCGGAACCTGGAAAGATCTCACCGACAACGTCAACTTCATGGCTTCGAACCTGACGGGCCAGGTGCGTAACATCGCCGAGGTCGCAACCGCAGTCGCGCTCGGCGATTTGTCCCGCAAGATCACGGTAGACGTGAAGGGCGAAATTCTCGAACTGAAAGACACCATTAATACGATGGTGGACCAGCTGCGCTCCTTCGCCTCCGAAGTCACGCGCGTGGCCCGCGAGGTGGGAACCGAAGGCAAGCTCGGCGGCCAGGCCAACGTGCCCGGCGTCGCTGGAACGTGGAAGGACTTGACGGACTCGGTGAACTCGATGGCCTCCAACCTGACGGGTCAGGTGCGTAACATCGCCGAGGTTTCGACCGCCATCGCCAGCGGCGACCTCTCGAAGAAGATCACCGTGAACGTCTCGGGCGAGATCCTGCTGCTGAAAGACACCATCAACACCATGGTCGACCAGCTCAATGCGTTCGCCGGCGAGGTAACGCGCGTGGCACGCGAGGTCGGCACCGAAGGCAAGCTCGGCGGACAGGCGCAAGTGTCCGGTGTGGCCGGCACGTGGAAGGACCTCACCGACAACGTGAACTCGATGGCCGGCAACCTGACGGCTCAGGTGCGTAACATCGCCGAGGTGACCACGGCTGTGGCTCGCGGCGACTTGTCGCGCAAGATCACCGTCGACGTGAAGGGCGAAATTCTTGAACTCAAAAACACGATCAACACGATGGTCGATCAGCTCAACGCGTTCGCCGGCGAAGTGACGCGTGTGGCGCGCGAGGTGGGAACTGAAGGCAAGCTGGGCGGACAGGCCGAAGTGCCCGGCGTCGGCGGAACGTGGAAGGACCTCACCGACAACGTCAACTTCATGGCCTCGAACCTTACCGGCCAGGTGCGTAACATCGCCGAAGTCGCAACCGCCATCGCTACGGGCGATCTCTCCAAGAAGATCACCGTGGACGTGCGCGGCGAGATTCTGCAGCTCAAAGAGACGCTGAACACGATGGTCGAACAGCTTCGCTCGTTCGCCGCTGAAGTGACGCGCGTGGCGCGCGAGGTCGGCTCCGAAGGACGGCTCGGTGGACAGGCGAACGTGCCCGGCGTCGGCGGAACTTGGAAGGATCTCACCGACTCTGTAAACGCGATGGCCGGCAACCTCACCGGTCAGGTGCGTAACATCGCCGAGGTGACGACGGCTGTGGCTCGCGGCGACTTGTCGCGCAAGATCACGGTCGACGTGAAGGGCGAAATTCTCGAACTCAAGAACACCATCAACACCATGGTGGATCAGCTGAACGCGTTCGCCGGCGAAGTGACGCGCGTGGCGCGCGAGGTCGGCACGGACGGCAAGCTCGGCGGACAGGCTGAGGTGCCGGGCGTTGCAGGAACGTGGAAGGATCTCACCGACAACGTCAACTTCATGGCCTCGAACCTCACTGGCCAGGTAAGAAACATCGCCGAGGTCGCGACCGCCATCGCAAACGGCGATCTCTCCAAGAAGATCACGGTGGACGTGCGCGGCGAGATTCTGCAGCTCAAAGAGACGCTGAACACGATGGTCGAACAGCTGCGCTCGTTTGCCGCCGAAGTCACGCGCGTGGCGCGCGAGGTCGGCTCCGAAGGCCGGCTGGGCGGACAGGCGCACGTGCCGGGCGTCGGCGGAACGTGGAAGGATCTTACCGACTCCGTAAACGCCATGGCCGGCAACCTCACGGCTCAGGTTCGTAACATCGCCGAGGTCACGACGGCCGTCGCGCGCGGTGACTTGTCGCGCAAGATCACGGTCGATGTGAAGGGCGAAATTCTGGAGCTGAAGAACACGATCAACACGATGGTGGACCAGCTCAACGCCTTCGCCGCCGAGGTAACGCGCGTGGCGCGCGAGGTCGGCACGGAAGGCAAGCTGGGCGGACAGGCGCAGGTGCCGGGCGTTGCCGGAACGTGGAAGGACCTTACGGACAACGTGAACGTCATGGCCGCGAACCTCACTGAACAGGTGCGCGGCATTGTGCGGGTCGTCACCGCGATTGCCAGCGGCGACCTCACGCGCAAGCTGACCGTGAATGCGAAGGGCGAAGTCGCGGCGCTCGCCGAAACGATTAACAACGTTACGGAGACGCTCGCAACCTTCGCCGACCAGGTGACGACGGTGGCGCGCGAGGTCGGCGTCGAAGGCCGTCTGGGTGGACAGGCGAACGTGCCTGGCGCCGCCGGAACGTGGAAGGACCTTACCGGCAACGTGAACCTGCTGGCCGACAACCTGACCAACCAGGTGCGCGCGATTGCGGAGGTCGCAACGGCCGTGACGAAGGGCGACCTCACGCGCTCCATTCAGGTGGAGGCGTCGGGCGAGGTGGCTGAGCTGAAGGACAACATTAACACGATGATTGATAACCTTCGCCTCACCACCGACCGCAACAAGGAACAGGACTGGCTGAAGACCAACCTTGCGCGCTTCACCGGCATGCTGCAGGGCCAGCGCGATCTGGGCACCGTCGGCCGCATGCTGCTGTCGGAGCTGGCGCCGCTGGTCAACGCGCAGCAGGGTGTCATTTACCAGACCGACTCCGAGGACGCGAACACGATGATGTTGCTGTCGGCGTACGCGAGCAACGCCGATGGCCAACTGGAGCGGGTGACTATTGGCGAAGGCCTGATTGGACAGTGCGCGCGTGAGAAGCGCCGCATGTTCATCGAGGACCTGCCGCCGAATACCTTGCCGGTGCGGTCTGGGTTGTTCGAAGCCGTGCCGCGCAATGTGATCGTGCTTCCGGTGCTATTTGAAGATCGGGTGAAGGCGGTGATCGAACTCGCTACGCTGAACGAGTTCACCGCATCGCACCTGGCGTTCCTGGAGCAGCTCACTGCATCGATCGGCATCGTGCTCAACTCCATCGAAGCGACGATGCAGACGGAAGGCCTGCTGAAACAGTCGCAGCAACTCGCGACCGAGTTGCAGACGCAGCAGAAGGAGCTGCAGCAGACCAACGAGCAGCTGGGGCAGAAGGCGCAGCAGCTCGCCGAACAGAACGCCGAAGTCGAACGCAAGAACCAGGAGATCGAGCAGGCACGCCGCGCGCTCGAGGACAAGGCGAAGGAGCTCGCGCTCACCTCGAAGTACAAGTCGGAGTTCCTGGCGAACATGTCGCACGAGTTGCGCACGCCGTTGAACTCTATCCTGGTGCTCGGCCAGCAGCTCACCGACAACCCGGATGGCAACCTCTCGCCGCGGCAGGTTGAGTATGCGCGCACGATTCACGGCGCCGGTACCGACCTGCTCAACCTGATTTCGGACATTCTTGATCTTTCGAAGATCGAGTCCGGAACGGTGTCGGTCGAAGCGGAGGAGGTCTTCTTCGGGAGCCTGCTCGACATGCTGGCGCGGCCGTTCCGTCACGAGGCCGAAAATCGCAAGCTTTCGTTCGAGGTCGATGCGGCATCGGATCTGCCGCGCAGCCTGGTGACCGACTCGAAGCGTCTGCAGCAGGTGCTCAAGAACCTGCTGTCGAACGCGTTCAAGTTCACGGAGAAGGGCAGCGTGAAGCTGCGGGTCGCGCCGGTCAGCTCGGGGTGGAGCGACGGGCATCCGATCCTCAACGGCGCCGGATCCGTTATTGCGTTCGAGGTCACGGATACCGGCATCGGCATTCCGCAGGAGAAGCAGCGCATCATCTTTGAGGCGTTCCAGCAGGCGGATGCCGGAACCAGCCGCAAGTACGGCGGAACGGGTCTCGGCCTGGCCATCAGCCGCGAACTTGCAAACCTGCTGGGCGGCGAGATTCAACTGCGCAGCACGCCCGGGCAGGGAAGCACGTTTACGCTGTACATCCCGCAGACGTACGTGGGAACGGCGGCGCCGGCGATCTCGACGAACGAACTACCAAGCGGCCACGCGGCTCCGCGGCTGCAGCTTCCGGCGGCAACGGTAGAGCAGATCATCGAGCGGCCGGAAGACGACCGCGCAAACCTGGAGACCGGCGACAACGTGCTGCTGGTGGTTGAAGACGATCCGCACTACGCGCGTCTGCTCTGCGACCTCGCACGCGAGAAAGGCTTCAAGGTGTTGATCGCGATGCGCGGAGCGGAAGCGCTGTCACTGGCGCGGGAGTTCCGTCCGACGGCGGTGACGCTGGATGTGTTCCTCCCCGACATGCTGGGATGGGCGGTTCTGAATCATTTGAAGCAGGACCCGACCACGCGTCACATCCCGGTCCAGATGCTCACGATGGACGAGGACTGGCATCATGGCCTGTCGCGCGGCGCGTTCTCCTATGTCATCAAGCCGACCAGCCAGGAGGGAATCGAGGCCGCGCTTACCCGCATCAAGGAGTACTCGAGCCCGCGGCGCAAGAAGCTGCTGATTGTCGAAGACAATCCGGCCGAGCAGTTCAGCATTACAGAACTGCTGGGATCGGAGGACATCGACATCACCGTCGTCGACAGTGGAAAAGAGGCGCTGGCGAAGGCGGAAGAGGAGAAGTTCGATTGCGTGGTGCTTGATCTCAAGCTGCCGGATATGTCCGGCGTTGAGGTGCTCGAGCGCATGCAGCAGTCTCCGAACCTGGTGGAACTGCCGGTGGTGGTCTTCACGGGCAAGGAGCTGGCGCCGGAAGAAGATGCGCGACTGCGCACGCTGGCCCGCAGCGTTGTGGTGAAGGACGTGGAGTCGCCGGAGCGGCTGCTGGATGAGACGGCGTTGTTCCTGCACCGTGTGGTGTCGGATCTGCCGCCGGACAAGCAGCGCATGCTGGAACGGCTGCATGGGTCGGATGAGGCGCTGGTTGGGCGCAAGGTGCTGGTCGTCGACGACGACGTGCGCAACATCTTCGCGCTGAGCAGCGTCTTAGAACGGCGTGGGATGACGGTACTTACGGCCGGCACAGGGCGTGAGGCAATCTCGATGCTGGAGAGCACGCCGGACATCGCGATCGTGCTGATGGATATCATGATGCCGGAGATGGATGGGTATGAAACGATGCAGGTAATCCGGCAGAACGCGCATCTGCGGCGGCTGCCGATTATTGCGCTGACCGCGAAGGCCATGAAGGGGGACCGGGAAAAGTGCCTGGAAGCCGGAGCTTCCGAGTACATGGCGAAGCCGGTTAACACCGACCAACTGCTCTCCGGCTTGCGGACATGGCTTCACAGGTAGACTCTTCAACAGGGATGCGGCCCTCGGTCTCCCAATCCGACGAATTCGTCCTTCCCGCGGACGAGCGCGATCCTGTCACCATTCTGATGGTGGATGATCAGCCTGCGAAGCTGCTGAGCTACGAGGCCATTCTTCAGGATCTTGGCGAGGAGTTGGTGCAGGCGCACTCCGGCCGCGAGGCGCTGGATCATCTGCTGAAGGGCGATGTCGCTGTCGTGCTGATGGACGTCAGCATGCCGGAGATCGATGGCTTCGAGCTGGCGGACATGATGCGTCAGCACCCGCGCTTTCAGAAGACGCCGATCATCTTCGTCTCGGCAGTTCACCTCTCCGATCTGGACCGCATTCGCGGCTACCAGAGCGGCGCGGTGGACTATATCTCGGTTCCGGTTGTGCCGGAGGTGCTGCGCGCGAAGGTCAGCGTGTTTGCGGAGCTGCACCGCAAGAAGCGCGCCCTGCAGATACTGAACCGCGATCTCGAAGAGCGCGTGGCACAGAGAAGCGAAGAGCTGCGGCTGCTGAATGAGCAACTGCAGCAGCGCGTGGCCGAGCTGGAGTCGATCATGCAGGTGCTGCCGGTAGGCGTTGCGGTTGCGCACGGCAGCGAGTGTACGACGATCACGGGGAACGCCGCGCTCGGCGAGATGCTGGGCTCGCAGTTCAGGGAGAACCCGAGCGACTCTGTACTCAGCCTCGCGAAGATTTCGCAGAAGGGATCGGCGCTGACGCTGGAGGATCTGCCATTGCGGCAGGCTGCGCGAGCGGGGCTGCCGACCGGGATGCTGGAGCTGGAGGTCGCGCATCCGGAAGGGTCACCGCACTTCCTGCTGGCCAGCGCATCGCCGCTGTTCGACGAAGAAGGGAGTGTGCGCGGCGCAGTGGGAGCGTTCTTTGACGTTACCGACCGCAAGCGCATGGACGACGCTCTGCGGGAGCGCGCGGAGCTGCTGGAGCTGGCGACCGAGGCCATCATGGTGCGCGATAAGGACGGTGCGGTCCGCTACTGGAACGCAGGCGCGGAGGCGCTGTACGGCTGGAAACGCGAGGAGGTTGTTGGGCAACATTTGAAAGAGTTGCTGGAAACGCCTCCAGAGAACCGCAAGGAGATTGAAGAGGCGTTGGCGAGGGACGGGCGGTGGCAGGGAAACCTGAAGCATCGCACGAAGGACGGTCACGAAATTCTGGTGGCGAGCCGCCAGGCGGCGCAGGCCGGCAGCGGCGCGGTGCTGGAGATTACGCACGACATCACGTCGCAGGTGATTGCCGAAGAGGCGCTGCGCAGGAATGAGCGGCTGGCGGCGATGGGCAAGCTCGCGGGGATTGTGGCGCACGAGATCAACAATCCGCTGGAAGCGATTACGAATGCGTTTTATCTGCTGCGGCAGCATCCGTCTCTGGATGGTGAGGCGAAGTACTATGCGCAGATTGCGGAGCAGGAGCTGGCGCGGGTCTCGCACATCACGAAACAGACGCTGAGTTTTTATCGTGAGTCGCAGAAGGCGGTGACGGTGTCGGTGGCGGAGCTGCTGGATGATGTCCTGGAGCTGCAGCACCGGCCGATGCAGAGCGCGAAGATCACGCTGGAGCGCGAATATTCGAGCAAGGGGACGGTGCATGGGTTCCCGTCGGAGCTGAAGCAGGTGTTTATGAATCTGATCAGCAACGCGATCCAGGCGATGCCGGAGGGCGGGCGGATGCGCGTGCGGCTTATGGAGACGGCCGGGTGGCACGGGCGGCCTGCGGGCGTGAGGGTGTTTATCTGCGATACAGGTATGGGGATTACGCCGGAGAATGCCAGGCGGCTATTCGAGCCGTTCTTTACGACCAAGTCGACGAAGGGGACGGGGCTGGGGCTGTGGATCAGCAGGGGCATTGTGCAGAAGCATGAGGGGACGCTGCGGTTCCGGAGTGTGTTTGGCGAGGGGAGCGCGGTGACGGCGTTCCATGTGTTCCTGCCGACGCATGCGGCGGTGAAGTAGGCAGCGAGTCAGCGAGTCAGCAAGGCGGGGTACCCCCCTCCCCCGTTTTTTGCGCAAAATCTTCGGAAGATGAGAGTTAGGTCTGGACCTAAGGGTGCGCTGAGGTGCGGCTGAGGGGGCGCTGGCCTGGAGGTTGACGGTCGATTGGCGTTCGCGATCGAGGGCGTCGAGTTCTTCGAGGAGGCGCTGGGCGGAGCCTTTGGGCAGGTCGTGGCCGAGCTCGGCGGGTGGAGCGAGGAGGCCGTGTTCGGGATCGAGGGTGACCTCGGAGACGGGTTCGATGGACTCTTCGCGCGGCGCGGATTTGGGCAAGTTGAGGCTGGCGATCTGGAGGCCGTAGAGGAGCAGGCCGGCGCGGCGCGGGTCGATCTCGTTGCAGGCGATCTTCTGGAGGACCTCGGAGAGGGCGAGCTGGATGCCGGAACGTTCGGAGAGGTCAGCGGAGCTGGGGAGGGTGAAGCGGGACTGACGGCGCCTGCGCGTGGAGGCGTCCTGGATGGGGCGGCGCGAATTGTGGTGGAAGTAGCAGAAATTTTCAGCGCCATCGGGGCCGTGGAGGGCCGGGCTGCCGCAGCGGCGGCCGTCGGTGAAGATATGGCGGCACTGGAAGCGGGTTTCGTCGTCGGGAGTCAGGTATTCGGGGATCATGAGTGTCCTTTTTAGGGGGTAGGGAGTAGAGGGTAGAGGGTAGGGTTCGCGGATGCTAACGGCTGCTGCACTCTGCGTTCCGGGTTAAAAGGCAAAGGCCGCCGGGCGCGCTGGAGGTTTTCACCCCCGGCCTGCGGCAGCCTTGAAATTTGTCTATGCTTCTATTTTACAAATTGAGTGAAATTCCTATGCCATTAGTTTCCAACAGGGTTTGAGTTTTGGTTTGTGGGGTTGGGTGGGGTTTCCACTTTTGCAGGGGCTTGACAGGATTTCGAACAGGTGTGCGATTAGTGGCTGCAGGTGGAAGGCAAATTCTATTTGTGTTTGTTCGTCCGGGACATCGCATCCCGCTCATGGTTGAGCTTAGCTAAACAAAAAATTTTTCGTTCGCAGATCTTTGAGCGGCGCTCGGATGGAGCGGTCATTTTGTCGGCGTAGAGGATCGTCGCGTTCGAGATGGCGGCGTGGCTCGGTGGAGGAAGGCAATTCAGGCGCTTCGTCCTGCGGACTCCGCTTGGGCCTTCGGCAGAGCGGAAGCGCCTTTCGGCGCCGAGGATAACAGAGTTTGCGGCAGAAAAGGGGTTGGACGCTGGTGGTGATACGAGCGTCCTCGGGGTCCTTCGACTGCGTAGCTCACTTCGTGAGCTGGCAGCGTCGGGGTCCTTCGGCTGCGCCCTTCGGCGTCGCTCGGGGGCTCCGCTCAGGATGACGGCTGTTTAGTGTTCGCTCAGGATGACGGTTCATGAGAAGGGCGCGCGGTGGCGGAGGGTGGCTGCTCAGGGGCGGCTGGGCTGTTCGTGCTGTGGCACGACGTTTGATTGCGAGTGGTGGGTGGGGGGCGTAGATTCGGGGTCATTCTCCCAGGGTGCAAACAGGTTCAGAACGCGGGCTTGAGGATCCGGGTCTCAGGGTCCCGCTTTGTCGCGGACTCAATTTCTGCAACTACTGCAACGAAGGAGTCGACCATGTCAGGACAACGTATGTTGTATGGAGCGGCAACGGCCGCTTTGGCTCTGGCGCTTACGAGCGCTGGAGGTGTGGTGCACGCCAATGATGCGGGTGAGGGCAATAGGTGCTCGAACCTGCCGAACTATTTTCAACTGCAGACGGCGCTGGCTGCGGCGACCGCAACGGAAGCGAGCGGGCTGAACAACCAGATGTGGGGCACGATTGTGGACCGGGACGGCGTGGTGTGCGCGGTGGCGTTTACGGGAGTGAACCGCGGGGCGCAGTGGCCGGGGAGCCGGGTGATCTCGGCGCAGAAGGCGAATACGGCGAATGCGTTCAGCCTGGATGCGTCGTCGAGCAGTGGAGGGTCGGGACAGGCGAATGGATTGTCGCTGTCGACGGCGAATTTGTATTCGGCGGTGCAGCCGGGCGGGAGTTTGTTTGGTTTGCAGTTCAGCAATCCGGTGGATACGCATGTGGCGTACGACGGGCCTTCGTCGGCTTATGGGACGCCGGGGGATCCGATGGTTGGGCAGAAGATTGGCGGTGTGAATGTGTTTGGCGGAGGGCTGGCGCTGTATGGGCCGGGCAAGGTGCTGATTGGGGCGGTTGGGGTGAGCGGGGATACGTCCTGCGCGGACCATGATATTGCGTGGCGCACGCGGAACAATCTGAAGCTGGACCACCTGGCGGGAGTGGGTGGAGTGTCCGGGGATGCGGCGCGGCCGGACAACATCATTTATGACATCACGCCGAACCCGAACGGAGGGACGGGGGTGAGCGCGCATGGATTCGGGCACCCGACGTGCATCAATACGGCGGACCCGGCGACGCTGCCGCCGGTGAGGCCGTAAAGGATTTTCCGGTCTGCGTGGGAGGGGGAGAACCCTCCCACTTTTTTGTGCGAGATTGGTGTTGCGGGTGGGCGGCGGGAGGATGCTGTTGCGATGAGCTGGGTGAGTGTGACGCGGTTGAGGGTGCGGTCGGTGCGGTTTCTGCCGGGGTTTGCGTGGTATTCGTGGCGGTCGACGCAGCAGGCGAAGCGCGCGGCCGGATTTTTGGGTGGGGCGCTGTTGCCGGACCGGGAGTGGACGTTCTGGACGATGACGGTGTGGGAGAGCGGGGCGGCGATGCGGGCGTTTATGACGGCGGGCGCGCACAAGAAGGCGATGGTGAAGCTGCTGGACTGGTGCGATGAGGCGTCGGTGGCGCACTGGGAGCAGGAGGGCGCGGAGGTGGTGTCGTGGGAGGAGGCGGACCGGAGGATGAGGGCGACGGGGAGGGCGTCGAAGGTGCGGTGGCCGAGCAAGGTGCATGCGGCGTTGGGGTATCGGGCGCCGAGAGTGACGAGAGGGACGGTAGTGAGGCGAGGGTAGGGTGGTGGAGTTGGGCGTGAGAGAGTCATCCGCTCGATAGAGATCCTGCATCCCACCCGTCCGCTTCGCGTACGGATGGGGCACACACGCGTGGGTTGAGGGTGCGGAGGTGGTGGAGGGTGTGGAGGAGGGCGAGGGCGTCGTCGCGTTTGGGGTCGGGGGGAGGGGTGGGGCGAAGAAGGTGTGGAGTTTGGGCGACATGGCGTAGAGGGCGCGGAGGGAGCGGTCGGGGAAGTAGAGGGATTTGAGGCGGAGGGTGAGCGAGGATTTTTCGTGCTCGTCGATCATGTTGGCGGAACAGGCGAGGTCGAGTGCGGCGCGGAGATTGACGAGAGGCTCGGAGAGTTTGCGGAAGGTGTCGCGCTCGTAGACGAGGGCGACTTCGTCGTCGGCGTCGAGGATGCCGTCGCGAAACATTTCGAAGATGCGGCCCACGCCGATGGTTCCGAGTGTGTGGGTTTCGGCGGCGCGGAGGGCGCCCATGCTGGAGGCTCCGCAGACAGTGACGCCGCGGCGGAGGAGCGCGACGACTTCTTTGGGCGAGACGGAGAGGCTTTGATAGAACTCGCCGTCGATGATGCCGACGAAGCGGATGTGCGTGGGGCAGGCGGGCGAGGTCGCCGCGGCAGATGGGAGGGAGATAGTCGGCGTCGAGGATGCGCTCGGCGTCGGCGCGCGCGAGCGTGGGGCCGAGAAAGATGGCGGTGTCACGCATGTTGTTTCCAGAAGGCGAGTGCGCGCGGGCCGAAACGGCCGTGGTCGAGCGCCCAGTTTTCGATGCCGGGGACGATGACGCGAACGACGGAGTAGGCGGTTTCGTTGGGGGTAAAGTCGACGACGATGATCTGGTTAAGGCCGGCGGCGGGAAGCGGTCGAGGAGGAAGCGGAGATCTTCGTCGATGGTGGGGAAGGCGTGTGAGGGGATGTCGGCGAGTTTGCGGAGATGCTTCGAGGGCGCGTGATACCAGCTCTGGCGATTGATTGAGTCAATTCGGCGGGTATGTGGAGAGAATCGGCCGCGGGTCGCCCCGGGCGGAGTGATGTCTTCGCGAACTGCCTGAATGTCGACGCAACGGGACTGCGCAAGTTCGAGCAGAGCGCGGCGGACGGCGACTTCCGCGTTGGGATGGGCGCCGAGACCGCAGTGTGCCATGGGATAGCCGGTGATGCTCTCGTCGCACACGGTAGCAAAGAAGGCCGGAACACCGAGCTCGGAGGTGATGTTGCGAACGATGGGGAAGAGGTTGGCGGCGTGGAACTTCACGAGGAGTTCATGTGGGCCGAGATCGACGCAAGGGAAGATCTCGAGATCGTCGGGGCCACTTCTTGCATGGGAACCAAGTGCGAACGAGCGCCGCGCGCGGGGCATGACATGCGCGCCCAACTCCACGAAGGTCCACGAGTCGCGCTCCGCAAGTTCGCAGAGCGCGTGACATATGGCTTCTTCACGGGAGTTTCCAGAGGCCAAGCCGTTGGAATCGGTTTTGGGAAAGCAGGAGGGATGCGGGACGTCACGCCAAAGATAGCCGGCTAGGCGGGCGGGAACATGGCACGGCTGTCCGGAGACGATGTCCAGGCCTTCGCACCAGGAGTAGGGACGATCCTCGGAGTAGGAGGCGGCGAGGCGGGAGTTGATGGAGCGGGGGTCCAGCACGGCGGCGGACTGGTTTGAGGCTCGGGCGTCGTGGGACAGGTGAGCGAAGCTGGCTTCGATGAGCGGCAGGCGGGTTTTTAAGACGAGCTGGCGCTCGATGGCTTCCATCAGAGCGCCGGCTTTGGCGTCGACGGGGCGCACGCCTTTGCCGTTGTAGACGGAGAGAGCATCCGGCGAGTCCGGAACGACGGCGGAGTAGACGGGGATGCCGACGCGGTCGAGGCCGGTGATATCGGCGAGGCGCGTGACACCGAGCGATTCGGCGAGAGGGTGAGCGAAGGCGATGGTCTCGGTGGCCGGCACGAAGCGCTCGATGCCGTCGACTTTCAGCATGGGTGGGGCGGCGGTATTATTCGTCGTCGTTACCGTCGTCTTCGTCACCGCCGTCCTCGGCGAAGCAGCCCATGCCCATGGCGCTGACCTCGGTACCACAGAACTCCTTGAAATCTTCGACGGTGACGTCGGGACCGAGTGAGCGGGCGGCTTGTTCCATCCTGGGGAGGTTATGGCGGACGACCCTCTTCTGGTCCTCGTCGAGGGATTTGCAGAATTCGGCGAAGCGCTTCATCAGCTCGCGATACTGTTTTTCGGTGAGGCCGAGCTTCTCGATCATTTCGCGGTGTGTCATGCGGGTCGTCCTTTCAAGGTGCTAGGGAAGGTTCATCTGGTGGAGCAAGGCTTGGAATTGCGGGTCGCCACGAAGAGGAGCGATTGGCGGGTCGGCGTTGACGAACAGGATCCCGGATTCTCGTTTGTCGAGGGCGATGCGGAGGAGCTCGATCGCCTTCTGGTGATTGCCGAGTGCGGTGTAGATTTCAGCAGTGGAGTAGGCGAGAGGCTTTCCGGCCTGAATTTTATCAAGGAGTGGAGGAAGGAGCTCGGCGGCTTTCGCTGGTTCGCCGGTCTGGGCGTAGGCGTAGCTGAGATCGGCGGAGCGGGCGTCGACGTCCTCGGGAGCGGTGGGCATGGAGCGAAGCAGGTCAACAGCGCGGCGGCCGTTGCGCGATTCGACGTAGCACTTGGAGAGGATTTCGATAGCGGGCTCGAGCGCGTGCGATGCGTCGACGTGCGGCTCGAGAAGACGGATGGCCTGCTGGGGGTCGCCGGCGAACTGCCTGATCATCGCCATGCCGACGATGGCGACCGTGGAGTCGGGGTCAGCAGACTGCACGTATTTCATTTGCGCTCTGGCCTCCGCATAGCGGCGCTGCGGCGCGAGCAGCACGAGGGCGTACCAGGCGTGAGCGAGCGCGTAATTCGGGTTGAGATCGATGGCGCGCTTGTAGTCGGCTTCGGCTCCTTCCCAGTCGAAGTTGAGCAGAGTGCGCGCGAAGGCGCGGGAGGTGTAGGCCTCGGCCGAGGTGCTGTCGAGTTGAAGAGCTTCCTGCGAAGCCTTCAGCGCGTTTTTAAGTAACGGAATCGAGGGTTCCAGACCGTAGAAGGCGAGCAAACTATAGCAGTCCGCGAGCCCGGTCATGGCCGGAGCGTAGCCTGGGTCGAAGGTAAGGGACTGCTGGAAGTCGCTGACCGCCTCGCGAAGATTGTCAGGACTTCTCTGCGCGAGTTGCGCACGGCCTTTGAGATAGGCGTCGTAGGCGGCGGGGTTGGTGGAGTATTGGCGCTTGAGGCGGGCGGCGGTTTCGGCGCCGAGCCGGATCTTGAGGTGATAGGCGACGTCGGTGGCGATCTCGTGCTGCATGTCGGCGAGATTGGAGGTGGTGCCCTGGTAGGTCTGGCCCCAGAGTTGTTTGCCGGAGCGGACCTCGATGAGCTCGATGGGGATGAGCAGCTTGCCGTTGGAGGATTGGAACGATGCCGGTGACGATGGAGCCGACGTGCATGTCAGAGCCTGCGGCGGCTGGATTGGAGTCGCCGGATTGATGGTGGCGAGCGATGCTGCCGGCGGTGACCTGAAGGCCGGGCATGCGGGAGAGATCGTCGGTGAGGGCTTCGGTGATTCCGGCGCCGACGTAGTCGAGGTTGGAGTCGCCGCTGCGATTGACGAGCGGGAGCACGGCGAGTGACGTGGCGGGCGGCGCGGACTTGAAGTGATACCAGAAGGCAAGCGCGATGAGGAGCGCGGCGGTGGCGGCGAGGGTGAGCCAGAGGCGCGTGCGCGGCTGGTGTGGCTTGAGGGCGAGAACAATTTCGTCGAGGGTGGGGAAACGGTCGGCTGGGTTCTGTTCGAGGCAGCGAAGGATTGCGCGTGACCAGCGTGGGTCAATTGCTTTGGCGAGTTTGGTTTCGAATTGAGCGCGGCCGGAGGTGACGTCTTTGTGGGTGGGGCGCGTGGCCGTGAGCATCTCGCAGAGGATGACGCCGAGGGCGTATTGATCGGCGAGAGCGGTGACGTCGGCGGTTTTGATCTGCTCGGGCGCCATGAACTCGGGAGTGCCCTGGCCGCCGGTTTCGAGAAGGCCGCCTTCGCGACGGAGCACGTTGGTGGCGAGGCCGAAGTCGGTGATGACGGCGCGTAGTTGGCCGGGAGTGCCGCTGACCAGCATGATGTTGCCGGACTTGAGGTCGCGGTGGATGACGCCATTGGCGTGGAGAGCGTTGAGCCCGCTGACGAGTTGCTGGAGCAGATCGAAGGCTTGTGTGCGATCAAGGGGACCGACGTGCTGAATCTGTTCGCTGAGCGTGAAGCCGTCGAGGAACTCCATGCTGAGGAACCAGACTTTGGCGCCGGCGTTGGATGTGTCGCAGTAGAGCTCGTGGATGCGGCAGATGTTGGGATGAGAGATGGCGCGGGCCTGCTTTACTTCGCGGCGGAAGCGATCGATGATGGACGCGCTCTGGGCGAGGTCAGGGCGGATGGTCTTGATGGCGACTCGTTCGCGAAGCTCGGAGTCCCATGCCTCGTAGACCTCGCCCATGCCGCCGCGCGCGATGAAGCGATGGATGTGAAATCTGCCGGCGACGGTGGCGCCGGGCTCGAAGGTGAGCTCGAAGGTTGAGGATGGTTCCTGGGTCGAGATGTCTGAGGGCGACAGGAAGGGAGATTCGAGGAAGTCTCCGGCGCGCTCGTCGGCGAGCAGAAGCATTCGTACGAGTTCGCGGACTTCGGGGGAATCCGGGCAGGCGACATCGAGCCACGCGCTGCGCTCTTCGGGAGGGCGGGCGAGAGCGGCCTCGAAGAGGTCTTCGACGAATTTCTGGGAGTCTGCCATTGTTTCCATCCAGCCCTCTTGGCAGATGCGAAACGAAAGGTTTTTGCTGACGTGATTCTGGTAACGCGCACAATGATTACACAAGTCCCATGCGATTACTACCGGTAAGGGTTTTGGTTCCATGAGTTCACAAAAAGATTGAGCAGGAAGCTCGAAAGTTGCCTGCTTCCTGCTCAACACCAGATAACGAAGCTGTTTGTGAAGGCTGCGATCCTGTTACGGAACGCGCAGCAGCGCGATTTCCACGTTAGAAGCCTTCTTTGTGACCGACGCGAGTTCCGACCTCTTCGCCTGCTTCTCAGCCTTCGACTGCGCGCACTCCATGTACGTGTTGTCTTCGGGGTTGAACCAGATCTGGCGAAGAAAATAGTGGTCGCCATATTTGTCGAAAACGACCTTGCTGCTTTTGGTCGCCTTGCTGCTCTCTCCGCTGTGCGTGACGAGCAGGGCGGCGCCGGAACGGTTCCTGATCTCAACGATGTCATTCAGGGGGCGACTGATGGTGTAGGTGCCGGGCGCGAGATACTTAGAGCCGAGCTCGAAGCCAAACGGCACGTTGACGGTCATGTTGCTGCCTGCGCCCTGGGCGTGCGCGGGTAGGGAAATGCATCCGGCGACGAGGCTTGCTACGACGAAGATTGTGCGAACGATCCAAAGGTGTTTCATGGTGGTTCTCCTTTTTTTGGGGGCGGGCGTTTCTGCCCTCACCTGGAAATGCGCCGCGCGTGCGCAAAAGGGGCCACCGTTCTGGATTATTTTTTGTTGCCCGGTTGTGCGGGTTGGCTGAGCGGCTTCAGTTCCTCGTAGAGCCAGATTCGGGCGAGAGCCCAATCGCGCTTGACTGAGCGGGGAGCGATGCCGATGATGGCGCTGATCTGCTCCATGGAGAGGCCGCCGAAGTAGCGGAGCTCGACGACTTTGGCCTGGCGAGGATTTTTCTTCTCGAGTCTTTCGAGCGCTTCATCGAGGAGCGAGACTTCGTCGAGCCGTTCCGGAGAGATCGCGAACTGATCCTGCAATTCGACGCGTTCCCTCTTTCCGCCGCGCTGGTCGGTGTTGCGGGCGCGCGCGTAGTCGACGAGAACGCGCCGCATGACGTGGGCGGCGAAGCCGACGAAATGCGCGCGGTCGTTCCAGTCGACGTCCTGCTGGATTAGTCGGAGGTAGGCCTCATTGATGAGGGCGGTGGGCTGCAGGGTGTGGTCGGGGCGCTCGCGGCGCATGCAGGCGTTGGCGATGCGATGCAGCTCGGCGTAGACGAGAGGCAGCAGTTGCTCGGCCGCTGCGTGATCGCCGGCGTGCATGGCTTTGAGGAGCCGGGTGGTTTGGCCTCGAGTGTCGTCCATGGGAAGACCTGGGATGGCCCGTGTTGCGAAGACGGTGTCATTTTAGTCCCTGCGGGGAGGAAGCCTCCCCGCGCCCTCTCTCAGAGAGATGAAGCGGTCCGCGGGAGTGCCTGGGAATTGTTCGATTTCACCGTTCGGCCAGCGCACCTCGATCTTCGTGACTGCATTGCTGGAACCAAGGCCGAAGTGCAGGCGCATGTCGTTGTTGGAGATGTAACTTGATCCACTGCGAACCTCCTGGACATAGCGGTGATCGCCTGCGGTGACTGTAACCTTTGCGCCGATGGCGTCCCGGTTGGACCGCGTGCCTTCGAGCGAGATTCCAAGCCAGTGATTGGAGTTGGGCGCGAGGTTTACGAGCAGCTTCGGAGTTGCGTCCATGTTGTTCACGACGGCGGAGATGCGGCCGTCATTCCAGAGGTCGCCGACGGCGAGGCCACGACCCGAGGCAACAGAGGTGCAGCCAGGGCCGGCGGTCTTGCTGAGATCTTTGAAGGCGCCCTTGCCGGTGTTCCAGTAGAAGAGGCAAGGCTGCTTGTAGGTTGAGCCGAGATGAGCGGTGTCGACCTCAGGATAGACGTGGCCGTTGACGAGCAGAAGATCGGGCCAGCCATCGTTGTCGGCGTCGATGAACGCCACGCCCCAGCCGAGATACTGCGTGTTGAGGCCGAGGCCGGCCTGCTGAATCATCGAGGCGAAGGTGCCGTCTCCATTGTTTTTGTAGAGCGAGGAGACGTCGTCGGAGAAGTTGGTTTTGAAGATGTCTTCGTGGCCATAACGAGGGAACCGCCGTCGGGATTGTTATCATAAAGCGCCGTCTGCGCCACGGGATCGTTGGGAGGAATCCGCTGCAGGTACTGCCTGGATTCTCGCTGACCGCGCAACTTAGAGGATTGGAGTGAGCATGAGAGCCGCGTTAATGATGCTTCTGTTGTTCTGTCCGCTGATGGGAACAAGCGCGCAGGTCGCAAATCAACCCACGGGTGTCCTTAGTCCAAGCCAGATTCAGGCGCTGTTTCCGGCCACCGTATATTTCAACGGGCAAATGGCGACAGTGCAGATGCGCAACAGCGGAGGAGTTCGCTGGAAAGAGGGAAAACAGACGCTCTTCGGAATGGTGGATGCGGGCGGTTATTCCAGCGGGATGCGCGAACGCTATCAGTTCTATATTCTCAGCGACGTTGCACTGGAGATCGACGGGAAGCGGCTGCCCGCGGGAGCCTACGGTGCGGGATTTCTCACGGATCGGGGCTTTGAGGTGATGGATCTCGGCGGCACGGAGCTCTTTCATGCGGCTGTACAGCATGACTCCGGAATGCGGCGGCCGCGGCCGCTCCAGGTTACTGCCGGCGGCGACGGGAAATATCGGCTATACCTCGGCCGGGATTACGTGGAATTTTCTCCAGTCCAGTAGACGGACTTGCGATCGGTGCGTCGATCGCGCCGTAGCTGCGAAGGCGAGTTTCATTCTGCTGGCGGGTTTTCTGCGAACCTGTATCCGACGTATGCATCTGTGAGTAAATAGCGCGGGTTGGAGGGATCGTCCTCGATCTTCTTGCGAAGCTGACGCACGAAGGTTCGCAGATAGTCGACCTCGGTTCGATACTCTGCGCCCCAAACGACGCTCAACAGCTTGCCGTAGGTGACTGCGCGGCCGGCGTTGAGCATAAGGAAGTGCAGAATGTCGTACTCCTTCGGGGTCAGGTGGATCGGCTGTCCGGCTTTGCTGACCAACCGGCGCGATGGTTGCACGAGGATCTCGCCGATCTGGAGTGGAGCGTCCTGGGCGAGCTCCGGCGCACGGGCGCGGCGCACCACGGCGCGCATGCGCGCAATGCACTCCCGCACGCCAAAGGGCTTCACGATGTAATCGTCCGCGCCCCGATCAAGCGCCTCGACCTTGTGTTCTTCCGAGTCCTGCACGGTGATGATCAGGACCGGAAGCCGCGGCGCAATCGTTCGCAGGCTGGCCAACGTCTTGATTCCACCCATGCCGGGCATCTGCATATCGAGCAGCACGATATCGAAGGCCGCAGATCGAACCAGATGGACGGCCTCTTCGCCGCGAGCGGCTTCGGTGGTGTGAAAGCCAAGCTCATTGAGCGAGGTGCGCAGCGCACGCCGAATGGCTGCATCGTCATCCACCAGCAGAACGCGCAGGGAGTCATTCACCGGCGTCATCGTTGCTCCGCATTGGCAATGAAGCGTAGAAGGTTGTTCCTTCAGCCGCATTGCTGGTAAGCCAGACATCGCCGCCATGGGCCTGGGCCGCAGCGCGAGCGATGGAAAGTCCGATGCCGGTGCCGGGTGTGCGGGCCGCCGTGGCGACGCCGCGCACGTAGCGCTCGAAGATGCGCTCGCACTCCAACGGTGGAATTACCGGGCCGAAGTTGTGCACTGAAAAGAGTATGGCGTCACCTTTCCGCTGGACAGCGACGGTGACCGGCGAGGCGAACTCGGAGTACTTCGCCGCATTATCAAGATATTGCGTGAGCAGCGCGGTGATGAGAGTGCGATCACACAGGAGAGTGACGCTTTCCGGCGTGATGGAGACGCGGACCTCGAGGCCCGGATACTGCGCGTGCAGCGCAGAAATCGCATCCTCTACAAGTGGGGCGAGCGCGAGCGCTGCTTTATGCATGGAGAAGTCGTGACTTTCCAGCCGCGCCGTGGTCAGCAGACGCATCGTCAATTCGTTGAGCAGGGTTGACTGCTCCTCGATGATGGCCAGCAGCTCTGCCTGCGCCTTTCCCAATGAGCCGATTTCGATGATGCCGGTCACCGCGGCACGAATTGCCGTAAGCGGAGTTTTGTAGGTGTGCGCGAGGCTATCGAGCACGGTTGAGCGCAGGCGCTCCGTCTCACGCGCGCTTTCCACGCGGCTGAGGTTGGCGCGTGAGTGGTAGCGATCGAAGGTGGTTGCGATCAGATTGGCAATGCTGCTGACCAACGGTACTTCAATCTCGCCACGGAGCAAAAGCGAGCCGATGGGTAGACTGCCGATCCGCAGTACTTCCGAAATTAATCCGGTCTCCGGATCGGCCGAGGAGCGCTCAAACATACAGATGTTGCGCAGGTCGTTTTCGGGGTCAGCGAACCATTGTCCCGCGTTGTAGGTCTTGTTGAGGTCCATGTCGAAGATGGCGACGGCGTCCATTGCGAACGCGTCACGGATGAAGCCTGCCAGCTGTTCGCCTGGTTCGCGATGCATGTCTACGTGTGTGATGTGGTGCGTGAGTGCGCAGAGTGCGGCAGTGTGATCGGCCGCAGACTGCAGCGAATCGCGGAGCGCCGCGCGCTGCGCTGCTTTGCCGAGGCGGCGAGCCGGCATGGCCGCCAGCGAAATGGCGAGACCGCGACTGCCGAGATGTGAAAGCCGCTCAACGCTCTGGCGAACCAGGCTGCCGGCGTCTCGTGTCAACACCATGATGGACCTCTGAGTGCGGCTTTGTGTCGAGCCGAGCTCTGCTCGCAGAAGTGTTTCGCTGCGGGCAGCCAAATGAAGGACCGCGAAAGCTGAAGCGGCTTCGGTGCACAACATCACGCTGGGCACGGTGGCTTAGCAGATTGTGCCTAAGGATTCCATAAAGACGCGCGCCGGTTCAAGTTTGTTTTCGCGCTTGCGGGCCGAAGGCTCGATTTCCTCCGAGATATGCCCATAAAAGCAGTGTTTTCGGTCGTCTTCATGGGTTCCTTATGTCTCCTCTGCGTACATAGAAAACAAATAGTCGCCGCAGGATCACAGACCAACCTCCCCGAGCGAAGCGTGAGTTAGCTCAGGGGATCAGGCACAACCACTTTCGTGAACGATTTGACGGAGGCCTCATCTTGAAGAAGCGCAAGTTTGCTTTCCTGGGCATCACCCTCCTCAGCTGCTCTCTGTTTGGACAGAGTCCTGAGCCTCCAACTGCTCCACCGTCCACGGCGCCCGCCACGCCTCCATCTACACCGGCTCCTGCAGCGGCTCCGGTGTGGAGTGCAGGCGGGATCGACTTCAGCGGTTTTCTCGATGGCTACTACAGTTTCAACACCAACAGGCCCAGCAACGCCGCCAATGGCCAGGTCAATGACTTTTATAACTTCAATGACAAAACGGATCAGTTCAATCTGAGCGCTGCCAAGCTGACGGTCAATCACGATCCCGATCCCGTGGGCGTGCACGTAGACCTGCTGTGGGGGCGAACGAATTCGCTGATCCACAGCGCGTCGGAGCAGTCGACGGCCAACTATCTGGAGCAGGCATACGTCAGCGCGAAGCCGCCGAAAGCACACGGCACGGAGATCGACTTCGGCCAGTTTGTGACGTCCGCCGGCGCCGAGGTGATTGAAGCGAAGGACGACTGGAACTACTCGCGCTCAATCCTCTTCGCCTACGCGATCCCGTACTACCACTTTGGCCTCCGCACCGCTACTCCGGTCACCTCAACGTGGACAGCAGGCCTTCAGGTGGTGAACGGCTGGAACAACGTTGTGGACAACAACGGCGGCGTGACGATCGGCCTTACCAGCGCGCTCACCAAGCCCAAGTTCGGTTGGGCGTTCAACTACTACACCGGGCCGGAAAACACCGACACGCTGAAAGGCTATCGCAACCTGATCGATACGACGGTGACTCTGACGCCATCGTCAAAGCTCAGCGCCTACATCAACTACGACTACTTACAAAACCACAGTGCGGCCGTGTTTGATGTGGCGCCGGCTGCAAGCGAGCACTTGCAGGGAATCGCATTCGCGGCGCACGTGGCCGCTACCGGCAAGTCCTCTCTGACCGGCCGCTTTGAATACTTCAACGACAACGAAGGCTTTGCGACGGGCACGGTGCAGAACATGAAGGAGTTCACCGGTACCTACGAGTACAAGTGGGCCTCGGGCCTGTTGTCGCGCATTGAGTATCGGCACGACTGGTCGGACGAGGCGGTGTACCACAAAGGCAATTCGGAGATGGTGAAGGGCCAGTCGACGTTGACTGCTGCCTTCATTGCATTCTTTGGTCCGAAACGCTGACGCAATGATTTGAAGCAGATTTGAGATTTTCGACGAATCAGTAACCCGAAGGAGACACGCAATCTATGAATGCCACCGTATTGTTTTTCGGATTGATCGGCTCCATCTTTCTTCTTCTGACAGCAAAGCGATTGATAGGCAGAAAGACCCGATCGCAGCGCGTGCGCAGAGCCGAGCCTAAGGCTCCGCTGCTGGTGCGCTTGCGCGAGCGGGTAGGCAATGCGGACTGGCGTCGCTATGGCGCTCTTCTGTTCGCAGGCAAAGTCGCGGGGCTCGCCATTCTCCTTGGAGCTGTCTACTGGGTTAATCCCGGGCTCTTCGGCCATCGCGTCTTCGCCGCAGACGCGACGGTTCAAGCCGCGAGTATTGTGAACCCGATCAACACGGTGTGGACGCTCATCGCCGCGTTCCTCGTCTTCGGCATGCAGGTGGGCTTCACGATGCTCGAGGCCGGCTTCTGCCGGTCGCGCGAGACGGTGAACGTGCTCATGGAGTGTATCGTCGACACGTGTTTGTGCGGGCTGCTGTTCTACGCCTGGGGCTTTTCGTTCATGTTCAGCCACGGCAACGGGTTCATCGGCCATCACTGGTTCTTCCTGCAAGGTGCGCCGGCGACTTATGAGACGACTGGCGTTGCCTTTCTCGCATTCTGGATCTTCCAGTTTGCCTTCGCTGATACCTGCTCGACGATCACCTCGGGCGCGATGATCGGCCGGACGGCGTTTGCGGGCGACCTGCTCTACAGCATCGCCGTTTCAGGATTCATCTACCCGATCATTGGTCACTGGGCATGGGGACCGGACGGATTCCTGGCAACCATGGGCAGCGCTGGCAATTTCCTGCCGTCGCTGGGGCAGAGCTTCCATGACTTCGCCGGATCGACGGTGGTGCATACGATCGGCGGCATTATCGCTCTTGCGGGTTCCATCGTGCTCGGTCCGAGACTCGGGCGTAAGTTCAAGCGCGATGGCGGCGGGCCGATGATGCCTCATGATCTGACGATCGCAGCATCGGGTGGCCTGCTGCTGTGGTTCGGCTGGTACGGATTCAACCCGGGCAGCACGCTCTCCGCGATGGACTTCGAAGGCATCGGCCGCATCTCTGCAAACACCACGCTGGCGGCGTGCGCAGCCGGCCTGACAGCGATGTTTGCAGCGTACCTGATGAGCAAGAAGTGGGACATCAGCTTCACGGTGAATGGATTTCTCGCCGGCCTGGTCGCGATCACGTGCCCGTGCTACTGGGTCAGCCCGACTGGTTCGATCATTCTCGGTGGAATCGCCGGGGTTGTGGTCGTCGCTGGTGTTGAGCTGCTCGAATACCTCCGCATCGACGACCCGATCGGCGCAGTTCCCGTGCACGGCATCTGCGGCATCTGGGGAACGCTTTCGCTGGGTCTCTTCGCTGCCGGCAAGTACGGCGCTACCGGTCCGCTCACTCCGGATAACACCGCTCCGCTCACGGGCTTGTTCTATGGCGGCGGTTTCACGTTGCTGAAGGCACAGGCCATCGGCAGCGTCACGATCACCATCGCGACATTTGCCGTGGCGATGGGGGTGATGTGGGCGGTCAATGCGGTGGGTCTGCTGCGGGTCACGAAGGAGGGCGAGGAGTATGGTCTCGACCTGCATGAGCACGGCATCTCGGCCTACCCGGAGTATGTCATCACGTCGCTGGGCAGCCCATCGGGTCTGAGCCAGTCGCCCGGCAACGCGGCATACTCGACCTCATCGTCCTTTGCTTCCAGCTTCGGCCACGCAACTCAAACCATGGAGAAATAACCGATGACGACAGTCGTTGCAGTGATCCGGCCGAATCGCTTCGAAGCCGTGAAAGATGCGTTGCAGGACCTTGGTGTGGCAGGCATGACCGTTTCCGAAGTGCGTGGACACGGCCGCCAGAAGGGCCACACCGAAACCTACCGCGGCCGTGAGTATGACATCAGCCTTCTGCCTAAGCTGAAGGTTGAGGTCGTGACCAAGGATGATCGGGTGGACGCCATCGTCGACGCGATCATTGCGAACGCCGCCACCGGCTCCATTGGCGACGGCAAGATCTTCCTCTACAGGACGGAGGAAGTGATTCGCATCCGCAACCAGGAACGCGGGGAGATTGCGATTTAGCAAAGAAGCGGGCCTGACTGGATCGACGCCACATGTGCGCACATGCTGCGCGGTGGATGAAGGGAGAGTCGCCTGCGTGCGACTCTCCCTTCACACGCGGAAGGCGGAAGGAGCAACGACTCGACTCGATCCGAAACGCCGGCCGGTCTGTGCGACGACACCAACCACAAACAAAGGAGCAACATGCCGAACGAATATCGTAATTTTCTTGAGCTGTCGTACGAAGAGCTGGAGGAGCTCAATCTCAAAGCCAAAGATCAGCGCCGGAAGCGCGTCGCCATCGACAAACTTCAGGAAGAGCGTTTGAAGTGGTTGACCGACACCAAGGGCGTGAAGGCTGTCACCGTACTGTTCTCCGACCTCGAAGGCCGGCTGCACATGCTCGACTACGACAAGAAGTTCCTGATCAAGAGCTATGACAATTTGACGTTCGATGGCAGCTCCATCCGTGGCTTCACGGCGCAGCGTGAGAGCGACCTCCGTCTGGGGCTGGACTGGAGCGCGTTCTACTATGCTCCCGCGGATATCTTCGGCCCGGGCAAGGTACTCGTCTTTGGCGAAGTCATCGATAAAAACGGCACACCGTATAGCGGCGATGTCCGCGGTCTGCTGAAGACGTTTGCGAGCGAGCAGTTCACGAACAACGGCTATACGCTGAATGCAGCGAATGAGATCGAGGGCTTCCTGTTCGAAGGTATTGATGCCGAGCGCAAGTTCCATGACACGGGCAAGTTCGAGTATGTCAACCAGGGCGGTTATTACCACTCGCTGCCGGGCGATCCGCTGCGCGAGTTCATCGATCTCACTGCCGAAGTGCAGCGCTCGATGGGCTTTGAGAACGAGAAGGACCATCCGGAGGTCGCGCCCTCGCAGTTCGAGATCAACTACAGTTATGGCGATGCAGTCGCGGCGGCCGACCAGATTCAGCTGTATAAGTTGATCTGCCGGCAGGTCGCCACGCAGATGGGCATGACCGCCAGCTTCCTGCCGAAGCCGGTGACCGGCGTGAACGGCTCCGGCATGCACACGAATGTGTCGGTGACGAAAGACAGCAAGAATCTCTTCTGGGATCCCAAGGGTGTTGAGAAGGTCTCCGGCTTTGCGTGGGAGTTTGTTGATCGCATTCTCACGCACGGAAATGATATCTGCCTGCTCTTCAATGCCAGCGTGAACGCCTACCGCCGCCTCGATCCGCATTTCGAGGCGCCGAATCAGATCAAGGCTTCGGCGACCGATCGTGGGTCGATGGTGCGAATTCCTATCGGCAATGAGAAGTCGGCGCGCGTGGAGGTGCGTTCCGTGGGACCGGACGCGAACCCGTACATGGTTCTGTACACGGTCTTCAAGACAGGTCTGTCAGGCCAGACAGCGGAGATCGAAAATCTGCGCCAGGCCGAACGCTACCTGCCGGACAACATTTATACGGCCATCGACAACTTCCGCAGCGCATCATGGACGACGGAGCTTCTGGGGGAGGACGTGAAAGGACGCTATGCAGAGTTGAAACAGGCTTCGGCCGACCGCTGCCCGCGTCTGCTGGGAACCGTCGTGAAGCCCTGCGAAATCCAGTTCCACCATGATGTCTATAACCAGCTGCTCTGGAACCAGTTTTAGTCGACACCGGAGGTGAAGAGGGCCGGGCGCGGGCCCTCTTCGAACGGTTCAGCGACGTCCGTTGTGTGGAGACCAAGCGTCGCCAGACGAGGATGTCGCCTTTTGGTCTGCCATTTAATCTTGCGTGTAGTTACGAAGTGCTATACTGCGGCCTCGCTTCACGGGGTCCGATATGGTGAGATGTTCGTTTCTCCTCCCGATGTGTGCGTTAATTGGCGCGGGCGCGAGCCGCGCGCAGGTCAGCTGTGTAGCCAGCTTTCAGGAAGTCCTATCTCAGTAAGCAGCTGAGAGAGCGAGATTAATCGCCGCCAGCGATGCAAGCCTGGGGATCCCATCCTCAGGTGTTCTCGGCCTTTTCGAACATCACCGATACGCCCCTTTCTCATCCAGGTGAAGTCTTTGGAGGGGTTCTCATGGCGGACGAGACGCAAGTCGGCGGCGTGAAGATCGTCGTCCCGGTAGATGTAGCTACAGCCACCCCAACCAGCACAGTGACGGAGGCGAACGCGACCAGCACAGCCGCGGCGCGGGCCAGGAGCGGCATCTTCCTGCCGATTGCGGTTGAATGGGCTCCGGCGTGGTTTTACAGCGCGCTCGCGTGGCTGGGGAAAACGTACCATGACGCGGCGAACACGCAGCGGAGCTTCAGCAACTACCTGGCGGGCGCCAATGTCGATCCGTACCGGCAACTAGGATCGACGCGCCTGTTCGTTATCTGGTTCCTGCGGAACGAATTCTTCCTCTCGATTGCGCCGGACGCCGATTCAGATGCTCCGCTGAGTGGAGCGAACGTGAAGTTCTACCCGCGAACGGATGCGGGCATTCTGCGGATGTACACGGACCTTTCTGCCAGCAGCATCTTCCCGCTTGTGACGCATTGCTATGTGCCGGGCAAGGTGGACCTGGCGCCGAACGTGGAGGAGCAGCTCGCGGAGAGGCTGACCGGCTACGACCCGGCGACGGGGCTGCGCCGCATTTTGCTGGGGTCGGCGATCGCGCAGGTGGTGCCGACAGGCAATTTCGCGCAGGTCAAGAATGAGCAGATCTATGACCCGACGCCGGCGATCGTGCCTCTGGCGACATCGCTGGTGTATGACGTGACGACCAATAATGCGATCGGCGCCAAGACGTTTGTGCTGCCGATGGCGTACATCGTTGACCAGGCCACGGCCGGGCAGTTTGCGGCCAACCGCTTCGGCGCGACGCAGACGCCAGCGCAGGGCCAGACGACGCCGGGGTTCGATTATGGCGAAACCGCGATCTTCGCGGGCGGTCCGGGCTATGACGCCGCCAAGGCCACGCAACTGACGGCTGCCGGCGTGCCGAAGACCGTGATCATGGGTGGCGAGTCCTTCATCACCACCCCTTTCCAGAATTCGACTGCGTATACGAGCATCTCGGTCGGGGACTCGGCGGTGATGGGCGTTTCCGCGCTGACATGCAGGGCGCCGGAGCCGCTGAGCGCGTTCACGAACCAGCAGATTGCGGGCTTCTATCGCGACAATAGCTGGAAGACGAGCCTTGGCTTCCCCATCTTCGACTACCAGGCGGCGAATTCGGAGTTCGCAATCGCGAACACTGCGGCCGCGATCAATCCGCAGCTGATATACGATCCTTCGGCTCCGTTCCTGAACGGGGGGAACCTGCCCAACGTGCTGGCGAAGTTCGCGGCCGCGACGTACATCCTCTCGCCGGACACGCTGCAGACGATGATTGCCGAGGCGGGGGATTATTCCGCAACGGGGGCGGCCGCCGGACTGAGCGTGATGACGGCGGCGCTCAAATTCAACATGAGCTCCACTCCGCCGGCGGGGATCGCCGATCAGCTTACGGTGCCGGTGACAGCGACGGTTACGACCACGCCGGCCAGCGCGACGCCGGCACCAAACCCTGCCGGGGGTGCGGGCGGAGGACAGGCGTCGGCGGCACCCGGCGCGCTCGGCGGCAGGAATCCGATCGCGCTTGAGGTGGCGGCGAGGCAGGCGCTGAACGTGATTTCGCGGTTTCCGCTCGGGCCGGTTCAATTGCCGGTGGGCCAGGGTGGCAACACGCCAACCAGCACGCCAGCCTCACCCTCCTTTGTGCAGGTGGAACTGGAGGCCTTCATTCCGATCGAGGCTCTGCTGGGCACGGGGATCACCAGCATCCCCATCGGCACTGACTTCTTCAGCCAGCCGCTGGGGGATGGTGCGCAGTTTGAGGCGAATGCTCCCGGCACGGTGCTGAACCTGTGCGATGCCCATCGAGACACGTACGCGCTGGCGCCGATCGACCTGGCAATCGCCGATACCGGGCTGAGCCTGACCGCCGGTGTCGAATATGTCTTCAGCCTGCAGGGGACGGCGCTGGCGGTACGCGGATCGGACAAGTCCACGCTGAGTGCGACTCCGAAGCTGGCCAGCCCCGATGCGCAGCACAACTATGTCGGTGCGGTGGTGTATGAGGCGGCGCTGACCAGCGTGCGGCTCTATCCGATCCTCTCACTCACGCTGCCGGCGCCTGCCGTTGGCAGCAATGGGATCGAGCAGGGGGAATCCTATTCGGTCAAGCTCACCTATGGGGCCAATCAGTCAGCGATCGACATTCTCGATTCCGAGCAGATCGCGGTGGTCAGCGGTCTTGGCGTGACGAATCCGCAGCCGACCGACAAATCAACGCCGCAGGTTGGGGATCTCTATTTCGGCAGTTTCGTCGGCGGCGCCGCGACGATGACCGTGTGGGCGGTGCCGATCTTCGTGCCCGTGACTGGGGCAGCGTTGCCGGGTGCATCGTTCGACGGGGCGATGGTGCTCGGCGCGGTGAGCAGCGGCCTGCCGGCGTACGCACTGCAGATGACGGACAGCTCGCTTTTTGTGTTCACCAATATCAACGTCGATACCAGGCAAGCGGGTTCAGCGAGTTCGAACAATGTGTTCGTCGGCGGCGTCGCGATCAATTCCGCTCCCGATGACCTCTCTTCGAAGGCGTTCGCGCCGACACAATTCGTGCTTGGCCTGGTGCGGCAGGCGCAGGTCGGCCCGAACGAGAAGTTTGTGTTTGTGCCGGAGACCGACAGCGTCGTGATTGGCGGCAAACGTTACATGCTCAGCATCATCGAGCTCGACACGCTGACCGACGATCCGACGCAGCGGCCCTATCCACCGAACTTCTGGCCGGATTCGCGCTACTGGCAGTTCGCCAATCGCCACAATCCGTATCTCGATATCCGCTATACGGGCAATGCCGAGGACAACCGTATCGCCACGGCCCAAGGCGACACGCAAGCCATCGCCCACACCATGCAGCAGGTGCAGGAGCCGATGCAGATGTACCTGGACACGCAAGGGATGGTGGTGTGGCCGATCCTCGGTTTTCCTTTCGATACGCTCAACCAGTCGATCGACCGGAACCGGCTGTCGGCGCTCGCGAGCGGGATCATCGATCTGCTGGGCTCACAACTTCCCGCCGCGCCGGCTGCGGGCCAGGGCGTGCCGGCGAGCAGGCAGGTGGTGCTGCCGGGCGCGGTCAGCCAGCAAAACCCGTATACCTATGGCGTCGATTTCAGCGTGGCGGAGACGGCGGCCCTCTCGGACTCCGTCAGCGTCTCGCCGACAAGTGCCACGGCGACAAGCGAGATCAACGGCACCGTCGTTCGGAACCTCACCTCCGCAATCGCCGGCACCGCATCCAGCCTGTCCACGGCGCTCCGGCTGCAGAACCTGCAGACGCAGCAGACGGCGGCGAATCTCGCACAGGCCAAGCAGACCGGCCCGCAGGTCGCAATCATGGAGCAAAGCTCCGCAATCAGCCGCTCGACAAATTTCTCAAGCCTCGTGAACCAGAGGAGAAAGCCGCAGGTGGTCTACGGCTTTTCCGTTTACAACGCCGCCACGGGCGAATGCTATTTGATCGAGCTGGTTGCGACCGACCTGACGGTTCCCAACCAGCTGCCGGATCCGACACAGCACGCGACCTACGACCCCTTTTACGTGCGGGTTGTATTCGTGCAGCGGCTGAAGGCGTACAACATGTCGATCATCGTGCCCTCGATTGCCTATGACCAGTATGGGCATCTGGCGGAGCCGGATCTCAAGAGCCCCTACACCAACGTGTTGGCGAAGACCAATGATTTCGCGCTGGGCTACATGTGGTCGCTGTATGACGTGAACAATCGCTTCGACAGTCTGGACTTCCAGTTCGTCTTCGGGGAGGACGAGGCCTCAACCGGCGAGTCGCGGACCTATGTCTGCACGAACCTGCCCTATTATTCGGTGGCCACGAGGTTTCGAACGGCGATGGAACGGTTGCGGCCGATCACCTTCGCCTGCCGGCGCCAGAACTGGAACGCGACCTGCACCCTGATGGTGGCGACGAGGCCGCAGGGCACGAATGTTTATCTCGCATTCGGGGGCGGCGACCTGGTTCCGATGCGGCTCGACCTCGCATTCAGCGTCGATAAGAGTATTCCCGCGCACATGTTCAACCTGACGAACATCTTCACCAGTCGACGGTATGAAGCGGCGCAGACGATCAGCGTGGCCAATGTGCCTTTCGTGATCGGCGCCGGCTCGCAGATCAGCGGCGGGGTCACGGTTCCGGTGTATGCAAGCTTCGCTATCGACGCGAGCGCGGGCACAACGCAACTGTCGATGAGCAATGACCAGCCGATGCCCTTCCCGTCGGAGATCTACGCAGTCGGGCAGGCGAGCACGACACTGGTGAATGTCGCTACGATCAACGCCACGCTGACCGACACGAACGGCTTCTACACGCCGGCCGATGCTGATGGTACGTTGCCGCTCCAGTTCAAGGTGATCCCGTACAACAACCTGGTCTACCTAGTGCGCGCGGTATCGAATTGCGCGGCGCTGGCGGGAGTGGGCGGGCTGGGCTGCGTTTCAGGGCTGCTGATCGACACGTATGTGCCGGGTTCGGGCAACCTGGTGCTGGCGCAAGGCGCGCGCTACAAGCGCAGCGGGCTGCAGTTTTTCGGCGACAGCTATACGCCCAGCACGATGGTCGATTCGCTGGACACGCTGGACTTCACGAACATCGCGGGGAACGTCTATATCTCCCCGACGATCTTCGTGCCAATTCCCGAGCTGGATGCGACCAAGGGCTTCGTCGCCGACATTGCGAATTTTCTCAGCGCGCAGTTCTGGACCTTCATCTATCCGGAAGTGGTCGCCCACCCGGGCGAGACGGTGAACGGCGTCACGTATCCACAGGGCTTCAACCTGGATGTGGAGGGCAAGCCGATCCTGTCGCTGCAGAAGCTGCACTTTGTCTACGATCCGATCGCCGTCCTGTTTACTCCCAACGATCTGACGCACAAGTATGCACTCCAGCCGAAGCAGCAGGTGCTGGCGCTGACCAACGGCCAGATTCAGGAAGGCATCTGCTGGCGGACGGACCATCCGCTGGACGGGCGGACGCCGCCGCACAACATCTGCGCGCAGCAGGAGGTGCCGCAAGGATGGTATTTCGACCGGACCAACATCATTTATTCGTTGCACAATCGCCCGGTTGAGACGTGGACTGCACAACAGACGAAGGGCCTTTCCGTCGACAGCTTCCTTTCCGTGTCGGGCGCGGTTTACAACATCGAGGAGTCGGGACTTTCCACGTCGCTGTCGAACGACCAGACCGGCGGAGAGCTGATTTCGACGGTGTCGTCGGTGGCGAACATGCTGGTCGCGGTGCTGTTCGACTATGACAACAATGAGTTGTGCGACCTGGCCAGCCCCGATCCTAAGCTGACGAACAAGGGCGTGGTGTTCCTCAACGGCTATCTGGGCGCGACGGGATACAGCTTCTCGAGCCCGGATCATTTCGATGTCGACGATGTCCTGCCCAGCCAGCTGCCGCTGCTGGACCAGGTGGCGGACCTCTATGGCTATGAGGTCGCGTTCTACAACACCGACCTCAGTCTGCCACGGCAATACTGGAGCCTGACCTATGACGGGCTGACCGGACCTGGCCTGCCGAATTACATCGCCAACGTTCCGCCGTCGGTAGCCGATCCCACGTTCAGCAACCGGACGCGCTCTCTGCTGCTGAATTTCGAGAACGCGGTGCGGCCGGAAGCGATCGGAGTGATGGATACCTTCAGCTCGGTGGTGTCGGTCAACCTGCATCTCGAGAACGGCGTGACGGGGTCGGTTTTCGTGAACAAGAAGGCGGATCGCGACGTGGCGTCGCTGGGGAGCAATCCTACGGGCGCGGACACTGCGACGCTGAACGGACTGCCACTGAAATATGACTTCTTCCTGTTCTCGCGCGATCACTACTACACGCTGGACAACGCATTCTTTGAGTTGCTCGACCAGGGATATGCGATGTGTCTGATCGACGATGGCACGGGCACGGGCAACAAGGTCGCCAAATACTACCTGGACGCGGACGGCAACTATAACGAGCTTTATACCTACGTGCTGTATTCGCAGGATGGCGGTGTGCTTGAGACGAACACCTTCCCGCTGAAGGTCACGCTGGCCGCGCCTGCCAACCCGTCGGCGACGCCGGCGCTCGGGGAGACTCCCAACAACGTGAACCCGCAGGATCTGGTGGCACAGATCAACAAGGCTTCCAATTTGATCTATGCGGTTTTCGGACCGGCGTCGCCGGGGCAGCCGCCGGCCTATATTCCGATCCAGGCGGTTGGGGAGGGAATACTGCCGCCGGCCATTTCGATTCAGCCCTCGGGCGGCACGGCGCAGCCGGTGCAGGCTTCGCCAATCTCGGGCGCGCCGGGTTTCAACGGTTACAGCCTGAACGTGCTCGGCGCGGCGAAGCAGCCGGTGCTGATTTCGCAGATTTACTCGGGCAGCGTCACTTATCCGATCGCTGGGTCAACCACGATCCAACCGTGGGATCCGAAGAAGAACAAGCTGATAGCGTTCTACGGTTCACTGTCGCATGGGCTGGACAAGCAGGTGCCGGTCACCGTGCTGCAATCCGGCGCGAACACCATCAACAACGGGACTTTCGGCGGCAACGGCCAGGGAGCGATGATCGGTACGCCATTCAGCTGGGCGTTCGAGGGATCGGCCGCGATCCCGGCAGTAGCCCAAGGCGATGTCGCCGCCGGCGGCACGATGAAGGGCGATAGCGGCGTCTTCTACACGTTCAACGCGGTGACCAGCAGCATCATGGATTCCACCGGCAAGGCGGGCGGTGCAGGAGGCGGACAGTATTTCGTCGATACCACCGACCCGAACAATCCGATCTGGGTGGTGGTGTCCACGCCGAAATTCCAGTTGAATGGCTTCAGCTATGTGGTGAACCTCAGCACCACGCTCCCCGATGGCATCACCTCGCGATACACGTTGGTGGTGGGTGACAAGAGCTACCTCTTCGAAGCCAACAACACGCAGGTCCAAGTAGACCGGACGATGTTTACCTTTAACGCGATGACGGGCGGTGTGTATACGGTGAGCTACGTCTCGCTCGACGCCCCCGGGACCACGGACGCCCCTTCGCCGATCCCCCTGAGCCAGTTCAGTATGACGGGTGGCGGGCTGCCGCCGGGCGGTCAGATCACGACGATCGACGTGTTCAACACGCCGGGCAATCTCAACGGCATCGTTTTGGGCGTCACCGGGCGGCAGTACAGCTACGATCCGGTGCACGGCACGGTCACGATCACCCAGGGCGTGACTACCACCACTGTGCCAGTGCAAACCGGAGTCACCTTCGCGTCGTCGTCGGCCTACGGCTATGTGATCGCTTTCGCGAACGATGGTTACGCCGTAAACGGGAGCCCGATGCTCCGGTACAACGCATCGACGACCGGCAGCCCGGCGAGCTACCCGCTGATGACCGCGCCGCAGATGTTCACCTTCGGCGAGAATTTCTACACGTTCGATATCGCGGCTAGCGGAGCGTATGTCAGCGTCACCGGCAACGGCAAGACTCTGCCGATCAATCCGTATCAGTTCTCGCTCAACGGCGAGGTCTACATCATCAACACGAACGTGCAGCCGAATACGGTGATGGGCCGCGGCAGCACGGTCACCATGACAGCGAACAACACCCAGTTTGTGCTGGATGGGGTGCAATACACCATCACGCTGAAATCGGGTTCGCTGACGGGGGCGACGATCTCCGGACAGTTCAACATTGCCCAGGGTAATGTCGTCGCGATTGAAAACTACATTTACCTGCTCGATACGATGAACGGTCAGATCGTCGGCAACGGCACCACCTATCCGCTGACCACATCGGGTTACAGCTATACGATCAGCACGGCGAACAACACTTTCACCGTCACCACCGAGCCCAACGCCGATACGGTGACCATCGGCAACATCGTCTACCGGATCGACGATGCCACAGTGGTGGGCGATGGCATCATCTATCCGATCCTCGATTACCGGACCTTTGTCGATGAGGGAACGAGCTATGTGATCGGCAATGAAGGTGTGGTGAGCCTGCCGCAGGCGCTGGCCGTGGCGGCTTTCCAGTTCACCGACAGCGGGCAAACGTACACGGTGAAGCAGAGCGCCGCCTACGATGGATCCGCATACTATCTGATCACCAGCCCGGCTGCGAACAGTCCTGCGCAGTTCACTGCCGGCGCGGTGATCTATCAGCTGCGCACCGATGCGGGAGCGATCACGATCGGCGCGGGCAAGAACTTCCTGGTCAACAGCGGGCCGCTTAACCCGAACCAGGTTCCCTTCGGAACACGGACGCTGTTCTTTGGGCGCGCGACGGATATTGCCGCGTTCGATGGAAAGCAGTATTACCCGATCGCGAACAATCAGTTCACCGATACCAACACCAACAAGCTGTACACGCTGAGCGCCAACACGGCGGTATGCGATGGCAACAGCTACGAGATCTACAGCAACCTCGGCCAAGGCGGCTATTTCGAAGTGCCGAATGGCCCGACCTATTATGTGAACATCGCGGTCGCCGACTTCGGCCAGGCGAAGGGAGACATCTACAGCGTCTTCCCGATCAGCAGCGGTTCCTTCACGATTCCGCTGCTCTACACGCTGGCGGTGAATGGCACAACGGTCACGGTCGATTCCACGACCTTCGGCGCCGCCACCGATGTCGCGACGCTGACCGCGGTCGGGGGCTCGCTAACCGGCGGCTCCTTCACCGATCCGGTGACGGGCATCGTCTACACGTGCGTCCGCCAGGGCCAGCAGATCACATTCGTCGATTCGAACAACACCGAATATCCGGTGCCGTTGACCGGCGGCAGCTTCACGGCCCTAGTTCCCGTCTCGACCGGTCTCACCTTAGCGCTGGACAATCAGGCGCCCCCCAATGCCTACCTGGTGCAGAACAACAGCTTCATCGCAGGGGCGACGACCTATACGGTGAACGTTCCGATTGTTTATCAGAATGCCGCCGGGCCGTTCTGGCCGCTGGTGGCGGGGCGCTTCATCGTGCCGCAGGCTGCGCCTGTCTCCAACCTTGCCTACCTGGTGAACGTGGACAAAACGGGCAAAGGCTCGGCGATCAAGGGGTATGTCGTTTCCGCGGACGACCAGTTCTCAGCGGATGGCAAAGCGCTCTACACGATCAATGACGTGAACGTTGTGAAGGCGACCAATCAGGCGCAACTGGCGGGCGCTGCCCCCAACCAGACGGTGACCCTGACCTATCAAGGCACGACCCTGAGCTATGCGCTGACCGCCACCACGGCGACGATCCAACCCAACGGCCTTACGTATAACAGCGCGACCAAGCAGTTTTCTGCGACCTATCCGAACGGCGCCGTGACCTATACGGTCGGCGCGTCCGGGGTGACGGACAATCGCAAGACTGTCTCGACCTTCCCCTCCACGGTGAACGGCAGCCAGTTGAGCTTCACCGACACGATCTCGGGTGCGAGTTTCAGCTTCGACAGCAGCGGCAACAACCAGATTTCGGTCAGCTTCCCCTATGAGAGCGATTTCTTTATCGACGTGCTGAACGGAATCACCTTCTATGTCGACACGACCGACAACCGGGTAGAGGCGCTGCTGTATCTGCCGGAGACAACGCGGTATGCGTTTACGCCGGCCGACGGCAATACCTATCTGATCCACTACAACGATGTGCAGGTGCAGTTCCCGGTGATTGCGGGGGCTAATGTCAATGCCGGAGTGGCGACGGTCGGCTCCGACATCTTCACCATCGACATCGATGAAGTCGAGCCGGTGGCGAGTGGAGCGCCGGCGGTTCCGGTGAACCTGAACAGCTTTGAGATCAACGGCGAGCTCTACACGATCATCCCTGGGCCGAGCGCCGCTGATCCCACTGGCTGGAAAGTGGTGGGCGCGGGCAAGCCGCCGTTTGCCTTCACCGCTCTCAATACGTTCAAGCTAAGCGATCCGGGCGTTTCGTACACGGTTCATGTGGACGCGAACGGACTTCCGCAGGTCATTACTGCGAGCTTCCCGATCCTGCCCAGCAGCGATCTGATCTCAGTGGCTGATGAGATCTTCGTCATCAGCTACGCGACGATCACCAGTGGCTCGCTGCGAGGCCAGGGGCAAGCGGCGATCCCGATCACCAAGTCCGGCTTCACGCTCACCAATCCGTTTGATACCACCATCGGCAAATTCATCTTCGCGGATGCGAATATCTATGACGCGGGCTCCGTAGTGGGGCAGTTCACGGTCAACCAGATTCCCACGTTCGTGATCGGCAGCAGCACGTTCACGCTCGACACCACAAACCTGGTGGTGACGGATAATAATGGCCGCCCGTGGCCGCTGATCGCCAATCCGATGATGTTCAGTATCGGCGGCTTCAATTATGTGATCGACACCAACCAGTTGCCGCACGCCATCGTGGGCAACAATGAACGCTCGCCACTTGCTACGGATGTCACGGTGCAGGCGGGCCTGCCGATCGCCAATTCTACGTTCACGCTGAATGGGCAGGACTATGCCTATGTGGAGGACAGCCAGCACAATCTGCTGACGATCGTTGGCACAAAGAGCTACATGATCGCGCAGCCAGAGCTGACGTTCAAACTCGATTCGAGCCTGCTGTTCACGCTTAATCTGACGCCACCGGCGGCGGGCAATTATGCGGGAACGACCGCTCCCATCGGTACAGTTTCGGCGGGAACGACTGTGCTCAACGTCTATGCCGGCACCTCGGAATCCGGAATGGCCGACTTCTTCACGTACAAGAATGTGCTCTACACGTTCGTGAAATCCGAAGGCGTGTATGTCGCGGTGCAGAAGTCCTATACCGTCTATGTCTCGCATCCGGCGGCCGGCCAGCAGCAACTGGCCGTCTTCGATATGGGCGGCACAACCTATATCGTCACGGACGGCACGACCCAGGGCGTGGGGACGGCAGCGGGAATCAATCCCGGCTCGATGTGGGCGGCGACATCGTTATCGACGGTGGAAAGCCAGTACGGCCTTGTCTACGGCCTTGCGACGCAACCGTTCGGACAGCCGGTGAATGTGATCCAGAACGCGCTGGGAACCTTCCAGTTCCCGGCGACCGATTCCTCCGGCAACGCAACACTGTTCGATATTCTGTACACGCCCGGCGCGACCGCCAACCAGATCGTCGCCGATGTTCCGAAGCTTCTGCCCAGCTTCACCCAGACGGCCAGCTTCACGTTCCTGCCGGCCTACGCCCCTTTGACCTTCGAGACCGGTGGCTACAACGCCTTCACCACGGCGGTGGATGAAACGGCGAGTCCGGTGGAAAGCTTCTCGGCGGCGTGGAATACACCGATCGTGTGCAGCGACGATGCGATCGCCAACCTGATTACGCCGCAGGGCGATTTCAGTGTGGAGTTCTGGCATTCGATGCCGGTGACGCCGGTGTGGGACGATGCCGTTTTTACCTACGTCGGCGAAAACCCGCTGATTTCGTATGCAAACATCGATTTTCCGAACACCTCTCTGATCAATGTGACTTTGAATGACACGGTGATGCAGGCAAGCACGACACCCTCGGCGCTGACCGCGGGCTGGCGGCACATCGCGCTTACGTACACGCAGCCTTATGTGATGGTGTGCACCGGCGCGCCGTTTGTGGTGGCCAATGGCAGCGGCTTTAACTTCGACCGTGACTTCACCATTTGCATGACGATCGCCGTCAGCAACACCGGGACGGAGCAGGGACTGCTCTACAAGGGGACGGGTTCGGACATTCCCGCGGCGCAAACGCAGACGTCGTTCCGCGTGACTCTCACCGATCAGAACGAGGTGAAGGTGGAGGTGGCGAATGGTGACGGCAGCACCCCGGGCAGCTTCACGGGCCCAGCGCTCGAGGCGGACCAGTTTTACCAGGTGCTGATCACCAAGCACACCAAGACTCCGATGGGCAGCGACGACGCGGACAGCGATCCCTACTCCCCGCCGTTCAACCCCAATTTCGTGCCCCAGGCGCCGAGTTCGGTAGACATCACCAATAGCTCGATCGCCGTTCCCAACGGGGGGCCCGGCGCGACCGACTTCGAGAATTTCGCGGCCACACTGAACCAGCCAACCTCCAACACCGGCTACATCATTTCGATCGCCGTGCGCCAGATGCAGCCGAACGGCACCTGGAGTTACCCATGGACCAGCCAGGTCAGCCCCCTCATTGCGGCCAGCGGCGCCGGGCTGATGGTCAACTCAACCGGCTCGGCGAATCTTGTGATTGGCGGCGCTTATGACGATTACAACAACCCGATCCCGTTTGGCGCGACGGGCCTGCCCGGCAATATCCGCGATGTTTATCTATTCGCCAGCGCGTTCAGAAGCAAGGGTATCCGCACCGGCCACGGATTCGTGCAGATCGATCAGGCGAGCTACGCTGACCTGCAAGGCGCCGGCATGGTCGGCTGCTGGAAGGCGGCTTACGATCCCAATGGCCTGGTTAACAACAAGGTGGATAGCAGCTCCTTCGCTGCGTCAAGCAATGGCGCGCTGGCGGTGCTCGCGCCTTTGCCGCATCGCGAGGCCGAAGGCCTGGCGCTCTATGTCAACGGCACCGCGGTCGCGATGAACCTAGTGTCGACCACTACCCCGAGCCCGTCCGGATTCAACTATCTCTCCTTCAACGCCGGCAGCATCTACCGCATTCAGGAGATCAGCCTCTGGAGCATGGCTCGCCAGGCCTACCAGGTGATCAGCGACATGTTCGGACAGTTGATCCCCAGCAACGAGCCGTTCCTGACGTTGTACATGCCCGGCTCGTTCTCGGTGACCGCGGTCGGGGTAGATTTGCCGATTCTGCCAATGGCGAAATATGTCGAAAATGTGCAGGTGAAGAATCAGGCGGCGTTCACGATCGACCTGGGGAGCGCCTCGCTCGATCTGCAGGGCTGTCCGGCCATCGGCAGGTGCGGCCCACTGGTCTCGCCGAACCTCTATACGCCGCCGGGCGTGGCGTTGACCGTCTGCGATACGCCGCCGAGCCTGACCACCTATTCGATGGCGGTCAACTCGGCCACCGGCACGCTCGCCGGTGTGCTCAACGAAGCCTATGTCTTCGTGCGCAACCATGTGCTGACGGTTTATGCAGGCAAGAAGGTCGGCGATCTGGCCCTGGTGTGGGTGTCGCAGGAACAGGGCGATGTGCAGATCCTGGGCTATGTCGAGGGCGCCCCACCAGCGCCGATGGCCAACCTGACGAACAAACCATCCTATGCGGGCGCCACCAGCGTCAGTTTCAATGCGCCAATTTCGCTCTCCTACAAATACCAGACCAGTGACGACGGTTCCACGACGAATAAGGGGAACGGAGGCCTTCCAAGCAACTATAGTCCCCCACAAAACAAGGCGCCTTCCACCTTTACAACAACAAAGGATTCCTCAACGTTTGAGGACCCCACGGCCTCTACATACACGACCAGCACAACTACTCCGAACTACATCTATGAGCAGACCTTTAACTCGGATGGTTCGCTGCAGAGTGAAACAGCTACTTCGACCCCGCCACAGGGCGGCGGAACAAAGACGGGCTTCCATATAGGGCTTGGCACAGTGCTCGCAGCACTCGGTTTTGGGTTCAAGCTTGACAAGATGACAGTCAGCATTGATCTAGCCGCTGGAATCACCGTCAGCGGCGGCAGTGGGACCGGCACCAGCACGCAGCAAACCGCGAGCGAGAAGCTGGACGAAGGCCATAAATACACCGTGAAGCTGGACGGGGCAATGGCTTCCTACACCAACGACACCTTCATGGCGAGTCTGAACTCGCTCACTGTCGCCAGCACCACGGTGGGGACGCCAGCCTCCAAGACGCCGATTCTGCCCAACCCGAATCTGGGCGGCTTCACTACCTCCAACCCGCCCGGCGCGCTGCCCAAGACGCCGGTGACGGAGGAGCGCTTCGGACAGCGAATGTTCATGCCTTCGCCCTATGGACAGGCCTTCGTCACCTCGCGGACGCTGGACGTCTACCAGCAGATCCTGCTGCAGACAAACACAACCTTCGGCTTCCTTCGCGTTCCCGACCCGCTGATTCCACGTGATCTCAACATCTTGTCATTCCGGATGAGCAGCAAATACATTCGCCCGGGCGTCCTGGATGGCATGGTTGGTTATCAATACAATCCGGCCCGGCTGGCCTCCGGGGCCAACACCTGGCAGACCAGCACCGGCCAGCTCTCGCCGGTATATGACGGCAACTTCTCACCTGGTGAAGTGGGGCACGACGCCAGCTATATGCGGTTGGTTGAGGCCTATCAGCTCAAGAAGCAGATCGACCAGCAGGCATTCAACGCCATGGCGCGCTATCAATCAACCTATAAAAACCAAGGTTCCTTACCGAACGTTGCCCTGACCCCCGGGCTGGATTTTTACAACGAATATGTCTGGACCGCGCGCGGCGGCACGCAGGAGGTGAAGCATACCTACACCACCAACTATGAAGAGGTGCTGGTAACCACGCAAAGCTCGACCTTGGATGTGAAGCTGGATTTCAACCTTAAAGTAACTGCCGGCGGATCACCGGTTCTCGACTTGCTGGGAGGATACGACTGGACGCAACAGCATACGAAGAAGTTTTCGGTTACCTATTCGGGGAACGTCCAGTTCGACATTACCGCCTCGTTCGACGGCATCGAGAATGATACGCAGATGCGCTATGCCGCCAACAATGACGCGCACTTCGTCATGAATTTCAATTCGACGTTCAACCCCGCCAACCAGAGCGGACTGAACCTGGTGATCGGATCGGATGGGCTGGTCTATAACATCGTGCCATCGGTCACTTCGGGCGCGGGGCTGCCGACCTCCGATAACAGCGACACAAACTTCGTTTACCAGCAGCCCCAGCCCTCCTATGCAACCGGAAATGCGGATGGACTGACCGGCAACCTGGAGCCCTATGACCGCCCGGGCAAGACCAAGCAGTTCCGCGCCTACGCCTTCTACCTGCAGCCCAAAACGCAGAACGCGGATAATTTCTGGGACACGGTGGTGGACAAGAACTGGCTCAACAACAGCAAGGATCCGGACGCGCTGGCGCTGCTCACCGCAAAAAAAGCCAATACATCGGTGCCGTGGCGCATGTTCTATCGCGTGACTGATTCGGAGCGATTCCTGCCGCCGATCTCGAGCGCATCAACCATCGTGCCGCAGATCATGCCGGTTTTCGCGGTGCCGGTGCTCAACCCGGCAACCGACTTCCTGTTCCAGCCGCCAGGGAGTAATACCACCTCGCCGCGCAATCCGCATAACGATGTGGAGGCCAATATCGTGCTGGTCGCGCCCACCGCATCGGGTTTGCGGATCGGCACAGTGCCGACAACAGGCAGCGGCCAAGGGCTGCCGGTGCTGCCCAACAACATCATCCCCTTTGATATCGCGAAGAATGTGGCCTCGCTGATCAATTGGGGCGACACCAACAATTCGAAGCTGCTGACGGCGCTGACGCTGTCGATTACCCGCCAGAACACCGTGCCGATGTCGGCTGTCGTCACGGCAGGCTCGACCAAGATCACCGATGTGATCGAACCGGGTGGCTCTGTGGTCTACACGGTCTATGTGGACCCCAACGGGCTCACCATCAACGTTCCCACCAGCCCGGGGGTGGAGGTGTACAGGGACGTGAACGGCAACCCCATCCAGTATTACGACGGCAAGATCTATCACACGCTGCAGGCGGACTATATCCCAACCGTAGACGGCACGATCACCTATTACATCCAGCCACCTTCCACCTATGATCAGACCGCCTTCAGCCTCACCGGCGATGACGACCTGTACGGCACTCCGGGCGATCAGTGGCGCTATTACCTGGTCTCGGGCGTGAGCTCGAATCTGATGGCCAGCGAGTCGGTGCAGAGCGCGGGGCCGTTTCTGCAGTCGGGAGCCTATACCGGCTTTTCGATCGCCGCAAGCATGCATGACCAGACCAGCGGCCTGCGGCAAGTGGAAGGCTATGTACTCGTACAGGGCTTGATGCAGTGGCCCAATCTGAACGTGCCGGCGGAGACATTTGCCGATGTGCAGGTCTACAAGTCGCTGAGTGTGCTGGACACCTTCCCGATCGGCGATACGGAGACGCTGGTCGGCTTCCTGAAGACGCAATATCCCGAGGCATCGTTCGTCGGCAAGAAGATCGGGAGCAAGACCATTCCGGACAACACCGAGATCGAGCTGGTATTCGCCAAGAACATCGTCACGTTTTTCAATTCGGTGCAGCAGTCACTGTTGCCGGAATAATGTCGCAGCGGTTCTCAACTTCAGGGAGGCCCTTGAGGTCGGGCTGACCGGCTCGAGGAGGCAGGCGCTTGTCGGCTGTTCTTCTTGCTGTTCTCAACGCCTCATATACCCTCCAACCATGACGGAAAGTGGAAGGCTCATTTGCCCTCGGACCGCGACGGTGGTTCTCCTCGCAATGCTACTGTTCGCAGCAGTGCTCTCACCTATGCGAGCACTTGCTCAAACTGATGCATTCAATCAACGCTTTGATGCAGCCCTCGCGCAGCATGGGATCGTAGGCGGGGGTATCGCCATTGTTCACGGTGGACATCCGGCGACGCAGTTCTTCTTCGGTCTCATGCGCAACGGCACCTCACAGCGGGTCGATGCCGAGACCTCGTACAACTGGGCATCGATCACCAAGACCATGACCTCGGTTGCTATTCTGCAACTCCGCGATCGAGGCAAGCTCTCGCTGGACGATCCCGCCGTCCGTTATGTGCCTGAGCTGCGGCAGGTCCATGACGAGTTCGGCCCAATCGATGCGATCACCATTCGCGACCTGCTCACCCACAGCGCCGGTTTTCGCGACCCTACGTGGCCCTGGGACTGTGATGACCCCAGAAACTGCGACTGGCAGCCATTTGAGCCAACACACTGGACACAGGTCGCGGCGATGTTGCCATACACGCATGTCGCGTTCGCGCCGGGCACGGAATGGAGTTATTCCAACCTTGGGCTATGTGTTTCTCGGACAGATCGTCGAGCGGCTCAGCGGCGACGATTTCGAGGTATACATCGACAAGAACATCCTGAAGCCGCTGGGCATGGTCGCGAGCTACTTCGATCGCTCGCCTTACTTTCTGGAGTCGCATGTATCCGCGAGTTATCTGCGTGCCGGAAATAAGCTCACCGAACAGCCGTTTAATTTCGATACCGGGATCACCACCTCAAATAGCGGCTTGAAAGCGCCAATCGCAGACATGGTGAAGTATGTTCGCTTTCTCATCGGCGATCCTGGCAACCCTGTCTACGATCTCGTTCTCAAGCGCAGTTCTCTTGAGGAAGCATGGACCGGTGTGCTGCCCGTTACCAATAACAGCAAGACCGCTACCGCCTACACGAAGGGTGCGCCGAAGATGGGCCTCGGCTTCTTTGTGCTCGATCTCAACGGGCATCGCTATGTGTACCACGACGGAGATCAGGGCGGGTTCTCCTCCGAGATGTTCATCGATCCTGCGCGGCACGCAGCCAGCATCCTCGTGGTCAACACCACCGATACGGGAGGGACGACGTCTCCTGCCGCTCTGCATCCTGAGTCCAACACCGAGCCAGAGCCAAGGACAGATCTTCGCCTTACGTTACGTGAGGAACTGGTCGATCACGTATTTCCCTCGTTGGAAGAGGATTTCTCTCGATAGCCGTTCGAGTGGGACGCGCTGCCGTTGGCTGTGCTCAGGATGCGGTGGTGGGGCGGCTCGTAGAATTGAAGCATCATGATTCGACCCTACCAGGGGAAGATCCCCGTTATTCCCGAGTCCTGCTATGTCGATGTGTCCGCCCAGGTGATCGGGGATGTGGAGCTGGGGGAGCATTCCAGTGTGTGGATGAACACTGTGGTTCGCGGCGATGTGAATGCAATCCGGATCGGTTCAAACTCGAATGTGCAGGATTGCGCCGTGCTGCACGGCATGCGGTATGTGTACCCGGTGATTGTAGGTGACTGGGTGACGATCGGGCACAACGCGACGGTGCACGGCTGCGTGGTCGAGGATGCGTGCCTGATCGGGATGAACGCGACGATTCTGAACAACGCACGGATCGGCGAGGGTTCGATTATTGCGGCGGGGGCGCTGATTCCGGAGAACATGGTGATTCCGCCAAACTCACTGGTGGCCGGACTGCCGGGCAAAGTGCGGCGGACGCTGGATGAGGCGGACCGCAAGATGATCCTGAAGTACGCGCACAACTATTTGGACTACGTAGAGATCTGGAAGAAGGAGCCCAAGGCATAAAGGGACAAGCAGATTCCCATTGGGAAGCACAAAACTCGTCGGCGGCGCTTCTCCCTTACCGTACCGATGATTGCCGGTCAGATCATCAGACCAAAAGCATTTACATCACTGTCCTACTGCATCGATAATGTCGGCACTTGATTGAGCGTGATTCGACTTATATCTAACAATGAATATCCCATTAGCAGAGGACTCCAGTGCAGTTCTGTGCATGTTGCCGAGTAATTCGGCGGCCTGGTTCCAGACCTACGATCCTGCGCACCACTGGTGGCTCTCGACATTGTGGGCGGCGCTGCCTCTGTTTCTACTTCTGGTGCTGTTGATCGGGCTCAAACTGAAAGCGCATTCTGCGGCGCTCATCGCACTTGCAGCAGCACTTGTGGTTGCAGCAGAGATCTTCCACATGCCATTGCACCTGGCACTGCGGGCGACGGCCCTGGGTGCCGGATATGGGCTGTTTCCTATCTTCTGGATCATTTTTCCTGTGATCTTTATGTATCAGCTTACGGTGCGCGCTGGGCGATTCAAACTGCTGCACGAGTGTTTGGTCGGTGTAACGGAGGACAGCCGGCTGCAACTGCTTCTGATCGCGTTCATTTTGGGCGCCTTCTTCGAAGGAGCGGCCGGGTTTGGAACTCCGGTAGCCGTGTGCGGAACGATCCTGCTGGGGCTCGGTTTTTCGTCCCTGGAGGCTGCTGGGCTGACGCTGCTGGCAAACACGGCTCCGGTTGCGTTCGGTGCACTTGGGATACCCGTCATCGCACTGGCCGCGGTGACCGGCTTGAATCCGCTGATTCTGACACACGTGATTGCAGCAGTATTGACCCCATTTTGTCTGCTGGTGCCGTTCTGGCTGATTTGGGTATTCGCGGGCTATACGGCAATGGTGGAGATCTGGCCGGCGATCCTGATCGCCGGGACAACGTTTGGTGGATCGCAACTTGTGGTTGCCATGCTGCACGGCCCGTGGCTGGTGGATATCATTGCGGCGGTCGTGAGTTTGGCAGTGTTTGTGCTCTTTCTGAAAGTTTGGAAGCCGAAGAGGATTCTGAATGCGGCGCGGCAAGATGTGACGGATTGTCCTCCCTCTTTGAGCAAGAACCATGCGAATAGCGTGATCAGGGCGGCGGTACCGTGGGTGATTTTGACCCTGTGCGTGGTTGTGTGGGGGACACCGAAGTTTACGAGATGGATCGATTCGATCAGTGGAATCAAGCTTGTGGTACACGGACTGGATCATGTGGTCTATCGCATGCCTCCGGTGGTGGCAGCGCCGACACCGGAGTCTGCCGTCTTCACGTTTAACTGGCTTTCTGCCACGGGGACAGGAATCTTTGTCGCTGCGCTCATTGCCGCTGTGGTGATGAGGCTTAAGCCAGCCGAGATTGTGAAGGTCTTCTGGCATACAGTGGTCTCTACGCGGTTCACGTTGGTTACGATTGCCGCACTGATGAGCCTGGCGTACGTCACGCGCTTCTGCGGGCTGGATGCGACGCTGGGACTTGCGTTTGCGAGGACAGGCGTCATCTACCCGTTTTTCGGAACACTGGTGGGATGGCTTGGGACGGCTTCAACCGGCTCCGATACCTCGTCGAACGTGCTCTTCGGCAGCCTGCAGAAGTTTACGGCGCAACAATTAGGGATATCGCCTTTTCTAATGGCTTCGAGTAACTCCGCCGGGGGTGTGATGGGCAAGATGATCGCCCCACAGAGCGTGGTCGTTGCGAGCACCGCCACAAACGCCTATGGCAGCGAGGGCACTATCATGCGGTTCGTTTTTCTGCACAGCTTTGTACTTGCCTGCCTGGTCGGGATACTGATTACAATCCTGGTTCGCTCTCCGTCGCTGGCGCGATTGGTCCTGCGTTAGCCAGACGGAAGTTAATGGCGGCCAGGACGACGCAATCGTTGCCACGAGCGCCAGGATTTGTGGTGATTGTGAGCGACACAGTGCACTGCCTAATAACCTGGAGAGGATTTGCTTTGAATGCCAAATCAGCCTAACCGGCGCACCTTTCTGAAACTCTCTGCGGCAGCCTCCTCGCTGATTACTGCTGAACTCGCCAACGCACTGACTGCAAGTGGCTCCATCGCTCTCGTCAGCGATGACAGCGCTCTTGTTGCCGAAGAACCCGTTCAATGGGCTCTCGCTGAGTTTCGCCGCGTCTCTACAGAGAAGGGCCTGGTGCCATCGTCAGCTCCGGCCAAATTGACCATCGTGGTCGCTCCGCCGTCCAGCTCATTCTCGGCAGGTTTTGGAACACTGCCGGCAATCAGGCAGGCGGAAACGATAGCCCTCATTCCTGGCAGATATCACAATAATTCGGCAATTCTGGTGACAGGCATCGATGCGCGTGGGCTTGTCTACGGCCTCCTTGAACTCGCCGACCGCGTGCAACTCAGCGACGATCCGCTGAGCGCTCTCCATTTCACCGCACCCATAGTGGAGCCTACGCCCAATAGAGTTCGAAGCGTTGCGCGCGCCTTCGTATCGGAGATTGAAGACAAGTCGTGGTTCTATGACCGAGTCTTTTGGACACGCTATCTGGATACGCTTGCCTACTCTCGCTTCAATCGCTTCAATTTCGCGCTCGGCTTCGGTTATGACTTTCCTCGCGGCGTCACAGGCGATTACTTTCACTTCCCCTATCCCTACCTTGTTGATCTGCCTGCATACAGTCGCGTCGCCGTTGAGCCGCCTCTCGCGCCAGGTGAGCGTCAGCGCAATCTTGAGACGCTGCAGTTTATCGCCGCGGAAACGGTTCGTCGCGGCTTGGAATTCCAGCTCGGTATCTGGACCCACGCTTATCAGTGGACCGACAGCCCGAAGGCTGATCACCGCATTACGGGTCTCACGCCTGAGACTCACGCAGACTATTGCCGAGACGCGCTCTCTGCGCTGCTCAATGCTTGCCCGCAGATCAGTGGTCTCACGTTACGCATTCACGGCGAGAGCGGCATCCCTGAGGGCAGTTATCCCTTTTGGCAGACGCTCTTCGAAGCGATTTCTGGAGCAGGACGCACTATTGAGATCGATATGCACGCCAAGGGTCTCAATCAAACCATGATCGATATGGCCCATAAGACAGGTATGCCGGTCAAAGCCGGGGCCAAATTCTGGGCGGAACATCTGGGCCTCGGCTACCATCAGGCCGACATTCGGGCGACAGAATACCCACGCGAGGGAGTCACGGGAACCTTTGCTGTTTCCAGCGGCTCGCGCAACTTTACTCGCTACGGCTATGGCGACTTCTACGGTCAGCGCGACGAAATCACGCTGCTTTATCGCGTCTGGCCTGGCACGCAGCGCCACCTTCTCTGGGCTGATCCGGCTCTTGCAGCCGGGTATGGCCGCGCCGCCCACTTCTGCGGAGCAGCCGGCATGGAACTCTGTGAGCCGCTTACGTTCAAAGGCCGTGAAGGATCGGGCCATCCTGGCGGTCGAAATGCGTACACGGATGGTGTGCTCGCCGCGTTCAACCCAGACACAGACAAATTTGCGATTACCTATCGCGTCTGGGGCCGCGCCTTATACAACCCTGAAGGTTCTTCAGATCCATTTCAGCGCTGGTTCCGTTATCAATTTGGACCTGGCGGCCCAGAGTTGATGTCCGCTCTTTCGTACTCCAGCCGTATCTTGCCGCTCATTACGACCGCGTGGCTGCCTTCGGCTTCCAATCATAGCTTCTGGCCTGAATTCTACTATCCGATTTCCGTACTTCCTCCGACGGGAAAGCCGCTCTATGCCGATTCGCCGGCTCCCCACAACGTTAGTGCCATCAGCCCGCTTGACCCGCAGCTCTTCTCGACGATCGACCAGCACGCGACCGATCTGCTCGATGGCACCCAGAATGCACGCTACAGCCCCAGTGAGGTCATCGGCTGGCTTGAAGGGATGGTGGAGTCCTCAAGGCAGGCTTTGAAGGCAGCTCGCGCCGCAGACAATCGCCGCGCCATGCTTGCGGCCTTCCGGCAAGTGGAGGAAGACGTACTAATCCTCAACGGTCTCGGGCTGTATTACGCCAATCTCTTCCGCGCTGCGCTCTGTTACGCCATTTACACGCGCACCGGCGATCCACGCGCGGCCGAGACCTCGCTTAGCGCCTATCGCAAAGCACGGGATAGTTGGTCAGCGATGGCTCAGCGCGCTGCGAACATTTATAAGTCAGATCTCAGTTACGGCGAAACGGCGATCCGCAGAGGCCACTGGCTCGATCGACTTCCCGTCATCGACCAGGACGTGACTGCATTGCAGCATTACTTTGCTGTCGAAGCAGTGCAGAACCGCTCGGCTTCAGTTGCTCTCACTTACCTGGCTAAGGCCCCCGCGCGCCCTTCATTAGCAATTGAGCATGTAGCTCCGCCTTCCTTTCATCCTGGCAGTAATTTGTCTCTCGCTATCTCTGTATCCGAGTCTGTGACGGCAGCTATTCTTTGGTATCGCCATGTCAACCAAGGTGAGCGTTGGCTTTCGGCGCCTATGCAGAGGTCCGGCGCCATATATAGCGCCGTCATTCCCGCGAGCTACACCGGCTCTCCCTTTCCACTCCAGTACTATTTTGAGCTTCGGGCCGGAGAAGCAGCCACATTGCATCCAGCACTCAATGCCACACTCAGCAATCAGCCCTATCTCGCGCTCATGCCTGCGAGCGCCTAGAAGCAAAAAATCGCCCGAATTCGGGCGATTTTTTTGACCATCAGGTTTATATGTCTGGCGGTGGATGCAGTCTCCCGCGAACTCGTCTCTGCTTGGAGTTCCGTGGTATCAGGGAATTTTGCAGGGAATCTGCGCTTTCGAGCCCGGTAAGGAGCTCGCTCGAACTCCCTAAGTTACCTTCTTGCAGCGACTTGTACCTCTCCGTGACGTCTCGATGCGTTCCTGGACCAGGGAATTCAAGCTGCCGATCAGGGAATTACACGTAAGGATCAGCGAACCACAATCCATAGGCGACGACGCCAAATGCCGACTCTCCACTTTTGACGCAATTCGATAGGCCCATCCAAGATCTCGCCACGTATGCTCTTGCCTACCCGGCGCCCGAGCTTCAGTAGCGGCGTGCGTTTCGGTATTTGAAGTAGTTGTGTCGCTGCTCCCTCACCGCATCTTCGTATGTGTACCTGTGAGACGTCGCATCCCTCTTGAGTACGTCGAGTTGACCTCTAAGTGCACGATTTTCCTGCTCGAGCCGGATAAAGTTATGTTCCAAGAGAAGGATCTGATTCTGCTCGGTAGCAGAAGGCGCCGAGCCAGCATCTTCAGCATCGCCGTCGTCCATAGACACAAGAAAGGCGTTTCCGATGACCGGATCGATGCGATCGGCTTGAGCGATAGCCCATGTGATCCACCGATCAAGCGGCGATGGGATTGCGTTCCCGTCCTTCAATTTCAGCTCCCGAATCGCATCTGCGTAAGCACGGATTTGGCGGGCTTGTTGAAACGCGGCGGCGTCCCTGAGCAGGCGATCTACCCGAGCTTCCTCCAGAGCCCTCTTTCTCTCTCGTACAGCCGCTTCTTCTTCGAGCTTCCGCTTCCGCTCAGCCTCTTCGAGCTGAGCTTTTCTTTCCACCATCCACTTGTGGCTCTGCACCTTCCGATCTCGATATCGCTCTTCGGCACTAACAATAATCTCAATCGCGATCTCGGCCAACTTAGCCTCAATCTTCCCTTGCGCGTCGTCAACGCCACTGGCGCTCCGATCCCTGTTCTCCGATCGTCAATGTCATATCCGCATGATCCGGGCGTGGCGACCAGAGGGCCGAAGGGTCCTCCCGGCCACGCTTCATTGGAATGTCCAAGCGGATTGACACCGTTTGGTCGACCACACTAAAGCCGACATTTCGTCCTTCTTTTCCGCGAATATAGAGCTGTCCATGCATCTTTGCAGTCACTGTAGAGAGAGCGGTGAGGTTTTCGGCAGGGGGAGTTTGTGGCACAGAAAACGACATCAGCGGTCGGGAAACGCCTTTTCCCTACGTCTACAGTGACTTCTATGAGGGTTCCGCACCCAAAAACCCCAAAATCGACGGTCCCTAGTATAGGGTTTCAGACCCAAACACCGGGTTGAGGGTATCGGTCGTGAGGCGATAAAAGAGGTAGCCAGACAGGTCAGGAACGTCGCATTGTGTGGATGAAGGAGGAGATTGGGCGGGGGGTGTGGTTCCGGTACTTTGAACCCCGTGGAGGTGCTCGGCGCGATGCGCTCGGACCCCACGATGGCCTTCGGCAGAGCGGAAGCTGCTGCGGGCGGCGGCTGTAGAAGCGGGGCTTTCGGCCGCTCCGTATTGTTCAGAGATCCATTAACGAAAATGGTGCTTCGTAAGGAACAGGATGGAACGTTGCGCATTTTCAAACTGCTGTTCCGATCCGTCGACGCTTGATGTGTAAGCCGTGAGCGGCTTCCGTGTGGAAGTCAGTAGATTCACGCACAATCAATGAGGTTCCTACGCGCAATGCAGGAGGGGCTATGACCTGGTCAGAGTTGATGAGTTGCTGAATCGCATTGAATGCGCTTCGCGCGAGATCTTCGCGAGACATGCGGATTGTAGTGAGCGGCGGATTTGCGAACTCGGCTAGGTGAATGTCGTCGAATCCAACGACCGACATCTCGCCCGGTACTCTGATGTTGGATCTTGCCAAGACCCGCATTACCCCCACCGCCATGATGTCGTTCGAGCAAACAATAGCAGTGGGCCGATCCTTGATCTGCAGAAACTGTTGTGCAGCTTGAGTTCCACCTTCAAACGTGTGCGCCCCTTCAAATATCTGAGCCTCCTTTACGTCGAGGCCGATGGAGCGAGTCGCATGCAGAAAGGCCTTCTTCCGCCGCAGATTCGTAAGGTGTGGCATTGGGCCGCCGGCGTAAGCGATCCGTCGATGCCCGAGAACGGCCAGGTGCTGGACTGCCTGACTGATTCCCTGGGCATAATCGATCTCGAGAACCATCGAACGGGGCGCCCCGGTGCTCACGTCAATGGAGACCAGTGGAGTATCTTGCGCGATAAGAGGCTCCAGCAGAGGCGATTCTGCACGGAAGGTCATCACAGCAACGCCTTCCACCCGGCGCTGCACAAGACGCGTGATGAAGAGCTTCGCGCGGTCATAGTTGTAGTTCGTTGACCCGACCATGACCTCGAAGCCGTGCTCTCCGGCTATGTCCTCAAAGCTCTGGATCAACTCGGGGAAAAAGGGGTTCGTGATCTCCGAGACGAGGAGCCCGAGAGTCCGGCTGCGTCCGGACACGAGAGCACGCGCCTGCTGATTCGGCACGTATCCCAACTCGTCTATGGCCTTCCAGACGCGTTTTGCCAGCTTCTTGTCTACAGAAGCGAGGCCGTTGACAACTCGCGAAACCGTTGCGATCGAAACACCGGCTCGTTTGGCGACCTCGTCTGATCGTGATGAGCCATTACCGCGTTTTTTCATTACAACCTCGAATTAACGAATAACTGAACACCAACTCGTCTGCTTCATCGCCAGAGAACATTCAGGATGACGCAGGAGACAAGCAATACCCCCCCCAGAAGGTAAAGCGTGCTCGGTATGGGAATCGTCCACACATCCGTAACCGGTTGAGATGTGACACCGGGTGCGCCGAACGAACTGGAGTGCGGCCGAGTTGAGGCGGTGCAGATGACAAACGACGTTGCGAAACTCACGATCGCAGTGTAGAAGTTCGCATTGAGTTCGCTACCTGATGGGAGCAGACGGAGATGATAAGCGACGCTCATCATGGCTCCCATAAGGATCCCTGACAGCGCCCCGCTGATTGCGCTCGCGGCCGAGCCTTTTCGAGAAAAGATACCGTGGAGCACGACTGCGAAGAAGGGAACGATTGTGAGGGAAAAGATGGTCAGCATGAATTCGGACAGGCTTTCGAACTGCAAAGTGGCATATGCTCCTATCAGGCTTAGAAAGATGCACATAATGCTTGAAAGACGGCCCATAAGGATGTAGTGCTGCTCAGTTTTATGCGGACGAAGGAAGGTCCTGTAAATCTCCTGTGTCCAAAGCGAAGCAAAGGCAGATACGTTTGCGCTCAAACCAGTCATCAGGCTCGCGGTAATCGCCAAAACTCCGGCGGCCCAAAGTCGTGAGTCATACAATGCGCGCATTAGGAGAGCGGCAGTCTGGTCGAGGTTGTTGTTGCCGGATAGCGAAGCGCTCTTTCCGGCGGCAACCACGGGGACTACGACCAGAAACGAGAACAGAAGTTTTCCGAAGCCAGCATAGAGAGGTACCTTTCGCGCCGATAGGGCGGAAGGCGCCGTGAGTGCTCTTTGCATCAGAACGAAATCTGTGCACCAGTATGAGAAGCCAATGACCAGCCCTAATCCAACCACGACGCCGACCATGTCGACGCGAACGTGGGAGGAGATGAGAGGGGTCTTCAGCCACAGATGAGCCCACGTTGTAGCGCTGTTCGGATGAAGTCTGTTGGAGCGGAATGACAGGTATAGCATCGGTGCGAGCCCGGCGACCATTAGGAAGAAATGCAGGATTTCCGTGCGCATGGTTGCGCGCAGACCGCCGGTGAGAATGTTTGCGGTTGAAACAGACGCCGCCACGAGGATACAGGCCAAGAAGCTCCATCCAGCGAACAGGTGCAGAATCTCGGCAACGGCATAGAGGCTTACGCCCGCGGTTAAGCAGGTACCTCCGAGAAGCACTGCAGCGTTGAGCAGCCTGACCTCGCGGCCGAAACGCCTGCCCAGGTATTCGGGAACGCTCTTCACGCCGCTGCGGTGATAGGTCGGCAGAACAATAAACGAGACGAATACAAGCGCTGGGATCGCTCCAATCCAGTAAAAGTTAAATGCCTGAACCCCGTAACGCGCCGCAATTCCGCTCAGGCCAACGATTTCGAGCGCGCCGCAATTGGCTGCCAGGAACGACAGTGTTGCGACCCAGGTTGGCAGGTTGCCGGTTTCATTCAGGAAGTCATTGGAGGTTCGCTGCTTGCGATGCGACCAAATGGCGATCAAGAAGGTACACCCGAAATAAACGGCCACTAGGTATGAGGGAAGGCGCATAGGGTCGTGATCAGCCAGTTTAGGGTTTATGACCGTTTAACGCGAGACGTTGTCGGTTTCATACAACACTCTGTCAGTTCGGGGCGCGTGAGGCAATCTAAAAGCGGAATTCGAGAAAACGTTTTCGGATGAGAAACCCTTCCGGGCCGTGCGACGCCTTTGTGGCACAAAGAAGCAGCATATCGTTTGTATTTGTACGCGAGAGGGGCTGTCTTGAAAAGAGCGTTGACAGCGTTTTCTGTCACACATTAGTATCTTGGTCTGTAAACGTTTTCTCAATTTGCGGGAATGAACTCAAGAAGGTAGATCCTCACGATGATCGACTCTCACACTTGTCGCATGGCTCAGATGTGCAGCTCTCCATTCAGCCCCACCAGTACGTGGCGGGCGCGCGGCCTCAGGCGGATTGCGCTGCTGACGGCCGCCATTGGCATGTCACTTGCGACGGTTCACGCTGGAGCACAGGTGACCTCCGGCTCTATCGTGGGCCATGTTACGGATCCCTCGGGTGCGCGCATTGTAGGCGCGGACGTCACGGCGACGAACGTGGATACGCAGATCAGCTTCCACGGATCGACCGACAAGACGGGCACGTACGATCTGCTGCATGTGACCCCTGGCAACTACAAGATCACCGCAACTCACGCCGGATTTGCGACCGCGGTGACTCCTGTCGCGTCAGTGACCATCGACCAGCAGCTTCTTCAGGACTTCACGCTAAGTCTGGGTGAAGTTCAGACTGTGACGACGGTGTCGATCGCGCCTACTCTTCTGCAGACGCAGACGGCCGAGACCGGAACGGTGATCGGCACGCAGGATATTCTCGACCTTCCGCTGGAGGGCCGTAACTTTTACGATCTGACCGCACTTGTGCCGGGCGTCGCCCCAGCGCCGGGCAATATGAACTCGTACAACTTCTCTGTGAATGGGCAGAGAGAGTTTGCGAATTCGATTCAACTGGACGGTATCGAGTCGACGACGAACCGCACTCAGGACATTACGGTGACGCCGAGCGTGGATTCGATTCAGGAGTTCAAGGTAGCGACGTCCAGCTACAACGCAGAGTTCGGCAACGCGGGCGGCGGCATCGTCTCGGTGGAGACAAAATCGGGGACGAACCACATTCATGGGAGTGCATACGAGTTCTACCGGCCGTCCTTCCTAGCCGCGGAGACGTATTCCTTCGCGGGAGGCGGAACGCCTTCGAACCTGCAGCAGAACAACTATGGCGGGACGATCGGCGGACCGATCCGGAAGGACCGGTCGTTCCTCTTCGTCTCGTACGAGGGGATGAGGCAGTCGCTGTCGGCGAATGGGCTAGATAGCGTGCCCAATCCCAGCTTGTACAGCTTCCTCCCGGACGGGTCAGCCGACCTGTCTCATATGGTGGACCCGTGCTCAGGCAAGCAGTGCAATGGCTCCGGTCCGGCTGCGGGATCTGTGGTGCCGATCTTCAATCCGTATACATACGTTTCAAACGGATATTACGCGACGCAATTCCCCGGCAACATTATTCCCGCAAACATGGTCAGCAAGGCGGGCAAGAACGCGCTGTTGAACTTCTTCCCGAAGCCAAATCTGCCCGGAATTGAGAACGGGTGGTTCGACAACTACGTGTTCCATCAGCCGCGTGTGACGAAGAACATCAACGCAGACGCCCGGTTCGATCAGAAGATTACGGATAAGGACCAGTTGTTCCTCGTGTACCACTACAACGATCAGGACCAGAACACGACGGACCTCTGGAACAACCAGGCGGTTGTGCCGGGCGCGGGCGATGCGGACCAGGCGCAGAAGGAGGTCGTGCGCGGGCAGACGCTATCGGCGACAGAGACGCACCTGTTCACGCAGCATGTGCTGAACGAGATCCGCGGCGGTTATTCGCATTACTACCAGGCGCAGTTCAGTCAGCTGAATGGCCATGATTATTCCACTCAGTATGGCTGGGGGAATGTCGCGGTGAACGGATATCCGGCGACGATCGGATTCCCGGACCTCTATCTCGGCTCGGGGTATCTGGCCGGTGGCTCGTCATACAAGCCGTTTTTCATCAACGACGATAATACGGAGATCAATGACAATCTCACGGTGAGCCAGGTCGGACGGCACGATCTGAAGTTTGGGGTGGTCTTCCGGAAGCTGAACTCGCATCCGCTGTTCAGCCTGTTCCCGACAACGTACCAGTACTACGGAAGCTACGGGTACTCGATGACGAACGACCCGAACTACGGGACCTACATTCCAGGCGCCTACTTCTGGGACGGAGGCACGGACATCGCCGATCTGCTGCTCGGCCTTCCGCTGGATGTGTACAGCGGCCTGCAGCTTACGAATCCGAATACCAAGAGCTGGGAGTTGGACTGGTATGCGCAGGACACGTTCCGCGTGAACGACAAGCTAACGCTGAACTATGGTGTGCGGTATGAGTTTCAGGCGCCGTACAGTGAGGCTAAGAACCAGATGTCCAACTACGATCCGGTCAGCGGAAACATTCTGGTGGCGGGGATTGGTGGGAATTCGAATACGCTGCTGCAGTCGCGCAAAAACGACTTTTCGCCGCGGTTCGGCCTCAACTATCTTCTGAACCAGAAGACGGTGCTTCGCGGCGGATACGGGATCAACTACTCGCCGGAAAACGACGGGCGCGAAGACTTCCTGACGAAGAACCTCCCGTGGGCCAACCAGCAGTCGATCTCAAACAATGTGTATGCGGGGCCGCCGTTCGCCTACCAGGACGACACGGGGGTGCCGCGGAGCACGGCGATCAACATTCCGTCGAGCGGACGGATTGATCCGGCGACGCTGCCGAGCGGCAAGCTGGTGACGACGTACTATGTGAACCCGACGATGAAGACGGGCTACGCGCAGATGTTCAACCTGACGGTGCAGCGTCAGTTGGGTCAGACGCTTTCACTCGAGGCAGGATACGTCGGCGCGCTGAGCCATCATCTGGGGTATCAGCTGGGCAATGTTAACTGGATCAGCTCGACCGGCAAGAATGGCGCGATTGCGCCGAACCTGGGCGTGATTCAGGAACTGACGGATCTGGGCGCGGGTAATTACAACGCGCTGCAGATGAAGTTGACAAAGCGTGAGTCCCGCAACCTGAGCTTCCTGCTCTCGTACACGTACTCGCATAACCTGGATAACGGGGCGGCGCCATTCGATGCGAATGTGAACAATGATCTGCCGCAGGATCCGAAGAATCTACGAGCGGAGTGGGCGTCGTCGGATGATGACCGGCGCCACAACTTTGTGTTCAGCGGGCTCTACCGTTTGCCGATTGGCCAGGGACAGCGCTTCTTCAGTTCATGGAACCGGCCGGAAGAGTTGCTGCTGGGCGGATGGCAGATCAACAGCATCTACATCATGCGTTCAGGGACACCGATCAACGTGGTAGACGAGACGAATCCGAAGGCACCGACGAACTCGCGGCCGAACCTTGTGGGGAATCCGGTTCTGCCGCGGGGCCAGCGAACACTGCAGGTGTACTTTTAACACGAGCGCGTTCGAGAACAATGGCGATACTGCGGGCAATGCAGGAAGGAACTTGGTAGTGGGCCCGGGCTATATCAATCTGGACTTCTCGCTCTTCAAGGAGTTCGCCATGACGGAGAAGTACAAGCTGCAGCTCAGGCTGGAGAGCTTCAACATGCTGAACACGCCGCACTTCGACAATCCGGGTGGGAACATGAACGACACGACGCACTTCGGCGTGATCACGTCGACCGACAATAACCCGCGTGTCTTCCAGATCGCCGGGAAGTTCCTGTTCTAGCGATGAACCGCTTTGGTGGGGCGGAAGCTAAGCTTCCGCCCCATCTTTCTTCCACGTTTTGGGTAAGGAGTGTAAGAGTGAAGTTGGGCCGGAGTTTATTGCTCGCCACGTTGGTATTGATCATCCCTAAGTTTTCCTCGGCGCAGTCGTTCTATCTTCATAACGGCGATCGTGTGACCTTCTATGGCGATAGCATCACTGCCCAGCGGTTTTATACGCGTGACGTTCAGGACTTTGTTGAGACCAGATATCCGGGCCTAACCGTCGAGTTTCATAACGCCGGAGTTCCAGGGGACAAGGTAACCGGCGGCTATGCGGGGGATGCGGCGACCCGCGTGAGCCGAGATGTCAAGCCGTGGAATCCGACAGTAATCTCAGTCATGCTCGGGATGAACGATGGCGACTATGTTCCACCGGACCCGAAGATCTTCGCCGAGTATCAGTCAGGCTATGAGAGGCTGCTCGGTTTGCTGCGCGATGCAGCCCCGGGTGCACGCATCACTCTTCTGGAGAACACGCCCTATGACGAGATAACCCATGGCACGGAGTTCAAGGGGTTCATGGCGACCACAGAGCAGAATGCGCGCACGACTCCGACGTTAGGGGCCCGCGAGCATCTGCCGGTGGTCGACACGTATTCGCCGATCGTGCAGATGTTGCAGCGCGCGAAGGCGGCGGATTCTTCGTTTGCATCGCTGCTTGTGACCGACAGGATTCATCCGGCAGAGCCGACGCACTGGATCCTGGCTGCGGCCCTGATGCAGGCATGGCACGCGGATCCAGTGGTTAGCTCTGTCACAATCGCAGCTTCTGGCCGGATAGCGACGGAGAGTCAACGAACAACGGTCACAGGAATAACCGGAGACGGCGCTCGAACCGAGTGGGACCAGATGGATGAGGCGCTCCCACTTCCATTGAATTTCGATAACGAGCTGATGAACTTTGTTCTTTCAGTGAGCAATCTATTCTCTTGCGACCAGGAGATGCTGCGTGTGCGCGGATTGCGTGCAGGCGAATACACGCTTCGTATCGACTCAATGCAAATTGGAAACTTTTCAGCCGATCAACTCGACAAGGGCATCAATCTCGCGACGATGAAGACGCCCATGTGGCGGCAATCGCGTGAGTATGACGGGGAGTTGGAACAGCGGTCGGTTCTCGAGAGTGCAGATCTCACCTTGTCGGCAGGCACACACGTCCCTGATCGAATGGATGGCAGTCGGATCCTTCGCGAAGGCGAAGCCGAGTTCGAGCAAAAAGCGAAGGACCACCTTCATCTGGTAAGCCACCACTATGTGTTGACCTATATGGGAGACAAGAAGACGAGTGCAGTTTCGAAATGAATTGGGCGATTTTCCGGTTCGTAAAGATTGCCGTGGCGTTTACGTTCGCGATGACTGGTTTCGCCTGCATGGCGCAGGTAGCCGGCCGCATGCTCTACATGGATTGCAGCCGTGCGGAGGATGGCAATGGTTCTTTGCAGGCGCCCTGGAACAATCTTGAAGGATTGAATGGAGTGACTCTTCACCCTGGTGATACGGTGCACCTCCGTCGCGGGACAACCTGTCGCGGCATGCTGTCGCCTCAAGGGTCGGGCGCAGAGGGCAGACCGATCCGGCTTACGGCATACGGTGAAGGACGTCGGCCGAAGGTAATTGCGGCCTCGAGATCTGAGGAGGCTCTTCGGCTATTCAATCAACAGTACTGGGACATCGATTCGTTGGATATTGCGGGAGGCTCGACGTACGGAATATTCATCAGCGGGGACAACGGAATCCTCCATCACATCCATCTCTCAAATCTCGCGGTGCATGATGTGATGGGCGGGACAATGAAGCACAAAGAGAGCGGGCTCGTCGCTATCTCGCCAGGCAGTGCGAACTCGCATTTCGATGATGTTGTCGTAGACGGCGTGAACGCGTGGCATACGAATCAGTGGGTTGGCATCCTGATAGGCGGGGGCAATCTGGGTTTTCCTCCTGAGAGCGAGTGGAATACGAATGCCGTCATTCGGAACTCCACCGTTCATGACGTTCAGGGTGATGGGATCGTACTCTTCCGCGTGCGCAAAGGGTTGATCGATTCCAGTATTGCCTGGAGCATCGGGATGCAGGCCACACAGACGATTGGAACACCGAACGCAATCTGGACATGGATGTGCGACGAATGTACGGTCCAAGGCAGCGAGGCCTACCTGACGGATAGTCCCGGGGTGGACGGTGGCGCGTTCGACATTGATTACGGCAATACGAAGAACTCCGTGCTTGACAGCTATGGCCACGACACGCAGGGTTATTGTGTTGCCGTGTTTGGAGCAGGATTCGTCACCCGCGACAGCGTCGTCAGGGGGAATCTGTGCATTAACAACGGCCGCAGCCCCCGCATGGCGAACTACCAGGGAGCAATTTTTCTATGGACATGGAATGGGGGGTCCATTGATGGACTGACGGTAGAGAAGAACGCGATCTACTGGAGCCCGTTCGAAGATGCGCCGGCGCTGTTGAACAAGGGAGACATCAAAGCAGGGACCGCGACATTTCGCGACAACACAGTGGTTTCGACTACACCGCGCATGGTGGAAAGCAACACGGCGATCTCTCTCGTTGGCAACTCATATCGGTACTTCGGCTCTGGACTGCCGGAGTGGAAGTACGGCGGGAACGGTTTTACAAGCTTGCACAGCCTGCAAGATGCAGCGAAGCAAGAGGACCGCGGGCGCTTTCAGCAGAGTGCTCTGCGGGATTGGCCGCAAGTCTTTGTGCAGCGAGACGTGGTGGAACCAGCTTGGACGCTCGATTGCACACTGCCCGTTACGCTGAACACGGATGGGATGATAGACGACTCGACTCTGCGACAGATTGTTGTGCTGAAGAGTTTCAGTCACGAATATGCTGCGCAAGGCCTGAACGTAAACATTCAAATGACCTCGGCAGATCCAAGGCTATTTTCCGACGCAGCATTTCGCAACGCGCTGGCCGATCTCGATCTGCGCCGTGTCAAGGTGACGCATCGTGCCACACCAAACGCAGCGCTGCGAATCGCGCTCCGTGGGCCGGATGGCGTGGTTGGAACTGAATGGAAGGAGCCTGTCGGGCCGGTGCCCCTAGGGCTTGCGCTGCGCAAGGTACTTGGAGAACCTGTCTACGCGCAGATGAACGTGAGCGGTCGTGAATAAGCGCGCATGGCTTAGCTTCGCTCTAGCCACGACTGCTATGCCGGCCGGCATAGTCGGGCAGGCTCAGTACTCGCGCAGGGCTATCGCCTCACCGACGATTCCTGATCCCATATCTGTCTATGACAATTGGGCGGCGTACGATGAGCTCTCGGACAATGTGCCGCTTACGGAACAGCTGGCGTTAAAAGAATTGGATAACGTTATCCGGCTCAAGCGGGATGGCGTGCGGTTCGACTATTACGTGATGGATGCGTTCTGGTTCGACGCAGACAGCGGCTATCGCACGTGGAAGAGGCCGAACTGGCCTGACGGGCCGGACCGCTGGATCAAAATGTGCGAGGAGAATGGAATTCGGCCGGGGCTATGGTTCAGCACCAATACACTCGTCCATCTCAACGCAGTGCCGAAGTGGCGCGATTCGCTGAACAAAGCCGGCACGGCGACGTCAATGTTTGAAGGCGGATTTCTGCCCGACTTTATGGACGTGCTGCAGTTTTGGTACGACCGCGGCATCCGAATGTTCCTCTTTGATTTTGCCGATATGACGGCAGCGACTCCCAAGGCCGAGGTGTCATTGAGCAAGCAGGAGATTATCAAGCGGAATTCAGATGCGCTCCGGGAGGCCTTGGCAGCTTTTCGGCGGAAGAATCCCGATATTGTCTTGGAAGCTTTCAACGGGTTCGGCGGCGATATGGATTCAACGTACTACCGGTTTCCATTCAAAAACCCCATCGACCTCCAGTGGCTTCAGGTTTTCGACTCGCTCTATTGCGGTGATCCACGTCCGAGCGATGTTTCCTCCATGAGCTTCTGGAGATCGCTGGACACCTACAGCGATCATCAGATGCGGAGATACGAACAAGCTGGTGTTCCTGTCGAGCGTATCGACACAACCAGCTTCATGCCCGGAAAGACTGGCACCATCTTCAGAAGGGCCTTCCAGGAATGGAAGGGATCGCTCCTGTTGATGATGGCCCGCGGAGGATGGATCGACACCACCTACGGAAACCTCGAGCTGCTGAGCGATCACGATGCGCGGTGGTTTGCTCGAGTGCAGTCGCTGTTTCTGCACTTCCAGTCGGAGGGAAGAATCAAGACCTTTGGGGGAATCCCCGGCGATGTACAGCCGTATGGTTTCGGTGCGCTGGATGGCGAGGGCAGCGTTTACACTGTCATGAATCCAACGGAAACCGTCGCACGGATCGCGCTGCCCGTCCTGTCGCAGGCGCAGCGCTCGCGTGGGCAGGGACGACTGCTGTTTCGCGATGCTGGTTTTGTGCCAAAAATCGCCGGAGACCACGTTACGCTCGGGCCGGAGCAGATGGCAGTCATCGGCTTTGGCAAATATGCATTAGCTGAATATGACCTTGGCGTGCAGAGCGATGTTGTGATTCCCAGAAGCATTCACGCAATCCCGGCAGAGTTTCACGAAATCGGCAAGGGAGCGATTGAAGCGACCCTCAACGCCCCCGAGTCGGGTGACTTGCGCCTGATCATGCAGCAATATTCGCCTGATGGCAGCCTGCGCCGTACCTGGGCCGGTGGTCCTCCGAACGGCACGAACATGGGCAAGATATTTGTGTTGAAGGCGGAACAGGATGGACGCGAGCTTCCAATTCGCGAGAACTACGATCGCGTAATTTGGGCTGGTCTATCCTGGGCAGAGGGCGAGATCAGCCAACGAGATCTGCGTCCCGGAGTCCCGGTGAAGCTCACATTCCGCACCACAGAGAAAGATCCGGTAGCAGTGAAAGGCCGCGTGTACTCGGTCACATACTAAGCGGCCCGTTATGGCTCCTGGATGATTGCGAGGTCCCATGCCGGGATTGTTAGCTTCTCTGATGAAGTGATTCGCTTGTTGGTGAGCAGGTTCGTACCACTAGGGTGACGGTACGTGAAAGTTGCTGAGGAGCCGGTGTAGTTGAAGTAGTAGTGGATTCGTTTGCCAAGCCGGTCAACACCGTTCACGTTATGGACGCCCGCGGGCAGCGACTGATCCGTAGCGACTCCGGCCTCCGTCATAGCTCGTCGAAGGAGGTCCGTTTGCAGATCGTCGCTGAGGTAGGTCCCTTCATAGAGCAGGGTGCCCTTGCCGAACTTGTTTTCAGTGATGGCGGCCCAGCGACCGAAGAATGGGTGGTCGTAGAAGGCGAGCGGCTTGGCGTGCTCGAGCTGAAGGAACTCGGCCCAGTACATCACCTTGTTGTCGCCCGCCGCATGAAACGGGTCGCCTTTTAGCGCCAGCGGCTTTTCAAGGTTTGAGAATTCCTGATAGCTGAACCCTGCAGCGTCTCGCAACGCTCCAGGAGCGCGCACCCAGCGCACTGCGGAGTTCTCGTTAGCGAACCCGCTTTTGAAGGTCATCACCACGTGGCCGCCGTTCTTCACGTAGTCGGAGATTTTCTGGAGCAGGGCATCGTCGGCAATGTACAGTGCCGGGATAACCACCAGCTTGTAGCGAGAAAAATCGGCGCTCTCCGGAAAAATGAAGTCTACTCCGGCGTTCAGTGCGTAGAGCGAGTGGTGCATCTGGCGTACGAGGGAACTGTAATCGGCGGTCGGAGGTGCGAATGACCATTCAGGGCCACTGGAGGTGAACGGCATGAAATTAATGGCGTTCATCGAATCGCGACTCCACAAAATCGCGACTTCGTTGTGCTGTTGCATACCAACGAGCTGCGGCCCAATGCGTTGCAATTCGTGCGCCGTCCGGGCGACTTCATGGTACGCACGATTGGGTTCGTAATCGTGCGAAAGAACCCCCTTCCAGTAAGTTTCCTGGTTGGCGTTGATCGACGCCCAATGCCAGTACTCCACCATGTCGGCGCCGTTTGCGATATGCGTATACACGTCCTCGCGGAGTTGACCATCGTAAGGCGGGTACTGGAATGCCGACGTCCAGTCCGTCGTCTGAGCGTTCGTCTCTGTCACGAGAAAGTTGCTCTGTTTCAGGGAGCGGGTGTAGTCCTCGACCAGTGCCTGTTGTGAGCCATCGTAGTGGTCCTGTGTGCCGTGGTAGTCGTTGATAGCGGCTACATCGAGCGACCGGCTGACTTCCTCCTCGTTCACATCCGGCTTCATGCCGCCTGCGAAGTCTGTCGTAACGAACTGATCAGGGCGCCGATATTTGCGGACCAATGCCGCCTGCCAGGAGAGAAAGTCCGTGACGCGCATCTGCTGCCAGCGCGTCCACTCCAGCTTGTAACCGGTGCTCTGTGCGCTGTCCCGGGTCGGCATGTCGTCCCAGTTGTTGACATCCTCTCCCCAGTAATTGAGGAACCACGCCTCGTTCATCTTCTGTGGCGTGCCGAACTTGTTCTTAAGGTGTGCAACAAATCCTTGGAACACGTCCGGGTTGGACGCACCGTAGGCGGAAGTCTCGTTATCAAGCTGCCAGCCGATGACGTACGGATTATCGCGGTAGTGCTCTACAAGATGCTGAATTAATCGTTCTGAGTACTGCCGGTACGTCGGGTTGGAAATGTCCATATTCTGGCGCATGCCATAAAAGGTCGGTGCTCCTCCTAAAGGACGCGCGAGAATCTCAGGGTGTTCGTGATAAAGCCATGTCGGGATCGAATAGGTTGGCGTCCCAAGGATGACTTTGATGCCGGCTTTGCCCATCGCATCGACAACGCGGTCCATCCACGCATACTCGAATTGCCCGTCCTCCGGCTCCCACAGACTCCATGTGGACTCCCCCATGCGAACAACGTTCAGACCCGCCTCTTTCATCAGGCGGACGTCCTTATCGAGCCGTTCGTAAGGTTCGTACTCGTGGTAATACGCGGCGCCGTAAAGGATGGTGGGAAGATCAAGGCCGGCGGGTATTGAAGAGTTCGCTGGCCGGTCCGAAGCCTGCGCCGGAAGATTTGTGCCGGCTCCAAACAACAAGATGAATGACACGACGGTCAGTCGAAGACACTTCTGCCTCATGAGTACGCGATGCACCTGGTCAAAATTGATCGAGACAAGCGTACACTGCATGGGTAGGTTAAGTAAACGTTTTCTCGGCCTTTTCATCAGGGCATCATTATGCTTCAACAACGGCAGAATCAGAGGAGATCTGGCCGCTGATTGATGACATCGAAAGGCAAGACAGCACGGTGAGATTGAGTTCACGTAGAAGTTTCCTTCAACAGGCCTTGATGGTGACGGGCGCCTTCACCTGCAGCGCGACAGGGAATGCAGGGACACCGAATTCGGAGAACAACCCGCTAGCCGAATTTGGCTATGGAGATGTCGTCATCTCGAGCGAACTCCACGAGTCACAGCTAATGAATACCCATGCGGTTTTGATGGAACTCGATGAGGACAGCCTCCTCAAGCCATTCCGCCAAATGGCCGGGATGCCGGCGCCAGGTAAAGATCTCGGCGGCTGGTATCACTACGATCCGAACGCTGATCCCGCCAAAGGCTTCGATGCTGTCGGTGCGCCGGGCTGCACGTTTGGGCAATGGGTGTCCGCCCTCTCCCGCATGTCCGCCATCACCGGAGACGATGCAACGCGGGACAAGGTTCTGCGGTTGAATCGCCTTTATGCGCAGACTATCTCCGAAGAGCTCTACATAAAGAGCAGATTTCCTGCATATATCTATGACAAGCTGCTGCTGGGCCTTCTCGATTCACATCGCTATGTCGGTGATCCGCAGGCGCTGGAGATTCTTGAACGCACAACCGAAGCGGCCTTGCGGCACCTTCCGGGGCATGCGATCGAACACGATGTGGCGTGGCGAACAGAACTTGCCTCGCAGGACGCTAGCTGGACATGGGATGAGTCCTACACGCTCCCGGAGAATCTTTTCCTGGCTTATGAACTTGGCGCAGGCCGCCGGTATTATGAGATGGGACTTGCATACCTCGATGACACAACGTGGTTCGATCCTCTTTCACGTAACGAGAATGTGTTCAGTGGCCGCCATGCTTATAGCTATGTGAACTCTCTGAGTTCCGCCATGATGGCCTACATGGTCGCAGGCAGCGAGAAGCATCTTCGCGCCGCAGAAAACGCCTTCACGATGCTCGCGGACCAGAGCTACGTCACAGGGGGATGGGGGCCGAATGAGACTCTTTGCGCTCCGGCCAGCAACGAACTTTATGCCAGCCTGACCGACACCCACCGCAGCTTTGAAACACCCTGCGGAGCCTATGCAAACTTCAAGCTGACCCGGTATCTGCTTCGTGTTACGCGTGACGCTCGCTACGGCGACAGCATGGAACGCATGATGTACAACACTGTACTTGGCGCGAAGCCGTTGCAGGATAATGGCGAGGCCTTCTACTACTCCGATTACAACTTCAATGCCAAACGGGTGTACAAGCAGGCCCGCTGGCCCTGCTGCTCCGGGACGCTGCCCCAGGTCGCGGCAGACTATCGAATCAACATCTATATGCGGCAGTCCCGAGCTGTTTATGTCAATCTCTATGTGCCCTCCACACTGCGATGGATAGAAAACAGAGCAGCGCTGACGCTCACGCAGGAGAGCGCGTACCCATATGAGGGCCGGATCGAGTTCAATCTGACGGCTTCAGCCCCTGTGGACCTGACTCTTCATTTCCGGATTCCGGCATGGGCGCGACAAGCTACGATTCGCGTGAATGGGCGCCGCGTACCGTCGGCCGTTGTACCCGGAACGTTTTCAGCCGTGCGGCGGATGTGGAAGAGTGGAGACCGCATTGAAGTGGAACTCCCGATGCAACTCAGGCTGGAGCCGATCGGCGTGAATCATCCCAACACGGTAGCGCTCATGCGAGGACCGCTCGTCCTGATGGCAGTCAAAGCCTCCCAGGATGCGCCGCAAGCAACAGTGACGCGCAAGCAACTCCTCGGGGCAACGCGGGTGAGCGAGCAGCAATGGGAGGTCGATCTGCTGGGAGGATCGATGACGCTGCTTCCGTTCACTGCGCTCGGAGAACGAGCTTACACGACGTACCTAAAGCTTGGATGATGGAGTAGACGAGTTCAGACATCCGACGCCAAGGCGTGATGGTCACGGGCCCAGACCTCGTTCTTAGAACTTTGTTCGCGACGACTGCGCCATTGTCCGACCCTTGTACCCACAATGACCGAACGTCCGCTGACAGGGTTTAGGGCGACAGACCCGAAACGGAGCTTCCCGCTGATCTGTTTGCTTAGCAGGAAGCTGGCCTATCACGAAGCCGAGTAGCGGGGAAGTCCGGATGGACGAGACAGGAGATCAGAAGCCTATTCGCCCCTTTTGACACGCCGAGAAGAGCCTCTCTTTGAAGAGGAGTGACTCGCCTTTGCTCCCGTTCCGGGCAATTTTGTTGGGAGGCTGTGCGCGATCAAACTTGCCGCAGCAGCTTGCCCTCCAGAACGGCCCTGACTGAGACCGATCTTAGTTCGCGATACCAACCGGCGAGTGGTACCGTAGCAGCCGACTCGTTATCACGGGAAGCAGCTTCTGCCATGTGAACCAGCTTCCCTGCCGATCGCTTCAGCAAGTCAGCTGCCGAGGAATAGTCGGTTCCTTCCGAGATCGCGAGCATTGCGACCCGCAGATCAGCATCCAGATCGCCCGACGGACCCGCGTCGATCAAGCTTCGCCAGCCACTCTTGAGCTGCTTCTTACCGGCTGCGGTAATTCGAGCCTCAGTGCGGCCCCGAGGACCCGGCTTCCCTTGTCGGACGAAGCCGGCCTCCAGCATGCGCTGAATGGCAGGTATCGTAGCCCCCGGAGAGAGGCCAGCCTCTTGCTGAAGTGCATATGGCGTCGAGATACCGCTGCGGATCAGAGCCAACACAAACAGATCCAGATCGGTTTTGCGACGCTTGTCACGGCTCTCAGACATGTCCCGTCAGTATACGAATCCGGCCGCCCGGTCTCGCGCACACCTGAGACGTCTCTCTCAAGATCTGGTCGTAAACTTCATCCTGTCCTGGCAGGCAAAAGGCCAGCCACCGTCGGTTTCGGAGTCTTGGCCTTCATGGTTCGCTCTCGCTTGGGCGGCCGCTCGTGCTCGGGAGTCGCAAGATACGCCCGATCACGTCGGATCGTACCCTCATCGACTCCTATTTCCTTGGCCATCGCGCGGTTCGATTTCCCGGCTCGGAGGCCGATCGCAACGAGAATCCGACGTTTTTCTGGAGTGTGTGTGCTCGGAGCCATATTCATTTCGACGTATCCATCCGGCTGCTCTTCTTGGATCTTGAGCGACTCGAAGCTACTGCCGGAGAGACCGACTCGAAGTGCTTCTCCAGAAGCCGCATCACGCCATCTGGGTCTGAAACATCGTCAGGACCGAGAGACGCGCCGAAGCAGACTTCGACGGCATACCTGATTCCTTAAATTGTGGGAATTGGTCTGACTGCGTCTTCAGCCCCGTGCGCCGTATGACCAACCTACGCGCCGCTCCGACCTGAGCGCTTCCGCAGGCGGTGGTCAGCTCCGCAGCGGTCATATAAAGGGCGTCCCTCAGCGGGAAAGCGATTTTGCCGTCGCCACGCCCTGCTCTCGTACTCTCAATTTTTAACATTCGCGACTGAGCGCAATCGCCTTTGTAAGACAAGGAGTGTTTTGTAAGAAAAATCGAACTCAGAACAAGGAATTGGAGGGAATGATGGGGTAGCACGATGGAAAGCTAAAAGCGTCCTAAACCCTAAAAAAAACATGCAACATACAAGAGAAAACCCGCCATCTCTGGTGGGTGTTGAAAATCTGGGGAGTGGGGGATTCATATCGGAAAAGTAAGCGTTGTTATTTCAAGTACATAGTGGTAAGAGCTTTGAAGCATACCCCCAAATGTACCCCCAGCGCAGCGATGCTTGGGCCTTTTGGGGGTTAGTTGTCTCGGTCCAGAGGTCACAAACGCAACAGCTCCTTTTGAGGAGCACGGGCTAGGAAACTTCTGGGCTTCCGAACACGGCTTCTTAGTGGTAATCACTAGCCGAAGGACCAGCGAACAAGCTCACAGCATCCTTCGCGTTTGCAACGGCGCGGCGCACGTCTTCGCGTTTCAAGTCCAAGACGCGCAGCGTGTTTTTCACTTGGGCGATGGATTCGATGCGCCGGTAAGCGGTAGGGTGTGCCTCAGCATACAACGCGAGGCCCTTTAGCTTGGGCAATGCGTCGGCCAGATGATGCCCATGAGGGTCGACTATGTCGGCGACCACCGTTCCATCTTCCGGTGTAGCGAAGAAGATGAAGTCGGGGCGCATCACTTTGTATTCGTCGCCGTCGCGGTAGGCGATGCCAAGCGAAGACTGTCCCGGTTGCTGCGGATTGCGGTACCAGAACTTGAATCCCTCGCGCTTTGATTCGGTGGCGACTACGGTGACCTCCCACGAGGTTTTGAGATCCTCTGGGTAATTGCCCTTGTCGTCACAGAGAAGATGGTTCCTGTAGTTCGGCAGTTCCGTCTCTTCTCCATGCTCGCGCGCCGTAGTGGGGACGAACTTGGCTTGCGGCCTGACCAGGTTCACATCCTGCGGCTCGCTGCTCATCTCGATGATCTGTCGATACGCTTCTTTTCGGTCGTCCGTTAGCTTCTTGATTTCACTCGCGTACTTGGTAAGCCAACCCTTCGTCAGTTTGTCGGCTTCCGCATCAAAGTAGGGCTGCACTTCGGTCATTAGGCCAAGCGCGGCGATGGATACGCGACCCTCAACAATCGCTTGCTCGAATTCATCGGGCTGGTCGGGCGCAGCGGTCTTAGCAGCGAGGAAGTCAGTGTAAGTGTGTGAAATGTCGGGAGTGAGGATGCGTGCCGCACGACGATAGGCGTCATCGATGACCGCCATGTCAGCATCTTCCCAAAATTCGTCGAAGCTCTTGGCCCTATCTTTCAGGTTTGCTTTTACGGTCGTGCCATCAACCGTCAGTATCTCTTTGCGTTTGGCTTCTATCTTTTTCTTTTCGGTCTCTTGGAAAGAGTCCAGCGCTTTGTGCATCTCTGCGTGCGCCAATTTTCCCGCATTTGGCAGGATGCCATCAGAAGCTAGCTCATGGGCGAGGGCCGTCAGCCGCTTTGCAGGCTTCGCTCCTCGTTGTGGACGAGTTTGGGACGGCAGTGCCTCGAAGGCGTCCCAAATGGCCGCCGATGCCGCGGGATTGGGTTTGACTTCGAAAGGGTTGACCAGGACGCGGCCGCTGGGCGGTGGCATCGTGTCATCGCCCTTCATCAGGGCCTGGACGACGGCATCGACCGTCCTTCTGTTGAAGTTCGGCAACAGGCAATCCACCGCGTTCAACCGCTCATTGCCTGGAATGCGGCGCGCCAGAGGCGAACGGACCATACGGCCCAATAACTGGGTGATGTGGGTGGGATCATTCGCGGCGCGGAAGGACACCATGACCTCAGCCCGGGGGCAGTCCCAACCCGTGCTTATCGCATCCTTGGCGATGAGTACACGAATCCAAGGCGAATCCTGAACTCGCTCCGGGGAGATATATGGCACGTATCGGTTGCCGTACTGCTGAGTTGTGTGTTCGCCGAGTACGTGCGCCACACTTCCGCTCGGCAATTCCGGCCATTGCTGATAAATGGTGTCTAAAGCGCGGCCAATGTCGTTTGGGTTCGGGGTGTTCGGGACCTGCAACACCATGAGCGGAACGACAGTGTGATGATCGTTTTGCTGCTTGGAGTACTCAGCCCAAGCCTCGGTTGACGTCTTAAGTTTGTCGGTAGCCCTGCGCACCAATACGGTGTCGAAATCACCAGTGCTATCCGGGATGTCTATGAGGATGATGTCTTTGATAAGACCGGATTCCTGCACTCTGGTCGGATCAACGAGCACATCAGGCAGCGAGATGCGTTTGACAGCGGCCTTCATTGCCTCGTTGAAGCGTTCTACAGTCGCCGAAATTCCCAATACCGCAGGGATACCCGGTACGCCGTTGGCACCATTGATAAGCCTTTGAACAATAGTGCTCTTCTCGTTCCTGTAGGCAGTTGTGGGATTGCCCAACCCTCTATGGGCCTCGTCGAGCACGAGATACAGGGTTAAATCCGGGTCTTCGATGGTGTTCCGGATGGTGTCGTAAATTGTGTACGAGCGCATATCCGGACGAAGTTCCAGCAATCGTGCACCGGCTCTCGTTTCAACCTCCTCTTGATCGAAGCCGCGCACCAGCAAGGCATTCTCACGGAGTTTCTGAGTGTTGAGGAAGTAGACTTTCTTCGCTTCAAACTTGTCCCGGCTAAAGGTGCTTTCAACTGGAACTAGGTCACTATGATTGAGGCGGTCACTGGCTTCGTTCAGTCGGACACGGGTCTGTTCGTTTAGGGCTGGATCGTCACTGAACCAGATCACCACCGCACCTGGATCTGCGTCGAATTCGAATTCATCATCACCGTAAAACAACGCTTCGAACACAGCAGCGGCCATGACTGTTTTGCCTGCGCCAGTCACAGCAGTCAGGGAGAATCTCGTCTTATCGGCATCCCCATGCCAATATTTGCGCGCCTTGTTCAAATTCGACAGGACATCACGCACCGCATCGGTCTGATAGTCCTTTAATGTGAACTTCATCCTTCAATCCCCGTTCGCAAAACTGAAGTTGGTCAAATACGATTCGTACAAGCGCACAGGTTCTATGCCTTCCGGCAATCGCCGTGTGATCGCTTGGAAGCGGCGGTCGTCGTTGGTAACGATATAGGCGATGCGCAGGTCTTTTGCTTTGCTTACCGCCTTGATGAAAGGCGTTGCAGCGTCTAGATCCACGAGCAGTCCATAGGAACACGCCACGGCCCAACCCTCCGTGGGCAGCTTGTCGATGCGTTTGCCACGGCTAAGTGTACGGACTGCCCCATCGTAAACAGTGACTTCAGCCAAGGATGAGAAGCGATGACAAAACACAACCCTGAAAATGAGCGGATCAAGCGCAAATACTTAGGCTATTTGGAAGAAGCAAAGCGCTACAGCGGGCCGACCGTGGATGCCGCTGCGAAGGCGTTGAGCCGGTTTGAAGAGTACACCCGTCATCGGGACTTCAAAGCCTTTCACTACCAGCAAGCCGTTGCCTTCAAAAAGCATCTGGCCGAACAGAACGGGCAGCGCTCTGGCCAGAAACTAAGCAAGGCGACGCTGCACGCCACCCTCACACAGTTGAAGGACTTCTTTTTCTGGCTCGCCAGGGAGCCGGGTTACAAGGCGCGCATCGAGTATTCCGATGCCGAGTATTTCAACCTCTCAGAGAAAGACGTGCGGGTGGCCACGGCGCAGCGGCAACGGAAGGCCCCAACCTTAGAGCAGGTAAAGCATGTGATTGCGTCCATGCCAGACGGCAGCGAGATTGAGCGCCGGAATCGAGCCTTGATGGCCTTCACTTTGCTAACCGGAGCGCGCGATTCCGCCATTGCTTCCATGAAGCTGAAGCATGTCGATTTGGTGGAGAGAGCCGTGTTCCAAGATGCGCGCGAGGTGAAGACGAAGTTCAGTAAGACGTTCACCACGCACTTCTTCCCGGTGGGCGAGGACATCCGGTCGATTTTTACCGACTGGATACGCTTTCTGAGAGAACAAAAGCTCTGGGGCAACGATGATCCGCTGTTTCCCGCCACGCGGATGACTACGGGTGCAACCAAGCAGTTTGAGACCGCCGGGCTTGAACGGAAGCCTTGGAGCACAGCCACGCCGATCCGCATGATTTTCCGTGCCGCATTCGAGGAGGTTGGATTGCCTTATTTCAATCCGCACAGTCTACGAAAGACGCTTGCACACTTGGGCGAGCAAGTCTGCAAGACTCCCGAAGATTTTAAGGCGTGGAGTCAAAACTTGGGACATGAGCAGGTGCTGACGACGTTTATGAGCTACGGAACGGTGAGGGATGACCGTCAAGGCGAGATTATCCGCGGATTGGGTGCGGCAACGAAGAAGCAGGACGTGGAAGATATTGCCGACCGGATTTTAAGAGAATTGCGAAGCGCGGGCGCTATCGGCCCGACAACACTCCAAAACGAGGTTTAGTCAATGTCAAGATGGAGGCTCGTCTTAGACTGAAGCGCCAACAGGAAAGGCGATACCGTTTTCCGGTGTGTACCGCGCAGACTTCATCACGCAGCGCGCAAAGCAATTCCTCAATACCGTGCATGAACCGTTTCTGCTCGTGATCTCGCAGCTTGAGGTCCATCAGCAGAACGACTGCGACTGCTTCGTAGCGCCGAAGGAATATGCCGGCAAATATACGAATCCGTTTGTGCCGGGCGATCTGAGAGCGCTGCCCGGCGATTGGCAGAAGCAGCTTCCGGATTATTGCGGTGCAGTGAAGAGCATCGACGACTCAGTCGGCGAAATTCGCAAGACGCTTGCCGAATGCGGCCTGGAAGATGACACGATTTTCCTCTTCCTCAGCGATCACGGCTGCCATTTCAGAACTCGCAATGCGGAGTACAAACGCAGCCCGCATGAGAGCTCGATTCACGTTCCGCTGGTCATCCAGGGTCCGGGGTTCGACCGCTCGCTCGAGATTCCGGAGCTCACAAGTCAGATCGATGTGACGCCCACGCTGTTGTCCGCTGCAGGGCTGCCTCTGTCGGCATCGATGCAGGGCCGCAGCTTCATGCCGCTGCTCGATCGCAAGACGGACGGCTGGTCCAACGAGGTCTACGTTCAGATCTCTGAAGTGGGAACCGGACGCGCTCTGCGCACACCGGAGTGGACCTATGCCGTTATGGCTCCAGGTTCTGGCCGTGCATCGGTAGCCGCCAGTGATCGCTATCAGGAAGAGTACTTATACAACCTGCCCGCTGATCCCCACCAGCTCACGAACCTCGCGGGCCGTCGCGACAATCCGGAGCTCGTGCATGGGTTCGGTGAGCCTCCGCAGCAGGCGGCAACGAAGCTGCGCGAACGGCTGCTAGCAAAAATGGTTGAAGCAGGCGAACCGAAAGCAGAGATTGTGGAGCGAGAGTTCTATCCGTGATTCAAGATTAGAGATGGAGGAGTGTACGAAAATCCGATTTGCTCCGGGGCATGGTGGATCCAATTTTTCGCCAACGGCGATCGGCACCGGGAGAAGGTCGGACGCAGATCCGCCTCGATCGCGCTTTACCAGAAGCGTCGCACTGAGGTTCGGGAAGGCACCAAGATGCCTGACTCCGTGCGAGCCAGCCGTGTCATCTTATTTCGGGGGTTGGTTCAGGACGCCCTCGACTACTCCGAGACGCACAAGCGAACGGTTCGCCAGGACCGCTCCTATTGGAACTCGTTGCAGCCCATCTTCGGCAACCTTCGCGCAGGCTACTATCTGGCCCGCTCAGATGGAGGATTACTTTAAGACAAGAAGGGAACTGAAACCGGCGACCATCAACCGATTGCGCTCTTTTCTGTCAATGGTCTTCCAGCAGGCGATCCGCAACGGAAAGGCAGAGAAGAATCCCGTCAGACTCGCTGTGCAGCACTCTCTTGCGAAGTGACTGGTGCTGGAATCAGGTGAGGAATTTGGCCGGCCGTGGGCAATTGGAAGCACACGAGAAACGCAATGCTCGCTAGCCAGAGTTTTCAGACAAATACACTCGCACGTGAGCTCTGTTTGTCTAGATTTGTTTGTGTTTGGCTGGGCCTAAACTTCAACGCGCCCGCGCTTCCTCAGCGATGGCGCGGTGCGCTAGCATATGTCGAATTACTTATAGTTGCTTGCCGCGGGCCAGCGATAGCTCCCGAAGGCTCTGTCAAGTGCAGGCTCGAACAAGGTTCGGAACAGGGGCAGCGCCGTGCGCGCCAAGTGATTATCATCCGCGAAGAGCGGTATTCCCTGGATAAAGTAATTGCATCGATCCGACCGGCATTGGACGAGATCGGGGCGGATCAGGACAATGTCATTGCGGGCGGCAAAATGCTGCAGCACGGCTCCGTGTTTTGCCATGAAGGATTTCTTCGGTGAAGACATAGGCTCGTCAACCCGGTGGTGGAACGCCATCTGGCGGGCTACGATTGAAGCCACATCTGAGGATGGGATCGCCAGCGGCCCAACCAATACCACCTTCTTTCCGTGCTCCTGCAGCGAATCGATTAGACGGTCAAGGCTCGCAATAAAATACGCTGTTTCGCTCCCCTTTGGAACCATACCTCTCGGCGTGAACTTTGGTGCGTCCCAGGTCATGGCGATAATCACTACGTGCACTCCCGCCAGAGCTTCGATCGCGGCCAGGTTTTCGCTGGCTTGCGCCATACATCCCTTGGACAGATTCAGATCGGGCATAGGCAGACAGCTGTTCAATGGCACCAGCATGCCCTTTTCGCTGTTCTCTCGCACAATCTCAGTGACCAACGGCGCGTACATCTGCGCATGAGAGTTTCCTAACAGGACGACCGTTGCGTCTGCAGGATTTCGGCTCGGCAAGTAAAGCGGGCATGCACGTAACGCGCCGAAAGGAAAATAGTCTGAGAGAATGCAGCGGTAGTTGCTGTCCACGACGGCGTCGATCTTCCCCACTGCAGGACTGAAACGTGAGGGAAATCCGTGTGCGGCAAGCGCCGCCGCTGCTGTTCCAGCCACCAGAATGCATCCGCTCGCGACTCTGACCAGCACCGCTCCAATGGGCATCGACCGATTGCGAAATGGGCGTTCCACGTATCGCCATGATGCTGTCGCGAGGGCAAACATAAGCGCCAGCACGATCACTGTTTGCACCGGAGAGAGGACCGGTCGCACCAGGTAGTAATGTGCAAACACCAGAATCGGCCAATGCCATAGATATAGTGAATAGGAGATGAGTCCGATCCCTACCATCAGGGAATTTGATAACAGGCGATTGAGCCAAGTTTTGCCCGCCACGCCGAGGAAAATGGCCAATGTCGATCCACTCACCGCCAGAACGGCCGGCGGCATTAGCCCATGAAGCCACTCATCGTTTAGCCCCAAACTTACTATGATCAGCACTGCAGCGAATGCCGCTAGCGTCTGCCATAACCACGGTTCACGGACCTTGCCGCCGCCGGACAGCGCCAGGAGCGCCCCGGCGCCCAGTTCCCATGCCCTAGTCGGAAGTAAGTAAAAAGCCGCAACTGATAGGCCAAATCGTCCGCTGAACGCGTCAGCGAGCAGCGACAGCAGCACAAATATCGAAGTCAGAGGCACAGCTGCCGAACGACTCCATCGGATGCAGAGAATCAAGAATAGTGGAAATACGATGTAGAACTGCTCCTCAACTCCAAGCGACCAAACATTCAACAGCGGCTTGTAAGCAGCAATTTGCGCAAAATAGCCCGTGGTCCGCCAGAAATACAGGTTTGCTGAAGAGGCGAGGCTCGCGAGGGTGCTTTTCGCGTACCCAATCAGGTCGGCTGGCAGTAAGAATAGTATCGCGAATGGCGAGACAACTATGAGCAGAAAGAGGAATGCCGGCATAATGCGCCGAACCCGGCGTTCATAGAAACGAGCAAATGTGAATTCACGATTCAGGGCCTCTTGCCAGATGATCCTTGTGATAAGGTACCCTGATATAACAAAAAATACGTCCACCCCCAAGTATCCGCCGGGAAGCAGTTTGGGCCAAAGATGATATGCGATGACAGATAACACCGCAATCGCGCGGAGGCCATCCAGGTCGGGGCGATACGCGATGCGATGGCTATCCGCAGTCCCTCTTGCTTCCAGCATTTTCCCTCCATGCTTTGGTTCACAAGCGATTACGCAACGCCGGTGTCAAAGGCGGTTGATTTTCCAATCTAGTGCTATGCCAAGAAATAAAAATAACCTGACAATAAGACGCAGACTCGCTATCGTTTCTTATGCCTGGGGCCCGTTCCACTCTTGTCTGGCATTGGTTGTAGGTGGGATGATGAAAGATGGCTTCACGATAATTTCTTCGGGTCCATCATCATCCACTGGCCTATTGCGCTACCCAATATAGCCTTCCCAAGCGCAGAGATGCGGATGCGGCTTGGTATTTGGTCTAGGTCGAAACCATCAAAGAAGCGAGTAAGAAGTAATGCCACCGAGTAGAGTACAACGAAGACAACGGTGCGAAGGGCGAGGTTGAACCACCTGACTGCAGGCGGCCACAAGAGCGACATAGATACGGCAAGGAGGGTACTGCACAGAATCGGTTTGAAATACGCCGTTCGGAAAAGGCTCCAGAACGCGTATTTGGTGTACCTATGGAAAAGTATGAAATACCAGACGGAGGAGACCGTGGTAGCGATTGTGATTCCAAGAAAAGCCCCAGCAAAACCGAACCGCCAGATCAGCAGGCTGCTGGCGACAACATTGACTACCAGGCCGATGGCCGAGGTGAGAGTGGCGGGACGCGCGTACCCCTTGCCGAAGAGGATCCAGACGCCTGGGCCTGTGGTCACGCTGAGAAACTGTATCGCCACGAGCACGCGGATGGGCAGTACCACCCGACCGAACGTGGGGCCAAGCCAAAGAAGAACAAAATCGGTTGCTATCGCGATGGTCCACACGACGAATGGGACACCGATCATTGCGAGATACTTGTGGGCACGTTGATAGAGCTTGGAAAGACGGGCTTCATCCTTCCGTGCATGCAGGTCAGAGGCTGCCGAGAGCAGAGGACTAAGCATCAGCCCTGGCACGCCACGCACCTTGAGGGAAACGTCGCTGGCTACATCGTACCACCCTGCGTAGAGTGGTCCACTCATGCGCGCAAGCAGAAATTTTTCAAGGTTGTTCTGAATGGCACCCGCAATCTGCATGACGTACAGCTGCGAGCTGAATACGAGAATTTTGCTCATTTCGCCGATGGTTGCATTGCCAACGCTGACTTTGAGCATCGGCACCAGGCGGCGCACGATCAGCAGGTTTGCCGCGAACGTGATGATAGACGCGGTTAGGGTCGCGGCCATCAGGCCGGTCATACCATACCCCGAATTGAGAAACACAAAACTGAGAATGGCCGCCGATCCAAGGTTGGCCGACGAAAGAACGCTCGTGATGTCCATGCGCTGCAGGCCGGTGATGATCGAGACGAGGGGGAAGCTCAGGATGTTAAAGGCAACAACGGGAACAAGGAGGTAGTAAGCGTGTACCAGCTGCGGATCGTACGCCGGAACGTTGCGGAATAGTGCGAAGAAAACTGGCCTTTGAAGCAGCGCCAAGGTCATGGAGGCGAGGATTGCTATCGTGCCGTACAGAATGGTCCCGGTGCTCATCAGCTTGTTCAGACGGACATAATCACGGTCGGCCCAGTATTCGGCGACGTGTTTACTAAGGGTGCCGACGAGGCCGAAGTCCGCAAGCGAGGTAAGGTTGGAGATAGCATAGAGGACGGCCCAGATGCCGAAGAGGTGCGCCCCAATCCGGTGGATAATGTATGGCGTCAGTAGGAGCAGAATGGGGGCGGCGACCAAGATGCGAAGAACATTGAAGAAAGCGTTTCGCTTGATTTTGCCGGCTGCGGACAGGTGCTCGTCATCAAGAAGGCCCGGCCTCTTGCTGGAGTTCGGTTGAGTTTGAATTTCTTCCTCCATTACAGACGCCTCTGTTCGAGGCCCCGACACCATCCGACCGCTGGACAACGCTGCGATAGACCTGCTCGCGAATCTTGAGATCGTGACCTTCGAGCAGCCCCGGGTGGTTTTCTCGCCCCACCCACGAAACCGACTTGAGCCGGATGACTTCTTCAGTCAACAGCCACATCGCCCAGCGCACCCGTCCCTTGGGCAGTGAGAAAACACGCCGATAATCCGCTGTTGCGACTGCCTATGCCGGGTCTGAACTCTTTCCCGACGAGAGGCATCGAAGAACGCCCGCTTCAGCCCTCCCTGCTGATACCGCCTGCCCATCTGCCAAATCGCATTAGTGAAGGTCGACGGTTGCGCCACAGCAGGGCCTGAGCTGTTCCTTGGTTCGTCTGACGCTAGGCCAACGCACGCAATACTGTGTGTATCGCTTATAGTGCAGCGTAGCTGAATAAGGAGTACGTCGCGTATAGGGAGGCTATGCTGCCCCTAGAAAAGCGGGTAATGGGGAAGAGCCCATGTTTGTGTGCAGGAGAAACCGGCCGTACCGCATGCTACCGTGTGTCGAACCCGGGGCAAATTCTGCGGAGCACCGCGTCACTACCCACTGGCAGATTCACTTGCAGAAAACCACGCATGGGTAGTGCGGCTACAAAAAGCACCATTTTAAGTGTCAAAGACCTAATAGATTCCAATAAGCGAGTGTCTTTCGCAATCCTTCCTCCAGCCTTACACAGGGCTTCCAGCTCAATTCACGGGTAGTCTTTTCGATATTCAAGCAATACCTATCTTGCTCTCCTGGGCGATCAGCGAGTTTCACAGACTTTGGCTCTTTGTTCAATAACTTCGCGAGAACGGCATAGAGATCGATGAGGTGCGTCTCTTCACCCAAACCAAGATTGAAGATAGGGTCTGGATGATTCGAGGGCAACGAGAGCGCTTTTAGATTTGCATCGACAACATCGCTGATGTAGATATAGTCACGAGTTTTGACACCATAGAATTCTGAAGATACTCCTTGCTGGAGTTCTCTAATGTATGCCGCCATGGCCCCCGTTACCTGGCGTGGCCCATAAATCGCTGCATTGCGGAAAATCACATAGTCGATTCCAAAGTTATTTCTGTAGAATTGCAGATAACCCTCAACTGCAAATTTCGTTATTGAATATGGCGCTTCCGGAATGTGAGGTTCGCTCTCCTTGAGTGGAAGATTCGGATTGTTTCCGTATATGAATCCCGATGAGCTGAATATAATTTTCTTGGTGCCATATTGTTTTGCTGCTTGCAGGATATTGATAGTTCCCTGTAGGCAGTCCATATCGAGCAATGGATCGTGAATAGATTTTGGCACGAGGACATACCACGCAAAGTGATACACATAATCTGGGTGGCAGTTATGATATATATTGTCGATTATGCTTCTATCCGCGATGTTGGCCTCATAGAATTTCGCATCAGGATTGATGTTCTCCTTGCGTCCTGTCGAGAGGTTGTCGACGATGACCGCCTTTCCGCCTCCCGCAATTATCGCATCGGCAACGTGCGAACCAATAAAGCCTGCACCACCTGTTATTAGGAAAGTCTTACCTTTTACAGACATATTTGGTGACATATTATCCTTCAGGCCGTGCAACTTTGGCATTTATCCTCCTTCTGAGGTATTTCTACGCACCGAGGTTCGGTTGCGGGGGGTCCATACACCGACCCTAATAATAATCAGTCAGGAGAGCATGGAGAGGCCTCCGTAGTATTCGTTGAGCCAGCGTCGAGAATAAGCGACCCGACGTGAACTTGACGCATCGATCGACCGTCCGCAGATGATGCCATGGACTGCGCTACTTGTTGTTCAATCCACGCATATGTTGTCGCCAGACCATCGCGCAGCGGAAGCTTCGGCTCCCAACCTAGTTTCTCGCGGATCAGAACGTTGTCAGAGTTTCGCCCGCGTACGCCCAACGGTCCAGGAATGTGATTGACCCGTACACGCTTTCCGGCCACGTCCATGATGATCTCGGTAAGCTCATTGATAGTGACCATTTCTTCAGAGCCAATGTTGAGCGGCCCAGAGAAATCAGATTCCATCAGCCGCCGGATTCCCTCCACGCATTCATCAACGATCAGAAAGGAGCGGGTCTGTTTGCCGTCGCCCCAGAGGTCGATCTCGCCTCCCTCAGGCGTCTCGGCGATCTTACGGCATAGCGCTGCAGGGGACTTCTCCTTGCCGCCACGCCACGTACCCAGTGGGCCAAAGATGTTGTGGAAGCGCGCCACTCGCACTTGGACGCCGAAGTTGCGGTGGTAGGCGAAATAGAGCCGCTCACTGAAAAGCTTCTCCCAACCGTACTCGCTGTCTGGCGCGGCCGGATACGCCGACTGCTCCGAGCACTTCGGATTGTCTGGATCCGTCTGGTTATATGCCGGATAGATGCATGCCGATGAGGAGTAGAAGAACTTCTTAACAGCAGCGTTGCGACCCTCCTCCAGTATGTTGAGGTTGATGAGCGCCGAGCTGTGCATCACGGCGGCATCATGCTCGCCGGTAAAGATGTAGCCGGCACCGCCCATGTCGGCCGCAAGCTGATAGATCTCGTCGATACCAGCGACTGCGGCGCGCGCGTTGTTCACATCCGTCAGATCGCCGAGCAGGAACTCATCGGCCGCGCTCTGGGCAAACTCGTGGTTCTTTATATCCGCGCCACGGACCCAGAATCCCTCTGACTTGAGCCGTCTCACCAAGTGACCACCAATAAAGCCGCCGGCTCCAGCGACAAGAACTCTCTTTGTGTACATTGCACGTATCCTCCCATCTTTCTGGTGAAATCAAGTGGAGTAGCTATTAGATATCTGTGTGCATATCCATCAGTGTTCCCACACCGTACGTTGGCTTCCGGCGCCAAAAATCGACCTACAAATGTTGCTGAGCAGGCGGCTTTAGAATCTTCTGATAGATTGCTAGAAACGTCTGAAGAGGACCTTGATTCCAGGAAAACCGCTCGCGCATCCGCCGTTGTGCATTCTTTCCAAGGAGAATGCATCGTTCGGGATCACGAAGCAATCTGTCCATCTCCTCTTCGAACCGGGCATTATCTCCTGCTGGCACCAGAACCCCACTCTCCCCATTCTCGATATACTCTAGGTTCATGCCCACCGCAGTTGTAACGACCGGTTTCGCCATAGTCATGTAGTCAATGATTCGCGTTGAGCACTTAGATCGGTGGAACGGGTTGTCTGGATACGGGAACACGGTTAAGTCGGAGACAGAAATCGCACGAAGGAACTGCTCATATGACACCCGGGGCAAATACCGAACATCAATATTCTGGTCGGCGAAGAACGTCTGCACTCGAGCCAACTCGGGCCCTGCTCCCCGAAAAAGTAGGATCGCTCCACAGCGACGCGCCACATTGGCGCATACACTGCATAAAAAATTCAAATCATCCACCAACTCGAAATGCCCGTCGTAAAAAATTACGGGCGGCCCTACGGGCAAACCAAAAGCGGCACGCTCAGCTACGCGGTCTAGTGCAGCTACTTTGTCCTGCATTGGTACTTGCTGGGCCGAGACCCCACAATTCGGTACAAGGAAAACACCCGAATGCCCCCGGACCCCTTTAGCACGTTGCTCTAGTGCTCGGCTAGCCACCGTCACGGCCAAGCATTTTCGCATCAGCCAACGTTCCTGGAAATCGATGAAGTTCTTGACGAACCTGGGGTACGATGCGGCGTCGTTATATCCTCCCCACCCTTCCCAATCGTCGCAATCCAATACCACCGGCAGACCTAACTTCAACAACAGGGAGCCCGCTGCCCCCGCAAAGCCTTTTGGTTTAAAAACGTGAACTATGTTTGGTCTAAAACGCTGGACAGCTCTGATTAAGCTTCCAAGTACAAGCGGGTAACCCAAGCGCGTAGCAGGAATCTTGACGTTGATAATCTTCACACCCTCGGACTCGAACCGTCTACCTGAGTACGAACGATTGTCATATGGCGGGAGGAAGATGGCGACTTCATGACCAAGTCTTGCAAGTTCAACAGCAATGGGCAAAGCGCGTACTTTGATCGTTCCCAAGGGTTCCAAGGCAAACCCGCCTACAAATGCGATCCGCATCCTAGTTATGCACATTCCGGTATCTCCGCCTCTGCTTTTGGGTCGTCCTCATATGGATTCCAGCAACGAAATGAGTCTCGGCGCGCCCATATTTGCAGAGAATACACATGGCAACCGTCGCGCGACCCACCCTGCCAAGTGAGCTCCTCAGCGGCGCATCGGCAATGATGCAGAAAATCGGTTGATGCGATTTCCCTACGAACTAGCTCCGCTAATTCGGCCGAGACTAGCGCAGGCTTGGACCGGTTTACGGAACTCTCATCTATAATGCCGATCCAAGTATGTTTGCATAACACTTCTCTAATTCATCTGCATGGGTGGCAAGCGTTTGTGGGTTTGCCCAATAATGATCATAGGCATTTTGGCCAAGACGGGTTGCCAATCCATCGTCGTTCACACTCCGCAGCTTCCTGGAGAGGTCCTGAGCATCACCACCCCTGAACCAGAGCCCAGTCAGACCGTCAATAACGCTTTCTCGCGCAGCACAAGTGTCTGCTACGATTGCAGGCACGCCGCGTGCTGCAGCGTCAAGAACCACGAGTGGACTTCCCTCATACCATAGAGAGGGAACCACAATTGCCCTTGAATTCTCCATTTGCTTCTTAGCTTCGCCAGAAGAGAGCCAACCGGATATGTCACAGCCCGGATACTTCGCTTCGATCTGACTTCTCATGGCGCCATCACCGACAAATCGCAACTTCATGTGTGAAATGCAAGCAGCCTGGGCAGCTAGCAATGGTCCCTTTTCCGCATCCAAATGTCCAACGAACACTAGAGATTCGTTACTACCGACATTGACCGGTTGCCTGCGATCCACATCCACCGGATTACGTATTTCATAGAGATTTACATCTGCCGACAGGAATGGCTGAATAATGTCCCTTGAAAAAGCAGAAATGGTAATAACATGACGAACTGCCCCGGGCAACTGGCCAAGAGATAACTGTATGCGCTGCCTCGTTACCTGGCCCAGTTTCTGCAAGTAACTTTTCCTAGCGCAGTTAGTCGTCATACATGCTAATGAAAGCGGCTTAAGATGGCAAATCTCCTCTGAATGCCAATTAAAAAACCCTCCGTTAGGGCAGGCGAGGAAGTAATCGTGGACTGTAACAACAAGGCTTGAACCATGAGCAAGAACTGCAGGCACGATACTCGATGAAATTGCCTTTGGCCAGCTATGAAGATGCACTACAGTTTTGCTCGGATCTAGTGAGTTCAAGAGTATTGACATCTCAACGGAAGCGCGATGATTCCAAATAGTCTGAACAACAGTCTTAATACGGTTAGATCTGTACGGGATGTCATGTTGATCCAAGCAAATGACTCGAATGCCGTGTCGCTCAAGAGTTGGATCAATTGGCGAGAGCGCCGAGAACAAGATAACAGAGTGTCCCCTCCGAGCGAGCTCAATCGCGCTCGATAAAGCGACGTTGGCTGCACCGCTATTTATATATGCGAAATCACTGACTATTACAATTGTCAGGGGATCAGAGTGCTGGCCGCCTCGCTGTTTATCCGGATTAATATTTATATTGGCCATGTGTGTTAGGTAAGTGATCCGCACCGTGATAGGCACTAATCTGTCATGCTGGCCCAAGTAGCCTCGAACGCTAGGGGCGTGCGGTCAGCGAGCGCCGAATACGGTTGTAATCCTCGCGCCAGACCGCCAGCTTGCGCCGCGCGTCCGCCAGGTTGACGAAAACTTCGACCTTCAAGCATTCGTCGCGCACCCAGCCGCTGAAGCTCTCGATGTAGTCTTTCTCCACCGGCCGTCCTGGCGGATGAAATCCAGGTGCACACCTGTTTGATAAGCCCAGTGACCCAGCGCCTTGGAGGTTAACTCCGTGCCATTGTCCAACGTGATGCGGTCGATAGATAGATTCAGTTCGTTCTAACTTCGCAGTCCTTGCGACGGAGCAGGCCACATCCTCAACGTCCTACCGGATTGGTTCTTGGTTGTCGGTCAAGTACTGGCCGCTCCGGCACGTACAACGTCGTATAGGTTTCGACGATGTGCTCTTCGAGACGGGTAAATACCCCAATGCTTCATGCAGATCGGAATGGTACCGTGACAAGGCGAGAAGAGGCCGATCGCGCCCGGATTCCTTCAGCTAACGAGGACGAAGATCGGACGGACCGTCGTAAGAAGTTCACACGGCTAGTAACAATGCCAAGCATAGCAAGGACTAGGAAGAGATATTGAGGTGTAAATGCGAACAAGTCGTCAAAAAGCCCGTGCACTGAGACGGTCACCAAGAGAGCAACTCCGGCGAGGGCTAGTCCGTCTGCACGGAATCGCCATAGCCACCGCGCAAGAACAATAATTGGGGTCCAGAACAGGAATAGACCGACGGCCCCACTCTCGGCCAACTGCTGAAGGAAGAGATTCTGGACTTGTAACGAGTTAGAACGATAATTGAAGAGCTGTGGCATCAATGGAGCGAAATTTGTAATTCCAATCCCCCAGATAGGGTGTGCCAGAAACACATCCACGCCGTAACCGTCGACAAGAAGCCTTCCGAGGGAGGGAACGGAGAAGTGGTTATCGAAAAGTCGCTCCACAAAAGATAGATCGAAGAGCAAGACCATCACCACCGCTGCTGAAATAATGCATCCAAAAGTGATCAGTGTCTTGTACCGGTTGTGCACTAAACAGACTAAGACCACAGCGGTAAGTGATGAGAGCGCGGCCCCGCGGCTACCGGAAGAGACAACCCCGATCACCGCAGCGACAATGATCCACTTCAACATGCGATGTCGATGGCCGCTAAGCAAAAGGGCGAAATTCATGGTGAGGGCGATCGCGCAATAGCCGCCGAGACAGTTTGGATGCCAAAACATGGCACATGCTCGGCCGCTCCACCACCGAAAATTATGTGGATTCAGCCATAAATACAATCCTCCCAAACCGTGAATCGTTAGCTGATAGAGACCGTAGAGCGTCACCGGTATGGTTGTTAGGCCAACGGTTACAACACCGTGCTCCCAGACATTCGACCGGGCCGCCACGGCATAGATCAGTACTGCGATAACAAGTCGCACTAGAAACCCGTAGTACCAGTAATGGTTTATGGCGCGCGGCGCACCAGAAACGAAGACCCAGATCAAATACGGAGCCCATACCCATCCGGACAGGCCATCTCGCTTAGCCCGTACCAAGACCAGAGCAAGAAGCAGGTAGAAAAGGTCCAGATAGAGCCAATGGCCAGCTACACTCCTTTGGAGATCATATGGCAACAGCCAGAGCACCAAGACGATCGCTTGGTTGGGAGTGAGCTTCAGGAAGAGGGCCACCAGGCCCAGGACAAAGATGAGCGCGCCTGCAAGGGGTTCAATTATGGTCGCGATTGCGCCAGCTAAGAGAAAGAGAATACCTAAGATCTTTAGCTGGGAGCTTCTGTGTAACCATATACTCATTTGTGAAGTAGACATGTGAAAAATAGAGATCCGGAACTAGTGATCCTAAAGGAGCTGTGTCAACCGGCCGTTCGGTTCGCCATCTCATAGTCCATCTTGCAAGATTGCGCCGCTTCGGTGTCCAAAAAGTATTCGCCGGCCCTTTGGCTGGGCTGCGACGTCACGCAGGCCCGCTGCGGAGCGTCTAACAATCGCCGAGGCATTGCTGCAAGAGAAAGCTCGATGACTTCGAAGCCATCCTAGGTTGAGCACGAATCGGTCTGAGAAATATTATCGTAAGGAACTGTTAGAGCTTTACCTCGTGTCCGCGGCGAAGAAGTGTCACACGCATGGTAAAGGCAATGGCGCGTACTGTCCCTTCTGGCTCCAAGGCAAACCGCACGACAGCGAGAATTCTCATTCACTACTTCCATTAATCTCTGTACCAAAAGCTGCAGCGTGGCCGGGCACGCGGTCCGCCGACGCTACCTTCCCCTCGTATACACTCCACAGGTAATCGATGAACTTTGGGGCCCAGCACTGCAAGCTATACTCCTCCTCGATACTCTTGCGCCCCGCGACCGCCAGCCGTTGACGGAGTTCCAAATCCCGTACCAGCCGGTCGAGCTGCGCAAACCATTCGTCCACCGTACTTGCGTGCAGGCCATTCTCCTCATTCCGTACCAACTCAGTTGACATACCCAGCGGGGTGACAACAGCCGGGATGCCCAAGGCCATGTACTGAATTGCTTTGAATCCGGCCTTTGCGCGTGTCCATTCGGTGTCTGGCATTGGCATGATGCCAATATCTATCGACCGCAAGTCTTCGATTTCCGTCTCCAAACGAAACGGATACACCTCCGCCTCGTGGAGCGTCAATGTAAGCCTCTGATCGCCATAGAAAGAAAAGCGGAGCCGCCCCGGGTGCTCATTGGCGAGCCGTTGCAATGCAGGCACGATCGGCTGCAAGTACGGCGATGTTGAGCTGCTCCCGTACCAGCCGATTGTAATCCGCCGGTCCACAACCTCCGACGGGCGGGAGAACGGATAGCGCTCGAGGTCGATAACAGTGGGGATCACTGCCACGCGCGGAGTGAACTGACGGACATGCTCAGCGAGACACGAGCTGGCGACGATCACCAGCTTACTCCCGGCGAACACCTCATTCCGGCTCGGCCCATATTTGAACCGGTAAAGCCAGGAGTACTTCAGCGCCTCGCGGTCATGGCCCACATAAACAGCGTCATCGAGCCCAAAGACAATCTTCCTGTGGCGCCTTAATACCATTTGTTCTGCACATGGCGCAAAGAAAGGGTACACCTCCCGATGAATGAAGATGAGATCATAGTTGCCAACCTTGCTTATCTCGAGCGCCCTCCGCGCCGTACAGAAAAGCGTATGCGAAATCTTCGTCAACAAGGATCCGCGGTTTCGAATCGCTTCAAATAACTTTAGAGTTGAAAACGGCCGGACATGGCACTGGAAACCACTCCTCTCTAGTATCGGAAGATACTGGTATATGCGATATCTGCTACCGCCATCTTGTATTGGATGGGGTACGAGGAAAAGTACTTTAATGTTACTCATAATAATTATGTCTCAACTCAGCGACTGTGGTCTGTTTCCTGAAGACATCGAATATATCGGCTCATTGGTGGCCGCGCGTGTCGCGAGTATCGTGATTGTATTCACAAGCGATACGAAGCGGAGGCGAGTATAAGCGTGCACCAGAAGAGCCAAACAGGCTGACTAGGACTCGGATCAGCTGGAAACCAACCCACTATTCGCGCGGCTTCGCCTCATCTGTTCAGACGGCCTGCAGATTGATTTCTTGCGTGCCCAAGCCATTCTCGCTGTACACGCTCGTACTTCTCCTGTGTCCCGATGTCGAGGGTATATTCTGCAATCGGGAAAGCGAACATGGATCCTACCAGGTTTGGAAGCACATCGAAGCCGATGTCGGCCGGAACCCGCTTCGGAATCTGATCCAGAAGGACAGGCCCACCAATGAGTATCCCAGAAAACGCCGTCGCCGCCTTGGGATGTTGTGGCTTTTCAGTGAAATCCACTACCTTGCCTGTTTCGTCGGCAGTGACAATTCCGCAGTCACGTGGGTTCGGAACACGGTAGGTACCCAATGTGACCGGCGCATGGCGCAGCCTATGGAAATCTAGTAACTTTTCAAATTGGCAGCTGGTCAGAACATCAGCATATAAAACGACAAACTCCTTCTCTCCCGCGACGAATGCGCGATTCATGTGCAGAGTTCCGGCACTCCCCAGTAGTTCAGGTTCGTAAGTTAGCGTCACCTGCACCGGACCGCGGTAGCTATTAAGATATCCACGTACAGATTCACTGTGGGCGTGTGAGTTCAGGAGCACCCGATCAATCCCGTACATCGCACACCATTGCAACCAGATGGCAAGCAGTGGAGTGCCCTGGATCGGCATAAGACACTTTGGTGTACTATCCGTCAGCGGCCTTAGTCGCGTGCCATTGCCGGCTGCAAGAAGAAACCCTTTCATGCCAGCCTCATTTGTTCAGTCTGATCAGTAACCAAACGGCTCCGCATCTTCCACGCCCATGCTGTCTGGATGATGTAATCGAGATCCGAGTATTGCGGGACCCAGCCCAGTTCCGACATTAACCGTTTGGAACTTGCGCAGAGTGCCGCAGGATCTCCAAGACGGGGCACGCCGTGCCGCAGCGGAATCTTCCGGTCTATGATCTGTTCGACTCGAGCGTGGACCTCCCGTACCGAGTAACTTTTCCCCAAACCGATGTTATAGGCAGAAAAACCAGGTGAGTCCGGCCTTTTCAGGGCTAAAATGTGCGCCTGTGCGATATCGAGTACATGAACATAGTCACGCAAACAACTGCCATCAGGCGTCGGGTGGTTGTCTCCATAAATGGTGAAATACTCACGCTCGCCTGTCGCAGCTTCAAATAGAATCGGCAAAATGTGGGTCTCCGGTTCGTGCTCTTCGCCGTGCGTTGCGGTTGCTCCGGATGCATTGAAATAACGAAATACGCAAACACTGATACCGTAGGCTCTGGAATACCAGGCTAAGAGCCGCTCGAATGCAAGTTTCGTTTCGCCGTAAGAATTAACCGGGGCTTTCGGATGGTCCTCAGATATAGGTATCTCGATCGGGTCTCCATAAACCGCAGCCGTTGACGAGAATACAAAGCGCTTAATTCCCGCCTCCTTGACGGCATCGATGAGCGTAGCCGCAGCAACAACATTGACGCGATAAAACAAAGCGGGATCGGTGATTGATTCGGGTATAAGCGCTTTCGCCGCAAAGTGGACCACTGCGTCGAACGGCCTCGAAGCGAATAGCTTGCGCATGCTCACCGCATGGCCAATATCGATTTCATGAAAGTCTGCCCCCGCTGGAACCGCATGGCGATGACCCGTAGACAGATCATCAACAATGGTGACCTCATAGCCTTGCCGGAGTAGTTCCTCAGAACATACAGAACCGACGTAGCCAGCACCGCCCGTAACCAGGACTCTATAATTCAATGCAGCTCTTTCTTCGCTTCGGTCGAAATGTGGGTTGCAAGCATGTTCAGATTGTTTCTGCACAACGAGTGCGTTTGCCGTCTCGGAATAAGCTTTGGCTCAGTCCGCAGCTGCGGATTGAAGGTGGGAATCCGGCGCATATTCCCCAACAACGTCCCATCGTGGGTGCCCAATGTAACCGAAATAATCCTTGAAATACTTAGTGAAGATGTGAAGTACGACGGCGTGAATACCCTCAACGAGTTCATATTCGCCGCGTGGCGTGGCAACCAGGATTTTTGCGTCGGAGAGTGGATTCAGCCTTCCGCCATCGAAGCCGGATATTCCTATTACCGGCACTTGGTGTGAGCGAGCCAGGTTTACAGCACGGATAATGTTCTCGGAATTGCCCGAGCTGGATATTGCAACGAGGATGTCCGATGCCTGTATATAATTGCTCAGGGGACCGGCAAAAACCATGTCATATCCGACGTCATTCGCCCAGGCAGTCAGCTCTTCTTCCGTAGTTGGCAGCCGAATCGCCTGAAATCTGCGTTGTTGCTCGCTCAGGTCGTGGCTGAATACCGTCTTGTTGAAGTCCGCAACCCAATGCGTGGCAAGCGCTAGAGAGCCACCGTTGCCGATCACATAAATGCGACCGTCTCGTTCGAATCCTGCTTGCAGGATATTCATTGCCTTTGCGATCTCCATTGTGGGAAGGTTTTGAAGGAGCGCGCAGGCCTGATCGGAAAACTGCCGAATAAATCGTTCCATCGCCGTTCACCCTGATTAATTGTTCAAAATCCGTTGGAATGAAAGAGCACTTCGCCGCCTGTCTGAACGAGTGTAACGGGAATCTCGCCAGTGCCCTCGAAGCCCTCAGCAACAGCGGCGCTTTTCACCGCTTTCACAATTCCTGCCCGTTTCGCGCCTGGAGCAAGCATCATAAGACACCCACCTCCACCGGCGCCGAGGATTTTTCCTCCCCAAGCTCCCGCATGCAGAGCGACCTCGTACAGTCTGTCAATGGATGGATTCGAAATTGAGGAGGCCAGTTGTTTCTTCATATTCCAGGCTTCCAGCAGCATCTCGCCGGCTCGCCGGAAATTGGAGTCGAGAAGCGCTTCCTTGAAGATCGGTACCGAGTCCGACATGCGTTTGAGTATCTCGAAGTTCTCCACTGTCTTTGCCTTCTGCTCCGTCAGGACCGATGAGGCATCTCTGGTTGTTCCAAGGAAGAATAAGATCAGGTGTTCTTCGAGTGCCAGCCGCTCCTTATAATCGATCAAGAGTGGCTCAACATCCACCGATCCATCACTATTGAACTGCAAGACGTTTAACCCACCGAATGCTGCGGCATATTGGTCTTGCTTCCCAATAGGCTCTTTAGCCAGCTCGATCTCCAGGCGGCACGCTGCTTCGGCAACACCCTGCTTGTCGAGCGTTTTACCAATGTAGGCATGAAGCCCCTTCAAAAGGGCCACTGAGAAACTCGATGAAGATCCCAGACCGGTTTTCGCCGGGATCGGAGCAAAGGATGCTATCTCAATGTTGCTGCTGATGCCAAGGTCTAACAGTGCTTCCCGAATGCGCGAGTGTTTCAATTCCGACGAATGCCGCACCTCTTCAGACACCGAGTATCGTGCTGCAACATGATTGGTGAATGGTGCATGGTTGATGGCGAGAAATATGAATTTGTCAATCGAAGTAGAAATCACCCGTCCGGGATATTTTGTGTAGAAATCCGGTAGGTCCGTGCCTCCGCCTACAAAACTGATCCGCATTGGTGCTCTCGAAATGATCATAAAGACACCTTTGTATCTGTCCCCGATGGAATTCAGGATACCGAACCTAGTTCCCTATAGCTCTATGTTTAACCTTCACATAGCCCCGCGGCGAAGAAGGACAGCCGGAACTGTTTTGGCGAGAATCTTCAGGTCAAAAACAAGTGTCCAGTTCCTTATATAGTATTCATCCATTTGTATACGTTCTTCATAGCTTGTCCGCTGTCTTCCTTGCACCTGCCAATGGCCAGTAATCCCCGGCCTTACGGTCAACAACAGGTCCCCAAGGTTTCCGTACTTTTCCAATTCCTTCGCGGTAATCATACGCGGGCCTACGATACTCATCTCACCCCGCAGCACGTTGATAAGCTGGGGAAGTTCATCAACACTGGTCACGCGTAACCACATCCCGAAAGCTGTGATTCGCGGGTCTGAACTCAGTTTAAAATTGCGCTCAAACTCGCTTTTAAGTTCTGGGCGGCATTGAAGATAGCGGTCGGCATCCACGATCATGGATCTAAATTTGAACGCATCGAACTCGCTACCTCCTGCTCCTACCACCCTTCGCCGATGAAGGACTGGCCCGTGGTCCTGCCATTTAATTACGATAGCGACGGCTAACATAATTGGCATAAACAGCACGAGGCAACAGCCCGCTATGAAAAGATCGAGAGAACGCTTTGCGGCCCGCAGAATGCCGCTGCGTCTGGAAAGAGTGTCGTGCGCGAAGAAGTCAGTATCTTTGAAAGGTGTTGATAGTATTGTCGCCATGTTATCTCCGGCTGCTCGATCACGTCAGCCTGCGCCCATACGACAGCGTGGCATTTACATTTACTAGAATTGCAGACACGGCAACGAGGACTTCACTGTGGAAAAGGCTCTGTGCTTGGCGTTAATCGGTGTCTTTCCGATCAGGCTCGATGATGGGTGCTAGGCTAGCAAGAGATGCTCCCTTAACATCTAGTGCCAGCGAAACGCGTGAAGACAGACACGTACAGGGCAGCTGCGAGTAGGGCAAGGCCCGAAAGAGAAATAGTTTTGATGAGCAACTAGCGGAGCGGGCTTGTCATAGCCGAATTCCTCCTGCAGAGCGAATAGCCACCGCATCGATGCACCTGTACTTTTGCGCTTATAGTGGTTGAGGTCACGACGTTCCTTCGCTTGATATATGAGGAGGGGAATCAGCGGGCCCGTGCGGCTGACACTTGCCATCAGATCGGATGTAGGCGTATGCAGCTAGAGTTTCCGATAAATCCGCTCGGGGATCGGAAAGGTACGATTGTTCAGCACCGACCCGAGAATCCGGACATTCGTTCCTTCGAGAGACTGCTTGGCATTGAGTGCGACGGCTCTACGAGTGGAGTTTGCCTCGATGACGAGAATCGCGCCATCGGAGAGCTGGCCAAGGACAGCAACATCTCCCCCGGTGTTGACCCCGGGAGCGTCAATGAGAATGAAATCAAACCGCGTCCGTAAGGCTGCAAGCCGCTCTTTCACCTGCTGCGCGGGTGGGAGTCCCGTCGCTTTCTTCGAACCTGGTACTTGAAGTTCTGCCAGCCAGAGGTTGTCGTCGATCATGATGTGTTGTTCACGAAGCGACGCATGAGTGACCTGCAATGGGATAGTCGTATTCACGCCGAACAGAGCCGACAGGCGAGGGGACCGAAAGTTCGCATCTACAACGCAAACGGAAAGAGGGGTGTTTGCGGCGAGAGTTCGTCCAATCGAAGCGCATACGGAACTGCTTCCATTCTCGCTTTCCACGCCACAGAAAAGGACCAGCCTTGGGGCGGTACTGCTGGTCGACAAGAATATACGCTGGACTAAACGGAATGTTTCGTCCTTGTAAGTGTCCGCAGTCGCAGTTGGCGTAGTTGGCAGGGCAAACGCGCGCCCTGGATCTGCTGGCTTGGGAAGCGCAGGGACCTGCAATTCACTTTCAAGCTGCGACAATAATTCGAAGTTTCGGCTCACGGATTCTCCTCCAATCGAACTGACGACGGCCCAACAAACGCAGCCGGTTCTACCGACGGCTGGGGAAGACGAATCTTTTGTCCGGGGACAATATGATCCAGACTGGTCAAATTATTATTGAGCGAGCGAATTTCGGAAATCGAAGCTCCCCAGATACTTGATACCGATGCCCTGGAGGGCCTGATTGGGGCCTACGGTTACTTCGATCGGATTCGAGCTTGGCAAGAGCTGTGCTGCGTCGGATTCGCTAGCGCTGCCCCGATACTCCATTGCGATATCTTTTAGGCGGGTTACAGCAGTGGTCTCCTTCGACGACGAAATCAACTGCTGGTCCGCAATTGCCTCGCTGATCATGCCGGCATCGACTTGCTTGCGCCTCAAAGCACAGCAGAGCGATAACGCGTTGAAGCAAAGGTTATTGATGTTTCGGGGAATCCCTCGGCTTGTCTCGGCGATGAGCGTGAGAGCCTCCGAGGTGAACAGTGGTGCACCTGTGTAGCTAGATCGGCTGATGTGGTGCTCAATATATTCAATTACCTCCCGGTTTGAGAATGACTCCACTCTGCAAAAGGTTGAGATTCGTTGCCGAAGCTGTTCCAGTGAAGCCTTCATCAGAATCTTGGAAAGACCGGGCTGTCCCGAAAGTACGACCTGTATCAATTTGCCCTGTCTTGTCTCGAAGTTGGTGAGCAGGCGAACCATTTCCAATGCCTCATAGGTAAGGTTCTGTGCCTCGTCGATGACCATAACGAATTTCCGTCCCGCCCGGGCTTCCGCAGTAAGAACACCCTTCAATTGCTCGTGCATTTCGGCGCGATTGTGTCTTGGAGCAATCCCGAGATCGAGTAGTATTTCGCCGATGAGTTCGCGAGGTTTGCACTGTGTATCAAACAGAAACACCGTGCGTGCGGACGTCCGGATTTCATCCAGAAAGCGGAACAGCAGTGTAGTCTTCCCCATACCCGGCTGCGCAATCATAGCTGTGAACCCGCGGTTGGTATGGAAGCCGTACTTCAAGGAAGCCAATGCCTCACGATGCGTATTGCTCTCGAACAGAGAATGTGGATCAGGGGCGGCGCCGAACGGTTCGATTTGGAATCCAAAGTATCGCGATAGCATGGCTCTACTTTCTACGAGCAGAACTGTGAAGCCGCGGTTTGCATAGAAGCCGGCACAGAGCGACGCCGGCACTTCGCGATAAGACTCTGTTCGCAAGAGAAATCGCGGGGCGGGTGTTGCCCCAAACGGCTGATCAGAAAGTTTGAGATATTTCACAAACCTGGATGGTGACTAGCTCTTGGGTTTCGGAAGTGACGCCAGAACGGGAATATCCAAATAACCTGCAACCTCGTCGGGGGTCCGGAAGGACGTGGAGGCGTAGTCAGCGATGAAGCCTGCTCCGATACTGACAAAGAAGGCCAGTAGGAATGTGAGTCCCTGCCGTCTTGGTTGGTGATTGAACGGGCAAGGCAGGCGTCAGGGGTTTCTCGGCGATCGCAACATTCAGAATGCCGCGCTGATCAAGGGCATCGCTGATGCGAGCTTCCTCACGCTTTTTCGAATAGAGCAGGTAATTGTCTTCGTCTGTCTTCTCGACGCGCTCCAGATCTTCCTGTTGAAGTCCCTCTTTTTCAAGATTGAGTGCCGCGGCATGGTACTCTCCCGCAACCGTTCGCGATGCAGTTGCGCGAGCGTCTAAACCGCTCAGTTCTTCCTCGGCTTTCGCCAACTCACTCCGCAACATCTGGTAAGTCGGATCCTGATCAGTCGTCCTCTCCTGCGGCGGTTGGTTCTCCTCTTCGGAAATCGCCGCTTGTGTCTCTGCAATTTGCTTGTCGATCTCCTGGACGAGTCGGTAGGAAGGGTCGAACTTGGTCAGCAGTTCCGTCCGCTTCAATTCCAGATTCAGCAGGGTCGATTTCAGCTGTTGCATCAACTGGGGGTTTTCGCCCGTCCGAATCTCCGTGGTTAGGCGCGGCTGCATGGCACTGAGCTGCTGCCGCAGGGACCGTATTCTTTGAGAGGCGTCGGCTGCCTCTGCCTGAGCCTGATGAGCATTCGCGCCGAAATCGGCAACGCGCTGGAGAACGAGATCGCGTTCTACTTGAGCGGCCACGACCCCATTCTTCTGCGTAAAGGCCGTAAGCTCTGCCTGCGACTGCTCCAGTCCCTGCGCGAAAACGTTCGGTTTGTTGATCGAAGAACTGGAACTCGCCTGAGGGACGATGTATCTCCTGATGTTTCTCCAGGTAAGCGGTTTCAACAGCGCTGAGTACTCTCGCAGCTAGTTGTGGATCACTGGATCGATAACTGACAGTGATGACATTCGCTTTCCGAACCGGCTCGATATCCAAATTCTTACCGAGCGCGTGGACCGCCATTGCGATCGCGGTATCGTTACTTGGATGTCCGAAAAGAGAGGATGCTCCGAGTTGCAGTCCCGTCGCTAAAACGACGCTGCGCAGAAGGTCGTCGCTACGTAGCAGTTCCACCTCCGAATTGAGATCCTCCTCAGTGACTTCCGGCGAAGTTTCAGAAGGTGCGTTTGGCTGGGCCGTAACCACGGCGTCCATGCGTTGACGCAGTACCAGGATCTTCATGTGTGCTTCATACTTCCGCTTCCAGACTCCGGAGAAAAACGCCAGAACTACCACTGCGAAGAAGAGTCCCAGGATGCGTTCGGCGCTGACGGAAGACAACTGCAACCAGATCGCGCGCCGTGGGAAGCGAACGCCGCTCGTAAGGCTGAATTTCCATCAGCTGGTCTGTCATGGCGGTCCTCATCTAATACAGGCAGCCGGGTTCCCATATATATCCAAGGGAAGACGTCGGCAGGTACCGCGATATCTTCGATATCCGGTTCTGTGGCACATAGATCATGTCGCCCGGCTGCAGATGGATGTCCTCGGCAAGATTGTGGGAGCGGAGCATCTTCTTCGCGTTCACCAGCCGGGCCTCCGTGACACCATTAGGGCCGGGCCGATACAGCACCACCTGCGAGTGTTTCGACGCCTCTGTAAACCCGCCGGCGATTGCCACGCCTTCCGTGAGAGTCAGATCACTGCGGAGATCGTACTTGCCTGGTTTGCCGACCTGGCCAGCGGCGATGAAGTACGGCTTCTCGAAGTCCTTTAGATCAATCGTCACTATCGGATCGTGGAGGATTCCGGCGTACTTCTGTTGAATGGCTTCGGTGAGTTTCGGAACGGTAAGCCCCTCTGCGAGGATCGTTCCTGCCGATTTCAGAGTGATGTATCCATCTGGTTCAACCGTCACGGTCTGGTTGAACTCCGGCGAAAAGGCGAACTCAATTTGAACGAGTCTCCCCTCCGTAACTGGTAGCGAGGAGCCCGCTGCTGCAATGTCGACCTGCTGAGAAGCCACAGCCGAATTCTGTCGGACTGCAACGTTGCCGGCAGCATCGGTCTGTCCTAGCATCAGGCACGGACCAGCAATCAAAAACTCGAGAGCAAGGACTATTAACCTCATCAGTCAACCTCCGCAATGCTTCGGAGCGATTCGAGATGAACACCAAGAACGGTCAATGTGATTCATGGCCAAACACTGAGAGAGGCTCTAGCTCATCAGATTTCACTTCGATCGCCACGCTTCGCATGATCTGATCGAGGCTCATGACAATCTGGAGGTTTTTCTTTTTGCGAATGATCACACCTTCGAAACCAGCTAGCGGCCCGGAACGCACACGGGCTCTCTCACCAACCACAAGATATGGGTGTGGCTCCAACTTGCGCATTGAAGCGATGTCGCGGAGTGCTTCGACATCTGACGCCGGGAGCTCCCATGCCTCTCGGCTCGAACCCACGATCGAGAGGACGCCTGGCGTACTAAGAACTGCTGCACGCTGACTGGGAGCGATCTGGGCGAACACATAATTGGGAAAGAGTGGAAGGTCAATATCGACCGACTTGCGTTTCTTCCACTCGCGCCTGGCGTTGTACAGCGGCAGAAACGTGTCAGTATTCTTATCTGCCAATTGTCTATGCACCTGTTTTTCGTGCCGTGAAGCCGTATAGAGCGCAACCCACCTCTTATCGGAGAGCGGTTGCTGAATTTGGGAAATATTGCGGGCTATTTCAGGCATGGCTTCGCCATTCCAAGTCGGCATTTCGCTGCTCCCTCGACTGCTTCAGTTAGGCGTTCACTGCATACGTGGGTATGTCAGTTGACAAATGTCTTCAGTACCGTTTCCAGCTTTTGTAATTGTGCTTTCGACGTGCTGCGTTGTTCTGGATAGAACTCAAGTGTGGCGGCAAATCCTGTGGTCGCTAAATCCTCGACTCCTGCACTAGCTCTCTCTACGCGAAGGACAACACCTTCACCGTGCAGCGTTACGCCATAGGTGCCGCCATCCGGTGGAGGGAGAAAGACTGTCATCTGGATGCAAGCTCCCGTCGGGGGACAAACCGGCGTAGATACGTGAACCCCCCGAGTGCTGATGTTCCGAGAGAATCCTTCACCGGCGCGTAGACTACCGCCCGATTGTGGCCACCAGAAGCTAACGGGCGCCGCCACTCGATACCGGATCTCTTGTCGCGCATCAACATTCCGCCTAACCACCGATCTCTCAGGCTCTCTGCTGTTCTGAACCATGGCTGTGATTGCAGGGAGAGTAGGAGGTGTCTATGCAACCGTGCAATCCAACAAAGCTCCACTGTACTTTCGTACGTGGCGAGAACACGCGAATCAGAGACGAACGTCCTAAATCGCTGGTACCGGTTATTAGTAACTGGCCAGCTGCCACAAACCTCCCCATGAGAGAGTGACCAATTCAGCAGGTGAAGTACGCGCGTCGGTACACGACAGAAGCTCCCGACGAGCTGGTCGCTGACGATTTGGCGGATATTCTTCATTCCTACCTCGGTGCAGTTACTGAAGTAAGCTGCTGGCCCCCTTCTGCTATTTCTGAATTGGCTAATTTTTGATTGAACTTGTGAACCGAGATGTATAGGCTCTGCCGTGCCCCGCCATGGCCGCCTTCATTCGCCGCATGAGGACAAAGCTGGTTGGCCGGGTTCCGTTGGGCTGACCTGCAGCCTAATTACTCCAGATGAATTCCTCTCAGGCATCTCATTAGACAGCGACGTGTACTGAGGCGAGAAAACAGGCTATTCCATGGGCACTTGTCGGGAACAAACAGCATCTTCTCCTTCGGTTGTGATCGCCGAGGCCGACCACCTTACGTCGAGATTATTGGCGGAGGATCTCCGCAGACAAAACCGATTCACCATCGCGGAATGTGCTCCCATCGAGCAGGAAATATTGGCAAGCGTTGCCGGCGAGGGTGAGGTCATTTTGGTACTTGGCTTAAGGCGGCCCGAATCTCCGCCCCACGAAAGCCAACTACTCAGGGATTTGCGGCGACAGTGCCCTGGTGTTCGGCCGATCGCCCTCATAGGTCAGGCGAACCGCGCTCTCATCTGTGAGCTGTTTCGCTCGGGACTTAAGGGGGTTTTTGAGCGGTCGGAGTACGAGCCGGAGAAGCTTTGCCGCTGTATCGAGTGTGTTGCGGAAGGGCAGATCTGGGCGAGAAGCGAACTCCTTAGTTTCGTGATCGAAGCCTTTGCGGAGCCGGCTCCAGTTCGGGTCGTGAGCGCAAACGGCGATCAGTTACTTACGCCCCGGGAACGGGATGTCGTACGCCTTGTGGTCGATGGATTTGGCAATCGCGAAGTCGCCCAGCAGCTTGGCTTGAGCTCGAATACTGTCAGAAATTACGTGTTCAACATCTTCGAGAAACTTGGCGTTTCGAGCCGCGCCGAGCTAATCCTGTATGTGCTCGCCGATTCCAGGAACGCTATGCGGCAGAATTCAGCAGAACGAGCGGTACAGAAGAAGACATTGGTGACGCATACGCAGACCGAAACTAGGGATATGTTGCGTGCCTAGCTGCTCTGGAGAGTATCCATTACGATCACCTGCCAATAGTTCTCGTAAAGCGCCTTCTCCTCAGGACCCTAGTCCTCGGCGTGCGCAAATTAAAGAGCATCTTCCGGAGATTGGTCGAAACGGCGCAGGAGTCGCGCACGGTGCAGCGCATCGCACGAGAGACAGCAAAGACCTGCTTTCGCGTGAAGAAGTCTTGGAACGGCATCGTGACGTTGCGGCGAAGTTCGGTAATCAACCGGATCGCGTTCTAGCTCAGGCGCACGAGCATGACCGTAAAGTCGAGCAGCAGCCTGAGGAGACAGCGCAGCAGTCGATCACCTATTCGCGCAATCATGTTTTTTGAGCGAGCAGCCGTGCAGAACGAGCGAAGTATCCTGCAGACGGTGATGGGTCGCAGCATGGGACGGCTAGTCGTCAGGTCTAGCACCGACGCGGTGCAGTCCATCCTGCCTGATAAGCAACCACTGCAAACCAGTGTGACCGACGGCACACGTACGCTCGCCCTCGATACCTCCGGCAAGCTCTTTCTCTCTAGGAAACCTGGCAAACGCTGGAAGGCAGTCCACGGTCCATGGAAGAAGTCGGGAGTCACCAGCCTGTCCCTCGCGGCAGATCAGAGCTTCAGGGTGACGACCGCGCAGGGCTCCTGGCTCAGCACTGACGGCGAGCACTGGCGCTCGACGAACTAAACACAATTCAAAAAATTCCTGCAAGCTTCCGGTCTCAGTGCGTTCCATGCATTGAAAGCAGAACCACAGCGCTGCCCAAACTGCAGCGCCAGGAGAACCGTTGCCATGTTTCGAGCTCGATGCTTCTTCGCCTTCGTGGCTTTTTGCGCCGCCGCGTTTTCCATGCAGGGGCAGGATGAGATGACGGCTACCTATATCCGCCACGCTCTCGAAATCACCGTGCCGTATCACGGAGTGCACCAGGGCGCGGGCCATCTTGAGGTCACGCTGCTCAGCCCCGAAGACAAGGTCCTCGCGCGCTCAGAGACTCTTGTGAAAGCCTCGGCCGCTAACGGCATCTGGCAAGCTGAGCTCGCTCCTGACCCCGCGCTCCCATTCGACGATCTCGTGTGGGAGCGTGTGCGCAGCCGCGTCTTGTTCGAAGGCGAGCAAACACCGGCGGTCGTGCAGATACGGTCCGTCTCGACGATTCTTCGCCATCCTGTCGTCCACCTGCTCGGTCAAACCAACTACCTTGCCGGCGCTCCCGCCGCTTTGCGTGTCATCGTCACCGACGGCACGCCGACCGCCTCGCCTGTAACAAATGGAACTGTGCGAATCGAACTCGCGAAGGGGCCCGAAACGATTCTCTTCAGCGGCAAGCTCGACCGTCGCGGAAGCACGAACTCTGAATTCCGCTTCCCGACAAGCTCAACGGTGAAACTGCACTCCGCATCACGGCAGAAACGCCACTGGGGACCGCCCAAACCGTCGAGACGATTCATCTTCGTCACTGATCCGGACCGCGACAGCTCCCGGGCCTCAATGGGGCGATCAACTTCGCAGGTTCGATTTGTCTCGGTAAATTAGCGGCGTTTCGGGAACAATCCGGTGAGAACTGGAGTCTATCCTTTCTAGTTCCGAAGGTGGATCTCAAGCCGCTATGCGTGTATGCACCGCAGTCTATTTCACGTGGTTAGCAGTCAGCTCGGTACGCGTTGTGAGAGCCCAGCAGATCCCTGAACCGGAGGATGTCGCGGGGAGGTGGGAAGCTCCGGACGGTGGCGGCGGAGAAATTGGGATGAATATCCTCGTGTCGACAACAGTTCCAAGCTCCGCCACAAACCTGATTGGCGCCCCGCAGCGCTTGGAAGACTTTGAAATAGGTCTCTATCACCGGTCGCAAACCGATGTGGGACCCCTCAATTTCAACTTCTTCACTACATTCCCGAAAGGAGGGGCGACCTGGAATGGGCACCGCTTGCAGATCGATCTGCGGCACAATGCCGAGCAGCCGGAAATCCATGTCGCTCTTGCGTGGAACGATGAAGCCAAAGTCTGGACCGGTAGTTTTGAACGCGGTGCTTTCCAGGCGCGTGCTATCACGCTGCGCCGGCCAGTAGGGCCTCAAAAGAGTTTGTTCGTCGGTACATGGTTCGACAGCAGTCACCCAATGAACAACTGCCTGCACATAGCGCAGTCACAGGACGGTACGTTCGCCGCATGGAGCGACGATCTGCTGGTACCTGGCCGGATACGCTATGCAAAAGGCATTCAGCCGCCCCAACGGGTGACGGAGCACTACGGAGAGATCGCCAAGGTGAAGGTTACGAGTACTGATCGTATTCAGGTTGAACTCAAAGCCTACACTGCCATATGCTGTTCGCTCCCATTCAGTGCAACGATTTCTTCTGACGCGAATTCCCTGGTAGGAGCGTGGCTACCCGGTCCCATGCAGACGCCGAGACCTGTCAAGTGGACACGAGTGCCAGGCGGGTCCTGCCGATCGGCGGCAAGCCACCATTAGCGTTACTCCTGATATGGCGCCTTGTGTTTACTTATCGTCAGCGATTCCAAATATCAGTTGGCGAGAACAGGCCAATGCACTCGTTCAGGGCTCCTCGAGTGCATCGGCGATTTGATCTTGATTTCACAGACCACTACACGGCGATCTTCGGACGCCGTCTGACGAAGTTGGTGGCTTGTTCGAAGGCATGAGTGAGTTGGAGGACGCTGAAGTCCTGCTTGTCGCGCCCTACGATTTGCAGTCCGACGGGGAGGCCTTCGGGCGTGAAGCCCGCGGGCACGGAAGCCGCGGGATTGCCGGTAGCGGAGATGTACCAGCAGCTCTTCATCCAATCGATGTAGTTGGTGAGGTGAACGCCGTTTACTTCGGTGGGCCAGGGTGTGTTGACGTCGAAGGGCGGCAGTTGTGTGGTGGGCAGGATGAAGTACTCGTAGCTTTCCAGGAACGTTTGAAAGCGGCGCCACATTTCGGTGTGCGCGATCTCTGCGCGGGCGATGTCGCTGCCGGAGAGCGCGAGGCCTTCTTTGATCTCGGCGGTGAGAGTGTCCTTGAAGCCGTCGGGATGCAGCTGAAGGCCTTTGCCGTAGGCGCTGCCGGAGTTCCATGCGCGCAAAATGCGGTAAGCGATTTCAGCGGGGGCGAAGTCGGGCTCGGCCTGCTCGACGATGCAGCCGAGAGACTCGAAGGTCTTGCGCTGCGCATCGACGGCGGTGCGGACGCGCGGGTCGATGGGGATGCCGTTGAGGTCTTTGAACCACGCGACGCGCACGCCTTTGAAGTCGCGGTCGAGGGGGCGCGCGAAGAGGCTGCCGGGCTCGTTGATGGACAGCGGCGTGCTGATGTCCGGGCCCGCAATGGTGCTGAGTGCGAGAGCCAGATCGGCGGTGGAGCGGCCGAGGCATCCGTTGGTCCAGAGCGTAGACCAACCGAAGTGGTTGGAGGGATTGGGCACGCGGCCGATGGAAGGGCGGAAGCCGACGATATTGCACCAGGCGGCAGGATTGCGAAGAGACCCGCCGGAATCGGAGCCGCTGGCAACCGGCACCATGCCGCAGGAGAGCGCGACCGCTGCACCGCCGGAAGAGCCGCCGCAGGTTTTCGTCAGGTCGTAAGGGTTGCGGGTTGCGCCGAAGACACGGTTGAAGGTCTGCGAGCCGGCACCGAACTCGGGGACGTTGGTTTTGCCTAGGAAAATGGCGCCGGCGGCGCGCATGCGCGTGACGAGCAGGTTGTCGTGTGTGGGGACGTTGTCTTTGAAGAGCGGCGAGCCGAAGGTGGTGCGGACGCCGGCGGTTTCGAGGAGGTCCTTGTGCGCGACAGGCAGACCATGCAGCGGGCCGAGCGTTTCGCCACGCGCCTGCATCTCGTCCGCGCGCGCTGCGGCGGCGGTGGCCTGGTCGGCGATCAAGGTGACGATGGCGTTGACCTGAGGATTGACGCGATCGATCTGCTTGCAGGTGCTCGGCGAGAGCTTCGCGAGCCGAAAGCTTTTTAGCGCGGATCAGCGCGGCCATTTCAACCGCAGAGGTGAAGCAGAGCGAGGGTGCAGGTGGCTGGGCGCTCAGCACCGCGGGAAGAGCCGAGGAGATTGAGGCTGCGGCGAGGCCTACGAGGACCTCGCGGCGCGTGGGTTGGCCTTGCTGTGCAGAAAGCATGCGAGAACCTTATCAGCAGAGAAGTCCGCGCCGTGCCGGTAAGCACCTCTTTAAATACGCAGACTTTGCGGAACAGAACTCCCTTCCGATGATCTGCGACTGCTACGCGCTCAATGTCGACCAAGACGACGCCGTTTGGCTGAACTACTACACAGACTTTCCGCTCGTTCGGTTGAGTGAGTTTCAGCTTGATCAGGTGTGGTCCCATTGTGGCGTACTGGGAGACGCGTTTGCCGTTCGCGGTAGTGAGGTCATTTATATGTCGAAGGGGCATTTGACCTCGATCGGCCTAGCTACAGAGGTTCGATCAGAGCCCATTTCTACGGGGCCTCACGACATTGAGGGCAATGAGCTGACCCCTGCTCCTCAACGCCAAGCTGACTTCGCTGCTCGAGGCTCTGCCTTCATTCTGAATACAGATGAAGCGGTCTACTCACTGAGTGAGCGGGATTGGTCCTCCTAAGTCAGCTTCTCGGAAGCAATCCGCCGAGACCGTTCCCAACTGCCGACAACAGGGCAATGCACTCATTGAGCAAGTTTGGGAATATTAGTCCTGTGAAACGCGCTTGTGTGAGTAACGTCCGGTTGGTCGGCAATACGGAAGTTCAGGCCGCCGTGCCCCGAAACGGCAGCACCTTGCCGCCGCGCTGCGTGTGTTCCAGAAAGTCCGCCCAGTCCTGCATCATTCTCGCGCGCGGCTCCAGATAAAGGGCATGGTTATATGCGGCGCTTACCGCGTTGCGCGGAGCATGGGCAAGCTGCAATTCGATGTGCTCATGTGGGCAGCCCCGCTCATGCAGGATCGTGGAAGCGACTCCTCGGAAGCCGTGGCCGGTCATGCGGCCTTTGTATCCCATCCGCTCCAGAGCTTTGAGGATTGTGTTATTGCTCATCTGCTTTTTCGCGTTGCGGTCTCCAGGGAAAAGCCAGTCGCTCTCACCGGTCAGGGTGTGCAGCATGTCTAGGACCTCAAGTGTCTGCCTTGAGAGCGGCACGATATGCGGGGTCCGCATCTTCATTCGCTCAGCTGGAATATCCCAGCGTGCCCGCTCTACGTCGAACTCGGCCCATTTGGCCCCGATTAGCTCACTGGTACGCACAAATGTAAGCGCCATCACCTTAAGAGCCAGTCGCGTGACGGGTGTACCGGAATAGACCTCAATTGCCCGCAATAGGTCCGCCAATTCCTTAGCTTCGATACGCGCGTAATTCACCTTCCGCGAGGCGTGCAAGATGTCGCCGGGACGGATTTCACTGGCAGGATTGCGGCTCGCGTACCCGTGGGCAATTGCGTACCTGAAAACCTGCCCTGTTGTTTCTAACGAGCGCTTTGCAATGTCCCGTGCGCCGCGCTTCTCAATAGCTTTGACCATCCCAACGATTTCCGGAGCCTCAATCTCCCCGATGGGACGCGCTCCCAGGCATGGCAAAATGTCCGATTCAATGCGCCGTTCAACATAGTCAGCATGGCGGGGACTCTTTCCGTGCTTCCAATGCTCTAGCCACTGCTTCGACACGGCCTCGAAGGAATTCTCGGCGGCCGCCTTCGCTGCCTTTCGCTGGGCCATCGGGTCGACGCCAGTCGCCAACAGCTTGCGCGCCTCGTTATGGCTCTCCCTGGCCAGCGACAAGGGCACATCGGGGTAGCTTCCGAAGGACATCAGCTTCTCGCGGCCGTCGAAGCGGTACTTCCAGCGCCAGAGCCTGCCTCCTGCTGGTGTGATTGATATATACAGGCCGCCGCCGTCGCTTATGCGGTAGGGCTCGTCCTTTGCCTTGGCCTTGCGAATCACGGTATCGGTCAGCGCCATCGTGCCTCCCAAAAGCAAGAATCTCGGAAATACCCCCAGCTCTACGGGGAGATACCCCCAGGGATACCCCCAGCAGGACTCGGCTTTCATAGTACGCCGCAGGACGTAAAAAGACGAGAACCCCAGATTTTTCCGGGGTTTATGGTCTTGCTTGGGATTGTCTTGGACTCTCTAGGAAGAACTTGTGGCGGAGAGTGGGGGATTCGAACCCCCGATAGAACTTTTGGTCCTATAACGGTTTAGCAAACCGCCGCCTTCAGCCACTCGGCCAACTCTCCGCGGTAGGCCTCGATTATATCGGACCGGAGCCAGTTTCCGCTCACTTAACTGTTGTGTCGCGGCTTCGTGTAAGCAGGAATAGTCCTGCGATCGACACCAAACCAGCAGCCGCGAGAACAGGCAGAGCAGGAATGCCGTGCTTCGGCTCTGTGTGACCGTCTTCGATGTAGCCGCGCCTGGAGCGCGGACCAGATGGGTGGAGGGCCATCTGCAGAACCTCTGCCAGGTGCATCGCCCGACGTGGAGTTCCGTGCGAGATCTGCTGACGACAACTGAACCCGTCCGCGACGATCACAGTATCGCGGTCCGCGGAGCGCACGTTCGGCAGCAGCACGCGCTCGCCAATCTTCATGGAAATGTCGTAGTGCTCAGTCTCATAGCCAAAGGAACCTGCCAGGCCACAGCAACCAGAGTCGAGCACTTGTGGCTGAAGCCCTGCATCGCGGAGCAAACGTTCTTCAGGAGCCATGCTCCACAAAGCTTTGTGATGACAGTGGCCGTGCACGACTGCTTTATGACCGGCGAGCTGCTGGTTGCGTTGTGCAGGGCGGTAACCTACATTTTCGAGGAAGTCAGAAAACAGAATGACCTGTTTGCGCAACTTCTGCGCTGCCTCATCGTGCGGGAAAAGATTGGTAAGTTCGTCGTGAAAGACCGAGGCACAGCTCGGCTCAAGACAAACAATCGGTATGCCGGATGCGATCTCTCCAGACAGCGCGTTGAGGACTGTGCGGAGGTACGTCTTCGCATCGTCAAGCATGCCGAAGTCATAGAGAGGTCGCCCGCAGCAGAGATGCTGTTGCGGCACGCGGACGCGGAACCCGGCGTCTTCGAGCACCTCGACGGCAGCTCTTGCCGTGTGCGGGAACAGGAAGTTGTTGAACGTGTCCGCCCACAGGACGACCTCACCGCGAATGTTCATCGGGCTGCTGCTGTTTGTATCCCGGCGGCAGAACCACTGTTTGAACGTCTGCGGAGCAAACGCAGGCATCTTGCGATGCGGTGTAATTCCACCAAGGGTCCGTACGATGGACGCCACTCCGGGTGTCTGCGTCGCGAGGTTTGCGAGCGCGGGCGTAATCGACGCGAGCTGCGCCCATTTATCAATGAAGCCCATCGTGTAGGCCGCCGGAGGACGCGTACGGCCTTCGTAATAATGCGCGAGGAACTCAGCCTTGTATGTTGCGACGTCGACGCTCACGGGACATTCGCCTTTGCAGCCTTTGCACGCGAGACAAAGATCGAGCGCATCTTTGATGTGCGGATCGCGCCAGCCATCATCGATGACCTCGCCGCGCAGCATCTCGAACAGCATGCGTGCACGTCCGCGGGTGGAGTGCTGCTCTTCACGCGTGACCTGAAAGCTCGGGCACATCGTTCCCGCGTCAACCTTGCGGCATTTGCCGACGCCGAAGCAGCGCTCCGTCGCAGCGGCCATGCTGCCGTGATCGTCCGGAAACTGAAAGATGGTGAGTACGGGCTTCGGCTTGTAATCGGGGCCGGTGCGCAGGTTCGAATCCAGAGGATAGGGATCGACAACCTTGCCGGGATTCATTTTGCCGGATAAATCCCAGATGCTCTTGAACTCGCGGAACGCGTTCACAAGCCGGTCGCCAAACATGATTGGCAGCAGCTCGGCGCGCGATTGACCATCCCCGTGCTCACCCGAGAGTGAGCCGCCGTAATCAGTCACCAGGTGCGCAGCCTCCGTCACGAAACGCCGATACTTTGCGACACCTTCTGTCGACTTCAAATCGAAGTCCATGCGCGCGTGGATGCAGCCCTGACCGAAGTGGCCATAAATGACGGAGTAGTACTCATATCGCTCGCAGAGCTGGACGAAATCACGAAGGTAGTTGCCGAGCTTTGCCGGTGGAACAGCGGCGTCCTCCCATCCAGGCCATGTTTCAGGCCCTTTGCCAGGCACTCGCGTGGCGCCGAGCCCCCGCTCGCGCACGTCCATCGCGTCATGCTGATCTTTTTTCGCAGTGAGTAGATTGAGACCTAAGTGATCGCGATCGTGCGACTCGACCCATCGTCTTGCTTTCTCACCCAAGGCAAGAACCTTGCTCTCACTATCAGCGCCAAACTCCACCAGCAGCCATGCGCCCCCCTTGGGAAAATGTTGCAAGCCGGGCAGCGGCTTCCCTTTGAGTTCCTCATTTTCAATCACGTGGCGCTCGAAGCCTTCAATCGCAATCGGATTCAGCTCCGTGATCTTGGAAGCATGATCGCCTGCCGTCGCAACATCCGGATAAGCAATCACGAGCAGGACGCGGTGTGGTGGACTTTGAATGAGCTTCGTCTTGGCGCGAAGAACTAGCACGCATGTTCCCTCACTGCCGACGAGCGCCCGCGCGATATGAAACTCGTTTTCCGGCAGAAGATAGTTGAGGTTGTAACCCGAAACACGGCGAGGGATCTTCGGAAACCTGCGCCGGACCTCATCGGCATAGGTGTCGCGCAGTGTGCGAAGCCGCTGATAGATCTCGGCCGTGCGTCCGCCCGCCTGCACGATTTTCTTGAAGTCGCCATCGCTCGTTGCGCCAACCGTGAGGCGCAGTCCGTCGTACGTAAGCAGGTCGAGTTCCTCGATGTTCTCGGAGGTCTTTCCGCCCAGCACAGAATGCGCACCGCAGGAGTTGTTGCCGATCATGCCGCCGATCGTGCAGTACTGATGCGTTGCCGGGTCGGGCGCGAACGTGAGGCCGTGCTTCTCGGCTGTATTGCGCAGATGATCATTGATCAGTCCGGGTTCCACCCACGCGTAATGCTTTTTCGGATTGAGCTCGATCAGGTGGTTGAGGTATTTGGAGAAATCGATGACGACCGCGACATTGCATGTCTGTCCGGCGAGGCTCGTGCCGGCGCCGCGTCCCAGGATAGGAACTCCGTATTCACGGCAGACTGCGACAGTCTCGACTACGTCATCGATCGTTCGCGGAATCACTGCGCCGATGGGCACCTGACGATAGTGCGATAGATCGGACGCATAGATTGCGCGCGAGCCCGGATCGAACCGCACCTCGGCTTCGGTCCGCCTGCCAAGTTGCCGGACAAGTTCTTCCGAAAGAGACGAAGAGACCTCGACAGAAACAGGTTGCATCAGCACCTCCATCCTTTGATGGCCCTCTCGCGGTAAAGCCTAAACGGCGGAAGGAAAGGTCTCCGGTACCTCACCTTGCTGCCACGGAACCGTGGTCTCCAGCGGAATCAGAGCAAGCGTCCGATCTATATGGATAACCGCATCAAACTGCTCCGCCAATCGAGCTTCGAAGTAATGACTGATCCGCTCTGTCTCAGGCCGGTAGATCACGCCGATGGCACGCTCGAGCAACGGCTTGGAGAGCGCGTTGCGTATAGGCTCTCCGCGCAGCGGCAGGACGAAGTCACCGAGTCCCGTTTCGTGGAAGAGCGATTCGACACTATTGGGCAGCGCCCGGCGAACGACCTTGCGCTGCGCCGGCTCGTCCCAATTGGACGCTGCGGTAACTTCGCCGGAGTATGTGGTGAAGCCAAGCAGAAAGGAAGTATCAGGGTAGCGCTCGCGCACGAGTTGACCGAGGTTGAGCTCGCCGGCGCGCCCCATCTCCGTCGCGCGCGCATCGCCCAGATGGGAGTTGTGGGCCCAGACGACGATCTTCGAATCAGGTCCGAGATGACCGAGCAGGCGGTCCAGCGTCTCTGCCATGTGCCGGTCGCGCAGGTTCCAGGAGCTCACGCGTCCACCGAACATCATGCGGTAGTAGCGCTCCGCGTCTCGAACGACCTCGGCATTCTCACGCGCCGAGAAGAATTCGTTGCCGAGCTCACCGCTGGCCTCGATCGAGGAACTTCTTCGGCGCATTTCGAGCAATTGTTCCATCACACCTTGCTCGCAGCTTTGAGTCAGCTCAAATCCCGCCGCGTAGCCATACGCTTGCGAGTCTTCGCCGAATTGATCGAAGCAGCTGTACCGGAAGCGTGCTCGTGCAGCCGCCTCCGCGTCCGTGCGGTCGAGAAACCGCAGCACCTCCTGGGCCGACCCGTACAGGCTGTAAAGATCGAGACCGAAGAAGCCGACCGAAGCTCCGCGGCGTTGATTGTGACCCCGAAGCCACTCCAAAAATGCGAGCACGTCCATGTTGCGCCACATCCACGCCGGGAAGCGGCGAAATCCGCTGAGTGCCTCGAAGGCCTGATGCGCCGGCTGCTCGCCATCGCCCTGGCCAATAACAAAGCGGTTCACGCGATACGCGTCGGGCCAGTCGCCCTCGACGGCAACCGCGTTGAAGCCCTTCTCCTCTATCAGCCGACGCGTGATTCGGGCCCGCTCCCGGTAGAAGTCGTGCGTGCCATGTGAAGCTTCGCCAATCAGTACGAGCCGAGCATCGCCGATCGCTGCGAGCAACGGATCATATTCAGCTGGGTTGATGAAGGAAAGAGGCTGCGCACTGCGGGCGATCTGCGAGAGCGCCTGGCTGGTGTTAAACGCCGATCCCATCGCTCCCCCTGCTTATGGGATGACGATGGGCGGCTGAAGTGTTGTCGGCTTGGAACTTAGGCAGTCGCGAGCACGCAATTGCGTCCGGCTGCCTTTGCCTGATAGAGCGCCATATCAGCGCGCTCCATCATCGTGTGGACGTTGTCATCGACCCCGCGGTACGTGGCGATGCCGACGCTGGCTGTAACGCTGATCATCTGAACGCGCTCGCCATTGCGGATGCCGCTGCCGGGCAGCAGAATCCGCTCAATATTGCGCCGCACACGCTGTGCAACCAGCAGGGCCGCATCGGCCGCCGCTCCGGGAAGCAGTACGGCAAACTCCTCGCCACCCCACCTGCCCAGCACATCGATGCCACGAACAGAATCCTGCATCTTTTCCACAACGGCACACAGCGCCTGATCGCCTGCCTGATGTCCGAAGCAGTCGTTGATCTGCTTGAAATGATCGAGATCGACCATAAGGACCGAAAACGGTGTGCCCGTTCGCTGTCCTCGCGTCAGCTCTTTCTCCGCCCACATGAGGAAGACGCGCCGATTGTAGATGCGGGTAAGCGGATCGGTGCTGGCCATCTGTTCCAGTCCCGTGGTGAGCATCGCAGTCGTCATCCAGAAGAAGCCGAACGCCACACCCAGGGCTACCGCGATAAACAGGCCGAACGTGAAGGTCTCTTCCCGATAAAAGGTCTCTGGACGAGACAGCATACCGAATCCGACCGCAAGTACGCGGACGACGTTGTAGAAAACGAACGCCATCAGAAGGGCAGCCGTAAACAGTGCGGACGTGCGGACCGCTCGCCGCGCCACTCCAATCAGAGTGAAAGCAGTGTGCCCGCACACCACGGCGATCAGAAGTCCCGCCAGGACGATCCGTGAGCCGAATGGTCCGAAGCCGGCCGGTGAATACATTAATGCGAGGTCTGCCGCCGCCTGCAATACAAGAAGTGCCACGCCAAAGGTCGGGAACAGTGAAGAACTCTCCGCCAACTCCAGCACAGCAACATGCAGCAGCACGAACGAGCCAAGAACCAGAACATCTGCCGCTGCCACCGTAGCAATCCGCGGAAGCGTCCCATGAAACGCCAGAAGAAGTGCGCCGGCGGCACCGGAAGCGAAGCAGCCGCCCAGCCACCCCACACCTCGCAACAGTGGATTGCTCAGGCGAACGATCACGAGTCCCACGCTGCCGCAGGCCAGGAAGATTGCACCGAGAAGAAGAATGACTCGAATCGCCATGGTTTTTTTGGCAAATCCGGAATTCAGAAGGGAAGTATCAGAATCGTGACCCTGGACCGATCTCCTGAATGCCGACTTTGATCTAGGTTCGTTATCGGCAATCCGGGCGAAAAACGCCACCACACAGAAGTGGTAGGCAGTCCCTCCCGGTTGCGCGACCGACGTGCTGCAGGGGCATCTCGCCGGAATCGATTGACCACATTATATTCAGTAACTTAGCCGCCTGTTTGGGCCCGATTTCACCGCTTCCGCAGGGTCGCTTCGCTTGGTTACTTTAGGTGCTACCGCGGGCCTCGGCGAAGCTCCTGCGCTGGTCACTAACAGGGACCTCATCGCTGCAACCAACGTGAATTTTCGATCGGAGGTAATAGTTCTAAGGTATTATGCAGAACACTTGACAAGCTAACGTGTCTATGGTTTCCAAGTTGAGGTCGCAGTCATGGCTTCCAGCAGACGGGAATTCTTTAGAGACCTTCTTTTCACCGGATCACTGGGCGGTTTGCTAAGCGCGCGTCCAGGTCTAGCCGAAAGTTTAGTCAGGACGCTGAACGATAACGACGACGTTCCGCCTGCGGGTGAGCACGATTCGAAGAGCTTCTGGTCCAGCTTCGTCACCGAGGCTCAGCAGCCATCAACTGGCGTACACAGCCGCGGCCTGTTTAGCTCGCATAAAGACGCCACGGGCGCGGCTGATGTAAACCGGCAGATTGACTGGCTTCACTACGATCCCGACAAGGGTCTCCGCTATGCCTCGGCCGTGGATGCAAGTGAGTTGATGGAGTATCCCGAAGACATTGACATGACAGCCAGCGTGAACGTCGGCGGATTCCGCATGGCCGGAGAAGATCAGCAGAAGTTCGAGAAACTGCAGTCCGCACAATTGCGCATCGACGTGCTGCAGCGCAAATCACTGCTGAATCTGCTGGACCCGATGGCATGGACATGCCTGGCGGCGCTCTATCCGGACAAGGCCGGCCAACTGCCACCGCTGCAGAACCTGAGCTTCGATCCGGGAAGCGCCTGGGACAAGATGCAGAAGATCATCCTGCCGGGTGGCTCAGGTCAGCTCGCGGTTAATCTGTCGATGGCCCATCGTGAATCGGCCTTTGTGGTGTTGCTGAAGAACATAAACAGTGAAGTTGGCCGGTTCGCACCGATCCTCGGCCTCCCGGCCATCAGCACAACGGCCCTGAGCTCGTTCTGCACCTTATATGGAGCCTTGGAGCAGCGCACGACGTTTCTGCTGAACGGATTCCCGCAGCAGGCGTATACAACGCGCGGGGCACGCGCCTCGGCGAACACTTCAGCCGGCCTAAATCTGGTGCCCGGCGATTACGTGCTGTTGCCCCATGCCTACGCCTCGCAGCTCGAGCCTCACTTTCAGAACGTCGAATTGCGGCAGGGATTTCTTGTTCCGAAAGGATCCACGCCGAACTCGTCGATCTATGACCTCGCCGGCAAATTTACCCCGGATGTCACCTACATCACGGCAAATCTGAAGCTGTCTCCAATCTCCGAAGCGAGTGAGACTTCGTCTGGAGGGGGATCATCCAAGGGTGGCGGCGGAGGCGGTGGCGGGAAATCGAAGGGCTCCGGCGGCGGCGGCGGCAAGGGCTCCGGCGGCGGCGCAGGCAAGGGCTCCGGGTCGGGTAAGAAGAGTTGACGATCAAAACGTGATCAGTTGGTTGCGCTTGTAGGACGGCAGCAAACGCAGAGCACAAGTACATAGAAGGCCCGTGTGGAAACGGGTCCGGGGAGATGGTTATGAGCAGCATTCGTTTAATCCAGAAAGCAATTACGTTCGTGGGGCTTGCAGCCCTCCTGCTGCCTTTGGCGGCCTCGGGGCAGAATTTCGGCTCTCCGCTCGCGCTTACTCGAAAGCGGATTGCGCTGGAACGAAAGCTTCCGCCCACCGGACATATCGACGGCACGGGCATCAAGGTTGTGGTGAGTGGTGTAGGCGCGGGCGCCGACGTTACAGCAACCTTGAAATCTACCCTGGAAGACATCCTGCTGCGGAACGATCCGCGCTTGCGGGGCGAGGACGTACATCCCGACACGATTATCACCTGCACCATTATGAGTTACGCGCAGCCGGCTCCGACGCGCACACAGCAATCGACAGTTTCACTGGATAAGAAGAAGCCCGCGCAGCCGGAATATACGGAGCGCGTTACCGGAATGCTCACCGTAGGTTTCAAAGCTGCCTCGCGCACGGGTCATACGATCGCCGCGGACAACGTGAAAGCCAACTACGATCGTGATTTCACCATAAGTGCCAACGGCAACACGAACACGGGCTTTACCAGCAGCATCTTTCACTCAGTCAGCTCGGCGACAAGCCATATAACGAAGGGCGGCAACAATAGTGAAGAGCAGCCGCCAACACCGATTGAGCTGCGCGACAAACTGCTTCAGGATGCTGCGATGCAGATCGCTTCGAATCTTGTAAACACAACCGAGCAAGTCACGGTCAATCTGGCGCGCGGCGGCGGCCTGGATGAACCCGTGAAGCTGATGGAGAACAGACTCTATTCGCGAGCGCTCGAGGCGTTATCGATGATGCAGCCCTTTCCTACTCCGGAAGAGGATGCCTATCGTCTCTATGACATCGGCGTGGCAAATGAGGCGCTCGCGTACACCGCTGAAGATGTGAATAAGGCGAGAACGTTTCTTCAGCAGGCGGCGATCAACTACGGCAAGGCAATTGACGCCAAGCCAACCGAGAAGAACTTTCTCGAACCCCAGAACCGCATTGATACGGCGCTCGCACATTACAAGTCTTTGAGCGAGGAGGCGAAGAGACCTGCCGTCGAAATTCCATCCGCGCGCACTTCGCCCAGCCGCACCTTCAGCGACACTTCTACAGCTCATCCGGCTGCGGACCCTCCCAGCGATGCGATGACCAACGACCAGGTAATCGAAATGGTCGCGGCGCACATTGATGAAGCCAACATCATCGACAACATCCAGCATGCTCCGGATGTTCACTTTGACCTGTCCGTACAGGGCCAGGTTTATCTCTCGCAGCACGGTGTCAACGGTCGCCTGCTTTCAGCCATGAAAACGCGCGAACGCAACGCAGCGCCTGCGACACACCGGGCATCGCGATGATGCAGGATTTCTAACCTCAATGGGGAGCATCGGGTCGTGCGTAGAGTCGCCTGGGTCCTGGCCTTGCTGAGCAGTAGCGTGCTCTGTGCGCCGATGCACGGGCAGGCTCGTTGTGGTGCTGGCAAAGACCTCGTCGTGCAGGCACTGGAACGCGTGCAGGCGGACAGCGGAACAGACCAATTAGAGGATGCGGACCAGCTGTTGAAGCGTGCGATCGAGCTCTGCAGCGATCTTGGCGAGGCCTGGTATTACCGTTCACTCGTTGAGGCCAGGCTCGGTCACGCGCAGGTTGCCAGCTACGCCATGCGGCAGGCACAGCTCTTCCCGTCCGACGCGTTGTCGCAGCAGTTGAATCCATTCGTTCTTGCCACGCCACGCGCCCGCGGCCTGGAAACTCCTGCGCCGGGTCAGCCGCCGAAGCCGTCCGGCGCACCGCCCCAAAAATGGGCGCTCGTCGTCGGCATCGCATCCTTTCAGGACAAGGTGATCCCTCCGCTCAGCTACACGGCCAGCGATGCGAAGAGCTTTGCGGATATTCTACTGAGTCCGCAGTATGGCCAGTTCAAGCAGGAGAATGTTCACGTTCTGCTGAATGAGGAGGCCACGACCCGCCACATCAAGGAACAACTGAACTGGCTCGCCCGCAGTGCAGGGCCCGACGACGTTGTCGTGGTTTACATCGCAGCGCACGGCTCCCCGCGCGAGGTGGACACCGCCGGCGTGAGCTACATCATCACCAATGACACCGACATCGGAACGGACATAAACAGTCCTGACGTGGACAGCCTCTACGCGACTGCGTTGCCGATGGTCGATGTTGCCAATGCCGTCGCCACTCGCGTGCGTGCTGAGCGCACGGCGATCTTTCTGGACACCTGCTATAGCGGAAACGCGACCGATAAAAAACTCATGCTGCCAGGAATCGCCTCCGGATCCATCTCGCCTGCAACACTCGATCACATCAAGCAGGGCAGCGGCCGCATGATCTTCACCGCCAGCGGCGTCAACGAGGAGTCGCTGGAGAGCGATGCCATCAAGCATGGTTACTTCACGTATTACCTCGTGCAGGCGCTCCAGCAACAAAACGGAGCCATTCCGCTGTCCCAGGCGTTTACCTATGTGCAGCAGCATGTGCACATGCGCGCCGAGACGGAGGCACATGCGGAACAGAACCCCGTGCTGAGCCGCAGCGAAAGTACGACGGACTTCTCGATCGGGACGCCGGCCGCCACGCATGCCAGCATCGAGCGCACGCACGCGTCCGCCTCAGCCGAGTAGTTCTGCGACGGGAGCGCACCTCAAGGGTGCGCTCCTGCGCGGTCAGATCATTGTGTGATTTGGCCCGAGCGGCCCGGCATTACCACTGCAGCAGAACGAGTTCCGAGCAGAACGCCGGTCCCATTGCTGCCAACACGCTGTGTTCGCCCGGTTTACCCGGCTTATGGAGCAGGTAGTCTTCCATGATGGAAAGCACGGAGGCCGAAGAGAGATTGCCCACCTCGCGCAGACTCGCCCATGACGATTCCAACGCGCCTGGAGGAAGATCCAGGCTCTGCTCCATCGCTTCCAGCACCTTCGGCCCGCCGCTGTGAAAGATGAAGCTGCAGATCTCTTTCACCGTAAGGTCGTTGTCGGCGAGAAACTCATCCACGTTGGAGCGGAGATATTTATTCACCAGGTCAGGAATTTCAGAGGACAGCACAACATTAAAGCCGTTGTCCTTGAACTTCCATCCGACCAGGTGCTCGGTTCCGGGGTACAGTGTTGAACGCGTATCAAGCACGCGCGGGCAGGGACGATCCGCCTCTGAAGTTTTGGACGCCAGAGGCGTTGCGTCTCCGGCAAGAACCACCGCGGCCGCGCCGTCTCCAAAGAGACCGGACGCCACCAGGTTGCCAATCGATTCATCCGTCTCCTGCCATGTCAGCGAGCAGAGCTCGACCGCCAGCAGAAGCGCATACTGTTTCGGATACGCGCGCACATAGTCCGCCGCGCGCGAAATGCCTGCAGCTCCCGCCACGCATCCCAGCCCGAAGATCGGCGTGCGCTTGATGTTGGTGGGGAAGTTCATCAGGTTGGTGAGCCGCGCATCGATACTCGGTGTCGCCAGCCCCGTCGTAGAGCAAAAGAAGATCGCTGAGATATCCGACGGCTTCAGACCCGCGCGGTCTAGAGCTGTCGTAACCGCTTGCTGGCCGAGCTTGAGAGCTCCTTCGATCCAGGCGTCATTCGACGCGCCGAATCCAGAGAAGCGACCAAGGCTGTCTATCGGGAACATCAGGTGACGGAACTCCACCCCGCAGTTCGAATGCAGGCGGTCCATCAAACGTGATTCATTCGATTCAGTGGATTTGTTCTTCCGGAATGCCTTCAGCGCCTCTGTGATGACCGACTGAGGATACCGATAAGGAGGATAGGCAGTGGCTACGGATGCGATATGCATTTCATGACGACCTCTCATCGAGATGGGTGCTGATCAACAAACTCAGCAAATGCCATCTGGCAGGAGTGCAGCAAACCTGTTCAATGAATGCTGAGTGACGGGGCGCACACAGCACAGACAGGATAGGCCCAAGGGCAACGGTTCGAGTATAAGACCCGGTCTGTTCTGGAACAGGGGGCCTTAGTTGTAATCCGGTTCGTAATGGTTGTATCCGGTTTTTTGTTGGACGGATCGGTTTCAGCTTCGTAATCCGATCTTCAGTCTACCGAGGAATCTTTTTAGGTGCCTTGCGCCAAGGCTGTAAATCCTTGATCCCGCGCAAACTTCTAAGCTGCTCTGATCCACCAACAACCTGACACTTAGATCCATCTCCCGAGGGCTCAATAACTTCATCTCCGCAGTGCAGCTCCTGCCAGCTAAGTTCCCCGTTTCATGAAGTCAATATCCATTTCGAAAATCAATGCAAACCATGCAGTTAGCTGTGGCATATCTTGCACATTTCCACCGATAGTCTGGGAACGCAGCACGGGAATCTAGGTGGAGCTCTCGCAAAAATGCCTGTTGACCACACAAAAACTAATCTTGCTGATGGCAGTTCAATGTTTGTACACTGCGCAGAAAAAATGGCGCCAGCGTCATCCTGCGATCACGCCAGCGCCGTGTTCTGTCGTTCGATTTTAGAAGGTGAACTTTCCGCTGATCTGCAGCTGACGCGATGACCCGCCGTCGCTTGTCGCGAACCGGGTTGCCGTAATCTGCCCGAACGCCGCGGACTGCACATTCCCCGTCGGCTGACCGAAGTTCGGGTGGTTCAGGATGTCGAACGCATCCGCGCGCAGAATGAACGATACGCGCTCCGTGATCCGTGTCTCCTTCTCCCCCGACATGTCCCAGTCAGCAAAACCCGGTCCGGTTCCGTAGTTGCGCTGGATATTGCCCACCGCTACATAGTTGAGGGTGACGCACGGGCTGTTGGCCCCCGCGCTCGACGGATCAGTCGCCGACCACGCCGCAGGCGGGCAAGCACCGGTCGCCGAAGTCGCCGCCGCGATACGCGTCTGAGTTGCGGCAATCTGCAGATTGCAGGCCGCAGTGGCATTCGTGTAATCGCACACGTTGCCGCCGTAGGCCAGATTGCCGGGATTCTGGAAGTACTGGATGTACGACTGACCCGCCGGCTGGATCTTGCGGCGGTCAATGTGGCCCAGGAGATTCGGCCGAATGTTGCCGGCGATCCCGTTATAGCCGTCGGTCGAGGCCAGAATATTCACCGGGTTTCCGGTCTGGTACTGGAAGATGCCTTGCAGTTGGAAACCTTCGACGAATCGGTTGCGCTTGAAAGGCAGCCTATAGATGGCCGTGCCGGCGAAGTGATGCCGCACGTCAAAGTCCGAGAGACCGTAATTGCCGGCTGGATTGTTGGCGTCCTGCAGATTCCCGTTTGCCGTGAGTGTCCCTTGGGAGCCGAGCGAGTTGATGTCCATCGACTTCGCCCACAGGTAGTTCGTATTGAACTGCAAGCCGTGGGTAAAGCTCTTATTCAACGTCACCCACAGGGAGTTGTAGTTCGACCAGGCGATACTGTTGCGCTCCGTCATGTTCGAAGCAATCGAGACTCCTGGAGCAATCGGGCTCGTCGTCGCCAGCGTGTTGTACGGACGCGGGCTGCCCGGCGGTCCGGAGGCCTGGTTCGCATTCGTCGAGATGAGCAGATGGTGGCCCGTCGATCCGTAGTAGCCAATCGTCCCGACCATCGCCCACGGCAATGCCTGCTGAATGTTCAGGTTGAAGTCTTCCACATACGCATTGCGGAAATTCGGATTGACATAGCCCAGCGCGAACCCGGACGCACCCTTCGCCGCGGCGTAGATGTTGCCTATGGGCTGCGGGCTCGAGCTGTTGTTGTAGGAAACCGCGCTGGTGAATGGCGGATTACCCGTCAGGACGGTTACTGTGCCGGCCACCGGCTGATCCACCAGCAAACCGTACGCTCCACGCACAACAGTCTTCTGGTTCTGGAACACGTCATAGGAGAATCCCAGCCGCGGCTCCAGGTTGTAGTTCTGCTTGTAGGCCCCATCCGCCGGGATGCCGTTCGTGCCCGCCTGCACCAGCGTTGAAGTAGCCGGCTGGAAGATGGAGATACGATTCTCGCCTTCAACCGGTGTGCCGTTCCACTCGAACCGCACGCCGTACTCGAACATCAGCTGCGGCGTCACGTTGTAATGGTCCTGAACGAAGGCCCCCAGGGCGTCCGCGTAGACGCGGTAGTCGATGATGTTCGGCTGAATGGCGAATACCGGCGTTACGGCTACGCCGTTAAATCCAACTCCCGCCAAATTCGCCGATGTCAGACTCATGCTGCCGATATTGCCGGTGAAGCTGTACAGCAGATACCGCCGGAACTCGCCGCCCCAGTTGATCTGGTGATTGCCGTGGACCATCGTCACCGTGTCGGCCAGCACCCCCGTCGTCGTGTCGCGGCCCTGCGGGAAGCCCGCGGGTCCGCCGAACACGAAGCTGTCATCCGTGATCGTGATCTGCGGAATGCCGACCGCCCCGCTCAGGCCATCGCCGATTCCCAGGCTGGTCGGATCGATTGTGTTCGCCGGATTGAACGAGATCGAAATGCGGTTAAAACCCAAACGCGCCTCGTTGGTCACCTTCGGCGAGAAGATATGCACGTACTGCAGCGTGCCGATCTGCCGGTGCGCCGCGCGGTGGTCGCCCCATCCCGGCAGCGTGTCGCCCTGCAGCGAAGGCTCCGTGCGGACGTCCTTCTGGAAAGCATAGAACCCATGCAAGGTGTCGTAGTCGCCAAGCTTCTGCAGCACATCCCCCGTGTACTGGTCGATCTGCACCGGTCCCGGCGTGAACGAAACGTAGGTCGAGCCGCTGTTCGGCTGCGGAATCAGCGCCGCAATCTTCGCTCCCACGGTGCCCGGAATGAACGCCGAACGCTGTGCAGCGCTAAACACCTGGCTGTTCTGCAGAATGCCCTGGTGCTGCCGCAGTCCCTCGTAGCTGAAATAGAAGAACGTGTGATCGCGCCAGATTGGCCCACCGACATCGCCGCCGAAATTGTTCCGCTTCAGCGGCGCCTTCGCTCCCGTGCCAAACGGCAGCGGAACGCCTGTCGCGGGGTTATCGCCGCGGTTGAAGTAGTTCCGCGCATCCAGCGCCGAGTTCCGGAAGTAGTCGAACGCCTCGCCATGGAAGCTGTTCGTTCCTGACCGCGTCGCCACCGTCACGATCGATCCATCGCTGCGCCCATACTGCGCGCTGAACGTCTGGTTGATGATCCTGAACTCGCTCGTCGTTGCGATCGATGGCTGAAACGTAATCTGGTTCTGGCTGATGTCGTTCAGGTTGATGCCGTTGATCTGAAAGTTCACCGAGTCTTCGCGATTGCCTGCCGTAATGAAGGAGTTCGTCCCCAGGCCGCGGCTCGACGCCGTAAGGCTGCCGTTCGTCGGCGCGATCACTCCGCCCGGCGTTAGCACCGTCAGATCGAGGAAGTGCCGCCCGTTCAGCGGAAGGTCCTGAACCTGACGATTGTCGATCACCTCGCCGACTGTGATCGTCTGCGTCTCAATCTGGTTCTGTGCCTCGCCTTCCACCTGCACGGTCTCGCCCGTCGACGCGATCGACAGCTTCAAATTCAGCGTGACCGAGCTGGCGACGTTCAGCGTCACCTTCGGCACCGTGTCGTTCGCGAATCCTGTTGCCGAAGCCCGCACCGAGTAGTCCCCCGGCTCCAGCGAAGGCACCGCGTAGAGTCCCGCTGCGTCCGTGTCCACGTTGCGGTCCGCTCCGGTGGCCAGAGAATGCACCACGACGTGCGCATTGGGAACCGCGGCTCCGGTCGGATCGCTGACGGTTCCAGAAAGGGATGCTGTCGACTGGCCAAAAGCCGCAATCGCCGTTGCGGCAAAAAATACTGCGAGTATCTGTAATTTGTGTCTCATGAATCCTCCGTGGAGATACACGATGACTACGTGCATTGTGGAGCCGTCGCGAAGCGACGATTAGGGTAAGCGGTGATAGTCGAACTATAGAACAAACTCACCGCATGTCTTACAGGAATTGGCAACAGCTCGTCACAATTCGCACACGTCACGTCACGCCTCGCATCCGGCAACAAAACCCAAAGAAACTTCGAGAATTATTGCTCTCAATACGCCCGCATTCACTCGCTGGATCGAGAAAATGACACAACAATGACCAGCAGACGACAATTCTTGCCGAATCAAAAATTGAATCCGCCTCTAGTCACGTGATCCCGTCGTTGGCGGCCAATCGGCCAGCTCGGCAGACGACATAGACGAGGCTTAAAAGGCCAGCAGGGCTGCGACGGCGCATTCGCCTGTGTCGCAGCCCTGCTCGACTCATCTACTTATGGTTTGTTTGGAGCACCGGGCCGGGATTGAACCGGCGAATACTGGTTTTGCAGACCAGCGCGTTAGCCACTTCGCCACCGGTGCCCTAAATCTCTATTCTCTAATCTCTGGCTTACTTCGGCTGCGCAGCCGTGCGCAGATACGGCTTCACAGTCTTGTACCCCGGGAAGAGCTTGTCAGCCTCTTCGTTGCTGACGTTTCCGCCGATGATGATGTCCTCGCCCTGCTTCCAGTTCGCCGGCGTCGATACCTTGTGCTTCGCCGTCAGCTGAATCGAATCCAGCGCGCGCAAAATCTCGTCGAAGTTCCGCCCCGTGCTCATCGGATAGGTAAAGTGCAGCTTGATGCGCTTGTCCGGCCCGATCAGAAACACCGTGCGCACCGGCGCATTATGTGCCGGCGTGCGGCCTTCGCTGGTCTCGCCCGCATCGCCTGGCAGCATGTCATAAAGCTTCGCTACCTTCAGCTCGGGATCGCCCACAATCGGGTACTTCACCGGCGTTCCGCATACGTCCTCAATGTCTTTCGACCAGTTCTTATGGTTCTCCACCGGATCGACCGAGAGCGCCAGAATCTTTGCGCCCCGCGCAGCGAACTGGTCCTGCAGGTTCGCCATCGCCCCCAGTTCCGTCGTGCAAACCGGAGTGAAGTCCTTCGGGTGAGAGAAGAAGACGGCCCAGTTGTCTCCGATCCATTCATGAAAGTGAATCGTTCCCTGTGTCGTCTCAGCCGTGAAGTCAGGAGCTACATCATTGATGCGAAGCGACATCGTTCTATACCTGCCTTATCGTGTTTTGAAATTCCTGTAACTGAAAAACCCACCCGGCTGCTCGCCTTGGGGTGGGTCCGGAGGGTCGATCTTTTCTTCCAGCGTTTACCGGCTCGACTCGCTCATCTGCTCACCCGCATAGGTCCGCGGCAACAGCAGCAGTGAGCGGACATGTGCGAGCGGAGCATCGGATCGTGTCTCCAATCTTTACCTCCTCAAGGTACGTCGCCGCATCCCTCATGTCAAACCCGCGGCCATGAGCCTCGCGACGCATCGGTAGACTCATCTGCATGAAACGCAAGCTGGACTACACCATCCTCGACGTCTTCGCCGAGCGCCCGCTCGAAGGCAATCCGCTGGCTGTCTTCCACGACGGCCGCGGCCTCTCCGACGCCCAGATGCAGGCCATCGCACGCGAAACAAACCTCTCCGAGACCACCTTCGTCCTCCCGTCCGGCGGGGTCCCCGGCGAGCCTGCTCGCTGGGGTGAGGGCGGGGTCCCCGGCGAGCCTGCTCGCTGGGGTGAGGGCGGGGTCCCCGGCGAGCCTGCTCGCTGGGGTGAGGGCGACCCCGAACACGACCGCACCGAGGGCGTCCGCGTCCGCATCTTCACCACCCAGGAAGAGCTGCCCTTCGCCGGCCATCCCACGCTCGGCACGGCGAGCTGGCTGCACCTCAACCATCCTCCTTTGCGCGGCCAAACTGAACTCAAGCTCCTGCTCAACGTCGGCCCCATCGCCATCCAGATCAAACCAAATTCAGATCCCAACAGCGGCGTCTTCGCGACGATGTGGCAGAAGGACGCCGAGTTCGGCGCTCTGCACGACCGCGCCGAAGTCGCGCACATCCTCGGCCTCCAGCCATCCGACCTGCTCGAAGACGCACCGCCACAAACCGTCTCTACCGGCAATCCGTTTTGCGTCGTCGCGCTCAAGCTCGAAGCCCTCCAACGCCTCGCGATCCCGCAGCGGGAAGCGTCCGCCTGGCTCACCGCAAAACGAACGCGCTGGTTCTACTGCATCGCGCCCGAGTCACCAAACTCGCCTCTCGAAACAGCTGTCTGGCGCGCGCGCATGCAGTTCTACTCCGGTGAAGATCCCGCCACCGGATCCGCTGCAGGCTGCGCGATCGCCTGGCTCGTGCAACATGGATTCGCCAACCCCGGGGAGCAAGTCACACTGCGGCAAGGGCTTGAAATGGGGCGTCCCAGCCGCCTTATCGTGCGCGCCGTCCGCAAGGACGGAGGCGTCACTGCGATAACGGTCTCCGGCAGCACCATCCCTGTGGCAACGGGTGCCTTTTTCCTGCCCGTTTAACGAAGATTTACACAGGCACGTAACCAACAAACCTCAACGTTGACGCGCACTCTACAAACTTCAGTGGATGCGTGCCGCAGAATTGGTTGCGTTTTCGCCAGAATTTCGCGGTTGCTGCGCGAGGTTCCTCTCCGTATGCTCAGCAAATCGTCGTTGGGCCCAAGCTCAGGGACGTAAAGTTTTCGCCTGATTTTTTCAAACAATTTGCGCTGAACCCTTAGGGCGGATCCTCCGTTCTAAACCTTCCTGCGGCTAAAAACGCCTCCAGAAAGGTCCAGGGTTAGGATCTTCGTTTCCTTTCACGAGCGCGGCTGCGATTATGAGATCGCCGCTTCGAGGAAGGGTGGGAGTGCTGCGAGGCGCGCCGTGCGACGGAAGATAGTGTCGGTTCTTCGACGCTTCTCCACCGAGTCACGCCGGCGCCCGGCCTGCCGTGCCGGCGGTCTGACCGCCTGGGCCGGACAGAACTCGCGCGCTCGAAACGGGATCCACGGTGCCACAACCCGTTGATGCTCAGGCCATGCGCTTGCATGGCTCGGAGGTCCGCGGCATCGCGCAACGGCGTACGCCTCCTCAATGGGGGCCGGGACTACAACGCAACAGCAGGAAGCGCCGGTAACCCCCGGCGAAAAAAGAGAGATCGACGATGCGCCCACGTAAGACGATTGTGTGTGTGGAAGATAATGAGCAGATTCTTTCGGTTAGAAAATTTCTTCTGGAGACCCGCGGATATCGCGTGCTGGCAATGGGCTCCGGACCAGAGGCGCTGGACTATTTGCGCGGCGCCATCCCCGGCTCGGTGGATCTTCTTCTGGCCGATGTCATCATGCCGCAGATGGACGGCAATGAGCTTGTCCGCCGCGCCAAACAAATGCATCCTGGCCTTCCCACGTTATTGATTTCAGGCACGGTTTCCAACTTTGACCGCGCCGCGGCGGCCGACGCGTTCCTCCCTAAAGGCGCCTGCACACCGGCCGAGATGCTGGATCGCATTCGCATCCTCGTAGCCCGCAAGCGCGGACCGAAGAAGCAGATTCAGGTAGCCGCCGCCGATGTAAACACCGCAGTCGCCATCGCAAGCTGATTCATCATGCTGCCACAAATACAAGGCGGGACTGGCCTGAGTCCCGCCTTTTCTTTGTGGCGCGAAGTTAAATTTTGAGCGCTTTTAAGACGGTTTTGAGGCGTTTTAAGCGCATTTTGAGCGCCTGTTTTTCGCCTTTTCAAGCCTCCACGAGCCCGTAACGGCGCTGCCACTGCCGCTTGAGTCTTGCCCACACCGCATCGCGTTCGGCGCGCGAGACGGCAGGATCGGGCGATTGGACGAAGCGGGCAGCCTCCGATTTTGCCAGCTCCAGCAGATCGCGATCACGCGCCAGGTTTGCCACGCGAAACTCCGGCAGGCCAGCCTGGCGGGTGCCGAAGAACTCGCCCGGCCCGCGCTGCGCGAGATCGATCTCTGCGAGCGCGAACCCATCCTGGGTCTGCACCATCGCATCCAGGCGCAACTCCGCCTCCGGCGTTATCTTGCCTCCCGTGAGCAGCACGCAATAACTCTTCGCCGCACCGCGCCCCACGCGCCCGCGCAACTGATGCATCTGCGCCAGCCCAAAGCGCTCCGCGTGCTCAATCACCATCACGCTGGCGTTCGGCACATCAACACCGACTTCAATCACCGTCGTCGAAACCAGCACATCAATCTCGCCGCGCTGAAAGCGCGCCATCGTCACCTCTTTGTCGTCCGCACTCATGCGGCCGTGCAGCAGGCCGAGCTTGAGACCTTTCAGTGCGCCGGCGGAGAGTTCGTCGAACATCTCGGACGCAGAGCGGAGTTTGGTGCGGCTGCGGATGCGTTTGGGGGTTTGTGTCTCAGCAGACAGTCTGGCTTGTTTGGGCATTCCACGCGCACCTTTGGCGCGCGATACCCCACGCTCCACCCCAGCGACCGAGCTCGCTGGGGGCCCGGTCTTCGCGCGCGCGGATGATTTGCGAGGTTCAGCGTTGTCAAATATCGCGAAGGATGGGCCACGCGCTTCATCGGCTTCGGAAACGTCGTTGGCGAAGTCGAGTTCGGGCTGGTCATCGCGTTCGCCTTCGATGATCGGGTAGACGATGTAGGCTTGGCGACCTTGCGCGACCTGCTTGCGGACGAAATCCCAAACCTCGTCCGCGCGCTCCTCCGGCATACGGCGCGTCACAATCGGCGTGCGTCCGGGCGGCAGCTCATCGAGCACACTCGCCTCAAGATCGCCATAGATCGTCAGCGCCAGCGTGCGCGGAATCGGCGTCGCCGTCATTACCAGCACGTCCGGCTCCGTCGCCGTTCCACTCGCTCCCGGTTTGCGCATCAACTTGAACCGCTGCTGCACACCAAACCGATGCTGCTCGTCCACAATCACCAAGCCAAGATTGTCGAAGTCAACCTTCTCCTCTACCAGCGCATGCGTTCCAATCGCAAGGTCCGTCTCCCCGCGAAAGATCCGTCCACGCGCATCGCGCTTCATGCGGTCATCCAGCGATCCCGTCAGCAGCGTCACGCGATACCCCCGCTGCTTGCTCGGCGAAACCGCATCGCGCAGCAGCTTGCGCGCGGAGAGATAGTGCTGCGTCGCCAAAATCTCCGTCGGCGCCATCATCGCTACCTGGTATCCGTTCTCAATTGCCACCAGCGCTGCCTCGAGCGCCACAATCGTCTTGCCGGAGCCGACATCGCCCTGCAGCAATCTCCGCATCGGCCGCGGCGCGCGCATGTCCGCAACAATTTCGCCGAGCACACGCTTCTGCGCTCCGGTCGGCTTGAACGGCAGCACCTGCTTCAGGGCGGTGCGCACCTGGTCGTTCGTCACGAAGGCTGTCCCTTCGCGCTCGCGCAATCTCCGGCGCTTCAACTCGAGCCCCAGTTCCAAATACCAGAGCTCCTCAAAGATCAGCCGCCGATGCGCCGGCGTTCGTGCCGACATCAGCTCTGTCATCGGCGTGCCCGCAGCAGGGAAGTGAATCGCCTCCAGCGCCTCCATCCGCGACGGCAGCGCCAGCCGCCCGCACAGCGCTGCCGGCAGCGTCTCTTCGGCCGCGCCGCGGGCACCAGATTCCATAGCCCCGCTCTCCTTCAGCTCCCGGAAGATCGTCCACATCACTCGCCGCAGCCAGCGCGAGCTCAGCTTCGATCCCCACGGTGTCGTCCCACCCAGCGATGGATAGACCGGCACGATCCTGCCCATCTCCAGTGTGGTGAACTCCGCATCCTCGCCTGTCGCACTTGCGTCCGGCAGAATCTCGAACGTCGGCTGCACCATCTTGAACTTCGTCGACCCCGGCGGAGCATTCAGCGCATTCCCGCTCCGCGAGCCCTCCAGCTTCCCGTACAGCGCAATCCGTTGCCCGGCATGAAACCTGTCCTTCAGGTAGCTGCCGTGAAACCAGATGCACTTCACCGTCTCAAAAATCGGCGGGGGCCGCAGCAGCCCATCCATCCCCGGCTCCTTCTGCCGATCCGGCTCACGCCTGCTGTCGCGCGCATTCAGCGGAGCCACGCCCACCGTCATCTCAAAGATCGGCCCCGAGCGCGTCCGCAGCAGCACCGACCCCCGCACCTCCCCGATCACCGACGCCATCTCGCCCGGCTGGTACGCCGAAAGTGGTTTGGGATGTAAGCGATCCTCATACCGGAACGGCAGGTGATACAGCAGGTCCTCGACCGTCTCGATCCCCCGCTCGTGCAGTCCCTCGCCAATCCGCGCGCCGATTCGCTTCACAAACTTCACCGGCGTCTGCAAATCGATAGGCACAAGGGTCACGGCCTTGATGCTAGCAGGGGATTCCACTACATCTTTAGTACCGTCAGAATGGGATAATAAGACCCAGAGCCCCCGGTCGTTCAGCTCCATGGATTCCTTCTTCTTCCGCTTCCGAAACGCGCTTGTCCTGATCGTCATCGTGCTGCTTCAGGTCGTCGCCCTGGCCATCCAGGTGCAGCGCCCCGTCGAAGGCGCGATTCCCGGCAGCGCGCCCGACGGCCGAAAGGTCACGCTGCTGCGCCGCTGGACCGTCGCCCTCGTTACCCCCGTCGAGCGCCTTACGCATGGCTCGAGCCTGCACACCCGCAACGTCTGGGACAACTACATCGATCTCCGCCACACCCGCCAGCAGAACCAGCAGCTCAAGCAGGAGATCACCGAGCTTCGCGAAGAAGAGGCCGCCTTCGCCGAAGACGCCGCGCAAGGCCGCCGTCTCCAGGCCGTGCTCGGCTTCCAGCATCAATATATTTCCAAGACCGTCGCCGCGCAGGTCATCGGCACCAGCGGCTCCGACCGCTCCCACGTCCTCTACCTCGACAAGGGCCTCGCCGACGGCCTCCGCCCCAACCAGGCCGTCATCACTCCTTATGGCGTCGTCGGCAAACTCCGCGACGTCTTCCCACACACCTCGCAGCTTCTGCTCATCAACGACTCCAGCTCCGGCGCGGGCGTGCTGCTCGCGTCGACACGTATTCGCGGCATCCTGCGCGGGACCTCCAGCGGCGAAGTCCAGATCAACAACCTCACGCCCGACAACCGCATCAAGCCGGGCGAGCAGGTCCTCACCTCCGGCGGCGACCAGGTCTTCCCGCGCGGCCTTCCCGTCGGCACCATCGTCTCCGTCGTGCCCGACCCGCAGCACCAGCCCTACACCGCCATCACCATCAAGCCCGCGGCCAATCTCTCCCAGCTCGAGGAGGTCCTCGTCATCACCGGCACCTCCTCCACGCTGCCCGCACAGGCTCAGGCCGACGCCGCCCAGGCCGAAGCCACGGCCGAGGAGAACAAGCGTGCCGCCGAAGTCCTCGCCGAAAAACTGCCCAACATTAACGATCAGCCGGCCACAGACTCCAATTCACCGAACGCGCAGACCTCCGCCACCACTACCACCGCACCCGCAAACAACGGCAAGCCCATCGACACCACCGGCCAGAACCTGATCGGCGGCCTGCCCGGAGTGCCCAACTCAGGACTCCCCAAAGTGCAGCCTGCGCTTCATCCTGATCGCTACACGCCCGGAGCCACGCCACCCGCCGCCGACCTGCAACCCGGCGCGCCTGCAACCTCCAGCACCGCGCAATCCAAACCCGAAGCCCCGTAAAAACCCGCATGCCTGAGCACAGTTACACATCCCGAGCCGAGCTTGACCAGTACGCGTTTCGACCCATCGTCACCGTACTGGCGCCGCTGCTCTGCATTCTGCTGCAGGCGATGCTGCCCAAGACCTGGGCCAAGTTTAATTATGTCGACCTGCCGCTGATTGCCGTCATCTTCTTCGCCGTCGCCCGCCGCAATCCCATCACCGGCACCATCACCGGCACCGTCATCGGCCTCCTGCAGGACGGCCTGACGAACCATCCCTTCGGCGTCTTCGGCATCGCCAAGGGAATCATCGGCTACATCGCGGCGAGTATCGGCTTTGCCGTGGACGTCGACAACATGATGAACCGCGTGCTGCTGAACTTCGGCTTCAGCCTCATGCAGAGCGGCCTTCTCTACCTCATTTCGAGGCGACTTCTGGCCGATCCAAGCGTCCATCTACAGCCGGTTCACCAGGTCCTCTGCGCGGTCGTGAACGCCGTCGTCGCCATACCCGTCTTCCTTTTGCTGGACCGCTTCAAGCTTCGCGAGTAAAAAAAATCGAGAAAAAATCGAGCAAAAAAACCAAGCAACAAAAGTTAAGCAGTTAAGCAAGAAAAAATCGAGCAAAGACTGCAATAAGGAATTAGGAACAGGGACTTGATCTTCGGCGACGACAACACGGATGCGCTCAGCCGGCGCGAAAAGCTTTCCCAGATAAAGCTTTCGGCCTCGCAGTATCTGGTGGCGCTGGTGCTGCTGGTGCTGGGCGCCGGGCTGTGGCGTGTGCAGGTGCTCGGCGCGTCCAACTACCGCGTCCTCGCCGAGCAGAACCGCATCCGCAAGGTTCCCGTGCTCGCCCCGCGCGGCCGCATCTTCGACCGCGAAGGCCGCATCATCGTCGACAACTATCCGTCGGTCAGTTGCTTCCTTCTGCGCGAAGGCCAGGCCCACCTCAACGACGATCTCCCACTCATCGCCAGCGGTCTGCACATGACCGTCGAGCAGATTCAGTCCACCATCCGCCACTACCAGTCCGCGCCCAAGTACCAGCCCATCCCGCTCAAACAGGACATCACCCCCGACGAGCAGGCCTTCATCGCCGCCCACCGCGACGATCTCCCCGAGCTCGAAACGCTCGACGAGCAGCGCCGCCTCTACCCTGACGGCGGCTTCATGGCGCACGTCATCGGCTACGTCGGTGAGGTCTCGGAGGCCGACCTCAACAACTCCAAGTACGCCTTCTACTCGCCCGGCGACGTCGTTGGAAAGTCCGGCATCGAGGAGGCCTACGACGCCATCCTGCGCGGAACGGATGGATCGCGGGATGTGATCGTCAACTCGCATGGCAAAGAGGTCGGCATGCTCGGTCAGGAGATGGCCAAGCCCGGCACAGACCTCCGCCTCACCATCGATCTCGACCTCCAGAAGGCCGCCGAACGCGCGCTCGAGGGCAAGATGGGCGCCATTGTTGCCATGGATCCGCACACCGGCGAGATCCTCGCCATGGCCTCGCGGCCCACCTTCGACCCCAACCAGTTCGCCGTTCGCCTCAGCCATGCCTACTGGCAGTCCATCATCACCAACCCTGACCACCCGCTGATGAACAAGGCCATCCAGGCGCAGCTCGCGCCCGGCTCGACCTTCAAGGTCATCATGACCCTCGCCGGCCTTCAGGAGAACGTTGCGGAGAACATGCACGTCGAATGCAACGGCGGCGCCACGTTTTACGGTCACTTCTTCGCCTGCGACAAACACCACGGCATGGTCGACATCCACAGCGCTCTGCCATACTCCTGCGACACCTTCTACTACACCCTCGCCAACCGGCTCGGCATCGACACCATCGCCAAATATGCTGAGAGCGTCGGCATCGGCGAAAAGACCGGCGTGGACCTGCCCGATGAAGCCGCCGGCGTCATGCCCTCCACCGAGTGGAAGCTGAAGACGCAACACGACAAGTGGTACGCCGGCGAAACCATCTCGGTCGGCATCGGTCAGGGCGCCATCGAGGTCACGCCCCTGCAGCTGGCGCGCGCTCTCAGCGGCATCGCCTCCGGCGGTGTCCTGCGCCGTCCCCATCTCATCTTTCCGAACGAACTCTCAGCCCAGCAGCTCGCCGATGTTCAGAGCGCCTATCCCGGTTCTGGCGAAAAGACGATTCCCATCACGCCGGAGAACTGGCAGATCATCACCGACGACATGGCCAATGTGACGCAAAGTCCCATCGGGACGGCAGCCGAAACGCGGCTTGACGGCATCGACTTCGCCGGCAAGACCGGCACAGCGCAGGTGGTTGGTCACGACACCAAGCTGGGTCATAGCCACAACACGATTCCTAACGCCTGGTTCGTCGGCATGGCGCCCCGCCGCAATCCGGACATCGTTGTTGCCGTCCTGTGGGAACACGGCAATTGGGGCAACAACTCCTCCAAGCTGGCCGCCCAGGTCATCAACGCCTACATCACCAAGCAGCGCACCCGCGCCGGCAACCTGATGAAGGTCGCCGAAAGGCCCGCGGCGAAGCCTGCCAATTCAGAGGCGCAGACCACCAATCCCACAACGGCCCCGGCGGCTCAGCCGAGCGGGCAATAATTCACGTGCACTAGCGAAGAGGAAGCGATCGAACTCGATACCGATGAGGATTAATCGTCAGCAATGCTCCGTTCTCCAGTTCCTGCTCCATCTGGCGCAGAGCGGCGATGACGTGCGGTCCGATGGCGGCGGGAAAAACATCTTTAGTGCGGACTTGAATGACGCTGGGGCGGTCTTGGCGATTACGCGCCAAAAGGATGCCGAAATCCAGATCCTGCGTAAACACCACGAAGGCAGAGGCGCGCGCGAAGTCGAGAATCACGTGGTCCGGATCGTTGGCAGCTCCTACTTCGCTCCAGTGGACCGCTTCAAATCCCGCCGCCGAAAGTGTGATCTTCCACTGTGGCGAGAGACTCATGTCGAGGAGAATCTTCATGCCTCGGTCAGGACCACCTCGCGCTCCTGTGCGAGTGCGGCCGCGTACCTGACGGCCTGGAGAATGTCTTCGCGCTCGAGATATGGATATGCTTCGAGAATCTCTTCGATACTGTGTCCGGAGCCCACTAACCCGACGACCACGCCAACCGTGACACGCATGCCGCGGATGCATGGTTTACCACCCATGACGGCTGGATTGTGCGTAATGCGATCGAAATCTTCCATAGGCTCTCTCATGCAGCCTCATCTTACGCCTTCCGCTCTTCACTTCTGAGAACAATATGCTGAATCAACGACTCCGCGATTTCGACTGGACGCTCCTGATCTTCGTTCTGATCATGTGCGTGATCAGCGTCGTCGAGATCCGTTCCGCCACCGCCACCACCAAGTTCCACGGCTTCCAGGTCAAGCAGGTGGAGTTCATCGCCATCGGCCTCGTGCTGATGTTCATCGTCTCCGTCATCGACTACCATCGCCTGCTCGACATCGCGCCCTGGGCCTACGGCATCAGCATCGTCGCTCTGGTCGCCGTGCTGATCCCGCACATCGGCCAGAAGGTGCTTGGCGCGCGGCGCTGGATCAACCTCGGCGGCGGCATCCACTTTCAGCCCTCCGAATGGGTGAAACTCGTGCTCATCATCGTCGCCGCGCGGTTCTTATGGACCCGTGTCGGCGAAGAGATGGACTGGTTCGACATCGCCAAGGTCGCCGGCCTCGTCGGCATCCCCATGGTCCTCGTTCTCAAGCAGCCCGACCTCGGAACCGCGCTCACCTATCTTCCTGTCCTGATCGTGGGCATGTTCCTCGGCGGCATGCAGTGGAAGCAGGCAGGGATCATCCTGCTCGGCCTGCTGATGCTCGGCGGCATCGCCTTCGCCACCGGAAAGCACCTCAAGCCCTACCAGCAGAAGCGCATCGACGCGTTCCTCAACCCCGACTCCGACCCCAAAGGCTCCGGCTATCAGATCCGGCAATCGCTCATCGCCGTCGGCTCCGGCGGCGTCTGGGGCCAGGGCTCCAACAAAGGCAGCCAGACCCAGGGCGACTTCCTCCCCATCCCCTACACGGATTTCATCTTCGCCGCCTTCTGCGAGGAGCATGGCTTCGTCGGTGCGGCTATCGTCCTCCTGCTTTACTTCCTCATCTTGATACGACTGGTCCAGAACGCCCAGACCGCCGCCGACGCCCCTGGCGGCCTCCTGGTCATGGGAATCTTTGCCGTCTTGCTCTTCCAGGTGGCTATCAATATAGGGATGTGCATCGGCCTGATGCCGGTCACCGGCATCCCCCTGCCCCTGATGAGCTACGGCGGCTCCTCGATCATGTTCACCTTCATGGCGCTGGGCATCGTCATGAACGTCCGCATGCGCAGGTTTGTGAACTAGCCGACTTGACAAAAGCTGCCTCCGTGGACCCCCGCTTTGCGTGGGCAGCCGCGAGTCGAGCATCATTAGGTCCGGACCTAAAATCTATGTTGTGAATATTTTGCGCAAAAAAGGGGGAGGGGGGTACCCCCGCTTGCACCATTAACGACTCCGCTCGTTTCTCGTGTCTCGCTTCTCGTATCTTCCTCGGATAGTGCATACTAGAAGGCAGGATCTGGCCGGAAGGCCAGCCCCGAACTGATTGACCGCTCGCAGGATGTCATCCATTCCCTGCCAGCGGCCAGACAAGATCTTTTAGAAGGCCGGCCAGGCACGGATCAGCTTCCGAAGGCCGGACAGGTTTTGAGAATGCAGCCATGTGGATGGCTAACGGCCCCGCCTCAGGATGAGGTTGAGTTGGTCACAAACTCCGCACGGCAGCTTTTGCCCGAGTTCAACATGAGTACGGCCCGGGCACGCAGCGCCACACTGGACAAGTTCTTTCTCAGCAGATTCCTCGGGAGACCGCCACTCGATCCCGCAGGCCGTGCCCGCAACCTAGCAGGCCGTTTGTTGAATGCACCGCCAGTCTTCGCAGCGCATACCTCGTCCGCTCCTGGGAGGTTCGCCCTCGCGAGCTAACGTTGGTTAGCGCTTGGGGGCCTTGATCCTGCCTGTTCTGCCAGCTCGTGCCCGGACTTTGATTCCGGCACGGCAGAAAGCAGAGCAGCAATGTCGAAAGAAATTTATATATCGAGCACGCCGCACGAGACGCGGCTTGCCATCGTCGAGAAGGACGAACTCGCCGAGATCTACTACGAGCGAGAGAACGAATACACCCTCGCAGGATCCATCTATAACGGCCGCGTCACTCGCGTCCTGCCGGGCATGCAGTCCGCGTTCGTGGACATCGGCCTGGAGCGCGACGCCTTCCTCTACATCACTGACTTCATGGAGGAGCAGGGCGACGCCGCCGACTTCGAGGGCGAGAGTTCGCGCAATAGCCGCGGTGAGCGCGGCGAAGGCAGAGGCGAAGGACGGGAGCGCAGCGAAGGCCGTGAACGTGGCGAAGGCCGCCGCCGCGGAGGCGAACGGCAGCAGCCCCAGACCACGGTGATCGAGGAAGAACCCGTGACCTTGCAGGGTGAGGCGGGCGCCGCCGACACCGGCGAAGAGACCGATGACGGCAGCCGCCGCTGGCGTGGCCGCCGCGGCCGCCGCCGTGGACGTGGCGGAAACGAAGATCGCGCTGAAGGCGGCTCGCAGGCCGAAGCCGGCGCGGAGACGAGCGCGCCGGAGTCGACCGAATTGCGCGAGTTTGACGGCCGCCATGATCGCCGCCGCGCTGATCGTGATCGCGACCGCGAAATCCTTGCACGCCAGGACTCCGTCCGTGAACGCTTCGCTTCACGCGGCCATCGTCATGGCGCTGCTCAAGAATCTATCGATGTGAATGCATCGGCAGAGCCCTTCATCCTCCCCGGCGAATCGCTCTCCAAGTACCGCCGCGGCGAGCAGAACGAGCAGAGGACTCCCGAGACTCGCTCCGCGGCAGCTTCAGCAAACGCCGCCAAGCCATCGACTGAGTTCGAACTTACCGGCTCCTGGGATGGGGGGTTGACTCTTCCCGGCGAGACTCTCTCGCGTCGTCGCGGTGGCGAGCGCACGGAAAACAGGACCGCAGAGCAAAGGGAAAACAGCGGCGCCGAGCCGCAGAACTTCAGCTCATCACCGCGTGGACGGGATCGCCGCCGTGAGCGCGACGAGCGCCATGGCCGTTCTGGTCGTGAGCGTGAGCGCCTTTCTCCCGAAGAAGCGGTGCTCCCCGGCGTCACCTCGCAGCATGAGCCCGAGCCCGCGGCTCAGCCGCTCAGCGACGACGTGCCGTCCTTCGAGGTTGCCGAAACGGAGGCTCGCCTCGAGCTCGAGCAACACGCGGTTGAAGAGCCCGTCTACACGCCCGAGACCGACGTCGCGCCCGCAGCTGCGGAGCCTTCGCGCGCGTCCGTTCTCGAAGCCGTCGAGGAGTTTCACGAGACGGTCGCCGAGTATGAGCCCGGCGAAGAGGCCTCCGCTTCTTACCGCGTCACCCCAGCGGGACAGAGCGAGTTCCGCCAGAGCGGCACGGTCGACGAGGCCATCGAACCCGTTGACGCGGAAGGCGTCGCTGAGGCTCGCTTCGACGAGACGCACGGTTTCGCCGAGGCCGATGCACACGAGTTCACCAACGTGCAGCCCACGGGCGAGATGATCTCCGAGTGGCCGCTCACGCCGGAGAAGTCCACCGATGCCGAAGGACAATCCGCCGCTCCGATCGAGCACGAGAGCGCTGTGCAGTCGGTCGATCTTGAGCACGCGCAACCGGCGCCCGGCTCTGCGCAGAACTTCGAGTCCGGATCTCCGCAGAGCTTTGCTCCCGGCGAAGGTCAGCTCGAGGAAGAGCTGATCGACGAAGAGGATGCTGAGCTTCCTGCCCTACAAGCTGCTGCGACGGAGGAGTACGAAGAGGAGACGCTGGATAACGCGGCCGACCTTGGCAGCATGATCCGCGAGATGTCGATCGACCAGCTCACGCGTGCCGAGCTCCCCGAGCTCGACGACGACGAGGAGTTCGACATCTCCGAAGAGGAGATGGAAGAGGACGAGCTCGAGTCAGAAGATTCCATCGGATCCAGCGACATTGACGAGGTCGAAGAGGAGCAAGCTGCCGAAGAGGAGGAGTTCTCTGACGGCGAAGCAACCGAATCCGCCGAGGCCGAAGGCGAGAGCTCAACCGAGCGCGAACCCGGCCGCCGTATCCGTCGCGACCGCGACCGTGGACGGCGCGGACGTGAACGCGGTGGCGATCGCCGTGGCGGCCACTCGCGCAACGGCGGGCGCGCGGGGCGTCACTCCATGCAGACCACCGACCTGCCCGCGATCAGCGATCTGCTGAAGCCCGGCCAGGAGGTGCTCATCCAGATTGCGAAGGAGCCCATCGCCAAGAAGGGCGCGCGCATCACTTCGCATATCGCGCTTCCGGGGCGCTTCCTCGTCTTCATGCCGACCGTCAACCATGTCGGCGTGTCACGCAAGATCGAGTCCGATGGGGAGCGTCGCCGGCTCAAGGAGATTCTGCTCAGCGAGAAGGGCGACGCGTCCGGCGGATTCATCGTGCGCACCGCCGCCTCGGGGGCCAGTGAGGAAGAGCTTCGCAGCGACCTCCGCTTCCTGTTGAACCTCTGGGCCGACATCAAGCAGCGGTCGGATTCGTCAAAATCGCCCGCGCTCATCTATCACGACCTCAATCTCGTCGAGCGCATCCTGCGCGACCAGGTCACCGACAACTTCTCGGCCATCTGGGTCGATACCGAGACCGAGTACGAGAGGGTGCTCCGCTTCCTGCAGAGGTTCCAGCCGTCGCTCATCCGCCGCGTCAAGCTCTACTCCAAGGAGACGCCGCTGTTCGAGCAGTTCGGGCTCCAGGAGGAGATCAACAAGGCGCTGCGCTCGAAGGTGTGGCTCAAGTCCGGCGGATCGATCGTGATCAACCAGACCGAGGCTCTCGTCGCCATCGACATCAACACCGGCAAGTACGTCGGCAAGACCGCGCGGCTTGAGGACACGATCGTCAAGACGAACCTCGATGCGATCCCGGAGATCGTTCGCCAGATTCGCCTGCGCGACCTTGGCGGCATCATCGTCATCGACTTCATCGACATGGACGAGCGCAAGAATCGCCAGAAGGTGCTTATCGCGCTCGAGGAGGAGCTGAAGAAGGACCGCGCTCCATCGAAGGTTCTTCAGTTCAACGACTTCGGTCTGGTGGCCATCACCCGCAAGCGCGTGAAGCAGTCGCTCGAGCGTACGCTCTCCACGACCTGCGCGATCTGCCAGGGCACGGGCATGACGAAGTCACCCGTAACCGTCTGCAACGAGATCTTCGTTGAACTGCGCAAGATGCACCGCCACCTCGAAAAGGGCGACATCATGCTGCGCGTCAACCCGGAGGTGGTCAAGCAGCTCAAGTCGGCCGGTGGCAAGTGGCTGCAGGAGATGGAGGAGATGAGCGGCAAGACCATCCTCGTCAAATCCGACCCCAGCCTGCATCCGGAGCAGTTCGACATCCACTAGTCTGGGTCGACCCTGGCAGGCGAAAGCGGGAGGGCATCGCCCCTCCCGCTTTTTTGTGCCATATCGGGGATAGTGCAGGGATGACGAGGCGGTTAAAACTCTTGTGTCCGGGGCAGGTCATTCTGATAATGGACCTGCACCTGAAACAACTTTGAATCGAAGCAAGGAGTTTGTCTGTGCGACTGACGTGTCTCTGTCTTGCCGCCGCCACCTTGATCTTTGCCGCTGCCGCCGTTCAGGCCGAGAGCAAGAATGTCGCCGACTATCCGCTGCGGCTGCACATTTTCAATCACAGCCAGACGACCTTCTACCACCGCGATGTCATCGACGAGACCAAGGGCGAAGGTCGTGCGAACCTGTTCGAAAACAGCGAGGCGCGCGGTGTCGATTTCAGCTATGAGTGCTCGGAGAAAGTGAAGGCTTCCTTCGGTTTCGAGACCTATCCCGCCAGGTGGAAGAAGCCCGGCCGGGAGCTCACGGTGCTGTTCCCGGTCTTCGGCAAGGCCGGAAATTTCTTCACCTGCACGATAAAAACTGATGTGAAGGATTTCGCGTATATCCAGAGGAACGGGTCCATGGGTTCCGAATCGGTGGAGGACTTCAAACACTGGATGATCGCGCACGAGTACGATCCGGAGCACGGAAAAGATACGCCGGTAAGGAAAGCACTTGCGCCGAACGCACCGGCCGGAGAGACTCAGCCCGTGCCGACTCACAACTGATCTCAACGAACTTGAGTGGACGGTTCTTAACGCATGCTCTTTGCTGGTGCGGCAGTTGAGCTGCGCAGCACGAGTGACGTCGCTACGGTGTACTCCCGGCCGACGACATGCGGGTCCTTCCCGAAGTCTGACAACGCGGTGTAGAACGCGCGTGCCAGGTCCTCGCGCGACAGCCGCAGGGTGGTGAGCGGAGGCTGAATGATGTCGCTCATCTCGATGTCGTCGAACCCGACGAGCGAAAAATCTTCAGGGACGGACAAGCTGCGCCGGCGAATCACCCGCAGAGCTCCGATCGCTGTGAGGTCATTGGTGCACATAATCGCGGTCGGCCGCTCCGCCAGACCTAACAGCTCCTCCATGCAGCTCTCGCCGCCGGATATTCGGTAGTTTCCGGCACGGATGAAGTCGGGGTGCACAGTCAAACCTGCATCCTTCATCGCCTCCTGAAACGCGTTCACGCGATGATCGGAAATGGTGAGTCCCGACGATCCGCCGATGTATGCGATGCGTTCATGGCCCAGCTCGCGAAGGTGCCTCACTGCGTCACGCAGACCGCTGATGTAATCGATGACGACATCCGACAGCCCGGGCCCGACGACTCGGCGGTCCATCGTCACGAGCGGCACACGGTGATGAATCAGCGCTTCAATCGGCTCCGTCTCAATCTCCGCCGCCAGCAGTGCCACACCATCCACCTGCCGGATCAGCATCCGCCGGATCGTCTGCTGCATGCGTGAGACGTGCAGGTCCGTCGTCGCGAGGAACATGTCCTGATTGTTGTTCGCGAGAATGCCTTCGAAACTGCGAATGAACTCCGGGAAAAACGGATTCGTGATGTCCGGAATGATCAGCCCGTAGCTGCTGCTGCGCCCGTATTTCAGGGTGGCCGCGCTTCCATTGGGGACAAACCTCGTCTCCTTGATGACCTTGCGCACGCGCTCGGCGGTCTCCGGCCGCACCACGCTCGAGCCATTGATGACGTTCGAAACCGTGGCGCTCGAAACGCCGGCCAGCTTCGCGATGTCGCGCATGTTCATTCGATTTACTGTAGCGTGTGGGCGCGGAAAGCTGAAGCGTGTCGCACTCCAATGCGGTCCTTCCTATTCGCGAAACTTCACTGCTTCCTTGCTGGCGCCATCTCTAACGACAATCTGCTGCGCAGCGGACGAGATATCTCCGCCATCGATGATGATCCGTTCATTGCCGGCGCCTTCGAGGGAGAGAAAGACCTTCGTCTCATTCAGCAGCCGCGGCGCTGTAACGAGCACCTGCTTGCTGGACATCAATCGCAGCGCCGAGTCCGCCCCGGCATCCGCCGTCACACTGAGTCCGGACAGTGCCGCGTCGGTTACATGATCGAAGATCACCGCCGGCCGGAGGTCGGCTGTCGCCGTCTGCAGGCGGATATTCTGCAACGTCAGCCCGCGCACCCCGCGTGCGTAGATTCCATACGCCGGAATCGGTCCGAGCATGAAGTATTCGCCCGCAAACTCCGGCAGCTCCCGGCGCGCGGCGTCCTCGGCCGTGCCGCCGCCGCCGAACGTCAGATGAATATCCGACATCGAGACGTTCTCCATGGTCGCTCCGCCCACGCAGTTGAATACGATCGCCGAACGCTTCTCGCCATCATTCGCATTCGAGGTCACCTTCGCCTCATCGATCTGCCCCGGGTTCGTCGTCACATTGCCGTGGATGTTGGAGAACGAAACATTGCGCAGCACAGCAGGCGTGGTTGACTCGCCCTCATGCGCCTGCATCATGTCATCCTTCACTGCAGGAGGCGGTGCCCCCGGCGGCGTTCGCCGTGGCGGCCGCGGGCCGACGCCGACATGGATTGGTCCGGTGACGTCATCCAGCACGATGTTGGAGAACGACAGGTTCTCGTACGTCGATCCAGGATTGCCCTGAAACTTGATCGGGCAGCCGTACACCTGGTGCAGAATGCAGTTCGACACCGCGATGTTGCGGACATCTCCACCGCCGAACCGGAAGACCGACCAGCGGGTTGAGAAGAAGCTGTTCGTCACCGTGACGTTCTGACAGCTCCCAAACAGCGCGCACGCATCATCCTGCGACAGCACAATGCAGTTGCTGATGGTCACGTACTTTGCGCTGATGAAATGAAATCCATCGTTGTTTCCATTCACGCGATTGTGGATGTACAGCGTGTCCATATGCACGCGCTGCGACTGGATCACGCGAATGCTGTGATACGCGCAGTCGATCAGGTCGAGGTTCCGAATCGTCAGTCCCTCGCACTGATACACCAGCACGTGATAGGGGCGCTTGCTTCCGCCAATTCCGCTCGGCGGCGCCTGTCCGCGCACGGGCGAATGAAACTCGTAGCCCTGGCCATTGATCGTGCCCGGACCTTCGATCGTGACATTCTTCGCGTGCACCGCAAACAGCAGCGCCCAGTTGCCGTCGACAAGCGTCGTATCGCCGTGCAGCGGAATCGCATCGACCGCGTGATACTGCCTGCCGTCAGCGCTTCCCAGCAGCGTGGCTCCCGCAGCGATGTGCAGCGTCACGTTGCTCTTCAGCTCCGTCGCGCCGATCTGAAACGTTCCCGCCGGCACCAGCACGGTGCCTCCGCCATCGCGCGTGCATGCATCAATCGCGGCCTGCAGCGCGGCGGTGTCCATCGTCTTGCCGTCACCTTTCGCGCCGAAGTCACGAATGTTGTACACGCGCGCGCCCAGGTCATTGCCGGATGCATGAGTGGGCTGCGCTTCCAGGGATTTCGTGCCCAGCAGCCCCAGCGCAATCGCTCCCGCCGGCGCATTCCCCAGCCACTGACGACGCGTGAGCAGTCCAGTTGCAGTACGTGACGAATCGTTCACAGGCAAACCTCTCCAGAGCAGCTTTGAACTCTATAGCTTTCAACTCTATTTTGTTACGCGCAGCATGAGCACGCCGTGCGCCGGAATCTCAACGTCATACTTCGCCGGCAGCGCGCCGAGATCCTTGTGCAGCCAGAGATCGCGCGCCTGCACACCGCCGGAAAATCCAAGCTTCGCGAAATCGACATGCGCGGTGAGCGTGCTCTGATGCCGGTTGAAGATGCCAACGGCCAGCGCGCCTCCACTCAGCGGTTTCGACCACACCTCGATCGGCCCCTCCGCATACACGCGATCGCCCTCGCGGCCCAGCGCATCCTGATCGACCGCAATCACTTCTTTGTTCATCAGGATCGCCTTGGTCTCATCCGTCATCGTGGCGAGATCATTGCCCGCCAGCAGCGGCGCCGCGAGAATCGCCCACAGGCTCATGTGCGTGCGATACTCCTCGTCGTTCATCTTGCCGTTGCCCACCTCGAGCATGTCCGGATCATTCCAGTGCCCCGGCCCTGCAAACGGCGCCAATCCAGCCTGTCCAAAGCCGATGTCGGACATGCGCGTGTAGTTGTCGGAGATGTCGCCCGTGGTGCGCCACAGGTTGCCGCCCACGCTCGCACCCCACTCCCACACCGCGTCTTCGCCGTACTGGCACAGGCTGTAGACGATCGGCCGTCCCGTCGCACGCAGCGCATCGCGCATCTTCGCGTAGGCGTCGATCATGATCTTGTGCGCCGCTTGCGGCGAGGGGGCAGCCTTCATCTGTTCACGCAGGCCGCACAGGTCATACTTCAGATAATCGATGCCCCAGGCGGCGTACGTTTGCGCATCCTGAGCCTCATGCCCCAGGCTGCCCTCAAATCCAGCGCAGGTCTTCGCGCCGGGCGAGGAGTAAATGCCCAGCTTCAGTCCCTTCGAGTGCACGTAATCGGCCAGCGCCTTCATGTCCGGAAACTTGGAATTCGTGTGGATGAATCCCTGCGCGTCGCGCTGTCCCTCCCAAGTGTCGTCGATGTTGACGTAGATATATCCCGCATCGCGCATTCCGGACGACACCATCGCATCGGCCGTCGTCCGAATCGTGGCATCGTCGACATTGCGATGAAAGTGGTTCCAACTGTTCCACCCCATCGGAGGGGTCTGGGCCAGATTTTGCGGCCGAACGGCCAGCGGGGAAACGAAGAAAGCAGCAGAAAAAACGACGAGAACCAGCCGGGGAAGCAGACTCATGCGAGGCCTTTTTCGGGAGGGTAGCAAGCGGAGATATTTATACGTATATATACCCCTCCCGGTCAATCATCTTTTGAGCCTGCCTGGTTCGTCGGTTCAAATAGTGAAACTCGTGTCTCCACATTCAAAAAGAATTTGACAAACGATCCCTTGTGCTCCTAATGTAAAACCGCTCGGAATTGACACGTATAAATAGGATTTTTCCCGGGCCAAGGTTCGATACGTATAAGTCGGGCCAGCTTCTCAGCAAAACTTTGGAGGCAGAGAACAAAATGACGCCCAAATCTTCCTGGAAATGCGCGGCTCTCGCGCTGCTGTGCATGGCACTTCTGAGCTTCGGAGCGACAGCTAATGCCCAGACCTCCAGCGCAACCATCAGCGGCCACGTCGTCGACAAGAGCAATGGAGCTGTCGCCGGAGCGAATGTCACGCTGATCAACCAGCTCACGAATGTCCGGGTGCAAACCCACGTTCGCCAGGATGGCGAGTTCACCTTCCCGGACGTCGAGCCCGGCACCTTCACCGTCGTCGTCGACGCGCAAGGCTACAAAGAGCTGCGCAAGGTCAACCTGGTTCTCAGCGCATCCCAGAATCTTTCCGCCGGCACGCTCGTGCTCGATGTAGGCGAGGTCAATGAGTCTGTAACGGTTGCCGCGGACATCACGCCGATCCAGACCACGAGTTCCGAGCGTTCAGACGTGTTGGACAACAAGCAGATGGAGAACCTGCTGGCGGTCGGCCGCGATGCTATGGCTCTCACGCGCACCATGCCCGGCGTCTACATCGCCGGTGGATCGGGCGGCTATGGTTCGTCGAGTCTGGGCACTGAAGGCACGCCGATTGTCAACGGTGTGAGCAATGAGTACAACTCCGCAACCATCGACGGTGTCACCGGCAACACGCGCGGCCTCAGCACGCTGGACACGCCGCTGAACCTCGATGCCATTCAGCAGATCACGATCCTCACGGCCAACTATCAGGCCGAGTACGGCAAGACCGCCGGCTCCAACATCAACATCGTTACCAAGAACGGAACGTCACAATTTCACGGCACCGCATACGAGTACTTCCGTAACGAGGACCTGAACGCCAACTCATGGTTCAACAATTTCCATGGTGCTTCCCGTGCGCGATACCGCTATAACACCATCGGCGGCACGCTTGGTGGGCCGATCTTCTGGCCCGGCAAGTTCGACCGGCACAAAGACAAGCTGTTCTTCTTCGTATCTGCCGAGTACTCGCCGATTACAACACCCGATGGTCTGAAGTACTACCGCGTTCCTACGCAGCTTGAAGTGAACGGTGACTTTTCGCAGACCTACAACCAGGGCACATCCACTCAGAATGCCAGCACGCTGGTGCGGATCAAAGACCCGAATGCCAGTGGGGCCTGCCCGGTAAACTCGGCAACTCCCGGGCCCGGATGTTTCCAGAACAACATCATTCCGCCCAGCGACATCAATAAGCAGGAGCAGGCACTGCTGAACATCATCTACCAGAACACCCTGGCTGCCAATCCGCAGTTTGCGTTCAATAACGTCGCAATCAGCAACAATAACTACAACTACATCACCAACTACTCGGCAGATAAACCTGTGAACCAGGAGATCTTCCGGATTGATTACGCACCCACCGAAAAGCTGCATATGTTCGGACGTGGCGATCTGGAAACGGTCAACGACAACGACTTCTCGTCTCCAGCGAACAGCCTGCCCTGGCTGCTGCGCGTCAATTACAGGACTACAAACCCGAACTTCGTCTACAACGTCATTTACACGTTCAAGCCAAATCTTGTGAACGAGCTCAACCTGGGCACTGCGGGATGGAGCGAGACGCAACTCTACAACAAATCAGACCTGCCCAAGGCACAGCTCAGTTCCAGCGGTTACAACATCCCCGCACTTTACCCCGGTGTGAATCCGCTGAACCTTTTGCCGGCTGTCAGCTTTGGCCTCACCAACTCCGCAAACTTCGGTTGGGACAGCCGCTTCCCCATGGCCGATCAGGTGCGGTCCTATAGCGCGACCGACAATATCACATGGATCCTCGGAACTCACACGCTGAAGGCTGGTGTCGACGCACAGACCGATTCCTACCTGCAGGTGAATCACAACCGGGTTGGAAACTTTTCTTACGCGACGGACACCAAAAATCCCAACAACTTCAATTTCGCGTATGCCAACGCGCTGCTCGGCTACTTCGACACGATGAGCGAGGTCACACAGCTTGTGAATTACAAGCCGCGGACCAATGCCTTCGAGTGGTACACGCAGGACCAGTTGCAGGCGACGAAGAAACTGCTGCTGGATTACGGTATCCGGTACTCGTGGGACATCGCGCAGCGGCTCTCGGCAGGAAATAATTTTGCGCCTGAGCTGTATAACCCGGCGAACGTACCGGCGGTCTATCAGCCTCTTCCCAGCGCAAGCTGCAAGCCTCCGTTTACGGCTAGTACCGGGTGCTCGGTCGACCCCACAACCGGACATCAGGAGTACGCGTCTTACGCCGGCCTGTTTGTTCCCAACACCGGAAACGTAAACAACGGTGTGCTGTACGTGAACACGAAGGGATTTCCCCAGGGCACGGTGTATGGCAACGGAGTTCTGTTTGCGCCGCGCGTAGGTTTCGCGTTTGATCCGACAGGCCGCGGCAATTCAGTCATCCGCGGCGGCTACGGGATCTTCTATAACGTTCGGGCGCGCAGCGGGCAGGAAGGCGACTTGACGAACAATGCGCCGACGACGAACTCGCCGGAGCAGTTTTATGGGAATATCAATACCTTCCAGACCGCGGGCGGATTGAACGGTCCGTTCAACGTCAGTCACGCGATTCCACTCCATCAAAAGACGGTTTACACCGAAAATGTGAGCCTGGGTGTTCAGCAAAAGGTAGGTTGGGGAACGGTGTTCGACATGGCGTACGTCGGCACGTTCGGCCGCCACCTGACCGATTACACACCGATCAACGAGGTGCCCTATAACGCAGAGTTCCTCTGGTCGAGCCACAACCCCGCCGGCGGCATTCTTCCGGATAACTTCTTCCGTCCGTATCCCGGCTTCAGCACAATCAACATGCAGTACTTCAACCTCACCTCCAACTACAACGCGCTGCAGGTGAAGATCACCCACCGCTTCAATAAGGGACTGGAGTTTGGCGTCGCGTACACCTGGGGACGTGCGATGGACTTCACCGACAGCTACAACGGCACGGTTGCGATGTACCAGAATCTGCGCGCGTGGAACTACGGCCCGGCGGGCTGGGACATCCGCAACAACCTGGTTGTGAACTATCTCTGGAACCTGCCGAAGGTGAGCCACGCGTGGAACAACTTCTTCACGCGCGCAGTGCTGGACAACTGGCAGATCTCCGGGATTGCTTCGCGCGTGAGCGGAGCGCCGGGTTCGATTGCGCTGAAGACGAGCAACAATGCCAACATCACGGGCGGTGGGGATGGGGCGAGGTTGCGGCTTGACGTGCGATCCGATGGCGAGCCGCGCCGCGGATCTTTGAGCATTGGTTCAATCCCGCGTGCGTGACGGTGCCGATCGCGGGCGTTGCCGCCACGAGCGCCACGAGCGGCTATACGCCGGGCGATCCGGGCAATGCGCCGAAGGTGAACTACTATCTGCCGGCGGACACCAACTTCGACACCGCGCTGTTCAAGAACATTCCCTTCTATCGAGAGGCGGTGTTGCAGTTTCGCCTGGAGACCTACAACACCTTCAATCATCCTGAGTTCAGCGGTCTTAACAATACGGCGACGTTCGCGAATGCCAGCTCGTCGAGCAATGCGGAGACGGATGCAACGTTTGGCCAGTTGAGCTCGACACTCAATCCGAGGCTCCTGCAACTGGCGCTGAGGATCAATTTTTAGGGAGGGTACCAGGGGGTACCCCCCTCCCCCCTGTTTTTGCGCAAAATCTTCAACTTATTGGACTTAGGGTTGGACCTAAGGTGGCGAGACGGTGCCTCGGGGGAGTGCGGTTTTGTTTCAGCCCCGTCTGCGGGGGAGGGTTTTGTCAAGTCATGTGGCTTTGCCCCGGTGTTGCGTGAGGGGTGTTTAATCACGGGACGGGCCCTGTTTTGGACAGGAGTCTTCCATGAGTGTCGAAGTTGAACAGAAGAGCTATGAGATGCCCCCGCGGGACGGGATCAGCATCGCGCATTTCCTCACCGTGACCGATATCCAACGGTCGCTTGATTATTACGAGAGGGTTTTCGGCGGTCGCATTCTGAGCAGAGGCGATGGGAATGCGCCGGGGTATCTTCAGCTTGCGAACATCTGGATGATTATGAACGTCGGGGGCGGGCCGACGCCGGACAAGCCGACGGTAACGCTCAGCGTGCCGGACCCGGATCATATCAACAGCTTTATGAATTTCCGGGTTGCGGATATTCAGGCTTGCTATCGGGAGTGGAAGAGCCGGGGAGCGGAGTTCATCACGGAGCCACTGGATAAGTATGGCGAGTGGCGCTGCTATATCCGCGACCCTGACGGCTACATTATCGAAGTTGGGCAGAGCAAGCCGGAGTTCAAGTACGGATAGCACTCAGCGGGGCAATGTTGCGAATCCGGGGCGGGGTGAGTGATATCCAACAGGTATGAAGAAGATTCATCCTGAGACGCGGATTGGGCATGTGCATTTGAAGGTGGCGGACCTGGAGCGGGCGCTCCGGTTTTATCGCGATGTGCTGGGCTTTGAGGTGACGCAGCGGATGGGCGAGAGCGCGGCGTTTTTGTCGGCGGGCGGGTATCACCACCACATTGGGCTGAATACGTGGGAGAGCCAGGGCGGGGTGGCTCCGGCGGCTGGGACGACGGGGCTGTATCACCTGGCGGTGGTGTATCCGACGCGGGCGGAGCTGGGGGATGCGCTGCGGCGGCTGGTCGCGGCGGGCGTGCCGCTGGATGGCGCGGCGGACCATGGGGTGAGCGAGGCGCTGTACCTTCGGGACCCGGATGGGAATGGCGTGGAGCTGTATTGGGATAAGCCGAAGGAGGAGTGGCCGCGGAGGAAGGATGGGGAGCTCGCGATGGTGACGCGGCCGCTGGATTTGAAGGGGTTGCTGGCGACGAGTTGAAGTCGTTCGGGTCGTTATGGACCCCACTCATGACGACGGCGTCGTCGTGAATGGGGCACCCGGATTAGTTTTTGAGGAAGGCGAGCAGGTCGGCGTTGATGGTGTGGGGCTGAGTGGTGGGCATGCCGTGCGGAAGGCCTTTGTAGGTTTTGAGGGTTCCGTTCTTGAGCAGCTTGGCGGATAACGGACCGGCGTTGGCCTAGGGAACGATCTGGTCGTCTTCGCTGTGCATGACGAGGACGGGGATGGTGATCTTTTTGAGGTCTTCGGTGAAATCGGTTTGGGAGAAGGCGACGATGCCGTCGTAGTGCGCCCGTTGCGTTGGTGATCTGGAGCAGGTCTCTTATACGGGCCCCCGCCATTCGGCTCCCCTAATATCGCCATCGTTCGGTTACCCATTTCGAGAGCTTCTGGGCTCGTTCAGCGATTTGCACCGCCGTCCAGTTCTCGTTCTCTTTGGCGAACTCCCTCGCAGCTTTGAATGCAGAGTCGTCGAGATATATGGGTCTCTTCTTGCTGTAAGACCCATTCCCTAGGCTCTGGTTCATCGGCTGGCTTAGTGGCAGGAGATTGGCAAGGCTATCTTTGAGACTTTTGTGCTGCTCTTCGGAAAAATCTGCTTTCCACGCCTCTGACATATCCGCAGGTAGAACATGTTCTATCCAAGGGTCGATGTTGGGATCGTCACCTCCCAAATGCTTGTTCCATTCCTTCAGGACGAACTTCGTAATGGAGGACCCGTAAAGCGGTCGGTTACCGACACAGCTTGCCACTTCAGCCGTATTCGGCCAAACGACGGTTTTGTGCTGCTGAATTGCAGCGATCACTTTTTCGGGAGTGGGGGTTGCGTTGCAATCTTGCCAAAGTCTTTTGAACACAGCATGGAGACCGGTAGGTTCGTGCCCGCAGATCGCTCTTCTAACGAGGAACGATTCGATTACCTCTAAAACGCCGGCGCCGTTTGGTTCTGCAACCTCACCTGACCTCAAGCTGTTCAGCAGGGACATGAGAAACGGATAGGTTGAGGTCGGAGAAATCGCGGCTAACCGCTGAACCGCTCCCGAAAGCATCTTATTCAATTCGAGGCGATTCGAGGCGTGAATTAGATCCAAAAAGGCGTCTTGGTAAAGCGCGAGATCTTTCACGATCGCGGCTGGATCCTGGATTGTCCTCCATGTGGATCGGAGATACGAATAGACGTCTGATTTTTTCAGGTTAGGGTCTTTGGTTAGGCCGAACGGAAAGAAGTAATCGTCGAAATATGACTTTGAACCATCCTTGAATTTTTCGTAGAACGGCTGCCAATGCTGCTGGTCTAACGATTCGACTTCGGTCGGATCGAAGTCCGCAACTCGGGAAAAGATCTCGTTCCGAACAAGATCACCCGTTGTCATCGGCTCTTGGCGCGAATTTAGGCTGTCAAATATCTTAGGACCGTTAACCGGGTCGAGTACGTCAATCTGCACAACCGAAATCTGGTCCAGCAATGCTGTGTAGATCAATTTAACCCGCTGGATAGTTTCCAGGTTAGCCTGCAGGGTTAAGAACCTGAGTGCCGACCTGTAGTTGCTCCAGAGGCGTCCACCATCCATCCCCACGGCAGGCGAACGCCTTAAAAGCTAAACGAGCCAAGTTCCGCGGTGAGCTGTTCATCGCGGAGCACATCGGAGAGAACGTGATTCAGTTGGCTGCGGTCGTCCTTGCTGCTGTGGAGTTTTGAATTCGAGATCAAGCTGGTGTTGCGGTTGATAGCTAGATAGCGAAGAAATAGGCCAGCAGCTTCTTTGTGCTCTCCGTGTTTGCAGAGCGTCTTGACGGCTGCACAAATGTATAGGTACGCCGTTGTCAAGCGCTGCTGTCCATCGATAACTTCATAAACGTTTGGGTCTGAGGGATTGCTTGGGCGTCCATGTATGATCAGTGCGCCTAAGAAGTGTGTGTCCGTTGTACCGTCTACCAAATTGAGGATGTCGGTTTCCAGTTGCTGCAGCCTCTTTGGAAGCCACTTGTAGGGTCTCTGAAAGTATGGGATCGTGAAGATGGCATCGCCAGAGAGCAGCAATCCAACACTGGTCTCGTCGGTGCTGCTGGTGAGCTTCGATTTCTTTGGCATTTGAACACATTATGCCAAAGTCTTGGTGATATCGGCGTCCACCAGAGGTGGGAGACTGCGGGCCCTGACTTTCGATCCTTGATATAGAGAGGGAGTAACCGTGCCAAAGTCGACACAATGCTTGATCGACGTGGACGTCGCCAAAGCTATCATTCAGCTGATTCGGGCGACCGGTGCAAAGAAGATAACGGCTCAGTTCTATTGTCCTGAGTGCGGCAGGAACGTGGAGCCCCACTTCAAGAATTCGAAGGCGCATTTTGAGCATCTCAAACGAAACGCCGCCTGTTCCTTGAGTGATCCGTCCCGCAAAAAGCCGATGTCAAACGAAGCGCGCCAAACGCAGATTGCGATCTAGTTACGCCTCTTCGTTTTTCGGATCAGTTTTGAGATTCCCTTAGGGGCTAAAGCCCTCCCCTTCAAGGCCAGTTAATCCGAGGCGACGGTTTGTTCGCCGAGGGTGTGGAGTTCGGCGGAGTTGGAGGGGCGGGTGTAGAACATGTGGCCGCCGGGGAATTCGTGCACGCTGAGTTGGGGGCGTTAGGTGCTGTTGTGGGGTGGGAGTTAGCGCAAGGCGTTGACGCTGATTTGTGACTCAGCGCGGTGGCGGTCGGTCTTTGTGTCAAGGGCGTCCTGGGCCTGCTGGCGAAGCGTGGAGGCTTCCTTGTGGAGGCCGGAGGCGTCGAGGATTTTGGAGTAGGTGAGCTGGGCGAGGAAGAACAGAGGAGTCTGGCTGCCGGAGGTTGCCTGCAACAGAGTTAAGCCGCGGGTGGCTGCGTCGCGTGCGTTCGCGATGTCATCAGCCTGAAGGTAGGCGCCGGCCAGGAGGATGTGGAGCCAGGCCGTTCTCTGCGCCTGGGCCTGGTCAGTCTGTTGGCAGAGGACGAGGGCGCGCTGATAGTCGGCGATGGCGGCGCGGGCGTCGCCATCGAGCTGGGCGATTCTTCCCTGGGTTGTGGTGAGGGCGGCGAGATCAACCGGATCAATGGTGGCAAGCTGCGACTCGGCGATGGATTGCTTCATATATTTGTGAGCCTCGCGGCGTGACTGATTCTCGGCGGCCATCGTGGCGAGATCGTTCCAGGTCAGGGCGGCGTTGAGGTGATCCCCCTGGCTCTGGAACAGATGGACGGATCGAAGCAAGAGGCGCTTCGCGGTGTCGGTCTGGTCGATCTCTGCGTAGAGGCTGGCGAGGGCAGAGAGAGTGACGGCGTATTGGGTGCCGTGTTTGCCGTCGCGGTTGACGGTGGCGAGGGCTTTTTCGTAGCTGGCGGTGGCTTTGGTAAAGTCGCCGCGCTGCTGATAGGCGCAGCCGAGGTAAGTGAACACCATGCCCTGCTCGGCCGGATCCAAGGTGTTGTCCGCAAGAACGGAGTTCGCGGTCTGGATCATCTCCCCGAAACTGGCCACGGCGGTTCATCTCGGAGAGGCTGGCAAGCGCGGTCTTTATATCCTGCGCGCCTAAAGGGACGGAGGTGATGAGTGCGAAGAGCGAGCACAACAGAATTCGCCGCATGGAAGAGCTCCTTTCAATTTTGGCGGCGATCGGCGCCTGATCGCTCGGGCCTGGATGTACCGAAATACGCAGGAGGCAGAGGGGAATGATTGAATTTGTGACGAAAATTTTTGCGGGTGAGAAAAGGGCGGCTCTGGCGAGCCGCCCTTGAGGTTGCGATATGAGTTGCGAGATGCGAGTTAGTGCGACGCGAGTTGCGAGTCGGAGCTAGTGCGAGGCGACGGTTTGTTCGCCGAGGGTGTGGAGTTCGGCGGAGTTGGTGGGACGGGTGTAGAACATGTGGCCGCCGGGGAATTCGTGCACGGTGAGTTGGGGCGCGATGGTGGCGGGGAGCTGGTTCTGGGTGAGGATGGAGCCCATGAAGGGGCAGCTCAGGTCGTTCCAGCCGTGCATGATGACGACGTGGAGTTTGGGGTCGGCGGCGAGGGCTTCGCGCAGGTCGGCGACGGCGCCGCGGCGGAGGTCAGGGCCCTGGCGGTCCCAGAGGCGGCCGACGTCGTAGGAGAGCAGGTTGTAGCGGTCGTCGACCTTCCAGCCGACGATGCGGGTGTCGAAGTCGACCATGGCCTGGGTGATCTGGGCCATGCCGGACTCGAGGATGGGGTCGGAGCCTTCCTGGTCGGGCGAGTAGGGGAAGGGATCGGGGTCGGTGACGTTGGAGTCGTAGACGGAGCCGATCTCGCCTTTTTCGCGGTGGACTTCGCGGAGGTAGGCCTGGGTGGAGAGACGGCCGCCGGAGTACTTGACGAACTGCGGGTCGAGGCCGGTCATCTCGGTGACATGGGCGATCATGTCGTTGGTTTGCGCGGCGTTTTCAGGGCCGGAGATAAGCGCGGCGGCGTAGGGGCCTTCGTCGTAGGCGATGACGGACTGCATGGCGTCCGGGGTGAGTTTGTGCTCGTTCTCGAGATGCGCGGCGGTGATGGAGGGGAGGGTGATCATCCAGGGGATGGGTGAGAGGTTGCGGTCGCCGAAGTCGGGGTTGAGGTAGGGGCTGACGAGGAAGAGGCCGTTGACGCCGACGCCGAGCTGGGTCTGGAGGTAGTGCGTGATGCGCGGGCCGCGATAGCCGCCGTAGCTTTCACCCATGACGTATTTTTTGGAGAGCATGCGGTCGTTTTTGACGAGCCATTTGTAGATGACGAGGGAGAGGTACTCGATGTCGGGGGTGGGGGCGTAGAAGAGCTTTTTGGCTTCGTCGTCGGGGACGAGAGACTTGGAGAAGCCGGTGCCGACGGGGTCGATGAAGACGAGGTCGGTGAAGTCGAGCCAGGTGCCGGGGTTGTCGGTGAGGATGGCGGGGTCTGAGGGAGACTCGCCGGCGTTGCCGAAGGAGACGTGTTTGGGACCGACGGCGCCGAGGTTGAGGAAGCCGGAGGCGGCGCCGGGGCCGCCGTTGAAGGCGAACATCACAGGGCGGGAGTCGGGGTTGGCACCCTTGGACTGGTCGAGTGTGTAGGCGGTGTAGACGACTTCGGCGGTGGGTTTGCCGTCTTTGCCTTCGAGCGGAATGGTGCCGACGGTGGCGGTGTAGTGGAGCGTGTGGCCGTTAACGGTGACGGTTTGCTCGACGGATTTGTCGTGCGGGAGCGGGTTGGGGAGGGCGTTGGTGTGCTCGGGTTGTTTGGGTGTGCCGGGCGGTGGAGCGGGGGCTGCGGGCGCGGTGGTTTCGCTGGGTGCGGGTGTGGAGGCGGGCGCGGATTGCGGAGATGTCGAAGTTTGCGAGGGGGCTGGCGAGGGCGCCTGGGAGTTGCGCTGGCCGCGCTGGGCGTGCGCGGGAACTGCGAGTGCAGGCAGAGTGAAGGCGAGGAGGATCGCTGGAGCGATTCGGCTGAATGTCATGGGAGCCATGCTAACGAATTTGCCGGCTGACGTGATGGTTGTTTTGGGCGCGGTGGTGATCAGGGTAGAGTTCCTTCAATGGAGATGAGAATGCGGCGATCGTTACGCGGACTGTTGGTATTGGGTGCGGTGCTGGCGGCGGGGGCCGCGCTGGCGCAGGAGCCGATCGAGATCAAGGTGGATTTGGCGAAGAGGGTTGGGCCTTATGAGCCGATCTATCGGTGGTTTGGATTTGACGAGGCGAACTATGCGACGGCTGCGAACGGCCGGAAGCTGCTGGGCGAGTTGCATGCGATGAGTCCGGTGCCGGTGTACATCCGCTCGCATCATCTGCTGACGTCGGGCGATGGGACGCCGGAGCTGAAGTGGAGCTCGACGGGGGTGTATCAGGAGGATGCGCAGGGCGGGCCGGTGTATGAGTGGAAGATTCTGGATGGGATCTTCGACGCGTACAAGGCTGCGGGTGTGAAGCCGATGGTGGAGCTCGGCTTTATGCCGAAGGACCTCGCGGCGAAGCTGCCGGGCAAGCCGGATCAGCCGTACCAGAAGCACTTTCCGGGCGATGTGCTGGGAGGCGCGTCGAATAATCCTCCGAAGGATTATGTGAAGTGGCAGGCGCTGGTGCAGGCGGTGGTTGCCCATCTGGTTGCGCGGTATGGAAAGGATGAGGTGCTGACGTGGTACTTCGAGGTGTGGAACGAGCCGGATATTTCGTACTGGCATGGAACGCCGGAGGAGTACTACCGGCTCTATGACGCCTCTGTTGCGGGCGTGAAGGCGGCGCTGCCGGGAGCGCGTGTGGGTGGGCCGGCGACGACAGGGCCGGGAGGGAAGGCTCGCGATGGGGGGCCGGATGGTGGGTATAAGATGCTGCGCGGATTTTTGGAGCATGTGCGCGATACGAAGCAGCCGCTGGATTTCATCTCGTTTCATGCGAAGGGTAGCCCGAGGATTGCGAATGGCGAGGTGACGATGGGGATCAATCACGAGCTGAGAGATGTGGATGCTGGCTTTGGGCTGATTGAGAGCTTTCCGGAGTTTCGGCATCTGCCGGTGATTTTGAGCGAGGCGGATCCTGAAGGGTGTGCGGCATGCTCGGAGAAGATGAATCCGGCGAATGCGTACCGCAATGGAACGCTGTATCCGGCGTATACGGCAGCGGCCTATGCGAGGATCTTTCAGCTTGCGGATGAGCATGACATCCATTTGATTGGGATGTTGTCCTGGGCGTTTGAGTTTGAGGGCCGGGATACGTTTGAGGGGTTCCGCGCGCTGGCGACGAATGGGATCGATAAGCCGGTGCTGAACTTCTTTCGTATGGCGGCGAAGATGAGCGGCGAACGGGTGCAGGTGGAGTCCACGGGCGCGGTGCCGCTGGATGTGATGCGCGACACGGGAGTGAGAGCAGCGCCGGATGTGGATGGATTGGCCACGGTGAATGGACGCAAGGCGATGGTGATGGTGTGGAACTATCAGGACACGGTGGCGCAGGATCCAGCGGAGGGAGCGCGCGTTATTGTGAGCGGATTGCCTGCGGGTGTGCGGAGTGTGCGAGTACGTGAGTGGAGGATCGATGAGACGCACAGCAATGCGTACACGGAGTGGAAGGCGATGGGGTCGCCGGCGCATCCTGACGCGGATCAGACGGCAAAGCTGGAGGCCGCGGGGCAGTTGCAGCAGGTCGGCGCTGTGAGGAAGGTAGCTGTTGATGACGGCGCGCTGAAGTTAGAGAAGACGCTGCCCGGTGAGTCGGTGTCGCTGTTTGAGGTGAGTTGGTGAGTGTGTGAAGAAAGAAACGGCAGCCGGTGGCCAGTTGAAGAAGGCGTACCTCAGGGGCTAAAGGCCGCCTTCTCTTTCGCGTTTATGGCACGGCTGAAGCCGTGTCACAAACGAAACAAGATTTCCGCGCAGCGAAAGGCGTGCCCGTTCAAAGCAGAAAACAGCGGCAGCCTGGGGGGCTGCCGCTGATCACTGTGCTGGAGGAACTCTTATGGGTTGGGGAGTGTGTCGTTGGCTGGAATGTTTTGTAAGGTGCTGGAGGTGCCGACGAACTCGTAGTCGTTCCATCCGGTGACAGAAGGAGCGGCGGAGGTGTTGGTGAGCTCGAGGCGGAGGGCGTCGTCCATGGCGCCGTAGGTCTGGCTCACGCCGAGGGTGAGGACGTTGTCCTCACCGGCAGGCTTGAGGGCGCTGATGGGGAACTGGAACGCCACCCACTGGTAATAGCCGGAGAGGCCGCTGCGCACGGCGCAGTCGGAGGCGACGCTGCTGCGATACCCCCAGGTGCGCGCGGTGCCGTTGAGGTTCGTGACGTAGCTGCCGAAGTCGCAGGCGAGCGCAACCGAGAGCACAGCGTAGGTGTAGTTGCCGACGTCCTGCGGGGTGGCGAAGTGGACGGTCCAGACGGGTGTGCGGGTCTTGACGCCGTTGGTGCCGGAGGCGTTCGGAAGCGTGGCTACGTAGGACGGAATGGTGTGGGTGTAGTTGTCGGTGGTGTCGTTCGTGGGATCGTAGAGGCCGGGGTCGAACACGCCCCAGTGGTTGTAGTTCCACTGGTTGAGGTCGTTGGTGGCGGGACCGGCGGGACCGCTGGTGGCGTTGTAGACGACGGAGCCTTTGTTGGCCTCGAAGTCGGCCCAGTAGTTCCATGTGCCCCAGTAATCTTTGAGGTCCAAGCCGTTGGCGTCGTGGCCGTGGAGGAACTCATGCGAGGAGCGGTCGGGCGTGCCGATGTTGAAGACGGTCGTGCCTGCGGCCCCCGCGAAATTTTCAGGAGTGAAGGTGAGCTCGGGCACGTTGGTGAATGAGCCTTTGTTGACGATGATGTTGTCCTGGCGGAGCTCGCCGAACTGGCCGAGGACGAAGACGGAGAGGCGATAGGTGCCGGGGATGACGCGCGGGAAGATGGCGACGCCGTCGCGTGAGATGTCAGCCCAGTATTGCGCGCCGGCGGAAGAGAACTGGAAGTTCTTGTTGGGATCGCTGAGCACGGCCCAAGCGGATTTCGTAGGCGTGGAGCCGATGCCGGTGACGCCTTTCACGTGCACGAGGACGGAGCCGCGATCGTAGCTTGGGACGTAGCCGGCGTCGAGGAGCTGTGTTTCGTGATCGTAGAACTCGGTGTGGCTGTTGCCGGCGATGAGGGCGTCGTAATAGAGCAGCGATGGGTTGTTCGCGAGCAGTTTGCCCAACGGACCGTGCAGTTGTGGGAACTGATTAACGCGCACGTAGAAGGGGCCGAAGAGACGCGAGCTGGCTGTGCCGGACGGTGTGGCGAGGGTGATGGGGTTGTCGAGGTGGTTGGAGTAGGCCTCGATCATGAGCAGGTTGCCGGTGAAGTAGAGGTCCTGCTTGGAGGGGCCGCCGACGAGGGATTCTTTGCTGGGAAGAACGGTCCAGATGCCGTACTGCGTGCCGTAGAGGCCGTGGGCGCGGTGCAGGTATTCGTATCCGGCGTAGTCGTACTTGGTATAGAACTGGCGCGTGAAGCCGGCGGGCACGGGGAGACCGTGGAGATCGACGGTGGCGTCCTGCACGTTGCGGCCGGGGTCGGTGGAGAACATTTCACTGGCGGGCGGAAGCGGAACAGTGGTGACGCCGGGGTTGTTGACGGAGGGGTCGACGGAGTAGGTATTGGTGAAGAGCGAGAGGGAGTCACGGAAGACCCACTGGACCTGGCCGATGCTTCCGCTGATGTCAGACGCGGCGTGGTTGGCTACGAAGTAGACGTGGAGGCCGGGATCATTGGCGGTGACGATCCAGTGCTCGGTGTAGGTGTAGGCGTTTTTGGAGTTGGACGGGTAGGTGACCCACCAGTCGAGATACGCGGGATCGGCGCCGCTGGAGGGCACGTTGCTGTAACCGGGAACGGGGGTGGCCGAGCCGAAGCCGGCATTGTCCATGTAGAAGCCCTTGGGCCGGCCGTTGCTGTTGGTCGTGGTGGTGTCGACGAGCTGGTCGCCGGTGGCGGCCATGGTCATGCTGAAGATGTTGGCGTGGGTGGGGTCGAAGTCGATGTTGAAGACGCCGTTCGCGATCTTCCAGTCCGTCGGGTCGGTGGTGTCGATCCGGACGGAGTCGCCGTGCGGGCCGTGCGGCGCATCTGCGTGGAAGTTCGCCTGAGGGTTTTGCGCTGCGTGTGCTGCTACGGGCGATAGAGTGAGTGCGGCGCAGCCGAGCGTCAGGATGACGGTTGCGCGTCCCAGACGATTCCCTGAGCGAAGCCATTCGATACCCATGAGGGAGGCCCTTTCTTGCGGTGGTTCTGTGGGGAAATAGTTTCGAGCGGGATAAATCCTAGGCCGAGGAGGGGATTCCTGTCAAACAGGTTAGTAGAAGGGCGCGAGTGTGCGCCGGGTCTCCGGGGAAGATACAGATGTGCCGGGTCTTAGTGGCCGTGGTAGGCGACGTAGAGGTCGGGGTAGTCGGTCTGGAGGGTGGAGATTTTGGGGCGGTCGCAGACCTGGATGTAGGGGTTGTTGGGATTTTTGAGGGCGTAGTCCTGGTGAAAGTCCTCGGCGCGGTAGAAGCCTTTGAGCGGGACGACCTGGGTGACGATGGGCCTGGGCCAGGCGTGGGCGGAGTCGAGTTGCGCGATGTAGGCGGAGGCGATGCGCTGCTGCTCGGGCGTGGAGTAGAAGATCGCCGAGCGGTAGGAGGCGCCGACGTCCGGGCCCTGGCGGTTGAGCGTGGTGGGGTCGTGGATGGTGAAGAAGACGCGAAGGAGCTGGCCGTAGGTGAGGCGGGAGGGATCGTAGACGACTTCGACGGATTCGGCGTGGCCGGTGGTTTCGGTCGCGACGTCGCTGTAGTGGGCGGTCGAGGCGGAGCCGCCGGAGTAGCCGGCGGTGGTGGAGAGGACGCCGCGGACGCGCTCGAAGACGGCTTGTGTGCCCCAGAAGCAGCCGCCGGCGAAGACGGCGGTGGCGCGGCCGGGGGATTTGGCGAGAGGCGTGTCGAGTGTGGGAGCGGGTATCGGGGCGTGGGTGATGGACTCGGAGTGGCACGCGACGGTGGAGAGCGAGAGTGCGATGGCAAGAGCGGCGGGGATGTGGCGACGCATGCGTGACCTCGGCGAGCGGCAGATTCTCTGGATCGATTGTAGGAGTCAGGCGCCAGCGGCGGATTCGGAAGGGTGCTGATTTCCTATTTCGTAATTCTTATCAGGGCGACGTCATGCGTGGGTACGAGCGATGTGAACCTGTCTTTGAAGCTGCCCAAATCTCTTTGGCGCCAGACGTCGCGAACCTTGACGGTTCCGCTTAGTCCAACGTCCTTCCAGTCCAAAGTTATCGCATGCGGATCGGAGCTGAGATTGAAGAGACCGATAGCCTTCGATCCATCGGCCATAGGCTTTACAAGAACAAGGTCCTGCGATGTATGGCGAAGCACCTTTGCCTGCCTGCCCAGCGGGTCCTGATCCACGTCGATCACTTCTGAGTTATTCAGAATGTTTAGGGTAAAGGCATCCAGTTTTGACATGTCACCAGAGAAAAAGAGCGGTGAGGCCATCAGAGACCACATCGACATATAGCTGTATTGTTCGGCAGGGGTTAGGCTGGTCGGCTGCGGAGGCAGGTTGGCCTTGCGGGCATCGCCCACTGTTCCGATCAAGATATAGTCAGGATCGTTCCATCCGCCGGGACCAGCGTAGGCATCCAGAGCCGCATTGGCGAAGCCCACAGAATAGAAGCCGGGCAGATTGGTTCCCTTCACCCAGCCAAGATCCCCCGTGGTGCGCCATGAAGATCCACCGACTGCTTTGCCCCACGTCCAGACATCTCCCAAACCGTATTCGCACAAGTTGAAAACCACGTCCCGGTCGAGGTTCCGGAGAATTTTGCCCATCTTGATATAGGGCTTTCGAAGTTCCTGCTGGCTGTGATCTTTGAGGATCTTCGAGTAGCTGCAAAGGTCGTATTTCAGTAAGTCGAAGCCCCATTGCGAAAATTGCTGGGCATCAGCGGCTTCATGGCCATAGGAGCCCTCGAACCTGGCGCAGGTAAGGGGCCCGGGTGAAGAGTAGATTCCAGCTTTCAAGCCATGCGCATGGATGTAGTCAGTAAGAGCTTTCATGTCCGGGAAGCGAGCATTCGGGAGAATGGAGCCGTTCGGACTGCGTGGTGGCCCCATCAAGTCCGGAACGTCGGAGTCGGGCTTCCGTGCCCACGCGTCATCTATATCGATAAATTGATATCCGTAGTCCGCCATCCCCGAAGAGACCATCGCATCCGCGGCGGTGCGAATGTCGCGATCTGTAGGGTGGGCATAGTGTGTATACCAGTCGTTCCAGCCCATCTGAGGCGTGAGGCCGAGGGTATCGCCGATGACAAGCGTGAATGCGCGCGAAGTCTTGCCGAGTTTGTTTGCCGCGACCAGAGTCAGCCGGTAGCTGCCGCGCCGCTGCGGTGCGATGCCGGAGATGATGCCGGAGTGGGGATCAAGTGCCAGAGAAGATGGGAGCCGCTTCACAGAGAAGCGCATGGGGCGGACACCCGTGCATGGGATGCGGTAGAGAAACGGATGACCGGGGCGGGCACCGTAAATCACAGGGCCGTTGATGCGTGGGGTCTCCGGCGCCGGCGGAGTGCGCAATTCGGGTGTGACCTGGGCTATGGCGGGGTTGGCCTGCGCGAACAGCGAGAAAAGAGCAACGCAAAGGACGAACTTCAGACAGTTCATGGTGCGCAACATGTTCTTACTTTATGCGCCAGCAATGTCGCGGCCAGCGAAGGCAATTCAGCCGGTCGAAGTAGATAGCGAAATGGCCGCTAACGATGTGGCTTAGCGGCCGAGTTCTTCGAGGTACTTTTCGACCTCGAGGGCGGCCATGCAGCCGGTGCCGGCGGCGGTGATGGCCTGGCGGTAGCGGCGGTCCTGCACGTCGCCGCAGGCGTAGACGCCGTGAAGCTGAATGCCCTGGCGGGTGACGAAGACGTTGTGCTCGGTCTTGATGTAGCCGTCGTTGTCGAGATCGATCTGGCCGTGAAACATCTTCGCGTTGGGCTCGTGGCCGATGCCAAGGAACATGAAGCCGACGGGAAGTGTCCAGCGTTCGCCGGTCTTTTTGTTGTGGAGCTTGAGGCCGTGAACGTCTTTCTCGTCGACGCCGAGGACCTCTTCGACGAGGGTGTTGTGGAGGAACTCGATCTGGGGGTGAGCGATGGCGCGTTCGAGCATGATTCTGCTGGCGCGGAAGTTTTCGCTGCGGTTGATGATCGTGACCTTGGTAGCGAAGCGGGTGAGGAAGAGGGCTTCTTCCATGGCGGAGTCGCCGCCGCCGATGACGGCGATCTCTTTGCCGCGGGTGAAGAAGCCGTCGCAGGTGGCGCAGGAGCTGACGCCGTGGCCGATGAGAGCCTGCTCGGAGGGAAGACCGAGCCAGCGGGCGGAGGCGCCGGACGCGATGATGAGCGAGCGGCTGCGGACCAGCTCGCCGTTGATGGTGAGCTCGAAGGGAGTTTTGCAGATGTCAGCGGCGGAGAGGTGGCCATGGGTGATCTCGGCGCCGAAGCGCGTGGCCTGCTTCTTCATGTTGTCGATGAGCTCGGGGCCCTGGATGCCTTCGGGCCAGCCGGGGAAGTTTTCCACCAGGGTGGTGATGGAGAGCTGGCCGCCGGGCTCGTGGCCTTCGAGGACGAGGGGCTTGAGGTTGGCGCGCGCGGCGTAGATGGCGGCAGTGAGTCCGGCGCAGCCAGAGCCCAGGATCACGGTGTCACGAACGGTCGTTTCGGGCATGTCTATTTGATTGTAGAGGGTGTGGATTCGGTGCAGAAGCGGCAGAAGGTAGAGGATAGAGGGTAGAGAGTAGAGGAGAGCGTAATGGCGGATCTGGTTTTGGTGTATGGGATGAGGCTGCTGCCGGCGGATGAGGTTGCGGCGGTGGATGCGGCTCCGGTGAAGTTGAAGAACGGGAACGAGGCGCGGGTGACGATGCATGTGCTGGAGGGCAGCCGCGAATCGATTGAGTCGCAGTTGCGCAACAGCATCGATGCGTTTTTCGACTTCTATCCGGAGATATAGCTTGGGGTTTTTCTATCTGGAGTCTCACCCGAGTGGTGGGACCGCTGACCTGTTTGGGTGAGCAGGTGCGCGGTGGCGTGGCGCGGTTGGACACAGGTGCTGGCCGTCCTCTGAAACGACGAAAAGTGTCGTATAGGAGGACAGTGACCGATGTCTCGTTGGTTGATTTGGCTGCTGTGGCCCGCGATTGCCGCGGGCGCGCAGCAGCAGGTTGTAGCCGGACCGGATGCGAGCGTGACAGCGGCGCTCGAGAACCTGAGCCAGCGCGCGGCGACGGTTTTTGTGGGGCAGGTGGTGGGCATCCGGCGTGACGCCGGTGTGGTTGAGATTCAGTTTCGAGTGGATACGCCGGTGGTGGGGCAGACCGGCGGGAGCTATACGCTGCGCGAGTGGGCGGGCATGTGGCCGATGGGAGTGATGCGATACCGTGTGGGCGAACACGCTCTGGTGTTTCTTCATGGGACGAGCAGTGCAGGGTTGAGCTCGGTGGTCGACGGCAGCGAGGGCATGGTGCCGGTGGTGGCCGATGCGAAGGGCACGCTGCTGCTGGATGTTCGGCGGCTGAGTACGCGCGTGCAGCGGCAGATTGGCGAGCCGCTGGCCGATGTGAGCGATGGTGCGATTGCGCTGAATGATGCGTTGCCGCTGATTCAGAGCAGAGGAACGGCCCCTAAGCGTCCGGTGCGGCGGCCGCTTCCGCCGGGAACCACGCCGATTCTTTCGAATGGTCAAGTAGGAACGAGGATCCCGGCGCGGCCGATTGTGGAGCAGGTGCCGGATGCGCAGTAAGGGATGGGCGTGGCGGGTATTGCTGTTGGTTGGGTGCGTGTCTGGATGGGTGGCGGCGTATGCCGGCGGACCGCGATTCGTTTCGGGTGATAACTGGTGGGTGAATCCTGTCGAGCCGGTCGTCTTCTATACGAACTCGCCAGCGTACTACACCGATCCGGGAGACCTGAATGCGACGGTATCGCATGCCCAGGCGGATGCGATGGTTGCGGCTGCCGCGGCGCCGTGGAATGTCCCGACGTCTGCGGTCGTGCTGCGCCAGGGAGGCGAGCTGGCGGAGCATGTGAGCTCTGCAAATGTGTACTTCGATGGCAGCGAAATGGTGTTTCCGGCAGATGTGTCGGCGACCAACTATCAGAACATTCCAATCGCCGTGATTTATGACACGGACGGGAGTGTGATCGATACGCTGCTGGGCGAAGGGGCGAGCGATCCGAGCGGGTGCCGGCAGACGGGCGTGGTCGACAGCGTAGATTCGATCGGACTCGAAGCGAAGATCCATCACGCGATGCTGATTCTGAACGGCCGTTGCGTGGGGTCGACACCGCAGCAGCTGACCCAGATGCAGTATCAGCTGGAGCGCGCGTTCGGAAGAGTTCTGGGCCTGGCGTGGTCGCAGCTTAACGACAACCTGTTTACGGGAGCTACGCCGCCGACAGCGAACGAAATCAGCTACTGGCCGATCATGCATCCGATCGACGTTCTCTGCGGGCTGTACAGCTATCAGTGCATCACGAATCCGTTTCAGCTTCGCGCAGACGATCTGAGTGCACTGGCAATGCTGTATCCGATTAACAACTCGAATATCACAGCGAATTACTGGGGCAACGCGAAACAGATAAGCTCGGTAAACGCAGTGAGCCTTACCGGGCAGGCGCAGTTCCCAACCGGACAGGGCATGGAAATGCTGAATGCAACTGTGGCGATGGGGCCTCCGGGCAGCGGAGCGGTGCAGCTCACCTCGGGGGTGACGGGGCAGTTGTTTGCGCAGAACACGGGCAATCCAGTGACGGGGCCGGAAAGCTTTGGCGAGGATGTGGGGATGACATGGCCGGACGGCGAGGGGCGCACGCCAGTCCTGCGCACGCCCTCAACGTACATAGCGAACCTGTTTATGGTTTCGGAAGCAATCGACCCGCTCTACACGGGTGATTACGCCATTGCTCCTTACCAGCGGCCGCCGATTGCACCGTCGGGTTCCCCGCAGATGATGATCGATTGGTCGGCGACGCCGGGCACCGGGAACTCCTATAAGGCGACAGCGTGGGACGCGGCTTCGACGTGTCCGGGGAACGGCGATGGAACGCAGGGTGCGCCGGCGCAGTCGGATGCGAGCGGATGGTGGAGCGGGCTGCTTTGCCCGGTGGGCCACAGCTCCTGGTGGAGCGTGCAGATCAAGCCGGGGAGCACCTGGACGATTGAGGTGACGGCGCTGGATGAGACCGGAGCGCCGACGATGAACAAGGCGCAGCCGGTGCTCGGAGTGTGGAACACGGGTGACGGCGGTCTGCCCACAGTGGCGACCCAGCCGTTTTCGATGAACGCATTGCAGCCCGGCGTGACGCAGTTGCAGATGATGGCGGGCACGACTGCGAAGAACTACACATTCGTGGTTGCCGACCAGTACGGAGCGGGACGGCCGGATTTCGCATACAAGGCGCGGGTGCTATATGCGCAGAACGTGAGCCCGGCGCAGGTGAACCAGGCGGGCGGAGAGATCGTGATTGCGGGTGAAGGGTTCCGGCAGGGCAACCAGGTTGTGGTGAATGGCGTGCCCGCGACGGTTCTGAGCTCGAGCGCGAATCAGATTATCGCGAGAGTGCCGAGCATGGCGGCAGCGGGTGCGTCGATGGGAACGCCGGTGGATGTGATGGTGATGGACGTTGCGACAGGAGGGACAACCGACGTGGGCAGCGGCTTCAGCTACTCCAATGTGCAGCCGGGGATGGCGGTACTGGTGTCGGCTCCGGCGCCTCTGGAGACGGGCGTTACAGCGGCGAAAGCGTTTGCGGTGCGACTGTTGGAGCCCGATGGAGTGACGCCGATCATCAGCGAGCCGGTGCAGGTGTCGGTTGTTTCGGGCTCTGCCACGTTGGGCGCATGCGGAGGGGCGACGACCTGCATGCTGATTACTGATGCGACCGGCTTGGTGCAGACCGCGGTGACGGGCGGCGGAGCGGGACCGGTGGTGTTGAACGCGACAGACGTGAACGGCAGCGCTGGTGTGCAGGTGACCGTGATGGATACAGACCCGTCGCGTGTGGCCTCGATTGCGAGCGCGCCGATCTATGTGGCGGCGGGAGCTTCGGTATCGTGGACGATCTCCCTGGGAGCGACGCAGGATGGACTACGGGCTGTAGGTGTGCCAGTGGTGTGGACGGCGAGTTCAGGGCTGTCGGTGAGTGGAGGCGCGCTTACGGATGGCAGCGGATCCGCGACGCCGACCGTGACCGCAAGCCAGATTCCCGCCGGCACGGGGACGGTCACCGGCTGTCTGTGGGGGACGGTGTGCTCGAGCTGGACGGTGACCGCCGTGGATTCGTCGCAGTGGAGAATTGCTGTAAGTACGGGCGCGGGTCAGAGTGTCAGCGCGGGAACCGCGCTCGCTCCTCTGAGTCTGGGAGTGACGGATACTGCGGGACACACGCTGCAGGGAGCAACTGTGTCGATTTACCAGACGGTGGATGCGTGGGAAGGGGCGTGTCCGCCGCAGGGAAGGTGCGCGGCGAGTCCGGTGCTTGCGTCAGGGAAGAATTCGGTGATCTCGGACAGCAACGGCAATGTGAGTATCACGCCCATGGAGCTTCCCGGATTGCCGCAAATGGTGAACATTGCGGCAGTGACGGGAACGCAGGGGTTTGTGACGATATCGCTGCCGGTAACGCCGTAAGAGGCGGCGGGCGAGATCTAGACAGGTTCGACAGGGATGAGGCTGTCGCGCGCGGCGGGGCGGCGGATGGCGATGATCCCGAAGATCGCGACGTAGATGTAGCAGATGGCCGGCAGGATAAAGCTGGAATGCAGGCCGATGTGATTTGCGAGGATGCCCTGCAGTTTGGGGATAATGGCACCGCCGAGAATCGAGGCGATCAGAAGGCTGGAGCCCTTGCTGGTGAGCGGACCGAGATCCTGAATGCCGAGTGTGAAGATGGACGGGAACATGATGGAGTTGCAAAAGCCGACAGCGAGCACTGCGCCCATCGCGATGTGGCCGGTGGTGAAGAGGGAGATTACGACAAGAATGAAGGCGCCAATGGCAGCAAGGCCGAGCAGCCAACCGGTGCGGACCTTCTGCAGGATGGCGGAGCCGATGAAGCGTCCGGCCATTGCGCCTCCCCAATAGACCATGAGGAAGTACCCGGCGGTGGCGGCGGGCAGGGCGGCGATCTGGGGAAGGCCCATGTAGCTGACGAGCAGGTTGCCGATGGAAACTTCGGCGCCGACGTAGACGAAGATGCCGATAGCGGCGAAGATGAGCCAGGGGTGACGCCAGATGGAGTCGCGCTTTGGCGTCAATGCCTCGGCGAACGCGCCAGGGCGGAAGTCCTGCGTGTGCTGCGAAACGCCGGTCGCAGTGCGTAGTTTTATGAGGGCAAGCGCGAGTGCGAGCAGGCACAGGCAGAGCGCGATGATGAGGTAAGGTACGCGGACGGTGGAGGCCTGCTCGGCGCGGTAGCGTAACTGCTCTACGACGGTAAGAATGTGGAGCTGATCGGTGGTGAGCGGAGGCTTGGCGTTACGCAGGATGAGATACGTGCCGATCAACGGAGCGATGAAAGTGCCGACCGAGTTAAAAGCCTGCGCGAGATTCAGGCGGCTGGCGGCGGTCTGCGGCGGGCCGATGACGGTGACGTACGGGTTGATCGCGACCTGCACGATGGTCATCCCGGCGGCAAGAACGACCAGAGCGGCGAGGAACATGGGAAAGGATGCGAACTGGGCGGCGGGCAGGAATCCTAGGGCGCCGAGCGCCATGACGAGCAGGCCTGCGACAGTGGCCTTTTTGTAGCCCAACCACTCAACCAGCTTGCCGGATGGATAGCTAAAGACGAAGTAGGAACTGAAGAAGTAGAGCGGCACATTCTGCATCTGCGAGTAGTTAAGAACGAAGATCGACTTCAGATGCGGACTGATGACGTCGTTCAGGCAGGTGAGAAAGCCGAAGGAGAAGAAGATGACGGCGGCAACCGTCATGGCGCGCGTGTCGGTCGTGGTGGGCGTGTCTTCGGCGTAGCCGGGCGCGCTGACGTTTTTCAGTGGGACAGCCAAGAGAGCTCCTTGGGTACGTTTGAATGTCGAATGGCTGCTGCGGGATCGCGCGGCGGACCTTTCTAAGAGTAATTGGTTAAGTTGCATCGCGCGGCGCGGCCGAACCGGCGCAGGGTGTCAGGCAGGTGGTGGCGGAAGATAGGTGGTTCGGAGACTGTGGACTAGTGGAGGTCCATCGAGAAGAAGTTGCCGGTGAAGACGCGGGCGCGGATGAGGGGCTCATTGTGCTGTGTGAGGCCGCCGAAGACGAAGTCGACAGCGTCGTTCTCGCGAGAGTCGGCGAGGCGCACGAGCTCGGTGACCTTGCCGTCAGGGATGCTGACGCGGTCGATGGGCTGCGCGGGATCGAGTGAGGCGTGGAGATAGAGAAAGCGGCTGTCGGAGGACCAGACGGGATCAGCGCCGGAGGGTACGGGAAGGGTGGTCCAAGTGTGGCTGGCGACGTCAAACAGGCGGACCTGGCGCTGGTCTAGCGTGAGGGCGGCGATCCAGCGACCGTCGGGCGACCAGCGCGGGCTGAAGAGGCCGTCCGAGCCGGGGACTTCGTCGATCTGACCGGTGTCGAGATGGAGGATGTGGAGGGTGCGCTTGGCGTTCTCCTTGCCCATGAAGTCGTTGACGCGGCCGAAGACGAGGGATTTGCCGTCCGGCCCCCAGGACGGGTCGGCGGCGTTGCGTGATTCGCGAAGAAGCGGCTGGAGGTTATCGCCCTCGGAACCGACGAGATAAATCTGCCAGGCTTTGCCGGGCTCGCGGGCCATCAGGGCGAGGTGTTTGCCATCCGGCGCCCAGCGCGAGAGAAAAACGTCGAAGCCGTCAGGAGTGAGCTGAAGCTTTTCATCGCCGTTCGAGCGAGCGCGCCAGAGGAGGCCACTCGAGTCGGTCCAGGCCACCCACTGACCATCGCGGCTGTAACCGACGCGAACGGCGGAGCTGAGGAAGCCCTTTTCAGGAACGAGATTGCCGGAGGCCTCCAGACGCTGGAGATCGGAGCGGCCGTCGACCCCGAGGAAGAAGATGCGATTGCCGGTTCGGGCGGCGACCGGCGAGCGGAACTGCAAGGGACCGTTGGTGAGGCGGACGGGGCTGGAAGTTGAGTCCCCCGAGAGACGCCAGAGATCGGAGTTTCCGCCGCGATTGGACTGGAAGATGAAGGAGCCGCCCTCGGCGGTCCAGACGCCGCAGCACTCGGAGGCGGGCTGGCTGAAGTTCGGAAGGATCTGGCGTGGTTTGCGGTCCGCGGCAGACAACTGCCAGAGCGCTGTGGTATGCGTGAGCGGATCGAGGATGGTGAAGCGCAGCAGCTTGCCGTTGGGCGACCAGCGGAGCCAGAAGGCGCGGCCCGGCAGCGCGGCATAAAGCCTCGGCGTGCTGTTGTTAATTGTAGAGAGATAGAGGTTGTTGCCGTTGGCGTAGAGGATGCCACCGTTGTTGGGCATCCACGTGGCGTCATGCGCGAGCACGTTGCCGATGCGCAGCGCAGAGCCGCCGATGGTCGGGACGGCCCAGAGGGGCTGCTCGGATTCGGGAGAGAGGTGGTCACGCAGAAGCAAGCGCGCGCCATCAGGGGAGATGTCGCCAAGGGCGGGGCCGGCGACCTCATCGGGAACATTGAGTGGAGTGACCGAGCCATCGGCGAGTGCGACAGCGGCGAGGCCATCATGTCCGTTGTCGATGGTGCCGGCAAAGAGGTGGACGCCGTCAGTGACCGCGGCGGCGAGGTTCTCCATGCTGTCGACGCCCGGTGCAAGATGGCCGCTGTGTGTGAGTTGCACGATGTGTGGCGGCGGTGTGGAGGCCCGCTCGTATCCGATGAGATAGCTGGCGAGCAGGGCTGCAATGACGAAGGTGGCCAAAAGAACCAAGACGCCGCTGCGCAACGGCCGCGTTCCTGGTGCGGAGGCGGGCGGCCGCGTCCTGGAATCAGGCGCAACGTATCCCGGTTCCGGGAGGGTTTCGAACGGGGCGGATTCGGAGATGGCAGCCGCTGAGCCGCGGCCGGCGGCTGCTCGGCGGGAGGGCGGTTCGGAGATGAGGTTGACGGGGGCGATGAATCGATAGCCGCGCTTGGCGAGTGTCTCGATATAGCGGGGGCTGTCGGCAGAGTCGCCCAGAGCCTCGCGGATCTTATTAATGGCTGTGCCGAGGGAGTGGTCGAAGTCGACGACGGTGTCGCGTCCCCAGAGGCGCAGTTGCAGGTCTTCCCGGGTGACGATCTGGCCGGGGCGCTCGAGCAGCGCGGCGAGAACCTTAAATGGCTGACTCTGCAGCTTGACCCGAAAACCAGCCTTCCAGAGCTCGCCACTCTCGAGGTCCACCTCGAAGAGCCCAAAGGTGACTTTCGAGTTGGAGACGGGGGCCGGCATGGCGCGAAAAGAACCTCGCGCCCTTGACTGTACCACTCGCCCGGCTGCATCGCCAGAGTTGATGAGATCCGGATAAATCAAAGATGAATGGGGAGTTATCAGGAGACAAAAAATTGAGAGACAAAGGGACGGCAAAGGATTGCGAAGGCAGGGGCGGTTTGCGCACCGTGGCTCTATTACTTCCGGGAACTCTGACTTCACCGAGCAGCCCGGCAGTGTTTTGGAGGCAGCACTATGCAACTCATACGAAGCGCTCTTAAAGCATCAGCAGGATTGCTACTGGTTCTGTTCCTGGCGGTGCCAGCATCCCTGTGGGCGCAGAGCGACAGCGCCCGTATCTCCGGCACGGTGACCGATACCAGCGGGGCAGCGATCCCCGGGGCGACCATCACGGTAACGAACCTGGGAACCAGCGCGGTCCAGAAGGTGACCAGCGGCGGGTCGGGAGACTTCAACGTAGCCGGCCTTCCCCCGGGGCACTACAAGGCCGAAGTTGCCGCGACCGGCTTCAGCGGGCAGGTCCAGAACATTCAGCTTGAGGTGTCGCAGGTCCAGGCACTGAACTTCAAGCTCGCGGTCGGCGCCGTTACCACCGAAGTCCAGGTGACCGACGCAGCCCCGCAGGTCGACACGACGACCTCCAACACCGGCATGGTCATCCAGGACCGGCAGCTTGCGGATCTCCCGCTGAACGGGAGGAACTTCACCCAGCTGGCGCTGCTGGCTCCGGGCATTACGCGCGGCCAGAGCAACGACTCGGCTTCTGGATATAACCATGGGCAGCAGCCGGTCGAGACACTCCGCTACAACGACACGGGCGGCGCCGGACTGTCGGCGAACGGACTGCGCCCGCAGGCGAACAACTTCCTGCTGGACGGCCTGGACAACAACGAGTCGCTGGTGAACACGATTGTCGTGTTTCCGCCAGTGGAGGCGATGAGTGAGTTCCGTGTGACCAATTCGCTGGCGCCGGCTGAGTTCGGCCGCGCGGGCGGAGCGATCGTGCAGGCGGCGGTCAAGTCGGGAACCAACTCGATTCACGGATCGGCGTTCATCTTCTATCGCGACTCAAAGGTTGGAGCGGCGAGCCCCAACTACTTCTCGCCCGGGAACTCCGGTCATCAGCTATCACCGCAATATCTTTGGCGGAACGCTGGGACTTCCGATCTGGAAGGATCGCGTGTTCGCATTCGGTGACTACCAGGGAACGCGGACGCAAATTCCGAACGGCGGACCAACGATCAATACGGTTCCGACGGCCAAGATGCGCACCGGCGACTTCTCCGAGCTGATCGGATCGCAACTGACCCTCGTACCGACGATCTACGGAGGAACGAGCTACAGCCCGACCGGATGCGCCTCCTTCACCACCGTTCACGGGTATGTGGTCACGACGACCGCGCAGCTGAATGCCACACCGGACAATGGCGCGATCTTCGATCCGCTGACCTGCAAGCAGTTCGGCACGGCGTCTGCGCCGAACGTGGTTCCATCCAACCGGCTGAACCCGGTGGCGCTGAAGTATTTCGCGGCGTTTCCGAACCCGAACCGGACACCGCAGAGCCAGGTGCTGAACAACTATCAGAACATCCAGGTAAACAGCATCCGCTACAACGACATGGATGCGCGGCTGGACTTCCATATCTCCTCGAAGGATTCCGTTTTCGTGCGCGGATCGTATGGCGAGGACAACAACACGTTGACCACCGCTCTGGCGACGCTTCCTTCCGGCTTCGGTGCTGGCGACAACAACACGCACCCGCGGGAGCTAGGCGGCGGATATAACCACATCTTCACATCGAATCTGCTGAATGAGTTCCGGGTCGGGTACATGCGGCCGTTCTATGGCTACATCAATCCCGACGAAGGCACTCCTCTGTCAGCGAACCTTGGCATTCCGAACGCCAACCGCAACGCGCTGCTGGGCGGCATCTCGCTGATCGGCGGCGGCAACACGGAGATCTCCTACACGGGTGATGGCGGACCGTATGAGGTTCCTCAGCACACGTTTCAGTACTTCGACGTGGTGAGCTACACACGCGGAGCGCACAGCTTTCGTGCAGGCGCGAACATCATGCGCCGCGAGGTGGACTTCTTCCAGGCGCAGTACAACGCGAAGGGCTTCTTCAATCTGAACTCGAGCGACTACACGGGATATGAAGCGTCGGATTTGGCCGCGGCTTTCGTGGACAACTATTCGATCTCGAACCCGACTGGGTATTACAAGACGATCTCGTATGAGACCGGCTATTTCGCGCAGGATGACTGGCGTGTGAGCCACCGCCTGACGCTGAACCTCGGCCTGCGGTATGACCTCTACACTCATCCGTATGAGCAAAATAACCGGCAATCGAACTTCGACATCACCACGGCGAGCTTGCACGTGGCCGGCGCCAACGGCAACTCGCGTTCGCTGATCAACACCAACTACAACAACTTCGCACCGCGCATCGGCTTTGCTTATGACCTCTTCGGCAACGGCAAGACGGCGCTGCGCGGCGGTTATGGAATCTACTACTTCCTGGATCGCGGCGGTGTAGGTAACCAGCTTTCAAACAATCCCGATTTCAATGGATCGGCGAGCTACGCTTCCTCTGCCGGGTATCGCATTGACCTGAGCGGACAGGCGCCGCAGATCACGAGCACCGGCCTGGGGCCTTACGCCGGCAACAACAGCACGCTCGCGACCGGCAACTTGCCGAGTGCGATCGTGACGGTGAATGAAGCTGCGCCGAAAAACGTCTCGGTGATTTCGTATCCAAGGAATGATCCGACGTCGATGATCCAGCAGTGGAACCTGCAGCTGGAGCAGCAACTCGGGACGAAGACCGTCTTTGATATCGCCTATGTCGGAACAAAGGCCGATCATTTGTTCAACAGCATCAACTACACGGAGCCGCAACTGGGCACGGGCTTGAAGTTCTTCCAGGCGCAGGGTCTGAACGTGACTCTGAATGAGGACAACGGGACCTCCCACTACAACGGCCTGCAGACAAGATTGAGCCGGAACCTTTACAACGGACTTCAGTTCACTGCGGCGTATACATGGTCGCACGCGATGGACAACTCCGTTGGTCCGTTTTCTCCGGAGGGCGCGAGCAGTGCACCGCTGACGGCGCAAGGGCCGCAGTTGAATCTGAACCGCGGAAACTCTGACGACGATCAGCGCAACTTCTTCAGCTTCGGCGCGCTGGCCGAACTTCCGTTCGGGCGTGGGAAGCACTTCGGCGCGAACGTAAGCCGGCCGGTCGATTACGTGATTGGCGGATGGCAGCTTTCGCCGTTCGTGGTATGGGCGAGCGGAACTCCCTTCGACGTGATGGCGCCCACCTCACAGGGCGGCGTGGATGTACGTCCGGATCTGATCGGCAATCCATACCAGGCGCCGACGCCGGCGAATGGATACCAGTTCCTGAATCCGAAGGCGTTTGCGCCGCCGCCGGTGAACGCACAGGGCATCTACACACGCGTCGGCAACGTTCATAGGAACCAGTTCTATGGTCCGATCACGGATACGGTCAGCCTGTCGCTGCTCAAGGACGTGCCGATCACGGAACGTGTGAAGGCGCAGCTGCGCGGGCAGGTGTACAACCTGCTGAACTCGCCGCAGTTCGCAAATCCATCGAACCTGAATCTCAGCTCAGGCTCCTCGTTTGCGGTGCTGAACTACATCAACTACCGTAGCGAGCGGGAGACGGAGCTGGCGTTCCGGATTACGTTCTAAGGAGTGACGGCCCGGACACTGCGTGGAATTCAGTGTCCGGCCCAACTCTCTTTCAGCCAAACTCAGATTGGAACTCATTTCGGGCGGCGCTGCTGCAGGGCCGCCTTTTTTTAGAAGATCAGAGGAACTGAAATGCCTGCGCAGATTGTCCGACGCATTGTCGCGCTTGCAGTGTTTTCGCAGCTTCTTGCGTGGGTGGGATCGGCGCAAGTGGCGTCGTCGACTTTGTCGATTCAGAAGATCGATCCGCCAAACTGGTGGGTGGAGATGCCCGCGCCGATGCTGCTGGTGCGCGGCGAAGGCCTGCGCGGTGCGAAATTTTCGCTGAGCGATGCCGGGCTCGGCATTCAGAGGACGGTGGTTTCGGACAATGGCCATTGGGCGCAGCTATGGCTGGCGAAGACCCCAGCGCGTCCGGAGATCGTGACAATTCGCGTGTCGCGCGGTAGCGAGCGTGCAGAGGCGAAGTATGAGTTTGGCGCGCGCAAACCGCCGAGCGCGGGCTTCGCAGGATTCTCTTCGTCGGACGTGATGTATCTCATCATGACCGACCGTTTCGCCGACGGCGACCTGAAGAACGACGGACCGCACGCGGAGGATGCAGCCTCGAGCGCAGCGGCTGCCGCCGAGCGCGCGAAGCCGAGAGGATGGCATGGCGGCGACTATCGCGGGATCGAGGAGCATCTCGACTATCTGCAGCAGCTTGGCGTGACGGCCGTTTGGATCACGCCGCCCTATGAAAATCTGGGCGCGGAGAGCTATCACGGCTATCACGCGACGGACATGTATCGCGTGGATCCGCACTGGGGATCGATGGCCGATCTGCAGGCTCTGGCTGACGCGCTGCACAAGCGTGGCATGAAGCTGGTGCTCGACACCGTGCCGAATCACGTCGGCCCGCTGCATCCGTGGGTGCAGGATGAGCCCACGCCCGCGTGGTTTCACGGCAGCGCGGCGCACCACATCGCGGGCGAGACGAACTTCGAGGCGCTGATCGACTCGCATGCGCCGGAGCGCGACCGCATAGGAACGCTGGATGGATGGTTCGTCGATTCGCTTCCTGACATGGACACGGACAACGCCGCGGTCGCGCAGTATCTCCGTCAGAACGCTGTCTGGTGGATCGAGGAGACGGGCGCCGACGGGCTTCGAATCGATACCTTTCCGTATGTGGATCGCGAGTTCTGGCACGAGTTCATGGCGGAGATCCATGCGCTGTATCCGCGGGTGACGGAGGTGGGTGAGGTCTCGGATGCGAGCCCGTTGATCAACTCATCATTTGCAGGCGGAGTAACGCGCGCGGGTGTGGACACAGGACTGTACACACCATTCGACTATCCGGCCTATTTCGCGGCGCAGGATACGTTTGTGAAGGGAGCGCCGATGAAGCGGCTCGCGGATGTGCTTGGGCAGGACAGCTTGTATCCGCATCCGGACAGGCTTGTGCCGTTTCTGGATAACCATGATCAGAAGCGAATTGCGGAGCAGATTCCGGATGCATCGCTCGAGCGCGTGGCGTTCGCCTACCTTCTAACCATGCGGGGAACTCCGCAGCTGTATGCCGGCGACGAGATCGCGATGAAGGGTGGCAGCGATCCCGATAACCGGCGAGACTTTCCGGGAGGGTTTCCCGGCGACGCTCAGGACGCGTTCACAAAGGCGGGGCGTACGCCTGAACAGCAGGCCGGGTTCACCTGGATTCGAGAGCTGACGAAACTGCGGCACGATTACGCTGCGCTCGCCTGCGGAGGCGAACAAGTGCTTGCGGCTGACAATGACTGGCTCGTCGTTCTGCGGGACATGCAACAGAATCCCGCCGAGCGATGCGCAGCCCCGAGCGGGGCGCATCAGCACGTGCGAGTGATCGTGGCGCTCCACAGAGGAACCGGCGCTGCGGCGCTCGGTGTACCGACGGGGAAGACCTGGGCCGAGGGCTGCAGGCTGCCACGGTCTCTGTTGGGCGAGGGTCAGATAACAGCCACGTCTCCACCGGAAGGGCTTCATCTGAGCCTGAGCGGGAACGATGTCCTGATCGCAGCATGCGACTGAGGCACGCGACGCGATCGCTGTCACTGTCATATAACTGACGACAGAGGGCATGATGGCATCGAGCAACACCGGCGCAGCAGCAATTGACGGGCGGCAGAGCGAGGCGTTTCCGGAGATCGTCGTTTTGCGGCCGTGGCTGTCCGAGCGCATCTGGGGATGCACGGAGTTGCCTCCGTTTCTCGAACAGCCGAAGCCCGGCCATCCAGTGGGTGAGGCGTGGCTGACGTCGGTGGACTGCGCGGTTGAGGATCATAAGAACGTCACGCTCGCGGAGATCACGCGGAAGTGGCCGGAGGAATTCAGCGCCGATGCTCCCGGCGAGTTTCCGCTGCTCATGAAATTTCTCTTTCCGCGAGAGTGGCTTTCAGTCCAGGTGCACCCGAACGACAGTGAGGCGCAGGCGATCGGGCAGCCGCGCGGAAAGAACGAATGCTGGTACGTGCTCTCCGCCGAGCCCGATGCGAAGCTTGCGCTGGGCTTTCGGGAGGAGCTCACGCAGGAGCAGATGGAGCGTGCCATTCACGAGGGCACGCTCGAGAGCAAGCTGCAGTATGTGCCGGTGAAGGCCGGCGACATGGTCTACGTGGAAGCAGGAACCATCCACGCAATCGGGCCGGGGATGGTCGTGCTCGAGACCCAGCAGTACAGCGACACGACATATCGCCTGTACGATTATGGCCGCCCGCGGGAGTTGCACCTGAAGGACGGACTCGCCGTCACGAAGCCGCGCACGAGTTCGGGACTCGTGGCGCCGGTCGAGAAGGATGGGTTCACCCGGCTGATCAGCACACCCTATTTCATCGTGGACCGCTTTCAGACAACGGCGGGCAGCAGGAACGATCTTGAGCTGAGCGGGAAGATGCAAATCCTGGTGGCGTTGCATGACGGCGCCTCGGTGCGGACAAGTGAGGGGGGCCATGTGGGGTTTCCGGCCGGCCATGCGGTGGTATTGCCCGGCCGAGAGGGCTTGCGCTACATGCTGGAGGGGGCCGGCGCGACCGAGGTAATCCGCGTTTCCACAGCTTTGAGTTGATGCGCCTCGTTGTCGTCCAAAGCTCAACTGCAATGCCGCGCAAATCTGTTACCCTCAAGAGAAAGGGATTTGCGCATGCTCACCGAGCCGTTTTACGACCCGGCCAGGACTTACCTGGAGAACTTCGAGCAAGGCCCCTTTTCTTCCTTTGCCAAACCTTATGTCTATCAGGAGCGCGCGGAGCCTAGGTATCGATTCCTGGGACATGAAGTCAATCTGCCGCTGGGAATCGCGGCGGGCCCCCTGCTCAATGGGCGGTTCGTAAAAGCCGCATTAGACAAGGGCTTCGATCTTCCCGTGTACAAGACGGTGCGCACGCGTCGCTATCCGGCGCACGCCTGGCCGAATGTTCTTGCCGTACATCCGCAAGGCGACCTTCCGCTCGATACCGCGCCGCTCGTCGGCGACGAGAATTACACCGATCCGCTTTCGATTACCAACTCCTTCGGCGTGCCGTCGTTCGCTCCGGAGTTCTGGCAGCCGGACATCGCCGACGCAGTTCTTCATGCGCGCCGCGGACAGGTTGTTATCGCCAGCTTTCAGGGCACGACCTCCGGCCACGGCGATGTGGACGCGTACATCGAAGACTTCGCAATCGCGGCTCGGCTGCTGAAGGAAACTGGCGTCAAGGTTATCGAGGCCAACCTGAGCTGCCCGAACGAAGGAACGGCTAACTTGCTGTGTTTCGACACCGATCGCGCTCGGCGCATCGTGGAGAGAATTCGCGATGAGATTGGCTCGCTCGGCCTGATGGTGAAGGCCGCCTATTTCCGCGACGAGGAGCGTTTGCGTACATTCGTACGCGAGATCGGTCCGTTGGTCGACGGCATCGTCGCGATCAACACGCTGCCCGCAAAGGTTCTCGACGGCAACGGGCAGCAGGCGCTCCCCGGGGAAGGCAGGCTCTCGAGCGGTGTGTGCGGGCGATCGATCCGCTGGGCGGGCCTCGAGATGAGCCGCCGGCTTGCGAAGCTGCGTGAAGAGCTTGGTCTGAAATTTTCGATCATTGGCGTTGGCGGGCTGAGTGATGCGAACGACTATAGAGCCTATCGCGAAGCCGGAGCCGACGCAGCGATGATGGCAACCGCTGCGATGTGGAACCCGCAGCTGGCACAGCAGATCAAGGAGGCGCTGAATTGAGCGAGACAATCGCGTCAGCGTTGTTGAACATCGGCGGAGTAAGATTCCAGCCCGAAGATCCGATCACGTTCAAATCGGGGATCCTGTCGCCCGTGTACTGCGATAATCGCCGATTTCCTTTCCATCCGCGCGAGTGGCGCGAAGTGATAGAAGGGTTCGTCGAGTTGATGGCTGCCGCTGGATTGAACTTCGACGTGATCGGCGGCATTGAATCGGCTGGAATTCCGCATAGCGCGGTGCTCGGCTTTGTCACCGCGACACCTTCGGTTTTTATCCGCAAGGCTGCGAAAGAGCACGGGACGAAGCGGCGCGTCGAAGGCGGCGACGTCTACGGAAAGCACGTGTTGCTCATCGAGGACCTCGTTACAACCGGTAGCAGCAGCCTCGCTGGTGTGCAGGCGTTGCGCGATGAAGGCGGCGTTGTTACCGACTGCGTTGCCATTGTGAGCTATCGGTTTATGGATGCAGTGGAACAGTTCGAGACAGCAGGCGTGCAACTGCACACGCTGACAAGCTTTGGCGAGATCCTCGAGCTGGCGCGCAAACGTGAGTTGGTGACCGACGAACAGGCGCAGAGCGTCGAGGCGTGGCTGCACGATCCGCGCGGATGGGCTGCGATGCGGTCACAAGGTGGAGAGACGGCTTGAACGCAATTGCCGAGAAGCTGGCGCGACGAATTCTAGCGGTGGACTCGCTTCTATGCGTGGGACTTGATCCTGATTTCGAGAAGCTGCCGCAGAGGTTTCGTGAGCATTCGGACACGCAGCAGAGATTCGGCGAATGGATTGTGGATCAGACGGCTGAGTTTGCAGCCGCGATCAAGTTGAATACTGCGTTTTACGAGGCCCGCGGTGCACAGGGCATCGCCGAAATGGAGCGTACGGTTGCGTACGTGCGCGCGACGCATCCGGATCTCGTCACGATCTGCGACGCGAAGCGCGCGGACATCGGCAATACGAACAAAGGTTATGCCGAGGCGATTTTCGATCGAATGGGGTTTGATGCGGTGACGCTGCATCCGTATCTCGGGCGTGAGGCGCTGGAGCCGTTTCTGAGCAGGCGCGACAAGATGTGCATTGTGCTGTGTCGAACATCGAACCCCGGCGCAGGTGAGTTTCAGGATCTTGACATGAACGGAAGGCCGCTGTGGCTCGCCGTTGCGGAGCGTGTCGGCTCCGCGTGGGACGTCGATGGTAACTGTGCGCTGGTTGTAGGCGCGACCTATCCGGAGGAGATGCGCCGGATTCGCGAGGCTGCACCACGCACGACTTTTCTTGTGCCGGGAATCGGAGCGCAGGGCGGTGATGTGCAGGCTGTCGTCGAAGCAGGACTCGACGCGCGCGGAGCAGGGTTGTTGATCAGCGCTTCACGGTCAATTCTCTTCAGCGACGATCCGGAAGCGGCAGCTCGCGCGCACCGTGATGAGATTCGCGATGCTGTGAAGCGGGCCAGGGAGGCTGTACATGCTGCGCGTTGAAGGCCGGATTGCGAACGAGGATCGAGAGTTCGACGGCGCAATCGAGATTGACACAGAGGCCGGTCTCATCGCGAATGTGGGCGCCATTGAAGGACGCAGTGATCTCAAAACGGACGGTTGCATCATCTTCGCAGGCTTCGGCGACCTGCATGTGCACGCGCGCGAAGATGTGAGCGGACGAGAGCTGTACAAGGAAGACTTCGCCACTGCGTCTGCTGCCGCGATTCATGGCGGTGTGACGCACTTCGCCGATATGCCGAACAATCCGGTCGCACCGATTGACGACGCCAGCTATGCGGCCAAAGAAAAGCTGACACAAGATGCCGCAGTTCATATCACGCTCTATGGCGGGATTGGGCCAGGCACTCGTCCGCTCACGCGCGCCGTTCCTTATAAGGCATTCATGGGGCGATCCGTGGGCGAGCTGTTCTTCTCGTCGCCCGAACAACTGGAGGAGACGATTGCGCGTTATCGCGGATGCAACGTAAGCTTCCACTGCGAAGATCCGCTGATTCTGAATGCGAGCCGCGGAGCAGCGACGCACGAGCAGCGCCGTCCCGCGAAAGCTGAGATCTCAGCGACACAGTTTGCGTTGCAGTTGATTGAACAATATGACCTGCAGGGAAAGCTTTGCCATTTCTCGACGGGTGAAGGGCTGAAGGATGTGATCGCAGCGAAGGCGCGTGGCGTCCGCGTGACCTGCGAAGTGACGCCGCATCATCTGTTCTTCGACGACACGATGCTCAACGAGCAGAATCGCCTCTGGCTGCAGATGAATCCGCCGCTGCGCGGAGTCGAAGATCGCTTCGCGATGATCGAAGCGCTGCGATCTGGTGCGATCGACTATTTAGCGACCGACCACGCGCCGCACTCTCTTGAAGAGAAGCGCAAAGGCACCAGCGGGGTTCCTCACCTGGACACCTACGGCGCATTTACGACGTGGCTTATGACGGAGCACGGCTTTACAGCGCAGCAGATTGCGCGGGTGTGCGCGGCGAATCCGGGCCGGTTCGTCCAGGCGTACCTGCCGCGCAATTACGGCGAAGGATTCGGGCGTGTTGAGAAAGGTTATGTGGGCTCTTTGACGATCCTGGATTTGAACAGACCCCATGTGGTCACGCGAGAGTCGTTGAAGACGAAGTGCGGTTGGTCGCCATTTGAAGGCGTCACATTTCCCGGAAGTGTTCGCCACACCATTGTTCGCGGGCGCGTGTACTCGCAGGATGGGGACGCGCGATGAGCAAGCTGCGACATGTGATTCGCGCCGAGCAACTGGTCGATCCAGCGCTGCTCGATGAGTTATTCAACTCCGCTTCCAAACTTGAGCGCGAAGACAAGGCACTCAAACTCGAGCATCCATTGCGGGGCCGCATCCTTGCGACCATGTTCTACGAGCCGAGCACGCGCACGCGCTTCTCCTTCGAGGCGGCGATGCAGAAGCTCGGCGGCGGAGTCCTCACAGCAGAAAACGCACTCGACAATTCCTCGGCATCCAAGGGCGAAACGATTGCGGACACAGTGCGAGTGGTGAGCGGATACGCCGATGCCATCGTCCTGAGGCACCCGCAGGTTGGAGCGGCAGAAGCCGCCGCCGAGGCGTCTCCGGTTCCCATCATTAACGCCGGCGACGGTGCCGGCGAGCATCCGACCCAGGCGCTGATTGACGTCTACACCATTCGCAAGGAGCTTGGCCGCCTCGAGGGCCTCAACATTGCGCTCGTTGGGGACCTGAAGAACGGCCGCACCATTCACTCGCTGCTGCCGTTTCTGCGAAATGCTCCCGGTGTGTCGCTGACGCTCATCTCACCACCCCAGTTGCGTCTGCCAGGTAAGTACGTGCGCATGTTGCAAGAGGCCGACACACGCTTCGCAGAGACCACGCGTCTCGCGCGGGTTCAGCCTGCCGATGTCGTGTACGTCACGCGAGTGCAGCGCGAGCGCTTTGCCTCCGAAGCTGAATACGATGCCGTGAAGGATTCCTATCGCATCGATCTTCACGTCGCGGATTCTCTGAAAGCGCGTTCGATCATCCTGCACGCTCTGCCACGCACAACTGAGATCTCGCCTGAGGTCGATCAGGACGCACGGGCGGCGTACTTCCGTCAGGCGCGAAATGGACTGTACGTGCGAATGGCGCTGCTGAAATATCTGATGAGTTAGCGATCTGGTGCTTTTGCCGTCATGATCCAGCAGGATGGAGCACTTGGTGAATGACCGTGCGAATGCGATGCTGAGCCGGCCGCGGCGCGAGGGCTACGAGTTGGCTTAGCTTTTCGGCGAACCCCATCCGCCACCGCCCGGAGTTTCGATGCGAACGGTCGTGCCTCGCGGAAGATGCTGACTGGATTTTGATTGCAGTTGGGTTTGCGTCGATTCCTCCGGCATGATTGCAGTCGCTTTGCCGCGCGCGCCCGAGCTTCCGCCGCTCAGGCCGTAAGGGGCAAACTTCTGTCGATCCGAAAGCAGAGTGAGCTGCGAATCGGCAAGCAGTTGGAACTCGCGAATAAGGCCATCGCCGCCGCGGGATCTTCCATTCCCGCCTGATCCGCGGCGATAGCTGTACTGTTTTACTCGCAGAGGATATTCGAACTCCAGCGATTCAATTGGTGTGTTCAGCGAGTTGGTCATGTGCGTGTGAACGCCTGAGGTTCCATCGCGAAGAGGCCCGGCGCCCATACCGCCGGCGATGGTCTCGTAGTAGGTGAACGGCAGATTTTTTCGAGGATCGATGCCGCCGATGGTCAGGTTCGACATGGTTCCCGCGCTCGCTGCAGGAATACGGTCGGGGGCTGCTTGCGCAAAGGCACGCAGGATGGTGTCGACGATGCGTTGTGAGGTCTCTACGTTGCCGCCCGCGACCGCTGCGGGTGACTGCGCGTCCACGACTGTGCCGGTCAAGGTCTTGAGTGTGAGAGGACGAAGTGTGGCCGCCGTAGTGGGTGAACCATCCGACAACAGGCAACGCAAGACATACAGGCAGGCGGAGAGCGTGATCGCGCGCACCGCATTGATGCTGCCGTGAACCTGCGACGAGCTTCCCGCGAAGTCCAGCTCTAATGCCCCGGCGTCTGGATGGAGCCGAAGTGCAACTGCGATTCTGACCGGATCTGCGGAGATTCCATCGTCATCCAGGAAGTCCTCTGCAAAGTACTCGCCCGGGGGAAGCGAGCGAAGTTCTGCGCGAACCAGGCGTTCCGAATAGTCGAGCAGATCTTCGCATAGCTGCGCGAGGTGCGGTGGGGTGTAGCGTGCGGCCAGGTGCAGCAGACGCTCCTCTCCGATGCGGCAGGCACCGATCTGCGCAGTGAGGTCGCCCTCGCGCTCGATTGGAGTGCGAACGTTGTGCAGGATGAGTTGAAGCACATCCTTCTGCATTTCACCGGCTCGCAGGATATGGACTGGAGGAATGCGAATGCCCTCCTGAAAGATTTCGCGGGCGGGCCCCATGGATCCGGCGAACATTCCACCTACGTCGGAGTGGTGCGCGCGTGCGGCCACGTAGAAGGTCGGCTGGTGTGTGTTCGCGAAAACCGGCATCACCATCGTGATGTCGGGAAGGTGAGTTCCTCCTGCATAGGGGTCATTCAGGATGGCGATATCACCTTGGTTCAATTCCAGCGCGCTGACCGCCGCGAGTACAGAGAGGGGCATCGAGCCCAGATGGACGGGCATGTGGTCGCCCATCGCGATGACGCGAGCCTTGGCATCGAAGATCGCGCAGGAGTAATCCCGGCGTTCCTTGATGTTCGGCGAAACTGCGGAGCGCCGCAGGGCCGCACCCATCTCCTCCGCGATGGAGGTCATCGCGTTCTGGAAGACCGCGAGCTCGATGGGATCGACTGGCGCGCTCATGGCTGGCTTTCCGGGACGGTGATGATCAGATTGCCGATCGGGTCAACTTCGAGCGAGCAATCCGGCGGAAGTAGCGTTGTTGAGGTGTACTCGCCGATGAGAGCAGGGCCTTGGATGGAATGGCCCGGTTGTAGCAAATCGCGATCATAGATGGGTGACGGGAGCCATTCGCCATTGAAGTAGATCTGCTTTGTTCCGCGAAGAGCTTGTGAACCATTGCCTGGTTGCGGCTGTGTCGCGGGGAATGTGAATGGTTCTGCGGGGATTCTAATTCGCAGGCGTATATTGACGATTTCGATCTGCCGGTTGCGATCTGCGAATCCGAACTGGCGTTCATGCAGCGCGTGGAATGCTTCTGCTGCATCGCGGTTGCGAGGCACATTCAGTTCGTAACCCTGGCCTTTGTAGCGCAGATCAACACTCCGCTCCGTAATCAGCGACTCCACTGAAGCGAACTCGGCGGGGATATCTGCTTGCAGAGCTTCGAAATATGGGTCAAGGTCATGCAGCATCTCTCCGCTGAGTATGACGGTACGCGAGAGCTCGCGCGTCGTGTCGGCGAGAAGGATGCCCAATGCGGAAAGCGCTCCAGGAATCGCGGGGATGATCACGGTCGCGATGCGGAGCGAGCGGGCGAGCGCGCAGGCGTGGAGCGGGCCGCCGCCGCCGAAGGCGAGCAGAGCGAAGTCGCGAGGATCGTGTCCACGTTCTACGGAAACGAAACGGATGGCGCGTTCCATGTTCGATTCGACGACGCGCAGGATGCCGGCGGCGAACTCTTCGACGGTGGAGAGAGGACCTTTCTCTTGGGAGAAGGCGTTGTGTGCGCGATCGGAGTTCAGGGCGACGGTGCCGTTGAGGAAGCGTTGGTCGTCGAGGCGGCCGAGGAGTAGATTTGCGTCGGTTACGGTGGGTTGTTCGCCGTTTCCGAAGCAGATGGGGCCGGGGTCGGAGCCGGCGGATTCGGGGCCGACGCGGAGAAGGCCGCCGGAGTCGAAGCGTGCGAGCGAGCCGCCGCCGGCGCCGACGGTGTGAACGTCGAGCATGGGGACGCTGACGGGAAGGCCGCTGATTTGTGATTCGCTGCGAAGTTGCAGGCTGCCTTGAGTTGTGTCGATGAGGAAGACGTCGGTGGAGGTGCCACCCATGTCGAGGCCGATGAGGCGAGGGAAGCCGGCTGCGGCGGCGAGTTTTGAGGCGGCGATCACACCGCCGGCCGGACCGGAGAGAATGGTGCGGACCGGTTCTGCGGCGGCGGTAGAGGCTGGAATGATGCCGCCGGAGGATTGCATGACGTGGACGGTGCTGCCGGTGAACTCTGAGGCGATCTGCTGCTCGAGTGAGAGCAGGTAGCTCTGCATGATGGGCATCAGGTAAGCGTTGACGACAACGGTGGAGGCGCGCTCGTACTCGCGGAACTCGGGGAGGATGCGATGCGAGGTGGAGATGGGGAGGCCGAGCTTGCGAAGCGCGGCTTCGATGAGGAGCTCGTTCTGTGGTCGGAGGAAGCTGAAGAGCGTCGAGATGGCAATGGATTCTGCGTTGCTGGCGGCGATGCGTTGCGCGAGCTCGCTCAGTTCTGGTTCGCTTGGTTCGTGGAGCAGATCGGCTTCGGCGGTAACGCGTTCATTGATGCCGAAGCGGAGGGCTTCGGGCACGAGGCAGGCCGGGCCGGGGCTGAACAGGTCATAGAGCCTGGGGCGGGCCTGGCGTCCGATGGCGATGGTGTCTTCGAAGCCTGCGGTTGTGACGAAGGCGACGCGGGCGCCTTTGCGCTCGAGCATGGCGTTGGTGCCGACGGTGGTGCCGTGCCGGACTTCGAGGCCGTGAGGCTGGCCGATGGCCCGGAGGGTGTTGACGACCGCGGTGGCTGGGTTCGAAGGCGTGGAGCGGAGTTTGAGGACGCGGAGTTTTCCGGCGTCGAGGTAGACGCAATCGGTGAAGGTTCCGCCGGTGTCGATGGCTATGCGCAAACCGGATCGCTCATGAGTACTTTACTTGATGAGCGGGGGTACCCCCTCCCCCTGTTTTTGCGCAAAATCTTCCAAAGATTGAACTTAGGTCCGGACCTTAGTTTTTCCAACAGTGCTAAAAGCGAAAGGCTGCCGATGGCAGCCTCTGAAATTTTGATCTATATCTCTAGTCTACAAAATGGATCGAAATTAACTGCCGTTATTTGTCCACCGCCATTGTGGTTTGGGTTGTTGCAATTGCGGCGATTTCAACAGTTCAGGGGGCTTGACAGAATTTCGGCGCAGGCGGAGAGGCCGCTGTGCGGCGGCCTCTCCGGTGAGGGATCATGCGGCCATCTGCTGCTCCCAGGGCTTGAGCACGACCTTGGTGCATTTGTCCTGCTTGTCGCGGAACATGCGGTAGGCCTCGGGTGCGGCGTCGATGGGAAGGGTGTGGCTGATGACGAAGGATGGATCGATTTCGCCGTTCTGGATTCGCTCCAGGAGGGGTTGCATGTAACGCATCATGTGGGTCTGGCCGGTTTTGAGGGTGAGGCCCTTGTTCATGATCGCGCCCATGGGGACCTTGTCGATAAAGCTGGCGTAGACGCCGGGGATGGACAAGGTTCCACCTTTTTTGCAGGCCATGATTGCCTGACGAAGAACGACCGGGCGGTCCATCTGGATTCGAGCCATCTGCTTGGCGCGATCCATCGCAAACATGACCCCGTGGCCGGTGGCTTCCATGCCGACGACGTCCATGCAGGCGTCCGGGCCCTTGTTGCCGGTCATGTCCTTGAGGGCTTCGAGGATGTCGACCTCTTCGAAGTTGAGGGTTTCGGCACCGGCGAGGCGGGCCAACTCGAGCCGCTCGGGCACGCGGTCTATGGCGATAACGCGGCCGGCGCCGAGCATGAAGCAACTGCGGATGGCGAACAAGGCGACCGGACCGCAGCCCCAGACGGCGATGGTGTCGCCGGGGCGGATGTTGCAGTTTTCGGCGGCCATGTAGCCGGTGGGGAAGATGTCGGAGAGGAAGATGACCTTTTCGTCGGGAATGCCGTCGGGGATTTTGATGGGACCGACGTCGGCGAAGGGGACGCGGGCGAACTGTGCCTGTCCACCGGCGTAGCCGCCGAGCATGTGGGTGTAACCGAAGAGGCCGGAGGGCGAGTAGCCCATGATCTTTTCGGCGACCCAGGCGTTGGGGTTGGAGTTGTCGCAACAGGACCAGAGCTGATCCTTGCAGAACTGGCAGTTGCCGCAGGCGATGGTGAAGGGAACGACGACGCGGTCGCCGACCTTGAGTTTGTCGCGGTTGATGCCCGGGCCGACTTCGACGACCTCACCCATGAACTCGTGGCCGAGGATGTCGCCCTGCTCCATGGTGGGTACAAAGCCGTCATAGAGGTGAAGGTCGGAGCCGCAGATGCATGTGGTGGTGATGCGGACGATCGCATCGCGCGGGTTGAGGATTGTGGGATCAGGAACGTTGTGAACCTGCATCTTCTCTTTGCCCATCCAGCAGACAGCTTTCATCGGTTTGCTCCTTGTGCTGAGGGATGTTTCACGCGGTGCGGGCGAGCCCAGCCTGGGGTTGCGGGTGGTTGGTTGTCTCGCGGAAGAGCACCTGCTCGGTGTGGCCGTGGACGCCACGCGGGCCGTGCGTCTGGCCGACGGTTGTGGGGACCTCGCCGGTTTCGAGAAGGGATTTGAAGCGGCGGAGGTCTTCGCGAACGACGAACTCCGGGTGCTTGCCGAAGACGGCGGCGACACCGGTGCCGAGCGCGCCGCCAGGGAGGCGATACTGCATCTCCGCGGTGATGTAGGTGCCGCGGCCCAGCGGATCGGCGCGGAAGCTGACGGACCCAGAGGTGTCGACGTCCGAGCCGGGCAGTGAGCGCCAGGAGATGCCCTGATTGGGGATGTCGTCGATGATCTCGGCGGTCCACTGGACGTCGCGGTCCATGGGACCACTCGCGGTCCACTGCGAACGCTGACCGTCCAGAATACGAACATGCTTGAGGTGGGGCATGAAGCGGGGAAGATTTTCGAGGTTGCGCCAGAGCTGGTAGGCCTGTTCGGGAGAGGCGTTGACGAGGAAGGTGGCCCGAGTGTCAGAGGGCTTTGCGTGTTGCGAGTTGAAGACCTGATAGGCGAGAAGGCCGCCGCCAGCGGCGGCTACGGCGGTGCCGGTTTTAGAGCGACGGCTGAGTCCGTAAGCGATGAGTGCTGTGGCTCCGAAGACGAGGGTCCTGGGGCCGAAAGTCTTAGGGCCGAAGTGAAGCTGCGACGAGCTGTCGTGTGTGGGCGTGTCCTGATGAGATTGGGATGAGACCTGTTTCATAGGCTGCTCCTTTCCATGCGAGGGTATGGAGGGTTGCGAGATTTTCAGAGCCTTTCGAGTGGGGTTGGAGCGGATCGGTGAGAACGCGGGGACGTAATGCGTCAGGCGCTCTGGACGGCCGGGGAACCGCTCATCAGATGTGCCGGATTGTGTATTCACCCGAGGAAGGATTCCAGCGGAGTGTTACCGGGATGGACGGCACGCAGATGGCCGAGGTTGCCAGTGATTGTGTGTGCGAGCGCGATTTCCGGGCATGGCGCAGCGATGACTTGTGAATGCAAGGGCTTGGGTCGTGGTGCGCGGATTTATGGAGGCGGGAGACCGCCAAGGTACATGTAGCTGTGATCGGGCTGCGCCGCGAGCAGCTTGGTGATGACGGGATCGGGGAAGCGCCGGTTGTAGGGCTCGGCCCAACCGATGGCTTCGGCGGATGGAGGATCGGGGCGCTCCTGCGGGATGTGGGTGCGGTTGTCGAAGAGGGAAGAGTCGACGAGGCCGTGGGTAGAGACCTCGACGAGCTTCCTGAGGGCGCCGTGATTTTCGGTGTAGAGGTTGACGCCGTTGGGGAAGCCGAGCTCGGCGAGCATGACGAGCGGCGAGGCGGCGTAGAGATGGTAGTGAAGAGCGCGTTTGCCGCGGCGCATCTCTTCCGGGAGAGTGCCGTCCGGCTGAATGGCGTCGATGCCGTCCTTGGCGCGCTGCATGGCCCAATCGAAGTCGCGTGCGTTGTCTGTGGCGATGCCGGTAGCCGCGACCTGGACTGCTGCCCAGTAAAAGTGATTCTGCGCATCGTTGTGGGATGTGCTGATGCGCTGGTCGTAATAGTTGCGGGTTATGTCGGCTTCCTTCTGCAGCCATGGAAGGATCAGGTCGCGTTGGGCGGGTGTGGCGCGTGCGTTGCCGCCGACCTTGAGGTAGGCGATCGCAGCAGCGCCGGCGACCCAACCTTGCACGAAGTAGGCCTGGCTGGAGGACATCTTTCCGGTGAGTGCGTTGTCGCGCGCGTCGGCTTCGAGGTGCTGGAGAACGCAGCCGGCGGCGGCGGCGGAGCCTGTGGTGCGGAAGGCGTCGGCTGCGGCGACGATGATGTTGCCTTCGTGCTTCACGGGGCCGGAGGTTTCGTTGTAGGCCTTCAGCTTTGCGGGATCGATGATGGAGTGCGTGGGATCGTTGTCGGCGTAGAAGCCGCTGGTGGTGAAGTCGACCGGCAGGTGCGCGGGAGCGGGGCAGGAGTAGGCCGCGGTTGTGGTGTGGACTGGATGCGTGTCCCAGGGCGAGTGCAACGGTGCGGCGGCGAGGAGAGATGCGGACTGGATGGAAGCGAGAAACAGGAGCGAGCGGACGTAAAGCTTCAACGAAATCTCCTTGGTAGCGGCCTGTCAAGATCATAAGCCTGTGCTCGGGGACGTGAGCTGCTAATGGAGTTGTGCCTGACGCCGATAGAGAGAGGAGGCATCTCTGTGCTCGAGATTGAGGAGCTCCATGATTTCGCTGGTTGGGATTGTCATTGTTCTTGGGTCGGTGGTTGGCGGATTCCTGATGGAGAGTGGGAAGCTGCCGGTGCTGCTGCAGCCGTCGGAGTTTGTGACGATTGTGGGCGCGGCGGTGGGCACGCTAATTGTGGCGAATCCGATGCGCGTGCTGAAGGCGGTTGGCGCGGGGTTGATGGCAGTGATGAAGGGCAGCGGCGTGACGGAGAGGCTGTATGTCGAGTCGCTGAAGATGCTTTTTGATTTGTTCACGAAGGCGCGTAAAGAAGGGTTGATCGCGATTGAAGGCGATATTGAGGAGCCGGAAAAGAGCCCGATCTTTTCGAAGTACCCGAAGTTTTTGAGCGACCACCATGGAACGGCGTTCGTGTGCGACACGATGCGGATGGCTGTGACGGGCGGTGTGAAGCCGTTTGATCTGGATCAGATGATGGAGCTGGATCTGGAGGTGCATCATCACACGTCCTATGCAGCGACGCAGGCGATGACGTCGATGGCGGACGCGTTGCCGGGGCTGGGGATTGTGGCGGCGGTGCTGGGGATTGTCGTGACCATGGGCGCGCTCGGCGGGCCGCCGGCGGAGATCGGACGTAAGGTGGCGGCGGCGCTGGTCGGGACGTTTCTCGGGATCTTGCTGTGCTATGGAGTGGTTGGGCCGCTGGCTGCGAACATGGCGAAGGCGGTTGAAGAGAGGCATGCGTACTACGGTGTGCTGCGGACGACGCTGCTGGCGTTCGTCAAAGGCACGGCACCGATTATGGCGGTGGAGATTGGACGCAGGGCGATTCCGGAATATGTTCGTCCGAAGTTTGCGGAGCTGGAGAACGCGTGCCGCGCGCGGGAATCGATGGCGGTTGAGGCGGCGGCCTGATGATGCATGAGGTGAAGGGTGAGTCGGTCATTCTGATCAAGAGGAAGAAGGCGGCTCATGGTGGGCATCATGGCGGTGCGTGGAAGGTTGCGTATGCGGACTTTGTGACGGCGTTGATGAGCCTGTTTATTGTGCTGTGGCTGACGAGCACGAGCGACCAGGTGAAGAGGTCGGTGGCGCAATATTTCAATGATCCGAATGGAACGTCGACGCTGCAGGGAACGAACAGAAATGGGAGCGGGAATGCGCTGCCGCTGGATCTGAATGGGATGGAGCGGTTGAAGCAGCAGTTACTGCATGCGGCGCAGCAGATGCCGAACTTCGACAAGCTGAAGAACCAGGTGGAGATTACGGCAGAGCAGGACGGGCTGCGCATCGAGCTGATGGAACAGCCGGGCGGGACGTTTTTCAAGTCGGGAAGCGCGGAGCCGACGCCGGCGCTGCGGGATTTTTTGAAGGCGATCTCGCCGGAGTTGGGGAAGCTGCCGAATCGGATTTCGATTGAGGGGCACACGGATTCGGTGCCATACAGCGCGGGCAGTGTGTACACGAACTGGGAGCTGTCCGCGGATCGTGCGAATGCGGCGCGGCGGCTGATGCAAAGCAGTGGAATCGCGCCGGGCCAGGTGAAAGAGGTTCGTGGATTTGCGGATCAGCTTCCGCGGGTTGCGGGCAATCCGGGCGATCCATCGAATCGCAGGATCACGCTGATTGTGGTTCCGGGGGAGCTTGTGCATCCGTCGCAGAGCGCAGTGCAAGCGGGAAGCGTCAGCGCTGTTGCATTGGGCGGTGGTGCGGCACAGAGCCAGGCGCGCTAGGCATCGGCAATCACCCAAAAGTGTCCCAATAAGGCTCAAGGATCTCTCACGCTCGCCGATAAGGGAGAGGAACGCGGACTCGCCAGCGAGCGTGATGGAGGTAGATTCTGAATGCCGAATCTTTCAGTTCTTTCGCAACTCGAGAACTACCTGGCGGTGACGAATCAGCGCGAGACGGTGATTGCCTCGAACATGGCGAACGTCGATACGCCGGGGTATCGGACGAAGGACATCGATTTCCAGCATGAGCTTGCGCGTGCGATGGCTGCGCCGGATGGAAGTTCTCCGGGCGTTGCAGTTCGCGATGTCAAGGGACTGCTGGAGAGGCCGGATGGCAACAATGTGGATATTGACAAAGAATCGCTTGAGCTTTCGGAGGCGCAGTTGCAGTACCAGATGGGAACGCAGCTTATGAAGGACCGGTTTCACCAGATTCTTGCGGCAATCAACGGCGACCAGTAAGGGGCGAACGAATGGGCATCTTCAATGCACTGGATATCAGCGCCTCGGCGCTCTCGGTGGAGCGGGAGCGTTCTGAGGTGGCGGTGTCGAATCTGGCAAATGTGGATACGACACGGACGGCCGCGGGGAGCGGACCTTATCGCCGGCGCGAGGTTGTGATTCAGAACGGAGGCAACTCGCCGTTTCAGTCGGTACTGAATGGAATGTCGGATTTGCGAGCAGGAGCCACTCCGGCCGGCGGTGTTAAGCTGACGCGCGTGGTGGAGGACAATGCAGAGCCGATACGGCGGTATGATCCCGGACATCCTGACGCAGACAAGGATGGTTACGTTTCGTATCCGGCGATCAATCCGGCCGAAGAGATGGTTGATCTGATGGGTTCGGTGAGGGCGTACCAACTGAATGCGTCGGCGATTGCAGCGTCCAAGCAGATGATTCAGCAGTCGATTGATGTTTTGAAGAGTTAGAGGGTTGAAATGATAGGCGGCATTGGATCTGTAATTCCTTCGATTGCGACGCAACTGGGTAATGTTGCAAGTGGCCCGGCGGGAACGCAGGGTACGGCATCAAGCTTCGCGGACGTGTTTGAGTCCGCAGTAAACGATGTGGATGGGCTGCAGAACAGTGCAGACCAGCAGGTTGCGAGCTTATTGCAGGGCGGCGGAAACGCAGATATTGGGAAGACGATGGTGTCGGTCGAGAAAGCCGATGTGGCGTTCCAGTTGATGATGCAGGTGCGGAATAAGGTCGTGAGCGCCTATCAAGAGATGGAAAAGATGCAGTTCTGAAGGGCGCTGACCGATGCAGAACAAGTTGGTGGAACATCTGAAGCAGCTGTGGCTGCGGATGAATCCGCGCCAGAGGCTCGTGGTGGCGGGCGGGACGGTGGCGACGGTTGTGGGCGTGGGGGTGATCGCGATGGCGATGAGCTCCACGGATTACAAGCCGCTGATGACCGGGATGGAGCCGGACGATGCGCAGACGATTGCGCAGCAGCTCGCGGCGAAGAAGATCGATTTCAAGATGTCGCCCGATGGCAAGGAGATTGATATCGCTGCGAGCCAGTTGGATGCCGCACGGATGGAAGTTGCGTCGCAGGGCACGACGCATAGTGGGCGAATGGGATTCGAGCTCTTCGACAAGACTTCGTGGGGACAGACGGAGTTTGACGAGAAGGTGAACTACCAACGTGCGCTTGAAGGCGAGCTGGAGCGGACGATTGGAACACTGAGCGATGTGAAGAGCGCGCGGGTGCATCTGGTGATGGCGAGAGACTCGGTGTTTCTTGATCGCGCGCAACCAGCGAAGGCATCGGTGGCGTTGCGATTAAAGCGGGATAGTTTGACCCAGGATCAGACGAACGCGATTGCGAGGCTGGTCAGCGGTGCAGTGGAGAATCTCGCGCCAGCGGATGTGTCGATCATTGATGCGGATACGAACGAGTTGCTGAACAGGCATAGCTCCACGATGGAAGGACGCGAACTTGAGGACGAACTTTCGAAGCGGCTGATGGCAACGCTTGGGCCGGTGGTGGGAGAGGACAATCTGCGGACGAGCGTGAATGTGGAGTATGACTTGACCAGCTCGGAAGAGAACGAAGACAAGTATGACCCGGCGGTGAGCGCACTTTTGACGACGCAGAAGACGATGGAGCATACAGCCGACGAAGCAGACGGTGGTGTGGCCGGAACGGCAAGCAATCTGCCCTTGACGCCCGGACAAGGAACGACGCAGTCGCAGGATGCGAATGCGGATGGAGGCTCGCAGACCTCGACCTCAGAAAATTCGACGTATGGAGTGAACCGGTTGACCAGGCATACGATTGCGCCTGCCGGACGGATTCGCCGGATTACAGCGGCGATCCTGGTGAATGATTTTTCGGACAAGAAGATGGTGGACGGGAAGCTGATTGGCTCGACCTACAGACGTTCACCGGCGCAGTTGAAGCAGCTCCAGGATCTGGCGGCATCCGTGATTGGATTGGATCCGCAGAGGGGCGATGTTGTGACGGTCGAGAATATGACCTTTGCGAATAACGGAGATGAGGATGTGCCGCCTGGGTTTGGAGAGCGCCTGCAGCGAACGGTAAGTGACAACGCGAGTGCGATCAAATACGCGTCGTTACTGGCGCTGTTTGTGCTTGCGTGGGCACTTGTGATTCGGCCGGTCCAGAAGCAGGTGGTGGGAGTTGTGCGAGAGCTCGGCCCCGGCAAACCGGAATCGGCGGAATCGCTAGAAATGGCGAGTGTGCCGCAGCTTTCGATGGATGAGCTGGATCATTTGCTGGAAGCGGACACGAATACGGTCGGATTGAAGCGGCGGTTGACGGAGATGGTGCAGGCGGAGCCGGCGACGATGACCAGGACTTTGCAAACGTGGCTGCGGGAGTCTGAGGGATGACGGCGCTAACTGACTACAGCGAACTGCGTGGCGTGCAGAAGGCTGCCATCCTGATGACCGTGCTGGGCGATGATGCGGCAGCGGTGTTCTTTCGGAACCTGCCGGAGGACGACCTGAAGTTGATAACCAAGGAGATTGCGAATCTTGGTCGCGTTCCTCCGAACACATCGGAGCAGGTTTTACGCGAGTATCAACAGATGACGGCATCGCGAGAGTTTGTGACGCACGGAGGGGCCGATACGGCGACGCGTCTTCTGGTGAAAGCTTTCGGCGAAAGCGGCGCCCGGGAGATGCAGAGCCAGATGGTGCGAACCGATGAGCTGAACTCCGGGCGTGCGGAGTCGCTGCAGAAAGCGGATCCGAAGCAGCTTGCACGCTTACTGGAAGGTGAGCATCCGCAGACAGTTGCGCTGGTGCTGGGTCATCTTGAACCGAAGCAGGCCTCGGCGCTGCTGGTGCATTTGCCGCGGTCGGCGAGAGCTGAGTCGGTGCGGAGGTTGGCGAATCTGCGGCAGTTTTCTCCAGCGATGGCGGAGCGAATTTCGGCGGCATTTCATCGGCGTTTGCGTTCCGCGGGAGAGCTGAATAAGAGAACCTATTCCGGGTTCCAAAATGTCGCGCAGCTGATGAATATCGTTGATACCGAGACGTCGCGGGAAATCTTGGAGAACATCGAGGGGCAGGATCCAAAGCTGGCCGGGAACATTCGTGAACTGATGTTCACCTTTGAAGATTTCATGCGCTTGGATGACGCTCAGTTGCGCGAGCTCTCGAGCTCCGTTGAGCGAAGCCTGCTGGCGATGGCATTGAAAGGCGCGAGTCCCGATTTGAGGGAGCGTTTCTTCAAGACCATGTCGGTCCGGGCTGTGGAGCTGCTGAAAGAAGAGATGGAGCAGTTAGGGCCGGTGCGCAGCAAAGATGCGTTGCGCGCTCATGGAGAGATGGTGAGCGTTGCGCGGCAGCTCGAGGAGCAGGGAAAGATGAACCTGCGCATGGATGAAGGGGATGCCTTTGTCTAGCACGTTGATTTCGGTTGAGGCGCTTGAATACCGGGATGTGAGCTGCGGTGGGAAGTCGTTGCCCGGTAGCATGCCCGAGCTGGAGGCCGTTGAGCCGGCGCAGAACGCAGGCGTTTCCGAGGATGAGGTTGCGAGGCGGGTGCGGTCTGCGCGCGAGGAGGCGATCGCCGAGGGAGAAGAACGACTTCGGGTTGAGCGGGATCGAATGCGACAAGAGGCAGAAGAACGGCTGGCGCAGCGATTGCGAGAGTTTGAGGTTGAGCGGAGCAATTACCTGCGCTCCGTGGAGCGCGAGGTGGTTCAACTGGCGCTCGCCATTGCACGCAAGATTATTGGGCGCGAGGCGGAGGTGGATCCAACTTTGCTGGCAGGCCTGGTTCGGATTGCGCTGGACAGAATGCAGTGTGGGCCCGCTGTGCGGGTCCGTGTTGCACCCGCGGAGGCGGAACGCTGGAGGAGGTCAGGAAAGAACGACGCGGGTGGGACCTGGTGGGAAGTTGTTGAGGATGAGCAGTTGCAGGCGACCGATTGCATCGTTGAGACGGAGTCAGGAAAGGCGAACTTCAGCTTCGAAGCGCAGTTGCAGGATGTGGAAGAGAGCTTCGCCCAACTGCTGGCCCATAGGCCCGCTGCATGAGATCTCAGGTGCTGCAACAACTTGAGGAACATGTGAACCAGTGCTCGCCTGTCCGGTGGCAGGGACGGGTGAATCGCGTGACCGGCAACCTCATTGAGTCGGAGGGGCCGTTCGGTTGTATTGGTGAGGCGTGTGAGATCGAAGGCTCGAATGGCGTGAAGCTGGCTGGCGAGATTATTGGGTTTCGTGGGCGAACCGTGTTGTCGATGATGACGGACGCGCCAGCGGGAGTACGGCTGGGAGATGCGATCACCGCGGTGGGTAGAAGGCCGTCGGTCCGCGTAGGCGCCGACCTGCTCGGACGCGTGTTAGACGCAAACGGGCGACCCATCGACGGGCTTGGAGGTTATCGCTCGACGTGCGTGATGGAGATCGATGGAGCGGCACCACAACCGTTCGAACGCCTGCCGATTCGGGAACCGATGGGCTGCGGGATTCGGGCGCTCGACGGCTTTGTGCCTTGCGGACGCGGACAGCGATTGGGAATCTTCGGGGGGAGCGGTGTGGGCAAGAGCACGCTGCTGGGAATGATGTCGCGAGGAACAGCGGCGGACGTGATCGTGATGGCGCTGGTGGGCGAACGCGGGCGAGAGGTCGGAGAGTTTCTCGAGGTGTTGGGAGAGCAGGGGCGGTCGCGGTGTGTGCTGGTTGTTTCGACGTCCAATGAGTCACCATTGTTACGCTTGCGCGCTCCGCTGCTGGCGACGGCAGTGGCGGAAGCGTTTGCCGCTGAGGGAAGAGACGTGTTGCTTGTGGTGGATTCGCTGACGCGGTTTGCAATGGCACAGCGCGAAATTGGCCTCGCAGCAGGTGAGCCTCCGACGGCGAAGGGATATACGCCGTCGGTATTGAACAAGCTGGCGTGCCTGGTGGAGCGTGCGGGGCGGTTTCGACATGGAAGCATCACTGCGTTCTACACGGTGCTGATGGAGGGAGACGATCAGCAGGATCCGGTTGTGGACACCGTGCGATCACTGCTGGATGGACACATTATTTTGAGTCGCGCGTTGGCGACGAAAGGGCATTATCCGCCGATTGCGGTGCTGGACAGCCTTAGTCGACTGATGCCACAGATTGTTAGTCAGGAACATTTGACGAAAGCCGCTGAGGTGCGAGCGTTGCTGGCTGCCTACACGCGCTCTGAAGATCTGATTCGGATTGGCGCATATCAGCGTGGAAGCGATGCGACTTTGGATCGCGCACTGGAGGCGCTGCCGGCGATCGAGAGCTATCTGCGGCAGGACAGCGCGGGCTTGTCGAGTTTTGATGATGCCGTGCGGCTGTTGCTGACTCTCCCGAGCTAAAGATGCGAGCAGCCAATTCCTTGCACGTCATCCTGATGGTGCGGCGACGATCGGAGGAGGCCGCCGAGCGGGCTCTGACCGCGGCCAGTCAAGAGGTGCTGCGATGGAAGGCCCACTCCGAAAAATTGCGGTCCGGGTTAGCTGAGATTTCGGCGTCGCGAGCGCGAGAGATACAGTGCGTCGCGATGGCGGCGGACCATCAATCCAGTGAGGCTCTATATAGAGCTCTGTTGCAGCAACATGCCGAAGCAGAGAAGAACATCGCGAGGCTCGAGACGATCCGAGCGGAGCGGATGGCTGCTTATATGGAGGCTCGGCGCGCGCGGGAGGTGGCCGAGAAGCTGGAAGAGCAAAGCAGTATGACTCATCAGGCGGGGCTCGCATTGCGCGAACAGAAGTGGAACGAGGATCTGTTCCTGGCGCGCAGGGTATCGAATTCAAACAGAACAATGGGTGCCGAAGGTTCATTTGAGTCGAAAGAGTCAGCGTAGCTCGTCAAGCGTTCGCCGATAACTGAAGGAGTGCGCCGAGCGCATGGAGGCGAGCGGTTCCGTGAGAGTGGGTGCGCGTGTGGAGAATGCGACGAGTCAGCCGGCAGGCGGATTGGCAATGCTGCTCACTGGAGCTCCGAAGCAAAGCTTTGCGTCGTTGCTGGATGGAGATGAGCCGGTGCAGCCGGAGTCGGAGAATCGTGCACCATCGCACCGTAAGGAAGGCGATCGGGATGGGCAAACGTCCCAGGATCGGAAAAACGAGCACGCGCGCAACACGCGATCGTCAGACGATCACCGTGATTCGAGGGGGATTGAGCGGCCACCAGTTAACACGACGGGAGTCGGATTTCGATCCGGAGTCTTGCCGCAGGCACCTCGTTGGGATAGCAAGCTCGATGGGCAGAGCGTTGGAGTTCCGGCAGACCAAATCAAGAAGGCCACGGAGTTGTCGATTGAGAGTTCTGCAATGCGCAGTCGAGGTGTGAGCGATATCGGTGCCGCTCCCTCGCGCGGCCCCAAAGGGGAGGAGAGATCTGCACTGCCTCCCAGCGTTATATCGACAGAAGGTGCGACGCATGGGATCAGCGATGCGAACAAGGCGAAAATGCCGGAGTTGATTAGCTCGCCTCAGGTGCTGGATTCCGGACAATTGGACGGGGTGCCCATTGAGTTCAAAATTGATGGCTATGCGAATGCCGTGCCCGACGGTCATCCGGCTATTCGTAGCGATGATGCGGGAACCGTTGTCGTCGAGAGCAGGGTCGGCAGCCGGTTCACGGCGGACCTGGTAGTCACGGATATGCGCCAGAGTGGCGGGACGGCGCTCCCGCAATTGATGAACCAGCTTGATCTGAGCTCCGGCGGGTCCGGGCATAAACCGGACCGTATGCCGGCGGATTCACAGACTGTTGATATCGGCGAGATCGGAGCAGGAACTGTTAGTCAGCTTGACGCTCACGGTGGGCAGGCGCGACATGATGCGTCAGGTCAGATGCTTAGGGTTGTGCAAGCGGCTGGCGCGTCGACGCGGACTGCAGACGGAGCTGCGGTCGAACTGGTGAATGCCGGGCAGACGGACGCAGCCCAGCGAAGCTCTGTGCTGACGGAGAACACGCCAGGCAAACCAATGGCACCGGAGCGTTCGTCCAGAGAAGCCCTGATGCAGCATGCCGCTGACGCCAACACAACGAGGATGGTGGCGAATGCGATGCGCGGTGAGTTGCATGTGGGGCTACATACAGAGGCATTCGGCCGCGTAACGATTCAAACCAACACGGGGCCCGGACAGTTTTCCGCCCAGGTATCGCTCGAGGATTCAAAACAAAGTGCCGCACTTGCTGCGCACCTTCCTGCAGTCGAGCAGAGGATCCTGCAGCAGCATGGATTGGATGCCTCGGTCCGGATTGTGAGTGAGTCGCACACTGATCTGGCCGGCAATTCGGCGGGAAATGGTCAGCGCGGCTCTGGTGCAAACGATGGAACTCGTGGAGAGCGCCGCGGCGTTAGAGCATTCGAGCAGGGCATTCCACGGGCGATCAGATTAGCCGCTGGAGATATTCCACGCGAGCGGCAGGTATGGACTCCGTGGGGGGGCCGGCTGGATGTAACCGTTTGATGTGCAAAGCGAGTATTCCTGAATCACAGTTTTCAAAATAGAAGAAGCTCGAATGTATGGAGGAGGATCCGGTATGTCGGTACAGGCCATTACCCACAGCAGCAATCCGGTAGAGGCAGGCAGCGCAAGTACGAACAGCAACAATAGCGGGACCAACAGCCTGCAATCGATCGAGAGTACGTTCCTTACGCTTCTCTCCCAGGAACTGCAGAATCAGGACCCAACGGCGCCGATGGATAGCACCGAGATGGTTGGGCAGATGATCTCGTTGAATCAGTTGGATCAGCTGGCGAGCATAAATCAAGTTGTGACGAACATGTTCGGCCAAGGATCGTCCACGGCAGCAGGAACAACATCCAGCGTTGCGCAGGGTATTGGTTCCACAAACTGACGTGGCAGGGAACGCAACTCTTTCCGGGAGGAAAAAGCAATGTCATTATCCACGGCGCTTTCAGGTCTCAATGCCGCAGAAACCGCGCTTCAGACCATTTCGAACAATCTGGCCAATATGAATACGGACGGCTATAAGTCTCAGACTTCGACCTTCGCCGACCTTTTCTATCAGACTTATGGGAACAGCGGAAGCGGGAATCCGATTCAAACCGGGCTGGGAGTCCAGGTCACAGGGACATCGCAGGACTTCAGCAACGGCGCTGTCGCATCGACTGGCGTGAGCTCGAATATGGCTCTCAATGGCGCTGGTTTTTTTGTCGTGCAAAATGGTTCGGGCGCGCAGACCTATACGCGCAACGGCGACTTCACAACGAATGCCTCAGGTCAACTGATCACGCTCGGCGGCCAGTTGGTGATGGGCTATCCGGTGGTGAACGGTGTAGTTTCAGCGAACAGTGCTTTGCAGCCAATCAATGTGGGATCTGGAACATCGGCGCCTGCGACGCCAACGGCTAACTTTTCGCTGACTACGAATCTGAATGCGGGAACGGCAATGAATGGCACCTTTCAGTCCCCGATCAACGTGTACGATTCGCTCGGCAACTCCCACGTGCTGACGATTGGCTACACGCTGACCGCGCCAAATACCTGGACCTATAGCGTTACGATTCCATCGAGCGACCTCCAAGGAGGAGTGGGATCGAGCACCCAGGTCGCGACAGGAACGCTGAATTTCAACAGTTCGGGACAACTGGTTTCGCCGGCAAGTCCGATTGCGATTGCGATTGGATCTCTTGCTGATGGCGCGGCGAACATGAATTTGAATTGGCAGCTGACGGATGGGAGCGGAAACTCCCTGCTGACGCAGACGGCAAGCGCCTCGAGCAACAATGCGACCACTCAGGACGGCTTCGCATCTGGTGTGTTGAGTTCGTACTCTGTGCTGTCGGACGGCACAGTGGACGGCACGTTCTCCAATGGTCAGACGCGAGCCATCGGACAGGTAGCTGTCGCGAGCTTCGCGAATCCAGAAGGGCTCACGCTTGATGGCGACAATCAGTATTCGGCCACAGCCGCATCGGGCGCAGCGGTGATCGGAGCCGCTGGAACTGCGGGGCGCGGAACAATTGCCGGCTCGTCAGTGGAACAGTCGAACGTGGACATGGCAACGCAGTTCTCTCAATTGATCGTGTACCAGCGGGCCTATGAGGCGAATGCCAAAGCAATTACAGCGTTCGATCAGATGGAACAGGCAACGATCCAGATGAAGAGTTGAGGGCTGTAGAGCTTAGAGTCCTCTTAAATCTCCTGGGAAACCATCGTGCTTCGGCCTGTGGTCGTGTCACTCAGGCGCGTGCTGCCGCGTGAATCGGTGCGATTAAGACTTTCCTAAGCTCGCGAGAGCACCGTCTCTGAGTTGAGAGACCGTGACGGCGTTGATCCTTCTTGACGGGCGCTGCCCAACCGGGTGCGCGCGACCCGGTTAGAGCATTCTTGGACTTTTTGCGCCGCGACTGGCATGTCCATTGCATGCAGGACGGGCAACGAATGCCGGAGGGAGGGCAGATATATGCAGGAGATTACGGTCGAGGACAGGGCGGCGCTAGAACTGGTTGCGGTGCACGCGCCGCAGCGAGATGATACGGATCCTCTGCTGCGGGTGCAGATGCTTCCGTGCCGGCTCGTGCTCGAGGTTCCAGTAATCGATTTCACGGTGGGTACGCTGATGCGTTTGGAGGCGGGATCGATTGTTGAAACGGCGGCACAACACAACGAGGATCTGGTGCTCCATGTTAACGGACAGCTTGTGGGCACTGTGAAGTTTGATGTTACGCGAGACCGGCTCGCAGTTCGCTTGACAGGTGTCGCATGAGCACGATGGCCCAGGTACCGGACGTGGATGTTGTGTCTGTTGAATCTGCGATATCGAGGAGAGGGTGGGAAACCTATGGCCTCGGAAGAACGTTTGTGGTCGTGTCCCGTTGGATGCATTCGCGAAGCCGTGCACTCCTGACTCGGCGCGCATCGCGCAGGCTGAGTGTCACCGAAACCGTGTCGCTGGGTGAGAAGCGATTTGTGTCGATTCTTTGTGTGGATGGAGAGCAGTTTCTTGTTGGCGGGAGCTCATCCAATGTTGTCTTGCTCGCGAAGCTAGAGAAAAGTCTCGGCGCGAGGAGCAGTGCTACGACCGTAAGCGAAACTTTCAGCGGATTGATTTCGAGGGCGGCAGGGGAAGCAACGGTCGGAATTACTCCAAGGTTTGATGACCAGGGGGCTAGCCTATGAAAATAGTCCGGCCGCACTCGTTCATTCTGTGGCTCGTTACATCGGTATTCACTGTGGCAGGTGGACAGGCGTTGGCGCAGTCGCGCTTCGACAGCCCAACTCCGTTTTTGAGTCCTGGACAGGCAGCAACTTCGCCGCTCGCGACTCAGCAGCAGAGCTTATTTAGCGCTGGTCCTAGTACGCAGCCAGAGATGACGGGCTGGTCTGACGCGAGCCCTGGATCTACGCAATTAGACCGGCCTTTGAAAAACTCGGTGGGTAGCGCACAAACGAAGCATACCGCTGGGTCTGCGGGAGGTATTAAGATCTACGGTCTCGGCAGCAGCTCTGCTCCGTGGACCATCGTTGTTCTGCTAACAGTTCTGGCGCTGATCCCATCGTTGATGATTTGCCTGACACCTTTCGCGAGACTGCTGGTCGTGTTTCACTTTCTTCGGCAGGCCCTTGGACTGCAAACAACTCCATCGAATCAGACGCTGATCGGATTGTCGCTGGTGCTCACGTTCTTCATCATGCAACCGGTAGGGGAACAGATCTACCAGGATGCATTCCTGCCGCTCGAGAGCGGACGAGTTACTGCTCTTGAAGCCGTCTCGCTCGGCGCGGAGCCTCTACGTCATTTCATGGCGCATTATGTTCGCGAAAAGGATGCGGCGATGTTTGTCGATCTGGCTCATGTACCGCGTCCGCGTACGGTCGATGATATTCCGATGCGCGTGATGATGCCTGCCTATATTGTGTCGGAGCTGCGGGCCGGCTTTCAGATCGGTGCAGTGTTGTTTCTGCCGTTCCTGGTGGTGGACATGGTCGTGGCGTCGATTACCACCTCGATTGGAATGATGCAACTGCCTCCGGTGGTGATCTCAACGCCGCTGAAGTTGATGCTCTTTTTGATGGTGGATGGGTGGCACCTTCTCGTTGGCGCGCTGATGCGGAGCTTCACTTAATGGGAACCGACCAGGTTATTGCGCTCGCCCGCGCGATGCTTGTAGAGGTTGCGCTGCTTGTTGCGCCATTGCTCATCGTTGCGGTTGCCGTCAGCTTTGTGGTGAATATTGTGCAGGTGCTTACATCTCTGCAGGACCAGACGCTATCGTCTGTTCCTCGCCTGCTTGCAACCGGAGCAGCCCTGTTTCTGTTGATGCCGTGGATGTGGCGCCATCTGGCGCTTTATACGCTCAGCTTACTATCCGACTTTCATGGAGTGTTGCGATGATCGAGCTTCCACTGCTGAAGATCATTGCGGCGTTCCTTGCGATCTCCGTTCGTCTTACTGGCTTACTCCTGTTCGCGCCGTTCTTTGGAAGCATCGCGATTTCTCCCCAGATCAAGGCTGCGCTCGTTGTTGCATTCTCGGTTCTGCTGTATCCGGTCGTTTCCCAGAGACTGATGAACGTTGAGCTAAGCCAGTGGCCGATGGTTGTTCTCGGCGAACTGCTTATTGGCGCGGCGATGGGAATCGCTACGAACCTGGTGTTCGACGCGGTGCAGATGGCGGGCCAGGTCTTGAGCGTCCAAATGGGATTCTCACTGGTAACACTACTTGATCCGCAGACAAATGCCGACTCAACGGTTGTTGCGACGTTTCATCAGACGATTGCCATGCTCATCTTCCTCCGTATGGACGTCCACCTATGGCTGCTCGGCGCGATCGGGCGCAGCTTTGAGCTATTGCCGCCAGGAGCAATGCATCTATCGGCTGCATTCACGACGCTTGCCGTACGGGCGGGAGGAGAAGTGTTCGTGCTCGGGTTGCAGATGGCTGCCCCGGTGTTCTCCGCCACATTGTTGACGGACCTGGCGCTTGGCCTGCTCGGCCGAGCCTCTCCAAGCATGCCGCTGATGTTACTTGGCCCGCCCGTGAAGATGCTGTTGGGTCTGGCTATCCTCTTTGCCGCGCTGAAGTACTGGCCGTCCATGTTAGGCCGCTTTTTCGAGAGCTCGATGAGCCTATCGAGTCACCTTCTATTGCTGGCCCGGTAGATCATGTCTGAATCGGATAAGACTCAAAAAGCTACGCCGCATCGACGTAAGAAGGCGCGAGAACAAGGCCAGCTTGCACGGTCACGCGAGTTCGGCAGCGTGCTGGCGGTGCTAGGTAGTGCGATCACGATCTGGTCATTGAGTAGTGACATGGCTGCACATTGGTCGAGATTTTACGAAGGTCTTTTAGTGGCTGCGTGCGATTCAGATTTTGATGCAAATGGTCCGGTGTTGTTCTGGAGCAGCGTCGAAGTGCTGCGATGGATTTTTCCGGTGCTACTGGTAGCCATGTTGCTGTCTGTGGGCGTGACCCTGGCGCAAGGAGGAGTGAACTTCGCGCCGGCAGCACTACGGTTCAGATTCGAACGTCTCAATCCGGGTAGCCGGCTCAGCGAGATGTTCTCGTCTGCAACGTTGAGTAATCTGCTCAAGTCGCTATTGCCATTTATGGTGATCGCACTGTTTGGAATCAGCACAATTCAAGCTCATTGGAGTGAGTTGGCACGGGCGTCCGGGGAAGATATTCGCGCGCTAACCCTTCAGGTAGGTGCTCTAATTGGCGGCCTCGGATGGAAGGCTGTGCTTGTGCTGCTTGTGTGGGCAGCAGTCGACTATCTGTTGACGTGGCGGCAATCGGAGGGCAGGCTGCGGATGAGCCACGACGAGGTACGGCGCGAGCATAAAGAGAACGAGGGCAATCCGTTCACAAAAGGCCGCATTCGGAAACGGCAGCGTGCCATACGACAACGAAAGCCCCTTCAGGCGGCGGCGATGGCGACTCTGGTTGTGACAAATCCAACCCACTTCGCTGTGGCGTTACGTTATGAGCCGTCCATGAAGGCGCCTGAGGTAGTTGCAAAGGGGCGCGACCTGCTTGCGCAAAGAATTAAGAGCGTTGCTCAAGAAAATAATGTGCCTGTGATGGAAAGTAAGCCGCTGGCGCGCGCTCTGTATTCAACGGTGGAGGTCGGACACGTGATTCCGGCTGATCTTTATCAGCCTGTAGCAGAGATTCTGGTTGTCGTCTTTCGTGCCCAGGCGGAGTTGCGCGAGCGCGAAAGAATGCGGGCCGCCCGTACCGCGGCGGGAGAGGCCATACGGTAGATATGAAATCGAAGAGCGTGATCAAGATTCTGCAGGGCCTTGGCGAGTGGGCCGTACCTCTGGCTGCTGTGTGCATGATCTTTGTGCTACTTGTACCGTTGCCGAGTTTCGTGCTGGATTTGCTGCTTACCTGCAGCATCGCGGCCTCGATACTTGTATTGCTGACTGCGATCCAGGTGCTTCGGCCGGTCGAGTTCTCTGTATTTCCGAGCCTCATCTTGCTCCTTACCCTGACACGCTTGTCGCTCGATCTGGCGAGTACACGGCGGATTCTTCTGCATGGAAGTGAGGGGCCCTCCGCCGCAGGCGCAGTGATCGAAGCGTTTGGGCAATTCGTGATTGGGGGCAACTATATTGTTGGATTCGTTCTGTTCCTCGCGCTGGTCGCGATCCAGTTCCTGGTGGTGAGCCATGGGGCTGTTCGTACGGCTGAGGTGACGGCGCGCTTCACACTCGACGCCCTCCCGGGAAAACAGATGGCGATTGATGCGGACCTGAACGCAGGGCTCATCAACGAAGAGCAGGCGCGAGCGCGGCGCGAAGCAGTGGCCCAGGAGGCGGAGTTTTGCGGAGCCATGGATGGAGCAGCTCGCTTCAGCCAACGCGACTCCTTAGCAACCATTTTGATTCTGGCAATCAATATCATTGCAGGGCTCATGATCGGAGTATTTCAACAGGGCATTCCACTAATGGAGGCACTGAAGACGTACACGATCCTAACCGTTGGCGATGGACTGGTCTCGATTCTGCCATCGCTTCTGGTATCCGTTGCCGGCGGAATCGTAGTGACACGTGCGGCTTCCAAGCAATCGCTCGGGATCGACATGCGTCGTCAGCTTGTCAGCCAGTCGATGCTGCTATGGATAGCTGGTGGTGTGCTCGTAGTATTGGGTCTCATCCCAGGATTGCCGAAGATTTCGTTCTTTTTGTTGGGCGCTGGATTAATATTCGGTGGCCACAAGATTAAACAGTCTGCCAGGCAAACCGCTCTAACCTCGGCAAAAGCGGAGGCAAGCGCCGCCCAGGCATCGACTGACGCGATGGATGGTGTTCTGAAGCTTGATGATCTGACGCTCGAAGTTGGTTCGGGGCTTGTTCCGCTGGTAGATGAGAAGCAAGGCGGGCAGCTCTTGAACCGAATAAAAGGTGTGCGCAAAAAGCTCGCGCAGCAAATGGGATTTTTGGTTCCGCCGATTCATATTACCGACAACCTTGCATTGCGAGAAAGTGAGTATGTCGTACTGCTGCGCGGGATCGAGGTTGCGCGATGGGAGCTTCGGCGTGGGCTTCTGCTGGCGGTCAGCTCCGAAGCGGGACCTGTCGATCTGCCGGGCACAGAGACACAGGAGCCTGCGTTCAATGTCGCAGCGAAATGGATTGCTCCGGAGCTGCAGGCGCAGGCTATCGCGCGGGGATGTGCTGTAGTGGAGCCGACGACGGTCCTGAGTGCGCATCTTGCGGAGGTCATCCGAACGAATGCCCATGATTTGCTATCGCGCAGCGAGACGAAGAGGCTGATCGACCGATTGAACGAATCGCACCCAAAGTTGGTGGAGGAGCTGATTCCGAAATTGCTCACGTTAGGAGAACTGCAGAGGGTTCTTCAGGCTCTGTTACGTGAACAAGTCTCTATTCGAGATCTTGGCTCGATTCTGGAGGCGCTGATCGAGGCGGCGGCGGTTAACAAGCATCCTGTGGCGCTGGTAGAGGCTGCTCGACAGGCATTGAGCCGTGCGTTGGTGCGGCCGCTGCTCTCGACCGATGGTGAGCTGAAAGTGGTTACGCTTGATACAGCGATCGAGGAAGAATGTGCACGAGCGGCGAATCTGCAGCCAAGCCAGATCACTTCTAGTTCCCTCCAGATATCGCTTGCGCGCAAGGTATTGGACAGTTTGCGAGGCAACTTTGGAGCAGACATCGGCAATGCCCCCCCGGTGCTGCTCTGCTCATCTCCAGGCAGGTTCTACCTCAGGAGATTGCTGGAGCCGTTCCTTCCGAAGGTCGTGGTTGTCTCGCCATCGGAAATTCCTGCAGTGACGCCGATACGCACCTTGGGGGTCGTTCGCTAGGTTGAGGCTTTCGCGTTTGGCTCATGAAGATTGCCGTTGGGTCGATAGGAGAAAAGGTGAACAAGCTGCTGAAAGGCGGAGCGGATGGCAAAGGACCTGCCGAATCTCGCGGACGCACAGTGACGCGATGCAACTTCCGTGCGTCGGGACTACTCTCGAACGAGAGTACGCGGCAGTTGCGAAGTATGCACGAGATCTTCGCGCGCAGCTTTGCTCACTCGCTTGATCTCTTCCTGGGATCTCCGGTTGAGGTGAAGCTCACCAGAATTGACCAGATTGGGGCTCGGGAATTTGCAGCGACACTCTCTGCGGGCACGTATCTTGTTCCCTTCGGTCTACAGCCCACACAGGAAAAGGTGGTAAGTAAGTTCGACAATGGGCTGCTGTTCCCCCTGCTGGATCTCCTGTTGGGCGGACCGGGCGAGCCGATGGATTGCAGCCGTGACCTTACGGAGATCGATGAAGAGCTGTTCCGCAGTGTTACCGAGCTGATGGCCGCGCAACTTGAGCGGGTGTGGAAGGTCGCGAATGTTTCTGTTGCGCCGCTGGCTTCGATCAAGCCGGGCCTGATGGGACAGTTGTTCGCGATGGAAGAGCGTGTCATCACACTGCATTTCGAGATCCGACTTGCGACGGCAACATCGGCATTCGCTCTGGCGATTCCGACAGCATTTTCAAGCGGATTGGTGCGAAGCAGCCAAAGCGACGCTGTACGCCGCGGAGAACTGCAGGCGAGCGGTAGACACCGGCTTCGCGAACGTGTTCTGCAATGCGAGATGCCGCTGTCTGTTGAGCTATCGGGACTCTGTATTCCACTGGAAGATGTTGTTTCTCTCCAGGTGGGAAACGTCCTGAATTTGCGAGCAGCATCGCAGCGTCCCGTTGTGCTTCAGGTTAGCGGGTACTCGATGTTTGAGGTCACGCCAGTGAAGCGCGGAGAGTATAAGGCAGCGCAATTGAACAGAGCTCTGAATCCTGAGGTGTGAAGAAATGGAAAGGATCATGAATGAAGCGGCGAAGGTTCACCTGATCACCTGTCTAGCTGATGCGGTGAGGAACTCCATCGCTGCATGCGGAAGCGGGATATGGCTCTGCTCGGCATCGACCATGACAGGAGATCTCCCGGTAGTTCCTGCTGAAGAGAGTGCAACTGTAACAAGTTTCCGGTTGCGAGGAACCCTGCGTGGCGAACTGAGGATTGAGGTTAGTGCGAAAGATCTCCGTGTGTTGTTTCCGGCATTGGGAGTTGAAGCTGCAGATGTAGGGGCGGCGTGGAAAACATTGATGAATGCGCTGGTACGACAGCTTCCAAAGCGCGCTGGCGATGCTGGAGTGTTCGCCTTCAGTGTCGAATCGTTTTGCGAGGCGGAACCTTCAGGAAGCGCCATCCAGATTGGGCGGATGGAGCTTATGGAATCGGAGAGTACACAAATAGTACTGCGAGTGCTCGCAGACGATGAGCTGATCGAAAACCTGCAGATCGCAGACTGGAGCGCAACTCGCAATCGTGCAAAAACCAAATCGAAAGAATCTGTCATGCCGGAATTGGACCGGGTCATCGATGTGCCGCTGAACGTTACTCTGCGGTTTGGGGAGCGAAGGATGCGACTTCGAGAAGTGCTCGATCTAAGCCCTGGAGCATTGGTCGAACTCGACCGCCAGGTGGAAGACCCGGTGGATCTGATCCTTGACGAGCGAGTGATCGCGCGTGGTGAGGTGGTGATTGTCGACGGAAACTATGGCCTCCGTGTAACGGAGATCGTTGAACACGCTGGCGTGATCGTTTGAGGCAGTGCACCTATCGTTGTAGTACTGTCGCGCAACTATACGAGAAGTTTTTCTCATCGCGGTCGATGACACAAGTGAATGGGTGCTAAGGAAAGGAGGTCGCATGAACAGCGGACTCTATGGCGCGTGTGCGGGACTCATGGCGCGAATGGAAGCGCTCGATACAATTGCGGCGAACGTCGCAAACAGCAGCACTGCAGGGTTTCGCGGTGAGGAAAACACATTTGGGACGGTACTGGCCGAGACCGGGCGGCACGGCCGGATGTCTGCACTGAATCAGGTGACGAATTCCTTCAGTCAACTGGCTGGATCGAATACAGACGAAACGCAAGGAACGATTACTCGCACTGGGAACAAGCTCGACCTCGCCATCGAGGGCGAGGGATATTTCAAGATCAAAACAGCAAACGGATTCGCATACACGCGTAACGGTCACTTTCAACTGGACACGAGTGGGCGGTTGACCACGGCCACAGGTGATCTCGTAATGGGTGACGGAGGAGGACCGATCGTGCCTGGACCGGGCTCTGTCTCAATCTCCTCCAGCGGAATCATTTCGTCGAACGGAGCGATATCTGGCAAGCTGGCAATCGTAACCTTTGCGCCTGGCACTACGCTGACGTATCGCGGTGCTGCGGACTATGTTGCGCCGGCCGGCACGGAAAGGCCAGCAAGCGGTGCGAGTGTTCAGCAGGGTGCGCTTGAAGATTCTAATGTGAGTCCCATCGAAGGCGTGGTGAAGCTTGTTTCAGCACAACGTGCGGCTGAGTCGATGAGGCATGCATTAACCCTGATCGATGGCGAGATGGACAAGACGGCCGTGCAGGATCTCGCACGGAATAACTAAAGTAGCGGCCGAAAAGGCGATCAGTGAGGAAGCGGCATGATTCGAGCTCTCTATAGCGCTGCAAGCGGAATGAATGCACAGCAGATGAATCTGGATACGATTGCGAACAACCTGGCGAACTCCAGCACGGCAGGGTTCCAGGAGCGGCGCATGCAGTTTACAGACCTGCTGTACGAAAACCAGGTAATGCCGGGCTCTGCCTCGACGCACCAGACGACAGTGTCTTCAGGGCTTCAGATTGGGCTAGGGGTTCGGCCTGGATCTGCGGAGATCATTCAGACGCAAGGGGAGCTCCAGAGCACTGGAAACCCTCTCGATATTGCGATCCAAGGAGCGGGATTCTTCCAGATTGAGCTGCCCAGTGGCCAAATCGGCTACACGCGTGCGGGTTCCTTTCATCTCGATGCGCAAGGAAATATTGTGACACCAGATGGGAATCCGCTTCAGCCGGCCATCACCGTTCCGCCGAATGCTACGAATATCTCGATTGGTAGCGACGGAACAGTTACTGCCACGATTCCGGGCCAGGCTCAGGCTTCCAACCTCGGATCAATACAGATTGCGACGTTTCCCAACGCTGGGGGTCTGAACAGCATTGGCAACAATATCTACCTGCCCACCACGGCATCCGGAGATGCAATCGTCGGCCAGCCTGGAGGTGCGGATGGCCTTGGCACTCTTCAGCAGAGTTCTCTCGAGCAATCGAACGTTAGTGTGGTTGAGCAGTTTGTCGAGATGATCGTGGCGCAGCGCTCGTACGAGGCGAATTCTCGAGTTGTGAAGGCAGCCGACGAGATGATGCAACAGCTCAACCAGTTGACGCAATAGCGAGAGAGGCAATTCCGATGAAGCCGCTTGCTCTTGTACTGCCTGTCGCCGCATCTCTCGCTTTCGCGCAGCAACCACAGCGAATGCACTATTCGATCACCGCGACGGCAATCGCGAACTTGCTGCGGGCGAATGGAACCAATGTGAGTTCGTCACAGGTCCACCTGCCGATGGAGCTAACGGCAGCCATCCCTGAGCCGCATCTAGAGATCGTCAGGACACGCAGAGTGACCGACCACGAGCTAGATCTCGAAGTACATTGCCAAGCTACTAGTGAGTGTTTGCCTTTCGATGCCCTGGTCGATGTGAACGATGCAAACACAATTACTGCAGGAGCTCACACCGGCGGTTCGTTTGACAGACCTTCGCGACAGCCTGGCGTCGAAGAGGTCATCGAAGGGTCTTCTCTCCGGGTCGAATCCACTGCGGCTACGTCGGATCAACTTCGCGTTGGCGCGCAAGCCGTTCTTGTCATCGTCGATGGGCCGATGCGCATTCATCTTCCGGTAATCGCGATGGACAGCGGGTCCAAGGGGACTCTGATTCGTGTCTGTACATTGGATCGCAAAAAGATCTTCCACGCTCTCGTTGTGGATGGCGCAACCGTACAAGGAGCGTTTCAGTGAGAAATCGGGTTAACATAGCCTGCTTGGCTGCTGTTGCGGTCTTGGCATGCGCTGATGCAACCAGTGCCGCATCTCCCTTGCTGCACAAGTCACCCAAAAAGAGTACAGCGGAAATTCGTGCGGATTACCTGGCCGGAATAGCGGGTAGCGCAGCAGAACGGCCCGCGGAACGAAGCACTGGAAGCCTCTGGTCGGCGGCTGGTGCGATGATCGATCCTTCGTCGGACTACAAGGCGCACTCGTTAAATGACGCGGTCACGGTGGTGGTTTCAGTGCAATCGAATGCGGCCCAGAGCGGTTCAGTCGACAGCGGGCGCAATTTCTCCACGAACTCAGCGATCAGCGGCCTGGCGGCAGGCCTCTCAACCACAGGTACGAATCCGCTGCTGGCCGCTTCATCGGCTACGTCGTTGAAGGGGTCCGGGGCAACCAGTTCAAGCACAGCGTTCAGCACGAGTCTGACTGGTCAGGTGATTGAGGTACTTCCCAACGGCAATCTCGTAATCGAAGCCTCGCGAAAAGTCGACATGAATAACCAGCACGAAGAAATCATCGTCCGCGGGATTGCGCGACCTGGTGACATCAGCCCATTTGACTCTGTGGCATCCACTTCGCTCAGCGCGTTACAGATCGAGGTAAAGGGGAAAGGGATAATTTCCGACAGTGTGCGCCCGCCGAATCCTCTCACGCGAGCGATTCTCTGGTTATTCGGGTTCTAGATTATGAGTAAGAAGAAAGTGGGCGCAGGTTTGGTTTGGAAGGTTTTGGTAGTCGCGATCCTGTTGCCGTTCGCGCTGCACGGGTCCGCACAGGTGCGCCAGGTACGCATTCGTGACATTACGGATGTGCAGGGGATTCGGGACAACCAGCTAATTGGCTATGGCCTTGTAGTTGGTCTCGCTGGAACCGGCGACAGGCAGCAGACTTACTTCACCATACAGACGCTCGCGAACATGCTGCAGAAGATGGGTGTGCAGATTCCCACCGGAACCGCCATCGTGAAGAATGTGGCTGCCGTAATCGTAACCGCTCAGGTACCGCCGTTTGCCGAGCCCGGGATGAAGATCGATATCACCGTGTCCTCCGTCGGTGATGCCAAAAGTATTGAAGGTGGAGTACTGCTTCTAACTGCGCTGCGTGGCGCGGACGGACAGGTCTATGCCGAAGCTCAAGGACCGTTGACCACTGGCGGATACTCGGAGAGTGCGGCTGGAAATGTCAGGGAGGTCAATTATCCGACGGTCGGTGTTATAGCAGACGGTGCAATCATCGAGCGTGCTGTCAGCGTCGATATTCAGTCTCTTCGCAACGTGAAGTTTCTTTTGAGGCAGGCGGACTTCACTGCTTCGCGTGATGTGGCCGATGCAATCAATAAGGATTTCGGCACAAAGGTTGCGAATGTGGTGGACTCGCGCGAGATCGATGTCGATGCCCATATGTCGGGTATGGATTCCATACCTCGCCTGATCTCGCGGATACAGAATTTGTCGGTGGGCGTCCAGCCTCGGGCGCGCGTGGTAGTGAACGAACGCACGGGAACTATCGTGCTCGGTGGAGATGTTCTGCTATCGCCCGTGTCCGTCCTTCACGGTGGCTTGCAGATCCAGGTGGACACTGTGGTCAGTGCGACGCAGGCGGCGCCTGCATCGAATGCAGCTCCGGCAGTAATTGCGAATACTGCGGTTCAGGTGCAGGACAAAGAGGCGAGCTCGATCCGTCTGTCACAAGGTGCAGATGTGGAGGAGTTGGTAAGAGGTTTACATACGATTGGCGCCACAGCTCATGACATTGTTTCCATCCTGGAGGCCGTCAAAGCTGCAGGAGGCCTTCAGGCAGAGCTGGTGGTGATCTGATGGCCGACATTGCATTGTTGCACCACAGTAGCTTCGCCGCTGCGCGATCGCCGGCGTCGGCGGAGCAGAAGGTCCATCAAGCATCGCAAGACTTTGAATCGGTTCTGCTTGGGCAATGGCTCCAGGAAGCGGAAGACAGCTTTGGCAGCGTGCCTGGGAACGACGGGGACGCTGATACCAGCCAGATGAAGAATTTCGCGATGCAGCATCTCGCTCGAGAGATCACGAAGAGTGGCGGGATGGGCATATCGAAGATCGTCGAAGGTGCCCTGACAGGGGCTGGCGGCCTAAGCCGAACTGCTCAGGACACTCCCACAGAATCGGGCAAAGACATCAACATCCCACGACCGGTCGCATCAAGCATTACTCAACAGTCCAATTGGGGGGGAAGCGATGAGAAGTAGCAATGCTGAGACGGCATTAATGCTCGGCAATCTGGCCGCCCTGCGGGAGGAGATCAGGGTCGCAATCGACTGCATTTCCCGAGATGCTCTTCATGAATTCGAACTCAGCCTATGGCGACAAGAGATGCTGTGTGCCCAAATCAAACGGGCAAATGGCTCAAGTACCATCCGGCGGGGCGATCGAGAAATGCGACAACGCATCCTCGAGATGTGCATTGGGCTGAAGAATCAGTCTCAAAGTTATGCAACATTGATCGAAAAGTGCAAGCGATCCGGCACGATTCTCCGGGATCTCTGCTATTTATACGGACATTCGAGAGAACATTCGAAAAAGACCAATGCGTCGTCACTTCACTGTGAGGCCTAGCAATGATCGGACTGAATGGAACCCTTTCTATTGCTGCAGAAGCACTCGGCGCAGATACGGCGGGACTAGAGGTAGCGAACAATAATATTGCGAACGCAAACACGCCCGGTTATTCGCGGCAGATTGTGTCACTTAGCTCCGCCGCTTCCGTGCAAAACGGAACGAGCGTTGATGAAGGAGTTTCTTATGAAGGCTTCTCCAGTGTCCGGGATGCGGTTCTAAGCCTTGCCGTTGATGATGCGACCTCCAGTCAGGGAAGCCTTACGGCGCAGAGTACGCTGCTGACGCAAGTCAACGCCGCGTTCTCAAGCACAACGAGTGGTGTTGGCGCGTCCTTGTCAACGCTGTTTTCTGATCTTTCCGGTCTATCCACGGATCCTTCCGATTCCTCCGCACGCCAGACTGTGCTCCAGGACGCTAACCAGCTTGTTAGCGAGTTTCACCAAGCAGCCTCGGCTCTGTCCTCCGCCGCAAGCGCCGCGAACCAACAGGTGTCCGCCTGCGTTAGCAAGATCAATGGGCTCACGCGTCAGATAGCAGATTTGAATGCGAAATTGGCCTCCTCGGCCGATGGCGGTCAGGACGGAGGCTCACTTCAGGATCAGCGGGATGCGCTGACTACTCAGCTGGCGCAGTTAGTCGGTGTAGCAAGTATTCAGACCGAAGGCAGTCCTACGCTGACAGCGGCGAACGGAAGCCCTCTGGTCATCGGCAATACATCCTACCCGTTGCAAGTTACAACCGGATCGGATGGGAATGTTCATGTTCAGGATGCCGAGGGCAACGACATAACCGGTGCGTTGAGCGGCGGAACTTTAGGTGGAGTAATCACCGTGCGAGACAGCACGCTGCCGGGCCTATCTGCACAATTGAATTCGCTGGCGTCGCAATTCGCCACCGCGATGAACAATGCGCAAGCGTCCGGCTATGATCTGAACGGCACTGCGGGATCAGCAATGTTTAGTCTTCCAGCAGCAGGTTCAGCTGCGTCTGGAATCAGTGTGGCCCTGACCAATGGTTCGGCGATCGCAATCAGTTCAGACGGCTCGACAGATAGTAGTGGCAATCTCCAAGCATTCTTGTCTGTTCAATCAGATGCTTTGCCAAACGGCGCTACGCCGGCCGAGGGGTATGCCAATCTGGTTGGCAACATTGGATCGGCGGGTTCTCAGGTCAGCAATGAACTCACTGCGGCGACGGCATCGCTGCAACAGCTCACAACTCAGCAGGCCAGTGAATCGGGGGTATCGATTGATGAAGAAACAACCAATTTGATTCGATACCAGCAGGCGTACGCGGCTGCGGCTAAAGTTATATCCACCGTAAACGATCTCTACACAACGTTGATGAACATAAACCTTGGAGGCGGATAATGCGGGTAGATCCGAACATTTCTGCAATCCTGAACACAGGTATCCAGAACACGCAGCAAAGTCTCAACACCTCCGTCGAGCAACTTGCTTCCGGGCAGCGCGTGGCGCTGCCTTCGGATGATCCAGCCGCAGCTGCGGCTAACCTGGAGAGCCTTGCGACTTCGGCAAATGTCGATCGCTATGCGAGAAACGGGGACGCTGTCCTGTCTCAAATACAAATGGCCGATTCGGCTCTCAGCAGCGTGATCGGTGAACTGAGTCAGGCAGTCACCCTTGGTGTACAGGGAGCAGATGGTTCGATGAACAGCGCGGACCGCGCCTCTATCGCGACGCAGGTGCAGAGCATCCTGTCTGGCGTTGTTTCGCAGGCAAATACCACGTTCAACGGCACCAGTCTGTTTGCCGGAACCGCAGGCGTCGCCAATGCGTTTGTGGCCGATAGCTCGTCGGCGAATGGATATACGTATCAGGGAAATAGCAACATTAACGCTGCGACGATCGGGAGCAATCTGCAGATCAGCGTCAATATCCCTGGCGATCAGATATTTGTAAATCCTAATGGAAATGTCTTGGGATCGCTTCAGCAACTTGTAACTGCGCTGAATAGCGGCACAACCAGCGACATTGGAGCGGCGGTGGCAGAGGTGAATACAGCAATCACCAACGTGAGCCAACAGCGTGTGATCTATGCCGGAACGGTGAAGCAGATCGACAGCCAGGAGAGCTTCCTGTCGCGGGAATCGGTTTCACTCACAGCGCAGCAGCAGTCATTGACGGGCATCGATATGGCCACTGCGGTTACGAATATGACGCAGGCGCAAATCGCTCATAGCGCCGTGCTCGCGGCGGCGGCGAAAGTATTGCCCACATCATTACTCGATTACCTGAAGTAGTCACACCCGTGACTGTATTGAATCAATTCAGTGCACCGGTATCGATGTATTAGAACAGCGTCGATAGGAACGGACAGGCGCAAAGCATTCGGGGCGCTCAGCCTTAACCCCATTTCAAAAGGAGCCAACATAGTGGCAATCACGATCCTTAATAATCTTTCGGCATTGAGCGCAGAGCACTCTTTGTCTGCGACGCAGGCCAATCTGCAGAACACATTGACACAGCTCTCCACCGGCTTGCGTATCAACTCTGGCGCAGACGACGCTGCCGGGCTCTCGATCGCGAACGGCATGCAGGCCAACATCGCAGCTCTTACACAATCAGCTCAGAACGCCACCAACGGTGTTGGTATGTTGCAAACAGCCGACGGGGCCTTGTCCCAGGTCACGACTCTTCTCAATCGTGCGGTTTCGCTCGCAACAGAGGCAGCCAACGGCGGTCTGAGCACGGGAACCAACAGCCAATCGGCCGCGCTGGACACGGAGTTCCAGTCCATCCTTTCGGAGATTAATCAGATCGGGCAGACAACTGACTTCAATGGTCAGAATGTTTTCGCGTCGACTACGCCCAACTCCTTTACCTCAACACAGGCGTCGCTGGCCACCACTACCGCATTAACGGCTGGGTCGAAGACCGTGATCAATGACTCCGCTACCGGTGGAACATTCGTGTTCACGGCGCAGGCTGGCGATACGGTTCAGACGCTGGAGACAGCTATCGGAAACGCGGTGTCGGCGGGAACGCTGAGCAGCGGCACCACAGCTACCCTGACTGGCGGACAACTGGTTGTAGCCACGAGCACGGCTGGCGATTCCCTTGGCGTAACGACGAACGATGCTGTCCTCGGACCAATGCAGAACACGACGGCGGGCGCCAATAACTCCATCACCTTTATCAGCGATGGCACCCAGACCGGCGCGGCCGATACGCAGATCCAGACGGTCATCAGTCAGCTTTCAGCGTCTACGCTGGGGCTCGCCGGTACGGACCTTCAGAACGACACGAATGCCGCCTCAGCACTCACGGCGATCAATAACGCGATCAGTACCGTTTCCGCACAGCGAGGTCAGATTGGTGCTTCGGTCAACAGGCTTACGGCGGCCTCAAACGTTATGACGGCGCAGGTGCAAAACCTGACGAGCGCGTCCAACGGCATCATGGACGCTGATATCGGCAAGACGGTAACCAACATGACTCAGTACAACATTCTCCAGTCCACTGGCATGGCGGCCCTGCAGCAAGCAAACCAGGCGCAGCAAGCCGTTCTGAAGCTCCTGCAGTAGAAGGCAGAGCGGGACGGATCAATCAGTCCGTTCCGCTTCTCTTTTCTGGCATTGACTAACAATTATTTTAGAGGACACGTTTGACATGAGTTCGGTGTCATCGCTCAATGCGTTGCTGGCCAGCGGCTTAATTGGTTCATCGGCCTCGTCAACTACGGCAATAGATCTGAGTTCTTTGTTGCAGGCTGCCACAGGGGCGAGCAGCGAAGGGATTAACGTTACGTCGGCGGTCAGTGCCGCTCTTTACGCGGACCGTGCCCCTGAACGGCAGTGGCAGGCGCAACAATCGACCATTTCCTCGCAAGTGAGTGCGCTGACAACGCTACAAAGCGCGCTCTCTGCTGTATCGCAGGATCTCAATAACCTGAATGATGTAACCGGTTCGCTTGCATCGCGCACAGTCTCTTCTAGCTCGGGACAGATCACCGGCGCGGCCACGTCTGGAGCGACCGTCGGCACACATTCTGTAACCGTGGCGAGCCTTGCCACCGACGCATCATGGTACTCGGCGCCTGTTCCGAATGCCGGCTCAGCTCTGGGAACGTCGACTCTGACAATCTCCGCAAGCGGCGGTAGTCAAGCTACGTTTACGACCGGCGCCGGTATAAACTCGATCGCTGACCTGGCTAATGCGATTAATTCAGCTTCATTAGGGATCAATGCCAGTGTTGTCACGGATGCTACCGGAGCGCGGCTTGCATTGGTAAGTTCTACGACAGGCTCTGCAGCGGACTTCAGCGTGAGTTACGGCGCGTCGGGATCAGGCTCCTGGTCATCGGCATCCGTCGCGAGTTCATCGACCCAGCTACAGGCCAGTAGTTTTCAAATTGCCGATGGCAGCGCGAATACAAGCATCGCTGTAAACGCGGGCGAAACAATTTCGGATCTCGCAAACGACATTAATTCGCAAGCGACAGGAGTTAGCGCCTCGGTTGTCTCAGACTCATCTGGTGTTCATCTTCAGATCACATCCACGGATGGCAACACGGTGAGCCTAAGTGCGGACCCAATGTTTGACATGACACGGGCCAGCACGGCAACCAACGCATCATTGACTGTCGATGGAATTCCTGTGAGCAGCGCGAGCAATACGGTAACGGGTGTTGTTCAGGGATTAACGCTTAATCTGGCAGGGACAACGGCAACAAATAGCCCTACGACACTTACGATCGCTGCGAATAGCAATCAGATTAGCCAAGCACTTTCCGCGTTTGTGTCCGATTACAACAGCGCGTTATCGCAGGTTAATTCGCAATTTACATACAACACGTCGAGCGGTTCTCAAGGCGCCTTAAGTGGCGACAGCATTGTCCGATCTCTCCAAAGCACGCTTGAGGGGATTGTGTCATACACGGCGCCGGCCGGAGGATCGAGTGGATCTACGACGATTCAGTCACTTGCGGATTTGGGGATCACCGTCAACGACGATGGCTCGTTGGCATTGAATACAACGACGCTCGATTCGGCGATCGCCAACCCCGGCGCATTGCAGACTTTCTTTCAGGGAACTGCGCTGAACGGATTCGCACAGCAGTTCAGCACCCAGCTCAGTGAGTTCGCTGACCCCGCGACCGGAGCGATTGCAAAAGAGATCAGTAATCTCAATCAACAATATTCCGGGTTGCAATCTCAGGTCAACGATTACGAGTCCGGATATATTGCATCGCAGCAGACTGTGCTAACCGCGATGTACAGCAAGGCTGAGATAGCATTGCAGCAGCTTCCTGCTGAAATGCAGCAAATTCAGACACAGTTGGGAAATAACAGCTCGAAAAATTAAGCCATCTATGCGTCTTTGCCAAAGAGTGAGGAAATGAACAGCAGTCTGTATGCTTATCGCATCTCTGCCCTGGAAGGGGCCAGCCATATTGACGTGCTTCTGGCATGCTACGACGCGCTGTCCGAGGACATCCGGCTGGCCGGAGAAGCAACAGACGTCCGCGACTTCGCAACGCGCTGTCGGTATTCGCAGCACGCGATTCTTGTGCTCGGTCATCTGCAGAGTTGGACGAGCCTTTTGGAGGACCAGACGCTGGAAGAAAGCGTGACCACCTTTTACGATTATGTCCGCAAAAAGTTGCTTATCCTTCAATCTTGCGTCGAATCTTCCCAGTTCTCGGCTCTTGCCATGAGCGTCTGCGAAACCAGGGCGGTTTGGCAGAAGAAAAAGGGCATGCTGTTGGGCTCACAAGTTTCACCTGTTCCCGAAGGTCAGTCACCTCCCAACAGTTCTGTAGAGGAGCCGCGCTTATACTGCTCGGCATGATCCAGATCTGCCTGTGTAAGCAGCTGCTGTGATGAACCTCCGGCGTGTCACGGTCCTGTCGTTCAGCCGAATTCGTGAAGTCTATGAGACGCTTTCGATGCCTATGCGCACGGATCGCGTACCCAAAGTGGGGTGTGTAATTTTAACTGTGACTTCTCCGCTGGCGCTCGGTGTCGATTTGATCCAGACGGCGCCTGCGCCGCCGCTTTCGGTCAGCGAGAATGTTTTATCCCCAAGCAGCGAGCCTGGACCGGCAACGTCAATGCTTACGTCGCCGCTGCCCAGAAGCCGTAGCGCACCGTATTTATCGGCGATATAGAAGATCACTCGCGTTGCGTCAATGCTATCTCCGCGGATCGAAGAATCATCGGCTTTGCAAATGAGCTGATCTTGTGCGGTGTCAGACGAAAAAGACCGTGTCACAATCTTTCGATCGTTCACGAAACCGTCGATGCGCAGCTCCGGATGGTTCGTGCCGTCGAACTCGAGATCGACCCATGAGGGCGGATGAAGCAGATGCGGATAGCCCTGCTGATCGGGCCTGACAGTCGCATGATGTTTTCCATCCACGAAAAGCTCGAGATAGTCGCAATTATGAAAGATTGCCAGGTTCCTACCGGGTCCTTGGGGAGTCATTGTGCCAAAGTCCCAATAGAAGTTCGGCGCGATGACGGGTCGTTCGGAGGGGCTCAGCTGAGCCTGATAGAAGCTGGCGCCGAGCTTAGGGATCCGGAAGACATCAGCGACTCCGGGATTTTTGACCCCCTTATATCCGTTATTTGGACTGGCATATTCAAATGCGCACCATGCAATGACTCCGCACATGCGGTCATAGGCACGTGCGCGATCGTGTGCCTGTGCATGGTAGATCGCCTGGTGGTACTGCATTGTCACATCGGCCGCACGCCTGTATTTATTGTTGAACCCTGGTGCGGTGTACGTTCTCTGTCCGACGGTTTCCGCAAGCATGTAAGGGATTCCCGGCAGCGGAGGAAGAATCTGCACTGTACCATCCGGCGACTGATGGTAGTCGTCGAAGGCGAAGACGTCTTCATGCCAATCCGTCTTCCAATTTCCAAACCCAGTCATCGATCCTGAGGTCGGACGTGAGTCATCGAGCTCCTTTGCCGCTGCGTACGTCCGGTTATAGAGTGGCGGATCGTTGTGGGACTCATTGACACGGACGCCCCAGACGATGATCGAGGGACGATTGCGATCACGGCGAATCATATCCTGCACATTTTCGACAACCTGGTCTTGAAACGTCTGGTCGCCGATGTACTGCCACCCAGGCGTCTCCTCCCAGACCATCAAGCCCAGTTCATCGCAGGCGTCGAGAAATGCGTCATGTTGCGGGTAATGCGAGCAACGCACCATGTTGCAATTGAACTCGCGGCGGATAATCTCCGCGTCTTTCCTCATGACACGGGCAGGCATCGCATAACCGGTGTATGGATATAGCTCATGGCGGTCGAGACCGAAGAACTGCATCTTCTTGCCATTCAGGTAGAAGCCGTCGACTGTGAATTTTGCTTCACGGAATCCGATACGCGTGCGGTATTCGTGTACGGGCTTAGCTCCAATATGCAGCGTAACCACAAGACTGTAGAGATGCGGATTATCGTTGTCCCAGAGCTTCACATCTGGAAGCCCCGACATGGAGAAATTGATGGTCGTCAATCCCGCCGCGAGGCTTCCTGCATTTTTGCGTGCCCGGCCTACGGCCCTATTGCCATCGAGTAATACCGCATCCAGAACTGCGGATCCTGTGGTGCGGGTAAGCGCATCCACCGTGCAGCTAAGCTCTACGCTGCGAGTCTTCGAGAGGACATTCACTGGCTTCGCGAAGACATCATTCAAATAGACCTCAGGAACCGTGTACAGCTTCGCACCCCGAATGAGACCGCCCGGAACGTAATAGTCCACAGCGCTGCGTCCGCGCGGTGAACCCTCCGGTGGCACGTCTTGGAATCGCGCGTCGAGCTTCACTTCGATATTGTTCCGTTCCCGAAGCAGAGAGGTGATTTCGCGGCGGAATGGAAGATAGCCGCCCTTGTGTTGTGGCAGTGCTGTGCCGTTTACGGTGACGTCGGCCGTCACCATAGCGCCTTCAAACATTAGAAACGTGCGCAGGCCATTGCTGCCGGTCGGGCCTGTTAGGGTCCGGCGATAAAGGAAGACATCCTCCCAGGTCGAAGCGTCCCAGTCTTGCCAAGAGAGCTTCGCGACGGAATGCGGCAGTGTTACCGCAATCGGCTCAGATGGTGCGGATGCCTTGCCAAGAAATGTCCAGCCGCTATCGAGCGGCGTCTCCCAATGGCTTGGCCCAGAGACCGGGACCTTGGCAAATCCCAGGAGGGGATGCATCGCTAGCGCTGTGCCCGCCTGAATGGAAGATTTGAGAAAACGGCGCCGGGTCAAACCGTTTTTGTTGCCGAGAAGAATCATGAAATCCTGGTCCTGATCAGAGGAAAGAAGTCACTGGGATGATTCAAGCTGTCGCTTGCACAGAAAACAAATGGGGTACCGGTTTCTTCAATAATGGCTCGGAGCAATCGTAATCGATTATGCGAAAGCAGGCAATCCGCTGACGCAGGAATAATAGGCGTGCCAAGAATCACCTTGATCCTCGCAGAGCGGCCCTATACCGCCTATCTGAAACTGACTTGATTCGGCAGTCCGGTGCTATGTGCACAAGCCCAGTGCAGTAGCATCTGGTCAAATGCGTCCCCATAACCTGAGATCTATTCCACCGCGTGCGAGCCAGTGGAGCATCGGCTGCTCAATACTGCTGATCATGTTCGCGGCTTCAATGCATGCGCAGCGGTTGGCGTCGCTTGCTCCCGGTACGGGGGTGCCGCGAGAACTAGCGCGCAGCCGCGCCGCGCGAGTCTCAGATCTGCATTACAGCATTATGCTCGCGTTGGAACGCGGCGCGCGGCAGACGCATGGCACGGAAACGCTGACATTCCAACTCGCGGATGCGTCCACTGAATTGCCTCTGGATTTTCGCGAGGGAACGCTGGAGCAGGTTGTGCTGAACGGCCGTGCACTTGCACCGGAGATCAACGATGGTCATTTGCTGTTGCCTTCTGCGCGCTTGCGTCCGGGCGAAGATACTGTCACGTTCCGCTTCACATCGCGCGTGGACACTGCCGGCGCGCCGATCACTCGTTATGCCGACAAACAGGACGGCAGTGAGTATCTCTATTCTCTGTTCGTGCCGATGGATGCGTCCATGGCGTTTCCATGCTTCGATCAGCCGGATCTCAAAGCCAGCTTTACACTGACCGTCGATGCTCCTACGCAATGGACCATCATCAGCAATACCACCCCAGTACAAAAGACGAGCAGCGGCACCGTTTCCCAGACAGTCTTCGCTGAAACGAAGCCGATTCCGACCTATCTCTTTGCGTTCGCGGCAGGTCCTTGGGTGAGGGTTCACCACTCGCCAGGACTGCCTGATGTCTATGTGCGGAGATCACAGGTGAAGCGGGCCGAGCCCGAGGTTCCGGAACTCCAGACGATCACGCAGCAAGGGATGACATGGCTTGCGGATTACTTCCATCAGCCATTCCCGTTTCCCAAGTACGACATAGTGCTCATCCCCGGATTTCCATTTGGCGGAATGGAACACGCAGGCGCGACCTTTCTCCGAGAAGATGCGATTCTCTTCCGACAGGCGCCTACGGCCGCCGATCGTTTCGGCCGTGACATCACAACGCTGCACGAGCTCACGCATCAGTGGTTCGGCGATCTGGTGACAATGCGGTGGTTCGATGACCTATGGCTCAAAGAAGGTTTCGCACAATATATGGCGTACCGCACCATGGATGCTCTTCATCCGGAAACCGATCCATGGAAGCACTTCTTCGAAGACATCAAGCCGCAGGCGTACGCGATCGACGAAACCGAAGGAACCACGCCAATTTTTCAGGACATACCTAATCTCAAGGATGCGAAGTCGGCCTATGGCGCGATCGTTTACCAGAAGGCTCCTGCGATTCTGAAGCAGCTTGAGTTCCGGATTGGGCCTGGGGCGTTTCGCCGCGGACTGCAGATTTACCTCGCGCAGCATGCTTACGGTAATGCAGAGTGGTCCGACCTCATCGCGGCCCTTCACGCCGCGAGCGGACAGGACGTGAAGTCCTGGGCGGACGCGTGGGTGCTTCGCCGCGGCATGCCCGAGGTGACTGCAGCGTTCGCGTGCAAGGCCGGCGAACTCACGGAGCTCTCGCTGCATCAGCACGACGTTCTGCCGGACAAGTTCATCTGGCCGATCAGTACGAAGCTTCTTCTGCGAAAGGATGCGAGTGATGCTCACGGCCAGACCATCGATGCCACGCTCGACACGGCCCATGCAACCATCCCCATACCGGCACATATAGCCTGTCCTGCATTTGTGTATGCCAATGCCGGCGATTACGCCTATGGTCGATTCCTGCTGGACCCAAAATCAGCGAGCTATCTCGCTCCCGCAGACAAGACCAACGCGCGCGACGTGCCGTTGACTCAGATTCGGGAGCCGTTCCTGCGCTCGCAACTGCTGACAGCCCTTTGGGAAAATGTTCGCAATGCCGACCTTTCACCGAGCCGATATGCGCAGCTTGCGCTGCTCGATCTTGACGATGAACAGGATGAATCGATCGGCCGAATCCTTGGCGGGCACCTCACGACGGCCTTCCACGCTTACATCTCCCCGACAGGAGCGAGCGATCTGCGTACAGCCGCGTATGAGACGACGCGCCGGCGCATGCTCGAGGCACGCACGCCCGGGCTGCGCATCGTCAGTTTTCGTACCTTTGTCGGCCTCGCGGATACGGCGAAGGCGCAAACCGATCTTGCAGACCTGCTCTCCGGGAAGCTTTTGATTCCTGGTCTCGAGTTCCGTCCTCTGGACCGCTGGAATATGGTGGGGAAGCTGATCTCCTCCGGCGCGCCGTTTGCTGGCGATGTGTTCGCCGCGCAGCAGAAAGCTGATCAATCCAGCGATGGGTTGAAGTATGCGTGGGCGGTGCAAGCGGGACGACCGCACGCGCAGACGAAGCAGGAGTACTTCGAGGCTTATACCTTGTCGCCGAAGGATTCGGCTGCAAAGCCGGAGGACTGGCTGACGCAGTCGCTGCGTCCTTTTAACGCATGGAATCAGCAGGAACTCACGGAGCCTTATCTGCGGCGCGCGCTCGATCAGCTTCCGGAGATCAAGCGCGACCGGAAGATTTTCTTTCTGGGGGTGTGGCTGGAGGCGTTTCTCGACGGCCAGACGAGCGAGACAGCGCTGGATGAGGTACATGCGTGGCTGGCGCAGCCGAACATCGATCCCGACCTGCGCCGCAAAGTGCTGGAAAACACGGACGAACTGGAGCGGACGGTGCGGATACGGAAGAGGTTTGGGGAATAGGGAGTACCCCGAAACTTTGGAATCAGCACGCTGACGATTGCATAGTAGAGGATGAGGTCGTTATCGATTGTGAAAAGTGGGTTTGCGTTCGGCTGAGCACGCGCTCTGCGGGACGACTGTATGCTCAAGAGGTTGGCAGATACATGCGGGCACACGCCGGCATTCCGCCACACGGAGGCCATTCATCCTTCGCGCACATTCTTACTTCGCTGCGCTGCTTGCCGTGGTCGCCCTGCTCGGATCGGCGTGCGTTGCGCAGCATCCGGCGAGAGCGCACACCTTCAACCTCGCAGGCGATCACTTCGAACTGGATGGCAAACCCTTTCAGGTCCTCTCGGGAGAGATTCATTACACGCGCGTTCCGCGGGCCTATTGGCGCGACCGCATCCGCATGGCTCAGGCGATGGGGCTGAACACGATTGCAACGTACGTGTTCTGGAACGTGCATGAGCCGAAGCCGGGCGTTTATGACTTCAGCGGGCAGAACGATCTCGCTGCGTTCATCAAAACAGCGCAGGAGGAGCATATGTATGTGCTGCTCCGTGCTGGACCGTACTCATGCGCGGAGTGGGAGTTCGGAGGGTTTCCGGCGTGGCTGTTGGCTGATCCGCGCATGAAGACAGCTCTGCGCAGCAATGATCCCGCGTACATGGTGCCCGTGGAGCGATGGATGAAGCGGCTGGCACAGGAGGTTGCGCCGCTGCAGATTGGGCTCGGCGGTCCGATCCTGGCAGTGCAGATTGAGAACGAGTTCGGCAACTTCGGGAGCGACCAGGCTTATCTGGATCATCTGCATGAGATCTTTGTCGCCGATGGGTTTACACATTCCTTGCTGTACACGGTTGATCCATCGAAGGCGCTGGAGCGTGGACAGATCGACGGCGTGTACTCGGGAGTGAACTTCGGCACGGGCAGAGCTGCAGCCGCGCTGGATGCTCTTGAGCACGATCGCCCGGGACAGCCACTATTCGCGACGGAATACTGGCCCGGGTGGTTTGATCTCTGGGGACATCCGCATCAGACACGTCCGATTGGTCCGCAGCTCGAGGACCTGAATACGATTCTGGGACGCGGGGCTTCGCTGAATTTGTACATGGTGCACGGCGGCACGAGTTTCGGTTTTATGGCTGGAGCCAGTCAGTCCACTGGCGCGTACCGCGGCAACGTCACGAGTTATGACTACGACGCGCCGATCGATGAAGCCGGCCATCCCACGCCGAAGTTCTTCGCGTATCGTAACGTCATTCTGAAGTACACGCACGAGAAGCCGCTGCCAGTCCCTCCGGTTCCCCCCGTGGTGGCTGTGCCATCGTTCACCCTGGATCGCACGGAGTCGCTTTGGGACGCGCTGCCCGCGCCGGTCGCGAACGACGCGCCGAAGACGATGGAGCAGATTGGCCAAGCGTATGGGCTTATTCTCTACCGCACTCGATTGAAGCAGGCTGCGCAGAATGCAACGCTGAAGCTGGAGCACATGGAGGATTTCGCGGTCGTGTATGTCGACGGCAAGCAGGTGGGCACGCTGGACCGTCACTATCACCAGGATCAGCTTGCGATCACGGCGGCGGCCGGAGCGCGGCTCGATATTCTGGTGGAGAACATGGGCAGGCTGAACTCAACGAAGCAGATGCGCGACGAGACGAAGGGCATTCACGATGCGCTGCTCGATGGACAGCCGATGCGCGGATGGGAGATTTATTCGCTGCCGCTGGATCCTGCGCCGCGAGTCAGCGCGCATGCGAAGGCGTTTGTCGCGGGAGCGCACTTTGCTGAAGGGACGTTCACGTTGAGCAGGGTGGGCGACACCTTTCTCGACACGCGCGCGCTGGGGATGGGCGCGGTCTGGATTAATGGTCATGCGCTTGGCAGATTCTGGAACATCGGTCCGCAGGCCACGCTGTATGTTCCTGGAGTCTGGTTGAAGAAAGGGAAGAACGATGTCGTTATCTTCGAGCTGCTGAAGAACGATCCGCATCCGAAACTCACAGGACTGACACAGCCGATTCTTGATGCACCCACGCCTGGGTACACGAACGATCCGGAGCGCGAACGCAAATCGAAATCGACTGATGAGTTCGCACCTGGCCCGGGTGAAAAACCCGCAGCCGTCCACTAGCCGCACGGCCACTGACCCGCGGCTTCGCGTCGAACACCTGGATGAATCAAGCATGAACCGGCTCCGCATTGCCCTATTTGTCTTCTGTGTTTCTTGTTTGAGTGCGAGCGCACAGCGTGTCCGCTATAACTTCAATCGCGGCTGGCTGTTGAACGTCGGCGATCCGACTGGAGCTTCGGAACCATCTTTCAATGACTCCAGGTGGAAGCGCGTCACGCTGCCGCATGCCTGGAACGAGGCCTTCGCGTATCGCGTGTCGATTCACGATCAGCCGACTGGGATCGCGTGGTATCGGAAGCATTTCACGGTTGCTGTAGCTCACGGTCAGCGCGTGATTGTGGAATTTGAGGGCGTGCGCCAGGCGGCCGAGGTGTTCCTGAATGGTCATCGGCTTGGACTGAGCGAGAACGGCGTGATGGCGTTTGGATTTGACCTTACGCCGTATCTGCACGCGGGAGCCAATGTCCTGGCCGTGCGAACGGACAACCGCTGGGATTATCGCGAGCAGGCGACGAACGCGACCATCCAGTGGAACAACAATAACTTCTATTCAAATTACGGAGGCATCAACAAGAACGTTTGGCTGCACGTGATGCCTGCTGTGCACCAGACGCTTCCCCTCTACTCGTTTCTCGGCACGACTGGACAGTACATCTGGGCCGCTGACTTTGATCTTTCCGCTCACGCTGCGACAATTCATATCGAATCGCAGGTCCGCAATGACAGCGACACCGCGGAGACTGTGCGTCTGCGCGCGCAAATTCTGGAGCTGCACGGTGGCTCTCTGGGATCGGCAACGTCCACGCCGATCACACTCGCGCCGCACACCACCGAGACGCTCTCCACGAAGACCCGAGTGCACGGTCTCCACTTCTGGAGCTGGGGTTACGGCTACCTTTATGACGTTGACACGTCACTGCTGATCGACGGAAGAGTTACGGACACTCTTACGACGCGAACCGGGTTTCGTGAGACTGCATTCCGCAACGGCATGATTTTTCTAAACGGCCGCGTCATCCAGGTGCATGGGTATGCAGCGCGCTCGACAAATGAATGGCCGGCGCTCGGCACGGATGTTCCGCCATGGATCTCCGATTTTTCGAACAGCCTGATGGTGAAGAACAACGGCGATCTCGTTCGCTGGATGCACGTCACACCGTCGAAGCAGGACATCGAATCCTGCGACCGGGTTGGCCTGATTGAGACGATGCCGGCCGGTGACGCGGAAGGCGATCCTCATGGGCGGCAGTGGCAGGCGCGCGTGGAGCTGATGCGCGATGCGATGGTCTACAACCGCAATGATCCGTCCATTCTCTTCTACGAATCCGGCAACAAGGGAATCAGCGAAGAGCACATGCGGGACATGCTTGCCGTGCGCAATGAGTTCGATCCGCATGGCGGGCGCGCAATCGGTGCACGCGAGATGCTTGCATCGCACACCGCTGAATATGGCGGTGAGATGCTCTACATCGACAAGTCAGCGACCAAGCCGTTGTGGGCTCACGAGTACAACCGCGACGAAGGAGCGCGCAAGTTCTGGGACGATCAGACGCCGCCGTACCATCAGGACTCTCCGCCATACAACCGCAATCAGGACAGCTACACGCTCGAAGATGTGCTCCGCTGGGACGACTACTTCCATGCGCGGCCGGGCACTGGGCGGCGCGTCTCCGCCGGCGGAGCAAACATCAGCTGGATTGACGAAAACTCGCACTTTCGCGGCGACAACAACTATCGCCGATCGGGCGAGGTGGACGCGATGCGGATACCGAAGGATGCGTTCTTCGCTCATCAGGTGATGTGGGACGGCTGGGTTGATCCCGAACACCCGCGGATTCACATCAACGGCCATTGGAATTACGCGGCGGGCATAAAGCGCGCGGTCTACGTTGAAGCGACGACCGCACTTGTCGAGCTGAAGCTCAACGGGCAATCGCTCGGCACGGTTCGGCCAACGCACGATTTTCTCTTCACATTTCCTGACGTTGTCTTTCAACCGGGCACACTTACAGCGATTGGTTATGACGCGCATCGTCATCCGGTTGTCACGACTACGTTGAGCACTGCGGGGGAACCCACTGCCATCCGCCTGACGTTGCACACAGGGCCGGGCGGATTGCATGCCGACGGTTCCGATCTTGCACTCGTCGATGTGGAAGTCGTGGACAAGAGGGGACGACGTGTGCCCACCGCGCTCAATATGATTCACTTCAGCCTCGCAGGACCTGCCGAGTGGCGCGGCGGCATCGCGCAGGGAACTGCGAAGCCTGAGCCCATCAACACCGCCCCGGCGGATACGCATGGTCTGGCCGCGACGCCGGTCACTCCGTTTCTGTATTACGACAACTACATTCTGTCGCGCGACCTTCCCGTAGAAGGCGGCATTAATCGCGTCTCCATTCGCTCCACGGAAACACCGGGCCGGATCACCCTCACTGCAAAGGCCGACGGCCTCGCGCCCGCGCATGTTACGTTCTCCTCGCGCGCCGAGCCCGAGAGGAATGGCCTCTCGACCTTTGATCCGGCGGCTGCTCTGCCGGTGCACCTCGACCGCGGCCCGACACCCTCTACGCCGTCGTTCCACATTACGCGTGATCCGATCACGATCGTCTCGGCGACGGCGGGTGCCAATGCGGACCAGGCGTTCAAGGCGTACGACGACAACGAGACGACCGCATGGACGAACGCTTCCGCCAGCCGCACGGATATCGATACGGATGGTCTCCCCATTCGTCACGCAGCGCCGGACAGAACGCAGGTGCACGCGTCGCTGGACACCGCGTGGATTGAGTACACCCTCGCGCAGCCGTGTGTGCCGACTGAACTCGATCTGAAGCTTACGTCCTTCCGCGTACGCCGGTACCCGATTCTGGTGACGCTCGATGGCGAGACGGTGTACCGGGGAAACACTCCAACTAGCCTGGGATACATCATGCTGCCGCTTGCAGCCAGGCGCCCCGGAACACATCTGCGCATTCAGCTCACCGGGCCTCCGGTGGATGTCGGGGAAGCCCATCAGCTTGTGGAACTGAATAGCCAGGTGGACCAGGCCGAGCCTCTCGGCAAGACCGAGCCGCCGATCCTCAGCATTGTAGAAACCGAAGTCTACCGGCCTGTGCCGGCCCGTTGAATCGCTGCTTCGAGTGCGCGGGGTAAGCCGTTGAAATTGAGTAGTGAAGAGCAGCCGGGTGGTCGCGATCTGTTCAAGTAATCGAATGGAAAATAGTTCCCCTATTGACAGTCGTACAGAGACGCTTTTCTAATAGCGAGGCTGCCACAGAAAGCGAACGCAAGAAGTCGTTAGCTGCGGCGTGCACATTGCGTTCTGTCGTTCGGGAGGTCACACATGCTTAGCAATGCCATCAATTTCTCAGGCTGGACGCGGCTGCGCCGGTCGCTCGCAGTCTTACTCGCGGCAAGCTTTCTTGCGTGTGCGGGCGCCGCGGTGCTGGCTCAGACGGGCGGTGAAGGTGCCCTTGAGGGTACAGTCACGGACTCAACCGGTGCAGCGATCCCGAACGCCACGGTAACCGCGACGAACCAGGCGAGCAAAGTCAGCACGACGCGGAAGTCCACGGGCGCCGGCCTCTACAGCATTACGCCGCTGATTCCGGGTGTGTACACCGTCACGGTCACCGTGCCGGGCTTCGCGACGCTCACACAGAAGAACCTCGAGGTGAACGGCCTCAATGTCACCGGCTTCAATCCGAAGCTCTCCCCCGGCACCGTCGACCAGGCTGTCACGGTCACCGAAGCTCCGCCGCAGCTTGAGACCTCCAGCGCTAGCGTCAGCGAAGTCATCACCAACGATGTCTACGAGTCTCTGCCGCTCATCATGAACGGCCAGCAGCGTGATCCATCTTCGCTGGCGACACTCTCTGTAGGCGCTCAGAGCGGCGTGCGCGCTCCCATCTTTTCCGGCACCGGCGACTACCTCGCGGAGGTCTACCTCAACGGCATTCCGACGACTACCTCGAATCAGCAGGGCGACAACCGCATCATCGCCAACAGCGTTCCGGTTGAGAGCGTCGATCAGCTTCAGATCATCTCCTCCGCTCCCTCGGCCGAGTACCAGGGCGCGGGTGCCATCGGCTTCACCGTCAAGAGCGGCGGCAATCAGTACCACGGCGAAGTCATTGACCTCATCCGCAACACCGCGTTCGACGCCTGGGGCTTTGCTGGAAACCAGCTCACCAAGTACGCCATCGTGAATGGCGTCGCGACGCAGGTCCCGGCTGGTAAGGCTGCCGAGCACCAGAACGAGCTCTCCGCTTCCGTCGGCGGCCCGGTGCCCTTCATGCACCACAAGCTCTTCTTCTTCGCTAACTACGATCGCTTCCACAATACGTCCACGGGTAACGCTGCGGTCTTCACTGTTCCTACCGCACTGATGAGGCAGGGTGACTTCACCGAATTAACCTGCGGGACCGGGGGCTGCACTGGAACCGGCAGCAACAACCCGCCCGCCATTTTCAATCCGCTCACGAACTCCTGCTCGGGCAGCGTCTGCACCCGCCAGCCGTTTCAGGCTGTGAAGAATGGGGTGCTGACCAACAATGTCATTCCCGCCAGCTATATCTCCCCGATCTCCCAATATGAGCAAAAGCTTCTGCCCAACCCGAACCTGCCTGGCCTGTCGGGCAACTATCTGACCAGCGGCTACAGCGGCTATGACAACTGGGAGATTGTCGCCAAGGTGGATTACGACCTCACGTCCAGGCAACGTATCTCAGTCTCGTACACCCGCGGCCTGCGGCGGTCCATCGGCTACGGCTCCGTCATGCCGCTGCCGTACTCGACTGCGTTCTCAAGCATTCTCCATCCGACGATGGCCACCGTCGAGCACGCCTGGACGTTGTCGCCGCACATCGTCAACCAGTTCAACTACGGATTCACCCGCTTCGGCGGCGTCTCGCTGAACGCCTCGCAGGGCCTTAAGGGCACTGAGGCCACCGACGCGGGCATCACCGGCCTGCCCGTCGGCCAGGCCACCACGGAGTTCCCCGGCAGCACCTTCAACAGCAGCCCGGCGTTCTCCTCTTTAACAGATACCAACTGGGGGGCCACCGGCGGTTCCCAGCGAAGCTCCAGCACCGTTCCGACCACCTTTACGATCGTCGACAATCTCCAGTGGAGCGTCGGCCATCACAACATCACCTTCGGCGTGCAGACCCAGTGGCTGGAAGACAACATCATCAGCCCACTCGGCACCTCTGACGTCTACATCCAGAAATGGTCACCCAACGACACCGCCAGCTATGGTCAAAACTCCAACGCAATCAGCGCGAGTACGACCGGCTATAGCTACGCCAGCTTCCTGCTTGGTGCGGTCAATTCCGCTTCCGCCGGTGTCCCGCTCTATAGCGACATCGGTGGCCGTTACCACCCGGTCTCACCGTACGTTCAGGACAATTGGCAGATCCGTCCGAACCTCACCCTGAATCTCGGTCTGCGCTGGGACTACCTGCCTCCGTACCATGAGGTGGCGGACCGCTGGAGCTTCTTCAATCCCAATGCAACCGACCCGCTTACCGGATCGCCGGGCGAGCTCGAATACGCCGGCAATCGCGGTGCGGATATAAGTTGCCAGTGCCGCACGCCGGTACACACCTATTGGAAGAACTGGGGACCTCGGCTGGGCCTCGAGTACTCCCCCGATCCAAAGACGGTCTTCCGCGCCGGCTTTGCGGTTGCCTACTCCCGCGCCGGCGGCGTCGGCGGCCGCGCCGGTGACGCTACCGGTACCGGGCAAACGGGCTTCGGTTCCAGCATCATTCTTCCGGCCGCGACCAGCAGTGGCGCCTCTGCGGGGCCGTCCTATTACCTGAACAACAGCACCGCATTTCAGGCAGCTGGGGTGGCAAATACGAACTTCGGCGGCCCGGGATATACCATCCCTGCACCGACCGGCGCCTCCGCTTCGGAGCTCACGGTGGGCACCGGCAACTACGTGAATTCCAGCGGCAAATATGTGTCGGCCGGCGGCGCTCCGGACTACGCTGACCCGTACCTGTCCGGTCGTGCCCCGGAGTTCATCTTCTACAACTTCGGCATGCAGAAGGCCTTGACCAACGCCATGACCCTGACGCTCAACTACTCCGGCAGCCAGTCGCACTTCGTCGCTGGACCCCCCGAACCGGGCTTCTGGAGCGGAGGCATGGATCCCAAATACCTGGTGACCCTGGGCTCTGTAACCGTGCCGAAGAGTTTCGCAAACATTATGACCGCGCCCGCAACAGCTGCCAATGTCGCCGTAGCACATGCCGCGGACTCCAGCGTGAACGCTCCATACCCCGGGTACACGGCTGCCGCGGCGCTCAGCACGAGCGCAAGTATCGGACGCATGCTGCGGCCGTTCCCGCAATACTCCTCGCCTCCGGGCACCACCTGGGACAACGTCGGGAACCTCTCCTATAACGCCTTCGAGTTCACTTTGAAGATGCGCGAGTACAAGGGCGTCAACTTCACGGTCAACTACACCTATTCCAAGAACCTTGGCGACGACGGCACGGTCCGGTCTTACTACCCGGTACCGGCGGCAGCTTCCTCGACCGGCGTGGCCATGCCAGGCAACAACCGCATGGATCGCTCCATCACCATCAACGACATCCCGGAGAACCTCAACGTCTTCGGCTACGGCAAGCTGCCCTTCGGCCGTGGCCATATTGGCGGCGACAACTGGGCAGTCCGCAACATTGCCGGTGGATGGGAGTTGTCCGGGATATACACCTATAGCTCCGGCAAGCCGCTGCTCGTGACCGGTACCGGCTGCAACGCACCCGCTCAGGGCACTTGCATGCCGGATCTGGCTCCAGGCCGCGACCTCGGCTCCGCCCGCATCAACGGCGACTATGGTAGTTCCGGGAGTCACCTACGCCAACTTCAGCCAGAAGAACTATCTTGACACCAGCGCGTTCTCGGCCCTGAACGTCTTCCCAATCGGCGGTACTATCCCCTGTGCCAGCCTGGGCGATACAAGCTTCGACGCGAAATACGGAAAGGGCGTATGCGGGAACGCGATCACCAAGATCGGCACAGCGCCGCGCAGCTCCAGCTACCTGCGCCAGCCGAGCCGCTATAACGTCGATGCATCGCTGCAGCGCAGCTTTCCTATCAGCAAGGAACGAGTCAAGTTCGTCTTCCGGGCTGACTGCTTCAACGTGCTCAACAACGTGACGTTCTCGATGGCACAGACCCAGACCATCTCCGTCGTCAACCCTTCGGCCACGAGTCTCGTTTGGCCGTCTCACAGGCTACAGCAGCCCTCGTCGATTCCAGTTTTCGGGCCGGATCGTCTTCTAACCCTCGGAGCTGCACGAATCGCCTCCGGAAATCCCGGAGGCCATTCCTTTTACTCCTGAGTGCGAATAGCGGACGCGCCAAATCTCTTGTCCACAGAAATCTGCGTTTTCAACATTTCTTCGTGGACTACAAATGAATGTTCCACGTGGAACATTCCTGTTCCACGCGTTTACCTCGACGATCTCAGTAAATTCTCGTGCTGATGATGGAGGTTCCTGTCGCGCTTGACTCAATACTTGAAGCGCGAAGAAGGATTTCGAAGTTGCGCAACGTTCCGTCGGGTCGGATGGCCTTTTTCAAAATGGGCTCGATCAGCTCTGGCCGAAGCAGCGCTTCGCCAGCGGCTTGCGTACCAGCCACATCGAGACCTTGCACCAGCAGCAGATGTCCGTCGCCACTCAGACTCGGCAGGAAAGAGATGAGAGCGAAGGTTTCGTGCGCGGGTTCGTTCCAGTGGCTGACGTATTCGGGCATTTCGCCGGGCAGGGGATGCGTATTGACGATAGTCGCAGCGCCCATGCCATCGTGATAAACGATGCGGAAATTGGCCTTACTGTCGCCAAGCCCCGCCCACGGATTGCTGCCGACGGAACCGAGGATGATCGCATTCGCGTTTTTCAGATCATCCAGTCTTATATCGCGCGGAAATCGAAGGATCGCGCGCTTTGGATTGAATTGCGGCAGCCGCGATAAGGCCGAGATGATCTGCAGATCGACGAAGCTGGTGAAGTCCTGGGTTCGAAGATCGTCAGCGCTGTGAGGATCCACCTGGGGCAGTTCGCTCTTCGCGTAGTCGCCGTTCACATACTGCGCGAGGGGCAGAGGTTTGTGGGAGATGTCTTCGATGATATTCAGTCCGGCATCGGCGGGCACGATGTAGGTGGTAAACGATCCGTTGAAGATCGCATCCCATAGCGGTTTTGCGGCTGTGAGTTGTGCAGGTTCGACTGGCTCGTGCCGCTTGTATCTGCCTATCCACCAGGCCACCGAGCAGATCGCTGCGGTATAGGCAAGCAGCAGCAAACTCCGCCGCCAGGTCCAATGACCCTGAGCGATATTCGAACCCAATGGCCGGGAGATGGCGGGAGCCGAATGCGGGCTGCCGTGTTGATCGAAGGCAACGGATTCAGCCTCTTGTGAGGCTTCTTCGCCGGCGTTCACGAAGATGGGAATATAGCCGCCGAGAGGGATTTCGATGTGCAGCCGCTCGGAGGAGCCCTCCTGGAGGAAGTAGTCGGTGAGCCTGCGGCGCAGCTGGCGGGCATAGCTGCGGACGATGTTGTCTTCGAGCGTCCGATAATGAGCCGGCCGATCGAAGACATGCACGCCGATCTCGTGCTCGGTTATCTGGTCGGACCGGCCCTGAATCGTTTCGGCGACGATATAGAGAAGGAAGTTGGAGAGCAGCGGCGAGCGGGCGAAGTGCCGGCTGGCGACGGCGCGCTTTGCGACCTGCCAACGTTCGTCGCTGTCCAGGAGTGGCGTCGTCTCGCTGAACCTGTCCTCATGCTCGACGACTGCCGACCGTCCCATGGTGAGTCTCCCAATCCCGGGTGAAGAGTCAAAATCCAAACTAACCGGCGTGGGTAAATGTAGCATTACGACGACCTTGCCGTCTTCCTCAGCGGTCTGTTCACCGATAATTCATGGTTGCGGCAAACGATACTTCTGAAAGGGCTTGAGCCGGTCTTATCACATGTGTATTCACGCCCGAAACGGTTGCTATACACTTTTCCGGCTCGCGACGTGGGGTGATTATGGATTGCGAATACGCATGCTCGGCCAAGTACCGTTTGCGTACGAACTTCCCCTTTCCCTTGGAGGCAGTCTATGAACCTGCAATTGCGATCGACCGCGGTTATCCGTGTGCTCCTGGCAACGGTTGTCCTGGCCTTCACCTGCGGCACGATGGTCGCACAGCTTGACACAGGGAGTATCACCGGCACGGTAATGGATCCGACCGGGGCTGCTATACCCAACGCGAAGATCACGCTGACCAATGTGGCGACGAACGCCACTGCGCAGACCCAATCCACCTCGACGGGGACGTACGCTTTCAATAATCTGCCGCCGGGCAGCTACACCGTCCAGTCCGCTTCAAGAGGATTCCAGGACTACATCGTGCGCGGCCTGGATGTGCATGTTCAACAGGTTCTGACCGTCGATGTGCACATGAGCGCCGGCGATGTGAAACAGCAGGTGACGGTGACAGCGGCAGCGCCGCTGTTGCAGTCAGAGAACGCTGCCGTGGGCCAGACGATTACGGGAGAGGAGATTAATGATCTTCCGCTCGCCAGTCGTGATTGGGGATCGCTGTCGCAGCTCGCAGCGGGAGTCTCGACCGCGCCGCCGGGGCAGCCAACGCCGGACTCAGGCAGCACGGAAAGCGCGTACTTCTCGGTGGACGGCGTGAACGTCTGGCAAAACGACTTCCGGCTGAACGGGATCAACGACAACATTGAGTTTTACGGCGGCAACTACACGGGAACGAATGCGGCGATTGTTCCGCCGCCAGATGCGATTCAGGAGTTCAAGGTCCAGAACGGAGATTTCAATGCGGAGTTCGGTCACTCGACCGGCGGCGTCGTAAACGCAGCGTTGAAGTCCGGGACGAACCACATTCACGGAGATGTGTGGGAGTACGTACGCAACGATGCGTTGAACGCGAACTACTTCTTCAACGCAGGCAAGCGCAGGCCGGAGTACCGCCAGAATCTGTTTGGCGGCACCATTGGCGGGCCGATCTTCAAGAACAAGACCTTCTTCTTTGCCGACTACCAGGGCGGACGGTTTGTGACGCCGTCTCCTGCTACCAGCACGGTGCCGACACTGGGAATGGTGAACAGTGGCTTCACCAATCTGCAGGACAACATTACCTACAACAGCGGAACGGCAACGGATGCCCTGGGCCGGATTATTCCGCATGGGGCGATTCTCGATCCTGCTACGACGCGGCAGATCCCAGCCAGCGGAGTCGATCCGATCACCGGTCTCCCTGGAACGCCAGGGGCCTACGTGCGTGATCCGTTCTACAACTGCACGGCTTCCGGCTGCCCGGCTGGGAACTATGCCCCCGGTGGGGCGCTGGCCGGGATCACCGACTTCTCTACGGCGGCGCGTAAGGCGCTGCTAAATGTGCTTCCGACGTCACGGCTTGACCCAAATGCTATTAAGCTGCTGGGTGTTTATCCGGCGCCATCGGTTCCTGGCAAGCTCTCTAACAACTTCAGTTGGATTCCCGGACAGTTAAGAATCACGAACACTTATGACGTTCGCATCGACGAGGACTTCAACTCGAAGAACGTTCTGTTTGGGGTGTTCGATCGCAGTTATCTGACGGCGAACGTGCCCTCCAGCCTGCCCGGGCTCGCTCTTGCCGAGACAGGCGGCCGCCTGGACAGCTTGCCCGCGTATGCGTGGGCGGTCGGGTATACGCATACGTTTACGCCGACGCTGATCAACGATATGCACGTCGGTATGGTGCATTCCGACAAAATTCAGCAGTCGATCTATGGAAACACGTTCGGGATTCCCGCGCAGTATGGAATTCAAGGAGTGCCGCAGGTTGCGAACAACGGCGGTCTCCCGCCAATTACGATCAACGGTCTGACGCACATCGGCGTGGGTAACTTTACGCCGACGCTGCAGTACGTGTGGAGCATCGAAGGCGTCGACGAAGTGACGAAGGTGTATCACAACCATGCCTTTAAGGCCGGAGTTCAGGTGGACGACCTGTACGGCAATATCTCGCAGCCTCCGCAGGGCCGTGGCGATTTCAACTTCAATGGGCAGTACTCCGATATTCCGAACAGCAACAGCAATCTGAATGGAATGGGCGATCTGCTGCTGACGCCAACTGCGAGTCTGGTTGGTACGGCGAACGGCGGCGTGAACAACGTTGGCGGGATGAGCAGCTTTTCGGGATCGAACATCTCCGGCACGGATGATCATCGCTGGTACTGGGGAGCGTTCTTCCAGGACGACTGGAAGGTGACGCCAATGTTTACGCTGAATTTAGGCCTGCGGTGGGACTACTACACACCATATGTGGAGGTGAATGGCCGACAGGCAAACTTTGTGGCGACAGGTGGCAATGGAACGCCGGGCACGTACTACATTCCGAAGAAGGGATGCTCGGTGGCGCGTTCCGCCGCATTTGATGCGCTGCTGGCAAGCAACAGCATTACGCTGGCTTGCGTCGATAACATGGCACTGGGAAATGCGCAGAAGACGAACTTCGCGCCTCGCCTTGGCTTCGCATACAGAGTGACGCCGAAGCTTGTGGTTCGCGGAGGCTATGGCATTGCGTATGGCGCGCTGGGCAATCTGGGCTACGGTGGAACCCTCGGAACGAACTATCCCTTCGTCTATACTGCGACGTTCCCCAGTCCCGACTCACAGCATCCGCTGCTGCTTTCGAACGGTCAGCCGGCCACGATGGAGCAGGCGTTCAACACGGTGTCCTTCGCAGATCCCACGATCTACAACGGTCAGGGCTTGAATCTCTACGGCAGACAGTATGACTTCCAGACGCCGTACGTGCAGACACAGAACCTGACGATTCAGGAGCAGTTCACCGCGCATGATTCCATCCAGGTTGGTTATGTGGGAACGGAGGGACGGCACCTGGACAATCTTGGATACAACAATTCTCCGACCCAAATTCTGCCGACCTCAGCCAACCCGCAGAACTATATTCCGTACAAGAGCTTTGCGCGTAATTCGACCTACGAGACGACGAACGCAACCAGCAGCTATAACTCACTGCAGACCACGTACGAGCACCAGACCAGCTACGGACTTTATATGCTGGGTAACTACACATACAGCAAATGCATGAGTGACCAGCACACGCAGGCGCAGCAAAACCAGCAGTACAGGGCGGAGTGGCTGCCGGGCTTCGGCATTTCGCACGAGTATGCACTGTGCGATACCGATGCGACGCATCTGGTTCATCTGACAGGCATCTATAAACTTCCGTTCGGCACGGGCCGCATGTTCATGGCGAATGCCAGTAAGGCGATGCAGTTGCTATTCGGTGGATGGAATGTGAACGCTATCTACAGTCATCAAAGCGGACAGCCGTTCACGATCACGTGTCCGAAGGCGACCTCGGAATTCGGCTGCTTTGCTTTCGTTGTACCAGGGCAGAACATGTACGCCGGGCCGCACAACTATACGCAGTGGTTGAATCCAGCTGCTTTTGCGCAGCCCGACCCGCTGAAGACAACGTTAGGAGAAGCCGATTTTTACCCGCTGGGTGGCAGCCAGCAGCAGGCGCGCGGACCAAGCTTCAGCAATCTCGATTCGGCGATTCTGAAGGACTTCAATATGACGGAGTCGGTCCGGCTGCAGTTCCGCGCGGAAGCCTTCAACACGACCAACACACCGCCATTTTCGCAACCGGGAAGCCTGAACTTCACGACTACTCCCTTCAGCACGATTACGAGCACGAAGAACAGCAATAACAATTTCGGCGCACGCACCTTGCAGCTTGCGCTGAAGCTGTTCTACTAACAGCGTCACGATGTATATGGCCGGGTTAGCGAGGAACATGTTTGTCTGGTCGAGATTCCTGACAGTGCAAGCATGGCTCGTCGCTATGGCCTTCCTGTTCGCCGGGCTGCATGCGCAGGTTGCAACTGCGCAATCCGCGTCATCAATCGGTATGGGGAACGCGGACATCACGCTTCACGGTGTGGTTGCGGGTGCCCAGAACCATAGCTACATCGAGGTCCCGTTTCATGTTCCAGACGGCGTGCACCGCGTCACCGTCACGTTCAGTTACACCGAGCGCGAGCAGAAGACCGCGCTCGATCTTGGCCTCGAAGACCCTGACGGGCTGAGATGCTGGAGCGGTGGGAACAAGTCGACGCTGACCGTCGGCTTGTCTGATGCGACTCCGTCGTGTCTGCCCGGGGCAATTCCGGCGGGTACGTGGAACGTGCTTATCGGTGTTCCTAATATCCGCCCCCAAGTCACCTCCCACTACACCGCTATGGTTTTCCTCTCGCGCACGGGGCTGGTCAGCGATGAACCAGCGGTCCTGCGCGAGCCGCTGCGCTCAGGGGCGGCCTGGTATCGCGGCGATCTGCACATGCACACCGCGCATAGCGACGGTCATTGCCCGAATCAAACTGGGCAGATGGTGCCGTGCCCCGTGTTCATGACGGTCGAAGCAGCGGAACGGCGTGGCCTCGACTTCATTGCAATCACGGACCACAATGCGACGTCGCAGTATGACGCGATGCGTGAGCTGCAGCCTTATTTCAACAATGTGTTGCTGATCCCCGGGCGCGAGATCACGACCTTTCAGGGCCACATCAATTTTTTGGGAACGACGGATTTTCTGGACTTCCGGGTCGGCAGCAAAGCTGTCCCGACCTTGAACGTTCTGTTGAGGAATGCGCAAGGGCTGGGCGCGCTGCTGTCGATCAACCACCCGAACGCACCGGGCGGCGAAATCTGCATGGGATGCCGCTGGGCGCCGGAAAATCCCGTTGACATGCACTACTTCACTGCGATCGAGGCAGTGAACGGAGGTGGCGAGGATCCTTCCGCATCAGGCATTCCATTCTGGCAGGGGCAGTTGAACCTTGGAGATCGGCTGACTGCGATTGGAGGCAGTGACAACCATCAACCGCTGATTCCTGCGGATGAGACCAATGCTGTCGGACACCCGACAACTGTGGTCTATGCCACAGAGTTGTCGACGCCCGCGATTCTGGCGGGTATTCGGTCGGGGCGTGTGTTTATTGATGTTGCCGGGATCGCGCAATCGCATGCTGGACATGTCCGCCCATACGTCGTCCGTCTTCGGCTGTCATGGGCGGTCTTGCTCGTCGCACGAGCGGGCGAACATATCGATGTTGAAGCTCAGATCGACAATTGTGACGGCGACTCGGCGGAGTTGATCGAGGGCAGCGGAAAGACTTCCAGCGCTCCCGCACAAACCATTCATGGCGATCACGCGCGTTGCACTGGACTGTCCAGGCGGGATCAGCGCGCAGCTGGTTTCTTGTCGAAGTCCATGGCGCGTCAGGGCAGATTCTGCTGCTGGGTAATCCGATCTATGTTAATTGGGCACAGCGGTGAATCGGAACACGGCGGTGAATTGGAGCACAGCGGCAACCGCTCAGTAGCGAGGTCTAAGAGAAGCGCGTCTGTTTGTACAGGCGGTATCCGCAGCCGATCAGACTTGCAAGCAGGATGACAGTGAGCACTGCAATCCAGCGCAGGTTCATTGCAAGCGGAGGCACCGAAGCCTTGCAGGCAAGCCAGACGAAGACGGCCGTTGCCGAAGCGATGATGAGATAGTCCCACCAACGGCGGCGATCCGGGCCGTGGCCGAACTCGTCCCCACTCTGGGCAACCAGCACCTCGTTATAGTTCAGACCGTATCGGCTGCACTCTCGCTCAAGCGCCTCATTGCGAGATGAATGTTCCCCCTCGGAAGCTTTGGCACCGCTGATGAACAGGGCGCCAACGATCATGATGAGGGATCCACCTAAGACGAGCAGCTTGTGGCTGCGATCGGCGCCCGCGAGCTCTCCGAATACGAGTGCACCCCAGGCGAGCCCCCAAAGCTGGTTGGTGTTGGAGAGTGGAATACCACGGCCGATGCCGAGATATTTTGCAGCAAACTGCTGAAACATGTCGCCGATAACCCAGACGAATCCGCCGAGAAAGAGCCAGAAGAGAACCTGCCCGGAGTGCACAATCTGGAAGGCCGAGGAGTGACGTCCGCCGTCGAGCGTCCAGGTGAGGAGAACCATCGTGACGAGCTCGCCGACGGTGAACGCGGTTACGAAGGACAGAGGGTTCATGCCGCTGAGATACGCCTTGCGGTAGGGCACGTACATGGTGCCCCACATCAGGCTGGCTCCCGTGGCCGCGAGGATGCCGCCGATAGCATTGTGGCCAGTTGAGCTTCCTCCGTGAACGGTGCTGAAGCCCAGCATGATTGCCGCTACAACGATGCACGCGGCTCCCACAACAACTTTCGTGATGGTCCGGGCATCGGCTCCATCCAGCTCGCGGAAGAGGACGCGCCCCCAGAGAAGCCCGATGAGGGAGTTGGTGTTCCACATGGGGAAGGCGATCGACAGACCTACATCGCGAATGGCGAAGACAGTAAGTGTGTTGGCGACTGCCCAGAGCGCGCCGGCCAGGATTGCCCAGACTAAAAGATGCGCTCTGGACATCAGGTCGCGGAAGACATAGCTGGTTCCCTTGAGCAGGGTGGGGAAGGTCCAGCGCGCTACGAAGACGCCTGTCACCATACAGAGCGAGATGGCAAAAGGAGAAAAGCCAGCGTGAACCAGCTTTGTGGGCGCTTCAGCGGCTCCTAACCATACGCCCGCGGTAAGGCCGCAGAGCACGCCAAGTACATGAGTAGATCCGGCGTATCGCGATGAAGAGGTGTCGATTTGAGTCGGCATAATGTGTTCGAGCTCGGTCCCGTCGAATTTAGTGAAGCCAAACCAGCAGGACAATACCGAAGATGAGCACGACGACAGGAATCCAGAATTGCACATCCGTTAGTACGGCCTTTGCGGTGTTCCTGGTTCGCAAGCTGGAGCCTCCTCAGGCACGGTCATGAGCGCAATGGGACGATTCAGGCCGATTTCGCGCTTGCCAATTATAGAGTAATGTCCTTATAGTTACCGGTAACGTTGGATCTTTTTCTGATCCGCGGCGGAACGACTCATGAGCACAGCATCGCAACTCGCTTCAGCAAAGCGGAACCCATTATCCGCCGACATGGAGGAGTGGGACGAGTTCCTTGAAGGACGATATCAGGAGCAAGTCGCAAGCCCAAGCTGCAGGAGCTCAGGTCCTATTACGACGAGCTGTTTGCAGAATTCTTCCCGGAGACGATTGCCTGGTAAGTGGCTTATGGCGAAGCCGCGTCACGCGTTTGGGCGGGCAGCTTCAAATCAGTACGACATTTCCGTTTGCAGGACCTGCTCGAGGCTCTCGTCATAGTGCGTGGTCGATTGCATGAATGTGAAAATTGACTCGAGGGCTGAAATCCCGCCTCGCGCGCCTTCTGCCATGCAGTTCATGGCGGCGGCGGCGCACGCGAAGTCAAGCTGGCGCTCCAGTGACCATCCCTGCAGCAGGGCAAAGATGAAGCCGGCGTGAAAGATATCGCCTGCTCCTGTCGTATCGACTACCGGAACACGATACGCAGGTGCGTGATGGGCGACGTTTCCATTCCACGCGAGCACGCCGCCCTGCCCGAGAGTGGCTGCGGTGAGCTGGCATCCATAGCGGGACTGGATCTCACGAAGCGCCTTCACAAGATTTTTTTCGCCAGTCAACCGGGCAGGGAAATCACGGCTAACGATGAGATAGTCGATCTTCTCGATCAACGCATCGACACCCGGATAGATTTCGTCGAGATCAGCAATCACAGCGAGCCCAGCTTCGCGAGCCCAACTGGCGGCCTGAATCGCTGCGGATGTATCGTGCCCATCGACATGAAGAGCGCGAGCATCTGTAATCCACTCGCGTCTGAGTTCGTTCGGTTGGAGGATCAGCCGGTCATCCCGCCGGCATAGGACAGTGCGTTCGCCATCCTGATCGACCATGATGATGGATTTCGGGCTTGCCGCGCCGGGCACATTAATGAGTTTGGCTTCAACTCCTGTCCGGTCGAACTCACGACTGTGTAACCGCCCAGCGTCGTCATCACCGAGCTTCCCAACATAGCGCGTTCGAAGACCCCAGGTCTGGCACGCGACGACAGTTGAGGCAACCTGTCCACCCGGCATAAGAGATTCTGTGTCGTATTCGAGTTTCGAGCCGCGCTGGGGAAACTCGGACAAACGGATCAAGGTGTCAGTCGCATTCAGGCCTACGCCAACGAGGTCGATGCTGTCGGGGGAAATCATCGAATTCAATTGTAGTGGCTTGTTTCGCGGCTGCATGGATACGGGTTACGGAAAGAAAATAAGTGGTTAGGCCATGATTGTGATCTGAGTTTGCGTCCCTTAACTCCACCGGGATCCCGAGTTGTCGTCGATTCCCTGGTACTTGCCTTTCACCGACGAAGCATGTAGCCTCACTGCTGCTGCGGCAGAGTTCTGAAGGCCGCCTGAGAATTCTGCAGGAATCGGCGGAATTCACGGGCGGCTTTCGTTTTTCGGTGGACTGGAGATCGCGGAGAGTTGGATGAACACACGTGCCGAAAAATTCGCACGGCTGGAAGAGACAAAGAAGGACAAGCTGGATGTCTTGATCATAGGTGGCGGGGCCACCGGGCTTGGACTCGCTGTCGACGCTGCAACCCGCGGCTTTCGTACCGCGCTTGTCGAATCCGGGGACTTCGCTCAGGCGACCTCCAGTCGGGCGACCAAGCTGGTGCATGGCGGTGTGCGATATCTCGTCAGCGGGCAATTGCACCTCGTCTATGAGGCATTGCGCGAACGAAAGATCATGCTGGAGAACGCGCCGCACCTGGTGCATGCGCTGCCGTTCGTCACGCCTGCCTACAAGTGGTTTGACCTGCCGTACTACGGCATTGGCCTCAAGGCGTACGAAGTGCTTAGCGGCAAATCGTCGCTTGGCCCAACGCGTGTTCTTTCAGCAGCGGAGACTCGACTGCGTGTGCCCGGCATCGCTGCCAAGGGTTTGAAAGGAAGTCTGCTGTATCACGATGGTCAGTTTGATGACGCTCGACTCGCGCTGGCACTCGCGCGCACAGCAGAGGATCACGAAGCGATCGTGCTCAACTATGCGCGTTGTACGGCATTGCATAAGCACAACGATAAGCTCGGCAGTGTCACAGTGGAGGACGTGGAAACGGGTCGTGCCGTCGAGGTTCACGCCCGTGCTTTCATCAACGCCACAGGAATTTTTGTGGATGAACTGCGCAGGGCGGATCAGCCATCGAGTCCACACATGCTCTCGGTCAGCCGGGGCACGCACATTGTTGTTGCCGGCGAGGTGCTGGGGAATGGGAACGCGATCATGGTGCCGAAAACTCGCGATGGCCGCATCATCTTCGCAATCCCGTGGCTGGGCAAAGTCGTGATCGGCACAACTGATCTCCCTGCGTCCTCGGTGGCAGTTGAACCGGGGCATGAGAGCTCCGAGATTGACTTCCTGCTCGAGACGATCAACCCGTACCTTGCGCGTCCGCTCGGCCGCGCCGACATCCTCAGCGTCTTCTCGGGCTTGCGGCCGCTCGTCACAGGCGGCGAGGCGAAGACCTCGAAACTTTCTCGCGAGCACACGATCGAGGTCTCTGAGAGCGGCCTTATCACAGTGGCTGGAGGCAAGTGGACGACCTATCGCCGCATGGCGGAAGACACACTTGCAGTGGCGATTCGTCGAGGCATGCTGCCGGATCGGCGCTGCGTGACCCGTTCCGTTCGCTTGCATGGTGCGCCCGAGAAGGCCGGCGCGTCTGCGGCGTTATCCCGATACGGCACTGAGGCCGCGGAGATCTCTCGCATGTGGGCGTCCAACCCGCAAACGGCCACGCTTCTTGATCCAGCACTGCCTTTTACGTGCGCCGAGGTGATCTTCGCTGCACGCTATGAGATGGCTCGCACCGTCGAGGATGTGCTTTCGCGCAGAACGCGTGCGTTACTGCTGGATGCCAGGGCGGCACAGCGATCGGCACCTGCCGTCGCAAGACTCTTAGCCGCCGAGCTGGGCGAGGGACCAGACTGGATCGAGAGAGAAGCCCGCCGCTTCATCGAACTCGCACAGCAGTTCTATTTCGTCTCCGGCACAATCGCCGACGCTAACTCTGTTGTGCCGGCCACGGCTCCCATTGGCTGATCGCCTGCGATAATCTGCTCCGAAGCACGGATGCGCGCAGGCAGATAGGGATGGATCAGGATCTGATAGGCTATGCCGCCGAGCACTCCGCCAAGCAGCGGACCGGCAATGGGAACCCACCAATAGTTCTGCGGTGAAGGGAAGGCGGCGCCGCCCCAGCCAGCAAAGAAGCAGAACAGGCGCGGTCCGAAATCACGCGCGGGATTCAATGCCCAGGCCTCGAGGTAACCCATCGATGCGCCAATGGCCGCGACAAGAAAGCCGATGATCAACGCGCCGGAATTCGCTCCGGGTGCCTGTTCGTTGTACTTCTCGGTGATCGCGAAGATGCCGAAGATGAGGATGCCGGTCAGTATTATCTCGTCGGTGAATGCATGCAGTGGCGTAACCGCAAGGCCGGGATGGGTGAAAAATACCCCTGCCGCGCCGCCGGCTGCTCGCGTGACATGATGCGTTAGATTGAAGAGATTGATCACTGGAACATACAGCGCATACACGAGCACTGCGCCGACGAATGCTCCCAGCGCCTGCGCACCAAAATACGGCAACACCTTGCTCCACGAGAACTTTCGATACAGCGCGAGCGCCAGCGTGACAGCCGGGTTGGCGTGACAGCCACTCACCGAAGCAGTTGTGTAGATTGCAATCGTCACCGCCAGACCCCACGCAATGCAGACCCCCCAGTAGGCCTGCTGATAGGGGCTTGGATCATAGAGGCTGTACATCGCGGCTACAGAGTCGCCGATCGCGATGATGATGGCCACCGCGACCGCTTCTGAGATCAGTTCACCCAGAAATGTCTTTCTCATGTGCGTTCGTCCTGTGATGCTTGCCATTCATTGTTGCTGAAAACTCGCGCGAGGTTCAGTCGACCCAGTTGAAGGATCGGGTAACTGCCTTCTTCCATTGGCGGAAGAGGCGTTCGCGCTCCTGCTCGTCACAGTTTGGCTCCCATGTCTTGTCGACAGACCAGTTCGCAACCAGATCATCCGTATCCTTATAGAACCCGCAGTGCAAACCAGCAGCGTAGGCCGCGCCCAGCGCTGTCGTCTCGCGCATATAGGGACGCAGAACACGGCGATCCAGCAGGTCGGCCTGGAACTGCATCAGCAGATCGTTTGCGACCATGCCGCCGTCTGTGCGCAACTGATCGAGCCGGATATGCGAATCCGCTTCCATCGCCTCAATGACCTCGCGAGTCTGGAAGGCAGTTGCCTCGAGCACGGCGCGAGCGATGTGGCCACGATTGGCATACCGCGTTAGCCCGACGATGACGCCGCGCGCATCGTCCTTCCAATACGGTGCATAAAGGCCCGAGAATGCAGGCACGAAGTAAACGCCGCCGTTGTCTGTTACGGAGTTCGCTAACGGTTCGATGTCTTCGCTTCTCTGTATCAGGCCAAGATTGTCGCGTACCCACTGCACAAGCGCACCGGTGATTGCGATGCTCCCTTCGAGCGCATAGACCGCCGGCTGATTGCCGAATTTGTAAGCGACCGTTGTGAGCAGCCCATTTTGCGAGAGCACCTTCTTTGAGCCCGTGTTCATCAGCAGAAAACAGCCTGTGCCGTAGGTGTTCTTAAGTTGTCCAGGCTTGAAGCAGGTCTGGCCCACGAGCGCCGCGTGCTGGTCACCGAGAATACCGCCGACCTGCAACCCGCTCAGGCAGCCCATCTTGATCTCGCCGAAGTCGTGGCTGCTTGGGGAGATCTCGGGCATCATGGCGCGCGGTATCTCGAACTGCCGCAGCATGTCGTCGTCCCACTCGAGCGTCGACAAATCCATCAGCTGCGTGCGGCTGGCGTTGGTCACGTCGGTGCGATGAACGCCGCCGTCCACGCCGCCTGTGAGGTTCCACAGCAGGTATGTATCGATGTTGCCGAACAACAGATCACCGCGTTCAGCGCGCGCTCGCGCTCCATCGATGTGGTCGAGTATCCAGCGAATCTTCAGGCCGCTGAAGTAGGTCGCCAGCGGCAAACCCGTCTTCTCGCGGAAGCGGTCCTGACCACCATCCGCAGCGAGAGCTGCGACATATTCGCCCACTCGCGTGTCCTGCCAAACCAAGGCGTTGGTCACGGGCTCACCTGTTCGGCGGTCCCAAACAACCGTGGTCTCGCGCTGGTTGGTGATTCCTACAGAGGCAATGTCTTCGCGCGCCACAGCTCCCTTCGAGCACGCCTCGGCGATCACCTCCTGGGTGCGCTTCCAGATCTCGCGTGGATTATGCTCGACCCATCCGGGCGCGGGATAGATTTGTTCGTGCTCCTTCTGTGCCGTGCTCACGGCGCGGCCGCTGCGATCGAAGACAATAAACCGGGTGCTTGTCGTGCCTTGATCGAGCGCACCGAGATACTTCGCCATCCGTTAAGCCTCCGCCGGAATAGGAGCTTTCCTGGACTATGGAATGCATCCGTGCTTCGGGCCTCATACCGTATCGGTCGATTTAGTTTGACCGCTCCGGAACCACTCGTAAACCATACAGCAGGTCTTCAATTCGATCTATCTTGCGCCCGTTGAGAGAGCATTTGGGGACGAAGGCTCCTGGGATAAAAACTCAAACTGGGCACGCGAACGATCCGGACCTGCACTAATCGGATCGTCCAGGTGAATCACAGTGCCGTCTCTGTCGTAGCGCGACCACTGCGGGAGCCCTGGTCCGTTTGGATCGCCAGTCCGGGCGAAGTCTGTCCAGTATCCGATCATCTCTTCGCTCAGCTTGCGGTCGGCAGGTTGCCATGTGGCCCCTTGTCTCACGTCCAGCGTTCCGAAGACGTACTCCAACTCGTCCGAGTGGAAGGCATATTTGCCTTGCGGATGGTTCGGCTCGGCCGGTGCGGGACGGTCGAAACGGTATCGATACACGGGAGTGTGTCCGGTTTTCGCGTCAGCCTCTGCCCACTTCCATCCACCCATCGCGATAAAGGAATCAGTAGTGAAGTCATCTGCTGAGCGGACTGCCTGTCCATCGCTATCACCGGGAAATGCAGTCAGGAACTGTGCCGCATGCTCTCCGTAATGATCATCGGCATAGGCCTTCCACTTCGCGGCAGTCATGTCCCTGGATAAGGTGCCACTTCTCTCGTCGCGATTCCAGCCGATGATTGCCGGCACGTGTGCCTGCCTACCTGCCGCATAGGCATCTGGCACCGGCTCGGGAAGAAAGAGTCCATCAACGACTGGCGCAAACCCAATCGTTGATTTCTTCTGTGCCGCCTCAATCAGCTTCTCGGCAGGAAGCTTCCGGAGCTCGTCGAGATTTTTTACTCCAAGCGAGTCAACCCACTGCTGATCGCGTTTGGCCCGCTCAGCGGTAGACATCATCGGAATTGCACTGCCGAAGAACGCGCCACTCTCGCCGATAACTTTCTGGAAGAGTCCGCGCGCTTCGGGAGCGGTCGTGAGCGCGTTGACCGCGAAGGAACCTGCGCTCTCACCGAAGATCGTGACATTTCCGGGGTCACCTCCGAAGGTGCCGATATTCGCGTGCACCCAGCGCAGCGCCGCCACCATGTCCATCAGGCCGTAGTTGCCGGCATGACCTCCGGTTTCCTTCGCGAGGTCCTCACTCGCCAGAAAGCCGAAGACATTAAGACGGTAGTTGATCGTCACCAGGATGACATCCTTCGGGACCAGCGCGGAGTTCGTATAGCGCGGCTCCGAGGCTGCGCCCGCAGCGAATCCGCCGCCATGGATCCAAAACATCACCGGCAGCGTGCTCGTCTGCGTGGCCGATGCAGGAACATACACGTTCAGGTAGAGACAATCCTCCGTCGGTCCGGGGTCCAGGAAGATGTAGTCGTTCCAGATGTGCCACTGTTCGCACCGGCCCGCAAACTTTGTCGCGTCACGGATTCCTTTCCAGGCGGCAGGCGGCTGCGGAGCCCTCCAACGCAACTGCCCAACCGGCGGAGTTGCATAGGGAATTCCCAGGAATGTCTTTTGCGTGTCACCGAGGATCCACTTGCCCGCGACTTCTCCCTGCGTAGTCCTCGCAGTCGGCTGAGGACCGGCTGCCGCGAAGACGTTACCGGGGAACGAGAAACACATAATGAAAGCGCAGACAAGGTACAAGCTATGCTTCCTAATCTGCAAAGGTGTTCGAGAAATATGCATGACTGTCCTCTTGCAATTTCTTGATTGACAGAATGGGGCATCGCTGCAGAGACCGTTCTCACGCGAGTGCTGGCCAAGAACGAGTCTGTAGAAACAGCTCGTCTAATGATCCGTCGCTTACATGCAACCTGCAGCCACCAGATCTTTTTTCATGCCGCTCCAACTTCTGTCGCTACTCTGCTCCGGAGTGCCGCCGCCCCTCCAGTGCGTCTCGAGATTCACAGCATTCGAGTAGCCGATGTCCTTCAGCGCACGAAATTGCGCTGTCCAGTCGATGTAGCCAATATCTACGGGAGCCCACTGCATCTTTCCCTGCGCATCCTTGGCAGCATTCTTTACGTGGCAATGGTGAATGCGGTCTTTAGGCAGCGCGTTCCAACCGTTTGGAAATGCATCGAGCTCACCGCGCATCACCGCATTTCCCGGATCCCAATTCAGTGCGAGATTCTTTGTCGGCACTCCCGCCAGCGTCGCCGCTGCTTCGCGTCCGGTCGCCGTATTACATTCGAACTCGTTCTCTAATACCAGCAGGATGCCGCGGCTGCCAGAGAACTCTGCGGCTTTACGCAACTGATCGTTGATCGCGGCACGGAACGGCTTCACATCTTCGAGCCGCCAAAAGTCAAAGCATCGGACCTTATTCGTCTTGAACTGTTTCGCCAATTCAATGGAGCGCCTGAGCACATCATCCTGCTGTTTAAATGTGGTATCGGCAGCGCCGTGCAGATCGGCTTTCGATGCGTGGGCAGAAGGCGGAGCACCTGGCCAGTCCACCTTATAAAGCGGGCTGGCAATATCTGTCACGGTCAGTGCATACTTCCCCAGGATCTTCTGTGCGTCCGCAATCTGCGCATCGGAGGAATCCTGCAGGTTCTTCCCCCACAGCGCGCGAAGCTCCACATAGTGCAGACCATACTGCTTCGCGATGACGTAGCAGGCGTGATCAAAGTCCTGCGAGATCTCGTCCGAGATGACGCCGATATGGAACTTGGATCCGGCGGCCAGCGCTCTGACAGGCGGGTACATGCCGGAGGCCAGGGAAGCGGCCCCGACAACGAAATGACGGCGATTGACGTAGCTCAACGCTGACGCTCCTTGTAGTCCATCCAGCTTCGCATAGTGCATGCTCCTGTTGCATGAAAACCGCCCACGGAGGCACAAACTGGCTCCCGTGGGCGGTTTATCTGATCTCTGCCGCCTATGGCGGGAATGTTCCACGTGGAACATTCATTTGCTGGCCACTAAGAATTGTGGGAAACGCAGTTTTCTGTGGATTGCGAGTTGTGACCAGGCGATTACCGATAAGTGCAACGCGTTTGTGCGATTCGTTAGGGTACTGTGGATAGCGTGTTTGTGCTCACGTGTACGTTCCCGTCGGTCAATGTGGCGCTTAATGGCGCCGGCAGATGTGCGGCCGGAAATTCCAGGCGGCTCCTTAAGTTGTGCTTGTTCGTCGCGGCACTTGGTTTGGCCAGCGGAATCGGACATGCTCAGCAGACCACGATTGTTCTCGACGGCACCAGCAAAGGAAGGATCTTTGATGGTTTAGGGGCAGTAAGCGCCGGAGCGTCGTCGCGTTTGCTCGTCGATTATCCGGAGCCGCAACGCACTCAGATTCTCGACTATCTTTTCAAGCCGGGCTATGGCGCCGCGCTGCAGCATCTCAAAGTGGAGATCGGCGCCGATGTGAACTCCACCGACGGTTCCGAACCGAGCCATATGCGCACCGCCGCGGACCATGATGCAACGCGTGGTTACGAGTGGTGGCTGATGGCGGAGGCGCATCGGCGTAATCCCAACATCATCCTTGAGATTCTCCCGTGGGGTGCGCCTTCATGGGTTGGAACCGACAGCCTGTACACGCCGAAGATGGCGGACTATGTTGCTGAGTTCATCAAGATGGCGAAGGCTCGGTACGGGCTTCAAATCGCCTACACCGGTATCTGGAACGAGAAGGTCTTCAACATTGCTTATATCAAAGAGCTGCATCGACGTCTGAGCGCAGACGGGCTATCTACGCGTATCGTTTGTTGCGACGAGTATCCGGGGGAAGGTGCGGGACAGTGGGCTATCGCCGACGCGATGCTGAAGGATCCCGAGCTGGCCAGCGACATCGATGTGATCGGCGTTCACTATCCAAAGCAACACGGCAAAATCACGACTACACCTGCTGCGCGGAAGACAGACAAGCCTCTCTGGTCCAGTGAAGATCAGCCGAATGGCGGCAGCGGACCGTTTGTCTCGCGGGATTGGAATGCAGGTGGCCGAATTCTGGCGCATCTGTACAACGAGAACTATCTTGAGGGTTCGCTTACAGCGACTGAGATATGGAGCCCGATCACGTCTTACTATGACAATCTTGCTGCTCCGAACTCCGGTTTGATGTACGCCAATACACCATGGTCGGGCAACTACGATGTTCAGGGAACAATCTGGGCAACAGCCCACACAACACAGTTCGCTCAGCCAGGATGGCAATATCTGGACTCGTCCTCAGGCTATCTCCCGGACAAGGGAAGTTACGTTGCCCTTCGTTCTCCCGACAAGAAGAACTGGAGTGTTGTTCTGGAGACAATTGACGCCAGGATCCCGCAAGGGGTGACGTTCCGGCTCAACGGCGGTCTATCGGATTCGACGGTGCATATATGGGAGACAAATAACTCCCGTACGTTTGAGCATGTTAACGATGTGAAACCGAAGCATGGAATCTTCCGGTACACCTTTGATCCGGATTCGCTTTACTCATTGACCACAACCACTGGGCAAGGTAAAGGAACCGCAGTGCCACCACGGCCGGCGCCATTCCCATTTCCCTACGCAGAGGATTTCGATCACACAACAATGAATCGGGCGCCCAAATATCTTGCAGATCAGGACGGCGCATTTGAAGTGCATCCATGTCTGGGCCGTTCGGGGCGATGCCTGGAGCAGGTGATATCCAGCAAGCCGATTCCATGGGGTCCTCTGCCGGATCCGTTTACGCTGGCAGGAGACGAAAAATGGACGGACTATACGATCTCGGCTGATGCGCATTTTCTCACGCAGGCCCCGGCGGTCATCATGGGGCGCATTGATTCCGCTGACGTCTTTCGCGATGCCAAAGCGCGCTGGCCAAGCGGCTATGTATTGCGCGTTCAGCGCGACGGCGAATGGGAGTTGCTATCCACTCAGTTCAAGAAGCCGCCGGTTAAGCTAGCGTCCGGTACGGTCCAACTGGCTCCCGAAAAGTGGCATCGGCTTGCCTTGCGCTTTCAGGGAACTCACGTCGAGGCTCTCCTGGACGGCACCCAGTTAACTGCGGTCCAGGACGCAACGCATACGCATGGGATGTTTGCACTCGGCACCGAATGGGACCACATTCAGTTCGATAATCTGGGCGCAACACGCTGAGAGCGGAGAAACGATCCCGCAATGGTGTCGGACTAGCGGCTCATCAATCGGCTGAGGTCCGTGAGTGAGTTCGCCCACATGGTATGGTGCCAGCGCCGCTCCTGTTCAGTGCGAAACCCGCTGTGTGTGAGGTGGAGCATGCAATGCCGCCGCTTGCCCCGAAGTATGACGCGCACTGAGGTCCAGGACGTGTTTAGGCCGGTGCAGTTGCGCCAGCTAAGACGTATGGAATCTTTGGACCTCACATTAAACCGGACGAAGATGGTGCCGATGTGCCGCAGAGTGCAGTATCGATCGAGTCGGAGTTCGGCTGGGTCGTTCGATAGCGTTACGCGGAGCCCAGTTGTGTCTGGCATGTGTAGCCATGCTTCAAGGTACTCGGGCAGAGTGAGAGCGTAGAAGAGGGAAGGTCGAGCGGCGGCGATCTCTGCGGAGAGATGAATGTCAAAGGGGCGCTGGGGAAGTAGCCCCGAGGCGAGAGCAGAAAATGATTCAGCTTGGAGCGCTGGCTGGTTCATTGAGGATCTCCGCAGACCCGCGGGAAATTGGGAACATTTTCAGCGCTCGACATAGGCGATGTCGATCATTGTGTGACAGGGTGTTTCTTTTTGTGACAAGCGGCAGAACCATGCAGATCAACTTCGCGCGAGCAACTCATTGATGCGTGCACGATAGCTGCGGCTCAGCACAAGCCTCTGCCCATTGAGCAGCACGACGGACGAGTCGCCATTTGCTTCAGTGCGTACTTCCTTGACGAACTGCAGATTGACAATAGAGGAACGATGGATGCGCAGGAACGTCTGCGGATCAAGCTTCTCCTCAATGCGTGCCATTGTTTCGCGCAGCAGGTGTGTTTCGTTGTCTGTGGAGATGCGAACGTAATTTTCTTCTGCACCTATCCACCGAATCTGCGAAACGGGAAGAAAGATGATGCGGCCTCGTGACTTGAAGACGATGCGCTTCGAGTAGCCGTTTTCTTTTGCGGAGCGAGCCGTCCCGCTAACTGAAGATTGATCCGCTTTGATCTGCCGGCAGACACGCTGCAGTGCCAGTCGCAACCGCTCGCTTGTATACGGCTTGAGCAGATAATCCGCTGCATCAATTTCAAATGCGCGCAGAGCATAGCTGTCATAGGCCGTTGTAAAGATAATTTGCGGCATCTCGAAATCGGCATTCTTTGAGAGTTCGTCGATCACTTGAAACGCGTCGCCGTCGGGCATGCGGATGTCCAGGAAGAGAAGGCGAGGCTTTGCCGTGCGCACGAGCTCGACAGTTTCCGCCCCGCTCGCGCATTCACCAACGATCTCGATTTCCGGATCATCGCGCAGCATCTGGCGAAGTTTCTGCCGCGCAAGAACCTCATCGTCTGCCAAAACGGTTGGGACCATCACGCACCATAGTTGACGGCGGTCTCTGCCGCAGCGTGAACACGTTGAAAGGGGAATACCAAGACGGCCGTCACAATGCCGGGCGCCTCGCGCAGAATGAAGCTTTGTCGGTCGCCATAATGCAAGTGCAACCGGCTCTTTACATTCGCCAGCCCTCGCCTACCGTTGTTCGAGGCATTCGGGGTCAGGCTGCCGGTGTTGGTTATCTCGATGCGAACACAGTCGTCATTCCTGTGTGCGCAAATGTCCAGGATTCCATCATGCTCCACACGCGAGATGCCGTGAGCGTACGCATTTTCGACAATGGGCTGGAGGAGCATCGCAGGGATCAGAGCATCATGTAACTCTGGAGCAATTTGCACGTGCTGGCGAACGCGTCCGGCAAACCTTCGTTGCTGCATTGCCATATACATTTCGATAAAGCCGACCTCATCGCTCAGCGGAATCAGCTGAACGTCTTCACGTTGCAGCGTAATACGCAGGAGGCTGGCAAGTTGTTCCAGCATTTCATCCGCACCCCCGATGTCGGTCCGCATCAAGCTGGAGATCCCATTGAGGGTATTGAAAAGGAAGTGCGGATTGAGGTTGGCGCGGAGAGCGCTCATCTGGGCATGGACAAGCTGGGTCTCGAGCTGCGCCGCCGCGGTCTCCTTCTCACGAAGCTGCGTATAGTAGGTGGCGCCACGATAGAAAAAGAAGGCTCCCCAGAAGATGAGGATTCCATCGATCATCTCGTGGCGGAGAACCTGGCCGAGTCGCACCGAATAGCTCAAATGCGATGGGGCGATCGGATATTGCGGGAAGCAGAGCAGCCAGAGCATTTCCTCCAGAATCGTGAGGGCTGCGCTGAGCGGAAGAAGGTAGATGGCCATTTCAAGGGTTCGTACGCGCAGAAGCCACGAGCCCCAGAAGCGAACCAGAATCCAGAGGAAGGCAGCCCAAATGAGATACATGACCTCCCAGGCCCAAAGAATTTGCCGGAAATGAAGATGCACATCGAGGCGATGAATCTCCGCCCAGTCCTGCACCGAGAACAAGAGGCCCAGCAAGGACCAGGCGGCGGCAAAAACCAGTGGATGCATATACAGCGGGCGATGTGTGGGATCGGTATCGGACAGCTTCACAGACCGTCCCTCCTCGGGGGGCTTCTTCGGTGTTGAATGAGTGGTCATTTTGACGAGTGCGGGGATTTCGTCGAATGCCGGAATTGCTAATTCAGCCCCATTAAACCGTGCGGTGTGCATCGAGTGATCGGCGCTTTGTCACTGCCAATCGGCGATTCGTCACAAAAAAGTGCGGCGTGAGAATTTTCGAGACTTCTGAAAGGCCCGCAATGGAATGACTCGAAGCAGAACCCGGCCCATAGGAGCAGGTGACGGGTTATGGCTCTGAAGCAGTTGATGCGATCGTCCCTGTCAGGCTTCCAGCGATAGCTTGGATTGCAACTGTTCGAGAGAGAGACCTTTCGTTTCAGGAAAGTAAATCAGAGTCACGACAAACTGCAGGGCCATCACAACGGCAAAGAAAGCGAACGGAAGTGAGGTCGATTTAGCTGCGAACAGCGGAAACAGTTGAGAGATGACTCCGTTCGAAATCCAGAGCACGGTACTGCCCATGGCCTGGCCCTGGACTCTGACCTCGTTGGGAAAGATTTCACTCATATACACCCAGATAACGGCGCCTGAGGAGAGTGCAAAGCACGCGATGTAGGCTGCGACAAGGAACAGTAGCTTCGTTCCATGCCCTGTCGCAAACATGATGCTGATCGCGGCGAGATTGACAACCATTCCCGCACAGCCGATCAGCAATAGCGTTCGGCGTCCCAGCCGGTCGATAAGCGTCATCGCGAAAAGAGTGGCAACAAGGTTCACAAAGCCGATCACCACCGCCTGCAGTGCACCGGAGACGCGGCTGAATCCGGCCGAGACAAAGATATCGTTCAGGTAATAGAGGACTGCATTGATTCCTGAAAGCTGGTTGAAGGCGGCGATGAGAACCGCGAGGATGATCGGCTTGCGATAGCGTCTGCGAAATAGCGATTCATGCTTCGAGCTGCTTTGGACATGAATGGACTGAATGATCTCGGTGAACTCCGCTTCGGGATCTTTCCCCCCGAGTTGCCGAAGAGTCGCAAGCGCCTCGTCGCCTTTGCCATGCATCGCAAGCCAGCGCGGGCTCTCCGGAATCGTAAACAACATCAGCAGGAAGAACACAGCGGGGATGCCAGAGACACCGAAATCGAACCGCCACTCCAGCGCACCCGTATGGAACGTTGAAATCACAAAGTTGGATAGGTATGCCAGCAGGATGCCCACAACGATATTGATCTGGAAGAGCCCGACCAGCCGTCCGCGATGCTCAGCGGGCGCAAGCTCTGCAATATAGACCGGACCCAGAACCGAGGACCCGCCAATTCCGATCCCGCCGAGCAGACGAGCTCCGAGGAACGCCGGCCAGGTCCACGCAAGCGCGCATCCCACTGCTGACAGGAGATAGAGGACGGCCATGATCTGCAGGGTGGCGCGTCCTCCGAGCCATTGCCCGATTTTGCCGGCAGACAGTGCTCCGACCACCGTGCCCCATAATGCAATGGATACAGTGAACCCGAGTTGCCATGCTGTGAGCGAGAAGTGATCGGTAAGCGCGTGAGTGGCGCCAGCAATTACGGCAGTATCGAACCCGAATAGCAGGCCACCAAGTGCTCCCGTAGCAGCGCTGCGCAAAACAACTCTGGTAAATGCCATGCCTATCCTTGAGTAGTCAGACCGGTTCGTACAAACGCCTTGATCGTTGCGCACTCCGATCCGACCGCAATCCCATGCGGTCGGATCGTGTAGGCACCCACTGCCGCAGGAACGATGAATGTCTCGGCATAATGAACGACAAATGGAGGAAAATGATTTGCCGGGCTCTCTACGACTGCTTCTTCTCCCTGGACAAGGTTCAATACGTTCACGCCTCCATGCGTATCGTGAAGCACCGTGCCAGAGAACCAATGCCGACGAGTCTCGATGAACTCACGCGCATGAAGCCCGGTAGCTTCTTCGGTCCAACCATCGCCTGTGCCGACAGGTCTCACCGCGTTCACAAGATTCTCGCGAGCCCATGTTGTCGTGCGATCCCATTGAATGTTCGCCAAACCATGCTCGAGATGTATTGGCCGAGGTCGTCCATCGAGGCCCAGGCGATTCCAATCCCACAGCTTGAATGTGAAGATGTACGGCGTCGCACTGATCTCGAGCACCATGCTGCCCTTGCCGGAACAATGAATCGTACCCGCCGGAATGAGAAAGTGATCGTGTTTCTTCGCGGGAAACTGATTCACATATTGTTCCGCGGGGAAGGTGTAACCTCCTGCCTGGGCCAGGCGCAGATCGCTGGCCATCTTGTGCTGATCAATTCCCTCCTTCAGACCGAGATAAACGCAGGCTCCATGGTTCGCGTCCAGCAGATAATAGCTTTCGTCCTGCGTGTAATGCATTCCGAATTTGTCCTGGATGTATTCGGTGAGCGGATGCACCTGCAGCGACAGATTGCCTCCACCCATCGTGTCGAGGAAGTCGAAGCGAATTGGGAACTCTGTGCCAAACCTTGCGTGGACCGCTTCCCCAAGAAGCTCCTTTGGGTGAAAAAACACCAGATCAATCGCCGGGATCTCGACGCGATGCTCGCCGAAACCCAGAAGAATACTGTTCTCCTCGGGAACACAGTCGAAGCACCAGGCATGATTCGGCGCATCCTTCGGCAGATCGCATATCTCCTCCATCCAGTGCCCACCCCACGGGCCTGGATCGAAGTAGGGAACCACGCGAAAAGGACGTTGCAGCGCGCTCGCGAGAGCGGTTCTGAACGATTCGCCAGAGATCATCTTCGGTGTGTCATTGTCGTTTGTATCGAGAACGAAGTCGGCACGTGGCAAGAGCTGCTTTTTCAGCCGATCGGCCGCTCGCCACTCTGCGAAATAGCCGCACTTGTACTTTTCCGCGAAGCTCGCCTCGCGATTGTTGCAGCCGAGGTTTCCGACTTCAGAGCGGCGAAACCGCATCTGGATCTCCCATCGGGCCATATCCGCATAGATGAGGAGATCTGCATCAGGCACAAGCAGAGAAGCGCCTGTACCGATGACCAGCGCACGTGCTGAAGCAAGCGAGGCAATCTCATTCCGCATGCTGGCGATCTTCGTTTCGTCAAGCCAATCCTCTATGGTGAGACCGTTCATCCGCCCGAAGACAGGATCATCCCCAAGGAACTGATTAAGCATCGGGCGGATGCAATCAGGTGATTTGTAAGCGGTCGAAGCTTGGAACACTCGGCGCGATCCCATCTCCGGAACTAACTCGGCCTCCAGTCGCTCCACGTCGACCCCGGGATAGCACTCAATGCAAATCACTCCGGCCCCATTCAATTGCGCCGCAATCGCGCTCCATCCTAAGGCGCATTGATCAGCGTCCCCAACGGAAATAGCCGGGAACTTATCATAGTTTGATCGGCGCACGGTTCTCCTCAGTGAGTAGTGGTATGGCTCCAAGTAGTGCGGCGTTATTCCCCAGCTTGGCGGCGCGGACCTCTGGCTTCCCCCAACTCGACCAGACATGCCGATCTACATACGCTTGAATGGCGGGCACAATCTGTTCGGCGCTTCCCATCACGCCGCCTCCCAAAATCAAAACACTCGGATCATAGGCGTGGATAAGCGATACGGCAGTCGCACCCCAGATGTTCAAGCAATGATCCCGTATCTGGACGGCTACCGGATCTTCCGCTTTTGCATGTGTAAATAGATCCAAAAATCCAATCGATTGAAGTCCAGCAAGCGCGCTGCATTCAAAGCCGGGCCATTTGGCTGCGATATCTGGGAGAGCCCAACCTGAAGCGTAAGACTCTGCGCAGCCCACGTTTCCGCATTGACAGAGCGGGCCGACAAAGTTGACCGTCAGATGCCCTCCAAGACAGGCAGCATGGAAGTGCGTGCCGCGAAGCATCCTGCCCTGAACCAGTGCCGCGGTTCCGATCCCGGTCCCGAGCGTCATCATGACGAGGTCTTCCTCGCCCTTGCCAGCGCCGGCGTAGTGCTCTCCGAGTAGAGCCATCCTGGCGTCGTTCTCAATTCGTAGATTGAGGCCGAGCCGGCTGCGACACCACTCAGACAAGTCGATGTCCGAGGCGTCCTCGTACTTCTTCAGTCCGGAGAGCACGCGGTTGGTCGACGTGTCCACAATGGATGGCAAGCCCATGGCTACGGCAACGCACGCTCCGAACCTCTCTTGAGAGCGTTGGAGTTCGTGTTCGAGAGTAGCCAGCACGGAGCTCAGGCTCTTGCCTTGGGCTGAGTCGAACACGTCATGAAAGAGCAACGTTCGATCCTCCACGATCCCATACGCCACATGCGTTCCTCCAAGGTCGACGGCGACTGCTTTCATCGAGAGCTGATTTTCTCCTAGATCCGAATATAGGCTGCTGCTAGGGCTCTTCAAGCCAGAATCAATCATAATAGATTGACATGCTTCCGCTGCCCCCCTTACGATTTCCTCGTTCAAATCAGCGTCCTCGGATCGGCAGCAGAGGGCCATCGGGAGAAGCCAAATGCATCATCGTATCCGGGGTTCAATCGCAACTTCGGTCTTAACCGCGACGTGTCTTTGTGTCACATGGAGCACCGGCTGGCATAGCCACGCCAGCGGTCAAGTGACGGCGACCGGAACGATCTCCGGCACGGTGATGGATGTTACCGGAGCTGTTGTGCCCGGCGCAGACGTCAATATCATCGATCTCCAGACGCATCTGCAGACCCATACGAAGTCAAGCAGCGCTGGTGAATTCTCCGTCCCCGGGCTCGCGCCGGGCAACTATGACGTTGCTGTCAGCGCGACAGGTCTGGCCCCCTATCGCCAAACCGGAATTTACCTCGAACCGGCAGCGGACTTCACGGTCTCTGCCCGGCTGAAGGCTGCCGGTGCAACCAGCGAAGTTACCGTCGAGGCCAATGCGGCTCAGGTACAGACAGAAACTCCCGAGGTCTCCAACGAAGTGTATGAGAAGCAGGTTGAGGGCCTGCCCCTGAACGGCCGTAATTATCAGGGACTCGCCGCATTGATGCCCGGTGTCACGAATATCAATGCGGGCACTGGCCTCACGAGCGGTGGCTACATCACGCAGAACAGCTTCAACGTGAACGGTACTGGCCAAACGGGAACGCTTTACACCGTGGACGGCATATGGAACATGAACACCAGCAATATGCAGGAAACCACGATCATGCCGAACCCCGACCAGATCCAGGAGGTCAAAGTTCTGCAGAACAACTACAGCGCCGTGAACAACATCATGGGTGCGAATGCAGTCATCGTCCTTACCAAGAGCGGAAGCTCGACATTTCACGGCACAGGGTGGGAGTTTTACCGCAACACGAACTTCGACGCCAGAAATTACTTCAGCACAACAGTTCCCAAGGAAGACCAGAATCTCTACGGTTTCGACCTGGGCGGACCGGTTTTTGTCCCGCGCCTGTACAACACTGAGAGAAACAAGACGTTCTTCTACGTGAACCTGCAGTGGGTGCAACTCGCGCAGGCCATGGTCTTCAACGGAACCACGCCAACTGCTGCTATGCGAGGCGTCAACACACCCAACGGCGATGCGCTGTTCCCCTCGACGGGCTTATATTCGACGGCGAATCTCAAAGACCCGACAACGGGCAAGAGCTTCTCCAAGGATGCGAACGGAAACTGGGTGATCCCCGCGGCGCGACTCGACAAGAGCGCCCTCGCGTTCCTCAACGCGCTGGCACCTCTGCCCAATAACCAGACGACAGCCACCACGAACTATCTAAACGACAGCCCCGCAAACGACAACCAGCTCGATCAGGAGTACAAGATCGAGCACAACATCAGGCCGAAGTATCGGCTGCTCGCGGAGTTCCTGCACGAAGGCCAGTCCTATGCCTACCCGCGCGGCCAGCGGCTAGGTTCCGCATATCCGACCAATCACGACGTCTTCAATACACATAACTCGCTCGCGCAGGTCGCCTTGACCCAGATTCTCAGCCCAACGATGACGAATCAGACCAGCTTTGCAATGAACCGGTACATCTTCTATCACGACATCGTCGGCATTGCGCACGTCTCGGACATTCCGGGTTATACCCAGAATCTGGCCTACACGGGAGGCTATCTCCAGAACTATCTGCCGACCGTTACGTTCTCCGGTGGTTGGTCATCCATGGGCACGGGCTCTGCGTACATTCTGCCGCGATTCGCGGAACTCGAGCTGATCCTGAGTGACAACTGGAGCTGGCAGCATGGAAGGCACTTCCTGCAGGCCGGCGGCAACATTCTGTGGGGAACGCACCGCGAGTACAGCAATAGCGGGCCTTCCACGACCGGAACGTTCAACTTCAACGGCCAGACAACCGGCAACTCAATCGCCGACTTCGATCTGGGCTATGCGGCGACTTACTCTCAGAGCAGCACGCAGGTCCGTAAGTATATCCATTACCCGCTCGACACGTTCTACGCGCAGGATCAGTGGCATGCTTCATCCAGATTCACGCTCACTGCAGGGCTTCGGTTCTTCTACATGCCTGAACCGCACGAGCAAGTAGGTTACGAGGTAAGCTTCGACCCGGCAAAATTCAACCCAGCCAACGCTCCCATTGTCAGCACTGGTGGCGTGCTGACTCCAACGTCCTCGTACGACCCCGCAAACGGACTTACCTATAACGGGAAAAATGGCATTCCCACGAACCTTAGTGATGCGCATAAGTACTACTTCTCTCCTGTGGTTGGCTTCGCCTATGATCCTGTGGGTGATGGTAAGACGTCGTTCCGAGGCGGCTACAGCATCAACTACACCAAATCGGCGGCCAACAGCGACTGCGCAGTAAGCTGCATCACAGCTCCTGTCATTCAGAATGTCAGCCTCATCAACGTAAACTTCCCAGATCCGATCGGAGGAGCTGCTGCGCCGACGAGTGCACCTGTCATTTACGGCGAGGATCGCCCGAATATGCGTGCCGCGACGATCCAGACCTTCAGCGCTGGAGCGCAGCATGAATTTCCGCATAACTGGGTTGTTTCGATCGCAGGCGCAGGTGACAGGGACACCCATCTTCCGCAGATGCTGAATCTGAATCAGCCTGGTCCGGTCGTGGGCTACGATTTCAACCCGCTCCTCAACACAGGGAAATACTCGAATGCGTACTTCGCGAAATATCAGGGGTATTCGAACATCAACTGGTATACCTCTGATGCCTTTGCGAACTGGGATGCATTCGAAGCGAGCGTGCGTCATCCCGTCGGGCACGGATTATTCGTCAGCGGAGCCTATACCTGGTCTCACAATCTAACGATGCTGTCCGGCCAGCAGTTTGGCATTGAGGGAAGCACACCTCAGAACTCAAGCAATCCGTATGACGATTACGGTAACTCCACTCTCGACCTACCAAACGTCTTCGGCGGCAGCGTTGTGTACCAGGCGCCCTGGTTCCAGCATGCTGCACCTGTGAAACGTGCGCTCATGGCTGGATGGCGGTTCTCTGATATGACGACCATTCAGAGTGGAAACGCGATTACACCCGGCCTGAGCACCAGCGGTAATGGTCTTGCCACTCGGCCGAATGTAATTGCGCCGATCAGCTATCCGAAAACTCTCAAACAATGGTTCAGCACAACCTCGTTTAAACAACCTCCGGCCGGCTTCTTTGGTAATGCGTCCCCGGGAATCCTGCGCGGCCCGGGCCTCATCGTATTCGACGCAACAATCGGCAAAGACACTCACATCGGCGAGCGAGTCAACGTTGTTTGGAGAATGGAGTTCTTCAACGTCCTCAACCACACCAACTTTGGCAACCCCGGGGCCAGCCTGGGTGCGAACACCTTTGGAGCTATCAGCAGCGCAAAGGACCCACGCATGGGTGAGATGGTCTTCAAGCTTGTGTTCTGAACCGCTTAAAGTTCTTAAGAGGAATTCGTGAATCGAAAACTGGCTTCATTCCTGGCGGGCTGCGCACTACTGTGCGGCCCAGCCAGTCCCGCGCAGTCACATGTAACGGTCGAGATCGCGAACCAGGCTGGCACTCAAATTCGCCTATGATTTCGCTGGCCTGAGCTTCGAATCCTCCAACCTCAACCCGGACAAACAGGGGCAGCACCTCTTCAGTCCGGACGATAAACCGTTCATCGATCTATTCCGGGCAATCGGAATCCGCAATCTGCGCGTAGGCGGTGGCACCGCAGACGGTCCCGAATTCAAGATTCCCGGCCCCGGGGATATCGATCAGCTCTTCGGCTTCGCAAAGGCGGCCGATGTGAAGGTGATTTACACTGTGCGCCTGCTGAATGGAAATGCACAGCAGGATGCCGCGACCGCTCAATACATCCAACAGCATTATGCGTCTCAGTTGGTCTGCTTTGAGATCGGAAATGAACCCGACTGGCACTCGTTTCATACGTCGCCTGGTCACGAACGCGATCCCCGAATTGTAGAGACCACACCTGACATTCCGGGTACGGCTTATCCATCCTTTCTGCAGGATTGGCGAAGCTTCGCAGCCGAAATCGAAAGAATCACGCCAGCCGCAAAATTCACGGGCCCTGATACAGGCTCGGATTATCCCGTACCCGGCACAAAAGACACAGACTTCGACGGACAATCCTGGACACAGCGATTCGCTCATGACGAAAAAAGCTCAGGCAGGCTTGTCTTTGTCACTCAGCACGATTACCCAGGCCAAAGTGCTGCCGGCGTAAGCGTCGACACTGCCGTCGAGGCCATGCTTTCGAGAGAGTGGCCCAAAGACCGATATGAAGTACTCTTCCATCACGTCCTGCAGCCGGTCGAGAGCGAAGGACTCACCTACAGAATGACCGAGGCGAACGACTACACGGGCGGGGTTGACGGAGTAAGCAATGCCTTTGCCTCCGCTCTTTGGGCGTTGGATTACCTGCACTGGCATGCAGCCCACGGAGCTGCCGGTGTGAACTTCCACAATAAGAACTGGATCTTTACCGACACGATTTACCGCTCGCCCGATGGAATGTTCCACTTCAATCCAAAGGCGTACGCCTTCAAAGCGTTCGACGTCGGTAGCCAGGGCAAGATAGATCCTGTCTCGGTGTCCAACGATGAAGGTGTGAACCTCACGGCATATGCTGTTCGTGCCAAGCATGAGATCTTCGTGACGCTTATCAACAAGGAACACGGGCCCCAAGCTAGAAGCGCCTCTGTAACGCTTCATGCCACCGGCATCAAGGGCAAAGCCGAAGGCATGTCACTCGAGTCGGCAGACGCAAACGTAATTGCGCGAGAAGGGATCACCTTGGGCGGAGCCGCCATCACGGCCGCCGGCTGGAACGGTCACTGGAGCAAGCTCAAGCGGTGCAAAGATGATTCCGTCGCGGTTTTGGTGCCTCCCGCATCGGCGCTCATCGTAAAACTGCCTATGAACCAGGAATGAGATGGACAACGCATTGCCGTATTCCGCGCTCGGAGTCGCAGCTGAAAGGTGATGTTTTGCGGGACTGATCTGCGGAGGTCGCCTCCAATAAGCCTCACGCCATTAGATGTCACCAGTTACCTCTGCATCCTGCCGCAATTTGCTGAGGTACTGGTCGAATTCGCAGCGATGAGTTCGATTGAATCAAAATAAGCGAGGTAACGAATGCCTTCTCGTTTTTCTGTTGCACTACTTGGTGTCTTGCTGGCGTCGGTCGTCCAACCAGCCAAGGCTGAGAGCCACACACTTTGGGAAATCGGGAAACCGGATCAATCCGCCTTCGAATTTCATGCACACCCAGAGCAGCACATCGTTTATCGAGTCGGAGAGAGCGACTGGAGCCGCGACTGGCCGGGCGAGCAGCGGCTGCGTACATCTTATGAGATCCAGTTCACACTGAAGGATGTTCCGCGGGGCAAGTTCGCGCTAAGAGCTTCGCTGCTCGTCCGCTTCGAGAATCCGGACCTGCAGATCGAGATTAATGGCCACCGTGGGCTCGCGTTCATTCATCCGCAGCTCTTTTACGACGGTAACGTGGGCGTGTGGGATGACAAGTCCATCGTTCTGCCGACCCAATACCTTTTGAAGGGAACGAATACTCTCGTTCTCACGTCCGTAGAGCACAAATCGCCCGCCGGCGAGAAAGTGACGCCGGCTGGCCCAATCTCGTATGACTACCTGAGCCTCGTTCAGGACGCCGACGCGACATACACAAGTGATCAGGTCCAGGCCATTGTGACGCCATCAGTCTTTTACCGCCGTAGCGCAGGTGGCGGATTGATCGAGCTCGTCGAGGCCGATTTGCACTTCAATGGGGAGATTCCGTCCGGCGAGGCCACGCTGAAGCTACAGGGACATGCGTACACTGCGAGATTCGAAAATCAGCCACGATTCGGCGATCTGGCAGTCGAATACGAGGTGCCGGAATGGCAGGGGACAAGCGCAGCGACGCTGGACGTCTCTGCGCGCCCAGGTAAGACATTCCAGCTTTCGCTCACGCCTGAGAGAAAGTGGACCGTCTTTATCGTTCCGCATACCCATGTAGACATCGGCTACACGGACTTCCAAGGGAAGGTCGCGGAGGGTCAGGCTGTCGCGCTGGAGGAAGCTGCGGGCTTCGAAAAACAAAATCCAGATTTTCGTTTCGCAACTGACGGTTCATGGAACCTGGAGCAATTTCTCGACACGCGACCCGAGCCAGAGCGGACGCAGATGCTCGATCTTATCCGCAAGGGTAAGCTAGGTGTTCCCGCGGATTACTTCAACCTGCTCACCGGCTACGCTTCGCTCGAGAGTCTTTATCGGTCACTCTTCTATACAAAGCGACTTTCCGCCACGCAGCACATTCCGTTCAACTACGCGACTACGACGGACGTTCCTTCCTACACGGGTGCTTATCCGACCGTTCTTGCCAGTTCAGGCATAAAGTATTGGGCGGTAGGTGGAAACCAGGATCGCGCGCCCGTACTTTCGGGCGAGCAATGGAATCAGATATCGCCATTCTGGTGGAAGGGGCCGGACGGACAGAAGGTCCTCTTTTCCTATTCCTGGAGTTACTCGCAAATAGGACGATTTTTCTCGCTCGACCCCACAAATGAAGTTATTCACCAATCCCTGCCGATTTTTCTAGCTCAATTTGATCGGGCGTCCTACAAGCCTGACGCGGTTTTGATGTACGGTGCGCAGAACGAAAATACTGCGCTTCACCCCGCACTCGCGACGTTCGTGTCTAAATGGAACAGTGCGTATGCTTATCCAAAGTTGGAATATGCGCTGTTTGCTGATTATTTCAACTACATCTCCCAGCACTACGGCGACCAGCTGGCGATACGCTCCGGTGATCTGGGATCGTACTGGGAAGACGGCATCGGTTCCGACGCTTATTACGCCGGCCTCGACCGCGAAAATCAGGAAGAAGCAATCTCGACTGAGATCGCATCCGCCGCGGCCCACACGATCAATCCGGAGTATCATCCGCCGGTCGAAGAGATGCGGGCCGCATGGAATCACATCCTGCTATTCGCCGAACACACATGGGGAGCCGGGAATTCCATCTCCCAGCCCGACAGCATGGAAGCTGTGCAGCAACTCGCCGTCAAGGATAACTTTGTCACGCAGGCACACTTCGAACTGGACGACATCCAACATCGATCGCTGTTTGAGCTAACGAGAGCCATTCGTATCTCGAACGGCGGAATTGTCGTGTTCAATCCGTTGAATTGGAAACGGTCGGGCTTAGTGGAAGCTGACCTGCGTCAGGGCGACGCGATTGAAGACCTAACTTCGCATCAGAATGTGCCTTACGAGATCATGACGAGCAGTGAGGGCTTCCTGCACGTGCGCTTCCTTGCGAGCGACATTCCAGAGGTGGGCTATAAGTGCTACCAGATTCATGCTGCGAATGAATCCGTACCCGCAGCGGCTCTCGCACCCGACAAATCAATCGAAAATCGGTACTACAGAATTACCGTCGACCCGGACAGCGGCGCCGTCCGGAGTATCTATGACAAAGATCTGAAGCGCGAGTTGGTGGACACAAGTAGTCCTTACCGGTTTGGAGAATATCTCTATGTAACTGGTGGAGATCCGAACAGTAATGGGCAAACGCAAATGATTCACCCGAACAAGGCATTTCCAATAGCCGATCTTACCGTTCATCGGTCGACGAACGGGAAATATTTGGGCGAGCAGAAAACTCCTTGGGGTCATGTGATCCGGCTTCAGTCGTCGAATGTGAATACTCCAACCATCTCCCTAGAAATTAGACTTTTCGACGACCAGAAGAAAATCGACTTTGACTATCACGTCAATAAGACGGAAACGATGGCCAAGGAAGGTGTTTATTTTGTGTTCCCGGCGGCAATCACGCATCCAAGGTTCGCTTATTCGTCGCAGGTAGGTTGGGTGGATCCTGCACACGACATTCTCCGCGGCGGCGATGTGGAATGGTTTAGCGTGCAGCACTGGATGGCGGTATACGACACTGACCTGGCGATCGGCATCATTCCGATCGATGCTCCGCTCGCTACCTTTGGAGATATTAACCGCGGTCTGTGGCCGGTAGACTTCGTCCCAAAGAGTGCCACGCTGTTTTCGTATGCGATGAACAACTACTGGCATACGAATTATCGTGCGCGTCAGGGAGGAGAGTTTCACTTCCGGTACGTGCTCACGAGCGCTCACAATTTTGAGCCCGGCAATCTCACTCGCCTTGGAGCTGCCGGCCGGCGCACCTTATCGGCAGAGCGAATCGCGAGTCAGGACAAGGCTGGCGGGGCTACCGAATCGCTGCCCGCCGAAGGCAGAAGCTTTCTACAAATCGACAATCCAGACGTGCTGCTCACAACCTGGAAGCTGGCAGAGAACGGAGAAGGAACGATCGTACGTCTTGAGGAGATCGCAGGCAAAGAAGAACACGTTGCGCTTCATCTTTCGAGTGCGAGCGTACGCTCGGCGCGGCTTTGCAATGCAATGGAAGATGATTTGGGCGATCTGCCTATAAAGGATCAGACGATTCAACTTACGATGAAGGCCCATGGAATCGTAACGGTGAGGCTCGCCCCGTAGAGAATGCCATGTGTGGCCGCTGCTCCAGCAGGACATCTGGATAGGCTTAGGCCTCCTGCCGCATTATTTCCTGCGATTTTTACTAAGTCGGTCAAGTACGCTCTTCAGCTGATCAAGCTTTTGGCCGGCTTCGCTTAGCTTGCCTTCGGCAGTCAAGTGCTCGTAATCGTCGAAATCTTTACTAGCTTCGGCAATTAGCGCATCGGTATCCGTTACAGGCACGGGTGTGCCTGCGGTCGGCGGTGCGGTTGGAGTCGCTTCAATCGGATTCAGCGATGAAACTTCGCCGCCGAATAAAGACCGGAGCGCCGCCTCGAAGGTTGTGCCGTAAGCCAACTTGTCTTGCAACGCGAGGACAACCAGCCGAAGCTCAGGCATGGGGCTTTGCCGAGCTTGAAGATAGATAGGCTCCGCATATAACAACGCGCGGCCGGATGGAATGACCAAAAGACTTCCTCGGACTACGTGCGAACCTTGCTGGTTCCAGAGAGTCAGTTGGCCGGAAAGCTGCGCATTCTGGTCGATGCGAGCTTCAATTTGTTGTGGTCCGTCGATTAGTCTCGTTTTGGGGAAATCATAGACAACTGCGCTTCCATAATTTGCGCCGTCGCAGCGGCCCGCGATCCATCCAATCAAATTGTTCCGGTTCGCTGGCGTGAATGGCAGAATTTCGACGAACTCTTCGCTCGTGCCTCCGGGTAGTTTCATCAAGACGAAGTTCGGCTGCATCGGCTGTACGCCTTGCTCACCTTCGCTGTTGGTTCCAGTCTCGGTTGCAACTGTCCACAGATCTTCGCGATTGAAGAAGACCTCCGGGTTCGTCATGTGGTAGAGGCCGTAGACTTCGGACTGCAACGTGAACAACCCTTCGGGATAGCGAATGTGCCTGCGAAGGTCCTCCGGCATGGCAGCTGAATCCTTGAACAGACTCGGAAAGATGCGTCGATACGTTGTGATGACCGGGTCTTTGCTGTCGAAAACGTAGAATGTTACCGTTCCGTTATAAGCGTCGACAACAGCCTTCACGCTGTTCCGCATGTAATTTGTGGAATTATCCCCCAAACTGTAATGGGTCGAGTACGGATAGCTGTCGGACGTTGTGTAAGCGTCCAGGATCCAGGAAAGGCGCCCATCGTCACCCACCACAATATATGGATCCGGATCAAAGGTAAGGAATGGCGCGAGCTTTGCGACGCGTTCGCGAATATTGCGCCAGAGAAGCATGCGACTCTGCGGGTTCACATCGTCGCTGAAGGGAAGCGTTGCGACATCGTTGCGGGCGATCGCAAGCAGCAGCCGCCGGCCGAAGCCGCCCATCACGATCCCGCCCGTTCCCTGATATGAATTAAGAGTATTGTTCTGTCCTTGCGGGTAGTCAAACTCTTGCTGCCTCGTCTTGACGTAAACATCTGTGTCTGTGAGTTCGCCAAAGTAAATTTCAGGCCGAGTCACCTTTAGACCAGGAACCGTGCTTTGGACAGGCATATTGCTCAGCAGCAGAATAGGCAAACCTTCCGGCGTAAACCCGTTGACCGGGTTCATTGTCACGCCGTAGCCATGGGTGTAAATGAGCTTCTCGTTAATCCAGTTGCGGCTGCTCTCCGGTAATTTATCCACATTCAACTCGCGCGCAGCGAGCATCACTTCGTGAGTTGTGCCGTTGAGGTTATAGCGATCGATGTCAATGTCGGGAAAGTCATAATAGGTGCGAATCTCCTGAATCTGGCGCAGTGTGTCCTGTAGCGCATGCCAGTCCCAAAGCCGCACGTTCTGAAGCGTGGCCTGGTTATTCGCTGCATCGACAGCACCGGGAGTGGTTTCGGCGGGAAATTCACTCTGCGAGAACCTGTCCAGGCCATATGCATGTCGCGTGGCATCAATGTTGTGAGCAATGTACGGTTCTTCGCGGTCCAACTGATTCGGATTCACGATGAAATTACCGACGTACCACCCGATGATTCCGATTACCACGTAACACAATATCGCTGGAGCAATTGCAATCAGAAGCCACCGTCCGCGTGCCTGCCGGATGGCGTTCGCGATCGCTATTGCGGCACCCAACAGCAGGGCAGCGCACAGAATAAGAGCGCCCGGTATCGACACATGCGCGTCGGTGTAGTTCACTCCATCGAAGATTGTGTGATGTTCCAGCAGTGTCTGGTAGCGGTTCACGAATGTGTTCACTGCTAATACGACCAGCAGGAACGCGAGCGTGATCGACAGACCCCGCCAGGGCGCTGGACCATAGCTGAGTTTTCTCCTTTCAATAGTGCGCGAGCCGCTTGTGATGAAGAGAAACAAGACGGCGACGGCGCAGGTTGCGATCGCGAGGGTCAACAACCAATCGTTGATGATCTGCCACGCAGGCAAGGTGAACAGAAAGAAATTGAGAGGCTTCCCAAAAATGGAATCAGTCGCACCGCCGCTCGCACGCGGCGCATACCAGAAGAGCCCCATCACCGGCCAATCCGAAATCATCGTGAAACCAGCGATCACTGCGAAGACAATCGAAACGGCCAGTGAAATGAACCGCAACGCCGGTTCTACGGAGAAACTAACCGGCTGCCCTCCGACGATGATTGCGTGTTTGTTTGGCAGATTGCCTTCATGCGTCCGCCTGATGCCCCAGAACGCCGCGTATAAAACCGCGAAGGTGACCACGGCGGCGACGACAAAGATACTCACCTGTAGCCAAATGGTCGTCCAGAAGACGGATGCGTAACCGAGTGATCTGAACCAGAGGAGGTCAACCCAATTGGACAACGCAATCCGCCCCAGAATGAAGGCGACAAAAAGCAATGCCACAACGAGAAGCAGCTTACGACGCCTGCTTCTCCACTCCAGCGCCAACTCCGGATCCATGAGCGACCGCACCCAGCCTCCCGATTAACTCGTAATCGTTGAACACACGAATTGTATAGGTCTTCTGGATAGAGAGAGCTGGGCATCCATCCAGTGGCGCATCATGACGCTAGGGAAGCACCTTACCGCTCGATTCCGATGAGAAGAGACCGAATACCGGATCCCATTCAGTAATCGTCATCTCATGTACCAGTCCATGAATCATGAATGGATCGTTGTTCACCGCTTCAATTACCTCTTCGCGGGTCTGCGCGCTGAAGATCAGAAGAGCGGAGCGCACAGGAGTACCCTTCAATGGGCCACAGGCGCGCAACACACCACTGTGGACGAGACTATCGAGGTAATCAAGATGAACATCCAGCTTATCCTTCCAGCCTTCCGAATCGTAGTGGACGAAGTGAACTGCGTAGAATCTCATGCAATCTCGTTTCAAAGCCAAGGTTAACGCTGAGGTGGTTTTCTGATTGGGTCGGTTGCTGGGCCAGCAACGTACCTCCTGACATGTTGGGCGACAGGTTCTGAATTGGCAACACTATCTGCCATGTCTACTCGGGAGGATAGAACGAAACCAGCGTAGGATTCCGACTAAGTGAACTCGAATCCAAAAGGCGATCATGATCGAAAATCGCAAACCAGTCGAGTCGTTGCGTGCCGGAAGCCTAAAGGTCGAAATCTATTCAAACAGCGAAGCCGCCGGAATCTCTGCCGCACAGCATGCCGCGTTAATGATCGCGAATATTGCTGAGGCGCACGGTAGCATCGGCATCATCTTTGCTACCGGAGCATCGCAGATCAATGTGTTGCGCGCGCTCACCGAGTTTCCTGGGCTTCCATGGCAACGCGTGACCGGCTTCCATATGGACGAATACGAGAATCTGCCGCGCGACCACCCTGCTTCGTTCCGACGGTATCTGCAAGAACGGCTTGTCAGCCGCGTGCCGATGAAGGAATTTCATGCAATCGATGCAGACCGGAACGATCTACGCGCGCTATGCAGCGAGTATGCGAAGAAGCTGCGCGCAGCAGGTCCGAGATTATGTCTGCTGGGAATCGGCGAGAATGGTCATCTGGCGTTCAACGATCCTCCAGTGGCCGATTTTCATGATCCGGAGGATGTCAAGGTGGTTGTACTGGACGAGGCATGCAAGCAGCAACAGGTTGCGGAAGGCTGGTTCAACAGCATTGAGGAAGTGCCGAAGCGGGCGGTGACACTTACGATACCAGCACTCTTGCGGGTTCCTAAGCTGATTGCCTCCGTGCCCGGTCGGCGCAAGGCTGATATTGTTCGGCGTGCATTGAGCGAGCCGGTCTCGACAGCCTGTCCGGCGACGATTCTGCGAACGCATCCTGATTGCACGCTCTATCTCGACCTGGATTCCGCTTCAAAGCTAAAGTAAACGCCGGGCAGCAGTAGTATCGGCTCGGAACCGAATTGGGTGCGATTGGGTTTGCATTTTCGAGAGGCGACGAATGGCTGCGTCCGGCCGAACATCAATGCACAGCAGTGAACGTGCCGCCGCTCATGCGAGCACGAACAGTGCAGAGGCGAGGCGGCGCGCAGAGCTGGAAATGTTTCTTAACGTGTTTCCTCGCACCAGCCCACCTGAGAACGGACGGATTAATAATTTCGACAAGACGTGGGAGCAGTGGGTGAACCGTACCGGCGAGCTGCCTCCGGACTTCGACTCGATGCCCTCTATCCCAGGCCTTCCGGATCCACTTGTTCTCATCGAGGACGGGCGTTCCGTTCCTGTAACCAACCAGGCATTGTGGACACAGCAGCGACGGCGGATTCGCGAGCAGATGGAACGATGGATTTTCGGCACGATGCCGCCAGCTCCAGATAACCAGCGCGCGATCGTAACGTCGATTGATTGCCTGGGCTCAACGACTCTGCGCAAAGTCCGGCTCGAGTTTGGCCCAGAGCATCGAGGCGTACTGCATTTGGAATTAATTGTTCCTGACGGCGACGGGCCTTTTCCGGTATTCCTGACGAACCACAGCCGCAAGTTGCCGTGGCTCTACTCCGCGGCGCGCCGGGGATATATCGGTTGCTTCTACGCCGCGCATGACCCAAGCATCGGTGGAGGCGAGGACGACTCCGACAGGCTCATCGAGATCTATCCTGAATTTGATTTCTCATGTCTCGCCCGTTGGGCGTGGTCCGCCTCGCGCGCGGTCGACTATCTGATCACGGTGGCCGAGGTTGAACCAAGCCAGATCGGACTTGCAGGGCATTCGCGGCATGGCAAACAGGCGTTGCTGGCGGCGGCATTTGACGAGCGCATCGCGGCGGTGATTCCCTCCAGCGGGAACACTGGAGAGTGTGCGCCATGGCGTTACACGACAGCCATGTTCGCGAATGAGAGCCTGGAAAAGATCACTGCAGAATTCCCGCACTGGTTTCATCCCCGGCTGAGATTCTTTGCCGGACGCGAGGACAAGCTGCCGGTCGATCAGAATCTTCTGATGGCGATGGTTGCCCCGCGTGGGCTGATGATGTACAGCGGCTACGCGGAATTTGAAGGTAATCCATTTGGCTACGAGCAGGCATATCGGTCCGTAAAGCGCGTTTATGAAATGCTCGGGTCCGCAGAGAATCTCTGGATTCATTTGCGCGAGGGCGAACACCCTACCGACAACGCGAATGTGGAAGAGTTTATCGATTTTCTGGATACGGTGTTTGGACGAAAGCAGGTTGCCCGAATCGAAAAATTGACGCTGAACTATACGTTCGAACGCTGGAAGCAACTAACCGACATCACTCTGGATCCGCGCGAGTATCCGCAAGTCACTTTTGACCGCTTTCTATTCCAGGACGACGGTACGCCAATTCGTTCGCAGGCGGAGTGGGAACGGCAGAAAGGGAAGATTCGCGCAAATATCTCCGGTCTGCTGGGCGAAACGCCTCCGAGCATGCCATTCGAACCACTCCGGAGAATCGCGGATTGTGCGGTCGAGGCTTATGGCTACACGGAGGGATGGTTGACCTGCCTCTACGACAGGCCGCTGAAGAGCCCCAATCTCGGGCGCCGTTTAATCGGAGACGGAATTGCGGTGGCTGCCATCCCGCTTGCGAATGGTGTGTTGGGAGACTTCTTCTATCCTGCAAATCCTGATGGGCAGGCGGAAGAATCAAAATTACCAGTCGTGATTTGGTTGCATCCATTCAGCTACCAGAGCGGGTGGTCGGCTTTTCAACCATGGGTTTCGACGGATCAGCCCTATGTTCGAGATTTCCGGCCTTCATTCGGTGAGCTCACCAGGAGAGGTTTTGCGGTCTTCGCCTTCGATCAAATTGGTTTCGGCGCACGGATCCATGAAGCCAAAGAGTTCTATCGGCGATACCCGAAATGGTCGCTCCTTGGCAACATGGTCGAAGATGCGCGAGCTGCCGTGACCGCGCTCTCCCAATTGGAGGAGGTGGATGCATCACGAATCTTCTTAATGGGCTATGCCTTGGGCGGAAAGATCGCGCTGTTCGCGGCGGGACTGGATGAACGGGTTCGAGGTATTGCGTCAGTGTGCGGCTTCGATCCATTGCGACTTAGCACAGCAGATAAGGGCGTTGAAGGCATCCAGCAGTATTCTCATCTGCACGGGCTTCTGCCGCGTCTTGGCTACTTTGCAGGATTCGAAGATCGGATTCCATTTGATTTCGATGAAATCCTGGCGATGGTAGCTCCGCGCGCAGCTTTGGTTGTGACCCCGACTCTGGATCGATACGCGCGGCTCGCCGATACGGAGCGGGAGATTGAGTCATCGAGACGGATCTATGCTCTTCTCGGCAATGCAGATGCCCTAACGGTTGCAAAACCGGTGGATGTGAACAGATTCTCCTATTCGACGCAGCTGATCGTCTTTGATTGGCTTGCGAGACAAATTGAGAATTAGATTGGAAGGCTTATAGCTTGTTTGTAACGAATCAGTCCCGAAGCTGGTAGGCTATCGAACGTCTTCATGACGCAGGAGAGAACATGGGCACGCCGGACGTCGAGAAACAGCCATCATCGCACTCGGAGGACCGGTCGTTCGCTGCTACCGAAGTGCTTCCGGAGGAAGCAAGACGGCCTTGGCGGATGGGGATGCCGGCGCGCAGCACAGAATCTGGGCTTGAGCAGGCGCCCATGCGCCGCCTGCTCTCGCTCGATGTGCTGCGCGGCATCTCCATCGCATTCATGATCATGGTGAATAACAATGGAGGCCCGGCCGCATGGTCGCAGATGAAGCACTCGGTCTGGACCGGCCTGACGGCAACGGATCTGGTGTTTCCGACCTTCCTCTTCGTGGTGGGGATCTCGATTGTCTTTGCCTTCGAAGCGCGGCTGGCGCGGGGCGCCACCCGGGTGCAGCTTGCGCGTCATGCAGCGACGCGGGCGGCCATTCTCATCGCCTTTGGGATTGTGGTCAACAGCTATCCATTCTTCGATCTCGTTCATATGCGCTTTTACGGTGTGCTGCAGCGCATCGCTCTCTGCTATCTCGCAGTCGGATTATTTTATCTGTGGGACCGCAGAGTATCGAGCAAGCTCATCGTAGTGGCCCTTCTCCTGCTTGGTTATTGGATCCTGATGCGCTGGATGCCGGTGCCGGGCGCCGGAGTTCCCGGACGCGACGTTCCGTTGCTCGACCACAATCAGAATCTCGTCGCGTGGCTCGACCGGCACCTGATGCCGGGCCATCTCTATGAGGACAAGCCGCTCTACAGCGCGCGCGATCCTGAGGGACTGCTCAGCACGCTTCCGGCGATCGCGACGACGCTGATCGGGCTGCTTACGGGAATGTTTTTACGCGGGCGGCGCTCCGCCTCGTTCAAGACGGCCGGGCTGGTGGCCGGATCGGCTGCATGCCTCCTGTCCGGATATCTGTGGTCCGTCTGGTTTCCGCTAAACAAGAAATTGTGGACCAGTTCCTACGTGCTCGTTGCTGCCGGTTGGTCTCTAGCGATCATGGCACTGCTCTACTGGGCGATCGAGCAGAAGGGATGGTGCCGCAAGGGACGGAGCCACGCACTGATATGGCTGTGGCTGGTCTTCGGCTCAAATGCGATTTTCGTTTACATGCTGAGCGACCTGCTCGCGAGCACTCTGCGGAACATCCGCTGGAACGGGCTCGAAATGAATCCGATGGAATGGTCGCAGTTGCACATCTTCTACCACATACCCGATCCAGGCTGGGCTGCCTTCGCGTACTCCATTACCTTCACAGCCATCTGTTTCCTGCCAGTGTGGGCGCTTCATCGTAAGAAGATTTTTCTGAAGATCTAGACGTCACCTGGAAAGCAGTCGATCAGTACTCGTCAAAACCAGGCGCCGAGCGTTCGTACAACTCAATTCCGGATATCAGCCCAATCGAACGCGTGATCGCTCACCGATGCGGGCAAGGACCGGTCTCCCGATCCAAGCGCATTTCATTAGAAAACCGAGAATATTTCTATTGACCGAACGTTTGCGCTGGCGGTATAGTTTGCCATTCTCCAGAATGCGTTGTATGTCAGCCGTGGGTGACGTTTAGAAAGGCTTAGCAATGCTCCGACGTGTACTTGTCTTCGCTCTCGCCGCCGTTGCAGTTCTTTCCGTGCTTCCGGCGTACGCATCCATCACCGGTGTCATTTCGGGAACTATAACGGACGCATCCGGCGCAGTGATTCCGAACGCAAATGTGGTTGCTGTGAACGAAGCGACCGGCGTTAAGATCGTTGCGGTCAGCGACAGCAAAGGGTTCTACAGCTTTCCCGCACTCGATGTCGGAACCTATACAGTGACAGCGGATGCGAGTGGATTCAAAACGTTCCGCGAGGAACATATTCACATCGATGCCAACTCCTCGGTGCGCGCGGATGTCAGCCTGCAGGTCGGCTCGGTGGCGATCACCACGGACGTGACCGCCGACACGGTGATGGTGGAAACGCAGAGTTCACAGGCAGGCGAGGTTATCAACAGCGAGCAGATGACCGCGGTGCCCCTCAACGGACGCTCTTTCACCGACCTGCTTTCTTTGCAGTCGAATGTCTCCCCGATCACGATTGCAGCGGATACGCAGAGCACGCCGGCGCCTTCGGGCGGTCTGTCGACCGGGAATGTCTCCATCAACGGGGGACGCGGCGCTTCTAACGCCTTCATGGTGAACGGCGGAGACGTGAATGATGGTCAGGAAAATGCCACGGCGGTAGTTCCCAATCTGGATTCGATCGCGGAATTCCGCATCATCACGAACAACTACGACGCAGAGTATGGGAACTATAGCGGCGGCCAGGTGAACGTGGTTACGAAGAGCGGCACCAATCGTTTCCACGGCTCGGCGTTCGACTTCATCCGCAACACGGCATTCAACGCGCGCGGATACTCGTTCTCGAACCCCGCTCCGCCGAAAGGCACCTACGACCAGAACATTTACGGCGGAACATTCGGCGGCCCGATCAAGCACAACAAGCTCTTCTTCTTTGGCGATTACCAGGGAACACACCAGACGATTGGGAACGGAACGTCGAACACCGCGACTGTAGTCTCGTCCCAGGACCTGACCGGCAATCTGTCCGATTGGGCGAACCTGATTAAGGCGGAGGGGCTGCCCGTGAAGGGAACCGGCTGGGCGGCTGTTCTGACCAAGCGCCTCGGATATACAGTCACAGCCGGCGAACCCTACTTCGGCTCCAGCTGCACCAGCACAACGCAGTGCGTCTTCCCGAACTACGTCGTTCCGAAGAGCGCGTGGGACCCTGTCGCTCCGAATCTCTTCAAATACATCCCAGCGGCGAACTCCACCACGCCCAACAGCGGGTTCGCCGGCGGATCAGCGCCCGCATTTACAACAACCGCATTGAACAGCACGCTCCGGGATAACAAGGAGGGAGCGCGAATCGACTGGACGACACGCTTCGGCAACTTCTTCGCGTACTACTTCATGGACAACGATCACACCGCCAATCCATTTGCGGGAGGGTCGAATGGCGGCTTCGGCGCCGGCACAACGCAGCGCGTGCAGATGGCGAACCTCGGACTGACGACATCCAAAAACAGCCGCGTAAATAGCTTCCGGTTTACCTATCTGCGTAGCGCCACCCACGAAGGCAACCCCACTTACTCGCTGCCCGGGCCTTCGTTGAGCTCTCTCGGTTTTGTAACTCCGTGGAGCAGCACAACAGGAGGCGTGGCCAGTGTTGACGCGGGCCTCGCAGGCGTGCCAACCATTTCGATCGCTGAAGGCGGCAGCTTCGGCACTCCGTCCTCGCCCGAAGCCCGGTACGTGAACAGTTTCCAGTGGCTGGATAACTGGATGAAAGTCTTTGGCCGCCACACGTTCTCCGCGGGCGGCAGCTATTCCTACAACCAGATTGATCTGCGCTCGTTCTACCAGCCGAACGGCGGCTTCAACTTCGTTGATGCCAGTGAGACAGGACTTGGCTTCGCCGATTTTCTCATCGGCGCTCCAGACTCATTTTCCCAGGCCAGCCCCCAGACCCTCGACTCGCGCAGCCACTTCGTGGGCGCATACGCAGAGGACTCCTGGCGCGCACTCACCAATCTCACGCTGAACTACGGCATCCGTTACGAGATCTCAACGCCATGGTATGACACGCAGAACAAGCTCGAGACCATCATTCCAGGCGAGCAGTCGCAGGCTTTCCCCGGAGCGCCCGTCGGTTGGGTCTTCCCCGGTGATCCCGGTGTTCCCCGTACCCTCGCGCCCATCAAGTACAACAAGTTCGCTCCTCGCTTCGGCTTCGCCTATTCGCCAGGCACCGCGGATGGCTGGGTCGGCAAATTTACCGGTGGCCCCAGCAACTTCAGCGTTCGCGGCAGCGTGGGCATCTTCTACACCAACTTCCAGGATGAGTCCGGATTTGTAGAAGTGGGCGACGCTCCCTATGGGTTGTTCTACGATTCACCAACGCAGCCGATGCTATCCACGCCCTATGTCGACCGCGGAACGCAGAATGTCGAAATTGCCAAATTTCCCTTTCCCTTTCCGCCGACCAACGTGTCTCCCGCACACCCCGATAACAACGTCTGCTGGCCCTGCTTTGAGCCTCTAAGCTCCAGCTACGCCGTTGGCGTGCACAACACCATCCCTTACGTCGAGGCCTACTACCTCGGCGTCCAGCGAGGATTCCGCCACGCAACCGTGCTGGAAATCAACTACGTCGGCAATCAGGGACATCATCTGCCCGCCGAACAGGAAGCAAACCCCGGCAATCCGGCAACCTGCCTCGCCTTGGATACTCCCGCTGCCGTCGCGCCGGGCACCACGCCCTGCGGTCCGCATCTCGAATCCAACGTATTCAAGGCTGCCAACGGCACCGTCTATCAGGGAACCCGCGTTCTCGGCCAGCCCAACCAGGGATTGGCCTTCGCCACCAATCCTTATCTCAACACGGTCGCGATTTCGAACTACAACTCACTGCAGCTGACGCTGAGACATTCGGGCAACATCTGGACCGGGCTCATCGGCTATACCTTCGGCCGCTCCCTGGACGACGCCTCAGCGATGATCGACTACGCCAACCCGTTTGATCCAATGCGGACCTATGGCCTGTCCTCCTACAACATCAATCACAACTTCGTGGCCAGCTACGAGGTACATCTTCCCTTCAACAGATGGTCCGGCAACACACTCGTCAAGCAGATCGTCGGCGGCTGGTCCATCTCCGGGATCACCCACATGTACACCGGCATCCCGGTCAGTGTCTCCGACGGCGAAGACTACTCGCTGACCGGTTCCTCGGGCGTGGACTTCCCGTACTACACTCCCGGCGACGTTCGCGCCGGCCAGCATAACCCCAGGGTCAAGCCCTCACAGCCTTACTTCAACACCAGCCTCTTCACTCCCGAGGGCAAAAAGTGCGCCGTGAAGAGCGCCTGCTATGGCGTTCCGGGTAACTCAAAGCGCAGGTTCTTCTCAGGCCCGGGCACGCAATACACAGATCTCGCACTGCTGCGGGATTTCCATATCAAAGAATCGAATGTAGTTCAGTTCCGCCTGGAAGCTTTTGACTTCGCAAACCACGTCAACTTCAACAACCCGAACGGTTCGGTGACCTCATCGCTGTTCGGCCGGATCACGTCGGCTGCGCCCACCAACTCGAGCCGGATTCTCCAGGTCGCCGTCAAATACAACTTCTAACTGCCCCGCTCGCCTGGCCAGGCGCGGCCTTCCGCCGCGGAAACTGGGCTGCCGTGGCCGGACAACGCACGAAGCCCACTTGACAAAACACGACCCCCGGGAGCCCCTCCCACGCCTCCGGCCCTCTTGAACTGCATACCGAGGTCCACCCCTAAATTGTCTGCTTTGAAGATTTTGCGCAAAAAAGGGGGGAGGGGGGTACCCCCTCACCTACCGTCTTCCGCCAACCGCTCGTAGCAATAGACCTCAGAGTTCGAGACAAAATAAATCTTGTGCCCCTGCAAAACCATGCCCGCAGTAATCGGCAGCGAAGACCGCGCGGCGAGCACTGCCCGATGGCTCCGATCGTCAATCCGGAAGATCCCACTACCTCCAAGCCCCCAGATTGTGCCTCGCCTATCGGTCGCTACGCTGTTATACGGAACTGACTGAAAGGGAAGGATTTGGGTTGAGAGAACTTCGCGGCGCTGAGGGTCCAGGACGAACAGTGTATTCGTCGTGTTCTGCACTGCGACGCCGTAGACCAGTCCGGACCGCGACGCGATGAGATCGGTCACGAAGGCTGCGCCGGGGACCGGAACAATGCTCCAAAGCAGCTTATGGTTCGCTGGGGTCCAGAAGAAAACCCGCGCATCCTTCTCGGTCGGATGACTTCCGCCGCCGCCCTCGGTAGTAGTTCCTCCAACGATCTGATCGCGCCACACGGCCAGCGAAACTACGCTTTGATTGTGGATCAGATTGCCGTAAGCGGTCGCCTGCGCGCTCCTTCCATCCCATGCGACCAGCGGTCCTTCAAGCTGCCCATAACCGGCCGTGCCGCCAACGTAAAGTAATCCGTCCGGCCATTCGATCATCGCTTGCGGGCGCCAATGCTCGTCGGCTCCTGGGAAATTCGCAAAGCTCGGGTTGCCGTGCGAGGCGGGATGAAACGGTTGCGTGGGATCGTAGGACATTAGCGGTGAGAGCCCCGCATATGCACCCATGGCAATGCGCCCGTTATGCGCCAAAAGGGAATAGAGCTCACCGCCCCCAAGCAGGCCGATGTCATCCACCTTGTGTGCGGCCAAATCTACACGGACCAGACGGGCCGGAAGTATGGCGCTGCCGTATATCGATCCGTTCGGCCCAAGGGCTATCCGAAAGATCTGCAGGGGCTCGCCGTCGTATCCGATGCGCAGGCTCGTCTCGCGTCCGGTTTTTGGATCTTTGAGCAGCAATATTCCATCAGGACTGACGATGACGCTCGTGCCGTCCTTCAACGTGTTGTCGTGCAGCCTGGAAATGTGTTGTTTCGCGTCGATCTCATGGATACTAAAACCCGAAAGCGTAAACAGGCGATTGCCAACACTCGCATAGACTTTGCCGTCAATGCCGACATACGGCTCTGCCGTGTCCGCAATCTGCGCATCTCGCGGAAGAACTTCGCGCATCTGGCCGGTATGCGTATCAAAGACGGCTACATTCGCTTTTGCAGTGCCAATGCCGATGTAAAGGTAGCCATCGTGTCCGTTGACGATCCAGCGGCCATACTTCTCGGTGGGATCCATCCGACCGAGATCCGCAAGTTTTGCGGTGGCGGGATCGTAACGGACAAGCCGACACTGTGGATAGGTGACGCCGTAGAGTTTGCCGTCCGGGCCGAAGGTCGTATCCCAAATGTATTCTTCGCTGGCGCTGGGCCGTCCGAGGTCGACGATGCGTCTCGTAGCCCAGTCGAGGCGCATAAAGTGCGCGTGCGGCAAGGTGCCAAAATACACATCACCATTCGGCGCGACAGCCAAGTTGCGAGCGCCGAACTCTCCCGAGACTGGATTATGGAAGACCTGCGCAGAGCCGTCCCGCGGGTTGATCGCGATCACATCGAAGGTGATGTCATCGTAGAGATAGCTTGCGTAGACGCGCTGCGAGGCAGGCGTAGGACCGGGAGCGACAACGGTAGCCACGAGGCCGCCGAGAGAGCGATAGCTCGCGACGCGCTCGAAGCCGCCGGAACCCTGAGCGTGCGCGGAGCAAGTCGCAAAAGCTGCGATCACAGCGCCGAGCACGGCAGACCTAACCAGAATTTTCATGCTTGTTCCCTTCCAGCGAAAGCTGTTTCAACGTAGAGCGAAACGCGGCGAATTCTGTCGTTGCATACCCGGAAGACGACGGCTCGCGCGGAGCGTGAAGTGGGACCAAGCATCTCAACTATTATTTTTGTATTGAACCCGTTATCTTTCCATTGAGCTAACACTATAGTGGATCGCAGCGCATCGAGGAAAGCAAGAAGTTGCTCGATCTGATATCGAGAGTTCCGGATTCTGCGCTGGAAGGGAAGCGATGAACGTTACTTCGAGTGAACCGGCGCCTCGTCTGAAACGCGTGTTGGGTCTCTGGGATCTGGTGTTCTACGGCATCGTTCTCATCCAGCCGATCGCCCCGGTGAGCGTCTTCGGCGTGGCGCAGCAGCTGTCACACGGGCAGATGGTCACCACCATCCTTATCGCTATGTTTGCGATCATGCTGACCGCAGTGAGCTATGGGCGCATGGCTTCAGTGTATCCGTCAGCGGGTTCTGCCTACACCTATGTTTCTCGCGGACTGAACGCACATCTCGGTTTCCTGGCTGGTTGGGCGATGGTCCTTGACTATCTCGCTTTGCCGGTGGTCAGCACGATTTACGCAGCCTTGACGCTGGCGAGGATCGTGCATGGTGTTCCCTTTCCTATTTGGATTGTGACGTTAACGTTGCTCGTCACTCTGCTAAATCTGGCAGGCGTGCGTTCGACTGCGAGGGCAAATATCATCCTTCTTGCTGTGATGTCTGTAGTGATTGCGTGGTTCTTTATCATGACCACGCGCTATCTGGCGCTGCATGGTGGATCGCATGCGCTATTCAGCATGCAACCTATATATGATCCGTCCCAATTCAGGCTGGGAACGGTCATGACGGCGACCTCCTTCGCCGCTCTTACCTATATCGGTTTCGACGGAGTGACGACTCTGGCTGAAGATGTGGAGAATCCTCGCCGAAATGTGCTGATAGCGACGGTGCTGGTATGCGCTTTCACGGGGGTCTTCAGCGCACTCCAGGTTTACCTCGCGGCAAGGGTTTGGCCCTCGTATAACAATTTTCCCAATGTTGAGACCGCATTCCTGGATGTCTGCGGCCGCGCCGGAGGACCGTGGCTCTTTCAGGCCATGGCACTAACGCTGTTTGTGGCCTGTGTGGGGAGCACGCTCACGGCACAATTAGGCGCCGCGCGATTGCTCTATGGCATGGGCCGCGACAGCGTGTTGCCGAGGCGTGCCTTCGGCCGCTTGAACCGGCACGGGACACCAGTGTTTAACATCATCTTTATTGGCGTTGTCACGCTCGCAGGATGCTTCCTGATGAACTATGAGCACTCCGCCGAGCTGCTGAACTTCGGCGCCTTCATCGCGTTTATGGGAGTGAATCTCGCGGTGATACGGACGTTCTATGGGCGCAAAGCGCGCGGCAGCTGGTGGCGCGATCTTCTGGCTCCGGTGGGAGGATTCCTCTTTTGCCTATTCATCTGGCTCAGTCTTCCTGGACTGGCAAAGACCATCGGGACGATATGGCTCGTGGCGGGCATCGTGCATATCGCGGTGCTCACGCGCGGTTTCCGGCGTCCCCCGGCAAAACTCGACTTTGCGGAGTGAGCGAGAAGAGTGCCGAGCCGGAGCGGCATAGGGAACCGACGCTGTAGCTAGGCGTGGGACCCAGATCGCAGCTCGAACTCTGCGGTCAATTCCGCCATGGATGATCCGCCGACCCAGATGGTGAACTTGCCTGGCTCGAATACCCATCGGTTATCTTCGTTCCACACCTGAAGCTGCTCGCGCTTGAGGCGAAACGTGATGGTTTGCGTCGCGCCAGGTTTTAGCGTGACGTGCTCAAAACCGGCCAGCGAGCGGACGGGCGTCTCGACGGACGTAACGCTTTCACGGAAGTACAACTGCGCGACTTCGGTTCCCTGCACTTTGCCGGTATTGGTCACGCTTACACTCACCAAGACGTCGGATGTATTGTCCGGTGAAATCTCGATGGCGAGCTGGTCGTAAGAAAAGGTCGTATAGCTAAGTCCGAATCCGAAAGGGAACAGCGGCAGGCCGTCACTGTCGACGTACTTCAGTTTTTTGGAGGGCTGGTAGTTGTAGAAGTCCGGCAACTGACCGACGGTTTGCGGGAAGGTGATGGTGAGACGTCCGAACGGATTGTGATCGCCAAAGAGTGTTTCGGCGATGGCACGGCCGCCGAACTCACCGGGATACCAAGCTTCGAGGATCGCTGGTATGTGCTGCGCGGCCCAGTCAATGGCGAGCGGTCTTCCATTCTGCAGCACCAATACGACTGGTATCCCGCTTGCGGCAACGGCCTCCAGCAACGGCTGTTGATTGCCGGGAAGGCCAAGCTCGGAGCGATCGAAACCTTCTCCGGAGATTCCCTGCTGTTCGCCGAGGCAGACGATGGCCACTTCAGCATGCTTCGCGACGGAGACGGCTGACGCAATATCTTTGCCGTTATCAAACGTCACCCGCTCGGCTCCGATCAGGGCCCGAAGGCCTTCGAGCGCACTGACCCGCGCTCCCTTTGTTTCATCGGCATAATCGCCGTACAGCGCGCGATCGGCGTTCGGACCAATGACTGCGACGCGCCGCATGGATTTGCTGAGTGGAAGCAGATGATTGTCATTTTTCAGCAGAGTCATGGATTGCCGCGCTGATTTCAGCGAGAGATCGAGATGCTTCTGGCTGCGCTGCACGATGCTGTTCAGCCCGGCATCGACGGTCGGGTGATCGAAAAGCCCAAGCAGAAACTTGACGCGCAGCACACAGCTGACGGCGCGATCCAGAGCTTCCGGATGCAGAGTTCCGTCGGCCAGACCTTCGCGAATAGCGCTTTGAAACGTGGCATGTTCAAAGTCGTAGAACTGCATATCGACGCCCGAGTTCAAGGCGCGACACACAGCGTCTTTGGGTGTCGCCGCCACCAGGTGACGGTCGTAGAGATGACGAATGGCGCCAAGGTCGGACAGCACAAAACCCTTGAAGCCCCACTCGTCGCGCAGAATGTCGAGTAACAGGTGCGGATTCGCCGTGATCGGCAGGCCGTCGATCTCTGGATAAGCCGCCATGACTGCCATGGCGTGGCCTTCGCATATGGCAGGTTGCATGGATTTGAGCATCACGGTGCGCAACTCACGCTCGCCGGCGTGTATGGGCGAAGTGTTGGTGCCGCTTTCGGGAGAGCCGTAGCCGGCGAAGTGTTTGATCTCGGCGACGACGGTGTGGTCCGTCGCGAGCCGCTCGCCCTGCGCTCCCTCGACGTAGGCCAGGCCCATCTGTCCAGTCAGGTAGGGATCTTCGCCGAAGTCTTCTTCGATGCGTCCCCAACGAGGGTCGCGGGCGACGTCGAGCACCGGCGCCAGAATCATGGCTACGCCGTTGGCGCGCGCTTCGGCGGCGATTGCCGCTCCGGTCTCGCGCGCGAGCGAGCGGTTGCAGGTGGCTGCAAGGTTGATCGGCGAAGGAAAAATTGTGCCATCGAAGTAGCCGTGAAGACCTTCTTCCACAAAGAGCACGGGGATGCCGAGTCGGGTGTTTTCGGTCAGCCAACGCTGAATCATGTTGGCGAGCAGCGGCGTCGGATATAAGCCATGGATAGCGCCCACCCCGGCCGTTCCCCACATCTTTGCCGCCGCGTGCGGATCGAAGACTGCTTCCTTGTTCGTCTTGACGTCGAGCTCGGGTTCGGGCTGTGATGGCTTTGAACCGGCAAGGTGTGAAGCGTTCTCCCTGAGGAAGCGCGCGTCCCATTCTGCAAGCGCCTGCACGCCATCGGTCAGAGCTGCATACATATCAAGCTGGCGCGCCTTTTCTTCGACGGTCATGCGGGCCACTAGATCCTGAACACGCCTTTCGATTGGCAGTGATGCATCCTTGTAGGTTCCGCGATTGGTGCCGGGGGATGTCGGAATTGCAGGAAGGCTTTCCATTGCCGGCAGCAGAGCGCTTGCCGTCAATAACCTGATGGCACTGCGCCGTGTTACTCGCATGAGATCCTTTCGATCAGCATTGCATATCGTTTCCGGGCCCCGGCCGGGTTTGCGATGTTCTAAACGGAAAGAGGTTCGGGTTCATATGAATCTACTGTGTTTCTATGACCCGGAATTGTTCTTCGGCATAGAAGAAGTTGCCGGACAGCTCAACGTATCTTGCCGCGCGCGGCGATTTTCCAGGAACCGATAATCTCACCACGGCGGGCTACGTAAATTTCATCGTGCATGTTGATGCAGGTGCACACGTGGTTCGGAATGACGGAAAGTACCTGGCCGACAAAAAACGCGCCGTAATCGCTCGCCTCGACAAAGCCGTGCTCTTCATTGAGTTTGGACAGGCTGGCGCCGTCGATCTCCATGATGCGTCCATAGCCGCGCTTCGGCCCGGCGCTCAACAGATCGGAGGAAAATGTCTTGGATCCCGCGTCTACGATCACCTGGCCCGGCACGCCGGTGGAGACTACAGTCGTGATCACACGAACGGCGCATTCTTCCAGGGTGCAAAGACCCTGGAAATACGTATTGAGATCGTTAAACACGTACGTGCCCGGGCGAATCTCCGTAACGCCGGGTACCAGGTGAGACAGCTCTGCGGCGGGGGTTGATCCGGCGGAGACAATCTCCACCGGCAGCCCCGCCCGCTGAAAGGCGTTTGTTGTGTGTTCCACATCGGAGCTCAAGCGCGCGATCTCGTCCCGGCGCTGCTGTTCGTCGCCCCACACACTGCCGAAGTAGGTCATCAAGCCGCGCACCTCAACACCCTTGAGGGCCTGAATGGCCTTGCCCAGATCGGCGCAGCTCTGCCCGGCTGCCACGCCGCAGCGGTGCGAGCCGGAGTCGAACTCAACGAGCACACCAAACGTGCATCCGGATTGCTGCGCTACCTGCGATAGTCCCTCGGCTGTGCGCAGAGAATCCAGAGCCACGAGCACGTCCACTTTGGAGGCCAATGCAGCCAGACGGCGAACTTTTTCTTCGCCAATAATAGGATGGGCAACGAGGATTTGCCCGGTGCCGCTCTCGGCCATCACCTCGGCCTCGCCGACCTTTGCCACGGTGAGGCCGAGCGCTCCACGTTCAAGCTGCATGCGAGCTACTTCAAGAGTCTTGTGCGTTTTCGTGTGCGGCCGCAAACCGAGCCCGTGCGCGGCGCAGTAGCTCGACATTCGATCCAGGTTCCGCTCAAGCACATCGAGGTCAATCACGACGGCAGGGGTCGAGACTTCTGCGACACGCATTCGTCCTTCAGTTGCCATCGGCATTTTCCCGGAAGATCTTCAGCAGCTGATCCAGCGCGGAGTCTACCAGTTTCTCACCGGCGCCCTGGGGCAGGCGCGCGGCCGTCGGCTCGTAGTTGCCTTCTTCATAGGCAATGTTGTTGGGTATATAGACCAGCGCGCCATTGGCCAGCTCGGCCACGATCGTGACAGGGAATGGTGAATCTTCTTTGAGCTGCAGCCCGAACTCGGCAAACATCTCGCCCGGAAAGCCCACGATTGCGACCTGGTCTCCCAGTGTGAACACCTGTACTTCAGCGTCGAGTGGCTTGCCGTGCCGCGCATTCAGTTCCAGGATGCGGGCAGCCTTCACGAGGTCGAGAAAGGGTGCAGCCTGTGGCGTGTTGTAGGTGGCCTGCGTGCGGGTGGCCCAGTCGATCTCCTGCTGCGTATAGTGCGGCACCGGAAAATGGAGAATCTCATCGCTGACGCGAATCTGCGACACGTTCACGGCAGGAGCGGTCTGAATCACCTTCAGGACATCGCCAGCCAGCTCGGCGCCAATCCTCGCAGCTTCCTGATAGCCCCGTTGCTCCCCTGGGCGCGAGACGTCCAGATGAACCACGTTACCCGCAGCGCCGATTGTGAACATGGGAAAGAAGTCAGGCCCGTTCACCAGCTTTAGCACCTCGCCGAGAGTGTAGGAAAAATCTGCCGAGATATTGAAGCCGCCGGTGGTGTCCTGATGCATGCCGAAATTCACGTATGCGGCTATCGGGTGCTTGCCATCGGGAGACTCAAAATAGAGGACCGGCAAGCCGGGATCGACGGGGCCGGCCGGGAGAGCGATCTTCGGATTCAGCTTGCCGGGATTCCACCCTATAGTTCCGTCCTTCATGAAGAAGCGCCGGTTAAAGCCGAGAGTCGTATCTTTGCCTGCTGCAGCTTTCATCACTACCGGTTCGATCTTTCCGTTTGCCTGGACGATAGCATCCGCGATCTTGCCGGCAAGCGAATCGGTGTATTCCTGCGCGACCTGCTTGTCCTTGCCTTCGAGGTTGTAGCGGGATGGATTGGTCAGGACGACGGGCGTGGTGTGGGCGTGCGTCGCGCTGATCATCACGTGGTCTGGTGCAAGGCCGATGCGCTGCTGCACGATGGCTCGCGCGCTTTCCACAATTTCGCGGGGAAGCGAAACAAGATCCAGAGCCGCCAGGGCAATCTTCACTCCGCCCTGCTCCAGCACCATGGCCTTCACATGCAGTGGATCATGTATTCCGGTGGCGTCACGGTTGTAGTAGTAACCGGCGAGGGGCGCGCCGATCGGTGGCGAAATATCAACCTGCGCCACCCCAAGCCTCAATTGCTGGGCGTCCGTCCGCGCGCCGACTACCATCAACGCGACAATCAGCAGTTTCTTCATGCCACTCCAGAGGGTTAGAGATCCTGCTCCACACTTTCTTCCCAGACCGTCCGGAGGCCGCCCATCTGCGCCGGCAGCGCGTGATGGAAAGGGAACGGCTTGTCAGTTTATATCTATACAGTGTAGATTCTTCATGTCAATAGCGAACCACCAGTTTCTTATACGGAATCCAGCCGGTTCGGCGCTTTTCCTTTTTCATATGATCATGAGGGTTCAGAAGGTGCACGGATAAATATGCATGCATGGACTCGTGGTTCGGTGATTTTTGCTGGCGTCGCTTCTCTCCTTTTCGCAACGTCAATCCGGGCGCAGACGCAACACCCAGCGCTGTTGCCGGTTCCTGCCAAAGTGCAATACGGTACCGGGTTCCTAGGACTGGCAGGAGTATGCGTCGCCCCACTCGCAGCCCCGGCGCCGGAGGATGCTTTTGCGCTGGAGACACTCGTCCAGGGTGCGCAGGGCGCTCTGTCTGCCTGCACGGACGAACAGAAGGCGACCATACGAATTGGCCGGAGCGGCCCCGTGGCCGCGCTGCCTTTGCCCGGTGAAAGCCCCGGGCCTGAATCGCGGGAAGCCTACACGATCGATATTACGGCTGATGGTGTGCAGGTGCGCGGACGTTCCTCGGCCGGGCGAGTACTACGGTGTTCAGACTTTGCTGCAGATGATCGAGCACTCCCCGGATGGCAGCTTGCGGCTGCCCTATGCTCATGTGGAAGATTGGCCGGCCTTGGCCTATCGCGCCACACTGATGGACGCCGGCTCCGAAGGTCCCATGCTCACTTTCGACGAGGTAAAACACCAGATCGACTTCATCGCGAAATGGAAAGGGAACCAATACTTCTTTTACTCAGAGGCCAACATCGAGTTGCGCGGCTACCCGCTCCTGAATCCGCAGGCCCGTTTTACCCAGCAGCAGATTCGCGAAATCGTGACCTACGCACGGGAGCGCCATATCGATGTAGTCCCTGCCATTGAAATGTACGGACACCTGCACGACATGTTTCGAATCGAAGCCTACTCGAGCCTGTCGGATTTTCCGCACGGAGGTGAGTTTGATCCCACCAACCCGCGTGTGAAGGCGGTGCTTGCCGACTGGGCGACGCAGATTGGGTCGCTCTTTCCCAGCCCTTTCGTCGACGTGGGTTTCGATGAGACCTTCAGCATCGAGAAGGCAGCGGCGCAGGATGCGAACTCGACGCCGGTGCAGCTCTTCATCCAGCAGCTCACGACGGTTGCCAATCTCTTTCAGGCGCAGGGAAAAACCGTGATGGCGTATGCGGACATCATGGTGAAGTTTCCGGGCATTGTGAAGCGCCTGCCCAAGGGCGTGATCGCTCTGCCCTGGGCATACGAAGCAAAACCAGATCCGGAGTACCACCACTGGCTCGATCCGCTCATCGCCGAAAACATTCCTAATATGGTCAGTTCCGGCGTGATGAGCTGGGATGAGATTGCTCCGGATTTCACGGTTACCTTCGACAACATTGACACGTTGCTCGTCGCCGGCCGTCGCTCGCATTCTTTGGGACTGCTGAACACGTTGTGGACGGATAACGACCAGATGCTGATGCAGATGTCGTGGCCGGGCATGGCTTACGGAGCCGCAGCGGCCTGGCAACACGCTCCGATGCAGCAGAAAACCTTCTTCACGAACTATGCGCGCATTCAGTACTCTGCACGAATCGCGGCGGATTTCGCCGCGGCGCTCACCAGTTTGAATCAGGCCGAGCGAGACCTGCACGCTGCTGTGGGCGAGGAGACGACGCGCGAATTCTGGCGCGATCCTTTCACCACAACATCGCTCACTGCTCTCGAAGGCAAATACGACAACCTCCACCGCAGCCGGCTGGAAGCCGAGGACGCGTTGACTCATCTCTATGTCATCCAGCAGGCTGCTCCGGCAACGCCCCACCTGGACACATTTATCTTCGGCGCGCAGGCTGTCGATCTGGCGGCCACGAAGTTCATCTACGCCGGCGAGATTGCCAAGGCGTGGCAGTCGCTGCCGCCACATCCCACACGCGAGCAGTTCGATGATGCGGTAGGCAGGAATATTTCGAATGAAACGCACAGCCGGATGATGGACATGATGGACGAACTCACGGGTACGCGTGAGCTCTATCGCAAAGCATGGCTCGAACAGTACACGCCCTATCGCATGAATACGGCGCTGGGTCATTGGGATGCCGAGTTCCAGTTCTGGTTACGCGCGCAACGCAACTTCGAGGACTTCCGGCGCCAGTTCCACACCGGCGAAACACTGCCTTCGCTGCACGATCTGCTGATTACACCGCAGTAGAGCAGGGAATCGGCATCACTCCTGCGTGTCAGTAACGCCGCGATCCAGGTCGGCGTACTCGGCTGTAAGGCGGCGGATCTTGTAATTGAACTCGATGAACTTTTGTTCCCACGCCTTTGCCTGTTCGGGCGTGTACTGGTAGAAACCCTTGCCGTTCGAGATGCCGCGACCGCCGCTCTCGACCACCTCTCGCATCAGCTTGGGAACCTCGGGGCTGCTGGATAGATCGGGCAGCAGATCGCGCATGACGCGGCCGTATCCTGCGACGCCCATCAGGTCCATGTAGCGGAACGGCCCGGCGAAGGGAATCCACCAGCCTATGTCGTTGCGCAGCGATCGATCGACGTCCTCCACGCTGCAGACTCCCGAATCCACCAGATAACATGCCTCGCGAAACATCGCATAGGAGATGCGATTGGTGATAAACCCGCGAATTTCTTTGCGCAGCGTGGAAGGCTCTTTGCCCCATGCAAATGCGAGCTCCGTCACCGTGTCCAGATACTCCGGCGCGGTCGCCTTGCCCGGAATGATCTCCATGAATCGGGTCACATGTGCCGGCTCATCCCAATGCAGCCCGAGAATCCGTTCCGGATGCTTTGTCCCTTCCTGCATCAGGGAAACCGGGATTGCCGAGGTGTTGGTCGCGAGAATGCAGGTGGGTGTGACCACCTGTTCAACGCGCTGCAGCAGCTCGCGCTTTACGTTAAGGTCCTCGGTAATCGATTCCACTACCAGCTCCGACCGGCGGATGTCACTGAGCTCGGACGTGAGACGGAAGCGCTCCATGACGGAGTCGACCGGCTCGGTCAGCAGGGCTTCCTCGGCCATCTCCGCCAGCAGAGTGCGAATCCGTTGTGGCACGGTTGCGCTAGCTTCAAGGTCAGTGTCCACACCCGTCACGTCGTGGCCGGCGGCGAGCAGGCACGCTGTGATGCTGCAGCCCATCAGCCCCATCCCGATTACCGCGACCAAAGATTTGTTGCGCTGTTGCTGAGTCATTTTGCTTCCTTCGTTCTTATTCGCTGAAGTGAAGTTGTACTGGAGCTCTGCTGAATCCGCGCGTGAGGATCGTGAGGTATAGCAAGCCGGCAAGCAGCCAGATGGCTCCGATTTCTTTGGCGAGGTGCGGCAGGCTGATCCAGATGGCTGCGCAGAAAATGAAACCGCCGAGCGGCAAGACAACATCCCGTAACAGGCTCGCAAAGCTTCCGCGGCGATAAAAGATCCGTATGGCTGCCACATTGACGCCCATGAACGCAATGAAGGCGCCGAAGTTCAGTACTTCAGCCGCATGTTCGTAGCTGATCGAAAGCGAACCTGCGAGGGTAATTGCGCCGATAATCAGCATGTTGATAACCGGTGTGCCACGCCCGTTCAGCCGCCCAAAAACAGTCTTCGGCAGGACGCCATCGCGGCCCATTCCAAATAACAGTCGAGCCGCACCCAATTGGCCCGCGAGGCTGCTGCCGACGCAAGCTACGAAGAGAGCTGCGGCCATTGCCTCGAAGAGCCAGTAACCACCGGCGCGTCCGCAGACATCGAGAAAAGCGGTCTCGACATTCGGGAAGTCGTTATAGGTAGGCCATACCCGGGCTGCCAGATAAATCTGCAGCGAACTCATGATTCCAGTCAGCAGGCAGACCAGCACCGTTGCGATCAGCACGTTTTTTCGGGGATTTCTGACATCCTCAGCCAGTGTGGTCACACCGTCGAAACCGATATAGGTCAGTGCTGCGAAGGAGGTAGCGGTAAAAATTGCGTGCCAGTTGAAGGTAGATGGGTTATAGATGGGCTGCAAGCTGAACAGAGCGGAGGCGCCGCCGTGGAGCGTCAAGTAGCGGATCGTCATTACATAGAACCAGACGATGATTGCGCACATGAAAAAGAGCAACACGATGTTGGATTTAGCTGCGGAACGGATACCAGCCACATTCAGCGCCGTAATCCCTACGGTGAGCAGCACGACCCATGCGGCATACGGAACGCCGTGCACCACGCGCGTGAGCGTGAGTGCGGCATAGACCGTACTGACGACGGGCACAATCAGATAATCCAGCACCATCGCCCATCCGGCCAGAAATCCAATGTGCTCATTCAACCCACGAGATACATACGTATAAGCGGACCCGGCCGACGGGTACACGGAGGCCATGCGCCCATAGCTCACCGCAGTGAGCATCATGGCAAGCATGGCAATGAGAACGGTGGTCACCATCTGACCGCGGGACAGTTGTTGTGCCACACCGAAGAGACCCACCGCTGCAATGGGCTGGATCAGCACGACACCGTAAAACACAAGGTCCCAAAGCCCGAGCACTCGTTTAAGGTGGGGATTTGTCTCACATGTGGACAAGCCTTTTTCTCCTCTTTGCCGATTAGGTAAGAGCCGGCTGCGCTGGGGCGGCGAGCGTCTGCGCAGTCTTACGCAAACTTCTTGACTTTAGCGACTTACTCCCTCACTATAAAGTCCCTAGACCAAATGAAACATGAGTGATTCATTACAAAAATATACTATTCGCTCGGAGGACCCCGCGGCCAAATCTGCGCCAGCCTTCTCTCCCTCAGCTCGAGAAGCGAGCGTGCGCCGTAAGACGCGCGGTTCGCGCGCGCGTTTCGAGAAAGCATCCCGCAGCCTGAGCGGAGGAGTCTCCAGCGGATTGCGCCGCAGCGCCCGCCCGTATCCGCTCTACTTCTCGCATGGGAAAGGCGGTCATTTGCAGGATGTGGACGGCAATTCGTATCTGGATTACACGTTGGGCTGGGGACCGAATATCCTGGGAAACGCGCCTGACGAAGTAATTGAATCAATTCAGCGCGAAATGAAGAGAGGGCTCACGTTTGGCGCGCAGCACGACCTGGAATTTGAAGTCGCAGAGATTCTGACCCGCACGATTCCCTGTGCCGATCGCGTCTGCTTTGCCAACAGCGGAACAGAAATTGTGCAGGTGGCGCTGCGGCTTGCGCGCGCGGTTACGCGGAGGCGCAAATTCCTCAAGTTTGAAGGCCATTACCATGGGTGGGACGACACCGTCCTCCTCAGTTACCATCCGTCGCTGGAGAAATTAGAGGCTTGCGACGGTAATCCTATCCACGAGGGCCATGGACAATTGCCGGCCGATCACACAGTCATAGCCCAGTGGAATGACGTTGAAGGCGTGCGGTCCGCCTTCGCAGAGAACGACGGGGAGATTGCCGCTGTCATTTGTGAGCCGATGATGTGCAACAGCGGCTGCATCCCGCCTCAACCCGGATTTCTGGAGTTCCTGCGCGAGATGACCAGCAGTCATGGCGCTCTGCTGATCTTTGATGAAGTCATCACCGGCTTTCGGCTTGGACTTGCAGGAGCGCAGGGCTTCTATGGTGTGCTTCCTGACCTTGCCACTTACGCCAAGGCAGTAGGCGCCGGTGTGCCGCTGAGCGTGCTTGCGGGCCGCCAAGCGTATATGGATTACATCGAGCGCGGTGAAGTGGTGCACGCCGGTACGCTGAACGGCAACCTTGTTGCGTTGGCTGCCGCGAGGGCTGCGCTGCACACGCTCACCAATACTCCGGACATCTATTTAGATTTGTTCCGGCGCGGGGAGACGTTGCGATCGGGCATCGCGCAAATTCTGAAGAAGCACGGCCACAAAGTGTGCACTGCGGGCGCGGGCCCTGTCTTTCACGTTTGCTTCATTGATCGTCAGCCAGAGACGTATCGTGACCTCCTTCATGCCGACGGGCAGAAGTACAGCGATTTTGTCCTGGCGCTTCTGGATGAAGGCGTACTTCCGCTGCCGGATGGGCGCTGGTACCTTTCCACAGCTCACTCGGACGAAGACATCGAGGCAACGCTGGACGCTGTAGAGCGGGCGTGCTGATGTTCGGGCAGGTCCGCTATTAAGTTCCGCTTACCTTGTGCGGCACAAAGGCAACACAGTCGACCTCTACCAGCATGCCCTCTTCCACCAGTGTCGCCTGTACAGTCGTGCGCGCCGGCCGCGTCTCACCAAAAAACGCCGCATAGGCTTGGTTCATCGGCGAAAAATCAGTTGCTTTCTGAAGAAATACACCGCACCTTACGATGTTCTGTCGGCCGGCGCCGCAGGTAGCCAGCGCTCGCTCGACGTTTTCCAGTGTCAACGTGGTCTGCGCCTGAATATCGCCGAATACAAACTCCTGCGTTGCGGGATCGATGGGCCCCTGTCCTGATACGAACACAAAATCGCCTGCGCGCACCACCGGCGAGTACGGGCCCTTTGGCTTCGGCGCATCTTCTGATTTCATCGGTTCGATTTCATTCATTCTTTCTCTCCTTCGAAGTGCTTATCACCATCAAGCCCTTGTGTCGATAGGTATATACTACTTTCATTAGAAAGACAGAAGGGCACCCCATTACATGCGTCGGTTACTGTTTTCGGGTGGCACTATCGTGGACGGCAGCGGAAAGGAAGCCTTCCGAGCTGACGTTCTTGTAAACGACCACCGCATCAGCCGGATCGAACCGCTGCTCGAATGCTCCGAGGCTCTGCGCGTAGACTGCAGCGGACTGACCCTCACGCCCGGTTTTATTGATTCCCATACCCACTCCGATTTGCAGGTCATCGAAGGACGCAAGGATAAACTGCGCCAGGGCGTGACGACCGAGGTGATCGGCAACTGCGGATTTTCTGCGTATCCTCCCGCACATCCTCCCGAGGATTTACGCAGCTTCGCGAATGGCATCTTCTGCGGAGACGATAGCTGGGGTTGGAACTCTAGTGAAGACTACTTGCGAGCAATTCAGAAGAGCCGCACCGCGAACGTCGTTTCCCTGGTAGGGCATGGCTCACTGCGCATAGCCGTGGCCGGATCACGCCAGGGACCATTGGGCGAGGCCGAAGTTCGTTCAATGGAAGCTCTGCTGGAGGAGGCCTTCGCTGCCGGCGCCGCCGGCTTTTCGACCGGGCTGATGTATGCGCCCGGATCGAGCGCTCCGCCAGAGGAACTAGAGCGGCTCTGTAGTGTGACGGCCAGAGCCGGCAAGATCTACACCAGCCATATTCGTTCGTACTTCTCAGAGCTTGTGGATGCCGTAGATGAGCAGTTGGAACTTGCCCGCCGCAGCGGAGGCCGGTTACAGATTTCGCATCTGCAGGCAGTGGGCGCCGCCAACTGGCCCCTACAGCAGATCGCGATCCATCACATCGAAGAGGCCCGCGCCGAGGGCATCGATGTGGAGTTTGATTGTTATCCCTATGTTGCCGGTTCCACGGTGCTGACGCAGGCACTCCCGCAGAGTGCGCTGGACGGCGGAGTCCCTGCGCTGCTTGAGCGGCTGCGCAACCCGCCAGCCCGGCAGGCGATCCGCGAAGAGTTGAATCACATCATCCCATGGCGCTGGTCCGACATCTATATCTCTTCAGTCGGCAGCGCGGCAAACCAGTCCGCTATTGGCAAAAACCTGCAGGAATTGGCTGACGACCGTGGGACATCGCCGGCCGACGTGACGCTCGATCTTCTGCTCGAAGAAGACGGTGATGTGAATATGCTCTGCTTCAACCAGAGCATGGAGAACCTGCAGGTCACTCTTACCCATCCCTACTCCACCATCATCAGCGATGGCTTCTACGTAAAAGGTCGGCCGCATCCGCGCCTGCACGGTACATTCCCTTTGCTGCTCGGCACCTTTACGCGGGAGCGTGGCTGGCTGACGCTTCCGCAAGCAGTGCACAAGGTCACCGGAAAGCCCGCACAGCGCTACTCGCTCAAACAGCGTGGCTTACTTGCTCCCGGTTACTTTGCCGATATCGTTGGGTTTCGCGCGGAAGCCATCGACAGCCCAGCGACCTATGAGAACCCCACGCGGGCGCCGTTTGGCATTGACTTTGTTTATCGCAATGGCCAACAGGCTGTATTGTGAGACGAGACATGTCATCGATTCAATTAAGAACCATGCCTCAGGCACTGCCATGTTGACGAACGCGAGTTCGAAGAGCGGGTCAGGCGGCAAACGGCCCATCGCCAAATCTCCCAGCGAATCCGGAAAGTATTCGGTTCCGGTCGTTCGCAGTACGTTTCGCATTCTTGAGGAGCTTGCCCGTTCACAGCCCTTAGGGCTTAAGGAGATCACTGAAGAGACGAGCATCGCGAAATCTACTGTGTTTCGCATCCTGAACACGCTGGTGCAAATCGGTTATGTGATCCGCGACTCCAACCGTGATTATCGGATCAGCCCAGTACTCGGTCGTCTCGTCAACGAGGAAGCCTTCAATGAAGAGCTGCGCCGGCTGGCGCTCCCGCTCATGCTCGAGCTGCGCGACAAATATGGCGAGACCGTCAATCTGGCGGTCCGTGAATTCGATAAGGTGACTTACATCGAGGTTGTGCCGAGCGAGTTTGCGCTGCGCCTGCAGGAGAGTCGTGGCGCGTCAGTTCCGGCGCACGCCAGCTCACTCGGAAAAGCTATTCTGGCGTTCTCTCCGCAGGACATGGTGGAGCAGCTCGTTCGACAACACCGCCTTGAAAGCATTACCGCCAACACCATCACTGAACCCGACGAGTTTCTGGCCGAAATCAAACGTATTCGCAACACAGGACTAGCGTTTGATCGCGGAGAAGGCTCTCTGCTTGCTGTCTGCATTGGAGCGCCGATTCTCAACGACCAAGGTAATGCAGTGGCAGCCATGAGTATCTCCGGGCCTGCATCCCGGTTCAATCCCAAGCGGGACTCACCCGTAATCGGTTCGCTGCTGAAGGCAACGAACGAGCTCAGCCGTGCGATAAGGCGCCTCATTACGATCAGCCCTTTGCGGTAAGTCGTGCCGCGCAGCAAACTACGGATTCCGTCGCTCATTCAAGCATTTTGCTGACGCAGAGGGTTCCTCGGCCGTTCTTCCTTGCGGCTAGCCATGTTTTTCTATTGGCATCCATTGTTGCCTTTTGGAATTTTTCTTGACGCCCGGACAAATGAACTGGTAAGGTGCGCCCAATGCTGCAACCCTAGCCAAGGAGGGCAGCGACGCAGTGCAGGGTGCAGGTGAGTCATGCCAGTGCAGGGCCACAGAGTGCATGCCAACGCGCTAATCGATGGCTGCCCCGAGCCGCCAGAGGAGCAGAGAGCGCCGCGCGTGATCCCTAAGCTGGACCCTTCACGGCCAAGCGGGCGGATGGTCTGCATCGATGCGCTGCGCGGTTTTGACATGTTCCTGATCATCGGCGCGGACGATGTTCTGCGCGCTCTTGCCGCGAATTCACATCATCGTCTTCTGCAGGTTGTTGGCAATCAGTTCGAGCACGTTACCTGGAGTGGCTGTCACCTGTACGACCTGATCTTCCCGGTCTTCCTGTTCATCATCGGCGCCTCGATGCCGTTCTCGCTGAACAAGCGGATGCAGCGCTGCGATAGCAAGGCCAGCATCTATGCGCACATTTTCAGACGGGTGGCAGTGCTGGTACTTCTCGGAATGGTCATCAACGGGAATCTGCTGTCGTGGAACATACACCGATTCACGGCCAGTTACAGCGTGCTCATGGTGCTGGCGCTCGGCTACATGGTGGCTTCTCTCCTCCTGCTGAACCTCGGACTTCGCGGCCAGATTATCGCCACGCTCGCGCTGCTCGTGGGCTATTGGGCGCTGATGGATTATGTGCCGGTACCGAGTCATATCGTGGGCGTCTACCTGCCCGGTCGCAATCTGGGAGACTGGCTGAATAATTTTGTGTTGGGAAGACTCCAGGGCCCTTGGCACAATGGCTGGATCCTGCAGAGCATGACCAACGGAGCGACGGCTATGTTGGGAGTGTTCGCTGCCCACCTGTTGCGCTCGAAGATGAGTCAGAATCAAAAGTTGCTTTGGCTCATGGCACTAGGCGTGAACTGCCTCGTCGCAGGATGGGTCTGGAGTTTCTGGTTCCCCATTATCAAGAATCGCTGGACCAGCACTTATGTATTGTGGGCCGCCGGTTGGAGCTATCTCGCGCTGGCCCTTTTTTATTGGATCATCGACATCCGCGGCTATCGGAAATGGGCTTTTCCCTTCGTCGTGGTCGGCATGAACGCTATTGTGGCCTATATGGCGTGGGGGGTATTTGCCCGCTCATTCAGGATGATGGCCGACAGGCTTGTAGGAGGGCTCGCGCAGTATATGGGTGGGTGGTATGACGCCCTTGGATGGTTCGTCGCCATGTCCATTCTATGGTTGGCGCTTTACTGCCTGTATAGGACACGCACCTTTATCAGAATCTGACTGAAATCAATAAAAGGGAACTTGTCTTTACTGAACGTATTTCAAAGGAGCAGCCTATGTTATTCCCCGACACGCTTCCAAGATTCCTATCCAACACATTCGCAGCTCTGCTAAGAAACCGGACCTCAAGTGTAGCTCTTTGCCTGCTGCTCATAATGGCGGGGCTGCTTTGCCAGCAAAGTCAAGCCCAGGAGAACCGAGGCAGCATCCTAGGGACGGTGACAGACGAGACTGGAGCGGCCGTGGTAGGTGCTACCGTCCGCTCAGTTAGTGCCGCGACCGGCATCGCCACCACTACGACCAGCGATCAAAGTGGCGATTTCAACCTGCCTTTCCTCGCGCCCGGCGATTACCGCATCGAGGTCGATGCGAAGGGCTTCGCAAAGGCAGCCAACCCATCCGTCACGGTGCACGCGCAGGAGACACAGCACCTAACTTTCTCCCTACACGTGGGCAGCGCCACCCAGGAAGTCACGGTGACGTCCGAAGCGCCATTGCTTCAAACCGCGGAGACTACGACTGGACAAACCTTAGGGACGCAAACAATTCAGAACTTGCCAGTAAATAATGAAAATCTGCTCTCCGAGGCTTTGCTAGGTCCCGGGATGGAGCCAAGCCAGAACGGGATTTCAGCGATTCTGCAACTGACACTTACAAACGGAGTCACCGTCACGGCCAACGGGCTGCGCGACAGCTCCAACCAGTACACCATTGACGGCGCCAATATGAACATCGGCATCTATAACTACCCCAGCTATGTGCCTATGCCGGATGCCGTTCAGGAGTCCAATGTTGTCACCGGAAACTATTCGGCCGAATACGGGCAATTTGCTGGCGCGCATGTGAACTACGTCTTGCGCTCCGGTACGAACCAGTATCATGGCAACGCCTGGGAGTATCTCGAGAACACCGACCTCAACGCGCGCAATTTCTTCTCCAAGACAGTTCCGACACTACGACAAAATCAGTTCGGAGGTGTTTTGGCCGGCCCAATCAAACGGAACAGCACGTTCTTCATGGTGGCCTATGAGGGACTGAGAAACTTTACCCAGTCCATACTCGGACAAACCGTGATTACCCAGGCGCAGCGCAATGGCGATCTTTCCAACTATTCGACACCAATCAAGGATCCAACTACCGGGCAGCCCTTCCAGGGCAATCAGATTCCGTCCGGCCGGATATCCAATACTGCCAAGGCTGCCTTCGCGCTGGATCCGCTGCCCAACCAGGACCCCACAACCAATGGAGGAGCAAATTACGGCCTCTCACTCGGAACGCCCAAGACTGATGATGAAGGCGTAGTCAAAGTGGACCAATCCTTCGGCCAACACGATCAGTTGAGCGGACGCTATATTATCCGCAATCTGGCGATCGATAAGCTCAGCTATACAGCTGGCATTTATGACCTGATCTACGCCCCGATCCTAACCCGGAATCTGGCGCTCCTCGAGACGCACGTCCTTTCCCCCAAGGCCGTTATCGCGTCTCGTATCTCATGGAACCGCCAACACAATGAGAACCTTTACCCCGAGGTGCCGGCGGGTACCAACATGAACCAGGTGTTCAGCATCAACAACCCTTACTATCCCGGTCCTACCAATCTGATGAACACCTATCCCACCTTCACCATTCCCGGCTTCACCTCTTTTGGCCTGGATGGTGGCGCGCCGCTGATTCAGCCGGATCAGAATTACGAGATAGCATCTGACCTTTCACTCACCAGGGGCAAACACTCGCTGAAGATGGGTTTTGAGGTGGACCGCTATCGCACTGACCGGCAGGTCAACGACTTCACCAACGGCGTGTTTACCTTCGCCAATACGAATCCTGCCGGAACGGGTAATGCGTTGGCAGACTTCTTACTTGGCCTGCCGAACCAAACCCAAGTAGCAACTTTGCCAGTGGTGGTTGATCTGCGCCGCACGGCCACGGATCTCTACGTCACTGACCAATGGCTAGCGTCGCCCAAGCTTACGATCCAGATGGGCCTCCGCTACGAGCTCGATGCGCCAGCCAACGAACACAACGGACGCATTTCGCTGTTCAACTACACTGCTCCGGGAGGTTTCCAGCAACTGGCAAAGGGACAGGCGCTGTGGAACTCTGATCTGAGAGATTTCGCACCTCGCCTGGGCATTGATTACAAGTTGACAAATACAACTGTCGTGCGGACGTTCGGCGGCATCTTCTACTCAAATCCTCCAACGTTGGCCCTCACTACTCTCCCCAGTAATCCGCCGTTCATCACGACTTATAACTTCGTCGCTGCAGCCGGCAATCCTCTGAACCTGTCGAACCCATTTCCTACCGGACAGGCGGCTGTTGGCGGTGTGCCCTCGGCAATTACGGTGCAGCAAAATCGCCGCACGCCGGCCGTTTATGAATGGATGCTGGACGTTCAGCACAGTTTCTCGCCGAGCCTGCTCCTCGACGTCGCCTACGTTGGGAACCGCGCTGTTCACCTCGGTCGCGAGATGACGCTGAATCTGCCGCTGACGCCGGGACCCGGCTCCGTCCAGCTACGTCGACCGCTGCCGAACTTTGGCCCGGTCACGTCGATCCAGTACGACGCGTTCAGCACCTACCATGCGCTCCAGGCCAAGCTGGAGAAGAATTACAGCAAGGGCTTCTCCTTCCTCATCTCGTACACGTGGGCGAAGAATCTCGACGAGGCCTCCAATGAAAATTCCGGTGGCACTGTCAGACCCACTAACTTGAATTTCGATTACGGTCCATCCGACTTCGATATCCGGCATAACCTCACGATGAGCTACATCTATGATCTGCCCTTCGGCCGTAACCGGCAGTTTATGAGCAACAACACCGTTCTGGATGAGGTCTTCGGAGGCTGGCAGTTCAGCGGTGTAACGACCTTGCGAACCGGATTCCCGAACACCATCACATGGCCGGGCGACGTGGCGAACGTCGGCCTGGGAAGCAGCAGGCCCGTGCGCGTCTGCAATGGCAAGCTGGCCCATCCAACGTATCGGGCTTGGTATGATACGACCTGCTTCGCGGCGCCTGCACAATATACTTTCGGTAACTCAAACCGAGGCGTCATCGAAGGGCCGGGTTATAAAGACTGGGATTTGGCGCTGATGAAAGCTTTCCCGGTATATCGCGAGCAGAGCCTGCAACTCCGGATAGAGTTCTTCAATGCATTCAACAACGTGAACTTTGGTCAGCCCGGAGACACGGTGGGGCCCGGGATAGCGACGGCCGGCAAAATTTCTTCAGCCAGTGCAGCGAGGCAGGGACAAGTAGCGCTGGAATATCGATTCTGAGCGTCCGGTTAGTAGTCAGCTGGCGCGACGGGGCGCCGTTCTTCGGCAGCGGCCACCCTGGGTGCATTCTTCTTCCGGGATGGCAAACAAGAGCGACGGACGACGCAAAGGACAGTTCGATACTCTGCTTATTATGTGTTTTCCGACTTCTGCGGCCCCATCCTCGTCGCCCAATCAGCTGCCGACGATCAGCCACGAACTTCGAAACGATTTCTGCGCTGTCTCGGTCGCGATCTCGGAAGGCGGCCGTATCGCAAGTCTTCGGAGCCTGCTTTCCGGGCTCGAATTTCTGACACAAGCACGGGATAATCGACAGCCGGTTGTACGGGGGCTGGCAACAAGTTTTCAGACAGGACCGTGCGCAGGGATTGAAGAATGCCTGCCGACGGTAGGCGCCAGTGGAACCGGCACCATGGGAGGACCTGCTCCTGACCACGGAGATTTCTGGCAAGTTCCCTGGACCGCAGTTAACGAGCAGGGAAGAAACGGACTTACTCTTGAAGCGCTCGGATTCAGCCGCCCGTTCCGGTTTCAGAAGCAGCTATTACTGAGCGACTCGACGTTACGGGTGGAGTACACACTGGAGAATCTTGGCAGGGAACCGTTGCCTTTCCTGTATGCCTGTCATCCGCTGTTTGCCGTTGAGCCGGGAGATCGCATTTCGCTGCCGGTTGCGGTCAGGTCACTCGACCTCTACTATTCCCGGAACGGTCGTCTTGGCCGACGTGGGGCGAGCGTTGGGTGGCCGGTTACTTCGGCGGGCGAGGTGCTCGATCGCGCCGGTACACCTCATGATCAGACTGCTGAGATGTTCTACACCGGAAGGCTCACGGATTATCGCAACTGCGCGATTCATCGGGCGTCCACCGGCGAGGTGCTGGAGATTGCATTCTCGCTCGAGACGTTGCCGTACCTCGGTGTGTGGCTGTGCTACGGCGGCTGGCCCGACAACGGGGGGCCGGCCCAATATGCGGTGGCTCTCGAACCAACCACGTCCCCGTGCAATACGCTGGCGGAAGCCGTGGAGAACCATTCCGCACCCTGGTTAGCCGGGAAGAGTGCCATCTCGTGGGACATCTCCTTTACGGTGAGCGGCTCACCTATGCTGGATCGGAGCAAACGCTGAAGCCGCAATCTGCGTCCGTTAAATCTCTTCAGTCACGCGAAGATCAGGAAGGACGAATAGGAAGCCGTTCCATTGCAGTGCATATCCGTTCAATTCGCGCCTCTGTAACCCAGTGCGAACGACCGACTGTACCGATCGGCCGTGCTGAATTGCGACTTGTGAACCGGAGGGACTAGCCGAGAGGAATCGGTGCGATCCCAGGTTGCTTGACAATCGTTCTGATTCCACCGTACTGTTTCCCGGTAACGTACACAACCTCTCGCAGAATCAGTTTGGCGCAACGTTCGGATTTCCTATTCTTCACGACAAGCCTTGCCGGGTTCATGCCGCGTTTCTACAACAGGCGTCGGACGATCCCGGTTCTCTCTTCGCGTTTGCAAGACTCAATCTCCAGGGATACTCGATTGCTGAAGCACTCTTGTCTGTTGCTGTTTGCCTGTTTTCCGGTTTTCGCTGGTTCGAGTGCTCATGCGCAGATACAGAGCACGCTTTTATCCCCAGACCATCAGATCGTAATGCACTTCGACACGGTCGACGCACAAGGGAAGCGCGGTGGTGAAGGGCGGCTGGTGTATTCGGTCAGCTTTCACGGCAAGCCGGTCATTGACGATTCGCTGCTTGCGCTGGAACTGGAAGGGCAACCTGCGCTCGGCAGATCAGTGCATATTGCGGGGACTGAAGCGTCCACCGGTGTCGATGATTATGCGATGCAGTTTCAGAAAGTCAGCCATGTGCATGACGCTTATGACAGCATCCAGGTGCATGTGGCAGAGGCGGCAAGTCCCCAGCGTGTGATGAGCATCGAAGCACGCGCGTACAACAATGGCATTGCGTTTCGCTATGTGCTTTTAGAGCAGAGTGCGATCCCAAGCCTCAGGCTTCGCCAGGAAGATACGGAGTTTCGACTTCACATAGATGCGACGAACTGGCTTCTCGCACTGCCTAACTACCGAAGCAGTTACGAAAGCGAGTACGTGGAGCTGCCGACGTCAGCGCTCAGTAACCAGGGCGGGGTACCGAGCCACTTCCTCATTGGTTTGCCGCTGCTGATGCATGAACCCGGCGCGGCATGGTTGTCACTGATGGAGGCCGACCTCGAAGGAAGCAGTACGATGTATGTCACGAATCCTTCAGGCAACTGGGCAGGGCATTATTTCGTTTCTGAGTTGTCGCCGCGTTTGGATGATGCCAACGTTGCGGTGGTCTCTTCTTTGCCGTATCACTCTGCCTGGCGAGTGCTCGGCATCGCAGACGACCCGGGCCGCTTTATCGAGTCGACACTCGTGTATGACTTGAATCCTCCCAGCCGAGTCGCCGATACGAGCTGGATCGCCGCAGGGAAGGCGTCCTGGAACTGGTGGGTCGACAACGTAGATGAGAACGGCAAGCCTGCGTTTACAACGAAGAACATGGAGTACTACGTCGATTTCGCAGCCCAGTCGGGCTTCCGCTACATGTTGCTTGACGCGGGATGGGCCGCTGGCCGTGACATCACGCACATGAACGGCAAGATCGATGTACCTGAGCTGGTGCGGTATGCGGCAACGAAGAACGTGAAGGTGTGGATCTGGTGTTATTCGCAGTCGGTCATGGACCAGATGGAGGAAGCGTTTCCGCTGTTTGAGAAGTGGGGCGTTGCCGGTGTGAAGATCGACTTCGTCAATCGCGACGATCAGCGCGGGGTGCAATTCTATTACGACACGGCTCGGTTGGCGGCGGAACATCATCTGATGGTGGATTTTCACGGGACGCGTACGCCTTGGGGTATCGAGCGCACATATCCCAACGTGCTCAGCTATGAAGGTGTGCTGGGGCTGGAGAACAATAAGGTTGGCCGCCGCGACAGCCCGGTGGACCGCTCCGTGTTCGCGTACACACGCCTGCTTGCCGGGCCGATGGATTACACTCCCGGCGCATTCAACAATGCCACGGAAGACGGCTTCGAAGCGCGAAACACCAACCCCATGGCCATGGGCACACGCGCGCAGCAGTTGGCCTTGTATGTTATCTTCCAGACTCCCATCCAGATGGTGTCGGACAGCCCGCAAATGTATGCAGGGCAGCCGGCATTTCAGTTTATCAGGGACGTCCCGGCAGATTGGGACAGCGTGTCCGTCTTGAACGGAGCGCCCGGGGAGTACACCACCATCGCGCGACGGCACGGCAACGACTGGTACCTGGGCAGCATCACGAACTGGACGCCGCGTTCCCTGCGCGTTCCGCTGAACTTTCTCAACTCCGGAACCTACCGTGCCGAGATCTACGAGGATGGGCCGAATGCCGCGAGCGATGCCAAGCAGGTGGTTGTCCGCAAGCAAGTGGTTCGCAAGGGGCAAATATTGACTTTGAACCTCGCCCCGGGGGGTGGATGTGCCATTCGATTTGTTCCGCAGGACGCGAAGTAGCGTGATAGGCGCACCGAAGTCTTCGGGGGTTCGAATTTTGTTGGCTGTGATGGCCGGCGGCATACTGCTTGCGGCGGTCACGCTGACGCCGTCGGGTGTGTCTGCACAGACTGCCACGAAGGTAGCCTTTGATGAGGCGACGCACGTGTTTCGACTGGATGCGGCGCAGACGAGCTATGTGTTCGGCATCAATCAGAGTGGACAGCTGCAGTCGCTCTACTGGGGACATCGGCTTTCGGACGCCGACCACTTTGCGGCCGCCAAGGTGACTTCCGGCTACTCAGCATTCGATCTTCCAGTGACGACCACGCCGCAGGAGTTCACAGGCTGGGGCGGCGGCATTTTCGTTGAACCGGACCTGAAGGTCACATTTCCGGACGGCAATCGCGACCTAGTACTGAAATACGTGTCGCATACGATCAGCAGTGACACGCTTTCGATTGTCATGAAGGATATCTCGCGCGACGTAGTCGTCGTCCTGCATTATGCGATCGACCCCGAAACCGGCATTCTTCGCCGTTGGGCCGATATCGAGAACCACACCAAGACGCCAATTACTCTCGAGCAGGTGGCCGCAGGAACATGGAACTTGCCGCGGGGAACGGATTATCGTCTGCGCTACCTGAGTGGCCGCTGGGCTGGCGAATTCACACTGCAGGAGCAGTCAATACAGCCGGGTAAGACTGTGCTTGAGAGCCGCCGGGGTACGACCGGCGCCCAGAATAATCCCTGGTTTGCGATCGATCACGAAGGAAACGATGACCAGGAGAGTGGGGACGTTTGGTTCGGTGCCCTCGGGTGGAGCGGCTCCTGGCAGATTACGATCGAGCAGGACACGCTCCAGCAGGTGCGCGTAACCGGTGGCCCGAATGCGTTCGATTTCGGATATCTCCTGCGCGCCGGGGAACGTTTCGAGACGCCCTCATTTTATGGCGGCTACTCGGCACATGGAATTGGCGGCGCCTCGCGCGCGTTGCACCGTTTGGAAGTGGATGCTATCCTCCCGCATCATCCCACGCCGCGGCTCAGGCCCGTTCTCTATAACTCCTGGGAAGCCACTGAGTTCAACGTCGACGAGCAGGGACAGATGCAGTTGGCCGAAAAAGCGGCCAGCATAGGGGTGGAACGCTTTGTCATGGACGACGGCTGGTTCGGACAGCGCAAGAATGACCATGCGGGCCTCGGTGACTGGTACGTGAACCCGCAGAAATTCCCGCATGGGTTGAAGCCTCTCATTGACAAGGTGCACTCGCTCGGGATGGACTTCGGGTTGTGGGTCGAACCCGAGATGGTGAACCCTGACAGCGATTTATACCGGAAGCATCCGGATTGGGTGCTCAATTTCGCAGGACGGCCCCGCACCGAAGCGCGGAATCAGCTTGTGCTCAACCTGGCCCGGCCTGATGTGCGTGCATACGTGGCGGATTTTCTGGACAGGCTGCTGCGTGAGAATGACATCGCCTTTCTCAAGTGGGACTACAACCGGAACTGGTCAGAGCCTGGATGGCCAGAAGTCGCGCCGGATGCGGAGAAGAATGTCTACGTCGATTTCATTCGCAACTTCTACTCGATCCTGGCTGAGCTGCGCGCGAAGCACCCGAATGTTGAGATTGAGTCCTGCTCCGGCGGCGGCAGCCGCGTCGACCTGGGCGTCATGCGCTACACGGACGAGGTATGGCCTTCAGATAATACGGATGCGAGCGATCGCCTGCTCATCCAGGATGGATTCTCGTACGCGTACACACCGGGCGTGATGATGGACTGGGTAACAGATTCTCCCACCTGGGTGAATCATCGGTCACTCTCAATGGACTATCGTTTTCTCTCCGCGATGCAGGGCTCGCTCGGCATCGGAGCAAATCTGAACAAGTGGTCACCGGAAGAGTTTGCCAAAGCCAAAGCGATGGTGGCCGAATACAAGCTCATTCGTGAAACCGTGCAGCGCGGCGACTTGTACCGGCTGATCACGCCCGAGCACAACAGTCAACAGTCAATCACGGAAAGTGTTGGCCGTGATGGAAAGCAGGTCGTCGCATTTGCGTTTCTGCACTCCAGCGCTGAGATGTATCCCTTTCCTCGGATTCACCTCAAGGGTCTTGATGAAAATGCGATGTACAGCATCAAGGCGTTTTCGGGTAGACTCGCCGCCGATACGCCTGCTGTGGCAAGCGGCTCCTACTGGATGAACCGTGGTGTAGATGTTGAATTGCGTGGGGATTTTCAGGCCGCAGCGTTTACGCTATCGAGGCAATAGAAGAGCATCAGCGGAATCATCTTCGGTCGATACTTGCTTCCGTAAGCCAAACGGAGGAGGCCTCCTGTGGAAGGAGGCCTCCTCTGTTCTTCCCGCGCGTTGAGCGCAGACGTTATGGATGCACGTCCGAGCAGCCGTGTTGAGAGGCTTGGTTTGGCTGGCTCGCGTTGTCAGCAGGCTGTTGGTTGCCATGGTCACCGTGCCCGTCACAGCCAAGTGTCACGGTATAAGTCGCCGAGACGATGTTGCTGTCTGGATATCCCGGCGCGATCGCAATTGCCTTGAGCGTCTCACTCGTCGCGACGGCGACAGAGCCGGTGTACTGCGTGGAGGCAGCGGTGGGCGTGGAACCATCGGTCGTGTAGTAGATGGTTGCTCCTGCTGTGGTATCTGTGATCGTCACGTGTTTTACTGATTTGTAGCTCCCGGACGGCACGGACAGGATCGGGGCCGTGTTTGCACCGCCTGAAATCGCGATCATATCCAGCCCGGGCGCCCACGCTCCGGCGTTCGGATTGTAGAACGTGATGGTGTTCGCACTTCCGCCGTTGAGCTGCACAGACATCGTGTAGGGGATCGGGTCGTACCAGTTATATCCGCTTAGATTCAGAACCGTCGGCGTACCGCCATTGACGGAAACATAGAAGGTGCGCTGACCACTGACGACGTAATCCAACTCCAACTGATAAATACCGGTCGAAGGAACCGTGACGTTATCGAAGGTAACGCTGTTGGCCGCGCCATTCCCCATTCCGCCAATGTAGGCACCGCCGGAAGCACGGGTGCTATAGTTGAACGCTTTGACGGCTGTGCCGGCCTGCTTCGCGGCTTCGCCTTCATACTCCGTAAAGGTGTTCGCTGGCTCTTGGCCGTCGCCGCTAATCACGATCCGGTCCAGGTCAGCACCGTAACCCGAGGGGTTGCCGAACTCGATAGTGTTGCTGCCTGCGTTGAGCGCGACATTGACCGTGGAGCTTTGCGGAAGCACGTAACTTCCACCCCCCATGTTCAACGATCCCGCTTGCATGCCATTCACGGAATACTCGAGCGTGCGGGGTCCCTGCGTCATGGCATTGATCTCCATGCGGTAGACACCGGCTGTGGGAACCGTGACATTGTTGAACGTGACTGTGTTGGCTTTGCCGATGTTCCCCACTTTCTCGCCACCCGAGCACGCCGTGCACGAGGCAACGGAGGCGGCGCCGCCCAACTGTGCTGCCTCGGCTTCATACACGGTGCCACCGGTGACAGGCACGATGGGACCGTCCGGTGTTACCTTCAGCAGCCGCGATCCATGTCCGGCGACCATGGTGCTGAAACCACCTGGAAAGGCCCCGAAATCCGTGTTGCTCCACAAATCGCGCACCGCCTTGGCGTCCTGGAAACCGAGGTCGCTCCAGCGGACATCGACCCGATCCGGGAATGCGGTGAAGTTGTAAAGCGCGACGTATATGGAGTCCGTTCCGGGATCGGACATCCAGACCTGGTGGAAGCCCCCAGTGACCTGCACCGCTGGATGTCCTGACTGGTCGACGGCGAGTAGTTGTTCATTGCTGAATGCGGCCGTTGCGAAGCTGTCCAGTTTGGTGAGATCCCCGCCGACGTACAGCGGCGCATTCGCCATCAGCCAGATGTCGATCGCTGAGGTCTTCTCGTCCTGGGTGAGGCCGTCGACCGTGCCATTGCCCACGTCCAGCGCATCGAGGTCGTTCCAGCCAACGGCCGGGGCCGCCGCATGTTCCCAGGCGACGTCGTCATACGCGCGCAGGATGATGCGGGGCCAGTTGGTCAGATAGGGACCGCAACCGCCCTCGCATTCAACGTCTTCATCGATGCGGCGCGCGTTGCCATATTGCTGCCAGGTATCCAGGAAATCCTGATCCAGCGCCCACGACAACGTGAGCCACATGGGTCGGCCGCTGACGGCGATAGCCTGGGAGTACGCTGCCACGTCCGCACGATTGTCGATGCTGGTGTTGTTCGAGTCCGATCCTGGCGTGACCGCATCGAGCTTGATGAAATCGATGCCCCAGCTTGCCCAGAGCGCGACGATCGAATTGATGTACTCCTGCGCGCCGGGTTTCGTGAAGTCGATCTTGTCGTGGTAAGGGTCACCTTTGGCCGGATTGCCGGCAAAGGCATTGCCCTTAGCATGCGGCGTCACTACGATGTCGGAGGTGTGATAGTCGGTTCCAAGGATGGGGTAGTTGCCTTGGATCGCAGGCAGTTCGATCCCCGGGATCCAATAAATGCCCGCCTTCTGGCCGTTGGCGTGGATGTGGTCCACAAGAGCCTTGATATCCGGAAACTTTGTTGTGTTGGGAATCGGACGCCCGTTTCCGTCGAATCCACCCTGCCAGCCAGAGTCTATGTTGATGTAAACGAACCCGTGATCGCCCAGTCCCGAGGCTTTTAACGCGTCAGATTGCGCCTGCACATTTGCCTGGGTGAGGAAGCCGCTTGTTATGGTCTGTTCGCTCCAGGTGCTCCAGCCCATATACGGCGTGTACCCAACGCCATTGACCTGTGCCTGCGCGGTCATTCCGGTGAGCGCTATTGCTGCTATCCAGGCTAAACTGCCCGCAATGAAGTGTTTCCGCCGGGACGAGGTATCTAGAGGATTGGGTTCCATTTGAACTCCTGTTGAGGGAAGCACCGTGTACGATAACGGTAAATAAGCGTCGCGCTGCGACGGCACACCTGTCAAGAGAAATCTCAAATCGTTCAATGAAGAGGTCGAGCCGGTCAGATCCGCGTCAGTGCTTCCTCGATCTCCTCAAGACTCCGGCCTTTCGTCTCCGGTACAAATCCGGCGATAAAGGCGGTGCCGACCAGGCAGATCCCGCCATAAACAAAGAAAATTCCGCCGGATCCCAGGCGTTGATTCAAAAAGGGAAAGGTGTACGTCAAGGCAAAAGATGCTATCCAAAGCGCGCTTACTGCGGTCGAAACAGCCTGCGAGCGTACCCGGTTGGGGAAGATCTCAGAGATCAGCACCCAGGTGATGGGCGCCAGAGTCAGTGCATAGCAGGCGATTGCACTGAGCGTGAGCACCAGAACCGGCGTCCCCTTCAATCCGGAATGGTAGGCAAACGCGCAGAGAAGATGCGACACTCCAATGCCGGTACAGCCGAGAAGCATCAGCCATCTGCGCCCGACGCGGTCCACCAGGAGCATGGCCAGAATCGTGAAGACGAGATTGATCGTGCCGGTGATCACAATGTCGAGCAGGATCTGGTTCGTACCATATCCGGCATTGCGATAGACATCCGCCGCGTAATTGAAAAGCACGTTGATGCCGGTCCATTGCTGCAGCACCGCCAGGCAGACGCCGACCACGACGATATGCCGTAGAGGCCGGCGGAGAAGATCACGCCAAGTAGAGGCACCCATGGCAGTCTCATCGGCCAGTCCGCGCTCGATATTCGCCATTTCGGCCTCACCATAGCGCTGCCCACCTATGCGCGCCAGCACCGCTCCAGCTTCGTCATGCCGATGCCGCGTGAGCAGCCAGCGTGGACTTTCAGGGATGAAGATGGAAGCCACAAAAAAAATCACCGCCGGCAGCACGATGGCCGTAAACATCCAGCGCCAGCCGTATTGCACGTTCCATGTCGCGAGAGTAGCGGCTGCGCTGAGCCCGATTGGGACTGGCCGGGCAATACGCCAGTTGGCAATCTGGGCAAGGAGAATTCCCACGACAACAGCGAACTGGTTCAAGCTGACCAGGCGTCCGCGACTGTTTGCCGGGCTGATCTCGGCGATGTAGAGCGGTGAGACGTTCGACGCCAGCCCGATCGCAACTCCTCCAACAATGCGCCAAAGAATAAAGGCAGCGAAGGAGTACGCCCACCCTGTCAGCGCAGACGAGACAGCAAAAAGGACCGCCGCGCCAAGCAGAATGCGACGTCGGCCGAAGCGGTCTGCGCAATATCCAGCGGCCAGTGAGCCAATTAGACAGCCGACCAGGGCGCAACTGTTCGCCCAGCCAATCAGCGAAGCTGACGTGAGGTGAAAGTAGACCTCGTAAAACTCTCGCGCACCACCAATGACAACCCAGTCGTACCCGAAGAGCAATCCGCCCAGCGCGGCAACAATCGCAATGCCCCATACGTAGCTGCTGCGTTCGACGGGAACGGCCGCCGAGGAAGCCGGTGTAGTAAGCGACGGAGTGTGCACTGCAACTTACCCTTCGTTGTTCGAGGTGGAGGCTAGCAGATCAATCGCGCCTGTGTGATCGTGGTCCTTTGCGAGCACCTCCTTAAGAAGGCGGCGAGCTTCCCGGGGGTGTCCTAAACCGAGCTGTGCCTGGGCGTGGAGGAATAGTGCCGTAATGTCCTGGCGTTCCTGGAGATCTTCGTCAAACAACAGCATCGTCGGAAGAGAGGTCGCGAAGTAGTCGATCTGTGGAGTCTGCTGCTCCAATTCCGAAGCGTAGCTGTCAACTGCACGCAGGAGTTCGGAGGCTTCGTCTTCGCGACCCAGACTGCGTAACGAAAGTGCCCTCCAGTAAGTAGTCTCTGAAATCAACTGCACCTGCATCTGCTGAAAGTCAACTTTCTGGGCGGCAGCGCGTTCCCAGCATTCGATTGCACGATCGTGCTCCCCACAGGCGCTCAGCGCTTCCCCGAGCCAGTAGTCGATCATGCTGACGTTCAACAGCAAATGCTTGGCTTCGCTCAAATTTGCTGGAGGGTCTTCCGCCGCTTGCAGCCGTTCTACGGCTCTCTGCGGACGTCCTTGCTCGAGTTCACGTTGGGCGAGCAGGACGTTCGCACGGATGTATTGACCGAGGACCTGGCCTTCGCCACCTTCCCACGGGCCAAACTTACGGCCGAGCAGGAGGGCCAGTGCACGCTGAGGCTGGCCTGTACTGTTGAGCAGGCAAGCGTGCTCTACCGAGAGATCGTCACGGCGTTCCACCAGCGAGCGATTGGCCGTAAGCATTGCCAGCAGTTCGGCAAGAGAGACGCCCATGCGCTTCAGCAACTGAACCTGTTCATACAGAATGCGCGCATCCTGTGGAGCAAGTTCGCGGGCTTTCGCAAAAGCCTGCCGCGCACGCTCGGTGTCGTGGAGCACGTTGAAGCAGGCGAACCCAAGGTTGCGCCAGGTAATCGCGAATCCGGGGTCGAGCCGGGCGGCACGTTCCCACATGGCGATGGCTTCCTGATGCCGCCGCCGGTCGTACAGCAGGTTGCCCAGATAATACGGAGCGCGGGCGTCGGTTGGATTCTCGCGGATAGCGCTCTCCAGCAGGACCATCTCTGCCAGACGACTGGGGAAAACATATGTGGGATCGCCTGCGGCGGCCTTCGTCCACGCTTCGGCGGCTTCGCGTGCACAGCCGAGCCGGCGAAGCAGGTCGGCCTTCAGGTAGAGGAGCATTGTCCCACTCCCATCCGGTCCACTGGGTCGGTTCTGAGACACCACTCTGAGTGCTTCGTCGAGCAGGCCCGCACGTGCTAGATCGAGAGCTAAATCCAGTTGCTGCTGGGCGTCGCCGGCCACGTCGCCCGAAAGCAGGTATCGGCTGGTGATATCCAGCGGATCCATCGCCCGGATCTCCGTCAGCAAGGCACTCGCTTCCTCCTCGCGGTTCATGCGGCGCAGCACCACGGCTTTCAGATTCAACGCATTGAGATTGTCTGCTTCGGCACGCAGCGACCGCTCAATATGATCTAACGCTTTGCGCCACTCTCCACGGCTCGTATCGACTTCAGCGAGGCGATGATATGCCGGACCGCGCCACGCCGCGTTCCACGTGCTCTTATAGAACGCGTCGTACGCCTCGCCTGTGCGTCCCTGGAATTGAAGCGTCAGCCCGAGATTGTAATACGGCTCCCCATCACTCGGGTTCGGATTTCGCCGCGTAAGACGTGCGATCGCTCTGCGGAGGTACCCTTCGGCCGTAGTGAATTCGCCGCGCCGCATGTGCCAGCGGCCCAACGCCTGAGTGCACCGGCTGTCGCCGGGATCGCGACGAATGCCTTCCAGCCAGTAAACTTCGGGCGGGCGCGTCGGGTGGCGGTACTGCTCCAGATGTAGCCCGTTCAGATAAAGCTCATCACTGCTGCCGACATCCACGGGAAGCGGCGGCTCGGTGGCTACCTCGGGCCGATCCACGGGGATGATCTCGCCAGGTGCATAGCGCAGAAGCACCGCGCCCTGCTGTTCCACGCTTACCGCAAGCGCGTTCACCGGAACATCCACATCGAAGCGCAAGTGCACAGGCGCGTCAGGTGCAAGATCGCCTGCCCATCGCGCCAGTTCGGTTCCGTTTGCGCGAAGCACGACCGAACTGCCGCGGCGTTCCGAAGTCATCTGCAGGTGAACGGCGACTCCTCGTTCGTGCCTCTCCATACGAAGTGCTCCATCCACGCTTGCCAAATCCGGAACACCAATAGAGCCGATCGGATACCAGAACTGACTGAAAGTCTTCGTTTCACCCGGAGCAAGGAAGCTGAAGTCAGGTTGATTGTCTGTATAGACGCCGGACATCAACTCAACGTAAGGCCCATCTGCGTCGGTAAGGTTTCGATCCCAGGCATAGCCGAACTCGTGGTTCCCCCACGTCCATTGCTTCTTGCCAGGCGAGATATGGTGATTGGCTACGGCCACGGTGCCTGCCGCCGCTTCATGGTCATAGCCTCCGAAGAAATCTCCGCGCGAGCCGACGATCATATAACTGGTCGGCACGGGAATGTTTGCATACCATCCGAGATCGTTCGGCGCGTAGCTGCCGTCGGGCACGAACTGCCTGGGGCGTTCGTGCAGGGGCACACCACTGCGTGCGCGTTGCCCGTAATCGATGCCGTAATACTGGCCTTGGCTCAGCGGATACTCAGTCACTGCTCGCTTGGCATGGTCGGCGGCGAAGCGGACATCGCGGGGGAAAAAGGATTGATATCCCTCGTGAACGCGCGTCGCCACGTTCGCCCACCAAAGAAAGGTCTGGGTGTCCTCGGTGCGGTTATACAGCCGCACCTTGACCTCCACATAAGCCTTACCTGGCCGAAGGCAGACCCCGTGCATGCCCTTCATGCGGGTCATCGGGTCGTGATCACTGCACCAGATCGTGACGGAACCGTCAGCTTCCCGTTCGATCGCAACTTCGACCGGCATGAAAGTTGCCGGACGGTGGTGCTGTGGCCAGTTGAATTCGACACCGCCCGAGATCCAGGGCCCCGCCAGACCGACCAGAGCGGGCTTAATCACATTCTGCCGATAAAAGAAGTCGTAGCCGGTGCGCTTATCCATACCGACATGAATCCGACCGCCGATCTCCGGCATGATCATCAACCGCAGGAACTCATTTTCGAGATGGACGGCCTGCCAGCTACGCATCTCTGGCTGCGTTTCCACGTAGTCGATCACTGGCAGTGGATACACCTTTCCGCTGCTGCCTTGGTAGACTCGTTTCTCTAGAAACAGGGGATTGGGGTCTGGATCGGCAGGTCGATAGGTGAGCAGATCCACCGGCTCTATCCACGCTTTCACCTGCCCGCCTTCTGAAGCGGGAGCCTGCGGCAACTCGAGTTTGGCAGCAGCGCGCGAAGGAACGGACGGGATCGTCTGGTCGATCGACAGTTGCGACATGCGAAGCCTTTCGTGAACCGGGCACACGAGGTTTCGACCACACTGTAAGTGCGTGTACGTTACCGATTGAACTGTAGAGAGGGCCAAGTATGCCTGTCAAGCAGCAAGTAACAGCTCGTAACTGAGCGCCCCCTTGAATGATCTACAATTGCCTCGATATTTTGAGCGAGAGCAAAGCGAAATCGGCTGGCATCAAAGAGATTGCCAAGGCCCTTGGGATCTCGATCGGCACAGTCGATCGTGCCCTGCATGGACGCCCCGGTGTGAGTCCCAAGACCCTCAGCAAGGTGCTCAGGACGGCCGAGTCTCTGAACTATAAGCCTAACCTTGCGGCACGCAATCTGAAGCTGAATCGTACGCTTCGCATCGCAGTACATCTGCCGCAGGAGATTGCATCTTTTTTCGATTCTCTTCGCGACGGCATACACACCGCAGCCACCAACTCACATGGTTTGAACGTGCAACTGGACTTCAGGACGTTTCCGCGTCTTGGCGATGGCGACGCCGAACTCCTCGAGAAGGACATAGCTCGCGACTACGATGGAATCATTGTCACTCCGGGCGATCCTGTGACCATAGATCCTCTGATTCGCCGTATCACCCAACAGGGCACCGCTGTCGTCTGTGTCGCCAACGATGCGCCCCGGACGGATCGCATTGCGGGCATCTCAGTCGATGCAACAGCGAGCGGCGGAATCGCGGCAGAGTTGTTGGCGAGAACCATAAAAGGAAACGCTTTCGTTGCGACGATCACTGGAAATCTCAGCACGCTCGATCACGCTGAAAAGCTGCGTGGCTTTGCTGCCACGTTGGCTACCTTCGCCCCCCATCTGACTCTCATTCCCGCGATCGAGAGCCACGAGCGCCCGAAAGAGGCGTACCAGGCTACGCTGGCTCTTCTCAACCATTCGCCCCGGCCTGCGGGCTTATACATCAGCACGGCGAACAGTCTTCCTGTCCTCCGTGCGTTGGAAGAGAAAAGGCTGCTCAATCAGATCCAGATCATCACGACCGATCTGTTTGCCGATCTTATCTCTCTTATTGAATCCGGAAAGATTCTGGCCACTCTCTACCAGCGTCCGTTTACCCAGGGAAAGCTGGCGTTTGAGGCGCTAACCCGGTTTTTGTTGGATCGTGTTCGTCCGGACGCAAGCGTGCGGCTGGCGCCTCATATCGTTCTGCGCAGCAACCTCCCCCTCTTCCTGAAGCAGATTCATCCGAAGGGAGCAGATCGCTCGGCCGCAAACTCCACGAACAAAATGCACTCTAATATTTAGCGCCAGTTCATTGCGATCCCGACAATCGGCATAGACGTATCAATGTCCTGATAGCGACCTATGCAGAACCACAACGCCATAGACTGGCAGGGTGACTGTACTCAGGGTTCGTCCGGTGAGGACGTCCTCCATGGGTGTCGGTAAGGACACCGTCTGCTCCTTCTGCGTGTCGTTATCAACAATAAAGACTTCCCGGCCTGACGCTACGCGACGATAAACCTCAACTCCTGCTGGCGCAGCGAATACATCTGGCTTAGCACCGCTCTCGCTGACCATCCACTGCGTAGCGCGTTTCATAGCGGCCTCATCCAGCCACGCACCGATATAGCTGATGGAGCCCGAACCAATTCGACGGCTCACCGCAGCGGCTTGCCCATCGATCCAGCGATAAGGGGCGTGATATCGCATCATGACCGTGACATCTTTGGCCTGGGGCGTAAGCTGCTCGGCGAACAGCTCGCCTTTGGCATCTCCCCACACACCAGAGATATCGACCGGATCGTCGAGCGCCGTGAACTGCTCCACGCGTGCCCCGAGCAGAGATACGAGCGGCCCCGGCTGCCGTTCGGGCCACCGCGAGTTGTTCTCATCCTTCATGCCCGATCGTTGGCCAAGCACAAGATGTCCGCCCTGCTTAACGTAGCGAGTGAGATTATCGGCCTCCGCCTGCGTCAGCAGATTTAGCCCAGGAGCGATGACGAGCTTGTACCGTGAAAGGTCGCGGTCTGGAGGCACAATGTCAATGCTGTACCCCAATCCGTGCAGCGGTTTGTAGTAACTCAATAGCTCGTTGATAGGATCGTAGGCGGGATTCATCCGCTGCCAGTTCAGGTTCCACCGGCTCGGGTAGGACTGCAGAATCGCGACACTCGATTCAACCGATGTCCCAGCAAGAGTCGCGGACGCTCTTTCGAATTCCTCTCCCACCTGCGCGATCTCTGCATAGATCGGATCCGGCTCTCCGTCCACATCGACGATCGCGCCGTGATTCTGTTCGCCCCCGTTCAAGGCATCTCGCCATTGCCAGTAGCTGACAAGGTTTGCGCCATGGCCGATGTCATGCCACATCGTCGCGCGCATCTCTCCCTTGTCTAACATGACGCTCGCGTCACCACTGCCACGAGGGCCTGCGGTGGTCTCCATCACCCAAAAATCAGCGCCCTTCAATCCCCGCATCAGGTCGTGCGCGGCACCGTTACGGATCGGATCGAGATGCCGTTGGACCTGCGGGTCATCCCATGAGACGAAGTCAAGATCCTTCGCGATCGGGTAATAGTCGAACGAGTCAAACCAGCCCATCATGTTGTTCGTGATCTTTTGGCTCGGGTCTGCGTATTTACGGATCGCATCAATCTGTACCTTCTGATACTCGCGCACATTTTCGGTGATGAACCGCTTGGAATCGAGCCAGAGACCCGGGTTGTTGTCTGCCGTCCCATTCACCAATCGGATCTGGTCCCAGGCGGTGTACGTCTGGTTGTCGTAGGCGGTCGTCCACGCTTGATTTAAGCGCTCGAGTGTGCCATACCGATGTTTCAGCCACGTGTGGAATCGCGCCTGCGTTACCGGATCAAAGGTTGGGGTCCAATACTCGTTATCTATCTGCCAGGCGATCACGTTCGGGTTGTGGCCGAAGCGCTGCGCCAGCCGCTCGTCGATTTCACGGACCTCCTCCCGGTAGCGATCGCTATTCCAGTTGAAGCGGTTCCGCACCGCTCCCTGATAACGCGTGCCGTTCTCTGCTGTCGCCACAATATCCGGATATTTCTCCACCATCCACATCGGAGGCCCCGCGCTTGGCGTTCCGAGGACCACCGAAATCCCATGCCGGCCAGCCAGATCAATCGCCCGTTCCAGCCAATCGAACTCGTATTTTCCCTCTTCCGGCTCGAGCGCCGTCCAGGCAAACTCCCCCACTCGCACCACGTGCAGATGCGCCTTCTGCATCAGTTCCAGGTCGGCCTCCCAGCGTGACTCCGGCCACTGCTCGGGATACCACGCCGCACCCAGCAGGAGCGCTGGGCGATCCGGTTGGCGAGTATGTGGAGCAGACTGCGCACTAGACTTTGGAGCGCAACAAAAAAAGAGCAAGGCGAGCAATGTCCAGCAGCAGGATGAAGTGGAGCGGAAGGATTTCGTCAATGATCTCGATAGTGGCATCGGGCAATGCTCTCTTTCTCTCTTGAGAGTCTGGCGCCCGGGCGAGCCTTAAGGCCATAGCGTGCATGCCCGGGACAAAAAAGCTTATTGTGTACGTTACCGCAAACAGTTTGCTCCCGAAAGGTCACCGAATGCGGCTCTTCTGCACCCTCGCAGGCATGGGGCCTTGGTAGCATTCATTCCGTGCTCCTGAACCTTGGAATAGACTGTTGACGTGTACGTTGACATAGTTTCGAAAGCGCCATCGTACACGTAGCCGAGAACTGGCCTTGTGACAGCTTTCAGCAGAAAGGCTATTCGCTCTGTCGGCCTTCAATCCTCTTCGTAGATGAGTGATCGCCAGTAGCCTCCTTCAGCGCTTTGTCTCTGCAGAACGGAGATCCAGGAATGAATCTAAAGGCATCCCGGCGCGAATTCCTGCGCACGGCCGCTGTGGCGTCAGGAACCTTAATCGCTGCCGATCCGCGTCGGGCCGTCGGTGCAACGGTTCCATCGCGACGCCCGAATGTGCTGATGATCTGTTCAGACCAGTTTCGGGCTGATTTCGTCGGTGCTAACGGCCAGAACCCATCCGTCAAAACGCCGAATCTGGATGCCTTGGCAGCGCGTGGTACGAACTTCGATCACTGCGTCTGCAATCAGCCGCTCTGTTCACCGTCGCGCGCTTCGTTTCTCTCCGGCATGTACGCCAACCGAACTGGTGTTTTCAAGCTCGGGCTGGAGCCGGACCATAGCATCCCTTCTGTGGCCACACTCCTCAAACCCGCTGGTTACTCCACGCATTTCATTGGCAAGTGGCACGTTTCCGGACCGCAGACACCCGGCGCGAAGGAGCCGCTCGGTTGGATCGCTCCGGGGCCTTCACGCTGGGGGTTCGATACATGGGAGGGCGCCAACGTCCTGGAAATTGCCTCCCATCCTACTCAAGGCAATTACTGGGACGACGCTGGGAACAACATCGGCTTCAAGGATCGCTATCGCGTGGACTTCCTCACCGACCGCGCCGTGCAGTTCCTCGAGCAGCCGCACAACGAGCCCTGGTTACTTTTCCTCTCACAGCTTGAGCCACATCAGCAGAACGACGTGGACGACATGGTCCCGCCGGAGCGCTATGCGGGCAAGTACGACAACGCATTTGTTCCCCAGGACCTGAGAGATCTTCCTGGCAACTGGAACTCCCGGCTGAAGGGCTACTACGGATGCGTTCAGGCGATCGACGACTGCCTCGGACGCATCGTGGACGCCCTTCAGAAAACCGGCCAGCTCGACAATACGCTCATCGTATTCTTCTCCGATCACGGCTGTACGTTCCGCACGCGCCTGGGCGAGTACAAGCGCTCGCCGCATGACGCCGCTATCCGCGTTCCACTTATCCTCGCCGGACCGGGATTCGACCATGCATCGACCGTGAATGAAATCGTTTCGTTGGTTGATCTCGCTCCGACGCTCCTCGATGCATGCGGTGTGGAAGGCCCTGGGTCGATGCAGGGGAAAACGCTCAGGGCACTGCCGACCGATCCGAAAACGCGCGAAGCTTGGGATTCGACTGCTTACATCCAAATCAGCGCCTCGATGGTCGGGCGCGCGGTTCGGACTCGCGACTGGGTCTTCTGCGCCTACAACCCGGAAGGCGATCCGAACCGCGATCCCGTAAGCACCGAGTACCTCGACTTCTGCATGTACCAGACCGGCGCGGATCCTTACCAGAAGGTCAACTTGGTTGGCCGGCCCGAGTACGCCGGCGAGGCCGCCACGCTTAGAGCCAAGCTGAAAGAACTGATTAGAGGAAACGGCGAGCCCGATCCAAACATGAAGGTCCAGAAGTACTACGTTTAGTCGTTAGCGCCTCTATGGTCTCGTGCGTTGCGGCTCAATTGATGGCAACAACGTGGTTGTATCAATTCCCGCGGTTGTCTCGCCCGTTTATGTCAGTCAATTGAAGCTACTAGATAGGCTGAAAGTCTCCAACACATCAAAACCGTCCGGACTGCGAGGCTACCCACCGGAGCACCTCGAGACATTCTATCTCCGCGCTCACTTGTTCAGCGAGGCACTAGATTTTCGGCGGTCCTTTGGCGTAAAGAGAAAGAATGACCTGTTTCGCCAGTGTCGTGTGCAAAGCGTGTCTATGGCTTTGCGTAGTTGTCTTTTCGGCGTCGTGTGCAGCCCAATCACCAGATGTTGTGCGCGTCTGGGGAAGTCCCCAAATGCGCAATCTGCTGCAAGTTTGGGAAAATGACTTCTGCGGCTCGCACCCTGAGGTTCGTTTCGTCAACGAACTCAAGAGTACGGTGACGGCTGCGGCGGGAGTTTATAGCGACCGCGCCGACATCGGCGCTCTGGGCCGCGAGATCTGGCCGTCCGAAGTTGAAGCGTTCCGTTCGATAAAGGGCCACCCACCGTTGCTGATCGCCGCAGCCGGCGGCTCTTTCGATGTGCCAAAGGCGACGTTCGCCTTGATGCTCTTTGTTCACCGGGATAATCCAACGACGGAACTCACGATGGAGCAGGTGCGTCAAGCTTTTTCAGAAGCTAAGGATCGCTCGAGTGCGAGGACGTGGGGAGAACTAGGTGCTAAGGGTACGTGGGCTTCCCGTCCCATACATCTCTATGGCTTCACGACACAGAACGATAAGTCAATGATTTTTCGGGATTTGGTATTCAAGCGAGAGGATCTATGGGCTGGAGGAGTACAGCAGTTCGAAGACGTGAAGGGCGTGGACGCGGGAAAGAGAATCCTGGACACACTAGCAAATGATCCGTATGGACTCGCGATCTCGAACGTACATTATGCTCGTCCTGAGGTTAGGCCACTCCGGCTCGTAGTGCATGGAAAGCGGATCCAAGCCACGAGAGAGACCGTGGCCACGCACGAGTACCCGCTCAGCCGCGAGGTGTTTCTGATCGCGGACCCGGCGACGCTAACTCCCGCTGGGCGAGAGTTTCTAAATTATGTCGCGAGTCCGGAAGGCCAACGCGACGTGCTGAAGGCGGGAGATTATCTGCCGTTGCCCGAAGCCATCCTCCAGCGCGAGAGGGCACAGTTGGCTCATCAGAGATGAGGTTCAGCGAGATTAAGAGCGGGGATAGCAGACTTCTCTTTGCGGATAGCTGTCTTGTCGTTGCTCCACTTCTTCCAGACCGGGTCGGATTGTGACAGCGATGCGCGCGCCTCGTCCTTGATGATTTCGCGTGAGGCTAACGCCTTGAGGTCCTTGTACTCGAGCACGATGAAGCTAGACCATGGCGCGCCAGCCGGATTCTGATTGACATAACAGTCGTAACTGACCAAAGCGCCAGAGTCGATCCATTTTTCGAATTGTGGCGCTACATAACCTTTCACATAGCTGACATATTTAGGCATCTCCACCAGGACGTCATATTGAAGGACGAAGTACTGCGCATCCTTTCCGCCGGCGGCCGCAGAGGTGCGTCTCTGAACGATATCGGCTGTCCCGGAGGTGTCGACGTCGGCGAGTGTCTGGGCCTTTGGGGTAAGGCCCCCGGGGTTGGTTCGCTCGACCTGCTGCCAGCGGCCAAGGTCCGTGAAGTGGTCGAAACGCAGGATCACAAAAAGATCGGGCGCGCTGTTGTCGGCGTAAGCGGTGAACAGAGCCTGATACGAGGAGAAGATGCCGGCGCGCTTCCAGGTCTCGAATTGCGCTATCCCGTCTCCTGCCATAGCCGCACGGAATTGCGCGCGCATGCCGGGGTGAGCGCGATAACTGAAGATGAGCGCGGTAGGGCCATTGGGTTCGGCCTGTGCCATTACGCGCGACGTGGAAACGCACATGATCAGTGCGACGGCAATGGACAGCACGCGGAAGCTACGCATGAAATTTCACTTTCCACCCAATGCCCAGGCGGCGCAGGAGTCGAAGAGCTTTACGCCGTCCGGGATCAGGTTTTCGAAGCCGTCTGGTGCGAGACCAAAGAAGATCCTGCGCGCGGGTGCGGTGAATTCGCCCTCCATGTATACGCCCTTCTCATAAGCGAACAGCACTGCCTTGTTGGGTTCGCCGGGGAGGAAGGCGATGACCTGCGCGGAAGGAGTGGGCAGACCCCATTCATACTCCTTGATCGCGTGCTTGGTGGGCATGAACATGCCGTTTGGAAAGCCGGCCTGAATGGGGTTTGGGGCGTTCACTAACCACAGGAAGCTCTGTTCGACCTTGATGTCCTCACCGTAGTCCTTTTGCGGCTGATAGTAGGTCATGCCAAGAAAGTCGAGCAGCCATGGCTTTTCAGTGAACACCGGCACCTTTGTGTCGCGGAAGGCGGAGGTGACCGTCTTGGCAGGGATGTCGCTGGCCAGGAAGATGAGATCGTATCCATCGGCAGAGGGCAGATTCTGATCCGGCACCATGTTGACGCTCATGCCGAGGGACTCGAAGTGTTTCTTGATGGCCTGATCCGTGGCGGCGCCCTCACCTTTGTTGGCGGCTACCATCAGGACCTTCTTACCCTGAAAGATATTGTTGGGCTGCTGGGTGACGGAGCGACGTGAGGTGACCGAGATGAGAGCGAGCGCAAGGAGCGCAGGCGTGAGGATTCTACGGAAGTGCATGCGATGGCGTCCTTTCGTGAGATTTGTTACGTCAGCGACCAGACTCCGGGGGGCTGATCACCCAGAGCAGGACAGCATCAAAGAGCGCGTGCCCCTGTTCGGTGAGGTCGTCAAACTGCGGATTGTCGACCGGCAGCAAGGCACGGCGCGCGGGTGCAATGTACTCGTCTGCCATGGATGCGCCCTTTTCGTAGCCGAAGATCGCTACCTCACGCCGCGAGTCAGGTAGAGTGGCGATGGCGATCGCCGAGGCCGTGGGCGTCGCCCACTTGAGAACATCGGGCTCCTTGATGTATTTCACGTAACCCGGCTTAAGCCCTGCTGCCATGACGGAGGAAGAGTTGATGATCTCCAAGTACTGTTCCTGCGGGTCTTCACTTTCCTTGGCTTCGCCGTGTTCTCCGTAATCGACGTAACGATGCCGGTTGGAGAACTTCATCGTGTCAGACATCAGGCCTTCGAGGACGAGCACGGGAACTGCGGCGTCACGGTACTTGTTGGACATTTTGTACTTGGAGTCGGTGGCCGAGACGATGATGGCGTCCGCACCATTGGCCAGAGACTGCGGCTCTGATTGATCGATCTCCTTCACCGAAGCGCCAAGCTCCTTCAAGTGCGCGACTATGTGATCGTCAGACTCCTCGCCCTCCGGTGTGTCAAGGCGGCGGATGAAGACAATCTTCTTGCCCTTGATGAGCGACCCGAGCCTGGTCTTAAGCGCGCCGGGGTTATAGTTCATCGGCGTCTGCGGAGCGCTGAGGGCCCAGCGAATGGATGTATCGAAGAGCGTCAGACCTGTCCACCATTCGGCGAGATCCGGATCCTTTGCGGCGGGGCCGTTGACTTGCGTAAGGTAGTGGAAGTTAGCGTCGCGCAGATAAAAACCTACACGGCGGCTGGGCGCGACGAACCCGCCGTACAGGCTTGAACCTTTCTCGTAGGTGAAGACGCCTGCGTGTGCGGGGTCGCCTTCCACGGAGACGATGATGTCCGCGGAAGGCGCGGGTTTGGCCCAACCGAACGCCTGTGGCAGAAGATACAGCGTGCCAAACATTTCCGCGCGTGGAATTCCCATTTCCTTGAGGATTGGCGTGGTTGGATTGGTGTAGTAGCCGTACAGCATGCTGAAAGCACGCGCGTAGTCCTGATCGGGGTCGATGGTCTCAAAATCGACATGGCGTTCCGGCCCGGTGAGATGCATGTCCGGATAGTCGACTGTGTTCCAGGTGAAGACGGGAATGGAGGAAGCCGCATATTTGCCGGCGATCTCACGCGGGTCGGCGGTAGAGGAGATGATGATTAAATCCTCGCCGCTGCTGACGGCTTCGTCGTCCTCCTTTCCAACTGTGACGATGTAACCCTGGTCTTCGAGGTGCTTCTTGACCAGCAGATCGTCATTCGGGTGATCTTTTTCGGCTTCGCCGCAAACGAAGAGGATATGCTTGCCGCGCGCTTCTGCCGGCGTGAGGATATGGAGTCCGTCGGACTGGGCGTAAGACTGTGGCACGCCGGCGAACAGGGCCGCGCAGGCGAGCAGGGCAATGGTGATGTGCGAGAGCTTCATGTCTGTCCTCAAAACGAGCGTGAGACTGCGTTAGTAGCCAATGACTGCAACGACCGGGTTGCCGTCATGCTGCGTGGTCTCAAGAAGGTGATGTGTCTTGGAGTCGTATGCGATGCCGGTCGCGCCCGGCACAAGTTTGTAGCTTCCGCCGAGGGTGTAGTTGATGTAGGCCATCATGCGCACGCCGGAAAGCGTACCGTCAGCGTGCGTGAAGAAGGCTGCAGCTTTCCACTGGCCTTTCCCCTGGGGAGTCCAGACGAAGATTCCATGCGCGACACCGGAGCCATCCGCCAGTTGGATAAAGGTGAATCCGGAGTCAGTGTCGATGATTTCGATTGCGCCATCTTCACAGGCGACGAAGAGGCGGCGGCCTTTGGTGTCGAGCGCGAGGCCGGAAGGTTTGTGTCCCGTCATCAAAGGGTAATCGCCTTCGAGCCGGCCAGTTTCGTGGTTGAGAACGTGCACGACGTTCGCGGCGGTGTCGGCGACGTAGACCTGGCTGAGAGTGCCGCAGGCTATCTCTCCCGCTCCGGCAGGCACCTTCGCGGACTTCACCAGCTTGCCGGATTCAGCGTCCAAGGTAGTCAGCGTCCCGGCTGGATCGACAACCTCAACGGTCTTGCCGTCCTCGTCGTAGCAAAGCGAACTGAGACCAGCGGCAACCTTTGTTTCGGAGGCGATTTTGAGGTCGTTGACGTTGAATCGCACGGCCTTGCCGTTTGCGACAGCAAAGCCGGTCGTAGATGGCGCGGGGTCTTCGCCGTTCGTCGCCGGGATGAGCAACACGCTGTGTGCACCCGGGAGCGGGATGGTACCGAGAGCAGAGCCGTCGTCGGCGTTCAGTACAGTGATTGCGCTGTCCCCAGCAATGAAGACTTTGCGGCTTTCGCTGTCTACGGCGACGGCGTTCGCGGCGCCGCCGGGAAGTTTCCATTCACCGGCGACCTTGTACGTTTGCGCAATACCGGCACTCGAACCGAGCATGCACAGGGCGAAGACCGACAAGAAATTGAGGCGCATGGCTGTGTCCTTTGTGAGCGGGGCGAATTATTGAAAGAGGCTGTGGGCGTTGGGCAGTTCGACGGTCATTTCGGCGGAGATGCGGTCGGCTAGTGCTTTGAGCTTTGCCTTGTCGTCTCCGGGCTCGTAGTTGAAGACCACACCGGTGGCGCCAATCGTCTTACCCGTTTGGTCCTTAAGCGCGAACTCAACCTCAAAACGGTCCGCTTTGGGTGGGACTTCCTGTTTGGGAACGCCGGTGCGGATCACCTCCATGTCATCTTCATCACCGATCTTCCCGATACGGTTGAAGTTCGACGCGATAATGACGTTCTTATGCCCCGGCGGTTGCGCGTGTATGCCCATGAAGATCACTTCGGGGTGACGGGCGAGAACTTGATCGACGATTTTCTGCACGTGCGGCGGGGATTTTGTATACGAAGGATCCATTTCTTTGGCCTCTACCTTGCGCATACCGGCGACGGTCTGCTGGCGTGTCATTTGCGCTGAAAGTGGAAGTGCAGCGGCCACCAACGCGATGGTGAACAGAGTGCGAGTCATAGTCCTCCTTGCCTTACTGAGCGGCGTGAACAGAGGGAAGTTGACGCCGGAAGCAACTATCTTTGACAGGAGTGAGAGAAAACTTAATCGAAGATTAAATCTCGTTCTTTTGAAAGAACCTCGCAGGCGTCGATTCAGAAAATACCTGGAAGTGCGGGCGAATGCTCACGGTGGAGCGCTTCGAGATCCAGCTTCTCCATCCCAAGCGCGCGTAACAGCAACGCCGCTGTTTGCGTGGTAGGCACGGGGGTGGGGTCGCGCCGGTTCCGGAACTGCGGACCGGAGATCACAAGCGCCACGTTTGCGTTGTGGTCCTTGGAACGGGCGGGCATACCGGTCGCTGAGCTGGTCCATCGGATTCCGGTTGATGGCACAAGTACAATCGCCGGCCGACGCTCGTCGAGTTCGGGCGGTGCGAGTGTCAGGCGCAGTCTCGCCGGCGTAAGGATGTCTCCGATGCCCAAGTAACGACGCTGTGCGGCCAGCGCGTTCGCAAGCCGCTGTACCTCACCGTCATCCTGCAGCCAGATGTGCGCCAGACCGTCGATCCACACGCACGCGTGCGGCTCGGCTCGGCGTATCGCAAGCCGAAGCCGCGAAGTATCCGTTGTGCCCGATCTGAGTTGCGCCGGAGGCCCGGACGTCGATGCGGCAGTGAGCACGATCCAGGTGCGGTCATACAGCGCGGAAGAATGCAGTGTCCCGACCAATTTTGCGAGCTGTTTGTCGACATGGTCGAGCGCGGCGTCCAGCGCGGGCGACATTGTCCCCAACGGCGAATATGCATCGGCGGCAGCTTGTGCCGTCGCGAACTCCTGAAATGTAGCGCCGACGATCTGCGGCGGGTTTGGCGAGGACATCCATCGTGCCAGAATCCGCATGGTTTCTGCCGCCGTGCGCGTGGGCGCCGTGTCGGTGAGGACCTTGTGTGTGGGGCCATTGAGCAAGCGGATTTCGGCAGCGCTTCCGGCCCATGCTGTGCGTCCTCCGCGTGCCTGCACCAGGTCAAAGATGCTGTTCACGCGCGACGATTCGAGCGTGCAGGTTTGTCCGGCAGTGTAGACGCCAGTGGAGAGAGGCGTACCACCGGTTACAAGCGCGAGGACGCCAGCAGCCTCGGTGTTCCAGGCGAGGTGAGCATTGGTGTAAACGACGGCGCGCGTTGACAACTCAGCGAGCGCAGAACGCGGGTGCGCCGCGACATAAGTGTCGAGGTCGAGGGCGTGCAAGCCCTCGACGTTGAGCAGAATGATGTGTTCCGCGGGATGGTCCTCTGCTGTGTGTTTCAGCGGCGGCGGATACTGCTCTTGTGCGTGCAGTGCAATCACGAGGCACACGCCAACCGCAGCCACCATTGAGCGAACGCTGATGCGAGACAATCCGTGAAGTGCCCGCGTCGCGTTAATGTATCTTGCCACGTTCAACCGCATCCAGTTTTGCCGTGAGAGGTGTAAAGATTCCATCGTGCACGACGGCTTGCTGTCCCTCGTAGCTGAGTGCGTAGAGGAGGAACTCACGAAGCACAGGATCGAGCGGCTGCTCGGGCCGCTGGTGCACGAAGATATAGATAACGCGGCTAAGCGGATAGGTCTGGTCCGCGACCGTGTCGAAGGTTGGCTCGATGTACGGGCCGCCCTCGCGCTCGGCGAGTTTGAGTACCTTTGTTCCTGGGTTAGTGTTCCAGGCGAGCCCGGTGTAAGAGATCGCATATTTGTCCGCCGCGACTTTATCGGAGAGCGGGATTACCGTGGGCTGCGTCGCGATGTCGCCGCGCCATTGACCGTTGGCAAGTACGCGCATGTTGACGAAGTTGTCATAGCCATTGGGGATCTCGACACCCCAGAGATGAATGGGCTTGTCCGCCCATTCGCGAGTGAGGCCAAGCTGGCCCCATGTAGTGATCGGTTTGCGGATTCCGCGGTTGTGAGTGAGGGAGTACATCGCATCCAGCTGCGCGAATGTGATCTCGTTCAGTGGGTTTTCTTTGTTGACGATGAACCCGACGGCGTCCGTGAAGGCTTTAACTTTGAAGCTGCCCCCGGCCACGGCGATCGCCAACGGGCGGTAGCCAAACTTGTCAATGAACGGCGTCTCCTCCCGGCCCATCATCTCGCGCGCGATAAACCCGAAGTCAGCTGTGCCGTTAGTAAGGCGCGGACCGCCCTGGCCTGAACCGCCGATGTCGATAGAAATCTTCACGTCTGGATAGATCTTCGTGAAGCTCTCGATCCAGGCGCGTGCGACGTCTGTGACCGTGTTGGATTCCACCCCTTTCAGGGTGCCGTGAATTCCCCGAACCTTGTGGTAGTGGGGAATCGCGGAGTCAACTGTAGCGTTGTAGGGGAGTGGCGGGTTAGGCTTGGGCGCGGGCCTTTCCAGGTCCTGAGCGGAGATGCAGAGGGCGCTGAAGACAATAGTTGAAAGAACGAGTTGGGACCGCATGGATTTCCAGTCAGAACGAAGTTCGTCGCAGATTGACGACGATGCGACTTCACTCGCCGGCAATGAAGCCCAACTTAATCGCAGATTAAAACCGATTAATCACGCCGGCGCTAAACACGTGGATCGTCGTCTCTGAATTTGCCGTGAAAGTTTTTTAATCCTCAGTTAAGCCATTCTTCAATGCGAAATCCATAAATACTGATGGCCCTCAAAAGGAATATTTTCTGCAGCGGAGGGCGATCGCACTGGTTGCATCAACGCACGTCAGGGAGATGCCATGCATGTTTTGTACAGCAGTACGCTTCGTTCCAGACTGGTCGGGTTGCTCATTTTTGTGCTATGGGTAGCCGCGCGCGCCGCATCAGGCCAGACGGGCTCGACGCTACAAGGTCAGGTCTCCGACGCTACAGGCGGAGCTATTCCGCAGGCGCGTGTACAGATTCAGGCGATCCAAACGGGCGTGATACGGGACGAGGTCTCCAACAGCGCCGGTCTGTTCACTGCGCCCGACCTGCCGACGGGGCGCTACAAAGTGACCGTATCGGCAACGGGTTTCAGAACAGTGTCGCTCAACGATATCGTCCTGAGTGTCGGCGGCACGCGTGACGTGGACGTCAAGCTGACCGTTGGGGAAATCGATACGGTTGTGAACGTCACGACAGAATCGAATGCGATCAGCACGACAGATACTTCGCAACAGGGCCTGATCGACGGCCGTCAAACCCGCGACCTGCCGACCAACGGCCGCGATTTTACCAACCTGGCTACATTGAATTCGGGTGTCTCCCAGATCGCCACCCAATATCCGGGCGCTGCGACTGCCACGACAAAGCTCTCTCGGGGCCTGGGTTTGCAACTCACAATCGGGGGCAACCGACCGCAACAGAACAGTTATCGGCTGGACGGCGTGAATATCAATGATTATGCTAACGGCGGGCCGGGTTCAGTGTCCGGGTACACTCTGGGTGTCGATGCCGTGCAGGAGTTCTCGGTAGTTACCTCAGACGCGCCGGCGCAATACGGGCGGATGTCCGGGGGCGTAATCAACGAGGTGACCCGGCAGGGAGCCAACCAGTTCCACGCATCGGTCTACGACTTTCTGCGGAATTCGGTATTTGATGCGCGCTCTTATTTCGATCCTCTGAGCGGTGAACCCTCGTTTCGCCGGAACCAGTTCGGCGCGACGGCAGGAGGGCCGATCTGGAAAGATAGGACGTTCTTCTTCGCGAACTATGAAGGCTTCCGCCAGGCGCAAGGTGTAACCATGCAATCCACGGTACTGTCACCGAACGCAGAGCACGGCATCGTGACCTGCACTCAGCCCGCGGCCGGTACCCAAACCGCGGCGTGCAAAACGACCGCAGGCGGAACGACCCAGGCCTCTCCAGGAACCACGGGCTATCAGCAGCTCACGGTTGATCCCAAGGTCGTGCCGTACCTCGCGCTCTATCCAACTCCCAACGGAACGATCTCCGGCAACACCGGGCTATACGGCTTCCAGACAACCCAAAAAACGAACGAGGACTTTTCGACCGTCCATCTCGACCAGGTGCTAACCGCTTCAGATTCACTTCACGGCACACTGTTGTATGACACGGCATCGCTGGACTCCGCGGACCAGACAGACACCCTATATGACGAGGCCATTTCGCGCCGCACGACCGCGGCTCTGGAAGAAGTACATGTCTTCGGACCTCATATGACAAATGCGGGGCGCATTGGCTACAACCGGTCGGTTGCCATAGCGCCAAACCTGAAACAAGTCCTCAATCCTGCTGTAGACAATCCCGCGCTGTCGTTCTATCCGAGCACCGGCCGCAGCGTAGGCCAACTGCTCGTGTCCTCGTTAACGACCGTGCAGGGCGGATCCGGCTCGGTAGGCACGAATGCATTTCACTACAACTCGTACCAGGCTTACGACGACGCGACATACCTGTTCGGCCGCCACACAATCTCCTTCGGGTTTGCGTTCGAGAGCGACCAGAACAACGCCAGCGGCGGTGTGCTCCCGAACGGAGAATGGAGCTTCGGATCAATCAACAATTTCCTGCAAAACCTGCCGCAGTTCTTCGAGGGCGGCGTGCCGGGAACACCCGCACTGTCGCATTCGCTGCGCCAGGAGATCGTCGCAGCCTACGTCCAGGACAGCTGGAAGGCACTCAACAACCTTACGCTGAACCTTGGGATGCGTTACGAGATGGCGACAGATACAGTCGATCACTCCAATCGTATGGGTGCGCTGCCTACACCCACCTCACCGGCTGCCGTGCTCGTGTCCTCCTTCTTTACAAACAATCCTACGTTGAAGAACTTTGAGCCTCGCGTTGGGATCGCGTGGGACGTATTCCACAATGGCAAGACCGTGGTCACAGCTGCGAGTGGGATCTATGACAACCTCCCGCTAAATTACACCTTCCAGTTGCAACTGATTTCGAGCGCGCCGTCCTACGACGAAGGCCGGGTGACGTATACCGGAAGTGCGGGCAAAGGCCTGTACCCGGTCTCGCCGTTCTTCACCAGCACGCCGAAACTCCGCGTCATCTACACTCCACCAACACCGCCGCGCAGCTATGTCATTCAAACAAATGCCGCGGTCCAACAGCAGCTGATGCGCAATCTGGTTTTCACTGCGGGTTGGATTGGCTCACACGGTGTGCATCAGGTGTTCTCGACCAACGACATCAATAACGTGGCGCCACAGGGGAGGACGCCCGACGGGACCTATTACTGGCCGGGCACCGCGCGCGGTCTTCCGACGCTGAATCCTGCGCTTGGAACGGAATCGTACACAGCGTTCATCGGCAGTTCGTTGTACGATTCGCTACAGACATCGCTGGCGTATAACTCACCGCGAGGTATCTCCGGCAAAATCGCGTATACGTGGTCGCATTCTATCGACGACTCATCTTCATCGATCTCCGGAGCCAGCTTCAGCAATGCAGTGAGCGGTCTGCTTCCGTTCGACATGCGCCTCAATCGTGCCGACTCTGACTTCGACGTGCGTAACGTTTTTTCGGCAAACATGATCCTCCCGATTTACAACGTCAAACGTGGCGGCGCAGCGACATCCGTTCTGCGCGGGTGGTCGTGGAACAATATCTTCTCCGCGCGAACGGGTGTGCCTTTCACACCGATCGTGAGCGGCGACCCTCTCGGCTGGGGTGGTTCGCAGACCTTCAACTTCCCGAACCGGGTTGTGTACAGCAGGAGCTGCACCCGTCCACACAACCTCAACTACATCGACACGTCGTGCTTCACCTTCCCCGGAACCTACGCGTACACCTACAACGGCGTGACGTATCAGGGGCCGCTGTTCGGCACCAGCCGGCGTAACACGCTGCAAGGGCCCGGATTGTTCTTCTGGACCAGCGGGGTCATGAAGGAACAGGCCGTGACCGAGCGCCTGCGCCTGCAGTTCCAGGCGCAGGTCTTCAACGTAACCAATCACACAAACTTCGCCAACCCGGCTGCCGCGCAGACGCAGATGTTCAATGCGACCGGGACTCTTTCCGGTACTGCCGGTGTGCTGACTGGGCCGACCGCGACGTCGGGCCGCCAGTGGCAGTTTGCATTGAAAGCTCTGTTTTGACCCTCGGGCCTGACTCCTGCAGAGCTACCCACGCGGCGATCCGTCCCGGGTTTATGCTCTGTGTGCAGCAATGGAAAGGCGCGTAGCATGCGAATCCTGATCATTGAGGACGAAGAAAAGCAGTCGGCGTTGATTCAGCGCGGGCTCGAACAGGAAGGCTATTCCGCGGATGTCCGGAATGACGGTGTCGCTGGCCTGGAGCAGTTCGGCTCGTTCCCTTACGACATGATTGTGTTGGATCTTATGCTACCTCGTCTTACTGGCATTGAGGTCCTCGATCGTGTACGACGTGCTAATCCGTTTGTCCCCGTCCTTGTGCTCACCTCGCGGGACTCAGTGGACGATAAGGTACAGCTGTTCGAAAAGGGTGCTGATGACTATCTGACCAAGCCGTTTGCCTTTGCGGAACTGCTGGTCCGCGTCAAAGCTTTGCTTCGTCGTGGTCCCGTACTCCGATCGAGCACGCTTCGCATCGCGGATCTTGAGCTGGATAGACTGACTCAGCAGGTCAGGCGTGGAGGACAGCGGATCGACTTGACGAGCAAGGAGTATTCGCTGCTCGAGTACCTTATGCAAAACTCGGGTCGCGTGCTATCGCGCAACATGATCATCGAACATGTGTGGGATCAGACCTTCGACGGCATAACCAACATTGTTGACGTTTACGTGCGTCATTTGCGCACCAAAATCGACGAATTGAATCCAGTGAAGCTGATCCACACCGTGCGCGGCACGGGATACTTAATTCGAGACGAGAACGTGTCGTGAAATTCTTAGGGCGTCGTCTGTCATTCCGCATGCGGCTGACTGCATGGCTCGTCAGTGTGCTTGCCATCACCCTCGTGATCTTCGGAGTAATTGGATACTTCGGGCTGCGGAATTACCTGAAGGTGTCACTGGAACAGTCCTACCGGAGCACAGGCCGGGTCATTGCACAAACTTTCCTGCAGAAGATCCCTGCCCGCGGCGAGACTTGGGCAGTTGAACAAATTCAACAGGCATACCCGGCAGCCAAGACGCAACGGATGGTGCGAGTTTCCGCTCACGGACGAGTGCTGTATCAGACGAGCCCTCGCGATGATGTGCTATCGATTTTCCCTTCAATCCCGCTGCCCTTGATGGCTCCTGATCGGGGTGTCTTTGAGCGTATCCCGAGCGAGGAACAGACATTCCTGCATTACACGCAGGAATACCACGTTCCCGGTGGAGACACGTATGAGCTCGAAGTAGCTGGCAGTCTCGCCATCATGAGCAATACGCTACACTTCCTACTCAAGACATACCTCTTTAGCACACCCCTGATTCTCGTGCTGGCCGGCGTAGGCGGTTTGGCCCTGATGAAGCGACCACTCGCGCCTCTTTTGTTGCTAACGGCGAAGGCAGACAGCATAGGCAAGAATGGATTAGGAGAACGGTTGCCTGTTGAGCAGACCGGAGACGAGTTGCAGAGCCTGGCTATTTCTCTGAACCGTATGATCGGCCGCCTCGAAGAAGCGCTGGCTCACAACCGCAGGTTCTCCGCAGACGCTTCGCATGAGCTACGCACACCGTTGTCGATACTGCGCGGTGAGATGGAAGAGATGCTGCGCTTTCCCGATCTACCCGAGAGGGCCGTCGGGAACACTATTAGCGCGATCGAAGAGATCGAAAGAATGTCCCATATCGTACAAAGCCTGATGGACATCACGCGGCTAGATGCCGGAGGTGAGCGCTTACACCTTCAGCACGTAAACCTCACAGTCGTTGCGCAAACAACTGTAGATCAGATGCGTCTGCTGGCGGATGCCAGTGGGATCCCACTCACGCTGGAAGCTCCCGCGGAACTGATGATTGTGGCTGATCCCTTTCGGGTGAAGCAGGTGCTTGTCAACCTGATCGACAACGCGATCAAGTACACGCCTGAAGCCGACGGGTCTCGGGAAAAGCGATCGATTGCTGTTCGGGTGCTGTCCCGCGGCGATTCGGTCTTGCTGGAGGTTGAGGATCACGGCATCGGGATTCCCGCTGAGGCGTTACCCCTTGTGTTTGACCGGTTCTATCGGGCCGAAGAGTCACGTAACCGGCGGGCCGGTGGATCGGGCCTTGGGCTGGCCATAGTGAAAGCGATAGTCGCTGCCCACCAGGGAATGGTGAGCGCTCATAGCGTCGAAGGTAAAGGATCATTGTTGCGGGTGATATTGCCGCTAAGCCTCGGAAATGCCTCAGTCGCCGATCACGATTTATCTCGACTTGTTTCGTCGAGGACATAAGGAATGAACTGCATTGATGCGGGTGATGCCGACTGGGCATCGCTGACACTGTGATTTTCGATTCGCACAAAGTACTGATGGAGATGTTCTGTGTCCAATACCGCCGTCACAAAAGCGTCCGAGAGAAACGGTCAATCGCTCCTCGGCCGAGTCACAGCATTTTTCGTGTATTTGCTCGAGAGAGTAATGCCCGATCCATTCGTGTTCGCGCTGCTGCTGACATTTATTGGAGCGATTCTGGCCTTCTTTTTCGCACCGAAAGGAACACCATCGTCGATCGCTTCGGCATGGTATGCCGGTGTCTTCACAATATTTGCGTTCGCCTTCCAGATGGTAATCATGCTAGTAGCCGGGTATGCACTAGCTGTAGCGCCACCTGTACAACGCGGTCTTTCCCGTATTGCGGCACTAGCTTCCACGCCATCCGCAGCGATTTCGCTGACGATCGTCGTCAGCATGATTGCCTCATGGATCAACTGGGGTCTTGGACTCGTCACTGCCGCGCTGCTGGCGCGGGAGATGGCGAAGCGCGTTCATATCGACTTCGGCTGGCTTGTTGCCGCCGCGTATACCGGTTTCGTGATCTCTACCGAAGGACTTTCGGGATCGATAGCGCTTTCTCAGGCAACACACGGATCGGCGTTGAATATCGTGGAACAGGTCACCGGCCGCGGTATCCCGCTCTCGGCCACAGTTTTCACCAAGTTCAACCTGATTCCGTGTCTCGCTCTCCTGATTCTGCTGCCCATCATCTTCAGATTCCTCGGCCCTGCACCACGAGATACTGTGGCAGCCGATCCCGACCGGCTTCGCGAGGAGGACCGCGCACTGGCGGCCAAGGAGCGTGGCAACACGCTGAGCGCCCACTTGGATAATGCCTGGATTCTGAATTTCCTGATCGTGGCTCTGGGCGTCTATGCGCTGATCACGAGCTGGCGGCGCACTGGATTTAGCCTGGATCTCAACTCAGTGATCGTGATCTTATTGCTGTCCGGACTCCTGCTGCATCGCCGCCCCTCCGCCTACATAAATGCCGTGCGTCACGCGGCGCGAATTAGCGGCCCACTGATATTGCAGTATCCGCTATACGGCGGATTGATGGGCATCATCACGACTACTGGACTGGCGGCAGTTCTTTCCAAAGTCTTCATCCGTGCTTCGACGGCCCATAGTTTACCCTTCTTCACCTATCTCACCTCAATGATCATCACTTTCTTCGTTCCAAGCGGTGGCGGACACTGGGCCGTGCAAGGACCGTTTGCTATTCCCGCAGCCCAGTCGCTGCACGCATCGTTGCCTGGCACAACGATGTCAGTGGCCATGGGAGAGTCAGTAGCGAATATGTTGCAACCGTTTTTTGCGCTGCCGATCCTGGCAATTGCCGGGATTCCGATGAGGCGCATGATCGGCTTCATGGTGGTGACGTTCGTCGTATCGGCAATCGCCTTTGGGCTCGCCCTTCTTTTTCTGATTCCAAGCAGTTAGTTTCGTTACCTGTTTGCTATCCGCTGTAGATAGCTCCTGCACAATGTGAGGTCGGGCCTAACCCGACCCGTGCTCTGCAAGCATTGACAGCGCTGAAACGGAAGATCGGGATCTCTGCGCCGAAAGGAATTTAAAACTTCGCGAATAAGGCCTATCAACTGTATGTTTCGCAGCGGCTCCGGTCGGATCTTACTATCAGGGCACTAGCATTCTCTAACGGCATTCCAAGAAGCGGAACAGTGGAGATCTCCAGGCGGTGTTCAAGAACAGGCACTCTGCTATCCAGCAGCGTGAGGTTAAGATTTTGGCGATGTCCAGTCCCGAGATCTTTCTCGTTTTGAAAGCACGCGTTTCCGCTCTTGCGGTGCTCCTTTTCGTAATGTTCTGCATGTGGTCCCTGGCAGCCATTGGTACCGAGGCACAAGCGCAGGACGCTCCACCACTTGATCCGAGCCGCGGTGTGCATTTCCAGTCGATTCCACCATCGCCACCATTGCAGGAGGAGTACATCTGGACCACTGGAGATGTGACCGCGAAGCGGCCGGACAGAAGCAACTTTCCGTGGAATGCCACGGACCGGCGTGTCGCAGCCCATTTTTTCCGAGGGTCGTTCAGTTTATCGTCGGTGCCGCAAAATGCCACGTTGTATTTAACGGGGCCGCGCTGGGCGCGGGTATTCGTGAATGGAAAGCTGCTTGGCGAGTTCTCAACGAGCACAGATCAGCCGATCAACTTTCGCGTATTTCACGTTGACGTATCGGCAGCGCTGCGAAGAGGGATGAACGTTGTTGCGGTTGAAGTAGAGCGCGGACGGGGTGTGGTTTCGGCCTCCACGTCTGTGGCCACTCAGCAACTCGCGTATGGTGAGGCGCTGGTGGTAAAGGTTTTACCGGGATGCTTCGGCCAGCACAGCGGGAAGCCGTTGTTGATTTCGGACCGCGACTGGCGCTCAACGAACGAGCAGCCGACGCAGGGGTGGCAGGCGGTATCGTTCGATGACTCTGGGTGGCAGCATGCGGAGTCGCTAGGACCGATTGAGGCTAATATCGATCTTCGCCAGTGGTCGGTCGATGCCGGCATGTACGGCTGGCCCGGATATCGCGGCATGTCGCCGTGGTTGCGAACGCTGGATCTGAAGCCGGTGCGGATCAGCCATGAATATACGGGGGAGGGAGCTTTTCAGAGTGTTCCTTCGTTGACGGAAAAAACGCCTGCGCATCCGTTCGCGGTACTATTGCCCGCTGCTGCGAACACGGATGAAGAATCGCCTGCGCTGCTGCTGGATTTTGGGCGGGAGATCGCCGGACGGATTATCTTCGAGTCAGACTCAGCAGCCGACTCAGTAGTGTCGGTCGCATACGGCGAGTCTGAGTTGGAGGCGCTTGCTACGGGAATTACGCCAGAGCACCGTGGAGGGAATTATCTCGGCACAAATCTGGTGGACATTCCCGCGAATGGAGTTGCGCGTGGGCCGAAGTCGGCATTCCGCTACGTGCGTATACGGTTTCTGCGGGGCGCCAAGAGTGTTGCTTTTAAATCAATCCATGCGGAGGCGATCGTCTATCCGGTCAGCTATGTGGGCTCGTTCGAGTCGTCAGATGGCGAGTTGAATCGCATCTGGGAGACAGCTGCCTATACCGCGCACCTGTGCATGCAGGACGACATCTGGGATGCTCCGAAACGTGATCGCGGACGGTGGGCTGGAGACTTGGATATCGAAACGCAGACGATCCTCTCGGCCTTTGGCGACACAGCTCTGATCGAGGATACGCTGCGCCGGATTGCAGATGAGACAGTTGCCGGGCAACCGGTGAATGGCATCACGAGTTATACCGCGCAGTGGATCGCGGCGTTGTCTGCGCTTTATAAGCGATCAGGCGACAAAGGGTTCGTCGCGAGCGAACACGACAAGCTGGTGCAGCTTTTACAAACGATGGATGCAGCGATCGATCCATCCACAGGCGTTGTGAGCGCGTCGGCCCGGGGATGGGGCTTTGTGGATTGGTCTGCGGGCCTTTACGGCAAGACGCCTGAAACCCAGATTGGGACAACGCTCGAGTTTCTTCGCGCCTACCAGATGGCGCCGGCTCTTCTGCGCGCGGGCGGAGATGAAGAGAACGCGTGGGTGTATGAGGCCCGCGCCGCTGCGCTGGCGAAGGCGTGCCGTGCGGCGTATCTGCACGCCGGGGAGGAGACGGTGGGTTCGTCATGGCAACTGAACGCAATGGCTGTGATCACCGGGCTCTATGGAAAGGACGACATCGCGGTTTGGCGGGATGTGTTCTCGCATGTGAAGCAGGACTCGCCGGCCGATCCGGTAATCAGCCCCTATTTCAATGCGTATTTGATCCAGGCGATGGCGCGCGCGGGGCATCGTGAAGAAGCTCTTGCGTGGATGCGCGAATACTGGGGCGGAATGCTTGCCGAGGGAGCGACCAGCTTCTGGGAATCGTACGACCTGCGGTGGCCGAAGAACGACTTTCATCTTTCGCTCCAGGCGGACGGAACCAGCGGCTTCTTTGTGTCGCTGGCGCATGGATGGTCTTCCGGGCCGTTGAGCTGGATGGCGGAGAACCTTCTCGGCGTGAGGCCGACGGCGCCGGGATACAGCTCGGTCGAGATTCGGCCTGCGCTCCTCGGACTGAAGTTTGCGCGCGGCACGGTGCCCACGCCTCATGGAGCCATCTCGGTCGATCTTGATGCGCAACAAGGGGTGACAATCGATTTGCCTGAGGGCGTGAATTCCGCGAGGCTGTATCTGCCGGCCAAGGCTGGCGGAAAGGCCTCTGCAATGAAACTTACGCACGCTGGACACTATCACTTCGCGTGGCAATGAACGTCAGGCGATGGGCAACAAAAGGGAGGAACCATGCTGGCCCCTCGCTTTTGCGGATTTGAAAGTTATGGTTAGAAGTTGATGCGCGCGGAGAACTCCATCTGTCGCATGTCGCCGGCGGTGGAGGCGTAGCCGAAGTTGGTCTGATCTGTGGCGACGTTGTTGGACCAAGTGGAGTTGAAGCTGTTGATGTTTGGGTGGTTGAACAGGTTAAAAACCTCGGCGCGGAGAACCACGCCGATCTCTTCATGGATGGGAATGTTCTTGTTGATGGCAGTGGCAACGCTGGCCTCCTTCGGGCCGCGCAGAACGCCAGGCTCTGAGTTGCCGAAGGTGCCGTAGGCAGGCTGTGCGAAGGAGGCGTAGCTGTAGAGCGGCTTCTGACCGATGGCCTTCTTGCCGCTGCCGCTGTTATGGACGAGTGGAGCGATCTGGTTGGGGCGATTGGCGAGCCCGTTGGTCGGAGTGCTGAGGCTGACGGATTGAACGAATCCACTCTGCGCAGTGATGAGGCCGGAGATGCCAAAGCCGGAAAGTACCTCTCGCGCAAGAACGTGCTGCGAGTGGCGCATGAAGGGGAGTGTGTAGACGAATGCAGACGTGAAGACGTGCGTGCGGTCGTAACCGGGGCGGCCGTAATCGCCGCCTGGGAAGCGAGGATTCTGGAAACCGATGTTCGAGTCAAAGCCGTAGGCCAGATTGCCGCCGGCGTTCTGGTTCTGATTGCCGAGCGTCTTAGAGAAGGTGTAGGCCTCGTTGAGTTGAAGATCGCGGAGGCGGTAGACGAACCCGGTCTGGAGGCCGTTGTAGTTTGAGGAGCCAA
>CAWIFG010000003.1:0-208723 GCA_963835345.1 uncultured Acidobacteriaceae bacterium | reverse complement strand
GCGACCTAACATGTCCCCTAGTCGGCCGAAAAGAATTGCACCAAAGGCAGAGGCTAAGAGGGCGCTCGACTCCACCAGCCCTTCTTCCAGCCTGTTGACGTGCCAGACTGGCCTGATGAGGGCCATGACAACGCCTATGATGAACAGGTCATAGGCATCTGTGAAGAAGCCCATCCCTGAGATGAACAATACCTTCCAGTGCTGACGGGAGATGCCTGCTCTATCGAGATCGCTGAAGTCTGCCGTCGAACGCAGGTGCTCCATGCAGTCGTTCCTCAATTCCTGGAGTTAAGATGCCCCGCAATGCAGCCGCGGTCAACCTGAGCCAGTTTTGAGCTGAATCCAAACAGGTTATGGGCTGCCAGTTCATAATGCCACTGATTTGCAAGGAGTGTTCACTTTGTTGCGTCCGGCATGAGACTGGTTTCGGTTTTCTTGTCGAGCTCCGGATGATGTGGTGCGCGGAAGCGCCTGTTCGCGCATGGGTGCATCGTAGGAGGCCGATCATCGCGCAGGTGTTCGCACTCGTACAATCAGATCATGAGCATCGCGCATTCCGAGCGCAACGGGCAATCACTCTCGATGTACGCGGCAGGTGTGCTCGGGTTCATGATTCTGGTGATTTTGTGGGGAGCAGTCGTGCGCGCGACGGGTTCAGGCGCAGGCTGCGGGGACCGCTGGCCTCTGTGTAATGGTGTTTTCTTTCCTCATCATCCGCGGATCGCGACCATCATCGAATACACGCATCGGTCGATGAGCGGGATTTGTACGGTGCTGGTTGCGGTGCTGATCGCGTGGACGTTTCTGGCGAAGCCTGCGGGCGATCGCGCGCGGAAGGCGGCGGTGTGGTCGGGAGTGCTGCTGATCACCGAAGCGCTCCTGGGTGCGGTGCTGGTCCTGGGCGGGTATGTGGACCGCAACACATCAGACATGCGAGTGCTGGTGCAGTGCGTTCACTTTACGAACACGATGCTGCTGCTCGCCGCGTTAACGCTGACGTGGTGGTGGTTGCGGCGGGGTTCGGCGCGCGAAATTGTGGGTGTGGATGGAGCGCGGACGGCGGCCTGGCTAGCGATCGGATTGACCGTTGTGACGGGTGCAACGGGATCTGTTGCGGCGCTTGCGGATACGCTGTTCCCTTCACCATCGTTGCGCGAGGGTTTCGTGCAGGATTTCGCGGCGAACGCTCCGCTGCTGGTGCACATGCGGTGGCTGCATCCGGCGGCGGCGGTGCTGGCGTTGGCCGCGGCGATTGTTCTGTGCCGGTATGTTTCGGGGGCGGGTGCGCGGTGGATTGGGGCGCTGCTGTTGCTGCAGGTGGTGCTTGGGGTTGCCGATCTTCTGGCACTCGCGCCGGTAACCCTGCAGGTGCTGCACCTGCTGGGCGCGGACCTGTTCTGGATTGCCCTGGTGGCGGTGGCGTCGGAGCTGATTTTCGCGAGCAGCCCGGTGCGCTCGGCGACGGAGCCGGCGATGATCTCAGCGCAGCACTCGTGAGACCCGCTTAACGCGGGGGGTTGGACTCGCTTTCGGGTTTACCGTCGATCTTGTCCGTTGCCTTCCTGGTGCCGTGTACGGTGTCACGGCCGACGGTCCTGCCGGCGTCTTCGGTCTTGTGGGTCGCGACCCTAGTGCCATGCTCCGTATCACGGCCTACAGTGCGAGTGCCTTCGGCCGTCTTGTGAGCGGCGACTCTTGTGCCATGCTCGGTATCACGGGTTGCGGTCCGGGTGCCTTCGGCAGTCTTGTGAGCAGCGATCTTGGTGCCGTGCTCGGTGTCACGAGTTGCGGTTTTGGCGCCGTGCGCGGTGTCGTGGCCGACCTTTTTGCCGGCGTCGGCGGTGTCGTGGCCAGCGTTTTTCATGTCCTGGCCGACGGTCTGAGCGTGGATGACGATCGGCCCAAGAGCGAAGACACCGAGGGCTGCCGCTAACAACCAATTCTTCAGTCTCATCGTGCTTCTTCCTCCATGTTTCCCTTCATTTAGACGCAGGAAGCGGCGGTCGCGACTGGATGAGATGCTGGATGAAATTTAGACCCCACTGTGTTCACGCGATCGCGAAACATTTCCTTTCTGCTGGTGGAGGGATGGGGCATTCCTGTATAGTTGGCTCCGTTCCCGTAGCCGAACCTCTTTCGCACCTTCAGATGAGATTCTTTGCGGGCGCCAAACAATTGCGCCGTGGGCTGAGCTCATGGCCTCACAAGGTGATCCATGCAGGCATTGCCAGCGATGCTGTTCTTTCAAAACCGGCAACTGACACACCTCTCGCCGGTGGACATCATCATCCTCCTGTTGTACTTCGCGGTCGTCGTCTTCATCGGCTTCTACGTGAAGGGCTCGACGAACACCAGCGAAGAGTTCTTCCTCGCCGGCCGCGAGATGACTGCGTGGATCGCCGGGCTGAGTTTTGTTTCAGCGAACCTCGGCTCGCTGGAACTGATGGGGTGGGCGGGTTCGGCCTACCAATACGGCATCCTGGCGACGCACTGGTACTGGATCGGCGCGATCCCGGCGATGCTCTTCCTGGGCATCGTGATGATGCCGTTCTATTACATCTCCAAGACGCACTCGGTGCCGGGCTACCTGCAGCTGCGGTTCGGCGAAGGCGCGCGCGGGCTGGCGGCGATCTCCTTCGCGTTCATGACGATCCTGATGTCCGGCGTGAACATGTACGCGATGGCGCTGGTGATGAAGGTCATCCTCGGGTGGGACATCAACTTCTCCATCTGGGTGGGCGCGGCGACGGTGGCGCTGTACGTGATGCTCGGCGGACTGCGCTCGGCCATCATCAATGAGGTGCTGCAGTTCATGCTGATCTGGGCGGGCGCGGCGCTGATCCCAATTCTGGGACTGATCGAGGCGGGCGGATGGACCAACCTGAAGGCACAGATCGTCGCCAACACGCACTCCATCGGCTACGTGCACATGTGGTCGACGCTCGGTCACTTCAAGAGACAACCCGATGGGCATCAACTGGGTGGGGATTGTCTTCGGCCTGGGCGCAATCATCTCCTTCGGATACTGGACCACCGATTTCCTGGTAGTGCAGCGCGTGCTGAGCGCGCATAATCTGCGCGCGGCGAAGATGGCTCCGGTGCTTGGCGCGGCGTTCAAGATGGCGGTCCGCTGATCGTCATCGTGCCGGGCCTGCTGGCGCTTGGTGTGCTGCGGGATCCGCATACGCACCAGTTGATTCATCTCGTCGGCGAAAACCAGGTGGATGCCGCGCACCCCTACAGCTACAACGAGGTGCTGCCGCTGATGCTGATCCGCTACTGCGGTCCGGGGCTGCTGGGACTGGGTATCACAGCGCTGGTGGCCGGCTTCATGAGCGGCATGGCGGGCAACGTTTCGGCCTTCTCGACCGTGTGGACGTACGACCTTTACGGCGCCTACATGAACAAGAGCGCGCCCGACAAACACTACGTGCTGATGGGCCGCTGGTCGACGGTGGTCGGCATGCTCATCTCGATCGGCACCGCGTACCTGGTGATGCACGCAGCCTCCATCATGGACTATGTGCAGGCGCTGTTCAGCTTCTTTATTGCGCCGCTGTTCGGCACGGTGCATCCTGGGCATGTTGTGGAAACGAGCCACGAACTGGGGCGGGTTCCTCGGGCTGCTGGCGGGGACGGCATCGTCGATTGGGATGTGGATTTACACCAACTTCGGGACCGCCGCACACAAGGCGGACGCGCTGGCACACATCGCCCTCTCGCGCGATGCGCAGCCGATGGCCAACGACATGTTCCGGGCGCTGTGGAGCTGGATCATCTGCGTGCTGGTTACAGTCATCATCAGCATGATGACGAGACCGAGGCCAGAATCCGAGCTCAACGGACTGGTGTATGGAGCGACGGTAATTCCCCACGACGGCGCCACCACACTCTGGCAAAAGCCGATATTCTGGGCTTGTATCGTCGCGGCCGTGTTTGTCGTGCTGAACATTATTTTCTGGTAAAAAGAGTGACGCGTTTCGGTCCGATCCGGGATAATATTTCTGGACAACAAACAAGCAGGCGGGCCAGCAGGTTTTCGCAGGGAATGGAGGATGCGATGGCAGAGGGTACAGGACGCGGAGAGCGGCTCTCGATCTGGTTCTTCGTAGGCATCATGACGCTGTCCTACGGCATTGTGCTGTTCCCGTACGGCGCCTGGGAGTGGTTCGGAAACCATGAACCGGGAACAGTGTTGAATAACCTGCATCCGACGTTCTGGTGGGGTCTGCTGCTGCTGCTATTCGGCGCCTTCTACACCTTTCGTTTTCGTCCGCGGCCGGGTGACGAGGACGTCGCCTGAGCGCATCGAGGCATTTCAGCGCGGCGAGCCGCCGCATTCATTGAGGAGTTTAGAGCAGTATGGGCAGACAGATGACAATGGGAGTCGTGGTGGGCAATCGCGGCTTCTTCCCGAGCCACCTCGCGACCAGTGGACGGCTGGAGATTGTGGCCGCGCTGGAGGCCGCTGGCATCAAGCCAATCGTGCTCTCGCCAGAGGAGAGCGCGCACGGCGCAGTGGAGACGTATGAGGATGCCAAGCGCTGCGCTGAACTCTTCAAAAAACATGCTAACGAGATCGACGGCATTGTCATCACGCTGCCCAACTTCGGCGAGGAGCGCGGCCTGGCCGATACGCTGCGTCTGGCCGACCTGCGCGTTCCCGTGCTGATCCAGGCGACGCCCGATTCTCCCGGCAAGATGGGCATTGCGTTTCGCCGCGACAGCTTCTGCGGCAAGATGTCGATCTGCAACAACCTCAAGCAGTACGGCATTCCCTACACGCTGACGACGCTGCACACCGAGGCGCCGGACTCGGCGGAGTTCAAGGCAGACCTCAGCTGGTTTTCTGCGGTCTGCCGGATTGCGCGCGGCTTCCGCAATCTTCGCCTGGGCGCGATTGGCGCGAGGCCGGCGGCGTTCAACACGGTCCGGTACTCGGAGAAGCTGCTGGAACGCTCCGGGATTACTGTGGACACCCTCGATCTTTCCGAGGTCTTCGGCGGGATTTCTCGCCTGAAAGACAACGATGATGCAGTGCAGCAGAAGCTTGCGGCGATCAAGGGCTACATCCCGATCAACAACACGCCCGAGGATGCGCTGCTGAAGATGTCGAAGCTCGGCGTGGTCATCGATAAGTGGATGAGTTCGCACGAGCTCACCATTTCATCCGTTCAGTGCTGGACGTCGATGGAAGAGTTTTTCGGCGTGGTCCCCTGCACCGTGATGTCGATGATGAGCGAGAAGCTGATCCCATCGGCGTGCGAGGTCGATACGCTGGGAACGCTGTCGATGTACGCGCTGTCGCTGGCGAGCGAGACACCATCGGCGCTGCTGGACTGGAACAACAACTACGGCGAGGACCCGAATAAGGCAGTGTGCTTCCACTGCTCCAATCTGCCCAAGCACTTCTTCCGCGAAGGCGTGAAGATGGACTACCAGCTCATCATTGCGGGCACGGTCGGGAAAGAAAACACGCACGGGACACTGGATGGGACGGTGAAGGCCGGCGACATGAGCTTCGCACGTTTCTCGACGCTCGACCTCGAGGGACGCATTGCGGGTTACTGCGGGCAAGGGCGCTTCACGGATGATCCACTGACGACCTTTGGCGGTGCGGGCGTCGTCGAGATCCCTAACCTGCAGAACCTGCTGCATTACATTTGCGAGAACGGGTTCGAACATCACGTCGCAGCGAACTTTTCGCATACAGCGGACGCTGTATATGAAGCTGCCAGCAAGTACCTTGGATGGCAGATGCATCGACATCAATAGATTTGTCGATCACAGTAAGGCTGCCGCCCTGCATTTTTTGATAAACCTTTCAATTACTTCGGTTTTCAGTCGCGATCTGGTCGATGCGCTACCCTTGAAGGAGTATGGCGGCGGGAGCGACAGCGATACGACGGCGTTCGGCCGCGCGGAAAAAGCGTGTGGCGGAGCCGTCCGCAAATCCGTTAGAGAGCCGCTATCTCAATCGCGACGAGACGTGGCTTGAGTTCAATCGCCGCGTGCTGGAAGAGGCTGACGACCCTATAAATCCGCTGCTCGAGCGAGTGAAGTTTCTGGCGATTACGGCCAGCAATCTCGATGAATTTCTTGAGATTCGCGTTGCCGGGATCCTGCAGCAGATTGAAGAGGACCTCGGCTCGTTTCAGGCGCTGGATGATACGGGGCTAACGCTTGTACAGCGTCTGACGCGTTTGGGTGAACACCTGCATCAGTTCACGCGCGAGCAGGCAGCGGCATGGAACGAGCGCCTCGCACCCCGGTTGGACACCGCGCAAATCCGGATTGTCTGCTGGAAGCAGCTCTCGCGAGCAGATCGCGCGTTTGCGACCCGCTACTTCGAAGAGCAGGTCGATCCGCTCCTGACGCCAGTTACGATCGATCCTTCGCATCCATTCCCGCGTGTGCTGAACAAAGCTTTGTGTCTTGCATTGCTGCTGAAGCTGAAGCGTCGGGCGCGCTCCACTGCGCCGCCCCAGCTGGGCGTGATCACGATCCCACGCTCACTTCCGACGATCATCCGTCTGCCGAACAATGGCGGCCGCCATGATTTTCTCTTGCTGGATGATCTCATCAAGGCGCATGCTGACCGGATGTTCCGCGGCTACAGAATCCTGGGCGTGGGCGCCTTCCGAGTCACTCGCAACAGCAATCTGTACATGGAAGAGGAAGAGAGTCGGTCGGTGCTGGAGAGTGTCGCGGAGGAACTGCATAACCGGCGCAAGGGTGACGTCGTCCGCATGGAGATCGACTCGGCGGCCTCCGATGAGATCGTCGAGCGATTGAGCCTCAACTTCGAGCTGGATCCATGGCAGGTATTCGCGACCGAGGCGCCAGTAAACCTTTCGCGCCTGATGGACCTGTATAACGCCCTGCAGTTGTCTGATCTCAAGTTCCCGGAGTTTCATGGACGACGGGCGCGATTGAGCAAGAACTCGAATGATGTCTTTGACGAACTGCGCAAGCGTGACCTGTTGTTTCATCACCCATACGACAGCTACAGCGCGGTGGAAAATTTCATTGAAGCGGGCGCGACAGATCCGAATGTCGTATCCATTAAGCAGACGCTGTATCGCACAAATGCGAACTCGCCGATCTTTCGAGCGCTGACCGAAGCGGCGCAGACGATCGATGTCACGGTGGTCATTGAACTGATGGCGCGTTTCGACGAGGCGTCGAACATCCGCTGGGCACGCGAGCTGGAAGACGCGGGCGTGCAGGTGTATCACGGCGTGTTCGGCTACAAGACGCACTGCAAGCTTGCGCTGCTGGTGCGGCGCGACCCTGATGGCGAGCTGCGCAGCTATGTTCATCTTGGGACCGGCAATTACAACCCCGTGACCGCACGCTTCTATACAGACATAAGCCTGCTGACTGCGCGACCGGAGATTACCGACGCAGTGCAGCGGGTGTTCCGCTATCTGACAGCGGAGTGGGACGCGGGACCGGAGGCATATCGACCGCTGCTGGTCGCCCCGGTAACACTGGCGACGGATTTTCTCGGGCTGATCGCGCGAGAGACGGAGCACGCACAAGCCGGCCGGCCTGCACGCATCATTGCGAAGATCAATGCGCTTGTAGATCTGAAGACGATCGATGCCCTGTACGTTGCATCGCAGGCAGGAGTCGAGATCGACCTCATCGTGCGTGGGATGTGCACGCTGCGGCCTGGTATTCCGGGCCTCAGCGATCGGATTCGTGTGCGCTCGATTGTCGGACGGTTCCTGGAGCATAGCCGCATTTTCTGGTTCCAGAACGGCGGCTCCCCCGAAATCTTTTCCGGCAGCGCAGACTGGATGCAGCGCAACTTGTACGAACGCTGCGAGGTGGTCTTCCCTGTTCTGGATGTTGCGTTAGCGAATCGCCTGCGGAACGAGATCCTGGAGGCTTATCTGCGCGACGACACCAAGGCGCGCCTGATGCAGCCGGACGGCTCCTATATCCGGGCACAACGCAAAGGCACTGGATTTGCTGCGCAGGATTGGCTGATGGCGCATGCCCACGAACCCGAGCCCGAGCCGGCGGTCACGGCGTAGTGGCGAGATCCGGCTGGACGGTCATCACGCTGTCAATCCAAGGCGCGTAATAAGAGATGCGAGTGTTGTAGGTCTCGTCGTCATAGACAAAGTAACGATAGTTCGCGAGCGGGCCTACGGCGTACAGTCGCCACATCAGCGCGCAGACGGTCCAAACTCCGTGTACCTTGATCAGAACCGGCCCACCCTCATCACCATTGCCCGGCATTCCTTCCAGCGGAAGCGCCTCTCGTTTCGAGTGAAACTGCAGCTTGATCCAATGGCCTTCTGCGCTCTCAATCCGCGTATAGGCGCGGCGAAGGTCGCTGCGATGCGCGGACGTTGAGTACTCGCCAATGAGGCCGTTGCCTGCGGCTCCCTTGCCGATGATCTCCGCTATTTCATTTCTCTCGTCCTGGCCGCGGTAGAGCAGAGCCGGTGTCACATCACTGACCGGATCCTTCAACTCGATCATCGCAATGTCATCGAGGTCACGTTCGAAGAGCAGCAGCGGCGTAGCGTCGCCGGAATAAAGTTCCTTTGGCGTGGGCTTGTAACCGGGATGAATGACGATGCGTGCCACGGGCCGGGCGATGCCGTTGATCGTGACCTCGTGGATGTCCTTGCCATCGACCTCACTGGCCAGCGTGACAACCCAGGCGGGAGCGATGAGAACGCCCTGTCCTTCAACCGGAAGGTCGGCGAGCGCCGGAAACACTGAAGCCGGCACCTTGTATTTGTCGTCCGGTACATCATGCCGCATGATGATCGCCTGCGCGGTGCCGCAGACAAGCGCCAACCCAATCGCCAGCAGACGAGATACCTTCACGGAACAACTCCTTGGATTGCCCTTCAGCATACGCTCACGGCGCTCCGGTCACTCTAACAGTTTCTCCAACTTGTCTGGCGGCTATGATGACAGAAGGAGGCTCCCGCTGCGTGCCTAATCTGAAGGTTCATCTCACCTGTTTCGCGCTTGCGCTGATTGCCGCAAGCTCTCCGGTATGGTCCAGCGCGCAACAGAGCCACCCGCAAGACCCATTCGAGAAGAACCTCGAGGCGCGCACAGCCGTGAAGGTGCTGCCCAATGGGCTCACCCTGGTGCTTTGCGAGCGTCACGAGGCGCCGGTCTTCAGTTTCTTCACCGAAGTCGATGCGGGCTCGGCCAATGATCCCAGCGGAGACAGCGGGCTCGCACATATGTTCGAGCACATCGCCTTCAAGGGAACGACTGAGATCGGCACAACCGACTACGCGGCCGAGAAGGTCGCGTTGGACAAGGTCGAGAAGGCCTACGCAGCTTATGACGCCGAGCTGCGCAAGCGCGTCGGTCAGGACCCCGCCCGGCTCGCGACGCTGAAGAAGGCCTTTGACGACAGTGTTGCGGCGGCCCAGAAGTACGTCATCCCGAACCAGTTTTCGGAGATCGCCGAGGAGAACGGCGCGACCGACGTGAACGCGTCGACTGCCGAAGACACGACGCAGTATTTCTGGTCGATGCCTTCCAACCGGCTGCAGCTTTGGGCGTATCTCGAGTCCAGCCGCATCGGATGGCCTGTCGCGCGCGAGTTCTATAAGGAGCGCGATGTGGTGCAGGAGGAGCGCCGCATGCGGGTCGACTCTTCGCCTCAGGGCCGTCTGGTCGAGGAGTTTCTCGCGGCCGCGTATATGGCTCATCCCTATGGCCGGCCGGGTGTCGGCTGGGAGAGCGAGATTTCGCAGGTGTCAGCGACGGAGGCCGCAGCGTTTCACAAGAAGTACTATGTGCCATCGAACATCGTGGTCGCAGTGGTCGGTGACTTCAACATCAAGACGGCACTTCCAATGCTGGAACGCTACTTCGGCGCAATTCCCGGCGGACCGCCGCCGGAGGGCATGACTACGATCGAGCCGAAGCAGACTGCCGAGCGTGACGTGATCATGCACGAGCCGACGCAGCCAATCTATCTTGAGGGCTATCACAAGCCGGACTATCGTTCACCCGACGACGCCGTGTATGACGCCATCACGGATATTTTTTCGAATGGGCGGACATCACGGCTCTACCGATCGCTTGTGCGTGACCAGCGGATCGCAGTCGTTGCGGAAGGATTCAGCGGGTTTCCCGGCGTGAAGTTTCCGGGACTGTTCGCGTTCTACGCGGTGCCGATGCAGGGCCACACTGCCGAGGAGATGGCGCCCGCGATTCATAAGGAGCTCGAAAAACTGAAGACGACCGACGTCTCCGACGCCGAGCTGGAACGCTTCAAAACCCGAGCCCGCGCGGACCTGTTGCGATCACTCGGCGATAACGCGACGCTCGCCAACATGCTGGCTGACTACCAGACACGCTATGGCGACTGGCGCGAGATGTTTCGCGAACTGGACAAGATTGACGCGGTGAGCAAAGCGGACATCCGCCGGGTTGCCCAGCAGATATTTGTAGATTCAAACCGGACCACGGCGCGCATCGAGTTCGCGCCTCCACACCGTCCATCGCCGGCTGTCGAACCGTCAGCTCCTCCCGCCACAAACGCACCTGCGACTACTCCGCTTCCGCCACCGGGCACGACACCTCAACAGCCTTCACAGCCGAAGCCTGCTCAACCGAACACACCCGTAAAGCCGGCAACTCCGCCGGCGACGAATCCACCGGCAAACCCGCCGAAGAACCCACAAGGACCGGCCGGCAACGGAGGTGCGCAATGAACGTCCGCACCTCCTGGGTTTCCCTTGCGACCGCGCTGCTGTTGTTTTCAACCTTCACACCAACGGTGCTGCCTGCGCAAACGGCACAGCCGATGCAGAACCGGCCCGGCACAGAGCCTTGGAAATCAATCCCGATTCCGCCGCTGAACCCCTTCAAACCGGCGGAGCCGACACGCGTGACGCTGCCCAATGGCGTCCAGCTCTTCCTCGTTGAGGACCATGAACTTCCCTTTATCACTGGCTTTGTGCGCATCCGCGGCGGCAGCCGTGACGAACCCGCCGACAAGATCGGCCTTGTGTCACTCTACGGTCACGCGTGGCGAACCAGCGGAACCACGAGCACCTCAGGCGATGTGCTCGACGATCAGCTCGCCGCGAAGGCGGCCAGCGTCGAGACCGGAGGCGCTCAGGCCTCGACTTTCGTGAGCTGGAATAGTCTCGCCAAGGACTTTGACACGGTCTTCCCGACGGCGATGGACCTGCTGCTGCATCCGAACTTCCAGCAGTCGAAGCTGGACCTGGCGAAACGCAGCGAGCTCACCGGCATCCTCCGGCGCAACGATGATGCGTCGGCGATTGCCAGCCGCGAGGCGATCGAGATCGCTTATGGCCCCACCAATCCATACGGCCGCATTCCGGAGATCGGGACCGTATCGGCCGTCACGCTCGACGATCTGAAGGCGTGGCATCAGCGGACTGTGGTGGGCGCAAACCTGATCGTCGGAGTCATTGGAGACTTCAAGATTCCCGAGATGGAGGCGAAGCTCCGCGCAGCCTTCTCGCCGATCCCGCAGGGCACACAGTTTCCTGCCCCGAAGATCGAGTTCAGCGAGCCGAAACCAGGTATTTACTTCGCGAACAAGAGCGACGTCGATCAGTCGAATGTGTACATGGTCGGGCTCGGCACAGAGGAGCGGAACCCGGATTTCTATGCGCTGTCTGTGATGAATGAGGTCTTCTCGGGCGGCTTCGGCTCGCGCGTTGTGCAGGAGGTCCGCACAAAGCTTGGACTGGCCTATGACGTTGGCGGCAGCTTCGGTGCCGCATATGACCACCCAGGCTTGTTTGCAGTGGGTCTGGGAACGAAGAGCTCCTCGACAGACGCTGCGACGAAAGCCACGCTTGACGAGGTTCGGAAGCTCCGCACCGAACCGCCAACCGAAGCCGAGCTCCGCAGAGCCAAGGATGATCTGCTGAACAGCTTCATCTTCAACTACGATTCGCCGGAGAAGGTGCTTGGCCAGCAGATCACACTGGCGGTTTACGGCTATCCGCCGGATTTCCTGGAGCGTTACCGCGCGGGCGTCGAACGCGTAACCGCCGCAGACGTGGCTCGGGTCGCACAAAAATACGTGCAGCCGCAGAAGCTCGCGATCGTTGTGGTCGGAAACCAGTCGGAGATCAAGCCGCCGCTAAAACAGCTCGGCCCGGTCACCCCGCTGGACATCACAATTCCCGGCGCGCCGCCGCAGGCTTCCGGCATGCAATAAGGCTCGGCTGCTCAGCTATCGGCGAGCAGGCGGCCGGGTTTCGGTTCGGAATCCCGCGGCGCTACGCTCCCGGTGTCGCCAATGAGACCACCCGAGGAACCACACGACCGCGAACGCAATCGCAATGATGGCATTCGCGATGCCTGCTCCATTGATGAGGCCTTCGAAGTTCGGCGGCGCCCAGGGCTTCACCGTTACGGCGACCACGAACGTCATCGCGGCGGTTGCCAGGTCGGCGATAACCATCGCCCAGCACACTGGCGTGAGCATAATGCTGCGTACAACTGTCTCCGGCGCTCTGGCAAACCACCAGCTCACGCCAATGATGTTCGACAAGACAAGAAACGTGAACCACAGCATGTAGACATCGACGATCGTTCGCGCCCACGCGGCGCCATCCATCGCCACTGGCCATCCGGTACCCTGCATCGGTCACCCCTCCATACAGCAGAGTCGCAGCCGCTCTCGCTGCCGCGCAGACCCACAACCTGACGGGCCCAAGCTACAGCACGCCACGATATCAGAATCCGCACCTTGATCGCGGTAAACTAAATGTTGGCGTTCCCCAAAATCTGCCCTCACGCCAGCGGAGGTCCACTTATGCCTCACAAGAACGGTCACAACGCAAACGGCTCCGCACCCTCGCTTCGCCTCAAGACTGGCCTCGCCGAGATGCTCAAAGGCGGCGTCATTATGGACGTCATGAACGTCGAGCAGGCGCGCATCGCCGAGGAGGCCGGCGCCGTGTCCGTCATGGCGCTGGAACGCGTCCCCGCGATGATCCGCGCCGAAGGCGGAGTAGCCCGCATGGCGAACCCCAAGCTTATCAAGGAGATTATGGCCGCGGTCTCGCTCCCCGTGATGGCCAAGGCGCGCATCGGCCACTTCGTCGAAGCGCAGGTCCTGCAGGAGCTCGGCGTCGACTTCATCGACGAATCCGAGGTTCTCACCCCGGCCGACGAGCAGCACCACATCGACAAGCACGCCTTCAAGACGCCCTTCGTCTGCGGTGCAAAGAACCTTGGCGAGGCACTGCGCCGCATCGCGGAAGGCGCGGCGATGATCCGCACCAAGGGCGAGCCGGGCACCGGCGACGTCGTTCACGCGGTAACGCACATGCGCACCATCGTGCGCGAGATGAGGGCAATTACTGTGCTCGACGAGAGCGAACTCTACGCCGCGGCAAAGAACCTCCAGGCGCCTTACGAGCTCGTGCGCATGGTGGCGCAGGCCGGCAAGCTGCCCGTGCCGAACTTCTCGGCCGGCGGCATCGCCACACCGGCCGACGCCGCCCTGATGATGCAGCTCGGTGCAGAGACGATCTTCGTTGGCTCCGGAATCTTTATGAAGGATGGCGCAACACCGCTCGACCTCCAGCACAACACCGCGGAGCGCGACGAAGCGATCTCCCGCGCAAAGGCAATTGTCCTCGCCGCGACGCACTACAACGATCCGAAGATGGTCGCCGAGGCAAGCGAGCAGATTACCGGCACAATGAAGGGTCTCGCTGCCGCCGGTATCGAAGAGCGCGACCGCATGCAGACTCGCGGCTGGTGATTTATTTTCGCGCGTAAGCCGTTTTCACAAACGGCTAGTCTTCAGCGGATAATCACGCTTCCCATCAGCAACATGGCGAACAGCGCCACAAAGGCGCCGGTCACCTTGGGAAATTTGCGCTTATACGCGATTTCACCGAACGCAAACAGGACGGAAATAACAAGCGCCGCGACCGCAAACAACGTCAGCATCAGTGGTTTTTCTCCCGGGCGAAACGATACCTATATCCGCCAACGATTGGCAAGAGTACCTGCAGGGGGAGCGAAGCCAGACTGCTACCCTTAACGAGTGAGCCAAAACAGCACTCCCAGGATCGGCGTCCTTGCCTTGCAAGGTGCCTTCGACGTCCATGCGAAACGCCTGGACGAGCTCGGCGCCTCGGCCCACCTTGTCCGCAAGCCGGACGAACTCACCGCGCTGGACGGATTGGTGCTTCCAGGCGGCGAATCCACCACATTCCTCAAACACCTGGAGCGCGCCGGCTTCTACGACGTTCTGGATGCCTTCGTTCGCTCGAAGCCGGTCTTCGGGACCTGCGCGGGTTGCATCCTGCTCGCGAAAGAGGTCACCAACCCGCCGCAGCGCAGCTTTGGCGTGCTCGATATCGGCGTCCAGCGTAACGCCTACGGCCGCCAGAACGACTCGGTCATTCTGAATGCGCCCACGACGCTTCCCGGCGGGCCGATGGAGATGGTCTTCATCCGCGCGCCGCGAATCAGCCGCATAGGGCCCGGCATTGAGATCCTCGCCCGCCGCGATGATGATCCCGTGCTTGTCCGCTCGGGGCGGATGCTCGCCGCCACCTTCCACCCGGAACTATCCGAGGACCGCCGCGTCCATCAGCTATTCCTCAAGATCATCCGCGAGAACCCAACGACCTGAATCGATCTCGCCGACAACTACAATCACACCATGCCCTCCACGCAGGCGATTCCGCCAGCACTCCGCTTCTGGCATTTGCCTGTGGACGGCTCGTGGCATGGGCACGCTTTGGACTCGCACCTGCTGCTCAATCTGTGGATCGCCCTGGCGTTGTTTGCGCTCGCGAACATCCTGCTCTTCGTCGGCGTCCTGTCGCACCGCCGAGCGCATCGCCCGATCCACAAGCTCACGCTCGAGTACCTTCCGCTCCTCGCGTTTACTGCAACATTTTTGTTCCTTGGAAGCCGCGCGAGCTCGCTCTGGGCGAAGCAGCGCTACACGGGCGCCGCGCCTGATGCTCTGCAGGTTGAGGTCACCGGTCTGCAGTTTGCATGGTACTTTCGTTATCCCGGCGCGGACGCAGCCTTCGGGCGCACGCGCAATGAGCTCGTGAACGCGGCCGAGGGTAATCCCGTCGGCCTTGACGCCTCCGACCCGCACGGCGCGGACGATATCATTCGATCTCAGCTCGTACTTCCCGCCGGCCGCGAGGTCGACCTGACGCTTCGCGCGGTAGATGTCATTCACGGCTTCGCTATCCCGGAGATGCGCCTGAAACAGAACGCCGTCCCCGGTATGACGCAGCACATCCACTTCACGCCGGAGCTCCCGGGCGACTACGCAATTCTCTGCACGCAGGTATGCGGACTTGGTCACTATCGCATGCAGGCGATGCTGCGAGTGCTCCCTGCGCAACAGTTCGATCACTGGATGCGGGAGCAGGAGCGCGGTCAACAAGCGCAGGCGCAGCGATGAGCGCCCCGTCCGAAAAACTGCGCACCTCCCCGGCGCGGGTTCAGCGGATCGGTCGCGCAATCTTCTCCACTCGGCACCGCAATATCGGGTTCGGCTATCTCGCGATTTCCGGCGTTGCGGTCATCTTCGGCACCGTCCTTTCGTGGCTCATGCGAATTCATCTCTCCTGGCCGGACTGGAAGGTTCCGCTGCACGGCCCCATCCTGCCGGAGGATTACCTCGCGCTCGTCACGATGCACGGCACGCTGATGCTGTTCTTCGTCCTGACGGTCGCGCCTCAATCAGGGTTCGGCAATCTTATCCTTCCTGCTCAGATCGGCGCGCGGCGGATGGCCTTCCCACGCCTCAATGCCCTGGGCATGTGGACGACGGCGGCCGGACTCATCGTTCTGCTGTGCGCGTTTCTGGTACCGGGTGGATCGCCGATCGCCGGCTGGACCTCCTACCCTCCCCTGTCAACGACCGCGATCGCAGGTCCCGGTGAGGGCGCAGGCCAGGATCTCTGGCTCGCAAGCATCGCACTTTTTGCCATCGGTGGAACCATAGGCGCGGTCGTGATGCTCACGACCATCGTCAAGCTCCGCTGCCCGGGGATGACCTGGCGCCGTGTGCCGCTCACGGTGTGGGGGTGGTTTACTGCGGCGCTGCTCGCGGTTCCTGCGTTCTCAGTGCTGATCGCGGCTATTGTCCTGCTGTTCTGCGACCGCCACCTCGGCAGCGCCTTCTTCATCCCGCATGGTGACGTGATCAACTCCACACTCGTCTCGCATCATGGCACCGGCTCGCCGCTGCTTTGGCTTCATCTCTTCTGGTTCTTCGGCCATCCTGAGGTCTACATCGCCATCCTTCCCGGCATGGGCCTCACGTCCATGGTCATAGCCAACTTCTCGCGGCGGCGGGTCTTTGCCTACCGGCTGATGATCGCGACCACGCTGGCAATCGGCTTGCTCGGCCTGCTCGTGTGGGGACACCACATGTTTGTTGCCGGCATGAATCCCTTCGCCGGAACGGCATTCGCCGCCGCCTCGCTTGCGATCGCAGTTCCCGCGACCGCCAAGGTCCTGAGCTGGATTGCAACCTCATGGCGCGCACGCCCTTGGCTCTCCACGCCGATGCTCTTTGCTCTGGGATTCGTCTCACTGTTCATCTCCGGCGGGTTGAGCGGAATCATCATCGCGCAGCCGATTCTCGACGAGTACCTGCACAACACGTTCTTCATCGTCGGACACTTTCACCTGATCATGGCCATGGCAGCCGTCTTCGGGCTCTTCTGCGCCACGTACTACTGGTTCCCTCTGTTCACGCACGGACGCATGCTGTCGGAACGGCTCGGAAAATGGCACTTCTGGCTCACGCTCATCTTCGCCTACACGACGTTCCTTCCCATGTACTTCTCCGGGCTCGCGGGGGAGCCCCGCCGTTATGCGCAGCTCACCGGGGTGAACCCGCCCGCGCAGGCACTCCTCGGCGCACATCAGGTGCTCCAGTTCCACATCACTGGCGGAGCCTTAGCCCTGGGCCTCACGCAACTCCTGTTCCTGCTCAATCTCGTGCGGTCTCTGCGTGTGCCCTCGGTCGGCGGTGAGAACCCATGGTCTGCGACGACGATGGAATGGGCCCCTCACGCGATGCTCGAGCCTTCGCCCGACCTGCCAGCTCCGGTGGCCTATCATCGTCCATGCCATTACGCCGAGGATGGGAGCTCCTTCACGCCACAATGGGAGTCTCCACAGCCATCCACCGGTGAACAGGAGTAAGCTGTAACTGCAGGTTGATTCCGGCATCAAACCAGTCCTATGCCGACGATCCTCACACCTCCCGGAATCTATCAGCCGCGGCGTCCCGGACGTCCAGGCGACCTTGGAGAAGGCGACAGCGGGTCCGGTCGTCGTCCGCCAACCGACAAGCGCACCGGCGGAAACGGTGACGGCGATAACTGGAGCGATCGTCCACAAGGCCGCCGCGGACCGCGCGAACGCCTCTCCCGTGCACGCATCGGCCTCTTCTTCGCCCTCGGCGGCGACCTCATGTTCTTCATCGCGCTGGTCAGCGTCTTCTTCGTCGCCAAGACGAGCGGCCACTTCGACGCCTACAGCCGCTATATCAACGACTGGCTGCCGACCGCAATCCCATCAATCCTCTGGCTGAACACCGCAGTTCTTCTCGTCAGCTCCGTCGCGGCCGAGATCGCGCGTCGCAGCATGTTCCGTGAAACGGACCTCATGGACGAGTGGTTCGGGTTCGGCCGACCCACATCGCGCCGCGCGGCGATCTGGCTCTCGGTTACGCTGGGGCTCGGCACACTCTTTCTGATCGGACAGTACATCGCGTGGACCCAGCTCGCGGCACAGCACGTTTTCTTCAACTCCAACGCGAGCAGCCACTTCTTTTACCTGATCACCGTCGCGCACGCCGCCCACCTTTTCCTGGGCATCGGCGCCCTGGTCACGGCCTTGACGTTCCTGATGCGCTCGCGCCAACTCGTCACGCGCCAGGTGGTCGTTGATGCGACCGTCTGGTACTGGCACGCGATGGGTCTGCTCTGGATTTTCCTGTTCGCACTGCTCGAGTATGGGCAGTAGGGTTTGCGGCAGGTGGGGTACCCCCCTCCCCCTGTTTTTGTGCAAAGTATTCAGTTCATTGTGCTTAGGCTTGGACTTTAAGTTATTTGTTTTCAATATCTTGCCCCAAAGTATTGAAACAAAAGGGCTTAATCTTTACAGGGAGGCTGCACTCTTAAATGGTCTGCGTCACCCGCAAAAGGCCTTGACCTGGAGCCCAACGTTTATGGAAAAGCGCGCACGGCAGCGTCGTGAATGGCCATGGAAATGGCTGCTGCTGATATCAATTTTATTGCCGCTAGTCGCGGTGGGAGCTCACGCGCAGGGCTGCGCCCAATGCCTCGATACGACCCGCGCCACGCCGCCAGCGGTGCAGGCAGCCTACCGTCATGCCATCCTGCTGATGGTCGGAGTGGCCTCGACGCTCTTCATCGTCGGGTTGATCCTTCTGCGCCGCAACCCGTGATCTCTTCGCTAAAAAAGACGCCTTCGCCCCACAGAAAACTGTGGAGCGGTACAGCTGATCCATGGGCCCAGCGATACTCATGTGTGGGCCGACAGCTACGATCGCACCGCCGATGATGCGGTGACCCTCCCACAGGACGCCGCGCTCGCGATCGCCCACGCAACGCACTCTTCGATTCCCTCAGCGACGCCCGTAAAGTACATCAACCCCGCCGCCCATGATGCGTATCTGCGTGGCAACTTCCACTGGTTCTCCGGCGACCAGGCAGGCGCCGCCCCGTACTACCTGAAAGCCACTCAGATTCAACCCGACTACCCCGCCGCCTGGTCGGGTCTGGCGGATTCCTACGGCGCCGGGAGCGGTCGACTATGTGCTCGATCCGCGGCAGACCCTGCCTCTCGCCGTCTCTGCCGCACAGAAGTCGCTCGAGCTGGACCCCAGCCTTGCCCAAGCCCACCTGTCCCTCGCCGCAGACAAATACTGGCTCACAGACTGGAACATCCCAGCGGCGCTAAGGGAGATTGACAGGAGCATTGAACTGGACCCCAAGTGCAGCCAGGCGTGGCATATGCGCGGCAAATTGCTCATCGAGGAAGGCCGCTACCAGGAAGGAATCGAGCAGGAACGGAAAGCCATGGAAATTGATCCTTTTCAGCGCCCCTGGGGCATGGTCTACGCCTACCTGATGAGCCGCAACTTCGACGCCGCTATCTCCGAGGCCGAGCAGCGGCTGGCGACCCGCCCTGATGCTGGCACCTGGTTCATCGTCAGCTACGCGTACGACGCAAAACACATGGACAAAGAGGCCGAGCACACCACCGAGGAGTTTTTGACGGTAACCAACCAAACCGCCACCGCGGAATCTTTCCGTCGCGCCTTCGCCCGCGGCGGCTGCGACGCCGTCATTCGCTGGAGGATCGACGGGCTGAAGGCGAAAGCGCGGAAGCAGTACGTTTCTCCGTATCTCCTCGCCTCCTATTACGCTCGCCTTGGCGACAAACAACGCGCTCTTGGCTACTTCGATGAATCGCTGCGGCAGCACGGCCCGCAGCTGCTCGATCTCCAGAACGACGCGGCGTTTGACTTCCTCCACGGTGATCCGCAGTATCACGCGATCGTCCAGAAGGTGGGGCTGCCGCCCAGGTGGTGAATGCGGTTGCGGCAGAGGCACCAGGAACAATAGACTCCGGTGAACATTCGTCCAATGGGCCCTGCGTTTTTATCTCCTTCTCAAAGGAAGACAATCGCATGAAACCGTTGCCCCTTATCTCAACTCTTCTCCTCGCGTCTAGCTCGCTTCTGCCTCTTGCATCTGTTGCGCAGAACCACGCCTCTGCCGGATCGGAAGCTGAGATCCGGCATTGGATGGACGACTTCAAGCGTGCGTTCGAGGCCCGAGACACCAAGGCTGTCATGGCACTGTACGCGCCCGACGTTCTCGTCTACGACATCGTTCCTCCTCTGCAGTACAGCGGCACCGCAGCATACACAAAAGACTGGGAGACCTACTTCGCTGGCTATAAAGGGCGGCTGACGCTGGAATCCCGCGACTGCCGTATCTCGGCCAGCGGCGACCTCGCAATTTTTACTTGCCTGGAGCACACCACCGGGACCCTTACGGACGGCAAGCCGGTCTCGATCTGGCTGCGCAATACCACTGCACTGCGACGTGTGAACGGCCGCTGGCTGGATTTCCACGATCACGTCTCCGTGCCTGCGGACATGCAGACGGATAAGGCACTCACCGACCTGAAGCCGTGAACACGCAGTAGCCTGGCGGCGAGAATCCACAGGGGCCGTTTACTTTCGCCTCTTATTCGCCTACACTCTCTGCATGGGCCGGCCTGCACATGATCGAACAGTTGACCTGCAGCGTCTCGGCGGCGCGCTGGTGACGGGCGCGTCCGTGATCCTTGCCATACGAACAGCCCGCAGGGAGCCAGTGTTCGACCCCCGCGACTCAAATCGCGATTGGGAGAAGGAGATACATTTCGCCGTCGATCTGACTGCGATGTTGCTGAGTTACGCGATCGCGCAACACGCTGAGCTGTTCCGGCAGACGGCCGTAACGTTCACCGACGGAATTGTGGAAGAAGACATCATGCAATGATTCGGCAGTGACAGGAAGGGGACGAACTCCCCCTAATAGGTCAGATGTTTCTGATCTGCGCGTGTGCCCTCATAAGTCTTGCTATAACGCATGAGGTTGGCATCGGGGTCTACACCCCATGACTGGCACGCCTGGCGGTAAACCTCTGGCCACCAATTGCGGTGCTCCGTCAGATCTTTCTCCCGCCATGTTGCCCAGTCTTCGGCCGTGCGGGCCCATGCTTTGTCACCCAGCTCCAGCGCTGCGTTCTGCGATCCAACCTGCGGAACCAGCCAGTCACGTCCGATGCGCGCGTGAAGGACTTCGTCTGCCCAGTCATAATCCTGAATCAGAGCCGCCAGAGGGCTTGCCGACGCTACGGCCACCTCCCACTCAAATTGTTTGCCAATCTTCTTTGGCATCAAGCCCTGCTCGATCGTGAACAGCACCGCATGCCGCTCCAGCGGCGTCAGCTTCGTGTTCAGGTCAAGCGACCATGTGAAATTGAATGGAATCTCGCGCCAATCCACGCCGAGAGATACGAAGCCAATCTCACCCATCATTGCGTGCCGGGCCTCGTCCCAAAGCTGCCGCGACATATCCAGGTAATATTGCCAGGGCTTGTCCTTCGTTTCTACGAGGATGCTCGACATCATCTCAGGGACATCGATCTCGCGCATGCGTTTGAAGTACAGCATCAGCGTCTTCGGCTGCGCGGCGATGTCCGGGTCAAACAGCATCGCTTCCGCGTTCACGCCCATGTTGTAGCTGTCCTTGAAGCGCTCGTCGCGGCGCGGGGTTCGGCTGTACTGCACTGGCTGGGCCGAGAAGTGCGCGGCAAGCTCCTTCTTGATCGCGGGCTGTGTGCCGTCGAGGCCGCCGGCCGCTGCAAGCGCGTTCCGGAGCAAATCAAGCCATGGCGAGAGGTCGTCGCGCTGGGCTTCGGTGGTGAGGCAGTCGATTGCTTTCGCGCCATACTGAGCGACTTCCCGGAGTTCCAGATCGGCGAAGCGGCACACCCTTACGGTGGGATGATCAAACAACTTGTGAGTGTCGCGTTGTAGCCGCTCGATCGCCGCGAGGATCGCGGGAACCACCACACCATAGATGCCGAGCAACAGCGCCTCTGTCGAGGGCGAGGCGAGAAGCTCTTTGCGAAGGAGATCGAGTTCTTCGGCGGGGAGTTTATCAAGTTGGTGTGGCGGCTGTCGCATCTCGCGAATGCGTCCGGCGATGGCGCCAACATGCTCTGCACAGTAGTATGCGTGCAGGCTGAACGCCATCTTCAGCTCGTAAATCGGCTCGGACGCAAGGCGGAACATCATCACTTCATGGAGCATCTTCAACGCCCAGCGGATCCGCTTAAGCCGTGCGACGGAATCGGCGACGCTTAGCCCCCTGGAGAGCGCTTCCTCCATGCTGAGTAATCCGGCGAGGGGCGGCAGTCCGCGGTAACCGGCATATCCGGAACGATTCAGCGTCTGCATGAAAACCTCCCATGCTGTAACCAAAAATCATCGGGCATGGAGAATCGCTACATACCAGCGACTACAGCGCCCATCACAATGTATTCCAATTCCGGCTCATACCAGACGGTCGACATGCGCCTGCACGATAGCGTGCCCATTGGCACCAGCGAAGGGTCCGGATTCATTCGCGGAGTATTGGATTCTGATAGCTTTGAGCGCATGCGGCAGAGGTTCTCAGCATCGCACAGTTCCACACAACGAACTTTTTTCCTACTAAAGGTTACGAGGCAGGCAACTGATGCCCAACGCCAAACTCATCAGGAGGATCGGGATGAAGCACAGCTGGCTGTGTCTCGCGCTATTGATCGCAGCCTACCGCACTTGCGTGGCTCAGGACACCGGACACGCCCAAGTACAGGCGGCCACCGACTCGAAGGTGGCGCGGCAAATCATCGACCCTGCGCTTGAACCTGTGCTTTCCCACGGCGACAAAATCGCTCTCGTGCGTGCGCACATCCGCCACGTGTTTATTCTCTTCCAGGAAAACCGCAGCTTCGACTTCTACTTCGGCACCTTTCCAAACGCCGACGGACTCTACTCGCAGCCGCCCAACGAAACAGCCGGGTTCGTGCAGCCCATCGTGAACGTCGATGGCACGATCGGAAGCATTTCACCATTTCGCATACCAGCTTTCCTGAAGACACCCACAGGCGCCATGGTCCCGCTGTATCCGGCAGACATTTCTTCCCTGGATCACACACATACCGGCATTGCGCGGAAGCTTTCGCTCGATGCCCACCTAGTTCCTCACAACGATCAATATGCGCTTACCGAAGAAGGTGTCGCGATCGTGAAAGGCAAGCCGAACCACGCGCCCACGCTGGAGCGGAAACAGCTCGGCGAACTGACGATGGCGCACGTGGACTGCGACACCATTCCGTTCATGTGGCAATACGCAGATCGCTTCACGCTCTTCGATCACTTCTTCGACACCGTCATCGGCCCCTCCGGCCCAAACGCCGTGGCGATGATTGCGGGCCAGACCGGCGAAACGCAGTGGATGCTACATCCCGAGTTGGCGAATCCCAAGGATGGAACAGCGCTGCCAATGGTCGCCAACGCTCTTCCGTACTGGGGATCGCTGCTCGACCCCAACAAGCTTGAGCCACAACCTCTCCCGTCCGCGCACCCACTGCCGAACCTGACCTTCGCGTCATTGCCGTTGTCCTTCATGGGCACTGACATCCGAGCCACCACAGCGCACGATCGCAACCCGAAGATGGATCTTGGCGACGTGCAGGCCGATATTGAAAAGATCGCCGGTCACGGATCCGCCGCCGTGCCCTGGCGCTGGTATCAGCAGGGCTACGATCATGAGCCGAACGATCCCTCCGGCGCCGCCAACCACAAGGGCTACGTCGTGCACCACAACGGCCCAGCCTACTTCGGCTACATCTCCAACAACCCCGAAGTGAAGACCCATCTGCATGGCCTTGAGGACTTCTTCACAGACGTAAAGAAACGCCGGCTGCCCCCCGAAGGAGTCTTCTATGTGCGCGGCGGTTATGGCAATCTGTACAACCTTCGGCCATCCGATCCCAACCCGCGCCTCGCCACAATCTACGCCGGCGACGACGATCACCCCGGTTACTCCGACTCGCAGATCAGCGAATCACTGATTGCCGAGGAGATCGACGCAATTGCCAGAAGTCCTTACTGGAAAGACTCCGTCATTCTGATCGCCTACGACGAATCGGATGGTGAATACGATCACGAGCGGCCCAAGATACGCTCGCACGATGCGGGCGGTCTTCCGCTCGATCAGGGACCACGCATTCCGGCCGTCCTCATCTCGCCCTATGCCGTCGCGCACGGCATCTCGCACGAGATGGAAGAACACAGCTCGGTGATCAAACTGGTCGACGAGATCTTCGGTCTCGTCCCACTCGCCGATCTTCCCGATGAAGAGCGCGGACGTGCCATCGGCAAAGCAAAGTTCGGGCAGGATCAGCTTGGTCCCGCCGACGACAAGGTGCCTGGCGTCGGCGACATGCTGTCCGGCCTCGACGATCTTCGTCTCGAAGGCAAGCGCAAGCCACTGCCGCCGTCCTACGCAATCATTCCGCGCAGCGAAATTGACCACTATCCACATCGCCACGGCGAAGGCTGCAAAGCGCTCGGCATCACGCCAACCGATTGGGGTCGCCCCAATCCCGTCCCGCCGGACTTCAACCCTCGACCCGATTCGCAGCCTGGCACTCCATCGTCAGGGACGTGGCGCCCGTGAAGATCGCTCTGTGGGCCCTCATTCTGCTGGCGAGCACCACTGCAGCGCAGGCACCGGCCGCGCCTTCGACGCTGGCGCACGTTCGCGCCTCGGGAATTCTCCACTGCGGCGTCGTCGAGGACGACGCGGAATATTCCAACGAGGACGATCACGCCTCACGTGACGATTTCGATGACAACCTGTGCAAGGGCATGGCGGTCGCAGCGCTGGGTCCAAACGCCAAAGTAGATATCCTCCGCTTCCTCGATGAAGAGTCCACCGTCGCCGCACTGAAGACCGGCAGACTCGATGTCATCGCCACTCTCAGTGCAAACGCCGCGCCCACATCCGACACAAATCTGCGGCTCTCCATCCCGGTGTTCTATGACGGCACTGCTCTTCTCACACCGCGCTCGCTGCACATCAATAGCGTGCGCGCACTCTCCGGGAAAAAGATCTGCTTCCTCGCCGAAACAGCAACCGAACTCGCCCTGCAGCAATGGTTCGCCGCACATCATCTCGACCTGCTTCCCTTCCCGTTCCAGGAAGAAGGTGAGATGGAAGCCGCCTATGTGACCGGCAACTGCGCCGCAACCGCCTCCGACCGCACGCGCCTTTCGCTTCTTCACGCATCGCTGGGCACACTCGCATCGCAGCACGTTCTTCTGCCAACGCTGCTTTCGCTGCATCCACTCGCAATCGCAACACGCAACGATGACCCAGCCTGGTCGAAGCTTGCCAATGCATTCATCTCCGTTCTACTGGAGGCCGAAGATCTCGGGGTTAGCTCGCACGATCTTGAGTCATCACAAGCTGCATCCCAACCCGCGGTCCAAAATCTGCTGCAATTCGCACGGGTCACCGGCGCGCCACCCGGTCTTCGCACTACATGGGCGACTGACGTCGTGCAGTCCATCGGCAACTATGCGCAGGTGTACGACAGCACCTTTGGCGCGGGCTTGCCCCGTGCGCTTGACCGCTCCGTCAATCGCCTTCGCGACCGTGGCGGCCTGCTCGCTCCCGCATCGTTGCCCTGATCGACCGGGCCGGCTGCTTTGTGCTGTGAAGCTGATTGAGGCAGAGAGATGTGGGATCCGTGATCCATTGCGACTTGCCCGGGCATGGGATTCGGCAGATAACCCAAAAATCCCGACATGCGCCACCGACCGTCGCTTCGATGCAGCCTGTAGAGGGTCTGCCACTGCAATACGAGATCAGGTGCGTCAACAACTTCCGTTCGTCCATTGAACTTTTTGTGGGCGAGCGCTTCATCTCCATTGATATCGATGCGCGTCAGATCTGTCGCGTCGAATAAGAATTGCTCCATATCGGTGTTCTTGAGTCGCAGCTTATTGAGTTCACGAGCCTGCTCCAACCATGCGGTGCGATAGGAATCCAGTGAGGGATAAGAGATGCGCCAGTCGTCGGGATTTGCAGATCCGGAATGACCGACGAACCCATCTTCCTGGAAGTCCTCAGCGATAATGTCCCAATTCTGCGCGACAAAAGCACGGATATCCCGCTCGACCAAGGCCTGCCAGATAGCATGTCTATCGCTGTCGGTGGGCGGAAACGGGTTTGTTCTCGAGACTTTTTTCATCACTCTCCTTTCAATGATTGCGGCGATAATCTTCGACTGCAGCAGGATCGAGCTCCACTCCGAGCCCGTGGCCGCCTGGCGGGAGGCCTTGCCATTCACGATGGCCAGTGCCGTTGCGTATCTTCAACGCGTCACCTCTCTCTCGAAGAGCATGGTCGTGGTTCCTGCATCGATGGTGATGGCCTGTCCCGTTATCATCGCGGCTTCCTCTCCGAGGAGCCACGCCACCAGATTGCCTACATGCCGGGGTTCGATGGACTTCGGCAGAAGTTGTTTAGTGGCCGTGTAGTGGGTGATCCAACTTTCAGGGTCCGGCGAGAACCTCCGAATGAGCGCGCGGTTCTGTGGACTCGTGACGTAGCCGGGGTGAACACAATTTGTACGGATATTGCGAGCACCGAGTTCGCAGGCGAGGCCTCGCGTGAAGCCCTCCACAGCCGCCTTGATGGCTGCGTAGATTGCGTAGCCTTCAATGGTCTGACGCGCATGCACAGAACCAATGTTTACGATAGCGCCGCCTTCTGCACCTATCGCCGGGATAACCTCACGAACCATTCGGAATGTAGCTCTAAGATCCAAATCGACCAGACGATTGAACTCTGCGTCGGTGACTTTACGAGTGGGCTTGCAGAGACCTATACCAGCATTGTTTACCAGACCATCGATGTGCCCGAAGGTCTTCTTTGCTGCTTGCACGGCACGGCGAGGGGTTGAGGGGCTAGTGAGATCTGCGATCAGTGAATCAATCGCAGCACCTCGGGCGTGGAGACGTTTCACGAGGGAAGCTGCGGCATTGGCATCACGATCGACGATCAGCACTGCCCAGCCGCCGGCGACCAGCGCTTCGGTGATGCCGTGACCTATGCCTGCACCAGCACCACCGCTGACAATCGCGACGGGTTGGCTTCTGGAAGAACGTTTGACTAGCGAACGCATCGGCATATGAGTTCCAGGGATCTAACTTGTCTTGGGGATTGGAGGCCAATCGATGGAGGTGCCTTTGAAGAGGTAGGAGCAGTCTTCGACTCGCTCGGCGCCGTCATGAACTACAAACCTCACTGGTTCGCCGCCAGGATGGGTGCTCCACATGGAACAGCCCGCATAGGCGCCGTCTCTGCGCAGGATGTAATAGATCATGTCAACGTAGCGGAGCTTGCGCATGTCGTTGTCGTAGTTTCGAGCGATACGCCGCAAGGCTTCCATTCCGGCATCTCGAGGACTCATCCCAGCTCGCATCAGGTCGACGATAGTGTGCGCGCCGGCAACTTTGATATTTTCTTCGCCGCTACCGGTCGCCCCCGCCGATCCAACGTCCTGATCTGCGAAGCAGCCCGCGCCGATGATCGGCGAATCGCCCAGTCTTCCGGATAGCTTCCATGCAGCGCCGGATGTCGTGGTAGCGGTCGAAAGCTCTCCCCTGGCGTTAAGCGCGGAAACATTGATAGTGCCGGTCGTCGGCCACAGGATCTGCTTTACCGCCTGCCAGCGACGGTCCGACGAGATGCCACAATCCGCGGCTTGTTTCCAAAGCGTGAGCGACTGTTGCCGAATGATTTCTGCGTCGTGCGTGTTTGCGGCACGTGGCATGCGGGGCAGACCGTTTGAGAGAAATAGATCGGCCTGTTCGGGAGGTTTCCACTCCGGGCTGGACATGCCCGGCCCCCACCAGCCGTGCGAGGACCTGCTCTCTTTCCAAAGAAGCCAAATCTTCCGAGCATCTTCTGTAAGAAGATTTTCACGCACGAAGCCTTCCGCAACTGCAAAGCGCTCAGCTCCCTCACCGGCCAGCATGACATGGCTGGTACGCTCCATCACCTTGCGAGCAACGAGACAAACGTTCTTGATATTTCGTACAGCGCCGACGGCGCCTGCAGCGCGTGTAGGACCATGCATGCAGCTTGCATCGAGTTCAACGATTCCATCTTCGTTCGGTAGCCCACCCAGCCCAACGCTATGATCGGTGGGATCGTTCTCCCGGCCGATGCAGATGTGATGAGCGACTTCCAGCGTATCTGTGCCGTCCTGCAGCATCCGATAGCCTTCCGCGATGGTGCGGTCGCCGGTATACCGGGTCACGATGACCGGCTTCTTCGGCGCGGGTAAGGACTTAGCAGCGTCCGTCGCAGTTCTGTGTGTGTGGTCATCCTGCGCGGCGGCGATCGCCGAACCAAGTCCACTCGCGGCTGCCAGACCTTGTGATAGGAATGTTCGCCTCGTGCTCACCTTGCCTCCTTCATGCCCACTCCAATTTAGATTTCATAAATTGGTGGACCTGTTCGGAAACCTCTTGTCTTAGCGGCTAGATAGAACAACCCGCACACGAACCATATGCTCCCAACGAGCTTAGCGTGGGCTGGGAGGCCGAGCCATATTGCGGCGCAGAACAGCAGGCCTAACAGTGGAAGCATGCAGTCTGACCATAATCGTGGAGAATGGCCCGGCCGGGGTTGAAGATAAAACTGTCGAATGGCCGCCGCATTTACACCCATATACGCGAGAAATGCTCCGAAATTAATAAGATCGGCGACTTGCTCGTAATTGAGCAATAACGATCCGACGAGCGTGAATGCCGCTATCAACAGGAGACTATACGTGGGCGTTGCCCGTTTGGGGCTCAAGTGAGTGAAGACTCCGCGGGGGATCACTCCGTCACGACCCATGCCGAAGAGCAGGCGTGATAACCCGGCTTGTGCAGCCATGCCCGCCCCTAAGTTGGCGATGATAAGGATGACCGCGAAAGCCTCGAACAATGTTTTGCCGCCGACCTTCTGCGCAACGTCCATGAATGCCGTTTCGAGATTCGGGAAGGTACGGTAGTCCGGCCACACTCTTTGTGCGAGATAGATCTGCAGTCCGCCGAATATACCGGTGAAGATGCAGACCAATACCGTCGCGCGCAAAATGTCGCGGCGAGGGTTCCGGGCGTCCTCCGAAAGCGTGCTCACCCCGTCGAAGCCTCCATAGGTCAAAGCCGCGAGCGATGTTGCCGCTGAAATCGATCTCAGGTGAAAAGACTCCGGGCGGTAAAAGGGCTGCCAGGAAAACAGGCCCGGCAACGATTGCGTTCGGAGAAGGAACCTCGTCGCGATAATGATGAAACTCAAGACGACAACCATCATGACAACGAACAGCACGAGATTGGCGCCGGAAGTGGCCTGAATACCTCGCAGGTTGATCGCAGTCATCACTGCGACCAGGACGGTGGACCATACGATGTAAGAAAGCCGCGGCTCGATGCGATGCAGCGTCAAGGCGCCGTACACGGTGCAGACCAGAGGAACCAGCAGATAGTCCAGAAACATTGCCCATCCCGCCAGGAAGCCCAGATATACATTGAGACCACGCCCAACATACACATACGCAGACCCGGCTGAGGGATAGACCGTAGCCATGCGCCCGTAACTCAAGGCTGTAAGCACCATTGCTACCATCGCCAACAGGATCGCTGTGACCGATTGATTATCGGAAAGCCGTTGCACCAATCCGAACAAAGGAATCGGGGCGATCGGCATGATGAGGATGATGCCGTAAAGAATGAGGTCCCATAAGCCGAGCACCCTTCTGAACTTTGGGGGCGACGACTGTACGTTTTCGTCAAGCACATCATTCACGCCCGACATCCCCTTCTGTATTGAGCGCGGCTTTGCGGCCCGGCCCTATTCCTTTACGTTGGTCTGGTCACGCATTGGTGTACGGCGTCACATCTGGTCTGCGAGTATCGTTGAGAGATTGGAAGACACCTCGTGCCCTCCATCGATTCACAAACAGCACGAGAGCGACAAGCGCCACAAACGAACTCGCAGCGCCTGCGAGCCAATGCCGGCCGAAGAGACAGGAGGTTGCCGCGACTCCGCCGAAGCAGAAGATCATTCCCAATGCGCACTCCACGATGTCATTGCGTAACTCGGCATCTCGGGCCTTCCGCTCCGCGGGCGGTAGCACGCGGGTGATCTCTCCCCACATTCCGGGCGGTTTGCAAAGGGAGTAGAAATGCTCGAGAACAGCGCGGTCTTCCGGAGGCGTCAGTAATGTCACTGTCAGTATGACTACCCAGCCCAGGGCAAAGATAAGTAGAAAACCATGCCAGAATGGCTGCCTGCTGAAGCCGAGTGGAAACCAGACGATGAAGCTGAGTGGCAACCCCACAACCAATGCAGTCATCTCGCCCCATATGTTTAGCCGCCACCAGAAAAAGCGCAGCCATGCGAGCGGAAGTATGAACGCGATCATTACATTATTGATGAACAGGAACCAGGCCATCATGCCGTGCACAAGGTAATAGCCCAGCAGCAAGGCGCAGACCAGCAGGAAAAAGGTTGCGAAGCGTCCAACCCAGACATAATGTTTTTCCGACTTGTTTCTGGCGAGCAGCCGGCGATAGATGTCGTTGATCAGGTAGGAGGCACCCCAGTTCATCTCTGTGCTGATCGCGGATTGATACGACGCCAGTTCTCCGGCCACTAGAAGCCCTGTGAGGCCCGGGAATCCATAGCGTAGGACGAGTTCTCCCCAGACGCGTTCGCCGTCAATGGATCCAGATGGGAACGCAGCTGCCCCGATGATTCCGAGAAGGATGAACGGAATGACTCTAACGATCAGTGACAGCACTGCATTGAACAGTTGACCAACCTGGGCATGGAATTCGTTGCGCGCCGCCATAAACTTCTGCGCGGTGAATCCTTCACCACCCGCGGGAGAGGCAGCGAAGAACAATCCCTGCATGACAAGCGCGAAGATCGTAGGTCCGGTGAAATCTCCGCCCGGAGGCAGTGCGTGAAAGAAGTTCGCACCTCGATTATGGTCGACCAGCGCATAGACATGACTCAATCCGCCGAGATGATGGATGACAACCGGAATGAAAATAATGTTTGCCACCACGAAGATCGCGAACTGGAAGACTTCAGAGTAGACAGCGCCTAGTAGCCCTCCGAGTACCGTGTAGATCAGCGTCAGTGCCGCTGCGAAGAGAATGATGTTCGCCGGCTTCCATCCAAGGATGGGCCCGATCGAATAGCTGAGCCATCCGCTTACGTATGCCATCAGAATGACAGCCCAGCCAAAACTGAAATACAGCGCCGCTATAGAGCGAAATATTCCCGCGGCCTTTCCCCTGTAACGCACTTCGACGAATTCCGCTGTGGAGACGATGTTTAGACGCCGCCAGAATTTGGACCAGATCACCGCCACCAGAGGCATCCAGATAGCCCATGGAATCCACCACCACCAGTTTCCCAGCAGGCCATCGGAGTAGATCAGCATCGTGAAAGCTGAGGCAGAGCCTGCGGAGGTGAACGTGGCAACGGCGGAGAAGCCGATCGCCCACCATGGCAAGGACCGGTTTCCCATGAAGTAGCCTTCAACGCCATGGCCGGCACGACGCGTGAAGTACACTCCGATGGCCAGTGCAATGGTTGCGTAGCCTGCCACTACCAGCCAGTCCACCAGCTTCATCTTTCGACCTCCAATGCTGTGCAGCCTGCCGGTTTATCTGGCGTAGGTTTCATGGCTTGCGAGACGTTTGCAATTACAACTCACTTGTGTTCTGCGGTGTGGAACAGGAGCGCGGCCTATGCTCGACGCTCTATCTAGAGCGCCTTGCCCAGCGTTGTCAAGAACGCGTCAATGCTGGACGCTTGAATGTTCGCCGGAGGATGGCTGACGTTCTATTCTGTAGAACGCGGCGTCTCGCCTACGCAACTTGTTGTTTACAAGAGTTTGTCGTAGCGGCACACTTGACCCTCAGGAGGAGCTCGATGCCGACAAACAATCACATCGAGGTCATTGCGCGCACAATCGATGTACTGGAAGCGTTCGAGGGCAAGCCGGGAATGAGCCTCAACGAGCTTTCGCATCGTGTGCCCATTGTCAAGAGCTCGATTTATAGAATCCTCTACACACTCGAAGAGCTCGGCTACGTGTCGAAAAGCTCCGGCGGCAAATACTCGCTCACAGGCAAGTTTGGGCGGCTCGTGGTTAATCCGCAATCGAATACGCCCACGGAACTTCCGGCAATCGCGTTGCCTTTCATGGCCTCTCTTCTGCGCCGGTACCAGGAGACAGTCAATCTTGGAGTCCTGCACGGGGATGAGGTTCTTTATATCCGGGTTCTGGAAAGCCCTCATGCGTTTCGTCTTGCCGCCCATGCAGGCATGCGCAGCCCATTGCACTCGACTGCGCTTGGAAAGGCACTCCTTTCGCAGATGGCCCCTCTTGAGATCGAGAAGTTTACGAATGCGAAACTACTTCGGCGTTGCACGAATCGAACGATATGTGATCGGTCGAGATTCATGCGGGAGCTTGCGACCGTACACCGCCGCGGCTATGCCGTCGATAGTGGAGAAGACTCTGACGGCGCAAAGTGCTTCGGCGCTGCCATCATCAGTCTGGAGGGAAAGCCAATTGCTTCCATGAGCATCTCCGGTCCGGCAACTCGGATGGATAAAATTCCGGAGCCAGAGATCGGCGGAAGGCTGCTGCAAACGTGCCGCAAAATTTCGGCGGTTCTCGGCTACGCGGCACCGAAAGCACCACTGGCAACGGTGGGAGATTAAAGATGACCTTGGCGCTTTTGGGTGGAACACCTGTCCGCAATGTTCCCTTCCCTTCGTGGCCGATCTTCGGCACGCAAGAGGAACAATCGCTGCTGGAAATCCTGCGAAGCGGTTCCTGGGGTGGCTACAACGGCAAGATTGTTGAATTCGAGAAAGCGTTTGCGCAAATGCATGGCGCTAGATATGGCATCGCCTGCGCCAACGGTACGGTTGCCTTGGAAGTCGCACTTCGGTCCATAGGAATCGAGTGCGGCGATGAGGTGATTGTTCCACCATTCACCTTCGTCGCTACCGCAACTTCTGTGCTCTTGTGTCATGGGCGTCCCGTCTTCGCCGACATCGACCCCGACACACTGAATCTGGATCCTGCCGCAGTGGAGGCCGCCATTACCCAGCGGACGTGCGCGATCGTTGTGGTGCATTTCGGCGGACATCCAGCAGATATGGACGCGCTGACGGCGATCGCAAAGAAGCATAAAGTCGCGCTCATCGAAGATTGCGCTCATGCACACGGAGCCACCTGGGGTGGCGTCCCCGTTGGAACCATTGGCGATGCGGGCACCTTTAGTTTCCAGGCGTTTAAACTAATGACCGCGGGGGAGGGCGGCATGATCGTCACGAACTCCGCAGAGATATCAGAGAAGGTGTGGGCCTACTGCAATCAGGGACGAAAAAAGGATGGTGCCTGGTTTGAGCATCACACGCTGGGCAGCAATTACCGGATTACAGCATTCCAGGCGGCAGTGCTGCTAGAACAGTTGCGGCGCCTGCCTGAACAGACAACAGTGCGGGCGGCCAACGTCGAATACTTCCGGGAACGATTGAAGGACGTTCCTGGATTTCAGCTGCCGAAACTGCACCCCAAGGTGGGTCGCAATCCTCATTACATCGTCAGTCTGCGCTGCATCTCTTCTGAACTTGGCGGCCTGACACGCGATGCAGTCCTCGCGGCGGTGCGCTCGGAAGGTATTCCCGCGGCTCCCTCCTATCCCTTCCCGCTCTATAGGAATCCACTTTTTGCAGCGAAGCGAGTTGGTTCCTGCAACCTCAACCCCGGGGATGGACCGAATTACGGCAACCTCTCTCTACCGGAGAGCGAACGTGCCTGCAAAGACAGGATATGGCTAGAACATAACCTTTTCCTCGGAACTCGGAAGGATATCGACGACCTTGCGGACGCATTTATCAAGATCCAACAGAACGCGTCTGAGCTTCTTCGCCATTACGAATTGCTGCCTTCGAAGCGTGTCGTTTGAAGGTTGCAGATGATGAGACTCCAGTGGCTGACTGTGATGGTGCTGCTCAGTGGGTTTCGTGCTTCGTGCTCTCCGCACCCTCAAAAGCAGACCTGGCGCTTCTCTGAGAACTTCAGCCGCGGGATTCAAGGCTGGATGAGTTTTCCAGCTCCGGAAGATATCGGCTACGATCCATCGATTTACACGGAACGGAAGACGAGCGGTACTTTTCTTGTTCGCGATGTAATTGCAAACGGACAGCCGACGCTGCGACTTGGAATCGTGCGATCCATTCATTTCCGCATGGCACGGGAATCGAAGATTCACATGCATTATCGCGTCGCCGTCGCCGGGCCCATGCGTACGTTCCGGTTGATGCTGGCCGGTAGAACAGGGCAACGATATTCCACAGCGCTACCAGGCGGCGCAGGTGAGCACAGCCTCGTCCTTCGCGGCGTCGACTTACGTGTCCCGCTCAGTGGCGAAGATATCGAGGCAATTGCTCTTGAAGGAATAGTCTCGCACTCGCCGTGCGGCGCTCATAACAAGTTAATTTTGGAAGCCCTCACGATCGACGCGACTCATCCAGCTTCGGTTAGAGTTACATCGCCTAGGTTGGAAGTACCAGCGGGTGACTCGCTCCCCGTTGCTAATCTGATCGTTCGAAGTGCGCATCCCGTGTTGCCGCTGCGGATCCTCGGCCCACATAAACATGCCAACATCACCTTGTTTAGCGGGGACGGAAGACAGGTCTACCAAGGGTCGCTTGCGAGCTCACCGGTCAACCTCCAGGACCTGTTCTCACCAGGATTGTGGAGGGCGCACGTAGCCGATGCAGATGGTTCCGCGGATTTCCGGTTTCTTGTGCTCGCTGAGATTCCGCCGCATCCACGGCTGCTGCTCACGTCGGAGCGACTGGATCAGCTTCGCACCGCGATGCCTTCAGGCGCGCTCATTGACCTGATCAAGAAGCGGGCTGTGACGGCGGCCAGTAAGATCTCTCTCAATGGCGCAGCCGGCGACAACATCCGCGAGATGTCCAAGGATTCCTTATTCCCCGGACTAACGCCATATTTCTCCTTGCTGGACGAATACGGTGACGCAATTTCTTTGAATGCACTGGACTTCCGGCTGACAGGGTCTGACGAATCATTGCGGCGAACCCGCGCTGCACTGATCACCGCCGCTCAATGGCCAACGTGGACGCCGCCCTGGTTCCCGGCTCATGGCCTTCAGTCCTACTACGAAGCCGGCATCTTTTCACAGAATGTAGCTCTCGGGTACGATCTCATCGCCGACAGGCTCTCCGCTCATGATAAAGCGGAGATCGCCAACGCTCTTTACCAGAAGGCGGTCCTTCCTGTCGTTACGGATTACTTCTCCAACGATCGAATGCCGATGGCGGACAGTAATCACATGGCGCATAGCCTCGGCGGCGCTATCGCTGCCTGCATGGCAGTCTATGGTGACGTACCTGATTGGGACAGCCGATTTGGTCCTGCGTTAGCGAAGCTGATCGCCGCGTACGAGCATCTCCTGCGGGATATGTTCCCCGGTGACGGCAGCGAAGCGGAGCCCATTGATTATCAAGAGTTCGCGATGCAAGGACTTACGATGGCCGCGTCGTCACTGGGTCGAGCCGGTATATTTCCGCGCGGAACGGATCGCCTCCTCAACTCCTTCTGGTGGCCCTATTACGTGCAGTACAAACGAGGCTACGAACTCGATACTGGCGACGACTTAAGTACGTTGTTCGCGCATTCCGGCTTTGCGTGGGCAGCAGAAACGAGTCACGATGCTGCCCTCAATTTCTTCTATCAATCGGCGCTGGAGCGTACAGTCGCCAGCGTTTTCAACAAAGGTGGGAAGCTCCCTCACATTCCGTCCATCTTCGATCTCGCGTGCTGTACAACTCCAGCCGACCCGCCGCCTGCTCTTCCGGAGTCGCGGCTCTTCGGCGAGCGCGGTAGTGCTGCCCTGCGTAGCGGGTGGGGTCCGGATTCGACTCTCGTCTCCATTCGCGTAGGTCCGTGGATGAACCACGGACACAACGATGAGGGGAGTTTCCAGGTTGCATTTAATGGAAATGTCCTGATCGGCGAAGCAGGTTACACGAGCTACTACAGTGACCCCAGGTTTGGTGACTATTTCGCGCAGGCCGCCGGCCACAACACCGTTCTTATTGACGCCAACCCGTTCAGCCAGTCAGGCCTCGCATCGTCGCACTGGAAATCTTTAGGGACGCCTCCAACGTTTACGCATCATCTGCTAAGCGACGATATCGACTTTGTGGAAGCGGATCTCAAGCCAGCCTACCCCGATTACGATCTGATTTATTACCGGCGAGAATATCTCTTTTTGAAACCCGACCTGTTGTTCGTACACGACAGTATCGGTTCACGCGCGACGCATAGTTACACATTTCTTCTTCACCCGGGCTCTGACATTCGGCCGATTGTTAGAGGCGGGCACGCCTTGCTGCGTAGCGGTGGAACCGAAGCTGCGATTTTTGCCTCACCGGATTCGGGAGAATGGACTGTCGCGTCCGCTCCGATACCCGTCACCACTTACAGGGACTTCGATAAAGATGCGATTGACCCCAGGTTTGTGATGAAGCTCGAGAAAAGACACACGCGGTCGGCCGAGTTCACGGTGGGAATCCAGCTCACTCGAGCAGCATCTCCCGGTTCTCTTACATCGTCTTCGCAAAACAATGCCGAGAGCTTTCTGGCGGGCGGTACGACTCACGTCCTGTTTCGGAAGCGCGCCGGCCAGCTTGCCTGGTCCGGTTACACGAGTGACGGAACCGTATTGCTGACCACTGAAGGGGATAACGCTCTTGTATTTACATCTGGTGCACGCCAGCTACGTTACGCGAATGATGCGGTATTTACCGCCAGCTCTCCTATAGATGGCGAGCTGATCCAGGCATCACATGCCGACCAGTGGCAGATATTCTGCGATGCGTCGACGTCAATCCATATAAAAGGTGCCGCCACCATACAATCGGCGATGTTAGATGGCGGCATAGCTTCTACCGGCGCGGACACGCATGCGCTTGAACTAAGACTGAAACCTGGAGAACACCGCATTGAGCTCCGCTACTGAACCGTTTCTGTCCGAATGCGAAGGCTGGAACGTATTCGATGCGAACGTGTACCTGGGTCACTCCGGCACGCAAGGTGATCTTGCTCTGGAAACGCCCGAGTTGCTGCAGGAGATGGACCGATTCGCGATCAAGCGTGCTCTTGTAAGCCATTTCGCGGGCCTGGAATACGATGCGATCGAGGGCAATTGCGCCCTCGATCGCGATCTGGACGTTCGCTTCACGCCAGCATGGACCGTGTCTGTAGAACCCGCATCGATGGATGACATCCGCTCTCGCCAAGTCCGTGCAGTGCGTGTATGGTTCGGTCCGCTGCATCACAACTTTTCGATCAAGCCCTGGTGCTCGGGAGAGCTTTTCGAACAGTTGCAGGATTCCCAGGCGCTGGTCCTCATCTCACGACCGGAGATCGAATGGAACGATTTGGCAGAACTGCTCGATAATTTTCCTCGCCTTCGTGTGCTTCTTCTCGATGTCGGTTATCGTAGCGACCGGTATCTGTTTCCTTTGCTGGCGCGATTCTCTGGGCTGCATTTTGAAAGTTCCAATTACGTGGGCCACAGGCAATTGGAATCTTATGTTGAACGGGTTGGCCCCGATCGGATGCTGTTCGGCAGCCGATTGCCGCTGTACACTCCGGGAGCCGCCCTGACCGTTCTAGGCACTGCACGGATCGCAGGCTCCGCGCGCCTCGCCATCGCCGGTGGGAATCTGCGGCGGCTTATTGGAGAGAGCGAATGAAGTCACCGATCCCTATTCTCGATGCCCATGGGCACATCGGGACGCATCCGGACTTCCCGGGTTACAAGATCAGCGCAGTAGAGATGGTCAATGTGATGGATCAGCTAAATATCGAAAAGCTGGCTATTACTTCCACACTGGCTTGCTTTCACGATTGTCCGCGTGGAAACGCGGAGATTGCAGCCGTCCTGGAGCAGTTTCCGGAGCGCTACCTCGGTTACATTACAGTGAATCCTAATCCGCTGGGCGAAGCGATCCAGCAGCTCGAAAGGTATCGCTACTTCAATGACCCTCCGCTGATCAAGCTGCACCCTGATCTGCATAAATATCCCGTTACAGGTCCCAATTATCTGCCCATCTGGGATTATGCCCATCAGACACATGCCATTGTGCTGGTGCACACATGGGACTCCGATCCGAACTGTGGCCCTTTGCTCTTCTCGGGTATTGCCAGGCAGTTTCCGCAGGCACGAATCCTTTTGGGACACTCGGGTGTTTCCTGGCGCGGTTATCACCAGGCGGTCGAGGTCGCACGGGAGTGCCCTAATACCTTCCTCGACATCTCCGGGTCGCAGAGCCATCGGACGGTTCTCGAATATTGCGCTTCATCGGTGGGTGCCGAACGTATCCTCTTCGGTTCTGATATGCCTTACCTGGAAGCAGCGATGGCACTGGGACGCGTTCTTACGGCACGCCTCACTGACGATGAGAAATCAGCCATCCTTCGTCACAACTTTCACCGTTTGCTGACTAACACCAGGTCGTGAACCAGATGCAACAAGTCCGGATTGGCATCATAGGGCTCGGAATCATGGGCGAGCTGTACGCCAGGATCTACGCCGCTCATCCGCTCGCGAAGGTGGTGGCGGTGAGCTCGCGCCGGCAGTCACGTCTCGACGAAATCAACACGAAATACTTGGTCGAGGCAGGATACACAGACTATCGCGCGATGCTCGAGTATGAGGAACTGGACGCAGTGGTAATTGCCACTCCGGATGCCCACCACTTTCTGCCGGGACGCGATGCTCTTCGCGCTGGTTGCCACATCTTCGTCGAGAAACCATTTACCACGAGCATCCATGAAGCCGATGAACTAATCCGCATCGCGAAGGCGGCGAAGCTCAAGATCCAGGTTGCATTCAACCATCGTTGGCTTTCTCCATACGCGCAGGCGAAAACTCTGATCGGCTCGGGAGAAATCGGAGATCCGCTGGCTGGATATACACGGAAAAATGACACCATCTTTGTCGCGACCGATTACATCGGATGGGCAGGAGAGACTACGCCCGCATGGTTTCTCTCTTCGCATGACATCGATCTGATGCGGTGGTTCCTTGATGCCGAACCTATCGAGGCACGCGCCTGGGGGCGGAAGGAGGTATTGCAGGCACGCGGCATCCCAACCTACGACATCATCCAGTCGCAGGTCCGCTTTTCGTCTGGAGCGTTTGTCACGTTTGAATCGGCTTGGATCTATCCCAATACGTTCCCTACCATCGTAGACTCGTTCGTCGAAATCGTTGGAAGCAGAGGTCATATTCACATGGACCGCAAGTGCGAATCCATTGAGACGAGTTCTGAAAAAACATTCAGCTTCCCCAAGGGCTTCTTGAATCAAGAGATCTTCGGACGCCTACGCGGTGCCTTTCCATCGTGTCTTGAAGATTTCCTTTACGCAATCCTGGAGGACACTCCACCGCGCGTTACGGGTCTGGATGGACGCCAGGTGACTGCCACACTGGCGGCAGTTCACAAATCGCTTGAAACCGGAGTAACCGAACTCGTTGCACCGCCCGGTGCAGACGTCGAGGAGGTGTTCCCTGGCACTCCATCCTGATGGGCTGTTCCTGGTTAGCGACTCTGGTGGCACACATACCCGCGCGATGGTTGTGACCGCGACGGGAAAGGCGCTCGGTATAGGTATATCCGGCGGCGGAAATGCATTTGCGATCGGCAAGCGAGCAGCGTTCGCCAATCTGCGGCGCACGCTGCGCCTGGCCATGCAGGAAGCCGGAGTAAAGCCGGGGAGCCTGCGAAATATCGTCGTGGGCACAGCCAGCGTGACGTCGGACGGAAGCAATGCCGCACCGATCGAAGCAGAATTGCGAAGCTTTCTTCGCAACCAGCGCGTACGCGTCGTTGGTGACGCGCGGATCGCGCTGACAGGAGCTCTCGCGGGAGAACCAGGCGTCGTTGCCGTTGCCGGTACAGGCTCCATCGTTCTTGGCCAGAGCTCGCGCGGATCATTTGTTCGCGTTGGCGGCTGGGGACCGTTGGCGGGAGATGAGGGTAGCGCGCAGTGGCTGGGGAGAAGGGCGCTTCAGGAGGCGGCCCATTGCGCGGATCAGAACACGCGGCGCACGGCCCTGTTGTCTTCAATCTGCTCGCACTATCGTCTGCGCAACTTTGATGAGGTACTGGATATCATTTACGACCACCCAATGACCTCAGCCGAACTCGGAGCGCTTGCTCCCCTTGTGACGGAGGCGGCCGGCAAAGGCGACAGGGCTGCACGTGAGCTGATTCGCGAGGGCGCCGGGGCCTTGGCCTTACAGACGGCTACAGCAGCCAGGCGCCTCAGGCTGAAAGCGCCTCTGATCTCGCATCAAGGATCGATGTTCAGTGTTTGCCATGTCTTTCGAGCCGCTTTTTCAGAAGAGCTTCATCGACTTCTGCCAGGATCGCGAGTCATCAAACCACGACTGACACCGATCGGAGGCGCGTTTCTCCTTGCCTTGGCCGACGCACAGCTTCGAGTATCTCCGGCCATCATTCACAACTTTCAGGAGAGCGGGAATGGCTGAACTCCACGCTGGTTGGAGACGAATTCGCCTCAGACCACCACCTAACTACCCTATGACCGGATATATCGCTCGCCACGGCTTCTCAAAGGGCGAACTCGGTCCCTTGTATTTGCGGGCTCTCGTTCTGAAGCAGAATCGTACCTCCGTGGTGATCGTCGTTCTCGATCTCCTCCTTATCTCCGCGCAGGAGGCAACCCGGTTGCGCAGGCTAATCGCTCGCTCCATCCACATCGCAGCCGATCGGGTAATCATTGCAGCCACTCACACTCACTCCGGGCCTCTGGTCGATAGCTCTCCATTTCAACTTTCCGACTCTCGCCCTGACCGCCGCACCAGCAGATTCATGAGTACGGTGGAACAAAAATGCCTCCGCGCCGTCGCTGATGCTTATCGTCAGCTCAAGCCTGTACGTGTCTCCCGCATGCATTTCGGCGTACGCGACCTGGCAAGCGATCGTACGCGGCGCAGTCGCGATACAGTTCAATCGTTCGATCTCATCCGCTTCGACGCACACGGCGCATCCGCACTCCTGGGCGTCCTGCCCTGCCATCCAACCATTCTTGGTGCCGGGAACAGGCTGTACTCGGGTGATCTGCACGGTGAGATTGCGCGACAATGCGAAGAGCAGTTTGAGGTCGCGCTGATTGCGAACGGCGCTGCAGCAAACATCAGTACGCGTTTCACACGCTCTTCGCAGACCTACGCGCAGGTCCGCCGTTCGGCCGCCAGTGTGCTGAAGCAGGTTAGCGGCCGCCAATTTCGGAGTTGCTCGGGCGAGCTGTCCTCTGTGTCCGAGTTGGTCCATTTACTGGTTCGCGATCTTCGCAATCCTGTACTGAAGCTGCCCAGACAAACAGGCCGCATCGCCACCGTCGCGCGGGAAGGGATGATTGTGGCGCAGCAACTCAGCCAAGCCAAGGAGTTTCGTAGATCGACAGTGACCGCTCCGGTCACTGTCGTGCGGCTCGGCGATATCTCCTTAGCCGCGCTGCCGGTGGAGTTGTACGCGGAAACTGGGCGGTTTCTCTGGAAACAGGCGCAAACAATAGCACTTTGCTATGCGAACGGCTATTGGGGCTATGTCTATCCTCCAAGTGCCGGACGGCTGGACTACGAGGCTCTTTCCTCGCCGTTCACTGAAAAAGCCGATGCTGCTCTGCGGCGAATCATCATCGACCTTCGCAACCAATTGTGAGCCAGACTCCCCTTCTGAGATGTGTCAACCACCGACAAGAATGCGCTCAGCCTCTGTAGTACTGGATCCTGTCCTTGTATGGCTCCATCAACATACGCAATCTCTGCAACGAGCCATCACCCACATTCGCGCTTTGGAAAATGGCCGGCGGCTTCCCTTCTTCCACTAACCGTGACGCGGCCTGCAGCATAACTGCATGGAGTAACGCCGCACCGGCGATCGTCGAAATCGCACCCATGGAGTTTGCAGTTCCTGGAAGGCTGACAGCCGCGTCGCCAGGAGGGCAGTGATTGTCGAGCACAGCGTCGCAGCAGTCCAGCAGGCGCTTGCCCGAAGGATGCAGCGACTTGCCGCCCATTGACTGTGCGACATTCGTAAGCCCAACTACTCTCATACCCGCCGCGTGCATCTCGATCGCCATTTGAACCGGAAGAATATTCCGTCCGGAATTCGATATGACAATGCCGACGTCCCCGGCCTTGAATTTTGCAGATTCGGCCAGGTCCTCTGCCGCTCCGGGTGTGCGCTCGAACTCCGTGCTTTGAAGAGCGCCATTCTCGAACTGGATCCTGCAGTTGAGAATGGGTCTGATTGCCACAAGACCACCTGCACGGAAGAACACTTCCTGTGCCAGCAACGCGGAGTGTCCACCTCCAAACGCATGCACAATCCCGCCAGAACGTAGGGCGTCTCCAACCAGCATCGCCGCGGCCATAACTTGTTTCTCTTCCAACTCACCCAGAACCCTTTGTACATGGCCCCAGTACAACTGCGTCACAGTAGGTTTTGTTCCCGTCACAAGTACCTGCCTGTCTGGAGAGTATGGATATTCCATGCCACCCGCAACGTTTCTGCCGCGTCGGTTCTGCGTACCAGAATGGACCGGCTTCGGCCTGATTTACGCTCGAATCGACACGCAGGACTCGTGAGTGAACCTATGGACCGTTTCGTCTTCAACACAACTCCGTCCATCCGATTCGGCTGGGGTGCTGTAGCCGATATAGCGCAAGCGCCGAACATAACTCCGAGTAGCAAAGTGCTGATCGTCACCGATCAAGGCATAGCGCGTACCGACCTTCTATCCAGGGTACGTTCCGCTCTGGAGCCAGCGAGCGTGCAGATTACCATCTTCGACGATGTGATCGCCGATCCGCCGGAAGCTGTTGTCATACAGTCGGTGTCTGTGGCCCGTGGATCCGCTGCCGGTGTAATCGTCGGACTGGGAGGCGGTTCGTCGCTGGATGTGGCTAAACTCACCGCCCTTCTCGCCAGGAGCGATGAGAAGCTCGCGGACCTTTACGGCGTCAATAAAGTCAGAGGGGCGCGTTTACCGTTAGTGCTCATTCCGACCACGGCCGGTACTGGATCAGAGGTCACGCCGATCGCGGTCGTGACGACATCTACGTCCGAAAAGAAAGGCGTTTCGTCACCGGTACTCTTACCCGACGTTGCCCTCCTCGATCCGCAGTTGACTGTTGGCCTGCCGCCGCACGTCACTGCATCCACTGGTATCGACGCCATTGTCCACTCGATTGAGGCGTATACCTCCGCGAATTCGAACAACAATCCAATCTCCCGTGCCTTAGCCACCGAGGCGCTGCGCCTGTTGACGCGAGCCATCGTAACCGCCGTCACGAATGGATCGGATGCCTCGGCGCGCAGCCAGATGCTGCTCGGATCCATGCTCGCAGGTCAAGCCTTCGCTAACTCGCCCGTGGCTGCCGTGCATGCCCTTGCGTATCCGCTGGGCGGTCATTACCACCTCGCCCATGGACTAGCCAACGCTCTTCTCCTTCCTCACGTGCTCCGCTTTAATCTTCCGGCATGCGAAGATGCGTATCGCGATCTCGCTGTTGTAGCGTTTCCGCAACTTGGCTCGCGGCCTATCGATGAACGAGCCGTGGCGTTCGTCAGCAAACTATCTGAGCTTTGCCGGGACTGCGGCATACCGCAACGCCTTCGCGACGTTGGAGTGGAACAATCAAGGATTCCCTCGCTTGCCTCGGACGCCCTTCAACAGACTCGACTACTCGTCAACAATCCTCGCCCTCTGGACTTGAATCACATCACTGCCATATACGAAGCCGCCTGGTAAGTGACATGCACTTTGCGCCTATCGACTGGATCATCATCGTTGTCTACCTCGCTCTATCGATGTTGATCGGTCTTGTCGGTCGCAAATATGTTGGCAGCACTGCGGATTTCCTGGTAGCTGGCCGGGAGCTGGGAACCGCAATCGGCATCGCGACCCTTGCAGCCACAGAAATCGGCACCGTAACGTTCATGTACAACAGCGAGCTGGGCTATTCCTACGGCTTCGCCGCATTCGCAGCCGCTGTCATCTCCGGCGGTGCCATGATCCTGGTGGGCCGCACGGGTTTCGTCATCGAGAAGTTCCGCGCCCTCCGTCTGATGACAGTTCCGGAGTACTTCGAAGTCCGCTATAGCCGTGGCTTGCGTATGCTTACCGGCATACTGGTTGCAGTGGGTGGCGTGCTCAACATGGGCGTGTTCCTCAAAATCGAAGGAGAGTTTCTTATCATCGTTGGAGGACTCAATCCGCACTCTCTCCTGTTGATCATGCTCGCAATCCTGCTGCTCGAGCTGATCTACACCACAGTTGGCGGAATGGTCTCCGTAGTTATTACGGACTACATGCAGTATGTCCTCCTCTCTATCGCCAGTATCATCATTACGATTTATGCGATTCACTTTGCGCACTGGCACTCCATGGTGGCCAAGGTTGCTCACGACCTTGGCCCCAGTGGATTCAACCCGTTCACAGCACCGAAGTTCGGATGGAAGTTTTTAGTCTGGCAAGTGCTGCTCTGGATGGCAGTCAATACATGCTGGCAGACCACTGCCATGCGAATGTTTTCTACAAAGGACCCAGAGACTTCGCGCCGCGTCATGACATGGACCGGCTTCATATTTCTAGGGCGTGGCATACTTCCAATGCTGTGGGGAATCGCAGCCCTGTCCATCTTCGGCTGGGGCGCGCACATCGGCGGCATCGCTCAACCCATCGTTCACGGCAGAACTCTGGCTCCTATTGAAGCCATGCCGGCTATGTTGAGTGTTCTGCTGGGCCCCGGCGTACGGGGATTGGTAGTTGCAGGGATGCTTGCGGCTACGATGTCCGTCAACAGCTCCTATCTGCTGGGTTGGAGTGCTGTCATTTCACAGGACATCATCGCACCGATGCGCCAGGCCACCGGTCGCGCTTCCCTCAGCGATCGGAGCCAGCTTCTGGTCAATCGATGCTGCAATCTTGCGGTGGGACTGTTCCTCATCTTCTGGGGCCTTTATTACACTCCGCCGGGGGCGGTCTACCTGTACCTGAACGTGACAGGAACAATCTTCCTTGCAGGAGGATTTATTTGCGTCATTGGCGGCCTCTACTGGAAGCATGCCAATGTTCTGGGAGGATATCTGGCGATGGTACTCGGAGCGCTCGGTGCCATCGTGCCATTCTTCTTTGCGCATAGGAGCGAAACTTTCGCAGGTTTTGGCGCGTTCGCTCTGGCGGGTCTTGGCTTACTCTCTGGGGGGCTTTTCCGCAGACGAGGAAACCTGAGTCCTACATCATCGCTCACATCGTTGGAGCGACAATGAACGAATGGCTCGTATTTTGGACAATCTGGGCCATCATCGCTGTGGCTTCCTTTGCGATCATCACGGCCGTGGTGGCCGTTATGGGTGCGGCCGACATTCGCCGGATGTTGCGCGGGCTTGCATCCAAAGATCGGCGGGAGTAACGTTTCCGCTCGCCGCTAACATCCAGCTCAGTGCGACGACTTACAACACACCGTACCGTGCAAACGCCTCAGTCACGAGCATGCCGTTTCTCAATTGCTTGCGTACTTCAGATTCAGTGCGAACCTTCGCCAGCGCTTTTGTAAGAACCTCTTCTTCTCGCTCTTTGGGCACTATGATCACGCCATCTACATCGCCGACGATGAGATCACCCGGATGGATCACCACCTGCCCAAACCTCAGGTGACCGCGATATTCTCGCACCACTCCCCTGCCGCGCTGATCGAGCGCATAAGATCCGCGGCAATAGACCGGGAATCCCAACGCCAGAACCTGATGCGTGTCGCGTACGAAGCCGTTGCATACCGCGCCCACGGCTCCTCGCTTCATGGCTGCAGTTGACATCAGTTCTCCGAACAGAGCATACGGCGTTACCGACCCCGAGCATACATACACATCATTCTCGCCAAGGTTATCCAGCGCCTCCAGCATCTTTCCCCAGGGTTGATCTTTGTCGGGAGCCTGATCTACATCGTGTTCCTCGACCGTCATCGCACGGCCAGCCAGGATCACGTGCTTCTGCTTGTCGAGAGAGGTAACTTCTGGCGGAAGAAATTGCTGCCGGAGCCCAACCTGGTCGCAGATATCGCCCACCACGGCCGTGTATAGTTCCCTTCTTACAACCGCCAACATCTCGCCGTCGTCCTTCCACTCATTCGCGCCCATTCGCTATCTCTCCTCGGCGTTGTCATCGGGTTCGCTGCCGCATCTGCCCGCGATCGGTGAGGAACCGCCGTATTCGAATCGCCGAGCGACTTCGTTCAGCGGGTTCCGACTGTCGAGTGGAAGATTCCAGATCACTGCCCCATCCGCGTACTGGCAGGTGGTCGAGAGCGTATGACGGAAGATATCCGGCTCTGGCTCCGCTTTATGCCACGAATTCCAATGGGCATACACACCGCCGTACACAGGGAATCGGCCATGAACAACATATCTCGTGTTCTCGAGAAATGATCTGAGACCGGTTACCTTTTCGAGATTCACCCACCACAGCCAGACTCCATTAACGCAGCCGGCCAACCGGTCGGCCGTGATGCTATCGAGATCATAGACAGTTGGAACAAACAGGAAATGCTGATTGATCTCGTTCTTCGTGCGCGATATCTGGCATAGGTAGTCATGTGTGAATGTCTTCTGGCTTTCGTCTTGATCGATGTCATCGATATTGAACCCGCGGAACTGCTTGTACCTCACAGACAACTTCGCAAGCTCCAGCGTCCACTTCAGGTAATCCTTCCCATAAGGCAGCGAGTCAGCTCCTTCGCTTGGAGGGATGAGGACCGTCCAGAGCTCGATGCCAGAATTCCGCGTGGCTTCCAGCAGCTTCTGGAAATTCTCATAACTGTTAGCGCCGCCTTTACCAGCGATAGGGTACACGCCACAACGCGCGTGAACAGCTTGGAGCCCGCGGATGGTCGCATCTATATCGATGCTCCCATCTGGCTTGTTGACACCCTGCCACCACACACACGGATAGTTGCCCGTTGCGCGGCCGGTCCTAACCACTGAACGTTGTCCATTCGCGGCAACACTGAGAGTGGCAAAAGCGATTATTGCTGCAAGCCGGCGCAGCAAGGTCTCAAAGGCTTGACTGCTGGTCACGCGAAAACTCCTGTTCTAAGTCACAGAACCTGCCAAGATTGCCCAACATGACCTGTTGCGTATGACATTATCTTTCTCGCCATAAATGCTGCAAACAACCCATGGATTAGCATTCTGCAGCGCAGAACTCGATCAGAACCGGCCGCGATAGGTTTCAGGATGTTCACGGAGACGCTACGGACACTTGTATTTCGTCCGAGGGAACGAATTGATCGATCTAGATACGTTCACACGCCTCGCGAAGCGTTTACCGGTTGGCCCAAAGTGCTTGCGTGCTGTCGAAGAGTCTGAAATTAGCCAGAGGGAACCTTTATCGGGATATTCGGTGACACCTTAGATCGACCGCATCATCCCAGCCCAGCGGGATTCGGTCATTGATCATTGGCTGAATGAAGCTGGTGGGCTGGGATTGTTCGGGCGGTACATCCATACATCCGTGTGGCTCCCAAAGTAGATCGTTCCATCAGCGTCTATCGTAAGCCCTGACGTCGCGTGGCCTGCTGTCTCCGGAAAGAACTCCACATGCCTCGTTGGCGGGACGATCCGCGCCAGCTCCTTGCCCGCTATCAGCCACAAGGTTCCATCCTTTGCTGCCTGCAGGCTCTCAAGCGGAACACCTTTACGTCCTTGTAGCGATAAAAGCATGCTGAGAGATTTGGTGCTACGGTCATAGTCCCAGATATTCCCATCTTCCTCAAAATAGGCATGCCCGCTTACTGTGGTGATCGCCGCAATGGGGTTTCCGTCATCGAAAACATGGTCGAATATCACCTTCTGCACTGCTGGGTCCCAGACAAAGAAGTGGGTTCCCGATGCAGTTGGACGGCTGCCGCCGCCACCACCTCGATCCGCCTCTGCATAAACATAACGATCATCCGCCGCCACGGCACCAACCTCTTCATCCTGGAATATATTGCGGTGTACCTCCAGCTTCTCTGTGGCGGGATCAAAGGCCGACAGTGCGCCACCGAGTAGGCCGTAGTCTGGTTGCGTGCCGATGTAAAGTCTCCCGCCCGGACCGGAGTGGATACCCCCTAAGGGTCGATACTGGTCGTCCGGAATATGGAGCACCATGCGCGGATTGGATTCCCGCGCAGAGCCGGATATCCAGGGCTTTGCAGGGTCATACTCGGCAAGCGTCGCCTCAATATACGAGATGGTGTACAGTCTGCTGCGATAAGGAACGCCGTAATAGATCTCGCCCGCAACATCGACTACCTGATCGAAGGATTTCAACTCGCCCGTTGCATCCGAATATTGAAAGAATGTCTGTCCCAATAGCGGGCCACCATAGATCGTGCCGTCCGGTGCCGAACGTAACCAGAGAACTTCCTGGCCTAGCCCATCGACCGGAATACTCCGCTTCGTCGCATGGTGTCTCTTTACATCTACGTAGTAGTACGACTGAACCCGTAACCCAAACAGATTTCCGCTCGGAGTCAGATACCACCCGTTTTGCAGAACCTTCGCAGCCAAGTCATAAAGCGTAGTGCTCGTACCGCTCGAGAGATCAAGAACCCGGAACTGATCGCCTGCCACATAAAAAACATGGTCCGCATCGACCAGATTGAAGCTCGATGCATTCTCCAGCGGAAATCGTCTTAGCAGCTTCAACGTGTTCACGTCATAAACCACAACTCCGTTCGGGGACGGCTGCACAATGTAATCCGCGCTGACAAGTGGTTTCATCATTACCCCGGAGGTCGCCTGTGCCGCCGCAGGAAGGTCGCTGAAGCGGCCCGTCTTCGGATCGTAAGCAACAATCTTTGGAGCGCGGGTTCCTACACCGCATAAAATGATCCCGCTTGGCGTTACCGCCAAGTTCCGAAGATAGTTCTCATCCGCGGCACGACCTAGGTCTTCAACTGTTCCCTTGTGAGGGTCGTAGCGTACTAGATGCGCGCCAGGGTAGGTGCCATAGTAGATGTCGCCGTCGGGCGCCTCCACCAGCGTGCAGATGATCGGCTCCTGCTTGCGAAAATCAGCACTCATCTGCGGAAGCGGTATCCACGTTTCTGTCCTTGGATCGAAGCAGAGCAGTTCGCCTTCGTTGTACGAACCCAGAAACAGTCTTCCATCTTTAGCTTGAATCAGTCCCCACGATCCAATACCGGCCGGCAGCGGCCAGGACTTAGCCCTCCCCGTGTGATAGTCCAGCCTTATCAGCTGGCCCACCCCCGAAGAGTTGAACGAGGTTATATAGAAAACGTCGGTCTTGAGATGTTCGTCGTACACGTTCAGAGCTGTGAACGGCCATAGATTCTTCGCCACTGGTCCGATCTTTGTAAAGTCGTGTGCTGCCGGCTGCGCGGTCAGCGTTGAGGTGCGGACCCCGGCGTCGGGATGATGCGTTGCCGCATAACAAGAAAGGCTACCGATTATGGCCGCTGCAAACACCAGCAATTTGCTTTTCCGCAGTCTCATCTGATCCTTGCTGTCAGAATTCCGTTCTGAATCATCTCCGCCGGAATGGACGCTTCTCAGTGTTTCGTACCGTTCGTGAGCGCGTCGAGAACCTGCCGCGCCTCGTCATACTGACCATTGCCATATGCGTCGACGAACTGCGCGATTTCATTCGCCCTGGTCCAGTAAGACACCGTATCGCCGATACTGTAGCTACTGTTCCCCGTAATCGAGCTCTCCTGATTCAAGTGGGAGCTGGCCGCTGCCGGGAGGTATTCGTCAGCCGGGTTCTGCCGGTAGAGAGCATCGCGTGCGCTCTCGAAGTAGAGTTCGCGCGCAATATCGAGACAGTACCGCCGCCGCTCCGCGCTTTCGCTCTGTTCAGCAGCGTGCTCGTATTTCGCGCCCAGGTCCGAAGTCGCGACGGCCTTCATCGTGGCGATGATGCGCTGATCCTCCGCGATAGCATCTGGCACTATTCGCCCGTTGTACTGCGCCATCATGCGCGTCCGGCTCAGGGCCACCGGTGTGGCCTGCGGGCCCCGCACGTGGGTGACACGTATGGGTCTCGATTCACCGCTTCGAAATACTTCCCATGTGTCGAGATACCCGTCGTGGTCCGTGTCATAGGCACGAATCTCCAGATCCTTGGCGTCGTCGACGATGTGGCCCGCCTCCAGCCACATCTCACTGGCGCCGCGCAGATGATAACGCTTGTCCACGCCCGAGTAATACAGTTGCCGTTCGTTACTCTTGCTGCCCATATACTCACGCCGCATGTTCCACCGGTGAACCGGCCCGCCCGTATTCGCAAGAATTCGCCGCTCGTAAATCCAGAACTGACCCTCCCAGCGATATACCTCATGAGCTTCGTCCCAGGTGAATCCGGTCTGATCTGCTGGATACTTCAGCGACCGCTCCACCGCAGAACGCCAGTCCATACGTACCACGGTCTGTGGCGGCCTGCGCCGCGGGTTGGTGTAACGCATGTTCGAGAACTGGTACGGTTCGTGGCCGACCATCGTGAAGCCAAAGTTGTAATGCGGATGGTCTAAAGCGTCTTTTCGCGGCTCTGGATCAATGTTGAAGCTGAGCCGCACGTTTTGCAGCTCCATGTCCGCGAGTGAAAACGGCTCCTTCTGCCACATCGGCGAGTAATTGTTCGCTTTATCCAACGCGGCCGTCTGGGGTTCTCGGGCTGTTGCCTTTGGCTGTACCGCAGCGCGTACTACGATCTCGCCTAAGCCGTCATGGTTCGGATCATAGAAGGCAAAGGGGCACTCAGATAGCGGTATCCAGGTTTTAGTTATTGGATTGTACTTGTTGATGTAGATCATCACGTTGCCACGAAATTTGCTGGCAAACTGATTGCTGTCATATTGCCAGTTGGTTAGGTGGAATATCTGAACACCGTCATTGTCGAAATTCTCACCAAACCAGGCGTAGCGAAGATATCCATCCTGGTAGTAGCGGATCTCCATCTCGTCGGCTTTCCCGTCCTGGTTATTGTCCGTATAAACGACCATCCGGTCGACAATTCCACTACCCTTGTAGCTCACAACGTACGCAGTATCGGCTTCATTCCAGATTGTCTTCGCATGTCCGCTGTCGTCGATGGCTTCAACGATGTTGCCGTCTTGCCGAATAATCATCGTATCTGGACGTCCATCACGATTCAGGTCGAGCGTGAAGCTCTCCCCCTCTTTGAGTGCTTGGGCCCGTGGCCACCAGGGCTGATTGAGAAACGTTAGCCGCCCATCCGGTGTCATTGCAGTTGCCTGCATGTACCAGCGCAATGAATGCGCGTCTGCCGATCTCTTGACTCGCTGGGCTGGCAGCCGGCCCCCCTCCGCCAGCAGCATGACAAACAGAAAGTAGACGGCCCAGCGATTCAATCGGAGCTTTCGCACACGGCCCTCATCGCGAACACCACGTCCGGCAAAGGTGAATACTCAATCGCGCTCACTCGCATCTGCGAACACAATACTCTGAAGTGGCGCTGCGGGGCCACTTCAGAGTTGTCGGGATCGGCCGACGGTCATCGCTTAGAAGCTGACACGCAGGCCGAGTTGAATGGTGCGATTGCCACTTCCGCCAAAGATCATGCCCGACGTCGGACGAGGAAGACCCCCATCTCGCGTATCGGCTATCGTGTTATCCGCCCCGGCGATATTGAAGTGGTTGAATGCATCTAAGAAGTCTGCCCGGATGGTCGTCTTCACGCGTTCGCTGCCAACCGGGATCGTCTTCAGAGCACTGATATCCCAATCCCACAGGCCAGGACCATAGAGCATATTCCGTCCTGACGTTCCCCATGTCCACGGTGATGGTGGCGCAAAGGCCGCCGGATTAACCCACGGCACACCGTTATAAACCACCTCGTGCCCTTTGCCCTTGATATACAGCGGAACGCCAGGAACTCGGTTCGCCCGGCCTCCGGCCCAACCAATATAGTTGGAAGGCACTGCGAAGTTCATCGAGAACGGCAGGCCCGTAGCATACGTTGTGATCCCACTGGCTTCCCATCCACCCACAAGAGCATTGGTGAAGCCATTGCTCTGACTGAGCCAACGATGTCCGTGACCAAAGGGAAGTTCGTATAAGTAGTTGAAGACGAGATCATGTGTACGAACACCTGTGCTGTTTCCATAATCCAAGGAGGGGAAGTAATACCGCTGCGGGCTTCCAGTGTTCTCCACGTCGTCCAGGCTGCGCGTCCAGGAGTACTCCGCCTGGAAGGATGCACCGTTCGAGAAGCGATGGAGTACTTCGAGTTCCATCTGGCCGAAGCTCTGCACGCCCCCGCTCTCGATCGAGTTGATGACGCCCCATGGTTGTCGCGGCCGCTGTTGTTGCGCGCTCTCATTGGGGATCTGATTGACCGGAACATTCAGATTCGCGAGAAAGAACGCGAGATGCTGCGTTTGTGACCCGACATACGAAACGCGCGCGGTCCATTTCTTCGCAAACTGCTGCTCAACTGTGAGGCTCCACTGTTGAGTCATCGCATTCTTCAGGTCACGCTGCACGCGCACCGCGCTCGGATTCGCCGCAATCCCAGCCGTCGCGGTCCCGTACGGACTCGCAAATGTGATGTCCGGCTGATAAGGCGCCTTCGGTGCCCCCGGAAGCTTAGAGGATGCAGAAAGCGCCACCTGTCCGAAAGGCAGGTTTGACGCGTATTGTCCGGGTTGCGCCTCAATCAGGAAGTTATAGTAAATGCCATATCCTCCGCGGACGACCGTATGCTCAAACGGTCTATATGCGAAGCCGAAACGGGGTGCCCAATTTCGCTTCGAAGGCTGCATAAAGTGCAGAGGCAGTCCGATCGATTGCGTAGTCTCGAAGAGAGATGAGTATGCCGCAAAGGTCACGGGATTCCCATTCACAGGAAGCACCGGTGTAGGACTGTTTTCTGCGAGTGCCAGCTTATTGTCGTTCAAATCGAAATAGGCATAAGCATTGTTTTTGACATTCCAGGGTGTCTGATACATGCAACGCAATCCATAGTAGAGCGTCAGCTTCGGCGATGCCTGCCAGCTATCCTGAGCGTAAACCTCCCAGTCGCGGTTATAGAGCACAGCACTATTACCGACAGTTCCCAATGAGGCCGTGTTAGCCGTACCTAACAGAAAATCTGCGAAGGCATTGCCCTGCGACTGTGGCTGGCCTGGCCAGCCCTTATTGCCTGTCCACACACCCGAGAAGGTGAAGGTGCCCAGCGGACCGTATCCGCTGCGGTTATAAGTCTTGTAACCCGATTCATCGATTCCAACCTTGATCGTGTGGTTCTTATGAACCTTGGTCAGGTTGTCCGTAAACTCTGTCGTGTACCCTGTCGAATTGACGGTATTACCCACATCGCCGACAAGCTTTGAATATCCAGAGGCGGACATCGTGGGAAGGCCGCGGTTGGCGCCGGTCGTCAATCCTGTGAACAGCGAAGCCGGATCGAAGTCCTGGTTTTGACCGAACCGGAAGCTACTGTGAATGAACCACGCAGCACGAAAATCATTCAACAGGGTCGGGCTGAAGATATGCGTCTCGGAGGCGCTGGCTACCTGGTCTCGATAGCCGTAGTTCACGCCATTGCCATACTGCGGCGGGCCGCCCAGGAAGACATTCCACGGCGCGCCTACATTGTGCATATAGAACGCGTACATGCTGTCGGAGTGAGAAAGCTGATAATCCACCCTCCCAACATAAGCATTCGAATTCTGAAGAACCGGAATGGACTGGATATAGTTTGGCGATCCATTGGGAAGTCCGAGTGACCCCGCGACATTGGGAGCCGGAATATATTTTAATAGCGCGTTCGCTTGAGACGTTATCAGACCGGATGGGATCTGGTTATTCGGAAACGGCTGCCCCGTAAACGGATTGTAAAGTTGGGTAGGCAGAGCCCTGAAGTCTCCGTTTTCCATCGCAGTTGAGGGCACGACTAGTTGCACCGTGCCTGAGGTAATTTGACGCAAATAAGTCGGAGCGAAGAAGAAGAACGCCTTGTTCCTGAAGATAGGACCGCCGATTCCTCCGCCAAACTGATTAACATTTCCCTTTGCGCGAGGCTCCCCCAGCTCGTTGAGAATTGATGTATTCGCGTTCAGGTCCGCGTTCTGCAGGAACTCATAAACGTCGCCATGAAACTGATTCGTTCCTTGCTTGGAGACCATTGACACCGACGCTACATCGCGGAACTCGGCGTTGGCATTTACGTTCGTTACCTTGAACTCTTGTAGCGTATCGATTGAGGGAAGATTCTGCGCATCGAGCGACAGCTGATTCGCTGTCACATACGCATAGGCCGCGCCACCGTTGACCTGATCATTCACCGAAACGCCGTTCAGCGAGTAGTTCACTGCACCCCAGTGAGTTGTGCCCGCCATCTGCGGATTGCTTGGTGAGCTTGGCTGTGGGTTGTCCAGTCCCGGCACCGTTTGCATAAGGCTCGCCACCGTGACATATCCAGAAGGCAGATCACGTATCTGTTGTGACTCCAGCGTGCCCTCGATCGAAGGTGAGTCCGTGGTAAGCACCGGAACATCTCCCGTCACCTGCACCGTCTCGGAAGCCGACCCGACCTTGAGGGTCACATCGGCTCGCGCCGTTTGCGACGACTCGACAGGAACGGAGGAAATGGTAGCCGTGGCGAACCCAGAGCTCTCGACGGTCACCGTATAACTGCCGGGCTGCAACTCGGCAATGCTGTAAGAGCCAGTTGGGCTCGTAGTGCCAACACTCGAGATGCCGGTGCCTGTGTTGGTAGCCGTTACTTTGGCACCCGCGATGCCGCTCCCCGAGGGATCGTTCACCTGCCCTACTAGAGTGCTGGTGATGTTCTGAGCGGAGATCTGGACGGCTGTCGCGACCAGGATTATTAGCAAAAACAATCGGACTACTTTGCGCTTCATGTTGCCTCCGTGTAGGTAAAGAAGCAATTCATACAATCCCTCGCAAAGAAACAAACGCTGTTTGAGTAACTGAGGATTACGGCAAACGCAAATGAGCAGTCAAGCCATTTGCCATCAATTGTGGCGTCATGTTCTGTCAGTTAGAATGCCGTCGAAACGGCCTTGTTTAGAACAGAACTAACCACGTGTTTTGCGCGTCATCACAGGCGATTCGACGCAATAAGGGAGGACCCCACAAAGGAACGAAAATAGAATCGCGCAATGTTGCTGCATTGCAGGTTTTCGTATTATGCTCACCAAAACGACGTTTGATTGTGAAAAGAGCACTCACCATCCTCGCCCTGCTCCTCGGACTTACTCGCCACGTCGCAAGCGCGGCTACGCTTCCGTGGTTGTTCCCGAACTTCTCTGATCGTCTTGAGATGTCCGTATCGAACCGCTCACCAGAGCGTGTTCACGCGCTGGTCGAAATTCCGATCGCCGATGTATCCGGAATCGCTCCGGGCTTCCCTGGAACACTGGCCATCGCCGTCATTCCCGGTCGGCCCCTGGTGCTGTTGCCGTCTCAGGTAGAGGAGACCGATGGATTTCGGCGAGGCCATGCGTTTGTGTTCCCCGCCGATATTCCGGGACACACAAAGATCACAGTTGAAATTTATTACTCCCAGACCTTGCACGCAGAAATCCCCTGGCAGCGCCAGACGTTTGCAAGCCATTCGTTCGGCTACAATCACGCTACTGCGGCGCTCGAGTCGGAAAAGATTGGCTATCGCACCTACGGCGGGTTTTTCCTGGACGTCCAGGCACGTGCGCACGACCATCCCGGTTTGATGAATGAGCTGGTTGGATTTCTTAGTGCTTCCGCGAGTGCTCCCTCTCCGGCCGGACAGGACGTTCTGCACATCGGAAACACTCTTGGCCTGGGCGGCCTCTTTTTACGATCCGCTGGCGCAATCTATCGCCCGCCGCTCAACATACCGGATTACGCACACAAGCCCTCTCCGCCGGAAGCGCCCGTCTACCGTGTTCTGGCGGCAGGGCCGGTAGAGGCAGTTATTGAAGCAAGCATGGATCACTGGAGTTTCGCGGGAAATACAGTCTCTATCACAGAAACATTTTCAATTTCCGCTGGCGATGAAGCAGTGCGTTGCCACTTCAAAATAGTCCCGCTCATAGGTTCGAATGACTACGAGGTTGGCGCGGGTATACGCACGCTCCCCGGCATGCGCCGGGACGACGCGCCGGGACGCCTCGCGTTGATGGGCGAACAGGACAGAGCTACAGGACCTCTTGGGCTGGCGCTCTACTTCGACCAAGCCACAGCTTCTCCCGCTGGCCTGCTGCAGACGCCGGATAGCGACAATGATACCGTTGTGTTCCACGACCGCCTCGGCAACGGTCATGCGGTTGAAGGAACCTTCTGGGTCGCGGCCGCATGGAGCGGAACCGGAATCCAGAACCTGTTGGAATATCTCCGCTCCATCCAGCAGCAGACCGCATCTCGCGTTGTTGTGGGCAGCTACACGCACTCTGTTACACCCGCTCCTCAGCGACTGCAAGGAGAGGCCTATTGATCGTTGACTGTCATGTTCATATTGGAAAGTCCACACGTCTGCAGATCGACGCCGATGGCGAGATGTTGCTGCGCATTGCAGATGCCTGCGGCATCGACAAGATCTGCTGCACAGACCTCACCGCGCTGTTCTATGACATGCATGAAGGCAACCGGCTGCTGTATGACGAGATGCGGAAGTTCCCAGACCGTATTCTGGGCTATGCCAGCCTTCATTCCACGCGCTTCGGCCAGGAAGCGCTCGACGAGATACGGCGCGCTCACGATGACTACGGGATGCGCGGTCTCAAGATCTACTCCACCCCGGAAAGCACGATTGCGGAACCGGCGATGATCCCCATCCTTGAGATCTGCGCCGATCTCAAGATGCCGATCCTGGCGCACACAACACCCCACGAGTGCGAGTACCTCCTGGAGCGAGTGCCGGAGGTCCGGTTCATCATGGCTCATGCAGGCGCCCAGCCGTATGCCCATGGCGACTGGAACCGCGCCATCATGGCTGCGCAGCGCTTTCCAAATCTCTATCTCGATACCGCCAGTTCCACCATCGATACCGGCTTCGTCGAGGCATGCGTCGCCGCTCTCGGCGCCGATCGCATCCTCTTCGGCACGGATATTCCACTGCTTGACCCATGGCCGCAACTGACAAAGATCCGCGAAACACGTCTTTCTGATTCCGACAGGGATCTCATCATGGGCGGCAACATCCTTCGATTGATGGGGTATCCTGCATGATCTTTGACTGCAATGCCTTCATCGGAAAATGGCCTTACTGGCCGGTTCGCTCTTCAGCCGGTTCTGATGTAGCAGCAGAACTCTCCGCATGGAAGATTGACCATGCTGCCATCTGCTCCACACGTTCTGTGTTCGTGCACTGGGAAGATGGCAACAAAGAGACCGAAATGGCAGCTGGACTTTCACCTGAAAGGTTCGTTCCCTTCGCCTGTCTCGGCACGCTGGAACTGAGTCATGAGGTCCCCCGCCGCGCCTACGAGTTCGCGGCCTATGTTCAACGCGGATTTCGTGGCATACGGCTATATCCGCAACATCACAGCTACCACCCGCTCTACCAGGAATTCGTCGAGTCGATCCTGGAAGAAGCAATCGCACGGAAATGGCCGGTGCTGTTGCCGCTGCGAATCATCATGAACTGGGGTGTTCCCTCTCTTGACCTGGTTACGGTTGAGGGTCTTGTAACACGCCATCCTCGCGTGACCTGGATCCTCTCTGGAATTAATTACCTGCATGAATTGCAGCTCGCCACGTCGCTCATGCGCCGCTGGGCCACCGTCCACCTGGAAACCTCCTGCATTATGGGCTACGCCGCTATTGAGAAGACGGTCCAGCAATGCGGAGCAAATCAGCTTCTTTTCGGCAGCGGTGCACCCGTGCAGCATGGAGCCGCGGCGCTAAGCAAAATCCTGCATGCCCGCATATCCGATGCCGATCGGCAATTGATCCTCGGCGAGAACTTCAACCATCTTCTTGGAGATATCTGATCCATGCGACTGCTGCGTTTTTTTGCGTCTGACGGAACTGTTCACCAGGGCCTTCGAGAGGGCAACCATGTCCGGGACCTCGGCATTCGTGACGTATTAGCGCCGCTCTCCGCCGACCAGGTCCGCAACGCTCAGTTACTCCGCTTTCAGGATTTGCGATTAGACGCGCCAATCCGCGCAGTCCCAAAGCTGCTTGCGCTCGCCGGCAACTATCACAAGCACATTGTTGAATCAGGATTTTCTGATCAGCACAAGGGTGCGTGGACTCCTCAGGTCTTCTGGAAGCCTTCGACCGCCATCCTTGCTCCCGGCGCTTCAGTTAGATTGCGCCCCAATAACGTCTTCTTTGATTGGGAGGTCGAACTCGCCGTCGTGATCGGCCGCCGCGCTAAGGACGTACTCGCCTCGCAAGCGATGGATTACGTTTTCGGCTACACAATCATCAACGATCTCAGTGAGCGCAGGTTCAACGCGAACATAGAAAATCGCGACAAGCGCGACTTCGATCCATTTTTTGATTGGTTGATGGGCAAGTGGTTCGACGGCTCTGCCCCCCTTGGACCCGAGATTATCACCGCAGATGAAGTTCCTGATCCGCACAACCTGCAGATCCGGCTGCTCCTCAACGACGAGATCATGCAGGACTCGAACACCGCACGCATGATTCTGAACATTCCGGAAACCATTGCCTCCATCTCAGCGATTCTCACTCTTGAGCCCGGCGATGTAATCGCGATGGGAACCCCTGAAGGTGTTGGGTTCGCGCGCGGTCGAGCTCTTCGTGCTGGCGATCATCTCCGTGCAGAGATCCAGGGCCTCGGAGCACTTGATACCTTCGTCACGGAGGCTCAATGACGTGCGTTCGCATCGGCCTGATTGGCTCCGGATTCATGGGAAGAACGAGCGCGGAAACAGTATCGCACTATCTGCATAATGCGCAGCTTATCGCGATTGCGGGTGGCAGCCGGGCTCCCAGTCTGGCCGCCGAGTATCGCGTCGCTTGTGAATCATCGGTTGATGCTCTCCTCGAGCGACACGACATCGATGCGGTCATCATCAGCACGCCGCATTCTGCACATGTGGCCGAAGCTGTCGCAGCAGCCCAGGCCGGCAAACACATCCTTCTTGACAAACCTATGGCCACCAGCGTGGCCGACTGCGATCGCATCATTGCGGCCGCACGCTCGGCACGCGTGAACCTGATGATCATGTTCGGTCAGCGATTCCGCACTTGCAATATCGAGGCCCATCGGATTGTTCAGGAGGGCCGAATTGGAAGCGTACGAATGATGCAGGAGCAGATCCTGGCATCCGGTGGTCTCGCTTCGCTTCCTCCATGGCAATCCGCTCCGGAAAACTATGGCATCTTCGTCGGCCATGCGGTTCATAACATCGATCGAATCCGCTGGATTACCGGTGCCGAGGTGTCCTCGGTCAGCGCTCATGTGCAGCGAGACCCTGCCACCGGCAATGAAGTGTCGACCATGGCTCTGCTCGGCCTCACGACCGGAGCGATGGCTACCATCTGGGCCTCATGGAACATTGCAACGCCCGGGTTTCCGCGCAGTGCCTCAAGCGCCCTTATAGCCGGTGAGACTGGAAATATTGATCTCGATGCGTATGGTGAACTGCGGCTCGGAACCGGAAATACATGGAGCGTCGTCGCTCGCCAGGAGCCGATCGATTGGGCCGGTGAAGGTGTCTTGTCGCGAGTGCGAATGAAGGCCTACCAGATGCAGGATCAGGAATTCGTCAACAGCATACTCGAAAGTCGATCCCCTTCAGTCACAGGCGAAGACGGACGCGCCGCAGTCGAAGTCGCGACTGCCGCCTACCGTTCTGCTGCTGAAGGACGCACGATTCAGCTTCGTCCTGTGGAGGAGGTTCGATGAATCAGCCACTCGCAATGGAAGGCGGCCCCAAATCCGTCAACGGCAATCTGCCGAACTTTCTATCGGCCGCCGGTAGAACGTTCGGCCCGGAAGAAGAAGCTTTACTTCTGCAGGCATTGCGGTCCGGCTGTCTCAGCCGTAACGGCGGCACCATGGTCAAAGCCTTTGAACGTGAGTTCGCAGAGGCCATCGGCACACGCTTCGCCGTCGCCTGCTCCAGCGGAACATCCTGCGTGCATCTCGCCATCGCCGCATTGAATCCCGAACCTGGTGACGAGGTGATCGTGCCGCCCATCACTGACATTGGGTCGATTCTTCCGATCCTATGGCAGAACGCGATCCCGGTATTTGCCGACGTAAACCCGCGGAGCATGGTGCTCGACCCGCGTGCGGTCGAGCGATGCATCACCCCCCGGACTCGCGCCGTAATTGCCGTCCACCTCGCTGGTATGCCGTGTCCGCTCGATGAGTTGCAAGCCTTGTGCCGGCAGCGCGGCATCGTTCTGATCGAAGATTGCTCACAGGCCTACTGGGCCGAGTATCACGGCGGGTTAGTGGGGTCTATTGGAGATCTCGCATGCTTCAGTCTGCAGCAAAGCAAGCACATGACCTGCGGTGAAGGCGGCGTCATGATCACCTCGAACGAAGCTTATGCGCAACGCGCTCTGCTCTTCGCCGATAAGGCGTGGCCTCGAGACTCTGACTCGCTCGGCTCCTGCCGATTCCTCTTTCTTTCGCAAAATTACCGCATGAATGAGCTCTCAGGAGCGGTCGCTCGCGCCCAGTTACACAAAGTCAAATCATCCGTCGCGCGACGCCGGGCTCGGGCTTCACAACTTAGCGAGTTGATCGCTGATATCCCCGCGGTGCAGGGCCCGCCATCTCCGGAAGGTATCAACCCGTCCTATTGGCTGTACATGCTGCAGATCACCGACCATGCCGGAATCGATGCAGAACAGTTTGGCAGGGCGTTGACCGCTGAAGGAGTACCGGCCTGGGTGCGTTACATCATTGACCCACTCTATCTTTCGCCGATCTTCACCGGCCCGATGACCTACGGCAGAAGCGGCTACCCATTCTCGAGCTTCTCGCATCAGCGCTTCGAGCGCGGCCTTTGCCCCAACGCCGAAGGCGCGCTCTCCCGCACTATCGCCATTCACTGGAACGAGAACTATACAGAAGAACACGTCAACCAGATCGGGGCCGCCATTCGGAAGGTCGCTCAGCACTTCGCATCTGCAATCTGTCGCTCGTAACCTCTGGAGTCTGCATGCGTCGTTGCTGTGACTCGACCGAGTTATCCCTTCGCGGCCCCATCATCATCGATCGAGCTGAGGTCTGGCGTGTCGCAGTTCCAATGACCGAGCCGTTTCGCATCAGTTCCGGCGAGGTCTCACGCAAGGACGCGCTCATCCTTCGGATCACCGACCGCAGCAATTTCGGCTGGGGAGAATCCTCGGCCATGCCCGGTGCATTCTATTCCACCGACACCCCGGATTCCTGCGAAGAGGAGCTTATCGAACGTGTGCTTCCCTCACTCGTGGGTCGCTCCTTTCAAAGCATGCTCGAGTTGGAATCAGCTCTCTCAACCCTGACCTCCAGCCCCTTCGTTCGTGTTGCTCTTGAAACCGCCGCATGGGAGGTGCTTGCCCGACGAGCTCACCAGTCTCTCCGTCAGTTCTTCGGACTTCCCGATCACCCTGTCCCCTCGGGCCTCGCCGTTGGGCTCTACGACTCGGAATTACAGCTCCGTGACGCCCTGCAGCGCCTGCGCCCGCAAGACTATCGCCGCCTGAAAATCAAGATCAAGCACCACCATGACATCAACCTCGTTCGATCGGTTCGTCGGTGGTACGGCAGTATCCCGCTATTCGTAGATGCCAATGCGGATTACACACTTGCAGATATCGAACTGTTCCGGCAAATGGACGCTTATGGCCTCATGATGTTCGAGCAGCCCTTCGGACGTGAAGACTTCGACGGCTCCGCTGCACTTCAACGCGCCGTTTCCACGCCACTGTGTTTTGACGAAAGCATCGAGAAGGCAGGCGATGTCGACCGCGCGGCTGCTCTCAATGCGTGTCGCATCGTGAACATCAAGCTCCAGCGTGTAGGTGGTTTTCTTGAGGCCTTCCGCATCATCGAAGCATGCGTCCGTCATAAGCTCGGCGTCTGGATGGGCACCATGCCTGAACTTGGCATCGGCAGCGCTCAGGCACTCGTACTCGCGACCCACCCGGCCTGCATCTTCCCGACAGATGTTGAGCCGAGCAGCCGCTGGTTCACCGGCGACATCCTGGAACCGCCGCTCACTCTCGATCAAGCTCACCTATCATTGCCCTCCGGCCCTGGCCTCGGCTTCCAGGTCGACATCGACAAACTCGAACGCTACGCCGTTCGGCACCGGGCCTTCCAAGGATGATTTCCATCCGGCTTACTTCCGCGGATTATCTGGTTGTCGCCGGATATTTTGTGCTCGTTATCTGGATCGGACTCTGGTTTCGCAATCGTCTCACCAGCACAAGCGACTACTTTGCGGGTGGCAACCAGGTGCCATGGTGGATGGCTGGAGTCTCGCACTACATGTCGAGCTTCAGTGCGTTCTCGTTCATTGCCTACGCCCAAATGGCATACACCTACGGCTGGGTCTCCGTGACTTTATTCTGGGCTGCCGTTCCAGGCTGTCTGGCCGGCGGCCTCTTCTTCGCTCGGCGATGGCGGCGCGCCCGAATCATCACACCAGTGCAGTTTCTCGAAACGCGCTTCAATGGCATGCTGCGTCAGCTCTTCGCATGGGCTGGAATTCCGATGAAGCTCTTCGACGACGCGCTCAAGGTTTTTGCTACAGGTCTGTTTGTTTCCGTCGCATCCGGCCTGAATCTCCAATGGTCCATCGTCATCTGTGGCGTTGTTATGGTCGCCTACACCTTCTTCGGCGGACTCTGGGCGCTGGTCGTCACAGACTACGTTCAGTTCCTGATGAAGGTGCTCGCGATTCTCCTGATGCTCCCTCTCGCTATCCACGCTGCCGGCGGTATCAAGCCCGCCTTCTCCAACCTCCCGGCACACTTCCTCCGTCCAGTGAATGGCCCCTACGGCTGGGTCTATATCATCGGGTTCTTTGTCCTGATGATCGTCAGCTATAACGCCAGTTGGTCGCTGGCACAGAAATACTACTCAGTGCGCGACGACCGCGAAGCTTCCAAAGCTGCTTACTTCTCCGTCATCCTCAACTTTCTCGGTGCTCCGCTCATGATTCTCCCGGCAATGATCGGACGCCACTTCCTTCCGGACCTCATCGTGCAGCACCAGACTGCAAACACCTATGTCCTGCTCGTCCTGCGTCTGCTCCCGGCCGGCATGGTCGGCATCATCATGGCCGCAATGTTCTCCGCAACCATGGCGGCTGTCAGCGGCGATTTCAACGCACTCGCCAGCGTCCTCACCCAGGACGTCTATCACCGCCTTCTGCGGCCCAGCGCCTCTGAGCGACGCCTCCTCTTTGTCGGACGCTGGATCACATTCGGCCTCGGCACCCTCACCACTTGTCTAAGCCTCTGGATCGCTTACTCTCATCAACAGTCATTGTTCAATTTGATGGTCACTGTCCTCGGGTTGTTCATGGCCCCAACCCTCCTGCCATTACTCGCAGGGTTAGTCAGCCGAAAGCTCAATTGGCAGGGAGCATTTGCCGGCTTTCTATGCGGGCTCATTGCCGGAACGACGATGCTTGCCATCCAGACCTGGTGGCATCGTGCGGACACCGCCTTCGGCTCGATATACAACTTCGAAGGCGTCTCTCTCCTCGTGAACACCGCCGCAACACTGCTCGGGATGATTGCCGCAACATTGCTGTTTCCCCGCTCGTCATCCGCCACAGCACGGGTCAATGAATTCTTCGCCCGAATGGACACTCCCATCCAACCCGACGAGGTCCCTCGCACCACCAGGAACCCAGCAGGACCCATCCTCGCGTTTTCGACAATCAGCATCGGCCTGCTCATCGCAATCGCCGGTGCGATCTCGGGAGCACGAACCGCGCGCATCGCCGACTCCGCCGTAGGCCTGATCCTTGTCGCGATTGGTGCATGCATTGGCTGGAGGGCGCGCAACATAACTTCGCCGGCAATGGCTTCCGACGGCTGACGAAGTGAACGAACCCTCCTGGGCCCGTCTTACGATGTTCTAATCTGGTCGCACGAGAAGACCAGAAAACCTGCTCGCCTCACCTTCCGCTTGAGTACTCTCGGGGTCCCATGCCTAAGAAAAATGTCTATTACATCGAACTCGTCGGGAAGACTCTGGATGTGCTCGAAACGTTTGTCGCCAGTTCTAAGCCGCAGTTGTCCCTCCGGGATATCTCGCACCAGCTGGATCTCAACAAAAATGCGGTATTCCGCATCCTTTACTCACTTGCGGAACATGGCTACGTCGTGAAGGACAACCAGAAGTATGAGCTCGGCTCCAAACTGCTTGAGCTGGGAAACGCACGCCTTCGCCACGACGATCTTCTCTCGGTCGCCACCCCGGCGCTTCAGGCTTTGCGCGATCACTATGGCGAGACTGTCAATCTCGGCATCCTGGACGATCACCGCATTCGCTATATAGGAGTCTGGGAGAGCCGGGACCGGCTAAGGCTGGCAGAAAAGGTAGGCGCCACCGATATGCTGCATTGCAGCGCACTGGGCAAAGCTTTCCTCGCCTATCTGTCTCCGGCGGAGGTTCGAAACTTGATTGGCAGCAAGCGTCTACCCGCGCGTACGCCGCGCACCATAACCTCTCCACGTGCGCTCAATGCAGAACTCGAAAGCATTCGCAAACGGAGCTACGCGATCGACGCGGAAGAAAGCATGCTTGGTGCCTCCTGTGTCGCTTGCGCAATTCTTGACCCCGCACAAGGATCCCCGCTCGCAAGCTTCAGCATGTCCGGCCCCACCGTTCGCATGACGCCCGAACGTATCATCGAGATCGCGCGGGCACTCCGCTTCACAGCCCAGGAGTTGCAGCAGAAGCTCGGCAACCACTCGCGAACGATCTCCGGCTCCTCCAAAACGCCGGCAAAGGGTCGCTCCGCCGCTGCACGCAAAACATCGGCACGTTCGCGGGCCAGTAGCTAAACACTCGGTCCCGCGCCGCTCTTCTGAAGCTTGCCCTGCATCTTCGCGACGTCGCCTCGCAGGACCTCGGTTCCCGATGCCCAGCTGTCCGCGAATTCAGTTTGCATCTGAGCAAGAGTGCGCCGCGCTTTCTCGATCATCCGGCTCGCCTCGTCCCGCTTTCCTTCCTTCAGCGCTTGATCGAATCTCGCCTCCAGCGAGTTCCACTTCGTCTCCAGGCTCCGGTCCCAAAGCCTCCCGGGATATAGCTCGACCAGGTCTTTGAGCGTTTCAGGCTTGACGCCTTTCCCACTCAAATGCAGGATCGCCTGTCCTATCGATCGCGCCGGGTCATACTCCTGCGGGTTCCACAAATAATCCGCGATCGTCAACCTCGGGATCCGGTCCGCCTCATTCTGATACGACATCGGATTCGCAATATATCCCGCCACCTCTGAACTGAGGTCCGCGCTGCGTCCTGTCAACGGGCCCAGGTGCAACGTGGGCTGCTGATCATTAACCGGGTAGTTGTCCCAGATCAAAATGCGATGCCGCGATAATGCCTTGTAAGTACGAGCCTGTTTCGCATCTATGGTCAGCGCGCACACCTCCGGCCCCGTCCAGAACAGATACACATCCGGATGCAGAGCCGTTGCAAGTGCTTTGGTGTAACGCATGCCTGGCGTATCCCCGGGCGTAACCCTATCCGAGCCGCGCACTCGAATCCCCAGACGCGAATCCGTTTCGATGCCATCCTCTCCCGTACCCGCATACCACGTCGGGCAGAACACCAGTTCCGCACTCGGATCTTTCTTTCGCAAACGACTCAGCATCGAATTCAGAAGCTGCGCGTGCCCATTCGCATCGATCTTCCGGCTGATGTCGTCGAGCGCGATATTGAACCACTTCACTCCTGCATTCTGCGCCCACTGATACTTCTCCCACAGAGTCTCTCTATCGGCAGCGCTCTCGTAATTGAAGGGCCTGTCTGATAGCAGATTCGGGTTCATACTGAAGCAGAATGTAATTCCATTCTCGCCACACGCTTGAATCACCTTCTCCAATCCCGCCTTCTGATTAGCCGAAAGCGGACGATACCAGAAATTCATCGAACGGTTGTAATCCCATAGGCCATGTGGCCCCAGGTCCCACAACGAGCTGTAGTCGTTCATCAGGAAATTCATCCGGTATCGAGCCAGGATAGGAATCTCCGCAAGGTATTGTTCCGTCGACCAGGCCCATCCCTTAATCCCGCGCAGCTCAAATGCAGCCTTTGAGCCCCGACGATCTGAACCGAAGGGCAAGGCTTCCATGTGTCCCGGCAGGTCGACGTGATACGGACGCAACTGAGGATTCGCCGCGTCAGCCGCGGGCAAAGCCATCGCCGCCAGCATCCGATTCGTCTCAGTTATCCCGAACAGCTTCGCGGCCATCACCACGCCGGCCGACTTCAGAAGATTCCGTCTCTTCATAGTTCCTTGCAGACACCCAGTCTAGACATCAACATATATAGGTGCCGTTCTGGCTCGCAGAATCGCTCCTTCCGCTCACCTGAAGCTTCGCACTCGGCATTCTTATGTACAACAGGCTCTCCTCGCGCTTTATTCAGCCGCCGTTGTATTCCATCACCCGGCATAACCGCAAAATGTGCATGCACCAGAAGAAAGAGGTCTCCCGAATCCAGCAGACCTCTTTCATCTGAACCTGCATTGGCTTTGGTGCCAGAGGGGGACTTGAACCCCCACGACCAGTTAGGGTCTGCGGATTTTAAGTCCGATTTCGACCGTTCCGCACCGCGTTGCAACAGGGATTGCTCGGTTGACGTGGCGAAAACCTATCTCAGTGCTGCGGGTCATGCGCGCGAAGGACGACATTCCGTGGGGAATTCCATATCATCCAGGCGATGCTTTGCCAAAACGCACTCACTTGCCAGCAGGTACTTACAAACTCAACGGGCAAGTTTCGGGTGAGGCGAGGTCGTGATCACCGAAAACTCGGACAAGACTGCCATTGCGAAGATTGAAGTCATCTTCAAAAATTACAGCCGCGATGGGCTCAACATTGTGAATGGAACAGAGTCGGCCTCTTCGGCTCCGTTCACGTGGCATGTGGACCTGACCTTGACTGGTCGGCACAAAGGAACCCGATGAGTTCAGCACTCTGACGCGGAGTCTGACGCCAACAGAGATGCCCAAGAGTGCGAATGAACTCGCAGAAATCGCTGTCTCCCTCTTTGATCGTGTCGATCTCGGGCCTTCGCAGCTATTCAGGCTTGCCGGTGTAGGACTCAGCGATATCCTGTTGGAGTGAACATCGAACTGATTGTCTGCCAGATTGATGCTGAGATTGAGAAGTTGCAACAAATTCGAGCGATTCTCAAAAACCTCTTAGCACCGAAATCGCGAACCATCGCGAAGCCGCGACCTCCACGCGTGAAGCGCTTGCCTCAAATTGCGGTCCTGTCCGAACCCCGGCTCATTGTGGTACCGCCCAAGGAACGCCGTGAATACACCCGTAGAGTGAAACCAGTCGTGATCGAGCCGAAGGCTTTGGCTGCACCGGTGAGCAGGCATCCGGTGTTTGTCCCGAAGGCCGCCCTACGGGAATACCAACCGGCAAAAGCCGCAGTCAATGGGACTGGCCTCGAAGCTGTCATGCGTCGGAAGCTGCTCGGCGGTGCTGCCTAGTCCTCCACGGCTGCTCTCAGAAGAGCGCATCGCCAATCCGGAAGGCCTGCTGCGTCACGTAACTGACGAGAAGCCGACTTCATAGGACTAATCTATCGCTTACCCGCTCAGCGTCCGTGTGATACGAAACCTCCCAAATTAAATCCGGTCGGCAAAGACGCGCTGCTTAGAAGAGGAGCTTGAGGCTGAGCTGGATTTGGCGGCTGGTGCCGGCGGTTGAGGTGACGACGCCAGCGGTGGGGCTGAGGACGGCGGCGGTGTTTTGGCTTGCTGCACTTCCCTGCGTGGGGCCGGCGGAGTAGACGACGGCGTTGGGTGTTTGCAGATTGGTGTGATTGAGGATGTTGAAGAACTCGGCACGGAATTGCAGGCGGGTGGATTCGGCGAGCTCGGTGACCTTCGAGAGTGAGAGGTCGAGATTGCGGTAGCCGGGGCCGGTGAGGGAGTCGCGGCCGAGGTTGCCGACGGTGCCGTAAGCGGGCGCGAGGAATGCGTTGGGATTGAAGAAGCGTGCGACGCGGGCGGATGTGCTGCCGCTGGTGTAGAGGCTGCCGGCGAAGTTGGGATTGATGTTGGGGCGAACGGGATTGCGCGAGTCGCCGGAGCCGGTGGGGTTGTAGCCGAGCTGCGGACTGAAGGGGAAGCCTGTTTGCAAATTGGCGATGCCGGCGAGCGTCCAACCTGAGACCGCGCGGCGAGCCGTGGGATTTGCTGCGGCGAAGAGCGTGTGGCCGGGGCCGAAGGGGAGATCCCAGGAGGCGTTGATGGCTGCGGAGTTGCGGACGTCGGTGGCGGCGGGGCCGTAGTCGAGGCGCGGCTGTGAGGGCATGGAGATGTAGGCCGGTGTGTTGGCGGAGACGGATGTGTTCCACGCAGAGCCGTCGTCGAGATTCTTCGACCATGTGTCGTTCACGCGGAAGCGAATGCCATGCGTGAGCTCGTGGCGCAGGTCGACGACGAGCGCGTTGTAGTTGCCGATGCCGGAGGAGAACCAAGAGGTGGAGTTGGCGAGTGCGGGGTTGGGCTTGGTGGTGGATGGGTAGTAGATGGTGCCGTTGGGCTGCGTGACGAACGCGGGTTCGTTGAGGTCGCCGGAGAGAATTTGGTGGTAGCTGTGCGAGCCGAGGTAGCCGACGGAGAGCGTGGTTGCGGGAGCGAGCTGCTGCTCGATGCGCAGGTTATAGCTGATGAGTGCGGGTGTGGCGATGTCGGTTTGGACGGATGAGGGCGAGATGCTGCCAGTGCCGGTGGTGGGCGCAGCCACGGTGGTGTTCGAGTAGGCGAGCGTGGTGTTGAAGGGCGCGGCCTGATCGAGGCGATAGTCGAGCGCGTCAAGCAGTGAATGATGCAGGCCAGCGGAGGCGCGGATGCTGGTGCGTCCGTTGCCGAAGACATCCCATGCGGCGCCGAGGCGTGGCTCGGGAAGGAAGAGTGCGCGGTTGTCGGTGAGTGCGCTGGACTTGCACGGTGGGGTTGGCTGTTGATGACGCCGTTGTTGAAGAGATAGATGCCGGCGCGGCCTTGCGATTCGTTCCAGCCAGAGGAGGATTCGGTGCGGATGCCGGCGCGGATTTCAAGGCGCGGCGTCAGGTGGAAGGTGTCTTCAACGTAAAACGAACCGAAGAGTGCGCGCCAGCCCAGCTCGGTCGGTGACGGGACGACGGTGAAGGTTTTGATATTGCCGGCGAGGAACGTTTGCAGCGAGGCGAAGGATGCCTGGCCGTACTGATTCTGCGCGAGGTTGTCGTTGGATTGGAGGCGTTGCAACCAAGCTCCAATTTCAAGTTGATGATGACCGACCGTCCAGAAGACGTGGTCGTCAAAGGTGAAAAGATTGCGTGTGATGGCATTGTTAGAGCCAACGTTGGCGCCGGCAGTGGTGATCTGCGAGCTACCGTTCGACGCAGTGGAACCGGCGATGATAACAGCGCCGGTGGGCTTGCCGGGAACGAAGCTTGGAGTGACGGACTGGATCTCCGCGGGGAGCGAGCCGGCGAAGTAGAAACTCGCGCGCGAGTAGCCGATGCGTGCCGTGTTGAGGAGCTTGGAGGAGAAGAGGTGTTGCTCCTGCACGCTGGCGACTTGCTCGCGGAGGCTTTCGTCGATGAGCGAGTAGGGATTTTGCGTCGGCGTGTGCGCCGTGGAGTCGTCGACTGTGTAGACAGCGAACAGAAGATCGCTGGCGGTGATGTTGTCGTCGAAGCGCGTTGTGCCAAAGTCTTCGCGGATGCGCTGCGTGGGCGAGGAGAACGCTTCGGCAATGCCGGTGGATTTGCCGCTGCTGTCAAATAGTTCGGGGCCGTTGGCGATGGGCCAGAGGTTGAGGAGTGGCTTCACTGATGTGACGGCAGCGGCGCGCGAGTTGGCGTCAGGCACGAGTGTGACGTCGGACAGGCCTAGGTTCTGGCGATAGCCTTCGTAGTTGCCGAACAGAAACAGTTTGTTGGTGCGAATAGGACCGCCAAGCGAGGCGCCGAAGTTGTTGCGCTGGAACTCGGGGATACGGGACTGGTCGAAGTAGTTGCGCGCGTCGAAGAAGCTATTGCGGAGGAACTCGTAGGCTGAGCCGTGGATGTGATTGGTTCCCGATGCGGTGACGATCGAAATCTGCGCGCCGTCGCGTTTGCCGTAAGCGGCGGAGTAGGAGTCGGACATGACGTTGAACTCGCGGATGCCGTCGACGCCGAGGAGCTGGCCGGAGGTGCCGCCGGGCGTGACGTTAATCAGCGAGGCGCCGGTGTACTCGATGCCGTTCAGGAGGTAGAGATTGTCCTGCGGCCGCCGGCCGGAGATTGAAAACATGTTGCCGACCGAGGAGTTGGACGTGCCGACCGAACCGGAGCGCTGACCGGAGTAGTTGACGCTGGCCGGGATTGAGCGTGAGGAGCTGGTCGTAGCTGCGGCCGTTGAGCGGAAGATCTTTGACCTCGCGCGCATCGACGACGCCCGAGGTCTCCTCTGTGGAGAGGTTGACACCGAGCGGCTGCGAGCTGACGTCCACGGTCTCGCTGCCAGTGATTTCCAGAGCAATGTGCAGGCTGAGTGACTGGCCGAGGCTGAGCGGGAGGTCGATGAGCTTGTAGTTTGCGAAGCCGGGAGCTTGCGCATTGACGGTATAGCGGCCGGCGGGGATGGAGATCGCGGCAAATCGGCCGTCATCGCCTGTGACGAGGTTGCGGTGTGTGCCGGTCTCCTCGTTGCGGACCACCACGCTGGCGTGCTGGATGATGGCGCCGCTGGGATCGCTCACGATTCCGGTGATGGTGCCGCCGACGACCTGAGCGTGAGCGGCGCTACTCATGAGAAGAACTGCGCTGGTGGCGAGCGCGAGGATGCGCAAAGAAAATTTGGCGTGCGTAGACATGGCTCTCCGAAAGGTGAAGTTGCGTGCGTCTGCGTCAGCAGACTCCGAGTATCGGGACACGTGGGCGCGGAGCTCGCGCGTGGATAGAGAGTCAGCGTCGACAGTAATGGCATGCGGGCAGAGAAAAGTTCATCGGCCGTTTCAAGGGTGCTCCTGCTTTCGCTCGAGCGGGTCGTGCGGGGCGCTGGAATCGCAAAAAGAAAACCCACGCCCGGAAGTCGGAATGCGTGGGTGCTTTGGGATCGAGCTCTCGGAGAGAGCTTCGCGATCAGGCCATACATACACCCGCGCAACAGTGCAGCCGATAGATCGTGCAACAGAGCGCGGTAGTGTGAGCCAGCATCATGACCAGAGATTAGGGATGGCGAGCGTCAAAGTCAAGCTGCCCGTTCAGCTTCAGCGTGACACGCTGTGCAGTTTCAATTTGACCTGATCTACCTTGGCTTTCTGAACGGCACAGAATTGCGTGTCTGCGCCCCGACCCGTCCACCGCATATAGTGCAAGCGATTAGGGCTACACACGCAGACTCTGCCGATTATGTGACAGTTAGGGCAGCATTAGGCGCGTTGGTCCTGTAAACGCGCTTGTCGTCACCTATCGAGAGACGCCATGGACTCGGGAAGAATTGTTGACTGCCTCGGGCGCCGCCCGTGTTTTTCCGCTTCTGAACACGCCGCGAGCTTGGGGAACCATCTGTTAGCCGCTCGATTGCGCTGAGATTGTGAGACGGTGACAGATGCGAGTAGCGCATCGCCATCGCCAAAGTCTTGTGACCCGCTAACTGGGCAATGGTGCGGATGTCGACTCCCGCCATGGCGAGACGGCTGCAAAATGTGTGTCGGAGATCGTGCCAACGAAAATCTTTGATCTTCGCGTCCATGAGTGCGGCTTCAAACCACGCACGTGGATTGTCGAGCGGCTCACCTCGAAGGGAACGAAAGACACGATCTGTTTTATTGTGCGTCTTCTTCTGCAAAGAGCGAAGAGCACCCATGCAGGCGGAGTTCATCGGAATGGTGCGGCCGCTTCCGTTTTTCGTCTCGTCCAGTCGAATCTCGCGCCCATCAAAATCAACGCTGCCCCACTCGAGCGTGAATTGTTCACTCAAGCGCATTCCCGGCAACCAGACGCGCGGGATTTGTATAGATCTTCCCGTTGCGCATAGCTTGCCGATTACACGAGGCTGATCGCGGCTCTATAACGGTTCTTCGTCGCGGGCGACCATTGCGTCTGTTCTGGCATGCGAGCAGGGAAAAAGTGCCACCACAAGTGCCACTAGACAAGAAATGCCGCTCAACCCCTGAGCAGCCTATACCTGTACGTTATTGATTTTGGTGCCCGAGGGGGGACTTGAACCCCCACGACCCTTTCGGGTCTGCGGATTTTAAGTCCGCTGTGTCTGCCGATTCCACCACCCGGGCGCCTGCTTCATCCTACCAACTCCCGGGAACCGCCTGCCTCGCCCCTGCGTACCTCACCTCAACGCTCTCTACGAGAGCCCAGCCGCCATGCCCTTTCGCGAGATCCTCAAGCAAACGCTCGCTGCCCTCTGGGAGTCGAAGCTCCGCAGCTTCCTCACCATGTTCGGCATCCTCTGGGGCATCACCTCGGTCATTCTCCTCGTCGGCCTCGGCATCGGCTTCGGCATCCAGCAGCGCAAGCAGCTCGCCACCATCGGCACGGACATCGCCATCATGTTCGGAGGCAAGACCGGCATGCCGTACCAGGGCTATGCCGCCGGCCGCGACATCCTCCTCAGCATCGACGACGCCGTCGCCATCAAGCAACTCGCTCCCCTCATCAAAACCGTCTCTCCCGAGATCCGCAAGAGCGTCAATGAAGTCAGCCAGTGGAACGCGTCCGACCGTCCCGTCCGCGGCGTCTGGCCCGAGTACCAGCACTTCCGCTCCCTCACTGTCGCGCAGGGCCGCCTCATGTCTCAGGAGGACGAAGACAATGCCGCGCGCGTCGTCGTGCTCGGCGCCGACTCCGAGCGCCAGCTCTTCCCCGGCAAACCCTCCGTCGGCCAGACCGTCCAGATCTCCGGCTACCCCTACACCGTCGTGGGCGTGCTCGAGAAAAAGCAGCAGAACGGAAGCTACGGCTCCGGCCCTGACAACACCCAGCTCTTCGTTCCTTTCTCCTCCATGGAGCGCGACTTCCCTCCTGACTTCAAAGGCTCCTTCGCCGGCTACGTCAACAATATCGTCGTTGCGCCAGTAAACCCGAAGCTCCACGAAGCCGCCATGCGTCAGGTCCGCGAAGTCCTCGGCGCGCGCCACCACTTTGACCCCATCGACCTCGACGCCCTCTGGGTCTGGGACACGCTCGACAGCGTCAAGTTCACCGACCGCATCTTCCACGTCATGACGCTCTTCTTCGCCTCCGTCGCTCTGCTCACTCTCGCGCTCGGCGGCATCGGAGTCATGAACATCATGCTCGTCGCCGTCTCCGAGCGCACGCGCGAGATCGGCGTCCGCAAAGCACTCGGCGCCACCGCCCGCGACATCCGCCGTCAGTTCCTCAGCCGAAGCCGCCATCATCACACTGGTCAGCGGCGGCTTAGGACTCTTGTGTTCGTTCGTCATCATCGCGGGCATTCCGTCTCATTCCGCTGCCGCCATTCATTCCCGTCCCAGCCATCTCTCCGTTCGCCATCATCTCGTCACTTCTCACGCTCGCGGCCATCACCGTCGGCGCCGGCATGTATCCTGCCATGCGCGCCGCCAGCCTCACGCCCATCGAGTGCCTCACCACCGAATAGTCCGGACATCGATATGCAAATCCGCGAAGCCTTCATCCAGTCCGTCGACTCCCTTCGCCGCAACCGCGTGCGCTCCGTCCTCACTATGCTCGGCATCGTCTGGGGGCTCGTCACCGTCGTCCTGCTCCTCAGCTACGGCAACGCCATCGGCAAATGTGTACTGCAAGGCTTCCTCGGCATCGGCAACAACATCGTCATGTTCTGGGGAGGCCAGACCTCCATGCAGGCGGGCGGCCAGCGCGCGGGTCAGAAAGTCGTCCTCAAGGAAGAAGACTCCGAAGCCCTCCGCGACGCTCTTCCCTATCTCCGCGCCGTCTCCGACGAGATCGACGACGGTCTCAGCGTCAAGTACGGCCCCAAGGTCGTCAGCATCCAGTCCAAAGCCGTCGAGCTCCCCTACGGCGGCATGCGCCGTCTCGACGTCGAAACTGGCCGCTACTTCGAAGCCGACGACTTCACCCAGCACCGCCAGGTCGTCATCTTCGGCTCCCATGCCGCCGAAAAACTCTTCAACGGCTACCCTCCCGTCGGCGAAACCGTGCAGATCGAAGGCCAGCCATTCGAAGTCATCGGCGTCCTCCGCAACAAAATTCAGGATTCCTCCAACAACGGCCCTGACAACGAAAACATCTTCATCCCCTACGAAACCATGCGCTCCATCAAGCAGGAGCGCGACCCGCAATCCATCGTCTTCCAGCCCAGCTCGCCCGAGATCCATCTCCGCGCCATCGCCGCCGTCCGCGCCGTGCTCGCGCAGCGCCACCACTTCAATCCCAATGACGACAAAGCCCTCAGCATGTGGGACACGATCGAGAACTCCAAGCAGATCATGGCCTTCTCCATCGGCCTCGAAGTTCTGCTCGGCATCATCGGCGCCATGACCCTCGCCGTCGGCGGTGTCGGCGTCATGAACATCATGCTCGTCTCTGTCACCGAGCGCACCCGCGAGATCGGCATCCTCAAAGCCCTCGGCGCGCGCCGCCGCGACATCCTCGCACAGTTCCTGCTCGAAAGCCTCATCCTCACCTTCATGGCCGGCGCCATCGGCATGATCATCGCCGTCATCCTCGGCCATCTCATCCCACCCATGCCGCTCTACTCGGACATCTACAAAACCGCCAACCACGAAGGCGACATCATCCTCCGCGCCTCCGGCACCACGATGATCGCGTCCTTCGCCATCCTCGCGCTCGTCGGGATCATCAGCGGCTTCATCCCCGCCTTCCGCGCCTCCCGCCTCGACCCCGTTGTCGCCCTCCGCCACGAATAACCGAAGCACCGGACCTCACACTTTTGTCATCCCGTAGCGCAGCGGAGGAATCTGCTGTTGCCCTTGCCTTTCTTTCTGTCATCCCCGAACGGGATCTGCTTTTGTCTCCCCTTCTAGGTACCCCGAGCCTTCAGGATCGGACGTCTCATCGCTCGAAACACTACTTCCCCCCATAAATCGCCCGATACATCTCCCGATTCCTCAAAATACTCTGCACATAATCCCTTGTCTCGCTATACGGAATCGACTCCACCCACTCCGGCACATCCTTGTAGTCGCCTTCCGCAATCCACTGCCTCACTGGCGAATCCCCTGCGTTATAGCTCGCCAGCGCATACTCCACCTGGCCGCCATACTTGCTGATCGCCTGCTTCAGATCCGTCGTCCCCAGTTCCAGATTCACCGTAGGATCCAGCAACTCCGTCGCGTTGAAGTGCTTCACGTGGTCCTTGCGCGCCAGCCCTTTCGCCGTCCCTGGCAGCAACTGCATCAGACCCACCGCATTCGCCCGGCTCACCGCGCCCGCATTGAACTCCGACTCCTGCCGTATCAGCGCCGCCACCAGATACGGATCCAGCCCATTCGCCTCTGCATCCGACCTCAGCGTCGCCCAGTACGGCCGCGGGTAGAGGATCTCCCAGTACGCGTGCGGCACATCGTCCACATTCAGTGCGAAGAACGGAATCTTGCTCCGCTTCATCGCCTGCAGCGCGCGCGTCGTCTCGCCAAAGCTCTGGTAGATATCCGCCTCCGCCAGCGCACCCCACTCGCTCGCCGTCGCACTCAGCGCAATCTCCGGCCGAATGTACTCATTTAGCGCCGCATTCGCCAGCAGCCGCGCCTTGATCAGATGCGGATCGTTCTCCGGCAACTGATCGATCAGCTCCGGATCATCAACCTCGCGCACGGCCGCCAGCGCCGCTGCCGGCTCCGCCTCATCACGCTTGCCGATCGCCGCCATCCTCTGCCGCGCCAGCATCGCATAGTAGCTGTTCACATACGCGTCGTTCACCTTGTTGTAGTAGTTCAGCGCCTGCGAGAAGTTGTGCTCTACATCCTCATACAATCGCCCGCGCCAGTACAGCGCTCCCGGAATCTCCTGCCCTCCCGGATAGTTCTGTATCTGCTCATCCATCAGCCTCGCAGCCTCCGGATAATTCCGCGTCCGATAGTTCAGCCACGCCGCTCGCCAGTGCGCACTCGGCGCATACACGCTCTTCGGAAAGTGCTCCACCAGCGCCGTGTAATCCGCAATCGCGCGCGCCGCATCATGCCGTAGCAGGTACATGTTCCCGCCCGAGTACAGCGCCTCCTCCAGCCACCGGCTCTGCGGATACTTCGTCATCAGCTCCTGCACCAGCGCAGCCTGCCCGGTCTCGTCGCCCACATTCCGAGCCAGCTCCGCCTGCATATAAAGCTTCAGCGCCGCGCTGTCGTCGCCCGTCACCGGCAGCTTCTCCACATCCATCCGGCTCAGCCGCTTCAGCTTCAGATCGCACACCGCTGCATAGATCTGCAGCGCATCGCGGTCCGCCTGCGACAGATCTTTCTCGTCCTTCTGCAGTTCGCGATATTCAATCCCCGCATCGCCATACTGGTGTGCGTTGAACATCGCATCCGCATGCTGCTTCCGCTCCGCCACCGTCAGCGGAATCTGCATCACCGCAAGCTGGTTCTTCGCGTCATTCGCCTGGCTGCTCAGCGGATCTTTCAAATAAATTCCGCGATACAGCTTCGCCGCCTCCGCAGAGTTCCCACTCTGCTGATATGCCTTCGCCAGCGTCGACCTAAAATCCACATGGCTTCCCGCCGGCGTATTCGCCAGCGGCTGCAGCACGCGCAGCGCACTCCCCGGATCATGATTTTCCAGATACGCCTGCGCCAGCGTCACCGGCGCATTCGGCACAAACAAGCTGTCCGGATACTTCTCCGCAAAGTTCGCGAGCACCGGAATCGCATCCGTCGGCCGATTCGCCGCAATCGCTGCCTGCGCGCCGAGATACACGGCGTAATCATCCAGCGCATCGCCTGCCTGCTTCGCCGCGGCAAACGCCTGCTCCGCCTCCGGATATCGATGATCCATCATCAGCGCGTGTCCCAGCGCCAACTGCGCCGCCGCCGCGCCATCGCCCGGATGCCCCGCAGCCCAATGCTGCACGCCCTCATACGCCGCCGCGCTTCGGGTCACTACCAGCTGCTGCGCCATCGGCCGCAACTGCGCGCTTGCCACAAACGCCGCATGCAATCTGCGGCTCGCCGCCGTCGCGGCCACCTCAATATGCTTCCGCCGAACCTTCCCTCGTCCCGCATGCCCCTTCCGTGAAGTCCGCCCTGCAGTCCGCCTCTCCGCCGCTCCATGATGCGTAGCCGTCGCATGATGCGTCGTCGACGCATGATGCGCCGCCGTCTTCCCCTGCGCACTCTTACTCGAACTCGCAGCTTTCTTCTTATGCGTCGTCGAGCTCGAACTCTGCGCCTGCCCAACCACCATCGCCGCGCACATCGTGCCGGCCACCAACCAACTCAATCCAGAACCCTGCTTCACCATTCCACCTTGATTCGACTCTACGGCGAACGAAAAGTCTCTGCATCCACACCTCCGTGCTACGCGAACCACCACAGGTAACCCAAAAGGCAAAGCCCGCCGCATAACGGTGGGCTTTGGCGTTTCGGCAGTCCTCTATTTGCAACAGCCGAACCCGGTTATCCCTTCACCAGCTCCAGCTCGATTGTGATGTGCACCTCGTCGCCCACCAGCACTCCGCCCGTCTCCAGCGCGGCATTGTAGGTCAGCCCAAAGTCCTTGCGGTTGACCTTCGTCGTCGCCGCCAGGCCTATCCGTGTATTCCCCCACGGATCCTTCTGCGGCTGCGTCGGCCCTTCCACCGCAAGCTTCACCGGCTTGGTCACCCCATGCAACGTCAGGTCGCCCGTCACCGCATACTCCTCCTCGCCCTTCTTCTCCACTTTGGTGGATTTGAACGTAATCGTCGGATACTTCTCGGTATCCAGAAAGTCCGCGCTCTTCAGATGTGCATCGCGCTGTGCCTCGCCGGTATGGATCGTGTTCACATCGAGCGTGGCCTCAATCGACGAAAGCGACGCATCCGTCGCATGCTCCGTAAGCTCGCCGGTAATGCCTTTGATCGCGCCTTTCACGTTGGCGATCATCATGTGCCTGACCTTGAAATCCGCCGCGCTATGCGCCGGATCAATCTTCCAAACCGTAACGGGTGCTGACGTGGCTGTTGTTGCCATGGGGGAAGCTCCTTTTTCGGAATTACAAATCGACTTATCCGATTCCCAATCGAGCCGCAACGATTCAAAACGGCCCCACCGCCGGCAAGCGTCGGCGCGCACTCATGCTAGCACCGGCCCATTGCAACTGGTCCCCGCTCACCACCCTCCCCGCATCTGCGTCCTGTAAACTACAAAAGAATGGCGGCCCACCCCTCATCTCTCGCAGACGACCCCGCCGCGCTCTCCGGAGCCGTCGCCCCCGAGGCCCCGCACCCCGACCTCGCGCTCGTCGAGCGCGCCAAGGCCGGCGACACCGCCGCGTTCGAGCAGCTCGTCCGCCAGTACGACCGCCAGATCTATCGCACCGCCCTGCACATCACCCAGAACCGCGAGGACGCCGAAGACATCACCCAGGACGTCTTCTTCAAGGCCTTCCAGAAGCTCGACCAGTTCCAGGGCAACTCCAAGTTCTCCACCTGGCTCGTCCGCATCGCCGTCAACGAGAGCCTGATGCGCCTCCGCAAGCGCAAGACCTCCCGCACCGTCTCCATGGATCAGGACGTCCAGACCGACGAGGGCTCCATCCCCCGCGACTTCGCCGAATGGCGCCCCAACCCCGAGCAGATTTACTCGCAGGGCGAGCTGGGCGACATCCTCCGCAAAACAATCGCCGGTTTACCCCCAGGTTTCCGAACCGTTTTCACCCTCCGCGACATCGAAAACCTGTCGACTGAGGAAACGGCCGAGGCGTTAGGATTGAGCGTCCCTGCCGTGAAGTCACGACTGCTGCGTGCGCGCCTGCAACTACGCGAGCGCCTCAGCCGCTACTTCCGCAAGGCTGCCAACGAGGGCTCGAAGTGAACTGCACGGATTTTCTCGCCAAACTAACCGACTACTTCGACGGCCAGATCGACCCCGATCTTCTTGCTGAAGTCAAAGAACACCTCGGCACCTGCCACCATTGCGAAGTGGTCGTGAACACCACCCGCAAGACCATCGACATCTACCGCCACCAGCAGCCCTACGACTTCCCCGAAGACCTCTCCAACCGCCTCCGATCCGCCATCATGGCCCGCTGCAACGCCTCCAAAGAAGGCGCCGAAGCCAAGGCCAGGCTCCACGCCGAGCTCGTCCGCGACGCCTCCTCCCGCTCCTCCTAACCTCTGTAGGTTCCCTCAGTACCGGGTGCCCCATCTTCGCGGCTGCGTAGCAGACGCGAAGGTGGGCATCGCGCGTTTAGCCGGGGTTCCCCGGCGAATGGTCTCTATTCGCTGGGGTGAAATACGCGCGAGAAAAATTCCCGTTACGCCGCGGAACAAGCCGATCCCACTTGACAAAACCTGCCCTCCCGAAGCCCCCTCACAATCCGCGGCGGGACTCCCTAATCCAGAACATGCCACGCGAAGTCCAACCCTAAAGTCTCTCCTTCGAAGACTTTGCACAAAAAGTACGGGGGGAGGGGGGTACCCTCCAAAACGCAAAAAAAGCGGCCCGAAGGCCGCCTTTCCTAACCCCTAACTCCTCACCCCTAACTTCTTCGCTACTTCACCACCTGCTGAAACAGCGGCGAGCTCAGCAACCCTGCAAACTCGCTGTCTGACGAAGAATAGTCCACTGTCAGCGTGCCTGAGTTTGAGTCGATCGTCGTCTCGTCCATCGCCGCCTTCTCCAGCGGCGAGCCGGAAGTCCGCTTCAGGATCGCAACACCCTTCAGCAGTGTCGCCGCGGTCGCGGCCGTCATCGTGTCCGACATCACCACAGACATGTTGAACTTCACCCCATTGGCGAAGTCCATCGTGTAGCGAGCGCTCTTCATCCGGTTCTTCACCGTGTCATAGTCCGCCAGCTGCGACGCCTCTCCCAGCACGCTCTTCATCATGGTCTGCGTGCCCTTCTGGTCCAGAAGGCTCCAGACCGGCCGGTTGTCCACGATGGCCATATCGTTCATCATGTCGCTGTTCTGGAGGAAGTTCGGCGCCAACCCATCGCGCGCATCCAGCGCTGCCTTCACCGCATCCCGGTCCCCGAAGATCATGACCGTCTGGTTCAGGAACGCCACACTCATCCCCGCCACCCCCATCGGGTACACCGGGTTATTCCTCACCATCAGCGGCTTGGTCTTCTTTTTGGAGAAGTCCGCAAGGATCGACTGATAGTTGAACTGTCCCTGCGCAACTCCTAGAATTCGTGTGCTATCTGTGCCTGGCGCACGGAACGCCGCAAACGCCAGCGTGTCCGCATCCTGGTCGACCTTCAGGCCGGAGGTCTTCAACGAGGTCTCCAGCCGCTTCAGCTCGGGCGGAAGCACCCGGTCCTTGAGCTGCATGGCCGCCGGGGAGTTTTGCATCGCCCGGTAGTCCACCACGATGATCTGCTGAACGTCCCGCGGGATCGACGCCCGTGCGTCCCCGGAGAGCTGCGAAGCCCCTGCTGTTAAAGGAACCGCCAAGCCCACAAGAAGGCCCAGAACCGCTCCACCCTTGAAAATCTTCGACATCATCACTGTCCGCACTCCGACTGAAACCGCAGCTTCTATTCTTTCGTGAACTATTGAAACCCGCAAGAAACAAGCGCTACTGCTTTCGAATCAAGGCCACGCCAAAGGATGTAGCAGCCTGCGCTCCAGCACTCTCTCGTCGGGATTAACCCGACTATTTGACGAACCCAATCAGCATTTGGCTCAAACGCCTGCTCGGGAATCAGGCCAATCAACTCCCCGTCGCCCACCATTCCGCCGTGCCGATTGGCACTCTCCGCCACGGCCGCATGCACCCGGGCCATCGGCGTGTGCCGGAAATCCGTGACGTTCATGCTTACCTGGGCCTGCCCATTGACCATAACTCCCATCGCTTTCACGCCATACAGACCGCCGCTCGAAGCCCGTACGTCCTTCGCCACTGTCCGAGCCAGCCCGACGTCGGCCGTCCCGCGCCGAGCATGCAGGGTGATGTTGTAAGCGATCAGGAAGTGCCGGGCGCCGACAGCACTCGCCCCCGCAGTGGGATGGATCCCTGGGCCGCCGATATCCGGCTGCCGGGTAGAATCCTTCATGGCGGCTAAACTAAGCCCCTCGAACTCACCCCGCCGGACGTTCTCCAGACGCACCCGATCCGGACGCGACGCGGCGGCCTCGTAGAAGTAAACCGGAACACCAAAGCGCTTCCATATCTCCATTCCCGCTTGACGCGCCAGAAGAACGCATTGCGGCAGTGAGATGCCGCTGACCGGAACAAACGGCACGACGTCCGCCGCGCCCATCCGCGGATGCTCGCCCTTCTGCTGCGTCAGATCGATCAGCTCCGCGGCCTTGCCAACGCCGCGGACCGCAGATTCGAGAACGGCTTCGGGTGCGCCGGCAATCGTCACAACCGACCGGTTGTGATCAGGGTCGAGCGACCAGTCCAGAAGATGCACTCCCTCGACCTGCATCGCGCGAACAATCTCGCGGACCTTGTCAGCGTCTCGGCCTTCAGCGAAGTTGGGAACGCACTCGACGATCGGCGAAGCAACCCTCTGCGTCTCGTTTTCCTGGATCAGGACTTGACTGCTCATCAACTGCTTTCCTACTTCCACCAGCTGTAGCCGACTGAAAACTGCACGCTTGCGTTCACGCCCGGATTGCGGTCGCCAAGACTGGCGCTGGAAATATGCACCGCGTTGGCGCTGACGTCAATGGATCTTCTCGGCCGCACAAAGTAATGGGTTCCAACGCCGAACTGCGGCGTGAAATTCCACACGCTCGTGTCTGCATTCGGTCCGTCGTTGTCCAGGTAATATTGGCCACCGGGCGGGCCGATGATGCCTCCTGTTGAAAACGGAGGTGCTGCACCGTACGCCGGGTACTTGTGGTTCGTCCATACCACCCCGCCCGCACCCTGGATCCACGGCATCCAGCGCTCGCTATGCGTGAAGTTCCAACGAAGAATGATGGGCGTAACGCTGACGCCCGTGAACGCGCCGCCGACCGTGAAGGGCGCGGAGCAGGAGGCATAAGTTCCGGGTGGAGGAGACACCGGTGGAAATGCCTGCACGCAATTCGCGCGCTGAAACTTCGGCGTGTAGCTCTGCCACAGCGGAAACACCTCGACGCCATACTCGAAGTCACCCTTGAGCAGACCGTTGCCAAGCTGTGGTGTGAGGACGCGGCCGGCGTACGCGCCGACAAGGAAGAATTTGAAGCTGCCGCGATCTTCGGTAACGCCGAAGCCGCTCTGCACCAGCGCCCCGAAGTTCCAGTTCGCGAGCGCGGACGCCTCGGCAACAGGTGAAGTGTTCGTCTGCGCGACAGCCATCGATCCGGATATGAGTGCTGCGAAAACGACCAGCCCACCTGCAACGTGTTTTACCTTCACTCGCTGTTCCTCACAATGAAAAGCCGCCATGAGAAATGGCGGCTCTGCGCTTCGTTCTCTCTGGTTTAGACGATTACGCGGGAACCTGCGCTTCATCCATTTCGAAGTTCGAGTAAACATTCTGCGTGTCGTCGAGGTCTTCGAGCGTCTCGAGCAGACGCATCATCGCTGACGCCTGCGTTCCTTCGAGCTTCTGATATGTCGACGGCACCATCGTGACCTCGGCGGACTCGGGCTCGATCTTTGCGGCCTTCACGGCATCGCGAACAGCTTCGAAATCCTTGGGCGAGGTCAGAATCTCCCAGTAGTCGCCGTCGTCGTTGAGGTCGTCGGCACCGGCATCGAGCACAATCTCGGTGAGCTTGTCTTCATCGGCTGCGGACTTCGCAACGATGATGACGCCCTTCTTCGAGAACATGTAGCTGACCGAGCCGGACTCTCCGAGATTGCCGCCGTTCTTGGAGAAGGCATGGCGGATTTCGCTGACGGCGCGGTTGCGGTTGTCGGTGAGGACCTCGACGATGATGGCAACACCGCCGGGGCCGTAGCCCTCGAACGTGATGTCCTCGTAGCTCGCGCCCTCGATCTCACCCGTGCCGCGCTTGATCGCGCGCTGGATGTTGTCGTTGGGCATGTTCTCGGACTTGGCTGCCAGGATGGCGGAGCGCAGGCGCGGATTGCCGTCCGGGTCACCGCCGCCGGCTTTCGCTGCGACCATGATCTCCTTGATCAGGCGAGTGAAGATCTTGCCGCGCTTGGCGTCGAGTGCGCCCTTCTTGTGCTTAATGGTCGCCCATTTTGAATGGCCGGACATGCTGAAAACCTCGAACTGAAATCTGTTTTGCAAGCTCCGGAACGGGCTCGAAAGGCCACTCAACGAAGCGTTTGCACCGTTGGTGATTTTACCACGCGAGGGTACCGGCTTGCCCTCCCGTGGGGCTAGAACAGCTCCGGAGCGAAGAGATCGTCGAGCGTCTCGCGGCGGCGGATGAGCCGGGGTTTGTTGCCTTCAATGAGGACCTCTGCCGGGCGGACGCGCGTGTTGTAGTGCGAGCTGAGGCTCATGCCATAGGCGCCGGCATCGAGCAGCGCGACGAGCTCACCGGAGCGCAGCTGCTCGATCTCTCGATCGCGCGCGAAGAAATCGCCGGACTCGCAGACCGGACCGACGATGTCGGCAACCTCTTTTGGCGCGTTTGACTGCACGACCGGGATGATCTCGTGGTGCGCACCGTAGAGCGCGGGACGGATGAGGTCGTTCATAGCCGCGTCGGTGATGATGAAGCGCTTGGAGCCGTTCTGCTTGGTGTAGAGCACCCGCGAAACAACAGCGCCGGCCTGCGCGATGAGGAAGCGGCCAGGCTCGAGCAGCAGGTGCACACCAAGGCCGTCAAGCGAAGAGCGGATGGCGCGCGCGTACTCGGCAACGCGTTCAGCGGGATTGAATGGCGCGCGGCCGTACTCGATGCCGAAGCCGCCGCCGGCATCGAGGTACTGGATGTCGATCCGGTCGGCGCGCAGGTCTTCGATGAGCGCGCGGACGCGCTTCACGGATTCCGCGAATGGCGCGGTGTCGCGAATCTGCGAGCCGATATGCACGCTGACCCCCGCGGGCGTGATGCCGGCAAGCTGCGCGGCGCGGCGATAGACCTCGCGGGCGCGCTCGATTGCGATGCCGAACTTATGCTCGCGGAGGCCGGTCGAGATGTACGGATGCGTTTGCGCAAAGACGTCCGGATTAACTCGCAGCGCGATGCTGGCCTGTTTCTTCAGAGCCTGCGCGCGTTCCGCAAGCAGCTCGAGCTCGGCCTCGCTCTCGACGTTGAAGAGCAGGATGCCTGCCTGGAGTGCGGCGTCGATCTCCCATGCCTGCTTGCCGACGCCGGAGAAGACGGCGCGCTCGAGCGCATCCGGAGCCGCGCGGCGGACGCGCTCGAGCTCGCCGCCGGAGACAATGTCAAACCCGCAACCGAGCCCGGTAAGCAGCTTGAGGATGGCAAGCGACGAATTCGCTTTAACCGCATAGCAGAGGGTGTGCGCAACACCGTTGAACTCGCGCGTGAGCATGGCGGCGCGGTCGCGTATGTCGTCCGCGGAGTAAACGTAGAGCGGTGTGCCGAATTGCGCGGCAAGGTCACTCAGCTTGACGCTGCCACAGCAGAGTTGGGAGTCAATGTAGCGGAACGGCCGCGGGGCGGGGAATTCACTCACGAAGGTGTCACGCTCGTCACTCTGCGGCAGCAGGTAAGGCTCGTTCGGAATCACGATCCACGCGATGATGTAGGCGATCAGGGGCGAACCGACTCCGCAGAAGACAGCGAGCACCAGGATCAACCGGACGAGCAGCGGATCCCAGCCGTAACGCTGCGCGAAAGCAGCGCACACACCGGCGATTCTCCGGCCTTCGCGCGGGCGCTCCAGCCGAGGCCACTGGCGCGCATAAGGCGGTGCGGACAGCGCGCAGCCGCAATTGCTGCAGAATCGTGCGCCCTCATTCAAACTGGTTTGACACGCCGGACAGACCATATTCCCTCCTTACGACACATCTTGCCATACGCGCCGCACGTGTGCGCGGTTCCATTTCCGACTCCGCTATTTCCCGACATACGCCGACTTCAGGTACTTGCGCGCAATCTCCGCCTGCGAGGCGTCGCCGCCGGATGCGGCGAGCTGGTACAGCTTCACGGCGTTCGCCCGCTGGTGGAGCATGTCGTAGACCTCACCGGCGTTGACCTGCGCGCGGCTACGGAGCCACGGGCTGCAGTTCGGCTGCTCGGCCGCCTGCAAATAGGATGCGACGGCGTCAGGGAGCTGATTGTAGCCGCGCTGAGTCTCGGCCAGCCCGAACCACGCCATCTGCAGGCGCGGATCGATGAAGTAGCCGGGCTTCTGCGCGTCTGCGAGCACCTGCTTGTACGCGGCGATCGCCTCATAGCCATGGCCTTCATCCTTGAGGAGGTTGGCGACCTCGAGCGCGAAGAGATAGTCGTGCGGGTACTGATCGGTGAGGCTGCGCTCGACCTGCAGGGCCTCCGGATAGCGGCCGTCGTGGCGCAGGAAGAGGCTGAGTGCGGTGCGGGCTTCGACGGTCGTGACCACGCCGTGCTCGGCGGCGTTGCGCAGCATAGCCAGGCCGCGCTGTTTGGAGCCGCCGACGCCGAACATGCCAACCATCATGCGCAGAAATCGCGGAAGACTGGCCACCGCGAACTGCTGGATGCCGATCGCCAGATCGGCGTCGGCGTACTGCGGATCGATCTTAAGGACTGCCTCGCTGTCATTACGCGCTTGCAAGCCTTGCCGCGCGGCGGCGCTGAAGGAGTGGTCGGCGAGCGTGATAAACGCGGCGTGCATCCCCTTCGCGTAACCCCGGGCGAACAGCGCATTCTTATCAACGGAGTTCTGGTTCAGGCGCTGATCGCACATGCTCACGATTTTGTCGGTCAGCGAATTGATCTCCTCGCGCGACTGTTTGGAGATATTGATCGCGCGCTTGTTGAACAGGAAGCTGTCGTGCGCGTAGTACGTGGTATCGAGCAGGTCCTGATGATAGAGCTCGCGGAATATGATCACGACCAGGATGTAGTTCCACGCCATGGGGTCCTGCGGATGCTGCTGCGCGATTTGGTTGAAATCTTTCAGCGCGCCATCGAAGTCGAGATCGTAGAAACGGTCGTAGCCCTGCCGGACGAGCGGATCCAGGTTGAGCGGATCGGTATGTGCGTTTGCGGGCTGCGCATGCGCTGGTGCGCAGAGGATCAGGAGGAAAGCCAGCAGCGGCAGCAGCTTCGGCAGCGCCAGCAGCCTCGATGGCGCCCGCAGCCTACATAACGAACTTCGCACCCGGAGTCTCTCCTGTGTTGCGCAGCGCGTGGCCTGCGCAGATACACTATACCTTTGGACGTGCGAACGAGCGGTAAGCCTCTACGCCGATCGCCGCCAGATGCATTCACGATGAGCGCTTCTATTCTGCTTCCGCCGATTCTTCTGCTGCTCGCCTGCGGCGCGTATATCTTCTGGCCTCAGCGCAGACTCGCCGCCGCGCCGGAGAAGACGCGGCTGGACTATCTGCGCGAGCGCAAGGAGGTTATCTACGAGAACCTCCGCGACCTGAACTTCGAATACAAGGCCGGCAAATACCCGGAGGCTGACTACGCAGCGCAGCGTGACGCGCTGGAGACCGAAGCGGCAACCGTGTTGGCGGAGATGGATTCGCTGGGCGGTTAGCGCCACTCTCTACCGTCTGAGTTTCACAGCTATTTGTCATTGAATTTCGCGGCTTTGTTATCGCTGAAGTATCCTGAATTGTGCCCCGAATTCAGCAATTCCTCCGCAACCTCGCTCTGGCGTCACTCTGCTCTGCCCTGCCCGCGTTTGCGGCGACGCCGATCACCGGTGTCGTGATGAACAAGACGACCGGCAAACCCTCCGCCGGCGACACGGTCACGCTCATCCGCCTCGCCCAGGGCATGCAGGAGGCGACACACACGACCACCGACGCGCACGGCCGCTACACGCTCGATGTGCCCGATGACGGGCTGCACCTCGTTCGCGTGACGCATGATCTCGCGAACTACTTCAAGCCTGCTCCGGCGGGAACGACGTCGGTCGATCTCGACGTCTACAGCGCCGCCGCGAAGGTGAAAGGCGTGACCAGCGAGGCCGAGGTGATGCGCATCGAGAGCGACGCAAGCGGAAGCTCGTTGCGCGTCGTCGAGAACTTCTTCCTTAAGAACGACTCCAAACCGCCGATGACGCAATTCTCGAAGGAGCCGTTCGATTTCTGGCTGCCGGACGGCGCAGTCGTCGAGGGCGCCGCTGCGGAGTCGCCCGATGGCATGCCGGTCCGGCAGGCTCCGGTGCCGCTGGCGGAGAAGAACCACTTCACCTTCCTGTTTCCCATTCGCCCGGGCGAGACGCGATTTCAGATTACGTATCGGGTCCCCTACACCGGCAAGCTCGCGCTCGAGCCAAAGCTGACGATGCCCACCGACACGGTCGCGATCATGATTCCGAAGTCGATGACCTTCGCGCCGGTTGCAGGCGCGCCGTACAGCCCCGTCGATGACGAAGTGAATGCGCACACCCTGGTCGCGCGCAGTGTGGCGCCGAACGCTCCGCTCGGATTCACGCTCACCGGAACCGGTCAACTTCCGCGCGATGCTAATGCGCCGACGCAGGCTGCCGGGCAATCAGCGGAAGGAGCGGCGCAGGGTGCTGGCCAGGCGCAGGACAACAGCCAGTCGGCGACAGCCGATACCCGGCCCGGCGGTGGCCTCGGCAACCCGCTGGACGAGAGCGGCAATCGCGATCCGTGGGCGAAGTACAAGTGGTGGATTCTCTCCGGAATCGCTGTGCTGCTGGCGGCAGGGGCGGGCGTTCTTCTGCGCAAGCCTGCAGCGAGCTCTGCAGTGGTGACCACTGGGCCGTACCCCACGGGCCCGCTTCCGTCAGCGCCGCAGACGCAGCGCACGCACTCCGAGCAACTCCTGCAGGCGCTCAAGGAAGAGATGTTCGCGCTGGAAACAGACCACTTGCAGCACCGCATCTCCGACGAGGACTACGTCGCCAACAAAGCAGCACTGGAACTGGTGTTGCGGCGCGCCCTGCAACGTTCAAATGCAACGGAGCGGGAGTTGATCTCTCGCTGAAAATGACAACACTGCTGCGCATTCTGCGACTGTATCCGCTGGCTCTCTGGGTTGGCGGTGAGGTGTTCTTCGTCATCGTGGCGGGCATTTCATTCAGTGTCTTGCCGGACAAGCATTCGGCAGGGCTCGTCGTGCGCAGCGCGCTGATGGATCTGCATCGGATCGGAATCGGGGCAGCTGTGGTTTATCTGCTCGCGACGCTCGGACTCATGGCCATACAGCACGACGGCCAACGTATTCGCTTTATCGAAATCATTCTCGTTGCGGCGATGCTGCTCCTCACCTTGTACTCGCAGCTGGGCGTGATTCCCCGAATGGAGAAGGACAGGTTGTCTCTTGGCGGTGATATCACGGTAGCTTCTGCCGACAATCCTGCACGGGTTGACTTCGACCGGCTTCATCACCGCTCTGTGAGCCTCGAAGGAGCCGTGCTTATCGGTGGGCTTGTATTAATTGCACTCGCGCCGATCTACGACCGCAGGTCACGGCAGCTTACATCTAAGGAATCGAACAATCTTTAGCGGAGAGACAATGAAGCTTCTAGTAACCGGTGGGGCTGGATATATCGGCGGCACGGTAGCGACGATTCTGATGCACGCGGGACATCAGGTCACGATCGTCGACAACCTCTGCCACAGCAAACGTAATGAGGTCCCCGCGGGAGCCGAGTTTGTGCAGGCGGACATCGCCGACCGTCCGCGCATTGAGGCGCTGTTGCGCGATCTGCAGCCCGATGGCGTCCTGCACTTTGCAGCGCTGATTGAAGCTGGCGAATCAATGCAGAAGCCGGAGCTTTACTTCCGCAACAACACCGCTTCTACTCTGGCGCTTTTAGAAGCCATGCACGCAACCGGAGTGAACAAGCTCGTCTTCAGCTCGACCGCCGCAGTCTATGGCGAACCGGAGCGCGTCCCGATTGACGAGACCGCGAAGCTTGCGCCCACAAACGCCTACGGCGAGAGCAAGCTGCTGGTCGAGCAGATGCTCACGTGGCTGCATCGCCTTCACGGACTGCGCTACGCCTCGCTGCGCTACTTCAACGTTGCGGGTGCGCTGCCCGGCCGCGGCGAAGCCCACGAGCCCGAGACCCACCTGATCCCGCTGATCCTCGATGTAGCCGTCGGCCGCCGCCAAAAGATCTTCATCTACGGCAACGACTACGAGACCCCGGATGGCACGTGCATCCGCGACTACATTCACGTGGTCGACCTGGCCGCGGCGCACATTCTTGCTCTCGATGCGCTCAATACTCGTGACCGCCTCATCTGCAATCTCGGCAACGGTCAAGGATTTTCCGTCAAGCAAGTCGTCGAAGCCGCGCGACGCGTGACCGGACATCCAATCCCTGTCGAGGTGAAGCCTCGCCGCGCGGGCGATCCCGCGAGGCTGGTCGCCAGTTCCGCGCGCGCGCAAACAGAACTTGGCTGGCGACCGCAGACTCCCGAGATCGATAGGATTCTCGCCTCCGCGTGGGAATGGCACAAGCACCGCTATGCGGTCCCGGCGTGACAAAATCTATTCCTGAGCATTGAAGCTGAGCCGCTATTCTTGCGACAGTAGAGGCGCGCGACACCCCGTATCGCACTACGATAAACTGTTGTCAGGCCAGTGTTTTCCGAGCTTCGCTCGTTCGAGAAAAAGATCATCGACACACATATAAATTCCGCCGACACAGGACCGGTCACCTCCGAACTCCGGCCAAGGCGCAAGATCATCCTGAGAGACAGCATCACGCTCCTGGTGCTGATCCTGTCAACGGTGGCGCTCTACGCGCTTACATCGTTCTTGTTCCGCAGCTTTTCGGCTCGACAGGCGCAGTTAGCCAAGCAGTTCGCTGCCAGCGGACAACAAGCGCTTGCCCACGGTGATGCAGAACGCGCTGTAGGCGATCTGCGCACATCGCTGTCCTATGCGCCGGATAACATGACCAACCGGCTTCTGCTGGCGGAGTCGCTCGCACGCTCGAATCATCTCGAACAGGCGAGAAGTTATTTCCTCGGGCTGCTGGATGCGCAGCCCGCCGACGGATTCCTGAACCTGCAGCTCGCGCGTCTTGCGAGACAGCGCAAAGACTCACGCGCGGCGATCGACTACTATCGAGCCGCAGCCGTTGGCAATTGGAGTGGCGATTCGCTCCGCGAACGTTACAGCGTGCAGCTTGAGCTGGCGGAGTATCTGATTCAGTTAAACGATCTTCCCTCCGCACGCGCCGAGCTGCTGATCGCGACGGCGGATGCGCCCGAGGACGCGGGTGTTTACACGACGCTCGGGGAACGGTTCGAGCAGGCGAAGGACCCCACCGATGCGCTGAATCTCTACCGAAAGGCGATCAAGGCAAATCCATCGCATGCAGAGGCGCCATACAGGGCCGGGCGCGTCGCCTATCAGATGGGCGATTTCTCGCAGGCCGCCGCGCTTCTCTCCGTCGCTCGCCGCGATACCGCGCAGGAAAAGACCGGCGAAGAGAATGCGCGCGAGATAGACGATCTGCTGCAAAGCGCGAAGCGCATCCAGGAGCTCACGTTGTCCTCCGGTCTTGATCCGCAAGAACGCATCGAGCATCTCTTGCGGGCGTTTCCCGTCGCGAAGCTGCGGTTCGACAGCTGCGTCGCTCACTTCAACGGCAGTCCGTTGCCTGGTGATATGCAAGCGCTCCAGAGCAGCTGGAACGAAGCCGACAAGATCAGGCTCCGGCGGTCATCGCTGCAGGATCCAACCGAGCAGGACAGCCTGACGAAGCTCATCTTCAGCACCGAGGAGATCACATCCCGATCATGCGGTGCGCCGTCCGGAGATGACGCGCTGCTGTTACAACTGGCGAACTCGTCGCAAGATCCACTGAGAGCGGAGAAGCGATGAGTCTCACGACGACAACTATGGACACAACCCAACCACTCGAGATCGCCGACTCCTTGCCCATGCGTGAGGAGCGTCTGTTTCTTCTGCTCTCGATCTTCGTCGGGATTCTCTCCGGGCTTCTGGTTGTCTCGTTTCGCATGGCCATCGAGTGGCTGAGCGTCCTGCTGCTCGGGACCACAACAGGCCCGCGCCAGATACGCCTCATCGTGATTCCCGCGGCGGTCGGCATCGTCGTCGCGATCATGACGCGATACATCTTCCCTGCCGTGCGCGGCAGCGGCGTCAACCAGACAAAAGCCGCGCTCTACATTCACAACGGATACATCTCAGTCCGTACCGTCATCGGCAAGTTTCTGCTCTCCGCCCTGGCCATCGGCAGCGGCCAATCGCTTGGCCCGGAAGATCCTTCGCTGCAGATTGGCGCCGGTGTCGCTTCCCTGATCGGCCGGCGCGTGGGGCTCTCGCGCACGAAACTCCGGCTGTTTGCTCCGGTCGGCGCAGCCGCGGGTCTGGCGGCAGCCTTCAACGCGCCGATCTCCGCGATTCTCTTCGTGATCGAAGAGGTCATCGGCAAGTGGACCGCAGGCGTCCTTGGCTCAATCGTCCTCGCCGCAGTCGCGAGCGTCGCTGTCGCGCGCTGGTTCTGGGGCCCGGAGCCCATGTTTCGTATCCCATCGATCACGCTGCGGGATCCGCGCGAGCTGCTCGCATACTCCATTCTCGGAATTATCGGCGGCTTTGCGGCGTTGCTCTTCGCCAAATCACTGGCTTTCCTGAGACCCCGTCTTCGCGCCCAGCCGCAATGGCTGCAGATGCTGCAACCCTGCCTCGCCGGTCTTTGCGTCGGATGCATCGGCTACTTCGGCTTTCCTGAGGTGATGGGCTCCGGATACGGCGCCATCGATCAGGCCATGCATGCACAGTTCGCCGTGAAAGCCCTGGTCCTGCTGGCGCTCTTCAAGATTCTCGCCACGACGCTTTCCTTTTCGAGCGGAACTCCCGGCGGAATGTTCGCGCCGACGCTCTTCATCGGCGCAATGCTGGGCGGCGCGGTCGGAGGATTCGAGAAGATTTTCTTCCCCCATCTGACCGGTTCCGTCGGCTCATACGCATTGGTCGGCATGGGCGTCCTCTTCGCAGCATTTCTTCGCGCCCCGCTCACCTCTGTCTTCATGGTGCTCGAGGTCAGCGGCAACTACTCCATCATTCTTCCCGTCATTCTTGCCAACACCATCGCTTACCTGATCTCGCGCAGTCTGCAGCCCGTGCCCATCTTCGAGCTGCTCACGCATCAGGACGGACTCTATCTGCCATCGCAGGAAGAAATCCGCGAGGAGAACGAGGTTCGACTCGAGGAGGTTCTGGAACCCGTAAGTTATCCGATCATTCAGGGAACAGAATCGATCGCCGAGATCCTGTCTTCACCGTCTGGACGAGAGCGGCTGGATTCCGCTTTTGTTCTCGTGCAGTGTCGCGATGGATGGTATTCCGCACGCAGGGACGAGTTAGACCGGCTGCTCGCCACATACAGCGAAAACCCGGCCACTCCGGACGCGCAGCGTCCGCTGCAGGAAGTTCTCGGGAAAGATCGCACACCGCTCGTGTTCCCGGATGAACCGCTGGCGCACGCACTATCGTACTTTCAACGTTGGCCGGTGCTGCCGGTCTCCAATCGGGCCGTACGTGGCATTCTCGAAGGCGTTGTCTCGCTGGAGGGTGTACTTCACCGATACCAACAGGCCCGAATGTAATTCTGAAGATCTGAATGAAAATGAAAAGAAAAAAACTGTTAGCACATCCACTTTTACGCAAGTACCTTCCGCTGGTCCACGAGGACCTTACCTCCGTCTACTCGCGCGATCTGCAGAAGTGGCTTGTCGTTGCTCCGATCATCGGCCTCACAACGGGGCTGGCTATCACGGGCATCGCTGCGCTTCTTCTTGGCAAGCTTTGGCCGGCGGTACTCAACTACTATCTCGGCCATCATTGGGCTATCGTTCCCGGCCTGGTGCTCGCATTCGCAGTCACGGGCCTTATCATGCAGTTCCTCACGCCCAATCCCAATGAGCACTCCACCGAAGAGGTCATCCGCTCCTATCACGAGCATGAGGGCGACATCGACGTCCGCCCCTTCGCGCCGAAGATCATCGCAGCGATCACTTGCGTTGGATTCGGCGGCAGCGCTGCCCTGGAAGGCCCGAGCATCTACGGCGGCGCAGCCATAGGTTCGTGGCTTTGGACAAAGCTCCGCCGCTTCCGCTTCACCAGCCGCGATCGCCGCATCATGCTCATCTGCGGCGCTGCAGCCGGCATGTCCGCAGTCTTCCGCGCGCCGCTTACAGGCATTGTCTTCGCGTTGGAGATGCCTTACCGCGACGACCTCGCGCATGAAGCGCTCGTCCCATCCCTGATCGCCTCCGTAGTTGCGTATGTGACGCTCGGTGCCTTCCTTGGCTCGGCTCCCTTGTTCGACTTCCCTCACGCGATCAGCTATCACCGCACCGACCTCTACTGGAGCGCATTGCTGGGATTGCTGGTCGGGCTCGTCGCCATGGCCTTCGTGGTCACCTTCCGCAGGGTGCGCGTCTTCTTCGTGAATTGGAACGTTCCTCACTGGATCAAGCTGACGGTCGGCGGATTGCTCACCGGCCTCTGCGGCGTTCTCTTCCTTCACATCTACGGCGGTTCGCTTGTTCCGATCGGGCCTAACTACGAGGCCGTTGGAGACATCCTCAATCGAACCCACAGCAGCTCTCAGCTCCTGGTCTTCAGCGGATTGAAGCTCACAGCAACAATCGCCACGCTCGCGTCCGGAGGCGTCAGTGCCATGTTCGTTCCGCTCTTCCTTACCGGAGGAGCGCTCGGCACGGCATTCGCACAATCCATCGTGCACAGCCCCGCACTGGAGCTTTACGCAGCCGTCGGCATGGCATCGTTTATCTCCGCCGGATACAAGACGCCGCTTGCAGCAGTCGTCTTCGTCGCCGAGGCCACCGGCGGCCATGCCTTCATCATTCCTGCGCTCATCGGCGCCGCCGTGGCCTATGCCGTCTCGGGCGATGCCTCCGCCTCAGGAGACCAGCGCCTGCACGAGACCGCAAAGGCATCTCCGCTGCAGTACATTCCCGTCAGCGAAATCATGCAGCAGCACGTCATCTCCGCGCCCGCCAATGTAAGTATCGGCGAATTCGTCAAGATGCTGTCGCCGGATGTACAGCACGAAGTCTTCCCCGTATTCGAGGATAAAAAGCTTCTGGGTACCGTCAATCCGCTGTGCATCACGCAGATCCCGCCCGAACGCTGGATGCATACGCCCTTGCGGGACGTAGTTGATCACCCGGTCGGCACCATCACTCCCGACACGGATGTGATGGAAGCGCTTCGACTCCTTACAGCCGAGCACAGGCGGCCAATGCTTCTTGTCGTCTCCTCAGGCGGTGAGATCAAGGGTATTGTTACCAAGACTGACATTCTTCAGGTCTTGAACGATCAAGAAGGCACATCAGAACATAAAGACAACGCAGTGCGTTCCGGTTCCGAGGAGAATTCACCTGAACTGATTTGATCCACCCGACGGAGGGTTCCACATGTCCGAGTTTCCGATTCCTGGCATTGCCGCGATCCCAGAGAAGCAGTCCAGCAAGAAGGGAGAGTTCGGTGTCGCTCTTGAACCAGAGATTGTGCGGATATGCGGCTATGCCTTGCTCGTGGGTCTCGTGGCCGGCTTTGTGGCTGAAGGTTTACTCGAACTGATTCAGCTCTTCACGAACATCTTCTTCTACGGCAGATTCTCCTTCGCATACACCAATCCGGCGCACAACCATCTGGGCTGGTGGGTCATCCTCATCCCGCCAATCGGTGGACTGCTCGTCGGCATCATGATCCATTACTGGGAGCCCACCCTCAAGGGCCACGGCATTCCCGAAGCAATGGAATCGGTTCTCTTCGGGCACAGCCGCATGCGCCTTCGGGTGGCTCTGCTGAAGCCGCTGGCAACTGCATTCGCCATCGGAACCGGTGGCCCGTTCGGCGCCGAAGGTCCCATCATTCAGACCGGCGCGGCGCTCGGTTCTCTCTTCGGCCAGGTCGTCGGGCTAACGCCCTACTATCGCCGCGTCCTGCTCGCCTCCGGTGCGGCAGCCGGAATGGCCGCCACGTTTACCGCTCCCATGGCAGGCATTCTCGTCGCCATCGAGCTCCTGCTCTTCGAGCTGCGCGCCCGTTCCTTCATCCCTGTTGCCCTGGCGGCATCCATCGCGACCGGCGTGCGCATTCATTTCGCCGGTTGGGCGCCGCTCTTTCCCACGCCAATGTTTCGCCTCACCGGTATGAATGAGCTCTGGCTCTTCGCGCTCCTGGGCATACTCATGGGTGTGGTCGGCATCATCATGATTCGAGTTCTCTCCTGGCTCGAAGACTTCTTCGATGAGCTGCCCATCAAAAATCCGCTCATCTGGTCGCCCGTGATCGGCGCATTCCTGCTCGGAATCATCGGCTACTTCTACCCTCAGGTCTTCGGCACCAGCTACGACACGATCCGCGACATGCTGAACGATCGCCTCACCATGTCGAGCCTCACCGGAGTGTCGATCGCAAAGTTCTGGGCACTCGTCCTGTCGCTCGGGTCCGGAACCACGGGCGGCGTCTTCGCTCCATCGCTGGTCGTCGGCGGCGGCCTCGGCGCGTCCTTCGCAATCCTCTTCAAGCACATCGCGCCTCACCTCGTCAGCGATCCCGCGTTCTATGCGCTCGCCGCAATGGGCGGAGTCTTCGGCGGAATCGCGCGCGCGCCCTTGACCAGCATCGTCTTCCTGTTCGAGTTGAGCCACAACCCGAACGCGATTCTGCCGCTCATCGTCACGGTCATGATCTCCGATGCCGTTGTCCGCCTCTTCAGCCGCGAATCCATCATGACAGTCAAGCTCGTAAAACGTGGCCTCATCATCCTGCAGGACTACTCCGTGCCCGTTCTTATGCGCGCACGAATCGATCAGGTCATGAGGAAAGAGTTCAGCCTTCTGCATGCAGATGACGAGCTCCGCACCGTACTCGAGACGTTTGTTCCGGGCCACCTCAGCCTCATCCCGGTCGTCGATGCCGACGGCGCGCTCGTTGGTATCGTCGAACCGCACGACCTTTTACGCACCGAACCACCAGACCACCACTTCACCATGCGAGAGATCGCGCGCCAGGACTACGTGCTCGCCTACACCGGCGAGCCTGTCGATCGCATCCATCGCGAGATGATGCTCAAGAACACTGAAAACGTCGTCGTGGTCGCGCCGGAGGACGGCCGCAAACCCGTCGGGATTGCACGGGCGAACGACATTCTGCAGTTGCGCCGCTGGCTGCTCGAAGAAGAAACCGGAGACGCCACCGTGAAGGTCGCCGAACCCTGATCAGCGGAGCACACGATGATCAACATCAAACGAGCGTACGATCCCGCATCCGCTTCTGACGGAACCCGCATCCTCGTGGATCGGCTCTGGCCGCGCGCCATCTCGAAGGAAGAGCTGAAGCTGGACCTGTGGCTCAAAGACGTCGCTCCCAGCGCGGCGCTGCGCCAGTGGTTCTCCCACGACCCCGAGCGATGGACCGAGTTCCAGCGCGGCTATCTCGACGAGCTGAAACAAAGCCCGGACACCTGGAAGCCGATTCTCGAAGCGGCCACCAAACACAACATCACCCTGATCTTCGGCTCAAAAGACACCGCCCACAACAATGCTGTCGTGCTGCAGAAGTTCCTCGAGCCAAAACTCCACACGCACAAATCTAAGAAGTAACCGCCTCGCGGTGTCCCCTGTTGAAGATCTGCTCGATCTCTTCCAGCGTCTTGCCCTTGGTCTCCGGCAGGAAGAACGCAGCCGTCACCAGATACACGACCGTGAACGCGGCAAACAAATAGAACATCGTCGAGTACCCGAACCTGCCCACAACCGGCAGAAAGATCGCCGCCAGTGTCGTGGAAACCATCTGGTTGAGCACCAGCGCAATGCTCATGCCGTTCGAGCGAATGCGTGTCGGCATCAGCTCACTCAGCGCGAGCCAGACGCAAACCCCCGGTCCCATCGCAAAAAACGCCACAAACATATACAGGCACAGCGCCACAATCCATCCATTCGTCGTGCTTGGCACTGGAGTAATATACGCATGCTCAATCTTCAGCGGAGCCGCTCGCGCTGCGTCCAGATCCGCGAACGGGTTCTGGAAGAAGCCAGCCACCTTCGTCGACGGGATTGACTCCGCGCGGTCAATCGTTGCAGGTTCCACATCGCCCAAGAGAACAGGCTTCGTGCTCGAGATAAAGTTCCCATACGAATAGATGATCGCCAGCGACTGCTGGCCATTCACGCTTGGCGCGCCCAGCCGCTCCGCCTCAGCCTTGTCGAACTTCACGCTCAGCGAATCGCCATTCGTCACAACACTCTGCACCGCATCGCGCGCGTCATAGCGCCGCTTCTCTGTACGCAGAAACAGAGTGCCGACGGCAAGCATCGCTACGATCACCCCTGACGTTCCAGTGACGAGCAGAAACTTGCGCCCCTTTCGATCCACAAGCTGCAGTCCCACAACCGTCATCAGGAAGTTCACGAACGTAAACACCACATAACCCCAGTGCGCCAGCACGTCGCTGAGCCCGCTCTGAATTAAAATGTCTACGTTGTATCCAATGACAGAGTTAATCCCCGTAGCCGTGTTGCACACCAGAATCACGCACGCCAGCAGAAACGGAATCACATACCGCCGGCTCAGCAGCGGGTCTTTATAAGCAACTCCCGCCTTGCCTTTCGCCGCGATCTGCTCCATCTCCTCCATCTCGATCGCAACCTGTTCCGGTGTCCGCGAGCGCTCCAGGGCCGCCCGCGCAGCCTCCACGCGTCCACGCCGAAACAGCCATCGCGGTGACTCGGAGATAAAGCACGCCGCGATAATAAACAGCAGCCCCGGCGGTAACGACATCCAGAAGATGCTGCGCCACGCCCTGTTCTTCACCGCAAACAGCGCATCCGCGGAAGCAGTCCTCGCAATCGCCGCCACGTGATAGCTGGTATAAATTCCGATCAGCGCAGCGATAAAGATCCCGAGCGTCAGCAGCCATTGGAAGATGCCGGTACCTTTCCCGCGCACCTTCGCGGAAAGACATTCCGCCAGATACAGCGGCACCACAACACCCACCAGCCCACCGCTTACGCCTTGCAGCAGCCGCCCCAGAAACAGCGCCGTATAACCCTGTGAGAGCGCGATGATCGGTACGCTGAGCGAGAACGCCGCACCGCTCAGCAGCATCAGCGGCTTGCGCCCCATCCAATCCGCCAGCAATCCGGCAAACAGCGTCGAGAAGACGCTGCCCAGCAGCACCGCCGCAACAATAATCGAGATCTGTCCGCGGTTCAGGTGTGAAGTTGCTTCCAGATAAGGAAGCGCACCGCCGATAATCCCGACGTCAATCCCGTAAAGCAGGCCCCCCAGCCCCGCGACGAGTAACATCAAGCGGCCATATCCTGTGTGGCCCAGGCGAACTGCAGCCCCCATTCACTTGCCCTCCGGACTTCGCTAGTGTGCTTCGGCCCATCCTACACGCTCGCCAAGCCGGGGCACACCTGAAGGTGCAGCTCATGCGCTCCGCAGCAGCGCCGCCGCCGTCCACAGCAACGGCGCCTGGCCATGAAAGTCGCCCGTGCGCCGCTTGCGCAGCAAATAGTAGTCCAGATCGTTTTTCTTGTTGGTTCCTTCGCACACGCTGGTCACATCGTTGTTCTGATCCACATAACCCGCCAGCGCAATCCACGACCGGTGAGCCGCAGAGCCGTACTCCGACACCTTGAGCCGGCCGGTGCGCACGCCCGAGACCAGAGCATATGCAAACATGCCCGTCCCCGAGCTCTCCGGCCAGGCCTCCTCGCGGTCGATCAACTGCCGCCACGCTCCCGCCGCCGGCTGGTATTTCAGCAGCGCAGCCATCATCAGGTGATAGCCTCGTTCAATTCGCTCCCGCTGCTGATGCTGCTGCGGAAGATCACGCAGAATCTCCGTCATCCCTGCCGCAAACCATCCGTTGCCGCGGCCCCAGAAGAACGGCACATCCGGAGCGTGAAAGAACAGCCCGTTCGGCTGCTGCAGCTTGTCCAGATATGCCGCCATCTCCATAGCTGCACGATCCAGATACTTATGATCGCCGGTCGCGCGGAACGCCTGCACCTGCACGATCGTGATCATCCACATGTCATCGATCCAGAATCGCGTCTCGTCCGTCAGCCCTTGCGCGTCAGGTTTGCTCCACTGCGCATCGGCGTAGCGCAAACCAAGATCGAGATAGCGCTTGTCCTTCGTCAGGATGTAGAGCTCCAGCGGAAGCGAGCCGAACATCGAGTAGTCCACGTGCTTGCCTTCCGGCGGCAACAGCCCAGCCTCCGTGCTGAACAGCGGCTCGAATCGCGACTGCAGCTTTTTGATCAGCTCCGTGTTGTTGGTAACGCGCGCGAGCTCAAGCGACCCATACCAGGCGCAGACCTCAGGATAGACAATCCGGTCCGGGTGAAAGTGCGGCGAGGTCACGAAGTGCTCGGCGACCTTCGTTCCCATTTCAATGGGATCGTAACCCGCGGGCCAGCTCTTCAGGTCCGTCGAGGTCATCAGTGCAGAAGCACTCGAGCTCTGTTGCGGCGTGGCCTCAGCGCTGGCAATCCGCGGCGTCATTGCGGCTGTGGCCGACAGCAGCACCGATGCGCTAAAGCTTCTGCGTGTAATCGAACTCATGCATTTCCTCCAGAAATTGGCGACCCATCAAAATGAAAAACCTCAGGGATCTCCAGCCATTGATTACCGGGCCTCGTCTCGGGCAGACGCTGCTGCATCGCATCCGTGATCTTCCACCATCGCTGCGTCTCGGGGTCGGCAGCCATCTTGCGCATATCCGCCTCATAGTCGTCGCCATGATATTCAAAATATGCAACGAGGAGGTCATTATATAAAAAGATCGAGTAGTTCCGGATATTGCAGGCATCGATTGTTGCGAGCACGGTCGGCCACACCTTCCGGTGGTACTCGATGTACTCCTCCCGGCTCTCAGGCAGCAGACGAATCAGTTGACAATAACGGCGCATGTTCCTCCAGAGACATCCATAAGCGGACAGATGATTGCGACTACTGTTAGTTCACACCAGAACGTCTGCAAATATCAACGTTATCGCGACTCCGCTGGGCCGCTTCCCTGTGGCGTCTCGGACCCGAAGACGATCTGCACAGATCCGCGAATTCCCGAAGGCACCGGTTGCAGGTTGTTCATGTCCTGCATCTGAAAACGATCCCCATACTTTGCCTTCAGCGCCGTGTAATCCCGCGGCGGCTGACCCGCAAGTTCATTGATCGCCGTGTTGAACACCCGCAACTCCAGGCTGTTTTCTCCGCTATGCACCGCTGAGGTGATGTCGATCTCATAAGGCGGATGCCACAGATCTCCAACGTGCTTTCCGTTGACGAACACCTCGGCCGCCTCCCGTATCGGCGGATCAAGCCACGCCCTCATGCCCGGACTTCCAGGCGGACGGTTGTTCTGCAATGGCTCGCCCGCCGCAAACTGTAACCGCACGTGCTCTCCCTCTTTGAGAGTGTTCACCTTGAACTTCGTCGTGTAGCGCACCTCACCGGAGTAGAACCGCGTCGCCGCATTGTCTGTCCACAACGTGTCGCTCACATTGTGCTGCGTGGGCTGCGCAGCAGATCCGCGGCTTCCCGGAAACGCTACGCTCCAGTCACTCAACTTGATCGCTGATCCAGAGTTCGCAACAAACCGCACCTCCGCCGGCGCACTCGAAGCTTGCGCGCCGTTCGACAGCACCAGCAGCCGCGACCCGTATGCCGGCAGCGTCAGCGTCTCTCCGACTTCAGCCCGCTCAGCCCGTCCGCCATCCGTATCCCACCACTCCGCATCGCGATACTTCGAACGCACACGCACCGGAAACGAAACCGGCTCAGCTGTCGTGTTCGCAAAGAAGTAGATATCGGCATCACTCAAGCGCCGATGCAAAAACCCTACCTTGCCGCCCGCACCTCCCAGCTCCACATCTGGCTGCAGCAGCCGCGGAAGTGCCGACGCAAGCTCACCCGTAGTCTCCACATGAGTCGCCTTCTCGAGCAACTCCCGCACACCCGCCACGACCGCCGCCGTGTCGCCAGCATCCGCCAGTCCGGCAGCCCGCGAAGGCGTCTGCCCCACAAACACCAGCTTGCCTCCACCCGCCACATACGCCTGCAAAGCCCTGACTCCACGCAGCGGCATCCGCTCCGTCGGAGGCACCACCACAATCGGGTAGCGTAGCCCCCCACTTGCATAGCTCAGTCCCCGATCCTCCGCCGCCGCCAGATCGATGTAGTCCACGTTGTACCCCGTGTCCAGCATCGCTCCCATCAGGTCCGGCGTAATCCTCTTGTGCATCTCGTCGGTCACAGACACATGCCCCAGCCGAAACGCCGCCTCCGCATCATCCTCCGGAAGCAGCAGCGCCACATCGTTCGCCGGATCGCCCTGCCGCAGCAGCCAGCTCATGCGCTGAATGTAGCCGGCCACATCATGCATCACCGGCCACCACGGGTTATGGTCGTTCAACGCGCCCGCCGCATACAGCGACCACCCCGGCTCCGCCACCCCTGGCGCCGAGTACGGAAACCCATGCTCCACAACCTGGTTCACGCCTTCCAGAAACATGCAATCCGCCTCCGCCTTCATGTCCAGCGGAGTCGCCCGCCACGCCGGCGAATGCAACCACGTAAACGTCTCCGCCGACGTGATCTTGTTCGCATAAACATGGTTCGCCGAGCTCGCCCATCGCGTAAACGAAAACGCATGCCACTGCGGCCCTTCGCCCTCCGGCAGCTGCGGAATAGGCTCATCCGAAAGCGTCACCGCCGGCGTCCCATACGTCTGTGACCGAAACTTCGTCCCATGCGCCGTCGCATACTCCGCCATCCGCCGCAGATAGTTGTCGCGCACCAGCTCCGACAACGTCAGCCCCCAATCCCGCCGCACACTCTCCGCCTCCGGCGTTCCTCCCTGCACCAGCTCCGGCAGATGCGGGATCAGATCGTAGCCCCGCCGCCGCGCAAACTCCGCTGGCAGGTCCTTCGTCCAATCCGCCCCATACACTTCCAGCGAATCCGAAAAAATCGCATACGGAGCATCGCCCGCAAACCCGCGCAGCAGATCATCTCCCGTCGTCTGCTGATAATGCTCGATCGCCGCTCGCGACATGTGATCGAGCACATATCCCTCCCCACCAAACGCCGCTCGCTTCACCTGCTGCCGCGTGTGGCTCGCGATAAAAAACACCTCCACTTGCCGCCCCGACCCCTCCGCCCGCGCAAGCTCCGCCGGCATCGTATCCCCCGGCACTCGCCTCGCACTCGCAGCATCAAAATTCCCCGCCGCGCCCTTCGCCACAAACGCCGCAACAAAGCTCTCACCGGGCCCCAGCTTCGGAACCCCATCACCACCACCCAGCGCAACCGCGGCCACACGCAGCTTCCCTGACGCAAGATCAATCGGAATATTCGGCCCGCCATACGGCCATCCGCTGCCCAGCGTCAGGTCCACACGCATCCCCAGCGCACGCGCATGCTGATTCGCAAACTTCAGATCATCCACATACTCCGGCGATCCATACCGCAGATTCAGAATCCCCTTCGCCGGATCGTCCAGCGACATCGGATACTCCGCGGCCAGCTCCACGCCGCCAATCCCCGCCGCGTGCATCACATCCAGCTCTCGCGCGATCTCCGGCTTCACCACCGCCGGCCCAAACCACCACCATCGCACCATCGGCCGCGCATCCGCCGGCGGCGACGCAAACTCCGCTCTCAATTGCTGAATCGAGATCTGCGCCCACGCCGTGCTCGCACATCCGCCGCACAGCGCTGCCGCCAAGACGCACCGAAATATACGGATCCCAAGCTCGCCCAACCCTGTTCTCATCGTCTACCGCACTCTATTGGCCGCGAGACACGAACGTCAATAGAGATACTTATTCTTATTTGAACCGCCCCCACCTCCTGCCCGGCTCCCAAACCCCCTCAGCCCGCCCCCGCCATGCCTCCGCTTCGGCATTTGGAATAGTTCTCCTATTGACATCTGTCATACAGAAACCATAGAGTGCTCGCTCAGTCCAAAACTCGATCTGTTTGGAGGCCACCAAACATGTACCTCACCTGTCTCTCCACATCGTTGAGGCTCTTCCCAAAGGCTGCTCGCATGGACGGGCTCCGGGAAATCTGCCTCGCTCTCCTCCTTTTCTGCTTCGGAATCGCGTCGCCCGCGCGCGCACAAACCGGCGGTGAAGGCGGCATCCAGGGCACCGTCGCCGACTCCACCGGAGCCGCCATCCCCAACGCCACCGTCACCGCGACCAACAACGCCACCGGCGTCACCGAGAAGCGCCAGACCACCGGCGCCGGCCTCTACACCATCTCCCCCATCGTCCCCGGCACCTACACCGTCACCGCCACGGCGCAAGGCTTCGATACCGTCACCCAGAAAAATCTCACCGTAAACGCGCTCGTCATGACGCCGCTCGACCTTACCCTCACCGTCGGCTCCACAGCCACCGAGGTCACCGTCACCAGCGAACCGCCGCAGCTCGAAACCACAAACGCCACCCTCGGCATGACCATCGAGAACGCCGCCTACTCCGGCCTTCCGCTCATCATGAATAACGCGCAGCGCGATCCGACCGCGTTCGCCACCCTCGCGCCCGGCGCGCAGGGCGGCGCCCGCCTTCCCGTCATCGGTGGCACCGGCAACTACCTCGGCCAGCTCTATCTTGACGGTCTTCCCGCCGAAACCGTCAGCCAGCAGGGTGACAACCGCCTCGTCTCACAGGCCGTCAGCGTGGATGCGGTCGACCAGATGCAGGTCGTCACCAGCACCCCGCCCGCCGAGTACTCCGGCGCCGGCTCTGAAAACTTCACCATGAAGTCCGGGGGCCTCAAGTATCACGGCAGCGTGCAGGACTTCATCCGCAACACCGCGCTCGATGCCTGGCAGTTCACCAAGGGCGCTACCAAGCCCGTCGATCACCAGAACGAGCTGTCCGCCACCATCGGCGGTCACGTCCCCGGCACTAATCGAATCTTCTTCTTCTTCGCCTACGACCGTTATCACAACCGCACGGCCGCGACAGCCGTAACGACCACAGTACCGACCCTGCAGATGCGCCAGGGCGACTTCTCACAGCTTACCTGCCTTACGATCGCCAACCCAGCGGACCGCCTCACCTGCGCGACAGCCGGTGGCCCCTCTGGCACCACCGGCACCGTCACCTATGGCAGCACACCACCGATCACCGAGACACCATATCTCTTCGATCCGACAAACAACAACTGCGGCGGCACGGACGTCCGGTGTCCCTTCGAAGGCACGAAGAATGGCGTCCCCAGCTATAACGTCATCCCGCAGAACTACATCTCGCCTATCGCGCTCAAGATGGAGCAGTTCCTGCCCACTCCCACCAACTCGGACGTCGTAAACAACTACACCGCCGGAGAATCCGGAGGCTTCGACAATCACGCCTACGACTGGCGCGTCGACTTTGACGTGAGCCCGAAGCATCGCATCTCGACCGTCGGCGCGATGGGGACCGTCAACTATCTCAATAACTTCAACACTCCCTATCTGCCGCTTCCCTACACCGGCGGGGACTTCGCAAACATCTATCCCAAGGTCTTCGACGTCGAGGATGCCTACACCGTCTCCAATTCGATCGTGAACCAGTTAAAGTTCGGGTTCGTCCGCTTCTACCAGAACATCCACAACACCACGCAGGGTGTTTCCACGTACTCCCCCACCACCTTTGGCATCACCAATCTTCCCCAGGGCCAGGCGGGCGAGGAATTCCCTGGCGCAACCTTCAGCGCCACCAAGCAGTTCGGAACGGTTCAGCAGTACTGGACCGGCACCACAACCGCACCCGGCAACTCGGTTGCCACCCAGGTCACCACGCCCAACAACTACGCGCTTGTCGATAACCTGCAGTGGGTCAAGGGGGCGCACTCCCTCACCTTTGGCGTCATCCTCCAGTGGCAGGAAATCAACAATGCCAACCCGGCCACATACACCGGCGTCATGGGCTTCACCTACAACGGCAACTCGACCGCTCAATTCAACGGCAGCGCGGTTTCGAACGTCGCCAGTGGCTACTCCTATGCTGACTTCCTGCTGGGCGCCGTCGGCGGCACCCCTTCCCTCGGGCTCCAGCCTGTCGCAGAAGTCGGCGGCCGTTATCGGCCGATCGCTCCCTACGTCGAGGACACGTGGAAGGTGAATTCCAAGCTCACCGTCGACGCCGGCCTCCGCTGGGATTACCTCCCGCCCTACCACGAGGTGAAGAACCGCTGGAGCTTCATGAACCCGAACATCACCAACCCCGCCACCGGCACTCCCGGCGCCATCCAGTTTGCCGGTAATTACGGCGGCGCGGGCGTCAGCTGCGACTGCAGCACTCCGGTGCACACCTACTGGAAGAACTGGGGACCGCGCATCGGCATCACCTACTCGACAGATCCCAAGACGGTCTTCCGCATTGGCGCCGGCCGCGTCTTCTCCCAGGGCGGAGGCGTAGGCGGACGCGGCGGCGCCTTCAACGGCACCGGCCAGCTCGGCTTCAACACCACCGCCATTGCTCCCGCAGAGGTCACAACGGGCGCTACAGCGGGTCCTTCCTTCTTCCTCAACAACAGCGCGTACTTCCAATCCATCGGGCGCAGCAACACAGCACTCGGGTTTACCTACCCCACCCCGCCCACGCCCAGTGCCGCTTCGCAGATCCTGAACACCGGCCACTACGTCAACCCGGCAACCGGCAAGCCCGTCACCCCGTCGACTGCGTCCTACGCTGACCCGTACTTCTCCAGCCGCGCACCGGACTTCATGTTCTACAACGCGGGCGTGGAGCGGGCGATCACCAATAACATGACGTTGGCCATCAACTACGTGGGCAACCAGAGCCACCACCTCATCAACTCCACCAACACCGGCACCGGCACCGCACGTGGCTACTGGTCGAACCAGCTCAATCCCGTCTACCTCGTTGGACTCGGCCCGGGGAAGGACTCGACCGGCAAGCAGCCCTTGCTGACCGCGCCCGCTACTTCTGCGAACGTCGCGATTGCACAAGGTCTGATGTCCGGCATCAATATCCCGTCGTTCTTCATCGCGGCTGCGAACGCCGGCGACACCACCGCCACAATCGCCCAGGGGCTCGTTGCCTTCCCGCAGTACTCCGGCGTCTCCGACACCTGGGGCAACGTCGGCAACTTCAGCTACAACTCGCTGCAGGTCACGCTTCAGCAGCGGCTCGCCCACGGCCTGACCTTCAACTTCAACTACACCTGGTCGCGCAACGTCGGCGACGACGGCCCGTACCGCAACGGCTTCGACATTCCCTCAGGAGCTGTCTCTGGAACGACCCGGTCCTACAAACAGAACCGCATCGATCGCAGTGAGACCGCCATGTCGACACCGAACGTGATCCACGCCTTCGGCGTATGGGATCTCCCGTTCGGCCGCAACCATATCGGCGGAAGCAACTGGGCGGTCCGTACCCTTGCCGGTGGCTGGTCGCTCGGCTCGATTTACACGTACGCCTCCGGCACTCCGGTTCAGATTACCTACGCGGGTTGCACCAGCCCGCTCCAGGGCCAGTGCATGCCCGACGCCAATCCGAGCTTCTTCGGCTCAGCTCGAATCAATGGCAACTACGGCGATGGCCCCGGCGGACGTACCGCGGCCAACATCGGCCACGTCCAGTACATCAACCCCGCCGCTTTTACGGCACCCGCCGCCGTGAATCCAAACACGTTCATCACCGGCACGACCACAAAGGTGACGCAGCTCACCCTCATCGGCAACGCGCCTCGTACTGGAGCGTTTGACCTGCGGAACCCGATCCAGTGGGACCTCGATTCAAACCTGCGGCGCAGCATCCCGGTTGGGGAGAGACTCGCCTTGGTCATCGAGGTCGATGCCTTCAACGTCTTCAACCACCCCTTATTCGGGAACCCGAATGCGGTCTGGAATTCATCTACTTTCGGCGAGGTCACGGGTATGGCGACCGGATATCGTCCACGCTCCTTCGAGCTCGCCGGCCACATCACCTTCTGAAAAGTGTTGTCTCCTCCTCAGCCCCGGCAGCGAATCAGTTGCCGGGGCCTTTCTTTTCCATCGCTGACAACTTGACAAAACACCCCTTCCAAACAGGGGGTCTGTTAAAAGCCCGGTCGCACACGTACACTTAAAGTCCAGACCTAAAGTCTCTACTCTGAAGACTTTGCGCAAAAAGTACGGGGGGAGGGGGGTACCTCACCTCTGCGACGTCACCACCGCAGTCTCCTGCACCTTCAGATAATTTCCATAGCCAACCACCACGGTCGATCCGACCAGCAGCGTAAGGCCCAGCGTCACCAGCAGCTTGGTCGTCCGGCTGGTCCCCCGCCACTCATGCAACACCAGCCCCCACAGCGTCGCAAAGATGATGATCGACGCCATGTGCAGCGTCCACGACGAGAAGTCATACTTGCCCATCTTGGTCTGCCCCATCGAGTAGAAGAAGAACTGGAAATACCAGATCACCCCCGCCATCGCGGCAAACACGTAGTTCCCAAACAGCGCGCCGCCGGAAAGCCGCCGGTGCGAAGGATCGGCCGGATCGAACTCCGCCAGAGTGTCCCCGGTCGTGTGCGTCGCCCGCATCGGATTGATCCCCGGCTCCCCCCCAAACTGCCGAAACGACCTGTTCTGGAAAATCAGAATGGCCGACCAGACGAAGTTCGTCAGGAATCCGCCCCAAAGCACCACGATCAGAATCGGAAGATTCTGCCACAGGTCCAGATGACCTTCCGCTAGCAATGAGGCCTTCGCGATATCCCCCAGCGGCTTTCCTGCCGCCAACCCGAACGCGAAGAACGAGCTCATAAACCCGGCCAGGATCGCGATCAGGATGCCCTTCACGAAGCTGTAATCCCGCTCCCCTGCTTCCGCCCTCTCCTCCTCCGTAAGCTCCTTCTCTTTCCAATACCCGGCCGCCCCATTCACTGCGACGCCGAGCACGCACACGAACACACCCAGCAGAATCACTTTGCCGGATGTGGCGTGCGCCATCACCGCAATCTCGCGCTGATTGAGCGGCGGAATCCGGTTCACAAAGGGAGGAACCAGCGTTCCAAAGAATGCGCAAAGACCCAGTGCAATCGCATATCCCAGCGCGATTCCCAGGTACCGAATCGCCAGGCCGAACGTGATTCCGCCGACGCCCCACAACAGTCCAAACAGAAACGCATACTGCAGGTCACGCGGATGCTCCCGGTAGGCCTGTCCCAGCAGCGGCCACACGTGCGGCACAAAGATGCTTGCCAGTACGATAGGAGCAATGATCCATGCCGCGAAGCCCTGGATGATCCAGTAGACCTCCCACGACCAGCGCCGTATCTGGCGGAACGGGATAAAGTTGGTAGCGGAAGCGAACCCGCCGATCCAGTGATAAATCAGTCCAACAAACGGATTCGGTCCCACGATGTCTCCGTAGCGCCTTCAAAAGTTCGAATCATCCTACCGAACCCGGTACAGCATTGTGAAATAGAATCTGTATTGAAATTGTGCCGCGAAGGAGCCTCCCTGCGCATCTCGCTCTTCATCACCTGCTATAACGACACCCTGTTTCCAACCACCGGACAGGCTGTCGTTCGCGTGCTGGAGCGCCTGGGCCACACGGTCGACTTCCCCGCCGGCCAGACCTGCTGCGGCCAGATGCACGTCAATACCGGCTACTGGGACGAGGCGCTGCCCCTGCTGCCGCGATTCGTCGAACAGTTTCGCGACTCCGAGGCGGTCGTCGTTCCCTCCTCGAGCTGCGTCGCCCACATGCGCGAGCACTATCCGGCCATGGCTCGCCAGCTCGAAGCCACGGGGAAACACCGCGGGCTCGCCTCTGCTGTTGAATCACTTCTCCCGCGCGTCTACGAGTTCTCCGAACTGCTTACAAAGCGGCTCGGCGTCACAGATCTGGAATCCCTCTTCCCTCACCGCGTCACGTACCACGCAAGCTGCCACGGTCTACGCGTTCTCCAACTCGGCGACGGTCCTGCATCGCTCCTTCGTTGCGTAAGCAATATCGATCTCGTTCCGCTGCCTGGGCTCGAGCAGTGCTGCGGATTCGGCGGCACCTTCGCGATCAAAAATCCTGATGTTTCGAGCGCGATGCTGGACGAAAAGCTGGATGCGGTGCTCTCTACGAATGCCGAGATCGTCACAGCCTGCGACAACAGTTGCCTGATGCACATCCACGGCGGCCTGCATCGGCGCGGATCTCCGGTGCGGACCATGCACATCGCTGAGATCCTCGCGGCCGAAGAAGAGAGCCCGCAATGAGCGGCCCTCTCCTCGATCCGCGCACCGCTCCGGCGTTCCCCAAAGCTGCGCACAACCTGTTGCGCGATCAGCAGCTTCGCAAAAATCTTCATCACGCGACGTCGGTCATTCAGAACAAGCGCGCCCGTGTCGTCTCTGAACTCACCGACTGGGAACAGTTGCGCCTCGCCGGCCAGCGCATACGCGAGCACACGATGGCGCACCTCGATGCGTATCTGGAACAGTTTGAGCAAAACTGCACGCGTGCAGGCGGCGTGGTTCACTGGGCGCGCAACGCTGAAGAGGCGGGTGAGATTATCGTCGGCCTGGCAAAAGAAGCCATCAAGGAGAACGCGCAACCGGCGCCTGAAATCCTCAAGATCAAGTCGATGACGACCGAGGAGATCGGCCTCAACGGTGCACTCGAAGCTGCAGGCATCCGCCCTTACGAGACCGACCTCGCCGAACTCATCATCCAGCTGGGCCACGACAAGCCGTCGCACATTGTCGTTCCCGCGCTGCACAAAAACCGCCAACAGATTCACGAGATCTTCCGGCGGGAGATGAACCTGCCGAATCTGGGCAGTTCACCCGAAGATCTGGCTGACGCCGCCCGCCTCTTTTTGCGCGAGAAGTTCCTTCGCGTTCCGACTGCAATCAGCGGAGCGAACTTCCTCGTCGCAGAGACCGGCGGAGTGTGCATCGTCGAGAGCGAGGGCAACGGGCGCATGTGCCTGACGCTGCCGCGAACGCTGATCACCGTCGCCGGGATCGATAAGGTCATCCCCCGGTTCCGTGACCTCGAGGTCTTCCTCCAGCTTCTGCCTCGCAGCGCGACCGGCGAGCGCATGAATCCGTACAACTCCATCTGGACCGGCGTCTACGAAAACGACGGGCCGCGCAGCTTTCACGTCGTTCTGATGGACAACGCGCGGACCGAGTGTTCTCGCCGACCGCGAAGGACGCCAGACGCTCAACTGCATTCGCTGCGGCGCCTGTCAGAACATCTGCCCCGTGTATCGCGAGACCGGAGGCCACGCCTACGGCAGCGTCTACGCGGGACCTATCGGCGCCATCCTCACACCGCAGCTCCAGCAGATGGAACACGCGCGCAGCCTGCCTTATGCGAGTTCGCTATGCGGCGCCTGCTATGAGGTCTGCCCGGTTCGCATCAACATTCCCGAGATTCTCGTTCACCTCCGCCATCGTGTCGTTGAGCACGACGCGAAAGGGACTCGGCGCGCTGCGGCCGGAACCAATCGCGATGAAGGCAATGAGCCGCGTCTTCCAGAGCGAGTCGCGTTTCCGCGCCGCACAGCGTTTCGCCCGCAATGCCGATCGTCCTCTCGCGCGGAAGGATCGAGCGGGCGAGCCCTGGATTCATTGGCTTCCAGGAATGCTCGGCGGCTGGACGCAATCACGCGATCTTCAGGCGCTTCCGGACCAGACATTCCGCGAATGGTGGGAGCAGCGGAATCGTGCGCAGGCGAAGAGCGAAGCATCCGCTGGAGGAAGGAATGCCGGCTGACGCGCGATCCGAAATCCTGAGCGCGATCCGTTCCGCCAATCGCGGTGCGACCGACTTCAGCCGAGCCGAACGCGCGTATGCAGAAATTCCGCGCACGTACACGCAGCACGCCGCGATGCCGCGCGACGAAACGATCGCTCTGCTAACCGAGCGGCTCATCGACTACAACGCTGACGTGGTGCCCTGCACCGCGGACCAGCTTCCATCCACAATTCACGACGCCCTGCAGCGCCATAATGCTGTTCGTGTTCTGATTCCGGAAGACTTCCCGCGCAACCTGCTACCCGACGGATTGGCCACAATGCCGGACACGAATCTCACCCCCGCGGAGCTCGACGGCTTCGATGCGGCAGTCACGTTGTGCACGCTCGCGATCGCGGAGACCGGCACGCTTGTACTCCAGGGCCTGGCCGGTCAGGGCCGGCGCGCCGCGACACTCGTTCCGGACGTCCACGTCTGCGTCCTTCGCGTTGAAGACCTCGTCAATACCGTACCGGAGGCCTTTGAGCGGCTCGCGTCCACGGCGACGCGCCCGCTCACGTTCGTGTCCGGTCCATCGGCTACGGCGGACATCGAGATGACGCGAATCAAAGGTGTTCACGGGCCGCGGCAGCTTCATATCCTGCTGTTGCAGGACTCTGCTTAATGAGCGGTCCCGACAAAGGCTTTGACAACGGAACCAAAATCGGCGAAGCTTGCAGTTTCAATAGGTACTGAATTTCTCATTGGACTCAAACCGGGACGGCACATATGAAGGACCAGAGCGTAGAGCGGATCGACAAAGCCCTTGATCAGTTCCGAATCGAGATACCGTCCTGGGGCTTCGCCAACACCGGAACGCGCTTCGGCAAGTTCATCCAGGACGGCGCCGCGACGTCGACGGCCGAGAAGTTTGCCGATGCGGGCGAGGTCTTTCGGCTGACAGGAATTACACCGACGCTTGCGCTGCACGTCCTGTGGGACATGCCCAACGGGGTGAAGGACGTTGAAGTGATCCGCGCGCTGGAACGCGAGCATGGCGTGCGCGCGGGGTCGATCAATCCGAACCTTTTCCAATCGCAGGAATACAAGTTCGGTTCCATTGCGAATCCCTCCGCCGAGATTCGCCAGATGGCGATTCAGCACATGATTGACTCGGTTGAGATCGCAAAGGCGCTCGAAAGCCGCGACATTTCGCTGTGGATCGCCGACGGGTCGAACTATCCCGGCACGCAGTCGATCCGGCGACGAATTGGCTGGATGGAAGAGGCGATGGCCGCCACACACGCCGCGCTTGGCGCCGGGCAGCGAATGCTGATCGAGTACAAGCCGTTCGAGCCCGCCTTCTATCACACCGATATTGCCGACTGGGGCATGGCGCTGCTGCTGGCTCGCCACGCCGGCCCGCAGGCGAAGGTGCTGGTGGACACCGGCCATCATTACCAGGGAACTAACATCGAGCAGATCGTCGCGTGGCTGCTGCACACCAACGAGCTGGGCGGCTTCCACTTCAACGACCGCAAGTATTCGGACGACGACCTCACGCTTGGGTCCATCGATCCTTATCAGCTCTTCCGCATCTTCGCTGAGATCCTCAGCGCGGGCGCGCAGGCCGACTCCGTCGCGTTCATGATCGATCAGAGCCACAACCTGAAGGGCAAGATGGAAGCGATGGTGCAGAGCGTTGTCACGGCGCAGGAGCTGTACGCCCGCGCCGCGCTCATCGACTTCGACAAGCTCGCGGAGTTGCAGGATGCGTGCCGGCTCGTGCAGGCGGAGGAGCTATTCCGTTCCGCATTCTGGACCGACGTGCGGCCAGCGATTCGTGCCTGGCGCGAGCGCCGCGGCCTGGCTGCCGACCCGCTGCAGGAGCTCGCCACGAGTGGCTATGTCGAGCGGATCAGTAAAGAGCGTGGCGCGCACAACCGCCGGGCTACATCAACGTATGCTTGAACCTCACAGCCACGTACGCCTGAGACCGGTACCCGGCTGGATGCATTTCCAGAATCAAGGGGTTTCAGAATTCAATAGCGGAACGGTATCATTCCTAGCTGTACTCTCAGCTCAGGAGCTTCTGTGGCGAAATCAAGTCCCCGCCTTTATCTGATCCCTGTCCTCTCCAAAGCTCTCGACATACTTGAACTGCTGCAGAATGAAAACCAGCCGCTGACGCTGGAGGCGATCCATCGCCGCACTCGGGTCTCGAAGACGACCGTGTACCGGGTGCTGAAGACGTTCGCGCACCGGGGCTACATTTCGCAGGCGCAGGACGGCACGTACCGGCACGTATCGCGGCCGAAGAAGCTGCGCTTTGGGTTCGCCGGCCAGAGTGCCGACATGCCGTTCTCTATCGAGGTCACAAGCAGTCTTGTCGAAGCGGCGGCGAGTTGCGGGGTCGACCTCATGGTGCTGGATAACAAGTACGATGGGCCCACCGCGATCAAGAACGCGGAAGAGTTCATTCAGGCGAGCGTGGATCTGATCTTCGAGTTGCAGGTGGAGCAGGAGGTCGCGCCCATCATCGGCGACAAGATTGCCGCCGCAAAGATTCCGCTGATCGCGATCGACATCCCGCATCCGCACGCGACATTCTTCGGCGTGGACAACTACCGCGTCGGGATGACGGCCGGACAGGCACTCGCGAATTTCGCGATGAATGAATGGGAGGGCAAGGTCGATTGGGTGCTTGGCCTGGATCTGCCCGAGGCGGGCTTGCTCGTACAGAGCCGCGTCTCTGGCGCGTTTGAGGCGATTCGCTCTGCGCTGCCCGACCTTCCCGTCGAGGCGTTTGTCAGGATCGACGGCCGCGGGATTCGCGAGCGCAGCCGCAAGGTGATCTCGGAGTTCCTGGAGCGGCATAAGCGCGAGAAGAACATCCTGGTTGCCGCCGCCACCGACACCAGTGCGCTGGGTGCGATTGATGCGGCACGCGAGCTAAAGCGTGAACGCCATGTGGCCGTCGTGGGCCAGGATTGCATCCATGAGGCAGTGGAGGAGATGAAGCGGCGCAGCTCGCCCATGATCGCCTCCGTGTCTCACGAAACCAACAGCTACGGTCCAGCGCTCATGAACCTTGGCCTGGCGCTGCTCCGCGGCCAAACTGTTCCGCCGTACAACTACGTCACGCACCGTCTGGTCACGCGCAGGTCGGTTCTTGACAATGTGAACTCCACCTTCGAATAGACCAAAATTCAAATACGAAACTTTTGCTCTATTGCCTTTCGGTATGTGACAATGGTTGGGCATTTCCCTTCTGAGAGCGCCCTTATGCCCCAAGCCACCGCAACAGCCAAGCTCAAGTTTCTTGAAGACAAGTGGGACGAGTCGTACGCCAAAACACTCGATGCCCCTGAACTCCTCCGCTATCGCTCCAATCTGCTCGGTTCCGATCTCCGCCTGACGAACTTCGGCGGCGGAAACACCAGCTCCAAGCTGGAGACGGTCGATCCTGTCGATGGGCAGAAGAAGCTGGTGCTCTGGGTAAAGGGTAGCGGCGGCGATCTCGGCAGCATCAAGCGCTCCGGGTTTGCGACGCTGTATCTCGACAAGCTGCTCGCGCTCGAGAAGCAGTATCGCGGCGTGGATGAAGAAGATGCGATGGTCGAGCTCTATCCGCTCGTGACCTTCGGCAACAATCCCACAGCGGCATCGATCGACACGCCGCTGCACGGCTTCCTTCCCTTCCCACATGTCGACCACCTGCACCCTGACTGGGCGATCGCGCTCGCCGCATCAGCGAATGGCAAGCAGCGCATGGACGAGTTCAACGCAGAGTTCGGCCACAAGCTCGCCTGGCTGCCGTGGCAGCGTCCCGGTTTTGAGCTCGGCATGATGCTCCGCCAGATCGTGCAGGAGACCCCCGGCTGCGATGGTGTTGTGCTCGGCGGGCACGGACTCTTCACCTGGGGCGACACGCAGCGCGACGGCTACGTCAACACGATCACGATCGTCGACCAGATCGGCCAGTTCATTGAGCGTCATGCGTCGCGTCCGGCATACAAACGTTTCGGAGGAGAGCGCGTCTCGACGCGCGAAGATCGCAAGAATATCGCGGCGAAGATCATGCCGCGGCTGCGCGGCGCCGTCTCTCGCAACCAGCGCTTCATCGGCACCTACACCGACTCACCGCAGGTGCTGGAGTTCGTAGACTCCACGCAGGCCGAGCAACTTGCGCACCTGGGCACAAGCTGCCCTGATCACTTCATCCGCACCAAGATTCGCCCGCTCTTCGTTAGATGGAATCCAGCCGACGATCCGGGTCAATTACCGGCGCTGTTCGATTCCGCGCTCCAGACCTACCGAGCCGAGTACGCCGATTACTACACGAAACACGCTGAGCCGAACTCGCCCAAACAGCGCGACGCCAGCCCTACAGTCGTTCTCATCCCCGGCGTCGGCATGTTCTCCTTCGGCAAGAACAAGGCGGAGTCCCGCATCACCGGTGAGTTCTACACCAACGCGATTGGGGTGATGCAGGGCGCCGGCGCTCTCGGCGACAACAAGCCGTGCAACGCAGTCCCACAGGCCTCCGCGCGCATTCCGTCCGACCGCTTCACGGTGCACGACAACTACGTCGCGCTGCCGCCCAGCGAGGCCTTCCGCATCGAGTACTGGCAGCTGGAAGAGGCGAAGATTCGCCGCCAGCCGCCTGAGAAGCAGCTCTCCCGTCAGATCGCGCTTATTGTCGGGGGAGGCAGCGGCATCGGCCACGAAGTCGCCCTCCTGGCGGCCGAGCGCGGCGCGCACGTGATGGTCGCGGATCGCGATACCAAAGGCGCCGAAGCGGTAACGAAGGAAGTGCAATCGAAGTACGGCCGCGAGGTCGCCGACTTCACCTCGATCGACATTCGCGATCGCGCGGCGATTCGGTCTGCGCTCGATGCCACGGTTCTCCGCTACGGCGGCATCGACATCCTGATCAACACGGCTGCGATGTTCCCTTCTTCGCCGGACGGCATCGTCACGGACGCGCAGTGGGCCCTCACGCTCGAGGTCAACGTGACCGCGAATTACCTTCTTGCCGACGAATTCAAATCCATTCTCGATGCTCAGGGACTTGAAACCAGCATCGTCCTCACCAGCTCGGCAAATGCGGTCGTCGCGAAACGCGGCACCGAGGCATACGACGTCAGCAAGGCCGCGTTGAGTCATCTGGTCCGCGAACTCGCCGTGAGCATGGCGCCGAAGGCGCGCGTCAACGGAATCAGCCCCGCTACGGTCGTCAAGGGATCGACGATGTTCCCGCGCGATCGCGTCATCGCCTCGCTCAAGAAATACAACCTGCCCTTCGACGAGTCCGGTTCCGATGACGATCTCCGCAACGTGCTGGCGCGCTTCTATGCCACGCGCACGCTGACGCATCAGCCTATCGATCCGAAAGACTGCGCCGAGGCGATCATGTTCCTCGCCGGACCGCAGGCCCGTTGCACGACCGGGCATCTGATTCCCGTTGATGGCGGTCTGGTGGAGGCGTATCTCCGGTGAGCCAGGCAGCCTCTCGAGCACCGAGGATTCCGAAAGACAAGCGCGCGCTGGTCGCCGTGGACCTCGGCGCTGAGAGCTGCCGCGTCTCTCTTCTCCGCTGGCATGACGATGCGCCGGAGATCACACTCGTTCATCGTTTCGCGAACGGCCCTGTCGAGCGCGGCGACGGTCTTCACTGGCCACTGCGAGCGATTGAAGACGGTGTCGATGAGGGGCTTTGCCGCTGCACCGAGCTCGCCACTGAAGGTATTCGCTCCATCGCGGTGGACGGCTGGGCTGTGGACTACGTACGCGTCGACGCCAATAACAATCCACTCGATGCGCCGTTCTGTTATCGCGACGAGCGCACCATCGCCGCACAACAGCAGCTCCACACAAAAATTTCGCCTGAGCGCCTGCACGAGATCACCGGGATCCAGCTTGCGCGCCTCAACACGCTCTATCAGCTTTACGCGGATAACGCAGCCGATCTCCCGCCCGGCGCACGCTGGCTGAATTTGCCCGAGTACATGCTCACGCGCTGGGGCGCCGCGCCGTTCGCCGAATACACCAACGCCACGCATACCGGCATGATCGACCTCGCCACACGCGACTGGAGCAGAGCGATCTTCGCCGCCGCCGGCCTCGATCTTCACCGCGCCGCGAAGCTCACACAACCCGGCACGCGGCTCGGGAAGCTTTCTAAATTCAGCGGCCCACTCGCTGATCTTCCCGCGTTGCGCGACACCGAACTCATCGCACCCGCCTGCCATGACACCGCCTCCGCCATCTCCGGCATTCCCGCGCATGCGAAGCAGTGGGCCTACATCAGCTCGGGCACGTGGTCCCTCATCGGTGCGCTCCTCTCCGCACCGTGCAATTCGGCCGCCGCACTCGCCGACGACTTCACCAATCTCGGCGCGATCGGCAATCGCATCTGCTTCCACAAAGCCGTCAACGGTATGTGGCTCCTCAAGCAGTGCATGGACGCATGGGAGGCCGCCGGTGCGTCCTTCACCGTGGAAGACCTGGTGCGCCGCGCCTCCATCGAGTCCGAGCCTTCCGCTCTTCTCGACGTCGGTGATCCCGAGCTCGGCCTGGTCGGCAACATGCCCTCGCGCATCAATGCGCAACTGCGGACGCATGGCCACGACACCCTCGATGAAAGCCCTGCGGGAGCAGTGCGCATGGCCGCCCTGATCTTCCATAGCCTCGCCGCTGCGTACGCCCGCGCGCTCGAAGAGCTTCGCCGCTATACAGGCGTGCAGCCGACTGAAATCGTGGTTGTGGGCGGCGGCTGCCGCAACGATCTTCTCTGCCGACTGACCGCCGAACGCACTGGCCTCCCCGTTCGCCGAGGCGCTCCGGAAAGCTCCACCATCGGCAACCTGGCCGTGCAGCTCGCCGCACTTGAAGGCGGGTCGCCGGCCGAGCCAGATGCGTTCGCCGCGGCCGTATCCTGCTGGGCCGCCACGCTCCTGCACCCCGAGTCGGCATCGACTACGCCAGCACCTACGCCCGCATGCAACGCCGCGACCTCCTGAAGGCAGCCGCGCTCAGCGCAATCGCACCGGCCATGCGCCCGCTCGCTCTGCTTGCAGAATCCAGCGCGCCGTCCAACAGCGCCCCATCGTTCTCCACCTCGAACCCGCAATGGCAGAACGCTTACGATCGGGCGCTCCAGGTGCTCGCCGCGAACGTCCAGGTCCTTCCGCGATTTCCCGGGCCAGTGCTCATCGAAGGCGCCGAGTACGCCGGCATCTGGCAGGAGTGCGGTCCGCACGAATCGCTCGTCTACTCGCTCTTTCGTCCTGACGTCGCACGCAACACGCACATGACCTTCTTCACTCTGCAGCGCGAGGACGGCCAGCTCCCGGCCAACAACAAGCGTTCAGAGACCGGTTTCGGCCAAATCCAGATGGTCGTTCCTATCGCCACAACAGCGTGGGAGCTCGCGCATACTACCGGCGATTCTGAGCTGCTCCAGACTGCCTACAACGCCTGCTCCCGCTGGGACGCATGGCTCATGCGCTATCGCAATACGCGAGGGACCGGTCTCGTAGAGGGCTTCTGCACCTACGACACCGGCATGGACAACAGCCCGCGCTGGGCCGGCTGCGCCAATCAGTGCCCCAACAAAGACGCACGTCAATGCCCTCCCAACCCGACGCTGCCGCGCCTCTGTCCGGATCTCTCCGCGACGGTCTACGGCGGCCGCGTCGCGCTCGCTACAATGGCCCGCGCACTCGGCAAAACCTCGGAATCCGGCCGGTGGCTCGAGCGCGCCGAGACCCTCCGCAAGCTCATCCTCACGAAGCTCTACGTTCCCGAAGACGCTGCGTTCTATGATCTCGATGCGCACAAGAAGTTCGTGAAGGTGCGGAGCGATATTCTCTCGCGCATCTGCGGGGAACACGTCGTCGATCAGAAGACCTTCGACACACTGTGGTCGCGACAACTGGGAAACCCGCATGCCTTCTGGACTCCTTATCCGTTGCCGTCCATCGCGCTTGATGACGCCACCTTCGTCCATCCGATTCCGCGGAACTCCTGGGGCGGCCCGTCGCAGGCGCTCACTGCTCTGCGTGCTGGCCGCTGGTTCGATCACTACAACCGCTCCGCAGAGTTCGCGCACATGATGCAGCAGTGGTGCGCAGCAATCCTGCGCGACCCATCGTTTCGTCAGCAGCTCGATCCACTCACCGGCGAATTTACGCAGTCCGGCTCGGCCAGCTACTCTCCTGCGGCGCTGGTGCTCTATGACTACACATGGCGTCTCGCCGGCGTGAGGGTGCAGGACGGCGAACTTCACTGGAACGTTCGTCCTGATTGTGCGGCGGCACACAATGGCGTCTTTTCTGTTCCCCTGCCCAACCAGAAGGTCGCCGAACTCCGCTACAGTACCGGCAGCGCGGAGCTCAAACTGGGTGGCAAGCCACTCGCGCAGGTGCAAGGCTGCGGCCGCCTGGTCACGAGTCTGGAAGGAAGACCGCTGCATCTCGTTGGAACCAGCGCCACTTTGACAAGGGTCAACCTCGCCCTTAACGGCCACCCGCCTCAGCAGGTCGTTCTCCAACCGAACGGACGCAAGACGCTCACCTAGTAGCGCGAGGTACGACCAGTGCGTAGGCATCGGAGTTACTTTCGGAATCATGCCCCTTACAAAAGTAGTGGTAACGAGGCCCAAAGTTACTAAAAGTCATTGACATCGACCGTAGCGACTGATAGTTGTATCGGCACGATAGCCGAAATGGAAGAGGGATTTGAGCCGGCAGGCGGCACGCCCCGAGTAATACCTCCAGGCGAACCTTCACTCCTCAGCTATGCGCACGTCCCTTCGCTTTTTTTGCGTAGTGCGGACGCGCGATTGCGAACGAACAATCGGGCTAGCTTTCAAAGAACACTACAACTGAATAGCCGCTCCGCTTATTTTTCCCAAGGAGAACCACCATGACACTTCACACACTCCTCGCCAGCCTGCATGAGGACGAATCCGGCCAGGATCTAATCGAGTACGCACTCGTCTGCGCTCTCATCGCTCTCGGCGCCATTGCGGGAATGGGGACCGTTGCCGACACGATCAACAACGCATTTAGCAAGATCGGCATGGAGCTGAGCAGCGCGACCGCTGCCAACCCCGGCGGTTAATTGGACGTAGACTGCGCCGGCCGCGCGGGTGACATTCCCGCGGCCGGAAGATTTGTGCTGTTCACGTGATATGGGTCCTGCGGGCAAAGGGTACACAATGCATATCTGGTTGCTGGATGGAGCGGTCATCGCAGCGCTTCTCGGCGCCTGGTTCGACGTCATCTCTGCCCGCATCCCGAATCGGCTCACGTACCCGGCAATTCTTGCCGCTCTCATAGTTCGCTTCAGCTTTCTCGGCTGGCACGGATTGCTGGAGGGGCTGATCGGCATAATTCTTTGCGGCGGGGTTTTCTTCCTGCTATTTGTGGTTCACGCGATGGGAGGTGGCGACGTTAAGCTCATGGCGGCGGTAGGTGCGTGGGTTGGCTATCGCAACGCCGGCTTGGCACTCATCGTCTGCGCTGTCGCCGGTGGTCTCATTGCATTGGGATATGTCATCGTTCTCAAGCGATACCACACCACCTTGTCCAACGTTGGAGCGCTCGTCCGCTTCCACGCGTCCAGTGGCCTGCGGGTTAATCCCAAGTTGAACCTGTCCAGCGCCAAGGCCGTGCACATGCCCTACGGACTCGCCATTGCGGCGGGCGCCGTCGGCACTTTGATTTCGAACGTCTGGAAGGGTTGAAGTCATGGATATTCGTCGACTCTCGCTCGCGCTCTTCATCGCTCTCTTTCTCTCGGCCGGCGCAACCTATCTTCTCTACTCGCATCTCCGCAGCCAGAGGGCGAAGACGCCGGTAACAATTCGCGTCGTCGCGGCCGTCGATCAGTTGCCGGCCGGAACGCCACTCGCTCCCGAGAACATCAGGGTCGTCAACTGGCCGGCTTCCATGCCACTCACCGGCGCATTCTCCCGGCCCGATCAGGTGATTGGCCGTTCGCTCATCTACCCGGTGAGTGCCAATCAGCCTGTGGTCGAAAGTGACTTGGCCGCACCTGGATCCGGCCTCGGCCTGTCGGTAAAAATCCCGGAAGGAATGCGCGCCATCTCCATCCGGTCCAATGACGTGGTTGGTGTGGCCGGCTTCCTCTATCCCGGCAGCCACGTGGATGTTCTCCTCACCTATCGTCCGGACAGCGCCTCTGCGCCGCTGACACAAACGATTCTTCAAGACGTCGAGGTCCTTACTGCCGGACAGACGCTCGAACCTGATCCGAAAGGCAGGCCCCAGACCGTCAACGTGGTCACCCTGCTGCTCAGTCCACGCGACGCACAGAAGCTCGTACTCGCAACGCAACAAGGTTCCGTCCAATTCGTCCTGAGAAACGGCGCCGACCAGAACAAACCCGAACCGAAACCAGTTCTCGCCTCACAGTTAGTCGCGGACGTCACACCGGTCGCACCCAGGCCGCATGTGGCCGCCGCTCCGAAACCGCAACCTCGACCTGCTGAGTTCTATTCCGTCGAAACCATTGCAGGGGATAAAACGACCGTCACGAAGTTCTAGTCGCAGGATGAGGCTCTAACGATATGCACATTCGAGCAGGACTGGTTCTAACCCTTGCTGTTCCACTTTGCGTTGCGTCGGCTGCAGTATCGCAGACCGATAGCTTGCCTCAATCAACGGCCCCCGCGGCGGCTGCTCCTCAGACATCCGCTGAAACCGAGACCGTTCACATCCTCGTCGGCCGCTCCATCATCGTCACGATGCAGGCGCGGCTTCGCAAAATCTACGTGAGCAATCCAGCCGTGATCGAAAGCACCACAACAGCGCCGACCCAGGTTGTCATCACCGCGAAGGCGGCTGGCTCCTCCAACGTCGTCTTCTGGGACGAGGACGGCCGTTCGCGCATGCTCGAGGTTTCAGCCGACGTCGATATCACTGGATTGCGCGCCGCGCTCCAGCAGACCTATCCTAACCAGCCCATCGAGGCCCGCGCCGAAGAAGGCCGCGTTGTTCTCTCCGGAACCGTCACCGATCAAGGCGTCGCGGATACTGTCCTCAAGATGGCACAGACGTACTCCAAAGAGGTAGTTAACGGCCTGCTGGTCTTTACGCCCGCACACAGCAAACAGATCATGCTCAAGGTTCGCTTTGCCGAAGTGGACCGCGGAAAGATGAACACCTTTGGCATCAACATTCTCAGCACGGGCGGAGCGAATACGGTGGGCACGGTTACCACGCAGCAGTTCACAGCTCCGACTGCAGGCGGCTCGATCACCGGCACCATAGGCGGAAACGTTCAGGGCACCAGCTCCAGTTTCAGCACCAACAGCCTGCTCAACCTCTTTCTCTTCCGGCCCGATTTGAATATTGGAGCGACGATTCAGGACCTCGAGACAAAGAACGTCCTTCAGATTCTCGCCGAGCCCGATCTCCTCGCGGTCAGCGGTGAACCTGCACACTTTCTCGCCGGCGGTGAATTTCCCTACCCTGTCGTTCAGGGAACCTCGGCGGGAGGTGCCGGTGCAGTTACGATCCAGTTCCGTCCGTACGGTATCAAGCTCGACTTTACTGGTACGATCGAACCGGATAACTCCATTCGGCTAAAGGTGGCTCCGGAGGTCAGCTCTCTCGACTACGGGAACGCTGTCACGATCTCCGGGTTCACGGTCCCCGCACTCTCCACACGCCGCGCTGAGACCTCCGTTGAGTTGAAAGATGGCCAAAGCTTCGGCATCGCCGGGCTACTCGACTCCAACACCACGATCCAGTTGAGCAAGATTCCAGGGATCGCGGATATTCCGATTCTGGGCCTGCTCTTTCACTCGCATTCCAGGAACCTCACGACCTCTGAGCTGCTCGTCGTCGTAACACCGACTATCGTAGATCCGCTCGGAATCCCGAGCCCCGTTCCATTGTTGCCCAAACCTGTCGTGCCGGCCCTCGATCCGAATCGTTTCGATCAGCATTTCCCCGGCTCTCATCAAGTTCCAGGAACCGCTACACCCATAGTGCAGAGATAGGAATTACGGTGCGCCAACATGTTCGGAAACTCTAACCCGGACAGCAACCAGGGGATGTCGATCCTGGCGATTCATCTGGACGACGCCGCCGTCCATCTCCTCGGCCGTGTTGTGGCGTCCGTTCCAGGCTTCACCCTCGGCGCATCGCTTCGGCAATACTTCGGCGAAAAGGATGCTTCGCTCGTCCGCACCTTCCGCGAGGTCCATCCCGAGGTCTGCATCATCGATTTCGATCGCGATCGCCCCATGGCGCTGCAGACCGTCGAGTATCTGCGCCGCACCTCTCTCAGTCCCCTGTCGATCTTCGCGGTCTCCAATCGCATGGAGCCTGAAGCAATCATCGAGGCGATGCGCTCCGGCTGCACGGAATACCTCGAAAAGCCGCTCGTCGCAGACCGCGTTCAGAATGCGCTCGAGCAGGTGTCGCGCAAAAAGCGTGATTCCTTCGTCTCCGAGATGCAAGGCAAACTCGTCACGCTCATGGGTGTGAAAGGTGGTGTCGGGACCACCACACTCGCCGTTCATCTCGCCTATTCGCTCGCCAAGCGCGGCAAGAGAGTCCTCCTCGTCGACCACCAACCCGAGCTCGGGGAGGTGACACTCCACCTGGGGCTTGAACACCACAACTACGGTTTCTACGAGCTCGCCTGCAATCTGAACCGCATGGATGCCGAACTGCTCCAGGGCTTCGTTCTCAAGCACGAGAGCGGGCTCGAAGTGCTGGCCTCTCCCGAAGGGCTTGGAGCGACCCCGAAGACGACACCCGAGGCAGTTCAGCAAACATTGCGCTTCTTGCTTCGGATGTATGACTACGTGATCGTCGATACCGACGCGCGCTTCGATGAGCAGAACCTCGCCATTCTTGAGCTGAGCGACGAGTTCTCGCTCATTGCCACACCGCATTTGCCGGCCGTCCGCGCAACCTCGCGCTATCTCGACTATCTGATGCGCCTGAATTTCTCCACCTCGAAATCACAGGTTGTCCTCAACCGATGGACCAAGAAAGCTCCGCTCTCGATTGAAACCATCGAGAAGGCGTTACACAGAAAAATTTCGCTCATCATCCCGAACTCCGACCAGGAACTCGGAGAAGCGATCTCAACCGGAATCCCCGTCTCCGTTAAGTCACGATCCGAATTCATGCAGGGCATCGGCAAGTGGACGCTCCGCCTCAATGGATCTTTGGAGACACTGCCGGACAACACCGAGAAGCGAATTCAGCAGGCGCGCTCTCGTTTCAATGTTCTCAGAATCTCGGGCTAGCTTTATGCGCGGACAGCAGTTTGCAGGGAGGTCAACATGGGCTCAATGAATGAAGTAGTACCGGCTTTTGGCCGCATGCCGCCGATGCGCGGCAATGACTCCCCATCACGGCCGGGCGTCACCGGCCGCCTCTATCAGGAGATCAAGTCCGCGCTCCATCGCGACATGCTCGCGAAAATCGATCTTGAAAAGCTGCGCAATCTCCAGGACCTCCGCGCCCGTCAGCAGATCCTCGCCGTCATTCAGGACCTGATGACGCAGCTCGACACGCCGCTCAGCATGGTCGAGAAGGATCGCCTCTGTCGCGAAGTTCTCGACGAAGTCTTCGGCCTCGGTCCACTCGAACCGCTCCTCCAGGACCCCACCATCAACGACATCCTCGTCAACACGCACAGCGCAGTTTACGTCGAGCGCTCCGGCGTGCTCGAAAAAACCGGTGTCACCTTCAAAGATCAGGTGCATCTGATGCACATCATCGACAAGATCGTCTCCGCCGTGGGGCGGCGCGTCGATGAATCCTCACCGATGGTGGACGCTCGTCTCGCCGATGGCTCCCGTGTGAACGTCATCATCCCACCGCTGGCCGTCGACGGCCCCATCCTCTCCATCCGTCGTTTTGGCACGACGCCACTCGAAGCCGCCGATCTGCTCCGCAATCTCACCATCACACCGGAGATGCTGCAGCTTCTTCAGGGAGCGATCAAAGCTCGTCTGAACATCGTGGTCTCCGGCGGCACCGGTGCCGGAAAGACCACGCTGCTCAATGTGCTCTCCAGCTTCATCCCTGATACCGAGCGCATCGTCACCATCGAAGATTCGGCCGAACTCCAGCTCAAGCAACACCACGTCGTCCGGCTCGAGTGCCGCCCCGCCAATCTCGAGGGCCGCGGCGGCGTCCGCCAGCGCGAGCTCGTCGTCAATTCCCTCCGCATGCGTCCCGATCGCATTATCGTTGGCGAGGTTCGTGGCGAAGAAGCGCTTGACATGTTGCAGGCGATGAACACCGGCCACGACGGCTCCCTCACAACCATCCATGCCAACAGTCCGCGGGACGCTATCGCCCGCATGGAAACCATGGCGATGATGGCGAACCTCAACCTTCCCGAAAAAGCAATCCGTCAGCAGGTTGCATCGGCCGTGGCAATTATCATCCAGATCTCGCGCATGAGCGATGGCACTCGCCGCATCACGCACTTCAGTGAAATCACGGGAATGTCCCAGGACGTCGTCAGCCTCCAGGACATCTTCCGCTTTGAGAAGCGTGGGCTCGGACCCAACAACAAAGTAATCGGACGATTCCAAGCGACTGGCATCGTTCCCAAGTTCCTCGAAAAACTTCAGGCCTCCGGAATCGGAGTTCCCATGGACATCTATACCCACGTCGTCGACGTATAGCTGGAACCGGCCATGTCTCTTCTTCTTCTGTTTGTCTTCATCCTCGTCGCAGTTTTCACCGTGGTTGTGGTGTTCACTCAACCGACGCGTGCGGAGAAGCTTGCCCATGCGCGCCTGCAGGCCGCCGCCGGCCGCGGCCCCGCAAGGGCCGCACAGCGGGTCGATATTCTTCGCCATGATTCGTATAGCAAGATTCCATGGCTCAACAGCCTCTTCGGCAAACTCACACCGGCCGCGCGGCTTCAGAAGCTCATCATCGAAGCCGATCTGGACTGGTCGGTGGGCCGCCTGCTGCTCGGCTCCCTCACCGCGTTCCTGGTCGTCTACTGGATTTGCGAAATCCTCTCCGTCAATGCCCTCGTCATTCCGCTTCTCGTAGCCTTCGCATTCGCGGCCCCGTATACCTATGTCATCATTCGCCGAAAGCGCCAGTTCAGAAAGTTCTCCGCGCTCCTTCCGGAGGCAATGGATCTGGTCTCGCGCGCTCTCCAGGCCGGCCACTCCTTGACTGCCGCTCTTGATCTTGTTGGGCAGGAGATCGCCGACCCGGTCGGGAAAGAGTTCCGCCGCGTCTCGGAAGAGCAAAATCTCGGCCTCCCGCTTCGTGACGCCCTCCTGAATCTCGCTGACCGGATCCCCGTTCCGGACGTGCAATTCCTCGTCGCCGCGATGCTCATTCAGCGCGAGACAGGCGGCAATCTCGTTGAAGTCCTCGACAAGACGACAGCGCTGCTGCGCGAGCGCATCCGCCTGCAGGGCGAGATCCGTATTTACACGGCGCAAGGTCGCCTGACCGGCTGGATTCTTTGCGTGCTGCCGATCGTCATGTTCTTCATGCTCAACGCGCTCAATCCGAATTACACAGCGCCCCTGCTCAACCAACCCGTCGGCCGTCACCTGCTCGTTGCCGGCGCCGTATTCATGGCGCTTGGAGTTCTCATCATTCGCAGCATTGTCCGCATCAAGGTGTAAACCATGGTCTACATCCTCATCGCCGCCGGTCTCACGATCTTCCTCGCTACCACGTTGGTGATTCTGATCTTCGAACGCCGGGCCTCTGCCGAAGCCCGCGTGCTCGAAGCGGTCCAGGGATTCAAACCAGTTGCCACTGCGGCCGCCTTCCGGCCCGCCGCCATCCTCACTGAAGTCGGTTCGGCAACCGAGCGCATCCGCCGCACAATCGGCATCACCAATAGCGCCAATGCTGCTCGCCAACTCGCGCTCGCCGGGTACCGCCAGTCCTACCACGTCGAAATGTTCTATGCCACGCGACTGCTGCTTACTGCAATCACCGCGGTCCTCATCAGCGTCTTCATCCGTGACAACCTCATCTTCTGGTTTATCGTTGGCGTAATCTTCGCCTTCTATGTGCCGGACCTGTTCGTGTCCCGGCTGGTTCGCAAGCGCCGCGAGCGCGTTCGCCTCGGCCTCCCGGACGCCCTCGACCTCCTTGCCATCTGCATGGAGGCCGGCCTTGGGTTGGATCAGGCACTCCAGCGCGTCGGAGCGGAACTCGCTGCCACGCACCCCGACCTCAGCGATGAGTTCAACCTGATCAGTCTCGAACAGCGCGCCGGCACTCCGCGTATCGACGCCTGGAGACATATGGCTGACCGTACAAAGCTTGAGATTGTCTCTGCTTTCGTCAGCATGCTCGTCCAAACAGACAAGTTTGGCACTCCCATATCAAAGGCACTTGCGGTATTTTCCGACTCGCTCCGCACCGAGCGCCGTCAGAAAGCAGAAGAGCTCGCCGCAAAGACGACCATAAAACTGGTATTTCCGCTTGTATTTTTTATCTTTCCAAGTATGTTCATTGTGTTACTCGCTCCTGCATTTATCAGCATCATTCACAATATTCAGAACCTTTTCTAACCGCACCACCAGATGTCTTATCGCCTTGTCAATAGGAGAAAGCATGGATACACCTACAATTATTCGCGTTGTTGCAGCAGTTCTGTTCGTCGTAGTGCTTCTGGTTCTTATCCAGCGGCGCAAGCGCAAGGTCTAGTTACACCGAACCATGGGTCCACGGATCACGCAGTACCTGCGCATATCCAACCCGGCCCGACACTCCGTCCTGGCACACCGGGTTGCCGTTGCAGATACCTCGCTGACCCGCTTCCTGGGCCTCATGGGCCGCAGATCTCTTGCCGCCGGACATGGGCTCCTCATCCGGCCATCCAACGGAGTTCATACGTTTTGGATGCGCTTCGGTATCGACGTTCTGCTACTTGACAGAGAGCATCGCGTGCTCTCTGCCTACGGCAACTTGCGTCCCTTTCGCATGACGTCCATTAACTGGAAAGCATGCAGCGCGCTCGAGCTACCGCCCGGAACCATCGCTGCTACGAACACCCACTTAGGAGACGTCCTGCAAATCGAGCCCGTCATCTCCTAACTTCCTGCCTGGTTCCTCTCAAATACGCAACTTACCCCGTCATCGAATATGACGTGCCACCCAGTCGTGTGTCGCATGAAATAGGTGAAGGGATCATCCTTCGACGGGAAGAAGATGTACTTCGCGTGATACTTATCTACATCCGCTAGCGAATTCTTCAGACCAATCGCATCCAGGTAGTCGGCCAGCACGCCCTTGTACTCGAAGATATCCGTGCGGCTGTCCACAAATGTCGGAATCGACGGCTGGCTCCAGATCATCCATCCGCCAAACATATAGTGATTGAAAACCCGCTCGCCCGGCGCGATGTGCGTCTGTAAATAGTGCACGCCACCCAGCGGCATCTTCTTTGCCAGATCCTCATTAATCTTCTTCGTCGCCGGCCAGCGGCAGATAATTACAGCCAGCACGGCTGCCGTAAAAAATGCATTCACCCATGGCTTATCAGCGTTCCTGTTGTAAGCCGGCATAAAATCCATCTGCCGCGCCAGGATCGGCGCAATCAGGATTGCCGCCGGAAACAGGAATCGCACATAAGTCAGCGACATATACATCGCGAAGGTGACCAGTCCTACCTCGGCCAGCTTCCACTTGCGTCTGCCCGCCAATGCCAGCAGGAACAATGCGAGCAGCAACCCACAAACGATCTTGCCCCTCGGCTCATGAAAATTCACTGAAGCCCATTCCACCACGTGTTCCACATTCAGCTTCTGTCGAAAAGCTAAGTCGAACGGATAAAAAACTCCCTTATATCCGTAAGGATTTACAAAAAGAGCCGGCACAATCGCCGCCGCGGTTACTAGCAGCTTGCGCCGCTGAGCTGGCGTCCACCGCTCCGCAACTACCTTGCCCCAGGTGCCGCAGAAAAATCCGCTGCCCACCACAATCCCAAACACCACTAACCCAATCAGCCACGACCCGTGCAGATTCACCCACAGGAGAAAAATCAGTGGCACCGTCCACAGCGGAGCGTCACCAGTCCTCATCAGCTTCCACAGCACGAACATCAGCGCCAGCAGGCACGCCCAGCCGAACAGGATCGTCCTCGGCCCAAAATTCACGACTGCGAGCAGCACCGATGCTCCCGCAGCTAACGCTGACGCCTTGATCGAGTCACTCGCCCGATACGCCAACAAAAGAATCAGGATCATCAGAGTCTCGACGATCGCCACATACCCGACGAACAGCGCAGTGACTCCACCCAGCCGCCAGATCCCATAGAACACCAGCTCTGACAGCCACTCCGAGTTCACCCACGGTGTTCCCGCCACCGTATACGAGAACTGGTCCACCCGCACCCAGTGATGCTGCTGGACAAGAATCTGCGCGTCCTTCAGGTGCCACCAGATGTCAGGATCTGCTATCGATTGACCGCAGAAAAAGAAAGCAATCAGCGCAATAGTCGCAGCAAGAGTTACATGAAACGGGCACCATATTCGTCCTGCCGGTGTCGCAGTTTCAGGAGCTTCAGGAGTTACAGCTACGCCTGCTACGGAGCTCATGACTTCCTCGCCGCGTACAAACAGAGATGGCCGCCGCGTCCCATTCCGTCTGCTTCCGCCGCGTATCCGGATTCTAAGCCGCACCTTATAACCCAACAAGTCTATTTTCTGGCGCTTATCCCACTAAGCTACCGCTCAGTTACTTGTATCTGGCAGTAGTAACAATTTGGTCTGAATACGATTCTATTCTTCTAGTTTCACCCTGTACTTCACCCTTACCTTTTTCGTTGACATTGCCTCTTCGAGGACTAGACTGGCCCCATCTGCAAAGCTCCTGACCTGCGCGGCTTTGGCAATGCCGTCGATTGCCCATCGCCATCGTAGAAGCGAGTTCGGCCACAACCTCGGTGAGATTGCGTTGGTTATGTCCATTCCTCTTCTGTCACGAGCCCCAGCAAGCACGTGCACAACCGGACATCTCCCGTGCGACTAGAGAACTCACGCCCGATCGTATCGACACCGACCATCGCCGAAACCACCGGCCTCCCCGCGCGTGGGCTCCCCGCTTCAGGCAGCGTGCATCTCGTCGTCCTCGCCACAATTCTTCTGCTGAGTTTCGCTCCGGTCATTCGTGACGGCCCGCTCCACGTTCGCGAGTCCTATCGGCGCATCGACATCGAGCAGCAGCAGACCAGCCGTGCGATTCTTCCCAATCTGCAATCGTCTTCTGCATCCGCGTCATCGCCCGGCGCCGCATCATCAGCCTCCGCGCCGGGTCGCAATGCGGCTTCGAGCGCATCCTCTATGGCGTTACTCCACACCGGCCCGCAACACATCATCTCCAACACGCCCGACGCGACCAACTCCGTCCAGACCATTCTGCAGCCCGATCTCCCCCACCCGCCGCGGCTCGCCACTGCGCTCCCCATTCCCAGCATGGTCCGCATTGCTGCCGGGCAGCACGCGCCATCACTCGCTGCGCCCAAGTTGAGTGCTATCGTCACGCCGATCGCTCCGCCAGCGCCGGCACCCGCACCGCAACCTGCTCTACCTAAAATTAAGCCGTCCAGCGTCGACACCGTTCCACTCACCTCTGCGACCGAGCTCGCCGATGCACCCAGGCTCGCCGCCTTCGCCACGAAGGGCCGCTCCTTTGAGGCACGCAAACCACCTCCGCCAGCGCCAGCCGCTCCCGCAAAGCCGGCCGCCCCAACTGTCGCTGCCAGGAGCGCCCCATCCACGCCATCGACCGCAACTCCCGCCGGCGGCACCGACACTCGCAATCTCCTCGTCGTCAACTCCATGGAAGTTCAGTCGACGCTGACGGAGCGCGACATCCCCGCCGCCGAACTTCACGGCCGCTTCGAAGTCTTCGCCAAACCCAACGTCGCCGAGCTCCACAGCACCGGCGGCACTTCCACCACCGCTGGAGTCTCAGGTTCCGGCACCGCCGCGTCAGGCTCCGGGGCAGGCAAGGGCCACGCAGCTGCCGCCTCAGGCTCAGGAGTTGGCGGCCCGCACGGCAAAGGCTCCGGCGGCGGCACGTCAGAGATCGCCGGATCCGGTTCCACAAGCGGCAGAGGCATCGGCAACGGTACAGGACTCGGCTCAGGCCACACCTCCGGCGCCGGCATGGGCAATGGCAACGGCTCATCTCCCGCCGGCGGCAACGGCTCCGCACCCTTCTCCGGCATGACCATCGTCGGAGGCTCTGGGGGCAACGCTCTCCGTTCCGCTCCTTCGGACGCAACCGTGGATCCAAACAATCCGCACGGCTCGTATGGACTCACCATCCTCTCCGCTGGCGCCAGCGGCGGCGCCGTCCGCGACTTCGGCGTCTTCCCCGACGGCCCCGTCTACACCGTCTATCTCGACGTCTCGAAGCTCGGCATCCACGGCGCCCGTTGGAGCCTGCAGTACAGCGCCTCGCGCGAAGTCCGCATCGCACACCCCGGCGTCGCACTCACACCGCCCTTTCCTGAAGACCAGCGACTCCCGCAGCTCCCACCAGCCGCTGTCTCCGCGAACATCGGCCGCGTCGTTGTCATCCAGGCAAATCTCAAAGCCGACGGCAAGCTCGAAGCCTTCCACATCATGGAGTCGCCCGATCAGCGCCTCAATGAAGGCCTCGTCGAAAGCCTGACGCACTGGTACTTCGAGCCCGCAGCCATGGGCACAGAGAAAGTCGCCGTAAAGGTTCTTCTCGGAATCCCCATCGCGCAGGCCATGGCGGATACCGGCATCAGCCAGCAGGCTGATCGCACACCACCAGCCGCTGTCCCACGTTCCGCCGCCCAGTAATTACACCGCCCCAGCCGCTAGACAACTGACGACCGCAGCAGGTCTTCAATCCTCACCGGCAGCTCGCGCACACGCACGCCGGTTGCGTGATACACCGCGCTTGTAATCGCCGGCGCCACACCCGCCAGGCCAATCTCACCAATCCCGCGCGCGCCATACTCGCCCATCATCGGATCAGGAATGCCGAGGAAGTGCACATCGAGCTTCGGCACATCTGCATTCGTCGCCACCAGGTAGTCCGCATAGTTGTCGTTGATCGGGTGTCCATTGCGCGGGTCGTAGACGGTCTTCTCTAGCAACGCCATGCCGATGCCCATCACTACCGCACCCTCAATCTGGTTCGTTCCCGTCTTCAGATTGATAATCCGTCCCGCATCCATCACCGTCACCACGCGGCTCACACGCAGCTGCGCAATCTGCGGCCTCCATTCCACCTCCGCGAACTGCACGCCAAACGAATGGGTCGAATAATCCCTCGCCTTTGTGTCCGAACCCAGACCACCTGAGCGTCCATCCGCACTCGCATACCCCACCTTCGCCGCGCGAAGCGCCTCCTGGAACGGAACAGCGATCTCCCGGTTGGCCTTCAGGTGCACGCTCCCGCCATTCATCATCAAATCTTCGGGCTTCTTTCCTTCAAACGCCTTCACACGGTAAGCGGCCATCGCCAGCACCTGCCCCACCGCACCGTTCGCCGCATCCGCGATCGCCGGCATCACCGTCGCTGTCAACGTCGATCCACCCGAAGTAGCGCCCGGCACAAAGTCCGAATCACCCAGCAGCACCTCGATCTTGTCCAGCGGCAGCCCCGTCTTGTCACTCACAATCTGCGCAAAGATCGTGTACGTTCCCATCCCGGGATCCTGCGCCGCGCACGTCACTCGCGCCGTGCCATCATCCTTCAGCATCACCGTCGCCTGGCATCCTCCGCGCCACGCACCCCATGAAGCAGCAGCCACGCCCCACCCAAGCACCGCGTCACCGTTGCGCATCGAGCCCACCTCAGGGTTCCGCTTCGACCACCCAAACTTCTCCGCGCCTACCTGCAGACACTCCTTCAAATGCCGCGATGAAAACGGCTTCCCATTGCTCTCATCCATCAGCGTGTCATTCTTCAGCCGCAGCTCTACTGGGTCCATCTTCAGCTTGATCGCCAGCTCGTCCATCGCGGACTCCAGCGCAAACAACCCCGGCACAGCACCCGGCCCGCGCATCGGACACGGCGTCCCCACATTCCGCTGCACCAGCGCCGACGTCACCTCCAGGTTCGGCGTGCTGTACAGAAACGGCGTCGCCTCTCCACAGTTCTCGTGATAGTTCCCTACAAACGACGTGTGATTCCTGTAGTGCTGCTCCAGCGAAACCAGCTTCCCATCCGGAGTCGCGCCTAGCCGAATCTGTTGCTGCGTATGCGGCCTTTGCCCCACATCCCAGAACATCATCCGCCGCGTCACCATCAGCTTCACCGGCCGGTTCAGCTTGCGTGCCGCCGCAGCCGCCATCGCCGAGTGGGGCCACGCACTCAGCTTGCCGCCGAAACCCTGACCCGATAAATTTCGAAATAACCCGAACATTTTCCTTCGGCACTCCCAGCACCTGCGCCATCGCGTGCTGATGTCCCACCACGCCCTGCGTCGACTCATACAGCGTGAACCGCTGCCCATCCCACACCGCCGTGGTCGCGTGCATCTCCATCGGGTTATGCGTCTCCACCGGAGTCGCATACGTCTCATCCAGCTTCACCGGCGCGCCGCTGAACCCCGCACCGCACATCGCCGCGCTTGCTCTCCGTGCGCGTCTCGACATCCGCATCGTCCAGTTTCGGCGACACGTTCGGCTTGTCCGCGTCATACGTCACGCGCACCGCTGCCGCCGCTGCCTGCGCCTGCTGCAGCGTCTTCGCGATCGCCAACGCCACATACTGTCCCCAGTAATGGATCTGCTCATCCTCAAACGGCTGCCGCTCTTCATTCGACTCCGCCACGTGCGGTATGAAACAGCGGCCCGATGTTCCCGTGATGCAGCACCGCAACCACTCCCGGCATCTTCTCCGCCGCCGACGTATCCATCGATCGGATCTTTCCGTTCGCAATCGTCGCGCACACCGGCACCGCATGCACCAGGCCCGGGAAGCTATAGTCCGCCGCGTACTGCGCGCGCCCCGTCGTCTTCACCGGCCCATCCACGCGCGGCAACGCCGCTCCAATCACCGGCGGAAACTCCGTCCTCACCTCTGCCTGCTTCGCGTCGTTGTCCTGCATCACCATTCTCCTTCGCAATCCGCGGCGTAAGCCGCGCGCACCCTCAAGCCGCACTCACCGTCGTCAGTGCATGCACGATGCACCGCTTCGCCAGCTCTACCTTGAATCCGTTCTCTGACCTCGGCTTCGCATCCTTCATCGCCGCCTCCGCCGCCCGCACAAACGTCTCCCGCGTCGCAGGCTTGCCCATCAGCACCGCCTCCGCCTCGCGCGACCGCCACGGAATCGTGCCCACTCCGCCCAGCGCCACACGTGCATGCGTTATCTTCCCGCCGCTCACGCCCAGCACCACAGCAGCCGATGCCAACGCAAACTCATACGCTGCACGATCGCGCAGCTTCAAATACGTCGACCTCGCACCCGGCACCGGCGCCGGCAACGCCACTGCCGTAATCAAATCCCCTGGCTCCAGCACCGTCTCAATATGCGGCGTGTTCCCCGGCAGCTTGTAGAACTCCGCAATCGGCACGGCGCGCTCACCCTTCACTCCGCGGATGTGCACCGTCGCCTCCAGCGCCATCAGCGCGACATTCTGGTCCGAAGGATTCGTCGCGATGCAGTGCTCGCTCGTGCCCAGGATCGCCAGCATGCGGTTATATCCATCCATCGCATCGCATCCGCTTCCCGGCTCCCGCTTGTTGCACTTATGCGCGAGATCGCGAAAATACGGACACCGCGTCCGCTGCAGCAGATTCCCCGCAGTCGACGCCATGTTGCGAATCTGCGGCGACGCACCCGAAAGAATCGCTTCGCTCAGCACCGCATAATCGCGCTTCACCGTCGCATCATTCGCGACATCGCTGTTCCGCGCCAGCGCTCCAATCCGCAGCCCCGCCATTCACCGGCTGAATCCCGCTCATCTCCAGCGCATTGATATCGACCACCTGCTTGGGCCGCTCCACATCCAGCTTCAGCAGATCCACCAGGTTCGTTCCGCCCGCAATGTACCGAACGGTCGCACCCATCTGTGCCGTCGAGCTTCGCGCCGCGGCCTCTGTCGCCTGGGCCTCACTCATCGCACTCACAAATGAAAACTGTTCCATAGGGTCCTCAATTCTCTGCCCCGCAGTCTTTCTTTAGCCCAACCTGCGCACCTGCTGCACCGCCGCCACAATATTCGGATACGCCCCGCACCGGCAGATATTCCCATACATCGCATGCCGCACATCATCATCGCTCGGTCCCACCGGCTCCTTCAGCACCGCCACCGCCGACATAATCTGCCCCGACGTGCAATACCCGCACTGATACGCATCGTTTTCTACAAACGACGCCTGCATCGGATGCATCTTCTCCGGCGACCCCAAGCCCTCAATCGTCGTAATCTCATCCTTGGCGTGCATCACGGCAAGACTCATGCAGCTCAGCACGCGCCTCCCATTCACATGCACCGTGCACGCGCCGCACTGCCCGTGATCGCACCCTTTTTTCGTCCCCGGCAGATTGAGGTTCTCGCGCAGACAATCCAGCAGCGGCACCCTTGGCTCAACATGCAGCCGATGCTCCACGCCATTCACCCTCAGCGTCAGCGGAACCGTCCCTGGCTCCGCCACAGGCTCCGCAGCTTCCTGCTTCGGCTCCGGAACCGCCGCGATCAACGGCTGCGCCGTCACTGCCACGCTCGCCGCACCCAGGCCCGTCAGGAACGAACGCCGGCTTAACCGCGTTTCCTTTTCCGGCTCCGGTGGACTTCCGCCATTCTTCAGCTCGTCAATAACCTTGCACATCACCCCTCCTCACCTGGAGCAGAGAGTTTGCATCCATTCTCACGCTCTCGGAACAATCTGGCAAAACTGCCCGCACATACGCCCCCAAAAACCCCGCATCTATACCCCGGGCATCTACACCTTTGATACGGTCAACTTTGGAGGAACCCCCGCACGGATGCCGTCGCTCGCCGCGCACACCCTGCTCATCGCCATCGTCGCGCTCAGCATTCTGTTGATGCTCCTCCGTCCACGCAACATCCCGGAGGTCTACTGGGTCGGCGCCGGCGCTCTGCTTCTCGTCCTCACCCGGCTCATCCCGCTCTCGCTCGCCGGCCGCGCCATCGCCGAAGGCACGGACGTCTATCTCTTCCTCGCCGGCATGATGCTCCTCTCCGAGCTCGCCCGCGAGAACGGCGTCTTCGACTGGATCGCCTCTGTCGCCGTGACGCACGCACGCAGCTCCGCCACGCGCCTCTTTGCGCTCCTCTATCTCTCCGGCGTCGCCGTCACCGTCTGCCTCTCCAATGACGCCACCGCAATCGTCCTCACACCCGCCGTCCTCGCCTCCGTTCGCCGCGCCCGCATCGAACCCATCCCCTTCCTCTTCGCCTGCGCCATGATCGCCAACGCCGCCTCCTTCGTTCTCCCCATCTCCAACCCCGCGAACCTCGTCGTCTTCCACAACGGCATGCCTCCGCTCAGCCGCTGGCTCATCTCCTTCCTCGCACCGTCACTCGCGTCCATCCTCGTCACCTATATCGTCCTCCGCCTCTACTTCCGCCACTCACTCGCCTCGCGCCTTGAAACAGCAGATGACGATCACCGGGGTCCCCAGCGAACTTGTTCGCTGGGGTGATCACGCCACTCTCTCCGCCAACGGCAAGCTCGTCCTCTTCGGCCTGGCCATCATCGTCATCGTTCTCCTCCTCGCTTCCAGTTTCGGCAAGGATCTCGGCCTCCCCACCTTCCTCTCCGCCGTCATCATCACTACCATCATCCTCATCCGCACCCAGTCCAGCCCCACTCCGCTCCTAAAGCAAATCTCCTGGAGCACCCTCGCCCTCGTCGCCGCGCTTTTCATCCTTGTCGAAGCCGTTCAAAGCATCGGCGCACTCGCGTTCACCGAGCACGCCCTTCTGGCTGCTCAACGTCTTGCCGCGCCCATCGCCGCAGCCACTGTCGGCTTCACCATCGCTATCGCCAACAACCTCATCAACAATCTTCCCGTCGGCCTCATCGCTGCCAACACCATCACACTCACGCACACACAAGGCCTGCTCCGCGACGTCACGCTCATCGCGGTCGACCTCGGCCCCAATCTCTCCGTGACCGGCTCGCTCGCCACCATCCTCTGGCTGCTCGCGCTCCGCCGCGAAGGCCTCAACGTCACGGCCGTCGATTTCCTCAAAGCCGGCCTCATCGCCATGCCGCTCGCCCTCATCGCCGCACTCGCAGCCAGTCTTTCGATTAATCTGTTAGTGGCCGCTCTTTAATGCGGCCATCGAACGCAAGTCCAACAAAACCTGGCCGGACGCGACGCAAATTTTTGCATCCCATCGCGCTCCGCAGAATCTATAGCTCCTGATATTTGCACGCCGCTGCGTGTCCAGAGAGGTCTGGATGAGTCGTACAAGACCGGACGGGTTCCAATTCACTCGTCTTGCCCAAGCATTTTCCCTCGCCCCCGTCGCTCTCGCCGCCGCGCTCCTCGCCGGCTGCAACGATCACGCGCAGCCCGCTGCAGCCGCCGGCGCAATGGGCCCCATGCCCGTTCAAGTCGTCACCGCGCAGCAATCTGATGTCCCCATCACCGACGAATGGGTTGGCACGCTCGACGGCTTCGTCAACGCCAACATCCAGCCGCAGGTCTCCGGCTACCTCATCAAGCAGGACTACCGCGAAGGCTCCGTCGTACAAAAAGGCCAGGTCCTCTTCGAGATCGACCCGCGTCCCTTCCAGGCCGCGCTGGCGCAGGCGCAGGGTCAACTCGGCCAGGCACAAGGCTCCGTCGGCCAGGCGCAGGCGCAACTTCAGCTCGCACAAATTAACGTCAACCGCGACACTCCGCTCGCCGCCGAGCACGCCATCGCGACCAGCCAACTCGACACCGAGAAGCAGACCGCCTCACAAGCGGAAGCCACCGTCCGCTCCGCGCAGGCCTCCGTCGCCACCGCACAAGCTGCCGTCGCCAACGCCAAACTCAACCTCGGCTTCACGCACGTCCGTTCACTCATCACCGGAGTCGCCGGCCAGGCCACCACGCAGGTCGGCAATCTCGTCAGCCCGCAGTCTGTCCTCACCTCCGTCTCGCAGCTCGACCCCATCAAGGTCTACTTCTCCATCTCCGACAGCGAGTACCTCTCGCTCATCAAGCGCGCGAACCAGAGCAACGCCGATCTTCTGCGCGCCTCCTCGAATCTTCCGCTCACACTCAAGCTCTCCAACGGCTCCGACATTCCCGCACACCGGCCGCATCATCTTCGTCGATCGCCAGATGAATCAGCAGACCGGCGCCATCCGCATCGCCGCATCCTTCCCCAACCCCGGCAACATCCTTCGTCCCGGCCAGTTCGCCCGTGTGAGTGCGCAGACCCAGGTCCTGCACAACGCTCTGCTGGTCCCGCAGTCCGCCGTACAGGAACTCCAGGGCATTGAGCAGGTGTACACAGTCGGCCCTGAGAACAAAGTTCACATCGTCAATGTCACGCTCGGCCCGCAGCACGGTCAGGATTGGGTCATCACCTCCGGCCTGCAACCCGGCACCCCGGTCATCCTCACCAACGTGCAGAAATTGAAGGAGGGCATGCCCGTCAGCCCGCAGCAGACCTCGACGCCTTCACCTTCCACCGCCTCGAGTGCCGGGAGGTAGGTCAGATGTCAAACTTCTTCATCCGGCGACCCATCGTCGCGATCGTCATCGCCATCCTCACCGTGGTCATCGGCATCGTCTCGATGCTGAACCTCCCCATCTCGCAATATCCTGACATCGTTCCGCCCGAGATCAACGTCCAGGCCACCTACCCGGGCGCCGACGCCAAAACATTGGAGCAGTCCGTCGCCACGCCGCTCGAAGAGCAGATGAACGGCGTCGACAACATGCTCTACATGCAGTCCGTCAGCGCCAACAACGGCCAGGCCACGCTCTACGTCGACTTCGACGTCAAGACCAATCCCGACACCGACCAAATCCTCTCGCAGCTCCGCGTCGCACAGACGCAGTCGCAGCTTCCTCCCATCGTTAACACGGCCGGCGTCACCGTGCTCAAGTCACTGCACTCGCCGCTGCTCTTCATCAGCCTCAACTCGCCCAACGGCAAATACGGCCCCGAATTCCTCACCAACTACGCCGTCATCAACCTGCAGGACGAGATCACGCGCGTCAAAGGCGTCAGCCGCGTGCAGATCTTCGGTGGCCAGTACGCCATCCGCGTCTGGGTGCAGCCTGACAAGATGGCGCAGCTCGGCGTCACCGCCACCGACGTCATCAATGCCATCCAGACGCAGAACAACGTCTACCCCGCCGGCCAGATCGGCGGCCAGCCCGTTCCCAACGGACAGCAGTTCACCTACACCGTTCGCACGCAGGGCCGCCTCGTCACGCCCGAGCAGTTCGGCGACATCATCCTCCGTTCCAACCCCGACGGCTCCGTTCTCCATCTCCGTGACGTCGCGCGCGTCGAGCTCGGCACGCAGATCTACAACCTCACCGCCCGCTACAACGGCAACCCATCCGGCGTTATGGCGGTCTACCAGCTCCCCGGCTCCAATGCGGTCGAGACCGCGAAAGCCGTCCAGAAGCGCATGGACGAGCTCGCCAAAAACTTCCCTGCGGGCATGGCCTACAACATCCCGCTCGACACCACCAAGGCCGTCACCGCCGGCATCCACGAGATCGTCGTCACGCTCTTCATCGCGCTCGCTCTCGTCATCTTCGTCGTCTACATCTTCCTGCAGGGATGGCGCGCCACCATCATCCCGCTCATGGCCGTGCCCGTCTCTCTCATCGGCACGTTCATCATCTTCCCCGCACTCGGCTTCACCATCAACACGCTCTCGCTCTTCGGCCTCGTGCTCGCCATCGGTCTCGTCGTCGACGACGCCATCATCGTCGTCGAAGCCGTCGAGCACCTCATGGATACGGGCCTCTCGCCGCGCGATGCCACCATTACCGCCATGAAGCAGGTCGGCGGACCAGTGGTCGCCGTGGCTATCATCCTCGCCGCCGTCTTCATCCCCACCGCCGCGATCCCTGGAATCACCGGCCGCCTCTATCAGCAGTTCGCCGTCACCATCGCGATCTCCGTTCTCATCTCCGCGTTCAACGCGCTCACGCTCTCGCCCGCGCTCGCCGCGCTTCTGCTCAAGCCGCGCGATCCAAATCGCAAGCGCGGTCCACTCGCCCGGTTCTTCGGCTGGTTCAACAAGTTCTTCAATCGCACCACCGACAGCTACGTCCACACCTCGAGCGTCCTCATCCACAAGTCCGCGCTCGCCATGGTCGGCCTCGCCGTCATCGCTCTGCTCGATGTCGTGGTCGGCTCGAAACTGCCCACCGGCTTCCTCCCGCAGGAAGACCAGGGCTACATGTACGCCGCGCTGCAACTGCCCGATGCCTCCAGTCTTCAGCGCACCGACGAGGCCGCACAACAGATCACCAAGGCGCTCATGCAGACGCCAGGCATCGAAGGTGTCGTCGCCGTCAACGGCTTCTCTCTGCTCACCCTCACGCAGCAGACCAACACCGCCTTCTTCTTCGTCACGCTCAAGCCGTGGGACCAGCGCAAGTCGCACGATCAGCAGCTCGCCGCCATCCAGCAATCCGTGCAGCGCAAGCTCATGGGCGTCAATCAGGGCCTCGCCTTCAGCTTCCCGCCGCCCGCCATCCCTGGCATCGGCACCTCCGGCGGCGTCACCATGATGATTGAAGACCGCTCCGGTAACGACGACCCAGCGTTCCTCACCAAAAATCTCTACGCCTTCCTCGGCGCCGCCTCCAAACGCAAAGAGATCGCCGCCTCGATTCCGTCCTACCTGCCCGCCGTCCCGCAGCTCTACGCAGATGTAGATCGCGAGAAAGCCTCCGAGCAGCAGGTCGATCTCTCCAACATCTACTCCACCATGCAGACCTTCATGGGCGGCTACCTCGTCAACTACTTCAACCGCTTCGGTCGTCAATGGCAGACCTACGTCGAAGCCGAAGGCAGCTCGCGCACCAACATCAACAACATCGATCAGTTCTACGTTCGCTCGAACACCGGCGCGCAGGTCCCGCTCTCTTCACTCGTCCACGTCAAGCAGATCACCGGCCCTGAGTTCATCCTCCGCTACAACGAGTACCCCGCCGCGCAGCTCAACATCACGGGAGCGCCCGGCTACTCCTCCGGCCAGGTTCGCCACGCACTCGAAGAAGTCTTCCAGCAAACCATGCCCGCCGGCATGGGCTACGACTACTCCGGCATGAGCTTCCAGGAGCAGCAGGCCGAGCAAGGTGTCCCCACCTGGGCCGTCTTCGGTCTCTCCATCCTCATCACATTTCTCATCCTCGCCGCGCTGTATGAAAGCTGGTCGCTTCCCTTCAGCGTCCTGCTCTCCACACCCGTCGCTATCCTCGGCGCGTACCTCGCCATCTCCATGCGCTCGCTCGAAAACGACATCTTCGCCACCATCGGCCTCATCATGCTCATCGGCCTCTCCGCGAAGAACGCCATCCTCATCGTCGAGTTCGCCGTCACCAACTACAAGTTAGGCAAATCGATATCCGACGCCGCGCTCGGCGCCGCTCGCCTTCGTTTCCGTCCCATCGTCATGACGGCCTTCGCCTTCATCTTCGGCTGTCTCCCACTCTGGCTCGCCTCGGGCTCCGGCGGCGTCTCCCGCCAGATCCTCGGCACCGTCGTCATTGGCGGCATGGTCCTCGCCACCTTCTTCGGAATCCTCCTCATCCCCGTCAGCTTCTCGGTCGTCGAGTACGTTTCGCACCGCTTCCGCCGCGGCGGCAAAGGCACCACCATGGACTCCTCGCACGACCTCGACCCAAAGGCCGTCGCCGCCGTAGTCGCACTCCACCAAGGACCTTACGACCACCTCCCCACAACGCCTCGCAGCGATAACGGAGGTGCCGCGTAATGCATCGCACACACCTTGTCGCCGCACTCGCCCTCACCCTCACCCTCACCGGCTGCACCGTCGGCCCCAAATACACCCGCCCTGCCGTCCCCGCGCCCCCCACCTTCCGCGGCCCCGACAACACCGCCGTCTCCTCCGACCCGAACACCTCCATCGCCGACCAGCAATGGTCCACCATCTTCCACGAGCCCGAACTCCAGCAACTCATCCAGACCGCGCTCACCAACAATCTCGACCTCCGCATCGCCGCGCAGCACATCCTCGAGCAGCAAGCGCAAGTCCGCATCACCCGCGCGCAGCAGTTCCCACAGCTCGGCGCCACACTCAGCGGCAGCGGGTCCAACCTTCCCTCTGGCTTCCAGACCACCCCTCCCGTCAGCTTCGGCCTCTCCGGCTCCTGGACCCCCGACTTCTGGGGCCTCTACCGCAAGCAAACCGAAGCCCAGCGCGACATCCTCCTCGCCCAGCAATGGGCCCAGCGCGCCGTCCGCGTCACCCTCGTCCAGCAGGTCGCCACCAACTACTTCCAGCTCCGCGCACTCGACGCCCAGCTCGCCCTCGCGCAACAAACCCTCAAAGTCCGCCAGGACTCCCTCTCGCTCACGCAAAAGCTCGAAACCGGCGGCGCCGCTCCACTCTCTGACGTTCGCCAGGCCGAGCAGCTCCTCTACACCGCCTCCTCCGAGATCCCGCAACTCCAGCAACAGATCCAGCAGACCGAAAACAACCTCCGCCTGCTCCTCGGCCAGACGCCCGGCCCCGTCACCCACATCGACCCCGCTGCACTCACACCTCCGCCCACCGACCTGCCGCCCGGCGTCCCTTCACAACTGCTCGAGCGCCGGCCCGACATCGAGCAAGCCGAGGCGCAACTCAAAGCCGCCAACGCCAACATCGGCGTCGCCCGCGCGCAGTTCTTCCCGCAGCTCTCCCTCACCGGTGAAGCCGGAGCCGGCGGCGCCAACTTCGCCAACCTCTTCAGCGCCGTCATCGGCACCGGCTCCATCACGCAGCCGCTCTTTGAAGGCGGCAAGCTCCGCGGCCAGCTCCAGCTCTCCCAGGCGCAAAAAGAAGAGATGATCCTCAACTACCAGAAGACCATCCTCGGCGCCTTCCGCGACGTCTCCAACTCCCTCATCGCCGCGCAAAAAACCCGCGACACCCGCATTGAAGAACAAAAACTCGTCGCCTCCGCGCAGGACGCCACACGCCTCGCCCGCGACCGCTACCAGGGCGGCGCCGCCAGCTACCTTGAGGTCCTCACCAACGACTCGAACCTCTTCGCAGCGCAACTGAACCTCATCACCGCGCAACAAAACGAAGCTCTCACCCTCGTCCAGCTCTACACCGCGCTCGGAGGCGGCTGGCAATAAATCTTCCTCGCAGCCCGCATATCAGCCGTACAATTCGCTGCACGCGATCCTTCAGGGCTTTCGTTCATCTCTGAAAACCTGCGTGGCTTTGAGAGATGAACCGGCCCGAGCACTCGCCACTGTCCTTCGGAAGAGGCCGGCTCGATGCCTCAATTGGCGCAATCTGCCGTATCCGCCCGCAGCGCGTTCAATGATGGTCCGCTCGATCCACAATTGCGCCGCACGTATCTCTGGCTGCGGGTAGCGATTGCCGCCGTTGCGTTCGCCCTGCCGTTGCTGCTCAGCGTCGGCGGACACTTCACTCACATAAAGCTGCAGGCCTCCATGAGCGCGTACTACTACGCCACACACTCCTGCCCGAGCGCCTGCCCGCCCTCCGGCACGCAAAACATCTGCTCCGATCCCACCGGTACATTTCGCAACGAGTTCGTCGGCCTGCTCTTCGCTGTCGGCGCGTTGCTGCTTGTCTATAAGGGTTACACCCGCGCCGAAGACAACGCGCTGAATATCGCCGGAGTCCTGGCCGTCGGTGTCGCACTCATCCCGACGCACTGGACCTGCGGACGAGGGAGCATCATAACTCCGCATGGCACCTGCGCCGTCACCTTCTTCCTCATGCTTGCCTTCGTCAGCGCCTTCTGCTCAAAGGCCACCGTTCCGCTGCTTCCGCCGAACAAACGAAAGAGATATCTCGTCGCGTACAGATCTCTGGCAGCGCTCATGTTCCTCTCGCCCGTAATCGCATACGGCATCAATCGCCTCGGCAAAGGACAAAATTTCATCTTCTTCGCCGAAGCTGCCGGCGTCTATTCCTTCGCCGCTTACTGGGTTGTGAAGCTCTTCGAGATCGACAGCATCGGCGAGCGCACAGCCCGCGCAGCCGCCGAACCACGCAACGTCGTGCCCTTCCGCCAGATGATCGAGCCTCGCATCCCAATGGAGCATTGAACTCGGCGCTATCGATCGCATCTATCCGTCCGCCTGCTCGCTGCCACCAGGCCCGCAACTACATCGCTCCACGAAATCCCGCACGCATCACGCCATGCCGTCCTTCGCCACAAAAAACATTTACATAGGGTTGACCACGTGACTATCATCAATCGCTTTACTTTCCCCTATGCGCCCTCATCTCAAGCTTTTCAGCCTGCTCGCCCTTCTGCTGCTGTCCGCATCGCTTCTCCACGCGCAGTATGAAAACGGCAGCGTGCTGGGCACCATCCGCGATACCAGCGGCTCCGCGATCCCCCGTGCGGAAATCACCATCACCAACACCGCAACCGGCATCAGCAACCAGACGAAGACCGACTCCGACGGCAACTACGATGTGCCCGAGCTCCGCGTCGGCGTCTACAGCGTCACCGCCAACGCGCCCGGCTTCGCTTCTGCCATCGCGAAGAACATCACCGTCTCCGTCGGCAATCGCGAGCGCATCGATCTCACCCTGAAAGTCGGAGCAACCGAAACCACCGTCGAAGTCAGCGACGTCGCTCTCCAGATCGAAACCGAATCCAGCCAGCGCGACCAGACCATCACCAATGCTCAGTCCGAGGCCCTGCCGCTGGTCAATCGCAACTACACCGACCTTCTCGGCCTCGTCAGCGGCGTCCGCCAGGCCCCCACTGCCGCCACCACATCGAGCAACGGAAACAGCCTCATCCGCCAGGGCGCGTACAACGTCAACGGGCAGCGCTCCGTCTTCAACAACTTCCTCCTCGATGGCATGGACAACAACTCCTACGGCGAATCCAACCAGGGCTTCGACAACCAGATCATCTCCATTCCTCCCGACTCCGTCGAGCAGTTCTCCGTCGTCACCAACAACGAAAGCGCCGAGTACGGCCGCGGCTCCGGCGCCACCGTCAACGTCGCCTCTCAATCCGGCGCCAACCAGTTCCACGGCACGCTCTACGAGTTCCTCCGCAACACCAACCTCAACGCCGCCGGTTTCTTCAAACCCACACTCATCGGCACCAACGGCCCCGTCGCCTTCCGAAAGCCCGCCTACAACCGCAATCAGTTCGGCGGCAACTTCGGCGGCCCCATCGCGCATGACAAGCTCTTCTTCTTCCTCGACTACGAAGGTTTCCGCGCCGTCACCAAGCCGCTCTTCGTCCTCACGCTTCCCACCCAGAACGAGCTCAGCGGCATCCTCGTCGTTCCCGTGCGCAACCCCATCACCAACGTCGTCTACCCAGCCGGCAAAGCCATTCCCGCAAGCGCCATCAATCCGCTCTCGCTGCAGATCGTTAACGCGTTCAAAGCCATCAGCGGCCTTCCCATCTCCGGCTCCGCTGCCAACGGCCAGAACGCCAACGACTACTCCGTGCAGGTGCCCTTCCACGACTACTCCGACAAGGGCGATCTCCGCCTCGACTACGCTCTGAATGCCTCCTCGCGATTCTTCCTTCGCGTCAGCGATCGCAAAGAGGACGGCATCAACTATCCCACCATCCCGCTCCCACTCGAAGGCCAGACCGCCGGCATCCAACGCATCCTCGATCAGCAGATCGCCCTCGGCTACACCGGCATCTTCGGCGCCACACGCGTGCTCGACGTTCGCCTCGGTCTCTCGCGCACCAAGGCCGGCAAAACGCCGCTCAGCGTCGGCACGCCTTCCTTCAATATCCCCGGCCTTCCAACTGCTGCTCAACTCTCCGGCGGCCTCCCCGCCATCAGCATCTCCGGCGGCTTCTCCTCCTTCGGCCGTCAGACCACCAACCCGCAGTTCCAGAACCCCGCACTGATGGACCCCAAAATCAACTACACCTGGATCCACGGCAACCACTCCTTCAAGTTCGGCTACGAGTGGGAAAAGGTCTGGATGGGCGTGCTCGACAACAATCCCCTCTACGGCCAGTACGCCTTCGGCGGAGGCTACGCCGCCTGCCCCGCCGGCACCGCCATCCCGGGCGTCGGCACATGCTCTGGGGCTGCCGGAACCCCCACCAATCTCTCCACCACCAAGGTCGCCGATACCTACTTCGCCGACTTCCTCTTCGGCAACTCCAGCACCTACTCTCTCGCCAACTTCTTTGAGGCTCATCTCCGCCAGACGCTCGAAAGCCTCTACGCGCAGGATGACTGGAAGGTCCTCCCCAACCTCACCCTCAACCTCGGCCTGCGCTGGGAGTACGGCTCGCCTTACTCCGACGCGAACAACTACATCTCCAACTGGGATCCCACCACCCAGACCGTCCTCACCATCTCGCCCGGCGCAGTCAAAGGCAACGGCATCACTCCGGTCTCCGCCGGTGGCGTCTACGGCAAGACCCTTGTCGACCCCGACTTCAACGACATCGCTCCGCGCGTCGGCTTCGCCTACTCACCCGTCCCGGCCATCTCCATCCGCGGCGGCTTCGGCATCGGCTACGTCCACTACACGCGCGCAGGCTCCGGCGACATCCTCGCCATCAACGCACCGCAAGCCCAGTTCGCTGCCGTAACCCAACCCACACCATCCGCAGCCAGCCACTGCGCCACGCCTCTGCCCGCGCAGATCATCCCCACCAACAGCACCACCCCAAGCTGCTACGCCACCATCGACCAGGGCTTCCCCAGCGGCCTCGTCACCACCTTCAACCCCGCCACCGACAACATCACCTGGGTCCCGCGCAACACCCGCGACAGCTACGTCGAAAACTACTACCTCGCCATCCAGCGCCAGCTCTTCAAAAACACACTCCTCGACGTCGCCTATGTCGGCAACCACGGCCTCAAGCTCCAGGGCTTCATCAACGGTAACCAGCGCAACATCACCGCCACCGGCGCCTACACGCGCCCCTTCACCGCCTGGCCCTCTGACATCACCGAAGCTCTCGACGAGTTCATGTCCAACTACAATTCCCTGCAGGTCCGCTACGAGCAGCGCATGGTCGCCGGCCTCACCCTCCTCAACAGCTTCACTTGGGAGCACTCGCTCGACAACGCCAGCGCCTCCCTCGAAGGCAACACGCCCTCACCGCAGGACGCCAACAACCTCGCCGCCGACTACGCACAGTCCGACTACAACCTCCCCATCATCAACGTCACCAGCCTCGTCTACGATCTCCCCTTCGGCCGCGGCCGCCACTTCGCCCACGACCTCAACTCCGCCGCCGACGCCCTCCTCGGCGGCTGGCAGCTCGGCTTCATCAACACCGCCCAGGCGGGCACTCCCTTCAACATCAGCTACACGCCCAACTCCGCGCAGCTCGCCTCCACCCAGATCACCGCCAACTACCGCGGCGTCAACCTCTACCGCCCCAATCGCATCCCCGGAGTCCCACTCACACTCGGCCGCAAGGTGCAGCAAGCCAACACCGGCTACATCCAGTACATCAACTACGCCGCCCTCCAGCTGCCCGCCATCAACAACGCCAGCGGCATCCTGCAGCCGCCCTTCGGCAATCTCTCCCGCAACCCCGGCCGCACCCCGCCGCTCTACCAAACCGATCTCGACGTCAACAAGCGCTTCCACACACCCGTCGAGCGCCTGCAAATTGAATTCCGCTCCGAGATCTACAACATCTTCAACCACACCAATCTCTACTTGCCTTCAAGCCCCACCGGCACCCAGGGCCAATCCCCGACCGCAGGCGGCATCATCAGCAGCACCTTCACCCCACGCGTCGTCCAATTCGCCCTCAAGCTCATCTACTAAACCCCACCACCCCAACGCCCCTAGAACCACACGGCAGCTCAACACAGACTTCTGGAGCACCACCTCAGAAACAGCGCACAGCCTGTACATCGGTTCATATGGGCGAGACGCGACTGGGAACGGCGTAGGCGACATAGATATCTACTTCCGGTTACCGAACCAGCTTTATCAGCAATACAACGTTGATCGGGGATCACCCTGGAACCGCCACCCACTCCTCAGCGTCTGAAGAACCTCAGGTAAAAAGCTGCGAACACCAGCACGACCCCAACATTCACCATCAGCCTTCCCCAGAACAGATTTCTAAAGAACGCAAAATCCACCCCAACGATGACCACCACCATCGCCACCACATAAACGGCGAGAGCCACCGGCCTGCCCATCTCAGCAAAAACCCCCCATCTGAACTATTGATTCGAAACATTCGACGGAAAACGATGGGGAGCGGGGGGTATACCACTCCCCACCACCGCCCGCTCCCGAAAACTTCGCGGTGGCCGATGCAGGTCCCACACCACGCTCGTCCACGACAGCGCCGTCAGCACATAATGCGTCACGTCAATCTCCCACCAGAAGAATCCCTGCCGTTCCGACGACGGCGCAAAGTGATGATTGTTATGCCACCCCTCCCCCAGCGTCACAAGCGCAAGCATCAAACTGTTACGGCTATCATCATCCGTCTCATAGCGCTTCCTTCCGATCACGTGCGCCAGTGAATTCACCACGAACGTCCCGTGATACACCAGCACCGTGCTGATCGCATATCCCCAGATGAACATCTGCCACGGCCCGGTCCCCAGCTGAGGCGCATACCGCTCGAGAACCGCCCCCAGCCCCAGCATGCCCACCGCCAGCACCAGCGGCGGAACCCAGTAAAACTCATCCAGCAGCTGCAGCTCGCGGCAGCCGACCAGGTCTGGAATCAGCCTCGCGTTTGTCGCGTTGAACTTCGAGCACAGAAACCACCCCACATGCGACCACCAGAATCCGTGCCGCGGTGAATGCGCATCATCGTCCTTATCCGAGTTTGCATGATGATGCCGATGATTGGCCGCCCACCACAGCGGCCCCTTCTGCGTTGCTGACGCGCCAATCCACGCCAGCACGAACGCGAACCAGCGGCTCGTGCGGAACGTTCGGTGCGAGAAGTAGCGGTGATATCCGGCGGTGATGGCGAACATCCTGACGAAGTACAGCAGCAGGCAAACAGCCACCGCCACATAACTCACGCCGGTCCGCAACACGGCGAGCGTGGCAAGATGAATCAGAAAAAAAGGCGTACTCCGCAGCCAGTCGACACGCTCTTCTTTCATATCGAATCTCCTGCACCTTCTAAAACCGTAGTGCCTGCCTGAGCTTTCGCACGATTCCCGCCGGCGTCTGCCGAACAAACGATGTGCGCTCCGTCGCGCCTTCCGGCAGCTGCATCATCCAGCGGTACGCCGTCACCGAATCCGTGGAAAAGCAATGAACGCATCCCCACAGATACAGCCGGAATCGCCGGTACAACATCTCTCCCCATCGCGCGACAACCGCGTCGTGATTACGGTCAAGATTCTCAGCCCACTTCTTCGTGGTCAGCAGATAGCTGTGCCGATCGTTCTGAATCATGCAAATCTCAAACGGCGTCTCAGACACCGCGTCCATGTAGCTGGCAAGGTGCAGCGGCGTCGCATTCCCCGGCCACACGTACTTCAGCACGAACGACGAAAACGGGAACTTCGTTCTAGACGCACAGGCATCCGCGTACACGCGTCTTCCCGGCTTGAGTAGCCGCCAATACTGTCTCAGCGTGGCCGGATAATCCGGCAGGTGCTCCGTCACACCGAGATTGACGATTGCGTCGTAAGGCTGCTGCGACTTGTATTCGAGAAAGTGTTCGCGCACAACCTCGCACGGCAGATGATTGCGCGCGATCAAATCATTGCAGTACTTCTCCGACTCCTCCGAGATCGTCAGCGACGTAACATGAACTCCGCGCTCTCCCGCATACTGCGTGAACGCTCCCCATCCTGCGCCGATGTCGAGCACACGCCACCCAGGCTGCAACTCGCAGGAGCGAAACGCGGTCGACAGCTTGCGCTCAATACCTGCGGTCAACGGCTCATCATCGCTCTCGAAATATCCGTGCGAGTAACAGCGGAACCGCTCATCGAGAAATGTCAGGTAGAACTCCGGATCCGTGTCGTAATGTTCGCTGATCCATTTACGGTCGCGCTTCGTCTGGCCATAAAAAATGCGCTGTCCATAGGTCGACCACAGATACGCCAGCACATGTCGGTCGTGCAGGCTGTTGCGAAGATCCAGCGCGCCGACGAGATCGCCATCGATGTCCAGATCGCCGAACAGATACGCCTCGCCAATCGCAATCTCGTCCATGGACTTCAGCGCCGACACCGCGCGCTCGTTGCGCGCGACCACTCGAAACGTCACGTCGCCGCTTCCCACTCGCATCAGCGGTCGGTCGGGAAGCTGAAACTCAAATGCGGTTCCGTGCGGCAGGCTTTCAGCAAGCCCTGCGATTACCTTCTCCAGCGCAGAAGACGCCCCTGGCACCAACGGACGCTCCGATACATGCTCAACGGGGATCATCGATTTGGCCGCTCCTTTTCTCCGAGAGAGCGAGCGCTCTCATCGGATCCTATGAAAGAACGGTATTCCACGGCCCGAACGTACTCGTGTCGCGGTTCTCTGAACCGCTAGTTTTAGCACAACGCGGATAGGCCTGCCGATTTCATCCATGTAATTTTTGCGTCATCAATTTCCGCGAGGTGCCGTACACCAATGGCAGCAATCGGCCAGAGAGTTTTGCTTACACTCGATTACTTCTAAAGCCACAAGCTCGCACCTCCGGCTGCCGCGGACGTTCTAAGCTCAGGCCTCCTCGCATACGTACTCCGCTCCACCATAAGTTGTTTCTCCTGAAGATTTTGGACAAAATCGAACCGCCCCGGCGGTAAACTACTGCCCAACCATGCCGAAAGAGAAATCCTCGCCGCCGCCGGGCGCACGCGTCTCGCTCAAGATGCTCGCCGAGTACCTCGATCTCTCTCCGGCAACGGTCTCCTTTGTCCTTAACAACGCGCCCAACCGCTCCATCCCCGAGATCACGCGCGAGCGCGTCAAGGCTGCCGCGCGCAAGTTCGGATACCGCCCCAATCTCATCGCGCGCTCCCTGCGCGGCACCAACACGTGCACCGTTGGCATCCTCCTTCCCGTGCTCGGCGAGGGCTACCACGCGCAGGTCCTCTCCGGCGCCGCCGACATCCTGATGCGCGAGGGCTACTTCTTCTTCACCGCGCACCATCGCCATCGTCCTGACCTCATCGCCGAGTACCCGCGCCTGCTTCACTCCCGCGGCGTCGAGGGTATCCTGGCCATCGACACGCGCCTCTCGGAACCACCCGCCGCGCCCACCGTCGCCATCGCCTCCCACACTCCCCTCCCCGGGGTTACGAACATCGTGCTCGACAGCACACGCGCCGCGGAGCTCGCACTTGGTCACCTGTTTCGGCTTGGTCATCGACAGATTGCATTCATGCGCGGGCAGGAGTTCAGCTCTGACTCGGACACGCGCTGGCGTGCAACGGCGCAGGTCGCGCGCACGCTCGGCATCCGCATCTCGCCGGATCTCACGATTCGCCTCGACAAGGACATGCAATCTCCGGAGCTCGGCTATCCCGGCATTCAGCAACTGCTCATGCGGCGCCGCGACTTCACCGCCATCGTCTGTTTCAACGACATCTCTGCCATCGGCTGCATTCGCGCGCTGCACGACGGTGGTCTGCGCGTTCCGGAGGATGTCTCGGTCGTCGGCTTTGACGATATTCAATCGGCGAACTATCACGTGCCGAGCCTGACAACCATTCGCCAGCCACTCCAGTTGATGGGCGAGCTCGCCGCGACCACGCTGCTGAAGAAGATCGCGCGCGAACCGCAACCGGACACACTGCCCGTCCAACCGGAGCTCATCGTGCGTGAGTCGACCGGCCCTGTTGCGCGAGCCGCTTCATCGCCACAGTCCGCCAGGCGCAAGCGCTGACCCCCGGGAGCAAACCAGACATGCAACGCGCGTTTGCTAGTCTGTTGTTTACGCTCAAACAGAGAGCGATTCACTTTCTCAGGAGAACCTCAGAAGAACCATGTCTGCTTCGATTCTTGATCTCTTTCGCCTCGATGGCCGTGTCGCTCTCGTGACTGGCGCAGCGAGCGGACTTGGCGCGGCGATCGCCACCGCCTTCGCACAGGCAGGAGCGCAGGTCGCCGTGCACGGAAACCGCCGCGCCGCAACCGACACTGCCCAGTCGATCGGCGCCTCCTCGGCAGCGTTTCAGGCCGATCTCGCCGATCCCTCCGGCGCTGAGAAGCTCTTCTCCGAGGTCAAGCAGCGCTTCGGCCGCGTGGACATTCTCGTCAATAACGCCGGCACGATTCACCGCGATGCCGCCGAGGACTTCAAGCTCGAAGACTGGCAGCGCGTTGTGCAGGTCAATCTCACCAGCGTCTTCCAGCTTTCGCAGCTCGTCGGGCGCGATCTCCTCGCGCGCAAATCGGGTGGACGCAGTTCCGGGGGCAAGATCATCAACATCGCCTCGCTCCTCAGCTTCCAGGGCGGTATTCGCGTGCCCGCCTATGCCGCGTCGAAGGGCGGCGTCGCACAGCTCACCAAGGCGCTGGCCAACGAATGGGCCGCCCACGACATTCAGGTCAATGCCATCGCGCCTGGCTACTTCGCGACCAGCAACACCGAAGCGCTGCAGGCTGATCCCGTACGCAACCGCCAGATCCTCGAGAGAATCCCTGCCGGTCGATGGGGCATGCCGCAAGATCTGTCCGGCGCGGCCGTGTTCCTGGCTTCAGCGGCGAGCAACTACGTCACCGGCACGGTCCTGACCGTGGACGGCGGCTGGATGAGCCGCTAGCGGGCAAAGCGGCGGCCATCCCCGTCCGGCGCTTGTTACACGATGGTGCCATTGGATCGCTGCCTGGGCCAACCGATACTTCTCCTGTGGGAAATTCTCTCGCGAGGAGAGAGGCCGATGGCAGCTAGCGATCAGGGTTTTCAGGATTTCGTTCTGCTTCTGCCCGCCGCCTTGCGTGATCGCGCCGAAGAAATGGCCTCGCGCGAATCGCTGTCGCTCAATCTTTTCATCCTGATGGCGATTGCGGAAAAGCTGCAACGCACGCAGCTCCGGCATTGCCTCCAGGACAGCGAGCGCGATGAGCTGCGCGGCGCCAGAGACTCGTTCTCCAATCTGTTGATCCACTAAGTCGCTGGGTTTCCTGCGAGATACGGACGTCTCCTCGATCGCAATTTCGCGCGCGAACTCGCGCCGCGAGATCGTGCCGGAGCGTCGAATAGCAGGAATGTCATGACCATTTTCGGCCGTACAGCGGCCAAGTGGAAGATTCTTCAACACTACTGTGCATAAAAATTCACGGTAACTCCAAAAGTGGTGACCCAAGTACCACAATCCACAAAACAACCGTTAGGCAACCAATGCGCTCTTACATGGGTGAGCACTGCAGACGTAGTTGGGGGCCACGGGGCGCACGATTCCGGGGTCACCATTCCTGGGGAGGGTTTGCAGCTCAATTGGTGGCAGCACCTACAGGCACTTCGCTGGAGGCGGAGTCGAGGAGGACTATGAAAAACACGTTGTGGGTTTTAGCCCTTGGAGCTGCATTCGCAGCTTCAGCAACAATGGCAAGTGCTAGTCAGATCAACGGAACCGTCAACGTAACAGGAGACGATGTTTACGACCCTGGCACGAACACTCTCTCATTCCCGACGCCGTCGTCGACAGTTACCTACACCTTCAGCGCGCCCGGCGGTGACTTCGCGACGGCAGGTCTTCAGGCTCAGACGATCAACTGCACCACAGCAGCCAACTGTTTCGAACTCATCGGACATTCCGTTCCGCTGGGAACTCCAAGCCCGTTCAATTGCACCCCCGGGGTCAATTGCGTGGTCAATCATCCAACCGGTGGCTCGCTGCCGATCTATACCACCACAACCGGCGGCACCACTTCCACGTTCACTCTAACGTCTGAATGGTTTTATCCCTCGGGCAGTGGCGCCGGATTCGAGGACTTCAATGTTTTCGGCACTGGGACCTTCACTCTGACCGGCTTCGATCCAACGCCGGGTATGTTCAACTTCACCATCAACCAGGTCGGAACGATGGTCGGCAGCTTCTCCGCCGAAGGGTTTACAACCCCGACACCGCCGATTCCTGAACCGAGCAGCCTTGCCCTGCTGGGCACCGCAATGCTGGGTGCAGCAGCGATCGCTCGCCGCAAATTCAGCGCGCGCTTCTCTGCCTGACCTTCACTCTGGTAGCCGACTTACAGCAGGGAGCCCCCTTCGGGCTCCCTGCTTTTCTATGCTCTGAACAGAACTCCTCGCTGCACGAGCGGGCGTGATGCCAGCAGCGGGGCAGCATAGAGCCTGCAACAGGTCGCTGGCTTCCCTGCCGTCGCGCAGATTCGAACCTGTAAACCGGCGGATCCCTCTCCAGTCTTGGACCCTGCCTATCCGCAGCCGCGACATCTCGGGTTGAGGACAGGGAGTCGCGCACTCCGACGTGATGTGACCCCAGCGGAGACGCTTCGCGGAGTTGGTTCCCGCGCTGTGTGGGCCTGCATCACCGCCAATGAAAATGCCACGCAGAGCAGACTCTGCGTGGCATTACGTCTGCGGAAAGTGACTAGAGGGAGCTGAGCGCCTTGTTCGCGTCGTTTCCTACCTGCGTTCCAGGAGCAAGACCGACTGCTTTCTTCAGGTGATCGGCTGCGTCCGCCTTCTTGCCCATTTTGCTGTAGACCATTCCGAGGTGGTACTGGATGGAAGGGTCATTGGGATACGTCTTCGCCGCATCCTCGAGCAGACTAAGAGCGGATGTGTAGATTCCCTTGTGATAGTAGGCCCAGGCGAGCGTATCTGCCGTGTTCGGCGAGTGCGGCATCGAACGCCGCGCCGATTGAGCGAGCGAGAGCGCCATATCGATGTCCTCGTTGTTATTCAGCATCAGGAATGCGAGGTTGTTCTGCGCGGTCGCGTCGTCAGGCTGGATCGTGAGGGCTTTCCTGTAGTCATCCTCTGCGCCATGAATATTGCCGCGCGCCTCCTCGAGCGTGCCCAGGATAATCTCGCCGCGTGGATCGTTCGGGTGCGCGCTGTTCCACTGCTGCCACTTTACGATCGCTGCACTCGAATTCCCGGATGCCGTCGTCGCGCGCGTGTAGGCCTGCACCGCGGCGCCGTCCGACGGATTCAACTGCATCGCCTTCTGTGCCGAGCTCAACGCACCATTCACGTCCTTCGTCGCAAGCTGAAGATTGGCGAGCTGGTCATACAGTGCGCTGTTGTTCGGGCTCTTCGCGATCTCCTGCTGTACCAAACCAACAGCCTTGTCCGGCTGGTGCTGAAACATGTAGTAGCTTTCCAGCAACTGCAACGCCGGCAATTGATTCGGATTGGCATCAAGGGCCTGCTGAGCAAGCTGGACACCCTCCGGGTTGCGCTTCTCGCGGAAACGCATCTCCGCAAGCGCAACAAGCGAGGCCGAGTCTTTCGGGTTCTTCTTGATGGCTGTCTGCAGATCATCGTCAGCCTTTTCCGGCTGGTTCTGCGCCGCCTCCGCCACAGCGCGCCACAGATAACCTTCAGACGAGTTCGGGAACCGCGTGATCATCGTCTCCGAAACCTGTTGCAGGAGTGCGTTGTCATGCGTCTGCGCGGCAATCTGAGCGAGATCCTGCTGTGCCCGGAAGTTGTTGGGCTGCGCCTGCGTCACAGCACGAAGATTCTCCTCGGCTCCGGGAAGATCCCCCTTCACCCTGTCGGCCTGCGCAAGCCAGTACTTCAACGTCATATTTTCCGGAGAGTTCTTGGTGGCATTCTGCAACAGCGTGAGCGCGTCGCTTGTCTTGCCGGAGCGCAGCAGCAGCATGCCCGTCATCGCCTGCACCTGCGGATCGGCAGCGGTGTTCTTGTTCTTGTTCAGATCGTCGACGATCTGCTGCACCTTGGCGAAGTTGCCCTGGTCCACAAGGATCTCGGCATACACCATCTTGATGGGTACGCTCTTCGGATACTTGTTCACCAGCTGCTCGTAGACGCCCCCCGCCCGATCGAACTGGCCTGTCTGGCGATAGAAGTTGAAGAGCAGCGATGCCCCTTCCGTGGTGTCATGCAGATTGTCTGTGGCCTGCATCAGCGTGGACTCAGCCTTTGCCCTGTCGTCGTGCCGGTAATACAGAGCGGCTAGCATCATCCACGCGCGAATATTTTTGGAGTCGATCTGTGTTGCAGTCTGCGCTTGAGCCTCCGCGCCGGCAACATCACCCTTCTTTTCGAGCATGCTGGCGAGCAGAAGGTGCGCAGCCGCATTCTTCGGATCGAGCTTCACCGCATCCCGCACCTGGTCTTCGCCTTGGCTGGCCGTGGAAGGATCGGCCGCCTGAATGAGACCGAGCTGGGCGTGGAAGCCGGCGCGGTTGGGATCATAGGTCAGCGCCTGCTGAATGTCTTTGAGTGCCTCCCCACGATCGCCGTTCGCCATGGCGATGCCGGATTTTAGGCCCCACGCATCGGCGTTCTTCGGATCAATCGCCAGCATCGCATTCGCCTGCTCGAGCGCCTTCGGATACGCGTGCCCAGCCAGATAAATCTGGCCGAGATCCAGCCGCGCCTCCAGATTCTTCGGATCGAGATCGACCGTGTGGCGGAACTCGGTGTACGCACCGAGCGGCGACCCGCTCTTCAGATAGGCCTTCGCGAGCTCAAAGTGCGCGTCCGCATAGCGCGGGTCGATCTTGATCGCGTTGGAGAACTGAATGATCGCTTCCTTCTCCTTGCCCTGCGCAGCGTAGGTCTTTCCGCTGTTCAGGTATTTCACCTTGCGGACGTTCGGGTTGCGCGTGCATCCCTGCAGGGCAAGTACGGTTAGACAAGCGAGAGCCGAAAGCCGGCCCATCCGGTGAGAGTGCGTGTTCATCATCAAAATTCCTTCCCGAAGCGGCTCGAAGAGCCGGCGACGTCATCCTCAACGCCAAACGAATCACATCTGATAGCTGCAAACTGACCCGCTCCGGAATCCGAAGATCCCGGCCGAGCGTCAGCCGAACTCAAAAAAATCACGTACACGATCAATTAGGAATAAAGCGGGGCAGCAGCGGGGTCACGTGATTGGCAAACTGAATCGCGCGTTGCTGTGCAGAGTCCAGCATCTCGTTCGGTCCCACCGGTGTGACGATGCGCACGAGAGCGCCGTCCGTGCGATTCCAGCGGAGGGCATCCAGCATCATGTACGCCTTCGCCTTGTAGTCGCTGGCCACGCTGCGGCCGTGTGCTAGGTACCAGTACAGCACTACCTGCTTCTGGCCCGCGTTTCCGATCAGATACTCGCCCACAGGATAGGGGTGGCCATCCGCGGTAGGCAGATTGATCACCTTGGACGAGAGAAATGCCCAGCCCGCTCCGGGCAGACAGTTCTGCGGAGAGTGAATGGACTGTCCGGATCGCTGCGTCGGGAAGTAGCCGATGAAGAGTGATACGGGAGCCCGCTGTCCGGCCGGATTGACGTCTGTATAAACACGATTCAGGAAACGGCCGTCGCCGAGGACCGCGAGCGTCTCGCTGTCCAGCGGATAATCCTGCGCCGTCCAGCCATTGATCGTTTCCGGCAGCAGCGAGAGCGGCGGCGTCGGTGGAACGTGATCCACGTCGCCCCGCAGCTTCAGCGTGGTAAGGCAGCCGGCGAGCAGAATCAGCACCACCCAGAACTTTGCAGATCTCATCGGCGGCCTCCGCCCAGGCGAGCCTGCAAATTCATCGCGGTGTGAAGGAGATAGAGCAGCACCAGCGATACAACAAAGATCAGCCAGCCGGAAAACTCATGGAAGAATCCAAGTGCCTTGTCCGGGTCCCAGTACTGCACGGCAAGCCCGGTGCCGACAATGCGCGCTCCGTTGGCAAGCACCGCGATCGGCAGCGCCGCAAGCGCGAGAATCACGCGGCGACTCGTCTTCGGCTCCAGGAAGTAGCCATAGAAGATCGCCGCCGTGAACAGGCTCATCAGCGAGCGGATGCCGCTGCACGCCTCGGCCACCTCCAGCGGCATCGAGGGCAACTGAATAATGTTGCCGTCGCGCATCACCGGAACTCCGAAGAGCGGAAGGACGGCGGCGGCGACCTTCGAGGCGAAGATCTGCAGCGGGAACGTGATCTGGTTATAGATAACCTTCGGCAGCGGAATGGCCAGCAGAAGGACCAGGACCGGAAAGCGCAGCTCGCGGAGCATCTCTCGCCCCGCCATCGTCCATATCAGGCCTGCCAGCAGCATCACCAGCGAGATGCGCGCAAGGAACAGCTCGGCCCCGTACACCCCCAGAAACAGTGTGATGATCGCCAGCACGATCAGCGGCAAACCAGCCCAGCTTTGCCGCACCGGAGTGTTCTTCAGCGTTTCGCGTTTCGTCCATATCAGGTAGGCCGAGAACAGCGGAACCAGAAAGCCGTGTGAAAAGTCCGGGTCCAAATACCAGTTTTCAACCAGCTTGATCGAAATGCCCCAGTAGATCGCCACGACGATGGCAGTCAGGAGCAACGGCGGCAGCCAGCGCTGCCAGGCGGAACGCACAGGAACCATCTCGCGCTCTTGGCCCGAAGGAGCCACAGGGGCGGGGTGGATGACCGGTTGGGTGACCATCATGGAGACCAGGATCCTCTGAGAGGAACTAAGCAATTTACCTGCCGTTCCCGGCGGGCGCCCAATCCTCCCATGCACCATAGCCTACTGCACTCCGGCGATTCCAGATTGAGAATCTTCTTGCACAAGAGTGGCAAAAAATTTCCCACATTAGGCCCCTTCCGGCCGAGGCGATACTATTAGTTCTACGTATCTTCTCGCTCCTGCGGCATCGACTAACCCCGCAAATGAGCGGTGCGGGCCCACCATTCGGGCCGGAATACGTCCCTTCGGGACGTCTCAAACCACCTTCCACAGGAATTTGGCAACCGTTGTGCATACAGCTCAATAAGAGAGGATTTTGTGAGGGCATCTATCACCACCGTTGCTTCGAAGATTAACCGTTCCACATCCTTCCGCGGAGTTCTTGTCTTTCTCGGAATGCTGGGTATTGCTGCCCTCTGCGTGGCTCAAGCCGCTAAGCCCATTCTTACTCCCACTCCCGAGCCCGCAAGCCAGGCCCCGGCGACTCCCAATACAGACGCCGTCGCCTCCATGGCCGTCGACCCCTCCACCTATAAGATCGGGCCCGAGGACGTTCTCCAGGTCAGCGTCTGGAAAGAGCAGAATCTCTCCGGCACCTTCACCGTTCGTCCCGACGGCATGATCTCACTGAACCTTCTGCACGATGTGAAAGCCGCGGGCCTCACTCCGCTGCAACTGACCGGAATCCTGACCGAACAATACAAGAAATACATTCAGGATCCTGCTCGTAACTGTGGGGGTGCAAGCCGTTAACAGCAAGCACATCTTTATCGTTGGTGAGGTGGGCCATGTCGGCGCCATTCCGCTCACGCCGGGCATGACGGTGGTCCAGGCCATTGCCGTTGCGGGAGGCCCGACTCCCTATGCGCGCACAAAGCGCATCTATATTTTGCGTGGGCCTCAAGGGAAACAGGAGAAGATTCCATTCAACTACAAGGAAGCTTTGCGCGGAGACAACCCCAGGGACGTGACGTTGGAGCCCAACGATACGGTTGTGGTCCCATGAGACGCGTAAGCACAAGCCTGCTCGTGATATCGCTCCTGGGCCTGCCGGCCGCCGCGCGCGCACAGGCGGACTCGCCTGCGCCGGTCTCGAATGCCATGCCCAGCAGTGGCTTCGGCTTCAACCTGCCGACCCACCTCGGCACGCTTACCTACTCCCTGAGCGGATCGGAGATGCTTGAAACAACGTCTGAAGCCGGAGCATCGGTGGACTCCAGCACGGCGTTGAGCGGGAACCTCGGTTATCTCTCCACCAGCCAAAGATACCCCTTCAGCATGGTTTACTCCGGCGGCCTTTTCTTTACGTCGGTGCCCGGAAATAGCAGCACGGAAACCTTTCAGGATCTGGCGGTCTCCCAGGTCGCGCAGAGCAAGTCGTGGGTCTTTGTTGTCTCAGACTCGCTCAGCTACCTGCCCGGCTCCCCCACAACCGGACTTTCGGGCGTGGCCGGCGTGGGCGATGTAGGTATCTTCCCCGTCCAGACCGGCATCGGGCCCGATCAGAGCATCTTGACGAACTCCGGTACGCGTATCGCCAATGGTGTGCAGGGCAGCGCCACATGGCAAACCACGCCCAGTCTGGATCTTGAGGCTTCCGGAGCGTGGCAGGTGCTCCACTTCACCGGAGGCGTCACGGCCCTGAATACAGACACGACCTCCGCCAGTTTCGGTCCGAACTACCGGATCGATGCACGTACTTCAGTAGGCGCCGGCGCGAACTATAGCGACACGACCTTCCCAAGCTATGCTGGGTACAAGATTGAGACCGAGGGAGCGAACGTGAGCTTTTCGCGGGCTTGGACACGCCGAGTGAGCACGACGGTCAACTTCGGTCCATCCAGAACTCGCGGAACGACATTCGCCCCGATTCCAAGTAAGTGGATCGTTGCAGGTACCGCCCAGGCAAACTATGCAACCCGGACCACCGGCTTTTACGCGACCTACACCCGCGGGGTGAGCAGCGGGTCGGGCATCATCTTCGGCTCCCTGACGGACTCAATTTTGGCAGGTATGAATCGCCCCCTCACTCGCGACTGGAGTCTTGGCATGCAGGTCAGTTACTCGCGCAATGTGGGTCTCAGTCCTGTGAACGGCCTCACCCCGCGTTACGACTCTGTCTTCGGGGCCGTCCAGCTGGCGCGGCGCATCACCGAGTCACTCTCCTGTTATGGAAGCTATACGGGCATCTCGCAGTCCTCTGTAAATCCGTTCTATCTGAACACCGCATTTAACGGCACGAATAACGTCTTCGGCTTTGGCATCACATTCGCTCCTGCGCCGCGTGTCAGCGGCCGGTAAGGGTACTCCTTATGCTTGGTCACCGCACACTAACGATAGAAGACTACCTAACCATTTTGAAGCGCCGCTGGCTGATCATCCTCATTCCAACGGTCCTCGTTCCGCTTGTGGCGCTGGCAATCAGCTTCCGCATCACGCCGGTCTACACCTCCCAGACCCTCGTGCTCGTCGAGCAGCCGAAGGTCCCCGACGACTACGTCAAGTCTGTCGTCGACGAAGGCTTGGACAGCCGTCTGGCCTCGATGAAGGAACAGATCCTCAGCCGCTCGCGTCTGGAGCCGATCATCAAGCAGTACAACCTCGCCGCCTCCAAGGGCGACCTGGACAGCCGCCTGGAGCAGGTCCGCAGTGACATCGGTATCAAGGCGATCCACTCCGACATCTCCGGTGCAGGCGGCCTTCCCGGCTTCAATATCTCCTTCAAGGCCGGCGACGCCCACACCGCGCAGCAGGTCTGCCGCCAGATCACCTCGCTCTTTCTGACTGAAAATGCGAAGTCCCGTGAGGAGTCCGCACAAGGCACGACCGATTTTCTGCAGCAGCAGCTCAACGACGCGAAGAGCAACCTCGATGCACAGGATGCGAAGCTGGCTGCCTTCCAGCGCGAGAACATCGGCGCTCTGCCTGACGACCAGGACGCGAACATGAACATGCTCACCACCCTGAACTCGCAGCTCGATTCGGCCAACCAGGCGCTGACCCAGTTGCAGCAGGATCGGTCCTACCGCGAGGCGATGCTCGCCCAGCAGGGCAACGGCCTTATCTCTACCTCCGAGAACGGCGGCAAAGCGGTGCCGGCCCCGCGCGGCGCACCTCAGGCAACCGAAGAACAGGCCAAGCAGATGCAGAACCTGCAGGACCAACTGTCCGATCTCCAGGCGCATTACACGCCGGAATATCCGGACGTCATTGCCACCAAGCGTAAGATCGCCGATCTGAGAAAGCAGATCGCGCAAAACGGAACCGCTGGCAGCCCGAACGGGACTCCGGTCGCCGTCGAATCACCCGCCGTACGCCAGCTGCGTGCGCAGATCGCTGCAATCGATGACGCGATCCAGCAGAAGCGCCGGGATCAGAGCAATATCCAGCGCCAAATTGGCATGTACCAGGGACGCCTGCAATCCAGCCCGCTGGTCGCCGCAAAGTACAAGGAACTCAGCCGCGATTATGCGACGGCGGAAAAGGGTTACGACGATCTGCTAGCGAAGAAGAATCAATCGCAGATGGCCACCGAACTTGAAAACCAGCAGCAGGGAGAGCAGTTGCGCTTGCATGGATGACGCGAATCTGCCCGATGAGCCCACCTTCCCCAAGCGCTCCATCTTCGCGCTGGGCGGACTCGCCTTGGGCCTTGCGCTGGGCATCGCGCTCGCCGCCTACCTTGAGTACCGCGACAAGTCGCTTCGCTCCGAGCGTGACGTTTGGGCCTTCACCAAGCTGCCAACCCTGGGCATCATCGCGCTCAGCCCCAACACGACCGCTTCAGCCACGAATGGTACCAGCTGGTTCAAGCGCCGTCTCAAACCGGCGAATCCGCCTCTGGCGAAAGTGGGTGGATAGCCATGTATAAAAAGTTCTTCAACCTGCAGAACAGTCCGTTCGGCACCAGTCCCGGACCCGCGGTTCATGTACATGATGCCGCATACCCGCGAGGTCCTCGCCGGGCTCGAGTACGGCATCTTCGCCCGCAAAGGCTTCACCGTCCTCACCGGCGAGGTCGGCACCGGAAAGACGACCATCCTGCGCCGTGCGCTCAGCGCGCTCAGCCAGGAGCGCGTCTACACCTCGTTCGTCTTCAACCCGCTGCTCGAGCCCCTCGACTTCCTCGAGTTCGTGCTCTCCGACTTCGGCCTCACGCCGACCTCGCGCACCAAGAGCGGCATGCTGCTCCAGCTCAATCGCTGGCTCATCGAGCGCTTCCGCATGAACGAGACCTGCGTCGTCGTTGTTGACGAAGCCCAGAACCTCTCCTGGGAGCTGCTCGAAGAGATTCGCCTGCTCACCAACCTTGAGTCCTCGTCCGAAAAGCTGCTGCAGATCGTGCTCTCCGGCCAGCCCGAGCTCGAAGAGAAGCTGCGCCACCCCAGCGTTCGCCAGCTCCGCCAGCGCATCTTCCTCTGGTGCCGCACCCAGCCGCTCACCTCCGACCAGACCTGCGAGTACATCGTCGAGCGGCTGCGCATCGCCGGAGCCACGCAGCCCATCTTCACGCCCGAGGCCGCACGCCTCGTTCACCAGCACAGCCGCGGCATCCCCCGGCTGATCAATCTCATCTGCGAGCACTCCCTGATCCTCGCTTACGTTGAGCAGACACCGCAGGTCACCGGAGAGACCGTCACCTCCGTCGCCGCGGACCTCGAGCTGGAGATGCAATCCTTTCTGATTCCTCCCAATGATGTGGTCGAGGAATCGCGCATGAGTTCCGGGCCTGGAGATGGTTCCCGCCCAATTCACTTCTTTGGTCGAACTGCGGAAAGGCAGGTCCGATGAGCCGCATTTACGAAGCATTGCAGCGAGCTGAAGCAGAGCGCCAGGCAGAGCGCGAAGACACCAAGAGCGCGGTACTCACACCCGCGCCCGAGGCCGAGGCCACACCGGCTGAGCCCCCATCGCGCATGCAGCCGATCGCGCCCGCTGTAACCCGCGCTCACATGGAGCGCCCCGATCGCCCCGCCGTTGAGCGCATGGACACGCCCGAGCCTCAGCCGTTCATCCCGCCCGTCATCCCCGAGCGTATTCCGGAACGAAGCAGCCGCCCAGCCGGCGAGCGCTTCTCCTCGCCTCTGCTCGAAGCTGCGCCGCTGTCGGCACCGGCCGTCGTCGACCGCCATCCCGTGGGCCGCACCCTGTGGAGCGAGATTCGCCCCACCGACTGGCACCTCGCTATCGAACGCTTCCCTGCTCTTGAGCAGCGCGGCGCGATGGTCGAACAGTTCCGCAGCCTGCGCTCCCGCCTGCAGGAGTTCCGCGCGATGAACCGCCTGCAGTCGCTGCTCGTCTCCAGCGGCGTGCCCCAGGAAGGCAAGAGCTTCATCGCCGCCAACCTCGCGCTCTCGCTCGCCCTGCACAAGAACAGCAAGGTCCTGCTCATCGATGGCGACATGCGCCGCTCCACCCTGCAGGAGTACTTCGGCTGCCAGGCCCACCCTGGCCTTTCCGACTATCTCTCCGGCAAGTGCGAGATGGTCGATGCCATGCAGCGTCCCTCGCCCGCAAGTACGCCCTCTCGCCTTATCGCGCCGTTCCTCAATAATCTCGTCGTCATCCCCGGTGGAAGCGTCGGAGACCGTGCCGCCGACCTCGCCGGCAGTCCGCGTTTCGAGGAGCTGCTCCGCATCGCCAACGAGCACTTCGACTGGATCATCGTCGACTCCTCGCCCGTCATCCCGGTCTCCGACTCCGTCGCCATGGGCCGCGCCTGCGACGCTGTTCTGCTCGTCGCACGCTCCGGCATCACCAGCTACACCGTCGCGCAGCGCGCGCAGCATGAGCTCAAAGCCTCGAATATCATCGGTTTTGTCCTCAACGCCGTAAAGAATCCCCCTTCTGCGGACAGTTACTATACGTACGACGCTGTGAACTAAACGTCTTCAGCAACACCTGAATCAACCCGACCATGATTCGATTTCTGAACGTCTATTACCCCACGCGCACGGTCATCCTCCTTCTCTGCGAGGCCCTGATCGTCGGTGGTTCCTTTATCGTCGCCTGCCTGGTTCTTTTCGGGCCTTCGACGATGAACGTTCTGTCGACCAATCATGGCCTGCTGAAGATCGGCATCCTCACCCTGCTCACGATCCTCTGCGCCTACTACTTCGATCTCTACGAGCCCCAGCAACTCTCGGCCCCCTGGGAGATCTACTTCCGCCTGCTGCTCGTCATCGGCTGCCTTTCGCTGCTGCTGTCGCTGGTCATCTTCATGTTCCCGCAGGCGGACATCGCGCACTACGTCTTCCTGCTGGGCCTCGCGCTCGTCGTCACCTTCCTCATCGTGTGGCGTCGCGCCTTCGAGTGGATCAGCGGCAAAGCCATGTTCCAGGAGCGCGTCTTCGTCCTCGGCAATGGCCAGATCGCCGCTCACCTCGTCGAAGCCATCCGCACCCGCAAGGAAGCCGGCATGGAGGTCATCGACTTCACCAGTCCGCTGCTCGCCTCGCCCGATGGGCCCGCTTCCCACCACGACATCATCGAACGCGTCGCCGCGCTCAAACCTCCCATCCACCGCATCGTCATCGCCATGGAAGAGCGCCGCGGCGAGCTCCCCGTCGATGACCTGCTCGCCATGCGCATGCGCGGCATCGAGATCGAAGAGGTGGGCAACCTGCTCGAGCGCCTCACCGGCAAGCTGCAGCTCGAAGGCCTTCGCCCCAGCAACCTGCTCTTCTGCGAAGGCTTCAACATGAAGCAGTCGCTTCAATTGACCCAGCGCCTCGCATCCTTCGTCGTTGCGCTCATCATCCTTCTGCTCTTCCTTCCGTTCTTCCCGTTCGTCGCGCTGGCCGTCAAGCTCTCCTCAAAGGGCCCAATCTTCTTCTCGCAGACCCGCGTCGGCCTCGACAACAAACCCTTTAAGGTGCACAAGTTCCGCACCATGTTCACCGACGCCGAAGCCAAGGGCGCACGCTGGGCCACCAAGGACGACCCCCGCGTCACTCGCGTCGGCGGCTTCTTCCGCAAGACCCGCATCGATGAGATCCCGCAGCTCTGGAATGTTCTCCGCGGCGAGATGAGCTTCGTCGGCCCGCGCCCTGAGCGCCCCGAGTTCACCTCCTGGCTCGCGCAGGAGATCCCCTTCTACAACCTGCGCCACATGGTCCGCCCCGGCCTTACCGGATGGGCGCAGGTGCGCTACGGCTACGGCGCCACCCTCGCCGAGTGCCGCGAGAAGCTCTCCTACGACCTCTACTACCTCAAGCACAAGTCCATGGGCCTCGACTTCCTCATCATGTTCGAGACCATCAAGACCATCGTCCGCCGCCGCGGCGCGCAGTAAAACTCACGGCTCCCAAACTCGACGCTCGAAACTGAACGGCACCTTCTTCCCCGCCGCATCAAGCTGCCCGTCGCTGTTCCCATGCGATACCATGAGTGCGCAACATCGAACCTGTATTCTCACGCCTTTTCTCGCGCTCTTGAAGGAACATCATCACCCATGCGTATCGTTGCCGGAGTCGACTTCGGAACCCTCAGCACACGTGTCACCCTGCTCGACGCCGAGCGCGGCCGCCTCGGAACAGCCTCCGCATCCTACCCACTCCACCGCCGCCGCGACGACCCTGACTTCGCCACCCAATCCCACAACGACCAGATGAACGCCCTCGTCGCGGCCATGAAGCAGGTCCTCACTGACACCGGTACCTCGGGCGAGCATGTCGAAGCCATCGCGCTCGACACCACCGGCTCCAGCGTCATCCCCGTCGACGCCCACATGCAACCGCTCGACGAATACTACCTCTGGTGCGATCACCGCGCCCTCCGCGAAGCCCAGCAGATCACCGCGCTCGCACACCAGCGCAACCTCGAAGCCATCCAGTGGTGCGGCGGCGTCTACTCGCACGAGTGGGGATGGGCCAAGCTCCTGCACTGGCTCCGCCACAATCCCGACAAGCGCTCGCAGTTCGCCTCCGCCTTCGAGCACTGCGACATGGTCGCCGCCACCCTCGCCGGCACCACCAATCCCGCCGACGTCAAACGTTCCGCCTGCGCCATGGGTCACAAGTGGCTCTGGAACCCGCGCTGGGGCGGCTATCCTCCCGAGCAGTTCCTCACCGAGCTCGACCCGGTTCTAGCCGGCGTGCGCGACAAGATGCAGGGTGAGGTCCTCACCTCCGACCACATCGCCGGCCACCTCTCGTCCGAGTGGGCCGCAAAGCTCGGCCTCCGCGCCGGCATCCCCATCCCCGTCGGCGCCTTCGACGCGCACTGGGACGCCATCGGCGCCGGCTGCCGCGAAGGCGACGTCGTCAACGTCGTCGGCACCTCCACCTGCATCATCGCCATGGGCCACACCGCCAACCTCATCCCTGGCGTCTGCGGCGTGGTCCCCGGCAGCGTGCACCCCGCGCTCACCGGCGTCGAAGCCGGCCTCTCCGCCGTCGGCGACATCTTCGAAGCCATCGCCAAGCGCGCCGGCACCGACGTCCGCAAGCTCTCCGAAGGCCTCGAAAACTACCGCGCCGGCCAGACCGGCCTTCTGCGCCTCTCCTGGGACAACGGCGACCGCACCGTACTCGTCAAGAGCGAGCTCGGCGGCATCACCCTCGGCTGGAACCTCATCCACACCGCGCAGGACGAGCTCTTCGCCGCCATCGAAGGCACCGCCCTCCACACCCGCATCATCCTCGAGCGCATGGCCGAGTACGGCGTTCCCATCGAGCGCATCATCAACGCCGGCGGCATCCCGCAGAACAACGCCGTGCTCAACCAGGTCTACGCCAACGTTTTCAACAAGCCCGTGCTCGTCCCCACCACACCGCCCACCAGCATCGGGTCGGGCATCTTCGCGCAGCTCGCTGCCGGCATCTTCCCCGATATAGAGACAGCCCAGCAGAAGATGTGCCCCGAGCACCGCGTCTTCCTGCCTGATCCAACATCCGCGGCCCGTATACGACAAGCTCTATCCGCTCTTCCGCCGCGTGTATTTCGCATTCGGCGACGAAGGCGTCACCAGCGCACTCGGCGACATTCTGCGCTCGCTCCGCGACATCGCCGCCGAAGTCCGCGCCCAGGCCTGACGCCAGCCACGAAACCGCAGCTCAATCCCGCTGCGTTATAAAAAGAAGGACTCGCTATGCTGCTCAAACAACTTCGCGAAGAGGTCCTCGAAGCCAACCTCGAGCTCGTCCGCCGCGGCCTCGTCCTCTACACCTTCGGCAACGCCTCCGGCGTCGACCGCAACGAAGGCCTCGTCGTCATCAAGCCTTCCGGCGTCGACTACGATCACCTTCGCCCCGGCCACATGGTCGTCACCGACCTCAACGGCAAGATCGTCGAAGGCGACCTCCGCCCCTCCTCCGATCTCGACACCCACACGCTCCTCTATCGCGAGTTCCCCTCCATCGGCGCCGTCGTCCACACCCACTCCGAGTACGCCACCAGCTTCGCCCAGGCCGGCCTTCCTATCCCTCCCCTCGGCACCACCCACGCCGACTACTTCTACGGCCCCGTCCCCGTCACCGCTCCACTCACCGACGAAGCCATCGGCGGCCGCTACGTCCACGAGACCGGCCTCGCGATCATCGCCCGTTTCAAGGGCGACGCCAACCATCCCGCCATCGACCCGCTCGCCGTTCCCGCCTGCCTCGTCGCCGGCCACGCGCCCTTCGCCTGGGGCCGCACGCCACACGACGCCGCCCACAACGCCGTCGTCCTCGAAGCCGTCGCCCGCATGGCCTACCGCACCCTCACCCTCAAGCACGAAGCCGCCGAGGTCTCACAAGCCCTCCTCGACCGCCACTACTTCCGCAAGCACGGCGCCAACGCCACCTACGGCCAATCCACTCCGACCACGACCACCTCTCACCCGGAGACTCGATGAAGAAGAAGCTCGCCCTCGCCCTCCTCGCCGCCGCCTGCACCCTTCCCCTCGCCACCACCGCCCAGCAGCCGCTCCCACCCGAGCCCAACAAAGTTCCACTCGAGCTCGGCGCCGCCTGGTACCCCGAGCAGTGGCCCGAATCCCGCTGGGACGCCGACCTCACCCTCATGGAGCAGGCCCACATCCACTTCGCCCGCGTTGCCGAGTTCGCCTGGTCCACCATGGAGCCCTCCGAAGGTAACTTCCAGCTTGACTGGCTCGACCGCGCCATCCGCCTCGCCGAGAAACACCACATCGCCATCGTCATCGGCACGCCCACCGCCGCTCCGCCCGCATGGCTCACACAGAAGTACCCCGAAACGCTTCGCACCAAGCCGGACGGCCGGAAGGACACCCACGGCGGCCGCCAGCAGTTTGACTTCGGCGATCCCAAGTACCGCGAGCTCTGCCGCATCATCGCCACCAAACTCGCCGAGCGCTTCGGCCACGACCCCAACGTCATCGGCTGGCAGATCGATAACGAATACGCCGCCGACAGCGAAGGCCCCGACAACCGCGCGCAGTTTCAGGACTGGCTTCGCGATCACTACAAGACGCTCGACAACCTGAACAAACGCTGGACCACCGCCTACTGGTCCCAAACCTACAGCAACTGGGATCAGATCAACATCCCCCATCCCTCAGAGCGCGCCGAAAACCCCGGCCTCAACCTCGCCTGGCGTGAGTTCGTTTCCGACACCTGGCGCAGCTATCAGCGCAACCAGCTTGATGCCATCCGCGCCCACGCCGACAAGCGCCAGTTCGTTACCACCAACATGATGGGCTGGTTCGAAGCCTACGACCACTACACCGTCTCCCAGGATCTCGACCTCGCCTCCTGGGACGACTACGTCGGCGGCGGCCATCTCAACTTCGAACTCAACGGCGCCACCCACGACCTCACCCGCGGCTTCCTTCGCAAAAACTTCTGGGTCATGGAGACGCAGCCCGGCTTCGTCAACTGGCACCCGGATAACAACTCGCTCAACAAGGGCGAAGTCCGCGCCATGGCCTGGAACGCCATCGGCCACGGCTCCGAAGCCGTCGAGTACTGGCAATGGCGCAGCGCGCTCAACGGGCAGGAGCAATACCACGGCACGCTCGTCGGCGCCGACGGCACTCCCGTTCCGCTCTACACCGAAGTTCAGCAGATCGGCTCCGACTTCGACAAAGCCGGCCCCGCGCTCGCCGGCACCACCGTGCACTCGGACGTCGCTCTCCTCAACGACTACCCCTCACGCTGGGCCATCGACTGGCAGCGACACAACAAAAACTTCGATCCCCTCGACGCCTTCATGAGCTTCTACACGCCGCTCCATGACGCCGTCCGCTCCATCGACATCGTCAAGGACACCATCCCGCTCGACCACTACAAGCTCGTCGTCGCGCCCGCGCTCAACCTCATCACACCCGAAGCCGCGAAAAACCTGGAAGCCTACGTCCGCAACGGCGGCCATCTGGTCCTCGGCCCGCGCTCCGGCATGAAGGACGAAGACAACGCGCTGTTGACCGAGCGCCAGCCCGGCCCGCTCGAGCCACTCCTCGGCGCACGTGTCGAGCAGTTCTATGCCCTCGATGAAACCGTTCCCGTCAGCGGCGACTGGGGCAACGGCGAAGACAAACTCTGGGCCGAGTACCTCACCGTGAAATCGCCCGACACCAAGGTCCTCATGCGCTACGGCAAGTCCAACGGCTGGCTCGACGACCAGCCCGCCGCCGTCACGCGGCGCGTCGGCCAAGGCTCCATCACCTACATCGGCGCCTCACTCGACCCCGCCGCCATGAAGCGCGCCGCCGCCTGGATGCTCTCCGACGCTGGCCTCGAACCCATCCTCCCCAACATCCCCAAAGGCGTCGACGTCGGCATCCGCTCCGGAGACAACAAACACATCCTCATCCTCACCAACTACAACGCCGACCCCGTCACCATCGCACTTCCCTCCACCATGCACGACGTCCTCGCCGGCAACACCACCAGCTCCGTCACCCTGCCGCAGTACGGCGTGGCCGTCCTCCAGCAATAACTCTTCATCGCCCCACCTCCGGGTGCCCCATCTTCGCGCGCAGCCTTATTGCGCGCTAAGGTGGGCATCGCGCGTGGTAGCGCGCGAGTGTCTTTGCCGGGTGCCCCATTCATGCGCGGCCTCACCGCGCATGAGTGGGTATCGCGCGTGTAGCGCGCGAGTGCTTTTGCCTTTGCTTTTCTTTCTGTCATCCCCGAAGGGGATCTGCTTCTGTCTTCGCCGTTGTCGTCGCCTGTAGGTACCCCTGGGCTTCAGCCTCGGGTCTCTTATGCCGCCAGGACACAAGGGGCTTTAGCCCCTTGGGGAATGCCTCTCACCGAACACGCCGCAAATCCCTACCGCACCTCCGCCACCCACACCGAATACGCCGGCAACACCACCTTCTCTACCGACGTCACCCTCTTCAGCGAATCATCACTCGCCGCAATCGTCCTCGCCGTCTTCCCCTTCACGCCCGCCGCGCCCACATTCAGCGACACCGTCTTCGCCTGCCCGCTCATATTGATCGCCACCACCACCGGCGCACTCCCCTGCGGAGCCGTCCTCACATACGCCAGCACATTCGCATCCCCGGCATCCAGCATCACGAACCCGCCATCATGCAGGGCCGCATTCGTCCTGCGCAGCGCAATCAGCTCCTTGTACCAGTTCAGCAGCGAGTCCGGCTCGCCGCTCTCCGTCTGCACATTCACCGTCTTGTAGTCCGGAGCGATCGGCAGCCACGTCGTCTTGGCGGTCGAGAACCCCGCATCCAGCTCCCGGCGTCCACTGCATCGGAGTCCGCTCTCCGTCGCGCCCCTTCTCCTTCGGCCATCCTGTAATCCCAATCGGGTCCTTCACATCCTCCTTGCGCGTCGGCGGCGTCGTGGGCATCCCAATCTCCGCGCCGTAGTACGTCAGCGCCGTCGCACGCGTTGTGAACAGCATCGCCGCCACGGTCTTCGCAATCGCCACATCGTGCACGCCATCGCCATACCGCGTAATCGACCGCGGATTGTCATGGTTGTCGAACACAAACAGCGGCTGCGCTCCATCCAGCTCCGTCTCCGCCGCACCAATCGTCTGCCTGAAGTGTGTCGCCGAGTACCCATCGCTGAACCCGACCAGCATATCCATCGGCAGCTCCAGCTCATTGCGCGCCGCGCCGCCGTACCACTTCAACATCTCCGCCATATTCGGCAGATACGTCTCGCCGATCAACACCCGGTCGCCCGGATAGCTATTCACCATCGCGCGCATCCGCCGGATCACGTCATGCACCTCCGGCAGATTGCTCGTGTACTGGCTCGTCATATTCGGATCGCCCTGCGCATTCACACCGCCGGTCTCCGTGTTGTTGCGCAACTGCGGATCCTCAAACAGCTCCGGAATCGCATCCAGCCGGAACCCCGCCACACCCTTATCCAGCCAGAACCGCATCGTGTCGAACATCGCCTTCTCAACCGCCGGATTCCTCCAGTTCAAATCCGGCTGCTGCTTATAGAAGCGGTGATAGTAAAACTGCTTCCGCGCCGGCACCCACTCCCAGCCAGACCCGCCAAACAGCGACTCCCAGTTATTCGGCGGCACCATCCCATCATGCTCGAACCGCTTCTGATACGCCGTCACCCCCGGCGCATCCGCCTTCACGCCGTCGTTCCACACATACCAGTCGGCCTTCGGATTCGTCCGCGAGCTCGCCGACTCCACAAACCATCTGTGCTTGTCCGACGTATGGTTCAGCACCATGTCCAGAATGATCCGCACATGATGCTGCTTCCCTGCCGCCATCAGCGCGTCGAAATCCTTCATCGTCCCATACTGCGGATCCACCGCCTCATAGTTCGAGATGTCGTATCCAAAATCCACCTGCGGCGACGGATACATCGGCGCAATCCAGATCGCATCCACCCCCAGCGCCTCCAGATATCCCATCCGCTCGCGAATCCCATTCAGGTCGCCAATGCCATCGCCATTCGTATCCTGAAAGCTGCGCGGATAAATCTCATAGATCACCGCATGCTTCCACCACGTCGCATCATGCGTCGGAGCCCCGGGGCCCCCGGCGAGCGTTCTTTGCTCGCTGGGGTGGTCAGCGGCACTCTGAACCGCCGGCGCCTGCGCCACGCTGCGCCACGCCGGACATCCCACCAGACAAAACGCCACCAACAAACCGGCAACCGTACGCCGCATCGCTAACTCCTTTTTCCCGATCCAGAAGTAGTTAGTGGTTAGTAGTTAGTCACTACTAAAAACAACTCACCACATCACCCAACTTCCTCACTAACTCACTAACTCACCTGAGTCACCTGACTCACTAACCACTAACCACTAACTACTAACTACTCGCACTCCCAATCCCATACTTCTCCGCCAGAAACTCCCTCAGCTCCCCCGGCACAACACCCGCCAGCTCCTGCCAGGTCAGCAACTTCAACCTGCACCTTAGCTCAAACGACCGCACCGCGCGCATCACCGCATACCATATCTCCACCAGCTCCGGCCTGCGCGCATCGCACACCACGCAGAACGAGCACCCGCTCGCATACGCCGCCAGGGTTCCGCGGATCAACTGATACCCCAGCACCCTTCCACCCCGCATCGGCAGCTCATCCGCATCAAACACCTCCGCCAAATCCCGATACCTCTCAATCAAACTCAACCGAGCCGTCTGAAAATCCGACTCCGTCAGCTTCGCCTCCACCAGCAGATCACCCAGCCGCATATCCACCTCCGTACAATCCCGCTTGCCACCAATCAGCGGCGTCCGCGGCTTCCACCCAAACTCCGGCACAGCACCCGCCGCAACACCGAGCGTCGCCCGCACCGCAGCACACTGCATCGCGCCCGGATAGCAAAACACATTCATCAGCAGCGCGTCTGAGCTGTTCGCGCAATCCAGCTCCATCCACTGCCACTCCGCCCGAGCCCGCATACGCTTATGCGCTGTATGAACCTTGCCCAACCGTCTCTTCCACTCCGGCCGCAAGCAGATCGCCTCATACGCCCGCGCATGAAAGTTCCCATGCCCCGCCTGCTCGCCGCGCGCAAAGATAATGCTCGGCACCTCACCATCCGTCCGCTCATACGCCAGCCCGTGCTTCGCCGCAAACCGCATCCCGCGCACGCTCAGCTCCGTCCGCAAACCCAACCCGCCCGGAAACTCTTCACCCGCTTCTGTCGCATCGGCAAACACTCAGCCATCATAGCCCGCGCTCAAGTCCGGCCCCATACAGCCGATAAATCCCTCAAAGACAGCCTTTTTTCCAGGCCGCATCTCTGCTACCGTTACCCCTCGAGATCTCCCCCAGCTCAATCGGCTCTCTGAAACTCCGTTGGGATACACATGCTTCGCCGGCTCGCTCGACTTACGTCCGTCACCGCCCTGGCTCTGTCGTCGTGTCTCTCCGTCGCACAACGCCCCGCCCCGCGCATCCGCGGCCCCATTGAAGCCGAGCCCTCCGTCGCCCTCGCCGGCTCGCTCAACCCGCACATCCGCACCGCCCAGGACCTCGGCCCTCTCGCACCCGACACACCCATCCCAGGCGTGACCCTCGTCTTCAACCGCAGCGCCGCCCAGCAAGCCGATCTCGACCAGCTCCTCACCGACCAAACCAACCCCGCCTCACCGCTCTTCCATCACTGGCTCACACCCGACGAATTCGCCGCCCGCTTCGGCATCGCCTCGTCCGACATCGCCGCCGCCCAGACCTGGCTCCAATCCCAGGGCTTCACCATCGACGCCGTTTCCCCCGACCGCATCACCTTCTCCGGCAACGCCGCGCAAATCCAGCAGGCCTTCGCCGCCGAGCTCCACCGCTTCCGCGTCCCCGCAGCCAACAGCAATCAACCCGAGCTCCACTTCGCCCCTGCATCCGAGCTCTCACTCCCGCCCGCGCTCGCTCCCGTCACCGCCGCCCTCCTGCACCTCTCCGACTTCCGCCCCAAACCCAGCGTCCGCGTTATTCGGCCGGATTACACAACCCTCAGCACGCAGGAACACTTTCTCGCGCCCAAAGACCTGTACAGCATGTACGACCTGTCCAACTTCCTCAGCCAGAATCGCGGCGTCTCCGGTCAGGCCCTTGCCATCGTCGGACAGAGCTTCGTCAACACCGGCGCAGGCTCAGCCATCGAGAACTTCCACACGGGTATCGGGATGGGCAATCCCGGCATCGCTCCCGTCATCGTCCCCGGCTCCGGAAATGAAGCCATCTTCCCCGGCGACGTCGGCGAATCCGAGATCGATCTCGAATACTCTTCAAGCGTCACCCCCGACGCAAACGTCTTCTTCGTCTACACCGGTTCCAGTGGCAACTACGACGTCTTCGATGCCCTCGCGTTTGCCATCGCCAATGACGTCGCCCCCGTCATCAGCATCAGCTACGGCGTCTGTGAACCTCTCCTCAGCGCCAGCGTCCTGCAACAATACAACGCCATCCTCCAGCAGGCGTCCGCACAAGGCCAGACCATCGTCGCCTCTTCAGGCGACTGGGGTGCGACCGCCTGCGCTCCCTACGGCTCCTCCAGCGGTCTATCCACCACACAACAGCAGGGCCTCGCGGTCAGCTTCCCCGCCAGCAGCCCCTACGTCACGGCCGTCGGCGGCACCCAGATGGCTTCCGGCACCTTCGCGGCCGGCACCAGCAATTACTGGGCTGCGGCCACCGTCATAGACAACGCTCAATCCCTGCTCTCCTACGTGCCTGAGGTCGCCTGGAACGAGAGCTCTAGCTCCTACGGCATCATGGCCTCCGGCGGCGGACCCAGCGCCGCCTTCCTCCGTCCTTCATGGCAGACCGGCGTCCCCGGCATCCCGGCCGGCAGCTATCGCCTCGTGCCGGACATCGCTCTTGAGGCCTCCGTCTTCAGCCCCGGTTACGTGATTTGTAGCGATGACCCCTATCTCGTCGGCTCCGCCACCGATTGCAGCAGCGGCAGCCTCAAAGCCAACAGCGGCCACTACATCCTCACCGGAGGCACAAGCTTCGCCGCGCCCATCTTCGGCGCGCTGCTGTCCGAGCTCAATCGCTACGAGTTGTCGACCGGCCTCGGCAACATCAATCCCATCCTCTATAGCCTCGCCGCCCAGCCGCCCGTCTACGCCTCCGCCTTCCACGACATCACCTCCGGCACCACCGCTTGCGCCATCGGCGAGGGCAACTGCGGCACTCCCGGAACCTCCGGCTACGCAGCCACCGCCGGCTATGACATGGCCACCGGCCTCGGCAGCCTCGACTTCACCAATCTCGCCAACGCCTGGCCCACCGTGCCCACCAACGGAGCCGTCGCCACCTGGCTGCAGGTCTCAGGAATCCCCCAGACCGCCAACGCCGGCGCAAGCTCAGCCGTCAGCGTCCAGGTTGATATCCCCTGTCTCAGCGGCTACTGCTACACCCCGCCGCCCAGCGGGAGCGTTCTCATCTCCGTCGATGGACAGTCGCCCGTCCCTGCCACTCTCACGCCTCCGCCCTATCCTCAGCCACTGTATGCCACCGCGACCTGGAACTTTGTCGCTCCCTCCGCTACCGGCTCGCATGTGGTCGTCGTTCGCTACCCCGGCGATGCCTATCATTTGCCTCCGCCAGCACCTTCTCCGTCCTGGTCGGCAACGTCGTCCCCTCCGGCACCTTCACCCTCTCGGCCCAGAACGCCACCGTCCTCAACAACAGCACCGCTTCCACCCACATCGCGATCACGCCAGCCGGCGGCTACAGCGGCGCCCTCACCTGGAGCTTGACCTACAGCGGCGGCAACGGCGCCGCGAACTTCTGCTACCTCGTCGAGCCGGTCCCAGTGAACGGCCCCACGACCGCTACCATGGAGATCGGCGCGGGCAGCGTCTGCAACTCACCTTCCGGCTCCGTCGTTCATTCCACCGGGCCGCAATCCTCCGCTGCACCCGCCTGCCCTCCCATCGCACAAGGCACCCGCAGCCGCGACCCTCCTCGCCCTCCTGCTCTTTGGCCTCTTTCCGGCCCGCCGCACCCGCAAACTCCTCCCCATTCTCTCCACCATCCTTCTTGCCTCCATCGCCCTCACCCTCTCTGGCTGCGGCGGAGGCTCGGGCAGCGGTGGCGGAGGAGGAGGCGGAGGCGGCAACCCCACCCCGCAGGTCTACACCATCACCATGACCGCCAAAGACTCCGTAAACCCCTCCATCACCGCCTCTACCAACTTCACCCTCACCGTCGACTAAGGAGGAATCGCCAGCAGCGTCAGCGGCTGGATAAAGCGGGGTATCCCACCTCCACGTCCGCTACTCTAATCCTCGGACAAGAAAACCTGAGGCTGCACTCATGAACACCGCCGCACTTCCGCCCTTCCGCAACGAGCCCTTCACTGACTTCTCCGCCCCTGACAATCACCGATCCATGCTCGACGCCCTGGCCCGCGTCCGTTCCGAGCTCGGCCGCACCTGGGATCTCGTCATCGGCGGCCACCCCACCCAAACCTCCGCCACCTTTACCTCGACCAACCCCGCCCACCCCTCCCAGGTCATCGGCACCCACCCCACCGCCGGTCCCGCGGAAGTCGAAAAAGCCGTCGACGCCGCGACCGCAGCCTTCGTCCCGTGGTCGCGCCTTCCTTCCGCTGAGCGTGTCGCTGTCCTGCTCCGCACCGCGCAGCTCATCCGCGAACGCCACCTCGACCTCTGCGCCTGGCTCGTCTTCGAGGTCGGCAAGAACTGGGCCGAAGCCGACGCCGACGTCGGCGAGTGCATCGACTTCCTCGAGTTCTACTCGCGCCAGGCACTCCAGCTCGACGCTGCCACTACGCCCATCCAATACCCCGGCGAGCGCAACCTCCTGCGCTACGTCCCACTCGGCGTCGGCGCCGTCATTCCGCCCTGGAACTTCCCCTTCGCCATCATGGCCGGAATGACCGCTGCCGCCATCGTCACCGGCAACACCGTCGTGCTGAAGCCCTCACCCGACGCCCCTACCATCGCCGCCCGCTTTGTCTCACTCCTCACCGAAGCCGGCCTTCCTGATGGCGTGGTCAACCTGCTGCAGGGCGGCCCTGAACCCGGCCGCCTCCTCGTCGAAAGCCCCAAGGTCCACTTCATCGCCTTCACCGGCTCCAAAAAAGTCGGCCTCGAAATCCACGAGCGCGCCGCGCGCACGCAGCCCGGCCAGCGCTTCATCAAGCGCACCATCCTCGAGATGGGCGGCAAGGACGCCATCGTCGTCGCCGCCGACAGCGATATGGACAGCGCCATCGACGGCGTGATCGCCTCGGCCTTCGGCTTCAATGGCCAGAAGTGCTCAGCCTGCTCCCGCGCCATCGTCGAGAGCCCCATCTATGAGGTCTTCTGCGATCGCCTGCGCGACCGCGTCGGCCAGCTCAAGACCGGCGACCCCGCCGAGAACGTCGCCACCGGCCCCGTCATCAACAAGGCCGCCTACGACCGCGTCCTGAACTACATCGCGCTCGGCCAACAGGAAGGCACGCTCCTCAGCGGCGGCGCCCCCGCAACCGGCGCTTCCCCAAGCGACGGCGGCGACGGCTACTTTATCCAGCCCACCGTCTTCCGCGATGTCCCCCCGACTGCACGCCTCGCTCAGGAAGAGATCTTTGGCCCTGTCCTGGCTGTCATCCGCGCCGACGACTTCGACCACGCCCTCGAGATCGCCAACGATACCGAGTACGGCCTCACCGGCGCAATCTACTCCGGCGACCGCGAAAAGCTGAACCGCGCAGCGCGCGAGTTTCACGTCGGCAATCTCTACCTGAATCGCAAGTGCACCGGAGCCATGGTCGGAGCGCATCCCTTCGGCGGCTTCAACATGAGCGGCACCGACTCCAAGGCCGGCGGCCCGGATTACCTTCTGCTCTTCACCCAGGCCAAGTCCATCGCGGAGAAGAAGGGCTTCGTCTCCGAAGCCGCGGAGAAACAGGAACAGCGCATGGGCCTCTAAGCCTCATGCGCCGCTCTTCAGAAACTGTATTTCTCTGAGTCCAAGCTAAAGCCCGGACCTGCCATTGACTCGCTGCGTTACGCGCTGCGGACCAGCTTCTCGCGCACCCGCTCCGCCGCCTCGGCCAACGCCCGATGGTGAATGGTGAACAACGCCAGTTCCAGGCGGTCGCTGACGCCCGTCTTGTCGTAGATGCTGCGCAGGTAGTTCTTCACAACCTGCTCCTTGGTCCCGAGCTGCAGCGCAATCTCCTTGTTCTTCGAGCCCTCGGCGATCAGCGCAACGATCTGCAGCTCCTTCGGCGTCAGCCGCTCGAGCACGTTCGTGCCCACACGATCCGGCGACGGCATCGTCTTCAGGTTGGCGCGCTGCACGCTGCGCTGTCCCGCCGCCACACGCAGCAGGCAGTCCACCAGCTGCGGAGCGGCCACGGAGCGAAGCACCGTTCCCTCCACGCGCGCGGCGTACGGATCATCCAGCGTGGCCCCATGCTCCAGGATCACCACCGACCGGCTCCCGGCCTGCTCGATCCAGTCCAGCAGTTCATTCATATCCGGCGCAAAACTCGATGGGTAAATCACAATCGACTTCCGGAGGCTGCCAACAGCCTCCTTCAGACGTTCAAAGTCCGGGCATTGCGCGACAACCTGCAGGTTACGCTCCTGGCCGAGCACACGGGCAACGCCCGCGCGGAAGATCGCCTGGTTATCTGCAAGGATTACTTGATGGGCCAAAGGGTTCTCCTGGCGGGGTGACAGTCTCGTTGTCGGACGACTCTCACTCCTGCTCGATCAGAAACCAGGGGGAACCTGCGGAGGAATACCACAAATCTGTCAGTAGGTTCCCCTGAACCTCGCTTGGGTGTTAGTCCCAGGTCGTACAACCAATTGCCCTTATCCGTTATTCGCAGCACGACGCCTACGGCTGCCCAGATCTAGGATACCCTGTCAGCGATGAACCAGCTTCGACCTTTCCACATCGCCTTCCCCGTCGACGACCTCCCCGCAGCCCGCCATTTCTATGGCACCATCCTCGGCTGCCCGGAGGGCCGCAGCGCCGACCAGTGGATCGACTTCGACCTCTTCGGCCATCAGATCGTCGCGCATCACAAGCCCAAGCCGCCCGCCGCGGACAACCTCCACAGCAATCCGGTCGACGGTCACGATGTCCCGATTCCGCACTTCGGCGTCGTGCTCACCCAGGCCGATTGGGAGATCCTTGCCCAGCGCGTCCGAGCTGCGGGCGTGAAATTCATCATCGAACCCTATACGCGTTTCAAAGGCGAGGTGGGCGAACAGTCTACAATGTTCTTCCTCGACCCCGCCGGGAACGCCCTCGAATTCAAGGCCTTCGCCGATCTCTCGCAGCTCTTCGCAAAATAGACAAAAAGCCATCGCAGAGTACCTGGACAAAAGACAGAAAGACCGTCATGAACGCAACGTTCGCCGAAACGCCCGCTGCTGAAGAAGTCCTGTATCGTCCCGCAACACTTCTTGACGTCTCCGCCATGGCGCAGCTTCGCTCCGAGCACTGGGGCAAGGCGCCCGACTGGGAGCACACCATTGCCGCCTACCTCAGCGGCGAACATCATCCCCGCCAGGCGCTGCTGCCGCGCGTCGCCATCCTTGCCGAGCAGAACGATGAGGTGATCGGCTTCATCGCCGGCCATCTCACGCGCCGTCACCAATGCGATGGCGAGCTGCAGTGGATCAACGTCGCCGAGCCGCAGCGCGGGCAGGGCGTAGCCTCCGAGCTGCTGCATCATCTCGCCGAGTGGTTCGTTGAGAACGGCGTGCGCCGCGTGTGTGTCGATGTGCAGCCGCGCAATGCAGACGCGCGCGCGTTCTACACCCGTCACGGAGCCGAGCGCCTCAACGACCACTGGATGCTCTGGACCGACATCGCGCGCGCCCTTTCCGAATCATGAGAGCGGCCACTGCCGCTCTCACTCTCCTCCTCCCCACATCGTTCTCGCCACGGATGCGCGAGCAGGTCCTCAGTAATTCGGAGCACCGTCCACAGATGCGGCACTAAATCAGACACGACGCGCCCGCGTTACCGGCGTTCGCTACACTGGTGCGGCGTTCGGAGGGACATCAGATGGCGCTCGCCAGAAAGCTGCTTGCCGCTTCCCTTCTCTTCCTCACTGCTTCCCCGCTGCTGAGCGCGCAATCTGCGTCCGGCAGCAACGCCCTCATAGAGAAGATCGAAAGCTGCCTTCCTCCGCCGGTCGTTGTGAAAGGCGAGCCGCCACAGTGCACGCCGCTGTTCACGCGTATGCAGCAGCTTCACATTCCCGGCGTCAGCATCGCCGTCGTGCACGATGGTGTCATCGAATGGGCGCGCGGCTACGGCATCGCTGGACCCGACAACAAACCCGTTACGCCGGAGACGCTCTTCCAGGCCGGATCGATCAGCAAACCCCTCGCTGCGATGGCCGCGCTGCATCTCGTGCAGGAAGGCAAGCTCTCGCTCGATGCCGACGTGAACACGAAGCTGACCACATGGAAGATGCCTCCCAGCGACGCCGCTCCGGGCGCGGTTGTCACGCTGCGCGAGCTCCTGACCCATACCGCCGGAATGACGGTGCACGGCTTCCCCGGCTACGCTGCAGGCGCGCCGGTGCCCACACTCGTGCAAGTCCTCAACGGCGAGAAGCCCGCCAACACACCAGCAATCCGCATCGAAACACCTCCCGGCACGAAATGGAATTATTCCGGCGGCGGATACACAGTCATGCAGCAGATGATGATCGACGTCACCCACGAAGCGTTCCCCAAACTGCTGCACGACGCCGTGCTCGCGCCGATCGGCATGACGCCCAGCACCTACGAACAGCCGCTGCCCGCCGCGATGCAATCGAACACCGCCGCACCATACGACGTGCATGGCGCGCCAATCCCAGGCGGAGCGCACACCTATCCGGAGATGGCCGCTGCCGGTCTCTGGACCACGCCTTCGGACCTTGGCCGCTACCTCATCGAGAACCAACGCTCGCTGCAGGGTAAAGCCAACCACGTGCTCTCCGCTGCGATGACAAAGGAGATGATGACGGCGGGCAAAGGCTCGTGGGGACTCGGACTGCAGATCGGCGGCTCGCCCTCCAACCCATACTTCGAGCACGGCGGAGTGAACGAAGGCTTCGAAGCGCTCTTCGTCGGCTACGAAAACAAGGGCGACGGCGCGGCCATCATGACGAATGCACAAGGCGGTTCGCGCATCTGTTCGGAGATCATGAGCGCGATCGCCGTCGCCTACGGCTGGCCCGATTTCCAGCCCGCCGAGCGCACAGAGATCACGCTCCCACCCGAAGCTCTCTCACGCTTTGTCGGCACATATCACCCAGTGGGCGCGCCACCGGATTTTTTCATAACAATCACGCTCGAGAACGGCCAACTCACAGGCCAGATCGCTCGCGGCCCGAAGGCGCCGCTGTTCCCTGAGTCGCAGACGAAGTTCTTTACGAAGCAAACTGCGTTCGAGCTTCAATTCATGCCGAACGATCAAGGCGAAATCACCAGCCTCGTTCTCACTCAGGCCGAGCACCACCTCACGGCGACGAAAACCAAGTAGCCATCTACAACCGTTACACCGCGACCGTGAAGCTGTCCTCACTGCGCGTCACTGCACGATACATGGTGTCGCGCTCGAACGGCACGCGCCCGGCCTCGGTGATCAGCCGCTCCAGATCGCGCCTTCGCAGTCCCTGCGGTGTGGTCGCGCCCGCGTCGTGATAAATCTTCTCCTCGACCACCGTGCCGTCGATATCATCCGCCCCGAACCGCAGCGAGATCTGCGCCATCTTCGGCGTCACCATCTGCCAGTAGCTCTTGATGTGCGGGAAATTGTCGAGCATCAGACGGCTCACCGCAATCTGTTTGATGTCCTGCATCCCCGTCGACTTCGGCAGATGACTCAGCGCCGTGTGGTCCGGGTGAAAGCTCAACGGGATGAACGTCTGGAATCCGCCGGTCTCGTCCTGCACGGCGCGCAGCTTCAGCAGATGGTCCACTCGATCTTCATCGTTCTCGATATGCCCGTACAGCATCGTCGCATTCGATCGCAGGCCAGCCTTGTGCGCGAGCCGCGCCGTATCCAGCCACTCCGAGCCATCGATCTTGTGATCGCAGATGATGTGCCGCACGCGGTCCGCGAAGATCTCCGCGCCGCCGCCCGGACACGAGTCCACGCCCGCAGCCTTCATGCGCTCCAGCGTCTCGGCAATCGACAGCTTCGCGCGCTTGGCCAGAAACGCAACTTCCACCATCGTGAACGCCTTGATGTGCACCTGCGGATAGCGCTCCTTGAGCCCGCGCACCAGGTCCATGAAGTACTCGAACGGAAGGTCAGGATGCAGGCCGCCAACGATGTGAAACTCCGTAACCGCTTCGGTCAGCCCCTTGCCCGCGGTCTCCCACGCCTCTTCCAGCGCCATCGTGTACGTGTCCGCCGCGCCCTTCTTGCGGCCGAACGCACACAGCCGGCAGCTCGCGACGCAAACGTTCGTTGGATTGATGTGCCGGTTGACGTTGAAGTAAGCCACATCGCCGTGCATGCGCTCGCGCACCAGGTTCGCCATCCAGCCGACTGCGAGGATGTCTCCGCTGCGATATAGCGCGAGCCCGTCGTCGTAGCTCAGCCGCTGCCCGCGCTCCACCTTGTCGGCAATCGGCTCCAGCGCGGCGTCATCGGTCTGGAAGGAGTGGCGCGGCCTCGCCTCGATTGGCATGCGGTCCATAAAGCTATTCTACCGCCGCGCGTGCGCGGACACACCGACGCCTAACGCGAACCCGCGCGCGTCGTTGATGCCGCTTCAACAGTGAACGGAGACGCCACCATCTTCGGCTCGATGACCACGCCATCAAACAGCGTTGCGCCGATCAGGTGGTCACCCACCGGCCGCAAAAAGCGCAGCGGCCATCCCGTATCCCAATAGCTGACCTTGTAATCCGGCAAGCTCGCCGCGAATCCGACCGTCCCGCCCGCGGAGGCCACGAGCACACGCTTGTTCGCCGCGTCGAAGTAGATTCCGTCCACGTGCCGCACGAACAGATTGCGCAGCGTCTTCCACGAACTGCCGCGGTCCGTCGAGTAGAAGACGCCTTCCGGTCCGCCGATCCAGAGATTGCCAAGCCCGTCGATCGCCAGCGCGCCAATCTGGGTCAGCGTGGCCGGCGGCATCAGGCTCGTCCAGCTCTCTCCGCCATTCTGCGAAAGCACCAGGCCCGTAAGGCTGGACGCAACGATCATCTGCTGGTGCGCCGCGATGAAGCGCGCCTCCGTAAGCTGCGGAGTGTGCATCTGCGACCAGTTCTGGCCGCCATCCTGGCTGCGCCATATGCCATCAGACGTCCCCGCGAACACACCCGTGCTGCCGCTCGCCAGCGCGTACACGGACGCCTTGTTCAACTCGGTTGCAGCGGCTGCGTCGGTCCTGTACACCGGCCGCGCCGCCGCACGCGCATGAGGGCCCTTTCTGCCCACCGTCTTCTTCGGTGCAGGAGCTTTGCGCGCTGGTGGACTCGCGACAACGGCCGGCGCCCACATTGTTCCTGCGAGCTGGAAGATCCCGTGCGACGTCCCGGCAAGCAGCGTGTCCCCCGGCGTCATGGTCAGGCTGTAGACATCACGCCCGCCCAGCCCCTCGCTCACCTGCCGCCATCGCACACCACCGTCGCTGCTGGCGAAGACTCCGCCCGTCTCCTTGTCATTCACCACGCCCACGTAGAGCTGCGCCGAGTCATGCAGATCCGCCGCGTACGCAACCACCTGCCGCATCGTGAATCCGTTGTTCGAGGACGTAAAGGTCAGTCCGCCGTCCTCGCTGCGCAGAACACCGCCGCGATCCGTCGCCAGCAGCACATGCTGCGGCTGGTTGGGATCGACATAGACGTCGTTCACAATGACGTCCGGCTGCGTAACGCGAACCCACGTTGACCCCGCGTCGGTCGACTTGAAAAGTCCCTGGGTCGTTCCCGCATAGATCGTGTTGGGCTGCGTTGGATCAAGCTCCAGCTTGCGCGTTCTGCGCGCCGAAACCGGGATGCCCTGCGCCTTGTTGAGGCTCACGCCGCCCTTGAACCGGTCGCCATGCCACTCCGGGTTGGGCTCCGCCGCGGTCACGCTCTTGTAGATTCCCGAGCACGCACTCGCGTACACGACGTTGGGGCTCGCCGGGTCGATCACGATCGAGAACACATCCGAGTCCTCGATAACGCCCTGCTTAATGCTGTCCCAGTGCGCTCCGCCGTCCGTCGTCTTCCACGGCAGGTGCCACGTGCCCGCGTAGATGATGTTCGGGTCCTTGGGGTCGATCGCAACCGATTCAACCTCATGAATCTCGTTCGACCCGGACGGGCTGATCAGCTCCCAGTGCTTGCCGTTGTCCTTGCTGCGGTAAACGCCCTCCAGCGTGCCCGCCACGAGGATGTTGGGGTCAGACTTTGAGCGCGCCAGCGAGCGCACCGACTGCCCGCTCATCTCAGCCTGCCTGGCCCAGTGCTTCCCGCCGTCGTCGCTGATATAAATCCCGCCGCCCGGCTTGTTCACAATATAGGCGCCGACAATCAGCCGGTTCGGAGCGTTCGGGTCGGTCTCGATCTGTTTGATCAGCAGGTCGCTGCTGCCGTCCACCTGCGAAACCCGCTTCCAGCTGGCACCGTCATCATGACTCTGGTAGATCCATCCAGTCTCGGTGCCGAGATAAAGATGCTTCGAGTCATGCGGATCGACCGCAAAAGAACGCGCGTCGCCGCCATAGGGCCCCAGCGGGAACCAGGTAACGGCCCGCGCCGGTGTCCACACCAGTGGACACGCCAATACCAACACGCCGAGATGGCGAAGCAGCCCTGCCTTCATTCGCTTGCCTTAACTCCTACATCAAGATTAATGCATTGAACGCGCCGGGGGCTGTATCCCCCAAGTTGCGTACACGCAAAGGAACCCTATCGCGGGAAGACGTTTGCCCGAAGTCTCCCGGAGACTCCCGCCTCGCCCCTTCGACTCGCCACAGACCACGGCTTCCAGCCAAAGAAAACGGCTGGCCGGGGGAGCCGGCCAGCCGCGTTTCGACTGAAAACAGCGTTACTTGGACGCCGCTTCCCTGTGGTGACGGCGGTGGTGACGCTCCGGAGCATTCCGGGGCACAGCGTGGATCGTCCCTTCGTCCACAGGCGTCAGACCCGTGTTGTCAAGCGTGGCGCCATCAGGAATCAGCGTAGTGTTGGCGGTATCGGTGCCCGCGGTCCCGGTGTAAACCGAGATACGAGAGGCATCGACGCCCTTCTCCGTGACCAGGTACTCCTTCTCATTGACGGCGCGCTCAGCCGCACGATGCTCGGCCTCCTGCTCCGCGTTCTCGTGACGCCGTCCACGATGCTCACGTTCCTCAACCGGTGCCGAGTTGCCGACCACCGCGAGCTTCGCGTTCGGATCCTGCTGCAGGCTCAGGGCGATGTCGTCAAGGCAAGCCTTGGCTTCATTGTCCACACGAGTCGGACGGTGCTTGTCGCGGTCGAAGTTGATCGAGCAGAGGCTCTTGGTCTCCGGCTTCACAACCGGCGGCGGCGCCTGCACCGTGACCGTGGTGGTCTCCGAGGCAGTCTGGCCCTTGTCGTCAACCACGTTGCAGGTGACCGTAATCACGCCCGGCGCAACACCGGTGGTGGTCAGGGTCGCCGTCGACGTGTTGCCGCTGATCGAGCCGGCCGTCGCCGAATAGCTGTAGGTCAGAGGACGGTTCTGCGGGCTCACGCCATTCGCCGTGATCGTCGAAGGATCGCCCGGGTTGACCGTCGAAGGATTGGCCGAGCAGCCAACCGTTGGCGGCTGGAACTGCGTGACCGTAACCGTCGCCGAGCAATCAGCAAACTGACCAGGCTTCTTGCCCTCTTCGACGTGGCCCTTCACCGTGTAGGTGCCCGGGTTGAGGCTCTTGGTGTCGATCGTCACCGTGTTGGTCGTGCTCTGAGTCACGATGCCCTGATCGCCCGACCAGCTATAGCTCGTCGTCTTCTTCGGGTTCAGGTTAGTCGCCGTTCCGGTGATCGTCACCTGGTCGCCCGGATAGACCGTGCCCGTGGGCGCCGTCACGGAGCAGGAGTACTGCACCGGCGGCGGCGGGATGATGTGGCCGAAGTGGATCAGCAGACCGCTGCTCAGCTCAGCCACGCCCAGGTTCGCGCGCCCGCCCATATTGCAGCAGGTCGGCGGGTTGATCGCAGGACCGAAGTCGGTGTGGATGTAGCGGTAATCCGCCTGGAACAGCCGAATGCCGAAACGGCCGTCCATAAACGGCAGGTTGTAGTCCATGCCGCCGCCGACCAGCAGGCTCGGGCCCCACTGATAGGCGTTATGTCCGAAGGTCGCCGGGTTCTCGCTGTTCGGTCCGCCCAGCTTCGTCGCACCCGCTGCCGCATGCGCGAACAGCGTGAAGTTCTCCATCGGGGCACGGACGATCGGGCCGACATACATCCCATACGCTCCGTCATTCTGCCCATCCGGGTTGGCGATGAAGCTGAACTCGCCGCCAATGTACTTGTTGAAGTAGTAGGCGCCGCTTCCGATCGCGCCCTCATCAACCGACGAGAAGCGGATGCCCTGCGGCTTCAACTGACCATGCGCGCCGAAGTACGAGTACCCCATGAACACATCTACGCGCGAAGGGTTGTTTGAACCATAGGCGGGAGCAGTCGTCGTGGACGTGCTGGCAGATGCCGTGGTGGTCTGCGCACCCAGGCTCGCTACTCCAAAGCTGACCGCACATGCAGCCAGCAGGAACCGGCTGATACTGCGAAACGGACGATAAGACATTCGACAACCCTCCACTAAAAAAACTTGCTTGTGTTGTTCTCGCAGACTCGTATGTTCAATGCGGCCTGCTGGACCTTTGTTAATTCGAAAAAAAGTTTATCGCGTTTGAAGCTTGTGTCGAGCAGAAAATTACTGCGTTTCCTAATATCTCACTATGACTTACTGCATCCTCCAACTTTCTCCCGTTACCAATCAAGCACCTCTTCGCTCCATCCTCAGGTGAGATTCAGCGTCTCTTTCAGGCTTCCACGCGTCGCCTGAATCTTCTCCTGCAGCAGCGTAATCGCGTACAGCAACTGCTCCGGACGCGGCGGGCAACCGGGCACATACACGTCCACCGGGATCACCTGGTTCACGCCCTGCAGCAGCGCATAATTGTTGAAAACCCCGCCCGACGTCGCACACGCGCCCATCGAGATCACCCACTTCGGCTCCGGCATCTGCTCATACAGCCGCCGAATCACAGGCGCCATCTTCTGCGACACCCGCCCCGCGATAATCATCAGATCGCTCTGCCGCGGGCTGGGCCGGAACACCTCCGCGCCGAACCGCGCAATGTCATAACGGCTGCCGCCCATCGACATCATCTCGATCGCGCAGCACGCCAGGCCAAACGTCATCGGCCAGATCGAATTCTTGCGCACCCAGTTGATCGCCGCGTCCAGCGAAGCCAGCACCACGCCCTCCGGCTGGTCATCCCCCCAGTTCACCTCCGCGATCTTCTCGCGGTTCTTGCCAAAGCTCTCCAGCGTGCCGAACAGGTAGCGGTCATTTCGCTGCGGAACCGTGGTCGGTCTTCCGCTGGTAGTGGTCTGGTTGGGATCAGTGCTCATAATGCTCAGTATACGTACTGCCAAAATCACGGCGTTGACGTTCCGGAGCTACCACTCCCTTACTTATAGATTTCGTTCGTGTGATGCGATTGTAGTGCACTGCGTTGTCGAAACGGGCGAAAGAAGCTTCCAGAAACCGCCGAAGAATGGTCCTCAAAGCCGTACAAAACCGCTATTTCAGCGGGCATTCTCCTCAATCGCCTCCACCAGCGCCTCACGCAATTCCCGTTTCTGCGCCGCCGTCAGCCGGTTTCCGTTCTGGGTGAGGTAGAACACGTCAATCGCCGTCTCACCTTCCGTGTCTACAAGTGCCACCTCAACATTGAACCGCATCTGGCTCAGCGTAACGCTGATCGTCCGCAGCAGTCCCGGAACATCCTGCGCCACCACCTGCATTAGCGTGCTCGCGGCCGACGCTCCATCGTCGAACTCCACCGCCGTGTCCACCACCACACGCGGGCTCTTCCGCCGTCCACGCCTGCGGCTGCTCAGCATCGCCTCCGCCGATACTCTTCCCTCCACCACGTCGCGGACGCTCGCCACAAACCGCTCGCGCTCGCTCTCATTCAGTTCCAGCGTGCGGAACGTGTCCTGAAAGCGGAAGCTGTCCACCACCACGCCCTCCGCATTCGCAAACGCCTCCGCGGTCACAACGTTCATGCCCCACGCGGCCAGCGCCGTCGTGATCGCCGCGAACAGCCCCGGGCGGTCGCAGCTTACCAACGTAATCTGGCTCGCTCCAGGCTCGTACTCGAACTCCAGCTGCACCGCCTCGCTCTTCAGCCGCTGCGCCAGTTGAAACTGCCCATAGATCACCTTCGACGGCCGCGTGCGCACATACCGCTCCGGGAAACCCTCAACAAAATGTTCCAGCGCCTCGCGCTCGCCCGGCTGTGCCCGCGCCAGCAGCCGCGAGATCCGCCCCGCATCGCCTCCCCGCCTCGCATACCCGGTGCGTGCCGGCTGCACCCGCTCCTGGTCCACATTGCGGTCCAACTGGTTCGCCGTCGACATCGACAGCCGCCACAGGTTCTCCGCCTTCCACGGCGTCAGCGCATCCGGATGCACCGCGCGAATGTCGCCATACGTAAACAGCGTCAGCATCCACAGCGACTCATGCGTCTGCACCTTGCCCGCAAACGATCGCACCGTCTCCGTATCGAAGATGTCCCTGCGCAGCGCGGCCGACATCTCCAGATGCGTCTCAATCAGCTGCAGCACCATCGCCTGGTCGTACGGATCCATCTCCAGCCGGGCCAGCACACTCTCCGCCAGCCGCGAGCTCTCCGTCGCATGGTCGTCGCCCGCGCGTCCCTTGCCGGTGTCATGCAGCAGCGCCGCCAGGTACAGCAGCGCCGGGTTCTCCAGCTCACGAATCATGTTTCCCAGCCGCACCCTCCAGTCCGGCGCGCCCGGCCCGGGCTCTTCCTCCAGCTCATGCAGCGTGTCAATCAACACAAACGTGTGTTCGTCCACCGTGTAGCGGTGATACGCATCGCGTATCACCAGCGCATCAATGCCATGAAACTCCGGCAGGATCAGCTCCAGCACACCGACCGCATGCATCGAGCGCAGCGCCACACCTGCCCGCGGCCCGGTCAGGATCGCCGCCAGCCGGGACCACAGCGCTGCCCCTTCCTGCAGCCTCTGGCTCAGCACCGGAATCAGCGCCTCGATGCGGTCCTCGCTCGCCGTGCCCAGCCGAACTCCCGTCCGCGCCACCGCGGCAAACGCCTGCAGCACCACGTCCGGGTCCTGTGCCGGATCACCCTTCGGCCCCGCTGGATCCAGCTCGATCCGTCCATCCTTCACACGGAATCCGGTCTGCGCCGCAAGCTTGAATCCATTCGCCGGCCGCGCGCTGACCACGCTCTGCCCCGCGGCCTCCATCCCAGCCAGCAGCCGCCGCTCAATCAACCGCGCGTGCCGGAAATACACCCGCATCCAGTACGCGGCGTCGATCTTCCCTGCACCGCGAGCGTTCTCGCGCATCGCAGCGGGCAAACCGATCCCACGCTCCGCCGCCGCATCCTGCGTCAGCCAGTCGAGCACGTTGTCATCCCGCTCGTGCTTCCAGTGCAGAAAGCACCGCGCCGAGGTCAGAAACGCAATCGCCTCCTGAAACTCCTCCTCATCACTCTCATGCCTTGCGCCCACCAGCTTCGCCACCCAGCTGCACACATGCGTGTCGCGCAGCCCGCCCGGACAGTCCTTGATGTTCGGCTCCAGATGAAACAACGTCCCGCCATATTTCGCATAGCGGTCGCGCGTCAGCGTTCCCAGTTCGGCGAGAATCTTTCGCCCATCGCGCCCGTGCCGGTTCGCCTCCAGCTTGCGCTCCAGCGATGCAACGACCTCGCGATCGCCTGTCACGTAGCGCAGGTCCAGCAGCGCCAGCGCGAACTCCGGGTTCGTCGCTTCGAAGCGCTCGCAATCCTTCGGGGTGCGCGTCGTCAGCGCCACCTGCAGCCCTGAATCCCACAGCGCCTGCGACACGCGCCGGACCGCGTCCTTCACCGCGTCCGGCTTCGGCGCACACACCAGCAGATCAACATCCGAGTGCGGAAACAGCTGCCCGCGCCCATAGCCTCCCACCGCCGCAATCGCCACACCGCTGGCCAGTCTGCGATCCGCGGCAACCTCGCGCGCCCACAACGAGCTCACCACCTCGTCGACCAGAGCCCTGCGCGCATTCACCGCCCGCGGCCCATTGCCATCCGCCTCAAACGCGCGCCGCACCTCCAGCATCCGGCTCTGGTACTCCGAACGCGCAGGCACGCCGCTCGTAATCGTCGTTGCCAGTGCGGACCCTCCCGGGTGCCCCATTCATGCCGACGGCCTTTCGTCGGCATGAGTGGGCTACCCCAACATCCAGTTCCTTACAGCGCGATCTCTCCGCGCTCATCATTGCGAATCCGGATCGCCTCATCAATGCGCGAGACAAAGATCTTGCCATCGCCGATCCGCCCCGTGCGCGCCGCCGAAATAATCGCCTCGATCGCCCGATCCTTCATCTCATCGGCGACCACCAGTTCCAGCTTCACCTTCGGCAGCAGGTCCACCGCGTACTCGCGCCCGCGATAGAACTCCGTGTGTCCCTTCTGCCGCCCATGTCCGCGCGCCTCAAAGATCGTGATCCCCGAGACCCCAGCCTCAACCAGCGCTTCCTTCACCGCATCCAGCTTTGACGGCTGAATCACCGCCTCAATCTTCTGCATATCCCTCTCGCTTTTCTCTACCCTCTACTGTCTATCCTCTACTGTCTGCCTCAAGCCGCTTCCCAGTCATACCCCTCTTCACCATGCTGCGACAGGTCCAGCCCCTCACGTTCAGCATCTTCGCTGACCCGCAGGCCAATCAGCTTATCAACTACAAACAGAATGATCAGCGTACCCACAATTGACAATCCCCAGGCAATGGCCACCCCGATCGCCTGATTGAGCAACTGCCTCGGATTCCCCGCAAACAGCCCATTGATACCCACGCCCGGATTGATCGCCGCCCGCGCAAACAGCCCCGTCAGCAGCGCCCCTATCGTGCCGCCCGCGCCATGCACGCCAAACGCATCCAGCGAGTCATCGTAGCCGAAGATGTTCTTCACCTTCACCACCATCCAGAAGCAGAACACACCCGCGATCAGCCCGATCCACAGCGCGGCCATCGGCGTCACAAACCCAGAAGCCGGCGTAATCGCCACCAGCCCCGCCACCGCGCCCGAAATCCCGCCCAGCGCGCTCGGCTTGCCATTGCGAATCCACTCCGCCGCCATCCACCCGATCGCCGCCGCCGCCGCGCCAAAGTGCGTCGCCACAAACGCGCTCGTCGCCAGCCCGCTCGCCGCCAGCGCCGACCCCGCATTGAATCCGAACCACCCCACCCACAGCAGACACGCGCCGATAAAACTCAGCACCACCGAGTGCGGCGGCATCGGCCGCTGCGGATACCCCAGGCGCTTGCCGAGGTACAGCGCCGTGACCAGCGCGCTCACTCCGCTCGTGACATGCACCACCGTTCCGCCCGCAAAGTCCAGACACGGAATCCCATGGCCCGTCGCATTCAGGAACCCGCCCACGCCCCACACCATGTGCGCCATCGGGCTGTACACCACAATCGCCCACAGCACCATGAACACCAGCATCGCCGAAAACTTCATCCGCTCCGCAAACGCGCCCGTAATCAGCGCCGGCGTGATGATCGCAAACATCAGCTGATACACCATGAACGTCTGCTCCGGAATCGTCGCCGCATAGTTCGCATTCGGCGCCAACCCCACTCCCCGCAGAAACACATGCTGCAATCCGCCGATAAACGCGTTCCCCGCCCCAAACGCCAGCGAGTACTCCACGAACGCCCACAGCACCGTCACGACCGCCATCATCGCGAACGTCTGCATCATCGTTCCCAGCACATTCTTCTTCCGCACCAGCCCGCCATAAAACAGCGCCAGCCCCGGCCCGCTCATCAGCAGCACCAGCGCCGCGCTCACCAGCATCCACGAGTTATCGCCCGCTGACTGCGCCTGCGCCACCGCAGCTGTATTCGCCGCCGCCGCCTTCTCCAGCGCCGCAATCCTATCCGCCGAAGCCGTCGCGGCCGTCTGCGCTACCGCCGCACCGCACGCCAGCAGCACGCCCAGCACGCCCGCCATCATCACCAAACGCTTCCGCCCGAACGCACCCAACCACCGCATGCTCTCTTCCTCTCCAGCAAACCTGTGCAGATACACCTCAAGCCCGGCGCCCAGAAGGCACAGCCCGACTCAAAAATCGCTCCTCCAGCGTCGCGGGTGGCGGAACACTAACTTGTCGTCCAGATGCGTCTACTTTACAACGCATTCACCCACAGGCCAACACTTGTAAACTCGGCCTATGAGCGAACGCCCCATCCACATCGCCTGGGCCTCCATCCCGCCCGAGCAGCTCAACCCTCTGCTCTCCCGCCAGTTCGTCACCGGCTCCCAGGCCATGCTCTCGCGCATCCAGCTCGCCAAAGGCTGCATCGTCCCGCGCCACGTCCACCCCAACGAGCAGATCGCCTTCATCCTCTCCGGCGCCCTCCGCTTCTCCCTCGGCGACGAATCCTCCGCCCCCGAACAGAGGAAAGACTTCATCGTCCGCGCCGGCGAAGTCCTCGTCATCCCCGGCAACATCCCCCACCTCGCCGAGGCCCTCGAAGACACCGACAACCTCGACATCTTCGCCCCGCCCCGCCAGGACTGGATCTCCGGCAACGACGCCTACCTCCGCAAATAGACTCACAACCTGATCCTCCCTGATCCCTGGTCCCTGATCCCTATGCCCGACCGCATCCTCGTCCTCGGAGCCACCGGCCAGCTCGGCGCCGCGCTCTGCCGCCAGCTCGGCCCCGCCGCCATCCCCGCCGCCCGCCGCCCACCCTCGCCCGACTGGCTCACCCTCGACCTCGCCACCCTCGTCGAGTCCCCCGACGAGCTCGTCAGCACCCACTCCCTCACCGCCATCCTCTGCTCCGCCGGCGCCACCGACGTCGAGCGCTGCCAGTCCGACCACGACTGGGCCGACGCCGCCAACCACCTCGGCCCGCTCGCCCTCGCCCGCGCCGCCGCCCACGCCCGCATCCCCTTCGTCTTCTACTCCACCGACTACGTCTTCCCCGGCACGCCCGACAATCCCGGCCCCTACCGCGAAGACGCCCCCACCCACCCGCTCTCCGTCTACGGCGGCACCAAGCGCACCGGCGAGGTCGAAATCCTCAAAGAAAACCCCGCCGCGCTCGTCCTCCGCACCACCACCGTCTACGGTCCCGACCCCCAGGCCAAAAACTTCCTCTACACCCTCCGCCGCCTCCTCTCCTCCGGCCAATCCATGCGCGTGCCCACCGACCAGCTCGCCACCCCCACCTACAACGAGGACCTCGCCGCCGCCACCCTCGCCCTCCTCCGCGGCGGTTACTCCGGTCTCTTCCACGCCGCCGGCCCCGAGATGCTCTCCCGCATCGACTTCGCCCGCCTCGCCTGCCGCCTCCTCTCGCTCGACGCCTCGCTCCTCCTCCCGCTCACCACGCCCCAGCTCCAGCAACGCGCCGCCCGCCCCCTCATCGCCGGCCTCGACTCCACCAAGCTCACCACCACCCTCCACCACCAGTTCTTCCGCACCCCCGACCAAGGCATCCGCGACTGGCAAAAGGCACTCACGTAGCCCCACAGGAACTCCCTCACGGCTTGGCCTTCGCGTACGCTGAACCCCACGATGACTTCGCACCTCACGGACTACACTTCAATCTTCCTCGGCGCCGGAATAGTTATTGGGGTTGCGGCGAGATTCATCGTCGTTCCGTCGGATTCCCAACGCAACGACAATCTTCTGCTGGTTGCACTCTTCACACTCCTTGGCGGCTGGGCTTCCCTCGTGGTAGCAAACGCGATGGCAAACATCCCAGGTCCTAAGTACGACCTGTTCATCTACGCGCTCGATCGGCACCTCGGCTCGCCCAGCTTCGTCCTTGGGTCATTCGTCAGCCTTCATCCACTACTGCTCGTGTCACTGAGCATGGCCTACACTGCATTGCCTGTCGTGGTGACGCTCGTTCTACTGGGCTACGCATGGGCCGGAGATTCACTCAGCGGACCGGTGACCGCATTTCTCCTGAATGTTCTGCTCGCGCCCTTGCTTTACTTGCTCATTCCGGTCGCCGGCCCCAGGCACGCTTTCCCTTCATTCCCCCGCGAGCCGGTCGTCACCTCGCTGCATGCTATCTCGCTGCACGCCTCACCCAACGGAATCCCCTCCGTGCACATGTCATCAGCGATCCTCGTCCTTTGGTTCGCGTGGAAGTGGAAGGTAGTGCGGTGGTTCGCCGTACTCTATCTAATTCTGACGATCGGCTCGACCTTGGCAATAGGAGAGCATTACGCAATCGATCTGCTTACCGGCATTCCCTACGCGTTCGGTGTACTGATACTGGCGAAGTCGCTGAAAACGCGAGCGAATCATGAAACACCTGACCGGCAGGTTACAGTCACGTAACCCCTTCATTCAGCTTTTATCCCGGTTCGACGAACCTCAACCACCAACGTTTGGTTCTTCCACACCCGAGCAAACATCCGCGCTTCCCGGCGATACGTTCCTGGTCATCGCATCATCTCCGAGCCCGGCCAACCCCCTCTTTCGTAACGCCCCTCTTTCGTAACAACCTCTCGTAATCACGGAAGACGACCTTTTTTTCACTTCCACACCGCTTTCCCTCGATATAGGCTGGCCCAAACCCAGGGAACCGCATGGCCGCCACCTTCGTCCTTCCGCGCCCACTCGCCGCCGAATCCGGTGCACGCACCCGTTTGCGGCTCTGGCCTGAATGGCTCATCCTCAGCATCTACACATTGGTCGTCGCCTGCGCGATCCCCTTCCACGAACCCTGGGCCGATGAAGCGCAAGCATGGCAGATGGCCCGTGCTCTGTCGGTTCACGATCTCTTCTTTCACGCGCTCCGGTACGAAGGCTCACCCGGTCTTTGGCATCTGCTACTGCATGGCCTGATCCGTCTGCATGTCAGCTATACAGCGATGCATTGGCTTGTCGGCATGGTCGCGGTCTGCGGCGTCGGACTGCTGATCTTCTTGGCCCCCTTTCCACGCTGGGTGCGGTTCACTCTTCCCTTCACAGTCTTTCTCGCCTTTCAGTATGCCCTCGTGGCGCGCAGCTACGTTCTGGTCCCTCTGCTCGTCTTCGGGGCGGCGATCTTCTGGAACAGAAACGTGGTTGTCCTCGCAATACTTCTAGGCCTGCTTGCGAACACCTGCTTGCATGGGTTCGCTCTCGCAGCCGCCCTCGGTGTCGTCTACATCGTCGAAATGCGTCGCGGGCTTCACGCCCCTGCACATCCGCACGTGGCGCTTCTAATTTTTCTCGGGTTCCTTGGGTTTGCGCTCTTCACCGCTCTCCCGCCGCCTTCTGACCTCACCTTTGACCCCGAGTACCTATACGAATCCCTGGGGGAGCGCTTAGCCGCGGCCCCCATACTCGCACTTGCTTATATCCTTCGGGCGTTCGGCGACTCTTGGAAATTGAGCCTGCCATTTGTGCTCGCGATCGTTTGGCTGATCCATCGCACTCTGGGTAAGCTCTACCTGCTGCAATGTGCTGTTATTGCTGAGTGTTCCGTGCGCGACCACGAGCACGGTGCGACCCGCCGCCAGGTCGGGCACGATCGCGTCGTGCCAGTAAGGCACCAGCCTGCGCACCACGTCCCGCAGGCACTCCGTGCGCGGCCGCAACTCGGCGGCAGCCCCGCGTACCGCGGGTCCCGCGCCGCGGAAAGCGGGTCGTCGTCGGGGAGTGGCGGCGGCGGCACGTCGTAGGAGCGGCGCCAGCGCATGTACTGCTCGTCGCCGTACGCTCGCGGACCTCCGCCTTGTCCCTGCCCTGCAGCGCGCCGTAATGCCGCTCGTTGAGCCGCCAGCTACGCCGCACCGGCAGCCAGCTCAGGCCCGTGACGTCGAGCATGATGTTCGCCGTCTGAACGGTGCGGGTCAGCACCGAGGTGTGCACGACGTCCGGGCGCAGCCCTCCGGCGGCGAGCAGCCGGCGGCTTCCGCCTCCTGCAGGCCGTTCGGGGCGAGCTTGACGTCCGCCCGCCCGCGAACAGGCCTGGCGTTCCACTCGCTCTCCGCGTGCCTCATCAGCACGAGCGTTCCCATATGCGCCTCTCGCCTTACTCGTCAGTCTCGCTTGTCCTGCGCCGCGGCCCAATCCGGCACCCCGTTACCAAGGCGCTACATCGATGTTTCTTAGTAACGGTATGACCTTATGCCAGAGCGCAGGCTGCGGTCAGGCGGTGGCCAATTCGGCGAGGCGGGCCAGCGAGTTGTCAGCGCGCGTTACCCGCAGACCTGGATGCCGGTCAGCGGCCGGAGGGCCGTGGCACCGATCGAGCACGCGTGGCCTTTTTGCCGCGCCGGGCGCTTGAGGCAGCGCTCACGCCACCGTAGTTCGCCGCGCCGAGCGCGACGACCAGGACCAGCCCGGTGCCGGCGAGCGCCGAGAGCCGGATCCGCGCCCGCAGCCGCGCCCAGCTGCGCACGGGCGGGAGCACGCTCCTCGCCATGGCCGCCTGCGCGCCGCGAGCGCGCCCTGGCCGGCGGCCGCCAGCAGGAACAGCGGCGTGCAGCCCATGATGAAGAAGTCCGCGACGTTGTAGTAGTGGCCGCCGAGATGGATGAAGTCAACCACGCCGCGGACGCTGCCAGGGGCGGTCCAGTAATGGGCCCCCAGCCGGTCAAGCAGGTTGCTGCACCAGCCGCCGATCATCAAGGCGCCGGGAACGCTGACGGCGGCGGGCACCCGGCACCGCGCCAGGAGCGCTAGCGCGATGCCGAGGAGCCCGACGTCCAGCAGGTCAAGCAGCGCGCCGTGACCGGCCGCGTACCAGCCGCCGACCGTTGGCCCGACGAGGACGTCGCCGCCGGAGTTGATCTTGGTCCACGGGACGTGCCGCCAGGCCCACCACTTGGCCGCCTGGTCCACCACCGCCACCGCGACGATCAGGGCAAGCACCAGGCCCTGCCCGGTTCCGTCTCGTTGCCTCGCGTCGCGCGGCAGGCCGGTAACGCCGGCCAGGGAGGTGCGGGCAAGCGGGGCAAGGCGACGCAAGTCGGAAGACACATCTCGGGACGATAACATACATGTCACGTCGAGATAACGTCGACTCTCTGTTTCCCCCTGGTCACCGGGCTCGCGCGCCAGGTCCGAGGCGTCCGCCGGCTTCCGAGCGGCGGCTACGCGTGGCGCGGGCTGCCGCCGGGCCGAGCGTCGCCGGCGCGAATTGACAAATCACCGCATGTCCCGCGTACCCGTGCACGCGACTATTGCTACATTGGGCTGCTGCCGTATTACCGCAGGACAGCGTAATATCGTGACCTTTTGGATATTCCTCTCAGGAGGTCGCTTACTTGAACATAGACGCAAATTTGGGGCCGAAATTCTACGGGGGAAGGGGTCAGGCCATGGGCAAGCGCGTGCAAGCGGAGTATTCACTGACTGCTGCGGGAGGTACGGACCAGGCATCCCGCGCCTTGCCGGATTCCCTCCTCCCCGGCTACCGCGCGGTGGTTGAAGACCTTGTCTCCGAGGCGGGCGGCCACCCGCGCTCCGCGGAGCTGGCCGTGATCGAGAGGCTGGTCGCCCGGCGCCTCGGGCAACCGGAGATCACCGCCGTGCTCTCGCACCTCGGCGAAGGGGCCGATTCCGCCGCCGCCCGCCTGGCCGGCGAGCTCCGCGGCTACCAGCCCAACGCGGGCAGCTCGGCTAGCGACCTGCCGACGTTCATCCGGATCCTGCTGCTGTCCCAGATCGATTCCATATGGTGGGGCGGGACGCCCCCCTTCACCGCCGACACGGACGTGCTGAGCTCCGCTGAGCTGGTCGACCTGGGTCCGCTCAGGTCCGCGGGGATGCTGGAGTTCCAGTACCGCGCCCAGCCGGCCGGGCTGCCCGGCCGCGCCCGGGACTGGGCGCGGCACAAGATGCTGCCCGCCGGGCGCCCCCGGGTCGCCGGGCTGCGCTTCACCCGCTCGCGCCCGGCCGTCGTCGCCGTGGTCAACGAGATCGCGCGCGAGTGCGCCGCCGCGCTGCCGCCGCGGGCTCCCCGCATCTGGGTCACCAGCCTGGTGCGCAGCGTGCAGCACCAGCACCGGCTCCGCTCCCTCGGCTATTCCGCCGTGCTGCCGAGTTCCCATTGCGCCGGCTACGCGTGCGACCTGGAAATCCGCTGGTTCCGCCGATTTGACCCCGATAACTCGCTGGCCCGGATTCTTTTCGAGCGTCAGGAAGCGGGCCAGCTCAATGTCATCGACGAGGGCCAGGCCTGGCACCTGTGTGTCAGCCCGTTCGCGGGCGACGAATTGCAGGCCGCTTATGAGGGCCAGCTGCGCGCGCCGCTAGCACCGGCAGAAAGGTTCTTTTATATGTGCGGCATTGCCCTCATTGTGGGGCCGCGGCCCCGATCGGGCGGCCTTTGACTCGATGATGGACGGGATCGCGCAGCGCGGGGAAGTACGCGAGACGCTCCGCGAGGGCCGGCGCCTGCTTGGCACCCAGCGGCTGAAGATCGTCGACCGCGAGCGAGCCATCCAGCCGTGGAACTCCGCCGACGGCCGCTGGGCGGTCTGCTACAACGGCGAGGTCTACAACTTTCGCGCGCTCCGGTCAGAGCTGGCCGGCCTCGGCCACGAGCTGCGCAGCGACAGCGACACCGAGGTCGTCCTTGAGGCCTTCCTGGAGTGGGGCGACGCGGCGGTGCACCGCCTGCGCGGCGAGTTCGCCTTCGCCATCGTCGACAAGGCCGGCGACCGGGTCTACCTCGCGCGCGACCCGCTCGGGGTAAAGCCGCTCTACTGGTCCCGCCACGACGGGCACCTGTACGCGGCATCAGAGCTCAAGGCGCTGTACCGCGGTGCCCGCCGGGACGCGGATCCAGGAAATCCCGCCTGGCCATCACGGCTGGGGAAGCCCCGGCCAGGACCCCGCCGCCACCCCGTACGTCGACCTGCTGAGCATGGGCAACGGCGACGAGCCGGTCACCGGCGTCGAGGAGGCCGCCCGCCAGGTACGGGCGGCGCTGGAAGACAGCATCCGCGTCCGGCTCGACACCGACCTCACGGTCGGGGTCATCCTTTCCGGCGGCCTCGACAGCACGCTGACGCTGCTGCACGTCCGGGAGATGCACCCGGACTGCGTGGCGTTCACGATCGGGACTCCCGGCAGCGAGGACATCGCGTACGCCCGCCGGGTTACCCGCGACCTCGGGGTACAGCACGAGGTCATCGAGCTGACCCCGGGTGACATCCGCCTGGCGGACGTCCGCGAGGCCATCCGGATGTCCGAGCTCACCGAGTACGGCGACGTCATCAACGCCGTCATTTCCCGGCCGCTGTTCGCCCGGGTACGCAGCCTGCGGGGTCAAGGTAGTCCTGTGCGGGGACGGCTCGGATGAGCTGTTCGGCGGCTACGAGATGTACCAGCAGCCCGACCCGGCCCTGCGGCAGCGCATCTTCCAGCACAAGCTGCGCAACCTCGGCCGGACCGAGCTGCAGCGGGTCGACCGTACCAGCATGGGGCAGGGCGTGGAGGCGCGGGTGCCGTTCCTCGACCTGGCCCTGGTCCGGCTGGCGATGCGCCTGCCCATCGACCTGAAGCTGCGTGACGGCCAGGAGAAATGGATCTTGCGCCACGCCTTCGCCGACATCCTGCCCGACTACGTCCGCCAGCGGCCCGAAGAACCCCCTGTCGCACTCGTCCGGCCTGCACGAGCGGGTCCGGCTTTACCGCTCTCAGTTCCCCCGCATCTACCGCTCGTTCGGGTACGAGCGGCTCGGCCCGATGCGGCGGGACTTCTCGATCGTGCTCGCCGAGCACGGGCTCAACCTCGACCGGGCGCTGCATGACGCCAGCGTCCAGCCGGACTACTCGATCGACCGACCACGCCCGTGACCTGGCCGGGGCCCTTCGCTGGAACGCGGTCGGCGCCCTGCGCAGGCAAAGCGCTTGCCCTCGCGGCCCCAGCCAGAGGGCAGTTAGCCAGCCTGCCGGCCAGCGTTGATGACGACGCGGCCTCAGGGCGGGCCCGGTGGGGTTACCGTGCCCCGGTGACCGATCCCACGTCCCTGGCTGCCGCTTCCTGTCCCGGACGGGGCAAGGCGGCGTTGCCGGGGTGGACGCTGCCGAGGTCGTAGGCGGTCTCGGCGTGCTCCGCGAGGTCGATGCCGGTGACCTCGTCCTCCTCGGCGACCGGAAGCCCATCGTCTTGTCGATGACCTTGCCGATGATCCAGGCGACGGTGAACGAGTAGAGCCCGACCGCGACCGGGCCGACCGCCTGCACCCCGAGCTGCTCGATCCCGCCGCCGTAGAACAGCCCCTTGCGCTGCCCCGCCAGCAGCGGGTAGGCGGCGAGGAAGCCAAGCGACAGCGCGCCGAACGCGCCGCCGACCATGTGCACGCCGACGACATCGAGTGAGTCGTCGTAGCCGAGCCGGAACTTGAGACCGACGGCGAAGAGCAGACGACGCCCGCCGCCAGCCGATCGCGATCGCCGCCAGCGGCGACGAACGCGCAGGGCGTGATCGCGACCAGCCCGGCGACCGCGCCGGAGGCCGCGCCCAGGGTGGTGGGCTTGCCGTCGCCACCACTCCACCGCAGCCAGCCCGCCCGCCGCGGCCGCCGCGGCGACCTGCGTGGTGACGAAAGCGTGGCGGCGATGCCGTTGGCCGCGAGCGCCGAGCCGGCGTTGAAGCCGAACCAGCCGAACCAGAGCATCCCCGCGCCGAGCAGCGTCAGTGTCAGGTTGTGCGGGCGCATCATCCTCGCGCCAGCCGCGCCGCGGGCCGATCACGAGCACCAGGCGAAGCGCCGCCGCGCCGGCGTTGATATGCACCACCATCCCGCCGGCGAAGTCCGCGATGCCGATGGCAGATCCAGCCGCCGGCCGCAAACCCAGTGCGCCACCGGCAAGTAGACCAGCAGCGCCAAAGCGAGGTGAACAGCGCCCAGGCGCCGAACTTGGTGCGCTCGGCGATGGCGCCGGTGATCAGCGCGGGGGTGATGATCGCGAAGGTGAGCTGGAAGGCGGAGAACACCAGGTCGGGGATTCCCGCGACCCGGGTCGCGCTGTTCACGAGGCCGTGCTCGCCGACGTACTCCAGGCCGCCGAGAACCCGTCGCCCTTGCCGAACGCCAGCGAGTCCCCGTACAGCACCCAGGCGAGCGTGACGGTGACGAGGGCGACCCACGACATCATCATCATGTTCAGCACGCTCTTGGCCCGGGCATCCCGCCGTAGAAGAAGGCCAGGCCGGGGGTCATCAGCAGGACAAGGGCGGTGGCGCCAACATCCACGCGGTCGACCAGTATCAATCTTCACACGCGATCTTTCCTTGCTTGCTGTTCAAAGGATCACGAGCGTCGATTTCTTCAGAAAGACAAAAGCTTTTGTCCAGGTAAAACGACGATTCCGCCAGGTTTCCATCGTGTTTCGCAAGGAGGCCCTGTCGGTGCCTGGTAATGACTAAACGGGCGCCCCCGCGGCGGCGTAACCAGGTGACGCCGCGGTCGGCACGCGCGGGCGGCGTATGATGCCGGGGCTGGACATGTGACAGCTGCGGTTTCGTAAGGACGTGAGCGTGCAGGAAAGTCTTCTCGGTGCCCGCGTGCCCGGTGCCAGCGTGATCATCGTGCACGGTGCCCGCAAGTGTGACGTCGACGGCGAGGCCGACCGGTACTGGGTGGTGTTCGACGGCGACCGGATCACCGCCGGCCGGCGACGGCGAGGGCTGGGCGGCGCACGCCGCCCCGGGCGCCGACGTGGTCGACGCGGCGGGTGGCGTGCTGACGCCTGGTTTCATCGACCTGCACGTCCACGGCGGTGGCGGCTTCAGCTTCGACAGCGCCGCTTCCGGCGACGAGGGCGCCGAGGGCGCCGGCGCGGTCGGCGAGCCCTGGCGGTGCACCGCGCGCACGGGACGACCCGTTCACTGCTGAGCCTGGTCGCGAACCCGGTCGCGGCGCTTGAGCGCTCGCTCGCGGCTATCGCGGACCTCACGGAGCGGGACCCGCTCGTGCTCGGCTCCCACCTCGAAGGGCCGTTCCTCGCGCCTGGCCGCAGGGGGGCGCACAACCCCGACTTCCTCATCAGCCCGTCCCCCGCCGTCACCGGGCGGCTGGCGGCGGCCGCGCGCGGGACGCTGCGGCAAGTCACGATCGCGCCGGAGCTGCCAGGGGCGCTCGATGCCGTCCAGGCACTCGCGGAGGCGGGCGTGGTCGTCGCGGTGGGGCACACCAGAGGCCGGCGAGGAGCAGGCCCAGGGCGCCTTCGACCGCGGCGCCCGGCTGCTCACGCACGCCTTCAACGCCATGCCGGGATCGGGCACAGGAGCCCGGGACCCGTCGTGGCGGCCATCAGGGACGAGCGCGTGACCGCGGAACTGGTCCTGGACGGGGTGCACGTGCACCCGGAGTGGCCGGCTGTCATCGACGCGGCCCCCGGCCGGGTGGCGCTCATCACCGACGCGATGGCCGCGGCGGGCGCCGCTGACGGGTCATACCGGCTCGGCTCGCTGGACGTGGCGGTGGTGGACGGGGTGGCGCGGCTCGCGGGTCCTGACGGCTCACCCGGGGCGATCCCCGGCTCGACGCTAACCCAGGACCACGCCCTGCGGCTGGCGACGCGGCGGTGCGGGATGAGCCTGCGCGCGGCGGTCACGGCGCTCACCTGGATTCCCGCTCGGGCGCTCGGGCTTGAGGGGCGGCTCGGCAGGCGCGCCCGGCTACGCGGCCGACGCGGTGCTGCTCGACGACGCGTGCGAGGTGCGCGCGGTCTGGGGGGCGGACGACGGCTCGCCTAGCTGACCGCCGTTACCTGCCGGTGAGGAAGCCGATCGCCGCCGCCAGCACGACCGCGTTGTAGAAGAAGGCGAGCACGCTGTGCACCATCACGTGCCAGCGCATGGCCTGCGAGGCCACGTTCACGTCGGAGACGGCGAACGAGGTGCCGACGGCGAACGAGAAGTACAGGAAGTCGGTCGCCATCGGCGCCGTGCAGTGGGGGAACTCCAGGCCGCCGCGCACGCGCGGGACACCCGCCGTGACCGCTGCGCCAGCGAGGGCCTCTCCCTCGTAGTAACGCGAGGCGTAGAACGCGGCATAGCCGGCGTGGAGCAGCAGCCAGGCGGCGACGATCGCAACGCCGCCGGAGAGCCTGATCTCCTTCCCGTAGGCCGCGTTCCCGCCGTAGAAGAGCGCCGAGTCGAGGCTCAGGATCCCGATCAGGCTGACGGCGATCGTGAAGCCGAAGCTGAGCCTGGCGCTTGAGAGCAGCAGGCCAAGGCCGCCGCCTGGCCTGGCGGCGGGTCCGGCCGCATGCGCCGGTGACGCGCGACCGCGAAGCCAATGGCCAGGTAGCACACGACAAGCACGTCCCAGCCGGACAGGTACGCGAGGTCGCTGGCCGCGGTCTGGGAGAAGAACGCGAAGCCGGCGCCGAGCGCGACAAGCCCGAGCTCGGTGACCCGGGTAACCGCGTACACGGCCACCCGGTTCGCGGGCATCCGGCTCCGGGCACGGTCATCGGCGGCTGCGTCCCCCTTTCCTTGGTCTACGCTGGGCGGGCGCGCCCCCGCGCCAGCCCATCGCCGCTAGGTCGTACCCGGCCCGCTTAGCCGGCAAAATTCAGCGCGCGAAACTTGTGCGGGCACCCCACGCGGGCATGGCCGGTAAAGCTGTGACGCTTCGGTCTTAGCTCACGGAAACGGGTAACCTGGTAAGTGCGTCGCAAACGGTCGTCGCGGGGGTGGGGACGATGGCAACAGCAAGCCGGGACGTCGGGATCCTGGTCACGATCAGCTCGCTGCTGCCGAACCTGGCGCCGGTCGAGCAGCGCGTGGCGCAAGCGGTCCTCGACGACCCGGGCGGCGTGGCCTGGCGGAGCATCTCCGAACTGGCCCGCTCCTGCGGCACTTCGGCCACCAGCGTGGTCCGGTTCTGCCGCGCGATCGGGCTGCGCGGGTACCCGGAGCTGCGGCTCGCGCTGGCCGGAGCGGTCGCGCACGACGACGCGGCCGCGGTCGTGGCGGCCTCAAGCGACATCGAGCCAGACGACGACCCGGTGACGATCACCAAGAAGATCGCCTACGCGGACGCGGCCGCGGTCACCGAGACCGCCAGCCGCCTCGACATCGGCACGCTCGTCAAGGTCGTCGACGCGCTCGCCACGGCGAACCGGATCGACATCTACGGCGTCGGCGCGAGCGGTCTCGTGGCCCTCGACCTGCAGATGAAGCTGCAGCGCATCGACCGGCCCGGCTGCGCCTGGCCCGACCCGCACATGGCGGCCACCTCCGCGGCGCTGCGCGGGCAAGGGCGACGTCGCGATCGGCCTGTCGCACACCGGGACCACGGTGGACACCATCGACGCGCTGACCGAGGCCCGCGCGCACGGCGCCACCACGGTCGCGATCACGAACTTCCCCTGGTCCCCGATCACCGAGGTGGCGGACTTCGTGCTGCTGACCGCCGCCCGCGAAACCGCCTTCCGCTCCGGCGCCATGACCAGCCGGATCGCCCAGCTCACCGTCGTCGACTGCCTGTTCGTCACGCTGGCGCAGCGGGACCTGCCGCACACCATGGAGGCGCTTGAGCGCACCTTCGCCGCGGCCCAGGCCAAGCGCGTCCGCCGCACCACGCCGCCCAAAGTCCTTATCCCGAACGGCAGCGGCTCCCGCGCTGGGTCAGCCCTTGACCCGCCGACCAGGCTGGCCCGGTTGATCTGGCGCTGCGAGGCGGCGAACAGCATCACCACCGGCAGCCAGACGATCACGACGGCCGCGGCGAGCAGCGTGAACTCTGACTCGTTGGAGCCGTAGAAGCTGAGATCCCCTGGGTCACCGGCGCCAGCGCCGGGTCGGCCAGCAGCACCACCGGTCCGATGATGTCGTTCCACACGCCGAGCATCCCGTACAGGAACGCGATCAGCAGCGCCGGCCGGGTCAGCGGCACGATCACGCGGACCAGGTAGGACAGGTAGCCCGCGCCCTCCATCCACGCCGCCTCGTCCAGCTCGGGCGGCACGGACGCGAGCGAGGCGGTCAGCACCACCACCGCGAGCGGCAGTCCAGGTATGCCCGCCATCGTATGTGCAGGAGGATGTAGCCGATCCGGCTGTTGAACAGGTCCAGTATGCGGGCCTCGGCGTACAGCGGGATCACCGAGAACGGCAGGAACAGCCCGACGAACACGAACGTGTACAGCAGCGAGTGCCGTGCAGCAGCCGCCGCGCGATCGGGAACGCGATCAGCAGGCCGAGCGCGACCGCCAGCGCCGCGGCCACGACCGAGTACAGCACGGTGTTCAGCAGTTCCGGCCCGAGGTCGGCGCTGTTCCACGCGTCGCCGAAGTTGCTCACGTCCGGTGACCCAGGCGTCATCGGCGAGACCAGGAAGTGCGACGGCGACTCGAACGCCATCATCACCACGTACAGCACCGGCGCAGGAACACAGCGAGATCAGCACGCCCACCGAGATGCCTGACACAAGCCGCGGGCGTCTCATCCGACAGCCTCCGTTCCCGGCGGCGCAGCAGCGCCAGCAGCGGCAAGGCCACGAAAGGGTCACCAGGAACAGCGTGACGCTGACCGCCGCGCCGAAGCCGATGTTCGCCTAGTTGAAGGCGGTCGTTGAACGCCAGCATGCCGAGCGTCTGCGTGCCGTACTGGCCCTGGGTGAGCACGTAGATCATGTTGTACAGGGTGAACGCCCCGACGAGCGCGAGCAGCACGTTCACCGTGACGGCCGGGGCGAGCAGCGGCCAGGTGATCCGGCGCAGCCGCCGCCACGCGCCGATGCCGTCCATCGCCGCCGCCTCGTAGATCTGCGTGTCGATCGCCCGCAGGCCGCCGATGAACACGAGCGTGGAGAAGCCGGCGTTCTGCCAGATCTGTACGAGGATGACCAGCGGCATCGCCCAGGAATTAGAGCCGAAGAACGCACTATGGATGCCGAACAGCCTGAAGAACGAGTTCATCGGGCCGCCCTCCGGATTGAAGATCAGGATCCAGATCAGGCCGACGATCGTGACGCCCAGCGCGATCGGCAGGAACACCAGCAGCCGCCCGACCGCCGCGCTTCCGCTCCCCTGAAGCCTGTGGGCGAGCAGCAGCGCGATCAGGTTCTGCCCGAGAGTGACCGCGAGCACGAACGCCACGGGCGCCGATCGCGGACTCGAACCCCGGCCGTTCGGTGGTGAACATCGCGGTGTAGTTGGAGAAGCCGACGTTGTTCACCGCCGCGCCGGGCAGCCCGGTGTAGTTGGTGAACGAGATCACCACCTTGCCAACCATCGGCACGATGCCGAACAGCGCGTACACCCCGAGCCCGATCAGCAGCCCGGCCCACATGGTGAGCACCGAGCCGGGCGGCTCAGCGGCCGGGCCGGCTCGCCCGGCGGGCACGGCGGAGGGCCGCGCCGGCGCCGCCGGGGTCCCGGCTGGGCGCCGTGACCCCAGTCGGAGCGCCGTCATGAAGCTTCCAGTCTTGCTGGTAGATGGCTGCGGCCTGCGCGGCCGTCTTTCGCCCTGGATCACCGCGAGTTGGAGGGCGGGCCAGTTCGCTGCTGGTCGTAGTAGGCGTTGTTGGCGACAGCGTCGGATAGAAAAGTCTGAGACGCCCTTGCCGAACCAGGACCCATGGCCTTGCGAGCGTAGCCGTTGAACGTGCCGCCGTTCTGGCTGGACGAGATGCCGGTGGTGTTCACGTACTGGGCGTAGGTCGACGGCGAGGAGAAGAACTTCAGCCAGGCCATCGCCGCGGCCTGGTTGTGCGACGAGCGGAGCACGGAGAACGTCAGGTTGTTCGCGCCTCGGCTGGTTGTCCGCCGCGTTGCTGCTGCCCGGCAGCGGGAAGAAGCCGACCTGGACGTTCGGGTTCGCGGCCTGGATCCAGCGGCAGGTCCCAGGACCGTCGACCAGCATCGCGTACTCGCCCGCGGCGAAGTCACCGCCAGGCATGGACTCCATGGCACGCCGGTGTAGTTCGGCTCCAGGTACGGCGCCAGCGTCTTCTCCTCGTTCATGCCGTGGACGAACGCGGGGTCGGTCCACTTGGCGGTGCCGCTCTTCAGGGCGGTGGCGAGGTTCCCGCCTGGCGCATTGGGTACCACAGGCCGATCATCGCTTCGTAGTAGATGAACTGCAGGTAGATCGGGCCAACGCCACCGAGGCGGTATACAGCGGAGTGACGCCCTTGGACTTGAGCGTCTGGCAGACTGCAGGAACTGGCTGAAGGTGGTCGGCGCGCTCAGGTTGTACTTGGCGACGATCTGCTTGTTTGTGGACGCCGCCTTCCTGGTACGCGCCGGGGACCAGGCCATAGGTCTTGCCCTGGTAGGTCTCCGCCGCTGGGCGGCCGTCGTGTAGTCGTTCAGGAAGCTCTGGCCGTTCAGCGGCGGGAACGCCCCCTTGGTCACCTAATACTGAAACGGGGTGATGTTCGCCGGTGTCGGCGTCTTCGGCAGCGGCTGGACGGGAAATTGCTGGTGACGATGTCGGCGGTGCCGGAGTTGACCGTCTGCTGGAGCAGTGTCTCGTACGGGCCGTTCACATTGGCCGCCGTCTGCAGCTTGAACGTGATGTTCGGGTTCTTCTCGAACGCCTTGTCGATCTTGTTGATCGCCTGGACGGCGGGCGGGTTCTCCCAGGTGATCATCTTGAGTGTGGTCTTCCCGCCGCCACTCCCGCCGGAGCCGCCTGAGCCGCCCGCCCCACTGGAGCAGGCGGCCGCGACGACCGCCACGGCGACGGCGAGCGAGCCGATCAGGGGAGACCGGGTCCTTCTTCGCTGAGGAAACTTCTGCACTCGCATCAACTGCTCCTAAACGTCGGGGTTGGACGGAGCTCGCGATGGGGCGGCGAGGGCGGCGCTGACCTGTTCAAGCGCCGCTGCAACCCAGCCGACATGTAAAGATCTTACGGTATTTGTTCTCCATCGTGGTATTTATTACTCAACTGTAACGGGCGTGTTCCGGCCCGCCGGGGAACAGCGAGGTGGCCTGGGGCGGGGGCTATCCGGCGCCGAGCGCCGTGAGCGCGCCCCCGCACGGTGCCGTCGGCGGCGTCGAAGCGCCTGCCGCGCCTGCACCGAGCCCGCGCGGCGAGCAGCGCTTCCAGGGCCGCCCGCAGGTCGCCGCCCGCCTCG
>CAWIFG010000002.1:0-497156 GCA_963835345.1 uncultured Acidobacteriaceae bacterium | reverse complement strand
TGACGTACGGTCTGGCCGGACGTATCTTCCCAGAGATTTTCACCCCCTACCCCCTCCCAGCTTCGCGTGCCATATCTCGAAAACGGAAGCGATTGGAACTAAATCTTCATCGCGATCTCTAGCGGTTCGTGCGTCGGCTGCAGATGAACCCTTTTGCTTTGCTCTGGCACACAACTTCAAACAGACAGCTTGTTCAAAAGCGTTTCGCAGAGCGGCATCCCAACGCGATTTGTACTTCTGTAAGCCGCGCTCGGTTGCGACAGATCGGGAGTGCTGACAGTGAGCACCAGACCACCACCCGCCTTGCTTCTCGCAGAGTTCAACCGCCATATGCTCGAAGTGAAACTTCTCCCAATCAATGGCGCCGTTGTGAAAGTTTTCGCGCTTCTCAAAGGCTGCCGGCGTTAAACGCATCAGGGCATCGTGAACCTCGGTGATCGCGGCTGCGAAGCGAGTGTGAATTGGCCAGTTCTTGCGCGCTCGTGCCTTTGCTTGCGAGGGGGATATGGGGGAGAGCTCGATATGAGTGCTCAGATGCGAATCATCTGAATGCTCACTTAAAAGCTCTATGGGCGGTGCTGAAAAGCCGGGGGCCCGGCGCCCGCTCTCCGCCCCTCGCGGCTGTCAGCTCCCACCCCTCCCGGCGCGTGGTGTCCGCCACTGCCGGACTTAACGCGACGGGGAATCTTGAAACTGTTCAAGCCACTTTCCGTTAATCGCTTCGCCGTTTCAAGTGAATCGAGCTCCTTGAAGACATAAACGTTTGAGCTTTGGCCGCCATGGTCCTTTCGCATCGTTTCGATTGCGCAACAGGACCCCCCGTGCTTCCAGACTGGCGATGAGGTGCCGGCAATGGCGCTCAGAGACACAGCTAAGCCGCGCAAGCACTTTAATCGAGGGGTACGCAAAGCCGCTCTCTTCTCTGTGGTAATCAGCCAGTAGGCAGAGGATGGCCTTCTCAGTAGGCGTGATTTTGCTACCGTCTGGTGCTTTGACCAGGCGCTTCACATAGCCGCTCGCTTTGTGGCTCACCGGACACCAGGCCCAAGCTGATTTCCAGGACGGAGAAACGCTTCCAAGTCCGTTTTCGAAATCAATGTGCGGCCTCCGGCCTTAACGCGACGCAACTTTCCCTGTGAGAGCCATGCTGAAATCGTCCACGGCGAAACCCTGAGCAACTCCGCCGCTTCCTTCGTTGTCACTAAATCGCCTACGAGCATTAGGTTTTTCTCCTGTCTTGATAGCAGCACCATGCTCCGGATTGGAGATTTTGAGCTAACTTCAGCTCATTTCGGCTTTACAAGGTGCTACTTGTATGCGACTGTATCCTTGAGGCTTTGATATGAACAAGACAAGTTTGCTGTCAAAGAGAGTTTATGCGCTCCCTGTCTTACCGTATGTGGACACTCGCGGCGGTTGGATGGTGGGTGTGACTAATGATGCGGATCCCATGTTCTCCTTCTCTAGTCCGACCTCCCGAGGTGCGGAGAGAGGGCAATACAGAAAGCTGGTCGTTGGACCGGATAAATGAGAATGCTTTCGAAATTCGGGATGCTTTCTTCGCTGTGAAGTCGATTCATGACGCACGGGCATTTCTCGAGACCTATGGCCCTTGGCAAATCAAAACGCATTTGGGAACTGAGGCCGAAGCGATGCGGTACTCTGGCCTCATTCGGCAGCGAGACTTCTTTCAAGATGCTCTGCTATCGCGTGAGATTGGAGTCTCGCCGACTGGTTCGATAGCTGAGCAGTGGCGGACCTTTTTTGAGGATAAGTTTTTGTGGCAATCGCTTCCGATGGAGATGGTTTTCCGGCAACCTCCAATCGCAATCGTCCGCTGTAAAGACGTACAGGACGCGGTGCGAGCGGCCGTCTTTCTTGACCGACTTGATGGTTTCCCTTGGCGCCGGTGCGCTCGTGAAGACTGCGGCAAACTATTCAAGCTGAAAAGCAAGCGCGCTCAACTTTACTGCGACTCTGACTGTGCTCACCTTCAGTCCGTAAGAAGCTACAACGAACGGAAGCGAATTGAGGCGGCAAAGAAAAAGAACAAGGTAGTTCGGGGGGGCGCAGCTCCAGAAAGGCAGGGAAGTAATCCATGTCAGTATTCAAGCGCGGAGGTATCTACTGGTTCGAGTTCTGGCATCACGGGCAACGCCATCGCAGGAGCACAGGCGTCAAGAACTGCCGCGCAGCGGAGGACATTGAGAGAGCCTTCCGAACGGCGCTCAATAAGGGCGAGGTCGGTATCACGGAGCGTAAGATCGCGCCCCGCTTCCGCGCAAGCGTGAGCGACTTCCTGAACTGGTCTAAAGAGGAACACGCTGCGCACCCACGCACTCATAGCCGATATGCCGTGAGTAGTCTCGCGCTGCTCCGGTACTTCGGAGATGCGCCGCTCGATAAGATCACGTCGGACGACGTAGAGCGTTTCAAGGCCGCTCGTGCTAGTGACTTCAAAACGGCCCGTAGCAAGAAAGGGCGAGTGCAAACCAAGAAGAAGATTCGGCCCGCGACGGTCAACCGTGAACTTGCTTGCCTAAAGGCACGTTTCAGCTTCTTCATCAAAGCGGACGTTGTGGCGAGGAATCCGGTAAGCAGGGTGAAGTTTCTGGCAGAGAACAATCAGCAGACTCGTGTGCTGTCTCATTTGGAAGAGCGCGTCTACTTCGAAAAAGCATCTCCCGTGCTTCGTGACGTTGGACGGCTCATTCTCGAAACCGGAATGCGGCCCGAAGAGGTCTACACAATTCGGCCTGAGAACGTGGATTTAGAACGGAGGGCCATACAGATTCCACATGGCAAGACGAAGGCAGCCCGCCGATTGCTCACCCTCACTTCGGCGGCGCAAGAAGTTCTCAAACGGAGAATGGCTGATTTGAAAACGCCGTTTGTGTTTCCATGCGAAACCGATTCTCAGCGGCCTATCCCGAAGGTGAACAATGCACACGACCGCGCGGTGAAGGATAGCAAGGTTGCTCCTCTCCGCCTGTATGACCTTCGCCATACATGGGCCACTCGCGCGGCGATGTCAGGAATCGACCTTGTGACGCTGGCGGCGATGCTAGGGCATTCAAGGATTCAGATGGTGCTTCGCTATGCACACCCCACCCAGGCGCACCAAGCGAAGGCAATGGAGCAGTTGGAGCAATTCAACGCTGCTCAGCAGATCGCAGCCTTTGAGAAACAGCCGGCCACGATGACGCAATGAAGGCCTTGGATCTGGAGAAGGGAAGCAGTCCCCACAAAAGTCCCCACACTAGCGATTTCGCTTCGATGGGGATTTCGCTTCAAGTTATAGAGAAAATTGGAGGCGCGGGTCGGGATCGAACCGACGCATAAAGGTTTTGCAGACCTCTCCCTTACCACTTGGGTACCGCGCCTTACTGCCCCACACACACGCTCAACTCTTGCGATGCAGGACACACAGATTGACTTGTGGAGTGTACCGCAGAGGAAGGTGTTTTGGAGCGGGAGACCGGGGTCGAACCGGCGACATCTTCCTTGGCAAGGAAGCACTCTACCACTGAGCTACTCCCGCCCTGCCAAGACCAAGTATAGCCAGAATACCAACGGCTTGCAACGCAGTTACGCCTACTGTGGTGCGGGTGTTGTGGGGGCGGTTCCTCCGGGTGGCGGCAGGTTGCGCGGATAAATTCTATTGGGCGTTTGTGGCTGCGTCTGCGGCGAAGCGGGCGGGGGTGGCGGCGGCGGCGGAGGCATTTGCTCCTGGAAAACGGCCTGCGTGCCGGGGTTCGGGTTGTAGGGCATCAGCAGCGGCCGGCTCGCGATTTGCAGGTTGCCTTGCCGCACGATGTGGGGGGTGATGGTGATGAGCAACTCGCCGGTATCAATCTCTTTGTTTTCGTTGGTTGTGCTCTGGAAGCCCGGCAGTTCACTCAGTCCGGGAAGCCCTTGCACGGCCCGGGTCTCGGACCGGGAGACCTCGCTTGCAAGCAGCGCCGTCTGGCCGGGCGGAATCGTCGCAGTCGAGGTTAGTTGCCGGCTGTTCAACACTGGAATGGCATCGTTCGATCCGGCGCCGAGCGACTCGATCTTCATGTCCAGCTTCAACTGGATTGAACCCGAGCGGAGGATCACGGGTGTCGCCTTCAGGGTCAATCCAAGATCCTCAAACTGGACCTGCGGCAGGGTGACGGATGATGTGCCGAGATACTGCTGCAGGAGCGAGCTGACGCTCGTGCCGTTGATGTTCAGGCCCGAGACGGAAGACGCAATAGAGCTCGGCACACCGCTGCGTGTACGTCGAGGTGATCACGGGATACCGCGAGCCCGCGCGGAACGTCGCGTCCTGGTTCGAGCCGGAGCGAAGCTGCACGGCATCCAGCATGCGAACGTCGCTGGAATTCAGCAGCAGATTCAGGGTCGCTCCTGATCCGATGTACACCCCGGAGAGCGTGAGGCCGTTGCCAACGACGCCGAGAAGATTGCTGTACTGCGGGACGTTGACCAGGCCGGAGCCGATGAGGAAGGCCGTTTCAGCGAGCAGATCCGTGACCCTATTGCCGGTGAGCTTGATCACGCCGGAGGCAATCGCCTGGTTTATCACGGATTGATTCTGACTGACGAGCTGCTGCGCCTCCTGCGTCACCGAGAACGCGCCGATGGAAGACGGAAGCACAACACCGAGATTGCGGGTGTGCGTGCGATCGACCTCGTACAGCTTCACGTCAAGCATCACATCGGAGCTTCCGTTGAGCAGCTCCTGATAAGTCGCGTTGAGCACCTTCAGATTGTCCGGATCGCCGTGCACAACGATGGTGTCGGTGGATGGGCTTGCCGTTACCACCGGAAAATCGAACACGGCCATGGCCAGTCTTGCCATCTCTTGCATCTGGGTTTCCTGCAACCCAGGCATGTAGAGCGTTTCTTCCACGACCGGCTTCAGTCGCTTGCGGTTTTCCTCCGTGTCCTGAGCAATGAGTGCACTGTGCGGCTGCAGAGCGACGGCGAACGTGTGCGTCATTTCGCTCGCGATACGCGCTGCTTCCTGGAAGGTGACCCCCTCGAGTTCGAGCTTCACAGGGAAGACGCTGGTGACCGAAGGATCAAACGAAGCCGTGATGCCGAACTGCGCATAGAGCGACCGGAGGACCTCGGCCGCGCCCCCGCGAAGATGCACATCCTGCTTCCCGGGCTTCGGCGCAAGCTCGACTGGACCGCTGAGCGAATTTGCGACGGAGTTGGCTGCTGGAAGCTCAGAGGCTGCGGGCAGGGCAGGAGATTCGAAGTGCTGGGCGATGATGGCGTTGTTCGGGTCAATCTTCCGCGCCTGTTCGAGCAACTGCTCGGCCTGCTCGTTCTTGCCAAGCAGGCGGTCCTTCGCGGCAAGCTGTACGAGTTCACTCAGCCGGTGCTCGCGCGTGACGATCAGCGCCAGCGCGTAGTCGCGGTTTTTCGGGTTGAGCTGAACGGCCCGGGCGAAGTTCTTCTCGGCAGCCTCCAGGTCCTTGTGGTCGACTGCCTTCGCACCCTGCAGGTACGCATCCTCGGCCTCACGAACCTGCTTCGCGGGAACGTCCGGAGTTACGGCAACATTGGGTTCGGGCTTCGACGTCGCGGCTGCATCGGCTCCGGCCGGCACACTGGCCGGCGCATTCGCGGTCGATTGCCCGAAGACTGGCATGCCCGCCAACGCCAGCGCCACCGCGCCACACAAAGGCAGCAGGGCAGGGCCTTGGCTTCGGCGCGAACGGTTGAGGCGCATGATCCTTGTGTTTAGACGAACGAAACAGCTCGCGGGCGTTATCGGCTGCCTACAACCTGCAGGCCAGGCCGCGCCACCGGCCGCACGGAGCGTGGCGGACGGCGGATCCCGCGACGAATCTGCGCCGAGTCGAGATCCAGCTCCGCCAGCGTGCGGCTGAGTGTGTTGCGGTGCATGCCGAGCTCCTCGGCCGCCTTACATTGATTGCCGCGATGACGAACCAGCACTTCAAGGAGAAACCGCTTTTTGAACTCACGGACCGCATCGGCATAGCTGATGCCCGCAGCGTGCATCTGGAGGACGAGATTATCGAGTTCGCGCTTCACTCGCTCGGTTTCCTTTTTTTGACTTAACTGACAGTGTGCGACGAAGTGCCGTAGTTGATCCAGTTCGGTGTTGTGTGCTTGATCCGCTCCAGACCCTCGACCAGTTGGCGCTTAAGTTGTCGCGGCATCACGAAGGATACAGCATGAGAGGCGCGAAGCAAATAGGGAGAAAATTTTGAGCCCTGCACCCAGGGCGCCGTCGGCAGAAATGCTGTGACCGCCAGGAGAAGCGCCATGGCCAGCACGAGCCCACGCAACGCGCCAAACGCCGCTCCGCCAAGGCGATCCAGCGGGGTAAGTCCAACCGCGCTCGCCGCTCGCCGGACCAAAGTACCCGCCAGCGTGGCCGCGATCATTACCAAGGAGACGATCAGCAGGAACGCACAGAAGTCTGCCAGGGGTTCCGAGTTCACCAGCCCGCGCACGAATTGCGCGACCTCACGGTAGTACCAGCACGCCAGGAGAAAGCCCACCAGCAGCCCACCGAGCGCGAACAGCTCGCGTACCAGGCCGCGGATCGCCGCGCGAATGGTCGAATACACGAGCAGCGCCGCAAGCAGCCAATCCAGGGGATTCATTGGGCCGCTCCTCGTTCCCGGCTTATGCCGCTTGCGCTGCCTTGCGCGACTCCTTGCCCTGCGAGCGGCCGCCCAGCGATACCGACACGATCTTCGACACGCCCGGCTCCTGCATCGTGACACCGTACATCACGTCCGCCTGCTCCATTGTGCGCTTGGAGTGCGTAATCACCACGAACTGCGTGCTCTCGCTCATCTCCGCGATCAGCCGCGCGAAGCGCCCGACGTTTGTCTCATCCAGCGGCGCATCCACTTCGTCCAGGACGCAGAACGGCGCCGGCTGGAACTGGAAGATGCCGACCAGCAGCGACAGCGCCGTCAACGCCTTCTCACCGCCCGAGAGCAGCAGCACGTTCTGCAGCTTCTTACCCGGGGGGGACGCGATGATATCGATGCCGCTCTGATCGCTCTTCTCCGCCTCCGGATCGGTCAGCCGCATAAACGCCTGACCGCCGCCGAACAGCTTCGTGAACGTCGCCGCGAAGTTCTCGTTGATAACCTTGAACGCCTCGTCGAACTTCACCCGCGAGACCTCGTCAATCTCCTTGATCGACGCCTGCGTGTTCTCGATCGACTCGACCAGGTCCCTGCGCTGCGATTCCAGGAAACCGTGCCGCTCGGCGGTCTCGGTGTACTCCTCGAGCGCCATCATGTTCACCGGGCCCATCGCCTCGAGCCGCTGTTTCAGCCCGCGCGCCGCCTCGTCTTCCGCGGCCAGCGCCTCGCCCTCGAGATGCGCAATCGTCTCTTCCGTGCGCAACGTCGCTGCTTCGATCGAGAGGTCTGCGATGCATGTAGCCTCCAGGTGTTCGATGTCGGAGCTCAGCTTCGCCGCGCGTGCAGAGAGCGTCGCCCGCTGCTCGCGGAGAGCCTCGGTCTCATGCCGCAGGCTGCGCAGCTTCGCATCCAGCTCCGCAATCGTAGCCCGCAGAGCCGCTGCTTCGGCGGAGAGCGTCTCGCCCTCAGCAATCGCCTGCGCGCGCATCTCGGCAAGCTCGGTCTGCTGCTGCGCGAGAGCTGCGTTTTCCTCTTCGCGGCGCAGCTTCTCGGCCGAGGCCGTGGCCAATTGCTGTTCGAGCTGCACGATGCGCTGCGACTGCGATTCGTAGAGCCGGTTCGTCTGCTCGAAGTTCGCGTTCGCATTGCGCCGCCGCTCCTCGAGCCCCGCCAGCGCCGCGTTCGCCGCCGAAGCCTCGGCCTGCAGCTCCTCACGGCTCGCACGCATGCTGGCGATTCGCTCGGTCAGCTCCGCCACCTGGCGCTCGATGTTCGTGCGCTCAGCCTCGAACCGTTCGCCCTCCTCACGCTTGCGGGCAATTAGGTCCTGCTTCACCTGCCGCTGGTCGCCGTTGCGGCCCATCGCAAGCTGCCACTCCTGCAGCCGCCGCTCGATTCGCGCCACTTCGGATTCCATCTGGCGCAACGCCGCGCCGGAGTTCGCGCTCTCACGCTCGGCATCGCGCCGTTCGTTGTTCTTCGCATCCAGCGTCGTGGTCAGCTCCGTGATCTCGCGGGTGAGGGAAGCAGTTGCCAGCTCATTCTGCGAGAGCTCCGCCTCCACCGCCGACAGCTTGGACTGCACGTCGGCAAGATCGCGCTTCAGCGCCAGCGGGCCCTGTTCCCGCGGCCTTCCGCCGGTCACCGTCACGTTGTGGAACGTCTCACCCGATGGTGAAAGGAAGAAGGACTGCGGATTGGAGAGTGCGAGCGAGCGTGCGGTTTCGGAATCCGGCGCGACGAAGCCTTCGCGCAGCCTGGGCAAAATCACCTCGAGCGATTTACCGAAGCCATCCAGCACGCGAATGCAGTCCTTCAGCGGAACGATGCCGTTGGTCGTGTGGGTGGCGCTCTGCATGCCCTCGGCGAACGGGAAGGCAGCCTGCGCATCGTTCGGGTGCACCAGGAACGTGGCGCGCCCCGCAACATCGGAGTGCAGCATGCGCATGCCCTCGTCGGCCGCGTCCCAGCTCTTCACCACGATGTAGTTCAGCTCGTCGCGGAGGAACTCGTCGACAACGCTTTCATACTGGCCCTCGACCTCGAGGAAATCCGCCAGCGTTCCCACCGGCGCAATGCCGACGGCGTGCTGTCTCTGTGCATTTGCGCGGAAGAGATTGCGGACAGTGTCGGTTGAGTAGCTGTGCTCGCGGATCAGCGCCTCGAGCGAGCTGCGCCGTCCCATCAGTGTGGCCATCTCGGCGCGCAGCTCGTCGCCGCGCCGCCGCGACTGCGTCTCCGCCGCGCGCTTCTGCTCGAGCGATTGCCGAACCTCGATGATCTCGGCCTCAAGCCGCTTCAGCCGCTCGGTTACGCTCTCAAAGTTCATCGCAACCTGTCCACGCTGTGCACCCAGCGATTCCAGCTCACCACGGGCAGTCTCCGACTCCGCCGCAAGCCGCTCGTTCTCGCGCTCCAGCCCTTGCAGCGCGGCTTCGGCCTGCGCAATCTCGTTGTTCGCCTGCGCCGCGCGCTGCATCGACTGCATCCCTGCGCGCCGCTGATTCTCTGCGGTCGCTTCTGCGGCGAGCACGTTGCGTGTCGATTCATGCGCCTGTGCCTGCTTGGCCTGCGCGGTCTCGCGTGATGCATTCGACTCCGCCGTCGCGTTTTCCAGGAAGCTGCGGTGCTGCTCGCGCTCAAACGCCAGCGTCTCCAACTGCCCGCGCGCATTCGCGAGCTCGTCGTTCGCGGTCGTCATGCGCTGTTCGAGATCCGCAATGCGATCGGTGTTGGAGCCCTGCCGAGCGGTGATGCGCTCGAGTTCCACCGCACTCGAGTTCGCGCGCGCTCCCGCTTCGCGGATCTGCCCGTCGAGCTCATATCCGCGCGCCACACCGGCCGAATGCTCCGCGTCCATCGTCTCGAGCTGTGCAGCCTGAGAATCAATGAGGCCGGCAAGACGCTGGATCTCTGCACCTGTGGCAGTCTGCTCCGCATCCATCTGGGTCAGGCGGCTTGCAATGACCACGCGCAGCTTGCCGCGCAACTCATCGCGCAGAGCACCGTAGCGCTCGGCCTTCGCGGCCTGGCGCTTCAGCGAGCCCATCTGCCGTGTGACCTCTTCAAAGATGTCGTTCACGCGCGCGAGATTCTGCTTCGCAGACTCAAGCCGCAGTTCCGCGAGCCGCTTCTTCGTCTTGAAGCGCGTGATCCCCGCAGCCTCTTCAATGATGGAGCGGCGATCGAGCGGCTTCGATGAAAGCAATTGTCCGATGCGCTCCTGCCCGATGATCGCGTAGGTTTCGCCGCCCAGGCCGGTGCCCATGAAGATGTCCTGGATATCGCGCAGGCGGCAGATCTTTCCGTTCAGCAGGTACTCGCTTTCGCCGGAGCGGAACAGGCGGCGTGTGATCGTGATCTCACCTGCACGCACGGGAGCGCGGCCGAACTTGCGCCGCCGCACCTTCAGCACAACGCTGTTTCCGGCCGCTGTTTCGGCTTCTACGGGAGCATCGGTCTTCTTCGCCTTGACCTCGCTTTCGTAGGTCTGGCCGGGCTGCGCGTCGAGCACAGCTTCTTCTGTTTCTTCGGCAGCCTGCGCGCGCAGCGCGGTCTCATCCCAGTCGCCGTCAGCACGCACGTAGTTGCCCGTAACTGTCTTGCCATCGATGACGACCTCGGGCTCGCCTTCCGCGAGCGTCTGGCCGTCGTACACTTCGGGATCAACCAGCGTGAGCGACACCTCGGCCATGCCCGTAGGCTTGCGGTCGCGCGTGCCGGCGAAGATGACGTCCTCCATCTTGATGCCGCGCAGGCTCTTGGCGGATTGCTCGCCGAGCACCCACGTGATGGCGTCCGAGATGTTCGATTTTCCGCAGCCGTTCGGCCCGACGATGGCTGCAATGCCTTCGCCGGCGAGCTGCACTTCGGTGCGGTCGCAGAACGACTTGAAGCCGAGGATCTGTACTTTTTTGAGCTTGAGCAAGGGAGGGTACCTCGTACAGTTTAAGGGGACGCCTGCGTGCCGGCGACTGCTAGCTGAATCGTATGGGGAGGAATCTGCTGAAGCAACAGTGCCGGCGCGACATCTTGTGGATAAGGCGTCCCAATGTCTAGATGTTGCGATTTCCACATTCTTGGCGGCTTGCGCCGTGAGTGTCGCGATTCTTCGCTCCGGGCTGACGTACATGGCTCTCAGAGCGTCCAACAAAGGGTGATCGCGGGCGTGGGACTCGCCGATCCTCATGGCAACTGATGGAAATACGACCCTTGGTTGCGCATCGAGCAACACGGTTCATATAATCCGCATCATCGAGCGTAGGTCGCGAGAGCTGAGGCGCGATGGAAGCATCAGGCTGGCGGTGCGCTGTCCCAGGCAGAAACTATTGATTTTCGAGGAGCTCTCTTTATGAAGAAGGTCGTACTGGCTTCGCTGCTCTCAGCGGCCGCTCTGATTCCTTTTGCAATTCAGCCAGCGTTTGGACAAGCTTCCCCTGGCCAGGCTGCCGCTCCGGGCGGTGGTCAGGTTCAGATGTCGCAGGAGGAGTACGCCAAGTACAACGCCGCCGTTACGGCGACGACGCCTCAAGCCAAGGCGCAGGCCTTTGAGGATTATCTGAAGGCGTATCCCAACTCGGCCGTGAAGCAGGATGTGCTGAACCAGCTGATCTACGCTCTATTACGAGTGAGAATGACGAGGCCAAGACGCTGGATGCGGCCGATCGGATGCTGGCAATAGATCCAAACAACATCCGTGCGCTGACGCTGGAGGTGTACTACCGCCGCGCGGATGCGGACAAACTTACCGATCCGGCTGCCAAGCAAGCCGCTCTCGATAAGGTGGCGACCTACGCGAACACCGGCCTGAACGCAACCAAGCCCAAGGACATGTCTGACGCGGACTTCGACGCCATGAAGAAGGCGGCGGCGCCGACGTTCGAGTCTGCGATCGCTGATGACGACATTGCCAAGAAGGACAATGCCGACGCGATCAAGGAACTCAAGACCGAGATCGACGCGAATGAGCCGCTGACGGAGAAGCCGAGCCCCGTGCTGCAGGACGTGTATATTCTCGCGCAGGCGTACTACACGTCGACGCCACCGGATTATCTGAACTGCGCGTGGTATGCGACGCGTGCGGCGAACTTCGCTCCGGAGCCGTACAAGACGCAGATCAGCCAGCTCGCGACCTACTGCTACACGAAGTACCACGGCAGCAAGGACGGCTATGACGCGATGCAGACCGCAGTGAAGACCAATGTCGATCCTCCGGCCGGGTTCACGGTAACGCCCGCGCCGAAGCCTGAGGACATCGTGTCGAACCTGATCTCAACGACTCCGGATCTCGCAACGCTGGCGCTGAGCGACAAGGAGTTTGTGCTGACCTACGGCCAGCCTGCCGACGCCGACAAGGTCTTTGACACGATCAAGGGCAAGGCGGTGGAGATTCCGGGCGCGGTTGTGGTGGCGGCGACGCCGGACCAACTGCAGGTTGCGGTCTCGGATGACGCGAAGCAGGCGCAGCCAAAGCCGGTCGCGGACTTTACCTTCAACATGAAGGAGCCGCTGAAGACCGTGCCGAATGTGGGCGACACGATCACGTTGGATGGAACGTATGCCAGCTACACACAGAAGCCGCTGATGATCACGATGAGCGATGCCTCGGTGGTGACGCCGAAGAAGGCAGCTCCGGCCAGGCCGGCAGCGCATCACACGACGACGCATCGGCCGACTCACAAGTAAGTAGCCGCAAAAGCAAAACAGATGGCCTCCTTCGGGAGGCCATTTTTTTGGCGGCGGCGGGTACCCCCTCCCCTGGTTGTTGTGCAAAGTCTTCAGGAGATTGGACTTAGGTCTGGACTTTTTGGCAAAGTCTTCAAAACAAAGGGGTAAGCCTCTCAGGGGGTGCCGGTGCTGGGTGTAAGTGCTATGGATTCAAGAGGTTGACGAACAGGCGGAAGGCTCCGGGGACGGCTTCGGGGAGCTGGCGGTAGAGGGCGAAGGCGCAGTAGGTCCAGCGGCCTTTGCCGAGCTGGACGGTAATGAGGCCGCCGCGCTGCGGGGCTTGGGGGAGGATGTGCTCGGCGGGGGCGCCGGGGTCGTGGGTTTCAGTGAGGGCGGTGTAGTGCGGGTCCCAGGTGTCGAGGAAGCCGTGGCCGCGCTCTTCGATCCAGCCGTTGAAGTCCGCCGAGGTGATTGTGTTGGGGGTGGACAGGAGCGGCGATTGCGGTTCGAGGATCTGGACGTGGGCGGTCTCGTCAATGACGCGCTCGTTGTGGGTGGTGAGGGGGTAAGGAGCGTCGGCGGCGGTGAACTCGGGGGTCTGGTACTGGACGACGACGTTGCCGCCGTTGCGGGCGAAGTCGAGCAGGGCCTGGGTGGGCGCGCCGTGGAGGTCGGGGTGGGCGTTGTAGGTGCGGACGCCCAGGACGACGGTGTCGAAGGCTTTCAGTTTGTCCAAGGTCAGGTCGGAGACTTTGAGGATGGTGGGGGTGAGGCCGATGGAGGCGAGGGCTGAGGGGACGTCGTCGCCGGTGCCGGGAAGGTAGGCGATGCGGCGTTTGTTCTCGGGCGGGAGCTTGAGGTCGACGGGGACGACGCGGAGGGTCGCGGGTGTGTAGAAGTTGGTGCGCGGGAGAGTGCCGTAGCCGACGGGGCGGAAGCCTTCGGTGTAGGGTTGGGCACCGGAGACGATCGCTGCGGCATGAAGCGTACCTGGTGCAGTAACGGGACGTGATGGGAATGAGACGGAAAAGGTTTCGGTTCCGGCGCGTAGTGGACGCTCGGGAGAGCCGATGTGCCATTGCTGAGATGCGAGAAGACGAAGATCACCTTCGGGATGGTCTTCGGACACTACGTGGACGTCGACGTTGAGAGACTGTGTGCCATTTGGCAGCACTTGTGCGTTGCGATCGAGCGAGAGGCTGACGGGCGGAATGATCTGGACCGATTGGGGTCCGGAGTGAACTACGCGAGCGAGCGTGATGGATAGGCCGTCGAACGGCACGAAAGCGAATGCGACAAGTGGGGGCGGAGTTTGAGGTGCATTGCGAAGGTCGGGATCACGCAATCTGTAGAAGGGCTCCTCAAGGTTGTTGCGGAAGAAGTAGGGCTTCGTCACCGGGGCGAGAAGAATACTGGTCGCCTGAACGACGTGTTCGACAGGGTAGTGTGCATCGGTCGCATTCGCACGTGTGCCTGGGCTCGCTGTGTTGAGCGGACCGTTCAGGGTTTCGTTGCCATTTGCATTGTGGAGGCTGAAGCGAGGCGGCTCCAGACGAGTCTTAGAAGACTCGTCGAGTGTTATATGGACTGGAGATTCGGACTGAACGACCAATGCATCCGATTGCGCGGTGGCATCCAGATGGAGGCCGAGTGCAAGAGCGAGGGCGTCGTTGAGCTGGACACGCTTGATGCGAAGTTCGTGAAGGACGTCTTCTTTTTCAATCGCAGGCAGTACTTCGGGGTTTAGCGCGGACAGATTTTCCGTCAGCATATCCACGAGCTTGAGGGCCGCGGCCACCTCGTTCGCAGCGTAGTCGAGGCGTCCTGCGGAGGCCGACTTCTGTGCGCTGCTGATTTTTTCAGCGATTCCTGCAAGGTTTTTCTTCAGAACGAGCGTGGACCGCTTTTTCGGGCATGGGGTGCGAGCGCGGCGATTCCTGCGAGTGACACATCGATGTCGTCGAAGAAACTCTTCTCTTGTGCAGGTTGATTCCCCAACGCAGAGCCGTAGCGGTGATAGCTAACCTCGACCCGGCCTGCGGGTGGGAGGCGCATGCCGGCGCCGATCTGGGAGCGTTGGAGGCCGAGGCCGATGCGGGCGAATTGGACGTAGCTGAGCTGCTCGTTGAGATTGGAGGGCTTGTGTGCGGAGGTCTGCGAGGTTGGTGGCGCTTGTAGGTGAGGAGTGGGTCTGTGGCGCCTTCGTTGATGGTGACATCGGCGCTGGGTTCGGTGGTGAAGGTCTGGCCGGTGACGTAGTTGGTGAACTCGGCGGGGACGGTCTGGCCGGTGGCGTAGTCGTAGAGGCCCTGCGCGGTGACGCGGGAGAAGGGGACGCGGGCGTAGACCTTGAGCGGCTGCCAGGGGAGGATGCCTTCGCGGGTGAGCTCGGGGAAGACGTTGGGGTCGCCGGCGGCTTTGAAGACCTCCTGGGCGATCTGGCCGGAGACCTGGTGCTGGCCGTGGCCGTCGGTGACGGCGCCGGAGAAGACGGCGGCGATGACGAGCGGGCGGAAGATGCGGACGGCGCGCACGGCGTCGTAGAGGACGCGTTCGTGGTTCCACTTCTGGAAGGCTTCGGCTTTGGTTTTGGTGAAGCCGAAGTCGACCTCGGTGCCGAACATCTGGGTGTCGACGCCCATGTAGCGGTCGGCGGAGAGGAGCTCCTGGGTGCGGAGCAGGCCGAGCGCGTCTTCGAAGTCGCCGGTCATCTGGTTCTGGCCGCCTTCGCCGCGGGTGAGGGTGAGGACGGCGACGCGGGCGCCGAGGCCGCGGGAGTAGTAGGTGAGCATGCCGCCGTCTTCGTCGTCGGGGTGGGCGACGATGAGCATGAGCGAGGCGCGGGTATTGAGCTTGCGCAGCATCTGGGCGAGGCCGAGGGCGTTGTCGGGCTTGCCGTCGGGGCCGAGGCCGCCGTCGATGGGGAGCTCGCGACCGTTGCGCGGGCGGGGGCGCTCGCCGGCGAGGTTGGCGGGGTCGGTGAAGTGGCTGGTGGCGGGGGGACGGTGAAGGGAGTGGGGGCCGTGCTGGGGCGCAAAGGAGCGCCGGGGCGGTTGCGGCGAGGATGGTCGCAAGGGCGACGGGCGCGAATCGGTGCATGAGATTTAGATTCGCACAGAGTGGAGGGGATGCGGGGATCCTGCGAGCCCACTCATCGCGCAAGAAACGCGCGATGAATGGGGCACCCTTGGTTGGGGTCGTTCGGTAGACTCAGCAGGCGTGCATACGGAGAGACAACATCTGGAGCGGACGCTGACGCTGCGGGGAGCGGTGACGCTGAACCTGCTGGACATGATTGGCGTAGGGCCGTTTATTACGCTGCCGCTGCTGATTGGCGCGATGGGCGGCCCGCAGGCGATGGTGGGGTGGGTGCTGGGTGCGGTGCTCGCCGCGTGCGATGGCATGGTGTGGGCGGAGCTGGGCGCGGCGATGCCGGAGGCGGGTGGGACGTATGCGTATCTGCACGAGATGTATCCGGGGCGCGTGGGCAGGTGGTTGAGTTTTCTGTTTGCGTTTCAGTTGCTGTTGTCGGCTCCTCTGAGTGTGGCGAGTGGGTGCATTGGCGTGGCGATGTATGCGGGCGCGGTGGTGGCGGGGCTTGCAGGGCATGCGGTGTGGGTTGCGGTTGCGAGTGTGGTGGTCGCGGTGGCGCTGCAGTATCGGCGGCTGAGTGGAGTGAAGCGCGTGGCCGCAGGCGCTGCTGGTGGTGGTGCTGGCGACGATTGCGTGGACGGTGGTGACGGGCGTGTGGCGCGGCGAATGGGCGCGCGTGGTGGCGGTGCCGAGTGGGGCGTTTCATCTGGATGCGGGATTTTTTGCGGGGCTGGCGAGCGCGATGCTGTGGGCGACGTATGACTACTGGGGCTACTACAACGTGACGTTTCTGGGCGGGGAGGCGAAGGATCCGGGGAGGGTGATTCCGCGCGCTGTGTTGTGGTCGATTGCGATCGTGGCGGTGCTGTACCTGGCGCTGAATGCGAGTGTGCTGTCGGTGATGGGCGCGCCGGGGTTGATGAAGGCGCAGCGGCCGGAGATACGGCAGGCGATGCTGTCGGAGTTTATGCAGATGGCGTATGCGCCGATGGTGGGCGTAGGCGCGGCTGCGGTGTTGGGGAAGATTGCTGCGGTGCTGGTGATGGTGACGGCGTTCGGGAGTGTGTTCTCGCTGCTGCTGGGATACTCGCGGATACCGTATGCGGCGGCGAGGGATGGGAACTTTCCGGCGGTGTTTGGGAGGCTGCATCCGAACGGGCGGTTTCCGTATGTGTCGTTGTTGGCGCTGGCCGGTGTGGCTGTGGTGTGCTGCTTTTTTTCGCTGAAGCACGTGATTGAAGCGCTGGTGGTGGTGCGGATTGTGATGCAGTTCTCGCTGCAGCATGTGGGCGTGATGATGTTGCGGAAGAGAAGGCCTGAGATGAAGCGGCCGTTTCGGATGTGGATGTATCCGGTGCCGCCGATTGTGGCGCTGGTGGGGTTTGCGTACATCGTGTTTGTGAGGCGGGGGTCTGCGACGGAGTTGATGATTGCGGGTGCGGTGGTGGTGACGGGGACGGTGGTGTTTGTGGTGAGATCGCGGATGCAATCCGGGCGGTGGGGTCGGAGCGTATCGTTATAAGAGGGCGCGAGGGACGCTAGCGTATGTTGATTCAGGACGAAGAAGGAGATTGCGTCGTCGGAGATTACGCCGAAGGAGACGTACAGGGCGTTTCAGATGAGCCGGCGGAGGCTGCTGGCGGGGATGGGCGCGGTGGGCGCGGCGGCGGTGCTGCCGGAGGCGGCGTGGGGGCTGGACAAGCTGAAGACGGTGGCGTCGCAGTACAACGTGACGGACCGCGAGGTGACGCCGGAGGCGAAGGCGCAGAGCTACAACAATTTTTATGAGTTCGGAACGGAGAAGAGTGACCCGTCGCACAATGCGGGGAAGATGAAGATCCGGCCGTGGACGGTGAAGATCGAAGGGCTGGTGAAGAAGCCGCAGACGGTGAATATCGACGACATCCTCAACTACCGGCCGATTGAGAACCGCGTGTACAGATTCCGGTGCGTTGAGGCGTGGTCGATGGTGGTTCCGTGGGATGGGTATCCGCTGAGTGAGTTCATCAAGTTTGCGGACCCGCTGCCGAGCGCGAAGTATGTGCAGTTCATTACGACGGACAAAGGGCAGGGGATGAGTCTGCCCGGCGGGTTTGACTGGCCGTACTCGGAGGGACTGCGGATGGATGAGGCGATGCATCCGCTGACGCTGCTGACGTTCGGGAGCTATGGCGAGGTGCTGTCGAACCAGCAGGGCGCGCCGATTCGGGTGATTGTGCCGTGGAAGTACGGGTTCAAGTCGGCGAAGTCGATTGTGAAGATACGATTTGTGGACAAGCAGCCGCACACGTTGTGGAATGATTCGGCGCCGCAGGAGTATGGGTTTTACTCGAATGTGAATCCGCACGTGGATCATCCACGGTGGTCGCAGGCGCATGAGCGGTTTCTGGGACCGGGCTTTCTGCCGAAGAATATTCCGACGCAGATGTTCAATGGGTATGACGAGGTTGCGTCGCTGTATGCGGGGATGGATCTGAGGAAGAACTATTGAAGGCAGAGAGTAGAGGATAGAGAGTAGAGGGTAGACGTGGCCGGCCAGGTGGGTGCCGGTGAGAGAACGATGCCAAGTAAAGCGATTCCATATCTGAAGGCGGTGGTGCACATTTTGTGCCTGCTGCCGTTTGTGTACCTGCTGCATCTGTATAGCGATGGGCGGCTGGCGACGTTTGCCGATCCGGTGAACTACATTACGCATTTCACCGGCGACTGGGCGCTGTGGCTGCTGCTGGTGACGCTGGCGGTGACGCCGGTGCGGCGGCTGAGCAGGTCGCTTGGGTGGCTGATTCGGTTTCGCAGAATGCTGGGGCTGTATTGCTTCTTCTATGCGTCTCTGCACCTGGCGACGTATGTGTTTCTGTTCTCCGGTTATGACACGGCGGCGGCCATTGCGGGAGTTCAGGCGGGGCATCTGGGTGAGCCGTGGCGACAGTTGGTGTTGATCTGGCCGAGCATGCTGGATGATGCCGAGAAGCGGCGCTTCATTCAGGTGGGGCTGGCGGCGTGGCTGATACTGCTGGGACTGGCGGTGACCAGCCCGCAACGAGTGCTGCGCGCGATGGGTGGCTACTGGTGGAACAGGCTGCACCGGCTGATCTATGCCGCGGGGATTCTGGCGGTGATTCATTACTGGTGGCTGGTGAAGAGCGGCGTGCGGACGCCGTGGAAGGTGACGGCGGTGCTGGCGGGGTTGTTGCTGTGGCGGGTGGGACTGATGATGGGGAAGAGGGTGCGCTCCGCGGCGGCCACGCGTGCGAACGAGGCACAGAGCGAGGTGACTGCCCGCAGTTGATAGAGGGGCGGAGTTCAGGCGCGGTGCAGCGTGGACCAAAGCGTCTGAACGCTGGCCAGCGCGGCGACGGCGAGTGCGGCACCGGCCATGACGAACGGCGGCCGTTCTTCGCGTGGCAGTGTGTTCGCGTGCTTCAATGCCAAAGCGCCCGCAGCAAAGAGCAGCGGAGCGAGCCACGCTATGGTCAACCGTGCACGTGATGAGACGGAACTGACCCGCGCGGAAACAACACCAGCGAGGGACAGGAAGACGGCGAAGGCTGGGAAGCGCAGCAGGCCTTCGGAGGCGGACTGAAGGATGTTCTGGACGAGGAAGCTGGCTGGATCGTTCATGCCGCTCGCGGCGAAGGGCTGTTGCAAGGGCAGCTCCGCGCGAGAGGAGAGGACGAGGTGCAGGCAGACGGCGACGGAAAGGAAGAGCGGGATTGCGATCAGGATGCAAGATACGCCTGCGAGAATCGCGAGGATTGTTGAACGCGTGGCGGCCCAGGCAGCAGATCCGGCGGCGGCCAGAGTTGCGATGGCGAGAAAGACGGGAGCGACGATGAGCGCGAAGGGACGATGGAGCACGAAGAGCTCGACGAGATCATTTGCGATCAGAACGGATGCGAGGAGCAGCCCCAACTTCGTGGCGATGTGGAACGTTGAGGCCCGAGTCTCGCGGATCTGGGTTGCGATCCAGATGGCTGCAACCGCATAGGCTGTCAGGAGTGCCATGTCCGACCAGAACAGGCGAGTGCCGGAACCGCTAAGGCTGGCCGGATGCGCAATGACTGCACCGATCAGCAGGGTGGCGAGCAGCAGCGAGCAAGGAAGCACGAGCCGGGTGAGGGAATGACGGCCCAACGCTTGGGAGTGGAAGGCTGTGCGCACGCAGCGATTTTAGACCCGTGCGAGAGCGGGGCGACGACGGGCGCATCAGCGTATAGTCATGACCATCAACTTTGGAGTTTTGCCATGCGGACATCGATTCAGAAGTTGCTTGTGGTGTATTCGGCTGTTGTGAGTACTGTGTTGCTTTGCGTCGTTCTGATTGGAGCGAAGAAGCCGTCCGTCAAGGAGTTCGACGAGCTGCGCGTGCATCGGATCGACGTGGTGGAACCTGACGGCACGCTGCGCATGGTGATCTCGAATAAGGACCGGCTGCCGCCGGTCATCGTCAAGGGGAAAGAGCATCCTGAGATGGGAGAGCGCAGGCCTCAGGCCGGGATGATCTTTTACAACGACGAAGGGACAGAGAACGGCGGGCTGATCTTTGGCGGCAAGAAGAACGAGAAGGGTGAGGTGGTGGACGCCGGGGGCAGCTTGTCCTTCGACAAGTATGGCGCGGGGCAGGTGTTGGAACTGGCGGGCGTGGATGACAAGGACAATCAGTTTGCCGGGCTGGCTGTGAGCCAGGGCGGTCAGCGGATATGGATTGGGCGGGGGAACTCGGGCGTCGCCAGCGTCTCGCTTACGGATGCGAACGGGAAGAACCGGATTGTGATGGAGGTGCGATCGGACGGAACGCCGAGTCTCGGCTTCTTCGATGCCGACGGACATTTGGTGCAGGAGCTGGCGCCAAGGCGATAGGCGATCCGGTCGACTCGCTGACACCTTCTAATGCTTGTCGTCGGGGGAGGAGTTCGAGGCAGGTTCAGTAGTGGTCGAGGGCTGATCGGGCGCGGGCGGTGCGTTCTGCAGTTGAATCGTGAGATCGGTGATGTCCGCGTCTTTGACGAGGACGGTGGATGTGTTGTCGGCGAAGGATTGGACGTTGTGGAGGAATTCCGCGGCGAGCGGTACGTTGTCGGGGAAGTTGACGTCAGCTGTACCTGACTTTGCTCCCGAGACAGCAAGCTTGTAGGAGCCCGAAGGAACCTCCGGAAAGACGAAACTTCCGTCCCGAGCGGAGTGAACATGAAGGACGAACGTGTCGTCGGATGCGTCGGTGAGGGTGACGTCAGCCAGAAGAATGGGGTGGCCGTCGAGCGTTGTAAGGTGGCCTTCGACGTGATGAAACGCATAGATGGGAATGGTGATTTGGACACCGTTGACCTCGTCGCCCGGGCGGAGATCGTAGGTTTTCGCATTGGTCTTGTGCAGCGTGTCACCGCTATAGATCCGGATGGCGCGCGGACTGCCAAGGCCGCCGAAGATGAACATCGCAGCTTCAGTGCCCGCGGATGGGCTCGCGGTCGAGGGTAGAGCAGCGATCCGGTATGTTCCAGGCTTGATGCCGGAGAGGCGGAAGTTGCCCTGATCATCGGTGCCCTGGGGCTGGTGAAGGAACAAGCTGCGGATCAGCGCGCCGGAATCCAGTCCGGGCAGCATATCAAAGTCGCTGCCGGATCGAGCGGGTTTGGGCGCCGGCGGTTTGGCGTTCACGTCCTCAAGGCTGATGGTCACTTGCGTTGCGGGAGATCCGTCGTCGTAGAGAACGCGGCCGCTGATGCTGGCTCCGCGCTGGATGGTGAGGTCCATGCGGGCGGTCTCGTTGTTGTGCACGGAGACGACACCGTTGCGGAGGAGGCGGGCACGGATCTCCGCGTCGTTGCTGGCGGTCTGATCGACCGGCACGCCATCGAAGGGTGACACGTAGCCGGGTAGAAGCGCGATGATGGAATAGTCGCCGGGGCGGAGTTGCTGGATGGTGTACGTGCCGTCCATGCCGACGCGTCCCATGCCGGAGCTGAAGCTTACGTCGAGGTGTTCGCCCTTCGGGACGGGCTGGGCGATGACTATTGCGCCGCGCGCCGGGCGATGCGTGTCATTGCAATAGACCGTACCGGTGATGACGGCTGTGGCAGCCGCTGGCGCTGGAGGCCTGGTATGGGGTGCAGCTTGTGTGGTGGGCGCGGCGTCGGTGGATTCGCCGGGAGTTTGGGCGAGGAGAGAAGCTGAGACGCAGACCAGAAGAACAGCCAGCAGGAGCCGCGGTCGCATGGTGCGGATAAGTGTACAGGCAAGTGGTTGTTGGCTGAGTTGTGAAGGCGAGCGTGTGTGCTCTCAACTGCGAGCTGCCAGTTTGTTGCGTATTAGTTTTAGTTGGCAGTTTGCAGTTCAGTTTTCGGCGACGCCTTCGAAGAGGTCGGTGCTCGGGCGGGCGGGTTGCGGGGCGACGGCGGCGGCGAGGGTGTAGCGCTCCTCGGGGCCGTGCTTCTCGAAGAGGGGAAGCGCCATCTGCATGAGCGGAGCCTGGGATTTGTGCTGCTCGAAGGCTTGTTTCTTTTTGTCGAAGACGGAGCTGATGTCGAGCGTGTGGGTCCAGGGCGCGAGCAGCGGCGCCGGGCGGTCAGGGAGCATGAAGTTGCTGGTGAGGTAGTAGAGGCGCTGCGGCTGCCAGAGGTCGCCGACCGTGATGTAGCGCTTGTGTGAGCCGGACCAGTGAAAGGCCGCGGTTGTGGCGGCGGAGACGGCGGTGTGGTCGGGGTGGGTGTTGAGACCGCCTTCGCCACCGAAGGTGATGATGACGTGCGGGCGCAGGCGGCGGATGTGCGCAACGAGTTTGACGGCGAGCTCGGAGAGGACTTCGTGTTCGAGTTTGGCGTCGTGGTAGTTGAGGATCTCGTAGTTTTTGGCGCCAAGAACTTTGCAGGAGGCTTCGAACTCCGCGCGGCGGGTTTGGCCGAGCTCTTTGCTGGAGGATGTGTCGCCGCGATTCGTAGCCGCTTGACCGTCAGTCAGGCAGAGGACGGAGACTTCGACGCCACGTGACGCGTAGAGAGCGAGGGCGCCGCCGAAGCCGAAGCATTCGTCGTCAGGGTGAGCGCAGATGCAGAGGAGACGAAGGGGCATGAGGGGTTAGGGGTGAGGAAAGACAAAAGCAGGTCCTTCCTCTTCACTTCGTTCAGAGTCAGGATGACAGACAGAAGGCAAAGTCAAAGCAACGACTAGAGAAGTGCGGGAGTCGCTGCCGCAATAGGCGGTGGTTCGGTCGGCGCTATTTCGTCGGGGGCGAGCTCTTCGGGTGGGAGTTCGTCGTAGAGGTCGTCGAGATCGAGCTGGGCGTCGAGTGCGGCGTTCGGATCGGCGGCGTAGACGGGAGCGAAGCTGCGGCGGTGCAGCGGGCAGGGGCCGTGCTCCTTGAGAGCGCGGCGGTGTTCGGGGGTGGCGTAGCCTTTGTGGCTGGCGAGGCCATATTGCGGGAACTGCTTGTCGAGCTCGCGGCAGAGGGCGTCGCGGTAGACCTTGGCGACGACAGAGGCGGCGGCGATGGAGAGGCAGAGCGCGTCGCCGTAGTAGAGCTTGGTTTGCGGGCAGGGGTAGTCGATGCGGAGCGCGTCGATGATGAGGTGGTCGGGGGTGACGGTGAGCTGCTCACAGGCGAGGCGCATGGCGAGGCGCGAGGCCTGGTAGATGTTGATGCGGTCGATGGTCTCGGCGTCGATGGCGACGATGCCAATGGCGAGCGCCATCTTGCGGATCTTGCGGTCGAGACGCTCGCGGGCCTTGCGGTCGAGCTGCTTGGAATCTTTGAGGCCCATGCGGGCGAGGATGCCGACTTTATCAGGGAGGATGACGGCGGCGGCGACGACGGGGCCGAAGAGCGCGCCGCGGCCGACCTCGTCAACGCCGGCGATGGTGCGGAAGCCGTGGTAGCGGAGGGCTTGCTCGGGCGCGTTGGTGCAGATGAGCTGCTTGAGCATCTGCTGCTTGGCGGTGGCTTTGGTGACGCCTTGGACTTCGGGAATGCGGAAGAGCGTCGACATCGGGCGGGCCGCTTCAAGTTTAGCGGATGCGGCCGGGCGGCGCGCAGGAGCGTGGGGCGGTTTGGGGCGAGGTTTCCACAGGTCGTTCCACCTGCGGGTCACGGTACTGCCCCGAATGCGCCAAATCATGGGCCATCGATGTGCCGTAGGCTGGCTTCGGCGAGCTGCAGGTGATGGCAGCTCAGGATTTTTGGAGGGCACAGGGCGATGCGGAGACTCCTTGTATTGACGGGCGCGATCGTATTGGCAGGATGGCAGGCGAACGCACAGACGCAGACGGTGGCAGAGGCGACCCCGCCACAGCAGCAGTTGGCGGTACCGGCTACGGGAGCTGCACCGGCCGTGAGTGCTGCGGTCGTCAGCGCTCCGGCGGATGTTCCGCCGCTGAAGGTGCGCGATGTACCGCAGGAGAAGTCGAAGAAGAGCAAGAAGGACAAAAAGGATACCTATACGGGGCCGAACACGATTGTAGAGCTGTCGCCAACGCCGGTGCTCGACCAGCAGGGGATGCAGCTGCTGGATCCGGATGGCAAGCCGATGTGGAATGCGCCGGTGAAGCAGCAGCGCGATAAGCATGGCCATCCGCTGTTTGACGAGAACGGCAAGCCGGTCTTCCAGACGAAGACCGAGAAGGGATACGACGAGCACGGCAAGAAGATCAAGGTGCAGAAGGAAAAGGAGCCAAAGAAGATTCCGGTCTCCGTGGCGCGCGGGACGCTGACGGTGGACGGCATGACGGGTAAGGCGGCGCTGAACTATGACATCGCCGATCTGAAGTACATCTACCTGTACGCGCCGGGCATTGGCGTGGCGGTGGTGTCGAATGAGCCGTTTCCGGGCGCGGTCGAGCAGAAGAAGGCGTTTATGAACAACACCCTGACGGTAACGATCGGCGAGCATACGCTGCAGCTGGCGTCGGACAAGAATCTGCTCAGCAAGAAGCCGGAGTCGGCGTACGTGATGATGGACCGCACGTTTACGCTGCCGTCGCGGTTCCCGGTGATGGGATATGGGACGGTGCGGAAGGCGCCGTACCAGTGGCCGGGAGCGAAGGCCAACACCAGGCTAGCCGACGACGACGCTCCGCCGCCGCCCGCGGACCTGCTGCCGACTCAAATGCTGAGCCCGTGCCCGGCAGGGCAGATGCGCAAAGCCGGTGCGCCAGTTCTGCCAGGACAGACGGCACCGGTGCAGCCTTGCGTGCCGATCAAGTCCGCGATGAATACAGGATCAGGCGCAACGACCGTGGCCAAGGATGCGTCGAAGGCAGGAGAGGCAACCAAGAACTGACAACAGATCGAAATTGTGAAAAGCCCTTCCAGCAAAGTGGAAGGGCTTTTCATGGTCACGTTACGTCTGTAAGGCACTCCGGTGACGGACAAGGCTGGCTGTGTGCGGGTACCGCGCGCGCGTTGGGCGGTGCGGAAGCGGTGTGGGTTGTGCTACTTGCCCCGAGGCCTACGGTTGTTTGCTGGCTGAGAGCAGATGTGGTGGCTGCCTTGCTTGGGGATGAGCAAGGGGCACTGTATGAAGCTGCAGTTGACGGTTCGTCACGTTAAGCACGATTTGCCGGGATTGCCGGGAGTCTCGGGTGGCACTCGGGGTAGCTTCGCGGGCGGGCCCATGCTCCGCTGCGCTGTGGCGCAAACGAAAGGAGCCGCCATTCGCTGGCGGCTCGTTGTGTTTGCAATCCTGTACAGAATGACGTCTTAGGCAGTGCGTTCAACTTCGCGGAGACGGGCAGCCTTGCCACGGAGACCGCGGAGGTAGAAGAGTTTGGAGCGGCGCACCTGGTAGGAGCGGATCTTCTCGACCTTGTCGACGACCTTGGAGTTGTAGGGGAAGATACGCTCGACGCCCTGGCCGAAGCTCATCTTGCGAACGGTGAAGGTGCCCTGGGGGCCTTTGCGGCAGGCGATGACCATGCCCTCGAACGCCTGCAGACGCTCCTTGTCGCCTTCCTTGATACGCACCTGGACGCGAACCTGGTCGCCGGGCTTGAAGTCTGGGAGGTCGGTGCGCTGGAGCTTGTCAGCCAGCTTCTGCATGATTGGATGGATTGCCATTGATGCTTCCCTGATGATTTCTTGCGCTTGGAGTCGCAGGATTCAGTGTACCACGGGTTCAGCGGGGTTTTGTGGCTGGGTGTGCACCGGAGATGGTGCAGCGGCGAGCCTAGTGGACGACTGTGGGAAGCTCGAAGTCGGTGCCGGTTTGGCGGTTCGCCTTCATGGTTGCGGGAATGTCCAGATCGCTGAGTGCGATCTCGCGCCGGTGGCCGTTTTCGAGGATTGTAAGCGTGGTGCGGGTGGCCAGGTAGTTCTGGATCTGCTCGGGTGGGCGGCCGTCTTTGAAGATCAGTGTAACGGTGTCTGAAGAGCCGGGAACGTACTGCATCTCCGGCGCGCTGGGCGCGGGCTGCGGTGCGGATGGCGGCTGCGGGGCGGATGGCGGGTAGCCGGGCGCGGGATAGGTGTACGGAGTCGCAGGCCCGGGTTGCGGATAGGCGTAGCTGGAATCGGGCTCGGGCGCAGGCTGCGCGTCGGGGTAGCTATAGTCCGGCGGGTAGTTGGAACTGTAGTCGGGCGGGGGCTGCGGAGCGGTGTCGAAGTCGTCGAAGGAATCGTCGAACAGGTCGCCGGAAGGCACGTAAATGGCGCTGGGGTAGAAGGCGTAACTGAAATACGGGTAGCTGTGGAAGAAGAACCTGTGCGTCGTGTGCAGCGGGCCGCCATGGTTCGGTTGATAAAAGATGGGGCGATGGACGGGCGGCGCCGACGGATAACGAACTGGCGGCGCAAGAGTGCGCATCCGCGACGCATAACCGACGGGCGCGTGGGCGAACGGGGCAGGGTTGTAGCCAAATGCCGGGCGTGGAGCAAAGTTGCCGTGAAAGGCCGGCGCGGATCGTACTGCGGAAGCGCTGCGGCCGGCAAAGCTGGCGTGTCCGCCGCCGCGTTGGGCGCAGGCAGGAAGCGCGATTGCGACTGCAAGCGCTGCTACCGCGAGGGCCCTCATGCGAAGAATTGTACGCCTGAATGACCTGGCTGCGCATGGTCTGACGGGCCGCGGTCAGCGCGGCGCTTTGGCTGCCTCGGCCGCAGCATTGGGGATGGTCTTCAGCTCGAAACCCATCATGGCCAGACCGGTACCGATGGAAATTTTGCCGATGCCTGCAAGTTTGGGGATGAGCACCGGCGCAATATGCGGCGCGATCACACCGGGAGAGAGGATGGCAATGCTGTTGGCTGACGCGATGGTGGCCCCGCCGATGACCTTGAGACCCTTGACGCTGAAGACCCAGTCGAGACTCTTGCGAAAGCGTCCTTTCAAGTTTTCGCAGACAAGGTTCGCCGCCTCACGTGTCTGCTCACGCAGGAGCTTCACGGCCTTGTAAGTGAGGGAAGGATCAGCGCCGCGTGTCAGTTCAATCATGGTATAGACGTGCGAGAGGATAGGGTCTGCGACAGCGTCTTCCACGCCGAGTGCGCGGAGAATGCGGCCCTCGTCTTCGATGAACACGAGAATGTTCTCGAGAACCTGCCCCTTTCTCTCTTCGCGTTGATCGGCGGTTTTGGCGGAGGCTTCTCCGACACTCTCCCAGAACGAGCCATTGTCATCGCACAGTCTCGTGAGTGCCTTGCAGACGAGCTTGGCAGCCTTTCGGGGATGATCATGCTCGATTTGTTCACGAATCTCGGCGTGCGTTTCTGCCAATGCCTGAACGTCTTCTGGACCGAACATTGCGAGGCTCCGTCTGGATCGGAAAGTGGTCAGAATCGTAGCAGAGCCTAGGACTCGCCGTCCGGCAAGTCCGCGAGAAACTCCCGATCGTCGTCGGAGAGGTTTGCGCCTGCGAGGAGGTCGGGGCGGTTGGCCAGAGTTTTGGCGAGCGCGGCGCGGCGGCGCCAGCGGCGGATGGCAGAGTGGTCGCCGGAGGAGAGGACATCAGGCACGGCGATGCCGCGGAAGTCGGCGGGACGCGTGTAGTGCGGATAGTCCAGAAGGCCGCCCGCGCCGTGCGTGGAGCGGGGAACGCCGTCGGGTGTCTTGTCTTCGCCGGCGGATGCATCGTCGCCGAGGCCGAAGCTTTCGTAGATGGAGGAGTCTTCGTGACCGAGCACGCCGGGGAGCAGGCGAACGGTGGCGTCGATGATGACGGCGGCGCCGAGCTCGCCGCCGGACAGGACGAAGTCGCCGATGGAGAGCTCTTCATCGCAGAGGAGTTGTGACACGCGCTCGTCGACGCCTTCGTAGCGGCCGCAGATGAGCACGATGCGCTCCCGCATGGCGAGGTGGCGAGCGGTGGCCTGGGTGAACCGTTTGCCCTGCGCGGAGAGCAGGACGACGGATTCGCGTGTGGTGTCCCGCTCGGGTTTGGGCGTGACACCGAGCGATTCGGCGCACTCGAAGATGGGCTGCGGCTTGAGGACCATGCCCTCGCCGCCGCCGAAAGGGCGGTCGTCGACCGTGCGATGGCGGTCGTGGGTCCAGTTGCGGAGGTCGTGCGTGTGGACGGAGGCGAGACCGGAGCGGAGCGCGCGCTCGAGGATGCCGTAGCGGAGCGTGCTCTCGAAGAAGCCGGGAAAGAGTGTGACGAGGTCGAAGCGCATGCGTGCGATTGGTTCGAGTCTAGATGAGGCTGGCCGCGCTCGCGGCGATCACTCGCCGAGATCGACCAGGCCGCCTGGCAGGTGCATGACGATGCGCCGCTGTTTGAGGTCCACGGAATCGAGCCAGGCCCTGATGAAGGGAATGAGCGCGGGCGCAGGGTGACTCGGGGTGTCGGCAGACGATGCTATTGCATTACCTTGGGGATCGGTAATGGGCGTTACTTCCAGTAGCGGAGCGGCATCCGAAAGTCGTGTCCTGCCGTCCGCAGCCATGGGGTATTCGACGCCGGTGATCTCGCCGACAAGGGTGTCGCCATCGAAGAGCTGGCAGCCGAGCAGGTCGCGCACGAACCATGTATCGGGTTCGAGCGCGGGAAGCTCGGAGGAGAGCACGAGGAGCTCGCGGCCGGCGAGCAGCTCGGCGGCGGAGATGCTGTCGACGCCAGCCAGTTTGAGCACGACGCGGCCGGCGTTGCGCCCAGTCGGCGACCACTGCGATTCGATCGTGGTGTCGATCGGGGGAGCAGCGGCGGCAGCGGCGACCGAGACGCGGCAGCCGGGCTCGAAGATCCCGGGCAGGTCGCTGAGCGGCTCGGCGAGCAGCTCTCCGCGTCGGCCCTGGGGGCGAAGCAGGCGCGCAGCCGGAGTCCAGCTTGCAGCGCTGGGCGGCGATGCGGAGGGCACGTTCTCTGTCAAAGGGAACCTTCGCACAAGTTGCTGATGGGTTTGTACCGGAGCTACTCGTCGTCGTCGTCGCCGGTACGGTCGTCGGCCTCGACGATGTCCAGCGCGAAGCGGCGTCTGTGCTTCATGCTGGCGGCGCCGAGGATCGTCCTGAGGGAGCGGGCGGTGCGTCCCTGCTTTCCGATAACCTTACCCACGTCAGCGGGCGCAACCTCAAGCCGGAGCACGGCTATATCCTGATCGATGATGGCCTCAACCTTAACGGCGGCGGGGTCATCGACCAGGGCTTGGGCGATCTCACAAACGAGAGTGCGGATCTCGGAGACCGGGTCTGAAGATTCAAAATTGTCTGTCACCACTCCACCTCAAAGCTCGCACAGGCGTCTCATCGCCAGAGCCTTCTTCTTTTCCGCGGAAGAGGTCCCGGAGGGGAATGCGACTACGACGAACTGCGACCAGGCAGCCGGAATTTCTATTTAGACTGAGGGCCCAGTTGAGCAGAATCCGGTACTCCATAGACGAACGGCTTCTGAGGAAGTCTACGGCAACGAAAGGGCATCAACCGAAGTCTTTAGGTTGTACTTCGGTAATATAACCAATTACCGCGGATTTCGGTGTGGATTACTTAGGCGGCGGTGCTCTCGGCAGCGGGCTGATGCTTCGCCAGCAGCTTGCCGACGGTCTCCGACAGCTGCGCGCCCTTGGAGGTCCAGTAGTCGATGCGGTCGCGCTTCAGATTTACGCTGGCCGGGTTGGTGCGCGGATTGTAGGTGCCAACCACCTCGACGGAGCGGCCGTTGCGGGCGCGGTCCTTTTCGATAACAACGACGCGGTAGTGCGGCTGCTTGCGGGCGCCAACGCGCGCCAGACGAATCATCAACACGGGAAAGGTCCTCTCAAAAAAAGCCTTCAAGAAATTGGTTCAGGAGCCGCGCTGCTGGCCGTGGAGATAAGTCGACACGGTGTACGGGCGCAAAGAGTCCGAACACCTAAGTATCGCGAATTTTTGAAGATTGCGCAAATCGCGTTCAGTCGTGCCGCGCTGGAAAAAGGAAGCGCAACACGTGGTCGAATCGCTTCGCCCACGCGTCCTCATTATGGATGTCGCCAGCCACACGCACGTAGTGGAGGTCCGGGTTGTCCAAGTCCGGTCCGTCTCGCCAGCCACGGTCGAGGAGGCGGCGGTAGAGCAGGTCCGTGTCGCGGAGGTGGCGAAGGCCTTCGGCGGTACCCATGTCCAGCCAGATGCGGAGATCAGGACGGACGCGCCCGGTGGAAACCGTTCGCAGGATCGCGCGGTTGTCCCACCAGAGGCTTGGAGATAGCACGGCGAGTTTCGAGAAGACCTCGGGATAGGTAAAGCCGAGATAGAGCGAGATGAGGCCGCCCAGCGAAGAGCCGCCGAGGCCGGTGTGTGGCGCGCCGGGCAGTGTGCGGAAGGCGGTGTCGATGCACGGCTTCAGCTCTTCGACGATGAGCCGGCCGTAGCGGTCGCCGTCGCCGCCGCGATGCCGCGTGTCGGGAGTGGGCGTGTACTCGGCCATCCGGTGGAGCCCGGTGTTGTTGATGCCTACGAGGATCAGCGGCTCGATCAGGCCTTCGCGGGTGAGGCGGTCGGCAGTGGTGTGGGCCTTCCAGGTGCAGTCGGGCAGGTAGGATGTTCGGCCATCAAAAAGATTTTGGCCATCGTGAAGATAGAAGACGGGAAATCGGCGCGCGGGCTCGTTCGTGTACGCTTCGGGCAGGTAGACTTCGATGTCGCGGTCGTCGGGTAAGAAGCGCGAGTGAAACTGCTTGAGAACGAGGTAACGCGGATTGTTATCGAGCTCGTGTGAGGGACTCAGGTCGTTGTCGGGACGAGGAGCGGGTTGGAGGGGCGCGAAGCCCGCAGTGGCGGCCTGCCATTCCGCGTCAGAGCGAAAGAGGTTGCGCGAGGTTGAAGGAGATTCAAGAGTCAAATCGATGCGGCGGTCCTTAGTCCGAAAATACGCTCAAGGATGGGTCGTGAATGAGTCCTCAGGGTATCAAAATCGGCACCAGTTCCCGGAGTTAATGCCGGCACGATGAGGCGCGACTATCACAAGTGGTACTCCTCAGAGCTTGAGCGTGACATGGAGATGCTGGTCTTCGGCCACGACGGCCTGCCGGCGATCGTTTATCCCACCTCCCAGGGACGCTTCTACGAGTTTGAAGATCGCGGCATGGTGGCGGCGGTCGCAGGACAGATTGATCGCGGCGATCTGCAGCTGTTCTGCGTGGACTCGCTGGACGGGGAGAGCTGGTACAACCGCAACGTGGGGTTGCGATGGCGCATTGCGCGGCAGGTCCAGTACGACTGGTTCATCGTGCACGAGGTCGTGCCGTTTGTGCGTAGGCAGAACCGGCAACCGCACCTGGTCGGCGTGGGATGCAGCTTCGGCGGGTTTCATGCGGTGAACACCGCGCTGCGCCACCCGGATGTGTTCACGGGCTGTCTGTCGATGAGCGGCGCGTTCGATCTGAAGAACCTGGGATTTCTCGGCAGCTATTACGACGATGACGTGTACTTCAATCTGCCGCTGGATTATCTGCCCAATCTGAACGACCCCCGGCATCTGGACCAGATGCGGCGGCATACGTACGTGCTGGCGACCGGCGTGCACGATCAATGCTGGAATGACAATGAGCGGCTAGCGGCGGCGATGCGCGCCAAGGGCATCCCGGTGCGGCTGGAGGTATGGGGCGATAATGCGCGGCACGATTGGCCGTGGTGGCAGCGCATGGTTGAGGTGTATCTGTGAAAGGCGAGTGGTTAGTAGTTAGTGGTTAGTGAGAGACGGAGTTGGGCAGATGAAGAAGATTGGCGTGCTGTTTGGGATGGAGAACACGTTTCCGGGAGCGCTGGTGGAGCGCATCAATTCGATGGAGCTCGATGACATTCGCGCGGAGTTTGTGCAGGTGGGCGGAGTGAAGGAGGCGGACCCGAGCGGATATGCGGTGATCGTCGACCGTATCTCGCATGACATGCCGTTCTATCGCGCGTATCTGAAGAATGCCGCGCTGACGGGCACGCAGATCATCAACAATCCGTTCTGGTGGTCGGCGGACGACAAGTTCTTCAACTACTCGCTGGCGAAGTTGCTCGGGGTCGCCGTCCCGAGAACGGTGCTGCTGCCGCACAAGCTTTTTCCGCCGGAGATCAATGTGCAGTCGGTGCGCAACCTGGAGTTTCCGCTCAACTGGGAGGCGATCTTCGACTACATCAAGTTTCCCGCGTTCCTGAAGCCGCACGACGGCGGCGGATGGCGCGATGTGCATCATGTGCACAACCCGGACCAGTTCTTCCGCGCATACGACTCGACGCGCGATCTTTGCATGACGCTGCAGGCGGCGGTGAACTTCAACGAGTACTTCCGCTGCTACGTGGTGGGGCAGAGAGATGTGCGCATCATGCCCTACGATCCGCGCCGCCCGCACCACGAGCGGTATGTGCTCGACCCGCCGGAGTACCCGAAGGAGCTGCTGGCGCGTGTGGAGAAGGATGCGCGGACGCTCTGCCAGGCGTTGGGCTACGACTTGAACACGGTGGAGTTCGCTGTCGAGGACGGTGTGCCGTACGCGATCGACTTCATGAATCCTGCGCCGGACGCGGATGTGCACTCGGTGGGCCAGAAGAACTTTGACTGGATTGTGGACAAAGTCGCAAACCTGGCGGTAGAGAAGGCGAAGCTCGCGGGCGGGCCTCCGAAGGAGCTGAACTGGTCGATGTTTCTCGGCGGTAAAGGAACTGGCCCTGGAGGATGGGAGACGGGCGGAAAGACAGATGCGGCCAAGAAGGGGAGCTCGACGCGAGCAGCGATTGCGAAGAATGCAGCGGAGAAGCGCGAGGTGAAGGCGGCAGGGAAGAAGCGGGCGAGTAAGAAGAGCACAATCTAATTCGCATTGAGGTGGGGAGGACTTGCGATGCGGCCAACGTTTTCGCTGGGAATTGAGGAGGAGTACCAGACGGTTGATCCGGAGACGCGGGATCTGAGGTCGCATATTGCGACGGAGATGCTGGCGCAGGGTAAGCTGCGGCTGGAAGAGCGCGTCAAGGCGGAGATGCATCAGTCGGTGATTGAGGTGGGGACCCGGGTGTGCCGGAATGTCGAGGAGGCACGCGAGGACCTGTACGACCTGCGGCGCAACATGATTCATCTCGCCGAGGAGAACAACCTGATGCTCGTTGCCGGTGCGACGCATCCGTTCGCCGACTGGCGCGCGCAGGAGATCTACCCGGACCCACGCTACGACAAGGTTGTCGAAGATCTGCAGCTCGTCGCACGCGCGAATCTCATCTTCGGCTTGCATGTGCACGTGGGTATCGAGGACCGTGAGGCGGCGATACGGATTATGAATTCGCTGCGGTATTTTCTGCCGCATATCCTGGCGCTGAGTACGAACTCGCCGTTCTGGCTTGGCATGGAGACCGGCTACAAGAGCTATCGCGCCAAAGTGTTCGAGAATTTTCCGCGCACGAATCTACCGGACAGCTTCGGCAGTTACTCAGAGTTCGAGAACTACGTGAACCTGCTGATCAAGACCAATTGCATCGACAACGCAAAGAAGATCTGGTGGGATGTGCGGCCGCATCCGTTCTTCAATACCGTCGAGGTCCGCGTCTGCGACATTCCGATGCGCGCCGAAGAGACGGTCGCGATTGCCGCGCTGATCCAGGCGACGGCGGCAAAGCTCTGCCTGCTGCACGAACGCAATCAGGATTACCGGCAGTACTCGCGCGCGCTGCTGATGGAGAACAAGTTTCGCGCCGTGCGTTACGGTCTTCAGGGCAAGCTGATCGACTTCGGCAAAGAAGAAGAGGTTCCCGAGTGCGATCTGATCCTGGAGTACCTGGAGTTTATCGATGAGGTTGTTGACGGGCTCGAGTGCCGCGACGCGATCGAGCACATCCGTGTGATGATTCGCGAGGGATCCGGCGCGGACCGTCAGCTTCGCGTCTATAGAGAGACTGGCGATTTGAAGAAAGTTGTCGACTACATGGCGGAAGAGACAAAAGCGGGACTCTGATCGCTGCAGGAGCTACGAGATTTGCAGGTAATGACAGATTTACGAACGATGAGTTTCCCCGAAGAGTTTCGCGCGGGTGCGCGCAATGCGGTGACAACGTGTCTCAGGATTCAGCCGAGCGAGAAAGTCACGCTGATCGCTGATGACGCCACACGCGAGATCGCAGCGTCCATTGCCGTCGAACTGGACGCGATCGGCTGCCGATGGAATGCCTTCGTGTTGGAAGAACTCGCCGAACGGCCGCTGCAGGAGATGCCCACGGCGGTGCTCGATGACATGGAGAGCTCTGCTGTGTCGATCTTCGCCGTGCTGGTGCAGCCGAACGAACTGCGCAGCCGCATGCAGATGACCGACGTGGTCAACCGCCGCAGGATGCGGCACGCGCACATGGTGAACATCACGCCGGAGGTGATGGTGCAGGGCATGCGCGCGGATTTCAACGCGGTCGACCGGCTGAGCCAGAAGGTACTGGACAAGGTGCGCGCGGCGAAGTATGTGCGGGCGACAAGTGGCGCGGGGACGAACATCTTTGCTGAATTAGAGCCGAATTACAAGTGGTTCAAGACGTCCGGCATCATCAGCCCGGAGAAGTGGGGCAACCTGCCCGGCGGCGAGTGCTTCACGGCGCCGGGTGAGGTGAACGGCGTGTTTGTCGTGGATGGCGTGGTCGGTGATTTTCTCTGCGCGCGGTTCGGCATTCTGCGCCAGACGCCGCTCACGATTCACGTGGGCCATAACCGCATCACCAGCGTGCAATCCGCGAACAAGGAGCTGGAGCAGGCGTTCTGGGAGTACACGCACACCGACGAGAACTCCGACCGCGTGGGTGAGTTTGCGATCGGAACGAACATCGGCGTCTCGCGAGTGATTGGCAATATCCTGCAGGACGAAAAATTTCCCGGTATTCACATCGCGTTCGGCGACCCGTACGGAGCGCACACCGGAGCGCCGTGGAAGTCGACGACGCACATTGATGTGGTGGGCCTCGAGTTCAACATCTGGCTCGGCGATGGAACGATCGAAGAGCAGATCATGAGCGAAGGGAAGTTTCTCATCGAAGCGTAAGCAAGCCAGTCAGCGAGTCAGCAGGTCAGCGAGTCAGGATAAAGCAGATGCTGGAGCCGTATCGCAGTGCGTTCAACGAGTGCTTCACGCTGGGCAAGTTCGCGGAGCTGTTGCGGCTGCTCAAGGAACGCACGCGCACCGCGATTGAATTTCGCGTTGCGGAAACGCCATGTTTCTTCCCGCCGGAGTTGATGGAAAGGCTGGTACGCACGGGCGAGGAACTCACGGCGGAGCTGCTCGGCAACCCGCAGTACATGCGCGATTCGGATGCGGCGATTCCGGTGGAGTATCGCGTGCCTCGCGAAGACGAACATCCGCACTTTATGACCGTGGACTTCGGCCTGGTGCGCAACGCGGCGGGAGAGCTCGAACCAAAGCTCGTGGAGATGCAGGCGTTTCCGTCCGTATTCGGATATCAGGCTGTGCTCTCGCAGGCGTACAAGGAGGTCTACGCGCTCGATGATGGTCTGCACTATTTTTTGGGCGGAATGGACGACGCGGCGTACTGGGCAGTGCTGCGCGAGGTGATTGTCGGCCGGCACGACCCGGAGAACGTCGTCCTGCTGGAGATCGAGCCGGAGAAGCAGAAGACGCTGCCGGACTTTCGCGTCCACGAGGAGCGGCTCGGCATCCAGACGGTCGACATTGCGACAGTGGTGCGGGAGGGCAGGCGTTTGTTCTATCGGCCCGAGGGCGAGCGGCGCGAGAATCGGGCGCTGGTGCCGATCGAGCGGATCTACAACCGCGCAATCGTGGACGAGCTGGTGCGGAAGCGCATCAAGCTGCCGTTCGACTACCGGGAGGAGCTGGACGTCGAGTGGGCGGGCCACCCCAACTGGTACTTCCGGATCAGCAAGTTTTCGATTCCGTATCTGAACCATCCGGCGGTCCCGGCAGCGGTGTTCCTGAATGACTGGTTTGCCGGGAAAGGCCGCGAGCGGCTCCCTGACGATCGTAACCAGTGGATTCTGAAGCCGCTCTATTCCTTCGCAGGCAAAGGGATACAGTTCGCCCCGAGCGACACGGACCTCGCTTCCATTCCTGACGGAGAGCGACATAATTATCTGCTGCAGGAGCGGGTGCAGTTTGAGCCGGTCATTCGCACGCCGGAGGGGATGACGCAGGCGGAGATCCGAATCCTATATGCCTGGCCCGAAAGGGGTAAGATGACCCCGCTGATCAGCCTTGTGCGCATGGGGCGGGGGCTGATGATGGGGGTCGACCATAATCGGGACCGAACCTGGGTGGGGGGATCGGCCGGCCTGATTCCAAAAGAAACACCTTGGTAATGGTTCGACTGGGGTACAGCCGGGGTACAATCGTGCGACAATCGGTGCTGCCAAAAGGCTGATCTGCAAGAGGCGAGCTATGTCCGTAAGTACCCCCGCCAGTGATCCGGTTCGTGCAGCGGTGCGTTTTCCGCTGCGGCTAGACCTGACGCTAACGTCAGAGGACCGCGAGTATCACGCGGTGACGGAGGACGTCTCGTCCGCCGGGCTGTTGTTTGTCAGTGATGAGGTACCGCCAGTGGATAGCACGGTGCGTTTTCAGATCAAGATGCCGGCGGCCATTATGGGCGGGACAGAGGATGTTTTGCTGGACTGTGTTGGACGGATCGTTCGACACGACTTTTCCGCGGGCCGCAGCCGGGCCGCGGCTGTAATTGATAAGTACTCCCTAAGGGCTGAACGCCATGACCACTGATGGATCCAAAAACACAGTAATCAAAGCTCCGGAGAACGGAGCCGCCAATTCGGCGCCGGGAATCCGGGTAATCCTGGCCGACTCGCAGGCTATCTACCGCGTGGGAATGCGCAAGGTATTCGCGCTGGAAGACGACATACGTGTCGTCGCGCAGGCGGAGACGCTGGAAAATCTGTACGCAGCGTTGCAGCGGTTTCCGACGGACGTGGTGCTGCTTGAGGGGCAGCTCATCGCGGGCACGGTCGACGCCATCCCGCAGTTTGTGCGGCGTGCGCCGAACGCGAAGCTGATCGTGCAGGTATCGGAGAGTGACGAAAGCAATACGGTGGAGTTGTATCGGCGGGGCGTACGCGGGGTGGTTCCGCGGTCCATCTCGCCGGACCTGCTGGTGAAGTGCGTGCGCAAGATCGCTGCGGGCGAGACGTGGATCGACAATCAGTCGATCTCGTGGGTGATTGATGCCTACCGGGCGCAGGCTGCCTCGCTGACCAATCCGCGGACGCAGCCAAGGCTCTCCGATAAGGAGCTCGCGATTATTGCGTGCATTACCCGCGGCATGCGCAACAAAGAGATTGCATACCAGATTGGGACGACCGAGCAGGTGGTGAAGAACTATCTGCGCAAGGTTTACGACAAACTTGGCGTGAGCGACCGCCTGGAACTGGCGCTCTATTGCCTGCACCACCAGATCCTGAAGCAGGAGACGGCGGCGGCGGAGATGGCGTACGTGGATCCCGGCGTGCCTCTGCGTGCGAAGCTCTAGACTGTTGGTCTGAACTTCAGGCTTGTTCAGTCTCCGGGGGCTGCGCGCAGGATGTTCCTGAAGCCGTTTCGATCTCTTAATCCCGCGCAGTGGCGAACGTTTTCGGCCTGCTTTCTTGGCTGGTCGCTGGATGCGTTCGATTTTTTCCTGCTGACATTCTGTCTTGATTCCATCGCAGCCACGTATCACGTGAACCTCGCCACGGCCGCGGATAGCATCACGTGGACGCTGTGCATGCGGCCGGTGGGCGCGCTGCTGTTCGGTCTGCTGGCGGAGAAGATTGGCCGGCGTCCCACGCTGATGCTGAATGTGCTGACCTTCTCGATCTTTGGAGTGGGCTCAGCGTTCGCGCCGACGTTTACAGGGTTTCTGGTCATGCGCGCACTGTTTGGCGTTGCGATGGGCGGCGAGTGGGGAGTGGGTGCGGCGCTCGCGCTGGAGTCCATTCCGGCAGATGTGCGAGGGTTCTTTTCGGGGCTGCTGCAGGAAGGCTACATGGCGGGTAATCTGCTTGCCGCCGCGGCGTATGGATCGATCTATCCGCACCTGCATGCCCATGGCTTCATGACGAAGTGGCGGATGCTGTTCCTGCTGGGCGGAATTCCCGCGGCCGTTGCGGCGTTCATCGCGGTGGGCGTGGAGGAGTCGCCGGCCTGGAAGAAGGGACGAACCAGGAGCCAGGGCGAAAGCTATCGTGCGCTGGTGAAGTCGTTGCCCTTGTTCTGTTTTCTGGCATTTCTGATGTTTGGGTTTAATTCCTTCAGCCATGGAACCCAGGACCTTTATCCGACATTCCTGAAGCACGACAAGGGATTGAGTGTGCAGGCGACGTCGGTTGTGTCGATGCTTGGAACCCTGGGCGCATTTGTCGGCGGGATTTGTGCCGGATCGCTTTCGGAGAAGTTCGGGCGGCGGCGGATGATTGCTCTTGCCGCGCTCCTGGCGTTGCCGGTGATTCCGCTGTGGATCTGGAGCCACACGGCCGCAATGCTGGCGCTGGGTGGTTTTCTGATGCAGTTGATGGTGCAGGGGGCGTGGGGGGTGATTCCAGTGCACCTGAATGAGCTGTCGCCTGGAGCCGTGAGGGCGATACTTCCGGGATTGGCATATCAGTTGGGGAATCTGCTGTCTTCCAGGAACGGACACTTTCAGGCGGAGGTGGCGCAAAGGGTGTTCGGGGGGCGACTTGCGCCTGTGTTGGGCTGGACGGTAGTGTTCTGTGCGGTGTTCATCGCGGTCGTGACCTCGCTGGGACGGGAGGCGCGCGGGGCAGACATGTCGGGAGGCTAGACGGCAGGCGTCTAAGCAGATAGAGGAAGTGATGCGGATGGGGACCACAGCACCGCCAGAGCTAACGCAGGCAAAACCGTACCTGATCGAGCAGGATTGGGCGGCGTATACGCCGGAGCAGCATGCGATCTGGTCAGAGCTGGTGGGGCGGCGGATGCCGCAGCTCGAGCAGCATGCGTGCGCGGAGTATCTGGATGGTTTCAGGCGGATTGGATTGCAGCAGGACCAGCTTCCGAATCTGACGGAGGTGACGAAAAGGCTGCGGCCGCGGACAGGGTGGAGTTCGACGCCGGTAAGCGGATTTCTCCCAGCGGGCGCATTCTTCGAGATGCTGGCGGCGCGAATGTTTCCGACGACGACCTGGATTCGCAGCCGCGACTCGCTGGAGTACACGCCTGAGCCGGACATCTTCCATGATGTGTTTGGACATGTGCCGATGCATGCGCATCCGGTGTTCGCGGACTTTCTCCAGCACTACGGGAAGGTCTGCGCGGGGCTGACGAACCAGAATGATCTGGAGCGGATGGGCCGGCTTTTCTGGTTCACGGTGGAGTTTGGGGTGATCCGGCAGCAGGGGGAGATCAAGGTGTATGGGAGTGGGCTGATCAGCTCGCATGGGGAGTGCACGCACGTGATTAACGGAGGCCCGGAGATTCGGGAGTTTAAGCTGGCGAAGGTGCTGGATACCGTTGTGGATGTGGCGAAGATGCAGCCGGTACTGTACGCGATTGAAAGCTTTGAGCAGATCTATGAGGCGACCAAGGAGGCGGAGTCGAGGTTGGGATAGGTCCCCCCTCCCCCCGGTACTTTTTGCGCAAAGTCTTCGAAACAGGGACTTTAGGGGTGGACTTTGGCGCGCAGAGGGTGTTGAATTGTGCAAAGTCTTCAAAACAAAGGAGTAGAGTTCACAGGGGGAGGCGCTCGAGATTGATGGGTATGCGTTGGATGTTGTTCATGGCGTTGGGGTTGGGTGTAGCTACGGCGGTGGGGTGCAGGGCGGGTGGGCAGGCGGCTGCGCCAGGCGGTCAAGCTGGGCCGGCGGGGGAGTATGTGCGGCCGACGCCGCCGACGCGGGATCCGCATGCGGCGGGGTTTGTGAAGGCGACGGAGCTGCCGGATGGGGAGGTTCCGCCGCCGGATAAGGATGGGAACTTCATTATTGGACCGACGCATGAGGCGGCGCCGGAGATGCAGGGGTCCGATCCGAGGGGTGAGCTGCGGGGGCAGGTGATTGAGTTCACGATGCGGTCGGAGGACAGCAAGTACTATCCCGGGATTGCGCGGGATAAGGGGACGTTTGGGACGCCTGATCCAAAGGATCCGGCGAAGCTGATTGTGACCACCAGCCATCCAGCGCCGTGGACGCGCAAGGTGACGGTGTATGTGCCGCAGGAGTATGTGCCGGGTACTGTGGCGCCGTTCATCGTGGGGGCGGATGGGCCGGACTGGATGCTGTTTACGGCGATCGATGGGTTGATTGCGGAGAAGAAGATACCGGTGATGGTGGCGGTGTCGATCCAGAACGGCGGCGGGGATGCGCAGGGAAGTGAGCGCGGGCTGGAGTATGACACGATGTCCGGCAAGTATGCGGAGTGGGTGGAGAACGAGGTGCTGCCGCGGGTGGAGCGGGAGGCTCATGTGCGGCTGACGCATGACCCGGATGGAAGGGCGACGATGGGTGGAAGCTCGGGCGGGTCGGCCGCGCTGGAGATGGCGTGGTATCACCCGGAGTGGTATCACCGGGTGCTGACGTATTCAGGGACGTTTGTGAATCAGCAGTGGCCGTCGAACCCGGAGACACCAGGAGGGGCTTGGGAGTTTCATGAGCGGCTGATTCCTGGGTCGGCGAAGAAGCCGATTCGGATATGGATGGAGGTTGGGGATCGCGACAACTGGAATCCGAATGCGATGCGCGATGGGATGCATGACTGGGTGGTGGCGAATGAGCGGATGGCGAAGGTGCTGGCGGCGAAGGGATATCACTACCAGTTTGTGTTTGCGCGGAATGCGGGGCATACGGATCGCGCGGTGAAGGCGCAGACGCTGCCGGAGGCGCTGGAGTATGTGTGGCGGGGGTATCGGGGGAAGTAGTCAGCTCATTGTGGATGAGGCGCGTAAAGGTAGATGACATTTAATTGGCTCGAATCGAAAGCAGTCTCCACATTATTTCTCTGTTCATCTGTCGTCTTCTTAATCCTTTGCGCGTTTGCATTTCTGCTCGTGATTCCAGTGGTTCGACAGTTCTTGAACTCTTCGTCGGCTAATAACTTCTTTGGTGTCGCGGTCATTGCGCTAACCGCTCTGGCAATTCCGTCAGTTCTTATTATTTCCTTGGAATGGCGATTTTCTGTGTATTTATCGACCCCTCTTCGACGGGTGCAAAGGTGCTTTGGTTTGTCTCGTTTTTCCTGACCTGGCCGATCGATCAACGGTTTATTACTTTGCCGTGTATCGAAGTCATATCAAGGGAAAAGGGACGAATGGGACGGGTTTCAGAGGGCTTTCAACCTTGACACATTGAACCCTCGCGGCAGCGTCATTTTGTGTGCCGAGGGTGGGTGGTTAGGCGTGCACCCGGATCAGAGCTCCAGGTCTTCGAGACCGTGGAGAGGATTGCAGAGTTCGATGATTTGTTGCGCTGCTTGTTGCGGCGAGAGCTTGCTGGTGTCGAGGATGAGGTCGGGTTTTGGCATTGGGAAGGACGACAAGGCGCCGCTGGACTGGAGCGCGTCGAAGAGTTCTATTGAGTTGAGCTTCTGGAATCTGCCGCGAGAGGGATTGTCGAGGCGTTGCTTGAGCTCGGAGATGGGGCAGATGAGCTGGATGAAGCGGAGGTCGGTGTCGGTGCGAGCGGCGAGGTCGACGAGGTTGGGGATGAACTCGGGGCGGACCGTGCTCTCGGGGGCGAAGGTGAAGATGAGGCCGGGGACGTGAGCGAGTGCGGCTTGCTCGAACACGGAGAGCCAGAGGGATTCGCGGAGGTCGACGAAAGGCTGGCTGCCGAAGGGGAAGACGGAGAGCAGGAGGTCGACGGCCAGATGGTTGTGGAAGAGCTTGTAGCCGGTGAGATTGGCGAGCTCGGTGCCGACAGTGAGCTTGCCGGTGGCGGGCAGGCCGTAGAGAAAGATGAGCTTCAAGAGTTTTCCGCGTACCTCAGGGGCCGGCCCCTTTTTCTATGGGTGGAGTTTACGGCACGGAGACCTTGGGCCAAAGCCCAAGGCTACCAGCCACGCGTTTAAGAAATCGAGTCTACTGATGTGACGAAGTCGTGCCGAGGGTGGGCTACCGGGTTCGGAGGTGGCGGAGTATGCGTAGATGGGATGGGGCATCGGGCGAGGTAGGTGGATTGTGATGGATGCGGAATCTATGGGTCGGCCTTCAGCCCTCGCTTGGCTTATGTGATCGGTACCTGGGGCTGCGCCCCAGGCTGATATAGGACGCGCCGTTGGCGCTCTATACGTCTGTCCGGCGTGTGCATTGCCTCCCGCCGTTTTAGGGTGGCATGGGTGATTGCGGCGGAGATTTGCTCGTCTAGGCCTCAGTGCTTGCTCGGCGGGGGCTGAGTACGCGCCAGGTTGGGCAGCCTGGGAGGGTGAGTCTCTTATGGGTGATTAGGAGATGTTATCGGCGGGCGGTTGATTTTGTGGGGGTGTGGACATATCCTTAGGACTGTGAAGGTGATGTGCATGTGCGCGTGTTGTCTTGGCCTCAGGGCTGAGGCGGCGGCGTGCGCGGCGACGGTATAAGCGCAAACCCCATAAGCTTCACCCCTGAGGTCCCACGACAAAGATCGTGGGCTTTTCGTTTTTGCGGAAGTTTTTTCGGGAGATTTTACGTGAGCGAGACAAGTGTATTGGAGCCGGAAGTGGCAGGAGCAGCGCCGGTGAAAGAGGCTGCACCGGTGAAAGAGGCTGTACCCGTAAAAGAGACCAAGGCCCAGAAGGCCGAGCGGCTGAAGCGCGAGAAGAATCCGTGGGATGCGTGGGATGAGGTGCGGGAGTTTGCGCGGCTCGGGCACTCGAGCATTCCGGCGGAGTGGGCGACGTACTTCCGGTGGTGGGGGATCTATTCGCAGGGCGATGGCCTGGGCGTGACCGGAGGGACGGGCGGCGAGGGCAAGGCGACGGAGTTCTTCATGCAGCGGATTGCGCTGCCGAATGGGTTGCTGACGTCGCGGCAGATGCGCGGGATTGCGAATATTACGGCGAAGTATGCGCGCGGGATCGGCGATGTGACGACGCGGCAGAATATTCAGCTGCACTGGCTGACGATTCAGTCGCTGCCGGTGGTGGCGGAGGAGCTGGAGAAGATCGGGTTGTCGTCGAAGGGCGCGTGCGGCGATGTGGTGAGGAATGTGACGGGGTGCCCGCTGGCGGGGCTGGATGGGCATGAGCTGGTTGATTCGTCGCCGCTGGCGGTGGAGATTGCGCAGAAGCTGACGGGGAATTCGGAGTTTTATAACCTGCCGAGGAAGTTCAAGATTTCGGTGAGCGGATGCCCGGTGTGGTGCTCGTTCCCGGAGATTAATGATGTGGCGCTGACGGCGCTGAAGCGTGTGAAGGATGGTGTGGAGGAAGTTGGTTACAGCCTGCGGGTGGGTGGCGGGTTGTCGAACCAGCCGCATATCGCGGTGAGGCTGCCGGCGTTTATTCCGCAGGACAAGGCGTTCGATGCGGTGAGGACGGTGCTGGAGGTGTTTCGCGATTCGGATGTGCTGCGTGAGGCCCGGACGAGCGCGAGGATCAAGTACCTGTTCATGAAGTTTGGGTGGACAGCGGAGTCGATGCTGGCGGAGGTGGAGCGGCGGCTTGGGTACAAGTTCGACTATGCCGAGGAAGGGCCCGTGGCGGAGGATATTTATCGCGACCACGTGGGCGTGCATCGGCAGAAGCAGGATGGGCTGAGCTATGTGGGCGCGACGATCATCAATGGGCGGCTGACGGCTGATCAGATGTTTGCACTGGCGTCGCTGAGCGAGCGGTTTGGCGATGGCCATCTGCGCACGACGATTGGGCAGAACATTCTGATTGTGAATGTGCCGAATGCGAAGGTGCAGGAGCTGGTGAAGGAGCTTGGGGTGCTGGGGCTGGAGGTTCAGCCGACGGTGTTCTTCCGCGGAGCGATTGCGTGCACGGGGACGGAGTTCTGCAAGCTGGCGATTGCGGAGACGAAGCAGTTCAACAAGTGGCTGGTGAGCGAGCTGGAGGAGCGGGTGCCGGAGTTCGATCAGCAGATCAGGCTGCATGTGACGGGGTGCACGAACTCGTGCGGGCAGTCGTGGATTGCGGACATTGGGCTTGAGGGCAAGAAGATTAAGAAGGATGGGAAGATGGTCGACGCGTTTTACTTCTGCGTCGGCGGGGCGGTGGGTGAGTATGCTGGAGTGGCGCGGCAGATTGGGTATCGCGCGGCGGCGGAGGATTGCCCGGAGGCGATTGAGCGGCTGCTGCGCGGATACTTAGCCAAGCGGAAGCAGGGCGAGAGTCTGCGCGGGTACTTCCGGCGGTCGACCGATGCGGAGCTGAGAGAGGACCTGGCGGGCGGTGAGTTTCCGCCGGTGCCGAGAGATCCGGCTCCGGGACGCCTGCCGGCGAATGTTGGTTGAGCCGTCCCCAGCGAACGAGTTCGCTGGGGACCGCGGTGAGGTGCCATGAGCCTGTTTCCGATGTTCCTGAAGCTGATGAGCCGGCCTTGTGTGGTGGTGGGCGCGGGCGCGATTGCGGAAGGGAAGATTGGGGCGCTGCTGGAGGCTGAGGCACAGGTGACGGTGATTGCTCCGGAGGCGGTGCCACGGGTGCGCGAGTGGGCTGAGGGTGGCGATATCACGTGGGTGAAGCGGGAATATCGCGAGGGGGACTTGGCGGGGGCGTTTCTGGCGGTGGCGGCGACAGCGACTGCTGAGGTGAACCGCGCGGTGTTTGCGGAGGCGACGGGGCGTGGCGTGCTGATCAATGCGGTGGATGATCCGCCGTTCTGCGATTTTTATTTTCCGTCGATCGTGAAGCGCGGCGAGCTGCAGATCGCGATTTCGACGGCGGGGGAGAGCCCGGCGCTGGCGCAACGACTGCGTAAGGAGATCAATGCAGCGTTGCCGCTGGATACGGGCGAGTGGCTGATGGAGCTGGGAAGGCTGCGGCGTGAGGTCACGGCGGTTGAACCGATCGGCGAGCCAAGGAAGCAGTTGCTGCATGAGCTGGCGCAGCGCGAGGTGTGTGGATTTGCGGAGTGTCCGGCGAGGGCAAGAGCGAGGCAGCATGCGCGGGAGTATGGGTATGGGGAACAGGCATCAGAAATCAGAGATGTCGATTCCACTCACGACAATGAGATTGTGATGAATGGGGCACCCAACGAGGTGGTTCGATGACGAGGGCGGAAGCGGGGAAGGTTTACCTGGTGGGCGCGGGGCCGGGCGATCCGGAGTTGCTGACCGTGCGGGCGGTGCGGCTGCTGGAGTCGGCGGATGTGGTGTTTCATGATGACCTCGTGCCCGACGAGGTGCTGGCGCTGGCGCATAAGCATGCGCTGGTGACGAGTGTGGGCAAGCGCTGCGGGCGGCCGCGGATTACGCAGCAGGGGATTCACTCGCTGATGATCGAGGCGGCGCGCGCGGGGCAGAGTGTGGTGCGGCTGAAGTCGGGCGATCCGCTGGTGTTTGGGCGAGCGGGTGAGGAGATTGCGGCGCTGCGCGCGGCGGGTGTGGAGTTCGAGGTGGTGGCAGGGGTGACGGCGGCGTTTGCGGCGGGCGCGGCTTTGAAGCTTCCATTGACGGACAGGAAGTATGCGTCGAAGCTGATTTTTTGCACGGGACATCATGCGACCGGGAAAGATCCGGCGCCGGTGTGGACGGGACCGTTGCCCGAGGATGCGACGCTGGTGATCTACATGCCGGGGCGCGACACGGCTCGGCTGGCGCGGGAGCTGGCGCAGGCGGGAGTGGCGGCGGATGTGCCGTGTGCGGCGGTGTCACAGGCGGCGACGGTTCGGCAGAGGCATGCGGTTTCGCGGCTGGAAGGGCTTGGAGAATTGGAGTGCGGGCCGGCTCCGCTGCTGGTCCTGGTGGGCAGGGCGATGGAGCCGCTGATGGACGCGGATGATGAGGCGCTGATACGGAGAATCGTTGCTGAGGTGGTGGATCGCGAGTCGCCGATCGCTTAGCGATTCTGTGCGGGCCCCCGTCTCAAGATCGAGACGTGGGGCACCCGCAAAAAAGCAGGTCCCTTGCGGGGATGAGAGAAAGAAGAACAAGAGCGTCGCGTGCTTTCGTACGCGATACCCACGTTAGCGACGATGAAACCGTCGCGAAGATGGGGCACCCGGTGAGGTGGCTTACCGGACAACGAATGTTGGGTACTCGGTGACTTCGGGCTAGCGGCGGATGTAGATGTCGATTTGGGCGGTGGGGTCGTTGGTGAGATCGGCGTAGTGGGGGGCGGGTGCGTGTGGGAGTTGCTGGTATTCGTGGCTCATGTGGGCGAGCAGGGCGGCGGGCATGTGGGAGCGGTCGTCGTGGAGAAAGATGAGGAGCTGCGGGTGGTCGGCTGCGAAGGCGGCGAGGATTTGCGGCTCGTACTGGAGCGGGTAGGAGCTGCCGGGGTGCCACCAGAGGGGAAGACCGCGCGGTGAGACGAGGCGATAGCGCGCGTAGAGGAACTCCATGCGCGGGCCGAAGAAGACGGAGTGCGGCGTTAGTGTGTGGATGGCGGCGTCGGTTTCTTCGAGCATGGAGGCGAGATTGCGGCAGGTGGTGAACGGGCCGAAGAAGGGGTCGTGAATGCGGACTTCGGTGTTGCATGTTTCGGCTTCGGCCCAGACGCCGATCTCCTGCATGCGGGCGCGGGAGACGCCGTAGAAGAACGCGATGGCGACGAGGATGTAGGTTGCGGCGGTGATGGCCGAGCGGGCGAAGGTGTGCGCGCGCGTGGTGGCGATACCCGCGGCGCCGAGGATGAGCACGGGCGCGTCGACGAGGGCGAACTCGACGTTGGTGCCGATGCCGAGCCAGGCGGCGATGAGGCCGGTGAGTGCGAGGGCGCGCAGCCAGGCTGGTGTGGTTGTGCGGCGAAGTGATTGGATGATGATCCAGAGTGTTGCGGGGACGAGGATGGCGTAGATGGTCCAGCGCTGGAAGCCGACGGAGAGGTCTTTGTTGTAGAGGATGCCGGCGAGGAAGTGGCCGGGCTGGAAGCGTGATGTGAGCTGGAAGTAGAGGCTGTAGGTGGCGAGCAGTGAGGTGTGGGCGAAGGCGAGCAGGAGCGAGGAAAGTAGTGCTGCGCTGATGATGGCGAGGAGTGCGGAGCGGATGTGGCGGGCGAGGAGGAGTGTGATCGTGCAGCCGAGGAGGATGGGGAGAGCGACGTTGGGTTTGGCGAGCAGGAGCAGGGTTTCGGCGAGCGCGAGATGAGCGAGGAATTCGAGGTGCCTCGAGCGGAGTGGCGGGTTGGATGTGGCGAGTGCGAAGGTGGCGAGGAGAGCGTAGAGCGAGGCGGTTTCGGTCCAGGAGGAGTGCCACGGGAAGCCGATGGCGAGGAGCGGCGTCATCTGCAGAGCGCAGTAGATGAGCGCGAGCCAGCGGAGGCGAGCTTCAGAGATGTGTGGGCGGAGCAGGTAGAGAATGCGGAGACCGGCGATGGTGAGGATCAGGGGAAAGATTGCGCCGGCGATGGTGATGGCGAGCCAGCGGACTCCGAAGATTTTGAAGGCGAGGGCGACGGCGAGATAGAGGATTGGCGGGAAGGTGCAGATGAAGTCGCGGTTGGGCGCCTGGCCGAGGTAGACGCGCCAGCCGGAGTCGATGAGTGGGCTGAGGTCGTAGCCGCCGAAGCGGTACTGCAGGAGCTTGAGGCTGAGCAGGCCGATGCAGAGGCAGGCTAGTGTGCAGAGCGCGAGGAAGCGGGAGAAGGTGAGGCTCCGCATAGAGGGATGAAATGCGCGGCGGGCCGGTGAGGTTGTGTTCGCGGCAGTGTTGCGTTTCTGATTCGGCTCTGCTGGAGGGATTAGTTTGCCGAGGGCATTTCGACATGGTCGATGACGAGGGTGTCGACGGGTCCTTTGGAGGGTTCGAGCTTGAGGCCGAGTTGCTCCTGGACGGCAGTGAAGATGTCGGGAAGGTCCTCGCCGGAGCCGCTGTCGGAGGCCGGCTGATTGTCGGGTTTCCATTTCAGGGAGAAGTCATATTTGCCGGTGAGGCCGGTCTTGTCGATAACAGGACGGTCCAGCGCGTAGCCAAGCTGGTTGACGAGGCCGCTGACGGGCATGTCCTCAAGTTTGACGAAGCCTGAACCCATGGTGATCCTGCCTCTCATTTTGGGTTTGTCCGACGGATCAACGTCAGGAGACGGCGGAGGATCGGGTGCGGTGGCAGTGAGCTTCGGGCCACTGCTGGCGACCTCCAGATTGTAGACGGGCAGAGTTTTGTTCTCGATGTGAACGGCCAGGTGAAAGCGTTCGGTGAGGAGCTTTCGCAGCATGAGGCCGCGCTGAGTGGCGGGCAGTTTCTTGAAGAGAGGGACATCCTCTGCGGCAACCTTGGCTTGAACGTCAAATCCAGTCGAGTTGACCCAGGACGGACCGCCGGATATCAGGTACGGCTTGATGTTGTAGGCGCTGGCGATCAGGTTCTTGATCGAGAGATTCGTAATGCTGATGCCGTCGGGAGTGTACATCCAGCGCATCATGCCGCTATCGCTCTTGTTCTCGCACACGGACACTACGTCGAATTCGGGGAGTTTGACATTGGCGTCCGCGGCACCGGGCTGAACGTCAGTGGGAAGCGGCATGTACTGGGCTCGCGCTGCGGCCGCTGAGATGACTATGCAGAACGAGAGGGCGCAAAGAACCGGAGATAAACGCTTCATGATGGTTGATCCGTGCTGTTTAGACGAGCGAGGTGCGCTATTGTTTCGGCTCGGATTCGGCGAGGAGTTTGATGAGGTAGTCCTTCCAGAGGGCGGCTTTCGTGTGAGTGCCATGACCAACGGTCTGGTCGGAGATGGGGATGAGGACGAACTGCGCGTGCGGCATTCGTTTGGTGAGTTTTTCGGCGATGCCGAGCTCGGGTGGGTTGATGAAGTCGTCGGCGGAGTTGATGAACATGACCGGGACGGTGATGCGGTCGAGGTGGGGCTCGGGGTTGTAGTTGCGGGAGGAGTCGACGTAGTAGATGAAGTTGTTGGCGTCGGTGTGGGCGTCGACGCGATCGAGGTAGTTGTCGATGTATTTCTCGGCGGCGGCGCGGGTGGGCGCGGCCTTCTGGAGGACGAGCGGGGCGGAGCCCATGACGAAGAGCATTTCGTTGGCGGTGCGGATGCCTTCCATCGGTTCAGAGGTGTAGTTGCCGTTGTTCCAGGCGGGGTCGCGCTTGATGTTCTCGATGGCGAGGTAGCGCATGATGCGGTTGCGGCCGGCGATTTCGGTAGGGAGGCAGGCGAGGGGCATGAGCGCGTCGGAGAAGCCGGGGTAGGTTTCGCCCCAGACGAAGGACTGCATGCAGCCCATGGAAGTTCCGAGGATGAGGCGGAGGTGGTCGACGTGGAGGCCTTCGAGAAGCATCTGGTGCTGGGAGCGGACCATGTCGTCATAGTCGTAGTGGGGGAAGTTCATCTTGAGGCCGTCGGAGGGCTTGGAGGAGTCGCCCTGGCCGATGTCGTCGGGGAGGATGAGGAAGTATCGGGTGATGTCGAGCGGCTGGCCGGGGCCGAAGAGGACGTTGGAGAAGAGGGGATTGAGAAGCGTGTGGCGGTCGCCGCCGGTACCGTGGAGGAGAAGGACGGCGTTGTCGACATGGCCGGCGGCGTTGCGGTGCGGTGTGCCGAGCGTGAGGTAACGGAGTTTCAGCTCGGGGAGGGATTCGCCGGTGCCGAACTTGAAGTCGTGCGCGATGTAGAGCTCGTCCTTGGTGGGCCACCTGGATTGCGGGCGCTGCTGCGCCGGCGTCGTGGACATGGTTTGCGCGGACGCGATGGTGGTGACGGTGAAGATCGCGAGGGTAAGAGCGGTGCGCATGCGGTGGCTCCTGAAGCCAGTGGTAGAGAAGCAGGTCCTTGCCCTTCGCAAGCTCAGGGTCAGGATGACAGAAAGAAAAGCAACGGCAAAGGCAAAGGGCGCGCAGACGGGTGTGTCTTCGCGCCCTCAGTGTAGAACGGCTTATTCGGTTGCGGCGTGTGTGTGGGTGGGGGCCTGTTCGCGGGCTTTCTTTGCTTCGTCGGTGAGCGGGGTGGTGATCTCGTCGAGGAAGTCCTTCTTGCTGTCGTCGCGAACGAGGACGGGGTAACGCTGGCCGTCGTGATAGTCGATGTTGACGGGAACGATGTAGTCCTGGGTCTGCATGAGGAGGTGGATGGGTTCCTTGCTGGACTGGGCACCCGTGTGCGCGTCATCGATGGCATCGCGGAGGCGGTCGGCGGAGAAGGTGCGGCCGTTGACGGCGATGAGCTTCTGCCCGGGGGCGAGCTTAGCCTGATCGGCGGGGCCGCCCCAGCGAACGTCCATGATGTTGCCGTCGTTGCTGATGCGTAGGCCGAGGGAGTACCAGACGTCGGGTCCGCTTCCGCCGCGGCGCGAAGAGCCCGCCAGCAGCTTCTCGGAGTCGTTGGGGTGGTCCTGATAGACGAGCTTATAGCCGCCGCGCGTGATGCCGTCGAGGTCGGCCCGCGGGTTGATGAGATCGACGCGGTCGTGGAGGAACTTGGCCCAGTCGTACTTCACGACCTGATTGAGATCGTCGATGAGCTCCTGGCGGTTGTAGGTGACGATGAGCGGGCCGGTGTTAGACACCCCAGCGAACGAGTTCGCTGGAGACCCCGGGCCGCCCTTCGCGAGGAAGATGTGGAGGAAGTCGGTGAGGGACTTCTGGTCGTTGGTGAGCTGGCGGATGAGGGTGTCGGCATCGAGCCAGAGAAGCTCGCCCTCCTGGTAGTAGTCCTGTCCGCGCTTCCAGTTGGCCCAGGCAGGGTTGCCGCCGCGGAGGATGCTCGCAGCGATGGCGGTGTCGTCGGTGGTGCGCCAGAGGCGGCCGGGCCGGTTGTCGAGGCTCGCAGCGGACATCGCGAGCAGGTCGCGGTATTGCGCGGCGGTCTTGAGGCCGGAGCGCGCGGCGAGCACGTTGCCGAGGTACTGCGTCATGCCTTCGTAGACCCAAAGGAGCTCGCCCTGCTGCATCTTGTGGAAGTCGGGCTGGTAGAGGTTGTAAGGACGGCGGTACTTGCCGTTCCAGGAGTGCGTGAACTCGTGCGAGAGGAGGTCGGCGTTGCCGAGGCGCATGCCAGGGTTGATGAAGCCCTTTTCTTCGACGCCGTTATCGGAGGACTGGCCGTGCTCGAGGCCTTCGCCGCCGGCGACGTCAGAGAGGGTGAGGAGGAAGTGGTAGACGTTGTAGTGATGCGAGGCGTACGCGGCGCTGGCTTCGCGAACGAGGTTGGAGACCTCGGCGAGGACGTCCGGTTGGAGGTCGGAGTCCTTCGGTTCGTCGGAGACGACGTCGATGTAGTGCTTCGGCGAGATTTCGGGAGCGAGGGCGAACTCATGGAAGTACTCGCCGGTAATGACGGGTGAGTCTTCGAGCTGCTCGACGGTGGTGGGCTGGAATTGTGTAGTGCCGCCAACTTTTGCGTTGGGGTCGTAGCTGCCGACGGGCTGCAGAGCGGTGCCGATGCCCCAGCCTTTGGGGACAGTGACGCTGGGCTGAATGGGGATGTCGCGAACGGGCGTGTTCGCTGGGTAGAGCATGAGCTTCTCCCACTCGAGCACGGCGAGCTTGTCTGAGGCGCGGGAGAGGACGATGCAGTCGAGATGCGCGTGCAGCGTGGTGACGCCGGGCGGGACGTCGACGTGGAACTGGTAGAGGTCGGTGTCGTCGCGGCGCCAGGGGATGGTTTTGCCGTTGGCGGTGAAGACGACGCCGGTGATCTGGTCGGCGGGACCGGTGGGGCGGTGGTTGCCGGGAATCCACTCGGGGGTGGTGAACGCCGCGGGACCGGGCTTCACGGGGAGGTCGATCTCGGCGTGGTAGAGCTTGCGCGGAGCGTCGGTGAGGTCGGCGGTGATGTGGATGGGGGCCTGACAGAAAGAAGGGAGTGCGAGCAGAGACGCGGCGGCGAGGAGCACAGAGGTGCGGAGCATCTTGAAAAAACCTCTCGTGAGGGCAGATGGCGTGATGGATAAGGGGATGACGAGAAAGGGCTCGCCGAAGACGCGGCGAGCCCGAGGGCTTAGGAGTTTGAGCGCTTGCTCGATGGCACCGGTGAGGCGCGGATCGTCGGGTGTGATGTCGGAGGCGAAGCGGCCGATCACGTGGCCGTTGCGATCGATCAGAAACTTCTCGAAGTTCCAGAGCAGTTCGGGTGGGTTGTTGGGGCCGGGAAGACCCTGGGTTTTGAGATAGCCGGAGAGGTCTTCGCGGAGAGCGTTGCCGTTTTCGGTGCGGTCTGGGTGCTGCGCGATCAGCTCGCGATAGAGAGGGTGTTTGTCAGGGCCGGTGACAACACTCTTGCTGAACAGCGGGAAGCTGACGGGATAGTCGATCGAACAGAACTTTGCGATCTCCTGTTCTGTTCCGGGTTCCTGGCCGGCGAAGTCGTTGGCGGGGAAGCCGAGGACGACGAGACCGCGATCCTTGTAGCGCTGATGGAGGGACTCGAGGCCGGTGTACTGCGGAGTGAAACCGCACTTGGAAGCGACGTTGACGACGAGCAGAACCTTGCCGCGGAAGGACTCGAGGGATGTGGAGTTGCCGGACAGGGTTGTGAGCGGGATGTCGTAAATCTGAGGCATAGCGCAATTATCGCAAGGTGCGGGTTGCGACATGGAAAGGGCCTCGCTTGTTGTGAGGAAAAGAGTTAGCCGTGCGGATTGACAGAGTAGCGTAGGATATCTAACGGTGCGCCTTCGCGCGACCGAGGATTTAGCCCAGGCATGAGCTTCTTCGATCTGCTGTTTGGTAAGCCGCTGGCTACCAGTGCCGAAAAGGACGAGCACATTGGTGTAGCGGCAGGTGTCCCGATCTTCGGGCTGGATGGGCTGACCAGCGCGGCGTACGGCCCGGAAGCGGCGATGGTGCTGCTGATTCCGCTGGGAATGGCCGGGGTGGACCGGCATCTGCTGCCGATCTTTACGGCGATCCTGTTGCTGCTCGGCATTCTGTACTTCAGCTATCGGCAGACGATCATCGCGTACCCGACGGGTGGCGGATCGTTCACGGTTGCGAGTGAGAACCTGGGCAACGGCGCGGGCCTGCTGGCGGCTGCCGCGCTGATGATCGATTACATTCTGACCGCGGCGGTGGGTATTTCGGCCGGCGTAACGGCGTTGGTGAGCGCGTTTCCAGAGTTGCATCCTCATCAGCTGGCGCTGTGCCTTGGTGTGCTGGCGATCATCGTGATTGTGAACCTGCGCGGCGTCAGGGAATCAGGCGTGGCGTTCATGCTGCCGACGATCATCTTTGTGGGAACGCTGCTGGCCACGATTGGCGTGGGTCTGTATCACTCCCTTGTAACGGGTGGCCATCCAACGCCGGTGACGGCACCGCCGCCGCCGATTCCGGCGACCATGCAGGTGATCACGGTATGGCTGTTGTTGAAGGCATTCTCAAATGGATGCGCGGCGATGACGGGCGTGGAGGCGGTGTCGAACGGCGTGACGGCGTTCAAGGAGCCTAAGGCGAAGCGCGCGAATCAGACGCTGACCGTGATCATTTTTATCTTGATGATCCTGCTGCTTGGGCTTTCCTATGTTGCCAAGGTGTACGGCGTGACGGCGATGGACCCGGATGCCTCGAACTACCAGAGCGTGCTCTCGATTGAGGTAGCCGCGGTGTTCGGCCGCGGATGGTTTTACTTCCTGACCATGGGAGGGGTGCTGGCGGCGTTGTCGTTCAGCGCGAATACGGCGTTTGCCGGATTTCCGCGGATGGCGCGGGCGATTGCGCAGAAGGATTACCTGCCGCACGTCTTTCTGCTGCGTGGACGGAGACTGCTGTTCTCGCATGGGATCTATGCGCTGACCGGGTTTACAGCGCTGATCCTGATTCTGTTTGACGGCGTGACGGACCGGCTGATTCCGCTGTATGCGATCGGCGCGTTTATGGCGTTTACGCTGAGCCAGGCCGGCATGGTGAAGCACTGGATGAAAGAGAAGGGTGCACCGCACCGGCGCGCGAAGCTCTTCCTGAATGGTCTGGGCGCGTTCGCGACCGGCATCACGCTGATTGTCGTGCTTCTCACGAAGTTCATCTACGGCGCGTGGGTGGTGGTCATTCTGGTTCCGCTGATCATTGGGCTGATGGCGGGCGTGAAGAGGCACTATCGCCGCGTAAAGGTCGAGACGGCGGATCCAACGCCGCTGCGGTTGACGGGACTGGAACCGCCGATTGTTGTGATTCCGATGGCGCGGTGGGACAAGATCGGCGAAAAGGCGATGCGCTTCGGCATGCTGATGAGCCCGGTTGTGAAGGTGGTGCATGTTGCATCCAGCGAGGAATTCGATCCGGTCGAGAACTCGTGGGAGGACCTTGTGCTCAGGCCCATTCGCGAGCATGGATGCGCAGAGCCGGAACTGGTGACGGTTCACAGCACGTTCCGCACGATTTTGTCGCCGCTGATGGATTACATCCTGAAGCTGGAGGACGAGAATCCTGGACGCAAGATTGCTGTGCTGCTGCCGGAGCTGGTGGTGCGCCACTGGTGGGAGAACCTGCTGCACAATCAGCGCGTGCAACTGCTGAAGCTGCTGCTGCTGCTGAAGGGCAATCAGCGGATCGTGGTGGTGAATATTCCGTGGTATCTGTAGCAGAGCGAGTTAGCGAGTTAGCGAGTCAGCAAGTCAGCGAGTCAGCTGAGAGCGCGGAGACGGGCGATGGCGGCGGGGATGATTTCGAGGGCGCGGTCGAGCTCTTCGTCGGTGGTGAGGCGGGAGAGCGAGAGGCGCAGGCTGGAGCTGGCTTGCTCGGTTGTGAGGCCCATGGCGAGCAGGACGTGTGAGGGCTCGGTGGCGCCGGACATGCACGCGGCGCCGTAGCTGGTGGAGATGCCCTGAAGGTCGAGGGCGATGAGCAGGGCTTCGGCGTCGATATTCGCAGAGGTTCCGCTGTTTTCTTTATCGATGCGCAGGTTAATGGTGTTGGAGATGCGTGGAGCGTCGCCGGAGTTGATGGTTGCGCCGGGAATGAGGGCGAGCAGACGGCGCTCGAAGTGGCTGCGGCGAGCGATGAGTTCGGCGGGCGATTGAGAGCCCGGGATCTGCGCGGTGGGCTGGTTTGTGCGAGCGAGGAGCTGGTGGTCCTGGCCTTCGAGCCAGGCGGTGGCGAGCTCTGCGGCGCGGCCGAGGCCGACGATGCCGGGAACGTTTTCGGTGCCGGCGCGGCGCTGGCGCTCGTGCGGGCCGCCGAGGAAAAGCGGAGCGAGTTCGATGCCTTTGCGCACGAAGAGCGCGCCGGTACCTTGCGGGGCGTACATCTTGTGGCCGGAGATGGAGAGCAGGTCGACGTTCTTAAACTCGCCGGAGAGGGCTGGACCACCTAGATTCAGCGGCAGCTTGGCGGCCGCCTGCACGGCGTCGGTGTGCATGATCGCGCCGTGTGCCTTGGCGATGCGGGCGATCTTGCCGACGGGCTGGATGGCGCCGGTCTCGTTGTTCGCGAGCATGACGCTGACGAGCTTCGTGTGCGGGCGCAGGGCAGCTTCGACGTCTGCGGGGTTGATGACTCCGTTGTGGTCGGGCGAGAGATAGGTGACTTCGATACCGCGACGCTCGAGGGCCTCCGCGGCGAACAAGACCGCGTGGTGTTCAATCTTTGTCGTGATCAGATGCGCGGGCTCGTTGTGGTCTAACCATGGCTGGAGGATGCCGGAGAGCGCGAGGTTGTCGCTCTCGGTGCCGCCGGAGGTGAAGACGATCTCTTTCGGTGCGCAGTGGAGAAGGGACGCAACGGCGGCGCGTGCGTGCTCTACGGCTGCGCGGGTGCGTTGACCGCCCTGATGGGCAGAACTGGGATTGCCGTATCGCTCCAGCCAGAAGGGCTGCATCGCCTCCAGGACTTGCGGGAGGATGGGCGTGGTCGCGTTGGCGTCCAGGTCGATGCGCATCTGTGACGAGAGTATCCGGTTTCGGTGACGAGTTGCGATGCCGGCTCTGCTAGCCTGTTGGTGTCACAAAACTTACAGGGTGAGGTGATCTATGCGGCTTCGTTATGGCGTGGGGTATTGTTGCGCGGTTCTGGTTCTTGCTGGGTCGACGCTGGCGGGCTCTGCGCAGATGAGTGCGACGGAAGCGAAGGTGGCTCCCGGCACTGCGATGTCGCCGGTGCAGGCAGAGGATGAACTGGTGAACCTGTTCGAGCATGAGTTCATGGGAGTGGCCAAGGCGATGCCCGCGGATAAATATAGCTTTGCGCCGCCGTCAACCAATGGTGCCAAGTACGAGGGAGTGCGCACCTTCGCGCAGGAGATTTCGCATGTCACCCTTGCGAACTACTACTTCGCTTCGAAGATTCTGGGGGAGAAGGTGCCGGTTGATCCGAAGACGATCAACGGTCTGACAAGCAAGGATGAGTTGCTGAAGGCTGCGGGGGAGTCGTTCGCCTATGCGCATAAGGCAATCGCGTCGATTACTCCGGAGAATGCATACGTCGCGATTGATGGAGTGGACGGTCTGCACACTCGCGCAGTGATTGCGTCGTTCATCGCTGCGCATGGATACGACCACTACGGGCAGATGGTGGAGTATCTGCGGATGAACGGGATTGTGCCGCCGGGATCGAAGTAGAGGAAAGCCGGGAGCCCGCTACGGCCCGTCTAAAGACGGGCCCTTCCGCTCTATCAGCGCTTTTCGATTGGCGTGTACGGGGCCGGGTATGGGGGGCCGGTGTACTCGGCGCGCGGGCGGATGAGGCGGTTGTCGTCGTGCTGCTCGATGACGTGCGCGCACCAGCCGGCGATGCGACTGACGGCGAAGATTGGCGTGAAGAGATCGATGTCGATGCCGAGCGTGGTGTAAGTGGACGCCGAGTAGAAGTCGACGTTGGCGTTGAGCTTCTTCTGGTCCTTTACGAAGAGCTCGATCTTGCGGGACATCTCGTACCACTTGGGGTTCGCGTCGCGGCCTAGCTCCTCGGACATGCGGCGAAGGTGCGTGGCGCGCGGGTCTTCGGTGGTGTAGACGCGATGGCCGAAGCCGGAGATCTTCTCCTTGCGTTGCAGCATGCCGCGGACATGTTCGACCGGATCTTCGCCGGCTTTGTCGATCGCGTAGAGGATGCGCATTACTGCCTCGTTGGCTCCGCCATGCAGCGGGCCTTTGAGCGCGCCGATGGCGCCGGTGATGGCCGAGTGCATGTCGGAGAGCGTGGCGGCGATGACGCGGGCGGCGAAGGTGCTGGCGTTGAGCTCGTGGTCGGCGTGGAGAATGAGGGCGACATCGAGCGCGCGGGTGGCGGTCTGGGAGGGCTTCTCGCCGTTCAGCAGCCAGAGGAAGTTTGCGGCATGTGAGAGCGATGGATCGGGCTCGACGAGGTTCTTGCCTTTGCGAATGCGGTCGAACGACGCGATGATCGTCGCGATCCGCGCGGTCAGGTTGAAGCTCTTGCGCAGATTGGAGTCGTGGGTCGTGGAGTTCGCGTCGGCGTCGTAGCTGGAGAGGAGAGAGACGGTTGTGCGCAGGACTTCCATGGGCGAGGCTGTCTTGGGGAGGGTGCGGAGGAAGTCGACGGCCTGAGAGGGCAAGGTGCGCGCTGCGGCGAGTTGTTGCGTGAACTGCTTGAGCTCGGTTGCGGTGGGGAGCTTGCCTTTCCAGAGGAGGTACGTTGTTTCTTCGAAGGTGGAGTGGTCGGCGAGCTCGTGGATGTCGATGCCGCGATAGGAGAGGATGCCGCGCGCGCCGTCGATGAAGCAGATGGAGGATTCGTTCGCGACGACGTCCTGCAGGCCTTTGGGTGCAGTCTTGGACATTTCGAGGTGCTCCGAGCGGGAAATAGCAACAGCGTTACTGATTATCGGAGAGCAGGAAAACGATTGTCACGATGCGGTAGCCGAATATCGGTTTGGGCGGGCGAAAGGGTTATGACAGGCGTGCAGGGTCGAACGGCTGCAGGTCGATCGCCAGCGATTTGTTTTCGAGTAGATCGGCGAGTGCGTGGGCACTGCCTGGCGCAAGCAGGATGCCGTTGCGGTAGTGACCGGCGGCGATCCACTGGCGGCGCGATCCGCAGAGTCTGCCGGGGAGTTTTCCGATTAAGGGAAGACCGTCGGCAGCCGCTGGGCGGAGTCCGGCCCATGCTTCGACCTGCGGAGCGGCGGTGGAGTCGGCAAGTGCGGGGATCAAGGCGGAGCCGCGAACGCGGAGCTCGTGGAGGTCGGCCGCGCAGGTGCGTAGGTCGAAGCCGGCGTCTTCTTCGGTAGCGCCGATCAGTGCGGTGCCGGCCTGGGGACCGTGAGTGCGCGGCACGATGTAAATGGCGGAGCTGCGATGGACCTGTTCGAGACGCAGGGTGGACGGCAGACGCACGCGCAGCATCTGTCCCTTTCGCGGGGTAATCGCAGGCTGGCCTGCGAACCACGCGCCCGACGCATGGATGAGCCGATCGGCGGTTAGTGCAGGTCCGTGGAGTGGTGTGAAGGTGATGCGGTCCGGCGTTTCGGTGATTTCGATGCGCTCGCAGTGTTCCAGCAGAGGAATGCCCGAATGGCGAGCGGCTTCCAGGGCTGCAGCGCCGAGCTGGCGGGGGTCGACGGATTTCTCCTGCAGTGCGAAGGAATGGCCATCGTCGAGGTACTGGATGGTCGTGGACGTCTGGTACGGAACGTCGAGACCGGAGAGTGCCGAGAGGCGGTCGAGAAAATCGTCATAGAGCGAGATGCTGAATGCGGCGAGGTCGCGCAGTTCGGCAGGATTGTGCGGATCCTGGGCGGCCAGCATGCCGGCGGCAGCGCTGGAGGCGCCGCTGAGGGCAGCGGCAGTGTCCAGGACTGCGACGGAAGCCCCGCGCGCGTGCAGTTCCAGGGCGAGTGTCAGGCCTATGATTCCTGCGCCGGCGACGACGAAATCGGAGGTAAGGGTGGGGGGCATCTCCTCGTATAGTGTAGAGGGGAAAGGACCGCCAGCCCTATGTGGGTCGGGGAGTTCAGGTAAGAAGATTTTGCGGGGGCACCCACCTTTTGCCGGGCGGGTGCGTCCAACACCAAAGCCAAGCTGCGCCAGTTGATAAGTTTAAGCGGAAAAAGGCGCATTGGACGTTAAGGAGGAGCAAGGGCATGAGCGATCTGGAACGTGAGTACGTAGTCCAATCGAAAGCCCCAGGATGGCTGATCGGGATCTCCGTTGTGAGTTTGTTGCTGGCGCTGGGTGCGCTCGGCTGGAGTCTCGGTTTGCAGAACCATCTGACGGCAGCGGAGAGCCAACTGACGGCGGCGACACAGCAGAACACGCAACTGAGCGAGAAGCTCGAGGACACGAATGAGCGGATGCGTGCCCAGGGCGAGGCTCTCGGACAGAGTGTCGGGCTCACGCAGAAGCAGTTGGAGGACAAGTCCAATCAGCTCGTGGCCGCGCAGAGGCAGGCGATCGCTGCGACAGCTCGTCTGCGCAAGGAAGAGGTTCAGACCGAGCAGCAGGTCGGCGCAGTGAAGCAGGATGTCTCGGCGGTGAAGACGGACGTGGCGAGCACGAAGACGGATCTGTCGAACACGCAGAATGATCTCGCGCAGACCAAAGGCCAGCTGACGCGCGTCGTCGGCGACCAGGGGGTGATGAGCGGGCTGATTGCCACCAATCACGACGAGCTGATGGAGTTGAAGCGTCGTGGCGAGCGGAACTACTACGAGTTCACGCTGCAGAAGGGCGGGCCGGCTCAGAATGTGGGGACGGTGAAGCTGCAGCTGAAGAAGGTGAACGAGAAGCACGCGAAGTACACGATGAATGTGGACTCCGACGACCGGGTCATCGAGAAGAAGGACAAGAACGTCGACGAGCCTGTGCAGTTCTACTCGGGCAAGACGCCGGCGCTGTTTGAGATCGTTGTGAACAACATCGGCAAGAACTCGGTCTCGGGCTATCTGAGCACGCCGAAGAACGCACCGGCACCGATATCGGTTCCGTAAGCTGGTTTGTGCAGGCGAAGAACAAGGGCCGCGTCCATGGGATGCGGCCCTTTTCTTGTGTGCGATGGACTGTGATGGCTAGGGCAGTTTGACGGTTTGTGCGACGTGCTCGTGAAGGTCAATGGTGAGCACTGCGGAGCCCTTGGTGTTCCATTTCTCCTGGGTGGTGTTCGGGAAGAGAAGGACGATGGAACCGGTTTTGGTGACGCCGGGATCCAGTTCGTCGCCGTCGCCGATGGGATCGGGTGCGAGGGTCGCGATCTGGGGAAACATCTGTTCCAGGCGCGGGAGCTCCGACCGGGCGATCAGGGTGGAGTCCTCGGTCGATCCGTCGCGGAACATAACAGTCGCAGACCAGCCGCTGATGAAGACCCGCTGGTGCAGCTTGTCCGTAATGTTGATGTGCGCGACGACATACAGATCATCTTCCGACTGACCTGGCTCGCCAACCACCTGACCGGAGGTCCCCGGCGAGGCCTTGAACTCGGTGTGCGGCGCGAATACATCGACCTTCGACACGGACAGCGCGGTAATTTTGTGCGGGATGACGAGATAAACGGTTACGGCCACCACCACCATGATGATGAACGCGAGGACAACTGCGAGTACGGGGCGATCAGCCATGCTCGAAAGGATAACGCTAATCAGGGTTTACGTTGTATGCGGGCGAGAAATTCATCGACGGAGAGCGTGTTCAGGACGTCGGCTGGGGTGAGCCAGGCGCGGCGAAGCTGAACGATGCCAAAGTCGATCTGATCGAGTTCATCGGTGGAGTGAGCGTCGGTATTGACTGCAATCTTGCAGCCGAGTTCCTTCGCGTGGCGGAGGTTCAGGTCGGAGAGATCGGCGCGGGCAGGGGAGGCGTTGTGTTCGACGGCAACGCCGAGCCGGGCGGCGGTTGTCAGGAGTTGCTCGATGTCGATTTTGTAGGGTTCGCGCTTGAGGACCTTGCGGCCGGTGGGATGGCCGAGGATGTGGACGTGCGGATTCTCTGCCGCGCGAAGGACGCGGGCGGTGATCTCCTCCGGCGTCTGGTTGAAGCCGGAGTGCACGCTGGCGACGACGACGTCGAGCTGCGCAAGGGTGCCGTCCGCGAGATCGAGCGCGCCGTCCAGCAGGATGTCGACCTCCACGCCGGCAAGGATGCGGAACGGAACGAGGGGCTTGCGGGCGAGGGATTCGTCCTGCTGGAGCTGAGCCTGATAGCGATCCCACTGCGGGCCGCGGTTAGCGGCGAACTCTTCGGCGAGCTGCTGCGAAGCTTCGCGGATTCGTGTTGCATGGGCGAGTGCACGCGCATCATCCATGCCGTTCGTCATGGCGAGATTTTTCGAATGGTCGGTGATGGCGATGTATTCCAGTCCGCGCGCGATGGCGGCTTCAGCCATTTCGCGAATCGAGTTTGCGCCGTCGGACTCGAAGGTGTGCATGTGCACGTCACCGCGGATGTCGCTGCGGGCTATGAGCTGCGGCAGCGTGTGCTTCGCAGCGGCGTCGATCTCTCCGCAGTTCTCGCGCAGCTCGGGTGGAATGTAGTCGAGCTCGAGGGCGTTGTAGATCTCTTCTTCGGTCGCCGCGGCGACGATGGTGTTGTCTTCGAGTCGAAGCAGAGCGTACTCCGAGAGGGTGAGGCCGCGTTTGATCGCGCGCTGACGGAGCGCCACGTTATGGTGCTTGGATCCGGTGAAGTACTGGAGCGCAGCGCCCAAGCTGGCTCGGGGAAGCAGGCGCACGTCGACCTGCAGGTTGTTGCGCAGCGTGAAGCTGACCTTGTTCTGGCCCTTGGCGAGGAGCTTGTCGATGAGCGGAAGCGCGGCGACGAACTCGACGGCCGCGGCGACGACATCGGGTTCGCAGGCCGGACCGGTGACGAGCAGGTCAAGGTCGCCAACGGATTCGCGGCCGCGGCGAAGGCTGCCGGCGGGTGTGATGGTCTCGATGCCGGGGAACTCGCGGATCAGGGCACTGATGCGTTCGGCATGCTCGCGCGCGACATCGATGCGGAAGCGCGAAGAGTTTTTGCGGTGGTCCTCGATGCCCTTGATGAGCTTGTCGGTGAAGCGCTGGCCCATCCGCGGGAGGGTGAGCAGGTCTCCGCGTTTGGCGGCTTCTTCGAGCGCGTCAATGTCGGCGATGCCGAGCGACGAGTAAAGCATCGCGACCGTCTTTGGGCCCATTCCGGGCAGGCGCAGGAGCTCGAGCATGGTCGGCTTGTAGCGCGCCAGCAGCTGCTCGCGGAGGGGCATCGTGCCCGTGGCGACCAGATCGCAGATGTTGGCGGCCATGGTTTTGCCGATGCCCGGGATGGCGAGGAGGGCCTTCGGATCCGACTCGGCGAGCGCGGCCAGATTCGCAGTCTGCTGTTCGATGGCCTCGGCCGCGCGCCGGTAAGAGCGCACGCGAAACGGGTCTGCCGCGTCGATCTCGAGCAGCGCAGCGGTCTCATCCAGAAGGCGAGCGAGCGTAATGTTGTCCATCGTTGGCGGTCGTCCGCCCTCGATTGTAGCGGGCGAACGGCTCAGGCCTGTTTTACGACAACGACCTGGTCGGCCTGCGGTCCCTTCTGGCCCTGCACTACATCGAATTCGATCTGATCGCCCTCTCGCAGGCTCTTATAACCGTCGTGCTGGATCGAGGTGTAATGAACGAACAGGTCGGGAGCACCGTCACGCCCGACGAAACCGTACCCTTTTGCATTGTTAAACCACTTGATGACGCCCTTGTACTGACCCATGAGATTGCTTTCCTCACTTCTCCTCTTTAATGCGTAGAAAGCAAAGATTCTCAGGAGAGTTGCGCGCTGGTTTGTCGGACAAGGTACAAAGAAGCTAAGTCGTGTTTGTTTGCCGGAAAATTGTTTCGCTAAATCGAAACAAGCCGCCTTGTGGCATAGAAAAGTATTCCGATCAGCGATTTGCCGTCGTGCAGTTTGCCGGTCAGGGCGAGCCGGACGGCCTCCGATAGCGGCGTGGGGTGCAGCTCGATATGCTCATCTTCGTCCGGTGTCCCCTCGCCCGGCGCGTGGACCAGGTCTTCGGCCAGGAGGATGTCCATGGACTCGGCGACGAAACCGGGGCTGGCGTAGTACTGCACCAGACGGGACCACTTTTTCGCGCGGTAGCCGGTCTCCTCGAGCAGCTCGCGTTTGGCGGCAGGCATCAGCTTCTCACCGGGCTCGATGCGGCCGGCGGGCAGCTCCAGAAGGAACTGGCTTGCGGCGTGACGATACTGGCGGATGAGCATGACGTCGGGATCGTTTGGATTCTTGCGATCGTCGATGGCAAGGATGACGACCGAGCCGTTGTGGCGCACGACATCGCGGCGTGCGCGAATGCCGCCGGGCTCAAGCACCTCGTCGGCAGTGACCCAGAAGACCTTGCCCTGGTAAACGGTCTTTGACGAGAGCGTACGGGCGCGGCCGGTGATTTTCTTGCTCGCGGGGGTGTCCTTCTGCGCTGTGGCAGGGGATTTGGAGGGCTTCTTTGTTGATGGAGTGCTCTTCTTTTTCGAGGCAGGCGTCTTCCGGGTCGGCATGAGGGTACAGTACACGATCAGGGAGCGAATTCTGCATCGGGCCACGGGACGGCGCATCCAACAGGCTCAAGGCTCGGCAGGCGGAGACGAGGCGAATGGAAGTTCAGTGTCAACCCATATCGACCGCACCGGGAACGACACCGCTGTTGCGCGCGTTTCTGGAACCGGCCGTTGCTGATGCCGCTTCGCTGCGCCGCTGGTATCCGTGTGAGCCCTTCGGGTTCGGCTGGGCGAAGAGCGCGCCTGAACTCAGTCCGGAGCATCGCGAGCGACTCGCGGCATTGCTGCTCGACGAGGCGCGAGAGTTTGGGGCGGGGGATGTAGCTCGAGAGAACATCGAGCATCTGCGCAACCGCGCCGCCGCTGTGGTCACGGGTCAACAGGTGGCGCTGTTCGGCGGCCCGCTGCTGACGATCCTGAAGGCCGCCACGGCGATTCGCAAAGCGCAGGACGCCAGCGCGGTGACTGGCCGCAAGTATGTTCCAGTTTTCTGGCTCGCGAGTGAAGACCACGATCTTGCCGAGGTGGACCAGATCAGCCTGCCGACCAAGGCGGAACTCGAGACGTTGAAGCTGGGGCTGGATCCTGTGCGTCCGGTTTCAGTTGGCGCGCTGCGCGTCGATGGAGAGACGGAAGAGGGCCGGGCGAAGCTTGACGCAGTGATCGACCACGCGAGTGAGTTGATCGGATGGGGTCCGGTCGCTGATCTGCTGCGCGAGTGTTACGCGGCGCAGCCCGGGACGACACTGGCGAAGGGGCTTGGCAGGCTCATCAGCGCAGTGTTCGCAGAGTTCGGCCTGGTCGTGATGGATGCTTCGTCGCGTGGCTTTCATAAGCTCGGAGCGCCGGTGCTCCGGGCGGCAATCGAGCATGCGGAAGCGCTGGAGACCGCACTTCTGGAGCGCTCGGAGGAACTGACGAGGAGCGGCTATCACGCGCAGGTTCTGGTCTCGCCCGGGCACTCACTGCTGTTCCTGCTGGATGCGGAAACGGGCGCGCGCCAGCCGCTGCGCAGAATCGAGAACGGCGCATGGAAGGCCGGCGGGCAGACGTGCTCGACGGACGAGCTCCTCGCAATTCTGGAGTCCGCGCCGGAGCGCCTGAGTCCCAACGCGCTTCTCCGGCCGGTGTTTCAGGATGCAATTCTTCCGACCGCAGCGTACATCGGCGGGCCCGCGGAGATCGCGTACTTCGCGCAGTCGGGTGTGGCGTATGAGCAGATTCTTGGGCGCGTCACGCCGATTCTGCCGCGGCTGTCGGCGACGCTTATCGAGCCCGCGCTTGCGAAGGTGATGGCCTCGCATGAAGTGCAGCTTCCGCAGGTATGGGAGGCGAAGACGGCCGATGCACTGGCGCAGCGGCTCGGCGCGCGCGCGATGCCGATTGAGTTGAAGCGCAAGCTTGCTGCGGCCGGCAATGCCCTTGACGAAGAGCTTGGCGCATTGACGGAGTACATGGACGCGATGAGTTCGGAGCTGGGCCGTGCCGCCGGCGTTTCGGCGAACAAGATGCGCTACCAGATGAACCGGCTGCGGCGTATGGCTGCCGATTTCGAGGTGCAGCGCGAAGGCTCGTTGCGCAAGCATGCGAACGCGCTCATGCTGAACCTGTTCCCGGAGGGACACCTGCAGGAGCGGGTGATCGGCGGGATATGGTTCCTGGCGCGCTACGGCGAGGGCCTGCCCAGGCTGCTGGTGGAGAATGCAGCGCAGGAATGCCCCGGGCATCGCATAATCTTCCTGTAGGAACTCCAAGGCCCAATTTGACGTAGAACCTGCTGGAGGCTTCTGTGCACATCTTCTTCATGGTTTTCTTGCTTCCGATGCTTGTCGTGCACTTTCTGCCGGCGATCATCGCGGGCGTCCGTCACGCGCGAAACTTCGGATGGATCCTGGTCATCAACATCTTCCTGAGCTGGACAGTGGTGGGCTGGATCATCGCGCTCATCTGGGCGATCTGTGACACTCCGCGCTACTACTACGCTCCCTATGTACCTCCATCTGCTCCGCCATACAATATGAGGTGAGGCAGGTGCGTGATGGGAATGAGTGATCAGCCGTTTGAGGTAATGTGTCCGGACTGCGGAGCGATGTTGAAGATCGATCCGGTGACCCGGCAGATCATCGCCCATACCTCTGCGCCAAGGAAGAAGACATTCGAGGATCTCGGGGCCGCGGCGCGTGCATTGAAAGACGCCGACGCCCGCCGCGAGAGCATCTTCGCGCAGTCCGTCGAAGCCCAGAAGAACAAGGATGATGTGCTGGCCAAGAAGTTCGCCGAGGCGGTCAAGAAGGCGAAGGAGTCGCCTGTGACCGACAAGCCGCTGCGCGATTTCGACCTCGATTAGCGATCGGTCGATGTGGTGGGCTGCAGAGGCGCGGCGCTGAGCTCCAGCGCTGCCCAGATCGCAAATGCAGTGGACCATTCGATCCACGCCCGGGTCTCCACCCAGTTTGCGAAGTAATACGTGGCGAGGATCAACAGACAAGCTGCGTAAAGGCCGCGCCGATGGATTACGGGAAGATATCGTCGCGCCAGCAGCACCGGAATCGGCAGGAAGCCAACTACGCTGAAGAACTGAGGCAGATGCCAGGGCAGCAGATAACGGAACTGTTCGAGCCGCGGTAGCCCGACCGGCCGGTTGGCACGGTAGATATACCGTGTCGCCGCCATCACGACACCCCAGCCGACCGCGGCGATCACGAGGACCGTCTTCCATCTCCGCTGAGACCAGCGCATTGCGAACGCGAGCACGATCGCAAAGACCGCCGTCTCCCGAACAAGACTGTCAAGCATGACCGCGCCGAGAAAAGCGACAGGAGCATCGATGAAGAGGAAGATCGTCGCTAAGCCGAAGATCGCCAGGTGTGGAATGTCGTAGGGGTACCAGAGCGGCTGCTCATACCGTGCGGCGTAGCTGGCGTACAAGATGATGAGAAGCAGTAACCAGGCGAGCCACCACCGACGCAACCCGAGCCGCCGCGAGGCGAGTGCCAGGGCGCTGCCCAGACCGATGGCCGAAATAAGCGCCACAATCAGGCTGGTCAATTTGTAAACCGTGAAGGTCTCGAGGGCCGGCACGTGCATGGTAAAGCGCGGGACCAGCTTCAGCAGAGCTTGTGAGTGCTGGGTCGCGCGAAGCACAAACGACATCAAGACGCGTCCCTGAAAAGGCATCCGCTCATGCCCGTTGGCGTACGCCGCCAAATCGATAAACGAATAGTTTGTGTAGAAGATGCTGAGGATGCAATGCGCCGTCGCGAGGACCAGAAGGCATGCAATGACAGTCGTGCGAATTGCTGATCGCCTGTGCGGCGTTGTCGCAGCAGCCGGTTCAGTTGGCTCGCCCTTCAAAGTGTGTTTGCTGCTGATCATTCTTAACTTCAGTGTTCCACAGTCGCGTGAAATGAGTTTTTACGATATCGGTGAGTTCTTAGTGGTCCATACCATTTTCGCCGATACAATCACAGCCAATGAGCGGATCAAAGCGGCACACTGAATCCTCGACATTCGGACTTAACCGCAGGGATTTCATCAAAGGCTCGGCCGTTGCCGCCGCATTTCCCGCGGCCGGATCTGAAGCGGCGACGCTCGATGCGCAGGAAAATCGAGCAGGCCGGCGAAAGCCAAACATCGTCCTTTACATCTCGGATCAGTTCCGCTGGGATTTTGTCTCCGCTTATGGGCTGAACCCAATGCAACTGACGCCGAACCTCGACGCCATGGCGCGCCGCGGCACGCTTCTCCGCAGCCACATCACGAACCAGCCGGTCTGTGCGCCTTCACGCGCGGCTCTTTTTACCGGGCAATATCAGAACAAGAACGGTGTGTGGCGCAATGGGTTTGGTCTCGCGCCGGACGCGGTTACGCTCGCAACCGAACTTCGCAAAGCAGGGTACACCGCAAACTACATCGGCAAATGGCATCTGGCTCCGCGCGAAGGCGAGAAGGGAACACACACGGACCGGGGCCGCGTCGCACCGAACGAGAGAGGCGGATTTCTCGACTTTTGGGAAGGTTCCAACGAACTCGAATGGACCTCGCATCCCTATGAAGGCGAAATTTACGACGGTGCAGGAAAGGCGATACCGTTTTCCGGTGTGTACCGCGCAGACTTTATCACGCAGCGCGCAAAGCAATTCCTCAATACCGTGCATGAACCGTTTCTGCTCGTGATCTCGCAGCTTGAGGTCCATCAGCAGAACGACTGCAACTGCTTCGTAGCGCCGAAGGAATATGCCGGCAAATATACGAATCCGTTTGTGCCGGGCGATCTGAGAGCGCTGCCCGGCGATTGGCAGAAGCAGCTTCCGGATTATTGCGGTGCAGTGAAGAGCATCGACGACTCAGTAGGCGAAATTCGCAAGACGCTTGCCGAACGCGGCCTGGAAGATGACACGATTTTCCTATTCCTCAGCGATCACGGCTGCCATTTCAGAACTCGCAACGCTGAGTACAAACGCAGCCCGCATGAGAGCTCGATTCACGTTCCGCTGGTCATCCAGGGTCCGGGGTTCGACCGCTCGCTCGAGATTCCGGAGCTCACAAGTCAGATCGATCTGACACCCACGCTGTTGTCCGCTGCAGGGCTGCCTGTGCCGGCATCGATGCAGGGCGGCAGCTTCATGCCGCTGCTCGACCGCACGACCGACGGATGGTCCAACGAGGTCTACGTTCAGATCTCTGAAGTGGGAACCGGACGCGCTCTGCGCACACCGGAGTGGACGTATGCCGTGATGGCGCCCGGCTCAGGCCGTGCTACGGCGGCTGCCAGCGATCACTATCAGGAGGAGTACTTATACAACCTGCCCGCTGATCCCCACCAGCTCACGAATCTTGCCGGCCGACGCGATAATCCGGCGCTCGTGCATAGGTTCGGTGTGCCTCCGCAGCAAGCGGCAACGGAGCTGCGCGAACGGCTGCTGGCAAAAATGGTGGAAGCAGGCGAACCGAAAGCAGAGATTATAGAGCGGGAGTTCTATCCGTGATTCAAGATGCGAAATAGATGGTGGACGCGGAAGGAATCGAACCTTCAACCTGTCGATTAAGAGTCGTAATTGCATCCGCTTTGCAGGGAAGCGCAATCCTGCGCATAAGGTCGCACAATGGGCATACATACCCTATAAACACAGGCGATTTGCCGGATCGCAGACTTGCAGTGTGCCGAAATGCAAGGAAGAAAAGTTTCAGCTCAAGTGCCATCATAACTGCCACTAATGGCAGTTCTTCGTTTATCGTAGTTGATAAATCCAAGGGTGGTAGACGATGGCGAAAGAAGCCCCAGCGAAGATTCGAGGCGTGTACGAAAACCCCGTCGGCTCCGGCGTGTGGTGGATTCAATTCTTCGCCCACGGCAAACGCCACCGGGAGAAGGTGGGACGCAGGTCGTCAGCCATTGCCCTTTACCAGAAACGTCGCACGGAGATTCGGGAGGGAGTGAAGATGCCCGACTCAATGCGTGCGACTCGGGTCGTATTCTTTCGGGAGTTGGCTCGAGACGCGCTCGATTATTCTGAGACTCACAAACGGACGGTTCGCCAGGATCGCTCGTACTGGAAATCGCTGGAGCCCGTGTTCGGCAATCTGCCAGCAGATAACATTTCTCCTGCCCAAATCGAGGAGTACTTCAAGAGAAGGACGGATCTGAAGCCTGCCACGATCAATCGCCTGCGTTCCTTCCTGTCAATGGTTTTCCAGCAGGCTATCCGTAATGGAAAGGCAGAGAAAAATCCCGCCCGACTCGTTCGGCTCCGTAAGGAAGCCAATGCCCGGATCCGGTTCCTGACATTCGAAGAGGAAGATCTGATTCGAGCTATAATCCTGGAGCGCACTCCAACCCATGAGCCCGCGTTCACCTTTGCGCTCGAAACCGGGATGCGCCTCAGCGAACAGCACACCATGACATGGGATCAAGTTAACTTGCAGCGCCGCCAGGTCTTTCTTGATCGCACCAAGAACGGAGATTCTCGCGTTGTGATATTGAGTGACGGCGCGATCAATGCTCTTAATACGGCACTGGCGCGGCGCAAGGAACTTGAGAAGAAAGCCAGCTGGACGCCTACAGAAAGAGTGTGGCTCTCACGTTATGGTGAGCCAATGGATTCTCCTGTTGCGTGGTTCAAACTCGTAATTCAGGATGCGCGAAAGAGAAATTCTGCCCTGAAGGATGTGACGTGGCATGTATTCCGTCACACGTACATTTCGAGGCTAATTATGGCCGGGGTGGACATAAGGACCGTCCAAGAGCTCGCCGGTCACAAATCCATTTCGATGACCGTCCGCTATTCGCACCTATCGCCGGATCATAAATTGTCAGCTGTGGCTATGCTTGCAGCTTTTCGGAAACGGAACGAAGCGGTTTAGAGCAGGGCCACGATTTTGCAGATTTTAACGGCGGCCCTCTGGGTAAGGCTTCCCACTCTGAAGACTCCTATAAGTGCCTCCCGCAATCCATCGACTGGAAGGTCAGAATCCGGCTTCACACAAACTGGCTTGCCGTTCACAATGCCGGGAGCTGCACACGTTCGCCAGAGGTGCGACGGTCGCCCAAGAAATCGCTGATCAGCTTTCTTGGATTGCAACGAAGTGCAGAAAGCGATATTCCCCGGATACCCGGAGCGTAGCCGAGGCCGGACCGGAGTCAAGGCCGCGCATACGCGCGCCGCTTCGCGGTCACAGAGCCTTGACACCGGACTCTGGGCCTCGGCTCGCAATCCCTAATATCCGGGGAATGTAGTAAGTGAAACGCACAGTACTTCGAGTCTGACGTAATGCGCTCCACCAGCGCTGCCAGTGCCCGGACTTCTTCACTCCATGCTGGCCCAACCGCCAAAAGCAATCCGAGTTGACATTGAGGATTTGGCTTGCTGGCCCGCAAAACCTCGCTCTTAAGGGGACGAGTTTGGATACTGCTGGCAAAACATCGAATTAATCAGCAACTTGGAGTCAGACAGAAACAGCTTGTTTGCTTTTTGTTGATGGTACTTCTGCGGGATGCTGTGCTCGATTCGAATCGATTTAGAAGCGGGAGCTCTCAAATCAGGGGATCGGACTGCAAGACGTGCGGGCTGGAGCGGCAGACGAACCAGCTCGGAAGACCAGTAGCCGCGCGGTGCGACAACCCACCTGGTTACCTGGAGGCCCATGGCTGGCTCAAGCTGCTGGTGCGCATTCGCGACGGATGCGAAACCGGCCAGAATTCGAAGGCTTTTCTTCGATCTGAAAGAGTGGATTTGCTGGATCACGCGCACCCTGCCTATAGATCACCGCATCCGGCAGCCGAAGTTATATATGGTCAAAATGATGGGGGCAGCTTTCTCGAAAAGGTCCAGCGACCGACTCGGCAATGCGCTTACCTCCACACCATCGTTTTTCGCGTGATAAGGGCATGCAATCTGCGGATTCGGCGATTGTCTCGGCGACGAAGGCGGAAATCGCTGCATTGCAGCTTTTGCCGGGCCGGGTTTCCGGCATGCCGGACGGGAATAAGGTTTGCGCCCACGAGCGAAAGGTCCGTTTGGCAGTCAATCGTTACAGCTAGACGGATACCTTCGTGTACAACTTCCGGCAGCGGAGGAGCTATTCTTCCGCGCTTGAACATTCCCAAAATTTTCTTGACAGTTTAAACAGGTTAGCCCAGAATCCTCTTCGTCTCATCAACTCGATTCTTGGAACTGATTCATTTGCCTTCGCTGAAGAGAAAGAGGGTAAAGTGCGTATATTGTCTCCTCCGCAATCAAGAGCTTTGTGGACTTCTGAAGCTCTGGAAGATGACTGGCTACATCAACCGAACTATCGATTGGCTCGATATTCAATACTTTTGAGCGCGTTAGCGATAGTGTTCTGCCTTCCCGTCACCGGACAGCAACTCCCATCTCGCATTCATGGCCAATTTGATTCAGATGTGCCATTGCCTGTTGTGGGCAGCAAGGCAGTCGGACTGGCGGATGCCGCCGCTCAGCTTGAACTGCGATCATTTGGGGCTCTGGCAGATCCAGTTACGTGGACCTCCATGGAAGCCGACGGTACCGTTACCTATCCGAGCGATCAAAATGCTTTTCCGGTGACAATTACCATGATGCCCGAGAACCGATGCCGCATCGACATCACAGAATCAAATGGTCACGACCTCTCCGTCACCAAGGGAGATCAGGGATGGTCACAATCTCCGCAAGGAAAGCCAACGCTTGATCCTCCAATGATGTCCCTCGACCGGACATTGCCATTGCACTTGTCTTCTGATGTTCATGCAAAGCCGAATAAGTACGCAGTCAGCGATAGAGGTTTGGTTACGATTAGTGGGCAATCCGTACATCGCATTTCCATCGAAACGGAAGTGCCGTCGAGTGTTAATTGGCCCAAAGCGATTCCGCGGAGGGCCGTGCTCGATCTATACCTTGATCCGCAGACACATCTTCTCTCTAAGAGCGCTTCACTACTACCGATTCCAGGCTCTATGCAGCCGATTTTGCTCCGCGTCCTGACCTATTCCGATTACAAGGTGATCGAGGGGCACACAGTGCCCACGACGATTTCGGAGACGATCAATGGTCAGTTGATCCGCACGTTCCATTTGGCTTCTGTGAAATTTGACGCAGCGCCTGCAGTCTCGCTCTTCTCGTTCTAAGGATGCCTTATGAGCCGTCGTCTTTCCCATCTGATCACCCTTCTCTGCCTTATTGGACAACATCTCGTTCTGCGCACGTATGCCACCGCACAGGACTATTTGTCTGCGACAGGCAGTCCGAACTTCTCAGTCAACATCCCTGTGCCGAACGGATATGTCAATGTCGCGAACGGCAACCTGCACCTTGAGTTCCCTCTTGCAAGCATGAAGCAACGCGGCAATTTGCAACTCAACGAGAAACTAGTGTACGACAGCCGCATTTGGAAGATCATCCACTACAGCGGCTATTACTGGTGGCCTCTCAACGTGCCGAATTCGTCTCTGGGGTGGAGGTTCATCAAAGGCAATGAGACGGGATCAGTTAGTTACAACATCGTAAATAGCTACAGCAATGACTGCACGGATCAATATGGTGACGACAACACACAGTACGAGTGGGACTACGCCATAGTCTGGACCGATCCCAGTGGAACGAACCATACATTCGATGGCTACCAGAAGGAGTATCAGGACGGTTGCAATAACAACAATTACACGCAGCAAATTTATGGCGGCTATGCAGATGATGCGAGCGGCTATCAGGTCCAGGATGACGGCACGGGCAATCCCATCATCACGGACCCAAAAGGGAACCAGGTGTACCCGTCGGTGATCGACCGTTTCGGAAATTATTGGTCCAACGATGCAAATGGCAACCTCGTCGACGATCTTGGCAGGACACCAGTGATCGTATCGCAGAGCGGCAGCCAGACCTATTATGATGTGCTCGCGCCAAACGGCCCGATCCAGAACAACGGCACCAGAGTGCGATATACGGTCACGATGGCAAACGTGCCGATTTCGACCGAGTTCAATGAGAATCCCGTGGTTGAGTATCAAAACAACGGTGGCAATAATCCATCCAGCGTGCCCGCCATTCAAAGTATCCAGCTTCCTGATGGCAGTTCCTATACGTTCGGTTACGACCCGTATGGGGAAATTTCCACCATGACGCTTCCGACGGGGAGCACCGTACTCTTTGGATGGTCGAACTACAAGGACTCCTATCAGAACGTCAATAGGTGGCTAGAGTCTACAACAGCGGGTTTCACGACTTACTACACGCCTTCCGTTATCAGCCAATGTTCGCAGAGCGGCACCGGTTGTCAGGAGCAGGTTGATGTCCAGCGGCCAAGCGGAGATGAGACGGTCTATACATTGACGCTGAACAATGGCGCATGGAACGTCGGCACAACAATCTATCAGGGAGCTGCCAGCAGCGGGTTGGCCAAGGCGACCGATAGCACAAGCTACGATTATTCCCATTCGTGCACGTATAGTTGGGTCTGCGGAGGAGCGCAATACGTCACGAAATCCACCGACGTTCAAACACTGCCCGATGCGGGGCTGGCGACCCAAACCCAAACGCTATATAGCAACCCGGAAAGCGGACAGATGACGACGTTGAACAAGTGGGATTACTACACCGGTTCGCCGTCGCAGACTTCGACAAGACAGTCTATCTACACCTACAGCGGGTATGACTTAACTTCCGAGACGGACTACGATCAGAACGGCGGGATGGCGGCACAGACCACCTATAACTATACCGGCAATGCCATCCCGACCAGTGGAATCGTGGGACACGGATCGGTTAATGCGGGCGGACCCTATCTTAGTTCAGTAGTTCGCTGGAACAACTCGCCATCCGGCTCCGTCGCGACTTCCTATGGCTACGACGATACAGGTACCGTTCAGAGTGCTCAGGATGCGAGGGGAAACCCCCCAACGAGTTTCAAATACGATTCGAGCGACACCTATCTGGTGGAAGTCGATAAGCCGGATACTGTGGACAGCTTCGGAGTGACATGGCACCACGTTACAAAAACGAGCTATGACTTCAATTCCGGCGCGGTTCTCTCAACCGACGATGAGAATAGCGTAGCGCATGGTCAGGCGTACTCAGTAACGTACCAGTACGATCCGGTAGCGGGCCGACTAAGCGCCATCAACTATCCTGACGGCGGACAGCGCAGCTATACGTATCCTTCTTCTACCGAAACGGACGCGACGGTGCGTCAGAACGGCGTAACGTCGATCACAACAGCTCACATTCTCGATAGCCTAGGCCGTGCTTATCAGACCGCGTCCAATGGAATCTCCACCGAGCAGAGCTACGATGGCAACGGTCGTCTTGCATCCGTTACGGCACCCCATCTCTCCACATCTTCACAGACGGATGGCACTACCTACACCTACTACGACACCTTGGATCGTCCCACTTCGATAGTGCATCCCGACGGAACATCCATCACGGCAACCTATGTCGGAAACACAGCCACGACAGTCGATGAACTTACTAGTCAGACCAGCAGGACCTATGATGCATTCGGAGAATTGACAAAGGTCGTTGAAGCAGATCCGAGCACCGGAGCACTGGATTTGGAGACGGACTACTTTCGCGATGGGCTTGGGAACATCATCTGCGCCGAACAGCACGGGAACGTCTCGGGAACGGGTTGCAGTTCCAGTCCATCATCGGATGCGAGTAGCCCCTGGCGAATCCGGAGGTTCTTCTATAATAGCCTATCCCAAGTAAGAGCTGCGAGCATACCAGAGCATACTTCGGAGCCGAGTCATGGCCCGTCGCAAAACTGCGGCACTCCTGATGGAGCAGCTCAATGGACTGACTGCTACTCCTATGATCCGAACGGGAACCTGAGTGCTTCTGTGGACAATCGTGGGGTCGCGATCTCCTATCAATATGACACGAACAATCGCGAACATGTGGAGTCCTCGCCCACCGTGACCAACATCTACGACTATGATGCCGGCGTCAATGGCATCGGACTGCTTGACTTGCCGTCGAACGACACCGGAGGTCCGGTAAACGCTTCTACTGTGTATGGCTATGACGTGATGGGTCGGATCGCCACCATCAATATGTATCGAATGAACGGTACAGGCGGCCTGGATGAAGGCTCTGTATCCATCGGTTATGACCTCGCGGGAAATATTGCCAGCATCGCTTACCCGGATGGCCGCGTCGTCCAGAACAATTATGATGGAGGCGATCGTCTCTCGAACGTCGTCTACCAATCGTGGAATGGCACGAGTATTGGTACGACCTATTGGTCCGCTGGCTCCTATGCTCCTCCCGGAGAGTTGACCGCTGCTCAGTTCGGAGCAGTTCAGATGCAGGCTGGTTATAACAACCGGCAGAACGTAACCTCGTTGCTCTACCAAAACTCTCAGCAGGCGCTTTTCAGCAAGACTTATCAGTGGGACAAGAATGCCAGCAATCTCATTCTGCAGGTTGACAACATCAGCTCTGGCCAGCGGGCGTTCGGTTATGACAAGCTGAACCGGTTGATATCCGCCACGGACGTCAGTGGCAATAGCACACCTTCCACAGGGTCGGCCACCATCGATGGATTCGAACGCTTCTATTACGACTGCTCGGGGGATGGTGCCACTCAATCCCAGACCACAGTGTCCAAGGGGATGCAACCAAATGCGGGGATCGGTTGCCTGAAAGTATACGACGACGGCGAGATTGATGTGACGGTGGGCTCGTTTTTGGCGTCGGTTGGTTATGGGCAGGGAAGCACGAGTAGCACCCTGGCCACGCAGCTTGCGTCCTTGCTTAATGCAGCGGCATCACCGGTGACGGCCACTGTTTCGGGCAGCACGATCACGCTCACCTCGAAGGCTACTGGCACGGCCGCCAATTATTCGTTGTCCTACACAAGCGATGCCTACGACGGCGGCGACGATTTCAGTGTGTCGTTCTCGGGATCGACGATGACTGGTGGTCAGAACGGATCGCCTGTGCCAGGCGGACTGAACCAGCAGTACACGCTGGATGCTTGGGGCAATTTGAGTTCAATGGGTTCAACCGGCTTCTCACAGCCGATCAACAACCAGAACCAGGTGGCGACGTACAGCTACGATGCCGCCGGACGACTGCTCTCGGATGGTGTGACGAACTACACCTACACGGACGAAAACATGCTCGCGACGTCGAGCGATGGCGAGAGCTATGTCTACGATGCAGAAGGCCGACGCGCCATTGTCACATCCGGCAGCGGAAAGGTCGAGGAATTCTATTTGGGGGGAGTTCCGATAGCTACGCACAACATCAACACCGGAGCGTGGACCGACCTGATCTACGCGGGGGGGGAGCGAATCGCTGAGGTTGCCGGAACCCAGACTGCGACGCCGGTTTATGCCATTACCGATCAGGGCGGCACAGAAGTAGCGACAGCCGACGTGAACGGAAACCAAATGACGTCTCTCGATTCTGCCCCATGGGGACAGATCATTGCCGGCACGATGGGCAGCGGATATTTCTACACGGGATTGGAGCGGGACAGTTCAGGGCTCGACCATGCTCAGATGAGGCAGTATTCCTCGGTCACGGGCCGCTGGACTGTACCTGATCCGTATGATGGCAGTTATGATCCTAATGATCCTCAGCGCTTCAATCGCTATGCCTATGTACTCAATCGTCCTCTCTCGATGAGTGATCCAAGCGGACAAGATGGTTGTGCGATAGCCGTGGCATCCGTGGGTGAAACTGGAATCGGACTAGGTGTAGGGGCGGCTGTCTGTGCTCTGGAATTGTTCGGGGGCGGTTGGCTCGACCACGAGTTGTTCGGCTGGTTGTTTGGTAAGCCGAATTTCCACGGCAGCCTCGAGCCTCGACCGAGTGCCAGATCTGTAGTCTGGACTCAAAACGACACGTTCGGTGTTCCATATCCTGGGCTTGGTGCTGCTGTTAATCAAGCGATTGGCGGGTCATTCCCATCCCAAGGTTGCGAGTTCGGGCCGTGTGGAGGCGGGGGATTTGAACTCCAGCAGAGTGGCGACATTCCGAATGTCGGGGTCAATTGCCGTGGAATCGAAACCCCTATCCGTTATACCAATATCCCATGGGGAGATATCGGTGCGCAGCACTGCGACTCGACGGTATCAATTGGCGATGGTTGGTTATATTCGCTTTCAGCAGGCCCAATCGGAGATCGACTGAGGGGATTTGTAACGAAGACAAAGGTGCTCCCAACAGGCTCAACCTACTTTTGGAAGGGGCGGGACGGGCTGAGCCTAGCGCATTGCTTGATTGGTGCTGCGACAGCCAGCCAGAACTCCTCTGAGGCTCCGCAGTATCACCCGGTCACAGGTCCTAATAGTAATAACTGGCTCAATGGCATTTTCTCAATTTGCGGGGTAAACCTCGGGATAAAAACTCATGGCCCTCACTTCTAGACCGTGCGTCGTTCTCTCGCTACTGAGTACGGTGTCCGCCTTGCTCGCGGTCGGATGTCACGAGCGCAGGGGAAACCTTCCTCACGACCAAATCGTTTCCTCACAGCTATGTCAGGCGGCGCAACACCTCAGGATAGGCTTTTATTCTGGACCGAATCTGGTGGAGCTAAATCCCTGCGATTTGGACATAAACCATAACATTCACTTCGAGAATGCCCCCACAACAGCTTCCGTGTACAACTATTCCGCTACCGAATCTCCAAACCACAAGTGGATTGCAAAAACGGAGCCGAATGGATTATTGCTTCAGGGAGCTCCCTCCTCCGATACCCTTGCGAATATACCAACGACACGAGTGCTAAGCGGCCCTCGATGGTCACCGGACAGTGCATTCGTCTTCTTTTGGGCGGCCGAAGACCGCAATCGAGGTCGATCACTATCGGAATGCTTGGATGATGTCTCAGACCTTTACGTCGTGAGTACTACCTCCCGTACTGGAACGTTAGTGGGAAGAGTTTGCGCGGGAGTCCCAGTCGCTGCTTTCCGATGGTTGTCGTATTGACTCTTTTACAGACGCTATCGGTAATCATCCAGGATTTCCGAGGGCCAGCCGCAACCTGATACCCGCGCTGCTACGCAGCGGAAGAATGTTGACACGTCATCCCCAAATGGGTGCTGTGAAGCGCCTCCGCAGCAGGAATCCGTTAACTTCTGCATCTACAATGAACTTACCGTTTTTCGTGTTTACGTGAGTAAACGGACGGGTTCGTTGCCGTTTACGCGTGCTGACATGCCCTGCAAAAGGCGTCGTTGTAGAAACTACACCGAGCTTGTACGCATCCAAGCGGCTACTAGAGAAGTCGCGATAGGTGGTACTGTTCATGGCCTCTTCTGACACCAAACCGCAGCAGGTCGCAGAGCCAGTCCTGTCCAACACGACCGCAAGCGAAGCCTCCCGCACGAAATCCATCGCAACCAGGCTCACGGAAGCGGAGCTTGGCGAGATCGAAGCAGCGGCTTTGAAGGCCGGGAAAAAGGTATCCGAATGGCTGCGCGACACCGCTCTGGCGTCTGTCCGCGCCCCACAGCAAGAGCCAACGGACGCGGTTCTATTGGCGGAGATCATCGGGATGCGGGACCTCATGCTGAACCTATTTGCCCAGGCATCGAAGGGGCCATTGAGCACGGAAGACATGCGCAAAATGTCTGCTTATGCAGACTCTATTAAGGAACAAAAAGCCGCGCGAATTCCTGTCCCGAAAGCGGTCGCAAACCACCACCAAATAAGAGGAGAAAGCACCATGCAATGGCCGGTTCTTCGCAGGGCGTTTCCGTGGAGAACAGCGACTGCTGATGTGCTCGATTCCGGCGCTGGCTTTGGCTGCGTTTCTGGCGTGGTTTCGGTGGGAATTGCCGCCGCTCGAACGCTACTATTTGATGACCTATTGGGACTGTTCCCGGCACGCCGAAAGTCCCGAGAGTACCACTCAGATTGAGTGGCTTTACAAGACGGCTCCGGGGCGGAAAAGCGAGATCGCCATTCCTCAAGATGTCGATTCAAACGGAGCCGGGTTTTTTCCGATTGGACTGTCCTCTTCGGCTCGCGAACGAGGGTGGAATGAACTGGTAAAGGTGCCAGCCCAGAGATGGAAATCATCCGAGTTGGAAAGCTTCCTACAAGAGGACTTCTACGACAACCGTACGTTCGGAGAATTAATCGCCGAACCGCTCTCCTTCATCTGCGTTATCCCACTCCTTGTCCTCTGTGTCGCAGTCATGATCAGACAGGAGTTGGCTGGTGAATGGAGACGGCTTTATGAAGAGATGTATGGAGTCGAATTCACCTCCGATTGGAGTGCTCTTTGGTGGAAGTTTAGAGAGCGGCTTCAAGACTGGAAAGGCCATCTCCTTGCCAGGCGCAAAAGCACGTCTTTCGCGCCGGCAATCAGAGCCCGAAGGAACAATCCTTTGCGGCTGCCAATCAAAGACCATTTCACGCTGAAGGTGGCCCACCTTTGAGTGGTGCCAAGCCGGTTGTTCCAGTGGTCTCTTCGGCGGAGCCAAAGCGGTACATGATCTTCCCTGGAGCAGCAGCTATTCGCAACGGCAATGTGCCGCCTAAGCCGTGGGATGAATCGCAATGGATCGACTAGCTTCGCGATCCTCAAAGAACTCCGGTTCGATCTTCTATATCCTCTGACATTCACGTCTCAAAGAGATCTTGATTGACCTTGTCTCATGCCCATGCATTCGTGCGCTTGTCCACCTGCTAGAAGAGATCACATCGACTTACTTATATGCGATGAATTAGACATGCAATAGCTGTTTCATTCAGTATCCATGCGGGTATTCGCAACTATCGCGTAGAAAATATTTCTTGAAATTAGGTCCTACATTTCCACATTTCGAGTTACGCTATGCAGCAAGCAGTTGCGAAGATTCTGCAACTCATGTGTTGAGGTCCTCGCGCATGTTGACTCTGTCCAAGGCTCTCTCGGCAAACCAAGCCCGCACATACCATGCGCGAGAGTTCACGTCAGAGAAGCAGAACTACTGGAGTCGCGATCGCCAGGGGCATAGTGAGTGGCAAGGAGAGCTTGCGCGTGAATGGGGTTTGCATGGCTCCGTTGCGGATGAGCAATTTGCGCGATTGAGCGAAGGCCAGCATCCAGTGAGTGCTGCGCAGCTCGTCAAACATCAACCGGCAAGAACCTACGAGAACGAGTACGGCAAGCAGATCACGAGCGCGGAACATCGCGCAGGTTGGGATGCCACGTTCTCTGCGCCGAAGTCCGTATCGGTGACAGCTCTTGTTGGTGGTGATGAGCGTGTGCGTGATGCACATCGTGAAAGCGTTCGCGTTGCGCTGCATGAATTGGAGCGTTATACGCAGGCTCGCATCGGCAATGTTCATGCGCCTGAGACGACTGGCAAGTTCGTCGCAGCAACTTTCGAGCATGACACCGCACGGCCTGTTGATGGATACGCAGCACCGCAGCTTCACACCCATGCTGTGATCTTCAACATCACAGAGCGCGACAACGGCCAGACGCGGGCACTGCAAGAGCGCAGCCTGTTTCAGTCGCAGCAGTATGCAACGAGTGTGTATCGCTCGGAGCTTGCTATGCGGCTGCAAGGTCTTGGCTACGAGATCGAACGCGGCCAACATGGGCAGCCAGAGATCAAAGGCTACTCACAGGAGTATCTGGAAGCATCGAGTCCTCGGCGTGCCCAGATCAAAGAGCATCTTCAGGAGATTGGGCGGGAAGGCGCAGGAGCCGCTCAGGTTGCAGCGCATCGCACGAGAGACAGCAAAGACCTGCTTTCGCGTGAAGAGGTGCTGGAACGGCATCGTGATCTTGCGGCAAAGTTCGGCAATCAGCCGGATCACGTCGTAGCGCAGGCACGGGAGCGCGAGCACAAGGTCGAACAACAGCCCGAGAAGACGGCGCAGCAGTCGATGACGTATTCACGCAATCATGTCTTCGAGCGGTCAGCTGTGCAGGATGAGCGCAGCATCTTGCAGGCAGCGATGGATCGCAGCATGGGCGCAAGCCACCTACAGCCAGGTTCGACAAGAGTTCGAGCAGCGCGTACGGCGTGGCGAGTTTCGTTTGGTTGGGCGCTCAGACGGGAGAGCCGCTCCGCAGTACACGACAGCCGAGATGGTTCGTTTGGAGCGGGAGATCGTCGGCCTTGTGCAGAAGAGCAATGAAAGCCGGTATGAGAGCTCCATGCTGGTATCGCCAGTCCTGCGAATCCGCATCGAGGACGCGCATCCAGAGTTGAGCAAGTCTCAGCTTGCAGCAGTGGATGAGATCTTCCTGACCCGCGAGAAGATTGTTGGACTTGATGGTGTAGCAGGTGCGGGCAAGACGACCACGCTCGTCAGTCATTCGTGAAGGCGTCGAAGCACAGGGCTACCGTGTCGAAGGATTCGCGCCCACAAGCCGAGCTGCGCAGAAGCTGGCCGAAGCGGGCGTGATGTCATGGACTCTCCAGCATCATCTAGCCAAAGGAGAGCGACCGGATACAGGAGAGAAGCGTCTTTACGTGCTGGATGAGTCCTCTCTTGCGTCCACACGGCAGATGCACGAGTTCCTTTCGCGTCTTCATCGGAATGATCGGGTTTGCTGGTTGGCGATGTGCGTCAGCATGAAGGTGTAGAGGCTGGCCGTCCCTTCGCACAGCTTCAAGAAGCGGGGATGCACACGGTAAAGCTGGATGAGATTCTGCGACAGCGTGACCCTGAATTGAAAGAGGCGGTTGAGATGCTGGCGCGTGGTCATGTCGCAGCGGCAATCGAAAGCCTCGACATTCAGGGCCGAGTGCATGAAGTGAGTCGGGCGTGAAGCGCGAATCTCTGCGATAGCGCGTGAGTATGCAGCTTCGCCAGAAAACACGCTTGTCGTCTCACCGGATAATCGCTCCCGTGCCGAGATCAACAGCGCGATTCATCGAGAGCTACAGGAGCAAGGCATTGTTGGCAAGCGGGAACATACGATGCAGGTGCTTGTCCCACGGCAGGAGCTGACCGGCGCGGATCGCAGTTGGGCACAGCGGTATCAGCCCAACGACGTACTGCACTATTCGCGGACATCGAAGGAAACCGGCATTGGCAAAGGAGAGTATGCCCGTGTTCTTGCCGTGAACGGCCAGGAGAATCTGCTTACGGTTCTGCGCGGCAACGGGGAGCAGACGACCTACGATCCACGCCGTCAGATGGGCGTCTCCGTTTATCGAGCTGAAGAGAAGGCGTTTTCCGTTGGTGATCGCATTCAGTTCACTGCACCCAATCAAGAGCTGAAGATTGCGAATCGGGAGCTTGCCAGCATTGAGAACATCGGCGCGAACGGTTCGATGCACCTGAAACTTGATAGCGGACGCAATGTTGAAGTCGGGGTGCATGGCTTCCCGCACATCGACCACGGTTACGCTGTCACCAGCCATTCGAGCCAGGGACAGACCGCAGAACGTGTGCTGATTCATGCCGACACTGAGCTAGGAGCAAAAGATTTGCTGAATCACCGCATGGCCTATGTGTCCGTCTCGCGCGGGCAGTGGGACGCGCAGATATTTACCAATGACCGCGACAAGCTGGTGCAGGCATTAAGCCACGATGTTTCGCACAAGAGCGCGCTCCAGCCGGAACAGACAATCTCGGGAGCACCGCAGAAGATCGGCCCAGCTTCCGAGCGTGTGATGGAGCGGAGCATGGGATACGGATTGGGTTTGTAGGCAGAACGAGTTCTTATAGAGGAGCGGACGATGCAGCCATTCAACACCGCGCAGAAGAAGCCACCAGCACGAGCCACGATTCCAGCCGAAGAGAAGTTGCTTGTCAGCCGCGGAGAAGCGGCCCAGCTACTCTCGATCAGTCAGCGCGGGCTTGACTACCTGATAGCGAATCGGAAGCTGCCGACCAGGAGAATCGGCGGTAGAGTGCTGGTTCCTGTGGCAGACCTGCGGAAGTACGCGCGTGGAGATCACCCTGAGAAGATCGTGGCATAAGCCACTTTTAACTTGTTCCAAGAGTGGAGCGAGCCAGCACTGTATGCAAGGCGATTAGCTGCGAAGCACTTCAGATCGAAGAACGAAGCCAGTTTTCGATACGCAGACCCGTCACACGTTCAAACTCTGCGACATTGTCGGTAACCAAGACAGCATCGATCTCTAGCGCATGTGCCGCGATCCAGAGGTCATTTGCCCCGATGGTTACCCCGCGCTTCTCCAGATCTACGCGCAAACGACCGTAGTGGCGATCGACATCAGCTTCGAGAGGAAGCACATCCAGAGAATTCAGCAGACGATCGACCCGTTCGGTGAGCTGGGCGGAGCCTCTTTTGGTCTCACCATAGCGTAGCTCACCGGCGACGATGATGCTCGTCGCGAGCGCATCGTGCTCCGCAGGGGAAAGATTTGCGATTTTTTTTGCGACGCCGCCCTGTGGGTTTTTGATCAGATCGGAGAGGATGTTCGTATCCAGCAGATAGCGGCTCATCATCACATATTCACCGGCTCAGGGGGCATGTCCTCCACCGCCGGGATCGATTCCGCATCCGCTAGCGGTTTCCATGATGAGAGCAGATCAGCGAGCTTTGTCTTTCTCACGGGTTCCAGGATGAGGTTTCCGTTTCTATCGCGGCTCAGAATCGCCTCGCTACCTGGTAGCTCGAACTCTCGCGGAATGCGAACAGCCTGACTTCGTCCGTTCTTGAACAACCGGACATGACGGCCGGACGTTGTAAGGGGCATCGGGTTCACCTCCACATCGAATAGCATATGCCACGACATATGCCAAAGCAATGGAGGGCTCCTTGTGGCGTGCCGAACGTATCGGTTGAATGTCCGACGGGACTGAGTGCCACCAGAACTGCCACTGCCGTCAGGCGGCTAGAGTCTGCCTCGGGCTGCAGTTACGTAAGCAGATGAATCTGAACGGGATAATGGTGGACGCGGAAGGAATCGAACCTTCAACCTGTCGATTAAGAGTCGAATGCTCTGCCAATTGAGCTACGCGTCCAGACCTTCATCCACTCTGGGTGAGCGGAGCGAACCACATTGAAGTTCGCAAGGGAAGTGCGCGAGACCGCTTGCGCACGAAGAGAAGTATAACACGATGCGAGAGTGTCTTCTGCAGGTGACTGCGAAGCTATCCGACGAAGTCGACAGCAGCCTTCTGCGGAATGATCCCGCGCTCGTAGCCCATGTCGAGTAGTCTGCGGATGGCCTCACGGCCGTCGTCGCCGTAGTTGATCGTGCGCTCGTTCACGTACATCCCGACGAAGCGGTTGGCGAGCGAGGGGTCGAGATCGCGCGCGAACTGCATCGCGTACTCGAGCGCAGCCTCGCGGTGTTCGAGCGCATGCTGGATGCTCTGCCGCAACGCGTTCGTCGTGATGATCTGAACATCACCGCCGAGCGAGCGCCGGATCGCATTGCCGCCCAGCGGAAGCGGAAGCCCGGTCTGTTCGAACCACCAGACGCCGAGGTCGAGAATCTTCATCAGACCCTGGCGGCTGTAGGTCAACTGGCCCTCGTGGATGATCAGTCCTGCGTCGAACTCACCTGCTAGAACGGCCGGGATGATCGTGTCGAACGGAACCGTGACCGTTTCGATCTCCGGAGCGAAGAGCTTCAGCGTCAGGTATGCGGTGGTCAGGGTTCCTGGCACGGCGATGCGAATCTTCTTGATTTCGTCCAGCGTATAGGGCCGCGGCGCGACAATCATCGGCCCATATTTCTCGCCCACTGACCCGCCGCATGCCATCAAGGTGTAGTTCTCCTGGATGTACGGATAGGCGTGAAAGCTGATCGCCGTCACATCGTAGAACTGCTCATTCATCGCCTTGCGGTTGAGCGTTTCGATGTCGGTCAGCGTATGGACGAAGCGGTAGCCGGGCACGCGCACCTTGTTCGTGGCCAGGCCATAGAACATGAACGCGTCGTCAGAGTCGGGGCTATGAGCGATAGAAATTTCACGGACAGCAGATGCAGCGGGGGTCATCAGTTCCTTCGGTGCTTTAAGCAGAGCGCTTGTTACGGGAATAGTGCCGGAGCGTGCTGTAGATGCCAGCGGCGGCAAGAACTTTAATGGCCTCGCCCGGCAGGAATGGGGCGACGGCGGCGATCCAGACGGCGCGTAGCGGCAGCTGCGTGAGAGCCATGAACCAGCTCGCGCCGGCCAGGAAGAGAACAACGGTTGCGGCCGCGCAGCCGGTGACCGCCGACACGAAGAACGACAGCCGGCGCTCGAACAGGCGCGTCAGGCCGCCCGCGATGGCGGCGACCAGCGGATAGGAGAGCAGGTAGCCGCTGGTGGGTCCAAAGAAGAGCTGCGCCACGCCGCCGGGCCCCGCAGGGCTGAAGACCGGCAGACCGCAAGCGCCCTCGGCGAGGTACGCGAGCAGCGTCAGAAATCCGCCGACCGGCCCAAACGCCAAGCCGACGCCAAGCACCGCGAGCGGTTGAAGGGTGAAGGGAACCGGGGTAAACGGCAGCGGGAAGGCGACATGGGCCGCAAGCGCGATAACTACGGTCGCCGCCAGCCCAAGGGCCAGCTTGCCCGGAATCGTGGAGGCGAAGGCGCGGGAGCGGGAGAGTCCGAAGCGGTTTGTGAGAGCAGTCTGCATAGTGTCGGTCGTCTGCATCTTACGATGCCTTGCGATGGCGGCCCGCATCCTTCGTGTCGGACGCGGTAGGTGCTACCGGAACAGTCGTGAGCTGCCGCCTCTTCTTGTCCTGCGACAGCGTGCGCTGTCTTCGGCGTGCGCGATAAATGTGTTGCGCGATCGAGACCGAAGCCCAAAGCAAAGCAGCGAGCGCGACCAGCGAGATGGCGAACAGAATGCGCATCGGTCGCAGCCCAGAATACCAAACTCCCGGCAACGACAGGGCCGTTTGCATGATCGATGACGAATGTGGTTCAACTCTGCTGCATTTGTGAAATTTCCTCGCTGCCATCGGCGATACTTAGCCAGATCGTCTGCCGGCTGGGCCTTTGCGCAAACCAAAAAAGAATTCGGGAAAGTTTGGTGTCATTGCAGTCATCGCTGCAATGCGCTCTCGGCTGTACGAATCTCGCCGGAAGCTGGCCACGCTCGGCGCCGCCGGGCTCGCAGTTCTAATGGGATATGGCGTTGTCTTCGGCCACAACGGTGTGACCGCCTTCCTGTATAAGCGTCAGGAAGCGCGCGAACTGCAGGTCCAGATGCAGCAGCTTCAGACGGAGAACGGCCGCCTGCGTGACCATGTCGACCAGCTGCAGAACGATCCGGCGGCCATCGAACATCAGGCGCGCGAAGAGCTGCATTACACGCGCGCCGGTGAGGTCATCTACACGCTTCCTGCCTCGCCGCAAGACGTGCCTCAGGTGCCCGCCTCGCGCTGAGTTCGCTCGAATCCCGCATCGCTCGTTATACTGCGCTCTCCGGAGGCTGCTTTTTCGCAGGCCCTCGGCGGGTGAATTTTCAGCGGAGAGCACATGCGGATTGGAGTCGATCTCGGGGGCACGAAGACAGAGGCGCTGGCCCTCGACAGCACCGGTCGTGAGCTTCGCCGCATTCGCGTGCCGACGCCGCAGCACGATTACGCTGCTACAGTAGCGATCATCGCCACGCTGGTCCGTGACCTCGAGCGCGAGACCGGCATGCAAGGCACTGTCGGCGTCGGCATTCCCGGCACCATCGTCGCTGCCACGGGCCTGGTTAAGAATGCGAACTCCACGTGGCTGAACGGCCAGCCTCTCGAGCGCGATCTGAGCACGGCGCTCCAGCGTGAGGTTCGCTGTGCAAATGATGCCAACTGCTTTGCGATCAGCGAGGCGACGGACGGCGCTGCCGTAGGCGCTGAGGTTGTCTTCGGTGTCATTCTCGGAACCGGCTGCGGTGGCGGCGTCGTCGTGCGCGGCTCGCTTCTCGCCGGCCCGAATGGCCTCGCCGGCGAGTGGGGGCACACACCGCTGCCGTGGATGACTGCCGATGAATACCCCGGTCCGCAGTGTTATTGTGGCCGGCGCGGCTGCCTCGAAACCTGGATCTCCGGCACCGGCTTCGAACGCGACTTCGAACGCGTCACCGGGCGCTCGCTTCGCGGCTCCGAGATCGTCGCTGCTGCCGCTGTCGGCGATGCAGATGCCGAAGCAGCACTCGTGCGCCTCGAAGACCGCATCGCCCGTGGTCTCTCGACGATCGTCAACATCGTCGACCCAGATGTCATCGTGCTGGGCGGCGGCGTCTCGCGCATCGATCGTCTGTACAGTGGCGGCATCTCCGACCGGCTGCGCGATTACGGCTTCGGCGGCGGCGTGCAGAGTCCAATCCGCCGCAACGTGCACGGCGACTCCAGCGGTGTGCGTGGAGCCGCGTGGCTGTGGCCAGCAGCCGGCCACACGCATCCAACGCACGTAGAAACTAGCCGATAGGGAGAAGATGGATGACAACGAAAATGAATGCGGCTCGGCCGGAAGGTCGCAGCCTCGGCGGCGAGCTCCGCCAGCAGCTCAAGGCTCTCCTCGATGGCGGCCAGGCGCACGCCACCTTCGATCAGGCCGTGAAAGACATGCCCGCCAAACTCCAAGGCACCGTTCCCGATGGCCTGCCGTACTCCGCGTGGCAGTTGCTTGAGCATCTCCGCATTGCGCAGCGCGACATCCTCGACTTCAGCCGTAATCACGACGGCAGCTATCGCGAGCTCAAATGGCCGGACGACTACTGGCCGAAGCAAGCCGAACCACCCAGCTCCGGCGCATGGCAGAAGAGCGTCGCACAGATTCGCGCCGACCGCCAGAGCTTCGAGCGTCTTCTGGACTCAACCGACGACGAATACCTCGTCATGCCATTTCCGTGGGCCAACAGCGGCCAAAACCTGCTTCGCGAAGCCTTCCTGATTGCCGACCACGAGGCATATCACGTCGGAGAACTCGTCCTGCTGCGCCGCCTGCTCGGGGCATGGAAAAAATAGGGAAGAGCTAAAGGCCCAGCGCCTCCGGCCACTCCGACGCATGCTCGACCAGCCGGTCCGGCTGCACCGCCTGCAGCGAGTGCGGCGCCAGCCCAAATAAACAGCCCACCGCACGGGCTCCCACACGCCGCGCGGTCAGCACGTCCACATCCGAGTCCCCGATCATCACGACCTCTTCCGGCGACAGCGGCTCGTTCGAGCAACTCCTGCGCCTCACGCATCAGCGTCAGCAAGCCTTCCGGATCCGGCTTCTTCGTCGTGAATGAATTGCCGCCGTAGTTCTGGAAGAAGAATGGCGACAGGGCCAGGGCGTCACAGATCTGCCGCGAAGGATTTACCGGCTTGTTCGTCAGCACGGCCATTGGAAGCTGCGGATTCCGTTCGCGAATCGCGCGCAGGGAATCGAGCACACCGTCATAGCAGCGTGTGTTGTCCAGCTTGTGCTCGCGATAATGCTCAAGAAAAAACTCAAACGCACGATGAAACAGCGCATCACCTGCAGACGGATTCGCTGCATCCAGATCGCCGGGATCGCCCAGCGCGCGCCTCACCAGCATCGCCGCCCCGTCGCCGATGTAGGTTGCGATCACCGCATTCGGAAGCGTGCCCTTACCCACGCCCTGCATCGCCGCATTCACTGAGTTGCAAAGGTCCAGCGATGAGTTGATGAGTGTTCCATCCAGATCAAAGACCACAAGCCGGGGCCGTTTCATCCAGACAGTCTAGGGCAGTATTCCTGAGACTGTGGCTTCCTGGAGCAGCGTGCAGGCCAGTTTTCTTGAGGAAAACTGGCGCAAACGACATCGGCCCTGGGTACATGATCAGGAATACTGCCATAGCCGCAGAGGGTTCCCCCTGCGGCTGGCATGCAACAAGCGAATGGATACGACTAACGTTGTGCGATCTGGATATCGCCCGAGCCGGTGCGAATCTCCAGCGCCGGTCCGCCGCCGTTGACCGAGGTCGTCAGATGGTGGCGCGAACTCTCCGAGTTTGCCGCAACCACGCCGGGCATATTCACGTGAATGTCGCCCGATCCCGTCGCCGCTTCCAGCGTGAACCGCGAGTCCGGAGCAAGGTGCAGGCGCACATCGCCAGAGCCCGTCATGATGCTTCCACCGCCCTGCAGGTGCCCCGAAGCCTCGATATTGCCTGACCCACTGCGTGCAGTCAGGGCTCCATTGAAGTCGCGAATCTGAATGTTCCCTGAACCCGTCTTCGTCTTTACGTCACCGCCGCCTGCGTCTTCAAGCACCAGTTCGCCGGAACCGGATTCCAGATTCGCAGGCCCATGGATACCATGCGCGCGCACATTTCCAGACCCGCTGCCGGCTGAGAGAAAACGACCTGCGTTATTCACCTCAACGTCCCCCGATCCGCTGTGCAGATTCAGCGCTACATCCGCGGGCACGTTGATGTCATAGTCGATCGAGATGTTGTTGAAGAGGCTGTGGTCGGTCACCTCGCCTACCCGCACGGTGTTGCCGTTCTGCACAATCGGCGGGTTGTCGACGATGCGCTGCACGCGCGAATTCACGTCGCCAAACGCGCTCCATCCCGCGTGAACGTGGCCCACGATATGAATCTGGCTGCCGTTGCCGGGCACGATGTGGATGTTGCCCGATCCCGTCGAGACATAAAGATCCGGCTGCGCCGATACGTTGAGGGTCTTGTCAAAGGTGTTGTCGGCCAGCGCCACCGTTGTGACGCTGAGTAACGCTGTGAGAAGAAGCGGTCGAAGATTCATTGAGTACTCCATCGCGCTGAGCTCATGATCTCGCGCCTTGTATTGGCCCTGCGCGGATGGGCGCACGGCGTGTTGCGTAAAATCCTACGACGTCTGTTGCAGGACGACGGTATCCCCAGCCTTCAGGCCGGAGGTAATCTCCACCCGGCTGCCATTCGACAGCCCGGTCTTCACCTTCACCACGCGGTGCCCATCCTTGCCATGCGGATCCGGCACCCACACGCTGGCATTCCGGTCCTTGTCGTACAGAACAGCCTGCTCCGGCACGGTGAGTACATGCTTGTGCTCCTCGAGCACGACCTCGGCATTCGCGGTCATGTTCGCCTTCAACTCGCCGCCCGGATTGTCGATCGAGATCTGCACCTCGAAGGTTGTTACGTTGTCCTTCTCGACCCCGAGTGGCGCGATCTTCGTCACCTTGCCGTAGAAGGTGCGATCGGGGAAGCTCTGCACCTTGATCCGCGCCGCCTGGCCAAGATACACCTTCCCGATGTCCGACTCGTCCACCTTGCCCTTTACATACACCTCATGCGTGTCGCCCAGCGTCATGACCAGCGTGGCCGTCGAGCCGAGCACGAGAATCGAGCTCACCGCGTCACCCACCTGCACATCACGCGAGAGCACCACGCCATCAATCGGCGAAGTGATGGTCGTGTAGGAGAGCTGTTCCTCAAGCTGCTTCAGCGACGCCTCGGCCTGCGCCACCTGCGCCGCCGCCTGCCGCTGCTTGGCCGTATCGACTGTAATCTGCGCCACGGCGCGATCGCGCGCGTTGGCGGCAGACAGATACTGCTGCTGGGCCTGGTCGGCGTTCTGCTTCGAAAGCACGCCGGACTTCTCCATCTCCGCCGCACGATGCCAGTTCCGCTCCCAGTCTGGAAGGTCGGGCGCCTCGGCGGCGACCCTGTCGTAAGAGACCGCGGCTTGAGCGGACTTGAGATTCGCTTCCGCGGCCGACAGCTGAGCCTTTTGCGCCGCCACCTCGTCCAGAATCTCCTGCTGGTCGAGCTGCGCGAGCACCTCGCCCACGTGCACCCTGTGGTTGATGTCGGTGTCCAGCTTGGTCACAATGCCGCTGGCCTTGGACTTCACCTCGACCTGCTGGATCGGCCAGATCTTTCCCGTCGCCACCACTGACCGCGCGATATCGCCGACCTCGGCCTTGCCGAGCTGCGATGGATCCAGCTTGTCAGGGGTCGAGAGCGCTCGGGCAACGAAGATCACGCTGGCGATCAGCACAGCGGCGACCGTGCCAACAATGATCCAAAGCCGCTTCCGGGACCTACGGGACGAGTTCAAAGCGCGCCTCCAGCTTCGCAATACGGGTCGAAGCTGGATACGCAGTCAGACGGCCGTTGGTTCCCCGCCGGCTCAGGAGTACTTTCGCAGGACTCCGAGCACTTTGCCCTGGATGGCGACATTCGAGGCGGGCGCGTAGATCGGCGCCATCTCGGTATTTGAGGGTTGCAACCGGATCAGGCTCCCCTCGCGATAAAACCGCTTCAGCGTCGCGTCCGATCCATCGATCAGTGCCACGACGATCTCGCCTTCACGCGCGGTCCGCGTCCGCTCCACAAGAACAAAGTCGCCCGAGACGATATGCTCGTCGCGCATCGAGTCACCGCGTACCTCCAGCGCAAAGACCTCACGCCCGCCGATGATGTCGCCCAGTGAAATCGACTCCGCGTTCTCAATCGCCTCCACCGGCTGACCCGCGGCAATCCGGCCCAGCAAGGGCAGGCGATCAAAGCTCTTCTTCTGCGATCGTTGCGGCAAAACGTCGATCGAGCGGCTGCGATTATGCGCCCGCTGCAGCAGTCCCTTGTTCTGCAGGTTGGTCACATGCTTGTGCACCGTAGCCAGGGAACTCAGCCCCAACCCGGACGCCATCTCCTCATACGAGGGCGAATAGCCGTGACGTGCCGTGAAGCTGGAAAGGAAGTCGAGAACCTCTTTTTGCCGACGTGTGATCGCCATGGGGCCATTGTAGCGAAGAAACGGCGAACTGCAAGCGGGAAGTGTGTTGCGAATCTGAACAGTTAAATCAGCAGACCCCTTCGCTCGATCTTCGATTCCCAAAATGGCACGTCACGTTACTTTTGGTGTTCGCTTTTTCGTTGCTTTTTGTTGCGACACCCCTCATGTTTGAGAAGCGCAGTGAGGCGAAACTAGCGCGAAGAAAAATAGAACAATCGGCCAAGCAATTGTTTCACGATTTTCCTTCTTCTCCCAGATCTCAGTACGGCCAGCGTTCAATAGCCGCCGGTCTCATTGAGGATTCTGAGGAGTAGTGTATGCGGGTTCTGGTAGTGGAAGACGATCGCGCCCTGGGGATGTTCCTCCAGAAGGGTCTCTCGATCGAAGGTCATGAAGTGGAATGGGTCGGCGACGGTGACGCCGCCGTGGAGCGCACCCGCTCCTGGGCGCCCGATCTGGTCGTCCTCGATCTCGGGCTGCCGCAGCGCGACGGCCGTGAGGTCCTGGAGTTCCTCTCCCGCGAGTCGTCGCAGTCCTCCGTCGTGGTCCTCACCGGCCGCGGCGAGCTCGAGGAGCGCGTCCGCTGCCTCAACCTTGGCGCCGACGACTTCCTCCCCAAGCCCTTCAGCTTCCAGGAGCTCACCGCCCGCTGCCGCGCCATCCTTCGCCGCCGCGAGCGCCACGCCGACTCCGTCCTGCGCTGGGATGATATCGAGCTCGACCGCCTGCGCCGCACCGTCGAGCGCGCCGGTGCCACCGTCGAGCTCACCGGCAAAGAGTTCGCCCTGCTCGAATCCCTGATGCTGCGCCGCGGCCAGATCTGCACCCGCGCCGAGCTCCTCGAGCAGGTCTGGCAGATGCCGCCCGAGACCCCCACCAACGTCCTCGATGTCTACGTGAACTACGTGCGCCGCAAGCTCGCCGCGGCCACCGAGGTCCAATCGGCCGGCGCCCTCATCGAGACCGTTCGCGGCATCGGCTACCGCATGGGTGCCCATCGCGCTGGCATCGCCGCGGTGCCTCGCGTCAGCGTGCATCCCCTGGCTTCGGCGGTGCACGCATGAGCGCCACAGTTCACCACCAGAACCTGAAAACGACGCTCCGCCAGGACCTGCACGAGCTCAGCCAGCCGCTCACCCGGCTGCAGTGGCGGCTCGAGCTCGGCCGGCAGGGCGGGGAATCAGACCTCCGCGAGACCGTCGAAGGCGCGCTCGCCGACACCCGCGAACTCATGCAATGGGTCCGCCGCATACGATCCACGATGGAACACGAGGAGGCCACAGCATGATCGCAACCGCCCGCAATACCGAGAGAGACGTCGTCCTTGCCAGTGCTGACCCGGCGCTCCGCCAGCGGCTGCGCGAGAGCCTCGCCGGCCTGCGCTGGCGCGTGCACGAGGCCTCCGGCGGCGCCGAAGCCCTCACCCTGCTTGAGAACCAGCCCTCTGACGCGCTGCTCATGGACGGCTGGCTTCCTGACCTCGAGGCCTCCGAGCTCGCCGGCCACATTGCCATGATGTATCCGGCGGTGGACGTCCTCAGCGTCGACGGCGGTGCGCTCACCGCCACGCGCAGCGCCCACCGGCACGAGCTCCTCCATGCACTGCGCGAGGCCCAGCAGACCTCTGCGCCCCAGACCTCTGCGCCCCAGACCTCTGCGCGAAAGACCGACACCGCCGCCTGGAACGCCGCGCCCGCAACCATCCCGGGCAGCGCAGCAGGGAAATGGACGTCCTTCTCTCTCCCGCTCCCGGCCGATGTGCTGCTCGATGCTCCCCCGCAGCGCATGCCTGCAGCCACCGCACCCGCGCCGGCATCTGCTCCACGCACGCTGCCGATCTCCGGCCTCATCGGTGACGGTCCCGCAATGCGCGAGCTCGCCCATCTCATCCGGCTCGTCGCTCCGCGCAATGCCGCCGTCCTCATCGAAGGTGAGACTGGCACAGGCAAAGAGGTCGTCGCGTCCGCGATTCATCGGCTCAGCAGCCGCGCTGCAAAGCCACTTACAGTCCTCAACTGCGCCGCCATCCCCGAAGCCCTCCTCGAGGCCGAGCTCTTCGGCCACACCCGCGGCGCCTTTACCGGAGCCGTCCAGTCCCGCACCGGCCGCATCGAAGCCGCCCACGGCGGCACGCTCTTCCTCGACGAGATCGGCGAGCTCCCTCTGCCGCTGCAGGCCAAGCTCCTCCGCTTCCTGGAGTGCGGCGAAATCCAGCGCGTCGGCGACAACGAGGTCACTCGCGTCGACGTTCGCGTCCTCGCCGCCACGCATCGCGATCTTGAGCAACAGGTCGTCGACGGCGCCTTCCGGCTCGATCTCTACCACCGGCTCGCCGTCTTCCCCATTGAGGTTCCCGCACTCCGTGAGCGACTCGAAGACCTCCCCGCGCTCGCCGAGCATCTGCTCGCGCGCCTGGGCGCCGACGCTCCCCGCAAATCCATCTCCGCAGACGCGCTCCACGCGATCGAGCAGCACAACTGGCCGGGGAACGTCCGCGAGCTCGCCCATGTCCTTGAGCGCGCCGTGATTCTTGCCGCAGATTCGCCAGAAATTACCGCCGAGCACATCCGTTGCCGCCGCCGCGTGCGAGGATAGAAGTGTCGCCTCGCGAGACGAAAAAATTCGCACGCGGGACAACGATCTTTTCCCACCCCGGCATCCATCTATCAACGACGAAGAAACCGACTTCAACGCAGCCCCTGGAAACAGGGGCTTTCTTTTTGCCCTGCGAGTGCTGCCGTCGATACCCGCTGACCCGCTCGCTGACTCGCTGGCTCGCTGGCTCGCTGACTTGCCGACTCGCTGACTCGCTCCCTCCCTGTGTTTTCTCTCACCTTCTCCTTGGAAAGGCCTTAGGAAACGCGCTCGTCTTCGGCAAGCATTTTGCTCCTTCTGTCCAGTGTTGACGCATAGAGAATGCGCCAGCCCAAACGATCGAAGGAGCCTTCCCGATGCCCGCCGTTCACCCCATCCTGCTCAGCCTGCACGCAGCCGCACCCGAACTTCCGCCCACTGTCACGGTCGCTGCTTCGCAGCTCGATTCCGCCGCTCGCGAGCAGCTTGTGATGGAGCATCTTGCCTCTGTCCGCTTCATCGCTCGCAAGCTGCACCGCACCCTGCCGCGCCACGTCGAGCTCGATGACCTCATCTCCGCCGGCATGATTGGCCTGATGGAGGCGTTGAAGCGGTTCGACGCCTGCCGCGATGTGCAGTTCAAGAGCTACGCGCAGTTCCGCATTCGCGGCGCCATCCTCGACTGGCTCCGCACCCTCGATTGGGGTTCGCGCGAACTGCGCCGCAAAGCACGCGCCATCGCCGAGACCTCCCGCGTGCTCACCCTGCAGCTTGGCCGCACGCCCGGCGAGCACGAAATCGCCAAAGCCATGGGCATCGAGCTCGATGAGCTTCAGCAGCTTCTCGGCGAAGTGCGTGGCGCCGAGCTCGGCAGCCTCAACGCAGAACACAGCAAGGACGAAGAGGACGAAGAGCTCGATTATGTTCCCGCATCGCCGGAAGAGGACCCGCTCTTTCGCTGCCTCGCCGCCGAGTCGCGCCAGCGCCTCATCGACGCCATCGAGGAACTGCCCGAAAAGGAGCGCCTGGTCCTCACGCTCTACTACTACGAGGAGCTGACGATGCGCGAGATCGGCGTGACGCTCGGCGTCGTCGAATCCCGCGTCTCCCAGATCCACTCCGGCGCCGTCCGCCGTCTGCGCACTGTTCTTGGAGCGTCGGCTCCTCGCGCGGCAACACCCGCACGTCGTCCGCACTCCCGTCACAACGCCGCAGCGTAATCCTCAAAGAAAATTTAAGAACGCACTAAAGTCGCCCGTAACACCGCCGATAAGTTCCGTGAGGAGATTCTTATGGTGGATGTTACGACTTCGGAAGCAATCGCAGTCCGGCTGCCCGCAAACGATACAACCGTTGATCCGGGCAACACAGCCCTGGAGACACCGGGCGCACGGAAACAAGCCCAGCGCCGCGAGCGCATCGTCCTTTTACGTGAAGCCATCGAGCGCGGCGAGTATCGCGTCTCGGCCGCCAAACTCGCAGACGCAATCCTGCGCACACGCCGCCGCGCAAACTGATCTGCGCCGATGAAGTCTCATCAAAACACGCCTGCGAGCATTCACAGAACCCACTCCTCTCGCCGCGTACAATCATCTCCGTGCGCCGGCGCCTGAACGCGCGCAGAGGAGATGTTTCATGAGTGAGTGGGTGAAGGTGACGGCGTCCGACGGTTTCGAGCTCTCGGCATATGTTGCTCGTCCGCAGGGCAAGCCGATCGGTGCTCTGGTCGTCATCCAGGAGATCTTCGGAGTCAACAAGTCCATCCAGGCAGTCGCAGATTCTTACGCGAAGGACGGCTTCCTCGCTGTTGCACCCGCCATCATGGACCGTCTCGAGCCCAATCTCAACCTCGGCTACGGTGAGGCCGACCTCAAGAAAGCCTTCGCGCTCTACCCGAAGCTCAATCCTGACGACTCCCTCAAGGACGTCGGCGCCGCCTTCAAGTACGCGCGCGGCATCGTCGACTCCGTCGGCGTCCTCGGTTTCTGCTATGGCGGCCTGATGAGCTGGCTCTCTGCGGTCCGCGGCAACAGGGAAGCCTTCGAGCCCGCCTGCACCGTCTGCTACTACCCCGGTGGCATCGGCAAGTTCGCTACCGAGGAGCCTGCCTGCCCCGTGCTCATCCACTTCGGCGGCGCCGACAGCCACATCGGCAAGGACCAGGTGGACGCTGTACGCAAGGCGCACGACAAACATGAAGGCGAGGTCGAAATCTTCTTGTACGAGGGCGCTGAGCACGCCTTCGCCAACCCCGACCGTCCCTCGTACAAAGCCGATGCCGAGAAACTCGCTCGCGAGCGTTCGTTGAAGTTCCTCAAAACCCACATTGCCTGAGCATTTTTCCTGAAGGTGTCCTCAAGGCGAAGACCGTTGGTGTCGTTTTCTATCAAGGAAAACGACCTCCACAGATCCCTCTCGAACCATAGTGTCAGGAGAAATGCTCTAGCGTTTGCAGGGCGCCGAATAACCTGGGAAAGAAGCCGCCGGGGCGCCAGAAAATCGCCTTCTGGCGTGCTATCGTTAACGCAGACACTGAGAGAAGTGACTGAGCATAAGAGACGAGGAGTAACAACCAGCCGTGTTGGCCCCCGCACAGAAAACCGAAATCATTACCAAATTCCGCACACACGACACCGATACCGGGAGTCCTGAGGTGCAGATTGCCATTCTCAGCGAGCGCATTGGCGAGCTGACCGAGCACTTCAAGACGCACAAGAAGGATCACGGCTCCCGCCGCGGCCTCCTCATGCTGGTTTCCAAGCGCCGCCGCCTTCTGGACTACCTGAAGAAGACGGACTCGGACCGCTATCGCGAAGTGATTGGCAAGCTGGGCATCCGCAAGTAACTCACCCATCGCTCCGGCTCGCGTGGTGAGTCGACGGAGAGCGAAGACGACAGCGAAGACGACATTGACCGTTTCAAGCGCCATCGATCGCGCAGGTTCTCCCTCCGGAGATGCTTGCGCTCTTCTGCGCCCGCGCGGTCACGCCCCTCGCCCTTCCGGCATCTCGCCCAACTCATTTCCCGCCCCGCCCGAGACTCCTCTGGCGGGGTTTTCGCTTTAGGCGCAAATCGCCTCAGGCGACCCCAGGTTTTATCGACAGAGAAAAAAAGAGGAAACATCATGAAGCAGGACATCACGATCGAGCTTGCAGGTGGCAAGCACATCAAATTCGAGACAGGCAGGCTGGCCAAGCAGGCCTCCGGCGCCGCCTTCACAACCAGCGGCGACAACGCCGTCCTCGCAACCGCAGTCGCCGCGCCGGAGCCGAAGGAAGGCCTTGACTTCTTCCCGCTCACCGTTGAATACAGAGAGTTTACGTACGCCGGCGGCCGCATCCCCGGGGGCTTCATCAAGCGCGAAGGCCGTCCTTCCGAGAAGGAGGTCCTGACCTCCCGCCAGATCGACCGCCCCATCCGCCCGCTGTTCCCGGAAACCTTCCGCAACGAGACCCAGGTCGTCGCCTTCGTCTACTCGGCCGACAAGGAAAACGACCCCGACGTCCTCGGCATCAACGGCGCCTCCTGCGCCCTCGCCCTCTCCGACATCCCGTTCCACGGCCCCGTCGGCGCCGTCCGGATCGGCATCGTGAACGACGAATTCATCGTCAACCCCACCTACTCCGAGCGCCTCGCATCCACCCTCAACATCATGGTCGTCGGCACCAGGGACGGCATCACCATGATAGAGTCCGGTGCCCGCGAAATCTCCGAAGAGCGCGTCGTCGACGCCATCGAGTTCGCCCACGACCGAGATCAAGAAGATCGTCACCGGCATCGAGGACCTCGTCGCCCGCGCCGGCAAGCCCAAGCGCCAGGTCACCGCGCCCGAGCTCGACGAAGCCTACGCGAAGCAGCTTGAGGCGAAGATCGGAAATCGCTTAAAAGACGCGTTAAACACGCAAAAATACCCCAAATTTGAATCATATGCGAAAGTCAAAGAGTTAAAGGACGAGTTGAAGAAAGAGCTTCCCGGCCGATGATCCTGATGCCGGTAAGAAGCTCAGCAAATACTACGAACTCCTCCGCGAAAAGATCTTCCGCGACCAGGTCCTCAACGACCGCATCCGCCCTGACCACCGCGCCTTCGACGAGATTCGCAAGGTCACCATCGAGACCGGCGTCCTGCCGCGCGTGCACGGCTCGGCGCTCTTCACCCGCGGCGAAACCCAGGCGCTCGTCTCCGCCACGCTCGGGACCACCGACGACGCGCAGCGGATGGAGAGCTACGAGGGTGAGCAGAAGCGCCGCTTCATGCTGCACTATAACTTTCCGCCCTTCTCGGTTGGTGAAGTTGGACGTATGACCGGCGTCGGCCGTCGCGAGATCGGCCACGGCGCCCTCGCCTGGCGCGCCATCGAGGCTGTCCTCCCGGGCGAGGAAGAATCGCCCTACACGCTCCGGGTCGTCTCCGACATCCTCGAGTCCAACGGCTCCAGCTCGATGGCGACCGTCTGCGGCGCTTCGCTGGCGCTCATGCAGGCCGGCATCCCCCTCAAGGGCGCTGTCGCCGGCGTCGCCATGGGCCTGGTTAAGGAAGGCGACAACTACGCCATCCTCACCGACATCGCCGGCGCCGAGGACCACTACGGCGACATGGACTTCAAGGTCGCCGGCACGCGCAACGGCATCACCGCTCTCCAGATGGACATCAAGATCATGGGCATCACGGCCCAGATCATGCGCGAGGCTCTCGCGCAGGCCCAGAAGGGCCGCTTCTTCCTGCTCGACGCGATGGACGCCGTCATTGCCGCGCCCAGCCAGGAGAAGTCCAAGTACGCTCCCCGCATCCACACCCTGCAGATCCCGACCGACAAGATTCGCGATCTTATCGGCCCCGGCGGCAAGGTCATCCGCGGCATCATCGACGCCACCGGCGTCAAGATCGATGTCGACGACACCGGCCGCGTGAACGTCGCCTCCTCGGATGCCGAGGGGCTCGCCAGGGCGATCCAGATGATCAGCGACCTCACCGCCGTGCCCGAGGTCGGCAAGACCTACCTCGGCAAGGTGGTTCGGCTCGCCGAGTTTGGCGCCTTCGTCGAGATCTTCCCCGGCACCGACGGCCTCCTCCATGTCTCCGAGATCGCGGAGCACCGCGTCAAGGAAGTCAAGGACGAGCTCCGCGAGGGCGATCAGGTTCTCGTCAAGGTCCTCGCCATCGAAGGCAACCGCATCAAGCTCTCCCGCAAGGCAGTGCTTCGCGAGCAGCGCGCCAAGCTGGGCCTGCCCGAGGTTCCGGAAGGCACCGGCGGCGGCGGACGTGAAGGCCGCGGCGAGCGTGGGGAGCGTCAGGATCGCGGCGAGCGTGGCGAACGCGGGGAGCGTCAGGACCGTGGCGAACGCGGCGAGCGTCAGGACCGTGGCGAGCGGAGTGAACGGCCTGAGCGTGCGCCGCGTCCGGAGCGCGCCGAGCCTCCCACCCCCGAGAACACCATTACGCTCGAGGGCGGAGCCGATTTCGACGAAGACGAAGAAGATGTCGACGTCGAGGACGAGCTGGATACCGAAGAGACCGACGAGACCGAAGGCGAAGCCGTTCCCGCAGTCGCAGGCCAGGGTGCACCGCAGGGCGGCAACCGTCCCGCAGGTGCTCAGGGACAGCGCCGTCGTCGCCGTCGTGGCGGACGCCGCAGCGGTCCCGGCGGCGGCACACCGCAGGGCGGCAACCGCTAACTCCTGCTGCAGACAAAACAAAGCCAAGGGCTGCGCGAACGCGTGGCCCTTGTCGTCTCTGCACAATCGAGTCTCGTCCAATCCGACAGAGACGATGAATGTGCCTTCACGCCGAAGCTCAAGCTGGCTCCTCTGGTGGCCGTTCGCCCTCCTCTGCCTCATCCGCGGCAGCCGCTGGATAGTTTCCGAATCGCTTCCCGGCTCGGCGACAACGCTGGGCTCGGCCGCGGTCGGTTGCGGCTCAGCCGCCGCGCTGTACCTTCTCATCCTGCGCCCCGCTGTTCGCGAACACGCCACCCAACTGGCGCGGTCCGCTCTCGGCGGCGCACTTTTGATCGTGGGCCCACTGATTGCCCTGGTGTACCCACACTCCATTCCCGCCGCGAGCCTCACCATCGCGCTCGCCCTCACGCCCGTCGTCATCGCCGTTGCAGAAGCCGCCACACGCCGCACCAGCGAAACGCTCGCCGGCCGCCTCTGGCCCGGGCTCGCTGCGATCGCCGGTCTGCTGCTTGTACTCACGCAGCCCTCCCTCGCCAATCCCGGCGAAGACCTCATCCTGGTGCTTACTCCGCTGCTGACCGGCTGCGGAGCCGTGCTCTTCTGCTCCGCGCGGCCCAGCGTATGGCGCGTTCCCGCCGCGCTGCTCGGGGCCGCGGCCGCGCTCGGTCTCGGTGCCGGAATCAATGTCGCGATGCACCTCGGCACCTGGCCGGACATGGCCGGTCTTGCCGCCGGCTTTGACGCACTCGAGGCGCTGCTCGGGCTCATCGCCCTCAGCCGCCTCTCTGCCACGCGCTGGTCCGCACAGTTCGCCATCGTTCCGCTGCTCGTTTTGCTGCAAGGAATTGCCATGATGCCGTCGAGCACTTCAGCGCGGATAATCGCCGGCCTCCTGCTGCTCGCTATCGCGGGCGCCGCGTTGCTCATCCCACCTTCGGAGGAGCCATCCTTCGATTTGGGAGCATCCGCCCCGCATCCGTCGCAGTCGGATTAATGCGTCATACACAGCTGGCAGAATTACACTGAACCCGAATGGCAGCATCCATGTACATCGTGGTCGAGGGCGAGGACCCCGGCTTCAACATCTTCGTCAATGGGCGCGCACTCGCCCGCTACGAAAGCGCCGTCGAGCGCCTCGCGCTGGAGCTCGGCGTGCGGCCACTGCTCGAGTTCTTCTCCGCCGATGAAGGCTCCATGGCCCTCCTCATCGAAGAGGGCGCCGGCAACCCGGACCTGCTCAAGAAACTTCCGCCGCCGCAGTGGTACCGCGCCGAGGACGGCCTGCGTACCGTCGAAGCGCTCGTTGAATCCCTGACCAACGATCCGACGCAGCTCGGCAGCGAAGGCACCGAGGTTCTCGCCGAACTGCTGGAGTACGAAGAGGTCCTCCGCAAGACTGCCGAACGCGGCCTGCGCTGGCATCTTGCGGTCAGCTGGAGATAGCAGTCAGCGAGTCAGAGTGCATGTTAGCTGTGCGCCGCACACCAATCTGCATTTAGCATCTAAGCCGCTCCCGCTTTCACCAACCTTGTCGGTTTCAGCTTCTCACGGTTCCAACGGTCTGATTGACACCAGCTTGTCACTGACTCACTGACTCACTAACTCGCTGACTCGCTGACTCGCTAGTGCACCGACAGATTCCCATCAAAGTCCACTGCGAGATCCGGTCCCTGCACCTGGAGCGAGTGGATCTTGAGCTCATCGAGCTTCATGTCGTACCCGGTCGTCTCTATGGACTTCGACAAGACCTGCCGCAGAAGGTCCGCTGCATTCACCTTCATCTGCTGCGGCAGCTTGCGGCTGAGGAACGGCTCGAGAAAGAAGTTCAGCTCGCGCGACTCGCTCAGGTGTTCGACGCGAGCGTCGCGAAAGCCAATCGTTTCTGCCTCACCATCCGGAAGCACCGAGACATCGCCCTCGGTGTTCAGCACCACACCCAGGCACGCGCCGTGCAGACTCGTGCCCAGCTTCGCATGCGCCTTCACATGCACCACCACGCGATCGCCGTTGAAGCTCACCTTCGGGTCCTCGGCATAGGCGTAGCACGCTGAACCGGGCTTGCCCTTGAAGTAATACTTTCCATCCTGCGTGAAGAGCTGTTTGTTCAGCGTGCGCTCCAGCGCCTGCGACGAGATGTTGATCTCGATCGCATTCGCCGGCACAGCAGAAGCAGCAATCATTCCAAGCGTCAATGCAAGCGTGCGAAGGTGCATGCTGTCAGAATACGGTCAGCGCAAAGCGCATCGCTGTTGCCAGGGTTTGGACCTCTGCCAGAACTGCGATATACCTGAGTCTGAACCCTGTCAGGCAGGTTGCGAACGGTTTGGGCAAAGGTTGAGGCAGAACATTTTCAGCAGTCTTGTCATTCGCAGGGATTGTTTTATTCTGCGCGCGCGCTGCCGCGCAGGATACGCGAGTCGTTACCGAGCCAACAGTTCCTCCGGTCTGCGCGACCATTCGTGCGCAACTCGCGGCGCCGCATGGCATCGATCCTGCGGACGAGACGAAGCTCGACACCACTCGCTTGCAGCAGGCGATCGATAGCTGCACTCCCGGTCATGCGCTCGAGCTCGTTCCAGACGGCGCGCGCAATGCGTTCCTCACCGGGCCGATCGAGTTGCGGAAAGGCGTCACGCTGCTCGTCGACAAAGCCGTCACACTGTATGGCTCGCGAAATGCCGCCGACTACGCCGTCCGCCCTGGAAGCTGCGGGATCGTGACCAGCGAGCACGGCGCCGGCTGCCGTCCGCTCATACACGCTGATCACGCCGACGGCAGCGGCATCATGGGTGAGGGAACCATCGATGGCCGCGGCGGAGCGAAGCTTGTCTAGTCGACAAAGGCAAGCCCGGTCCGAAGAGCTGGTGGGACCTCGCCGAGGATGCGCGTGCAGGAGGTCACCAGCAGGTTCCGCGCCTGATCATCTTCGACGCGAGCAATAACGTGACGATCTACCGGATCACGCTGAAGAACTCGGCGATGTTTCACGTCACCTTCAACAAGGGGGACGGCTTCACCGTCTGGGGTCTGCGCATCGACACACCGAAGACCGCGCGCAACACCGACGGCGTCGACCCCGGCAACGGCTCGAAGAACATCACCGTGACCCACTCCTTCATCCGGGATGGGGACGACAACATTGCGATCAAGGGCGGCACGGGCGGCCTCACCAACATGACGGTGAGCCACAACCACTTCTACTACGGGCACGGGATGTCGATTGGCTCCGAGACCTACGGCGGAGTGAGCAAGGTGCTGGTGACCGACCTGACCCTGGATGGTGACGACAATGCCCTGAGGATCAAGTCCAACCCGACGCGCGGGGGCCTGGTGCAGGACGTGACTTATGATGACGTGTGCATACGGGACTCGCGCAACCCGATCCTGCTGGATACGGCGTACAGCTATCCGGGCAATGGGAAGGACCTCTTCCCGGAGTACAAGGACATCACCTTCCACAACGTGCGGATCAGCGGAGGAGGGAAGCTGCAGTTCGGTGGGTTAGATCCAAGCCATCGCGTGGGCGTGAAGCTGGACGGTGTGGAGCTGACGGATGGGGCGGCGAAGTACCGGATTACGGCGGCCCACGCGGATGTCGAGCTTGGTCCGGGGCCTGTGAATTTCTCGGTGAGCGGGGAGGATGTAAAGGTCTCCGGGAAGGCTGGCAAGGGCTCCCTTCCATCCTGCGCGGGGAGGTTTGTGGGGTTTGGGGAGTAGGACCCCCTCCCCCCGTACTTTTTGCGCAAAGTCTTCGGAAGAGAGACTTTAGGTCTGGACTTTGGCGGACTTTCCTGGCCGCTTAAGCAGCAGTGCCCGGCGGGGCCGGGCAGAGGTTCCACTGCTTTTATTGTAGCGGGCGGGTCAAGAGGGACCCTGTGGATTACTGCGGCATCGTGTTGCTGGCGATGGTGTCCTGCTGGGGACCGAGGCCGAGCTTGATGAGGGCGCGGGAGTCGGGCGTGATCTTGGTCTGCCAGCCGTTGTCGGCCTGAAGCTTCTGCATGGCGGAGGCGGACTGCGAGTCCCAGACGCCGGACGGTTCGCCGGTGAGATAGCCCTTCTTGATCAGGGCCTGTTGGATTTCGGTGGCGCGCTCGGAGTCGATGCCGGCCTCGTGCCGGATTGTCGCGTGGGCGCTCCTGTGTGACTTTGCGGAGGCGTGGCGGATGCTGGCGTTGCTTGCCGAGTGGTGGTGGGTGATTCCGAAGCACGGGACCGTGGCGCAGAGAAGAGCGGCGGTCGAGAGGATCGAAAGGGTTCGCATCAGGCCGTTACCTCGTAAGGAAAGAGGTCGCCGCGAGTGGTTGCTCGTCGGCGTAATTTGATTGTTACTGACCCGGTTAGATGAGGGCAAGTCACCGTGTGCCTAAACGGGTACATAATTCGTATCGTGACGGAAGTATTACAGATGTAGCCGCATTTGGTACCGGAACGGAGAGAAACGGGTGGTGGGGGTTGATTTTGGGGTGGGTGAATCATGGCGGCGGAGTTGCATTTGTTGTGGGGCTAAACAAAGGCAATTCGGTCGTTTCGGCTTCGCCTTCACGACGGCCCTTCGACTTCGCTCAGGGCAGAGCGGAGCCCGCTGATGCCGCTACGCGTCATGAATGGGGCACCCAGAGCCTGGTCAAACATTCTATTTCTCTGGGCTGGCTTTCTCGCAATTATCAGGACGTTTCTTGCAAGGCCATGTTGTTTTGGCGAATGCGATCGCATCATCGTATCGCGAAGCAACTTCGGAGTTCGCGGCCATGCGCTTCTGGTTCAGATGGCTGACCGCGATTTCCGGGGTTAGCGGTTTTATTCTTATGAGCGCATACGCCGCATTGTGTCGCTTAAGGCCATCAGTCTCTTCGCCTATAAACACAAGCAGAGGCTCTCGCGCTGTTTCCCCCTCCGCTGCCAGTGCTTCGATAGCTGGATATCCATGATCCGGTGTAACCGGATGCATCGTGGGCACGTCCGGATTTGAGGGCGAAACAGGTCGTACAAACGCCAAATATGAAATGAGCAGGGGGATGTCTTGCGGATCGCGATGCTCTCCCAATTTGTCTATTGCTGCCGACAGACACTCAGCTCTTGAAGAATACGATCCGGTGTTGGCGTTGCTCTTTAGAACCGATCTCGCTTTCGCGACCGAAAGGCTGGCAAGATCTATGCATGGATCCGCGGGTGGATTTTGAGCACGCAGTTGAATGGTGGACATCAGTATTGCGAGGATGGCTCCAATTTTTGGTCCGTTATTCATACTAACCCCTTTACTGAAGGTTTTCGCTTAATGCGGTTGTTCCTAAACCAGCCTCATTGTCAGACGGATAGGATGTTTCGAAAAGCACCACTGGTTGCAGATTTTCTGCATGGCGGTCTTGTCATGTAGCGGCGAGAGCAGAGAGCAAAAAAGAATTGGGGCACCCGTGGTGGTGCCCCGTGGCGTTTGTTTTGTTGTGTAGCCGACGGAGAGTCGTAGGCGATGGGGTGGGGATGGTCTGGTTTGTTTTCGGACGAGAAGCGAGCTGGCGGGGGATCAAGGACGGTGCCGAGGAGCGCTGCGAACTGCATTCGCTGTGATTGAGGCCGGAACTGATCGCACGATCCGGGCGGGTCCGAGGAGGCCGGACGGCAACAGAGGAGATTCAGCACCGTAGAACGGTCTAGTCGTATAGGTGTACTTGCTGGTCGTACCGGGCTGTTGATCGCCGATCAACCGGTTGACCCAGAGATTCGTCACCTTGATCTCGAGCGTGTTCGTGCCCGGCTTCATGATTCCGGTCACATCGACCCGGAAGGGCGGCTTCCAGACGATCCCCAGGTCTTTGCCGTTTACGGATATCTCCGCAATGTTCTTCACATCGCCGAGATCCATCCATAACCGCGCACCAGTGTCGAACCAGTTCGCTGGAGCCTGGAACGATTTCGAGTAGATCGCCGTACCGGAAAAATACTTCACTCCAGAATCTTTGCTCTCTGTCCAGGAGATCAATTTTTCAAAGTCGGCCTCCGCGGGCGCGCCTCGGCCTGATTGGAACTGCACCTTCCAAGGGCCCTCGATGCTGGCCAAGGTCGTCTCGATGGGCAGCGGTATGTTTCGCGACGGCATGTCTGCGTTCCTGCGAAACACTACGAACACGGCTTCCTTGGGGCCGAGGCGGAGCGGCACGATCGTGCGACCATTTGCGATCCGGTAAGATGCGGCTTCCATTTTGCCGGTATCCGCATGCCACAGCTCCGGAGCCTTGCCCGCGACGCGAAATGCAGCGTCAACTGTCTCGGCCCGGTCGTTCCTGTTATCCACCCAGTAGATCTCGCCGTCAGAGATGCGGCGGTGCGTGAAGAGCAAGTTTGTGCCGGCCTGTTCTTCCGTGACCTCGAAGTCCGGCGTCACGTTCAGTTTTTGCAAGGCTTCGGCGAGTGTTTGTCCTGCCAGCACACGGCCCTTGCCATAGCCGTGATCGCCCGTTCCTGAGCCGAAGAGTTGATGCGCGATCGTTTTGAATTCGGCCTGGTCGTCGCTCAGACTTGGACTATCGATGGGCATCGGGCCCACCACGATCGCGCCATCGTTAACAAGCTCACGAAGCTTCCGCAGCACCGGCAGCGTCATGCGGCGCGTACTCGAATCGAGCGCGAGCAGACGATAGCTGGTGGCTCCCGGAGTCAGGAGCCGTCCGTTCCTCACGCTCAGGCGATGAAGGACAACATCGCTGTTGACGTAATCGAAGTTGTAGCCTGCCGGCAGGTCGGGCCCTTGGACAGCGAATAGCTGTGTGATGTTGGCGTCCTGACCGTAGAGATACGCCACGTCGGCCACAAACTTGCCCTGCTGGAGCATGTATGAGCTCCGCGCCAGGTAAGTCATCCATGGTTTCGCCAACTCCGCCCAGGTCTCATGCCGATTGAACCACTGCCCGTACATTCCGAGCCCAAGCCCAGGGACTTTGTCATCCAGCGGCTGGTGCACCGAGGTGTGAATCACAAATCGGTTGAGGCCGTCCGCCAGTTCTCGATCGGCAGCTGGCTTCAGGGTTTCGGGCGACCACGTCCATGCTCCGACGGACGTCGTGAACGACTCGGCCGCTACAAGGTTCTGTCCGTAAATATGAGCTACTGACGCCGATTCCCGGATGTCGGCATCGCGGGTGGGACCGCCATCCGGAACCCACATCGCGCCCATCGGGATATCAGCGGATCGCTTCACTTCCATGCCATCGGCGATCAACGAGCGGCTTTGCTCGTGCGACTCGGAGTAGCGCCCCATGCCCCGCGCATGCAGCAGGGCAGTGAGCTGGTCGTAGTGGTTCTCTACGACAAGATCGGATAAGGTCTGTCGAAAGTCATAAAGAAATCGGTCGCTGGCCTCGGAGCTTTCGACCACATGGCCTGTCAGCACCGGCAGCCAGGGAAGCATGTCGTAGCCTCGACGCGCCTTGAACTCAGCCAGCATGTCGTCGGTCCAGTTCTGAGTTCCATCTTCCCAGCTATCGGTAACCACGTAACGCAGGCCGCGCTTGCCCATCAAACCGCCGGTTGCGTCCGTGAAGTTATTGAAGAACCGCTGGAAATATTCCCTGACGTAAGTAGAGCTGAGCTTATCGACCTCGAGCCCGGTGGCCTCCGGTTCAGCGGGGTTATTCATTACGCCCGTAAGTGAATAGCCGAGTCGCACGACTACCCATCGTCCCGGCGGCGGGGTCCAATCGAGTGTGCCGTCGGAGTGCATCTTCGCAGTCAAATCCATCACGTCGGATTTCCGGATCGAGTCTCCAGCAGCGGCGGGCGGCGTTGCCACATAGAGTAAGTTGCCTTCTCGCCCGAACGCCGCTTTTGTTTCGAATCGATTGATGGGCATGTAGGAATGGAAGGCAAGTTCAGATATGCGCGCTCCGACTGCGGCGGTCTCTTTGCGGAGGGGTTTTGAAAGTGACCCGAAAGAACTTCGCGGTGATTGCAGGAAATGCAACCGTGCGCACCGGAAATTGTGCTAATGCCCAGGGAACGTCCGCGACGAAATGAAAATCCTTGCCCGTCCTCACTTGCCTCGACGGCCACTCGGGTTTGAGCCATAACCCGATGCTCTTCGCCGCTCTTGAATACGAAGGCGATGCTCACTCCGCAAATCCGTTGCGGCTTGGAGTATTCGAATTGAATCCAGGACGATTCATTGGGTGGTGCGGCGGGTAGCAATGTCGCGTTGGTGAGATCGCCATCGATCAGGGTTGACAGATCGAATTGGCCGCCGCTCGACGTAATCTTCGGCTGATCATGAGGCGGTGGGTCGTTCGCAGGCAGGCGATACGCAAATACCGCACTATCTGCGTAGAAGTCCGGCGCCGTCCTGTTGGAAGGGATGTTTTGAAACGGGCCCGCGTTCGAAGGCGGCCTCTTCAAGGCTCCATGAAACGCCTCGCCACCGTTGATCTCGGTCTCGGACCAGACAAACTTCTTCATCGCGTGTGCAGGCAGGACCCACGAACCACCCGATAAGTTCCATCCTGCGGAGCTCGCAACCCCCTCCTCCAAGCCCAACTGATCGGCCAGCGTGGTGGCGTAGCGGAAGGCATCCTTCCACTCCGGCGTCATGTAGATCAATCGCTTTTGAACGATCTGCGGCGTGCCCAAAGACGCATCGAAGTTCTGGAAGCCACCGATTCCCACACGGTTCATCCATTCCAGGTCAGCTTTGATTCCGGCTTTCGTAACATTGCCATTCATCCAGTGCCACCAGACCCGCGGCTTTGCGCTGTCTGGAGGCTGCTGAAATCCACGTGCGAGGTAATCGTCCGCTCTCTGTGCACGAGCAATGCTCGCTGATACGAGGGCGAGAATCATTGCGACGAGGCCGAGTCTTACTGAACTCCTGAGGGTGCGTCGCTGAAGACATTCGCGAACGTGATGCATGAAACTTCGCCAATCAGCCACACCGTCTCCTACAGATCGGAATATATACGAAGGTGTGGTCGGGCGTGTGTTTGCCAGGCCGGAATGGCTGTACGAAACCTCGAATCGACGATAAATCGCCGATGCGCTCATCGAGGCTCGGATGAGTGCCGTTAAGTCGCCTTGTGGGACGCAAAGAATTGGGGCACCCGTGGTGGGTGCCCCGTGGTGTTGCGTTTTGGGTCGGGTTACTGGTTGGTGCTGGGCAGGGTTCCGCCGATGTAGGTGTTGCCGGCGTTCTGGCTTTGCGGGTCGCGGACGACGAAGACGACGTCGTCACCGGGCTTGAGCGAGGAGACTACGGAGCGGTAGCTCTGCTCGTCGGTGACCGGGTGACGGTTGATCTCGACGATCACGACGTTGTTGGGAAGGTTGATCTCGTCGGCGAAGGAGCCGGGACGGACGCTGGTGACGGTGACGCCGCCCTTGATGCCGAGCTTGTTGGCGACGGCGGGCTGGACGGGCTGGACGGTGATGCCGAGCTTGTTCTGGCCGACGTCGCCGACGTCAGGACCGGCGCCGGGCTCGGCGTTGCCGGTGAGGTTGGCGAACAGCTTGGCGCGGTCGGCGATGCCGACGTCCAGCGTGACGGGCTTGCCATTGCGCAGGATGCCGAGGCGGACGGTGGAACCGGGCTGCTTGTCGGAGATGAGGTTGACGAGCTCATCGCCGTTCTTGATGGGCTTGCCGTCGACGGAGGTGATGACGTCCTGGGGCTGCACTCCGGCCTTGGAGGCTGGGCCGTTGGGCGTGACGGTGGAGACCAGAACGCCGCCGTTGGAGAAGCCGTACATGCGGCCGACAGCCGAGGAGGTGGCCGCCTGGAACTGAATGCCGATGGAGCCGCGGGTGACCTTGTGCGACGGGCTGATGAGGTCGTTATAGACGTGGATCAGGGTGTTCGACGGCATGGCGAAGCCCACACCCTCAGAGCCAGCGGACTGGGTGTAGATGGCGGTATTCATGCCGATGACCTGGCCGGCCATATCGACGAGCGGGCCGCCGGAATTGCCGGGGTTGATGGCGGCGTCGGTCTGGATGAAGCGCTGGAACTGGCTCTGGTCGATGCCGTTGGCGCCGGGGTCATCGATGGCGCGGTTCTTGGCGGAGACGATGCCGGCGGAGACGGTCTGGGAGAGACCGAAGGGGCTGCCGATGGCGAGGACCCAGTCGCCGACCTGTGCGCCGTCAGAGTTGCCCATTTTGGCGACGGGCAGCGTAAGGCCCCGGGGGTCGATCTTGATGACGGCGATGTCGGTGTCGGGGTCGGTACCGACGACGGTGGCGGGACGGCCCTGATCGAGAGGATCGGTGGGGTCGCTGGCGAGCTTGACGTAGATGTGGTCGGCTTTGTCGACGACGTGGTTGTTGGTGATGATGTAGCCGCGCGGGTCGACGATGAAGCCGGAGCCGAGGGCTTCACGCTTGCCCATCTCGGGCATCTGGCCGCCGTTGCCGCCGCCGCCGAAGAAGCGGTTGAGGAAGTCCTGCATGTCGTTGTTGTCGTCATCACCGCCATCCGGCGCGTTCGGGTTCGGCATGTTGCGCCGGCCGCGATGCGGCTGCTTGGGGATGTAGTCGGTGTTGATGTTGACCACGGCGGGGCCGACCTGCTTGACGATGGCGGAGAAGCCGTTGGAGAGATTGACGGGGCTGGGAATGGCGAGCGGGCGGGCGTCGGTGGAGTCGAGGTGCTGGGATTCCTTGCCGCTGACTTTGCCGGTAGCGATGGAGCCGAGCAGAACGCCGACCGAGAGAACAGCGAGCAGAGCAAGGGTTGTAGAGAGGTGACCGCTGCGCAGGCGTGCAAGCAGGTTGCTGAAACCGCTGCGCCCGAACCGTTTCGGTGTATCCATAACTTTCGTTTTCCTCACGCAAGTGTGCCGCCGCGCTGGCGCTGGCGACAGAGAAGATCGCTCGCTGCCCCGGCCATTTCCTGAGCGCGGCGTGCCTACTCAATTAGACGCTGAAATTGTGTAAATGTCTTCCGAGTGGAAGGCGAGGTGCGGGTGGTGTTGGCGATGTGAACATCGGACAGGAGGGGATTATTGGGAGATGACCATGGTGGAGCTGGCGTACATGATGAAGGAGTTCTGCGGGATGAAGGGAACGATGTAGAGATAGGGATAGGAGACCTGGACGGTGACCTGGTCGCCGGCGGCGTTGCAGTACGTGCCGTTGCATATGGTGGTCCCGGGGGCGTGAGCATAGGTGGTGGAGACGGAGAGATTGTTTCCGTTGATGCCGGGGAAAATCTGATAGTTCAGGTACGTCTTGAGAGCTCTGTTGGCGCTGGAACAGGTGTAGCCGCTGGCGCTTCCTGCGCAGGTTGTGGCGATGGAGCAGGAGCTTCCGCCAGGGATGTTGCACCCGGCGCCGTGGACCATAGCGTAGCGAGAGGCGTCTCGGGCGTACTCGTTGATGACCTCATAGGTGTAGAAGCTCATGGCAACGGCGACTGTGCCGCAGATGAGCGTGAAGAGGACGATTACCGAGGCGAGGAATTCGACGGCGGCCGCGCCGTGTTCGGAGGAGGACGGCGGATCCGAAGGGCTCTTCACTGCTCGACTCCGACTGTGGCCTGCGCGTTGAGCGTGTAGGAGGCGGGCAGGCCGGGATAGTGAATGATGGGGGCGATGGGGACCTGGATGTTGACCTGGGCGAAGACCTGGATGGTCTTGGGCGATGCGCAGTTGGTGAGAGCGTTCTGATCGCAGATGATGGACGAAGGAGAGCCGGAGGTATCGACGCAACTGCAGACCTGGTTCGAGGTGACCTGGGTGGAGGGAGCGGTGATGAATCTGGGCGCTTCGTTGTAGGCCGCAGTTCGAATGTCGGTTATGTCGGCAGCGTTGGCTCGAGACAGAGAGGCGAAGGCAGCGCCGGCGCGAGCGGCGTTGTTGATCTGGACAGAGGCCCAGGCGAAGTTGCCGATTTCCGCAGATGCGAGGATGAGGAGGACGAAGACGGGAAGGCTGAGGGCGAGCTCGAGAGCGCCCTGGCCGGATTCAGAGGCGGAGCGGTCGCAATGCGGGATGGGCGTTGGGGAAGAGCGTTTCATGGGTTATTCCACGAGGACAGCGGAGCTGAGCGGAGAGGTGACGCCGGGGAGCGAGGCGTAGTTGTTGAAGGAAAGAGGGCTCGAGACGGTGACGGAAAGGGACTGGGCAACGAAGCCGGTGTAGGCGTTTGTGAATGTTGAGTTCAGAAGAAGCTGGTTTGCGGGGAAGTAGAAGAAGCCATGCACGGTCGAGCTCGCGTTTTGGGCAAAGATGGCTGCGCTCGGGTCTGTGGAGCTCTGGGCGAAGAGGATGCCGTTGTATGTGCCCGAGGTTGGGGCGGAGAGATTCAACGTGACCCCATTCAAGCTCAAGGCTCCGCCGGTCATGATGATGGTGACGCCGGAGCCAGTGAGGGTTCCGGCGCCGGCCAGGCTGAGGGGACCGTTAATGACGAAGGTGCCGGGCTGAAGATTGATCCCATAGCTGCCGGTGGCAGAGATTCCGTTGTAGCAGCCGGGCGCGAGCGGCTTGGTGAGGTCGGGATTGTTTGCGCAGGGGAAGGTGTCGGTGCCGTTGGTGCAGGAGATGTTTCCGTTGCAGGTGAACTGCGGGAGATAACTCAAGGGGTCGCTATACGGGATGATGTTGGGGATGGGTGCAGGGGTGATGGTGCTTCCGCAGCCGCTGCTGCAATCCGCGACGGTGCCGATGGTGCTCATATTGAGACTGCCTGCTACGGACATCGGCGGAGAGTTGGTGGAATCATCGATCAGACCACACTGGGGCGAGAGGGATTGCATCGTGCCTGAGATGCTGAGGGCCGGCCCGCCGTAATTATTGGCGAGGACGTAGGCGCAATTGGGTGCAGGAGCGTTGTTGGCGCCGACGGCGCGGGCGAGGACGGTGACGGAAGGGTAGCCGAAGAGACTGAGGAAGATCGTGGATTCAGGCTTGGTGATGGTGACTTCCACGTATCCCTGTGTTCCGTTGTTGGCGGCCCCTTTGTAGTTGCTGCTCGACCATGTCGGCGGGTTGTTTACGGTGACGATGACACCGTTGCTGCCGTCGGTGAAGCCGTTGGCGGCGCTGGCTTTTTTGGCTGCGGTGACGTAGGCGCCGTTGTTGAGGCTGAGGGCGCCGGCGACGGCAGCGGCGTCTGCGGCGGTCTGGATGGTGCGCTTGTCTTTGAAGAGGGCGCCGACGTCCGTGGCCATGCCGACGAAGCCGAGCATGAAAGGCAGAGAGAGCGCTACGAGGAGGATGGTCTGGCCGCGTTCGTCGTGGTGGAGACGCATGAGGCTGCTCCTTTGGGGAGGCAGGTGAGAAGCGGGGCCGAGGGGCTCAGCGTGAGCGGCGGCTGAGCGCGCGGGAGCGTGCAAGGGGCCGAAGAAGTGGGAGAAGGATACGGCGTTTTGGAGCGGGAATCCAGCGGGAAAAAGTAACCAGTGATCGTGGGGCGAGGGAGTGGTGGCGGTGGTCAGGCGGGGGCGTTGGCGGGAACGGGAGGGGAGCTACGGAGCTCGGCGAGGAGGATGCCGGCGAGAATGAGGGCGGCGCCGAGGAGCTCGCGGGAGCCGAAGCGCTCGTGGAAGAAGAGAAGCGAGGTGAGGGCGGCGAAGACGGGCTCGAGGGTGAGGATGAGCGCGGTGTGGGTGGGCGGGAGGAGCTGCTGGGCCCAGCTCTGGATAGTGAACGCCGCCGCGGTGGCGAAGAGGGCTGTGATGGCCAGGGCGAGGATGGCGGTGGGGGTGAGGTGGAGCGTGGGGTGGCCGCCGAGCGGGAGGGTGAGGAGCATGAAGAGGGCAGCGAAGGCGATCTGGAGGGTGCCGAGGCGGCGCGCGGAGATCTGTGGGGCGGCGTGGGCGAGGGTGAGCAGGTGCGCGGCGAAGGCGACGGCGCAGGCCAGGGTGAGCCACTCGCCGAGGTGCATGCCGGAGAGGATGGCGGCGCCGGTGCCTGTCACCCCAGCGAACAAGTTCGCTGGGGACCCCGGGGGCTGCGATGTGAGGAGGATGAGGCCGATGAAGGCGAGGATGGCTCCGAGCAAGACGATGATGTTGAGGCGCGGCGCGCTGGGTGGGGCGACTCGCGGGAGCAGGCTGAGGATGGGGACGAGGACGACGACCAGGCCGGTAAGGAAGGCGGATTTCGACGGTGTGGTGTGGGCCAGGCCGGAGGTCTGGAACTGGTAGCCGAGCGCGAGGAAGAAGCCGGCGGTGAGGCAGAGGCGGAGTTCGGCCCGGGTGAGGCCGCGGAGCTCTTTGGCGTTGAGGAGGGAGAAGCACGACCGCGGCGATGCTCATGCGGAGGAGGTTGAAGAGGAGTGGTGAGATGTCGCGGAGTGCGGATTTGACGAGCGGGAAGGTGCAGCCCCAGACGAGGACGACGGCGATGAGCAGGATATGGGCGAGGAGGTTGCGGTGGCGGTGGGGCATGGGGTTGAGTGAATAGTGAGTAGTGAATAGTGAATAAGGCAAGAGCAGGTCCTTCGCTGCGCTCAGGATGACAGACAGAAGAGCAAAGGCGACAGCAAAGAGAGCAGACCGGAACAGACAGAGGCAAGGGCAGAGGCTAAGGGTGGGGCGCACCCGGTTTCGAGTGCGAGCTCAAGCGAATGGGCCGGGACGGGGATCACTCGGGGCTGTCGGGTGGGTGGGAGACGCCGGTGCGGGCGTCGGGGTTGGAGGGTGTCGGTTTTGTTAGGGTGGTGCGGGTTGTTGCGGGCGGTGGTGTGGGTCGGGTGGGTGGGCGGTGCGGCTGCGGGTTCGTTCGGTGTTGTAGCGGGTGATGCCACCGACGACGGTGCGGAGGACGCGCGCGTGCAGGATCTGCTGTGGTGTGGAGTGGGTGAGGTCGCGGTCGAGGACGACGAAGTCGGCGAGGAAGCCGGGCGCGAGTTTGCCTTTGATGTTCTCGCGCCACTCGGCGAAGGCGGAGGCCTGAGTGTAGGCGTAGAGGGCTTCGGTGAGGGTGAGTTTTTCCTGCGGCGGCGTTTTGTGGATCGAAGGTCTGGGTGCCGGCTTCGTTCATGCGGGTGATGGCGGCGTAGAGGCCGCGCATGGGGTTGATGGATTCGACGGGATAGTCGGTGCCGAACGCGAGCGGGACGCCGTGATTGAGGAAGCTGCGCCAGGCGTAGGCGTACTTGACGCGCTCGGGGCCGAGGCGTTGTTCGGCCCATGCCATGTCGGTGAGAAGGTGTGAGGGCTGCATGGAGGCGATGACGCCGAGGGAGTGAAAGCGCTGAAACGCGTTGGGGCTGACGACCTGCGCGTGCTCGATGCGGAAGCGGAAGTCGGCGGGGGCGTAGGGCGGCTGAGGGCAGGGATTGGTGCGGGTGACGATGGCGTCGGCTGGAAGAGTGTGCTCGTACTTTTCTTCTTTCGCCTGGCATAGGAAGGCGGGGGCCGGGACGCCGGCCTGCTCGGCGGCTTCGAAGGCGTCGAGGGCCATGTCGTTGGCGCGGTCGCCGATGGCGTGAAAGCCGAGCTGGAAGCCGGCGGCGGCGCGCTCGGTGGACATGGCGTTGAGCTTGTCCGGGTCATAGCGGGGAATGCCGGAGTTGTTGGGGTCGTCGCTGTAGGGCGCGTTGAGCGCGGCGGTGCGGGAGCCGAGTGAGCCATCCATGAAGCCTTTGAGGAAGGTGAGGTGCAGCAGCGGATCGTTGGGATCGTGGCTGGCGCGACGCTGCTCGAGGTCGCCGACGGGGAGATTGAAGTCGATCCACTCGGCGATGCGGAGCGGGAGTTTGTTTTCATGCTCCATGCCTTCGAGGACGAGCCAGTCGTTCCATGTGGAGAAGTCCTGAATGGAGGTGACGCCGTGGGCGAGCGCGTCCTGAATGGAGAGCTCAAGGGCGCGGCGGCGGGTGTCGTAGCTGGGCGGCGGGATTTGTTTTTCGACGAGTGAGGTTGCGGGACTTTCGCGGATGATGCCGGTGGGATTTCCCTGCGCGTCGCGGTCGATGTGGCCGCCGGGTGGGTCTGCGGTGGTGTTATCGATGCCCGCGGCTTTCAGGGCGGCGGTGTTGGCGATGGCGATGTGGCCGTCGACGCGGAAGAGGAAGGCGGGGTGCGTGCCGGTGACGGAGTCGAGGTCCTGGCGTGTGGGAAGAGTTTTACTGGCCCATTTGGTGTGGTCCCAGCCGCCGCCGAGGATCCATTGATTCGGGTCGGGGAGAGTTTTCGCGTAGGCGGCGATGCGGGATTGCATCTCGGCGAGCGAGGTGACGCCGTTGAGATTGGCGGAGAGGCGATCGAGGCCGGCTTCGGCGATGTGGGTGTGGGCGTCGTTGAAGCCGGGCATGGCAAAGGCGCCGCGGAGGTCGATCTTTTCGGCATTGGGCGCGGCGCAGGCGAGGACGGTGTCGTTGGAGCCGGCGGCGGTGATCCAATCACCGCTGATGCCGATGGCCTGGACGCGCTGCGGTGGCGTGTGGTTGTCGATGGCGTGGAGGCCGACGCCGGTGAGGATGTTGCCGTTGTAGAAGATGGTGTGCGCGGGTTGCGGGCAGTGCTGGGCGTGGATGGGAGCGGCGACGAAGATGGCGCTGAGCAGCGCAGCGGGGATCGAGATCTTCACGTGATGAGTTTAGTGCGAGTGAATAGTGAGTAGTGAATAAAGCAAAAGCAGGTCCTTCGCTTCGCTCAGGATGACAGAAAGAAAGGCAAGAGCAAAAGCAAGAGCAAGAGCAAAGGCAGAAGCAGATCCCCTTCGGGGATGACAAACAAGAAAGCAAAGGCGACGGCAAAGGCAAAGGCAAAAGCGGATCGCGCTTTCGCGCGATAACCGGACCTTAGCGCGCGATGAAGCTGCGCGCCAAGATGGGGCACCCGGGTTGTGGGATTCAGCGGGCTGCTTCGCTCAGCGCGATGATGTCAGGGGCGTGGAGGTTGCAGGTGTCGAGGAGAAGGAGGAGGATGCGGCGGAGGGCGAGTTCGCGGTTGGTGGGCGAGTACCACTCTTCGGTGGTGTGAATGCCGCCGCCGGTGCCGCCGGCTCCGATGGCGAGCGCGGGAATGCCGAGCGAGAGTGGGAGGTTGGCGTCGGTGGAACCGATGCGGGATTCGGTGCGGATGTTGAGGTGGCGGTCGACGGCGCGAAGGCTGATGGCGAGCGAGGAGTCGGAGGGCAGCGCGCCGGCGGTGCGGTCGCCGATGCGGCGGATTTGGAGACGCAACGCGTCGCGTGCGCGGCCGCGGCGGGCTTCGGTTTTGACGCACTTGGAGACGGTGGAGAGGACGAGGGTTTCGAGGCTTTCGAGCTCTTCGGTGGAGGTGGAGCGGAGGTCGAAGTCGGCGGTGGCGGAGGATGGGATGGAGTTGATGGAGGTGCCGCCGGAGATGGTGCCGCAGTTGAGCGTGGTGCGCGGGTTGGACGGAAGCGCGAGTTGGGTGAGCGCGGCGATGGCGGAGGCGAGTGCGTTGATGGGGCTGGGACGGCCGGCGTCGGCCCAGGAGTGGCCGCCGGGGCCGGTGATTTCGACGCGAAGACGGCGCGAGCCGAGCGCGCGGTCGACGAGGGTGCCGGTACCGCAGCCTTCGAGCGCGATGGCTGTCTGGATGCGCTGCGCGTACGGCGAGCGCGCGAAGAGGTGACGCATGCCGCGGAGGTCGCCTTCGCCTTCTTCACCGACGTTTGCGGCGAAGAGGATGGTTGCTGCCGGTGTCAGTTGCGCGTAGCGGAGCGCGGCGGCGATGGCGAGGAGAGCGGTGAGGCCGGCGCCGTTGTCGGTGGCGCCGGGGCAGAGGAGTTTGCCGTGCTCGTCTACGCGCGGTGTGCAGTCGGCACCGGCGGGGAAGATGGTGTCGAGGTGTGCGGAGAGGAGAATGATGGGCTGTTGCTCGGAGTTGTGGGAGGGGAGTTCGGCGAGGGCGTTGCCTTCGTGATCGATGTGCGGGTTGGTGAGGCCGAGCTCGGTGAAGCGGGAGAGGAACCAGGTGGCGCGCGCGGCTTCACCGAAGGGTGGTGCGGGGATGGCGAGGAATTCAGAGTGCCAGCGCTGGAGTTGCTGCTCGTAGAGGTGAAGCCAGTGGAAGGCGCGGTGGATGGTGCGGTCGGCGGCGAGCGCGGTGATGCGGGTGTTGGCGAGTGTGGAGGGCGCGGGGGTCATGACGCGACCTCCGCATGTGCCGTTTCTTCTGTTGTGGCTTCGTTGACCTCGTAAACGACTTCGACGAGGTAGAGGCCGCGGGCGGGCGCGGTGGGGCCGGCGGCAGTGCGGTCGCGGGCTTCGAGGATGCGGGTGAGGTCGGAGGGTTCGAGCGAGCCGCGGCCGATTTCGACGAGTGTGCCGACGATGTTGCGCACCATGTGGTGGAGGAAGCCGGTGGCGGCGATGCGAAAGGTGAGGAGATAGGAATCAGGGTCGAGGGCCCAGGGTCCAGGGCTCAGGGTGTTAGGGATGGGGCGAGTGGACCATTCGGCCTGCGTGACGGTTTTTACGGGGTGGATTTTTGTGGCGCGATGCGAGGGTGAGTCATCGTCAGCGTCCCGTTGCGCGCGGTCGGGATCGGTGGCGGCCATGGAGGTGAAGTCGTGTGTGCCGATGAGAAGATCGGCGGCGCGTTGCATGAGGTCGACGGAGAGAGGCCAGCGGCAGTCCCAGGAGTAGGGGGCGAGGAAGGGTGAGCAGATGCGCTCGAGTGCAGGCTGGCCCGGCGTGGAGCGGATGCGGCGCTCGAAGATGCGGTACTCGTAGGTTTTGCTGCGGGCGCTGTGGCGTGCGTGAAAGCTGTGCGGGACCTGTTCGCAGGAGAGCACGCGGATAGCGGCGGGCAGGATGCGGTTGAGTGCGCGCTGGAGGTTCGCGGCAGGGACGGGTGCTGTGAGGCGAAAGCTGACGACCTGCGCGAGTGCGTGGACGCCGGCGTCGGTGCGGCCGGAGCCTTGGGGAAGAACTTCTTCGCCGGTAAGGCGAAAGAGGCAGTTGGCGAGCGTGCCCTGGATGGTGGCGAGGCCGCAGCCACCGCGGACAGTTCGCCGGGGAATCCCCGTGGACTGGGCGGACTGAATCTGCCAGCCATGAAAGCCCGAGCCGTCGTAGGCGAGGGTCAGCTTCCAGTTGGTGGATGCGGCGGCCATTAATAGAGGGTAGAGGATAGCGGGTAGAGCGTGGGGCGAGATGTGGACAGAGTGAACGATATACTGAAGCGGCTCTTTGCCTTCTGTTCGTCGGGTGGAACTTCGGGTCCTTGCTCGCCGTATTGGAAGAGAACGGCAAGACAAACTATCTGAAGCGCAAAAGGTCTGAACCAGACTCGGAGAAGCGAACGTGAAATTGAGGGATTTGCAGGCTGCGGCGTGCGTCGCCCTGATGTTGAGCAGCGCCGCGGCACAGACTCCTGCTGCGCCCGCGACCGGACAGAGCCCTGCTGCGACGCAGCAGCCGGCGCCCACGCAGCAACAGCCGGCGAACCCGAATGCGACGGGCGAGGCGCCCGCGGCGCAACAGCCGGCGGGCACGCTGAATCCGACCGCACCGGCACCGCAGCAGAGTGTGCAGAATGATACGACGGGAACGCCGGGACTGCCGCAGGCACCGGCACCGAAGCCGACCGAGCCGCTGTATCTGCGGCCGACGGGCAAGGACTACACGGAGCCGATTCCGTTCTTCCCGAATCCATTGAAGGACTACACGCCGGAGAACTATCCGGCGCCGCGGTTGAGCAACACGCCGGACCTGCGCGATCTGCTGCGCGATGGGAAGATTTATCTCGGGCTGGATGATGCGGTCACGCTGGCGCTTGAGAACAACTACGACATCGCGATTGCGCGGATCAACCTGGACATTGCGGACACGGACATTCTGCGCGCGAAGGCTGGGTCGTCGCTGCGTGGTGTGTCAACGGGAATTGTGGCGAACACGCTGGGCGGATCGAGCTCGACGATTACGGGCGGCGGCGGGCCGGGCGGAACGACGAGCGCGGCTGGCGGAAGCGGCGCGGGTGCATCGGGCCTGGTGCTGAGCACGAACGGCGGCGGGCCGCAGCCGGAGCTGCTGGATCCGGAGTTCACGGGAACGCTGCAGTATGAGCGGGCGAATACGCAGGAGTCGACGACCCTGCTGACCGGAACGAACACGCTCTCGCAGGATACGGCGACGTACAACTTCCAATACACGGAAGGGTTCCGGGGCGGCGAATCGCTGAACGTGACGTTCGACAACTCGCACATAACAACGAACAGCCAACGGACAAGCTACAGCCCGCTGCTGCAGTCCAATATGCGTGCGCAGCTGACGCAGCACCTGCTGCAGGGATGCTGCAAGTGGGTGAACGAGCGGTTCATCATCCAGGCGAAGAACAACCGCAGGATTACGGACGCGGCGTTCCGGCAGCAGTTGATCTACACGGTGGGGCAGGTGGAGAGCATCTACTGGGCGCTGGTGAGCGCGTATGAAGACGAGCAGGCGAAGACGCGCGCGCTGCAGCAGTCGACGCAGCTGGCCGCAGATAACCGCAAGCAGTTGCAGATTGGAACGCTGGCTCCGCTGGACGTGGTGAACTCGGACGCGGCGGTGGCGAGCGACAAGCAGGCGCTGATTACGTCGCAGTCGAACCTCGAGTATCAGCAACTGCTGATGAAGCAGGCGATCGTGCGCAACCTGAACGATCCGCAACTGGCGAATGCGCCGGTGGTTCCGACGGACCGCGTGAGCCTGGAACGGCTGCCGGAAGAGGACATGCAGACCGAGGACCTGATTCGTGAGGCGTACCAGAACAATCCGCAGATTGAGCAGGCGACGCTGAACATGAAGAACAACCAGATCACCATCCGGGCGGAGAAGAATGGATTGCTTCCGGTGCTGGATGCGTATGGGTTTTACGGCGGCAGCGGCGTGGGTGGTCAGCAGAATCCGAATCTGAACTGCGGCGGATTGAACGGGGCCCCGCAGCCGTGCCCGCCGGGCTCTGTGCCAAGCTCCGGCTATGGCACGGTGCTGGGCAACACGCTGAGCAATACGTCGCCTGACTGGGGTGTGGGTGTGAACCTGCAGATTCCGATCCGCAACCGGATCGCGCAGGCGGACCAGGTGCGGTCGCAGATGGAGTACCGGCAGTCGCAGATGCGGCTGCAGCAGCTCTACACGCAGATTCGCATTCAGGTGATCAATGGCGTGTATGCGCTGACGAACGATCGTGCGGCGGTGCAGTCGTCGCAGTCGGCGCGCGACTATGCGGCGCAGGCGCTGGAGGCGGAGCAGAAGAAGTACAGGCTTGGTGCGTCGACGACCGCGAACGTGTTGCAGATGGAGCGCAACCTGGCAACATCCGAGGACAATATGATCTCGGCGACGGCAGCGTACGCGCGCGACCGCGCCAACCTGAGCCAGATTCTCGCGGAGACGCTGGACAAATACGGCATCAGCATCACGCAGGCGGCCAGTGGAACGATTTCGCAGAAGCCGAACATTCCGGGGCTGACGGCGCCGACGCCGCCGGCTCCGCCGAAGCCGCTGACGGAGACGCCTCCGCCGATGCCGCAGTAAAGGCAGGGAGTAGAGCGATAGACACTAGACAGTAGAAAAAGCGAAAAGGCTGCGGCGTGAGTCGCGGCCTTTTTGTTTGCGTGATGGAAGCTGTGAAGAGGTTGAAGCGTGCAAGGCCTAACTTCTCACAGTCTAACTTGCTTACTCCGACGCCTGCTGTAGGCTGGAAGTTTGGAGTAAATGGGATGAGCGAAACGATGGAGAATGGGCTCGGGCGGTCCGCGTCGGCGTATTTGAGGTCGGCGCGGCATCAGCCAGTCCAGTGGCATGAGTGGGGCGCGGAGGCGTTTGAGAAGGCCAAGCGCGAGAACAAGCCGGTGCTGCTGGACATTGGCGCGGTGTGGTGCCACTGGTGCCATGTAATGGACCGCGAGAGTTATGAGAATGACGAGACTGCGCAGGTGGTGAACGAGCACTACGTTGCGGTGAAGGTGGACCGCGATGAGCGGCCGGATGTGGACACGCGCTATCAGTCGGCGGTTGCAACCATCAGCGGACAAGGAGGATGGCCGCTGACGGCGTTTCTGACACCGGACGGGAAGCCGTTCTTTGGTGGAACGTATTTTCCGCCGGATGAGCGTTATGGAAGGCCGGGCTTCCGGCGCGTGCTGCTGACGATGGCGAAGGCGTTCCAGGAGCGGCGCGAGGAGGTTGAGGAGTCGGCAGGCAGCGTGCTGACAATGATTGAGCACAACGAGAGCTTTTCGGGCCGCAGCGGAGAGCCGGGCCTGCCGCTGCTGGATAAGATCATCGGTCCAATTCTGCGGATGTTTGACGCGCGCAATGGAGGGTTTGGATCGCAGCCGAAGTTTCCGCACTCGGGTGCGATCGATCTGCTGATTGATGTGGCGACGCGGGGCGGAGAACATGCAGAGGCGGCGCGCAAGGTGGCAATCGTCACGCTGAAGAAGATGGCTGCCGGTGGAATTCACGATCAGCTTGCCGGCGGTTTTCATCGCTACTCGGTGGACGAGCAGTGGATTGTGCCGCACTTCGAGAAGATGGCATACGACAACAGCGAGCTTCTGAAGAACTACGCGCATGCGTTTCAGAGCTTTGCGGATCCGGAGTTTGCGCAGGTGGCGAACGGGATTCTGCGCTGGATGGATGAGTGGCTGAGCGATCGGGAGCGCGGCGGATTTTATGCCTCGCAGGATGCGGATGATTCGCTGGATGATGATGGCGACTACTTCACGTGGACTCGCGATGAGGCGCAGGGTGTGTTGAGTGCCGAGGAGTTTCGGATCGCGGAGGCGTACTTCAATCTGCGGCCGGTGGGTGATATGCATCACAATCCGGCGAAGAATGTGCTGCACACGCCGAGGGCGATTGAGGATGTCGCGAAGGCGCTGGGGATGGAAGAGGGAAAGGCGCGTGAGGTGCTGAAGTCCGCAAAAGAGAAGATGTATGCGGCGCGGCTCGAGCGGCGCACGCCGTATGTCGACCAGACGGTGTACACGAACTGGAACGGGATGTGCATCTCGGCGTACATCGCGGCGGGGCGCGCGCTGGGTTTGCGCGAGCCGGTGGAGTTCGCGCTGAAGTCGCTGGATCGCGTGCTGCGCGAGGCGTGGAGTGATGCAGGGCTGGCGCATGTAGTGGCGTACGGCGAAGGAGTGGCGCCGGAGCGGGCGGTTGCGGGCGTGCTCGAGGACTATGCGTTTGTGGCGAATGCCGCGCTGGATGCGTGGGAGGCGAGCGGCGAGATGCGCTACTTCGACGCAGCGCAGAAGATTGCGGATGCGATGCTGGCGAGATTTTATGATGCGACGGGCTGCGGGTTCTTCGATACAGAGGTGAAATCGACCGAGGAGCGGATTGGAGCGCTGGCGGCGCGGAGAAAACCGCTGCAGGATGCGCCAACGCCGGCGGGGAATTCAGTGGCAGCGACGGTGCTGCTGCGATTGGCGGCGCTGACCAACAGCAAGGATTACGAGACGCGTGCGCAGGAGACGCTGGAGACGTTCGCGGGCGTCGTCGAGCACTTCGGGTTGTACGCGGCGAGTTATGCTCTGGCTCTGCGGCGGATGATTGAGCCGCCGGTGCAGGCGTGCATCGTGGGAGAAGACAGCGCGGCGAAAGAGCTGCTGGTTGCTGGCATGGCGCGGTTTATGGTGAACAAGAGCGTTATTCAACTGCGCCGCGAGCAGATGCAAGGGCTTCCGCCGGCGTTGGCGGAGACGCTGCCTGCCGTGCCGGGAGATGCCGGGAGCTTCGCATTGGTGTGCAGGGGAAACTCGTGTCTGCCGCCGATCAAGGATGCTGAGGAGTTGTACTCGGCGCTGGCCTGATCAGTGACCGAGTAGATGCGGCGCAAGGGTGGAGAAGCCGTTCCAGGCGATCTGCACGCCGATGCACACGACGATGAAGCCGACGACGCGCAGGATGCCTTGCGTAGTCGCGGGCGGGATCGCTTTCGTAAGCCGCGGTGCGTTGGCGTAGCAGAGATAGACGAATGCGCTGAGCACAAGGATCGCGAGGAAGAGGCCGCCGTGCCTTAGCGCGTTGAGCACGATGCCGCCGTTTTGCGCGCGCGCCGCCAGGGTGAGCGTGACGACGAGCGTCCCGGGGCCTGAGGTTACCGGAAACGTCAATGGGTAGAAGGCTTTCTTCTGCAGGGCCTGGAAGCTGTCGTCAGGATTGAGGCGGACCTCTTCGCGCTTGTCGAGCGTCTTTTCGGATTCCTTTGCATTGAGCACGGACCAGCCGATGGCGGCGATGACGATGCCGCCGGAGACCTGCACGATGGGCAGCGAGATGCCGAAGAAGTGCAGGATGGCGGAGCCGAGGAGCTCGATGACGACGAGGAAGATGACGTTGTTGAGGGCGATCTTGCGCGCCAGGCTGCGATAGGCGCCTGGCGGTGCGTCGCCGACGAGGCCGAGAAAGACCAGTGCGGAGCCGATTGGATTGATGAGCGGCAGAAGCGCGCTGAAGGCGATGAGGAACGAGTTCCACAGCTCAATCGCTTGACTCACAGGGCTTGACTCACAGGGCGATGGTAGCAGGCGGAGGTTGCGTGCTTGTTGTGCTAGTGCGAGGTCTCAGGCGCCGCAGGTTGCGGTGGTTCGGTGGGCACCCCAGGGGGAGCCGGTGGGGCGGCGGTTGGATCGCGGCGCTCGAGCACGAGCGTGCTGCTGGCGGTGCCGAAGGCGATGTTCTCTTTCTCGAAGGCGAGGAGGATGCGGCGGCGCAGCTCGCGCAGCACGCCGTCACGTTGATTGACCTGCACGCGCAGGTTGATGGGATAGATGACCTCGTGGCCGCTGATCTTGTCGACGCCGGGCACGGTGGGGTCGTCGATGACGACGTCCTTGAAAGCCGCGTCGGCGCGGACTTCTTTCGCCACCTGGGTGAGGACCTGGAGCACGCCGTCGGGGTTCTCGCTGGTGCTGACGCTGACCGGAAGGGTGGCGACGGAGAAGTCGCGCGAGAGGTTGGAGACGGTGGTGATCTGGCTGTTGGGCACGATGTAGAGCGTGCCGTCGCCGTCGCGGAGCGTGGTGACGCGCAGGGTGAGGTTTTCGACCGTGCCCTGCAGGCCGGCGATCTTGATGTTGTCGCCGATGGCGTACTGGTCTTCGAGCAGGATGAAGAGGCCGGTGAGCATGTCTTTGAAGAGCGACTGCGCGCCGAAGCTGATGCCCAGTCCGATGACGCCGGCGGCAGCGATGAACGAACCCAGCGGGACGCCGAGCGCGCCGAGGATCTGGATGAAGACGTAGGCGGCGATCAGGGCGTAGCCGGTGGCGCGGATGATCCCGGCCAGCGTGCGCAGCTGGGCAGCGCGGTGGGCGTTGCCGACCATGGCCTCGGCGCGCTTGCGCATGCGTTTGACGAAGAAGGCAAGAGTCTGCTGGGCGATGAGCGCGAGCAACAAAGCGATGACAATCTTTGGGACGCCATGCTGTACAAAATTCAGCACGTCCGTATGCCAGCCGTGTTCGAGCGAGATCAGGGAGTGTTGCTCTTGTGGAAGAGTGGCGGTAGGAGTCATCATTAATGAAAATCCGGTCTACTCCGCAGGATACGAGAGAAGCCAAGCGTAAGACGAGTCGCACCCGGCGGCAGGTAGCTTTGGCAAAGGAGGAGTGAAATGCGACCGAGAGCAATCAGTCACATATTGGTGGTGGCGATGTTGTGCGCAGCTGTGTTTGTGGTGGTCTCGGGAGCGGGGCTGCACACGGGCAGCGGGGTGGTGCATGCGCAAAAGGGGCAACAGCCGAAGATACCGCCGTACATGCAGCAGCAGGGCCCCGATGCGCTGAACCCGAACGTAAACCCGCCAGCGCCGGATCCGCTCCGCGTGAAGATGGATGAGGAACGCATGAAGGCGATGAACGACGATCGCCACAAGAAGCTGGCGGCAGATGTCGACCGGCTGGTCTCGCTGAGCAACGAATTGAAGACGGACGTGGACAAGACGAACAAGGATGAGCTCTCGGTGGAGGTCATCAAGAAGGCGCAGGAGATTGAGAAGCTCGCCCATGACGTGCAGAGCCGGATGAAGAACTAGGGTGGCCAGAGGCAGGTTTGCGGGCAATCAGGATGTCTAGCCATAGGGGCCTTTCGGGTCTATAAAGGCTGCACAGACGTGCGAGGTGAATTTGTGGAGGCGAGTCTCGCCGCGGGAGGCCATCGATGCGAATGACGACAAAGAATGAGATGTTCCGGATCGCAGCTGTCGGATTGGTGCTGCTGGCCGGCGCGGCATGGAGCGGAACCGCCAGTGTAGCGGCAGCTCAGCAGACGATGCCGGGGAGGAACGCAGACCCGATTATGCCTCCGTCGTCACCACCTAACGCGCTTCCCTCAGAGGACCCGTCAGTCAGCGGGCGCATGGGGGCCGACCGGCTCGAGGCGATGAAGATGGCGGACCGCCGCAATCACGCCCAAAAAGACGTCGAGAAGATGAGTGCGCTGACGACTGAATTGAAGGCGGACTTCGAGAAGACGCACCAGGGTGAGCTGCCGGCGGATCTTCTCCGCAAGGCGAAGGAAATTGAGAAGTTGGCCCATGATCTGCAGAGCCAGATGGCGCACTGATCGTGCCGGTTTTGGGCTGCTAAGATGCATGAAATTCGGCCTCTCTCGGGTGGCGACGCATCGGTGTGAAGATTGGGTATTCAACCGGCAAAGCGCTAACCGGGACGAGTAGAATCGTCGAGGCTGCAGGAGGGCCACGGGTTGGCGGAGAAGCGGACAGCGATTAAGGTGGCGGAACGGGTGGATGAGCGCGCGGCGGAGCAGGTGGTGGCCGCCGGGCCTCACGGCGCCGCAACTGGTTGAGTTCTACCGGCTGATGTATCTCTCGCGGCGGACGGACGACCGCGAGATTATGCTGAAGCGGCAGCAGAAGATCTTCTTCCAGGTGTCGTGTGCAGGACATGAGGCGCTGCTGGTGGCAGCCGGCCTGGCGATGAAGCCTGGGTACGACTGGTTCTTTCCGTACTATCGCGATCGCGCGATCTGCCTGGCGCTGGGGATGACTGTCGAGGACCAGTTGCTGCAGGCCGTAGGGGCGGCGACGGATCCTTCGAGCGGCGGACGGCAGATGCCCAGCCACTGGACGAGCGAACGGCTGAATATCGTGTCGCCGTCGTCCTCGACCGCGACGCAGTGCCTGCAGGCGATCGGTTGCGCGGAGGCAGGGCGATACTACCGGAGTCATCCGGCAGCGGCGAAGCGAATGAGCGATGGCACGGACTATCGCAGCTTCAAGGACGTGAAGTTTGAGGCCGACGAGGTGGTTTATGTGTCGATCGGCGAGGGGTCGACCAGCCAGGGCGAGTTCTGGGAGTCGCTGAACACGGCTTCGAATGAGAAGCTGCCGGTGCTGTATGTCATCGAGGACAACGGGTATGCGATCTCGACGCCGGTGGAGGCGAATACGCCGGGCGGCAATATCTACAAAACTGATCGCGAATTTTCCGAACTTCCGGTTCTGGGAGGTGGATGGGACCGACGCGATCGCGAGTTACAAGGCCATGGTGCAGGCCGTCGAATACTGCCGTAGCGGCGAAGGCCCGGCGGTCGTGCACGGACATGTGACGCGGCCGTACTCGCACTCGCTGAGCGATGACGAGCGGCTGTACCGCAGCGCGGAGGAGATTGGGGCGGATGCGCTGCGCGACCCGATCTCGCGCATGCAGATGTGGCTGCTGCGCGAGGGGATTCTGGACGCGCAGGGAATCAACGAGCTCGAGCGCAAGGTGGACGAAGAGGTGCAGCACGCGGCGGATCGCGCGCTGTCGGCGGTGCTGCCAACGCCGGACACGATCCTGAAGCATGTGTACTCGGAGGATGTCGATCCGACCGGTGCGCGGTTTGCGACGAAGGTGGCCGTTACTGCGGACGACACCGAGCGCACGATGGCCGACCTGATCAACGCGACGCTGAAGGACGAGATGCGGCGCGATGAGCGGATCGTGGTGTTCGGTGAGGATGTGGCCGACGCCACGCGCGATGAGGCGCTGCGCAGAGGCAAAATCAAGGGCAAGGGCGGCGTGTTCAAGCTCACCGCGGGGTTGCAGAAGGAGTTTGGCAACGACCGCGTGTGGAACTCGCCGCTGGCCGAGGCGAATATCACCGGCCGGGCCATAGGGATGGCGGTGCGCGGGCTCAAGCCGGTGGTGGAGATTCAGTTCTTCGACTACATCTGGCCGGCGATGCACCAGATGCGCAATGAGCTGAGCGTGATGCGCTGGCGGTCGAACGGGCAGTTCAGCTGCCCGCTGGTGATGCGCGTGCCGATCGGCGGCTACCTGACGGGTGGCTCGATCTATCACTCGCAATCCGGCGAGAGTATCTTTACGCACACGCCGGGCGTGCGGGTGGTAATGCCGTCGAATGCGCTGGATGCGGCGGGGCTGCTGCGGACGGCGATCCGCTGCGATGATCCGGTGCTTTTCCTGGAGCATAAGCGGCTCTATCGCGAGACGTTTGGACGCGGGATGTACCCAGGGCCGGAGTACATGATTCCGTTTGGAAAGGCCAAGGTGGTTCGGGAGGGCAAGGACCTGACCGTGGTGACCTACGGGGCGGTGGTTCCGCGGGCGCTGCAAGCGGCGCAGAGGATGGCCCGGGAGCTGAAGATGGAGGTTGAGGTGATCGATCTCCGCTGCCTGAGCCCGTATGACTTTGAGGCGATTGCTGCGTCGGTAAAGAAGACCAGCAAGGTGATCGTGGCCCATGAGGACATGTTGAGCTGGGGCTACGGCGCGGAGATCGCAGCGCGGATCGGCGATGAGCTGTTCCACGACCTGGATGCGCCGGTGCGGCGGGTGGGGTCGATGGACACCTTTGTGGCATACCAACCGCTGCTGGAAGATGTGATCCTGCCTCAGCCGGAGCGGCTGTTTGCGGCCATGAAGGAGCTTGCAGAGTTTTAGGCTCAGGAATTTACGGTCCGGGTCGCAACTTTCGGGAAGGTGCCGGGGTTTAGCCGGATAACCGATGCTTTGCGAGGATTCTGGAGAACAACTGTCATGATGCCGCGGCGTAGATGGATGCGTGAGGCGGGGCAGACCGCGTTGACGGGCCTGCTGTGCGGGTTGATGGCGGTTCCACAGGCGGCGTTCGGGGCGGCTCCGAGCGCGTCTCACACGCCGTCGCCAGGTGTGCCGAAGCGGCCCGAGCGCGAGGCTCCGCTGACCCAGCAGGAGCGCCTGCTGCACGCGCTGAACCGGTTCACGTTTGGGCCGCGGCCGGGCGAGATTGAAGCCGTCGAAAAGATGGGGCTGACGAATTGGTTTATGCAGCAGCTTCAGCCCGAGAAGATCGACGACTCCGCCTTTGAGCAGCGGATGAATGAGTATCCGCTGCTGCGGCTGAACCAGGCTGACCTCATGCACCAGTTCCCATCCCAGGCGATGCTGCGGATGGCCGACCGGGGAAATCTTTGGGTTCCGCGCGATCGGGTCGTGCACGCGATCTTTGAGGATGCCAAGTACGAGTACGACCAGAAGCAGAATGAGTTGAAGCTGCAGGCGGCGAACGGCGCGAAGCCGGGCCAAGCGCAGGCGGCAGTTGCGGCGCAACCGGAGAATGCGAAGCAGGTGCGGCGGCAGGCGATGGCCGGCCTTGCTGCTCTGGATGAGACAGATGAGTCGGCGAGCAAGCGGCCCGCTCCGCAGAACGGCATGCAGGCCAGCATGGACATGGCCGGTGGTGGAGCGACGGAGCCTTCGATGGCGACCAGCGGCAACACGCCGCAAGGGCAGATGCTGCTCTCGAATGGAGAGGTTGCGACGCAGCCGCTGGAGCTGAACAAGAAGGGCAAGCCGAAGATGAAGGACCTGGCCGAGCCCGCGCCCGAAGAGGTGCAGGCGGTGCTGGCACTGCCGCCGGATCAGCGCGTGGACCGGCTGGTGGCCATGAAGCCCGACGAGATGATGTCGTTCAAGGCGGCGCTGAAGCCTTTCCAGAAGCTGCTGCTGGTGCAGGGCATGTCGCCGGAGGACGAGGAGATTACGGGCGAGTTCATCACGGCGCCGGAGCGCGTGGTCGCGGCGGAGATCCTGGAGTCCCGGCTGGAGCGCGATGTCTTCAGCGAGCGGCAGCTGCAGGCGGTGATGACCGACTTCTGGCTGAATCACTTCAGCGTCTATCTGCGAAAGAACCAGAATGAGCCGTACTACCTGCCGTCGTATGAGCGCGATGTGATTCTGCCGAACGCGCTGGGCAAGTTTGAGAATCTGCTGGTAGCCGTGGCGCAGAGCCCGGCGATGTTGATGTATCTCGACAACTGGGAGAGCGTTGGGCCGAACTCGATCCAGGCGATGCGTGCACAGCAGGCGAGCTTCATGCGGCCGAATGCGAAGAAGCAGCAGCCGAAGGGCATCAACGAAAACTATGGCCGCGAGCTGATGGAGCTGCACACGCTGGGTGTGAACGGCGGCTACACGCAGAAGGATGTCATCGAGGTCTCGAAGTGCTTTACCGGATGGACCATCGATAAGCCGTTCCAGGGCGGTGGCGCGTACTACAACGAGAACATGCACGAGCCCGGCACGAAGATCGTGCTGGGACACAAGATCAAGGAGAACGGCCAGAAGGAAGGCCTGGAGGTGCTGCACATCCTGGCGACCAGCCCGGCGACAGCGCACTTCATCTCGCAGAAGCTGGCGGTGCGGTTTGTGAGCGACGATCCTCCGCCGGCGTTGGTGAACCGCATGGCGGCGGCGTTCCTGAAGACCGACGGGAATATTCGCGCGGTGCTGCTGACCATGTATCGCTCGCCGGAGTTCTGGAGCCCGCAGGTGTATCGCGCAAAGGTAAAGACGCCGATCGAGTTTATGGCGAGTGCACTGCGCGCGAGTGGAGCTTCGGTGAAGACGCCGCTGCAACTGGTGCAGGCGATGGACCGGCTGGGAATGCCCATCTATGGCATGCTGACGCCGCAGGGGTACTCGTGGAAGAACGAGGATTGGGTGAGCAGCAACGCGCTGATTTCGCGCATGAACTTTGCGCTGGTGCTGAGCAGTAATCGCGTGATGGGCGTGAAGACGGATTGGCCGGAGTTGCTGGGCGACACCGATGGTGCTCCGCCGCCGGTTCCGGATGTGGAGACGGAGAACAAGCTGGAGATTGCGCTCCTCGGTGAGCCGGCGTCGGACAGGACGCGGTCGACGGTGCTGGCGCAGTTTGGCGATCCGACGGCGCAGCAGAGTGCGGAGGATGCATTCAAGGCCAAGCCGGCGCCGCAGAGCGATGGCATGGTCGTCGGCGGAGCGGCCAGGTTCATGGATACCCGAGCGGGTCACAGGCCGCAGCAGCTTGGGCCGGGCTCGCCGCTGGATACCATGGCCGGGCTGTTGCTGGGATCTCCGGAGTTTCAGCGAAGGTAAGCAAGTCAGCGAGTCAGCAAGTTGGCGAGTCAGGAAAGGCAATACGAGGGTAGCGCGATGGCGAGCAGGATGAAATTCACGGATGCGAGCGACTGGGGATGCGATATGTGCGGGCGCGATTTGGCGCGGCGCAATGGCGTGACGCGGCGCGGATTTCTGCGCGGAGGCGCGCTGGCTCTGGTGGGGACCTCTGTCGTGCCGGCCTTCCTCACGCGCGCGGTGTATGCCGAGGTGGATCGCGCGGCCGCGAGCCGGAAGAAGCTGGTGGTGATCTTTCAGCGCGGCGCCTGCGATGGCCTGAACGTAGTGGTTCCACATGCCGAGAAGAACTACTACAGGATGCGGCCGACGATTGCGATTCAGAAGAATGACGTCATCGATCTCAATGGATACTTTGGGCTGCATCCGGCCATGAGTGCGATGAAGCCGCTGTATGACCAGGGGCATCTCGCGATTGTGCATGCGGTTGGCTCGCCGGATCCCACGCGCTCGCACTTCGATGCGCAGGACTTTATGGAGAGCGGAACGCCGGGTGTGAAGTCGACGCCGGATGGATGGCTGAATCGTGCGCTGCAGGTTGAGCCGCTGGACGGAAAGCCGTCGCCGTTCCGCGCGGTTGCGCTGAACGCGGAGATTCCGCGCACGCTGCAGGGCCGGGTGCCGGCAGTCGCGGTGGCGAACCTGGCAGACTTCTCGGTGGGTGGTCGCGGGCCGCAGAGCTCGGCCGTGTCGAATGCGTTTGAGGCGATGTACGACGAGAGCACGGATTCCGTGCTGCATGGCACGGGCGAGGAGACGTTTGAGGCGGTGAAGATGCTGAAGGCCGCGAACCCGGCGCAGTACAAGCCGGCGGATGGCGTGGTGTATCCGAATGGGGCGTTCGGCAACAGCATGAAGCAGATTGCGCAGTTGCTGAAGGCGAACCTCGGAGTGGAGGCGGCGTTTTCGGATATCGGCGGATGGGACACGCATCAGAACCAGGGCGCGGCGAATGGACAGCTCGCGAATCGGCTGACGGAGTTTTCAAACACGATTGCGGCGTTCTGGCGCGACATGGGCGACGACGCGGAGAACGTGACGCTGGTGACGATGTCGGAGTTTGGACGAACAGCCCGGCAGAACGGCACCGGCGGAACGGACCATGGCCACGCGAATGTGATGTTCGTGCTCGGCGGCGCGGTGAAGGGCGGCAAGGTGTATGGGCAGTGGCCGGGCGTGAACGATGAGCAGTTGAACGAAGGGCGCGATCTGAAGGTGACGACGGACTTCAGAAATGTGCTGGGCGAGGCGGCATACAAAACGCTGGGCGCGCGGAAGCTGGATGTTGTGTTTCCGGCTGCGCAGCTTGAGCCGTCGGCCTTTTTGAACTTTGTGTAGACCTCATGCGTATAGAGAGGTGAGGCACTGCGCGCAAAAGGTTGTGTGCGCGTTGTGTCATTGTTGCGTAATTTTGAGCAGGTGATGTATCGATCGTGATCCGCATTGTGTGCGTGAAAACCCGCGCCGGATGCGGGTTTTCGCATGTCTGTTGCCTGATGTTGCAGATGAGATTCCCGCAAGGAATTTCGCGCGAAGAGCAAAACCTTTTTTGCGATACTTCGTCTGAACAGATGTAACACCTGCTGGAGCGCAAGTCCCCACGGCTTCGGCTTCCCCAATCCGCACTACCCTCCCCACCTGTACCGAGGCTGCCTGAACACCGGCGGCCTTCGCGCCTTTTAATGCGGCGTCGCTTGTGGAGTGTGCGTGACGTACTGATCCACGAAGCGCTCGATGGCGGGAATGAGCGCGGGGTCTTCAGGTGAAGAGAGTTCGACGGTGATCTTGGGATCGGCGGCGTTGGCGAGAGCGGGCGGCGGCAGCCTATTGTCGTAGCTGATCAGTAGCTTGGGTGTGGTGAGTGTATGCAGGCGCGCGGCGAGTGGAAACAGTTCGTGGAAGAGGAGACGCGCAGGAACGAGAGAAGAATGTGGGTCGTGCGCGACGCGATCGGTGAGGTCGCCGTCCGGTGCGTCGAGGATGATGGCTGGGATGTCAGGGTGTTGCGCCGCGAGGTTGACGGCGAGAGAAGCGCCGATGTCGTGGCCGTAGAGGATGATGCTCAGCGGCGGGATATGCTGCGTGGCGGTGAGATAGGTGAATGCGGACTCTGCGTCCTGCTGCATACTGGCCTGCTTCGGATGCAGGCCGGTGCTCTTGCCATAACCGCGATAGTCGAAGAGTAAAACATTCAGATGGGCATTGTGGAGCAGAAGTGCGCTGGGGAGCGCATCTGAATCGGAGCCGTCGCCGGAATGAAGCATGAGTGCCGTGGGCGCCGAGCTTACGTCTGCGGGGATGTACCAGCCATCGAGCTGCGGCTGGCCTGTGGCATCAACGGCGAAGTGGAGTTCGGTGAATTTGAGGCCGGCAGATGCGGGGGATTTCACTATCGTGCGCGAAGGATGAAGAACTAGCTGCCACTGGCCTTGATACCAGAGCAGGCAGAGCGTGCCCCAGGACAGGAGCAGCGCCGTGGCGAAGACGATGGCAAGTGCCTTGAGAATCCAGCGCGGGTCTACAAGTTCTGGCGTACCGCCAGGCTCACGGCTGGCCGATTGCGGAGTGGTGTGGCGCTGAGATGATGGAGGTGTGCGCGGGTTGCGCGGGGTCGGCTTGCGTGAGTTCGGCATGAGTCCTGGTTACAGAATCAAGCATCTCATGCGCGAACGTGAATGGAGAGTGGAGTGAGTGAGTGGGTGCCGTTGTGTGCGTTGCGTGAGGCTCCGAAGCCGGGCGAGGTGACGGAGGCGGAGGTAAATGGCGTGCAGGTCTGCCTCGCCAATGTGAATGGCCGGTTGTGCGCGCTCGGAAATGTTTGCCCGCACCGCGGAGGGCCGCTGGGGCAGGGGTGGATTGAGGGTGAGGCGGTTGTTTGTCCATGGCACTCGTGGGCGTTTGATACGCGGAGCGGGGAGGCGTTGCCGCCGGACTGCGGCAAAGTGGATGTAATTCCGCTGAAGATTGAGGGTGAAGATGTGCTGATTGATGTGAGCTGAGCCGATCAACAGGACAATAGAGGTTGCAGAGAACCCGGCTGAGCGCCGGGTTTTTTGCGGTCTTCATACAGCGTGCGGCGAGGTTTGTGCATTCTTAGCACTTGACGGGAGATTCTTCTCCGGGAAGGGAGTGTCACATGAGACGTGTTCTGTTGGGAGCACTGACGCTGGGCATGATTCTGGGTGTCGCCGGCAACTCGCAGGCGCAGCACCGGCACCGGCACTGTTTTTGGAGGCATCATCACCGGGTTTGCCGCTACCGTTAGCGGGAGCGGAAGTTTGCTGCAGGAGCCCGGTAAAAGCCGGGCTTTTTGCTGCGCGTCAGTGGTGGGACGAGCCGGCGCCGCGCCTGTTACGATAGATAGAGTCCACTCCCCAAGGGAGATTCCATGCAGGCAATTCTTGCGCTCGAAGACGGGCGCATCTTTCGCGGCCGAGCCTTCGGCGCGCCGGTGGAGCGCGTAGGCGAGGTCGTTTTCAATACATCGCTGACTGGCTACCAGGAAATTTTTACCGACCCGTCGTACACGGGCCAGATCGTCGTTCTAACCAACCCGCACATCGGGAACTATGGCACGTCGCCCAGCGATGCGGAGTCGGCACGTCCTGCGATCGAAGGCCTTGTAGTGCGTGAGTTCTCACCCGTCGCCTCGAACTGGCGCTCGACCGAAGTAGCCGACGAATATCTCGAGCGCAGCGGCGTTCCTGTGATCGCCGAGATCGACACGCGCGCGGTGGTGCGGCATCTGCGCGCGAACGGCTGTCTGCGCGGCGTGATCTCGACCAACGTGGAGAATGCGCAGGCGCTGGTCGAGAAGGCGAGAGCGCATCGCCGGATGGACGGAACGGATCTGGCGAGTGTGGTGACCACGGAGAAGCCGTATGAGTGGAGCGCGGACGAACCGAAGAACGAGACTGGCGATCCGCTGCTGCCGGGCGACGACGCTGGCAGCGAAGGACCAGATGCATGTGGTCGCGTATGACTTCGGCATCAAGCAGAACATTCTGCGCATGCTCACGCGTGAGAACTGCCGCGTGACCGTGGTTCCCGCCAAAACGACTGCGGAGGAAGTGCTGAAGCTGAATCCGGATGGCGTGTTCTTCTCGAACGGCCCCGGCGATCCGGAGCCGCTGGAGTATGCGGTCCAGAACATCCGCGAGCTCAAGGGCAAGAAGCCGATGTTCGGCATCTGCCTGGGGCACCAATTGTTTGGCCTGGCGCTGGGCGGCAGGACCTACAAGCTTAAGTTCGGCCACCATGGCGGCAACCATCCGATCAAGAATCTCGAGACCGGCAAGGTCGAGATCACCTCGCAGAACCACAACTTCAACGTCGATCCGGATTCGCTGCCTGAAGATGTTGTGCCGACGCATGTCAATCTGAACGACAACACGCTCGCGGGGCTGAAGCACAAGAGCGATCCGATGTTCAGCGTGCAGTATCACCCGGAGGCAAGCCCCGGCCCGCATGATTCGCATTACTTGTTCCGCGATTTCAGAAAGATGATGGAGGAGTGGAAGAAGTGAGGCCCCACGGCTGCAATTCGTTCGATGCAGCAGTAGTGTTTTCCATTTTTGTGGGGCGGGACTCGAGTCCCGCCATTATTTTGAGAATTGAAGATTGAAGACGAGAGAGAAGTAGATGCCGCGTAGGAGATGATATTTCGAAGATTCTCGTGATTGGCTCGGGGCCGATTGTGATTGGGCAGTCGGCGGAGTTTGATTACTCGGGCACGCAGGCGTGCAAGGCGCTGAAGGCCGAAGGGTATGAGGTCGTGCTGGTGAACTCGAACCCAGCGTCAATCATGACCGACCCCGAGGTTGCGGACCGCACCTACATTGAGCCGCTCACGCCGGCGTATCTCGAGGAGATTCTGCGCGTCGAGGCGGAGTCGCTCGATGCGAGCAAGGGCAAGTTCGCGGTGCTGCCGACCGTAGGTGGACAGACGGCGCTGAACCTTGCGGTCGATATGGCTGACAAGGGCGTGCTGGATCAGTACGGCATTGAGCTCATCGGCGCGAAGCTCGAGGCGATTAAAAAGGCCGAGGACCGGCTGCTGTTCAAGGATGCGATGAATCGCATCGGGCTGGACATGCCGAAGTCAAAACTCGTGAACAACATTCGCGACGGGCTGGAGTTTTCCGGTGTGCTTGGGTTTCCGGTGGTCATCCGGCCGAGCTTCACGCTGGGTGGATCGGGCGGCGGCATTGCATATAACCGCGAAGAGCTGATGGAGATTCTGTCGCGCGGTTTGGATCTTTCTCCGGTGCACGAGTGCCTGCTCGAAGAGAGCGTGCTCGGATGGAAGGAGTTTGAGCTCGAGGTCGTACGCGATCTGAACGACAACGTCGTGATCATCTGCTCCATCGAGAACTTCGATCCGATGGGCGTGCATACGGGTGACTCGGTGACGGTTGCGCCCGCGCAGACGCTGACGGATCGCGAGTATCAGAAGATGCGTGACGCGGCGATTGCGGTGATTCGCGAGATCGGTGTCGAAACGGGCGGAAGCAATGTGCAGTTCGCGGTGGATCCGCAGCAACGGGCGCATGACCGTCATCGAGATGAATCCGCGTGTGTCGCGTTCGTCTGCGCTCGCCAGTAAAGCCACGGGATTTCCGATTGCGAAGATTGCGGCGCGGCTGGCGGTGGGCTACACGCTGGATGAGCTGCAGAACGACATCACGAAGGCGACACCGGCGTGCTTTGAGCCGACGATCGACTACGTAGTGGTGAAGATTCCGAAGTGGCAGTTTGAGAAGTTCCCGGGCGCGGATGAGACGCTGGGCCCGCAGATGAAGTCTGTCGGCGAGGTGATGGCGATTGGGCGCACGTTCAAAGAGGCGCTGATGAAGGCCGTGCGCTCGCTGGAGACCGGCAAGAAGTCGGGCGCGGACAACATTGATCCGCGAAGGCTGCGGCAGAGACTGGTGACGCCATCGCCGGAGCGGCTGGCGTATCTGCGCTATGCGTTCGAGACGGGCATGAGCGTGCGCGAGGCGGCGCGGCTCTCCGGGATGGATCCGTGGTTCCTGCACCAGATGAAGATGATTGCCGACGAGCTGCAGCGCGTGGAGTTCGCAGGAATCGACGGGCTCGAAGCGCATGATCTGCACGCGGCGAAGCGCATGGGCTTGTCGGATGAAAGATTAGCGGCGGTGCTCGGGCGCGAAGGACGCGAGGGCACGGCGCAGGTGCGGGCGATGCGCGAGCGGCTGGGTGTGCGGCCGGTGTTCAAGCTCGTGGACACGTGCGCGGCGGAGTTCGAGAGCTTCACGCCGTATCTGTACTCCTGTTATGACGAGGAGGATGAGGCGCAGCCGACGGATCGCAGGAAGATCATCATTCTGGGCTCGGGGCCGAACCGGATTGGGCAGGGCATTGAGTTCGATTACTGCTGCTGCCATGCGGCATTTGCGCTGCGTGAAGACGGCTACGAGACGATCATGGTCAATTGCAATCCGGAGACGGTGTCGACCGATTACGACACGAGCGACCGGTTGTACTTTGAGCCCCTGACGTTTGAGGATGTGCTCGCGGTGTATGAGCACGAGGCCTCTTCAGGCGCAGACATTGGAATGATTGTGCAGTTCGGCGGGCAGACGCCGCTGAATCTTGCGCTGCCGTTGAAGGCTGCGGGTGTGCCGATCATCGGAACGTCGCCTGAGTCGATCGACCTGGCGGAGGATCGCAAGCGGTTTGGAAAGCTGATTGAAGATTTAGGGATTCCGCAGCCGCCGGGCGCGATGGCGACGAGTGTCGATGAGGCGCTGGCTGGCGCGCGCAAGGTGGAGTATCCGGTGCTGGTGCGGCCGAGCTATGTGCTGGGCGGGCGCGCGATGGTGATTGCGTACGACGACGCCGAGGTCGTGCGGTATATGACGACGGCGATCGAGTACTCGCAGGAGCGGCCGGTGCTGATCGATCACTTCCTGGAGGATGCGCAGGAGGTCGACGTTGATGCGCTGTGCGACGGCAAGGATGTGGTGATTGCCGGGATCATGCAGCACATCGAGGAGGCGGGTGTGCACTCGGGTGATTCGTCGTGTGTGCTGCCGGCTGTTGATCTGTCAGCCGAGGTGATGCAGACGCTCCGCACGTATACGCGGAAGCTGGCGCTGGCGCTGAAAGTTGTCGGGCTGGTAAATCTGCAGTTCGCGGTGCAGCGCGGCAAGGTGTTTGTAATTGAAGTCAACCCGCGCGCATCGAGAACAGTTCCGTATGTGTCGAAGGCGACGGGTGTGCAGTTGGCGAAGGTAGCTTCGCGGCTGATGACGGGGAAGACGCTGCGGGAGCTGCTGCCCGAGCAGGTGGCGAGCGGCGAGGATCTTGGGACGGGTGAGCACTTCTTTGTGAAGTCGCCGGTGTTTCCGTGGGGCAAGTTCCACGGCGTCGATCCGGTGCTGGGGCCGGAGATGCGGTCGACCGGCGAGGTCATGGGCGTGGCGACGACATTCGGCGAGGCGTTTGCCAAGGCACAGATGGCCGCGGGACTGTATCTGCCGACCGGCGGGACGGTGTTCTTCAGCGTGAACGATCACGACAAGCGGCAGGTGGCGGCCGTGGCGCGGCGGTTTGTAGATATGGGATTCAAGCTGGTGGCGACGTATGGGACCGCGGCGGTGATCGAAGGCGCGGGCTTGCAGGTGGACCGTGTGTACGCGGTGAAGGAAGGCCGGCCGAATGTGGTCGACCTGATCAAAGGCGAGAACATTCAGCTCATCGTGAATACGCCGCAGGGACAGGATCGTGTGTTCGACGAGCAGGCGATCCGGCGTGCAGCGGTTGCGGCGCGCGTGCCGACGATTACGACGATGGCTGCGGCGAAGGCGGCGGCAGATGGGATCGAGGCGCTGCAGAGAGGCGAGTATCACGTGAGCTCGCTGCAGGAGCTGCATGCCGCGCGGGAAGCGGTGACGGCCTGATGCTGCTGGAGGGATTGTTCATCCCGGTGACCACGCCGTTCTATGCGGACGGCGCGTGCTACTGGCGCAAGCTGGAGCACAATGTGGACCGGTACTCGCGGACGCCGGCGGCTGGACTGGTGGTGCTGGGGCCGCGGAGTGAGGCAAGCGGGCTGAGCGATGAGGAGCGCCGGGAGTCGCTGCGCGTCGCGAGTGAGGTTGCGGCGAAGGAGAAGGTGCTGCTGGCCGGCGTGGGCGCGGAGAGCGTAGCGGGTGCGGTGATGCAGACGGAATGGGCTGCGGAGTCGCGGTTTGATGCGGTGCTGTTGGGCGCGCCGATTGGATGGAGAGCGGTTGGTGCGCGGCGAGTCGGCGGCGCAGGTGGAGTTGTTCTTCAGGGCGGTCGCCGATCGGTCGGCGTTGCCGGTCGCGCTGTGGAGCGATGCGGCGAGCGGTGGGTTTGAGATTCCCGTGGAGATGATTGGAGCGTTGGCCGGGCACCCGAATGTGATTGGGTTGGTGGATGCGGGGCTGACGGCGGAACGGTTAAGTCCCGTGCGCGCGGCGACTGAGGGTGTGAAGCGCGAGGTGACGGTCACGACGGTGTTCGCGGCGGTGACGGCCAGGATGCTCGAGGTGCAGCGTGAGGGTGAGGCGACGTTTGTGGCTGCGGATGCGCTGACGAGTGGCGGCGCGTCGGTGGCGGTGGCTCCGCCGAAGCCGGCGTTGAAGACACGGACGAAGACGGTTGGATTTCAGGTTGTGGCTGCGGGCCCGGCGAGCGGTTCGGTTGATTTGCTGGAGGCTGGGGTGCAGGGGGTGGCGCCGGAGCTGGCGGCGTGTGCTCCGCAGGGATGCCATGAGGTGTGGGCAGCGTTCAAGGATGGCGATCCGAAGCTGGCGCGGCTGAAGGCGGAGCGGCTGCGGGAGGCGGATGTGGTGGTGGCGGAGTTTGGTATCGCCGGCGTGAAGTATGCGTGCGATTTGAATGGGTATTTCGGCGGGGCTCCGCGGCTGCCGCGGGTGGGGTTGACGGCGGAGGAGAAGCAGAGGGTGGAGCGGGCGTTTCGCGAGGTGAGGAACTAGAAGCTCTGTGGGACAGAGGATGTTCCACGGAATGTTCCACGTGGAACATTGAGTTGTTGGCCACTAAGAAATGTGGGAAACGCAGTTTTCTGTGGAGATCGATACTTGGCTGCGCGGTATTCGCGCAGAAGCTATGATGCCATGCGGGAACGTCCGGCGACGGGGCTCGGCATTGCGGGGTTGGCGCTCTGAGGTTCGAGTTCCCAGTTTCAAATTGGGAATTTACCTGCGGGCGGCCAGGGAGATTTTGGCTTTGGCCTGGGCGGCTTCGGGGGAGTTGGGGAAGCGCTGGACGAGGGCGCGGTACTCGCGGATGCCGGCTTCGTTCTGGTGGAGGGCAACCAGGGCGTCGCCCTTGTGGAGGTGGGCGGCGGGGATCTTGGAGTTGTCAGGGTAGTGCTCGAGGACGTGGTCGTAGTCCTTGATGGCGGCGGCGTATTTGCCGGCGCGGAGGTCCATTTCGCCGATGTAGTAGTACCCGTTGCCGGCGAGGTTGTCGTCGGGGTAGGCCTTGATGAGGTCCTGGAACTCAGAGGTGGAGAGCCCGTTCTTGCCGGACATGTAGTCGCTGTAGGCGGTGCGGTACATCTCGCCGGCGGGAGGATTACCGGAGGCGGCGGGGGCGAGAGTGGCGGGTGCGGGAGCTGTGCCGTTGGCGATGGAGCTGAGAGGTGTGCCCGGGAGCGGTTTGCCGCTGCTGTCGGTAGGGTTTGCGGGGCCGACCGGGACTGCAGCCGTGCCGCCAGCGGGAGGAACGTTGCCAGGGAGGTTGCCGAGGAGGGCATTGGTGGACTGCTGCGAGGACTGGACGCTGTTGAGGTCTTTTTCGATGCGGTCGAGGCGGGCCTTGAGCTCGTCGAGGGAGTCGTTGAGGGACTGGACCTGACCGGAGAGCTGGTCATTCTTCTGGCCGGCGGCATCCTGGACGTTCTGCATCTTGACCTGGAGGCCGCTGACGGTCGCGGACATCTTGTTGACGGAGTCGGCGGTCTGCTGGACGAGGTCCTTGAGGACGCCCCAGCGCTCGTCGCTGGTCTGCTGGAGGCGCGCGACGGCGTCCTGGAGCTGCTGCACCTGGGTCTGGAGCTGGACCATGTCCTTGTTCACGGCGTGGGCGCGCGGGGTTAGGCCGAAGAGGAGAAGAGCAGCGAGGGTGAGGGGGATGAGGCGCGTGCGTGACATGGTAGTTGGACTCCTGGGAAGCAAGTCTAGTCTCTGGGTGGGGGTCGCCGGCTGGGTCGAGGAAGGCATACCCCAGGGGCTGAAGCCCCTTTTTCTTATATCGGCCTGAGGGCCCGAGGCTAAAGCCTCGGGTTACCTAGAAGCAAAGGCAAAAGCAAAAGCAGGTTCCTCGACTTCGTCTCGGAATGACAGAAAGAAAAGCAAGGGCAACAGCAAAAGCAGGGTACTCGCGCGTGCTAACGCGCGATGCCCACCTTAGCGCGCGATGAGTCACCCCAGCGAGCGAGCTCGCCGGGGACCCCGATAAGGCCGCGCGCGAAGATGGGGCACCCGGTTCGGTGAACAGCAGTGAAAGAGTGGCCGACCGGTTCATGGTTAGCGGTCGACGTTGAACTGGGCGCGGCGGTTTTGCTGCCAGCAGGATTCGTTCTCTTCGGTGCAGAACTGGCGCTCCTTGCCGTAGCTGACGACGCGGATGCGGCTGGCGTTGACGCCGGCGGCGACGAGGGCCTGCTTGGCGGCGTTGGCGCGGTTTTCGCCGAGGGTGATGTTGTATTCGGCGGAGCCGCGGTCGTCGCAATAGCCGGCGATCAGGATCTTCAGATCCGGGTGCGCGTTGATGTAGCTGGCTGCTGCAGTGACGGAGGCTTCGTCGGCCGGACGGATGTCATAGCTGTCGTAGTCGAAGAAGAGGTCCTTGACGTGCGGCGTGGAAGGCGGCGTCGGCGCCGGCGTCGTTTTCGGTGATGTTGCCGGACTCAGGCACGGTGGGGACGCGGACGGTGACGCGGACGTTGGCCTCGGTGGTTCCGCCGTCACCCTTGGCGACGAGATGGAAGTTCGTCGAGGCGTCAGGCGTGACGGTCTGGGTGCCGTTGGTCGCGACGTTGCCGATGCCGTCGATGGAGACGGAGGTCGCGTTGGTGGTGCGCCAGTTGAGCACGACGGACTGGCCCTGATCGATGGCCATGGGGTCTGCGGAGATGGTCGCGGTGGGCGCGGGGGCGCCGGCTTCGGGTGGAAGCGCCGAGGGCGGCGGGAGGGTCTTCGCCTTGTGATGGCAGCCTGTGGCGGTGAGCAGAGCGATGGATGCACTGAAGAGAAGGGTGGACAGCTTGCGGGATGGGGAGGTTTGTCGAGAGATCATCTTGTCCTCTGTTAAGGGTCCTCGTTTGAGCTCGCGTCCGAGCCAGTCAGAATTTCAGAAACCTGCTTGGAATCTTTTATCGAAGTTTAGTTTATGGCCCGGTGTGGCAGTTGGCATGCGACGGGGAACATTGGGAGATTACCGCCAGCTCCAGTTCGGCATGTCGGCGCCGGAGCCGGTGAGTGTGCGTTTTTGTGTGCCGTCGACGAGCATGGTCATGATGCGCGTGTGGTCGGCACGGCCGTCGGGAGAGTTTGCGTAGACGAGATGACTGCCGTCGGGGGACCAGGAGGGGAAGTCGCAACGTCCTGAGTCGTGGGTGAGCTGAATCCAACGCTTGGTGGCGATCTCCATGACGTAGATGTCCTGGCCGCCGGGGGCACCGGGGCCGTACTTGCGGTCCCAGGCAAAGGCGATGAACTGACCGTTGGGAGACCAGGAGGGAGAGCTGGCGTAACCGCCGTCGGTGAGGCGCTGCACGCCGGAGCCGTCGGCTTCCATGATGTAGATCTGGGGGAGGCCGGTGCGGCCGGAGACCCAGGCGATCTGCGCGCCGGTCTTGGGGTTCCAGGTGGGTGAGGCGTCGGGGCCGCGGAAGTCGGTGACGCGGTGGGCGGCGGCGCCCTGCGAATCGGAGACCCAGATTTCAGGATCGCCCGTGCGGTCGGAGGAGAAGGCGAGCTGCTGACTATTGGGCGCCCACGCGGGAGAGACGTTGGTGCCGCCGGCGTTGGCGAAATTGACGGTGCGGTTCAGGAGCATGGAGTACATGCCGATCTGAAAGCCGCCGTGGCGGCTGATCTCGGCGAAGGCGATGCGGGAGTTGTCAGGCGAGATGCGCGGCGAGATGGCGTAGCCGACGTGGGTGATCTGGTGCTGGTTGGCGCCGTCGTAGTCCATCTCCCAGATCTCTTTGTTCTGACCGGCCTGCTTGACGTAGAAGATCTTGGTTTCGGCGATGCCGGTGGTGCCGCCGCCGAGACGCGCGATGATCTCGTCGGCGAAGCGGTGGGCGATCTGGCGGGCGCTGTTTTCGCTGGCGGAGTCGGAGTACTGGCGGGCGAAGATCTGCGGGTACTGCGGGTTCTTGGCATCGTCGAGGAAGCCGTTGACGACGAGGCGGCCGCCGGAGACGGAGAGATTGCCGAAGGCGACCATGGAGGCGTTGGCCGGCGGGGCAGACCACTGCGAGAGCTGAATCTCGGACTGGCCGCCGGGCGTGGCCTGCGGCGCCATCTCTTTGGAGACGAGGTCGAACATGCCGGCGTTGGAGAGGTCGTTGTAGAGGGTCTGGTCGAAGACGGTCTTGTCAGGGCGGGTGGCGGGGTCGACGTTAGCGGCTTTGAAGCTGGCTACGGCGAGACGGAGCTTGTTGGCGCCGGTGGATCGTGTGATGACGATGGGGCCTTCCTGCGCGTGAAGGGTGGGTGCAAAGAGCAGCGCAGAGAAGAGAAGGGTGAGGGCAGTTGGAAGGGTGAGTGCGGCGCGGGGTTTGTTGGCGAGGGGTCCACCACGGAGGGGGCCAGTTTGCATCGTAATCAGACCTTCTTCTTGAAGTGTAGATGGAAAAGCCGATGAAACATTGTGGATTTTATTGCTGTTTGTAATCAAAGTTGAATTCCACTGTTATGTGATCTCCGGCGGGGAGGGGGCCGAAGTTGTCGACGCGCTGGAGGGCGTGCAGGGCGGAGGCGTCGAGCGAGGGTGACCCGCTTTTGGTTTCGATGCGGATGTTCTGGGGAACGCCGTCGCGGTTGACGTCAAAGAGGATGGTGGTGCGCTTGCCCTGCGAGGTGGTGGGGTCGGCCTCCTGGGTGTACCAGTTCTGGCCGACGATGCGGCTGATGATTTGGATGTAGTAGGCGTAGCGACTGCCGAAGGTGCGGTCCTGCACGGTGGCGATGGCGGTGCCGTTCTTGAGCTGGGTGAGAGCCTCGGGGAGCTGCGTGGCGGCGTCGCCGGTGGCGGCCTTGGGCGTGGGCGGTGTGGGCTGCGGATGCTTGGGCGGCGTGGGCTGGGCGATGGGAGCGACCTTGGTCTTCTCGGGGGTCTTCTCCTTGATGAGGATGTCGGTGGGCTTGGGCGGTGGCTGGGTGGCTTCCTTGGGTGGAGGCTTGGGGGTGGGTGTGACGTTGTCGCTGGCGAGGACGTTGTGCTCGACGGGCGGGACCTTGGTGGGCAGAGGAAGTGCGGAGACCATGGAGGCCTGAATGGCGCCGACGGAGGAGGCGTCACCGCCCCAGTGCGGAGTGTGCGAGGGGACGATGAAGGCGAGCGCGACGAAGAAGCCGGCGATGGCGATGTGCAGGCCGATGGCGCCGGCGAAGCCGCTGCCGATCCGGTCGGGATTGTCGTAGTCGAGGCTGGCGAAGACGCTCATGCTGCGTTAGGGGTTAGTGCCTTCAATGGGGCGCGTGACGATGGAGATGTTGGTGATGCCGGCCTGCTTGACGGCGTCCATGACGGAGGCGAAGGCGCCGAAGGGGACCTTCTGATCAGCGCGGACGTAGACGACGCGCTTGGTTCCGGCGGGCGTGTTGGAGCCGAGCAGGCGCGGGAGGTCGTGGATGTTGACAGGCTTGTCCTGGAGGAAGACGTTCTGGTTTTTGTCGATGGTGACGACCATGTGCTCTTCGGAAACCTGGTTGACGGTGCGGGTCTGCGGGACGGCGACCTCGATGCCGGATTGCAGCACGGGAGCGGTGACCATGAAGATCAGGAGCAGCACGAGGACGACGTCGACGAGCGGGGTGATGTTGATGTCGGAGAGGGCGGACTGGGTGCGTCCGTTGGCAGAGAAGGCCATGGGTTAGGACCTCCGTCGAACGGTTTCTTCGTAGGCCGGCGGCTGGGGATGCGAGGTGGCGATGGCGGCGTTCTCGATGGCGTTGAGGAGCTCGCGGCCGAAGTCGTCCATGCGCGCGGCGAATTCGCGGAGACGCTGGGTGAGCTGGTTGTAGCCGATGACAGCGGGGACGGCGACGACCAGGCCGGCGGCAGTGGTGATGAGGGCTTCGGAGATGCCGGGAGCGACGGCGCGGAGGGTGGCGGCGCCGGCGGTGCCGAGGCCGTGGAAGGCGTCGATGATGCCCATGACGGTGCCGAAGAGGCCGATGAAGGGAGCGCACTGGGCGGTGGTGGCGAGCCAGGTCATGCGGCGTTCCATGATGGTGAGGGACTCGGAGGCGGCGGTCTGAGCGGCGCGCTCGAGGGCCTGCGGGTTGGGTGGCTGGCCGCGGCCGCCGGCCTGGCGCTGGTACTCGTCGTGGATCTCGTGAAAGACGGCGACGAGTGGGGAAGGCTTGAACTGGTCGGCGATGGCGGCGATTTCAGAGAGGCGGCCGGATTTGCGGAAGGCGCGCAGGAAGCGGCGGCTCTGCACGTTGGCCTCATTGAAGGCGCGCCACTTGGCGATGATGATGGCCCAGGAGACGATGCTGGCGATGAGCAGGATGCCGAGGACGGTGAGCGCGGTGGGGCCGCTGTTGTGGACCATGTCCACGATGGCGTTGGAGTGCGGACCGGCGAGTGGACCGGAGGGGGCGGCCGTGTCTTGCAGGAAGAGAGCGAGGGGGAGGACAGTCATATGCTCAATTTCAGTGTAAATGCGCGGGGTGCGTGCGCTGTATTACCTAGGGATGGACGTTTTTGGTCAGGGCCTGGGACTTAAGGTGCAGGTGAATAGGGAGTAGCAAAGACAGATCCCTTGCGGGATGGCAAGAAACGCAAGAGCAGGTTCCTCGCTACGCTCGGAATGACAGAAAGAAGCAAAGGCCAGGACAAAAGCAAAGGCAAAAGCTGGGGCTGCTATGCTCTCGGTGAGACCCCGAGATGCTGCTGGAATTGCGCGCGGAAAACTATGCGGTGATTGATCATGCTGTGGCGGAGTTTGGCACCGGGCTGAACCTGCTGACGGGCGAGACGGGCGCGGGGAAATCAATTTTGATAGACGCGCTGGTGCTGCTGCTCGGCGGGAAGGCGTCGAGCGATGTGGTGCGGTTTGGCGCGGAGAAGGCTGTCGTGGGGTGTGTGTTTGAGTCCACGCCCGGCGCGGAGCAGATTCTGGAGGAGAACGGGATCGATGCGGAGGGCGATGAGATTCTGCTGCGGCGCGAGATTGGCGCGAGCGGCAAGGGCAGAGTGTTTGTGAACAATCAGCCGGCGACGGTGAATGTGCTGCGGCAGCTGGCGCCGGAGCTGGCGCTGGTGCATGCCCAGAGCGAGACGCTGATGGCGTTCGATGCGGCGCAGCAGAGATTGTTGCTGGACAGGTTTGGTGATTTGAGCACGGACGAGGTGGGTGCGGCTTTCGCGAAATGGCGCGAGGTGCGCCAGCGGATTGAGGAGCTGCGGGCGGCGGAGGCCGATCGGCTGCGGTTGGTGGATTTGTGGAGTTTTCAGGCGCGGGAGATTGAGGGCGCTGCGATTGTGGATGCGGAGGAGGATGTCAGGCTTGCCGCGGAGAAGCGCGTGCTCGCGAATGCAGAGCGGTTGTTTACGGGAGCGACTGCGGCGCTGGACTTGTTGTACGAGGCGGAGGTCTCGGCGGAGTCGCTGCTGGGTGGAGCGCTGAAGCATGTGGATGATTTAGCGCGGTTCGATGAGCGGTTTCGCGAGACGGTGAGTGCGCTGAGTGCGGCGAAGGCGAGTGTGGAGGATGCGGCGGCGACGCTGCGGGATTTTGCGGGAGATGTGACGGCGTCGCCGGAGAGATTGGGTGAGATTGAGGACCGGTTGGCGGCGCTGGAGCGATTGAAGCGGAAGTATGGGGCTATTTCTAATGCCGCGGGCGCTGCCGGAACTACAGGGCTGAGTGAAGTGATTGCGTTCGGCGAAGAGGTGAAGAGCAAGCTGAATGAGTTGGAGAATCGCGAGGCTCGGCTGAAGGAGCTGGAGGTTGAGCTTGGCGCGGCGGCGAAGAGGTACAAGGAGGCGGCGCGGAAGCTGAGCGAGCAGCGGGTTGCGGCGGCGAAGAGGCTCGCGAAGCTGGCGGAGAAGCAGATGAACGAGCTGGCGATGAATGCGCGGTTTGCGGTGGATGTGAGTGCAGACGAGCAGGACTCGAGCTGGAGCGCGAGTGGCTGGGACCGGGTGGAGGCGAAGATTGCGACCAATCCGGGCGAGCCGATGAAGCCGCTGGAGGAGATTGCGTCGGGTGGTGAGATGAGCCGGGTGATGCTGGCGCTGAAGGTGGCGGTGGAGGAGGGTGCTGCGGGTAGCAAAAAGCGGAAGACGCCGTTGCCGCGAACGCTGGTGTTTGACGAGATTGATATTGGTATCGGTGGGAGAGCGGCGGAGGCAGTAGGCCAGAAGCTGAAGGCGCTGGCTCGCGGGCAGCAGGTGTTGTGCATTACGCACCTGCCGCAGATTGCGGCATTTGCGGACCAGCACTTTTTGATTGAGAAAACGGAGCGGCGCGGAAGGACCCAGACGGGCGTGCGGCGCATGGAGCAGAAGGAGCGCGTGGAGGAGATTGCGCGGATGCTGTCGGGAGCGAGCTTGACGGAGACGTCGCGGCGGCACGCGGAGCAGATGCTGGCGCAGAGCCGGTAAAGCCGCAGCAGACCTTCGGGGTTGCTGAACCGCTGTGGCGGCGAAGATCTATTTGGTCGAAGCCGGGCTGCCGTAGTTCAGCACCCAATCCAGCACGGGATCCTGGCCCTCTTCGTAGTCCTTCCAGGACGTCGAAATCTCCTGGTCCGGCCGAATGAGGTTCTCGCCGGTGTTCACGAACGTATAGAACTTTGTTGAGTAGTTCACCTTCCAGTGTGAGTTGGGAAGGGTCATGTCGCGGCGCTCCTGATAGCTGTTTGGCCGTTCGCCGATTGGCTCTCCGACGAGAATGGCGTTTGTCTGATTGCGAAAGTGCGCAGAGTTGGACATCGCCGCGGAGAACGTGTTCGGGCCGATCAAAACAAAGAGATGGCCTTTGCGATTCAATACCGTGAGGTCTCGGATGGGGTGGACGAGATCCTTAAGCCAACGGTGTAATCTCCGCCTCCGTTGAGACGCATATCGATCACAAGCTTTTCCGGGTGTTTCTGGTCGATCAAGTGAAAGAGGCCTTTGCTCTTCTCATCCAGATCCTTATAGCCTCGGAAGCTGCAGTAGACCGTGCGCGCATCGTCGAGATAGACACACCAGAAGCTGTCCTGTGGTCTTTGGCGAAACAGAGGCAGCCGTTTCGATGCATGGCTCCATTGGATCGTCGGGATCTTTTCCGATGGCACGGAGTTCACGTTGATTGTGAGTTGCTTGCCGTCGTCGAAGGCTAAGGTGAAACGTGCCGAGTTGCGGTCCTGGGCAATTCCGGCTCCGTGCAAGACCATGCCAATCGTAAGCAGGTCATCGACGCGCCCCTCGCGCAGGGCTGCAGTCTCATCTGCGGGAGTGAGCGAGTAGAGCAAGTCATGCGCCTGTGCGATCGGAGTGTCGTTGATCTTGAGGACACGGGCGCCCAACGCGCTCTCATATCCCGGACCAACCGCCACGACGCGCAGATCATTGCCGAAGCGTGCCAGGCGTATCGGCAAAAACGCCTGATCCATCGGCAAGGAGACGTAGGTGTGACCATCACCGATCGAGTTGGCGATCCGATCCAGACCGACATAGATCTCATCGCTGTTCAGGCGATCCAATTTCGCGTCGAGCTCGGACACCTCGGCTTCGTACTGCTTGCGGGAGATGAAGTGGAAGGCGTTTGCATGGCGCTCCGCTAACTGAGTGGCAAAGAATTTAAGGTCCTCGCGCCATTCGCGTTTCGTCAGATCGGATCGCTGGGGAGGGGGCGGCGGTTTCGCGTCGCCAATCCGCTGCAACTCGATTGGTCCTGAATCGTCACCTGCCGTCACCCTGCCCTGCAAGAGCCGGCCATCGGGCGTTAATTCCATGACGATGCCGGAATCGAAGGTAAGCGTCAGCCGGCCGTTCTCGAAATGGCCGCTCGTCAGCACGGACGGTCCAAGTGGAATCGCCATACCGCCCGAGTACTGGCCCTTGTCGCAGCGAAGGTTGAGCGATATCTGGAGCTTTCCCATCCGCCGGCTTACTGCGGTGCCTTCGAAGTAGCCGGCCGGATCGGAAGATTTGCAGATCGTCTGCGCGGAGCTGAAGCCGCAGCCGACAACCAGTAATCCCAAAAGAAAGACGAAACGAAACAGGATCATTCTGTTCTCCAAATCGTATCGCGCCGCCGACGTTTGACCGCGTAGTCGAAGGAAGTTTCGGAGCCTTGGGAATTGGATCTGGTGACAGCTGGATGATCGGCCGCTTGATTCGCTGCGGTCCGAACCACGCGAGGTTGTGCGGGGTACACCTCCGAAGGCAACCCGCGGAGGTGGAGCGTTGTCTGAGACAGAAGGTTGGAGGGACCTTATGGCGGAAGCCAAGAAATGTGCACATTCGGCCTGCAGCTGCATCTGCACGGACGGAAAGAAGTATTGCTCGCAGGTTTGTCAGGACTCGGCCGGGAAGACGTCGCTGGCCTGCCACTGTCCGCATGACAACTGCTCGGGTCATGTGTAACCACCCCAGCGAGCCAAGAACGCTCGCCGGGGGCCCGGATAGGAGATTGAGGGCAGATGACTGCTCCTGAGCCGGAGCAGATGGTGATGCTTAGTCCGGCGCCGGACGTCGCTGGGGATCCCGCTCTGGATGCAGCGTTGGCGGTGGCTGAGCGCCAGCGTGGTTGCACCGTTCATGGTTCATCCGGAGGGGTGCCTGAGGGCCACAAGACGGGTATACTAGAGGACGTGCCTAGTCCTGTAGCTGCGCCCATAGATTCAGACAATCTTACGCCCACCACCGCTCAAAAGCGCATTCTGCTGCTGAAGCCGCGGGGGTTCTGCGCCGGCGTGGTGCGGGCGATCGATATTGTGCGGATTGCGCTGGAGACCTTTGGCGCGCCGATTTATGTGCGCAAGGAGATTGTGCATAACAGCTATGTTGTGAATGATTTGGCCCAGAAGGGCGCGATCTTCGTCAACGAGCTGGACGAGGTGCCGGAGGGTGCGCGGGTGATTTACTCGGCGCATGGGGTGTCGCCTGCTGTCCGGGCTCGCGCTAAGGAACGCGGGCTGAAGGTGATTGACGCGACCTGCCCGCTGGTGACGAAGGTTCACGTGGAGGCGATCAAGTTCGCCAGGCAGGGCTACTCGCTGATTCTTGTCGGACATAGGGACCATGAGGAGGTTGAGGGGACGCAGGGCGAGGCTCCGGATGTGACGCAGGTGGTGTCGACGGCGGAAGAGGTGGACGCGCTGGAGGTGCCGGACCCGAACAAGGTGGCGTACCTGACGCAGACGACCCTGTCGCTGGATGAAGCGGGGACGATGATCGCGGCGCTGAAGCGGCGGTTCCCGAATATTGCGGGGCCGCACGCGCAGGACATCTGCTATGCGACCGAGAACCGCCAGACGGCGGTGAAGAATGTGGCGCATGGCGCGGATGTGGTGCTGGTTGTGGGATCGCGGAACAGCTCGAACTCGAACCGGCTGGTTGAGGTTTCGCGGAACCTGGGGACGAGCTCGTACCTGATCGACAAGGCGGATGACATCAAGCCGGAGTGGCTGGAGGGCGCGGCCTCGGTGGCGATCACGGCGGGGGCATCGGCGCCGGAGATCCTGGTGCAGGACGTTGTGCTTTTCCTGCAGGGCAAGGGTTTTGGTTCGGTCGAAGAGGTTGAGGTAATGCCGGAGAACGTCCGGTTTGGACTTCCGCCGGAGATTGTGCAGGCGATCGCTGCGGCGCCGAAGGCAGCATCGGCCGCGGTGTAAGCGAACCCCGCGGTGTAAGCAAACCCGTAGACGCGCACGTCAGTTAAGGAGCGCGCAGACCGAGGAGCAGCCGCAGTCAGGCTGCTGGAGTTTCGAGCGAAACGATTGCGAATGAACAGATCTCCAAGAGAGACGAAGGGGGCGGCGCAGCCGAGATTTGGCCGCCTGGACCTCGCGATGGATCGTGTGCGCGATGGGGTCCGGCGCTCGGCGGACTGGCTGCTGGGGCAGCAGCACGAGGATGGCTACTGGTGCGGTGAGCTGGAGGCTGACTCGATGCTGGAGTCGGACTACATCTTCATGCACACGCTGCTGGGGACGGGGGATTCGGGCAAGTTGCAGCGTGCGGTGAATGAGATTCTGCGGCATCAGAACGAGGACGGCGGATGGAGTCTGTATCCGGGTGGGCCGTCGAATGTGAACTATGGCGTGAAGTGCTATCTGGCGCTGAAGCTGATGGGGTACAAGGCCGATCATCCGGTGATGGTGCGTGCGCGAGAGAAGGTGCTGGAGCAGGGCGGCGTGGTGAACTGCAATACGTTCACCAAGATTTACCTGTGCGCGCTGGGGCAGTATGACTATGACGCGGTGCCGGCGGTTCCGCCGGAGATCGTGCTGTTTCCGAAGTGGTTCTACTTCAACATTTATGAGATCAGCGCGTGGTCGCGCGCGATCCTGGTGCCGCTGTCGATCATCTATGCTACGAAGCCGTTCAAGAAGCTGCCGGATGAGCAGGGGATTGACGAGCTGTTTGTTGGTGGGCGCGAAAACTCCAACCTGCATCTGCGCTGGGACAGGAAGCACTGGATCTCGTGGCGGAATTTCTTCCTGTTTACCGACCGGATGACGCACTGGTTTGAGCGGGTGCATGTGCGGCCGCTGCGCAAGGTTGCGATCAAGCATGCAGAGAGATGGATGCTGGATCACTTTGAGCGCTCGGATGGACTGGGAGCGATTTATCCGGCCATGCTGAACGCGATTGTGGCGCTGCGGTGCCTGGGGTATGGGTTTGATGACCCGCAGATGATCCGCGCGATGGATGAGTTTGAGAAGCTGGGGATCGATTGCCCGGATGGCGAGCCGGGGTATCCGACACCGACCTTCCGGATGGTTCCGTGCTACTCGCCGGTTTGGGATACGGCGCAGGTTTTGTCGACGCTTGGCGAGTGCGATTTGTCGCGCACGGATCCGCGCCTGGTGAAGGCGGCGGACTGGCTGCTGTCGAAAGAGATTCGCTACAAGGGTGACTGGTCGCACAATGCGAAGGTTGCGGACCCGAGCTGCTGGTGCTTCTTCTTCAACAATGACCATCAGCCGGATGTGGATGACACCGGCGAGGTGCTGCTGGCGCTGAGGTCGGTGGATAATCCGCGTGAGCGCTATCAGTATGAGGTGACACAGCGGGCGATTGAGTGGGTCTTTGCGATGCAGTGCAAGGCCGGCGGATGGGCGTCGTTCGACAAGGACAACACGAAGAAGATTTTTGAGTCGATCCCGTTTGCCGACCACAACGCGATGATCGATCCGCCGACGGTCGACATTACGGGCAGGCTGCTGGAGATGCTGGCGAGCTATGGCTACACGCGGCGGGACAAGCGCGTGGAGAAGGCGGTTCAGTTCATCCTGCGCGAGCAGGAGCCGGACGGGAGCTGGTTCGGGCGCTGGGGCGTGAACTATCTGTATGGGACGTTCCTTGTGCTGCGCGGTTTGCAGGCGATGGAGTACTCGTATCTCGAGCCGGCGGTGCAGCAGGCGGCGGAGTGGATTCGGATGGTGCAGAATCCGGATGGCGGATGGGGCGAGACGTGCGGAACGTATGACGATCCGTCGCAGCGTGGTGTGGGGCCGTCGACGCCATCGCAAACTGCATGGGCGCTTTTGGGATTGCTGGCCGCGAATGACACGCGCTCGGATTCGGTGGCGAAGGGGATTCGCTGGCTGATTGAGCGGCAGCATGAGGATGGAAGCTGGGATGAGTTGATGCCCGGCCGCAATGGTGAGAGCTATTACACCGGTACAGGGTTTCCGCGGGTGTTTTACCTGGGATACCACTTGTACAAGCAGTACTTCCCGCTGCTGGCGCTGACGACGTATGAGAAGGCGATGGCGAAGGAACAGGATGAGGAAGCGGCGGCGTAATTGATCGCTGGCTGAATTTTTGGAGGGTTTGAGATGGCTGTACCGGTATCGCAGGCGTGGACAGTTGCGACGTACGTCCTGAAGCAGAAGCTCGCGGGGCGCAAGCGGTATCCTCTGGTGCTGATGCTGGAGCCGCTGTTTCGCTGCAACCTGGCGTGCGCGGGGTGCGGGAAGATTCAGTATCCGCCGCACATCCTGAAGGCGCAGTTGACGCCGGAGCAGTGCTTCAAGGCGGTGGAGGAGTGCGGCGCACCGATGGTGTCGATTCCGGGCGGCGAGCCGCTGCTGCATCCGGAGATGCCGGAGATTGTGGCGGGCCTGGTGGCACGCAAGAAGTATGTGTACATGTGCACGAATGCGCTGCTGCTGAAGGAGAAGCTGCATCTGTTTACGCCGTCGAAGTATCTGAGCTTTTCGGTGCATCTGGATGGCGAGAAGGAGCACCACGATTTTTCGGTCTGCCGCGAGGGTGGATGGGACATCGCGATGGAGGGGATCAAGGCGGCGGTGGCGGCGGGGTTCCGCGTGACGACGAACACGACGCTGTTTGATGGAGCGGACCCCAATTCAGTACGGCGGCATTTCGATCAGATGATGGAGGCTGGCGTTGAGTCGATGATGGTGAGCCCGGGGTACACGTATGACAAGGCTCCGGACCAACAGCACTTTCTGGGCAAGGCGCGGTCGCGGAAGCTGTTCCGGATGATTTTGTCGAACCGGAAGAAGAGCTGGGAGTTCAATACGCATCCGCTGTTCAGCGAATACCTGATGGGCAAGCGCGATTTTGAGTGCACGCCGTGGGGTATGCCGGCGTACTCGATCTTCGGCTGGCAGAAGCCGTGCTACCTGCTGCAGGATGGCTACGCTGACACGTACCAGGAGCTGCTGGACGCGACGGAGTGGGCGAACTACGGAGCGAAGAGCGGCAATCCCCAGTGCGCGAACTGCATGGTGCACTCGGGGCATGAGGCGAGCGCGGTGGATTACAACTTCGGCTCGATCAAAGGCTTCATCACGACCGCGGCAAAGTACATGTTCAAGCCGATGTACGAGGACGACGGCGCGATGAAGATGCTGAACGAGTGGAAGCCGCAGGGGCACGCGCCGCTTGTGCAGATTTCGGGTGCAGAGACGCCGGTTGTGGTCACAACGTCATTGGATGAGCGCATGACCAGCATGGCGGGAGACTAGCGATGTCAACAGCACAGCAGGAGCACGGAAAGATTGAGCAGTTGCAGCATGCCTCGCAGGACGAGCTGGAGGTGATGGCGGGGCGCGAGCGCGAGAACCTGGAGGGATGGGTTCCGGAGCTGGCGGGCGAGCAGGAGATCCGCGAGGCGCTCGAGAAGGCGTTTGACTATCGCGGGGATATCACGATCACGCGGCGCGATGGATCGGTGGTCGAGGGTTATCTCTACGACCGGCGCAATGGGGCGACGCTTGCGGATTCGGTGGTGCGGATTATTCCGACTCCGAAGGAAGGCGCGCCGACGGAGCGGCTGATGATTCCGTACAGCGAAGTGGCGGGGCTGAAGTTCAGCGGACGCGATACGGCGGCAGGCAAGAGCTTTGAGGCCTGGGTGAAGAAGTACTGGGAGAAGAAGGCCGCGGGCGAGAAGAATATCAGGATCGAGGCGGAGAAGCTCGACTAGAGCATGAAGGTTTTCATTACTGGTGCGACTGGATTTGTGGGGTCGCATCTGGCGCGGGTGGCGGCGGAGCAGGGGGCGGAGCTTCGGCTGCTGACGCGCAGGAGTTCGCGGACAGAGAATTTGCCGCAAGGTGCGGAGCTGGTGCAGGGAGATTTGCGCGAGCCGGTAAGGTTTGCGGCGGCGTTGCGTGGGTGCGATGCGCTGATTCATGTGGCGGCGGATTACAGGCTGTGGGTGCCTGATCCGGCAGAGATGTACAAGGCGAATGTTGAGGGCACGCGCGAGCTGCTGAGGCTGGCGCGTGAGGCCGGTGTGCGGCGCGTGGTGTACACGTCGAGCGTGGCGACGATGGGGTTTCGTAAGGATGCGTCGGCGGTGGATGAGGAGACGCCGGTGAGCGAGCGAGACATGATCGGGCACTACAAGCGGTCGAAGTGGATGGCCGAGCAGGAGGCGATTGCGGCGGCGCGCGCGGGGCAGGAGGTTGTGATGCTGAATCCGACGACGCCGGTGGGCGCGATGGATGCGAAGCCGACGCCGACGGGACGGATCCTCGTTGATTTTTTGAACAAGAAGTTTCCGGCGTATGTGGAGACCGGGCTGAACCTGGTCGATGTGGAAGAGATTGCGCGGATACATCTGGCGGCGCTGGAGCGTGGGCGATTTGGTGAGCGGTACATTCTTGGCGGCGAGAATTTGACGCTGAAACAGATTCTCGACAAGCTGGCTGCGATGACGGGTCTGCCGTCGCCGACGATGAAGGTGCCGCATGCTGTGGCGATGGCTTTTGCGTTCTTTGATGAGATGGTGACGGGCAAGATGCGTGGGAAAGAGCCGCGGGCAACGGTTGAGGCCGTGCGGATGGGGAAGAAGATGATGTGGGCGAGCTCGGTGAAGGCGGAGAGGGAGCTGGGCTGGCGGGTGCTGCCGGTGGATGCTGCGCTGCACAAGGCGGTGGAGTGGTTTGTGGCGAACGGGTATGCGCCGAAACCGCCGAAGATGGCTTAGCTAGCGTGTCGTTCTAGCGCGTCCTAACTGCACAGTCAGGCGGTTGGTTGCCATGGTGGCGGTAGATGGGATGGCAGTGATGCGCGCGGACGACGTAGTGGCCGATCATCCAGCCGGCGGCTGAGCCGAGCAGGACGTCGGTGGGGAAGTGCTTTTCAGCGAGGACGCGTGTGATTGCGGTGGCGCCGGCGCCGGCGTAGACGGCGGCCTGCTTCCACGGTGATGGGTACTCGGCGGCGATCACGGCTGCGGCGGACCATGCGGTGATGGAGTGGCCGGAGATGAAGGATGAGTCGATGCCGGCGGAGGTCTGATAGAAGTTCCCCGCATAGTTATCAGCCGCAGTAGGGCGTTCGCGGAAGCTACCGAGCTTTACGAGTGCGTCAAAGATCTGGGCGTCGACCTCGGCCTCGCCGGAGAGCAGGCCGGTTTCGCGCAGATGTTCGTTGTGGCTAAAGAGGCCGCCACCGTACATGGCCACGGTACCGGCGATGTAGCTGTATTCGAGATCGTAAGAGACGTTGTCAGCGGTGTTGTTGAAGCTGGGGTTATGGCTGACGATATCGCGATTGACGTGTGTGTCCTGGGAAAAGGAGATGCCGGTGGCTGCAGCGACGGGAAGCATCCATTTGAGATCGCCGGCACGGATATAGATGGGAGATGTGACCAGACGATAGGTGTCACCGAGGACGTTCAGGGGGGTGTGCTTGAGATCGACGGGTGGGTGCGGGACGTCCTGGAGAGGGATTTTGCCCTGGCCGTGCGGCTTGGCGGTGATGAGGGAGGATGGCGCGTTGGGCAGATTGGCCTGCGTGGCCGGGTTGGTCTGGGGCTGCGGGGTCTCCTGTTTGGGCGCAGAGGTCTGGGGCTGCGAGGAGCTCTGCGTGGAGGAATCCGGCTGCGGCTGTTGAGTGTCCTGGGCCAGCAGAGCCGGGGCGACGAGCAGAAGGGCCGTAAGGGTAACGCGGGCGAAACTGTTCATACGGTTTGTGATGCGGTGTAGATGACTGTTGCGGACGATGATGAACGAAAGTTCATCCGCGGCAGTGAGGGGCGATTTTTGGGTGGTCAAAGTGAGTTTCGTCCGGGCTGGAGTGGAGAGGTTATTGTTGCGCGAACTGCTCGGCGGCCTTGGACATTTTGGCGGTGCGTTCGAGCTTGTCCCAGTTGAAAGGCTTGCCGTCGATGGCGCGCTTGACGGTCTTCAGCAGGACCCAGGAGAAGAGCTGGCGGTAGGTGAAGCGCTGGATCCAGATGTGGAAGAGGAGCCAGGCGTCGCCTTTGCTGGCTGGGTGTCTGCGCTCGAGCATGAAGGCAAGGGCGGAGGCGGCGAAGTCGATGACGAGGAAGGCGCCGAAGAATACGAGAAGCTTGACGAGGTCGGCGGAGCTGGTGGTCTCGGGGTGGAAGTGCTTGTCGATGAAGTAGTGGATGACGCCGGCGACGAACATGAGGTCGATGAGCGGCGAGACGAGCGGAAGCAGGATCTGGAAGATGAGGATGTTGGGAAGGGCGAAGAGCCCCATGGCGCGGCGATTGCGAATGGCGGCCTTGTGCTTGTAGAGCGCCTGCAGGATGCCGAAGGACCAGCGGAAGCGTTGCCGGGCGAGGCCGTTGGCGTTGATGGGAGCTTCGGTAAAGGCGAGGGCCTGGTCTTCGTAGATGACGGCGTAGCCCTGCTCGAGGAGGTTCATGGTGAGGTCGGCGTCTTCGGCGACGGTGTCGGGGTGATAGGCGCCGCCGGATTTGACGGCCGCGGTGCGCCAGGCGCCGATGGCTCCGGGGACGACGGTGACGACGTCGAAGAGGTCGAGTGCGCGGCGCTCGAAGTTCTGCGAGGTGATGTACTCGAGAGCCTGCCAGCGGGTCCAGAGATTGACGCGGTTGCCGACCTTCGCGTTGCCGGCGACGGCGCCGATGCGTGGGTTGGCGAAGTGGCAGACGAGACGAGAGATGGCGTCGTGCGCGATGACGCCGTCGGCGTCGATTCCGATGTAGACCTCTTCCTCGGTTTGCTGAAGGGCGAAGTTGAGGGCCTCGGCCTTGCCGCCGTTGGGCTTGGTGAGGACGGTGACGCGGCCCTGCTCGATTTCGCGAGCGTAGGTTTCGGTTGCGACCTGATAGGTGTTGTCGCGTGAGCCGTCGTCGATGACGATGACGCGAAGGTTTTTGTAGTTGGACATGAGCACCGAGCGGATGGTGCGCGCGATGACCTTCTCTTCGTTGAAGGCGGGGATGAGCACGGCGACGCGAGGGGCGTAGGCGCCGGTGGGATCGTCATGACGCTTGCGGAAGCGATCGATGAGCGCGCAGATGCCGATGACGATCAGGCGGAGGCTCATGAGGAAGTCGCCGACGAAGAAGACGTCGATGACGAAGTGATTGAAGAAGGAGATGAAGAAGAAGGCGACGGAGTCGACGGCGGCTTCGTACTTCTGATGGCCGGTGAGCGGAGGCATGACTTCGGCGCGGGTCTTGCCGACTAGTTGCGAGACGGGAACGATGTTGTAGCCGTGTGCGCGCAGGGCTTCGATGAGCTTGGGAAGGGCGTCGACGGTGGGCTGGCGGTTGCCGCCGCCGTCATGCATGAGGATGATGGAGCCGCGCATCCAGGTTTTGGTGTTGGCGAGCTCGATCTGGTGGAAGACGGAGTCGATGATTTCCTGCGGAGTTTTTCGCGGCTGCTCGCTCCAGTCGTCGGTGTCGATCTTGTCGCCGATGATCGTGTAGCCGAGCTGCTGGATGTGCTGGATGGGCGCGGCCTGGTCGTTGGTGTCGGGCTCCTGATCGATGGAGTAGGGCGGGCGGAAATAGACAGGCTGCACGCCGAGCTTGGCGGCGAAGAGACGCTCGGTGAGATTGAGCTGCAGGTAGAGCGAGCGCTCGGAGATTTCGCTGATGTCCGGATGAGTGAAGGTGTGATTGCCGATCTCGTGGCCTTCGCGATAGACACGCCTCATGAGGCCGACATTGTCTTCGGCCTCTTCGCCGATCATGAAGAAGGTGCCGACGACGTGATAGCGCTTCAGGATGTCGAGGATCTTCGGGGTCCAGGTGGGATCGGGGCCGTCGTCGAAGGAGATGGCGACCTCTTTGGGGTGGTAACCGTACTGCGACACCGTGTAGGGAAGCGGGTAGGAGTCCATGGTTTCGTCGACGACCGAGAGGTACTGCGAGGGAATGGTTTTGTCGTCGTCCATGGTGATAGTGCGATGACCATTCTGCGGCGGTTTGGTGACGCGCAGGATGTCACCGTCGCCTTCGGTGTCGACGTCCCAGCCGGGCGCGATGTCGGCGAGAGCTTTAGCGGGATCGATCTTGAGCGGGTTGTCCCAGATGTTCCAGATGGAGGCGTCTTCGGAACCGAGGCGCCAGAGCGCGAATGTTTCCAGACCAAGCGCGCGAGCGACGCGCATCTCATTCAACGCAGTCACGGCATCGAGCAGCCAGACCTGATGACGAACATGCTCGTCTTCGTCGACGTAGGCGAAGTGCGGATTGAGGGAGGGATCGTCGAGCTCAATGTTGGCGTCTGCGTCGGAGGCGGCCTGCCAGGCCTCCTGTGTGGACATATAGACGGCATCGACGTCGGTCTGCTCGGGCGGTGCGGTGGCCGGCGTCTTGAGACGCCGGGTCATGTGCTGGCGATTGCGTTTGGTCTGGATGTTGTTTTGGGGAGCGGGGGTGGGCGCGGCCGGGAGCGGTGTGGACCAGTCGTACGCGTAATTGCCGATGGAGCAGATGATCTTCTGGCGCGGAAGGGCGGAGAGCGCGGTGCGGAGGTTGTTTTCAAACCAGTCCTGACCGGCGATAGGGCCAGGCTGCGTTCCGGTCTGGTGCTGGTCGTAGTCCATCAGGACCACGCCGTCAGAGTTGTTGCCGATGAACGTGAGCTGCGCGGGGGGAGTGCTGACGGGAACGTTGACGTAGAGGCGCAGGTGGCGCGGTTGGAAGTCGGCGTAGAGCGCGGCGATGAGCTGGTTGTAGTTGGCCTGATCCTGCGGGGCGAGCGCCTGGAAGTCGAGCGTGAGGCCGCGATAGAGCGTGTTGGCGGCGAGGAAGCGGTCGACCTGGCGCACGAAGTTGGCGCGGGCGTTGGCATCGCCGAGGAACTGGCCGACGTTGTCTTCGAAGGCGCCATCCTTGGGGTTGTAGTTGTTCACCATCGGAAAGATTTCGGTGTCTTCCTTGGCAGAGGTGATGACGTGGGCGACCTTGTTTTCGCGATCGACGCCATGGACGCCGGCGTTATCGACGACCGGGAAGGGCGTGTTGTCCGCGCTGAAGGCGGTGAGATGGCCGTCGGGCGTGATGACGTGCAGCCACTCGGGGAAGAGGAGATCGATTTCCTTGATGTGCTGCTTGAGGGAGGCGTAGCTGGCGGGGTCGACGTCGGTATAGAAGGCTGCGCGCAGGCCTTCTGTCGTGTTGAGGACGACGTCAGAGGGATTGAGGTCGGTCTTGCGGTGAGCGGAGCGATGGAGCTTCTCGCGAGTGCTTAGCTCGGGCGCGGGAGGGTTGGAGAGGGCGCGGTAGCGCTTGGATGTGGACTGCAGGTCGAGCCCATGCATTGGCCGAATGCGCAGCAGGCCGACGATGAAGAGGATGCCGGTGATGGCGCCGAACAGAGCAAGAAGATCAAAGACCCTCCGTAATCGCTTCCAGCGTTTGCGTTGGGGGTCGTAAAAAACTTGTTTCGGCATCAGGTGTCGATTCGTTTCTCGGCGATAAGGCCCATGCTATTGAGCAAGTTATCCGCAGTCAACGTGACATGAGATGCGGGCTGAAGGGCGACCAGAGTGTACGAAGGTATGATGCGAAAGACATGCGGAGGTTAGCATCCAGCGGGGTAGCCGTGCAGCCCCAACCAGCAAGCTGGTTGGGGACCCCAGTGGCGGCGGCCATGGTGGTGGGATTTGTGGTGCGCGCCATGTTTTTGTGGCAGCATCCTCTGTTCAGGGGCGATGCGCTGGTGTACGGAGAGCTGGCGCACCACATGATCAAAGAGCACGTTTATGGCTTAGTGGATGCGGGCGTGCTGAAGCCGACGCTGATTCGGCTGCCGGGGTATCCGCTGTTTCTGGCGGCGTGCTTTGAGGTGTTCGGGGATGGGAACTATCTGAGTGTGTTGTGGGTGCAGCTGATCGTTGACCTGGCGAGCTGCGGGTTGATTGCGGCGACGGTAAGAAGGATTGCAGGAAGGCGCGCCGGTATGTGGGCGTTGTGGGTCGCGGTGCTGTGTCCGTTTACGGCGAACTATGCGGTGGTTGTGGTGCCGGAGTGTGTGAGCATATTTTGTGTCGCGCTGGCGTTTTATGGGCTGGTTTGTTGGACGGAGGCGTGGAGAGCAGGAGTTGCGGGGATGAGGTGGGCGATGCTCGTGGGCTTCGCGCTTGTCGCGGCGGTATTGCTGAGGCCGGATCAGGGGCTGCTGGCGGTTGCGGTGGTGCTGGCGATGTTGTGGTTCGTGCGGCGGGATGGTGGGCGTGGGTGGGGAGTGAGGCTGGCACCGGCGGTGATTGCGTCGGCGATTGTGGCGCTGCCGCTGAGTGTTTGGGCGGTGCGGAACTGGCGGGTGTTTCATGTGGTCCAACCGATTGCGCCGAAGTATGCGAATGATCCGGGTGAGGAGGTGCCGCATGGATTCATGCGGTGGTATCGGACGTGGGCGGTTGGTTTTCCGTCGACGGTGAAGGTGTATTGGCGATATGACGGTGACCTTATCTCGATGAACGATCTGCCAGCGAGGGCGTTCGATTCAGCGCAGCAGCGTGCGGAGACTGCGCAGATTGTGGCGCGGTACAACGAGGAGTCGGCGTCCACGCCACAGGTGGACGCGGAGTTTGCGCGGCTGGCGGCGCAGCGAGTGCGCGCGGATCCGTTGCGGTACTACGTGGAGTTGCCGATCGCGAGATTGTTCGACATGTGGTTTCGACCGCGGATTGAATATATGAAGATTCCGCTGGACTGGTGGCGGCTGCGCGCACATCCGTGGGGATCGCTACGAGCGTATGCGATGGGCGCGCTGAATGTGGTTTACCTGGCGCTGGCGTGCGTGGGGCTGTGGATGTGGCGGCGCAGAGGCGGCGTGGTGGTGTGGTCGATGGTTGCGTTTGTGGCGCTAAGGTGCGCGCTGCTGCTGACCATCGATAACTCGGAGCCGAGGTACACGATGGAGTGCTATCCGGTGGTGCTTGTGTTTGCGGCGCTGGCGACAGCGTGGTGGCGGAATGAAGATCAGTCGCCGGTCAGTGGGGGATGACGGTGGCCTTCTTCGAGATCTCGTAGGGCTTTTTGTTGATGCTGCTGTTGAGGCGGATGTTGGAGTAGGTGGCGGTGCGATTGTCACCGTTGGGCGCGTAAAAGACCTGTTTGAGAGAGACGCCGCGGGCTGGGTCGATCCAGATGGTGATGTGGGTGAACATGTTCTTCACGCTGGGATCCTTGCTGACGAGATCGAGCTTTTCGGTCTTGATTTGGTCGATGGTGTCGGGGCCCTGGTCGGTGATGTCCCAGGCGCGCTGAAGATCCTTGCCGCTGCCGCCGAAGCCGAGCGTGAGAAAGCTGTCGTAGCGGGCCTGGTTGGCGCCGGCTTTGAAGAGGTCGACCTGGTTGGTGCCGACAGTGAAGATGCGAAGTGTGCTGCCGTCGAAGTTGACGATGCGCGCCGGAGTGCCTGCGGGCTTGCCGGAGGGATCAGTGTTGTAGAAGACGGCTCCCATCTCTTCGCGTGAGCCGGTGCGCTCGACGTAGAGGGAGCCGGTCTCGATGTCATGGTCGTTTACGACACGGGTGTAGTTGTCGTAGCGGACGTTTGCCTGGGCACTCTTGAAGTGCGCGCTGGCGGCGTCCATCTGGTCGAGGACGGATTTGAGTTGAGGCGATTGCGCGAGCGCAGAGAGCGGCATGAGTGTGAGAGCGGCGGCAAGCGAAAGATGGCGAAGGTTCATGAGAGATCCTCTACGCGGCGTTTTGTTTCCTAGCTGTTAGATGGCGACGGTGGGGATTTGTTGGTGATCCAAGCGAAAAAGCAGGTTCCTCACTTCGCTCGGAATGACAGAAAGAAAGGCAAAGGCAACAGCAGATGCTCAGCGATGGACGGTGACGTCATAGGCCATGGTGTGGCCGGCGGTGTCCTGGACGGGAGTGATGCGCTCGACCGTGACGGGGCCGGAGATGGGCTCGATGATCTTCATGGCGGCATCCTGCAGCGCGGGGCCGCTGGCGCCGTGGACATCAGCGGCGCGGACTGTGTAGATGAGGTGCTCGGTGCCGGCGGAGTAGCCTGCATGGCGGACGAGGACCTGAGTGGGTTGCAGGGCAACGTCGGGGGCCGGGCGGTCTTTGAAGTCAATGAAGCGCGGACCGATGAACAGGAACAGAAGGATCAGCGTGACCATCACGTCGTAGTGGAGACTGCCGCGCTCGTAGGTCCAGAAGAAATAATCGCGGAAGAGACGGGCTGGATTACTCATGCGATGCCTCGGACACTCTGGCGCGTGATGACGGTTTCGTTGTTCATGTAGGGCTGGAGCGCGGCAGGGATGCGGACCGAGCCGTCCGCCTGCTGATAGTTCTCGAGGATGGCGAGATAGGTGCGACCGACGGCGAGGGCGGAGCCGTTGAGCGTGTGGACGAACTCGGATTTATTCGAGCTATTTTTTTCAGTCTTGCTGTCTTTTTGTGGCTTGAATTTGATGTTGGCGCGGCGAGCCTGGAAGGATTCGAAGTTGGAGCAGGAGGAGATCTCGCGATAGGTTTGCTGGCCGGGGAGCCAGACCTCGAGGTCATAGGTTTTGGCGCTGGAGAAGCCCATGTCGCCGGTGCACAGGAGCATGCGGCGATAGGGGAGCTCGAGGATTTCGAGGACGCGTTCGGCGTCGCGAGTGAGGCGCTCGTGCTCGGCGTAGGAGTCCTCGGGGCGAGTGAACTTGACGAGCTCGACTTTTTGGAACTGGTGCTGGCGGATCATGCCGCGGGTGTCCTTGCCGTGGGAGCCGGCTTCAGAGCGGAAGCAGGGCGTGTATGCGGTGAAGGAGATGGTGCCAGTGCTGAGGTCGATTACTTCGTCGCGGAAGATGTTGGTGACGGGGACTTCGGCGGTGGGAATGAGCCAATGGTCGGATTCCTGAAGCTCGCCGGTGAAGGGGCCGCGATCGTCGCAGTGGAAGAGGTCCTGCGCGAATTTGGGGAGCTGGCCGGTGCCGAAGAGCGACCGCGAGTTGACCATGTAGGGCGGAAGGACTTCGGTGTAGCCGTGGGCAGGCTCCGGATAAAGGCGCGTGTGGAGGTCGAGCATGAAGTTGGCGAGGGCGCGCTCGAGGCGGGCGCCGGCGCCGTAGTGCAGGACGAAACGTGCTCCGGAGATTTTGGCGGCGCGGCCGAAGTCGAGGATGCCGAGCTGTTCGCCGAGCTCCCAGTGTGGCTTGGCAGGGAAGTCAAACTGAGTGGGCTCGCCCCAGGTTTTTTCCAGCTTGTTGGCGTGCTCGTCGGAGCCGACGGGGACGGAATCATGAGGAAGATTTGGAATCTGCTCCAGGACCGTGCGCATTTCGAGATCTGCTTCGTTGGCGCGGGTCTCCAGGGAAGCGATGCGGTCCTTGAGGGAGGTGGTTTCGAGGCTGATAGCGGCGACGTCTTTGCCTTCGCGCTTGAGGCGGCCGAACTCCTGCGAGAGGGCGTTGCGCTGTGCCTTGAGGGTCTCGACTTCCGTGATGGCGGAGCGTCGGGCGGTGTCGAGCGCGGCGAAGTTGGCCAGCAGGGAAGTGTCGGCGCCGCGCTGCCGCAGTTTTTCTTCGACCAACGGGAGGTTGGCACGGACGAAAGCCAAATCGAGCATATCCCCGTTATTTTAGCTGGTGCTCAGCCGGGGTTCGTGCTTTCAGTTTTCAGTTGCCAGTTTCCAGTTGTGAGTTAAGCGGAGGAGCAAGCCCACCTTAGCGCGCTCAGTCACCCCAACGAGCAAGCTCGTCGGGAACCCCGATGACGCGCGCGAAGATGGGGCACCCGATAGAATCAGACTTGGAATGAGTGATCTGAAGGTTGTGCGGCGTGCTCTGTTGTCGGTGACGGACAAGACAGGGCTGGTGGAGTTTGCGAAGACTCTGAGTGGATTGGGTGTGGAGCTGGTCTCGACGGGCGGGACTGCCAAGGCGCTGCGCGATGCGGGGCTTGTGGTCAAGGATGTGAGCGAGCTCACGGGCTTTCCGGAGATGCTGGGCGGGCGTGTTAAGACGCTGCATCCGGTGGTTCACGGCGGGATTCTGCACCGGCGCGAAGACCCCGAGCATGTGGCGGCGGTCGCGGAGCATGAGATTCCGGCGATCGACATGGTCGTGGTGAATCTGTACGCGTTTGAGAAGACGGCCGCGAAGCCGGGTGTGAAGTTCGAGGAAATCATCGAGAACATCGATATCGGGGGGCCGTCGATGTTGAGGTCCGCGGCGAAGAATTTTGAGGATGTGGCGGTGGTTTCGCGGGTGGCGGACTATGCGGCGATCGCGGAAGAGTTGCGCGCGAACGGTGGAGCGTTGAGCGGGAAGACGAGATGGAGATTGGCTCGTGCGGCCTTCGCAACGACGGCGGCCTACGATGCGGGAATTGCGTCGACGCTGGAGTCGCTGCGGAATGAACCGGGCAGCGTTGAACACAGCGCAGAGCTTCCGGAGACGCTTCGCGTGTCTGCGGTGCGGAAGACGGTACTGCGGTACGGAGAGAATCCTCACCAGAAGGCGGCTGTATATGTTGACGGCTCGGGATTGGGGATTGCGGGCGCGGAGCAGTTGGGCGGCAAGGAGCTGAGCTACAACAACCTGGTCGACCTGGACGCGTGCTGGGCGCTGACCAGTGAGTTTGAGAGCACGGCCGTGGCCATTATCAAGCATACGAATCCGTGCGGGGTTGCGCAGGGAACGACGGTGCTGGAGGCCTACCAGCGGGCGCTTCAGGCGGATCCGGTATCTGCGTTCGGTGGTGTGATCGGGATTAATCGCGTGGTAGATGCGGAGGCCGCGGCGGAGATCGCGAAGTTGTTTGTGGAGGCGATTGTGGCGCCGGAGTTCAGCCCGGAGGCGCTGAATGTGCTTTCGGCGAAGAGGAACCTGAGGCTGCTGCGGATCAAACCGGCGAAGGTTGAGCGGGTGCTGAAGCAGATTTCCGGCGGTTTCCTGCTGCAGGAAGAGGATGCCGCCGTAACGACGGCGGAGACGGTGAAGGTTGCGACGGAGCGGAAGCCGACGAAGGAAGAGATGGAGGCGCTGCTGTTTGCGTGGAAGGTGTGCAAACACGTGAAGTCGAATGCGATCGTGTATGCGCGGCTGCAGGGCGGGTTTGGGCAGACGGTCGGGGTCGGCGCGGGGCAGATGAGCCGGGTGGATGCGGCGCGGTTCGGGGCGATGAAGGCGGTGCTTCCGCTGGAGGGAACGGTGGCTGCGTCGGACGCGTTCTTTCCGTTCCCGGATGGGGTGGAGGCTATTGCAAACGCAGGGGCTACGGCGATCATTCAGCCGGGCGGATCGGTGCGGGACGCGGAGGTGGTCGAGGCTGCTAACCGCCTCGGTATAACTATGGTAATGACGGGGTTGCGTCACTTCCGCCACGGGTGAGCGGAAAAGCCGTCCAATTGGGCTATACCGCATCCAAATTTTGTAGACTACAGTCTAACGATGCAGCGGGTAAATTCGATCAAAACGGCCCAGGACGTGCCCATGACCAAGACAATCTTCAGCGCAACCCTGGTTATGGGTTGTGTGTTTATGCTGCCCGGTGTGACGGCAAGTGCTCAGAGTAGTGCACCGGCGGCGCAGCCCGCACCCGCACAACCTGATCACGCGTCCTCGTACTACCACTATGGCCTGGCGAAGATCTACGAGAACCAGGCAGTGGCGAATGGGCGACAGGACCTCGCGACGCAGGCGATTGAGCAGTATAAGTTGGCGCTCGAGGCGGATCCGAATTCTGAGACGCTCGAGGATGGGCTTGCCAACCTGTACTTCCGGCTGGGGCGCATTCGCGAAGCTGTGTCGGCCGCGCAGGAACAGATTCAGAAGCATCCCGACGATGTCGACGCCCACGTGCTCCTGGGGCATGTCTATCTGCGCTCGCTGGGAGACGGGCAGAACCCGCAATCCGGCGAGATGCTTCAGGCCGCGATCAAGGAATACGAGACGATCGCGAAGCTGAAGCCAGAGGATGTGGAAACACATCTGCTGCTGGGGCAGTTGTATGGGCTTGCTCATGACTCGGCGAAGGCGGAGACAGAGTTCAAGGCGGCACAGAAGATCGATCCGAACTCTGAGGAGGTCGTGCTGAGCATAGCGCGGCTGTACTCGGAGCAGGGAGATCTTGCGCGGGCAGCAAAGGTGATTGAAGGTGTGCCGGCCGATGATCGAAGCGCGAGGATGGACTTTGCGCTCGCGGGAATCTATGACCAGCTGAAGCAGCCGAAGAATGCGGTCAAAGCGTACCGGGCGGCCGTGGAAGAGGATCCGGACAATGCCGATGCGAAGCGCGGATTGGCAGCGGCGCTGACGGCCTCCGGCCAGATGGATGAGGCGGCAAAGGTCTATGCGCAGATCCTGGGGAGCGATCCTGAGGATGCGCAGGCGCTAATCCGTGAGGCTGATATTGAGCGGCAACAGGGGCACTATGAGCAGGCGCTCGCGACGCTGAAGAAGGCGCAGACGCTGGTCTCGGACAACGCGGAGTTGAGCTACAACCTGGCACTCGTGTATGACGCCCTCGGACGGCTTGATGATTCGATCAAAACGCTGAAGCAGTTGCTGACCGCAACGCTGCCGGCGAATGGCAAGTATACGGACGCGGACCGAAGCAATCGCGCGCTCTTTCTGGATCGGTTGGCGATCGTCGATCGTGAGGCCAACCGCACCGACGATGCGGTTGCGGCCTACAAGGAGATCGGACAGCTAGGTGGCGATTACCAGGCGCGCGGAGCAGAGGGTGTGGTTGACGCGCACCGCGACGCCCACAACTGGAAGGCTGCGCTGGATGCGGCGGCTGCGGCGGCCAAGGCCATGCCGACGAATCACGATATTCAGTTGACCTATGCGCGACAGCTTGCCGACTCAGGCAAGGTCGATGAGGGATTGAAACTGGCGAATGCGCAACTGACTGGAACGCCGGACGATCGTGACGTGTACTTCACGATTGCCGATATTGATGTGCGCGATAAGCGCTGGAGAGATGCGTCCGAGATTCTGGACAAGGCGGAGGCGCTGGCTACGAAGCCCGAGGAGAAGGCATTCGTTGCGTATTACCGTGGGACGGTTGCGGAGCGGCAGAAGCTTTTTGATCAGGCAGAAACCGAATTCCGCAAGGGACTGCAGTTGGCACCTGACTTTGCGCCTATCGAGAACTATCTCGGCTACATGCTGGCGGAACGTGGGCAAAAGCTGGATGAGGCTGTGACGATGCTCAAGAAGGCTGTCACGTTCGATCCGCAGAATGGAGCGTACCTGGACTCGCTGGCGTGGGCGTACTACAAGCAGGGTCAGTATGCTCTCGCGGAGGACTTTGAGCGAAAGGCGGCAGTGCGGATGTCGAACGATCCGACGGTGCTGGATCATCTGGGAGAGATTGACGCAAAGACTGGCAAGTTGTCGCAGGCTATTGACGAATGGCAGCGCTCGCTCCAGCAGTATGCGACGTCTCTCGCTCCCGAGGCGGATCCGGCGGATGTGGCGAAGGTGCAGCACAAGCTCGAGAGCGCGCGAGTGAAGCTGGCGCATTTGAACACACCCAAGTAATGGGTGACCGCGGCTGTTTCGAACGCGATTAGACTGAATTCGGTGAGATTCGATCTGCACGAGTGCGGCGTTTTTGGTGCGGAGGAGCGTCGTCTTGCGGTGCGAGTATTTCCGGCTCCGGCAGGAGACGGCCGCTCTCCATTTGAGCGCGACCGCGATCGTATCGTGCAGTCGCGTGCGTTTCGCAGGTTGGCGGGGAAGACGCAGGTCTTTACCAGTCGAGCGTCAGATCATTTTCGAAGCCGGCTGACGCACACGATTGAGGTTGCGCAAGTAGCGCGGCAGGTGGCCGCGGCCCTGGGGCTCAATGCAGATCTCGCAGAGACGCTGGCCCTGGCGCACGATATCGGCCATCCACCGTTTGGTCATGCGGGTGAACGTGCGTTGGATCGTTGCCTGCAACGCTACGGGCTGCAGTTTGATCACAACCTGCACGCGTTGCGGATTGTCGAGCATTTTGAGCAGCGATATGCGGGGCATCGGGGACTCAATCTCACACTTGCAACGCGCGAAGGGATCATCAAGCACTCGCGCGATTACGAGGAGAGCTCTCATCCAGAGCTCGCGGAATATCTGCTCGATCAGCAGCCGCCGCTGGAGGCGCAGATTATTGATCTGGCGGACGAGATTGCATATCTGACGGCGGATCTGGACGATGGCGTTGAATCAGGCCTGCTGGAAATCGAACACATCATCGAGCATGTTGGAATCCTGCGACGCAGCTACGATGTGGTCCGGCAGGCCCATCCGAACGCCGAAGAGAAATATGTCTTCCATGACGCTTTGCAGACGATGCAGAAGGCTTTGGTGCTGGATCTTGTGCGGCAGACCGGCGAAAATGTGACCGCAAGTAAAGCGAAGTGTCTGGAAGATATTCGCGCGCTGCCGGAGCGCGTGGCGCAACTTTCGCGTGCGACAGAAGCCGAGCGCGCGGAAGGGAAGCGATACCTCTATGACACGTTGTATACGTGTCCGCTACTTGAACAGGAGCATGCGAAAGCTGAGACTGTCGTCACCGAGCTGTTTGAGTTCTGGATCACTCATCCCGACCAACTTGCGGAGTCATACGCTCGTGAGATCGAGACCGACGGAGTGCCGCGAGTTGCGGCTGATTACATTGCGGGCATGACGGATCATTTCATCCTGGAGCAGTATGCAGAGGCGCGACGGTTTGTGCGTTCGGAAACGAGTGCCGTGCGGGTCGGATGAGGATACTTGGGCTTAGAGACTCACATCGATCGATAGCGTAGAATGAGGGAGTTGTGAGTGTGCGTCCCCGTCGTCCAGTGGCCTAGGACATCGCCCTTTCACGGCGGTAACACGGGTTCGAATCCCGTCGGGGACGCCAAACATTTTCACGCACTTACAGCTTCAGCCCGAAAAAACGTGGGTTTGAAAACGTTCGATAAGGTTTCCCGGATCTGGGAGCCCTTCCCCTCACTCTTCATTTGTATCCTGCGAAGTTCTGGAATCTGCCGCACAACGCCGGTATGGGCGCTCCGTTTACCTCAGTAACGGCCTGCGTATATCCGTCTTCTCTGCGGGTGGCGAATCCGATTGGAGATCGCGGAGAGATGCGATTGAATCCGCTTCAGGAAAGAACGAGGTCGCAGTACAGGAACGGCTGCGTGGCGCCGGAGGGCGTGGTGTGGAGTTCGTTGGCTGCGTGGGTGAGGCGGAAGCGCGGGCCGAAGGTGCGGACGATGGAGTTGGCGTCGTGGCGCTGGACGGGAAGGCCACTGCATTGTGTGGGGCCGCCGGGTGAAAAGGTCGCGAGGATGATGTGAGCGCCGGGGCGAAGTGCGCGAGTGGCCTGGCTGATGTAGGCGGCGCGGTCCGCGGGCGAAGTGAGGAAGTGGAAGACAGCGCGGTCGTGCCAGAGGCCGAAGTGCTGTGGCGGGAGCGCGGCGGGGAGGAGGTCGGCCGCAAGAAAGGTGACGTATGCGGCGGTCCCGCGGAGGCGCGCACGTGTGTGCTCAAGAGCGTGCTGTGAGATGTCGACAAGGGTCAGATTGGTGTAGCCGGCGGCGAGCAGGTCATCGGCGAGAGTGGAGTTACCGGCGCCCACGTCGAGGATGGGTGGAGAGATCGGGCGCGGCGCGGCGGATGAAGGCGAGCGAGGCGTCGAGGTGGGGACGGAACCAGCTTTGCTGGGTTGGCGATTTGGAGGAGTAGACGCGATCCCAGTGTTGCCGGGGGTTCAGATGGTTGTCGGGATGATTCATTCGCTCGCGAGTGTAGCGCTTATCGGAGGGCGTTGAGGAGACGGGTGCGCTCGTCGGCGAGGATGGTGCGGGCGGGGCCATGCGCGAGGATGCGGCCGGAGTCGATGCGGAAGATTTCGGCGTCAAGGAGGAGGGCTTCGTCGACGTCGTGGGTGACGGAGATGCAGGGGATGGAGCGTGCGGCGAGGAATTGCTGCATGCGCGGAATGAGCTGGTCGCGCAGCTTGAGGTCGAGCCCGGTGAAGGGTTCGTCGAGCAGCATGAGGCGGGTGTCGGGCCGGGCGAAGGCACGGGCGAGGTTGACGCGCTGGCGCTCGCCGCCGGAGAGCTTTGCCGGAGACCGATGGGATAGCTTGTGGAGTTCGAAGAGGGAGAGTGCGTCTTCGGCGAGTTGCGGGTTGGCGGGTTGGTGGAGCGAGGAGCTGAAGGCGATGTTGTCGCGGACGGTGAGGTGCGGAAAGAGCGCGGGTTGTTGCGGAGCGTAGGCGATCTGGCGACGGTGAGGAGGGACCCGGAAGTGATTGCCGTCGAGTTCGACAGCCCTCACGCAGGCTTCTGTAAACAGTGCGTCGCCTTCAGGTGCAGCACAAGTAGAGAAGATGTGGGCATTTGGGAGCAAGCCGCAGATCGCGCGGAGGATGGTGCTTTTGCCGCTGCCTGATGCGCCGAAAAGAATCGTCCAGGGCGCTGTGAGAGTGAGCGTTACGTCGATGTGGATAGCACCAACGTCAGTGTTCAGGCTCAACTGGAAGTGCGGTGCGGGATTAGACAACGGCGGTCTCCGGAGACGACGCACGCCAATAGACGAGCAGCAGGGCGAGGAAGGAGATGGCGACGAGGGCGAGGGCGGTGCGGTCGGCGGCGGTGTAGTTGAGCTCCTGGACCTGGTCGAAGATGGAGATGGAGAGCGTGCGGGTGAGGCCGGGGATGTCGCCGCCGAGCATGAGGACGACGCCGAACTCGCCGACAGTGTGGGCGAAGGTGAGGACGGCGGCGGTGAGGAAGCCGGTGCGGGAGAGTGGAAGCACGACGCGCCGGAAGACAGTGAGCGGTGAGGCGCCGAGGGTGGAGGCGACGTCGGTGAGGTTGCGGTCGACGTGCGAGAAGGCGAGGACGAGCGGCTGCACCGCGAAGGGAAGGCTGTAGAGGACGGAGCCGACGACGAGTCCGCTGAACGTGAACGCGAGGGGGTGGCCGATGAGGTGGATGAGTGCGCGACCGGGGGCGCGGGCGGGGCCGAGCCAGACGAGGAGATAGAAGCCGAGGACCGTGGGTGGAAGAACGAGCGGGAGCGCGACGGCGGCTTGGGCGATGCGGCGCGGCAGGATGCGGGTTTTTGCGGAGGCAAGGCCGGCGATCCAGTAGGCCAGCGGCGTGCCGAGGATCAGGAGGCAGAGCGTGGTGACGGTCGCGAGACGGAGGGTGAGGCCGAGCGCGGCGAGGTCCATGAGAAGACAGTAGAGGGTAGACAGTAGGCAGTAAAGAAATTGATAGCTAATTCACTGGGTCGAGCTCGAATTCACTGGGTCGAGCCCGAATTCACTGGATCGAGGCCGAAGGATTTGAGTTGCTGCTGGGTGGCGGGACTGGTCAGCCAGTCGAGGAACTGGCGCGCGAGTTGTTGGTGCGTGCTGGATTTGAGAATGACGGCGGATTGCTGGATGGGTGGGTACGCGTCGGTTGGGATGCGGATGAAGGTGCCGAGCTGGCGGAAGTGGGCGCTCGAGGCAATGGTGAGGGAGATAAGGGCGGCCTGGGCGTTGCCGGATTCGGCGAATTGGGCGGTCTGGGCGATGTTTTCAGCGATGGCGAGTTTGAGCTGGAGTGCAGCGTAAAGGCCGAGGTGCTGCAGTGCCTGCTGGGCGGCGAGGCCGTAGGGTGCGTGCGTTGGGTTGGCGATGGCGAGGCGGGTGAGGCGTGAGTCCTTGAGGGTGCGGAGCGAGATGGGCTGCAGCGGGGAGTCGTTGCGGGCCCAGAGGACGAGGACACCGTGCGCGTAGGGGGTTGGCGCCCGCGGCTTCGTGGGATCAGCCCCGAGGGCGATGCCGGAATCGAGGAGTTGCTGCGGGTGAGCTGTGTCAGCGGAGAGGAAGACGTCCTGCGGGGCGCCGTTGGCGAGCTGCTGTGCGAGCGTGGCGGAGGAGGCGAAGGCGGTGACGAGGTGGACGCCGCTGGCGTGCTCGTAGGCGGCGGCGAGTGTGGGCATGACGGGCTGGAGGTTGGCGGCGCAGGCGAGCTGGAGTTGCCTTTGCGCGTGAAGAGGGAGAGGCAGCAGGACTGCGATGCTAAAGAGTGCCCCGAGAAAGCAGATACGTCCAGGTTGGAACATTCGAATACCGTCCGGAGCATGAATCACGGTATCGATTGTATGCGGATTATCAGTTCGATTTTATGGCAATCCGTGCGGAACAGCGGAGAAGGGCGAGACCGCGAGTGTGGCTACGGTACTCTAGAAGGACACATGAGTTTGTCAGTTCACAGGCTGAGGTGCACGGGATGCGGCGTGCGCATCGAGGGGGCGCAGGCGCAGAGCAACTTTCGCTGCGTGGATTGCGGCGACCTGTTTGAGGTGGAGTACGCGTGGAGCGTGGGCGCTCCGGAGGCAGACAAGCCGGTATACCGGCCGAATCCCTCGGCGCTGAAGCATCTGTGGCAGGAGCGGCGGAGCTCGACGATGGCGGTGGACCAGAGTGGCGTCTGGAGATTTCGGGAACTGCTGCCGATCGTGCCCGAAGACCGCGTGGTGACGCTGCGCGAGGGCGATACGCCGCTGTATGAGATGCCGCGGGCGGCGGCTTCGCTGGGGCTCAACTGGTTGATGGGGAAGCACCAGGGAATGAATCCCACGGGTAGCTTCAAGGATACGGGCATGACCGCGGCGCTGAGCGTGGCCGTGTCGCGTGGGTTCACGTGGGTAGCGTGTGCTTCGACGGGCAACACGAGCGCCGCGATGGCAGCGTATGCGGCACGCGCGGGGCTGCGGAGTCTGGTGCTGATTCCCGAGGGAAAGATTGCGTGGGGCAAGCTGTCGCAGTCGATGGATTATGGTGCGACGACGGTGCAGTTGAAGACGGATTTTGACGGCTGCGTGAAGGTGCTGGCGGAGATTGTGAAGCGCGCGCCGATCTATCTTTTGAACTCGGTGAATCCGTATCGGCTGGAAGGGCAGAAGACGCCGGCGTTCGAGATCCTGGAGCAGATGGAGTGGCAGGTGCCGCAGCATTTGATTGTGCCGGGTGGGAATCTCGCGAACAGCTCGGCGCTAGGCAAGGGGCTGCTGGAGATGAAGCACCTGGGCTTCATCAAGCGGGTGCCGAAGATCAGTGTTGTGCAGGCGGAGGGCGCGAATCCGCTGTACCGGTGGATGCAGGGTGGTGGTGCGGGTGAGTTGCAGGCAGTGACGGCGGACACGCGAGCGAGCGCGATTCGCATTGGAAACCCGGCGAGTTGGAAGAAAGCGGCGAAGGTGATTGCCGCGACCGGCGGATGGGTGGAGCAAGCGAGCGAGCGTGAGATTGCGCTGGCCAAGGCGGAGATTGGCGCGGAGGGGATTGGCTGTGAGCCGGCGAGCGCGGTGACGCTGGCAGGCTTGAAGAAGCTGGTGGCGGATGGTCGTGTGGGGCAGGAGGAGACGGCGGTCCTGCTGCTGACGGGGCATACGCTGAAGGATTCGGAGTACACGATCAAGTTTCATCGCGGCGATCTGCTTACGGATGAGGAGATGGCGGGTGCGTCGGCGGCGGAGCGCGCGGTGTTTGCGAAGCTGCAGCGCGAGCCGCTGGTGCTGGATGCGGATCCGGATGCGGTGCTGCGGGCGCTGGAGAAAGAAGCGGGGCAGTTGGCTTGAGCTCGCGTGCGGAGTTGCAGCGGGCTCAGAGCGCGGAGTTGCAGCGGGCTCAGTTAGCGAAGCGTGGGATTCGGCTGCGGCTGCCGGCGACCTCGGCGAACCTGGGGCCGGGGTTTGATGCGGTGGGGCTGGCGGTGTCGATGTGGCTGACGGTGGAGGCGTGGCCTGCGGAGGAGTGGAGCATCGAGGCGGCGGGGCGCGATGCGGAGATCGTCGGCAAGATGGATGGAAACCTGATCATAGAGACGTACAAGAAGGTGATTGAGGATGTTTGGGTAAACGCGCCGGAGGCGCTGCGGCTGCAGATCAACAATGAGATACCGCTAGGGATGGGTTGCGGGTCGAGCGCGGCTGCGATCTGCGCGGGTGTGGCCCTGGCAGATCATTTTGGTGGCCCCGACGGCCTGCATTGGGGCGATGAGGGGATTGTGAGCTCGGCCGCCTATCGTGAGGGCCATCCGGACAATGTTGCGGCGTGCTGGTATGGCGGGTTCACGGCCTCGGCAAAGACAGAGCGGGGAGTGAAGGCGGCAAGCTTCGCCGGAAATCCGGACTGGGAGCTGATGCTGGCTATGCAGCCGACAGGGCTGGCTACGAAGGAAGCGCGTGCGCTGCTGCCGGAGACCTATTCAAGAGCTGACACGGTCTTCAATGTGCAGCGCGCGGCGTTACTGACGGCCGCGTTTGCTCAGGGCCGCTTGGATCTGCTGAAAACAGCAATGCAGGACCGCATTCATCAGCCGTACCGGTTGAAGCCATGTCCGTTGCTCGAGCGGCTGTTGCCTTTGGCGGAAAAGCCATATGTTGCTGGAGTCGCGCTTAGCGGAGCTGGGCCGTCCGTATTGCTAATCCTGAACGAGAGGATAACGCCGCTCCAGAAGACGGAGCTTCTGGTGAAGGCCGGACGCGAGATCGAGTGGGTGCCGTTGAGGATTGCGGGTGGTGTGGAACGCGAGGTGCTCTAAGCCCTTTGTTTGTGCGTTCTGCATCGTTTTCCACGGGTGGGCATCTATTATGAGTGGGTTGAAAGAGCGGGTTCGTGAGGGCGGACCTTAGACTACGAGGGAGAGTGCGATGGCAGCGACGAGTGAGTTTGTAACCGAGGTAAACGACGCCGATTTTGAGAAGCAGGTGCTTCAGTCGGAGACGCCAGTCCTGGTGGATTTCTGGGCGGCGTGGTGCGGCCCCTGCCGGGCGCTGGCGCCCGTCGTTGACGCGGTTGCGGAGGAGTACAGCGGCAAGCTGAAGGTGATGAAGATGGACGTCGACCGGAACAACATGACGCCGGGACGTTATGGCATCCGCGGCATTCCGGCGCTGCTGGTGTTCAAGGGCGGCAAGGTGTCTGAGCAGATCGTAGGCTATGTGCCCAAGGAGCAGATTGACCAGACGCTGAAGCGGGTGCTGGTGTAAGAGAAGTTAACGAGTGACGGTTTAGGGAGTCAGGGGCCTGTGGCGGAAGCTGCGGGCCTTTTCGTGTTTCTACGACTCGGATAGGCTTAAGGGACATGCTTGAGTGGCTGCTGGTGCACGGGAGTCTGATCGCCTTCTTCATTTTGGCGAACAGCTTCTTTGTGGCTGCGGAGTTCGCGATGGTGGGCCTGCGCGAAACGCGTGTGGAGCAGCTTATCGCCGCGAACAAGCCCGGAGCTCGCACGGTGCTGCACCTGAAGCATCATCTGGATGAGTTTCTCTCGGCCGTACAACTGGGCGTGACGCTGGCGGCGCTGGCGCTGGGCGCGTTGGGCGAACCGGTCATCGCGGAGGGATTGGCGCATGAGTTCGCGCGGTTGCAGTCGATTCCGCAGATGCAGTCGCCGGTTGTTGTGCACGGGCTGGCGGTCGTTTTTGCGTTCGTGCTGATCACGTACCTTGAGGTGGTATTGGGCGAGCTGGTGCCGAAGGCACTGGCGCTGCAGAGGGCCGAGCGGATTGCGCTGGCGGTTGCGGGGCCAGTGGACGTGTTTCTGCGGATGGCCAGGCCCGCGATCATAGTGATGAATGCGTCGGCGAAGGTGGTGCTGCGGGTGTTCCGGGCGCCGCTGCGAGGTGAGGTGGCGGCGCACTCGCCGGAAGAGCTGAAGCTGATGGCAACGGCGACGCGCAGGGTTGGGCTGCTGCCGAAGTTTCAGGAAGAGATGATTCACCGCGCGATCGAGCTGAAGGATGTGGTGGTGAGCGAGATCATGACGCCGCGGGGAAAGATCTTCTCGCTGCCTGCGAATATGCCGCTGGAACAGGCGAGCGGGCGAATTGTCGAGGAGCAGCACACGCGTGTGCCGGTGTTTGACCCGGAGCGCGGGCGCGACCACATTATTGGCCTGGTGCACGCGATGGATGTGGCGCGGCTGATGCACTTCAGGAGCGTGGCGCAGTCGATGGGGAACACCGCAGAGTCTGGGTTGACGCTGCGGCAGGTGATGCGCGATGTGCAGGTGATTCCGGAGACGAAGCTTGCAGTGGAGTTGCTGAAGGAGTTTCAGGAGCGGCGGCGGCAGCTTGCGATTGTGGTGGATGAGTTTGGATCGACGCTGGGCATGGTGACGGCGGAGGATGTGCTGGAGCAGATCGTGGGAGAGCTTGAGGATGAGTTCGACACGGGGCGCGTGCTGCCGCTGGCTGCTCCTGGCGGAGGGCTGCTGCTGGATGGGAACGCGAGCCTGCGCGACCTCGTGACGCAACTTCACTGGAGGCTGCCGCGCGCCGCAGGTGTTGAGACGCTGGCAGGGCTGCTGCTGACGCGCTTGGGGCATATTCCCGCGCCGGGCGAAAGCGTAGAGATCGGCGGCCGCCGATTTACCGTGGTGGAGGTGGACCGGCGGAGGATCGCCAAAGTGCGCGTGCAGGAGTTGGAACCGGCGGCGGAGGGCTCGGTGACTGAAGAGTCGCGAACGGTGGGAACGAAGGCATGACGGTGGCGAACGGGACAGGGCAGGACAGGCAGACGCGAGCCGTTCGGCGCGTCGGACGCGGATTGCTGAAGCGCGCTGTGACCACGCTGCCGGTGCTGTGGCTGGTCGTGACGGTGGTGTTTCTGCTGATTCACCTGGTACCGGGCGATCCGATTGTGCAGATGCTGGGGGAAGGCGCGACGGCGGCGGATATTTCGGCGCTACGGCACTCGTATGGACTGGATGCGCCGCTGGGCGAGCAGTACATGCACTACTGGCGGGGGATCGCGCATGGGAACCTGGGGCAGTCGCTAAGGCTCCATGATTCGGTCATGCATTTGATCCTGCAGCGGTATCCGTACACGCTGGCGCTTACGGCGGCGGCGATGCTGCTGGGGGCGGGGCTTGCGATTCCTGCCGGGGTGTACTCGGCGCGAAAGCGGGATCAGTGGCAGGACCGGACCGTTGGGGTAGGGAGTTTGTTCGGCTTGAGCTTTCCGAATTTTGCGTTGGGGCCGATTCTGATTGTCATATTTTCGATCGGGTTGGGGTGGCTGCCGGTCTCGGGTGCCGGGGTGGGTGGACTCGACTTTCTGAAGCATCTCGTGCTGCCGGCGATCACGTTGGGGCTGGGAGTGGCGGCAATCCTTACGCGGATGGTGCGGACATCGATGCTGGAAGAGTTGGGTCAGGATTACGTTCGTACCGCGCGGGCGAAGGGACTTTCGGAGCACACTGTGGTGTACCGGCACGCGCTCCGGAATGCGCTGAATCCGGTTTTGACGGTGCTGGGTCTGCAGTTTGGCTCGTTGCTTGCAGGAGCAATTGTCACGGAGACGATCTTCGGATGGCCCGGCCTGGGACGACTCACACTTTCGGCGATTTCGAATCGGGACTATGCTCTAGTTCAAGGGTGCATTCTGGCCGTTGGGCTGACCTACGTCGCAGTGAACCTGCTGACCGATTGGATGTATTGGTTGACCGACCCCCGGATGCGACGATAAGAGCGATGCGTCTTCCTGCGACACTCTCCCTGGGCTTGGCCCTTGCTGCGTTTTCGTGTCTCGCTGCGTTTCCGTGCGCAGCGCAGAAGATTACGGTTCCCACCGCGCCGCCTGCAGCGGCGGCTCCTCACGACTTCAAGGATGGGCACTTCGGCGTCAAGTTCCAGGTGCCGCCCGGATGGAGTTTCACGCGCAAGGACGGCCTGGTGAGCACGTTCCATAACGACGCGCGGTCCGCCTCGCGGGCGGCAGAGGTCCGCGGAGTTGCCAGCCTCGATTTCAATCCGTACCCGTATTCGACTCTGAGCGGGGCGGTCTTCTATTACAGCGTGACGCCGCATTCCAACGACGAGGAGTGTGCGCGAGAGGCGGCGCCGGCGAACCTTCCCACCGACGTGCAGGACATTGGCGGGATGCGGTTCACGCATGGGCATGATGAGCATGGGGACATCTGCGTGGAGGCCCGCGACGAGGTCTATACCGCGTATCGCAAGGGCGCGTGCTACCGCTTCGATATGGAGATCAACACATTCTGTGCGATTTCGAGTGGAGCGCAGGAGATCACCGAGCATCAGCTTGAGAACCTGAACCAGCGGATGGCGGACATTCTTTCGACGGTAACGCTGACGTGGACCAAGACTGCGGCGCATCCGGTGCCCGCACCGGAGGCGCCTGTGGTGGGACAGCGGCCGCTTCCGAAGGAGCAGCCCAAGCCTGTGGCGGATCCGAAAGCTGCGATCGCAAAGATGTAGGGATCTGCCATGGGTGGGTGGAAGGGAATCAGCTTTCGATTGCAAGTGTAATGATCTCGGCGCGCGGTTGCAGATCGAGGTACAGGTGCGCGACGGTGATCGGGAGTTTGAAACGGCGTGGGCCGGCGCTGCCGGGATTGAAATAGAGCACACCTTTGTGGATGTCGATTAGCGGCTTGTGAGAGTGGCCGAAGATGACGACGGAGATGCCGGCTGCTTCGGGCTTGAGGTCGAGGTCGGCGATTGAGTGCAGCATATAAATCAGGTGGCCGTTGAGCTCGATGGCTTGGGTGGCGGGCAGCTGCGCGGTGGGGCCGTTTGTGTCGATGTTGCCGCGGATTGCGGTCACGGGAGCGATGGCTCGCAGGCGGTCGAGGATGGTGATGTCGCCGACATCGCCGGCGTGGAGGATGTGTTCCGCGCCGCGGAGCGCATTGCTGGCTTCGGGGCGGAGCAGGCCGTGAGTGTCGGAGATGACGCCGATCATGAGGGAAGCCACTCAGGGGTGAGGATTTGGGAAGTTAGCGGACTAGAGTCCTTCGCGAATGCGAGTACGAGGGTCGAGCAGATCGCGGAGTCCGTCGCCGACGAGATTGAAGGCGAGGACGCAGAGAGCGACAGCGGCGGCAGGGAAGAAGACGAGATACGGCGACTCGAAGAGATGAGAGCGGGCGTCGTTGAGCATGGCGCCCCATGTGGCGGTGGGTGGCTGGACACCCAGGCCGAGGAAGCTCAGTGTGGCTTCGGCGAGGACTGCGCCGGCCATTCCGATCGCAGCCTGTACGAGCACCGGCTGAATGACGTTCGGCAAAATGTGGTGAAGCATCAGGCGCAGGTCCGAGGCGCCGAGCGAGCGAGCGGCCTGCACGAACTCGCGCTGCTTCATCGCCATCACCTGGCCGCGGACCAGGCGCGCGTAGTTGACCCAGCCGGCGAGTGCAAGAGCGACGATGAGGTTGATGAGGCTGGGGCCGAGGAAAGCGACGATGGCCACGGCGAGCAGGATTCCGGGCAGCGCGAGAAAGGCGTTGGTCAGGTAGAGATTGATGAGCGTGTCTGCCCATCCTTCATAAAAGCCGGCGATGCACCCGAGGATGCCGCCGACGATGAGCGAGGAACCGACAACCGAGATCGCCACCAGCAGCGAGACGCGAGCGCCGTAGAGTGTGCGTGAGAGTACATCACGGCCGAGCTCGTCTGTTCCGAACCAGTGTGCGTGGCTGGGCGGAAGAAGGCGTTGTGCGAGATCGAGCTGTGCGGGATCATGTGGCGCCAGCAGCGGAGCGAAGATCGCGCAGAGGGTGAAGAATGTCAGCAGGACGACACCCGCGGCCACCATCGGATTCGTGCGAAGCTTTCTGCTCAGCGAAATGAGTGTACTTTGATGCGCCGGCGAATTCGCGGTATGTCTGCGCCGTCGTGATGTTGCCGTCATTGTTGAGGTCATTGATTACGCAGCATCCCACAGACGGGGAAAAGACGCGAGCCCAAACGACCGCGATAGAATGGGGAGAAACGCAGAGTCGGTAAAGATTGCAAGCGCGGAGAGTGAATGAGTTTGAAGGGCGAGAAGGCGGTCGTCTGTGGTGCGGGTGGGTTCATCGGCGGCCACTTGGTTAAGAGCCTACTGGAAAACGGCGTCGAGGTGATCCGCGCAGTTGATGTGAAGCCGTTGGAAGAGTGGTACCAGATGACGGAGGGTGTCGAGAATCTGTCTCTGGACCTGAAGGACCAGGAGAACTGCCATGTTGCGGCGAAGGGTGCAACGCTGGTCTACCAGCTTGCGGCTGACATGGGCGGAATGGGATTCATCGAGAACAACAAGGCGCTGTGCATGTTGAGCGTGCTGACCAACACGCATATGCTGATTGCGGCGAAGGATGCGGGCGTGAAGCGGTTTTTTTATTCGTCGTCCGCATGTGTGTACAACGGCGAGAAGCAGACGAGTCCCGACGTCGTGGCATTGAAGGAGAGCGACGCGTACCCGGCGTTGCCGGAAGACGGGTATGGCTGGGAGAAGCTTTTCAGCGAGCGCATGTGCCGGCACTTTGAGGAAGACTTCGGCCTGGTCGCGCGTGTGGCGCGGTACCACAACGTGTATGGGCCGCACGGCACGTGGGATGGCGGCCGTGAAAAGGCGCCGGCTGCGATCTGCCGAAAGGTGATCGAGGCGAAGCGCTCCGGCAACCACGAGATCGAGATTTGGGGCACGGGCGGGCAGACGCGAAGCTTCATGTACATCGACGATTGCGTGCAAGGCACGCAGATGCTCATGGAAAGCGATATTGATGAGCCGATCAACCTGGGTTCGAGCGAACTGGTCACGATCAATCAGCTCGTGGACATTGTTGAGGAGATTGCAGGGATCAAGCTGAAGCGGAACTACAATCTGAGCGCGCCCAAAGGCGTGAACGGGCGCAACAGCGACAACACCCTCATCCTGGAACGGCTCGGATGGGAGCCCTCGACGAAGCTGCGCGATGGCATGGAGAAGACCTACCGCTGGATCGAAGACGAGATCGAACGCGGGGCATCGGGCAAGTAAGCAGGATGCCGCCTGAATTCGTCACGATCCTTGGGGTCGCGGTTCTTCAATGGGACAGTCCACGAGGCCGTGGAGCGCATGCAACGCGGCGGCCTGCTGGTCGTCCCCGCGGCGCCCGCGCTGAAGGACATCCACCGGAACGCGGCCTATCGCGAGGCGCTGTTGAATGCCGATCTCTGCATTACCGACTCGGCATTCATGGTGCTGATCTGGAACCGCCTTTCGAAGCAGAAGATCCATCGGCTATCCGGACTAAAGTACCTACGCGAGCTGCTGGCGCGGCCTGCGGCGCACCGGCCAGGCAATGTTGTGTGGATCATGGCTAGTCCGGCAAGTGCGGAGCGGAACCTCGCGTGGCTGCAGATGCAAGGCATTGAGGTGCCGCAGAAGTGCGTCTATCTCGCGCCGATGTATGGGAGCGAGATTGAGGATCCAGCGCTGCTCGGATTGTTGGAACGTCTGCGGCCGGAGCACATCGTAGTGACTGTCGGGGGCGGAACGCAGGAGCGCCTGGGCCTCTACCTGAAGCAGCGCCTGTCCTACCCCCCCGCGATTCACTGTATCGGCGCAGCCATTGCGTTCCTGAGCGGCGACCAGGTCGTGATTCCGGTTTGGGCGGACAAGCTGTATCTGGGCTGGCTGTTTCGGACGTTCGCCGATCCGAAGCGCTTCGGGCCGAGGTACTGGGAGGCACGCAAGTTGTTGAACCTGATGGTTCGTTATCGGGACAAGCTCCCGGAACTCGCCGGGAACGGAATGTAACGTTACTACCTTTGGGGAGTGTTCGAACGGCCTCTTGCGTGGTGGGATGAAAAGGCGCTACTTTTCTCGACCACCGGGGGTTAAAGCGAGCAATGGCTCTCCGCGTTCTATCTGTTCTGGCGATCACGCTGCTGCCTGCGATGGCAGCGATGCCGTCTTCACCCAGGAACAAGGGCACGGTAGCCGAGCAGTACCTGTTCAGCGCGGCCAATGCCGAGCGGGAGCAGCGTGGATTGCCTCCGCTGAAATGGGATGAGACGCTGCATCACGCGGCCCAGAGGCACGCAGGCGAGATGGCGGCGAGGGAGTCCATTCGCATCAGTATCCGGGCGAGCCTGATCTGGCGGCCGGGGGAGTGAGGCAGGCGCAAAGTTCAGCGTGATTGCGGAGAATGTGGCCGAGGCATGGAGCGCGCCCGAGATTCACGACGCGTGGATGCACTCGCCGGACCACCGGGCGAATCTCCTGGACCCGCGAGTGAATTCGGTCGGAATCAGTGTGATGCGGCGCGGTAGCCAGCTTTATGCTGTCGAGGACTTTGACCGTGCCGTTGAGAGCCTGAGTTTCGAGGCGCAGGAGAACGCGATCGCCGCGCTTCTCCGGACAGAATCGAGGCTGTATCTCCTCTCCAACGTGGAAGACGCGCGGCGGACATGCGAGATGGAAACGGGTTATGCAGGCGAGCGGAAGCCGTGGTTCGTCATGCGGTTCACGACGGCCTCACTGGATCGGCTGCCCGAGGTTCTGCGGGAACGACTGGCGACAGGCAAATATCACTCCGCCGTGGTGGGAGCCTGCGACGCGAGGGGTACTGGCGCATTCACTCCGTATGCGATTGCAGTGATGCTGTTTCCGTAGAGCGCCAGCGGGTTGCTTTTGACCAGTCGAGCAGCGATTTGCTATAACAAACAAGAGCAACCCACGTGTTTGTCGCGCTTTGCTCGGCTGCTGTTGCCACGTGATCCTGAGTAGCTCAATGGCAGAGCATTCGGCTGTTAACCGAAGGGTTGTAGGTTCGAGTCCTACCTCAGGAGCCATTCCTTCAACAACTTAGCTCCTGTCGCGCTCTGCTTGCGCTCCGTTCGCGTTGAAAGCAAGTTGTGCGATCCGAACTCCCGCGGTCCTAATCCCGGAGCTTCTCGGCATCAGCAAAGTGCAGCAAGCAGGGGAGTGCAACCCTCCCGGCCGGAAGGTTACACGCCAGAGCTTCACAGTGGCGTCGTACCGGAATTTCATCATTACTGGCCGGACACTCCCCCATTCCTTCGCCTCTCGCGCCTCTGGCCGTCTTATGTATCCCTTGAGCGTGCATGATGGGCGAAGAAACGGTGGAAAAACTTGGGAGAATGTCGGACATGGAACCTATCTCAGTTTCTCGGAATGCCGTTCGCGCCATTGCAGTCTTGCTGCTAGTCACAAGCACCTCGATACTTGCGAGGGCCACGGTCCAGGAAGCTGTTCTCACAGATGACGGCTTTTGGGTTGGCTAGCGATACGCTCGAAGTGCAACGGGCTTACTACGGCGCCCTCCGATTCGCAAGACGGTCTGCAAACTTGTAATCACACCATCGCGTGTAATCTTCAATGCCGGAAGTGTCAGTGGTTACAGTGCTCTCGGTCGAGAAGAAGCCAGTCTTCAGCTGGAAGATGACCGCGCGACCGCAAACAAGATCGTTTCTCTTCTAGCGACCAGATACGACGGCAAACCCGACGAACTAACAGGGATAGTGCAGGTCTTCAACGGACAATTACAGGGGGCGCTATTTGGCTTCGATGACTCTCACAAACTCGGAGGCGTTCCAATTACCCAAACCAGAGAGCTATATGGATGGGGCGGCAAGAAGGTTTTCCCGGAACGCCAAGCGGAGTCGACAGAAACATGGCGATTACTGGAAAGCGATTCTGGCGGATCCTCGCGGCGAGATCCTGAAGGTTATGCAAGCGGAAGCGCATGACAGACCTCACGAGGTGGCACCACCCTTTACCTTGATTCTCTTCAAGCGTGACGGTAGTGGATTATTCGGAAACCAAGGGATCAATACTCTTCACATTCCGGGTACCAACGGACCGACGCAGGACTATGGGGGCTGGCCCGCGTTCCTGGTCAATGATTACGCGGAATTCGGCAGCGGCGGTAATAGCAACACCGACGTCATCCACTATCAGGACAGCACCTATATCGGATCCGACGATGGACATTGGACAGCCGGCAAGCATTCCGTGCAATTCGGCGGTCAGATCACGCGCGCCAATTTCAATCACTTCGAGTTGGCCAGCGCGAGTGGCACGTTCAATAAACTTTGGCCACATCTCGCGCAGCGCTCAGCGAGGCGTTTCCATGTGTGTCCATCCGGGCGCCGGCGCGTCGTGTGAGTTGACCACCTGCCCGACACCGTTTTCCCAGTAATTGTCCTGCGTTCCCGTCCAGACCTTGCGGCTTTCACCGGTCAGTGGGTTCGTCGTCGGCGTGACGCCGTTGAGAACGTCGGTGAAGCCCTCAACCTGCTGCGCCTGGGCTGCCTGGTGGGCTTCAAACGCGTTCACCTGGTTTTGCATCGCCTGCATCTTGGCTTCAAACTGCTGCACCTGCTGCTGGAGAATAATCACCCGGCCTTGCTGCCGCTGTCGCTGATACTGCATCCCTTGCTCATCCATGCCCTTCTGGTACTGAATCCACTCCGGGCTGAGACGGAAGGACTGAGTGGTGTGCGCGAGCAGGTTTCGCGTCTCGGGGAGCTTATCCGGCGGAGCGGAGAAGCTGACAATCGTTACGGCCTGCCAGACTGGCCCGGCGAGCATGGTTTTTGCGTAGGCAAACGCGACCAGCGGACCATTTGCCCCTTGGCAGCGATAGACGATCTGGCCACTCGATGATTGCGCGCTCGCGGGGATGGGGACAGCATCCGGAACCGAGATCTCCGGGAACGAGGTGTCCGACTGCGGATTATGGCAGACCTCGCCGAAACGCGACGGAGCGTAGAGCACGACGAATTCGGGCCCGGTACGGTAGCGCGCGACCACCATGTGCGCCTGCGCCCCGAGGTCGACGGTCGAGCCCTCCCGCGTGTTGTAGGGCGGAGATGGCAACGCGTAGGTCGGGATCGAGACATCGCCAAGCCGGATATTGATCTGCCCATCCGGAGAGCGCATGTCGACCATCACGCGTTCGTCGGAGTAGCCAAACCGGAAGAGACCGCCCCGCACGGTCCATCCGCGTGGCACGTCCACCGTAAAGGCATGCTCGTTCAGATCGGTGAACTGTGTCCATTGCTGGGCCGCCGGCGCATCGGAGGCGTTCACCGGGCTGCCGGAGGCCAATGTGGACGCGACCGGAGAGTGACACGCGAGACAGAACAGCAGTCCAGCCGTCGAAAGAGTAAGTGTGGTTTCGGTGAGCTGCATCGAGCGAACCTCCTCAAATCGGTGTGACAAGCCAGCCGAACTTGCTTCAGTTCGGGGCGAATCACGAGGAGCCCATGTGCCCGGAGTAGACATTGAGATTACGCCGTGAGGAGACGATATGCGGACAAAAATTCCACGCTGGATCATGCAGGCGGGGCTCGCTGTAGCGCTGGGCGGTGTTCTGGCACAGGCCCAAACGGCGCAGGGGCCAAGGCAGCCTGCGCCCATCGAGCGAACGCACTGGAAGCTGACCTGGGTGGAAGGCAGCAGGGTTGAGGGCATGTCGCCCCGGCCGGCCTTCATCATGCTGAATCCGGTGAGCCAGAGGATGGGCGGATCGGACGGCTGCAACACCCTGCTGGGCGCCTACGAGCTGGACGGAGATCACCTGCGGTTCAAGGGCATAGCGCGCACCCTGATGGCCTGTGCAGCCGGAACGGACGCGCGAGGCAAGCTGGTTGACGCGCTGGAGAAGGTGCGCGAGTGGAAGATTTCAGGCGACGAGCTGGAACTGCAGGATGAGAGCGGACACGACCTCGCGAGATTTACCGCGACAGGCGCGCAGTAGGGATCAGACCTGAGATGCCTCAAGCCGCCGGATATCCGCGCGAACTTTGAGCAGAATGGCTCCGCAGACCACGCCGAAGCTGCAGTCGATCACCCGCCAGTAAGGCGGAATCCCGCGGATCGGGCCGGCAATCAACGCAAGGAAGAATATCCCGATCGAGGCGATCAGGCCCCAGGTGACCACCCAGCGGTTACGCACGGGGTCGCGGTACGGGCCGATGAAGACGATAGCGAAGACGATGTGGGCGAAGGCAAGCCAGTCCGTGCCATAGGCGAGGAAGGGATAGCGGCCGTTCGTATCCGCAAGGGCATGATCGACGCGCAGGAACCACCCGTTGAGCTCCGGCGCGTGCTCCGCCAGATGAAAGTGCGCGGCGATGCCGACGACAAAGTCAAGCTCGTGCTGGAGAGGGAAGGCCGTGACACCGCTGACGAAGAGGCCGAGCATGACGATCGCAAGGCAGATGCGAATAGAGCGCAGCAGGCTCGCGTCGTGCATTGTCTTTTGAATGCTTTACAGTTCGAGCCGCGAGTCGTCGATGGCGAGGCGGACATTGCCGTCAGACTTCTGCAGCCTGCGAACGGCTTCCATCTTATCCACGTTGGCCTTGAGCATGACGACGGCGATGGGGATGGACTTGCCCGCGGCCTTGATGGTCCGGATCGCGGTCTCGCGGTCGATGTTGCACAGCTTCATGAGGACGCCGATGCCGCGCTCCACGAGCTTGGCATTCTTCATGTGCACGTTCACCATCAGGTTGTCGTAGACGTAGCCGAGCCGCGTCATCGCGCCTGTGGTGATCATGTTCAGAATCATCTTCTGCGCTGTGGACGCCTTCATGCGCGTCGAGCCGGAGATGACCTCGGGGCCAACCTCGGCGCAGATGGTGATATCGGCAACCTGGGACAGCTCTGAGTTGGGGTTGCAGGTGACGGCGGCGGTCTTGGCACCGCGGGCGCGGGCGTAGTCGACGGCACCGATCACGTAGGGCGTGCGGCCGGAAGCCGAGACCCCGATCACAATGTCTTTTCTTGTGGGCCGGCGGCGGGCGATGTCACGCTGGCCGAGCTCGGGAGAATCCTCGTTCACGTCGGAGGCTGAGGCAAGCGCCTTCGGTCCGCCGGCCATGATGTACTGCACCTGCTGCGGCGCGGTCGAGAAGGTGGGCGGGCACTCCGAGGCATCCAGCGCAGCGATACGGCCTGAGGACCCGGCGCCGACATAGATGAGGCGTCCACCATCGCGGAGGGATCGTGCCACGGTATCAATAACCATGGCGATCTCCGGCAGCGCTTTCTTCACGGCAGCGGCTACCTTGGCGTCCTCGTGCGCGATGATCCGCGCGATCTCAATCGCCGACTTGGTATCCAGCCCGGCTGAAGCCTCATTCGGGAGCTCAGTGGTAAGGCTTTGCAGGTCGCTCAGAGGGTATGAAAACGACTTCTCGGTGGAAGTCGGAGACGGCATGGTTAACGTTGCCATAGGATTCCGTTACTAACCATTCTAAATCAAACCCAACCGGGTGAACGCAAAGAGTTTGGACGGGGAACCGCGCGGTTCCGATGTACTCTTCTCGGGGAAGACGTTCATGTCAGGAGGCGCACACAGGAATGAGAAAGCGGCTGGGCTGTCTGGCAGGTTTGCTGGTGATGGTTTTGGTGGGCATGGGCTCCGCGAGCTCCTCTTGGGCGGCCCCGCAGAGCACGGATGATCCGCTCAACAGTGCGCTTGGAGACATGATCAAAGCGCATCACGGCAAAGTCGCAGTCTATGCGCGGCAATTGAACTCCGCGCACGAGATCGCCATCGACGCGGACCAGCCCGTGCAGACGGCCAGCGTCATCAAGCTGGCGATCCTCTACAACGCGATGGTCGACGTGCGCGAGGGGAAGGCGAGCTGGGACGAGAAGCTGACGCTCAAGCCCGGCGATCCGGTCGGGGGCTCCGGCGTGCTCCACTTCTTTGACACACCGCTGACCGTGACGCTGAAGGACGCGCTGACGATGATGGTCATCATGAGCGACAACACCGCCACAAATCTGGCGATCGACCGCTTTGGCGTCGATGCGGTGAATGCGCGGGTGGAGTCGCTCGGCCTCAAGAACACTCATCTCTACAAGAAGGTGATGAAGCCGGCGACAGGGCCGCTCCCGGAGGACTACAAGAAGTTTGGGTTGGGGAAAACCACGGCCCGAGAGATGGCGGAGCTGCTGGAGCAGATCGGCGAATGCCACCTGCGCCGGGCCGATCCGTCGGCCACCGGACTTACGGGCTGGGCTCCGATGGACGACAAGGACAAAGCTGTCTGCGACGTCGCTCTCGGGATGCTGAAGGATCAGTTCTACCGCGAAACCATTCCCCGTTATCTGCCCAACGGCGGCGACCAGACCGTGGCTAGCAAGACAGGTTCGCTGAACGCCGTCCGCAATGACGTCGCGCTGGTAGCAGGGAAGTCGGGCCCGATGGTGATTTCGATCTTCACATGGGACAACGAGGATCACAGTTGGACCGTCGATAATTCGGCAGAGATGCTGATCGCAAGGCTGGCAAAGGCAATCGTGGACGCGTGGTCACCGGAAGGCCTTGATCCCAAGGGCATGATTCCGGGCCTCGGGCTGCCCGAAGCGCATTAGCGAGGCGCAATACGGCCCGTATGAGGCGAAAGCCGGGAGAGAACGTCTAAACTAGTGGGTGGCCCCGTAGAGAAGCGGCGGCTGGAGATTGACAGGAAGATGCAGGACGAGATCACGGATCTCAATGACAGGCGTGTGACTCCCGAAGAGGTGTCGCTGCCGACCCAGAGTGTGCGCGCTCGCCGCCGCCGGCCGGAGAACGGATGGCGCCCGTGGACGCGAGACCTGGTCATCTCTGTGCTCGTTTCGGTCTTCATCATCCTTTTCCTGTATCAGCCGGTGCGCGTGGAAGGCACCAGCATGCTACCGCAGCTCCAGGACCAGGACCGGCTCTTCATCAACAAATTTGCCTACCGGATCGGCGAGATTCACCGCGGCGATATCGTAGTCTTCCGCTATCCGCATGACGAAACCAAGAGCTATATCAAGCGCGTGATCGCGCTTCCCGGCGATGATCTGCGCATCGACCACGGCGTGGTTTACGTGAACGGCAAGCGGCTCAAGGAGCGTTATGTACCTGTGTTGTACAGGGACGACCGCTCCCAGCCCGAGATGGTATTACCCGAGGGTGAGTACTTTGTGATGGGGGACCACCGCTCGATCTCCAGCGACAGCCGCGACTTTGGGCCGGTCTCACGCGACCTAATCTATGGCCGTGCAGCATTTGTCTACTGGCCGATGGATCAGGCTGGCGTCGTTCATTAGTCGAACACAGAGGCCGTGACACCGCTGGGGAGCGGGCATGTCCCCAACGGGGAGTACCGTGACCTTGGTGTAGGGAATACAACGAAGAGGCAGTTGAGTACCAGGTTTTCCACGGGAGTCTCTTCGTGATTTCGCGTACCAGAATCGGTTGGTTTGTGCTGATGGTCGTCGCCATCATCATCGCCGCCTTCGGAAGCGTCGCTCTGACCTAGAGAAACATTACGTAGCGCGACGCTTTTCTCGAAGCTGTGCAGGCCTGCACCTGTCGTGCATCCTAGGACAGGGAGGCGTGTACGTATGGATTGGCAATCAGGCGGAATGAGCAGCGACATCGAGGATCGCCGAGGCGATCCTGGCGGTGGCGGCTTCGGCATTGGCGGCGGCGGTGGGATCGGGATCGTCGGGTTCCTGGTGCTGCTGGTCATCAGCCTGGTTACCGGGCACAACTTCCTGGGCGCGTTCTTCGGCAGTGGCACGCCCACCCAGCAAGTCCAGCAGCAGGCGCCTGGCGAGCCTGTGCAGCAGAGTGCGGCAGAAGACCGCGATGCGCACCTCATCTCATTCACCCTCGACGACGTCCAGAAGACCTGGACGCAGATCTTCCAGCAGAAGGGCTGGCCGCCCTACCGGCACGCCAAGCTGGTGCTCTTTCGCGGAGCCACGTACTCCGGCTGCGGCACCGCGCAGGCAGCCACAGGACCGTTTTACTGTCCCAACGATCAGAAGGTCTATATCGACTTGGACTTCTGGGACGAACTGAAGAAGTTCGGCGGCAGCACCGCCGACTTCGCGCAGGCATATGTGATTGCCCACGAACTCGGGCACCACGTCCAGAACCTGATTGGCACGGAACAGAAGGTCCAGCAACTGGACCAGCAGGAGCCTTCGCAGCGGCTGCACCTTTCCGTCGATACGGAACTCCAGGCCGATTGCTACGCCGGTGTCTGGGGGCGCTCCGCCCAGCAGCGCGGAATCGTGCAGGCGGGCGACGAGGATGCGGCGCTGAACGCGGCGGCCGCGGTCGGCGACGATCACCTGCAGAAGATGGCCGGCCGCGCCGTGAGCCCGGAAACATGGACGCATGGCTCAAGCCAGCAACGAGACATGTGGTTCAAGCGCGGCTTCGACAACGGCGATCCCGCGGCGTGCAATACCTTCGGAGGCAGCCAGGCGCAGTAAAGCTTTGGTCAGAGGTCGACCTGGACGAGTTTCGCGTCGTCGGACGCTGCGCCAGAGTCGTCTGCAAAGAATCGCTTGATCTTCTCTGCAGTCGCCTTGTTCGTAACCGCGAGCAGGGCGTCCGGATTCTTTTCGGCGGCTTGTCTTAGCGCGCGGATGCTGCCGAAGTGAGTCAGCAGACGCTGGCGAGTCGTCGCGCCAACACCTGGAATCTGGTCGAGCTCCGAGGTGCGATCGCGCATCTCACGCCGCTTCCGGTGATAGGTGATGGCGAAGCGGTGTGACTCGTCACGGATCTTCTGGATGACATGCAGCACAGGCGAGCGGCGATCGAGCACCACGGGCTCGTCCTCCTGCCCGTGGACGTAGATAACCTCCTCGCGCTTCGCGATCGAGGCTAGCGGCTGAGTCGTAAGGCCGAGCTCTTCCAACGCCGATGCCGCCGCATGGAGCTGCCCCAGCCCGCCGTCAATGAGCACGAGTGAGGGAAGCGTAGCGTCTTTGCCCGTCGGTGCAGCGCCATTTGCGAACTTCGAATAGCGACGAAGGACCACCTCGCGCATGGAAGCGAAATCGTCCACCCCCGTCACCGAGTTCACTTTGAACTTGCGGTAGTCCGCCTTCTTCATCGCGCCCTTCTCCCACACCACCAGCGAGGCGACCGTCTCCGCGCCCTGGATATGCGAGATATCGAAGCACTCAATGCGCCCCGGAGGCTCCGGGAGCGTCAGCGCATCCTGCAGCGCCTCCTGCATGACCTTGATTGAAGGCTGCAGCACCCGGAAACGCTGATCAAACGACTGCTTCGCATTCTGGCAGACGAGATCGACGAGGGACCGCTTGTCGCCGCGCTGCGGAACGGCAATCTCGATCTTGTGCCCCGAGCGGTCGCGCAGAGCGTCGGCAAGGAGTTGGCGATCGGGAAAATCCACCGGCACATAGATGTGCCGCGGAACGTACGCCTGATCGAGATAAATCTGCTTGAGCAGCGCGGAAAAAAAAGCCGAGGGAGAAAAGTTCGCAGTTGGCGAGTTCGTCCCGGCCCCCGAGCTTTGACCTGCTATCTCAGGAACCGCACAGTTCGCCGAGACCACCTCGCCAGTCGGCAAATCTGTTTCAAATGGCGAGGCCAGCGTGGAGTGCTGATCGGACTCTTCAGAATCAGCTACGACCTCAGGCGCTGGATAGTTCGGATTCGGCTCTAGATGCGGCTCATTGACGAGATCCGTCGCATCCGCGTCTTCCTCGGCGAACGACGCAGATGTTGCCTCTTCGAACTCCGGCAGGTCCTCCCAGAACATATCGCGTCGGTCCACGATCTTGCCGCCGCGCATGTGGAACAGATTCACCGCGAGCATGTCACTCTCGAAGTGAAACCCGAAAACATCCGCATCGTCCGACGAGTCCGCCGATGCGATCCGCTGGCGCTCACCCGCCTGGTGAACGGTGACGAGCTGGTCGCGCAGCCGAGCCGCGAGCTCGAACTGCATGTTCTCCGCCGCGCCTTCCATGCGCTGCGTGAGCCGCTTCTCCAACTCATCGGACTTGCCGTCGAGGAAGAGCTGCACATCGCGAATCACTTGGCGATAATCCTCGGTCGAGATCAGCCCCTCCACACACGGCCCCAGGCACCGCTTGATGTAGTACTGCAGGCAGGGCCGCGGATGGTAGCGATTGAGGTCCACCTTGCAGCTCGGAATGAGAAAGCTGCGGTGAATAACATCCACAAGCCGGTGCGCGAGATTCCCCGGAAAATACGGCCCAAAATACGCTGACCCATCCTTGCGCAGCCGTCGCGTGACAAACACCTTCGGGTGCCGGTCCGCCAGCGTGAGCTTGATATACGGATACGTCTTGTCGTCGCGCAGCAGGATGTTGAACCGAGGCTTCCGCTGCTTGATCAGGTTGTTTTCAAGCGCAAGCGCCTCATGCTCATTGGCGACCGTGATGTACTCCAGATCGACGGCCTCGCGCATCAGCGATCCCGTTTTCGCGTTCGCCTGCGACGCCGCAAGAAAATAACTCCGCACACGCGCACGCAGGTTCTTGGCCTTGCCGACGTAGATCACCTCGCCCTCGGCGTTCTTGTACAGGTAACAGCCGGGGCCGGTGGGCAGCGTGCGAATTTTCTGCTGGAGGTCCATTGCAGAGCTTCACTTTCAAGTGTAGAGCGGCGGCGCGGCACAGTCCGGCTGATGCCATCTGCCCGACTCAAGTAAGCTGAAGGATGTGGCTCAGACCATTGACATTAAGCAACAGGCTCCGGCCGCCGCCGCACTCGGTAAGGCAGCCGCGATTATGGCGAAGCTGCGCGCGCCGGGCGGCTGTCCGTGGGACCGCGAGCAGACCTTCGACACCATCAAGCGGCATACGCTTGAGGAAACCTACGAGGTCTTCGACGCGATCGAGCGCCGCGATTGGCCCGCGCTGAAGGACGAACTCGGCGATCTGCTCCTCCAGGTGTTCTTCTACGCCGAGATGGCGAGCGAAGCCGGTTATTTCAACCTCGAAGAGGTCGCGAACAATCTCAGCGAAAAGTTGATCCGGAGGCATCCGCACGTCTTCGGCGACGTCGAGGCCGAGGACGCGAACGCCGTGCTGCGCAACTGGGAGCAGATCAAGATCGCAGAGAAGCGCGCAAAAGCTGACGCAGAACGCCCGCACTCGATCATGGCTGAGGTCCCCCGTTCGATGCCCGCAATGCTCGAGGCCTCCAAGCTCGGCTCGAAGGCAGCCAAGGTAGGCTTCGACTGGCCCAATGTCGACGGCGTCTTCGACAAACTCGCCGAAGAAACCGAAGAGTTGCGCGAGGAGCTTGTAGCCGATACGCAGAGTGAGCGCGTTGAGCAAGAGCTTGGCGACCTGCTCTTTACAGCCGTAAACCTCGCACGGCATCTGCGCGTCGATCCAGAGTCTGCGCTGCGCGGCACGAATGCGAAATTCAGACAGCGATTCGCTGCAATGGAGCAGGAGGCCGGCGGACACGTGCAGATGGGGTCCATGTCCGCCGAAGACCTCGAACAATTGTGGACCCGGGCCAAACAATCTACGTCTGAGGAGAAGCGTTGATCAGCAACGAAGAACACGCGCTGCGTCCCGCTACTGCAGTCGACATACGACCGCTTACAGAGCTATCCGAGTTTGATCTCTGCGTTGAGATCGAAACCGCCGTCTGGGGCTACGACCCTGGTGACATCATTCCGCGCCGTATGTTTTTGCTGGCCTCGCGCATCGGCGGCCAGGTGATGGGCGCATTTGCCGGCGGCACAATGGCCGGATTCGCCATGGCCCTTCCCGGATATCGCCACGGCCGCTCTTATCTGCATTCCCACATGGTGGGCGTGCTGCCGGAGTTCCGTAATCTTGGCCTGGGACGAAAGCTCAAACTCGCCCAGCGCGAAGACGCGCTCAGCCGTGGCTTCGAGCTCATGGAGTGGACCTTCGACCCCCTTGAGATAAAAAATGCTCACCTCAACATCGTGCGCCTGGGTGCCATCGTGCGCCGCTACAAGCGCAACTTCTATGGGCGGTCGAGCTCACCTCTGCAGGGCGGCCTGCCGACCGATCGCGTTTATGCCGAGTGGTGGCTGCGTTCGAAGCGCGTCTGCAGCGTGGTCGCAGGCGAGCAGCCACAGTTTGAGGTGCTCGAACAGGTGAGCATCCCGGTGCAGATCTACGACTGGAAGGCCTCGGCGGCCCATCGTGAAGAGGCGCGCCGCGTCCAGGCAGACAACGCCACTGCGCTGGAAGATGCGTTCGCACGCGGACACTCGGTTCTGGGCTATCGAAGGGACACCGACGGAGATGGTACTTTCTTGCTGGGCAAATGGGACGAACCGTGCAGCTTCTGAAAGAGCGCCAGCAAAGGCCAAAGGGCAGAGAAGGGACACCCATGAAGATTGAGGCATTGACGTTGCGCGAGATTAATATGCCGCTCGCGCATCCATTTGAAACCAGCTTCGGCGTCACTACCGGCCGTCGGATTTTGCTGGTCGAAATCGAGGCAGAAGAACTCTCCGCCTGGGGTGAGTGCGTTGCAGGCGAGCACCCATATTTCTCCGACGAGATGATCGATACCGCCTGGCACATCGTCGAAACCGAGCTTGCACCGCGCCTGCTGAACACCGAACTCGAAAGCGGCCGTGACTGCCCAGCAATCTTCGAGCAGGTCCGCGGCCATCGCATGGCGAAAGCCACTCTCGAGAATGCAGTGTGGGAGCTCGACGCAACCCGCCAGGGCATACCGCTCGCAAAGCTGCTCGGCGGAACACGCAAGACGATTCCCTGCGGCGTTTCGATCGGAATCCAGCCGAGCATTGAACAGCAGATGGAAAAGATCGAGACCGAGCTGGCCGCCGGCTATCAGCGCATCAAGCTGAAGTGCAAGCCCGAGTGGGACGAGAACGTCTTCGAGCGCGCGCGCGAGCGCTGGCCCAATATCATGCTGAGTTGCGACGCAAACTCGGCATACAGGCTCGATGATGCCGATCGCATCGCAACGTGGGATCGCTTCAATCTTCTGATGATCGAGCAGCCTCTCTGGTACGACGACTTCTACTTCCACCGCGAGCTTCAGAAGAAGCTGAAGACCCCAATCTGCCTCGACGAATGCATTCGCAACCGCCGCGATGCACAGGCCGCACTCGAACTCGGAAGCGGACGCATCATCAATGTCAAAGTCGGGCGCGTCGGCGGCTTCACCGAGGCGCTTGCGATCCACGATGTCGCGCAACAACACAGTGTGCCCGTCTGGTGTGGTGGCATGCTCGAGACCGGCATAGGACGCGCCCAGAACATCGCGTTATCCTCACTGCCGAACTTCTCGCTTCCGGGAGACGTGTCAGCCTCCAGCCGCTACTGGAGCGAGGACATCATTGAACCAGCCGTCACCGTGTCGCCGAATGGCGAGATCGATGTTCCCTGGGACAAACCCGGACGTGGATACGAGATCGACCGCGAGAGGATTGAGCGCGCCACCGTCCGCCGCCTGCGGCTCCAGGCATAACAACTCACTGAACCGGAATCTGCTCGGCGAGCAACGCATGCACCGCGTCCTGATAAGAGATCCGCGCGGGCAGCAGCTGGAAGTTCCAGGCAGTCATCTTCGACTTGTCATTGACCGTCCGGAGCATCATCTCGCGCACAGTCACGTTTTCATCCAGGTGGGAGTAGGCCCAGCGCTTTCCATCCACGAACGTCTGTTCGAACTCGAGGCGTCCACCCGGATAAACCCGGCCAACGATTCCCCAACCGAAGTTGACGGGCCGCGTAATGTTCGCCTGCATGCGTGTCATCGTCCCTGTCCGTGCATCGATCCACACGCGGCCCTCGAGACCTGTGAGCAGCTCCGACGCTATCGTCGGCGGATGAAACGCGGGATCAGGCCGAAAGTCGATAACAACCTGCGGCGACGTGGCTCCCGGCGGCTGCGGCTGGCCCGGAGTATAGGAGTAAAGCGTAGCCGAAGGCATCAGCTTAATGACCTGTAGAGCGTAGCTCTTCCCGGCGCCTTCCCGCTGCTGATGCTTCAGGAACTCACCGGGTGACACAAGAATGCTGTTCAGCCGCTCGCGCTCAGCTGCATCTTCGGCGGCAGTAATAGGCTTGCCATTCCGCTGCACGAGACGCGCCAAATTCCCCTGTGCGCTCTCGATGACCTGCCGCGTCGTATCTCCTTTGCGGTCAACCTTCCGAATCAGATACCGCATCGGATGAGCGTCATCCTTGATGATCGCTAGCTGGTGCTGAACAGCAGCTTCGGCCCATGACTTTGGTGTGCCCGCCGGAAATCCCTCTCCCGCATCAGTAGTCGACGTACCTGGTTGCGCGTGAACAGATTCCTCAGCATTCCCACTCCAAACCAGCATGACCAGCATCATCACTGACAAGATGCCGGCCCGCTTGCGATGGGCCTTCGTTTGACGGGCGTAAGTCACTCTGCGTTTAGACGTACCATACTGTTCAAAGGACCACAGCGCCGGAATCCATTGATACTCTTGGGGTATAGTGCGGTGGAACCTACGCCGTTCATAATGAGGCTCGAACGATGTTCAGCAGATTTGGCAAGGACCGCGCGTCCGGAGCGGGCGGGCACAGCGCAGATCGAATACGCCCGTCACGCGGATGGGCCGACGTGCTCGCCTTCTTGAAGGCCAGCGAAAGTTTGCGCGTGCTGGACTTCGGTACAACGTCACCGGCAAACATAAATTTCCTCACCTCCCTCGGCCACAGCGTCTACATGGCCAACGTCGTTCAGGACGCCAACAAACCGGAATGGAAGCTGCCCTCAGACGATGGTTCCGACGTCTACGACATCACCGGTTTCGTGAAATCCAGCCTCGACTTTTCAGGCCGCGACTTTGACGTCATCCTGTTATGGGATACCGCGAACTATTTGCCTAACCCGCTCGTCCCGGCAATGTTTGAGCGCCTGCACAAGGTGCTGCGGCCACAGGGAAGGCTGCTCGCGCTCTTCCACGGAAAAGCCGAAGGTGCCGACACTGCCTTTTCCCGCTATCAGCTAACCGACAGCGACCAGTTGCACGTCACCTCGGCCGGTGATTATCCGGTGCGGCAGGTCTATCAGCCCCGTGACATCGAAAAGTTGCTCGATAAATTCAGCAGTTCCCGATTCTTTCTAGGCAAAGACAACACGCGCGAAGTTATCGCGGTCCGCTGAGATTCGTCCATTAAGTAATGCGGGGAGCCGTTTAGGCTCCCCACACTTTTTTCGCTATTTACTTCGAAGATTCTTTCTTTGATCCCTTCGAAGTTGCCGCGCGGCGCTCTGCCCAGCGACGTTTCATCGCTTCGGCGATGCGCTTACGCCCCTCGGGGCTAAGGTTCCGTTTGCGGCGAGCGCCCGTCGTCGCCTTCTTATTTACGCTCCCCTTGGGGCGCCCCCGCCTTGGCGCAGCCACCGTTCCGCTTCCGGCGATTGCAGTTAGCGCGCTTCTGGCTTGCTGAAGGCGGTTGATCTCCGCATCAATCTCGGAAAGTATGCGACTTACATCCATGAACTTGTCCTCATTTTTCGATCGCGAAGGAGCGCTGAAGCCACTACCATCGCGCGTTTTAGTTTAGTAAAGGTCACGTCTCTACAAATTGAAGGTTAGACAGCCAGATAAAATTTGATTCCCGTTCAACTTGTAACTTACAAGATTTTCGAAACTCTTGCTAATTTTGATTCACGAATTTTGGTAACCGCGTGCTCGAAAAGAAACCCCGAACAGGGGTGATAAACTCGGCTCGTGCGAAGGATCCCGCTGCATCTTTACTTGTTTTCATTAGCCTCAGCGGGTCTGCAGATCCTTCCATTTCCCATAGCAGGTCCCGTTCCGGGCTGGCGAAGAATCTTTTGCTGGATATGTCTTGTTCCGCTGCTGCTCGCTTTAGCCGGCAAGCAGCGCAACGGCGAGCCACTCCGATTCGCGCAAAGCGCCTTGCTTGGATATATCTGTGGCATCGCCTGGTACCTGGGAAATTGTTATTGGATTTATGCCACGATGCACCTGTACGGCAATCTCTCCGAACCCGCATCGGCCGGAGTCCTCTGCCTCTTCGCACTCTATCTCGGCCTATATCTCGGCCTGTTCGGCCTCCTTTTCGCCGTCATCAGAAAAAATTGGAGTCTCACAGTTGCTTTAGTAGCTTCTCCTCTGCTCTGGGTCGCTGTGGAACTCGCGCGCGACCGAGTCACAGGATTTCCCTGGGATCTCTTAGGCTATTCCCAGATTGGGAACCTCACACTGATCAGAATTGCCCCATGGACCGGAGTATTCGGGCTGTCGTTAGTCATCGCGACCATCAACATGCTTTGGACTATCCCGGCCCTAAAGCTGTCCGGGAAACTAAGATTTGCCGCGCCAGCGGCGGCCTGCGCCCTCTCTGCGGTCATGGTCTATTTGCACTTCAAAGGACCGACTCCCCAGTCCTCGCTGGCACCTGCGACCGCTGTCCTCGTTCAGGAAAACCTGTCCGTCGGTGCAGGCACACAACAGCGTGTTGAGACGAAGGACGCGATGCTGTCTACGTTCGCATCTCTAAGTGAGCATCCCAATTTTCCTGAGAAATCCAGTGCAGCGTCACCCCCGCAACTTATCGCCTGGCCGGAATCCCCAGCCTCGTTTCTTGATTCGGACACAGCCTACAGAGATTTCATGGAGCGTCTCGCCCAAAACTCCGGCGCTCCTATCCTGGCCGATGATTTGAGTCTTGGACCGAGAAATTCCGACGGCAGTTACAGCCTCTATAACTCCGCAAGCTTCTTCAAACAGGACGGAACCTACGGTGGCCGCTACGACAAGATGCACCTTGTCCCCTTCGGCGAATACGTGCCCTACAAGCCATTATTTTTCTTTGCAGGGAACCTTCTCCAGAGCCTTCCTTTTATCCCCGGTCAACAGCGAGTCCTCTTCGACGACAACGGCCGGAAATACGGCGTTTTCATCTGCTATGAATCCATCTTCGGAGATGAAATTCGCCAGTTTGTCGTCAACGGCGCGCAGGTGTTAGTCAACCTCAGCGATGACGGATGGTACGGCGACAGCAGCGCTCCCTGGGAGCACCTCGACATGGTGCGTATGCGTGCCATCGAGAACCATCGCTGGGTTTTGCGCTCAACAAACACCGGTGTAACGGCCTCCATCGACCCTTACGGGCGCATCGTCGATCAGATGCCGCGCCACGTTCGCGGCGCTCTATTGGCGCGTTTCAACTACATCGGCAATCTCACCTTCTACACCCGTTATGGTGACTGGATCGCCTGGATATGCGCCTTCCTCAGCGCGCTGCTCGTGATCGTCGGATTAGCTCGCTCGCGCACTCAGCGCCCGGCACAGTAAACTGGAATTATGTTGAACGATCTCGAATTTGCTTACTCCCCGGTCCGCGAGAAGGTGCGCGATCTGCGGGAGTATCTTTGACTCCTCCCGCCTGAAAAATGAATTAGCCGCTGTTGAAGCAAAAGTCGCCGACCCCTCCATCTGGGCCGACGCCGCGAAATCGCAGCCACTCATGCGCGAGCGTCGGCGCCTCGAAGAGCAGCTAAACTACGATGCCGAGCTCCAGCGCCGCAGCGAGGACGTCGAAGCCTACTTCGAGCTTTTTCGAGAAGGCGAGACCTCCGTCGAGCCTGACCTGAAGCGCGAGATCGACACGCTCGCCGAGTACGTCGAGCAACTCGAATCGCGCACCATGCTCTCCGAAGAAAACGACGCCCTCAACGCCATCGTCACCGTGCACCCGGGCGCCGGCGGCACTGAAAGCCAGGACTGGGCCGAGATGCTCATGCGCATGTACCTGCGCTGGGCCGAGCGCCAGGGCTTCAAGACAGAGATCAACGAACTGCAGGACGGCGACGAAGCCGGCATCAAGTCGGCAACCTTCACCGTCACCGGCGAGTACGCCTTCGGTCTGCTCTCCGGCGAAACCGGCGTGCACCGCCTCGTACGCATCTCGCCGTTCGATCAAGCCAAACGCCGCCACACAAGCTTCGCCAGCGTCTTCGTCTCGCCCGAAATCGACGACTCCATCCAGATCGACATCAAGCCCGACGACATCCGCACCGACACCTACCGCTCCGGCGGTAAGGGCGGACAGCACGTCAACACCACCGACTCCGCCGTGCGCATCACGCACATCCCGACCGGCATCGTTGCGGCCTGCCAGAACGAACGCTCGCAGCACAAGAACCGTGAGAAGGCGATGAAGATGCTTCGCTCCCGCCTCTACGAGTACGAGCTCGAAAAGAAGCGCGCCGCAAGCAAGAAGCTCGAAGACTCAAAGCTCGAGATCAACTTCGGCTCGCAGATACGCAGCTATGTTCTGCAGCCGTACCGCATGGCCAAGGACCTGCGCACGCGCGTCGAGGTCGGCGATGTCGACCGCGTGCTCGACGGAGACCTCGACCCATTCATCCGCGGCTATCTCAAGGCCCGGCGAGAAGGCGGCGTCACCGCCCTGGCCGTCGGCGAGGAAGACGACAGCTAAATCGCACAGCGACCAGAGGACGTATACTTAACACCATGTCGATTCTGCGTAACGCGGCTGGTATCGCCAAAGGAATGAGCATCACGCTTCGCGAGGGCTTCGCCCCGACCGAGGTCGAGAACTATCCCGATGGCAAAGGCCCGCTGCGGGGAGCCGTCTTCCAGGAACGCTACCGCGGCAAGCATCAATTGCAGCGCGACGAGAATGGCCTCGAAAAGTGCGTCGCCTGCTTCCTGTGCGCTGCCGCCTGCCCATCCAACTGCATCTACATCGAGGCTGCAGAAAACACAGCCGAGAAGCGCATCAGCTCTGCCGAGCGCTACGCCAAGGTCTACAACATCGACTACAACCGGTGCATCTTCTGCGGCTACTGCGTGGAAGCATGCCCCACCGACGCTATCACCCACGGCCACGGCTTCGAGCTCGCGGCGCTGAATGCAACCAGCATGGTCATGCGCAAGGAAGACCTGCTGGTACCCATCCAGACAGCTCTTCCGCACTCCAAAGAAGAAGAGGAAGAGGTTCTCGCTTGAGCTCGCCCAGAGCATAGAAATCAGCGGCAGATCGAGCGGCGAGCCTGGCGGGCTCGCCGATGCTTTGTGACAAGTTGCCGATAATGGAGGAGAGATGAAGCGTCAGAAACATCCTCTCGAGAAGATTCTCGAAGAGCGCATCGCGATTATTGACGGAGCGATGGGTACAACCATCCGCACCTATGGGATGAAGGAAGCGGACATCCGTGGCGATCGTTTTAGAAACGCCACCAAGGATCTGCTGAATAACGGAGACCTCTTCTCGATAACCCAGCCGAAAATGATCGGCGATATCCACCGGCGCTTTCTCGAAGCTGGCGCCGACATCATTGAAACCAACACCTTCGGGGCCACGAGCATTACTCAGAGCGAGTTCTTCGTAGATGACCCGCGCGAGCACGGCGGGCGGAAGGACCCGGAGTTCTACCAGCGCATCATCGACGATCAGTCGCTCAAAAATCTGGCATGGGAGATCAATGAAACCTCGGCAAGGCAGTGCAGGGAATGGGCCGACCGCGTCGCAAACGAAACCGGCAGGCAGCGCTTTGTTGCAGGTGCAATCGGTCCGTTGACAGTCTCGCTGTCGAATTCACCCGACGCGGACGACCCAGGCTTTCGCGTTGTCACCTTCGACCAGGTGAAGACCGCATACGCCGAGGAAGTCCGCGCGCTGATCGCCGGTGGAGTGGACCTGCTCCTCGTGGAAACGATCTTCGACTCCTTGAACGCGAAGGCCGCCCTCGTCGCGATCCGTGAAGTCTTCGACGAAGACAAGAAAGAACTCCCAGTCATGATCTCCGCAGCCGTCGGGCGCGGCGGCGAAACCCTGATCTCAGCGCAAACCACGGAAGCCTTCTGGAATGCCGTGAAGCACATTCGGCCGCTCAGCGTCGGCCTGAACTGCTCGCTCGGACCGGAGCTCATGTATCCGTTCCTCGAGGAACTTGCCGAGAAAGCTGACGTCGCGATCTCCTGCTACCCGAACGCGGGACTTCCCAATCCGCTCTCCGAAACCGGCTTCGATCTCAAGCCGGAAGACATGGGCCGCTTCCTCGGCCAGTTTGCCGGCGACGGCCTGATCAACATCGCCGGCGGATGTTGCGGCAACACGCCGGAACACATCGCTGCCATCGCCAAGGCACTCGAGCACAAAGCACCGCGCAGAATCGGCGCAAAGATCGAGGTGGCTGCTTGAGCACCGGCGACAGTCACAGTTTCAAGCCGCTGCGCCTCTCCGGCTCGCAGCCGTTCACGCAGCAGCAGAACGTCTTCATCATGATCGGCGAGCGCACCAACGTCGCCGGTTCGCCGCGATTCGCCTCGCTCGTCAAGCAGGGCAAGTACGAAGAAGCCGTCAGCATCGCGCGCCAGCAGGTCGAGAATGGCGCTAACGTCATCGACATCTGCATGGACGAAGGCATGATCGACGGCGTCACCGCGATGTCGCGCTTCCTGCAGCTTCTCGCCAGCGAACCCGAAGTCGCCAAAGTCCCCTTCATGGTCGACTCCTCCAAGTGGGAGGTCATCGAAGCCGGCCTGAAATGCCTTCAGGGCAAAGGCATCGTCAACTCCATATCCCTCAAGGAAGGCGAAGCAAAGTTCCGCGAGAACGCGCGCACGGTCCTGAAGTACGGCGCCGCCGTCGTCGTCATGGCCTTCGACGAGCAGGGCCAGGCCGCCACCTACGAAGACAGAATCCGCATCTGCGAGCGCGCGTACCGCATCCTCGTCGACGAGACTCGGCTTCCCGCCCGAGGACATCATCTTTGATCCCAACATCCTCACTGTTGGCACCGGGATGGAGGAGCACAATAACTACGCTGTCGATTTCATCCGGGCAACTCGCTGGATCAAGGAAAGCCTCCCGCACGCCAAGGTCAGCGGCGGCGTCTCGAACATCTCCTTCAGCTTCCGCGGCAACAATAAAGTCCGCGAAGCCATGCACGCCGCCTTCCTCTACCACGCCATCGGAGCCGGCCTCGACATGGGCATCGTCAACGCCGGCATGCTCGAGGTCTACGAAGAGATTGAGCCCGAGCTCAAAACCCTCGTCGAAGACGTCCTCCTCAACCGCCGCCCCGACGCAACCGAGCGCCTCGTCGACTTCGGCGAAAAGATCAAAGCCAGCGCGCACCACCGAATCCTCCGAGAAGAAAGCAGAAGAGTGGCGCAACGGCACCGTCGAAGCCCGAATCACGCATGCGCTGGTGAAGGGAATCGACACCTACATCGAAGCCGACGCAGAAGAAGCCCGCGCCAAACTTGGCCGCCCGCTCCTCGTCATCGAAGGCCCGCTGATGGCCGGCATGAGCGTCGTCGGTGACCTCTTCGGCGCAGGCAAAATGTTTCTCCCGCAGGTCGTAAAATCCGCGCGCGTGATGAAGAAGGCCGTCGCGTATCTCACACCCTTCATGGAAGCCGAAAAGGCCGAGCTCGCCGCCGCCGGCCACGAGGTCAAGGCGCAGGGCAAAATCCTGCTCGCCACCGTCAAGGGCGACGTGCATGACATCGGCAAAAACATCGTGGGCGTCGTCCTCGCCTGCAACAACTACGAGGTCATCGACCTCGGCGTCATGGTCCCCGCCGAAAAAATCCTCGAGCGCGCCAGAGAAATCCGCGCCGACATTATCGGCCTCAGCGGCCTCATCACGCCATCACTCGACGAAATGGTCCACGTCGCGCGCGAGATGGAGCGCCAGCACTTCAAAGTCCCGCTGCTGATCGGCGGCGCCACCACCAGTCGCGCCCACACCGCCATCAAAATCGCTCCGCACTACAGCGAACCCGTCATACACATTGCGGATGCCAGCCGCGCCGTTCCGGTCACCACCAGCCTCCTCAGCGACGAGCAGCGCGCCGAATTCCATGCGCAACATCGCGCCGAATACGAGGCCATCCGCAAGCGCCACGCCGCGCCCAAACAGGCCGTCGTCTCCATCCAGGAAGCCCGCGCCCGTCGCACTGCCATCGAGTGGCGTCGCGAAGATCTCGCCACTCCCGCCTTCACCGGCGTACGCGTGCTCAACGCCGTTCCGCTCGAAACCCTCCGCGAGTACATCGACTGGTCGCCCTTCTTTCACGCCTGGGGCCTCAAAGGCGTCTACCCGCGCATCCTCGAGCACGAAGGCCACGGCATCCAGGCGCAGCAGATCTTCGATGAAGGTCAGCGCCTCCTCGACCGCATCATCGCCGAGAAGCTTCTAACCGCAAACGGCGTCTACGGCCTCTTCGCCGCAAACGCGATCGGCGACGACGTCGAACTCTACGACGCCGACGATCCGGCCACAAAACTCCTGCGCTTCCACTTCCTCCGCCAACAGGCCAATCGCGAAGGCAACGAGCCCTGCCGCTGCCTCGCAGACTTCATCGCTCCCCGCGAAACCGGCCTCACCGACTCCATCGGCGCCTTCGCCGTCACCAGCGGCATCGGCCTCACCGAGCTAATCCTCAAGTTCAAAGCCGACCACGACGACTACAACGCCATCATGGCCGAAGCGCTCGCCGACCGTCTCGCCGAAGCCTTCGCCGAATATCTCCACAAACAGGTTCGCGATGCCTGGGGCTATGGCCTCGCCGAAACTTTCACGCCCGGACAGCTCATCCAGGAAAACTACCGCGGCATCCGCCCTGCTCCCGGCTACCCCGCCTGCCCCGACCACACCGAGAAGGGAACCATCTGGCGCCTCCTCGACGTCGAGGCACGCACCGGAATCAAGATCACCGAATCGTTCGCCATGTGGCCTGGTTCGAGCGTCAGCGGGCTCTACTTGGCGCATCCGCAGGCGCGCTACTTCTCGCTCGGCAAGATCGATCGCGATCAGGTTGCAGACTATGCGAAACGCAAGGGGATGGAAATTGCAGAGGTAGAGCGCTGGCTCGGCCAGAGCCTCAACTATGATCCCGCGGAGTGAGCGCGCTCACCACAACCAGTAGCAGTCGCAGGTGAAAACGCGGAGCAGGGCGCGGCAAATTACATCGAGGAGTTTCATCCCAACTCCTTGCCACGACATATTAGATTCCTCCCGCGTCCCCGGCGTTGTCAAAGTCGTGGATCAGGTTGCCCGTCTCGTTGACAAACGTTTGATCGAAGTGCAAGCATGAGGGCAGCTTTCGAACGAAAAAGCCAGCCGGTGCGCTGCTCCCACGAGGCGCGTCATGTACGAGCAACAAAGGAGAATCATGGCCAAGCTGCCGGAAAAACGCGCCGTCCTTCACGTGTGTACGCGAGAGACGATTCGCCCCCTCCGCGATCATGTTCTCCGCCTCAAGGGCTTTGACGTCGACTCCGCACTCACCTTCAAAGAGGCGCTGGACAAGTTCTGGGCGCGTGACTACGACCTCGTCCTGATCGATGTCGAAGGCGAGAACGGCATCGAATCGGCCGAAAAACTGTGCACCGAGATCAAATCCGCACAGCCCGAGCAGCTCGTCGCGTTCGTCTGCAACTGGCGCGTCGCCAACCTCACCGACTGCCCCGACGAGATCGTACGCACCGAGTTCGACCCCGCCGCCTTCGCCGACGGCGTCCAGGCCATCGTGCCCGAATCCTCCATGTAACTGCCTGTGGATTTGCGAACGCCGGCAACCTGTGTTACAAACGAAACATTCCATCTGCCGCAAGGCAGGTCGAATTTCATGCAGAGTGGCTGAGGGACGAGCCCTGAGACGCCACGACAACCGGACAGAACAAAGGCGTACCGGTGTCAACTCTCTCCTGGGATCCAGGGAACATGAGATTCGGTGATGGCAGGTTTTCATAAACTGCATGCCGCGTTCATCTTCCCTCCACCGAACGCGGTGATTTCCCAACGAAAGAGAAACGTCTCAGCGTAACACCCCTCATAAGCCCACCGGGAGTGTGGTTGATGAGCGTTTTGGAGTCTTCCTGTACCGTTTACGAGCTGCGCTGCAATGAGTGCGGCAAGAGCTTCGGCAACCAGCCCTTGTCGGGCTGCGATGACTGCCTGGCCCCTCTCGAAGTCCACTACGATCTTGAATCCGTTCGTGGCCGCTTCACGCGCGAGAGCGTAGCCGCCGGCCCGGCGAACATCTGGCGTTACAAGGAGCTGCTGCCCATCCCTGCGGGCTTCCAGCCTGATCTCCCCGTCGGCTTCACCCCGCTCGTCCGCGCTAACCGCCTCGGCCAGCGCATCGGCTCCAATAACCTCTACGTCAAGAACGACTCCGTCTGCTTTCCCACGCTCAGCTTCAAGGACCGCGTCGTCGCGATCGCGCTTGCCAACGCGCAGGCCTTCGGCTTTGACGTCGTCGGCTGCTCATCCACCGGCAACCTCGCCAACAGCGTCGCCGCCCAATCATCGCGTCTCGGTCTCAAGGCCTGCATACTCGTGCCCGCCGACCTCGAGCCCGCCAAGATCCTCAACACGCAAATCTACGGCGCCCGCCTCGTGCGCATCGACGGCAACTACGACCACGTCAACCGCCTCTGCACGCTCATCGCCGACGAGTACAACTGGGGCTTCGTCAACGTCAATCTCCGCCCCTACTACGCCGAGGGTTCCAAGACCGTCGGCTACGAGATCGCCGAGCAGCTCGGCTGGCGTCTGCCTGACAACGTCGTCTGCCCCATGGCCGGTGGATCGCTCATTCGTAAGATCAAGAAGGCCTTCGACGAACTCGTCGTACTCGGCCTCGTTGAAGCCAGGGACGTCAAGTTCTTCGGCGCCCAGGCCACAGGCTGCTCACCCATCAGCACAGCCGTGAAGAACGGCCGCGACGAAATCGAGCCGCAGCGCCCCCTGACCATCGCCCGCTCGCTCGCCATCGGCAACCCCGCCGACGGCCCCGCTCGCTGCAAAGATGATCCAGTCCACAGGCGGCTACGCCGAGGACGTCTCCGATGTCGAAGTCGTCGCCGGGATCCAGGAGCTCGCCGAGACGGAAGGCATCTTCACCGAGACCGCCGGCGGCGTCACCACCGCTGTCACCGCCAAGCTCATCGCGCAGGGCCGCATCGGTGCTGACGAGCTGACGGTCGTCTGCATCACCGGCAACGGCCTCAAGACCACCGACGCCCTCGCCGGCCGCTTCCATCAGGACCGTGCGGTCAAGCCGAAGCTGGCTGAATTTGATCAGTACCTCCGGGAAGTGGACGGCTCGCTCCTCAACCTGAGCGCTTCCTCTGAGGAAGCCCTGGCCCTGGCAGGAGGTGCCCGTTGAGCGTAAAGATCACTCTCCCCACGGCGCTCGCCCGCCACACCGACGGACAGAAGACCTTCGCCAGCGAAGCCCGGAACCTCCCCGGCCTGCTCGCCGAGTTTGACGCCAAATTCCCCGCGCTCGCCCAGAACGTCAAGGACGACAACGGCAATCTCCGCAAGTTCATCAACGTCTACGTCAACGACGAGGACATCCGCTTCCTCGGCGGCGACACGCACCAGTTCGAGGACGGCGACGAGGTCATGCTCATCCCGTCCATCGCCGGCGGCCGCTGCGGCCAGCGCCGCTTCCTCACCCTCCCTTACGACGAATCGGCCTTGGAAGGCTGCTAAGGCCGCGTTCACTCAGCAAGGCAATCAGAGGGCGGCGATTCCTCGCAGCCCTCTTTGCTTGGATTACGAACTGAGGCCGAACCCCTCCCGGAATTGGCTCGCGACTTGACAAATCGCGCCCCCAAAAGAGGGGCTAGGTTATGGCCGGGGGAGAATCCGGCGCACCTCCTCATAACATTAGGTCCGGACCTAAACTCCATAGTTTGAAGATTTTGCGCAAAAAAGGGGGGAGGGGGGTACCAACCTATCCCCGATATGCATCCAGCCTGCGGCACGCCTCCGCCAGGTCCTCGTCCTTCTTCGCAAAGCAGAATCGCAGCAGGTGATCGCCGCGATTCCGCCCATCTGCCTCAGTCCCGAAGAACGCCGACCCCGCGACCGCCGCCAGTCCCGTATCCGCAAGCAGCTTGTGAGACTTCGCCCTGCTGTTCGCTCCCTCAACCCGCGAGACATCGGCAAGAACGTAATACGCTCCAGTCGGAATCGAGGGCGTCAGCCCGGCCCGCGCCAGCGAAGCGCAGAACCTGTCCCGCTTTGCCCCGTACTCCACCGAGAGCTCGCGATAGAACGGGGCCCGAAGCTGCAGCAGCCCCGCCGCAGCACCGTACTGGAACGGTGACGGCGCACACACATACGTCAGGTCGTGGAAGTACCCGATCGCCGGAATCCACCGCTCCGACGCCGTCAGATAGCCAAGCCGCCACCCGGTTACCGAGAACGTCTTCGAAAACCCCGAGATCGTAATCGTGCGCTCGGCCATTCCCGGCAGCGTTGCCACCGAGATGTGCCGCTTACCGTCGTACAGGAAGTATTCGTAAATCTCGTCCGTGAAGACGAACAGATCATGTTCGAGCGCCAGCTCGGCGATGGCCTCAAGCTCCGCGCGGCTGAAGACCTTTCCCGATGGATTCGCCGGGGTGTTCAGGATCAGCCCGCGCGTACGCGGCGTAATCGCTGCTCTCAGCCGATCCAGATCGAGCGTCCAGTCCGGCGGCGCGAGCGGAACCACGACCGGCTTCACCCGCTGCGAGTTCAGCGTCGCCGTGTGATAGCCATAGAACGGCTCGAACACGATGCACTCATCGCCCGGATCGAGCAGCGCCATCAGCGCCGCATGCAGCGCTCCCGTCGCGCCGCTCGTGACCAGCACATTCGCATGCGGATCGGCGTCGATGCCGTTGAACGACGCGAGCTTCTGTGCGATCGCCTCGCGCAGCAGCGCAATCCCGTCGGCCCGGACATAGATGTTGTGGCCTTCGCGGATCGCCTCGATGCCGGCTGCGACGACCGGGTGCGGCGGATCTGTGTCGCACACGCCCTGCGCCAGGTTGATGCCGCCCACATCCGCACACGCCACGGTCATGGCGCGAATCTCCGATTGCACCAGCCCAGGCGCAAGCTCACTGAGGCGAAGACTGGACGGCGCAGCAGAGGGAGTCACGGACATAAGGAAAGGCGTGCCTCGGCACGCCTTTCCATCCTACTCAAATTGATCTCCTGCCGGGGGCCCGACGGGCTGCGCTAAATCACATGAAGCAGCCAGAGAATTACGATGATCAGCAGGATTGTGCCCAGGCCGCCCGAAGGGTAATACCCCCAACCGCGCGAGTAAGGGTAGGCAGGGAAGGACGCAAACATCAGTATCAACAGAATGATGATGACAATTAACAATGTCGTGCCTCCAGGTGGAGTCTTGCAACTCTCTGCGGCAGATAGATGCGCATCGTCATCTGGCCGTTATCTCATTCTGCAAGAAGACTTGCGCGAGAGAGCGGAGCAACGCGACAGCCCGAATTTGGTTCTCATGGAGCGGCAGATGCCGGGACGCCATCCGGTCGAGCTGCCATAAGAAAGCAGGTGAGAGATGTTCTTAGCAGTTGCGATCATTCTGGCGATTCTCTGGGTAATCCTGTTCTTTGCTGTTCACATCACCAGCTTTGCCATCCACATCGTGATCATTCTCGCGGTGATTTCGCTCATCGTCCATCTGTTTACAGGCCGGAAAGCTTGACCGAGGCTGCAAATGCAACGGCTGCAGCACTCAGGCTGCAGCCGCTGTTGGGTTTCAGGATTTTACTGACGAGCAACGTTGCGGGCGGGCTGCTGCACCGGCGGCGGCAGCGGAGCCTTGGCAGCCAGCGCCTCCGGCGTCTCTTCCGTAAGGCGTGGAAGCTTCGCAGCCAGCGCAACCTCCAGCACTTCGTCCATGGTCTCCACCCAGTGAAGCTTCATGGAGCTTTTGATCAGGTCGGGAAGATCGGCGAGGTCGCGCTTGTTCTCCGCCGGCAGAACTGCCTCGAAGATGCCCGCGCGATGTGCCGCCAGCAGCTTCTCCTTCAGGCCGCCAATCGGCAGCACCTTGCCGCGCAGCGTGATCTCACCGGTCATCGCAACATCACGCCGCACCTCAATCTTCGTCAGCGCCGAAGCCAGCGCGGTCGCCAGCGTAATGCCGGCAGAAGGTCCATCCTTCGGAATCGCGCCCTCCGGCACATGGATGTGCACGTCGATGTTGCGGTAGAAATCGCGCTGTAACCCGAGGTGATGCGAGCGCGAGCGGATGTAAGTGAGCGCGGCTTGCGCCGACTCCTGCATCACGTCGCCAAGCTGCCCGGTTGCGGTCAGCTTGCCCTTGCCATCCAGCACCTGCACTTCAGTCTGGAGGATCGAACCGCCCATTTCGGTCCAGGCCAAGCCGGTGACAAGGCCGATTTCGTTCTTCTCGTGCACCTGCGAATCGCGGAACTTCGGAATTCCGAGCAGGTCTTCAAGCGCCGGCCCGGTCACACTCTCCACGTGCGCCGAATCCTTTACGACCCGCCGCGTCACCTTGCGGCAGACGTTTCCGATCTCGCGCTCAAGATTACGAACGCCGGATTCTCGCGTGTAGTGGCGGATGATCTCGCGCAGCGAATCGTCGTTGAAGCTGATCTGCTCCTCCGTAAGCCCGGTCGCCTCACGCTGCTTGCGCACCAGGTACTGTCGCGCAATCTCCAGCTTCTCGAGCTCGGTGTAGCCGGTCAGCCGCAGAATCTCCATGCGGTCCTGCAACGGGCCGGGAATCGTGTGCAGCACGTTTGCGGTTGCGATGAACAACACCTGCGACAGGTCGTACTCGACGTCGAGATAGTGATCCTGGAAGGTGTTGTTCTGCTCGGGGTCGAGGACTTCGAGCAGGGCACTGGCCGGATCGCCACGGAAGTCCGACGCCATCTTGTCAATCTCGTCGAGCATGATGACCGGATTCTTCGTTCCCGCCTTCTTCATCGACTGGATGATCTGTCCTGGTAGCGCGCCGATGTACGTGCGCCGATGTCCGCGAATCTCCGCCTCGTCGCGAATGCCGCCGAGCGAGAGCCGGACGAACTTGCGGCCGGTCGCCTTGGCGATGGACATGCCCAGCGATGTCTTACCGACCCCCGGAGGTCCGACGAAACAGAGGATTGAACCTTTCGGATTCTTGACGAGTTGACGGACAGCGAGAAATTCGAGGATGCGCTCCTTGATCTTCTCCAGGCCATAATGGTCCTCATTCAACACCTGCTCGGCGTTGTCGATGGAGCGAATCTCCTTGGAGCGCTTCTTCCACGGAACTGCTAAGAGCCAATCGAGGTAGTTGCGTGAGACCGTGGATTCGGCGGACATCGGCGGCATCGCCTCGAGCTTTTTGAGCTCCTGAATGGCCTTGTCCTTCACCTCGGCGGGCATGCCGGCATCTTCGATGCGCTTCTTCAGCTCATCGAATTCCGACTTCTCACCGCGGCCGAGCTCCTTCTGGATCGCCTTGATCTTTTCGTTGAGGTAGTACTCCTTCTGCGCGCGCTCCATCTGGCGCTTCACCCGCGACTGGATCGTGCGATCGACGTTCAGCTTCTCGATCGCGATATCCAGCGTGTCGGCGATGCGCGAGAGCCGAACCTCAGGATCGAAGACCTCGAGGATCTGCTGCTTCTCCTCGATGGTCAGCGGCATGTTGGCCGCAATCACGTCAGCCAGCTTCGCCGGCTCATCCGTTCGGAGCGCCGCCGCGGTCTCCTGGTTGAGAGACTGCTGCAGTTTGGAGTACTGCTCAAACAACTGGTGCACACGGCCGACGAGCTGCTCGGTTGCAGGAGTGGCCTGCAGCTCCGCGCGGGAGGTACGCACGGTCGCCACGAAGAAGCCATCATCGTCATTGACTTCAGTGGCGCGGGCGCGCTCAACGCCTTCGACGAGCACCTTGATGTTGCCGTCCGGCATCCGCACCGACTGCACAATATTGCCGATCGTACCGACGCTGTAGATGTCATCGGCCGTAGGTTCATCGACCGATGCGTCGTGCTGCGTTGCAAGAAAGATCTTCCGATCGCCGTTGAGTGCTTCTTCCAGCGCCCGGACAGACGACTCGCGGCCCACCACAAATGGCGCCATCATGTGCGGGAAGATCACCATCTCGCGGATGGGCATCATCGGGAGCTTGCGTTGGGTACCGTTCAAAATGTCTTTGTCGTCTTGGTTCATGGGTCTCCCGAATTAGACGTGTTCCGCGAACAAAACGATGCGGAACCGGTCTTTGGGGGGAATTGTACGCGCTTTAGGGTCAGCGTCTATGGCTGAGGAGTCGCAGTTTGTTCGGGATGTGCAAAGAGTGGTACGAAATTACGAACACCATCCAAGCCCAGGAGTTTCGGGTAAGAGCAAAGTGGGCGACCCCTAGGTCGCCCACACGATTGTTGTTGCCGGCCGATCTTCAGCCAGCCTTCTCGAGAACCACCGGCAGGGTGATGTCGCGGTTGCGGACCATCTCCTCGGTGATGATCAGTTCCTTCACTTTCTTGTTGCCCGGAACGTGATACATCAGGTCGAGCATCAATTCCTCGAGGATCATCCGCAGACCGCGCGCGCCCACCTTGCGCTGCAACGCCTCGCAGGCGATCGCCCGGGCAGCTTCATCGGTCCAGGTAACCTTCACACCCTCATACTCGAACAACTTCGCGTACTGCTTGAGGATGGCGTTGCGGGGACGGGTGAGGATGTCGATCAGTGCAGCCTCATCGAGCTCATCGAGGATGCCGAGCACCGGCAGACGGCCGATGAACTCCGGAATGAGACCGTACTTGAGCAGGTCCTGAGGTTCAGCTTGCCTCAACAATTCAGTGTCGCGCTGTGCGCGGATCGGCATGACCTCGGCGCCGTTCGGATCGCCTTCGGAGATCGCCTTGAAGCCCAGCGCCTTCTTGCCTATGCGGCGCGCGATGATCTTTTCGAGCCCGACAAAGGCGCCACCGCAGATGAACAGGATGTTCGTCGTATCAACAACGGTGAACTCCTGGTGCGGGTGCTTGCGTCCGCCCTGCGGCGGAACGTTGGCTACAGTGCCTTCGAGCAGCTTCAGAAGCGCCTGCTGCACACCCTCGCCGGAAACGTCGCGGGTAATGGAGGGGTTCTCGTCCTTGCGGCCTATCTTGTCGATCTCGTCGATGTAGATGATGCCGGACTGTGCGCGCGCGACGTCGCCGTCGGCGGCTTGCAGCAGTTTGAGAATGATGTTCTCTACGTCCTCGCCGACGTAGCCGGCTTCTGTCAGGGTGGTCGCATCGACGATCGCAAACGGAACGTCCAGCATCTTCGCCAGCGTCTGCGCCATCAGCGTCTTGCCCGAGCCAGTCGGTCCAACGAGCAGAATGTTTGACTTCGCGAGCTCGACGTCGCCGGTGCGCGCACGGTTCATCTGGATGCGCTTGTAGTGGTTGTAAACCGCTACGGCCAGCTTCTTTTTCGTCGTGTCCTGACCAATGATGTACTCGTCCAGGAAGGCCTTTACTTCGGCGGGCTTAGGCAGGTGCGCGGGAGCTGTGCCTGGCTGTGCCTCGCTCTTATCGTCTTCCAGAATGGAATTGCAGACACCAACGCACTCATCACAGATATACGCGCGCGGATAATCTGAAGGCGATGAGATGAGCTTCGCCACAGCGTCCTGCGATTTATGGCAAAACGAGCAGCGAAGTGAATCGTCCGAGCCCCGAGAGGTCTTCATATACGAGAGCAGCTCCTTAGAGCACCGCTGCCGGGGAGAGCGCGGAGACTCAATTGCAACACCCACAGTCTACACCGGCGCAAGGGGCGCAAACGTCACGTCGGTGCCATAGGTAGGTTACTTGAGTACGGGTGTCAAGCCCGATACGGGGCAGCTTCTGTACAGGGAGCGTCATGAGGCCGAGCGAAGGCAGCACGACCCCATCCGCTATGTGGGCCAGATAACTTACGCGGCGACCAGATCTTTGGAGAACTGCGCCACTGCCTTGGGCGCGTGCTCAGCCAGGTATGCATTAAGAGTGGTGGTTCCCTGGTTGATCGCGCTGGTCCCACCGGCCAGATAGATTTCCACGTCCGTTATTCCAATGAACCCCAGCACGAAGCGGATATACGGTGAGAAGAAGTCCGCCTTCTCCATGTACGCACCCGGCTCATAGCTGCCTCCGCTGGCCATGACAATTCGGGCCTTCTTGGCCTGCAGAAGTCCCTGATACTTCTCATTGAACGTCCGGCCGAGCCGCACGATGTGGTCCACCCATCCCTTGAGCGAGGCCGGGACGTTGAAGTCATACATCGGGCTTCCGATCACGATCTCGTCGGCTGCCAGCAGCTCGGCTACCAGCTCATTGGAGACCGCGATCGCGCGCTGCTGCTCGGGCGTGTGCTGGTCGGGCGTGGAATATGCAGCGGCAATCCACGGCAAATCCACAAAGGGAAGCGGCCTGTGCGACAGATCGCGGTAGATCACCTTGCCGCCTGGATTGTTCTTCTTCCAATCCTCGGCGACGGCCTTGCCGAGTTGACGCGAGACCGAGTAGTCGCCACGCGGGCTTACATCAAGATGCAACAGTGTAGACATGCGATTCTCCTCACGCACCAGAGGCGCGAACGTTTCGACAGATATCTAACTGTCTGGAGAATGGATGAGCCGGGACCCACTTGCGATGCAGGAATTGCGCGGCAAGAAAAAAGACGCCGGCCGAAGCCGACGCCTGTGCGATCGAACCGTTTCGCGCTACGTGCGCGGGCGGTCGATGATGTCGTCGATAATGCCGTACTCCTTGGCCTGCTGCGGCGTCATGATGAAATCGCGCTCCACATCGCGCTCAATGCGCTCCAGCGGCTGACCGGTGTTCTGCGCCATCAGCTTGTTCGTCAGTTCGCGGATGCGCAGAATCTCGCGCGCGTGGATGTCGATGTCCGTCGCCTGGCCCTGCAGTCCGCCCATCGATGGCTGGTGGATCAGGATGCGGGAGTTGGGTAGAGTGAACCGCTTGCCCTTCTTGCCGGCCATCAGAAGGAAGGCGCCCATCGATGCTGCCTGCCCGATGCAAAACGTCACAACATCGTTCTTGATGTACTGCATCGTGTCGTAGATCGCCAGGCCGGCCGAGATCGATCCGCCCGGCGAGTTGATGTAGAGCTGGATGTCCTTCTCCGGGTCCTCGCCCGAGAGAAACAGGAGCTGCGCGATGATGAGGTTCGCAACGTTGTCGTCGATCGGTGTTCCGAGGAAGATGATGTTGTCGCGCAGCAGACGGCTGTAAATGTCATAGGAGCGTTCGCCCCGGCTCGTCTGCTCGAGCACCATCGGTATCAATCCCATAGGTCTGGCTCTCTCTTTCCAGGTATTGCAGGCTCAGAATACAGCCACGCGCTGAGGATGTGGGGGACGGTAGCTGGCTCGGCAACCCACCTTCGCGTCGCGGGTGACCGCGAAGGTGGAATGCACTGAAGACTTACGCGGCGAGCTTGTCGAACAGCAACGAGCCGGTCTTCTCGCGCCGCAACTGTTCGCGGATGCGATTCAGGGTTCCGTCGTCAGTGAGCCGCTTGCGCAGCGTCTCCATCGACTCGCGCTGCTGCAGGGACATCATCAGCAGCTCGCGCTCCATGTCTTCATCCGACACGGTGACGTTCTCGCGCTCGGCGATTTTGTCGAGCAGCAGGGAAGCCTTCACCTCGGAGACAGCCTGGTCGCGCTGCGCGGCGCGCAGGCGATCGAAGTCGAGCTGCCGCATCGCGTCCGCAGTCATGCCCTGCTGAGCCAAGGCGCGCAAACCACGCTCGAGTCGCGCATCGATCTGCTGCTGCACGAACGTTTCCGGAACAGGGAATTGGAATTTCGCAATCAACTCATCGAGCATCCGGTCGCGCGCCTGCGTCTCCAGCGAATTCTTCTTGCGCTGTGCCAGGCGGTCGCGCAGCTTGGTCTCAAAGTCGCCCCAGCTTTCGTAATTTCCAAGCTGCTTGGCAAACTCGTCATCACGCTCCGGGTAGTTCTTCTTCTTGATCGCCTTCACCGTCACGTCATAGTTCACCGTCTTGCCGGCCAGGCGCTCATCGCCAAACTCCGACGGGTAGCTCGCCTCGAAGGTCAGCTCCTGTCCGACCTTCGCTCCGCGCAGCGCCTCGGTGAACGCCTGCACCGTGTTCTTGCCGCCGATCTCGATTAGCGCATCCTCGCCATTGAGCTCCGGCTGCTGCGTCTTGTTCTCGACGCCCTCTTCGGTCACGGTCTGCGCGAGATCCTGCACGTTGCCCTTGAAGCTGATCTGCGCCCAATCGCCATCAGCCAGCGCGCGGTCCTCTTCGACCGGCTCAACCGTCGCATGGTGGTCGAGCACCGCATCGAGCTCGGCCTGGTACTCCTCATCACTCAGAGTTGCATCCGGCCGCTGCACCGGGATCGCGTCGTAACCATCGATGTTGAGATCAGGCAGGACCTCGAAGGTCGCCTTGAACTTGAGCGGCTGGCCTTCGGTGAGCTGCAACTCCGAGACCTGCGGCTGAGAGATCGGGTTCAGCTTCTGGGCCTCGAGCGCCTGGCGGAACTTATCCGATACCAGAGACTCGAGCACCTCCTGCCGGACCTCGCGGGCGAAGCGCGACTTGATCAGGGACTCCGGCACCTTGCCCGCGCGGAAGCCCGGGATGCGCGCGATCTTTGCGTAGCGGCGCGTCACCTGACGGAAGACCTTGTCGACCTCGGCGGCCGGCGCCTCAACCTCGATGGAGCGAGTCAGCTCGGGGTTCAGCGTCGGAGCGGGCGCGTGGTGATGGTGCTCGTGGCCGGCGTGGTCGTGATCGTGATCGTGCTGCGCCTCGGCGGCTACGGCATCCGGCGTGGCAGAAAAGGTCTCTTCGTTGGTGGTCTCTGTGGGGCTCAAAGCTTGTCTCTCGGTGGTAGGAAGTTACGCAGAATTGCGTACAAAAAATCGGGAAGCAGCGGTTTTCAGATGCGCAAGGGCTCACGCGAGTCGCAGCTTCGATGGTCCTTACCAAGGATACGAGCCGCTGCCGTGCAGGGTCAAACTGGCGGCTACTGCGGCGTGCCGGTGTTCGTAACTGTATTCGTCGGATTATTTGCCGTTGGGGGTAACGCAGGAGTCGCCAGGGAGAAGATCTCCAGCCGCACATGCCACTGCAGACTTTCGCCCGGCTGCAGACTCACGATGCCGGTGTCATCCGGGTTCGGCCACTCATGTCCGAACGGATCGTCGACATTCGTGTCCGGCTCAATCGAAATCCACCGTTCGCCGGCTGGAGCCACGATCCGCATGAACTTGATGTTTGCCGTCAGCGGGATCACTCGAAGACCATACCCCGCGCCTGGATCGCGAATCTCGGCAATCGGGCCATCGCCGAGCAATCCACTCTGCAGGTTGGTATAGGTATCGTTGTAACTCACATCATCCAGCCGCGTTCCCCGCGCCCGGATCAGGTCCGCTGTCGTGCCGGCGGTCATCACGGTTTTGCTGGTCGGCAGGCCGGTCCTGCGGTCGATCTCAATCTTCGTGATCGACGGAATCACCACGCGCACATCGGGGCGGTCTCCCGCGAGCGCAAACACCGGATGCCAGCCTACGCCCGCCGGTGTCGGCACCTGGCCAGTATTCTGTTCCGTCACCGTCAGATCCAGCGTTCTCTCCGCCAGCTCCGCACGGACGGTTACGTCCATCATCGACGGCCACTGCCCGGAGAACGACCCGGCATGATAGATGGCCGTGACGGCCTGGCCGTCCGGAATCGTGTCGGTGCTGATATTGTCGGCCGGTCGGTCCAGCATCAGGCCCATCGTGGAGATCGTACTGCCCGGATGCATCGGCGGGAACGTGATCCGCTCGCCGTCCCATACGCTCTCCAGCGTCGAGGAGGTCGAGGTGGGCGATCCCGTCAGCCGGCCCGCCCACGGCGCGAGAATTGCCGCTCCAAAGCTGGTACTGACGCTGCCGTTCGCGTCTTCTCCGGCGCCCGTCAGAACCCGCATGGCATCCACGAGCGAGGGTGAAAGCAGAATCGGCACCTCGCCCTTGCCCGGTACGCTGGCGGTAATCTGCAGCAGATTCATTCCCCGGCCCGGAAGCAGCATCGCCGACAAAAACTCCGGCTCTCCGCTGATCGCACTTGGCAACCTCCGGAGCGTCACGGGAGCCTGCCCGCCTGGGCCGGTCTCCATGTTCGGCTCCGGCGTTACCGGGATAACTCGCTCTTTCAGTTTGTGATAGTTGCCGTGGCCGCTCTCATGAGCCGCGATGAGTAGAATCGCGCACAGAAGTCCCACCAGGGTGGGCGTCAGGTATCCCGATTTGGAGAATCGGTGCAGAGGCGAGGGCGCTTCTGCTTCGCTTCTCTGCCGATTTCCCAGATTCATTCTTCTCTCTTTCTCGTGCTAGCGCGCCTCAACGATACTATCGTCTCAGGGGTAGCTGTTGCTTAGACGGGAACCAGATGCGGTAAGAGGAAAGAAGGCCGCCCCAGCTCCTCTCATAAACCTGACAGTTCTGCATGAACAAATCGCCCGATGTGAGCGCTGCCCAAGACTTCGCGAATACTGCAAGGGCATCGGTGAGCGCAGGCGCCGCGCCTACATCGACCAGACCTACTGGGCCCGGCCTGTTCCTGGCTTCGGCGACCCACGCGCCCGCGTTCTGACGCTCGGCCTCGCGCCCGGAGCCCACGGCGGCAACCGCACCGGACGCATCTTCACCGGCGACGGCTCGGGCGACTTCCTCTATCCCGTCCTCCACGACGCCGGCTTTGCCAGCCAACCCACCTCGACCGCAATTCGTGACGGCCTGCGCCTGCGCGGCATGTGGATCAGCGCCGTCGTCCGCTGCGCCCCTCCGGGCGACAAGCCCACGCCGGACGAGATTCGCAACTGCGCGGCGCACCTGGCGCAGGAGTTAGGCCTTTTGCCGCGGGTCGAGGTGGTTGTCTGCCTCGGCAAGGTTGCCTGGGACGGCTATCTCGCGCACCTGCTGCGCGCGGGCATCATCGAGCGACGCGCCGCGTTCGTGTTCGGCCATGGCGCCGAGTACAAACTGCCGAACGGCATCACGCTGCTCGGCAGCTACCATCCTTCACTTCGCAACACGAACACAGGCAAGCTCAACCGTGCGATGCTCTTGCGCATCTTCATGCGCGCCCGTGCTCTTGCCGGCCTGGACTGATATCTCCACAGTCCAACCTCGCACATCCTCGGGGAATCCAAACAACAGTTACGGAGGTGCAAATGCGTCAGAAGACATTTTGGATTGCGTTTGGTTTAGGGCTCGTCGCCGGCGGCGCCACGGCCATTCTGCTGGCCCCACAGTCCGGCGCCGCGACACGCCGCAAGCTGCGGCGCAGCATGGAGGACCTCAGCGACAACCTGCAGGACGCAGGCGACTACATGAAGGATCAGGCCGACCGCCTGACCAAGCAGGCTCAACAGCTGATCAACACAGGCAAGGAGCAGTTCGGCAGCGTCGTCGATACGGCGACAGGCTATATTAAGACCGCTAACAAGGCCGCGCAGTCCGTCACAAAGCTCATGTAAGAGCTTCAACCACCACTTCAAGTTCGAACCCATAAATGCAGAAAAGAAAAGGGGCGCGCCGCAATTTCAAATGCCGCGCGCCCTTTGAATTTCCTTGCTCAGTTACACGGCGGTCAGCGCCAGCCCCGCCAGCTTCTCTTCGCCCTCATTCGACACTGGACGATAGAACAACTGGTTGGTCTCGAGATAGACCTCCAGGAACGCCGGCCGCTCCGCAATCTGCCCGGCGATGAGTGCCTCTGAAAGCGGGTCCTCGATGAATCGCTGCAATGCACGGCGTAGCGGACGCGCTCCGTAGTTGCGGTCGGTCACCGTCTTCTCCAGGATCCAGCGCTTCGCATCGTCGTGGACGCTGATCGTGATCGCCTTGTGCACGAGGTTGACATTGAGCTGCTGGACGAGAAGTTCCAGGATCTGCATCAACTCGATGTCACCCAGCGAGGTAAAGACGATAACCTCATCCAGCCGATTCAGGAATTCAGGGTTGAATGTCCGCTTGACCTCGGACATCACCATCTCCTGCATCTTCTCCAGCACCACCTCGTCCTTGGACGACTGGAACCCGAGCCCCTCGCGCTTCATCAGGTGCTTGGCCCCGATGTTCGACGTCATGATAAGGATCGTGTTCTTGAAGTCGACCGTGTTCCCAAGCCCGTCCGTGAGCTGCCCGTCTTCAAACACCTGCAGCAGCAGGTTGAAGACATCGGGATGCGCCTTCTCGACCTCGTCGAGCAGCACTACCGAATACGGGCTGCGCTTCACACGCTCGGTAAGCTGGCCGCCCTCCTCGTAGCCGACGTAGCCCGGAGGCGAGCCGATCAGCTTCGAGACCGAGTGCTTCTCCATGAACTCCGACATATCGAAGCGGATGAGCGACTTCTCGGAACCGAACAGGAACTGCGCGAGCGTCCTTGCAACCTCAGTCTTGCCGACGCCCGTCGGCCCCAGGAACAGGAACGAGCCGATTGGACGATTGGGGTTCTTGAGACCAGCACGCGAGCGCCGGATCGACCGCGCCAGCGCCGAGATCGCCTTGTCCTGCGCGATCACCCGCTTGTGCAGCTCCTCCTCCACGCGCAGCAGCTTCTGCGTCTCCTCTTCCTTGATCGAGGTAATCGGAACGCCCGTCCACCGCGAGACCACATCCTCAATGTCCTCGCGCGTCACAATGCCCGAGCTCGATTCATCAAGGTGATACTTGTCGCGCAGCGCGCGCAGGTTATCGCGCTCCTTGCGCTCCTCGTCGGAGTAGAACCGTGCCTTCTCGAACTCGTGGTTCGCAATCGCGTTCTCCATGCGGTGCACGATGAACTTGATGCGCTTCTGGACCTCGGTCAGCTCCTCGGGCAACGTGGTCTGTCGCAGCTTCACACGCGCGCCCGCCTCGTCGATCAGATCGATTGCCTTGTCCGGAAGGAAGCGATCGGGAATATAGCGGTTCGAGTGCGCGACCGAGAAGCTGATCGCGTCGTCCGTGTAGCTGACGGCGTGAAACTTCTCGTAGCGCTCCTTGATGCCCATGATGATCTTGATCGCGTCCTCTTCGTTCGGGGGCGGCACCTTCACGGCCTGGAAGCGCCGCTCCAGCGAGCGGTCCTTCTCGATCGACTTGCGATACTCCGCCGGCGTGGTCGCTCCGATGCACTGGATCTCGCCGCGGCTCAGCGCCGGCTTCAGGATGTTCGCCGCATCGAGCGAGCCTTCTGCGGAGCCTGCGCCAACCAGCGTGTGCAGCTCGTCGATGAAGACGATGGAGTTCTGAGACTCCATCAGCTCCTTCATGATCGTCTTCAGCCGCTCCTCAAACTGGCCGCGGTACTTGGTGCCTGCAACAATCAGCGAAAGATCCAGCGACAGCACGCGCTTGTCGGCCAGGAAGCTCGGCACCTCGCCGTCAGCAATCTTCTGCGCCAGTCCCTCCACGATCGCTGTCTTACCCACGCCAGGCTCGCCAATCAGCACAGGATTGTTCTTCGTCCGGCGGCAGAGGATCTGGATCACGCGCTCGACCTCGTGATCGCGTCCCACCAATGGGTCAAGCGTCTGCTCACTCGCCGCCTGGGTCAGGTCGCGCGAGAACTCCGCCAGCATCGACTGTTCCTGCTGCTGTCGAGCCTGCTTGCCGGTTGCTGCTGCGGGTTTTTCCTGCGTAGTCCGCTGCAGTTCCTCGCGGATCGCCGGCAGACGCAAGCCGCGCTCCATCAGAATCTCGGCCGCGAAGCACTTCTCTTCACGCAAAAGCCCGAGCAGCAGATGCTCTGTCCCGATGTGCTTATGGCTCAGCCGCTCAGCCTCTTCGGCTGCATAGGCCAGCACGTGCTTGCATTCGTTGGAAAGTGGAAGATCAACCGACGTCGATACCTTCTCGCGAACAGTCGTGTGTTGCTCAATCTGCTTGCGAATCGATTCAACCGAGGCGTGCGAGCGAAGGAAGCGGTTGGTGAGTGCCTTGTCTTCGCGCAGCAGGCCCAGAAGGAGATGTTCAGTCTCGATGTACGGCGAGCCGAACTGGCTGGCCTCGTAGCGAGCGAAGAAAATCACGCGCCGCGCTTTTTCTGTGTAGCGTTCGAACATGCTCCCCCTTCGAACTGCGCTCCGGTTCTTTGAGCGCCGGAGCGCTTCTGGACCGTGGCCTGCGCCGCATTGCCCTGCGGCGAAAAAGAACTGAGTGCCTCGAAGGCAGCCAGGGTGGTTGAAGTGCCCCTAGTGTATCTGTAGAAGTGCGGTCCAGTGCCACCCCACAAACGTACAAGGAGCCTTAAATTGGACGCATTTGTGGGAAAACGGATGCAAATAGGCATCTAACCAAAGACAAGGTGACCTTCAGCCAACCGCAGCACACGGTCGCAGCGCCGCGCGAACTCTGTATTGTGCGTGACAATCACGCTGGTCAGACCGTGCTCATGATGCAATTGCTGTACCAGACCGAAGACCCGGTCCGCTGTGCCGGCGTCCAGATCGCCGGTCGGCTCATCCGCAAGCAGCACCTTCGGTTGCGTCACAAGCGCGCGCGCAATCGACACCCTCTGCTGTTCGCCGCCGGACAGCTCTCCCGCCCGGTTCGCCGCCCGCCCGCTCAGCCCCACGCGCTCCAGCCAGGCTGCCCCCTGCTGCATGGCGTCCGGCCGGGCAACACCACGGGCAAGTAGCGGAAGGGCGACGTTTTCGACTGCGCTGAACTCCGGCAGTAAGTAGTGGAACTGCCAGACGTACCCAATCTCCCGGTTACGGAAGGCGGAGGCTTCGGCTTTCGATAATCCGGTCACATGGGTGAAACCGCACCACACCTCGCCTGCCGTGGGTTCATCCAGCGCCGCCAGGATGTGCAGCAGCGTACTCTTGCCCGCACCCGACTCTCCGATGATGGCCACCATCTCACCGGCCTGCACCTGCAGGTTCAGATCGTGGAAGAGTTCGAGGTCCGGCGTCCCCGGCGCGACGGATGGATACGTCTTCCTCAGCCCGAAGGCACACAACAGCTCATCGCACTTCTTCATGACGTTACAGCGGAGTTCGCTGCTGCAGGCTGCTGCGCTTGCGCCCCGCTGCCCGGTCGTATCGACGGATTCCACTCCGTGCGGAAGGCAATGCCAAGCCGGTTCCACGCGTTGATGGTCGCGATGGCGAACGTCAGGTCGACGAGGTCCTTCTCCTTGAAGTACTCGCTCACCGCGGCATAGGCATCATCGGACGCATGTCCGTCCTGAATATTCGTAATCTCCTCGGTCCACGCGAGTGCTGCGCGCTCTCGCGGCGTGAACGCATCCGACTCGCGCCAGTTTGCCACGGCATTGATCCGCGACTCGGGCTCATTCGCATGCTTCAGCTCCTGCGTGTGCATGCCGATGCAGAAGCCGCAACGATTGAGTTGCGACGCGCGGAGGTCTATCAATCCGAGTATGACTGCATCAAGCGATGTCCCTGTGCGGAGATAATGACCCAGAGATACGAGAGTGCGGTACGGCTCAGGCGCAAGCTTTGGATAGGGAAGACGCGGCATAGAAGACCTCGATAGCAAGGATACTTACTATTCGTAACGCAAGGCTTCCGCCGGAAGGATACTCGCGGCGGAGTGCGATGGATAGAGCGTCGCCAGTAGAGAAAGACCAAGTGAGACGGCCAGCACAATCAGCGCATCTGTGATCCGCGGAGCGAAGGGCAAATAGCTGATCGAATACACGCTCGGATCCAGCGGGATGAACCTGTAGTGTGCGCCAAGCAAACTGCCTATATAGCCGACGATCAATCCGAGCACGCTGCCAATCACCGAGATGAGCAGGCCTTCGAGGAGAAAGATTCGCCGCACCTGCGCGCTCGAGACACCAAAGCTCATCAGTACGGCAATGTCTCGCGACTTTTCCATCACCATCATCGTGAGAGCGATAAGAATGTTGAGCGCTGCGATGACGACGATCAGCGCAAGAATGATGAACGTCACAACCTGCTCCAGCTTTAGCGCGCGAAATAGCTCGCGGTTCTGATCGATCCACGTGGTCGCCTGAAATCCAGGTCCGGCGGCAAACTCCAGATCCTTCGCAACCTGAGGCGCTCGATACAGATCGTCCAGTTTGAAGCTCAGCACCGAAATGAGATCCGGCTCAGAGAACAGGTGCTGCGCGTCCGACAAGCGCATAAAGGCGTAGGCCGAGTCGTACTGATAGAACCCTGAATCAAAAATGCCCGCCACTCGAAACCGCTCGTACCGCGGCACAAGCCCGAGTGGCGTCAGCTCACCCTGCGGGCTGGTGACGAGCACCGTATCGCCGACTCCCGCCCCAAGTGTCAACGCCAACTCGTTCCCAAGCACAATAGGAGGCGGCTCCGGCCCGGAGGTTGTCACCGGGTTCAGCTCCGAGTACGAACCTTGCTTCACAGCCTGGAGCAGGTTTCCGACCCGGAGTTCGTCTTGGGGAAGGATGCCTTTGATGAGGGCGCCACCGGAGCGGGCGCCGCGGGAGATGAGGACCTGGCCGTACAGGCCGGGGGCGACGGCAACGACGTGGGGTTGGGCGGAGAGGCGCTGCATGAGCGGGCGCCAGTCGCGGATGCCGTCGCCGGCGGACCGCATGAGCTCCACGTGGGCGAGCGCGCCGACGAGGCGCTGCTGCAGGTCCCGGCGCATGCCGTTGGTGATGGCGAGGGCGATGATGAGCGCGGCGACTCCGGCGGCAATGCCGAGGACCGAGATCGCGGTCACCAAACCGACGACAGCTTGTCGCCGCCGAGCTCTCAGATAACGCGCCGCAATAAACAGTTCAAAGCGCATGGGAGGTCAGGATACTGGGTACCCCCTCCCCCCGGCTATTTTTGTGCAAAGTCTTCAGAACAGGTGAGTTAGGGTTGGACTTTGGAGGGTTGTCTTTTTTGCAAAGTCTTGATCTGCAATGACTTAGGTTGCGTGATGCCTGTAAAGTCTTGAGATCAGGCGAGTTGGCCGAATTCGCGGAGGTGGGTCGATGGAGGGATGCCCCTGTTTGTGGACGAGGTTTGTCAAGTCGCTCGACACTGTGTGGAGAGGATGCGGATGACCTTCAGAGCGCTAGCGGCGGCCATGTTGCTGATTGCAGTTCCAGGGTTCCCGGGCGGGGTGCATGCGGAGCAGCGGAAGTCGCCGACGCTGGATGAGATTCTCGAACGGCTGGAAGCGAATCTGAACCATTACGATCGCAGCCTTCCCAGCCTGTTCTGCGATGAGCATGTGGAGTCGCGGGTTGAGCCGGGGCGACGCAACGCGGACACGGTTACCGATTCCACGTTCCGGCTGAAGCGCATTGTGAACGCCGACCATACGACGACTCTTGTGGAGTCGCGGGAGATCAGGAAGGTGGACGGCAAACCGGCGACGTCCCAGCATATGAAGGGTCCCTCGATGCTGAGCGGAGCGTTTGAGGGCGGTCTTGCGGTTGTTTCGCTGGACCAGCGAGAGTGCATGAAGTACACGCTGGAACGCAGCAAGGACCAGCGCCCAGGCGAGCCTTACGTTATCCGCTTCGCTACGATTCGTGATCCCGCGAACTCTGCCGATTGTCTTCTACAGGAGAAGAGCAAAGGGCTGGTGTTCATCGATCCTGCATCGATGGAGATCACGCACCTGGAGCTGAGCACGCCGCGTCACGTCATCATTCATGGGACATGGGATGCCGCATCGGTGATTGGAAAACGGGAACTGACGGTCGATTATGCGCCTGTGGTGCTGGATGGGGAGACGTTCTGGATGCCGTCGAGGATTGCTTCGCGCGACGCCAGCGGGTGGACGACATGGTCGTTCGAGGCGAGCTATCGGGATTATCACAGGCTGGAGGTGAAGTCGCGGATACTGAGTGGTGCGGCGGACGCGCAGTGAGTGTGCAGGCGCCAGGCGTCTACTAGAAGCACAAGACGACAGCAGATCCCTTCGGGGATGACAACAAGAAAACCAAGGCGAAAGCCTCGCGCGTTTTCCACCCCAGCGAATAGAGACCATTCGGCAGGACCCCGTCTTGACGCGCGATACCCCATGCTGCCGCGCTAACGCGTCGAGGGTGGGGCAGCCGGGGTAGTGGCTTCCCAGAGGCGAAAAGCAGGCTCCTTGCCCGTTCGACTCGCTGCGCTCGCGCAGGGCTCGGAATGACAGAAAAAAAGCAACGGCAAAGCCGCGGCTAGGGGGTGAGGACGGCGCGGTAGCGGACCTGGTTTTTCTTGACGCGGGAGACGGCGGTGTTGGCGTCCTTCATGGGGAAGCGCTCGGTGACGGCCTGGATGTTGTGGCGGGCGGCGACTTCGAGCATCTCGCGGAGGTCGCGGGGGCTGCCGATGCTGGAGCCGGCGACGGTGAGCTCGTTACTGATGAGCGCGCCGCCGGGGATCTGGAGCGGGGAGGGGCCGGCGCCGAGGATGACGAGCGTGCCCTTGGGGCGGAGGGCTTCGATGAAGTGGTGCAGGTCCTGGTCGCCGGAGACGGTGGAGAGGATGAGGTCGAGTGAGCGAGCGTACTTTTTGATGGCCGAGGTCTCGCGGGTGTTGACGAAGGCGTGGGCGCCGAGCGAGAGGGCTTCGGCTTCCTTGTCCTTGGAGGACGAGAAGGCGATGACTTCCGAACCGAAGGCGCGGGCGAACTGGATGGCGAGGTGGCCGAGGCCGCCGATGCCGATGACGCCGACGCGTGAGGCGGGGCGGGCTCCGCGGTTGCGGAGCGGGGCGTAGACGGTGACACCGCCGCAGAGGAGCGGGGCGGCGTTGATGCTGTCGAGGGCGTCGGGAACGGAGATGGCGAAGCGGCTGTTGACGCGGACGGAGGTGGCGAATCCGCCGTGGCGGCCGACACAGGTGGGCTGGGCTTTGGGGCAGAGGTGCTCTTCGCCGGAGCGGCACCACTCGCAGATGCCGCAGGAGTCTGCCTGCCAGCCGATGCCGACGCGCTGGCCGACGGTGGGACCGTGGACGGCGGAGCCGAGCGCCGTGACGGTGCCGATGATCTCGTGGCCGGGGATGAGGGGGAAGCGGGAGATGCCCCAGTCGTTGTCGATCAGGTGGATGTCGGAGTGGCAGACGCCGCAGTGGGAGACGCGGACCTCGACGTCATAGGGGCCCAGATCGCCGGGAGAGTAACGGAAGGGGAGGAGTTGAGCTCCGGCGGCGTGGGCCGCGAATCCCTGGATATCCGACATGACAGACACATCTCCAAAGACGATCCGGTGATAACCAGCGAGTGACTGCAAGGTTATATCAGAGTGATGTGTGGAGGGGCTTTGGTGCGGGAGGCGAGATGTGTGATAATCGACGTGCGCCTCTGGTCGGGACGATCCCCCACCGATCGTTTCCCTTGATAGGAGGCGCGAGATGTACGCGAATGGGCCGCTGGCACCCCCCGGCGGCCCTTCGTGCGTCTGGAGATATCTGGAAGACGCTTACCTCGCGGTTCGTGCGTTCAGTTTCAGTTGTCAGTTTCCAGTTGTGAGTTTGGGGTTTGTCTTAGGAAAGAACTAGACGGCTGTTGGTGGGTGTGCGGTATCGGGGTCCTTCGACTTCGGCCTGCGCTAAGGATGACGGCGTATGGGGAGTGGGGGCGAAACGGAGCGGCGGGCGACTCGTCTTAAGGAGTAGATAAGGCGTAGAACTGGAGTAGAAAATTCGGGTCCCCGATGGGCGTAAGGGAGCAGGCAGCATGAAGAAGGGATGGATCTGGCGGGCGGGTCTGGCGGTGAGTCTGGTAGCGGCGGGTGCGGCCCCGGTGTGGGCGCAGAGTGCGCCGGCGAGCGCTCCGGCGCAGCAGCAGCAGAAGAAGCCGGCCCCGCCGGCGACCACGGATGACAGCGCCGGGCCGGATACGGGCACGGATGGAATCGTGCTGCCGAAGAAGAACACGGAGGAGACGCCGCCGCCGGCTCCTGCGGAAGAGAAGATCAAGAATCCGAATAATGAGACGTTCTCGATGCGGGTGGATGTGCCGATCGTGAACCTGGATGTGAATGTGCTGCTGGATAAGACGCACCAGTTTGTGCCGGGGCTGAAGCCGGATAACTTTCTGGTGACGGAGGATGGGGTCGAGCAGAAGGTGCAGTCGGTGCGGCTGACGAAGACGCCGATTACGGCGGTGATGCTGCTGGAGTTTGCGTCGAACTCGTATTGGTTCATCAACGATATGCAGAATGCGGCGGTGGCGTTCTTCAGGACGCTGCAGCCGGAGGACTACGTGGCGGTGGCGACGTATGACATGCGCACGCATATCCTGTGCGACTTTACAAATAACCAGGCGACGATTGCGGAGGCGCTGCAGAGCCTGATGATTCCGGGGTTCAGCGAGACGAACGAGTTTGACGCTCTGTACGAGATGCTGGACCGGCTGAGCAGAGTGGAGGGGCGGAAGTACATCATTCTGATCTCGAGCGGGCGCGACACGATGTCGAAGATCACGCTGGACAAGATGCTGGCGAAGATCAAGGCGACGCCGAATGTGACAATCTTTACGATCAGCACGGGCGGAATGATCAGGGAGATGTCGGGCGGCGGCATGGGGATGGGCGGCGCGGCGCGGCATATGGACTACCTGCAGGCCGATAACGAGATGCGCACGTTTGCAGAGATGACGGGCGGCATGTGGTTCAGCCCGGTCTTCCAGGGAGCGCTGCCGGATATTTTTTCGCAGATCAATGAGTCGATCCGGAACCAGTATGTGGTGACGTACAGGCCAACGAATACGGCGAATGATGGAAGCTATCGCAAGGTGAAGGTGTACCTGGTGGACCCGGAAGGCAAGCCGCTGAAGATGCAGGATGAGAAGGGCAAGCCTGTGAAGTACTCGGTGATTGCGCGCGACGGATACAGGGCGAAGCTGCCGGTGGAATAACCATTGCATGGTTCGGGCGAAAAGCGTTGACGCAAGGACGCGACGAACAGACGCGCGACGCGACGCCACGGAACTGTTCTAAGGATGAGTGTGCTGGCTGGTGTAGGGTGGGATGTGCCGGTGGAGGCGGCACATTTGCGCTTGCGATTGATTGCGGGACTGCTTGGGATTGTGGTGTGCGGGTGGGGCGCGGCGGTAGCTCAGCGCGTGGTGCTGCAGCGTGATAACGCGACGGTGGTGCTGGAGGGATATGCGCCGGGAATCGTGCGGGTGACGCTGAGTCTGGATGCGGCGGCGGCGCAGAAGGGGCCGGGTGTAGGGATCGTTGCGCAGCCGGCGGAGAGCGGGTGGAAGCATGCGGCGAGTGATGCGGGCGATGAGTATCGGTCGGGTGAATTGGTGGTGAAGGTGGGGGCGTGGCACCACGAGGAGCCGACGGGCACGGGTGCGGACATTGCGAAGTACTTTGTGGGGTCGACGCCGGGGTTTGGGTTGGAGATTGACCGCGCGGATGGGCAGCGGGTGCTGAAGATGGATGGATGGGAGATGTCTGTGCCGAACCATAAGGACGGCGACGCGGATGTCTTGTTCGATAGAAGGCCGACGGACGATCCGTTCTTTCGAGTGGGAGCGACGTTTGCGGCCCCGAACGATGAGCACTACTACGGGCTGGGGCAGAACCAGCAGGGCGGGCTGGATCTGCGCGGGAGGTCAATAGAGTGTGCGCATGACTACGATGCGGCGGCGGGGCCAAGTGTGTGTGTGCCGTTTGTGGTGACGAATAAGGGATACGCGATTGTGTGGGACAACCCATCGAAGACGCGGGTTGATTTTGCATTCAACGAGCGGACGAAGTGGACCTCGCAGGTGGGGCAGCGGGTGTCGTTCTTTGTGATTGTGGGAGACACGTACGACAAGTTGTATGAGGGATATCGGCTGCTGACGGGTGATGTGCCGATGCTGCCGAAGTTGGCGTATGGGTACATCCAGTGCAAGCAGCGGTACACGACGCAGAAGGAGCTGCTGGATGTGGCGCGGGGATATCGCGCGCGGAAGCTGCCGGCGGATGTGATGGTGGTGGACTGGTTCTACTTTACGAAGATGGGCCAGATGGATATGGATCCGCGCTACTGGCCGGATCCGAAGGCGATGAATGACGAGCTGCATCGGATGGGATTTCATTCGATGATCAGCGTGTGGCCACGATATGTGCCGGAGGATCGGTACTACGCGACGATTCTGAAGAATGGGTGGTTCGAGCATCTGGCGGATGGGACGCCCACGAATGGGCTGCCGTATGACAAGGCGGGGTCGGATATTGATACGACGAATCCGGATGCAGCGAAGTGGTTCTGGGACAGGATCAACGAGAACTTTGTGGCGAAGGGGTTCGACAGCTTCTGGGCGGATGAGACGGAGCCCGACCTGCCGCCGAATGGGAGCTATCTGCATATTGGGCCGGGGACGGAGTACTTCAACGTGTATCCGTACTTTCACACCAAGGCGATCTATGACGGATTTCGCGCGGACCTGAAGGACCGCCGCGCGTTGATCCTGGCACGGGATGCGTATCTGGGCGCGCAGCATAACGGGACAATCTTCTGGTCGTCGGATATTTATCCAACGTGGGACATGCTGCGGCGATCGGTGCCGACGGGGTTGGGATTTGTGGCGTCGGGCATGCCGTACTGGAGCACGGACATTGGTGGGTGGCAGTATCTGCCGGGGTCGCATAAGTCGGAGCGGCCGGTGTTAATTGATGCGAGCGATGCGAAGGCGAACGTCGGCAACTATGAGGACTATGCGGAGCTGTATGTGCGGTGGTTCGAGTACGGAACGTTTCAGCCGACGATGCGGGCGCATGGGAGCAGGAAGTTTAATGAGGTTTGGAGTTATGGCAAGCAGGCGGAGCCGATTCTGGAAAAGTACCTGAGGCTGCGGTATCAGTTGATGCCGTACATTTACTCGCTGGGGTGGTACTCGCATGAGACGGGCGCGCCGTTTATGCGGGGGCTGTTCATGGACTTCGGGCGTGATCCGAAGGTCGCCGAGATTGGCGATGAGTATATGTTCGGGCCGGCGCTGCTGATTGCTCCGGTGACAGAGCAGGGAAGAACGAGCCGTGAGGTGTATCTGCCGGCGGGAACGGACTGGTACAACTTCTGGACCAATGAGCGCGTGCATGGCGGAGAGACTGTGCGTGTGAGTGCGGCGATCGATACGATTCCAGTGTTCGTGAAGGCGGGGTCGATTGTGCCGCTGGGAGCGCCGGTGTTGAGCACGGATGAGAAGCAGGCGATTGCCGAGGTGAGAGTCTATCGGGGCGCTGATGGGGAGTTCACGCTCTACAGCGATGACGGCAAGACCTACGCCTATGAGCAGGGGAAGAGCGAGATCACGCGGCTGAAGTGGGACGAGGCGAGCGGCAAGCTGACGCATACAGGGCCGGCGGCGTGGAGCGTGCCAGATGCGCAGGTGGTGAAGGTGATCCGCTGAGGGAGTGACCACTGTGCTGTTGCAAGATAGTTCGAATAATGTATTATGTCGGGCACCGATATATGGCGATCCTCATGCTGCTGGGCAATCGGCTGCCTGAGCCTCGCGACCTTCTTCAAAGGGGAGGTGTTCTCGATGCAACGCAAACTTAGTTTTGCAGTGACAACGATTGCACTGACGATGCTGTGCACCAGCGCGGGCGCGCAGATGGTTGTGCATGCGGTGAGCGGGATCGTGAAGGCGATCGATCCGCATTCAAACACGATGCAGCTCACGGTCGACAGCGGCGATACGAGCCAGTTCAAGCTGGCGTCGGGCGCAAAGGTGGCGCTGGATTTCGACAAGACGCTCCAGTCGGACTCGGTGAATGCGGACAAGTTTCAGCATGTTGGCGATTACGTGGTGGTGTACTACTACGGCTACGACGACAATCAGACGGCCGTCGCGGTAAAGGACCTGGGGGCGGGCCCGTTCGAGAAGATTGACGGTACGGTGGCGAGCTACGACAAGCATAGCCGCACGATGACCGTGAAGGACGATGCAGGGAAGTCGGAGTCGTTCCAGCTGAGTGAACACCTGGTGGTGGATACCGGCGAAAGCGTCGCGGGCGGCCGGAGCTATGAACCGCACAAGGGATGGCAGGTGCGAGTGACGTACACGAAGAGCGGAGACAAGAACACGGCGGTGTTCGTGCGCTCGCGGCAGTAAGCTGCGGAGTTACGAGTGATGCGGCGCTGGGCCGGGTTAAGCGCCTTGCAGGGGATGCTGCAATCGGCGCGGAGATGAACGTTTCCGCTCCGGTCACTTGGGCCGCGTGGCGGCCGTCATAGTCAGGCCGGTGTCGTAGTCGAGTTCGCGTGGCAGATAGCCATCGTCTTCGCGCTGTCGCGTCATGCCGTCTCCCTCCCAGCGCTCGGGGTAGTCCGGGCGCCAGGCTCGGCGGCCCCAGTAATAGCCGCGGAATGGATCGCGGGAGACGTCCATGTGGTTCAGCAGCCGGTCGTGGAGATCGTTGCGAATGGGAGCATGGTCTGCTGAGTCAATGAGGTTGTTGAGCTCCTGCGGATCGTCGTGCAGGTCGTAAAGTTCATCCGTGACCATCAGGTTGATGCTCAATTTATAGCGGCCGTCGCAGATGCAGCGAATCGGCTGATATCCGCCGAAGCCATCGTGATCCACTTCGTACCGTCCCCACTCGATAAAGACCTCGCGACGGCCGTCTTCGGCGGGATTTTCGAGCATTGGAAGCATGCTGCTACCTTCGAGCGTCTTCGGCACAGGGAATCCGAAGAAGTCCATCATGGTGCCGGCCATGTCGATGTGAGAAACGAGCTTGTCTGAAACGGTGCCGGGAGTGACGCGTCCGGGCCATCTCGCCAGGAAGGGCACACGGGTGATTTCGTCGTACATCGCGGGGCCCTTGTCGACAAGGCGATGCGACTCCAGAAAGACTCCGTGGTCCGCGGTGTACATGACGAGAGCGTCGGGCGCTGTCGCGTCGATCTGATCGAGAATGCGGCCGATTTCGTGATCAACGAATGTATGCGATCCGAAGTACTGCGCCGCGTGACTCGGCGGAAGAAGCTCGTTCAGGCGCTTGCCGGCCCATATACGCTGCTCGACAGGTTTGTCGGTGAGCGGGTCATCGAGGTTCTTGCTGCGCGGAAAGACGTAATCCCGGTACATCTCGCGATACTCGACGGGGCACAGGCTGGGGCCATGGGGCTCGTCGAATGCAACGATGAGTAAGAAGCTTTCGTTGCGGTGCTTGGAGAGGAAATCAATGGCACGGTTGCTGCAGCGATGCGCGTAACACATCTCGGCGGTCCACGTGGGATCGGTACCGGTGGCGGGCTTGCGGCTGCGAAGGCGGTCTGCGGGCGTGAGCTCCTGCAGGTACGTTCTCATGTCGTACCAGTAATGAGGGTCCCAGCCAGGCTGCGGAATTCCGGTATCGAAGTAGTCGGTGCCGGACAGGTGCCATTTGCCGATGAAGGCGCAGTGAACCCCTTGATCCGTCAGCCGCTGACCAGTTGAGTGCGTGATGTTTCCGATCTGCATGCTGTTGCCCCACATTCCATTGGAGTGGGGATACAGGCCTGTCCACAGCGCGGAGCGCGCCGGCGAACAAACCGGCTGGCAGTTATAGGCCCGCTCGAAACGCACTCCCTGCGCAGCGAGGCGATCCAGATTCGGCGTCTTCAGGCCTGTCGCACGATTGCAGTTCAGCATGTCATAGCGGACCGATTCACCGCAGAGGACAATCATCTGCTTCGGTGTACCGGTGCTACGCTTCTGTTGCGCCGGCGCAAGCCGACTGGACGCAGAGGCCACGCCGGCAGCGCCCACTGTTTTCACAAATTCTCGACGGTTCATAAGCAGATGGTCCTTCCCAAGAAGCGGACAGAAAGCGAATACAGGTCAGATGGTGGATGAACTGTATTCTTGACACTCATAGCAGGCGGGACTACAAACGTTTAGCCGTATCGATTCCAATATATTGCAAGTGTTTTGAAAATCTACGAGGTCCTCAGATGACCGCTGTGCGCCGTCTGCCGTTCGTAGCTGTTCTCGCCGCCGCGTTGTTTGTATTTACTCCACCAGCCTCTGCGCAAGTTGATACGGGTGCCATTGTCGGCACTGTAACGGACTCGGCAGGCCTGCGCATACCCGGCGCCAAGGTGACCGTCACGGAAGAATCGACTGGGGTTAGCACAGCGGTCACCAGCGATGCGGACGGGAGCTACATTATCAGCCCGCTGAAGCTGGGCAGGTACACGCTGAAGGCTGAGAAGGAGGGCTTCAAGGTCAGCGTGGAGCAGCACATCGAAGTCACGATCCAGTCCCGGCTGGAGGTGAATCCGACGCTCCAGATTGGCGCGGTGAGCGAGAGCGTCCAGGTGAGTTCGACTGCGCCGGTTCTGGAGACGCAGACATCGTCGCTGCAACAGCTCGTCGATACGCAGCCGATCAATGATCTGCCGCTCAACAGGCGCAATGCCACTTTCCTGGCGCAGCTTTCGGCGGGCGTCACGTTCGCACAAAACGATGCACGTGGCCTGCAGGCGAGCGGTTCGTTCACCGCCAACGGCTTTGGACGCACCGAGAACGACTACATGCTGGACGGCATGGACAACAATTCGGAGATTGGAGACCTGGTGAACCAGACGCAGTATGTCATCCTGCCGCCGCCGGATGCGTTGCGCGAGTTCACGGTGCAGACCAGCAACTATTCGGCGGAGTTCGGTCACTCAGCCGGCGCGGTGCTGAACGTGACAACCAAGTCGGGCACGAATACTATTCACGGCGATTTGTGGGAGTTCCTGCGCAACGACTACTTCGACGCGAAGGACTACTTCGTGCTCTCCTCGCAGCGCAAGCCTGAATTCCGGCTGAACCAGTTTGGATTTACGTTTGGTGGTCCGGTCACGATTCCGCACGTTTACAACGGCAAGAATCGCACGTTCTTCTTCGTGGACTACCAGGGATTCCGGCAGGTGCAAGGGCAGACCTTTACGGAGTCGGTGCCTACGCTGGCCGAACAGAACAGCGGCTTCACGAACCTGCAGGACCTGATTGCACTGCAGACGGGCACAACAACGGATCTGCTCGGGCGCACGTTCCCGAAGGGTACCGTCTTCGATCCGGCGACAACGCGCGCCATCACCAAGGGCGTTGCGGATCCAGTGACTCATCTGACGGCAACCGCGACCGGTTATGTGCGCGACCCGTTCTATACCGGCTCGCTTGTGGGTATGACCAGCTTTACGAATGCAACCGCGGAAGCGCAGATGAACACGATTCCGGAGTCGCGCATTAGTCCGGTTGCGTTGAAGCTGCTGCGGCTATACCCAGACCCGAACGGCAAGGGGCTGGTGAGCAACTATACGGTCAGCCCCAATAACACGCAGCACACGGACAGCATGGACTCGCGTATCGATCAGCAGTTTGGTGCGTCAGACTCAATCTTCTTCCGCTACAGCTATCTGTATCAAACGCAGTTCCAGGCGTCGCCGTTCCCGGGCGTCGCCGATGGCGCCGCATCACGTCCGGGCACCGGGCAGACTGAGGCTCAGAACAGTGCGCTCGGCTGGACTCACACGATCACCGCGCATCTTGTGAATGAGGCGCGCGTCGGCTACAGCCGCATCTATGACAAGCGCTTCCAGAATGGCGCGAATGTATTGGGTATTCCTGCGCAGTATGGCATCCCTGGCGTGCCGCAGATTCCGGAGAACGGCGGTCTGCCGTTGTTCACTTTCAGTCAGCTTTCTAACTTAGGGGCAGCCGGAACCAATCCTAGTGACAAGGCGAGCGACGTGTTCCAGGTGACGGAGAACATCACGATCGACCGCGACAAGCACCAGGTGCGTACGGGTTTTGAATATCAGCACGTCGCGTATCCGATGTTGACGCCGACGCAACCGCGCGGAAACTTTACGAATAATGGCGTCTTCACGTCGGTGCTCAACAGCACGGATGGATCCACGGATCGCGCGCAGTTCTTGCTGATACCGGTGGTGTCACCGTATGCGCCCCAGCAGAACTACGTCGGCGGCGCGAATTCACTGACCGCCAGCAGCTTCCCGCCAGCGTACTATCCCATTCGCAGCTACTACGGCGCGTACGTCGAGGACAACTATCGCCTGACGCAGAATCTGACGTTGAACCTCGGCGTGCGTTACGAGTACATTGGCTCGCCAACGGAGAAGACGGGGCGATTTGGCAGCCTGGTCAGTTCGTATAGCGGCGACAGTCCCGACGGCCAGAGTCACTACTATGTGCCGTCGGAGAATGTCGCCGGGCTGCCGGCGAACTTCCTTACGCTGCTGTCCAACAACAACATCGTTCTGACGCCAAGTAGCAACTCGATCGGCAGCGCACAGAAGAGCAACTTCGCGCCGCGGGTCGGTTTCGCCTTCCAGCCGCAGCGAAAGATTGCGGTGCGCGGGGGTTTTGGGATTTTTTATCAGCCGAATGAGAGCCATGGACTCTCGACCGCTCCATACGTCGACTTCCCGTTCCAGGTCTCTGCCAGCTATACGGCACAAAGCGCGCAGGAAGCGATCATCGCCAACCCGACGACGGACACGACACCAGAAGGAACCGTGGGACCGGTATACGAGGGACTGCAGAACGTCTCTCTGTCGCCTGCGGCTGCGTCACTTGGCAGCCTCTCGTTTAACGGCGAACCACCGCATCCGAAGACGACCTATGGCGAAGCATACAATCTGCAGATTCAGTATCAGGCGGGGCGGCAGACAATTGTTTATGTGGGTTATGTGGGCGGAAACACGCGCCACGTCGAGACGAACATGAACACCAACTCGACCACGGTTATCGCGCCGCCGAGCACTGCGCTCTCGAGCATCGCGTTCTTCAAGACGATTGCCACGGGCGGCAGCTACATCGGACGCGATGGCCAGACGAACTATAACTCGCTGCAGTTTGGTGGCGAAAGGCGCTTCTCGAATGGGTTTTCGTTCATAGCGAACATGACGTGGGGCAAGTGCCTTGGTGATACGCGAGATCTGCTGGATAACGGCCTCGGCGGCTATCGGGCGCCGTATGTGCCTGGCATGGGCATCAACGCCGACTACACGCTCTGCACCATTGATGTCCGGCGCATCGTGCACACGTCGGGCATCTATGAGTTTCCGTTTGGACCGAATCGCAAGTTCCTTCAGCGCGGCGCCGGAGCGTGGCTGGCGGGTGGATGGTCGCTGAACTGGATCTTCACGGCGCAGGACGGCCAGCCGCTGTCGGTGGCATGCAGCAGCACAACCGCGTCCGGCCTCGGGTGCTTCGCGCTCAAGGTACCCGGTCACGGACTCTATGCCGGCCCTCACAATGTGCTCCAGTATTTCAATCCCGCAGCGTTCGCGAATCCGCCAGCGGTAGCTGCCGGTACGACCGGTACTGTCGCGAATCTCGGCGGCCCTGGCGGCCAGGTAACCGGACCTCCGTTTCGCAGGCTGGATCTGTCGCTCTTCCGTCGCTTCCCGGTCGTGAGGGAGACCTATCTGGAGTTCCGCGCAGAGGTCTTCAACGTGACCAACACGCCGAACTTCGGCCAACCTGGGTCGCTGAACTTTACCGCGCCGTCGACCTTTGCGAGGATCACCTCGACGCGCGATGCGCCCAATGATCCGCGCGAGATCCAGCTCAGTGGGAAGTACTACTTCTAAGCGGGGCGTGCGGGCGGGCTCGTGCCCGCGAGCTTACGGCTGCGGCGGAAGTCGTATCGGTTCAGCGCCGATGCCCGGACCCAAGGGCGCGAGCGCAACCGTACCGTACGGATTAAAGATGATGTCTGCGTGCTTCGCCGCGAAGGTCCACATGGTTTCCAACAGGGCCTGGCGCGCGGTCTCCAGATCTCCGGCGAGCGGCGGCCAGGGCAGGGAAGCATCACGCGACAGCCCTTCGCCGCTGAGCACCGCAGCCTTCTTGCGGGCGAGGTCAGGGAAGGCGAGATTCACCATTTCGTGCGGATCGCGGCGAAGATCATAGAGCTCGTCGTAATCGAAGCCGTTGTAGACATATTTCCATTCATGCGTCATCACGATGCGCTGTGTGTAGTAGAGCTCGACACCATTCATTTGCGTGCAGGTTGCGGTGCGCCACGCAGCAGGGGTCTCGCCGCGCACCCACGGCAACAGGCTTGCACCGGAGAGTTCCGCGCGCGGCGCCACGCCGCACGCTTCCAAAATCGTCGGCGCCCAGTCCACTTGATCGACGAGCGCGTCGACCGTGCGTCCGGGCTCGCGCTGCATCTTCGGCCAGGAGACGACCGCAGGAATGTGATACGCCTCGCGGAAGCTGGGTACACCTTTCATCCAGAGTCCGTGCGCAGCAGCGTAGTCGCCGTGATCGGAGACGTAAATGACAATCGTGTTCTCGCGTTGGCCGGTGGCATCGAGCGCCGCGAGCAACTCGCCGAACAACGCATCCTGCATCGTGCATTTTGCGTAGTAGTGGCGCAGACAGTCGCGCGTTTCAGTGTTGGAAAGGTGTGACCACGTCTGGTAGCGCTGGCGCTGATAAACGCGTGGCTTGTCATCCATCGTGTCGCGGAAGCTCGCGGGCATCTCAATGTGATCCAGGTCATACATGTCGACGAAGCGCTGCGGTGCGTCGTAGGGATCATGCGCGCCGCTGTTGGAGACCATCAGACACCACGGCTTGCCGGCTGCGGCAAAGCTCTGCATGCCGGTGATGCCTGCCTGCACGATCTTGTAGTCTGCGAGCTCTTCATAGCCCTTGGCACCGCCGTTGGGCAGCGTGCGATAGAGCTGCAGGTTCGTCCAGTCGGGTCGCAGAATCTCACCCGGCACACGCGATGAGGGCAGTGTCTTCTCCGCGCGTGATCGCGTCCACATCGTTTTACGGCGGCCTTCATTCGCCTGGAGCGAATCCTGCTCAAGATGGCTGAGGTTTTGAAAGCCGCAGGTCTCGGGGATCACCGTGCGGCCGACGTGAAGCTTGCCGGCGTATCCCATGTTGTAGCCTGCATCGTTCAACCACGAGCTCCAGTACTGCACTCCAGGGAAAGGGTTTGGATGAATCGCTGTGTCCGTGGTGACGTTGTTGAACACACCGTGTTCGGAGGGATAGAGGCCGGTGAGAAAACTTGCGCGCGATGGGCAGCAATGCGGGGCAGGGCAGTGGGCGTTGCGAAACGTGATTGCCTTCCGGCGAAAGCTGTCCAGATTCGGCTTGAGAACCGGGCTCTCGGGGAGCACCGTGGCGCCGTTCTGCTGATCGGGCATGAAGATGAGGATGTTCGGTGAGTCCGGAGATAGAGGCTGCGGCGCATTGGTACTAGTTGCGCCAGCCACTTCCGCCCGTGCTGCAGAGCCGAGCGCGGCAGCGGTGGTAGCGCTCAGGCAGCCCTCCAAAAACCGTCTGCGGTTCATCTCGCTCTCCCTTGGCAACACGTTGAATGTTTGGGGTCAGGAGATCGCGTGGAACGCTTCGATCTCTCGAGGGCGAGCTGTTGAGTCTTCCTGATTCAGAGTCCGTGTCAGCTCGGGTTGCGCCGGTAAAGTATTACCGGCTGACGGGCCCGGATCGCGACGGTCGCGGTCCGGCCTTTCCAGGTTAGCTCTACCGGCTTCTTGTTCGTCGACGACAGAGCATATCCGGTGACCTCCTTCACGTTCCATTCCTCGGGAATTGTAGCCGTCAGCGGACCGTCGGCGATGGAGTACATTGCAATCCGGTCGGTGCCCAGCGGGCAATAGACCGCATTTTCCCGCGCGACCTCCGCACCATTCAGGAACACCGTGTAGCTCTGCTTGTTCCAGTCGATCTCGACGCGATTGCCGTTGCCTTCAAGTGTGGTCACGGTGCGATCGCCGGTCCGGTCGAAGCCTTCGATGTTGAGCATGTGCAGCTTGAACCAGGGGACCATCGCAAGGTAGAACGAGTCGAGCCGGCGCTCGATGGGAGCGTCGCCGTTGAGGATGCTGTGCTGCGCTTCGCCATAAAACATCATCAGGGTCAGCGGAAGCTCGCCTGAGTTGCCGGCGCGTCCCCATACCACACTCTTGCGATAGATCATCGACAGCATCGGAACGGGTTTGCCGCCGAACGGGCAGGGCTTTGGACCTCCGGCATACCAGCACATGCTCATCTTGCCGACGAAGGGATAGCGCAGGCCCTCGGAGGTGACGTCGACGCCGTGCTTTTTGAAGTCGTCGAGTACCTTGTAGCGACCAGCGAGGAGGTTCCGGATGCCGCTGGCGGGCCGCTTGCGATCCCAGTCGTTGCGGATGGCGTAGTAGGAGAGCACATCGACGTGAATTGTGCCGGGCAGCTTGTAGCGCTCGCAGGTGTACTTTACGCGCGCGGGGCCGGGGCCTTCCATGTACTTTGCGAGCCCCTGGATGTAAGAGACCTCGCCGGTCCATGCGCGGCTCTGCCATAGATCGCCGTCCGGCTTGCGCGCAATCATCGCCTCGTTCCATGCAGGGCTGCTGCGATAGGCGTCGTCGTAGTTGTCCGAGAGGCTGACGGTTGCATTCAGCGGCTTCATGGTCTCCATCAGGCGCATCATGCCGTAGTAGCCGCCGAGACGCTCGTCTACGACATTCACCGCCGGATATCCGGTGTCCTTGCCGCGAAACTGCCAGCCCCAGAGATGGACAAGCTGCGGAGCGCCGTCAGTAAGGGCATGCATCTGGCGAATCATCCCTGCGCAGTGCTCGAACGTTGCCGAGGGCTGCGGGAACTTCGGCTCGTCGACGCGAAGTCCGTAGATGAGCTTGTCGTCGTAGAAGTGATTCGGAATCTCCGGCATTCTGGCGCGGACAAGGCGCGCACCATCGAGCCAGGTGAGCGGTGCTCCTGCGGTCTGCGGCTCAAGGAAATCCAACCTGCAGGAAGATTGCTGTTCGATGAGTAGATTCGGCGTAGTGTTGTTGCCGCAGTCCTTCGGCGCGCCTTTGCCGAGGTTCATGTCATAGCACGCGCTGGCGTCGACGCGATGCACCTTGGTGGTTCCCATGCGCGCGCGGCGCAACGGAGTCTCACCGGAAACGGACAACAGCGTGCCATCCATGTAGGCGGTGGTTTCCTGCACGCAGACCGCACCCGAGTGGCCTGTCATGATCACGGGCAAGACACCGTTGATCTCTCCCCAGAAGGTGTTCAGCGGAAGCTTCGCTGCTTTCGCGTGTTTCAATGCGACGAGATCGCCGCCGTCATCGCCGTGCGCGAGCCACGCGTCAGCGTCGGTCTCGTCCACGGACACCAGGGAAGGCATGGAGAGCGAGATCAGCTGAAAGCCATCGTGCTCGTTAATGCCTTCCAGCGTCACACGCACGGTGCTTCCTTGGAGAGCGTAGCGCAGCGTGAAGTCTGCCGCGGGCGCCCCGTCATATTGCGAGGTGAATCTGAAGTGCGCGCTGACTGCGGTTGCGCTGTGGGTTGACGGCTTCAGGTCTACATCGGCGAAGCTCCACGGCGAGAGACGGCAGATGCGACTCTTCAGCGCAACGGCCGGGTCGGCGCCGTGGAATACAATCCCGGAGCGGACCAGCCGATAGGATGACGGCACTCCATAGTTGGCATCGAGTGTCAGTTCGAGCGATGGATTCCGCAGGACCAACGGCTGCGCCGGTCCAGCAGCATTCGTCACGAGCTGCGGAAACACTTTGTTGCTTCCGATCGTTGCTACACTGGCGGCGCCGAGCTTCAAGAGACTTCTGCGACTAAGACCCATAGGTTTGTTACCCATCCATTCGGCTGTAAAGGTGACGCGTCTACTGGACGGCCACAGGTCCTGTAGTTGCGGCCGCACCCTCTCCGGCTTCGTCTACGGCAGCAATGTGGAAGTTGTATGTGCCCGGCTTCAGACCTGAGATGACCTTGAACGTTGTGTGTTTCCCCTCCAGGGTGATGACGTTTCGGCCGGTGAACGTGATCTTCTTCCCAGTCGGTTCGATCGTCACAACGTAGGCCGTAATCGCATCCTCGCCCGCTCCTGGGTGATCAACCGCGGGACGCTGAAAGTGAATGCTCACCTCGCCGTTGCGGCCAGGATGAGCAGACACGGCAGAAGGCGGCGGGAGTGGTTGCACCTGCCGCTCCGATGGTGTGACGGCAAACGAAGGCAGCGAGCCTGTACTGCTCCCTGCAGCATTTGCAGCCGTAACCGCGAATGTGACCGGCTTCCCATTCGTCAGGCCGGGAACGCGCAAGTAGGCGAACCTCGCAAAGTCCTCGGCAGAGATGGTGGCGGTCGGTCCCGTAGATGCAACGACCGTGTAAGAGCGCACGGGCGAGTTCCCGATATCTACGGGAGGGCTAAACGTAACCAGTGCGAAACCGTTTCCCGGAGCTGCGGCGACTCGCGCGGGAGGCTCAGGTGCTCGCGCTGGAACGAGTGCATCGAATCGCTTCTCGAGTGCGTTCTTGTACTCCGGGCTCAGACCAGCGTTCGCAAGAATAGAACGGGGCACCTCGTCGAGTGAAGCTATCAGCTGATTTCCTCTCACTGTTACATTTCCCTTTGAGGAATCGGCATCGCCCTGCTGCCAATAGTTATTTTCAATCGTGAGTGGATCGAAGTTGGTTCCATCCTGGCCGTCGTAGTAGTCGTGATGACGACTCCCCCAGTTGTCGTGGTTGGTGTTGAACATAACGTTGCCACTCACGGTGATCATGGATGAGCCATTGTCGGTATAGATCTCGTGGCCGGAACTGAACTGGTCGTAGATGACATTCCCCGTGATCTTCTCGCCATCAGCAAGGCTCTTTCCCGTAAGTCCCTGCGTATAAATTCCGCCACCGTCGGAGAGGTCGATCATCAGATCGTGGATCAGGTTCTCGCGTATGACGTTTCCGCTCGAATTATTTGCCTGTCCAGCTTGCTTGATCTTGTCAGGCCATCCGCCCCATCCCATCGAGATCGCAGCATACGGAATGTGATCGATTTGGTTGTGTGCGACCGCCGTGTTCCGGGCATACCCGACAACAATCGGAATGCCTCCGCGAAACTCCGCTCCGACGTTCCGAAACAAGTTGTTGTCAATTTGATTGCCGGAGGTAAACTCAGCAATCGGTGCAAGCGGCGCGTCCACTCCGCCCAGTTGAAGGCCATTGCCTGAGACGTCGGTAAAGATGCAGCCCCGCACGACATCATTCTGTGCGCCGTCACCTAGCGTTAGTGCCGCCGCACCCAAATGAATGAAGTCGTCGTCTAGAAACTGCACGTGATGTGCGAAGGAGAGAGTGATGCTGCCATGCGCCTGAGTCCACGCGCCATAAGGACAGGTACCACCTGGTACAAGGTGGCACAGCGCCTGGCGTGAATATCCATCGGGTCCGGTCACCTGATAGTTGGCCTGAATTTCTGAGAACCCATCAGGTCCGCTCGGAGTGAGCCACGTCGCATAAGAAAACTGAATGCCGGAGAAGGTTATGTTGTCGATCGGCTGAGACGCGGTGCCCGAGCCTTCCACCAGGGTTTCGAGAACCGGCAGTTCGACATCTGCCGTCTTCAAGTCCTCTCCTGCACGCGGCACATAGTAGATCGTATGGCTGGGCCGATCGAAGTAGAACTGCCCCGGAGTGCCAAGCAACTCGTATGCATTCTCTACGTATTCGGGGTGTTTGCCCACGCTCATCGGACCGACAAGATTCGCGGTCCGAGCGCCGTTCGGGAGCATCACGCGCTTTGTCGAGTTATCCCAGCACGGCTGCGCCATGGTGATCGTCGTCCCGGTGATGGACTGGATCGGACAACGGGGCTCCGTCCACGAGCCCAGTCCTTCAGAGCGCTCAGACCAGATGCTGTTGCCTCCGGTGTAGACAAACTCGATGTCTGACGGATTTCTCCACGCCGACATCGTAGTGTCTGCCGCGATATAGCCTGTCGGTGTCTCCGAGAGCTCGACAGGAACGCGGCCGCGTGTACGAGTTGCTCGAACGCCGTTTACATAAAGTTGGCGGGAGTTCAGGACAGACGTCGGCGCGGCAGCCGTCCACACGTGCCGAGCAGAGTCCACCTGGCGCCAACCTGAAAGCCGAACGGCTCCGCTGATGACTGGGTGTTCGCCCGCTGCAGCAATCAGCGAGACACCTGAATCCAACGCAGATAGATGAATGGGTTCAGTGAGTCTGTACGTCCCACCGCTCAGTAGGATGTGGTGGTTGTTTGAACGTCGGCTAAGTACTAAAGCGTGCTGAATCGACAGCGCTGGTCTGGCGGAAGTGCCAGGGTTATCGTCGCTGCCTCGCGGCGACACGTAGATCTGCGCGGAAGCCGCAGTTGCAATGAAAAACAGCGCAATCGAAATGCGAAACCCACAGTGCATAGCTATTTCCCCAAAATGAATTTGTTGTGCGGTTGTGTATTGAAGAAATGGTCACATATTGAAACATAAGACGACCCACATTGACCGAGCATTTCAGCTAAAACGTCTTTTGACTTGTGTTCCCTAGCTGCGTGTCAACCACATTGCGCGAAGAAGCGACCTTGAAATCTTCGACCTTCGTCAGAGCAAAGACAGGTGTTGGCTCTTTGGGGGTTTCGATTCGGAAGAAATCTGCCCCCTGCACGTTGTACAAGCCAATGGCCGGACGCGCGTCGGATTGCTTGCAGGCAAGCTCTACGTTTGTGAACTCAATGTTATTGACATTCCGCACATAGAACCCGCTGGCCGGCACACTGCCCACGCGGTAGGGTTCGGGATAATCGGTGTCTCTTTCCTTGAAGACGCGAGAAGCCATTTCTGGAGTGCCACCGCCTCGATGTTCCATGTAGATGTGATGGATTTTAAGGTCTTCAATCGGATGATCCGCGAGTCCCCAGATAAGACCCGCTCCGCCAAAAGTGGCGACGCAGTTGTAGCTCACCACGTTGGAGATGATGATGCGTTTCAAGGTGCCGACCGGAACACCCTCAGGTCCGCACATACGCCGCCCCAACCGCGCTTGTTGTGCGAAGTTCCACTGGGCCGGCGCGGGCATCTATGGCACTGTCTCCCCGGCGGAAGTAAGCGTCGGGGAAAGCAAGACAACGTGCAGGCGCCACTGACCAGAAGGTTCATCGATGATGGGAAAGTTGCCACGACCCATGTGCATCAGAACAGAATCTTTCCTCCAAATTGAATCTGTCGTGTGGCTCCAGCAGTCCTTACTTGGCCGAAGGTTGTTGTGTTTACCGTCGTTCCAGGGTTGGAGTAATTGACGATGTTCAAAGCGTTCGAAGCCTCGGCGCGGAACTGAAACTTTACGCGTTCCATGATGTCGAAGGTCCTCGCAAGATTGAGATCGAGCGTATGAGTAGCGGGGCCCGTAAGAAAATCGCGGGGCGAATTACCGTCGACGGGACGACCACTGACGACTGGGTCCTGCACGAAGGCTGAGGTGTTGAACCAGTGATTCAGAGTGTGGTTTCCGGCGTTGGGATCGCCGACGACGCCGGCACGGTCGTTGGTATTGCCGTCCAGATTGGCGTCCAGCGAGTTGCCGACAGTGAAGGGCGAACCGGAATGCAGGCGAACCAGGGGTGAGATCTCCCAGCCGTTTGCGAGATTGCGGACCCACTTGTTCTGTCCTTCGTAATAGCTAGGCTGCCAGACGATGCCGATTGTGGCTGTATTACGGTAGTCGTTATCGGTGCGTCCTCTTTCTTCGCGCAGGTTAGTGGCGTTCTGGGCCGTGGAGCCTCCGACGCCGGAACTCTCAAGGCCGACCGTCGAGAGCGACTTCGCCCACATGTAGTAACCGTTGACCGACAGATGCTTCTCCATCCGCTTCGTGAATGTGGTTTGGAGCGAATGGAACGAGGAGTTCTGCGGGCTGCCGAGCATGTAGATAGTGCCGAAAGGCTGGTACGGCCGCCGGCACTGAACATTCGCAGTTGTCGGAGTGATCGTCGAACTACCAGTGCAGCCTGAGGACCCGGCAGCAGCACCGTAGTTCGTGTTCAGAGACGGGTAGTTGAAGTCAGGCGCGAAGGGCTGTTCCTTGGCGAGAGAGCCGACGTATGCCAAGGAAAAAGAAATGGACTTTGTAAGCTGCTGCTGGACGGAAAGGTTGAACTGTAGCGTGTACGGCCAGCGAGAATTCGGGCTGGTGGGCTGGATCGGTCCCGCAACCGGATAGAAGCTGCCGTTGTATGGAAATATGTTTCCCGACGGCTGGTCCTTGTATGGATTGCTGAGAGTTGGTCCGGTCGTTTTGGAGATGTTTACAAAGCTGTAGCGGATTGCAAACGGAATTGTGTTTCCGCTAGCCATCCAGCTCTCTTCGGACATGGACCCCCAGAATATGCCCGCGCCGCCACGGAACGAGGTCCTGCCGGTTCCGAACGGATCCAACGCAAAGCCGACCCGCGGCGAGAAGTGGCGATACGAAACCGGCACGATGCCACGCGTGATCCCTTTGTCGCCGGGGAAGAGGAGTCCGACTGGAGCATTAGGACGAACTGTGGACTGCTGCCCGGGCACGAAGGCGGATTCACGGTTCGCCGTGTCCACCGGCGGTGTCTGGATATCCCAGCGCACGCCGAGGTTGAGCGTCAATCGAGGATTCAAGCGCCAGTCATCCTGCAGGAACAACGAGCTCGTAAGAGTTACAGCGGAGACGTAGGCGGGGGCATCCTGCTGTGCCGAGCTCGGTTTGCCAATAAGGAAGTCAGCGAATGCGTTCCCTGTGGCGCCGCCGTTGAAACTGTAGCTGCCGAAGTTCGTCAGGTTCGCGACCTTCTGCGATTTATCGAGAACGGACTCGCCACCCCATTGAATGTTGTGGTTGCCCTTCGTCCACGTGACAAGGTCGCGTAATGCGTAGTTGTCTGTGAAGCCGGGGCCGCCGTTCGAGTCGCCAAGCGTGAAGTAGCCGGTGATGGAGATGTTGGGCAAGGCATGGACGCCTTGCGGGGTGAAGGCCGAACCGAAATCTGCCAGTGATATCTGCGGCGTATTGACGCGATTGGAGAGAAAGCGGGTATAGGAAGCCCAGATGTTGTTCACGATCGTGGGAGAGATCGTCCATGTGTGATTGAGGACCGCATTCTGTTGGCGCCAGAACTGTTGCTGGGATGCGTAGGGCACGTTGCTCGAGCCGCCACGGGTAGAGGTGAACCCGCTGGAGTTGAAGTAGGTCATGGCCAACTGATGATTCTGATTCAAGGTGTGGTTGATCTTGATGAGGAAATCGTCCGTGTTGTAGGGAGCAGTGTAGTAACCCTGCCATGCTGGCAGGCCGTTGATGGTTGTGTTGCTCGCAGGGAGATATGCCTTGAGAAGACTGATCGCAACCGGGTCTTCATTGCCTGCGCAGAGTACGTTCTGCACGCCCTGGCAGGAGTAAGGGGAGTTTGTCAGCGGGTTGACGGGTTTTTTCGCTGAATTGCGAAAGTCTCCCGAAGCTTCGGCCGCGGTCGGCAGGATAGCGTTATTGAGGAAAGTTCCGCTGGTTTGGCGCAGACCGGCATAGGACCCGAAGAAGAAGGTGCGGTTGTGAATGATGGGGCCGCCGAGGGTAGCGCCGAATTGATTGCGGTGCAGGGGGGCCTTGGGTAGCGTCGGTGAAGAGCCCCAGTCGCGAGCGCTGAAGGCCTGATTCCTCGCGAACTCGAAGATGCTGCCGTGCACGGTGTTGGTTCCCGACTTGACGAGAGCGTTGACGATGCCGGAGGCAAACCGGCCGTAGGGAGCGCCATAGTTGCTTGTCTGAACGCGGAACTCCTGCAACGCGTCAGGGTTCGGCAGGATGTTGCCGGTGTTGCGCAGGCCAGTGAGATTCGGTGCGCCATCCAGAAAGTAATTGACGGAACCAGCTCCATTATCAGAGCCGCCGTTGATCAAAGTGACCTGTCCGGGCGCGCCGAACGATTGAATGTTGGAGTTGGTTTGAACGCCCGGAGTAAGGTCGAGCAGCTGATAAGGGTTGCGATTAACGAGCGGTAATTCGACCATTTCCATCGAGTCGATGGTTGTACCGACTTCGGCATTGACGGTGTTGATCAGGGGCGCGGAACTGAGGACCTCCACCTGTTCCGCCACGCTACCCGTGGTCATGCGAATGTCGATCGTCGCAGGCGCACCGGCATTCAACTGAATACCGGTTTGCTTGAACATCTTGAATCCGCTGAATACGGCCGTAACCGTGTAGTTGCCGGTCAGCAGGAAGTCGATCCTGTATTCGCCGGAACTGCCGGTGAGTGCAGTCTTGGATTGGTTGCGATCAACGTCGGTGGCTGTCACCTTGACTCCGGGCATAACAGCGCCTGAGGGATCTGTCACAACACCCACGATCGAAGTTGTGGTGACCTGCGCTAGCAGAGGTAGTGAACCCGCGAACGTCAACATCAGGAGGCAAACCGTAATGCCCACGTTTCTCATAAGTCCCCTCAGAGAAGCAGATTCTATATGCAACATCCATATTTTGAAAGCTAAAATATCGGGTCTATGCCAATTTCTTCCAGCGTTACCGAAAAACGACGCAATCCTGCGTCATCAACATCGGTTCTATCTACTCACGAACTGTAACGGCGGCATGCAGCGGCAGATTTCCGGAGGAGTCACCGACGAGAATTTGGTGTGTGCCGGCTATGACTTCCCATCGCTGAGATGGTGTACTCCACATTTCAAATGCTCGCGGTTGAAGCGTGATCGATATCGGCTGCGTTTCGCCAGGTGCAAGGCTGACCTTCGCAAATCCTCTTAGCTGATGAATCGGTTCTCCTGCTGAACTGGGTGCTCCGACATAAACCTGAACAACGTCCGCACCCGCCATCGGCCCGGTATTGGTCAAATCGAGAGTGACTGTTACACGACCGTCAGCGTCAGGTCTTGAGATGTGCAGGTGCGAAAACGCGAATGAGGTGTACGAGAGACCAAAACCGAAGGGGAAGAGAGGATCGATGGACTGCGTGTCATACCAGCGGTAACCTACCTGCAGCTTCTCCGAGTACACAGCCGTACCATTTACCCCCGGGTACTGCTGTGGCGTGTGTGCCGGTGTGTCCGACTCTGCTCGTGGAAATGTGACGGTTAGTTTCCCGGACGGATTCGCTACTCCGAACAATAAGTCTGCCACGACATTGCCGTCTTCTTCACCTGGGTACCATGCCTCCAGCACTGCTGGCACTTTGCTAAGCCAGGGCATCAGGACCGGCCCACCCGTTTTCAGGACGACGATGGTATGCGGATTTGCTGCCGCGACTGCAGAAATTAGAGCATCTTGTCCTTCGGGGAGTGAGAGGTTCGGGCGATCGCGGCCTTCCCGGTCTTTGTTTCCAACCATAACGATCGCCACGTCTGCAGATCGGGCGAGAGCGGCCGCTTCAGCCAACTGAGCGCCTTCGTTGTAGGTGACCGTTACATTCGCGCCTACGTGGCTCTTGATGCCATCCACGGGTTTGATTGTGTATAGCGGAGTTACGGACGAGCTGCCGCCGCCTCCGGTGTGAGCGGCCGCGGCATAGGGCCCGATCACAGCGATGCTGTGAAGCTTGCCCGCCTGAAGCGGCAGCACATGATCGGCATTCTTCAGCAGCACCGCAGCCTGCTCAGCAATCGCGCGGGCGATCTGTCCATCTCTCTGCGCCGGGATTGCTGTCATCGCGAACGACCGATCGAAGGTGCCGATACGGAACATCTCGCTGTATCGGCGAAGGAGCATTGTGTCCAGGACCGACTGAGGTAGCTTCCCGTTCACAACGGCAGCCTTCATATCCGCGTCGTAAAAGCTGTCATGTTTCATCTCTAGATCAAGGCCTGCCAGAGCCGCAGGTACGGTGCTGTGGGTAGCCGTATAGTCTGACTGCACGAATCCCTTGAAACCCCACTCTCGGCGCAGGATGTCCCTGAGCAAGTGCACGTTTTCGCAGTTGAACTGCCCATTAACGCTTGGATATGCGCACATTACCGCGCCCACATCACCTTGCCTCACCGAAGCTTCAAATGCGGGTAGATAAATCTCCCTGAGAGTCCGTTCATCGATAACTTCGTTGACAGTCTTGCGATCGGTCTCCTGGCTGTTGGCGGCATAGTGCTTGACCTCTGCGATGACGCCCTGTTTCTGGATCGCCTCAATTTCTGGAATAGCCATTTGTCCGGAAAGGTAGGGATCTTCGCCGAAGTACTCGAAATTGCGCCCATTCTGTGGCACTCGAATGATATTGACGCCAGGCGCTTCAATCAGATGCTCCCCGCGCTCAGCTGTCTCCGTTCCAGCAACTTGCCCAAACATAGCTGCAAGCTTTGGATCCCAGGTGGCAGAAAGAGCAAGCGCCGACGGCAGGGCCGTTGCGGGAACCGGGACTGCACTGTCACCCGGACCTGCGCCAGCGGGCCCGTTCGTGATTTTGAACGTTGGAATACCGAGCCGCTCAATACCTGGCACCTCACGCGGACGGCTTTTCACATCTGCCATGTGGATTTGCTCTATCTTTTCGTCCAGAGTCATCGCTTTTACAAGAAGCTCCGCCCTCTTCATCGGAGGCAAGGATGTATTCATCCAGGGCCGAGCGTCTGGCGGCGCTGCTTCAGTGACCGGCGTGGCCACAAGGCAAAATAGCCCAAAAGCGAATGCTGTCAGGAAGCAAAGTTTCATGGGCTTATATCTCTCCAGGAAGGAAATCAGACAGTCCGGGCAGTCGCGGATTGCAACTGCAAAAATTCTAGATAATGAAACTATCATTTCATTCTTTATAATGCCAATGCCGCGAGCGGCAGCGGTTGTTTGCAACCGAACGTCACGGCCGGAGCCATTCTCATGAAGCAATCGCCGCCCAATTACGCAGTGACGTCACAATTCGCGTGCGCCGCTCTGTTCCTTTTAGTCGGCATAAATGCTGTCGCGAAAGCGCCATCGCCACGGAGCAGTAAGTGGGTGCACCAAGGTGAATCAGGCAAGCTCGTGTATGCCGAGACCAATAGAGGCGACAAGATCGTCGACTTCTCGTACGCGGGATACGGCGGAGGGGGAGTTGCTCTTCCGGAATTTCCGGTGAGGAAAACGGTCGCGCCGTCGGGCGAAGACGACACTGCAACCATTCAGGGCGCGATCGACGAGGTTTCGAAGCTGCCCCTCGTCAATGGAGTACGAGGCGCGGTTCTTCTGCAAAAGGGACATTTCCATTGCAGTACAACGCTCTGGCTGGATACCGACGGAATTGTCCTGCGTGGAAGCGGCAATGGCGGGGAGGGCACGATCCTTGAAATGACCGGAGATCCTCACCTCGCTATCCGGGTCGGCAATAAGAGTGCAGTCCAGGCGGTCGGCGCTCCGGTACGAGTCTCTGATTCCTATGTCCCGTCCGGTTCGCAGTCTCTGACCGTCAGCGATGCCTCCAAGTTCGCAGTTGGCGATCGCGTTCAGATCATCCGGCCGGTTACTCCTGAGTGGGTCCGCTTTATGGGGATGGATGCGATGGTTCGCAATGGGAAGAAGGAGACCTGGGTATCGGGCGACATCAAGACCGAACGAACCGTTGCAGCGATCGCCGGCGGAAAGCTCATTTTCGATGTCCCACTCACCGATTCGTACGACGCAAAATATCTCGGCCCCGATGGCGCTTCCGTCATCAAAGTCGAGGACGCAGGTCAAATTACAAATGTCGGAGTTGAACACCTCGAAGTCGTAGCGCCGGCTAGAAAGATAATGCTCTCCGACAAGTCATTCAATGGCATGCAGCTGAACGGGATTGTCGATGGCTGGGTGCGAGATGTGCAGTTCATCGATACCACGCAAGCAGTAAGCGTCGGAAAAGATGCGCGCCGCATTACAGTCGAACACGTCACGGTGAAGCAAAGCGTTGCTATCGAGGGCTCAGCGAAGCCCGCCGACTTCTCCCTCAATGGAACCCAGCTCCTGGTCGATCGGTGTAGCGCAACTGGCGACAGCGTTTTTTACATCGCTACGGGACCAGCCATGCAGGGGCCGAATGTTGTGCTCAACTGCGTCTTCCATGGCAATGGGCATATCCAACCACACCAGCGTTGGTCCACTGGAATCCTCATCGACAGCTGTCAGGTACCCGAAGGCGGCATCGATCTGATGAACCGCGGGGAGATGGGATCGGGCCATGGCTGGACGATGGGATGGGCGGTGGCGTGGAATAATCTCGCGAAATCGTATGTCATTCAGATGCCGCCAGGGGCCGCGAACTGGGCGATAGGAAATCGAGGGGATCAGTTGCTAAGCAACATGAAAACCTATGGCCCCGGTCCGCAGCTTCCTCCTTTGCCGCAGGGAGTTATCGAATCACAGGGCACTCCGGTCGTGCCGTCCAGCCTGTATCTCCAGCAACTCAGAGATCGACTTGGCGACCAGGCGCTCAGAAACATTGGATACGACGTGCCGAAATGAACCTCAGCAGACAAGCCTCTCCAGCGCACACCCGAGGAGGATGATGATGAACAAAAGCGTATCCCGTCGAAGCCTCATTACAACGGGCGTGGCCGCATTGGCAGCAAGTACGGCCTCAATGAAAGCCGTCCAGTCTCCTCTGCCAGTGGGAGCGGCGTCGCCAGACCAGCAATCTGCTATAGGCTCCCATCGCGCAGCCTGGATGCAGGATCCGCGTTATCGCTGGGGCGTCATGACCCACTACCTGGCGGACTGGCAGGCGCGGATGCACAAACTGGACATGGATGTGGACCTATGGAACAAGCTGATCGACGGGTTCGATGTTGAGGCAATGGCGCGCCGCCTCGAATCGGTGGGTGCCGGACATTATCAGCTCAGCATCGGACAGAACTCCGGCTACTATCTGTCCCCGAATGCAGCGTACGACAAGATCACTGGCATTCGTCCGAGCAGGTGCTCCCATCGCGATCTTATCGCGGACATCCACGAGAGACTTCACCGCCGCGATATCAAGCTGATGGTCTATCTCCCGTCGGGTGCGCCAGCTCAGGACAAAGCCGCTGTCGGCGCTTTGGAGTGGACCAACGGCCCGCAGCCGAATAGAAGCTTTCAACTCAAATGGCAAGGGATCATTGAAGAGTGGTCTCGTCGATGGGGCAGTAAGGTGTCCGGCTGGTGGTTCGACGGTTGCTATTTCCCAAACACAATGTATCGCTCGGTGACTCCGCCGAACTTCTCCAGCTTTGCGGCTGCCGCACGGGCAGGAAATCCTGACTCATCCGTCGCGTTTAATCCGGGCGTGATCTATCGCGTCATATCCGTGACTCCCGACGAGGATTTCACTGCCGGAGAGATCGACAAACCAGAACTGGTCACTATCCGGCGCACAGAAAATGGGCTTATTGATGGAACCCAGGTTCACATGCTCAGCTTCCTGGGGGAGAAGTGGGGTTCGGGCGCGCCCCGGTTCACTCCTGATCAGGTGGTTGAGTTTACAGGGAAGGTTTTGAGGTTCGCCGGTTCGGTTACATGGGATGTTCCGGTCGAGCTGGATGGCACCATCACTGCGCCATTTCTTGATCAGCTCCAGGCTTTGAACAAAGCCTTTCCGAAAAAGGGAAGTACGTAACTTCCACAGAACTTTAGCAGATTATGGATTTGTTGCGTGAGAAGGGCATGTTCGAGAATCAGGGATCTTGTTCGCAACGGCATAAACGTCGACGCACAGGAGGTCCAGGCTGCGGCCGATCTGTGAAGCTTGGGCTGATGGTCGTGGTCATCTTGAGTGGTGCCGGCGTACTTAGTGCGATTGTCGCGCAGGAAGGCCATCCTAAGCCGCCGCCGCCGCCGCCGGGTGCGAGGGCGGTGAAGTGTGCGGGGCGGTCGGTTCCACAGTTTGCGGATGTGACGCAAAAGGCCGGAATCCACTTTAAGCACACGTCCGATCCGGAGAAGAAGTACATCGCGGAATCGATGAGCGGCGGGGTGCTGCTGATTGATTACGACCGCGATGGGTGGCCGGACATTTACTTCACGAATGCGCCGACCGTTGCGATGGCGATCGAGCACAAGGGAAGCTCGGGCGCGCTGTATCACAACAACCATGATGGAACGTTTACGGACGTGACGGCGAAGTCGGGACTGAACAGTTCTTGCTTTGCGATGGGCGGTGCCGTGGGCGATTACAACAACGATGGGTGGCCAGACATTTACCTGACATGTTTAGGAGGCAATGTTCTGTATCGCAATAACGGCGATGGCACCTTTACCGATGTCACAGCGAAGGCCGGTGTGGCGGATGGGCGATGGTCGACGGGTGCGGCGTTTGGAGACTATGACGGCGATGGCTTCGTCGACCTGATGGTGACGAACTACGTCGACTTTCATCTGGACGATCTGCCGAAGTTTGGAAGCACTTCCTACTGCAAGTATCGCGGGTTGGATGTGCAGTGTGGGCCGCGTGGCCTGAAGGGTGCGGGCGATTCGCTGTTTCATAACAATGGGGATGGAACGTTTAGGAATGTTGCAGACAGTGCGGGCGTGAGTGATCCGCACGGCTATTACGGTCTGGGCGTTGTCTGGGCGGACTTCAACAACACGGGGCGGCCGGATATCTATATCGCAAATGATTCGACACCAAAATACCTGTACAAGAATGACGGGAACGGGAAGTTTGAAGAGATTGGGTTGGAGTCGGGCACGGCGCTGAGCGAAGAGGGCGCGGAGCAGGCGTCAATGGGCATTGCTGTAGGAGACTATCTGCACACGGGACGGCCGGATATTTATGTGACGAACTTCTCGGATGAGAACGACGATCTGTATCGCAATGACGGCGACTGGAATTTTTCGGAGGTTTCCTACCAGGCGGGCGTTGCGGTGCCATCGTTGCCTTATGTGAAGTGGGGCACGGCGTTTGGGGATTTTGACAATGACGGATGGCTGGACTTGATAGCGGTTGCGGGGCATGTGTATCCGCAGGTGGATGAGCTGAAGGTTGGGCCACGGTATCGCGAGCCGGGCTTGTTTCATTTGAACGAGCGTGATGGAACTTTTTGCGATGCGAGCGCGGAGACAGGAGCGGCGTTGATGGAGCCGCGGGCATCGCGTGGGTTGGCGGTTGGCGATTTGTTCAACGATGGGAATTTAGATGTGGTGATCGAGACGCTGGATGGGAGCCCGGTGCTATTGCGGAACCAGGGCGTGGCGGGGCGGCACTGGATCAGCTTTGAGCTGGCGGGCGTGAAGAGTAATCGGATGGCGCTGAATGCGCGGGTGAAGATTATCGCCGGCGGCGTGACGCAAACGGATGAGATTCACAGCGGCGGGAGTTATCTTTCACAAAATGACACGCGCGTGCACTTTGGGCTCGGCTCGGCGACGAAGGTGGACAGCGTGGAGATACGCTGGCCGTCCGGGAAGACGGAGCTGCTGAAGAATCTGGCGGTGAACAAGTTTTATTACGTGCTCGAGGGTGAGGGGAGTGTGGCGGCGGAGAGGGTGAGGCCGAAGGGCAAGTAGTTAGTGGTTAGGGAGAACGAGAGGCTTACTTGGATTTGAGATTGTTGTAGGTGGTGAGTTCGTCCTGGGCGCGCTGGTGGTTGCCCTGGAGATCGTAGGCTTCCGCGAGCGCGTGGTGGACGTCGGGGATTTCGGGGTGGGAATGCTCGAGGGTCGTGAGGCGGGTGAGGCCTTCCTTGAGTGAGCCGGTTTTGATGAGTGATTCCGCGTAGGCGTAGGCGATCTGCGGTGTGAGATCAGTGTTGTTTGCGATCGGTTGGAGCGTGGTGATGGCGGCGTGATAGTCGGCGGTCATGAATTGACTGAAGCCGAGAGCGTTGCGCGCGCCGGTGTTGTCCGGGTGGGCGTGAGTGTAGCGCGAGAGTGGAGGGATCGCGTCGGCGAAGAGGCCGCCCGCGAATGCGGCGCGCCCCCAGTTGTAGTCGAGCCCATCCAGCGTCGGATTCCAGAGGGCAGCTTGTTTGAAGAAGGCGACGGCAGAGGCGTAGTCGGAGTTGGTCGCGGCGATGGCGCCGAGGTTGTTGTAGCTGTCGGCCAGCGCGGGTGTGACGCGATTGCGTGCCGCTTCCACCCGGGTGAGGGCCGCGGGATCGCGTGTGGTTGAGGAGTTCGCCGTGTTCGGTGAGGATGGCGTCGCGTCTTGTTGTGAGTCGGTCAGGGCGGCCAGCTTGGTCTTGTCCTGCGCGAGGGTCTTGTCAGCGAGATCCCGTGAGATGGTCATCTCCGCGTGAGCGGCGTCGGGCTTGCCCTGCTTCATCAGGATGCGGCCGAGAAGATAATGGGCCTTCTGGACCTGGAAGCGGTTGCGCGAGACGTCCGTCGTGAGCGCAATGGATTGGCGGAGTGCAGTTTCAGCTTTGTCGGGCTGGCCGGTTTCGAAGTAGAGCTGTCCGAGGTAGAGGAAGGCATCTGGATCTGTGGGCGCAAGGGCGATGGATTTTTTGAGGAAGCTTTCGGCGTCTGGGTAGATTTTTTCGGTGAGCTTGATCTTGCCGAGCGCGGCGTAGGAGGTTGCGTCGTTCGGCTGGATGGCGAGTTCTTTTTTGAGCTCGGCTTCAGCGGCGTCGAGCGGAGCGGCGTCGTTGGTGGTGGCGAGAAGGAGTGCGGCCAGCAGGTAATGCTCGCCGGGGAGACGCGGGTTGAGGTCGATGGCGCGGTGGAGCTCGGTGATGGCGCGGGGCTGGAAGTCGGAGTCGCCGTAGGCGCGGGCGAATGCGAAGTGGAGCTCCGCGGTGTCGCCGAAGGAACGCTGCATTTCGGCGAAGATGTTGGAAGCACATTTTTCGTCGTCGAGGTCGAGGCATGCGACGGCTAGATCGTAGCCATTGGCGAAGGTAGGGTCGAGTGCGACGGCGCCTTCGAACTCTCTGCGCGCGTCCTGGTCGCGGGTGAGTTTGAGGAAGGCGCGCCCGAGGAGCTGGTGAGCTTCCGCGAGCTGCTGGGGAGTCGCGGCAGGATTCTTGAGGACCGCGGAGGCCAGGGTGCGCGTGTGGGGGAGATTGCCGGCGCCGAGGGCAGTATGCGCGTAGTCGAGGAGAAGTGCGGGGGAGTCGGGTTTGAGGGCGAGGGCGTCGTCGAACAGTGAGAAGGCACGGTTATAGTCGGGGACGACGGCGTAGCCCATGGCGAGCTCGGTCAACGCCGATGCCAGGAACGCGCGATATTGCTGGGCGGCTGCGGTAAGGTTGCCATCGCGCTGAAAGGATTGCGCCCTGAGGTAGTCCTGCTGGAGAGAGTCGGCGATCTGTGGCGCGGCGGAAGCGGATGGCAGAAGAATCAGTGAGAGGCCGAGGAGTCCGGAACGGAGCAGCATGTGAGGCTCGTGGGTGAAATGTTACTACGGCAAAAAAGAAACAGCGGAAGGTCAACTTTCGTTGACCGTTCCGCTGCGGAGGGAGTGTAGCTGGTTAGAAGAGATACTTGACGCTGAGTTCGATAACACGCTGGTAGCCAGGCCCGGACTTGGTATCCATAACGCCGAAGGCGTTGGTGTTGTAGTTCTTCGTGATGGCCTTGCTTGCGTAGTCGACGTTATAGGCAAGCGTGACCGGCTGGAGCGAGCTGTAGCCCGGAAGTGGGTGGTTGAGCCAATCGAACGCGCTGACCCGGAACTGGATCTGGTTCTCGCGGTAGATGGTGAACGACCTGTAGAGTGCAAGGTCATTGTTGAAGAAAGCGGCCATGCTCATGTAGGGGTACTTCTGTCCGCCCTGCTGGCCAACCGCCGGCGCGTTGAAGCAGTTGCCGTTGACGCGCTGGTATGTCTTCAGGTTGGACGTCGGGTTGCACGTGAGCACGGGCATGATCGGCAGCGGAGCATCGGTGCCGAAGTATGTCTTGGCGCCGATACCGGTGGTGATTCCCTCGGCCGAAGCATTCGCGGGCAGACCTGTGTACGTGAGACCCAGGCCGAAGTTGGGGACGCCGTTGCCGAGGAAGGACGGGATATAGCCGCCCGCCTGCCAGGTGGATCCGCCGGCTATGGTCCAGCCGCCGAGAGTTCCATTGATGAACTCGTTGAAGGCGTGGATCTTTCCGGTGGAGTAGTAGTAGCCGGCGTTGAACACGAACGGCCGGTCGACCGACGCAGGACCGTAGTTGAGCCGTACGTCGTACGGGTTCTCCTGCAGACTAGTGGCGAGCGTCTTGGACCACGTGAAGTTGAGGTTGTAGCCGAGGTGGCCGGTGTTCTTGATCCAGGCGACCTGGAGGGCGTTGTAGTTGGTGAACGACGTGCCCTGGTTCATGTAGACGTTGTTGGTCCCGTAGGCATAGCCGTAGGGATGGTAGTCTCCGTACTGGTTGGTTGTGTTGGTATAGCAGCCTGTTGATGTGCCGTCAGAATTGACGACGCAGGTGCCTGGAGTCGGGTTCTTGCCGACATTCTCCGGATTCGTAGACAACACGCCCGTGTATGGGTCTGGGTTGAACAGCGCTCCAATCGGCGTCTTATTCTGATCGGCGAGAGCAGAGAAGTTGCTGCCCTCGATGCCCTCGCTGTTGTCGGAGAGCTGATGGGTCTGGCTTCCAACGTACGCGACGTCGAGGAGCGAGTTCCACATCAATCTGTGGTCGATGGTGAGATTGTAGGACATCGAGACGGGCTGGCTGTAATCGCTGGGATCAAGACCTGTCTGAGACGACGCGCAGGTTTGCTTCGCATTGTGAGAGCACGGCACGCCAACCGGCGGAGCCGCGTTGATCGGCGCCCCAATCTGACCGATTTGCGACAGCATGATGTTCTTGCCGCCGGGAAGGTTATAGCCCTGCACGTGCTGTGCAGTGACCAGGGCAGCCGCGACATCATTGGTCTGGGTGACGAAGCGATAGACGCCAAAGCCGCCGCGGATGACGGTGTGTCCGTTGCCGCGGAGATCATAAGCAAGACCAAACCGCGGATTGACGTACACGGGGCGATTGGGCTGTCCACTTAGAGGAACGCCCTCATCGATCGCGTGCCAATAGTAGCCGGGAGCGTACTTGCCGGCGTTATAGTCGGCCAGAACGCGATCCGGGTAGAAGACGGCCATACCGATGCCGCCCCTGTCGTACCAGTGAGTGTCGTGTTCGAAACGAAGACCGAGATCGAGGGTCAGGCGGCTGGTGGTCCTCCAGTGATCCTGCACGAATAATGCGTTGGATTGATAGGCGGTATCGGCAATTGGCGAAGCGTTGTTTTCGCTGTACCCCGAGGCGATGCCCATCACGAAGTTAGCGACTGTGTTGTGTGGGGAGCCAAGCAGATTGTTGGTGAGGAGGTCAGGGTTCTGACCGCCGAAGCTGATATTGCCATCCTGATAGGTGGCGAAGGTGCTCTGGTAGTTATCCGTGTTCTGGGCGAAGGCTCCCACCTTGACGGTGTGATTGCCCCAGACCTTGGTGAACGTGTCCGAGAACTGCGGAGCTTGCTTCTTGACCGCGTACTTGCCCGGAGGATTCTCGAAGATGGATGCCTGCGAAAAGTCGGGGAAGGTCTGGTTTCCGCCGCTGCTATAGGCCGGGATAGCGATGGACGACGTCTGGAAGACCTTGCCGTACGTGTAGCCGAGGTTGGCGCGTGAGGCAGCGGCGGGATTCGGCTGCACGAAGGGGAAGCTGCCATAGGCCCAGGCAGCCATCAGGTCATTCGTTGCAGAGGCGCTAAAGCTGTGGACGAAGTGCCCGGCGATGGTCTTACCGTCGAACGACTGCGTTTCGCCGCCGCCCGGATAGGGGATCGCGTTACCCGGCGTCCAGTAAAGGTGGGCGCCGTTGCCCGAAGCGAGCTCAGAGTTATAGGCCTGCGAGTAGGTGCCATAGATCTTCGTGTTCGGCCCGAGCTGGTAGTCCAGGCGAACACGATAGAGCCAGCCGTTGTTGACGTTAGGAATGGGCTGGTAGTAGTTGTAACCGCCGGGGGTTGTGGCGGGATCGGCGTTCGACTTCGGCCAGATCTTGGCCAACGCCGCGGCGCCGGGATCGATGAACTTTGAGGGGATCTTCTGTCCTACGTCCCCACCGGCGCTGCCGTAGGGGGCAAGCGAGGCGGAAGGTGTCGCGCTGGTCCCATCGGGGTAGATGGTGCCGCCGAGATCGCTGCACCAGTTTCCTTGTGGATAGCCGGAGGTCGGGGTGGGGAAGAAGCCATTGGGGCAGAGTTTGAGGTTGTCGGGATTGTCAGTGCTGAAGTCACCGGCCATCATTTCCGGCGTGGGGATGTAGGACTTGAGGACGTTGGCATTGCCTTGGTTCTGGAGAAAACGCTCATAGCCGCCCCAGAAAAAGAAATGGTCGTGGGTCAGTGGAACAGGGCCGCCGACGTTGCCGCCGGGATAGTAGTAGTGCTGCGGTCCTTGCGGGATGTGCTGGTGATTGGACTGCCAGTCATTGGCGTTGAGGACACTGTTGCGGGCGTTGAAGTAGAGTTCGCCGTGATAGTGCTCGCCGCCAGACTTGCTAATGGCGGAAACGACGACCGGGCCGAACGCGGTGTCGGCGCCGAAGGCGGACGCCTGCACGGTGACTTCTGCGGTCATTTCAGGGTTGATGACGGTGAGAGAGGATGCCATATCACCCGGATCGATGACGTTGGCGCCATCGGACAGGAGGGCTGTTCCGCCACGATTGACCGACCCGTTGATATTAATGCCCGACCCGACGGCGCTCTGCTGCACGGTGATATTTCCGTCGCTATACGCGGGAGCGGTCTGGGTAAGGCCACCGGACATTGTTGTCGCGCCCGGCAAAACTTTCAGCAGCTCGGTGACATCCCGACCCTGCAGCGCGAGGTTCTCGATCTGTTTGGAGTCGAGGTAGTCGGAACGCGCGCCGGTATCAGTGGCGATCATCTCACTTGCAGCTTCGACCGAGACTGTCGTGTCCTGCGCGCCCACCTGGAGAGTCATCGTGGGAACCGCACCTTGGTCGCCGGCATGGAGCACAATGCCGGTGAGCTCTTTGGACGTGAAGCCTTTGGCCGTCGCTTTGACCTTGTACACGCCAGGGGTGAGCGCGGGAAACGCGAACAGGCCGGCGCCGTTGGTCTGCACGCTCCGCGACAGGCTGGTGGCCTGATCGGTAAGGGTCACGTCCGCGCCCGGGATGACAGCACCGGAGGCGTCGGCCACGGTGCCGGTAAGCTGGGCCGTGGTCTGGGCGGAGCATACAGACCCCAGAAAGAGAAGAGCGAAAGCCGCGGTAAATGCGAGAATCCAACGGCTCACACGGTGGAAGATTGGGGTAAGGAAGGGGGATGTTGGGGTGTGCGCGAGTAGACCGCAGTTCAATGTCGGAGCGCAGTTTAGACTTTCCATCGAGCTAACCTCCTCAAAAGCTGTTGCATACAACAAACTGAAACGAGATCCGAGGCCCGACTGCTTAAGTTATTTCTGGATGACAAATTTATCGGCATCCCGGAACTTATACCAGAGCAATTATCCGTGTCAATAGGGATTAACGCGTTCTTCGATATTTCAAAGCGTAATTAGCGGCGCGGCATCTCACGAGATAACCAAGCGGTGCGCACAAGCGGACCACTTATCCACCGCAGAAGGATGGCCGTCGTTTTTGCGGGTGATCCTGGCGTTCGAGAATCGGGCTGCCGTGCACGGATAACGTTTGACCGAAACAATTCTCGGCCCGCTGGTGCGTGTTCTAGTTGTGAATGGCAATAAATCAATGGACGCCGGGATGGCCGGATTGCCGGTCTGGATTCGGCCGAACCTCCGGGAAGCGCACTTGGTGTATCCACAACAGGACCCGATCCGGCCGGCGACGATAAGACATCCGGTCAGATTACGGGAGTTCAGATCGTTCGGTGCCTGCCTCAGCAGGGGACAGCGGCAAAAAATTCGGCTGCGAGGAGAGGAGTCTTTGCTGTGCTTCGGCACTGAGAAGGAACCGCAGGAAATCACGGACGCTGGTGCGGAGGCGTTTACCGGGCGGCTCGTCGGCGAAGGCGTAGGTGGTGCGAGTGAGCGGATAGGTGGCGTTGATTATTGTGTCGCGAGTGGGGGCGACGTAAGGACCGAGAGCATTGGCGGCAAGCGACACCACTTTGATGTGGGTGGAATGATCGAGTTCTGCGTAACGAAGGCCGGAGACGGCGAGGCCGTCGGGATCGGCGAGCAGCGCCTTCATAGTCTGCTCGCCAGCCGAAAGGAGCGTACCGTCAGGGCGCTCGATATCCTGAAACTCGCGAACGGCGGCCCAGTTCATTTTTCGGCTGGGTCCTTGTATGCGGGTGAGAACGAAGGCACCTGGACCTGATTCCATGTCAAAGGTATAGAGGTGCAGGGGGCGACGCGCCCAGGCGCCGTTGAGCCCGAGGTCGGCCCATGTCCGCGCCGGCGCGTGCCGGCGGCTGCAACCAAACGCCAGGGCAAGCTGGGCGAGGGTGAGGTGTTGGAGCGGATTTCCTTTGGAGACGAAGACGGCGGGTGCGTACGAGTGGCCCGGTGCGTCGAGTGCGCCGCGAGTGATCTTAATTCGCAGCGGCTCATACTGCTTGGAGTGAAGGAAGCCGTCATGTTCGGTCTGGTTGGGCTCGCGGCCGAGCAGTGCGATGTCGGCGAGGCCGCCATAAAGCGCCGGTATGGCAGTATCAGTGCCGAGTAGGTGATTGTCAAAGCGGGCTTCGGGATGCTGCTGCTGGTAGGCCGCTTCCCAGATGGTGAGGATGGCGCCCATGTCGGTATCTCCCCAGATACGGAGGGGCTGCTGGGCGTGGATTGTGGTGACGAGGACGAGCACGGCTAAAGACCCGCGCCAAAAAGAACCCAGAGAAGGCGAAGGAAAGGCTCGGCCGGTACGGAGATAGGATCGTCGGCACATTAGTCGAGCTTCCTCCGTTCCCGGACGGCGAGCGTCGCCGAGAGCGGGAGATAGCGGTTGTCGTTCACAACTATCTGCTGGCCTTCGCGGCTGAGGAGGTAGCGAAGAAATTCTTTGAGCTTCGGATCGATGGGCATGCCCGGTTCGCGATCGATAACGGCTGGAAGATAGCGAGTGAGCGGGTAGCTCCCGTCGATGAGCGTCTCTTTCGTGACTGGAATGAAGGGACCACTCGGTAGAATGCCGATGGCGAGGGGCTTCACTTCAGGATTTGCGTAGCGCACATTGGAGACCGCGATGCCGTATCGGTCTTTCGCGAGAGCGTCGAGGATCTGCTCGCCATGGTCGTAAATGGTGCCGTCCTGACGGGTGATGTGAGAGCGCTCCTGGAGGGCGCAGTTCCAATGGTGGGACCCTCGCAGCAGGTACTGCTCCAGAAAGTAGCCGAAACTGTCATCGATGCGCCATCCGTATGGCGTAATGGACTTGCCCTTCCATTCACCGGAGAGGCCGAGTTGTCCCCACGTGCGGATGTTGGCGGGCGCGCCACGCAGGTGCTCTTCGCCGAAGATCGCGTCGAGCTCTTGAAGCGAGATGTGCGTGAGCGGGTTGTCCTTGTGGACATAAAACATCTGCGCGTAGTCCATGTTGCGTAGGTCGACAGAGCCGGTAAAAAGCTGAATGGTGAGCGGCGAGTGGTGCTTGACGCGCTCGAAAGTGCGTACGGCGACGGGATCAATTTCTTCACCGAGAATTGCGATGTCGGCGACACCGTTCCACAGCGCTGGAACAGCGGAGGAAGTGCCGTACATGCGGTACTCGAGCCTGACGCCGGGCTGGAAGCGCTGGAAATCTTTCTCCCATGCTTCGAGGAGGACCTTCATCCAGGGGTTTTTCGCAGAGCCGTGCCCGGAGACACGGATCACGCCCGAGACTTGCTGCTCGGGCACGTAGGCGGGGAATGCAGCGACAGTTTTCTGCTCGATTGTTTGCTGCGCCACAAGAGCGGGCGTGAGGAAGCCAATGCTGAGGAGGATGGTTTGGGCGACCGGGATGCCTAGTCGAACGTGCGAAGTTCTTGCGGGACGAGAAACCAGGCGAGTCAAAAGAGTCAACATAGGTGCCCCAAAACGAACCCAAGAACGCAAAAACTCCGAAGCCAACTCAGCGGGAACCAACCGCAGATTCCTGGCTTGAGAATGCAAAACGCCAAGGAATCTGTGGCTTAGGTCGCGTGTTAGAACACTACTTTGGCGCCGAACTGTATCTGGCGCTCGGTGGTTGACGTAGCGGTGAGTTGTTGCAACAGAGTCTGCGCTCCGGCGACTGCAGGATTCTTCGAGCCCGAATAGACAACGGAGTTCGCACGCGATGGGACTTGGAAGTTAGGGTGGTTGAGGACATTGAATGCCTCAGCGCGGAACTCGAAGCGTGCAAGCTCGCCCAATGCGGGAATAGCGGTATTCTTCACGATCGATAGATCGGCAGTTGTGATCCCCGGGCCGAAGACGGAGTTGCGGCCGAGGTTGCCGATGCGCGGCGAATACGTTCCGTTGGCATTCGCGATGGGCATGGGGTAGGCGAAGCACTGCCGCTTGAGGAACAACGGCGTCTTCTTCTGGCTCATATCCGTGGGGTTGCCGGAGCAGCCTGGGCCGTAGACGCGGTCAGGCAGCGAGAACGTATTGGCGCTGGAAAGACCGAGGGGATCGCCGGAAATGAGCGGTGTAAACGGCAGGCCGGAGGCGACGCGAACGATACCGCCGATCTGAAAACCGTTGAGCGCCTCGCGCAGGAAAGCATTGTCCGATTTGTACTCGCGCGGTGTGTAGAGACCGTTGATGGTGATGTTCTGAGCGATGTTGAAGTCGGAAAGCCCCTTGAATCGGGCGATGTAGAAGTTGAACGGCGCGATAAGCGAGTTGGTGAAGTTGGTGCCCCCGTTGGAGGACGACGCCTCGTCGATGGACTTCGACCAGGTGTACGCGATCCCCAGACGATAGTTCTTTGCGGTGCCGCGCAGCGCCACGTTTAGAGCGTCGTACACCGTAGAGCTATTGAACGTTTGGGTGTCGATGGCGCCGACGTTTGGGTTGGTCTTCGTGCCCGTAGTGACCCACACTCCTTTGGAGTTCAGCGCGAGCGCCGGCCAGATCAAGTTCTTTATATTGGAGCCGGGAATCGGATTGACGATATTGCCGTCGTTGCTCTTCACTGCCTGGCGAACGCCATTCGAGCCCGTGTATCCGATCTCGAGCGAAAGGTTATGCGCCAATTCCTGCTGTATGTTGACGATGTATTGCTGCACGTATGGACGGCTGAAGTTCTGTTGTATGTAGGCTGTCTTGTTGGTCGGATTTGCGATGGCGAGGTTGTACGCGAGGTTCGGATTGGAACTGTTGCTGGAGTATGAACCAAAGCTTTTCGCCGGGGCTGGTGACAGATTCGCGGTGGAACCAAACGGCGCGACCGTCACTGTGTCGAGCGTGAACATATAGGTGAGAGGCAGCGTGTCGTAGATCCCGTAGGCCGCGCGGACACTGGTCTTGCCTTCGCCGAAGGGATCCCAGGCGAAGCCTAGCCTCGGAGAGAAGTTCAGCAAAGACGGGTTGTGGTAAAGATGGCTGACCACAGTGGGCGCGGGGTCTGTCATGTTGAGCATGACACCAAAGTGCCCGTTCTTCTCACTTACGGCCGAGATAGGTTCATAGCGCATGCCAGCCGTCAAAGTAAGGTTCTTTGCGACGTGATAGCTGTCCATTACGTAAGCGCCGTAGACATTCTGGCGAAGGTAGACCGGGATGCTCTTGCCGGGGATGTTGGAGGTGAAGCTGGTGGGCGCGTTCGTAATAAACGACTGAAAGTTCGCGAACGTAAAGTAGCCGTTCGTAACGTTGCCCAGGTCGTTGGATTGGATATGCTCCCAGGAGCCGCCTGCCTGGATCGCGTGTGCGCCGTGCGTCCAGTAAACGTCGTCGCCGGCCTGATAGCTATGGTAGTGGAAGGAATAGACGCCTTCAGCATTCACGCCGCCGAAGAAGGTGCTCAGCCCGCCGATCTGCACTTCGCCGATGTTGTTGCCGGGGACGAAGCCAAGGCTTGGGGTGGAAGCTAACGGGTTGATGCCGGCACTGGAAGCGGGCGCGATGGCAAAGGTATAGGCATACCCTGCATGCGCGGAGTTTACGATGCTCGAGGAGAACGTGTGTTGCTCCTGCACGGAGTAGACGCGGCGAGTGACGTCCAGTCCAGTCAGGACGAAGTTATAGAGATCTGGCTGCGTGTCGTCGGATGCGTCGTTGAGCGCCGTGGCGTGGATGGTGTCTTTCGGTGAAATGGTGTAATCGACGCGGCCGGTGTATAGGTCTTCCTTGGCGACTGCGTTGGAGTCGAAAGTGTATGTGGCGGTGTCGCCGGAGATATTTGTGACATTAGTCGGGAAGATTGCGAGATAGGGAACAACGTTTCCGTCGATGGTGTACTGCTGAATGCCGGTGGAACCTGCAGGCGCCTGCACGCCACCGATACCAGTGAGGCACGCTGCGTTCAGGGGCGCTTTTGCAGCTTGTGTGCAGACCAGGTAACCCTTCCGTGCATTCGGCGACGGCACCGTGTCGATTGTAGCGGTGGTACGGCTCTGGCGCAGCCCTTCATAGTTGAAGAAGAAGAATGCCTTGTCCTTGCGGATCGGGCCGCCAACTGTGCCGCCGAACTGGTTGCGCTTGAACGGTGCGGTGTTGGCGGAGAAGTAGTTGCGTGCATCGAGAGCACTATTGCGGATGAATTCGTAAAGAGTGCCGTGGAAGTCATTGGCGCCGGCCCGAGTTACGGCCGAGATAACGCCCCCATACGTGCGACCATACTCCGGCGTGGAGTTGGATGTCACGACGGTGAACTCCTGAATGGCATCCACGCCTAGCGTTCCGCCGAGTGCACCGCCGGGACCGGCGCCGGAGTAGTCGTTGGTAGTCACGCCGTCGAGCCGGTAGTTATTGGCCGCGGGTCGCGTGCCGCCAATCGAGATCTGCGTACCGATGCCGCGGTTCGAGCGCGAGTTATCGCCAGCAGAGATGGAGAGCTGATTGTCAACGGTGTGGACGTTGGGCTCAAGTGTGGAGAGGGAGGTCCAATCGCGGCCATTGAGCGGCAACTCGCGCAGAGTCTTGCCGTCAACGGTCTGATTGAGTTGCGTAGAGCCGAGGTCAACTGAGGGCGTGCTATCGGTGACGGTTACAGTCTGCTGATCGCCGGAGCCGACCGGGAGCTTAAGGTCAAGCACAGTGTTGTGTCCGATGTCGACGAGAGCCTGCGTCTTGATGGTGGCGAAGCCCGGCGCCGTCACTGTGACGTCGTATGTGCCGGGGTCGAGGTTTGGTTTATTAACGATGCCCGACGACGTGGAGGTGAGACTGACGGAAATGCCTGTGCCGCGGTTCGTGATTGTCACGGCAGCACCGGGAATGACTGCGCCGGAGGGGTCAGTGACCGTGCCGGTTATGCTGCCACCGGCGATTTGCGCACCTGCGGGAGACGCCGCGATGATCGCGATGCTGAGCCCGATGAGCACGGCGAGGACATGGCCGGCGAAAACAGAACGCAGCGCAAAGCGGAAAGAGGTATGCGGCATGTTGATGGTCTCCATTGGTGTGGATCGAACGTCGATGGTGTGGGAGATAGGGCGCTAGCGCAAGCTCATTGGAGTTTGTGGAGCTGCTCCTGCAGAAGTGAGGGCGTGAGAGGAAGGAAGTCGCCCTCCTTCTGCACGTCCTGCTGGCCCTGGCGGCTGAGAACGTAGTGCAGAAACTCGTTGACGCGCGGGTCAACGGGCGTGCCGGGCTTGCGGTTGAGCATGATGTTGATGGACCGTACCATCGGATACGTGCGATTGGCGGTGGTGAGCAGCGTGGGCTGAATGTAGGGGCCGCCTTCGTTCTCAGCAATCGAGAGAACCTTGACTTCGGGGTTCGCAAACTGCAGGCCGGTGAAGGCGATGCCATCCGGATCTTTGGCGAGATCGTCCAGCATCAGATCACCCGCAGTGTGTATGAGCTTGCCGTCCGGCTGATGCGCATTGGTGTACTCGCGAAGGTCACCAGTCCACTGATCAGCTCCTTTGAACACGATCTGTTGGAAGCCGTACGTAAAGCCAGGGACGATGAAGTCGTAGCCGTACACGTCGATGCGGTGCGAAGCCTGCGGTCCAGTGACGCCGAGCTGTCCCCATGTGGTAATCCGCTCCTTGGCTCCGCGGCGAAGCTGCGTGCCGTATATGGCATCTAGCTGCTGCATAGTCAGCTTCGAAACAGGGTTCGATTTATTAACGAAAATGATGAATGGCCACGTCTTGCCTTCGGTGTGGAACGAGCCCGTGGCGCAGGCAATGCCGAGCGGTTCGTACTGAAACATCTTCTGAAAGCCGAGGACTTCCGTGGGCCAGACCTCACGCCCGAGGAGTCCGATGTCGGCGACGTTTGTGTAAAGCGCGGCTACGGCTTGCGCGGAACTCTTGAGGGTGTCATCGAACTTTACTTCGGGGTGGTATTTGTGGAAACCCTCTTCCCAAATGGATTCGAGTTTCGCCATAAAGTCATTACCCCAGACGCGGATCGTGCCGGGTACCGGAGGGCCGGGGACGTAGTTTGGCTCCTGCGCGGGATAGTTTGGAAGGTTGCTGCGATCCTCATCAGTCCCCGGCGGAACACCCTGCGCGTGAAGCATTGGGGCGAGAAGTGTAACCAAAATTAGAAGCTGGCGAAGCGGCATCGGCAAGGTTCTCCCGCCCGGTACAAGCCTGCAGACCTGCACACGGCAGTCTTATAGGGGCACACAAGATTTAATGCCGCCAGATGAGGGAAGATTGAATCGAATATGAAACTTCATTTAGCGAATCGTCTCGCGATCGAGACGCCGCTCACCAAGCGTCAATCCAACTTCTTGCGCTCTTCCTCTATGACGGCGCGCGTGAGCGGCAGATATTTGCCGTCGCGCACCATCTGCTCCTGTCCTTCGCGAGAAAGGATGAACCTGAGCCACTCACGAAGCTTGGGGTCGAGCGGCTTTTTCGGATCGCGGTTTACCCAAAAGAAGACATCCGCGTAGAAGGGATAGGTGCGGTTACGCACGTTGTCCATCGTGAGCGGATAGAAGGGCCCATTGTCCGCTGTGCCGATGGCGAGAGTTTTGACTGCAGGCGTCTTCCACAGTTCGCCGCCGGCAACGTAGGCGATCGCATAAGGGTCTTTGCCGACGTCTTCGATCATGGTCTGGCCGGCGATCTTCAGCGTGCCATCCGGGTTAGTATCATTCGAATATTCAATGAGGCCGCCATTGAACTTCGACGTGACGCCGCCGAACGCGCGAGTCTCCATCTCTTCAGTGAAGTGGAATTCCAGGTTATAGCCGAGTACGTGGATGGGTTTGTCTTTCCACTCGCCGGTGAGACCAAGCTGTCCCCATGTACGGATATTCTTGTCCGCGCCACGCGCGGCTTTGGTGTTCCAGATGAGGCCGTCGTAGGCGCCAGTGCGCACATCGCCGAAGATGCCATCGAGTTGCGACATGGAGAGATGCGCGAGAGGGTTTTTCCCATTCACGTAGATGCCGATCGGCGGATTCCACCCTGACACGTCATACGAACCAGTCATTCCAATGATGCCGGTCGGCTGGTAGTCGAACTCTCGCTGGAAGCTGAGGCGCTCGTCCCACATGATTTGACGGCCCATGATGCCGACGTCCGCAACTTTGTAGACGAGTGCAGAGATGGCGTGTTCCGACGTATGAAGGTGGTCGTCAAATTTGACGTTGGGTTGAAACTTCTGGAAGGCGGACTCAAGGTAACCGGCGAGCGGAGAGTCAGCGAGGTAGTTGGAGCCCCACTGGCGAATAGTTCCGGAAACCTGCACTTCGGGCTTGTAGTGCGGGAGATCGGAAAGATCGAAGCGGTCCGGCGGGTAGTGCACTTCGGCACCTTTGCGAAGGACGGATTTGGCGCGCGCGGCCTGCAAGGTGCTGGCTTCAGCGTCGGACTCGGCTTTCGATTTTTGCGGTTGCTGCGCAAGGAGCGGGAGGGTGGCAGCGAAGGCGATAGTTGTAATGAAGGCTTTCATGGTGGCTCCGCGACAGGCATTAGGCAGGATCAGTTGAGTTTTGCGCGTTGGTAGGCGGCGGTGGGGGAAGGGAGTGGCATGAAGATGCCTTCTTCTTCGACCTTCCGCTGGCCTTCTAACGAGAGGACGTAAGTGAGAAATTGTTTAACGGCTGGGTTGAGCGGTTCCGCAGGATTGCGGTCGACATAGATGTAAACGAAGCGGGTGAGCGGGAAGCGGGCGGTGCGGACTTCGTCGAATGTGCCAGAGAGGAATGGGCCGGCGGCGGTTTCGGCGAGTTGGACTGGGTGCGTGTTGGGCTGGCGGTTACGGAAGCCGGCGTAGCCGATGGCGAGAGGGTCGCGCGCCACGTCTTCGACAATGCGCGTGAGGACGGAGCGCGGCTCGCCGTTCTTCTCGCCAAAAATGCCGTCGCGGAGGGAGCCATTGGAGCAGACGCGGCGGGAGATAAAGTTCGGAACGCCATCCGGCGGTTGCACGCCGACGAGGTGAATGGGACGGTCGCGCCATTCACCGGCGAGGCCAAGCTGGCCCCAGGTGGTGATGGTGGCAGGCGCGCCGCGATGGAGTGTGGTGCACCAGATCGCATCGAGTTGCGGAAGCGTGAGCCGTTGGATGGGGTTGGCGTCGTTGACGTAGAAGGTGAGTGCGACGGTACGTGTGGGGGTGCGATAACTGCCTAGCGCGACCGCCACTTCAGTGGGTGCGTAGCCGTGTTTGGCGCGAAAGGCTTCGATTTCGGCGGGGTTGAACTCGCGCGAGAGCGGCGACAGTTGCGCGGTGCCGGCCGTGAGTGCGGCGGGGACGGACATCGACGCTTTGGACTGAAGGTCGATGGCAACGTTGGGCTGCTGTGCGTGGAAGCCGGCGATCCATAGTTTCATGAGATCGTCCATGGTGTTGCTACCGAAGCTGACAAGGTGTGCGGTGAGGTGCGCGGAGTTTTTGTAGTGCGGGAGTCCTGAGTCGGCGGGGGATTTCAGGGCTTCACGCTGGACCGGACCTTCATTGAGAGGCAGCGGCATGTAGACACCGTCGGTTGCGACGAGCGCCTGACCTGCCGGACTGATTACGAAATGAATGAATGCGTCAGCGATGGGTGAGAGTGGATGGTCGGGTGAGCGGTCGACATAGAGGTAGATGGTCCGCGTGAGAGGGTAGTGGGTGCTCGAAACTTCTGCGCGCGAACCGGAGAGATATGGTCCACCGTCTTCGGAGATAGGGATGAGCTTTGTTCCGGGCTTGAGGTTGGCAAAGCCGGCGTAGCCGATCGCTGTGGGGTCCTGCGCAACATCAGAGACAATGCGGTCAAGAACATTGATGGCTCCGCCCGTATGCTCTTCGCGGATGCCCATGCGAAAGTCGCCATCGGAGCAGACACGCAGGCGGATAAAGTTGGAAATGCCATCGGGGAAGTTAACGCCGATAGGATGGATTTGTTTGTCGGCAAAGTTGCCGGTGACGCCAACTTGCCTCCAGGTAGTGATGGGGTGCGGTTCGCCGCGCTTGAGCGAAGTGCAGTAGATTGCATCCAGTTGCTGGAAGGTAAGGTGGGAAACGGGGTTGGCGCTGTTGACGTAGAAGGCGAGCGCAACGGTCTTGCCGGAGATGTCATAACTGCCGAGCGCGACCGGGACAGCGGTGGGCAGATAGCTATGCGAGGCCCTGAAGAGCTTGAGCTCGGAGGGTGTGAGTTCGCGGCCGAGGGGGACGAGGTCAGCTGCGCCTGAGGCGAGCGCAGGAGCAGCTGTCAGTGCGCCGTTGGCGGTGAGCTCAATATGCACGCCTGGATGCCGGGCCGTGAAGGCGTCGATCCAGCGCGTGAGGAGGTCCTTCATGGTGTCAGTGCCGACGATGCGGAGCGAACCGGCGAGCGGGCGCGTAAGCTGCGCGTTAGCGCTCACATTGAAGGTGAGGAGAGCGGGTACGAATATCTTTGCGAGACGAAGAAGCATTTGGGCTCACTATGCGAGTCAGGGGACAAGTGTCGCGTCGGCTTCGTCGCCAATCCAGTCCTCAGTCCAGGACGAGCACGCGGAAGTAGAGCGACTCGTCGAAGGGCTGCGTGGCTTTCGTGGGTTGTCGGCGGTGACGGAAAGCGCGGTCAAGGTGGGGCCTCGGTATTGAGTTTCCGGTCGTGAATTTCCGGATGCCAGAAGGTTACTTGTCAAGCTTGCGGAGTTGCGCGGCAGCGAGTGCGGGTGTGAGCGGAAGGTACTCGCCCTCCTTGCGGACGAGTTCCTGGCCTTCGCGGCTAAAGATGAAGCGTAGGAATTCGCGGGTGCGCGGGTCGAGTCTTTCGTTGGGTCCCTGGTTGGTATAGATCCAGACGGAGCGCGAAAGTGGATAGGTGCGGTCTTCAACGGTGGCGGGTGTGGGTGTGATGTATGGACCGTCGGGAGTGACGGCGATGGCGAGGAGCTTGACGCCAGGAGCTTTGAAGCCGGTGCCGGAAAGTGCAATACCGTCGGGGTCTTTGGCGAGCTCGTCGACAATGTGCTGCTGCGCGACGTATGTGGTGTGGTCGGGGCGCTCGATGTCATCGAAATGGTGAAGCTGCTCGTTCCATAGCAGCGAGCCGTGCATCACGGTCTGCGAGAAGTAGAATGCGGGTGCGGCATCGAGCTCACCGCCGTATGTGTGAATGGAATGCGACGCGAGTGGGCCGGTGAGGCCGAGCTGACCCCAAGTGCGAATGTTGGCAGGCGCGCCGCCGAGATGCTCAGCGCCGAAGATGGCATCGAGCTGCGCAAAGGTAAGCCTGGCGATCGGGTTCTTATCGGAGACAAAGATACCGAGGGCAACGCTCTTGTCCGCGTTGGCCCAGGAGCCGGTAAAAACCTCGTAAGGGAAGGGCTTGTGCTTCATGACCCTGCTATAGCCAGCGACTTCCATGGGGCGAATCTCGCGGCCGACGATGCCGAGGTCTGCTGTGTGAGTGAAGAGCGCGCCGGTGGCAGCGGCGGAGGAGACCAGATTGTCAGAAAATGTGACGCCGGGGTGCTGCGCGGCGAAGGCTTCTTCCCAGCTCTTCATGATCTTGGCCAGGAAGACGTGCCCCCATGAGCGGATAACGCCGGGCTCGACGGGTTGGGGCTGGTAGGGTGCAAGAATGGACTGCGCGCTCGCCCCAGTGGTGTATAGAAGCGCGATGAATAGCGCGAATTGTACGAAGCGCTTGATCATGCGTTTCCTTTATGGTTTGGCTTGGAAGAGCCAGATGGCGGCTGTCTGGCCTTCGACGGGTGGAACGGCGACAGCGAGGATGTTCATATCCGGCACCCACTGCGATGTGCCTGCGTGATGGCCAGTGAAGAATCGGGCGATGGTCTTGTAGTGGTCGGCGTCGACTTGCTGGATGACCTGCACGAAGCCGTCGAGTGCGGTCATGTAGATGCGGTGCAGCTTCAAGTCGAAGTACATACTCTCGACACCGTCAATCACGTCGAGGGTGGCCACCGGACGGCCGGTGTCGAGATCAAGCACGTTGAAGGACGTAGGGCGCCGGCTGGCGACGAAGAGGCGATGGTGCGTTTCATCGAGCGCGAGCGCAATGGGTTGCGCTGGCGTTTTGAGCTGGTAGCGCGCATAGATGCTGTTAGTGCCACGGTCGATGACGGCTACCTGTGCGAGGCCGGGTAGGAGCAGGAAGAGGCGGTTGCCGTGCTTTTCCATGGCGAGCGCAGCGGGGCGGAGATCGGTGGGGACTTCGCCGATTTTGCTCCAATCCTTGCTGCTGATGATGGCGAGCCCGCCGGGGCCGCGGTTGGAGTCTGTACCACCGTGGTCAACGTAGAGATAGCCGGTGTGCGGATCGAGGTCCATCATGTCGGCGCCGAGCGAGAGTGGAACGATCTTGATAGGCGCGTAGGTCTTGCCGTTGAAGGATCGAAAGGTCCCATCTCTGCCATTGGTGACGGCGAGCGTATCGTCGCCGGGGACGTAGTAGAGTCCCTGCGGGCGATTGAAGCCGTCGGCCATGGTGAAGAGTGGCTTGCGTGTCGCGAGATCGAAAACGCGAACCTGGTTGTCTTCCTGCGCGGAGGCAAAGATGCGATGGCCTGCGGCGTCAAGAGTGAGGTGGTCCCAGGTACCCGTCATGTTGGGCACAGGGATGCGATCAACGAGGGTGAAGGCGGCGTTGGAGTCTGCGGTGCCGATGGGAGGTAGCGTGGGTGCAGGCGCAGGAGCCGGTTCCTGTGCGCAGGCGCCTGCGACGGCCAGCGCAAGTGCGGCGAGGATGGTGGTCCGGGCAGAAAACATAATGCGGGTCCGTTGGTGGTGCGGCGAGAAGGAGAAAAATCCTGCACCGAAGAGTGACTGGAGTGTCAGCTCTTCGGTGCCGGCAGGCGTCGTCCAATTTATGCGGGGCCGAACAGAGCGGCGGCGTTGCGGGTGCGAGCGCTCATATCCTTGGCGATCTCGTCGGCAATTGTTTCCAGAGCCTTCTTATCGTCACCGGGCTTGTAGTTGAAGACGACTCCAACCGCGCCAATGATCTTGCCGGCCTGGTCCCTAAGCGGGAACTCGACTTCATAGTGTGTACCGGTCTTGTCGACTTCAAGGTTCTTCTTGCCGGTGTGAATGCAGCGCAGGTCATCCTCATCGCCAAGCTTGCCTATGCGGCCGAAATTGGAGGCGATGATGTCGAACTTGGGCGCACCGGCGTGAATGGCCATCAGGATGACCTCGGGGTGTTTGGCGAGTTCGTCGTCCACGAGCTTCTGGGCCAGCGGTGCGCTCTTGTGATAGGTCGAGTCCATCTCTTTAGGCTCAACCTTGCGCATCTTGCTGATAGCCTGCTCGCGAGTGTCCTGCGCGTGCGCGGCGGTGAGGCAGCCGAACGCGACGAGCGAAACGGCGACGAGAGTACGAATGTTCTTCACGGTTTCCTCTTTGCGAATCCTTGCGCCCGAGATGCCAGCGCTTGGCTAATTGAAACTCTCAAGAAGGGAGTCGAATGCCATTTATTTCTGCCGCAATTAAGGACGCACGAAGCGCGAATAAAAATGCGTTTATGGACAACGTAGGGTCTTGCTTCTCCAACGTGCGGGACGCACGTCGCGCGTGGAAGTAAGCGTAATTGCATGGTAGATTGTGTACATTTCCGCTGACATCGATCCGACGTGATTGCTTACTTGATCTTTGTTCTTATCTCGGTCTCTGCGCGGTAGGCGCCGTGGTGATCAATCTCTTTATCGGCCTTCTCCTCTCCATGCGGTATAGCCCGCAGAGGCTGTGGCCGCACCGGCACATCAATCTATTTGCATTCCATCAGTGGACCGCATACCTTGCAATGGCACTGGTGCTGGCGCATCTCACAGTGCTGCTATTTCTTCATACGCCTCGCTTTCGTCTGGCCGATGTGGTTCGTGCACAGCATCTACACAGACCCGAACCTGAATGACGGTCACCCCGATCTGCTGGACGGCGGGAAGGTGTTTCTCGAAATGGCTTCGCTATTAACTGTGGCTGCGGTTAGCATGCGAATGCGGCTGCGCGGGCGCGCACTGCGGCCGCAACGTTGCGCGAAACGACACTCGAGCGCGTCGAATCCTAGCCATTCGCGCCCCGAATCAGGCGAATGTACCTTGTCTCCAAAACAAAGCCTTGTTTTGTATTCAAAATAGTCTACAATAACTCGATGACTTCACCGGACAAGCGGGTGACAGTGCTGGATTCGCACACGGAGGGCGAGCCGACCCGAGTTGTTGTGGAGGGCGGACCTGATCTCGGAGAAGGGTCGTTGGCCGAGCGGCTCGAGGTGTTTCGGTCACGGCACGACGGCTTCCGTTCCGGCGTCAGTTGCGAGCCGCGCGGCTCCGAGGTGGTCGTGGGGGCGCTGCTTTGCAAGCCAGTGAATCCAAACTGCGCTACGGGAGTCATCTTCTTCAACGATGTGGGATACCTGGGGATGTGCGGGCACGGCACCATTGGAGTTGTACGCTCTTTAGCCCATCTGGGCCGCATCCAGCCGGGACACAACTGCGTCGAGACACCTGTGGGCGAGGTTTCGGTGGAACTGCTGCCGGACGGCAGTGTCTCAGTCTCGAATGTTTTGAGCTACCGCTATCGCCGCGCCGTTGGCGTTGATGTCCCCGGGATCGGACGGCTCGCGGGCGACATCGCCTGGGGCGGCAATTGGTTCTTTCTCGTTGGCGATCACCCGTTTGAGCTGACGATGGACCGGCGCGGTGAGCTTGTCGCCGCGACGCGGGCGATCCGCACGGCGCTGGCTGACGCGGGTATCACGGGCAAGGATGGCGCGCTGATCGACCACATTGAACTGTTCGGGAAGCCGGAGCATGCGGAGAACTCGAGCCGCAATTTTGTGCTGTGCCCGGGCGCGTCTTTTGACCGATCGCCGTGCGGCACTGGAACGAGCGCAAAGATGGCATGCCTTTACGCGGACGGCAAGCTGGCCGAGGGCGAGGTGTGGCGGCAGGAGGGGTTCCTCGGGACGCACTTCGTCGGTACGATTCGGGCGCAGCGTGACGGGGTGCTGCCAACGATCCGAGGCCGGGCATGGATCACCGGTGAGTCAGAGTTGCTGTTTGAGCAGGACGATCCTTTCGTAGATGGCATTGGGTTCTGATGGAGACGTTCGACGTAATCATTCTCGGGGCAGGCATCGTCGGCGCGGCGTGCGCTTACGAGTGCGCGGCTTCAGGGCTGCGCGTCGCTGTCGTCGAGCCCGGTGTACCTGCTGGGGGAGCCAGTGCCGCCGGAATGGGGCACCTGGTGGTCATGGATGACTCACCCGCGCAGCTTGCGTTGACGCACTACTCCCGCGAATGCTGGCGGGAGCTGCGCGAAACGCTGCCGGATGCAGTCGAGTTTGAAGAGTGCGGCACGCTTTGGGTTGCGGCTGACGATGAGGAGATGCAGGCGGTCTTCGCGAAGCAGAAGGCCTATGCGGCGTCCGGAGTGAGGTCCGAGGTGCTGGACGCGCGGGGGCTGGCCAGGCGGAGCCTCACCTCCGCGAAGGACTAGTCGGGGCGCTGCGTGTCCCCCACGATGCGGTGATCTATCCTCCCGCCGCGGCAGGTCACTTTCTAGCGAGTGCGAAAGGGATGGGAGCAACACTGTTCTATGGCAAACGCGCGATCAAGGCGGCAAACGGCAAGGTAGTTCTGGAGGACTCGACCCGCCTGAGCGCCGCTCGCATTGTCGTCGCCACGGGCACAGATGTCAGTCTCTGTCCATCGGTCAATGTGCATCAGCGTAAGGGACACCTGGCCATCACGGATCGATATGCCGGCGTTCTGCGCCATCAGCTTGTGGAACTGGGTTATCTCAAGAGTGCGCATTCCATGACCGAAGATTCGGTTGCGTTCAACGTGCAGCCGCGCAAGACGGGGCAGCTGCTGATCGGGTCGTCGCGCCAGTACGGCGACCTTTCCGGGAGTGTCGAACCGCAAATGCTCGGGAGAATGCTCGACCGTGCGGTGGAGTACATGCCGATCTTGGCCGGCCTTTCTGTGATCCGTGTGTGGACAGGGTTTCGCACGGCAACGCCGGATAAGCTTCCGCTGATCGGCCCCACCGAGGATAATTCTGTGCTGCTTGCGATGGGATTTGAGGGGCTCGGGATTACGAATGCTCCGGGTGCGGCGCGGCTTGTGCTGCATCACATTACACAAGCCGGGATCGCACTGGATCCGCGGCCGTTCCTTCCGAGTCGTGTGGGTGCGCCGGAGGCGTTGCATGCCTGACGTGAATGTTGCCGGCGGAACGGTTACAGTGCGGGTGAACGGCGAGCCGGTCACGTTGCCGCAGGGCGCGATGCTGATAGCAGCGCTGCTGGAGGTCAGGGTTCCGTGCCGGATCTCGGAGAGCGGAGAACAGCGTACGGCGCTTTGCGGGATGGGAATCTGTTTCGAGTGCCGCGCGAGCGTGGATGGCGTGCCACAACAGCGCACGTGCCAGATCGTCTGCAAAGAGGGCATGACGGTGGAGACGCAACGATGATCCGCCCGTATGACATTGTTGTGGTCGGTGCCGGGCCTGCGGGGCTTGCGGCGGCGACGGCTGCCGCTACTGCGGGTCGCAAGGTGGCGGTGCTGGATGACAATCCACGCGTTGGTGGCCAGATATGGCGGAGTGGAGCAGGAAAATCCGCGGCAGACCGTGCGCGCGAGCAGGCTGTCGCGGCATTCCATGTGTCGGGCGCGGAGCTGTTTGCAGGACGTCAGGTGGTGGATGCGACAGCATCCGAAGGAACGCTCGAGGCGTGGTTCGCCGCAGAGCACAGGATCGAGAGCTTTCGGTTTGAATCTCTGATTCTTGCGACCGGTGCGCGAGAACGATTTCTTCCGTTTCCAGGATGGACGCTGCCCGGTGTGTTTGGTGCAGGCGGATTGCAGGCACTGGTCCGCGGAGGATATGAAATCCGCGGAAAGCGCGTTGTGGTGGCTGGAACGGGGCCTCTGCTGCTGGCCGTGGCTGCACACCTGAAGCAGGATGGAGCCGGGATTGTCACGATTGCCGAGCAGGCGTCGATGGGGCAGATGGCCGGATTCGGCGTAAGTCTCGTTGTCGCGGCCGGGAAAGGTGCTGCAAGGTCTGCGGCTGCGTGCGGAGCTCAGTGGAGTGCCCTATCGGACTGGATGCTGGGTCGCCGCCGCGGAAGGAAGCGAAGCCGTGACGGCTGTGCGCCTCACGGACGGCTCGCGGACGTGGACCGAACAGTGCGACCTGGTGGCGTGTGGTTTTCATCTCGTACCCAACACTGAGCTTGCGTTCTTGCTCGGGTGCAGTATCACGCAGGCAGGGGTTGTTGAGGTGAATGCCGAGCAGCAAACCTCTATGGCACGTATTTATTGCGCGGGGGAACCGGCGGGGATCGCGGGCGTGGATGCCGCGAGCTTGCAAGGCAAGATCGCAGGGCTGGCTGCGGCAGGGAAGATCGAAGCGGCCGCGAAGCTGTACAGCCGGCGTGATGCCGAAGCTGCGTTCGGCCAAGCGATGAGCCGTGCCTTCGCGCTACGCCCGGAGATTCTCAAGCTCGCAGCGCCGGACACGATTGTCTGCCGCTGCGAGGACGTGCGCCTTGGCGCGTTGCATGGACAGATGATGGACCGCAGAAACTGGACCGATGCAAAGTTGCAGACACGCTGCGGCATGGGCCCCTGCCAGGGCCGCATCTGCGGGCCAGCGCTGGAGGCGATCTTCGGATGGCGCAACGCGTCGGTGCGTCCCCCGATCTTTCCCGTTCCAATTTCGGCACTATGTTCGGCGCCAGTGCAAGACAGTGAAGTTTCCATCCTCAAACCACAGGAGAGCTCCCGATGAATTGGTTTGGTGTTATGCCCGCGGTTACCACCCCCTTTGACAAAGACCTCAAGGTTGATCACGAGTTTCTGGCCCGCCACACGGCATGGTTGCTGGAGAACGGCTGCACCGGCCTGATCATGCCGGGATCTCTCGGCGAAGGCGCAACGCTGGAACAGGAGGAGAAGGTCGCGATCCTCAAGACTGCCGTGAAAGCTTCCAAGGCTAAAGGAACTCCGGTCGTGGCAGCCATCTCGTCGCTTTCAACACGTAATGCTGTGCAGCTTGGCGAAGGATGCCGAGCAGGCGGGTTGCAGCGGACTGATGGTGCTGCCGCCGTATGTCTATAGCTCAGACTGGCGCGAGATGAAGCAGCACGTGGCGGAGATCATCCGCGCAACGAAGCTGCCATGCATGCTCTACAACAACCCGATCGCGTACAAGACAGACTTCCTTGCCACGCAAATTGCCGAGCTCGCGGCTGAGCAGCCGAACCTGCAGGCGGTAAAAGAATCGAGCGCGGACGTGCGCCGGGTGATGGCCATTCGCGAGGTACTGGGTGACCGGCTGAAGATCTTTGTCGGCGTGGACGACGTGCTGGTAGAAGCCGTGGATGCCGGTGCGACAGGATGGGTCGCGGGGCTGGTGAATGCCTTCCCGCGTGAGTCGGTCGAGCTGTTTGAGCTGGCAGTGGCCGGAAAGCGCAAGGAAGCTTATGCGCTCTATGAGTGGTTTCTTCCGCTGCTGCGGATGGATACGGTGCCGAAGTTCGTACAACTGATTAAGTGGGTGCAGGAGCAGACCGGAACAGGACGCGCCTCGGTACGTCCGCCGCGGCTGGAACTTGCCGGCGCGGAGTTGGACGAGGCCAAAGCGGTGTTGAAGAAGGCGCTTGCGAACCGGCCGGCGGTGAAATCGAGTTCGCTGGAGGCGTTGCAGGAGGTGTAGGTTTGGAGGGGGTACCCCCTCCCCCTGTTTTTGCGCAAAATCTTCAAAACAGAGGAGATGAGGGTGGACCTAACCGGCCAAACGGCGTCAAACCGTGCAAAATCTTCAAAACAAAGGGGTAGAGTTCATAGGGGGATGCGGTCGCGATTAGGCCGCGTCAGGTTGTAAGTTATTTGAATGCAGAAAGATAGGCTGAATTAATAGGTGAAAAATGGCCAGGCCGTCGAGGGCGTGGCCATTTGGTTGGGGATCGAGTGATGTTTCTTTAGGTTGCGGACTGCATCCAGACCTTGGAATCGATCTTGCGAGGGCCGCGGAATCGGCGAGAAGCCGAATTCGCCGGAGTTGTCGAGCCCTGGAAGGCTGCGCCTGGTTTCGCGGCGCTGTTGCTGGTTCCGCTGGTTGAGCCCGGAGCATAGTTCACCGAGCTGTCGCCGGCAACGGCCGGGTGATCGTGCTCGACGCGGTTCATGCGGGCGTAGTTGGGGATAGCAAGCATGGGCGTTCCATCCTGCCATTTGCCGGTGATGACCATGACGCCGCCGAGCAAGTCGGGGCGCCACTCGGCCTTGAGGGAGTCGTTGCTGAGGGGCTGATCGAGATTGTGCTGATCGGCCGTCTCGACGTTGTAGACGAGCGGACCGTATTGCAGAGCAACAAGATTCACATCGGCTTTGATGCGCGGGTCAGCCTTGAGACGCTGCACCTCCAACGGAAGCTCGAGGTCGATGGTGTCGCCAGACTCCCAGCGGCGCGTGATAACTGCATAGCCGTTGACGATGTGTGGTGTGAACGGCTTGCCATTCAGAGCAATCCGCTTGAGGCCGCTGACCGCCGGGATTGTGGTGTAGAGCGCCGAGGTGGTGCGGTTGGGGACGCGCACGTGCACGCTGAACGTCTGCGCCTGCTCGGGATTGATGGTGATCCCGACCGCACCCTTCCATGGGTATTCAGTCTTCTGCACGACCTGCACGTTAGTGCCGGCGATCTTGCCGACGTTGACCCGGCCGCCGATGAACAGGTTGACGTGCAGCGCATCCGGTCCCTTGGTATAGCTCCATGTGGGCACCATCAGCAACGTGCGGGAGATGTTGCTGACGCAGCAGGGGCAGACGTGCCACGGTGTACGAAGCGTATTGATCAGAGGATTGGTGTAACAGAAGTTCTTTCCCGCGAGATCAACGGCGCCAAAGAGCGCGTTGTACATGGTCTGCTCGTACAGGTCAGCGTATTTGGCATCGTGATAGGCGAGGTTCATCTTGTATTGGAAGAAGATGACGCCGCAGCTTGAGCAGGACTCGCAGTAGGACTCATTGCGGAGCGAGTAGTTGGGGCCAAAGCCCTCAGAGGTTTCGCCGCTGCCGATGCCGCCGGTAACGTAATACTTCTTGTTGACCATGTTGTCCCAGAGCGAGAGCACAGCGCTCTGGTAGTCGGGGTCGTGGGTCTCGGCGGCGATGTCGGCCATGCCGGAGTAGAAGTACATGGCGCGGACGGCGTGTCCGACGGCTTCGTACTGCTTGATCGCCGGCGCCTGGGTCTGGTCGTAGTCGGAGCCGCCGGGATCCTGGCCGCGGCAGTCGATGAGGAACTTCGCGAGCGCGATGTAGTGGTCGCCGTGGCCGCTGCCCTCCATGTCATTGACGAAGCGGCCGAAGCGGACGAGGGCCTGCTCCATCTCCTGATGGCCGTCGTACCACTTCTGCTGGCCGGGGCCGGGGCCGATGTTGGCGGCCCAGCAGTCGGCGAGTTTCTTCGCAGCGTTGTAGAGGCGAAGGTCCTGTCCCTGGGTAAGGGTGTAGTGGTTGATGGCGGATTCGATGAAGTAGCCGGCGGTGTAGCCCTCGTGATTGCCGCGGTGCTCGGGCATCCAGTGTTTGGGCCAACGGCTGCGATCGGCGAGCGTGTAGGCGGTCTGCAGATAGCCGTCGGGCTCCTGCGCCGCGAGAACGATCGGGATCCACTTCTCGAGAGTAACTTTCATGTTCTGCTGCGCGGCGATGATGTCCTGATCGCCCTGCGGATCAACCATGAGCGCGATGCACATGGCTTCGACGGTCTGGTGTACCCAGGCATTGGAGAAGACATAGCCCTTGTGCCGGCCATGAGGCTCGCCGCGCAACGCCTTGGCGGCTTCAATGAAGTTGTCGAGTCCACCCTGACCGATGGTGAGATCCGTGCGTTCGCACTGCGCGACGACGTGAGGAATCCAGTCGACGATCAGGGTCTTGGCGCGCTCATTCCACATGGGGTTGTCGATGGCATACACAGGAGTGGTGTAAACGACATCCAGCCGGTCCTTCGGCGGGGCCTTCTCCGCGTGCACGAACAGCTTAGAGATGCTGTTCTCAGGCTTGCCAAAGGCAGTGAGTTCGAGAACATACTCACCCGGTGCAGCGAATGTGGCTGTCGTGTCGGCCGATGCAGGATCGGTGAACATTACATGACCGGGGCCGGAGAGCTTGCTCCAGCGGACACGTCGTGGAGACGAGGGCGCCAGCCAGTCCGCAGATCCGGAGAGATAGGTTTTGGCGCCGAGCACGACGGAGCGGTCAACGCCTGCGTTAACGAGGGGAGGGAAGAGTGGAACGGGGCCGCTGCTGTAGACCTTCCACTCGAGGATGCCGGGAGAATGGGTGCCGTCAGAGACGATCTCAAGGCGCAGCTTGTCGGTCTTGACCGGGTCAAAGGTCGTGCGGTTGAAGGTGTTCGCGTCGACGCCGAGGCCTTTGGCGTTCGTGACGGGAACGAAGCCGGAGCCGTTCCAATACGTCACCTTATAGGACGACGGAGCGCCGACACCCTGGCCGTCGACCCACCAGTAGATCTCGACACGATTGGTCGTGACAGGTTTCGTCCAGTCGTACTGCACCCATTGCGGTTCTACATGGGGCCAGGTGCCGAAGACGGGGTGGGTGTGATCGTGGGAGCTGGAAGGATTAAAACCGTCGTTCAGGGCCGTGAGCCTGGCGTCACCGGACGCATTGGATGCGGAGGGAGCGGCGACCTTGGCGAGATTGACGGAGACACTTTCTGCTGTGACGGAAGCCAGCGCGGGCGAGCGATCCATGGCTGCTACCAGAGCTGCACCCGCGGCCCCGCCGAGGAAGTATCTCCGGTTCATGATAGCCGCAGCGGCTGCCGACTCTGAAGTAGAAGCGGAACTGGGGAGCTGCTGAGAAGACGAACGGACACGCTTCATTGTTGATTCCTTTGATAGCAGCAGATGTCGTGAGCCAAACCAGCGGACCCATTCCGCTGTCCGAGAATTGTCGCCGCCGGCTCACGGGGCGTCGGAAATAATGCTAACGCCGGGCCTCCTGGATTGGCACCTCGCGGGTACGGCGCATCGCATTTAGTATACGTCAATGTACACATAGCAGGTGTGCTTGTCCATTGCTGCGTTTAGCCCGACGCAAGCTGCTAAAGCCTCCAAAACGGCCTGCCAGGCGCTCAAAGGGATGGCTGTCCCGCCGTCCAGGGCCACCTCTTCCGGCTCGCAGCGAAGCCGGCCGGGTAAATTATCGGCCCCGAAACAGTAAATTTCTGCAAAACCCCCGTTGACATTGGATACGCAGTTGAATACAAAATAAGACCCACGACTAGAGCTGGGCAGTTTTTCAGCGGAGATGTGAGCCAGCGCGGCGAATGCTTGAAGGGCTCACGCGAATTCTGATGTTCCTTTTCAGGAGGCGAAGTATGAGATTTACGGCATCTCGGTTGGCGTCTTTGGGAAGTTCCCTTATCGCAGTTTCGGCTAAACCTCGGGGCTTTCAGGCACGTAATGAGTTTGATCGCGGGAGGTCGCTGAGCTCCGGGCGGCGAACGGCCGTTGTCTGGACGGCAGCTATTCTCCTGGCACTTGTATCTGTGGGAATGCGATCCGGTGCACAGGACCTGTCGACCGGTTCTCTGAACGTCACGGTGACCGACTCAGCCGGCGCGCTCATTCCGGGAGCGAAGCTTGTGCTGAAGGATCTTGAGACAAACGACGTACATGATGCGACGACCAAGAATGATGGGGCGATCGTCATCCCGTTTTTGAATCCGGCCATCTACTCTTTGACAGTGAGCAAAGAGGGATTCGCCTCAAAGCCAGTTCGCGAAGGTGACGATTACGACGAACCAGGTGACGAACCTCGCGGTGGCGCTGAAGGTCGGGGCCGCGACCGAGACGGTCACGGTGACTTCAGACCGCAGTCCGATTTTGGACACGACGTCGAACACCTTGTCCACGAACATCGACATGAAGCAGGTTGAGGACCTGCCGACGGGTGCCCGCGATGTCTCCTCGCTGGCGTTCCTGGTGCCTGGCGCGGTGGACGATAACATCAACAATCTGCCTGGAGGCGCAGTGAACGTAAGCGCCAACGGCTTCTCGACGATGACCAACCGCAACAAGAGCGGCGGTTTTGATACAGATAGGACTGTCACGGTGCAGCGCCTTGAAGACGACCCAGGAGATGACCGTGCAGACCGGCGAGCTGGATGCTTCCAAGGGCGGCACCTCGGCGATGGACATCGGCTTTCTCACACGAGCGCGGCACGAATCAGTTTCATGGCCAGCTGTTCGAGGACTACCGCAGCGAGGCGCTGAACGCCAATACCTGGGCGCGCAACTTCGCCCGTCAGCCGCGCGGTCTCCTGATCATTAACGACTTCGGAGCGAGCGTCGGCGGTCCGCTGCTTAAGGACAGACTCTTCTTCTTCGCCAGCCTGGCCAATTATCGTCAGCCCCGGCAAAACCTGGTGCACGACCACGGTGCCGACGCCGCTGGCGTTGTCGGGCATTTACACCTATTACGCGTGTCAGTCAGGTACGGGTGGGAATACCGGTAAACCTTGCGTGGCTTCAACCCAGACAGCGACAGTGAACGTGCTGCAGGCGGGCGCTAGCGCCGGCTGCTCCACATGTACGAGCACGATCAACCCGATCATCGCGGCCGATCTTGCGAATATCAAAAAGGCGATCGCGTTGCCCGGTGTAACGATCACCCCGGCGGGCGATCCCAATCACGAGGTCATTAACTTCTCGCACCACGCATCCCAGATCCAGCGCTTCCCGACGCTGCGCATGGACTACAACGTCACTCCGAACTTCCGGCTTGACAGGTATGGCGACCGGCACGTTCAACTACAACAACAGCACCGGGAATCCCCCCTATCCGGGCCCGGATTTCTCAGCCGAGCACGAGTTCGAAGTCAAGAAACTACCAGGTGGTGGCGGGCTTTGACTGGACGCTCAAGCCGAACATCGTGAACGCGTTCCGTGTCGGCTATCTCTATACCGTCGAACGACTTACAGCTCGCAGGGTATCGGTACGCCGACGCCCGACATGGTGACGGCAGGCGATCTGCTGCAATAATCCCGCTTTCGCTTTCAACACCGGCATCAACGGCTTCCTCCAGCTTCATGGCGGCTCGCTCTATCCGGTGGAAGCATCAAGGACGACACGACCTGGTCGCACGGAAAACACACGATCTCCTTCGGTGTAGAGGCGTCGACGGAGATCGACCACTACTACAACAATCAGTTCGTGCCGTATGTCGGCGATCGACGCTATCGCGGATGGCGATCCTGTGCAAGACGGCACTGGCCAACGCTCGTCGCCAACGGGCCGCCCGCGGACGATGGGCGACGTGGATGGCTCTGTACGCGATTCTCAACGGGCGGCTGACGTGTTACAGCCTTGGCCAATTTGTGAACATCAGACACGAAGCAGTTCCAGCCCGGAATCTCGTTCAACCTGCACGAGCGGCTAACTCAGATCTGCGCTATTCGCTCAGGACTCCTGGAAGGCTACACCCACGCTCACGGTGAATGCCGGATTGCGGTGGGACTTCACGGGCGCCTCGAAGGACGAGACCGGCTTCTATACCCATCCGACGCATCACTGATCTCTGGGGACCATCGGGCGTGGGGAACATCTTCAAGCCCGGTACGCTGACCGGAAATTTCAATGCCGTGGAAGCGCCTCAGGCTCAGTCCTACGCCCCGACGTACGTCCATCCGGAACCGACAGTCGGCTTCGCGTGGAATCCCCGTCATGATTCGGACGTGATCGGAAAGATCTTCGGCAACGGCAAGAGCGTGATCCGCGGCAGCTTCACGCTCAAGAACTATACGGAAGGCGCGCAGAACTTCTGGAGCATCGGATCGAACGGTGGAACGAACTTCAACACTTATTACGTGCGCTAACTCCAGTTGCGCCGACGGCCGGGATGTTACACCGGGGCCCGGCTTCTATAACGCGGGATCTTTCATCCTGGGAGGTCCGATTCCGGCAAACCTCCTATCCACTTCGCCCGATCCGTTCAACCCGGTTATCCCCGAGTCGTACCTGGCCTTGAGCGGCACAACCTTTGCCACCTTCGATCCGCACATCAAGCAGCCCTATGTGGAGTCGTGGGAGTTCGGTATCCAGCGCCAGTTGAGCACCAATAACGTGATTGAAGTACGTTATGTGGGCAATGTCTCGAAGGATCAGTGGATGACGAAGAACTACAACGAGGTGAACATCTTCGAGAACGGCTTCCTGAATGAATTCAAGGCGGCGCAGGCCAACCTGGCGGCGTCCGGAGGGAAGACATTCAAGGGATCGAATCCAACTCCCATCATGGACCAGGCCTTCAAGACCGCCGGGGCCAGCGCGTATACAGAATGCGGGCTTCATCACGCGATCTGAAACAGGGACAGGCGGGCGCCTTCGCCAATTCTCTGGCTAGCAACCCAACCTATCTCTGCTCGCTCATCGGGGGCCACTTCGACCCATGCGCCGCGAACGGATTCGGCGGGAAGCGGAACTTATCCGATCAACTTCTTCCAGGCGAATCCGTATGCGGCAGGCGCGGAATCCTGGAGCTGGGGAACTACGGATTCTCAAACTACAACGCGATGCAGGTCGACTTCCGGCAGAATCCGACCCATGGCATGCAGTTTGACGTGAACTACACCTTCTCCAAGGGACTGGGCACCACCGTCCAGGGAAGCACCGCTCCCGGATATTACGGTGGCCGGAACAACAGCGCCGGTGGTTTCATCACGCTTGCGCAATGAAGGCCTGAACTACTTCCCAAGTGCCTTCGACGTGCGTCACGTGTTCCACGCCAGCGGAACCTATGACTTCCCCTTCGGTCATGGGCGACGGTTCCTCAATCATAACGCGATCGAAAATGCGTGGTCGGCGGCTGGACGATCGGCACTATCGTCACGTGGCAGAGTGGCGAGCCGTACCTTTTGAGCGGCGGAACTGCAACCTTCAACGGAGGTGGCAACAGCGGAATCGAATTGATCGGCGTAACAGCATCGCAGCTGCAACACTCGATGCACGCCCGCGTCGTGGCCGGGCAAGGCATATCACTGAGATGTTCGATCCTAAGTACATTCAGGCGAATGGATCGGCGAACCCCGCATACATCACACCGGAGTACACGCCTGGAAAGATCGGGCAATTGGTTTGGCTGCACGATCCGAGCAACTTCGATACAGATCTGCTCTGACGAAACTGGTTCCGATCTACAGCGATCGGGTCAACCTGAAGCTGCAGGGTGTGTTCCTGAATGCCTTCAACCACCCCTCCTGGACCCGCTTCAACGGGAACATCCAGAGCACTACCTTCGGAACAACCTCGACGCCCTTTACGCCCTATCAACCAAGCGGAGCAAGCACCGGAGGGGTTCGTAACATCGAGCTGCGCGCCGACCTTACCTTCTAGGCATGCTTGAATCGTGAGGGCCTGAAACCGATGACGCGAGGCTGATGCGGTGACGACCGTCGCCGCATCAGCCTTTGTTCTTTGAGAGTCGTCAAACTCCGTGGGCGCGAGCTCAGAGGATGAGCAAAGGATCTCAAGATGAAAATGAATCGCCGTGAGTTCGTGAGAGGCGCGGCTGTGCTGGCCGCGGCAGGCAGCGTCGCCGGCCATAGCGCGTGCCGCAGCCGCGAAAGGGGTGGTGCCTTCCTCGGCCAAGCCGCTGCCGTTATCGGCGGTACGGCTGCTGCCGTCGGATTTCGCGACGGCGGTGGAGGTGAATCGCACGTTTCTGCTCAGCCTCAGCGCGGACCGCCTGCTGCACAACTTCCTGAAGTATGCGGGACTGCCGCCGAAGGGAGAGATCTACGGCGGATGGGAGAGCGACACGCTCGCCGGACATACGACCGGGCATTACCTTTCGGCTCTGGTCGCACATGTATGAGCAGACCGGAGACGCGGCCTGCAAGGAGCGAGCTGATTACGTCGTCAGACGAGCTGGCGCGAGCGCAGGCAGCGCGTGGGACGGGCTATGTCGGCGCGCTTGGACGCAAGCTTGAAAGACGGCACGATTGTTGATGGCGAGTCGATCTTCCCTGAGGTGATGCGCGGTGAGATCCGCTCGAGCGGCTTTGACCTCAATGGCTCGTGGTCGCCGCTGTATACCGTGCACAAGCTGATGGCGGGTCTGCTTGACGTGCATTCGGCCTGGGGAAATCCGCAGGCGCTGAAGGTAAACTGGGACTGGCGGAGTACTTCCGGAAGGTTTTCGCTGCGCTTGAATGATGAGCAGATGCAGCAGATGCTCAATACAGAATATGGCGGATTGAATGAGAGCTTTGCCGAGCTTTCTGCGCAGTCGGGAGACAAACGCTGGCTTGAGATTTCGCAGCGCATCTATGACCACAAGTTCTCGATCCGCTGGAGGCCGGGCAGGACAAGCTGGCGAACCTGCACGCGAATACACAGGTGCCGAAGCTGGTTGGGCTTGCGCGCATTCATGAGCTGAGCGGGAAACCAGCGCCGGGAGATGGCGCCAGCTTCTTCTGGACGGCGGTGACGGAGCATCACAGCTATGTCATTGGCGGCAACGCAGACCGGGAGTACTTCTCGGCGCCGGACACCATCTCCGCGCACATTACCGAGCAGACGTGTGAACACTGCAATACGTACAACATGCTGAAGCTCACGCGGCACCTGTACAGCTGGACGCCGGACGCCTCGTATTTTGACTATTACGAGCGTGCGCATCTGAACCACGTGATGGCTGCACAGAATCCGGCGACTGCCGGCTTTACCTACATGACGCCGCTGATGACCGGTTCGCGGCGCGGTTACTCAAGCCCGAAGCGTGATGCGTTCTGGTGCTGCGTGGGAACTGGCATGGAGAGTCATTCAAAGCACGGTGACTCGATCTTCTGGGAAGGGGACCGCACGCTGCTGGTCAATCTCTATATCCCTGCGGAGGCCACCTGGGCTGCGCGCGATGCGAAGCTGACGCTCGAGACGAAGTATCCGATGCAGCCTGAGTCGCGCCTTACGCTAACCAGTCTCCATAAGCCCGGGCGGTTCGCTATTGCACTGCGGGTGCCCGGCTGGGCCAAAGGCAACGCCAGCGTCACGGTGAACGGGAAGCACGTCACTCCAACGATGAGCAAGGGCTACGCGATCGTTGAGAGGAAGTGGAAGCAGGGAGACACGGTGGCGATCGCTCTGCCGCTTGAGCTTCGCCTTGAGGCGACTCCGGGAGATGAGAGCACGGTCGCCGTGCTGCGCGGCCCGATGGTGATGGCGGCTGATCCTGGGCCGACTTCGCAGAAATGGGACAGCCCTGATCCGGCGATGGTGGGCGAGAATCTGCTGGGCGGCTTCAAGCCCGCGACGCAAACGTCGAGCGGTGTCTCGTATGAGACGCAGGGTGTGATGCGGCCGGCCGATCTGACGTTCGTGCCGTTCTATAGCCAATACGAGCGGCGCAGTGCGGTCTACTTCAAACGGTTCAGTGAGCAGCAGTGGAAGGTGGAGGAGGCTGCATTCCTCGCCGAACAGGACACGCTGCATGATATCGCTGCTCGATCAGTGGACGTGATGCACCTTGGCGAGATGCAGCCGGAGCGTGACCACAACCTGATCTCCCAGATCTTCCTATCCGGTGACCTACCGCGGTCGCAAAGGCCGTGATGCGCGTGCGGGCGGCTACTTCGAGTTCACGATGCAGACCAAGCCGGGACCGCTGGTGCTGATGGCAACCTACTGGGGCGAAGAGCGCGGGCAAAACTTCGATATTCTTGTCGATAACGTGCTGCTGGCCTCGCAGCAGTTGAAGAACAACAAGCCGGGCAAGTTCTTTGAGGTGGAGTATCCGGTTCCCGAGGCGCTGACGAAAGGCAAGACGAGTATCCGCGTGAGGTTTGTGCCGCACAGCCGCTCGACGGCCGGGCCGGTCTTCGGTGTGCGCCTGTTCACGCAGAAGCCGGTGAATGGGCCACCGGGCGGCCAGGCCACAACAACGTCCAGCTCTTCATCGTCTCGAGAGTGGAAGACGCAGCACTCAGGTGAGCTTCACGGAGACCTGGCAGCGGCCACCGTCAAGCTCTTCTCCGGCCTCCTGCGAGCTTTGCGCGGAAGGCTCGCGGGCGTGTGCGCGAACCTTTGCTGCGACGCAATGTCAGCGTCTTTGCTGCGTCGTCCCAGTGCATCGTGATCTCCTCGAAGTCGCCGTGCTCGTAAGCGAAGGTCATGCCGTCATCGTCGTAGAACGTGAAGGCGCCGTCTGCTCCCGGGTAGACGGTCAAAAGTTATCAGGCTCGCTCGTGGGCTCGTCGGTGTACTGCTTCACGGGACCTGTGGGCACGATCGCTCCGGCGCGCACGAGCAGCGGCATGGAGTCAAGTGGGGCATCGATGGTAACGCTGCGGCCGCCCTGGATCGGCTGCGCGGTCCAGAAGTTCCACCATGTGCCCTGCGGCAGGGTCAACGATCGCGCTGTTGCGCCACTCTCGAAGACAGGTGCGGCGAGCAGGCTTGGGCCCGAAAAGATATGCGTCGACCGTCGCCCAGGCTTTCTCGTCCTGCGGGAAAGCGAGGCCAAGACTGCGGATGATTGGCAGGCCCTGTGGTGTGCGTTTCGTAGACCGCCGAGTAGAGATAGGGAAGCAGACGGTAGCGGGTCTCCAGAAACTTGCGGCAGATGGGCTCGACGGCAGCGTTATGCAGGTCCTGTTCGCTTTGGAAGAAACGAGGCGGCGTTCGGTCCCATTTCCGATGGGCCATAGCTGCCGGTGTTCCAGCCCCATGGGCGGCGCAGTTGCCAGGTACGGCCGTGGCAGCGAAAGGAAGGACAGAATGCGCCGAACTGGAACCATCGCACGAAGAGCTCGGCGGTGAACTCGGGCGTAGGCACGAAGCCGCCGATGTCCGTGCCCCAGTAGGGAACGCCGTTCAGCCCAGCGTTGATGCCCTCCATGATCTGCGTCTCGAGCGTCTTCCAGGTGGAGGAGGTATCGCCCGACCAAAGCCATCCCCAGCGCTGGATGCCGGCGTAACAGTTGCGATGCAGCGCGAAGGGCCGCCGGTCGGGGCGCGTCTTACGGCCTCCCTCCCAGTACATGCGATTGCGGGTCAGGCGCGAGAGCGTTGGAAGTACGTCGCCTTCGTCAGGCCACCAGCCGTCGACACCCATATCGACGAAGGGCCTGTGCTGCGCCCAGTAGTTGGCGGCATCTCCGCGGAGCGACGCCGCGAGGCCGGTGTCGTGCACGGAGCCGTGCAGTGTTTCGGGCGGATTCACGACGTGTAACACCACCTTGAAGTGCTGCTCGTGGAACTTGTTCAGGATCTGTTGCGGGTCCGGAAAAACTGCGCGGTTGAAGACGAACGAGCCGTGGCCGGTGTTCCAGCCTGACGGGCAGAATCCTGTGCCCAGATAGATCAAAGCATCGCAGGGGAGCTTCTTGTCGCGGAATGTGGCGAGCTTCGTCGAGGATCTGCTCGCGGCTGTCCAGGGTGCGGTGCGACTGCTGAAAACCGAGCGTCCAACGCGCGGGAAGGTGCGGATACCCGGTGAGCTCTGCATACTGTCGCAGCAGCTCCGCGGGCGTTTCGCCCACGACGAGGAAGATGTCCTGCGCGCGGGCGACGTCGCTGGGATGCCAGACACCTGCATCTCCGGTGAGATCGAACTGCCCTGTGGGCAGATGGAAGAAGAGCCCCCAGCCGCTGCCCATGAGCCAGGGGATGGGATTGCGCGCGCCAAAGACGCGCAGATTCTCGCCGGCGCCGTTGCGCATGATGTCCTTGGTGCCGCGTCGATCGAGTGGGTGCGTACCCGGACCGAGACCGTAGACCGGCGCGCCTCCGTATTGGAAGAGCACCTGGTTCTTTTCAGGATGGAAGGTCAGCTCCTGAATGCTGCCGCGCTGCGGATGAGCGATGCTCACGCGCAGTGGAGTCGGTTTCGATTCGGAGGGTGTGCTCGCCCCAGGCGATCTCTGTCGAGCTGGGAGGGCTGATCGGCTCGTTGGTGGTGTAGAGGGGCGCGATAGGTGCGCGCAACGAGGCTGCCGTCGTCGTAGATAGCTGTCGATCGCCTCGTCGACTGCCGCGACGGTGATGCGCAGTATCCCGGGCGTCACGGCGATCAGCGTCAGCTCTGTCCCAGGATTGCCGGTACTTATGGTTGATCTCGCAGCGCGTTCCTGCTGCGAGGTTTCAGCACGGAATTCATTCGCGTCTGCGAGGCCTATATGAACATTGAGCAGCATTCCGGCGGTTCCAGCCCCAGCCGCTTTGATCAGTTTTCTTCTGGAGATCGAATGACTGCTTGCAGACATGGGGGAGCTCCTTGGGCCGGGGAAGTGCTGCCCGGTTAGCTGAGGACAATATATGCAAATACTGATTTGTATACAAAGTCGTGGACGTGTATAAAGATTGCCACGACGCCGGCACTCCTCCAAGGCATGGCGATTTCGGCACCGGTACGGAGGATTTGTCTCTCTCTGACGCTGCCCAACAAAGAGGACGTTCTTGATGGATCGACGCAGATTTCTGCAGACTGTTGCAGCCAGTGCGGCGGCTGCCAAGACGCTGAGCGCCGCTGCGCAAAAGGCGACACACACGTCGGCTGTCAGCACTTCGCTTGGGACCGTCGCAGCGGATGCGGCTGATGTGGGAGGGCACATTCTCGTGTGCACCTTCGTACATGGCGGTGAGAACTGGAAGGTTTACGAGGATCTGCGCACGCGGGATGGCGTGATCACATTTGTGTCGTCGGCTGGCCGGGCTCGGGTGCTGACAAAGAGTGCCGAAGCGAGCTTCGCGTCTGATGGGCCGCAGCATCTTGGTCTGGACATCAAGGACATCGGTATGGCGGGGCCGGACCTGCTTGCCGATAAGCTGCTGGCGCAAGGCGATCCAAACGAGGACGAGGTGCGGAGCGCTGCGCCGCCGATGCACTCGTTTCATCCAACCACGCCGAACCGCGAATTACCGGCCGAGCTGGGAGACGTTTGTCGGGACACGCGAGTGCAACGACACGATGCCGGTGTATCCCAGCGGCAACACGCGCACCTATCACCCTGTGCAGTACTTCAGGGAGCTTACGCAGGAACGAGCGAACCGGCGGTTTGAGGGCCTGATCGGCGGATGGATGCCGGCGGTGCGGAAGGTGCTTCCGGGGGATGGGGACTCTCACTACGAGATTGTGGTCTTTGGCGATGTGCTGGCGAAGGACCGCTTCATCGTGCAGACGTGGCACCGCACGGCGCATGTGCAGAGTGGCAAGATTCGTGAAGGTCGAGTACGGCCACAGCTATCCTGCATACACGCGGCGGCGGCAGGAACCGAAGCCGGAGGAGTTCTTCCGCTGCGCTGCTGGTATTTGCGGCGTACTGGGAGCGTGCAGCTAAAGGACATGACGGTCCGATCACGCTGCCTGATCCAAGCTGGACGAACATGGCGCGCTATGCGTTCGTGAAAGAGTTGATGGTGCGTCCGGGCGGGACGTATCCGAAGTATGGCGCGGTGGACCGTGACTACTATGGGCCGGAGTACGACGGCTTCCAGGACATCTTCACGATGTCTCTGTACGCGAACCTGGAATGCGGCCGGCTGGATCTCGCGCGCGAGGTCTTCGATGGATACTTCACGGACTTTCACCGACGACAAGGGCATGATCAATATGCGCGGCCCGGAGACCGCGCAGTACGGCCTCACGCTCTTTCTTGTCGCCCACTACTACGCCTGACTGGCGACCGCGCACTGCTGCTCAAGCATCGCGCCAAGATCGAGGCGATTGCCACGATGCTTGCGGAGCTGCAGGACGAGGCGCTGGCGCTGCCGGCGAGCGATCGTGGGTATGGGCTGATTCACGGCTGGTGCGAGTCCGACTCCTGCCTGGCGCCCGACCCTTCGGTCTGGTGGAAGCCGTACTACGCGAATAGCGCGTTTGCGGTGCGCGGCTGGCGAGAGATTGCCGCAACGTGGCGAAAGCTGAACCTGCCAGGCGGAGCGGCGAAGGCCGCAGACTGGGAGCATCGCGCGGACCGGTTGCAAGGCGCGGCTGCTGAAGAGCATCGACGCAAACACTCGGAAGGAGATGAACCCGCCGTATGTGCCGCTGCTGCCGGGTTCGCAGTATACGTTTCGCGAGGCGCTGGAGAAGGAGCGGCCAAGCGAGCAGCAGTGGCCGCATCGCTGCTACGCCGAGCTGCTGCAGGCCAATGTGCTTCCGGAGGCGACGGCGAATGCGGTGATCGACACCATGCGCGCCTATGGCGCAACGACCATCGGCGTGGTGGCCAATGTGGGCCGTCCGAATCCGAACGGTCGCGCCATTCTCGGGTTCATCTCGTATGGTTATGCGCAGATGCTGCTGCGACTGGATCGCATCGAGGAGTACATCCTGCTTCATCTACGCGCACCGTTATCACGACCACTACGCGCGGCAGCTGGACCGCGGGCGAGGTTTCGGGCATCACGGGTGGCGGGGCGATCTTCTGCATTCCGGCACAGCAGACGATTCCGCTGCTCGTGCGCTGGATGCTGGTGTTTGAGGACAACGACTAGCGACCGGCTGTACTTCGGGCGGGCCATCCCGCGCGATTGGGTGGCCACAGGCAAGCCCATTGCGATTCGAACAGGCGCCGACGCGCTATGGTCGTGTGAGCTACAGGTTGGAGAGTCGTGGCGAGGAGCTTGTCGCGACGGTTACCTGCCGCCAACGAGGCAAGCTGCCGAAGGAACTGCACGTCAGCTTCCGCGCGCCGCGAGGGCGAAACGTGTGGCGAGCGTTACAGTGAACGGCAAAGCAGGCACGCTGGGAGGAGCCCATGGGGATGCAGCGGTGATTGTGCCGAGCGGCACGCGTCACTTCGAAGTGGTGGCAAAGCTCGCGTGAGAGATGAAGGGCCAGGAGGACAGCAGACTTGAGCGCAGAGGTGCATTACGTGCAGTCGCAGCAGAGGCCCGCGCAGACAGGAGAGTTCCGCAAGGCGCTGGGGCTGTTTGACTCCGTGATGATTGTCTCGGGCATCATGGTGGGTTCGGGGATTTTCATTGTCAGCGCGGAGATTTCGCGGCAGGTGGGCTCGGCGGGCTGGCTGCTCGTCGCGTGGATTATCACCGGCGTGCTCACGGTTGCCGCCGCGCTCAGCTATGGAGAATTAGCGGCGATGATGCCGCAGGCGGGCGGCATGTACGTCTATCTCCGGGAAGCTTTTTCGCCGCTCGTCGGGTTTCTGTACGGATGGACGTTGCTGACGGTGATCCAGACGGGAACCATCGCTGCTGTGGCCATCGCGTTTGCACGATTCACGGGTGTCGTCATCCCCCGCATCAATGAGACGAATTATCTTGTCGCGCCGATCAACATCGTGCCAGGGTTATGCGATTTCACTCTCAACCGCGCAGGCGCTTGCACTCATCATTATTGTGCTCATTGCTGTGCTGAACTGCTATGGCGTGCGGTGGGGAAAGCTCATACAAAACGTCTTCACGGTAGCCAAGCTGCTGGGCATGGTGCTGTTGCTTGGGTTGGGCGCGTATGCCTTCTTCCGCGTGCCAGCCGTATTCCATGCGAACTTCGCCCGATGCATGGACGCCGCATGCTACGGTCGCAGATCGGTCACACCAGATGTGATGACCTGGTTCGGCATGCTTGTGGCGCTATGCGTGTCTCAAACCGGGTCACTCTTCTCCGCGGATAGCTGGCATGATGTCACGTTTGTCGCGGGCGAAGTGCGGCGGCCAGAACGCAATCTACCGCTGGCGCTGGCGCTGGGCACGTCATTGGTGATCGTGCTCTATCTGCTCTGCAATCTCTGCTACCTTGCGGTGCTGCCGGTGCAGGGGATTCAGACCGCGCCGTCGGACCGTGTAGCGACGCTGGTGGTCAACACCGTGCTGCCAGGTGTGGGCAAGATCGCAATGGCGCTGCTCATCATGGTCTCTACCTTCGGGACGGTGAACGGCATCACGCTTGCAGGTGGACGCGCCTGCTACGCCATCGCGCAGGACGGGCTCTTCTTCCGTCGGGCTGGAAGGCTCAACAAAGAGGGAGTGCCTTCCTCGGCCCTGCTGATGCAATGCGCGTGGGCGCTGCTGTTGGTCCTGCCGCGCACTCACGATGCGGCGACCGGAACCTATGGAAATGTGTACAGCAATCTGCTTGATTATGTGATCTCGGCGGCGCTCATCTTTTACATTCTCACGGTCTCGGCCATCTTCCGCCTGCGTCATACGCGGCCCGATGCCGTGCGGCCATATCGCTGCTGGGGGTATCCGTGGCTGCCGGCGCTGTATATCGTGGGCGCTACAATCGTGCTCGTCGTGCTCTTCTGCTATCGTGCCGCAACGACCTGGCCGGGGCTGTTCATTGTGCTCAGCGGAGTACCGGTGTACTGGTTTTTGCGGGGGCGCGGCGGCAGGCAGGCGGGGAGTGCCAGTCTCGCGGTATCGTCCTGAATCGCTGAAAATGCAGGTGTACTGACTGTATGCTAGTGAGTCAGTACATGATTCTTAACGTTTCTTGTATACAGTTTTGCGTTTCATTCGTGCGATAATTCCAACTTGGGCATGGCAACCAAGAAAAAAACAACCTCCTCGAAAAATTCCCGAACGAAGCCTGAACACGGAACCAGTCTCATTACTGCGTTCCGGGAGATTCGCGAGCTGATCGTACACGGCCGGCTCTCTCCCGGCACGTGGATATTGGAAGCTGACCTCGCCGAGCGGCTGAATATGAGCCGCACACCGGTGCGCGGCGCCATTCAATGGCTACAGCGCGAAGGGTATGTGCTCGAACACCGAAACGTCAGCAAGTCGCGAATGATCGTCGCGCCACTCACCAAAGAGGATGCCAATGAGCTGTATATGATCATCGGGAGCCTGGAGGGGATTGCAGGCCGTGGTGTCGCGCAACTCCCGGTGGCGCAACGCAAGCAGATCGTGGGCCAGCTCCGGGGCCTCAACGGCCGGCTGGATGCGATCGCCAGCGGACAGAGCTGCCATCCGGGTGAAATCTTCGAGATCGATCGCGATTTTCACCGCCTCATGGTGAAATACGGTGCCGGACCACGGCTCACCGCACTGCATGGCGGTGTTGAGCCCCAGACCGAGCGTTACTGGCGGCTCTACGCGAGTTCGATCATCCAGGACCTCCACATCTCAGTGGAAGAGCATAAGGAGATCATCCATGCTGTCGAAACCGGAGATGCTGACGCGATTGACGTTGCGCTTAAACAGAATTGGCTGAATGGGGCGAAACGCCTCGGCCATGTTATCGATATCTTCGGCGAGCGCGGGAGCTGGTAAGCCGAGCGCTGTAATGATCCGTCAGCCAGGGCGACCTCTTCAGGCCGCGGAGGGAATTTAGGTTTCGTGGCCATTTCCGTTCTGATATGTAGGAAAAACGGTTCGCGTCGTGATGTCGTGGATTGCGGAAAGGGACTTGTCCCACAAACCGCATTTGTCTTAACCGCACCCTCATCCCCCTATCGCCGCTGGAGGTTGTGTGAATCGTCGTCTATTTTCGCCTGACCGTTGGTTCGTCGCCGTCATTATTTTTGCGCTGTTCGGTTTCGGTTCTGCTATTCACGCTCAGGACCTGACCGGTTATTGGGACGTGCGGACACCGAATGGGACCGACGGAACGTTCCGCCACACGTACTTTCATATCGAGCAGAACGGAGATGCGATCACCGGAGAGCTCATCCGCCGGCCGAATGGCATTTCCATTAGCGGCACCTTTAAGGACAACGCCTTACACTTCGTCACCGTGCCGCCTGCTCCCCCAGCGCCAGCGCCGGGTGAGCGGCCTCGCCGTCAGATGCCCGTGCTCACGTACGACGGCACGCTAGAAAACGGCAAGCTCATGCTGACCACACATGGCCGGATGGGCGAAATCCACTCCGTGGCCGAGAAGGTGACCAAAGAGGCGACGGAACCGCCTGCAGCTTTGCCACTGCCCGCACTGAAAGACCTGCCCGATAACGGGCTGGCGAAGACGCCGCCGATGGGCTGGAACAGCTGGAACAAATTTGCCGGCCGTGTGGATGATGCCGCGGTGCGCGGCATGGCGGATGCAATGGTCACCAGCGGCATGCGCGACGCCGGCTACGTCTACATCAATATCGATGACACCTGGGAATTGGGCCGTGATGCCAACGGAAACCTGCTGCCCAACAAGAAATTTCCGGACATGAAGGCCCTGGCCGATTATGTCCACTCCAAAGGGCTGAAGATTGGCATTTACTCGTCACCGGGCCCCAAGACTTGCGCGGGATACGAGGGCAGCTATGGCCACGTGGTGCAGGACGCGAAGACCTATGCCGCGTGGGGCATCGATTATTTGAAATACGACCTGTGCAGCGATCTCGAAATCTACAAGGACGACGCCCCGACGCTGCAGGCGATCTACCAGGAGATGGGCGAGGCTCTTCAGGCCACCCATCGGCCGATCGTCTATAGCCTATGCGAGTATGGGCGCGCTGAGCCATGGACGGGCTGGGGCGAAGAAGCCGGCGGTAATCTGTGGCGCACGACAGGGGATATCAGTGACGTTTGGCAGTCGATGGACCGCATTGGTTTCAGTCAGCTAAAGATTGCGTCCTATGCCAAGCCCGGACACTGGAATGATCCCGACATGTTGGAGATCGGGAACGGCGGCATGACGGCTGATGAGTACCGCACACATATGAGCCTGTGGTCGCTGCTGGCTGCGCCGCTGATCGCCGGCAACGACCTGCGCTCGATGACCGACGAGACGAAAAACATCCTCATGAACAGTGAGGTGATTGCGATAGACCAGGACCGCGACTATGAGCCGGTGGTCTCTGTCTCGAGCAACAACGGGCTGGAGGTATTGCTGCGTCCCCTCTCGGATGGCTCGGTTGTGGTGGGTCTGTTCAATCGCACGGAGGCACCCGCGGAGATGTCGTTTCCGCGCGCAAGCCTGCCTGCGAAGTTCGTGGGGAAACGCCTGGAACTACGGGATCTCTGGAGGCATGAGCCCGTCACGATGAAGGGCGAGAGCCTTGCGGAGACTGTGCCCACTCATGGTGTCGTACTAGTGAAGTTCACTGCACGCTAGCCGGGCTGCGTATGGGAGCTCCGTCCCAGGGCAATTCCGAGCGCCTGCCATCCGCCAGCTCACAACTTTTAGTGCCTGAAGAATGGCACATAGCAGCTAGTGCTCAAGACGAGCGGCTATCCCACGATACGTGTGCGCGGCTTTCCTTGATGTGACCTTTTCAAAGATCAAGACCCGGTGCCTGGATGCGGGATCTTCGGACGCTTCGTGAACTGTAGGGCGTTATCCCGCGGGGACTCCGCGGCGGAATCCGAGGCGGTGTCTTCGGGCCCGAGGGACCGGCCAGTCGAGGGTTAACCTCCGTTGCGGGAGAGCGCCTGTCCGGCATCTTAGTCTCGCCATTTTTGCAAGATCCTAAAATTATATGCCCTCTTAAAATACTTTTACGTATACTTCTTCGTGTTCTGGAATTTTTATGAATAATCCTGCCTGTTTGGACCTTGCCGTTGATTCTGCTGTTCGCCTGCGCTGCTCCAGCGATGTTGCACCACAGGAGAGCAACAAGATGAGAGATTCTAAAACGAGACCACCTCGCGGCCAGAGCGCGAAGATTCTGAACGCCGTACTGTTGTGTCTGGTTGCCGGTGCTCTCAGCGCATGTGCACAGACCATAAGTGCTCATCCTGCAACCACCGTGAGCGAAGTCGATCGTCTGCGCGGTGAATATGGTCCGTATCGCGCAAACAATGACCTGCTCTATTACCACCTGGACGTGAGAGTTGACCCCGACCACCAGATGCTGAGCGGCAAGAACGTGATCCGTTTCAAAATGCTCGAGCCCGGCATGCGAATTCAGCTTGACCTCGTGCCCGTGTTCAACATCGACAAGATCATCCTCGACGAAACGGGTGGAAGTTCCCACCCACTCAAATTCGAGCGCGCCGCCGGCCGCACCGTCTACGTCGATTTCCCCAAGATGCTGAAGAAAGGCGAGGTCGTCACTATCGAGTTCTACTACTCGGGTCACCCGGTCGAGATGGGTCGATTCGGAGGATTTGTCTTTCGTAAAGACCCGATGGGACGCCCTCTGGTGAACACCGCGTGTGAAGAGGAGGGCGCGAGCGTCTGGTGGCCGAACAAAGATCAGTGGCGCGACGAGCCAGACAACATGGACATCAGCGTGGAGGCGCCCAGCAATCTTGTTGAGGTATCAAACGGCCGGTTTCAGAAGAAGACGGATCTAGGCGACGGCTACACGCGATGGGACTGGCACGTCAGCTATCCGATCAATAACTACGACGTCTCGCTCAATGTCGGCAGCTACGTTCACTTCGATGACACCTACTCCGATCAGTACGGAACGCTTACGCTCGATTACTTTGTCTTCCCAGAGGACCTCGACAAAGCGAAGCATCAGTTCATCCAGGTGAAGAACATGCTGAAGGCCTATGAGCACGCTTTCGGCGCGTATCCGTTCTACCGGGATGGCTATAAGCTCGTCGAGGCAATGTACTCCGGCGTCGAGAACCAGACTGCAATCACCTACGGCAATCACTTCGAGAACGGTTATCTCGGACGGCCTAAAACCGGTATCGGTACATGGTTCGATTTCATCATTGTGCACGAGAGCGCGCATGAGTGGTTCGGTAACAGCATTACCGCGCGCGATCGCTCGGACATGTGGATTCATGAAGGCTGGGCGAACTACTGCGAGTCAGTTTTTGTGGAGTACATGTGGGGCAAGGGCGACGCGATCAAGTACATCAACACCGAAAAGCGAATGGTAAAGAACGCCGAACCGGTCATCTGCCAGGAGGGAACCGTCTGCACGCCGCCTGTCGATCAGTACAACAAGGGTGGTCTCTTCCTCAACACGTTGCGGAGCGTCATCGACAACGATCACGAGTGGTTCTCACTGCTGCACGGTTACTATCAGCACTTCAAATATCAGACCATCATGACGACCGACATGGTCGCCTTCTTCAATCAGCACACCAGGCGCAATCTCACACCCATCTTCAACCAATACCTCCGCCACGCCGCAATCCCAACGCTCGAACTGAAATTCGATCCTCAGGCGCACACCGTCGCCTACCGCTGGCAGGCCGATGAGGCCGCCTTTGCAATGCCTATAAAAGTGGGTGACAAGGATCACTGGCAGACCATTATGCCCGTGACAACGCGCTGGCAGACGATGAAATCGACGCTCGACAGCGACCACTTCGATGTAGCCACAGACCTTTATTACGTCAACGTTCGCAAGTCTTAACGCACCCACGAACCGAGAGGACGGGAAGCCATATGTTCGCAAACTATTTGAAGGTGTCTGGATTGCATCCGACGGCCGGACTGCTTGGTGGCCTGACGCTGCTCGGTGCAATGGCTGCAACAATTCCGGTTACCGCCCAACTGGACAGGAACACGCCCGGAAGGTCGATTGGTACAGTGACCACACAGGGTAACCTGATCATCCTAACGCTCAATGAGGATGCACTCGGCAAGCCGCATCTTTTTGACCTCTCGCATCGCACCATCCGCTTCACGCCGGATGGCTCACGCTATCGCGTCGAGACCCTGCCCGAAGCCTGGGACAACGATTTCGGCACAGAGCTCAAGTCTCCGCACGCAACGCTGAGCAAGATCACCTTCCCGTTCTCCGGCCAGAAGTGGAATGAACTCTCCGTCGGCGTAACTGGCTCGATTACGTTCGGCGCCGCACCCATGCCCGGTGGACACGGACGCGGCGGAGTGCCATTCAATCGCGAGGGCGGATTGGCAGTGGAACGATATGCTTTGCTGCAGCGCGTGGGCAGCACCTTCATTAACGGCACACCTGCGATCAGTGTCTTCTTCAAGCCACGCATGCAGGGAACGCGCTATTTGAAAGAGCTCAATGATCGAGCCGTCGTGACATGGACGCTTACCGAACCTTACGCCGGCATTCAAGACTGGACCTGGACGCCGACCGTGAACCGCTTTCAGGCCGTGCTGCACAGGACGGCGTCATCGACTTCACCTACGACGAAGTCTCAGCTCGCGATGGTATCGTCGGCGTCTTCCCGAAGCTGCAGGGCGGGGAAGAGAAGCCGCTCGCTACGCTGACCTCAGAATCGCGAGGCTCGTCGCCCGAGCAGATCAAATCCATCAAGCTTAGTACACTCGACGGCATCTATCTCGAGGCAAGGATCGAAGCCGGCGCACCGATCCCGGCACCAGACGACGCATCGGCCACAGGACCTGTCTACCGTCTGTGTCTCAGCACAACCAAGCCAACGCTACCCTGTGCTAACGGTACTCCTGGCGCTACCGTTTGGATCGTGCAGCGCATGCGCGCGTTCCGTCAGCGCGCGGGCGCGGCTGGACGGGGCGCGCGCTATATCGGGTTCGGCAATGGACTCGTGCCGGATGTGACGGTCGAAGGCAGCACGATCACCCTCAAAGGCACGCTGCCGATGGGCGTTCATGCGGGTTCGCAGCTTTATGTCTCTGCCAGCGCTGAATCTGCAGGCGGCGCACAGGTTGCTGCCGGCTCCACGCAACCGTCGCAGATACCCGCACAGGCGGTTCGCCTCGATGGCCTGAGCAGCCCAGAAATAGATCTCGCAACCGTGAGGAAGCAGGACGGTCCATTCCCAGTGGCCTATGAGAGTTTCTACTATCCGGAGTCTCCGCGCCCGAACGACCTCACCTGCACCGTCATCAAAGCGCTCGGCGATAAGTTCGACATGATGGCTTACTACTCAGACTTCCGCATCGACAATCCCGAAGCTGGAACGCCCAGCACCGGCCCGCTGGGCGGCGGCCCCAATGGCGGAGCTGTCACAGGCATCGGCGCCACGCAACGCAACCTGGCCGGCTACTGCACGGAGGGCCGCTTTCAGTGGCAGTTCGTGCAGCCGGTATACATGGGCGCCAACCAGATGGACGAATTTCCTCCCGACGGGATAACTGACCACAATCGCCACGACATCCTCGCCTACGCACACCAGCTGGAGGAGCGCACGTTCAACGGCAAGATTCCGCCGTACGATTATGCGATGTCGCAGATCGGGCACGAGATGGGACACCGCTGGTCCGCGTTCGTCTCGGCAAAGATCAATGGCGAACTGATCCCGCTCGGGCCGACACACTGGGCCACTGGCCTGCAGGCTCCGGCGGCGTTTCCGTATCAGCGGCCCGCTGAGGCCTCGGCGATGGGCGGTGGAGTCTGGCAGGACAACTTCGACGGCACGTTTACTCAGCTCGACGACGACTATTACGTGCCCGCAACGGGATGGTCTTACCTGGACCTCTATTTGATGGGGCTTATCGCGCCAGCTGAGGTGCCCGATTTCTTTCTTCTGCGAAATCTTCAGCCCCAGCGGACCAGATGCCAACGGCCATATGATCTATAAGGCCGACCGCACAAAAATCACGATCAATGACGTGATAGCTGCTGAAGGACCGCGTGAGCCTGACGTGGATCATGCACAAAAACGTTTCAACACGGGCATGGTGATCGTGCTGCAGCACGGCCACAAGCCGCCTCCGGAATTGCTCAGGAATGTCCAGGGTATTCGCGAACGCTGGATGGATTATTGGGAGACAACGACAGGCCATCGCTCCGTGATGACTGCCGACCCACACGATACTCGCGACTGCACGTCCAGCAAGATTGCGGACAAAAAGCCGAACTGCTCGTAGTGCTCTGTTCAACCCTTTTTCAAAATGGGCTGCAGATCCTGTGGGTCTGATCTGTAGGGTTTTTGAGCCCAAGTTCGAGTGAAAGGGAGATCACTTGTGGCCCTTTCTGCCTTGTTTGGGATTGAATCTGCATGACGCCTCTGCCAGTCTGGTCGGTGGGACCTTGAGCTGCTGCAGGTTGTTTGACCAACGTTGCCTTGAAGTCTTTGATCTGTTGCTGGGCCGTTTTCCAAGCGGCCAGTGTGCGGTTGTAATCGGTGCAGTCTTTCTCCGAGGTGGGGATCTGAGCTGGGGTGGGCGCCATGTAGAGGCCGACCTGAATCATGCTGACCATGGTGTTGTAAGAGTTGTTCAGGTCTGCGAAGGACTGCATCGCGTCGGGCTCGGGAGTACGACGATTCCCGTAGCTGCCACCGCCGCCGGTCGGCGGCACTACGCCGCCGATCATCGAGCGGCTTGGCCTGTTTGGCGACATCGTCGGGCAGCTTGCTCCGCATCAGGGACGCCAGCTGATTCCTGAGGTCCTCCACCTCATGGTAGCCAGCGAAGCTCTGTTTCATCCCTTCAACCGATAACAGTGTGAGCCCGTTCTGACTGCGCAGGGCCTCCATCCATTTGGGGCTCTGGCCGATTCGGGGATCGTTGATGACGCTGACTTTGCTGGCGTAGACCTGGCTGTCCACGGTCAACTTCAGCGTGTAGACACCCGGGATGACCTGCGGGCCGTGAGGACCGGGAGTGGCGGAGCCCGGCGTCGTGGAAAGGTCCCACGTTACGCCACTTGAGTCCCGCATACAGATTGGGATTCACTTGCGCTGGTATGGCTATCGTTGATGCCATTGCGGCGCAAAACACAAGTCCCCACCATGCTGCTCGCGACAGTCGCGTCATATGTACCCTCAAAAGGGCATGTCGATTGACGAGGCAGTATACGTCGGGCATGCGTTTCAGGATCCACGGTTGCATTGAATCGCGGCGTCACCACACTGGCGCCGCTCCACAATGTCCCAGCTATTGTTCAAGGTTCTGCAGGAGAACGGTTGTCTCCCTTGGTCCAAGCTGAATAACACTCGCGCCCCCGTCGACCTGGGGCTTCGATCGGATGATCCAGTTGCCTGTGTTTGCTGTACTGGTCCGGTGCAGGCGCATGCGGGCTACTGGCACGGACTTGGTTGCCGCTGCTAGATGCAGCCTTACCGTACGCGTCTTGAGATCGAAATCGGCCGAAACAAAGCGACCAGCGTCAAGCGTGATCCAGAGCGCGAGTGGAGCGAGGAACAAGCGCTTGCGCGAGGAGTCCAGAACGGTTACGTGGACAGTTCCCTTATGTGCACTGACGTTTCCTCCGAAGCAGACCCATCCCATCGCATCGTCGTGCGCGACATATGTCCCGGTGTTAACTGCATGGCCGAAGAAATTAGGACCATAGTCTCCGCTGTAGGGATCAAATCTCATCATGTCAGGAAAAGAGTGAAAGGCGGCCGAAGCGAATCCCTTCTGGTCAATATTCGTGAGCGGCCCCATCACGCCTCCATAGCCGACACGAAGGAGATAGAGATCGCCTGGATGATCGCGATATTCCTCCAGTAGAGGAATGGCGTTGAGTCCCGAGCCATAGTGATGGAGTTGACGCTCGATGCGTGAGTATTTCGGGTCGCCTCCATAGATGAAGTCCCAGTACCGCCGCGCACTTCCGTTGTACCCCCAGCTTGGGATGGCGGGGTCGTAGGCGAGGATCGCGTTCAGGGTTACGTTGGCCTTATCGTTATAGTGGAAGTATCGTGACCATCCGTAGACTTCCTCCTGGCCTGTGGAGTCCCACGGCATCTCACTGCCGAACGGATAGGCTTCGCTCTTCCAGAGGCCAGCACGCTTCCGCATAACGGTTTCGAGCTTGGCGGCCTGATCCGACCAGCCCTCTGCTTTCAGATCGCCAAGCAAGCGGAGAAAGACCGTGCCCTCCATCTGGCCGAAGCGCGCGTAATAGGGCGCCTCTGAACACATGGCGAGCGAAGTCTGATATGCCTGGTTGAGGTACCACTGCCCAGGGGTGTCGCGTCGCGAATCCCTTCGTATTGCGCGCGACATGATAGAGCGACCAGTAAGCAGCGACGACGTGAGGGTAGTCGTAGGAACGGCCAACATCATCTGCCTGTTTCTTGTTCCAACTCGTCCAGCTTTTCCAGTTCAACGCCGGGTCATACGTATATCCAGGAACGAGCTCCGGTTGGTAGAAAAACAGGCTCTTGTGGACACCGTACTTGTGTTCACCGCTGCTGTTCTGGAGATGGCCCCACAATGTGTTGTCGACGAAGCTCTCCAGCTTCGCGACCTCCGCTGCGTCCGGCTCCAGGTATTCCTTCATCGCTGCGGCGAGCCAAGAGCCAGCGCCCGCTTCATCGCTCAATCCGGCTATCCACACCCGCGAGTCCTGAGTGACCTGCTTGCCCGCCTCATCGTCGTAGGTGATGACGGAGGGCGAACGATGAAACGGATCGTTAGACTGCTCGAACCATTGCTGATCAAACAGGAAACGCCCCATGTCTGCTATGGCTTCAGTCTCAGGCTTTATCGTGCGATAGCCAATACTCTGCACAGTGCCGTCGCTGTAGGTTACGGTGATGCGAAACCGCCCCCACGCCTTTCCGCGAAGCGTATAGGAATGCAGTCCGGCCGCGTTGCGTCCATCATCGTGAATGGCCACGGCATCTGAAGGCTCGCTAACAATGGTGTGAACCGGCGAACTGTAGCGGAGGAATAGCCGTCCGTCGATATCGCGTGGAATCACATAGCCGGGGATGCCAACCGCCACCGGATGCCTGTGTTGAATGAGAGTGGATTCGATGTGGCGGATATCCGGCGCAACAAGGAAGCGCAATCCGAACGTCGCACTCTCTCCTGGCGCGAGAGTTTGCAGGGTTGCCGGATTCCATTCGTCGACGCCTTTCCAGTCTGTGCTCGCGAAGCCAGCGGAATGAACCATCCAATCGTACGAACCTTCGAAGGTGGTTCCGCGCGGAGTCGGATCATTGCCGATCAATCCCTTGCCAGTGGTGCGGTCACGATGATCGAGAATGGGCTTCCACGCCTCGAAGGGTGTATGACCGGCAGGCACAACCAGCAGCACCGGACCGAGCCCATTGAGGCGTACCACCTGGACATACCCCGCATCCTCACCGATGTAGGGGTCATAAAAAGAGCAGCTCTTGTAAGCCTGGTCCAGCGTCAGCCCGTTCATGATGTTGTTGAACACCATCGAAATTCCGGCGCCGCCAATTTCGAGCGGTGTGCTCCCGGTATTCGTCAGCGTGAAGCGAAGGACGAGATCGCCTTTCTCAACAGCCCACGTCCGGATTAGCTTCAACGGGGTGGCAGCGGAAAAACTAGAAGTCACATCTTCGGCAAAGTGGTCTCCGTCAGATTCCAGAACCGTAGCCTGCTTGCGACGAAAGGCAGTCGACATATCGATCCACGCGGATGATCCGGCCGCGCGAAAGCGTACATCCAGATCGCCGAGGTGATAGAACGTGTCAGCGGAGCGTTCCTTCAGCCGGCTGCCTGGGGTGTAATCCAAGCTCGGATCACTTACAGGGGATAACCGGGCTACTGTCCCGGAATATTTAAGGATATCGACGGTGAGGGACGACGATCGCAGACTGGTTTTTCCGCCATCGAGCATCGGCCCCGGTGGAAGGACATGAGATCCGCGCCGCGCCTGTGCAGTCATGCAGACTGCGGTGCAGATCATCAGTACTGCCGAGATAGTACGAGTAGCTCGTGGGACATTCGGAAGATCGCAAAAGGCTTTGGTCAGCAAGACGGGAAGAAGCTGCATTCATACCTCCGAACTTGGTTTCATCGACAATGTCAAAGCCGAAGCGGCCGCTAGCCTCTATGCGCAAGGGTCGATTCCGGTAGCTCGCTCCTTCTCTCGCCTGACCGGCAATATTGGCTTGTTGGCGTTATTGTGCGCTGACGAATACAAAAGCGAACACATTATTCCATACCCGTGTCGCAGTGATGAGATCTCCAAAGAGAAAATGCCGGATGGCTCCGAATCGCCGCGATTTTTTGTTCGGGGCCGCGATTCAATGGTGGCCACGTCATAGCCGGGCATATCTGAGAGACCCTGGAAGCGTCTTCTGATACGGGTGAACGCAGCGCGACTTCTCAAAAGCAAGAAACCGGCGACGCGCCTTAACGCTCTTAGTCACGGTGCCACTAGTGGCCTACTTTGATTGCTGCGTGATCGCCTCCGCAGCGTTACCGGCGATGACCCAGTTCGCCGAACCGGCGACGACGGCTTCGTCTTCAAACCACAGGAATCCGAAGTCGTCGATGCACTCGGGAAAATCGGGCTTGATGATGACGTATCCCGGAATGACGGCGCCGGGGATGTACGAGTTGTTGGCGCGGTTGTTGCTGTAGGTTTTTGTCTTGGAGACCGTACCGACGCCGGCTACGTACGAGGTGCTGGATACCGGGTGGGTGCCGAGAATGTAGTTGACGGCGCGGAGCGTGTATTCGGGGCCTACGAGATCCGGAAATGTTTTGTGCAGGAAGTACATTCGGATGGCCATCTCGACCACGGCTCCGGATCCGCCCCAGCTGCCGAGGCTGGGTGGGACGCCGAACGGGGTGGCGTCGAGCTGCTTGTCCAGACCAGCCATGTAGGTCTTCACGGTTTCGCGCATCTGGTTCTTCGCGCCGGCGTCGAGATAGGGCAATGCTCGAACTGCGGTCCAGCCACGGAAGCCCATCTGCTGTGGGGTGATCACCTGCGGAAACAGCTCCTTCAGACGCGATTTGTAGGGCTCGGCGCCACGCGTTGCGATTGTCAGTTCCAGTGCCGCGGGCCAGTCGAGTCCGACTCCAAAGCCGCCATGGCCGAAGCCGGGCGGCGGAGCTGTTGGTGCGGTGTTAGTACCGGAGTTTGCCGGAGCGGCGGAGCTGCCGCGTGCGTTGCGTCCGCGCTGCGCGCCAGATACTGCACCTTGAGACGCGGCCAAAACTCCGCCACGGACGGACTGGTTGGGTGTTGGGTGCGCCTTCTGCTGATTCCATGCTTTGATGGCGGTGTCAAGACAGTCCTTGGCTAATGCCGGGTAGTAGTCTTTCAGCGCGTCCGAGGCCGCAGCGAGTGCGGCGATCGCGTTCCACTCGAAGAACGGGTTGTCGGTGGTGAAAATCCAGCGGTCGTCCGGCTTGCCGGAATAGTCGCCTCTGACTTCATTCGGACCGAGCTTCGGGTCATAGATGCGGCCGTCGGTCTTTGAAGCACCGTCGCCTACCTGTGTGTACTGGCGCAGATCTGGCTCGTGCGTGCCGCGGATTGCGTGGCCGATGTTGTGATACTGCGCGAGGATGTAAAGAGCGCCGTGCCTGATTTGCTGGACTGTATCCGGCACGCCATCGGGACGGTGCATCTCGACTTCACGCGCGGCCTCGTTGACCGCAAGCTCGTCGTACTTCAGGTTGAACTCGCGATAGGCGAGAGCGAGACTTTGGATGACGCTGAGTTGCGCGGGTTCTTCGAGGTCGAAGTCGCCGGCGTCGTACCAGCCACCGACGTTCATCCCGGGAATGTGGTCGCCGCCCTTGTACTTGCCGTCGGTGGCTGCGTCCTGATACCAGCCATCGAACTGCTCTCCGACAACGGGCGCCATGCGGCCATCGTCGAGATGCGAAGCGCCGTGCCACATACGGTAGCCTTCGCGAACGGAGACGTGATCCATCTGCTCGGCAAGATGATGGTCGAGGCTGTCCTGCCAGATGTGCGCATAGGCGTCTTTGGAGATGGGGAAGGGCGCCGTACGCTGGTCTGCGTACTGAATTACATATAGGCCCGGATCCTCGACCGGTGTGAAGTCGAATTTCGAATACACATAGCGCAGCCAGGGCGTTGAAGGCGTAATGGGGCCTTCGAACACCTGCTTGTACGATCCGTCCTCCATCAGGCGCAGCACTTTGGCGGTTTTGGGGCCGTTGTATTTCGGGTCGAGTTCCAGCACAGCAACCTTAGAGAAACCCGGCGCATATCCCACCTGGCTATGCGCGATCATAGGCGGCCGCGTCCAGTTTGGAATGACGTCCGGCCTGATGTGCCAGACGATAGCGCCGGTGGTTTTGCCGGAAGGAATCAGCGAGCGCAGCACAAACCAGCCGTTCTGCGCGCGGTCGCGACCGTCGAAGAGCATGAGGTTGGCGGTTTCGGATGTGACATTCACCCGGGCCAGATTGTCATCGACTCCGAGGGTGATGCTCTTGCCCTCGGCAAACGGCAGCGGCTGCATGTATCCCTTCGCCTTGTCCCAATCTTCCAGGTAATAGGCTTTTTTCGGTTGATCGGGCAGCGGCAGTACCTTGACCATCGGATCGTTGGGAGTTCGCGGGAAGATTCCGGCTTTAGTTCCGTCTATGAGGTAAGCCTTCCCCATGTAGATGGAGGGCAGGAACTCCAGGTTGAAACCGGCTCTGCCTGCGAGGTTCTGCGGCAGCGGATGGTCGAGATTGATGCTGACCTTCACGCCGCCGGGTTCCGCCGCGACTTCCAGCGTGTAGCTCAGACCGAAGGTGGGAAAGGCCAGGTCAGCGCTGAGTGTGTTGTTCGCTTTGTCGACGTGGCGGCCTTTGAGGGTGGCGACGAGGTCCCACTGCTCGGGCGTTGGCATCAGGCGCACGTCGCCGTTCGTTGCGATGCGCTGGCCGTGGAGAATCATCTCCATGGCCGTGTTTTTCTGGTCCACGAACACGGGATGGTAGGTGCTGTCGTAGAGAAACACGCTGAAGCCCTGAGTGTCGAGGTAGTTCTTTTCGTTCACCCGCATCGCAAACTCAGCGCCGAAAACGGTGGTGCTGGAGGTCAGAACCAAGAGAAGACAGATTGTGATTCGGGTAAACATGGATCTTAGAACAGCTCCTTTCGCTCAACTTGACACGGGTGCAGACCATCTGGCCGGAGTGCGTTCCGCGCGACGCTACAGGTAGAAAACACCGGTTCACATGAATGAGCGTGCGGCCGAGTAGCGGGCGAATGTATCAATCAGTTGAGGATCAGCTTGCGTGCATCTCCCTCGGGGTCGTTGACCATACGGCACTGGTTGTCCCAGACCATGGTCCGGTTCGTTTCAGGGTCGGTGGGTAGCCAGCTCAATCCCGGGATGTTCGGTTTGCCGGTTGCAGCGAACGTGGCCCACGAGGAGGCCATTTTCTTAGCCAGCGCCTGGGCTTCGGGTGTGTTGCCCGTTCCTTGTTCGCAGCGCTTGGTGTTATCGAAGCAAAACTGGAGCTCGGCAGTGTGCCACGCGCCGGGCAGACCGTCGAGAATGGGGGTTTGCCATGTGAAGTAGTACGCGTAGGCGGGGGCGGCGTTCAGCTTGTGCTTCAGGTCGGCCATCTTGACCACGTTGTTACGCATGGAAAGGCCGTTCAATCCGCCGGCGCCGCCGCACATATAGGACAGGGTTTGAATTTTCTTCTGCGGGTATGACTTCTTCAGCGTGGTGATGATTGCCGTTGCCTTGTCCTCTCCGTACGCCTTGGCAAGATTTGCATGCCATTGTTCCTCGGTGGGATGTGAAGACATGCGGTTGCCTTCTTCACTGACCGAGCCGACGAGCATCGGGACGTTTTTCGAGATCTCCGGGGCAGCGTCGAAGAAGGAACGCATGTTGATCACCTTGCCGTCGACGCAGGGCGACCAACCCACGCGGGGGTGGCCAGGCGCTCCGGGTCCCATAAAGGGCGGACCCGGCGGGTTGATCTTTCGGGCGGCGGCGTTACCGACCGCGTTGAGCTTCTCCCAGTCCATCTTTTGCAGTGACGCGATGTCATTCGGCGCGAGCCCGAGGTCCTTCATGAGCAGGCGGGTAACCTCCCTCTGCTGCTCTTTGGTCGGGATGTTTCCGCCGCCGCCGGATTGCGCGGAAGCGCAATGGAAGAGTCCTGCGGCCGATGGCATACCCATCAGGGTGGTCACTTTGGACCCTCCGCCAGATTGGCCGTAGATCATTACGCGGTCCGGATCGCCACCGAAGTTTTCGATATTGTTGTGGACCCACTCGAGCGCGGCCACGAGGTCGGTCATGCCGACGTTGACGGAGTCTTCGTACGCTGAGCCGCCGATTTCCGAAACATCGAAGAAACCGAGAATATTGAGACGGTGATTGACCGAGACCTGAACGACATCATGGTGACGCGCCATCTGTGCGCCCTCGTGTGAGGGAAGCTCGTAGGAAGAACCGAAGCTGAATCCGCCGCCGTGCATGTAGAACATCACGGGACGTTTCCCGGTCAGACTTGGGCGTCCAGATGTTCAGCTTCAGCATGTCCTCGCTCTGCCAGCCGTCATCCCAATCCTGGATGAATGTTTGCTCAGGGCTTGTCCATGTGTGCAGGTTCTGCGGACAGTTTGCGCCATAGACCAGCGCCATATACTCGTCCGTCCACGGAGTGGGCGGCTTGGCTGGAAGCCAACGGTTTTCGCCGGCCGTGGTCTGCCCGTAGGGAACGCCCTTGAATGTGAAGACGCCGCCGTCGAGGAATCCGCGCACCTTGCCGTATTGCGTGCGTGCGATGGCAGAGCGCGGGGTCGACACGTTGCCGGGTTCTTGGTGGGCGCCGGTCTTGATGCTGTCGGAAGCGACGGCCGAATTTGCGGTCGCGATGCTCAGGCCTGCGGTTGCTGAAAGAAACAGCGCCTCTCGCCGGGTGAGAACGGTGCGGTTTGAAGATTTAGCCATTCGATTCCTCTCCTTTGCGCGTTGCATTGCAGGCACGGTATTGAAACTGTTGAACTCCTCACGACCTTGGCGGTTCGCGAGTGGAGCCCGCACCGATCACTGGGTTGCAGACACCGGGAACTGGTAGATGTTGATGCTGATGGGAGCGACGGAAAGAGTCTGGATGTCCCGATTTGTCGAACGCTCCGTCACAAGGACTTCAGGTGTTTGATTTACCCGATTTGCGGCATCGACAGATTTTCCGGTGAGCTGCCAGGTTTGGCCCCGTCCATTCGCTCGTACACCCGAGACGCTGAAATTGAACTGCTGCGGAGATTCGGTCGCATTCACAACTGAAAGGATCAGGTATTTGTGATCCGGGGTAAGCGCGGCCACCATGTCGAGCGGATACGTCGGACTTCCCGAGGTCCTGTCCGGCTGATCGCCGACGGCAGGATATTTCGGCGCCGGCTGGGGTGAATTTCCCGAGAGCTCGACCGGAATGGCACCTACAAAGTGGTCGGCATACAGCTTGAACACCAAGCCAGTGGTGCTGAACGTAGACGCGGAGCGGTTGAAGTCCAGCATGGAGAGGCCGGTAGTGTGAGCGGCCATCTTCAGGAAGTCTGTGTGCCGAAGCATTTCATTGAAGATCAGTCCGTATGCGAGCCCTGTTTTGAGGGTTGCACTGCGATTGAACCCGCCGCCAAAGTAGGCGTACTCGTCAATCGACAGGAATATTTTCTTCTGGCGCATCTCTGGGAAGCGCTGTTCATATCCTTCCCACTCCTCGGCCTTCTTCAGGACAACGTTCGCTCCGTAACGAGCGGATTCGAGCAACGTCTGATCGACTTTGTCATACGCTTCCTCGTTAGAGGCGTCGGGTGGAAGCTTCTTCGCCTTCTCGATATCGAAATGGCGGCCGGGCTGCGCGTACCAGTGTTCGGCTATGCCATCGAAGTTGCCGAAAGCGTGTGCGAGGAAGTTACCGGTCCAGTCCACATCCGTTCCGTAGAGGGGCTGGAGATTGCCGTCGTATTTCGCACGCACATCACCGCGGAGACCATCGTCCTGCAGCATGCGCCCTGAGGCGATGAGAACGATAGATGGATCTACGGCGCGCATGGCTTTTGCGAACTCGTTGTGTTTCAGCATGAAGTATTTGGTATCGGTGCGGCCAAGCTGCCATGAGCCCCAGGGCTCGTTCCCGATGTTCCAGAACTTCACGTGGTAAGGCGCAGGGTGCCCGTATTTCGCGCGCATCGCACCCATGTACGTCGCGGTGGACCCGTTCATGTACTCGACTTCTTCCGCCGCTGAGTGCGAATCACCGAAGCCCGCATTGACGCTGATATAGGGCTCCACGTGAATGAGCCGGCACAACGTCATGAACTCGTCGAGTCCGAGATCGTTCGGCTGCATTGCATTCCAGGCATAGTCGAAATCCGGTGGACGTTTGTCGCGATTCCCAACCGTGTGATACCAGATCATCCCGGAGGTATAGTTGCCGCCGTAGCGCCAGAAGCCCATATTGATCTGCTTCAGTAGCGCGATCGTGTCGGGACGGAAGCCGTCAATGTTGTCAGCCGGCATCAGCGAAACGGTGCCGATATGGAAGTTGCCGGTTCCTGTGCCTGTGATCTCCAGAGAGGCATCGGAGGAGTCTGCAGGAGCCGTGAAGCTTAGAGGGAAGGTTTTGTAAGTTTGCGGAACTGAATTCAGCGGAATGACGCGACGATCACTCGAGTCGCTACCCCAGACCAGAGCAACTCTAATGTGGGCTCCTGGAGTGCCGCGAAGAATGATATGGCCGATATATCTTTTTCCCTTTTGGAGAGCAATGCCGGATTGCCGCACGCCGTGTGCCGTAGAAACATCCAATGCAATGCGCGGACTCTGATCGCCGACGAAGGGCTCCTCCTTATCCATCGTCACTGCTTCGTCTCCTCCGACCGGTCGCCACCTGCGAGGTTGAGGCCCTCTTGGCGGACCGCCAGCCTGCTGCTGAGCGGGCGTGTCTGGTGCGGATGAGATTGGGAAGTAGAACTTGCGGTCCTCGAGCAACTCGGACCAGAGCCCCCGATACATCGTGTCTCGGATGTGCTCGATGAACATGCCGTACTCGTACTTAGAGACGGGACTCAGCGTTTTTTGTGTATTGACCGTCACCGTGATCGGGTTCGGAGGCACCGCCTCCGTCTGCGCGAGCATGGCAATGGTCGAAGAGAGAAAGAGTGCGGCAGCAAGTACTTTCATGTTTTCTCCGGTGAACGTTCTGTGTCCGGTACTGATACTTCACTGCATGTGCTTTCGGCCGCGGCCGGCAGCCAGGAGAGAGTCATACCCTGTCCGTGGGTCTACGTGCCAAGTGTGTCGGGCAGTAACGTTCGGCGAGAGGGCCGGGAACTCTGGTGCCTCCACTCACTTTCCCCAAGATGTCGATGTCGACGTTATCGAACGCCTTCAGTTTTGGCAGAGGGTCGCTGCTGTTGATGGTCAACTCCAGCCGGTCTGGCTCGAAGTCGATCTGCATGTCCGCCACAGATCCGTTCTTGTCCCAGCCGTGTGACTCACGCCAGGCCGGCAGATCCATCCACTGCTTGGTGTCGCCTGTGAAGAAGCCGAGAAAATCTTTGGGCATGGAGACATAAAGGTTGCCGTCTGCGCTGTTCTGCTGGTTCAGGAAGACGATGGCGGACTTGCCGCAGCGCGCAAAGATGTTGTTGTAGATCTCGTTGTCCTCTGCGAGCCCGCTGTTTGCGCGATCCGGGCGAACGATGGCGAACACGCCGGAGTTGTCGCAGCGGCCAATCAGGTTTTGCGCGATGATGATGTGATCGCTGGCGTTGATGAATATGCCCGACCCGGCGCATCCTCTCTGGCCGGGAGTTCCAGGCTCTGCGTTGCGAACGTCCCAGATGATGTTGTTGTCGATCTGGTTGGGCTGACGGTTCATCTCCATGTGCACGGCCGCGCTGACCGTCAGGACATCGGCGAATACATTCCGCGTGATGCGGCAGTTGGTGTTGCCGCTGTCGAACCAGACTGCATTGGCGTGCCGTATGTGGCGAACCACGTTTCGGCGGAAGAGCATGTTGTGAGCGCCGTGGAACTTGGCTCCGGCGGCCTCCCATTCGCGTTCGGCATCGGCCCAGCCGCACCACTCGATCAAGTTGTCCTCGACCACTGTGTCGCGGGTCTGCATGCCGGCCATGCCTTCCACGCCGCAGTAGCGGATCGTGTTGCCGCGAACGATGTGCGATTGGCCGGCCTGCGGAGTGAAGCCTCCACTCCAGTCGCCGTTGCCGATGTCCAGGCCAACACCGTTCGCCCACTCGATGGTGTTGTCTTCGATGATCCAGTGATTGCCGCCGGCGGTGGAAACCAGGCCGCGCTGCGGAACAGGGTAGCCGTTCCCGGCGTGCTGAAAAGTGATGCCCTTTACGCGGATGTAGGCCAGCCCCTTTTCGCAGCGGGGCAAACGCCTGTTCGCGAGTGGTGATTTCGATGGTGTGGTCGGCAGGAGTGCCGTGCGGCAAACGCACCTGGATAGCCTGTCCCGAGTTGTCGACCCAGAATCTTCCATCGAGAGTGCCGCCGATCTCCTGCATGATCGGCCCTCCGCGGTGTGCGAGGTGGGAGCCCGGTGAGCGGCTGCGGCTGGTTCGGAGGCGGGGGCCCGGGCAACTGCTGCTTGCCAGTTCGCGCAGTTGCTCCACCGGCTCCAGCGGCTTGCCGTCGACAAAGACCAATCCGCGCCGGCGGAAATACGGCCCCATGTCCACGGATCTAGTGTCCAGCCACGCTCGGTCGCCGGGCGCGCTGGGCAGCGCGAATGGATTGTAGGCATCAGGGAACATCGCCCCGGTTAATTCGTGTTCCCACGTGGTCACCTCTGGAGCAGCAGCAGCCTGGGCGTTGGGCATGCGGCGGAACATCGGAACTGCTTTCTGTTGCCAGCCCTGTTTCAGAATCTCGGAGCCTTTGATGAAAACCTTCGCCCCCGGCGCGGCCTCGTAGCTGATCATCGCGGTCCGGGCCGCTTCCACCGCGCAGCGGCCGAACGCACTCGCGGTATACGCCGGAGGCGATGACCACGCGCTCCCCGGGCTGGAGCACCTGTGCCGCCTTGTTGATGGTGCGGAACGGCCGTTCGCGAGTGCCCGGGCCGCTGTCGTCCGCTTGCGCAGCGTTGTTATCCACGAAGTAGGTCTTGGAGAACTTCAGCGGCTGTTCCCAGGAGACATACTCGGTGCCGTCTGGCAGGCGCGAGTCCGTTGGCGTTGCTGCGGAACTCGCCTGGGCGATAGATACAGAGGGTTGCGCTATGGCGTTATTCGCAACACCGATCATTGCGGCTACGCCTGCCGCATACTGCAGGAAACGTCGCCGATCTACGCCTTGACTGAAACGCGATCTGCTGACGACGCAGCGTGGGAGAGGGGCCGGGTTCTTGCTGATTTCATAAACAATCGAAATTTCTCTTGAGAAGCAGCAGGAGTTCAGTCTTGAATGGTCGCTTATGAAAAGCTCGTTTAGGGATGGTGCGGGAGCAGTTTAGGAAATATCGGTGCGAGGCCGGCCAGAGGTGGTGAGTGATACCTCTGGCCGGACGCGACTAGAACTGGTACTTGGCCGCGAGTTGCAACTGGCGCAGTTGACCCGCGCTGGTGATGCGTCCGAAATTCGACGAATTCAGCGTCAGAGTAGGGATACCCCAGTTCGGATGATTCAGTGCGTTGAATGCCTCGAACCGGATCGAGAGCTGATGCTTCTCGTTGTACGGCATCGCGAACTGTTTGTGCAGCGCGGCATCGAGGTTCGTATATCCGGGGCCGGTGAAGCTGCCGCGCTGTAGCGTTCCGAAGAATCCGCTTGGAGCGTCTACATAAGCAGCTTTATTCACCCAGTCACTCAGAGTCCGGGCGCTTCCGTGGAGGTAGGGGCTGATTCCGGTTGGGTCAGGTCGATCGAAGTTGCCGAACGGAGACGCAATACTGGCGTTGTCAAAGCCGTCGAGCGGCGTGGCGACGCCACCCGTCTGGTGCGTGAAGGTACCGCCCAACTGCCAGCCGCCGATGAGCGCGTTCAGCAGTTTGTTATTTACAGGCAACAGCTTGCCAGGACCGATCGGCAGCTCATACAGGGCCGAGCCAACGAACCGATTCCGAACATCGAATGCGGACGGGCCGTACTCGCATGGAACGCAGTAGCTGTTTTGCGGGTACAGGTTGTCGTTCCCCTGGTTGCGGATTCCGCTCGTATCGTCGAGGGATTTGGAATACGTGTACGAGGCGATCACGTTGAACCCGTGGCTGAAGCGCCGCGTGGCCTTCACTTCGCCAGAGTTGTAATTGCCCGTGCCCTCGTCATGCACGAACTGCAGGCCTCCCATGTTTGCGAATGGCGTCCGGGAAGCGACCGGAGAGGGCTTTCCATTACCGATATACCCATAGGGAGTCGCCTGGTTTGCACTCAGGAATCCATAAAGATGCCGGCTCAACGCGCCCTGATAACCCAGTTCAAACGACCAATTCACGCCAACCTGCTGTTGAATGTTAAGCAGGAACTGCTCGGTGTAGCTCGTCCTGTGACTTACCGCGTTCGCGAAGGCGACGCTCGGGCCAAGATTGGAGATTGCGCCACCGCCCGCACCCGGTGTGGCGTTGGTCCAGGTCAGGCTGGAACTCCCGTAGGGCGGCGCAGAGTCGGTGTTCGTATAGGTCATGCGCCCGGCGATGTTGCGCGCCATGTCGAAATACGCGTTTCCGATGTCTTGGGTGTAGAAGATGCCGTAGCCAGCTCGGATCACCATTTTTGCATTCGGGGAGTACGAGATTCCGAAGCGCGGCGCGAAGTTGGTGTACTTGGTATCGAGCAGCGGGCCGTTCGGCATAAGCCCGTTGCTGCAAACCGGGGGAGGGCCAAGGGGAGTGACCCAGCGGATCGAAAGGCCCTGATAAACATCGGAGGGAGCGCAGGTACCCTGGCGCACGTAAAACGGCCATTGGCTCTGCGGATATGTCGTGCTGGTATCACCGAGCTTCGGCATCGTCTGAATATCTATGTTGAAGTTGTTGCCAAAGGTATCGTTCCACGGAGGTGTGAGTTCGTACCTCAGGCCTACTGAGACGGTCAAATTAGGAAAAATCTTGTAAGTGTCGTCGACATAGCCGGCTTCTACGTTGCGCACATAGTTCGCGTCCGCGACAGCTACCGCCACCACCGACTGGTAGAGGTCGCCGAGCAGTAAGTCGGCGAGCGGATCGCCACCGGACAATCCGGTGCCAGTATGGAATGCGGTAGCGAGCGGCTGCACGACGAACTGTCCGCGCGAGAACTGATTGCCGAGCTGGTTGAAGGTCTGGCGATTGTACTCAAACCCGAGGCGCAGTGAGTGCTTGCCCTTTTCCCACGAGACGTTGTCGACGATTTGCCACGTGGGATCCGTCACCACGTACGGCCCATCGCCGCCAAGATCCCCGAAGCTGGTCCAGATGTTCTTTGTGGTTCCTGCAGGGCCCGAGGAGAAATTCATCGACGGAATACCCCACGTTGAAGGATCACCGCCGCTCAGGCCTGGAATCTTAACTTGATCCACTACGTCGTTCGTGAATGCCGACAACAAACCATTCGAGTTGTAGAAGTACGTGTAGCCGAATCGCGCTTCGTTGACGACGTGCGGGCTTGCTGTCCAGGTATTCGAACCCATGTATTGGTGGTAGTTCGTTACCGTCTTGCTGCCAGCTCCCAGGAGTCCGCTGGATTGGAGCGTTTCGCTCCCGGAACTGTAGCGGAACGCATACTGCATCTTCTGAGACTGGACGTAATCCCCTCGCACCGTCAGGCTCTGCCGGTCCTGCGGGGAGGAAGTTGTATAGGAGTAGTTATTACTTACCGAGCAGCTTGTGGCGCCGCATGTGTATGTCGGCGCGTTCGGGGCGGTTCCGAGGTACTTCAGAAGCGCCGTGGAGACCAGACTGATTCGATCTGAGGGGATGGTGTTGTTCGGAAATGGCTGGTTGGTCAGCGGATCGTAGATTGTAACGGGGTGAACGCCATTGATGTCCTGATATGTGTAGCCCTGGAAGTTACCTGCCGCCATAGCAGGGGTGGGCACAACGGCCTGGCCCTGACCGATGGAGCGGACGTGTCTCCACTCGTCGTCGACCATGAAGAAGAATTTGTCTCTGCCGTCATAGATTTTGGGGATCCTGATGGGGCCGTCCAGCTCGAATCCGTAATCGTTCCACTTGAACGGGAACACCTTGGGAGGAGCCGCCTGATACGGGAAGAAGTACGGATTGGCATCGACGTAATTGTTGCGGATGTACTCATACAGGGCACCGTGATAACGGTTTGTGCCGCTCTTGCTGAGCACGTTAACCTGCGATGCCTCGTGGCCATACTCCGCCGAATACACGCCGGTTTGAACCTTAAACTCCTGGATGCCATCAATCGAGGGCAGTGCCACATACGTGTTGAAGTCAGGATCGGTATTGTCGACGCCATCCAGAGTGTAGTAGTCGAACATGATGCGCTGGCCGCCGACCGAGATCGACTGCGAGGCGCGATCGCCACCCAGGCGCGAACCTGCCTGGCCCGATGATGGCGAAAGCGTATTCACGTTTGACGAAAGCGCCACGAGGCTCAAGTAGTTCCTGCCATTCAGGGGCAGCTCATTGATCTCCGCATTTTCCACCACGGTTCCGGTGGAAGCATTCTCTGCCTGAAGCAGCGCGCCTGTTGCGGTGACCTCGACGGACTGCGTAACCGCGCCGAGTTGCAATGTGAAGTTGAGTCTTACGCTCTGATCAATCTGTACCTCGAAGGTGTCGCTCCGGATGGCCTTGAATCCTTCGTGCGTGGCCTGCAGGGAATACGTTCCAGGCGGCACCTCGGTGAAGCTGTAGTCACCAGTTCCAGTTGACTTCGTCGTGCGCACTGCACCTGTTGCCACTTCCCTGAGGGTCACAGTGGTGTCGGGGAGGCTGGCTCCGGTTGGGTCGGCGAGATGTCCGGAGATAGACCCGGACGTCTGCGCGCCGAGGCCCGGGCTGTAGACGAATGCGAGCAGAACCGCAATGACGCAGAGGAAGCGGGAAATCGGGCGAGCCGCGCTGGCCAAAGAGCAAAGCGATCGAGGCACGGCGGTGATCGTGGACGTTTGCTCCATGGAAAGACAGCCTCCAGTGCCCGATGAGTAAGGGCTCGTTTTATTGCGGCGACTATATTTCGTGTTGTGTAAGAAGGTCAATGCCCTTTCATTCATGCACTGCGGGTTGTTCGATCCATCAAAATGGACAATCAAGCTTATCGACTATTTCGATGTATTCGTTAGCCGCCGTTTCCATCGAGGGAACGCATGCTGACACTCCGATTTTTCGGCGCTGATTCTGTGTTTATCGAGGTGTCGTCGAGTTCTACGCTATCAGCAACAACACCCTCGCGATTGCCTGCCGCATGCAGGCTCAAGGGCGAGCTGTACCGAAGTATGTAGCTTAAGCGTGCTGAAGTTCGCGGTTCATTCCAAGTAATTCGGCGAGCACGAGAAGCTCCTGAGTACTGGCGTTCGGATCCGTGCAGATAACGTTCAGCCGGACCTGCCGTTCGCTTCCGGTTGACATCCGCAGGGCAACGAGTTCTCCGGAATCTATCGCAGCCTGGATTCGATACGCTGGAATCCATCCGAAGCAAAACCCGCAACGCACTGCATCGACCGCTGCTTCAATCGTCGCGACGGCGAGATGACGTTGCGTCGGTGCGAGCGGCTGTCGCTTGGTGGTTCCGGCGCCTGCGCCCTCGATGTTTACGAGCATGTGGCCGAGCATGTCCGCGCGGTAAACCTGCCGCTTTAACTGGTGAAGTGGGTGATCCCACCGGGCCACAGCGATCATCCGAATCTCCAAAATTGGATGGACGAAATACTCACGGGAAACGATTCCGGAGATGCAAAGATGGGCGTTATGTGAGGAAAATTCAACATCAGTGGCCATCAAGGGCGCCTGCCGCAGTTTGAAATGGACGTGCGGGAAACGGCGGCTGAACTCCGCAAGTGTGGTGAAGAGGCGATGGTTAGGGAAGAGCGAGTCGACTGACAATCTGATCTCCGACTCGCCACCGAAAGCCAGGGATCGGGCCCTCTGCTCCAGCTGCTCGAAGCCACTCAGGTGCGGCTCCGCTTGCGCGAGAAGCACGCGACCAAACTCGGTCAGGGAAGCCTTTCGTCCAGTCAGTGTAAAGATCTGGACACCAAGCTTGTTCTGCAGTTTGGCGATCGTGTAACTGACCGTGGATTGAGAGCGATTCAAGTGCCGGGCTGCTGCCGCATAGCCGCCCAGCCGTACCACCGCACGGACAACATCCCATTCATCGAGTGTGCTGTTCATGTCTAGCCCTGATTATGCGCTGGGGAATCAGATTAGATAAAGTTTTAGTCGGCCCCTCCGGCCACAGTTCGAACGGCGTACAGGGACGTACGCGCGCCGATGAAGAGAGTGCGATGGTCTGCTCCTCCAAAGACAAGTGAACCGGGACGCTCGGGAATTTCGAGAGTCCCCAGAGGCTTCCCTTGACTCGAGTAGACGAATACCTCGGCTCCGGCTACATAGACATTACCCGCCGCATCCGCGACGACTGATGTTCCGCTGCGCGGGATAACGGCGACAGCACTCAGGTGGTTCAAGGAATCGAGAGTGAATCTGTATACCTTGTCGTCCTCTTCACTTACAGCGAAGCGTGAAGTGCCGATGCGGAACCCACCGAGTTGGACAGCCTGCAGGAGTCCCTTCCAACTTCCACCGGCCATAATCGCCGTACTCGTCTGCGGCGCATAGAAGAAGCTGCGCGGTTCATCTTCCGTCACACCGGTGATCGCCATGTTACTGCGCGGCGCATAGACAATTCCCTTGTGCTCTACCATCCACTCAACACTGCGGGCATCGTTGTGGAATCCGGTCGGCAGCAAGAGCGCTGTATCCGCGCGAGGATCTTCGCCGGTCAGCTTTTGCGCCGAACCGTCTCGCGTCGAGACTGCGTACACTGCCTTGCTCGAATCGATCGCCAGCAGCTCGCCGTTGCCCGCATAGCCTAGAGTTACCGGCGAATCAACCGCTTCGGACAATATTTCCGCAGAGTTATTTCGGTCGTTCCATCGCAGGATCCGGTGTGTCGCTGCGTCTGTAAAGAAGAGTTGCCCTTGATCGTCCAAGGTGAGACCTGCCAGGTTGCTGAACGTGCCCGGTTTTGTGAGCCTCTGGAGGGAGGCATGCGGCTCAAACCGGCAGGAATCGGCAGGGGAGCTCCGGGTCTGACGGAATTATTCAGAAGGAAGCTGGTGAAGTCGTGCGTTCGCACCGCAACATTCCGAGTTGTATCGACGATGCTGTTGTCGAAGGCGAGGCGAGTCATGCTGAAGTTGTGCATATTCGCAAATCGAATATTGTCAGCGCGTGTGGCTTCGACTGCTGCCAGATGCGGCACTACATTGCGAGAGACTCGGTAGACGAATAAATTCGCGAAGGTTATGTTGCTCGAATCGTTCAACTCAATCGGAGTAGCATCTGCTCCGTTCGGCTTCTCTTCTTCAGTCTGTAACGCATAGACGGTCCAGTTCGATGCATGCAGAAACTCGACTTCGTTGTGCATGTGATGCTCGCATGAGATCTGATATGCAATCGAAGGCACATTGGTGTTCTCCACACGAAGGCCGACAATGGCAGTTGTATCGGCCGTCCAGGTATCGCGGAATATGCCTCCGCCACCCTGGATCCAGAGGCTTGGATACTGGGATGCACGCGTGTCGGGGCGCTTGATCCGAAAATCTGGCCTTGGATATCTCGAGCCGACCCTCGGCGAAGGACGAATCCCAGCCGGGAAATTGACATCCTGAATGAATGAACCGGCTCCGCTGTGCCAGATCACGCCGGCAGCTCGCGGTGCGGAGTATCCGGTATACACACCTATGCCGCTGAGTACCTCATGCCCGCCCGGTGATGACTCAATCACCGGGACTGCTCCGCCCGGCCCGCTGAAGGAAGGATCGTCATCATTCACGACGAGAACTGTTGTTGCGGGGGACAGCCCGAGCAGTATGGAATCCGGTTTCAGATGCAGCGTACCGCGAACCCTGTACAGGCCAGTGGGGAAGTACAGGACACGATGTGAGTCAATGGCATGCTGCAGTGCTTCAGTGTCATCGGTTCCTCCGTCCCCGGCCGCTCCAAGTTCCCGGACATTGGCCCACTGGGAGACATTCGGAAGCGCTGGAATGTCCGTTGCAACCGGTGCCGGCTCTCGGGAGAGCTTACGCTCCAGATGGTGCAGAGCGATTGGACCTTCTCGTCCATTCGCATCGATATCCTGGCCGACAGTGAGTCGCTCTTCAACGAACGAGCTTGAGGGACTCGCGATGGGGGAGAAACCTTCAACGTTGTCATGTGTGGCACGCAGTAGATGTCCGACATGGAAGCAGCGGATATCGTCGAGAGTCACTTGGTGGTGCTGACTGGTTGTGTCCCCGAGGACAACACCAACTGCCACGTCTCTCAACAGGAGATCGCGTCCATAGAGCTGTTCGGGCATCTCCGGTGGAATCTCTACGGCGACCGGCGCATGCTCGATGCGATCGCGGATCAATGTCATGCCAACCTCCTGAGTGTGGATGGCTGCGACACGCTGGCCGGTGAGGCGTGAATCCATCAGGAGAAACTGCCAGGCCGGTGAGGTCCGCACGGAGATGATGCCGTAGTCTCCGCCTTCGATCTCAAGCGAGTCCGCCTGGTTGCCCACATCCTCCAACGCCGCGTGTCCTTGACCGACAGAGAAGTGCATATGAGACAGGAACGAATGCTGAGCCACATGGAAGCGGATACAGATGGCCGCTGGATTGCCATTTCCGACCTCAAAATCCACGTTGCTGATCCCGCTGTAAAACGTGAACTCATTCGCATCCACAATCTGTTCGCCGGAAGCCGGCTTCCGCGACGCAAACTGCAGCATGTACCGGCCGGTGCCGAGAAACCCATGACCGCTCTGGTACCCAGGCGTATTCGGGGCCAATACAATCACTGGGCGCTGTGGGCCATAGCCGATCAGACGAATGCCAGACCATAAGTAGATGGTGGTGCTGATTCGATAGCGGCCGCTTGGCAGGAAAACGAGGCCTTGTCCTGTGGTTTCGGCCACTCGATCGATCGCGGACTGAAGGGCAGCCGTATCGTCTGCTACGCCGTCGCCGTGGAGCCCGGCGGAAGCGTCTGCTACTACGGCGAGCGGATCTGGCGGACGCCGCGTGTAGATAGACTGCGCGCATGCTGGCGCAGCGAGGAGGATCAACAAGGTTAGGCGCAGAGTTCTCAAAGTGCGACGCTCCTTGACACAAGATCGAATCCGATTGGATCCAATCACACATCCTTGTCTACCCGGATTCGCAAGCAATCTATCGATGGATTCGATGTCTCACACGGATAATTCAGTACTCAATTGTGTATCGCGCTTCCGGGTGGATATATTTGCGGTGTGCAAATCATGCTGTCCCCTGGAAAGCTGAACCTGAGATATCTATTTTGCTCCTGCGCAACGGCAATAATTTTCGCGTGCGCAGGATCGCTTTCGGCGCAGGTGCAAACCGTTGTTCCTCCGCCCGTCGATGGTGCGAAGCCCGTAACGGTTGAGCACATCAAAATCCACAGTCCTGCGCTTGAGGGTAACCTCGAAGGCGATGCCGTCGATCGTGATGTGATCGTCTTTCTTCCGCCGAGCTACCAGAAATCGTCGAAACGCCATTATCCGGTCGTCTACGCGCTGCACGGCTATTCCATCGGGGCCGAGCAGTGGACGCATGAAATCCACGTCCCGCAAACGATCGAAGGCGCCTTCGCACAGGGCTCCCACGAGATGATCGTCGTGCTGCCCGACTCGAAAACCATCTACAACGGGTCGATGTATTCGAGTTCTGAGACCACGGGCGACTTCGAGAAGTTCATCTACCACGACGTCGTCACCTATATCGACGCGCACTACCGCACGATTCCCGATCGCGAGAGCCGTGGCCTGGTCGGCCATTCCATGGGCGGTTACGGCGCATCGCGCATAGGCATGAAGCATCCTGATGTCTTCGGCGCGCTATATATCATGAGTCCCTGCTGCATGTCGCCGATGACCGGCGGCGGCCCCGGACCCGCCGAACAGGCCAAAGAGCGTGCTCTCGCCGCAGAGAAAAAGGTGAGCGAGGCGAAGTCCCCAGCGGACCTCGCGGCGCAGTCGCCCGGGTTTGGTGCGGCTCTATTTGCGACGGCAGCGGCATGGGCGCCGGATCCGGGCAAGCCGCCGCTGTACTTCGATCTGCCCACAAAAGACGGGGTTCCCCAGCCGGAGATCGTAGCAAAGTTCACAGCCAATGCTCCGCTTTCGTTCGTCGACCAATACATTGGAAATCTGAAGCAATACCGCGCGATCTCAATCGACGTCGGCGATCATGACGCATTGCGGTTCGACACGATCAAGCTGCACAAGATCCTCGATAGCTATGGCGTTGCCAACAGCTTCGAAATTTACTCCGGGACGCACACCAGCGCGGTTGCCGACCGATTCCAGAACCACGTCCTGCCATTCTTCAGTAATAACCTCTGCTTCACCGAGGGCTGCCGGTAACTGACGATTTGCCCCAACTCAGCTTGGAGAAATGAATGAGAACCCGCGTAAAGCCCATTCTGGTCAGAGTCCTTGCATCCACAGCAATGCTGCTTTGCGGCGCAGTTACGCAAACAGCCATTGCGCAGGATTCCGCGAACCTCCCGTACATGAATCCTCAGCTTTCACCAGAGGAGCGCGCCACAGACCTCGTACATCGCATGACTCTCGCCGAGAAGGCGTCGGAGATGCAGAACAATTCCGCTGCGGTGCCGCGCCTCAAAATCCCGGCCTACCAGTGGTGGAGCGAAGCGCTGCATGGGGTCATCAACCAGGGTGTGACGGAATACCCGGAGCCGGTCGGTCTTGCCGCTACTTTTGACGCGCCCGGAATTCACACCATGGCTGCGCAGATCGGCGTGGAAGGCCGCATCAAGCACGTGCAGAACCAGCGCGAAGGCCACACCGGCATCATGGGAGGCCTCGATTTCTGGTCACCAAATCTCAACATCTTTCGCGACCCGCGATGGGGCCGTGGGCAGGAGACCTACGGCGAAGACCCGTTCCTCACCGCACGCATGGGCGTCGCCTACGTAACCGGCCTGCAGGGCGACAACCCGAAGTACTACCTCTCCATCGCCACGCCGAAGCATTTCGATGTGCACAGCGGGCCCGAGCCCACGCGCCACTTCGCCGATGTCGACGTGAGCAAGCATGACGAGGTCGACACGTATGAGCCGGCATTTCGCGCTGCGATAGTCGAAGGCAAAGCTGATTCGATTATGTGCGCCTACAACGCCATCAACGGCGAGCCCGCGTGCGCAAATCGATACCTTCTGCAGGACCAGTTGCGCGGCAAGTGGGGATTCCAGGGTTACGTGGTCTCAGACTGCGATGCCGTGCGCGACATTGCAGCGAACCATCGCTATCGGCCCACCCAGGCGCAGGGTGCCGCGATCTCCGTGCTCCGCGGCATGGACAACGAGTGCGTCACCTTCACCTCCCGTTTCGGCGAACCCGTCGACAAGGCATATATCGACGCCGTTCAACAGGGATATCTGCCCGAGAGTGCTCTGGACACGGCGCTGATCCGTTTGTTCACAGCGCGCATCAAGCTCGGCATGTTTGACCCACCCGAGATGGTTCCTTACACAAAGATCGATGAGAAGGAGCTCGACAGTGCGGAGCATCGTGCGCACGCACTCAAGCTGGCGAACGAATCCATGGTGCTGCTGAAGAACGACGGCATGCTTCCTCTCAAGCCCGAGATTCGCAGGATCGCCGTCGTCGGTCCGCTCGCTGATCAGACTCAGCCGCTGCTCGGAAACTATGCCGGCCAGCCCACACACATCGTCTCCGTCCTCGACGGCCTTCACTCTGAATTTCCCAACGCAACCATCACCTTCGTCCCGGGCACGCAGTTTCTCCGCGCTGACGGAACACCGGTACCCGCCGCTCTGCTTACCACCCCCGACGGCAAGGCAGGCCTGGAGGCGGAGTACGGTGAAGGCCGCCGCGGGCCAGACCAGAAGAGCAAGCCCCTGCTCACCCGCACCGAGCCGAACGTGCACCTCACACAGGCCGACCTCCCCAAGGAAGTCGCCGGCAAGAAGAGCTTCGGCGTGCAGTGGTCTGGATTCCTCACCCCCACCGAAACAGGCGATTTCCTGATCGGCGTGCGCGCCCAGGGCTTCGCCCGCGTCACAGTGGATGGCAAGCAGGTCGCGATGTCGTTCGGCGGCGGCGAGGCTGCGGCTTCGATGGGCCGTGTCCACCTCGTCAAAGGCCGCAAGGCCGCGCTCCAAATCATGTACGGCTCACAGAACGGCAACGCCCACGCCGAACTCATCTGGGAGAAGGTCAACAGCGCCGTCTCGCCCGAAGCCATCGCGGCCGCGCGGAATGCCGACGCCGTCATTGCCGTCGTAGGAATCACCAGCAAGCTTGAGGGCGAAGAGATGCCCGTCAGCGAGCCTGGCTTCCTCGGTGGAGACCGCACCAGCATCGATCTGCCTCAACCTGAGGAAGATCTCGTCGAAGCCGTCGCGGCCACCGGCAAACCGCTCGCTGTCGTTCTCATGAACGGCAGCGCGCTCGCCGTCAACTGGATCAATGCTCACGCCAACGCGGTTCTCGATGCCTGGTATCCCGGGGAAGAGGGCGGGGCAGCCGTCGCCCAGACCCTCAGCGGAAAGAACAACCCCGCCGGCCGCCTGCCCGTTACCTTCTATAAAGGTGTCGAGCAGCTCCCCAACTTCGAAGACTATGGAATGGCGAATCGCACCTATCGCTACTTCACCGGCAAGCCGCTCTACCCGTTCGGCTACGGCCTCAGCTACACAAAGTTCTCCTATAACGGCCTCACTGTGCCCACAAACGCGGTAGCTGGCGGGCAGCCCGTCGATGCTGACGTGACCGTAACCAACACCGGCAAGCTGCCAGGCGACGAGGTCGTTCAGCTCTATCTCAAGTTCCCTGACGTCAAAGGAGCTCCACGCATCGCTCTTCGCGGCTTCGAGCGCATTCACCTCGACGCAGGCGCGAGCCAGAAGGTGCACTTCCGCCTCAAACCACGCGACCTCGGCATGGTCACCGAGAACGGGGACCCAATCATTGCTCAGGGCGATTACACGATCAGCATCGGGGGAGGACAGCCCGATACCGAAGCTCCAACAGTAAGCGGCCACTTCCACATCGACGGGCAGTACGCCTTGCCGGAGTAGAGAACGGTCACGTCACGACCACAACCATCGCAGGAGAGAATAAGCGGTCAGCCATGAAAAACATCCGTGCAATCCTTACCGCATCGTTGCTGACGTGTTTGTCCGCAGTCGCGCAGCAGTCGCCGAATGTTCCCAACCCGCTAATGGTCACGATCAATACGCAGCAAACTGCTGATCCGGTATCCAAATATGTGTTTGGCAGCTTCATCGAGCATATCGGCACTCTCATCTATCGCAGCATGTGGGCAGAGCTGCTTGACGATCGCAAGTTTTATTTTCCGATCTCATCGAAGGATCCGGAAGCTCCGCGCGCCCAGAGTGGCAATCCGATGCGGCAGCAGCTCCACAAATGGCGGCCGATCGGGCCTGACGATGCTGTCGTGATGGATACGGATCGACCTTTCGTCGGTGAGCACAGCCCGAAGATCGCGCTTGATGCGGCCACTCCGCACGGCATTCGTCAGGCGGGATTCTCACTCGTAGGCGGGAAGCGCTACACAGGTCGCATCTATCTTCGCGGCACGCCAGGAACCAGGGTGAAGGTGTCCCTCCTTTGGGGAGCCGGCGAGCAGGACAAGCAGACCGCTTCGTTCACGCTTACGCGGGAGTATAAGAAGTTCCCACTTAGCTTCTTGCCCAAAGCCGATTCCTCCGACGCTGCACTGGAGATTACTGGGACGGGTTCAGGCGACTTCCACATCGGCACCGTGTCACTCATGCCTGCCGACAATATCCAGGGATTCCGTCCGGACACGATCGCCTTGCTCAAGCAGCTACACTCCGGCATGTGGCGTTTGCCGGGCGGTAACTTTCTTTCTGACTGGGACTGGCACCTGGCCATAGGCGACGTCGACAAACGTCCCCCTGTCTTCGACTACGCGTGGAATGCTATGCAACCGAACGACGTCGGGATGGATGAGTTCATGACTCTCTGCAAGCTGATCGACGTCGATCCCTACGTCACCGTCAACGCCGGACTTGGTGACGCTCACTCCGCCGGCGAGGAGGTGCAGTACCTCAACGGATCGACCAACACCTACTGGGGAGCAATGCGCGCAAAGAACGGTCATCCCGAGCCGTATCACATCAAGTACTGGAACATTGGAAACGAGCCGTGGGGAACGTTCCAGGTCGGCTACACCGATCTGAAGTACTTCGTCATTAAGAACAATCATTTCGCCGCGGCAATGCGCAAGGCCGATCCCACAATCACGCTGATCGCTTCAGCAAAGATTATGGAGCCGATGTGGCTGAAAGGCGCGGATCGCGCCAAATACGTCGATAACCTGCAACCGATGTTTGGATCCGATACGGATTGGACGGGCGGTCTCCTCGCCAAGAGTTGGGGCACCTTCGATGGGATCGCGCAGCATTGGTATGAAGGACCGGGCCGGCACTTTGATATCTCCAAAGCCAAGGCGTTGCCGCCCGACGCACCTGATACCGCTGCGGACGTCACATACCAACCAACCCCGCTCGAATACGCGCGGCATGCCGGCGATGTCGTTCGACGTCACGCTGAAGAGTGGGAGGGATACCAAAAACGCTTCCCACAAATGCTCGACAAAAGAATCTTTCTTTCGCTTGATGAGTATGCCTATGGTGGCTTAGGAGGAGGTGCGGCGAGATTCAGGGGCCCGACTCTCCAGACCGATCTGGCTTACGCCATGCTCTTCGATGAGATGCTGCGGCACACGGACTTCATGACAATGGCGGCGCACACCATGGGGACATCGTCGCTCGACATCACACCTACAGCTTCCACCATCAACGCTCTCGGCGTTGTGTACCAGTTCTACGCTGAGCATCTTCCTGGCACGATTCCACTTGCCGTGTCTGGCAACTCACCACAGCCAGCAGAGAACCCCAACTATGGCGACGAGCCGAAGGTCAGCTCAGGCAGTCCCACATATCCGTTAGATGTAATTGCCACGCTCACGCCGGATCACAAATACCTGAATCTGGTCGTAGTCAACGCGACAGAGCAGAAGCAAAACTTCGAGCTGAATGTGACCGGAATGAAACTGGGAAATTCAGGCACACTGTGGACGTTGACCGGAAGCACCCTGGATGCGGTCAACCGCGTCGGGCAACCGGCCGGGGTCAAAGTCCAGGAGAGTCCGGCAAGCGAAACCCGCGGCGCTATCGCTGTCGGGCCGATCAGTGTGAACATCTACCGGTTCCCCGTGCAATAGAGCGGTCTGGATCGGGCGAGTAGGGGAGAGGAGCGGCTGTGCAGCGAAGGAATTTCTGCAAGTCTCTGGCGATGACCGCAGCAGCGAGGTCTATTCCGTCGATCGCGCAGGGGGCACTTGACACTCAATCCGGACCCCCGTCTGTTTTCAACCGGTACATCCAGGACTATGCCGAATTCTGTGCCATGCCACCGGAGAAGAGGGTCTTCTACAAGGTAAACTCCGGCAAAATCGTACCAACGAAATTGGACGAGTCTGCGTGGCAGCCATCGGTATGGAATTACAATCCCGCTCCGTCACAAGTGGCCGGTGGAATGTGGGACGACGTCCCCTTGGAATCACCCATCTCAAACCTCAGTGGAGAGGGTCCGTTCAGGCCCACCTGGGATTCGTTACTGCAGTATGAGGCGCCTGAGTGGTATCAGGACGCGAAGTTCGGGATCTGGGCCCATTGGAGTCCTCAGTGCGTGGCCGAAGCGGGCGATTGGTACGCCCGCAATATGTACGTTGAGGGCCAACGGCAGTACAAATATCAGCTCGAGCATTACGGGCCGCCGTCGCGTTTCGGATACAAAGACCTGTGCGCGCAATGGACGCTGCTGAATTGGGAACCGGATGAGCTGATCGCACGGTACAAAAAGGCGGGCGCCAGAATCTTCGTGGCGCTTGCCAATCATCATGATGGCTTCGACGCATGGGATTCGAAGCATCAGCCGTGGAATTCAGCCGCGCTAGGTCCCCACCGCGATGTCGTCGGTGCATGGGCGGCTGCAGCGCGGAAGCAAGGACTCCGGTTTGGCGTAACCGTACACCAGGCTCGCAACTGGTGGTGGTTTCAGCCTTCTCATGGCGCGGATAAATCGGGACCTCTCGCCGGCGTTCCTTACGATGGCCGTCTGACTGACGCGGAAGGCAAGGGACAATGGTGGCAGGGGCACAACCCGCAACGCCTTTACTGCGTGAAACACCCGCCCGACGCACTACCGGATGTCTCGTACGTCAAGAACTTCTATGACAGAACACGCGATCTGATTGATCAGCACAGTCCCGACCTCCTGTACTTTGACGACTCGTTGCTTCCGCTCGGTTGGGGCGGGATGAACATCGGCGCTTACTTCTATAACAACAACCTGAAGATGAATGGTGGAAATATGGAAGCGGTCCTGAACGTCAAGGACGTTCCCGATCGCCTCGCGAAGGCCGTGGTGGCTGATTACGAGCGCGGGTTGACCGCCGAGATCATGAAGTATCCGTGGCAGTCTGAAACCTGCATCGGAGCATGGCACTATCTCCGCTACTTGTTCGAAAAGCCAGGCGAGTTCGGCGGTTATCTTCCTCCACAGGATGTAATCCATTGGCTCATCGATACGGTCAGCAAGAATGGCACCTTCATTCTCGACGTGCCTGGAAGACCGGATGGAACAATTGACAGTAAGGAGATCGCGGTGCTCGACGGCGTGACCTCCTGGATGCAGCTCAATGGTGAGGCGATCTACGAGACACGCCCATGGAAGATTTCTGGCGAAGGGCCCAATATGGTGAAGGCCGGCTCGTTCCAGGGCGGCAGCGTAAGCAAACTGGGCGAGAAAGACATTCGCTTCACTCGCAATAAAGCAAACAGCGTAATCTATGCGCTCGTGTTGGGTTGGCCGGCAGAGCCCATCCTCATCAGATCGCTTGGACTGTCGGCAGCGACGAGCCCCGGCAAGGTGGCACGCGTCGAACTTTTGGGAACCGCAGCAAAAGTCGATTGGACGCAACAACCGGATGCTCTGCGGGTCGCACTTCCGAAGACTTACCGGCCAGCAGTCGACTACGCTGCGGCGCTCAAGGTGACTCTTTCGTGACAGCACACATGCACTAGCGCCAGGGAAACTCTGGACCGAGCCGCTCGCGATGATGGCAAGACGGATGAAGTACGAGCGAACGGGTAGCCGCCCCGCGCACGCTCTTCCGAGTGCACCCCTTTAGCATTCCTACTTTACGGTTGTCTGAACTTCGCGGCCACTATAGTCAATCTCCGCATTCGGAGCGTTGGTCAACTCGATGCCTGAGCCGTGTCTGCTGTCCACCAGCACGATGCGGAATTTACGGTGGTCGACCATTCCGGGATAAGAGCCCTGGCGTGCCCCAATGGTGAGAACAGAGCTGCGGTCGTCCCAGTGAAGAGGAATCACGGAATGCTGGCCTTGCTGGTATTGATAGCCGTCCCCAGCATCTTCATAGAGGTCAAAGTTCCCATCGGCCCCGCGGTAGATCCGAAGTTCGATCGGACCTCCCGGGTCCTGCGTGGCGTATTCAATCTGTGGACCCATGGGAAGGATCGAACCTGCGCGCACAAAGAGCGGGATGCGATCGAGCGGCGCGTCGGCTTCGATCTCTTCGTCGCCCCTGACCGATTTGCCGGTCCAGAAGTCGTACCATGCCGCCGCTCCCGGCAAGTAGACGTTGCGTTTGGTCGCGTCGGCTTTCAGGACCGGATTCACCAGGATCGCAGGACCAAACATGAATTCATCGCCGAGGTTCCATGTCTTCGGGTCGGTGCGCCAGTCCATGACCAGCGGGCGTTGGATGGTGTAGTCCTCGCTCGCCACCTTCCAGGCTAACGAATAAACGTAAGGCATAAGCCGGTAGCGCAGCCTGTCGTAGCTCACCAGGATGGGCTCCACCTTATCGAAGCTCCACAGCTCGTTATGCGGCCGATGTCCATGCGTGCGAAAGATCGGGCAAAACGTGCCGTACTCAAACCAGCGTGCGTAGAGCTCCTGAAATGCCGGGTCTGCGAGAGGGTGATCGTGCGGCGGCCAGTAACCCCCAATGTCCGTCGTCCAGTATGGGTAGCCAGAGAGCGCAAAATTCAGGCCGGCAGGAACCTGGTGGCTCAACCCCCAGTAGGTGCCATACACGTCTCCCGACCAGACCGCAGCTCCTACGCGTTGCTGCCCCAGGAACGCAGAACGCGTAAGGAGAAAGACACGCTTGCTCGGGTCTTGCGCCTTCCAGTGATCCTGCACGCCGAGCGTGTGCACGAACGGAAAAATATTAGTGAATTCGGCGCCGTTGCCAATGGATAGTTTGCGGCTGCTCAGGATAGCGTCGCCCATGTGCGGCCAGTACTCTTCTGGCTCAGCGCTGTCCAGCCAGAATGCGTCCCATCCTTGCGCCAGCAGCTTGCCCGGCAGGTGTTCCCAGTAAATGTCGCGCGCCTCAGGGTTCGTCGCGTCGTACACGTGTGCGTCCGATAAGAGCTCATGCTTGGCGTCGAGAACCTTGTAGGTCTCCGATTTCGGGTCGAGCAGCCCCCATACAGAGATCATCGCGTGCACATTCTCTTTGTGCAGGGTCTCCAGGTCTTGCGCTACGTCGTGGTAGTTGGAATTGAAGATCGGATCGCCTTCCGTCTTCCACCAGAACCAATCCTGCACCATGGCGTCGAGCGGGATATGCTCCTGTCGGTAGCGATCCGCAATCCCGCGAATCTCGTCCAGGGATACGTAGCGGTCCTTCGACTGAAAGAAGCCGTAGGCCCATTTCGGAAGCAAAGGCGCATGGCCGGTCATCGTCCGGTACTCGTGGAGAACGGCGTCAATCTCCGGCCCGTAAAGAAAGTAGTAGTCGATCGATTTGCCGGCGATGGACGTCAGCTTCATCTCGAGCGGAAACCGATTGTCGAAATAGGTAAGCGCTGCCGTGTTCCACATCAGGCCGTAGCCCTTACTGGAGATCAGCAGCGGAATCGCAACATCCGTGTTGTTTTGCGCTAGTTCCACCGTGGCGCCCCGGTAGTTGAACATGCCGCTCTGGTGCTGACCAAGCCCGTAGACGGCTTCTGTGATCGAAGGAGAGAAGCGATCCGTGATGCGGTAGGTATGTTCGCCGTTGAGCTCGACCGGCTCATAGCTTCGCGGCATGCTGGTGCCTTCATTCAGCAGCGATTCTCCGTTGACCGTGCGGAACGAGAGGCTACCGCGCGCGATATCGAACACCACCTGGAGCTGTGCGGTCTTGAGGTTCGCAGTCTTAGCGTCTTGCGCGAAAGTGAACTGCACCCCGGGGCAGGATTGTACCGCGTCGAGCATCCACGGACGGGGAGACGGAGTGGCAGAGGAATCGGGCGTCGCGACAACGTGAATCACAGACTCAGTACACGCCGTGACAGTGAGCAGTTCCTTACCCGCAACCGCGCGGAACCCCAGATTTGTCTGCTCCACGCGCGCTGGCGGTGGGCCAGGCGCACTTTGGCCGGGCATCTGTCCGGCAAGGACCGAGGCGGTGAGGAGAAGACAGAGAGCGGGAACCGCTGCTCTTAAGGGAAAATGGAAGGAACGATCTTCTGCAATCACGTGCATGCTCATCGTAGAGTGGCCCATGTCAGGCAGTTATATTGATGATTTCACAAAAGTTACAGATGGTGGAGGCGGCGGTAGGGTGATCTTTTCCGCGCGCTTTATAATCTGTAAGTTACAGATTATAAGAGGTTAATGAAGAAAATGACAGTCTGCCGACTTGTCGTACAGATTTCGTACGAACCAATTTGGGTACCGCTTAATGCCGATCCGCCGCCTCCCCGATGGGTGAACCGATAAATTCCTTTAGATCAGGCGCTTGCGGGGCCTATCGTACAGCTCTGAACCCGAGAGGAAGAACCGCCTGCATAATCGCTCAGCTGCGCAAAATGCCATTATAATAGGAGCACATTGCGCGAGGTGGTTATGCCTAAAGCCGTAGTGACGGTCGAATCAGCAGAATCGGTGCCCTCGGGCAGGCGCGAACCGAGCGTTTTGTATCGCCGCATTCAGCGCAAGCTAGGGGCTAAGGACCTGCACTCCGACGAGGATATCGCCCGGATTGTGGAAGAGCGCCTGCCGCTGAGTTCGGTGGATTCGTTGACCTCTACTGGTCTCACCGACGATGAGATCTACAGATATGTAGTCCCACGGCGGACGCTGGTTCATCGCCGGTCAAAGCGAGAACCGCTGACGCATGAAGAATCCGACCGCGCAGTGCGGATTGCTCGTATCACTTCGTTGGCGGAAGAAGTTTTCGGGAATGATGCCAAAGCCGGGCGTTGGCTCCGGAAACCAAAGCAGCGGTTTGAAGGGCGTACCCCTCTTGAGGTCCTTCGCACCGAAGCTGGCGGCAGGCTGGTAGAGGAGATGCTGTTGCAGCTCGATTATGGTTTCGTGTCGTGAGCGAAGGGGTCACTCTTTGGCGGATCAGCAATTACGCCAGCCTGGATGGCCTTGGAGGCTTGTATGTTTCCGGCCGATGGCACACGAAGGGACACCCAGTTATCTATTGCAGTGAAGATCCCTCCACGGCGCTTCTTGAGACTTTGGTTCACCTTGAAATCGATGCTGAAGACAGGCCGGAAAACTTTCAGGTTCTGAAGATTCAATCCTCGCGTACGGTATCCATTGAACGACTCGAATCCTCATTCTTTGGAGAGGGTTGGCAGGACGATATCCAGCGAACAAGAGCGGCCGGCGATGGATGGCTGACAAGAGGGAAGACCTTGCTGTTGGAAGTACCCAGTGTTCGCGTCCCCGAACGCCGGAACTACCTCCTCAATCCTCTGCACTCAGAAATGAAAAGTCTGAGGATTGCGGCCGTCTATTCTCATCCGTTCGACTCTCGTTTCTTTAGGCGATAGAGAACGATATGCGCGGGCGTCATCACATAGAACCTCAATCTCATTGGACGCTGAGGCAAATCGTCGCTTAGTTTTGCGCCATAGCTGACGACAACCGTCAGCGGAGGTGCAAAAGTGAACCGATTCCGCCGTACTCTCCGATTGGATTCCAGTTCCTTTCGGTTGCCTTCCCGACTCGCTACCAGTCAATCCACCCAGTCGCTCAAGAGCCGCTTTCGCCAAGCCATTCGTGTGATGGCGCGGAGCCTTCTTCTGCTCGCATTCACCGGTGCAGCGCATGCGCAAGGAACGATGGATTTCTCCGGCGCGCAGACGCTTATGGGGACGTTCAAGACATTTGCTATGTACGCGGGCGCTGTCATCTGCCTTGGCGGTCTGATCTTCGCCGGAATCCGCATGATGACGGACGGTTCCATGAAGAAGGCCCGGTCGCGTTTATCTGGAAGAACAGCGAGCGCCGCTCCTGTGACCCCTGCCAGGCACACGGCATTCCAGTTTGATTCGACACGAAGCCAGGTTTGTCCTTTCCCAGTTGTGTAGGAAACTCGCATTGGCTTGAAGACGCGGGTTCAAGTGCTGACATGACCAGATCTCTCGTATCGGGCGGGACTTTGTCGCCAAGCAGGAAGAGTGTTGTAGCGAGATTGTTCGCCATCTCCGCCGAGCCGAGTTCTACGAAGTAACGCTGGCCCGTGATATACCCGCAGTCGACATCATGTGCGCGAAGGGCCCAGGACTTTCGGGTCGCAAGTTCTCTAAGTACCATGGCGATCGTTTTGAGGTATGTGCCCTCCATTCCGCACACTCCGCCAGCGCAAGAGGGATGAGCCACGAGCTGCGTGCCGTCATCATCGCCTCTCCGCGCTGACGGTTGCCTGCCTCGAAGTAGTCGAGATATGCCTCGTCACTCCATGCGGGAAACGGCCTCCTCAGCAGAGACTGGGCTTTCGCAATCTGAACGTGGAACATCGAAGCAACCGGAGCCCATGCTGCCCGGTCGGAATAGGGAGCGGCGAGAGCGATATTGTGATCAGAAAGCATCGATTCAATCTCCGACACTCGCTGAGCGGGAAAATCTGCCTATTGCGCGACGACGGCGAAGGGAAGAAACATGACGGTTGCAAGGAGCAAGCAATTCAAGTCGATGAGATCTCATTTCGCATTTACTCCGATTTGCAAAGTAGTAGTCGTCTTCGTTAACCATGCAGTCATAACGGTTCCTAAAAGGTAATATCGTCTTTGGTGTCCGCCGACGCGTCACCCGTGTCCATTCATCCAGTGACCAAGCGAGAGGCTTCGTCCCTACTGGTCGAGAAGAGGCGGTGAGTCTGTGGCCATTAAGAGACGGTCTCCCAGTCGAGGATGACCTTGCCGGAGTTTCCCGACCGCATGGCGTCGAATCCTTCTTCAAACTTGTCCCAGCGGAGGCGGTGGGTGATGACTTTGCTGATATCGAGTCCAGATTGCAGCATGACGGTCATCTTGTACCAGGTCTCGTACATTTCACGGCCATAGATGCCACGGATCGTGTACTGATTGAAGATCACTTTGGCCCAGTCGATAGCCATCTCCGAGGGCGAAGGGATACCCAGCATCGCGATTTTGGCGCCGTGGCTCAAATTGGCGAGCATGTCGCGGAAAGCGTGAGCGTTGCCGGACATCTCCAGGCCGATGTCAAAGCCCTCCTGCATGCCGAGGTCATTCTGTACATGCTGCAGTGTGGCTTCGCGCGGATTGATTGCTTTCGTTACGTTCGCAGCGCGTTGCGCCAGTTCCAATCGATACGGGTTGAGATCGGTGATGACGACGTGGCGAGCGGCTGCGTGCCTCGCTACGGCGGCAGCCATGATGCCGATAGGGCCGGCACCCGTGACGAGGACATCTTCGCCGAGCACGGGAAAGGCGAGTGCCGTGTGTACGGCGTTTCCGAGAGGATCGAAGATGGCGGCCACGTCGAGCGGAACATCGGGGGCATGGCGCCAGATATTGGTCATTGGCAGAACGATGAACTCAGTGAAGGCGCCGGCTCGGTTGACCCCCACTCCGAGTGTGTGGGCACAGAGGTGGCGCCGTCCGGCTAGACAGTTGCGGCAACGGCCGCAAACGACATGACCTTCGCCGCTGACGCGATCGCCGATCTGAAAGTCGCTGACATTGGATCCGACCTCAACAATCTCGCCGACAAATTCATGCCCAATCACGAGCGGGACGGGAATGGTCTTCTGAGCCCACGCGTCCCACTCGTAGATATGCAGGTCTGTTCCGCAGATGCCGGTTGCCAGAACCCGGATCTTCACATCGTTGATGCGGACTTGTGGTTCGGGCACATCCTGTACCCAGAGACCGCGCTGCGCGTGTGCCTTTACCAATGCCTTCATGCAACTTCCTTTGTCCTCGCAGGACGGCTAAATCATTTCGCAGGATAACTGATGCGCGTGCGTAATGGAGTCATGTCCAACGTGAGCACCTCAAATGGCTCGAGGCGGAAGGTATGCGGGTCGCCGGCGCGTAGCTGAAGCGCTTCGCTGTTTGCATCGTCTTTCCACGGACTACGCGCCGTATAGACTTGGGGCGCATCAGCAGGTAACTCAAAGACTTTGGCGAGGTCGATGTTGATAGGCTGTGCTTTGTTGCTTGGATTGCGGAGGCTGAGAATGCCTTCGCGCGGTGCCCACGATGCCCAACCATATACCTCCAGCATCGATGGATCGCCGCCAATCCAGTGCGTGTCCTTCAGGACATCTGCGTTGGTGCGCGACCATTTGGCGGCTTTTGCGAGATCGTCCCAATTGGCCGGCGTCAACAGAGAGGGAGTGATGTACATCTCCTGCAGCTGCGTGCCGGTTCCGAAATACGAGCGAATCTCGTTGCGGAAGTCATTGCCGGGATCCTTGTCCAGCTGTTTGTGCAATTGCGCGTAGATCATTCCATGCAACATCAGCGAATTGAGTGGATAGAGCGGGCCAAGCTGAACGATGCGGTGATAGGTATCAGCGTCACGGTATGTTATCCACCGCTCGCGATAGGTACCCACACCCGTGACATCGTCGTCTTCACCCCCGCGCCAGATGGAGTCTGCATAGCGAAGCCAGAAGGGTGAGGGCCATGTGCCCGTTGTCAGATTGATATAGATATCGGGCTTGGCCTGGCGCAGCTCGCCGATGAGGTGAATCGCAGCACTGAAATCACTGTCGAACGCGCTTCCGGGAAAGACGGAGTTGACGTTGCCGGTGCCATCAAACTTGAACTGGTTGACACCATACTTTTTGATCATCTCCAGACAGACATTGCGAAAACGATCGTAGTACTTCGGTCCGGACAAAGCGAACCCGTTGCCTACGATTTCAAACCCAGCGCTCTTGCCATAGGCGATGCGCTGCTGCTTGGGTTTGCTGTAGCCGCCCCAGGGTGACACCCACACACCCGGATCCGTGCCGTATTTTTCTGCAGCTTCCCGAACCTGTGTGAACCCTTCCGGGAAACCGCTGTTGAATTGCCAGAGAGAATTGTGGTTGTCCCATCCGTCGTCGAAAAGGAAGGAGTCAAGTGTCACACCGCGCTTGTCATGAAGCTCGTGGCCGAACGCATTGATGCGATCTAGCGCCCCGGCTTGATCATAGGGAGTGAAGTACCCGAGATCATACCAGGAATTGTAGTGCAGGAACGTGCGATAAGGATGCGCACGCTCACGCTCGATGTACGTGAGGAAATCGCGTCGCATCTGGCCAGATCGTGCAGCACCAATCACCGAGGAATATCTGATCGATTGGCCGGACTTCAGCGGAAGTTTGCGGCCAATCCAGGCGGTTGCGCGGTCATCCGTGACATTGGATTCTGATAGCGGATGTTCGAAACCCATAAAGAGATTCCCGGCAATGATGGGCGACCCTTTGACGGACCCAACGACTCGCGCGCCAGGCAGGCGAAGATCCAGCAGTACAACGCGTGTGATTGGGAGATCCTGCCCATTAGCCGTGATGTGGACAACCTGGCGAAAATAGGCTGAACCATCGCACAGGACAGCGGACCAAATCACACGCAATGCGCCATCTGGACTCGCCAGCGGAACATCGATCTGCTTGCCGGGCAGGCGCTCAGCAAGTTGAGAGGCGCCAGGGTCCGGGGCGAGTGACCGTATCTGAGGTTCACCGTCGTCAACAAGATTGGCAGCGGTGTAAATGGTGCCGTCCTTAAGGAGAACGGCGAAGGGCGAGGATATCGGGAGGCGTGTCTTGTGTAGGCGATCGGTGAACATCACGTCGTCAAGATGACGATCTGCAATCTTCCAACGGGTTTCGATGGTGCTATTCGAGATCGTAAAATCGCCGTGCCGCTCAGACGCATTAACGGCGCCTGAATATTGGGCACACAACGGGCTGACGAGAGTCAAACCGATTGCCAGTAATGATGCAAGGACGGAGAAACCGACGTGTCGTTGTTTTGAGGCTTTCATCGCCATATTGACTCCGCATCAGGAGTATGTACTTCCTTTCAGAATCGAGAGGTCCCTACCGTCTGGCGACCGCAATGGAAGGGCGCGACGAATCCTACAATTTGCTCCGATCATGCAGTTGTCAAAGCGAATCGAGTCCTCGACAAGACAACCGGAGTGGATTTTGACCGATCGTCCCAGGACACAGTGTCGAACAGCGCCACCGGAAAGATGCAACCACCAGAGACGATTGACCCAGTTGCACTGCCCTGGTCGCCCTGTTCTCCGATGGTGAACTTGGCGCTCGGGTCAGGATAGCTGGCCGTGCGAATGGGCCAGTGCCGGTTGTAGAGATTGAGCGAGGGCATAGGGCCGCATAGATCCATTTGGGCCTCATAATAGGCTGCCAGGGTCCCTACATCACGCCAATACGAACGCTCGATGGATTCTTAGGGGAGCTGGTTGGTATGAAAGTCATAGGCGTACATGCTCGTACGACCGAGCATGGCCGGCAAGATGTCCCGGCCAAAATCATAGCGGCTGCCGGCCCGCGAGGCGTCGGCTTTCAGCTCTCGGGAAAGGGCACGCGCAGAAAAGATATAGTTGCCCATCGAGGCATACACCTTGTCCGGTTGACCAGGAATGGCGGGCGCATCTTCGCTCTTTTCATGAAAACCGTGAATCGCGCCCTGCGCGTCGCACTCGATAACCCCAAATTCAACGGCCTGATCAGAGGGTACGGGGATCGCAGCGACCGTCACCTCAGCTTGCATGCGTCGATGGAAGTCGATCATCTGCTTGATATCCATCCGCTAGATATGATCCGCGCCGAAGACGGCGACAAGGACATCCTTCGATATCGAGCAGATCCAAATTCTGGAATATAGCGTCAGCTGTGCCTCGATACCAGCCATCGTTCTTCTGAACGCAGTTGGGCGGCTAGCGGAATAATGAAATGATCCTGCAGCGGACCGCCGAACTGCCACCACCCGTCACGCAAGTGACGCAAGAGGGAGTCGCTTCTGTACTGAACGAGTACATAGATAGAGCAAAGGCCGGAGTTGATAAGATTGCTCAGCGCAAAATCGATGATCTGATACTTACCGCCCAACGGAACTGCCGGTGTCGCTCGTTCCTCGGTTAGCGGTAACAACCGCTTGCCCATCCCGCCTGCAAGAACGAATGTGACTACTCTGCGGTTCATCTGCCTGGCCTTTCCCCTGGGTGCGTTGCGGAAGTGTGGTCCAAGGGGCGTCGTTGCTCGCACGGTAGCACGGGAAGTCGCTTCAGCTCTGGTCGACTGTGCGCGTCAAAACTGGGGCACGATGCAATCCTCGATCGGAATAATCTGTTTTCTGCGTGTTCTCAGATCTCTAAGTACCAAGTGAAGGACCTGGTACCGCCCTTGAGACACTCAGATGAAAAGGCGCTGTTCGCCACCTGTCCTTCATTCGCTCAAGGGCTACCGAATGCCAGAACCGCAGTTCTCGTGGGTCGATCTCGAGTCCCGATCTTTGTCGGGGCTCATCCCATATCTCCCTTCCAGACCCCAAGGGCAATGACATTCATATAAAGAAGCCGAATGCACCCCGCTCGCTTCCGCGTTCGGCATAAACTGATCGCGCTCCGTCAGCAAGCGTGCCATACTCACCGCTGGGGCGTTTTGGATGTCCTGCCTCTCTCTCTTGCTAACGATCGTATAGTTGAGGCGTTCGATCCGATCACTGGATGACGTCGTGCTGCTCGGATTCTACGAGCGAGAAACGGAGGTCTCAACGAACACTGTGAACTCTTCAGGAGGTCTGCGCTGGCGCGGCGGCCGGAAAGTGGCGAAACGCCGCTTCATCCACCAGGCCGAGCGATCCGCATTGCTGAACCTGCCTCGATCTAAACTTCACGTGGGCCACATGAAAGCAGACATATTTCCTGACAGTCACATCCATCAACTCCGCTGTATTGAAGCGCGAGCTCAGCCGCTTCAATCCTGAGCGCATGGCTCTGCCCACAGCTAACGCACTCGTCAACCGGGCGCCTGCACCCGAAGAGCCCAGCGTGAGCCACATGAAATGCCACCCCACAGCCCTGACCTTCACGTTTAGGGCGTGCGCATTCTCAGAATCGACGGAAATCCAGCCCTCATAAACCGGCTGCCCAGGAAGACTGAGTTTCTTCGGAAGGAGAGTACCTGAACGAAGGAAGAGAGAGCAGGCGCTCATGCTGCTTCGTTACTGGTTTGCGGAAGAGTCAGACGAGTCTTTGACTTTTCAACCAGAACAGCCGACGCTTCCGTCAGTTCGTCTCTTTGGACCATAAAGTTGTCATAGCCCGTGGAGTCACCTGTCGCGTCCGATTCGCTCGCGGGGGTGACCGCCAGCAAAGGGTAATGGTTTAGCGAGACACCAACATCGCTATCTACATCCGATTTATTTATGAGGCTCATATGGACTCCAGAGAGGTTGTTTACTTGGAAGATGCTCGTCTGGAGCGAAGCCAGGATTGCCGGAGGCGAGAAATGAAATGGGCGGTTGATCAGTCGGTGAGCACCCGAAGCCGGTTACGCTCAAAGAGAACAAAAAGAATGTTCCGACTCTCACCGGTCGCGTAATGATGTATGCCGCCGATCAAGGGCAGCTTCCTTATGTCGCGCAGACGATCGCGATGCCACAATCCAGCGTCGAATGCGCTTTGAGTTTCAGTGTGCACGCCAAAGGGAGCCGCTACACCTTTGAGGAAGTCGGCAAATACTGAACCGAAAGCGCCGGACGCCTTAGTCTTCTCTTGCGCCGACCACGAGCGCTGGTACATCGTCATCACGCGTTGCCGATGGTAATCAACATCGGAGGCAGCAGACCGCGTTTGAGCCGTCGAGCGGCTGCCATGAAGGGTATCCATAAGGGGGTCCTCTTTCTATTGGATGCCGAATCCGAAGGGAGTGGGCGCTTTCTTCGTCTGGATGCGCGGATTTTGACGTTTCACAATAACGACTGCACATTGACTTGTTCGCTCTAACGTGTACAGAACAGGTAGCCGATGAGCAGCCGGGGCGTAAGTCACTGAACGTACTAGAGCACGATGCTCAACACGGCTCCTTCGAAACGAAAGGGACGCTGACCGCGTTCACGCGATGATGCATATCTCTGCCAGCTGAACAGGGTTATTGCGCCCCCTGCAGGCTTGGGATTGCGAGGATCGAACCTGGCGATCTGAACCTTCTTAACGGGGCCAACCGTTTCCCTACGCATCCAGGAGGAAAATGGCGTAGTCGCGCACGCCCTCCACCAGCATGCGAAACACATTTTCGGATTGCAGAGCGGGGAGTTTCTCGCGCTCAGACCGCTGTTCTGCCGGGCCCATGTTCAGACAGCTCCTTGGCTCGGCCGATGGACCGGCGGAATTACAGCAGGATGCACGAGACACCACTTTGAGAAGCGTGCCCCCAAAAATGGTAGCACTCTGACGACCTTGTGAGGTGTCGACTGAAACACTGCGAAGGCGCGATGTTTCGCTCCGTATGGGAATGTCGCATTCCTTCCTCAATAAATGCGAATCCGGCGAGCGCGTCATTGATGTTGCGGAGTTGTGGGAACTGTCCCGAATCTACGGCAAACCACTGAGCCATATCGCTCCTGACGAATAGCTTGACGGCTCGCCGGCAGCGATATCATGCCACGTGATGAGCAGGATTGTCTCCGACAAGCGAAGTGACCCCCTGTGGAGGTTTGCGGACTGGGAAATACGCCTCATGAACGCGCGCGCGAATTCGCTCATCAATTTTGATCGGTTATCGCCCTTTGATGCCAGGCAGACCTCGACGCAGAGCTCTTTGTCCTCTAAGGGTCGGACCAGCGCGCCATGCTGTGCGATTCGCTCGGCTCCCGTCATACTCACGAACGCAATGCCGAGATCCTCTTTGACAAGTTGAGCTGCATCTTCGGCCGTCAACACAGTCGGCCCGTTCCGGACAACAATCTCTTCCTCAGCCACCCGACGCAAAATAGCATCGTGCATATAGGGATGAGCTTTGCGATCAAACATAATCCAGTTCTGGTCCGCCAAGTCTACGAGTGTCACTGCGTCTTTTCGAAGTAAGGGACTGTGCTCCGGCAGTACAACGTACAGAGGAGCTTCACTGACCTTTGTAGCCGTTAATTCCGGTTCGGGCCCGGATTCGCGATGAGTGCAAGATCCAGCTTCGAGACCAGGAGGCCGTGAATCAATTCCGGAGCGAAATCGCTATGAAGATCAATGTGCTGCTTCGGGTAGAGCGGCAGATGGATAGAGAGGAGGGCAGAGGTCAGCAACGGATCCGCGTAAGGTGAGCGGCCGATCTTCAGGATGTGCTCCGCCCCTTCGCTTACGGCTCGCGCGGCCTCAAGCGCACGCTCATCGTGCTGGAGTGACAGCTTTGCCTCTTCAACAAACACCCGGCCAGCCTCTGTCAAAGACACGTTCGCGTGATTGCGATCAAAAAGCTTGAGGTTGTATTTACGTTCCAAGGAGCTAAGCTGACGGCTCAGTCCGGATTGACTAATGCCAAGACGTTTCGCCGCTCGTGTAAAGTTGAGCTCTTCCGAAAGCGTGATAACTGCGATGAGTGAACGAACCTCTATGAAGCTCTGCATGTTCGCCGCCGCTGCCGCCAAGGACAAAGCGGTGTACCCATCCGATGGGGGAATCGGATTGAATCTAGACGTACTTGGCTAGAGTCCTGTCGTGAGTTCCGAGTTGCCAACGGACCTTGCTTAGATGGCCGAGAACATCTAAGTCCATTGCAAAAACCTTCGTTATGAGATCCACGCGTAACGCTGGACTTTGAAGTCATTGGACAGCTGAGTTCCAATCGCTCGATCGTGTTGGTACGGAGCTCACATGCCTTGGAACGCACACGCGGCGATTACCTCGGAAAAGATGCCGGCCTAAGCTGAGGGGATTCACTCAGCCGCACTGGAGAGGCATTATTCCGTTCCCCAGGTCGCCGCGCTTTAGCATGTAAGCGAAAAGACTGTTCGTCGGCTTTTCGAAGGCGAAGAGGCGGTACTTCGCTGGGGAAGCTCAGAAACGATTCGAAAGCGTGGTTACCAAAATCTTCGCATTCCTGAGAGCGTACTGATTCGAGTGCATCACCGGCGACAAGTTGCGTAGTCAGGCCCGCATTTCTACTACTCTTGCTTGAGATCGGCGTGCAGGCTTTGCCGGTTTCGGGACTTTCTACCGTCGACGACGCCCTCCACCCGAATCGGGCATCTGCATCGTTTCTAGTAGCGGTCCGCCGCTTTTGCGCATTTCGAGCTGTGGCGTCGATAGAGCGTCGACATAATGTCGATCGTACATCTATCGTACAATTATCGTCAGCGACTTATGTTGTTCATTACAAGCCGGTTAGGTATGGTGGAGGCGGCGGGAGTCGAACCCGCGTCCGAAAAAGCTGACAACAGAGAGCCTTCATGCTTTTCCCAGGTTCTGATTTGTCTCGTAGCCGGTGCTTAGAACGGGCGAAGATGCGCCGGCCACCAGCCTGATTGATCTCGTCCTTGGCGTACAGGCGGAACCCCGCGGACCAGCCTACTGTGCGACGATCGGTACCCGCCCGTAGGCGAAGCGGGAGCGATCGGCTACTTAGTTAATTAAGCAGCAAGCGCGAATTGAGGTTCGGCACTTATAGTTTTGTGAGCGATTACGGGTGTCCACACCCCGGCATGCCTCTCTGCCGCAAGCAATCCCGTCGAAGCCGTGACGCCCCCATATGGAGCTGACCGCAACATTGCGTTGTGGCGTTGCAAAGAACTGTCCTGATTATAGATGCGCGGGCTCTCGACTGGGGCTCAACCGCGTCCTTCAGCGGACCGGTTGGCGCCTGCCCAGCATAACGGCCGATTTAAGAAAAAAAGGCGGCACGAAACGGTATTTTGCTTCGTGCCGGGAGGCCAGTGACGCAACTTGTTCTGAGCCGTAGGGCGCTCAGGAAAACGTTTGCCGTAGGGATTTCCCCTTAGCAGGGCTTCAGCGTAGCACAGGCTCGGGTGCAGACTCAAGCAATCATTTCCGGTCGCACCGAAGAATTCACATCAATGCGCCAAGTTGTTGATTTTCTGTGCGAGCTGGGTGTCGTTCTGGGTGATACCCCCGGCATCATGTGTGACGAGGGCCAGCCGGACCCGGTTGTACCGGATATCGATGTCCGGGTGGTGCCCGGCGGCCTCGGCGAGCTGGGCAACATCGTTCACGAAGGCCATGGCGGCCACAAAATCCTTGAACGTGCGTTGCTGGACAATTTCGCCGTTCTGGAGGTTCCAGCCGGGTAGGGTCGTCAAAGCTTGCTGGACTTGGTTGTCGGACAGCTTCTGCATGAGGTCTCCTTTTCGCAGGGTTCAGGAGGACGTTTTGCGCGCCTTGCGTGCGGCGACCCACCCTTCCTTCGTGACCTGCCGGCTGCGGCCGAGGGCGAGTGCGTCGGGCGGCACATCTTCTGTGATGCAGGAGCCCGCAGCAACATAAGCGGCGTCGCCCACTGTAACCGGAGCGACGAGCGTGGAATCCGATCCGATGAAAACGTTGTCGCCGATCGTGGTGGTGTGTTTGTGGACGCCGTCGTAGTTGCAGGTGATGCTGCCGGCGCCGATGTTGGTCCCGGAGCCGATGATGGCGTCGCCGAGATAGGTCAGGTGGTTGGCCTTGGAGCCGCGGCCCAGGCGAACCTTTTTGGTCTCGACGAAATTGCCGATGTGGGCCGCAGGGCCGATGTCGCTGCCGGCGCGCAGGTGCGCGTAGGGGCCGAGGAGCGCGCCGTCGCCGATCGTGACTTCGTCGAGGATGCAGCCGTTCCGGATAAGCACGCCATCCCCGATGTTGGAGTTCTGGATGACCGAGTAGGAGCGGATGCGGCAGTCGGAGCCGATGCGCGTGTTGCCAAGGATCTGCACGAAGGGCTCGATGACCGTGTCGGCCGCGACCTCGACGGCAGCATCGATAACGCAGGTTTCCGGCCGGAAGATGGTCACCCCGGAAGCCATTAAGTGCCGGGCAGAAGCCGAGCGCATCGCGGCGTCAAGGTGCATCATCTCGGCGATCGTGTTGGCGCCGAGGACCTCATCGATATGGGGAGCGACGGTCGCAACGACACGCTTGCCTTCCGAGACCAGGAGTGCGGCGACATCAGTGAGGTAGAACTCGCCGCTGGCATTCTGGTCGTTGAGGCGCTCGAGGTTCTCCAAGAGCGCAGCGGTTTCGAAGCAGTAGATCCCGGAGTTGATCTCTTCGGAGTCTTCGCCTGGCTTGAGGTCTTTCTGCTCGACGATGGCGCTGACTTCGGTCGATTCGGTGTGCTTGCGGAGGACGCGCCCGTAGCCGGTGGGATCATCGGGAACCGCGGTCAGGATGGTCATCGCGGCGCGCTCGGAGGTGTGAAACTCCATGAGCGCGAGGATGGTCTCGGCGCGGATCAGCGGGACGTCCCCGGAGAGTACGAGGAGATTCGGCGGAGGCTCGGTGCCGTTGAGGGCGAACTCCGCCTTGACCATCTGGAGCGCGTGGCCGGTGCCGCGCTGCTCGGCCTGCAGGACGAAGCCGACGCCGGTGTGCTCAACCGCAGAGCGGACGCGCTCGGCCTCGTGCCCGATGACGCAATAAATGTGGTCTGCAGGGACGACGGTTTTAGCTGCGTCGATGACATGAGCTAGCAGCGCGCGGCCACCGATCTCATGAAGGACCTTGGGGCGGCGAGACTTGAGACGTGTACCTTTGCCGGCGGCCATGATCACCACGCCGAAGTTGCTTTTATCCATACGGGATTAATCCTCTCATGTTGAGAGCAGGGAACAGGGATCAGGGCTCAGGGATCAGGTACTGCGGCAGAGTTCGAGCACCGCGGGACCGAAGCGCTCGAGCTTGTCAGGGCCGAGGCCGCGGATCGAGCGGAGTTCCGTGAGCGATGCGGGTGCGGCTAGGACGATATCGCGGAGCACGGTGTCACTGAAGATGAAGAACGAGGGAAGACCGATGCTGTGGGCCTGTTCTTTGCGCCAGTCGCGGAGGCGAGTGTCGAGCGCGGATTGAGTCGGGTTGAGTTCAGCAGGTGACGCTGTTGCTGCTTTCGGCCTATTGAGCTCTGCAGATGGTTTTGCTTCGTGGCGCGTGATCGGGAGCTGACGTTGCCGCTCGTGCGTGCTGCGTGGACGATCCTCGTGTGTCGATGTGGGGCGACGCTTTGCAGCGCGTTTCGTGGATTTCGATGTGCGCTTTGACGATGTGCTCGCAGTTGTCTCGCGCAGCCAGACGGTGGAGAGGGTTTCGTCGTCCGGCGTGCGGCCCTCGTGGGTGATCGAGACCTTGCGGTAGGTGACGTCGCGGCCATCGGGCGCGCGGAAGGTGTCGTTGGCCAGCGTGAGCAAACCCGCGCGGGCGAGGCCGTCGAGAAGCGCGTCGAAGTGCTTGCGGTCTTTGCTGATCGCGAGTTCAGTGAAGAGCTTGCCCGTCGAGGTGCTGCGTGCCGCGACTGCACTCAGAATCGCGCGGAGGTCATCGTGTTCGCTGCTGGTAGGCTGGCGCATGGCGGAGCCGGTTGCGGCGGATGGCTGGCAGATGTCGCACTGGCCGCAGGAACGGAGCGGGTCGGAGCGGTCGCCGAAGTGCTCGACGAGTGCGGTCATGCGGCAGGAGGCGCCTTCGGCGAAGGCCATCATGGCATCAATCTGGCGGCGCCGCGCGGCAACCTGAGCGTCATAGCCGTCCTGCCACTGCGGCTCGTCGGCGATACGGACGTTGCCGTTGAAGTCAGCGATTGCGGCGCCGTGCGTGACGAGCTTCTCGAGCGAGCGATCGAGTGTTTCCTGGTCCATCTTGAGTTTGCGCTGCAGATACTCCGGCGAGACGAACTCTTTGTTCAGTGCACGGAGAACCTGTTGGAGATCGCTCGCAGGCGGGTAGTTGCGCTCGAGGAGGAACTCCTGCGTTTTGCGGTCGGCGATACTGTAGAGCAGGATCGAGCGCGAGGCGTTTCCGTCGCGGCCCGCGCGGCCGATCTCCTGGTAGAAGGCCTCCACGGAGCCGGGCAGCGCGACGTGAACGACGGTGCGGATGTCGGGCTTGTCGACGCCCATGCCGAAGGCGATGGTGGCAACGATGGCGTCAAGCTTGCCGGCCAGGAAGTCGCGCTGCACGCGGTCCCGCGTGGCCGGATCGAGGCCAGCGTGATACGCGGCAGTGCGGAACTTCGCGTTGAGACGTGTGGCGAGTTCTTCCGCGGCTTTGCGCGAGGGAGCGTAGACGATTGCGGGGCGCGCTGATGGTTCGCTGAGGAGCTTCTCGGTGAACTCGGGGCGTTGCGGCTTGGAGAGTTCGAGGACCTCGACAGCGAGGTTGGAGCGGCGGAAGCCGGTGATGAAAATCGCCGCATCTTCAAGCGCGAGTTGGCGGACGATGTCGCGCTGCACGGCGGGGGTGGCGGTGGCGGTGAGGGCAATGATAGGCGAGGGTTTGAGTGCGGCGAGGTGCTGGCCTAAGGTCCGGTAGTCGGGGCGGAAGTCGTGACCCCATTGCGAGATGCAGTGGGCTTCGTCGACGGCGATGAGCGCGGGCTTGCGGCGCGCGAGCATCTCGGGGAAGCCGGGCACGCGGAGGCGCTCAGGGGCGATGAAGAGGAAGTCGAGCTCGCCGGTGAGGTAGTCGCGGCAGGCCTGGCGGGAGGCTTCGCGGTCCAGGCCGGAGTGGATGCGGGCGACGCGAAGGTTGAGGGCGGAGAGCTTCGCGGCCTGGTCGTCCATGAGGGCGATCAGGGGCGAGATGACAAGGGCGGTGGCATTGTGGCCCGACGCGCGCCGGGCAAGCGCGGGGAGCTGATAGCAGAGGCTCTTGCCGGCTCCGGTCGGCATGACGAGCAGGACGTCGCGGCCGGATGCGGCGGCCTCGCAGACCTCGCGCTGGTGGGCGCGGAACTCGCGGTGACCGAAGATGCGGTGCAGGAGTTCGGGAAGAATTTCAGGGCCTGAGGGCATGCGCTGGGGCTATGGTCGCATGTTGGCGGCGGTGCAAAACTGGGGGGAATCGGGCGAAATACCGGGTACCCCCTCCCCCTGTTTTTGCGCAAAGTCTTCGAAGGAGAGACTTTAGGTCTGGACCTTCCCGTTTTGGGAATCGGGTTTGGTTGGAATTGAGGGGGTGTCTGGGGCGAGGGTTTGTCAAGTGGCCCCGGCCACAAAGCATGGGCGAGGTCAGGTGTGGAGGAGTTTGTCGGGGGTGATGGGATAGGAGCGGACGCGAATGCCGGTGGCGTTGTAGATGGCGTTGGCGACGGCGGCGGCGGCGCCGGTGATGCCGATTTCGCCGATGCCGCGGGCGCCGAGCGGGTTGAACTTGGTGTCCGGGATATCGAGGCAGGTGACGTCGAGGGTGCCGATGTCGCGGTTGACGGGGACGTGGTAGTCGGCGAGGTTTTCGTTGGCGGTGCGGCCGGTGAGGGGGTCGATGTAGGCCTCTTCGTGGAGCGCGAAGCCGACGCCCCAGACGATGCCGCCCTGGAGCTGGTTGATGCCGGTTTGCTTGTTCATCAGCGTGCCGATGTCGTAGGTGGCGACGATGCGGCGGACGTGGGGCATGCGGGTGTCGCGGTCGACGGCGACCTCGGCGAAGACGGCGCCGAAGGATCGTTCGGTCATGGAGGTCTTGTCTTCGCCGGGTTCCGCAGAGCCTTCGGCCTCGATGGGTTTTGAGCCGTTGCGGGCGATGAGCTCGGTGAGGTCTTCGCCTTTGGAGGGATCTTTTTTGAGGAAGATGCGGCCGGCGTGGACATCGAGGTCGGCCGCGAGGACGCCATGGAGAGGAGATTGCGTGTCGGCGATGGCGACGGTGCCGGCTTTGAGCCTGGCTTGCTTGCAGGCGTCCTGCACGGCGGGGCAGACGGAGGCGGCGGACTGGGAGCCGCCGGAGACGGGCGCTTTGGGGAGGGTGGAGTCGCCCAGCTTGACGTCGATTTGGTTGACGTCGAGACCGAGCTCCTCGGCGGCAGTCTGGGCCATGATGGTGTAGGTCCCGGTGCCGAGGTCCTGCGTGCCCGAGCCGACGAAGACGCGGCCGTTGGGAAGGAACCGGCAGATCGCCTGTGCGGCGGAGCGGTTGGCCGGGTAGGTCGCGGTGGCCATGCCATAGCCGATGAGGTTGTTGCCCTCTGACATCTGTCCGGGCTTTGGGTTGCGTTTGCTCCAGCCGAAGCGTTCGGCGGCCTGGGTGTAGCAGTCGCGTAGGTGTTTGGACGACCAGGGCTTGTCGTCGGTGGGGTCGCGCTCGGCGTAGTTGATGAGGCGGAGCTGGACGGGGTCGATGGAGAGTTTTTCCGCGAGCTCGTCCATGGCGATTTCGAAGACGGCGGTGCCGGAGGATTCGCCGGGCGCCCGCATGAAGGTGGCGACGCCGATGTTCATGTCGACCATGGCGGTGGAGGTGTGGATCTGCGCGGAGTGATAGAGCTTGCGCGCGGGGGATTCCGAGTGCTCTAGGAAGTCCTCCATGACGGAGGTGGTCATGGTGACGTCCTGCTGGACGAGGAGCAGTTTGCCGTCGGAGTCTGTGGCCAGCTTGATCTTGTTCACGGTGGAGGGACGGTGGCCGACAGGGCCGAACATCTGCGGGCGCTCGAGTGCAAGCTGTACGGGTTTGTGCACGATTTTGGCGGCCATGGCGCAGAGAGCGACATGCGACCAGGAGGAACCTTTGCAGCCGAAGCCGCCGCCGACGTACGGGTCGATGACGCGGACGTTTTCAAGCGGAAGGCTGAAGATGCCGGCGAGTGACATGCGGTCGCCGGTGATGTACTGGGTGGCGTCGTAGACGGTGAGCTTTTCGGCGTCGCCACCCCCGCCAGCCAGCTGGCCGGGGACCCCGTTCCCCCACCAGGCGAGGGTGGCGTGCGGCTCCATGGGGTTGTGGACCTGGATGGGCGTGATGTAGGTCTGGTCGATGGTGGCGGCGGGAGTGCCGGCGGAGGTGGCGTCCGGCCGCGCGACGGATTGATGCGCGGGTTCTCTGCCGGGCTGTTTGGGTGGGCGCGCTTCGTTGAGGCGGTTGAGGAAGTCGAGCTTGGGGGGCTGTTCGTCGTAGGTAATTGTGAGCAGTGGCGCGGCGGAGATGGCTTCGATGTGCGTGCGGGCGACGATGACCGCGATGGGCTGGCCGTTGTAGTGGACTTCGTTGTCCTGCAGGATGCTGAGGGCGCGTTTGCCGGGAGGTTTTGGCGGGCCGACGGGGAGCTTGGGCGCGTTGAACGGCGTGAGGACGGCGATGACGCCGGAGGCGCGCTCGGCGTTGTGGGTGTCGATAGAGCGGACGGAGCCGCTGGGGATGGTGGATTGCACGATGAAGGCGTAGACGAGATCTTTGCGCGGGAACGGCTCGCGGAATTCGGCGGCGTATTTGGCGGTGCCGGTGACTTTGGCGATGCCGTCGTAGCGGTGCGGTGGTTGGGGGAGTGGGGGCGGCGCTTGTTGCTGTTCGGGGTCGATCATGCCTGCTGAACTCCTTCTCCCGCTGCGGGTGCTTGCGTGGCTTGGGTGAGGGCGCGGACGATGCACTGTTTGGCGAGCTCGATTTTGAAGGCGTTGTATTTGTAGCCGTGCGCGCCGCGGAGGGCGATCTCGGCCGCGTGGCGAAAGGCGTCGGTATTCGCCGGTTGATTGCTGAGTGCGGCTTCGGCTTCGTGCGAGCGCCAGGGCTTGTGCGCGACGCCGCCGAGAGCGAGGCCGGCGGAGCGGATCGTCGAGCCGTCGAGCTCAAGGCCGGCAGCGACGGAGACGAGAGCGAAGGCGTAGCTCTGGCGGTCGCGGGCTTTGAGGTACCAGGAGTTTTTGGCGAACTTCGCGGCGGGGAGCGTGACGGCGGTGATGAGCTCGTCGGGCTTGAGCTCGGTGTCGAGCGCGGGGTCGTTGCCGGGGAGGCGGTGAAAATCGATGACGGGGATTGTGCGTTTGCCGTGAGGGCCGAGGACTTCAACTGTCGCGTCGAGCGCGTAGAGCGCGACGCACATGTCGCTGGGGTGCGTGGCGATGCAGGAGTGCGGCGAGTGCGGGCCGTCGTCGGTCTGGCCCAGGATGGCATGATAGCGATTGATGCCGCTGAGTGCGCCGCAGCCGCTTCCGGGAGCGCGTTTGTTGCACGCGGAGAAGGCGGTGTCCATGAAGTAGTAGCAGCGGGTGCGCTGCATGAGGTTGCCGGCGGTGGTGGCCATGTTGCGAAGCTGCGGGCTGGCTCCCGAGAGAAGCGCGAAGGAGAGCAGCGGATAGTTTTGGACGATCCCGCGGTGGTTGGCCAGGTCGGAGTTGCGGGCGGATGCGCCGATGCGTGCGCCGGATGCCGGAGGCATCGATTTTGTCGAGACCGATGTGGTTGACGTCGATGAGATGTGTGGGGTGCTCGACGCCGTCCTTCATGAGGTCGACGAGATTGGTGCCACCCCCGAGGCATTTTGTTCCGGCGGAAGCGAGGGCGTGGATGGCGGCTTCTGGGGCGTCGGCGCGGCTGTAGGTGAAAGGGTTCACGCGACACCTCCTGATTGAGAAACGGTGCGAGCGAGTTGGCGAACGGCGGCGACGATGTTGGGGTAGGCACCGCAACGGCAGATGTTGCCGGACATGCGTTCGCGGATCTCGTCGTCGGTAAGATCGGGGTGTTGTGTGTGGCCGGTTTCGAAGCTGACGAACGACAGGTCGCCGCGGTGGGATTCTTCGGTCAGCGCGGTCGCGGAGCAGATCTGGCCGGGAGTGCAGTAGCCGCACTGGAAGCCGTCGTGCGCGAGGAAGGCGGATTGCGCGGGGCTGAGGTTGTCGGGTGTGCCGAGGCCTTCGATGGTGGTGATCTCGGCGTTCTGCGCGGCGACGGCAAGGGTGAGGCAGGAGTTAACGCGGCGGCCGTCCATCAGCACGGTGCAGGCGCCGCATTGGCCGTGGTCGCAGCCTTTTTTGCTGCCGGTGAGGTCGAGGTGCTCGCGGAGAAGGTCGAGCAGCGAGGTGCGTGTGTCGATGGTGAGGGTGCGCTGCTGCTTGTTGATGGTGAGGGTGATGGGAACCATGTTGGCCTGTGCGGAGGCGGGATTCGTCGCGTGCTGTGCGGCGGCGGGTGAGATGCCGATCGCGAGGCCGGCAGAGACGACGCCGGATGCGGCGAGGAAGTGGCGGCGAGTGAGTTCGAGCTCGTGTGATTGTGAAAGATACTGTTCGGGCGGATCGAGTTCAGTGCATGGAGTCACGGGCGCCTCGGGTGCAAGGGCCCTGATCGCGCAGGCCGGTTGCACATTGAGCTTGGATGCTTAAGCGGCGGGATGTGAAAGGCGCAACAGGTATGCTGGAGGCTCATGCTATCGAATCCAATCGCGCTGACGAAGCAGCTTGTTGATATTGAATCGACGACGTATCACGAGGGTGCTTGTGGGGAGTTTCTGGCGCAGTATCTGCGGGTGGGCGGATGGGAAATAGAGCGGCAGCCGGTGGAGCAGCCGGAGCTGGCGCGGACGCCGGGCGCGGGCGATGGGCCGCGGTTCAATGTTTATGCGGCGATGAAGGATGTTGTGCCGGAGGTGGTGTTCTCGACGCACTTTGATACGGTGCCGCCGTTTCTGGGGCCGTGCAGAGAGGATGAGACGCACTTGTATGGCCGCGGCGTGTGTGATGCGAAGGGGATTCTTGCGGCGCAGGTGACGGCGGCCGAGCGGCTGCGCGATGAGTGTGTGCGTGTCGGGATGCTGTTTGTGGTCGGCGAGGAGCGGGACTCGGCGGGCGCGAAGGTGGCGAATGAGAAGGCGCGTGGTGCGAAATCCGGACCGAGATTTTTGATCAATGGAGAGCCGACGGGGAACCGGCTGGCGCTGGCGAGCAAGGGATGTCTGCGCGTGGAGCTGTATGCGACGGGGAAGATGGCGCACTCGGCGTATCCGGAGCTGGGGGATTCGGCGATCGATAAGCTGCTGGCGGTGCTGCGTGATGTGCAGGCGCTGAAGCTGCCGGTGGTGGAGGGGATTGGCGAGACGACGATGAACGTGGGGTTGATCTCGGGAGGGCGCGCGCCGAATGTAGTCGCCGATAAGGCGGAGGCGCATATTCTTGTGCGGCTGGTGGGACCGGCGGAAGGGATTCGCAAGGCGATTGTGGATGCGGTGGATGGGCGGTGCGAGGTGAGCTTCTCGCTGGAGCTGCCGTTTGTGCAGATGCGGGCGGTGGATGGGTTTGAGACGATGGTCGCAAAGTTTACGACGGATGTGCCGAGCCTGACGAACTGGGGCGAGCCGTTTCTGCTGGGGCCGGGAAGCATTCACGTGGCGCATACGCCGGAGGAGCGGATTCGGAAGAGCGAGCTGCTGGAGGCTGTGGAGCTTTATGTGAAGCTGGCTCGGCAGCTGGTGCGGCAGAGCTGAGAGCGGGCTGCCAGAAGCTGAGGGCTCCTTGCGAGAAGCTGCGGCTCAGTGCCAGAAGAGGCTGTAGAGCAGGACGACGAGCACGATGCCGGAGATCACGACGTAGAGGAAGTCGCGCTGGGCGAGGAACGCGAAGACGGACAGGATGACGCGTGCGATCGGTGTAGCGATGAGCATGAGCAGGCCGAGCTGGATGATGGCGAGGCTGTGTCCGTGCGCGGCTCCGGTGACGATGCCGGAGAGGGTGTGAAGCTGCGGAGAGACGCCGCGGAAGGTGTGGTAGTCGGGGTGATCGTGGGTGTGGCGTGCGAGATAGAGGATGCCGCCGAGGAGAATGACGAAGGCGGAAGAGAGTGTGCCGATGCGAAGCAGCGCGCCGATGCGTTCGTCGAGTGCGGTGTCGTCGCCGGAGGGCACAAAGGTCTGATGGGCCATTAGAGTCTTCCTGTGAGGCCGCTGTAGATCATCTCGACGCCGAGCGCAGCGATGACGAAGCCGAAGATGATGCGGAGAGATTTGGTGTGGGTGCGGACGAGGAGCTTCGCGCCGATGAGCGAGCCCGCGAGTACGCCAAGCGTGACCGGCATGACCAGCGATGGATCGATGTAGCCGCGGCTGAGATAGATTCCGGCGCTGGCTGCGGCGGTGACACCGATCATGAAGTTGCTGGTGGTGGTGGAAACCTTGAAGGGTGTCTGCATGGCCTCATCCATGGCGAGGACCTTGACGGCGCCGGAGCCGATGCCGAGCAGGCCGGAGAGCGTGCCGGCGCCGAACATCAGGCCGAAGCCGAGCGGGACGCGGCGGACGTTATACGGCTGTTTCACCCCGGCGACCGGGTAGGTGCTGTTGAGGCGGAGCGTGACGGCGAGGGGATCGACAGGAGTGTTGGGGTCGGGTGCGGGACGGCGCCGGTTAGACATGAGGGCGGAGAAGATGAGGATACAGCCGAAGACGATCGCAATGCCGGTGGTGGGCGTGATGGTGGCGAGCCATGCGCCGAGAAGCGCGCCGAGAGTTGTGGCGACTTCCAGAAACATGCCGATGCGGATGTTGGAGAAGCCTTCGCGAACGTAGGCTGAGGCGGAGCCTGAGGAGGTGGCGATGACCGACATCAGCGAGGCGCCGATGGCGTAGTGGATGTCCACGTGGAAGCCGAGCGCGAGCAGCGGGACGATGACGACCCCGCCGCCGAGCCCGGTGAGAGCGCCGAGAAGACCGGCGGCCAGCGAACAGACGCCGAGGACAAGAGAGAGTTCGAGCGAATTCATGGTCCGCGTTCGATGCTCTCATAGATGGGCGTGAGTGCAGATTCGCGAAGGATACCGGTGGCCGTTCAGCTGGCGGTGACCTCTTGGTGGAAGCTGCCGTTCTTCTCGGCCCAGTCGGGCGGTTGCGTTCTGTCGCGTGCCCAGCGTTATGCTTGCACGCGATCGAGAGGATTCCAGCACAAGAGGCCGGAGTTCGAGAAGTTCTTCCAGACAGAGTCGACGAGCGGCATCAGATGGCGGCCTTTGCCCCGAAGCTTGAAGTACAACTCGCTACCCTGAACCGTGCGACCAAGCCCGAGCAGATGAGTGTTCCGGGTTGGGAGCTGCACCCCTTGAAGGGCAACCTGAAGAATCACTGGTCGGTGAAGGTCAACGGCAACTGGCGGCTGACCTTCCGATTTGTCGGAAAGGATGCGGAGGTCGTAAACCTACAGGACGATCACTGATGGGTGGGTGCCCATCAAGAACCCAATGGAGTGGGAAATCATGGCTGTTATGCACAACTCACCGCACCCTGGACACCTCATCCGCGAGTGGATGGGCGATGACATCACCGTTGGCGAGCTCGCGAAACATCTTGGGATCGCGCGTGTCACGCTGAGTAACATCATCAACGGCAAGGCGGGAATCTCCGCGGCGATGGCCGTCAAGCTCTCCCAGGCGTTTCCGCCGACGGAGCCGCAGCTCTGGCTCGGTTTGCAGAGCGACTATGAACTGAGCAAGGAGCTGCGCGAGCACAAGCGGAAGCCGGTCACGCCGGTCCACAAGGCAGCGTAGCGTCGAGTTCAGGGCGAATGCCCACACCGGGGACCCCGTTGGGCCATAACAAAAAGAAAGAGAAAGACTAGCTGGGCCAGACGGCGACGGGAATGCGGTCTGCGTTGTCAGCCGCGAGGGTGTGGTTCTGGTCGGGATTCTGCGGGTTGTAGCGGACGCGGATGAGTGTGCCTTCAGGGATGCGCGGGATGAGGCGCGAGGCTTCGGAGTGCGAGAGTGCGACGGAGCGGAGGTGGCCGCCGAAGTAGCCGGAGGGTTTACCTACCGATTCGGGCAGGGTGAAGTAGAAGGGGATTTCGAGCTGGGAGTCCTGCGCAGCGGTGCCTTCGGCGAGATCATCTTTGTTGACGATGACGGGCTTGAGTGTGGAGCGTCGGTGACGGGCCATGAGGCCGCGGCGGCGAGGTCGCGATCCCGGCGGCGCTTGTGAATTGCGCGGGTGATTGCATTCATGCGGAAGTCCCCGGCATGGTGAAATCTTAACGTCTGCAGGAGAGCGAGGAGCGGAAGCAATGGTGGCCAGACTCGGGATCTTGAAGGCTGCGCTTCTGCTCGGGCTGCTGCTGGCAAACTATGATGCGATTCCGACAGCGAATACGAAGCTGACGCACTTCGATACGCTGATTGTTCTGGGGACGCCGTGCACCGCGGAGGGCAAGCCGTCACCGGAGCAGCGGGAGCGCGTGCTGGAGGGTGTGCGGGAGTTTCGTGCGGGTGTTGCGGCGCACATGATCGTGACCGGAGGCGCGGCGCACAACCAGTTTTATGAGGCCGATTGCATGAAGCGGCTGGCGGTGGAAGCAGGGTGTGCCGGCGGATGCGGTGATCGAGGACAAGCAGGCGCAGGACACGATTCAGAACATCTGGTTCAGCAAGCAGATTATGGATGCGCATGGATGGCGGTCGGCGGAGGTGATCAGTTCGCCGTCGCATCTGCCGCGGACGGCGCTGATTCTGGAGCACTACAAGGGGAAGGATGCGTTTGCGTGGAGGACGCATCCGGCGCAGTGGCCGAAGGAGTACACGGGCGAACAGATTGCGCAGCACTATGCGGGTGAGATGAAGGGATGCTGGCGGCTGACGCATCGGGGATTTCCGAAGAATCGGTGACTGCCGGGGAGTTAGGTGCTACTCCTCTTCTTCTTCGGGTGGAAGTTCTAGCCGCGTCCAAGGTTCGGCTGGAGAAGCCCGTTCTGCGTACCACCCGATAGGGAGGTCGGCTAACTCCTTGAGTGTGGGATCGGCATCGATTGGATGATGAAAGCAGGAGATAACGGGAGGATTGCCGCCGGACATGCTGTCACCGTGGAACTGCCAGTCGCCGTTTGTGTCGTGCGAAACGTAGGTGACTGGTTCAGCTGCGCTATGAACTGCCTGCGAGAGAAAGACCCGAGTGTGCGGTGGGTCGGGGAAGGGCCAGTCAAAGAGGCTGCTCTTCGGATCATTTGAGGCCCAGAAGTCACTCTCGGTTCGGTCCATGTTCTCGGCTGATTGCAGGAGCGGAACCCGATAGTTCTCATCGAAATCCTTGTCTTCAGGAAAGCGATTGGCTTTGTCTGGGTAGACAGCCTGCAGGACTGGAGGGATCGCATCACGGTAGTACCAGATGGCCCAATTCATGATGTGATTGACCCACTTCGGGTCGACGAGGCGAAATTCGCAGTCTACGTTGGCGATCAACTCTGGATGACGCCCGACGCTGAGGTCGGCCCCTTCGCGCAGCAATTTCGCTGCTTCATTGAGCAGAAAGTGAGCGGTCTTTTCCGGGAGCCCGACCGCGATTAGCTCCGGTTGACCGCATGTGTCGAAGATTCCGATCGTATAGGACCAACCGAAGTCGTTCTTAGTGGGCTTGATGTGGACGACACTGCAACCAAAGTTCTCGATGTGAGTGACGGTGCGTTCGTCCTCTGGCTTGAGTTTAGTAGCGCGAAGTTCGCGAGTGCGGGTCGTTGAGAACGTTTGATTGGGGTTGGTCATTAACTCTCAGCGATGGTATCAAGGCGGATTCGTTCTTCAAGTTTGGGACGGCTTTTCCTCTGCCGGAGTGCTTGCAACGGAGAAGTAAACTTAAGGTATGGCTGCCGAGTTTACTCACCTTCATCTTCATACGGATTATTCGCTGCTGGATGGGGCTTGCGATGTCGACAAGCTGGCGAAGCATCTGGAGAAGATCGGGCAGAAGGCCGCGGCCATTACGGACCACGGGAATATCTTTGGCGCGGTGCACTTCTTCGATGCGATGAAGAAGCGCAACCTGAAGCCGATTCTCGGGTGCGAGCTGTATGTGTGCAAGGAAGAGGATCATCGCGCGAAGGCTGATCCGGATTCGAAGTACAACCACATGCTGGTGCTCGCCGAGAATGAGGCGGGCTACAAGAACCTGGTCCGGCTGACGAGCGAGGCGGCGCTGCATGGGTTCTATCGCAAGCCGCGTGTGTCGAAGAAGTTTCTGGCGGAGCATGCGGAGGGGTTGATTGCGTTCTCGGGGTGCCTGGCCGGTGAGGTCTCGCAGCACATCATGGCCGGGAATTATGATGCGGCGAAGAAGAGCGCGGGATTTTACGAGGAGATGTTCGGGCGAGGGAACTACTTCCTCGAGGTGCAGGACCATGGGCTGGAGCCGGACAAGAAGGTTGTCGAGGCGATGTTCCGGCTGGAGAAGGACCTGAACATCCCGCTGATTGCGACGAACGACTCTCACTACATCGAGGACCAGGACGCGCGCTCGCACGAGGTGCTGCTGTGCGTCCAGACTGCGGACTCGATGAACAATCCGAAGCGCTTCCGGTTCGATACACAGGAGTTTTACATCAAGAGCGCGGAGGAGATGCAGCGGCTCTTTAAAGACGCACCTGAAGTTTGCACGCGCACGATGCAGTTCGCCGAGCGCTGCTGTCTTGAGCTCTCGAAGGTGAAGAATCCGTTTCCGCGCTTCGACGTGCCGGAAGGCGAGACGATTGATAGCTACTTCGAGCAGGTGTGCCGGGCGGGATGGAAGAAGCGGCGCGAGACGGCGGTGGCTCACCTGGAGTCGCGCGGGATTCTGCGCAAGACGATTGCGGAGTATGAGGCGCGGCTGGAACGCGAGATCGACTGCATCAAGCAGATGAAGTTTCCCGGCTATTTCATGATCGTGTGGGACTTTATCCGCTACGCGAAGGAGCAGAACATTCCCGTGGGGCCAGGGCGTGGATCGGCGGCGGGGTCGCTGGTGGCGTACGTGATGGAGATCACGGACATCGATCCGCTGCAGAATGAGCTGCTGTTTGAGCGGTTTTTGAATCCGGAGCGGGTGTCGATGCCGGATATCGATATCGACTTCTGCATGAACCGGCGTGGCGAGGTGATCGAGTATGTGCGGCAGCGGTATGGCAATGACCAGGTTGCGCAGATCATCACGTTCAATACGATGGCGGCGAAGGCGGCGATCAAGGACGTGGGCCGCGCGATGGACATGCCGTATGGCGAGGTCGACCGGATTGCGAAGCTGATTCCTGCGACGATTGGGATCACGATCGAGCAGGCGCTGAAGGACTCGCCGCTGCTGGCGCAGGCGTACAACTCGGACGGCAAGATCAAGGAGCTGATCGACACGGCGCAGAGGCTTGAGGGTCTGGTGCGCGGCGCGGGCGTGCACGCGGCGGGCGTGGTGATTGCGCCGGAGCCGCTGACGGAGTTGGTGCCGGTGACGCGCACGAAGGATGAGGCGGTCGTTACCAGCTATGACATGAAGGCCGTCGAGAAGATGGGCCTGCTGAAGATGGACTTCCTGGGGCTGACGACGCTGACGGTGATCGACGATTGCCTGAAGCTGATCAAGGCGAATCGCGGGGAAGATGTCGACATGGCGACGGTGCCGCTGGATGATCAGCGGACGTATGAGCAGGTGTTTCACAAGGCGCTGACGAGCGGGGTGTTTCAGTTTGAATCCGGCGGCATGCGCGATGTGCTGCGGCGCTATAAACCGAGCTCGATTGAGCACTTGACCGCGTTGAACGCGCTGTACCGTCCCGGCCCGATGGGGATGATCGACGACTTCATCGAGCGCAAGTGGGGACGGCGAGAGGTGGAGTATCTTCTGCCGGAGTTGGAGCCGCTGCTGAAAGAGACGCTCGGCGTCATCGTCTACCAGGAGCAGGTGATGCAGATCTCGAACGTCATCGGCGGCTATTCGCTGGGCGGAGCGGACCTGCTGCGGCGTGCGATGGGCAAGAAAGATCCTGCCGAGATGGCGAAGCAGCGCGACATCTTCATGGCCGGAGCGGCGGCGAAGAAGTTTCCAAAGGACAAGGCCGGCGAGCTGTTCGATCTAATGGAGAAGTTCGCGGGGTATGGCTTCAACAAATCGCATTCAGCCGCGTATTCGTTGCTGGCGTATCACACGGCCTGGCTGAAGACGCACTATCCGGTGGAGTTCATGGCGGCGCTGCTGACGAGCGAAACCAGCAAGCCGGAAAACGTGGTGAAGTACATCGGCGAGTGCCGTGAAATCAATATCACGGTGCTGCCGCCGGATGTGCAGATCTCGGCGGCTGACTTTACGCCTGCGGGAGATGCGATCCGATTTGGGCTCGCGGCGATCAAGAACGTTGGGCACAACGCAATTGAGTCGATTGTGCAGGCGAGGGAAGCGCTAAAGGCCGAGGGCAAGCCGGGGTTCGCGACGCTCTGGGAGTTCTGCGACAAAATCGATCTGCGGCTGATGAACAAGCGTGTGCTGGAGTCGCTGTGCAAGGCGGGCGCGCTGGATTCGTTCGGCAAGCGGTCGCAGGTGATGGCGGCGATCGATAAGGCGATGGAGCGCGCGCAGAAGACGCAGCGCGATGCGGCGGCAGGGCAGCATGGGCTGTTCGGGATGTTCAGCGATGAGCCGAGCGCGCATGCCTCGGCCAAGGAAGATGCGTTGCCGGCGGCGCCAGAATGGGACGAGCACACGCGGCTGCAGAATGAGAAGGACGTGCTTGGGTTCTTCGTCTCCGGGCATCCGATGGATCGGTATCGCGAGAAGCTGCGTAATCTGAAGGTGGTGGACACGGCGACCGCGTGCGAGATGAAGCCGGAGCCGGTGGTGTTTGCGCGCGGGAAGATGGAGCTGCAGAACGAGATTCAGATTGCGGGCGTGATTACGGGGCTGAAGGTGGCGAAGTCGAAGCGCTCTGGCGAGATGTATGCGCAGGCGTCGCTCGAGGATACGGTGGGAAAGATTGAGCTGATTGCGTTTCCGCAGAACTATGAAAAATTAGCCGAGAAACTCAAGATTGACGTGCCGGTGCTGGTGCGAGGGTCGCTGAGGGGCGAGGAGGACGCGGCACCGAAGCTTTCTGTTTCTCAAATTACGGCGCTCGAGGATGTGAAGATTAAGCTGCCGGATGCGCTGCGGATTCGTGTGCCGCTGCATAGTCCGGATGCGGCGCTGCTGGAAAAGCTGGAGAAGGTCTTTCGCGATGCGCCGGGCAATGGAAAGCTGCTGCTGAACCTGGAGGAGCCGGGCGCGTTTTGCGCGGTGCTGGAACCGCAGGGATTTTCGGTGGCGGCGGACGTGCAGTTTATCGAGCGCGTGGAGGCGCTGGTGGGGCGCGGTGCGGTGCAGGTGATCTAAAAAGTGTGATTAGCTCTTCTTCTTTGCATCGGGATTGAAAAACTTCGACAGCGCATCGATCAGTTTTTGCGGCTGTTCGTCGACGGCCGGTTTCTGGCTCTGCTCAGCGCCAATAATGCCACCTACTGCGCAGAACGGTGGCTTTGTGGTGAGCGAGGTTGTCCAGACAACCTTCTTCTGCGGGTCCAGCAGCGTGTAGTCCATTGTGATTTGGGACCGGCCCGCGCCGAAGCCGACAAGGGCGCGCTTCGCGGCGCTTCCGGCGCTGAAGCTTACCTCTTTCGACTCCAGTGTCCAGGTGCCTGTGGGCTGGACGGGATCGGTTGCAAACGACTTCACCGCGTCGAACAGTTTGCTCGACCGCAGCGCACTCGCCTCCGAAGACTGGATATCGGTCACGGCCGAAGCTGCTTTAGGATCCGTGCTGAACCTGGCGATCCAGAGAAGACGGCCAGTGGGCGCCGAACTGCTTGTAGCCGCCGCGGCAGGCGCTTGCGGACTGGCCGGCGCTGCGGAATCCTGTGCCAGGCCTGTGGAGAATGCTGACAATACAGTGAGAACGATGGCAAACAGCTTGACCCTGAACATAGGTTTTCGGCCGCCCTGAACTCTGTTGAAGTAATGGTGCAGCGGAGTGTAGCACAACGATTTTTGGTCTATCGCTTCGGCCTGGAGGCCTGGTCCATGGGGGACATGGGACGATTCCAGCTTCGCGAAAATCGACGGCCGAGGACGCTTCAGGCGTAAGCTTTTTTGAGTGGCGGAGGGATCGTTGAGACGGGTTCTGCTGCTGGTGGCGCTGGTTCTGATCGTTGGGCCGTACGCGCGCAGGGCATCGGCGCAGGACCCGACGATCACGCTTCCGAAGAACTATCGCAAGGTGCTCGATAATCCTGATGTTGTGGTGCTGCGGGTGCACTATGGACCGCATGAGCAGGTGCCGGTGCACGATCACTCGGATCATCCGACGATCTATGTGTACCTGGACGATTCGGGCCCGGTGCGGTTTGTGCATGAGCCGGAGAATGTGATTCTGACGCGGCCGCCGACGCACACGGGGTCGTATCGCGTGAGCCCGGGGAGAAGGGAGCGTCACAGCCTGGTGAACCTGAGCGATAAGCCAACCGACTACCTGCGGGTCGAGCTGAAGAAGGTGCCGCTGGGGAGGTTGAAGGGGGAGTCTCGCGGCAGTGCACCGGAGCGGCTTGTGCAGGGGACGAAGGTGGAGTTCGCGGACCCGGCGCTGAGAATCGAGCGCGTGATTTGCGATCCGCGTGGATCGTGTCTGCTGCCGGAGGAGAGCGCGCCGTCGGTACTGGTGGCATTTTCGCCGTCGGAGTTGAGAGAGGGGCGGCGAAGGCAGGCGTTTCCGGTGGAGTCGTCGACGTTGTGGTTACCGGCGGGAAAAGCCGCGAGCGTGAAGGCGGTGGGCGCATCACCGGCGCATCTTTTGCGGATTGTTTTGCCGGCGCGGTGATCGTCTGCAGGCCGTGAAGAGCATCGAATCCGGCATGGAGAATACGACGATTACGATCGAGCAGCGCGTCGCTTATGTGCTGCTGCGTGTTGTCGCGGGCATGGACTTCTTCGGCCATGGGTTCGCGCGGATTTTTACCGGCACACGCCTCGGGGGCTTCGCGCACTGGATGGTTGGGGATATGGCGAAGGCGCCGCTGCCGGCGAGTCTCGTGCTGGCGATAGGGTACGTGGTTCCGTGGGTAGAGCTGGTGCTGGGGCTGATGCTACTTTTTGGCGTGGGCGTGCGGTTTGCGCTGGTCACGGCCTTGCTGCTGATGCTGCTGCTGATGTTCGGCATCACCATGAAACAGGACTGGACGGTGGCTGGACAGCAGTTGCTGTACAGCCTGGTGCTGGCGGTGCTGTTGTTTAGTCGCGGGCCGCTGGACGTGAGCTGGTCTGGCTTGTTGCGGCGGCAGTAGGCCCGACAGAGCATTTCTCCTGATACGTGGAGTAGAAAAGACCCGCGCATGCGGTTTTCTTCAGGAAAACGGCGCGAACGGCCTCGGCTGCGCTATACATCTTCAGGAGAAATGCTCCATCGCTTACAATCGCTTTGGTACATTCGATGGCCGAGAACCCGCAGCCCAAACAGCCGCCCCCGACCGAAGCAGCCGTTCCAGAGGCGTGGCGCAAAACCGAGTTGGCGCGTCACCCGCAGCGTCCGTACCCCATGGACTATATCCAGGCGATCTTTACGGATTTCAGCGAAATTCACGGCGACCGTCAGTTCGCGGACGACGGGGCGATGACGGCTGGGATGGCAAGGTTCCATGGCGAGCCGGTGTTGGTGATTGGAAACCTGAAGGGCCGCAGCCTGAAGGAGCGCGTGGCGCGGAAGTTCGGCTCGCCCGACCCCGAGGGGTATCGCAAAGCCCTGCGCGCGATGAAGATGGCGGAGAAATTCAACCGGCCGGTCTTCACGTTCATCGACCTTGCCGGGGCCAACCCCGGATTGGGCGCGGAGGAGCGCGGGCAGGGCGAGGCGATCGCGCGCAATCTGCTGGAGATGTCGCGGCTGCGCGTGCCTACGATTGCGACGATTACTGGCGAGGGCGGTTCCGGCGGTGCACTTGCGCTGGCGGTTGCGGACCGTGTGCTGATGCTGGAGAACGCCATCTACTCGGTGATCTCGCCGGAAGGCTGTGCGTCGATCATGTGGAAGGATGCGAGCAAAAAGGTGCAGGCGGCGGCGGCTCTCCGATACACCGCGGAGGACGTCAAACTGTTAGGCTGCGTCGACGACGTGATCGTGGAGCCTGAGGGTGGAACGCAGAATGATCCGGAGCGTGCGGCACAGCTTCTGGGCGAAAGCCTGCAACAACACCTCAGCGAACTGCGATCGCTGCCGATCGAGCAGCTCCTGGAGGCGCGCTACGCAAAGTTCCGCAACATCGCGCAGTTTTATACGGCAGTCTGAGCGCGCGAACGGACGGTCTGACGGCGGGGCCTGCACGCGAGGAACAAGCGCAGAAGGAGTTTGAGCACCGTTGTCCTCTCCCGCAATTCCAGCTCCGATACCCAGATCGCTGCACCTGGCACTGTTTGTCACGGGCGTGCTGTGGCTGCTTGCGTCGCATGCGATCGCCTTCCGCGCGGGTGAGGGGATTGCTGCGCGGTTCGCGTGGAGTGGCGGCGCGCAGGACCTGCTTGTCAATCTGGTGCTGCTGTTTCTGCTGCTGGTGGGGTTCACGTGCCTGAATTGGGTGGGCACGCGGCAGGGCAGCGTGCGGCAGGCGAATGCGCTGCCGCTGCGCGCAACTGCAGGCGAGGAGTGGACGCGCGGCGTGGTCATCGGGTGGGCTGCGGCAGTGATCGCGGTGATTCCGATGGTGATCGCCGGCGCGCTGCATCCGGAGTTCTTGTGGACGGCTTCGGCGTGGGGGGGAACGCTGCTGTCGATCCTTACGCTGGCGATCGCCGCGCTGGCCAGCGAGGTTGCGTTCCGCGGCTTTCTGTTCAGGAGGCTGATCGATGCGGTTGGGCCAACGGCGGCGACTCTGCTGCTGGCCGGAATTTATGCGGTGATCGGGAGCATGTCACCCAATGCGACCGGGCTGAGCTTCATCATCATGATCATCGCTGGGGTGCTGTTTTCGGTGGCCTACCTGCGCACGCATGCGCTGTGGCTGGGGTGGGGGTTGCACTTCGCGTGGGCGGCTGCGATCGCGGTGATCTTCGGGCTGCCGGTGGCCGGAGTGGCCAGCTACTCGAGTATTGTCCAGACGGACACCGGCGGCCCCGTGTGGCTGACTGGCGGCGTGTACGGACCGGATGGCGCGCTGTTTACGGCGATCGTGTTCGTGGTGGTTATGGTCGTGGTGTATCGGGCGACGCGCACGTATGCGTGGAACTACACGCATCCGGTGCTGGTGCCGGGCGGGTATCCGATGGACGTTCCGCCTCCGGCCGCCCACACGGCGATGGAGCAGCAGGCGGCGGCTGCAACGGCTCCGCCGCTGGTGCAGATTGCGCCCGCGGCGAGCAGCAACGGCGCTGAAAGAGCATCGACGTCCGAGCCCACGCCTCACCTCTAGACTGCATCTGAAATCGGTATCTGGGCTGTACATCGGCCGCACTTGCGCGACGGCAGATGGAAGCGCACAATCATGGTGTTCGCAGGTGACTGCATGGGCCCACGCGCACGCAGATCGCAGATGTCGCCGGTCGCCGGGGCTCTCCTGTGCGGCGTCACGCTCTGGGCAGCGCCTGCAGTTTCGGCGCAGGTCTTCACGGTGGGAATGAAGACCGCGACGGCCGACGTCACTACTGAATTTCATCCGACCCGCGTGGAGCTGCCGAAGGAGCCGCTCGACGTGAAGGGCCGCCAGGAGCTGATCCGCGATCTCGAGTCGGAGCAGGGATTCGCGCATCGCGAACTGCCGCTGGGCGTCGGGCTGCAGCTTATTGCCAACGGCAACATGAGTCCCAGCGATCAGGAATACAAGCGCATGCTGTATGAGAAAGGGCAGTCAGCGGCGGCTGGGGATCGCGTGGAGATTACGAACCTTCAGTTCCGTGGCGACCGCCTCATCATCGACTTCAATGGGGGCCCCTACGCGAAGCATCGGTTCCTCAGCCACATCTCGCTGAATGACATGCCGCTTGCGCAGGAGGGCCCGATTGCGACGGGATGCCGCGTGACCCTGGTCTTTGAGGGTGGGGTTCCGGAGGTGACTGCGGCGGAGGTGAAGGCACTGCTCGATCCGGTGGTGGACTTCCGGGCGAAATCGAGCGCGGAGGCCTACGCGGACACGCTGCCGCCGAAGGTACGGGAGGCCGTGGCGGCGCATGAGATTCTGGTGGGCATGAACCGGCGCATGGTTCTGGCGTCCATGGGCGAGCCCAAGACGAAGGAGCGCGAGCACACTTCAGAGACCGACCCTGACAGCCCGATCTACGAGGAGTGGATCTACGGGGATCCGCCGCAGCCGATCCAGTTTGTGCGGTTCAAGAACGGCAGGGTCGCACGGCTGGAGATTGCGGCGATCGGAAAGCCCATAGAGGTCCACGATAAGAACGAGATCGGCGGAGAACCTGAACCAACACTGCAGGCCAGGACGATTGTGAACGGCGATCCTCAGATCACGGCGGATGGCGACCGGAATGGTGCGGCAGCGCCCACGCTGCGGAAGCCCGGAGAGGTGCTGGACACGATAGAGAACGTTCCGGGAATGGGCAAGGTGAAGATGCCGGCAGATCAGACGCCGACCCAGACACCGGCTCAGCCAGCGCAAACCTCGGGGCAGCCGCAACAGAGTCCCAAGCCGGCGCAGAACCCGCCAGCATCGGCTCCGGATCTCTCTAAGACACAGCAGCTGGCGTCGACGCGCTAGCTTTGGAGAGCGCGGAAGACTGGTGTATTCTGGGTGAGGAGCAGTCCCCGGCGTCTGCTTCAGATCCCTCCTGTTCGGCAATCCCAAGAAGCCCGCAGAGAGTGAAGTGCGCCCTAAGCGCACGGCGCATCCGGGGGTACGCCAGATTTTCAGTTTTTCGAGGAGTGACACCATGGCGAAGATTGCCAAGACCGGTGACCGCAAGAAGGTCATGGACACACAGAAGAGCACCGACTGCCCGAAGTGCTCGAAGCCGACGCGCATTGTGAAGCGCGTGAAGGATCGCGAGCGCGGGGTTCCGGGAGGGGTCTACATCTCCTGCTCGGCGTGCGATTTCTACGAGAAGCTGTAATTTTTTTCGAATTTCTACGGAAAGCTGTAACAAAATTACACAAAGTTCCGAGCAATTTGCACAGCAGGGCGGTCCGCTAAGGCCGCCCTTTTCTGTCGTTTGCATCCAAAGTAGCAGGGGTGTCCCCAAAAGAGGCACCCACTACCGTCAGGACGCACTTGACTAAGGTTGTTGGCCGGAGGCAGACTCCCTGACGGAAAGTAGGGAATCAGTACATATGGCCACGAGCAGCACCGTAGTACAGCAGGAAAATCTAGATTCAACGCCTCACTATACCCGCCCAACCTTTTTGATGTGCCCGCCGGAATGGTACGGGGTGGACTACGTCTTGAACCCGTGGATGGCCGGAAATGTGAACCGGTCGTCGCGCGATCTCGCCTTCGCGCAGTGGAAGAGCCTGTATAACGTCCTCCACAGCGTTGCGGACGTGAGATTGCTCCACCCTGAGCCAGGCTGCCCGGACATGACCTTCCTGGGGCACGGCGCCTTGATTCATCACGGCGTTGCCGCTGTTTCCAGCTTCAGCCCGACCCAGCGCCGGGCGGAGACAGTCTTCCTCAAGCAGTGGCTCCTCAACCAGGGCTTTCTGCTATGGGAGACGCCACGCGAGACGGCCTACGAAGGCCAGGGCGACAGTGCCTTCGACGACGAAGGGAAGATGCTGTGGGCCGCGCATGGTGTCCGCACCTGCCGCGCCGCGCACGCCCATGTAGCCGATGCCTGGCACGTCCCGGTGCGGTCGCTGCACCTGACGGATCCACGCTTCTATCACCTGGATACCTGCTTCGCACCGCTGCATGGAGGCTTCCTCCTGTACTACCCCGGTGCCTTCGACGCCGCATCGCGCGCGGAGATCGAAAAGGTGTACCCGGAGGATCGCCGGATCGCCGTCTCGGAAGCGGATGCGACCCGTATGGCGTGCTGCGCGCTGAACATCGGTCGCACAGTGTTTACGGGCGAGGTCAGTCCGGAGCTCGCCAAGACGCTGTTCGACCTGAACTTTGACGTGGTTCAACTGGAGCTCAGCGAATTCATTAAGGGCGGCGGTGGCGCAGGTGCGCTGGCGCTGCGGCTGAGCGATCTGCCGGTCACGCACGGGGTGGTGCGGACGGTTCGCGCGGCCTGAGTTCGTAAAGTTTGTCCAAAGAGGGAAGCCCCGCTCTTCAAGGAGCGGGGCCTATTTTTTGCTGATTTCCCATTATTTGTGTTTGGTTTCTATGGCCTTACCTGACGGTTATCAAGGTCGCCGGCTTTTCCAGTTCGGCGACGAGCTGGTCGGTGAGAGCCGGATCGTTCGGAGTGACCCGTTCAATCTTGACCTCAGCCAGACCGGAGACGCCGATCTTGTGGGCAGCCGCATACGATAGATCCAGAATGCGACTGGTTGGGACCGGACCGCGGTCGTTGACGCGGACGAAGGCCGATCTGTGATTGCGAAGGTTCGTCACGCGCAGCCACGTCCCCAAGGGGAGAGTGCGGTGGGCACAAGTGAAAGCGTTCATGTCGTACTTTTCACCGTCTGCCGTCGTACGGCCCTGAAAATGAGCGCCATACCACGAAGCTTCGCCGATTTGATACCAGTGATGATGCTGCTTGACCGGTTTGGTCGGCACTGGCGCCTTTTCTGTGGCGGGAGCGGCGATGATGGTTGCCGTCACGCCGAGGGTAGCGGCCAGGAGGCCGGCTTGCAAAGGCCGACGCATCCACTTCGACCGAATCCCTCGCCTGGAACTTCTCGAGGTATCGTTCATACATATATTGTCTAGGTTCCTCCCACCTAAGTCAAACAACCTAAAGGTACTTTCCATTACCTTCGTACCTTGCGCTTACCGCGCTTGTATGCTAGGAAAAGCCGTCCGAAACTCGAGGTCATGATTGCGTCCCGCTGCGAGCTCTGAACCGACAACCGGCTACCGGCCAGCCGCCGTGGCGCTGTCGATTGCCGGATTCGACCCGTCGAGCGGCGCCGGTGTGACGGCGGACCTGGCCGTCTTTGCGGCGCACGGAATCTTCGGCACCTCGGCGATAAGCGCGATGACCGTGCAGTCCACGATGGGAGTGGCCGCGGTGAGGGCGGTGGATCCGGAGTGGCTGCAGCGGACGCTGGAGCACGTTTCGGCCGACCTACCGGCGGCGGGGGTGAAGATCGGGATGCTGGCCTCCGACGCGATCGTGCGAGTCGTTGCCGGTTTCCTGCAGGGGGTTCCGTACCAGGTGCCGGTCGTGCTTGATCCCGTGTTGCGTTCCAGTTCCGGACACCAGCTTCTGGAGTCGCAGGGCGAGCGGCGGATTCACGCCGAGCTTCTGCCGGTGGTGGGGTGGATTACGCCCAACTGGAGCGAGCTTTCGATATTGGCGGGCATGCCGGTCCGGACGATCGAGCAGGCGAAGGAGGCGGCGGACGTCCTTGGGAAGCTGCACCCCCGGCTGCATATCGTGGCGACCGGTGGCGACCAGAAGGAGCCAGTGGAGCTGTTGCGGATGCCCGGCGGGGCGGTGCAGACGTTTCCGGGCGAGCACGTGGAGACGACCTCGACCCATGGGACGGGATGCGCGTTCTCGTCGGCGCTGCTGTCCAGGCTGATTCTGGGTGAGGCTCCGGCGGTGGCGGTGGCGCGGGCGAAGGCGTACGTGACCCAGGCGCTGCGCCTGGCGCCGGGGCTGGGGCGCGGGCGCGGACCGCTCGACCTGTTGTGGCCGATGCGGGCCGGCCGGCGCAACTGCTAGGCTGAAGTTATGGAATCGACCCTTTGCCTGGTCGTGAACGGCCAGGCTCGAACACTGGATGGCATGGATTCGCCCGCACCGCTGACGTCTGTCCTGGAGCGGCTTGAGCTGCGTGCGGACCGGATTGCGGTGGAGCTGAATGGCGAGATTGCGCCTCGGACGAAGTGGGCCGAGCTGACGGTGGCCGACCGCGACCGCATCGAGGTGGTGCATTTTGTTGGCGGCGGCCGGATTTAGGGTGGGGACTCTGCAAAGCCGAGCGAAGTATGCTCAGGGCGGAGTGAGGCCAAAGTGTGCGGCGAGCCAGGTGCGGAGGGCGGTGGACATCTGATCGAGCTTGGGCTGAGGCGAGCCCGGCACACCGGCGAAGAAGTGGTCGGCGCCTTCGACGAAGAGGATTTCGCGGGGCTGTGAGGCGGAGACGAGATAGGCGTCGAGCGTGCCACGGGGGCTGAACTCGTCCTGATCGCCGGAGATGAAGAGCTTGGGAACGCTGCCGCAGGCGGGCAGGAAATCATAACGGTAATCACGACCGGCGGCGCGGACAGGAAGCCCGAGACCGACGAGACCGCGGACGCGGGCGTCTCCGCAGCAGGCGCGCAGGCCGACGTTGGAGCCGAAGGAGAAGCCGGCGAAAAGGATCGGGAGATCGAAGCGGGCGGTTAGCCAGTCGAGCGCCGCGCGGACGTCGTCCACCTCGCCGCGGCCTTCGTCATGAGCGCCTTCGCTGAGGCCAGTGCCGCGAAAGTTGAAGCGAAGCGTCGGAAGGCCGAAGTGGGAGAACGCCTTCGCCGCGTGATAGACGACCTTGTTGTGCATGGTGCCGCCGCCGAGGGGATGCGGGTGCGCGACCAAAGCCGCAGTAGAGCGCATCAGGATGGCCGGTGTTCAGGAGAGCTTCGAGCCGTCCAGCGGGGCCGCGAAGATCTTCGATGGTCTGGACGTGCGAGCGGAAGGACGACACAGAGATGAGTGTACGCAAGCGCGGGCGGATTCGCGGTCACTGAGACTTCCGCGTTCGGTATAGTCGTCTCACCAAGCAGTCACCCACTTTTCACGAAATCAGAAATTCGCGGTATCAGGAGGCGTCTCATTGGCCACCTTGGTTAAGTGTTTGTGTGCTGTGCTTCTCAGCACGGCGCTGATAGGCTTCGGCGTTCGCCCAAAATCAGGATCAGCCCAGGCGCAGCGGCCGAGAATCAGCGCCAGCGCAGTGATGAGCCGGCGGCGAACGCTCACGGAGCAAGCGAGCCGGAGCAGAACAAAGAGAACGCTCTGCCGATTCCGGCGGAGAACAAGACTGAGACGCAGCACGTGTGGAGCGCGGGTGGGCGCACCGTGCACTACACCGCGACGGCGGGAAATCTGCTGATCCGCGACGATGAGAACAAGCCGAACGGAAGCATCTTCTACGTGGCGTATACCGAAGACGGCGCCGACAAGCGCACGCGGCCGGTGACGTTTCTCTATAACGGCGGTCCGGGATCGGCGACGATCTGGCTGCACATGGGATCGGTGGGACCGGTTCGTGTGGTGACGGCGAGCCCGGACGTGAGCGGACCGCCGCCGTTCAAATGGGTGGAGAACCAGTACAGCCTGCTGGATAAGACCGACCTTGTGTTTGTCGACGCGCCGATGTGCGGCTTCTCGCGCGCGGTGGGCAAGGGAACAGCGAAGGACTTCGCGGGCGTTGATCAGGATGTGAAGGCATTCGACAAGTTCATCACGCGGTACATCACGGTCAATCAGCGGTGGAATTCGCCGAAGTATCTGTTCGGCGAGAGCTACGGCACGCCGCGCTCGGCAGCATTGGTGGCTGCGCTGAATAACGATGGCATTCAGTTCAACGGCGTCATTCTGCTGTCGTCGGTGCTGAACTACTACGTGCGCGCGCCGGGATATGACATCGAATCGCCGACGTATCTGCCGAGCTATGCGGCGATCGCGTGGTACTACAAGAAAGTCCCAGCCGAATCGGCTCCGGGACCATGCAGGACTGGGTGCAGAAGGCGCGCGAATTTGCAGGCGGCGAGTATGCAGCGGCTCTGCATAAGGGCGACATGATCCCGAAGGCGGAGTTCGATGAGGTAGCGCAGAAGGTGGCGAGCTTCACGGGATTGCCTGTGGAGTATGTGAAGGAAGCGAAGCTGCGCATCTCGCCGACGCGGTTCCGCAAGGAGTTGCTGCGCGGCGATGAGAAGATTCTGGGCCGCTACGACGCGCGGTTCCAGGGCGAAGACGTCGATTCTGCCGGCGAAAACCCGGGTTATGATCCGAGCGATACCGCAATCAGCGGCGTATTTGTCGGCGCGTTTCATGACTACATCCAGAGCGAGCTGAAGTACATGAGCTCGGAGCCGTATTACCTGCAGGGGCCGGGAATCAACCAGAACTGGGACTGGAAGCACCGGCCATCGGGAACGCAGGGATTCGGCGGCGGGCGCGGTGAGGAGTCGGAGCCGGATACCGTGATCGACCTGTCAGATGCGATGCGGAAGAACCCGCACCTGCGAGTCTTCTCGGCCAATGGGTGGTTCGACCTTGCGACGCCATTCTTTGGGACCGAGCACGACCTGGCGCAGCTGATGCTGCCTGAATCGAGCCTGAAGAACGTGCAGTTTGGGTATTATCCCGCGGGACACATGGTCTACCTGAACGTCGACGCGTTGCACCAGATGCACGACGACCTGGAGCGCTGGTACGGCGAGAGCGCGCGGTAACTCGCTGGTTTTCAGGGGTGTAGCGGTGTCGCGGACGGCGAGTCCTTGCGGGACCCTTGCACCTGAATTTCGCGTCAAATTCGTGGTAAACTAAAGTGTTTGCGGCGTTTGACGCCGGAAGAAAGGAACCACGCGTAGAGATGGCAAAGCGCCGCGGAAATCCAAACTGGGGCAAGCCGGAGCCGATCGGCCCGGTCGTCCCCACGGTGACATCGTTTGAACAGATTGTGAAGGAGTACAAGCTGACTCCGGACCAGTACATCCGCTCCACGCGCCTGCGGGAGTGGGCGCGCCGGAACAAGAATTCGAAGTACATCCCGGAGGCGCTGCTGGAGGCCTGGGGATTTGAGATCGAGTCGACGTTGTAAGGGCTCGGCTCGGGCGCGGTATGGTTGAATCGGCCCGGAGAGGGAAGGCATCAATTAGTTCGGAAGAATGGCCGCCGCTGGGCGGCCACTTCTTTCGACAGTGAAGTTTGAGGAGCCAGGGCGATGGCAGAGTTGCCGGGTGGATTTGTCGATGTGCCGGAGGCGATCGCAGAGCTGCAGGCCGGCAGGATGATCGTCGTCGTGGATGACGAGGACCGCGAGAACGAAGGCGATCTGACGCTGGCGGCAGAGTTCTGCACGCCGGAAGCGATCAACTTCATGGCGAAGTATGGCCGCGGATTGATCTGCCTGACGCTGACGGAGGAGCGGGCGGATGCGCTGCGGCTGGCTCCGATGACGCAGGACAATACATCGCGGTTTGGGACGGCGTTCACGGAGTCCATTGAGGCGCGCGAGGGCGTGACGACGGGAATCTCCGCGGCAGATCGCGCGCATACGATCCAGGTGGCGATTGCGCCGGGAACCACGCCGAATGATCTGGCCAGGCCGGGGCATGTGTTTCCGCTGCGCGCACGCAAAGGCGGAGTCTGGTGCGCGCGGGTCAGACGGAAGCCTCGGTCGATCTGGCGCGGATGGCGGAGCTGATCCCGGCGGGCGTGATCTGCGAAATCATGAACGAGGACGGAACGATGGCGCGGGTTCCGGACCTGCGCGAGTTCTGCAAGGCGCACGGCCTGAAGATGCTGACGGTTGCGGAGTTGATCCGCTACCGGCTGCAGAACGAGCGCTATGTGCACCGGGTTGGCGAGGCGCAGCTTCCGACGGCGCTTGGCGAGTTCCGGATGATCGCCTACGAGAGCGAGGCTGGGCTCGGCGAGACGTACGGGAGCACGGGTGAGTCTCACGTCGCGCTGGTGTATGGCGACCTGGAGCGCGCGCAGAGCTCAGGAGAGCCCGTGCTGGTGCGCGTGCATACGCATTGTCTCGCGGGAAATCTGTTCGGGTCGTCGTTGTGCAATTGCCAGGCGACGCTTGATGGCTCGATGCGTGCGATCGCTGAGGCCGGAGCGGGTGCGATCGTGTATCTGCACCACACGCAGAAAGGTCTGGGTGTTGACCGGACGCTGCAACCTCCGCGGCTCGCGTTTCATCGCAGCGACGGGCGCCCGAGCGGAGAACGCAGTGAGGACGGCCATCAGCGAGTGCTGCGGCAGGTGGGGCTCGGAGGCCAGATTCTGTCGGACCTCGGGATTCGCAGGATTATGCTGCTGAGCAATCATCCGACGCATGTGCCCGCATTGCAGGGCTTTGGGATCGAGATCGTCGGGCAGGCGCCGATTCCCGGTGTGACGGACCAGGAGACGAGCAGCCGCTGAGCTACTTTGTAATCAGCGAGCCAGGCATCGGAAGACCGAGTCACGTTCGGCATCCTGAAGCTCGCGGAGGAAGCTGTCGTGGCTGCTGTACTGGATGGCATGAAGGCCGACGCTGCGAGCGGCCTCGACGTTCTCGATGCGGTCGTCGATGAAGAGCGTCGCTTCCGCAGGATGGCCGATCCCCTCAACTGCGTGATGGTAGATGCGCTCGTCCGGCTTGGCGATCCTGAGGCGGTGCGAGAAGGTATGGTGCGGGAATCCAGCGAGCCAGGAGAAGCGCTCGAGAATGTCCGCTTTCCATGGCATCGCCAATGTTGGAGAGGATGCCGGTGGTGATGCCGGCGCGTTGCAGAGTGATCGCCCAGTCGATCATCGGCTGATTGGGTTGCGTCCAGAGATCGACGTCGGCTTCGAGAAGTTGCGTGAGTTCGTTGTCGCTGGGCGGATGGCGGAGTTCGTCGCCGACAGTGCGCCAGAACTCGACGCCGCTGAGGACGCCGAGGTCGTAGTCGTGCCGGTAGCGCCAGTAGGGAACCTCGAGTTCAGCGTGCGTGGTGTTGAGGATCGTCTCCATGCGGCGATGGGCGAGGGGATCTGGCGGGCCGCTGAGGACGAGGCCGAAGTCGAAAAGAACCGCACGAATCGGAGGCATCTGCGATTGATTTTAATGGATATACCCCGACATTTTCAGACAGGTATGCTCAGTGAAGAATGAGGTTTTCCGCGAGAACGGCCTGGGAGCTCGGCGAGAATGCGCTCGCCGCGAAACTGCGACAGCGGCGCGCACGTGGCGAAGAGGTGCTGGACCTGACGGTGTCAAATCCGACGGCGTGCGGGTTTGTGTATGAACACGAGGCGTTGCTCTCGCCGCTTGCAGTACCGGCGGCGCTTGAGTATGAACCGGAGCCATTTGGATTGGAATCGGCGCGGGCGGCGGTCGCGGAATACTATCGCGAGCATGGCGCCGATGTGCCGCTCGAGCATATCTGCCTGACGACCAGCACCAGCGAGGCGTACAGCTATCTATTCCGGCTGCTGTGCGATCCAGGCGACGAGGTGCTCGTCGCGCGACCAAGCTATCCGCTGTTCGATTTCATTGCGCGCCTGGATTCTGTAATTCTGCGAGAGTATCCGCTGCGCTATGATCCGGGGCTTCCGCTAGCTTCAGCGACATCTGTGCACGCGTGGGCGATCGACTTCGACGCACTGCGCGGCGCGATCACAGACCGGACGCGAGCGATCGTGGTGGTGCACCCGAATAATCCGACAGGGAACTACGCAGTCCGAGGCGGAGCGGGAAGAGTTGCAGAGGCTTTGTGCGGAGCGCGGCATTGCGCTGATTGTGGACGAGGTCTTCCTCGATTACACCGTGCGAACCGAGCGCAGCACCGCGTACCTTTGCGGCCGATCCTGGAGATGCTCTGTGCTTCGTGCTGAGCGGAGTGAGCAAGGTGTGTGCGCTGCCACAGATGAAGCTATCGTGGATTGTGGCGCGCGGGCCTGGAGAGCTGCTGGAGCCTGCGCTCGCGCGGTTGGAGATCGTCGCCGACACGTTCCTGTCGGTGAATGCTCCAACTCAGGCGGCGCTTCCGAAGTGGTTGCGAGGACGAAATTTCCTTCAGGAGCAGATTCGAGCGCGCGTTCGCTCGAATCTCGAAGAGCTTGATGCGCGGCTTCGTGGAACACACGCGGACCGGCTGGCGGTTGAAGGTGGATGGACGGCTGTGCTGCGTGTCCCGCGGCAGGTGGACGGACAGGCCTTTGCGCACGCGGCGCTGGATCGCGGTGTGCTCGTGCAGCCGGGTGAGTTTTATGGATTGCCCGATGGACGCGCGGTACTGAGCCTGCTGTGCCCAGCCGGAGATGTGGCAGCGCGGGTTGGCGCTGCTGCCGATCGACTGAGGCTCAGGTGAGAAACGGATTCGAGACGCGCTCTTCACCAATCGTCGTCATGGGACCGTGGCCGGGGATCACGAACGTGTTGATCGGGCAAGGGAAGCAATCGCTCGCGAATACTCTGGATCAGCTTGTTGTAGTTGCCGCCGGGAAGATCAGTGCGGCCTATGGATCCGGCAAAGAGCGTGTCGCCGGCGATCAGGAGTGCACTGGACGGGAGATGCAGGCACAGGCTGCCCTCGGTGTGGCCGGGCGTGTGGATGATTTGCGCCTCGATGCCGCGGACGCTCACATGCTCCAGGTCGGCGGGAGAGTGGTCGGGTGGTTTGACAGTCGGAGTCTCAACGCCAATCCACGCGGCCTGCACGTCCATCATCGCGGTGAGCGGGAGATCGGCGGCGTTGTAGAGGATGGGCGCGCCGGTGATCTGCTTGAGCTCGAGCGCGCTGGCGATGTGGTCGATGTGCGCGTGAGTGACGACGATCTGACGAACCGTGAGCTGATGCTTCGCGAGCGTGGCCAGAATCCGCGGGATCTCATAGCCGGGATCGATCACGATCGCTTCACGCGATTGCTCGTCGCCAAGGATCGTGCAGTTGCACTGGAGCAGGCCGACGGGAAAGGTCTCGCGAATCATGACGGATCGATTCTTAGAAATAAAAGAAGCGCAGGCGAGATGCCTGCGCTCCTGCGTTGAACTCTACTTACTTGTGCGCCGGCGTGGATTGCGTGGTTCCGGAGAGAACGGACCGGTTCGCCGTCGAGTGCGACATCGCAACCGTCAGCGCGATGGAGGTGAGCATGAAGATCACTGCCGCCCATGTGGTCAGGCGCGTCAACAGGTTGGCTGCACCACGAGGACCGAAGGCGGTCTGTGATCCCTGGCCGCCAAAGGCGCTGGCGAGATCGGCGGATTTGCCCTGCTGAATCAGAATGACTCCGGTGATGAAGACGCAGACGATGACGTGAAGAATGACGAGAAGAATAACCATGCTGGGTCGGATCCCTGGGTTTATCGCGGGAGCTGCGGAAATTTCAGTGCCGAACGGGGCGAAACTCGCCTGCCTTCCGGTATGCACCTCTTATCAATATACACGAGGCGCGGTGCGACCGCTGCTCAGCGTTGCAACCTTGAAGCGCGCGGAAGCGGTTGCCCTGGAGTCCCCTCCGACCCATACCGTGTACTCCGATGGTTCGACTCGCTGGTCGCCGCTGTTGTCGAAGAAGGCGAGCTCGTCGAACCCAAGCTGGAAGGTGACGGTTTTGGATTCACCGGGGGCGAGGCTAACGCGCTGAAAACCCTTGAGACTGCGCATCGGTTGCTCCAGGCTGGCGCCGCGGTTTCCGACGTAGCATTGCACGACCGTACTCGACGGCTTCTCTCCTGTATTTCGTACCTGGCAGTCACCATGACGAGCGCCTTCGCATCATCGTGGATTTCGTCGAGGGGCACGGTTGCGCGTGAGAGCTTCACATTCGAGTAGTCGAATGTGGTATAGGAGAGACCGAATCCGAACGGGTAAAGCGCATCGTTGGGCGCATCAATATAACGCGAGAGGAAGCGGGTGGTCGGACCTGGCGGCGCGCTCAGGTCGGCGCCGAGCGCGGGACGACCGGTAGGGAACTGGTTGTAGTACAGCGGCTCCTGGCCCTCTGTCACGGGGAAGCTCATCGGAAGCCGGCCGCTTGGGCTCACATCACCATAGAGGACCGCAGCGAGTGCATGCCCGGCTTCGGTGCCTGGAAACCAGGCTTCCAGAATGCCATCCACATGCTCGTGCGCCCAGGTAAGCACGAGTGGACGTCCCGAGAAGACCACAAGTACGACCGGCTTTCCGGTGGCAACGATGCGTTCGAGAAGCGCCTGTTGATTGCCGGGCAGAGTGAGATGCGCGCGTGAGCCTGCTTCTCCGCTCATCGCGCTTGACTCACCGAGCGCCATGACGACCACGTCGGCGTCGCGAGCCGCCTTCTCCGCATCTGCGAACCCTGCATCAGAGTTGCTGTTGATCTGCGTGCCTTGTGCGTAGAGGAGAGTGGTTCCCGTCCTCGCAGCACGCTCCTCAAGTGCCTTTCTGAGAGTCACGACATCCGTACCGCGATGCGCGCCTCCCCACGCGCCCTGCATCTCATTGGCTGCATCGGCCAATGGACCGATGAGTGCGATCTTTGCACTGGCTTTGAGCGGAAGCACAGGCTGATTGTTTACCTGCTTGTTCTCGAGAAGCACGAAGGATTCTTCCGCCGCTTGGAGAACCATCGGGCGATGTTCAGGGACAGCGGCAGTGATCTCGGGCACGTCAGCATAAGGATGCTCGAACAGGCCCAGCGCGAACTTCACGCGCAGCACGCGTCTCACCGCTTCATCGACTACGGACATCGGCACGCGTCCGGAACGAATCAGCGCGGGAAGCTGCGTGTCATAGAGGTGGGACATCATGTCAACGTCCACACCTGCGTTGATGGCCTTTTCCGCGGCGGTCGCTGCGTCCAGCGCGACGCCATGATGAATCAGTTCCATGATGGCCGTGTAATCGCTCACAACGAAACCGTCGAAGCCCCACTCTTTGCGCAGTATCGTGTCGAGCAGATAAGGATTTGCGGTCGCAGGGACGCCATTCAGCGCGTTGAAGGCGCTCATCACGGTGGCGGCACCCGCGTCCACGGCCGCCTTGTAGGGCGGCAGATAAACCTGGCGGAGCCGGCTCTCGCTCATGTCCGTCGTGTTGTATTCGCGGCCTGCTTCTGCCGCGCCGTAAGCAGCGAAGTGTTTCACGCTGGCCGCGACGCTGTCCGGAGCGCTGAGAGTCGTGCCCTGATAACCGCGCACGTAGGCCCGCGCCATGGCCGCACCCAGGAACGGATCTTCGCCGGCTCCTTCTGCTGAGCGTCCCCAGCGCGCATCGCGTGAGATGTCCACCATCGGCGAGTAGAACCAGCGGATGCCTGCGCTCGTAGCTTCCTGCGCCGACATGCGCGAAAGCCGTTCGACGAGTTGCGGATCGAAGCTCGCGGCGAGACCCAGTGGTATGGGATAGATCGTGCGGTATCCGTGGATGACGTCTGCTCCAAAGAGCAGCGGAATATGCAAGCGGCTCTTTTCGACCGCCGCATGCTGGTAGCTCGCGATCCGCTCGCCGCCTGTGACGTTCAGCATCGAGCCAAGCCTGCCCTCTGAAGCAAGCTGCATCGCATCCACGTGATACGTCGCCTCCGGGTTCGCGGCGAGATCGGCAGTTGCAGTGGCCGCCTTCGTCGCGGACGTCTTGCCTGTGCTGCTGTACTGCACGAGCTGTCCAAGCTTCTCCTCGAGAGTCATGCGCGGGAGCAGAGCGTTCACGCGGCGCTCGATCTCCGGCGAAGCAAGTTGCGCGTTTGATGGATGAACAGCGTGAACTGGAGCGTTGCCGCTGCTGCTGCGCCGCAAGCCGCAGCAGCTACGCATACGCAGACAACCAGAGTTCGTTGCCACTGAAAGAAGCGCTTTTGTTGGCCACTCACTGATCCTTGTCCGGCACCAGGCCGATCTTCTTCTGCATCGCCGGCATCTCCGGGTTACTCATGAAGCTGCGCCAGACGAGTCCAGTGCGCCCGTTTTCAATCATTACAGCCTGCGGCGCCTGATTCAATGCCAGCTCGCCGGTGGCATACCAGTCGTCTGTTTCATTGAATGCGTTGCGGAAACCGTAGACATCCCAAAGTGCCGGCCCAAGATCGCGGTAGAAGTGCTTCAGCGCCAGCAGCGACGCTTGCGGTGTGTAGGCGTAAGCGCCCATCGCGGCCGTCGGCGCGAGCGTCCCATCATCGGTCGTAGGCGGATGAAACGCGCGATAGCCGTGAGGTCCGGTAACCGCGGACATTCCCCAGTCATCTGCTCCGTAGCCCGCAAAATGACGTGGGTTCTCGATCGCGTACTTCTGCTGAATGATGCTCATGTTGCGATTGTTTACGAAGTAGTTTGCGTACTTATCGCGCACACCGCGCGGGTCATAACCCATGAACGAGTAGTGAGTGAAAAACAGCGGACCGGTTGTTCCATTCGGATCTGCGACCGTGAGCGTGATTCCGTACCAGGAGCTATGCTTGCCGAAGTGCCGCGCCGGATTACCCTCTGAGCACCAACCTGAATAGTAGAGGCTGGGCGGCAGAGGGTGGGTCGGCGATGCAATGCCGAGAAGATACGGCATCAGCGTTTCGTTCCATCCGCCAAGACGATTCTTTTTGTGAAAGCCGAAGTCCGGCGACCAGTGCCAGTAGAGCGCGTCGTGCTGCGGCGTGGCATTGAACCAATCCCATTCGACGCCGCGCCACAGAGCCGTAATCTCATCGCGCAGTTGGCGCTCCTTGGGAGTGTCGCGGGTGAAGTATCCGCGCGCCGCAAGCAGACCTTCCATCAGGAACGATGTCTCGACGATATCCGCGCCATCATCGTAGAGCCCGAACGCCGGCAGGATGTGTCCCGTGCTTCCGCTGAGAAAGTGCGGCCACGCGCCATGAAACCGGTCCGCATGCGCAAGATAGTTGGTGATGCGCAGCATGCGGTCGACGATCGCTTCGCGCGGAGCAAAGCCGCGCTCTGCGCCGACAATCAACGACATGATCCCGAAGCCGCTGCCGCCGACAGCAATCATGTCGGGATCGCCGGGTATCGATTCCCGTGCCAGCCCGCTGTGCGGCTCCGCGCCCATCCCAGTAGTACGAGAAGCTCGCTTCCTGCACCATCGTGAGGAGTTCGTCGTCGCTCATCGCGTGAGTGGAAGCTTGCACGGTGTTCGATGGCGCGGACTCGCGCAGTCCTGAGGTGCGCGCCGTCACGCGATAGCTTGCGGTTACCCCCACCTGGTTGATGAAGTCGACGGCGCGATGGATGTCCGGTCGCTGCGTTTGCACCTGAACAAACGGACCGCCGTTCATCGAACGATAGATGACGTACTCAGCGATATCAGGACCATCGCTCGCATCCCATGTGAGCAGGACGTGCCGCTCATAGCCTTTTGCATGCAGGTTTATCGGCGCTGGCGGTGTCTTCTCGTGCCGATTGAGATTCTCGATCCGGACGTTGTCGATGAGCACCGTATGCGGATGAGCATCCGCGCCGCCTTGCAGAAGAATGATCGTGTTTGTCCTGGCAGGCTCGAATGGCCTTACTGATCGTGAGCGGAACGCGGTCATCGGAATCAGCACGCGCGTCCACTTACCAGCGGGCAATTGTTTCGCGTAATCGCCAAGCCGAACCTTCTCGCTGAAGCCGTTGCCGGCATCGTGCAGACAAATCAGCGGCAGCTCAGATCCTTGCATCGGCTCTTTCGAATACAGCCACAAGGAGAGCGTGTCGCCTGTGAAGTTCAGATATCGATTCGGCCAGTTCGGCAGGCGCAGCTCGACATCCCATTCGCCTTCAGGAGCGCTGGTCCATGAGAGGCGAAGCGAGTTCGGAGCGCTGACGAAACTCGACGTATCGACCGGAAGCTTGCCGTCGATCAACTCCAACGCGCTCGGAGCAGAGACGTTCCCTTCACTATAGAAATGCGCGTGAACGGACTCGCTGTTTTCGAAGAATTCTTTTTGCTGCCAGCTCTGCTGCGCGTCTGCGGACGAGAATGCCATCACGGCGACAGCGACCGCGCCCGTGAGCATGCAGATTCGGAACGATCTTCGAAAATCTCATCAGACCTTCTCTATACCCGCGAGTTGCATCGCTCGCTGCGGGTTCGGGGTTCGCCGTAAACCACGCCCATAGATTCCCGGAGCGAATATTTTCTGCATGCTATGCCTCGATGTAAGCAGCCGAATAGGCCGGCACGTTCAGCGTTGCGGCGCCATGCCGGAACGGAAGTGTTTGCTGTGGTCTTGGTTGCCACTCGCCCATCGATCCGACAGGCGATCCTCCGAAGGTCACGCCTTCCTTGCTGTCGATTCGGGGCGCTTGCAGCCAGAAGAGCTTGCCTTCGTGCGCTATTTTCGCTCCGGCTAATTTCACTGTGACTGCATTCGGCGCTTTGTTAAAGATCGCCAGCTTCACACGTCTGTCATGCAGAGCCGAGAATGCCGTTACATTTTGCGCGTCGGTTTGGGCAGAGACTGTGGTCCCTGTCATCGTTGCGCCTGCGAAGTTCTCCGCGAGCAACATTCCGTAGTAAACCGGCCGCGCAGTGAAGCCGTTCTGGACACTGCCGGCGATTGGTGTGTACAGTCCGTTGCCTCCGCCGTGCAGGTTCAGTCCGATGTATCCGGCTTCCGCCAGTTGCAGCCAGTAATCTCCGCTCCACAATGCGGATGCAAAGCTGTCGCTGACCAGGGGCTTGCCACCGTGGAAGCAGCTGTTGCCTTCGGTCATGCGATAGGGCCGGCCGAGGATTTTCGTTGCTTCGCGCACAACAGCAAACTCCTGCGTCGCCGGATTTCTGCCGCGATGCAGCAGGAACTCGAGCGTCATCCGGGGATCGGCTGGAGGCCCTTCAGCGTAGTAATGGCCCGAGAGAAACGCCAGATCGGGCTTCTTCTCGGCGGTTTTGATCAACCAGTCGTACTCTTTCGCAATGTCGGGGGCAGCAAAGCGCGCGCTTGGCACCGCGGCTTTCACGGCGTCGCGATGCACGGTCCATCGCTCCCAGTAATGATCGAATGTCCACCGCTCCTTCGATCCTGGGTCGTGATCCATGTCGGGCTCATTGCCGATCTGAAATGCAATCAGGCGATCGCCGAGCGTGCTTGCAACGTACTTCGCCTCGGCTGCTGCGTTTTCCGGCGTTCCATGCCACAGGTTCAGCCCATAGATAATCCGCCATCCTACGGCGTCGATAAAATCGCGCAGATTACGAATGACGACTGGAGTGAGGATCGATGCTGTCTTTGCAGCCGTTCCGGCGTCGGGGCCGATCGCCAGCGGCGTGTGGTTCTTCTCCGCGTCTGCGTCGTTCGGGCTCCACGTGGTGTACTCACCCGTGTTGCCGCCGATTCGCAGGGTGCCTTGCTTACCGAGCGCGCGAAACAGACCGATCAGCGCTTTGTTTTCGGCAGCGAAGAACTCGGGATGTCCAAGCTGCGCGGACTCGTAACTGAGACCGGTGAAATCCTCTGGAACCGTCGCAACGTGTTTTGAGGAGTCGATCGAGATTGTTACCGCGGCGCCATCGCCGGTCTGTGCGGCGAGGCGGGTAAGCGGATGGCTTGCTGCGGCTATCGCAGCTGAGCCTGCCAGGAAGGATCTGCGTGTACTCAAAAGACACTCTCTCCATGTGAATCGCAACCGGCCAGGGCCGCTCCGGCCGCAAGCGTGATCGCAAATTCATCTTCTTCGTTACTTCATCTTCTTCGTTGTCGTTGAGCGCGAAGCCACCGCGCACAACTCTTTTCTGACTCTGAACCGCCCTAAACGCAAGCGGGCCGACCGTAAGGTCAGCCGATCGTTTTACGCTTTTGAACTTGGTGCGGAGGAGGGGACTTGAACCCCTATGCCTTGCGGCGCTAGCACCTCAAGCTAGTGCGTCTGCCAATTTCGCCACCTCCGCATGGGCCTGACACACACGCGGGTGCGGCAGGGGTGACGGATGTTTCGTGAGTCAGTATAGCATCGTTCCGTCACATCCTGGCAGCCGCCCGGAACACCACGTGGCAGAATAGGCTGCATGAATATCCGCCAGTCTTTTCTGCGGCTTGCCCCGGCATTGCTGCTGTCCTTCTTGTCCATATCTACGCCGGCGCAAGTCGCCGCCACATCGGCGAAACCAGATCCCCTGCATGCGTGGATCGGAGCGAAGTCGCCGGCCGACCTCACTGCATGGATCAGCGAGCGGCTCGCAGCCGAACAGAAGGACGTCGCCGCACTCACTGCAGTCTCGGGACCTCGCACGATCGAGAACACTGTGCGGCGTTTCGACGACGCTCAGAATGAGCTTGCGATCGCCGGCGATCAGGCCTTCCTGCTCTACTCGCTCGCCGACGCGGCCGGCATGCGCGACAAAGCGCAGGCGGAGCTCAACCGCGTCTCTTCGGCGGGCACCGACCTCGGCCTGAATCAGGCTGTCTATCGCGCGCTGGCTGCAGTTCCGTTGCCCACCGGAAGCTCCAAAGACGATCTTGCGACGAAACACTACATCGAGCGCTCGCTGCTTGAGTACAGGCTCTCAGGTGTTGACAAGGAGGACGCGACGCGCGCAAAGATTCACGCGCTGCAGGACAAGATCACGTCGCTCTCGCTCGACTTTGGCCACAACGTAGCAAATGACGTGAAGAAGGTGCCTGCAACCCGCCAAGATCTCGATGGACTTCCTGCGGACTACATCAGCCGCCACAAACCAAGCGCGGACGGAAGCTACACCCTGACGACCGATTCTCCAGACATGACGCCGGTCGAGGTCTTTTCGACCAGCCCGGACCTCCGCCGCCGCATGTACATCGCCTATCACTCTCGCGCGTATCCGGCCAATGAGCCTGTGCTGCGGCAACTGCTCGAAACCCGTGAAGAGCTCGCGCATACACTCGGATACCCGACCTTCGCCGATCTCGCGACTGCGGATCAGATGATCGGCTCAGCGAGCAATCTGAAGACGTTCCTCGATCAGGTGGATGCCGCAACCAGGGACGCGTCCGAGCGGGAGTACAAACAACTGCTCGCGTTCGCGCAAAAGCGTCAGCCGGGGCTCACGGAGATCCCGGACTCCGACGCGGGTTACTGGACCGAGCAGTATCGCAGGGCAAGCTATGACTTCGACGCTCAGTCTGTCCGGCCCTACTTCCCGTACGCGCAGGTGGAAGCCGGAATTCTCGCGACAGCCTCAAAACTCTTCCATGTCAGCTTCACCCGCGTACCCGACGCGATCGTGTGGGACAAGTCCGTGACCACCTATGACGTGACGGACAGCGGCAAGCGCATCGGCCGTATCTATCTCGACATGCACCCGCGGGAAGGGAAGGACAAGTGGTTCTCATCCGGCCCCGTGCTGCCAGGCATTCGCGGGCGGCAAATCCCTGAGGGCATGTTGATCTGCAACTTCTCTGGCGGTGTCCCAGGCGACCCCGGGCTGATGGAGTACAGCGAAGTCGTTACGTTCTTTCATGAGTTCGGACACCTGATGCACCACATCCTCGGCAGCCAGAACGAGTGGTCGCAACAGGGCGGCTTCAACGTCGAGGGCGACTTCGTTGAAGCTCCATCGCAGATGCTCGAAGAGATGTTCCGCAGCTATGCGGTGCTCGCGCCGTTCGCGAAAAACTACAAGACGGGCGAGACGATCCCGGAGTCCCTCGTCGCAAAGATGAACGCCGCCGGCGCGTACGGCCGGGGCAATTGGGTGCAGTCGCAGCTTTTCTACTCGACGTACTCACTGCAGTTGCATGATCAACCCGCAGCGCAGTTGAAGTTCGATGACATCTGGCGCGAGGATCATGATCGCTTTGTTCACACCACGTTTGTTCCGGGATCTCACGACTTCGCCGCGTTCACGCACCTGACCGGCTACGCGTCGAACTACTACACTTACGTGCTCGACAAGGTCATCGCGGTAGACTTCTTCTCGCAGTTCGATCCGCACGATCTGCTGAACGGCCCTACAGCGATGCGCTACCGTAAGACCGTACTCGAACCGGGCGCGACCAAACCTGCTGCGCAGCTGGTCAAAGACTTTCTCGGCCGCCCGCAGAGTCTCGATGCACTGAAGGCTTGGGTAAACGTGGAGTTCCAACAACCGCAAAGCAAAGAAGGGAAGTAGCCGATGCAAAGCAAGCGTTTGGTGCTGGTCGCCCTGGCGGGAGTTCTGCTCGGAACCGCGTTGGCCTGTTTCGCCCAGACAAACGATAGAGCTCCGCTCGTCACCCAGGCTCCTGCGGGAAAATGGGCAATTGTCCTGCACGGAGGCGCAGGCGTCATTCAACGCAGCTCCATGACGCCCGAGCGCGACAAGGCCTATCGCGCGGGAATGGAGGAAGCGGTCCGCGCCGCGGCAAAGGTGCTGGACGCGAATGGCTCCGCGGTGGACGCCATCGAGGCGGCCCTGATTAAGCTCGAGGACAATCCGCTGTTCAACTGCGGCAAAGGGGCAGTCTTCACCGCCGACGGCAAGAACGAGCTCGACGCGGCCATTATGGATGGCAAGACGATGGAGGCGGGCGCTGTCGCTGAAGTCACGCACACAAAGAATCCCATCTCGCTTGCCAAAGCTGTCATGCTGAAGAGCCCGCACGTGATGCTGGTTGGTCCCGGTGCAGACCAGTTCGCCGCGAGCGTCGGACTGACACAGGTGGATCCCAGCTACTTCTTTACCGAACAACGGTGGCAAAGCCTGGTGCGGCAATTGAAGAAAGAGGGACGTCCCATTCCTCCCCGTCCCGCAGGAGCGCCGTCCGAGCCAAGCAGGCCGATCGCGCAGCTTGAGACACCTGACACACACAAGTGGGGAACGACCGGAATCGTGGTTCGCGATCGCCAGGGCAATATCGCAGCCGGAACAACAACCGGTGGCATACAAGGCAAGCGCTGGGGGCGCGTCGGCGACTCGCCCATCATCGGCGCGGGCACTTACGCCTCGAATCAATCGTGCGGTGTATCCGCGACCGGTACCGGTGAGTACTTCATCCGCCTCACCGTCGCGCGGACGATCTGCGCCCTCGTTCAGTACAAGGGCATGCGCCTGCAGGATGCCGCTGACGAGGTCATCCAGAAGCAGCTGGCGCCTCTGCAAAACGCTCGCCAAGGAGAAGCAGAAGGCGGCGTCATCGCCATGACGCCGGACGGTCAGATCGCCTGGAGCTACAACTCACCCGGAATGTTCCGCGCACGCCTCGTCGAGGGCGGAGAAATCCAGACGGGAATCTATAAAGACGAGCCATAGAAGAGCAAGCAGGACAATTGTGAAAACTAGCCCTAAAAATGGTCCAGCAACTCGCTGAAGCTTTTTAGCTCCAGTAGCCTTCCCGCATCAGCCGGGGCCTCCACCACCTCATGTTCAAGCACCCACGTGAAGTCGTGCGGAATGAACACCGCACTTAATCCGGCAGCGAGTGCAGGGTTGATGTCTGAACGCGGCGAGTTGCCGATCATCCACGTATTCGCCGGGTCACAGCCATGCCGCGAAGCCAGCTCGCGATACATCAGTGCCGTCTTCTCGTGCGGCACCTCGACCGCCGCAAACAAATCCCGCAGCCCGGAGCGCTCCACCTTGTCGTGCTGCTCCTCCGGATTGCCCTTGGTGACGAGGATCAGATGATGACGTCCGGCAAGTTCGGGCAGCGCCTCCTCCACGCCGGCAAGGAGTTCGATCTCGTGCGACGCGATCGCATTCGTGAACGAGACAATGCGGTCGTGTTTCTCCGGCGTTACCGGGCCATCCGATAGCTGCTCAAAGCAGTCGATCAGAGACCGCCGAAAGCTCTTCAGCCCGTATCCGTGATTCGCGATGGTCACCCGCTCACAGGCATTCAGGCGCTCCCGCACCTCTTCGCGGCTGTGTATACGATGGTCCAGGTACGAGATGAACGAAGCGATCGCCCGCTCGAAATAGATGTTGTTCTCCCAGAGCGTGTCGTCCGCATCGATCAACAGCGTCTGCCGGACGGACCGGCGTGCCGGCGCAGAACGTCCTGACTGCACCAATCCTGAGTCAATCGTTGAATCCATCAGCTTAATTCTATCGGGATAAGGCGCATCCGATCTGCCTGAGGAATGGCTGTGACTAGGGAAGTGCCTAGTTTCCATGGTCACTGTCGCTGGGTAGGCTTCAGCGTACTTCGAGTTTCAACGAGCTTTGCAGTTCAAACTCCCGAGTGCTGAGCCCTTTACTCGATGCTTCACGAGGGCCCCACTGATGTCGTACCTTCCCCAAGTCCGTAATGCCCACGCGACAATCAATTTCCCTGTCGACACACTCTCTGCGTGGCCAGCCGAACCCGAGAGCAAGCCCCGAGAGCAGACCAGCAAGAGTGCCGTCTCACATGACCAATCCAGGATTCTGTGCATCGGCGACGATCCGCTTCTCCTGCATTCACGGCGTCTGGTGCTCGAAAGGAACGGATACCTCGTCGCGACTTTGCGAAGCGAAGCCATCATGGACGACGCGCAGCTTCGCGGCTTCGATCTGGTGATGCTCTGCCACTCCATTCGAGACAAAGTCGCCAGCCACATCCTGGAAGTGCTTTGGCGCGTGACACCGCAGACTCCCGTGCTGCTGGTTTCCCGGCTGGATGTATTCGCCGCAGCCGGTCCGCACCATACAGCAGTTTCCGCACATCCAGCAGCCATGCTGGAGGCTGTCGCGCAACAACTTGCGATTCATAAGAACGCTGCAGTTCAACGGCAGGTTAGGTGACGGTACCTGGCGCTGCTCACAAAGGGCAAGCTATCACCTCCAGCTAAATCTCCTGATTTGCCACAGCCCACCTACGCCCGCAGGCAGGCTCGCCTCCGTCCAGCCACACGCGGCTGTGTTAGATTCAAAAGGTCGGTCACCGACCGGAGAGATGGCCGAGTGGCTTAAGGCGCACGCTTGGAAAGCGTGTATACCGCAAGGTATCCAGGGTTCGAATCCCTGTCTCTCCGCCACTCCGTTTTTCCCCAAAGATCACAATACAGCAGCAAAACTTCGAGGCGTGAGCAAGCCTCGCGCTTGACGAAAGCGCGTTCTTCGCCGCAACCGGCAAGGTACCACATCAGATTCGCCGGGCTGTTCGCCGTCGTCTCTCCGTCGACAAATGAACCTGCGAAGGGCGTAGAATTGGTTCCCATCGATGGTAATCGATTTCTCCACCGTATGCGCTATATGCGACCCGTGTGATTTACGAGGTCCGAATGGCGTGTGCGCGCTCGAGATTGATTTTGGAGGCAGCACATGAAGATCGCAGCAGGCAATTCCAGAATGGCTGGACGCCCGGCCGGCAGGTTCCTGATAACTTCCTTACGCCACATCGCTGGAGTGCTGGGAGTGTTGCTTTTGATTGCGATGCCCGGAGGTTTGTACGCCCAGATCGCCCAGGGTGGTGTTGCCGGAACGATCAAGGACAGCAGTGGAGCTGTTGTTCCCAACGCGCATATCACGCTGATCAATCGAGACACGAACGTCACCCTGGATACGAAATCGACTTCCAGCGGCACGTATGTGTTCGACTCAGTGCCGGTGGGAGTCTACACGCTCAAGGCTGACGCGCAGGGTTTCAAGACCTACGTACTGACCGGCGTTGAGGTGCACGTGCAGAACGTTGTCACGGCGGACGTGCCGCTCGCGGTGGGCGCGGTGAGCCAGCAGGTTGAAGTCACATCAGAGGTCCCGCTGCTGCAGGCGCAGGACGCCTCGCTGGGCCAGACGATTCCGTCCGTGCAGGTCAACGATCTTCCCCTCAACGGCCGCAACTGGCTGTCGCTGACGCAACTTTCCGCGGGCACCACGGCTTCCTCGGGATCGGCCCCGGACAATCCCGGACAGCTTCAGGACAACGGCGTCAGTCAGAACCAGGTGGACTATCGACTGAACGGCATCGACAACAACATAGACGTATTCGAATCCGGCGCGCAGGGCGCAGCAGGCGCGGTAGCGCCAGTGCCCGACGCTATCCAGGAATTCAAACTGCAGGCCGGCAACAATAGCGCGGAGTTCGGCCAGTTCACGGGAGCGGTCGTCAACGCTGTTACCAAGTCCGGCACCAACAGACTTCGTGGCGATCTTTGGGAGTACTTCCGCAACGAAGATCTGAATGCCAATGATTATTTCGTCAAGCAGAACGGCGGCGCGCGGGGCGAGTTCCGGGAAAATCAGTTTGGCGGAACTATCGGCGGACCGGTCTACATCCCGAAGGTTTTCAACGGAAGAGACAAGACATTCTTCTTCTTCGACTACCAGCGCACAAACATAACTCAGGCGTCCAGCTTTACGGACACCGTGCCAACGGCGAACATGCAGAGCAGCCACTTTACGAACCTGCAGGACTTGATTGCCGGGAACAGTGGATCGGCCACGGACGGTCTGGGACGCACCTTTCCTCACGGCACGATCCTCGATCCCGCAACCACGCGTCCAGTTGCGGCGCACGCTACTGATCCGATCACGGGATTGACGAATTCGTCAGGAAGCACGATTTATGTGCGCGATCCCTTTTACACCGGAAGTCTGGCGGGTGTGACGAACTTCACGAGCCTCGCGTCGCAATTGAATATGATCCCGGCAGCGAGGCTCGATCCTAACTCAGTCGCTCTGCTCGAATTGCTGCCTCCTCCAACCAGGACGGCGGTATCTCCCATAGCCAACAACTATTTTGTAAATGTTCCGAATACGCAATACACAAACCAGTACGATCTACGGATCGACGAGGTCTTGAACCAGAGCAATACAATCTGGGGCGTTCTGAGTAAGAGCCACCAGCACCTCAATTCCTTCCAGCCTTTCCCAGGCATCGCGGGCGGCGCGCTGCAGATCAATCCCAACGACGATGAGCCGCACTGGGAGCTCGCGCTCGGGTATACGCACGTCTTTTCTCCAACATTTTCTAACGACCTGATCGCCGGCTACGACCATGTCATTCACAATCTCACGATGCCAACGGCCGCTCAGCTCAATATTCCTCAGAAGTTCAACATTCAAGGTATTCCGCAGTTCGTCAACAATGGCGGGCTGCCCACGATCGACTACAACGGCTTTACCAGCTTCGGCGGACGCCGGTTTATGCCGACGATTCAGGCCACCAGCGGGCTTGAAGTCTTCGACAACGTCATCAAGATCAAGGGTCAGCACGAATTCAGGACCGGCTTCGAGTTCAATCACATCCGCGGCAACATCGTCCAACCTTCGTACAGCAAGGGTGAGTTCGGCTTCAACGGCATGTACTCGGACATTCCGAACAAGAACAGCAACCTGATTGGCATCGCCGATTTCCTAATAACTCCTGGTCCGACAACCGTCGCGAACGGGATCAGTAATCTCGGCGGACTGAGCAGCTATACCGGATCAAACTACGCCGGTACCCGGTACTTCGCGGATTATTACGCGGCCTATTTCCAGGACAACTGGCGGCCAACTCAGTACCTCACGGTGAACCTTGGCCTGCGTTGGGAGTACTCCTCACCGTTCAGCGAAAGCGACGGGCGCCAGGCGAACTTCGTCGAGAACAATGGCGATGGCGCCGGTGGAACGTATTACATCCCGCAGGCTGGTTGCTCGGTTCCGCGGTCTGCCGCCTTCAACGCGCTGCTTGCCAGCTACAACATCAACGTGGATTGCGTCTCCGGTTTGCAGGTCAACAGGGCGCAGCACACCAACTTGGCGCCGCGGCTGGGGATTGCGTACCGTGTGTTTCCGAACTTTGTAGTGCGTGCCGGCTTCGGCATGTCTTATGGTGCGTATGACAGTGTGGGCTACGGCAGCACGTTGGGTACCAACTACCCCTTCCAATACCAGATCAGCAACCCGAGCGGTCTGACTTCGCAGACACCGGACCTTCTGTCGAACGGACAGGTTGCAACGATGGAAACCACGTTCGCGGCGATCAATCTGCAAGACCCGAATTCCGTCAGCGGAACAGGGCTCTCGCTCTATGGCAAGCAGTACAACTACAAGACGCCTTACGTGGAAAGCGCGAACCTCACACTGCAGGATCAGTTCACCAAGCGTGACTCGATCCAGGTTGGATACGTTGGATCATTCGGCAGACACCTCGACTCCTATGGAAAGCAGAACTCCCCACAGGTCATCCTGCCGAATGGAACCAGCCAGACGAACTACTTGCCGTTTCCCAAACTGCCGGCCAACATGCAGATCCTGCAAACCAATGCGGTCAGTGCTTATAACTCTTTGCAGACGGTGTATCAGCATCAGTTCCACGGGGGCTTGCTGTTTCTGGCCAACTATACCTATGCCAAGTGCATGGCCGACAACGGCGGCAGCCTGTCCAGCGGCTTCAGGGCGGAGTGGCTCACAGGTTTCGGAATTGCGCCTGATTACAGCGTGTGCACCAACGACGCGACCCATGTCGTTCACATCTCGGGTGAGTACGCACTCCCGTTCGGCTCGGGCAGGAAGTTCATGGCCGGCAGCGGACGACTGGCGAATGCGTTTATCGGCGGCTGGAACCTGAATTACATCTTTACTCATCAGACCGGCCAGCCCTTTAATGTTGGATGCCCCACCGCGACGACATCGGATTTCGGTTGCGTCGCCAATCTCGTTCACGGACAGAATCCCTATGCGGGTCCGCACAACGTCACCCAATGGCTCAATCCTGCAGCGTTCGCCGAACCGCCGGCCGCCACGGCGATCGGACAGACGGACTTTTCGCCTCTAGGAGGTCAACCCAACCAGGTGCGCGGGCCGGGCTTCTACAACCTCGACTCGTCGTTGTTCAAGAACTTCACAATCGTCGGAGAGACGAATCTGCAGTTCCGGCTGGAAACCTTCAACACTCTCAATCATCCGATGTTCGGCAATCCCGGCCAGTTGAACTTCTCCAATCCCGCCGGCTTCAGCAAGATCACCAGCGAGCGAACCAACAACGGGAATACTGGCGGCCGCATCGTTCAGCTTGCCTTGAAGCTGTACTTCTGACGAGCCGCCACCAGGAAAACGTGCGACCCGATCAGTTCGTAGGCTGACTGCGCCGGACCATCGGAATCTACCGACTGCCTCAGCCAGCCGGTATCGACTTCGCCCACGCGAACAGCATCTCGATTGCCTGCCCAAGCACGCCCGCCGAGCCCCTGAACTGTGCCGACCCGCGTGGCTGGTTATCGCGCGTCCACCACTCGTGGAAGTCACCTACACGCTGCACCCGATCCACCATCGGCCGAACATTCCGGTAAGCATCTTCTATCAACCCGTACCGAACAAGCTGTTGAATCATGCGTCCACCAAACCACGTCCAGTCGCCGCCGTTCTGATACGTGTACGGCGCAGTCAATTGCGGGTTCTTGAAGTACCCCAGCGGATACGGTGGATAAATCGTCAGCCCGATCGACGACGCGCCGGCCTGGCGCACATCCTCCTCCATCCGCGCACAGGCAGCAGCAACCTCGCGCCGCGAGAGCAGCCCCGCTTCAATCGCCACCGCAGTCCCTCCGTGGTAATAGATCGCATTTTCATCGAAGCCGGCAGGGAAGGGCGACCCATTGAGATACACATGCGGGATGAACTTCTGCCGCTCCTCATCCCACAGATGCTTCCGTATCGCCGTGTGCAGCTTCCTGTGCACCTTGCCCCAATGCGCCCGCTCGGCCGCATCGCTGAGCATCCCGATGATATCCGCGATCGCAATCAGCAGCATCGCATTCGCATAAATCGAACACGACCGGTGAGAGCTCGCGTCCAGCACAACACCACGCAAACCCTCCGGCTGCACGTCGCCCCAGTCAATGGTCGTTCCACCCCACACGAGCCCTCGATCGGCATCAAACCGCTCGGTCATCACATACTGAATCGCTCTGCCCATTCGCTCTCGAACAGTCGTCCCGCCCACCTGTTCGTCGAGAAAACCACGGTCGCCGGTAAACGCAATGTACTTCGATATCGCCTGAACCAGCGACGACTCCTGATCGGCCTCCACCGTGTTCTTGCTGCCCACGTAGCCCGGAGCGAGCCCAGAGGTCCTGTCGTTGACCGCAAGCTTGGCCGGATCTCGCTTGATATAGCAGTCGATGATGTCGCCATTCGCGCCCTGAAACTTGAAGAACATCAGCAGCGCTTCGCGGAACCGCTCCGGCGGCGTGACTTGAATCCCGACACTGAGAAACGTGTTCATGTCGCGGATCCACGTCGTCGCATATCCGCTGCCGGCATTCAGACCACCCTTCAGCAACGCCAGCGCCTTCGCGTGCACATCTCGGAGCGACTCGTCTCCAAGAATCTGCTGCGCGAGTTGCTTCCGTGTGCGCGAAGGTTCCGTCGCACCTACCCGGGCAGGAAGGGAAGCCATCCCGCTGCCAAACACCCCGCGTGCCGCAAAGGCTCCTGACGCGAACACACCAAGCCGCACAGCTTCTCGACGATCGAACATTCTCAGCAGTCTATCCGCCGGGCCCTGAATTGGAAACCGGTCTCTGACCCGCGCCGCACCCATGCCAATCCCGCTAATTCGCCGCCGGCATCTCAACGTGGTCGATCGCCAGAACCGTAACGGGACCTTTGGCACGTTCAAGCTTCAGGCTCAGGCACATAGGCTGTTATTCGTGACCAAGTCTGTTGCAAAGCGCTTCTGAGCCAGAAATGTTGCTCTGTTGTAGACCAGGAATGGCAACAGGTTAACCCTTTACAGACCGACCGAATCACTCTATTCTCCGGGTTGTCCCGCTATCAGATGCAAATGGAACCATTTTGCCTGTGAGGTGATCGAGTGAAAGCATACGCTTCGATGGCGTTGGCTGTGTCTGGGCTGCTTTCTATGGGCGCCCTCGCCGCGCAAGATTTGAAGACTCCCGATCAAGGTGAGCAGTTCCATGTCCTCGACAGCCGCTTGCTCGATGTTCCGGGGAAGCCACTCTCGATCAAGAGCACAATCGAGATAACAAAGATCAAAGAGGGCAAATCGCTAACGAGCCACGGCTCGCTTATTCAAGCGCGAGACAGCCGGGGGAGAATTTACCGGGATTACAAGCTGTTTCAGCCGGAGAATCCAAGCGAGCCGCTGCTTGAGCAGATCGAGATCTTTGACGCGACTGCTGGAACCCGAACGTTTTGCGGGATTCAACCTAAAGATAAGGACAAGCATTGTTATCTCATGGCCTATACCTCCCCCGAGTTGTCACACCGGCCGTATTGCGCAAGCACGCCCGTGCATAGCGACACAACGACATGGAGCCATCAGGAATATCAGCTCGGCGGGGTCACGGTTACGCGCAGCAGAGAGCTATGCAGTCGTGATGGAGGAGATATGACGGGCGGTCAGGAGTTCTGGCGCAACCCGGAGCTCCAACTTGAGCTCCACGTTTACCGCTTGCGGAGGCCTTTCGGGCAGGGGGCGGTCGATAGTCGAGTTACTCAAGTTACGCACGCCGAGCCGGATACACGGCTTTTCGATGTGCCCGATGGGTTTACCGTGATCGATACGCGAAGCGGCAATCCTCAAAAGTAGCGAAGCTTCAAGTGGAAAATGCCCAAGCCCCAAAGGCTGGTCGTGCCGCAGCCAGTCATCTTGGCAGCACGCTGAAAACTACCGCTACGTCCGATAACACATATTCTGTATCGTGGCCGAATGCTCTAGCGCTGACCCCTCATCCGGCGGTCACCCGCCCGTTCCATTGATTGCTCGATAATCCAGCGCGTCAGCTGCTGCCCCGCCGCAAAGTTCTGCTCATCCATGGGGTTCTTTCTCCCATCCGTGTACTCGTTGTAGACCCACGGATCCACGTTCGCGAACACCAGGCCGCGACCCACATGCGCTACCGCCATCACAACGTCCCCATCCGCATCCGTGCCGTGCGCCTTCAGAATGGCCGTCGCCGGCTCCGTCACCGTGATCGTGCAGATCTGCTTCATCAGCGCCTTAAAGTCCTGGTTGAAGATTCCACCCGTACCTGCCGGTACCGGAACGATCGTATTCGCGTAGCTGTTGTTCAGCTCGTCCTGCTTCATCACTGGGTTGAAGTGCATCCCGAACCGGTCGCTCAGCAGATCGAAGTGCACCTGGTCCGCTCGTTCGATGTCGTTCTCCATAATCACCAGCACACCACCCGCTTTCATCCAGTCCACAATCGCGTCCGCGCTCTCCTGGTCCATAAAGTGCGCATTCGGGTTCAGCTTCAGGTTATCCGGCGCAACAAGCACATAAATCCCGACTTGCCTCAGGTCCTCAGCCCGCGGCGCATGCTCCAGCATCTCCGTCCGCATGCCGTACTGCCGGAACATCTCCCCCCACGCCGAGTAGCCGCTGTTCGCCTGGTCAGTCCACTTGTAATGAAACAGCTGCTCGTTCCCGGCCGGAGTCTTTCTCGTTTGCGAATTGAACCACGCGTCCAGCAATACCGTCTTTCCCCTCGCCGCCGCGAACAACTCAGCTGCCCGCTGGTGCTGCACCATCTCGCTCTCAGCCAGCAGATACGCCCCCACACCCTTGGCATCGTTGTCGCCAACCGGCTCGCCAATGTAGTAGTCGTACGTTCCACTGCGATACGGCTTGCCACCCAGCCCCGCCACTTTCACCGTCCCGCTCAACGTGCCGTCCGGCTTCACAAATCGTTTCTCAACCCCAGCCCATCCGCGCTCCGCAGCCCGCTCCTCGCTCAGCGGCAGCACTCCCATGCGCACGGCCTTGGCAATCGAGTACACAAACATGCAGCTCGCCGAAGCCTCCAGATAATTGCCCTTCTGCCCGCCTTTCTCCATCACCTGCCACCACAGCCCAGAGCCCGGATCCTGATAATGGATCACCGCCATCAGCGTCCGGCGCGCATCCTCCTCCAGCTGCGCACGCTTCGGATCGTTCTCCGGCATCTGCTCCAGCACATCCACCAGCGCCATCGAGTACCACCCCATCGCGCGGCCCCACACCTCCGGACTCAACCCCGTCTGCTTATCCGCCCAGCCCATCTGCTTCGACTCATCCCATCCATGCCGCAGCAACCCCGTCCCCGGCTCACGCATGTGCTCGCTCATTATCAGAAGTTGATCGGCCGCGGCATCCACGCCACCCTCAACCCCAAACTCCCGCGCATACCCCGCCATAAACGGCTCCGCCATGTACGCTCCATCGAGCCACATCTGGTTCGGATAAATCTGTTTGTGCCAATACCCTCCGCTGGCCGTCTTCGGCTGCTGCGTCACTTGGCTCTGCAGAAACTCCGCAGCCTTGTAATATCGCGGCTGCTGCAGCACCTGGTACAGCACCAGCGCGCTGCGCCCCATCTCGATGTTGTCCAGCGAGTGCGCATCCACCGGAAAGCCAGCACCATTCACCATGTGAATCGTCCCGTCCTTATCGACCGAGTCGTCCACCGCACCCTTCACATAGCTGAACAGCCGCCCATCGCCGGTCACGCGCCACAGCGCCGTCACGCCGTCCAGCAACACACCCTCTTCGTACGCCCACTCGCCCGGATTCTTGGTCGAGTCGATCCGCCCCTCAGGCCACTGTCGCAGCACCCGGTTCAGCACCGGATCGTTCACCGGCAACCCCGTCGCCTTCCCTTCGGTTTGCACCTGCTGAGCATTCGCCAAACCACCGACACATCCAGCGACCAACATCGCCGCAACACCCATCGCCGTAACACCAAGACGCATGAATCTCCCCCAGCCCATGAGCATACCGAGCCAGCGCATCACTTGGAAATCGAGTTCGGCGATCCGGCGACGGCCATTGCGCTTCTCACTCCTCGAGAACGAGGAGCGCACACGCCAGGCTCTGCGCGGCATCAAGCACATGTTCAAAACTGGTTGAGGCGCGCCCGCTCAGAACTCACTCGGAGTTTTACGGATCCGGCCCGGACGCCCTCAGACGGATGGGGCTTGAGGAAACTCAGTGAACGGGCGAAACCATCCAGATCTTCCCCGTGCCCGGAGTAGGTGTTGCGGGTGCGAAAACACCGAAGTCGGCAATGAACATATTGCTGCCCCGGAATTTCACATCGATTGGTTTATTGAAGCCATTCGGCTCGTTGATCGTGGCCGCGTCATTGGAGGTATGCGCGATAAAATCGCTCACTGCGCCGGTGCTGCGATCAATCCGCGCCACTTTGAAGCCGACTAACGAAGTTGCGCCTGTGCCCGGTGGAATCGATCCGGTCTCGGCGATAAAAATATCGCGCACAAAGCCAAACTCCCAATTGGACGAAAAATCAAACATATTCGCCGAAGAGTGGTTTTCGAGTTCAGCAAATGCTGGCTGGACCTTCAGACTAGCCCGAAAGCTGCTCGAGAAGGCAAACTGCGGACACATTCCGTAAGGCGGGTTCGGCGGGCAAAAGAACGGATCAGTTACCGGCAGCGGTTGCCGGCTTACCGGATCATGGAAATAATCCGGCCAGCCAAAAAACGGCACGCCTTCCCGAGAATCCGCTCCTTCTCCAAGGTGCAGGTCTTCTCCAAGGCGCAGGCCTTCGCCGAAGTGCGAACCTTCTCCAAGATGGATGATGAACATATCGTCCCAGTCATTGGCAATTGGCCTGGAGCCTCGGGCATCAGCGCCGTTGTTGCTGACGAACAGCTGGTTGGGGTTGAAGGGATCGAAACCCAGGCCGTAGTCGTTACGGAAGCCCCAGCCCTCCAACCGCATCGTTGAGGCCGCATTGCGCGCGTGAGGATCAAACGAATATACCGCGCCGCCGCCCGCCGTAATGATGCCGTTCCCCGGATTCGCAGGCGTGACCCCATGCACCACGGTGCCTTCAGGAACTGTGCCGCTGCCAAATGCCATGAACGGCTCGGTGATCTTGGTAGCCGTAGGGTCGAGGGCAAAGGGTTTAGCTGTTGGAGCCGTTCTATATCCGATCCCGCTCAGTTCGATATCAACTGGTGGAAAGTCGTGGAACGTAGGGCAGACCGACCGCCCAGCCATTATCCGGTCCCACCACGCTCGAATTGGTCGGCAAACCGGTCACAAAATATCCGCGACCATCGCTGCCAAATTCAATCGACGATCCGGGATGATCTCCAAAAAAAGGAAGTCCACTCAACACAGTTTCAAAAGTGCCTGCGGGGTCGTGCGGCTTGAATTTGGAAATAGCGCCTACGGGCACGCCGTCGCACGGTCTGGCGATGCACCAGCCACATCCAGCCTTCGGCGAAGGTGATGCCGGTCACTGGCGCTACCAACACCCCCGCCGGAAGCATGCTGGGAGTCAGCACTGTGGTGACGTTCCCCTTGTTGTCGACCTTCTTCACTGCCGGAGGTGTGATGATTCCCGCCTCCGTCACCCAGATCGAATCACCCTGGAAGGTGATGGCAGTCGGAAAATTCAAACCTGTGGCTGCGGCCGTCATCGTGTAGCCCGGAGGGATTACAACATTGGATGGCACTGCGTTCTGAGCAGCGGCGTGTGGTTCGACTGCCAGAGCAGCAGCCGCGAACAGAACCAATAAGTGGGCTCGTGGGTTCATACAATTCTCCTTGGTGGGTATGTCTCTCGGTCGTGCAGACACGAATGTCTATTGCTAAATTTCGAACTACGAATTCGTTCATTCGAAGGCTCGAAACTGCACTTCACGTTGTGGCAACCCTCTAGGAATCCTGGGGCTCTCGCCTGCTTCGTTCTGTTCCCCCACTTCGCGCATGATCCTAGCGCTCAGTCACGAACCCTGTTGTCATCCGGTTGTCACCAGCGAAAGGATTTTTCGCGCTGCTAGTTAAATGCGTCCTGTCAGGACGTTTCGAACCACCGATTCTTCATGACCGAACAACATCTCTCCGCGCATAGCAATCCGGAAGTTACGCGTCTTGTACTCGCCATAGACCACTTCGACTCGCCCGCAAAACTCGCCGAGGACTCAAGTGGAAGTCACCAAATGATTCTGAAGGGGCACGGCTTCAGCCGTGCCATAAGGAGCCCGCAGAATAACGGGCTTTAGCCCCTGCGGGTGCACCACAGTGAATGCGGTGGTCCCATTGACACCCCAATCGTCCAGCCTTAGCCTTCGGTCGTGATCCCACCCTTCATTCGTTATGCGGCGAAGTTCCGATGGGACTGCCGACCGCAGCCCGATGCTGCATATGCCAATGCAACGGCAAAACGGTTCGGATTTGCGGCCCTGATCCCAGGTCTACTTGTGCTGAGTACCTCGTGCCAATCGCCCTCACCCACATACTTTCAAAAGCTAAAGATCGACTCCGGTCTGCATTTGATCCTGACGGAAGGCATCAACCTTCCTGATTCCCAGGAACCCGACGCGGGCTCTTACTACGCTCCGTTCTACGGAGCATTCGTGACGTCGGTGGATCATCGCGAAAAGAAGCCGGGCTTCGTTGCACGCGAACGATCTCTATATCTGGAGACAGGTCAGGACCAGGTCCTGGATCGAACGGTCAAAACTGACGAAATCCTCAGAGGCCCCTTTGGCTCCGTCAACGCAGTGAAGGAATGCTTCTACACCAGGCCAATCGAAAACGGTCCTGGCTTTGTAGCGGTAGAGTTCAACAGCAACGACGTAGAGCACGAAGTGCCATCCGAAATCACAAGTTCGCCGAAAGATTTACCTGCGCTGACCTCGCTTAGCCTGGTTCGCATCTTCCGGACCAATCCGGAGTACGTGATCGTCTCGGCGAGCTACGAGCGGGACGGCGGCCTGGGCAGCCTCAATTTCGGTGCAGCAAAAAACGGGCACCCGGATCAGACCGTCCGCTCTTGGACGGCGGTATACCGGTCCTCCGATCCCTTACCCGAACTCGGTCCCTTGCTGACAAAATATGGCATCCCCACCCACATCGACGTCGAAAGGTATTTGCTCTCGCGCAACATGCCCCTCCCTGCTGTCGCGCTGGACCAGGAAAAGAACGTGATGAATGAGTTTTACGGCTTTGGAAAGCTCATTCGACAGGACGAACTCAAGGACGGCGCTATCGTTGCATCGCGCTGGCTGCAGCCTTCGGTAACCGAGGAAGAAAAAGAAGCTCTGAATCGCTTGTGCGATGCACGGTTTCGCCAGCAACAAGCAAGCGGATTTCCAACGGTTGAAGCGTATTAATCTCTTGCTAAACTTCAGCGAGAGCCCACCGCCGAACTCATGCAGATCGTCCAAACCGTCTTCGGCGTCTTCCATCACTTCGAACTCGCCCACGAACTCGACCGCCGCGGCCACCTCCGCCGCGTCTACTCCAGCTGGCCGTGGGCGCGCCTCAAGCGCGAAGGCCTCCCGCACGAAAAGGTCGAAACATTTCCCTGGCTGCACGTCCCCGAGTACCTCGCCAGCCGCGCGCCAGTCGACCTCACCTGGCTCAGCGACCCCCTCGGCTACGCCAACGCGCTTGCCTTCGATCGCTGGACCGAACGCCGCGTCCTCCGCGAGCTGAAGCCCGCCGCGGCACACCAAAAATCGACGCACGTCATCGGCATCTCCGGCTCCAGCCTCCGCACCGGCGCCCTCGTCCAGCGCTCCGGCGGCGTCTTCATCTGCGACCGCGGCTCCACCCACCAGCGCTTCCAGGAACAAATCCTCGCCGACGAGTTCCGCCGCTGGGGCGTCCATACCCCGCCCTCCGACCCGCGCGACACCCGCCGCGAAGAGGCCATCTACCAGCAGGCCGACGCCATCACCGTTCCCTCCACCATGGCGGCCCGCTCCTTCGTCGAGATGGGCGTCCCCGCAGAAAAACTCCACGTCATCCCCTACGGCGTCCGCCTCGAAAGCTTCCACCCCACCGCCGAGCCTCCCGCACCCGACACCTTCGACGTCCTCTTCGCCGGCGCCGTCGGCCTACGCAAGGGAGTTCCCTACCTGCTCGAGGCCTTCGCCAAGCTCCAGCACCCGCGCAAACGCCTCCGCCTCGTCGGCGCCGTCCAGCAGGACATCCGCTCCACCCTCCCGCGCCTTCCCATGGAAAACGTGGAGCTCCTCGGCTCCCTTCCACAGCCGGAACTCGCGCGCCTGATGAGCCAGAGCCACGTCCTCGTCCTGCCCAGCATCGAGGAGGGCCTCGCCCTCGTGCAGGCTCAGGCCATGGCCTGCGGCTGCCCCGTCCTCTGTTCCACAAACACCGGCGGCGAGGATCTCTTCACCGACAACGTCGAAGGCTTCATCGTCCCCATCCGCGACCCTGCTGCCCTCGCCGACCGCATGCAGCGCCTCGCCGACAACCCAGACCTTCAGCGCTCCATGCGCGCCGCCGCCCTCCAGCGCGTCCACACCATCGGCGGCTGGACCGAATACGGCGACCGCTGGGAGCGCCTCCTGGACCATCTCGTAGGCTCAAAACAAGCCCATACCCCTGTACACAATCCGACCCTTTAGAATCAAGACTTTGCAATCTAAGTCCAAGCCTAAACCATCTGGAATGAAGACTTTGCGCAAATTCAGGGGGGAGGGGGACTCTCCAACAAAATCCACCACCTCAATGCGCTTGCCGACGCGAAATCAACCATTTGCGGATCAACGCTCCGCAGTCCTCTGGCCGCTCATCGCTGGGCAGATGTCCCACTCCGCGAAGCGTCGCCTGCTCGCCCGCTCCGAGGTGTTCCATCAGCTTCGCCCCAGTCGACGCCGGCACAATCGGATCCAGCTCACCCCAGATCACAAACGCTGGGACCTCGGTCCTCTGCTCCCGGAGCGCATTCCCGAGCTTCTCCATATCGCTCTTCCAAGTCTTCAGCAGGCGCAGGAGATACGGAATGGTTTCGGGGTGACGCAGCGTTTGCATGTACGGCTCAATCTGCTCGTAGCTCACATTGCGGCGATCACCCGGCATGCGCCGAAAGGTCTCCAGCATCAGCCGCCGCGGCAGACGAGGAAGCAGACGCGCGAACCAGCGCCCCGCCCGGCCCAGGTAGAACCGCACCAGCGGATCCTCCCGCATGGAGAACGGGTGCGCCGGCGCAATCAGAATCATCGCATCCAGCAATTCCGGCCGCCAGGCGGCCAGTTCCAGCGTGATCGCCCCACCATACGAGTGCCCGAGGATGACGGGCCGCTCCATCCCGAGCACCATCATCGCCTCCGCCACAATCTCGGCGATGCTGCGAAAGCTCACATCGATATCGAGAGGCCGGTCCGAGTAGCCTCCACCGGGCAGGTCCAGCGCGACCACTCGCCTGTCGTCTGGAAGCTCATCCGCCAGCTTGCGAAAGCAATCCCCGCCGGCAACCAGGCCATGCAGCATCAGGACCGGCGCACGCACGCAGGTAGTCTCCGTCTGACGCTCGATGTAAGAAAGCCGAACACCGCGCGCACGTAGCTCACGTCGCGCCCACTGCCTGGATTCGCTCGCCGCTCCGCTCAAAGCCTCTTCATGAACCGCTGACATCGGCTATTGTCTCGAGGCTCGCCGGGCGCTGTCGTTGGGCGTAAGCAGCGAGTAAATGCTTCCCATCCCGCTCCACTATGGAACGAGCCTCGGCATTTTGCCGCAAATCAACCATGATTCATCCAGTTCACAGGACTCCCCGTCACGGGTCAAGCACAGCAAAGGTGCGGAATCACGTTGGATGCGGCAAAATAAAGGGATAGTAGAGCGACAAAAAATAAAGCGATGTAGAGGGATCAGCAGACAGCCAGACCGCCCTTGAAAAATATCGGCTGCGAGTCGGTAACGACGGCTCCCAAAACCCGTAGAGCTCTATGAATTTGTGCAATAAAGGGTCTGGTAGCTTACATATCAAGCTGTTAACTGCTCGTATCCTGTTTGGCAGTTAACTTGCTCTACAGAAGGAAAGCGGTTCCGCAAGTAACCAAGAGTGTCCCTGTGAGAAGCGGCTCCCAAACCCGTCTGCTGGCAATCCTGCTTGCCGTCGTGACGCTGGGCGCCATTGGCCTCGCCATCGCCAATCTCGTCCAGGAGAGCACCTTCCCCGCTCCCACAGACGGCGCGCGCTGGATCGAAACCGACGGTGGCCTGCGGGCGTACGTCGTTCCCTCCGGCTCCGCCGCGGACAAGGCAGGCATCCGTCAGGGCGACGTTCTGACCGCCATCGACGGCATCCCGACCCCGATGGTCGCCACCGCCATCCGTGAGATGTACCGCACCGGCGTCTGGGGCCATGCAACGTACTCCGTGCTCCGCCAGACCTCCGATTGGGCCAAGCCGATCGCCCTCGACGTCGTCGTGTACCTCGAGCCTACGGACCGCTCCGACTACCAGGTGCAGCGGCTCATTGGCCTCATCTACCTTGCGATCGGCCTTTACGTTCTCTTCCGACGCTGGACGGCGCCGAAATCGACCCATTTCTATGTTTTCTGCCTGATGTCCTTCGTCTGGTACGCCTTCAAGTACACCGGCGTTCTGGACGGTCTCGACCTTGCGGTTCTGTGGGCCAACGTGCAGGCGGCAGCCCTCCAGCCTGCGCTGTTCCTGCACTTCGCGCTCAGCTTCGGAGAGCGGCCGCGGAAGGATCGGTCGGGCCTGATCTACGCTCCGCTCTACCTTCCCGGCGCCGTGCTGGTTCTCCTCCGTTACCTCTCGCTCGAGCACTGGTCGCCCACGGAGCTGCTGCAGCACCGCCTGAACCAGGTTGGCTTCGCCTACATGGCGACGTACTACATCATCGCCGCCGCCGTCTTCTGGTTCCGCTACCGCCGCGAGCACCAGCCGCTGCAGCGTCAGCAGCTCAAGTGGCTCTCGCGCGGAACTCTCCTCACGGTTCTGCCGTTCACGCTGTTCTACGTTATCCCTTACCTGGTAGACGCGAACACCCCTGGCGCCCTCATTAAACTTGCGACACTTTCGCTGGTTCTTCTGCCGCTGACCTTCAGCTGGGCGATCGTGCGCTATCGCCTGATGGACGTCGACCTCATCTTCAAGCGCGGCGTGACCTACACGCTGGTCACCGGCGCGCTGGTCGGGCTTTACTTCGGCGCGATCGCGCTCTCGGCCGAGTTCGTCCACAACAGCCTGAAGACGGAGCGCCTGCGCGACTGGGGTCTGGTGATCGCCATTGTCATCACCGGCCTTCTCTTCGATCCGCTCAAGCGGTGGATCCAGTCCTGGGTCGATCGCGTCTTCGACCCCAAGCGTCTCGACTATCGCGAAACGCTCATCCGCTTCGGCCGCGACCTGAACGCCCAGACCGACCTCCGCGCGCTGGTCGACTCCATCGTCGTCAAGCTTCCGCAGATGCTGCTCGTGACGCGCGTCGCCGTCTTTCTCCCCCAGGACGAGGCACCGCAGCGCTTCGAACTCGTCGCCTCAAACGGCCTCAGCGCTCAATCCACCTCACTCGATCTCGGCTTCCTCGACTTCGACGCGCCTGACTCCGGCAATCACCTCTTCTTCGAGTCGCCGAACGCTCTGCTCCGCCTGCCGGAAGCACAGCGTCAGACGGCCTCGGGGCTTGACCTGAACTACTACATCGCCTGCCGCGCCGCCCGTCATGAGGGCACCGGCTCGGCAACTGTTGCCGTCCTCGGCCTGGGGCGCACCACCGAAGGCGACTTCCTCTCCAGCGAAGACATGGTCCTGCTCGAATCGCTCGCCGGCTACATCGGCATCGCCATCCAGAACGCGCAGCTCTACCGCCGCCTCGAGCGCAAGGTCCTCGAGTACGAGCGCCTGCACGACTTCAACGAGAACATCGTCGAGTCCATCAACGTCGGCGTCTTCGCCGTTGATCTCGAAGACCACATCGAGAGCTGGAACGCGCAGATGGAGGTCATGCTGGCCACACCGCGAGCCGATGCGCTCGGCCGCCAACTGTCCGATGTCTTCCCGCCTGAGTTCATCGCCGAATTCGATCGCGTGCGCGCCGAGCAGGGCGCCTCCACGCTCTACAAGTTCCGCCTGCCGACTCCATCCGCGGAGCTCCGCACCGCGAACATCACCATCGCTCCCCTGCTCAACCGCGAGTTCCAGGCCGTCGGCCGCATCGTCATCGTCGACGACATCACCGATCGCATCAACATGGAGACGCAGCTCACGCAGTCCGAGAAGCTCTCGTCTATCGGTCTCCTTGCCGCTGGAGTTGCCCACGAGGTCAACACGCCGCTCGCCGTCATCTCCAGTTATGCCCAAATGCTGAGCAAGCAGCTCGGCAAGCAGTTCGGCACGGACGAAACCACGCACGCTCGTCTGCAGCCGGTGCTCGAAAAGATTACGCAGCAGACCTTCCGCGCCTCGGAGATCGTCAATGGCCTGCTCAACTTCTCGCGCATGGGGTCGAGTGAGTTCAGCCGCGTAGATCTGAACTCCGTCATACGCGACACAACTCTCCTGCTCGAGCACCAGCTCCGCTCCGCGAATATCGAGGTCACCACCTCCCTCGACGATCAGCTCCCCGCAATCTCCGGGAACCGCGGCAAGCTGCAACAGGTGCTGGTCAACTTAATGCTGAACGCGAAAGACGCGCTGCAGGGCCGCGAAGCCTCGCGCATCCGCATCTCCACACACCACAGCGATTCCGTGGTCCGCCTGCGCGTCGAAGACAACGGCATCGGCATGTCCGAGGCCGTTCTCCGGCGCATCTATGATCCGTTCTTCACAACCAAGAGCAACCCCGCGCAGGGCCATCGCAAAGGCACCGGGCTCGGGCTTGCGGTAACCTATGGCATCGTGCAGGAACACGCCGGCACGATTGATGTCACCAGTACCGTTGGTGAGGGCACAACGTTCGAGGTCGTCTTCCCCGCCGCCGAGTCTCCGGCTCGTACGTCAATCACCGGATCCCCCGTCGACGAAGGGAAGGTCATTCATGTCTAGTTCCGCTGTCGGAGTACAGCAAGCCTCCCCATCTTCAGCAGACTCTGCCTTGATCCAGTCCACGAACAGCGGCGCTCGAATCCTCGTCATTGATGACGAAGCGGGCATTCGGGAGTCGCTCGAGACGCTGCTCACGCTTGAGGGATTTTCGGTCGATCTCGTTCCCGAGGGCTCCGCGGGCCTGGACCTGCTGACGCGCCACAACTACGACCTGCTGCTGCTGGACCTTTCGCTTCCCGGCGAGAGCGGAATCGAACTCCTGCCCCGCATCAAGAGCCTCGCTCCCGAACTGCCAGTGATAATGATCACGGCTTACGGAACGGTGGGCAACGTGGTCGACGCGATTCGCGCGGGCGCCTCGAACTTCATCCAGAAACCGTGGGACAATGAGAAGCTTCTGGCCGACCTCCGCTCCGCGATCGGCAAGCAGAAGGCCGAGACCGAAGTCGTACAGCTCAAGCGCACGCTCAAGCAGCGCTACTCGTTCAAGAACATCGTCGGGAAGAGCGACGTGATGCTGAAGATGTTCGACCTCGTCTCGCAGGTCGCGCCAAGCCGCTCCACCATCCTGATCCAGGGCGAGAGCGGAACCGGCAAGGAGCTCATCGCGAAAGCCATCCACGCCTACTCACCACGCCGCGACAAGCCATTCATCCCCGTAAACACCGGCGCCGTTCCCTCTGACCTGCTCGAATCCACACTCTTCGGACACGAGCGCGGTGCCTTTACCTCCGCGGTTGCGGCCAAGAAGGGCCTCTTCGAAGTCGCGGACCAGGGCACGTTGTTCCTCGACGAGATCGGCACCATGTCGATCGATATGCAGGCCAAGATCCTGCGCGTCCTGCAGGACCGCCGCTTTATGCGCCTCGGCGGAACGCAGGAGATCCAGGTCGATGTCCGGATTGTCGCAGCGACGAACGTAAATCTGCACCAGGCGGTCAAAGAAGGCCGCTTCCGCGAAGACCTCTTCTATCGCCTGAATGTTATCTGCCTTGAGCTTCCACCGCTGCGCAGTCGCAAGGAAGATATTCCCCTGCTCGCGCAGCATTACCTGAAGTTCTATGCCGACGAGAACGCCTTCCCGACCCCCGACCTGACACCGGACGCGTTGCGTGTCCTGATGGAGTACGAGTGGCCTGGAAACGTTCGCGAGCTGGAGAACGTCATCGAACGCTGCGTCGTGCTATCGACCGGCGCACAAGGCGGTGCGGCGCAGATCGGACCGGATCTCTTCCCGGCGCAGCTTCGCGGCAATACCTACTCCACCAACCTGCTGGAGCAGAGACCCGATGCATCCTTGTTCGATGTGATGGAGGATATCGAGCGCAGGATCATCTCCGACCGCCTGGAGCGCTGCAACTGGAATCAAACCGATGCGGCTGAGTACTTCCGCATCCCGCTTTCCACGCTGAACCAGAAGATCAAGCGGCTGAATATCGAGATTCGCAAACGGAACCGCGAGTAGTCGCCTACATCGTTAGCAGAGCCGCTGACGCAGCTCTGCGATTCGCTAGCGGCGGGATTTCTTAGCCGGCTTTGCGGCCTTCTTCTTCGCTGGGGCTGCCTTGCGCGGCGCTGGCTTAGTGGCCGCCTTCTTTGCTGCCGGTTTGGACTTCGGCTTGGCAGACTTCCCCGCGGGCTTCTTCGCAGGTGCTTTCTTTGCCGCTGCTTTCTTCACAGGCTTTGGAGCGGCTTTTGCCGCCTTTTTGGCAGGGGCGGGCTTCTTCGCCTGTGGCTTCTCTGCGGGCCTGGAAGCCTTGGCTGGCGTCTTCGTAGAAACAGGCGCGGCCTTCTTCGCCGGAGCCGCGGGTGCCTTGCCAGCCGCTTTCCCGGCAATTGAGTCCACAGCTGTGCTCACGACCTTCGTGCCCTTCGCCGCAGCCGGGTTCGCTGCTGCTGCGCTTCCTTCGGGGGCTGCGGCCGCAGCCGCCTTAGGAGCCTTCTTGCTCGCTCGGCTCTCGCGCTTGGCAGGACGACGGCGCAGGTTGGGTGGCGGTGGTGGCGCCGGCGGCGAATACGGCTCAAGGAACGCCCGTGCAGCCTCAGGAGTCTCGAGCTTCGCATCCATAATGACGAAGAAGAGCTTATCTAGCAGTTCGTTATAGACCGAAAGATCGGAAGTGATGCGCATCTCCTGCATCAGCGCATATGGAATTCGATTGCGAGCTTGCGGCCACTCGTTAAAGAACTGCTCGAACCTTTGCCTTACCGCGTTGCTCTTCGTACCGTAGACCAGCGATAGCACGGCTTGTGGGTCCGCGGAGTATAGGAGCTTCCAGGCAGCCGAAGGCGAGGCATACTCCTTGCTGGAGAACTGTGTCGCAAGCGCCTTCGTACGGCCTTCGAGCGATTCAATCTCCTCGACAAACCCGGGCCGTGCAAAGGCCTGCTTCAGGGCAGCAGCTTCCTTGCCGCCAAGCTTCGCAGTCAGCAGGGGGAAGAACGCGGCGGAGGGATCTGGATAAATGCCGGCCACGTTCAGTCGTCCGACCTCGTCGCGCAGCCGCTCCACCTCGGTCTCATTCGCCTTGGCGGCCGTCCACTGCGGAAAGAGAATCCTCATCCAGCCCTCGGACTCCAGACGGCGAGCAATACGCAGCGGGTCTTCCTCATGGAAGATCTCTTCCAGCTCGTAGCTGCGCTCCCAGGAGCCCAGCGCGTCGATATAGTTTTCGGCCTTGCCCGTGTCATACCGCTGCTGAGTCCGCTCCTCCAAAGCCCAGCCCAGCCTGGATGACAGCCGCGCGGCCCGTATCATCCGCGACGGATCTTCAATAAACCCGTAGTTGGAGACCAGGCGGAGTTCGCGATTTTCGATGTCCGCAACCCCGTTGAGCGGGTCCATCAGCAGGCCGTATGAGCCATCGTTCAGCGAGACCGCCATCGCATTGGCCGTGAAGTCACGGCTGCGCAGATCGTCGAGGATGCCGCCCATCCGGGCAACGGGCTTTCCGGGCTTTGGATACGTGATCAGCAGCGTGGAGCTGACCTCGGCCCGGACGCCTCCTGGGAAACTCAGGTGCAGGCTCTGGAAGGTGTCATTCGATCCGACCACCTTCGCGCCGGCTTTCTCTAAATCTTTCTTTAGTTTAAGAGCATTTCCCTGAACTGCTACATCGATGTCCCGAATTGCGACACCGCTGGTCAGGTCACGGACAGCCCCACCCACGAGAAAGACTGTAACTCCATGAGTACGGGCAACATCGCGAATACGCTTGAGCGCCTCCCGCTGGGCTGGTGTGAGCCGCGATTCCAGGAGATAGATGTAATCGGCCATCGGTTGGATTGAACTCCCGGGCGGGCTGCTCGACCGGTAAGTTCCGATCTCTCAGCGGTTTAGGCGACGCGATCTGCCGGTCGCAACTCCTGATTGTACAGCAATTTGGGCAATCGCGTGAATTTTCTGCACTGATTCTGTTGCGAATATGGTTCCGTCGCGCCAGCAGGCCCTCTCAATGAGTGGATCCTTCGCTTCCCAAACGGTCGGTGGTCCAGCTCGGGTTGCCATTCGTTTCTGCGTGCGACAATCCCGTTGGAGCGGTCTCTCGCATGGCTTCCGCGCAGAAGAAGGTCATCGTCCGCAGATTCAACGACCACCTCCACTGGGGCTATCTGCCTCAGGAGGTTACCCATCTCCACGGCTATATCGAGTTGATCGACCCATCCGCTCATGTAACGCCGATTCCGCTGAACGAGATCAAGTGGATCGCCTACGTGCGCGACTTCAACCTTGCGGACCAGCATCTCCCCGAGCGTCTCGAGCGCAGGAAGTTCACGGCTCGGCCAAGATCGGAGGGCCTCTGGGTGCGCATGCGTTTGACGGACGGCGATGTGCTGGAAGGTCTCGTGCAGGTGAACCGGCTGCTTCTCGACGCACTGGCCGACTCGCTGGGCCTCTTTGTGACGCCACCGGACACGCGCGGCAATACGCAGCGGATGTTCGTTCCCCGCTCGGCAATCGAGTCCATCGAGGCTATGGGGCTGATTCAACCGGCGTCGGCGAAGGCTCAAAAGCCTGCGAAACAGGAGCCGCAGCCCACCTTGTTCGAGAAGTAGGCCAATTCCTGGGCAGCTCAGGCCGCTGAGCTTTGAACAGGCGCAGTCGCGCCAGCTTCGCTACAATCAGCGCCATGAAACTGGCACTGTTGGCCGAGAAGCTGGGGGCGTTACTGACGCCGGCGCCGGGAAACAATGTGGACTCCGTCCGCAACCTGGAGATCACCGGAGTGGCGGGCCTCGAAAAAGCCGGGCCACACGAGGTCAGCTTCCTGGCGAACCTGCGGTACAGCCCGCTCGCCAAAAGGACGAAAGCCGCCGCGTTGCTGGTGGAGCCGAACGCACCCGAGTTCCCGGTGCCGACCCTCCGAGTCGCCAACCCGTACCTGGCCTTTGCCAGAGCGCTCGAACTCTTTCATCCCACGCGCCGCTTCCCTCCCGGCGTGCACACCACCGCTGTCGTCAGCCCATCCGCGAAGATTGGTGCACGGGCTCATCTCGGCGCCTATGTCGTTGTGGGGGACGAGGTCGTGATCGGCGAGGACGCGGTCCTGTTGCCGCACGTGGTGATCTACCCCGGAGCCCGGATCGGCGACCGGTTCTTTGCCCATGCCCATGCAGTGGTTCGAGAGCAATGCCTGCTCGGCGATGACGTGACGCTGCAAAATGGCGCGGTGATCGGTGCCGACGGCTTCGGTTTCGCGAAGAGCGCCGATGGGAGCTGGACGAAGATTCTGCAGACCGGACCCGCGGTGCTCGAGGACTCCGTCGAAGTGCAGGCCAATGCATGCGTGGACCGCGCCAGTGTCGGGGAAACGCGCATCGCCAGGGGAGCGAAGATCGACAACCTGGTGCAGGTCGGCCACGGGTCGACCGTCGGAGAGAACTCGCTGCTGTGCGCGCAGGTTGGCTTGGCGGGTTCAACGACGGTGGGCAAGAACGTCATCCTCGCCGGCCAGGTCGGCGTCGCAGGCCACCTGACCATCGGCGATGGTGCGGTCGCGACCGCACAGACTGGAATTCCCTCCGACGTGGCACCCGGCGCGGTTGTAAGCGGCTATCCGGCGATGGACAATAAAGCATGGCTGCGGACCGTAGCCGCGGTGAACCGGCTTCCGGAGCTCATCCGAAAGCTGAGATCGCAGGAGAGATAGTTGTGAGTCGACGGATTCTGGCGCTTGTCGGGCTGGTCGCGGTTTTCTCGCTCAGCGGATGCAAATCGCCGTATGTGAACGTGACAGTCCGGAACGACACCGGCGCTCAGGTGACTCTCATTGAAGTCGACTATCCGAGCGCGAGCTTCGGCAGTGACTCGCTGGCCGCCGGAGCAGTCTATCCGTATCGTTTCAAAATTATAGGGAGCGGGACGACCAAGGTGTCGTGGACGGACGCGGCGCACAAGCAGCATAGCTCGACCGGGCCGGAGTTGCATGAGCGACAGCACGGTCCGCTGACGATCACGCTGACGCCAACCGGCGTGCAATGGGACGCGCAACTAACGCCCAAGGACTAGGGTTCGGGCGGCGTGGCGCGCGGACGGCGAGTCTGCTGATTGTTGACCGCGTCCATGCCACTCTGGCCCGCCCGCTTGCGCTGATTAGCACTGTAGGCGACGAGAAACCACGCGATGCCGATGAGAGCGAAAACGGTGAGAAGAATGAACGTAAGCATTGGGAACTCCCTCGGCCTCACGGCCTTTCTGTGAGGCTGCTACGGCGGCGGCAAGCCTCTTTTCATTCTGTAAGATGCGGGTTTGGGCGGCGCAGTAGACTTGCTCAATTAGTGCAGTAGACTCAAGGACGTGGCGCGCGGAATTTTCATCACGTTTGAAGGCCTGGACGGTGCCGGCAAGACCACCCAGCTCCGCCGGCTGGCAGCCGTGCTGGAGAGCGAAGGCCATCGGGTGGTCACCTTGCGCCAGCCTGGCGGGACGAAGCTCGGCGACCGCATCCGCGGCGTGCTGCTCGATTCAAAGAGCGAGGCAGAGTTAGGTGAGATCGCCCCTGCCGCCGAGATGGCGCTGATGTTTGCCGACCGCGCCCAGTCGCTCAAGGAGATCATCCTTCCAGCGCTTGACCGCGGCGACATCGTCCTATGCGATCGCTATACAGACTCCTCCGAGGCATATCAGGGCGCCGGTCGCGGGCTGGGGGTCGAGCGGGTGCTCGCAATGCACAGCGCCGCCTGCGATAACGTGCAGCCGGATCTCACGCTCCTCCTGTTGCCGCCGCTGGGTGCCTCCCTGGCCCGAGCCCGCCGCAGGAACGATCGTCACGCCCGGCAGCATGGTAGCGATGAGAACAGGTTCGAGCGCGAGGGCGACGCCTTCTATACCCGCGTCTACGATCAGTACCGCGCAATCGCTGAGCGCGAGCCGCATAGAGTAGCGCTGCTGGATCAGCCGGGGACGATCGAACAGATCGGGGAACGTGTTCTGGCAGTAGTGCGGGAGCGGATGGGCGTTGCCAGGTGCGGCCGAGAAGAAGCTGTAAGCACGGTGGTCTATCCGCAAGGCTGACACGTAGCTGGAGTGGTTTCGGCGCATCCCCCTGCGGTACTATTCGGACACCATTCAGAAACTGACGGGCCCGCTCTTTGTTGCATAGGAGCTTTTCGCCATGCGCTCAACTCCGTCCCGGGCGCGCTGGCTTATGGCCGGCGTTGTCGTGCTTTTCCCCATACTGTTTGCCGAGCTGTTCTTCTCGGTTCGGCAGAACTCGCAGACGTTTGACGAGAGCGCGCATATCTATGCGGGTTACTCGTACTGGACGCGCGGCGACTTCGGCATCAATCCGGAGCATCCCCCGGTCGCGAAGATGGTGGCGACGATTCCGCTGCTGCCGCTTCATCTGAACGCGCCCCCCGGGGCACCGATCTACTTCCGCGCGGCATCGGCGTTTGGCGGACGGATATTTCTGTACACCCACAACGCGGATCAAATGCTGCTGCGTGCGCGACTTGCCATGTCGATCTTCACCTTCGCGCTGGCGCTTTTGATCCTGCTCGGCGCGCGAGAGATGTTCGGTGACGTCGCGGCACTCATCGCGTTGCTTGTGTTCGTATTCAATCCAAATGTCCTCGCGAATGGCGCGCTGGTCACCACCGACATGGCGCTCTCCGCCACGCTTTTTGCCGCGGTGTACGCGTTCTACCGCTATACGCGAAGGCCGACTCCGACGAGGTTGTTGCTGTGTGCGCTCGCATGCGGTTTGACATTGAGCGTGAAGCACTCCGGACTGATCGTCTTTCCGTTGCTGGTTCTTCTCTCGATCGGAACACTGTTGCTTCCGCGCGCTGCGAGCGATCCATCTCCTGAGCCTACGCGCCGCAGACAGGCGCTGCGCCTCGGCCTGGCGCTGGTCATTATCGGGGCGATCTCGTACTTGATGCTGTGGTCGGCCTATGGGTTTCGCTATGCAGCGCGACCAGGCAACGCTCCTCTTACGCCCCCTACCGCTGCGTTTCTAACGACGCTGCATCGTCCCTTTCAGGCCCGAATGATCGGATTCGCGGAGCAGCACCATCTGCTGCCGGAAGCCTATCTCTACGGCTTAACCGACGTCGCTGTCATTACCTCCCACGGCCGCCCGACATATCTCTTCGGTAAGCTCTACCCGACCGGACAATGGTTCTACTTCCCTGCGACCTTTCTCATCAAGAACACGCTCGGATTTCTCCTGCTGCTGGCGCTTGCATTGACGGCTGCACACCTGTGGCGCAAAGACCGGGCGCGGGAGCTTCTGTTTCTGCTCCTGCCGCCCGGCCTCTACTTCGCGGTGGCGCTTTCCTCTCATCTGAACATTGGTCACCGCCACATCCTGCCGATCTATCCATTTCTGACCGTGTTTATCGCAGCGGGAGCGAGTGTCCTTGTGGCGCGCTCGCGTGTGTGGGCCGGCGTTGTCGTTGTCCTGCTGGCCATCCATGTTGTCAGTTCGCTGCGAGCCTTCCCGGCGTATCTTCCCTACTCAAATGAAGCATGGGGAGGGCCCTCGAACACATGGAAGGTCCTGAGCGACTCCAACGTCGGCTGGGCGAGCGACGTGAAGCCGCTGCAGCGATACATCCAGCAGCACGGCATCCAGAGGTGCTGGCTGGCATACGATGGACCCGCCGTGCTCTCGTATTTCCACCTGCCCTGCAAGCGATTACCCACCACCTTCTCCACTCTCTTTCGGAGTCCGCAGACTGCAGTGCCGGCCCGCATCGACGGTCCCATCTTCATTGCCACGGAGGCGGTCACCGGGTTCGGTTGGGGACCTGCCGGGATCAATCCGTACGCTCCGTTCCTTGGTGTAAAACCTGACGATGAAATACAAGGCGAGATCCTGGTATACAACGGATCGTTCAACGTTCCGCGCGTGGCTGCGCTGAGTCACCTGGCCGTTGCGCGCCAGGCCGCGGCCAGCGGACATTCGGATGTGGCCCTCAGCGAGGCGCAGCAGGCCGAGGCTCTTGCGCCGGAGCTGATCCAGTCGCACGAGGCCCTCAGCGCCTTCTACGCAGCGAACCATCAGCCGGCAGAGGCTTCGCGAGAGTATGCGACGGCGCTGGGTATGTACAACACCGTCTACAGCGCGTGGACCCTCTTTACTTCGCCGCCGGTGGATCCTTCGGCTCCGCCGCAACGCGGTTCGTAGGGTGCGGAGGCCAGGGTTGAGTGCGATAGTCTGGACGTCGTGGCCTTCCCTTCCAGCTTCGCGGATTTCTTAGGCAACACCGCTGTGGTCGACAATCTGCGCGCGGCAATCGCCGCCGGCAGGCTGCCCCATTCGCTGGTCATCGCGGGCGCGCGCGGCAGCGGAAAGTACATGCTTGCCCTGCTTCTCACCATGGCGCTCGAGTGCGAGCTGCAGCCGCGTGACATCGCTGCGCCTGCGGCTGATGGATTAGCCGGGCGCGAGCTTGCCGGCTTCTGCGGCCGCTGCCGCAACTGCACACGCATCGCCGAGTCGGCGGAGCTCGATGCGCGTGTAGAGGAGGCCATCGCGGTCCGCGAGGAGATGCGCGAAACCGACAAGAAAGACACGCGCGTTCTGGTCCAGACCCATCCCGACGTGCTCATCGTCCCTCCCGATCCGCCGCAGCTGCTGATAAAACTCGGCCAGATCCGCACCGTCATTCAGCGCGCGCAATATCTCCCCACCGAGGGCCCCGCAAAGGTCTTCATCATCACGGCCTCCAGCTTCATGAAGGAGGCGGCGAACTCGCTGCTGAAGCTGCTCGAGGAGCCGCCCCCATACGTGCACCTGATTCTCCTCACCGAAAATCCCGGCGAACTGCTACCGACCATCCGCTCCCGTTGCGCATTCGCCCGGCTCGGCGCTCTGCCAGCCGACGAGATCGCCGACCTGCTCGCATCGCGGCGGCCGGACTGGTCGCGCACGGACCGTGAGCTCATTGGGCGTCTCAGCGAGGGCTCCGCCGGCCGAGCGCTGGCATTCAACCTGCCCGAGTACGCCGCAGCCCGCGCCGATGCGTTCTCTCTGCTCGCCGGCCTCGAACGCACCAACGATCACTCGGCTCTCTTCAAGACGACGGAAACCTATCGCTCCGGCGCCGAGGGCCAGGCGAAGACCGCAGCACTGCTGCGCGCGCTGGCCAGTCTGCTTGAAGATGTGCTCGTCATCCAGTCCGGCGCCCCCGAGCGCGTGCGCAACGTGGACCGCCGCAAGGACCTCGAGCGGATGGCGCAAGCCGTCTCCTTCGACTGGCTGGAGGCCGCCATGCGGGCCGTCGACGCGGCCCACAGCGGCATGCGGCGCAATCTGTTGCGTCGCTCTCTTTGGACTCCCTCGCACTGCAGCTTGAGAGTGCGCGACCGTAACTTCCGTGACATTCTTGAAACATTCATGCGCTCATTCGCGTCTCTGCATCTAAATACATGACACCTGAACGTTATTTAAATATGAAAGTAACCCTGGGCCGTCGCACGTCCCGGGTGCAGGAACCACGAAGGCCCATGCAAACCAGGACTCCCGCGTGAACGACCTCACCACTCCGCCGCAGCTAAACGACCGCAAAGACGACGCCAACAGCTTCAATGGCACACGCAAGCTCGTCCGCCCGAGGCTTCCGGCACGCGAGCGGCGCCACGATCCTCATGCCGAGGACCCGCTCACGCACGCCATGCAGGAGACGTTGCCGAATCTGGAGAGTTCGCACGCCGAGGCCTTCTACTTTCAAAAGCAGATTCAGCAGCAGACGGACATGACCGTGGTGCTCGACGACGGCGAGCAGCTGCACGGCCTTCTCGAGTGGTATGACCGCTGCGTCATCAAGATGCGCATTGGCCGCCAGCGAGTATTAATCTACAAGGCCGGCATCAAGTACCTCTTCAAGACCAGCGAGCTGCATGCGGGCTCGTCCATCATGAAGTAGCGACCGCCATTTACTTTTCGCGAGCCGCCTTGAGAAGCCGGTCGCGAATCGCATCGTACATGCCGCCCGGCGGGGGCAGCGGCACAATGATCTTCTCGACGCCCTGCGCGTCCAGCGCGCGCAAGCCGGCAAAAAGCATGGCCGCCAGCCTCTCTGGGTGCTCCCACGTCGCCCATGGCTGCACCACCGCATTCTGCGGCGCCGGCCAGCCAATCGGCAGCAGAACTCCCGCGTTCTTCTCTTCTGCAACGACCGACGCGAGCTTACGCTGCAACGCCTCGGATGTACCCTCAACCAGCAGCACGCGAGCCCGCGGAGCGTAGTGGCGGATGCCGACCCCGGGTGACGGCAACGACTCTGGCTCGCGCACGTTCTTCTCTGACAAAGCCGGAACGTACACCTTGACCGGCACGCCGCACGCCGCCTCGATCTGCTCGGGCGTAATCGCTCCCGGCCGATACTGCACGATCGGCGAGCGTGTCACATCAATCACCGTCGACTCGATGCCCACGTGTGTCGGTCCGCCATCGAGTACGGCATCGATACGGCCGCCAAGATCGGCCAACACATGCTCGGCCGTGGTCGGGCTCGTGTGTCCGAACCGGTTGGCACTCGGCGCGGCAATCGGCAGGCCCACTGCCCGCAGCAACGCCTGCGCTGCGGGATGTGACGGCACCCGCACTCCTACCAGCGGCCGCCCCGCCGTGACAGCATCGGGGACCGCCGCTGATCTCGGCAACAACATCGTGAGCGGCCCCGGCCAGAACGCAGCTGCCAGCTCCTTCACGCAATCGCGGAGATCGTCTGGAATTTTTGTAATGCGCTCGACATCCCCCACGCCTGTCGCGTGGACAATCAGCGGATCCCATGCGGGCCTCTGCTTCGCGGTAAAGATACCCGCGACCGCCTGCGCAGAAAGCGCATTCGCGCCCAGACCATAAACGGTCTCCGTCGGGAAGGCGACGAGGCGCCCGTCTCTCAATAGTTCTGCGGCGCGCTCGACGTCGGCTTGATCGTAGGCGCGTAACCTGATCGTCTCCAGCATCTGCCCCTATCGTATCTAGACGCCGTTTCCCGCGCTGCTCGTATACTTATGCGCATGCAGGCTGCCGAAATCGAGCTGAAGTTCGCCGTGAATGATGTCGACCGCTTCCGTGCCCGGGTGCAATCCCTCGGCCTCAAGCTCGCAACTCCGCGCACGTTTGAGGCAAATACGCTCTACGACACCCCCGAGCGCGACCTCCGCGTGCGCCGTCAGGTGCTGCGGCTGCGCGACTACGCCGGCCGCTCCGTCGTGACACACAAGCGCGTGGCTTCCAACGACGCCGACGCGCGCTACAAGGTCCGCATCGAAACCGAAAGCGCCGTCGAAGACGCGGCAGCGCTCGCCGAAATCTTCACCCAGCTGGGCTACAAGCCAGTTTTTCGCTATGAGAAGTACCGAACCGAATGGGAGGCCGGCGCCGGTCACGTCTTCCTGGACGAGACACCTATCGGAACGTACGCGGAGCTCGAAGGTCCGCCGGAGTGGATCGAATCCATGCGCGAACAGCTCGGCGTCCGGCCTGAGCAGTGCACGACCGAGAGCTACGGAATGATGTTCCTTGACTGGAAGGGCCGCACTCACAGCCCTGCAGAGAACCTGACCTTCGATGAGATTCAGACAGAGACAGTAGAGTCCAGACAGTAGACAGTAGGGCTAGATCTGCTGGCCGTCTACTGTCTAGTGTCTGGACTCTACTGTCTGCCTTTAGAAGATCTGGAAGTTGACCTCGACATTCAGGTACACCGCGACCGGTTTTCCGTTCTGCATCGCGGGCTTGAACTTGTACTGCTGCACCGCCTCGACCGCCTTCTCGTCCAGCCCCATGCCTACGCCACGCAGCACATGCACATTGCGCGGCTTGCCATTCGCGTCCACGATCAGCGACACCACCACATTGCCGGAGAACTTGGCCTTGCGCGCCTCCTCCGAGAACTCCGGATCCGGCGTGTAAATCGCAATCGGCGGCCGCACCGACCCGCCCACCTGGTACACGCCGCCGCCGATATTGCCGCCCGAGCCAGGCCCGATACCGGCGCCGTCACCCGAGCCAATCCCCGTGCCATTGCCGTTGCCCATCGAGAACCCCTTCAGGTTCGAGTTGGGCACGCCCAGGTTGGGCATCGTGTTGTCGGCCAGCTTCAGATTCGGCTGGACCACAACGCTCGGCTCGACCGCGAGCTTGGGCGGAATCGTCGGCGGTGCCTTGGGCGGAACGATCTGCGTCTGCGCCAGCTTGGGCAGATGTCCCTGCGTCACCGGGCCGAGATCGTGCTGGCCGCCGCCGCCGCCAATCTTGGTGTCCTTGGGCGCCACCGGCGGAGTCGGTGGAGGCTCCAGCAGCGCCGTCACCGCCTGCTTCACCGGTGCCGCAATCGGCACCTTCGCCGCTATCAGGATCGCGATGATCGCGATGATCACCGCGTGAATCCCGACCGCGACCGCTGTCGACGTCGGGCTGCGCTTCACCGCCATACGGTCCGGCACGGCAACGGGCTTCGATTCGAGGACCAGCGGCGGTAGTTTGGGAGCGAAGAAGGCGTCGCGAATGTTGGAGATCAGCGACTGAAAGACACCTTCTTCTTTAATCTCCCCGCTGATATGAGGATCTTCTGTAGCCGGGCGCAGAGCTGGGGCCGGGGTGTTGGAATCTTGCTGAGGCGGGAGAACGGTTAGATCAGCCATGGGGAGGAGGGGCTAAAGCTTCGGGTATCTTCTTTCCTTCTGCGGCCTACACCATCAAGGTCGTGGGCGCCGCTGCCCCGGCACTGTCATTGTATGACGGGTCCCGGTTTTCGTGCTTTCTCATATAGACGTAGACGGGGTGCAAGATGTCGCGTGCACCACAGCGCCCACTTGCCCTGTGGACGCCGCTAACCTCCGGCCGCCCTTTACAATAAGGGTTTGGCCGCAATGCCCGGCGGAGGCTCCCTGAGGCATTCCCGGCCATGGAGAGTTCATGCCCGACGCGCCCGCCGCTGCAACCCAGCCCCCGAAGATGCAGCAAGACAAGCAGGAAGACAAGAAAAAGCGGCTGAAAGACACCCTCAATCTGCCCAAAACGGACTTCGCCATGAAGGCGAACCTGCCCACCCGCGAGCCCGAGCGCCTCGCGCAATGGGAAGCCGCCGGCCTTTATCAGCAGATTCGCCGAGCCCGCGCTGGCGCCCCGCAGTACATCCTGCACGATGGCCCACCCTACGCTAACGGCGCCATCCATCTCGGCCACGCGCTCAACAAGTGCATCAAGGACTTCGTCGTCAAGACCAAAACCATGGCCGGCTTCGACTCGCCCTACGTCCCGGGATGGGACTGCCACGGCCTCCCCATCGAAATCAAAGTCGACGAGCAGCTCGGCGGCCGCAAACTCGAGCTCAACCCCATCGAGGTCCGCCAGGCCTGCCGCGAGTACGCGCAGAAGTACATCGACCTCCAGCGCTCCCAGTTCAAGCGGCTCGGCGTGCTTGGCCGCTGGGACGATCCCTACTCAACGATGAACTTCCCCTACGAGGCGCGCATCGTCGAGACCTTCTATGGCTTCTACGAAAAAGGCTTCGTCTACAAGGGCCTCAAGCCCGTCTACTGGTGCTGGCACGACCGCACCGCGCTCGCCGAAGCCGAAGTCGAGTACGAGATGCACACCTCGCCTTCGGTGTACGTGCGCTATAAGCTCACCTCTCGCCCTGAGCAGATCGATCCGCGCCTCGCCGGCCGCGAGGTCTACACCATCATCTGGACCACCACGCCGTGGACGCTGCCCGCCTCCATGGCCGTCGCCTTCAATCCTGAAATCGAATACGTCGCGCTCGACGATGGCCAGCACGTGTACATCATCGCGCGTGAGCTCGTCGCAGCCACACGCGAGGCCTGCAATGAAACCGACGATCTGAAGAACGCCACAGAGCTCGCCACCTTCCCCGGCTCGAAGCTCGACCGCGTGACCTTCGCGCATCCCTTCCTCGACCGCAGCATCCTCGGCGTGCTCGCCGACTATGTCACCATCGAGCAAGGCACGGGCGCGGTCCACACCGCGCCCTCGCACGGCCCCGACGACTTCGCCACGGGCATCAAATACGAGCTCCCGCTCACCTGCAACGTCGACGCGCAGGGCAAGCTCCGCAACGGCCTTCCCGAGTACGACGGTCTCTTCGTCTTCAAGGCCAACCCCGCCATCATCCGCCTGCTCGAAGAGCGCGGCGCACTCATGGGCCGCCATAACCTCGAGCACAAATACCCGCACTGCTGGCGCTGCCACAACCCGCTCATCTTCCGCGCCACCGAGCAATGGTTCATCTCGATGGAGACACCCGTGCTCTCGCCGCGCGAAGGCAAGAATCAAACCACCTTCCGCCAGCGCGCGCTCGACGAAATCAAGCGCGTCGCCTGGGACCCGGCCTGGGGCGAGGAGCGCATCTCCAACATGATCGCGACGCGCCCCGACTGGTGCATCTCGCGTCAGCGCATCTGGGGTGTGCCCATCGCCGTCTTCCTTTGCGAAATCTGTCACGAGCCCCTGAACGATCCATCCATCAACAAATCGATCGTCCAGCTCTTCGAGCGCGAGGGCGCCGACGCCTGGTACAAGCACTCCGCCGCTGATCTGCTGCCGAAGAACACCAAGTGCCCCAACTGCGGCGGCAAAGAGTTCTGCAAAGAGATGGACATCATCGACGTCTGGTTCGAGTCCGGCTCGAGCTGGCGCTCCGTGCTCGAGGTCGAACCCGAGCTCCACTTCCCTGCCGACCTCTACACCGAAGGCGGCGATCAGCACCGCGGCTGGTTCCACTCCTCGCTGCTCTGCTCCGTCGGCCTCCGCGACGAAGCCCCCTACAAAATGGTGGCGACCTCAGGTTGGACCCTGGACGAGCAAGGCCGCGCCTTCTCAAAATCTCTCGGCAACGGCGTTGACCCCGTCGACATCGCCAACCGCCTCGGCGCCGAGATCGTCCGACTCTGGGTCGCGTCAGTCGACTTCCGCGAGGACGTCGCCGCCAGCGAAAACCTGATGCAGCGCGTCAGCGACAACTACCGCAAGCTGCGCAACACCCTCCGCTTCCTGCTCTCTAATCTCAGCGACTTCTCGCCGCCGCAGCACGCGCTGCACTTCACGCAACTGCAGCCTCTCGACCAATACATCCTCGCGCGCACTGCAGAACTCGACGCCGCCATCCGCCGGGCTTATGACGAGTTCGAATTCCACCGCGCCTACCAGGCACTGAACGAGTTCACCAACACCGACCTCAGCGCGCTCTACCTCGACGTCATCAAAGACCGCCTCTATACTCTCGCACCCGACGCCCCTGCACGCCGCTCCGCGCAAACCGCGCTCTGGCGCATCGCAGAAGCCCTCACCCGGCTCATCGCTCCCATCCTCAGCTTTACCGCCGACGAAGTCTGGCAGCATCTGCCCGCACTCGAAGGCCGCGAACCCAGTGTTCACCTCGCGCTCTTCCCTGACGTCGCCGATATCGTGCCCGGCCGCGTCGCCGGTCTCGAAGAGGACTGGGCACAACTCCTGCGCATCCGCGAGCTCGTCAACATCGAACTCGAAGCCCTCCGCGCCAACAAGGCCATCGGCAAAGGCCTCGACGCCAGCGTCACGCTCATCGCCACGCAGGGTTCCGACGAAAGTCTCATCCTCCGCCGCTACGAAGACGCGCTGCCTGAGTTCCTCAACGTCTCGCAAGTAACGGTGCAGTCCGTCGCCGCAACCAAAGACGCCGCCGCCATCATCGTGCGCGCCGAGGTTGCCGCCGGAGCAAAGTGCGAACGCTGCTGGCGAGTCGTTCCCGACGTCGGATCCGACAACCGCTGGCCCACGGTCTGCGCGCGCTGCTCCGAAGCCCTCGACGCCATCGGCTTCCCTCCCAGCGACAACACGCAGGAGGCCGCATAGTGCCTGCACCAAAAACCAGGGGCCTGCTTCGCGACGGCCGTGCCATCGCGCTTGTCATCGCGGTCATCGTCATCGTGCTCGACCGCTGGTCCAAGCTCTGGATCGTGCACAACATCCGCATGGGCCACGCGCGCACCATCATCCCCGGCGTCTTCCGCCTCACGCACGTGCTCAACACCGGCGCGGCCTTCAGTCTCTTTGAGGGTTCAACCTCACCCGCGATGGTTCGCAACCTGCTCATCGCGTTCTCGGTCTTCGCTGTGATCGTGGTCCTCGTGCTGCTCTGGAAATTCGCTCGCGAGTTCTCGCTCGTCACCTTCTCGCTCGCACTTATCCTCGGCGGCGCCCTCGGCAACCTCTACGACCGCATGCGCTACTCCCACGTCGTCGACTTCCTCGAGGTCCACATCGTCCACTATCACTGGCCCGACTTCAACATTGCCGACTCCGCCATCTGCATCGGAGCCTGCCTCCTGCTCATCGAAATGTTGCGCCCCCAGCACGGCGCAAAAAGGTAACTCGCAACCCTCATGCACACCGTCGATTCCAACGAGGTCCTCACCGCGCAGTCGCACATCACCATCCGCGGCGCGCGCACCCACAACCTCAAGGGCATCGACGTCGACATCCCGCACAACGCCCTCACCGTCGTCTCCGGCGTCTCCGGCTCCGGCAAATCCTCGCTCGCCTTCGACACCGTCTACGCCGAAGGCCAGCGCCGCTACGTCGAGTCACTCTCCGCCTACGCCCGCCAGTTCCTCGAGCGCATCGAGAAGCCCGACGTCGAGCACATGGATGGCCTCGCCCCCGCGATCGCAATCAAGCAGAAGAATCAAACGCGCAATCCGCGCTCCACCGTCGCCACCGCCACCGAAATCTACGACTACCTCCGCCTGCTCTACGCACGCTGCGGCACCGTCACCTGCCTGCACTGCGGCGGCACCGTTCGCCGCGACACCGTCGACGAAATCGTCACGCGCGTGCTCGCCCAACCGGAAGGAACCCGCGTCTACGCACTCTTCCCCATCCAGCGCCGCGAAATAAAACTCGAGCCGATGCAAGGCCCCGCAATTCGCACCGAAGAGCCCGAGCCCGAACCGAAACCAAAACGCGCCGCAAAATCCGCGAAGAAAAAAGAACCCACCACACCCGCCTTCGACATCACCGACGCCCTCAAAGAGCGTCTCGCGGAACTCCGCCGCCGCGGCTACAACCGTCTCTGGCAAGCCGACGCCGACCCCAACTCCCCCGGCCGAATCGTCGAGTTCTCCACGCCCGAGTCCCTCCTCGAGCTCGACTTCGCCGCCGCCGCACGCGCCGACGAAACGGCCCGCCCCATCTACGTCCTCGCCGATCGCCTCGCGCTCTCACCCGACCTCCGCTCACGCCTCGTCGACGCCATCGAAACCGGCTACCGCGAATCCGGCGAAATTGTCTTCCGAAGCCTTCCACGCGAAAACACCGAGGCCCCGCAGACGCTCCGCTTCTCCACCGCCTTCGAGTGCTCCTCCTGCCATCGCGCCTACCGCGAGCCCGAGCCGCGCCTCTTCAGCTTCAACAACCCGTATGGCGCCTGCCCGCGCTGCCAGGGCTTTGGCAACACCATCGACTTCGACCCCAACCTCATCATCCCCGACCCCTCAAAGTCTCTCGAAGCCGGCGCCATCGATCCCTGGACGAAGCCCAAGTACCGCTCGCCCTGGCACGCCGACATGAAGCGCGCCGCCAAAGCCGAAGGCATCCCCACCAACGTGCCCTGGTACGACCTCACCGACGCGCAGCAACGCTTCATCTACGACGGACGCGGCACCTACCCTGGTATCCGCGGTTTCTTCGAAGCACTCGAGCGCAAGAAGTACAAGCTGCACGTCCGCGTCTTCCTCTCCAAATACCGCGGCTACGCCACCTGCCCCGACTGCCGCGGCCAGCGCCTCCGCCCGGAAGCCCGCGCCGTCCTGCTCACCAGCGACCCCGGCGCGTGCAATCCATCGACAAAGAACATCTGCGAAGCCTCCGCTCTCACCATCACCGAGGCCCGCGACTTCTTCAACGCCCTCAAGCTCTCGCCTTCGCAGGAGCAGATCGCCGGCAAGGTTCTCGAAGAGGTTCGCCAGCGCATCCGCTTCCTCGAGCAGGTCGGCCTCGAATACCTCACGCTCGACCGCCTCGCCTCCACCCTCTCCGGCGGCGAAAGCCAGCGCATCCAACTCGCTACCTCACTCGGCTCGCGTCTCGTCGGCGCGCTCTACGTTCTCGACGAGCCCTCCATCGGTCTGCACACACGCGATACCGCGCGCCTCATCCGCATCATGGAAGAGCTCCGCGACCTCGGCAACACTATCCTCGTCGTCGAGCACGACCCCGACGTCATCCGCGCCGCCGATCATCTCCTCGATCTCGGCCCTGGCGCCGGCGAGCTCGGCGGCAAACTCCTCGCCGCCGGCACGGTCGACGAAGTCCGCAACAACCCCAACTCCATCACCGGCAAATATCTCTCCGGCCGCGCGCAGATCGCCGTGCCCAAACTCCGCCGCGAACCCGGCCGCGAAAAACTCACCCTGAAAGGCGCGCGCATCCACAACCTCCGCGGCGTCGATGTCGAAATCCCGCTCGGCCTGCTCGTCGGCGTCACCGGCGTCAGCGGCTCCGGCAAATCCACGCTCGTCCATCACGTCCTCTACCGCGCACTCCTGCAAGCCCTCGGCCAGGGCGACTCCGGCGACATCTCCAACACCTATCGCGAGCTCTCCGGCACACACTTCCTCAACGACGTCGTGCTCGTCGACCAGTCGCCCATCGGCCGCACCCCGCGCTCCAACCCCGTCACCTACATCAAGGCCTTCGATCCCATTCGCGAGCTCTACGCCGCCCAACCCGACGCCCGCCGCAAAAACCTCACCGCCGGCAGCTTCTCCTTCAACGTCCCCGGCGGCCGTTGCGACGTCTGCGAAGGCGACGGCACCGTCACCGTCGAGATGCAGTTCCTCGCCGACGTCGAGCTCCCCTGCGAAGAATGCAACGGCACCCGCTACAAAGCCTCCATCCTCGAAGTGAAGTACAAGGGCAAAAACATTCACGACGTCCTCAACATGACCGTGCGCGAGGCCATCACCTTCTTCGCCGGCCACCCCAAAATCGTCGACAAGCTCGCCGTGCTCGACGAGGTTGGCCTCGGCTACGTCCGCCTCGGCCAGTCCGCCACCACGCTCTCCGGCGGCGAAGCCCAGCGGGTCAAGCTCGCTCAGCACCTCGCCACCGTGCGTTCCTCATCATCCGGCTCAACACAGAACGGTCATGCGCGCCGCGCCGCCTCCCGCATCCTCTACATCCTCGACGAGCCCACCACCGGCCTCCACTTCGAAGACGTCGCCAAACTCCTCGCCGCCTTCCGCAAGCTCATCGATGGCGGCGGCTCGCTCCTCGTCATCGAGCACAACCTCGACGTCATCAAGTCCGCCGACTGGATCATCGACATGGGCCCCGAAGGCGGCAGCGGCGGCGGCCAGATCGTAGCCACCGGCACACCCGAAGAGATCGCCGCCAACCCGCGCTCCCACACCGGCCACTGGCTTGGCCGGGTACTCTAAGAATTAGTCGACGAGAATCTACACCAAACGGGACCAGTCATTCACCGTGATATCGCACATCATACGCAGTTTTCATCGCGTATGAGTGGGATGAGAACTGGCTCACCGCGCAAACACTGATTGATAATTATTAAGCCGCCTCGCTCATTATCGAGGGGCCGCCGCCCCGCAGCGCCGAGTAGCACTTATCACACTCAACTTCCACCTCGGCGAGCCGCTTCCTGGCCGTCGCCTTCAGGTCCGTGTCGCGCGTCCTCACGGCGAGAAACATTAGGCCCACGAGATAATCACGCTCTTGCACGAGCTCCGAATAGCGGGCGGCGGTTCTTTGCAGCGTTGAAAGCTCTGTCATTGTCAACGGGCCCATGGTTCTATATGCGATTAGATCGTTCATGACCGCTCCGTTCAGCCCGTCCACAACATTCCCTTTGACGCAGATTCTCGGCTTTGGGTATTTGCGCGGCGATGGTTTTTCCGCCCGTTCGGGCCCAAAACTCTGGCCACCTCTACGATTTGAAGTGTGGCTTCTTCATAATCCACACAAACGGCGCCGCCGCAAACAACAGCCCAGCCATCACACGAAACCCATCCAGATAGCTCAGCGCCGCCGCATGCTGCAGCAGCTGGTGGTACAGCAACGCCATGCCCTGATGCGTTCCCCCCGAACCGCCCACCGCGCCATGCAGCCTGCCGAGCAGATGTGAGATCGGCGACTGGTCATTGCCCGTCTGCGCGGACAACCGAAGCTGATGAAACTGCTCCCGCCGCGTCTCAAACGCCTCGAACACCGAAATCCCAATCCCCGCGCCCAGGTTCCGCGCCAGCCCAATCAGGCTCGTCGCATATCCCATCTCCTCCTGCGGTATGGGATCGACCGTAATCGTCGCCAGCGGCACAAACATGAATGACAGCCCCGCGCCCATCACCACCTGCGGCCAGAAAAAGTTCCACGGCCCGGCATTCATGTTCAGGTACGAAAACATGTAAGCGCCGATGCCGGACACAATCAACCCACTCGTCAACAGTGCGCGCATGTCCCAGCGCTTTCCAATCAAGAAGCCCGCCACCGGCATCATCGCCATCGTCGCAATCCCGCGCGGCGAATTCCACGCCCCGGCCGTCACCGCCGGAAAGCCCAGCAACTCCTGCATAAACAGCGGCAGCAGCACAATGCTTCCATACAGCGCAAAAAACAGCATCATCGACAGGCACGTGCCTGTCAGAAACGTGCGATACCGAAACAGACTGAAGTGCACCACCGGGTTGCGTGTGTGCGTCTCCCAGATCGCAAACGCGATCAGAAAGACCGCCGCGATCACCGTCATCGTGACAATAAAGTGCGAGCCAAACCAATCGGCCTCCTGGCCCTTGTCAAACACAATCTGAAGCGCCGCGATGCCAATGCCCAGCAGACCCACGCCCCAGTAATCGATGCGCGCGGTCCCGCGCCGAATGTACGGCGGATCCGACACATACATCCACACCAGGAACAACCCAAGCAGGCTGATCGGCAGATTGATAAAGAAAATCCATCGCCACGAGTAATCCGTCGTCAGCCACCCGCCCAGCATCGGCGCCACGATCGGCGCAATCACAATGCCCACGCCCCACAGCGCCATCGCCTGCCCGCGTTCCTCGCGCGGAAAGGCCTCCAGCATAATCGCGCGCGTCGTGGGCTGCAGCGACCCGCCGGCTGCACCCTGCAGCACACGAAAGAAAATCAGCGACGGTAAGGACCATGCCATCCCGCACAGGATGCTCGCAATGCTGAACCCCGCAACGCTCATGATCACCAGGCGTTTGCGCCCAAAATAATTAGCGAGCCATCCGGAAAGCGGCAGCACAATCGCATTCGCAACGAGATACGACGTCAGCACCCACGTCGCTTCATCCACTGACGCCGACAAATTCCCAGCAATGTACGGCAAACTGACGTTCACCGCCGACGTGTCGACCAGCTCCATCACCGCCGCTACCATCACGGCGAACGCGATCATCCACCGCGTCCACTTGTCAGCCTGTACGCCAACTTCCTGGGCGTTGTCCTTCGAACCCGATATCTCCGCTGCACTGCGCTCTGCTACAGCCACAACTCAATGTTATGGGACACATCTCGCAAAGCGAAAAGACTCGAGTAGCTCAAACCAGCTCACCCCACGCATTTACAAAGTCCAGACACTCCAATGACAACTCCACTCCCTCCTGCGGCGTATCCCTGATGCTGCGCCCATCCGCGCACGCACGCCCCACAGGAGGATGCACATGCAGTATTCGCTCATACTCCGGGCCCGTGGGCTTACTCTGCTGACGCTGCTCGCGCTCACCGGAACGACCCTCGCGCGTGCCAGCTCCTTCATCGGGTCACTCAACACCGTCACCACGCTCAGTTCCACCGTTCCCTCCAACGGTGACGTCAACCCCTACGGGGTCGCGCAGGTGCCCGCCACCAAAGGTGACCTCGTCGCCGGCAACTTCCTCATCAGCAACTTCAACAACTCCTCCAACGTCCAGGGCACCGGCACAACCATCGTCCAGATCTCGCCCTCCGGCGACTTCAGCCTCTTCGCCCAAATCAATCCAGACCGCATCTCGTGCCCCGGCGGCGTCGGCCTCACCACCGCCCTTGTCGCTCTGCGTAGCGGCTTGGTCATCGTCGGCAGCCTTCCCACCGGAGACGACGGAACCATCAGCGGCCCCGGCTGCCTCATCGTTCTCAACGACCACGGCAAGGTCGTCGACACCATCACCGGCAACCACATCAACGGCCCCTGGGACATGACCGCCGTTGACGACGGCTCGCTCGTCACTCTCTTCGTCACCAACGTACTCAACGGCACCGTCGCGGCCGGCGGCAACACCGTCAACCGCGGCACCGTCGTCCGCCTTCTCCTCTCTGACGTCGGCCCACGTCCCTTCGTCCTCGAGAGCACCATCATCGGCTCCGGCTTCCCCGAGCGCACCGATCCTGCCGCGCTCGTCATCGGCCCCACCGGCGTCGCCTTTGACCCCGCCACCGGCACTCTCTACGTCGCCGACAGCCTCAACAACCGCATCGCCGCCATTCCCAACGCGCTCTTCCGCTTCTTCAGCGCGGGCACCGGCATAACCGTCTCCTCGGGTGGTTCACTCAACGATCCTCTCGGGCTGACCCTCGCCCCCAACGGCAACCTCATCGCGGCCAACGGTGAAGACGGCAACCTCGTCGAGATCGATCCCTCAACCCACAACCAGGTCGCAACCAAACTCGTCGACAGCTCCGGCAGCCCTCCAGGCTCCGGCGCGCTCTTCGGCCTGCTCGCCACACCTGCCGGCGTCTACTTCGTCGACGACGCCACCAATACCTTCAACCTGCTGCATTGAGTTTTACCTTCAACCTGCTCCACTAACCCTCAACCCGCGTAAGCCTGCGAGCCGGCCAATCCCCAGAGCGGCCGGCTCGCCGGGGACCCCATCCAGGCGCTACTGGATGGGGTTATCTCGTGCCCACGCATCCGCATCCGGAATCTGCGTGAAACCGACCAGAGTTTTTCTGGGCAAACTACCTGCCCATCCGGCAGCGCAAACCCTCCCGCATACCTCCAGCACTTCCACCGCAACATCGTTGGCCGACGACGTGTCGACTTGCAGGCCCGATCTATACTTTGAGCATGCGCCGGTTTGGCAGCGCCGTGGCAATACTGCTCATGTGCCTCATGATCGCACCTGCGGTCGCGTGCGTCGTCGGCCTCACGATGACCTCAGGCGAGAGCGCCTGTTGCCGCTCCATGCACGGACAGTGCGGCAATATGGCGACGCAGAGCTGTTGCCGTCCGGAGGTCCGCAACGACCTCAGTCAACTGCCCTCTCCTGTCACGTCCGCGCCACCGGCTTTGCCTCTCGTCATCGAGTCCATCGTCTATCCGCCGGCCCATGGGCTCTCCGCCCTTCAGGGCTATCGCCAGCGGATGCCGCTTGAGCACTCTCCACCCGGGCTGCTGATCGCATCCACCGGCGTTCTGCGTATCTGATCGCTCCCGAGCTGCTGACCTGCACACGCGTGCGTGTGCCCTATTGGTCGCGATCGCCAGGAGCGTTCTATGAAAATCTGCTTTGCATTCGCCGCAGCATTCCTGCTGTGCGCTACGGCACGAGCGTCGGACCACGGTCCGGTCTTCAGCTATGCCACGCCCGTGAACTCGCAGGGTGAGTTCAGCTTTGATTCCGGAGTCTTTGGCCGCTACGGCTCCACAGGCACGCAGCTTTCCACCGGCAGCCAGATCGGCTACGGCATCACACCGCAGCTCACCTTCACCGCCTTCGTGCCCGCTAGCTTCGGCTCTGGAAGCCTGCCCGAAACCCGTATCTTTCCCGGAGGAGAGTGGTCTGCAGCAGCGTCGTGGCGCTTTCTGCACTCCGTCACACAGGTCGGAAAGCGGATCGAGGCGACGGGCACGGCAGGGCTCGTCGTGCCCGGACCACAGACCGACTCCGGCATCCTCGGCCAGCTCGCGCGGGCTCCCGGCCTCACCAGCAACGTGGCTACAGGCGTCGCGTCCCGAAGCCATTATTTCTGGGTGGGCGGCGGTTACACGTGGTTTCCCGGGCGAAACGGCAGCCGGCGCCCCGATACGGTCTCCTGGAGCACCGTCTACGGTTATCGCCCTCCAAAGCTTCGCCGCGGATTGGACCAGTGGGACTACCGCGGGCTGCTCGAGTTCACCGGGGAGCATACCGGAGACGTTCGTCTTCATAACGCCGTGGTTCCGGACAGCCGCAGCACCTCACTGTGGCTCGGGCCTGCCGTACTTGCCATCTTCAAGGACGTAGCCATCGAAGCCGGCGTGCAGGGTCCGTTGCATCGCGATGTCTCCACATCCGTGTACGGACGCGAGATCGTGCGTTTCGCCCTCAACTTCAGCTATCTCAAATACTCCTCGCGCGCGAGTGCGCACTGAAAGGATCTGCTCGTGAGAACCCCTCTGCTTGTAAGTCTTCTTGCTCTATTGCCTTTGGCAGCCCACGCCGAATACGAGAAGGTCGATATGACGGTCTTCGGTATGGATTGCGCTCCATGCGCTCACGCAATTCATGTGTCAATGAAAGGCATCAGGGGCGTCGACAAGGTAGACGTCGATCTGAACACTGGCCTTGTTTCCATCCAGCTCACGCCGGGTAACGCCGCGACCATGCACCAGTTCAACCAAGCCGTCGAGAGAAATGGCTTCACCCATAAGGATGCAAAGATCGTCGCGAAGGGCCGCATAACCGGGACGGCGTCGGCTCCTGTCCTCGAGGTCACCGGAACCGAGGATAAGTATGCTCTCGCAGCCTCAGCAGGAGCGCCCAATGCAGCATCTTTCCTGGGAAAGACCGTTACGGTTACGGGCGTATTGCCGGAGGCGGCCAAGGGCAAGATTCCCGACGCACTCCGTTACGACGCAATCACGGAGGCACAATGAGCACCGCCTCATCACCTCTTGCCCCCGAGCGAAGAGCCCGACGAGCGGCCTTGCTCAACTACTTCTCACTGTTCGGCTCTTTCAGCACGCTGATCTGCTGTGCGCTTCCTTCTGTGCTCGTGCTGCTCGGGATGGGCACAGCGGTTGCCTCCTTGCTCTCGGCCGCGCCCTGGCTCGTAAGCTTCTCCCGGCACAAGGTTTGGACCTTCAGCATTGCAGGGGCTCTGATTGCATGCAGCTTCGTAGTGACGTACGTCATTGCACCTCGGATTCGGGCGGGTGAGGCTTGTGATGCCCTCGATCCGACCACTTGTGGCGAGATCAGCAAACTGAGCCGTGTGCTGTTGTGGGCGTCCGCCCTGATCTATACAGGCGGGTTCTTCGTCGCCTACCTGCTCGGACCAATCCTGGAGAGATTGGATAAGAGCTAGCCCTCAACATTACGGAACAGGAAGACAATGGAAAGCCGGCATTGAAGCGGTGTCGGCTTTCCTTTACTCGTACTTCAACGACTCCATATCGATCGAGAACCGGTACTTCACATCCGACTTCACCAGCCGCTCATACGCCTCATTCGTCTTCTGGATCGGAATGACCTCAACGTCCGCCGTGATGTTGTGATCGCCGCAAAAATCCAGCATCTCCTGCGTCTCCGCAATCCCGCCGATCAGCGAGCCCGAGAAGCTCCTCCGCCGGAATAGCAGCCCGAAGACGCTTACCGACAACGGCTGCTCCGGCGCACCGACCATCGTCAGATTCCCGTCCCGTGCCAGCAGGTTGATGATCCCGTTGATATCGTGCGGCGCGGCCACCGCATCGAGAATGAAATCAAAGCTGCCCGCCTGCTTGGCCATCGCATCCGCGTCCTTGGAGATCACGACCTCATCCGCGCCCAGCCGCCGCGCGTCCTCGACCTTGTTTGGCGACGTTGTAAACACCACCGTGTGCGCTCCCAGAGCATGCGCGAACTTCACCGCCATGTGCCCCAGCCCGCCCAGCCCCACAACCCCGACCTTGTTTCCCTTCTTCACGCCCCAGTGCCGCATTGGCGAGTAGGTCGTAATGCCCGCACACAGCAGCGGTGCCGCCCCGGCCAGATCCAGGTTCTTCGGCACCTTCAACACAAAGCGCTCATCCACCACGATCGACTCCGAATATCCGCCATAGGTAATCCCACCAGTGTGTTTGTCCGGAAAGTTATAGGTGAGCACGAAATTTGGACAGAACTGCTCCAGCCCTGCCTTGCACTCCGGACACGTCCGATCGGAGTCAACCATGCAGCCGACGGCGGCAATGTCTCCCTCCTTGAACTTCTTCACTCCCGGGCCCGCCTTCGTTACGCGGCCCACAATCTCATGGCCTGGAACGCACGGATAGACCGTCGGCATCAGCCCGCTCCACTCATTGCGCACCTGGTGGAGATCGGAATGACAGATCCCGCAGAACAGAATCTCAATCTGCACATCCGACTCGGTTGGATCGCGCCGCTCGATCGAAGTTTGGGCTAACGGCGAAGTCGGACTCGCAGCTGAGTAAGCCTTTGCGTTGTACATAGGTTCGGTTGGATGCGGCGCCCTCCCCGCCGTATTCAAAAATCCAACACGAACGCTAAAGCCTCAAGCTTTCCACAGCTCGCCCTTGACACGCTCCCTATAATTGAGGGTGAAGAGACACCTGTAGGCCCGGTCATTGAGCGCCGGGCTTCCGTGCTTAAAAGTGCACACGAAGTCCAGACCTAAATTCCCTTCTTCGAAGACTTTGCATACTTTTGGTAGGGGGGAGGGTCTAACTCTCGAATGCAACTTTTCCTGCTCACCGCAGCGCTGCTGCTGGCGCTCTCCGCGACCGCACAGAAGCTTCCCGCCGGAACCCGCGACGCCGATTCTGCATCGCCCGCGGACGCCATAAACGCCCAGATCCGCTCCGCCGAATCCGCCCTCGAGAGCGGCAACTATGCCGCTGCCATCACCGCGCTGAAGCCCCTCGCCGCCACCCAGCCGAAGAACGCCCACATCCTCTACGACCTCGGCTTCGCCCAGGAGCACAGCGGCGACGACACCGCAGCCGCAGCCTCCTACAAGGCCGCCATCGCCGCCGACACGTCGCTCGCCCAGCCGCAGCTCGCCCTTGGCCTGCTGGACGCCCGCAACGACCGCCTGGACGCAGCCCGCCAGCAGCTCCAGGCAGCCAGCAACCTGTCGGACGCCAGCGCCGATCTCCGCGCACGTGCGCTGCGCTCCCTCGCCGTACTGGACGAGCACGCCAACCCTGATGCTGCCCGCGAGGAGCTCCTTGCCGCCCTCAAGCTCACCCCGGAGACGCCCGCCGATATCCTGCTCTCCGCCCGGCTCGCCGAGCACGCCAAGGCCTTCCCTGAGGCCGAGTCAGCCTACCGCCGCCTGCTCGCGATCACCCCCAACGACCCCGCCGCCACCGCCGGCCTCGCCCACGCCCTCGCAGCCCAGGGCAAGACCGCCGAAGCCGAGTCCGTCCTCAACTCCGCCCTCAAAACCACCCCAGCAGATCCGCGACTGCTCTCTCAACTAGCCGCCGTCTACGGGGGTCAGGGCAAGAGTGATCAGGCGATTCCGCTGATCGAACAACTGCGCGCTTCGGATTCGAGCGCGGCCGCGAACCCGGCCATCACCCGGCTGTTGGCTCACCTGTACACGCTAACGGGCGACTTTGGGAAGGCGGAGCCGCTACTGCGTTCTCTTGTGCAACAAAACCCAAATGATCCGACGCTGCTCGACGATCTCGCCAGCTCGTTGGTGGAGCAGCAGAAATTCGCGGAGGCGCAGACACTCTTGACCAAGGCGGTCGCAATGCGATCAAGGTTCCCGTCAGACGCGGAATGGGGTGATGCGGCCGGACACCTCGCCTTTGCCGCCTCCCGGAACCACGATCCAGAACTGACATTGCACGCGCTGGCTGAGCGTGCTACAGTTTTGCCCAACTCGCCTGCATCCCTCTTCCTTGAGGCAACGGCGCATGACACGCTGCATCAGAACAAGGACGCGGAACGAGCGTATCGTGCATTCCTGGCGCTGGCCGGCGGGAAATATCCCGATCAGGAGTTTCAAGCACGCCACCGACTGATTGCCTTGGAACGCGAGAGGTAGAGCACGAGAGATAGAGCATCGCTGCACTCGAAAGGGGGTGCGCTATGGTCACTCAATCCGGGTCATTGAATTGGGTCCGTCGGGAAACAGGTCTTATCCTCACCACTGCAGTTCTGCTCATAACATTTCCATCCTCTGCGCGGGCGACTCACGTTGATGAGGCTCCGCTGGACGCTGCTGCCTTAACGCAAATGGAGCAGCGTGCCGAAGAGGCGCAGCCTCGCGATCAGTGCTATATGTTCGCCGAGGTGCTGCACGGCCTCACGGAGCTTGCGGGCCGCCAGATTGCTGCAGGCGACGACACCGACGCGAATGTGACGCTGTCGCACATCGATTCGGTCGCGCTAAAGATGGAGAAGTCCTCGGCCACGAATGCGAAGCGGCTGAAGAATGCCGAGATGCTGCTGGAGCACATCACGCGCCGGCTTACGGATATGGCGCATGTCGCATCCTCCGGTCAACGCAGCGCTACGCAAGCGGCCCTTCAGCGGGTCAATCAACTGCACACGCAGGTCCTGGCGGTAATCTTCTCCAAATGACTCTGCGCTCGACAGTTCGGCGGCTTACAGTGATCACCTGTCTGCTCGTCCTGTTTGCACCGCCTATCCGCGCGCTTGCGCAGGGCGACGACGACACGATGAGCCAGAAAGAGATTGAATCTCTTCGCGACGCCGCGTACATCCCGAATGATCGCGTCATGACGTTTGTGAAGATCCTGGACACACGCGAACGTGAGATTGAGGATCTCCTTTCAAAGCCGAGACGGCCCGGCTTTGATCAGGACATGCACGATCTGATTGGGCAGTTTTCTTCGATCTCCGATGAGTTCAACGACAACCTGGACGAATATCAAAGCAAGCATCGCGATATTCGCAAGTCGCTGCCGAAGCTCATCAGCGCGATTGAGCGCTGGAATTCCGCTCTGCGCGCGCCTGCTGAGGACGAAGCCTATAACGTCGTTCGGAAGATGGCGCTCGATTCCCTGAAGGACATGCGGGACACCGCGACGACAATGCAGACCGAGCAGGCAGAGTACTTCAAGGCGCATCCCGATGCCGCCAAGATGGAAAAAGAGCGATCGGACCCTGAACATACTCCTGTGCCGCAGTAAGGCAAGTGAATAGTGAATAAAGCAAGCCCAGCGGCGAAGGTGTCCGGATCGGCCGCGTGTTAATCTGGCGTCAGCGTGTCCCGTTCTGCCCTGCCCCCTGCATCTGCTGATCTGGTCTCCTTATTTGCGACGGAGTACCGGGCGCTCCGTCCGCGTGCGCCGATGCCGCCGCTGGAGGTTAAGTTCCGGCGGTTTACCAGCCTGAACACGACCATCCGGCTGCGCGAGGGCCGGCTAATTGTGCGGCTTTCCGATCTCCTGGAGCATGCGCCGGAAACGGTACATCAGGCGATTGCACACATCCTGCTGGCGAAGCTGTACCGCAAGCCGATTCATCCACACTTTGCTGACCGCTACCGGCGATACACGCAGTCAGACGCCGTGTTGAGACACGCGGAGCGCATCCGGCAGGAGCGCGGGCGAAAGCGCATCAGCTCGGCGCAGGGACATCATTATGATCTGGATGAGGTGTTCGAGTCGCTGAACCTGCGCTTCTTTCACGGACTGCTTGGACGGCCGACGCTGACCTGGAGCGCGCATTATGCGAAGCGCATGCTGGGGCACTATGACGCGGCGCACAACACGATTGTGGTGAGCCGAGTATTTGATCGACCGAACACTCCGCGGTACGCGATCGAGTATCTGCTGTATCACGAGATGCTGCATTTGAAGCATCCGGTGCGCGTACGCGCGGGACGGAGGTGCGTGCATTCGCGCGAGTTTCAAGCTGAGGAGAGACTCTTTCCGGAACTGGAGCTGGCGCGCGAATACCTGAAGCGGCTTTAGAGGATCAGGCTCTGGGATCTGCAGCCAGTTGCGGAGCCCACTGCCACTGTGCCTTCGCTGCCCAGGCCATCACAAGAGCACCGGCAACGATGCTGCCGAGCGCGGCCACCTGTGCGTTGGACATGGTGTGACCGAAGTAGAGCTTCGGGTTGATGCGAACGAATTCGACGAGGAACCGGCCGATACCGCTCAGCAGAAGATACATCCCGGTGAGCCAGCCGATGGGTTTGTGGCGCTCGCCGAGCTTCCACAGGATCCAGAAGATGAGGATTGAAAACAGCAGCTCGTAGATGGGCGTGGGCTGCACGAGCGCGTTCGGCGGATTGGGCGGGACGAGCGCGTCCTTGGCCATGTGCACGCCCCACGGGAGAGTGGTGTTGATGCCGTAGTCGCCGTCGCCGGAGAGCAGGCAGCCGATGCGGCCCACACCGTAGCCGATCGCAGCTGCGGGCGCGGCGAGATCGAGCATCCGGAGCGAGCCGACACGTTCGCCTTTTCCTTCCAGCGGTCCTTTGAACCGCGCAATGCGGCCCTGCCACAGCAGCACGGCAATTCCGGCTAGAAGGCCGCCGAACCAGGCGAAGCCTGCCTGGAACCAGTGCAGGAATCCGAAGAAGACGTTGCCGCCGGCGTCGCGGACTGCGTAATGGATCTCGGGCATGATGCGGGCGGGGTCCTGCAGCTCATGCCAGGCTTTGGCGCCGAGGATGCCCGCGACGACAGCCAGAGCGACGACGTTCAGAGCATCGGCATCTACGCCGTTGCGCTTGAAATTGAAGTGGAGAGCGACCGTGGCACAAACTGCCGCCAGCCAGAGCAGCAGACCAAACGTTCCAATGTGCCACGAGCCAAGGTGAATGTACGGATACATACAGGTTCAAGTATATCGGCGGGCGCGTCCTGCTCTGCCGGGGTGCGCGGGGGTTGGACGATAGTGCGGCTTTTCCTCATCGCATCAATCCGCTACCCTACCGCATAAGCATGTCCTTGCCTGCCTACATTTCGCCCCAGAAGATGGAAGTTCTTTTTTCGCGCGAGCAGATCGCAGAACGCGTGCACGTGGTGGGCGAGCAGATATCGGCCGACTATGCGGGCAAGGCGGTTGTGCTGATCGGCGTACTGAAGGGAGCCGCGATTTTTTTGTCGGACCTGGCACGTTCGATCACCGTCGACAACACCTTCGACTTCGTGGCGACATCGAGCTACGGACGTGCGCGCGTGTCGTCGGGACAGGTGAAGCTGATCAAGGATATCGACAATCCGATTGAGGGCAAGCACGTGATCCTGGTCGAGGACATCCTGGACACAGGCTTGACGCTGAGCTATCTGCGCCAGCTGATGCTGCAGCACAAGCCGGCGTCACTGAAGATTGCGACTTGCCTGGACAAGCCGGACCGCAGGCTGGTGCCGATTGAGGCGGATTATGTCTGCTTCAAGATTCCGAATAAGTTCGTGGTGGGATATGGGATGGACTTCGCCGAGCGGTATCGCGGCGTGGGGGACATCCGGATTTATCCGGAGACGCCAGCGGGACATTAGCGCGGCTTTGTGACAGCGGGGAAAGTGTCACAGGCGAACCGTTGAAGACAGCTGTTCAGCGCCAGACTCGTTGGCATGAAGACGCTAACGATTGCACTCTGCATGGTTCTCGTCGTTCTTCCTGTCAGCGCACAGCAGATCGCGGCTGTGCGGGCACCGAACTTCTATGTTCCGTATGGCGTTCGCGATGTTCCGGTTGCAATGAAGTTCTCGTCGGATGTGGTGAGGATTTGCGGAGCCACCCCAACGAGGCGGTGCGCGGCCGATCCCTCGGCCCTACCCAATGCCTCGCGGACGGAATTGCGGGTACGGACCGGGCTATGGGCCCTATTGGCAACCTCCCGATTCCACTGCGGAAGCGGTGGTAGGCGCCGTGATTGCCGTTGTCGTTCTCGCGGTACTGGCTGGAGGCGACCGGTAGGCGTGCGCGGCTCATCTTACAGTCGCAATGGCTGAGAAGAGCTCTGCCGCACCTTTCGTCCCACCCGAGCACAAGCTGCCGATCCTTGCGGAGGCGATGCCCACGTGCAAAGGATGCGACTTGTATAAGCATGCGACGCAGGTAGTGCCGGGCGCCGGTACAAGCCGAGCGCACCTGATGCTGGTGGGCGAGCAGCCGGGCAATGAGGAGGACAAGCAGGGCGAGCCGTTTGTGGGGCCGGCGGGCGGTGTGCTGCGGCGGGCGATGGATGAGCTGCACATCAAGCCTGCAGAGGTATACGTCACGAACGCGGTGAAGCACTTCAAGTTTGTGCAGCGCGGCAAGCTGCGTCTGCACAAAAACCCGAGCATGGGCGAGATCAACGCGTGCCGCCCGTGGCTGCAGGCGGAGATCGACGCAGTGAAGCCGCGGGTGATTTTGTGCCTGGGCGCGAGCGCGGCGAAGTCGCTGCTGGGCGGCACGTTTTCTGTGATGAAACAGCATGGACAGATTTTGTCGACGCCCTACGCGGAACGCGTGATAGCGACGGTGCATCCGTCGGCGATTTTGCGCAATCGCGATGAGCAGGATCATGAGCGGCTGTATCACTGGCTGGTTGACGATCTGGCGCTGGCGTACTCGACAGCGATCCACCCCAACGAGGCACGCTCGTTGGGGACCCTGGCGATGCGCAAGAAGTAGGGATTCTGATTTGCCGCCGCTACAATGGTGGCAATGCCTTCTGCGACACACACGAACTCTACGACACGCGTTATTTCGCCGGCGCGCGGGCTGCGCGGCTCGCTGATGCTGCCTGGCGACAAGTCGATCTCGCACCGCTATGCGATGCTGGCGGGATTTGCGAAGGGGACCTCGCGGCTCACGAACTTTTCTACTGGCGCGGACCCGCATAGCTCGCTGGCATGCATGCAGGACCTCGGTGCCGAGACAGCGCGTGTTGGCCGGACGATTGAGGTGACTGGGACCGCGGGGGAGTTTCAGCAGCCGAAGCGCGATCTCGATTGCGGAAACTCCGGCTCGACGATGCGGATGCTGGCGGGATTGGTTGCTGCGCAGCGAGGAATGTTCCGGTTTATTGGTGATGAGTCCCTGACGAAGCGGCCGATGGAGCGCATTCGCAAGCCGCTGGAGCAGATGGGCGCGCGCGTGTCGCTGACGGATGGCCATGCGCCTATGACGATCGACGGCGGCGAGTTGAAGGCGATTGATTTTGAGGCGCCCATCGCGAGTGCGCAGGTGAAGACGGCCGTGCTGTTTGCAGGGCTGCAGGCGAAGGGGACGACCTCTTTCGCAGAGAGCATTCGCACGCGCGATCATACGGAGCACGCGTTGAAGGCGTTTGGCGCGGAGTTGACCCGGCGTGAGGATCGCGTGTATATGGCGGGCGGGCAGGAGTTGCATGGGATTGACGCGACGGTGCCGGGGGATATCTCGTCGGCAGCGTTTTTCTTGTGTGCGGCGCTGCTGTTTGAGGATTCGAATCTGGTGCTCGATTCCCTGGGGCTGAACCCGACGCGCGCTTCCCTGCTCGATGCGATTACGACGATGGGCGGACACATCAAGGTGCTGGATGTGCAGGAGCAGCATGGCGAGATGATCGGCACAATCCAGGTGAACCGCAGTCGTGCACTCAAGGGCATTTCGATCGCCGGTGCGATGTCGGCGCAGTTGATTGATGAGCTGCCGGTGATTGCAGCGATCGGGCCGTACACTACGGAAGGTGTGCGGATTCGCGATGCGCGCGAGCTGCGCGTGAAGGAGTCGGACCGGATCGCGCTGGTGGTGAAGAACCTGCGCGCGATGGGCGCGGAGGTGGTCGAGCATGAGGATGGGCTTGACGTGCCGGGCAACCAGCAGTTGCATGGTGCCGGGATCGATTCTGGATCGGATCACCGGATTGCGATGGCGTTCTCGATCGCGGCGCTGCGCGCGAGTGGAGACACGGCGATTCATGGCGCTGAGGCGGCGAGCATCAGCTTCCCGGAATTTTTTGACTGGCTGGACGAGCTGGCGATTCGCTAAGCTCAAGCGAACCGATGCCTTCCTCGCCGCCACAAGACTCGCGCATTATTGTCCTCACAGAGATTGAGGCGATGGGCGGCGCCGAGCGGAGCGTGCTGGCGCTTGCGCGCTGGATGTATCGGCAGGAGATTCCGTGCCGCGTCGTCACGTATGTCGATCACATTGGACTGGCGAAGCATGCGGAGCATCCGCTCGAGGTCGTTGAGCTGAAGCCGCAGATGCGAGCGAGGAAGAAGATTGCGGGGCTGCGGCATTACTTTGCAGATCGCCGGGGCGCGCCGAAGCCGCTGATGTCGGGCTATCAGCCGGCGCTGCATGCGACGCTCGCGGGCGTGCGGGGCTTCCACTGTCTGATGCACGATACGCCGAGCCTGTTTGAGGACGCGGCGAAGGTTGGCCTGAAGCAGCGGCTTGTGCGACGTGTGTCCGACACGATCATCGGTTATGGGCTGCGCAGCGGCGGCCGAACGATCGTCACGAGCGAGTATCTGCGCGGCGAGTGCAGCCGGGAATTCAACGTGCGCGCCGAGATCGCGCGCATGGGCGGGCTTACCTCAGCGAATGCGTTTCGGCCGCGTCCTGTCACGACAGAGCTGCGAATGCTGAGCGTGTCGCGGATCGAGCCGAACAAGCGCATCGACTGGATACTGCGGGCGCTCGACAGGCTGGAGCACGAGACCCCCGCGCTGTCGGAGCGCGTCGACTGGCAGTTCGATGTCATTGGCAAGGGATCGGCGCTGGAGGCGATGCAGCAGCTTGCGGCGAAGCTCGGCCTTGCGACACGGGTGCATTTCCACGGCTACATCAGCGACGCCGAGTTAGCAAAACTATACGAGACGACGGACCTCTTCCTGATGCCAGCCGTCCAGGGTTATGGCATTCCGGCGATTGAAGCGCTGAGCCGCGGCATTCCTGTGCTGCTACACCGCGACTCCGGTGTCAGCGACATCCTGCGGCGCACGCCGTGGGCGGTTGTGATCGAGGGAAAAGAAAGCTCAATGCTGTCGGCAGTTCGGAGCGCGATCGATGGCACGATAGCGGGTGCGCAGCTCAGTGCTCCGCTGCCGCATCTACCGACCGAAGATGAGTGGGCCGAGCGCGTCGTGCGGCTGTGTAACTGGGGTTAGTTTTCAAGTGGCAGGGATACCGCTACATCTTGTAGCGGCCCATCTCGTCGTCATTCAGACCTTCGAGCCAGCGGCGGAGATCCTCTGCTGTGGGATTGAGTGCACCGCTCGCCGCGAGCTTCGCCTGCTCCAACACCTGGCGGCTGACAAAGATGGGGCAGTCGGCGCGAAGTGCCAGCGCGATTGCGTCAGACGGGCGCGCGTCGAGTCCAATCACCTCTCCGGCCTGGTCCATCCAGATGGTCGCGTGAAAGGTCTCCTCACGCAACGAGCCGACGACGACGCGCGTAATGCGCGCGTTCAGACCATGGATCGCGTTGCGCAGCAGGTCATGGGTCATCGGCCGGGGCATGGTGGCCTTTTCGATTTCGAGCGCGATGGCGTTCGCCTCAAAGAGGCCGACCCAGATGGGGAGGACGATCTCGCCCGCGAGGTCGTTCAACACCACGATCGGCTGATGTGTGGAGGGATCCATCATCAGGCCGCGAATCCTCACCTCGATCTCAGCGTCGGAGGTCTGCTGCGCCTCGGGCTCCGGCTTGAATCCAGGCAGATTCATGGCGCTCCCAGTGTAACTCGCTACGCCGGTACGCGCGCATTCAGCGCCTGATGAGCAAGCAACGCAGCGGATGGAGCGACCGGCACCGACACGGCCTCGCCTACAAGTGAGTTCGGGAAGATTTTGGTCACCCGAACATCAACATAGCTGCCGATTGCGGGGATGTGGTCACACGTGAAGTTCACGGTTTTGTTCTGCGAAGATCGGCCGATCACCTGTCCCCGGGCCGTGTTGTGCCCCTCGACCATAACCTCCAGCACCTGATTGAGATGGCGTTGATAATTTGTGCGCTGGATTTCACGCTGACGATCGTTAAGGATCGCGAGCCGTTGCGCCTTTACCTCGTCGGCGATCGAGTCATGGATGTGGATGGCAGGCGTGTTGGGCCGCGGCGAGTACTTGAACCCGTAAACTCCGTCGTAACCCACGGCATCGAGCAGCGCGATGGTCTGCTCGAAGTCGCGATCGGTCTCGCCCGGGAAGCCGACGATGATGTCTGTGGTGAGCGAGATGTCGCGGGTTGCATCCTTGGTCCACTGGATGCGCTCTAGGTACCAGTCGCGCGTGTACTCGCGTTGCATCGCGCGGAGGACATCGGTTGACCCCGATTGCACCGGCAGGTGGATGTGGTTGCATAGCCTGGGGTGCTGTTCGATCGCGTCGACGATGTCCTTGGTAAAGTCGCGCGGGTGCGAGGTGGTGAAGCGCACGCGCTGGATGCCGCTAATCTCACTCACGGCGATGAGCAACTCGGCGAAGGTGCGGCGGCCGCTGGGATCGCGGTAGCTGTTCACGTTCTGGCCGAGGAGCTGAATCTCGGTGTAGCCAAGCCCGGCGATGCGCTGGGCTTCCGCGAGCACGGAGGCCGAAGAGCGTGAGCGCTCTTTGCCGCGCGTGTACGGAACCACGCAGTAGGCGCAGAACTTGTCGCAGCCTTCGATGATGGTGATGTAGCCGCGGTGCGGGTTGGATCGCGCGGTGAACTCGGTATCGAAAGTCTCGTCGGTCTGGCGGTCGTCCAAACCTGTCACGCGATTCTCGCCTGCCTCAAGACGGCGGAGCATCTCAGGTAGATTGCGGTAGCTGGCCGAGCCGGCGACGAGTGAGACATAAGGTGCGCGCTCGAAGATGCGCTGGCCCTCCTGCTGGGCGACGCAGCCGAGTACGCCGAAGCGCTTGCCTTGGGCCTGAAGGCGCTTGTAGTCATTCAGCCGGTGGAAGACCTTTTGCTCTGCCTTGTCGCGGATGGAACAGGTGTTATAGAGGATCAGGTCGGCGTCGCTCTCTTCGGCGACCTGGGCATAGCCCTCCTGCTGCAGTGTGCCCACGACTTTTTCGGAGTCGTGCGCATTCATCTGGCAGCCAAAGGTTTCTAGATAAAACGTCTTGGCCATTTCCGTTCACTCTTGTCCTGAAGCAAGTATAGCGGGCGGGCGATTTGCGCCGAGGGAGGCTGCCGATGGTTGACGCAGCCGGCTCCGGCCAGAGCTGACATCCCATGTAAGGCACGGGAGATCCAACGCCGTCCGGGAAGCTGAGGCCGAGCTCGTTGGCGACGAAGCGCGGTTTGCGCGCGATTATGGAACCGTAAAGCTGCCGGCCGCCAGAACGCCGAAGCTGGCGGTTACGTTGTCGCGGTCGATGTACTCGCCAACTTCAGCAGGAGAGGATGGCGAGCCGATGCCTCCCTTGACGTCGATCTGCTTCTGATCGAAGACGCGATCAGGGGGGTAGGTGTAGTTATAGGCGGGAACCGTGAGCGCTGAGTAGCCGGGGACGCCGTTGACGGTCCGCTCGCCGTAGAGAGCGTGGAAATCGAATTTGACATTATTGAGAATCATGTAGTCGATGAAGACGCACTCGACGGCTGCGCCGCTCTTGCCTTTGAGCAGGCAGGCGTTGACGCCGCGGTCGAAGGTGACGTGATACTGAACGTGCACGGAGCCCATGTAGAGAGCACCTGCCGCGTGGGTTGTCGCTCCGGTACCAGCCCACCCCCGCTTGCTGGCCCGGTGTATTCGATTGAGCCTTCGGTTGCTGTTGAGCCATCGAGCGTGTAGAAGATAGCCGCACCTGGCATCGAGGTCGACATGGTGACCTGGCTGTCAGCGTAGCTGAACGCGAGATCGCCAGGTTTGCCCGAATTGTAGTGATTGCAGGCGGTGTTGCTCGGCGGATAGTTGAGAGACGTTGCATTGGCGCAGATTGTCTGAATGGCGGCCTGATCCATATCGATGTGGACTGGTCGCATGTATTGATTGGACGGTGTGCAACTGCTGTCCTTCTTGGTTAGCAATAGAGGATCGAGGCTCCCGACGTTAAGTCGGTGATTGTGGCGTTCGTCGGATTGACATAGGTACCGGACGCAAGGGTAATGACCGGGGTCGCGGTGTTGGGCGGTCGCGCCGTGTAGATGTTGCAAACAGTCGCACTAATGCTGTCGCCGAAAGCTGTTGCGTTTGCGCAGATCGTTGCGGTAGTTGCCGGATTTATATAGATTGAGCCTGAGTATGCGGTGGCCGGAGTGCAGGTGTCTGTTCCGACGTAACACCACTCAATTGCGGATCCGGACGTGGAGTCGCTGATCGTCGTGCTGGTGGGCATCGCATACCTGCCGGTGGCGAGTGTTATAACGGGAGTCGCCGTTGTATCCGCCCGGCCCACAGTTGCACACCCGATGATTGTGAACAACACAAGACATGCCGAAACCATCTTCACGTGAGCTCTCCTAATGCGCGGTTTGCGAAGTCGAGATTCGAGTGAACTTGACGGCCCGATTCCAGGAAACGTTCTGAGGGCCATACAAAACTACGTTTGACAGGTTTAGGAGTTGGGTTTGATGGGTTAGCAGCGTATGTCTAACGGTCCGCACTTCGCTGCACTTCTGCCGTTCTGGGCCGACGCAGAAAAGGGCATGGACAGGAGCAGGAGCGAGCCGGGAAGAATTGATGAAATGAAGACTAAATTCCATTGATCGTGTCTTTTCGTACGATAGGCCGCGCGGCGGATGCCGACAGACAAAGAAAGGGGACCGCAAGCTGCGGCCCCCTCAGGGAAGTTACTTGGTGAGGATCCAGCCAAGGGATTTCTCGGCCTTGCCGAGCCCACTGCAGGTGCTGCTGCTCGAAACCCAATGAGTGCCGTTCGCGGTGCTGCTGCAACGGTAGATTTCGACAGAGTTACCGGTAGCCGGTTTGCTTGGGTAGCTATATCCGGCGACTGTATCCTCATAATAGTTACTGTCACAGCTGTTAGTCGTGATTAGGTGGTCAGGATGCCCCGCCGGCCAAGGTGCTGTGCTAGTGCATTCCACTATCTTGGTAAGTGTCTCTCCCTGAGATTTGGGAGTTGTCGAGAAGAATTGCGGAAGGTAGCCGACGGTATCAACCTCTACTTGGGAGAAGCTAACAGGGCTGTACGGTTCCACTCCGTACTCGACCGGCTGTGTACTCGAGTAGCGCTGATTGAAATTGGTATCCAATCGAGTCGTCAGCGCAACAAGAACCTGCGGATCCTGTGCGGTGCTTGAGGTAGTTACCGTGACGCTTCGCATCGCTAGGATGCGTTGCTCCAGTGTGTTGTAATGCGGAACGAATCCGTACACGAATTCAAACTATCCTTCTGCCTCAGATCGAAGCTACGAGTGCCATCGAGCAAATTCAGTGCCGCAGGATAGAGATATGCATTGTGTGTAGGGTTACTCGCGAAGTAGTAGCCTTCATCACCCATTAGAGGATAAGGGAAGGTAGTGAATTGAACATTATTCGTTCCAAGGTTTGAGAGTCCTGTGAAGGACACCTTGATGCCATTGAATCTGGCCTCTGAAACACCAAGCAGCATCACCCACCCTTTGTCCTTCCAGTAAGTAGCGCTGGTGCCCAGTTTGCGCGAAACCGTGTCGGTACCACCATCGAGATATCCGGGTATATCGCTATCCTGCCCATTCACCCCCGGCTGGCTTCCCCAACCGTTGTCGTATTTCACAAAGCTTGTCAGATTCGACAGGGGTGCGCGCGCGAGGCCTGTTGTATCGAAGCGATTCGGATCGGTCGCAGTATTCGTTGGGTGACGACAAAATAGATAAGCGTATGTTGTGCCGGGGATTATATTGCAATCACCCTCTCCGGATTCCCCGCTACCAGTGTCTGTTGAATCAATAATCAACACTGGCGTACTCCAGGTCAGCCCCTGGTCCCTAGACGTGAACACGGTCATCGTCTTGTGATGTGTACCGGAAGGGCTGCAATTGCCATTAACGCCGGATGCGGGGTTTTCTCCATGACTGAATCCATAAAGCGCGCCATTTTGACTATTGTGGAATCGAGCCATTGACCGCACTTGGCCGAATTGCTTGTGGGGGTTCCATTCAATTGCCCGTACAAGACATCTTCGTGATAGCTGGAGCTTGGATCGGTCGCGGCGACGTCCCAGACAGCCGTGCCGTCGATTGCTTGTGTGCAGTTGGGCCCGTGTTCGGAATTGCTGTGACACCCATTGGCAGTAAATCCACGGAAACTATTCGTGCCCAGTTCATAGGAGTTGAAGTAATTATCGGCGTCATAGGTTTCCGGCATACGAATGGCGTCGGCGCGTTCTACCCAAAAGCGAATACCTGTAGTGGGGGAGGTCTTTTTGAGCATGAATCTTAGGTGTCAGGAGAAGCAACATAGTTGGGGGGCGATGGTGGAAGCCCAGCCCGTCGCGGTCTGCCGCATGTCTTCATGGCGTACGTCGACGGCATCGTAGCTCTTGCCGACTGTGAGCGTGGGGCTCACCTCCACACGGCGGAGGTGTCCCGTGTGATCGAAGAGCGTGAGCTCATACGTGACTTCGCGCACGCCGAAGGTGAGAGTGCGTTCATCCGAAGCTGCGCCGCCAGCCGAGACCGTGATGTGCAGATGATATAGATTCGGGTCGCCATAACCATTGGCCACCACAGTCGCGGACGCAGGAGGTGCAATGCGCCGAAGTGATCCGGCGTCAGGTGCAGTGTCGTATCGCCCGGCGGCACAGTCGCGGTTGTATGCACCTGCACGCCTTCGAAGGTCGCCTTCAACACAACAGTGCGTGGAACGTTGCCGTCGTTATGAACCGGCGCGCTAATGTCGATATCGGCAGTCGAGATATCCGGTAGCGGCAGGTGCGTGATCACCTGCGGATCACCCAGCGTGACCGGCCCTGTTTCTTCCAGGCTGACGCTCTGCCAGATTCCGGTATCGCGATCGCGAATCGCAGGCATCCAGTCCCACCCCTCCGTATCGACGAAGGTGGGGCCATCGATGAGCATCACGCCGCCGTCGTAGCCTGGACCATCCTTTATGGACTGTTCCGCCGGAATGCCGGGATGGGGCGGCGGAGCAACTCGGACAGCTAGCGCATTCACGCCTGGACGCACTAACGCGGTCACATCGAAGACTCCCCGTTCGAATGCGCCGCGTATCTCACCCACCTTGTGCCCGTTGAACCACACATCGGCGCAGTAGTTAATTCCTCCGAAATGCAAAGAAAAGCGCCGCCCGGCAACCCGGGCGGCCGGAAAAGGAACTCCACGCGATACCAGTAGTCATGCTTATTCAGTGACTCCGGAATCGCAAGGTTATTCAGCCCGAAGTCCGGGTCCGGATACAAGCCGCGATCGATCAGCGTGGTAAGCACAGTGCCGGGCACCGTCGCTATCAGCCACTTCCCTTCGGAAGGATTGGAGGAACTCAAATATCCGGGCTTTGAGATCTTCGCTCCTTCCTCCGGCAGAGAACAGATTTATCTGCGTTGGAATAAAGCCGCCAATTCGCGGCGATCTCCCACGCGCCGGACCCCGTCTCCTTCAATGTGGGCCCGGGCGCAGGGAGAGGTTTGGCATGTGGACGCTCCGGCGCCGCCCCATGTGGCATCAGGTCAGGGTCCTGGGGCGCCCGGTATCCCAGTTGCTGCTTGGTCTGCACGGGCCATGGCTTGGCATTCTCCTCGCGAAGCTGGGAGTCGAAGTCCGGCGGCTTCGCAAAGTCGTGCGCGATCTTGGCGGCGGACTTCGCTCCCTCGCTTACCCAAAACCCGCCGATATCGCCGCTGAAGCGAACCGAATCTCCGCCGGGATCAGGAGCGAGCTCAATCTCCGGGTTCAGATCTCCTTTCGGCGAATGTGCAGTTCCCACCGCCGAGCCATCAACGTAGAACGTCATGATCTGGCCGTCATCGCTGAGAGCGAGAAGGTGCCAGGCATTTGCAGACAGCGTCTCCGTCGCAAGCACCGATGGACCCGAAGCCGAACCTACACCCGGATGCCCCCGCTGAAGCTCGAAGTAGCACGACGCTGAGCTGGGATCTCCGATACCAGCAATCAGCGCGCCGAGGTTAGGTGTGTCTGTCCACAACCAGACTTCTTCGGTACGGGGATCCGTTCCGGACAGTGCTTTGGGTAGTGGCTTTACCAGTGCTGGTCCACCAGCGAGAAGGTGCGCGAGGTAGGGTCCGACCTTCGTGGGCTGCTGAGCATCGCCCACCCCCGCAGCCAGGAGCGCGATTCCAGCGAAGGCCCAGAGAAATGGTCGCCACCGAAACACGCCAGCCCAAAATCCCGATCGCGTCGTCGACACAACCCTTTCAGACATTCCCACAAACTCTCCGAGAATCGAACTCAGCGTACGAGTCTCTCAGCAAGTGGTCCAGAGTTAGATGGGTTCGGCTGCGTTCAGCCTTTGCGCAAAGCTATTTTCCCCGGCTCGGTTGAATGCACGGCAACAGCAGCGTCCTGACGAACCGGCGCAAGATCTTCACAGCCTTATATTTGGGTCAAATCGATCAGCAAGCTGGTCCCCGAAGGGTTGAGCATGAAACCCATACGGTGCTCTAATGGTGCGGCACCGCGGATGTAGATTTTAACGGGACGTTAGCCGAGTTAGACGGTACCCGCAGCTATACTCGGGGCGAGTTGGAAGCATGTTGACCAAGGCATATCAGCGAAGCGAGGCGGAAGCAAACGCACCGCCGAGTACACGGTTGGACATCACTGATATTCGCGAACACCTTGACGTGATCCTCGCCAGCGACGAGTTTGCGTCAAGCCGACGAGCCTCCGAGTTGCTGCAACATTTGGTGGACCGTGCACTCGCCGGCGATACGCCGAGCCTCAAGGAGCGTCTTCTCGGCGTCGACATCTTCCACCGCCGCAGCGACTAGAACACCAGCACTGACGCCATTGTGCGCGTAACCGCGAATGACGTTCGCCGTCGTCTTACACAGTTTTACTCGCGCCATCCTGACCAGCCCCTCCGCATTTCACTGCCGCTCGGATCTTATGTTCCGGATTTCATCCGGGTCGCGGATCGGGAAGCTGATCCGCGTCCGGAGGCTCACCAGATTGCAACGCGAGAGCCCGTTCCTCCTGCGCTTGCTTCAGTCGCACCGGAGATGCAGCCCGGCGCCGGAAGCTCTTCAAGGACCGTAGGCAACCGCCTCTTCCCATTTTTCCAACGCGGTTGGATTGCTGCTCGCGGCAGTGCTCGGATGGGCTTTGCACACCATCGCGCATATGCGCAGTTCAACTCAGGACAGCGCTTACGGATTCTATGAGGATCTCCTCGGTCCTATCGGCTTGCCCCGCGAGACCACCGAGATCGCGATGACGAATCCTCACGTGCTGCTCTATCTCGGTCTCACTAGCCCCGGCCCAGCACTTGGATCGAGCACCAACGACATCCCCGTTCCTCAAGACATGGCCACCGTGCTCAACAAAACGGCTAATGATAATCAGGCCGACTTTCCGTATCGTCACTTCTTCGTGGATATAAGCAACTACACCGGCATGGGCGAAGCCAAGGCCGCTTCCGGACTCGCACGCACACTGCAGGCCAGTGGGCGCAGTGCGCAGCTCACGGAGGAACGCTTCCTCAACTGGGAAACCGCGCGGCAAGAGCAACTTGTCATCTTGGGTGCGCCGCATGAGAGCAAGTTCGTGCAGGACACTCTATCGGCGGCCAACTTCACCATCGGATACAACTCCATCCACAATGCCCGTCCGCTGCCCGGAGAACAGCCCGATTATTTCCGCTCGCCAGACGGCGATGTACTAAATGACTACGGTCTCATCTGGATGACCCAGTCTCCATCCGGAACTCGAATTCTTGTACTTGCGGGACTAACCAGCGCCGGCACAGCAGGAGTGGGAGAGTTTTTCAGCGATCCTCCACGCATGAAACCTATATACCAGCAGCTTCGTGCCATGGCCGGCTCTGGCCACTTCCCAGATTCTTGGCAGGTCCTGCTTCGCATTCAAGCGAGGCAGGATGTTCCGGTAAGCGTGACGCCCGTAGCGGTGCGTATCACTCGAAAGCCTCGGAGCTGAACAGAAAGGGCAGATAAAAGCGTTACACTAACGCACTCGGATTTCTCTGCCATCAATCGTCGCTTTGACGTTAGCCGCTGATTTCCCTCCCTCCTTTATCCAGAAATCCATTTCCAACCTCTCTAACGTAGGCATTGCCGCGAGAGGAGAGAAATAATGTCCGTGAACGGGACCGAAGCAGTCGCTGATGAATGCTGGAGGAAATTCGTACGGAATGACCAATTTGCTTAGCCGCCGAACCTTTATGCAGACAGGACTTGCGACCACTGGTGCAGCGATGACCTCGCCACTACCGCTGAAGGCGAGGACTCCATCTCAGAATCCGGAATCATAGTTTTGTTGACCACGTCGTTTGAACTGATCGAGGATTATGTCCTGATAACGAAGCCCGGACTGCCCATGCGTCAGCTCTCCATCCACGCCTTACCGCCAACGAAGGGAGCACCGCAGCCGAGGTTTTCAGCAAGTGTCTTCTCGTCCAGCGAGCTTTGGCGTTCGAGTATTTCATTGCGACCTTCACCGGCTGCCGACAATGTGAAGGATACTGGTGTCAGGCGTATTCCAGGCGTGATATCCGGTGTGCGTGAATTTGTGTTCCCTATCCGACCATCGCAGCTCGGTCACCTCGAACTTCCCTTTTTCATACGCATACGTTTGTCCATCGTCGTTGTAGAGGGTGAACTTGCCGGAGGCTCCGGGATAGATTCTGATCTCCTGAATAGTCTGCGGCTCATCCGTGCTGAGCACTGGCGCTCCCAGTGGAAGGATTGAGCCGGCGCGAACAAAGATCGGCAGCGTGTCAATAGGTGCCGCGGCCGTGATGTGCTCGCCGCCGTGCAGGCGTTCACCGGTCCAGAAGTTGTACCAATCCGCGCCTGCGGGAAGGTAGACATCACGCGAGGTTCGTCCTTGCTCTGTAACCGGAGCGATGAGCAGCGCGGGACCGAACATATATTCGTCTCCGATGTTGGTGACGTTCGGGTCGGAGCCGAAGTCCATGAACAGCCCGCGCATGAATGGCGCGCCGGTCATGTGCGAGTAATAGCCGAGCGAGTAGATGTACGGCATCAGCTCGTAGCGCAACTTTAGATACTTCTCAAGAATCGGCTCCGCCTGCTTGCCGTAGCTCCAGACCTCATTGTGCGGACGGCTGCCATGCGCGCGCATGTTCGGTTGAAAGGTCCCATACTCGAACCAGCGAACGTACAGCTCGGGATAGTCGTCGTAGTGGCCGACGTTCTCGCGTGCATCTGAAGGATCGAGCAGCGGCGGCCGCTCGGGCTTATGCCGCGATGGAAGGTACTGCCATCCGCCGATATCCGTGGACCAGTAAGGCATTCCCGACGCCGCAAAGTCGAGCCCGGTTGGGATCTGACGGCGCAGCGTGTCCCACGTCGGATAAATATCGCTCGACCAGAAAACCGCACCATTATGTTGCGCGCCGAGATAGGCGTCGCGCGAAAGGATTAGGGCGCGGCGATCGAGCAGATCGTTGCGGAAGCCGTCGTAGAGAGCCTTCGTGTGGAAGTACGGATAGACATTGAGGAACTCCGTACCTGGGCCGACATGCAAGTAACTGCCGTTCGGCGGCAAGTCAGGCTCCGTTTCGTCTGCCCAAAATGCGTCGACGACGGCCCAAGGGCGAGTCCGCGGTGTCGGTCGCGGTGCGCGAAGGCGCGGTCACGGTGAACATCCCCGACGACGGTGAAGGTGACCCGGATGCTCAGGCCGGCACCTGACGTGAGGAACAGCAGGAGGGCGTGGCGATGAGCTCGCGGCACGCGCCGCCGTGGCCGGTTCAGCCACCGCCGGGTAACCGGGCTGAACCCGGCTCAGCCCGCGCCCTCCGCGGCGATGGTCTCGGACATCTCGCGGGCGATGCGCGTGAGCGCGGGCACGATACGCGCCGCGGCATCGTCGGTCATCCGCGCCTGCGGGCCGGACGTGGAGATGGCCAGGGCCGCCGGCGCGTCCGGCACGGCGACCGCGAAGCAGCGCACGCCGACCTCCTGCTCGCCCTCATCGACGGCGTAACCCTGCTTGCGGATCACCTCGAGGTGCGCGAGCAGCAGGTCCGGATCCGTGATCGTGGTGGGGGTGGACGCGGGCATACCGCTTCGCTCCAGCACCGCGCGCGCCTCGGCGGCCGGAAGCTGCGCGAGCAGGGCCTTGCCAACCGCCGTGCTGTGCGGGCGCACGCGGCGCCCTGGCTCGGTGAACATCCGCATCTGATGCGGGCTGGGCACCTGCGCGATATAGACGACCTCGTCGCCGTCGAGCATGGCCAGGTTCGCCGTTTCCCCGGTGAGCCGCACCAGCTGAGCGAGATATGGCCGCAGCCACGTCCCGAGCATCCGGCTGGAGGTCTCACCGAGGCGGATCAGCCGCGAGCCCAGCGTGTAACGCCGCGAAGCCTCCTGGCGGACGTAGCCTCGGTTGACCAGCGTTCGCATCAGCCGGTGGACGGTCGGCAGCGGGAGCCCGGAGGCGATCGCGAGCTCGGACAGGCCCAGCGCCCCGCCGGCATCGGCCAGCATCTCGAGCAGATCGAAGGCCCGCTCGATGGACTGTACCCCGCCCGGGGCCGTCGCCACCGCCGTGCCGCGGCCGGACCCGTCGTTGCTGGTCACCGCTATACAACTCCCTGAGTCCAGTCGTTCACGTTTCCATGATACAGAATTAACAATTCGTATAACAAAATAGCAGGACAGTCGGGGCGACGTCCGCTACCGCCCCGGCGCCCGTCACCCTGTGACCCTACCCGTGCCACGGTGGCCATTCATCCATCGGGACAGTGTCGTAGGCGGCCAGATCCCGGCTTGCCGTCACCGGCCACCGGGAGGTTGACGGGCCATCCACCGCACCGTAGTCTCATCCATGAAACGAAAACTAATTTTCAGGATACGGAAATATGCTGGATCACTCGCTCCCTTACCTGGTCAACTGCTCCCTGCTCTTCACCGAGGAACCCCTGCTGCGCCGCCCGGCCGCGGCGCGTGCCGCGGGGTTCCCTGCGATCGAGTTCTGGTGGCCGTTCGCCACGCCGGTGCCACCCGACCGCGAGGTGGACGCATTCGTCGCGGCGATCGACGAGGCCGGCGTGACGCTGGTGGGCCTGAACTTCTTCGCCGGCGACCTGGCCGGCCCGGATTGCGGCGTCCTGTCGATTCCTGGCCGTAGCGGGCAGTTCCGCGACAACATCGACGTCGCCGCCGGTATCGGCGAGCGGCTTGGCGTGCGCGTGTTCAACGCGCTATACGGAAACCGCGTCGAGGGGGTGGATCCGGCCGCCCAGGACGACCTGGCGCTGGAGAACATCGCGCTCGCGGCGAAGGCCGCCGCCCGGATCGGCTCGTGCGTCCTCATCGAGCCGGTGAGCGGTCCCAAGCCTTATCCGCTGCGCACGGCGGACGATGCGGTGGCCGTGGTCCAGCGCGCACGTGCGGCGGGAGCCGCCAACGTGGGCTTCCTCTGCGACCTGTACCACCTGGCCGGCAACGGGGACGATCTCGACGCCGCGATCGCCGCGCACACCGGCGTCACCGCCCACGTGCAGATCGCCGACGCTCCCGGCCGGGGCGAGCCAGGCAGCGGCGAGCTTGAGCTGGACCGGTACCTGACCGCCCTGCAGGACGACGGGTATCGCGGCTGGGTCAGCCTGGAGTACAAGCCGACCGGCACGACGGAGGCCAGCCTGGCCTGGCTGCCACGGGAACGACGCGCCGCATCGGCCGGATCTGCTGGAGAGGAGCACGCGTGAGCACGCGGATCGCGTTCATCGGGCTGGGCATCATGGGTGCCCCGATGGCCGCCAACCTGGTCAAGGCCGGCTTCGATGTCGTCGGCTACAACCGCAGCCCGGGCCCGGTCGAGCAGTTCGTCGCGGCCGGGGGGCGCGGTGCGGGCAGCATCGCTGAGGCGGTCCGTGACGCGGACGTGGTGGCCACGATGGTTCCCGATTCCCCGGACGTGCGCTCGGTGCTGGCCGGCGAAGGCGGCGTCTTCGGGAAGGCGGCCGCCGGGGCGCTGGTGATCGACTTCTCGACCATCCGTCCGGACGTGGCGGTGGCGCTCGCCGCCGAGGGGTCCGGGCGCGGCTTCCGCGTGCTCGACGCGCCGGTGTCCGGCGGTGAGCAGGGCGCGATTGAGGGCGTGCTGTCGGTGATGGTCGGCGGCGAGCAGGACGACTTCGACGCCGCGGCACCGGTGCTCGCCGCGGTGGGCAAGACCGTCGTCCATGTCGGCCCGGCCGGCTCGGGCCAGACGGTCAAGGCCGCGAACCAGCTCATGGTCGCGGGCATCATCGAGCTGGTCGCCGAGGCGATCGTCTTCCTCGAGGCCTACGGCGTCGACACCGAGGCGGCGCTGCGCGTCCTGGGCGGCGGGCTGGCCGGCAACACGGTGCTGCAGCGCAAGGGCGCCGCGATGCTCGCACGTGATTTCACGCCCGGCTTCCGTATCGCCCTGCACGACAAGGACATGGGCATCGTCACCGCCGCCGCGCGCGAGGCCGGCGTGGTGATCCCGCTCGGAGCGCGTCGCCGCGCAGCTCGTCGCCTCGCTCAAGGCGCGCGGAGACGGCGGCCTGGACCATTCTGCGCTGCTCAAGCTGGTCGAGCAGCTTTCTGGACGACAGGAGTAAGGAACCATGCCACGAATGACCACCGCCGACGCCGCGGTCGCGATCTTGCGCCGTGAGGGAGTCACGAACGTCTTCGGGCTGCCCGGCGCGGCCATCAACCCGTTCTACGCCGCGATGCGCCGCGACGGCGGGATCACGCACACCCTGGCCCGGCACGTCGAGGGCGCCTCGCACATGGCCGAGGGCTACACGCGGGCCCGCGCGGGCAACATCGGCGTGTGCGTCGGCACCTCGGGCCGGCCGGCACCGACATGCTGACCGGGCTGTACTCGGCCTCGGCCGACTCGATCCCGATCCTGTGCATCACCGGCCAGGCCCCCGTGGCCAGGCTGCACAAGGAGGACTTTCAGGCGGTGGACATCTCGGCCATCGCCGCCCCGCTGACGAAGATGGCGATGACCGTGCTCGAGCCCGCCCAGGTGCCCGGCGCGTTCGCCCAGGCCTTCCACCTGATGCGCTCGGGCCGGCCGGGCCCGGTGCTGATCGACCTCCCCTTCGACGTGCAGCAGGCCGAGATCGACTTCGACATCGACACCTACCAGCCGCTTCCGGTGTACAAGCCGTCGGCGACGCGGGCCCAGATTGAGAAGGCGCTGGACATGCTGGCCGCCGCGGAGCGTCCGCTGATCGTGGCCGGCGGCGGCATTATCAACGCCGACGCCGCCGGCCTGCTGGCCGAGTTCGCCGAACTGGTCGACACGCCGGTCGTGCCGACCCTCATGGGCTGGGGGACGCTGCCCGACGACCATCGGCTCATGGCGGGGATGGCCGGGCTCCAGACCTCGCACCGCTACGGCAACGCCACGCTGCTCGCGTCCGACTTCGTGCTCGGCATCGGCAACCGCTGGGCGAACCGGCACACCGGCGGACTGGCCACCTACACCGCACGGCCGGACGTTCGTGCACGTCGACATCGAGCCGACCCAGATCGGCCGGGTCTTCGCCCCCGACTACGGGATCGTCTCCGACGCCGGCGCGGCTCTGCGGCTGTTCGTCGACGTGGCCCGGGAGCGCAAGCAGGCCGGCCGGATCACCGAGCGCACCGCGTGGGTCGGACGAATGCGGCCAGCGGCGGGCGACCATGCAGCGGCGCACGCACTTCGACGACGTGCCGATCAAGCCGCAGCGGGTGTACGAGGAGATGAACCGCGCGTTCGGCCCCGAGACACGCTACGTCAGCACGATTGGCCTGTCCCAGATCGCCGCCGCGCAGTTCCTGCACGTCTACCGGCCGCGGCACTGGATCAACGCCGGCCAGGCCGGCCCGCTGGGCTGGACGGTGCCGGCCGCGATCGGCGTCTGTGCCGCCGACCCCGACTCGACCGTGGTGGCCCTGTCCGGCGACTACGACTTCCAGTTCATGATCGAGGAACTCGCCGTCGGTGCGCAGTTCAACCTGCCCTACATCCATGTGCTGGTGAACAACGCCTACCTGGGCCTGATCCGGCAGTCGCAGCGCGGCTTCGACATGGACTACTGCGTGCAGCTGTCGTTCGACAACGTTAACGCCCCGGAGATCGGCGGCTACGGTGTCGACCATGTCAAGGTGGCCGAGGGGCTCGGCTGCAAGGCGCTGCGGGTCACCGCGCCGGACGAGATCGGGCCCGCGCTCGAACAGGCCAAGAAGCTGATGGCCGAATACCGGGTGCCGGTCGTCGTGGAGGTCGTCCTGGAACGGGTCACCAACATCTCCATGGGCACCGAACTGGACAACGTGGTCGAGTTCGAGGAACTGGCGGCGCGTAGCCAGGACGCCCCGACCGCGGTCATCGCGATGCTGGACTGATGATGCGCATCGTCATCGCGCCGGACAAGTTCAAGGGGTCGCTGCCGGCGGCCCAGGTGGCCGCCGCGATCGCCGCGGGGCTGCGCGCCGGGCTGACCAAGCCCGCGCCTCCCGGAGCGGAGCTGGTCACGATCCCGGTGGCCGACGGCGGCGAGGGTACGGTGGACGCGGCCGTGGCCGCCGGCTTCGAGCGCGTGCCGGTGACGGCGGCGGGCCCGGCCGGCGAACCGGTGCGCGCGAGCTACGCGCGGCGCGGCGAGGTTGCGGTCGTCGAACTGGCGTGCGTCTGCGGCCTCGTCCGGCTGCCCGGCGGCCGCCGCCGAGCCGCTCACCGCGTCGAGCTTCGGCGCGGGCGAGGTGCTGCGGGCCGCGCTCGACGCGGGCGCGTGCCGGATCGTCCTCGCCGTCGGCGGCAGCGCCAGCACCGACGGCGGTGCCGGCCTGCTCCAGGCGCTCGGCGCGCGGGTGCTCGATGCCCGGGGCGAGCCGGTAGGCCGGGGCGGGGCGGCGCTGCGTGAGGTGGCCTCGCTCGACCTGACCGGGCTGCATCCGGCGCTGCGCTCCTCGACGCTCACGATCGCGGCCGACGTGGGTAACCCGCTGGTCGGCGCGGACGGCGCGGCCGAGGTGTACGGGCCGCAGAAGGGCGCCTCGCCGGCCCAGGTCAGCGAGCTGGCGAACGGGCTGCGGCGCTGGGCGGCGGTGGTGACGGCCACGACCGGGACCGACTGGTCGCTGGCCCCCGGCTCCGGCGCGGCCGGCGGCGTCGGCTTCGCGGCGCTGGCCGTGCTGGGCGCGGAACGGCGTCCGGGTATCGACCTGGTGCTGGACCTGGTGGGGTTCGACGCGGCCCTCGGCGGCGCGGCTCTCGTGATCACCGGCGAGGGTTCGCTGGACGCGCAGAGCCTGGCGGGCAAGGCGCCCGTAGGGGTGGCGCGGGCCGCCGCCCGGCGCGGGATCCCGGTCGTGGCGGTGGCCGGGCGCAGCACGCTGACCGCCGGCCAGTTGCGCGCGGCCGGGATCGCGGCGGTCTACACGCTGAGCGACCTGGAGCCCGACCCGGCACGGTGCATCGCCGAGGCCAGCGCGCTGCTCCGGCAGGTGGGCCGGGCCATCGCCCGTGACTCGGCTGCCCCTGCAGGGTCGGTCACTGCCGCAGGAGGCCCGGTCATGAGCCTCGATCTGGTCGTGCGGGCGCGGCGCGCGGTCGTCGACGGCGCGCTGCGGCCGTGTTCGGTCGGGGTGCGCGCCGGACGGATCGCCGCCGTCGAGCCCTCGACGCGGACCTGGAGCCGCCGAGGTCGTCGAGCTGGCCGGCGGACGAGGTCCTGCTGCCCGGCCTGGTCGACACCCACGTGCACGTCAACGAGCCGGGCCGCACCGAGTGGGAGGGCTTCGCGACCGCGACCGCGGCGGCCGCGGCCGGCGGCGTCACCACCATCATCGACATGCCGCTCAACAGCATCCCGCCGACCTGCGACGTCTCCGCGCTGGAGGTCAAGCAGAAGGCGGCCGGAGGACGCTGCCACGTGGACGCCGGATTCTGGGGCGGGGCCATCCCCGGCAACGCCGCGGACCTGCGGCCGCTGCACGAGGCCGGCGTGTTCGGCTTCAAGTGCTTCCTGCTGCCCAGCGGCGTGGACGAGTTCCCGCCGCTGGACGCAGGCCGGGCTGGAGCTGGCGCATGCGGGAGATCGCGGCGTTCGACGGGCTGCTGATCGTGCACGCCGAGGACGCCCGCGAGATCACCGCAGGCCCCGCACGGCCGCGGCTACGACGGCTTCCTGCGCTCGCGCCCGCCAGCGGCCGAGCAGCGGGCGATCGAGACGCTGCTGGAGGCCGGCCGCCCGGACCGGCGCGCGCGTGCACGTGCTGCACCTGTCCAGCGCGGCGGCGCTGCCCGCGATCGGCGCGGCCCGGGCCCGGGGCGTGCGGGTCAGCGTCGAGACCTGCCCGCACTACCTGAGCTTCGCCGCCGAGGAGATCCCCGACGGCGCCACCGAGTTCAAGTGCTGCCCGCCGATCCGCGACGCCGCCAACCGCGACGCCCTGTGGCAGGGGCTGCCGGGCGGGCGAGATCGACTGCGTCGTCTCCGACCACTCGCCCTGCACCGCCGAGCTGAAGCACTTCGACACCGGCGACTTCGCCGACGCCTGGGGCGGCATCGCCTCGCTGCAGCTGGGCCTGCCCGCGGTCTGGACGGCCGCCCGGCGCGCGAGACGTGCCGCTCACCGAGGTCGTCGGCTGGATGTCGGCGCCGCCCGGCGGCGCTGGTGGGCCTGACCCGCAAGGGGGCCCTGGCCGTCGGCCGCGACGCCGACCTGTGCGCGTTCGCCCCCGACGAGCAGCTTCATCGTCGACGCCGCCGCGCTCAGGCACCGGAACCCGGTCACGCCTACGACGGCCAGCGGCTGACCGGCGTCGTGCGCCAGACCTGGCTGCGCGGCCGGAAGGTCAGCGGCACGAAGACACCGGCGACGGGCGGCTAGCTCCTCAGCAGGACGGAATCATGAACACCGACAGCAAGACCAGTGGCCGGACCTGGCCGCCCGGCAGCTCGGCGGCAGCGTCATCTGCGCCAACGACGAGCTGTTCGCCGAGCGGGAGAACCTGATCAAGCCCGAGGCCCCGGTCTTCCAGCCGCACACGTTCGGCAACAAGGGCCAGATCATGGACGGCTGGGAGACCCGCCGGCGCCGCGAGCCGCGGCAGCGACCAGCGCGATCGTCCGGCTCGGCGCGCCGGGCGTCGTCCGCGGCGTCGTCGTCGACACCGCCTTCTTCACCGGCAACTACCCGCCCGAGGTGTCGGTCGAGGCGTGCGGGGCCGAGGGCTACCCGTCGCCCGCCGAGCTGGCCACGGCCGAGTGGACGACCCTGGTCCCGCGCAGCGGCGGTGGCGGGCGACGCGCGCAACGAGTTCGACGTCGCCGATCGACGCAGCGCTTCACCCACGTCCGGCTGACCATCTTCCCCGACGGCGGGGTCGCCCGGCTGCGCGTCCACGGCGAGCCGGTGCCCGACCCGCGGCTGCTGCCCGGCGTCGATCGACCTCGCCGCGCTGGAGAACGGCGCCGCGTCACCGGCTGCAGCAACATGTTCTACTCCTCGCCCGGCAACCTGCTCATGCCCGGGCCTGGCGCGGGTCATGGGCGAGGGCTGGGAGACCTCCCGGCGCCGCGACGACGGCAACGACTGGGTGGCGGTCCGGCTGGCCTGCGCCGGCGCCGTCGACGCTCGTCGAGCTGGACACCTCGCACTTCAAGGGCAACGCGCCCGGCTGGGCGTCGCTGCGGCTACGACGGCGGGGACCTGCTGGCCCGCACCGCGCTCCAGCCCGACACCCGCCACCGTTTCGCCGTCCCCGGCGGGCCGGTCGCCGAGCACGTCCGCCTCGACGTCTACCCCGACGGCGGGATGGCCCGGCTGCGGGTGTTCGGGATGCCCACCCCGGCCGCGCGGACGGCGCTCGCCGACCGGTTCCTGCGCCTGCTCCCCGACGCCGCAGCTCGCCGCCGTGCTGGGCGCGGCCGGCCTGCCGCCGGGCGAGGCGGCCCGGCGGGCGGACCTCGGCAGGCGCTCGCGGATCTTCCGCCGTCCGTGCGCGAACGGTTCCGCCTCGGCCCCGCTCAGACCGGCCAGACCGGCGAGGGCAGTCCGCCCGAGCCGTCGACCGAGCCACCGCCCAGCCGTCTCCCGGATTCCGTCCAGCCCGGTCACCCGCCCCAGCCCTTGACCGGGCCGCCCGGTCCAGCCCAGCTCACCCGTCCAGCTCACTGTCATACTCTCGAAAAATTGACTTCCCGTTTACCCATCGACATGCGGGAGCTCGTCATGGCCATCACCTTCGGCAACAACCAGTACGGCAAGGCGGAAGTCCGCCTGGTCCACGTCACCCGCGACGGTGACCGGCACCAGATCAAGGACCTGAACGTATCGATCGCGCTGCGCGGTGACTTCGCCGCCGCGCACCTGGAGGGCGACAACTCCCACGTCGTCGCCACCGACACCCAGAAGAACACCGTCTACGCCTACGCCCAGCAGTACGGGGTGGGCGAGATCGAGGACTTCGCCCTCCGCCTGGGCAGGCACTTCGTCGACGACTTCGGGTGGGTGACCGGCGCGAAGGTCAGCATCGAGGAGTACGGCTGGGACCGGATCGCGGTCGACGGCGCGGAGCACGGGCACGCGTTCTCCCGGGCCGGCGGCGGCACCCGGACCACCGTCGTCACCATCGACGGCGACCAGGCCTGGGTGGTGTCGGGCCTGACCGACCTGGTGGTGCTCAAGTCGACCGGTCGGAGTTCACCGGGTTCCCGCGCGACCGTTACACCTCGCTGGCCGAGGACCGCGACCGCATCCTGGCCACCGCGGTCACCGCCCGCTGGCGGTACGCGGGCACCGACGTCGACTGGGCCAAGACCTACGCTGACGTGCGGCGCATCCTGATGGAAGCGTTCGCGGCCAAGCACAGCCTCGCCCTTCAGCAGACCCTGTACTACATGGGCGAGCAGGTGCTCGAGGCCCACCCCGAGGTGGCCGAGATCCGGATGTCGATGCCGAACAAGCACCATTTCCTGGTCGACCTGAGCCCGTTCGGCCTGGCCAACGACCGCGAGGTGTACTACGCCGCGGACCGCCCGTACGGGCTGATCGAGGGCACGGTGACCCGCGACGACGCGCCCGGCCCGGGCCCGGCCTGGCAGACCGTCCCCGGCTTCTGACTGAGCACGGCTGGCGCTGCGCGCGCACTGAGCGGGCGCGGCCGGCGCGCCAGGCCGCCGGGCATGGCGGGTCGGGCGGCCGGCAGCCGTCATCAATATCCGCTATGCGGAAAAAAGTTTTCAAAACAGCCTGGCTATTTGGTCATGACGAGCTATCGTCGGGTGATACATGGAAAGTGCCCGGCGCGCGCCTGCCGGACCGCCGGAAGACGGCGACAGGCTGACGGCGGCGGAGGTAGGAGCGTGTGCGGTGGAGCCTGGACTGGTGGTCAACGGCCGGACTCGTGAGCTAGGCGAGGTCGGCGGCCACGTCACGCTGCTCGAATGGCTGCGGGCGAGCGGCCTCACGGGCAGCAAGGAAGGCTGCGCGGAAGGCGAGTGCGGCGCCTGCGCCGTGCTGGTCGCCCGCGACGACGGGCCAGGACGGCTCGCGCTGGGTCGCCATCAACGCCTGCCTGGTCCCGGCCGCGGCCTTCGACCAGCAGGAGGTCGTCACCGCCGAGGGCCTGGGCCAGCCCGGGCAGCTGCACCCGGTGCAGCGCGAGATGGCCGACCGCGGCGGCTCGCAGTGCGGCTACTGCACGCCCGGGCTTCATCTGCTCGATGGCCGCCGAGTACTACCGGCCCGGCCGGCGCCCGCGGCGTCCGGCCGCGAACGGGTCGGGCGCGACGGCCCGGTCGGCGCGGCCGAGCACGAGCACGGGCCGAACGGTTTCGACCTGCACGCGCTGCAGCGGCAACCTGTGCCGGTGCACCGGCTACCGGCCGATCCGCGACGCGGCCTACGCCCTGGGCCAGCCGGACGCGGACGACCCGTTCGCTCGCCCGCCAGGCCGAGCCGGCCCCCGCGGCCGCCGCCACCACCACCTCCAGCTCCCAGGGCCGCTACGTCCGGCCCGCCGACCTGGCCGAGGCCCTGGGCCTGCTGGCCGCCCACCCGGACGCGCGGCTGGTGGCCGGGTCCACCGACTGGGGCGTCGAGCTGAACATCCGGCACGCCCGGGCCGAGCTGACCATCGGCATCGACCGGCTGGAGGAACTGCGCGAATTCTCGGCCGGCCCGGACCACATCGACCTCGGCGCCGCGCTGAGCCTGTCCGAGATCGAGCACCGGCTGGCCGGCCGGGTGCCGCTGCTGGACGACCTGTTCCCGCAGTTCGCGTCCAGGCTGATCCGCAACGGGGCCACGCTCGGCGGCAACCTGGGCACCGCCTCGCCGATCGGCGACGCCCCGCCGGTGCTGCTGGCCCTGGACGCCTCGCTCGTGCTGGCCTCGGCCGACGGCGAGCGGGAGGTCCGGCTGGCCGACTACTTCACCGGCTACCGGCAGAGCGTCAAGCGCCCGGACGAGCTGATCAAGACGGTGCGCATCCCGCTGCCGCTGGCCCCGGTCACCGCGTTCCACAAGATCGCCAAGCGGCGGTTCGACGACATCTCCAGCGTGGCCGTGGCCTACGCGCTCCGGCTGGCCGACGGCGAGGACGGCGCCCGGTGGCCCGTCGTCGGCTCGATCAGGATCGGGCTGGGCGGGGTGGCGGCCACGCCGCTGCGCGCCTTCGCCGCCGAGGAAGCGCTGACCGGGAAGCCGTGGACCCGCGAGTCGTCGAGGCGGCCGCCGGGGAACTGGCCCGGGCCGGCACGCCGATGAGCGACCACCGGGCCAGCGCCCGCTACCGGATCGCCATGCTGGGCAGCTCGCTGCTGAAGTTCCACGCCGAGAACCAGGCGCTTGCCGACCAGGACATGTGAGGAGGCCGAGACCATGAGCAAAGCACATGGCCCGCTGGCCGATCGGCCGATCAAGCCCGCGGTGGGCCTGGAAATCTCGCACGAGAGCGCGGACCTGCACGTCACCGGCACCGCGCTGTACACCGCAGGACCTCGCCGGCCGCACGCTCGGCACCCTGCACGCCTGGCCGGTCCAGGCCCCGCACGCCCACGCCCGGCTCACCGGCCTGCGGACCGGCGCCGCCTACGAGGTGCCCGGCGTGGTCCGGGTGCTGACCGCCGACGACGTGCCCGGCCTTAACGACGCCGGCGAGAAGCACGACGAGCCGCTGTTCCCCAGCGAGGTCATGTACTACGGCCACGCGGTCTGCTGGGTGCTCGGCGAGACCCTGGAGGCGGCCCGGCAGGGCGCGGACTGCGGTCGAGGTCGACTACGAGCCGCTGCCCGCGCTGATCACCGTGCACGACGCGATCAGAGGCCGAGAGCTACCAGGGTCACCCGCGCACGGTCAGCCGCGGCAACGCGGCCGCCGCTCTGGAGACGGCCGCGTACCGGTTCAGCGGCGAACTCGAGATCGGCGGGCAGGAGCACTTCTACCTGGAGACCCAGGCCGCGCTGGCCCTGGTCGACGAGAGCGGCCAGATCTTCGTCCAGTCCAGCACCCAGCACCCGTCCGAGACCCAGGACATCGTGGCGCACGTGCTGGGCCTGTCCGCGCACCACGTCACCGTGCAGTGCCTGCGCATGGGCGGCGGCTTCGGCGGCAAGGAGTTCCAGCCGCACGGGCTGGCCGCCGTCGCCGCGCTCGGGGCCACGCTCACCGGGCACCCGGTCAGCCTGCGGCTCAACCGCACGCAGGACATCACCATGACCGGCAAGCGGCACCCGTTCTTCGCCGACCTGGGAGGCGGGCTTCGACGAGCAGAAACGGCTGTGCGCGCTGCGCGCCACGCTGACCAGCAACGGCGGCTGGAGCCTGGACCTGTCCGAGCCGGTGCTGGCCCGGGCGCTGTGCCACATCGACAACGCCTACTGGATTCCCGACATCGAGGTCCACGGCCGGGTGGCCAAGACCAACCGGGCCTCGAACACCGCGTTCCGCGGCTTCGGCGGCCCGCAGGGCATGATCGTCATCGAGGACATCCTCGGCCGCTGCGCGCCCCTGCTCGGCGTCGAGCCCGACGAGCTGCGCCGCCGCAACTTCTACGCGCCCGGCCAGGCGACCCCGTACGGGCAGCCGGTGCGGCACGCCGAGCGGCTGGAGGCGATCTGGTCGATCCTCAACGAGCGCAGCGACTTCGCGCGCCGCCAGGCCGAGGTGGCCGCGTTCAACGCCGCCCACCCGGACACCAAGCGGGGGCTGGCCATCACCCCGGTCAAGTTCGGCATCTCGTTCAACCTCACCGCCTTCAACCAGGCCGGCGCGCTCGTGCACGTCTACAAGGACGGCTCGGTGCTGATCAACCACGGCGGCACCGAGATGGGCCAGGGCCTGCACACCAAGATGATCCAGGTCGCGGCGACCGCGCTCGGCGTGCCGATGAGCCTGGTCCGGCTCGCGCCGACCCGCACCGACAAGGTCCCGAACACCTCGGCCACCGCGGCCAGCTCCGGCTCCGACATCAACGGCGGCGCGGTCAAGAACGCCTGCGACCAGATCCGCGAGCGCCTGGCCACGGTGGCCGCCGGCCAGCTCGGCGTCCACCCGGACGACGTGCGGTTCGGCGACGGCGTCGTCACCGGCATCGGCTTCCACGACCGGCAGATCGCCTGGGCCGACCTGGTGCACGACGCGTACTTCCAGCGCGTCCAGCTCTGGGCGGCGGGCTTCTACCGCACCGCCGGGCTGCACTGGGACTCCGAGCGGATGCAGGGCGAGCCGTTCAAGTACTTCGCCTACGGCGCCGCGGCGGCCGAGGTCGAGGTGGACGGGTTCACCGGCGCCTACCGGCTGCGGCGGGTCGACATCGTGCACGACGTCGGCGACAGCCTGTCCCCGCTGATCGACCTCGGCCAGATCGAGGGCGGCTTCGTGCAGGGCGTCGGCTGGCTGACGCTGGAGGAGCTGCTCTGGGACGAGAGCGACGGGCCGCACCGGGGCCGGCTGGCCACCCAGGCGGCGAGCACCTACAAGATCCCGAGCTTCTCGGAGATGCCGCCGCAGTTCAACGTGCACCTGTTCGAGCGGGCCACCGAATCGGGCGTGGTGTACGGCTCCAAGGCGGTCGGCGAGCCGCCGCTGATGGAGGCGTTCAGCGTGCGGGAGGCGCTGCGGCAGGCCGTGGGCGCGTTCGGCCCGGCCGGCTGGGGCGTCAGCCTGGCCTGCCCGTCCACGCCCGAGGCCGTGTACTGGGCGATCCAGGCCGCCCGCGACGCCGCCAGGGCCGGGCCTGCCGGCCGCAGCCGGGCCGCCGGCCGCCCGGTCCGCCTACGCGAGGGCCTGAGATGGACTGGCTCGGCGCCGCGCAGCAATTGCGGCACGACGGCCAGCCCGGCGTGCTGGTGACCGTCATCGAGGTGCGCGGCCACGCGCCGCGCGAGGCCGGGGCCAAGATGGTCGTGGGCCGCGACCGCACCTGGGGCAGCGTCGGCGGCGGCAACCTCGAGGCGTCGGCCATCGCCCGGGCCCGGGAGCTGATCGAGTCCGGGGCCACCGAGCCGGAGTTCCGCGAGACGCAGCTCAACCCGCACGCCCGCAACGAGCACGGCCGCCAGTGCTGCGGCGGCGTTGTCCGCCTGCTGCTGGAGCCGCTCGCGGCCCGGCCCGGTCGTGGCCCTGTTCGGGATCGGGCACGTCGGCTACGAGCTGGCCCGCATCCTGTCCCGGCTGCCGGTCCAGCTCCTGCTGGTCGACTCGCGCGCCGAGCAGCTCGACCGGGTCCGGCTGGCCGACGTGATCGACGGCAGCGCGGACGTCTGCATCCACCACACCGCTGCTCGGCGAGCAGGTGCTCGAACAGCTGCCGCGCGGAGCGCACGTCGTGATCATGACGCACGACCACGCCGAGGACTACGCCCTGTGCGACGCGGCCCTGCGGCTCCCGCAGCCGCTGGGCAGCATCGGGCTGATCGGCTCCAGCGCCAAGTGGACGCGGTTCCAGGCCCAGCTGGCCGCCGAGGGGCACGCCCCGGAGGCAATCGGCCGGATCACCTGCCCGATCGGCCAGCCCGGGATCAGGGGCAAGGAGCCGGCCGTGATCGCGGTCGCGGTCGCCGCGGCGCTGCTGCAAACCCTGGGCGAACGGGCTCCCGCGGCGGCGACCGCGTGACGCTCTACGCCGCCACGATCATCGACACCCCCGGCGACCCGTTCACCGGCGACCCGGCGGACGCCCTGGCCGTCGACCAGGACGGCGCCCTGCTGGTCCGCGACGGGGTCATCCGCGCCCGGGGCCCGTTCGCCGCCCTGCGCGCCGACCTATCCCGGCGAGCCGGTCACCCGCCTGAATGGCGGGATGCTCGTCCCGGGCTTCGTCGACACCCACGTCCACTTCCCGCAGATCCGCGCGATCGGCGGGCTGGGCATGCCGCTGCTGGACTGGCTGGAGCGGTGCGCCCTGCCCGAGGAGAGCAAGCTCGCCGACGACGGGTACGCGCGCGCCGTCGCCCGAGAGTTCCTCGACGGTCTGGTCTCGTCCGGGACGACGAGCGCGCTGGTGTTCGGGTCGCACTTCCCGTCCGCCATGGACGAGCTGTTCGCCGCGGCCGAGCACCGCGGCCTGAACATCACCTCGGGCCTGGTGCTCAGCGACCGCATCCTGCGCCCCGACCTGCTGATCACACCGGAGAGCGCGCTGACCGACAGCGCGGACCTGATCGTTCGCTGGCATGACCGGGGCCGCCTGCGCTACGCGGTCACGCCGCGGTTCTCGCTGTCCGCGTCGGATGAGATGCTTGACGTCTGCGCGCAGTTGCTCGGCAAGGGCGTCTGGTTCACCTCACACATCAACGAGAACGTGGCCGAGATCGCGGCGGTGGCCGGGCTGTTCCCCGGTGCGCGCAACTACCTGGACACCTACCTCCGGCATGGCCTGGTCACCGAGCGCAGCGTCTTCGCCCATAACGTGCATCCCAGCGACGCCGAGCTCTCGGTACTGGCGGAGCACGGGGCATCGGTCTCGCACTGCGCGACCAGCAACTGCGCTCTCGGCAGTGGGCTGTTTCCGCTGCGCCGCCACGCCGAGCACGGTATCCGCGTCGCGCTCGGGTCGGACGTGGGCGCGGGGGCGGGTTTCTTCATGCCCAAGGAGGCATTGCAGGCTTACTACGTGCAGCAGATGATGGGCCCGGGGGGAATGAGCCTGACGCCGGTTCACCTGCTGTACCTGGCCACTCGCGCCGGAGCGCTGGCGCTCGGCCTCGACGGCCATGTCGGTGACCTCGCGATCGGGAAGGACTTCGACGCGGTATGGCTGCGTCCGGCCGCCGGGAGCACGCTGGCGGTCAACCTCACCCATGCCTGCGATGCCACCGACGCACTGGCCAGGATCTTCGCGCTGGCGACGCCGGCGGACGTGGCCGGCGTATGGATTCGGGGCCAGCGGGAGGAGCCGCGCAGGGAAACCCGGGCCGCCAGGGCAGAATCGGCCGGGTGAGTGCGCTCGCCCAGCGCGGATCATGGGTCGCGGCTCATACCTCGCCGGGGCGTCCCAGGCTGGCGCGGTAGGCGCGCCAGCCGCCGTAGCGCGTGATGTCCTGGTGGACGCCGCGGCCGTGTTCCGCGTCCCGCAGCACCATGCCGAACGACAGATCCCCGTCCTCGAGTTCGATGATCGACAGCTCAAGTTCCGGCGGCTCGGTCGCCAGCAGCGCGCGCAGCGGGCCCATCGGTACGTCGTAGAGCTCGCCGAGGACCGGCTGGCCGTTCCCGGGAACCGGGTAAAGGCCGGGAAACTCGGCGCGGACCGAGTAGAACCGGTAGAGCGGCGCGGTGCGCCGCTCACCGATCAGGGGAACACCCTCGATGGCATGATGAGCGGAGCCGCCGCGCATCCCGCCGCCGTTGAGGAACATCAGAGCCATCCACGCCTCCGTCTGGTCGGGGCGGCCGCAAGGCCCGCGTCCCCGGTCGTTCCCCGCCTCGTACCCGTCCACGCCTACCCAGTCTTTCCATGATCGGTTTTCATCAGCGTGGCCCCCAGATGATCCGGGCCGCCAACGGCCGCGCCCTTGATCGTTCCCCTGCGCACGGCGGTCGACGGATGTCAGTCGCATCCGCCTCCCACTCTTGGCCCAGCCGAGAGCAGGTGCTCGGCGCGGTCTTAACGCAGTTTCCCGAACACTGCTACCTGGCTCTGGCTCTCGGAGGTGAACGGCGCCCGGTCCCATCCCGCCCAGCGCTCCCGGAGCCGGAAACCCGTCATCCTGGCCATGAGATCAAGCTCGGACGGCCACACGTAGCGATAGGGAGCAGAATGGCGCACCAGGCGCCCTTCCACTTCCATCCAGTGATGCGACCACGCGATTTGCCCCACCAAGTCGTCGAAGGTCTCGATTCCGACGTGACCAGCATCGAGGGTAAAGACCCGGGCGGTCTCCCCCCGGGGGACCCGGCACAGCTGAGGAACGATCACCTCCAGCACGAAGCATCCACCGGGCTCCAGGTGCGCGGCCGCGTTGGCGAAAACCGCCAGCTGATCTTCCTGCGTGGTGACGTTCATGATCGTGTTCGCCACGTGCTGGCCATCATGGTCGCCAATAGGCACGGAGTGATCAGGGTGGGGGCTGCTGGCCGTAGCTGGCGATCTTCTGCACGACTCGGCCGATCTCGGTGGGGGGCAGCAGGCGCGGCGTCCCGGCCGAGGCCGCGCGCAGGTACACGTCGCACAGCCACTCCAGGTTGACGGCCAGGCTGTAGGCCGTCCTCAGATCGGGGCCGATGGTGACCGCGCCGTGGTTGGCCATCAGGCAGCCCGTACGGCCTTCCAGCGCGGTGGTGACGTTCTCGGCCAGCTGTTCCGTGCCGTAGGTGGCGTACGGGGCGACGGCGACCGGGCCGCCGAACAGCGCCACGTAGTAGTGAAGCGCCGGTATCTCGTCTACCAGCGTGGAGACCGCCGTCGCGGCGGGGGAGTGGGTGTGCACGATCGCGGCGGCGCCGGTCGCCACGTAGACGCTGAGGTGCAGCGGCAGCTCGCTGGTCGGCTGCAGCGGGGCCTGCACCGGTGAGCCGTCGAGCCGGTGCACCCCGACCAGTTCGGCCGTCAGCGCGGCGTAGTCCAGCCCGCTCGGCGTTACGGCCACGAGGTCCCCGTCGCGTGCACTCGCGTTGCCGGACGTTCCCGTGACGAGGCCGGCCGCGGTGAGCTGGCCGCACACCACAGTGATTTCCGTGCGCAGCTCACCGAGCAGCATCGCGTGCTCCTTCTTCGGGTAACTTCGCTCGTATGCAATCCGGTTCCGTTCGCCCCGGCGGAGCGCTGGAGGTTCTCGGCTGGCGCGACGGGCACGTCATCGCCATCGACCAGACCGCGCTCCCGCACGAAGTCCGCATGCTTCATCTCACCACGGTCGATGAGCTGGTCGACGCGATCACCCGGCTGGCCATCCGCGGCGCGCCGGTGCTCGGTGCCGCGGGCGCGCTCGGGGTCGCCCTGGCCGCGCGGCAGGCGGAGGAGCACGGCTGGGACGACGCCCAGCTCGCCGAGGCGGTCAAGCGCATCGGGGACGCCCGCCCGACCGCCGTCAACCTGCGCCGCGAGGCCGAGGCGACCACCGCGGTGATCCCGGAGGGGGCGGCGGCGGTGGAGGCCGCGGCGCTGGCCACGATGGCCGCGACCGTCACCGCGACCCACCAGATCAGCGAGCGCGGGGCCCGCTATCTGCGCGAGACGTGCGGGCCGGAGCCGCTGCGGATCGGGACGCATTGCAACACTGGCAGCCTCGCGTGCCTGGGGTGGGGCACCGCGCTCGGCGTCGTCAGGGCGCTGAACAACGACCGGGCCGTCCGGCACGTCGTCGTGGACGAGACCCGGCCGCTGCTGCAGGGAGCCCGGCTCACCTGCTGGGAGCTCGCCCAGCTCGGCATCGAGCACTACCTCATCCCCGACGCCGCCGCCCCGTACCTGATCAGCCGGGGGCTCATCGACGCGATCGTGGTCGGGGCGGATCGGATCGCGGCCAACGGCGACGTGGCCAACAAGATCGGTACCTACAGCCTCGCGCTCGCCGCCCGGCACGCCCGGATCCCGTTCCTGGTCGCGGTGCCCGAATCGACTATCGACCCGGCGACCCCCGACGGCGGGCGGATCACCGTCGAACAGCGCGCCGCCGAGGAGGTCACCCACGTGCAGGGTGTCCGCGTGGCGCCGGAGGGAACCCGCGTGCTGAACTACGCGTTCGACGTCACCCCCGCCGAGCTCGTCACCGCGGTGGTGACCGAGGATCGCCTCATCACGTCCTGGTGAGCCCCGCCGCCTGCCCCCCGGGTTAGCACTAGCAGTGTCCGGCCGGCGGGGGCGGTCTTCTCCAGGTCGGCGGCGTCGATGGTCCGCTCCGCGTGCCACCCGGCTCTCTGCAGCAGGCTCAGCTGGGCGCGTTCGGGCAAAATCGTCCGCCACGGCTCGGTGCGGCCCGCGCGCCGCCGCGCGTTGGCCGCCGCCACGACCGGCTCGGTGGGCAGGCTCTCGTCGTGTACCGCCAGGCTCGCGGCCAGCGTGCTGCCCGGCGCGGCGCACGAGGCGAGCCCGGACAGCAGCCGGGTGAGCGTGGGCTGGTCCAGGTAGATGAGCAGTCCCTCGCACAGGAACAGGGTCGGCTGGCCGGCGTCGTGCCCGCACGCGGCCAGGACCGCCGCAACGTCGTCCCGCCGGAAGTCCGCCGTGGCCAGCGTCAGCCCGGACCGGTTGGTGTCCATGGCCGCCAGCCGCCGCGCCTTGTCCGTCTGGGTCGGACCCTGATCCAGCTCGAAGAACCGCACGCCCCGGGTGCGGAACCGCAGCGCCCGATCGTCGTACCCGGCCCCGCAGATCACGATTTGCCGAACGTTCCCGGCCAGGGCTCCCAGCACACTCTGGTCGAAGAACCGGGTCCGCGCCGTCAGCATGGGCCGCAGCCGGGTGCCGGGCGTCGGCCGCATGCCCTCACACAGCCGGGCCTGCGCACCGGGATCGCCCTCTGGGCTGTACGGCCGTTCCATCCGCAGCCGGGTCAGCGCGACGGCCTGGCTGGTCCTCGAGATGCCGCCGCCCTCGCCGCCGCGCTGCTCCCGGCTCCCGCCCTGGCGCTCGTGGTTCCCGCCCCGGTCGTGGTTCGCGTCGTGGCCGTGGTGCCCGGCACCGGAGCCGCCCGCGCCCGTTCCCCGCCGGTCCCGCAGCGCCCGCCAGATCCGCAAAGCCATACGCCGGAGCGTACTAGCGCCGCGTGGCCTGCGGCGCCGCTCGTTAACGTTGCCCGGGGGCGGGTAGTTAGGCAGCACGGTGGCCGGGTAGACGCAGGCAGCAAGCGATGCCGGCGAAGTCCGGGGACGACGATCGAGGAGGGGCGCCGTGAGGCTGTCGAGACGAGACACGTCTCCGCCGCGGGACCAGGAGCGGCCGGAAAACGGAGTAGTCCCGCCACAGGCCGATGCGCCTCCGGCCGAGGGCCAGTCGGCCGGGGGCCAGTCGGCCGGGGGCCAGTCGGCCGGGGGCCAGTCGGCCGAGGCGATCCCGCCGGTGCGGGACATGGAGGGCGGCCCGGACAGCCCGCTGGAGATCGGCAAGACGGGCTGGCTGAACACCTTCAAGCGGGCGGCCAAGAAGTTCTCCAAGGACCGCTGCTCGATGGCCGCGGGCAGCCTGGCCTACCACTGGTTCCTGGCGCTCTTTCCCGCGCTCATCGCCCTGCTGGGGCTGGTAAGCCTGATCCACCTGGACACGGCTCAGGTGGACAACCTGGTCAAGGGCCTCAACAAGGCCCTCCCGGGCAGCGCATCGGGGGTCTTCGACCAAGCGGTCAACAGCGCGATGACGCACAAGTCCGGCTCCCTGGTCACGGTGATCGTCGGTCTTGCCATCGCCGTATGGAGCGCGTCCGGCGGCATGGCGGCCCTGGAAACCGCCCTCGACGTCGCCTACGAAGTCCCCACGAACGCGAAGTTCGTCAAGAAGCGGCTCAAGGCCTTGATCCTCATGCTGTGCACCGTGGTGTTCGGCGGGATCGCGTCGATCTTCATCGTCGAAGGCGGCCCGCTGGGGACCGGGATCGAGTCGCACATGCCGGTCCACGGCACCGCGTTCCTCGTGGTCTGGAACGTCGTGCGCTGGGTGATCACCGTCATCCTGGTCTCGCTGCTGTTCTCCTGCTACTACTACTTCGGGCCTAACCGGGAATTGCCGAAGTGGCAGTGGGTCAGCCCGGGTGGTGTCATCGGCACGGTCATCTTCCTGGCCGCCTCGCTGGGGTTCTCCTTCTACGTGGCGAAGCTGGGGAACGCGTCCTACACCAAGACCTACGGCGCGCTGGCCGGAGTTGTCCTGCTCATGTTCTGGCTCTACCTGACCGGTATCGCGATCCTGCTCGGTGGGGAGATCAACGCCGAGACCGAACGCCAGGCCGCCGCCGAGGCTGGCCATCCGGGAGCTCAGGCCAGCGCCCAGACGGTCGAGCAGAGCTCCTCGTCCCCCAGCTCCAACCGCGCCTCGAGTTAGCGCCCCGCCTCAGCCCCGGCCCCAGCTCGTATCCGTGAGCTCGGCGAGCCGGGGCGGGTTGGCGCCCGCCCGCTCGCAGGTGATCGCCGACACCGTGATCGCGTCGTCCAGCACCGCCGACAGTTCCGCGGCCGTGCATTCCGCGAGCCGGGCCGTGGTGTGCCACTGCCGCACCATGAGGGAGGCCAGCAGGCCGGCGGTGAACGAGTCGCCGGCCCCCACGGTGTCCACTACTTTCACGTCGGGCGCCGGGCGGTGCAGCGGCGCCCCCGAGGCGGTGCAGGCGTCCGCGCCGTCGGCCCCGTCGGTGATCACGGCGAGCGTCACGCCCAGCTCGAGCCAGTGCCGGGCGACGTCTTCCCGCGGCTGGCCGGGATACAGCCACGCGATGTCCTCCGTGCTGGCCTTGGCCACGTGCGCGACCCGGAGCCCGCGCTCCACCATCCGCTGGGCCTGGTCGCGATCTCCCAGGAGGCTGGGCCGGATGTTGGGGTCGTAGCTGACCAGGACGTCACCGCGGTCACGCATCCGGCGCCCGAGCTCGATGACGCGGGCCGCGCCGGGGGAGGTCCACGACGCGATCGACCCGAAGTGCAGGACGGCGGTGCGCTCAGGTATATGCCTGGTCTCCTCGGCGGTCCACTGCCAGTCGGCCGTGCCGTCGAAGTAGAAGTCGTAGGCCGGCGTCCCCTGGGTGCCGAGGGAGACGACGGCGAGGGTGGTCGGCTCGCTCGCCTGCGGCGCAGCGTCCAGGTCGATGCCCTCGGCGACGGCGCGATCCCGCAGGATATGGCCGAACGCATTGTCAGCCAGGCGTGCCATCAGTGTCGTGTCCTGCCCGAGGCGGGCCAGGCCGATGGCCACGTTGTACGGGCTTCCCCCCGGGGTCGCGCTGTACGCCAGCGGCGCGTCCCCGGGAACGAGGTCGATGAGGGCCTCACCGATGACGGTCACCTTCGGGTTCTGCATTCCCGCCTCCAGCCGCGCCCTGATCATGCCGGTCGACACCCTACTGTGGCGGGCGGTGACCTGCTGCGGCGGGTTCAGCTGCCCCTGTTCAGCTGCGGCGGCCCCTCGCCGTCGCGGTGGGTCAGCGGGTTGTTCAGCTGAACGGGGCCGCCGTCACCGAAGGTCAGCGGGATCTCGGCGGAGTCGGTGAGCCGGAGCTTGCGCCGGGCCCGCTGGTAGAACGTGGTGCGGCCGAGCCGGATGACGCTCGCGGCGTGCGGCCGGGCCCGCATCGCCACCTGGTCGCCGGGCTCGGCGTACCCCCCGACCAGGCCATCGACCTCGACGGCCAGCCGGCCGCTGGTGGGCAGCATGTCCAGTTCCACCGTCTCGTCGACGGACAGCACGAAGCCGCGGTTGTAGGCCGAGTGCGGGGCGGCGGGCGTCACCAGCAGGGCCTCGACGGCGGGCTGGACGATCGGGCCGCCGGCGGAGAAGCTGTAGGCGGTCGACCCGGTCGGGGTGGCGACGATCACGGCGTCCGCGGCGTAGCTGACGAACGGCTGGCCGCTGACGTTCACGGACACGACGGCCGACGGGTTTCCCGGGACGCGGACCACGGCGATGTCGTTGAAGGCGGTGACGGTCTGCCCGCCGAACGTGGCGTCGATCGCGAGCCGGGGCTCGATGGTGAACTCCCGGCTGTCGATGGCGGACAGGGCGCCGGGCAGGTCGGGCACGTCGACCTCGGCCAGGAAACCGAGCTTGCCCAGGTTGACCCCGAGCACCGTGGTTTGCTGGCCGTCGGCCAGCCGCATCGCCCGCAGCATCGTCCCGTCGCCGCCCAGGCTCACGATCAGGTCGGCCCGCCGTCCCAGCTCCCGGTCGCTGACCGGCAGCGCCGCGCAGTTCAGCCGGACGATCTCGTTCGCGATGCCGTAAACGGAGATGCCCCGCTTGCCCGCCCAGTCGAGCACCGCATCGACGGCTTCCGCGGAATCTCGCTGCGGATGCAGCACCAGTCCCACCGAATGCATGGAGCGCGCCTTTCGCTAGTGTGCGGTGGCTGCTGCGGCGGGACCTGCCGTCACAGACCGTACGCCTCGAGCAGGCGCAGCCATATCTCACTCATCGTCGGATACGAGGGCACCGCGTGCCAGAGCTGGCTCAGCGGGACCTGTCCGACCACGGCGACGGTGGCCGCGTGGATCATCTCACCGACGCCCGGCCCGGCCAGCGTCGCCCCGATGATGGTCTTCCGGTCCTCGTCGATCACCATCCGGGCCATGCCCGTGTAGGAGTCCTCGAACAGCTTCGAGCCCGCCACGCCGCCCAGGTCGTAGTCGACGACCCGGACGTTCCGGCCCGCCGCCTGCGCCTCGGCTGCCGTCGGGCCCACCGAGGCCACCTCCGGCATCGTGAAGATGACCTGCGGGACGGCTGACTGGCTGGCCCACGCCGTGGTCGCCGGCTCCTGGCCGCGGGCCCGCGCGGCGATCGCGTCACCGCAGACGCGCGCCTGGTACTTGCCCATGTGGGTGAGCAGCGCTATGTGATTGACGTCGCCGGCCGCGTACAGCCAGCCGTCCTCGACGTCCTTCACCCGGCAGGTGCCGTCGACGCCGAGCCATGACCCCGCCTCCAGGCCGGCGCTTTCCAGGCCGAGATCCTCGGTTCTTGGTTTCCGGCCGGTGGCGGCGAGCACTTCATCGGCTTCCACCGTCGTGTGGTCGTCCAGCGTCAGCGTGACCGGGCCGCCCGCGCTGGGCCGTTCCGCGGACAGGGCGCTGGCCCCGCACCGGACGTCGACCCCCGCGGCGGACAGGCCATCGGCGACCATCCTGCCCACGAAGTCCTCCATCCGGTCCAGCAGCCGTTCGCCCCGGACGATCAAGGTCACCTGGGCGCCGAGCGCCTGCCACGCGCAGGCCATTTCGCAGCCCACCACGCCGCCGCCGAGGATGGCCAGCCGCTTGGGCACCTCGTGCGCGCTCGTCGCCTCGCGGCTCGTCCACGGCAGCGCCTCCGCCAGGCCGGGAATGGGCGGGATCATGGCGCTGGTCCCGGTGGCGATGACGACGGCGTGCCGGGCGCGCAGTTCCACCGCGGGGCCGTCCGCCTGGCCGACCGAGACCGTCTGAGGGCCGGTTAGCCGCCCGTTTCCGCGGATAAGCTCGATGTGGGCGCGGTTGAGCCACTTGACCTGCCCGTCGTCTTTCCAGTGCGACGCGAAGGAGTCCCGGCGGCCGAGGACCCCGGGCGGGTCGAGCTGAGCCCCGCGGACGCCCTCCAGGTGCCCGGCCCCGGCGACCGCGGCGACCGGGCGCAGCAGTGCCTTACTGGGCATGCAGGCCCAGTACGAGCATTCGCCGCCCACCAGCTCGGATTCGACGATCACCGCGGTCAGCCCGCCCCTGACGGCGCGGTCCGCGACGTTCTCGCCGGTGGGCCCGGCGCCGATGACCACCACGTCGTATTCGTCGGGCACGGGTTACGCCTCCTCGGGCTGCAGACTGCGCGCCGAGTCTACCGATCGGCCTCCGGGCGGCCGTGTACCGCATCCGCGCGCCGCACCCCTGATCGCCAGGTACAACGGGTGAACCTGCGGTTGCCGGCATCCCGGGTCTACGGCTCGGGCCTCCTGGTGTGGTGAGCTAAGCACATGACCAGTCATGCCATCCCCAGCCCGCGCGCTCTGCCGTCTCCCTGGTCGAAAGACCCGCGTGACATTGCCTTCATCAAAGGGCTGACGGTGGACGACAGCGATGACGACGACCCGGTGCTGCTCTACCCCGACGGCCGTCGGTCGACACCTGGCGCGAGGACTACCCGTACGAGGAGCGGATGCCCCGGCAGGAGTACGAGCGGATCAAGCGGCTGCTCCAGATCGAGCTGCTCAAGCTGCAGAACTGGATGAAGGAGACGGGACAGAGGCTGGTCATCGTCTTCGAGGGCCGGGACGCGGCCGGCAAGGGCGGCACGATCAAGCGTTTCATGGAGCACCTCAACCCGCGCGGCGCGACCGTGGTCGCGCTGGAGAAGCCGAGCGAGCGGGAAGCAGCCAGTGGTACTTCCAGCGCTACGTCACCCACCTGCCGGCTGCGGGCGAGATCGTGCTGTTCGACCGGTCCTGGTACAACCGGGCCGGCGTCGAGCGGGTCATGGGTTTCTGCACCCGGACCGAGTACCTGGAGTTCATGCGGCAGGCGCCCGAGCTGGAGCGCATGCTCGTCCGCTCGGGCATCCACCTGATCAAGTTCTGGTTCTCGGTGTCCCAGGCCGAGCAGCTGCACCCGGTTCATCATCCGGCAGGTCGACCCGGTCCGGCAGTGGAAGCTCTGCCCGATGGACCTCGCATCGCTCGACAAGTGGGAGCGACTACACCGAGGCCAAGGAGGCGATGTTCTTCTACACCGACACCGCCGACGCGCCGTGGACGGTGGTCAAGAGCAACGACAAGAAGCGCGCCCGGCTCGAGGCCATGCGGCACGTGCTGGCCCGGTTCGACTACCCGGACAAGGAGACAGAGCTCGTCGGCGGCACGGACGACAAGATCATCGGGACGCCCGCCCTGCTGTCCGAACGGACGTCCACGCAGCCCTTCCCGGAGCTGTAACCGGCTCCCCGAAGCCCGGTTCGCCGATGCCGTTCCGTGATGGCGTTCTGTCGGTGGGGACGGGCAGAATGCCGTCATGGGCGAGCACGATGAAACGGGCCGCGCCGATCAGGGCTCTGCGCCGGACGAGCGGTTCGAGGTTCTGGTCGATGAGCTCCTGGGCGTTCCCGGGGTGACGCCGCCCCGGGGCGGCAGCGGCTTCGGCCGCAGCGCGCTCCGGGTCGACAACAAGATCTTCGCCATGCTGGTACGCGGCCAGCTGGTGCTGAAGCTGCCCCGGCCACGCGTGGACGCCCTCATTGCCGCCGGGGCCGGAATCCGGTTCGACGCGAACAAAGGCACCCCGATGAAGGAGTGGCTCAGCCTGGACCCGGCCTCCGCGCTGCCCTGGCGCCCGCTCGCGCTGGAGGCCCTGGAATTTGTCCGCGGCGCCACCTGACCACCGCCGACCGGCCTAATGGGCCCGTCCCGCGACCCGGCGAGTTAACCTAATCGCCCGGTCCCGTTCATCGGGCTGCTGACCAAACCGCCCCAGTCCGCCCGCGAGCCCGCTGACCCGCGCGTTCCTCAGCTAATTCACGGCTGCTGTTTACCTGGTTGAAACACCGGATGACCTACCGTCAATAGGCGGTGCATAGGCTCTGCTATCCGCTTCGGCAGAGTGCCGCGAGCGAGTACGACGTACCAAACAGGTCAGGCTAGTCGAGGTCTCCCCGCTGGACTCATCCCATCCGCGGGCCTGAGCGAAAGTCGTACATGGACATTACTGTGTGGGAATGGTTTGAGCAGCGCTCATTTCACTTCCGTGACTTCCAGAATCTCGCCAAAGGCGGCGCGAAGAGGAACCCGCTCACGACGACACTGGTGCTGCCCGACCCGCAACGTGGCGGACACCATCGGCCCGATCCTGGATACGGTCGCCCGGCTCGAACGACCGCACCGGCCTGATCGAGCCAGGTGGTGGTCGTCGACGCCGACTCGGCCGACGGCACGGCGGATATCGCCAGGTCCCGCGGCGCGGAAGTGTACTCGGAGAACGAGCTGATGCCCGGAGTACGGCGGAGCCCACGGCAAGGGCGACGCCATGTGGCGCAGCCTGTCGGTGGCCCGCGGTGACATCGTCCTGTTCGCCGACTCCGACACGGCCGACTTTCAGCGAGCACTTCATCTACGGCATGCTCGGGCCGCTGCTGACCGACCCGGGTATCCGGTTCAGCAAGGCGGCGTACCGGCGCCCGTTCACCTCCGGCGGCGAGTCGGTCGTCGACGGCGGCGGCCGGGTCACCGAGCTGATGGCCAAGCCCCTGCTGAACTTCTACTACCCGGAGCTGGCCGGGTTCGTGCAGCCGCTCGCGGGCGAGTTCGCGGCGCCTACCGCGAGCTGCTCTGCAGTATCCCGTTCCTGACCGGCTACGGGGTCGAGATCGCGCATGATGATCGACGTGCTCACGGAGGCGGCCTGCCCGCGATGGCGCAGGTAGACCTGGACTACCGGCAGAACCGGCATCAGCCGCTGTGGGACCTGACCCGGATGAGCTCCGCGGTGCTGCGCGCGCTGGCGCGGCGGCGTCCACGGGCCCGAACGGGAGCGGATTCCGTACGCGCCCGACGGGACGTGCTGGCCCTGCCGCGGCCGGATATCTACCTGCACGCGGTCGCCACCGAGAACGGTCTGCGGCTGGACGAGCACCTCAACGAGCAGCTCGAACGGCCCGCGCTCACCCATGTCCTGTCGTCCGGCCAGGAGCGGGACACCGTCGCCTGAGGCCGCCCGCCGGGCCCGCGCGGGGCCGGGCCGTCCGCCCGGTCCCGCACGATCACCTCAGCGGTGGCCCGCCCACGACCAGGCGTAGCCCCCGTCGTCGGCGGCCGTACCGCCCTCGCCGAGCTCCAGCGGGCGGAACGTGTCGACCATGACCGCGAGCTCGTCGAAGTACTCCGCGCCGAGGCTGCGCTCGACCGCGCCCGGCTGCGGGCCGTGGGTGTGCCCGCCCGGATGCAGGATCACCGAGCCCGGCGCCGATGCCGGAGCCCTTGCGGGCCTCGTAGTCGCCGCCGCAGTAGAACATCACCTCGTCGGAGTCGACGTTGGAGTGGTAGTACGGCACCGGGATCGACAGCGGGTGGTAGTCGACCTTGCGCGGCACGAAGTTGCAGATCACGAAGTTGTCGCCCTCGAACACCTGGTGCACCGGCGGCGGCTGGTGCACCCGGCCGGTGATCGGCTCGAAGTCCGCGACGTTGAACGTGTACGGGTAGAGGCAGCCGTCCCAGCCGACGACGTCGAACGGGTGGGTGCGCGCAGACGTAGCCGGTCCGCCACGCCCGCCGGCGCCGGGCCGCGGTGCTTGACGAGCACCTCGACGTCGGTGCCCGTCGCAAGCAGCGGCTCGCCCGGCCCGTGCAGGTCCCGCTCGCAGTACGGCGCGTGCTCCAGGAGCTGCCCGTACCGGGACAGGTAGCGCTTGCGGCGGCGCGATGTGGCAGTTCGCCTCGATCACAGTAGCAGCCGCAGCGGCTCCGTCGCCGTCCGGGCACCCAGCGGTGCGTGGTCGCCCGGGGCAGCGACCACGTAATCGCCCGCGCGCGACGGCAGCGCGCCGAACACCGTCTCCACGGTGGCCGCGCCCGCCTCGACGTACACGCACTCGTCCCCGGCGGCGTTCCGGTACAGCGGCGAGGCTTCCCCGGCCACCACGTAGGAGATGCGCAGCTCCGCGTTCCCCAGCACCAGCCGCCGTCCGGTGACCGGGTCCACGGCCTTCCAGTCCTGGACGGGGAACAGGTCGTGCAGCTTGAGGTGCCGCGGCTTGAGCGGCGACCTCGTCGCGCAGCATCTCGGCGGCGAGCAGGCCGAGCACCGGCGTCTGCCATTCGTCGCGGCGCAGCACCAGGTGCGGCGGGAGCGTGTCGAGCAGCCGCCGGCTGACCTCGCCCTCGACGTTGTAGGTGCCGGTGAGGACCTCGGTGGCGCCGTCGGGCGCGTTGCCCCAGCGGCGCACGCCGAAGGACCGCAGCTGCGGGATCTCCTGCCCGTCCGGGGTGGTGCAGCGCTGATCCGGGTGGATGATCGCCTGCGGCGGCGTGCCCGGGTCGTCGGCGAACAGGTAGTGGTCCGGGCCGAGCAGGATCGCCACGTCACCGTGGCCGAGCCATTCCGGCTCGCGTCCGTCGAGGACGAAACAGGCGCGGCCGCGGAGCACGGCGACCAGGGTCAGCGGCGCCTCGTCCCTGATGCGCAGCGCCCAGGGCGGATCCATGGTGCAGCGGAGCAGGAAGGCGCGCCGCGCGCGGGGCCCGTCGAGCAGTCCGGCGATCGCGTCCATACTCGTCAACTTAGACGATCACGTATGAACGTGCGACGGGGGACCATTTTCTGTCGCACCCCGGCCGGGTCTACTAGCTGGCATGACACTGCTGCGCATTACCACCCTGATAGGCGCCACCCTCACCATGGGCCTGGTGGCCGGCGTCTTCGCGCTCTTCGCCCACACGATCATGCCCGGCCTGCGCAAGACCGACGACCGCACGTTCGTCACCGCCTTCCAGCAGATCGACCGCGCGATCATCAACCCCTGGTTCATGATCACCGCGTTCGGCGGCGCCCTCGTCCTCACCCTGGTGGCCGGCCTCGCCAACCGCGGCACGCCTGCGCTGCCGCTGATCGCCGTCGCGTTCGGCCTCTACCTGGTCGCCGTGATCATCACGGTGGCGGTCAACGTGCCGCTCAACGACGCGATCAAGGGCGCGGGCGATCCGGCTCACATCGACGTCGCGCGGGTCCGGGCCCAGTTCGACGAGGCCCGCTGGGCCGCCTGGAACCTGGTCCGGGTGGCCACCAGCATCGCGGCCTTCGGGCTGCTCGCCTGGGCGCTGGTGCTCTGCGGCCGGGAGACCGCCTAGGGCGCCGGGGCCGCCAGCCGGTCCAGGACGCGATTGGTGACCTCGGTCAGCGCGGCGAGCTGGTCGTGGGTCAGGCCGTCGAAGACCAGCTGCCGCACCGTCTCGACGTGGGCCGGGGCGGCCCGCTCGATGGCGGCGCGGCCGGCCTCGGTGAGGACCGCGAGCGCGCCCCGGCCGTCGCTCGCGCAGTCCTCGCGGGCGATCAGGCCGCGCCGCTGCATCCGGGCGAGCTGGTGCGAGACCCGGCTCTGCTCCCAGGCCAGCGCGTCGGCGACCTCGAACACCCGCAGCCGGCCCTCGGGGGCCTCGCTGAGCACGACGAGCACGTCGTAGTCGGCCAGGGATACGCCGTAGTCCTGCAGCAGCTGCCGGTTCATCCGGGCGTTCAGCTGCGAGGTCATCCGCAGCAGCCCGCGCCAGGCCCGCTGCTCCTCCTCGGTCAGCCAGCGGCTCATGACGCCAGAGTACCCGGGAATGGATGACGCATCATCTACGTTAGATGACGCATCATCAACTTACCTGGAGGAATCCTGATGGCCACCGCTTCCGCCCGGCCCAGCGGGTCGGGTTCGAAGGCTCGGTCACGATCAACCGCAAGGACTACGGCATCACCTGGAACGCCGCGCTGGAGACCGGCGGCGTCCTGGTCAGCGACAAGGTCACCCTCGAGTTCGAGGTCTCCGCGATCAAGAACACCTGACCCGCCGCCCCGTGAAGGAGCCGACATGACCGCCACGCTGACCCCTCAGGTCGACGTCCGCCGCGCCGGCGAGCGGCTCAAGACCCGCCTGGGCTGGCTGGACAGCAAGCACAGCTTCAGCTTCAGCCGTCACTACGATCCGGCCAACACCCACCACGGGCTGCTGCTGGTCAACAACGACGACATCGTCAAGCCGGGCACCGGCTTCGAGACCCACCCGCACCAGGACATGGAGATCGTCACCTGGGTGCTGCAGGGCTCGCTGGTGCACCAGGACTCCGAGGGCCACACCGGGGTGATCTACCCCGGCCTGGCCCAGCGGATAAGCGCGGGCACCGGCATCCTGCACAGCGAGAAGAACGACTCCTGGCGGCTGGCTGGCCCGGGGCAGGACGACGCCGCGCATCAAGACCCGGTGCACTTCGTGCAGATGTGGGTCGTGCCGGACGAGCGCGGCATCGATCCCGGCTACGAGCAGCTGGAGATCGACCACGAGCTGCTCTCCGGCGGCCTGGTTACCGTCGCCTCCGGCATGCCGGAACACGACGGCGCCGCCGCCATCAGGATCAAGAACCGGTATGCCGCGCTGCACGCGGCCCGGCTGCAGTCCGGCCAGAGCGTGCAGCTGCCCGAGGCGCCGTTCCTGCACCTGTTCGTCCCGCGCGGCCGCGTCACGCTGGAAGGGGCCGGCTCACTCGAGCCCGGCGACGCGGTGCGTTTCACCGCCACCGGCGGCCAGCGGGTCACCGCGGACGAGCCGGCCGAGGTCCTGGTCTGGGAGATGCACGCCACCGTGGCCTGAATCGGCCAGCACTGAGGTTAATCACGCGGCGGCAGGCCCTCGGCCATCAGCCGCCGCGCGTACTCGATCACCGCGTCGATGATCGATCCCGCCTGGCGCCGGTTCCTGGCCCCGGCAACCTCGTACGAGCCCTCGCCGATCAGCGAGGTGAGGATCGCGGCGTACACCCGGTCCTCCGGCACGTCGGTCAGGTGCAGGAGCGAGTCGTTCTGGCCGATCCACTCACGGCCCCGCTGCCGCCGCAGCACCTCGAACCCGGGCGGGGCGTCGCCGGACGCGAAGAGCAGGGCCAGGTCACGGCGCTGCCAGCTGCCCTGCAGGAAGGCGCGCGCCCCGGCCTCGAACAGCTGCTCCGGATCCGTCACGCCCTGCTTCCTGGCCTCGGCCACCGCCTGGCCGGCGGCCTCCTCGTGAGCGAGCTGGTGCTCCTGCCACAGCGCGATGAACAGCTCGCTCTTGCCGCCGAAGTGGTGATAGAGGCTGCCGACGCTGGATCCGGCTCGCTGCACGATGTCGGCGATGCTCGCCTCGGCGAAGCCGCGCTCGGTGAACACCTGCCGGGCCGCGTCGAGCAGCGCGCGCTGCGTCTGCGCGGTGCGGCTCCACTGCCAGGCACCGCTCGCCGGGCCGTCCCTCGGCGATCTGGGCATGGGCCTCCTCTTGACAGGCACGCCGGCTCACTTAGAGGCTAATTCCAGAAAACCATTCTGTTAAGGCTGGTGAGCTTCATGGCACGGCTCAGCGGACGGGTGGCAATCGTACCCGGCGGCGGGCGGGATACCGCGCTCGTTCGGCCCGCGGCCGGGACGGAAGCGGTGCGGGCGTGACCGCCAAGCCGGTCCCGGTGCCGACCCCTGAGACCCAGCCGTTCTGGGACGGCTGCGCCGCCGGCGAGCTGCGCATCCAGCGGTGCGCCGACTGCGGCCGGCCCTACTTCTACCCGCGGCCGGTGTGCCCGGCGTGCGGCTCGCGCAACGTCGAGTGGTTCACCGCCAGCGGCCGGGCCACCCTGTACTCCTACGTGATCAACCACCGGCCGGCGCCGGGCTTCGAGGACGAGACGCCATACGCGATCGCCGTGGTGGAGCTGGAGGAGGGCCCGCGGATGATGACGAACATCGTCGGGCTGCCGGCCACGCCGGAGGCGCTGGAGCTGGATATGCCGCTGCAGGTCAGGTTCGAGCCACGGGGCGACGTGAGCCTGCCGGTGTTCGGACCCTGCCGTCCCGGGGAGGCGCGATGACCGGGGTCATTATCGCGGGCGCGGCCGAGACCGATCGCGTTGGCCGGCTGCCGGACCACTCCACGCTGCAGCTGCACCTGGAGGGGGCGCTGAACGCGGTGGCCGACGCGGGCCTGTCGCTGCGCGACATCGACGGCATCGCCACCGTGTCCGCGCCGGGACCGGTCCAGGTGGCGCACGCGCTGGGCATCACGCCGCGCTGGATCGACGGCACCGGCGTCGGCGGCACCTCGTTCCTGCTGCACGTGCGGCACGCGGCCGCCGCCATCCGGGCCGGGTACGCCCGGACGGTGCTGATCACCCACGGGGAGTCGGGCCGGTCCCGGGTGGGCGCTTCCCGGTACCGGATGGAGGCGTCGTCTCCGGTGGGGCAGTTCGAGGTGCCGTACGGGGTGTTCGGCCCGACGACCACGTTCACCATCCCGGTGCTGCGGTACATGAAGGAGTTCGGCCTGACGCACGAGCAGCTGGCCTACGTGGCGGTGGCCCAGCGGCGGTGGGCGGCGAAGAACCCGCGCGCCGCCTACCGCGACCCGGTCACGGTCGAGGACGTGCTGGCCTCCCGGATGGTGGCCTACCCGTTCCACCTGCTGGAGTGCTGCCTGGTCACCGACGGGGGCGGCGCGCTGGTGGTCACCTCGGCTTCGCGGGCGGCGGAATTCCCGAAGCCCGCCGTGCACGTGCTCGGCACGGGAGAGTCGTCGGAGACGCCGATGATCTCGCAGCTGGCCGACTTCACCGAGTCTGCGGCGTTCCGGCTGGCCGGGCGGGCGGCGTTCGCCGAGGCGCGGATCGGCACGGCCGACGTCGACCACCTGATGATCTACGACGCGTTCGCGCACGTGCCCATCTACGGTCTCGAGGCGCTGGGGTTCTGTGCGCGCGGTGAGGCGGCGCCGTTCATCGCGGACGGGAACACCGAGCCGGGCGGATCGCTGCCGCTGAACACCAACGGCGGCGGGCTGTCGTACACGCACACCGGGATGTACGGCATGTTCGCGATCCAGGAAGGGGTTCGGCAGCTGCGCGGCGAGGCGGCGGCGCAGGTCGGCTCGCCGGAGATCAGCGTGATCCTGGGTAACGGCGGCATGTTCGCCACGGCCGGCGTGCTGGTGCTGGGGCGGCAGCCGCGGTAAGACGTGGGACGTACCCGCGGCGCCTCCCGGGGCGGCCTCCGCGGGCGGGCTTCCGTGATCGCGAAGGGTTTTGAGTCTGGGCAGACTGTAAAGCCTTCGCGATCATGGCAGAAGCGTCGTTTCGAAGGGGATTTCGATGATCGCGAAGGATTTGCCTACCGCAGGGAGTACTTAATCCTTCATGATCAGGGGAAAGCGGCGCCGGGCGGGACTGCGAGGGGTGTGTGAGGGCGCGGGAGGCGTTCGACGGGGCGCAGCGCGGCCGCGCGGTCGGGCGCCGGGGGCTGCGCATTCGGTGACGGTGACTTAAAGGGTACTGTGGTGCTGGTGAGGCCAGGGACGTTTCGCGTGGCGGGGTCGGCGGCTTTCGGCGTGACAGCGGAAATGTAAGCGCTTAGATTAGCAGTGACGGCAATCGGGCTTGCCGGTCATGACTTGTGAGCAGGGGGACATCGCGGAACTGGTACCAGCGGCAGCGGCCGGCCGCGGCAAATCCTCAGCCAGCACGCTCCACGACGTGGCGCGGCAGGCCGGAGTCTCCACAGCTACGGTCTCCCGGGTGGTGCACGGTCACGACCGGGTCCACCCGTTGACCCGGCAGCGCGTGCTCGGGGTAATCGAGGCCCTGGGCTATGTCCCCGACAGCGCGGCGCAGAGCATGGTCCGCAAGCGCAAGGAAGTGATCGGGCTGGTCGCCATCGAGAGCCGCGGCCCCGACACCGACATCGAGCAAGATGGCCTGCTGTTCATGGAGGAAGTGCTGCGCGGCGTCGAGTCCCCGCTGAGCCAGGTCGGGTGGTCGGTGCTGATCTCGGTCCTGCGCAGTGCCGACCGGACGGATGCCTACCACTGGCTGCAGAAGATCTCCGCCAAGGTCGACGGGATCCTGATCGCCGAGGGCATCGTCCCGTCGCCGCAGCTGGCCCGGCTGGCGGCGCGTGTCCCGGTCACCCTGGTCGCCGGCTCGCCCGAGGAGCCGCATGCCAACGTGGTCCATGCCGACAACCGGGCCGGCACCGAGGCGCTGGTCCGCCACCTGGTCGAGCAGCACGGCAAGACCAGACTGTATTACGTCGCCGGGCCGCCGGAGGCGCCGGACGCGCGGGAACGGCGCCGCGTCTTCGAACAAGCCCTGGCCAGGTACCAGGGCGTACGGCTGGAAGGATGCTTCGAGGGCCGGTTCGCGGCGGTCAGCGGCCAGCTAGCCGTACGCGAGCTCCTCGCCGCGGGGCGCCGTGAGCTGCCCGATGCCATCGTCTGCGGCAACGACCAGATGGCGATCGGGGCCATGCGGGAACTGCACATGGCCGGGATACGGGTGCCGGCCGACATCGCCGTGGCCGGCTTCGACGACATGCACCTCGGCGCCTTGCTCGCCCCGACGCTGACCACCGTGCGCCAGCCGATGCGGCTGCTAGGCGAGCGCGCCTGCTCCATGCTGCTGGACCGCATCGCCGACCCGGCCCTGCCGCGCCGGGTAGAGAGGCTGGTCACCACGCTCGTCGTGCGGGAAAGCTGCGGCTGCACGGGCAGCTAGGCGGGACCTTCCAAGCTGCCGGACTAGCTGTGACAGCGGCGCGGTGGCGTCGATCTCGATGATGGCGATGGCGCGCGGCATTCCGGTAACCAGGACCTCCGGCATGCTCAGCGAAGTCCGGCGCGGCGGGCGGCTTGGACGGCGTGGGTTAGCTGGTCGGTGAGCCAGGCGGCGTACTGGACGGGGAGCCAGTCGCGGCGGTGGACCAGGTCGACGTAGACGGCGGGGCCGGCCAGCACCCAGATGGTGTCGGTCAGGAGCTGCAGCTGTGCGGGGGTGGCGTCCGGGACGAGGAGCTCGGCGAGGCGGCGAAGGTCGGCCAGGCGGCGGGAGCTGGCCTGGGCGGCCAGCTCGGCGGCTGTGGCGTCGCTGGCGGCGGCGTCCTGGAGGACGAGGAACAGGCGCGCGGCCCGGCCGTAGATGTCGCTGCCCGCGGCGGCCAGGGCGGCGAGGCGGCGGCTCGCCGGCGCACTTGGGGCGTAGACGTCGGTGAAGGCCGGACGGCTGGCTAGCAGCTCGTCGTCGGTCGCGCCGGCCACGGTCACCTCGACGGCGCGGACCAGTAGCGCGGCCTTGCCGCCGACGGCCAGGTGGACGGCCTGCGGGGTGAGGCGGGCGCGCGCCGCGATGGCGGCGACCGTGCTGCCGGACCAGCCGTGCTCGGCGAACTCGGCGGCCGCCGCGGCGGCGATGCGCTGCCGGGTCTGCGCGGCCTGCTCCTCCCGCACCGGAGCGTGGTAACGGCGCTTGACAGCGGACACCTTTCAGTTATACACCTATTAATTGAATTGATAGCACATCAAGTGAATGTAAGGGCCCGGCGGGCCGGAACGACAAGGAGAGTGTCGCCATGACCATCACCGTGACCACCGCGGACGCGGCGGAGAACCTGGACCGGGCGGGGGGCCGCGTCCTGCGGCTGCTGATCGACGCCGACGCGACCGGGCAGCGGCTGTCCGCGCTGGCCTGCGAGGCGCCGGCCGGGGAACCCGGGCCGCCGCTGCATATCCACCCGGGCACCGACGAGCTGTTCCTGGTCCAGGGCGGCACCCTCCTGCTGCACGCGGACGGCAGCACCTACCGGCTCCGCGCGGGCGACGCGGCGTTCGTGCCCCGGGGCACGGCGCACACCTTCGCCAGCGGCCCGGGCGAGCCGGCCCGGTTCCTGGCCGTGCACACCCCGGGTGGGTTCGAGCAGATGCATCGCGACATCCGCCGGGCCGAGCGGGAGGCCGGCCGTGCGTTCGGCCCCGCGGAGATCATGCCGATCGCGGCCCGGCACGACTGGGCTTTCGCCGGGCCGCCGCTGCTGCCCAGCGGCGAACTGGCCCCAACCCCGGCCGGGGCGCCGATGGGCCAGCCCAGCGGATCTTGACGGGCGGGGCGGAACCGGGTCGAATGGAAACAGAATTACTTTCTAGGATTCGTTACGGCGGCGAGGGGGCCACCAGGATGACCGTACGCAAGAGCCCGACGGCGGTTCTCCGGGAGGGCCCCCGCGCGCTGAGCGACGCGCAGGTGCGCGAGATCGAAGACTCCGCGCTCGAGGAGGTCCTGCACGTCGACATCGACGACGTGATCGAGTACGTGCACAAGGACCTGCGGTCGCTGCCGGACTTCACCACGCTGTACCGCAAGTACCTCAAGCAGCGATGGGACGTCTACGACCTCGACTTCACCCAGGACAAGATCGACTGGGAGGAGAAGATGACCGAGGAGGAGCGGCAGTCGTTCATCGCGGTCGCGTCCGGCTTCCACCACGGCGAGCGGCAGGTCGAGATCGAGCTGCCGGTGTTCATGATCGGCGCCAGCGAGGAGGAGAAGCTGCACATCGCGGCGCAGATCGAGGACGAGGCGCGGCACACGGTCTTCTTCGACCGGTTCTACCGGGAGGTCGTCGGGCTGCCAGGCGACGACATCATGGCCGTGCTGGACGCGTCGTTCCCGTGGGTGTCGGAGACGTTCGTCGCGCCGTTCGGGCTGCTGGCCTACCAGGCCGACGAGCTGCGGCTGCATCCGTACGACGAGCGGGCCCGGGTGCGCTACGGCACCAACTACTTCCTGTGGATCGAGGGCGTGCTGGCGCTGTCGGTGATGAAGGTGACGCTGTCCTATGCCCGCTGGCGCGGGTTCCTGCCCGCCTACTACACCGGCTTCACCGCGACCTGCCGGGACGAGTCGCGGCACGTGCAGGGCGGCATGCGCTACCTGCAGGACGCGGTGCGCAAGGACCCCACGATGATCAACGAGATCCACGACACGCTGCGGACCATCTTGTCGGTGTCCGGCGTGGTCAGCCGGCGGATCTACTACGAACCGCTGGGCTGGACCGACGACGAGGTCCGGGTGCTGTTCTTCCAGCAGCTGCGGCGCAAGCTGAACGACGTCGGCATCGGGCTCTCACCCGACCTCGAGGAACTGCTGCAGATGGTGCAGCCGGTGCTGGCGGGCGGGTGAGCCATGGCGGAGTTCTTCAGCAAGGAGTGGGCCGACGCGGTGCGGGACGCGCTCACGGCCGGGCCTGACGAGCAGGCCCGGGCGGCCAAGCTGCAGGAGTACTGGGACTTCTTCGACTTTCTCAAGAGCGTGTACCCGGCGTCCTGGGCGCTGGGCTGCCGGGACCTCGGGTCGTATCTGTTCGTGCAGTGGGCCGGCGGCACGGTGACCGACTGCCGGATCATCGGGCCGGACGACCCCCCACCCACCTCCCCAGCCCTCCTCAAGGCGACCTACGTGCTCGGCATGGACTACCGGGACTGGAAGGCGCTGCACGAGGGCTACGACGCCCAGCGCACGGTCATGTACCGCAAGATCATGCTCGAGCAGGGCGACCTGCTGGAGTTCTTCAAGGCGGTCTACTTCTTCGTCGAGTCCCTCGCCGTCATCGGCGCCGTGCCGGCCGCCTACGCCTGAGCTACCTGCGCCTGAGCTAAGGGGCCCGGCCGAGGAGCGGGCCGAAGGAGCGCTCGACCTGCTCGGCCAGGGCGTCCGGCTGCCACGGGCCGGTGCCGATGATGCGCACGACCGGCTCGGGGTTGCTGTACAGGGAGACCTCGTAGCCGGAGGAGTGGATGATCCGCCCGGTGATCCAGCCGGAACGCTCGCTGGCCAGGTAGGCCACGATCGAGGCCACGTTGTCCGGGGACCATTCGTCCGGGCCGGGCCTGGACCGCAGCCGCTCGGTCGGCACCGTCGCGGTCATCCGGGTGGCCGCGCCGGGCGAGATCGCGTTCACGGTGACCCCGTACTTGGCCAGTGCGCGGGCTGAGGACCAGGTCAGGCCGACGATGCCCATCTTGGCGGCCGCGTAGTTCGGCTGGCCGGGGGCGCCGTGCAGACCGGAGACCGAGGTGAAGTTGATGATGCGGTTCTGCGCGGACTCGTCCCGCAGCGACCGCCAGTGCGCCGAGGCGAACCTCGTGGTGTTGAACGTGCCCTTCAGGTGCACCCGGATGACGTCGTCCCACTCCTGCTCGGTCATGTTGAAGACCATCCGGTCGCGCAGGATGCCGGCCACGTTGACCAGGATGTCGAGCCGGCCGAACTCCCCGATGGCCGTCTGGACCAGGTTCTCCGCCGCGGCGAAGACGGAGATGTCCGCGCCGTTGGCGACGGCCTTCCCGCCGGCCTCGGCGATCTCGGCCACCACGTCGTGCGCGGGCCCGGAGTCGGTCCCGGAGCCGTCGACCGCCGCGCCCAGGTCGTTGACCACCACCGAGGCGCCCTCGCTGGCCAGCAGCATGGCCACCGACCTGCCGATCCCCCGGCCGGCGCCGGTGACGATCGCGACCCGCCCGTCCAGTCGTGCCATGGCAGCTCCCCTTCCGCGGCCGGTGCCGATCAGCGGCCGGCGCCTGCGCCAGTTACTGGAATCGCCTTCTGGAATTAGCCTCTAGGAGGGGCTCTGCCCTGTCAAGTTAACACCGTCAAGGGGGCCGGTTAGACTCCTAGAATCACGTTCTGAAAAGGGGTGGAGCCCGGTGGGACCAGCGGCGCGGCTGCCACGGGGCCGGGCCGCGGCCGGCTCCTGGCAGTGGGCCAGGACGGCGGAAACCCAGCGGGCGCTGCTCGACGCCGCCCGCGCGGTCTTCACCGAGCAGGGCTTCGCCGACGCCAGCATCGCCGACGTGGTCGAGCGGGCCGGGTCCAGCGTGGGCAGCCTGTACCACCACTTCGGCGGGAAGAGCGAGCTGTTCATCGCGCTCTGGCAGGATTACCAGCAGGCCCAGGAGGCGGACGCGAGCGAGGCGGTGGCCCGGGCCAGGAAGGCCGGGATGACCGACCCGTTCGAGCTGTTCTCGGCGGGCGCGCGGGCCTTCATGGAGGGCTGCTGGCAGCGCCGGGACCTGGCGGTGCTGTTCTCCGCCGGGGACGGGCCGCCCGGCTTCGAGGTGATGAAGCGGCGGCGCGGCCGCGAGTGGCTCGGCCAGAACGACGCGCTGCTCCGGTTGTCCGACACCTCCTTCGACCGGCTCTACGTCACGATCCTGACCACGCTGATCGGCGAGGGCAGCCGGGAGGTGGCCGTGGCCGGCAGCCGGCGGCAGGCCGGCCAGGTGATCGACGCCGTGATCGAGTACGTCCGGCTGCTCATGACCGGCGGCCCCTACCATCCCGGCTCGCCTCCGCACTGAGCTCGCGGGGGTTGACACGGAGGCAGGTGGCGGGTTTTGATCCGATCTAGAACGTAATTCTAGGATTAGCTGGCTGACGGGCGCCCGGGCGCGGCAGGAGGATCGCCATGGAACTCGACCTTGGCCCGGAGATCGCGGAGTTCCGCGCGGAGCTGCGGGACTGGATCGCGGCCGAGGCGCCGCCCGCGCTGCCCGGCCTGGCCGACTGGAACATGCCGGTGACCGCGGGCGGCCGCACCCACGCCAAGCTGGCCGAGGCGGAGGCCCATCCGGCCTACGCCGAGTGGGAGGCCAAGCTGGCCGGCCAGCGGCTGATCTGCGCGCAGTGGCCGGAGGAGTTCGGCGGGAAGGGCCTGGACGCGGTGCGGGGCGCCGTGCTGAACGAGGAGTTCTACCGGGCCGGGGTGCCCCGGGTGACCCGCGGTATGGGCGAGTGGCTGGTCGGGCCGTCCGTCATGGTGCACGGCACGCCGGAGCAGCGGGCGTACTTCCTGCCCCGGATCATCTCCGGCGAGGACGTGTACTGCCAGGGCTTCTCCGAACCCGGCCACGGCTCGGACCTGGCCGGGGTGCAGACCCGCGGCGTGGTCGAGGGGGACGAGCTCGTCATCACCGGGCAGAAGGTGTGGACCTCGGGGGCCGGCCGGGCCAACCGGATGTTCCTGCTCTGCCGGACCGATCCGGACGCGCCCAAGCACGCCGGGCTTTCCTACGTGCTGATCGACTTCACCGGCCCGGGCGTGCAGTACCGGCCGATCAAGCAGATGTCGGGCGCGTCCGAGTTCTACGAGGACTTCCTGGACGGGGTGCGGACCCCGCTGTTCTTCGTCATCGGCGGGCTGAACCACGGCTGGCGGGTGGCCATGACCACGCTCGGGCACGAGCGCGGCGGCCGGGCCACCGTGGCCCACCTCGGCTTCGAGCGGGAGTTCTGGCAGCTGACCGAGACGGCGCGCAAGCGCGGGAAGACCGCCGACCCGCTGGTCCGCCAGCAGCTCGCCTGGGCTTACACGCAGGTCGAGCTGATGCGGTTCGCCGGGCTGCGCACGCTGGCGCAGGTGGCGGCGGGCCGCCCGCCGGGCCCGGAGGCCTCGGTGGCCAAGCTGTTCTGGAGCGAGTACCACAAGCGCCTGGGCGAGATCGCGATCGGCATCGAGGGCGCGGACGGGCTGCTCCGGCCGGACGGCGACGGCTACCCGGTCAGCGCCTGGCAGAGCGTGTTCCTGAGCAGCCGGGCCGGTACGATCTACTCGGGGACCAGCGAGATCCAGCGGAACATCATCGGCGAGCGCGCCCTGGGCCTGCCCAAGGAGCCGAAGCGGTCATGACGGACGGGGCCGCGCCCAGCTACCGGACCGCGGGCGAGCTCGTCACGCCGCAGCGGCTGCGCGAGTTCTTCGCGCCGCGGAGCATCGCGCTGGTCGGCGCGTCCGACAACTCCGGATGGGCCAGGTTCATCGTGGCGAGCTGCGCGACGGCCGGCTTCGGCGGCCCGCTGACGGCCGTCCATCCCCGGGCCGCGAGCGCGTTCGGCCTGCCGGTCGTGCCGAGCCTGCGGGACCTGCCCGAGCCGGCCGACCTGGCGTTCATCCTGGCGCCGCTCGAGGCGGTGGAGGGCGTGCTCGACGACATGGGCGCGGCCGGCATCCCGAACGCGGTGGTGCTCGCCTCCGGCTACCGCGAGGTGGGTGAGGCGGGCCGGGCGCTGGAGGACGCGCTGCTGCACCGCGCGATCGCGAACGGCGTCACCGTGCTCGGCCCGAACTGCCTGGGCTTCGTCAACGCGCACAGCCGGTCGGCGCCTTACGCGCTGGCGCTGCCCCCGCCGCTGATCGCGGGGCCGGTCGGCGTGGCGCTGCAGAGCGGCGCCCTGGCCAGCGTGGTGCTGGCCTTCGCCAAGGCGCACGCGATCGGGCTGAGCGTGCTCACCTCGATGGGCAACGAGGCCATGATGAAGACCGCCGACGTGCTCGACTACCTGGTCGAGGACGAGGCGACCCGGGTGATCTGCCTGTTCCTCGAGGAGATCGGCGACCCGGCCAGGTTCGCCCGGGTGGCGGAGAAGGCGGACCGGGCGGGCAAGCCGATCGTGGCGCTGAAGGCCGGCTCGAGCCCGGCCGGGCAGCAGGCGGCGCTGGCGCACACCGGCTCGGTAGCCGGTGACGACGCCGTGGTCGACGCGGTGCTGCGCCAGCTCAACGTCATCCGGGTGACCAGCCTGGAGGAGCTGCTGACCACCGGGGCGGCGCTGGGCTACAACCGCTGGCCGCAC
>CAWIFG010000001.1:0-890336 GCA_963835345.1 uncultured Acidobacteriaceae bacterium | reverse complement strand
TGGAGACGCCAGTGGTAATGCTGCCGTAGCCACGATAGGGCCGCTCGTAATTGACGTTGACGGCACCGGTGTTGAGGCATGGATCGAACTGCCACTGCGATGGATTACTGGGCGTGGGGCTCGAGGCAGCGCAGGTTGCGGAGTTTACGGTGGAGCTGATGTTGCTGGTGCTGTTGAGAGCGAAGTTGCGGTCGACGCCATTGGAGAAGATGTGGTCGATCTTGTCGCCTGCGTACGTGATGTCGAGGATGCCATGCCGCACGATCTCGTCTTCCCATGAAAGCGACCAGTTCTGCGCCGTGGCCGGGCGATAGGTGTCGTCGATGGCGGTGAGGGTCTGGATGCCGGGTGCCCCGGCGGAGCCACCGCCAGGATTGCTGAACTGGGCGTAGCTGAAGGACGGCGTGGATACGTAGGGATTATTACTGAGCAGGCTGGAGGCCTGGAACATTCCCACCTGATCGTACCCCATCCCGTAGCCGCCGAAAACAGACATGGTGCCCTGTTCGTTCATCCGATAGGCAAACCCGACTCGAGGAGCAAAGAGGTCCTTCTTGGGCACGGTGAAACCGCAGGGCGTCCCGGTGCTGCAGGCCTGGACGACACCGTTGGTCTGGTAGTTCGCGACCGCTCCGGTAGGCGTTACAGGGACGGTCCCGCTGACGGTGTATTGGCCAGTGTTGTAGATGATGCCTGGGGCCACGTTGATGTTGTAGTTGGCGGGGTTGAAGTTGGTGATGTCGTTGCCGTCTTTCGTCGCGGGCGAGTAGAAGCTATAGCGGACGCCGTAGGTGAAGGTAAGGCGCGGCAGGACCTTCCAGTCGTCCTGCGCGTAGAGTTCGAACCAGTGCTGGTGGAACACACCGGCACGCTGGACATTCGATTGGGAGTATGAGCTGGCGAAGCCGAGCAGGAAGTCGGCGGCGGTGTCGCCGGTGGTGTTGGTGCCCCCAGTGAAGCTGAAGTTGCCCATGGAGAAGGCCGAGGCGTTCACGCGCAGGATGTTCCACATATAAAGGCCGCCAGCCTGGATGCTGTGATGGCCGTGGATCATGGTGAGGTCGTCGGAGAAGATGCCGTCCCCCGTCTTGGAGTAGTTGGGTTGGACACCGAGACCGAGCCAGCTCCAGAAGCCGCCGATGGTGGCGGCAGGCAGGCGAAGGTCGCCATTATTGAAGACGTTGTTGATGAGACCGGACGGGATGGTGTATCTGCCAGTCGGGAAGAGGTCGACCTTCTGGTCTGTGTAGGCGATTCCGGCAGTGTTGATGATGCTGGGCGTGATGTTGTAGTTCCAACGCACAAGCATGTTGAGAGCGGGGGTATAGACGGAAGCACCCGGGTTTGTCGCCGGGTCGTTGTAGTTGCGCGCCGGGCGGATGTTGTAGACCTCCTCATGCATGTAACGCGCGGTGATGAGGTGCTTCTGGCCGATTTGGTGATCGATTCGATATATGGTGTCGTTCTGACTGTCTAACTCTGGATTGGTGTTTATGTAGTTCGCGAAGGCCGTGTTGTTGTTTTGGGGCAGGTTCGGCAGCGGCATGAAGAGGTTGCTGGGATTGATGAAATAGGCGGAAGCTGGGTCAAAGCAAGTGGGGTTGATCTGGTTGGTGACGCCCTTCGAATCCTTCGAGAAGCAGATGGAAGGAGAGAGCGAGCGTGCGGCGAGGAGGCTCTGGCAGAACTGTCCGCAAAGGAGATAGCGGTCGCCGACCGTAGCGGGGGTGCAGCCGGCGGCGCTGGCTCCGGATGTGAGAGTAGAAGGGCAGGACTGCGCGTCGTGACTGAGGCTGAGGTCGCCGGCGCGGATGGCAGGGGTGAACTCGGAGCGGGAGTTGAGAACGGAGGCGTAGTGATTGGTCTTCCACTCCGCCCCGGCAAAGAAGAAGGTCTTGTCCCTGGCCGTGTTGTAGACCTTGGGGATGTAAATCGGACCACCGAAGGTGAAGCCGTAAATGTTGTAATGCAGGCTGGAGAGCGTGGCTGGCACCCCAGAGATCGAATAGGGACGAGCGACGCCGATGCTGTTGTTGCGGAGGAACTCGTATCCGCTGCCGTGGAATTGGCTGGTGCCAGCCTTAGTCTCGATGACGATTTGACCGGAGCCGGCGAAGCCGTAGCGCGCGGAGTAGGAGTTCTTGAGGACGCGGATTTCGTTGATGGCGTCGATCGAAGGTGTGATGTTGATGTTGATTAGCGAGGTGGGCGTCATGTCGTAAACGCCGTCGATGGTGTAGGTGGTTTCTTCAGACGACGCGCCGCCGACGATGAGGTCGGTCTGGCCTAGGTAGCCCGCGTTGACCTGGGAGTTTGTTCCCTCGACGGAAGAGACGCCGGGGACGAGTGTGGCCAGCTGCTGGAAGTTGCGGCCGTTGAGCATCAGATTGGAGACCTCTTTAGCCGAGATCGTCCCAGCATTTTCAGAGGACTCGGTCTGGACGGCCAGCGTGTCGGCCTCTACGGTCACTTTGGTATCGACGCTGCCCGGCTTGAGCGTGACGTCCTGGCTGCGGCGCTGGCCGGGATCGAGATGGATGTCATTGATCGCCGAGCTGGCGAAACCTGAGGCAGTGACGCCGAGAGAGTAATCGCCGTCCGGCAGATTGTCTACGATGTAGAAGCCCGAGTGCGATGCGGTGGCCGAGCGGGCGACGTGGGTCTGCTGGTTGGTGACGGTGACCTGCGCTCCGGGAACGAGTGAGCCGGAGGTGTCTTTGACGCTGCCGCTGAGGGCGCCGGCGCTTGTGTTCTGTGCCCTGAGGCTCACAGAAGCGAACGCGAACAGTAGAACGAAAAGAAATGCCCTCCAAAGTGAGTGGATCCGGAACGTAGAACGATCGGGCTTCATTGGCTTCCTCCGATTGAACTTCTGTGTCAGGGCGAGGAAGAGCCCTTGCTGGAGCTTCTACGAGTACACCTGCCTGACGGAGGCGAACGTAGAAAAGGCGCAATCGCAATGTCAATGGCGATGTGCTGAGAAGAATGTGAGCCACGGCGGCTTTGTTCCGTTTATGCATGTCATCAAATCTTGAACTGCAGTATTTCCGCTTTGCGGAACAAATTTTCAGGTGCGCTGAATGCTGAACTGGCCCGTCCTGCGCGCGTTGTCACGCGTCTGAGAGGTCCTGGGGCTATGGCGACTGGGTCCAAAACCGAACTGCACGCTCGAGTGTTCGTTCTCAGACGGGATTCGTGCCGAAATGGTGACGTGTACCGCACTTCGGAACGGGTGTAGCCTCGTCTCGAAGAGTCGCACGGTATGGCTTTGACAGCGAGAATTGCGGGTGCGTACCTTCACGGAACCAGAGCAGGAAAGCGACGGCACGTAGACACATCTGTCCGAGGGTGCGGCGGAAGTGGAATCTGGAGCCAGTTACGAACTGCTTGAGATGCTGTGAACGAGGAATCCATGCCCAAGACGCTGGCCATTATTCATACGAGCCCCACCCTGACACCGCTGTTCACCAAGTTGTGCGCGGAGTATCTGCCGGACGTGACGGTGTTTCACATGGTGGACGAGAGCCTGATCAAGGACACGATCCGGAATGGCCATGTCCGACCAGTGACGAATCGGCGACTGCTAGGGTTGCTGGGCTCGGCGCAGGACGCTGGTGCGGATGCAATTCTGGTGACGTGCTCGTCGATCGGCGAAGGCGTAAAGATGGGGCAGGAGCTTATCGACGTGCCGGTGGTGCGGGTCGATGAAGCGATGGCCGAGAAGGCAGTACGTATGGGCAGGAAGATTGGTGTGATGGCTACGCTACGCACTACGTTAGAACCTACCCTGGCGCTGCTGGAGGAGAAGGCAGCAGCGGCAGGGCTTCAGGTGGAGCTCGTGCCTTCGCTTTGCGAGGGAGCGTTCGAGGCGGTGCTGGCTGGCGACACGGAGACGCACGATCGTATTCTCACCCGAGCGCTGCGAGAGGATATGAAAGGTGTGGACGTGGTGGTGCTTGCGCAAGCGAGCATGGCGCGGGTGGTGGAGGCGATGGGACCAGGGATGCTTCCGATGCCCGTCTTGAGCTCGCCGGAACTAGCAGTAAAACGCACGGCCGAGGTACTGCATATGTCGCCAGCGGAGACTGCGGTTTGAGGAAGCGCAACACGGTGCTGGCGCTGTTGTGTGGCGTCAGCGTGATTACGTTTCTGGATCGTCTGGCGCTTCCGGTCGCAGGATCGCAGATACGAAGTGAGCTGCATTTGAATCCTGAGCAGTGGGGATGGGTGCTCAGCGCGTATGTGCTCTCGAATGCAGTGTTCGAGATTCCGTCCGGCGCTCTAGGGGATCGGCATGGCCGGCGGCGAGAGCTGACACGCATTACAGCCTGGTGGAGCGCCTTCACGGCGGCGACTTCGTGGTGCAGGAACTTCGTGCAGATGGCGGCGGCACGTTTCCTGTTCGGCATGGGAGCCGCCGGGGCCTATCCCAATGCAGCCGGTGTGGTGGGGCGGTGGTTTCCGCGCAACGAGCATGCGCGGGCACAGGGATTTATCTGGGCCGCGAGTCGGTTGGGAGGAGCGCTGGCGCCGTTGCTGCTCGTGCCGCTGGCTGAGGCTGCGGGTTGGCGCGCGATCTTCTGGTGCCTGGGTGCGGTGGGCGCGGTGTGGTCGGTGACGTGGTGGGTTGTGTTTCGCGATGCTCCGGAGAACATGCCGGGAATCACGAGCGAAGAGCTGGCAGAGATTGGCTCGGCAACGGTGACTGCTGCGGAGTTGAATCCGGTGGAGATGGCCGAGCGCGCCGACGTTGTACCGTGGCGGGAACTGCTCTCGCTGAAACACCTATGGCTGCTGATCGCGGCGTACTTCTGTTATGCGTGGGGAAGCTGGTTTTACTTTGGTTGGTTCACGACGTGGCTGGTGAAGGGCGCGGGCTTCAGCGTGGCCGAGATGGGCGTGTTCGCTTCGCTGCCGTTCCTGATGGGGATGGTCGGCAATCTGGTGGGCGGCGTCGTGAGTGAACGCATGGTGATTCGCTATGGCCGACGTAAGACGTACCGCGCGGTGACGGCGGTTTGCGTCGCGGTGGCTGCGGTCCTTCTGCTGGCGATGAGCTTCGCGCACGGACATGGTGCGGTCGTGGTGCTGGCGACGGCGGGGTTTGGGATTCTGGATTTGATGCTGCCGTCGGCCTGGGCGATGTGCATGAGTCTGGGCGGACGGTTTGGCGGAACTGCAACCGGGATGATGAATACGGCTGGAAATCTGGGCGGGTGGGTGTGCACGGTGGCGTTCGGATATGTGGTGAAGGCGACGGGAAACTATAACCTTCCGCTGCGGGCGATTGCGGGGATGATGGTGCTGGCGTTCATTCTGTTTGCGTGCGTGGACTGCACGCGCGGTGTGCTGGAGAACGTGCAGGAAGTTAACGCAGCGTGAGAACCGCGTGTGTTTCAGTGAACTTTGAGATAGCTTCCATAGCCAATGATGATTGTTGCGAGCAGTAGCATTGCGAACCCAGCGGCGCCAACGAATTTTGTGCGAGAGCTGGTCCCTTGCCACTCGTGGAGCACCGCTCCCCAGAGCGTGGCGAAGAGAATAGTGCCCGCCATATGAAGGGCCCAGCTTGCGAAGTCGTAGGGACCCATACGGGTTTCGCCCATGGAGTAGAAGAAAAATTGGCCGTACCAAAGAAGGCCTGCGGCGGCCGAGAACAGGTAATTGAGTGTGAGCTGGCGTGGGCCGCTGTAGCCAGGCACGCGAGTGAATTGATCGGCGGATCGATTGCGGAGGAGGAGGCCGCCACACCAGAGGGCGTTGGTGAGCCAGCCTCCCCAAAGGACAATGATCAGTGAGGGCAGAGATTGCCAGAGCTCGCTGCGGCCGTTGGCCAGCAGGATGATTCTTGCGGAGTCGTTGATGGGTTTTGCCGCGGCCAGACCATAGGCGAAGCAGGCACTGAAGGTTCCTGCGAGTGCAGCGACGAGCAGACCGAGCCCGAAGCGGAACTCGCCATGGCCCCCAGGAGAAGCTGCGTCCTGGGCTTCGCGGCCTGCCAGCTCGATTTCTTTGCGTCGGCCTGCTACGCCGCTGACAGCGATCGCCAGAAGAGAAACGACGACGCCGAGCAGTGTGACCTGACCGGAGCGCTCCGAGGCAATGGCTGGAAGTTGTCCCGCTGAACAAGGGCGGCACGAGTGTTCCAAACGCGGTAGAGAAGCCCAGAGCGACGGTATAACCGAGCGCAATCCCGAGATAGCGAACGCCGAGGCCGAAAAGCAAACCGCCGATGCCCCACATCGCTCCCCAGAAGAATGCGTATAGAAGGGCTGTGTGCGGCGCGTTGTGGAGGATGTGTCCGACATGGGGGACGAGAGCGATGGCCAGGATTGGAGGGGCGATGATCCAGGCGAAGCAGCCCTGCAGGAACCAGTAGACCTCCCACGACCAACGCCGGATGCCACGGAAGGGCAGGTAGCAGCTTGCTGCGGAGAGGCCGCCTGTCCAGTGGTATAGGAGTCCAAGGAATGGGTTGGACGGCAAGCGGCGCTCCTGCAGTGATGACTTATGCTATGCGATCCCGCGGCCTCAATGTCAGCAACGAGGTTGAGACGCGGCATATGGGTTCCGCTGCTTGGAATTTGATAGCGGGATGCGCTTTACGTCCTGGGTGCGAGTCTGTGACGATGAGTTCCTGAAGGGGCAGCAATGGATGCAGTGAAGCGCGATGCGCGGCCGATGATTCGGGCGCGGTACTTCATCGAGACGGCCTTTCCGGTGGAACAGGCAGCCGCCACGATGGCAGGCGAGCAGTCGACCGGGACTTTTCTGCGCGTTCCGGGAGAGACGGACGAATTGCGCGAGCGCTTTGCGGCGCACGTGGAGAGCATTACGGAGCAAGCGCCAGTGCGCGATCCGAGTTTGCCGGGTGCGGGCGTTCCGAAGAACTGGGATGGTGTCCGACGGACCGCTGAGTTGACGCTGGCGTGGCCGCTCGAGAACATTGGGCCCTCGCTACCGAATCTGCTGGCAACGGTTGCAGGCAATCTGTCGGAGCTGAAGGCATTTTCAGGGTTGAAGCTCCTCGATCTTCAGCTGCCGGTGGAGTTCCTGACGAAGTATCAGGGACCGCAGTTTGGCGTGCAGGGCACGCGCGAGTTGAGCGGTGTGTGGGACAGGCCGCTGATCGGAACGATTATCAAACCGAGCCTGGGGATGAGTCCGGAAGCGACCGCCGAGCAGGTGCGGGTTCTGGCCGAAGCCGGGATCGATTTTATCAAGGATGATGAGCTGCAGACCGACGGAGCGCACTGTACGTTCATGGAGCGCGTATCAGCCGTGATGCGCGTGCTCCGGGCGTTTGCGGATCGTACCGGAAAGCGCGTCATGTATGCGGCGAACCTCACAGGTGAGATCGACGAGATGCTGCGCCGCCACGATCATGTGGTGGCGGAAGGTGGCACTTGTGTGATGGTGAGCATGAATTCAATCGGGTTGCCGGGGATGAAGGTATTGCGCGCGCATGCGCAGGTGGCGGTCCATGGACACCGCAATGGATGGGGTATGCTGGGGCGTTCACCGGCACTGGGTATGAGTTTTGTCGCGTTTCAGAAGCTGTGGCGCGTGGCGGGCATCGATCATACACACGTGAATGGCTTGCGGAACAAGTTCTGCGAAAGCGATGAATCGGTGGTCGCCTCGGCGCGGGCCTGTTTGACGCCGATGTTCCCTCCGCCAGGGAAGGGATGCGAGGTGATGCCGGTATTCAGCTCAGGACAGAGTGCACGGCAGGCTCCAGATACGTATAAGGCGCTGGGCTCTACGGATTTGATCTATGCGTGCGGTGGCGGGATCATGGGCCATCCGGGTGGACTCGCTGCGGGTGTGCGGAGTTTGCAGCAGGCGTGGCAGGCCGCCGTAGATGGTGTATCGCTAACGGATTTCGCACGGAGTCATGTGGAGCTGGCGCAGGCACTCGAGCTGTTTGGAGCGTGATGGATGGAAGGGTTGCTGTACACGTTCTACGGCGATGACTTCACGGGATCGACTGACGTGCTCGAGCAACTCGCGTTGGGTGGCGTGCGTGCGGCGTTATTTCTGAATCCGCCGAAGAGCGACGATCTGGAACGATTGCCTGGATTGCAGGCTATTGGCGTGGCTGGCGACAGCCGGTCGCAGACGCCAGAGTGGATGTCCGCGGAGTTGCCGCAGATCTTCACGGCGTTGCGAGGGCTGGGTGCTCCGGTGTTGCACTACAAAGTCTGCTCAACCTTCGATTCGTCGCCGTGGCGCGGAAGCATCGGACGGGCTCTTGAGGTCGGGCTGGAGGTGTTTGGCTGTCGCTACGTGCCCATTGTGGTTGGGGCGCCGTATCTGCAGCGGTTTGTCGTGGAGGGACGGCTGTTCGCGTTGGATGCGGATGGTGTGGTGCAGCGCATTGACCGGCATACGATGAGCCGGCATCCGGCTACACCGATGCGCGAGGCGAGGCTGGTTCGGCATTTGGCAGAGCAGACGCATGTGCTGATCGGAGAAGTGCCTCAGTCGCATGATGCACAGCAGCTTGAGGCCGTCGTTGAGACGCGAGTGAATGCAGGTTGCAGGGCCGTGCTGTTCGACACAGCGGACAGGCAGGACCTCGCGCAGTGTGGTCAGGTGATTTGGACAGAAGCGGAACGACAAACCTTGTTTGCTGCGGGGAGTTCGGGGTTGGCTGCCGCGTTGATCTCAGCCTGGCACAGCAGGGGATTGGCGCGACCGCCAGTTGGGGAAACTTCGTTCGAGCGCTGCACAAAGGCTGCGGGACCGCTGCTGGTGATCAGCGGATCGTGCTCGGCCGTCACGGAACGACAGGTGCGCTGGGCGCTGGCGAACGGCTTCCACGGAATAGAGATCGACGTGGAGAAGCTAATTGAAGGTTCTGAACCGCGGTGCACGTCTCTGGTTGAACGCGTTAGCCGGGCCTTGGATCAGCAACAGGATGTAGTGGCGTATACGGCATTGGGAACGCCAGCCAAAGCGGCTCATGGCGATGAACTTGGTGCGGCCTTAGGAGTGGTTCTTAGGCAAATCCTGGAGCGCACCGGGATTCGCCGGGCGCTGGTTTGTGGCGGAGATACAAGCTCCCATGCCATCCGCCAACTTGGGTTGCGCGCGCTGATGTGGAAGGCGAATCTGCAGCGGGGTGTGCCGCTTTGTCGCACGTATACGGAAGGCAGTCTCGATGGGTTGGAGATTGCATTGAAGGGTGGCCAGATGGGCACGGAAGACTTCTTTGCCATCGTCCGTGATGCACAGGGGTGAGGCTTAGGCGTGAGCGCGCTGGGCCTGTTCGAGCAGATTGCGGATGGGCGTGCTTCTGGTGATCGTCTGTGTGACGAGCCTGTCGATGGTCCGCGCGATGGCGGGCCAGTCGGCCCGCTGCGGGATTTCTCGCGCAACCTGATGAAGCTCATCCAGGTATTGATAGAAGGGAATCTGTGCATTCACTTCGGGGTCGATCCAGGTTGATCTGCGGCAGCCGATAGCTCCGCAGAGGGTTGTGAGGCGATCCATTGCGGGCGTGAGCGTATGGCGAAGAAATCGCCAGGCGGCTTGCTGATGCGGTGATCCGGAGGCGATGGAAAGCATCCAGTAGACGTTCAGCGACACGCTGTTTGCGGGTGGTTCAGACGGTAGCCTGGCTATGTCGACCTTTCCACGGACGTTTGAATCCGGTGAGATGTGAGCAGCTGTGGCGAATCCGAACCAGTTGACCATCATCGCAAGCTCGCCGGCGGCGAAGCGGCTTCCGAGAGCGACCGAATCAAGTGTGAGGCAGTTCGGATGGATCGCCTCGCGGTCAGTGAGGATGCCGCGGTAGAACGTCAGCGCGGCTTCGGCTTCGGGGGTTAGGAAATTCAGTTTGTCTGCGACGGTGAAGAAACTGCCACCGCGTGTCCAGAGCTGCAGCAGGAAGTCGTACACGGAATTGTGACCGTCAGGATAGGCGGCAAAGGCTGTGCCGTAGAGCTTTTGTTCCGGCGCGTGGAAGAACCGGGCAAGCTCGTGGAATTGCTGCCAGGTCTGCGGTGGAGCGAGTTCGCGGCAGTGCTGGGTGCGGAAGCGCTCGCGGTGGAGGGGATCTTCGAAGAGGTCGCGACGGTAGATGAGACATTCCGGGCCGTCGTGATATGGAACGCCGAGGATGCGGTAATTGATCGCTTGGAGACGCAGAAGTGACGCCGTCCAGCCATGAGGCCAATCGGGTGGAGGATCTTCGGCCAGCATCGGAACCAGGTCAACAGCGCAGCTGAGGTCGTTCATAGCGGAGACCCAGTCGGTCGGGACGAATGCGATGTCCCAGTCTCCTTTGGCCATTCCGTTGGACGTGAAGAGGGCTTGCTCCAGCGGGTGCAGATCGAGCGGAACCAGATCGAGTGTGAGTCCGGTATTGGCTTTCTCTTCGAACGTTTGCCACTGCATTCGGATGGCTTGTTCAAATACACCGTAGCGGCGTACTGCAATGCGGAAGAGCTGCTGCCGCGGCGTCATAGGTTGAACTCGTCGATGAGCTGCGCGTTGTGTTCGCCGATGCGCGGTGCCGGGGTGGAACTGGTGAGGAGGTCGCCATCAATGCGAATCGGGCAGCGCGTGGTTCGCATCATGAGTTCAGGCTCATTTCCCGCGGCGGGACGGCTCACGGTTTGCACCATGTTGAGTGTGCGAAAGGCTTCGTGGGCGAAGAGACGGTCCCATGTGAGAACATCTGCGCACCAGATGTCGGCGGGCTCAAGGATAGAGAGCCAGTGGGACGTGGTGTGCGTTTTCAGATGATGGACAAGGATGGACTTGATCTCGTCGCGTTGATCGAACAGCTGTGCGGGATCGCTGTAAGTGGCGAGCGCCGGGCAGTCAAGGAGTTGGCCTAGCGCGACGACCGAGCCCATAGCCAGGGCGATATAGCCATCCGCTGTGCTGTAGATGCCATAGGGCGCACCAAGGTACGCGTGACCGTTGTTTACGGAAGACCGCACGGGAGCCTTGGCGCCGTCGTTGAGATAGGTGGTGAGCACTTCGAACTGCAGATCGAGGATGGATTCAAGCAGCGACACTTCGATGTGCGCGCCCTTGCCCGTGGTAGCTCGGCGAAGCAATCCGGCGAGCACGCCCTGCACGAGGTGCGCTCCGGCCATCATGTCCGCTACGGCGAGACCGAAGGGAACGGGCGGCTGGCCGGCGTCGCCGTTGAGATAGGGAAGACCGGAGAGAGATTGCACGAGCAGGTCCTGGCCTGGCTTGTCACGCCATGGGCCTTGTGTGCCGTAACCGGTCACTTCACCGTAGATAAGGCGCGGGTTAAGCTCGCGCACGGCTTCATAGCGGAGGCCGGCTCTGTCCATGACGCCAGGGCGGAAGTTCTGCAACATGACGTCAGCGTGGGTGAGGAGTTTGCGGAGCTGCGCCACGTGCTCGGGATTTTTCAAATCGGCCGCGAAGGACTGCTTATTGCGGTTGATAGAGTGGAAGAGCGTCGAGTCACCATCGAGGCAGAGGTTGGAGATATAGAGCTGGCGGCAGAGATCGCCTTGGCCGGGGCGTTCAATCTTGATGACGCGGGCGCCGAGATCGGCCATGCGGAGGCTTGCCGAGGGGCCGGAAAGGAACTGCGAGAAGTCGGCTATGAGAAGACCTTCGAGTGGCCTCATGCAGAAGCTCCTGGCAGCCGGTGCTGGTGAAGGGCGGCGTCCATGCGTTCGAGCACGGATTGCTCGGAGCCGCCTTGCACGAGGTAGTCGTGCACGATGGTTGAGGCGGCGTCCTGCAAGCCGATGAACCCGGGGAAGCGGGGCCGAACCCATGCAGCATCGAGTGTGGAGAGGGTATTTCGGAAGAAGTCATTCGCGTGAGCGTTGAGCTCGGGGTCGAGCCATGCGGCGCGATGGCCCGGCTGACCGCCGGAGAACGCGTAGATGGTGCGCTGGGTCTCTCCGGCTGCGGCGAAGAGGGCGTACTCAACTGCGGCCTCAGCATGCTTGCAGTGCTTAGAGATGGCGAGGCCCGCTCCTCCGAGAGTGGAGCGCAACTGTATGCCGTTGAGCGAGATAAGGCCGCCCGTTTGAACGGTGTGCATCGCGTAGCCGTCGCGCGAGTAGTTGGAGTAACCATAGGCAAAGGGGCAGTAGGCAACAGTCTCCGAGGTGGCGAGGAGTTGCCATGTCTTAATAGGATTTCGTTCGAGCGAGCCGGGTGCCGCCTGCTGCACGAGTTCACGCAGCAGGCGCAGAGCTTCGACGCCTGCCAGACGCGAGGGAATGACGTGGTCGGGGTCGGTGAAGGGTTCCGCATCTAGGGCGTTCGCGAGCATAAAGAGGTTCATTAGTGAATCGATCGGGATCGCCGGCACTGTGACGAGGCCGCGTCGCGCCAGGGCGAGCAGATCGTCCCATGTTTGCGGAAGCTCAGCATTGGCGCTGCTGAGGAGATCCGGGCGCCAGCCCGAAACGGGCGCCGCAGCATCGACAGCGAGCGCGTATTGATGGCCGTTGTAGTAATAACTGCGATGGGAAGCGCCAACAGTGTTGGCATCCTGATCGGCGAGGAACTCTGCAGGAAGCTGCTCATCAAGCAGAAGAAGCAAATCAGCGTGCGCCGCTTCGCCGATGGAAGGATGATCGATAACCAGGAGATCGAAGCGCGAGGCGAGATCACTCAAGGGTGCGTCGGCGAACTGCTGGAGAGAACGTTTGTGCCAGAGGATGTCGATGTCGGGATGCAGCTCGCTGAAGCGTTGAGCCGTCGCCTGCATAGGAAGCAGACCGCGCGTGTGGTTCCATGTCATGCCGGAAAGAGAGATTGCCGATTCGCGGGTGCGCATGCCACTGCAAGGATGCTAAGGTGGGCCTGATAGAGTCAATTGGAATGTTCCGCATTCTGGAACGGGGTAAAAAGCATGGAACGGGAGCTCTTCTTTGAAGACTATGTGGCGGGCTCGAGCCGGCAGAGCACAGGGCGCACGATCACCGAAGCCGACGTGGTGCTGCATGCGGGCCAGACGGCCGATTTTTATCCGCACCACATGGACGCGGAATGGTGTCGCACGCAGCCTTTTAAGCAGAGGATTGCGCATGGGACGCTGATTTTCAGCGTGGGCGTCGGCATGACGGCCGGAGAGATCAACCCCGTGGCGATGAGCTATGGGTACGATCGTTTGCGGTTTATCAAGCCAGTGTTTCTCAACGACACTATCCGGGCGAAGGTGACGGTGAGTGAGAAGCGCGATCATCCCAAACGCGGAACGCATGGCCTCGTCGTTGAGGCGCTGGAGGTGACCAATCAGCGGGGAGAGGTCGTGCTGATTGCCGAGCACCTGCTGCTAGTGGAACGCAGGTCCGCGCTGGTAACCACCTGAGGATGGATGGCCGGAAGGACGCACTTGCCCATTCCATTTTCCGGAATGTACTATGCGCGGAAATGGTGAGGCGGAGAGTGGGAGCAAAAGCCGACGAGGACCCGGAACTGGAGTTGGACGATCCCGGCGGCGAACAGCGGCGCGGCGATCGCAACGAATCGTTGACGGTGCTGCGTGCCTGCGAGGTATTGAAGGTTTTCAAGAGTCTCGGAGAGGAGCTGACTCTGACCGAGGTGATCGAACGGACGCAGTTGCCAAAGACTACGGCGTTTCGACTGTTGCGGACGCTGATTCATGGCGGGTTGCTGGAGCGTGCGTGTGCTGGAGTGTATCGCAATCGCTTCGGCCCGGTTACGGGCAAGCGGTTCCGTATCGGGTTTGCGGCGCAGGGTGGTACGGAGTTTTCGCAGGAAGTGAAGCGCAGCATCGAGACGGTGGCGGCGCGCGAGAACATTGACCTCATCACCGTGGATAATCGCTACTCGGCACGTGAGGCCCTGCGCAATGCGGATCTGCTGATTCGCGAGGGTGTGGATCTGGTGCTCGAGTTCCAGACCTACGAGCGGGTGGCACCGGTGATTGCCGCCAAGTTTCTGGAGGCGAAAACGCCGGTGATCGCGATTGAGGTGCCGCATCCGGGGGCAACCTACTTCGGGGCGAATAACTACAAGGCAGGGCTGATCGCGGGCAGGGCGCTGGGACGTTGGGCCAAGGAGAATTGGGGTAGCCGGGTGGACCGGTTGCTACTGATCGATCTGCCCATTGCGGGATCGCTGCTGGAGCTGCGCACTACGGGAATCGCAGATGGGTTACGTGGCGAGATGCCGGAGATTGCGAATGTACCGGTGGTGCATCTGAACGGCCGCGGCGACTTCGATCAGGTGGTGGAAACGGTGCGGCAGTTCCAGCGCCGCGCAAAAGCAAAGCGCACGCTCATTGGCACTGTGAATGACATCTGCGCACTAGCTGCACTGAAGGTGTGGGAAGAGGTCGGGGCTTCGGACAAGTGTGCCGTGGTAAGCCAGAACGCGATTCTGGAGGCGCGTAACGAGCTGCGCCGGCCGGGTACACGGCTCGTGGGTTCGGTGGCATATTTTCCGGAGCGCTATGGCAACCAGGTGGTTCCGCTGGCGTTGAGCATTCTGCAGAAGAAGCCGGTGGTTCCGGCGGTTTTTGTGCGCCACCAGTTGATCACGCCGCGAAATGTGGACCTGGTGTATCCGCTGGATGAGGCAGCAGACCCGCCAGTGCTGACCAAGCGAGTGCGTACGGCGAGCGCGGCTATGATGCTCTAACGTTCTAAAGGCTCGCCGGGGTGCGCGTTGGAGCGGTAGGCGGCTTCAACCAGAGCCATGGTTTCGTAGGCGGATTCCGCCGAAATAGGCAGGTCGGGCAGTGTGCCTTCGAGATGTGCCTGGAGCGCGCCCATGCTGCCGAAGAAAGCATCTGGGAACCAGTTGCCCGACAGTGGAATCTTGTGCCAACCGGAGGAATCGCCACGCAGCGCATAGGCGAGCGTGTCCGGCTTGCCTTTGGGGTAGTCGAGGTTGACCCCGATGCCCATCCGGATTGCGCCCGCGGTGCCTTCCCACTGGATAAAGCTGCGTTGCGTTTCGGGAAAGTCGTGGCCGTGATTCGTGGCAACAAAGACGCGCGTCAGGTCACCGTAGTTGAGCAGCATCGTGGATTTCGTGGCGGGGAGATGCGCGGTCTGCGGGTTACGGACGCTGCGTGCGTAGATGCTCTGCGGATTGCCGAGCCAAGCTCGGATGAGGTCCAGGTAATGAATGCTGTGGTAGAGGATTTCGAGGCGCGGCGCTGCGGCCAGGAATGTCCATCGCTCCCAGGGCGTGTAGGTGCTGACCTGGACTTCGAGATCGTGTAGTTGTCCGAGCACACCGACCGCAGCAAGGGCTTGTGCGGCTAAGTGGTTGGGCGAGTAGCGGAGCTGGAAATTCACGGCGGCCTGAAGCTCGCGCTTTCGGCACAGATCGCGGATGGTACGAGCTTCTTCGAGCGTTTCACCCATGGGTTTCTGCATGAGCACCGCAGCGCCGCGGGGTAGCTGCGGCAGAATCGTGAGCAGTTGCGAGGCGGGAACCGCGACGTCGAACACGGTATCGGATGGAGCAAAGTTTACGGTTTCATTGATGGAATCAAACGCGTGCTGAACGTTGTACTCCCGCGCAAGCTCGGCAGCTTTGCCGGGCTCAATGTCCGAGAGTGCGAGCACAGGAAACCCGGCTTTGGCGTAAGCGGGTAGATGCGCGGCGCGGACGATGCCTCCCGCTCCAACAATGACGATCGGGCGCGGCTGCTTCGGCCGCGGCGGTAAAGCAGCGGCCGCTGCCTGTTGAGAGCGTATGTGTGGCTGCGAAAACTGGTCAGAGTCTGGCATGAAAGTCACAAATGAGCAACGCTCATCCGAATGAGAACTGCGCTTTATTCAGTACGCGGAGAACGGCGCGCCTGCGGAGCCTTTCACGACCTTACCAATGCGCGTGAATGCGGAGCAAGTATGCGACATCGCCGAGACCGGCGGCTTCAGCCGTTCACGGCAGTATGACATGGAAGCCCTCCTGCTTTTGTATGAAGGTGAGGTTGGAATCGCCACCGATGAGATTGACGCGGCAGACCGGAGCGTCGAAGGTTCTGCTGCAGCAAATATCCGAAAAGGCCATGTGGAACAACCATCGAATCTGTTTTGATCGAAGTTCGCCAGCTGGCCCCTATCCTCCGGGAAAGGCGGGGGGAACTGCCAACGCCTGGGTACCTTGGCCTGGTCTCGCAGGACTCAACTAATCTGGTGCAGCCGAGTCATGCATATCTGATCAGTGCCCCAACGGAGTCTGGGTGAGAAGCCTTCATAGTGATGAGCTAGTAGGAAAACGGCTGATGAACGATCTCTTCCTGTTGCTCATCTGCAGATCATCCGAAAGGACTTGTCGCCGGTCATTTTCGAATTCGACACGCAAGAGCAAGTGACTTCGTTATATTCACCATGTGGTGATCGAACGTCGCGTGCGGGTAGGCTCGGGAAGGACGTGTTAGCCAGTCAGTACCAGGCGGTGTGTTGGCGAGGCGCTTGCGGGCTCCCAGCTAAATTGCGATATCTGGGATTGTTGCTTGCGTGCATGGTGGCGACCCTCCTTTTGAGCACCCCTACGCGTGCTTACGCCCGACAGTCGCCAGATTATTTTCATCATCAGGTGTGGTCGACCGAAGATGGGCTTCCGCAGGCGAGTGTTCACGCCCTTCTGCAGAGCCATCAAGGATACCTCTGGATTGCTACGGAAAATGGCGCCGCGCGTTTTGATGGCCAGAGTTTCCATGTGCTGAACCATGCAACTGTGCCGGCGTTTGCCAGCGACGATGTGAGCTGTTTAGCCGAGGACAAAGCTGGGGACATCTGGTTCGGGACTTCAGAGGGTCTTGTCCGGAAACATGGTGAAGAGTACCGAAGATTTTCGGAAAAGGACGGCCTGCCGTCGGATCAGATCGTGGCGCTGGTCTCGAGTGCGAATGATCTGTTGGTACTGACGACGGGTGGAGTGGCGACGTGGCAGCGTGACCACTTCGAACGTCTTGCAGCAAATGATGTCGTAACCGGTTTGGCCGGCACGAAACGAGGGGCGATCCTCGTCTCGAACAGGGGTGGCCTGTATCGCTGGAATAACGGGCAGTTGGTTGCCATTGCGCCGGGATCGCAAAGCGGATCGGCTGTGCTGGGCGCGGCAATCAGCGATTCGCAAGCGATTTGGACGTTCGGCTCCGATTTCGTGCAGCTCACTTCACCATTTCAGAAGAAGGTGTGGCGCACCGCCGTCGACCTGCCAGGCAATCGCGTGCAGGCCTTGTATGTAGACAGGCAAGGGACGGCATGGATTGGAACCAATCGCGGGCTGGTGTCTGCGGGACCATTGCCGGGGTCGGAAGTGCGTGAGTCTGAGACTCTCCACGGCGAATCGGTTCTTTCCATTTGTGTGGATCGAGAAGGCGATTTGTGGGTGGGAACGGAGGCATCCGGTCTGCACGTGTTGCAGCCGCGAAAGTTCGCCAAGGTTCCGGGATCGAACTCCGAGGAAGTGACAACGGTCGCGAGTGACAGCCGCGGCGTCCTGTACTTTGGCACGCGGGATGATGGGATCTTTCGAACCGAAGGCGATGGCGTACCGGTTCTTCCCAACAAGCTCACGAGCCCGGTGATCCTGTCGCTCGCAACAGGCGCGGACGGAGATCTTTGGGCAGGTACTCCGGACGGGCTCAATCACGTCGTGGGCGCGAACGTGCGGCACTGGACCATTGCCGACGGACTACCTGACAACTTTGTGCGCAGCGTGATGGTTGCCGCGGACAAGACGGTATGGGCGGGCACAAGATTCGGCCTGGTACATATCACCGGCAATGCTGTGCAGACCTTCACGAGAGCAGATGGCCTAACGAGCGATTCGATCGGACCGCTCCTGCAGGTGAACTCGAAACAGAGCGGCGCGACTGTCCTCTGGATCGGGACCTCTGGTGGTTTATGTCGGCGGACGGCGAATCAGTTTCATTGCCTCTCCTCACCTTACCAGGCGAACGGCAGCATCATTACTGCGTTGGCTGCCGATCGGGATGGTGATCTATGGGTGGCTATGCACGGCCATGGGTTGGGCCTCGTAAAAGACGACCGCATCGTTCCTGCGTCTGTGTCCGCGATTCCCGTGGAGGTTGTTGGAATTCTCGCAGACACCGCCGGGTACCTTTGGCTTCGTTCCACACGTGGTTTGTACCGCGCAAAAACCAGTGACTTGCGAGCCTGCGCAACCGATCCATCCGCTTGCGGTAGCCTAAGAATCAATGCCTATGGGCGAAGCGACGGCATGCAAAGCGATGAACTCGCCGGTGAGGGAATTCCTGCTGAAGCCGAAGGTGCGAACGGAGAACTCTGGTTCGCGACGCGCCGGGGAATTGCGGTCACTGATGCCGAGCACCTGATTGCCAATCCTGTTCCGCCTGGAGTCGTTATCACGCAAGCGCATGTGGACGGGGTTGAGTTGCCCACAGGAAGGACTGACGAAATAAGCCCAGGTCACCGTCAGTACAGCTTCGAGTATGCCGGGTTGAGCTTGAACAATCCGGGAGGCGCGCACTGCCGATATATGCTCGATGGCTTCGATCGTGGATGGGTGGATGCCGGGACTCGACGCACGGCTTACTACACGAATCTGCCGCCGCGACGGTACATCTTCAGGGTGCTCTGCGCCAATAGCGACGGATTGTGGAGCGCGCACGAAGCCAGTTTTCAATTTCGCGTGCGGCTGCCGTGGTACCGGAGCGTGTGGGTTTATCTGCTGGCGGTTGGCTTAGCAGCACTTACGATCTTCGGATTCGTTCAATTGAAACTGCGGGCCGAAAGGCGTCGCTTCGCGTTGCTGCTGCAGGAGCGTACTCGCGTCGCTCGTGAGGTACACGACACGCTCGCGCAGGATCTTGTGAGTGTGTCGCTGCAAATGGAAATGGCCGCGCAGCATGCTAAAGCCGGGCGATTGGCGGACGTGACGGAGCAGTTGGCGCAGACACGATTCCTCGTGCGACAGGCCCTTGATTCGGCTCGGCAGAGCATATGGAATCTGCGGGCCAACCTTTCTGAGGGAAGTCTGCCAGTGCGATTGGCAACTCGAGTAGAAGCTTTCCGCGAGACGAACGTATCGGCGCGCCTTCGGGTTACCGGGGAGTACCGCAATGCGGCCGAGGCGATCGAGAACGAGGTGTTCCGAATTGCGGCTGAGGCGATCTCGAACGCGGAACGGCATTCAGGCGCGACAGATATCGTAATAGAGCTCGCTTACACTGCCGACAAGCTGCGACTTCAAATCCGAGACAATGGATGTGGGTTTGATTATGCCTCTGCGCGCGGGATCGCAGATCACTATGGTTTGAGGGGTCTGGAGGAACGTGCGGTTCTCGTTCAAGGGCATCTGGCGGTTGACAGCGTTGTGGGGCAAGGTACGGCGGTTACACTGATAGCTCCTTTACCGACGGAGAGATCATGATGGCCGCCAACGAACGTATTCGAGTTTTCGTCGTTGAAGATCACGCGGTTGTGCGGCAAGGGTTGATCGCGCTTTTGTCGTCCGCGCCGGAGATAGAGGTGGTGGGTTTCGCGAAAGACGGCCAAGAGGCCGTAAGCCGCTATGGCTCTGTTATGCCGGATGTCACCCTGATGGATCTGCAGATGCCGGGGATGACTGGCGTTGAGGCCATCCAGCAGATCCGGCGAACGGTGCCGGCAGCGCGCTTCATCGTGCTCACGACATTTGACGGAGACGAGGATATCTATCGGGCGATGGAGGCTGGAGCGAGGGCTTATCTGCTTAAGGGCATGGATATGGAGGAATTAGTCGACGCGATTCGAGCGGTGAATGCAGGCCGCGGGCGCATCCCTTCCGTGATCGCCGAAAAGCTTGCGCAACGTGTGGGCAGCGAAGAACTGAGTTCCCGCGAGGTGGAGGTGCTTGAACGCATTGTGGCGGGGCGGGCGAATAAGGAGATTGCCAGCGATCTGCATATCTCGGAGGCCACGGTGAAGTCCCATGTGAACAGCCTTCTGGGAAAGCTCGGCGCGTCCGATCGCACTCACGCGGCCGTTCTTGCGCTGCAACGCGGGATTGTGCACCTGCCACAGTGAGGGACCGGCTATGCGACGGATATGTTGGATTTTGGTTTGGCTAGCTCTGGCGGTTGCTGTGAGCGCTCAGACAGCCACTCGCGAGCGATGGCGAGTCGCGACCACGGCGGAACTTGAGGCCGCGCTGCCAGCTCGTGCCGCTGTAGAAAAGGAGCACATCGAAACGGAGATGCGCACGGCGAACGGCATCATCAACTCGCACAACCAAATGATTGCCGCGGTTGTGTTGATTACTGCCGGATATGCAGCCGATGGAAAGTATTCGCACTTTCTGGTTGTGCAGTCGCCGCTGGTGCTGGACGGGCACCTGACGCTGAAGCCGGGAAATTATGTGGTGGGATGGCGGCGCTCGGACGAGGGGCTCGAGGTGCACTTCTTTGACAGCGCTAAAGGTACGGAGCTGGGCAGCGTGATAGCACGTCCTAAGCCGGGAACGCGTGTGGAAAGTTTCCATATCTGGCCGCCGAGTGAGCACAAAGACATCCAGATTGGCCGGTTTTTCCTGCCGTATTCGCTTCCTTGAGCGAAAGCCGCGGCTCCAACTTCCGATTGAGTGAGTTTCAACCGATCTGTGGATGGCAGCAAAGCGGCGGGTTTGCGATGCTGCGGGGAAAACTAATCTCAATAGCAGCAGCGTCCTCGGGACGCTGCTTTTTCTTCCTGCGGTTTTATACGATCGAGGGCCAACCGGAGGAGTCGAAGGCGACATAGTTGAGGCCAAGGGTGGGCGTGCCGTTGTTTGTACCGTCGTAGTAGTGGTAGACGAGGAGTGTTTTGCCGTGGACGGTCAAGACGCTCCGACCGCCGGGGCCATAGATGTTGCCGTGGGACTAGGAGAATGGTGCCTCCTCCATTGGAGAGATTGATTCCGCCGCGGTCGAGGTAGGGTCCGGTGGGGCTGGTGGAGCGGCCGACGATGATGCGGCAGGTGCTGGAGGTGCCGCTACAGCAGGTGTTTGATCGAAGCGAAGTAGTAGTAGTGGTACTGGGTTCCGCTGAAGACGTAAGGATAGATGAAGGATCCCTCTTCGCCCGCGCCCCGAGCGGCGACGTTCGCGAGTGTGGTGTTGGAGGCGAGCCGAAGTCCGGTGGCGGGATCAAGCTGAAGGAGGTGGATGCCGTCGCTCCAAGAGCCGAACTGCGGCCACCAGTTCCCGGAGCTGTCGATGAAAGGAGCGGGTCAATGGCGTTGAAGCCGGTGGTGTATCCGGTGGTGGTCCCGCACGGAGGAGATGATTTTGCCGGCGTCGGTCCAGGGGCCGTTGGGGTTGGTGCTGGTGGCGAGGGCGATGACGTCCTCGGGGCCGTTGTTGGAGCCGGCGACGGCGGATTGGTGTAGATGGGAATCGAGTGGTACTGGTAGTAGACGCCATTGGCGCGCATGACGTCGGGGCCCAGATGTTCGTGCGGCCGCCGGCGGCGGTGGGGTTTTCAGAGGTCCACCAACTGAAGTCGGGATTGATGTCACCGGTGCTGACTGGGATGAAGGTGGACATGTCACTGGAACTTGCGAGCGTGTTGTGAGTGCCGAAGAGCCAGAAGGTGCCGGTGATGTCCTGGATCAGGTTGGGGTCATCGACGTAGATACCGGCACCGGACAGGTTGAGGGGGCGCGGTAGGCGAGGATGGTGGTATCGGCGAGCGTCCACTCCTGGCAGGTGCAGCTGGTGCGGTGGTGGCTCGTGCGCCCTGGTCAATGATGGCGGGCGAGGCTGAGGTGTCTAGTTGGAGGTACAGGCCGCTGTTGACCTTCTTGATGAGGTAGTTGCCGTCCCCGAGGATGTAGAAGGACCAGAGGTGGTCGTTGGTGCCATTGTCGGCCCGCTGGAGGGCCTGCGCTCTGCTGGAGGCTGAGGCATTGGCGATACCCATGACCCGATGAGTAAGGAGGTTCTCGACCTTGTACTGGTTGTTACCCGTGGGCAGGAAGTGCCAGAGCGGGTCGTTGGCACTATCGGCCGAGGAGCGGAGCGCGCCAAGGATGGGCATCCGGCCCCATTCCCGCTGCAGTACATCGAGGACTGGTTTGATCGCTCGGGAAGTTACGACGCGCGGTTTGGCCAGTTTGCCCGGGCGCTTCATGAGAAGTATCCGCAGTACAAGCTGATTTCGGCGGCGCCGGTGAAGGAGTCGAGGGCAGACGAGCAGCCGGATGTGCAGGACGATCACTACTACAAGGCGTGGGTGACATGCTGGACTTCACGCACCACTATGACGATGCGCCGCGCACGGGGCCGAAGATCTTTGTGGGTGAGTGGGCGACGCTTTCAGGCACGCCGACACCGAACTTCGCCGGAGAGCTGGCGGATGCGGCATGGATGACCTCGATGGAAAGGAACAGCGATCTGATCATCATGGCTGCATATGCTCCGCTGTTGATCAATGTGAACGGCGGACAGTGGGGGACGAACATGATCGGGTTCAACCGAGTGACGACGTATGTCTCGCCGAGCTATTACGCGCAGGCATTGTTCGCACGACACCTGGGCGATGCGACGCCGAAGACCGCGATCAGCGGAGGGGGAAAGTGGTTTCACTATTCGGCGACCGCGGGCTCAAAAGACCATGTGCTCCATTTGAAGCTGGTGAACGCTTCAAACGAGGAGCAGCCGCTGACGATTTATCTCGACGGGCTGAAGACAGTTCACATGGCGCGAATGAACACCCTGCATGCGGCGACGTACGAGGCGACGAATTCGATCAACGATCCCGATTTCATCCATCCGGTGGAATCCACAGTCAAACTTTCGATGGATACGTGGAAACATTCGGTTCCCGGGCTCACGATCGAGGTGATTGACATCCCTCTCGACTGATAGATTAGGGGTGCTTTCCGGTGCAGGATGCAGATGTACGCCAAAGTTCGATGGGTCCCTGTTGCGCTGGTTGCCGCGTTGCTTGTGGTGGCCGCGAGCTTTGCCGTGAAAGCGGTGCGCGCCGGAAGTGAGGCAGACGCCGCGGCTGATGCCCGGCAGACGTACAGCCAGAGGGTCGCTGCGACCTACAACAAACGTTTCGGAGAGAAGAACTATTTCCTGCCGTCGAATGCGACCACGGATAATGGCGCGTTCCTGAATCCGAAGAGTTTTCCAACAGCGGAATACTGCGGGCACTGTCATGAGGAAGCGCATACGCAGTGGAGGCAATCGGCGCACTCGAACTCCAACCGTCCGCCGTGGTATTTGCGAAACGTGCAGTTGCTGGATTCGACGAAGGGCGTAGAGTACTCGCGGCACTGCGAAGGATGTCATGACCCGATTGCGTTGTTGAGCGGAGCGCTGACAGAAAAAGGACCGGGAAGAAAGTGGTATGACGATGAGGGCATAACGTGCAGCGTATGCCACTCGATTCAGCAGGTGACGACACGGGGAACGGGAAGCTATGTGATGGGCGTTCCGGCCGTGCTGGTGGATGAAAATGGCAAGCCGATTACGCGTCCTGTAAGCGATGCGGAGATTCTTGCGCATCTGGACCGGCACAGCCAGGCGGTGATGAAGCCGTTCTACCACACGTCGCAATTTTGTTCGGCGTGCCATGAAGCTGCGTTGCCTAGACAGTTGAACGATTACAAGTGGCAGAGGGCGATCTCGCTTTATGACGAGTGGCAGGCGTCATCGTTTGCCAAGCAGTCGCCGCTGCCGTTTTATGTGAAGGATACGGTCTCGACATGCCAGACGTGCCACATGCCGCGCGAGACGTTGGAGACACGCGATCAGGGAGCGAAGCAGGGCAAGCTGGCGTCGCACAGATGGTTGGGCGCGAATACGCTCATCCCGCAGTATTACGGATATGACGAGCAGGAACGCAAGACCGAGGCGTTTCTGCAGAACAACGTCTTCAACGTAGACATCTTCGGGCTGGAGCGTGGTGATGGTGCTGACGGATCGCTCGAGAACCTCTCCGCGCCGCTGGGGCTGGTGAGCTATCACGTAGCGCCGGGGGAGAAGGTAACGGCCGATGTCGTGATTCAGAACAAGGGCATCGCGCACAGTCATGTTCCGGAGCAACGGGACATGTATGAGTCGTGGGTGAACTTCACGGTCAAGGATCGCAGCGGCCGAGTGTTGTGCGAGAGCGGGTTCTTGAAGCCCAACGGCTCTCTGGATCAGAACGCGCACAGCTTCGTGAACCGGCTGATCAACGAGAAGGGAGGCCTGAACACGCTACATCAGGTGTGGGACACGCGCGTGGTGGCCTACAACAATACGATCCAGTCGGGACGATCGCAGGTGGTGCGCTATACATTCACGGTGCCGCCAGGCGTGGACGACCTGACGCTGACAGCCACCGTGAAGTACAGGCGCTTCGATCAGACGTTCATCGACTTTGGCATGGCGAAGCACTATACGCAGGAGCCGATCGTGGAGATGAGTTCGGCGAGCCGGATGATTCACGTAGGCGATAATGCGCCGACGCCGCCAGGAGAGAACGAGAACAAGGAGTGGATGCGCTGGAACAACTATGGCATCGCACTGCTGGATGCGCAGCAGTACGCGGCATCGTATGCTGCGTTCCAGCATGTGGCGAAGCTGCGGCCGGACTATGCCGACGCGTACACGAACATGGCAATTGTCGACATCCAGTGGGAGCGCTACAACGATGCGCGGCCGAAACTGGCGAAGGCGCTCGAGCTATCTCCTGAGAATGCGCGGGCGTTGTACTATCGCGCGCTGGTGGAGCGGAACGAAGGCAAGCTGGAGATGACGGTGGCCGATCTCGGAGAAGTGCTGCGGCAGTATCCGGAGTCGCGCGATGCGATGCGGGAGCTGGGCTTTACGTTCTATCAGCAGCACAAGTATCCGCTAGCGCTCAAGGAGTATGAGGCGCTGCAGGCGAGCAGTCCGGACGATCTGGCCGCGCACTACAATCTGGCGATTCTGTACCGGCGGCTGGGAATGAAGGACAAGGCCGCACGCGAGGCGGCGACGTTCGCGGACCAAAAAGACGATCCTACGGCGAATACATACGCTCTGGAGTTTCTGAGGAACCATACAGAGCTGGCGAATGAGAGCGTTCCGTGGCATACGCATGAGCTGCAGATGCAGCCGGCGAGTTCCTCGCAAGGTGCTACCCACTCTCGATGACAAGAGATCACGGCCGAATCCTGGGGGAGCATACTGCCGAACGATGGCGCGCGCCGGCGGGCCGTATATTGTTGGCGGCGGCGGTGGTGATGGCCGTCATGAGCGCATGGATGCCGGAGAGGGCGGTGCACGCCTTCTCGCGCAAGAAGCGCGCAGAGGCCGAGGTCCTGTTCAGAGAAAAGGGGTGTGAGCATTGTCATGGAGTTGACGGTGTGGGAACGGAGCTCGGACCCAGCCTGAACACCGTAGGCAAGCGATTATCCAAGGCGCAGATTGAGCAGCAGATCAAGGATGGCGGCAAGCAGATGCCGGCTTTCGGCGATGTGTTAACCAAGGCCGAGGTGAAAGACCTTGTAGATTATCTTGTGCATAAGAAGAAGGCGCCTAAAGGAGCGCCAAAGGCGAGCTGATGCGCGAGACGACAACGGAACAGGGTTTGCGGAGCCGCTGGACAGCCAGGGTGGTGGCGGGCGTATCGGGGCTTCTGCTTTTCTGTGCAGCGTTCATTTATGCGCAACAGCCGCGCGCGTATTCGCTGCAGGGAGATTATTGGTTCACGCACGATCCTTCGATCGCGAAGGACGGCGGCACGTACTACGTCTTTGCCACCGGAAAGGCGCGGGGCGCAGGGCAACTGCCGGTGCGCTGCTCGGAAGATCTGGTGCACTGGCGGATGTGTGGGCATGTGTTCGATGAGATTCCCCAGTGGATTCAACAGCGGAGTCCCGGAACGAAGGAGCTATGGGCTCCGGACATTTCGCATGAGCATGGCGAGTTCCGCCTGTACTACGCGTACTCGTTGTTTGGAGTGAATACATCGGGGATTGGGCTGGCGACGAATAAGACGCTGGACCCGAAGAGCGCGGACTACAAGTGGGTCGATAAAGGGCTAGTGTTGGAGTCGAAGCAGAGCGACGACTTCAACGCGATCGATCCGAACTATGTAGAAGATGCAAAGCACCATGCCTGGCTGGCATTCGGCAGCTTCTGGAGCGGCATCAAAATGCGGGCGCTGAATGCGGATACGGGGATGGTTGCCGAGAAGGATACGACGGTCTATCCGCTGGCCAGCCGCGTGAAGCCGGAGCATCCGGCGCCGCAGAAGTTCGATCCGGAGCATCCGACGCTGCCGCCGGACTGGCAGGCGATCGAGGCGCCGTTCATTGTGCCGCACGGCAGCTATTACTATCTGTTCGTCTCCTTTGACTTGTGTTGCCGGGGGTCGAGAAGTACCTACCGAACGATGGTTGGCCGGTCGCGGACAGTCACCGGCCCGTACGTGGACAAGGATGGCGCGCCGATGCTGAAGGGCGGAGGGTCCCTTCTGCTGGGGCCGAACCGGCGATGGCTGGGACCTGGCGGCGAGTCGGTTTTGCACCAGCAGGATGGCAGCGATGTCATCGTGTTTCACGCGTATGATGCGCAGACGGGGAGACCGGCGCTGCAGATTTCGACGATTGTCTGGCATGATGGATGGCCAGAAGCAGCGTTGGGTGATAACTGAGACCGGTATCTGCTGTAGGCTCAGAAGCACGATAGGAACGATGAATATCACGGCGGTCGCGAAGAGAGCGGGGGTTTCGACGGCGACGGTGTCGCGTGTCATGAACGGCACGGCCAACGTGAGTCCGGATACGGCGGAGCGGGTGCGCGAGGCGGTGGAGGCGCTGAACTTCTATCCGGACGTCAACGCGCGTGCGCTGGGGTCAGGACGCAGCGGCCTGTATGGGTTGATCATCTCGGACATCACGAACCCGTACTTTCCCGAGCTGGTCAAGGCCTTTGAAGATATCGCCGTCGAACATGGGCAGGATGTGCTGATCGCCAACACGGACTATGACCCAAAACGGATGGAGATGTGCGTGATCCGCATGCTGCAACGCAGGGTGGATGGCGTGGCGATCATGACGTCGGAGATGGAGGACCGGCTGATCCGAACCCTTGGCCAGCGGCAGATTCCAATGATCTTTATGGATACCGCAGCCGGAGGTCGAGGCGCCAGCACGGTGAACGTCGACTACACCGGCGGAGTTACAGAGGCCATGCAGTATCTGTTTCGGCTGGGGCACAAGGAAATCGCGTTTATCAGCGGGCCTCTCACGCTGAGCTCAGCGCGCGCGCGGGCGGAGGCCTTTCAGGCTGCGCTGCGTGAGCACGGCGTGAAGATGCGTCCTGGATGGCTGCAGGAGGGGGACCATCGCGTGGAGGGCGGACATCATGCGATGAAGCGGATTCTGGAATCGGGGAACCTGCCGACAGCGGTCCTTGGATCAAACGATCTAACGGCCATCGGCGCGATGGGCGCGATTCACGAGAAGGGGTTGGATGTACCGCGCGACATCTCCGTGGTCGGCTTCGACGACATCGAGCTGAGCGGGTACACGCTGCCGGCGCTGACGACGCTTCATGTTCCGCGGCGTGAGCTGGCGTCGACGGCTTTTCGTGCACTCTTTCGCGGACGCGGGGCGGCCCCAGCGAAAGCCAGGCGGAGGCGGGAGCATGTGATCAGGACGAAGCTCGTGGTTCGAGGATCGACAGGACCAGCGCCAGCTGAGCGCAAGCCGCGCGTATAGCTAAGGGTTGAGCAATAACGTGGCTTCCACGGCAAGAACGAGAAGGCGCGCGGTGTAATCGTTTGCAAGCGGATGCGGTCATAGGGCATGCTGGAGCCTTATACAAGGAGCTCAGGTGCAGAGACTTTGGATTGTTGTACTGACGCTGGCGGTCTCTGCTACAGGGTTTGCCCAGGAGGCAACCGGCCGATGGACGGAGTCGCAAGCGAATGCGTGGTACGCAAAACAGCAGTGGCTGGTGGGTGCGAACTTTGTGCCGTCTGATGCAATTAACGAATTAGAAATGTTTCAGGCGGCGACGTTTGATCCTGTAGAGATCGATCGCGAGTTCGGATGGGCCGAGTCCATCGGCATGAACACGATGCGCGTGTTTCTCCAGGACCAGTTATGGGAGCAGGATCCACAAGGATTTAAGCACCGGCTGGATGTGTTTCTCGGGATTGCGGCAAAGCATCATATCCGGCCGCTGTTGGTGCTGTTTGATTCATGCTGGGAGACGGACCCGCATCTCGGGCCTCAGCATCCGCCGATCCCTGGAGTGCATAACTCTGGGTGGGTGCAGAGCCCGGGCAAGAAGCGGCTATTGGATCCAGCGGTTGAGCCCCAATTGAAGGCGTATGTGGAGGGGGTGGTCGGAGCCTTTGCCAAGGATGAGCGCGTGCTCGGTTGGGATGTTTGGAATGAGCCGGACAACCGAGGCCTCGACAGTGAAGAGGATGTTGCAGCGAAGGTGAAGCGCGTGGATGAGCTGCTGCCCAAGGCGTTTGAGTGGGCGCGTGCTGCGCATCCGACGCAACCGCTGACGAGTGGTGTATGGAGAGGAAATTGGGTGGATCCGAGCAAAGAGAGCGAGACGACGAAAATCCAATTGACCGAGTCGGATGTGATTTCGTTTCACAACTACGACTGGCCGGAGGTGTTCGAGGAACGGGTGAAGGAACTGGAGCGATATCATCGGCCGCTGATTTGCACCGAGTACATGGCGCGGGGGAATGGCAGCACCTTCGACACGGTGCTTCCCGTTGCGAAGCGCTATCACGTCGCGGCGATCAATTGGGGTCTCGTCGCGGGAAAGACGCAGACGTATCTGCCATGGGATTCATGGCAACGGCCGTACGTGACAATTCAGCCGCCGATCTGGTTCCATGATGTCTTTCATCCCGATGGAACGCCGTACAGAGAGCGTGAGGTGGATCTGATTCGAGATCTGACGGGACGTGGAACACCGGAGCCGAAGGAGACAGCGGCGCAGTGAAGGCAAGATTCTTGACGCGCAAGGGGCGGGCGCAACGAGGCTCGGCGGTTCGCAAGCTTCTGCTGTGGCCGAGTATCGCGGTAGGTTTGATCTGCGCTTCGGTCGCCACTGTCGCGCAGAATTCTTCCACGACCGCGGTTCCCGCTGCGACGCCCGGTAAATTTGTCGATGTAACCGCGGCCAAGGGCGTGAACTTTACTGGCGTCGCCTCGCACACCAGCCACAAGTATTTGCTCGAAACGATGGGATCGGGCGTTGCGACCTTCGACTATGACAACGATGGCCGTCTTGATCTGTTCCTCGTGAATGGAGCGCCGCTGGATGATCCCATGCAGAAGGGAGCGGTCCCGCAGAAGCGATCGCCGAAGGATTGGAATCGGCTATACCACCAGCGCAAAGATGGAACGTTTGAGGACGTTACGGAGAAGGCCGGCCTGAAGGGCACCGGGTATGACATGGGTGTTGCCGTGGGCGACTACGACAACGATGGCTATGAGGACCTGTATGTCACGGGCTACGGTGGAAATCATCTGTACCACAACAACCGCGACGGGACCTTCACGGATGTCACGGAGCGCTCGGGCACGGGCGGTGATCACACGCCGGGAAAGAGCTGGTACACGAGCGCGGCGTGGGTGGATCTGGACAATGATGGGCTGCTCGACTTGATAGTGCTGCGTTATGTGAAGTGGGACTTTGACGACGTCTGGTGCGGCGAACATCGTCAGGGATATCGCGCGTACTGTCATCCGGATCTTTTTCCCGCAATTGCGCCGATTGTTTACCACAACAATGGTGATGGCACCTTTACCGATGTCACAGCGAAGGTAGGGATGGCGATTCCGGGCAAGGGACTCGGGATCGCCATTGCCGACTATGACAAGGACGGCAAGATTGACATTGCGGTCGCGAATGACTCAATGCCGGAGTTTCTGTTTCACAACAAGGGTGACGGCACCTTTGAGGAGACCGGGTTTACGGCGGAGATCGCAGTGGATGGCGATGGAAGGACCTACGCGGGGATGGGCATTGCGTTCCAGGACTTCAATAACGACGGCTGGCCAGACCTCGTCATCACGAATCTCGCGAACCAGAAGTATGCCTTATATCGCAACAGCGGCGACGGGTCATTCACATACGACACCTATGCGACAAGCCTTGCGTCGATGACACTACTGCATTCCGGGTGGGGGATTTTCTTTCTCGACTACGACAACGACGGCTACAAGGATCTGCTGGTGGCGCAGGGTCACGACCTTGACACGGTGCAACTGAACTATCCACAGGTGCATTACAAAGAACCGATGCTGCTGGCCAGAAATATGGGGAATGGGACGTTCGTCGATGTGTCGGCGGAGTCCGGTGATGTGTTCAAGCAGCGCTGGGTTGGAAGGGGTATGGCGGTCGGGGATTTCGATAACGATGGGCGGCTGGACGCCGTGGTGACGACCAATGGAGGCCCGGCGTATCTTTTGCGCAATGAGACCGCGACGACAAATCATTGGCTGTCGCTGCTGCTGGTGGGGCATAAGAGTAACCGGGATGCGATCGGGACTGTGATCAAGGTGACGACCTCTCATGGCGCGCAATACTGGACGGTATCGACGACGGGAAGCTATCTCTCGTCTAATGACAAGCGTGCGCACTTTGGGCTAGGGGCCGATACCATGGCACGCAGCATCGAAATCACGTGGCCGAGCGGCATTCATCAGACGCTGACGAATGTAGCGGGCGATCGCGTAGTTCGCATCGACGAGCCGAATTCCTCACAAGCGGCGGCAGCCAAGTGAGCCTTTTACGCTGGGCGACCAGCTGCGTATCGGGGCTCGTTGTGGTCCCGGCCATTGGAACCGGATTTATCTGCGCACAGCAACCGGTACTGTCGGATCCACATCCGGCTGCGTCTGCCGCTGCTGGACCGTTGGCCGAGGTCCAAAGGATGCTCGATGCCGGCAGGTTTCACGAGGCGGAGGGTGCGCTGACGGTCTACCTGAGAGACAACGATCTTTCTGGGACGGCACATGCAATGCTGGCCTACGCGCTGTTGCGGGAAAACAAGCCTGCGGAGTCTCTGAAGGAGTACACGCGCGCCGCAGCTAGCGAGAAACCTTCGGCACAGATGTTGGAGCGTGTGGGACAGGATTACGTGCTGCTGGGCGATTGGGTGGACGCGGACAAGTGGACACTACGCGCCGTACAGATGGATCCGGCGGACGCCGACGCGTGGTACAGCTTGGGTCGCATACGGTACACCGAGCAGCGATTCAGAGACGCGTTGTCGTGCTTCCAGCATGTGCTGAAGCTCTCGCCGAAGAGTGTGAAGGCGGAAAATAATCTCGGTCTGTCGTACGAGGCCACGAACCAGACGGACGCAGCGGTGGAGGCATATCGAAAGGCGCTTGAGTGGCAGAACGAAGGGCCACGGGCTCAGATCAGTGAACAGCCGCTGCTGAATCTGGGCGTTGTGCTGCTGCACCGCGGAGCGCTGGCTGAGGCGGAGCCTCTGCTGACCCAGGCGGCGGCCCTCGCGCCGAAAGATCCACGAATCCATGAGCAACTGGGCCATCTGTATATGCAGAAAGGCGACTACAGCGCAGCCGAGCAGGAGCTCGATCAGGCCTGCAAGCTCGATCCGAAGAACTCCAGCCTTCACTTTCTTTTGGGACAGGCGTACCGGCACCTGGGCATGAAGCAAGAGGCCCAGGCGGAGTTTGCAGCCTCGGCGCGACTTGCGCGTGAGATGCAGTAGTACATTTTCCAAGGGATGGAACTGGATCTGACACTTTCGTCATTTTTGGTATTGACACGTCGGACAGCAGGTATTTAGCTTTTGGACGTCAAAAGAAAACGGTTACATGGCCCCTGATGTTACCGCTTTACAGATAGCTGAACCTGAATCAAAGCAGTACCTGTAGTTCTTTGGAGAGCCTCAAATGTCAAAGTCGGCCACAAGATGGCTGTTTGCCGGTCTTTTTCTATTTGTGATGATGTTGGCGTCCGGTACCGCGATGCTGGCCCAGTCTGTGCGCGGCGCCATCGGGGGCAGCGTCACAGACGCGACCGGAGCACTGATCCCGCATGCGACCGTCACTGCTACGAACCAGGGGACCAGCGGTAAGAGCGTAACGAACACCACTGCCGCCGGTGTTTATCACTTTCCAGACTTGCCTATCGGTACGTATACCGTAACCGCGACCGCTCCCGGCTTTGCAACGAAGACCAGCACCGGAGTATTGGTTCAGGTTAACAGCACGACGGCCCTGAACATTGCGCTCGCCTCTGGGACGATCAACGAGGTTGTGACGGTGGATGCCAGCGGCAACCTGCTGGAGACCGAAAGTTCGGAGATCAGCGGAGTCGTGTCCAATAAGCAGATTGAAGATCTGCCCTTGTCCCTCGCGCAAGGCGTAGGTGGTCTGCGTTCTCCTGAGAGCTTCGTCTTCTTGCTGCCTGGCACAACCGGACCTGGCAGCGGTACGACCGGCGGAGCCGGTCAGGCAAATAACGGCGTCTTCTTTTCCCGCCTCTCAGGCGGTCAGGCATACGGCGCGGAAGTCCTGTTGGACGGCGCCAGCATTCAGCGCAGTGAAAACGGCTCGTCCTTCGATGAGACCTCTCCGTCGATAGAGGCCCTCCAGGAATTCAAGGTTACGACTTCAAGTCCGTCAGCGGAGTTCGGCCGGACGACCTCAGGTATCGAGAGCTTTTCGACGAAGTCCGGGACGAATGATTTTCACGGTATTGGGTACGCCATCGTGAAGAACCGCGTCTTTGACGCGAACAACTGGTTCAACAATGGTTATAAGGCGGAGAACTGCGTCGGAAAAACCGAGCTTCAATGCCAATACAGCCTGCCTCAGGACAGCAAATTCGATTACGGCGGGATTTTCGACGGTCCTGTGTGGATTCCAAAGCTGTACAACGGGAGAAATCGTACCTTCTTTCTTTTCGCGTGGGAAAAGTACCAGCTCAAGCTTGGCGGGGTGAGGCTGTCAACAGTGCCCACCGCCGCAGAGCGTGGTGGGGACTTCAGCGATGTTCTTGGTTCGGCATCTTCGCCGGTGCCCGGGAACTCACCGTATCCGGGCTTTAGCTACAACGTCCTGCTCAATCCATGTACCGGGCAACCTGTTCTGTACAACCAGATTTTTGATCCAACGACGACGACGCAGATCCAGCCCGGGGTCTTTTGCCGCCAACCGTTCCCGGGGAACAAAATTCCTTCGACGAGGTTCAGTGCGGCCGCACAGAAGCTGATTCAAGGACTCCCACTACCCAACCAGGCGCCAACCAGCACGGATCAGTTTGGTTACGTGAACAACTACGCCTATACGTCGGTTGCTCCCAACACCAATACCACCTATACGATCCGTGTCGATCAGAACCTGACGGACAGGAGCAAGCTCTTTGCCAGCTACAGCACGCGGCAGAACTTTAAGCTCACAGGCATTCCCAATATGCCTGAGCCGTTCAATAATGGCGGCTACATCCAGACCTTTACGACCCATTACACGCGCGCAGGTTGGGATTTCAGCTTTACACCAACTCTGTTGAACCACCTGAACCTCGGCTACAACCGGACGAACAGCGTCAACCTTGGCAACAACCTGCATTCAAGCCTGACCGCGGCTTCGGCCGGTGTGGCGAACGACTATTCGGTCTTCTATCCTCTCCTCGTCTTCCCCAGCCCGGACGCACCGACTACGCTTGGGCAGCAGCAGAACGGCGACAACATCGACAACGGGGTTCGAGTTAATGACAGTGTGAGCTGGGAGAAGGGCAGGCAGAGTTTCAAGTTCGGCGTGGACCTCCGCCACCAGCAGTATTCGGTGATTCAATACAACGTCGATGTGCTGAACTTCTACCGTGACCAGACCGCGGCCGTTAGCAACTCCTGCTGCGGGTCCGGCAATCCGTTTGCGAGCTTCCTTCTTGGCGAGGTCGGTAACGGCAGCCAGAACGTCTACAACGACAATCCACGCTGGAACTCTCATTACATGGCCGTCTTTGCGGAAGACGACATTAAGCTCAGCAACAACTTGACAGTCAATCTTGGAGTTCGTTACAGCATTGACGTGCCGCGCAAGGAGGCACACAACAGAACGTCGAACTTCAGCTTCACTGCGCCGGACGCCAAAGCCGGAGGACTTCCGGGGGCGCTGGTCTTCGGCACAACCTGCAACTGCAATACTGCCTGGGCGAATACGTGGTACAAGGACATCGCCCCACGGGTCGGTTTCGCCTATGTGCTACCCGGCACGAATAACAAGGCTGTGATTCGCGCGGGCGGGGCTATTCTCTACGGCCCATTGCAATACAACGACTTCGGCGGATCGATGTCGCTCGGGTACAACCAGTCTCGTGACTTCTTCCTCGGCCAGACCGCGACCACCGGTGGCGCGTTCACGCCGGCCTTCCGTCTGGATTCCAGCTCGGCGGCCGATCCTACCAATTCAACCGTGGGCTACCCCAATGTGAGCTACGCTCCGAACCTCGATCCGACCCAGCTCACAGCACAAAACGGACCGGGCAGTTTCCAACCCGTGGCCGGCGAGCTCATCCTGCCGCGAGACGGTCGGCCGTCGATGACCAGTAACTGGAGCATTCAGCTGCAGGACGAGGTTGCGAAGGACCTCATCTTTACGATCGGTTACATCGGGCAGGCCGCCCAGAACCTTCGTTCGGGCTTCCTGACGAATTTCAACAATATCGATCGCACCTACTTCAGCCTGGGCGACAGACTGAACAATGCGGCATACAACATTCCACTGGGAGGCTCCAACTCCGGCGTGAAGGCCCCTTACTCTACCTTCACGGGCGCGCTGGGTCAGGCACTCCGCCCCTTCCCGCAGTATGACTACATCGCTGACGATTGCTGCCTGGAGAATCTTGGGCACTCGTCCTATAACGCGATGCTGGTCTCTCTGGCGCGACGGTTCCGCAACGGGATCAATCTGCAGGCTTCCTATACGTGGTCGAAGAATCTGACCGATGCCGATTCCGCTATCCCGTTCAGCTATACCAGCAACAACCAGCGTGAGCAGGCCGCGAACTCGACGAATCTGAAGGCCGACAAGGCCGTCAGCGTCCAGGATTTGACCAATCAATTTTCTCTCAGTTATCTCTATCAACTTCCATTTGGCAAGGGTCGAAAATGGCTGAATAGCAATCGCGCTTTGGATTACCTGATAGGAGGTTGGCAGGTCGGCGCCATACAACGTTACTCCAGCGGGCAGCCAATCGACTTCGGCTGCGCGAGCGGTATCCCGTTCTACCAGAACTGCATCACCTATACAGCCGGCCCAGCGTCTTACAACGGCACCAGCTTCGCAAGTCCGGCCTATCAGGCCAACAAGAACGGCCCGAGCACATTCAATGGAGAGTCATGGTTCAAGCCTGCGTACCGCGCCCCGAACACTAACTTCACGGGAGATCCGGGAGTGCCGCTTTCACAGGCGGCTTTTGTAGACCAGAACCGTGAAGGGCTGAATTGGCCGCGTCCAATCTCTCCGGGCTGTGGAACGCCGGCGCAGCCTTGTTCCTTCGCGCCGTTCTCATTCGGCAACATCGCCCGCGTGACAGAGGCGATTACCGGACCGATGTACAAGGCGGAAGACATCAGCTTGATGAAGGACTTCCATCTCACCGAGAGCGTCCTGTTCGAACTGAAGGGCGAAGCATTTGACGTCTTCAACCGTCATCGCATGGGCTTGCCGAACCTGCAGCCTGGCGCCTCAACCAACAACTCGAACGGATTCGGTATTCCCACCTACGTCGACTATGGACCGCGTAACATGCAGGTCACCGGGCGCTTCACGTTCTGATCCAAAGCCGTTCCAGGGCTGCCCGTGCGATCGCCGAATCAAAACCAAAGAGAAGGAGCTTGGAGCTCTCCATCGTCCTTCATCCAACAGAGCGCCTACTACCCACTCCTCCGCGTCTATCAGAAACTGAACAGGAACAGAGAGGCGGAGCATGCGCTCGATCAGCTTAAGGCGAAGGCCGCTGAAAATATGACTGGCGCTCCTGAGACTGTGGGTGAGGAGACGTCGTCTCGATGAAAACCGGACGGTGACGATGGCTATATGAATTGTTGTTCCGTAAGCCGAAATGAGCACTCTGCGATGGGCTTGTGCGTCTGTTTGTTGACGATTGCGCTGTTTGCGCCCGAGCAACGTGCAGTCGCTCAGGAATCGGCAGAGGGCAGCGCCGCCGTTCTTCGTCAGGCCAAGGTACTGGAGGCAAAGCATCAGCCGGAAGAGGCTGCGCGTGTCTTGAACTCCTTTCTTTCTATGCATGCGCGAGGATCCCGATGCCTTGACGATGTTGGCGCAGATACGTCTTGAGCAAGGTAACCGCTCGATGGCGATGGATCTTCTCACGAGGGCGCTGGCGTCGAGTCCCAACTCGCCGGCTGCGAATGTCACGCTCGGCAAGCTGATGCTGGAAGAACATCGCGATCCTGAGGCGATGGATAGATTCGAGACCGTGCTGGACGTGAACTTAAGAGATAAGGACGCGCGGCAAGGTGAATTAGCAGCAGCTACAGAGCTCGCTATGTCTGCGAGGCGCGAGGGCCGTGCGGACGCAGCCCTGAAGGCGTTGGAGCATGCGCGCACCAAGTTGCCGGACGATCCCAAGCTGCTACTGGATGTTGGTGTCCAAGCCATGGAGATGGGAATGCTGCCGGAGGCGACCGATGCCCTCGAGACAGCTCGAAAGCTGCACGCCGAGGATCCGGAGATACTCTATGCACTGGCCCGTGTTGAGATGGCAGAGCTGCATATGCGACCGGCAGAGGCCGATCTGCGTGCATATCTCGCCAGGCGTCCCGAAGACGCCACCGCGCACTTCGGCTTGGGGAGAGTCTTGGAGGCAGAGCAACGAAGCGCGGATGCCAAAGCCGAGTTCGAGCGGTCCATTCAACTGCAACCGCTCCAGACCGAGTCCTTCTATGAACTGGGGCAGCTTGAGCTTCAGGTTCAGCATGACGCGCAGGCCGCGCCGCTGTTTGAGAAGGTGCTCGCCCGCGATCCCAACCACGGAGGTGCCTTGACTGGCATGGGAATCATCGCCTTTCGCAGCAAGAATTACGCGCAGGCGCAACAGTATCTTGCGCGAGCCGAGAAGGCCGCTCCAAATTATCAGCCGGCACATTACTATCGCGGATTGGCCTTAGCCCGCCTTGGACAGAAGGACGAGTCGCAACGTGAACTGCAGTCAGCGGCTGCGTTGGATCGCAAGCAACAGGGACCGCCGGGCGCTGTGAATGCAGTGCCAGAGACCGGGACGACAGACGCGCCTCCGCGATAAGCTACGGATTTTCATCGGCGCTCAGCGAGAACTTTGTGAAGTGGGCCGGTGATGCCTCAGCGCTCACGAGACCAACTCGTAAACCCTGGTCCCAAGGCAGAAGTTCGGTGACGCTCAATACAGGACCTGCTGATATCCAGTGCCTATGGTCGAGGCTGTAGCTGAAGCTCGTCTTCGAGAGACGGGCGGAGATCGCACGAAGCCAGACGGTGGAGGTGTGCGGAATGTCGGATCGCCAAAGCACCTGGCGCCCTCGATCGCTGAGCTGCCAGAGCTCAAGATGATCTCGATTGCGATTCAGCACAATCTGGCTGTGTGCCCCGCCGATGATGCCCAGACCTCCTGTGTCTCTGACACCAACGACGGCCGTATACATGGGAGCCACAAGCGAACGCGCGATGAAGATCGCCGTGCTGTCGGACGATGGTTCAAGGGTGAGCGTGCCATGACCAAGCCGCCATTGCGGGTCCCTGCGAACTGGCCATTGCCAGCCTGCATTCAGACGGGCTTGGCTGAAGTTGTCGGTGAATGCCGGCTGGCTGGCTTTGAAGTTTGTGGCTCCTCCGCTTGGCCCTGCGCCGCCATTGATGATCAGGCCATCCATCGTTTGACCATGTGATCCGGTCGAGCACCGATTCACGGCCAAGGTAAACCGTCCCTGCAGCCGGATAGGCGTGGTAGATGAAATAGTCCTGGCCTGATGGGGTTTCGACAGCCGTGCCATGACCCGGGCATTTCCAGTTGCTGTTGGGACGGATGATCGGGTTGGCAGGGTCCTTTGTCCATGGGCCAAGCAGATGATCCGCACGCGCAACGCCTTCAGCATATCGGCATGCGGTTCCACAGCATGCGTTGCCGGCATAGAAGAGGTAAAAGCGTCCAGCATGCCGCATAATGTAGGGCGCTTCCACAACCCCGCCCTCCCAGCTGGAGGGATCATTGACGATGAGTTCTGTTGGCGTCCCCGTGAGGTGAATCAAATCGTTTGTGAGCGGCTGCGCCCAGATTGGGGTCGATTTTCCAATCGAATTGCCATCCTCCTTCCAGATCAGGAAAGGAACGCCCCGTTCGTCACGCGCCATCGCCGGATCAATGGATCCATCTGATTGGCAGATAAGCGGCCCGTGATCGGTATAAGGACCCTCAGGCTGTTCAGCAGTAGCTACGGCAACGCAGAGAGGGCCGGCTCGCTTGCGAGCGACGTAGTAGACCAGGATATGACCGTGATCGTCCACTAACTCCGGCGCCCAGAAGCTCCCGGAGGCCCATGCAGGTGGTCGAGGAAAGATGGCGCCGGCAGCAGCCCAGTGACGAAGGTCGGTCGAGCGATACAGCGGAAATTCGGGAGCCCAATCGCCGGAGGTGCTGGCTGTCCAATAGGAGTGTCCAACGCGGATAATTGTTGGGTCCGGGTGATCGCCAGGAATAATCGGATTGCTGGGCGTTGTCCGGGCGCAGACGCCATGGCCAGCTGGGCTGCCCAGCAAGCCAACCCAAAGAAAACACGATGCGACGACACAGCAGAGATGTTTCAAAACATTGTCTCGAAAGGAAAGCGTTTGTTCACGGCTGTTAATCATAGCGCTCGATTCTTTCCACCCTTTACAACGAAAAGGGATTCTACGATCATGGTTCATCGATGAAGTGCCGTGAAATTTTGCTGCTGTTCAGACGGGCCTTCCTGGCATGCGGGCTTTCTTTTCTTATTCAGGGACTGTGCATCGCGCAGGCCCCAACTCCTCTTGAGCACGAGGCGCAGAAGCCGGTCGAAGGATCTCAGCCGGCCACCAGTGGCGGAGTGTCGACCGGCGGAGCGCATCCGGTGGTGCTGGACACACAACATCGGCCCATTACGGCGGGCGGCTTCGTCAAGACAGGCCCAGTGATCTTTATGGATGTGGCGAAGGCTGCCGGGCTGACCACCTGGACCCATCGCATGGGCACGCCAGAAAAGAACTACATCATCGAGACGGTGGGTTCCGGCGTCGCGCTCCTGGACTATGACAACGATGGATGGCTCGATATCTACCTGGTGAACGGCTCGACATATGACGCGATGGCGGGGAAGGCCACGCCGCCCCACGCTGCGCTGTTTCATAACAATCATGATGGGACCTTCACTGACGTGACCCAAAAGGCCGGTGTCGCGAATGACCGCTGGGGCATCGGAGCGGTCGTTGGTGACTTCGATAACGATGGCTGGCCGGACATCTACGTTACAAACTTTGGCAAGAACCGGCTGTACCACAACAACCATGACGGCACGTTTACCGATGTGGCCGAAAAGGCCGGCGTGGCGCTCGGCAACTGGTCTACCGGTGCTACTTGGGGCGACTACGATGGCGATGGTCTGCTGGACCTGTTTGTGCCTGGATACGTGCACTATGACATGGAGGATCAGCCCAGGTCATTCAGCTTTTGCCAGTTCCGAGGTGTGAAGGTGATGTGTGGCCCGAGAGGACTGCACGGAGAACCCGATCATCTCTTTCACAACAACGGGGATGGCACCTTCACTGACGTGAGTGAGCATGCTGGCGTCGCCGATGCGAACCGCTACTACGGGCTGGCTTCTTTGTTTATCGATGTGAACGGTGACGGCAAACCGGATCTGCTGGTCGCAGATGATTCGACGCCAAACTACCTCTACATCAACAAGGGCGACGGCACCTTTGAGGACGACAGCTTTGCGAGCGGTTATGCGCTGAACGAGAGTGGGCGCGAGACTGCGTCTATGGGAATTGCCGCAGGCGATCTGATGCATCGGAGAACCATCGATCTGTACAACACAACCTTTTCGGATGATTACAACCCGCTGTACAGGAACGATGGCTCCGGGAATTTTACGGACACTGCCTATCAGGACGGCATCGCAGAACCGACGATTCCGTTTCTTGGATGGGGAACAGCTTTCTTTGATTACGACAACGATGGATGGCTGGACCTTTTCGTAGTGAATGGGCATGTTTATCCGCAAGTGGACGCTCAGAACTGGGGAACGACCTGGCAAGAGCGGCCGCTCCTTTTCCATAGTGATAAGGGCAAGCTGACGCTGATGCCGGCCGTAGAAGGAACAGGCCTCGCGAAGCTTGCAACGTCACGAGGGATGGCCTACGGGGACCTGTTCAATGATGGGCATATCGATGTTGTAGTGAACAATCTGGATGGAGCGCCGTCTCTGTTTCGAGATGTCGTCAAGAACGATAACCACTGGATTTCATTCAAGCTCGTCGGTGCGCTCTCAACGGAGCCGGGCAAGCGTGGAAGCCCCAGAGATGCAGTGGGGGCCTCCATCTTCGTAACGGCCGACGGATTTACACAAAGGCAGGACGTGCTTGCAGGCGGAAGCTTTGCATCGAGCCCGGATCAGCGGCCCCACTTCGGACTGGGTAACGCCAAGAAAATAGAAAAGATTGAGGTGCGCTGGCCGAGCGGAAAGGTGGAGATCGTTCGGCCGCCGGCTGAGGTAGACCGCTTTTATGTGATCACCGAAGGGAAGGGAATTGCGCCGCTGAAGTTTTGAAGCAACAACGTTTCGCTACGCGACGGCGCGGCACAAAAACATAACGGTTTGCTACGGTGTTCGCGAGCAAAACTGCGGATTGCCGTGAGACAATCGCTCAGAGAACCCGACCATCAGGCACAGATGACCGGGCTGGTGTCGGTGCGGCGGGGAGGTCCGCCCCAGCCGATTCGTGACCTGAAGCCAGGCAATCACATGAAGAAAGAGACGAGCGCTATTCGCAGATCTCCACCAGCTATGAGGGCGTGTTTGTGCCTACTGTGGCTATGAGAAACGGAGATTTTAGCGCATTGACGAACAGCAATGGCGCCTTCCAGCAGCTATATGACCCGGCGACAACTTACAAGTCAGGCAACGCTTCGTGCCCCGGAACGCCTATCACTCCGTCGAACCCGAGTGGCGCAAATCCATACTGCCGCAAGCCCTTCGGGGACGGCATCCGGACCACGGTTTCGGCGAAACGGATAAGGGGCATACATACGATATACGTCCAACAACCAGACCAATGTGGCGTTGGGGAACTATCCAAAGGCTTCCCCCGCGACGACAGGGGCAGATGGCATTCCTGCCGGAGTCAGCGGTTTCCAGAGTATCAACGACGCGCAGTTTGCGGCAGCGTTGAATTACACGCACGTCTTTTCTCCTACCTTCTATTCCGAAACTACAGCGTCCCAGCAATGGTTTTATCAGTATGTGGGTGGCGGCGGCGCCGATGCTAATCCGGAAACAAACTATGAGGCTGACGTTTTCAAACTGCCGAATAACTTTGGGGAGACCGGCTTCCCTGTAATCTGCAGCGGTTGCCTCATGCCTTTTGGCGGCACCCAGTACCAGTATTACGAGAATCGAATCATCTTCAATTACGACGAGAACCTGACCAAGACAATTGGAAAGCAGGTCTTCCAATCAAGGACTGCCGGGGCGGTACATGCCTTAACAGCTTCGAGTGGTTCAACGGATACCTTGGACCGAAAGTTCTTCCTGCGGCGAACGGAGGTACCTGCACCTCCAAGTGTGTCGAGGGCCTTCCTGCTGACTGGAAACCATTTGTGACCCCCATCAACAATGATCCCAGCTCCTCTGATTATGGCAATGACAACGTACTGGTTTCATCCCCCGCCTTGTTGGCCGCGAATAAGGGAGCTCCTGTAAAGGTCGCCTACAATCCGGGTCCATCGGGGAATAATCCTTTTTCGAAGACCATCATTGCTGGACCTAAATATTGGTCTGCGGACCTCTCTCTCTTCAAGGTATTCCCAATTACTGAGACGGTAAATTTCAGAATCAATCTGGATGCATTCAACGTCTTCAATGTGCAGGGAGACCCCAACCCGAATACAACGGATGGCACGGAATTGGTTCAACCCGGAGGTGTGGGCGCTACTTTTAAGAACACACCTCGTCAACTGCAGCTTACGGCACGGCTGACGTTCTAACATCCCGTAAGCGCCATGACCCCGAGGCTGGCATCTTTGGGGAGAACCGAACGGTCTGACGAACGCTGCGTATCTCGCGTGCAAAGTTTTCCAGCTCCCTGGGTGAGAAAGCTGTTCACTTCGGGCGGCGGCTCTGGAGGTGTCGTCTTAGGATCACGATGCCATATCTCTCTTTGCTTTCCGTCGCGCTGCAAAAGGAAGGACATGACAAAACACAGATTCCGCAAAGATTTCGCGGCTCTGCTGGGCTTTCTCATCTGTACGGCTGTGGCGATCGGTCATGCGGAGACTCCGCCCGCCTCCATCTCCCCGCAAAAGGATGAGCCGGTATCACTTCAATTCTTCGGGTCGCCAGATGCGGAGCTCTTCACAAAGGAACTCGACGCATCGCTCCAAGGTGTGCTCCAAAAAAACTTTGTGGCGACTGCTGGAAACAACTTCCCGGCAGGGTTCGTGAACGCATCGCTTCCCGGATTCCCGTGGGCGGGCACAATGTGGTCGCGCGATGGTGGCACGTTCATGCGCGAGCTCGTAATGCGTGGCTACTACCAGCACGCGGCGCTCGTGGCCGAGTGCCTGATGAAGCTGGTCGAAAAGAACCCGAGTGGGTTCTATGCCTTCCCCAGATATTTCAAGGGCTCGCAGCCGGGATCAGGCTCCGAACTGGATGGTACAGCGTCGATTGTCATCGGGATGGTGTTGCTTTGGCAGCGCCTGCCGGATTCGGACCCGACGAGAAAAGATATTCAGCAGTTCCTGTTCGGGGCAGCTTCGCCGCTCAATGGCATTGAATCTCAACTACAGACGAAGCCGCTGGTGGCCGGCAGCGGCGAGTTTGGCTGCGGATGGGGCGTCGATGGGTTGTGTTACAACGTAGTGCAAAACAATCTCGTGCGGCTCGCGTTGCTGGCGTCTGCCGATATGGCAGACGAGTCTGGAGAGGATGCGCGCGCGAAGCGATATCGGGATGTGGCGGCTCGAATCGGCGACGCAATGGAGAAGTATCTGGTGGATAAGGATGGTGCATGGATATGGTGCATCGACGTGAAGTCGATGAAGTCCGATCCGCGGGTCTTGAACAGCATGGGGAATAAAGGCATCGGCTCGATCAACGGCGTCGCTTCCATGTCCGCCGATGTGCTCGGCTTCCAGCCACTGGTGTCGACGTGGAAGTCCGGGGCCGAACATAGCCAGAAAACACTTCAGCAGCTTTACCATACGCCCTTGCGGAAAGCAGAGTTTGAGCGCTATGGGATCTGGACGCAGTTCGACCTGGTCGCCGATGGATATCTTTCCAGCCCGTCCTACGGCCAGGGATATGCAATCCAGGACATGCTGCTCTTCGATAATTTGACGATGGCCGACAAGGCACTTTCCTGGCTCGTGAATGCCACGTATAAACCCGTTCCGGAATACAAGCTGCATCGTCATTCTCCTTTTTACTTTTACGAGCGGACTTATTCACCGGATGCGGTCGGCAAGGTGAAGCTTGATGAAGGCTGCGGTGCGTTGAACCTCGTTAATGTTTCGGAGCCCCTTAAGATTTCGCGCATGATGCTTGGCGTGGATGATTCTTCACCGGGAACGGTTCGAGTGATTCCGCGAATTCCTGATAGCTGGCATGGAGTGGAAACACGCGCTTGGCCCATTCGCTCGCGATCCGGCGTCGTGAGAGCAGACATCCTCTTTGAGCGGAAAGGGAAGGGCGGTGAATTCAAGCTGAAGTTGGCACCTGGCGAAGAGGTGGACAAACTGGAAGTTCGGATGCCAAGTCAACGCGGATTTATTTGGCGTGAAAAAACGCATGTTCGATCTGCACATTTTGAGACACATTGAATCGCAAAGTCATTAACAGACCACGTTCAAACCCCAGAACGGAAGACCCAAACATGAAGAGGCGCACGTTTATTTTGCAATCGGGAGCCGGGCTCGCGGCCGCGGCGCTGCCCGGGTTGGGACAGACTTCGGCAGGCGGTGTGAAGCAGGAGAGAGTGAATGACGCGGTCGTATTGCACGACAGCAAGCAACCCATTGTTCACCCCGGCATTTTGCAGACGCGTTCGGATCTTGAGTTTATGAAGGCCAAAATCAAAGCCGGAGAGGAGCCATGGACGTCTTCGTGGAACGTGTGGCTTACGAGCCCTGTGGCGTCACTGGACTTTAAGCCCAGGCCGTTTGTACATGTCATCCGCGGTGCGTATGCTGCCGGCGAGCGAGGAGGCGTCGAGCTCTCCGAGAGCGCGAACGCGGCAAACAACCATGTGATGCAGTGGTACCTGACTGGTAACGAAGCGCATGCGCGCAAGGCCATTGAGATATTCGATGCCTGGTCGGGCACATTGGCGGACTTCTTCGAGAACGACGCGATGCTACTGGCTGGATGGACGGGTGGCGAGTTCTGCAATGCGGCGGAAATATTGCGATCAACATATCCGGGATGGAGTGCACAGTCGCAGGAGCAGTTCAAACGCATGCTGATGACGGTTTATGTGCCGCTGCTGCGAATGTTCTACCCCGAGGCGAACGGCAATTGGGACGCGGCGATCATGTGGACGTTGCTATCAATTGGAGTTTTCTGCGAGGACCGCGATTTGATGGATCTGGTCTATAAGCACTATCGCGTTGGCTTGGGGAATAGCGGTATCACACGTTACATCTATCCGAGCGGACAGTGCGAGGAGTCGTGCAGAGACCAGGGTCACACACAGCTCGGACTGTCCTACTTTGTAAATACCTGCGTCATAGCGTGGAACCAGGGCGTGGACCTTTTCGCCGAGGCCGACAACCGGCTGGCGCTGGTGATGGAGTATACGGCGCGCTACATGTTGGGAGAGACCGTGCCTGCTTATGGCAAGCTCAGCGAGCAGACGCGCGGCCGGTTCGGCGATCTCTACAGTCCGGTTTTGCAGCACTACTGCTATGAAAAGCATATGGCGATGCCTTACACCGAGAGGGCGGCTGAGAAGGTGCCGCGTCCGCACACTATAGCCACGATGTTTCGCGGCGATAACGGCAAAGGTCCCGTGAACCTGAACCCGGCGCCACAGCCCTCCAAGATCGCCATGACGGCAGGCGCGCAGGCGAGCTCGACAAACACGACGGCTTGGGCGGACGTCACCGTTGCGCCAGGTGATTCGATCCAAGATGCACTCGGCAAGCTCAAGGCAAAAGGGGGCGGGACGCTAAACCTGACGGCTGGGCTACACACTCTGCCGGCAACGCTGAGACTGCCAAGTGGAGTGACGATCGCGGGGACCGGGCTGGACTGCGAACTGTTTCTCGATCCAGTAAAAGGAGCGGGTGAAGCGGCGATTTGTAATGCCGATCCCGACGTGCATGACGTGGTGTTGCGGGATTTTGTCATTGAGGGCGCAGAGACACCCGAGGTTCCGCGCGATCCGAATGGTGGTGTGCAGCGAAGGCGGCTTATGTATTCGCCTATCCGCGCAGGCATGATTTTTCAGAGCGACGGAAAGACTGTGCAGCGCAATTTGAAGTTTGAGCACGTGACAGTGCGCAACTGCACGTATAATGCGGTCGAGTTATTCGGGGCCGCGCAGGTAGAAATTATTAACTGTGATTTCTCAGGAAGCGGCGGGATGGTACCACCTGGGCATGGAAAGAATCACAATCTGAAGATGAACCACATCTCGCGCATCACGATCAGCGGATCGCGATTCGCCGATTCGATGTGGGGACATGGGATTGCCGTGATCTTCGGACAAGATGTTTTGATTCGGGATTCTGAGATCACACGCAACGAACTCGATGGTGTGATGGTCGCGGAGAGCCAGCGTGTCACGGTGAACGGTTGCCTGATTGAGGGCAACGGCGGTGCGGGAATCGCTCAGCAGACCTGGATGGATGCGAACCAGAAATTTGTGACAAAGAACAATACCTTACGTAACAACGTGGCCGAGGATTAGGCGAGTTTCGGCTCATCAGTTAGGAATGAGAGAGAGGCTATGTTGCGTAGTGTTGGATTGATGATGATTCTGCTGGCGCGAGCGTAAACGCGCAGAGGCCATCAGTGGCTGCCACGCCACCTCTCGGATGGAACACGTGGTACGCATTTGGGCGCCATGTAACAGAAGCCAATGTCAAAGCTGCCGTCGATGCAATGGCTTCCAATGGAATGAAGGCGGCTGGGTACGAGTATGTCAACCTTGACGATTGCTGGCAGGGCGAGCGCGATTCGGAGGGTCACATTCATTCCAACGATCGTTTTCCCGTATCTGACCAATCTGGATTTCGCGTTGATTTCCACGAGGCGAAGTCGGCGTCCTTGTAAGTTTCGAGGAAAACACTCTTGAACATCCAGATATCACGTCGCACTCTTGCTAAGGCGCTTGCAGCAAGCGGAACTGTAGCAGGCCTCGCCAGAGTAGTTGCACAATCTCCGGTTGTGGATTCACTGGTCACACAGCGGTGGAGGCAGGTGCATCCTGGCGTGTGGCGAGCAACAATTGGAACACCGGAGCGCTTCACACCGGTATCCAGCCGCCTGGTGGCGCCACGAACCGATGCATTTGCAAGGCTACCCAGGGTAGATGCTGCTCCATTGCCACCCATTGAAGGGAAGCAAACCGCGCGCGGTTGCCTGATTCAATTGCCCTTGCGTGCCGACGAGCAGATCTTCGGCCTCGGACTGCAGTTTGTATCCTTCGCGCAGCGCGGGAAGAAGAAAGTCGTCCGTGTAAATGCCGACCCCAAGGTCGACACCGGTGACTCTCATGCGCCAGTGCCGTTTTACGTAACAACCGAAGGTATCGGCATCCTCATCGACACAGCCCGTTACGCGACATTCTACTTTGGCGATGCGCGTCCAAAACCGGCCGCAACTGCGCCGATCGTCGCAGGATCCAGTCCAGACCCGAATTACACTCACACGGTTCCAGAAAACGACAGTAGCAAGATTATTGTTGAAGTTCCGCGGACCTCGGGAGTTGACGTGTATCTGTTTGCCGGGCCTGCCATGAAGGACGCAGTCAAACGATACAACGTTTTTTCGGGCGGAGGTTTCGTGCCGCCCGAATGGGGCCTCGGCTTTTGGTACAGAACGGCGGCGCGGGCAAATCATAAGGATGTTCTCGCGGTTGCACAGGAGCTTCGCGAGCGTAAGGTCCCATGCGATGTCGTCGGCCTGGAGCCTGGATGGCAATCGCACGCTTACTCCTGCACTTTCGTTTGGGATCAGGATCGCTTTCCCGAGCCGAAGGGATTTGTGAAATCCGCAACAGACTTGCACTACAAAATTAACTTGTGGGAGCACGCTTTCACGAATCCTGCATCACCGCTCTTCACCGAGATCGAACCCTGTTCCGGAAATTTCGGCGTGTGGAATGGCCTGGTACCGGATTTTGCTGGTGCACAGGCGCGCAAAGCATTCGGCTCGTATCACGGAAAAAATCTGATTGATCTGGGTGTGAGCGGATTCAAGCTTGATGAGTGCGATAACTCAGATTTCACCGGGGGGTGGTCTTTTCCGGAGTGCAGCTCATTCCCCTCTGGGGTGGATGGCGAGCAAATGCACAACGTCTTCGGACTTCGCTATCAAATGGCCATTTGGGATCAATTTCGTCAGCGCGGCAAAGAGACTTATGGCCTCGTGCGCTCCAGCGGCCCGTTGGCTGCCCCGTATCCTTTTGTGCTCTATAGCGATCTCTACGATCACAGGGTATACATTCGCGCTCTCGTCAACTCCGGATTCTGTGGACTGCTTTGGTGCCCTGAAGTTAGACAAGCCGAAAACGCAGAAGACTTGATTCGGCGTTTGCAGAGTGTAGTGTTCTCTCCGCTCGCGCAGGTTGATTGCTGGTATATGAAGAATCCCCCATGGAAACAGACCAATCGAGCACTTAACAATAATGATCAATTTCTCGATCAGTGGCAGGTGCTGGAGTCGCGATGCCGGGAGATCATTGGTTGGCGGATGCAGTTGGTGCCATATCTCACCGCCGCTTTCCAACGCTATGCTGACGACGGAACGCCGCCGTTTCGCGCGCTGGTTCTGGATACGCCAGAGGATAAGCGATTGCACCAGGTTGATGATCAGTACATGATCGGGGATCGCATGATGGTCGCTCCGCTGTTCGCAGGTGAAGGATCACGAAAAGTTGCAATACCAGAAGGCGTGTGGCAGGATTTCTGGACAGGCTCGCTGATTCACGGCGGAAATGAGATCTCCATTCCCTCGTCGACCAAGAACATCCCCGTTTACGTCAAGGCAGGAAGCGTCATACCGTGGGCCGGAGCGGGGATGTTCGCCGGGGCACCGGAAACGCGGCAGATTTCGGTGCGTGTGTATGGAGACGGCTCCATACCGTTTTCGATGCGCTGCCCGAACGGCAAGCTCAGTCTCAGTTGGAAAGGTCGCGATGGTCGCGCGGAGAATGAAGGCAGCGGGTACCATATCGATCGCTGGGATGTAATCGGCTCAGCTTTGTTATAGCCAGTGGAACTCCCTGGAGAGTGAGAGCATGTCTGATTTACTCAGCAGGAGAAGAAGATCACATCGGAATAGCGGATACGAAAGCGAATTTCTCAATCGAACGATTTTCCGGCATCCAGCGTGATAGCCGAACCACTGCTCTCAGCTGCTGACAGAGTATTTGCACCCGGAGGTCGTCGGTTCGAGAGCCACTGCATACTGATCCGGGCCTGGTCCACTATCAGGCGATCCGCCATAACAATCCCATAGGCCGAGATAGGGCGGGCGTTGCGGGTCGAACGAAATGTCGAGCCTCTGTCCGACTGCACGGCGATAAATGCTGCAGCAGCCTTGGCTCAAACGGGCGGTGTAGAACATGTCAGCAGTTTCCGGGTCGGAATTACCCACAATGTCAAGGCGAATGCCGGGCTGAGATTGGGGCTATGGGATGGTCGTACCGGCGTTGCCCATGCGGTTACCACGTGAGTAGTCGAACCGAAGCTCATGGACTTCGGGAGGCAGGAAGATGACATCACCGCCGAGACCGAAATAGCGGATGACAAGCGTATAGAAATCACTGGTCGGTAGAAGCGATGTTTTCGGCGCCATAAGAAATGTGAAGAGGGTCATTATTCAGCGATAACTCCTTGCTAAATCGAAGCGTACGACTGAATCCGGTAGAAGACAACCAAGATTGGTGCTGGATACGCTGGTTACATTCCATTTGAGCTGTCAGAAGTCGCCATGATCAGGAACTAAGCTGCCATATGTCTCGGACCCGCACGGACCTACAGTAGGGAGGCACTCTTCGATTCCGGGGCACGGCCCATCCTGAAAGGCAGCGTGGGACCGGGTTGAGGATAGTTGCCGCAGCACTGGGACTGGGTGAGAAACTCCATGCCTGAATCAAGACTCTTTAAAGACGATCCCCGTCCGCCTTCGTCGGGACGAACCTCGATGGCGACGGCGCCGCTTTGCAAAGAATAGCGTCGAGAAATTGTCACAAATGTACCGTGCCAAGGAACATGGAAGAACGAGATATCGCCCTGAAAGATGACATGGGAGGTGAGTCGAACGAACACTTCGAACTACGTCCCTCGTAAGATAGCTCACAAGAGACTCAAAAGCGATCTTATCGTCTGCATAGTGTTGATTCTTAGCCGCCAATAGCTTGCTGAGCTCAATCAGAGGAGTAACTTTGGAGCAAATGAAACGGGCGGATCTATGGAAAATTGTTGTCTTGGTTCTAACGGTTGGTCTCGCGGCTGGTGCCGCTCCCGTCAAGCTTGTGCAGCAGGATCCAGTGTCCGTCGTTAAGTTGACTGATGGTACATACCTTCTGGATTTCGGCCGAGTTGCCTTCGGCAATTTGCTGCTCCAGGCCCGACCTGGAGAGAGTGGTGAGTTGACGATCCGCTTTGGCGAGGCGATGAGCGACGGCCGGGTTGACCGCAATCCTCCGGGATCAGTGCGCTACTCAGAAGTGACCGTGACCCTCGATGGCGGCAGCAAAGTGGTCGCTCCGCCTGCCGACGCGCGCAATACAAAACCTCCCGCAGTCCTGACCCCGCCTGACTGGGGAACACTGACACCTTTCCGCTGGGTAGAGATCGCGGGATGGCCAGGGGAATTAAGCCGGGGCGCAGTGCGGCGGAGAGCCGCCTTCGACAGCACCTGGGATGACGACGCGGCCAGTTTCCAGTCGTCGGACGCGATGCTGGATAAAATTTGGGATGTTTGCCACTATTCGATCAAAGCGACTACATTCGCCGGAGTGTTTGTGGATGGCGACCGAGAACGCCTATCGTATGAGGCCGATACGTATCTAACTCAGTTGAGTTACTATGCGGGCGATCCCAATCCACAAATGCCGCGCGACACCTTCGAACGCCTGATGCAATATCCCACATGGCCGACTGAGTGGGCGCCTCATATCGTGTTCATGGCCTATGCCGACTGGATGCAAACAGGCGACAAACACTGGTTGGCACAGCATTACGAATTGCTAAAGACGAAGACGCTGGCGGATCGTGTCGGAAGCGACGGGCTGATCCACAGTAACGCGGCACAAATCCATCGGAACGACATTGTGGATTGGCCGGCCGGTGAGCGCGATGGCTATGTATTTACACCCATCAACACCGTTGTAAACGCGTTTCATCTACGTGCAGTCGAGGAGATGCGCCAACTCGCGCTCGCGTTGGGTAAAGAGAAGGATGCCGAGGAGTATGCCAACAGTGAGCGCATATCGTTAGCAGCCTTCCAGCGGCAGTTCTTTGATCAAAAAACGGGTTTGTACCGTGACGGTGTTGGGACTGACCACGTGTCCCTGCACGCCAATTTGTTTCCTCTGGCGTTTGGGCTCGTCCCGCGGGATAAGCGCGATCATCTTGCCGAGTGGCTTGCAAGTCGCGGCATGCGCGCCTCCGTCTATGCAGCCCAATATCTACTTGAAGGCCTGTTTGAGAATGGCCAGTCCAAGGCTGCACTGGAAGAGATCACCGCTCCAGGCGATCGGAGTTGGCGCCACATGATAGACAGCGGAACGACGATCACCTGGGAGGCATGGGATCAGCGCTACAAGCCAAACCAGGATTGGAATCACGCGTGGGGTGCGGCTCCCGCTAACTTGCTGCCGCGCTTCGTCCTCGGTGTACAGCCGAGCAAGCCGGGATGGACTGAAGCGGAAATTGCGCCGCATCCGGGCGAACTCCAGTTTGCGAATGGAACTGTTCCAACTCCGCGTGGTCCGATCAAGCTGGCTTGGAAGCGATCCTCGACGTTAACACTCTCGGCAGAACTGCCGTTAGGGGTGAGGGCGCAGGTGCGGCTGCCCGCGTTTGACGGCTCACACGGCGTCTGGAGTGAAGGGCAACCGGCGCGGGTTCACCGCGATGGCTCATGGTGGGTCTTGGATCAGGAAGTAAGCGGAAAAGTGTCCTTAGAAGAGCGGTGAGCTCTATCTCTATCCAGCGAGTCACCTCCATCTGCATGATCGTGACTGTCGTCGGAAGTGGGCGACACAGTGAACACTTTTCGCCTTGGCTGTCTGCGCTGTACATTTCGCAGGATTCGCTTGAATAGCCCAAACTGCTCAGAATGCTACACTCGAACTGCTCGCTGGACGCCGTAAGTGCAACGGCCACCTCCAGATACCCCTTCGACCTCATCTTCAAACGGACCAAAATGGAAGAATGGTCGGGGCGATTGGATTTGAACCAACGACCCCCTGCTCCCGAAGCAGGTGCGCTACCAGACTGCGCTACGCCCCGAACCTATTGATGCTGCCAGAGAGTTGCGCTAAAGAGTATCAGCGCTCGCCGGCTGAAAAGCCCGCGTCCGACTCAACCAGTCTAACAGAATCCGGCGGTGCTAGGTCACACTCGCCGCTAACTCTTTCTCGTGGGTTGCGGCATCGGAGTGGCCGGTGACGGTTTGATTCCCTTGGCCTGCATGGAAGCCGCAGATGATCGTTTATTCTCCGCTGATGATCTTTGCTTCGTCTGCGCCGTGCCGGAGGCCGCCTTGCTTTGCACAGGACTTGCTGGCGACGGTTTGGATGCCTTGGTTTGCATCGGCGTCGCGGGTGAAGGTTTCGCCGTTGTCTGCTTTCCTTGCGTAGGCTGAGGCGGCATCGGCGTTGCCGGCGAAGGCTTCTTGTGAGTACCCGGTTTCGCTCCTGTTCCCGAAGGTGCGGAACTCGACGGCCCTCTCTTCGTAGCAGCGCCAGGCGCATTCACACCCGGAGCTTCCTTCAGCGGTTCAGGAGTCTTTCTGCGTGTGCTTCTCCGCGGCTGGTAGTGCGAGGTCCCACGGGCGTGAGCACCAGGAATACCGTACGCTTGACCGTGGCGAACGATTGAGCTTTCGTCGAAAGTCTGGGAGTTCGAGCCGTCGAAATGTGCTCCTGGCGGCACGAGCGTGTTGGTGACGAAGCGTCCCGGCATCGACCCAATACGAACCTCGATCCGTGAGCTGTCGACACCTTTCTCCTGCACGAGATACTGTCGCGCATTGAGTGCGCGTTCCGCGCCTGCCTCCGGATGCTCGTTGGCCGAAGAGTTGCCGACCATCACGAGCTTCGCACTGGACTGCTGCTGCATCGTAAGCGCAATGTCATCGAGACAGCCCTTCGCCTCGTTATCGACACGCACTGGACGGCGGTGATCACGTTCGAAGCTGATGTGGCAGAGATCCTGAGTTTCCGCAACCGTCGGTGTGGGCGGCGTGGTCAGGGTTACCTGCGTATTCGACTGCGCCGTCTGCCCAAGATCGTCCACCACATTGCACGTGACAGTGATCGTCGTTGCCTGTAATCCGGCGGTCGAGAGCTTTGCGGTTGGCCCGGTCGCCGTGATCTGGCCGGCGCTCGCACTGTACGAATAGGTGAGCGGCCGATTCTGCGGACTGGTTCCCGTCGTACTAATGTCGATCGTTGTTCCTGCTGTCGCGGTCGATGGAGTCGCGGTACAGGTAAGTGTCGGAGGTTCAAATGGCTTGATCGTGAAGGGCGTGGTGCACGACGCCTGCTGCCGGGCCTTCATTCCCTGAACGACATGCGCGCTCACCTCGTACTCCCCTGGCGCGAGTCCGGTTGTGTCGATAGTTGCCTGCGCCTGATCGGGTTTCAGCTTGCCGCCGTTGGTCTTCCACGTGTAGGCCGCCGGCCGCTTTGCATCGAAGTTGATGGACGCCGCCGTGATGGTAATCACGTCTCCGGGATAACCAACTGCCGGTTCAGCCTTGCAACCCACATCGAGTGCCTTGGGCGCAGTGACCTCGCCCAGCTTCACGACCAGTCCACCGGAGAGTTTCAGTGCGTCGATTTCACCGAAGCCACCTTTGACCTTCTCCGGTAAAACCAATGGGCCGTAGACGACCTGCGAATATTGCCAGTCCGCCTGAATAATGCGAACCGCGAGATGGTTATGGAAGAACGGAGCTGTATAGTCAAGCCCGCCTCCGCCTGATACTCCCCAGCCCCAGGTCAGTGGTTGGTCCACAGGGCCGTTGTATCGCGCGCCGCCGCCGAGAGCATGAAGGAACGGGATCCACGGGCCCAAGGGTACTCGGAATACCGGACCAGCTTGTGCCGTGTAGACGAGTTGTGAGCAGCCCTCGCCCACACAGTTCGGATTGTAAACAGCGTGTTCGCGGACACCGGAAAAATATCCCGCCTCCGTCGCCACACCGATGTAACGATTGAAGTAGCCCGTCACACTTATCGTGGCGTTGGCATTGTTCACATCGAAGTACTGCTTGAATCCAACGCCGCTGTTGATGGGGTGGAAGTAGCCGTAGCCGCCGTAAATATCAACGCGCGAGTCCGGATATTCCGTGGCGCTCTTGCTGGCCTGCGCGCCCATGTTCGCGCTCGCGCCGAGAAGGCTGGCGGCGACTGCGAGATGCGCAATCAGCCGTTGGCGGAATGCGAACATGCGGCGGACTCCTTGAGGCTCGAGAGACTAGCGGCTAAGCACGGCGGAACTCTCCGGGCAATGTACTGCACTCATTCTGGCTTTGCACGAGAAGTTCCACAAACCTCTGTCGATGTAGTCAGTTGTGCAACGGGGGTGTAGTTGCACTATCCCCCGAGCGGGCCGTACACTAGCACCATGAAGGGCGTGTACTGCTGCCAGTGTCTCAGTTGTTGTTGTTGCCGCTGATACCGCCCCTGTGCGGGTTGGATCGATGCTCAGTGCGTCTCCGGCCCTTCCTCTCCTGAAAGACCACTAAATGAAAGCTGGATCAGCACACTGGAGATTTCTGCCAGTTGCCATGCATCCGTCTCTCTTCCGGAGGCCTGAATGCCTGCCACTGCAAACGAAACCGCGCCCGCCATCGACGAGATTCATCGTCACAGATTGAATCACTTGCAGACGCTGGAAGCCGAAAGCCTGTACATCCTGCGCGAAGCAGTCGCGGAGTTCGCGCGCCCGGTGATGCTCTATTCCATCGGCAAAGATTCAAGCGTGATGCTGCGCCTGGCACAGAAGGCGTTTTACCCGGGCAAGATTCCGTTTCCACTCCTCCACGTGGACACCAGCTACAAGTTTCGCGAGATGATCGCCTTTCGCGACTCGTACGCGCGCGAGATTGGTGCTGAACTCATCGTCCACCGCAACGAACAGGCGCTGGCCGCCGGAGCAAGTCCCTGGACTTTGGGCACGCAGAACTGCTGCGGCGCGCTAAAGACACGTTCGCTACTGGACGCGCTCGAAGCTGGGGGATTCGACGCAGCATTTGGCGGTGCGCGTCGCGACGAGGAGAAGAGCCGTGCCAAGGAGCGTGTCTACAGCTTTCGCGATGTGCATGGCCAGTGGGATCCCAAAAATCAACGGCCGGAACTATGGAGTCTCTACAATTCCCGCCTTCGCAAAGGGGAATCAATCCGTGTCTTCCCGCTGTCGAACTGGACGGAGCTCGACATCTGGCTCTATCTCTATGTCGAGCAGATTCCGATCGTGCCGCTCTATTTCGCTGAGGAGCGGCTCGTTGTAAATCGTGGCGGAACGCTGACGCTCGTCGATGAAACGACGCGCCTGCTGCCGCATGAACGCCCAGAAAAAATGAAGGTTCGGATGAGGTCGCTCGGCTGTTCACCGTGCACGGGAGCCATCCGCAGTGACGCCGACACCCTGCCGAAGATCATCGAGGAGCTTATCGGCTTTCGCCGCAGCGAGCGGGAGAATCGCGCGATCGACCACGATGAAGAAGGCTCCATGGAATTGAAGAAGAGAGAGGGATATTTCTGATGATCACGACTGACGTTCCGCAGATCCACGGCTCTCGATCGGAGCTTGCGCGTGAACACGCGTTTCGTGCCTTTCTCGACCGACATCTCGATCAGGAGATGCTTCGCTTCACAACGGCGGGCAGCGTAGACGATGGAAAGAGCACCCTGATCGGCCGGCTGCTGCACGACACCAAAAGCGTTTACGAAGATCAGCTCGCCTCGATTCGCGCCAGCCGCGTAAACCGGTCTGGCGGTGAACTCGATCTTTCGCTGTTGACGGACGGTCTGCGCGCTGAGCGCGAGCAGGGAATCACAATCGACGTTGCGTATCGCTACTTCTCGACGCCGAAGCGCAAGTTCATCATTGCCGATACGCCAGGTCACGAGCAGTACACGCGCAACATGGCCACGGGGGCATCGACGGCGGATGTTGCCATCGTGCTCATCGACGCCAAGGCCTTTGCCAGAGCTGGATCATTGCTGCCCCAAACGCGGCGGCACACTTTCATCTCGAGTCTCCTGCGCATCCCGCACGTGGTAGCCGCTGTCAACAAAATGGATCTGGTTGACTACGACGAGAAGGTTTTCGAACACGTACGTGCTGAGTATCTCGAGTTGGCCAGCCGCTTGAGGCTTCACAGCGTTGAATTGATTCCGGTGAGCGCTCTGGCTGGTGACAACGTTGTTGAACCCTCGACTGCTATGGGTTGGTATACCGGGCCAACGCTGCTCGAGTACCTCGAAGATATACCACTGCAGACAATCCATCCGGCCTCTGAGCCGTTGCGCTTTCCAGTGCAACTCGTGCTGCGGCCCGATGCTGGATTTCGGGGATTTGCAGGCCGTGTCGAACGCGGCGAGCTTCGCGTGGGCCAAACAGTTCGCGCGCTGCCAAGCGGCCGAACAACGCGCGTGACCAGCATCGTCACATATGATGGCGAACTCAAGAAGGCGCGAGCGGGACAGAGCGTCACTCTGACGCTTGAAGACGAGATCGATCTCAGCCGTGGTGAGATGCTCGTTGATGCGCATGCCGAACTTCCTTTGACCCGCAATGCCTTCCGATCCAGCCTTGTCTGGATGAACGAACGGCCTCTCGCCGCTGGTCAGACCTATGTCCTTAAACAGACGACGCGTCTCGTCCGATCGACGGTCCGCTCAATCAGGCATAGGGTCGATGTCGTGACTGCCGAGCATCATTCGGCGTCGACGCTGCAGATGAACGACATTGCGGAAGTCGAATTCGAGACGAATTTGCCTCTGTTCTTCGACACTTACGAAGACAGCCGCTCAACCGGCTCATTCATCCTGATCGATCCTCTGACCAACGCGACGGTCGCGGCAGGCATGATCTCCGCTCCTCTCGAGACGGCGCTGGTGGCGAAGGCCTCGAGACCGAACCCAGCGTTCGTTTGGTTGCGTAACGATCGCACGCTGCTGGACCGCACCCTGAATCGATTTGTGGAAGCGCACGAAGCCGCGATCGATATTGATGATCTTCTCATTCCAGAGTCATCGCTTCCGGCCGTGGCGCGAGCGCTCCAGCTCGCGCAGGTTGCCGCGCTTACTGCACGCGACGACCTGCGACCGGCGACCCTTGAAGCCATCAGAAACATCGCCGGTGATGCCTTGATCGACAATGAACAGCATCTTGAACAGTGGCTGAAGGAGCGGCAATGAGCGATCTCACTCTCAACACGCTTCCGGATGCAGAGCAACTATCTGCAGAGCAACTGGTGACTGAGATCATTCGCCAATCCAGCGGACAGAATCTCTGTCTCACAAGCAGCTTTCAGACGGAGGACATGGTTGTGCTTCATATTATTCGCCAGCATATGGCTGATGTTCCTGTGATCTTCCTCGAGACCGGCTATCACTTTGCGCCTCTCCTTGAATACCGGGATCGTCTCACTCACGACTGGAAGCTGAACCTCATCAACGCAGCCCCGTCTACCACCGTCGCCGAACACGAGGCGCAATTCGGCTTGCTGCACGTCATCAATCCCACGTATTGCTGCCAGATGCGCAAGCTTGAGCCGCTCATGCGTTCGCTCGAGCCATACACCTGGTGGTTCACTGGCCTTCGTCGTGAGCAGTCACCGACCCGAGCCAACCTCAAAAAGATCGAAGACCATCGCCTGCCCAGCGGCAAGCAGATGAAGAAGATCAGCATTCTTGCCGACTGGACCTGGGACCGGGTTGAGACTTACGCCAGAAAGCATGACATTCCTCGGCTCTCGCTCTACGATGAAGGCTATACCAGCATCGGCTGCGAGCCATGCACGGCGCGCCCCGCTGCTGGAGCGGATCCTCGCAGCGGTCGATGGGGCGGCACAAAGCTTGAGTGCGGCATCCATACCTTCAGCGAGCGGGCGTAAACGACGGGGTTTCCATGCGTGAACGGCGGTCCATCGTCGAACAGTGGCAGCGAGAAAAAGTCACTGCTCTCGTCACGCTCGTGCACGTCGAAGGCTCAAGCTATCGTCGTGTCGGCGCGCGCCTTCTGGTGCGCGCGGACGGCAGCACCATCGGCTCCATCTCCGGCGGCTGTCTCGAAGCCGATGTTGCCCGCAAAGCCCGATGGGCTATACGCAACGGCGCGGTCGTGGAGCGCTTCTCGACAGTCTTCGACGACACAGAAGAGATCCCATATGGCCTCGGCTGTGGCGGCACGCTCGATCTGCTCTTTGAACCCGTTGACACTTCGGAAGCCACCGCCGTTTTGAATGCCATGGCCGAATCGCTCACCGGATTCCGCCGCAATGTTGTCACATGGCTCCCCGCGATTGGAAAGCCTCTGCGCCGCGCTGTGTATGACGAATCCGGAACGGTTCTGTTCGAGACCACCGGCAATTCCTCAGACGTTCCCGTCTTTGACGAATGGCTTGAGCCTCCCCAGCGCCTCCTGCTCTTCGGCGCCGGTGATGATGCGCAACCGATGTCGCAGCTTGCCTCGCTCATGGGTTGGCGGACCTTCATCTTTGACGGCCGCGCACAACTCGCGCGCCGCGAACGTTTCTCCACCGCCGAAGCAGTCTTTGCATCCTGCGAATTCACGACCATTGTGCCGCAAGCTGACGATGCGGTAGTGATTATGGGTCACAGCTACGAGCAGGATCGTGGCTGGTTGAGTGCGCTTCTGCCGCATAAACCGCGTTACATCGGCCTTCTCGGCTCGCGGCACAGGAGTTCACTGCTTCTCAGCGAAGCTGCTTCCATACTTGGCTGGAGCATAGATCAGGCCTGCCATAATGTCTTCGCACCTGTAGGTTTGGACCTCGGCGGCGATGGCGCTGAGGCAGTCGCGCTGGCCACGATCGCTGAAATTCAGGCATGTTGCCAGGGGAAGCTTGGTCACTCGCGACGCATGACGCCGGAGATCGTTGCCGATCAGATAGCCCGGGGCGGATCGGCGCGATATCTGCAGACGCAGTGTGCGCTGTGACCATTGCCGCCGTTGTGCTCGCAGCCGGAGCATCACTCAGGCTGGGGCGTCCGAAGCAAAAGATCGTACTCGCTGGAGAAACACTGCTCCAGAGAACTGTCAGGCTAGCGCGCGAAGCCGCACTCTCTCCAATCGTCGTAATCCTGCGCAAACAAGCCGTAGACGTTGAAATCGCACCTTCACCGGATTTGATCGTCCTGGTTAACCAGGAGCCTGAAAAAGGCATTGCATCCTCAATCTGCTGTGGGATCACAGCCGCCTCCAACGATACCGTCACAGGTGCAGTGATCCTCACGTGCGATCAACCTGCGCTTCGCGCAACACACCTGTGCGCCCTGGTGGAAGATCAACAACGCTTAACCGGCTCCGCCTATGGCGGTTCCATCGGAGTTCCGGCATATTTTCCTGTCGAGTTCTTTCCGTCTCTGCTGCAACTACGCGGTGATACCGGTGCTCGAAGTCTGCTGAAGAACGCACATTCGATACATGCCGAAGAGCTCAATCTTGATATCGACACAGAAGACGACCTTGAGGTCGCTCGCGCTCTGTTCAAATGACCGCCGGGCGGCTAAGACGCGAGTTGCCTTAGAAACTCTTCCAGCAAATTTGTCGCGACGACGCTGCGATACATCGCCGTCGATCGAATATCATCGATCGGCTTCGCCTCTCGAGTCAGCGCCGCACGTCCTGTTCTAACTGTCTCCTCAATCTCTTCCGGCGCGAGTGAACGCCCGCGGAGCGCGTCCTCTACACCCGCACAACGCAAAGGCCGATCGGCCAGGGAAGCGGCCCCGATACGGATCTCCTCGATTTTCTGCTGCTGGACCAGAGCAACACACGCCAGCGCCGTCTTCGAAATCGCCTGTGCGTTTCGTGTTCCAATCTTGCGGATGTACTGCTGCCATCCGCCGTAACTGCGGGGCACGCTCACGGAGTAGAGAATCTCATCAGGCTCAAGCTGCATTCTCTTATAGCCAAGATGAAACCCGCTGTACGGAATCGTTCGCTCGCCACTAACACTCAATAGAGTCACCGCTGCATCGTACGCAAGTAGCGCCGGCGGAGTATCCGCCGCAGGCGATGCATTGCAGATGTTTCCTCCGATTGTCGCGCGGTTCTGGTTTGCAATCGAGCCAGTCCAGGATGCCGCCTGAACCAGCAATGGCAGCTCCTTCGCGATCGTCTCGTTCCGTCGGATATCGGTGAACGTTGTTCCAGCGCCAATCTCTGCAACACTCTCGCTCACTCGCACGAACCGCAGCTCACGCAAATGCTGAATTGAGATAAGCGACCGTGATCCAAGCCTGCCCGTGTTCAACGCGACCATCAGCTCGGTCCCACCTGCGATCAACGAATGGCGCCCGCGCTCGGATGCAATCTGCGTCAGCACCGCTTGAAGAGTTGGCGGCGCGCTCAGCTCGTATCCCGCAACATCAGACCGCATTTTGCGCCTCGGCTGCCTTCCGCACGGCTTCGAAGATCCGCATATATCCCGTACAGCGACACAAGTTTCCCGCGAGACCTTCCTGAATCTGTTCGAGCGTGGGCTTCGGATGTTTCTCCAGCAGATGATGCGTCGCCAGAATCATGCCGGGAGTGCAAATGCCGCACTGCGCCCCGCCGTTTTCGAGAAAACACTGCTGAATCGGATGCAGTCGCCCCTCCGTTGAAACACCTTCGATCGTGCAAAGACGCGCGCCGTTCGCCTGCAGCGCCGGAATGAGACACGAGTTCACGAGTTCCCCATCCATCAACACAGCGCAAGCCCCACACTCGCCTTCGCCACAGCCCTCTTTCGTTCCGCTCAGGTGAAGGTCCTCCCGCAGCACGTCCAGCAATCGCTTCATCGGGGGAACGTCAACTCGGCGCTGCTCACCATTCACCGTCATTTGAAGGGTAGCTCTCATGCATTCACCTCGGGCAGAAACTCGCCCAGCCTTTCAGGGTCCAGATCCTCGCTTCCACCATGCGCCGGATCCGTAAAGCTGTGCGCCTTCTCGAAAATGTCCTCGGGCAGAAGAGGAATCGAATCAAAACTGAGCCCCGTCGCATTCTCAATCGCGTTCAGAATTGCAGGCGCAGGCCCGTCCATTGGCAGCTCGCCAATCCCCTTTGCTCCGCACGGTCCATGCACAGACGGGACCTCGTCAAAGTACACGTGAATCTCCGGAAGATCCGCGCTCGTCGGCATGATGTAGTTTGTCATCTGGTTGTTCATCATGCGTCCGTCTTTCCAGAGGCACTTCTCATACAGCGCATACCCGATGCCCTGCGCCACGCCACCTTCGATCTGGCCCTTCGCAAGCACCGGGTGCATAATCTTCCCAACTTCCTGCACAGCATCGAAGCGCGTCACCGAGGCACTATACGTATTCAGATCGACAGCGACCTCCGCGACGTAAACCGCCCATGCGTAGGCAGGATACGCGTCCCCGTGAAACAGCTCATCATTCCATTCGACCGGCCGCACCGGCTCATAACGCACAGAGCACCGCAACTCGCCGTGCGCGTTCAAGTATGCCAAGGCAGCTTGCGCAAACCGCTCTGGCGTATGGCCCTCCGGCAGCCCGGATTCGATCCGCAGCTTCTCCAGCAATTGCGCACTCGCGCGCTCCACGAGCTTCCCTATGACCATCGCTGTACGGCTTGCAACGGTTGGGCCCGAGTCGGGAACCAACGCCGTATCGGGTTGCGCAATCACCACCTGCTCATAGGGAATCCGCAGCGTCTGCGCGGCAACCTGGCACAGAATCGTATTCGTGCCCTGGCCGAACTCCGTCGACGAGACAAGAATCTGCGGCCTCCCGTCCTGTAAAAGTTCAACGGCTACAACTGAATTCAATCTGCGCTCGCCGGACCCCGTGAATCCTGACCCATGCATGAACGCCGCAATCCCCAGACCGCGCTTGATCGCCGACCCGCGGTTCTCCCGCGCAAATCGCGCGAGCTTCGCATAGTAATCACTTTCTTCCAACGCACGCGCAAGCAGATGTCGCATGTCGACCGGTTCCGTCAACACCTGGCCTGTTGCAGTCCGGTCACCCGTAGTTAAAAAGTTGCGGCGCCGCAACTCTTCCGGAGAAATCCCAACCACGCGCGCCACTTTATCCATGTGACGCTCCAGCGCGAACAGCGACTGCGGCGCACCGAACCCTCGGAACGCTCCGTGTGGCGGAAGATTCGTCGCCATCGCCTTTGCCCGCACTCGCACGTATGGCCACTTGTACGGTCCTGGTGCATGAATCGTAGCGCGCGATAGAACCACCGGCGAGAGCGTGGCATACGCTCCTCCGTCCAAAGCAATATCAATCTCGCACGCGAGCAGCTTGCCGTCCTTCGAGACTGCCGTGCGGTGTCGCGTACGCGACGGATGGCGCTTCGTCGTCGCGGCCATATCTTCAGCGCGGTCATAGATCATCTTCACCGGATGCCCGCATTTCATTGCGAGCAAGGCCGCGTGCGTGCCGATTACAGACGGGAAATCTTCCTTCCCGCCAAATGCTCCGCCAGTCTCCGTCTGGATCACTCTGCACTTTTCTTCCGGCAGAGCGAACACCAGAGTTAGTGCGTGCACCAGGTAATACGGGCACTGCATCGAGCCGCGCACGCACACACTGACAACGTTTTCTCTCTCATCCTTCTCGCAATCCGCGATCACTCCATTCGGTTCTATATAGAGGTGCTCCTGCGCGCCCGTGTGATACTCGCCCTCAACGATGTACTCAGCAGCTTCGAACGCTGCAGCAAGCCCATCCTCCGTCTCTTTCGCTTCGCCCGAGTACAAGACATATCGCTTGAAGCAATTTGCTGTCCCGCCATACCCGCTGCCTTCCCAGACGATCCGATCCACATCGTTGTTTGCTACAGCCGCCTCTGACTCCTCAATCGTGAACACACCGGGCAATTCGTCATACTCAACACGCACGCCCGCCACTCCCGCCAGCAGTGCCGCTTTCTGCGGATGCGCAAGCAGCAGGATCGGCTCCTCCGGATGGTTCACCATATCTACCGCTAGGCAGAGATGATCTTTTGTGAGATGTACGATTGTGTTTTCGCCAGGAATATCACTCGCGCGCACGATCGCGAACTGCGACCAGTCAACCTCGGCGGCGAAGTGAATCGCTCGAATGCGACCGCGTGCAACTGACGACCGCACCGTCGCGCCATGCCACATTCCCGGAAGGCTCAGGTCATCAATGTACTTTGCCTGACCCAGCACCTTCGCTCGTCCCTCTTTCCGCAGAGGCGACGTCCCTACAATGTCATCACGTTCCGGCATAAGCTCACGCGGTCAACGACTTTAGATTCCGAAAAGAATAGTACGAAAGCCGTCTCCACGTCACGCCTATGCGTCAGAAGTGACGAAGCCGCGATCGCGGTTGCGCTTCGGCCGTTCGCTGGCTTGTAGCTTCGGAAGGCCCGCTGGGCCGTTCCATCGTCCGCTCAATCGACCGGCTGACGAGATCACGTGAGCCAAGGCCGACGGCAAGCGACAACGTCAGAACGATACCGCCGAACAAAATGCCAAACGCAAGACTCACGATCGAGCCGCCGATTCGAAGATGATCCAGCGCCATCGCCGCCGCCAGCACCATAACCAGCCACTTCACTCCGACAGAAAGGATCCTTGCGTACTGCAGTTGCGCATTGACGGCGCTGATGAGCACCGACCGCGCAAGGAACCGCGCGATCACGGTCCCCGCAAACAGAATCAACACCGCTCCAATCACGTGCGTCAGATACGGTATCAGGAAGATCGGCATCTGATTATCGGCAGAATAGGAAGCCGCGAACGCGGAGATTCCCACCGCCACGCCGACAAGCGTGCAAAGCCAGAACAGGGCGCGTGAAGCTAGTCGTGAAGGCGGTTGATTCGATGTCCACTCGAACAAACTCGCCGGTGTGGCGCTCCCGGTTCCTCTACTCAGCCGTTCGTCAAAACGCGTCATTGTCAGGATGCGCCGAACCAGCCCGCCGAGGATCGCACCCACGATCGCGAATAAAACCACGGCGACAAGAAACGCAAGCAGTCCAGGAAGAAAGCTGACCAGCACGACCAGCACACGATGCATGGACTGACGAAGCGCAAATTCGATCTGCTGACCCATCATCCATTCCTTTCCGGACTGCGAATATGCGGCAATACCACGCTCGAGTTGAAGCAGAATTGTCATGGATTAAACCGATCCGGCCAGCGCCAGCGGGCCACAAGGTAAGGCTTCTCGCGTTCGAACGCAGCAGCTGTCTCCTCGCGATGAGCCGCCGCAGTCGCATCGTCTGTCACTGTTCTCACCGTGGAGGCAACCCAGGCCAGGTACACCGGTGTGAATGCTCCCAGCAAGTGCCCCCGATTCAGAGACCGCAGGTGAAACGCGAGTGCAAAATCATAGACCAGTCGTGCCCAGAGCGCCGGCCCCATCGTAAACGCCTCCGGCTCCGCGATGGACAGCTTCTTCAGCGCAAGCAGCGACTGCGGCGGCAGAGCGAGGGCCCAAATCTCCTGCAGATTTCGGTGAGCCAGCCGGAACGCCTCCACCATACCTGGCAGTTCCTCAGCAACATCTCCGCTGCCGCCATTCTTCTGCCCGGCAGGCGGCTCACGCATTGCGGCGGCCGGCCCGCGGGACCGCTGCCAGAACTGAGCCTTTGCTTCTATCTCCGCGAAGATGCCTCCCGCGACTGTCACGAAGAGCGTATTGAAATCCGACGCTGCGGGCGCCGACGGGATCGGTGCGCCGGAATCCACCTGGCGGGCGCTGAATCCTGCTGCTGCACTCTCCGCCACAGGCCAAAGCAGAGCGTCAGCTTGAGACGCAGCCTGACGCTGAGCCACCGATGCCATCCGCTCCGCCATCCGGCGCGACATCGCCGCATCCATCGGCAACGGAAACCGAATGTTTGCCGCGAACAGCGCCCGTGTCAATGGGTAAAGCAGCGCCGACGCTACCAAGCCATCATGCGCTCCCAGAGAATACGACGGCACAGCCAGATCACCGCCCGCTGCAATCCTGTCCGCCATCTCGCGGATTGCCCTTACCGGCAACGCCGCAACATCTGCACCCAGCAGAAGCACCTGCGCCGCATCGTGCCGCTGCATCAGTTCGTTCGCGGCCACGTAGTCGCCCGCGGTCAGCACCCAGTCACTCCGTACGCGGGTTCCATCAAACACGGTCAGCGGCAGCGCCGGTGCGAACTCCGGCTCCTCGATATCCGGAGAGGCGATCAACACCTCATCCCGCCTGAAGACCGTCGCCAGATCCGCCAGCAGCCCCGACAATACATCATCCGGCAATGATGGGACACACAACAGCAGGCGAGGCGAATCGGCCCCCTGTGGCCGCTGTTCAGCAGCAGCTTGTGGTGAAGCGCCGAAGCCTTCGATGCTGGAGGGAGATGCCATAGGAATCAGTCAAATGCCCTTCTGCAACTTGGATGCGCTCACACACAGTCTATGCCCTTCAGCCGAGTAGTTCACGCACGCCCGCCAATGGTATGTGCAGCCAAGTCGGCCTGTTATTCAGCTCGTAGGCCAGTTCATAGCACGCCTTCTCCAGCAACAGCGCTCGCAAAAACAGCTGCGCCTTGTCCGGCGCGGGCATCAGCCCGCTCCCATCAATCGTCCCCCGATAACCCCGCAGGAACTCGTTCGAAACCGAGCGCTCCCACAGCGTCGCCCACGGCTCCAGTGTCGAGCTGTGTTCCGGCCGTCGGGCGCTGTGTCTCCCCAGCGCCGCATGCGCCGCATAGCTGAAGCTGCGCAGCATCCCGGCAACGTCTCGCAACGGCGACTGTTTCTTCCGCCGCTCCTCCAGCGATCGCGCCGGCTCTCCCTCAAAATCCACGAACAGGAAATCCGTCCGCGCGCGCAGAAGCTGCCCAAGATGCAGATCCCCATGAATCCGAATCCGCTGCCCAAACTGCATTGGATCGCCACTCAACTCGGCGAGCCGCTCCTTCACGCCACCGCGTCGCCCTAGAATCTCCTGCGCCTGCTGGACCGTCTCGGGTGTGAACTCGTGCTCGGAAGCAGCCAACGTACGCTCCAGCAACGCGAGAGCAGTCGTCACCTGCTGCTCAATTCTCTCGCGCTCCGTCGCAAGCTCCTCACCGGTAAACGGCTCAGCCTCGAACGCCGCATCGCTTGTCGGCGTCGCCAGCGCGAGGTGCAACTCCGCCGTTCGCTGGCCGAGCAGATGCGCGGCTTCCAGATACAGTCCAGCGTGCTCCCGCGCCTCAGGCGGAAGATCATCCGTCCGATCGAATGCTGCCGGAGAATCAACAGACGACGGCGCCGGACACCCCACAACCGACTCGTAATATCGCCCGAGTTCCTCCAGCGTCCACGCCCATCCATCGCCCTGATTGCGCGCAAACGCCTGGAGAAATGCGACCGTCGCATAATCATTGGCGCGATGCAGGTCGCCGAGATACGCCGGAATGTTCTGGAAATGCGCAATCTCCGTGAGAAACCGCGTGATCTCAACCTCAGGATTCTCACCAGCGCTGATCTTCCGAAACAGCTTCAGGATCGCGAGATCGCCATAAATCATGCTGCTGTTTGACTGCTCCGCCGATCCCACTCTCGAAGCCGCCGCGACCAATGGCTCCCCATCCAGTGCACGCGAGCGCGTGCTGAGCAATGTGCGCTCCTCTCCGGCCGCACTCGCTGCATCACCCTCCACAATCATGCGCAACAACGCGTTGCGGAATCCCTCATCCGCGATCGCGTCATAAACCACCGGCCCCTTTTGGGTGTTATCCAACGACGCAATCACGGCGCGCGGAGAGTACACGCGCAACTCCTCTGCTTGCGCTCCAGAGGCCACAGCAAGCGGAATCTGGTAGACCTCCGTCGCCGCGCTCGGTTCGTTCTTGTAACAGACTTCAACGGTCGTCAGCGCCGCCTGGCTCGATGGCACAGGCGTCGACGAGGTCACGCGCACGGAAGCAATCGTGCGTGACTTCCCACCAAACCACCGCTGCTGCGCGATATATCCCGGCAGCACCTGCTGCAGAAATCCCTGTGCCTCCGGCTTCAGGATCCCCTCAGCTGTAAACGCGGCCGCCGTCACAAGCTTCAGGTCCATCGCCGCCGTCTTGGTTTCGACCACCGCCGGCTCCGGTTCGCGCATCGCCGGCTGAATTTCGAGCCACAAGAAGCTGTACGGAGCCAGCGTCAGCGGATACGGCTGCGCCCCGATCTCCGGAAATGACACATACCCCAACATCTCCACCGGTTGCCGTCCGACAAATCGGGCGAGATCCAACGCGACTGGCTGCGCAAACCGCGACAGATTCGCCACACAAAGCACCGTCTCCGACTGCATCCCATCCGGACTCTGATAGTCACGAATATACGCAAGAACCTTGCGATTCTCCGGATGCAGAAACTCCAGCGTCCCGCGCCCAAACACCTGGAACAGCTTCCGCAGCGCGATCATGTTGCGCGTCCAGTGCAGCAGCGAAGACGCATCCGCCTGCTGCGCCTCTACATTGATTGCCTGGTAGCCCCAGATCGGGTCCATGATCACCGGGAAGTACAGCTTCGCCGGAACCGCTCGGCTGAAGCCCGCGTTGCGGTCCGAGTTCCACTGCATCGGCGTGCGCACGCCATTGCGATCGCCAAGATAAATGTTGTCGCCCATCCCAATCTCATCGCCGTAATACATGATCGGCGTTCCCGGAAAACTGAACAGCAGCGAATTCAGCAGCTCAATGCGTCTGCGATTGTTATCGACCAGCGGCGCCAGCCTGCGCCGAATCCCCACATTGATTCGCATGCGCGGATCGGCCGAGTACGCCAGGTACATATAGTCGCGCTCGTCGTCGGTCACCATCTCCAGCGTCAGCTCGTCATGGTTGCGCAGAAAAATTCCCCATTGGCAGTTGTGCGGAATCTCCGGCGTTTGCGCCATGATGTCCGTAATCGGCAACCGGTCCTCCTGCCGAATCGCCATGTAGATACGCGGCATCAGCGGAAAGTGAAACGCCATGTGGCACTCGTCGCCGTCGCCGAAGTACGGCCGCACATCGGCAGGCCACTGATTCGCCTCTGCCAGGATCAGCCGATTCGCATATCCCTCATCAATGGCTGCGCGAATCTCCTTGATCTTCTCGTGCGTCGGAAGCAGATTCTCGCAGTTCGTTCCATCGCGTTCCACAAGGTATGGAATCGCATCCATGCGCATCGCATCCACGCCCATGTCGAGCCAGAAGCGCATCGCCTTCAGCACCTCTTCCATCACGACTGGATTGTCGAAGTTCAAATCCGGCTGATGCGAAAAGAAGCGGTGCCAGTAGTACTGCTGCGCCACATCGTCCCACGTCCAGTTCGACTTCTCGGTATCCGTGAAGATGATCCGCGCATCCCGGTAGAGCTGGTCCGTGTCGCTCCAAACATAAAACTCCCGCTCCGGCGATCCCTTCGGTGCTCTTCGCGCACGCTGAAACCACGGGTGTTGATCGCTCGTGTGATTGATGACCAGCTCGATCATCACCTGCATGTTGCGCGCATGCGCCGCATCCAGAAACTGCCTGAAATCGTCAATCGTCCCGTATGACGGATTCACGTCCGTGTAGTTCGCGATGTCGTAGCCATCGTCCCGCAGCGGGGAAGGAAAGAACGGCAGCACCCACAGGCACGTGACGCCAAGGTCCTGCAGATAATCCAGCTTAGAGATCAGCCCCTGAAAATCACCAATCCCATCATCGTTCGAATCCATGAACGCGCGCACGTGCAACTCGTAGATGACGGCGTCCTTGTACCAGAGAGGATCAGTAGCGCTGCAGGGCTTCTTCACTCGTTCTTGCCTTTCAACAGTTCATCTGGGTTTGGATGCAGAGCCACACGAATTGCGTCTTGTCTATAACTTCACAAACTAGGGCCTCACAATGCGAAACACGTGCGCGGGCATCTCCCACGGCCGCAGCGCCACGTAGTTCCACTGGTTCTTCCACGTATGCGTGGCGCCGGTCACCAGGTCTTCCACCATAAAGCTGCCCTGCCACGGCAGTCCCAGCGCGTCCAGCTTCAGGTCCAGCCACGCCTTCTGCTCGTTCGCCGCGTCCAGGTTCACGACCACCAAAACCACATTGCTCTTATCCGCGGTTGCCTTCGAGTAGCAAACAAGCTGCGGATTCGGCGCATCATGAAACACCAGGTGCTCATTCCGCTCCAGCGCGCGATTCTCTCTGCGAATGCGATTCAGCCTCGTAATCAGCGGCGCAATAGACTCCGGCGCACTCCGGTTCCACTCCCGAATCTGGTACTTCTCGCTGTCCAGGTACTCCTCGCTTCCGCTCTTGCCCGCAGCTGGCTTCGCCGGCCGCCACTCACATAACTCAAACGCCGGACCGTAAATCCCCCAGTTCGCACTCAGCGTCGCTGCCAGCACCGCACGCAGCTGGAAAACCGCCCGCCGCTTCACCGGATCCGGCTCCTGCAACTGCGCATGCAGAATGTCCGGCGTATTCGGCCACACATTCGGCCGAAAGAAATCTGACACCGGTGGGTTGCAAATCTCCTCGAAGTACTCCTGCAACTCGCTCTTCGTCTGCCTCCACGTGAAGTACGTATACCCCTGCGTGTATCCGGCCTTCGCGAGCGAGTACATCACGTGCGGCCGCGTAAACGCCTCCGCCAGAAAGATCACCTCGAGGATGCGTCTTCCGCATCTCCGCGATGCACCACTCCCAGAACGGCAGCGCCTTCGTGTGCGGATTATCCACCCGAAACACGCGCACACCATGGTCCACCCAGAACTTGAACACGCCATACAGCGCATCCCACAACCCGCGCCAGTCCTTCGACTCGAAGTTCAGCGGATAAATATCCTGGTACTTCTTCGGCGGATTCTCCGCATACTGAATCGTCCCATCCGGCCGGATCGTGAACCACGTCCGGATGCTGCTTCACCCACGGATGGTCCGGGGAGCACTGAAACGCAATGTCCAGCGCCATCTCCATCCCATGCGTCTGCGTCGCTTTGACGAGGTGCTCAAATTCCTCCATCGTCCCAAGCTGCGGATGGATCGCCGTATGCCCGCCCTCCGCGCCACCGATCGCCCACGGACTGCCCACATCCCCCGGCTCCGCAATCACCGAATTGTTCTTCCCCTTGCGGTACTCCACGCCAATCGGATGAATCGGCGGCAGGTATACGATGTCAAAACCCATCGCTGCGATCTCCGGCAGCCTCGCCTCCACGTCGCGAAACGTCCCATGCTCTCCCGGCACCGGCGAGCACGACCGCGGAAACAACTCATACCACGCAGAGAATCGCGCCCGCTCGCGGTCAACCCACAGCGGCAGCTCGCGATCGAGCTTCGTTGCAAAGCTCATGTCCGGATACTTCGCCACCAGCGACTCCAACTCCAGCGTCATCGGCGAGTCATAGTACGGCAGCTTCGCATCCGCCAGATGCCGCAACTGCGCCGCAGCCTCCGTCAGCCTCTTCGCATCCGCCGCATCTGTCTTCTCCGCGCGCTCCGCCGCAGCCTCTAGCAGGTTCGCTCCAATCCGCAGCGCCAGCGGAATATCCTGCGGCAAAACCTGCGCCGTCGGTTCTTTCGGGTCCGGCTGCGCATCCAGCCGCTTCACCAGATCATGCGACCAGGTATCAAAGTGATCGACCCATGCCTCGATCGTGAACCTCCACGCGCCGATCCGGTCCACCGGAAACCGCGCCTGCCACAGGTCATTCGTCAGCGGCTCGAACCGTGCCTCGCACCACTCCTTATCGCTCTCGTGCCTGTACAGCAGCCGTCCCGCAACATGATCGTGCCCATCTCCAAAGATCGCCGCCGTCACCTCCACCACATCGCCGATCACGCGTTTCGCCGCATACCGTCCGCCATCGACCGATGGCTGCACCTCCTCAATCACGACGCGCCGGCGTCCCTCCGTTGGCTTCATGCTGCGGCCTCCGCTCCAAAATTCAATCTGCCGTTCGAGTCTAACTCGCCCGCAATTCCCTCCGGCACTGCCTGCATCCAACCTCATTAGAAGCAGAAAGCGCCGTCTCGTGAGCGCCGGCCGATAAACCTGCATGATGTCGCCAAACGGAGGATCTGTTGCCAGAGTGGTTTCGAAAGAGCGAACGCAAACCTCTTCACGGTGCGCGCATTGAGGACTATGCCGTCATCGGCGACCTCGAAACCGCTGCACTCGTCAGCCGCGAAGGCTCCATCGACTGGCTCTGCTGGCCCAACTTTGGCTCCGGAGCCTGCTTCGCCGCTCTACTCGGCACGTCCGACAACGGCTACTGGAGCCTGCGGCCGCGCGACAAGATCACCGCCAGCCAACGCCGCTACCGCCCCGGCACCCTCATCCTCGAGACCACCTTCACCACGGCATCAGGCGAAGTCCTCCTCACAGATTTCATGCCTCCCCGCGGCAAACACTCGGACGTCGTGCGCATCGTCCGCTGCACGCGCGGCAAGGTCGCCATCCGCATGGAGCTCTGCCTGCGCTTCGACTACGGCCTCACCGTCCCCTGGGTCACCAGTGCCGACCACGAGCTCCGCGCCATCGCCGGCCCCAACATGGTCGTTCTCCGCAGCAGTTGTTCCGGCGCCAAACCCGCCGAGCTCCACGGCGAACACCTCACCACCGTCAGCGAGTTCACCCTCCGCGCCGGCCAGCAGCAATGCTTTGTCCTCACGTACGCGAGCTCCATCGAAAAGGTCCCCGAACCCATCCCTGTCGAGGCCGCGTTCAACGACACCGAGAGCTTCTGGCGTGACTGGATCGGTCGCTCGAAGTACGAAGGCCCTTACAAAGACATCGTCGAGCGCACTCTCCTCACGCTCAAGACGATGACCTACAACCCCACCGGCGGCATCGTCGCCGCTGTCACTGCCGGCCTCCCCGAAGAGATCGGCGGCGAGCGCAACTGGGACTACCGCTACTGCTGGCTGCGCGACACAGCCTTCACCCTGCTCGTCCTCATGCGCGCCGGCTACACCGACGAAGCCGTGCGCTGGCGTCTCTGGCTGCTGCGCGCGATCGCCGGTAACCCCGACCAGCTCCAGACCCTCTACGGCATCGGCGGCGAGCGCAAGCTCATCGAGTGGGAGGCCACCTGGCTGCCCGGCTACGAGTGCTCGCAGCCCGTCCGCATCGGCAACGCCGCCTCGGAGCAATTCCAGCTCGACGTGTACGGCGAAGTCGGCGTCGCACTCGCGCGCACTCCCGAGGCCGAGGTCGACATCCGCGTCCCCGCCACCGACCTCCAGGCCCACCTCATGGACCACCTCTGCGACATCTGGCACCTCCCCGACGAAGGCATCTGGGAGGTCCGCGGCGGGCGCAAGCACTTCGTTCACAGCAAGGTCATGGCCTGGGTCGCGCTCGACCGCGCCATCAAGCACCACCAGAAGTTCGACGGCGCCGGTGACGTGAAGCGCTGGCGCAAGAACCGCGACAAGCTGCACGCCGAGATCTGCAAAAAAGGCTTCAACAAACGCCTCAACTCGTTCACGCAAAGCTACGGTTCCACCAACCTCGACGCCTCCTGCCTGCGCCTCGCGCTGGTCGGCTTCCTTCCGCCCGACGACCCGCGCATCGTCGGCACCATCGACGCCATCCAGAAGCACCTTATGAAGGACGGCCTCGTCCAGCGCTACAAGCCCGCCAGAACAAAAGATGGCCTCAGCGGCGGCGAAGGCGCATTCCTCGCCTGCAGCTTTTGGCTCGTCGTCTGCCTCTGGCTCATCGGCCGCAAGGACGAATCCACAGCGCTCTTCGAGCGTCTCCTCGCCCTCACCAATGATGTCGGTTTGCTCAGCGAGGAGTACGATGCAAAAAACAGGCGCATGCTGGGCAACTTCCCGCAGGCGCTCTCACACATTGCATTGGCGCACGCGGCCTTCACAGTCTCCGGCCAATGGCAGCCTGAACCCTACTCGCCCAGCCTGTAGCGCTCGCGGATGCAACCTCGTCCGCACGGCAGCGACTCTATCGGGAGAGAGACTGCAACCAGATCTCCAGCCCTGACACAAACTTTCGGCCTGCACGTCCTTGCAGTCCTGTGAAGGAGATTCCGCACCTGTGAAGCGAGTGCCCAGCGCGACGTATCGGCTGCAACTGCACAAAGGCTTCACCTTTGACGACGCCGCAGCCATCGCCGACTACATCCGCGAGCTCGGCGTCAGCCACATCTACAGCTCGCCCTACCTGCAGGCCGCGCCCAACAGCCTGCACGGCTATGACGTCGTCGATCATCGCCGCGTCAACGAGGAACTCGGCGGCCTCGAAGCCCACACGCGATTCTGCAAGCGTCTCGGCGAGGTCGGCCTCGGCCAGGTGCTCGACATCGTGCCCAACCACATGAGCCTCGGTGAGCAGAATCGCTACTGGCACGACGTCCTCGAGAACGGCCACAACAGCCGCTACGCCAGCTTCTTCGACATCGACTGGAACCCTAACGAAGAGCGCCTGCGAGATAAGGTCCTCGTTCCCATCCTCGAGGACCAGTACGGCCGTGTGCTGAGCAAAGGTGGCATCGTGCTCGCCCGCCAGGGCGCAACCTTCGTCGTCAAAGCCTCTGGCCAGACGCTTCCCGTCGCGCCCGAGAGCCTCTCCGGTCTGCTCACGCGCGCCGCCGAGTACGCGAGAAGCGACACTCTGAACTTCCTCGCCGACAGCTACGGCCGGCTCCCCGTCGCCGAATTCGCTGACCGCCGTACCGTTCTTGCGCGCCATCGCGACAAGGTCGTCCTGCATAGTCTGCTGGGGCGTCTGCTCAAGGAAGACCGTGTCCGCGATGGCGTGGATCGTGCGGTCCGCGAGCTGAATGAGAACATCGATGGATTGCATGTGTTCCTTGAGAGTCAGCACTTCCGCATCGCCTACTGGAAGACCGCCGATCAGCAGCTCGGCTATCGTCGCTTCTTCGATGTCAACACGCTCATCGGTCTCCGCGTCGAGCGCGAATACGTCTTCGAAGAGACCCACGCGCTCGTCCTCAAGTGGCTCAGAGACGGTGTGCTCGATGGCGTCCGGGTTGACCATCCCGACGGCCTCCGCGATCCCCTCCAATACTTCCAGCGCCTGCGCCAACGTGCTCCGGATGCCTGGATCATCGGCGAGAAGATCCTCGAGCCCGGCGAGTGGCTGCGCGCGAACTGGCCCATCGAAGGAACCACCGGCTATGACTTCCTGAACATCGCGCTCGGCGTGCTCGTGAAGCCGGACAGCCTCAACAAGCTGGACGAGTACTACGCCGAGTACACCGGCGACGCCACGCCATATCCCGTCGTCGCCCACGACAAGAAGATGAACGTCGCCCAGGAGGCGCTCGGCAGCGACGTCAATCGCCTCGCCACCCTCTTCGTCGAAATCTGCGAATCCAGCCGCGAGTATCGCGACTTCACGCGCGCTGAAATCCGCCGCGCGATTCGTGAGGTTGCTGCCTGCTTCGCCATCTATCGCACCTACGTTGTTCCTGATCGCGACGAGATTACGGACGAGGACATCAACATCATCACGCGCGCGACACATTGCGCCAATGACAACCGCCAGGACATCGACGGTCTGCTCTTCGACTTCATGCGCGAAGTCCTCACCCTGAGGGTTCGCGGCGAAAAGGAGCGAGAGTTCGTCTACCGCTTCCAGCAGTTCACCAGCCCGGTGATGGCCAAGGGTGTCGAAGACACCGCGTTCTACTGCTCCAATCGCCTCACCGCCATGAACGAGGTCGGCGGTGATCCTGACTGCGACGGCTTCTCGCTCGAGTACTTCCACACCTACAACGGGGCGATGCAGCGGACCTTCCCCCAGACGATGACTACGCTCAGCACGCACGATACGAAGCGAAGCGATGATGTGCGCGCCCGGCTTGCGGTGCTCTCCGAGATTCCCGACGAGTTCCATCAGCTAGCCGAGCACTGGAGCCGCCACAACGCGGGCTACACCTCCGGCGGCGTCATCGATCGCGGCACCGAATGGTTTCTGTATCAGACCATGATCGGTGCATGGCCCATCACCGCCGAGCGCCTGCGCAACTACATGGAGAAGGCCGTGCGCGAGGCGAAGGTCAGAACCAGCTGGGTCGCGCAGAACAACGAGTATGAAGACGCCCTGCGCAAATTTGTTGATGCACTCTTCGGCGACATGAAATTCATGGCGGAGCTCGAGGATTTCGTGAAAAAGATTAACTACGCCGGCCGCGTTAACTCGCTCGCCCAAACGCTGCTCAAATACACCTCGCCGGGCGTGCCCGACCTGTATCAGGGCGGCGAGCTCTGGGACCACTCGCTCGTCGATCCGGACAATCGCCGGCCTGTCGATTATGATCTCCGCCGCAAGCTGCTCAAGGAGATGCGCTCCATGACCGCGGAGCAGGTGATGCAGCGCATGGACGATGGGCTGCCGAAGCTGTGGGTGATTCATCACGCGCTGTGGCTTCGTCGCGAGCGTGCGCACAGCTTCGGCCCGGAGGGAGCCTATACGCACTGCAATGCACACGGCCCGGAGGCGGACCGCGTCATCGCCTACATCCGCGGCGGCGATATCCTGACCGTTGTTCCACGCTGGACACAGTCCCGCACTTCCTGGAACGGAACCACGCTCGATCTGCCCGAAGGCCGCTGGACGAACTGTCTCACCGGCCAGGAGTTTGATGGCGTGCAACACGTTGAAAAATTGTTTGAAATTTTTCCCGTCTCACTGCTCACACGCGAGCGGCGTAGCCGTCCCGGTCATGGACGCATCTCAGAGCCTGAGGAGGCAAGAGGAATCATTGATGCATGAGTTTCGGATATGGGCGCCGCGCGCCGAGAAGTTGAGACTGCAACTGGATAGCCGCGAGCCGCTCGCCATGGATGGGCCGGACGCGAAGGGCTGGTGGTGCGTCTCCGTGCAGGATGGGCCCGGCACAGATTACGCGTTTCTCGTCGATGACGATCCAACACCGTATCCCGATCCACGCAGTGCGTGGCAGCCTCGCGGTGTACATTCTTCCTCTCGCGTCTACGATCAGTCCGCCTTTCAGTGGACCGACAGGAACTGGCACTCGCCTCCGCTCTCGGCCGCAATTCTTTACGAGCTGCACATCGGCACCTTCAGCGAAGAAGGAACCTTCGACAGCGCGATCGAGCACCTCGATTACCTCATCGATCTCGGCATCACCCACGTCGAGCTCATGCCGGTCAACGAGTTTGCCGGACAGCGCGGCTGGGGCTACGACGGCGTCTTCCTCTTCGCGCCGTTCGAGCCCTATGGCGGCCCTGACGGGTTCAAGCGCTTCGTCGACGCCTGCCACGCGAAAAACCTCGCGGTCATCCTCGACGTGGTCTACAACCATTTCGGTCCGGTAGGGAACTATACCAACAAGTTTGCTCCGTATCTCACCGAGCGCTACCACACGCCGTGGGGCGCTGCCGTCAACTTCAACGAGAGCGGAAGCGATGAGGTTCGCCGGTTCTTCTGCGACAACGCCCTGATGTGGCTGAAGGACTACCACGTCGATGGCCTCCGCCTCGACGCCACACACGAGTTCATCGACCGCTCGGCCGTGCACTTCATGGAGCAGCTCTCGGCGGAGGTCGAGCGCATCGGCGCCACCCTCGGGCGCCGCTTCGTCCTGATCGCAGAGAGCGACCTCAACGATCCGAAGTTTGTGCGTCCGCGCGAGGCGCACGGCTACGGCATGGACGCGCAGTGGAGTGACGACTTTCATCACTCGCTGTTCACACTGCTGTGGAGCGACCCCGGCCGCGGCTACTACGACGACTTCGGCTCGATGGATGATCTGGTCAAGAGCCTCAAGCACGTCTTCGTCTACGACGGAATCTACTCGCGGTATCGCGATCACCGGCATGGACGGCCGGTGGACGGGCTCTCTGCGCATCACTTTCTCGGCTACATCCAGAACCACGACCAGGTTGGGAACCGTGCTGTCGGCGAGAGGCTGGAGCATCTCGTCGGCATGGATGCGGCGAAGGTTGCGCTGGGCATCGTGCTGACCGCTCCGTTCGTTCCCATGCTTTTCATGGGCGAGGAGTTCGCCGCGTCATCACCATTTCTGTACTTCGCCGATCACGAAGAGGAGGAGATGCGCCGGCTCGTCTCCGAAGGCCGCAAGCGCGACTTCGCGGCGTTCGGCTGGGATGACTCGTCGATTCCCGACCCCGAAGCGGAGGAGACGTTCGAGCGCTCCAAGCTGATCTGGGGCGAGGTGCACGAGGGCAATCACCAGCAGATGCTCGAGTGGGTGAAGACTCTGATCCACCTGCGCCGGACGACCGTTTCGCTCAATGATGGCGACCTCGGGCACTTCAAGGTGGCGTGCCGGGAGCAGGACAGGTCACTGGTGATGGAGCGTGGACGGGTGCGGATTGCCGCGAACCTGGGCGATACGCCGGTGAAGATCGACCTGGCACCGGGCGAGCGCATCCGGTTGAGCTCCTGCGAGGGCATAGCGCTTTCGGCAGGGCAAGTCGCGCTGCCGAAGATGAGCCTCGCGATCCTCGAGCGGACGGGGGAGTCCTGAGTCGCGCAGGTAGCATGGAGGCAGGAGCTATCTGACGTGGCAGACGAGGTCATCCGGACCATCAGCAGTCGAGAGGTCTATCGCAATCCGTGGACCAGCGTCCGCGAGGATGTGATCGAGCGGTCCAACGGGCAGCGCGGAATCTACGGGGTCGTCGACAAGGATCCGGCTTGCATCGTGATTCCCATCGAGCAGTCTGCTGACGGCGATTTTTTGTGGCTGGTGAGGCAGTACCGATACACCGTGGGGGCCACCTACTACGAGCTGCCGCAGGGCGGGTGGGAGGAGCCGGACGTGGATCCGGTCGAGATGGCGCGCGGAGAGCTGCGCGAGGAGACCGGGCTGCGGGCGGAGCGGATGACGGAGCTGGCCAGGCTCTGGATCGGCTACGGCGTGATGCGGCAGCTACACCATGTCTTCCTGGCCGAGGGGCTCACGCAGGGCCAGCATGATCGCGAGCCGGAGGAGCATGACATGACGGTCCATCGTGTTCGCGTGAGCGAGTTCGAAGCGATGCTGCTGGATGGGCGAGTGATGGATAACTGCTCGGCCGCCGCCTGGGGGATTTATCGGGTGTGGGGTACCCCCCTCCCCCGGTGAAAGTATGCAAAGTCTTCAGAAGATTGGACTTAGGCTTGGACTTCGTGTGCAAAGTCTTGATTCCGTTGGACTTAGAAAATAAAGTCTCTGGAGTCATAGGGTTGGTGGGAATTGCACCGCTCGCGGGGCATAAGAGATTTCAGGGATTTGAGGTCAGGCGATGGCCGGGGTTTCGAAGGTCTCTTCGTACGGGGTGTGGAGGGGAAGAAAGACCGAGACCTTGGTGCCGTGTTTTTCCGGATCGGTGGTGCTTTCCAGCCAGATTTTGCCTCCGTGGCCTTCGACGAACTGCTTGGCGACGAAGAGACCGATGCCCGTGCCGATGGTCATGCGGGTGGTGAAGAAGGCTTCGAAGATCTTCTCCAGGTTCTCTTCGGCGATTCCGACGCCGTTGTCCTGGATGGTGAGGAGGACGCCGGGCCCGGGCGTCTGGACGTCGGAGACGCAGATGCAGAGGGTACCGCCCTCGCCCATTGCGTAGATGGAATTCGCAATCAGGTTGGAGATGACCTGCATCATCTCGCCGCGGCGAAGAACGATTTTGGTTGAGGAGTCGATACAGCGCTCGATGCGAATGTCGGCGGCGAAGCACCGTGGAGTGTAGACGGTGAGTGCGTGCTCGGCGAGCTGGGCAAGAGGAATGCGGACCGCGGAGGTGTGCTCGCGGTAGTAGCCGAGTGTCTGCTTGGCGATGTGGGCGACGCGGTTGAGCTCGATCTCGGCGGTCGAGAGATACGCTCTTCCTTCGTCGTTGACCATGGGGCGAAGGAGATAGAGCAGATTGAGGACGGCCTCGAGAGGATTGTTAATCTCGTGCGCGATGGTGGCGGCCATGCGCCCGGTGGCGGCGATCTTTTCGGCCTGGATGAGCGAATTTTCCATGCGCTTGCGGTTGGAGACGTCGCGGAGGATTTTGGAGGCGCCGACGATCCTGCCGGATGCGTCGCGGACAGGGGAGATGGTGAGGGAGACGTCGAGGAGCTCGCCGGATTTGGTGCGGCGGACGGTATCGAAGTGCTCGATACGCTCACCGGCGCTGATCTTGGAGATGATGACCGGCTCGTCGCCGTGCAGATGCTCGGGAATAAGCGTGAGGATGGATTTACCGACGATCTCGTCGGCGGTATAGCCGAGGATCCGCTGGGCGGCTTTGTTCCAGCTGGTAATGGTGCCGTTGAGGTCCTTGCTGATGATGGCGTCGTCGGAGCCTTCCACGATGGCGGCGAGCTCGCCGAGGCGCTTGGCGTCGATCTGCCGTTCGGCCTGAAATTTGTCCAGCTCGGAGAGCTGGCGGGAGAGCTGTTCGCGCGCGCGGGCGTTTTCCAGGGCGACGGCGACCTGCGAGCCGAGCGTGCCGACGAGGAGCTCGGAGCCTTCGTCGAAGACGTCGGCCTCTTCGTGTCCGAAGACGAGCGCGCCGAGGATCTGGCCGGCGAGATTGCGGAGCGGCACGGCGAGATAGCTGCGGACGGTGCGGCTCTCGTGCGGAAGGCCGTCGCCCGGGAGTGCGCCGCGGAAGCGGGTATCCCGGCTGATGTCGCGCGAACGGATGATGGTGCGGTCTTTGAGCGGAGCGGAGAGGGCAGCGCGCGCGGGGAAGGTGGAGGAGCGGCCTTCTCCGGAGCCCGAGACGGTGTACATGGGGAAGCTGCCGGGGTGTGGTCCGGACTGATTACAGAGAAAGCTGCCGAACTCCGCGCCGGTGAGCTGCAGGCCGGCGTCCGTGGCCCGTTGCGCGATGGCTTCGGGACGGGTGTTGCGGGCGAGGAGCAGACCGGTCTGTGCGACGATCTCGAGTTTTTCTTCGAGAGACAGCGCGCGGCTGGAGGCGATGCTCATGCGGGCTGGCCAGGAGCGAATTGTGGGAGTTGAAGGGCGGACGGCATGGCTGGGCCTTTTTCTTTCTGACGATGATACTGCGAAGCAGGCCGCAGTTTGGGGTCAATGAAGTTGGATTCGCGTGTGGAGCAGGATGTTGCGCGAGGAGTCGCCGATGTACAGCTCAACTGGCTCTTTTTCAACGACGAAGCGGCTGAGCTTGTCGTTCCAGTAGGCGAGGTCCGCAATTTTGAGTGGGATGGAGACGGTGCGGGTTTCGCCGGGAGCGACCGTAACCCGCTGAAAGCCTTCGAGCTTTTGCGTCGGGCGGGGGACAGAGAAGCGGAGGTGATGGACGTACAGCTGGACGACCTCGTCGCCGGTGCGCGAGCCGGTGTTGGTCACGTCCACGCTGATACTGACAGTGCCGTCGATTGAGACCGAGGCCGCGCTGGGGTGCAGGTTCGAGAGTTTGAAGGTGGTGTAGCTGAGGCCGAAGCCGAAGGGATAGAGCGGCTCGCCGTGGAAGTACATGTAGGTGCGGCCGTGGCGGATGTCGTAGTCCATCATGGGCGGGAGCTGGTCGATGGAGCGCGGCCAGGTGACGATGAGGTGGCCGCCCGGGTTGTAATCGCCGAAGAGGACGCGCGCGATGGCGGCGCCTTCGTCCTGCGAGCTGTGCGCCATGTGCAGGATGGCGGGGATGTATTGCTGCGACCAGTTGATGGTGTAGGGAAAGCTGGAGATGAGCACCATGATGGTGCGCGGCTGGACGGCGAAGACCTGCTTGACGAGCTGTTCCTGCTCCAGTGTGAGGGATTCGCGGTCGCGGCCTTCGCGGCCGTCGGAGGGAACGGTGCAGGGGAGGGTGCCGCCGCCGTCGACGGTCTGGTGCCAGTCGTGCGCCATGTCCGGGCCGCAGGTGGGGTCGTTGCCGACGAAGACGATGGCGACGTCGGAGTTGCGCGCGGCGGTGAGGGCTTCCTGGTGGAGCTCGCTGGCGGCGTAGTTAATCTTTGACATTCGGAGCGGCGGCCCTAATGCCGGCGAGCGGCGTGACGGCGTAGGGAGGAATGCCGCCGTACCAGTCCCAGTGGACGGAGTCGGCGAGCGGGCCGATAACGGCGATGGATTTGAGTTTGGATTTGTCGAGCGGGAGGGTGTTGTTCGCGTTTTTGAGGAGGACGATGGATTCGAGTGCTGTTTTCAAGGAGACTTCGTGTGCGTGCGCGGAGTTCCATGGCTCCGGTTCGTTGGCGGCGGAGATTTTGCTGTAAGGATTTTGGCCGGGCGGGTCGAGCAGGCCGAGTTTGAGGGTGACTTCCAACTTGCGGCGGACGAGTGTGTCGAGCTCGGCTTCGGTGACGGAACCTTCCTTGATGGCGGCGTGGGTTTCTTCTTTGTAGGTGTCGAGGAACTGATTGATGCCCGCGTGGAGGCAGGCGATGACTGCGGCTTTCTGGTCGGGGAAGGCGTGGTGCGCGGACCAGAGCTGGCGGACAGCGCCGCCGTCGGAGGAGATGACGAGCGCGTGCCACTGGTCGATGACGATGGATTTGAGAATGGGATTGACGGCCATGGGTGTGCCGTTCCACGCGTTGTAGCTGGCCATGACGCCGCGGCCGCCACCATCAAGGAAGCCCATGCGGAAGGGGACGGAGTAGTACTCCCAGAAGAGGCGTGTATCGAAGTTGGAGGATGAGCTGTCGCGGTGGTCCTCGTTGGAGTTGGCGAGGAAGTGCTTCATGAGCGAGGCGGAGAGCCAGAAGTGCGGGTCGTCACCTTGCAGGCCGTGGATGAAGGCCGTGACCATGGTGCCGTTGAAGAACGGGTCTTCGCCGTAGACCTCTTCGCTGCGGCCCCAGCGCGGATCGCGGGCGAGGTCGGCCTGCGGGCCCCACAGCATGAGGATCTGGCGGTTGTATTTTGGCGTTTGCGAAATGTAGCGGGCTTCGTAGCCTTCGACGCCGGCGGCCTGCTGGATGAGCGCGGGATCCCAGGTTGCGCCGAGGCCGGGAGGCTGCGGGAATTGGGTGGTTGGTATGGCGTCGTGGCCGCGGCCGCCGCGCTGCACGACGCCGTGAATGCCTTCGGAGGAGCCGAAGCTGGGGACGCCGAGGCGTGGGACGGCGGTGTCGGTCGAGAGCACGTCGATCTTCTCGTCGAGCGTCATGAGCGAGAGGAGATTGTCGATGCGTGTGGCGGCGGGGAGCGAGGGATCGCGGAAAGGGTAGTTCGGAGTTGTCTGCTGTGCGGAGGCGGTGGTGAGCGTGAGGGCGAACGTCGCAGCCGCGAGGAGGATTTTGAGCACGCGTGAGACCTCGTGTGGTTTGTCCAGACGATGGTACGCGAGCGATCTAGTTGATGTGTTTGGAGCGGCGGGACATGAAGTCCATGAGCAGATAGTTGCCGAGAGTTTGCGGCGTGGTGAAGTAGGCTTTGCCGCGGCACATGGCGGACATCTGCTGCACGAACTGGACGAGCTGGAAGTCGTTCGCCAGCATGAAGGTGTTGATCATGATGTTGGAACGCTTGCAGCGGCCAACCTCTTCGAGCGTCTCGGCGATGACGATGGGGTCGAGGCCGAAGGCGTTTTTGTAGATGCGGCCGTCGTCGAGTGTGAGCGCGGAGGGCTTGCCGTCGGTGATCATGACGATCTGCTTCATGTCCTTGCCGGAGCGAGCGCAGGATGCGCTGAGCCACGCGGAGTCCTTCCCGCGTGTTGGTGTAGTGCGGGCCGACTTTGACGCGCGGCAGTTGCGAGATGGCGATCTCTTCGGCGGAGTCGTGGAAAAGGACGAGGTTGAGCTGGTCGCCGGGATATTGCGTGCGGATGAGATGCGAGAGTGCCATGGCGACGCGCTTTGCCGGCGTGAAGCGGTCTTCGCCGTACAGGATCATGGAGTGCGAGCAGTCGAGCAGGACGACGGTGGCGCAGGAGGATTGGTAGTCGGCCTGCTGGACGTAGAGGTCGGAGTACTCGAGGTTGAGAACGCCGGAGTTGTTGGGCGGCCCTTCGCGAGCGAAGACGGAGTTGAGGGTTTGGGCGATATCGAGGTTGAGGGAGTCGCCGAATTCGTAGGGCTTGGAGGAGCCGTTGGTTTCGACGCCGGCGGCCTCGTAGAGCGTGTCATGGCGGCCGAGGGAGGATTTGCCGAGCGGGCCGAGGAGGTCGCGCAGGGCTTTGAAGCCGAGGAAGTCCATCGCCTTGTCGGTGACTTCAAAGCGGGCGTCTTCGGCGTTGCCGTCGCCTTGCTGACCTGGGCTCTCGGGTTGGGCGTGGGAGGGCTCGGCGTTGAGGAAGGCCTCGTCCTTCATGCGCTGAATGATTTTTTCGACAAGCTCCTGCTTGCCTTCTTCGGGGAGCTCTTCGTACTTCTGCTGCGCGTCTTCATCGAGGAGCTCGCCGGAGTCGAGCGCCTGGCGGATGGCGTCGCGGAGGTCCTCCATGGAGTCGGAGGCGTTGGGGAACTGCGACCAGGGGTCGTCGAAGCCGGAGTCGAGGAAGAAATCGGACAGGGCTTCCATGAGGTCTTCGAGGTCGAAGCTGGTGGAGAGGTCGCCGGTGAATTTTGTGTAACGCGTGAGCTTCATGCGGGGGAGTCTTTGGTGTGTCTGTACAGATTAGACGACCTGCATGCGCGCAAGGATTCCGGCGGCCGGTTATGGGTAGCCGGCTCTGCGGGATGGCAGATGGAAGACGAGGCCGGACGAGAAGGAGTGCATGGCGGCGTGGGTTATGCCGGCGCGGCCACCGGTGTCGTACTGGTAGTCGAAGGCGCGGAGGTCGAACAGGCGATTGACACGGATGTCGAGGCCGCCGCCGAACTGAACGACGCCGCTGGTGAGTTGGGTGGTCGTTTGGCGGCAGGTGGCGCCGCAGATGTTCTGATGGAGATAGGTGGAGGCGACGCCGCCGCCGAACTCGGCGTAGGGGCGAAGCCGGAATTGGTTCGGAACGAAGCTCATGCGGATGGCAACGGTATAGGCCTTGCCGCCGTTGTATCCGGGCGCGAACGTGTATCGGCTGTCGAGGCTCGCCTTCAAAGGGCTGAGGCTCGGTAAGGTGTAGAAAGCACCCGTGATGAAGCCGGTGGTTTGGGGCTTCAGCTGGGTTCCGCCGGAATAGTTGGCGCCCGAGAAGCCGAACGTCGTTGACACCGCAGTTCCGTATACGGAGGTTTGGGCGTGGGTTGCGGGGGAGAAGGTGAACAGAGCGAGAGCGGCGAGAGCGACAGAGAGAGAACGAAAAACGGACAAACGGGCCTCTTGTTTCTTGATGAAGCGAACAAATTGAAACGCAGAATAACCGCGAGGCCGCGGCTTCACAGTCGCGAAGAGCGGCGAAATACGCGGATAGATTGCACCAGCTTACGAACGTAGTGCGCGCAGCGTCAGCGCAGACGTGGACGTAAGAACAAGCAGCGCAGATAGAGCTCTGCGGCTGCTTTTCCTAGTTTAGACGACATGAATGCGTGAACGACAGCAGGCTAAACCGCGGGAGCAGGGTCGCATCCTACAGATGGGCACGACCGAATTTCGCGATTCAGGAGTGGAGCTATGAAGGCAGTTGTATTTCACGGAGTTGGCGACGTGCGGCTGGAGAACGTGCCGCAGCCGAGGTTGAAGGATGACAATGATGCGATCGTGCGGATTACATCATCGGCGATCTGCGGGACGGATCTGCACTTCATCCGCGGAACGATGACCGGGATGAAGCCGGGGCGGATCATTGGCCACGAAGCAGTCGGCGTGGTGGAAGAGGTCGGCAAGGCGGTGCGGAACTTCCGCCCGGGCGATCGCGTGATTGTGCCGTCGACGCTTGGGTGCGGGAGTTGTAACTACTGTCGCGCGGGCTACTACTCGCAGTGCAATCGCATCAATGCCGCGGGGCCGTTGGGCGGCACGGTGTTCTTCGGTGGGCCGGAGGACAGCGGCGGCCTGGATGGTTTGCAGGCGGAGTATGCGCGCGTGCCGTATGCCGGCGTGAACCTGGTGAAGCTGCCGGAGGAGATCTCCGACGATGCGGCCATCATGATGAGTGACATTCTGCCGACGAGTTACCAGGCAGCGGAGATGGCGGAGATCAAGCCGGGCGATACGGTTGCAGTATTCGGCTGCGGGCCGGTTGGGATGATGGCGATCATGTGTGCGCAGCATATGAACGCGGGGCGCGTCTTCGCGATTGACCAGGTGAAGTCGCGGCTGGACGAGGCGCGGCGGCATGGAGCGGAGGCGATTAATTTCGGAGAAGAGAATCCTGTTGCCGTGCTGCATGAGTTGACGGTGGGCTCGGGGCCCGACCGCGTGATTGATGCCGTGGGTGTGGATGCGACCTGCGCGAAGCATTCGAGCTCCAAGATGAAGAAGCAGTTTGCGCAGGAGATGGGCGACGTTGCTCCGGATGTGAGGAAGGCGGAGCGGAAGAACTGGTGGACCGGCGGCGCGCCGACGCAGGCGCTGGAGTGGGCCGTGGAGTCGGTCGCGAAGGCCGGCACGCTGTCGATCATCGGCGTGTATCCACCGACGCTGAAGTCCTTCCCGATCGGGATGGCGATGAACAAGAATGTCACGCTGCGGATGGGCAACTGCAATCACCGGAAGTATCTGCCGCGGCTGGTCGAACTGGTGCGCAGCGGCGTGATGCATCCGGAGGAGTTCTTTACGCAGCGCGTGCCAGTGGCTTCGGCGATCGATGCGTACAGGCACTTCGATCAGCATGAACCGGGGTGGCTGAAGGTGAAGCTGGAGCCGGTAACTGGATCGATGATGCGCGCAGCGTAATCAGCGCGGCCGTGTCGGACGTCAGGGCTTGCTCTGCTTCCCGGGGCTTAGGTGATAGACCACGCCGAAGTTAAGAAATCCTACGTTTGCCTTGGCATTTCCGTTTGCGCTGCTTGCATCGGCGCCATAATCGAACGCCCGAATGTCGACGCGCGGAGTGGCCCGGATGTCCAGCCCGAAGTCGAGCTGCACAACACCATTGGTGACGCGGCTGGTGATCACGCTGCAGGTGAAGCCGCTGCACACAGTTTGATGGAGCTGGGTCGAGGCGACGCCGCCGCCGATCTGGAAGTAAGGACGGAAGCGATTTTTGTGCGGGACAAAGCCGGCGCGGAAAGCGCCGGTGTAGGCCTCTCCTCCCTTGTAACCGGGGCTGAAGGAGATGCGGCCGTCGATGCCTGCCTTGAAGCGGCTGGAGCTGGGAAATGTGTAAAAAGCGCCGCCAGTGAGGCCGCCCGTGTCGCCTTTGAACGTACCGGTGCCATAGCTGCCGCCCGCAAATCCGAAGCCGCTCAGCATCGCGGCACCATAGACCGAAGTTTGTGCGGGAGTGGCTTGAGCGAAGACGAAAAGAAACGGGAGAAAGAGAACGCAGAAAAGACGGCGGAAGGTCGTCAAGACAATTGGCCCCTTGCATCGAAACGAGAAGCAGCTTCGTGAGATGGATGAATTTTCGATGGCAAGGATAGCCGAACACTCGTCGTCGCACAATCCCAATTTGCACTCAGCGCGGCCGTGTGCCGCTCATGACGGCGAAGTTCGAGTGCTTGTACCAGCAGTCGACGTTGGTGAAGCCGGCGTCGCGCAGCCAGGCGAGCTGCGCGGCGACGGGCGTGAGGCGGTCTTCCTGCTGGCGGAAGAGTGAGTCGGCGATCTGCTGCTCGGTGGCACCGTTGGCCCGGACGTCGGCGAGCCAGCGCAGCTGATAGATCTCTTCGAGCTCAGGTGTAGGGCCGGCGATGTGGTCAGCGTTGATGAAGAGGCCGCCGGGTTGAAGCGCGGCGAAGATGAGCGCGAGGAGTGCGCGCTTGCGGTCGTCCTCGAGGTGATGGATGGAGAGCGAGGAGACGATCGCGTCGGAGTGCGCGGGCAGCGGCTTGGCGGTGTAGTCGGCGAGCGAGTAGGTGATTGCCGGGTCGTCACCGAGACGTTGGCGGGCGAGCGCGAGCATGTTTTCGGAGAAGTCGATGAGCGTAAGGTGCGCCTCGGGGAAGGCGGCGCGGAGCATGGTGGAGAAGAGGCCGGAGCCGGCGCCGAGCTCGACGATGTGCATCGCGTCGGTGGGAACGAGCTCGAGTGCAGCGGCGTAGAAGGCCTTGTGGCCGGGGATGAGCTTCATGCGGTCACGGTCGTAGGTGGCTGCAGTGGCGTCGAAGACGGCGCGGCTGTTGTTCTCTCGCATGAGTTGAAGGATAAGCTAAGCTGATGCTGTTCTGCGATTCGATAAGAACTTCGAATGAGCTTATTTTCGTTTCAGAGCCTCGAGTTCGTCGAGCGTGCGGGGCCAGTCGGAGCCGAGGAGACGTGAGAGCGAACGGTCGGCGAGGACGCGGCCGCTGGTCTGGCACGTAGGGCAGTAGTTGGTTTCGTTGTCGGCGTAGCGGATGCGCTGGATGGGTGTGCCGCAGCGCGGGCACGGCAGATTGTAGCGGCCGTGCACGGCCATCTCGGGACGGAAGGCTGTGACCTTCTCGGGGAACTTTTTCTGTGCTTCGGCGTTGAAGCGGGCTATCCAAGTCTCCAGAGTTTCGCGTGTGGCGGTGTAGAGGCGCTGCCATTCGTCTGGCGTGAGCTTCTGAGTTTGCGCGAGTGGCGAGAGTTGCCCTGCCCAGAGGATTTCATCGGAGTAGGCGTTGCCGATGCCGGAGAGCACGCGCGGGTCGGTGAGGGCGCGCTTGAGCGTGTGGTTCTCGGCGGTCAGGGCGGCGCGGAAGGCTTCGAGCGAGAGTGAGAAGATGTCGAGGCCGCCAGGGTCGAGAGCGGCGAGAGCGGCTTCGCCCTGAACGAGATGGAGCGAGGCGCGGCGTTTGGCGCCGGCTTCGGTGAGGACGAGCGAGCCCGCGGGGAAGTCGAACGATGCGAGATTGTTGCGGCCGCCGAGTTTCGGTCGTGCCCCGGAGGCGAGCTCGCGCCAGTGCAGACGGCCGGCGATCATCAGGTGCAGGACGAGAAAGAGTTTTTCTTGGCTGCTGTTCGCCGGATCAAAAATGAAGACGATGCGCTTGCCGAGGCGACGAACACTGCGAACTGTTTTGCCTTGAACGGATTGGATGGGCGGAACGGCGGTGCGGAGCAAGAGCGGGCTGGCGATGCGAAGCTGCTCGAGCGGCTGGCCGATGATGCGCGGTGCGAGCGCGGTGAGATAGGCGGCGATGTCGGGCAGCTCGGGCACGGGAGAAGGATACGCGAGCTAACGTTTGCCGCTGCACCATCAGCGCGAGCGTCGATACAAACTGCTCGAAGAATCTGCGGCCGACGGTGGATGTTGACTGGCTTAGAAGCGGGCGTTTCGACGGTGGATTTTGATGAAAATTCCCAATAAAAATGCGGGCAACGCAGGTATGCGAGGTGATGTCCTACTACTGGCGGCGATGAGGCCGCCTGGAACCTGAAGAGGAGTAGAAACTATGGCGACAAACGATCGGAACATGGAGCAGCAGAAGAACAAAGGCAGCAACCAGGATCCGAACCGCACCCAGTCAGGCATGGGCAGCTCAACCTCGCAACAGTCAGGGAAGTCCTCGGGCTCACAGGGATCCCAGGGATCGCAGAGCGGCAGCAGCTCGAGGAGCTCGGGCAGCAGCAGCGACAAGAGATAGGTAAGTTCTTACGATATCGCCAGTGCGCGGTGCTAGTTACCCCAGCGAGCGAGCTCGCCGGGGACCCCGTGAGAGTCACCCCAGCAAGCAAACAGCGCTTGCCGGGGACCCCGATAGACCGCGGCTGTGCAAGCCGGCCCGCAGTAGCAACGCGGGCTCAAAGAGCGGCGCAGAAGATGATGTCCTATCTTCTGCGCCGCTTTCTATTTGGATCGAGTTGAGCGATTATTTTGCTGCGAGCACGGTGGCGCTGCCGCCGATGCGCGTTGCCGTGGCGGGATGACTGAGCAGGCCGGTCAGCGATGATGGCATGCCCGCGGCGCCGAAGCGCGCCAGGTAGAAGTCGAGCTCGGCGATGTCCCCGGCGCTGAAGTCGGTCCTCTGCTCGTCGCTGGTGTACTGCTTGACGATTGCGGGATCGGCAATGGCCTGGCCGAGAAAGACGACGGCGTTGCGGATGGTGCGGCCGTGGTCGGTGACGGCGTAGAGGTCGACGTTCTGGCGCTCGGCGAATTCGGCGATCATGATCAGCGGCTGCAGAGCGAAGGCCTGGTAATGGATCGCGTTTTCATGGCGTGCCATTTCGAGCGGGAAGGCGCCGTTCGAATCCTCCTGGCTGACGGCTTGTTTGAACACGGTGACGCCGAAGCGGAAGAGATCGTCGTCGTTGGAGAGCACGCCGATGGAGGTGGCCGCGAGCGCGCGCCAGTAGTGATGATTGTTGCCGAGCTCGCCGGGCTTCTCGTAGGAGATGAGTTGGTGGGCGGCGCGGTTGAGCCAGTTGGCGACGCGCTCCTGCTGTGCGCCGTCGAGCAGCGGGTCCTGCCGGAGCACGGAGGCGGTGATACCGGCGGAGCAGAGTGTCCACTCGGCCTGGAACCAGGACTGCGACCAGGCCTTCGGATCGTAGTTGGTGAGCGCGCCGGCCTGTGCCCAGGCGTCGAGCTGCGAGAGCGCGCACTGGGCCTCGGCCTGGTTGCCCGTGGCCACCCAGCGGTTCATGCCGGAGGTGATGCGGTGCTCGAAGGCGCCGTAGGTGCGGGTGGCCTCGGCTTCGGCGGGATTGGTGGGGCCGTTGGAGCCGTGCATGTAGTGGTGCGGAATTTGTATCGGGCCGGTGGGCGCAACAACGAATGGCGTCGCCGTGCAGGAGCCGAGGTGCGCGACGGCATCGCGGAGGAGGCTGTCATCGGTGGACTTGAGGAACGCCTCGCGCGCTGGGACGTCGAGCACGGAGGCGGCGGGGTTGGATATCTTTTGGGCTCGAGCGTGAGAGGGAAGGAGGGAGAGCAAGGACGAGGGCCGAGAGGGCGAGAATTTTCGTCGTCATAGGACGAGAAAATCTTACGCGCGGCGTGTGAGTTTGTCGTGCATTAACTAATTCGCGTGATTCGCTTGCAAACCACGCGAGGGCTTATGGCGCCGCCGCATCATCTCCACGATTGCACCGACGAGCGCATACGTCGCGGCATTCACAACAAGGACGGAATAGAAATTCATGGCGTGATGACGGACCAGCGCGATGGGGCAGGTCAGGTCCACCAGCAGCCGCGTGGTTCCAAGAATTGGATTTGGGAATGTGGCCGAGAGATAGACCCTCAAGAGGAGCACAACGAGCGCACCGACAGCGGCCCAGATCGCGATTCGGAGTTTCATATCTTGACCCTCCGCTCAAATTATCGCCCTGCGGGGGCTAACTGGAATCGACCCGGCGAGGTTTAGTTGAAGCCCCGGCGGGTGCGGTTGAAGGCTTCGCGCTCGCGTTCGCGCACGCGCTCGCCGAGGTTGGCAGCGTCTTCGATGCGCTTGCGCTTTTCGCCGGCGCTGAAGGTGCGGGCCTCGGAGCGCGAGATGCGCTTGTGCGCGGTCATGCCTTCGAGCAGGAACTCGGCGCCGGAGACGGCGAGCTCGGGCTCGGCGTTCTTGGGCAGCTTCAGCGGCGTGAGCTTGTCGAAGAGGCCCTGGATCTCTTTCAGCGACTTGAGCACGGCAGTCGAGGGTTGCTTGTCGTTGAGCTCGACGGTGCCCCCGAGGTTGAACCACTGCTCGATCTGCTGCGTGTCGGCGCCGGCGAAGTAGGTGTCGTAGATGGTGGCCACGGACTGGCGGATGATCTCGCGCATGACGACGTCGGATCCCTTCAGCTCGCCTTCGTACTCGAGCTCGATCTTGCCGGTGATGCCTGGGAGTGCGGAGAAGATGTCGCCGACGCGCGGGACGACGAGCGACTCCCCGTGCAGTAGAGCGCGGCGCTCGGCGTTGGAGACGACGAGCTCCATGGTGCTGATGGGCAGACGCTGCGAGACGCCCGAGCGCTTGTCGACTTTCTTCTCCTCGCGCGCGATGAAGGCGATCTGCTCGACGATCTGACGGATATAGTGCGGGATGTGGATGCGCTGGATCTGGTCGTTATCGGCAGCGTACGAGCGCGCGGTCCACGCTTCCTGCTCGGTGATGGTGATGGCTTCATCCAGCGACTCGGGGTAGTGGGTGCGGATCTCGCTGCCGATGCGGTCTTTGAGCGGCGTGACGATCTTTCCGCGTGCCGTGTAGTCCTCGGGGTTCGCGGAAAAGACGATGGCCACGTCGAGCTCAAGGCGGATGGGGTAGCCCTTAATCTGGACGTCGCCCTCCTGCATGATGTTGAAGAGCGCGACCTGGATCTTGCCGGCGAGGTCGGGCAGCTCGTTGATGGCGAAGATGCCGCGGTTGGCGCGGGGCAGCAGGCCGTAGTGCATGGTGAGCTCGCTGCCGAGCTCGTGGCCGGAGCGCGCGGCCTTGATGGGATCGACATCACCGATGAGGTCGGCGACGGTCACGTCGGGTGTGGCCAGCTTTTCGACGTAGCGCTCGAAGGGCGTCATCCAGGCGATGGGCGTGTCGTCGCCGAGCGAGGCGACGAGATCTTTCGAGAACTTGCTGAGCGGAGCGTACGGGTTGTCGCGCAGCTCGGAGCCGGCGACGTAGGGCGCATAGGGGTCGAGCAGCGTGGTGAGCGCGCGCAGGATGCGGGACTTCGCCTGGCCGCGCAGGCCGAGCAGGATGAAGTTGTGGCGCGACAGGATGGCGTTGACGACCTGCGGGATGACGGTGTCATCGTAGCCAACGATGCCTGGGAAGAGCGATTCTGGTTCTTCGTTGCCGCGGGCGCCGTTCCCGCGATCTGACGCAGACGGGCGATGAGGTTATCGCGTAGTTCGTCCTTGACGGAACGCGAGACGCGCTCGGGAGTGAAGTCAGGAGAGTTGCGAAGCTGGCCCAGGGTGCTCGGAAGCGCGGTTTACGGCATAGATATAAGTATAGATGTCGCGTGGGATGGCGCGGATTCGATGGGTTGTTCCTATCGCCGACAATACAGCGAAGTCACTTGCCCGTCTTTACTGTGCAGTTGGTCAGTTTGAAGTGCCAGACTTCGTGGTGACTTTCCCTGGTGGCAGAAACAAGCTCGGGTAACTGGAATCCGCGAACGGTCTGATAGGTGTATGTGAAGATCAAGCGGTTGCCAGGCTGGAACTGGCCGCCCTCGCCGGTGGTCCAGGAGGTGAGGAGGAATCCTTGCGGCCCGGGCGTGAACTCTGTTTCGAGGCGTTGCGGCTGAGGTGTCTTCACGGTCGCGCTTTCGAGGCGCATGTCAGGCGCCAACAGCATCTCGACGTTAAGAGTGCTTTCCTTGAAGGTGAGCTTGTAGCCGGAGGCGGAGGTCTCAAAGTGGACGGGCGCTCCGCGCTGGGGAAGCACGGTGTTCATGCCTGCAGGCCGCCAGGTGGACAGGGCCTTCTGGACCGCGTGCTTGAGCAGGTACTCGGCCATACCGCCGTTCGGCAGTTTGTTGATGGCAGCATCGGTGAGGTTCGAGGAGACGAACACGACGTCTCGGCTTACAGTGACGCGGTTCCGAATGGGCTGGAAGTAGGTCTCCAGTTGCTCGTCCGTTCCTTCGTCTCCGACGCGAAATGACTCAGCGAAATGCTGCTTCCAACTGAACTCGATTGCGCAGTCGAATGATTCCAGGTTGCGAGTCAAGGGAGCGTCGTAGGCCGCACGCGCCTTGCTGAGCAGCGCCGCATCGCTCGGCGCCTGCTGGGCATGGCCAACGACGGCACAGAAGCTAAGCACAACCGTCGCACACAAATTTCGCATGCCGCATCGTAAACGATGACCTAGCCCGAATCATCGAGCATCGCCTGCATCTCGCTTGCGGCGTGCGCGTTGCCGCTGCGCGCGGCGGCTTTCATGCCTTCGTTCAGCCGCTGGCGGGCTTCGTCGGTGCGGCCGAGTTTGAGCAGCGTCTGCGCGGACATCTGGAACGCGGGCACGTAGTCGGGGTTGTGCTGGATGGTGGTCGCGAACTCGCGGAGGGCATCGTCGTTCTTGCCGTCGGCGACATAGGCCATCGCAAGGCCGTAGCGGGCGAAGGCGTCGGTGGGGTGCTGCGCGAGAATGTCGGAGAGCATGGCGATCTTGTCCATATCAGATATTGTGCCCTCTTCGGCGAAGGGCAGCTACGAGTACGCGCGGCGATATACCAAGACCGGCTAAGTTGCTGGAGGCTCAGCGGTTCCGGCAGGGAGAGGTGAGGCGAGCGCGGCTGGACGCGGACATTTAGAATATAGAGAGGAAGCCGAAGCGGGGAATCCGTAGCTTTTCCCCGGAATCTGAGCGGAGGGTTGGCAAGCAGGATGAGCGAAGGTGTGGCCGCGCGGCCGGTCTCCGAGTCCCAGTCCGAACGCAGCGAGATTATCTTTCCCAATGACGCGAACGCGATTGGGAACCTGTTCGGCGGGCGGCTGATGCAGTTCATCGACCTGGTTGGCGCGATGGCCGCGAGCCGGCACGCGCGGGCGTACACGGTGACCGCGTCGATGGACCACCTAGACTTTGTGGCGCCGGTCAAGGTTGGCGACCTGCTCATTCTGAAGTCGAGTGTGAACCGCGCGTGGCGCACCTCGATGGAGGTCGGCGTGAAGGCGATGGTGGAGGACGTTCGCAAGGGCGGCTTCCGGCAGGTAGCTTCGGCGTACCTGACGTTCGTGGCGGTCGACGCGAGCGGCAACCGCATTGAGGTGCCGCAGGTGATCGCGGAGACCGAGCACCAGAAGCGGCGGTTCGAGGACGCAGGGCGCAGGCGCGAAATGCGCAGCGGCGAAGTGGCGAGGCGCAGGGAATTGAGGGCGACGTTGCCGCCTGAGTGGCATGTTTAGAGCAAGTCAGCGAGTTAGCAAGTCAGCGAAAGGCGTGAGAGAAGTGGGACACACAGGACAACAGCCGATGGGACCGCAGCCGCTTCCGGGCGTGCAGTATGTTGTGGCGGTGGGGTCGGGTAAGGGCGGCGTTGGGAAGACCACGGTCGCGGTGAATCTCGCGGTCAGTTTCGCGAAGCAGGGTTTTCGCGTCGGCTTGTTGGATGCCGACATCTATGGGCCGAATGTGCCGACGATGCTGGGCGTAACGCGGCAGCCGTCGGTCGGACCCGGCAATATGATTGAGCCGCTGACCGCGCATGGTGTGAAGTTCATGTCGGTCGGGCTGATCTCGCCGGGCGACAAGCCGATGGTGATGCGCGGCCCGATGCTGCACGGAATCATCAAGCAGTTTCTGCAGCAGGTCGCCTGGGGCGAGCTCGATTTCCTGATCGTCGACCTGCCGCCGGGAACGGGCGATGTGGTGATCTCGCTGGTGCAGACTGTGCCGCTGACGGGAGCTGTCGTCGTCTCAACGGGATCGAGCGTGGCGCTGCAGGATGCGCGCAAGGCGCTGGAGATGTTCCATCAGGTCAACGTCGAGGTGCTGGGCATGATCGAGAACATGAGCCAGATGACGCTGCCCGACGGAACCATAATTGATGTCTTCGGCGCGGGTGCAACCGAGCAGACGGCGAAGCAATTCAACATCACGTTCCTCGGCGCAGTGGATCTCGATCCGCAAGTGCGGGAAGGCGGCGACCGCGGGCTGCCGGCATCGCTCGCGGGAGATCAGTCGGCGCGCGGGCGTGAGTTCGCGGCGATTGCGCAGAAGGTGAAAGAGCGTGCCGAGCAGGTCGCAGCGCAGAGCGAGAATGTGCTGGAGATTTCGTAAGACGAAGTGAGGAGCGAGGGGTTAGGCACGGCAGGGATTATGCGGAACGAGATGACAAACCGGCAGCGCGAGATCCTCACGACGATCGTCGAGCAGTATATTGCGACGGGTGAGCCGGTCAGCTCGGGCGCGATTGCGCGGCTGGAGAACCTCGCCTCGGGGCCGGCCAGCTCGGCGACGATTCGCAATGAGATGGCGGAGCTTGCAGAGCAGGGATTGCTCGAACAACCCCACACGTCCGCCGGGCGGGTGCCGTCGGCGCGAGCATTCCGGATCTATGTAGAGCAGCTTAGCGAGCGCAACACCACGGGGCTGATCGGACCGTCCGCGGCTGACGTGCAGTCGCAGATCGACACAAGCCTTGCAGGAATCGCCGGGGCGGAGGCGTTGCTGGAGCGCACGTCGCATGTCCTGGCGGTGCTATCCAGCGGCGTGGGAATTGCGATGTCGACGGCAAGCTCGTTTGACACGCTGGAGCATGTGCATTTCAGCCGTCTGGCCGAGCGCCGCGTGCTGGCCGTCGTCGTCACCCGCAGTGGCATGGTGCGGGATCGCGTGCTGGCGCTCGATCGCGACCTCACCATGCTGGAGCTCGAGACGGCGGCGAACTTCCTGAATGAGCACTTCCGCGGATGGAGCATGGAACGCATTCGCGCGGAGATCGCACGGCTGATCGAGACCGAGCGCAGCGCCTACCAGCAGATGATGGAGGCCGCGCAGCAGCTCTGGAATCAGACAGTCGGTGCCGCGGCCGGCAGCCAGGCGGTGTTCGTCGACGGCGTCGCAAACCTGTTGGGTCTACCTGAAGATCGCGAGCGGCTGCGCGAGATGCTGACCGCGCTCGAGACGAAGGAGCGGCTGATCGAGTTGCTGAACGCCTATGTTGACGCGCGGCAGGAGTCCGTCCGTGTCGTATTCGATCTGGAACAGCAGGCGCCGGAGATGGCCGGCCTGGTGCTGATCGCGGCGCCGGCACGCGTTGCAGGCGAAAACTTGGGATCGGTTGGCGTGATTGGACCGAAGCGGATGAATTATCCCAGCAATATGAGCGCCGTGGCTTACGTGGCGCAGATGCTGGAGCGCGCGTTGATGCCGCGAAGCTCGTAGCTGCATCAGTACATAGAGAGAGATTGGCCGATGAATCCATAGAGGTTAGCCATGAGCAATATTCGAGATCGAGCTGCGCGGTGGGGGCGGCCGGGAGTTTTTGGAAAGGACAGACGTATGCCGGAGACAGAAGAGATGCAGCAGGTAGAAGAGGCGCAGGACGGCGCGAACGCGTCAGATGCGCAGGCTGAATCAGCGGCCGAGCAGCCGCAACAGCCAGATCAGCAGGCCGCCGAAATTTCAGCTCTGCGCGAAGAACGCGACGCGCTGAAGGACCGGATTGCGCGCCTGCAGGCGGAGTTCGACAACGCACGCAAGCGCGAGATCAAGGAGCGGCAGGACGCGCGCGACTACGCCGTGCAATCGGCGGTCGAGCCGTTTCTCGGCGTGATGGACAACTTCCAGCTTGCGATGAAGTCGCAGGGATCGGTCGAGCAGCTTCGCGCCGGAGTGGAGCTGATCCTGAAGCAGATGGAGGAGGCGCTGCGAGGTTTGAACGTGCAGCCCGTTGAGGCCGTCGGCGCGCAGTTTGATCCGCGCGTGCATGAGGCGCTGGGCAGCGAGGAGCGCGAGGATGTGCCGGACCACCAGGTCACAGAAGAGATCCGCCGCGGCTACAAGCTGCGCGACAAGCTCCTCCGGCCGGCGCTGGTGAAGATTGCGACGAATGCGAAGCAGGTTAGTGAATAGTTGAAGTTCTGTTCAGCCGCGCGCCGAAACGGCTCGCGAGCGATGATGGGAAGTGTGTAGATGGCGACCGCAACGATGAAGATGGACTATTACGAGGTTTTACAGGTGGAGCGCACGGCGACGGACACGGAGCTGAAGGCTGCGTACCGCAAGCTGGCGATGCAGTACCACCCCGACCGCAATCCGAATAATCCGGATGCGGAGGAGAAGTTCAAGGCCTGCAGCGAGGCCTACCAGGTGCTCAGCGACCCGGACAAGCGCGCCGCGTACGACCGCTTTGGACACGCCGGCGTGGGCGCGGCAGGTGCGGCGGGCAATCCGTTTGCCGGGGGTCCGTTCGCGCAGGGGGATATCGGTGACATCTTCGGCGACCTTTTCGGCGAGATGTTCAACATGGGCACGCGCGGCGGCCGCGCCTCTCGCGCGCAGCGCGGACGTGACATCAAGTTCGATCTGCGGCTGGAATTCGAAGAGGCCGTCTTCGGCATCGAGCGCGAGATCACGATCCGCCGCGCCGAGGCGTGCAGCGACTGCAGCGGCACCGGAAGCGAAGGCGGACGCCAGCCCGAAACCTGCCAGCAATGCGGCGGACGCGGGCAGATTCGCACGCAGCAGGGATTCTTCTCCGTCGCGCGCACGTGTCCGGTTTGCTCCGGCACCGGCTCGGTTGTTCGTCATCCGTGCAAGACCTGCCGCGGTGACGGCCGCGTGGGGCGCGAGCACAAGATACTTGTCAAGGTTCCGGCGGGCGTCGAGAACGAGACGCGCATCCGTTACGGCGGCGAGGGCGACGCCGGCAAGTGGGGCGGACCGTCGGGCGATCTCTACGTTGTGCTCGAAGTCCGTCCGCACAAGTTCTTCGAGCGCGATGGCGACGACCTGCACTGCGTGATGCCGATCAGTTTCCCGCAGGCGGCGCTCGGCACCGAGCTCGAAATTGAAACGCTGCATGGCCCTGAGACCCTGAAGGTTCCCGAAGGCACGCAGAGCGGCAAGGAGTTCCGGTTGCGCGGCAAGGGTGTTCCGCACCTGAACGCGCACGGCCGCGGCGACCTGATCATCGAGGTGCGCGTGCAGACGCCTGGAAAGCTCACGAAGCAGCAGAAGGAACTGATGCGTCAGCTCAGCGAGTCCATGAAGGTCGATAACGTGCCGCAGTCGCGGGGGATCTTCGACAAGGTGAAGGAGATGTTCAGTTAGGGAGTCAGCGGGTTAGCAAGGCAGCGAGTCAGCGGACGGCAAGATGCCTTCCGCTGATTTTGTTTTCGGGTTCATAGAAGCGCGGAGCAGATGCTGAGGGCTGCGATGGCGGCGGTTTCTGCACGCAGAATCCTTGGCCCAAGCGTCACGTGCCGCCATCCGGTTTCGCTGAAGAGCGCCATCTCCTCCGGCGCCCATCCGCCCTCGGGCCCAATCGCAAGCGCAATCTCTCCGGTTGCATCCTTCAATGCAGCGGCGAGGGAATTCTCCTGCTCTGTCTCAGCCAGCAGCAGCTTCACCGGCGCGCTCACCTGCGCCAGCGCCTGCTTCAGCGGCAGTGGATCATCGACCTGCGGCAGATCGCTTCTGCGCGATTGTTTTGCTGACTCGAGTGCAATCCTGCGCCAACGTTCAACCCTCTTTGCCGCAGCCTGCGCGAGATGCTTTTCCGTGCGCCGCGCAATCACGGGCGTGATGCGCGCGGCGCCCAACTCCGTCAGTTTTTCGAGTCCCCACTCGTAGTGATCGAACTTAATGACGGCGAGCAGCAGGTGCACGGGAAGCGCGGCTTCGGTCTCCAACTCCTCGCCCAGCGCGAACGTCACCTCCTGTTCGGAGACGTTGACGACGGTGGCACGCCGCAGGAATCCGTTTGCCACCACGTCGAAAATTTGTCCCGGCGAGGCTCGCAGAACGCGAGCGAGGTGGAGCGCCTGATCTCCGGTGAGGGATGCGGTTGTGTCGGTGAACTTGTCGGCGATCCAGCGGCGGCGTGTCATCGCCTCTCAGAATACTGCGAAGCGCAGATTTGCGAGAGCATGCGAAAACCCTGATGAATACAGGCCGAAAAACACCTCGGGGGACGCTCTCTATTGGCGTCCCCCGAGTGTGTTGCCTTTGTTTGATGCTTTGCCTTGGTTGCGTTTGCCTGCGCTCCCAATCGATGAACATCATCGACGCTGCAATGCAGCTAACGAAGGTATAGATTTCCTGCGGCTCGTAGTCAAGAGAAAAAAGAAGATTAAGAGCGAAATTTCTGCCCTGCTTTGCACAGCCTCGCGGTCTCTCCATCGGTCTCCAACTTGCTCTCACACTCCGCCTCTCGCGTTCACTCGCGCATCGCGTGCGCGGCCAGCGCATCCAAACCACACGTATACTTCGTCGCGAAGTTACGCAGAGGAGAAGCAGCAATGCGGGAAGTTGTCATCGTCAGCGCCGTTCGCACACCGGTCGCAAAATTTCTCGGCGCACTGTCATCCTTGAGCGCAATCGAGCTCGGCGCAATCGCTGTGCGCGCGGCTGTTGATCGCGCAGGCATCGATTCCACCAAAGTCGACGAGTGCATCATGGGCTGCGTCCTTCCCGCGGGTCTCGGGCAAAATCCGGCGCGCCAGGCGGCTCTGCGCGCGGGCATCCCCGACTCAGTCAGCGCGCTCACGATCAACATGGTCTGCGGCTCCGGGCTTCGTGCGGTCGCCCTCGCGGCGCAATCCATCGCGCAGGGCGACAGCGAAATCGTCGTCGCCGGCGGCATGGAATCGATGTCGAATGCGCCGTATCTTCTGCCCGGCGCGCGCAAAGGCATGCGCATGGGCGACAGCGCCGCGGTTGATTCGATGGTGCGCGACGGCCTGTGGTGCGCGTGCGAAGACTGGCACATGGGCGAGACCGCGGAGCTCGTTGCGGACAAGCACGGCTTCACGCGCGAGCAGCAGGACCAGTACGCGCTCGAATCGCATCGCAAAGCATCCGCGGCCTGGAAGGAAGGCCGATTCGATGCGGAGATCGTGCCCGTCGAAGTTCCGGGCAAAAAGGGAAGCACCACCGTCACACGCGACGAGAGCGTGCGCGACGACGCGACCATCGAAGCGCTCGCCGCGCTCAAGCCGGCCTTCCGCACGCAGGGCACCGTCACCGCCGGCAACGCGCCGGGCGTGAATGACGCCGCCGCTGCCGTCGTCGTCATGTCGGCAGAGAAGGCGCGCGAATTGAAACTGCAACCGCTCGCGACCATTCGCGCGCAGGCCACCAGCGGCGTCGCTCCGCGCTGGGTGATGCTCGCTCCCGTCACGGGTGTGCGTCGCGTTCTCGAGCGCGCCGGCTGGGCGCTCTCCGACGTCGACCTCTTCGAGCTGAACGAGGCCTTCGCCGTGCAGGCACTCGGCGTGACGAAGGAACTGGGCCTCGGGCTCGAGCGCGTCAACGTCAACGGCGGCGCGGTTGCGATCGGACATCCGATCGGCGCCAGCGGAGCGCGCGTGCTCGTCACGCTGCTGCATGAGATGCAGCGCCGCAATGCACACAAAGGCGTTGCTGCACTTTGCCTCGGCGGCGGCAACTCGGTGGCGATGGCACTCGAGCGCCGCTAGTCTGATGCAGTACCTCAGTGCACAAAATTTGCGGCGAACTGACGCCACGCAGCGCCGCACCCGCAACAAGGATGTGCTCAGCGACTCACTACTTCGGTGGTTGCGCATTCTGCGCAGGCTGCTCAGAGCCACCGCCGCTCGGCTGCTGCGCACCTGGCTGTTGCGCACCCGGAGCAATCGTGTCATTGCCGTACGTAATCTTGATATTGGAGTGGAAGTTGAACTTCTTGTAGTTCGTAAACTTCACCGTCGCGAGCATGTGCACGTCCTGGCTCACCGCTCCGTTCTGCGCGGCAAAGTGCAGAATGCCCTCTTCCTTCGTGTACACCGGGAACCAGTAGTTCCCATCGATCTGCTCGTAGTAGGTGGTGAACGGCGGGCTCAGGTCCTCATGCCCGCGGCGCGTGTCCTGCGGCACGTTCAATCCGTTTACCAGGACAATCTCGTCGTCCTGCTGGTCAACCCACACCTTGCCCTGGAAGTAGCGGTGTCCCTTCACCAGCACCTTGGGCGCGCAGTCGAACACGTACGTCTTCAGCTCGTCGACGCGCTCCTTGCCCAGGTAGGTCAGGTTGTACTCCGGAAGCTGCGCTGTCGTCAGGATGAACGGAATGCGCTCTTTCACATCGTTCATGTCGTTCTCGGTCAGGATCACGCGCTCAATCGTGTTCTGCGGCGCAAACACCACGTGCTCCACACGATGTCCCTGCGGATCAAAGGTGATGTCCGTCACCTCCAGGAACTCTCCATCGGGCTTGCCCTTGTCGTCGTCAATCGTCTCAATCTTCACTGTCTGGCGAAACTCATACTGGTTGCGCGCCTCTTCAAAGGCAGCCTCGCGCGCCCCCATGCTCTGAATAATCTGTTCGACGGTCGTGCCGGTCGGCGCCGAAGCGTCCAGCGGGCCGAAGCCCCTGGCGGAGTTCGACTGCGCCAGGCAGGGCGCAGCGGCGGCTGAGACAACAACAACGATGGCGAGAGCGAGCAATCTGCGAAACATTGGCCTGAAAGTTCCTACTGTTCTAGACGGTAGGCCGGCCAAAAAGGTTCTGCAACCCCGCCGGCGCTCCACAGAACCGGGTGGCCCATCCTTTCGGGTGCCCCACCCTCGATTCACGTAGCGAGACAGGGTGGGGTACCGCGCGTGTCGCTGGGGTGGAAACGCGCGAGGCTCTTGCTTCTGCCTTTGCTTTTGCTCTTGCCTTTGCCTTTGCCTTTCTTTCTGTCATTCCCAGCCGAAGGGCGAGCAACCTGCTTTTTGCCGCACGCGCTACACTTACCCCCGATGCGTCTTCTCGCCGCCCTCCTGCTCGCCGCCCTCACGTTGCCTCTCGCCGCCCAGCAGCCGGCATCACAAAGGCGTCCCATGACCTTCGCCGACCTCATGGCCATGAAGCGCGTCTCCGACCCGCAGATCTCGCCCTCCGGCAAATGGGTCCTCTTCTCCGTCACCGACGTCTCGCTCGAGCACAACACCAAGACCAACCACCTCTGGATCGTCCCGCTCGGTGCTGCGCGCACGGCGGGAGTTGACGGTGGCGATGCGAGCGGCAGTGGTGAACACCAGCTCACCTTCGGCGACGGCGAATCCAACGGCCGCTTCGCCCCCGATGGCAAATCCATCTCCCTGACGATGAAGGACCAGATCTACGAGATGCCCTGGGACGACGCCGCGGGCTCGGTCGGCTCGCCCACACAAATCACCAACGTTAATGGAGGAGCCGATGGCGCCATCTGGTCGCCCGACTCCAGGCGGCTGTTGTTTGTGGTGAGCGTGTATCCCGAATGCTCCGACCTCGGCGACTGGGCCAAAGAAGACGCCTGCGACACCGACAAACAGAAGGCCGCCGACGCCTCGCCCGTCAAAGCGCAGATCTGGACGCATCTCCTCTACCGCCATTGGGACCACTACCTCGGCGACCGCCGCAGCCACATCGCGGTCGTCGATGCCAGTGGCCAAAACCTCCGCGACCTCACCCCACGCTCCGCCGTCGGCGACGCCGAGACCCCAACCTTCTCCCTCGGCGGGCCATTGGGGTATGCGTGGGCTCCCGACTCGCACGAGATCGCCTACGTCACCAACCTCGAAGTCGGCTTCGCCAAGCCCGGCGCCTTTCCGCAGCCCGGCGAATCGACGAACAACGATATCTTCACCCTCAAGCTCGACGAGCCCGGCGCGAAAGCCGTGAAGGTTTCGACCAGCCCCGGCAGCGACGACGGCCCGCAGTATTCGCCGGACGGCAAGTGGCTCGCGTGGCGTTCGCAGGCGAGAAACGGTTATGAGTCGGACAAATTTGATCTGGTCGTTGCGAAGCGTTCTTCGGGTGAGATTAAAGATCTCACGCGTGAGTTCGACGGCTGGATAGATGAGTTCTCTTGGCTGCCGAGCATGAGCGCAATCGTGTTCGTCAGTGAGAGTGAGGGCGAAGCCCCCATTTACTTGCTTCCGTTTCAACCCGATGCTCCGAAGCAGGTATTCCGCAAGCGAGAGGACCCCGGCGGGTTCAGCGACGTGCACATGCTCGGGAACGGCGCGTTAGTCGCGACAAGGATGGGAGTGAATCATCCCGCAGAGCTTTTTGCAACGAAGCCACTCGTGCGCGAGAAGGGCGGATTTGGCGGGGGCGAGTCCACGATGATCACTCACCTCAACGACGCGATCGTGAGCTCGATCTACATGGATCAAGCAGAGAACTTCTGGTTTGAAGGTGCAGATGGAACCAAAGTTGAAGGCTTCCTCATCAAACCACCCAACTTCGACCCCTCCAAAAAATACCCCGTCAAATTCCTCATACACGGCGGTCCGCAGGGCGCCTGGGGAGACGCCTGGTCCTACCGCTGGAACCCCGAGCTCTTCGCCGCCAACGGATATGTAGCGGTGATGATCAACCCGCGCGGCTCAACAGGCTACGGCCAGAAGTTCCTCGAAGAGGTCTCCGGCGACTGGGGCGGCCGCCCCTACATCGACCTGATGAAAGGTCTGGATTTCGCGGAAGCCAAATACCCGTTCATCGACAAAAACCGCGAGTGCGCCCTCGGCGCCAGCTACGGCGGCTACATGGCCGACTGGGTCCTCACCCACACCAACCGCTTCAAGTGCATCGTCACCCACGACGGCATGAGCGATGCCGCGGCGGCCTTCGGTGACACCGAGGAGCTGTGGTTCAACGAGTGGGAGTTCCGTCCGCTGGCGGGCAATGGACCTGACGCCGTCGTCGAACAAAACCACCCCGCCCGCCCCTGGGACTTCTACGGCAAACCCGAAATGGAGGACCCCTTCATCAAGTGGTCGCCGATGCGCTACATCAAGGACGCTCATACGCCGACGCTCATCGTGCACTCGCAGCGCGACTACCGCCTTGACGTCAGCCAGGGCATCGAGCTCTTCACCGCGCTGCAACTCCTCGGCGTGCCATCCAAAATGCTCTACTTCCCGGACGAGGGCCACTGGGTCCTGAAGCCGCAGAATTCGCAGCTCTGGTACCAGACAGTCGACGACTGGTGCGACCAGTGGCTCGGCGTAAACAAGTACGTCAGCGCCGGACCCGAGCAAAACCCCGCCGCCGCAAAGCGATGAATCGACGCGCTTTGCTGACCACGAGTGCAGCTACCTACGCGCTCTACTCCTTTGTTTTGAAGATTTTGCAGCCGAAGCACCCCAAATTACGGGATTTTTGCACTTAGGTCCAAGCCTAAGTCGTTTCTCCTCAAGATTTTGCGCAAAAACACAGGGAGGTGGGGGAGGGCCATGCCATTCCAGAAAAAATCCGCCAGAACAAAGCCTCCGCTCACCGAACTCGAGCTGCTCGACTACGCGGTGAAGTCGCTGGGCGCGAAGATGAAGAGCGAGCGCGACCTCCGACGCCGATTGATGGAACGCGTTTCTCCGGATGAGACCGGCCGCGAGAACGTCGAGAAGGTCATCGCCAAACTCAAAGAACTCGGCTACTTATCCGATCAGCGCTTCGCCGCAGACTTCGCGCGGCTGCGCCAGGAGAACGAGAAGTTCGGCAAACGCCGCGTTCAGCAGGGCCTGATGCAGAAGGGGATTACGTCCTCGCTCGTCAACGAGGCGGTGACGAAGCAGTATGAGGATGTGGATGAGGTGGCGCTCGCCCGACAATATATAGAGCGCAAGCGGCTGAAGCAGCCGAGCGGGGATCGCGAGCAGCGCCAGAAGGAGACCGCCAAGATCATGCGCCGCCTGGTTGCTTCGGGCTTCTCCTCGCGCGCGGTCTGGGCTGTGTTGCGTGACTGGGCCGGAGCTGACATCGAAGAGGTTGATGTTGAAGGAAGCAGTGAATAGTGAGTAGTGAATAGTGAATAAGGCGAATGCGGATGCGCCGCTGCGGCTGATTGCGATTGACTGGTCGGGGCGGATCGATGTGGCCGGACAGCGGCGGCATATCTGGTCGGCGATCTGGACGCGCAGCGAGAGTGGGATCAGGGTTCAGCTCGAGGCGGGGCGGACGCGCGATGAGATTACGGAGTGGTTGATCGAGCTGGCGCGCGAGATGCCGCGGATGGTGGTGAGCATCGATTGCTGCTTCAGCTTTCCGGGGTGGTTTCTTGCGGAGCATGGATGCGAGGACATGTTTGCGTTCTGGCGGAAGGTGAATGCGGGGCTGGCCGAGCAGTGGCTCGCGCGGGAGTGCGACGAGATTGCGCGGGATGAACGGTTCTGGGGCAAGCCGCACAAGAGGCCGGCGCAGTTCTGCGGTGACGGATACCGGCGGATGTTTCGGTTTGCGGATTACGACAACAAGATCGCGCAGGCGCTGGAGGGTGGAGATCCAGAGCGAGCGGCGAAGATGCGCGGGATTACGCCGAAGTCGCCGTTTCAGATTGGAGGATCGGGAAGCGTGGGTACAGGATCGCTGCGGGCCATGACGATGCTCGAGCGGCTGCACGATGCGGGCTTTCGGGTGTGGCCGCTGGAGGCGGCGGCGATTGAGGCGAAGAGGCCGAAGCCGCTGCTGGTCGAGATGTACACGCGGCTCATGACGGGAGCGGTGGCGAAGTCGAACGCGGCGGCGCGCAGCAAATATCTTGCGGCGAAGTGCAAGACGGATGCGGTGTATAAACCTGTCGGGCGCGCGGTGATCGCGAAGGCGAAGAGCAGTGAAGATGCGTTTGATGCGCTGGTGAGTGTGATGGAAATGGCGCGGTCTGCGGATGAGTTTGCTAAGTTGAAGGGGACCAAAGACCCGGAGCTGCGGCGCGAGGGGCTGACGTGGCGGCCGGGAGTGAGCCTGTAGAGACTCTTTGCGCTGATAAACTGAGGGTTATGCGCAACCTGTCCGGCAATCAGATTCGTGAGGATTTTCTGCGGTTTTTTGAGACCAAGGGGCACCGCCGGGTGCACTCGTCCTCACTGGTGCCGGCGAATGATCCTACGCTGCTGTTCACGAATGCGGGGATGAATCAGTTCAAGGATGTGTTCCTGGGCGCGGAGAAGCGCGATTATTCGCGCGCGGCGTCGAGCCAGAAGTGCGTGCGCGCCGGTGGCAAGCATAACGATCTCGAGAACGTCGGGTTCACGCGCCGGCACCATACGTTCTTCGAGATGCTGGGGAACTTCAGCTTTGGCGACTACTTCAAGAAGCACGCGATTGCGTATGCGTGGGAGTTGCTGACCTCACCGGAGTGGTTCGGGATCGATCCGTCGAAGCTGTACGTGACGATCTTTGAGGGAACGGAAACTGTGCCGCGGGATGATGAAGCGGAGCGGTACTGGATCGAGACAGGTGTGCCGAAGGAACGCATCTTCGCGATGTCCATGAAGGACAACTTCTGGCAGATGGGCGATACGGGGCCGTGCGGTCCGTGTTCGGAGATTTTTTTTGACCTGGGTGTGGCGGCGAGCGAGACGGGCGAAGACAAGCCGTTTCCGCATGACGATCAGCGCTATATCGAGATCTGGAACCTGGTCTTCATGCAGTTTGATCGCGCGGCGGATGGTACGCTGACGCCGCTGCCGAAGCCGTCGATTGATACGGGCATGGGGCTGGAGCGGATTGCGTGCGTATTGCAGGGGAAGCTGTCGAATTATGAGAGCGATCTGTTTACGCCGTTGATTGCGGCCGCGGCGAGGTTGACGGGGTTTCGTGCGTCCAGTTCCCAGTCTCCAGTTTCCAGTTCCGAGTTGGAGCGGTTGGCATTGAGTGACGACAAGAATGCCGCTTCGCTGCGGATTATTGCGGACCATGCGCGGGCGGCGACGTTTCTGATCTCCGATGGCGTGCTGCCGTCAAATGAGGGGCGCGGGTATGTGCTGCGCAAGATTATGCGGCGTGGGATTCGGCATGGGCGGTTGCTCGGGCAGGAGAAACCGTTTCTGCACCAGATGGTGTTTGCGGTGCGCGATGAGATGCAGGCAGCGTATCCGGAGCTGAAGGAGTCGGCGGAGCGCGTGAGCAAGGTGGTGCTCGCGGAGGAGTTGCACTTTTCGCGTGTAATGTATACAGGGTCGCAGCGTCTCGATGACCTGATCGTCGCCTCATTGTTCCGGTGGCTTGAAACCGTCAAGGCAAGAGGACGCACGGACGTTCTGAAGCAGGCATACGATTTGGTATCGATCCACGACCGTGACACAGCCGTCCGGAAGGATTGGCACGAACTCACATTGGCGGATCGACAGGATCTCGCGGCGCTCTACGACAGTTATTACCGCGTTATTCCTGAAGTCGATCTTCCACGCGGGCGGATTGAGGGATCAGAAGCGTTCTCTCTGTATGAGACATACGGAATGCCACTTGACTTCATCGTCGATGCGGCACGCGATGCGGGGATCGAGTTTGACTACGAAGGCTTTGACCGCGCGAAGCTGGAGGAGCAGCAGAGGGCGCGCGCGAGCTGGAAGGGTGGGTCGCAGAAGAGCGCGGCGCCGGTGTATCGCGATCTGGCGAAGACGGAGTTCCAGGGATACGGAGCGACGCGGTTGGATGGAGCGCGCGTGCTCGCGCTGGTCAAGGATGGAGTTGGGGTTGCTGAACTGAAGCCCGGCGAGACCGGCGAAGTGGTGCTGGATGCGACGAGCTTCTATGCGGACTCGGGCGGGCAGGTCGGTGATGTGGGCTGGCTGTATGCGAGCGACCACATTACGGCTGTTGCCGAGGTGAGCGGGTGCAGGAAGCCGGTGCAGGGAGTGTTTGCGCACCAGGTTCGGGCGTTGCATGCGATTGCGATTGGCGATGTGGTGGACGCGGTGGTGAACGCGGGTGTGCGGCATGCGACGATGCGCAATCACACGGGGACGCATCTGCTGCATGCGGCGCTGCGGCAGGTGCTGGGCACGCATGTGAAGCAGGCGGGGTCGTTGAATGATGCGACGCGGCTCCGGTTTGATTTCTCGCACTTCACGGGCGTGGCCGATGAGGAGCTGCAGGAGATTGAGGACATTGTGAACACCCAGGTGCTGGCGAATAACAAAGTAGAAACCTTGGTGGATGTGCCGATTGATGTGGCGGTGCATGAGCTGGGGGCGATGGCGCTGTTCGGCGAGAAGTATGGCGAGCGGGTGCGGGTGGTGAAGATTGGGGATTTCTCGACGGAGCTGTGCGGCGGAACGCATACGGCGGCGACGGGCGAGATCGGGCTGCTGAAGCTGGTGGGTGAGAGCTCAGTGTCGAGCGGCGTGCGGCGCGTGGAAGCGGTGACCGGGACGGGGTCGCTGGAGTTGTTCCGGCGCGATGCGGATGTGGCTCGCGTGGCGACGCAGGTTGCGGGAGAGGCTTCGGGTAGCGCGCTCTCGGCGAAGTTGCAGCAGCAGGAAGAGGAGATGAAGAAGCTGCGGCGCGAGCTGGAGCAGATGCGGATGAAGTCGGCGAGCGCGGCGACGGCAGATGCGGCGGCTTCGGCGGTGGAGGTTAAAGGCGTGAAGGTGCTGGCGCGGCGCGTGGATGCGCTGGACAAGAGCCAGATGAGAAATCTGGTGGATGAGCTGCGCGGGAAGCTGGGCTCGGGTGTGGTGGTGCTGGGAGCGGCGACGAGCGATGGGAAGGTGTCGCTGATTACTGGGGTGACGAAGGATCTGACGGGGCGGGTGCAGGCGGGCAAGGTTGTGGGCGCGCTGGCGGCGAAGGTTGGCGGCAGGGGCGGCGGGCGGCCGGATCTTGCGGAGGCTGGTGGAAGCGATGTGGCGGCGCTGGATGGTGTGCTGGCGCAGGCAGCGTCGGTTGTGGGAGAGATGATCGCGTAGGAGCGAGTCAGCAAGTTAGCGAGTCAGGGGGGCGGCTGTGGGGTGGGTAAGCGTTTTTCAACAGCACTGACGTAACAGGTACATGGGCGAATACCTGCGGTTGATTCGCGGCGTGAGGCGGGCGCGGCGAACCTAAACTGAGGATGGGCTATGCGTGTGTCTCGGCAGAGCGGAGTGCGGTTCGGCCGCAGGTGGGGCTGCGTCGCGGCCTGCGCCGGTGTGATGCTGACGGCGCCGATGACGCGTGCCGCGCGGACAGAAGCGAGCGCGTGGGATGCTGCGGTGCTGGCGCGGCAGGTGTTCGAGGCGAAGCCGCAGGGAACGCACACAAAGATTGAGTATGCGCGTGTGATGGATGAGTTTCGCGCGATCTATCACGGGAACCCGGGCGATGCGCATGCGGCTCGCGCGGTGGAGCAGGTGGCGGAGTTGCTGGCGGAAGAAGGACACGAGTTCAGCGATCACAAGGCGCTGCGCGATGCGGCCGGGCAGTATGAGTTTTTAGCGAAGGCGTATCCGGGTGGGTCGATGGCTCCGCGGGCGCTAGGGCATGCGCTGGAGTTGCTGGGGCCGGATGCGGCGGACGATGCGGCCGAGGCGAAGAAGGTTCGCGGGCTGCTGGAAGGGGAGTATCCGCGGAGCGCGGAGGCGAGAGAGGCGAAGAAGCAGGGATTAGGGATCACCACCCCAGCCAACAAGTTGGCTGGGGACCCCGGGATCAGGGATCAGGGATCAGGGGATGCGGTGGTTGCCTCGGGCGCTTCGGATGCGCAGCGCGAGGGTGAGCATTATAGGAATCACGCGAGTGCGAAGAGTGAGGATGCTCCGGTAGAGAAAGCAGATTCGAAGGCGGAGCTGGGCGCAGAGGTGGAGGCAGAGCGTCCGGCGAGTGTTAAGGTGGATGCGGATCGTGTGAAGCCGGGGAAGATGGCGGTCGTGACGGGGATCCGGCATTGGTCGACGCCGAGCTATACGCGCGTGGCGATTGATCTTGGGGACGCGGTGGAGTATCAGGCGGCGCGGGTGGAGCATCCAGACCGGATCTTCTTCGATCTGCATCATGCGCGATTGGCGCAGCAGTTGGTGGGCAAGAGCTTTGCGGTGACGGATGATGGATTTCTGACGCGGATCCGCGCGGCGCAGTTCTCGGGCGATGTGACGCGGGTGGTGCTGGATGTGCACCAGGTGGGCGAGTACTCGGCGTTTCTGCTGCCGAATCCGTACCGGCTGATTATCGATATTCATGGCAAGCAGAACGAAACGCTGCAGGACGCGGCGAGCGATCGGGCGAACGAGAGTCCGGCGCCGGCGGCGCATTCGGCGGAGAGTTCGCAGAGCGCTGCTTCGGGTGACGCTCCGGCCGGCGGAACGACGGAGGTGTCGAGTCTGCCGCCTATGCCGGTGACGGATGGGAGCGCGGGATTTGGTCTGCCGTCGCGGGATGGTGCTGGACAAGCGAAGCAGGCGGTGGCGCGCCCGCGGGTGATCATTCCGTCGAAACCAACAACGTCGAAGCCAGTGCCGAACTCGGTGGCCACGAGGACAGCGGATGATGGCGTGGAGGTTGCGGCGGTCAGCGATCAGCCGGGAAAGATTGAGGCGACGCGACGGCCGACGTCGCAGCCGATTGCGGAGCGCGCGCCGGGAAGTAGCGCGAAGACGAGGGGCTCACGGAGTAAGACTCATGTGACGGGAGAACCTGCGGAGCCGCCGCCTCCAACTGCCGACGGAGAAGCGACGCTGATGCGCGCGCTGGGGTTGAAGATCGGCCGGATAGTGATCGATGCGGGGCACGGCGGGCATGACTCGGGGACACTGGGCGCGGGCGGGATTGAGGAGAAGGACGTTGTGCTGGACGTGGCGCTGCGGCTGGGCAAGCTGTTGCACGACCGGTTGGGTGCCGACGTTGTGTACACGCGCGCGGACGACACGTTTATTCCGCTGGAGACGCGGACGGCGATTGCCAACAAGGCGCAGGCGGATCTGTTTATCAGCGTGCATGCGAACAGCTCTACGGATGCGAGCGCGCGTGGCGTGGAGGTGTATTACCTGAACTTCACGAGCGATCCCGAGGCGATGCAGGTGGCGAGCCGCGAGAACGCGGTGTCGACGCAGAGCGTGCATGAGCTGAGCGACCTGGTGAAGAAGATTGCGCTGAAGGACAAGATCGATGAGTCGCGCGAGCTGGCCGAGGATGTGGACCAGTCGCTGTACAAAGGGCTGGAGCGCGGCAACGAAGGGCTGAAGAATCGCGGGGTGAAGAAGGCGCCGTTCGTGGTGCTGATTGGCGCGAATATGCCGTCGATCCTGGCGGAGATCAGCTTTGTCACGAACCCGACAGATGCCGACGAGCTACGCCGTCCGGAGTACCGCGAGCGCGTCGCGGAGAGCCTGTACGCGGGTGCGGCGCGGTACGCGAAGACGATCAATGGGGTGAAGAAGCCGGTGCCGACGGAGCGGGCTTCCATTGGCTCGGCGGCGGGGCGCTGAGGGTGGCGGGCATTCGCTAACACTTCGCCTGCGGGTGTAGTCTGAACCATTATGGGCGCGGGTACCAGAGCTGGAATTTGTGTTGTGGCGTGCGCGCTTGCAGCGGGCACAGTGCCAGCTCGCGCGCAGGGTGTCACGGTGACAGAGCCGCCGGTGCAGTTGCTTCCGCAGAGCTTCGCAGGGTGGCAGCAGGGCGGGAGTTCAGAGCCGGGCACGGTTTCGCTGACGACGGTGAACAAGGCGGCGCTGCAGGAGGCTGGACCGCTGCGGTCGCAGGTGAACACCTATACGCGCGCCGGCAGGACGATGCGCGTGGAGGCGATTGAGTTTGGCGATCGCACGGGAGCTTACAGCGCGTTCACGCTTGCGGAGCGGCCGGAGATGCGCGTAGGGAAGGATGTCGGCTCGTCCGACGCGGTGGGGGATGGCGCCGTGCTGTTTACGATCGGCGACACGCTGGTGCTGGCCTCGCCGGCGAGCGCTGCGGATACGGCCGCGCTGAATCAGCTTGCGAAGGTGCTGCCAAAGGCGACGGGGAGCACGGGAGTGGCGCCGCTGCTGCCGAGCTTCGTTCCGGCGGAGCACCTGGCGCCTTCAGGGCTGCGCTATGCGCTGGGACCGGAGAGCTACGCGGCAGAGGGTGGCGTGCTGCCGGCGAACTCGCTGGGATGGGAGAAGAGCGCCGAGGCGGTGACGGCCAACTACGACGAGAAGCATGGGCACGAGACGATCACGATGCTGATCTATCCCACGCCACAGATCGCGCAGTCGTTTGAGAGGAAGTTTTCTACCGGCGTTAAGGGACTGGGGCCGAGCTTTGCGAACGGGAGAGTGCGCCGTGACCAGGAGCTGGTGATGGTCGCCTCGGGCGCACTGCCGGGCAATGAGGCCAGCGCGATGCTCGAGAAGGTGCACATGAAGCAGATCGTCGCCGTGGATCAGTACATGCCGCCGGTCTTCCACACGGAGGTCCAGAAGGCGTTCAGCCTGCTGACCAGTATTGCGATCCTGTCGGGCGTTTTGATGGCCGGAGCGGTGCTGCTGGGACTGTTCCTTGGTGGCGGACGGGCGCTGGTTCGGGTGATGCAGGGCAAGCCGGCAGCGAGTGAGCCCGAGTTCCTGAGTCTTCACCTGGCGGCGCAGAACCCCGTGCCTCATTGGGATACACCAGGGCCCAATGCACATTCCTGACCGAAGTAACCGGATTGCAGGAGCTTTGGGGCGAATCACAGGGGAAAACAGCAGGAAAGATCAATTCTAAGGCATAAGTCGTTTGATACGAATAGTTTACGATTTATGGGAATTGTGTCTTGACACCACCCGGAGGCGAACATACTCTTGCACCAGAGCGTTCCGATGGCTTTGCCTCCGTTGGAGCTGCCTCCCATAGAGAAAGGGTCGCCCTGTTGCCGGGCGGCCCTTTTGCCGTTAAGGGTATTTAGCTCAGTTGGGTTTCCGAACAAAGTGGGGCAAGTGAACGACCGAGAACAGAGGTCGTACCTCTTTTGTTGCAGAGGACGTAACAGCGGAGATTCGCCGGAGGCTCATCGCGGGGGATTTGTGCAGCGCAAAACAGACGAGATAGTGGGAGGGCAACGCGGCTCGCAAAGTCGAAGAGCCTGAAGGGATAGACCCCATGCCTACGATCGCAGTTTCGTTGACGGCGGTGGTGATGCTTGCTGTGCTCGCACTGGTCGCGCTGGCCGGTCGCATGGAGCGCGACGAGCTGGAGTAACGCGCGAAGAGTTTTCGAAGTGCAAGAGCTCGAGTGGTTTGGCGTCTCCTTGCTTTGCCGTTAGAATGAGGGGAGCAGGCCGACGTAGCTCAGTTGGTAGAGCAGCTGATTCGTAATCAGCAGGTCAACGGTTCAAGTCCGTTCGTCGGCTCCACTTCTCTGTCATTCCCTCACATTTCAGATTTCGCGCCGGCTGCACTGGCGCTGAGCGAATTTACCGGCCATCCGCGCCGGCAGGCCCTTTCCGTCGAGCTGATCTTACGGCGGAAGTGGTGCGTGCAGTGGACGTTACGAGACCGGCGGGTACGGCTGGTTAGCGTGCGCTGAATGAGCCGCCGGCGCGGTCCATTAGCATTGACAGAGTTTTAGCAGACGTTACAGCCGGAGAACCGAAAGGGTGAAGCTCGTCCGTTTCGCGCGCAGAGTGTACAAGAATGACCGGCTGCTGCAACTGGCCTTGTTGCTCTTCATGCTCGTTTATTTTGGCGTGATCCTGGACGATGCAGGGTTCGGAGCGTCGAGATCGCTTCCGCAAAATCTGACCTTCAACAGCATGCTCGACCATCTGCTGCGCGGGCAGTTCTATGTCGATCCGCAGACGATCAGGGATGAAGGATTTGTGCGGAACGGGCATGTCTATTCGTATTTTGGGATATGGTGTGCGTTGGTCCGCCTTCCGCTGCGTTTTCTAAATTTGATGCGGGTGGACTTTACCCCGTGGTCGTGCCTGATGGCTGTCTGTGTGGCGACGATGGCCAAGATTCGCACTGTACTTTTTCTGCGCAAGCAGAGCGGATGGACGCCCGCGTCGGAACGGGCCTATGGCCTGATGCTGCTGTACGTCGTGCTTGGGGGAAGCGCGGTCGCGTATCTGCGTGCGTCGATTTACCAGGAGGTTGTCTTCTGGGCGGTAGCTTTTGGCGCAGTCTTCATCTACTTCTCGATCAAAGGGATCGTGCTGCGGCAGTACAGCGTGAGTACGCTCTCCTGGATGGCGCTTGCTGCCGGCCTTGCGCTGCTGACGCGGGTGAGTACAGGCCTGGGGCTCTATTTAGCACTGGGACTCTTGCTGCTCGTGCTGGTCGGGCAGGACGTCCGCGATCGGCTCAAAGAGCGCCTGTCGCTGGGCTCCGCGCTTCGGCGCGCGATCCTGTCTCGCCGCACGCTGGTTCCTGTGGCGATCTTGGCGCTGCTGGTGATCGCAACGGGAACGGTGAATTACTTCCGGTGGGGTAATCCCACGACCTTCGTCAACTACAAGCTGCATTTGATGAATGGTTATTACCCCGACCGGCCGGTGCGAGCTGACCTTTACGGATTTTTCAATGTAAAGCGCATCCCTTTCGGTCTTCTCTACTATTTCCTGCCGATCTGGTTTGTTCATAGCGGGTCTGGGCATCTGCTCTTTGAAAGTTTCCAGGGGCGGCTGTTCGACGCCGTCGAACTACCTCCGAGCAGTTTCTTTCTGACCGATCTGCTGCCGATTTGTTTTATCGGCTTCCTGCTTCTATGAGGTGAAGACGCGACGCTCGAAGTCTCTGCTACCCGTCAGCCGATGGTTGGCGCTGGCGGCCGGCCTCGTCGTTCCTTGTGTTCTTATGCTCGCGGCCATCTACATGAGTTACCGCTACCGGATGGAATTCTATCCATTGATCGACTTGCTGGCGTTCCTTGGTCTGTATGCAGTGGTCTCCGATGAAGCCCTGCTTGCCAGCTTCTCCCGGTGGTGGCGGTGGCTGATCACCGCAACCGTGGTGAGCGTCGTTACATCCTTTGCGATGCTGGTTTTCTATGAACTCTCTGAGTTTGGGCCGTCCCGGGAGTTTCTGCAGGGGGGAATTGTTCATTACTACGTTGATGTCGTGCGGCATATTTCGCTGTGAGCGGCGAAGTGCCGGAAGGTTGCGGTAAACACAACCGTCCGCCGCACAGCCGACCCTCATAGCCCGCCGGTTATTGCCAAGCTATGTACAAGAACCTGATTTGGTTCCAGATATCCACTGAAATCTGCATGATTTATCGCATGATGCTTGATGTGGGGCTGCATGCACCGCATACTCTGGAGCAGAGCTGGTCGCGTGGGGCGATCGCTCCGAAACCGAGAGACGAGCCGTGAGCCAGTACCGCCGAGAAGACGTTCTGCGCATCCTTCGCCTCCCTCATCGACAGTTGAATGCATGGGAGCGGGCGGGTTTGATCTCCGCCTCGGAACACTACTCGTTCGATGGACTCGTGCAACTGCGGAAGCTTCGAAAGCTCGCTGAGACCCGGATCTCTGTGAAGAGCATCCGGCAGTCGGTGGCTGCGATGCAGAAGGTTGCCGGGCTGAGCAATCCGCTGGTTGAGCTGGCGGTGGTGCCGCGCGGATCCCGGCTGGCTTTCCGGCAGGGCGGGGCCCTGGTCGATCCGATGACGCGGCAGATGGCGTTCGATTTCGAGCTGACCCCCAGGGCGGGTCTGGCGGTTGTGCGGCGGTGCGGGGCGGACGCGAATTCGGCAGCCGCCGAGGTGCAGGAGATGTTCCTGCGGGCGGTGCGGCTGGAGGAGAATCCGGCGACGCTGACTGAGGCGAAGGAGCTCTACGGCGAGATTCTCGAGATGCAGCCGGACCATGCGGCGGCGGCAATCAATCTCGGGACGATCCGGTACAACGAACGTGATTTCTACGGCGCGGAGGGGTTGTATCGGCGGGCGACCGAGGCCGACCCGGAGTATGCGCTCGCGTTCTTCGACCTGGGGAATGTGCTGGATGAGCTGCAGCGGCTTCCGGATGCGATTGCGGCGTATGAGCGCGCGTTGAAGCTGGTTCCGCAGTACGCCGATGCGCATTACAACCTGGCGCTGGCCTATGAGCGCATGCAGGAGCCGCGGCGGGCGCTGCGGCACTGGACACGGTACATTCAGCTCGATCCGAGCGGACCGTGGGCAAGCCATGCGAAGACGCAGGCGAAGCGGATTCTCGCCGGCGAGCGGCTGGTGATCGTGAGCAGGCACGCCCGCACGATGCGAGCTTAAGACGTGGCGTTCCAGCCGATTACGTTCTTCTGTAGCGGATCTTCGAGCGCTCCTGCTCTGTATCGGGAACGACTCTTCTCAATGCTAACCTGACCGAATTGGCCCGCTGCACGGTTAGGTGAAGCTCAAGAGCCGATCAACTTAGCAAAGGAGATAGTGGCCGATGGAAGTGCCGTGCGACCGTGTGCCTGCAATCGATGACGGCCAGGTGCACCCGGGGCCGCGTAACGCTCTTATTTGTGCATTACTTCTGGCCTTTTGCATTCTCATCGTGCATCCAGTCGGGCACGAGGGGTATCTGGACGATTTCTCGTATGCCGCAACGAGTCTGGAATTCCTACGGACCGGGCACGTTATCTATAACAGCTGGTCGGCGCCCATAGAAGGATGGATGATCGGCTGGGGGGCATTCTTCATCAAGCTCTTCGGGTTTTCATTCCTTACGTTGCGGATGGCAAACCTGCCGTTCGCTCTTGGCTCGGTCTATCTGTTTCATCGAGTTCTGGGGCGGTTCGGCCTCTCTCAGCGGAACGCATCCGTGGGCGCACTTACGCTGGGACTGTCGCCAGTGTTTTTCCCGGTGGCCGTGTCCTTCATGACGGATGTGCCCGGATTGTTCGTCATTTTACTTTGCGTCTATATGTGTCAGCGCGCCGCTGTCACGGCCACATCAAGATCGGCCATTTTCTGGTTGGTGGTTGCTGCGGCCGTGAATGTGGCGGGCGGAACGGTGCGCCAGAACGCATGGCTCGGAGCGCTGGTGATTGTTCCGTCCACTGGCTTGCTTTTACGGAAGCGCCGCGGGGTCCTGCTCGCTTCGGGAATATCGGCGCTTGTCAGCCTCGTCCTGATCGTCGCGCTTGTGCATTGGTTCTATAGCAGGCCGAACATGTTCGTGGATCCGGCCACGAAAACCATGCTTCATTACTCAGCCAGAGATTTGCTTAGACAGCTGACGCAGCTGCTTCTTTGCCTTCTGTTTCTCCTCCTCCCTTTATTGGCCGCATGGTGGGCCACGGCCCGGAGATTGACCAGCTGGGCGGTGCTCCGGATATCAGGGGCATTGGGTGTTATGGCGCTTTGCCTTTACGATGCAGCTCGCCGGGGCCGCCTCAATATCTGGCTTGCGCCGTGGCTGCACTGCTCTATCAGCAGATATACCGGGTTCCCGACGGAGGTCGATCAGCTCTTCGGAAGCTCGTTCAGCTTCCCCGACTGGCTGGGAATTGCACTCGGTCTCGTAACCGTTGCGGCTGCTCTGGTGGCAGCTGAGCAGATCATCACGGAAAGGAATCGACAGGCGAGGCCCACATTCGATTTGGCGGTCACGTCTTTTCTGTGGATTCTTGGCCCGTTCACCGTTGCCTCCGTGCTGCTGATGATCCCGCGAGCAGAGCTGTACGGGCTTTACGATAGATACGCCCTCAGCCTGATGCCGTTCGCCATTGGGCTCGTGTTGCTTATCTATCAGAGGACAATCGGTCCCGCTGTTCCCGCAGTCAGTTTTGTGGTGCTCGGTATTTTCGCCTGCTATTCAGTTGCGGATGCCCATGATTACTACGCCGACATGCGCGCGGGTGATACCGCCATTCAGGAACTTATGGCGGCCGGAGTGCCCGAAACTTCCATCTCGCAATCGGAGAACCGTGACGCCTGGCTGCAGGTCTATCTGGCTGGTCGCATCTATTGGCCGGGAGGTCCAGGTGTCATTGTCACCAGAGGTCGTCCGCTGAGTGGAGCTGCTGTGGTGCCGTGTTCGAGCTTCCAGGAATCGGAAACTCCGGTTATTGAACCGCATTACTTTGTGGTCTTTTCGCCGAGTCCTTGCCTGCAACCTTCGAAATATCCGTCGGTCACCTATCGAACATGGCTTCCGCCATTTCATCGGAGCGAATCCATTGAGCAGCCGGAGTATCTCTCTCCCTAACTTGTCATTTTTCCAGACACTCGCGTACGAGGGCCGGATGGAGGGTTCAAGGGCTGCGCTGGTACACTCCGGTGCAGCCTTTAGCTTGACGCTGACTTACCTGAGGAGATGACGCCCGATGGCCACCACCACCACGACCTTCCGCCCGTTTGTGTCCGCCGAGGAGAGCCCGAGGGAGCTGTCGGCGCGGGCGCTGCTTCTCGGGGCGATCTTCGGGATCATCTTCGGCGCGGTGACGGTGTATGTGGGGCTGCGTGCCGGCCTCACGGTGGCGGCGAGTATCCCGATCTCGGTGCTGTCCATCTCGATCCTGCGGGCATTCGGGCGGGCGTCGATTCTTGAGAACAACATTGTTCAAACGACCGGCAATGCCGGACAGTCGATTGCATCGGGCGTGATCTTTACGCTGCCCGCGCTGATCTTTCTGGGGTTTGACCTGGAGAGCTTCCGGATCTTTGCGCTGGCGCTGTTTGGTGGGTGGCTGGGCGTGCTGTTCATGATCCCGTTACGACGGCAGCTCATCGTCGAAGAGCATGGGTCGCTGACCTATCCCGAGGGGACGGCGTGCGCCGATGTGCTGCAGGCGGGCGAGCGGGGTGGGTCGTTTGCGAGCCGGGTGTTTCTGGGGCTGGGGCTTGGAGGGCTGTACACGCTGTTTCAGAATGACAACCTGCTCGGGCTGTTTCCGGGAACGCCGAGCTGGTCGCCGAACTTCGACCCGAACGGGCAGCAGATCATGAAGGGCGCGTCGATCCGCGCGGATGTGACGCCGGAGTACCTGGGCGTCGGATACATCATCGGGGCGCGCGTCTCGGCGGTGATGCTGGCCGGCGGCGTGGTGAGCTGGCTGGTGGTAATGCCGGCGATCGTGTTCTTCGGCAAGCACCTGGCGGCGCCGCTCTATCCAGGAGTCGTGCCGATTTCGCAGATGACGCCGAGCGATCTGTGGTCGACGTACGTGCGGCCCATGGGCGCGGGCGCGGTGGCGGCGAGCGGTCTGATTACGCTGCTACGGACGGCTCCGACCATCGTGAACGCGCTGACCGCCGGCTTCGCGAAGATGGGCAAGGACCGGGCTCGGGCGTCGCAGGGGCCGAGCCGTATCGAGCATGACATGCCGATGAGCGTGGTCGTCGGAGGAAGCGCGCTGCTGGTGCTGCTGATGTTTATCTTTCTCGAGTTCAAGCCGGTTCCGGGTGCGCAAGTGAGCGCGCTGGCGAACTTTGCTGCCTCGCTGCTGGTTGTGGTGTTCGGGTTTTTGTTCGTTACGGTGAGCTCGCGAATCGTGGGCATCGTTGGGTCGAGCGCGAGCCCGGTGAGCGGCATGACGATTGCGACGCTGATGGGCACGGCGGCGATCTTTCTGGTGAAGGGATGGACGGCGCCGGCCTTTGGAGCGCTGGCGATTACGGTGGGCGGGATTGTGTGCATTGCCGCTTCAAACTCAGGCGATACGTCGCAGGATTTGAAGACGGGATTTCTGATTGGCGCGACGCCGTGGAAGCAGCAGCTGGCGGTGATGATCGGCGTGATCGTCAGCGTGTTTTCGATTGGGCCGACACTGAGCGCGATGAATCGTGGATATGAAAGCTTTCAGCCGATGGTACAGGCGAGGCCGATCTCGCTGCAGGCGCTGCCGGATGGCGTGTCAAACCAGGGGAACTTCACGCGCGACAGTTTTCTGCTGACGCCGCGCAATGCGGCCGGCGGCGGTGCGAGTGTGCCGACGTCGCAGAAGCAGGAGGTTGCTGGAGCGCGACGGTTCATCGTGTTGAATTCGATCGGGTCGGCGACGCTGGAGGATGGCAAGTATCTGTATGACCCGGCCACGGGCCAGATTGCGGTGCAATGGGTTCAGGGGATCGGCAGCGAGAAGGCCGCGGCGCCGCAGGGGCGATTGATGGCGACGGTGATCAACGGCATTCTGAGCCGCAAGCTCCCGTGGAGTCTGGTGCTGCTGGGTGTGGCGCTGGTGATTGGAGTGGAATTGCTCGGGATACGCTCGCTCACGTTTGCCGTGGGAGCGTATCTGTCGATCGGGACGACGCTGGCGATCTTCTGCGGCGGTGTAGTGCGATGGATGATAGACCGGGCGCTGACGCGCGCGGGTGCGACGACGGAGGCAGAGAGCGAGATCAGCTCGGGGAGCCTGTTTGCGTCGGGGCTGATTGCGGCGGGCGGGATCATGGGATTGCTGGGCGTGTGCGTGAAGATTTATGAGTCGGTGAAGGACACATCGATCCCGCGCTTCGCGCCAACAAATCCGTTGCACAAAGATTGGGTGAGCGTGCTGGCCTTCGCAGCGTTGGCGTTCAGCCTCTACTACTTTGCGCGGAAACCGCTGGCAAGTGAGGCAGTGCTGGAGGAGGTTGAGCGTGGCGAATAGTTTTGGTTTGCAGGGAAGAATGAGGTCAGCGATGAAGCGATTTGTGGTGATCGTCTTGGCTGTGCTGGTGCTGGGATGCGCGACCGCGAGAGCTGATGAGGCGTCGAAGCGCGCGAAGGCGGAGCAGTTGTTCACGCTTTTGCACATGGACCGGCTAACCGACCAATTAATGAATAGTGTGATGAAGCAAGTGGATCAGATGACGCAGTCGATGCCCGGCATGGATCAGGCCACGCCTGAGCAGAAGAAGCTGCTTGCGGACTTTCAGCAGGGTGTGATGGACCTAGTGAAGAAGAATGTTGGGTGGAAGGCGTTAGAGCCGGACTTTATCAACCTATATGCGAGCACCTATACCGAGGAGGAGCTCGACGGAATGCTGGCCTTCTACCAATCGCCCTTAGGACAGAAGGTGCTCGAAAAGACTCCGGAGCTGATGGCGAAAAGTACAGAGATCGCGCAGCAGAAGATGCGGGAGATTCAGCCTCAGATGAACGACATGCTTCAGGAGTTTATGAAACAGGTCGCCGCGACCGTAGCGAAGCCGGCGCCGCCGGAAAGCCACGCTCCGGCGAAGAACGGCCCCTAGCAAACAACTGCCGGCTACCGGACCTTAGAGCTCCAGGATGATGGGCATGATCAGCGGCCGGCGGTTGGCGTTCTTCTGGATGAAGCGCTTGAGGTCACCTCGAATTTTGTCCTTCATTACGCCGTAATCGCGGCGCTCTTCCTCGCTTGATTGCTCGAGTGTGCGCGCAACAATGTCCCGCGCGTTGCGCAGGAGTTCGGGATCGTCGGCGGCGAAACCGCGTGTTGAGATTTCCGGCAACCCTTCCACCTGGCCGGTGCGCTTGTTGATCGCGATGATGGGAAGGAAGAGACCGTCGCCGCCGAGCTGTTTGCGGTCGCGGATGACGGTGTCTTCGACGACGTCCGCGGTGGAGTTGTTGTCGATGCAGATACGGCCAGTCGTGATTTTGCCGGTCTTTTCGGCGCCATCACGGTCGAGCTCAAGCACATCGCCGTCTTCGAGCAGGAGGATTTTTTCAGGGATGCCGGTGGCGGCGGCGAGCTCGGCGTGACGCTTCAGGTGCCGATAGTCTCCGTGTATCGGCACGAAAAACTTGGGGCGCACGAGGTTGATCATCATCCGCAGCTCTTCCTGCGAGCCGTGACCGGAGACATGGATGAGGCCGTTGGTGCCGTCGTCGTGAATGACGCGGGCGTCGCGGCGCTCGAGGTGGTCGATGACGCGGTAGATGGCCTTCTCGTTGCCGGGGATGATGCGCGAGCTGAGGATGACCGTGTCGCCGCCATCGATCTTGGCGAACTTGTGGTTGTCTACGGCAGCGCGTGAGAGCGAACTCATGGGCTCGCCCTGCGTGCCTGATATGAGGATGCAGAGCTCGTGGTCGGCGTACTCCTTGATCTGCCCTGGGTGAATGAGCAGACCTTGTGGCGGGTCGAGATAGCCGAGATCCTGCGCAATTTCAGCAGAGTTGTCGATCGAGCGGCCGATGAGCGCGACCTTGCGGTTGTGCTTGTCGGCGAGCTCCATCGCGATGCGAATGCGATGGATCGACGACGAGAAGCAGGAGAAGAACAGCTTCTTGCGCGTGGCGCCGAAGATGTCATCGAGGCGCGGACGCACGGCGCGCTCGCCGGGCGTAAAGCCGGGGCGGTCGACATTGGTGGAGTCCTGGAGAAGGCAGAGCACGTTCTGCTTGCCGAGATCGGCGAAGGCCTGCAGGTCGAACGGATGGCCGTCGGGCGAAGAGAGGTCGATCTTGAAGTCGCCGGTGTGGAGCACGATGCCCGCGGGCGTGTGGATCGCGAGCGAGACGCAATCAACCAGCGAATGCGTCACGCGGATCGGCATGATGGAGAAGACGCCGAGCGAGAAGCGGCGGCCGGGCAGCATCTCGATGAGCTCGGCATCATCGAGCAGGCGATGCTCGTCGAGTTTGCCTTCGACATACGCGAGCGTGAACTCGGTGCCGTGGACGGGAACGTTCAGCTCGGAGAGGATCCACGGCAGGCCGCCGATGTGGTCCTCGTGCCCATGCGTGAGCACGATACCGCGCACGTGCGCGCGATTTTCAATGAGGTAGCTGATGTCGGGAACGACGATGTCGACGCCGAGCAGCTCTTCCTCGGGGAACATGAGGCCGGCGTCGATGACGATGATGTCATCGCCGAAGCGGAGAGCGAGGCAGTTCATGCCGAACTCGCCCAGGCCGCCGAGGGGGATGATTTGCAGCTTGTCTGAAGCCATGAATCTTCAGTTTAGAGCAGTTCTCCTGATGATGTGGCGCTCCAGGCGACCGTGTATGTCGTTTTCCTTGAGAGAAAACGAGGCAGCCACCGTTGCTTCGGTCTGCACCGTCAGGAGAACCGCTCGAGCGCAGCGGTTCAGCGCTCTCTGCTTAGATGGCGCGGAGCACACGCGCGGGGAGCGTGAACAAGGCCGCGACCAGCTCAAAGGCACCGTGCACCACAATGCCGAGCAGCCGGAAGGGAAGCAGCACCAGCCAGATGAACGGATACAGCAGGAGCGCGATGATTGCGGCAGGCCAGCAGACGACGAGGAGAATGCAGAAGAGGAGCAGTTTGATCACTTATTTGCCTCCAAAGGAGGTACGGCGGCGCACGCCATCCGGTTCCATGCGCTGCTATTGCCCCAGAATATCTTGGTTTTCATTACCTCAGGATATCTTCGAGTGCTGTCGAGAGTTCGGTCTTTTCATCGCGATACTTGACGATGATGGGCGTGTAAACGGAGAGGCCGAGGTCCTTTCCAGGTCCGTGCCGGACGGCGCGCGAGCCAGGGACGACGACCGCACCCGACGGGATGATCAGCGGCGTGTCCACTGCGGCGCGGAGAACGGTGTCGTTCGGCAGGTCGTAGACGGGCGTGCCTCGCGTCAGGATGGTTCCGGCGGCGAGCACGGCCTTACTGCGGACGATGGTGCCTTCGTAAACCCCGGTGTTGCCGCCAACGAGAACGTCATCCTCGATGATCACCGGAGACGCGTTCACAGGTTCCAGTACACCGCCGATCTGCGCCGCAGCGGACAGGTGAACGCGTTTGCCGATCTGCGCGCAAGAGCCGACGAGCGCATGGGAGTCAATCATCGTGCCTTCATCGACGTAGGCGCCGACGTTGACGTACGCCGGCGGCATCATCACGACGCCCGCGGCGAGATAGGCGCCCGAACGGACAGAGCTGCCGCCGGGCACCACGCGAATGCCTTGCTCGGGCGCGAAGCGGCGCGCCGGGTATGTGCCCTTGTCCACGAAGCTAAGGATCGAGCCGCCAGCCGCCTCGCAGCCGTTCATCGACTCAAGCGCTCCCAGACGGAAGCCGAGCAGAATGCCTCGTTTCACCCATGGATTCACGCGCCAGCCGGTCGGCTGCGATGCATCTGGCTCCGCAGAGCGAAGCGCGCCGGCCTCCAGCGCACCCCGAAGCTGCTGAAAAGCCGTCATCGCTTCGGGGTTGCCGATGGCATCGGAGCCGAGTGAAAACCAGTGTTCGATGCTGTGCTGAAGCTTGTCTTGCTGAATGGACATAAGAGGTCAGTTGCCTTCCGGGGAGCACGGATGCGGTGTGATTCTGGGTGGATGCAAAGGCGCACCGCTGTCGCCAGCGTCGTTCAGCGTGGCGCAACTCTCGCGTTCGTAGTACGCGCTCACCAGATGCCAGCGGATCATCTCCGATTGGCCGGCAGAGCTGCGGGTGGCTGTGATGACGTCCGGCGTCGCATGGGGCTTCGCACTATCGGTCGCGAAGTTCTCCACCGCCTCAGCGTGAAGCAGAATGCGGCGGTGCAACAGATCAATGATCCAGAACGAGCAGTTGCCATTCGTGCCACAAAGCTCGCCAGAAGAAGGTGCGATCGCGAGCGCCGCAATACCGCCGAGACTGATGCGCTCCGCACGGAAAGATCGAATCTGCTGGTCGAGCACTGACGTTGCATCGCCCTGAAACAACGGCCCCAGCTGTGGCCGGAGAAGTTTCATCGCAATCGCCTGATCCGTCTGAGAGAGCCGCGAGAGCGAGGAGGAAGGCGCCTGCATCCGCTGCACGGGCCAGTCTGAGGTTTGAGCAGCCACAGCCGGGCGGGCTAGTCCGCTCGCCAGAAAGAGTGCGGCACCTGTCAACGCAAAGCAAGCGGTTCGAGAGCGTGGGATCATTCGATTAGAAGACCCGCAGATTTTCGTGCGGTGGGTTAGTCAGCAGGCCGAGCTCTCCGAGGATGCGCTCCAGCTTGCGGCGTGTTTGCGCCGTCACGGGAACCATGGGCAGACGAAGCTCCTCGTTGCCGCGGCCGAGCAGCGCCATCACGGCCTTGATCGGCGCCGGGCTGGGCTCGCAGAAGTTCGCCTGCAGTAGCTGGAAGTAGTGGCGGTTGATGCGGCGCGCGGAGATCCAATTGTCGTTCAGCGCGGCGTTGACCATCTGCGACATCTGTTGCGGAATCGCGTTCGATGCGACCGAAACGAGCCCGCAGCCTCCGACTGCGAGCGTCGGTAGAGCGAGTGCATCGTCGCCGGAAAGCACCTGGAAGGCGCGCGGCGCCTGCGTGAGCAGGTCTGTGATCTGCACCATGCTGCCACTGGACTCCTTAATGCCGATGATGTTCGGAATGTCCGCCAGGCGGAGAACTGTTGCCGGTTCCAGATTCGCGCCGGTGCGGCCTGGAATGTTGTAAAGGAGAATGGGAAGGTGCACGGATTCAGCGATAGCGCGGAAGTGCTGGTATTGGCCTTCCTGACCGGGCTTGTTGTAGTACGGGTTTGCTGTCAGGATGCCGGAGAGCCCGTGAATCCGTCCGAGTAGCTTCACCCGCTCAATGGCCTCGCGTGTCGAGTTGTGCGTTGCCCCCGCGAACACCGGCACGCGACCGTTGGCCGCCTCCACCGTGATCTCCACGACGCGCAGCCATTCAGGCTCGGTCAGCGTCGCGGCTTCTCCGGTGGTTCCACACGGAACCAGCAACGAGACACCGCAGGCGATCTGCCAGTGAATGTGCGCACGAAGAGCCGGCTCATCGAGGGTGCCGTCGGAGCGAAAAGGGGTGACGAGGGCGGTGCCGCAGCCTTGCAAATTCATTTCGAAGTCGAGTTTAGCGCGAATCCGCCGATGGCGCTGATGCGGGATCGTGGCGGGTCATTTCGATGATGCGGCGTGGCGGCAACAGCCAGGCAAATGCCACGATGGCGATCATTCCCAGCGCCCCCCATGGCGAAACGAGTGCTACAGCAATGGCGCCGAGGTTCAGCGTGAGCGAAAAAATCTGCTTGCCAAAACTGGCCGCAGGCCGTAAACCAGTGCAGCTGCAGATGGTGTTCGACAAGATCGCCCACGCCGTCGCGGGCGCAAGGAAACAGAGCACGTAGACGACAACTGGAACGGGCTCCACGCCGCGGACGGCAATCCACTCGGTTCCGAACGGAATGAGCGAAAGGCAGAAGAGCAGCGCCAGGTTGGACCACAGAATGCCATGTGTAACCTGCTCCACATCATCCAGAAGATAGTGATGATTGACCCAGTAAATTCCTGTCTGAACGAAGCTCAGCAAATAGACGAGGATCAATCTGAGGTCCATGCGCACGGCGGCCCAGTCACCAAGCTCACGGGTGGCGGGCACGCGCAGGTCGAGCACCATGATCGTGATGATCACTGCGATGACACCATCGGAAAATGCTTCGAGGCGCGAGGAGTTCAGAGCGCGAGGCATAGGGAGTTTTCCGCAGAGTATACCGGCTAGTTGGGTCCGGCAGGATTCTTCGCCAGAAGCTGTTTCATCTCCACGTAAACGCCGTTGGTCCATCCAAAACCGACGACATTCGATTTATAGCCAGTCGTGACGTCTACATTCGACGATCCGGTGTCCATGTTGTACTTCTCGCGAATGGTGCCGTCGCGCTCGTATCCGTCCTGCACCGTTGTCATGAACTTGTGCGCGATGCGGTCAGCGTCTGCAGTATAGCCGTAACTCGCGAGGCCCTCGACCGCAAGCCAGTTCGTTGGCGCCCAGCCGAAGGGAGCATCCCACTGCTCCCCGGTATCTTTCGTGCTCATCTGCAGACCTCCCGCGCGCTCGAACAGCGGCAGATTGGCAACCAGCCGCTTCGCCTGCGCCGGTGTTGCCAGACCGGCCCATAAGGCGTAGTACGTCGTGAGGTAACGATAAGGGGAACGTTGCTTTGTTCGAGCATCGTAGTCCACGAAAAGACCAGTCGTGTCATCCCACAGCAGCGAATTGATTCGCTGTCTTCGTGTGGCTGCAAGTTGTTTCCAATGCGCTGCGGCGGACCGTTTGCCAAGCGTTGACTCGATAACCGCTATATCGTTCTCGTACTTGTAGAGAAGCGAGTTCAAACAGATAGGCGCATAATCCTCCGTCGATCCGCTGAATGGGCCGAAGCGCGAACTGGTGTCGAAGCCCGACTCCCGCATCGCGCGATCGCCCACATAAAACTGTGGCGTGAGCTCGACGCCATCCAAGGTCGTCTGCAGACAATTCACGCGGTCTGCACAGTCTGCGCCCGGCGTCGCACTGGCCTGCTCAAGATAGCCAGGGGGTGTCTGCCGTGGATGTGCTCCGAGCCAGCGGATGATGTCGATGTAATACGTGCTGTCATCCGCCATTTCCGGCACAGGACCATGGCCGAGATCGAAGTAGCGCGACAGCCCGGTACTGCCGGCCAGGTGTGGCGCTGACGTCCAGAGGGTGTGATCGCGAATCAGGTACGGAAGTGACTCGCGTAACCACGCCCGGGCCGGCGAAGGACTCTGGGCGCGCTCCGCATCGTAAACGGCAAGCACCATGGAGCTCAAAAACGGAGGCTGCGAGCGCGTGAGATAGTAGGTACGGTTCGCGTTGAGAACAGAACCGTAGTGATCGATCTCGTAGAAGAAGTTCTCCACCGTGCCGCGCGCGAGTTCGATACGGCCATCCGCCAGCTCACCAAGAAGGATGAAGTAGCTGTCCCAGCCGTACATCTCGTTGAAACGTCCGCCCGGCACAACGTACCGGTGGGGCAGATACAGCAACCCGGGCGTAGAGATCTCATCCGGCGGGAGCTCGCCCTCGTGGTGGATCGCGTGCGGAAGCGAGCGCACGTCGACGCGGCAGTTGGACTGCATGATTCGCACGTCGCTGGGCATGGCCTCGCCCGCTGGCAGATAGAGCACGGGCGTTGTTGTGAGCTTCGGATCCACGAGCGAGCTGCAATCCGTCATGGATCGTTGCAGCTTGTCCCAGGACTGATGAATGTAGCTATCTATATTCGGCTGCTTAAGAGGCTCGGGCGACTGCGCGGCGACCGCGAGCCCAGCAAACAGAACAACCGAGATCGTGCGGAGCCGAGCGAACACGCGATTGATGCTATCTCAGGCGGGCAGCCTCTTGCGAAAGAAACGTGTGGCCTGCGGGTTATCGTTGTAGCGCTCGCAGCTTTCGTACCCGCGGGCATGGTACAAGGACTGCGCGGCGGTGAAATTGGCGCCGGTATCGAGATAGATCCAGTCGACCTTCGACGCGGCAAGGCGCTCTACATAATCCATCAGGCGCGATGCGAGCCCAATTCCACGGTACTCCGGCAGCACGTAGAGACGCTTGCAGTCGGCAGCCGAGACCATCGACGGCAATGGCCTGAGAAGAACGCAAGCCGCGAGAACACCCTTGCCTTCCGCGACGGCAAAGCCGAACGGATCAGGTTGGTCTATGTACTTCACAACGCGTTCAGGCGCATCCCGCTGCACGACCTCCCACTCGATGTAATACCGCTCGAGGAGCGCGGTGAGCTGCGGGAGATCATCGCGTGTCGCACGCCGGATGTTCAGTTGCGGCCAGCTAGACCCAGTCGCCATCGCGCATGAGAGGCTCGGCGGATCCATTGGAACTGATGCCATCGATGTTCATCTTCGGGCCGCCGATCATCCAGTCCACGTGGATGAGGCTTTCATTCGCACCCAGCTTCGCCAACTCCTCGTTGGACATCGTTTCGCCGTTGATAAGACACGTTGAATACGCCTGCCCAAGCGCGATGTGGCTTGCCGCGTTCTCGTCAAAGAGCGTGTTCCAGAAGAGGACTCCCGATTGTGCGATCGGTGAATTGTGCGGCACAAGGGCGACCTCGCCTAACCGCCGTGCGCCGTCGTCGGTGGCGATCAATTTCTGAATCGCCTGCTCGCCCTTGGTCGCTGTCACTTCCACGATGCGCCCGTTCTCAAACCGGCAGCGGATGTTTTCGATCAATGTACCCTGATGCGACAGCGGCTTCGACGCGGAGACCACGCCGTGAACGCGGTCCTTGTGAGGCGTCGTAAAGCACTCCTCCGTAGGAATGTTTGGCTGGCAATAGATGCCGTTGCCTGCGGTTGTTCCACCGCCGGCCCACAGGTGCTGATCCGCGAGCCCGACGGTCAGGTCCGTGGCGCCATCCGGCGTGAAGAAGCGGATCGAGTGATACCGCTTCGCATTCAGCAGATCGACGCGCTGCTTGAGATTTTCGCCGTGGCGTTTCCAGTCGCTAACCGGATCTTCGCCGGTGATGCGCGATGTGCGAAAGATTGCATCCCACAGCTTACCGATAGCCAGCTCTTCAGGTTCGCCCGGAAAGACAAGCGCAGCCCACGCGGGAGTCGCCGCAGCGACAATCGTCCAGTTGATCTCATGGCGCGTGATGAGCTCCATCGCAGGCTTATATGCCTTCGAAACAGCGATGTTTGCGCGTGAGACCTTGTGCGGATCCTGGCCTGAGAGCAGCGCCGGATTGGCGCCGGTGATCGCCATGCGAGCCGACCCGGAGCGGAACGCGTTTGCGATGCCGTCGTAAAACCACTCCGGCGCGTAGTCAAAGCTTGCATCCGGTGCGTGGCGGTAGCGGGCGAGCGCGAGCTCATCATCACTGATCAATGTCGTGACGAACTTCGCGCCGGCCTTATACGCCTGTTCGACAACGCGCCGCACCAGCGGAAGCGCGTCGGTTGGCGCGGTGAGCACCAGCTCCTGACCTTCGCGCAGATTCAGGCCAACGCGAATGGCCACCTCCGCAAGGCGGTCAAGTTTCTGCTCAAAGCTAAGGGAGGCGAAGGTTGGCGCAGTAAGTGTGGCAGAGCTCATATCGTTAGCCTAGGAGGGCGCGCGAGTTCACGCAACCCCATGTAGCAGGCGCGCAGCACAGTTCAGAACTTGTCGAAGACGTCGCGGAAGTCGTACACGCCCGGCTTGGCCGTGGCCAGCCATTCGGCAGCGCGTACCGCGCCCTCGGCAAACGGCCGGCGGGAGTGCGACTCATGCGTCAGCAGAATGCGATCGCCGTTGCTCTCCGCCTCAAGTACGTGCAGCCCGACCGCTTCACCGTGGCGAATGGAGTTGATCGGGATCTCGCCCATATTGCTGGCGCGTTTCACCACATCACGCAGTGTAAGCGCAGTTCCGCTCGGTGCGTCCAGCTTGGTGAGATGGTGGGTTTCGGAGATCGACAGGTGATAGTTCATGCCCGCGAGCTCTTTGGTCATGATCTCCGCGAGCTTCATCATTGTCTGCACGCCGACGGAGAAGTTGGTGCCGTACAGCAGGCTGGCTCCCTTGCGTTCGGCAACCTCCTTCGTGCGCTGCAGCCGGTCATACCAGCCCGTCGTGCCGACCACCATCTTCGCTCCATTCGCCAGGCACGCACGCATATTCGCGATCACTGCTTCCGGCGTGGTGAAGTCGATGATGACATCGAATCCGGCAACGAACGGCGCCGTCAGCGCGGCCGCATCCTTGTTCTCCTTCGCATCGAGCACATGAACGCTATGCCCGTGTTCGGCCGCGACTTCCGCAACCAGCTTACCGGTCTTGCCCACACCAAGGACGAGAATGCGCATGAGAGAACGTGCTCCTAAGCGTTGGAGGTTACGGGCCGTGCTTCCACATCGAAGATCGCCGGATCCGCGGCTGCGAAGAACTTCTTGTGCAGCGATCGCACCGCCTCCTCCACGTCCTCTTCGTTGATCATGAAGCTCATATTAATTTCGCTGGCGCCCTGCGAAATCATACGGATATTGACGTGCGAAACCGCTGCAAAGACTTGTGCCGCGATGCCGCTCTGGCCGCGAATGTCTTCGCCGACCAGACAGATCAGCGCCTTGTCGCTCTCGTATTTCACATCGGCGATACGCCCCAGTTCCTCGCAGATCGCCGGCAGCGACTCGCGCGAGTCGACTGTCACAGAGATCGAAACCTCCGATGTGGAGACCATGTCGATTGCGCACTTGTGCTTGTCGAAGATGTCGAAGACCATCTTCAAAAAGCCATGCGCCAGCAGCATGCGGCTCGCAACGATGTCGATGATCGTCAGCTTCTTCTTGGCCGCAATCGACTTGAAGGGACTCGCGCATGGAGGCGGTGTTGCCGTAATGCGCGTTCCTTCATTCTTCGGGTTCCGGCTGTTCAGCACGAACACCGGAATGTTCTTCTGCACCGCCGGCAGGATGGTCGCCGGATGCAGCACCTTGGCGCCGAAGTAGGCGAGCTCGGCGGCCTCTTCAAAGCTGATGGTGCGCACACGCAGAGCATCCGGACAGATGCGCGGATCCGTCGTCATGATGCCGTCGACGTCGGTCCAGATTTCAATTGCACCACCGTGCAGCCCACCGCCAACCAGTGCCGCTGTGTAATCCGAGCCTCCGCGACCCAGCGTCGTCGTAACTCCGTTGCATGAACCGATGAATCCGCCCATCACCGGCACCTGCTCCGCGCTGATGAGCGGAAGCACCTTCGCCCGAAGCGCACGCTCAATCGCCGCCTCGTCCGGCGCTGCCTTGCCGTAATGGTCGTCGGTCAGGATCACCTCGCGGGCATCCACGTGTACCGAGTTCAATCCACGCTCCGCAAACGCCGCGGTCACCATCACGCTCGAGAGTCGCTCGCCAAAACTTACGATCAGATCCGAGCTCCGCGCGGTCAACTCGCCCACAACCGCGATTCCGCGAACCAGCTCTTCCAGGCCATCAAATGCACGGTTGATGTCGAGCTCCAGCGATTTGAGCCGATCATCTTTTACGAGTTCGCCCGCAACCTGCAGATGGCGCGCGCGCAGCCTTCGAGCGATCTCCAGTGCTCCTTCGCGATCGCCACGCCCGGCAAGAGCGGCTGCCGCGCATGCAAGCAGTTGGTCCGTGACCTTGGCCATCGCAGAGACTACCACTGCCGGACGCCGGCCGTTCTTCACGCGGCCTTCGACGATGCTCGCCGTACGCAGCATCGCGGTCGCGTCTTCAACAGACGTGCCGCCGAACTTCATGACCACGATCTCGGGATGCGCGGAGCCCCGCGCCTTTGAGCTCATGCGGGCACCGCGCTCTCTTCCAGTGCGGCCGAGCCGACAGCAGGGAAGCGTCTGAAATCAAACTTGCCCAGTACCGCCAGAATCTCCGCATTCAGGATCGCCGCGCCTGCCGCGCCGCGCACGGTGTTGTGCGAGAGCAGCGTGAACTTCCAGTCGAAGATCGAGCACGGACGCAGCCGGCCAACCGTCGTCGTCATGCCGTGGCCACGGTCGAGATCGAGCTTCGGCTGCGGCCGCGTGTCGCCATCCGCGTAGACCACGGGATGCAGCGGCGCCGACGGCAGATGCAGGCCTTCGTGACCCCTTCCGCTGAGCGGCTGGAAGCTCTTCCATGCGTTCAGAATCTCCTCCCTCGTGGCGGCCTTGCGCAGCTTTACGCTCACGCATTCCGTGTGGCCTTCGAGCACCGGCACGCGATTGCACATTGCCGAAACCGTCAGGTCCGCAAACTGGAAGCCGCGCGCATCATCTCCCTCAACGCGCAGGCCGCCGAGCAGCTTCGCGACCTCTTCCTGCAGCTTTTCCTCTTCATTCTTGATGTAGGGAATCACATTGCCGAGGATGTCGAGCGACGCAACCCCGGGATATCCCGCACCCGAGACGGCCTGCATCGTCGAGACAAACAGCTTCTCGATCCCGAAGCGCTGGTGCAGCGGCGCCAGGGGCAGAACCGAGCCCGATCGCGCAGCAGTTCGGATTTGTCACCAGGTATCCGCCTGATGTCTTCCTCGTCGCCTGAGCCTCGATCACGTCCAGGTGAGCCTCGTTTACCTCGGGCACGACCAGCGGAACATCCGCGCCCATGCGGAACGCGGAGCTGTTCGAGATCACCGCGCACCCGGCGGCAGCAAACTTCGGCTCCAGCTCGCGCGCAATCGGAGCGTCGACCGAGGAAAAAATAATGCGCGGAAGCTCAGTCGCGGAACCTTCCGCCGTGTTCGGCTGCAACACCATCTCCGCAATGCGCTTCGGCAGCGGTGTGTCTAAACGCCACGCACACGCGTCTGCGTACTTCTTGCCCGCGCTGCGATCGCTGGCGGCCAGCCAGGTGATGTTGAACCAGGGATGATCGGCGAGCAACTGGATAAATCGTTGTCCGACAGCTCCAGTTGCCCCCAGGATGCCTACATTACGCCGTTCCATCTACCAAGTTTATCGCAGGCATTGCATGCAGCAGAGGCCTTCGGCATGGCTCATGGGCGGAAGCCGGTCAGCTAGCCGTCCACTTCAACCACGCGACGGCGCGTGATCACCCGTCTGGACCCTCCACCCCAGGCGATAATCAGTGCGATCACATGCAGCAGGAACCAGATCGTGATCCCCTGATCCTGGTAGATCCAGAAGAGGATCAGGATACGCGGTATCAGGATCGCGACGATGATCTCGATAAGATTGACGGACGCAGGGATAAACGCGGCGGGAAGGCTGTGCTGGAACCACGCGACGACAATGCAGATGCGCGGCAAAAACAGCGACAGCACGAGAAACCAAAGCGGAATCGTATGAACCGGAAACGTGAGAGAGAAGTGCATCGGCAGCCTTTCAATAAAGGTGTGGGTATTGCAACTGCACAGCCAGACCTGTTCAACCAGCTTTGATTACTTCGCGGAGTAGGTGAAGTCCGCCTTTGCCGTTGATTTTGCCGGAACAGTCACCTGAATATCCTGTTCGCCGAGCTTCTCATGCACGGCCGCCACAGTATAGGTTCCGGGAGGCAACCCGTGCAGCGTAAAGCTGCCGTCCGGCCCGGTCACCGCAAAAAATCCGTTCGGCGCCACGTTAATGAACGCCTGCATCCAGGGATGATTGTTGCAACGCACCGGAATCATCAGCTCCGGCGAGCGGAACGTCTCTGTCTGCGGCTGTCCGCCGGGCATCTCCGAGACATCCACCGAATGGTTCGCCGGCTCCTGCGGCAGGGTGTGCACGTTATGCGTCGCCGGGTCCGAGTTCCGGTACTCCACCTTGCCGCCCTGCTGCACGCCGATCACGTGCGGCACATACCGGCAGCCCTTCTGGTCCAGCACGACAGGCGGTGCGTCAAACTTCGCCGACCACGGCTGAATCCCGCTCTTCACATACACAAACACGTTCGCCAGCCGCCCGTTGTTCACCACGTACTGCTCGGTCAGGTTCTCGCCGCCGGGCTCTGTGGCCGCCAGCGCGCACGCTGGGTCCGCCGACATATCGATCTTGATCCGCTCCGGAGCTTTGCCGGTGAAGTGCACCACCCCGGAGATGTTGCCCGCCGTCGCCGGATCAATCGCCGGTGGCGTCGTGTTGGCGACCGGCGCAGCCGCCGGTTGATTGCCGGATTCAGAATTCGCAGCATTGCGCCTGCAGCCGCCCAGCAGAACAGCGGCTGTGAGTGTCGATACAAAGACGGCTCGTACGATCTTCACGTTGCTCCTTTGGATGCGCAAACTCGCCGCTTCGCAACGCATGCGCTAAAACTACAACTCGGCCAGCACGGCCTCCGTAAACGCGCGCGTTCCTGCCGATCCGCCAACGTCGCGCGTCAGCGTCTTGCCCTCGGCATACACGTGGTTCAGCGCCTTCTGGATGCGCCCCGCGGTCTCCGCCTCGCCGACGTGGTGCAGCATCAGCACCGCCGACTGCAGCAGCGCCGTCGGATTCGCCTTATCCTGGCCCGCGATGTCCGGCGCCGATCCGTGCACCGCTTCGAAGATCGCCGCATCCGCTCCGATATTCGCTCCGGGTACGAGTCCCAACCCGCCGACAAACGCGGAGCACAGATCCGAGAGGATATCGCCGTACAGATTCTCTGTCAGGATGATGTCGTACTGATACGGATTCAGCACCAACTGCATGCATGCGTTATCGACAATGTGCTCCATGTACTGAATCTCAGGGAACTCCGCCGCCACTGCCTTACAGCACCGCAGGAACAGCCCATCCGTCAGCTTCATGATGTTCGCCTTGTGAATGGCGTGCACCTTCTTGCGTCCATGCTTGCGTGCATACTCGAACGCCGCACGCGCAATCCGCGTCGATCCCTTGGTCGTGATGATCTTCAGCGACTGCGCCACATCCGGCTGCACCATCACCTCGAGTCCCGCGTACAAATCCTCCGTGTTCTCGCGGAAGATCACCAGGTCGATCTTCGGATAGTTCGTCTTCAAGCCGGGCAGCGACTTCACCGGCCGAAAGTTCGCGTAAAGATCAAACTTCTTTCGCAGCGTCACGTTGATCGACGAAAATCCCTGCCCGATCGGCGTCGTCACCGGCCCCTTCAGTGCCACCTTGTTCTGCGTCACCGAGTCATACAGCGCCTGCGGGATGTACTCGCCGGTCTTCGCAAACGCATCCGCGCCGGCATCATGCCGGTCCCAGTCAAAGCTGCATCCGGTCGCGCGGCCGGCAGCCTCCAGGATGCTCACCGTTGCCGCCGTAACCTCCGGCCCAATGCCGTCGCCGGGAATCAAGGTAATCTTGTGGGTGCGTGTTGCTGCCTTCATTGCAAACTTCCTTCTCTTCTTCTCGAATGCTTAGCGCAGGTTGTGGCGCTTAGGTTTCGTGTCCTTGCCCCGCAGCAGGCCCTCGAGCTCTTCCTTGAACTCGTTCACGTCCTTGAAATCGCGATAGACACTGGCAAAACGAATGTACGCGACCGTATCGATTTCCTTCAGCCGCTGCATGATGAGCTCGCCGATATCCGTCGTCGATCGCTCGCGCTCCGGCGAATCCACAACAAACGCCTCCGCCGCATCCACAATCGACTGCATCTGCGCCACGGAAACTGTGCGCTTCTGGCACGAGTGCAGCAGCCCGGCGAGCAACTTCTGCCGGTCGAACTTCTCGCGGCGGCCGTCTTTCTTCACCACCATGTAGGGAATCTCGTCGAGCCGCTCATAGGTCGTGAAACGCTTCGTGCAGCGTTCGCACTCGCGGCGCCGGCGGATGGAGTCGGCGTCCTTACTCTCGCGGGAATCGATCACCTTGTCCTGAGTAAAGCCGCAGTAGGGACACTTCATGCAAGTTCAATCTTATCAAGCCGTGCTCACGACTTCGCTGCTGCGCGCCGCATCACGCAGCCTCACGCCTTCGATGCGCGCTGCGATCAGGCCTGCAGGCACGATTCCGAGCGTCGTCACCGCCATCAGGATCGCGCCTGCGGCGGACGCGATTTCGACCGGCACCGAGAAGAATGCGAGATACGCCCCTGTCAGCACGCCAATCTGCGAAAACCAGCCAAGCACCGGCAACTGGATCAGCGAGCCCGCCATGCTGGACGCCAGCAGAAGCATCGTTTGTGGCACGGTGAAATAGGCGAGCTGGGCGGAGTCGCGGAACGCCCTCGTCGTTTCGAAGTATGCTCCCGCGATCATCACCCAGATGAGCAGAGACAGAAGGAGTGCCGCGCCAAACTGCCCGAACGTCTTGATCGTGCGCAGCCCCTCGCGGAATTCGAGAATCTTGGCGGCGACTGATTCCGCCAGCTTCTTCGAGCCCACGCCAACCGTCTTGCGGGCGAATCCGGCAACCGCGCTTCCCGCGAAGCGTACGGCCAGCAGGAACACCACAATCGCTGCCATCAGAATGAGAGCTCCCTGGCCGGCCTTCTTGAACTCTTCGTGGTGAGGCATGCCTTTCGGCGCGAGGGCCAGCGTAATGGCAAAGAGGATCGCTGCGGACCCGAGATCGAGCGCGCGCTCAATGAAGTAGACCGCCAACTGTGTGGCTATAGGGGATGCCGTGCGCCGTGCGGTCAAATACGGCCGGGCGAGGTCAGCCGCTCGTCCGAACAGTGCAACCACTGTGAAGCCGATGAACTGCGGGCCGAGGAGCTTCGCCGTGCCGGTTGTGTTCGCGGAGCCGAGCAGCACGTGCCACCGCGGCGCCCGAATGGCAACGGAAAGCCAGATCAACGCGACGCCCACGGCCACGCGAGCCCATGACACTGCCCGTAGCTGCAGTTTCAGGTTCCCGAAGTCGAAGTGCACACGCCCGCGGGCGAACCAGGCGCAGCCTGCGATCAAAACGACGAGCACGACAGCGATCACAGCATTTCTCGCAGACTTGCTCATCAGCGTTGGCTCCTGCTTCGTTGGGAAAGGTGTCTACCGGGTGGCAATCGTCGCGCGTTCTGCCGCAAGCTTGCGGTGTTTGAACTCGTTCATCACGCGAGCAACGTACGCGCGCGTTTCGCGATAGGGCGGAATGCCGTGGTATTTGTCCACTGCCGCTGGGCCCGCGTTATACGCTGCCAGCGCCAGCGCCAGGTTGTCGTGGTAGCGAATCAGCAGCTCGTCCAGATACGCCGTGCCGCCGTTAATGTTCTGCGCGGGCTCGTAGCTGTCCTTCACGCCGAGGTTGTGAGCGGTGCCGGGCATCAGCTGCATCAGGCCCTGGGCTCCGGTGCGCGAGATGGCATTGGCCCGTCCAGCGCTCTCCGCATGCACGACGCTCGCCAGCAACTCCACATCGATATCGTGCTGCTCGCCCGCGTGGCTCAACAGACTCCGCACATCGGGATTCGCCGCTGGCTCCGTCTTGGGCGCCGCAACAATCGGTGGATCCGGCAACGTCGCAACCGACTCAATCTCCGCGGCCGGCAGATCGATATAGCTGGCATCCGCGCCGCTGGTCAGAAACAGTCGCACGCGACCATCGTCGAGCGGCTGCCGGTGATTGCAGTCGTAGCTGAACCCATTCCGCAGCGTCACGCGATCGAACGCATGCGCAGTCGCACACACAACCGCGAGAACAGCGACGGCCAGGGCACATTGGAGCCGGCGGGGAAGCACTGAATATGAGACTACCATCGCAGCTTGGGGTAAGCGGATACCCCGTTTGTGCCTCGCTTTTCGGTTTTCATCGCCTCCGCAAACTATGCGCATCACGGCAGTTGCACCAGACTCAGTGGACGTCTGCGGTAGCCATGTACTTCCACACATTCTCGAACTCCGGCAAGAGAGTCGAGTTGTGGTGGTCTTTAGTTGCTATGTCGTTGACAAGAATTCGTGGGCTGCCCTGAATCGTTTCGCCGGGCGCGACCATCGCCGTCTCCTGCTTTGCCTGCTCGGACGAGAGGTTCATCAACACCGAACAGTTTGCAATCTGATGCTGCTCGTTGAACTCGTCCTTGAGATTCAGGAAGGCGAAGATGCGTGATGCAGGCGTCGCACTCGGACGCGACTGCCATGGCGCAGGCTCATGCAGATCGTCGAGATAATCCTGCGGCCCGGAAAACATCAGCACCCGGTCTACAGCGAACATTTTTCCGAGGTACGCTGCATGCCCAGACCCCTGCGAATGCCCGGCCACAACGATCCGGCTCCAGATTGGTTTGCCGTTGGCGACGAAATCGTCCCATCCGCCCGTCGGGTCATGCTTAACCAGATAGACCAGAAGCTTTTCGAACCGGTTCAGGATCGAGTTCGCAGCATCGACCTGAATCTTTTCGCTGCCAGCAGCTCCCCTGATGATGGTCTGGCGGTATCGATCGAAGCAGGAGATGTCGGCGCTGTGCGCGCAGCTGACCGCGACGACGTTGTTCTCGTAATCCAGGCTGATGGCGTGAAATCCCCAGTGACTGAAGGCGGTATCGAGGCCAAGGCTACTTTCTGTCCTGGCTCGCGTGCCGGCCAGGAAAAGCAGAAGTCGAGGCGGAGTTGCCTGCGTGGCTTGGTGATCGTACAGGGCAATGTGCGGGCCGCGCACCATTCTGATCGCAGCATCTGTCTGATGCGGGTCGATGCGCAGCACCGTCGTCTGTGCCTGAACCCGGGTTGCTGCCAGCAGCAGCGCGGCTGATATACAAAGATCGGCCAAGGCAATCCGGCAGGAAACGGTTGCCATCCGAGCTCTTCCTTTCTCCTGTAGCCCTCATCCGCAGGCGGCTGCGTATTTCAGGCCAGCGCCGCCTCGATCACCGCAGCAACGCCATCCTCATCGTTTGGAGGAGCAATCTTCCATCCACGCTCCGCTGCCAGGGCCCGCAGGTCCGCCGGAGCATTCGCCATCACGGCCGCCTGTCCAGCCATCTGGAGCATCGGGAGATCGTTCCAGTTATCGCCGATGGCGATAATCTCACTCGCTTCAATGCCGCGCAGCTCAGCGAGGTGCAGCAGCGCCGAGGCCTTCGAGCATCCGCTCGGCAGAATGTCCAGGATGCAGAGATCGCGATTCGGGTACTCGGTCCGGTGCAAGGTCACCTCGATCCCTGGATCGCACTGCCCATCCACATTCGTGATTCGCGGGTCCGTGAGCAGATGGGCTTCAGCTTCACGCATCCGCTCAATCGGGCCGCAGAGCATCATCTGGATGGGCGCGGCTTCGTCCAGCGCTCGCTCGATCGGCGAGACGTGCTGGATGTAGGGCTCGTTCACTTCCATCCACCGGCGGATGCTCGCGTTCAGCTCGTCCACACCCTCGCATACCAGCGCGCCCCGCTCGTCCTCTCCGTCAGGAAGAACCTTGTCAAAGGTCAGGACCAGCGTGCCGCGAAACTCCTTCACGTGCTCGCATACCCAGCGCGCGGTCTCGACAGGCATATGTGAGCGGTGCAGCAGCTCCGAGCCGAGCGTGCGAATCACCGTTCCATTCGAGCTGATCAGCGCGGTGTGTGCAGGGCGGTCAAGGTCGCGGAGCACGCGCATGGCGTAGCAGTGCCGTCGTCCGGTAGCAATCACAATCTCGATCCCGCGGGATTCCGCGTCACGCAGTGCGGAGAGATTGCGTGCACTGACGTGACCATCGGAGTGAAGCAGTGTGCCATCGACGTCGATGGCGATCAGGCGAGGAGGAGACATTCCTCTCAAGGATAGCTGTCGTGCTTTGGGTTAGCATCGAGAGCATGGCTGAGGTGGTGCATCTCTCGTGTCCTCGATGTGGTCATGCGGAGATGGTTGTCGTCGAATCCGCCGAGACTGCCCGCGCTTCGAGTGATTCTGCGCCTGGTTCCGAAGACCCCTCAACATCGGACGCGATACGGCTCGAACGGCTGAAATCATTGCCAACGTCGCTGCCGGTGGGCGGAATTATTACTCCGGTATAAGCACAAGAAACGAAGAAGCGAGAAACGAAGCTCATCGTGTTTCGTTTCTCGCTCCGGCTCTTCTACTTCGAACAAGTCTGACCGCGAGCGCCTTTTGCGCCCATTGCCTTGGCGTCGGCCTCGGTCATGTACTTCCCATCCTTCGTCTTGCCGTAGTAGCGATCGCCGTAGCAGTGGTAGACCTTGGTGGACGTGTTGACCCACACCAGGCCGGGGCCGCGACCGGGGGCCGCATTGGCTGCCGGCTGAGGTGGTGTGCGAGTGGGCTTGGCCACAGGTGCCGGGGGCGCGGCTGGAGCTGGGGCTGCAGCTGGCGCTGTTGTGACTGGCGCCGCGGTCGGGCTGGGCTTGATGGGCGCCGTCTTGGCCGCGCCGGCGGAGTCGGCGTACCAGGTCTGGATGCCCTTGTGGCCACGGCAGGCTCCGGACTTGGTGTTGCCGGTCCAGTAGGTACCGTCCTTGCACTGTCCGGTGGCGTTGGCCGGCTTGGCAGGGGTTTGGGCCAGCGCGGCCATGGAGGCGAAAAGGGTACAGCCGAGTGCGATGGTTGAGAGTCGTACGTGCATCAGGGTTCTCCTGGTGGGATCTGGTGCTGCGGATTCCAGGGCCGAATACGGCGGCAATCCTACCAGCTTCAGGCGATGGACGACACCGGCGTGTGCGACCGGGTGGTCAGGACGATGGCGGCGAGGAGGATCATGGCGCCGCCGACCCAGGCTACCGGGCCAAGGTGCTCATGCAACACGAAGATGCCGAGCAGCGACCCGATGAGCGGCTCCATATTGAGCAGAACACCGGCCTGCGAGGCGGGGACCTTGGTCATTCCCCAGTTCCAGAGGAACGTCGAGGATGCGGTGCAGAGCAGGCCGCTGGCCACCAGCGCGAGCCAGGCCTTCAGCGAGATGTGATGGATCGGCGGAAGACCGTACAGCGGCGGGACGACCACGAAGAGCATCAGGGTGCCCGCGCAGAGGCCGTAGGCAGTGACGACGATGGCGCTGTGGGTCATGACGAGCCGCTGGTTGAGCAGCACCCAGAACAGCGCAATGCAGAGCGAGAACACGACGTAGAGATCGCCGCGCAGCGTGGGGCCATTCGCCGAGGCGTGATGGGTTCCGCCGAGGGCGATGAGCGCGGCTCCGGTGGTGGAGACGAAGAGCGCGATCCAGCCGATGGCGTGGAGGCGCTCGTGGGCGAAGAGCGTGGCGCCGACCGCGAGGATGACGGGCATGGTGCCGACCATGAGCGAGGCGTGGGAGACGGTGGTGAGCGCGAGGCCGTGGAACTGCAAGAGGAACTGGAGCGGGACGCCGAGCACTGAGGCGAGGAGCAGGATGAGCCATTCGCGACGGTTGAGGCCGGGGCGATGCGTGATCAGGAAGGGAATCAGAGCGAGGGCGCAGAAGACGAAGCGGTAGAAGACCATCGCTCCGGAGTTCATTTCGGCCAGGGCGATTTTGCCGAAGAAAAATCCACAACCCCAGAACATGCTGGCCAGGCAGCAGGCGGCGAAGCCGAGGGAGCGGTTGCGTTTTTGGTGTGAATTCAGCGGTACCCCCCTCCCCCGTTTTTGGCGCAAAATCTTCTAAACAGAGATTTTAGGTCCGGACCTTCCCGTTTTGGGAATCGGGATGGATCGCGTGACTCCTCAGTTGAGGGGGGTGTCCGGGGCGCGGCTTTGTCAAGTGCGCCTTCCTAGAAAAGCAGGTCCTTCGCTGCGCTCAGGATGACAGAAAGAAAAACAAAGGCAAACCGAGAGGACGGGCCGTAGCCCGTCCCCTGTTGAATCGCCGAAGTCGACTACCAGACGCGGCAGTTTTTGGCTGGGGTCATGGGTTCGCCTTCTTTGCAGCCGAAGGCTGCGGCGAAGCCGGGCTGGTTGACGATGGCGCCGTTGGCGCGGAAGTGGTCGGGCGAGTGGGGGTCGGTCTGGACCTGTTCGCGGACCATCTCCGGGCGGGAGTTCTCGCACCAGTTCTGGCCGAAGGCGATGTAGAAGCGCTGCGGGCCGGTGAAGCCGTTGACCTTTTTGTTGATGTCGATGCCGTCCTTCTTGGCGCGGGCGAGGTAGGCCATGTAGGCGAGGAGCAGGCCACCATTGTCGGCGGTGTTTTCGCCGAGGGTGAGCTTGCCATTGACGTGCAGATCGTCGACGGCCACATAGCTGCTGTACTGGTTGACGAGGCAGCCGGTGCGGGCCTCGAAGTTCTTCTTGTCCGCGTCGGTCCACCAGTCGCTGAGGTTGCCGGTGGGGCCGAACTGGCTGCCCTGGTCGTCGAAGCCGTGGGTGAGCTCGTGCCCGATGACCGCGCCGATGTGGCCGTAGTTGGTGGCCAGGTCAGCATGCGGGTCGTAGAAGGCGGGCTGCAGGATGCCGGCGGGGAAGTTGATGTCGTTCATGCTGGGGTTGTAGTAGGCATTGACGGTGGGCGGCGTCATGCCCCACTCCTGCTTGTCGACCGGCTTGCCGATCTTGTTCAACTGGCGATCGTTCTCGAAGGCATTGGCGCGCTCGAGGTTGCCAAGCGCGTCGGTGCGGGAGACCTCGAGCTTGGAGTAGTCGCGCCACTTTTCGGGGTAGCCGATCTTGTCGGCGACGGCGTGGAGCTTGGCCTTGGCCTTCTCCTTGGTCTCCGGGCTCATCCAGGTGATGTTGTCGAGGTCCTGATTCATCGCGGCTTCGATGTCATGGACCATCTGGAGCGTCTTTTCCTTGCTGTCGCCGGCGAAGTACTCAGAGACGTAGACCTGGCCGAGCGCCTCACCGAGCGCGTGATCGACGCCGGTGGAGCAGCGCTTCCAGCGCGGACGCTGCTGGGGCTGGCCGCTTAGCGTGCGGCCATAGAAGTTGAAGTTTTCGTCGTCGATGTTGTCGGGGAGGTCGGAGGCGAAGGTGGTCATCGTGTGGTACTTCAGATAGGCGCGGAGCGTCTGCATGTCTGCGTTGCTTACGGCCTGCACCATCGCGGGGAAGAACGCCGGGCTGGCGTCGTTGAGCGAGGTGATCTCGGGCGCGCGGATGGCCTCGAGGAAGCTCGCGAAGGGGACGTTGCTGAGCTCGGTCTTTTCAAAGTCGGCGAGGGTGGTGGGGTGGTAGACCTTCTGCGGGTCGCGCTGATCGGTGACGGTCAGGGAGGCCTTGGCGAGCTCGGTCTCGAAGGCGAGGATGTTCTTCGCGTCGGTGGCGGCCTGCTCGGGAGTTTCGCCCCCGAAGGTAAGCATTTTGGTGATGTGGTCGACGTACTGCTGGCGAAGCTTCACGTCCTTGTCGCCGGTGCGGGTGTAGTAGTCGCGCTCGGGGAGCCCGATGCCGCCCTGGTCGGCGACGGCGATCTGCTTAGTGGAGTCGTGGAAGTCCTGCATCTCACCGAAGCCGAAGAAGACGTCGACGCCTTGGCGCTGGAGCTCGCCGGCGAGCGAGGTGAGACCGTGCTTGGAGACCTTGTCGATCTGGTCGAACAGCGGCTGGATGGGCGCCATCTGCTTCTGGTTGATCAGGTCGGTGTTCATGCAGGCGGCGTAGTAGTCGCCGATCTTCTGCTGGTTGGAGGTCTTCTGGTTGGCGGGGTCGGAGAACTTGGTGAGAATTCCGTTCAGCTCCTGCGTGTTGACGTTGTAGAGCAGGTAGAACTGGTCGACCTCGGTCTGGTCGGCGGGGATGGGGTGTTCGGCGGCGAAGTTTCCGCAGGCGAACTTGTAGAAGTCGGTGCAGGGGTCGGCGGCCTTGTTGATGGCGGAGAGGTCGAAGGCGGGCGCCGGGAGGTAGTGGGTGACGGGCGGGGTGGTGGTGGCGGGAGAGGCAGTTGTGGCTGCGGGCGTAGATCCGATTTGGGCGCGAAGGGCGGATGTACAGACGAGGGCGAGCGAAAGGACGAGCGAGGAGGTCGCGAAGGACGACCGGAGATGCGGCATAGAGAGAGTCTCCGAGGTGCGGCGGTAGCCTTGTTATTTGTATACGACAGGACGGGCGAGAGGTTCCGTTGGTTGTATCGGTCCTGTTTTGTCGCTTACATCTCCCAGTTTTCAGCTCCCAGTTGCCAGCTTTCAGGTTCTCGGCGGTAGGCTGGTCATGACATTCGCGTGACAACAAAAAGAGGAGAGGCGTGTAGGCTGCCACTTTGCCGGGTTGCCAGTGTGCCAGTTTGGAGGCTGTGGTGAAACCCCCGGCCAGGTGCCGGGCCCCTTCCACTGGCCGAGCACAGGCGATTTGTGCAAGAGTAATTCAGGCGGTTCCTATGGTCCGGGCCAGCGAGCAAACGGAAGGCTCTGCCTGCCGGGTTGGCAGCAGGTTGATAGGCGCGTGTGTGGCGGCGGCGCTGGTGATGTTGAGTGTGGCCGCGTGGGGCGCAGAGCGTAACGCAGACAAGCGAGAGACAACCATTCAGCCGTGGGTGACGATGTCGCTGGGGACGCTTGGCGTGCCCGCGATTCCACAGGCGTTTCTGCAGGTGGGCAGCTCGATGCTGACGCTGGACGTGGTGGATGACACGCATCTGCTGCTGACGTTCAGCTCGCGTGGTCTGGTGCCGCGAGACCCGAGTGACTCTCCTGACGAAGAGTGCCGCATGGTCGCGGCGGAGCTGGTCGAGCTGCCCACGGGCACGATCGTGGCGCGCGCAGACTGGAAGATGCACGACCACGGCCGATACCTGTGGCGGATGGGCAAGGGACGCTTCCTGGTGCGGAGGAAGAACGACCTGTTCCTGCTGACCCCGGAGGCGAGGCTGCATACGGCGGACCCGCTGCGGCTGCTGCCGTTCCCGAAGCGGGATGGGATCCCGGTGTCGGCGATGATTTCGCCCGACAAATCGATGCTGACGGTGGAGACGATCGCGCCGAAGACAAAGGACACGGTGCTGCCTTCGAAGAATGGGATGATTGTGACCGATCCGCGCCAGGTAGTGATGGTGGACTTTTATCGCGTGAGCGGAGGCGATGCACCGGATGTTCCCTTGACGCTGAAGAAGGCGGGAGTGGTGAAGGCCCCGCAGCCGGTGCTGCTGCCGATGGATGCCGATGGATACCTGTGGCCCGACGACGCCGGACATGGGCGCTGGCCGGTGAGCTTTAACGAGTTTGGCGGCCGCGAGGTGAAGATCACGCAGCTGGAGTCGAGCTGCCTGCCGCGATTGCAGATGGTCAGCCGTTTCGAGTTTCTGGCGTTCACGTGCAGGACGTCCGACACGCGATCGAGGATGCAGTCGTTTGGGATGGACGGGCACGAGACCTGGGAAGAGACGCTGAATGGAACGTTCGGCGTGCCGGATATCGTCTATGCGCCGGAGGCGGGCAGGTTCGCGCTGAGCCGGATCGTGTCCTCGACCGGTGACCTGATGCTGGGATCGATGATTCCGGATGGAGCCTCGCAGGAGCTTCGGGTGTACCAGACCGAGAGCGGCGACCTGCTGCTGAAGGTGCCGACGACGCCTGTGACGCGGTTCGCGGAGAACTTCGATCTGAGCGAGGATGGGCTGGTGGCCGCGGTGGTGAACGCGGGCGCGGTGCTGGTGTACAAGCTGCCGCCGCCGAGCGCGCAGGATGTGAAGGACCTTGCGCTGGCCAGGAGCTTCTCGCCGCCGGCGTCTGAGGCGCAGGTGACGCTGGCCAAGATGGTGAAGGCGGATGAGGCCGAGCCGGGTGCGCCGCCGGCGACGAATGTGGCTTCTGCGGCTCCGGCGCCGGTTGCTCCGGGTGCGGGAAGCGGGGCTGGAAATTCCGCTGCGGCTCCGGCTCCCGCGGCGCAGGCGAAGAAGGAGGATGTGTCGCTGACCACGGGTGGTGCGGGTGGCGGAGGCGGGATTGCGGCTGACGGCGGGAAGACTGCGGATGCGGATGCGGCGTCGAGCTCGATCAGCGATGCGGAAGCAATGGCGGCGATGAGGAAGGATGCCGCTTCGGGGTCGAGTGCAAAGGCGGCGGCGGGTGATGCGGCCGGGGGTGATACGACAACTGCGGCGGAAACTGCGGCGACGAAGAGTGTTGCAGGGCCGAATGGCGATTCGCCGAGCGATGATGCGGCGGCGGATACGGGATCGGGCGCTGACGTGAGGCGGAAACCGCCCACGCTGCTGGAGCCGGGCGAGACGGTGGAGAGGGTGAAGTCGCCGGCGTCGCAGCAGTCGAGCCGGTAAGGGAGGCTCGCGTCCCAGGCAGATGAAAAGCCCGGCGAGTGCCGGGCGTGTGTCAGGTGAGACACGCTTGGGGCAGCCGCCGTTAGGCGGCTTTGGTGGCGAGCGCCTTGAGGCGGGCGTTCAGGCGGCCCTTGTAGCGGCTGGCGGTGTTCTTGTGGAGAACGCCCTTCTGCACGCTCTTGTCGAGCACGGAGACCGTGGAGCGGTAGGCCTCGGTGGCGGACTTGTGGTCGCCGGCGGAGATGGACTCGCGCATGAGGCGGAGGGCGCCCCGGAGCTTGGACTTGTTGGCGCGGTTGACGGCCGTGCGGGTGACGGTCTGGCGGGCGCGCTTCAGGGACGAGACATGATTTGCCATCAGAAACTCTCTTTTGACCCGGACTTAGCGGGAATTTAGGTGCAGGCGCGAAGGCTGGTATGGACACAGCGCGGCCGCATCCTCTGCAACACCTAAGGATAACGTGACAGGCAGCGAGTTAGCAAGCCAGCGGGTTAGCAAGCCAGCGGGTCGGCGAGTCAGTGGGAGATGCGTGTCGGGGAACGATGCGAAGGTAACGCAGCCGGTTGGGTACCTCTTTTCACACAATCGTGCTTGACGGCGGTAAATGGCGGGGTTACTGTACAGCCAACATCGGCACAGATTTGGGGATTTTGACCATTACGGGTGGGACACGGGACGCGGCGGTAAGGGGACGCGGCGGCCAGGTCCGGGACCGTGAAGGCTGCGCCGATGCAGTGCTTGAACAAAGCATCTGTGTCCACTTTTCAACATCTAATCCTCAGATTGAACAACGGCAGTTTTCTGCTGGAGGTCAGGTCCAACCTTGGTGAAAAAATCGCTGCAGCTAACCCCGGGCATCGAGCCGCTGTACGGCACGCGTGATGAAAACCTTCGATTGATGGAAGATGGCCTGGGGGTGCAGATTGACCTCCGCTCGGATTCAATCCATGTACTGGGTGAGGCGGCAGAGGTGGACCGGGTTGAGGGCATCTTTGCGGACTTTGAGCACCTGCGCCGGAATGGCGTTCATCCGCATAATGGCGAGCTGCATGGGCTGCTGAAGATGGTGGTGGCGGACCCGGCAGTGACGCTGCGGAGCTTGGTGGAGACAGGGAAGGCACGGTCGGCGGGAACGAAACGGGTGGTGCAGCCGAGGACGCCCAATCAGCGGAAGTATGTCGAGGCGATTGAGGGCCACGACATGGTGTTCGGCCTGGGGCCGGCGGGTACTGGAAAGACGTACCTCGCCGTCGCGATGGGTGTGAGCGCGCTGATGGCGAAGAAGGTGTCGCGGATTGTGCTGGTGCGGCCGGCGGTCGAGGCGGGCGAGCGGCTCGGCTTTTTGCCGGGATCACTGCAGGAAAAGGTCGATCCCTATCTGCGGCCGCTCTACGATGCACTGTACGATCTGCTGGATCCGGCGAAGGTCGACAAGATGCTGGAGACGAACGTCATTGAGGTGGCTCCGCTGGCGTTCATGCGCGGGCGCACCCTGAACGACGCGTTCATCATCATGGACGAGGCGCAGAACACAACGGCGGAGCAGATGAAGATGTTTCTGACGCGTCTTGGCAATTCGTCAAAGGCCGTCATTACTGGCGACCTGACGCAGACCGATCTGCCGAACCCGAACAAGAGCGGGCTGCTGCAGGCGCTGCAGGTGCTGGATGGGGTGGAGGGGATTCGGTTCTGCCACTTCGAGGATATTGACGTGGTGCGGCATGCGCTGGTGCAGCGGATCGTGCGCGCGTACGACAGCTACAAGCAGGCCGAGCAGTTGCCGCTGTCGATGGATGCCGAGCCGATACCGCTGTCGGAGGCGCCGAGGAAGCCGGTGCTGAAGCAGTAAGGCAGAGTTAGGAGTTAGGAAGTTAGGAACTGCTGAGCCGTCGCCCGATGAGGCGGCGGCTTTTTACGTGCCCACACTCGATGAAGGAGTCGTGCGCGGCGTAGCATCCAATCTTTGTGCTTGTGCCCGAGTTTGTCCGCGAGTTTGTTCGCTGCAAGGTGCTGCGTCCCTTGCTGCGTCAATTGCGTGGCGGCGTGACGCCGCGGCGTATGGCGTGGAGCCTGGCGTTCGGCATGGTGATTGGGATTAATCCGTCGGTCGGGCTTACGACCCTGCTGGTGGTGATGCTCGCATGGATGCTTGGGCTGAACCAGATCGCCTCGCTGGTTGGAACGCACGTGGTGGCGCCGCTGCACCTGATTCTGTTTATTCCGTTCATCGATCTGGGTGTGCATCTGTTCCACACGGGAAGGCTTCCGCTGAGCAGGAGACAGATTGAGCATCTGAGCCATCATCCGCTGCGTCTGCTTCATGAGATCTGGCAGTGGGAGTGGCATGCCCTGGTGGTGTGGGGTGTTGTGGCGGCGATTGCTCTGCCGCTGGTGGCGATGTATCTGCGGCGGGCGCTGGTGCTGCTGATGCGGCGTCATCGCACGCTGCTGCATTCGCGGCCGGCGGTGCATTAACAAGGCAGCGAGTCAGCAAGTTAGCGAGTAGAGAGCGAGTCAGCAAGTCAGCGAGTGAGCGAGCTGCCGAGTCAGGACGGCGTTGATTGTGAGGCTTAGGGGCGGCGTGCGGCGTGACGTTCGCCGGGAGCGTCTGAGCGCTTCGAGCGGCCCCGGCCGGACTCTGCTTTCTGGATCTCGGAGTTCATTTCGCCGCCGATGAGCAGGGCGCCGTTCGAGAGGAAGAGCCAGAGCAGGAGCATGACGACACCATTGAGCGGCCCGTAGCTTCGCGTGTAGTCGTTGATGTGGTCGAAGTAGATCTGCGCGGCGAAGGTGGAGGCCAGCCACAGGATCAGCGCGCAGAGGGCGCCGGGCGTGCTCCAGCGGATGGCGTGGTCTCGAACGTTGGGAGCGAAGCGGTAGAGCACAGCGAAGGAGAAGTAGAGGCAGACGCCCACTGTGAGCCACTCCAGCGCGCGGAGGAGGAACGCGCTGCCGTGGACGTGCTCCTGCAGAAAGGCGCTGGAGAAGAGCAGCAGAAGCGCGATGCAGACCATGGCGATGAGGCAGATGGTCAGCAGAACGATGGTGATGGTGAGGTTCCACCAGGAGCGGCTCTCTTCGACCTCGTAGGCGCGGTTGAGGCCCCAGATCATGGCCCATGTGCCGTTGTGCGCAGCCCAGACCGCCGCAGCGAATACGGAGAGCAGGCGAAGGCCGAAGCGGGGACGCTGCTTGAAGTCGGCGATCATGCCCTGAAAGAGCTGAGAGACCTGGTTAGGGAAGATTTGCGCGGAGAGGTCGTGCAGCGAGTTGCGGAGATGTTGCGTGAGATGAGGGGTGTGGGTGACGAGCGTGAAGGCGATCAGGAGCGTGGGGAAAATGGCGAGGAACTGGTAGAAGGCCATGCGGCCGCCCTGGCCGAAGACGTCGTCGCGCCAGGACTCGAGAATCGTTCGGCGAAGCAGTTCGGGGATGGACAGGCCGCCGAGGGTCCACAGATTGGGCATGCGGTTTTGCATGTCGTGACTTTAGGGATGGGACGGGCTTAGAGAGCTGTTGCCCGGATGAGCAAATCAGAATTGGAGTTCGTTGGCGTTAGCATGAAGGGACGCATGGTGACGATAGAACCTCCGCGAGGTCTGGCTGTGGGTGACGATCCTCACGATCCTCACGATTCATGGATCGCCGCCGGGTTGTCGCGCGGAGGGCTGGTGCGGTTTGTGAAGAGGGCGCAGGCGGCGGTGGGACTGCCCGGCGAGGTGGATGTTCTGCTCGCGAACGACAGAACGCTGCGCCGGCTGAATCGCGAGTTCAGAGGCAAGGACAAGCCGACCGATGTGCTGAGCTTTCCGGCGGCGGAGGAGCTTGCGCGAGAGCATGCGGGAGATCTGGCGATTTCGCTGGAGACAGCGGCGCGGCAGGCGAGAGAGCATGGTCACTCGCTGCGCGATGAGGTGCGTGTGCTGCTGCTGCATGGGTTGCTGCATCTGAGCGGGATGGACCATGAGACGGATCGCGGAGAGATGGCGGCGAGAGAGGCGGAGCTGCGGAGGATGCTAAGGCTGCCGAGTGGGTTGATTGCAAGGGTGGAGGGTAGCTTGCCTGCAGGAAAGAAAAGCAGATCGCCTGGGGGAATGACAGAAAGAAAGGCAAAAGCAACGGCGGGTGGCACAGCGAAGAAGAGGGTGAAGCGATGAGTTGGGGAATCGCGTTCTTCCTGCTGCTGTTGCTGCTGGCGCTGGCCTCGTATGCGGACGAGGTCTACACCGTGATGGGCAAGTTTCTGTCGCGGGAGTATGAGGACAACGTTGAGGCATGGGAGCGGACGGTAGAGCCGCGGCTGCGGCTGAGCCGTGAGTCGGCGGCGATGTCGGCGTCCGTGCTGCGGCAGATCACGCTGGTGGCGTTGACGTTTCTGCTGGCCACACGGCTCGGATGGTATCTGCACCATACGCCGTCGGAGGTGGCGCGCACGCTGTTTGAGCTGCTGCTGGTGCTGATTTTTTTCGACAGACTCATTCCGCAGGTTCTGTTTACGCGAACCCGCGGGATCTGGGTGCGGCGGATCGTGGTGTTGCTGCAGGCGCTCTTCTATGTGGTGCTGCCCATAACGCTCACCATCGGACTGCTGCTGTCGATCGTGGGATTGGCGGAGAAGGAAGAGGCGGTGCCGGAGCATCCGAGTGAGGCGGTGGATGCGCTGCTGGAAGCGGGTGAGGAAGAGGGAATTCTGGAGGAGAGCGACCGCGAGCTGGTGCGTAGCGTGGTGGAGTTCGGCGACAAGGTGGTGCGCGAGGTGATGACACCGCGGCCGGAGATGCTTACGGTGCCGCAGACGATGTCCCTGGAGGAGTTCAGGCGCGAGGTAAGGGAGCATGGGTTCTCGCGCGTGCCGGTGTATGGCGCGTCGCCGGACGAGATTGTGGGGATTGCGTTTGCCCGCGACCTTCTGGAGGTGGAAGGCGCCGCGGTGAAGCGCACGACGGTGAAGCACCTGACGCGGCCGGCGATGTTTGTGCCGGAGACGAAGAAGGTGAATGAGCTGCTGCGCGAGATGCAGCGCGAGAAGCAGCACATGAGCATCGTGATTGACGAGTATGGCGGCGTCGCGGGACTGGTGACGATCGAGGATCTGCTGGAGGCGATCGTCGGAAACATTGAGGACGAGCACGACCTGGAGACGGCAGGCGACGAGCCGGTAAGAGAGCCGGACGGAAGCTATGTCGTGCCCGGAAATTTTGAAGTGAGCCGGTTGCGCGGCCTGTTTGAAGAGCAGCGGCAGCCGGTGCGAGGTGGGACGCCGAGCGAAGCCGCTGAGGCGGAGGATGGTATGGAGTTTGGTGAAGAGACCGCGCTGGAACAGGGGCTTCCGCAGTTGCTGACCGAGTACGAAGCGGCGACGGTGGGTGGGCTGGTGAGCGAGATCGCCGGGCATATTCCGCTGCCGGGCGAGGTGGTGGAGGATGGACCGCTGCGGATTGAAGTGTTGCAGTCGACGGACAGGAAGGTGGAGCGGGTAAGGGTGGCGGTTGCTGGATAGCGATCAGAGATGAGAGATCAGAGCTCAGGGAGCGGCGTGACCGAATCGATTTCTAATCTCTGATTTCTTGATCTCTGCTGTCCCGATTCTGTTCTCTACAATAGCGGGATGGCATTGCGCACAGGATTTGTGTCGATTGTGGGAAGACCGAATGCGGGCAAGAGCACGCTGCTGAACGCGCTGCTGGGGCAGAAGCTCGCGATTGTGACGCATAAGCCGCAGACAACGCGCACGCGGATTCTAGGCGTGCTGGAATTGCCGGTTCGAAAGAAGACGAAGATGGATGCGGGCAGGCCGGCAGCGCAGGTGGTGCTGGTGGATACTCCGGGCGTGCATAAGCCGACGACGCAGCTCGACCGGCGCATGATGCAGGAGGTGCAGGATGCGCTGGAGTCGCGGGATGCGGTGCTGTTTATTGTTGACGCGACGCACCGATTGCACGAAGTGGAAGGAGACAGCGAAGCGAGGACGCCGGGGCAGCGGCGGCGGTCGATGTCGAAGGCGGAAGATGAGTTTGCGCTGCAGTTGGTGAAGCGGCTGGATTGTCCGGTGGTGCTGGTGCTGAACAAGATTGATGCGGTGCCCAAGCCTGCGCTGCTGCCGCTGATGGCGCACTGGAGTCAGCAGCATGCGTTCGCGGATGTGATTCCGATTTCGGCGAAGAAGAAGCAGGGCCTGGAGCTGCTGCTGGATAAGGTTGTCGCGCTGTTGCCGGAAGGGCAGCGGTACTTTCCGAAGGATCAGTTGACGGATCAGCCGGAACGGTTTCTTGTCGCAGAGCTGATTCGCGAGAAGGTGCTGATGCTGACCGGCGAAGAGGTTCCGTATGCGGCGGCGGTGGTGATCGAGCGTTATGAGGAACCGCCGTCGACGAAGAAGACCAAGGATGGAAAGCTTCCGGTGACCAAGATTGCGGCGGCGATCTACTGCGAGCGCAACGGGCAGAAGGCGATCCTGATCGGCCGCGGCGGCGAGATGCTGAAGCGCATTGGAACGGCGGCACGCAAGGAGATTGAAGGGCTGCTGGGCACGCGCGTGTTCCTGGAGCTGTTCGTGAAGGTGGAGAGCGAGTGGCGGGCGTCGAGGGGATTTGTGGAAGAGCTGGACTGGCGGCGCCAGTTGGAGCACATTGCCGAGAAGCAGGGCAAGGAGGCCAGGAGCCAGGCGAATGAGGACGAAACCGAATGATTGGCCTGCTGCGGCGGAAGACCTCCGATCTGAAGACGCAGCGGTTGCGCCTGGTAGCGATCACGCCTGAGATGCTGCAGGCCGATGAGGCAGCAGATGGATCCCTGGCGGAGCTTCTTGATGCGGAGGTGACCTCTGAGTGGCCTCCGGAGCACTGGGAGCCGCATGTGTATCACTTCATCGCGAAGCAGTATGAGGAGGAGCCGCGCACGCGGGGATGGCATCGCTACGTTCTGCTTCCGAACGGGCGCGGTGCAAGGCGGCCGTACACGCTGATTGGTGCCGTGGGTGGGTTTCCGAAACTGGAGGGTGATGTCGAGATTGGGTACTCGACGCTGCCGGGTTATCAGCGCAGGGGATACGGAACCGAGGCCGCATGCGCTCTCGTCGACTGGCTGCTGACGCAGAAAGATGTGAAGACTGTGAGCGCGCAGACGTACCCGCGGCTGCCGGAGTCGATCAAAGTGATGGAGCGGTGTGGCATGACGTATGTCGGGCCGGGTGAGGACGACGGCACGGTGCGTTATCAGCGCAGGGGGTGACGCGTCAGGCTGAAACATCGGCAGCGCGGAGCCATTGGAGCATCTGTTGCGAGTCGACGAGGCCGGCCTGCTGCTGGATGAGGCGGCCGTTCTGGAAGACGGCGAAGTTGGGGATGCCGCGCACGTTGTAACGCGCGGCGAGCTGCGGGCTGGCTTCGGTGTCGACTTTGAGAACGATGCCGTGGCCGGCGATCTCACGCGCGGCGCGCTCGACGTGTGGAGCGGCCATGCGGCAGGGACCACACCAGGCGGCCCAGAAGTCGACGAGCACGGGAACGCGGACGCTGGCGATGATCTCGTCGAAGAGTGCGGTGTCGGCGGCGATCGGCTCGGCGATGGGCGGCAGCGGATTTTTGCAGTTGCCGCAGCGGCCGCTGTCGGCCAGGTGGGCTGCGGGGATGCGGTTTTTCGTGGAGCAGTTGGGGCAGGAGCGGATGAGCGGCATCGATCACCTTCCACTGTTATGGATGCGATTCGAGCGCCCGGCATTCGGCGCATGCCGGGCAGATTTGAAGAAGTATGATGGCGAGTGCCCGGAGGTGGAATGCTGAACCGACGCAATTTTCTCAAGAGTGGACTTACGGCAGGAGTTGCGCCGCTGACGGGCGCGCTACGTCTGGATGCTATGCCGGTTGCGGAGGAGATGGAATCGACGGGAAGTGTCGTCGAGCTTCCGCAGCGGTTGCCGCAGCGTTCCGGGAGTGTGCCGTGGCAGCAGAAAATCCGGCGCGTGGGCCAGACGAATTTCACGGAGTACGATCCCGCTGTCATGAACGTTGACCAGTGGGCAGACTACTGGCACTCGGCGAAAGCGGACATCGTCTTTGTGAGCGTGACGGGGATCCTTGCGTTCTATCCGTCGAAGGTGAAGTTCCATCGGCATGGAAAGTTTTTGAAGGGCCGCGATCTGTTTGGCCAATGCGTGACGGCCGCGAAGAGGCGAGGGATGCGCGTGGTCGCGCGAATGAGCCCGGACCTTAACTGGCCGGACGCACTGGAGGCGCATCCGGAATGGGCGATGCGAAACCAGGATGGGTCGGTGCAGCACAGCGGCGAAGACCCGCGCCTGTTCAAGACGTGCATGTTCACGAGCTACATGGATGACTATGTGCCGGCCATCATGCGCGAGGTGAACTCGTTGTATGACGTGGATTGTTTTTATGCGAATGGATGGCCTCCGCTGGGGAATCTGCCGGTGTGTTACTGCGCGGTTTGCAGCAAGCTGCCGGCGCCTGGCTCGCCGGCGTATTGGCAGGTTTTCACGGATCGTGTGCTGCAGTTGTGGCAAAGGTATGACGCGATTGCGAAGGAGAAAAAGCCGGACAGCTTCTTCTTTGCGAACTCGGGCGGCAATGTTCGCGGAGGGCCGAATCTTGATCGCCTGGGCAAGACGGCCGCGTGGTTTCAAGCGGACAACCAGGGCCGCACGTATCAAGAGCCGGAGATCTGGGGATGCAGTCTGCAGGGACGTGTCTGCAATGCGGTGCTGGATGGCAAGCTTGCGGCGAATGTGACGGCGGCGTACTCGACGGGCCAGCCTGGATGGCGGAATGTGTCGAAGAGTGCTGCGGAGACCCGCATGTGGTTGAACCAGACGCTGGCCAGCGGGATGGTGCCGTATCTCCACTTCGTGGGTGATGAGAACGGGTTTGATGAAGATCGCCGCTGGCAGTCGGTGGGCGAAGAGTATTTTCCGTGGACCGCGCGGCATGATGCACATCTCACCGCGCGGCGCTCGATTGCGAACATTGGTGTGGTGATTGGGCAAAGTACGCAGTTGCTTTATCCGGGGCCTGCGACGGCACGCTCGCGGAGTTATATGCGCGAGACAACCAATGGGCTGTATCACGCGCTGCTGCAGGGGCGGTTTGCGTTTGACTTCGTTCACGAGGACCGGCTGGAGCTCGAGCGGTTGCGGAAGTACCGTGCACTGCTGCTGCCGAACGTCGCGATGCTGAGCGACAGGCAATGCGAGCAGTTGCGCGAGTATGTGCGTGCAGGTGGATCGTTGATGGCGAGCTTTGAGACGAGTTTGTATGACGAGAACCTGAAGCCGCGTGAGGAGTTTGGGCTGGCGGATCTGATGGGCGCGCACAAGGCTGGCATTGCGGTCGGCACGAACGGCAATGCGTACTCTGCACGGCTTGAGAAGGCGCACGAAATTCTTGCAGGATTCAGCGAGACAACGTGGATTGCGGGCGCGCAGAATCGCGTGCCGCTGAAGTCGGTGGAAGGTGCGGTCGCGACGGTGGTGCCGGGGTTTGTGCGCTATCCTCCGGAGCTGGCCTATCCCACGCAGCGGCAGACGGATGAGCCTGCGGTGGTTCTGAGGGAGTCAGGGAACAGCCGGATGGTGTGGTTTCCGGGAGATGTGGAGCGGACCTACTGGATCACCGGACACAGTGATCTTCTACGCCTGCTGCACAACGCGATTCGCTGGGTGAGTCACGACGAGCGCGTGGTGAGCGTGGATGGATCGGGCCTGGTTGAAGTGTTCTGCTGGGAGACTGAGCCGGGATATGCGGTGCATCTGCTGAACTACAACATGCCCGATGCGTTTCATGGATGGGTGCAGGCGGCTAATCCTGTGGGACCGCAGAGAATCACGATGAAACTGCCGGGCGGAGCAGACGTAAAGGCCGTCGAGCTGCTGAGATCGGGGCAGAAGCCGGTGTTTGCTTTTCGCGATCAGTTGCTGCAGTTCACAGTCCCGTCGGTAGGCGACTATGAGGTGTCTGCAATTACGGTGGCGTAGAGCGGCGGGCAGGGGTAACCTCGGGCCGTTTGGGACGTCTTAAGGGGTATAGCCCTGCTGCGCGGCAAGGGTAATCCCAGGCCGCCTCACAGGCGGCGAATAGAAGGTTGGTCCGGGCCGTGCTTCTGGCTTCTCAACTTACCGAAATTTCTGGCCGCTTTCCGGCGCATGTCGAAGATCTGCGGGCGTTTTTGCGCAAGGAAAAGCTGCCGGTCCCCTCGCCGGATGCGCTTCCGCAGCTGTCCAGCCGTCTTGAAAGCGATGCGAGCTTCCGGGCGGACGTGGGATCGCTTCTCCGCGTGGCGCTGTACCAGGAGCGCGAGCAGGTCGGGTATGAGGACCTGCTCGGGATCCTGGTGGCGGCTGCCGCCGGCACGGAGCACGATCTGAAGAGCGAGTCGCAGGAGGCAGACATCCGTGAGTTGCTCCGCTTTGTCCTGCAATCCCGGCGCTCGGCGTTCCGTCCGGAGGCGGAAGGGGAGAGCGTTGCCGTTGCACCTGAGCCTAGGGAGACCGTGCCGGTGGATTCGGAGCCGGTGCTTCGGGCGAGGGGATCTGAAGCCGCGGCACCTTCGATGAAGCTCGAACTGAGGCCCGAAGAGCCTGTTGTGGCTGTGGCGGAGGCTGAGAGCCGTGAGCCAGACGATGTGGTCCTGTCGCCATTCCGTACGGGGACGTTGTTTGCCGCACACATGGAGCCCGCAGATTCGGGCAGGAAGGTGCAACCGGTCTGGATTGTTGGCGTGGTTTGCCTGCTGGCGGGTGTTGGCCTGGGTCTGACGTTTCACCGCGTTGTCTCTGCCGCGGAGAGCCACCTTGCGGTGCGTGCAGCGAGTTTTTCAAGCAAGCCCAAGCCGGTCGTGGCAATTGCGCCGAAACAGAGCGCTGCCGGAAACGCGAATGCGCTGGTGGCGCCGAAGAGTTCACCAGCGCCTGAAACTACTGACATAGCTTCGGTTGCGGACAATCATGCAGCTGCGCAGCCGGCCGGGCTGCTTCAGGGCCGGTCCACGCCGCCGCCGGCCACTGCGGAAAAGAGCTCCGGGGTGCCGATGACGGTCGTGAAGCAGGTGGTGACGGCATCGCCGAGGGCGGCAGCGGATTCGGCAGATGCGACCCAGGCCGCACCATTAGCGGCCAGGACGCGGTCCATTGTGCCGCAAAATCTGGCGGGCATTACGCCGGCGAATGTGATCTTCAGCCCGGCCCCGCAGTACCCAGCCGCGGCGGCCGCGGCGCGGGTGCATGGGCAGGTGACGGTGCACGCGGTTGTGGATCCGGATGGGAACGTGATCTACGCGCGGGCCGTGAGTGGGCCGCCGCTGCTGCGCGATGCCGCTCAACAGGCGGTGCAGCGGTGGCGTTATCGGCCGCTGCTCGATAATGGCAAACCGATCGCGGTGACAACGACGGCGATCGTGGATTTCAAATTTGCCAAGTAGTAGCCCCCCTCCCCGTTTTTTGTGCAAAATCTTCAATCCAGATAATTTAGGGGTGGACCTCAGGTGCGGGGACAGGCGTGGCCGCGCGCCAGAGGGGGCTTCCTAGCGGGAGGTTTTGTCAAGTGGGGTGGTCAGGGAGACTCAATGAGGAAGCTCAGGATTTTCGAGCACATCTCGCTGGATGGTGTGATCCAGCACTCGGCTGATGATGACGGTTTCCCGTACAGCAACTGGACCGCGCCCTACCGGAGTCCTGCCGGGTTAGCGAAAATCCTCGCGATGTACGGCGATCGGTTCGATCTGCTGCTGGGCCGCCGAACCTACGATATGTGGTCTGGGTACTGGCCGAAGGCGCCGGGGAGTCCGATGGCGGACCGGCTGAATGCAGCGACGAAGTATGTTGTGACGCACAGGCCGGAGAGTCTGGAGTGGGGGCCGGTGGAGGGGATTGGGCCGGACCTGGTCGAGGACGTGCGCGCGGTTAAGGCGAAGGGGGACGTGGACCTGATTCTGTCGGGCAGCTCGACGCTCACTTCGGTGCTGCTGGAGCATGGGCTGGCGGACGAGGTGGTTCTGCTGGTCAATCCTGTGTTGCTGGGAAGAGGGAAGCGGTTTTTTGCCGAGGGAACTCCGCCGCGTTCCTTCGAGCTCGCGAGCACGCAAGCTTTGGCGTCGGGCATCATCATCAATACCTACAAGGGCGCTGGACCGTTGAAGACGCAGCCATAGGAGCAGCGCGATGCGGATCTACATTGATCTCGGAGATGCCGCCCGCCGGTGAGGCCGAGGGCGTCGGCGAAGAACGGCGGGGTCGCCGGTTTCGAGGGCTTCGGCCGGCGAGGATGCGGGATGTTCTATGGGGCGTGCTGGAGGCGCTCGACGTGGACCTTGCGGGCGACGCCGATCTTTTCGAGCAGCCAGATGCCGTAGTAGTTGACGTCGAATTCGTACCAGGCAAGGCCGTGCCGGGCGGAGACGGGATGGGCGTGGTGATTGTTATGCCAGCCTTCGCCACCGGTAAGGAGGGCGACCCACCAGTTGTTGCGCGAGTCGTCTTTGGTTGGGAAGCGCTTGGATCCCCACATGTGGGTGGCGGAGTTCACGAGCCAGGTGGCATGCAGACCGACGGTGACGCGGAGAAAGATTCCCCAGAGAACCCACGACCAGCCGCCGACCGCGAGGAGAATTAGCGCGAGGGCGACAAGCGGAACCCAGTGGAAGCGAGTCAGCCAGACGTAGAAACGGTCTTTCGCGATGTCAGGAGCGTACTTGGCGAGGATGGCCGGGTCGCCGGCTGCGCCGGCACCATAGATGATCCAACCGGCGTGTGACCACCAGCCGCCTTCGTGCGGAGAATGAGGATCGCCGAGGACGTCAGTGTTCTGATGATGCACGCGATGGGTGGCCACCCAGACCAGCGGCCCGCCCTCCAGACTGAGCGTGGCACATACGGCCATCGTGTACTCGATCCACTTGGGGACCTTGTATCCGCGATGGGTGAGCAGACGGTGATAGCCCATGCCGATGCCGACGTTGATGGCAAGCGCGTAGAAGACGGCGGCGATGGTAAGAGCGGACCAGCTGAAGAAGAAGAATGCGGCGATGGCCCCGATGTGGAAGAGCAGCATGAAGAGGAAGACCAGCCAGTTGAGTGAGCGGCTTTGTGAGTTGCGGCCGAGGAGCATGACCGGCGACGGGACAGCGGATTTGTGAACTCCGGCTGGCCGTGTGGTCTCGTTGGTGAAGAGAGGATCGAGGGTTGAGACGTGAACTGTTTCGAGAGCTGGAACCACGATAGCCATACGTGCTGGACTCCTCATCGCCATACTTATTCGATCATTGAGAAGCGCGGACGTTCGTCGTAGTTGTGTAATTTTTGGGGCGTTGGGGTACCTGGAAGCAAAGTCAAAGGCGGTCGCGCGCTACCACGCGCGATACCCCACCCTTTTCACGAAGTGAAAGGATGGGCCACCCGGTTCGTTCCGGGTTCATGCGTCCTCGGTTCCCACCCGTCCCGGCGATGAAGCTGCCGTTACGGATGGGGCACCCGGCCGATGGCTACTCGCCCAGGTGGATGCCGAGGGTTTTCATTTTGCGGTAGAGGTGGGAGCGTTCGAGGCCGAGCGCTCCGGCGGACGTTGCGCCGAGTTGTCGCGCGACTGGGGTGAGTTGGTCGCGCATGACTGGCTCTCAGGCGGGCAACGCGTCTTGAATGGATTCCGCGAGGTAGCTTTTCATCGATTGGCTCAACTGCGAATCCACCTCATCGGCAATCGTCATGACACCGAGAAGCAGCACGCTGAAGTCGATGGTGCCTAAGTTTTTCTGAAGTGTATGGAAGATGGTCACTTGAAGAATGCGACTCTCTTCGACCATCATCGCGGCGGTGTAACCCTGTTTGCGCCGCAACGTCCCATGGTTCGAGGCCGCATTGCGGACCTCAGTTCTTTGGTGCCGAGCGGCTTGAGGGCCTGAAGGCGTACTCCGAGGTCGCGGAAGAGCTGAGGCAGGTGGTTGCAGCGCGCCTCCCGGCTGAGAGGAATCGCCATCAAGGTGTCCTCCTTCTCTACCAATTGATACCAATCCGCTATCCCGGCCTCGGCTGTACGTTCGAGAATTGTGGCCAGGGTTTCAATCTTGCGCTTATGGAGCGGCCCCTTGATGAGCCGCTGCGTGATCGCCTCGATGAGGTCAGGGATTTTCATTGGTTTGACGAGGATCTCGTCGGTCTGCATCAAAATGGCGTTGGCGGCCGCGGACATTTCGGGGAATGAGCTCAAAAGCAAGGTCACCGAATCGGGATTCGCGTGACGCATGGCACTCACGACGGTAAGTCCGTCCCCGGCGCCAGGCATATGTAGATCAGTCAACAGGACATCGTATTTCTGCGAACTGATGAACTTTAGCGCCGCACTGACGTCGGCGGCGAAGTGACCTCGAAGTCATGCTTTTCAAGAATGGCGCAGAGACTTTCACGTATTAATCGGTCATCGTCGACCACTAAAATCCTGGCGAGTGCCATTTGACACCTCCACGTGCTCGCAGACGAGGATCCGACTGCGGCCAGATATGTTAAAGTTATACGTTTTGCAACGACAGAAAACTGTCTGTTCGATACGATCGGCTATTCGAAATTACGTTTATATTATGCTGACGAGTTTTGTTGGAGTTACTCGCCGAAGTGGATGCCGAGGGTTTTCATTTTGCGGTAGAGGTGGGAGCGTTCGAGGCCGAGGGATTCGGCGGCGCGCGAGATGTTGCCGTGGTTGCGGTCGAGTTCTTTCAGGATGTAGTCGCGCTCGTAGGCTTCGCGGGCGGCTTGCAGGGTGGAGAACTCTTCGCGGGGCCGGAGCGTGAGGACGAACCGGAGCCGCTGATCCCGGCGGCTCCATCTGTGCGCTGGACGAGCATGGGGAGGTGTTTGGCTTCGATGCGGTGGGCTTTGGGGTTGAGGATGAGGACGCGCTCGATGACGTTGCGGAGCTCGCGGACGTTGCCGGGCCAGTGGTAGGCCTTGAGCTGGTTGATGGCGGTGTCGGAGATTTCGACGCGGGCGCGGCCGTACTCCTGGCCGAGGTCGGAGAGGAACTCGCGGGCCAGAGAAGGGACGTCCTCTTTGCGGTCGCGGAGGGGCGGGACGAAGAAGGGGATGACGTTGAGGCGGTAGAAGAGGTCTTCGCGGAAGTTGCCGCGGGCGATCTCTTCTTCGAGGTCCTTGTTGGTGGCGGCGATGACGCGGACGTCGACGTGCGTAGGCGTGGAGGCGCCGACGGGGTAGAAGCGCTGCTCGTCCAGCGCCCGCAGGACCTTGGCCTGGGTCTTGAGGCTCATGTCGCCGACTTCGTCGAGGAAGAGTGTGCCGCCATCCGCTCGCTCGAAAGTCCCGCGCTTTTCGGCAGGCTGGTTGGGACCGCCGGGGCCGGCGCCGTGGCGGTAGCCGAAGAGCTCGGACTCAATGAAGTGTTCGGGGATGGCGGCGCAGTTGAGCTCGATGAAGACGCGGTCGCGGCGGAGGGATTCGGCGTGGATGGTGCGGGCGATGAGCTCTTTGCCGGTGCCGGATTCGCCGAAGATCGAGGACGCGGCCGTTGGTGGGGGCCATGAGCTTGATCTGCTGGCGGAGCGCCTTGATCGAGATGGAGTCGCCGGTGATGGAGGCGCGCGCGGTGAGCTGGGTGGCGAACTCCTGGTTTTCGAGGCGGAGTTTGTGCGCGTTGATGGCGTTGCGGAGGACGAGGAGGGTGCGGTCGAGCGAGAGAGGCTTTTCGAGGAAGTCGTAGGCGCCAAGCTTGGTGGCGCGGACAGCGGCTTCGATAGTGCCGTGGCCGGAGATCATGATGACTTCGGGGGCGGGCGGCGCCGGGGAGTCCGTGGTGCCGCGGAGCTGGTTGTTGCGGACCTGGTTTTCGCGGAGCTGGTTGTTGTGGATTTGGGCGAGGAGGTCGAGGCCGTCGCCGTCGGGGAGCCAGATGTCGAGGAGGACGGCCTGGAAGTCGGCGTCGCGGAGCAGGGTGCGGGCTTCGGCGAGCGTGCCGGCGGAAGTGATGGCGTAGTCCTCTTCGCGGAGGATCGCCTCGAGGGATTCGCGGATGTCGGCTTCGTCGTCGACGATGAGGACGTGGTTCATGGGGTAGTTAGGAAGTTAGGGGCGAGGAGTTAGGGGTGAGGGTTGAGGGTTAGGCGGTGGTGCGTTCAGTAGTTGAGATTGTAGGAGGTTCCGGGTCGGAGTCATTGGCTGAGACGTTTGCGGGGCGGAGTTCGATGATGAATTTGGCGCCGGCGGGGGTGTTTTTTTCGGCGCGAATGGTGCCCTGGTGCTCCTGGACGATTTTGGCGGCGATGGAGAGGCCGAGGCCGGTGCCGCGCTGCTTGGTGGAGAAGTAGGGCAGAAAGAGTCGCTCGCGCAGCTCGTCGGTGAGGCCCGGGCCGGTGTCGGCGACGCAGAGCTCGATGAGGCCGGAGGGTAGCAGGCGGGTGGAGAGGGTGAGCTCGCGGTGCAGTGAGTCGTGCATGGCCTCGGCGGCGTTGTCGATGAGGTTGGAGAGTGCGCGGCGGAGGGCTTCGGGGTCGGCCGAGACGAGTGGGAGGTTGGGCGCGAGGGCGCGGCGCACGCGGATCGAGCCGAGGCGGCCGGCGAAAAGGGCGAGTGAGTTTTCGACGATGGAGTTGATGTCGGCGGGGCGGAGGCGCGAGGACGGGAACTCCGCGAGAGTCGCAAATTGATCGACAAGCGATCTCATCGTCTCTACCGACGATGAGATTACGGTGCCGGCGCGCTCGATGACGGCGGGGGAGTTGGAGTCGATGTGGTGCTCGTCGAGCAGAGGTTTTAGGCGGCCGATGTGGCGCTGAATGAGCTCGGCGTTGAGGGAGATGGGGGTGAGCGGATTTTTGATCTCGTGGGCGACGCGGCGCGCGACCTCTTTCCAGGCAGATTGCTTTTGCGCGCGAAGGAGCTCGGAGACGTCTTCGAGGACGAGGACGTAGCCGAGGTGTTCGTGGCCGTTGCCGGCGTTGCCTTCGAGGAGGGCGACGGTGGCGGAGATTTGCAGGGGGCCGGAGGGCGAGGCCATCTGCATTTCGTCGGAGGCGGAGCCCATGCGGTGGGAGCGGCGGAGGAGGCGGTCGAGGGTGTCGGTAAATTCGGCGGGGAAGACCTCCTGCAGGCGCATGCCGATGAAGTGCTTCTGTCCGCCGGGGTCGAGGAGCTCGGAGAAGGCGCGGTTGGCGAGCACGATGCGCAGAGTGGGCGAGAGCGTGACGACGCCGTTGGGGATGGTCTCGATGATGGTTTCGAGCTCGGCGCGGCGCTGCTGGAGTGTGGCGTTGAGCTCGGAGAGTTGGGCGGTGGATTGCTCGGCGAGGGCGCGCGAAGATTCGAGGTCGGTGGCCATGGCGTTGAAGCTGGCGGTGAGTTCGCCCAGCTCTTCGGTGGCGGAGGGCGAGACGCGGCGGGCGTAGTCGCCGGCAGCGATGGCTTCCATGGCTTCCGCCAGGGTTTCGACGGGGCGCGTGACCTGCTTGGAGAGGTTGAGCGCGAGCCAGCAGCAGGCGAAGAGCGCGAGGCCGGTCATGAGGAGCAGGTAGAGCATGTAGAGCGCGCGGACCTGGCGGCGCTCGCGGAACAGGGTCCAGTAGGTGTCGGCGGCGGAACGGAGTTGCGCGGCGGTCTCGGAGATGCCGGCGGGGATGGGGAGAGCGGCGACGACGAGGCCGCCGTGCTGGAGGCCGGCGGAGGCGAGTGAGTAATCGGAGGAGCCGATGGAGTAGAAGGGCTGGTCGGTTTGCTGGGCGGCGTGGAGAACGACTTCAGGCAGCGGGCCCTGGACAGGCTTGTGCTGGATGGGCGCGGTGGGCTGCGGGCTCTCGTCAGAGCCCGGGGCGGTCTCGGGTGGGATGAGCGAGCGGAGCTCGGCGGGGCCGGAAACCGCGGGCAGGTGGATGGAGGCGATGGGGCGGCGGTCGTTGTAGACGATGGCGAAGCCGCCCTGGAGCGTGAGGGAGTGGCGGTCGAGGATGCGGTTGATGGCGGCGGTGTCGGGGTGGGCTGGATTGAGGGCGGGAAGGGCGGAGATTTCGACAGCGATGGAGTCGGCTTCGGAGCGGGCGTTGGCGGCGGCGTAGTGGAAGAGCTCGACGGTGGCGCGGTTGGCGTCGTCGCGCATTTCCGTGACGGGCTGCGAGAACCAGCGGTCGACGGCGCGGTTCATCAGCAGATAGCTGAAGGCAAACATGAAGCCGAGCGGAACGAGAGAGACGAGGACAGCTCCCCAGAGCATGCGGGTGCGGAGGCGGGTGCCCAGGATGCGGCTGCGCTGGTCGGCGTAGAGGCGGAGGAAGTTGCGGACGAGAAGAATGAGGACGACGACGAAGAGGACGAAGGCGAGGGTGGAGAGGGTGATGAAGACCAGCGTCTGCAGCGGAGACGCTGGGTTGAGGAAGCTGACGTTGAAGGCGTTGAGGGTGGCGAGGAGGATGAAGAGGATGAGGCACACGCCGAGGCCGATGAGGAGATTGCGGCGGCTGTTCGATGTGCCCATGGGGGGAAGTGTACTCGGAGGCGAGGTTAGTCGTTAGTGGTTCGTGGAGTGCGTGGTAGGCTTGGGGCTTCTTTGGAACAGTGTGGATTTCAGTCCTCGGATGCAGGTGCGCGTATGTCTGTAGAGGTCTGGGCGATGATGGCGGCGGGTCTCGCCGCGCTGCTTGTGGGGCTGGTGCTCGTGGAGCCACGGTTTCGGGTGGCGGCAGGGGCGGGCAAGGTGATCGTGCTCGGGCCGGTGTTCGAGGCGGTGGCACTGGCGATGTTTGCGGCGGAGCACTTCACGGCGACGCACGAGCTTATGGGAATCGTGCCGAAGTGGCTGCCGGGGCCGCTGTTCTGGACGTACTTTTTTGGAGTGGCGCTGGCGGCTGCGGCGATCAGTTTTGTGCTGTGGCGGGCTGTGCGGTGGGCGTCGCTCGGATTAGTGCTGTTCTTCTGGGTGATCGTACTGACAGTTGATTTGCCGGGGCTGCCGAAGAATGCGCATGACCGGTTCTTCTGGATTCTGACGGTCCGGGAGACGTGCTTTGGCGCAGGGGCGCTGGTGCTGGCGGCGAGTGTGTGGGGAAGACCTGTGTTGGTACGCGTGGGGAGAGTGATCGTTGGGGCGGTGATGGTGTTTTATGCGATCGAGCACTTTCTGCATCCACACAATGTACCGGGAGTGCCGCTACAGAAAATGACGCCGGATTGGATTCCGGGGGCGGTGGGGATTGCGTGGGTGGTCGGGGCGGTGCTGCTGGTTTGCGGGGTGGGGATGTTGCTGGGCAGGCGGGTAAGGGCAGCGGCGGCGTTTGCGGGCGCGGTGCTGGTCGTGCTGGTGGTGTTCTTCTATGTGCCGATTGCGGTGAGGGAGATGCACACGCCGCTCGCGGTCGAGGGGTTGAACTATATCGGCGATACATTGCTGTTTGGGGCGACGGTGTTGCTGGCGGGATGGGGTGCGCAGTCTGCCGAGCTTACCTCAGCGGCTAAAGCCGCTTCCTCCATGGCTGCTTAACGGCACGGCTGAAGGCGTGCCCTGACGACACAAAGGCAGCGCACGGTCTTGGCGATCCTAAGGCTGGTTTCGTCCTTTGGACAAGGTGAGAGAGATCTGGCCGGCGTGATGTGAGTTGTGAAAGAGGATGTGAGCGAACAACCTGACTCGTGGAATAGTGCCGAAGAAGGGTGTGTCGACAGGTTTCAGCCAGTCTTCGTCGGAACTGTCTTCGATGAGTCTCTTCAGCGTCTCGTATCCGCGGGCGATCAACTCGCGGCTTTGTTCCACGTCGAAGGGCTGACCGTTATCTGTCTGCCCCATGGTTGTGTTTGTTACGTCGGTCGGGACGCCGAGGAACTGACCGAACAGGTTGATCGTTTCACCGATGTGCCTATAGATGAAGCCGATCGAGGCGGTTTTGTCATTCAGGCGGAGCGTTGCATTTTCTTGAGTGACTCTGTCGAAGGAAAAATGACTTGTGAATCGGTTCTGTTCGAGGATCAGTGACAGGAGTTCTTTTTGCATCGGGGTAAATTGCCTTTCCCGGATTCGCATTCCAACTGAAAAGGTGCGGTCGACGCCTCCTGTAGACCCACGTCTCAGAATCGAGACGTGGGGCACCCGTCAGAGTAGTGAACTGGCGGCGGTGAACTCGCGGCTCTGGTTGTCGGCGACTGCCTTGTAGGTGAGCTTGCCCTTGTAGGTGTTGAGGCCTTCGGCGAAGCCGGGGTCGGATTTGAGAGCGGCTTCGGCGCCGTGGTTCGCGAGCTTGAGGACGTAGGGGAAGGTGGCATTGGTGAGGGCCAGAGTGGAGGTGTTGGGCACGGCGGCGGGCATGTTGGTGACGCAGTAGTGGACCACGCCCGAGACCTCGTAGCTGGGATCGGAGTGGGTGGTGGGCTTGGCGGTTTCGATGCAGCCGCCCTGGTCGATGGCGACGTCGACGATGACGGCGCCTTTTTTCATCTTTGAGACCATGGCGCGGGTAACGATCTTGGGCGCGGCGGCGCCGGGGATGAGCACACCGCCGATGAGGAGGTCGGCTTCGCGGGCGGCGCGCTCGATGTTGTAGGAATTGGAGGCGAGGGTGAAGACGCGGCCGTTGAAAATGTCGTCGAGCTCGCGGAGGCGGTTGAGGTTGAGGTCGACGAGTATGACTTTGGCGCCGAGGCCGAGGGCCATCTTGGCGGCGTTGGTGCCGACGATGCCGCCGCCGATGATGCAGACGTTGCCGGGCGGGACGCCGGGGACGCCGCCGAGGAGGACGCCGCGGCCGCCGTGCTCCTTTTCAAGGTAAGCGGCGCCGACCTGGACGGACAGGCGGCCGGCCACCTCGGACATCGGCGTGAGCAGGGGCAGCGCGCCGGTCCGGTCTTTGACGGTCTCATAGGCGATGCCGACGACGCCTTTTTTGAGCAGTGTGTCGGTGAGCTCGTTGAGCGGGGCGAGGTGGAGGTAGGTGAAGAGGACGAGGCCGTCGCGGAAGTTGTGGTACTCCTTTTCCACGGGCTCTTTGACCTTGACGACCATCTCGGAGGCACGCCAGAGGTCGGTGGCGGAGCCGGCAATCTCGGCGCCGACGGCCTGGTAGTCGTCGTCGGGGAAGCTGGAGAGATGGCCGGCGTTGTGCTCGACGAGCACCTTGTGGCCGGCTTCGGTGAGGGCCTTGGCTCCGGCGGGAGTAATGCCGACGCGGCTTTCGTGGTCCTTAACCTCTTTGGGTACACCAATAATCATTCGCTAAAACCTCGCCTGAGTATCGTAGAGCATTCTCCTGATCCTTCGCCCTGAGAAGGTCAATGAATGCCGTTTTCTTGGCGCGAAAATGGCGCGAACGGTGCCAGCTTCGGTGTAAGCCTTCAGGAAATGCTCTACCCAAACGGGCGGAATCGGGCGATGGGGGACAGCGGCGGGCGATGGGGCAGGCGCGAGATGGGGCAGTGTTGTAGAGCCTGATGCGACCGAAGGTGCATGTGCAGTGCTAGATTCCGGCCAGTACAATAAGGATGACAAATACTGTCAGGTCAGGATTAAACAGGTTCATGTCCTCAAAAAACTACTCGTCGCGGAGCTCGCGCGTGAGCAATATGCGGTCGATCTTTTCGCTCTTCTCGAGCGATCTGGCGATTGACCTTGGAACGGCGAACACGCTGGTGTATGCGCACGGCAAGGGAATTATCGTCAATGAGCCGTCGATCATCGCGGTAAATCGCGTGACGAACGAGGTGGAGGCGGTGGGCAAGGAGGCGAAGGATATGCTCGGGCGCACGCCGGGCAACATCATCGCCATCAAGCCGATGAAGGATGGCGTGATTGCCGACTTCAAGCAAACCGAGAAGATGCTGAACTACTTCATCCAGAAGGCTCATGGCCGGAAGATGATGGTGCATCCGCGAATTGTGATCGGCGTGCCGAGCGAGATTACACAGGTGGAGAAGCGCGCCGTTATGGACTCGGCGTATCGCGCGAAGGCCAGCGAAGTCCACCTTGTGGAGCAGGCGATGGTGGCGGCGATTGGCGCAGGGCTGCCGATTACCGAGCCGGGCGGCAACATGGTGGTCGACATTGGCGGCGGGACGACGGATATCGCGGTGATCTCGCTGGCAGGCATTGTGTACTCGCGTTCGGTGCGCATGGCCGGCAACCAGATGGACGAAGCCGTGATGACGTACCTGAAGCGCAAGTACAACCTGCTGGTCGGCGAGCGCACGGCCGAACAGATCAAAATGGAGCTGGGCTCGGCGTATCCGCTGGACAAGCCGCTGACGATGGAGATCAAGGGCCGCAACCTGATTGAGGGCGTGCCCAAGACCATCACGATTGAGGACTCGGAGATTCGCGAGGCCCTGGGCGAGTCGATTGCGACAATCATGAATGCGATTCGTGTGGCGCTGGAGCGGACTCCGCCGGAGCTGTCGGCGGATATCTCGGACCGCGGCATTGTGCTGACAGGCGGCGGTGCGCTCATCAAAAACTTGGACAAGCGGATTCGTGAGGAGACCGGGCTGCCGGTGTCAATTGCGGATGATCCGCTGGCCAGCGTGGTTCTGGGAACGGGCAAGATGCTGAGCGACTTCCGGCTGCTGCGGAAGATTTCGATCGATTAAAAGCAGAGGGTAGACAGTAGAGAGGCACGGCTGACGCCGTGCTTTTTTACTTGGCGGCACTCGCCAGGCGGGCAAGTGCGAGTGGTAACCGTGTGTGCAAGACAGCAACAGTGCCGAGGTTGCAGAATAGAAAGCATTGCAATTTCAAACTATTTCAGCGGAGTGCGGCGCATGAGTGCGAAGAAGACGGATTCCAGGAGCCTGAACCTGCGGCCAAAAGAGAAGTGTAAATGGGACCTGGTGAGCCTCGGCGAGGTGATGCTGCGGCTCGATCCCGGCAATGTTCGAGTCGCGACGACGCGGCGCTTCGATGTGTGGGAGGGCGGCGGTGAGTACAACGTCGCGCGCGGACTGCGGCGCTGTTTTGGATTGAAGACGGCGATTGTGACGGCGCTGGCAGATAATCCGGTGGGGCGGCTGGTTGAGGATTTGATGCTGCAGGGCGGCGTAGATCAGTCGCACGTGAAGTGGGTGAAGTATGACGGCGTGGGGCGGACGGTTCGGAATGGGCTCAATTTTACGGAGCGTGGATTTGGCGTAAGGGCAGCGCTGGGATGTTCGGATCGCGGGAACACGGCGGTCAGCCAGTTGAAGCCGGGCGATATTGATTGGGAGGAGATCTTCGGCAAGGAGGGCGCGCGATGGTTTCACACGGGCGGAATCTTCTGCGCGCTGAGCCAGACGACGCCGGAGGTGGCGCGCGAGGCGATGGCGGCAGCGCGCAAGCACGGGACTGTGATCAGCTATGACCTGAATTATCGGGACTCGCTGTGGAAGTCGATTGGGGGAAAGGCGAAGTCGACGGAGGTGAACCGCGAGCTGGCGAAGTTTGTGGATGTGATGATCGGCAATGAAGAGGACTTTACGGCGGCGCTGGGGTTTGAGATTGAGGGCGTGGGCGACACATTGGCGGAACTGGAGAGCGCGAGCTTCCGCAAGATGATCGAGACCGCGGTGAAGGCGTATCCGAACTTCAAGGCCGTTGGCACGACGCTGCGGCATGCGAAGACGGCGAGCGTGAATGACTGGGGCGCGATCTGCTACTTCGAGGGCGCATTCCACGAGGCGCGGCCCATGCCGAACCTGGAGATTTGGGATCGCGTGGGCGGGGGAGATTCGTTTGCTTCGGGATTGATTTATGGGTTCCTGAACGAGAAGGGCGCGGACTGGGCGGTGAACTGCGGATGCGCGCACGGCGCGCTGGCGATGACCACGCCGGGGGATACGACGATGGCGACGTTCGATGAGGTGCAGCGACTGATGAAGGGCGGCGGCGCGAGAGTGCAGCGATAGAAAAATAAGCAGAAGAGGGTACAGGCGATGCGGAAGGAACAGATTGTTGCGAAGCTGCGGGAGATTGGGTTGGTGCCGGTGCTGCGCGCGGACAGTGAAGAGCAGGCGCTGGGGATTGCGTCGGCGATCGCCGATGGTGGCGTGACGGTGCTGGAGATCACGATGACCGTGCCGGGCGCGATTCGCGTGATGTCGCGGCTGACGAAGGAGCGCCCGGACATCTTGATTGGTGCGGGCACGGTGCTGGATGCGGAGACGGCGCGCATGTGCATGCTGGAGGGCGCGCAGTTTGTGGTGAGCCCGGCGCTGAATCTGCAGACGATTGAGATGTGTCACCGCTACTCGATTCCGGTGCTGCCGGGTGCGCTGACGCCGACGGAGGTTGTGACGGCGTGGCAGGCGGGCGCGGATGTGATCAAGGTGTTTCCGGCGAGCGCGCTGGGTGGAGCGAAGTATCTGAAGTCACTGAAGGCTCCGCTGCCGCAGGTGGAGATGATTCCGACGGGCGGTGTGTCGCTGGCGACGGCTCGCGAATTTTTAGAGGCGGGGTCGTTTGCGCTGGGTGTGGGTGCGGACCTGGTCGACACGAAGGCGATGGCTGAAGGGAAGCCGGAAAAGATTACGGAGAGTGCGAAGAAGTATCTGGAGATTGTGCGGGAGTTCAGGAAGGCGAGTAGTTAGTCGTTAGTGATGAGCTCGGGATGAGCAGGTGAGAGGATGCGGGAGATCGTGATGCACGCCGGCCGGTGGCGAACGGCGGATGATCTTTACGATTCCTTCTTCAGTGCTGTGGGTGCGCCGGTGTGGCATGGGCGGAATTTCGATGCACTGCGCGACAGCATCGCTGCCGGTCAGATCAATGAGATTGAAGTGCCTTACCGGATTGTGATTCGTGGATTAGCTTGCGCATCGACTGATGCTCGAACTGTCGCGATGGATTTCGAGGATCTGGTTCGCGGGCTTGCGCGTGAGGGATGCCCGGTGGAGATTGAGTTGCAGTCGTAGGTTAGAGGCCGTGCGCTGCGCGTTCGGTCCAGAGGAGTGGCTGGCGGAGGGGGAAGAATTCAGCGAGGTCGGCAGGGACGGGTTGGGCGTCGAGCTTACGCCAGAGATCGACGTACTCGGGACGCTCGTAGGCGCGGCCGGCGAAGAGCAGCGCGGGGCGCGGGCCGGGAAGTTCGGTGAAGTGGTCGGCGTCGGCCATGTAGTTCCACTTTTCAGGGTGCAGGATGACGGGATAGAGGTGCGCGGCGACGGAGCGCATTCCAGGGCCGTCCTGCAGCTCGTAATCCCAGAGGAGATCGAAGGGTGAGGCGAGAAGCTGGCACGCACCGGCGAGGAGATCGAAGTTGAAGAGGGTGTTGCGGTAGGGGTTGGGTGTGGCGACCTCCTGCGGGAAGACGCCTTGCTCGTTGATCTGGTTGCGGACGGTAGGCGCGCGGAAGCGTTTGCGGCAGTCGTCGATGTCTTCGTCTTTGCGCGTGGCGCGCGCGATGGCCGAGCGAATGAGAAGCCAGGCCGAGGCGCGGTGATCTTTGGTGTCGCGTGCGATGCGTGCATTCCGATTGCCGTCGAGCCAGCCGGCGAAGTCGAGGAACCACTGGTTCATGATGTCGAGCTCATCCTCGGCGAGCGCCTTGGAGTCGACGAGGAAGCTGGTGGAGCGCACGAGTTCGGCGAGGGGGGTCAGGTCCACGATGCCGCCGGATGTTCCGGTGTTGGAGTCGTATTCGCGCCCGGCGAGGTCGGCGTTGGGCAGCATGCGTGTTTGGGGATTGATGAACCAGGCGCGGAGATGTACGCCGGCGCGTTGAGCGTATTGCTCGTCGTGCGTGAGGATGTAGGCGGCAGAGAGGCAGGCTATGGTTGTTGATGCATTGCGAAGCGCGATGGCTTGCGCGCGGAAGAGTTTGCTGGTGGTGTGCGGGTCGCTGACGGCGCGCTCGGGCTCGATGTCGGAAACGAAGGTATTGGCGTCGACGTGCGGCGCGGGAGTTGCGGTGAGCGGGGTGATCGGCGCGGCGAGTGCGTGAGGAGCTTCGGCGAGAATGCGTGGGCGCTCGGCAGCGGCGACGTCGATGCGTGCAGTGGGGGTTTGTGCGGGGAGCGCTTGTGCGGTGAACGTGGCAGCAGCGAGTGAAAGGAAGTTGCGGCGGGAAAGGTGCGAGCGCTCCATCGGTGTTGAGGGTAGCATGCGGGGCTTGGAGATTATGCGATCCCACTCATGACGACGATGGAGCTGTCGTCATGAATGGGGCACCCAAGTTTGTCGTCAGGGTGTTGGGAGCTGGGAGGTATCCCAGCCGCCGCCGAGTACTTTGATGAGCAGGACGGTCGAGTCCATGCGGCGGCGAAGGATGTTGATGTCGTTGACCTCGCTGTTGAGTGCGGCGGTTTGGGCGGTGACGACCTGCAGGTAGGTGTCCACGCCACCGACGTAGCGGTTGTTGAAGATGCGTTCGGACTCCTGCGCGGCCGCGGTGCCGGCGCGCTGCTGCCCGGCCTCCTGCTGGAGAACGCGGAGCGAGACGAGATTGTCTTCAACCTGCTGCACGGCGTCGAGCACGGTTTGCTTGTACGCGGCGGAGTTGCGGTCGAACAGAGCGAGCGATTCTTCCTTGATTCCGCGGCGGCGGCCGCCATCGAAGAAAGTGTAGGCGAGGCCGGGGCCGAGCGAGTAGACGACGCTTTCGGGCGAGAAGACGGATTGCACGGCCGCGTTGGACTGGAATCCAAGGGCTCCGCTGAGATTGATGGAGGGATAGAAGGCAGCCTGCGCGATGCCGATGGCTTCGTTGGCTTCGTTGGCGCGGCGCTCGGCGGCGGCGACATCGGGGCGGCGCTCGAGCAGCTGTGAGGGGAGCCCGGGTGGGACGACGGGAGGATTGGTGTCCTCGGGCAATGGGGAGAACGGAATCGTGAGTGACGCGGGCGTTACGCCGATGAGGTTGGCGATGGCGTGCTGATACTGCGCGCGTTCGATGGCGACGTCGGATGCGGCGACGATCGCCGTTTGGAGCTGGGTCTCGGCCTGCGTGACGTCGCTCTTGATCGCAAGGCCGCCGTTGTAGCGGTTGGTGGTGATGCGGACGGCTTCCTTATATTGCGTGACGGTGTCGTTCAGGAGCTGCTGCAGCATGTCATCGCTGCGGAGGTTGAAGTAGTCGAAGGCGAGCTCGGACTGAAGTGAGAGCAGGACGTTGGCGCGATCGGCGCCGGTGGCCTGGAATTCCTCCTGGCCGGCGGCGATGTTGCGGCGGACCTGTCCCCAGAGATCGACCTCGTAGTTGACCTCAAACGGGTACTGCACGGTGGATGACGTGGTAAAGTTCGGCATCGCGTTGAAGTACGGTGAGCCGCTGGAATAACGCTGCGAGGTGAAGGTCGGGTTGACGCCGAGGGTTGGGAATCGGTCAGCCTTGCGGACGGTGATCTCGGCGCGCGCCGCGCGAAGGTTGGCGTCGGCCTGCTTGAGGGTCTGGTTCGCCTGCTCGACCCTGGGCTCGAGTGTGTTCAGCTCGGCATCGTTGAAGAGCGTCCACCAGCTGCCGCGCGGAATCGCGTCCTCAGGCTTGGCGGTTTGCCATGAGGTGCCGTCGGCGGCCGTCTCTTTGTAGGGCACAGGACCGGCTTCCTTGAAAGAAGGAGCGATCGGTGCCTTCGGCACGACGTACTTGGGGCCGACCATGCAGCCGGCGAGCAGGAGCGGCGCTGCGAACAGCGCGAGGGACAGGCTGCGACGCGTCATCGTACGGAAACTCCATTGGCATTGACGCGGACGGGTTGTCCCTCGGCGATGGAGTCGGGCGGATCAAGGACGATCTGATCGCCAGCCTCGAGACCGGCGCCGATCTCGAGGGTTGAACCGTTGTCTTTTGCGATGGTGATGGGCTGAAGGTGCACATGGCCGTTGCGAACCACGGCAACGCGCAGACCTTCCGAACGGAAGAGCAGAGTGTTTGCGGGCACGGAGAGCTTCGCCTGCTGCTGGGGCAGCCTGAAGTGAACGAAGACGTAGGCGCCGGGAAGCAGCTTGCCCTGGGGATTGTCGACGTCGACTTCGACGTTGAGCGTCCGGGAGGCCATATCGATGGAGTTGGAGTTGCGTGCGACCCGGCCGACGAACTGCTGCCCCGGGTACTCGTCGAGCGTGAGCGCGGCGGTGTCGCCGTCGTGGATGTCGGGAGCGTAGACCTCAGGGACAGCAACGAAGACGCGCAGCTTGCCTGTGGCGGCGATACGGAAGAGATCTTTGTGTGCGTCGGGTGCGGCATCGCCCGTGCCGGCGTTGATGAGGTCGCCGATGTCGGTGTTGCGGGCAGTGACCACGCCGGAGAATGGAGCGTAGATGCGCTCGAAGGACTGCAGTTGTTGCAGGCGCCGAACGTTGGCCTCGGCGGCTTCGACAGCAGCACGCTTGGCGGCGGCGCCGCTGACGGCGACATCGGTCTCCTGCTTGGAGACGGAGTCGGTCTTGAGAAGGTTCTGGTAGCGGTTCGCCGTAAGGTCAGCGAGGGAAAGATCTGCCTGGGAGCTCTTGAGGTCGGCCTCAGCGACCTGGAGTTGCTGATCGACTTCAGGGGTTTCGATGATGGCCATCAGCTGACCCTGCTTGACGTGCTGGCCGATGTCGACGAAGAACTGCTTCAGATAGCCGCTGGTGCGGGAGTAGATGGGCGTGTCGTCGAACGCCTGGGTATTGCCGGGAAGAGCGATTTCAGACTCGGAGCCGGTAACCGACGGATGGATGACGTTGACGGTGAGCGCGGCGTCGGCCCGCGTGGTTTGCGCGAGATGATTTTCGTCCGAGGAGCGCACCAGGATGCCCCACAGGATGCCCGCGATCAGGAGCGCCGCGACGATGGCCAGCACGATCCAGCTGAGCCGAGAGCTGCGCGGCTGGGAAAGCGCGTGCGCAGGATCCGGATGCGGCGCGATGTGCGGCAGCGGAGCGCCGTGAGCGTTGGCTGCGGGTGAGGTCATTTCAGTATTGATGTCGATCGGCATTTGGGTCTGATTCTCCGGAGTGGCTCAGGCGAGTACGTGCGCGTCGGCCTCGGCCGGCTCGGATGCAGGTTGATTGCGGTGTCCGCGGCCGTGGAGCAGCGCGAACACAGAGGGAACAAAGATCAATGTGGCGACAGTTGCGAGAGTAAGGCCGCCAATGACGGCGCGCCCCAGGGGCGCATTCTGCTCTCCGCCTTCGCCCAGTCCGAGCGCCATCGGAATCATACCGATGATCATGGCCAGGGCGGTCATGAGCACGGGGCGGAAGCGCGTGGCTCCGGCTTCGATCGCGGAGCGGATGGCGTCGCCGGTCTCGTGGAGGCGGTCCTTGGCAAAGGCCACGACGAGGATGGAGTTCGCGGTGGCCACACCCATACACATGATGGCTCCCATCAATGCAGGCACCGATAGGGTGGTGTGCGACAGGAAGAGCAGAAGGATGATACCGGCAATGGCCGCGGGCAGTGCAGTGATGATGATGAAAGGATCCAGCCAGGACTGGAAGTTCACGACGATGAGCAGGTACACGAGAAGGATGGAGAAGACCAGGCCGAAGAGCAGGCCGGTATAGGAGCTGCGCATCGTCTCCACCTGGCCGCGCATGGTGATAAAGTTGCCGCGCGAGAGGGAGGGACGGTTCTGGTCGACGATGCGCTGCACGTCACTGGCAACGGCGCCGAGGTCGCGGTCCTGCACGCCGGCGTAGATATCGAGCGTGCGACGAATGCCGTAGTGGGAGACGATGGGAACCTCGGAGGAACGGGAGAACCCCGCAACATCAGCGAGGATCTCGGGAGTCTTTGCGCCAGCGGAGGTCATGGGGATGTTTTGGAGATCCTGCAACGACTGGATCCGATATTGCGGACTCTCCGCAATGATCGGATAGAGAACGCCGTTGCGTTTGTTCAGGAAGAACATCGGGCTCAGCTGGGAGGAGCCGGACAGGATATTGAGTACCGAAGAGCCCACGTCCTTCTCGGTGTAACCGCCGTTCTCGGCTTTGGTGCGGTCCACATTGAGATTGATCACCGGATAGTCGTCAGGCTGTTGCAGGCGGGCGTCAACCACGCCGGGAACCTGCCGAATCTGCTGCAGGATGTGATTGGCTACGTTGCGATTGCCCGCGTCGTCGGTTCCGTCGATCTGGACGTCAAGGGGGGCGGGCAGGCCGAAGTTGAGAATCTGCGTGACGATATCGGAGGGCAGGAAGTAGAAGGTGGTACCGGGAAATTCCTGCGGAAGCTTCTGGCGGAGAATTCGCATGAAGTCCGCTGTGGGAGAGTGCTTCTCTTTGAGCGAAACCATGATGTCGGCGTCGGCGGCACCGAAGAGCCCGCTGGTGGCGTGCTGCGTGTTCATGACCGAGTAGGGAAGGCCGATGTTGTCCAGGATATTGTTCATCTGATCGGCCGGAATCGTGGCGCGGATCTGGTCCTCGATCTCATCACAGAGCCGGGCAGTTTCTTCGATCCGTGTGCCGGTCTTGGCGCGGATGTGCAGAATGAAGGTTCCGTTGTCCGACGATGGGAAGAAGTTCTGGCCTAGGAATGGAATCAGCAGGAGCGTGAGCGCGATGCAGCCGAGGAACGCAGGGATGAAGATCTTGCGGCGAACCACGACACGCTCGAGAAGGCCGCTGTAGGTGCTGCGTACCCGCTCGAATCCCCGCTCAAAGCTTCGCTGGAAGCGGGCCAGGATGTTGCGGGAGCGCGGCGCATGGTCGTCGTGAGCCTTCAGCAGGTACATCGCCATAGTGGGCACAAGCGTCTGCGACAGCACAAAGGAGGCCAACACAGCGAAGCAGGCCGCCTCCGCGAAGGGGACGAAGAGATAACGCGAGACGCCGGCCAGGAAGAACATCGGAACGAACACGATGCAGATACAGAGAGTGGCAACCAGAATGGGGATGGTGATCTGGGCGCAGCCCTCCAGGATGGCGTTGCGCAGGTCATGACCTTCCTCAAGATAGCGCTCCACGTTCTCGATGGTGACGGTAGCGTTGTCGACCAGGATGCCGACCGAGAGCGACAGGCCGCCCAGCGTCATGATGTTGATGGTCTCGCCAAGAAAGCTCAGCAGGATGATGGACGTGAGCACCGACAGCGGGATGGAGATCGCAATGATGATGCTGGAACGCCAGGAACCCAGGAAGAGCAGGATCATCAGGCTGGTGAGAGCAGCAGCGATAATACCTTCGCGAACCACGCCGCTGATCGATCCACGGACAAAGGTCGCCTGATTGGCGAGAGGTGTGATCGTCAGATTCGGAGGAAGCGTTGACTTCACACGGGGCAACAATCCGAGGATTCCCTGGACGACACTGAGAGTCGACGCGGTGCCGGATTTCAGGACGGTGATCAGCACGCCCCGATGGCCGTCCTGGCGCACGATGTTGGTCTGCGGAATCGATCCGTCAGCGACGGAGGCGACGTCGCGCACGTAGACCATGGCGCCATTGACCTGGCGAATCGGCATATCGCCGAGCTCCTTGATGGTCTCGGCGCTGCTGTTGAGGCGGACGTCGTACTCGGTCGAGCCGATCTTCGCGGTGCCGCCGGGCTCGACGACGTTCTGCTGGGCCAGGGCGTTGAGCACGTCAGTGGGTGCGAGACCCTTGGCCTGCAGCGCCTTGGGCTCGAGATAGACCATGATGGAGCGCTGCTTGCCGCCGTAGACGTTCGGCAGCACCGCACCCGGAACCGTGACGAGCTGCGGACGGATGAAGTTCGAGGCGTAATCGTTGAGCTGCTGCTCGGACAGACCTTTGCCGGAGATTCCGAGCTGCAGGATGGGAACGCTCGAAGCGGAAAAGTTGATGATCTCCGGCGGAAGAATGCCAGGCGGTAACTGGCGCAGCATGTACTGCGAGGCGGCGGAGACCTGGGCGTTGGCGGTGTCGAGCGATGCGCCCGGCTGCAGGTAAATTTTGATGATCGCCTGGCCGTTGAGCGTTGTGGACTCGATGTGCTGAACGTTGTCGACGAGATTTGTGAGCGCCTTCTCGTAGGGAGTCGTCAGTCGGCCCTCGAGCTCCTCGGGGCTGAGGCCGGTGTACTGCCATGCGACGGAGACAACTGGAATATTGATGTCGGGAAAGATGTCGGTCGGAGTGCGCAGAATGACCACCGGGGCGGCAATCAGAATCAGAATTGCCAGCACGATGAAGGTGTAAGGCCTGTTCAGGGCCAGGCGCACAATCGACATGAATGCTCCAAAAGGGGCGCAGCGGTCCCAGTTAAAAAGAACATCACAGATTCAGCCCGGGATTCGCAGTTCTTTCCGGGGCGTGGCATCGGAAAAACCGATAGGATGAGCGTATGGAGCTTCGACATCTCCGGTACTTTCAAGCAGTTGCGGAGCTTGGCAGTATGACGGCGGCAGCTCGGCAGCTGTACGTTTCGCAGTCAGCCATCAGCGAGCAGATTCGCGATCTGGAACATGAGCTCGGATGCGCGCTGCTGGACCGGTCCGGCCGCAAGCTTCAGCTTACGCCGCAGGGACAGGTTTTTCTCACCGAGGCGAACCGCACGCTGGAGGCGGCTCAGCGGGCCATTGATGTAACGCAGAGAGCGGCGCACGGCGAGGTAGGGACGCTGGCCATCGGGTTCTTTCTGTGGGGAACGGCGGGTTTTTTCCCGCGAATTATTCGCGAGTTCCGCAGGCTGCGGCCGGGGATCCGGCTCTCGCTGGTGGATATGCATGCGACGCAACAGATAGGCGCGCTGGAGGCGGGCCGGATTGATATCGCATTGACGCGGCCGCTGCACCCGCCGCTGGATAAGGTGTTTCGCTCGGAGCTGCTGTTTCGCGATCCGGCAGTGGCAGTGATGCGGCCGGATCACCGGCTGGCGGACCGGACGGTAGAGGTTCGCGATCTCGCAGAGGAGCGGCTGGTTTGCAACGAACGGCAATCGAATATCGAATTCTTCGACAATATTGTGGCGGTTTGCGCAGCGGAGGGATTTTCTCCGCAGATTGTGAACACCTCAGGAACGTGGTCGGGGGTGCTGACGCTGGTGGAAGCCGGCGAAGGCATCGCGCTGGTTCCGTCAGGTGTGCGGACGCTGCGCATTCGCGGGCTGGTGTTTCGGCCGTTTGCGGGGGCGTTGTCGGCGGGGTTGTCTGCCGTTTGGGACCCGCGGCGCGAGGGACCGGCAGTGCTGGAATTTCTGCGGCTAGTGCGCGAACACCGCGATCGGATGGGACGCGGCGAAGAGAAGGTGGATTGAAATTCGTCGCACCAAATCAACGAAGTTATTCATGTAGTTGTGCGATTGTCGTCTCGATTCATCGTGTGCCGCAGCAAACCCCGCTTTGCACGCAGGGCGTCTATCGGCTTAAGGGGCCGACTGTGGCTCCTCCGGAAGGAGCAAAATGACTGCTGCCGATGTGTTGGTGGAGAAGCTGATTGACTGGGGCGTGGACACTATCTTTGGACTTCCCGGTGATGGGATCAACGGAGTGATGGAGGCCCTGCGGAAGCAGCAGAAGAAGATCCGGTTTATCCATGTGCGCCATGAAGAGTCGGCCGCGTTTATGGCCTGCGCGTACGCGAAGTTCACCGGCAGGCTGGGCGTATGCCTGGCGACGTCAGGGCCTGGAGGCATTCATCTTCTGAATGGGCTGTATGACGCGAAGATGGATCAGCAGCCTGTGCTCGCGATTACCGGCATGCAGTTTCGCGATTTGACCGGCACGTATTCGCAACAGGACGTCGAGCTCGACAAGCTGTATATGGATGTGGCTTGTTACAACGAGCGGGTTATGGTTGCGCCGCACATGGAGCCCGTTGCTGACCTGGCGATTCGCTCGGCAATTGAGAAGCGCGGTGTGGCTCACGTTACGATTCCGATTGACGTGCAGATGGCAGATGTAGGCAAGCACGATCGCTCGGAACGGAATAAGGCGCATCATACGTCGTCCGTGCGTGCAATCAGCGGAAATGTGGCGCCGATGGACGACGTGAAGGCGGCGGCGAAGGTCATCAACGATGGCAAACGAATCACGATTCTGGCAGGACAGGGTGCTCTGCACGCAACCGATGAGCTTCTTCAACTGGCGGAGCTGCTGGGCGCACCGATCGTGAAACCGCTGCTCGGCAAAGGATGCGTGCCAGACGATTCGCCGTATACGACAGGCGGCATCGGTCTGCTGGGCACTGCACCCAGCGAAGAGGCGCTGGAGAACTGCGACACGCTGATTATGGTCGGGACGTCGTATCCCGTACATCGAGTACCTGCCCAAGCCGGGCAACTGCAAGTGTGTGCAGATTGATTCCAACGCGGACCGCATCGGTTTGCGTTATCCGGTGGAGGTTGGCCTGGTCGGCGATTCGAAGAAGACGCTGAAGGGTCTTCTGCCGCTGTTGAAGCGCAATAGTTACCGGCGATTCCTGGAGCGCGCACAGAAGGGAATGAGGGACTGGAACAAGATTCTGGAGAAAGAGGGAACGAGCACCGCGATGCCGATGAAGCCGCAGGTCGTCGGCTGGGAGCTTTCGAAATACACTCGGGAGAACGCGATTATCGTCTCCGATTCCGGCACGAACACGACGGTTTGGGCGCGCTACATGATGGCGAAGAAGGGCCAGATGCACTCGTGCTCCGGCAACCTGGCGACGATGGCGTGCGGCCTGCCGTATGCGATTGGGGCGCAGATCGCACACCCAGACCGGCAAGTGATTGCGGTCGTCGGCGATGGCGGATTCACGATGCTGATGGGCGAGATTATTACGGCCGTCGCGTACAAGCTGCCCATCAAGGTGGTCATCATCAAGAACAATACGCTGGGACAGATCAAGTGGGAGCAGATGGTGTTCGAGGGCAATCCGGAGTATCAGTGCGAGCTGTTCCCGATTGACTTTGTCGCGCTCGCGAAGGCTGTTGGTGCGAGTGCTGTGCGCGTCGATGATCCGAAGAGCGCCGGCCAGCAGTTCCAGAAGGCGCTGGCGATGCCGGGACCAGTAATCATTGAGGCGGTCGTGGACCAGTACACGGCTATGCTCCCGGCCAAGATCAAACCGGAACAGGCGGTGAAGTTCACTGAGGCGCTGGTCAGGGGCGAGCCGAATCGCATGCGGATTGCGTTGACAGCAGCCAGCGACACGGTGCGGCAGGTGGTCTGACGGGAAACGTGATCGCTCTCGAATCCGCTTCTGTCCCCACCTGTGTGAGCGCACGATGATGTCATCCGATCCGAAGATCGCAGAGACGACCGCAACCGCGTATACGATTCCGACGGATGCGCCGGAAGCGGACGGAACGTATGCGTGGGACAAGACGACCATGGTCGTCGTGGAGATCGGTTGCGAGCAGAGCACGGGTGTTGGTTACACCTACGCGCATAAAACGGCGGCCCCGCTCGCCCGTGAGTTGATGAAGGAGCATGTGGCGGGAAAGAGTCCGTTCGATACAAACGCGCTCTTCTCGTCGATGCGCAAAGCACAGCGAAACTATGGCCGGGATGGGATTGCGGCGACGGCGCTGTCCGCGATTGACATCGCTCTTTGGGATCTCAAGGCAAAGCTGCTGGGCAAGCCGCTATGTTCCGTGCTTGGGCAGATGCGGCCCGGCGCGCCCGTGTATGGGTCGGGCGGATTCACGAGTTACTCAGACGAGCAGCTTCGGGATCAACTTGGCGGCTGGGTGCGCGATGGGATTCCGCGCGTGAAGATGAAGATCGGCACGCATCCTGAGGACGATCTGAGGCGTGTGAAGGTGGCGCGCGACGCAATCGGGAAGGACGCCGAGCTGTTTGTGGATGCCAATGGAGCGTATTCGCGCAAGCAGGCGCTAGAGTTTGCGCAGCGATTCGTTCGCGACTACCAGGTGACGTGGTTTGAAGAGCCGGTGAGCTCAGACGATCTCGCCGGGCTGAAGCTGATGCGGGACCGCGCGCCGGCCGGGATGGACATTGCTGCTGGAGAGTATGGATGGACCGCGATGTATCTGCGCAATATGGTTGAGGCTGATGCGGTGGATGTGATCCAGGCGGATGCGACGCGCTGCGGCGGCGTGACCGGCTTCATGGATGCGGCAGCGATTGCGGATGCACACCCGCTTCCGCTGTCAGCGCACTGCGGTCCATCGGTGCACCTGCATCTTGCATGCGCAGCACGCCCGTTGCGGCATGTGGAGTATTTCCACGATCACGTTCGCATCGAGAGCATGCTGTTTGATGGATTCCATCCGGCAAAAGAGGGGGTGATATATCCCGACCTGTCGAGGCCCGGGATTGGCCTCGAGTTCAAACATGGGGATGCGGAGCGGTATCGCGATGATGTGTGAGCCTGCTGAATGGAGTTCACGATGACGTTGCCGGATATGACCCCGCGCGAGCTGGTGAAGAGTGTGCCGAAGCCGCTGCGCGGCTTCGCGGAGACGGCGCTCGATCACATTCAGAGTGGATGTTTCCAGCGCTCCATGGCGCTGCTTGTTGCAGGCAGCAGTCTCGTGAGCACGATCGAAGTTGGATACGAACACTATCGCGGAAGCTATTCCAACCCAGTGATGTATACACCGGTCACACTCGGCGCAGCGCTGACGATTGCGTCGACCGCCGGCATATTCAGCGAGCGCATTGCGTCGACGTGGATGCGCTGGCTGAGCTACATCACGCTGGTCGATGGAGCTGTCGGGTTCTGCTTCCACATTCGCGGCGTGGCGCGCAAACCGGGTGGATGGCGGATGCCGGTGACGAATGTCGTAATGGGGCCGCCGCTCTTTGCGCCGCTGCTCTTTGGAACGAGCGCGTACCTGGGTGTGATCGCCTCGTATCTTCAGCGCGAGGAACATTACGGTATGCGGAGCCGCGTGGTCGCTGCCAGGACGCGATTGCATAAGCAGGATTTCCGCGATGACATCCGCACGGGAAGATTTCAGAAGCACTTGTGCTTGGTGGCGGCGGTGTGGACCGTGTGCTCCGGGATGGAGAGCTGGTACTCGCACTACAAGGACAACTTCAAATACAAAGTGCAGTGGTCGCCAATTCTGCTGACGCCGTGGATGCTGGCGGCGACGGTGGCCGCGCGGAGGAGCAAGCGCCTGGCGAACACGGCTTTGCCTGCGGTGTCCGCGTTGCTGATGCTCGATGGAACGGTCGGGTTCGGTTATCACATTCGCGGAATTCTGCGGCGTTCGGGCGGGAAGAAGAAGCCGCTGTACAACATCCTCTACGGGCCACCCATCTTCGCCCCGCTGTTGGTCGCCGCGTGCGGTTTGCTTGGCATGATGGCGTATCTCATGAGGCGGGAGATCTGACGATGACGCGAGATCAGCAGAAGGAACGCATGCCGTTGACGCATCCCGCGACCGGACGGCCGCTGCCGAAGCGCGAGCAGCCGGGCTACTACCCGGGCTTCAGTACGCTGAAGCAGAAGCGTTATTGGGATGCGACGACGCGCAAGGTTGTTGAGGAGAGAGTTTCGCGCGAGAAGCCCATCCGGTTCTTCACAGCTGAGGAAGCGCGCACGATGGAGGCAGTCGTCGATCGCATGCTGCCGCAAGACGATCGCACCGACGAGCGCCGTATTGCGATCCTGCCTGGCATCGATGAGCGGCTGTATGAAGACCGACTGGATGGCTATAGGTTCGAGGACATGCCGCCTGACCAGGAGGCGTATCGAATTGCGGCGCGTGCGTTTGAGGAGATGGCGCAGAGGCTGCATGGACGCGCCTTTCATGAGCTCAGCGTGCGCCAGCAGGAGGAAATTCTCAAGTCCATCCATGAGGCAAAGCCGCAGGCGGCGCAGGAACTTTGGAAGCGGATGAATATCGAGCGCTTCTGGACGTTGCTGCTGACGGATGTGGTGAGCGTGTATTACGCGCATCCGTGGACATGGGATGAGATCGGCTTTGGAGGACCGGCGTATCCGCGCGGGTACATGCGGCTCGAGGAGGGCGAGCCGGAGCCGTGGGAGGTCGAAGAGCAGCGTTACGAGTGGGACGCGCCCGCGGACACGATCAGCGGTGTCGAGGAGATGCACGCGCAAGGCGCCGGGGAGCACCAGGTGCATTCGGGACAGGCAGGTACACATTGAGCTTGTTCGAGCACAATGCGCCGCTGGGAGGAGCGTTCGAGAAGCCGAAGGACGACTTGCATCATCTTGGGCCGATGCAAAAGATCAAGGTGCCGCCGCGGCGATTTAAGGACAGCGATCTGATTGACTTCGCCATTGTCGGTGTAGGGTCCGCTGGCGGTGTGTTGTTGCAGCGGCTGGCACGCGCTGGGTTCAGCGTCGTAGGTTTCGAGGCTGGTCCGTTCTGGGATACGGAACGTGACTGGGTTTCGGATGAGACGGGATCGCACAAACTTTACTGGAATGATCTGAGGATTACAGGCGGAGAGCATCCGCTCGCGCTGGGCGCGAACAACAGCGGCAAAGGTGTCGGCGGAGGGTCAGTCCACTGGGCTGCGTTTGTGCCGCGCTTTCATCCATCCGACTTCGAGGTCTATACGCGTGACGGCGTGGGTGCCGACTGGCCCATCACCTACGAACACATCGAACCCTACTACGAGCTGCTCGAGCAGGAGATTCCGGTCGCGGGTCCGGCCTGGTATCCGTGGGGCAAACCGCACGGGCATCCGTATGCGCCGCATCCGATGGGCGGCGTTGGCGACACGCTGATTGCCGGTTGCACGAAGCTGGGCATTCCGGTGAGCGCAGGCGGCCCTGTCGCGATTCTTTCTGCGTCGCACGGCGATCGCCCGCACTGCATCTACCGCGGCTTCTGCATTCAGGGATGCAAGGTGGGAGCGAAGGCGTCGACGCTTGTGACCCACGTGCCCGACGCGTTGAATAACGGGGGCGAGATTCGCGACTGCTGTATGGTCAGCCGGGTCTCAATGGGCAAAGATGGACGGACCGACGGCGTTGTGTATTTCGATGCGGAGGGAAAGGAGCGCTTTCAGCGCGCGCGTGTTGTGATCGTGTGCGGATACGCGCTGGAGACGCCGCGACTTCTGCTCAACTCCGCCTGCCCAGGGCAGGAACGCGGGCTTGCCAACTCCTCAGGGACGCTGGGCAAGTACCTGATGGCGCAGGCGGGCAACGTGATCCTCGGACGATTTGAGAATCTTGTGCGCATGTACAAGGCTCCGCCGGCGCACGCGCTGACGGAGGAGTTCTACGAGACGGATCCGAAGCGAGATTTCGCGCGCGGGTTTGCGGTGCAGACGGTCGGCCCGCTGCCGATTGCATTTGCCAAGCAGATGATGGCATCGAAGGGCGCCTGGGGATGGAGCATGCGGCGCAACATGATGGATTACAACCACTGGTCGGCGCTTGGCCTGCTAGGGGAGATCTTGCCCTGGGAGGACAACCGGATTGAACTGGCAGATGGGCGCGACGGCCGTCAGGATGCGCGCGATCGCTTCGGTCTTCCCGTTGCGCAGGTCACCTTCAGCCTCAAAGAGAACGACAAGAAGATGATCGAGTTTGGCAAGAACAAGGTGATGGAGATTATGTGGGCGGCCGGCGCAGTCGAGGTTGTGCAGGAGTCCCGCTACGCGCATCTTGTCGGCGCGTGCCGGATGAGCAAGACGCCTGACACGGGCGTGTGCGACAAGTTCGGCCGCACCTGGGATGTGCCCAACCTGTTCGTGATGGATGGCTCGGTGATGCCGACGCAGGGATCGGCGAATCCAGGGCTGACGATCCAGGCGCTCGCCGCGCGCACGGCTGACTATTTGATCTCGCAGCACGAGGCTATCTTCAGCAATGGCCGGCGAGACATGGCGGAGCCTCCCTGCCGCAAATCGCTTGCGCCTCCCGGTACATTTACGCGCGGGATTCCGCACGTTCGCTGAGCTCGCGAAGCAGTTCCTCTGTGCGGTTGTGTCGATGGCGAAAGATGCTCGTCAGCATTCGGCGGAATGCAACCCGGTTGGCGATATGGCCGACCCTTCCGAATGGGAGTTCGTATTCCACCGTGTCGACGAGCAACGTGCCGTGCTCTCCCGTAGTTTCTGAGTGCCATTCCTGGACGCGATGACACTGTCGCCAATAGCGGAACGGCCCCTCGACCTGGCGATCGCAGAAGCGCTCATTCCAATGGAAGTCCTCGATCAACGCGACCCAGGAGACACGCACAGGAGCGAGCGGCGTGGGCCGAAAGCTCAGCGTCAGGCGCGTGCCGCGGCCCGCCGCGATCATGCCATCCGAGCGGTGCGCGGAATTGTCGGCTGCCGGGTACAGCTCGATTTCATCGATACGCGCCTGCTGCCAATCGGGCAGTAGCTTCGGCAGATTCGCAGGATTGGCGAAGAAGCCGAACACGAATTCAACGGTGTACGGAAGCCATTGTGTGGTTCGAAAACGGTGCCTCATCGGCAGCCTCGAAGCAGGGAACGCGGATCTCGCACAGCTACTTGGAATTTCGACTGCGATTCCCAACGGGCCGCCTGCAAGCGTTGTACACGTCGCTGGCCGCACTTCGGGGATTGCTTAAAGGCACCGGCCTTGGCTGCACGTTTGTTAGCGCCGATCAGGCGAACATCGTGCTGCAGCGCCGGGACACGGTGGACGTCAGCGCAGAATTGTCTGCGGCTGCCTCGATGAGCAAGTTCAGCGAGGACCTTCTGCACACACCGCAAGGTGTGACGGTAATGCCGGAGTCTGTTCTGCATGATGAACAGAATCGTACCCTGAACGACGCCGTTCGCAACATGCCACGAATCAGCATCGCTGCGGGGAGACCGGAGCGCAGGGCGACAATCTCACGATCGGCGGTTTCACTGCGCGGAACGATATATTTCTGCAGCGCATACGAGACTTCGGCAGCTACTACCGCGACAGCTCTGACTACGACACGCACAAAAAAGAGAGGGCAGCACTGGGTCGCTGTCCCTCAACATGGGTCAGGGAACTATTCAGGGCATCAATACGGAGTCGATGACCTGGATCACGCCGTTCGATTGATACACATTGGGCGTCGTGATCATTGCCGAGCCGCCCTTGTCGTCGGTGATCTTGATGTTGCCGCCGTCCATGGTGAAGGCGAGCTCATCACCCTCGACCGTCTTCAACTTCAACGTTCCTCCGCCGGCCTTGATCCCTTTCATCAGCTTTGCCGTGTTGTAGGTGCCGGGCACAACGTGATACGTCAGCACCTTGGTCAGCGTCGCCTTGTTCTGCGGCTGTACGAGGTTGTCGACCGTACCCGCCGGCAGCTTTGCAAACGCGTCATCGGTCGGCGCGAAGACTGTGAATGGTCCGGGGCTGTTCAGCGTATCGACCAGGCCAGCTGCCTTCACGGCCGCAACCAGCGTCTTATGAATGGGTGAATTCACCGCATTCTGCACGATAGTCTTGTTGGGGAACATCGGCGCGCCACCCACGTCCGGGTCTTTCTTATCTGCTGCCGTGGCGTTGAGACAGCCGATAACGAGGCATACGGCCGCTGTCGATGCGAGCAAATTCCTGATGATCTTTTTCATGTTCGATCCTTCATTCGAAAGTTTGGGAATTGCGTTCTCGTGCGGCCGCAATCAAGAACGTCCATCTTCTCTACGAGCGTGGGGCAAAACCGGATTGCAAAATTCTTTCAGCGGTGGACCCGCTCAAGGTCCACGCGCGTTGACAAAGCTGCGGAATGACTCATCAACTGGAAGCTGAGAAACGCATGTTGCAGACCAGGGTCAGCAGGGAAGAGCAGGAAGAGCCGTCCACACAGCCGGACCACGGCTCCGCCAAGCCGCGGCGCTCGAGTCCTGAGCATCGGCGCGGTCTGCTGCTCATCGGTCTCTTCAAGCTCAGCAAGGCGATTCTGTCGGTGGCACTCGGCGTAGGCGCGCTCAAGCTTCTGCATCACGACTTCGCCAGCGTCGTCCTGCACGTTACGGACGTGTTGAAGATCGACCCCGAGAACCGCCTCGTGGGCTTTCTGATGACGAAGGCCGACTACATCGGCGCGCCGCAATTGAAGCACTTCAGTGCGCTGACTTTCACCTACGCGGGGCTGTGCCTGATTGAAGGCACCGGACTCGTGCTTGAGAAGCGCTGGGCGGAGTACTTCACCCTTACCCTCACCATCCTTGCGCTGCCCTGGGAATGCTTCGAGCTATATAAGGAGTTCACCATTCCGCGCATCACGCTGCTGGTGGTGAACCTGGCGGTACTGGCTTACCTGGTCTGGCTTCTGCGCAGACAACTCTGGCAGCGTGAATCAGCTCCAGCGTCCTGAAGCGGGACTTTCGCCTAAATTTCGCTATCTCAGCATGACCCGTTCGGGCAAGTGAGCATCTGGTAAAGACTCCGGGAGCCAAACACTACATCTAGTGGTGCTTTGAATCTGCCCCGCAATATGCCTGGTTTTCCACAAAACGCGAGGAAAACTGCGCTCGAACTCGCAATTTAGTTCTTTACAGCGCGCGCGGAGGGCTGCACGATGAGTGGAGTTGAGTGGTCAAAAGTAGAAAAAAGAGGAAGAGAAAGCGATTTCGACCTCCCCAAGTTTACTTTTCCCAAGCTTCTGTACAAGGTACCGATTGAGGTTCGGGCATGTTTCGGGGCAATCATCCAGCGCGGGTCGACGAAAAGGGCCGATTGAAGGTCCCGTCGGAGTTCAAGGCCGCGTTGGAGGCCGAGGGCCGGGAGTGCTTCATCACCAGCCGGGACGGACAGCGGGCCGAGATTCACTCGATGAAGGATTGGGAGCAGATTGAAGAGTCGCTGGCCAAGCTGCCCGCCAGCGCCGCAAAGAGACGGTTTCTGGATGCGACCAACTACTACGGGCAGGTGGTCAGGATGGACGACCAGGGGCGGCTGCTGATTCCCCAGCTTCTACGCGAGGCGGCAAGCTTGGTCGGCGATGTTGCGGTGATGGGCATCGAGAAGAGGTTGGTTGTGGCGAACGATGCAAGGCTCAGGGCTCAGATCACCGAGAACCCGGCCACGGACGAAGACATCGAGTCGCTGGGAGTGGTTGGGTTGTAGGTTTCAGGTTTTTCGGTCCTCTAGCAGGACGCATGAGGCGGCAGCAGATGGATACACCGCAGCATGTACCGGTTCTTTTAGAAGAGAGTCTCGAATTCCTCGCTGTGCACTCCGATGGCGTCTATGCAGACGCTACGCTCGGGCTCGGCGGACACTCCGCGGAAATTGCGCGGAGGCTCGGAGCCAAGGGCAAGCTGATCGCTTTCGATCGTGACCTTGAAGCCATGAGCAAGGCGCAGGCCAGGCTTGCGGCGGTTGCCGAACAACTCGGCGCCGACATGCCGACGATTGAGTACATCAGCCGGCCGTTCTCGCAGATCGCCGACGTGGTCGCGCCGGGCACGCTTGACGGTCTGCTCGCCGACTTCGGCGTCAGCAGTTTGCAGCTTGATGAGGCGCACAGAGGATTCAGTTTTCGGGCCGAAGGGCCGCTGGACATGCGGATGGATCCGCGCAGCCCCCTCACGGCCGAACAAGTGGTAAATCAGGCGGACGAAGAAGAGCTCGCCAACCTGATTTACGAATTCGGAGAGGAAAGGAGGTCGCGGAGAATCGCCAGAGCTATTGTGCGGGCGCGGCCGATATCGACAACAGCAGAACTTGCTCGAGTCGTTTCGGCCGTCGCCCCGCCAATAAAGTCTGAGCGTGGCAGAAGCCCAATTCATCCGGCGACCCGAACCTTTCAAGCGCTCCGAATTCGTGTGAACGATGAATTGCAGGAGATCCAATCGCTGCTCAGAAGCGCGGGATCACTGCTCAAGCCGGGCGGAAGGCTGGTGCTGATCAGCTTCCACTCACTGGAGGACCGGCTGGTAAAGGATGCGCTCCGAGACGGCGCAAAGGCAGGCCAGTATGAGCTGCTGACCAAGAAACCGGTCGTGGCAACGGACGAGGAGTCGTTCCGGAACCCGCGATCACGCAGCGCCAAACTGCGCGCTGCACAAAAAATTTGAGATCGGGCCGGGGTTGTCCTGCCGTGCTTTCAGGCGAAAGACAACCCGTAACAAACAGTCCCTTCCTCATCAGCAACCCCGGCCCGGGTAACTCTTGCGGATGTGGAAAATGCGGTGGAATTGCAGTGCAAAAGTAACGTTACTCTGGAAGGGGGCGGGCAATGGCGACAATGGCGTTGGCAGGTCAGGGAATGGAGCAGATGCAGGCGCGGAGGACGCACACGCGCACCGTCAGCATCGCCGAGCGTAACCGTGAGCTCTTTGAGGCGCAGCGCGCTCGCCGCCGCGGTCCCACTCCGGAGATGTTCTTCGCGAAGCACCTCGACAACACGCGCCTGGTGAAGGCCGACGACCCCGAGCGCGCGCGCGAGATGAAGATGTTCACCGTGATGATGACGCTGTTCTTCGCGCTCACCATGGTTTACGTTTGGCAGCACTTCTCCGCCATCGAGGTTGGTTACAAAGTCGAGGCGCAGAAGCAGTCGGTCGAGCAGCTACGCGAACAGAACCGCCAGCTTCGGCTGTCTGAGGCGCAACTCAGCGACCCAGGCCGCATCGATCAGATTGCAAAGCAGCTTGGACTCAACACGCCGCTTCCCGGACAGGTCGTTCGCCCGGATGGATCGGGCGGTGCCACACCGGTTCTTGCACAGGCGCACAAACCGATTTTCTCCGCAGTTCAATAACATCGATTTAGCAGGTCACACGAGTTCGCTCCCGCCCTACAGGAACCCGACAGATGAAGTCCTCGCCACGTCAGACGATGACCGCGCCGATCCGGCGGGTACGTTTCGTCTACGTGGCGATGTTCTTTTGTTTCTGGGCCGCGGCTATCGGTCTGCGCCTCTTCTGGCTGCAAGTCATTCGCCACAGCGAGTTCGTCGAGCGCGCCTTAAGACAGCAGCAGCGCACCTTTGAGGTCGCTCCGCGGCGCGGCGTTCTCTACGATCGCAATCTGCGCGAGCTGGCGATGACAGTGCTCGTCGACAGCATCTACGCGGTGCCCAGCGAGCTGGGCGAGAACCGGCCCGAGGACGCCGCGATCCTCTCGAAGATCGTCCATACCGATCCCCTCGACCACTACACCACCGATCAGCAGATGCTCGCGCGCTTCAACCGTTCGCGCGACTTCGCCTGGGTCGCGCGCAAGGTCACTCCGGATGTCGCAGACCGGGTGCGTGAGCTCAATCTCAAGGGCGTGTACTTCCAGAAAGAGTTCAAGCGCTTCTATCCCGACGCTGATCTCGCCGCACATGTGCTCGGCTATGTCGGCACCGATGACAACGGTCTTGGCGGCCTCGAGCGCGAGTTCGATGACGAGCTGCACGGCGTCCCCGGCCACATGCTCACCGCCGTCGACGCGAAGCGCCACGTCATGGGCTCGGAAGAGAGCGAGCCCATGCCCGGCGAAAATCTCGTTCTCTCCATCGACGCCAACATTCAGTACATGGCGGAGCGCGCTCTCGACGAGCAGGTGCAGAAGCTCAAGGCGCTGCACGGAACGATCGTCGTCCAGGATCCGCACACCGGCCAGATTCTTGCGCTCGCTGTGTCGCCGCGGTTCAATCCCAACGACTCGCGCCATATCGATCCGCAGGACCTGACCGATCTTGCAGTCAGCGACATCTACGAGCCTGGCTCGACGTTCAAGCTTGTCACCTACTCCGCTGCGCTGGATGGCGCCGGCGTGCAGCCGACCGATCTCGTCGATTGCCAGGGCGGCCAGATGACGATGTACGGCCGCACGCTGCATGACGACAAGTCGGATCACCTGGGCGTGGTCACGGTTAGACAGGCCCTCGAGCACTCCTCCGACGTGGCCGCGGCGAAAATGGCGCTCAAGCTTGGTCCCGATAAGTTCTACAAGTACATGCGCTCCTTTGGTTTCGGTGACCGCACCGGCATCGAGTTGCCGAGCGAGACGCGCGGCCTGCTGCGTCCACCACGCAAATGGGGCTCGACCAGCATCCTGTCGCTCGCCATCGGCCAGGAGATTGGTGTCACTCCGATTCAGCTCGTGACGATGGTTTCGACGATTGCCAACGGTGGCGAATACATGCCGCCGCATATCCTTCTCGCGTCCACCGACGATACGAAGGGAAGCGCCAATATGAAGGCCGAGCCCTTCCGTCCGGAGTTTGAACTCCCCGCGAATCTTCCTGACGGCTCCCACCGCGTGATCACCGAGATGACCTCCGCCAAGATGCGCGCGATGATGCAGGGCATCGTCATCGAGGGCACGGGCAAGCTCGCGGCGCTCAACGGCTACAGCTCCGCGGGCAAGACGGGAACGGCTGAAAAGATCGATCCTGCGACCCACACCTACTCGCACACGAAACTCGTCGCCAGCTTCGCCGGGTTCGCTCCCGTCAGCGATCCCGCAATCGCGATCGCCGTCGTCATCGACACACCGACGGCGGGCGGAGAAGATATGCACTACGGCGGCGCGGCCAGCGCTCCCGTCTTCGCCAAAGTCGCGCAGCAGGTGCTGGAATATCTCGGCGTGCCGCACGATCAGCCGCTCAAAACGAAGCAGCAGATGCAGGAGATCGCTGCCAGTGTGAAGCCCGATGATGTCCCCGACGAGAACGCCGATCTGACCGCAATGTTTGACGACATCAACAGTCTTCCCGCCGACGATCCGCTCCGCCAGCCTGCAACCGCAGCCGCGATGCAGCAGAACGAGATTGCAGACCAGCGCGCTTCCGCGGCGGCCGCTGAAAAGGCGGAAAACGCACCTCCTCCGAGGAAAGGTATTCTCGGTCTGCCGAGCAAGGTTCTCTCCGCGTTCCACGCAAACGGCGACACAACATCGGTCATTGCCGATACGAGCTCTGCCGAGCCGCAACCGTCGCCGCCGCACATCGATCCTCCTGCGCAGCCGCGCGGCAACGGAGCCGTGATCGTCGACGCAGGCAAGCGCGTCGCTGTACCGGAATTTCGCGGCTCCGCCTTGCGCTCCGTCGTCGAGAGCGCAACCAATCTCGGGCTGCGCGTCGAGACACTCGGCAGCGGCCTTGCGCACGATCAGATGCCCGCCGCCGGCACCATGGTGCCGCCCGGAACTGAGATTGTTGTTCGTTTCGCGCGTTGAGTTCGTCTTTCATTGGGGTGGGCACGATGAGATGGAGCGACATCACCGCGGAGCTGCATTCCGTCAAATCCGCCGGATGCGCTGACATTGACGTTCGCGGTGTGCAGTACGATTCCCGCCGTATCGGTCCTGGCGATGTCTTTGTTGCAATGCGCGGCGGATCAACCGACGGCAACCGCTTCGTCGACGCCGCTCTGCAGCAAAGCGCAGCAGCCATCGTCACGGATACCTCTGAAGTCTTCGATCGACTGCAGGCCTCGCGCCCGGAGCTGCCGATCGCCCTCGTCGAACGCGGTCGCCGCGCACTCGCCGAGGTCAGCGCTGCAGTCTTCGGCCATCCCGAGCGCAAGCTGAAACTGAGCGCCGTCACCGGAACCAACGGCAAGACCACCACAACGTTTCTCCTCGAACAACTGCTTGCGAGTGTCGGCCGCAAGAGCGTTCTGCTCGGCACCATCGAAACTCACATCGCCGGCGAAGTCCGCCCCACCGAGCACACCACGCCCGAGAGCCGCGACATCTACGCCATCTTCTCTGAAGCCGTGCGCGCCGGCTGCACCGAAGCTGTGATGGAGATGAGCTCCCACGCACTCGAGCAGGAACGGGTCTGGGGCCTTCCCGTCGACGTCGCAATCTTCACGAATCTCACGCAGGATCATCTCGACTTCCACCACACAATGGAAGCCTACGCGCGCGCCAAAGCAAAGCTCTTCGCCGGAGTCGGCGCCGCGCCACCTCGCGTTGCGGTGATCAACGACGACGATAACTACGCCTCCCAGATGAAGCAGGCATTCAGCGGAACCGAGCTGATGACCTACAGCCTCGACCTATCCAGGCCCACCCATCGCGCCGCAAACCTGCGCCTCGCCGTTGGCGACACTCGCTTCGACTTCGTCACGCCGACCGGCACCATTGCAATCCGATCGCCGCTCAGCGGCCGCGTCAACGTCTACAACCTGCTCGCCGCAATGTGCGCCGCCCTCGCACGCGGCCTCACGCTCGACGAAATCGCGCGCGCCACTCCCGCGCTCAACCAGGTCCCCGGCCGCTTCGAGGTCGTCCCCGGTTCAGACCGCGCCGGCTTCAGCGTCGTCGTCGACTACGCCCACACCGACGACGCGCTGCGCAACCTCATTAGCCTCGGGCGCGAAAGCGTTGCTGCGCACAACGGCCGCGTCATCACGCTCTTCGGCTGCGGCGGCGACCGCGACCGCACCAAGCGCCCGAAGATGGGCCGTGCCGCCGCTGAAGCCAGCGACCTCGTCATCGTCACCAGCGACAACCCGCGCAGCGAGCAGCCCTCCGCGATCATTGATGAGATCCTTCCCGGCGTTCGCACAACCAACACGCCTTTCCTCATCGAGCCAGACCGTCGCACTGCGATCGACCGCGCCATCCGCGCTGCGCAACCCGGCGATATCGTTCTCCTTGCCGGAAAGGGACATGAAAAGGTACAGATCTTCGCCGACGGCGCAATTCCGTTCGATGATGTAGCCGAGGCCTCCCGAGTCCTCGACCAACTCCGCGAGGTGCGCGCGTGAACTTGACCCTGGGACAGATCGCCGACTGGATTCACGCCGAGGGCGACTTCGACCCGAGCCTCACCGCGGTCGGCTACTCCATCGACTCGCGCACCCTCAACGCGGGCGAGCTCTTCTTCGCCGTCCGCGGCGAGCGCATGGATGGGCACGACTACGTCGAAGATGCACTCACGAACGGCGCTATCGCGGCCGTGGTCAGCATGCGCTGGCTCACGCCGCCCAATGTCGATCCCGCGAAACTCCTGCGCGTCCCTGATCGAGACGACTGCGTTCTGCACGCCATGCAGCAACTCGCCAACCGCGTTCGCCGCGTGTGGGGCGGCCGCGTCATCGGCATCACCGGCTCAGCGGGCAAGACCACAACCAAGGAGTGCGTCGCCGCGGTCCTCGCCAAAAAGTTCGAAGTGCTCAAGACGACCGGCAATCTCAACAACCACTACGGCGTTCCGCTGCAACTGCTGCGCCTCGAGCCGCACCATGAAGTCGCAGTCCTCGAGATGGGCATGAATCACGCCGGCGAACTCACCGCACTCGCTAAAATCGCCGAGCCCGACTGGGCCGTCGTCTCCAACGTCGCGCCCGTGCATCTCGAGTTCTTCCCCGACGGCATCGCTGGCATCGCGCGCGCCAAGTACGAGCTGGTCGCCGCGCTTCCGCCCGAAGGCTACGCCATCCTGAACGCCGACGATGAACGGGTTGCGGCCTTCGCACGCGGCATGGGCGAGCGCGCGCTGCTCTACGGCACCGATTCACGCTCCTACGTTCGCGCCGACGACATTCGCGACGAGGGCCTCGACGGCACCCGCTTCGCTCTCGTCGTCGAAGAGCTCCGCCGCGAGGTTCACCTTCGCCTCATCGGCCGCCACAACGTGCTCAACGCGCTCGCGGCCATCAGCGTCGGCCTGCTCAGCGACATCGACATCGACACCTGCGTCGCCGCCGTCGAAGAGATGCGCCCGACCGAGAAGCGGGGCCGCGTGCTCGAGTTCCACGGGGCACGCCTCATCGACGACACCTACAACTCCAACCCCAGGGCGCTCGCCTCCATGGTCGAAGCGCTCCGCCAGACGCCCGCCTCGCGCCGCTTCGTCATCGCCGGCGAGATGCTCGAGCTCGGCCCTGAAGGCGCCGCGCTGCACCGCTCCGCAGGCGAACAGATGGCCGGCCTCGATGCCGTCATTGGCGTGCGCGGCCTCGCGTCCGAGATCGTCGAAGGTGCTCGCGCCAGCGGCGTCACCGCGGAGTTCGTGGAAAGCCCCGGCGAGGCCAGCGTCTGGCTCGCGCAGAACCTTCGCAAAGGCGACGTCGTGCTCCTCAAAGGCTCGCGCGGCGTGCACCTCGAGCGCGCCATCGAAGCCCTGCAGGAATAACGCTTTGGCGCAGGGAACGAGCTTGGTTCGCTGCGCGTCAAAGCCCGGTTTTACGCAGGCCCGCAGCGTAAGATAGCGAAGAACCGCGATCTGTCGGACGGTCAGCTCAAACGCACGCGAGGCGGCTTTCGTTGCTTTATTGGCTGCTCTATCAAAAGCTCTTTCCATACTTCCGGTACTTCCGGATCTTCCGCTACGTCACGTTCCGCTGCGTCTTCGCGAGCCTGACGGCGCTGCTCATCGGCCTGCTCATCGGCCCGTTCGTCATTGACCGCCTGCGCCAGTTCCAGATCGCCCAATACATTCGCGAAGAAGGCCCGCAGAGCCACCAGAAAAAAGGCGGCACGCCTACCATGGGCGGCGTGCTCATCTGCATCTCCATCCTTATCCCTACGCTGCTCTGGAGCGACCTCTCCAACCCGTTTGTCTGGCTGGTGATGTTCGCGACGATTGCGTTCGCTGCGATCGGCTTCGCGGATGACTATACGAAGGTCGCCAAGAAGCGCAATCTCGGCCTCACCTCGATCCAGAAGCTGGTTCTGCAGTTCATCGTCAGCGGCACCATCGCGGTCGCGCTGATTGTGCTCCAGGGACAGGGGTATTACTCCACGCGTCTCATGGTGCCGTTCATCAAACACTTTCGTCCCAATCTGATGATCGACAGCTTCCTGCGCGTTCCGCATCTGTGGCCGCTGGCGTTCCTCCCGTTCGTTGTGTTCGTGGTCCTGGTCATCACCGGCTCCAGCAACGCGGTCAACCTCACCGACGGCCTCGACGGCCTCGCCATCGGCTGCACCATCATCGCCGCCGGCGCGCTCACGGTGCTCACCTACGTCAGCGGCCACGTCGTCTTCGCCGACTACCTCGAGCTCCAGCGGATGCCTGCCGTCAGCGAGCTCACCGTCTTCTGCGGCGCCATGGTGGGCGCCAGTATCGGCTTCCTCTGGTACAACGCGCACCCGGCCGAGGTCTTCATGGGTGACGTCGGCTCGCTCGCGCTCGGTGGCGCGATCGCGACCGTCGCCGTCATCATCAAGCAGGAGCTGCTGCTGCCGTTCATCGGCGGCGTCTTCATCCTTGAGATCCTCAGCGTCATCCTGCAGGTGGGTAGCTACAAGCTGCGCGGCGGCAAGCGCATCTTCCGCATGGCCCCGCTCCACCATCACTTCGAGCTCGCCGGCTGGTCGGAGTCCAAGGTCATCGCCCGCTTCTGGATCATGGCGCTCGTCTTCGCGCTGTTTGCACTGACCACGCTGAAGCTGAGGTGAGTGGCGATGGAATTGGCGCTGCCGTTGATCAAGATCGCCGTCTTGCTGCTCTCGCCGGCTATCCTCCTTTGGGTGTCTTTCGGGCGTAGAATCTCGGAGCCGGAGTGGAGCAGACTGTCTGCCCGTATCATCAGCTCGGTCCTGACTCTACCGCTTTTGGCAATCGGATTGTTCTTGCTCTCAGCTCGTGGTTGCGAAGAGGATCGTCCTCTCATCGGCTCGCCTGACGGCAAACACGTGGCGAGGCTGATGATCTGGGGAAGCGTGCCAACAGGGACATCGCTACAGGTGATCGAGCGTAGGAGTTGGAGTCCAAGTTGGCAGGTTGTGAGCGACGCCGGGACCATAGGTACCTTGATCCAGCCAATAGAACCTGCCATTTTTTGGCGCGACAATGATCATCTGGTACTGGACTATCCCGAATCGAGTGAAGGATCAGGATTTGACTGTATTGGCCGAAAGGTGGGAGATATTTGGTTGATATGCAAGACACACAAGTGAGGCTGAGTACGGAACTGGAACTCAAGAACAAGCGTGTACTCGTAGTTGGCCTCGGCAAGAGCGGCATCGCCGCAGCTCGCTTCCTCAAGGCGCGCGGTGCGCAGGTGACCGTCAGCGACATCCGCCCCGCGGGGCTGATCGCAGAACTCCCGGCGCTGCTCGACGCCGGCATCATGGTTGAGACCGGCAGCCATGGCCTGCTGACCTTTCGTCGTCAGGACCTTATCGTCGTCTCGCCGGGCGTGCCGCTCAATACGCCGGAGCTTTCGACCGTTCGCGCGATGGGCATGGCAATCATCGGCGAATTCGAGCTGGGCGTGCAGTTCCTGCAAGGCCAGATCGTCGCCATCACAGGATCGAATGGCAAGACCACGACAACGACGCTCATCGGCGAAATCCTCAAAGCCAGCGGCAAGCCAACACTCGTCGGCGGGAACATCGGCCGCCCCGTCGTTGACATGGTCGCAGAGGCAACCGCTGAGACCTGGAGCGTGCTCGAGGTCTCGAGCTTCCAGTTGGAAACCATCCAAACCTTCCATCCAAAGATCGCACTTGTCCTGAACATCACGCCCGACCACCTCGACCGCCACGGCAGCTTCGAGGCCTACGCCGCCGCGAAGAGCCGCATCACCGAAAACCAGACCGCCGAAGACTTCCTCATCCTGAACGCCGAGGACGAACCCACCAAGCTGGTCGCGGCGAAGACGAAGGCGCAAATCTACTGGTTCAGCCCGCGCCGCCAGGTGAAGCAGGGCAGCTTCGTCCACGGCGAGAGCATCTTCTTCCGGGCAAAAGAGAACGGTCAAGCCGAGCCGATCATGCCGGTGAGCGAAATCCCGCTGGCCGGCGCGCACAACGTCGAGAACGTTCTCGCCGCAGTCTGCGCCGCGCGGCTCGCCGGAGTCGACCCACACGTGATCCGCGCGGCCGTTGCCGCCTTCCACGCAGTCGAGCATCGCCTGGAGTTCGTGCGCGAACTGAACGGCGTGCGCTGGTTCAACGACTCCAAAGCCACCAACGTGGACGCTACAGCCAAAGCCGTCGAGGCGTTTCCCGGCGGCATCTACCTGATCCTCGGTGGCAAGGACAAGGACTCGGACTATACCACCCTCTCGCCGCTGCTGCGCGCGCGCGTCAAGGCAGTTATCACCATTGGTTCGGCGGCGGAAAAGATCGAGTCACATCTCGCCGGCGTCGTGAAGATAGAGAGAGCTGGAACGATGGATCGGGCGGTCGCCTGGGCGCGGCAAGAGGCTAAGGCCGGCGATGTGGTGCTGCTCGCGCCGGCGTGCTCCAGCTTCGATCAGTTTGAGAACTACGAGCACCGCGGCCGCGTCTTTAAGCAACTTGTCGGCGCGCTGGAGTAGAGCAGGGCATGGCAAAGCGCGTCGGCGTTGATAAGTGGTTGTTCGGCACGGTTCTGTTGCTCGTGCTCTTCGGGCTGGTGTGCGTTTTCTCGGCGTCGGCCGTGATGGCCAAGGCGACGCTCGGCTCGCCGTACGCATTCGTCTCCAAGCAGGCGATCTGGGCTGCGCTGGGCATGGTCGCGCTCTTCGGGCTGATGCGCGTCGACTACCGCAAGTACAACAACCCCCGGCTCATCTTTCCCATGATGGCAGTTACGGCGTTGATGCTGCTCGGCGTCTTCGCCTGGGGCAGCATGAACGGAGCGCACCGCTGGCTGCACTTCGGGCCGGCATCGCTGCAGCCGTCCGAGCTCGCCAAGCCGGTCATCGTCTTCTTCCTCGCCTGGTTCCTGCAGACGCGCATTCACGCTATCGACAACGTGAAGGAAACGCTGCTGCCCGCGGTGATTCCGCCCATCGTGTATATCCTGCTCATCCTCAAGGAACCGGACCTCGGCACGGCGATGGTCTGCGCGGCCGTGCTGATGCTGATGCTGTACCTCGCCGGCATGCAGATGAAGTGGGTCGGTCTGGCGATTGCCGCCGCCGCACCGGTGCTCTATTACATGCTCTTCCACGTAGCCTTCCGCGCCGCGCGCATGAAGGCGTTCCTGAATCCCGAAGCCGATCCCAAGGGCGCGGGCTTTCACATCATGCAGTCGCTCATTGCAGTCGGCTCCGGCGGCATCTTCGGGCGCGGCTTGACCGAAGGCATCCAGAAACTCTTCTTCCTTCCCGAGCCGCACACGGACTTCATCTTCGCAAACATCTGCGAAGAACTCGGCCTCATCGGCGCGATCTGCGTTGTCACAGCGTTCTGCATCCTCGGCTACCGCGGGTTGCGCGCTGCGTTCCTGTCAACCGATCCGTTCGCCCGCTTTCTCGCCTTCGGCCTCACGACGGCGATTCTCGTTCAGGCATTCTTCAACATGAGCGTGGTGATCGCTCTGCTGCCGACCAAGGGCATCACACTGCCGTTCATCTCGTCCGGCGGAACGAGTCTCTTCGTGACGCTCGCGTGCATGGGCGTGCTGCTCAACGTCACGCGCGAGATTGACTAGATGCACCAGGTCGGCGAGTCAGCAGTAGGTCCGGGCTTCAGCCCGGACTCAGCGGGTCAGCCAGTCACTGGTTTGCGAGTTGTCATTGCCGGCGGTGGGACGGGCGGACACGTGGTGCCGGCACTGGCAATCGGGCGCGAACTACGCGACAAACACGGTGCCGAGGTCCTGTTCATCGGCACCGCGCGCGGGCTGGAAACCAGGCTCGTGCCCGAGGCCGGCTTCCGGCTGGAGCTGGTGCGCTCGGGGCAACTGAAGAACGTCAGCCTGAAGACGCGGCTGAAGACCTTCAGCGACTTGCCGCTGGGCGTACTGCATTGCATGCGGCTGCTGAAGGAGTTTCATCCGCAGGTGGTTGTTGGAGTTGGCGGCTATGCAAGCGGGCCTGGCATGATTGCGGCGCTGCTGAAACGCATTCCGACGCTGGCGTACGAACCGAACGCCGTCCCGGGCATGACGAACAAGCTGATGGGCAAGCGCGTGAGCGCGGCGGCCGTGAACTTCGCCGTGACAGTAAAGTTCTTTCGCAACGCCGAGGTCACCGGAGTTCCCGTTCGGCAGGAGATCTTTGATCTGCCTCCAAGGCCGGCCGGCGCGCCCCCACGCCTGCTCGTCACCGCGGGCAGCCAGGGCGCGGCGCTGTTCAACGATGTCATGCCGAGGATCCTGCCCGGGCTGCTGCGCCAGATTCCGAAGCTCACGATCGTCCATCAGGCCGGCGCTCGGCACCTGGAGACAACGCGCGCGGCGTTTGAGGCGACCGGGGCAGACCCTACCCGCTGGCGCGTCGAGGCGTTCCTAACCGACATGCCCGAGCAGTACGCCGCAGCCGACCTCATCCTCGCTCGCTCCGGCAGCACTGTGGCGGAGCTGTGCGCGGCCGGCAAGCCGTCACTCCTGGTGCCATTTCCGCAGGCAGCCGACGATCATCAGCGCAGGAACGCGGAGGTGCTGGCGAATGCCGGCGCGGCCGTAATGTTGCTGCAGCGCGACGCAACGCCCGAGACGATGGAGCGCATGCTGGTGAATCTGCTGCAGGACGCGCAGAAGCGGATGCGCATGGCAGCGGCTGCAAAGAAGCTCGCGCGCCCCGGAGCGCTGGAGCGGATTGCCGGGATGGTGCTGCGACTGGCCGCGCGTCAGTAGCAGTCCGGGATGTTGATGTTTTCCATGCACCGTCTGATCCGCTTTGGGTCGTAGGTGAAGTGCACGAGATTGTCGCGGTAATCGATGGACATCGTGAGCTGATGCAAGGTTGGCGCGCCAATGAAACCGGAGATCTCGACGCCGGTCGCCTTACCCAGGCGGCTGGTGTCGATGGATAGCATGCCATTGTTAGGCGCGGCCAGGTGAGAAAAGTAGAGCGTCATCGGCCCGGTGGTCCAGGTCTTTTTTACCTCTCCGGAGATGCCGGTGATGTTCACCCATGAGCCTTTGGACACCTTGCTGACCTCACGCGCGGCATCCGGGGAAATAAGGTCCATCTGAGCGCCGGTGTCCAGGATGAACAGCTTCCAGGGGCTGTTTTGCTTGAGCTGGACCGGCATGATGAGCTGGTGGCCCGAGCGGAAGACGCGGTCCCAGTCCTTCATCGACGCGTCCCGGTAAGCGTCCTGCGGCGCATCGGCTTCGGTCGAAACCCCGGTCTCGAGCGCAGCGGTGCTGCTCGCCGAGGTATCGCCGGGACGTGCAGGAAGTGGGTCAAGCTTCAGGATGCGGCCAGGAAAATCCAGGGTAAACAGAAAGTGAGAGAAGACGTCGCCGCCGATTAGACCGTCCTGATCGAGCATGCCTTCAGGCGTCTTGCTCAGGACCTCGACATCACAGTCCTGGAATTCCAGCGAGCCGATTTTGATGCTCGCGACCTTGGCGACGAATGAATCGACGTCGCCTTCATCGCCGATCCCTCCGGACTTGAAATGAAAGTCCGGCGTGAGGTGGAGAGCGTTGGCGGCCGAGTGGGTGAGGATAAGGCCGCTGGCGCCGGTGTCGATCTCCAGCGCGCGATGCTTCCCGTTGAACTCTACGTCGAGCCCCCAGTACGTGTGCGAGTTCGTCGAGTTCTGAATGGCGCGGAAGGGAATTGCCGTGCTGGCGACGGCTGTCACCAGCCGGCAGCCTGAAGCGGGAGGCTCCGACAGCCGCTCCTTTCGCCGTTCCAGCGACCTGCGCTCATCGTCAGGCAGGAAGGCGGCGTGGTCCAGATAGCGCGTGAGCTCGCTGAGCTGGTCGGCGCGGGGCTGAAGGCGTAGCCAATCTCTCTCGATCTGGTCATCGATCGGGTCCATCTTGCGGGCAACCGTGAGCTCCAGGTTGGCGGAGGCGTACATCGCGCTCATCCGATAGATCGTCGCCAGGTCGGCATGCGCCTGCGGATTGCAGTAGTCGAGGTGACGGACCGAGTCGAGAGTCTGCAATGTGTCGTTGACCTCGCCTTCGCGCCACTGCACCTCGCTAAGCGCGACCAGCGCCCAGGAGTTCTTGGGCCGCGCAGTAGACCAGGCGACGGCGTCTTTCTTCGGCATCCGCGGTTTTGGACTGGCGAAGCTGCGCGCGGATGAGCCCGGCATGCAGGCGGTCGGCTTCCGAACCGGGCTGACCCGTCGCCGCCTCGCTTTCAGCAGCGTAGAGGGATTCTGCCTTCGCATAGTCATGCTTTGACATCGCAATGTCGGCCGGAGACATCGGCGCGGTGCGCACGTGACAGGTGATGGCGTGCGCGTGCACTCCGCTGAACAGGCAGACCGCTGCGGAGCACAATAAAGCTCGGCCGGGCAAGCCCACCCGCTTGCCTCTTACGCCCGTACAGAAAGTCCGGGTCGGCGCCATATCAGTTCGCGGCAGGAGTGCTCGACGCCGTAGTCGTGGTCCCGGGAGTGGTCGATTTCAGCACCACGCTCTGCTGATCGTTCGCTTCGAACTGCGAGTAGAACGTGCGCAGCTGCGCGTACTCGTCGGGAAGAATATAGATTTCGCCGAAGACGTAATCGCGCCGCGTGGTGAAGTTGGTCGGAGCGGATTCTACGTCCATGCCATATCCGGCCATCTGCTTCATGCCATATTTCGCAATCGCCGGCGCGGCCTCAATCGAGAAGTTCGACGGGAAGTTGATGCGCAGAGCGTCGCGGGTCGACGACGGGTAGTTGAAATCGACGGCAACCTCACGCTTCTCGTGCGGGAAGGTAGCCTTGTGGTTGACCAGGAAGAGGTCGGCGGGCACAACCAGACGCTTGCCGGTCCACGACCCGACAGTTCCCTGGACCGTGTAGCTGACCTTGAGCGGATTCTCGTAGTCGGCGACGTTGGACACAGTAACGTCCTTGACCTCCAGCGTGTGCGGGATCATCTCTTCGATTGACGTGCGAAGCTCGTGCTTGAGGCTCTCATCGTCGCCGCGAAGGGCCGCATGTCGCCAGCGCAGCGCCGAGACTCCCATGTAGGTCATGTCGATCTGACCATTCACTAAGCCGCTGGCGTCCATCTTCAGGTTGGCCACACGCATGACGACGTTATTTTTGTAGCCTTCACCCTCGACGTTCACAAAGGCAGTCTCATTGCCTTTCTGGCGAAGCCCGGTTACAAACCCGTGCTGCCAGGCAAGATGTCCGTAGCCGCAATAGCGTTCGCCGGGATCGAAGAACTCATCTTTGCCGTCGACGTTGACCACGGCGATGACTTCGTCAAACTGTTCGAAGCTCAGCCAGAGATTGATAAAAAGGTGGCGCGAACGATCCGGGACGAGCACGGCATCGGCGTCCATGCCCGCCGCCCGCGCCATACCGATGAAGAGTTCCGTGAGCTGCGTCGAATCCCCGCGCTCATGCCTGAAGACATCGTCGGCGTCCTTAACCTTGCCGAGTCCATTGGCCTTGTCCTCACGCGTTTCATGCGCGCGCGTGTAGTCCGTGTTTTCGAGCTTCTGCACGGCGGCATAGATGGCGCGCAGCTTCTGGTCCTGCGTCGTCGCGCCGGCGATGATCTGCTGCGTCGCGGACTTCAGGTCGGCGTTCGGATTCGCAAACGAGTTCACTGCCTTGGACCAGTACTTCCCCTCGCTCTTCCAGTACTCTGCGGGCGTGCTCGCGGCAATGTAGTTGAAATACACGCGGAAGCTGTAGTTCGCAACCGGCGGCATGAATTCTTCCTCCGGCTGTGGAGGAACATCCTTCACCGTAAGCTCGTACGACCGGGTCGGAAGCCCGTTGCTGCCGCCGCCGCCGGGCAGGTCGTGCTTCACGATCTCCGCTCCCTTGGGAAGAATCGGGAACCAGCTGATCGTGTGGATCAGATCACCGTGCTCATCTCCCATCTCCTCCGAGCTCGGATACCAGATAAAGTGGGCAGCTTTGACGTAGAGATTGCCCTGGATCAGCCACACCGGCGGCTCATAGCCGCGGTCGTTGATAAAGGTGCTGTACCGGTACTCGATGATGCTGCCCACGGTGACGTCCGGCAGCGTGAAGACCTTCGCCTGGTACTTGAAGCCTTTGCCCTTCTCCATCACCTTCAGGTACGGCTTGCCGGTGAAGGGAATGACGCTGCCGTCCGGGTGGATGGTGCGGCCCTGAATGTCCGCAAGCGATTTTTCATTGCCGATGGTGTTGTCGTTGTCGCCCTCGGTCGTGGTCACGTAGGGCAGCTCAACGTTGGCGTACTTCTTGCCGTCCTCGTTCAGGATCTTGATCCGCGCGTAGTGCTGCGCGGAATGCCTGTCGTCGGTGGTGATCTCCTCTTTGTTGAGGATGACCGCGGCGACGCCGGGATAGCCCGGCAGCGTCGTCATCGACAGCTCTTCCTGCGTTGGCTGGATGAACTTCTGCGCGAGAGCCACCGGCGCGAACGCGGTGACGAGAAGAAGTGCGGACAGCGTGCGGCGCGGCTTGCCGGTGATGCGCTGCGGTGCGGCAGTGTACATGGTGCTCCTTAGGGCAGTGAGGCTGTGGTGCTGGTGCTGCGCTTGAGGACGACACGGCTGTCCTCGTCAGCGGCAATCGTTGCGACGAAGCGCTGCAGATCCGGATACTTGTCTGCCGGCAATGAAACCTGGCGGACCGTATAGATGCGGGTGTAGTGGAGCGTGTGCCCCTCCAGTTTCGTAGAGCTCTCGTAGCTCGCGAACCCGACGTCTTCCTTAACCGGATCAGGCAGCTCATCCACCGCGTAGCCGTCGGGGAGCTGAATATCGAAGCTGTCGGTAGCCTGCATGGTGCGACCGAGATTGATCGAAATCTTCCGTGACTTGTGGTCGATAGGCAGAGCGTAGCTGCCGAGCACGCGCGGTCGAATCATCAGCAGCGGCCCCACCGAGCTGGCATAGTGGTCGGCCGTGACATTGAAGCTGGTGGTCAGGTCCTTGTCCAGCGCGGCCACGTTCTGAATCTTCAGATTGCTGAGCGAGGCTGCCATCAGGTCACGCGAGACAGTGCGGTCGATAAGCTCCTGCTGCTTGCTCGAATCGAGCTCTTTGAGTTCCATGCGGTCGTCCTCGGCCAGCGAGCCGAAGTATTGCTCGGTCACATTCCCCTTCAGCGAACCATCCGCGTTCAGGGTGAGCGTCCCGGATCGATGAATCGTATTCAGGTCGGGGCTGAGGACGGGAATCTGGATGATCTGGCTCGCCGGGCCTTCGATCAACAGGGCGTAGCTGCCCTGCAGGTTGTCTTCGATCTGACCGAACGGCGTGTCCTCCCAGGTTGGATCGAAGATCAGATAGCGTTTGCCGGTTTGCGCGGTAATCACACTGTGAAGCCGCGGGTTCTCGTAGCCTTTGGGGACTTCGATCGCAGCGATGACATGATTGCCCGCAATCGACGGGGCGTCCGGGTCAACCACGCCGCGATGCGTGTCAACCATCACCAGATCGCTGTGGATGCCCACCGTGGAGAGCATCGCGGACAGAAGGGTCGCTTTGTCTTTGCAGTCGCCATAGCCGCCGCGGAAGATGGCGTCCGCGGGATGAGGCTGGAATCCGCCCACGCCCATCTCGATAACGAAATACCGGATGTGCTGCTGCACGAAGTCGCCGATCGCCTCGGCCTTATCGTAGAAATCGGTCTTGCCCGCGCTAAGCTCTGCGGCCTTCGCTGCAATCGCCGGCGTAGCGGCCACGCGGTCGTGCGCCAGCGCGCTGTACCACTCGCCGATACCGCGCCACGTCCCGTCCTCAGGAAAGGCCAGACCAGGGCCGGAGTAATGGACCGTCATGCGTCCGGCGAGCGATTCGGCGGAGGGGTGCATCGGCACCCGCTCCAGGTCGATGGCCGGTTCGTTATTCATCTCCCAGCGATAGCGTTGGTGCTCGAGATCAATCGCGTCGACCTTGGTATGGTGCGCCCATGTGGTCGTATACGAGAAGCCCGCAGGCAGCTCGAGCGTGAAGCTCTGGTCGACGACCGGGAGCGCACCCTGGAACTCCCAACTCGTCTCGGCCAGATAGGGACGCTCCCGCTGCTCGTACTCGTAGGCCACAATGCCGCCGGGATCGCGGCCGGGAGGATCGGCGACCCGGTACTTCACGTCGTCATAGAGCTGCCCGCCCGCGCCCGGAGGGCTCACCTCACGCATCTCGCTGTCCTTGACCGCGTACTCGTGGCCAGCCGGGTCGATGCTCCATGCATGCATGGAAAGCAGCTTCGAGTCTTTGTCGAATCCGACCGCGGGCACCGCCTCGTCGCGGCCCTGCGGGCGAAGAATCTTGATGACCTCGCGCTCATGCAGGATGGCCTGTCCCTTCGCGTCGACCGTATAGGTCGCGTCATCCAGCAGGACGACCGCCTTGGTTGTCTCGGGAAGCTTCGGCAGCGGCTCCTGCGCAGCGGCCTTTACCCAGTCCGGAACGGAATTGGACGCGAAGACGGGTAGCGGGGCCACGGTAAACAGCACGGCGGCCATCGCGCTAAGGCTCACGACACGGGGAAGACGGGCCCGGTGCATAGCAAGGCTGCTCCTTGAAACGTCGCGACCGTGGCCCTGAACGCGCCACGTTGCTGAGAAGAGATCGTGGCTGATTTATACGGCCCGGCGGCCCGCAATTCAAGAAAAACCTTGCGCTGCATCACACCGAAGTTGCAAGCGCAGGTGCTATGCGCAAAATCAGGCGAACTTGAGCCCCTGGGCATCAAGGAAGCCAGCCAGCGTACGCGCCTTCGCCTCGGGGTCGGCGAGCGCGATGTAACCGTCCGGCCGAATGAGGTAAACCGCGTTCTCGCGCACTCCCTGCTCGCTGAACTCCGGCCGCCACGGAAACGTCTGCAGCGCGAGTGCGCGTTGCGTGCATAGCCTCCCAATGTCCGGACAGAGAGCATTGCCGTAGTAGTGCACCTGCCAGTCCAGCGAGCCCAGCGGAGCGAAGTTGTCGGTCTCCGCATTCTGGGAACTACCAGCGATCTTCAGCCATGGCAAGCGATCCCCGGCGTGCAGCTTGCCCGTGCGGCCCTCGCTCAGATCGCTCGACCGGTAGTTGATCGCGATCTGCGACACGGTACGAAACAGAAATCGCCGGCTGGCGTTCGCCGACAGAAGCGTGGGCACCAGGTACGGAACGATATGCAGGCGAAGCAGCAGCGCAAGCTCGCTATCGCTGGTGACGCCGGTGAATGCCTGATCCGTGGTCGCAACCAGCCGCCGCGCAAACGCAATCCGCTCCGGCTCAAACGTGTTGAGCATACTGTCCGGCGCACGCCCCCGCAGCACGCCCGCCAGCTTCCAGCCAAGATTCACCGCATCCCCAATCCCCGTATTCATCCCCTGCCCGCCGACCGGCGAATGAATATGCGCCGCATCGCCCAGCAGAAACACGCGCCCGCGGCGGAAGTGTTCCGCGACGCGATGATGCACGCGATAGGTCGAAAACCAGTTCACGCGCTTCACATCCGCGTGAATCCAATTCAGCACGCGCTTCGACACATCCTTCCACGTCAGCTCCGGCTGCGAATCGCCCGGCTGCTCAGCCTGCCTCGCAAGCTCTTCGCGAATCGTCCCGACGAACCGCATCCGGCCGTTGTCATCCAGCGGGAAGATGGCCAGGAAGTCCGTGTCATCCAGCGCAACATGGAGCTCCCCATTCGCCACCGCGCCGCCAGCCGTCACGTCCGCGACGTAGAACAGATGCGTGTACTCCCCACCCGGAAAGCCGATCCGCAACCCCTGCCTCACCACCGAGCGCGCCCCATCACACCCCGCCAGGAACCCCGCACGGCAACTCTGCTCCGTCCCATCGCGCAGCCGCAGCGTCGCATCCACCCCGTCCGCGCCCTCTTCAAACCGCAGCAGCTCCGTCGACCGCTCGACATTCACACCAGCCTCCGCCAGATGCCGGATCAGCAGCGGCTCGTGCTCATCCTGCGGAAAGATCAGCGCATACGGAAACGGGCTCAACCCGCGCCCGAAGTCCTCAAACGGCGCATGCGCCACCTGCCGCCCCGCCACCCAAAGATTAATCGCCGGCACGCGATGCCCATGCTCCACAAGCTCATGCGCAAACCCGAGCTGCGCATAGAACTCCAGCGTCCGCGCCTGCACCGCCAGCGCGCGCGAGTGCGCTACCGGCTCGCGATTCTTATCCACGATGCGCACGCGAATCCCCAGCCGCGCCAGCCACAGCGCCAGCACCAGACCCGTGGGTCCGGCCCCCGCGATGAGCACTTCGGCATCAGGCATCGGCATCGCCAGCGACTCCGCAAATCATCTGAACCGCATTCGCTCTGAGCATACCTCTGTCGCGCTTCGCAGCTGTCCCGCCCGGCTGATAAACTCGCTTCTCTTGCCATGATCGAAGAAGATCAGCAAAGAGGATCAGCCAGATGGCAGTGCCCGAGCAGGTGACAAGAAACGAACGGCTGGGCGTCATCGGGGCCGGCACCATGGGCAACGGCATCGCCCACGTGATGGCGCGCGCCGGCTGCGAGGTGGTGCTCTGCGAAATCGACCAGGCTGCCCTCGAGCGCGGACTCGCCACCATCCGCACCAATCTCGACCGCGAAGCCGCCCGCGGCAAGGTCGACCCCGCCGAGGTCGAAACCATCCAAAAGCGCGTCCACCGCGCCAACTCCCTCGCCGCCCTCAAAGACTGCACGCTCGTCGTCGAGGCCGCCACCGAGCGCCTCGAAATCAAGCAGTCCATCTTCCGCGAGCTCGACAGCCTCCTCGCCCCCGACGCCATCATGGCCTCCAACACCTCGTCGATCTCCATCACCCGACTCGCCGCCACCACCACGCGCCCCGGCAGCGTCATCGGCATGCACTTCTTCAACCCCGTCCCGGTGATGAGCCTCGTCGAAGTCATCCGCGGTCTCCAGACCGGCGAAGCGACCTTTCAGCGCGTGCACACCCTCGCGCTCGAGCTCGGCAAGACCCCCGTCGAGGTCAACGACGCCGCCGGCTTCGTCTCCAACCGCGTGCTCATGCCCATGCTCAACGAGGCCATGTTCGCCGTCATGGAAGGCGTCGCCACCCCCGCAGCCGTCGACGAGGTCTTCCGCCTCGGCATGGCCCACCCCATGGGCCCGCTCACCCTCGCCGACTTCATCGGCCTCGACGTCTGCCTCGACATCATGCGCGTGCTGGAGGCCGGCCTCGGCGATCCCAAGTACCGCCCCTGCCCGCTGCTGGTCCGCATGGTCGATGCCGGCTGGCTCGGCCGAAAATCGGGCAAAGGATTTTACGAGTACAAGCGAGACAGTAGAGGCTAGACAGTAGACAGTAGAGAGCCTCGAGTGCGGCCCGGCGGCCATTCGGTTTTGTCTACTGTCTACTGTCTAATGTCTACTGTCTCTCGGAGGAATCCTTGTCAACCAAAGAACTCTACTTCGAAGATCTGCACCCCGGAATGACCTTCAACTCCAGCCGCTCCTACAAGGTCACGGCGGAAGAGATCAAAGAATTTGGGGAGCGCTACGACCCGCAACCCTTCCACATCGACCAGACCGCCGGCGAGAGCGGCTTCTTCAAAGGCCTCGCCGCCTCCGGCTGGCTCACCGCCGCCATCGTCATGCGCCTCCGCGTCGAATCCATCCACGTCGCCGGCGGCATGATCGGCGCCGGCGTCGAAGAGATGCGCTGGACCGCCCCCGTCCGCCCCAACGACTCCCTCCGCACCGAGGCCGAGATCATGAGCGTCCGCCACTCCCGCTCCCGCCCCGAGTACGGCATCGTCCGCTCCCGCACCTCCTGCTTCAACCAGCGGAACGAACTGGTCCTGCGCTCGATCGTCAACTTCCTCGCGCCGCTGCGGAACCCGGTAAAGCAGTAGCCCAATGCTGCCAACGAGGCTCGAAAGTTCCGGAGCGTCGGTCACGCGGAGCTCCTTACATTAGCGTTCATGCCAAGGGGGTGACTGCCATTCACCCCAGCGTGTCTCCCATTGCTCCGGATCCCAAAACTCGATGCGTTTTATCTCACTTGGCCACGGCTTCCGGCCCGGCAGATCGAACTCATGGCAGAGATAATCTTCCAGATCGAACCCGTAGTAGATGATGTCCGTCTGATGAATTGACAAGACCGGATTCCCGGGAGTGCTTGGCCGGTCCGGCATCATCCGGTGCGCAAAGATGGGGATCAACTTGGGAGCTCGTTCAACCTGTTCCTCAACGATGATCCGCGCCGCTTCCATCGTAGCTGGCCGAGGACCCCATTCTGCATGCCAGAATCCTTGCTCGACATCGAACAGGATTCCGTGAACAGGGTAGCTGAGCGACGCCGGGAAGGGCCGCTCGTCCGACCGCCAGTTCATGAATTGGGAGCCCATCGGCACAGCAGTTTGGAGGAAATCACGGAGGTCATCCGGAAAGCGGAATCGATGCCAAGCCTCGATTTGCGACACCTCCTTGTCAGTGAGCCCATCGCTAAAGGTCACATTCTTCGCCTCGAGCAGTTCAATCAGTTCTAGCCATCGGATTCCCACGTGCGAAGAGTATCGCAATCGGGCTGCGATGCTAAGGCTCATTTCCGAACGAATCCGATTCGAGGAGTGGCTCTCCCCATAGGCCGCCGGGTGCCCCGCATCTCGTATATCAAGATCTGCGTTTCCACGAACGCCAGAAGTCCCCTGTCTACTGTCTACCCTCTACTGTCTTGAATCCCCCCTGATTCCGCCCCGGTTTCTGCACAACGCCCCGCTGTATCCTTCCATCCATGCGGATGACTGTTCTAGCTTCGGGATCGCGTGGGAACGCCACGCTGGTCGCCGCGGGCAGCACTGCCGTCCTGGTCGACGCCGGCCTGAGCTGCCGCGAGATCCTCCGCCGCATGGCTCTTACCGGTGAAGACCCCAGCCACCTCAAGGCCATCCTCATCACCCATGAGCACCTCGATCACGTCGCCGGCCTCTCGGTGCTGGCGCGCAAGCTGAAGATTCCTGTCTTCTTCACCGAAGCCACGCACCGCGCCTGGGTCCGGATGCTCACGCCTCAAAAGCGCATGACCTACAAGGCCTGGCTCGAAAAGATGCAGCGCGAGCGCGCAGCGATAGAAGCAGGCACAGGGACCGCCTGCGTGGAAGCTGGAGCCGAGCCCCCCTGCGAAGAGCCGGAAGCCGAAGCTCTCACGCCAGAAGAGACCCGCGCCAAAATCAACCCCACCGAACTCCCCGCGCTGGAATTCTTCGAGGCCGGCAGAAGCTTCCGTATCGGCGAGCTGGAAGTCTGCCCCTTCACCATCCCGCACGATGCCGCCGACCCCTGCGGCTTCGTCTTCTACGCTCCCGGCGAGTCGATCCGGATGGCCGTCGCCACCGACCTTGGCTATGTCCCACAAAATGTGAAGCTTGCGCTCAAGAACGTGGATGTCCTGCTGCTGGAGTCCAACCACGATCTCGAGATGCTCAAAGACGGCCCCTACCCCTGGAGCGTGAAGCAGCGTGTCCTCAGCCGGGTTGGCCACCTCTCCAACGCGGCAGCGGCCGAGTTTTTGATGAGAGATTATGACGGTGGTGCACACACCATCGTGCTGGGACATCTAAGTGAACAGAACAACCTGCCCGAGCTGGCCAGGCTGGCCGCCGAGCAAGCAATAGGCGACCGCATGACTCTTTTGGGTAACCGGGTCCTATTGGCCCAGCAGGATGTTGCAATGCAACCCATTCGGTTGTAAAACAATGGCTTAACTAGGAGATGGGACTACCCATACGGCACGCAAAGACTCCAGCTTGGCGCTTCCCCAGGCACCAGCAGTGAAGTAGAATCAAGATTGCGTAAACAAATGCCGACTCTTTCTCGACATCCCCTCCAGGACGCACATACCCCCTGCACAGACCAGGTGATCGGCCACATCCTTTCCGGATGGCGGTATGACATCTCCGGCACCCCTGCGGGGCTCCGCGGCGACTACGAGGCCCATCTGCGCGGTTGCCCGCACTGTCGCGGGAAGCAGCGGATTCATCGTACGGTCGACCTTCTGCTGCTGGTTGTAACCACCCTGGCCTGCGGAGCTTTCGTTCTGGCGGCGCTGGTGCTGCACCGCCTGGAGGCAATACGGCACCTCAGCGGAAGCCTGCACCTGCACCTCGGCAGCGACCGTGCCCTGATGCTCGCGCACCTCCCGCAGAGCATCACGATCAGTCTGGAAGCGGTGGCGGTCTCGGGTGTGATCTTCTCGCTTCTGCTGTGGGCCCTGGTCCTGATGACCACGCCGGTCCCTGGCATGGTCTCCGCCATGGTCCGCGAGCACGTCTCGCCGGAACTGCGCGACCGCCTCTGGAAGCAGGCGTGAAAAAGCCTAGAGAATAGAGAGTAGAGGGTAGAGGGTAACCGACGGCTCCCGTCGCGTTCCTTCGCGACCTCTGCGTCAAAGCTTTGTCTTCTACTCTCTACTCTCTATCCTCTACTCTCTACCCTCTGCTTCTCAGCTATGATGATGTTTCATCCCGCTGCTTGAGAGTCTGTTTGTCCTCGAATCACCAAAACACTGATGTTGTCTATGCGCAAGGACATGCGCATGAGCCGGCGTCTGCCACAGCCGCGCGCGCCGGCGAGGCCACGCGCGGCGGTGGGCCGCAGGTGCGCAAGCGTCCGTGGCCATCGCTGATCGCGGCCTATCCGGCCACGTCCATCCTGATGGCCATCAACATCCTGGTCTTCCTGGTGATGTTTCGCTGGAGCCCGGTGATTCCGCTCCTCAAGGCCCATCAGTTCAGCTCGATTCTGACCGCGCAGTTCAATGGCAACGTGCTGTACTACTTTGGCGGCTGCGACAGCTGGGCGGCGATTGCGCAGGGTCAGTGGTGGCGGCTGGTGACTGCCTGTTTCGTCCACGCCAGCATTCTGCACATCGGCGTCAACCTCTGGTGTCTCTGGAACCTCGGGTTGTTTGGCGAACCGCTGCTGGGGCGATGGGGGCTGATCTGGGTTTACATCCTGACCGGCGTGACGGGGAATCTCCTATCGGCAGCGGAGAGCGTGTTCACGCGCTCGGACGTGCTCGCGGTCGGCGCGTCAGGCGCAATCTTCGGGATTGCCGGCATTCTGATTGTGCTGCTCTCGAACCGCAAGCTGAACCTGCCCTGGGAGGAGTTGAAGAACCTCCGGCGGCAGGTCATCCTGTTTGCGGTGATCAACCTGGCGCTGGGTATCGCGCCGCAGTTTTCGCCATCGCTGACCGCGGCCGAGTGGGCGCGGCTGCACGTGAACCCCAGCAACATTCCCCACATTGATAACTCCGCGCATCTCGGCGGCCTGCTGAGCGGGCTGGCGCTGGGCTTGCCCCTGCTGCCCAAGATGACGACCGGGAAGGCCAGCTATCGAGCGCGCCAGCGGGCCACCTTCACGGCTGCGGCGTTCATCCTGTCGCTGGTCGGATACGCCCTCTCGAAGTTCGCGAGAGGCTGAAAAGGCCAAAAATTGACCCTTCAAAAATGCGCAAAAACGCACTTTTTATACGTTCAAATGCCTTAAAATCTAATTGTCGCTCCACGACAATTCAACGGAAAATCAACAACTTAGTCGAAGGTTGTGGAGACGGTCGCGGCGAATTTGCGGACCATCGCCAGCAGCAGCCGGCGGTCGCTTTCGGTGAGATTTGCAGCGTAGCGCTGCACCTGGGTGAGGAAACGAATCTCGTCTTCGGTGAGCGAGACGCCGGATACTTCGCGGACCGGATCTTCAGAAAAGAAATGACTTAGGGAGATATCGAGGGCTCCCGCGATCTTCTGCAGCGTCTCCAGCGAAGGCACCGTATGCCCGTTTTCCACACGCGAAAGGTAACACCGAAGCAGGCCCGTACGCTTCTCAATATCACCCTGCGACAGCCCCTTTTGCAGCCGGAACCCGCGAATGGTCACCCCAATATTTATTGGCTCAGGACTCGTAAAAACCGCAGTTTCGGACGGCGGCAGAGCTGTGTGCATGTTTGCCATTAGCCGTAAAGTAACCACCGAAGGCAGTGGTGGCAAGCGGAATCTTCGATATCTTTTGCCGGCTGTACCAATTCGGATTCGTTAGGTTTGTGAGTCGTTGATATCAGGGCACATATAAACCGGAGCATGGCGGTCTTCGTTTAGCCCATGTACATGCCCCCATTGACGTCGAGGGTGTGCCCGGTAATGTAGGCAGCGGCGTCCGACGCGAGGAAACTAACCGCGGAGGCGATGTCCTCGACAGTGCCGTAGCGGCCGAGCGGAACCTGGGCGAGGATTCCGGCGCGCTGGTCGTCGGTGAGGGCGTCGGTCATGGCAGTCGCGATGAAGCCGGGGGCGATGGCGTTGACGGTGATGTTGCGGGAGGCGAACTCGCGGGCGAGGGATTTGGTGAGGCCGATCAGTCCGGCTTTAGAAGCGGCGTAGTTCACCTGGCCGGCGGCGCCGGTTTCGCCGACGACGGAGGTGATGTTGATGACGCGTCCCCAGCGCGCTTTCATCATGGAGGAGATGACGGCCTGGGTGAGCAGGAAGGCGCCGGTGAGGTTGGCGCGGAGGATGTCTTCGAAGTCAGCGAGCTTCATGCGCAGGGCGAGGCCATCGCGGGTGATGCCGGCATTGTTGACGAGGATGTGGCAGGCGCCGAGGTCGGCGAGGACGGCTTTCGCGCAGGACTTGATGGAGTCCTCGGAGGTGACGTCGAGGGCGAAGGCTTTGGCGGCTCCGCCTGCGGAAGTGATTTCCTGGGCGAGGGACTCCAACTTATCGAGCGAACGGGCGGCGAGGGCGACAGCGGCGCCGTTACGGGCGAGGTCGAGGGCGATGGCGCGGCCGATGCCCTGGGAGGCTCCGGTAACGAGCGCGACTTTGCCGGTGAGGGAGGCGGCCATGAGTGCTCCTGAGGATGTCCTTGGGTATTAGAGCATTGCTGCACCAGTCGAGGATACGCAACGAGGTTATCTTGGCCGCTCGTTAAACCACGCTTAAAGTTACTGACGAGAAGCGTTGTCGGTAGCGATCTACACGGCGCGGTTGGTATCAGTGATGTAAGCGTCTTAGGAGAGTGGCGTAGCGGGGGTCGTGGCGAACGGAGTCCAGCAGCGGATCGACGCCAATGAGAGCCATGTAAAAGCAGTGCCGGTCGACTGCCTGATTGAAGAACTCGAATGCGTGGTCGATTTCGTTCACGCGAAGATCATCGACGCCTATCTCGTAAGCGGTGCATGGTACGGCTGACGCGGTGAGAAGGACGCGGCTGCGCGCGTCCCAATAGGCCTTCCATCCGTGCTGCTGATACCCGACAAGCAGAGAGCGGGTATCGATCTCTGGATGATCTTCGTGCAGGGCGATGAGATCGTGCTGAATGGCCTGGTCGCGCTGACCCTTCTGCTCGTAGACAAGGGCGATGTAGTTATCGACGGAGCCGGGCCGGTCTTCCATCTCGGCGGCGCGGTTGAGCTGCGCGAGGGCGGCGTCGTAGTCGCGGGCGAGGTAGAGAGTGGCGCCGAGACGGCGAGTCATGAAGAACGAGAGTGGGTCGAGCTCGAGCGCGCGGCGCATGTGGACGACGGCTGCCTCGGGACGGCCGACGGCGTCGAGGAAGACGGCGTACTTGAATTCCGCGATGGAGTCGCTGGGGCTGAGGGCGATGCCGCGGGTGAGGCTCTGCTCGGCGGCTGTCCAGTCCCAGGTATAGATGGTTTGAATGCTGCCGAGCTCGGTGAAGGCCTCGCCATTTTGGGGGTCGAGCTGGATGGCGCGCTGGGCGGCGGCGAGCGCCCTGGGCATGAGGACCTCGGGCCGGCCGAGGTCGAAGGCGGTGGCGGCGTCGAGCGCGGTGGCGTAGCCGGCCCAGGCGGAGGCGTAGTTAGGATCGAGCGCGATGGCCTGCTGGAAGGACTCGAGGCTGTGGGGGAAGTCCTGCTTGTGGAAGAAGTAGCGGCCGCGGAGATAGGCGTCGTGCGCGGCGGGATTGACGGACGGGCGCGGCGGCTGGGGAAGCAGGACGAAGCGGGCCTGCTGCGCGATCTGCTGGGCGACGCTATCCTGCAGCGCGAGAATATCTGTCGCCGGGCCCTCGAAGCTTTGCGCCCACAGATGACGGTCGCTGCGTGCATCGATCAGTTGCGCGGTGATGCGGACGCGGTCGCCGGACCGGACCGTTGATCCCTCCACGATGGCATCCACGCCCAACTCGCGTGCAATCTCCGGTAAAGGCTTCTTCGCATTCTTGTCCAGCATCACGGAGGTGCGGGAGACCACGCGAAGGTTGGGAATGTGGGCGAGCTCAGTGATCAATTCGTCCGTCATCCCGTCCGCAAAATAGTCCTGGCTCGGGTCGCCCGAGAGATTCGTCAGCGGAAGCACGGCCAGCGAGCGGATCGTACGGGTGGGGCGCAGGCGTGCGGCAACCAGCCATGACACCGCGGCGATAGCGAGCAGAGATCCCGCGGTGATCACCGCAAGGCGCAGCAAGGGCGGCCTGCGGTGGGGTGTCGCGGCGACTTCTACGGCCCGCGCCGGCCCGGCGGGTTGCGCCCCGTACGGCAGCCCTGCCGCTGCGTCCGAGGGAAGGATCTCGACCTGGGCGATGAAGCGGTACCCCGCGGTTGGCACGGTCTCGATGAAGCGAGGCTCGCGGCTGTCGTCGCTCAGGGTTTTCCGAAGCAGCCCGATCGAGCGGGTGAGCGCGTTCTCGGTCACGGCCGCATCCTCCCAGACGGCGTCGAGGATCTCCTGTTTGCGGATGAGCCGGCCGCGGTTCTGGATTAAATAAAGGAGCAGGCGGAGGCTCTTGGGCTCGAGAGAGACAGTCGCGCCGTCCGCGCTGAGGCGGAAAGTGGTGTCGTCGGCCTGAAACCGATCGAAGCGGTAGATCACCGCTGAACTCCTTTGCCTGCCTCGCGGTGCACCGGGCCAAATCCTGAGGGCTGAATTCCTATTATGGTCGGATTCCGCAACATTTGAGAAAAATCACAGTTTCATGCGAGCTCCATCACGACACTGGATGCTTCCCTTGGAGAAGATCGCCTCCGCTGTCAAAGAAAGCAATTCAGCCAAAAGAGGAGCAGGTGATGAGAACGCTTGGAGCAGCAAAGTTGTGTGCGGTGATCGCGCTCGGTGTATCGGGTGGTGCTTTGGAAGTATCTGCGCAGTTGCCGCCGGTACCGGCGGGAGCCACTGCGGTCGCGCAGGGACTGTTCGGTCCGCGCGGATTAAAGGTCGGACCGGACGGCGATTTGTACGTCGCGCTGTCGGGGCCGGGGGGAACAAACAACACCTTCGATCTGCCGTGCCAGCAGGTTGCGGTGGCAGTCGGCGGACCCTATACGAACGGCAATACGGCGAGCATTGTGAAGGTCGACAAGAAAGGGACTGTGACAACGGTGGCGACAGGGTTTCCGTCGGCGCTGAGCAAGCGGCCGGATGTGCTGGGGGTTGCGGACGTGGCCTTTCTCGACGGCCAGTTGTATGCCGTGACGGCAGGTGGCGGATGCTCGCATGGGTCGTTGACGCCGAACGTGGTGGCGAAGGTGGACCGAAAATCCGGTCACTGGACCATGGTGGCAGACCTGAGCAAAGCGGTCGCAGAGCATCCGTCGGCGGTTATGGCTCCGGACTTTGAGGCCGACGGGGTGTTCTATAGCATGATCGCCTGGCAGGGAAAGCTGTACACGGTGGAAGCCAACCACGGGCAGATATGGTCGGTGACGCCGAACGGCCAGGTGCAGATGGTCACGGACATTTCGAAGGCTGAGGGGCACATCGTGCCGACGGCCGCGGTGGTGAGTGACGGAGGCCTGATCGTGGGGAACCTTGGTCTGTTTCCGATTACGCCGGATTCGTCGATCTTGATGACCCTGAAGCCCAGCCCGCTGGAGGGTCTGATCGATGCGCTGGATCCGTGGGCGCCGGACCAACTGAATGTCACGGGAAGCTCGTCTCCGGGACTGACGACGGTGGTGAGCATGGCCTGGGGTCCGGACGGAGCGCTGTATGTGCTCGAGCTGTCGGCGGCGGCTGGATTCCCGAACCCAGGTGACGGCAAGGTCGTGCGTGTCCGCGGGCACGGCATGGCCGAGGATGTGATCACCGGACTCTCGGTGCCCACAGGCATGACCTTCGGCCCGGATGGCGCGCTGTATGTCTCGAACTGGGGCGCAGCCGACGCACCGATTGGCCAGATCCTCCGATTCAACGTGCACTGAGGCAAACCTGAGAAAAGGCCATCTTTCAGGTAGCGGATTCGAGTTTGAGCGCGCCTTCGTCCAGCAGGTCTCCGGGGCGAAGGCGCTTTTGTGCGGAGTGGAATCCCGGCGAAATTCCGGCGTGAGGTATCAATGGAGTCCGAGCTCGATTTCCTGCTGCGAAAAGGGACCAGATTCCAACATGGGGGCTGCGCTGTATTCTTGTGCGGACATGTCCCCGACTACCGCTGCCCCTGACCTGCCCCAGACCTCGACAACCCAAGCGAAACCCGGCGCTGAAAGTACGACCGAAGTGTACGCGATCCATGGCGCGGAGCCGGAGGTGCTGGCGTATGCCATGGCGAAGTATTCGCGGTCGGCGCTGACGATGCGAGAGTCGCTGGTGGAGATCAGCTCGCAGAAGGCTGAGCAGTTTCTGAACACGTTTTATTTCCAGTATGGGCACAGGTCGATTGCGGACCTGGCGCATATTCCGTTTGCGGTGGAGAAGCTCTCGCTGCTGGCGGCGATCACGCTCGTCGACGAGACGCGCTGGGATGGGCAGGAGCGGTCGACGCGGTATCAGAACTTCCGGCAGAGCGGATGGTACACGCCGCAGCTGAGCAAGGGCGCGCGCAAACACTACACCGCGGCGGTTGAGGCGCTGTTCAAGGCCTACGAAGAGATTGGCGCGGGGATGTTCGAGGCGCTGCAAGGCGTGATTGCACGGCCCGAGGAGATGAAGCCGGAGAGCTATGCGCGGACGTTGAAGGCGCGGGCGTTCGATGCGGCGCGGTATGTGCTGCCGCTGGCGACGAATACGTCGCTGGGGCAGATTGTGAATGCGCGCACGCTGGAGACGCAGGTGTCGCGGCTGCTGTCGAGTGAGTTTGCGGAGATCCGTGAGCTTGGCGCGAAGCTGCGCGGGGCGGCGAGCGATCCGGCGTGGAATGTGCTGCGCGACCGGCTGGAGGAGATGGCCGGCGAGGGGAACGTCGACCCGGCTGCGACGGCGGAGATTCTGCAGGAGCTGATGCCGCCGGTGAAGGCTGCGCCGACTCTGGTGAAGTACGCGGAGGCGAGTGACTACACGATGGCGAGCCGCAAGGAGCTGGCCGAGGCAGCACGCGAGCTGATGCGCGACAGCGAGGGCAATGCGGCTCCGGTGTATCCGGCGCCGGTGGTGGATCTGCTGGATGACGATGAGGATATCGAGGTAGAGATTGCGACGTCGTTGTTGTATCCGCACTGTCATTACTCGTACAGGCAATTGCGCGGGGCGGTGGCGGCGCTGAGCGAGACGCGGCGCAATGAGATTTTGAGGCTGGGAACGGCGCATCGCGGAAGGCATGATGAGCTGCTGCGGGCGTTCAGTGCGGGGCATGGGTTCCGGTTCGACATCCTGATGGATGTGGGCGGGTTTCGGGATATGCATCGGCACCGACGCTGCGTGCAGTTGCTGCAGGCGTTCAGCGATGTGCATGGGTATGATGAGCCAGTTTGCCCGGGGCAACCGACGCTGGAAGAGGCGGGGCTGGCCGGCAAGTACAAGAACGCGATGGATGCGGCGCGGCTGGCGTATCGCGAGCTGTGCGATAGCGATGAGCCGGAGGCGAAGCAGAGCGCGCAGTATCTGCTGCCGCTGGGCACGCGGTGCAGGGCGCTGTTCAAGATGGATTTTGCGGAGGCGCTGTATATTTCGGAGCTGCGGTCAGGGGTGGCGGGGCACTTCAGCTACCGGCGCGTGGCGTGGGAGATGTATCGCGCGGTGGCGGTGAAGCATCCCGCGCTGGCGGGAATGTTTCGCGTGCAGGATGTGAATGTGCCGGTGGATTTGTTAAGAGGTAGGAATTGTGCTGATGCTTGGCGGAAAGCTTTGACGCCAAGGGCGCGAAGGTGCGCGAAGGTTCGCCACGGCAGTGATGCAAGTACATCGTTGGCTCATTTCGCGGCTCTGCGTTTGGCGAGGCGGGCGCGGCGTTTGAGTTCGTCGTCGGAGAACATGGTGCGGCGGCAGTTGGGGGCGCCGCAGTAGCAGTTGGCGGATTCGTCGTCGGAGTCGTGGAGGTTGTACTCGTAGACGAGCTCTTCGCCGGCGGCGATGTTGCGGATGGCCTTGATCCAGACGCGGCCGTTGTCCTCTTCGGTCTCGCAGTTGGGCGCGCAGGAGTGGTTGACGAACATGGCGGCGGAGAAGCCGTCGATGACGTCCTCGGTGCCGTCGATGGAGAAGAGGTAGGTGACGGGCTTGTCGGCGTAGCGGTCGTCGGCGACGGATTTGGGGATGCGAGGACCGTCGTACTCGAGGATGCGGCGGCCGCGGGGGATGGGGTCAAGCGTAGTGACGCCGGCGGCGTGGATGGCGGAGGAGCGGATGAGCAGGCGGGGCGTGGCGGGGGTGGTGGGCCGAGGCATGGGGTGGAGTATAGCAAGGCGAAATAAGGGGTTAGGGATAAGGGGTTAGGGCTAAGGGATCAGGGCTTAGGAGACAGGGGCGGCAGATTGGTGCGTGCTGGTGGAGAGGGATTGTCGTCTAATAAAGGTATGAGGCGAGTGTGGCTGGCGGCGTGTGTGGTGGGGCTGGGCGTAGGGGTGGTGTGCGCGCAGACGCCGGCAAGCCAGGCGAATGAGCCGCAGTGGAAGCAGACGCCGGAAGGAAGGCCTGCGGCACCGCAGACCCAGATGAATTGTACGGGTGGGGCGACGAAGGGGCCTGACGGGAAGTGGACGACCACGAGCAACTGTGGGCCGGCGCAGGACCAGCCGGTGCCGTCGAATGCGGCGCAGCAGTTTCCGTATCCGGGAGATGCAGATGCGGCGAAGCCGGCGCCGGCAACTGGTCAGAGCGCGCCAGGCGCACCGGCGGCGCAACACGCGCCGAAGAGTCCGGCGCAGCAGTTTCCGTATCCCGGCGATGACGCGCAGGGGTCATCGTCGTCGTCGGCCGGTGCGGGGGATGTGAAGCCGGCTCCGCCGGGTGGGTTGCAGGATGCGGGGAGCTCGGGTGCGAGCAGCTCGAGTTCGTCGTCGAGTTCATCGGGGTACTCCAGCTCGGGCGCGGACCAGCCGCCGGGTTCGCCGAATGAGGATGATGAAGGCGTGCCCACGAAGACGCGGGCCAGCCGCAGGAGACCGGCAGAGCCGGTGAAGACGAACTCGCAGCAGTTTGCGGAGGACATGCAGGTTGCGTCGTTCTATCAGAACGACGGCAACTTCAAGGGCGCCTACATGCGGGCGAAGGATGCGGTGTCGCTGGACGCGGACGATCCGGACGCGCACCTGGCGCTGGCCGAGGCGGCGAGGAAGCTGGGCAAGCTGGATGAGGCGGAGCAGAACTACAAGAGGTGCCTGCAGCTGGATCCGGTGCCCAAGACGCGCAAGGCGGCGCAAGCGGCGTTGAAAGAGATGACCGGCGGAAGCTAAGGATACGGCCGGCGCAGGAAGGCTGGTGGGTGTTGCGGCAGCGGGCGCTGGGGTTTGGGAGCAGCCTTCTGCTGCGAGGAGCGCGCTGGCTCAGGTTTGTGCGGTGAAGATGCGGTTTCCGAGGTCACGTCGGGGGCCGGCTGGACGAGGTCGTCTTCTACGTTCAGGTAGCGACGGATGTAGCGGAGCGGCTCTTGAGCGAGGGCCATTTCGCGGAGGTGATAGCGCCAGGCGTCTTTGCGGGCGCTGCGGCGGATGAACGGCTTGCGCGCAACGGTCTGGATGGAGCCGTCGGCCATGCGACGCTGAAAGGCCTTGGCGGGAATCTGGAAGGTGATCTCGGCGCCGGGCTTCCAGAAGGCCACCGCGAACTCGTGGGAGAAGAGCAGGGCGTAGTAGTGGCGGTGCTGATCGAGCGCAGCGATGGCATCGTCGGCGGAGGTCCAAGGGAGGGCAAGCCGGGTAGTGTACCAGCGGCGGAATTCGAAGCCGTTGGCGCGGGCCCGACCGATGACGATCTTGAGCAACTCTGGGCGCGTCATAGGACGCGAACCAGAGTAACAGGAAAAGGTGACTAACGGGTATTCGTCGGGGTGACCTAGTACGTAGTCTCCCGGCGGATGCGATCGCGAGTTGTGTCGTCGATTGCCGATGGCGGACCGTCCTGCGGGCCACCGGGGGGACCCCGGCGACGCCAGATGCGGATGAGGAACACGACGATCGCGATGCCCAGAAAAAGTGCGGCGAAGGGAACGATCCAGGCGACGATGTCGAAGCCGCCGCGAAGTGGCGCGGCGAGTACCGTGGGCCCGTACTTTCCGACAAACCAGTTCAGCACGCCGGAGTCGGGAAGGCCAGTAGCAATTTCGGTACGAAGCTCGGTGATCATGCGGTCGGAGTCGGGGCAGCCGACGTGGTTGCACTCGAGCAGGACCTGGCCGCAGCCGCAGACACACATGAGTTTGTGGCCGAGGGTGTCGAAGCGCGAGGAGGGTGCGCCGGCGCCGAGCATGGGGACGGCGAGCGCGCAGAGGAGCGCGATGTGGAGCAGGCGCTTACGCATGGACGACTTCTTTTGCCTCCTCCTCTTCTCTGGGGCCGCCTAACCAAAGACGACGGAGCCACTGTAGAGGATGGGGCATCTGGTTTCCCGGTGGGACGAGGGCGATCGCGGTGCCGAAGATGACGATGGCGACGCCAATCCAAATCCAGTTGACGAGTGGATTGAGGAAGACCTTGATGATCGGCTTGTCGGTTTCCGGGTTGCGGCCTTCGAAGACGACGTAGAGATCGCGCGCGAGCGTGGAGTGGATGGCGACGATCGTCGAGGTCTGCTGCGAGGCGTTGTAGAAGCGGCGCTCGGGCGTGAGCTGCGTGACCTTCTTGCCGTGATGGAAGACGTCGAGCAGAGCGTAGTCGGTGTCGTAGTTGGGGTTGGAGTCCTGCGAGTAAGACTGGCAGACGAGCTTGTAGGAGCCGATCTGGAGCGAGTCGCCGAAGGTCATCTCTAGCTCGCGGGACTGATTGAAGGCAGAGCCTGCGACGCCGATGAAGAGAACGACAATGCCGAAGTGGATGATGTATCCGCCGTAGCGGCGCGTGTTGCGGCGCGTGAGGAGAATGGCGCTGGAGAGCAGGTTCTTTTGTGTCTGGGTGCGGACGACGTTGGCGCCGCGGAGGAACTCGGTGACGATGGCGGTGATGACGCCGGCGGAGAGTGAGAAGCAGACGAGCGAGTAGATGGCGCCGGTGCGAGCCGTCGGACTCATTCCAGGGGCGAAGGCCGGTGACCATCAGAATGATGGCGCTGACGATGATGGCGATGCAGGGAAGAAGAAGGTTGCGGCGGATGGAGCGCATGGAGGTGGCGCGCCAGGCGAGCAGCGGGCCGACTCCGGTGAGAAAGATGAGGAAGAGGCCGATAGGGCGGCACACCTTGTTATAGTACGGCGGGCGATCGTAGTCTTCGAGCCGTGACGTACTCGCTGATGACGGGAAAGAGCGTACCCACGAGCACGGCGATGCAGGCGGGAGCAGGACGAGGTTGTTGAAGAGGAAAGCAGGATTCGCGGGAGACGATTGCGTTGAGGCGATTTTCGGCTGCGGAGGTGATCGCGCTGGCGGAGGAAGGTGAAGAGGCAGACGACGAAGACGATAGCAGGAAGGCGTAGAACCAGTTGCCGATGTCGCTTTCGGCGAAGGCGTGGACGGACTGCACGAGGCCGGAGCGCGTGAGCAGCGTGCCGAGGATGGTGAGCATGAAGGTGGCGAAGATGAGCCAGACGTTCCAGACCTTCATCATGCCGCGCTTCTCCTGCATCATGACCGAGTGCAGGAAGGCTGTGCCGACGAGCCAGGGCATGAGCGAGGCGTTTTCGACGGGGTCCCATCCCCAGTAGCCGCCCCAGCCGAGCACGGCGTAGGCCCAGTGCATGCCGAGGCAGATGCCGCAGGTGAGAAAGAGCCAGGCGACCATGGTCCAGCGGCGGGTGATGTGGATCCACTTTTCGCCGGGGTAGCGCATCATGAGTGCCCCCAGCCCGAAGGCGAAGGGCACGCTGAAGCCGACGTAGCCGAGATAGAGCATCGGCGGATGGATGAGCATCTCCGAATACTGGAGAAGCGGATTGAGGCCGAAGCCATCGGCGTGCAGCGGGCCGGGCGCGATGGCGAAGGGCGGAGCCGCGAAGACGAGCAGCAGAAGGAAGAACACCTGGATCGCGGAGAGAATGGTTGAGGCGTAGGCGTGGAGCGTGACATCGGCTTTGTCGCGGATGCGCACGACGAAACTGTAGGCGGAGAGCAGCCATGCCCAGAGGAGCAGCGAGCCTTCCTGACCGGACCAGAGCGCGGCGAACTTGTAGAACGGGTTCAGGTCGCGGTTGGCGTGGTGCAGGATGTAGTCGACGGAGAAGTCGTTGGTGAAGGCGGCCCAGATGAGCGCGAACGCGGCGATGGAGACGGCGATGAAGCTGGCAATGCCGGCGCGGCGGGAGGTCTCGCGGAGGGCTTCGGAAGACACTCCGAGCTGGCGGCCTGTCGCGAGCGCACGCAGAGAGACCGCGCCGCTGAAGAGCGTGTAAACGCAGAGCGCGAGGGCCAGGAGCAGCGCAAAGCTGCCGAAGGAGGGCATGGGGTGCAGCATGGAGAGCAGACGTCCTCGATGTCTATTTTCGCAGATTTCGGCGGGTGATTATCGGAGGGGTGAGGATCAGGGGTTCGGGCGGGTGATCTGGAAGCCGAGGGGTTTGCGGAGGAATGCATACGCGATGAGCAGGCCGGAGAGGCCGAGATAGGCGTAGACAGAGCCGACGAAGGCGATTCGCGTGATGGGGATGGAGGCTGCGGATTCGCGGATTTCGGCGAGGAATGCGGCCAAGCCGACGGCGAATCCCAGGAAGGCGACGATCGTCCACCGCGGCAGGGCGCCGAACCGTCGGGACAAGCTGCGAACGTGGGGTGTTGGAGGGGCTTCACCGGGGAAGAGAGCCAGCGCGAAGGATGCAACGGGCGCGACCAGGAGCACGTCGGCGAAGTCACAGGTGATGAGGTGGGGCAGCAAATTGTGGATCAGGGACTCGGGGTAGAACCAGAGGCAGAGAAGAGCTGCGAGGGAGACTATGCAGGGTGTTGCCCAAATGCGGAAGCTCGGGGGTTCCGATCGACGGCAGACGATGATGAGCACGCCAATGGAGGCTGCGAGCAGCGAGCCGAGAATCGCGAGGAGCGCAGGTTCTCCTGATGTGCCGCGCCATTGCGACAGATGCCGGAACATTGCAATTGTGTCTGCCGCGACAGTCATAAGAACGCAGAACGAAACGGCGACTTGCGTGCGAGAGACATAGATACTGGCGCCGCTTCGGCCTACGAAGTAAGGCAGGAGAACTCGAGCCAGTGACGTTGCGGCCAGAAGGTTTGCTGCAATGAAGCTTAAGGACCCAATGGCGTCGTAGGGGTCGTCCGCGAACGGGATGATGTTGCGGAGCAAAGGATTGTGCTTGAGGAAGAAGAACGCCCACGAGAAGAAGAGCGCCAGGCCGCAGACGAGAAGCGCGCTTCGCAGGGAAGGGTTCTTCATGAACGCAGTGTAGTCCTGCTCGCGGGGTCCGTTCAGGCGCGAGTTTTGAGTGGGGAAGTTGTGAGTCTGGAGCTCGGGGCGGCCTGCGAGGTGCTCCGGTTCAGGCGGAGGCGCGCTCGGTCGTGTGGGACGAGATGAGGCGGTGAACGCTGGCGAGGAGGTTATCGGGGAGCAAGGGCTTGAGGCGGAACTCGACGCCAAGGTGCTCGTATTCTTCTTCCGCGTCAGCCATGCCACTGATGACGAGCACGGGGAGGTTGGGCTGGAACTCACGCAGGCGGGCGACGAACTCCGAGCCGGTCATGCCGGGCATGATGTGGTCGGTGAGGACGAGGTCGATGGGCTCAGGGAAGTCGTTGTTGCGCAACTGCTCGAGCGCGCGCTGCGGGCTGAGGACCGCGATGACGAAGTACCCGGCACGCTTGAGGATGGTTTGCCGGGTGGCCGCTTGGACAGCGTTATCGTCGATGAGCAGGATGGTCCCGGACATTCGTACCTTGCCGTAGTGAGGTAAACCTGCTGACCGGGTACAAAAAGGCCAGCCTGCTTTATGGGTCGTTGGTTTGATGCGGCTCACGAGCCTATAGGCTGCCTGACAAGTTGGTCGCCAGCGATAACTATCGAGATTCTGGACGTCGCCGGAAGTATCGGATGAGTGCAGCTCGCGCTGTCGTTGCCGGGTGCCTGAGCTCTTCCACATGGTTATCAATGAGTTACTTGAGATAATGCCCCCATGAAGCGCCGCGTAATTCGCCAGTATGAGTTCATCCGGAAGATTGGCTCGGGCGGAAGCGGCGTGGTCTTCCTGGCCAACGACACGCTGCTGCAGCGGCCAGTCGTCCTGAAGCTGCTGAAGCGCGGGGTGCAGACGGCGGAGCAGGTGCGCGCGACGCAATTGCGCGAGGCGCGGCTGGCTTCGGCGATCGATCATCCCAACGTTTGCGCGATCTACGAGGTAGGCGAGGAGGATGAAGAAGCCTACATTGTGATGCAGTACATCCCGGGCAAGAGCCTGGATAAGGTGATCGCCGAGGGACCGGCGAATGTGCAGCTGGTGCTGTCGAGCGGGATGCAGATTGCCGATGGTCTGCAGGCGGCGCACAGCCTGGGGATCTTTCATCGGGATTTGAAGCCGGCCAACGTGATGCTGACCGATGGCGGGCTGATCAAGATTCTGGACTTCGGACTGGCGAGGCAGTTGAAGCGCGAGAAGCTCGAGGAGCCGAACGGGAATTTTGATCCTTCCTTGCCGGGGCAGCCGCCGCAGATTCCGCCCGGCGCGACGTACACGGCGCGCGGAGGAACGATCGCCTACATGGCGCCGGAGCAGTTTGTCACAGGGCAGTCGAGCGTGCAGAGCGACATCTTCGCGGTGGGGCTGATTCTGTACGAGATGGTGAGCGGGCGGCATCCGTTCCACCGGCCAGACGCGCAGGAACTGCAGAGCATTCGGGCGATTCAATTTGCCGCGCCGCCGTCATTACGGGAGATTGTGCCGGATATTCCGGGCGAGTTGGAGAGCGTGATCCTGCGGTGTCTGGAGAAGCAACCGTCGGAGCGGTATGGATCGGCCGCGGAGGTGCGCGAGGGGCTGAAGACGATTGTGAAGTCGTTGCAACTCGACTCGATGGTCATGGCAGGCGAGGGCGCGATCAATATGCCGGCGCAGCAGCGGCTGGATCTCGAGACGCCGGAGGAGGAGAAACGGACGACGGGGATCTTGTCGATGCTGGCGGAGCGTTTTCGCGAGAGTGCGACGAGCCAGGAGAAGAAAGGCACGGACATTGTGGTGCTGCCGTTCGTGAACCTGGGGACGACGGAGGCGACGCACTTCTACGGGCAGGCGCTGGCGGATGCCGTGGCGACGCGGCTGGCGAAGGTGCCGTCGCTGGTCGTGCGGCCGTCGAGCACGCTGATGAATATTCCCACACGCCAGCTTGACCCGCTGAGTGTGGGGCGGAGGCTGCTGGTGGACTTTGTGCTGGCGGGAAGTTTTCTGAGGTCGGAGCGCGGATTTGATCTGAACTGGCAGCTCCTGGATGTGCAACGGCAGAGCGTGCGGACGGGCGGAGCCATCAGCGTCGCAACGTTTGATCTGATTGCCGTGCAGACGGAGATTTGCGATCAGGTGTTCGCGGAGCTGCAGGGCAGAGGCGAGTTCACAAGCGGGGCGGCGCAGACTGGTGGGGAGAACTCGCTGGGCGGAGCGGTTTCGGAGGAGTATCTGCAGGCGCGGGCGCTGCTGTCGTCGTTCATGTCGCGCACAGGGAATCGCGATGAACTGGATCGCGCGCGCGAGCAGTTCGAGCGCGTGGTGGCGCGCGATCCGGGGTATGCGCCGGGGTGGTCGGGTCTGGGCATCACGCATCTGCAGTATGCGCGGCATGGCATGGGCGGGCAGATGCACGTGCTGGAGGCGCGCAGGGCATTTGATCGCGCGCTGGAGCGTGATCCGGATTCGGTGGAGGCGAACCTCTATCGCGTGTACATGCTGTTATCGCGCGGCGAAAAAGAGAGCGCAAGGCACGGCATTGAGCACCTGCTGCAGGAGGCGGGCAATGACTGGAACGTGCATCTCGTGGCAGGGATCACGCTGCGGATCGACGGGCTTTATGAGGAGGCGCTGGATCAGTTCAATACGTCGCTGCGACTGAATCCCGCGAATGCGGCGGTGATCTATAACCATCGCGCGCGTGTGTATCAGTATCAGAACCAGTTGGAGCTGGCGAGCGACGAGATCGAGAAGGGGCTGACGCTGGAGCCGAAGCAGCCGCTGCTGAGGATTTCGAAGGGCTATCAGCAGATGCGCGAGGGGCAGTTGTCACGCGCGGTGGATACGCTCGAAGAGGTGATTCGCGACGACGCTTCATTGCGGATTGTGTTTCCGACGATTGCGATGTGCTATGTGCAGTTGGGGGATCGGGCGCGAGCAGCGACGTTCATCACAGAGGATGTGCTGTCGGCTGCAGGTGCAGACAGCGAGATGGCGTACAGGCTGGCGACGTACTTCGCAGTTGAGGAGGATGCGCCCGAAGCGCTGCACTGGCTGAGGCGTGCGATCTATCTTGGCAACGAGAACTATCCGTGGTTCAGCAAGAACCCGGCGTGGCGTCCGCTGAATGAAAACGGCGACTTTCAGCGGATTCTGGAGGACCTGAAGAAGAGTTATCGGCGCAACCAGAAGAACTGGAAACGGCTGCTGGGATAAGTTGTGAATGCAGAAAGGCCCTCGACGGATCGAGGGCCTTTCTGCTGCGCGGGTTTGAGGTTGAGGGCCCAGAAACGCTAGTGTGCCAGCTCTGCGGTCTGAGCTGTGGGTGAAACATTGAAGGGCTGGTCGAGTGAGAAGACGAGGCCGGTGCCGATGGGGAGCTGCTGCTGGACGTCGCGCTTGAGCCACCAGATGGCTCCGGCTCCCACGCCGATGGCAGCGCCGACTCCGGCGCCCACGCCGCCGCCGATCACTGCCCCGGCTGTCGCGGCGCTCGCCGTGGTGAGGCCGACTGCAGCGAGTGCGGCCTTGGGGTGACCGGTGCCGATGACCGTGCCTTCGGAGTTCACGTGCGCGTCGGCGAAGTTGTCGAGGTCGACGAGCTCAGCGTGCAGGCGATAGGCCTTGCCATCGGGGAAGGTGATGGATTCAGGCTGCAGCCGGATGGAGGCACGCCCGGTGAAGCGCTTTCCTCCATGGACCTCGGAGACGCGACCCTTAATCTGCGAGCCGACAGGGATGAGGACAACGCCGTTCTGCGTGACGGGCTGCACGACCTCGGCGAGGAACTGGTCGCCGACGCGCGTGTCCTTCGTGGACAGAGGGTTCTGGAGGCGGGCGCGCAAGGCGGTGCCTTCGTTTAACTGGCCGGGAACCTCCGGGACGGACATGACGATGTTCGCGTCGGGATCGTTGGTAGAGGTGAGCGGACGCCGGCCCCGCATGGCTTCCTGCGGGACGGGCGCGCGCATGGATTCTACGGCCGGTGCGGGCGACGCAGACTGGGAGTTCGTGGAGGCATCAGGGGCGGGCGCGGGGATGGCAGGCGAAGGCTTGACGTAATGCGGGGTGGTAGAAGGATCGGGCGAGGTCGTGATGCTGTCGTCGAGCCGCTCCGGATGCGAGGTGCCGGTCATCTGTGCGTGTGCCGCGGGGAGAAGAATGGTCGCGGCAGCCAGGCTGGCGATGGTGAGTTTGAGTTTCATAAAAGCCTCTTGAACGCGAGCGCGCGTAGCGCCGGTGCTTAGAGGATAGGCCCGGTGGGAGCTGGTTTGCGATGTGAGAGAGCCGTAGGCATCTGTTGGATTAACCCGGTTAGAGCATTTCTCCTGATATGTAGCTTTCAGAGAAATCTGCCGACCTCGTTTTCCTTGACAGAAAACGACACCAACGTTCTTCGCCTCGACCACATCTTCAGGAGGAATGCTCTAGCCCGCGGAAAGTTTCGGCGAGGAGCGGATGATGCTCTGGTAGAAGCGCTCGTAGTGCGGGATGATGCGAGAGGCGCAGAACTTAGCCTGCGCGGTGCGGCGCGCCTCGGTGGCCATTTCTTCCAGACGGTCGGCGTCCGAGAGAAGTTCGATGGCAGACTCGGACATACCTGCGATGTCGCCGACCTCGAACAACATGCCATTTTCGTCGTGCTCTATGAGCTCGGGAACGCCCCCGACGCGCGTCGCGATCGAAGGAACGCAGCAGGCCATGGCTTCGAGCGCCGCGAGGCCGAAGCTCTCCATCTCGCTGGGCATGAGCATGAGGTCGGCGAGAGGAAGAAGTTCGTGAACATTTTCCTGCTTACCGACGAACTCGACACGATCGCCAATGCCCATGCGCTTGGCGAGGAACTCGGCAGCGGAGCGTTCGGGGCCGTCGCCGATCAGCAGAAGGCGTGCGGGAAGTTCTTTGGAAATGCGTGCGAAGACGGAGATGACGTCGAGCACGCGCTTGACCGGGCGGAAGTTGGAGAGATGAACGAGCAGGCGCTCGTCGGGTTGAGCGAAGCGCGGGCGTTCGCGAGCGACGAGCTCAGGGTCGCGGCGGTAGAGATCGCAGTTGACGAAGTTGCGGATAACTTCGATGGGCCGCTGTACGGAGAAGGCTTCGCGGGTGCGGTCGCGGAGGTACTCGGAGATCGCCGTGACGCCGTCGGATTGGTCGATGCCAAAGCGAGTGATTGGGAGGTACGAGCGGTCCAGGCCAACCAGGGTGATGTCCGTGCCGTGGAGCGTGGTGATGAACGGAAGATGCAGGCCCTGAGCAGCGAGCATCTGACGTGCGAGCAGCGCGGAGACGGAGTGTGGGATGGCGTAGTGGACGTGCAGGAGATCGAGCGAGTAGATCTCCGCGACCTCCGCCATGCGCGTGGCCAGCGCGAGATCGTAGGGCGGGTACTCGAACAGCGGGTAGTTGGAGACGGGAACTTCGTGATAGCGGATGTTCTCCTCACGACCGTTCAGGCGGAACGGCTGCGAGTAGGTGATGAAGTGCACCTCGTGCCCACGAGCGGCAAGCTCGATGCCGAGCTCCGTGGCCACAACGCCGGAGCCGCCGTAGGTGGGATAGCAGGTGATGCCGATCTTCATAAGGCAGGGATCAGGGAACAGGGGTCAGGTCAGGGCCGCTACAGCTCTTTGTAAGAGATGAGTTTCAGGGTCGAAGGGTGCAGGGGATTTGATGAAGATTTTGCGAAGGCTGCAAGGAGGGCCGCGAGCTCGGTTTCGCGCTCGCTGCGTAGACGCGTGGTGATGGCGTCGAGGTCGGGGTCGTTGTAGCCCGGGTGGCAGACGAGCTCCCACGTGCCCTCGGGGATCTTTTCGAGCAATCGGGCGAGGGTCGTGCCGTTGAGGTGGCCTGTGGCGGAGATGCCGATGGTGCCGCGGGTGGTGAGGATTCGACGGCCGGCGATCGGAGGCGAGGATTCGAAGCGGCGACGGCCGAGCTGGAACGCACGGACGAAGAGACTGCGGCGAGTGCTTCCGCTGAGCGCGGCGGCCCAGCGTGGCTCGAATGGATTGCGAATGCAGCGGACGCCGGATTGCTGGAGTGCGCGAATGATGGGCCGGGTGACGCGCGAGAGCAGGTGAGTGTGTTTGTGCGTGTCCGCGTGGGTGAGTTTGAGGCCGGCGCGCTGCAGCTTTTGGATCTGCGCGAGTGCTTCGCGCTGGATGTCGTCTTGCGTAATCGCACCGCGCAGGACGCTGAGTGCGAAGTCTGCGAGCGAGGTGCGGAAGCTGCGGCGGTCCGGACCCAGGAGTGTGGGGATGCTTGCAGGGTCCGAGACAGGGATGCCGTCGACGAGGACGATGTGGCAGCCGATGCCGAGCGACGGACGGGCGAGCGCAATGGCGACTGCGTCGTCGAAGGCTGCACCGCTGGCCATGAGAGTTGCGGAGCTAACGGCGCCGGCGTCATGCAGCTCGGCGATAGCGCGATTGACGCCGCGGGTGAGACCGAAGTCATCCGCATTGATGATGAGGCGAACAGGCATTGAGGGTGAGACGCAGGACGGCGGGCGTGAGGACGCGCCGCTCTGCGCGAGTGTATCGCACGGGTTGACGATGCAGGTGCGGTCAGACCATGATGCTTCGGGCAGCTTGCCGCGTATGGGACGAGTCGCCGAGGGATCGCGCGAAGAAGGGATGGACGAATGCCGGAGCTCACGTATCAGGCTGGATACCAATCTGGGTTTGGGAATGAGTTTGCGACGGAGGCGCGTGCGGGTGCGTTGCCGGTCGGGCAGAATTCGCCGCAGCGGAATGCGCTTGGGCTGTATACCGAGCAGGTGAGCGGGTCGTCGTTTACGGCGCCTCGCGGCAAGAATCGGCGCACATGGATGTACCGGATTCGACCGTCCGTCGTGCATGAGCCATACCAGCCGTTTGAGAAGCAGACGCTTTGGCAGAGTGGACCTTTCGATGAAGTGCCGACGCCGCCGAACCAGATGCGATGGAATCCACCGGAGTTTCCGTCGCAGTCGACGGATTTTGTTGAAGGCGTGACGACGATTGGAGGCAGCGGCGATCCGGCGATGCAGGATGGATGCGGAGCGCATATCTACACCGCGACGGCGTCGATGAAGGATCGGTATTTCTATAACGCAGATGCAGAAATGCTGATTCTTCCGCAGCAGGGCGCGGTGCGCTTTGCGACGGAGTGCGGGATCATCGAAGTCAAACCGGGCGAGTTGGTGGTCATTCCACGAGGCATTAAGTTTCGCGTGGAACTGCTGGAGGGCAAAGCGCGCGGATACATCTGCGAGAACTATGGACAGCCCTTTGGTCTGCCGGATCTCGGGCCGATTGGAGCGAATGGGCTGGCGAATCCGCGGGACTTTCTGACGCCGGTTGCGGCGTTTGAGGACCGTGAAGGTGATGTCGAGGTGGTATCGAAGTTTCTCGGCAGGCTGTGGCACGCGACGTACAACCATTCGCCGATCAACGTTGTGGCGTGGCACGGGAACTACGCTCCGTACAAGTACGATATGGCGCGGTTCAACTGCATCAACACCGTCAGCTTCGATCATCCGGACCCCTCGATCTTCTGCGTGCTGACTGCGCCTTCACATCTCGAGGGAGTAGCGAATGTGGACTTCGTGATCTTTCCGCCGCGCTGGCTGGTGGCCGAGCACACGTTCAGGCCGCCGTGGTTTCACCGCAACATGATGAACGAGTTTATGGGACTCATTTTCGGTGTGTATGACGCGAAAGCCGAAGGCTTTTTGCCCGGTGGAGCGAGTCTGCACAACTGCATGTCAGGCCATGGGCCAGATGCGGAGACATTTGAGAAAGCAAGCGCGGCGGAGTTGAAGCCGCAGCATGTGGAGGACACGCTGGCGTTCATGTTCGAGACGAGGCTGCCGGTGAGGCCGACGAGGTGGGCGCTCGAATCGAAGATTCTGCAGCATGAGTACTACGAGTGCTGGCAAGGGTTGAAGCGACTGTATCCTGGAGAAGCGAAGTAGCATGAGCGCGGTGGGAGCGCTGCTGGCGAGAGCCATCGACTACGCGGGACTGTTTCCACCGGCGGCGCTCGATCTTGAGACAACCGTGCGGAATTACGCGAATTATCGGAGCGGGCGCGATATGTGGGCGCTCGGCCGATTGGTGTTGCCGGCGGGCAAGATCGCGGAGTTTGCCGATCGATGGCCGCAGTATGTCGAGTGGCCGATCAGTCTGCTGCTCGGCAGCGATTACGATATCGAGATGCGCCTGGCAGTTGATGTGGGGCTGCGGCTGGACGCGGTGGAGTGCAGGCCCGCGAGGCTCGAGGATATTGCTGAGATTCGGCGGCGTATGCCGAGTGATGGCGAGTTGTTTGTCGAATCACCGAGTGGATGTGCGCCGCAGGAGGTGATTGCGGCTGCGGGGGATGCCCGCGCGTGCGCGAAGCTTCGGATGGGAGGAGTTGTGGCCGAAGCGATACCGTCGTCGGACGCGGTTGCCGCGTGGCTGACGATGTGTGCTCGTAAGCGTGTGCGCCTCAAGGCCACGGCAGGTCTGCATCACGCGATTCGTGGAGAACAGAGGCTGACCTACGAGCTGCAGTCCGCGACCGCACGCATGCATGGATTTGTGAACGTGTTTCTTGCGGCGACGGCAGCGTACCAGGGCGTCGATGAAGCGGCGGTCAGCGAGCTTCTCAGCGACGAAAATCATCGGAACTTCGACGCGAGTGAGAGCGCGTTGCTGTGGCGAGGACGCAGGTTTTCGACGGAGGAGATTGGAGAGATGCGGAGAGATTTTCTGGCGGGCTTCGGCTCGTGCTCCTTCGGGGAGCCGATGGAAGAACTGCGCTCGATGGGATGGATCAAATGATGCGGCGTAGAAGCTGGGTTGAGTCGGCCAATGATCCGGCTTGCGGATTTCCGCTGGAGAATCTGCCGTTCTGCGCGTTTGACGCGGAGAATGGTGAGCAGCATCTGGGAGTGGGGATCGGCGACGCGATTCTCGATCTTAAGGAACTAGCGAAGATTGAAAAACTGGACGTTGCATTAACGCAACCGACACTCAACCAGTGGATGTCACGCGTACGCAATGCAAATCGCGAACTGCGGACCTCGCTCATCGGCTTGCTGGCTGACGATGCGCACGCGGGAATTGTCGATCGGTTAAAGCCACTGCTGCGGCCCATGAGCGGAGTGCGTTTTCGTGTGCCGGTTGAGATAGGCGACTACACGGATTTCTATGCTTCGATCCATCATGCGACGAATGTGGGCAAGCTGTTCCGGCCGGACCAGCCGCTGATGCCGAACTATAAGTGGGTGCCTATCGGGTATCACGGACGCGCGTCGTCGATTGTGGTGAGTGGCACGCCGGTGAAGCGCCCGAATGGACAGACGAAGCCGCCGTCTGCTGACGCACCGAAGTTTGGTCCATCGAAGCAGATCGACTTTGAGCTTGAGCTGGGAGCTTATGTTGGCACGGGGAACGCGCTTGGAAGTCCGATTGACATCGATGACGCCGAGCAGCATCTGTTCGGCATCTCGCTGGTGAACGACTGGTCCGCGCGTGATATCCAGGCGTGGGAGTATCAGCCGCTGGGACCGTTTCTTGGCAAGAGCTTTGCGACGACGGTGTCTTCGTGGGTGGTGACAATGGATGCGCTGGAGCCGTACCGCGTTCCACTTGCAGCGCATGGTGAGGGGGATCCGCGGCCGCTAGGCTATCTCGCCGTTCGAGATTCGGCGAACCAGGGAATCGATCTTCGTCTTGAGGTGTACCTGACGACGGAGAAGATGCGGAATGAATCGGTAGCTCCCGTGCTGCTAACTGAAAGCAGCGCGAAAGATCTCTACTGGAGCTTCGCGCAGATGGTAGCGCACCACACGAGTAATGGATGCAACCTGCGGAGTGGCGATCTGCTGGCGAGTGGCACGATCTCCGGTCCGCAGCCTGGTTCGCAGGGGTCTCTGCTGGAGATTACGCGCCGCGGTGCTGAGCCGTTGAAGCTGCCTTCCGGGGAGGAACGTAGCTTCCTGGAAGATGGCGATGAGATTACGATTCTCGGCTTCTGTGAACGCGAAGGGTTGCCGCGAATCAGCCTGGGAGAGTGCCAGGGAACCATCGTTCCTGCTACTCTTTCGAGCCGGGCGGCTGTGGCTCCGCGATGAGATTGCCTTTTGAGCACTGAACGCCATCGAATGTAGAAGGAGGGCCTTATGGCCGCGATCGCTCCGAGTCCCGAATCCGTAGCGCGAGATTTTCTGCCGCTGAAGGGGACCGACCACATCGAGTTTTATGTTGGAAATGCCAAGCAGTCGGCGTACTTCTATCGAACCGCCTTCGGTATGTCGCTGGTGGCGTATGCGGGACCGGAGACAGGACGCCGCGATCGCGCGTCATACGTGTTGCAGCAGGGCAAGGTTCGTTTTGTGCTTACAACGGCGCTGCGGCCGGAGTCTGAAATTGCCATGCATGTGCACAAACATGGCGATGGCGTGAAGGCGATTGCGCTCTGGGTGGACGATGCCCGCAGCGCGTGGGAAGAGACAACGAAGCGCGGTGCGCGCTCGGTGCAGGAGCCGACCGCGACTGAAGACGCTGACGGCCGCGTGCTGACCTCGAGCATTGCCGCCTACGGTGACACGGTGCACACGTTTGTCGAGCGTAAGGACTACCGCGGCGTCTTCTTCCCTGGTTATCAAGCCATGCCGCAGGACGCGATTGCGAATCCAGTCGGGCTGCTGCACGTCGATCACATTGTGGGCAATGTTGGCTGGGGAGCGATGAATGAGTGGGTGGACTTCTATGCGAAGGTGATGGGCTTTTCGCTGTACCAGCACTTCGATGACAAGGACATCTCTACTGAATACTCCGCGCTGATGTCGAAGGTGATGGCGAACGGCAACGGATATGTGAAGTTTCCGATCAACGAGCCGGCGGAAGGCCGCAAAAAGTCGCAGATCGAGGAGTATCTCGATTTCTATGGCGGACCGGGCGTGCAGCACATCGCGCTTGCGACCAACGACATTCTCAGTACGGTTACGAAGATGCAACGGAAGGGCGTGAGCTTTCTCACGGTGCCGCATACGTACTATGCGGAGCTGCAGGACCGCGTCGGCAAAATCGATGAGCCCGTCGATGAGTTGGAGAAGCTCGGCATTCTCGTCGATCGCGACGACGAGGGCTACATGCTGCAGATCTTCACGCGGCCGGTGGCGGACCGCCCGACGGTCTTTTACGAGATCATCCAGCGGAAGGGCAGCCGGAGCTTCGGGAAGGGCAATTTCAAGGCATTGTTTGAAGCGATTGAACGCGAACAGGCGCTGCGCGGAAATTTGTAAGCGATGAGGGGTTTGGAGGTCGCGCCGTCTATCGCCTACACTGAAGATCGAGCGGCGAAGGGCGGATAGCTCAGTTGGTTAGAGCGCCTGCCTTACAAGCAGGATGTCGGGGGTTCGAGTCCCTCTCTGCCCACCACTTCGATGCTCGTGCACAGAACGATGCGGCGCTCATGGGATGGATTGCCGCACGAACGATTTTGTGTTCTGCTGATTGCGGCGATGGAATCCGCCCTAACCGCGCTCCGAAACGGAGTGCTGATGACTCCTGACAGGGAACTCTGTCGTGGAGTCACTCGCCTGAGTTCCCAAGAACAACTGAACATGCAAAGGGAGCGGATGCTCCCGGAGGCCTTTTTGCGCATAAGGCTTGAAGGATGGGAGAGGAGAAGCGTGCAGAAATATTTCTGGGTTGCACTTGGCGGAGCGCTGGGGTCGGTTACGCGGTTCTGGGTCGGGTCGGCTGTGGCGAGCCGGATGGGAACGCGGTTCCCCTATGGGACGTTCCTCATCAACATCAGCGCGTGTCTTATCATCGGCTTCTCATTGGAGTACCTTGGCAGGCATATTGAGCTGACGCCTGCGTGGCGATATCTGATTCCCGTCGGCTTTGTCGGAGCGTACAGTACCTTCTCGACGTTCGAGTGGGAGATTCTATCGAACCTGCAGCTCGGGGCCTTTCTGATTGCGGGACTGTACTTGTGCCTGAGTGTGATTCTCGGACTGATAGCGGCATGGTGCGGGCTGACGCTGGCGAAGATGATCCCTTAGTGCAGGCAGCGAAACGCTAGTTGCGTAACTCTGACAGTTCTACAAGGAGGGATATGTTGTCCGCCGGAAAAGCTATCAAGGTGTCCATCTATCTCAGTGAGGGGTCGACGCGGCATGGAGTGTCTGTCTACTCGGCCATTCTGGATTACCTGTTCTTCAGCGGAGTGTCGGGAGCGACGGTGCTTAAGGGAGTTGCCGGGTTCGGCGCAGACCATCACATCCATTCGAGCAGCTTCGTCGAGATATCCGACCATCTCCCGCTGAAGGTGGAGTTCATCGAGACGCCAGAGAAGGTTCAGCAATTGATGGAAAAGCTCAAAGAGCTGGCCGGGACCGGACTCATCGAAATGCAGGAAACCATGGTGGTGAAGCCGGCGCAGATCTCGGGGAAGCATAGTTAGGGACAAGCAAGGTTAACTCGCCCGGAATATCGGCTCCGGCGGCGGACGCGCGCTCGAAATTCTGATAAACTCAAACTGTTGCTGCGATTACCGGTATTGAGCTCCGCCCTCAGCGTGAGTTTGAATCAATCGCCGCAACTGAATCCGCCGGATCAACGTATCGGTCTCACGGGTTCCCTTCCGAGTTGGTCATCCAGCTTGGGGACGTAGCTCAGTTGGTTAGAGCGCTGCCCTGTCACGGCAGAGGTCGCGGGTTCGAGCCCCGTCGTCCCCGCCATACTTTCGAAAAGATTTAGACGGAATCCGTGAAAACCACGGACGGTGCAAAAGGACACAGTTTGTGTTCTTTTTGTGTCCTTTTCGATTAGGGCTTTTGCGACAGCCTTGCGCGTTCCCCCCTTGACTACGGTTGTCGGATTCAGATATTTATTTATCCCTAACATTTCAATCGATTGCAAAATATCGCTAATTTCTCGAGCTTCACGGGCCAATGAGACGGTTGTCAGCTCGCGTGAGCCTCTGGACAGCTGGTTTTGGATAGCAGCTTGAAGAGGAGATGTGAATGCAAATGAACGCCACAGTATTTTCTGTTGGCACGGCAACTCGCAGGTTGCTGCGCTACGTATTTCCGCCAGTTGCATGGCTCTCCTTGTTATTTTTGCCGGCCTTTATTTCGTTGCCTGCATTTGGCCAGGCATTTGGGACGATCGGCGGCACAGTTACGGATCAGTCGGGCGCGGTCATTCCAGGTGCAAAGGTCACGATCACGGAGTCGGATACCGGGTTCTCGCGGGATGCGGTCTCGGACTCGAGCGGTTACTATGTCGTTCCGAACCTTCGCCCGACAAGGTACAACCTTGCCGTCATGGCCACGGGCTTTGAGAAGTTCGCGGAGCAGAATATTCCGCTGCTTGCCAACCAGGCGGCCACAGTCGACGTGCGGTTGCAGGTTGGGTCCGTTACACAGACGCTCGAGGTGACCGAAGCCGCACCGCTGGTCAATACAACAACCCAAACGCTGGGTGACGTTATCGAGCGGGAGCGCATGGTGGAGTTGCCTCTGAACGGGCGCGATGCCGTGCAGTCCATAAGCCTTGTCGCCGGAGCGAGCGACACCTCAGTGGCTACCACGACAAGCCAGTCCACCCCGCCCGGCTCGGCACACGTCAATATCAACGGTTCGCGCGATAACCAGACAGGGTACTCACTCGATGGCGCCACCTTCATCGACCAGTATTACAACGTGAACGTCCCATTTCCCTTTCCGGACGCGCTGCAGGAGTTCAGCGTGCAGACGGAAAATTACAGCGCACGCTATGGCGGAAATGGCGGGGGAGTGGTGAACGTCGTCACCCGCAGCGGCGGCAATACCGTGCATGGCGATTTGTTCGAGTTTGTGCGCAATCCGGTGTTCAATGCGCGACCTTACTTCGCCAGCGCTCGTGATCAGATCAAGCGTAACCAGTTTGGCGGCACGATCGGCGGGCCAGTTTGGATTCCGCACCTGTACAACGGCCACGACCGTACGTTCTTCTTCTTCGGATATCAGGCTGAACGCTACCGCGACGCCAGCACCGGTAACGCGTTTGTGCCGACCGACGCGGAACTCAACGGCGACTTCTCCGCTCTTCTCACGGTGAATGCGAATAACCCATTCAATAAGGTAGAGCAGATCGTCGACCCCCAGACTGGCAAGCCCTTTGCCGGAAATCAGATTCCGACGAAAAGGTACGATCCAGCCTCACTCGCGCTCACCAATAAATATCTGCCGCGCGCTACGGGCGCGGGGCAGGTTTCGTACGTCAAGCCGACATCCCAGAACATTGACCAGTTTTCGCTGCGTATCGATCAGCGGCTCGGCAGCCGGGACAATCTCATGGGACGGTACTACCGCGATCACATTGTCCTTGCTCCGCAAAATCCGCCGGGGAATCTGCTTGCCTACGCCGCCGGGCTGGATCAGCCGTTCCAGAACCTCATGGTCCAGGAGACGCACACGTTCCGGACCACTCTCCTGAACCAGGCGAGCTTCACGCTTTCGGATGTGCCCACGAGCAAGACCTTTTCGAGTGATTCGCCGAACGTCGCCAGCTTCGGGGTCAACCTCCCGTGGTTGCCGAGCGATAAATGGCTGCAGAGCGTCAACATCAGCGGTGCGTTCAGCATTTCAGGCGGAGCCAAGGGGCCCTTTAACACCCGCAATACCGGGTTTCAAGACAACTTGAGTTGGGTGCGTGGCAAGCACACGATGGACATCGGAATGAGTTTTGCCCACGCTTCCGTTGATCTTGGCGATCAATTTCAGTCGCAGGGCTCATTCACCTTCAATGCAACTGCGACGAACAACCCGATTTCGAGCTTCCTGCTCGGCACGCTTAATAGCTTTGTCCAGGGCGCCGGCGAATATAAGAACAACCGGGACAATTTCTGGGCGTTTTATTTCAATGACAACGTACACGCGACGCATCGGCTGACACTGAACTACGGTCTGCGTTACGAACCCTACATGCCGTGGAAAGAGATTCATGGACGGGTCGAACAGTTCCGAATCGCCAATTTCACCGCGGGGATTCGCTCGACGGTGTTCCCGAACGCGCCTCCGGGCTTGCTTTTCCCTGGCGACCCCGGCATGCCGTTTGACGGTGTAACCGGCAGCTACAAAGACGTATCGCCGCGGGTGGGATTCGCATATGACGTCTTCGGTAGCGGCAAAACCAGCGTTCGAGGCGGCTTCGGCCTGTTCTATGACACGCAGACCGCCGGCGTCATCAACAACCGCTTTGCTGATATCTCTCCGTTCAGCCCCCAGGTGACGCTCACTCCGCCTCCGGGCCCGTTCAGCCAGCCTTTGCTCGGGTATACCGGCTACTATCCGTTCCCGTTCACTTATCCGCCCGCCAGCTCCACACTGTTTTCACTGCCGGATGGCGTCGATACCTTCGATCCGTCGAGCAACTACAAGGTGCCGGTCTCCTATGGCTACGACCTCGCTGTTGAGCAACAGCTGGCAACAAGCTGGATGCTTCAAATGGCCTATGTTGGATCGCTGTCACGTCACCAGAAGGAGACGATTGAACTTGATCCTGCAACGTACATTCCCGGCAGCAAATTGACGACCGATCAGCGTCGCCGATTCGCGCCGTACTATGGTTCGATTGCGATGGACGGCCAGGACGTGGGCGGGAGCTTCAACGCTCTCGAGGTAACGCTGAAGAAGCGCATGACACAGCACCTCAATCTCACGGCTGCCTACACGTGGTCCAAGGCGCTGGACGACATCCCACAGGGCGGCGGCAACAACGACATCGGTGCGGACTCCGCTTCCACACTGCCTTCGACAGATCCCAACCGGCATGCATTCGATTACGGGCCGTCGGGCTTTGACCATGCGCATCGCCTGGTGACGTCCTATGTCCTGCTCCTGCCTTCTTTCAACAAAGCCAATGCTGCGGTAAGGCAAGTCGCCGGCAACTGGGAACTCAGCGGCATCGTAACGTTGCAGAGCGGCGGTGCGTTCACGGTCGCGGCTGGGAAGGACCAATCTCAGACCGGTCTGAATCAGGACCGCGGAGTGCAGGTTCAGGGAGTCAACCCATTCCAGCACGGCGTCTGTTCAGGCTCCGTTCATTGTGTCAACTGGTTGAATCCGGCAGCATTCAATTTGCCGGCAACCGGAACGTTCGGCACGATGGCCAAAGACAGCCTCCGGGGCCCGGGCTCCTTCGGCTGGGACGCGGCCTTGATCAAGAACATCCCGATCGAACGTTTGAAGTTCCAATTCCGCGCCGAGTTCTTCAACGTGCTTAATCACACAAACTTCAACAATCCCAACGCGAGCATTAGTGGGTCCGGTTTTGGAACCATTACCGGTTCCGGAGGGCCTCGAATCGGGCAGCTTGCAATGAAGCTGACGTTCTAGCGGAAGGGGTGGGCAGACTGCATCCCGTCTGCCCATCTTTCTATCTGGATTCGCGGTTTCCCAACATCAGGATCGCAAACCATGCCGAGCGGTTCCTGGCGAATGGGTACAGGACTGTCACTACAGGAGTAGTGCAACAAGGAAAGGCCAGAACGGATGACTCGATTCATCGCGCGGAGTGTGGGCGTACTCGGTGTTGCGGCAATGTGTGCTTCGACCGCGTGTGGGCAGCGAACTTCGACCGATCAGGAGATCCTTCGGCCCGGACCGGCCCGTTCCGTGTTTCTGCTGGACAGCGGCTGGTCCATCTACAAGCTGCCCGACTTTCAGTTGTGGGCGCCGGAGCCCCAGGCCACCGAAGCACAAATTGCCGAGTTGCATCTGCCCGCTGCAGGGAGCGATTGGCAGCCCGTTCAGCTTCCGAATGATTATGTTGTCGGTGGCACGATCACGCGCGATCCCAATCCCGCGATGCTCGCGGGCGGTTCTATATGCCCTCTCGGCGCACGTGAATGCGACCCTCCGGGTAGCGAACCGGTCCAGGGCAAACCCGGAGACCTGAATCGGCCCGGGCGCGGTGCCTACGCCGGCCACGGATATCTTCCGGTATACCCGGCCTGGTATCGGCGCGATGTGACAATTGCGCCGGCAGCCAAAGGGAAACGAATATGGCTGGACTTCGGCGGCGTTTATCGTGACGCCGTTGTCTTCGTAAACGGACAGTACATTGATCAGCATGCGAGCGGATACACGGGCTTTCGCTTCGACATCACCAAGGCTGTTCATTTTGGCGCAAAAAACACGATTGCTTTGTTCGTTGATCCGCGGTGGTTTGAGGGATGGTGGTACGAAGGCGGCGGCATCTATCGGCAGGTGAAGCTGATCGCCACGAATCCTTTGCAGGTGTCGCCATGGGGAACATTCGTGAATGCCGATGTGCAGGGCGTCATTCGATCCTTGCCAGCCGGAGATTCAGCGGCGGCAAAGCTTACGATCCAAACGACGATTCAGAACGACGATCAGACAAGCCGCAAGTTCACCCTCGTATCGCGCGTGATCGATGGGGCCGGGAAGACAGTCGCAACCACTTCCAGCAGCGAAGTGCTTGCACCGGACAAGCAGCAGACATTTTCTCAGACGGCAACGCTGCCGGCCGCACATCTCTGGTCGCTGGAACACCGCAACCTGTACAGACTCGTGACGGAACTTCGCAGCGATGCGAAAGCTGTCGACGAGGAATCAACCACGTTTGGCGTGCGCAAGCTGCGCTTCGATCCCAACCAAGGATTTTTCCTGAACGACAAGCGAGTGGAGATCCGTGGAATGTGTGTCCACCAGGATTTCCCCGGCGTGGGCTTGGCGGCCACGGATAATCTTTGGGCCTGGCGGATGGAACTGTTACAAAAACTGGGCGCCAATAGCGTCCGTACAGCACACGGTCCCGACTCCGAGGGATTGTATGACGAGGCCGATCAGATGGGGATGCTGGTCATGGCGGAGAACCGGCACCTCGGTGACACTTATTTCCCGAAGGCAAACGATACGACTGGCTACTCTGATCTTTCGGACTTGAAAACGATGGTCATGCAGCAACGCAACCATCCTTCCATCATCATGTGGTCGCTCAGCAATGAAGAGGGGGAAGGCGGCAAGCCGCAGGGTCGCAAGATTTATGCCGCAATGAAGGAGGTGGTGAGAACCTATGACCCGAGCCGGCCTGTAACCGCCGCGATTAACGGGAACTATAGTCCACAGAGCTTCATCCCGATGGAAGACATTCTGGGCATGAACTACCACAACGCCGACTTCGACAAGATCCACGCGGAGTTTCCGAGCCTGATGATCTATGGCAGCGAGGATGGCAACGCCAAAACTTCCCGGGGGACTATCGAGACCTCGCGCCAAACGGGGCTTTGCTCTGAGTACGGCTGCGAAGCTTCGGGGAACGGCGGCCCCTGGCGTTCCTGGGCTCCCGTGGTCGAGCACCCGTTTGTTGCAGGCGAATTCGTCTGGACAGGGTTCGACTATCGCGGTGAGCCGAATCCGTTCAGTTGGCCCGCCGTGACGAGCCAGGTGGGCGCAATGGATATCACCGGCGCGCCCAAACCGGTTTACTACTACTGGCAGACACAGTGGCATGAAAAACCCGCCGTCTATCTCTTCCCCGAGTGGGACCTGCCTGCGTCGGAAGCAGGAAAAGAAGTCCTCGTTCGCGCATTCTCGAACTGCGATCGTGTAGAGCTATTGCTGAACGGCAAGAGTCTGGGTACCCAGGATATGCCCCCGAATCTTTACCTGGACTGGCACGTTCCCTATGCGCCCGGCACCCTGACTGCTGTGGCATACAAGCAAGGCCACGAGGTAGCGCGGTACACCGACCAGACTCCTGGAGCGCCCGCGGCGCTACGCCTGACTGCGGAAGTTCCTCGCCTGACGGCAAATGGAGAAGACGTCGCGCCGATCCGCGTGGCGGTCGTGGATGCGAACGGCAACGTGGTGTCCCGTGCAAATAACCTGATCCATTTCTCGGTCTCCGGCGACGGGACACTTGCCGGCGTTGCGAACGGAAATCCAACCAGCCATGAGCCAGATTTGGCAGATCAGCGGGAGGCGTTCCACGGCCTGGCGATGGTTCTGGTCAAAACCAATGGCGAGCCCGGTTCAATCACTGTAGAGGCAAAGGCCGACGGTGTGCGACCTGCTCACATTGTCGTCTCCACAATACGAGCTGCTGCATCTGCTCAAAGCGGAAGGTGAGGCGGCACAAAGCCTCTTATACCCCTTTACTGGTGGAGCACATTTCCATCGCGGCTTATCGGACGCCTCGCGGTTTAGCGGCGTAGTGGGGAGACAAGAACGCACACAAGGCTTGATTAACATCTCATGTCAATGTGTTGCGACCGCTGCCGCGTTCGAGCTTGAGTGTTTAGCCCGAAGTTTGGAATGGCTATTGTCAACTGCCGTCCGCATACAGGGAACTGGAAGATGATTTCGAGACGAAATCTGCTGAGTGCCAGCGTTAGCGCGAGTGTCTTCTATACTATGCCGCGCCGCATTCTGGGCAGCCTGGCTCTTATTCGTGTCGACACAGAGCTGATGCAAGTCTCGAACCTGAAATGCGAGTACCGGGTCAACCCCGTCGGCATTGACGTGCTCAGGCCGCGACTCTTCTGGCAACTTCATTCCTCACGGCGCGGAGAGCGTCAGTCCGCATATCGAATTCTCATAGCCTCCGATCAGAACCTGCTTAAGCAAAGGAAAGTAGACCTCTGGGATAGTGGGCGAGTATTGTCGGACCAGACTGTGCAGATCGAGTACGATGGTGTTCCTCTGGGATCGCGACAGGAATGTTTTTGGAAGGTGATGACATGGGACAAGGATGGAAGGCCGTCCAGGTGGAGTGACACCGCCCGTTGGACCATGGGGCTCCTGCGCGCAGAGGAATGGCAGGCAAAGTGGGTTGGTGACGGAGTTTTAGCAGATCCGGCTAATCGCCCCCTGACCCCAATTCACTGCTATCGTAGCGAGCTCGCGAATAATCCAAATGTCGAGAAATGGATAACGCTTGACTTGGGCGCGACGTGGAAAGTCGATGCCGTCGACATCATACCGGCTCGTCCGGAGGATCTGCATAGCGACTTCCGCACCGTGATGTGACCGGTTTCTGGAGCAGCGCGGAGCTACTTTTGGCCTTGTCCGACAACGGAGCCCATTCAGAGGCGTCGCAGATGGTGAACACGCGCACGATGCCATCGTGGGGGTTCATGGCGGAGAATGGAACAACGTTCTGGGAGAGCTTTAGCGCCATCAATGGCAATTTGTCTCTCTGTCACTGGACGCACAGCGGAGTTGGGGAGTGGTTATGGAGAAATGTTGCCGGTCTCGCCCCTGATGCAGAGGATCCAGGTTACAGATCAGTGACAATTCGTCCACGGCCGACAAAAGAGGTGTCCTCGTGCCGGGCGAGCTATCTCTCAATACGTGGTGCGATCGAGATCGAGTGGGCGTTACGAGGTGGTGAATTTCGGCTTGACATTGCGGTGCCGGTAGGCGCGAAAGCTAAAGTGGTTTTTCCGCTCGGGGACCAGGACTCCATCAGAGAAGGCAGCACACCTGCGAAGAAGGCCAGTGGTGTTGAATTCCTATGGACGAGTAGCAATGGGCCGGTCTTCGAAGTCAAGTCTGGAAGATATCATTTCACTACGAAATGCGAACCATAGGCTGCACACCAAAGCGCGGCGCAACACGCTTATGGACAGACGCAGCTTTCTCAAAACCGCCTCGGGCGTGGAGTTCAACCTTATTCCAAAATGCCCGTGGTCGAGCAGTGGAACGTGCTATCGGTTCCCAACCTGCACCATGATCTTCCGGAAGGCTGCAGGTGTTTCTGACCATTGTTGGAGAATGCCCGGCACGTCCTCCATCCCAATCATCGTCGACACCGCCGCGTCCACGGGAAAACGTCCGGCCTCGAGCATCGCAATTACCTCGCGGAAGTCCTGTGGCAGCGCGTTTCGCGAGCCCATCACATCCAGTTCTTTTTGTACGAACAGGCGCGTATCGTACGCGACCGGCTGTTTCGCATAGCCGATATAGACCACCCTGCCCGTGAAAGCAACCTCTTCTACTGAGGCGACAAACGTCTGCGGCAGGCCGATTGCTTCGATCACAACCGAGGGGCCGTGCCCGTCAGTCAACTCCTGCAACCGTGCATGAACATCTTCGTTCAAGGAGTGAATGGCATCGGTCGCACCCGCAGCGCGCGCCGTGTTGAGCTTCTCATCGTCAACATCAATGGCGATAGTGCGGGCTCCGCGAAACGCAGCTCCCGCCACCGCGCCGAGTCCCACACCTCCGCAGCCAAATATCGCCACGACATCCTTTGAGCTAACACGCCCTCGAGCTACAGCGTGAACACCCACCGTGAGGGGTTCTACGATGCACAGCTCCTTGAGCGAAAGCGGAGACGCATAAACCTTCTCCTCCGGAACCGAAATCCACTCGGTCAAGGCTCCGTCACGTTGAACGCCAAACGTCTGATTACTCTTGCACGCGTTCACTCGGCCACTCAGGCATGCAGCACACACACCGCAATTCGTATAAGGTGACACCGTGACCCGCGCCCCTGCAGGCACATTCGCCGATCCTTGCACAACGGTAGCTGCAATCTCGTGCCCGATCACCCTCGGAAATGTGACAAGAGGATTTCGCCCGCGGAAGCTGTTCAGATCAGTCCCGCAGAGCCCCACCATCTCGACCTTCAGCAACAGCTCACCGGAATTCTGCTTTGGCTCGCGGAAGTCAATCACTTCGGCGCGCCCAGGGCCCTGTAGCGATACAGCTCTCATGCTTGTTCCTTCTCTTGCGTGCGTGCAAGATAAATAGAAGGGAGTTGTTTCGGATCGGAAGACCCCTCCCGTACGGACATGCTTCGTCCCTTAATCATTATCCAACCGATGGAGTGCATGGGGCGATGGCTATCAATAGAAGGGTTTTGCATCGCGGAGAGATGGCTTGAATCGACGTGAGTTCCTCGCTGCATTGGCCAGCTCTGCGGCAGTCGCCCATTTGCCGTGCTCCGCGCAATCGACCGCCCAGCCAGCAGCTTCGCTGACGATCGGTGCTCTCCAGCCGAACTCTGCCATCCCGCCCGAATTTGTCGGACTCTCTTACGAAAGCGCTCAACTGGCCAACCCCGAATTTTTCTCCGCCAAAAACCACGAACTCATCCATCTCTTTCGCGAGCTCGCGCCGCGCGGCAATCTCAGGTTAGGCGGCGGTTCCAGCGAGTACACAACCTACGCCGATGAGCCGCCACCAGGACCTCCGCCGTTCGAGGTCTTCGGACCGGATACTTCCAACACCATCAAGCACGGCACGATCACCTCGTCCCTTGCGCTGCGCAATCTGCGCGGTTTCCTGGATGCAACCAACTGGTCCTGTCTGTACGGTCTGAACCTTGGGCAGGGAACCGTCGAGAACGCGGTTCGCGAGGCTACGGCCGCGCACAGAATCCTCGGCGCGCGATTGCTGGCCTTTCAGATTGGAAACGAGCCAGACAGCTTTCGCAGACGATTCCGTCCGGAGTCCTATAGCCCCCAGGACTTTCTCGCCGAATGGAATCGCTTCCACAGTGCGATTGTTGCGGCCGTTCCGCAGGCGAAGTTCGCCGGGCCGGACATCTCCAACAAGCTTCCTTATCTCACTGCATTCGCGGAGGAGGCGCCGAAACATCCTGACGTGATTCTGCTGGCGAGCCACTACTACGCAATGGGGCCGGCAAGTTCACCTGAGGCCACCATCCAGAATCTGCTTCAACCTGATCCGAAAACCGCAACGCTCAAAGCACGCGATCTTCACATCATCGCCGATGCGCAGCAGATCGCTCATCTGCCGTATCGAATGTCGGAGGGAAACTCGTGTTGGAACGGAGGCAAGCCCGGCGTCTCGGATACCTTTGCCTCCGCGCTATGGTGCGCCGACTACATGCTCCAGTGCGCAGCACGCGGATGGACCGGCGTCAATCTTCACGGCGGCGGAAACGGCTACTACACACCAATCTCAGGTTCGCCTTCAACCGGATTCACACGCAGGCCCGAATACTTCGGAATGAGATTCGCGCAACAGTTTGTAGGCGCGCAACTCGTCACGTCGACGCTCGATAATGCTGGTCGCCTCATTGACATCTTTGTCTTCGGACGCACCGGAAGGCTGCAACTCGCTATGATCAACAAATCCGACACGGCATGCACGTGCAGCATGCCCGCGGACATGCTTTGCAAACCGTCAGTTCTTCTCAACGCTCCTGCAATTGATTCCAAACAAGATGTGAAGCTCGCATCTGTGCGCGGTCCCTATGGCCGAACCGCTATTGGCGCACCGTATACAGCAATAGCATTCGATCTCACAACGAAATCATCGCCCCAATCGACAGGACACAACGCCCGATGAAACATCAACGGCCCAGGATCACGCGACGCAACTTTCTCTCCGGAACCGCAGCCGCTGCGGCTCTCGTCACCGAAGGCAGTCTTGTTCGAAATCTGCGGGCATTGCAGCCTAAGCCCGATGAGCTACCCAGCTCCTACACGCTGCACTTTGCGCAACCTGCATCCAAGTGGCCGGACGCGCTGCCCGTCGGCAACGGACGGCTGGGCGCCATGGTCTTCGGCGTGCCCGGCCTCGATCGTCTCCAGTTGAACGAGGAATCCATCTGGGACGGCGAGCCCAACCGCGATCGCAACAACCCCAAAGCTGCCGCAGCCATCCCGCGCATTCGCGAACTGCTCTTCGCCGGCAACATCGCAGAGGCCCAGGCACTCGCGATCACTGACGTGCTCTCCATTCCACGCCGCATGCCTTGCTACCAGACACTCGGCGATCTCCATCTCGACTTCTCGCCGATGGGTCTGACGCCGGACATCACCGTCGAGGACTACCGTTTACAGCTCGATCTCGACACCGCGATTGCCAAGGTCAGCTTTCGCCAGAATGACGTCCGCTACACACGAGAGATCTTTTCCTCCGCACCGGATCAGGTCATCGTGGTCCGGCTCACCGCAGATAAGCCCGGAGCCTTGCATCTGCGACTCACGCTTGATCGCCCCGGCAGCTTCCAGACGAATCGATCCGGTAACGATCGTCTCCTGATGCAAGGCCAGGCGCTTCCCGTTCACGACAACCCCGGCCTGCCCGTGAAGGAACATCAAACCGGCGTGCGCTTTCACGCAGAGCTGCTCGCCCTCCCCGAAGGCGGCAAGATCCTGCCGGCGAACAACAACGACACCGCAATCGAAATCGCAGACGCCAACACCATCACTCTCTTCATCGACTGCGCGACCAGCTATCGCTATCCCGCCCACGCAGGCAAAACCAGCGGAGTCGATGCTGACGTCCTCACCGGCGATCCCGAGGCCATGCGCGCCGCCGTAAATCGCAACCTCACTCAGGCATCGCGCCGTTCGTACGCCGACCTGCGTCGTCGTCACATCGAAGACCATCAGCGTTACTTTCGCCGAGCCGCCATCAGCTTCGGCCCCGATCCCAACGCATCCACGCCGACCGACAAGCGCATGGCTGCCATCAAGGCCGGCGGCGAAGACATCCATTTGCTGCCCATCTACTTTCAGTTCGGCCGCTACATGCTCATCTCGAGCTCCCGCCCCGGCACCCTCGCCGCAAATCTGCAAGGCATATGGAACGAGTCCGTCGATCCACCCTGGGGCTCCAAGTACACCATCAACATCAACACCGAGATGAACTACTGGTTCGCCGAGAGCGCCAATCTTGCCGAGCTGCACCTTCCGCTGTTCGATCTGCTTCACGCCACGCTCGCACCCGGCGCGCTCACTGCGAAGGAGATCTATGGCGCCAACGGCTCCGTCGTTCACCACAATACGGATGTCTGGGGTGACTCAGGTCCGATCGATGCGCTCGGTGGCGGCGTCTGGCCCATGGGAGCCAACTGGATATCTCTGCATCTTTGGCGCTACTACACGCACACCGGAGACATCCGCTTCCTCGCGGAGCAAACCTATCCCGCTCTCCGCGAACACGCCATCTTCCTCCTGGATTACCTCGTGCGCGATCCGCACACCGGCCATCTGGTCACCGGCCCATCCTGCTCGCCGGAGAACGCCTACCAACTTCCAGACGGCAAGTCCTACAACCTCTGCATGGGCCCAACGATGGACATCTCCATCGTGCGCGCGGTCTTCTGGCGGCTGATCGAGAGCGCCAATCACCTCAAGGCACTCGCACCCGAACACTACAAGAACCAGGTCGCGACCGACGAAGATCTCCTCACACGTGTTCGCAACGCCTGGGCACAGCTTCCACCGTTTCAGATCGGCCATGACGGGCGCCTGCAGGAGTGGCAGGTCGATTACAAAGACCACGAGCCCGGCCACCGCCACATCTCCCACCTCTTCGGCCTCTTCCCTGAAGACCAGATCACACTGCAGGGAACACCCGAGCTCGCCCGCGCCGCGCGCCTCGTGCTCGACAAGCGCCTTGCAGCCGGCGGTGGATCCACCGGCTGGTCGCGTGCCTGGATCATCAACTGCATGGCGCGCCTCGGCGACGGGGACGCCTGCTACGAAAACATCCTCGCACTCCTGCGCGCCAGCACACGCGGTAATCTCTTCGACGTCTGCGGCGTAAAAGAAAACTCACCCTTTCAGATCGACGGCAACCTCGGCGCGCCCAACGGCTTCATCGAAATGCTTCTGCAATCGCACGCCGAAACCCCACTGACTCCTCCCCAAACCTCGAGTCAGCCAGCATCGCACATCATCCGCCTCTTACCCGCACTTCCCAAGGCATGGCCCAACGGCAGCTTCCGCGGCCTACGCGCGCGCGGCGGAGTCGAGGCCGATCTTGCATGGCAAAACGGCCGCGCGGTGGCTGCGGAGATCCGTTCGCTGCGTGCTGCAACCCACACCGTTATGCCTCCGCCGGGCCAAAGCATTACGCACGCACAGATTGGTGCCACTTCCACCAAGCTGGAGGCGAACGCTGACGGCACGGTGCGCATCAGGATTGCGGCTGGGCAGCTGGCAACGCTGCGATTCTCCTGATTTGGAACCAGAAGAACAAAGGCGGAACGCATAGCGCTCCGCCTTTTGGTTGTACGTGCCGCCCTCTAGAACAGGATGTGAAGCCCGCCCTGCAGCGTCCTGCTCTGGTTCAACTGGCTGTTGACCACACCGAAGGAACCCGACGTGGGAGACGTGTTCGCGGCGTTGAACTGGACATGGTTCAAGGCATTGAAGGCGTCGACACGCGGCTGCAGCACGAACCGTTCACCCAGAGTGAAATTCTTCAGCACCGAGAGGTCGAGGTTATTGGTCGCATCGGAGCGAAGAAGGTACATGGGGAACGTCCGGTAGTTGTTGCCGTTGGGCTGGTCAGCCTTGTTACGGTCAAAGTTCGCGGTACTGAACGAAGTGCCGATCGTCTGATGCGGGTGATTGTTGAAGTCGTGCCAGTTGCCCGTATAGATCACGCCACCATCGCCAGTCTTGCCCCACTGGATGGGAGTGCCGGACAGGGCCTGATAGATGCCGGTCAGACGCCATCCGCCAATCGCCTCGTCAAGCCAGCGGCTGTTGTTCAGGAATGCCTTGCCGCGACCAAAGGGAAGCGCGTAGATGGCGGTGACAGACAGGTGTTGCGGGAAGTCCGAGGTAGTTTCCCCGTACCACAGCGGTCCGCCCTGGTTGAGCTGGCTCTGCGCTCCCAGCTGCCGCGACCACTCGTAGTTGATATCGAACTGCAGACCGTGCGACATGCGCCTGGTGAGGCGCGCGTTTAGCGCGTTGAAGTTCGCGTTCTGTCCCGGGACCAGCTGCTCGGTCACGGTGGAGTACTGCGGATATTGCTGCAGCAGCGAGCCGATGCCGATCGTCTTGCTCTTGTTAAGGCTGACGCTCGAGTAAGCGGTTGGGTACAGGCCAAGGAAGGGATTCGTGACCTGCGTCGCGAAGAACTGGTTGGCCGCAGGATCGAAATAGTTCGAACGGCTGAGGTATGGCAGCAAAGGTGTTGAGCTGATCTGGTTGCTATAGGAAAGGTGGACCGAGTGCGCCGTGAAGCCACCGATCTCGACCATCCAGTTCGTGCCGATCTGCTTCTGGATATCCAGCGTGGCCTTTTCGACGTAAGGCACCTTCACATGCGGGTTGATGAACACGATGCTGTTGCCCAGGTTCACGTTTCCGCCAAGCGAATTGCCCATCGGCAACTGGAGGGGGTTCACAGCCGAGTCGAACGGATCGGCGAGTGTCGAGGACGGAATACCCGATGCCGAATAGGACTGAACGAACGCCGTGCTGGCCGTGTAGCCGTAGTTCTGGCCGAAGTTATAGTCATTGAATGGATTGAGATAAACGGCAAACCCGCCGCGAATCGCCATCGTCCCGTGGAAGGCGTCGGGCGCGTAGGAGAATCCAATCCGGGGACTGGCGTACATCGGAGCCGTGGTGTACGAGGAGCGATGGTCGGCCGTGGCATACTCCAGCCCGCCGACAGGCTGGAAAGCGCTGGCCGGAAGATAGCTGCTGGGCGCCTTCGCGTACGCAGCCTCCGCTCCTGCCGACACCGCATTGCTCGCGGTCGGGTCGAATCCCACCAGCATGCGGTTGTTGCTCTCCGTAATCGGAGTCTCGTGCTCCAGACGGATGCCCATGCTGATGGTCAGGTTCGGAAGTACCTTCCAGTCATCCTGCGCGAAACCGGCGATGTACCAGTTGTTGTACTGGTAGCGGTTGGCGATGGCTTGGCTGCCACCGGTCGGAAGCCCGAGCATGAACTGAGCAAAGGCGCCGCCAAACAGCGGAGCCGGAGCCGAAGTTCCGTAGGTGATCGCTCCGCCGTTGCTGGCGCTAAACGAAAATCCTCCGTTGGCTGCGCCCGGGCTGAGTGTCGAATCTTTATTGGAGCGAATATCCGGACCGAACTTCAGGGAGTGCCGTCCGATCACCTTGTTGAAGCTGCCGAAGAGCTGGATCGTGTCGAAGTAGTCCTGTTTTCCGGGATTGCCGCTCAGGCTCGGGATTGCTACGCCGTTGTCCGTAAAGGTCAGACCGGGGATGGCGAGGGCCGTCGAGTTCGCCGCGAGATAGGAAGCGTAGCCCAGCGATGTAGGGCTGATGCCGATGCTGTTCGGGTTGGAGGTGTTTTCCGAGCGCGTAAGGCTCAACCGGAGATCGAGATTGGTGGAAGGCGAAAATTGTTGCACGTCTTCAACGAAACCGCCCCACAGGACGACGCGGGAGCTGGTGCCCGTGAGCGCGTTGTAGAAGATATTGCTCTGGCTGTTGTCGTATTTGCTCTCATGCGCTTCGAACGAGAAACGGTTGCGCGTGGAGAAGTTATAGTCGAAGCGGCCTTCGTGCGACATGTAATTGTCAATTGTCGGATCGCTCGCAAAATAATTGTTCTCGCCGTCGGCCGTGAGCGACGACCCGGTGTAGTTGGGCAGCGGCACCTTGGCAAGGTACGCCTGCGCGATGGGGCTCAACGTAAAGCCGGCAGTTGTCAGGTTGTCGTTGGCTATCGGGCTGCGCAGGTACTGGCCCGGGCACTGGGGGTCGGGAGTCGCGCTATAGGGACTGAAGAGCTGGTAGGGGTTGTAGCTTGCCGTGTATTTTGTCCCGTTCACCGTGCACCGGGTGTAGGTCGTCGCCTTCATCGACTGGCCCAGGTTGTACAGCGCCGAGAAGTCACCCTGACGCTCAGCGGCAGTAGGCACGGTGGTGATGGATGTTGCCGGTTTCGAGCCCTTGTATCCTTCAAACGAGTAAAAGAAGAATGCCTTGTCGTGCCCGTTGAACACGTGCGGGATCCACACCGGACCGCCGATCGTCGCACCGAACTGGTTGTAGTGCGTCGACGAAGTCTGCTGGCCGGGAGGCGTAAAATAGGGCTTCGCCGTCAGTGGACGCGACCCGCCGTAATACTCCGACGCTGTTCCGTGGTACTGGTTGGTGCCGGACTTCGTCGTGATATTTACCACGCCCCCCGAGGAATCACCCATCGCGGCGTTCGCGGAGAACAGGTCCACGTGCACCGCATCGACAGCATCGAGCTCCGGGCTGAAGCCGGCAAGCCGGCTCGAATCCTGCATATTGGGCGTTCCATTGAGCAGCAACTCGTTCGATGAGGAGGCCCCGCCGCCAACCGAGAAGTCATCGGCAGTCGAGTTGCCAAACGGTGTGGTCTGCGATTCCGAGTGCTTGCCCTTGGCAACGACCCCGTATTCCAGGTGCGCGAAGCCCAGCGGCGAACGGCCGTTGCTGGGAAGCTCCTCGACCTGTTCGGCCGTGAGTGTCTCGCCCGTGTCGGCGGTTGCCGTATCGATCAGGGGTGTCGACCCCTCTACAGTAACCGTCTCGCTCACTGCACCAATCGGCAGCGTGATGTTCTCCGTGACCGTCTGCTCGGTCTGCAGCACCAGACCCGTGTGCGTGTAGTTTTTGAATCCCTCATGCGACGCATCCACACGGTACTTTCCCGGCTGCAGGAACGGCACCGTGTAGTCGCCGGCAGAGTTCGACTTTGCATTCGTGACCACACCTGTGTCGGTGTCCGTCACGCGGACCGTTGCATCCGGAATCCTCGCTCCCGATGGGTCCGAAACATGACCTGTCAGTGTGGAACGTGTTTCCTGGCCAAAGGCGATTGCAGTGAAGCAGAGAAGGGGAATAAGGACGCTGCGTTTCATTTGTGAAACTCCTGGGTTTTTGCGGGAGATTTCTGCGCGCGTTCACAACGCTAGCGAAGCCTGCGAACGACTGTCAAGCATTTTGGAAATTAGGTTCCGGTAATTGCCACTATGCGGAACGCGGCTATAATCTTCCGCCCGATCTCAGTCGCCGCCTGCAGAACCGCAGCCCGGGTCTCCTTCTCCCGCCCGGCATCCATCCTCGTCGTCGGCGTCGACACGCTGATCGCCGCCTTCACCGGCTTCCCCGCCGCCTGAATCGCTGCCGCGTAGCAGATTCCGCCGCGGATCGACTCCTCGCGGTCGCATGCGACGCCGCTCTCCCGGATTTCATGAAACTCCCCAAACAGCCGCTGCCGGTCTGTGATGGTGTGGTCGGTTCGCGCCGTGAGCCCGTACACTTCCAGCATCCGGTCGGCTAAACGCCTGTCCTGAAAGGCCGTTATCGCCTTCCCCAAGGCCGAACAATGCGGCGGCAGCACCCGCCCGATCTTGTTCGTCATCCGGATCTCGTGGAACGTCTCCATGCAGTCCAGCACGTGAATCCGGTCGTCGAACAGGAACGCCAGGCTGGCCGTTTCATTGAACGTATTCACCAGCCGCTCCATTTCCGGACGCGCTACTTCGCGGACATGATCCGCCGCTCGCACCAGCCAGCCGAAGATCAGCCGCGGCGACAACTGATATGTCCCGTCGCGATCCTGTTGCAGGTATTCATGCCGTTCCAACGTCCGCAGCACGCGGAACAGCGTCGACTCCGGCAGCCGCATCTTCGCGCTGATCTCCTTCAGTGACAACGGTATCTGGCCATCGAAGCAGTCCAGAACATCCAATGCCCGCCCAATCGAGCGCAGGTAATACACCTCATCGCCGGGTGCTCCATCGCCATTCTGGAGTGCCCACTTCGGGATCCGCCGCCGCACAGTCTTCTTTGTTGCCGAATTCGTCGCCATCGTGACCTTGTCTTCCGCCGGAGCTGCGCCGTGCGCGTCCTCCCGGTCGGACGCTATTGTAAGATATCGCGTATATTCCACATTTGGTACATAATTTTCAATTACCGAAGCCGAAGCGCAAGGACTCGGCCCCGAAAGGACCCGCATGCATCGCAGAGATGTGCTGAAACTCGGCGGCGCGACTGCCGTCGCCGCGGCCCTTAACACGCCACTCCTCTCTGCACAACCGCATGTCGCTCCCGCGGAATCCGGCGAAACCGAGCAATGGGGCTTGTTCGAAATTTCCCTCAAAGGTCCCTCCACCGGTAATCCCTTCCGCGATGTCACCCTCTCCGCGCAGTTCACCCACCAGCACCGCATCGTTGAGGTCAAAGGCTTTTACGACGGCGACAGCACCTTCCGCATACGCTTCATGCCCGACACGCCCGGCGCCTGGAGCTACAAGACCACCAGCTCCGCCCCCGAACTGAACTCCCACACCGGACACTTCACCTGCACCCCGCCGACGCCCGGCAACCACGGGCCCGTCACCACGGCGCACCAGTTCCACTTCGAGCACGCCGACGGCACCCCCTACTTTCCCTTCGGCACCACGACCTATGCCTTCTTCTTTACCTCGGACGAGAACGCTGCCAACTCTCTCGCCGGCATGACCGCCAACTTCAACAAAACCCGCGCCTGCGTTCTCCCCAAGCCCCTCGGGTCAGGTCCCCTGCACGGCCTGGACAGCCTGCCATTTCCCACCAACGGCACGCCCGATTCCACCGGCAAAGCCAACGACTACACACGCTTCAACCCCGAATACTTCCAGCGTCTCGAGCGCCGCCTGCTCCAACTCCAGGCCGCAGGCATCGAAGCGGACTGCATCCTCTTCCACCCCTACGACGCCTGGGGCTACAAGGCGATGCCCGACGAAGTCGACGACCTCTATCTGCGCTACGTCATCGCGCGCCTCTCCGCGTTCCGCAACGTCTGGTGGTCCATCGCCAACGAGTACGACCTCGTCCGCGCCAAGACCATGGCCGACTGGGACCACTTCTTTCGCGTCGTGCAGGCCGAAGATCCCTACAGCCACCTCCGTTCCATCCATCACTCGCGCGTTATTTACGACCACTCCAAGCCCTGGTGCACGCACGCCAGTCTGCAGAGCTACGACTTCGAAAAATCCGCCGAGCGCCGCCTCGCCTGGAACAAGCCCATCATCTATGACGAAATCCAGTACGAAGGCGACGTCGAGCGCCGCTGGGGCAATCTCTCCGCCGAAGAGATGACGCGCCGCTTCTGGCTCGCCGTCATCTACGGCAGCTACGCCACGCACGGCGAGGTCTTCATCTCTGCAGACTCCGGCCCGCACGCGCACGAATCAAGCTGGTCCGACGCCGGCCGTCTTCGCGGCGACTCCGCTCCGCGCATCAAGTTCCTGCATGACCTCGTCGCGCGCTGCACGAACGTTGGCCTCAACGAATTCGAAGGCTCATACTATCTCTCCGCCGGCACGCCCAATCAGCTCTACCTCTGGTACTTCGATTACCACCGTCCCGCGCGCTACGAGTTCCCGCTCCCCAACACCGTCAACTTCGAAGCCAGCCTGATCGATCCGTTCGCGATGACCGAAAAGAAGCTGCCCGGCACATTCTCCGGCAAGTCACGCGTCGATCTGCCGAGCAAGCCATATCAGGCAATCGTCTTCCGCAAAGTCTCCGATGTCGTCGGCAAGCCCACCGGCAAAGCCCCCACTCCTGAAATCCCCGACTAACTTACGTCAAGGTTTCGACGCATGCGCTCTTTGCTTCTCTCGCTGATCGTTCTTGCCGCACCACTCACCGCCTTTGCTACTCCGCGCATCGAAGTGTCCTCGCACGCCACCCCGCGCGAGCAATACGCCGCCGAACGTCTTCGCACCGCAATCGAGCATCTCCCCGGCAACGAGCGAATTCTCCTCGCCGTCGAGAACGATCCGCTCCTCGCGTCGTTCGGCCAAGACGTTTCCAATCTATGGCCCGGGGCCAAAGAAGCCTTCGTGCTCAAGCGCATCGGCAACAACATCGTGATCGAAGGCTCCGATCCTTCCGGCGTCCTGTATGGCGCCGAAGAGCTCATCGGCCGCATTCACGCCGCAGGCACACTGCCAGAACAGCTCGACTTCGAAGACCATCCGCAATTGCGCATTCGCGGCGCTGTCATTGGCCTGCAGAAGCCCGAGATCACCTACGAAGGCGCCGAGTATGACTACCCCTACACACCCAAAGATTTTCCGTGGTTCTACGACAAGGCGCAGTGGACCCGCTATCTCGACCAGCTCGCCGAGCAGCGCACCAACGCACTCTTCCTCTGGAACGGACATCCGTTCACTTCACTGCTGAAGCTGCCGAAGTACCCCGAAGCGCAGGAGATTCCTACCGCGCAGCTCGATCAGAACATCGCGATGTTTCGCTGGATCACGGCCGAAGCCGACAAGCGCGGCATCTGGATTCTGCAGGGCTTCTACAACATCCATCTGTCGCACACCTTCGCGCGTGCACATAATCTCCCCTACCATCTCTCCGCGCCCACGCCGCTTGCAAGCGAGTACACGCGTTATTGCATCTCCGAGTTCATCCGCAACTATCCCAATGTCGGCATCTTCATGACGCTCGGCGAAGCGATGGGCCCGCACTACGGTCCTGAGTGGCTCTCGAAGACCATCATTCCCGGCGTGCTCGATGGCCTCGCCGAAGAAGAGAAAGCCGTCGGCCATCCTGTCCCGCAGCCGCCCATCGTCGTTCGCGCACACGCAACGGATATCGATCAGGCCATGGCCGAAGCCCGTCCGCTCTACTCCAACATCGACACCATGTGGAAGTGGAACGGCGAGTCGCTCACCTGGACCAACATCCGCGGCAGCGTGAAGCAGAAGTTCGAATCGATGGTCAAAGAATCCAACGACACCATCGTCAACATCCATCTGCTCTCCAACCTCGAACCCTTCCGCTGGGGCGACCCAACCTTCGTTCGCCAGACCGAGAGCAACTTCATCCGCCTCGGCATTCGCGGCGTGCACGTCTATCCGCTGCGCTACTGGGACTGGCCCTACAGCGCCGACAAAACCGAACCGCTGCTCCTCCAGACCGACCGCGACTGGATCTGGTTCGCAACCTGGGCACGATATGCCTGGAATCCTGAGCGCGATCCCGCGCTCGAACAGACCTACTGGAGCGAGCAGTTCGCTCGTCGCTTCGCGGTTCCTGGCGGCGTGAACGCGCAAGGCCACAGCAATCGCGTGGTCGGCCTCGAAAGCATCCAGACCATCGCCGCAGAGACCAACAAACCTGACGCCGAACAGATGCAAACCGGCGCACATCTGCTCGCCGCCTATGAACTCTCCGGCCAGTGCGCTCCTGAAGTCATTCGCCGCCTCGGCATCACAGAAGGAAATCGCGAAGTCCTCTCGCTTGGCATGACCATGCCGCAACTCATCGACGCCGCGCGATTCAATCCGGCGCAAACACTCTGGACTGCCGACGCCCCTGACGGCGAACGTCTCGATGAGTGGGTTGCGAACGAAGTTCACGGCGGCAAACATCACGGCGAAAACCCGCTCAGCGTAGCCGCCGACGCCGCGCAAAAATCTACCGAAGCCGTAAGCGAAGCCGAAGCCGCCGCGCCCGGAATCGCCGCCGATGGAAAGCCTGAGTACGACCGCATCGTGAATGACATGCGCGCGATTCAGTACCTGATGGCGTACTACAACGCGAAGGTCCAGGCCGCGGCGCTGGTCATGCGCTATGGCTACGACCACAACCTCTCGGATCTCACACAAGCACGCACATTTCTCGCTGAAAGCGTCGAAGAATTCGCCAAACTCACGCAATTAACCGACAAAACCTACCGAAATGCGGCTGGAATGGAAACCTCGCAGCGTCAGATTCCCGTACGCGGCGGACCGCAGACGAACCACTGGCGCGATCTCCTCCCCGTCTATCAGAAAGAACTCGCAACCTTCGACAGCCGCCTCTCGGCACTGCGCTCCGGCTCGCAAATCTCTGAAGCCAAGCCGCACGAATTGCCTGAGGTTGGGTTCACGCTGCAGCCCGGCGGAGGCGAAGTATTCACCGTCGCCAAAGGCGCAAGCCTCTATAGCGACGCCGACGCTCCAATCACCTCTGTCGTTCCTGAACTCGACGGCCTCAAAGGAATTCGCGTCTCCACGCATCAGGAGACGCCGATCCACTTCACGCTGGATAAACCGGCGCAGATTCTTGTGGGGTTCTTCAAGTCCAACTCACGCAAGCAGGTGAATGTCTCACCCGACACAGAGCAGTGGAATATCGTTCTTCCAAACGCCGTTTCAGAAGCGAAGGGCCTTCCAATCACCGTGTGGGCAAAGCCGCTGCCGGCCGGAGAGAACGACCTCGATCTAGGCAAAGGAGCGTACGTCGTGCTCGGCTTCATACCGGAAGACACTCACGTCACTCCGCACGTAAGCTTCGATCCCGAAAGCAAGCAGCCCCCAAACCTCGATTGGCTCTTCGAGAACTGACCAAATCTCGCAAGCCACGCCGAGCTGATATTCGCCCACGGATCGTTCGCTGGGACCCAGCACGACATCCTTTCCCACCGATTTGCGCGAATAACGAATAGTCGTTTTCCGAAACCAACAGAAAACTGCGTTTCCCACATTTCTTAGTGGAACACAAACGAATGTTCCACGTGGAACATTCCGTTCCACGCTTACCGCGAAGGCGCATCCATCGGCCTCGGATCATGCCGCGCGAGGAGCCGTTGCGCTTCCTCTTCAGTAACGCGGAAGAAGCTGCCGTGCTTCGCGGCTTCGGGAAAGTGCATCTTGTCGTTGACGCTGGTCCAGTGAATCCAGTCGGCGGTTTCCACGCCTTCATAACGCGGATTCGGCGGGCGGTAGTGATCGTAGTAGACGATGAACTTGTCGCGAACCTGGATGACGCTGGGACCTTCTGACCATGGCTCGTTGATCGGAGCCGAGAGCGGACCCCATGGCCCGTTGACTGTTGGAGCAGAGGTCCAGCGCTCGTTGTAACGGAGTGGATCGGTGGTTTGATCCTTTAGCACCATGACAACGTCGTGCTTGCCGTGAAGATCACGATGGAACATCGTGGCGTCGATGGCGGGAAAACCGCGGTCGAAGAATTTTTCTGGCTTCGTGAAGGTTTGCCAATCGGCGGTATGCGCAGACCAGATGCGAAGACCGTCGGCGGGTGTGGTGGCGGTGGCGTTGAAGTTGCTGGAAAAGATGATGAGCCAGTCCTTGGTTTGCTCGTCCCAGTACGTTTCAGGCGCCCACGTGTTTTGCACGTTCGGGAAGGCGGACATGATCTCGCTGCGGCGCTGCGGCGACCAGTGGACTAAGTCGTCGGAGTCGGAGATACCGATGGCGTTGCCATGCCAGGCCCAGGTGAAGACCATGCGGAAATGTGCGCCATCTGGTGTGCGCGTGATGTAAACGTCGCGCATGATCTCGCCGGGCTGGTCGGGTTTGAGCCACGGCTGGCCGTCATTGAGCGGAGTAAAGGTGTAGCCATCGCGCGAAAGGGCGAAGTAGATGCCTTGATTGCCAGGCTCTTTGAAGTAGGCGAAGACGATGGGGTCTGTGAGCTTTGGAGTTTGTGCGTGGGCGGCGGGCGCGAGCGCAAAGAGCAGAGCGATGCTCAGAATATTTCGGACGTTCATAGGCCGTCGGGTTCGGGGGCGTTGGCCGTGGGTTGTTTGTCGGGGGTGATGTCGGGGACGTCGGAGCTAAGGAGAGTTTTGTTGCGCCAGTGGCTCGTTGCAGTGAGGCGGCCGGCGGCGTCGTAGTTCTGCCAGGTCCAGGTGCCGTCAGCGTTGTACGTCTTCAGCCAGATGAGGGTGCCGTCTTCACGCTGGTAGCGTTCTTCGCCGATCTTTCGAACCGTTCGTGAAAATTGACCGTCCACATCGGCCGACCGCTTGGATAAAAGAAGCGCTCTTCGCCGTCAAGCACGACGCGGCCGTCGCGGAGGGTTGTGGTTGTCCAGGTGGATTTTGTTTTGCCGTTGCGGTAGCGCTCGGTGTGGTGTTCGAGTTTCTCGGAGCCCACCTTAGGTGACGATGAAGCCGCCGGCGAAGAAGGGGCACCCGGATCTGAGGTCTCACCAGCATTCTTGTCGAGGAGCCAGGCTTCGTTGAGTTCGATCTCGTAGTTGACGGTGTTCTTGGTAGTGGCGATGTGGATGATCCCATCGGGGCCCTGCGTCGCGGTGGTGTAGCCGACGGTGAGGATGTTCGAGGGAAGGCGCTTGAGGGTCCAGGTCTTGCCGTCGTCCGAAGAGAGTGCGACGTACGCGCCGTCCTTGTGAATATGTTTCTGGTTCTTCGGATTGAAGTCAGCGACGAAGAAAAGTTTGCCGTCGAGCAAGCGGATGACGGAGGGACGTTCTCCGCTGGCGAGCGGATCGAAGGGGAGTTTGGATTTGGTCCAGGTCTTGCCGTTGTCATGAGAGGTGGCGAGCGGCATGCGGCCTTCGATGTTTGAGTTCTTTCCACCGAAGCCAAGGAGATCGCCGTTGTGCGCGAAGACGATGGTGGTGTGGCGCCCGGCGGTGCGGCCTCCGGTGTCAGACCATGTCCTGCCGTCGTCAGCGGACTTCCAGACCACACTGACGGAGCCGTTGCCGTCAGGGTCGCGGCCGGTGGAGTCCGTGGGCATATAGATGGCGTCGTCAGGACCGCGAACGATGGAGTTGATGGGCTGCGAGACGTAGCGGCCGATGGGTTGCGGGAAGACGGGGAAGTGCGCGGCGGACCATGTCGCGCCGTTGTCGTTCGATGTAGCGAAAGCGAATGGCGGCGCGCCGATCAGGCGGGCGAATCCCCAGAAGAACCAGACGCGGCCGCCGGGTTGGAACTGGAATTTTGGGTCGTTCCAGATGACGGGAGCGGCGAGACCGGCGTCGGCGAAGATGGGGAACGGTTCGGGCATATCCCAGTCGTTGGTGCCGGCGCGTCGGCGGAGGACCATGACGGTCTGGTCGGGATCGTCCTCGCGATCTGGCGTGTTGTAGAAGGCGGCGAGCAGGTCGCCGTTGGGAAGGACTTGAATCGCGGAGTTGTGATAGTTGATACCCAGGCCGCGCGCGAGGCCGAGACGCCAGCCGACGGCGGGCATGCTCTTGCCAGCCAGGTTGGGGAAGAGCTCGTGGGTGCGATAGAACGGCTTTTGCGCGTCAGGGTGGTCGATGGGTTTGGAGAGCGCGGGTGTGCCGGTGATGGTGAGCTGGTGGACGGCGGTTTCGAAGAAGTATGGCTGCGGCGGCGTGGATCTGGCTTTGGACTCCTCGGGCATAGGAGCTTGCACTACGCGGAAGCCGACGTTGCCGTTCTCGGAGGCGTAGGAGGGTGGAAGGCTGGCGCGATTGGCGGGGCGCGAGAAGTAGGGAGCGGTCGCGGGGACGTTGAGGTCGGGGGATGTTTTCGTTGCCGTGTGACGCCAATCTAGGCCGCCGCCGCGAATGGATTTCGTCATCGAGGATATGGCGCCGACGGGATCGGTTGCGGTGCCCGGCTGGTAGGGGCCGTAGTTGTCGAGCGTCCACTCGGGGCGGCCGACCTCCTGGTTTTCGACGCCGAAGGCGTTGGGTTGGTCGAGCGGAAGCGGAGTGTCCGAGGCGCCAAAGATTTTCGTTCCGCCCGCGCGCGCCACGTACTCCCACTCGGCTTCGGTGGGAAGGCGATAAGTCTTGCCGGTCTTTTGGGTGAGCCAACGGCAGTAGGCCATGGCCTGCTGCCAGCTCACGCCTGCGGCATAAGCCGGTGTAGACGCGTGGGGCTTGTAGGTGCGGTCAAACTCGGCGAACTCGGCGGGTGAGACCTGCGTGATGCCGATGCGGAAGGCGTGCGTGATGCGAACGGTATGGGCTGGGACTTCGTCGAAGTCGCCGTGCGCGGGGCGGGTGGACATGACGCCGAAGCCCTTGGTGATCGCGGCGGGGAGTGCGGCGTCGTCGGCGCCCATCCGGAACGTGCCGGGGTGGATGAGCGACGGTCGCCGGAATACTGTTGGCTGCCAGGGGCGGTGCATAGCCCGGCATGCGGGCGAGGACGCCGTCTTTTTGGGCGGGGAGGGTGGTGGCGAACGTTGTAAAGATGAGTGCGAGGAGGGGAATCGATTTCAATTCTTCTCTCCGGGGAACATGGGCATGCGTACCTCAGCGGCTGAAGCCGCTTTTTGTCGGCGGATGATACGGCACTGAGACCCTGGGCTGAAGCCCAGCGCTACCAGCCGTGCCCTTAACGAGACTGACTGCGTTCGGGCCTTTGGGGAGGTTGGCTTCGAGCGGGCCGAGGGTGGGGCGGTGGGCAATGGTGTGGCCGTCGACAGCGAGCCAGAGACCGCGGCCGTGGCGATAGTGGTTGCCGGTGCGGTCGAAGGCGATGGTAAGGAGGTGGCCGTGGTAGGGCAGGGCGTCGATGGCGAAGTAGGTCCAGGATGCGGGCGCGAGCGGATGGATGACGATGTGGTTGTCGGCGCGCGGGCGAAGGCCGATGAGGCCGGTGATGAGCGGGTCGGCGAATCCGGAGTGGTTGTAGTAGTTGCCGCGGCCGACTTGCTTGCCCTTTTGGCGAGCAGCATGGATTTGGCGATCCACTGATCGGTGTCGGCGTCGTAGTCTTCGTCGATCCAGTCGATGGTGTGCGGGAGCGGCTTGCCGGCGACGTCGATGGAGATGTGCTGGGCGAGAACGTAGCGGGCGAAGAGCTTGTCGTAGGCGGTGGGTCGATGGTGTGCGGGCCGGGCGCGTTGAGGTAGTTGGCGAGCGCGGTGAGAGTTTGGGTGATGGCGAAGGGCCAGGCGGGGCCGTTCCAGGTGCACTGGTCGGAGGAGGCGAAACGGAATCGTGGGCTGCGGCGCTCGGCGGTGGTGGGGCCGAACTTGCCGTCGAAGCCTGCGGGGTCGAAGAGCTGGCGCCAGGCGACGGCGTGGGCTGGCGCGGGCGACGCGTAGGCCCATGGGTCGTAGCCGATGAGTTCGCGGACGCCGGAAAACTGCAGGACGGTGCCGGGATCGATGAACTTCTTCTGGGCGCGGATGCCGGAGTCTTTGGCGGGTGAGACGACCTCGTAGAACTGGTCGCGCGGGTTCCAGAGCTTGGTTTCGATGAGGTTGTTGAGGCGGTCGGCTTTGGTGGTGAACTCGTCGGCGGTTTTGTGATCGCCGGTGAGGAGCGCGGTGGCGGCGATGGCGCGCGCGTCGGCGACCATATAGCTGTTGAGGGTGGGACGGTAGCCGTCGCCGGAGATGGATTTCTCCATGGCATCGCGGGTGTCGATGGACCAGAAGAGGCCGTTGGGGTCCTGCTGGGTGGATTCCCAGTCGTGGTAAACGCGGAGGAATTCGGGAAGCAGCGAGGTGGTGAGGGTGGTGTCGCCGGTGGCGAGGGTGACGTCTCGGACGGCGGTGGTCAGGGGCTGCGAGTAGTTGCGCGGCTTCGACGTGGGACGGTACCAGTAGCGGGCGTAGTCGTCGGCGATGGAGCGGTTGTGCAGCCAGCGGGCTTCGCCGAGGTGAAAGGGCGCGGCATCGGAGAGTGTACCGCGGTCCGTCATCTCGGGGCGGTCGAGCCACTCGGTGATGAGGTAGCCGCTGGGTGTATGGAGGATGTGCTTTTTGAAGGAGTACCAGCGGAAGTAGTACATCTCCTCGAAAGATTTGTCGGAGGAGTCGAACCAGGGAATCTCGCGTGTCATCCAGGGCCAGGCGGCTTCGGGCGGCTGGCCGGGGGTGGAGGGTTCGCCGTTGTAGATGTGGCCGGTGGCGAGCTGTTCGTCGGCTTCGAAGGTCTGGACGTAGTGGTGGTAGTCGGCCGGGTGAAGGAGGGTTTGGGCGGGAGCGATGACCGCGCAGGCGAGCAGCGGGAGGAGGGCGAGCTTTAGGTTGCGGGCGGCGGGCATCGGGTCGGCGGCGCGGAGGGGGTATCTCCGGCGATGGCAGCACTATAGCGGATCAATGTGGTGGTCGGCAACCGAAAATGAAAGTTAAGGTGCAGATTTGGAAGTGGAGGATTGTTCCGAGGCTGCGGCGGCGGCGCGCTGCAGCCAGGAGGCGTAGATGAAGTCGGACTTGTGTTGATCCCAGTCGGGACGGGGGAGGACGTCGAGCTGGTCGACAGTGAGGTGGGGGACGTCGGCGGCGAGGGCGATGATGCCGGCGTCGCGGTCGGGGCGGTCGTAGTTTTTGGAGAAGCCGGCACCGACCTTGGCGGCCCAGTCGCCGATCCGGATGGTGGGGAGGGTGTTGGGATCTTTGTCACGCCAGGCGGGGAAGTGGAGTTCGGAGTTGAGCCAGGCGGCGGCGCGGGGTGTCACCCAGGAAGGGCGATGGCTCGCGCCTGGGTCGAAGTACGTGGTGAAGACGCCTTTTTCAGAGCCGTTGAGGGTGATGACGCGCTGGCGGAGGCCGGCGAAGAAGTCGGGGCCGTGGTGCGGGATGTCGACGACGGTGTCGGCGGTGCCGTTGATGATGAAGGTGTCGCCACGGCGGGCTTGCAGGGTGAAGAGGACGGCGGGGCGGTCGCCGAGGAAGGCGAGCGAGCGGTAGGGGCCGCCCTGGCACATCATGACGTGGCTGAGGTCCCAGTAGCCATTGGGGCCGTCGAGGTCGCCGCCGCCGACGAGGAGGACGGAGTGGATGCGGGGGTCGACGGCGCCGGTGAGCGAGGAGATGAAGGAGCCCATGGAGAAGCCGAGGATGGCGATGCGGTGTGGGTCGACATCATGGCGTGAGGCGAGATAGCTGACGGCCTGCATGACGTCAGTGATCATGAGGCCGCCCATGCGTTGTGGCATGGATTCCGGGTTGACGACGAGCTGGTCGTGCTCGCCGGTGAAGTCCTTGTGGTCGTCGTTGCGCTCACCTTCGCCGATGGGATCGTAGGTGACGACGACGGCGCCGGCGCGTGCGTAGAGCACGCCGCTGTAGTAGGAGTACCAGGATGATTTGTCGGCGCCATGGCCGTTGACAACAACGATGCCGGGCAGGCGCTTCGCCGATGCGTGCGTGGGGCGGTAGATGACGGCGGGAATGCGCAGGCCGTAGGCGGTGGTGTAGATCACCTTGTCGATGGTGACGCCGGGAGTGATTTCAGTGGATGAGATGGTTTGCGTTTCGAGGTTCGGGAGCGGATCGGGGATGAAGAGTGTGCGGCGGATTTCGCTGCGCCAGTCGTTGATCTGTGCCTTGGTCGCGGGGTGCGGTGGGAGTGGCGGCTCGGCGGTACCGATCATGGTTGTCGGCGGAGTGAGATCCGGCTTGCCCCAGCGGTTGTCGAGGAAGTCGAGGTAGTGCTGCCAGTCGAAGGCGGTAACATCGTGCTTGCCGGCGCGCTCGTGATACGCGACGAATCTGTCGAGACCGATGGGGTGGTCGAGTGCGGGTTGTGGGGTGTCGGGTGCGAGCGCAGGCTTGCCGAGGAGTTTGTAGACCCGTGACGCGCTGACGGCGGAGAGGAACTCGCCTTTGGGATCGGACCACTCGTCGCCGACCGCAGAGCCGACGTAGAGCGGGCGCGGCGCGATGAGCGAGAGCAGGAGGTTGCCGTCGGCGGGGATGTCGGAGTCGTGGCCGACCCACTTCGCGTAGTTGGGGCAGAACCAGTAGGGGAAGGAGTGCTCGAGGTGCGCGACGGTTTCGCCTAACGCGCGGCGTTGAATGGATTGGCCGCCGTGGCCGCTTTCGTTCGAGAGCACAGCGGCGAAGCGGGTGTCCTGCGCGGCGGCCCAGTCGGCGGCTTTGCCGAGACGGCTGTGGCCGATGACCGCGACGTGGTTGGGATCGACGTATGCGTCGAGTTGGAGGTAGTCGAGCGCGCGGCTGAGCCCCCACGACCACAGACTGATGGCCCCCCAGGAGTTCGGAGCGTTCTCGATGGGGCCGAAGAGATTGCGCGCGCTGTATTGGCTGGCGTTTTTGAAGTCGGGTTCGAGATCGCCGTAGTAGGCAGTGGCGAGGCCGTACCCGCGGGAGAGCAGCATGCGGACCTGCCATTGTTGCGTGGCGCTGCCGCGCGATTCGGGTGATGGAGCGAGGCGCTGGAATTCGGTTGAGCCTTTGGGCCGGATCCAGAGGGCAGTCGGCAGTATTGCGGGGTCATCGATGACGGTTTGATTGCCGCCGAAGTTGAGGCCGAGCACGACAGGTACGGGATGGTGCGCGGCCGCTGCAGCGGCGGGAATGTAGAGGAGCAGGCGCATGGTGCGGAGGACCTGCGGTGAGGGCTTGATGCCGGGTGCGGGATCGAAGGTGAGGTCGATCTGCTCGCGGACAGCAAGGCCGTTAAGTGCGTGCTCGTTGTGCTCGATGATGCGTGCGTGCGTGATGGCGTTTTTTGCCGCGACGGGTGTGACGCCGAAGACGTTGTCTTCGAAGAGGCGGAGGATTTCGGGGCGGCGTTCCGTGGACCACTGTTGCGCCGTGGTGACAATGTGTCCGTCGGCGAGGCGCAGCGGATCGAGCATAGTGTACGGAGGAATCCTGGATTCGTCGTAGTTGTAGCCGGGGATGCGCTGGGCGTGCGCGGAGATCACGAAGATGACAAGCGAGAGGGCGAGAAGAGTGTTGCGGCGAGCTTTGGCCATGAGCGTCTCTGATTTTCATTTTTATGCCTTTTGGAGGTGAAATGGAAAAATCGGATCATGAAATGATGGTTGACAACGGTTTTCGCGGATACTGTCGAGGTCAGAGGCGAGATTGATGTTGCGTGCGTGGTGGGTGGCGGGTGTGTTGATGCTGTGCGGTGCAGCGGCATGGGCGCAGCAGGCGGTGGTACTTCCGGCGGCGAAGCCGACGACGCAAGGCGTGGCTGAGCGATTTGCGTTTGCGAGTGATGGCCCTGTAGGGCCGGGGTGGTCAAGACCCGATGTGATTGCGCGCGTGTATTTCAAGGGCGAGCTGCCCGCGCTGTTTCGAAGAACGCTGCAGTTGGACGGCGATGTGCCGGATCGGACGAAGTTGTCATGGATCTTTACGGGGCCGCATGCGGGGTTGACCGTGGAGCTGACGAGCTCGAAGGTGCGGCTGACGGAGCGATTTTATGATTCGACCGCGCTGGATGGAGGAGGGAACTATCCGGACAAGACGGTACGGGAGGACGAGCAGCAGTATGTCGGGCACGCGCGCACGCTGAGGGTGGTGGTGGATGCGCACTTGTCCGTGCAGGTGCTGCTGAACGGAGAGCGCGTGTTGACGGCTCCGCTGCTGTTCGATCTGACGCGCCAGCAGCTGATGTTTTCAGGCCCGCGGACTGAGCATATGACGTTGGCGGGTGCGCTGCTGGAGGAGACACCGCGGGATGCGATGGTGACGGTGGATGTAGCGAAGGTGCATCAGGAGATGATCGGGTTTGGTGGCAGCCCCAGTGTGCCGGCGTATGCGGAGCTGAGCGAAAAGGGTAAGCGGATGTATTGGCAGATGCTGAAGCGGTACAACCTGCTGGTCGATCGCGAGTACCCGATGGGCACGCAGTTGAAACAGGATCTGTCGAACGTGGAGGATTTGAAGGACGCGACGCCGCACTACTACGGCGACAACTTTCCGAATAGCGAGGTTTCGGATTTCGACTACAGCAGGCGCACGCGCGAGTTGGGCGGCATGGTGCTGTATGAGATGTGGGCGCTGCCGGAATGGGCGATCGAGGCGTACACGCCGGAAGGCAAGCCGGTAATTGATGCCTGGGGCAAGCCGGTGAAACGGGCGGCGAAGCCGGATGTGTATGCGCGGATTGTGGTGGAGTTTTGCAAGCGCGCGAAGGAGCGGAGTGGCGCGGCGCCGGAGATTGTGGGGATTCAGAATGAGGTTGAGCAGCCGCCAGAGATCTTTGCGGCGATGACGATGGCGGTGCGCAAGGCACTGGATGCGGCAGGGTTTACTTCGACGAAGATCCAGATGGCGGATGCGCCGTATTCATGGATTGCGGTTCGGCGCATGGACGATGCGAAGAAATTTCCGGAGGAGTGGCGTGCGACGGATTTCACCGCAGCGCACCAGTACGACTACCAGGAGTTTCTCGCGAATCCAGACATGTATGACGCACGGCTGCGCGCGATGCATGACGCGAGTGCTGGCAAGCCGTTTCTAGCGACCGAGATTTGCCTGAATGATGCGGCGTACCAGGAGCCGTCGTACAGGATTGCGCTGCAGGTCGGGCAGTTGTATCAGAAGGATCTGACGGAGGCCGATGCGGAGATGCTGCTGTACTGCTGGCTGCTGCTGGATGTAGAGCAGCCTAGCTTTGGGGCGTCGAGGTCGCTGATGGTTCCGGATCGCGCGCAGGGCTGGGTGCCGGTGGCGTCGAGCTTTCAGTTGCGTGTGCTGGGTGGGTTCAGCCGGCATGTGCTGAAGGGCATGCGGCGCGTGGAGGTGCATACAGTGAATAGTGATCTGTTGACTGCGGCGTTTACCGATGGCAAGCGGAATAGCTTGATTGTGCTGAACCGGTCGACGGAGGCCCAGAGCTTGCGTGTGGATTGGAGCGGGGTGCAGTGGACGCACGATGGAGCGGACGAGTTTCTACGACGGGAATATGGAGACGACAGCGCCGAGTGAGATAGTGGTTGCTCCGGGCGAGATTGTGACGCTGTCGGACTTCAGCGCGGATGAGGTGGCGAGGTGAGAGCCGCGCTGTTATGTGGTGTGTTGATGGTGGCGTGCGGGTTGAGTGCGCAGGTTTCGCATAACACCGACCCGGGTGTGCATCTGCAGAGTGAGTTCATATTTGAGCCCGGGTCGGCGCCGTTTCCGGAGTGTCATGCGTCGACGATTGTGGAGCTGCAGGGTGGTGAGTTGATGGCGGCGTGGTTTGGTGGGACCCACGAGCGTGCGCCGGATGTGGCGATATGGGCGGCGCGATATGCGAATGGCGCGTGGTCGACGCCGGTGGAGGTAGCGCGCGAGAAGAATATTCCGACCTGGAATCCGGTACTTTTTCATTCGAAGGATGGACGGCTGTGGCTGTACTACAAGGCGGGGCCGGACACGGGGAGCTGGTCGGGCGCGCGGATGTGGAGCACGGATGAGGGCAGGACGTGGTCGAAACCGGAGCGGCTGCCGGCGGGATTGCTGGGGCCAATTCGTGCGAAGCCGCTGGTGCTGGAGGATGGCACGATTGTGAGCGGGTCGTCTGTGGAAGCGTACAAGACTTGGGCAGCGTGGATTGAGCGCAGCACGGACAATGGCGAAACGTGGAAGAAGATTGGCCCGATTGTCGTGACCGAGGACCAGGACAAGGCGGAGGCGCCGGCGCCAGATCCGCCGATGGACAGCCCGGAGATCCGTGCAAAGGATCATGGGCCGAGAGAATTTGAGGGGATCATTCAGCCGTCGGTGGTGCGGTTGAGTGGCAAGCATCTGCGGCTGTATGCGCGGTCGCGAACGCTGGCGGCGAAGGTCGTCGTGGCGGACTCGTTTGATGATGGAGTGACGTGGACGAAGACGCACTTTCTGGATGTGCCGAATAACAATTCGGGGCTGGATGCGGTGGCGCTGAAGGATGGGCGGGTGGTGATGATCTTCAACGACACGCCGCGCGGGAGGTCGCCGCTGAACCTTGCGGTGAGTCGTGATGGTGAACACTTTCGTGTGTTCGCGACACTGGAGCAGGGCCCGGGCGAATACTCGTATCCGGCGGTGATTCAAGATGCGAATGGTGATCTGGAGATGACGTATACGTGGCAGCGGCGATCGATTAAGCATGTGCATTTGGCATTGAAGGAGGTTCCGGAGCGGTGATGCGAATGAGACGAGTTGGTGTGATGGGCATTGTGTTGACGGGATGCATGGCTGCGGGGGCGCAGGATTTGCCGCTGACGCAGAATTTGACTCCGAGCACGGTAGAGCCGCTGGATGCGTCGCGTGGTGTGACGGCGCCGGTGCTGGAGAGCAGCATTCATCAGCCGCTTCCGGAGCAGTATGTGTGGACGGCGACTGAGAAGAAGACGGGCAAGCTCGTGTACGTCTTTCCTGCGATTTCGGCAGGGACGGAGCCGCATTATTTTCGCGCGCACTTTCACGTGGACAGCGTGCCGAGTGAGGCGACGTTGTATGTCGCGGGGCCGCGGTCGGTTTCGGTGTGGATAAATGGGCGGCCGGTGGAGAAGGTGGCGAGCGATACGAGCTCGCCGTTAGGGATGCATGTGTTTGCGACGCCGGTGGCGCGGGCTCTGCATGCGGGCGACAACGTGATTGCGATTGAGGCGGTGCGCGGGCGTGGAGTCACTGGATTTGCGAATAGCAGGTTGGTGCAGCAACAGACGTCGGGGCGTGTGCTGGTCGCGAAGATTGTGCCGCGGGCGGAGGGCGTTGAAGCGCCGGACCTGATGCACAGCGGGCCGGACTGGCGGAGCTCGACGACCGCAGAGAAGGGATGGGAGCAGCCCGGATTTCATGATGCGGGGTGGAAGCCGGCGGAGGCGTTCGGTGGGATTGAGAGCAGCATCGAGATGTATCAGTGGAATGCGGATGCGGGGCTGTACAACTGGCCGGGGTATGACGGGATCTCGCCGTTCCTCGCGCATATGCCCCTGCGCGTGATGAGCGTGTTGGCGTCGTACGCGGCTCGCGGCGGGTTTGATGGATTGAAGAATCTGGAGAACGGAAACGGTGATGTGATCGTGCATCTGCCGGCAGCAAAGCTGACGGATGCGGAAGCGCCGAGTGTGATCCTGGACTTTGGGCGCGAGCTGACGGGCAGGCTGGAGATCGATTCGGATTCGGATGAGCCGATGGCGGTGACGGTGCAGGTCGGCGAGTCCGAGTCGGAGGCGCTGAAGGCGCCGTATCTCGGGGTGAATCAGATGACGATTCCGCCGCATGGGACGGGGCACTCGCCGAAGACGGCGTTCCGTTTTGCGAAGGTGCGGTTTGTGAGCGGGGCGAAGGATCTGCGTGTGAAGTCGATTCATGCGGACCATATCTACTATCCGGTGAAGTATCTCGGGTCGTTTGAGAGCTCGGATCCTTTGTTGAACCGGATTTGGGAGACCGGGGCGTACACGGCGCATTTGTGCATGCAGGATGGCGTGTGGGATGCGAGCAAGCGTGATCGCGGACGGTGGATGGGCGACACGGATGTGAGCGGGCCGGTGATCGAAGATGTGTTTGCGGACAAGATGCTGCTGGAGGACACGCTGGACCGGTTGCTGGGCGCGGACCCGAAGCTGCCGGTGGATCAGCATGTGAATGGGATTCCGGGGTACTCGTCGTTCTGGTTCACCGGTGTGGCGGATTTCTACCGGCACACGGGAGACAAGGCATTTCTGGAACGTGAGCATCAGCGAATGCTGGAGTTGTTGCATGTGGTGGATGGTGAGTTCGACAACAGGAACATTTACGCCAATAACAGTAAGGTGTGGCTGTATGTGGATTGGTCGCCGGATTTGAACGGCGATACGCCGGAGACGCGACGCGCGACGACGCTGGAGTTTGTGCGCGCTTATCGCGAGGCGGCGTTCCTGCTGCACGAGATTGGCGATGAGGCGAATGCGGCGAAGTATCGCGAGCGCGCAGAGACGGTCAAGGCTGCGGCGGATAAGTATCTGACGGATGCGTCGGGGACATTTGGGCCGCGCTGGGAGACGAATGCGGCGGCGGTGATCAGCGGCGCGGCGGGGCCGGATCGCTATGACGCGATCTGGCGCGATGTGCTGTCGAAGGTGGGCAAGAAGCCGGGCCGGGGCTAGGGCACGGGCCGATCATCTCGCCCTACTATGGCGATTATGTGCTGCGTGCGATGGCGGAGATGAATCATCGCGAGGCCGCGCTCGCGTGGATACGGCAGTTCTGGGGAGGCATGATCGGCGAGGGCGCGACGAGCTTCTGGGAGGCGTACGACGTCGACTGGTATCACGAGGATTTTCACTCGTCGTTGCAGGCGGACAATCGTTCGGGATATTTTGTGTCGCTGGCGCATGGGTGGTCGTCGGGACCTACGGCGTGGCTGATGGAAGAGGTGCTGGGGATCCAGCCGACGGGTGCGGGATTTGCGACAGTGAATGTGCGGCCCGATTTGGTGGATTTGCAGTGGGCGCGCGGAGCAATGCCGACGCCGCATGGGTTGATCAAGGTGGATGCGCACAAGAAGGGAAGCGCGACGGAGATTGTGGTGGATGTACCGGACGGTGTGGTGGCGCGGCTGTCGGTCCCGGTTTCAGGCGCGAGGGTGACGGCAGTGCGCGTGAATGGAAAGAGTGAGCAGGGCGAGAGCGCGGAGGACGGAGCGCGGCGCGTCGTGGTGCTTGACCATGCGGGACACTACGTTGTGAGCGAGTGAGAGTCGATCAGCCGCGAAAGCACTGCGCGTAGATGAACTCGGCATCAGCCTGCGTGACGCTCGCGCGGGTTGTTGCGCAGGAGGCGCTGGACTGTCATTGCCGCTGAGGCGAGGTGCGGGATGGTGCTGCGGTCGACGCCGTGATGGCTTAGGTCTGTATCGACGCCGCAGTCGCGCGTCAGGTGCTCGAGTTGTGCGGCGCCGGCGAGTGCGGTGTCGAGTGGCGGTGGCTTGGGGTCACGCCGAGCGCGCGAGGCGACGTCAGCGTGGCGCTCGGGGCTGGCTTCGGCGTTGAAGCGGAAGACGGCAGGGCAGAAGAATGGCGTTGGAGAGACCGTGCGGGAGGTGGAACTCGCCGCCGAGCGGATAGGCGAGTGCGTGCACGGCTGCGGTGTTCACAGGCCCGAGACAGAGGCCGCCATAGAGGCTGGCGCGGGCCATGCCTTCGCGAGCTTCGGCGTCATTCGGATTACGCACGGCTCGGCAAAGGAAGCGCGCGGACAGCGCAATGCCTTCGACGGCGTAGAGATCGACGAGCGGGTGCGCGAAGCGGTTAGTGTAGGCCTCGATGCAATGCGTGAGTGCGTCGAGACCGGTGTAGGCGGTGACGGCGGCCGGCACCGAGTGCGTCAGTGTGGGATCGATGAAGGCGGCGTCCGGAACGAGGTGCGGGCTGATGACGCCTTTCTTTAACTGAGCGGTTTCATCGAGCAGGATGGCGTTGGGTGAGACCTCGCTGCCAGTGCCGGAGGTGGACGGGATGCAGACCAGATGGCAGTTGCGCGAGGCGAGCAGGCCGATGCCGAAAGTGTCTTCAATGCGTTGATCGTTGCGCACGAAGGCCGCGAGGAGCTTGGCGAGATCGAGCGCGCTGCCGCCGCCAATGCCGACGATGCAGGCCGGGTTGGCGGCGCGTGCGTGTGCGAGCGCGGAGTTGAATGCCGTGATGGTGGGTTCGCCTGCGGGTACTGGATTAGTGGTGACACTGCATCCTGCAATGAACAACGCTTCCTTCATGCGATCGATCACTGCTGTGAGTGAGGGTGAATGCAGGATCTGGATGCGTCGCGAGGCGAGTGCTGCGAGATAGGAAAGTGCCTCTGCAAGGCAGCCGTTGCCGAAGGTAAGCCGGTTGGGTTGAAGGAAGGTGATCGAGCGCGTGCTCATAGGCTACTTAGCAAGCGCGGGACGCGGTTTGGACTCGTTCTGGACCGTAGCGATCGCTTTCTGTGCGGCGTCGAGTGCAATCTGCGCGCCGGCTTTGAGGCAGACGACGTTGTTGGTGCAGAAGAGCAGGTCCACGCCGAGACGGAGCCAGTGATGGAACTCCGCGGCTCCGCAGGCGGTGATGACCTTCTTGTTGTGTTTACGCGCGACGCGGACGATATGTTCAGCGGCTTCCAGCAATTCAGGGTGCGCGGTCTGGCCGGGCATGCCGAGGCTGGAGGCGAGGTCGGCCGGGCCGATGAAAATATCGACGTCGGGAACGGAGGCGATCTCTTCGATGCGGTCGAGAGCTTCCTTGGTTTCAATCTGCGCGAGGAGCGTGAGCTCAGTGTTGAGCTTCTGCTGTTCGGCGGTGACGCAGTCGACGATGCCGTAGCGGAGTGCGCGAGAGACGCTGAAGAAGCCGCGGCGCCGATGGGAGCGAACTTTGCGTAGCGGACGAGCTCGTCGACCTCCTCGGGTGTGTCGACCATGGGGATGTCGATGATGTCGGGGCCGCATTCGGCCGCCTTCAGGACGCTTTCGCGGCGCGCGTCGGGGATGCGGATCATCGTGAGCATGCCGGTGCCGGCCGCCATGCGGCAGAGATCGGCGGCCTCGGAGAAGCTGATGGGCGCATGCTCCATCTCGATCCAAATGACCTGAAAGCCCATGTGCGCGGCGATCTCGAGAAAGATGGGATCGTAGGAGTAGAGCGCGGCGCCGAGCAGGGGCTGGCCGGCTGCGTCTTTGATGGCTTGATGAAGGCGGTTCATCGGGGCTCCTCGGTGGTTGAATGACTGAATCATTGTTCTCCTAAACTCCGGCGGCAACTGGCATTTGTGATTGACGCCGCCACCCTTGCCAGGTGAGGTCGGGCGCAATGGGAGAACCGGGAAGCAGAAGACTTGCAGCAACGCCGACGGCGAGCAGAATCACGTGGCCGATCGCGCCAATCATGTAGTCGTGCCATGGAAAATTCCAATGGCCGAGGTTGAGGATCTTGCCGCCTTCCGTGAACGTCGCCCAGGCGGTGAAGATAAGGCTGACGATCAGCCCGGCGATGGCGCCTTCGCGCGTGGCACGCGGCATGAGGAAGGCGAGCAGGAACAGACCGGCGAGGCCGCCGGCGACCACGGCGGTGATTGTGTAGTACAGCGAGAGCGCGCTGCCCTGCGTGTGTGCGAGACGAAGGGCGACGGTTGCAGCCGCCAGTCCGCTGAGCGCGACAACGATGCGGCCGGCGCGGAGCAGCTCGCGGTCCGTGCTGCGAGGGCGTGCGAAACGGTAGAAGTCTTCGACGGCGATGACGGAGAGGCAGTTCATGTCCGAGGCGAGCATGGACATTGCCGAGCCGAGCAGCGCGGCGACGAACAGGCCTGCGAGGCCCGAGGGAATGTGCGTGACGAGGAAGTGCGGGAAGATGCCGTCGGTCCGGGTGATGGACTTGGGGATGGTCTCGCCGGTGAGACGGTAGAAGCTCCACAACAGGCTGCCGATGAGCATGAATGCGGCCCACACCGGAAGACAGAGCCCGGCGCCAAGTGCGATGCCGCGGATGGCGTCACGATCGGACTTCGCGATGAGGTACCGCTGGACTACAGTTTGATCCCCGGTGTACTTCTGCAGGTAGAAGAAGAAGCCGTAGATGACGAGCACGATGATCGTCGGCTGGTCGAAGCGGAAGGCAGTACTGCCGAGGCTCATCTTGTGGTGTGTCCAGGCGTCGGCGAGGACGGCGTGCGGGCCTTGTGTTGGCAGGAAAAGCAGATAGGCGAGCGAGACGAGAATGCCGGCCCAGAGGACGAAGCCCTGGACCACATCGCTCCAGACGACGGCCTCTACTCCGCCGATCAGCGTGTAGAAGATGGTCACAACTGCGGTGAGCGCGATGATTCCAGTGATCGGCCAACCAGTCATGCTCGCGAGCGTGAGCGCGAGCAGGTAAAAGACGAAGCCCATCTTCGAGAAGTGGCCGACGGCAAACGCGAAGGACGAGTAGAGACGGATCCCGCGCCCGAACCGTCGGCCGAAGTACTCGTAGGCGCTCATGCAGACGACGTGGCGAAAGAAGGGAACGATGACGGAACCGATGAGTCCGAGGACACCGATGAAGAGAATGCCGGGCACGAGCAGTGACCAGTCGCCCGCGTACGCAGAGCCGGGGTAGGCGATAAAGGTGACGCTGGTGATGATTGTCGCGAGCAGCGAGAGGCCCATCGCCCAGCCCGGAACCGAGCGGCCCGCGAGGAAGTACTGCTCCGTCGAGCGCTGCCGGCGTGCGAACCGCAGGCCGATGGCGACGAGGCCTGCGAGGTAAGCGGCGATGACGATGAAATCGAGCGGACGCATGTGGAACCTGGGCTAAGCCGTTACGGCATGTTGAAGACGATGGCGCGCCATGGTGACGGCCATGCGAATGGCGGCCTGCATGTTGGCCGCGCCGGCGATGTTCTTGCCGGCGATGTCGAATGCGGTGCCGTGGTCGACAGAGGTGCGCAGAATGGGGATGCCGAGCGACATGTTCACAGTGGCTTCAAAGTCGAGGAGCTTCATGGGGATGTGCCCCTGGTCGTGATACATGGCGACGACGAGATCATGCGAGCCGTTGGCGGCGCGAAAGAAGATGGTGTCGGGCGCGACAGGGCCTTCGCAGTCGATCCCGCGTGCGCGGCAGGCTTGGACGGCGGGAAGAATGAAGCGCTCGTCTTCCGTGCCGAAGAGGCCATGCTCGCCGGCGTGCGGATTGAGCCCGCAAACGGCGATGCGGGGGTGCGGCTTGCCGAGAAGCTTCATGGCTTCGTCGCCAAGCTCGATGGTGCGGATGATGCGGGCGGTGTCGAGATTGCAGGCTTCGCGCAGGCTGATGTGCGTGGAGACGTGCACGACGCTGAGCCGCTGGCCGGCGAGAAGCATGCGCGAGTCGGGCGCGTTGCAGAGCTCAGCGATGTACTCGGTGTGCCCGGAAAAATGCATGCCTGTGAGGGTGACGGCCTCCTTGTTCAGCGGCGCCGTGACCATCGCGTCGGCTTCGCCGCGCAGGCACATCAGCGTGGCGTCGTGCACGTAGCGGACGGCGGCGGCGCCGTACTCGGCGCGCAACGTGCCCATGGCGATTTGGGTGTCCGACGGGAGCGTGTGGCAGTCGCGGAACTCGACGGGAAATGTGTCGAGGAGGATGCCGGTGCATTGTTCGGCAGCGCGGAGGGCGGCGCGATCGCCCAGAACGATGAAGCGGGCGGAGCTTTGGATGGCAGGGTCCGCGAGCGCTTTGAGCGTGACCTCGGCGCCCACACCGGCCGGATCGCCGAGTGTGATGGCGATGGTCGGGCGGAGGTCTTCGGCGGATGACGTGCGAGCGTTCAAGCGATTACCTCGGGTGAGGCACGATGTGCTTCCAGTAGACGACAGAGAAGGTCGTTTTCGCCAAAGCCGCCGCTCTTGAGCACAACGTGAACACCATCGAACGGGCCACCTTCTGCGATGGCGACGGGAACGCCGGGCGCGAACTCGTACAGGAGACGAAGTGATTGGATCTCGAGTGCGCGGCAGACGAAGTGCGCGGTGTCGCCGCCTGTCATGAAGAGGCAGCCGATCTGCTCAGGACGATACGTTGCGAGCGCGCGGCGAATCTCTTCTGGCGTGGTCTGACCCAACTCGATTGCAACGAGCAGATCGTCGCCGGTCGAGTGTGTTGCGAGCGGGGGATGCTCGGCGATCCCCGCGACCTGTCGAAGGCGGTCGACTTGCGCACGGCTGACGGGGTGCGGGCTGCCGACGAAGAAGATCGTTGCGCCCTCGCGCAGGCGCCTCGCTGGCTGGACCGTGACAGCGGGAAATTCTGCGGAGAGAGCATGTGCCAGTCCACCGGAGCCGATCCAAAGGATGCGTTTGCGGAGAGACCGGGCAGCGCGCACGATCTCCTTCAGGTGAGTTTGTGTCGAGGCGTCGCAGAGCGCGGCAGGAGTTCCGGAGAATATGCAATCTGCCAGCGAGGCAGCGAGCGGTTCGGAGGATTCGTCCACAGCCAACTGGCGCAGCGAACAGCCTGCTTTTGCGAGCAGATCGGCGATTGGAACCGTACGGCCAGTGGAGCCGGAAATATTGAGGACGCCACCATACACGATGCGGCCTAGAGCGGGGTATGCCGGCGCTATGATGGCCAGTTCAAAATCGGCGTGTCGCAGGGTAGCGGCAATTTCGATAACGGTGTTGCCACGAAACACAGAGTCAACTTTTTTGAAGAGCTCAGCTCCTGGCGGGAGTCGCTCTACGATGTGCCTCAGGCGTAGCTGTGCTTGTTGCGCCGGCACGTCGCGGCTCTCCGTCGTGACCCCGTGAACCGCAGAGTTTTCTGCAACTTGGCCAAATATCCGAACTCGCACAGGGTCGCACACCGAGGTGAAGGCCACTGCAGCGTCGCACGCGCCCGTGAGGTCGTCCGCCACAATGGTCAGCGGAGGGCACCCCGGAGGGGCCGACTGAGGGCCATAATGGATTTCGGCCATGCCGCCTGGCATCTTGGTGTCTCCTGTACGACCCGCATTGTTTCAAACGAATGGAAATCATGGCAAGACAATTTTCGGATTGGGCCCAAAATGGAAGTAATCCAGGACATGCCGAAGGAGAGATGCCTTCCCAATGACGCCGATTCTGCGGCACGTTGCCAACCTGTGGACGCTGATGCAGCACCCCTCACGTGAGCGCGAGTGGACGCTGGAAGAGAAGCTCGGCGCGATTCAGGACGCGGGCTTTGACTGCGTATGCTGGGCGCCAAGCCCGGAGCTGACTGACGGTCTTCGGCGACGAGGACTCACCTTTGTCGGAGGTATCGTGTCCGGAGATACGGTCGCTTTTCCGGCTCTCCTGGATGATCTTCGAGACGCGGGAGCGCTTCATATAAACGTGCAACTCGGCACCGATGAAACGCTCACGCCCGAGGCGCTGCGGCTCACCACGACACTAATGAAAGAGGCGAAGGCGCGCGGGCTGCGGCCGGCGATTGAGTCACACCGTGGGACTTGCACGGAGACTCCGGAGAAGACGTACGCGCTAGCCGACGGGTATTTTGAGGCGACCGGCGAGCTCCTGCCCATCTCCTGGGACTTTTCGCATTTTGCTGTCGTGAAACATCTGGCTCCGAACAATTTCGAGCAGCGGCTATTGGTTCGGCGCGATCTTGTGCAGAATGCGCAGCAGTTTCACTTCAGGCCGTTCAACGGCCATCATATGCAGCTTCCGATAACCGATGCGCGCGGCGAGTTAACGCAAGAGGTGAAGGAGTGGCTCCCATTTGCAGAGTCGGTACTGCGCTGCTGGCTGGATGGAAACCGTGAAACAGATCGCGAGATATTCGTGTGTCCGGAGCTCGGGCCAGTTGAAGGTGGATACGCGCTGTCGTCCTTTCCTAATAGTTGGGATGACGCAAAGGTGCTGCGCCTGGAGATCGACAGGCTGTGGCACCGAGTTGTCGCCAGTTAGGAATTGCGTCGGCGATACTCGGCGGGCGAGCAGCCCGTGACGTGGCGAAAAACGCGGTGGAATTGCGGGTAGCTGCCGAAACCTGCCGCGAGCGCGGACTCCAGCAACGTGCTTTGCCGCACGGAAGCGTCGTTGGCCTCGTAGCGTTCGAGGAACCGCTGCATGCGCTGGCGGTTTCGGAACTCGACGGTCGAGAGGCCCGTCTGTTGTTTGAAGAGACGACTGAGCCGTGAAGGACTCAGGCCGGCGCGGCGAGCAAGCTGCGAAAGGGTGTAGCTGTTCTCATCCGAGAGCAGCAGCCGCGCAGTGGTTTCGACTGCCGGATGGATGTCGCGCGCGGGAACCTCGCCGGCTTGCGCAAACGACTTCCAGGCGTGCAGGAGAGTGTAGGCCAAGCTGGCATTGAGCAGGCCCGGCTCATCTGTGCTTTCAGTGAGGCCGGAGAACAGTTCTTCGAAGCGAGCGAGTTCAGGTTGTCGCAAGCGCCGGCAGGTTTCGTCAGAGAAACTGCGCTGCAGTAGAGGAAGAGACGACTTGTCGACCGCGGCGCGTTTGATGAGCCGCCGCCGAAAGACGACGACCCACATCTGGAAGTCAGGTGTCTGCTCGAACAGGACATGTTCCTCGGCGGGAAACAGCCAGAGCAGATCACCGCGGCGTATCCGGTACTGGCGATTACCCAGCAGATATGTCCCGCTGCCGCGCGTAACGAGATTCAACTCGAGCTCTGCATGATGATGTCGTCGGTTGGCGCCGGCAGGATTGGTGTAACGCCACGCTCTGCCGTCAACGTTCGCCGGGAGTTTGAGTCGCTGAAGCATACCGACAAAAAATGATAACAATTCCGAGAGAAATGAGAAGCCAGCCGTGGTGGCGCTTCACTAAAGTGCGAGCATGAAAATCACGGATCAGCAGCGCGAGTTATACCGCAACGAAGGCTACATGATTCTTCCCGGAGTTATCCCGCCGGCGATGCTGGAGATGCTGCGCGAGGAGTGCTCCTACTACCTTGGCTATTACGACTCCATCATGGATGCGAAGGGCGTGCAGACCGAAAACATCAGCCACCGGGGCAAGCGCTACTTCATCAATAATCGCTATCGCCTGAGCAATCGCCTCTGGCAGTTCATATTCAGCGATCTGATGGCCGAAGTTGCGCGTGCAACAGTGGGTGATGAGGCGTACCTCTTTCACGAGCAGTGGGTGGTGAAAGGCGCGGAACAGGGAATGAAATTCGCGTGGCACCAGGACAGCGGTTATGTGAAGTGGTACAACCCGACGACACAACACAAACCCTACGTTACTTGCTGGTGCACGCTCGATGACGTCAGCGAGGAGAACGGCACGGTCTATCTACTGCCGCATTCCCGCGGAGGAACAAAGAGCACGATTATCAATCACATAAAAGAGGACGGCACGAACGACCTTATCGGCTACTCGGGGAACGATCCTGGCGATGCGGTGAGTGTGCCTGCGGGAAGCATTGTGGCCTTTGACAGCTTCGTGTTTCATCGCAGCGGACCGAACAAAACAGAGCGCATGCGCCGCATCTATCTGCCGCAGTACAGTGCGAAGCCGATCGATCGTCCGGACGGCAAGCCTTGGGCAATGGCAACTCCGTTCCTCAAAGATGGAAAGAACATCTATAACCATGCCGAAGATACGCCGGAACGCTATGGTCCCTTCCCGGAGACAAAAAAGGAGAACGCGGCCTGAATCCTCGGCAGCCTGCCTGTTCCAATCGCGGCGATCTCGCGCGCTCGATCGCCGCCACATCCAATCACGTTCGACGCGAGAGAACGAGTAAGCTGACCAAGAGCGTTGTCGCATGAAAAGCCAGGTTCTCACGACCCGCCTGAGTTATATGTCCAGCGAGGTTGCGGGGCAGCTTATCTTCTGTGTCATTTCGTTTTATCTGCTCAAGTTCTACACGGACGTCTACGGGCTAACTGCCGCAGCTGCGGGAGCCATTCTGCTGATTGCCCGCTGCACAGATGCGCTCGATGCACCCTTGTGGGGGATCGTATTCGAAAAAACGCACAGCCGGTTTGGTAAGAGCCGCCCATGGTTTCTCTGGTTGTGCGTCCCATTCGCGGTCGCCGGTGTAGCCATGTTTGTTACGCCGAACCTCGGCCCAAGGGCCAAGATTATTTACGCCGCCTGCACATATGTTATTTGCAGCATTTTGTACACCGGGATCAACACGCCGGTAACGGCCATTCTGGCGTCGTTGACGCCAAGCTCGCATGAACGCGTGGTGCTGACGAGCTTCCGCATGTTCGGTTCTAAGCTTGGCGTTCTGTTCGTCAATCTAACGGTACTCGGACTTGTGGCGCAGCTCGGTCATGGCGATAGCCGCCGCGGCTTCATGCTGGTGATGCCGATCTATGCAATCGGCACGGTGGTGCTGTATTTATTGGCATTTCGGAATCTGCACGAGATCACGGAAACTCAATGCCGGCAAAACTCGGTGCGGGAGGCCTTGCGCGCATTACAAGGCAATATGCCTTGGGTGATCATCTTTATCAGTAGCCTGTTCTTCTGGATTGCGTTCATCGCCCGCATCTCGACGGCGCCGTACTTCTTCGAGTACGTACTCCATCACGAAAATCTGACTCCCATTGCGAATAGCCTTGATGTGGTTTCGCTTGTCAGCATTTTGTTGCTTCCGTTCTTCTGCAGAGTCGCTTCGAAACGCACTGTGTGGGCCTTGGGTCTTGCGGGCTCCAGCGCTGCACAGGTTGTCGTGTTCTGGGGAGTCCGCAATCACTCCATTGCCTTAGTAATGGCCGCATGGGTAATCGGATTCCTGACGAGTGGAGTGGCTATGGCATTGCCATTTTCGCTGCTTTCCGACAGCGTGGATTATGGAGAGTGGAAGGGCGGAGTGCGCGCGGCGGGCCTGCTTACTGCAATCGGTGCGGCATTCTGCCTGAAGGCGGGCAGCGGACTCGGTGGCGCGATCCCGGCATGGATACTCGCGCACTTTCAATATCTTCCCAACGCTGAACAGAGTGCCCGTTCGCTAACCGGCATCGAGTTGAGTTGTGTGTGGCTGCCCGCGATTGCCTATGCAGTCGCTGCGCTGCCTGTGTTGTTCTATCACCGCTATGAGAGGCTCGAGCCACAGATCCGCGAGGAATTGGAAGAGCGCAGACGCATTGCTGCCGCGATGAGCGGCATTTAGGAGTTCCGACAGCGCATGGTGACAATTGAGCAACGTGCTGATGGTGCGATCTTCCGGAATGGTGATCAGCTTCTTCGCATCCGTTTCGTTACCGACTCGATCGCTCGCGTTACATACACACAGGGAAGGGAATTCGTCGATCGACCAAGTCGGATCGTCGTCGCACAGCCAGGCGGCGCAGCGTGTGAGATTCGAGAAGATCAGCAGAATTACATTTTGTCTGCCGAATCCTTGACTATCACAGTAAACAAGGTGACCGGCGAAATTGCATACTTCAACTCGGCGGGCGAACTGTTGACTCGCGAGCCGGACGGTGGCGGCAGAATACTCACTCCGAAAGCCGTTACACGAAACATCTTCCCCATAAACGCGCAGATCGCAACAGAGCAGGGCATCGACGGCGTGCGGGCAATCGTTGCCGAGCATCAGACAGTGTTCGATCGCGATACATTTGAGGCGAAGCTGCAGTTGGTGCTTGCAGAAGACGAGGCGCTCTTCGGACTCGGCTCGCATGAGGAAGGCTATGGGAATCTGCGGTGGCGCACCCGGCACCTCTATCAGCAGAACATGAAAGCTGTAGTGCCGCATCTGGTCTCCAGCCGCGGATACAGCATCCTGTTCGATTGTTGTTCGTTGATGATCTTCAAGGACGATGAGCAGGGCTGCTCCTGGTGGGCCGATGCGGTGGATGAACTCGACTTTTACTTCATCCATGGCGGGAACTTTGATGGAGTCATGCGCGGCTACCGGCACCTTACGGGACCGACGCCATTGCCGCCCAAGTGGGCGTTCGGATACGTGCAATCTAAGGAGCGGTACGTAACTGCAGAGGAGATGATCGGCGTTGTAGCTGAATATAGGCGGCGTGGAATTCCGCTGGACTGCATTGTGCTGGATTGGAAATCGTGGCCCAACGGCGAAGGTTGGGGACAGAAATCTTTCGATCCGCTGCGCTTCCCCGATCCGTCTGGCTTCGTTGAACAGTTGCATGCATTCGGTGCGAGGCTAATGGTGTCGATTTGGCCAATCATGACGGGGGGCTGCGACAACCAACGCGAGCTCAACGAGCGCCACATGATGCTCGGCAATCAATCCACCTACAACGCCTTCGATGCTGAAGCGCGCGCGTGTTACTGGGAGCAGGCACGACGGGGATTGTTCGCTCATGGAGTGGACGCGTGGTGGTGCGACTGCACGGAGCCGTTCGAGGCCGACTGGAGCGGCGCGGTAAAGCCATCTTCTGAGGAACGGCTGCGGATCAACACGGAGGCATCGAAGCTTTATCTGGATGCGGGCGAGATCAACGCATACTCGCTTGTGCACTCGCAGGGAATCTACGACGGCCAGCGCCGCGCGACCCGAGACAAACGCGTGCTGAACCTGACTCGCTCTTCCTATGCTGGCCAGCATCGTTACGGCACGTTCACCTGGAACGGAGATGTGTCAGCAACCTGGGAGACGCTCAGGCGGTGCATTCCGGAAGGTGTAAATTTCTGCGCGACCGGTGAAGCTTATTGGACCGTCGATGCCGGTGGATTCTTCGTCGATGACAGGCCGGACCTCTGGTTCTGGAAAGGGGATTATCCAGGCGGATGTCGCGGACTGACAGCGATGGATGCGCTCGCGCCCGACCCGGGGGACACGGGTTCGACGGACCTGGGTTTCTGGGAGTTGTACACTCGTTGGCTGCAATACGCAGCGTTTCTGCCCATGTTTCGTTCGCATGGCACGGATGTCCCGCGTGAGATATGGCGATTCGGCGAAGAAGGTTCGGCGTTCTATGAAGCGATCGCCGCGTGTATTCGATTTCGTTATCGTCTTATGCCGTACATCTATTCACTCGCGGCAGCGGTCACGTGGGACGGGGCGGCCATGGTGCGGGCACTGGCGCTCGAGTTTCCCGCGGACATCAGGACACACGCGATCACGGACGAGTTCCTCTTCGGCCCAGCGCTGTTGGTCTGTCCAGTGACGCACCCTATGTACTACGGCCAGGGCTCGCAAGCAATCGATGATGTGGCAAAGAGATGCGAGGTTTATCTGCCGGCAGGTTGTCAGTGGTTCGACCTGTGGGATGACAGATTGTTCGAAGGCGGTCAGGCCGTCGTCGTAGATGCACCGCTCGATCGTATTCCGGTATTCATACGAGCTGGATCCATTGTGCCTATGACTCAGCCGATGCAGTTTGTCGACGAAGTGCGCAGCGCCGCATATGAGGTTCGCGTCTACACTGGCGCAGATGCATCGTTCGTCCTCTACGAAGACGCAGGTGATGGTTATGCCTATGAAAATGGCGACTATGCCCGGGTATTAATCGAATGGAACGAGCAGTCGAGTCATCTGGTTCTGAATGCACGCGAGGGCAGTTTCCCCGAAATGCTGAGAGAGCGCGAGTACCGCATTTTATTAAGGTCGGCAGATGGCACGCGGCAACATAGCTTGCTGTATAAGGGCGATGAAATTTGTTTGCGCATGGATGAGGTGGATCGTTGCGATTAAGATGCTTTGCAGTGTGCACCCTCTTCGCGTGTGCTTTCTTAGCGGGTGTTTCGCCTGCACCTGCACAGTCCCGAGCAGCGTCGGCAGTTACGATTGCAGTATCACCCTCGGGAGATGATGCCGAAGACGGCAGTGTCGATCATCCGTTTCGAACGCTCGAGCGGGCGCAACGCGCTGTGCGCGAGATAAATGGCAACAGTAACGTCGTCGTGAAGCTCGCTCGCGGCACATACCGCATCGATCATCCGCTTATCTTTCGCGCAGTTGACGGCGGCCGCAACGAGCACACGGTGACATGGTCTGAGGCTGCACCGGGTGCACAGCCCGTTATCAGCGGCGGCCTTGCTGTAACCGGCTTGGCATTTGTGGAACGCGGAGCGGCAGATTTATGTTGCGGACGTGCCGCGAGGCTTGGACGCGCGGCAGCTCTGGGTGAACGGCAGGCTTGTTCCGGAAGCGTCCATTGAGTTGGCGAGGAAGGACTGGAACTTCACGCGTGACGGTATGGTGTTGCATGCCGGAGCAGAGAATCCGCTGAGAATTTTGCAACACGCGAATCGACTCGAGCTGCGCGCAACGGGCTTCTTCACCGAGAGGATCTCACCCGTCGAGCGTGTTTCCGGAGACTCGCTGGTCATGCGCCAGCCGGCCTGGGATAACAACATCTGGGGCTATGACACCATTGAAAAGCCCTTCGGAGCACAATTTTCGCACCTATATTTAACGAACGCGCTTGAACTGATCTCGCAGCCTGGACAGTGGTTTCTTGATCCTGCGCAAGGCAAGCTCTATCTGCGGCCGCCTGCGGGGTCGATATCACAACAGCGGATGTCGAACTGCCGCGGTTGCCAGTGCTCGTCTCGGTAAGCGGCACGCTGGACGATCCAGTCCAAGACCTCTCATTCATAGGAATTCGTTTCTCCTACTCGAGCTGGCTTGGTCCATCGGGCGACGAAGGCTATGCCAGCCAACAGAGCGGAACATTTCTCGCCGGCAAGGCGGCTGCCTATCCGGCAGACCCAATTGGCACCTGCGCGCAAGGATGTAGCGGATTCGAGAGCATGCGCAATCAGTGGCAGCAAATGCCAGCAGCTGTTCAGGTGTCGGCGGCCAAGCGCATCGTATTTGAAGACAACATCTTTGCACACTTAGGCCAATATGCACTGGGAATTGGCAACGATGCGGACGCGACCCTCTCCGGTGTCGGACTCGCAACCGGCGACGTTACCGTAGTGGCGAATTTGTTTACAGACATTGCCGGCGGTGCGATTCTGGCAGGCGGCGTGCAGTCCGATGCACATCATCCGCGCGACCCGCGGCAGACGAACCGTCAGATAATTCTGCGCAGCAATAAGATTCAGGCGGTGAGCGAGGACTATCTCGACAACAGCGCGATACTCAGCACGTATGTGTTAGGCGCCGTCATTCTGCACAACGACATTTCTGACGTGCCTTACGATGCCATTGACATTGGTTTCGGCTGGGGTATTCAAGACCCCGGCGGGAATCCGAACTATCTCTTCCGTCTGCATACTTACGACTGGAAGCAGAATCCTATCTATCAGACCCCCACGACACACCGCGATGTTGTGGTTGCGAACAACCGTATTCACGGCGCAAAGAGCTATTTTCATGACGGCGGAGCTATTTATAACCTCTCCGCAAGTCCAGGCACTTTGATTACGGAAAACTACATTTATGACAATCATTCGATGATTGGGCTCTACCTGGACGAAGGGTCTCGTTACATTACGGTCCGCCGCAACGTAGTGCAGGATGGCGGGAGCGAATGGCTCAATATCAACACGATGCACGCGGCCTATCCGATGCGCATTTCGCCCGATAATACCGCCATCGATAACTGGCACGATGGCACAAAAGTGGGCGGCATGTGGACCAATTATCAGAACGATCTGATTCTTGATGATCACCTCGTAAAGGACAATGCATGGCCCGCGGAGGCGCAGGAGATCATGAAAAATGCGGGCATTGAATCCAGTGTTGCGCTTCCGACGTATCCGATTCGGCCTGCACAGTGAATGATTGGCAGAGCAGGCGATGCCTTTCCGAAAGCCTTCTTCCTGATTATTCCGGAATACTTATGCCGACATTGCGGTGACAATCGTCTGACCGTGACCTGACAATCCAGCGCGTTCGACGCTCTACGCTCGTCATAACGCTCGCTCGCAAGTAGCGGGTGATCATGCGACGAGGTGACGAAGGATGCAGTTGCTTCGAACACAAACCGTCGATCGCCTTGCTGTGACGGGTGCTGATATTTTCACCGACGATCGTGGAAAGGCAGCTGTGGGGCTGCCTCGCGATCGCGATGTGGTCAGGCCAGTGCGCTTAAGTCGTGAGCAGCGCATCCGCGAAGCTGCCCTCCTCTGCTTTTCAGAACCTTGCGCGGCTCCGTTCGCCCACACGCTCAACGCGGAAGACTGGAAAAGGCTTCAGCGCTGGTTGGACGTGAGCGGTCTGGCATTATATTTTCTCGCCCGGATGACGGAACTCGATCAGCGAAGTTCTTTACCTGCGTCCGTGTTGAATCGGCTGGAGCGCAGCCTGGACGAGAACCGCGGGCGGACATATGGGCTAATGGAGGAATCGGTAAGACTACAGCGGGATTTCCAATCAGCCGGTCTTTCTTACGCCGTGATGAAGGGCCTTTCGCTCTGCCCCGTGTCCGTATCGCGCCTTGAGCTTCGACATCAGTTCGATCTTGATTTCCTGATTGCGGACAGCGATGCTCTGGCCGCAAAGGAGATTCTTGCGCTGCATGGCTATACGTTATTCGCGATCAGCGGAAGAAGCTGGGAGTTCAAGAAGGGACAGACGCCGCGTGTTCGCCCACAAGATCTCTATCGCGATCTGGCTTATCGTGGGGTGGAACTCCATCTCGAGGCCGGTACTCCGGGTACACCAACGCGCCTCGACCGGACAGCAGCGAGGGAGATACATGGCTTGATGATGCCTGTGCTTCCACCTGTCGATCTATTTGTTGCGCAGGCGCTGCACGCTTCGAAGGATATCGCCAGTGCCTTTCTCCGAGCGTCGCACCTCCTGGAGTTCTACCGTCATGTGCTCGCGCAGCGAGACGACATCTCGTTCTGGGAGAAGCTGTATCTTTATTCTCGCGAAGACCGGCGAGCTTGTGTCGGGATCGGGATGGCGGTGTATCTCGCTTCATCCCTCTGGGGCAAGTTTGCGCCGCAGGCACTTACTTTCTGGACCGTAGAGCAGCTTCCCCCAGCCGTTCGACTTTGGCTGGATCTCTATGGTCGAGCTGCCGCGCTTCAAGTTCCTCCTGGAAACAAACGACATTTGTGGTTGCGAGAAGAGTTGGCCGGAATAAGTAGCTTGGCTGGCGTGTCGCGCAAACCACTATTGCTATCACTCAACCTGCCTCGAGAACTAATTCAACCGACACCGGGAGAGACCCTCTCGACGCGAGTGGCCCGTTATCGTGTCCAGATTCATTTTGTTGCTTCTCGTATCCGATTTCATGTGATGGAGGGGCTTCGCCTCCTCATCGAGTCGCGTCGATGGAACACGCTTAGGAGTAATCTGCCGTGACGGCAACTTCCCTTGGTCCCGCTGCTCTGGCCTTCGATGCGATCGCTCCGAACTTCGACGAGCGATTCGGTGCATGCGCAAGTGTTGCGGCGCAGCGGCGTGCCGTGCGAGCTATCCTCGTTAGGCAATTTCCGGCGAAGGGTCACATTCTGGAGATTGGAGGAGGAACCGGTGAAGATGCGCTGTTCCTTGCCGAACGGGGCTTTCGCGTACTTCTCACGGATGCTTCTCCAACGATGGTTGATATCGCCAGACAGAAGCTCTCCCCGTTGGGCTCGTGTGCCCAAATCGTCGCCGCTGAAGAAATACCGCACTTTGCAAAGGAACGCCAGCGGGTTGGTGAACCTCTTCTCGATGGAGCATTCTCGAATTTCGCACCGCTCAACTGCGTGCAGGATATTCACTCGGTGGCGAAAGGACTCGGATCGCTTCTCAAACCAGGCGCTCTCGCGGTGCTGGTTCTCTTCGGCACCTGCTGTCCGGCCGAGATGCTTGTAGAAGCTTTCCGCGGGCGGCCGCGCAATGGTCTCAGACGATTCAGGCGCGGAGGAGCACCGGCGACCCTGGCAAAGCACACCTTTGAGGTCTTCTACCATCGGGCCTCCGATCTAATGCGTGCCTTCCAGCCATGGTTTGAACTGGAACGGAGGACGGGTATCGGTGTTGCTGTGCCGCCCAGTGCGGCAGAACCGTGGATCTCTCATCATTGTCATCTGTTGGCCGCCATGGAAGCGTTTGATCGTATGATGGCACGCTCGCTGGCTCCTTTTGGCGACCATGTCCTCTATCAATTCAGACGAAAGCTAACGGCCAATCACGACTGCGAGGCAATACATCTTGACTAAGTTGAGAAAGATTGCCGAAGTTGACCTTCCCACTCGATGGGCTTCTTTCCGGCTGCTGGCATTCGCGAGACAGCGCGGCGGCAGAGAACATGAGCATTGCGAGACTGCACTAGCACTCGTACTTGGAGATATTCACACAACACCTCCCCTCGTCCGCATCCACTCGCAATGCGCCACCGGCGACATCTTTCACTCACTTCGTTGTGATTGTCACGATCAGCTGCATCTCGCTTTGGGCAGCATAGCTGAAGAGGGTGCTGGCATTCTGATCTACGAGCATCAGGAAGGTCGAGGCATTGGGCTGATGGAAAAGCTCCGAGCGTATGAGCTGCAAGATGCCGGTCTCGATACCATCGAAGCAAATCTGCATCTTGGACACAAGGCCGACCTGCGCGACTACCAACTGTCCATTGAGATTCTGCGTGTCCTTAACGTTTTCTCCCTTAGGCTAATAACGAACAATCCTGAAAAATTGAAAGCGGTTGAGTCCTCGGGAATCCGTGTTGTGGAGCGTATCAGCGCAGAGGTGCACGTTAGCCCCCATGCCGCCCGTTATTTTGCAACCAAACGCGACAAGATGGGTCACCTTGTTGGTTCCGGCACCGCAATTGAAATCTCGTGCGAGCTCGGCCAGGAACACATGACTCCAACCAGGACTTCGGTCCGCTGGTGCGAGCAGACCCCGAAGGGATGACATTGAGGTTACATTCCTGAGACACGCTGATTCACCCGTGAGATTAGCCTCACGAACAACCGGAACTCTGCATTAGCGGGGCATATTCGTGGCTGATGTTTTATTGACGCATTCGTATCATCTTCCCTACGACTCGAAACAGTCGGAGAAGATGCAGCCCTATCTTCCATTGGGGACGCTCTATGCAGCTACGGCTCTCCGGGAGCGGGGAATCTCGAGCGATGTCTTCGACGTGATGCTCGAAGCTCCCGAACCTGGCTTTATTGCTGCGTTACGGAACTCTGAGGCAAAGATCGTCGTTGTCTATGAGGATGACTTCAATTTTCTTTCGAAGATGTGCCTCACGCGTATGCGCGAGATCGCGTGGCGTATGGCAAGTGCCGCTAAGGATGCCGGTGCCATCACCGTGGTGCATGGATCTGATGCGACAGATAATCCTCAACTCTTTCTCGAAAATCATTTCGATTATGTTCTTTGTGGAGAAGCTGAGAATCTCTTAGCCGATTTGTGCAGGGCCTTGCTCGACGGCGCTGAAGTCTCTCCATCGGATGGCCTGGTGCGCATGGATGCGTCAGGACGGCTCCTTCGCGGCACGCAATGGTTAGCCCGAAATCCTGCCTGGTCAGAGCTTGCATTTCCAGCCCGTGATCTGGTCGATTTAGAACCCTACAGAAGTGCGTGGACAAGTAAGCATGGATACTTCTCAACGAACATGGTCGCAAGCCGTGGGTGTCCATTCCGCTGCAACTGGTGCGCAAAACCAATCTCCAGCAACCACTTTCAGTTACGCTCCGCTGCAGCTGTGGCCGACGAGATGCTCCTGCTCAAGCGAGCTGGCGTTGAACATATTTGGTTCGGCGACGATATCTTCGCCTTGAATCATCACTGGGTTGAGCAATTTGCCAGGGAGCTTGCAGATCGCGATGCTGCTCTGCCGTTCAAAATCCAATCGCGTGTGGATCTCATGCGCGAGGATACGGTTCGTCATCTGAGAGCCTCTGGTTGCACCGAGGTCTGGATGGGCGTAGAGTCCGGATCACAAATCATCCTCGATGCCATGGACAAGGGAATCATACTTGATCAGGTCGCAGTTGCGCGCGAGCGCCTTCGCCTTGCCGGCATTCGCGCCTGTTTCTTTCTTCAATTTGGCTATCCAGGCGAAACGTGGACTGAACTGCAGCAGACGATCAACCTGGTGCGTAGGCTACGCCCTGATGACATCGGCATTTCGTTTTCTTACCCATTGCCTGGTACCGTCTTTTATGACCGTGTGCAATCGCAACTCGGTATCAAGCGCAACTGGATTGAAAGCAATGATCTCTGCATCATGTTCAAGGCAGCCTATACCACGGATTTTTACCGTGCGGTGCGCGACGCGCTGCATGCCGAGGTGAACTCGTGGACCAAGTCAAAGCCTGCAGGTAACGAGGTCGATTCTATGTGGCAGGCCGTCGAGCACATGGAACCAGGCAGCCGTGTATCGGACCCGTTTGTGTGGGGGCCTGAATTGGAACTCGCATCTTCTCCTGTGTTCGTTTCTGCTGATTCTCTGATAGCTCCGACAGGATCAAGGCAATGACAAGAGTATTAGAGGATGCATGCCAAACTGTTATAAGAAGCGCTGATTCAGAGCAGTCTGCGATAAAACTGCGTTGTCCTGTCTGCAAGGGAAATATCGCTGAAGAACTGAAGTGCAAATCCTGCAATTTTCTAATGATAGAGAAGGACGGGATCACTCTCGCGCTGCCTCCGGATCGGCTCGCCTATTATTCCCAATTCATCGCGGATTACGAATACATTCGCGCCGCCGAGGGTCGCGGGAGCCATGACCAGGATTACTACCTTGCACTTCCGTATCGAGATAGGACCGGGAATAACAGCGCTCAATGGAAGGTCAGGGCCAGGAGCTATGACTACCTTATTCGCCGGATTATCAATTCAGCCGCGAACGGAGAGGCAGTCCTTGATTTGGGGGCCGGCAATTGTTGGCTGAGCTTTCAACTAGCCCGTCGAGGGTATCGAGCTGTCGCGGTTGATTTGCTGACCAACTCTCAGGATGGACTCGGGGCCGCAAAATATTATCGTCAGAATCTCGGCATCAGCGTTACTTGTTTTCAAGCGGAGTTGAACTCGTCTTCCATTCCAGGAGGCGCAGTTTGACGTCGTGATCTTCAATGCTTCGTTTCATTACTCCGAAGACTATGAAATAACGTTGCGCGAAGCCCTCCGGTGCACCAAACCTGATGGGCTTGTCGTCATTTGCGATACTCCATGGTACTCGCGAGAACAAAGTGGGAAGCAGATGATTGCGGAGCGTCGGACCTACTTCCAGAGCCGCTTCCAGACTGCATCGGATTCTCTGAAGACTCAGGAATTCCTCACGGACGATCGCCTAACAAGCCTTGCAGACGCGCTTTCCATTCGGTGGACAGTACATCACCCCTCCTATGGATTGCGGTGGACGATGCGTCCGTGGATTGCAAGGATGCGCCGGCGCCGAGAACCATCGCAGTTCTGCATCTATGTGGCGAGGAAAGATGCCAGCCAGTCCTGTTGATGAGAATAAGAATGATGTTATCACCGTGATTAACGGTCCACGTTGTGCATTAGGACCGCGTACCGTAAGTCGCGGCTCTCTCCATATAAGTGATGGTAAGTTACAGCATCTGTATCCGGAATCCACAACTCCGCGTGGAGCGAGCAACAAAATCGATCTAGACGGGTTTCTTTTGCTGCCAGGGCTAATCAACGCACACGATCATCTGCAATACGCACTGCACCCCAGAATAGGACATCCTCCCTACAACAATTATGTCGACTGGGGAGATGATATTCACGCGAGATTTCCTGAGTTGATTGCCCGGTACAACTCCGTACCGAAAGACATTCGACTCTGGTGGGGTGGAATACGCAATGTTCTCTGCGGTACCACTACCGTGTGCCATCACGATCCCTTATGGCCTGCGTTGCGGTCTGAAGGATATCCAATAAGGGTGTTGAACGCTTACGGTTGGGCGCATTCGGTGAGGCTGGATCCAGGTATTCGCCGCGCGTGGGATGCCACACCGGATAAGTCTGCTTTCTTCATCCATATGTGTGAGGGCACAGATGCACTCGCCAAGAGAGAAGTTGTCGATTTGGATAGCTTAGGTATGCTCAACGCGAAGACGGTTGTAGTGCACGGCTTGGCGCTCGACAGAACGGGGACCGCGCTTCTGCGGGAGCGCCAATCGTCATTAATTCTTTGCCCTTCTTCAAACCAATTTCTCTATCGCCGGCTGCCAGATATCGAAGTCCTGAGAGCAGTGGAAAGGGTCGCTCTGGGCAACGACTCGCCTCTTACCGCTGACGGAGATTTGTTGGATGAAGTTCGATTCGCAATCGAACGTGCTGGCGATTCCTATGGATGTCGCATATCGGATGATCACTGATGTCGCTGCCGGCATTCTGCGCTTATCCGACGGGGAAGGTCATATCCGCGAATTAGGCAATGCAGATTTCATAGCAGTTCGTGACAATGGTGATCTTCCGTGCGAGAGGATGCTTACACTCTCTTGGCAAGATATAGAGTTTGTGCTGATTGGCGGTAAGGTACAACTGGCCTCAGAAGACGTATGGCGTCTTCTTCCGGCAGCAGTCAGGCATGGTATGGAGCCTCTGTGGATTGATGGATCCATCCGGTGGTTACGGGCGCCGATCCGGCAACTCACGCAACAGGCCGAAGCCTTCCTTGGCCCGGGAATGGTGCGTCTTGGCGGCCGTAAGGTTCAACTTCCTGACTTCGTCATTTCTGCATCTCCGGTCGTCGCACATCATCCGATAACACCAGAGCGAGGAGAGGCTCTAATGGCGCACTTCGGTGTGCTTTGCTATCAAGGTGCCGGGCACCTGAATCCTCTCATCGCGCTATCTCGGGAACTGGTGTCGCGTGGACACGATGTCACCTTCTTCCTCCCCGCCGAGGTCGAGCCACGGATACGCCAACACGGCTTAGGCTTCTATCCGATTGATGTGTCGGGCATCGAGCCGAAACGTCATCGCGCCGGATCAGCAGCCCAGTCGACTTCCGGATGGCGTGAAGACATACTTGCCAAATTCGCCGCTTCGACCAGAAGATCGGAGTCTACATTCGCGAATATCTGGCAGCGATCAGCGCTGCGGGAGTCGACGCGCTGCTGATGGGGGAAATCACGCTTGCGGGGCCGACCGTGGCAGAGATACTACAGATTCCTTACTTTGTAGTTTCCACCTCCATTCCGCACAATTTCGGTTGGACTGCTACCCCAGGCACTCGCTACCTCGCCGCACATGGCAGGAAGAATTCGAAGCAAGCATCTTTGAAGTTACGGTCTTCTCCATGAGCGGTCCAGTTTTGCAGATTCTCGATCGCTATCGCCGGGAGGCGGGCCTGGGATCATTGAACGACATCGGAGCGACCTTCCCGGAGCTGGCGCACATCACGCAATGGCCTAAATGTCTAGATACAGAGCGCGCGGAATTACCCGAGCGGTTCTTCTACACCGGGCCGTTTGTCGATGCGACCGGCCGCTCTTCGGTTGATTTCCCCTGGCATAAGCTCAATGGCCGACCGTTGGTCTATGCCTCGTTGGGAACAACCCGAAAAGCCGATCCCGAAATCTACCAACGCATTGCCTCTGCATGTGCCGGGCTTGACCTGCAACTCGTGATTACATTAGGCGGTCGGCGCAATCTCGAAGCATTCGCGAATCTAAGCGGGGATCCTATCGTCGTTGCGAATGCGCCGCAACTCGATCTACTCAAGCGAGCCGACCTGGTCATAACTCACGCAGGGCCAAACACAGTCCTTGAAACATTACTATCTGGACTACCGATGTTGGCATTGCCACTGGCGCTTGATCAGCCAGCGGTTGCTGCACGCCTCGAAGCGCTGGGAATTGCAGAGGTCTTGTCTGCGCAGCATTGCTCGGAGCACGAGATTCGCGCGGCGGTGCTCCGACTCAGGACGGAGACGTCGGTACAGGCAGCTAGCGAGGGCGATACAGGCTCAACTTCAATCTCTCCATGGTACCGAGCAGGCCGCCTCCATCGTGGAAAAGCATTAGCGAATCAGAGGCAGATTCTGCCTTTACCGGGCCAAGGGATGACTGCAGCCCGCACAAGCAGGTGACAAGTGTCGCTCCGAGTTGAGCCATCTCTAATCAAATGGGTCGAGCGCGCTGTGCTTTGCGTGGCCATTCTCTATTTTTGCGCACATAGCCTTCCGCATGCCTGGCGAACCCTCAATACAGATTTCCCCAATTATTATCTGGCAGCACGGCTGGCGCGTGAAGGCGTCGACACCTCGCGGATGTATGAATGGACATGGATTCAACGCCAGAAGGACTATGCTTCGCTCGACATTCGAGTCATCGGGCTGTTGCCCATCACGCCGTTCTCTACATTGATCTTTTGGCCTCTAACTTTCTTCGGAGCTCTGGCTGCAAAACATATCTGGATTCTGTTTAACCTTTCCTTGCTCATCCCAATTGCATGGATTCTCCGTTCGCTAACCGGCCTAAACCCTCGGAGAATTGCACTTGCGATCTTTCTAAGCTTTCCTCTCTACCGGAATTTGTTGTACGGCCAGTTCTACATCTTTCTCTTATTTCTCATACTAGCCGCGTGCATTAGCTATCTCCGTGGATGGAAATCTCTTTCAGGTGCGTTAATTGCAATCGCCGGGGTTTGTAAAGTATTCCCGCTATTGCTGTTCATCGTATTTATCCGCAGACGAGAATGGAAAGCTCTTGCATCTGGGATCGTCACAGCGTGTATCGCCGTTGGTTGTTCCATTGCTGTGTTTGGAGTGACGCTGCATCGCGTGTGGCTGGTAGAGATTCTTCCCTGGGTGATGCATGGCGAAGGGCTGGGAACCTACACTGCGAATGCGTCGTTTTCCGGCATTTTGCACTGCCTCTTTCTCGTTGAGCCCCAGTGGAATCCCCATCCCTGGCATTCCTGGCCGCTAGGATACGCAATACTCCTGCCGCTGCTTTCCACGCTGGTGTTCGCACCAGCCGTGCTGCTCATTCGGCGCGAAGTTGAGAATCCACAACAGATTCTTCTGGAGTGGTCGTCACTGCGTGACAGCGTCGCTTGCGATTTCGAGCATCCCAGCCTCGTACAACTTTGTGCTGATGATTTTTCCGGTATGCGTTCTCGCGGGAATTCTCTTAGAACGTCATTCCTATGTTTGGCTGACCGCGCTGGTTATTAGCTATCTTGGGATTGGATTTCCAGTGCCAGTACCGGAGCATCCGCAGGGGCTCGCAGTCCTTTTCTATGGACCGCGTCTTCCACTTACGCTTGGTGTCCTCTTTGCAATCTATATATTGCAATGGCGAGGTCTGCGAGCTGCGGACAGCAGATCAGATCGGACTCAGTATGCTTGGGTCGCGGTCATGGCTGCATTGGTCATTCTGGGTATCCGTTCCACTGTTCTCCTTGAACGAGGAGAGCGCAAGGAGTATGCCCACCGCGTAGCTATCGATGGGCAGGGATTTGCCAACGCTAATCCTCAGGCGTACCGGAAACGATATCCGCTTCGTTCGTTTCGGCCTTTCAGGGTACGAATTAAGTTCAGGCTCACCGCATGACAACCACGAACTCGGCGCGATAGACCGTACGATGATCTGTCGTTTACAGATGACCGAAGAAGACCTTCTCGTGGAACGTGTCGCGGCTACTTCTTCAGGAACACCTTCTCATTCTTCTCAAATCATAGATGCACAGGATCATTCCCGTGTGGTGGTTGAAAATGCACAGGACCCCATGCTCTCACGTGATGGCCAGGACCTCGCATTTCTTCGCTCGGATCATGGACGGGCGCGTCTGGTGCTGCGTCGCGCGTTCCGCTCGGCTCCGTCTGAAGTGGTCCTCACATCTGCGATGTTGAATGTGTATGAGGCCTCATTCCTCTCGCAGAAGGAATATGCCGTTGCAGCCGTCCGAAGGCGAAGGACCACCTCGTATTGTTCTGACTGATTCCGCACATCAAAAACCTGCCGTCTCGATTGTGGACTCACGCTATCCAGCTCTTTCACCGGATGGCCGCTGGATGGCGTACTCTCACCTCGATCATGGCTTCTGGAATCTATGGCTTCGCGACGAAAATAGCGGAACAAGCAGAAGAATCGCAGACGTGCCTTGCAACCAAATTCAGCCGTCCTGGGAGGAGGACGCAAAGACATTGCTGTACGCCACCGACTGCGGCCGAAGCATCTGGTTCACGGCCATCGCAAGGCGAAAGGTCATACCATGAAGCGATCGATCTTGAGAGGATTCGCCGATATCTCTTGTGCTTAGAGCAATTCCACCAATCGGTCCAACTGAGGGATAGCCTCTCCGAGGTTATCGTAGTGCAGTTCAAACGCCGGTATTCCGGCAAGCCTCTCTAACACTTTCTGGTGCTTTAGGCGTATTTCGCCTGCGGAATATAGCTCCGCAGACAGCCGCTGCGAGGCGGTGCCATAAGGAAGCGGTATCAAAGCAGCTCGTGTGCAGCTCGAACGACGCAGATAAACCACGCCAGAGACGTTAGCTTCATTCGATGTGTCCAGCCGAGGCAGATCCGACACAGAAACCTCAATAGAGGGCTTTCCCTCCATCCGTTGCGTAATGTATCGGTTGCGAAGCTCCGGAAACAGAAACTGTGCTTCCGGTCGAAAGCGCAGGCGATGGGAGTGCCCGATTACGCGCGGCGGATCGCAATTATTAAGGAGATAGCAGGTATCGTCGGAGGTGTAAGTCCATCCAGCGCGTGCACAACCATAAGAAAGCGTTGACTTGCCGGCTCCCGAATCACCGCAGAGAAGAAGCCCTTTACCTCGTTTGCTGACGCATCCGGCATGAATGTCAGTTACGACCGAGGCACCCAGCAGCAGATAAATCGCCTTTTCCAGAAAATTGTGACGCAGGTAGAGCATGTCCCTCACCGCAGAGTTCATTCAGCCAGACGAAGTTGGATCCAGTGCGAAGATCGAGTACAGCCTGGTTTTCAACATCCGCCACCATCAAATAAAGATGGTTGTACTCTCGTCGCACTGGAGCTGGTGGAGTCTGCGTCATGGTGGTCTCGCTAACGCCGACTCTGATCTCAAGATGCGCATCGCCATGCTGCAGAGTCCTGTGACCAAAACTCGCCTCGGCTGCCGCCAATACCTGATGCCGATTCGTCAGAATGGTCACGGCAAATCCGAGCGGGAAAAACGTCTTGCTGCACGGTAAGTCCATGTCGCAAAGCAGCGTTCGCTGCGAACGTGTGGGGGACACCTGGTCGGCGTTCGGATGAACCACGTTTGACATAGCAATTGCGCTATCGCTCAATATCTATTCTCGTTTTTCTGCCGAAGTCGGCAAAGAACGTTGGATTGAGGGTACCTGTAACGCGAACTGACTTGTCATCGCTACGTCATGCAATTGTCAGCAATATGTGGCGCACCGTCGGTTGTGCGCGATGGTTCTGTTATCGGAAGCCGACTCTCAATCTGCAGTGACAAAAAACTGACAAGGTCCCGAAGATCGTGAGACATCGCTCGGCTTCGATCTCGTTACGCTAGCCACAGCAGCGTCTCAAATGAGGTTACAGTGCTGCAGGGGGCAAGCATGAGGTGTTCGATGATATCCAGGCAGACAGTCTTTCTCCATCAATTCTGAAGAAAGCGCTGGCACATACAGGGTATGCGCTTATTCGTCAGTTGATTCCAGCATCGGATGTGCGGGCAGTCCTTGGAGACGTGACGGAGGTGCTCTCCAGGGCGGGATGGCTGCGCTCGGGCAGTTATCCGCTGGACCGGATACCTGTCCGAAGGCGCTGCATACGGCGACCCTGACCCGATCTTCAAGAAAACCTACCAGGACGTATTCAACCTGGAGCTGTTCCATGCTTTGCCGCATCATCCTGCACTGAAGAGCGTCATGGCGAATGATTGTCGGTGACCAGGTCCTGGTACATCCAAACCTATCGGCCGTCTTATCTTTCCCTGTTGTGAACGTCTTGTCACCCATGCCCATCAGGACTATGAGTTCATGGGAGGTGACCCGGAGTTCTATACGGCATGGATTCCTCTGCATGATTGCCCACTTGAGTCCGGGTCACTCCGTATCCTCGAAGGATCTCACCGTTACGGGATTCAGAAGCACGAAACGGAAAACCTTCACGTTCCGGAAATCCCGATAAACGCGGTGGCCGGCGATGACTGGGCCGAAGGCCAAGTCAATGCGGGTGACGTGCTGATCTTCCACAGTCTCACTGTTCATGCGGCTGCGCCGAATATCTCCAATCGCATGCGTATCTCGCTCGATTGCAGGTTTCAGGACTCACGCCGAACGCTCAATCCCTCTAACCTTGTCTTTGCTGGTGAGTCCGGGAAATCGTGGGAGAAGACATACGCAAGTTGGCATTCGGAAACTCTCCAGTATTACTGGAGAAAGCTTCCGCTCACGTTGCAACCGACGCGTGAAGATATTGAGCATCTCGCGATCAGCTCTCAGGATCCTGCATTACGCGCGCGTTACGCTCGCATGGCGAGCCAGCTTGTCTGAAAAACAATGCTCATTCCATTGATTCTCACCCGAATTCAGGGCTCACGGCTCATAGCGGGGAATGGCCGGCCAATGCAAGGGCCGCTAACTGGCGGCATCCGCTCCTCGGCATGAAGTGCTCCCTCTGTCTCCATTCGGTACCTGATCAGTTCTGCAACGGCCAGCATCTTCATGTGGTGCTCGCCGCAGAACCTAATCAGGTCAGGCACACGTGCCATGGTCCCATCGTCCTTCATAATTTCGCAGATCACACCTGCCGGACGAAGGCCGGCCATTCGCGCGAGATCTACAGACGCCTCAGTCTGTCCTGGGCGTACCAACACTCCGCCGTCGCGTGCGCGCAGATGGAAACACATGGCCTGGTTTCGCCAAATCGCTTCGACGTGGTTTGAGGCGAGATGGCCACACGGATCGTATGTGCGCGATCATAGGCCGAGATTCCTGTCGTCACGCCTTCCTTGGCTTCAATGCTCTCGGTAAACGCTGTACCAAAATGCGATGTATTCTCATGCGTCATCGGCTTCAACCGGAGATGATCTGCTCGCTCTCCGGTCAGCGCTAAGCAGATAAGCCCACGCCCGTATCTGGCCATGAAATTGATGGCTTCTGGTGTCACGAACTCCGCAGCCAGCGTGAGATCTCCCTCATTTTCGCGATCTTCGTCGTCCACGACCACGATCATACGGCCTCGCGCAAGCTGCTCGATCGCGTCTGGAACGTTTGTAAACCCATTCCTCATGTCGACCTCCAGGTATCCGCTGTGAGAGACGTTTTAGAAAGTCGGCCGATCGATCCAGCGTCATAAGAAAGCATCTGCCACATGAATGACGTGGAGAGCATAAAAGGTTGTCATTGCCTTGTCAGCTCTTTGCAAGAGTCGGTTTGGCTCAGGCACTCCGTAGTTTCATGTCCTTGCTTGCTCAAGGATTGAAGAACCGCAATAATTCCTGCTCGTCATGAGCGCTCAAGGAAGCGCGCACTCGCATGTGAAGGAGAATTGTTCCGGAAATCCGCGGCGAAAATCCATCCGGTGGCGTATGGCACCTGGCGCAATTCTGCGCGAAGATCCTTTCGCCTTCGCTCTGCTTATTGTTAGTCGTATGTGTGGCCGTAGATTGCTGCTTTGCGCCATTCTGATTCTGCTGCGCAGGCGGTGGTTGTGTCTGCGCCACGCCTGAGCAACATAAGCTCAACAGCCCAACGACCGTCGCGTAACGAACAATCTGTTCTCGGTTCATCTCAGCGTCCTTTCCAGGCAGGGAAGAGGAACCGGTAGGTAAGTCCGGTCTCCCAGATATTTGCATCGTGGGTAGATGAAGACTGTCGCGAGTAGCTAGTCATGAGTCTTGCATTGTGCGGCAGGTTGTAGTTGAGCCCGAAGTCGGCGCGTTGGGTATTCACGGAAGGCAGAGGATCGCCATGGGTATTCCCTATATTGAATGTTTGCTGCATCCTGAATAGTGGCTCGATCCGCCCTACCCAGCTGTCATAGCCGCCGAATTGCATCATGCGATAGTCCGCCTCCACCCAGTAGCCGTTGCCGTGTGCCCCTCGCGCCCACTCCGACCGCAGTCGAAACCCCGTGTCTTTTGGCTCCCACCAGAGATGGAGTCCAAAGAAGTTCTCGTGCGTCCCTTGCAGTAGGCGCCCGTAAGAGGTTCCAATTTCGAGGCGTTGGTCTGGAAGATACAGATTTACTCTTCCTCCGGAGGAACGTGCTGAGTTGAACTGCTGATTTCCGCTCCGGGCCGAAAAGTATGCCGCGTAATCGACGGAATATTTGCTCCGCGAAATAGCGGATCCCCGTAACTGTCCGCCGAGGCTGGTCGCGGTCTGCATGGTTCCCAGGCCAGCGATCAATGGGCCATCCTGGAAGTTGCCGATCCACAATGGTGATAGCCGCTCGTTAAACGTGGCAAATGGAGTAAGAAAGCTACCGCCGACGACCGTGATGTGAGGCCCGAGAATATAGTCGCCTTGCAGATAGGTCAGAGCAATATAGTGAGAGTGGTTATAGCCATCCTGGCCACCGCCCTTCGGCGTGAAGTCTTCCAGTAGAGTTGCTCGAGATTCGAGGAGGAAATGATTGCCGATCGGCGCAGCAGCCAGTGGTTCCGTGATGGGAAGGTAGCTTGTGGCCCCGTTGTTCGTGCTCGGTAAAGAAACCGAGCCCTCCGGACAGAAGTGGGGTGTTTTGTGCAACGCTCCACTGCCACATACCAGGCAAAGTGAGCACGAGTAACATTTGCAGTGGTCGCGTTGCCCTTCGACGGAGAGAGGAAAGCCGCTTTGACATCCACATAAGCAGCAACGTTATCGAACGAGGCGAGGAGCATGTGTCTTCAATTCGTCTAACGAATGTCAGTTGATTGTCATACGGCTCAGGTGGATCGCTCGCACTATCTATCCCTTCAACAAAGTATTGACAAGATCCTGACGCACAGGTGACACCCCTCCCGAAGCGTGCTGTTTACGGTTAGGAGGTGAAACGTGCAGATCAAGAAGGTGCTTCGGCGATCGCTGGACGTGTAGGCAGGTCTGGCTACGAAGCCGAACAGGTACGCGCTCACTGGGCCATTCGTGCTCTGTTCCTCTGGGGACACCGTAGGCTGCTCTTCCGAGTAACGGCGGTCTCGCTGCTCCTCAGCGTCACACTCTGCTTCTTTGTCATTCCGAAACGTTACACGGCCGTCGCGAGCATCATGCCCCCAGACTCCGGCGGTTCCCCTGCAATGATGCTGTCCGCACTCGCAGGGAAGGGAGGACTGGGTGCACTCGGCGGTCTGGCGGCGAGTCTCCTGCATGAGCACAACTCAACAGCTCTCTACATAGACCTTTTGGAGAGCGGCACGATCGCCAATCAACTGATCGATCGTTTCGATTTGAGGAAGGTTTATTACAAGCGGTATTACGTCGATGCAGCTAAGCATCTCGCTCACGAAACGAAGATTACAGACGACAAGAAAAGCGGCGTCATCACCATTAAGGTTGAGGACACGGATCCTGCACGCGCTCGCGATCTCGTATTGGCGTACCTCGAGAACTGAATAAGCTGGTCAATCAGACCAGCACCTCCTCCGCGCGGCAGGAAAGAATTTTCATCGAGCAGCGGCTCAGCTCGGTGCAGAACGATCTTGAGAATGCACAGATAGAACTTAGCGACTTCTCCAGCCGAAACACTACCATCGACATCACTGCACAAACTCGCGCGATGGTTGATGCAGGGGCGCGTCTGCAGGGTGAAATTGTGGCTGAGCGATCCGGACTGGAATCGATGCGACAGGTGTATACCGATGACAATATTCGCGTCCGTGAGGTTCAGGCACGAATCGGCGTTCTGCAGCACGAACTCAACAAACTCGCCGGATCCTCGGCTCCTGCCCCAGCCGACCCCGCTGCCTCGGAGCAGACCGCGGGTGAACTCTATCCACCATTGCGGCAGTTGCCACGACTTGCCGTTCGGTATGTAGATCTGTACCGGCGTGTGAAGGTGCAGGAGGCGGTCTTTGAACTTCTGACGCAACAATACGAGATGGCTCGTATTGAGGAAGCCAAAGACATTCCCGTGGTACGCGTTATCGATGCGCCGGGCATCCCTGAAAAGAAGTCGTTTCCTCCGCGAGTAATTCTTAGCGTCGTGTTGACGTTTCTGGCGTTTGCAGCCACATCCGCGCTTCTCTTGCTCAGGGAGCGTTGGGCAAACGTGGACAGTGCCGATCCGCGCAAGAGACTTGTCGAGGCCATCAGCGGCAGTATCGGGCGACGCAAAGCGCTGGCGCTGGTCGCGAAGGGTGCTCTATGAGGAAGCATCTGACGAACGCAACCTATGGCGTGCTGGATTATGTCTCCTATCCAGTCGCGATGTTGCTCGTCTGCGCCCGATCGTGCTTCGCAGGCTCGGCGCAGCAGAGTACGGGCTATGGATTCTGTGCGCGTCGATCATCAGTGCTGGTGGGATTCTTGCTTCGGGATTCTGTGACGCCGGAATGCAACGAATCGCACGGCTTCGCGGGGAAGAAAAGATTGACACAGCAGCAGGCACGATCCGTGCGCTGCTCACCATTCAATCTCGCTTTGGGAGCGCTGTTCGCCATTCTCGTATGGTTTGCCGCGCCGATCGTAGCGCATCACGTCGCGGCCTATCACATCACCTCAGCCGAGTGCGTGTATTCGCTTCGAATCAGTGGCGCGTGGATCCTGCTACGTGCTGTCGGAAAGCGTTGGCGTCACAAGCCATCGAGCATTCGAGGAATACCGCGGCAGTGTTCAGATCAGCGTTGGTGTGAGACTCCTTACGCTTGCCGCCGCTGCACTGCTGGCGACGACTGGTTATCGCGTGCCCGCGATTCTGATCGCCACGGGAGTTGCGCTTGCGCTTGGCATCTGGATGCAGTTCCGCGGACTTCGCAAATACCTCGGAGACGTATCCTTCCGGCCCGCCTTCGATCGCAAAGAACTTCGTCTGCTCGTGCAACCTGGAGTGTTTGTCTGGTTCCAGTCTGCATGCGGAGTTGTCTTTGGTCAGTTGGACCGCATTCTGCTCGCCGTATCGTTCGGAGCCGCATGCCCTCGCACCCTATGCGCTCTGTGTGCAGTTTGCGGCGCCAATCTTTGGCCTTTCGGCGTCAGGTCTCCAGTTTCTCTATCCACTGATTTCTCGCAAAGCACCCACTATGTCCTTGGCGGTACTCCAGCGGATGATTGCCAAATCGTTTGCCCTTAATGTGCTCGTGGTAGCCGTGCCCTCCATTGTATTGCTCGCGTTCGGGCGGCCCGTCATCCGCATGTGGGCAGGGCCGGCGATCAGTGAACAGTCGCTGGCCATCCTCCCGGGTGTCGTTCTCGGAACAGCCCTTTGGGCACTGGGAGTGACCGGCATGTACGCCATGCAGGCTCTCGGGCGGTTTCGCACAGTAGCTCTCTTGAATATCAGCGGCAGACTCTGTGCCCTCTTTCTCCTTGTCTATCTTCTTCGGCGCCGTGGAATCGAGGGCGTCGTTCTTGCACGAGTCTTCTACGGAGCAACCGCACTTCTGGTCTATATTCCGTTGCTTCGTGGACTTTGGCTATCCAGGACCGCGCAAACTTCGCCAGGCTTTCGCGGCGGGCGAACTGCAGGAGGGCCGGTCATGAAGATTCTCGTGACGGCCATCTCCTTCTCGTCCAAGATCTCTGGCATCCAACGCCATGCATTCAATCTCGTGCGTTGCCTCTTGGCTCACCCGGAAATTTCCGCGGTCCATCTCGTCATAGCGCCATGGCAACAGGAGATGACAAAGAGTGCCGGGCTCGCTCCCGACAGCCGGCTCGAGATACACGTCGCGCACCTCAAGCCCGGCTCCATCAGTCGAAATCTGTGGCACTATCGTGACCTTCCGGAACTCGCGCAGGCACCTGCGACCCGATCTGATTCACCTCACCTACCCCGTCCCAATCGATGCATCCTCACTGGCATGCCCAGTCGTTCTCACGCTCCATGATCTGTATCCGTACGAGATTCCCTCCAACTTCCGCTTTCCTCGTGTCATTGTTAACCGCCTCACGCTGCGCCATTGTCTTCGCAATGTAAATGCGATCGCCTGTGTTTCAGATGTGACGCTTCTGCGCCTGAAACAATTCGCACCCGAGCGTGTGTGGCGCAAGGCCGTTCGCATCTATAACTGCGTCGAGGCCGCCGCGAGCGATGGTGCCGAAGACTCCGTTGCCTGAAATATGCAGCAAGCCATTCCTGCTCTGCGTTGCCCAGCATCGCCGCAACAAAAACATTCCTCTGATGATCCGCGTATTTGCTTTTCTCCTCAGTAGAGGTGAAATTCAGAGCTCGACCAATCTTCTGATCGTCGGCATCCCCGGGCCGGAGACGGCGAGCATCCAGAGGATGGTCGCGCAACGCTCTTTGAAAAAACGCGTCTTTTTTCGCGACGGCCTGTCTGATTCGGAGTTGCAGTGGTGTTACGAGCTCTGCGATGCGCTGCTTGTGCCTTCGACGACGGAAGGGTTTGGTCTGCCGGTCGCAGAAGGACTGCTGGCGGGCTGCAGAGTAGTGTGCTCCAACATACCGGCTCTTCTAGAAGTTGGTGGGAAGCACTGTCACTACTTCGAACTCGGCCAAGATGAACAACAATCCTTCGCAGGCGCAATCACCACCAGTCTCAAACAGCCGAAGCCACCCGCCATCAATTTGCCCCATCTGTCCGCTGAAACCCTTGCCTCCGAGTACGTAGCTCTCTATCGGCAAGTAATTGAAAATCGTTTCGCACAAATCGCATCCCAGCCAAATCACAGTAAATTGCGGGACGGCTCCGCATTACGGGAGGTGTGAACGTGGCCGCGTCCGACTCCTGCGTTTCTAATCTCTATGCGGATGCGCTGGAATCGCACGCAGACGCTCGCGAAGCTCTTGCATGGCGGCCTTCTTGGCAGCGTCGCGAGCTACATTGCGGCCGTCGGCAGATCTTCTGATGGCTGCGATCTGCACGTTCCTGCTGTACAGTCTCTCCGGAGTTGCACTCTCGCTTCGGCAGCGGATGATAGTGAGCATCGCTGTCGGAATCGTTGCCGCGTTTTCCCGTATTCAGCAGCAGGAATCCTCAATCTGCAACTTGAATCAGATTCGCGAGACTGAAAGCGTTATTCGTTCTACAGCCCTGTCACAGTTGATTGTTCTCTGCGTCAATCTCGTGCTCGGCATTCATCTCCGTGCCTGGACATACACGCTATTTCTATTCGCCATGGGCTCTTCCACGTTGTCGATGCGAGCCGGAATCACGCGACTACTCCGCCGCGTTCACAGAGCCGGCTACGGAGCGGCTCCTGTTCGTCATCTACGGTCATCCCGATACCACGAAGCAGATTGCAGCTGCGATGCTCCGGTCTCCGCTTGTGTGGACTACATCCCGTCAGCCATGATTCACGATGAATCCATTCAAGCTGCCGATTGCATGTTTCGCGTCAAAGACGGCTTCTGCAATTCAATTCCTGTAAGCAGCGGACCGCTGGCGCCGGAAAATCTTGAACTCGTTTCCACTGCAATCTACTGATTCTCGCAGCGACCCCATCTGTCCGAGGACGAGATCGCCTCAAAAGCGGACATCGCTCGTGAACACGGAGCTCCCGTCGCTGTCGTTTCGACGGCATCGGAAAGCGACGAGCCTTTGGAGCGGATTGAGATCGACGGATTACATCTAGTTACAAAAATGCGCATGCTCCCGACCTGGCATTCCGACCTCCTGAAGCGAGCTATGGACCTCTCAGGTGCGCTGTTCCTGATGATTGCTGGCCTGCCGATATTTCTATTCATCGCTGCGTGCATCAAGCTGGACACGCGAGGTCCCGTGCTTTTCATGCAGAAGCGCGTAGGCCGTAACGGCGAGCTCTTCAACATCTTCAAGTTTCGTTCAATGGCGCATTGGCTCTTCCATGTATGAGCCCTCGCCCACAGCGCCGGCTGATCCTCGCATTACCAGAGTGGGACGTATCCTTCGGCGTACCGGGCTCGACGAGACACCGCAACTTATCAATGTGCTGCTGGGCCAGATGTCTCTCGTCGGCCCCCGGCCGGAGATGCCCTTCCTTGTCGAACGACACATCCGCCAGCATCGACCCAGACTGCAAGCCACTCCTGGAATCACCGGTCTCTGGCAGTTGAGCACCGATCGCGCGTTCCCGATCCATCAGAACACGCATTACGATCTCTACTACATTCGCAACCGCACCTGCTGGATGGATGCCGCGATTCTTCTTCATACGCTGCTGTTTGCTATGCGGGGCGGCGTATGAAAGAGACCTCGGTCTGTGAGAGTGTCGTCGCACATCCGCACGTCAACGTGTTGGGCGTCGATGTCTCCGCCATCAACATGGATCGCGCCATCGATCTGGCAGCGAGGTGGATCGCTACAGGGCAGAGCGGCTACATCTGCATGAGCGGCGTTCATGGCGTGACGGAAGCACAGTCCAACATGCAACTTCGACACATCCTCAACAACGCCGTTATCAATGCTCCCGATGGCATGCCGATGTCCTGGATCGGATGGCTCCGCGGACACACGCAGATGGACCGCGTGTATGGACCCGGACTTTATGACGAACCTCTGCAGACTTTCAATCAGCAAAGGGTATCGCCATTACCTGTATGGTGGTCAGCCTGGCGTAGCGCAAGCGCTTAAGAACGCACTTGGAGGAGCGCTTCCCAGGCTTGCAGATTGTTGGAATCTATCTCTCCACCGTTCAGGCCCCTCAACCCGGAAGAGGAAGACGCCTTTCTCAATGACGTATGGCACGCAAAGCCTGACATCCTCTGGGTCGGCCTGAGCACGCCAAAGCAGGAGTGCTTCATGGGCGAGTACGCGAAACGCCTCGGTGTGCCGCTCCTGGTCGGTGTCGGCGCGGCCTTTGATTTCCATGTGGGACGAATTCACGACGCACCTGGATGGATCAAGCGTGCAGGGTTTCAGTGGTTGCATCGACTAGTACAGGATCCGCGACGTCTCTGGAAACGCTATCTGTTCAACAACCCTGTCTTTCTTTGGCGGATCGCGCTACAACTACTCAAACTGCGGAGCTACGGACCTGCGATTACGCGCGCGCCGAAAGCAGCATCCTCCACGACAAACTCTTGACAATTTCCAAACCCACAGATGACAAGTGTGTTTCGTCAACTAGTTACCTTGAAGGTGACCTGAACGTGGGGACTCAGGCGGTTCCTTTACATTGAATGCATTGCAGAATCTACGGGGGAGAAAACTGATGAAGAGGAAATACATTCTAGTGTTATTGCTCATTCTTGGAGCAGCCATCGCGCCCTCGACATGGAACGTTCGCGCACAAGATTCGCCGCGCCGAATTGAGATCACAGCCAAGCGATTCGAATTTTCTCCCTCTGAGATCACTGTCAAAAAGGGAGAGCCGGTTGTCCTCGTCGTGAAAAGCGCCGACGTAGCACACGGTCTCCGATTTCGTGAACTCAATCTGAACGTGAAGGTCGACAAAGGTGGAACCGCGGAGTTGCCGTTCACACCAGACAAAACCGGCGACTTTGTCGGCCACTGCTCTGTCTTTTGTGGCTCGGGTCACGGCGAGATGACTCTGACAATGCACGTGGTGAACTGACGTGTCCCCGTATTCTCCGCGGCACCTTCACGCTTGCTCTCATTGGCGTAATCGGCTGCAAAGCTACGCCTCCCGGCAAGCTTGAGAAGGGAACGATGAACTTTGCGAAGCACCATTTCCTGATAGGCAACAAGAAGCAGAAAAATCCGCTGCCCGATAGCCGTGACACCTGGAACGACGGCAAGGAGGCATTCTCGCATTACTGTGTCGCGTGCCATGGCATGGACGGGCAGAACACAGGTGTCCCGTTCGTCGATCACATGTCGCCACCCATCCCGTCGCTCGCCTCGAAGCATGTTCAGAGTTATACCGATGGCCAGCTCAAATGGATTCTCGATAACGGCATCTGGCCGTCTGGTATGCCCGGCTCCAAAGGCACTCTCAGTGATGATGAGCTTTGGTCTATCGTCGTGTTCCTGCGACACCTTCCGCCAGCCGGCAGCCAGGGAACCCCGGACATCTATACACACTGACCGCTATCAGCGCACCGCGCGGTGGTAACTATGACAGACGACATTCGCGAAAGGAACGAGACCATAGCTCGCGGTTCGGCGATCGCATTCGCGATTGGCTTCTTCTTCGCGTTTCGGCTCGCGATTACTATCCTGTCCATGAATCTGTTTGGAGCGGACTCGAAGGCGGGTTCGGCCATACGGTTAATGTTGCAGTTTCTTCTCTTGATTGTGGTCCTCTTCACATCACTTGGTATTACTCCAAAACTCCGCGGCCTTCTCAAAGTATCAAGTGTTCGATGGGCGCTCCTCTTCCTGGCATTCTCTGGTTGTAGTTTGTTCTGGAGTGAAACCGCCTCTGCCACGGCTTCGGCAATTTACTGGTTCGCCACTGCCGCTGATGTAGCGATAGTGCTTCTCCTGCTCGGAAGCGGGGATACGCCTCAGGTCGCGTCTTCGCTGATGAAGGGATTCATCTGGGGCGCGGCTGCCATCGCCTGCATCGCATGGTTAATGCCCACTCAGTACGATCTCCGTTTGGGCGACGAGGTCTACTTCAATGCCAACTCCATCTGCAATGTATGTGTATTCGGGGTTTTCTTCGCTCAGTACCTCATGAGACGCAAGCACGCGAAGATGGGCATCATCACGTTCTTCCTTGTTCTCACAGCTCTTCGCAGCTTAAGTAAGTCCACGATTGCTGCTTTTCTCGTGAGCGGGACATACCTGCTGATTCAGGATCGTTCGATGAATCGCAGGAACAAGATGCTGCTGACGATCGCTGCCGTCGTCGTGATCCTGATGTTTTGGGGCTTGTTTGAAGCCTACTATGACTTCTATACAACCTATGGCAATCAGGCAGAAACGCTGACTGGGCGCACGGCAATCTGGCTCTATGTTGTCAATGCAGTGCCTGAGCATCTCTTCATTGGGCACGGATTCGATTCCATGTGGAACGTAGTGCCCGCATTTGGCACCTTTGAAGCACGCCATGCCGAGAACGAGGTGCTGGAGCAGCTCTATTCCTACGGACTCGCTGGTGTCGTAATCCTCTGCGGAGTCTACGGCAGCCTCTACCGCAACATTCGACGATTCGCTGACGCTCGCTGGAGGACGATCGGCATCAGCGTCGTACTGTTTGTTGTGATTCGCGGAATTGCGGAAGCGGAACCGTTTGATTTGTTGCTTCCGCTCTGGATGATCGTCCTGTTCAGTGCATTGCTGGACCATCCGCAGACCAGCGAGCCAGCCTTTTCCATTGAGTTACAAGCCGTCGGCTCCGGCATTTACTACGGCAATCGCGGAACCCGGCCTTAACCTCCCCTGATTTCATTGCTGGAGCGGCTCAAATTGTCACTCGATTGTCATTTGACCAAATTTGTGCTGGCTCTTATACACTTCCTCGAACAGAATAGGAGCGGGAGGTCCGGACCACTATGACGGGTATTGATCTCACTGGCGCAGAGCGGCCAAATGCAGCCTGTGGCTGCAGTAATGCTGGGCACCATTCTTGTGATCGAAGACGATCCACGAATGCAAAAGGTCCTCCGCAGAATTTTCACCGACGAGCATTACAACGTCGCGATTGCAGGCGACGGCCAGACGGGTCTCGATCTATTCCGCTCCGAGCACCCATCTGCCGTTGTTCTCGATCTCATCCTCCCACGAATCTCTGGCCGTGAGCTCTGTCAGACATTCAAAGCGATCTCCAACGAAACGCCCATCATCGTCCTCAGTGCTGTCAGTGAAATTGTGGATAAGGTTCTGCTGCTTGAACTCGGAGCAGATGACTACGTCACCAAGCCGTTCAGCCCTCGAGAGCTTACCGCTCGCGTGCAGGCTGCCATCCGCAGGCAACGCAAGCCCCCCGTGTCCAATACCTATCGTTTCGGCGACTGCGAGATCGACTTCCGCAGCATGACTGCGCGCCGCGCCGGCACACCTGTCGTGCTTACCGCACATGAATTCAAGCTGCTAAGGTTCTTCACTCAGAACGTTGACCGCGTCTTGACCCGGGAGGTTCTTCTCAATGAGGTCTGGGGCTACAATGCCTATCCAACGACGCGAACCGTCGACAACCAGATTCTTAAAGTTGCGCCAGAAGCTCGAAACAGACTCGGCGAATCCGCAGCACCTGCTGACAATTTATGGCGCGGGGTACAAATTTGTCCCATGACTCTCAAACCGTACTCTCACGCCAACCCCGCACTCTCTCGCGCCTAGCGTCCGCCTACCGCAACGGGGGCATCCGAACACACGTCCTTCTCGTTGTCGCGATGGCCGTGGTGACAGTCATTGTTACCGCCCTCTTCCTCATCCTGTTGCGCCATCGCCTCAGCGCGCAGGTTACAAGCGATCTCTCTCAGGACCTCAGTCGTTCGGTCATCACCTTCCAGAATCTCCAGGGTGAGCGATTGCGCGCGCTTGATCGTGAGAACGCGCTGCTGTCCGATCTGCCCACTCTCAAGGCACTGATGACAAGTGGCGATGACTTAACCATCCAGGACGGTGCGATCGAGTTTTGGGAGCTCAGCGGCAACGATCTGTTTGCGTTCGCCGACGCCTCCGGAAGAGTCATCGCCGTCTATACAACCAACAATTCCAGCGGCGCCTCTTTGCATCGCGCCTTGCAGATGCTGCTGGCCTCTCCGGAACGGCACTATCTGGTCGATGGCCGATCGCTATATCAGTGCTCACTGCGCCCGTTGTACTTCGGCAGCGAAGAGAACGGCACCTTGCTCGGCTACGTGTTCAGCGGCATCTCCATTGAACGCACTGTTCGTCAGATCAGTGAACCCACCGGCGTCGAGGCCGCTTTTCTCAGCGCGGGAGACGTTGTCACCAGCACGCTCCGTGCATCCGATCAGGCCGCACTCTCCAACCCGGAACTGCTCTCCGCAACGACACAGAACCCGCTCCGCGTTCAGCTGGGATCGCAGCGCTTTCTTGCTGCAACGGAAGACCTCTCGCCAGTCTCCTCTTCTCCACTCCAACTCGTCGTTCTCAAGTCCTTCGATCCAGCCGAGCGCTGGATGAAGCGCATCGATCGCATGGTACTCAGCACCGGTCTGCTTGCGCTCGTCTCCGGCACCCTATTGATGATTGCGCTCGCACGTCTCCTCACACGGCCGCTCGAAGAACTGTCCGGAAGCGTTCGGGCCTTCGGAATGGGGGACAGCGATTATCATGTGCCCCGTTACGGCCCCCGCGAGGTCCGCCAACTTAGCGAAGCATTCGCGGGCATGCGCAATGAAATTCAGCAGGCACATCAGGCACTGCTCGAATCCGAACGCCTCGCCACCATCGGCAGAATGGCAAGCTCGGTCTCGCACGATCTCCGTCATTATCTCGCCGCCGTTTACGCCAATGCGGAATTCCTCGCCTCCGGCCGCCTTTCTGAATCTGAGCGCAATGAGATCTTCGGAGACATTCGCGCTGCCGTCCTCGGCACGACGGACATGATCGAATCGCTGCTCATCCTCAGCCGTACCGGTGCGAGTACAACCCGCGTGCTGGAGTCCATGCCGCAACTGCTCGAACGTACCGTCGCACTCTTCCGTGCGCATCCTGATGCCGAAGGTGTCCGGATCATCACCCGCGTCTGCGACCCTACAGAAGGCACAGCAATCGTCGATGGCAAGCAGATCGAGCGTGCGGTCTACAATCTGCTGCTCAACGCCTGCCAGGCCGCGCGCACCGGCAGCGCAGAGCCGGTCGTCACTGTCACCCTCGAAACACGGCAACGCAGCTCTATCATCACGGTCACGGATAACGGTCCAGGCGTTCCCGAAAGCATTCGCAGCAGTCTCTTCGACCCATTTGTCAGCGAGGGAAAGCAGAAGGGAACAGGGCTGGGCCTCACTCTCGCTCAATGCATCGCAGTCGAGCATGGTGGAGAGGTCGTTCTGGTCAGCAGCCGTCCTGGCGAGACGGTCTTCCAGATGCAGGTAGCACGCGACCTTCCACAAGCCGCGGCTACCATCGATTCTGAACTCAATCACCGCGATCAGGTCGTCGCCCATGAAAACGTCTGAGCATTTTCGCAACGCACGTCCCCGCGCAAGATCTCATCTCTTCGGGCAGCCACTCGCGATTCTCTCAACTCTGCTCGCGCTCTCTGCGCCCTGCGTCGAACGCGCAGACAGACCAGTCCAGCATTCCCGCGCAGATCCAGCAATTAACCGCTGCGATGGAGCGCACACAGGCTCAGCTCAAAGAATCGCAGCGGCAGCTCGACGATATGCGTCAGCAACTCGCAAGTCTGCAACAGCAGATGGCAAAGCAGCAGGGAAGCCCCGCACCGACTGTCGATCCTGCACAACCCGCAGACCAGCCGCAGACCGCATCCGCTGCCGACGTCGAAGCCATCCGCGAGCATCAGGCCGTGCAGGACGCGCAGATCGCAACGCACGAACAGACCAAGGTCGAATCAGAATCGAAGTACCCCGTCAAAATCACGGGCCTGCTTCTCTTCAATGGATTCATCAATACGAACGCTGTCGACATCGCTGCGACGCCGACGGTCGCACTTGCCGGTTCGGGAAACACTGGCGCGTCCGTGCGTCAGACGATCCTCGGCATTGATGCGCACGGGCCGCATCTCCTCGGCGCTCAGAGCTACGCTGATCTTCGCATCGATTTCTTCGGCAACGCAGCCCCGAGCACTGCATCAGGCACCTACTCGACCAACGATAGTCTGCTGCGCCTCAGGACCGCGCACGCCGCTCTGAAATGGCAGGACACGGAAGCCTCATTCTCCTACGATCGCCCCATCCTGAGCCCCGACAGTCCATCGTCTCTCACTGCTGTGGCGACTCCTTCTCTGGCATGGTCCGGAAATCTGTGGGCATGGAACCCTCAGGTCACCGTCACTCAAAACGTTCCTCTCGCCAACTCAACCGCACTCGAACTACAGGCTGCACTGATCGACGCCGCTGATCCTCCCGTCTCACTCTCGGGGCTCTACACTGCGGCCGCAGCGCCGCCCTCCTCTGCACAGCAGAGCCGCTGGCCCGGTCTCGAAGCTCGCATCGCCGCACTCGGCGCGGCGCGCGATGACCGCGATCACATCGGCATCGGCGGATACTTCTCCCCGCATGTTCTCCCATCCGGCCGCCGCTTCGACGCGTGGGCCGCGACCCTCGATACCCGCTTCCATCTGCCCGCCCGACTCGAATTCTCCGGCAGCTTCTATCGCGGTCTAGCACTCGGCGGTCTGGGCGGCGGCGCGTACAAGGATTACGGCTATATCTACTCACCCATTCAGGATCAGTACTACTTCCGCCCACTCAATGACGTCGGCGGCTGGGCGCAACTCAAAGAGAAGTGGAGCGAGCGTCTCGAGTTCAACACCGCATTTGGCATCGACAACGTCTTCGCCAGCAACCTCCGTCGTTACGCAAATCCCAGCGGCACGGTTTATCAGAATCTCGCGCGCAATCGCACATGGACCGGGAACGTCATCTACACTCCAAGCGCGTATCTTCTCTTCTCCTTCGAATACCGCTATCTTGCAAGCGCTCCCATGCTCGGCTCGTCTTCGAGCGCAAACGTCATCGGATTATCCGCGGGATATAAATTCTGATGCGCATCTTTCGGCTCGCCATCTCCCTCGCATCTGCACTCATGCTGCTCGCCCCCTCTGTCCGCGCCCAAAACCGCGCCCGCACATCCGTTGCCGAACTGCGCCTCCACATCGCCACCACACCATCTGCGACTCACCACAGTGTCACTGCCGTCATCTGGCTTGATCCGCTCGGCAATACTCCCGCGCTCACATTCAGCTCGCAATCCCGCTACACGCTCCTGCAAAAGAATCGCACCTTCATCCCGCACGTGCAGGTCATCCCGGTCGGCAGCGTCGTCCAATTCCCCAACGCTGACCCCTTCTTTCACAACGTCTTCTCATTGTTCGACGGCAAACGCTTTGACCTCGGACTTTATGAAGCCGGCTCCAGAAAGTCCGTAACCTTCTCGCGCCCGGGCGTCTCTTACATCTTCTGTAACATCCATCCGGAGATGAGCGCAGTCATCATCAGCCTCTCCACGCCGCTCTACTCCATCGCCGACATCGTCAAGCCGCTCGACATCCGCAACATTCCGCCCGGAGATTACCGTCTCCACCTCTGGGTTGAGGGTGCACTCCCCGGCTCACTCCAAAGCCTCTCGCGCGAACTCCATCTCCCCCCCGGCACGACAGACCTGGGAACCATCACTGTGCCCATCGCAAACAACACCACCCACACCAACATGTTCGGCAACACCTACGACCGCCAGTCAACTTCCCCGTATTAGCTCGGCAAAAAAGAGAGAGGCGCTTCACGCGCCTCTCTCTCCATCCACATCTGTTTGTCCGTCACTTCTTCTTTCTCGCGCGAGCAGCCGGCCCGAGCCCGCGATCGATCTCCGCTCCCGCCTGAAGAAATCCACCCACGCCGTACGCCCACGTCGAGCCCGGCTGCAGATCGCCCGGAGCCGCGCCAATCGGCTGAATCGCACCTAGACGACCATCCACGTAAACATGCTGCAACATCCCGGCCCACGCCTTCTCAATCACCGGCTCAAACTTCTCCTTGGGCAGCAAATGATTATTCACTCCCCACGCCATCGCGAACGTGAAGAACGCTGTGCCTGAAATCTCGCCCTGCGGATACGCATCCGCATCCAGCAGTCCCATGCGCCACAATCCGTCTGCCGGCTGCAGATCGGCAACACGATTCGCCATGTTCTTGAACAGCGTCTCGTATCCCGCACGGTCCGGATAATCCTTCGGCATCACCGTCAGCACATGCGCCAGACCGGCAAGCACCCATCCATTCCCGCGGCTCCAGAACAGCGGCTTCCCATTCGGCTCCGTCTTGTGCAGGAACGTCGCATCGCGGAAGAACAGGTGTTGGTCGTAGTCGTACAGGTGTCCCTGCGTCAGTCCCCACTCATGATTCATGAAGTCGAGGTACTGGTGATCGCCCGTCAGCTGCGCCAGCTTCGCCAGCGATGGCGGAGCCATGTACAACGCATCGCACCACCACCACAGGTCCTTGTTCTTGTCGTCTTTGCGCATCATCACTATCGCAAAGTTGTCGCGCACAGCGGCAATGCGCATCGGATCATGGTTCTCTTCGTACAGCGCCTCATACGCCTGCCCGATCGCCTCATCATCCGCGTGATAAGGCCGTCCCGGCAGCAACTGCCAGTTGAATTTCTCCGCCGCCGCCAGTACCGCGTCGTGGTAACGCTTGTCGTCCAGCGTCTTCGACGCTTCCAGCAGTCCCGTGTACAGCGGCGCGTACGTCCAGTCCTGCGTGAAATGCGGCTGCTCATTCTCGAGCGACCAATCCGCAACCTTCTGCATCGCCCGGCGCACGTCCGCATGCGTCAGCTTCGGCGAAAGGGACGTGTCAATTGGCCCCGGGTTCGTCGCAATATCGCCCGCCGCATCATGCAACTCCTTCGCACTCGGTCGCTGCGGTTGGTTCTGACTTTGCGTCTGCGCGCTCGCACCCAGCGCCATGCTCAACAAGCACAGCCCGGCAACAGGCAACGCCCTCCGCCCCAGAAAACTCATCTGTTCTTTCTCCTTACAGCAAATCGGTAACTGCTACGCCGTCCATATCGCCATAGTCCTGGTTCTCTCCGCCCATGCCCCAGCAGAATCCATACCGGGTCGTTCCCACGCCCGCATGAATGCTCCACCCTGGCGACACCACAATGTCGCGATCAGCCATCAGCAGATGACGCGTCTCCTGCGCTGGGCCCATCAAATGCACCACGCGATGCGCCGGGTCCACGTCGAAATACATATAGATCTCGCTTCGCCGCATATGCGTGTGCGGAGGCATCGTATTCCAGTTCGATCCTTCCTCCAGCAGCGTGAAGCCCATCACCAGCTGACAGCTCTTAATTCCATCGCGATGAATCGCCTTGTAGATCGCGCGCTTATTACACGTCGCCACCGCACCCAGCTTCACCGGCTCAATGTCCTTGAACTTCACCATCGCCGTCGGATGCTCCGCGTGCGCCAGATAACTCAGCAGATAAAACGCCGCCGGCTCATTCGCGCTATCACTTGCAAACGAAACCTCGCGGCTTCCGCGCCCCCCATACACGCAGTCCAGCTTGTCCAGCTTGAACTCCTTGCCATCGATAGTCACCGTCCCCGGTCCGCCAATGTTCAGCACGCCCAGCTCGCGCCGCTCCAGAAAGAACTCCGCGCGCAGCTCCGGCGCAGTCTCCAGCTTCAACGCGCCCGTCGTCGGCACTGCTCCGCCCACAACCGCGCGATCCAAATCCACATACGCCAGCGTGATCGCGCCCGGCTTGAACATCTCATTCAGCAAAAACGTCTCGCGAAGTTCTTCCGTAGTCATGCGCGGGTAACGCACCGGATCGGCCATCTGCAGTAATTTCATCTCTCCTCCAAAAATCCTTCAGCGTCCCGCAATCTTCAGTCTCCCGCCGCCGTGTTCGTCATCGCCGTCGCCGGCTCCTCCACCTTGATCACATAAATCGTGATCGACTGCCCCGGAGCCTCAATCGCCTGATGCGGCGTCCCCGCCGGAATGTGAATCACATCGCCCTTATGCAGCACATGCGGCGTCGCTCCCTCCAGCGTCTTTCCGCGCGTCTCGCCGTTCGGTCCGTCCTTGCGGTCGACGATCGTTCCGCCCGTCATCTCCGTGCCTTCACCGTCCACCACAATCAGAAAGTCGGAATAATGCCCATGCAGCTCCGCACCACCGCTCGCCGTGCGCGCCGTCAGCATCGTGTAGTGCCCGTTGTACCGCGCCAGCGTGATGCCTGCGCTCCCATTCCCTTGTCGAGCCTGATCCAGCAACGCCTTCCCGCGCTGCGCCAGCTCGTCGAAGTTCAGCACCTCAGGCGTCGTCGTAATCGCCGGCTGCGCTGCCTGCGCGTTCGCCCGCGCGCCGGCAAACAGCATCATCCCTGCGCACACCACAGCGCCCACTCCGCACACAATCCTTTGTCGTTGCATCCGATTCTCCTTCCGTAACGCTCAGGACAACCAGCATACGCAACTCCATCTACATATGTCAGCGCGCGCCCGCGAATTAGTTCAAACTCACAACATCACCCAAACCCGCAACTCAAACTGAACGGAACTTGACTTCCACCGCACCCGCCCATAGCCTCATACACATGACGCTGTCTCACACTGCCGCGCTTTGTTGCATGCCTTGTTGCATGTACTGTTGCGCCGGTGTTTGTATAGCCTGATCGCGAAGCTCGACTGAGCACCCCGATCCCTCCGCACCCACGCAACCGGCTCTCGGGCGTGGGCTTTTTATTTGCACCCGCACCGCCCGGCGCAATCTCCTCTCACATCGCACGCAGGGAGCACCTCATGGATCCTCATCCTGACACCAAGCTCATCTTCAACGCCGACGCCGCCGCCATCCTCCTCGCCTTCATCCTCGGCGCGCTCATCCGCCTCAACCTCCTTCCGCACATCGGCTGGTAGCCAACCTTGTCGACCCGCACCATCCCCCTGCCGCTGGACACCACGCGAGCCCGCCCGCTCTGGCGTCAACTCCTCGCGCTCCTCCCCGGCACCGCGCTACTCTTCGCCGTCGGCTTCGCAGGCAAGGGAATCGAATCCCTCGGCCTCTACCTCCGCGCACGTCACATCCCATTCCCGCAAATCGAGTACGTCCTCTGGGCCATCCTCCTCGGCCTCGCCATCGGCAACGCCGCCCGCCTTCCCGCACTCTTCCGCCCCGGCCTCGCCACCTACGAGCTCTGGCTCAAACTCGGCATCGTTCTCGTCGGCGCAAAGTTCCTCTTCGCCGACATGCTCCACCTCGGCGGCCTCTCGCTCGTCCTCGTCGCCATCGAGCTCGTCCTCTCACTCTCCGTCATGACGCTCCTCGGCCGCGTCTTCAAACTCCGTCCCAAGCTCACCACCTTGCTGGCCATCGGCAGCTCCATCTGCGGGGTCACCGCCATCATGGCCGCGCAGGGCGCCATCGACCCCGAAGAGCGCGACACCTCCACCGCCATCGCCGCCATCCTCACCCTCGGCGCGCTCGCGCTCTTTGCTTTTCCCGCCATCGGCCACGCGCTCCACATGGGTCAGCAATCCTACGGCATCTGGACCGGCCTCGCCGTCGACAACACCGCCGAAGCCACGGTCACCGGCGCGCTCTACGGCGACGAAGCCGGCCGCATCGCCATCCTCGCCAAAACCGCGCGCTCCTCCTTCATCGGCTTCGTCGTCCTCGGCTACGCCGTCTACTGGGCCAGCCGCGGCCAGGCCCGCCACGTCCAGAACAAGGCGCTCTTCCTCTGGCAGAAGTTCCCCAAGTTCATCCTCGGCTTCGTCGCCATCTCCGTCCTCGCCACCGCCGGCTTCTTCACCCACGCGCAGCTCACCTCACTCGGCAATCTCTCCAAGTGGGCATTCCTTCCCGCCTTCGCCGGCGTCGGCCTCCGCACCAACGTGCGCGACCTCCTCGATCAGGGCTGGCGTCCCATTCTCGTCGGCATCCTTGGCGAAATCTTCCTCGCCGCCCTCACGCTGGCGATGGTCTTCTTCACGTCCCACGCCGGCGCCCGCTAAGCCGCTTACGATCGCGCCCCATTCTGATTTCCGCTCACCTTCGCAAAATCAATAAACGCCCTTGCCGGGTCCGTATGCAGCAGCTTCACGCTCACGCGATCGCCCACATCCAGCCCCTCAAAGTTCTGCACCACGCGCCCCTCCACCGGCGGATCGATCACCCGCACATATATGCCTTTATCGCTCGCACCTGTAATCACCCCGCGGAACACCTCACCAATCCTGTGCGCCAGCGCGACAGCAGCCACACGCTTCTGCATGTTGCGCTCAATCTTTCTCAGCGCCTTGTCCGCCTCATTGCAGTGCGTCGCGATGGCCGCCAGCTCCGCATCGCTGTACGGAGCAGCCTTGCCATCCATCATCGCGTGCAGCACCCGCTGCGTCACGATATCCGGAAATCTCCGGTTCGGTGCGGTCGAGTGCGTATAGTCATGCACCGCCAGCCCGAAATGCCCCGTCGGATCATCATCCGGCGTCATCACCATGTACTCGCCAGCCCCCATCAGCTTGATCACCGCCACCGCCACGTCCGGATAATGATCCGGATCCGTCGCGCGGATATGCGCCAGCAAATTATTCAGCGCCTGTGAGTCTGGATTTGCCGGCAGCTCCCAGTGATGCTCGGCCGCCAGCGCCACAATCCTGTCCCACCGCTGCGGCACGCGCACCACGCGCTGCAGTCCTGACCGTCCGCCCTTGCGCAGCGCACGCGCCATCACACCATTTGCGGCGACCATCAAATCCTCAATCAGATACATCGCCTGGTTCTGGATCACATCGTGCACGCTCACGACGTGCCCGTCCGCAATCACCGGCTCCGCCTCACCGCGATGAAACTCCAGTGCTCCGTTCTGAATCCTCGCGCGATGCAGCGCCTGTGTCGCCGTCGCCTGCATCAACAGCTGATTCGCCAGTTCCTGCGCCAGATCTCTGCCCCGTCGTCATCATCCACAAACGCTGGCCCGTTCTGGTCCTCGCTCTGCCGCGCACTATCTGACCGCAATCCCTCTACATCCTGCAGGCTCACGCCTGTCGCTGTCGTCGCGCCCGCATGCCCGTCCAGCCACGGCCCCACACGCGAGTACGCAAGCTGCCCGCGATTCCTCACCCAGGCGCGCGAGATCTGCTCATCGCTCATCTCACCGTTAGCGCCCACGGTAAAACTCATCATCACCGCCATCCGGTCGCCGTTCTCGTTCAACGACGTCATCCCCGTCGAAAGCTCCAGCGGCAGCATCGGAAAGTTCTTTACCGCCGTATAGATCGTCTGCGTCTGCGCCTTCGCATGCTGGTCGATGGGCGACTCCTTCTCCACCGCCCGCGCCACATCGCCAATCGCCACGTGCACGCGAATGCCATCGGCCACGCGCTCCGCCACCTCAATCTGGTCGAGATCGCGCGACGTGTCGTTATCAATCGACGACCAGCACAAACTCCGCAAATCCGGCACGCCAAACCCTGGCTGCGCCTTCGCGAACTCCTCGCGCAGGCTCTCACGAATCTCGTTCACCTGCTCCGCCACGCCCGGCCCAAACTCCGGCTTGAACCCCGCCTCATGCATCTCATCCAGCGCCGCCTGCGCCAGATCGAAATGGTCCGGGTCAACGTGCTGATGACCCCCATTCCCATGTTGTTGATGCGCCTGCCCTGCGCTCTGGTCGGCGTGTTGCTGCGTGCCTTCGTTTTTCTCGTGCCGATGCGGGTGGTGTTCAGACATTCCACGAAACTAACACGGCTTTACCTGAACAATGACGATGCGCCGCCCTCTGCGCGTACCATCCCCTTATGGTTCGACCCTGCTTCCTCGTCATCGACCGCGAACACTCCGCCAGCATCTCTACTCGCAAGCTCGTCATCGAGTCCGCGAAGTTCAATGTCATCACCGCCTACAGCGGCAGCGAAGCCATCGAAACCCTGCACCGGTTTCCGGCTATCGACGGCCTCATTGTCGACTCCGCAATTAACGACATCCCCTGCGAGACAATCGTCGCCACCGTGCGCAGCAAGTCGCCGCACGTTCCCATCATTGTGATTCACGGTCCCGGCGCAATCCAGTGCCCCGGCGCCTCCCACTCCCTCGACTCCTTCGATCCAGCCACTCTGCTCGAGCTGCTTCACAAGCTCTTCCCCCGCCAAACCAAGGCCATCGAGCAGCAGGACGATGCCCTCAAAGCCGAGGAAAACCAGGACCGGACACCATAGCCGATTACCGCACCGTCTCTCGAAACCCTCTGTCTGGAAGGGCTAGCATGGAAGCAGCTATGCCTACCAAGTCCCCGGCGCCGACTGAAACCACCAACGACAAAAAGACTGCGGAAGTCAGCGGAACGCAACTCACCGAATCGTCCGCCTCCCGCGAGGCCGTCTTCGACATCTTCCGCCGCTGGGGCTATCTCCAGGCCACCCTGGACCCGCTCGGCCAATACCTCCCGCCGGAGCCATTCCCCACGTCAGCCCCTGAATCGGGGTCCCCAGACAGCGCACTTGCTGGCTGGGGTGGAGATGGGCCCGACGCCCAGGAGGCTCGCCGCTACTACTGCGGCTCCATCGGCGCCGAGTTCATGCACATCCCCTCGCCGGAAAAACGCGCCTGGCTCCAGCAGCGCCTCGAAGATCCATCCCATCTCGACGCCGGTCCGGGTCCCGGCCTCATCGACCAGAAGCGCATCCTCTCCGACCTCATCCGCGCCGACCTCTTCGAGCAGGTCATCCAGCAGCGCTACCTCGGCACCAAGCGCTTCTCCCTCGAAGGACTGACGGTGCTGATTCCGTTTTTGGACCAGCTCTTCACCACCGCGGCCGAAAACGGCGTGACCCGCTCTGTCTTCGCCATGAGCCACCGCGGCCGCCTCAACGTCATGGTCAACACCGTCGGCCGCAAGTCCAAAGAAATCTTCTCCAAGTTCGAAGACGTGAACCCCGAGACCACCATGGGTGGCGGCGACGTCAAGTACCACATGGGCGCCACCGGCGACTTCACCACCGCCAACGGCAAGACCGTCGCGCTCCACCTCGCCTCCAACCCCTCCCACCTCGAGGCCGCCGACCCCGTCATCATGGGTCGCGCTCGCGCCCGCCAGGACCGCGCCCTCGCCTCCGGCGACCCCACCGGTCCAAAGCAAATCCTCCCCATGATCATCCACGGCGACGCGGCCTTCGCCGGGCAGGGCATCTGGGCTGAAACCCTCAACCTTGCCACCATCGACGGCTTCTCCGTCGGGGGCACCATCCAGGTCATCGTCAACAACCTCCTCGGCTTCACCGCCAACCCCGAAGAATCCAACAGCTCGCGCTTCGCCTCCGACCTCGCCAAGCGCCTTCCCATCCCCATCTTCCACGTCAACTCCGAGGACCCCGAAGCCGTCGTCCGCATCGCCGCCCTCGCGGCCGACTACCGCAACGCCTTCAACTCCGACGTCGTCATCGATCTCATCGGCTACCGCCGCCACGGCCACTCCGAGGTCGATGATCCCACCGTCACCCAACCCCGCCGCTACGCCCTCATCAAGGACCACGCGCCGCTCTTCAAGCTCTACGCCCAGAAGCTCTCCACCGACATCACCGCCGAGGTCACCGCCGTCCAGCAGGAGCTCCTCGAAGCCCAGCGCGCCGCCGCAAAATCCGACGCCAAAGAAGACCGCGAAGCTAAGAAATCCGAAGCCAATGCCGCCAAAAAAGCCGGCGGCTTCGGCAGCTTCGTCATGAAGCGCCTGCACTCGCTGCCTGACTACTGGAACAACTACTGCGGCGGCCCGCTCTCGCCCAACGACAACCCCATCACCGGACTCGACGCCGCCGAAATCTCCGCGCTCACCCACAAGCTCACGCACGCACCCGACGGCTTCCACGTCCACCCCAAAGTCGCAAAACTCCTCGAACAACGCAGCGAGATGGGCAACAACAGGCGCCCCATCGACTATGGCTTCGCCGAGCTCCTCGCCTACGCCTCGCTCCTCAAAAACGGCACGCCCGTCCGCCTCTCCGGCCAGGACTCCCAGCGCGGCACCTTCAACCAGCGCCACTCCGTCCTCATCGACACCGAAACCGAAGTCCGCTGGTCCCCGCTCTCTAACATCGCGCCCAACCAAGGCCGCTGGCAGGTCTACAACTCCATCCTCTCCGAGGCCGCCGTCCTCGGCTACGAGTACGGCTACGCCCGCGACTACCCCGAAGCCCTCGTCCTTTGGGAAGCCCAGTTCGGCGACTTCGCCAACGGCGCCCAGATCATCATCGACCAGTTCCTCGCCGCCGGCGAAGCCAAGTGGGGCCTGCTCTCCGGCGTCGTCCTCCTCCTCCCGCACGGCTACGAAGGCCAGGGCCCCGAGCACTCCTCCGCCCGCATCGAACGCTACCTCCAGCTCGCCGCGCAGCAAAACATGCAGATCACACAACCCTCCACCGCCGCGCAGTACTTCCATCTACTCCGCCGCCAGGCCATGCGCAAGTGGCGCAAGCCCCTCATCGTCTTCACCCCAAAGTCCATGCTCCGCCACGCCGACGCCATGAGCACCGTCCCCGACTTCAGCGCCCAGCGCTTCCAGCCGGTCCTCCCCGACACCTCCGTCGCCAACGCCGTCCGCCTCCTCCTCTGCTCCGGCAAAATCGGCCACAACCTCCGCGTCGAGCGCGCCAAACGCAAGATCGATGACGTCGCCATCCTCTTCGTCGACGAGCTCTACCCCTGGCCCGAAGCCGACCTCTCCGCTGCCATCGCGCAGCACCCCAACGCGAAGGAGATCGTCTGGGTGCAGGAAGAGCCCGCCAACATGGGCGCACTCAACTACGTGATGCCGCGCCTCCGCAAGCTCGCCGGCAACCGCGCCGTCCTCAGCGTCAAGCGCACCGCCAGCGCCAGCCCCGCCACCGGCAGCCCCAAGGCCCACGAGCTCGAAGAAAAAACCCTCATCGATTTAGCCTTCGGGCTCTAGGCAGCCTCACCTTCGGCCTCTAACCTGCGGAACGTGTCCGGTAGCGCTGTCGCACAAATAAATGCCCGGCTCTTGTTAACCTTTGCGGGGCAGCAGGCGTACCTCTCGGCATGTGCGCTTATTTGAAGAAACGTCTACTGGCAGCGGCAGGCTATGCAGCTGCCGCAGCGATGGTTTTTGTGCCGTTGAGCATGTGTGCCCAAACGGCCAATAAACCGCTGGCGTTCGACGTGGCTGCCATCCACAGGAATGTAAACAACATCGGCTATTGCAGCCCCGACCAGATCGAGCCGACCCAGAATGGATTTCACATGACGAACTGCCCCCTGCTCATGGCGGTGGGTGCAGCGTATGTTCCTACCACGGGCAACCCGCTCGATTACCTGGTGCAACAACGCATCGTGGGAATGCCGAAAGAGTTATCGGACGAACGCTATAACATCGACGCCCGGGTCTCGGATTCAGACGCTCAGGCCTGGCGCGACCCAGCCCAGCGAGCAGCGATGCTGCACGCGATGATGCAGACGCTGCTGGCTGATCGCTGCAAGCTGGTGGTGCATCGCGAGATGAGGGAGAAATCCGTCTACGCACTCGTCGTGGCGAAGAATGGGTCAAAGCTGAAGCCTGCTGCACGGGGTGAAGTCGAGGCGATTCGCGCAAAGCATTCCGACGCAGTGGGCGTTCCCGGCGGTAACGGAGTCTTCGTCCGTGGGCAGACAAATGGGCACATCGATATCTACGCGGCAACCACCGGCACACTGGCGTTGTTGCTGTCCGGGCCTGCGGGCCGGCCGGTCGTGGACAAGACCGGGCTGACCGGCATCTACGATATGCACCTGGACATGGGACAGCCCGGAATGCCTGCGGCGGATGGATCAACGAGTCTTGGGCCTTCGGTCTTTTCGTCGCTGCAGGAACAGCTTGGGTTGAAGCTGGAGTCGCAGAAGGACCGGGTAGAGTACCTCGTAATCGATCACATCGAACTGCCTTCGCCAAACTAGCAAGGCCCACGAGCTCGAAGAAAAAACCCTCATCGATTTAGCCTTCGGGCTCTAGGCAGCCTCGCCTTCGGCCTCTAAGCCCGATTGGAACTTTGCGCCTTGGGGAACCGCCGCAAGCTCGCGCCCGTATCCCTCTTCGGCACATCTGCGCCGGAGAAATCGCCCATGCCCCGACTTGTCCTCGCAACCTCCGCTCTCCTGCTGCTCACGCCCATCCTTCACGCGCAAACGTTCACCACCGGCCCCTGCAACGGCGATGAGGGACAAACCGACAGCCACAGCTTCTTTGGATTCGCTCAGCAGCGTGTCTGCGAGCTTCGCAAGACCACGCTGCCTCCCCGTTCCGAGCTAAAGATCTCCAACGGCAACGGTGGCATCGAGGTCATCGGCCAGGACCGTAACGACATCGCGCTCGAGGTCCGCATCATGGCCTCCGCCGGCAGCAGGGAAGACGCAAAATCGCTTGCGCACGAGGTGAAGATCGACCTCGGCGACACGATCCACGCTGACGGCCCCAGCAACTCCGTGTTCACCCGGCGCAGCTGGTATGTGAACTACCATCTTCTCGTGCCACGCCATATCGCCGCACAGCTCCACACCGTCAATGGAGGCATCGAGCTCAGCGGGCTTAACGGCAACGCCAACGCCGAGACCACGAACGGCGGTATCACGCTGCGTGATCTTGCCGGCGAGGTGCACGCCCGCACAACCAACGGCGGCATCCAGGCAGCCCTGAGCGGGGACCGCTGGAACGGAGCCGGCCTTTACGCTGACACCACGAACGGCGGCATCAACGTCAGCATGCCGGCCCAATATTCCGCACACCTCGTCGCCGGCACAACCAATGGAGGCGTCTCGGTCAACCTTCCGCTCAGTGGCGGAGAGATCACCCGCAGACACATCGACGCCAACCTTGGCAGTGGCGGCGCCACCGTGCACTTCATGACAACCAACGGCGGCGTAGGCATCAATCACAACAGCTCTCGGCACCAGAGCGCGAGCCTTTAGGCTCGGGCCTCTCACGCTCACGCAACGAAAAGGGGCTTTAGCCCTTGGGGTAGACTTTCGCTCCGACTTACCATGCGATCCGCTGATTGGTTCTGCTGCCGTTATCTATCCAGAACCGGCAGACCATTACGTTTACGCGAGATTGCGACAACCACGAAGCCAATGAAGCTTACAGGTAGGATGACCTCTCCAATGCCCCAATCAAGAAGAAGCTGAATGCAATTCGACCACCGTCGCCGTGAAAACCACCACCAGAGACGATGAAAAGAATGAACCCGAAAACAAAATTCAATAAAGAAAGAAAGGTGGTAGCTAACCAACGATTAAGGGTTGAATCTCATGGGTATCGCGCGTGCCTTTGCGCGAACGCCCAAGCCGATCGCGAACACAAGCGCGCAGAGGCCCAGAATGCCGGTGAGTTTGGCCATTCGTAGGCTCATCGCACCGCCACCGTCCCCACATCCATCCCATCGCCTCGCTTCGCCACCCCTGGCAGCGTCACCGGCAGCTTCCCACGAATCGGAATCTCCCCAAACAGCGCCTTCACCGCCGCTCTCTCCGAAGTCGTCACCCAGCTATACGTGCACATATAGCTCTTGATCCCCGGGAAATTCAAAATCGCGTACGGACTTCCCAGCGACACCACCACCGTCTTATCTCCCGCAGCAGACAACAGACTCCGCAAAATCCCCGCCGACCCCTCCGCCGACAACCCGCTCGCACTCGTCGCCGCAGCCTCCACCGGCCCCGGCTGCGACACGCTGTACACCGCCGCAATCACCCGCTGCGCCTTCGACGCCAGCGTCGCAATCCCGTCAGCCTCCAGCGCCGCCGAGCGCCGATCGACATACACCACCCTCGCCCCCGGAATCCGCATACGAACCTCGCGCTCCAGCACCCGCCCCTCATCGCCATGCGCGTCCGTCACAAAAATCACCACCAGCACCTGCCCCGCATCACCACGCTGCAGCGGCACGATGTGATTGTCATCCTTCACCAGCGTCACTGACTTGTCCGCAACCTCCTGCGCCAGCGCATAACTCTCGGGCTTCCCGACGAGATACTGAATCTGATCCAGATCCACCAGGTGCTTGCCCGGCGTACTCAACCCCGCCTTCGCCTTCACCAGCAGAATCCGCCGCACGCTCGCATCAATCTGCTTGCGCGGAATCTCGCCGGACTTCACCGCCTTCAGCAGCCCGTTATACGTTCCCTCCAAATCCGACGGCAGCTCCAGCAAATCCTGCCCGGCCTTAACCGTATCCACCGCCGCACGCCCGGCCTCCGCGCTCGGATCGCCCGGATACAGCTTCGTCAGCCCATGCATCTCCATCGCGTCCGAGACGATCACGCCCTTGAATCCCATCTGCTCGCGCAGCAACCCCGTCACAACCTTGTGCGAGGTCGTCGCAATCTTCGTCGGATCGGGCTCCAGGGCAGGGAAGGCGACATGCGCAATCATCACCGCATCCGTTCCCGCATCAATCCCCGCCTGAAACGGCGGCAGTTCCACTGCCTTCAACCGCTCCAGCGGCGCATTCACCCGCGCCAGGTTCAAATGCGAATCAACATCCGTATCACCGTGCCCGGGAAAATGCTTCAGCGTCGTCAGCATCCCGCCCTCATGCGATCCCCGGATATATGCCTGCACAAACTTCGAGACCTCCGCCGGGTCCTCGCCAAACGACCGCGTGTTGATGATCGGGTTCTGCGGATTGATCTGCACATCCGCAATCGGATAGAAGTTCCAGTCAATGCCCAGCGCTCGCGAATCCTCCGCGACGATCTTCCCAAACTGTTCCTCATACGCTGGATTGCCCGTCGCGCCGAACGCCATCGGCTGCGGGAAGTCTTCAATCGACGTCAGCCGCATCGACGGCCCCCGCTCAAAGTCCACCGAAAAGATCAGCGGAACCTTCCCATGCGACTCCTTCTGCAGCAGGTTCGTCGTCATCGCCGCCTCATACGGCTCCTGCCGCAGTAGCAACGGCCCATCCGTATTCACCGAAAGATGAACCGCCCCCAGGTGATACTCCCGAATGTCCGAAATCAGCTTCTGAAACCCCGGATCCTCCGAGTTATAGAACCCGAAGATCCCCCGCACCTCGATCATCTGCCCAATCTTCTCTTCCAGCGTCATCCGCCTGAGCATCCGGTCCGCCCACCGCTGCTCCGCCCGAGTTACCGCCCCAATCGGCCGAGCCTCCAACGCCGGTCCTTTTCTTGCCTCCCGCTGACCCACCGCTGAAGAGCAACCCGCAACCAACAGAACGAACGCGGCCAGGCCGCACTTAGCAGAAGACATGCGACCGACTCTAGCCTAAGCCGACACCTTGAGCAACGCTGCGGCTCTCCGATAATCCGGTGCCCACCTACTTGACAAACCGCCTCCCCGGAACGGGGGGTCAGTATCCGTTAACCCAACCTGAAGCCCGCTCGGTCCACGGCTAACCTGCACGGAATCAATACTTTGCGTCATGGTTGCTGGACTAAGCTATTTATTTTCAAGACTTTGCCAAAAACAATCGAACCAAAGTCCAAGCCTAAGCCTTTTCGTCTGAAGACTTTGCACCAAAACCGCGGGGGGAGGGGGGTACCTCCGGAATCTCCTCCGCCCACACCCCATGAGTCACTCTCGGTGGGCCGTCGCCGTGGTGCAGCGACCAGACTTTTTCACGAATTGCCTGGTCCGCTGCAGTGACCCTTTCCCGCGATCGCAGGTACTCGAGCCAGCTCTCCATAATGAACGTCTCGCTCACATGAGTCGGGTCTGCCGCATCGCGATAAACTCCCCAGCGAATCGCTCCATCCCGCAATCTCACACCCTTCAGCTCGTGGATCGCATGCGTGAACTCCTCGTAGCGATCCGCCGGAACACAGTAGTCGATGGAGATCCGAACCGGTCCCTCATCCGGCTCAGGAATCGCCCGCAGCTTCGGCAGCGGCCGGTTCGGCTTGTAGGGTGTCAGGTCCGGCAGCGACCCCTTCAGGATATGGATCCGCAGCGTGAAGGGAAGTGACACTAGAAGCCCACCCGCAGAGCAGATCAGTGCGATGCGCACCGAGCTCCGCTGCGCAATCTCGCCCCACACCACCGAGCCCAGCGCCAACCCGCCCTGGAAGGTCATCAGGTACAGCCCCAGCGCCCGGGCATGCACCCACTGCGGAACGGACAGCTGCACACTCACGTTCAGCGTGGACATCGTTGAGGTCCAGCAGAACCCCGCTCCAAGGAGCGCCGGAATCACGGCCCACGGTGATCGCACCATTGCGATCACCAGCAGCGACGCAATGTAGTACACCGATGTAATCGCCAGCAGCGCGTCCGCGTTCACGTACCGGCGAATCCTCGCCAGGCTGATCGCCGCCAGCACGGCACCCACCCCAAGACAGCCATTCAGGATGCCATATCCCATCGCCCCTTCACGTAAGTCGTTCTTGGCAACGAGAGCGAGCAGCGCCCAGATCGCGCTGACGAAGAAGGTGAAGACGAACGCCCGGATGAGCGGTCCTTGCAGGTCGGGCGCGTAGCGCAGATAGCGCAGCCCCGAGCGCACCGAGCCGAGAATGCGCTCGGCGGGCAGCGCGCTGCGGAAGATCGGCTGGCGATGCCACTTCCACAGGATCCAGATCACGGCGACGAACGACGCTGAGTTGAGTGCGAAGACCCAGCTGGCGCCGGTGTCGGCGCGCAGGAAGGCCGCCACCATCAAGCCGCCGAGCGCCGGGCCGACCGCGCGCGCGATATTGTTACTCGCCGCGTTTAGCGTGACCGCGTTTGGCAAATGGTCCATCGGCACCAGCTCAGGCACAATCGCCTGCCACGCAGGGTTGTTCATCGCCGAGCCGATGTTGAGCAGAAACGTGAAGAAGAGCAGTGTGTACGGAGAGACCGCGCCGGTGAAGGTGAGCACAGCCAGGATTGCGACGCTGACCAGCATCCACGTCTGCCAGAAGATGAGCAGACGGCGCCGATCGTAGATATCGGCGGTCGATCCGGCAAATAGCCCGAGCATGAGCACAGGAAGGCTAGCGGCGGTCTGCATGAGTGCGATGAGCAGCGGCGACGTGGTCAGCACGGTCATCAGCCACGTCCCGGCCGTGTCCTGCATCCACGTCCCAACACCCGAAATAGTTGCTGCTATCCAGCGGTCGCGAAACAGCGCGATGCGCAGCGGCGCGAACGTGCCGATGTATTGATCTTCGGGCTGCGGCGCGGTTGCGCTCGACGGTGCGAGATCGCTCGAGTCAGTCTGGGCTGTATGTCCCACGGCTTCTATGATGCCTGTTCGTTCGCCGCGTCCGCTGGAACGATAAAATCCGGGCATGGGAAGTGCTGTACAGATTGCCGACGCGTCCGGTTTTGAAGGCCAGGCCGATCGGATCATCGTTCTGGAGAACGAAGAGCAGCTCGTTGAGATTCTGGCTGAGGCGGTTCGTACTGCGACGCCTATTACCGTTCTCGGCTCGCGAACAGGATTGACAGGATCGTGCGTCCCGCAGGGCGGATGGGCGATCTCGATGGAGCGCTTCCGCAAGCTGGAGATTGAAGATGGATTCGCGCGGGTAGGACCGGCGGTTACACTGCTGGAGCTGCGCGATGCAGCGGCGAAAACCCGACAGTTCTACGCACCGGATCCGACCGAGATTACGGCATCGATCGGCGGCAGCATCGCGACCAACGCCAGCGGCTCGCGCAGCTTCCGGTTCGGCAGCACGCGCCGGCATCTGCGCGCGCTAAAGGTTGCGCTGCTCGATGGAACTGTTCGCTGGTACCGGCGCGGAGAGACGATCGACTTCGATGTGCCAACGCTTCCAAATCCTGCAACGACGAAGAACACCGCCGGTTATCGGCTTGCGCCGGGCATGGATTGGGTGGATCTCTTCTGCGGCTCCGAAGGCACGATCGGCGTGACGCTCGAAGCAGAGGTTGCGCTGCTTCCGATTCCCGAGCATCTGCTCTCAGGAGTTGTGTTCTTCGCGAGCGATGATGATGCGCTCGATGCAGTGGCCCGATGGCGCAGCGTTCCCGAGCTTCGCATGCTGGAGTACGCGGACCGTCCGTCGCTCGATCTGATTCGGCCACAATATCCGGAGATCCCGCGCACGCGCAATGGCATGCCTGCTGATCGAAGCCGAGGGCGATGATCTCGATGCCTGGGAGCAGAGGCTGGTGGAGAGCCATGCGCTGATCGACGCATCATGGTTCGGGCTGCAGGCCAAGGACCGCGAGCGTTTCCGCGCCTTCCGACACACGTTTCCCGAGGCCGTTGTGGAGACGAACCGGAAGCGCGGCTTTATGAACATGGGAACGGATTACGCCGTGCCGCTGGAGAAAGATCGCGAGATGTTGCGCTACTACCGTGAGCGGCTCGAGGCGGAGCTGCCGGGGCGGTATGTCATTTACGGCCATCTCGGCGATGCACATCTTCACCTGAATATTCTTCCGACGAGTGCAGAAGAAGCAGAGATTGCGACGCGTCTGTTGCGCGAGTTTGCCGCCCAGGCGGTGAAGCTGGGTGGAACCGTTTCCGCGGAGCATGGGTTGGGCAAACGCAAAGCGGGTCTGCTCGCGCTGCAGTACACGCCGGAGCAGATTGAGGCTATGCGCGCGGTGAAGCGGCGGTTCGATCCGCAGGAACTGCTCGGAAGAGGAACGCTGTTCGGTTCAGGATTCGTGGGAGAGTTGTGATCGCCAAACGACGCTGTCTTTCCTGGTTGGTTCTTGTTGTGAACGTCGCGGCCTGCGCACAACAAAGCGCTCCCGCTGTTCCCGGCTCTGTTCCGCAGACCGTTACGGTCACGGCCACTGTGCCGCCGATTCCGCTCGCGGAATCGGATCGTTCGGTCGAGACAATCGAGACGCGAGAGCAGTCGCTGCTCATTCCAAGTGCGGCTGACTTCCTCCGTCTCGATTCCTCGGTCAACGTGCAGGCGCGCGGGCCGCTTGGCGTGCAGGCTGATCTCTCGATTCGCGGAACTACATTCGAGCAATCGTTGATTCTGCTGGACGGCTTGCGCGCGAATGATCCCGAGACAGGGCACCTGAACCTCGACATTCCAGTGCCGCCTGACGCAATTACGCGTATCGAGGTTCTGCATGGATCCGGCTCAACCTTTTATGGCTCAGACGCGATCGGCGGCGCCGTCAATCTCATCACCACGCGCCCTGAGCACATCAGCGTAATTGCCCGTTCTGGTGCAGGCAATTACGGATCGCTGGAGCAACATCTCCGCGCCGACTACAGCGCGCCGCGTTTCTCCGAACAGCTTACCGGCAGCCGCGACACCTCCGACGGCTTCATGCCCGATCGCAACTATTCGAGCAACGCCGTGGCAACCGAGAGTTGGATAAATCTGATTGGCGCGAACACAACCGACATCCTGCTCGCGGCAAGCGACCGGCCGTATGGAGCGAACCAGTTCTATGGACCGTACGACTCATGGGAGCGCACAAAGGGATGGTTCGCTGCGCTGCAGCAACGGATCGGCGAAAAAAGTTCCGCGTCGTTTGCATATCGTCGGCATACGGATCTGTTCGTGCTTCTGCAGAATGATCCGGCCTATTACGAGAACAATCACATCACTAGCGCCTGGCAATCGTCGCTGCGCCGCGCCGATTCCTTCAAGACGAACACGACACTTTCGTACGGTCTTGAGGCAAATGGCGATTCGATCGTCAGCACAAACCTCGGCCGCCATGCGCGCATCCAGGGCGCAGGATACGCGAATCTGTCGCTTCGCTCGCTGAAGCGTTTGTCGCTCAGCATTGGCGCACGAGAGCAGATCTTTTCCGGTGGCAATTCTGTGTTCTCGCCGTCCGTTGCTGGAGCTTATTCGGTTACATCAACGCTGCGTGCGCGCGCGTCCGTAAGTCATGGCTATCGCCTGCCCACTTATCTTGACCTCTACTACTCTGACCCGACGACGATTGGAAATCCTAATCTTCAGCCCGAATCCTCGTGGAGTTATGAAGGCGGCTTGGACTGGAGCCCATCGAAGTCACCCCTCGCACTGACTGCGACAGGATTCAGCCTGCGCCAGAAGAACGGCATCGACTATTCGAAGTACGATCTGTCGAAACCCTGGCAGGCCACCAACGTTGCGAACTTCGCTTACAACGGAGCAGAGGCAGACCTTCATCTCCGCCTTCCGGCATCGCAACAACTTCAGTTGAGCTATACCGCTGTGCAGGCCACATCGCCGCCGCCCGGCCTCATCTCTGAGTACGCGTTCAACTATGCCGCTCAAAGCGCGCTGCTCGCATGGACCGCGCAGCTGCCAATGCAGATCATCGGCCGCACGCAACTCGCGGTTATTCAGAAGACAACGCAAGCTCCGTACCCGCTTTGGGACGTCGCGTTCGCGCGGAGATCCGGCCGGATCCGCCCATATCTGCGCGTGCTAAATCTGACGAACACGAGTTATGAGGAGATTCCGGACGTCCGCTTGCAAGGCCGGACGATTATGGCGGGAGCTGAATTCGACTGGTCTGCGCGCCGTCGCTAATAGCCCGAGAAGATTGTTGCTAGCTTTGCGGCGAAGCTCTATCGTGGGCGTGTACAAAAACATGGAGTTCGTTCGTTGCGAGCGTCTTCGCAACGGCTGTTGTGAGCGTTGCATTCACCGCAAAGGAAGACGGATTCAATGGCCATCGCACGCCAAGTCATCACCTCTCTTATGTCCGATGGAACCGACATGCTCGGGACCACGATGCTCGCAGTGAAGATTGCTGACGAGTCGATTGTTTCCGGATCGTTGCTTACTGTTGAGTCGAATCACTTCTGCATCTTGAAGTCGCGCGGCGCGGTGCTGAACGTTTATGAGACCGGGCAGTATGCGATTCAGACGCCGGACAAGCCGCTGCTGGGCTCGATTGCGCAGGGGTTCTTCGGTGGCAATTCGCCGTGGGTTTATGAGGTGATTTACATCAATCGATCGAAGCTGCTGATTCGCAGCCAGGGGATTGCGACCTCGGCCGAGATGGCGGAGATGGCGTACCAGGTGGACTACTACATTCACGTGGACTCGAAGCAGTCGGCGCTGGACCTGATCACGCATCTTCCGTTCAACGGCAACGTCATCGATATCAAGGAGGTCGCGGACTATGCGGGCCCCGCGATCGAGCAGGCGATCAATCAGGTTGTGCAAGTGACGAAGATGGAAGACATCAACGAGCACATTCAGGAGATTCGAGAGCTCGCGAAGCAGCATCTGACGGATTTTCTGGCGACGTATGGAATCACGCTCAATGATCTGAAGATCCTGATTGTGCCGAAGGATGAGCGCATGCGCGAGCTGATCTCGCTGCAGGCGATTGGACTGTCGCCGATTGAAGCCGTACGGTACTATCTCGCGCTGCGGATGGCGGAGAAGGGCCTTGTGTCGGCACCGAATGCGGCAGCGGGTGTGGCCTTCCAGATCGGCGGGCAGACGGGCGGATTTTACCCCGTCGACGCGGGCACGAACGAGCACGCACAAGGAACGAAGTGATGGCGCCGGATTTCTATGACGCGGGCACGCTGCGGCAGATTGCGACCAATCTGTTTTATGGGTGGGGCTACAACTTCTACAAGAAGGAGAACCAGCTTCGTGCGGACGATCAGCTCGTCCGCGCGAAGGCTGGATGGATTTTGAGCAACGCCGCGGTGACTGTGAATGCTGCGGAGAGTGAATACCGGCGCGAGTTTCTGCCAGCGCCGAGCAGAGCAAAGCCGTTCCCGGATGCAGTGGCGGTGAGTGCGGCGCGGGAGCTGGAGCGGCTGGCGAAGGACATCAGCGCGATTGCGAACCGGTTGGCAGAACTGCCAGTGCCGGAGAACGATCGCATGACGCAGCGTTTTCGCGAAGAAGCACCGACCCTGCAGGGCCTGATCGCGCTGGACGAACAGCTTGTGGGTCAGTGCGAGCTGCTGCGGTCGACTCTCGAGAAGCGCGATGGAGCGTGGATGGTAGACAAAATGAGCGAGATTCGTGGAGGTCTGGAGGCGATTGACGCAACGCTGATCAAGCGCCAGACGCTGCTGCTGAGCCGGTCCAGGTAGGTGTCGATTCGTTAGCTGAGATGGCTGCTGGGTCGTGTCGGCAGCGTGAAGTGGAACGTTGATCCCTCGCCGAGCGTGCTCGTTGCCCAGATATGGCCGCCATGCTGCTGCACGATGCTGCGGCAGATGGCGAGCCCGAGCCCGGTGCCGCCCATGGCGCGGGAATCCGATGCGTCGACCTGTTTGAAGCGATCGAAGATCTGCTGCAGCTTGTCCGTGGGAATGCCGCGGCCCTGGTCCTCGACCTCAATGAGCGCTTCATCAGGCGTGACGTAGTGCGCGGTGAGGCGGATCTCGCTTGGAATCGTTGACGCCTGTGGCGAAAACTTGATCGCGTTCGAGAGCAGGTTGTTGAGCGTCTGCAGAATGCGGTCAGGGTCCGCCCAGACGGTGACGTTGTTCGGCTCGATAGTGAATCGGATGTTGGCACGCTGCGCGGCGTTCTGCTGATGCTGTGTTGCGCGCCTGAACAGATCATCGACGGAGGTTTGAGCGAAGTGCAGCTCTGCCTTGCCGGAGCCGATGCGCTCGAGATCGAGGATATCGTTGACCAGCCGCACGAGCCGGTCCGTGTTGCCGAGCGCGATCTCCATCATCTGGCGCATCTTCTCGGGCCGGGCGTTCAGCGCGCCGCCGGAGACGAGGCCGAGCGCCGCGCGCAGCGAGGTGAGCGGCGTGCGCAGCTCGTGCGACACCGTGGAGATGAATTCGTCCTTCATCCGGTCGAGTGCATTGCGCTCGCTGATGTCGGTAAATGCGACGACGACGCCGACCGCTCGGCCGGGTCGATCCTGCGAGGCATCCATTGCCTGCAAATCAAACGCGGAGAGCTCATGCGAATCCGCGAGCGCTCGGTGCTCTGCGGCGGAACCTCCGCCGAACCACCCACCGTGACGCTTGCCGGGCTCGATGATCTCGGGCGCTTCGGGCTCGCCGGCTTCGATCTGCGGACGGGCGACATACTCGACCGGGAAGCAGGTGCCGTCCTTGCGCCAGAAGACCTCGTTGGCGATGCGCACCGTCGAACGATGCGCGAGGCTCGCCTGAATCGGGCTCTCTTCTCTTGGATACGGAGATCCATCCACCTTCGTGTGGTGAATCAGCTCGTGCATATTGCGCCCGAGAATCTCCTCCTGCTTGTACCCGAGCATCTGCGCGGCCGCAGGATTCACCAGCGTGATGTGACCTTCAAGGTCCAGCGCAAAGATGCCGTCACCCACGGATTCCAGCACGGAGTTGCTCTGCCGGCTGAGCGTATCGAGCTGCGCCTCCGCGCGAATCTGATCGGTGATGTCGACGCCGAAGCCGAGCACGTAGCGCTCGCCGTCAACCGGCGCGACAACACGATTGCGATACGCAAAGGCGCGCTCGTCGCCGCGCGCATTCACCAGATGAAACAGGCCCTGCGCTTCGCCTTTCGCGCGCAGCTCTTCGAAGTAGCGCTCGAGCACGCTGCGGCGCTCCGGCTCCATAAAATCCTGGATGCTTTTCCCGACCACCTCCTGCACGGTGTAGCCCAGCCCCGACGCGCCGTGCTCGTTGATCGTCAGAACCTTGCCTTCCATGTCATGCGTGCAGACCAGGCCAAGCGATCCTTCGACGATCTGGCGGTAGCGCGCTTCGCTCTCGCGGATGCCAGTTTCGGCGACGCGCTGAACGGTTACATCGATACCGGTGGCGATTACGAACGCGACCTGTCCATGTGAATCCAGCATGGCCGTCGCGGACCACGAGATCCGGCGGCGCACGCCGTCGGCTGAGAGCCAGTAATTCTCATATGTTGTGGGGAACTGCCCGTTGCGAATTCGCTGAAAGTTATCGACGTACTCCGGAATGTCGTCCTTCGGGATCAGCCGCTCCCAGGCGAACTTGCCGATGAGGTCCGACGATTGATAGCCGGAGATAATCTCGCAGGCGCGATTGAAGCGCACGATCCGCCCGGCGGTGTCGAAGACAACCACCAGCGCGCCCACCGTGTCGAGCACGGCGGAGACGAAGTTGCGCTCCACCGTCAACGCTGTCTCGATGCGCTGCCGTGCCCGCGACGACTGGCTCGTCTCGCGAACCCGGCGCGCGAGCTCGAGCCGTGTCGTCACGAGATTCGAAAGCGATTCCAGCGCTTCGAGCTGCGGCGCCGTCAGCTTGCGTGCCGAGGAGTCGAGCACCACGACACAACCGATCGCGACCCCTTCGGCTGTGTTGACCGGAGCGCCGGCGTAGAAACGATAGCGCTTGTCCCCGACCGGGATTCCGTGCGGCGCGTACTCGGGGTCGCGGCGCGCGTCCGGGATCTGATACAGGCCATCGCCGTTGATTGTGGTCTCACACGGAAACGTGCGGCGCGGAGCGGAGGTCTGCTCAATGCCGTAGCGGCCGACAATCAGCACCTCATGGCGGTCGATGATCGTGACTGCGCCGATGGGCGCATTGCATACATGCGCTGCGAGCCGAGCGACGTCATCCAGCGCGGAGTCATGGGGGGCCTCGCGAAGGTCGTAGTGGCTCAGAGCCTCGAGACGGGGCTGCTCAAGCGTCGAGTTCAGCGGGGTCAGCTCGATCATGCTACGTATCCGAGAATACGAACTGTGGGCGGGGGAGCGCGTCCCACTTTCGCGCCAACCCGCGAACGTTGGGTTAAGGCAACTCTTTCTGCGAGTGAGGTTTCTGTGGATTTCCTAGGGTTGGGACGTCGCCCCCGGAGCATCATTCGCACTTGCGTCCAGGGCGACCTTCCAATGGCCATTCACCTTCTTCCAGAAGGTGATATATCGCCCCGCGGACGACGTCGGCTGGCCCTTCGCGTCCTGACCCCTGGCCTCATAATGGCCCCAGGTAAACCCGGTGTCGCCGGAAGGTCCCATCTGGGCTCCCTCTGGATACCAGCTCAGCTGATAGGTCTTGGGGTCCCAGGTGGCCTGCGCGGCGATGGCGCGCTGCCCCTGCACCACGGGCTGGCCGTTGTTCAACGTCACCGCGTCGTCGGCAAACCACGCGGCAAACGCCTTTCCTCCCCCCTTCGCGACGGCGTTCGCGAAGTCGCCCTCCAGCTTCATCAGTTCCAGCGCCCCCGGCGAGACCGCCGGCATGGGCATCGGAATCAGCGTGTGCTTGTCCGCTGGAGTGGGCGCGGGCACGGACGGCTGCTGCGCGGCGGCGGCCGAAACCAGGAGAGCGAGACCAAGCGGGAGCGAAGAGAGCCGGGTGGCGAACAGACGAGACATGCCAGCAGTCTACGTCCCTCCGCCGGTCCGTGTACCGAGACTGCCGAGCCAGCGAAGCTACTGCGCCTGGTGGTAGTTGGGATACCCTGGCCGATGCGGCTCGGGCGGCGGATTCTGCTTCAACTGCTCCAGAGCCACCGCGACGGCCTTCTCCAGCTGCGGGTCGTGTCCCTCGGCGACCGCCTTCGGATCCTGCTCGACGGAGATGTCCGGCTCGACGCCATGACTTGCCGTCAGCCCATGTTGGGCGAGTAGTCCGCCGAAGTCTCATGCGGCACCTCGACCGAGTTAAGCCCCGGCAGCGTCGTAATCCAGATCGCCGGCGCCAGGCCGCCGTGATAATTGCCCCAGGAGACAAACGTTGTGAAGTTGAACGCAGATCCCGGGCCCAGCGGGTTGTGCGCTATCCGCGATCCATCCGGCGATAGCGTCCCGCGTACGCCGTGGGCAGCGGGAGCACCTTCTCTACGCCGCCCTCCGCCGGTACTTCGAAGCTGCGTGTAGCGGCTCGCGGAATCGCGGTTCGAGCGAAAGAGAATCCTCTTGCCATCCGGCGTCCATCCCACCGCCACATCCGCCGCCGGATGGTACGTGATGCGCTTGGGAATCCCGCCCGTAGCCGGAATCGTGAAGACATCCGTATTGCCGTCGTACTCGCCGGTAAACGCGATCGTCCTTCCATCCGGAGAAAAGATCGGCTGGCTCTCGATACCCACGCCTGTTGTCAGCCGCCAGGCGCGTCCGCCCGCGCGCGGCACCGTCCAAAGATCGCCCGCATAGCTGAACGCGATCAGGTCTTTGCTGATCGCAGGCTGCTCGAGGATCTGCGGATGAGGATCGGCGGCGAACGGCGGAACAGAGCACCGGGAAGCGGGGAGAGTGAGGACAGCAAGACGCAGATGCACAAGCATCTCCCGGTGTGGCTTTCAGGTGTGCCGCTATCCTACACGCAACCGCCCGCGCTGCACCGCAGGCGCGCGCCGCAACTCAGGATTGATATCCTTCCCGAACGATGTCCAACGCCCCGCGATCCGTGGCCGCCCGGCCGTCTCGCGCCCGCCAATCCGCCGCCACGCTCCGCGAACTCACCGCGCTGATCGCCGGCATCGCCTGCTACTGCCTCGGCATTATTCTGGCCGCGCTGCACGGCCCACACGCTGCCACGCTGGCGCTGCGTTGCCTCGGCGTTCTCGGGCTGCTGGTCTTCGCTGCGATGCGCCGCAGCCTCTCCGTCTGGATGTTCGTCGCCATGGTCGCCGGCGCGGAGCTCGGCTTCGACGCGCCGAAGTTCGCCGTGCAGATGCGCGTCCTGTCCGACATCTTCCTGCGCCTCATCCAGTGCGTCGTCGCTCCGCTCATCTTCGCCATGCTGGTCGTCGGCATCGCCAGCCACGGCGATCTCAAGAGCGTCGGCCGCATGGGTATCAAATCGATCGTCTACTTCGAGGCCGTAACAACCGTCGCGCTCGCCATCGGTCTGTTCGCCATCAATATCAGCAAAGCTGGCGTCGGACTGGCGTTCACTCCCGGCAGCGTCGCGCAACAAGCCACACCGCCGCCCACTCACTGGAACGACTTCCTCATTCACATCTTCCCGGAGAACATCGCCAAGAGCATCGCCGAAGGCCAGATTCTTCAGATCGCCGTCTTCGCCATTCTCTTCGCCATCGCGCTCGCGCTTGTGCAGGAGCCGAAGCGGGCGCCCATGCTGCGCTTCTGCGAAAGCCTCGCTGAGGTGATGTTCCGCCTCACCAACATCGTCATGTACTTCGCGCCTCTCGGTGTGGCGGGCGCAATGGCCTTCACGGTCGGCGGCCTCGGCCTCGGCGTGCTCGTCAATGTCGGTAAGCTCGTGCTGACGCTCTTCGTCGCGCTTACCGTCTTTGGGTTCGGCGTTCTGCTGCCTGTCGCTCTGCTCTTCCGTATTCCGGTCATGGGATTCCTGCGCGCTGTCGCCGAGCCCGCGACGATCGGCTTCGCCACCGGCGCCAGCCAGGCAGCGCTGCCCAGCGCCATGGAGCAGATGGAGGCCTTCGGCGTTCCTCGCCGCATCGTCGCCTTCGTCATTCCGGCGGGCTACAGCTTCAATCTCGACGGCACAACGCTCTATCTCGCCGTGACCTCAATCTTCGTCGCGCAGGCCGGCGGCATTCACATGTCCATCGCGCAGCAGCTCATCATGATGCTCACGCTCATGCTCACGAGCAAAGGCGTCGCCGGCGTCCCGCGCTCCATGTTCGTCATCCTGCTCGGCACGATCACGACCTTCCATCTGCCCATCGAGCCGCTGTTCGTGCTCCTCGGCGTCGACACCATCATGGACATGGCGCGCACCACCGTGAACGTCGTCGGCAACTGCCTCGCGAGTGCCGTCGTAGCTAAATCAGAGCACGCCTTCCGCACCGAGCAGCCAAGCCCCGCCGCGCTCGAGGCTGCGATCGACGCGTAAAACAACGATCTGACTAAAGGCAGTTCGGATTCTCAGGCGGTCCCGGCGGCGGTGTGGTCGTTGCCGGCGGCCTGCCAATGGCGAGCTGATGTGCAGGGCAGGGAAGCGGTGTCGGCGGTCCCTGGGTCTGCGCAAATTCGCCGTTGCGTCCCGGCAGCATTCCGATTCGGCGCAGCCAATCTGTCGCCGTATGCGTCCAGTGCTCCTCAGGGAAGCCCACCGGCCGCACGCCAAAGCCATGCCCGCCGGTGGCGTACAGATGCAGCTCCGCCGGTACACCCGCATCCTTCAGCGCGCGGTAGTACACCAGCGAGCTGTCAATGTACGTCCTGTCATTTTCCGCTTGGACCATGAACGTCGGCGGCGTCCTGGAATTGGGAGTGAGGTTCGGATCGAGCTCCATGCCATTCGGCCCGGTCGCCAGATACGCCGGATATCCGACGATCGCAAACTCCGGTCGTGCGCTGATGCTCGTATCCACATCCTTCGCCGCCGGCGTGCTCTCTATGCTTTGGTCATCGAAGTGATTCGACAGCGCCACCGCAAGGTGCCCGCCCGCCGAGAAGCCGATCACTCCAATCCTCGCCGGATTAATGTGCCACTCCGCTGCATGCGCGCGCGCCATCCGCATCGCCTGCTGCGCATCTTCGAGGTCGGCCGGATTCTGGGGATAATGTCCAGTCTCAGGCACGCGATACTTCACCAGCAGGCACGCCATACCAATCGAATTCAGCCAGTGGCAGACGTCAATTCCCTCGCCATCCCACGCCAGCCGCCGGTACCCTCCGCCCGGAAACACCAGCGCCGCAGACATAGCTCCCATTGAATGTTGCGGAAGGAAGGCTGTCATCGTTGGTTCCGTAACATTCGTCAAACGTGCTGTGCGGTGGCCGTTGATGAACGCGTCCTGATCGGTCGTCACGTCCATCTCCGGCTGGGTCGTTTGCGGCGGTTGCGGAGTGCCATGAGGCCACAGCGGCAGAACGGTTTGCGCATGAATGAGGCCAGCGCCGGCAAGCTGCAGGGAGAACACAAGTGCAAGGGCCGTGACTTTCATGGCAGCCATCCTACCGCAACCCGCAGCAGCCGTCCCGGGTTTAACGTCTCATGGTTGATACACTGGGAAGTCGGCGCGCTGACCTCAAAACACGGTTATCAGCCCAGCACGAAGTGAGTTCGAATGAGTGAGTACCTCAGCAAGATAAAGTCCCCTGTGGACGTTAAACGGCTTGGACTAATAGAGTTAGAGCGCCTGGCCGAAGAGATTCGCGAACGCCTCATCACCGGCGTCGCCAAGACCGGCGGGCACATCGGGCCGAACCTCGGCGTGGTCGAGTTGACCATCGCCATGCACTACGTCTTTGACACTCCCCGCGACAACTTCGTCTTCGACGTCTCCCACCAGAGCTACGTCCACAAGCTGCTCACCGGCCGCGAGTCCCGCTTCGACACCATCCGCCAGCCCGACGGCCTCAACGGATTCATGCTCCGCACCGAAAGCGAGCACGATAGCTTCGGCGCCGGGCACGCGGGCACCGCACTCTCGGCCGCTCTCGGCATGGCTGTCGCCCGCGACATGGCCGGCGGTAAGGAGCACATCGTCGCCCTGGCCGGCGACGCCGCCTTCACCAACGGCATCAGCTTCGAAGCGCTGAACAACATCGCCGCGCAAACGAAGCGCATGATCATCGTGCTCAACGACAACGAGTGGTCCATCGACAAGAACGTCGGTGCCATCGCCGAGTACCTGCACAAAGTTGCCACCAGCGCCACTTGGATCAATCTGCACGACCGTGCTACGGGATTTGTGGAGAAGCTCGGCGGCAAGGCCGCGCTGCACATCGTGCGTAAGGCCGAGGAAGCCGCCAAAGGCATCGTCGGCCGCGGCATGATCTTTGAAGAGTTCGGCCTGGACTACTTCGGCCCTATCGACGGCCACAACCTTCCGCTGCTCATCGAAACCTTCCGCGTCCTCAAGCAGCTCGACCGCCCCGTGATCCTGCACGCCATCACGCAGAAGGGCCGCGGCTTCCAGCCCGCGCTCGAAAAGCAGAAAAAATTCCACGGCCTCGGCCCCTACGACCCGGAAACCGGCGAGACCAAACCCACCGGCCAGAAGACCTACTCCGAGGTCTTCGCCGAGAGCCTCACCAAACTCGCCGACAGCAACGACAAAGTCGTCGCCATCACCGCCGCGATGCCCAACGGCACCGCGCTCGATCTCTTCCGCCCGCATCACCCCAACCGCTACTTCGACGTCGGCATCGCCGAAGAACACGCCGTGCTCTTCGCCGCCGGCATGGCGACCAAAGGCTTCCGCCCGTTCTGCGCGATCTACTCCACCTTCCTTCAGCGCGCGTTCGATCAGGTCGTGCACGACGTGGCATTACAGCAGCTCCCCGTTGTCTTCTGCATGGATCGCGGCGGCCTCTCCGGCGACGACGGCCCGACGCACCACGGCCTCTTCGACATCAGCTACCTGCGCGGCATCCCCAACATCATCCACATGGACCCGAAGGACGAAGACGAGCTGCAGGACATGATGTTCACCGCGCTCCAGCACAACGGCCCCAGTGCCATCCGCTACCCGCGCGGCATCGGCCCCGGCACCGCAGTGAAAGAAGCGCCGCAAGCGCTCGAAATCGGCAAAGCCGAAATCATTTGTGACGGTTCCGACGTCGCCATCTTCTCGCTCGGCGGCCTGCTGCCCGAAGCCGAACGCCTCGCCGCCATGCTTCGCAACGAAGGCCAGAGCGCCGCCGTCATCAACGCGCGCTTCGCCAAACCCATTGACCACGAATGCATCGCGCGTTACGCCAAGCGCTGCAGCCTTCTCGTCACCTTTGAAGACCACGTCCTCGCCGGCGGCTTCGGCTCCGCAGTCCTCGAATCGCTGGCAGAGCAGGCAATCGACACACCCGTCATCCGCGTTGGCTGGCCCGACCAATTCATCGAGCACGGCAAAGTCGAATCCCTCCGCGCCAAATACGGCCTCACCGCCGAAGCCGCCCTCGAACGCGTCCGCCCCCACCTCCGCCACGCCGTCACGGCATGATTCGCTCATAGCTGTTGCCGATGACAACAACTCTGTCATCCTGAGCGGAGCGGCACGCGTAAGCGCGCCGCGTAGTCGAAGGACCTCGAGGCTGTTTGCACCTGCAAAACAGCACATACCTTTTCAACCAGGAACCCCGCGCGCTCAAATCCCGGCACAACTTCGCTACCCCTTCAGCGCCGCACTCACCAGCGCCTTCGCCTCTTCCTGAATCCGCTTCAAATGCTCCTCACCCTTGAAGCTCTCCGCATAAATCTTGTACACATCCTCCGTGCCACTCGGCCGCGCCGCAAACCACCCTTCTCCGTCGCGACTTTCAGCCCGCCGATTGCCGCTCCATTCCCCGGCGCCTCCGTCAGAATCGCCGTAATCGGATCGCCTGCCAGCTCTTTCGCCGTCACCTGTGAGGCCGACAGCTTCGCAAGCTTCGCCTTCTCCTCTTTGGTTGCCGCCGCATCGATCCGTTGATACACCGGCGCGCCATATCTTGCGGTCAACTGTCCGTACAAAACGCCCGGATCCTTGCCCGTCATCGCCGTCATCTCCGCCGCCAACAATCCGCAGATCAACCCATCCTTGTCCGTCGACCACACACTGCCATCACGCCGCAAGAAGCTCGCGCCCGCCGACTCCTCGCCGACAAACCCAAGCGTCCCATCCAGCAGCCCGTCGACAAACCACTTGAAACCCACCGGCACTTCGAGCATCCTCCGCCCCAGCCCGTTCGCAACGCGGTCAATCATGCTCGACGACACCAGCGTCTTCCCAATCCCAACCTTCTCGCCCCAACCGCCGCGATGCATAAATAGATACTGAATGCACACCGCCAGATAGTGATTCGGATTCAACAGCCCAGACGACCGCGTCACAATCCCATGCCGATCATGGTCCGTGTCGCACGCCCACGCCACGTCGATACTTGTCCTTCTTCGCAATCATCGACGCCATCGCATACGGCGAACTGCAATCCATGCGAATGCGTCCATCCCAGTCCAGCGTCATGAACCGGAACGTCGGATCGACATACTTGTTCAACACCTCCAGCGGCAGCTTGTACTGCTCCGCAATCCGCGGCCAGTAGTGCACGCCCGCGCCGCCCAGCGGATCCACCGCCAGCTTCAGCCCGCTCGTGTGAATCGCATCCATATCCACCACGCTCGGCAGCTCATCCACATAGGATCCGATAAAGTCGAACCGCATGGTGGTCTCGGCCGAAACCGCGCGATGATACGCCAGCCGCTTCACACCCTGCAGCTTCGCCCCGATCAACTCATTCGCGCGATTCTCAATCCACTTCGTCGCCGTCGTGTCCGCAGGCCCGCCCGTCGGCGGGTTGTACTTGAAGCCGCCATCCTCCGGCGGATTATGCGATGGCGTAATCACAATCCCGTCCGCGCGCGGCGCCTTCGCGTCCGCATTATGCTTCAAAATCGCGTGCGACAGCGCCGGCGTCGGCGTATACCCCAGGTCCCTGTCGATCAGCACCTGCACGCCGTTCGCCGACAGCACCTCCAGGGCCGTCGAAAACGCCGGCTCGCTCAGCGCATGCGTATCCTGCGCCAGGAACAGCGGCCCCGTCGTCTTTTCATTCGCGCGATACTCGCAGATCGCCTGCGTGATCGCGAGAATATGCGCGTAATTGAAGCTCGTCGTCAGCGACGAGCCGCGGTGTCCGCTCGTCCCGAAGCTCACGCGCTCCGCCGGATTCGCCACATCCGGATGCCGCGCATAAAACGCCGTAATCAGCCGCGGAACATTCACCAGCCGGTCAGGGCTCGAAAGATGTCCCGGCGTATTCAATTCGCTGTCCATCGCAGCCGCGCTCGCGTTCATCGTCTCTGGTTGCATAGGTCACAAGAATACGGCCAACACCCGCCGCTTCAAAAGTTCTTACTTCCTCGCTGACAGAGCCTTCATCGAACGATATGGTTTCTCCATGCGCTCTCTGCTCGCCGCAGCCGCACTCAGTCTCTCCACGCTCGCGGCCGCGCAAACCTCAACAACCATCCTCCAGTCGCGCAGCGTTGCCACCGACGGCCATCCCGCCCAGGCCATCTTCACCCCCGACAGCCAGTACATTCTCGTCACCGTCACGCACGAGCACCGCCTCGGCTCCGGCATCGAGGTCTTCCACCTCGACGGCGACAAGATCAAGCGTGTCGCCTACAACCCTCTCGGCGCCGAACCCGCGGGCGGCATCCTGATCGTCCCCAACACTCGCACCGTTGCCGTCGGTTTCTTCGACGCCGGCGTCGCCTTCCTCCCGCTCGACTCCGTTCTCCAGGGCAACGCCGCCGCGCACATCATCCCGCAGGGCGATCACCCCGGTTCCGGCTCGCTCGCCGTCACTCCGGACGGCAAGACCCTCTTCGTCGCCAATGAGTTCCTCCATGGAGGCAGCGTCGGCGTCATCTCCCTCCGCCGCGACCCCAAAGGCCAGCTCGCGCCCGTCGGCATCGGCGAAGTCTCAACCCCGCTCGGCACCCCTGGCATCGCCATCTCACCCGACGGCACGCGCCTCTACGCCACAAACGAGCTCCTCCCCGAGCATGTCCCGGAGCGCCTGCCCGGCCACGACAATCCGGACCTCCAGCACGACGGCTGCCTGGAGGACAACATCAACCGCCCGCTCCTCAACGGCGGCCTCTCCGTCATCGATACCGCGAAGGCCACCGCGCCCACAAAGGACTTTAGCCCCCAGCAGGAGCGCCACGCCACCCTGACCGTCATCAACGCCGGCTGCTCTCCCATGTACGAAGCCGTCTCCGCCGATGGCCGCACCCTCTACGTCACCGCGCAAGGCGACAATAAAGTTCTCGTCTTCAACGCCGCGGCGCTTGAGCACGACCCCGAGCACGCCCTCCTCCGCACCATCGACACCAGCGGCGAAGCCCCCGTCGGCCTCGCGCTCTTCGACCACGACCGCAAGCTGCTCGTCGCCAATTCCAACCGCTTCACCGACGGCCCCGGCAACGCCACCGTCATCGACCTCACCATCGACCCCGCCAAACAGCCCGTCGTCCAAACCATCAAAACCGGCGACTCCCCCCGCGGCATCACCGTCTCACCTGACGGCCGCACCCTGCTCCTCACCGTCTACCTCGCCGACAAACTCATGCTCCTCACCATGAAATGAAACGCCCGGAATGAAAGTCCGACTGGCCGCTAGCCTGTGATCTGGAAGGGGCACGGCTTCGAAAGCCGTGTCATAATCAGCGTGACCGCAAAAGTTCATCGGAGCTTTAACCCCTGAGGTAACTACCCCGCACTCCCGCGCCGCTCGTAATGAAACAGCAGCTCCTGCTCGCTCGCGATCGGCGTCCCATTCCGTGTCGCCGGCGTAAACGTCCACGTCCGCACGGTCGCCATCACCTGCTGATCCACATCCGCCCCCAGACTCCTCGTCACCGACAGATTCGCAATCTTCCCCTGCGCATCGATCAGTGCGTCCAGCACCACATCGCCGCTCGTCCCCGGCGCCAGCGTCGACAGATCCGGTGTCGGCCGCGGATGAAACTGCACCAGCGCGATGCTGATATTGCCATCACCCTCTGACCCATCGGCCGCATTCCCTGGAGCCTCATTCGTCGGCGCCTGCGTCAACTGCTTCGCTTTGTCAGTCAGGCTCTTCGCCGGTGCTGGCAGCGCCGGCCCCTTCGCCTGCTCGTGTGCCTTCGCGCTCGTCGACCCCGGCGGCGCGCCCAGCAGCTGATAGTTGAACATCAGCACCGTGCCCTGCGCCGTCCCCGGCATATGCTTCGGAGCCAGCAACGGCCCATGCACATGCGTCATCAGCGCCAGCACGCCGGCCACGCCCGCATGCACGCCAATCGACACCATCGCATTCCGCCGGCTTGGCACACGTCCCATGCCAGACAGTCTAGGCCCGCTCCGCCCCAAACTCCAGCATGAACATTGAGTTGTATTGCGCTAAGTGGCTCATCCCGCTACAAAACAAACGAGCATCCGCCACATTTGCTTATCCGGTCACCCGCCCTGTAGCGACGTGACACGCTGAGCTTCGATCGTTGTGAGGGCCAGAGGTTTGTCGGGACCGCATCGCCGGACAATTTGGAAGCGCCTCGTCTGCGCGCTGATCTGCGCTGCTCGCTGCCCCGTCCGCCCTCGCCGTCCAGGCCACCCTCGTCGCCGACGCCCACGTCTCCTCCGCCCAGCCTGACGTCAACTCCGGCACCCTCTCCAACCTCAACGTCGGCGGCGGCTACACCACCCTCATCCAGTTTGACCTCGGCGTCCTCCCCTCCGGCACCACCGCCTCCCAGATCACCCGCGCCACCCTCCGCCTCTACTGCAACCTCGCCACCACTCCCGGCGCCGTCTCTGTCAGCAGCGTCAACGCCGCGTGGGGCGAGTACAGCGTCACCTACAACACCCTCCCCACCACCGGCTCCAGCATCGGCTCCGCGCAGGCTCCAGCCGCCGGCCAGTTCATCACCATCGACGTCACCTCCGCTGTCCAGTCCTGGGTCACCACGCCCTCCTCTAACAACGGCCTCGCCCTCACATCCTCCACCGCCGTCCTCCAGTTCGACAGCAAAGAGAACGACCAGACCTCCCACGCCCCCGAGCTCGAGATCGTCCTCGCCGCCGGCGGCACCGGCACCGCCGGCAGCCAAGGCCCCTCTGGCCCAGCCGGTCCCGCTGGCGCAACCGGCCCGCAAGGCCCCGCCGGCGCAACAGGGCCCATCGGTCCGCAAGGTCCAGCCGGCCCCGCCGGAGCCTCCGGCGCCAGCGCCTTCGTCTACCAGGGCGCCTACAGCTCCTCCACCAACTACGCGCAGGGCTCGGTCGTCACTTTCGGCGGTTCCACCTACGTCTCGCTCGCCGACGCCAACCACGGCAATACGCCATCTTCCACTCCCTGGGACTGGGGAACCCTCGCCCTCGGAGCCACCGGCGTCCAGGGCCCCGCCGGTCCTTCCGGCCCGCAAGGCCCCAGCGGCCCAACCGGTCCCGCCGGACCCACTGGCCCACCGGGCCCGACCGGAGCCGCCGGCCCAATCGGCCCCGCAGGCTCTCCCGGCCTCGTCTACCAGGGCGCCTACGACCCCACCCACAACTACGCTCCCGGTGACGTCGTCCTCTTCTCCGGCTCCAGCTACGTCTCGACCCTGGCCAACAACCACGGCAACACCCCTGGCCAGACCTCCGCCTGGGGCACGCTCACCGCACAAGGCCCAGCCGGATCCACCGGCGCACCCGGCCCGCAAGGCCCCACCGGCACGCAAGGCCCTGTCGGCCCCACCGGCCCTCCCGGCCAAACCGGTCCCCAAGGCACCCAGGGAATCCCCGGCCAGCCCGGCGCGCAGGGGCTCACCGGCCCGCAAGGTCCCGCTGGCCCGCAAGGCCCCACCGGTGCTCAAGGCCCGGCCGGCCCCACCGGCCTCACCTTCCAGGGTCCTTACGACTCCGCCCGCAACTATGCCCTTGCCGACGCCGTCCTCTACAACGGCTCCGCCTTCGTCTCGCTTGTCGCGAACAACCACGGCAACGCGCCCGACCAATCTCCATCGGCCTGGTCGCTCTTCGCCTCCGCCGGAGCCACCGGCGCCCAAGGCCCCCCCGGCCTCACCGGTCCACAAGGCGCGACTGGCGCCACTGGCCCGCAAGGCCCGATCGGCCCCCAGGGCCCGCAGGGAACCATCGGCCCGGCAGGGCAGGGACTCAACCTCGTCGGAGCCTACTCCGCCACAACCAGCTACTCGATCGGCGACGTCGTCACGTACAACGGCTCGAGCTACGCCTCGCTCGTCACCTCCAACCACGGCCAGCCGCCCGACCAATCTCCCGCCTTCTGGATGCTCCTCGCCGCCCAGGGCCCCGCTGGAACCCCGGGCGCCACCGGCCCGCACAGGCCAGCAAGGCCTCCAAGGCCCCGCAGGCCCGCTGGCGCAACCGGTCTCACCAGGCCCGCAAGGCCCAACCGGTGCTACCGGCGCTCCCGGCATGAACTTCCGCGGCCAGTGGTCGCCCGCCACCTACTACTCCATCAGTGACGCCGTCAGCTTCGACGGCTCAACCTACCTCGCGCTCTCTGCCGGCTCCAACCAGCAGCCCGATCAGTACGCCCAGATCTGGACCGTCATCGCCCAGGCCGGCAGCCAGGGCCCCACCGGCCCCGCAGGCAGCGCCGGCACCATCTCTATCGGCACGGTGACCACCCTCGCTGCAGGCTCCGCCGCCACCGTTACCAACTCCGGCACCGCGCAGGACGCCATCCTCAACTTCGGCATCCCGCAGGGAGCTACCGGCCCGCGCAGGCACCGGCGGCTCCAGCACCACCACCTCCGGCAGCTTCGCCGCGATGTACCACCCGGTCAGCTACAACAACAGCTATTACGCTTTGAATTCCCCCAACGCCTCCACCACCGAGAGCGACTCCGTCCTCGCCTGGATCCCCAAGGCCTGCACCGCGACCGAGTTCGACGTCCAGTCCCACCAGAGCGGCAACATCACCGTCACCCTCCGTCTCGGCACCTCCTCCAGCACCATGGCGGATACGGCGCTCTCCTGCACGCCATCCTCCGGCGTCTGCCCCGCGCTCTCCTCCGTGGCCATTCCTGCCGGAGCTTCGTCGACTGCGCATCACCGGCTCTTCCGGCACCGCCGCCGGCGTCTGGACCTCACTCACCTGCAACTAAATGGCAGCTTCTCAGGGGTTACGCGTCTCGCTGAACCCGCGTCTCAACAAGTATGGGAGCAGGAAGAGCAGCGCACGACTACAGCGGCAGAGACGCCCTCAGCTCCACCACCAGCTCCCGCAGAGTCACGGCGTCCACCACGCTGTCGTTCTCCAGCAACTGCTCGATCTCGCGCGCCAGCTCCGTCCCGCGCGGATATCCAAACATTCCCAGCGATCCAGCCAGCTTGTGCGCCGTGTCTGCCGCGCCGCGCCGCATCATCGGCGATAGCCGGCCCACCACCGCGGCCTCGCATGCCACATCCAGTCCGTTGCAACCGGTCCGTCAGTAGCGGAACGCTGCGCTCCCACAACGCACTGATCAGCTCCCGCGCCACCTCGCCCGGCCTCGTGCCCGATCCATGCGCCACGCCATTGCCGTGAGCCGTTTGCCGCGCTATGCACGATTCCATTGCCGGAGCGATGTGCCAGGCCGTTTGCCGCGCCATTCAGTGAGCTACGCCGCTTCGGCGGGTGACAGCCAGGCTGCATCGGACTTCTAACTCCATCCCAGCGTCGCAGCCATCTGCTCGGCCAGTGTAAGCGGATCGAACGGCTTGAAAAGAACACCCGCAACCCCGAGCCCCGCAAACCGCCGTTGATCTACGCCCTGTACCTTGGCTGTCAGCAGAACTACGGGAATCTTAGCGATCTCCGGCGAACGCTGCATCTCGCGGAAGGTGGTAGGCCCATCCATCGAGGGCATCATTACGTCCATCAGGATCGCGTCGGGCTGTCCACATGTGCGGCACGAATGCCTTCAGCGCCGGAGCACGCTGTCAAAACGCTCCATCCTGCAACGGATTCGAGCGACAAAGCCGCGACCTCGCGGATGTCGTCCTCGTCATCAATGATGAGAATACGGCGCATGTACCAGACCTAGGGAGATTGCTGCGGACCATTCTACGCTATGCCGGTCCCATTGCAGGTTTTCCTAAATGTCGAACCATCGCAAGAATCAAATCCTCAACGTGCCGCGGCTGAACCCTTGCCTTGGTCAAAAACTGGGTGGGCCCCAAACGGAGCTGCGCCATCTCCGCTTCGCTCAGCTCGCTGCCAGAGTACACCACCAGCGGCAACGTCCTGAGCTTCGGCTGCCGCCGCAGCCAGTCCACCAGTGCAAAGCCTGACCCGTCCCGCAGCGTCAGGTCCAGAATCAGCAGGTCCGGCGCCTTCTCCTGGCAATAACTCTCCGCCTCCGCCAGCGAGCTCACATGATCGATGCTGATCGCACCCTCCTCGCCCGCTGACCGAAAACTGGACAGCACCACCGTCGCCAGGTCCTCGTCGTCCTCCACCAGCAGAATGCTTCCCCGGCCCGCTGGTCGGGTGCAGCGCCCGTCTGATCTCGGTCAGCAGCAAGCGTCTCGTGAAACGGCTTCTGCACCCAGCCCTGGGTCGTCGGCACATCCGGCGTCCGCGTCGCGGGCGAGAGCACGCTCAGCACCACCACCGGAATCTCGGCCGTCTCCGGCTTGCTCTTCAGCCGCTCCAGCGTCTCCCATCCGGACATCCCGGGCATGCACAGGTCCAGCAGCACCGCATCCACCTGCTGCTTGCCCACAGCTTCCAGCGCTTCTTCGCCGTTCGCCGTCTCGATGACGGTGTACCCGTTCCGCCGCAGATGCTCGCGCACCACATTGCGCACGATCGGGTCATCGTCGACGACCAGGATGGCCCCTTCCGACGCCACCGGCAGCACCGCCGCCTGCTCCACCGTCGAGTACCGCGGCAGCCGCAGGATTACCGTCGTCCCCGGCCCCTTGCCCTTCGTATCGTTCCGCTCCGCCCAGATCGTCCCGCCGTGCTGCGCCACGATGCTCCGGCAGATCGCCAGGCCCAGCCCTGTTCCGCCCTTCTGTCGCGCATCCGAAGATTCCACCTGCCCAAAGCGGTCGAAGATGCTCTCCAGCTTCTCCAGCGGGACCCCTCGCCCCACATCCACCACCTGCAGGACCAGGTTGTCGCCGTCCGAGGCCGTCATCACCTTCACCTGGCCGCCCGGCGGCGAAAACTTGATCGCATTCGAGAGTAGGTTCGTCAGCACCTGCTGAATCCTGTCCGGGTCTCCGTCAAACGAGATCGCCGTCTCCGCCGGCTCCGGCTCAATCTCCAGCGTCACCCCAAACTTCTCCGCCATCGACCTCATCGTCTCGACCGCCTGCGCCACCACATCGCGCAGCTCCAGCTGCCGAATCTGCAGCGGGGCCCGCCCCGACTCCATCCGCTCCAGGTCCAGAATGTCGTTGATCAGACGAACCAGCCGCTCTGTATTACTGCTGGCAATCCGTAGCAGGTTCGCCGCCTTGTCGTCCACGTGCCCGGCCTTGCCCGACGACAGCAGCCCCAGCGCTCCATGGATGCTCGTCAGCGGCGTCCGCAGCTCATGCGACACCGTTGAGATGAACTCATCCTTCAAATTGTCCAGTTGTTTCCGCTGCTGCAGCGCCGTCTGGTGCTGCAGAATCTCCCGCATCGCCCTCGCCAGCTCATCCGCTCAGCAGCGCGCTTCGTCGGCGCGCCCGCACCAGAGCCACCGAGACAATTACAAGCGCGACGATCAGAGCCGCAGAGAGCCAGATCAAAAGCATAGAAAGCAGAGCGGACCGGAACCTAATGGTAACTCAGACCTGCAACAATCGTTGTACCAGCACGAGTACGAAGGTCGTGTCCTTCTACGACTTCTGGCCTCGTAACTGCTCCGGCAACCCTCTGCAAACTGAGCCCTGGTCGGCCCTCGTCCCTGATCCCTGGTCCCTGACCCCTGCCTTCCTCACCGCCTCCCGAGCCTCCTCCGCCGCCACCTTGCGGTCCTCATACGCCGCCCGCGAAAACTCCACCGGCTCGTCCGCAAACCGTACCTCCGCCTGCACGCCCCGCAGCCCGAGAAAGTTCCACAGGTGCGCCAGCAGCGTCTGCGTGCTCCAGTGCACATCATTCCGCGCGCTCTTTCCCTCCGCCCGGTCCGCCTCCGAAACCTCATAGCGGATGAACCCCGGCCATACCGCCGCCTCTGCCTCCAGAGCCTCCGCCAGCAGCCCGCTATGGAACGGCATTACCGGCTCATCGCCAATAAACGTCCCGCCCTCCGGAAAGAACACCACCGGCAGCCCGTCGCGAAATCCCTTCGCCATCCCCTTGGCCGCCTTCTCCGCGCTCCCACCGCCGCCGCGCTCCACATACACCGTGCCCGCCATCATGCTGATCCACCCAATCAGCGGCATCTTCCTGGTCTCAATCGCCGACACAAACACGCACGGCCGTATCGCTGCATGCACAACGACGTCCAGATAGCTCAGGTGATTCGTAATCACCGCGCCTTCCATCGGCACCGGCCCCTCCGCCACCCACGACACGTTCACCATCCGCAGCGCCTGCCGGCAGAACCCCGTCAGCCACGCCGCGCGTTCCGGCCTCGTATGCGGCCGCATCACCACCAGCTTCGTCAATTGCACGGCGAACACTGTCACCACCTTCGCCGCACGCCAAATCGTCCTCAGCAAACTCACCCGCCTTCTACCCTCTACCCCTTATCTCGATCCCTTAGCCCCTTAGCCTCACTGCGCCCCGTGATACTCCTCCACCGGATCCGCGCTGTGCACCCACGCCGAATAAATCAAATCCCGCAACTCAATCGCTCCCGCCGCCAGCCGCTCGTCCGTAAACGCCTTCGCCTCCGCCGTGCCCGCGCCCGTAAACCCACCTGCCTTCTCCAGCTCGTAAACCTTCTCGACCATCGAATTGGAGTGCTGCAGGTAATCCAGATACTGCGCCCATTCGTCGTCAATCTTCACCGGAGCCGCCGCCTTCACCAGCGGAGCAAAATCCGCCGGCTTGATATTCGCACCCACATACGCCGACTCAAACTCCGAGTGAATCTTGTGCTCCGTCGTATATCCATTCGGATTCGGTCCAGTCCACCCGTTGTACTGGATCGTCGTGTGCAGCGGCTGAGACCCGTCACCCGCAAAGTGCCCCAGCCACCCGGCGTCGTACAGAATCGCCGTCTCCACCGGAGCCGAGATCCCCGTTCGCCGCCACCAGCTGCCGGTATTGACGAAAATCCACCCTGAGCCGTTCATAGATCTCCGCCGTCTGCCAGGGCAGCAGACCCACCTTCTCCGCACTCAGCGGAACGGCGGGATTCTTCGGCTGCGTTGCCGCTAACGCGCGAATAAAGTCGTACCGCCGCGGCGGCAGCATCCTCCCATTCGGCGGGCAATCAGCCGCGCCGGCTGCACACGGAACCTCCGCAAGCTCCGCCCATTCCATATCGATGAAGTGATCCGGAGCGCCCACCAGCTCGCCGCGCGCACCTTCGCGCCAGCGGTCAGGCTCCGGCGCCAACCAGCCAAGAACATCCAGCCCATTCCCATTGCGCAGAAACCCCGGAATATCTGCCGGCAGGTTCTCCGCAGCCACGCGGTTGATCATCGAGTGCCCATCGTGTCCCCACCCCCACAGCGGTTGGCTTCCAATCAAAAGCAGAGCACAGCCCACAACCACTCGCAGCAACCAACAGGCTTTGGCCATGCGCTGAGTATACGGTCCATTCGACGCCCGTTTGACCGCCGCACACCCGCCCTCTACTGTTTGCATAAGGGCTTGATGCCGGCACTCTGCCGATGCCACCCTGCTGACGAGGAGACTCTTTGAAGCCCATTTCCCGCCGCCAATTCACCACCACTGCTGCAGCCTTCGCCACCGGAATTGCCTCCTCCCGCACACCTCTCTGGGCTTCAAAACAAACCGCCAACCCTCCCGGACGCCTCGCCACAACCGCCGAACGCGGCCTCGCCAAAGGCCCGTTCCAGCCCACATGGGAATCGCTCCGTTCCCAATACAAAGTCCCAGACTGGTTCCGCGACGCAAAGTTCGGCATGTGGGCCCACTGGTCCGCGCAGTGTGTCCCCGAGCAGGGCGACTGGTACGCGCGCCGGATGTACATCCAGGGCGACCCGGCCCACGACTTCCACGTCAAGACCTACGGCCATCCGTCCAAGGTCGGCTTCAAAGATATCGACGCCATGTGGAAGGCCGACGCCTGGCGCCCCAACGAGCTGCTCGACCTCTACCAGAAAACCGGCGCGCAATACTTCATGGCCCTCGCCTGTCATCACGACAACTTCGACTGCTTCCGCTCCCGCCACCACGATTGGAACGCCACCCAGCTCGGCCCCATGAAGGACATCGTCGGCACCTGGCGCAACCTCGTGCGCGAACGCGGCATGCGCTTCGCCGTCAGCAACCATGCCTCCCACGCCTGGCACTGGTTCCAAACCAGCTACGGCTACGACCCCGAAGGTCCCATGGCCGGCGTCCGCTATGACGCCTTCCAGCTCCAACAGAACTGGCGCGCCGCCGCTAAAGGCACTCCGTGGGCCGGCCACGATCCCAACCAGCTCTACGTCGGCCCCACCTACGTCCTGCCCGACGGCATCAAGACCGCCGCCGAAGCCCTCGCCTGGCACAACGCCCACGATCGCGTCTGGGACGAGAACCCGCCCGCCGCCCACCCCGAGTTCGTCAACCAGTGGTTCCTCCGCTGCAAAGACCTCATGGATACCTACGAACCCGACATGGTCTACTTCGACGACAACGAGCTCCCGCTCGGCCAGGCCGGCCTCGATGTCACCGCGCACTTCTACAACTCCACCATCGCAAAACACGGAAAGCCAGACGTCGTCGTCACCGGCAAGAACATCCAGCCCGATCACAAAGGCGCCATCGTGCTCGATCTCGAGCGCGGACGCGCCGACAAAATTCTCCCAGAGGCTTGGCAAGTGGATACCTGCCTCGGCGACTGGCATTACCGCCGCTCGCTCTTCGAAGAGCACAAATACAAAACCCCAACCTTCGTCATCCACACCCTCCTCGACGCCGTCTCCAAAAACGGCAACCTCTGCCTCAACGTCCCCGTCCGCGGCAACGGCGAGATCGACTCCGACGAGCGCGCCATCGTCGAAGCCATCGGCGCCTGGATGAACGCCAACAATGAAGGCATCTTCGCCTCCCGCCCCTTCACCATCTACGGCGAAGGCGCGCCCGACGAGTCCGGCACCGGCGGCTTCAAGGAAGGCAAAGGCCGCGCGCTGTCCTCCTCCGACATCCGCTTCACCACCAAGTCCGGCCACCTCTACGCCTACGCCCTCGGCTGGCCCGCCGACGGCAAACTCCGCCTGTCCACCCTCGGCAAAAACGGAACCACCCCCGTGCACGAAGTCGCCCGCGTCGAACTGCTCGGCTCCACCGCCCCACTCTCCTTCGAACAAACGCGCCGACGCCCTCGTCGTCACCCTCCCCGACATCAAACCAGCGACATCGCCGTCGGCCTCAAAATCTCTTCCGCTAACGGCGAAATCCGCGCCGGCATCTAGCCGCATCTCCTGGCGACGAACACCAGGTCGATCCCCTGTCACGGCCGATCTTGCCAAGCTACGGAGCTAATCGCTCTTCATCGACTGGCGATCTGTCGCCGATTGATCGCGCTCGCATCTGACTCTGGTGATCGCTCCAATTCTGTTCATCGTTGCTCGTCAGCCCCGAGTGCCGCAGCTATGGGCGCTCCTTGCCGCGACGATCGGTACTGCCGTAGCTCTTTTCGGGCTTTGCCTGACACTGCTAATCGTCTTCTTCTCATTGCCCGAGTCTGAGCCAGTACTCCAATCCCATCGCCCGTCGCCGAACGGCAAACTCGTTGCACGATACCGAGACCTGGTGAGGTTGCGAACGACGGGTGGAACAAACGTGAAAATCTACTCTCCGCGGCCTGCTTGCCTGGGTCTACAGGGCGATGAGCAGTCCGTTCTGGCCTTCCGGCTCGCAGCGCATCGAACTCTGCTCTCCTGACGGGCTCGCCACGAGCACGTCGGGATGCCGCATCCTGCGAACCGCACGTTGGGCCTATCTGCGCGTTCGAGACGCGTGAGAAATCAGCCGCTTCAGTCATCAAACGATTCATCTACGAACGCCACAAACCGGAAAGTGAGGCCAAGGCCTCGAAGCCGTCGCCATGAATTGATTCGCGCGAAATAGTCGCAGCAATATTCGCGGCTCTAGGGACGCAATCGACCTAGGCGGACAATTTTTGTCCAGCGCGCACCCTACCGTCGCTACTCGCATCCGCCTCGGAAGGCGGCGCAAAGTCCTTGAAGGACGTAAGCGTCCCCTGAATGTGCGACTTTGTTTGGGAATCATGATCAGTGAGGTTTGAGATCATTGACTCCCTGAGTCAGACTGCTCTACATGACTTTTGCAAGACTCGTGCCGTGAGAGTGGTCCTGCCGTTCAACTTGGCACAATCACGTTTCGCGCCAACTAACTCTTCCAAGCTGCGGGGCCAGCCGATAGCTTTGATACGCCGACTCACAAGACGGTTCTGGATTTGGCGTCACGTCTTCCCGATCCACGACCTGACCTCCCGAAACCTGCGATATCCATCTTTCTTGTTACTCCGTTTCTCGGCGTATCATGCAGTGGGAATCTGGATGACGACGGAAATAAGAGTCCTAGGCTTTACGCATCTCCCTTCCTGTTCTCCATGAGCGTGCGGAAAGGATCATCGCTGTGTTCGTGCACTATCTCCGCGCGACGAGTCATTATTGCCCAACCATGGCTTCTTCTGGGGAGTCAGCCAGTCGTCTATCTTTGTCATTGCCGATGATCGGCGACGGCGACTGGCCGCTTCTCTTTGCAGCAGTTCGACGCGAATACCCCTTAGAACGACGTCTCAAGGATGCATTTCGCTTTAACACGAAGCCTAAGTATCTCGCGCACACCTGACGGCCAGTCATCGATGAAGCATATCAGCGGGCTCTTCTTTCGCAGAATGCTCGTTGATTCGAAGCAGGGCACGGATATTCTGGCGACGCGTGGTACAGCAGACAGGATTGCGCAATAGTGCCGATTCCGAAGTCGCGATGGATATGACACCTATATTTCTGATTCCATCGCTCATCGCCATTTCCGGTGCGACGCGCGTCTTGTCTGCGAAGCCAGTCGCGGAAGGTTCTCGCCGGGCGAAGTGCCTGAATTGCTTTGCTGCCCAGGAACGTGGTGCACGGCCCTACTTCCCCAGCTTCTCCAAATCCCTCTTCTTAATCTTCAGCACCACCCCCGCATTCCGATCCGCCACCTCGCTGATATGAATCTGCGACGCGACCCCTAAAAACTCCGCCTGCTCGCTCGCCGTCAGCTTGTACACATCCTGCAGCCAATCGGCCATGTTGGACGTCGCGCCGCGCAGCGCATCCTCCAGGTCACCACCCAGCCCCATCGCAATAATCGAGTCCGCCGTCTCCACCCGCGGCCCACTCAAATGCTTGCCCTGTACCACATCCACCTGCACCGTCACATCCATCGACGTCTCCAGCGCATTCCCATTCAGCTCGCCATCGCCCTGCAGCGCATGCGCATCGCCGAAATACAGCAGCGCCCCCGGGTTCGACACCGGCAGGTACACCGTCGCGCCCTCGCCAATCTCGTTGAAGTCCATATTCCCGCCATACCATCCCTCATCGCCCGTCGGCGGCGGAGCCACCGGCGGCCCAACCGCCGTCGCCACGCACCCCAGCATCGGCCGCACCGGGATCGAAAAGTTCTTCATATGCTCGCCCGGCTCCGCCACCGACGCCGTCCCATTCACCCGGTCCAGCTTCCACCGCACACTCTTGCCCGCATCCTTCAACCGCACCGCCAGCTCTGAATCCGTCGCGCGGCTCACCACCGCATCATCGCTTTCTGCCCAGTCGCGATTCAGCTTCAGCCGCACAATATGCACCACCAGCGTGTCGCCCGGCTCCGCGCCCTCGATATAGAACGGCCCCGTCTCCGGATTGCCGCCCAGCACCCGCCGCACGCCTTGGAAATCCGTTCCGCCCGCATCCACCGTCGTGGTGTGAATCGTGTCTCCCGGCTTCACCCGCAGCACCGGCTTGTTGAACGGCGACCACGACCGGTAAAACACCGTCGGCACAAACTCATGCGTCTCGTTCCCACGCACAATCGGCTTGATCAGCTCCGCGGTGAAAGGAATCCGGTCATGTCCCGTCGGGTTACCGGTGCTCGTCGCAACGACCTCGCCCTTCATCTCCCCGTTCGCAGCCGTAGCCGTCACCTCATTCGAGTCGCCCTCGCTGTCCTTCGCGACAAAGTGCACCTTTTCGCCGTCAACCGTCCCTTCCAGCTTGTCTCCACGAAAGTTCCCCGTCAGCTTCCTACCCGTCTGGTCCAGTTGTAGCGGCATATACATCTGTGTCCCATAGATCTCCGCCGTGACCTGCCACTTGCCTGTCAGCGATTGATCTGCCGGCGCCTGGGCGACGCACGACATACCGCCCGCACCGATCGCCAGACCCGCAACCATCACCAATTCAATCGTCATTCGCATGCAGGACTCCTCTCTGAGAAACGCTGCCTGGCCCTCAAAACTGTCCCCAGTACGTGTACATCTCCGCAACCAATAGAATCAAGATTTTGCAAGTTAGGGTCCAACCCTAAGTCCAGCAATATGAAGATTTTGCGCAAAAAAGGGGGAGGGGGGTACCCTAGTCCTAACTCCCCTCACACCAGCACCGGCTGCTCCCTGAGCACCGGCGTCCCGAACACCCTCCGGTACCGCGCAATCTCTTCCGCCGGCCCCGTCGCCTTGCTGGCATTGTCGGAAAGTTTCACGGTCGGCACACCATCCACGCTGGTCAGCTTGCACACCAGCGAGATCGGCTCGAACGTATCCTCCCCGCGCGGATGACACCCGCGGAAGTCATTCGTCAGCAGCGTCCCCCAACCTGCCGCAAACCGTATCCTGCCCTCGAAGTACTCGTGCAGCGCCACAATCGTCTCCGCGTCCAGCGCGTCGCTCGCGATCAGCCGCTTGGCCCGCGGGTCCTGCCCATGCCGCAGCAGCCACGCAATGTACTCATCCCCCGCCTCGAACGGGTCCTTCGAGTCCACCCGCTCCCCGGTCCACCGCGCCACCCACTCCGGCGCCCCCTCCAAAAACTGATTTCGTCCCAAACGTATCCGGCAGCAGAATCAGCAGCTCGCCGTGATAGCTCTGCTGCCATAACTCCAGGACCCGATACTGTGAGGCGCGCAGCTCCTCATCGCTCCCGCGGGATGCCATCGCTGCCAGCGCCATCGGCAGCTCATGCGCATTCGTTCCGATCGCCTCCAGGTTGTGCTTGTAAGCCAGCGCGGTATTGGAGGTTCCGCTGAACCGCTCCTCACCCAGTATTCAGTGCCGCCTGCAGAGCCTCCACGCAGTACTCCTGCCACAGGAAGCTGTGCCGCCGCCGCGTCCCGAAGTCCGACAAACCGCAAGCCTTCAACGCGACGAAGCTTTTCAATCTTGTCCCACAGCCGCGTCTTGGCTCGCGCATAGAGCACGTCTAACTCCAGCTCGTTGAGCTCGGCAAGCGCCGCGCGGGTCTTCATCTCGCTGACGATTGCGAGCGAGTAGACCTCCCACATCGTTACCTCGGTCCACAGGCCACTGAATCGCAGCACAAGCTGACCGTCCTGCTCGCTGATCTCGTAGTCCGAGAGCCGGAAGCTGTGGTCCATCCAATCCAGAAAAGCGGGCTCGAAGATCTGCCGCACGCCATAGAATGTGTTGCCCGCGAGCCACACCAGCTCCGACCGCTGGAACTTCAGCCGCGTGACGTAGTCCATCTGCTCGCGCAGCGCCTCGGCCGGGATTCGCTCTCCCAACCGCACCTTTACGGTCCTGTTGTAGATTTCGCTGGTCGCCTTCACGCGCGGGAAGTTCTTCCAGATGAACTGCAGCATCAGGAACTTGTAGAAGTCCGTATCGAGCAGCGAGCGCACGATCGGGTCCAGCTTCCAGTTGTGGTTATGCGCGCGCTCTGCGAAGTTCACATTCATCGTCGTACTAGCCTATCAGGATCTGAGCGAACGCCAACTCCGGAGGTCCGCGGAGCGGCTCTTTGGAATACTTCATCAGCTCGATTATGCTTGAAATGACGAGCACGCCTCACGTGGCAAGTAAGCCTGTTACCCACGACTCCGGAGGTTGCTGACGCTCGAACGTGAAATCGTGACGCTGAGATGGTTATCGAGCCGCCGCTGATTTTGTGTTTCGGCGGGCGGTCGTAGAGGACTGCACTGGATCGGGTGACATTGCAAAGCGCATGTGGACACCGGTTGAGGTCATCGCGGCGGGAACGTCTGTCGCAGAACGTCTCTGTCGGACTTCCGACCTTCGCGGTCGACGGCTGCGGACGCGTCCGACCCGATCAGGTCAAAGTTGCAGCGCGAGCTTACTGCTGCGCTGTTCAGCGGTTTGTGGTTTACGAGTCAGCTGCCGGCCGAGTATTTCCGCGGTGCCCTCCATATACGCAGTTGCGGACTCGCGGCCCCTGCACGATATCCGACCGTTCAGCGGCACCCACGATGTCTACGTTCGTCCGTTGACGGCGCTAAGCACCTGCCTGGTCACTCAATTGAGCGGTCGTCTCGTCGATGTTTTACCGACGCGCAGTCGCGTGCGTAACCCCAGTCGTCGCAGCAGCGCTGGCCGACCAGCTGAAGGTGTCGCTTCAGAGCGTAACGCGATCGAGACTGAATTACGCACCGTCGCTTCCGCTGACGCCCGGACGCGCGCTCTTCGGAAACAGAATGAAGAGATTATTCAGGACGAACAGACACGGTCACGAAGCATTGCTGAAGTAACCAGTAGCGACTCTTTGGTTCATACATTCTGAAGTTAGGATGGCCGTGTTTCGCAACGCCAGAGGAGCTTCAGTGAAGACGCTTGTGCAGTATCTCTTTGCGCTGGTGCTGATCATTTTCGGGATTGTTCTGCTCTGCAATCCATCGCGTCCTGCGCAGACGAGCGAACTCCAGCCGGACGCGGGAGCCAACTCGCAGACCATGGATCGCGCGACTGCCGGACCGCTGATGAGGCTCGCCTGAATTTCATGCCGGATTTGCAGAACACCCGCGTAATCACAGGCGAAAACACGATAAACTGGTAGCTGACATGGCTACCAAAAAAGAACTTCTCAAAAACAAGATTCAGCACATCGACATCACCGAGCACAACGTTGTGCCGCTGGTGGACGCGATGGCTTCGATGGCCTACAGCTCGCGCGATCTGGCGCGTGCGGCCAACATTTATGACATGATGCTGCGCGATACCGAGTGCGGCGTCATCCTGTGCCTCGCCGGCTCGCTCATCTCCGCTGGACTGCAGAAGGTCATCGTCGACCTGGTGCGCAACAACATGGTCGACGCCATCGTCTCGACCGGCGCGAACATCGTCGACCAGGACTTCTTCGAGGCGCTGGGCTTCCGTCACTACATCGCGGGCGATGAGTACAAGTACGGCGCGGGCGACGCCGAACTGCGCGAGCTGATGATCGACCGCATCTATGACACGTTCATCGACGAGGAAGAGCTGCGCATCTGCGACGAGACGACCGAGAAGGTCATCAACTCGCTGAAGCCGGGCCCGTACTCGTTCGCGTGAGTTCATCCGCGAGATGGGACGCTACCTGAAGGAGAACGGCCGCACGCCCGAGAAGGGCAACGCCGACTCAATCGTGCTCGCCTGCTATGAGAAGAATGTGCCGATCTTCTGCCCGGCGTTCTCGGATTGCTCGTTCGGGTTTGGCATCGTGGCGCACCAGCACGCGCGCCAAGGCAAGCCGCACGTGCTCGATCGATTCAGGCAAGGACTTCTACGAGCTGACGCAGATCAAGATTCAGAACCCGACGACGGGCCTGCTGATGATCGGCGGCGGCGTGCCGAAGAACTTCGCGCAGGACATCGTGGTCGCGGCCGACATCCTCGGCGTTGAGGCCTCGATGCACAAGTACGCGATCCAGATCACGGTTGCCGATGCGCGTGATGGTGCGCTCTCGGGCTCGACCCTGAAGGAAGCGAGCTCGTGGGGCAAGGTCGATCTCACCTACGAGCAGATGGTCTACTCGGAAGCCACGATCGCGTTCCCGCTGATCGCCGGCTACGCGTATCACAAGAAGGCGTTCGCGGCGCGCAAGGGCAAGGCGTTCAGCGAGAAGCTGGATCTGGTGACTGCGTAAGAGCAGTGAATAGTGAGTAGTCAAAAGTGAATAAGGCAACGGCGGAGCGAGAGCTCCGCCGTTTTGCTTTTAGATTGGTTCCTGCAGATACCGGCTGAGGCTGTATTCGGGCATGGCCTGTCCGGCGAGCGAGTCGACGCCTTCAACATAGAGCCGATGAGGTGAAGTGGCGGGAACGATGATGATCTCTTCGCCGTCGCGGCTGCGAAGCAGGAGTCCGGACTCGGCTCGGATGCCGCGCTGTTCAATGACGAGCTTCGCTATCGAACCGCCGTTTCTGAACGACCACGGCAGGTCTACAGAGGCTTCGTCTGGTTGAGGGTGCAGCAGAAGCTCGAGCTTGAGGATGCCGACCTCGATGCCATCGGTGAGATTCTGCATCGAGGACGTCAGCCGGAAGCCTTCTCCGGAGGTCAGCCAGATCGTGACTGCCAGGCAGCCATAGCGCGAGAAGTCGGAGGACATGCGTTTGAGCTGTCCGCGTTTGACGCCGGTCGCCAGCGGGGTGATATCGCCGACGATAGGTAGCGTCGTCATCGCGGTTTGGGGAGGATATCGCGTTCGCGCAGCTCGCGGAAGATCTGTTCGATGGACCAGTCGAGGGCGTCGGTGCCGAGGACGGTCATGGTGGCGCGGGTTTGTGACGGAATGACATATCGCTCGGCCATGGGTTTGACGGCTGCGTCGTACTGCTCGCGCACGGACTCTTCGGTGCGGCCGCGCTCGCGGATGTCGCGGTGGATGCGGCGGGCGAGGCAGAGCTCGTCGGGCGCGTGGACGTAGACGGAGAGGTCGTAGGCGGTGCAGAGCTCGGGCCAGTGCAGCGCCATGATGCCTTCGACGACGACGAAGCGCGTGGGCTCGATGCGCTCGAAGGCGCCGGGCACGCGCGTGTGCGTGCGGAAGTCGTAGATCGGGCGGTCGATCGCTTGGCCTTGTTTGAGCGCGAGCAGGTGCGGGATGAAGAGGTCTGATTCCAGCGAATCTGGGTGGTCGAAGTTCTGCTTGTGGCGGGAGTCAAGCGGGAAGTGTGCCAGGTCGCGGTAGTAAAGGTCGAGCGGAAAAAGCGTGGCCTCGAGCTGCGTGGCGAGCTCGCGCGCGAGTGTGGTTTTGCCGGAACCGGAACAACCGGCGATGCCGATGAGGATCGGCTGCGCGGGGAAGGTTAGCTGTTCGGGCTGGGACACGAAGCTAGATTCTATCGGCGCGAGCATTATCGAAAGGCAGATTCCCTCCGGGAATGACAGAAAGAAACGCTAAGCGACTGCAGCGGCGACTTGCGGGATGAGGGCCTTCACGAGTGAGGTGAACTGCGCTTCGACGCGCTTGCCGGTTTCCATCACCTCTTCGTGATGGATGACCTGGTCGAGCACACCTGCAGCCATGTTGGTGACGAGCGAGAGACCGAGGACCTCGAGACCCATGTGGCGCGCAACGATGACCTCGTGCACGGTGGACATGCCAACGAGGTCGGCGCCGAGGGTGCGGAAGGCGCGGATTTCGGCGGGCGTCTCGTAGCTGGGGCCGAGCACGGCGAGGTAGACGCCTTCGGGTAGCGGGATGCTCTGCTTGGCGGCCTCGGCGGCGGCGAGCTGGCGCAGGCGCGGCGAGTAGGCGTTGGTCATGTCGAAGAAGCGCAGGCCGGCGCCGGGACGGATGGCGAAGCGTGCTTCGTTGGCGCCGACGGCGGCGTTCTGGCCGGTGAGGTTAATGTGGTCGGAGATGGCGACGATGCTGCCCTGCGCGAAGGAGTTGTTAATTCCGCCGGCGGCGTTGGTGACGATGAGTGCCTTGCAGCCAAGCATGCCGAGCACGCGGGTGGGGAAGGTGACCTCGGCCATTGCGTAGCCTTCGTAGGCGTGCACGCGGCCCTGCATGACGGCAACCTCGACGCCGGCGATGGTGCCGAGGACGAGCTTGCCTTCGTGGCCTTCGACGGTGGAGCGCGGGAAGTTCGGGATCTCGGCGTAAGGAATTGTGACGGCGTTTTCGACCTGCGAGGCGAAGCCACCGAGGCCGGAGCCGAGGATGATGCCGAGCGTCGGTGTGATGTTCGCCTTCAGGAAGATGTGCGTCAGGGCTTGCGTGACGCGCGTGTGAAGGTCTACAGCTACTTGGTCTGGATTGGTTTGGGGGTTCGTCTGTGGGGCAGCCATGTCGTCGAGACGATTGTACGAGGCTAGCGTGGCTTGCGGGATCTGGACTTCGTCGCGGAGTTCTTCTGGACGCGGAGTTTGTACGCGGTGTGAAGCGCGTCGTGGAGTGTGTCTTTGTTCGCGTCGGCGAGGACGATGTGTGTGCTGCCGTTGCGGCCCCACCCGCCGGCTATGGGGATGAAGACAGCAGGGGCGTCGGCGACGAACTCGGCCTGCAGTTCGGGCGTGAGCATGAGATTGCCGTAGCCGTGGGCTTCGTGCGCGAGGGTGGCGAAGATGTGGCCGCCGATGCGGAAGTCAGGCTGGCCGAAGTGCGAGCTTTCTTCGGCATCAGGGAAGGAGAGGGCGATGCGGCGGAAGTCGGCGGCGGTTGCCATAGTTATCTTGGCAGAAGCATCGAGACGATGCTGGCAGACATGAGGTTCGCCATGGTGCCGGCGAGCAGGGCGCGCAGGCCCAGGCGCGCGAGGTCGTTGCGGCGGTGTGGGATGAGTGCGCCGATGCCGCCGATCTGCATGCCGACGGAACCGATGTTGGCGAAGCCGCAGAGCGCAAAGGTCGCAATGGACAGCGTGCGCGCGCTGATCGCGCCGGTCTTCGCCAGCGTGCCGAGCTGCGTGTAGGCGATGAACTCGTTGAGCACGGCGCGCGTGCCGATGAGATTGCCGACAACGGGAGCATCGCGCCAGGGTACGCCGATCATCCACGCAATGGGCGAGCAGAGCGTGCCGAGCGCATTGCCGAGGGAGTGTGGGAAGTGGATGTGACCGTGCGCCCACAGGTCGTTGGAGATGCCGAGCATGATGGCATTGATTAGGCCGACGATCGCGAGGAAGCTGATCAGCATGATCGCGACATTCCAGGCGAGATTGCCGCCGTCGATGGTGCCGCGCGCGACGGCGCCGACCAGATTCTCCTCCTTGTGCTCCTCGGATTTGGGCATCTTCACTGTGCCGAGGGTCGCGGGAACCTCGGTTTCGGGCACGAGCATCTTGGCAATGAGGATGGTGCCGGGCGCGGTCATGATGACGGCGGAGAGAAGATCCTGCGCATGAATGCCGAACAGGATATAGGCGGCCATGATGCCGCCGGAGACGTGTGCCATGCCGGAGGTCATGATGGTCATGAGCTCCGATTGTGTAGCGTCGTCGAGGAACGGGCGGATAGTGAGCGGCGCCTCGGTCTGGCCCATGAAGATGCTGGCCGCGACATTGGTGGACTCAGCGCCGGAGGTCCCCATGGTGCGCTGCATGAGCCAGGCGACCACCTGGATAACGCGCTGCATGATGCCGATGTGATAGAGCATGGCGAAGAGCGCGGAGACGAAGATGATGGTGGGCAGGACGGCGAAGGCGAAGACTGCGAGCGGGCTTTTGGGGTCGCCAAGCCGCGGGCCGAAGACGAGGATTGAGCCGTCTGCAGCGTGTCCTAGCATTGCGGTGACGTGGTCAGCGGACCACTTGAGGATGATCTGGCCGACGGTCCACTTGATGACCAGGAAGGCGAAGATGATTTGCAGGCCGAGACCCCAGGCGACCGTACGCCAGCGGATGGCCCGGCGGGCAGTGGAGAGCGCATAACCAACGCCAATAAGAACAGCAAGTCCGATCAGTCCGGTAAATCTGCCCAACGCGTGCGCTCCTGCAGTGGCGGAGAGATATGTGTGTGTCTGGAGTGTAGAAGTGTATACTAGAAGTGATCGACGAATCCGATCTGGATTTTCTTGCCTGTTCCAGCTTTATCGCTCGACCTCGCAAAAACTACCAAATTGCGTTCAGCGGTACATCTAAAAATAGGAACAAATCAATGGAACAGGGAACAGTAAAGTGGTTTAACGACGCGAAGGGCTTTGGCTTTCTGAGCCGCCCCAGCGGTGAAGATGTTTTTGTGCATCACAGCGCCATCCAGAGCAACGGCTTTCGCTCGCTGCAGGAAGGCCAGCAGGTCGAGTTCAACGTTGTGAAGGGCCCGAAGGGCTGGCAGGCGGAGAACGTTCGCGCGATCTAAGAGGCGAGCGAATGAATTGAGGGAGGGGGCGGATGTTCGGCCGCCCCTTTCGCTTTCCCCGCGCAATTGCAGGCAATTTGTTTTCCTGCCAGCGGGCGCGCACCTTCATCACAAACGGAAAGCCGGAGGAACCATGGCAGCTGTCGTCCCCGATAAATATCACCTGAAGTCCATTCACGAAGAGATCGACCTGTTCGACCGCAAGCTGGCGCACCTGACGAAGTTCGAGAAGTTTGACTCAGACGAAGAGCGCGACCTCGCGGCGCATAAGTTGACGACAAAACGCGAGACGCTGGTCAAGACCGCGCGCCGCCTCGCGGCGGAAGGCGTTGAGTTCAAGCCGAATGAGCTGCCGCGTTCGCTGCGCTCGAAGGACGAGCCCGGAGCCGAAGCGGCGCCGGCGATCGAGGCACCTGCGACCGTCGAGGCTCCTGAGGCATCCGCACCCCAGCGCGCCGTCGGGCAGCAGAGCAGCTCACCGTACACCGGTACGTCACTCGACTGGCAAGCCAGCGTTCGCCAGTACATGCAGAAGAAGGGCAAAGCTTAGCGCAGAGTGTTCAGGGAAGGACGGGCGGTCCTAGTGTTTCTGAACGACCTCGCGAATCAAGGGATGTGCCTTTGGCGGGGTATTCTCGATGCGAATGGTTTCCTCGAGCATGCGGAATGGTTCTTCGAGCAGCGCCGGCTCTTCGCTGAAGAGCGTGAAGATTGCCTGGCCTGCTTCGAGTTTTCCGCCGAGCTTTGCATGTGATTCGATGCCCGCGTGCGCGCTGACTAGGTCGCCAGGCTTTGCACGGCCGGCCCCGAGACGCTGCACGGCCCAGCCGACCTGCTTGCAATCCATACCCGCTAGATAGCCTGCGCGGGAAGCTTTGAGGGTGCGAGTCGCTTTCGGTTTGTGGAATGCGGCTGGATTTTCGAAGATGCTGGTGTCGCCGCCTTGCGCGCGCACAATGTTGAGCCAGGCTTTATAGGCGGCACCGGAGCGCAGCAGGTTATCCGAGAGCTTCGCGCCTTCGTCCGGCGAATGTGACTTGCCGGCGAGGAAGAGCATCCAGCCGGAGAGCGCATTCGAGAGCTCGATGAGGTCAGCCGAAATCGCGTGGCGTGTGCCGCGCATGATGTCCACGCACTCCCAGACCTCGAGCCAGTTGCCACTGAAACGGCCGAGCGGCTCTTCCATCGAGGTGAGCAGAGCGACGGTGCGCGTGCCGCCGAGCTCACCTGTGGAGACCATGAGATTCGCGAGCAGCTGCGACTTCTCGTACGTCGGCATGAATGCGCCGGAGCCGACCTTCACATCGAGCACGAGGCCACGGAGATCTTCGGCAAGCTTCTTGCTCATGATGCTCGCGGTGATCAGGAACGGCGACTCGACGGTGCCGGTGTGGTCGCGCATGGCGTACAGAATGCGGTCTGCGGGCACGAGCCGCGGCGTTTGGCCCACAAGGGCGGCGTGGCACTCACGCAGCACCTGCTTCATGCGCGGCAATGAGAGCTGGGTGTCGAAGCCGGGGATGGTTTCCAGTTTGTCTAAGGTTCCGCCGGTATGACCGAGGCTACGGCCAGAGATCATCGGGACAGAGATGCTGGGGTTGTTTTCGAGTCCTGCTGCGGCGAGTACGGGAGCAATCAGCAACGAGCTCTTGTCACCGACGCCTCCGGTGGAATGTTTGTCGACCGTGAACGTGTCAAGGTCGGAGGCGTCGAAGGTCTCGCCCGAGGTTCGCATTGCGGTTGTGAGGTCGGCGAGCTCGCCTGGCGAGAGCCCGCGCTGAAAGACCGCCATGAGGAAGCTGCCGATCTGTGCGTCGGTGATGGTGGGCGTAGATTTCTTTTCGCCGCTTTCAACCACGCTCTGGACAAATTGATTGATCTCTTCGGTCGACAGCTCATGGCCATCGCGCTTGTGAAGAATGAGATCGATAGGATGGAAGACTTGCTCGAACATGTTCACTTCTGCTGGAGAAACTGCATGCGGAAGGCGTGCGGAAGCAGCGCGCCGAGCGTGGTGGATTCGTTTGCGCCGCTCTCGCCCGGATAAAGGATGAGCACGTCATCGTCGCCGAACTCGCTGAGCGTCTGACGGCAGGCACCACACGGCATGGAGGCCGAATTGTTCAGATTGGCTACAGCGACAGCGCGCAGACGAATGGAAGGTCCGCACTCCGAGACAGCGCGCGCGATCGCGGCCTGTTCGGCGCAACTGGTGAGCCGGTAGGAGCAGTTCTCGACGTTGCAGCCACTGATGATGGAACCATCGGCGAGCAGCAGCGCGGCGCCGACGCGAAAGTGGCTGTAAGGTGAGTAGGAGTTTGCGGCTGCGGCCCGCGCGAGTTCGCGAAGGCGCTGCTGCTCCGCAGGAGAAAGCGAGTTTGTGGCGGCGGCAGACGACATGGCGAGTTGTTTAGGGTAGACGCTCGGGGGAGCGAAGGCAAGGTGTCAAGCGTGAGTCTGGAGCCCGTGAACGCTGGGAATTGAGACTGTGCAGCGCACAAATGCATCAAAAAGCAGTGGCGGAATCTGGAGCGAAATCCTTGGCGAACCGGCAAGGTCGATCGAAGGCGCGGACCTCTGAAGACGAGCCGTTGGCGAAGGTGTCGGCGCCGGCTTCCGGGGATGTCCTCGATCTGTTTCATCCTGTAACTGCGGCGTGGTTTCGCGCGGTATTTGAACAGGCGACTCCGCCGCAGCGAGAGGGATGGCCGGCGATCGCTCGCGGTGAGTCGACGCTGATCCTGGCGCCAACGGGTACGGGCAAGACGTTGGCAGCGTTTCTGTGGTGTCTTGACCGGCTGATGCTTCGGGAGCCGCCGGCGACACCCGGCTGTCGCGTGCTGTATGTGTCACCACTTAAGGCCCTTGCTGTGGATGTGGAGCGCAACCTGCGCTCGCCGCTAGCGGGAATTGCGAATATGGCAGAGCGCGAGGGTGTGCGCGTTCATCTGCCAGAGATTAGCGTGCGCACCGGGGACACGAGTCCGCGTGAGCGTGCACGCTTCAAGAGGCATCCCGGGGAGATTCTGATCACCACGCCTGAGTCGCTGTATCTCATGCTGACCTCGAGTGCGAGCGAGGCGCTGCGTTCCATCGAGACGATCATCATCGATGAGATTCATGCGCTGGTGCCGACGAAGCGCGGGGCGCACATGGCCCTTTCGCTTGAGCGGTTGCAGGCGCTTGTGGGCCGGCCGATGCAGCGGATTGGCCTCAGCGCAACGCAGCGGCCGCTGGAGGAGGTTGCGCGATTTCTCGGCGGCGCAGATGGGAGTGCTGCGAGCGTTTCCGTTGGAGACGCGACAAGCGTCGAGGAGATGACGGCCGAGCTGAGCACCGAGCGAGAGACAACTCAGGACGAGACTGGGCCGCGGTATCGGCCGGTGACGATCGTCAACGCGGGAGCGCGCAAGCCGTTGGAGCTTTGCGTCGAAGTTCCGGTGGAGGATATGGCGAAGCTCGGCGAGGTTGAAGATCAGCCCAGCGGGCCGGCGGCGCAGGGACCGAAGCGCACGAGCATCTGGCAGTCCATTCATCCACGGCTGCTGGAGATTATTCGCAGCCGCACGTCGACGCTACTGTTTGTGAACGCGCGACGGGTTGCAGAGCGGCTCGCGGGCGCGCTGAATGAGCTTGCAGGAGAGCCGATTGCGCGCGCGCATCATGGCTCACTTGCGGCGGCGCAGCGAAGCGAGATTGAGGAGATGCTGAAGGAGGGTCGCATCCGCGCGCTGGTGTGCACGTCATCGCTCGAGCTTGGGATCGACATGGGCGCGGTCGACCTCGTCATCCAGATTGAGGCGCCGCCGAGTGTTGCGAGCGGCATGCAGCGCATTGGCCGCGCAGGGCACCAGGTGGGCGCGCCGTCGCATGGCATCATCTTTCCGAAGTATCGCGCAGACCTAATCGCGTGTGCTGCGGTGACGCAGGCGATGCATGAAGGACACGTGGAGTCGACGCGTTTTCTGCGCAATCCGCTGGATGTGCTCGCGCAGCAGATCGTCGCGACGGTGGCGTATCCGCCGCTGCCTGTTGCTGAAGCAGAGCGGCTTCGCGGGCGCGGCGAGTTGGAACCGGAATCGCCCGGGATTTCGTATGAGGCGCTGTTCTCGGTTGTTCGCAGCTCGGCCCCGTTTGCTGGGTTGAGCGGGACGGTTTTCGATGGCGTGTTGGACATGTTGGCGGGGCGCTATCCGTCCGACGAATTTGCAGAGCTGCGCCCGCGCGTGACGTGGGATCGGCAGCGCAACTGGATTACACCGCGGCAGGGTGTGCAGCGCGTTGCAATCCTGAATGGTGGAACGATTCCGGACCGTGGGCTGTATGGAGTGTTCCTCAGCGGGAGTCACGCCAAGCCACTGCGAGTGGGCGAACTCGACGAGGAGATGGTGTTTGAGGCGCGCGAAGGCGAGAGGTTCGTGCTTGGCGCATCGACGTGGCGGATTGACGAGATCACCCATGATCGTGTGCTCGTGAGCCCCGCGCCGGGCGAGCCTGGCAAGATGCCGTTCTGGCATGGGGATCAAGCGGGACGGCCAATCGAATTCGGGCGCCGGATCGGTGCGCTTGTGCGCGAGCTGCGCGAGTTGCCGCGAGGCGCTGCGGTTACAAAGCTGACGCGCGAGCACGATCTCGATCAGCAGGCTGCCGAGAATGTGTTGCGCTATCTGGCGGATCAGGAGCTTGCTACGGAGCAGGTGCCTGATGATCGGACGATCGTAATCGAGCGCGTGCGCGATGAGTTAGGTGACTGGCGGGTTTGCTGTTTGACTCCGTTCGGCAGTCGCGTGCATGCACCGTGGGCGATGGCCGCGACAGCGAAGGTCAAGGCTGCGGGACTGGATGTCGAGACAATGTGGAGCGAGGACGGATTCGTGCTGCGCTTTCCGGAGACGGACGATCCTCCTGACGCCGACCTGTTGTTACTCGATCCAGCAGAGGCGGCAGAGTCTGTCCAACGTCAGCTTGGATCGACGGCGCTATTCGCGGCAAAGTTTCGTGAGGCGGCGAGCCGGGCGTTGCTGCTCCCGAGGCGTCGCGCTGAGGGTCGCACACCGCTGTGGCAGCAGCGTAAGCGCGCCTACGATCTGCTGAGCGTGGCTTCTCGTTATGCGAGTTTCCCTATTCTCTTAGAGGCGTATCGCGAATGTCTGCGCGATGTGTTCGACATGCCGGCACTGTCGGAAACACTGCGCGCGATTGGAAATCGGAGCATCCGTGTGCACGTGTCCGATTCGCGTACGCCCTCGCCATTTGCGAGTGCGCTGCTGTTCAGCTACGTCGCGAATTACATCTACGACGGCGATGCACCATTGGCGGAGCGCCGCGCCCAGGCTCTGTCGATCGATCAGGAGCAGCTGCGTGAACTGCTCGGCGATGCGGATCTTCGTGAGCTGCTGGATGTGAATGCAATTGAGGAGACCGAGGAGCAGCTCCAGGCGCTTGCAGCGGGTTACAAGGCGCGCAATCTGGACGCGATGCATGATCTGCTGCTGCGGCTTGGAGATCTCACAGCATTGGAATTAGCAGCGCGTTGCGAAGGGGTCGATGTGGACGCGAGCGTGGCGCGGCTGCTCCGTGTGCGGCGAGTGCTGCAGGTGAGGATTGCAGCCGAGCCTCGCCTCATCGCGATCGAAGATGCCGGGCGGGTGCGCGATGCGCTTGGGGTGCCGCTGCCGCCAGGAGTGCCTGCTGCGTTTACTGGAAAGTTGCCCGAGGCCTTGGTTGACATTGTTCGGCGCTATGGGCGCACGCATGGCCCCTTCACGACGGCCGAGGTGGCGAAGCGCTATGGGTTGTCGAGTGCCGCTGTCGAACCAGTGTTGCAGCGCCTCGTGGGAATGGGCCGCATTGTGGAGGGCGGATTTCGTCCGAGCGGCGTAAACCGTGAATGGATCGATGTCGAAGTGTTGCGCACGATTCGCAGGCGCTCGCTTGCGCGGCTTCGGAAAGAAGTTGAGCCGGTCGAGCAGCGTACGCTTGCGAGATTGTTCACGCGATGGCAGGGAGTCGTGCAGCCTCGGCGCGGACTGGATGCACTGCTGGATGTTATTGAGACGCTGCAGGGCGCGGCACTCCCGGCATCATTGTTGGAGACGGAGATATTACCGGCACGAATCCTCGGATATCAGCGGTCGGATCTCGACACGCTGATTGCCGCAGGTGAAGTGGTCTGGGTAGGGCTGGAGCCGTTGGGCGAACGTGACGGCCGCATCGGTCTGTATCTCGCGGACAAGCTTTCACTGTTATGGCCTCCGGATCGCGTGATTGTCGGCGGACAACGCAAAGACGAAGCGGCGCTGGGAGAGCGTGAACAGGCGGTCGTCGGATATCTCACGCGAAACGGAGCGTCGTTCTTTCAGCCGCTGCATGAGGGCATTGGCGGAGGATATCCGGGCGAGACGATCGACGCACTGTGGTCGCTTGTGTGGCGCGGGCTTGTGACCAACGATGCGATGAATGCTCTGCGTGCGTATTGTGACAAACCTTCGACGTCATCACGAAGCACGAAGCAGACGCGGCGTGTTCACAATGAGCAAGGCTTCCGCAGCCGCCGAACGACTCCTCCGAGCGCGCAGGGGCGATGGAGCCTGAATGCCGCGGCATTTGCTGAGGAGCGCACCTCGGCCGCCGCGCAAACCGCGTGGAGTCACGCCATGGCCCAACAACTGCTCGCACGATATGGCATAGTGTTTCGCGAAACCGCGCATGCTGAAAATCTGCCCGGCGGCTTCAGCGCGATCTACGACGTCCTGAAGGCCCTCGAGGAGAGCGGGCGCATTCGGCGAGGCTACTTCGCGGCCGACCTCGGTGCGACACAGTTTGCGCTTCCGGCGGCTGTCGATCTGCTGCGTTCGCTGCGCGCGCCCGTACAGGACAAGCATGAGGTGGTGATGCTCGCCGCGACCGATCCCGCGAATCCGTATGGCGCGCTGTTGCGCTGGCCTGCGGCGCCGGAGGAGGGTTCGATGCTCACTCGGACTGTCGGAGCACGCGTTGTGCTGGTTGATGGATCGTTGACCGCCTATCTTCGCCGGGGCAATCCAAACATCCAGGTGCTGCTGCCGGAGGATGAACCTGCACGTTCGCAGGTTGCGCGCGCGCTTGCGGATTTCCTCGCCGGATATGTTCAGCGCGCGGACAATCCGAAGGGCCGTGGCCGCACGTCGATGCTCATCAGCAGCGTGAATGGTGTTCCTGTAGCCGAGCATCCGCTCTCGCGCTTCCTGCTTGATGCAGGTTTCCAGGCGGCGCCGCTTGGGTTCAACGTGCGTCGAACCTTGATTGAGCCGAGTTATCATCTTGCCGGCAGCGGTATAGAGGAATAAATGTTCTTCAAGCTCATTGGTGTAGCACTATTGCTCACCACGGCACAGGCGACCACTACTCCACCGCAGGTGCGATTCGGCTTGTGGCAAAGAACCGGATATTCCCATTTGCATGTGCCGCGCTCCGAAGGCGGAAGATCAGGAACATCGTCCGGGGGAGAAAGGCTTTGTGTGACCGCTGCGAATTACAAGAAAGTGTTCGATCTTGCGGGACCACCATCGAGCGGTGGGACAGCTTGCGTACGCTCGCACGAGCAGTGGAAGGGAAACAGGTATGCGGCCTCAATCGACTGCAAACAAAACAACCGCTACGAGCACACCGATGTCTGGGTGACCATCCCGGATCCGGAACATGTCAGCATAGGTGAGTCGACCGGGAGTTTGACCGATAATGTTTCGTCGTTCGGACGGGATCAAGCTACGTTTGTGTCTCCTGACTGCGGCGGGGGCGTTCTAAACCGGTGATCCGCGATGCCTGAGGGCGACAGCATCTTCCGCAGTGCGCGTACGCTGAACAAGACGCTCGCCGGCAAAGTCGTTACGAACTTCGAGACAACAGTCGCTTTGCTTGCGCGTGTGAACGATGACACGCCGGTCGCCGGCAGGATGGTAGAACGCGTTGAGGCTCGCGGCAAATGGTGTCTCATGTTCTTCTCGGGTGATTTGATCCTGCTCACGCACATGCGGATGTCGGGCTCGTGGCACATCTACAAAACCGGGGAGCGGTGGCAGGCTCCGCGCAGTGCGATGCGCGTTGTAATCACCTGTGGCGATGTACAGGCCGTCGCATTCAACGTTCCCGTAGCGGAGTTTCACACCGCGCATTCGCTCGAGCGCAGCGCAGATGTGCCAAAGCTCGGGCTGGATGTTCTCGGAGAGAAGTACACGATTGATACAGCCGTGCATGCGCTGCGGAAGCATCGCCGCTCTCATCCCGATGCTGAGATCGGAAGTGTTCTTTTGAATCAGCGTGTGCTTGCTGGCATTGGCAATATATACAAATCGGAGATTGCATTTGCTGCGGGCGTGAATCCCTTTCGGACGATGCAGACGATCAGCGATCACGAACTTGAGCGCATCGCAGAAATCGCTCAGCGTTACATGCGGGCAAACGTCGCCGAGGGCGCTGGCGCGGGAATCGTTACCTACACAGGCAACCGCCGCACCACGCGCGCGATGGATCGCGGTTCTCGGCGATGGGTTTATGGGCGCCAAGGCCAGGAGTGCCGCCGCTGCGGAGCGATCATCGAGATGCGGAGGCAGGGAACTGGCGCACGATCGAGCTATTGGTGCCCTTCATGCCAGCCGTGGATTGACCCTCAAACGACGGCCACAGTCTCCAGTTAGTCCTGCGGAGGCGCGGGCTCCTGTTGTTGCTGGTGCTGCTTGTCCTTGCCTATGCCGAAAAACTTCTGCAAGAAGTTGCGGTGCTTCGTACCATCGTCCGGCGCGTTTGGATTGCCTGGTTCATTTGGATTTCCCGGCACAGCGTCGGGATGGAACAGCCTGTTCGCGAGTGTCTGCGAGTCCTCGCCCATCTGCGAGCATGTGCCCTGCGGCGCCGTGCCAACCAGGAACGCGATGGTCATGCTGTCGCTCGGGCAGGTTGCATCTGCGGGAAGATCTGTGACGCGATCGATACGCAATGTTTCGACACCGTCAGGCGCCGAGAACGACTTCATGTCGGAGTACTGTGGCAGTTTGATCGCGCGATTCATGAACTCGGCCCAGATAGGCGCGGCGAAGTCCGCTCCCTGCGCACGACGCGTCAGGCCGTGCGAGATGTCCGTGTAATCGTCGTTGCCGATCCAGATCACGCAAAGCAGATTCGAGGAGTAGCCGGCGAACCAGACGTCATTCGATGTTCCGGTTTTGCCCGCAGCCGGCGCGGTGAATCCGAACTTACGCGCGGCGGAGCCGGTGCCGAAGCTCATCACGTTCTCGAGCAGAGACTGCGTGAGATAGGCGACCCGCGGATCCACCACCTGTTTCGCCTCCGGCGCATAGTCCGCGATGATGTCGCCGTTCGGATTGCGCACGCTGGAGAGCAGCCATGGCTTCAGGTGAACGCCGTTGTTCGCGAACACCGTGTACGCTCCTGCCATATCCAGCGGCGTCGCGTTGTAGGTCCCGATTGCGACAGATGGTGTCCCACGCGCGTTGACGATTCCTGCCTGACGCGCGAGCGATGCGACATTGTCGAAGCCGACCATCTGCGCAAGATTGATCGTCGCGATGTTGAGCGAATGTGCGAGGGCCGTGACGGCGGTGACCATGCCCGGATACTCGCCGCGCTCGAAGTTCCCGGGCGTGTAAGCCTTGCCGTCATAGAAGAAGGTGGTCGGGTCGTCATTAAGCCGGGTGAGTGCGGTGAACACGCCGTTGCCGTCGAGGTTCGTTCCATTGAGTGATGTGTTGAACGCAGTAGCGTAGACGAATGGCTTGAAGATTGAACCCGTGGGCCGCTCGGCTATGGCGTGGTCGAGCTGGGAAACACCGTAGTTGCGTCCGCCAACCAGCGCGAGCACCTGGCCCGTGTGCGGGTCGAGCGCAACCAGCGCGACCTGCGGATATGCGATCGGCGCGTCTTTTTTGTGTAGCTTTTGTATTAAATCGTCGACATGCTTCATCCCCGCTTCAACCGCGTCCGTCGCTGCAGCCTGCAGCGCAGGATCGAGCGAGGTGTAGATGCGCAGCGAGCCGGAGCGCGCAAGGTCCGTGTCGCCGAGTCGTTGTGTGATCTGATCGTGGACGAGGTCCACGAAATAGGGCGCTTCGCTGCTGTCGACGTTCGGTGGTGCGAGGCCTAGCGGTTCGGCCTTCGCCCGCTCAGCCTGCGAAGCCGTGATCGCGCCTGTCTCCACCATGGAGTCGAGTACGAGGTTGCGGCGAGTCATCGCGCGCGTGGGATGACGGTACGGATTCAGCCAGTTTGGGCTATTGATGATCCCGGCAATCATGGCCATCTCGGCCAAATCGAGCTGATGCAAATCCTTGCCGAAGTACGACTGAGCTGCTTCGCCAATGCCCTGGATGGCGAAAGAGCCGCGTTGGCCGATATTTACCTCGTTGGCATACATTTCGAAGATCTGCTGCTTTGTGAAGCGCGACTCGAGCTGTAGCGCGATCATGGCCTCTGCAGTTTTGCGCGAGAGGGTCTTTTGTGGAGTGAGGAAGAAGCCACGCGCAAGCTGCTGCGTCAGGGTCGAGCCTCCGCACTCCCTCCTGCGGGTAACAACGTCGTGAACGACGCACTCTATCGTGCGGCCGTAATTGATGCCGCCGTGCTCGAAGAAGCGGCGGTCTTCGATGGCCAGGATCGCCTGCACCATCTGCGGAGGAATCTGGCTGTAGGTCACCATCAGGCGCTTGGTGCGGCTGCTGCCCTCCGACAGAGCAGTGATGAGCTGCGGTTCAAGCTTGTAGCCGGCCAGCGGAGCGCCGTCTTCGGCGGTGATCGTCTTCACCACACCCTCGCTGGTTATGATCGTCGCGCCATCGGCGGCGAGATAGCTTTCCGGCCCCGGCTTCACCTGGATCGTCGCGCCCTGCAGGCGGAAGGTGCCCATCTCCGGGTTGGTGTTGTATCCGGCCCGGCGCAGGGAAGCGGCAATCTCGTCCGCGGTGCGCTGCTGTCCCGGGCGAACCTCCTGCGGCGCTGCGTAGATCTGCGCGACCGAGGCGAACAGCGGCCCCTGCTTCAGGCGCTCGCTGACCATGCCCTGGTACTCGTGATAGAAGTACGCGAAGACGCCGGCGCCCACCACGATCACAGCGACCACAAAAACGACACCAACTCGCAGAAGCTTCCACCAAATTGAGTGCTGTTGCGATTGGTCGATCTTTACTTTTACAGGCATCGGGTTCCAGTCGTGGCAGGGACGCGTCGAGGATGTTAAATCTTGGACGCGGTCAATAGTGATTGGATGTGCTCAGCCAGCGCCTCAAGCGTTACCTCCGCGGAGGTGTGCTGCAGCCGGTCAACAACCTCAACTTTTCCTTCGGCGAGCTTCTTGCCCACGTTCACGCGATACGGTATACCGATCAGCTCGGCGTCTTTGAACTTCACCCCGGCGCGCTCATCGCGATCGTCCAGCAGAACGTCCACATCGGCGCGCGTCAGCTCGTTGGCAATCCGCTCACCGGCCGCCAGCAGTTCCGCCTCACGCACGTTGGTGATGGTGATAACTACCTCAAACGGTGCGATCGCCGGCGGCAGAGCATACTGATCGGCAGAGTTGGCCGAGGGCTCTGCATCGGGGAAGCGCTTGCGGAAACAGGCTGCGGAACTCTCGATCGCAGCGGTCAGGATGCGCTCGATACCGATCCCGTAGCAGCCCATAATTGGCATAACCTCTTTGCCGTTCGAGTCGAGCACACGCGCGCCCATCGATTCGGAGTACTTGTAGCCGAGCTTAAAAATGTGGCCGACCTCGACCGCCTTACCGATGCGCAGCGGTTCGCCACCCAACACATCCAGCTCGCCCTCGTTCACGTTGCGGATGTCGGCGACCGCGGTCCATGTGAAGTCGCGGCCGGGGGTAACGTTCTTATAGTGGTAGTCGAGTTTGTTTGCTCCAGCGACCAGGTTCTTGCGGTTCTGGAGGCCCAGATCGACAACAACAATCGTCCGCAGTCCCTCACTCGCGTTATCGCGGAGCACGCCCTTGAGCTTGTCCACCGCCTTCCCAGATTTGAGCCCGTTCAGCGAGCCCTCGGTCATAATCTGCTCGATCCCCACCGGGCCCAGGTAACCCGCGGGGCCGCCGACATGCACAGCAAGCTCCTCAGGCATCATCGGCCGCAGGTCGGCCGTACCGGCCACCCCGTTCAGCTTCGTCTCATTCACCTGGTGATCGCCGCGCAAGAACGCGACCACAGGACGCAGCGGTTCGCCGGGCTTGTGGTCCCGCCCTGAACCCATAAACGCCACACACTTGATGTCCTGCGCGGCTTCAATCCCAAAGAACTCCGTGACATCCGCGATCGAAGCCTTGCCCGGCGTGGACACCAGCTCCGGCTTGTCGCTCGTCGCCTCAAGATCCGTGATCGGCGGAAGCTGCGAGGTCGCCTTCTCCAGGTTCGCTGCGTAGCCCGAAGCCGAGCTTGCAATCAGGTCCTCGCCGGCGTCCGTGTAGACCATGAACTCCTGTGAGCCGGACCCACCCATGGCTCCAGAGTCGGCCTCAACTGCAACAAACTGCAGGCCGCAACGCGTGAAGATGGCGCGGTAGGCGGCGTCGTGCTTGTTGTAGCTCTCGTCCAGCCCTGCGGCGTCCAGATCGAAGGAATACGAGTCCTTCATGATGAACTGGCGGACCCGGAGCAGCCCCCCCTTGGGCCGCGGTTCATCGCGGAACTTGGTCTGGATCTGGTACCAGATCTGCGGCAACTGCTTGTAGCTGCGCAGCTCGTTGCGGGCGATGGAGGTGATGACCTCCTCATGTGTCATGGCCAGGACGAGCTCGGCGCCCTTGCGGTCCTCGAGATGGAACATGTTCGCGCCCATGACGGCGTCGCGGCCGGACTCCTGCCACAGCTCCAGCGGGTTCAGCGCAGGGAGATAAAACTCCTGCCCGATCCGGTCCATCTCCTCACGAACAATCGCGGTGATCTTGTTCAGCGCGCGTTGGCCCAGCGGGAGATAGCTGTAAATGCCCGCGCCGAGTTGGCGGATGTACCCGGCGCGAAGCAGGAGCTTATGACTGGCGACCTCGGCGTCGGCCGGAGCCTCGCGCAGAGTAGGAATGAAGAGCTTTGACCAACGATGCATGTCTTCGTCGATTGTACCGAAGCGACCGAATATCGCCTGATCACCAGAACGGTGCAGAAAGCATCCAATTTTCAACCGGATGGCACCCGGAGTGGCGCCACGTACGCTCCAAACCTTCGAGGCAAAACGTGCTACATACGAATGGTCAGACTGCATCGCTCCGCGGAACCGGCAATCATCTGTTCGATCGCCTGCCCGACGATGAATGGCAACAGATCGCGGACCTCCTGGAAGAGGTCGACATGCCTCTCGGCATGAAGCTCACCGAGCCCGACACGCCCATCGACTTCGTCTACTTCCCAAGCGGCGGCTGCATCTCCACCGTCGCGACTACCTCCGCCGGTGAGTCCGTCGAGGTCTTTCTCGCCGGCCGCGAGGGCTTCTCCGGCGTGGCCGCTCTGTTTGACCTGCCCGAGATGGCACACGGCGTCGTCGTGCAGGTCGCCGGCCGCGGATACCGCATGCGCGCGGCAGCGTTTCGCAACGCCGTGCAGTCCTTGCCGCGCTTCCGCAACCTCATCCACCGGGTGCTGTACATGCGCATGGTGCTCGCCACGCAAAGCGTGCTCTGCAACCGTCTGCATGAGGTCGAGCAGCGCCTCGCCCGCTGGCTACTCACGCTCTCCGACCGCGTCGAGTCCGATCAGGTCCTCGTCACCCAGGAGTACATGGCGGAGATGCTGGGTGCGCGCCGCTCCACCGTTACCGTCGCCGCCGGCGCTCTCCAGGACCGCGGCCTGATCACCTACTCGCGCGGCAAAATCACCATTCTCGACCGCCCGCGAACCATCGCAGCCGCCTGCGAGTGCTACTCCATCGTCGACGCAGCCTACAAACGCACCTGGGGCCCCGACGCGTAAGCGGACCCTCGATCAGACACGCCCTAGCTCTTCGACGATTCAGGCACCGCCCAAAGGTCATGCGTGTGCAGAACGCCCACGACCGCGCTCGCAGGCGTGCCATCCTCCGTCACGACCAGCGACGTAATCCGGTGGCGCTCCATGATCTCCAGCGCATCCGGTGCCAGCGGCTCCGGCGCAATCGTGTGCGGCGAGCGGTTCATCACCTCGCCTGCCGTCTTGCCAAATGCCCGCTCGCCATCGCGCTCCAGCATCCGTCGCAGGTCGCCATCCGACAGCACGCCAAGCAGCCGCCCGTTCTCTTGCACGGTCGTCATACCCAGCCGCTTCGCGCTCATCTCATGCACAATCTTGGGCAGACTCGCATTCGGCCCCACGATCGGAATCGCCTCGCCCGTGTGCATCAGTCTCGCCACAGGCATCAGCCTGCGCCCGAGATGGCCGCCCGGATGCAGCTCCGCAAAATCATTCGCGCGAAATCCCAGCCTGCGGCTCACATCGATCGCCAGCGCATCCCCCAGCGCCAGCATCGTTGTCGTTGACGCCGTCGGCGCCAGCTGATGCTGGCATGCCTCCTGCCCCACGCTCACATCCAGCACATACTTGCTCGCCTGCGCCAGCGTCGATCCCGCGCACCCGCACAGGCTCACCAGCGTCACACCCAGCCGCGGCAATACCGGCAGCAACCGCAGCAGTTCCTCCGTCTCGCCAGAGTACGAGAGCGCAATCATCACATCGCCGCGCCCCACCATGCCCAGATCGCCGTGCACCGCCTCGCTGGGATGCAGAAAGCAAGCAGGCGTTCCGGTCGAGACCATCGTCGCCGCAATTTTGCGCGCAATCAATCCACTCTTGCCGATGCCCGTCAGAATCGCTCGCCGGCCGTTGCGCGCCGCCTCGGTCAATAACGCTGCGACTCCCTCGAACGTCTCACCTGCAGCGCCCTCCAGCCGCGCGGCCAGTTGCTCCAGCGCGGCAGCCTCAATGCGTACGAGTGCGGAGGGACGGGGGTGCGCGGAGTTTTGGTTTTCAGCGACTTGCGATGTGCCGAGTTGCGTCTTATCCATAGTCTGCAAACTGACGCTCATGCTAGCAGAGCACGGCAGCCTCGCGGACGCCCGCGCGCGCGGCGTAAACTTGAAGCAGCGCAAAGCTGAAGGGGAACTGATTTCGTGGGACGTCGACTGGCTGTGCTTGCAATCATGATCGCGCTCGTCGGTGTGCTCTTCTGGGCCGGCGTGCACAACCTGCGCCACCGCCGCGCCCTCAGCGAGATTCCACATGTGACTCTCATCCCCGCGTCACCCGCAGACGACAACTCGCCCGCGCCCGAAGCCGAGGGCGCCGAGCTGCGCGGCAAGGACGCGCCCGCGTTCACCCTGACTGATCTCTCCGGCAAAAAAGTCTCACTCGCCGACTTTAAAGGCCATCCTATTGTCGTGAACTTCTGGGCCACATGGTGCGGCCCCTGCAAGCTGGAGATGCCTTGGTTCCAGGAGTTCTCCTCCAAGTACAAGGGCCAGGGGCTCGAAGTTCTCGGCCTCTCGCAGGACGACGGCGCCTCGCGACAAGACGTTGCCGACGCCGCAAAGAAGATCGGCGTTACGTATCCCATCCTGATGCCTGACGAGAAGGTGGCGAAGAAGTACGGGGGCGTCGACTACCTGCCGGAAACCTTTTACATCGACCGCGACGGCAAGGTCGTCGACGTCACCGCAGGCGCGCCCAGCAAGGACCAGATGGAAGCCCTCATCCAGAAGACCATCGCTGCAGGTGGTGCGTGAAAAGCAGGGATCAGGGATCAGAGATTAAGAATCAGGTTGCACGGTTCGCATTGGGAGGCGCTGCGTTCGCTTTGCTCGCGATGCCAATCTTCGCGCAGCTCCAGCTTGGCAGCCTTGATCGAGCCGCACAGGCAAAAAAGCAGCACGTTGAGCTGCTGACGGACTCACTGCAACTCACCGCGAACAAGCCGCAGGATGTCGAGCTGCGTTTCCGCGTCGAGCCCGGCTTTCACATCAACTCGCACACGCCCAAAGACGAGCTGCTGATTCCTACCGTACTCAAATTTGACCCCGGCTCACTTCACATCGCTAACGAGCAGTATCCTTCCGGCCAGCACTTCCGCCTGCAGGTCGGCAACGGCGAAGACCTCGACGTCTATCAGGGCGAGTTCCGCGTCATGCTGCGCGTCGAGGCTCCAAAGGGCGCGAGCACCGTCACCGGTTCGTTGCGCTACCAGGCATGCGACACCGCCTCCTGCTTCCCGGCCCGGACACTCCCGGTACAGATCGCTGTCGCCGCACGCTAAACCGGGTGTTGCGACACGGAGAGTGTATTTCCATCCGGGTCTTTGAACCAGGCAACCTTCGCCCCGCTTGGCGAAGACCAGACGCCCAGCTCGTCCTGCTCGAAAAAGCCGTAACGGAGAAAGTCGATTCCATTCGCGTTCAGAGCTTTTACCGCCGCAGCGATGTCATCAACCTGCCATCCGAAGATCGTGTACGGCGCCGGTAGAAACTTCGGCGTATTCACGACGCGCAGCATCAGTCCTGCCTTGCCGACGCGAAATACCAGCGCAAAATCGTCTTCACTTTCCAGCCGCAGGCCGAGCTTGCGCTCATAGAACTCTCGTGCAGCCGCAGGATCGCGCGTCGGTATGAACGCGATCGGCTCATTCGTTCGGAGATCCATGTCGCGCTCCACGAGAAAGGTGTGCGCGAAGTTTACCGCTTCAGCTTCTTCTGCGTCTCGATAAATCGACGCAGACGATCGATCGACCGCGCCTTCCCGAACACGATCAGTGAATCTATCAGCGGCGGCGATTGAACGCTGCCCGTGATGACGGCTCGCAGCAACATGAAGTTCTCCTTCACGCTCCAGCCCTTCTCCTCACCCAGCTTCTTCATGGCCGACTCGATCGGCTCCGGCTCCCATGCCGCGCCTTCGAGCGTCGCCAAAACATCTCCAGCAAACGCGACCGTCTCCTCCGGCGTGCGCTTCTTCGGAATCCACACAGATTCCGCCGGCATCACGTTGTCCTTGAAGAAGAAGTCGGCCATATCGCCGAAGGCGCCCAATGTGTCAATGCGCGTCTGCACCAGCGGCGCAATCGCTTTCAAATATGGGTCTGAGAATACCGTCGCCCGCATCGCGGCAAAGAACTCCTCCGGCGACAGGTTGCGCAGATACTCGCCGTTCATCCAGCGCAGCTTCACCAGATCAAAGACGGGTCCGCCGAGCGAAATACGCGAGAAGTCGAAGCGCTCCAGCATGTCGTCGAGCGTGAACAGATCAGCCTGCTTCGTATCCAGCCCTTTGCTGACGATCTCCTGCTCCGTCGCGTGCGGCATCCCGCCACCCATCAGCCCAAGGAAGTTCAACATTGCCTGCGGCAGAAATCCCGCATCGCGGTAGTAGTTCAGCGAAACAGGATTCTTTCGCTTCGAAATCTTGCTCTTGTCCGCATTGCGCAGCAGCGGCATATGCCAGAAGCGCGGCAGCTCCCACCCGAACGCTTTGTAGAGCAGCACATGCTTCGGCGTCGACGAGATCCACTCCTCTGCCCGAATCACGTCAGTGATCTGCATCAGGTGATCGTCGACGACATTCGCAAGATGATACGTCGGAAATCCATCCGACTTGAGTAGAACCTGATCATCAACGTTGAAGTGATCGAACGTAATCTCCCCGCGCAGCTCATCGCGAAAGCTCGTTGAGCCCTCAAGCGGCACCTTCAGCCGAACCGTGTACGGCTTGCCCGCAGCAAGGTTGGCATCAATCTCGTCCTGCGAAAGATTGCGCGAGCGCCCACCATACTTGGGCGGCTGTTTGGCCGCTAGCTGCGCCTTGCGCTCGGCCTCAAGCTCTTCCGGCGTCTCAAACGCGCGGTACGCATGGCCGCTCGCGAGCAGCTTCTCGCAGTACTCGCGATAAATTTCAGTGCGCTCCGACTGGCGATACGGTCCATACGGCCCGCCGACATCCGGTCCCTCTTGCCAGCTCAGGCCAAGCCAGCGCAGAGCATCGAAGATCATCTGTTCGGAGGTGGGAACGAACCGGGTGCGGTCGGTATCCTCGATCCGCAGCACGAACTCGCCGCCCCGTTGCGCGGCAAAGAGGTAGTTCAGCAGCCCGATATAAGCGGTGCCGACGTGGGGGTCGCCGGTGGGGGAAGGGGCGATGCGGACGCGGACACGGCGGGACGTTGCAGGAGATGTGGCGGAGGAGGGCTCAGTCATTGGAACAACTTCAATGGTACTAGAGCCTGCTCCCCGGCCGTGATGGACCTAGAACTGCGCCGGCGGCGCGGGTGGTGCTGGCGGCGCGGGAGGATACGGCGGAGGATAATTCGGCGGCAGCATGCCGTACTGCGGCGGCGCAGGAACAACGTTCCAGCGAGCAAACGCCAGAATGCAGGGCACGACGAGCCACCCCACAGCCGGTACCAGGAACAACAGAGCGAGCGGACCGGCCAGGCCTGCCTTCACAAACATTCGCCAATAAAGAAAGATGAAGAACGCCAGAAAGATCAGGCCAATGAACATGAAAATCCCGACCATCCCCGCGAACGCGGCGCCTAGATGTTGTGCCTGATATTGATCCATCGAATTGCCTCCTGGGATTGCACCCAATGTATCGGAGAACCCGGAGCCCAACCAAGCGATTTCAGCGATTTGCTAGGTAAGGTCGTCAGGGTCGAACGCTGGACGTTTACGGCCGAGAGCAGTCAAGTCGTGCGGCTCTTCGAGCAATGAACTGACGACACCGTTGATCTCGGCCTCATCAGGAGCTTCCGCAGCAACAGCGATCAGCTTGTCGTCCGCGGGAAGCTCAATCGATTCGAGAAGAACCACAACGTGGCAGACCGCAGTCCCATCTTGCGTCAGGCCCTCAGGCGTCTTGCCCTTGATGCTGACGTTCTTCATGTCCAGGTGCAGCAGCTCGGCCACGCGCTCACGGAGCTCAGCCGCGATGGGAACGATCTTGGGCCGGTGCATAACGAGCACGCAATCGAGGTTCACGATCTTGTAGCCGGCCAGCGCAACCTCCTCAAGTGCGGTCTTGAGGAAGACCGTGGAGTCTGCGCCTTTCCACTTCGGATCGCTCGGAGGAAAAAAGGTGCCGATGTCGCCAGCGGCGACGGCGCCCAGGAGGGCGTCGGTGATGGCGTGCAGGAGCAGGTCGCCGTCGGAGTGGCCGGCGAGGCCTTCGGGGTGATCGATCTTGAGGCCGCCGATCACCAGCGGCACTCCGGCCTGGAAGGCGTGCGAGTCAAAGCCGAGACCGATACGCATCGACATTCTGACTATCGTAAATCTGAAATGGGGTGGGTACCCCCTCCCCCCGTACTTTTTGTGCAAAGTCTTCGAAGGAGAGACTTTAGGTCTGGACTTCAAGTGCGCGGCGGGTCCGGAAAACGAGCGCCTGGCGCGAGGGCGCGGTCCGTTAAGTATCGGGCTTGTCAAGTCGGCCGGTCCGAACAGCCAGAGCGGCTTATGGCCAATGTGAAGCACGCAGGCCAGCCCGACGGCGCCTTCTTTCCAAGTAGAGGTGGCCGGCTCGAGTACCGCTGGATCTGGCGGTCGACTCTCAGGGCGATATAGCCGGTGGCCAAGACGTCGATAGGGCCGAGCGAAACGACGTTGGAGGAGGACAGTCTGAGAAAGACCAGCGTTCTGACATATAAAAGCGAGATTTCAAAATATGATTTGACAATTCCGCTTCGGAACAGGTATCTGAATGGCACGGTATCAGGTGCTTCCGGTAGAGGGGCCCATGCGTTCTGAAGTGAACTGAGGATTTTCGGAGGACAGATGAAAAAGACATTTCACATGGCGGTGGTTGTGGGGCTGATGCTGTTGACGCCGGGCGGCTGGGCGCAGAGCTCCTCGTCGGCGGTGAACGGTGTGGTAACGGACCCCACGCAGGCGGTGCTGCCGGGCACGACCATCACGCTCCACAACACGAGCACGAATGTTGAGCGCAAGACTCTCTCGACGGCCAGCGGCGATTACTTTTTTTCGAACGTGCCTCCCGCACGTTACACGCTGGTGTTTGTGCACGATGGTTTCTCGACCGAGACCATTGCGGCCTTCGAGGTCGGGGTGGCGCAAGCTGTCACGATTAACGCCACGCTCAAGGCAGGTGCTGTTTCGGAGACGGTCACGGTAGAAGCCACCGGGGTTGATGTGGAGAGTTCAACGGCGCAGCTTGGCACGGTCATCGACGAAAAGCAGGTTTCAAACCTGCCGCTGAACGGGCGGAATTTCACGCAGCTGCTAACCCTGACGCCCGGGGTGACGCCGATCAGCACGGGGCAGAACAACAGCGCGAGCAATACGGATGTGGTCAGGGGATCGACCTACACGTTTCCGTCGATCAACGGTTCCGGCAACCGCAATACGATTTACCTGACGGACGGAATCAACGACAACAGCGCCTGGTACAACACGTACGCCGTGCCGCCGATCGTGGACATGATCCAGGAGTTCAAGGTGAACTCCCACAACGACGCGCAGTATGGCGGCTCGACCGGCGGGACGGTCAATGTGATCACGAAGGCGGGGACGAATCACTTCCACGGCAGCGCATGGGACTTCGTGCGCTCGAACACGTTCGATGCGAAGCCGTTCTTCAACACGGTCACCCCGCCGTCGTATCACCTGAATCTTTATGGCGGGCAGGTGGGCGGACCGGTGTGGATACCGTGGCTCTACAAGGGGCAGAACAAGACATTCTTTGAGGTGGGGATGGAGGGGTCGCATTACTCTCAGTCCGGCGACACGAATATTCTGGAGCCGACCGCGGCGGAGCTGGGCGAGTCCAAATGGGGCGGCCCTCAGGACCTGCCGTATCTGGATTTCAGCAGCGCGCAAACCGGGCTGAAGGGTACATGTGGCGCGGGCCAGACGACGGCGCAGACCACGCCGTGCCAGTTGTACGATCCGACCATTGCCAACAACGCAGCGAAGCCGAGCCGGCCGGCGTACCTGGGCGACCAGATTCCGGTCTCGGAGGTCAACCCGTATTCCATGGCGTTGATCCGGGCGGTGTTTACAAAGGCGCCGATTACGATCCCGGGGTTTGCGCCGACGCAGTACAACCAGCAGATTACGGATCCGACGCGGCAGACGACCTACAACTACTCGGGGCGGATCGATCAGCACATCGGCGACCACGATTTCATCTTCTTCCGGTATTCAGGTTTCGATAACACGATCATCGGACCGAGTTCGCTGCCGACGCTGTTCAGCACGACGCTGATTCCCTCGCAGCAGTACGGGGCGAGCTGGCTGCACGTGTTCAGCCCCACGATGACGATGCAGGTGCAGTACGGCCGCACGCATGTGGAGGACGACTCGCTGACGAAGTTCAACAACCCGAAGATGTGGCAGTTGTATGGATGCTCGGTGGACATGTGCGATTCGTTTGTGGGCGGCGCTGCCGTGCTGGTATCGCAGACGGTGACCGGCGCGTTTTCCGGCGGCGAGGCGAACAGTCCTTCGGCGAATCTCTCCAGCATTCATGAATGGATGGGTAATGTTTCCAAGACACTGGGCAACCATCAGCTGCAGGCCGGCGGCGGATGGGACGAGGTGAACTACACGGCCGAGCTGCGGCAGGGGTCGGTGTCGTTCTCGGGAGCATCGACGGCAAACTTTGCCAACAACCCGGGCTCGGCACCAGGCGTGTCAGCATCATCGCAACCAGGGTTCGGGCTGGCGGATTTTTTGCTCGACTATCCGAACTCGGAGAACAAGCGCAATGTGCTGTTGACGGAGCGGCCAGGCGGCATCGGCAGCATCTACCTGCAGGACAGCTGGAAGACCACGCAAAAGCTGACGCTGAATTTTGGCGCGCGCTACGATCGCAGCGTGATTCCCGCGTATGGAACACAGGCCTCGGTCGGATTGCAGGGCAGTATCGAAACCGGCGATTTCGATTTCACCAACGGCAATTACATCATCCAGCAACTGCCGCCGCTCTGCAGCGTGCGTCAGCATGCGCCGTGTCTGCCAAGCGCAACGCTGCCGGCGCACGTGGTGGTTGCGAGCGGAGGGAAGATTCTGCATGGAAGCAAGGACAACATCGGGCCGCGGGTGGGATTTGCGTATCGCGTGAATGACGGCATGTCGATCCGCGGCGGTTTTGGGATTGCGTACGACAACTGGGCAGCGATCATCCAGATGACACAGAATTATCAGGGCTCGTGGCCGGACACGGGAACGCTGCAGATTAACAACACGAACACTCCGGGCACGGCGTACACCTCGGCGCAGAACCCGTTTGCGCAGAACGGAGGCAATCTACCGGCGCCCACGCCGTTCAGCTCGTCGAACGTGAATTACATGGTGAGCCCGTACTGGAAGAACCCGTACTCGGAGCAGTACAACCTGGGGATCGAGCAGCAGTTCTTCGCCAAGACCATCCTGGTGCTGAACTACGTGGGGTCGGCTTCTCACCGGATGGACGTGGGCGGGTACTACAACACAGGCACGCCGTGCGGCAATCCATGCCCATATGTGTCATTTGCCGCGCGGCAGGCGGCGAATGCGACGGGGCAACCGTTCCCGTACACCGTGCCGGAGAAGTCATGGGACCACAACGGCGCGAACGCTTCCTACAATGCGTTGCAGGCGATGTACCGCGGAGCCGTCTCGGGGTTGCAATACATGGTCTCCTACACGTGGAGCAAGACGCTGGATGAAGGCGGGGATGGATACTTCGGCGTGGAAGGCGGCGTGCCGGAAGATCCTTACAACCCGAAGGGCAGCCGCGGACCGGCGAGCTTCAGCATTCCGCAGTTCTTTGCGGCCAACTTTGTGTACCAGCTTCCGGTGGGCGTGAATAAGCGCTTCTCCACGCACTCGCGCGTAGTGAACCAAATTATCGGCAACTGGGAAATGGACAGCATCATCACGGGAAGATCCGGGCAGGACTTTGGCGTGTCAGCGTCGGGGGATATTGCCGAGACCGGCAACGCAAGCACCTACGAGAGAGCGAATCTGGTCGGTGATCCGTGGGTGGCCGGGCCCGTGGCCGGCAATCCGTCGTGCGCGGCTCCCGCGGGCGCGACGCACACCCGGACGGAGTGGTTCAACCCCTGCGCGTTTGCTACACCTGCGGTTGGCACCCTGGGGAACTCGGGGCGCAACATCCTGCGGGCGCAACCGTACTGGAACGTTGATGCGTCGCTGCGCCGCATCTTCCCGATCACAGAATCAGTACGGCTGGATGCAAAGCTGGACGCGTTCAATGCGCTGAACCATCCGGTGCTGGGCACGCCGGGCAGTGCGGTGACGTCGTTCCCCACGCTGGGCCTGGTGTCGGGGACGTCGAGCACGGCGCGGATTCTGCAGGGGTCGTTGAAATTTGTGTTCTGAGATCGGCATACGCAGACGTTCTGGCGTATCAGGATCGCAATCGCGCGTTTTTCGAGATGGAAGCGCTAGAGCGGCCTGCGGCCGATGTGGAAGACATAGGTGAGGCCGACGGTGGCTGTCTCGGAGTAGAGGTGGCCGGAGGTGGCGACTGGGCTGGAATAGTGCTGGAGCTGGAGATCGATCTTGAGGGCGACGTGGCCGGTGGCGAAGACGTCGGTGCCGCCGCCGAGGGAAAAGACGTTGGAGGACGACTGCGTGTAGAAGATGAGCTTGCCGGGGACCTGGTAGCCACCATTGGCGTAGGTAGTTTCGCCGCGGCCGGCGAGGAGGTCGGCATAGGGGCGAAAGCGGCGGAAGGGGCGGGAGACTTTGAGGCCGGCGAGGTTGGTCTTGAGGCTGTCGACCTGCCCTTTGGCGAGGGCGTAGGTGCCGCGGTACTCGACGGCGGGGTGGAAGGTGTGTTCGGGGAGGAGATCGAAATCGACGCCGGCGGTGAGGCTGAGGTTACGGCCGGAGTCGAGGCCGGTGTCCACGCCGGTGAGGCCGGCAAAGACGGATGGAGTGATGCGCCTGCTGGCTGTGGAGAGTCCTTGCGCGGCCGCGTGGCGGGGCGCGGCCGCGAGCGCGGAGACGGTGAACAGGATGAGAAGGCGTGAGGCGCGGCGCAAGTCCTGCTCCTGAGAGATTAGGGTGTGACCGTGACGGTGAGGGTGGCGGTCTGGGTGTTGTGGTTGACGTCGGTGGCGATGATGGGGAGCTGGTAGATTCCGGGTGCGACGGTGGCGGCGGTGTACCAGGAGTTGGTACAGCCGGTGGTGGTCTGAAGCGCGATGGCGAGAAGGGCGAGGCCGAGCAGGCGTGTGAGATTCTTGCGGCGCGAGAGGCCGAGGGGGATGAACAAGAGGGTGAGGGCGGCGAGGACCTCGGGGAGTGTGTGGGAGCCGGGACGGGCGGGGATGTTGCTGGCGGTGGTGGATTTGAGCAGGGTGTTCAAGCTGAGTGTCGACGAGCCTGTGCGGCCGGCGGTGAGGGTTACGGTGCTGGGGTTGATCGAGGCGGTGGCGTTGGTGGGCAGGGCGCCGTAGGTGAGGGCGAGCGGGCCGGCGAAGTTGCCGACGCTGGTGAGGTGGATGGCGACGGTGGCGGTGGCGCCGCGCTGCATGACGAGGCTGCTGGGGGCGAGCGTGATGGTGAAGCCGCTGGCGAGGATGACTTCGCTGACGACGGGTGAGGTGGAGGGGAGGAAGGTGTTGTTCGCGGGCGTGTAAGCGGCGGTGATGGGGTGGGTTCCGACGGTGAGCGTGGAGAGGGTGAGGACGGCGGTGCTTGAGGCGGTGAGGGGCTGGGTGCCGAGCGATGTGGTGCCGTCGTAGAAGGTGATGTTGCCGCTGGTGGGTTGGGCGGATGTGCCCTGGGCGGTGGCGGTGAGGGTGACGGTCTGGGTGGCGTAGGCGGGGTTGGGTGAGACGATGAGGCTGGTGGTGGTTGGGGCGGGGGAGACCACCTGGTTGAGCGAGGCGGTGCTTGCGAGCAGGCTGGAGGTGCCGGGGAAGCTGGCGGTGACTGGATAGGTGTTGGGGGTGAGGGTGCTGGTGGTGTAGGTTGCCGAGCCGGTGGAGTTGGTGGTGAGGGTGACGGTTTGTCCGTTCAGGGTGAGGGTGATGGTGTTGCCTGCGGGTGCGGGTTTGCCGCTCGCGGAGAGGGTGGCGGTGAAGGTGATCGGAGTGAGTGCGGCTGCGGGATTGCTGCTGGAGCCGAGGGTCAACGATGTTGCGGCGGCGTTCACCAGGACCGGGATGGTGTTGCAGGAGCTGGATGCGTAGATATTGCTTCCGCTGTAAGTGCAGGTGAGGTTGTCGGTGCCGCCGGGCAGTGTGGTGAGGGTGAGCGAGGCGGACCCGTTGGCGAGTGTGGCCGTTCCGATGTTGGAGCCGGCGTTGGAGAAGGTGACGGTGCCGGAGGGCGTGGTGGTTCCGTAGGCGTTGCCGGGAGCAACGGTCGCGGTGAGAGTGACGGGCGAGCCGTAGGTGGAGCTCGTCGGGCTGACGGAAAGTGTGGAGGTGGACGGAAGCAGGTTGACGGTCTCGGAGCAGGAGCCAGAGCTGCCGGCGAAGGCGCCGGTTGGGGTGTAGGTCGCGGTCAGGGTGTGGGTCCCGGCGGTCGAGCCGGTGTAGTTGAGGCTGGCGGCGCCGCTCGCGAGGGTTTGCGTGGAGAGGGCCGCGCCGTTGTCAGTGAAGGTGATCGAGCCGGTGGGGGTGCCGTCGGGCGAAGTGACCATGGCTGCGAGCTGGGCGGTCTGCGAGATGTAGATGGAGGCGGGAGAGCAGCTGAGCGCGGTGGTGGTGGTGTAGCCGTTGACCACCTGCGTTACGTTGGCGCTGGTGGCGGGGAAGATGCCGGTTGGCTGGTAGGTGGCGGTGATGTTGTGGCTGCCGATAGATAACGCGCTGGTGGTGAAGGTGGACACTCCTGCGCTGGAGATGGCTTCGGTGCCGAGAACGGTGGCGCCGTCGCTGAACTGGACGTCACCTGTGGGGACGCCGCTCGCGGACGAGAGCTGGGCGGTGAAGGTGACGGTCTGGCCGTAGGTCGATGGGTTCGGAGAGCTGGTGAGGGTTTCGGTCGTCGAGCAGACGCTTTGCGTACCGGGATATTCATAGGCACCCATGTCGATGATGCAGCCCTGACCCTTTGTGTCCTGAGGGCGCGGATTGCCGTCGAAATCTGTCGACAGGGTCATGCCGGTCAGGTTTTGGAATGTCTGAAAGACGGAGTTCTGGCCGGCATCGATGGCAGGCGATGTTTTCTGGAGATGAAAGTCATCGCCCGGGGCGCTGACGAACTGCGGATCGGCGGCAATGTTGTTGTACTCGTTTGAGACGTCGACGCAGTAGGAACCGAAGAATGGGCCTCCGGCGTTGTAGAGGATGTTGTTCTGGAATGTTGGCTGGTGCGACTCGCTGGGTGTCTCGAACCAACCGCAGTTGACGGCCGGATAAGAGGTGGAGCCGCTGACAATGTTGTTGATGTATATCTGTGTCGGGCTGCTTTCGCCGTAGGAATCCGGATTCGGGTAGATCTGCGAGATGGAGGTGCATTCGGTAAAGCCGCCGGTGGAAACCCCGGTGTTGTTGGCGATGGTGTTGTTCGCAATCAGGGCGGCGATTCCGGTGCGGAGATCTGTAGAGGCCTGGACTGCGAGTCCACCTCCGCCGCAACCGGCGGAGTTTCCATAGATGAGATTCTGAACGATTGCAACGCCAAAACCATTTTCCACATTGATGGCTCCGCCACTGCCACCAGGGGAGCTGTTGTTGCGCAGGGTGTTGTTCATGATGACGGGACTGCCACCCCAGACGGCGATCGCCGCACCGCCGTTGCCTCCGGCATCCTCAAGTCCAGACTCGACGTTATTTTCGATCGTGTTACCCAGAATGATGGCTGATGTGCCGTTGTTCGACATGCTGTCGTTGTTGAGGTTGCCGGCGGTGTAAATACCCGCGCCGCCGCCAAAGGAGCAGTGCCCGCCTGGGTCCTGGGTGGCAGAGATCTCGTTGTTTTGGATGAGCGGCGCGGACGACCACGAGTAGATGGTCCAGCAGTTGTTTTGCGTAAGGACGTTGTTGCGAATGGTGGGCGAACTGCCGCTGAGGTATATGCCGCCGTTCACCTGTACCGTGTAGTTGAAGATTCCGCCGTGCTGGATGGTGAAGCCCGAGAGCACTGACGCGCGCGTCTCCGAGGTCTTGAAGACTACGGCGGGCGCCTTCTGGCCTCCGTCGATAATGGTCGTCGCCGCGCCGCCGGAGCTGGTGACGGTGATGGCTTTGCCTTTGAAGTCGATGTTCTCGTTGTAGGTTCCGGGAGCGACCAGAACGGTGTCGCCGTTGGAGGCGGCGTCGATGCCGGACTGAATGGTGGAGTAGGTCTGGCCTGGGCCCACGTGGAGCGTCGTCTGCGCCAACGATGCGGTGGCGAGAAGCGATATGGAGCAGACAAGGGCCGAGTACAGGCTGATGCGCAGCTTTGAAAACATTCGGGATCAGTCTTAAAGCGCCTCAGTATATCGCGGCATCCAGGAGAATCCAGGTGTCGGATGGATGCGCAAAGGTAACGTGCCGGTTTCGGACGCCAGTGCCGACTGGGCCCTCGGCCTACGAGGAAAAGCCGCTGATTCAAGCTGTTAACCGAGGCGGTCAGTCGCCAGCAGGAATATTTTGTTGGGGCTGCAGAAAGAGATTCCTGGCGTGCGCTTTAGCCGGCTAAGTAGAACTCGGCAATTTCGAGGTCGCCGGGCTGGGTGACCTTGAGATTGCGGGAGGTGCCGGGGACGACGTACACGGGGATGTTGGCGCGCTCGAGGAGGGAGGCTTCGTCGGTGCCGACGAACTCGTCGCGGAGGGCTTCGTCGAAGGCCTGGCGCATGAGCGGGACGCGGGCGCCCTGCGGCGTCTGCGCGTGCACGATGAGCTCGCGCGGAATGGTGGCGGTGATCAGGGCGCCATCGGCGGTGCGCTCGACCTGCTTGATGGTGTCGATGGCCGGGGTGCCGACGATCGCGGCGCCGTGGTGTTCGATACCGTCGATGACGTGGTTGATGGTCGCGGGATCGATCAGGGGGCGGACCGCGTCGTGGACGAGGACGATGTCGTTCTCGCCGCCGGAGGGAAGCGCGGCCAGGGCGTTGGCGACGGAGTCCTGGCGGGTGTCGCCGCCGGGGACGACGTGGACGCGGCTGGAGAGCTTGTGCTCCTCGAGCAGGGCGGAGACGCGAGGATGTTCTGACTCGCGGACCGCGACGTAGATGCCGGAGACGCGTGGGACGGCGAGGAAGGCGCGAAGAGAGTGGAGCAGGATGGGGATGCCTCGGAGCTCGATGAACTGCTTGGGAGCGCTGCCTTTCGAGTTGGCTCCGGCGGTGGCGGAGGCCATACGGGTACCGATCCCCGCAGCGGGGAGAATAACGAACACAGACATGGGAGTGGAGTATACCGCGTTTGGCGACGCCGAATCAGGGGCATCCCGGCGGACGTATTAGGGTCTCCAATGTGAGTATGGGAGACGTGGCGATGCGTGTGCGGATGTTTGGTGTGCTGGCGAGTGCGGCGGTAGGGTTGATGATGGTGGCGTCCGCGCGAGAGATGCGGGCGGATACGGTGGTGTTTTCGAACTTCACGGAACCGGGGAACACCTATGAAGGCGCCAGCTGGTGGACAGTAGGGACGACGATCACGCCTCCGCCGGGCACGGAGGCGAATGCGTTTTCGTTCAGCCCGACGCAGACCGCGACTCTCACAGGGGCAGACCTGGCACTGGCCGCGAATGGGCCGGTGTCGCCGCTGAATGTTTACATCGAATCGAACGCGGCGGGAACTCCGGGAACGATATTGGACACGCTGACGCAGACGGGGAGCTACACCGATTACCCGACCACCTCGCTGGTGAACTTCACGTGCAGCGGGACATGCACCACGCTGAACGCGGGGTCGACGTACTGGATTGTGGCGACGCAGAGCAACCCGGCGAACACGACCTTCTGGCTGAACAGCTTCAGCGACTCTGGAACGTGGTACTACAACCTTATGAATAGCGCGACGGGGCCGTGGACGGTGGCGACGGCCGCGGGGAATTTCTCCGCGTTTGATGTGACGGGGACTCCGTCTACAGTGCCGCCGATCCCCGAGCCGGCGAGTGTGGCATTGCTGGCCTCCGGATTGTTGGGCATTGCGGGAGCGGTGCGGCGCAGAGCGTGGAGGCGTTGACGCTCAGGGCCGCGGCCGCGCGATAAGGTGCGGTTTACCGGAACCGCTGCGATTCGTTAGCATCGACACATGGGGACCACCGTGAGCCGGAGCGCTCTGCGCCTTCCGCTGCCCTCACCGAAGGTGGGACAGATCGATGGTCTTCAGGCATTGCGGACGATCGCCGTGTTCCTGGTGGCGTGGACGCACTGCGGGCAGCTATTCAGCCGCACCGGAATGAATCTGCCGCAGTTGGGGATCTTTGGCGTCGACATCTTCTTCGTTATCAGCGGATTCATTCTGTCGTTGCTGGTGCTGCGCGAGACGCGGCCGCAGGGCGTGGCGACGATGTGGAATTTTCTGCGCCGACGGGTGGTCAGGATCTTTCCGGTGTACCTGGTGTTCGCGCTGTATCCGTTCGCGCATCACTTTCGCCATGGGCTGGCCGAAGGGTTGACGTATGTTCCGGCGATCTTTCTCTTGCCGGGGCTGCGCTACCCGGATCTGCCGACGCTCGCGAACTTCAGCTGGACGCTGATCTTCGAGATGTTTTTCTACCTTGTGTTTGCGGCGCTGCTGCTGGTCGCGGCGCGGCGAGCGGTGGCGATCATGGGCTGGCTGCTGGTGGGGCTGGTTTGCCTTGGGGCTGTCATTGATTTCCGGCGGCCGATTCTGGCTGTGGTGATGAATCCGATCCTGCTGGAGTTTGCGTTCGGCGTCTGCGTTGCGATTCTGTACTCGCGGTATGGGCTGAAGCGCAAACCCAGGATCGGGATCGTGCTTTTTGTGCTGGGATGGGTTCTCGCGTTCGTGGCGTATTCGTGGAAGACGTGGGGCATGGCGCAGTTTCAGAACGACATCCTGGCAGGCCAGGGAGTGATGCTGCGCGCGCTGACGCTGGGCGTGGCGGGCGGGCTCATCGTTGCAGGAACGGTGTTCTGGGCGCCGTCGCTGCGCTCGTTTGCCGGCAGGGTGATGGTGCTGCTGGGAAACTCGTCGTACTCGGCGTACCTGCTGTCCGGCTATCTTCTGGAGCGCTATAGCCCGACGATCTCCAAACACGTGATCCCGCGCGGCTATGTGGAGCTGACAGCTGCTGAGCTGGCCGTGGCGGCGGTGCTGCTGGGGCTGGGGCTGGTGTTTTATTTGCTCATCGAGAAGCCGTTGCTGCGCGTAGCGAATCGGCTGCTGCCGGCGGCGAACGCGCGAGAGAAGACGCAGGCTCCTGCGTTACGCGGCGTGGGGACAGCGGCGGGGAATTAGCCCTTTGAGTTATGGCCTATTGCGGGCGATCGGTGAGAGGCTTCAGATCTTCGACTGAGGGCAGAGCGTCGGGTCGTGTGTGACGAGTCACGACGACTCCGTTGGTCTCGAAGTGCGTGATGTGGTGGCCGTAGCTGTGTCCCAGGCGGATGGTCTTGCGCAGAAGCGTGAGGTGGTGGCGCGACTCTTCTTCGAAGTGGCGGCTGACCGCCCAGTCGTAGTCGGCGAGAAGGAAGTAAGTAGCGTCGCACTTGGGACAGTACAGCGGTGTGTCGAGCATGCGATGGAAGGCAGCTGCGGGGAGCGGGGCGATGGGATCGGTTCCGGATTTTATGGCGACGATGATGTGGCGGGACATGGAAGGCAATGAATCGTGAGTCGTGAAAAGTGAATAAGGCAAAAGCAACAGCAGGTCCTTCGCTCCGCTCAGGATGACAGAAAGAAAAGCAAAAAACTTCGCGCTTGGCGCGAAAGACCCACCTTAGCGACGATGAGACTGTCGCGAAGATGGGGCACCCGGCTTCGCGGTTACCGAGACTGTTATAGCTAGAACTCCCAGCGCAGGAGCGTCGCCCCGACGGTGAAGCCTGCGCCGACGGAGGCGAGGAGGACCAGGTCGCCTTTTTTCAGGCGGCCTTCCTGGATCGCGGTTTCCATGGCGAGGGGGATGGTACCGGCGGTGGTGTTGCCGTAGCGGTCGATGTTCAAAATGACGCACTCCATCGGCATGCCGAGGCGATGCGCGGTGGACTCGATGATGCGCTTGTTGGCCTGGTGCGGGATGAAGCAGGCGAGGTCGGTGCCGGTGACGCCGTTGCGCTCGAGCACGCGCTCGGCGGCTTCGGCCATCTTGCGGACGGCGAACTTGTAGACGGTCTGGCCGTCCTGATAGACGAAGTGCTGCCGCTTGTCGACGGTCTCGTGGGACGCGGGTAGCAGGCTGCCGCCGGCGGGCATGTTGAGGGCGACAGCGCCGGAGCCGTCAATCTCGTGCCAGAAGTCGACCAACCCAATCTCGCCCTCTTCGCAGGGTTCGAGGAGGACTGCGCCGGCACCGTCGCCAAACAGGATGCAGGTGGAGCGGTCGGTGTAATCGATGATGGAGCTCATGACGTCGGCACCGATGACGAGGACCTTTTTATGCGCGCCGGATTCAACCAGCTTGGCGCCGACCTGGAGGGCGTAGGGGAAGCCGGAACAGGCGGCGGAGAGGTCGAAGCCCCACGCGCCCGTGGCTCCGAGCTTGTTCTGCACCAGGCAGGCCGCGGAGGGGAAGAGCATGTCCGGCGTGACGGTGGCCACGATGATGGCCTCGACCTCTGTCGGCTGAATGCCGCGGGAGGCGAGGCAGCGGCGCGCGGCTTCGACGGCGAGATCACTGGTGCCCACGCCTTTGTCGACGAGGTGACGCTCGCGGATGCCGGTGCGTTCGACGATCCACTGATCGTTGGTCTCGACCATCTTTTCAAGGTCGGCGTTGGTGAGGACCCGGGGAGGAACGTAGGTGCCGAGTGCGGAGATTTTGGCGCGGACGGCATGCCGGGGCTTCAGGGTGAGACTCAAAATGGTCCTCCAGGGAGAAAGTGCAGCCAGAGAGCATCTTATCGCGTGCGGGAACCGCAGCCAGCCGATCACGGGAGTGAGCGAGTCAGGACGATGGCCCTTACTGCGTCTCCAGCGGTGTGCGCGATTATCATGCAGGGCCGGGCAGTCTTCCACAGAAAACTGCGTTTCCCACATTTCTTAGTGGCCTACAAATGAATGTTCCACGTGGAACAACGGCATTTCGCGGTCGGTCGGGGCAAAGACCAGGATTTTTGAAGGGGAAAGAAGTGTACCGGGTTAACCTACTGCGCCCGCGTGTGCCCGTTACCGTTGCTTCCTTCCGGACCTGGCGGGGTTGGCGGGTACGCGTCGCGTAGGACCCGGCACAGGAGTTAGTTTAGCACTGGGTAGCAGGGACAGGGACCAGGGAACAGAGATCAGGAAAACGTTACTGGGCGGTGGGCTGGGCAGGATTGGCGTTGGGGCGGAGCTTCATGCTCCGCGAGGTCTGGACCAGCTTCCAGATGCCGATCGCGGTGAAGACGATCGTCACCGACCAGAAGACGATGAGGATGGTGACGGCCCAGCGCGCCGAGAACTCGTTCCAGAGATGGAGGACGACCTTGCCATAGTGGACGCCGAGCCAGGCGGCAAGGACGTGGCGCGCGAATCGGCTGGTGGTGAAGGCAATCATGAACTTTTTGCGGTTCATCTTGACGGCGCCCGCGACCAGTACAAAGGGCGACAGCGGCATCGGCGGCGGAAGAATGGCGGGCAAAGCGACGGACAGGATCGCGTGGTTTTCAACCCAGCTCTGCACCGGCTTGAGATACCGCTTGGAGACGTGCTTTTCGAGAAAGGCCATGCCGCCGGCCTGGCCGGCCCAGTGCGACAGAAAACCCCCGAGAGCCGAGCCAAGCGTCGCGAGAAAGACAAGGAGAATCAGGTTGGCGTGGTTGGCCGCGTACAGGATGATGAGCAGGTCCGTTACGCCGGGGATGGGCAGCGGAACGAAGGAGCTGTCGACGGTGGAGATGAGCACGAGGCCGGCAAGCCCGAGGTGATAGAAGGCGTGCATCAGCTTGTGGCCGGCAGCGGCGGCGAGGAGGGCTGCGAGCGGTAGGGAGGCAGGCGTCATGCTGGTACTTAGGACGCTGGCTGGGGCAGTGGAGTCTCGCGGAGGGCAGGTTCCAGGTGCCAGGTACCAGGTGCGAGGATGCCATGTGCTCCGGACTGGAACCTGGAACCTGGTACCTGGAACCTCATGCGCCGAGGATATTCAGCTGCGGCAACGAGGGCAGGCAGCCGAGCTGGCTGGCGAGGCAGCGGAAGTGCTGGATGGCGCGGAGGCAGTCGGGATCGAGCGTGTAGTGGATGTTGCGGGTGAGATAGGTGCGGATGATGTCGGGTGGCACGGCAATCCGCGGTGTCCATTCGCGGACGAGGGTTTCGATGTTGGCGAGGCCGGCGTCGCGGCTGGCCGTGAGGTCCTGGGGAAGCTGCGCTGCGGAGACGCGGGCGAGCTTGAGGGCGACGGGGCGAACGGCCCAGACGGCGGCGACCCAGGGAAGTCCGGTGTGCTGACGCCAGAGGGCGGCGAGGTCGAGCCAGAGGAGCGGGGTGGGGCCGAAGGTCGCGTCGATGTGGGCCTGGATCTGGTCGCGCTGCTCGCGGGCGAGGAGTGCGGGGTCGCCGATGAGGAGCGCGGCGTCGGCGGTGGCGAGCATAGCGACGGCGTCGGCGCGGTGCTCGCTGAAGGTGGGGCGGGTGTTGTGGAAGTGCTCGAAGAGGATGTGAGCGTAGGCGGTCGAGCTGCGCGAGGCGTTGTCGGTGGCGATGGTGGAGACGTTGGCGAGAGCTTCCTCGAGAGACAGGTCGCCGGGATTTTTGACGAGCAGGAGGATGCTGCGGACCTCGTGAGGCTGGCTATGGTGCAGCCGGGGACGATAGCGAGCTCGGGCGTGAGTTCGGCGATGGGGATGAGGCCGAGGTCGGCGGCGCCGGAGTGGAGCTCGCGCGCGCAGTGAGCCGGCGAGGTGTAGTGGAGCTCGTAGCAGGGCCGCAGCGAGGCCGCTGTGGGCTGGTGCTGGAAGTTGAAGAGGAGGGGCGCCGGGTTGAGGAAGGAGATGGCTGAGACGCGAAGGGGCACAACCAGATTTTAGTGGGATATCGGTCGGAAATCGCTGTGCGATACGATGCGTGCACGTTACGGATGTTGAGGTAATGACGCAGATGGTTGAGGCTGGGGCTGGAGTTGGGTCAGGAGCTGGAGAACGGATGGGGGTATCGGCGGAGGCACGTCTGGCATGGATGGCGTTGGTGCTGACTCCGGGGATGGGGCCGACGCGGTGTACGAGAGCCGTGCAGAGGCTGGGTGGCGATGCGGAGCGGCTGTTCGGTGCGTCGCTGACAGAGCTGGAGGGATTGGGACTGCCGGCGGGTGCGGCGCAGTTTGTGTTCGACGGGCGGGCACGAAAGGCAGCGATCGAAGAGGTCAGCCGATTGACAGATGCGGGCGCGGCGTTTCTGACGATGGATGACGCGGAGTATCCGGGCAGGCTGATGGAGATCTTTGATCCGCCGCCGGTGCTCTGGGTTCGGGGGGATGCGTCGATTTTGAACCGCGCTGGGATTGCAGTGGTGGGGACGAGGAACCCGACGCCGTATGGCGCGGGGATGGCGGAGATGCTCAGCCGGGACCTGGCGAAGCGCGGCCTGGTGATTCAGAGCGGAATGGCGCGGGGCGTGGACACGTGCGCGCACAAGGGGGCGGTGGAGGCGGGAGGGAAGACGGTTGCGGTGTGGGGGACGGGGATCGATGTGATCTATCCCAAAGAAAACAAAAAACTTGCAGAGCAGATTGTGGCCAGCGGCGGGGCGATTGTGAGCGAGTTTCCGCTGGGGACGTTTCCGGCTCCGCAGAATTTCCCGATTCGGAACCGCACGCTGAGCGGGATGAGCGTGGGGGTGCTGGTGGTGGAGGCGGCGGAGTATTCGGGGACTCGAATTACGGCAAGGTGCGCGCTGGAGCAGGGGCGGGATGTGTATGCGGTGCCGGGGAATGCGACCAACAAGAATGCCTGGGGGCCGAATACGCTGATCAAGCAGGGAGCGAAGCTAACTGCAACATGGGAGGACATTTGGGAGGATCTGGAGTCGCAGGTCCGGGTGGCGCTTGAGGAGCAGCTTGAATCCAAAGCGGGGGAGACCGCATCCTTATTCTCCGGACAGGTGCCTGGTTCTTATAGCGAAGCCGGCTCAAATGGCGGAGGACAGCCGATGAGCGAGCATATGTTGCTTGTTTTCAGGCAGTTGCGAGCTGATGAGGCGGTGCAGCTGGATGAGCTGATCGAGCGGCTGGAGCCGAGGATGGTCTCGGGTGAGATCTTTACGGCGCTGTTCGAGCTGGAGCTTGGGGGCAGGGTGAAACAGATGCCGGGCAAAAATTACGTGCGCTGTTTTTGAGGTGTTTTGAGTCGTTTTTGAGCGGTTTTGGTGTGTTTTGAACACCTGATTTTTCCACAATTTCCTACGAAACAGAACGTCCAACGGAACGACCGGCTGTTGCGGTTCGTAGGACGGGTGTGCTCTCCGGGGTTTGACTTTGACTCGGCGGCGCGTGTTAGGGTGCATTGACGTTGGTTGACGGAGGACGAGGGCGTCCTCGGACCGGGGACCCCGGCGAGCCTGCTCGCTGGGGATGACTGGAGTAAGGCAACAGAATGGCAAAGAATCTTGTGATCGTAGAGTCGCCTGCGAAGGCGAAGACGATCGGGAAGTATCTCGGGAATGACTTCGTGGTGGAGGCCTCGATTGGCCACATCATGGATCTGCCGAAGAACGATATTGGAGTGGAGCTGAAGCGGCGGACGTTTGAGCCGACGCTGATTGTGTCGCCGGGCAAGGAGAAGGTGGTCGACCGGCTGAAGAAGCTGGCCGCGAAGAGTGATTCCGTATTTCTCGCGCCTGACCCTGACCGCGAAGGCGAGGCGATTGCCGCTCATTTAAGGATGCAGCTTCTGCCGGCGGTGAAGGACAAGAAGAAGATTCAGCGAGTGACCTTTAACGAGATTACAAAGAAGGCTGTGCAGCAGGCGTTTCAGCATACGCGGGATGTCGACGAGAACTTAGTCGATGCGCAGCAGACGCGGCGAGTGCTGGATCGTTTGGTGGGGTATCAGATCTCTCCGCTGCTGTGGGACAAGGTGAAGCGCGGGCTGAGCGCGGGACGTGTGCAGACTGTGGCACTGCGGCTGATCGTGGAGCGCGAGCGGGCGATCGAGGATTTCCCGCAGACGGAGTACTGGAATATTGATGCGGTGCTTTCGCCGACGGGCGGGAAGGATGGCGAGGGATCTCAATTTACCGCGCGCATGGTGGGGGTGCAGGGGCAGCCGGTGCGGGTTGAAGATCGCGCGGAGGAAGGCAAATATATTGCGAGCGCGCTGCCGGATAAGGGCGCGGTCGATGAGGTGATGACGCAGCTGGAGCGCGCGACATGGCGGGTGCGCTCGGTGGAGAAGAAGGAGACGAGGCGCAAGCCGCGGCCTCCGTTTACGACGAGCCAGTTGCAGCAGCAGGCGGCGGGACGGCTGGGGTTTGGCGTCCGGCGGACGATGGGTGTGGCGCAGCGGCTGTATGAGGGCGTTGACCTGGGTTCTGAGGGCACGGTTGGCCTGATTACGTATATGCGTACTGACTCGACGCGCATGAGCCCGGATGCGATTGAGGCGATTCGCGAGCATGTGCGCAAGCAGCTTGGCAATGAGTATGTGCCGGAGAAGCCGAATGTGTACTCGTCGAAGAAGGACGCGCAGGATGCGCACGAGGCGATTCGACCGACGAATATCGAATGGACGCCGACGTTTGTCCGGCGCTATGTGAGCGATGAGCAGTTCCGCCTGTACTCGCTGATCTGGGAGCGCGCGGTGACGAGCCAGATGACGCCGGCGGTGTTCGACCAGACGACAGTAGACATTGAAGCGAAGGCTGACCTGGCTTATGACTTCCGCACGACCGGGAGTGTGCTGAAGTTTGCGGGTTTCCTGTGGTACGAGGAGCAGGCCAAGAAGGCCAAGGCGGCGCGCGATGCGAAGGCCAGCGCGGAGGCGGCGAGGCTGGAACAGAAGGCGCAGGATGCACGCGCGGATAACGATAGCGATGGAGATGGCGGCGAGGCGACGCGAGAGGATGAGGCGGAGCGCCGCTTGCCGGAGCTGAACGATGGCCAGGCGTTGACGAAGGTGAAGGTGGATTCGCAGCAGAAGTTCACGCAGCCCCCGCCGCGGTTCAACGAAGCGAGCCTGGTGAAGACGCTGGAGGAGAACGGCATTGGAAGGCCGTCGACGTATGCGTCGATCATCAACACCATCCAGGAGCGGGATTACGTCAAGAAGATCAAGGCGCGGCTGGTGCCGACCGAGATCGGCATGGTGGTGACGGACCTGCTGGTGAAGAACTTTCCGTACATCTTCAAGGTGGAGTACACGGCGGGGCTGGAGAACGAGCTGGACGCGGTGGAAGAGGGAACGGAGAAGTGGACGGACCTGCTGAATGGCTTCTACGACCATCTCGAGGGCGAGCTGAAGGTTGCCAGCGAAGAGATGGCCGACGTGAAGGCCATGGAGGAGGAGACGGGCGAGATCTGCGAGAAGTGCGGGGCTCCGCTGTATTTGAAGTGGGGTAAGTTCGGGAGCTTCTACTCGTGCGCGAACTACACCAATGAGAAGCCGATGAGCGTGAGCGCGGCGGCGTGGAAGAAGAGCGAGCGCGAGGTGCTGAAGAAGATCAACGAGAAGTTTCACCACGCGACGCTGAAGGTGCGGGGCACGGATCCTGAGGGCACGGAGCGGGCTGTTGAAGTCAGTGATTCGAAGGATAGAAAAGAGCTGGCGGCGGCGTTGCGGCTGGCGATGAAGGACTGGAAGAAGGTCTCGGTCGAGCCGGTGAGCTGCGATTATACGAAGGAGAATATTGCGGCGAAGCCGGACTTGAATGCTCCGGGCGCGGATGCGGCGGACGAGCAGGAAGAGGAGTTCTGCGACAACTGCGGGCGCCAGATGGTGTTGCGGAATGGGCCGTGGGGACCGTTTATGGCGTGCCCGGGGTACAACGAGGACCCGCCGTGCAAGACGATCCGGAAGCTGAACCAGAAGGTGCAGCAGAAGCCGCCGGTGCAGCTGGAGGAGCCTTGCCCGAAGTGCGGCAAGCCGCTGCTGCAGCGCGAGGGGCCGTATGGCGAGTTCATCGCCTGCTCCGGCTACCCGAAGTGCAAGTACGTGAAGCAGGAGATCTTAGACGTGCCATGCCCGAAGTGCGGGGGCGACGTTGCCGTGCGGAAGAACCGGCGCGGGGATGTGTTCTACGGGTGCACGCGGTATCCGAAGTGTGACTTCACGAGCAATCAGAAGCTGGTGGCGCAGGCGTGCCCGAAGTGCAAATCGCCGTACCTGGTGGAGGTTTCGGACAAGGATGGCACGTGGCTGGTGTGCCCGAATAACCAGGAGCGGATGCCGAAGCGCCGGACGAAGAAGGGACCGGAGCAGTCGGCCAACGCCGTGGTTTGCGGATATGAGAAGAAGATTGGGCCGCCGAAGCCGAAGGATGAGCCTAAGGAGCTGAAGCGGCCGGACCCGGAGAAGACGCGGCCGGTGGTGGAGGCGGTCGCGTAAATCAGGAAGCGGCAGAAGGCCAGGCTGATATGTTGCGCGCCGTTGGCGCTGGATCGCGCTGCGCGCGATGCCCACCTTAGCGCGCGAAAGACTGCGCGCGAAGATGGGGCACCTGGTGATTGCTGGGCACCGGGGATTGTTGATGAAATCGTAAGTTTCGATGATTCTATGGTGTTCTGTAGGAACACGAAGGTGCACTTTCCATTTCCGGTACAAACGTGATAAACTGCTGTTTAACCAGCGGCATAGGCTGCGGCGACAGGCTCTCTAGACAAGTGTTGGAAGAGCCGGGCTGCTGCTATCTGACTGAAAAGACAGGAAGGCGGATATGGCAAAGGCGATTTGGAACGGACAAACCCTGGCGGAGAGCGACAAGGTTGAGACCGTCGAGGGAAACATTTACTTCCCCGAAGAGAGCGTGAACCGGGCGTTTCTGCGTCCGAGCTCTACCAGCTCGACGTGCCCGTCCAAGGGACGCGCGCGGTACTATACGGTGCTTGTCGACGGCCAGGAGAACCTGGACGCGGCGTGGTACTACCCTGACCCGAAGCCGGCGGCGAAGTCGGTGAAGCACCATGTGGCGTTCTGGCGCGGCGTCGAGATTGTTACGACGACGACCTAAGTGCTGAGCTCAATTCTTATAGGAAGCCCCTGCCAGCGCGCAGGGGCTTTCTGTGTTTTCGGCCTTTGGTTTCAGGAGTTTAGGGAGAGGACGATCTTGCCGAAGTGGCTGCCGTTCTGCATATGTTCGAAGGCGGCGCGGGCTTCCGAGAGTGAGAAGACGCGGTCGATAACGGGCTTGAGATGGTTGGCGGAGATGGCGGCGTTCATGCGCTGGAACATGGCTCGGCTGCCGACGTAGATGCCGTTGATGTGAACGGATTTCGTCAGGACCGAGCGGACGTCGATACCCGGGCCGGCGTCAGGACCGGTGCCGGAGAGGACGCCGATAACGTGGACGTGGCCGGATGGGCGGACGGCGCTGAGGGACTTGGTGATGGTGCCCTGGCCGCCGACCTCGACGACGTGATCGACGCCGATGCTAGAGGTGAGGTCTTTCGCCGTAAATTCCTGGGCGGCCTTATCCCAGTCGGGGTTGGACTTGTAGTTGATGGCGTGATGGGCGCCCAGGCGGCGGCCGCGATCGAGCTTCTCGTCGGAGGAGCTGGTGAGGATGACGGTTGCGCCGTGCATCCGGGCGATCTGGAGGGCGAAGAGGGAGACCCCGCCGGTGCCCTGGACGAGGACGGTTTGTCCGGCGCGGAGGCGGCCTTGTTCCACAAGGGCGTTCCAGGCGGTGAGGGCGGCGCAGGGGAGCGTGGCGGCTTCTTCAAAGCTGAGGTGGGCGGGTGCATGGATGAGGCCGGTTTCGGGGAGGATGCGTTCGGTGGCGAAGACGCCGTCGATGGCGCCGCCGAGGGCGGACTTCCCGGTGAGCGGCTGGATGTCGCCGTCGAGCCAGTCCTGGAAGAAGAGGCTGCAGACGCGGTCGCCGGGCTTGAAGAGGGTGACCGCAGAACCGATGGCGAGGACCTCGCCGGCGGCGTCGGAGCCGAGGATGCGCGGGAGGGCCATTTTGGGGTTGTACTGGCCGAGGGCGACCATAAGGTCGCGGTAGTTGAGCGCGGCGGCGTGAAAGCGGACTTGGACGCCGGTGGGGCCGAGTGCGGGGAGCGGGGCGGGCTCGGGCGCGAGGTTGTCGAGGCCGAAGGCGTGAAGGCGGAGGGCAGAGGGCATGGGCAGTTGGATGAGGATCGGGTGCAGGTGGTCGCGGCGAGTTCGTCCGGGTGCGCTCCGCTGGAGCGCGGCGGATCAGGCGCGTTGCGCGGCGACGAAGAGGTAGTCCATGGGCCAGGTGGGTTTGAAGCCGTTCTGGCGGACGAGCGTGGCGAGTTGCGCGTAGTGGCGGATGCTGTGCAGCGTGAGGTGGAGGAGGATGGTCTCGCGTGAGGCGCGAAGGCGGCCAAGGGTGAGGGTGTCGAAGATGACCTCGGTAGACCAGTCGTAATCGGGCTGGGCGAGCAGGTTGCGGAGGAGGTCGAAGGCGAGCGTGTGCGCGGTGAGGAGGGAGTCGATGGAGTTCTTGGGAACTTCTTCGTAGGAAGATTCGGGGAGGCCCGCGAGGCGCTGCGCGTATCGGAGCTCGACGGCGACGATGTGTTGCAGGGTGTCGGCGACGGTCTTGCTGTTGCGGATGTCGCACGGAAGCGCGAGCATGATGGGGTTGGCGTGGATGAAGTCGCGCCAGTGCCGCGCGGTGGTGTCGTTCCAGGTGAGGAGATTTTCGACGGAAACGGTGAGAGACATGCGGCGCTCCGGACGAGGTCGATTGTGCTTGGAAAGAATAACCCCACCCATCAGGTGATGAGTGGGGCGCTCGTGTGAAGGTGTTGGAGATCAGGCTTTGACCACGGTGCCGTTTTCGACCTTGACGGGGTCGAGGAAGGGCATGGACTTGCGGAGCTCGGCGCCGACCTTTTCGACGGGGTGGTTGCGCTCCTGGTCGCGGAACTTTTCAAACTGCTTGCGGCCGGTGTTCTGGTCTTCGATGAAGCGCTTGGCGAAGCTGCCGTCCTGGATGTCCTTGAGGAGGCCGCGCATGGCTTCTTTCACGGCGGGAGTGACGATGCGGGGGCCGGCGACGTAGTCGCCCCACTCGGCGGTGTCGGAGATGGAGTAGCGCATGTATTCGAGGCCGCCGCGATACATGAGGTCGACGATGAGCTTGAGCTCGTGGAGGACTTCGAAATAGGCGAGCTCGGGCTGGTAGCCGGCCTCGGTGAGGACTTCGAAGCCTGCTTTGACGAGCGCGGCGGTGCCTCCGCAGAGGACGGCCTGCTCGCCGAAGAGGTCGGTTTCGGTCTCTTCAGTGAAGGTGGTTTCGAGCACGCCGCCGCGGGTTCCGCCGATGCCCTTCGCGTAGGAGAGCGCGTTGGCAAGCGCCTTGCCGGAGGGGTCCTGTTCGACGGCGACGAGTGCGGGAACGCCGCCGCCTTCGGTGAAGACTTCGCGCACGCGATGGCCGGGGCCTTTCGGTGCGACGAGTGAGACGTCGATGGAGTCGGGCGGGTTGATGGTGCGGAAACGGATGTTGAAGCCGTGCGCGAACATCAGCGTCTTGGGCTGACCGTCGGAGCCTTTTGTCTGCAGGCCGGCTTCAATCTCCTTGTAGACCTTCGCGGCGGTCTGGTCGGGAACGAGGAGCATGACGACGTCTGCCCACTTGGCGGCTTCCGCGGGTGAAGTGACCTCGAGGCCGGCAAGCTCGGCTTTTTTCGCGTTGGCGGAGCCGGAGCGCAGGCCGACTTTGACATGCACGCCGGAGTCTTTAAGGTTGAGAGCGTGCGCGTGGCCCTGCGAGCCGTAGCCGATGATGGCGACCTTCTTGGCCTGGATAAGAGAGAGGTCTGCGTCTTGATCGTGGTAGGTCTTTGCCATGAGTGTTGCTTCCTTTTCTATGGAGTACTTGGTGAAAAACTTAGCGCCAGCGAATCAGATCTGCTGGTAAAGACGATAGTGTTCGTCGGTGATTGCGGTGAAGGGCACGGCGCGGACTGTCGCGCTGCCGCTGCTGATGCGCCACTCGGATGTGTTTGCACTGATGCGCTGCGCGGAGAGAAGTTGCTGCTTTGTGAGCGTGTCGCTCGCGGGCAGGATTGCGAACAGCGTGAGTGGGCCGGAGGCGAGGGCGACGAGGTTGGGGTGCTGAGGATCGAGCGGGATGAGGCGCAGCGGCATGTCGAGTGTGAGCTCTATGTGATCTCCGTTGCGCCAATCCCGGTCCATGACGAGCCATTTGCCGGGGTGAGCCTCCATGCCCAGCGGAGTGCGGCCGTTGAGGAGGGCGCGTGTTTGCGGACCGGCCCATGCAGGAATGCGCAGAGCGATGGGCAACTTGCTGTTGCGATCCGTATTGAGGGTGAGAGTGATGTCTCCGCTGCTTGGATAGTTCGTGGTTTGCGTGAGTACGAGGTTAGCGCCGGCTTGTTTCCAGGTGACGCGCGAAGGGTGGTAGAGATTGACGGCGAGGCCGCGCGGCGTGGCGAAGTAGCTGCTGATGCCATAGTCGGCGGTGACCTGGGGAAAGGTGCCGGAGCAGCAGGGCCACTTGTCGTTATGGCAGAACTTGTGGCCATCATTGTTGTAGTCGGAGTAGTAGAAGCTTGTTCCGTCCGGCTGAATGGGGCGCGCTCCGAGGATCGTGTTGTAGAGCACACTCTCCATGCTGTCGCCGTAAAGTGGATCGCCGGTGACGCGGAGAAGATAACGCGTGATCTTGAAGTGGCCATAGGAGCCGCAGGGGGTTTCGAAGCTGGCGTGCGTGCGCATGAGGCTGTCGGCAAGGCCGTTGGAGGCCGGGTCCTGGAAGGTTTCATTCGGCCCCCAGCCGCCGGTGGCGAAGCTCTGCTGCTGCACAAAGCGGAAGCCGTTGCGGGCAGCGTCGAAGTGCATCTGGCCGCCGTCGACCAGGTAGGCCTGCATTGCGGAAGAGAGAGCGTTGACGTGCGAGTAGGCGTGCTCGCCGATGAGTGCGTTGTGATTCTGCGAGAGCGGCGTGAAGTAGGTTGTGTCCTGCAGGAAGCGTTGCGCAAGCTGGCGATAGCGCGGGTTGTTGCTCCGGAGATAGGCGAGGTAGAAATTTTCAGGGAGTGTGTAGGGCTCATCCCACGTGTACGCGATGTTCGGGTGCGGGCGTGCGCGCATCTCGGCGCGCGTGAGTGCGTGGTCTGGAAGGTACGGCATGACGGCGTCGGTTGCGTGGGCGAGGACGTCGAGCGCGATGGGATCCTGCGCGAACTGATGCGCGTCGATGAGGCCGCACATTGTTTTGTCGAAGGTGTAGCAGGGAAGGCAGTAGTTCGCGTAGAACTTCGGGGAGATGGTTGGAGCGAAACCTGTGAGGAGCGCGTGGACCTTTTGTTGTGTGGCTTTGTCGCCGGTGGCGGCGTACATGCGCGACAGCGCAGAGACCCATTGGCCGAAGGTGTGGCCGGGGACGTAGCCGGTGAAGTTCTTGGGCGGATCGAAGTCGAGTGAGGGCGAGTACCAGCCGCCCATGTCTTCGCCGGGCGCGGGCATGCCGGTGAGTTGGCGAAAGGGCTTGAGCAGGCGATCGTTGTCGAGCGCGAGGAAGAATGCGTGGTTGTAATCAAACTGCGTGCGTAGTGGCGAGTCGAGGAGCTGGACCTGCGAATAGTCGAGCTGACGCAAGGGCGCGGCCGGAGGTGAGGCGAGCGCCCGCAGCGCGCGCGGGGATGCTGCTGCGGCTGAGAGTGCGGCGCTCGATTTGAGAAACTCGCGGCGGTTCATGGTGTGCTCAGGCCTCGTCGAATTCGGTGGGGAGCTTTTCGTCATCGGGGAGAGCTGCGGGATCGAGGGCGTCCTGAGGCTCGTCGGATTTGCTGCCGAGGGCTTTGAGGACGCGGCCGGTGTGGTGGCCGCGGCGCATGGCCATGCGGCCGGTACGTGAGACCTCGAGGACCTCGTAGCCGGATTCGCGGAGGACTTGCAGGAGGCCTTCGATCTTGGAGGCGGAGCCGGTCATCTCGAGCATGATGGATTCGGGTGCGAGGTCGACGACGCGCGCGCGGAAGACGTTGGCGAGCTCGAAGATCTGGGAGCGCGAGTGCACGCCGTGCGGCGAGTTGGGGCCGGCGGCGACCTTGATGAGGCAGAGCTCGCGGACGACGGCTTCGGCGCGGTTGACCTCATCGACGTGGATGGTGGTCTCGAGTTTGTAGAGCGAGGCACGGATGCGATCGGCGGCGTGCTCGTGGGCCTCGCAGACGATGGTCATGCGCGAGGTGTCGGGGCGCTCGGATTCGCCGACGGTGAGGGAGACGATGTTGATGTTGAGCCGGCGGAAGAGCGAGGCGACGCGGGTGAGCGTGCCGGGCTTGTCTTGAACGATGGCGACGAAGGTGTGGAGCATGGGGTCTCAGAGTGTAGAGGGTAAGGGGTAGAGGGTAGACAGGCTAAGGGGCGTCGGGGTTCCAGAGTTCGGTTTGTTTGTCGTTGGCGTGGAGGAGGACGGCGTCGTCGCGGTTCTTGTTGGAGAAGCTGCCGAGGGTGTAGTCGCCGGCGGCGTGGTAGCTGGGGCCGCAGGGAAGTTTGCCGGCGGTGTACTTTTCGTCCGCGCACTTTGTGCCGCGGTAGATGTGGAACCAGATCATCGGGTCGCGCTTGTCGACTTCTTTTTGTGAGATACGAAGTTGATCGAAGGTGTGGTTGTGGGCTGCGTCGTGGAGCTGCCAGAGGATGGCGGCGACCTGGTCGTCGGTGGCGTTGGCGTCGGTGACGAGGGTGATGGAGTTGTCGGTGGTGTGGAAGACCCGGAAGGGTGGTGGGGCGATGGTGGGGCGCGGTGGGTAGGTGGATTTGGCGACGATGGGTGTGGACGGCGCAGGTGTGGGTGCGGGTGCGGATTTGCAGCCGACAAGAGCGCTTATCAGCGTCATCGCGACAATAAGAATCGATTCGTTTTGGATTCGGTTCATAGACATTTCCGTATCTATGCGTCGTGGTTTTTGAAGAGGTGCCAAGTTCCGAAGACTACAGATTCGACGTTTCGTCTGGCTTCAGGAATAAGCGTTGCTAGTTCCTCTGGTAGATCGTCTTCGTCTATCACCTCTTCAAACTGCTCTGACTCCACAACCGTGAGACCCAGATCGCGCATGACATTCGTTGCTCGCAACTGAAGCTTGGCTGCATCTTCTGCCTGCGCCGCAATCCATATGAAAGCGCCTGCGTTGCCATCGAGCATCGGATTGTCCCGCGGCCCTGTTACCTGGAACTGGCCCACCCAAATGGGATTCATTCGTCCTCCGCGGTTTCGAGGAGGGGATCTTTTTGTGGGCGGCGGACCATCTCGTGGAGGGCGGCGCCGGGCGAGATCATCGGGTAGACGCCGTCTTCTTTTTCGACGGCGAAGTTGATGAGGAAGGGTTTGCCGCTGGTGCGCGCCTTTGTTGCGGTGGGCGTGACTTCGGCGCGTTTGGTGACGTTGGCGGCGTCGATGCCGTGTGCGGCGGCGAGCATGACGAAGTCGGGCGAGAGGATGGGCGAGGCGGAGTAGTTCTTCTCGTAGAAGGTCTCCTGCCACTGGCGCACCATGCCGAGAAAGCCGTTGTTGATGACGGCGATGTTGATGGCGAGTTTCTCCTGCACGATGGTGGAGAGCTCGGCGGCGGTCATCTGGAAGCCACCGTCGCCGGCGATGACCCAGACGTCTTTTTCAGGGCAGGCGAACTTCGCGCCGATGGCGGCGGGTAAGGCGAACCCCATGGTGCCGAGGCCGCCGGAGGTGATGAGGGAGCGCGGGCTTTCGTGCTTGAAGTACTGCGCCTCCCACATCTGGTGCTGGCCGACGTCGGTGACGATAATCGTGTTTTCGATGCGGCCTGCGGCCTGCGCCTCGCGCCAGATGTCGTGGATGACGTGCGCGGCGTAGAGGTGGCCGTTGTCGGGGAGGTTGATGATGTCGCGGACGGCGGCAGTGCCTTTGGAGGCGTTGATCTCGCGTAGCCAGGAGGCGTCGGAGTTCCTAGGCAGTAATGGAAGGAGAAGTTGCAGGACTTCTTTGAGGTCGCCGATGAGGGCGACGTCGGCGCGGACGTTCTTGTTGATCTCGGACGGGTCGATCTCGATGTGAATCTTCTTGGCGGTAGGCGCGTAGTGCGCGAGGTTGCCGGTGACGCGGTCGTCGAACCGCATGCCGAAGGCGAGCAGCAGATCCGATTGCTGGATCGCGTTGTTCACCCAGGACTCGCCGTGCATGCCCATCATGCCGAGCGAGAGCGGGTGGCCGGAAGGAATAGCGCCCAGGCCGAGGAGCGTGGAGGCGATGGGGATCTGGAGCGCTTCGGCAAAGGCGAGCACCTCTTTCTGTGCGCCGGATTCGATGATGCCGTGGCCGGCGAGGATGACGGGTTTCTTCGATTGCTGGATGAGCTCGATCGATTCGCGGATTGCGGAGGACCCGGCACGCAACATCGGGTGAGGGCGGTAGGGCGCGGGCTTGGCGGCGTCGAAATCGAAGAGCGCGGAGGCCTGTTGTGCGTCCTTGGTGATGTCGATGAGGACGGGGCCGGGACGGCCGGAGGTGGCGATCTGGAAGGCCTCGCGGACGGCGGGCGCGATGTCTTCGGCGCGCGTGACGAGGAAGTTGTGCTTGGTGATGGGCAGCGTGATGCCGGTGATGTCGATCTCCTGGAAGGCGTCGGAGCCGAGGACCTTGGAGGAGACCTGGCCGGTGATGGCGACGACGGGGATGGAGTCGAGCATAGCGGTGGCGAGGCCGGTGACGAGGTTGGTGGCACCGGGGCCGGAGGTGGCCATGCAGACGCCGGGGCGGCCAGAGGCACGTGCGTAGCCGTCGGCCATGTGCGCGGCGCCCTGCTCGTGGCGCACGAGGACGTGGTGGATGGTAGGGAACTTGCGCAGCGCGTCGTAGACCGGGAGGATGGCTCCGCCGGGATAGCCGAAGACGGTGGTGGTGCCTTCGCCGGCGAGTGTGGCCCAGAGGATTTCGGAGCCGGTGAGCGTGGGATGCTGGTTGGAGTTCATTGCAGTTCCTCGCATGCTAAGCGGTTTTTGCTCTGACGCCACTTTGTTACAGACGTTTCGATTTGTTGTAAGCGCGTTTGTTGTTGAGTGGACAAAGGAGCTTTGCGGAGCTTTCGGAGAATGTCTTTGAACATGTATCCCGAGCGGTGGAAGAAAGGTCGCAGTTCGAGGAAGCAGAATCCTGCTTCGACAGCCAACGGATCGCCAGCCAAGATTCGATCGAGCGCACCGTCGTAACCACCCGGAAATGCCAGCGAATCGTAGCGGTTACTGAACGCCTCGGCTGCATCAGTCCAGGCCTTGTGAGCGTCAGGGCTCTCCTCTCGATGCTGCCATGTTTCATGCACAGCAGAATGCAAGCGGGCGATCTCGCTGGAGTTCGTTGTGATCGTTTGCTTGATTTCCTCGGTGTGCATAGTTTCCCTAGGTTGTGACCGCACCTTCGCTGGCGCTGCTTACGCTGTTGGCGTATTTGGCGAAGACGCCGCGCTTAAATCTTGGTTCGGGGGCCTTGAAGTTTTTGAGGCGCGACTTCATCTCTTCGTCGGAAATGTTGAGCGTGAGTTTGCGGTTGGGGATGTCGAAGGTGATGGTGTCACCTTCGCGGACGGCGGCGATGGGGCCGCCGAGCTGGGCTTCGGGAGCGACGTGGCCGGCCATGAGGCCACGCGTGGCGCCGGAGAAGCGGCCGTCGGTGAGCAGCGCAACGGTCTCCGACAGTTCCGGGATTCCCTTGATGGCGGCGGTGACGGCGAGCATCTCGCGCATGCCGGGACCGCCGCGGGGGCCTTCGTAACGGATGACGAGCACGTCATTGGGATTGATCTTGCCATGCTCGACAGCATCGAAGGCGTCCTGCTCGCGTTCGAAGACGCGTGCGGTGCCGGTGTGGTTGAGGCGCTCGTGGCCAGCGACTTTGATGACGCAGCCATCGGGTGCGAGGTTGCCGCGCAGGATGACGAGGCCGCCGGTGGGCTTGAGCGGCTTGTCCCAGTTGTGGATGACGACCTGGCCGGGAGTTTCGATGGCCGCGTCGGCTTCGGCGAAGAGATTCTTGCCGCTGACGGTGGGGATGTCTTTCAGCGAGCCGTGTTCTTTGAGGCGCTTGGCGAGGAGACGCGAGCCGCCGGCCTCCTGATAGTCCTTTGCGGCGTACTTGCCGCCGGGCGAAAGATCGCAGATGAAGGGCGTGCGCTCGGAGATGGCGTCGAAGTCTTCCATCGAGAGTGGGATGTTCAGTTCGTGGGCGATCGCGATGAGGTGGAGCACAGCGTTGGTGCTGCCGCCTGATGCGGCGACGGCGGCGATGGCGTTCTCGATGGCGTCGCGGGAGAGGATGTCGCGCGGCTTGATCTGTTTGCGCGCGAGCTCCATGACCATGCGGCCGGCTTCGCGGCTGGCGGCGTGTTTCTCTTTGCTCATGGCGGGGACGCCGGAGAGCTGGATCGGCGAGATGCCGAGGAACTCGCCGGCCATGGCCATGGTGTTGGCGGTGAACTGGCCGCCGCAGGCGCCGGGGCCGGGGCAGGCTGCGGCTTCGAGAGCTTCGAGCTGGTCGTCGTTGATCTTACCGGCGGCGTGAGAACCCATGCCTTCGAAGACAGAGAGGATGGTGATCTCTTTTGTGCTGCCATCGGGCTGATGGAGCGTGCCGGGCGCGATGCTGCCGCCGTAGAGCATGAGGCCGGGGATGTTGAGGCGCGCGAGAGCCATGATGGCGGCGGGCATGTTCTTGTCGCAGCCGGCGATGCAGACGAGGCCGTCGAAGGAGTTGGCCCGCGTGACGAGTTCGATCGAGTCGGCGATGACTTCGCGCGAGATGAGCGAGGCCTTCATGCCTTCGGTGCCCATCGTGATGCCGTCGTGCACGGTGATGGTGTTGAACTCCATGGGCGTGCCGCCGGCTTCGCGGATGCCTTCCTTGACGGCCTCGGCGACCTGGCGGAGATGGAAGTTGCAGGGCCCGACCTCGGTCCAGGTGTTGGCGATGCCGATGATGGGCTTGTGCAGGTCGTCTTTCGAAAAGCCGACCGCGCGGAAGTAGCTGCGCGCTGCGGCGCGTGAGGGGCCTTCGGTGAGGACGACGGAGTTTGTTTTGCCTGCGGGGATGCTGCTCATTGAATTTCCTTCTTATCTTTCGTTGCTGCTTTCACGAGTCATTCGAATTAATCCGTACAGCGAGGTCAGCATGCCTACCAGCCAAATTGCGAGCCCGATTCGTCTCCACGTATGGGTTGGATCGGCAAGTCATCCCCATATAGAGGCCCCCCATAAACCGCACCCAATAACACTGCAGATATATCCAATCCAGCGGATCCTGAGCGTCAGACCTTTTGTCATGCACTAGCTTTCGGTGCGGACCAGAACTCCTGGTCGTGTGTGGATTCGAAGATGTTGAGATCGGATTCGTGGCGCAGAGTGAGACCGATGTCGTCGAGGCCGTTCAGCAGGCAGTATTTGCGGAACGGGTCGATGTCGAAGTGGGCGTGGAAGCCTTCGTCGTCCGTGACGGTTTGCTGCTCGAGGTTGATGGTGATGCGGTGTTTCGGATTTTTCGTACTGCGCTGAATGAGAGTTTCGACTTCAGCGTCGGTGAGCGTGGCGAGGATGATGCCGTTCTTGCCGGCGTTGGAGAAGAAGATGTCGGCGAAGCTGGGCGCGATGACGGCGCGGAAGCCGTATTGGTTGATGGCCCAGGCGGCGTGCTCGCGCGAGCTGCCGCAGCCAAAGTTCTTCTCGGTGATGAGGATCTCGGAGCCCTTGTACTCGGGCTTGTTCAGGACGAAGTCCGCGCGCGGGGCTGGTCCCGTGGAACTGCCGGTGGTCGGGATGTCGAGGTTGTAGCGCCAGTCGTAGAAGAGGAAGTCGCCGTAGCCGGTGCGCTCGATGCGCTTGAGGAACTGTTTCGGGATGATCTGGTCCGTGTCGATATTGGGAAACGGCAGCGGGACGGCGGTGCTTGTCAGAACGTTGATGGGTTGCATTAGCGCGAACCTCCCGGTGCGAGGACTTGATCGGTGTTGAAGTCTTCCGACCCTTCGTGCTTCCACTTGCGGATGTCGGTGAGGTGGCCGGTGATGGCGGCGGCGGCAGCCATCTCGGGCGAAAGGAGGTGGGTGCGGCCTCCGCGGCCCTGGCGGCCTTCGAAGTTGCGGTTGCTGGTGGAGGCGCAGCGTTCGCCGGGTTGCAGGATGTCGGGGTTCATGCCGAGACACATGCTGCAGCCGGGCTCACGCCACTCGAAGCCGGCCGATTTGAAAATGCGGTCGAGGCCTTCTTCTTCTGCCTGATGTTTTACGCGCTGCGAGCCGGGCACAACCATCGCGCGCACCGTGGTTGCGACGTGGTGGCCACGCACCACCTTCGCTGCGGCGCGCAGATCTTCGATGCGCGCATTCGTGCAGGAGCCGAGGAAGACCGCGTCCACCTTGATGTCCTCGAGTTTCGTGCCGGGCTTGAGGTCCATGTACTCGAGCGCGCGGGTGAAGGACTTCTTGTCGGCTTCGGTGGGCGCTTGCTCGGGTGAGGGAACCATGCCGTCGATGGTTGTGACCATGCCGGGCGAGGTGCCCCAGGTCACGGTCGGTACGAGCTTTGTTGCGTCGATGTTGAGTTCGCGGTCGAAGGCTGCGCCGGGGTCGGTGACGAGCGAGCGCCAGTGTTCGACGGCGCGATCCCAGGCTTCGCCAGCGGGTGAGAAGCGGCGGCCCTTGAGATAGGCGAACGTGGTCTCGTCGGGTGCGATCATGCCCGCGCGTGCGCCTGCTTCGATGGACATGTTGCAGATGGTCATGCGGCCTTCCATCGAGAGCGTGCGGATGGCGGAGCCGGCGTACTCGATGACGTAACCTGTAGCGCCGTCGGTGCCGATGCGGCCGATGATGTCGAGGATGATGTCCTTGGCGGTGACGCCATAGGGAAGCTCGCCTTCGACGTTGATGCGGAACGTCTTCGGCTTCGACTGGGGCAAGGTCTGCGTTGCCATCACGTGTTCTACTTCACTCGTTCCAATGCCAAATGCCAGCGCACCGAAGGCTCCATGTGTCGAGGTGTGCGAGTCGCCGCACACGATGGTCATGCCGGGTTTGGTCGCGCCGAGCTCGGGTCCGATCATGTGCACGATGCCTTGGCCTGGGTCCTGCACGTCGAAGAACTCGATGCCGAACTCTTTGCAATTTTTGCGCAGCGCGTTGACCTGCGCAGCGGAGATCTGGTCGGCGATGACGAGGCGGTCGTGCGCCGAGGTGGTGGGCACGTTGTGGTCGACCGTGGCGATGTGGCGGTCGGGGCGCCGCAGCTTGCGGCCGGCAAGTCGGAGGCCGTCGAAGGCCTGTGGCGACGTGACCTCATGGACGAGCTGGAGGTCGATGTAGAGGATCGTCGGTTCGCCTTCGGGCTCGGCAACGATGTGGTTGGCCCAGACCTTCTCGAACATTGTCCGGGGTTGCTGGTTCGTGTTGTTCGTTGTGCTCATGATGTTGTTGAACCTGGTTTAGTTGCGTGGTTGGAGTTCGGTGCTGTGCGCGGGCTGATCGTCCTGCGCGGTTGTGTCGGGTTGCGGAGCGATCGTGTTGGCTCCGACGAGTGCTGGTTTGAGATCGTGCGGCGTGCCGTTGGGCCCGATGAGGACGGCTTGCGCGATGTGCGGAACCAGGCGGTGTGCAGCGGCGAGCCGCGCGTCCCAATGCGCGATGGCTTCGGTGAACGCGATGGGGAGATCGTCCGGTGAGACCTCGCGATTCGGGTAGAGCCAGAGGTTGTAATTGGCGGCGGCATCATTTGTTGTGTGGGACTCGGCTGACCAGGTGACGCCGGCGAAGATGACGAGCGGATGAGGTGTGCCGAGGTCGACCCAGAGCAGGCCGTGCGCCGCGCAGAAGTCAGGAACGCAGCCGTCGATGCTGAGGTAACGATTGCCTTGCGCGGTCACGGTGCCGTAGCGCGAGAGGAACAGCGGGATGATCGCATCGAGCGGTGGATTGTGGCCGGGCTCCGGTCCCCACATCGCTTGCGGCTCGTGGAACGTATTGGACAGCAGCGCGTGGAAGCGAGCGTCGTAGCGAAGATCGCTGGCGCGTCCGATGGGTTCGGGCTTCGCGAAGGTCCAGAGCCATTGCAGATTGTCGCCGGGCTTTAGGGGGCCCCGCGCGGGATTGTGCGGCGGATTGGCGACGAGGACGTCGGGACTGGTGATCTGCGCGCGCATGGCTGCGGCTGCTGGCAGCAGCAGCGTCAGGGCGGCGAGTTGGAGCATTCGGCGCATGGCTAGGTGGTCTAGACGGCGTGGAGCGATTGCTGTTTGTCGATGGATTGCGCGAGCGCTTCGTGCACGAGCTTGCCCATCTCGTGTGTGGTGACATTGGCGCCGGAGCTGCCGCGAGCGATGTCGGATGTGCGGTAGCCGGCGGCGAGGACTTTGTCGACCGCGGCCTCGATGGCTCGGGCATCTTCTTCGAGCCTGGCCGAATGACGCAGCAGCATCGCGGCGGTGAGGATGGCGCCGAGCGGGTTGGCCTTGCCCTGTCCTGCGATGTCCGGCGCTGAACCGTGGACCGGTTCGTAGAGGTTGACTTTGCCGCCGAGCGTTGCAGACGGCAGCATTCCGAGTGAACCGGTGATGATGCCGGACTCGTCGGAGAGGATGTCGCCGAAGAGATTTTCGGTGAGCACAACATCAAAGTTGCGCGGGATGTTCATGAGGTGCATCGCCATCGAGTCGACGAGTTGGTGCTCGACGGTGACGTCGGGGTAGTCGGCTTTGAGTTCGTCGATGGTGGCGCGCCATAGCTGCGAGCACTCGAGCACGTTGGCCTTGTCGACCTGCGTGAGCTTTTTGCGCCGCTTGCGCGCGAGATCAAACGCGATGCGACCGACGCGGACGACTTCCGCCTTGGTGTAGCGCATCGTGTTGATGGCCTCGCCCGTCTCCTTGTTCCATGAGCGCGGCTGGCCGAAGTAGAGCCCGCCGAGGAGCTCGCGCACGAAGAGGATGTCGACGCCCTTTGTGACCTCGGGCCGCAATGGCGAGTTGTCGCCGAGTGCGGCGAATGCGAGGCAGGGACGCAGATTCGCGAAGCCGCCGAGCACCTGGCGGATTTGCAGCAGGCCGGCTTCGGGGCGTTTGTCCGGTGTCAAATGATTGAACTTGTTGTCGCCTACTGCGCCGAGGAGTACAGCGTCGCATTCCAGACAGACGTCGATGGTCTGCTGCGGCAGCGGCGTGCCGGCGGCGGTGATCGCGACACCACCGATCAGCGCGTCGGTGAAGGTGAATTCGTGGCTGCCGAATTCGGCGACGGCCTTGAGGATGTTGACGGCTTCGCGGGTGACTTCGGGGCCGATGCCGTCTCCGGCGAGGATGGCGATTTTGAGCTTCATTAGCTATTCCAGTGAATAGTGAGTAGTGAATAGTGAATAAAACAGACGCGAACGATGCCGCGACTCACGGAACATTCGCGACCTCAGCAAGCGGCTCGTGCAATAGCGCGAGGATGTCCTGGTCGTAAATGGATTTTTTGCGGTCGGCGAGTTCGGTGAAGCGTAGATAAACAGCATCGAGCTCCGGCTTTGACAGCTTATGGCCAAGTTCAGCGAGGCGATGTTCCAACGCGCGGCGGCCGCTGTGCTTGCCGAGCACGATGTTCTGGCCCGTAAAGCCGACCGACGCCGGTGTCATGATCTCGTATGTAAGCGGGTTGGCGAGCACGCCGTGCTGGTGGATACCGCTCTCATGCGCGAAGGCGTTCTTGCCGACGACAGCCTTGTTCGGCGAGCACGTAAAGCTGATGATCTCGCCAAGCAGTTTGGACGTGGGATAGAGCTGGTTCATCACGATGTTCGAACTGTAGGGATAGCGGTCATGACGCGTCGTGAGCGCCGCGGCGATCTCTTCGAGCGCGGCGTTACCCGCGCGCTCGCCGATGCCATTGATCGTGCACTCGACCTGACGAGCGCCGCCATCGACGCCAGCGAGAGAGTTGGCGACGGCCATCCCGAGGTCGTCGTGGCAATGCGTCGAGAAGATGATCTTGTCGGAGTCGGGCACGTTCGCGCGAACCTTTTCAAACAACGCCTTGTACTCGGCCGGCGTGGTATAGCCGACCGTGTCCGGAATGTTGATCGTGGTGGCACCGGCCTGCACCGCGACGTTCACCATTTGGATCAGGAAGTCCACGTCCGAGCGGGTGCCGTCCTCGGTAGAGAACTCGACATCGTCCGAGTAGCTGCGCGCGAGTCGAACATACTCGCCAACCTGGTCGATCGCCTGGGTGCGAGAGATGCGGAGCTTCGCCTCGAGATGCAGATCGGAGGTGGCGAGGAAGGTGTGAATGCGGTTCTTCCGGGCTGGCGCGACGGCGCGGGCGGCGGCTTCGATGTCCTCGCGCTTACAGCGGGCGAGCGACGCGATGCGCGGGGCCTGTTCCGAACTGCTCACCTCTTTGGCGATCGCGTTGACCGAGTTGAAGTCGCCCTGCGAGGCAATCGCGAAGCCCGCCTCGATGATGTCAACTCCCAGCCTGGCAAGCTGGTGCGCCATCCGGAGCTTCTCGTTGTGGTGCATGGTGCAGCCGGGCGACTGCTCGCCGTCGCGCAAAGTCGTGTCAAAAAAGACGATCTGATTGGAGAGTGCCATGGCCGGTGACCTTTCCGTTATTATTCAGCATAACCTGCCCTTATGATGGTGCAGCGATGTATTCGCACTTCTAATGGCCTTATAGCCCGCACCTGCAGGCCTAAGTGCCCGACACAGAAGGATAAGGACTGGAATGGACCTGTTTCAACTGGAGACGTTTCTGGCCGTGGCGGAAGAGCGAAGCTTCTCGCGGGCGGCAGCACGGTTACATAGGACGCAGCCCGCGGTGAGCCAGGTTATCGCCAAGCTGGAGTCCGAGCTGGGCGAGACGCTGCTGGAGCGGAGCTCGCGCGACGGCACGCTCACCGACGCCGGCGAGGTCCTGAAAGACTATGCGGAGAAGATGCTGAACCTGCGCTCCGACGCGAGCGCTGCCTTGGCCGATCTGCGCTCGATGCACACGGGCAAGCTGACGCTCGCCGCCAACGAGTACACCTGTCTCTATCTGCTGCCGCTGATTCATGCCTTCCGGCGCGAACATCCGCGAGTGAAGGTTGCCGTGCAGCGCACCCTGGCGAGCCGTGTCTCGGACGAGGTGCTTCAGCATGCCGTCGATATGGGTGTGGTCAGCTTCCGGCCCGAAGACCCACAGGTGCGCTCGATTGCGGTGTACCGCGATGAACTCGTCTGCGTGGTGAGCCCGTCGCATCCGCTCGCAAAGGCAGGGAGGGCGACGCTGCAGCGTCTGGGGCGCGAGAGCTTCGTTGCGCACAATGTGCCCTCGCCGCTTAGGCAGAAGGTCATCGCATCGTTCAAACGGCACAAGCAGCCGCTGAAAATGGAAGTCGAGCTGCCGAGTCTGGATGCGATCAAGCGATTTGTTCAGCAGGGTGACGGTGTAGCGCTCGTCCCGAAGCTGACGGTGGAGGACGAGCTGGAAAACGGCGCGTTGGTAGGCATTGCGATCCCGGAGTTGCCGATAGAGCGAAGATTGCGCTTGGTGCTGCGGAGACAGGCGACGCTCTCCCACGCAGCACAGGCCTTCCTGCGCCTTGTTGAGGCGCATGCCCAGGAGCACGGAGACCCCTTCAGTTTCGCCACCGAGCGGGCGTGATCGGGCAAAGTCTCTAGCAACCCCCAAAATTCAGAACTCTTCGCTGGAACCATTTGCGCGGGCCGCCGTCTGTATGGTGTAGTCGGTGCGCGCCGCCGATCCGGCTGCAGAATGGGCCCAACCCGGCGCATTTTTCGCAGGCATTTTCACAGAAAGTGAGTGTGAGGTATGACAAGTAAAAGGAAGATGCTGGTTCGTTCCGCCGTGCTTGCGTGTGGACTGAGTGTTGCGGTTGCGGGCGCTGCTGTCGCGCAGGATCAGGCGCCACCGCCTCCTCCGCAAGGGCAGATGGGGCCGCCTGCTAACGGCGGATCTCGGGGCGGCATGATGGATCCGGGCCGGCGGGCGGAGCGAATGAAGCATGAGCTGAATCTGACGGACGATCAGACAGCCCAAGTGAAGAGCATCCTCGAAGACGGCCGAACGAAGATGGAAGCGCTGCGCTCGAATTCATCGCTGTCACAGGACGATCGGCGCTCGCAGATGATGTCGATCCGCAAAGCGGAGAATGACAAAATCGAGGCGCTGCTGACGCCGGATCAGAAGACGAAGTTTGCGACGATGCAGCAGCAGATGCGTGATCGGATTCGGAACGGGCCACCGGAGGGAGCCCCCGCCGGAGCACCGCCTGCTCCTCCTCCACCGCCGCCGCAGCAGAGCTAAGCAGACAAACAATCGTCATCGACGCGGAGGAATCCGCGTCCGTTTGCTTTCGTAGTGTTGTGGAAAGAGGGGGGCATGCGGCCCACGCGGCCTTTGTACAGGTACAATTAGGCATCAGAGCGCCGCGTCGGGAAGCAGATAGTCCCGCTGGCAATTCGTTTTCCCGGACGGCCGATTCGGATCGGGGAGGAGTGCTCTATTGGTGAAGGGGTTTCGCTACGCATGAAGAAAATGATGTTGCTGGGCGCTGTTCTGCTGGGGTTCGTCGCGGCAGGACAGGCGCAGGAGAGCCGGCAGGATGCCAGTGTCAGCGCAACAGAAGTCGTTGCACCAGAGGTAAATGGTCTCAGCGTATTTCCGATGCACACGACGATGACCACGGGAGCTCTGGTTAGCTACCGCTATATGCTGACGCCGCGCAGCGCTCTGGAACTCAACTACTCCTTCGCGCAGAATACGATTCGCTATCACAGCGTTAGCGGCTACAGCGGCTACGTCCACACGCGGCAGGAAGAGGCCACGGGAGCCTACGTTTACTCGCGGACGTACGGACGGTACAACCCGTTTGTGGAGGCGGGCGTTGGTGGCATGATCTTCACGCCGATCAAAGACAACGGCACATCCGACCTGGACACAAAGCAGAACACGAATATCGGCGGTCTGTTCGGCGGCGGCCTGGCCTATGAACTCAGCCCGAGCTTCGATATCCGCGTAGAGTATCGGGGATTCGTAACCAAGGCTCCGGACTTTGGTGTGGGGAGCTTCAAGACGAACCGCTATTACGTGAACATGACGCCGGCGATCGGCATCGCGTACCACTTCTAAGACAAGAGATCAGAGAAGAAAATCCGAGATCGCGAACAGAAAACCCGGCATTCGCCGGGTCTTCTTGTATCTGCGCCTGATCTTTGAATTCTAATTTCTCTTTTCTCAGGTCAGCGGCTCATCTTGAATGGACCCTTAGCCGGGAAGTGATACGCCGCACCAAAGGTAAAGAGATACGGCGAGAGGCCGTCCGGCAGCTCGCGGTCATGGGCGAACCAGTGCTGATATTCGAAATCAGCGCGCAGGTTGATGCGGTTGTTGAACCGATAGTCCAGGCCGCCGCCGAACGCGACGAGATTGTAGGCAATGTTGTCGATATATGTTTCGATGCCTCCGGGAATAAGGATCTGGTGCGCGGGAAAATTGGCCACCCCGCGGCCGTAGAGGCCCTTGCCGTAGGGCGCCAGCCGGCCATGGTAGTAGTGGCGCAGATAGCGGCCGCCGATCTCGTATGTGTGTTCGGAGAAATGGTTGCTGGGAACCAGTGGATCAGGGGTGGGGTCCCTCACGTAATGGAAGTCGCCCTCGAGGCCAAAGCGGCCCAGTAGATCGTAGTCAATGTAGAAGGCAAACCCTGCGATGTTGTTCGGCACGTAATCCGAGTGCGCCAGGTTATAGCCGGCACCGAGCTGAAGATCAGCCAGCCGGCTCGCAGTGGCGGATGCCTGGGCGTGGGCGGAAGGGCAGAGGACCAAGGCCACTAACAAAGGAAGAAGAGATAAGTGCTTCAACAGAAAACGCTCCGTCGGGCTCCGTCAGTGTGTTCCCTGAACCCGATTGGACGCACAAAAATGCCCTGAGGTCTCTCAGGGCATTGTAAGTTGGCTAACTTAGGCGAATTTTAACGGAGCCGGTAAGCCACTCCGAACGTGAACAGTGGAGGGGTCAGGCCGTGAGGAGGGAAGTTCGGCCAGCGCTGATATTCGAAGTCGACCACCCGCACGTTGATCTTGTCGCTCAGACTGTAGTCGAGTCCGCCGCCGAGGCCGAACAGGAAGTAGCTTCCCGGAGTGCTTCCGCCTACGATCTGGCGCGAGTTGACCGCCGTGGAATGGCCGAATCCAACGAGGCCCTTCGCATACGGCGAGAACTTGCGGTAATGCTCCGTCCACCGCAGACCGGCGTCGTAGCTGGTCTCCTTGTAGTTGAAATAGGACTTGAAGACGGAAGCCATGTGAACATCGCCCTCAATTCCCAGGTGGTTATTGAGGTCGAATGTGCCGTAGATGCTCATACCCTGCAGGTGCTTGCCCGGGTATTCATCCTCATTGGAGTACGTATAGCCGGCGCCAACTTGTGCCATGCCTCCCCTTGTCGCCGCCGGTGTTGCCTGAGCATGCAACCGGGAGGGAAGCATGGTGACGAGGGAAAGAGAGAGGAACAGCAGACAGGTCTTCTTCATCACAGGAGACTCTCCTTTGCGCGGGCGTCCCTGAGTTAAGGATGCAACTCAGGGACGCTGCGGGGGTCTGATTTTTGGGGCCCGGTAGGTGCTGCCCTAATTCTGCGGTTGGGTGGCAGGCGCCGAAGCCGGAGCCGCGCTGGCGTTGTCAGCTGCGGTTGGTGCCGGAGGATTGGAGCTCTCCGATGGAGCAGGCTGCGCTGGTGCGGGTGTTCCTGTACCGGAAGCAGGTGCTGGTGCTCCGGCAGGAGCTGCGGGAGGCGTCCAGTAGGCAAGCCTCAGGTAGACCGGAGTGATCTCGAACGGCAGCTTATCGCGGGCGCTAAGCAGCGGTTCATACGCTGAGTTCAGCTTGATCACCTGGTCCGTCCAGGGGTCTCTCCGGAGGAACTGGGAGAGAGGCATGGCGGCCTGCTGTTTCAGGTCGCTGTTATTGAGCTTGGGTCCCTTGGCTACGAGACCCTGTAGCCAGAAGGTGCCGTCGGGGCGAAGCAGACCGTCGCCGATTTGCGGATCGGTCAGCGCTTTCAGACCCTTTTCGCGGGCCTGGAGTTGCTGGAGGTAAAGGCTGAAGTATTGCTCACCACTCTCGAGTTCCTTCGCACCGAGAAGCTCGATCGCCTTCTTGGCGGCCTCGGCGTTCTCAGCATCGGTGTGGTGCATCGGAAGCTTCTCAAAGGCCGACTCACTGGGGAACATCAGGCGGTCGCTGAAAGCATACTTGGTATCGATGTGGTGACCGAGAACGATGTGCGCGACCTGGAAGGCGAGCAGCGCATTCAGGTTGCCCATCTGCTGAGCGCCATCGGGCGTAGGCACGGCAGTGGTGTCCAGCAAGCCCTTCGAGATCAGGATCGTGTCACCTACTGACAGCGATTCCAGCGGCTCCGTGAGGAGCGTGCGGACCTTGATTGGGCGGTCCAGAGGAATGTTGTTATACGCGAGGATGTTGTTCGCGAGCGCCTCGAGAATCTTGTCGAAATCGCTCGGAGCATCGATCAACCCGGCGGTGTAGAGCCGGTCGATCACGTTGTCCTCGGCCTGCTCAACCCACTGACGCTGTGCCTGGAGAGGCGAGACGTCCGAGGCCTGCTGGCTCTCGTCGGTAGCACCGACGACCTGGAGGTCGGTCTGATCGGCGTCCGACTGGGGCATCTTCAGGGAGTAGCCCCAGATGTGGTTAACCGCCTTGAACTTCAATGTGCCCTGCGGGCTCTTGGGATCGCTCTCCTCGATGTAGACCGAGGTGGGCAGCCACAGGCCATCCTGAACGTTGGTCCGCCAGGAATCGAAGTGGTAGTACTCGCGGACGTCCTTCTCGCCACCCGAGAAGCTTCCGTTGAACCGAACGATGTTGCCGCTGTTGCGGTCGACCCAGATGCGTCCGGCAAACCGTCCCACCGCCGACTTCTTCGTCGGCTGCACGTCGAAGACGACCGTCGGGATTGTTCCGAGGAAGTCATTGCGCAGGAAGTTGAAGGTGTACATCTGCCGGTTGTAGCTGTTGGAATCGACCAGCAGCATCTGCACGAAACCCGTCTCATGGTAGGTCAGGTGCAGGCTGCCGGACAGCGCCGTCAGATACCCGAGCGAATGACGGAAGAAGCCGTGATTGTCCTGCTTCTCCTGGACATACCCCTCGTCATTGATGACCTTGCCGAAGTTCACTCGTGCGAGGAAGTGAACGTCAGAGTCCGGAATCTGGCCCATGACAGGGTCCGGGCGCATGTTCTGGATGTAGGTCTCGACGATCGGAGCACGTTGCCGAAGCGTCTTGATCACCACAGCTTCACGAGCGATGGACTTGTCGATGAGGGCACTCTGCGCAGGCGTGAGCTTGCGCGTCTCGTAGGCGGCTTCCGCCTTCTTCTTGTTTTTCCCGAAGACAGCGGCGCCTGCCGGCAGGGCAGTCGCGGCTATGAGTGCTGCGGTTAGGGCTGTGGTGAGCCGGTTCGGAAGGTTCATAGTGCGGGGGTGCTCCTTGGGTGCGGTGCCGAAGGCGAACATCTACGTTGGGCACGACGCGGGGACGTCGCGTTTCACGGGTTTATAGACACGATAAAGCGATTTTCGTAAAGTTCAGCAGAATTTAGCTCATCTGGAAGTTCACTAATACGACACCCTCCCAGTCGATGGCGCGTCCCGAAGTGTCCAGGGCGGGCTTGAAACGTGTCGCCTCCGTTGCCTGAATTGCGGACTGATCAAGGCCGTGGCCCAGACCATGCACGACGCCTAACACCTGGACTGCGCCGCTGGCGGTAACTCGAATGCGCAGCGAGACGTTGCCTTCCAGATGCATTGCCTTAGCCTCCTCGGTGTAGACCGGGGTGGGCTTATACGTAACCTTGGGCGCTGAGGCCAGGCTGGACTGCTGCACCTGCGGCCTTGCAACCTGGGCCGGCTGCATCTGCGTCTGGATGGCGACCTGGACTGGTCCGGCCGGGCGCGCGTGCCCGGTTCCACCCGGGACGCCAAACGCGGATCCATTCACTGCCCGAACCGCATTGTCGTGTCCGCCCATTCTTCCGTCAGGCGAGCCCGAGCCCATGCTTACCGACACAGCGTGCGGCCCGTTGCCGGTATTGCCCTTATTCATTCCCGGCATACCAGCCGCGCCCATGTTCACAGGCGAGACCGCAGGGCCGGTCAGCGGCTTGAGCGGGTTGGTCGAAGAGCCAAGGCGTACAGCCGTCGGATTCGCATCATGATTGGGAACCGAGGCGGCCATTGCAACGCCCAGGTTGACCTTTACCGGCGCGGGCGGCGGCGTTACCTTCTTCGGCGCCGGCGGCTGGATGACGGGCTTCGGCATTTCCACCGCGACAGGCTTTATCTCAGGAAGCTTCACCGGCTCCGGCATCTTGATCTTGGGCGTCTCGATCTTTGGAGGCGGCGGCATCTTGATCTTCGGAGGTGGCGGCGGTGGTGGCGGCTTCGGCGCCGGCTCAACCTTCGGCTGAGGCGGAAGCATGAGCTCCGTCACGCGCTTGGCCACGATCGGGTTGGTCTTGATGACCATACCGAGAATCACAACCAATGCGGCGATCGTGCAGTTGACAATGATGGCGGTGACGGTCGCACCTTTGCTCCGGGTTCCGTCGTTCAGCACGCCGAAGTGGGCGAATTGCACCGGCTGCGGATTCGGGTCGTCGCTGCGAAGTGGCTTGGGCATCTCTGGTCGATCCTTATCGCTGTCGTTCAGGTGAAGCCGATGCTTTGCGGCGGGTTATCTGGTGGTTACTCAAACGATACCAGAGCCTCGCAATCTCCCGGCAGATTTCAGTAGAAAAGTGCATCGGGGGTTGTCCCCAAACTGCACTCACTTAGACTCCTTAAACCCGTCTTCGGGCTGTACCGGTCCTCCGCGGGCCTTTCCGGGGGATGCCCGTAAGATGGCTGCACCGGCCGGGCGGGTTACGAAACAGCCGCGCCTGGCGGCTTCCCGGAGGCGCTGATGACCCACCAACTGCTGCAAACCCTTTCGACTGATATGTTTCACCTGCCTGTGCCGGTTGTGGAAAAGATCGCCAGGCCGGTGATCGTTTACCTGTGCCTGATTATTTTTCTTCGGCTGTTCGGCAAGCGGGAGCTCGCTCAGCTCAATCCGTTCGATCTGGTTGTCCTGCTGAGTCTGTCCAATACCGTCCAAAATGCCATCATTGGAGATGACAATTCCGTCACGGGAGGGATTATTGGCGCCTTCGCCCTTCTGGCAATCAACTGGGCGCTGATGTGGTTTCTCTACCGCGCTCCCAAGGTGAACACCGCCCTTGAGGGTTCGGCGACGACGCTGATCCGGGATGGCGAGGTCGACGAAGCGGCGCTCCGGCGCGAATCCATGACCCACGAGGAACTGATCTCGGTCCTGAACAAGAACAACTACAGCGACCCGGGCGACGTTGAGGTCTGCGTCCTCGAGCCGAATGGCACGTTTTTCGTCAAGGGCAAGCAGCCCAGCAGCGACGAGGTCGAGCGTTCCGAGCTGATGACGGCTCTCGAAGGGTTGCGCGCGGAGGTCATCGCGTTGCGCGAGGAGATTACCGGTCGTGGTTAGACCGGAGTGGAGTCCGACCCCTGACGGCCGAGTTTGGCCAGCTCGCGTGTAAGGCGTTCGGGAGGAGCGGACATTGTGCCGTCCTTCACGGCTGCCCGGTAGCCACCCATGTAAATCGAGTGCATCACTGCCAGGGCGCAGCCGACCCCGAAGGCGAAGCCCAGGAACAATCCGATGATGGCTCCCCACTCGAAGATCACAGTTTGTAGGATGGCACGTCACGCCAGTCTCTTTCACCCTCACGATGGAGCCGTCGATGTAACTTCGGCGGCTGCATGGGTTCAGTTGTTATGGACGATGCTGTTCGAGAGGCGTGTACATGCGCTCTACGCAGCCCGGACAGCATCGTGGTTGAGTCGAGTTTCGAGCCCGCAAGGTCATGTGACCATAGCACTTCGGCGGAGCCAGCATAGTAACGTTACAGGTCTCTGCTGCCCCGTTTGGGGTATTGGGAATCGATCTTTCTGAGGAAAGCGGATCGCCCGTTCAGCTGCGAAACGGCCGTTACCCTGCACACCATTGAGCTTTTGTTCTGTTAGATGTCCATGCGTAGCTTCGCCCGTGTTGCAAGTGCTGGAACGGATGGCGTAGCTTCGGATTCTGCGGCGATGCAGATGCATCTCTGCCGCCAAACTGCAAGATCACGGAGATTGTCCTCGCAAGATGCCTACTGAAACGCAGAGCCAGCAGAGCGGCGCGGCCGCGCAGACAAAAAACGAGAGTGCACTGGAATCCGTGTTGCGCGAGAACCGGCTTTTCCCTCCACCTCCGCAGTTCGCAGCGAAAGCGTGGATTGGCTCGGAGGCGGAGTACGAAAGACTATACCGCCGCAGTGTCGACGATCCCGAGGGCTTCTGGGCCGAAGCGGCTGGCGAACTGGAGTGGTTCCGTCCGTGGAGCAAGGTGATTGAAGGCGAGGGGCCGGAGACGAAATGGTTTGCGGGCGGAAGACTCAATCTTTCGCACAACTGCGTTGACCGCCACGCGAAGAGTTCGCGGCGTGACAAGGTGGCGCTGTTGTGGGAGGGCGAGCCGGGCGAGATTCGGAAGCTCACGTACGGTGAGCTTCACGCGGAGGTCCAACGCTTCGCGAATGTGCTGAAGGCTCAGGGTGTGAAGAAGGGTGATCGCGTAGCCATCTACATGGGCATGAGCCCGGAACTCGCGATTGCGCTGCTCGCCTGCGCGCGAATTGGCGCCGTGCACTCGGTCATCTTCGGCGGATTTGCCGCGCATGCGATTGCTGATCGCGTGAATGATTCGGATTGCCAGGTCGTGGTCACGCAGGACCTGAGCTACCGCCGCGGCGGCGAAGTAAAGCTGAAGCAGATCGTCGATGAGGCATTGGAAAAATGTACCGGTGTGCGCAAAGTGGTCGTCTATCAGCGTGCGCCTGACAAGAGCGTGCCGATGAAGGCCGGCCGCGATGTGTGGTGGCACGAGGAGATGGCGAAGGCCTCGGCGCAATGCGATTGTGCCGAGATGGATGCCGAGGACCCGCTGTACATCCTCTACACCAGCGGAACTACGGGCAAACCGAAGGGGCTGGTGCACACGACCGGCGGCTATGCGGTGCAGACGTATCTCACCTCGAAGTACATCTTCGATCTGCGCGATGACGATGTGTACTGGTGCTCGGCGGACATTGGCTGGGTGACGGGACACAGCTATGTGGTCTATGGTCCCTTGCAGACCGGCGTGACCGTGATGATGTACGAAGGCGCGCCGAACTGGCCGGAGAACGACCGCTTCTGGAAGATCATCGATGACCACAAGGTGACGGTCTTCTACACCGCGCCCACGGCGATCCGCGCGTTCGCCAAATGGGGGAATGAGTGGGTGCGCAAGCACGAGCTGAGCAGCCTGCGGTTGCTGGGCACGGTCGGCGAGCCGATCAATCCTGAAGCCTGGATGTGGTATCACCGCGAGATTGGCAAGGAGCGCTGCCCGATCGTCGATACATGGTGGCAGACCGAGACGGGCGCGATCATGATCTCGCCTCTGCCCGGCGCGATTGCAACCAAGCCAGGCTCCGCAACAAAGCCGTTCTTCGGCATCACGCCGGAAGTTGTAACGCGCGACGGCCGGCCCGTTCCTGCGGGTCATGGCGGCCTGCTCGTGGTTCGCAAGCCTTGGCCCTCGCGTGCACGCACCATCTGGGGCGATCACGAGCGCTTCGTGAAGACCTATTTCTCCGATGTGCCGGGTTGTTACTTCACCGGCGACGGCGCACGGCGCGATCAGGATGGCTACTTCTGGCTGATGGGTCGCGTGGACGACGTCATCAACGTCAGCGGTCACCGGCTTGGAACGATGGAGATCGAGTCGGCGCTGGTTGCTCACCCGAAGGTTGCCGAGGCTGCGGTCGTCGGTCGGCCGGACGAGATGAAGGGTCAGGCGATTGCCGCGTTCGTCTCGCTGGAGCAGGGCCATGAACCCTCGCCGGAGTTGAAGCAGGAGTTGCGGCAATGGGTGGCAAAGGAGATCGGCGCGCTGGCGCGGCCGGATGATCTGCGCTTCACGCAGTTGCTGCCTAAGACGCGCTCGGGCAAGATTATGCGCCGGCTGCTGCGGGAGCTGGCCACGACCGGCGAGGTCAAGGGCGATACGACGACGCTCGAGGACTTCAGCGTGCTGGCGAAGCTGAAGGAGAACGAGGAATAGGCCGCCGAAACCGTTGCGGGGAAGGCTCGTCTACACAGTTATGAAGTCTGGTCTCTGGAGTGCGGGTTTGGCTGCGCTGTTGTGCGCGGCGAGTGCATACGCGTGGGCCCAGGATGCAAAGTCTGCGCCTGCGCCTGCGCAGGCCGCGAACACGGCCAACGCGAAACCAGCGGGCGATACTCCCAGCGGAACGGCGAACACGCAGCCCGTGAACTCCAACATGGTGTTCATCCCAACCGTGGTGCGGGACAAGAAGGGCGCGCTGGTCAACGACCTGAAGAAGGAAGACTTCTCGTTGCAGGTAGATGGTCAGCCGCAGGCGATCAGCTACGTCGACCACGACACGGACGTTCCGTTGACCATTGGTCTGCTGGTGGACGTGAGCACGGGCATGCAGAAGGAAACGGATTCGGAGCGCACGGCCAGCCAGTCGTTTCTGGACACGATGCTCGCACCGTCGTCAGGAAACCGGGGTGCGGACAAGGCCTTTGTCGTGCAGTTCGCGAAGCAGGTCGAACTGCTCGAGGACGCCACAGACGCGAAGCCTCGCCTGCAGCGGGCTTTGAAAGAACTCGGCACGTCGAGTGCGAGCTTCCACGTGGCCGACGATACCACCTCGGGCCCCAACACCGACAGCGAAGGAAGATACATCCGGCACGGCGGAACGGCGCTGTATGACGCGATCTACCTTTCGGGCGACGAGGTCATGTCCAAGCAGGCGGGGCGACGACGCGCACTGATCCTGCTGACTGACGGGGTGGACCGCGGCAGCAAAGAAGCGCTCGGCGACGCGATTGAAGCAGCCCAGCGCGCAGACACGATCGTTTACGGAATTTATGTGAAGGGCGAGCAGCCTCGCCAGGACAATTTCAATCGGGCTGACCAGCGGAGGGGAGGCTACGGCGACGGCTATCCAGGGCAATATCCGGGTGGGGGGTACCCGGGGGGAGGCTATCCAGGCGGAGGGTATCCGGGTGGAGGGTATCCGCAGGGCGGGGGGCAGAATCCGCGGGGTGGCGGTGCGGACCACAAGCCGTACGTGGATGGGAAGCATGTGCTGGAGCGGATCTGCGGGGAGACGGGCGGACGGGTCTTCGAGGTGAGCAAGAGGGAGTCGATCGACGACATCTACAGGCAAATTGCTGAGGAGCTGCGGGCGCAGTACCGGCTGGGCTTTACGCCGTCAGGGGATGCGGCGAAGGATAAGTACCACCAGATCTCGCTGGCGCTGACGGGCGACGACGCGAAGAAGAAGATGGACGTCCAGGCCCGCGACGGGTATTACATGGGGCAGTAGCGGGTGGTACCCGCCTCCCCCCTTTTTTGCGCAAAATCTTCAAAACAAATAATTTAGGCTTGGACCTAAGTGTGTCCGGCCGAAGCTGCGGATCGAAGGGTGGGAGTGTTTGTAGAGCCAGTTTGTCAAGTACCGCAGGCTTCAGACGGATTGCGCGGAAGAGGCGGTCGGGAGAATTAGTTGTGAGGAGGGATGACCGCGGAAGGGGTGTTCCAGCCGGCCATGGGCAAGGTGCAGGACGATGATGGCGATGATGAAGAGGATGATGATCGCGACACCGGAGAGAATGACGACGGTCAGGAAGCTGGGCTTGTTGGGCGGTTGCTGCTCGAGGTGATAGGGGATCTCTTTCAGGTGCTGAGGGATTTCCTTGAGGTGCTGATGAAGTTCCTCTGCGAGCCGATGGGGATGCTCCGCGTGATCGTGTTGGTCGCTCATGTAGGTTTAGATGCAGCGCGTTTGGCGGGCGTAGAGTGAATTGGAATCGGAATCATGTTTCGCGCATCATTGGAGTGCACTGTGAAAGGAGTCTGGGGGATGGAGAGGAAATCGGTTGGGAATGGGGTGCGGATTGTGGCCGCGGCGGCGGCTCTGGCGGTTGGGGCGATGATTGTTGCGGCGCCAATGGCCACGGCGCAGTCGGCGCCGATTCCGCGCGCGCATATCTATCCGGATGTCCAGGCGGCGCACTCGGATATTCAGGCGGCGCTGGCGAAGGCGCGTGCAGAGCATAAGCGCGTGCTGCTGGATTTTGGTGGTGACTGGTGCGGGGATTGCCAGGTGCTGAACTACTACATGCACCAGAGTCCGAACAAGGAGCTGTTGGACAAGTACTACGTTCTTGTGGACGTCAACGTCGGGCACATCGACCAGAACATCGACCTTGGCGATAAGTATGGCGTGGTGCTGAAGAAGGGCGTGCCGGCGTTGAGCGTGCTGCGGCCGGATGGAGCTGTGGTGTACGGGCAAAAGAACGGCGAGTTTGAAAACATGCGCCGCATGCAGAGCTCGGATCTGACGACGTTCCTTGAGGCGTGGAAGCCGCGCTAGTCTGAAAGCGCCTAAGCAATGACAGAGCAGGCCGCAATGGAACGCGTGGTGATGGCGCCCGCGCGGCGCGCAATCGGATTTGGCCGGCTGCTGCGCAGGACATTCTTTGCGGCAGTGGAACACGATGCATTCACGGTGGCCCAGGCTGCGGCGTACTCGGCGATGGTGGCCGTGTTTCCTGCGATGGTGGTGATTGCTGCTTTTGTGGCGCTGCTGCCGCCGTGGCTTCCGCTGAAGATGCAGATGGCGGACTTCTTTACCAGCGTGCTGCCTTCGCCGTTCAACCCGTTGCTGGACTGGTATTTTTCGACAACGCACCAGACCTCGCAGACGGCCGGGGCGTTGCTGAGCTCGGGCGTGGTGAGTCTGCTGGGCGCAGCGAACGTGATCGCTACATTGATGGAGGGATTCCGTCGCGCGCATCATCTGCCGCTTGCGCGGGGGAGCTTCTGGAGCAGGCGTGGACGGGCTTTGGCACTGGTGCCGCTTTCGTTGCTACCGATGACAGCGGCGAGTGCGCTGGTGGTGTTCGGACATCTGTTCACGCACTGGCTGGCGGCGGAGATTCCGGCGTTTGTGCGTCCGGGATTTTTTGCGGCGTCGGTGGTGTTGCGCTGGACGATCGCGCTGGGAACAAGCGTGGGGATTCTCGCGGTGGTGTATCACCTGGGAACGGATTTGAGCCAGCATGTGCGCGAACAACTGGAGCCGATGGTGCGCGAGCCGTGGGTGGTGCTGCGGCGGGAGTGGACGTGGAGGGCGAGCCTGCCGGGAGCGGCGCTGGCGACGGTGCTGTGGTTTGCGTCGACGTTGTTGTTCGGGTTCTATGTGACGCGGTTTGCGAATTATGGGCGCGTGTATGGATCGCTGGGCGCGGCGATTGCGCTGATGGTGTGGCTGTACATTATCGCGCTGACGGTGCTGATTGGAGCGGAGTTCAATGCGCAGTATGCGCGGGTGCGGCGGGGCGGGGATGCGGCTGCGCCGTTGTGGAAGAACCGTCGACCACCTGTACGGGTAGAATGACTGATTGATCAGGTGGAGATCGATTGAGAGCATTTCTCCTGATAGGTCGCATCGGAAAAATCTGCGAATACCGTTTTCTCCGCAGGAAAACGGCCCGAGCAGATTCGACTTCGTTCGACATCGTCAGGAGAAATGCTCTATACCGGCTCTGACCCCTGAGTGAAAAGAGAGAATTTAATGGACGCCAGAAGTAACGGCGCGGGCGTGGAGATTGCCCGCAGAGCAAAGATTGTAGCGACATTGGGACCGGCATCGAGCACGGAAGATATGTTTCGCCAGTTGCTGCGGGCAGGGCTGGATGTAGCGCGACTGAATTTTTCGCATGGATCGCATGAGCAGAAGGCAGAGCTGATCCGGATGGTGCGAAAGGTTGCGGCTGAAGAGGCGAAGCCGATTTGCATTCTCGCGGATTTGCAGGGGCCGAAGATTCGCACGGGCGTGCTGGTGGACCACAAGCCGGTAATGCTGGAGGCCGGCAAGCAACTGGTCATTACCCCGGACGCGGTGGAGGGCACGGCGGAGCGCGTGAGCACGGTATTTGCGACGCTCGCGGAGAATCTGAAACCGGGCAATCGCATTCTACTTTCAGATGGGTTGATTGAGCTGCGCGTGGTGGAGCTGCGCGGAGCGGATGTGGTGACGGAGATCATCAACGGCGGAATGCTGGGTGAGAAGAAGGGCATTAACCTGCCAGGGATTCCGGTGAAAGTGCCGTCGCTGACGGAGAAGGACGAGGCGGACCTGGAGTTCGCGATCAAGCAGAGCGTGGACACGATTGCTGTCTCGTTTGTGCAGACGGCAGAGGATGTGCGCTATGTGAAGCGCAGAGTGGCGGCGCTGGGCAGCGAAGCGTGGGTGATTGCGAAGCTGGAGAAGCCGCAGGCGGTCGATCATCTGGATTCGATTCTGGAGGCAGCGGACGCAATCATGGTGGCGCGCGGCGATCTGGGTGTGGAGGTGCCGCCGGAGAAGGTGCCGGCGATTCAGAAGCATTTGATTCGGCGCGCGGCGGAGTATCGGAAGCCGGTGATTACGGCGACGCAGATGCTGGAGTCGATGATTGAGAATCCGCGGCCGACGCGGGCGGAGGCGTCGGATGTGGCGAATGCGATTTATGACGGCACGGATGCGGTGATGTTATCGGCTGAGTCCGCGGCGGGGAAGTATCCGGTGGAGTCGGTGGCGATGATGGCGAAGATTGTGGTGGAGACGGAGAGCCAGATGGCGCTGCTGCCGCGGCCGGCTTCGCTGCAGAATCATCGCAAGTCGCTGAATATTCCGGAGACCATTTGTGAGTGTATGGCGCACTCCGCGCAGGATCTGGACTTGGCGGCGATTGCGATTTTTACCGAGACGGGGAATACGGCGCGGCTGCTGTCGAAGTACAGGCCGGAGGCGCCGATCTATGCGATGAGTCCGTTTGAGGATGTGGTGAATCGGTGCATGCTGTTGTGGGGGACGTGGCCGATTCAGTGCGACCGGTTTAAGGATACGGATAAGCTCGTCGGCATGGCGGAGGATGTGTTGGAGCAGGGCGGATTTGTGAAAGACAAGGACGTTGTGGGGATTGTAGCGGGGACGGCGACGCGGACGGGGGCGACAAACTTCATGCGGCTTCATTTGATTGGGGATCGATAGTAGCGATGCGCATGCTGCTACGGCTTGCAGGCGCAATGACGACGGCGTTCGTGCTGGCTGCCTCGGGCGTTTCGCAGCAGCCGGTGCAGACCGCGCTGGGCACGATGCCGTTCCTGGGGCCGCGTTCGCTGGTGGAGTTTCAGGGAGACTCGATCACGGATGGCGGCCGTTGGCGCACGGGGCAGGACTTCAACCACATCATGGGCCAAGACTATGGCTACATCTTGGCGGGTGAGCTGGGTGCGGCGTTTCCCAACCGCGACCTGACGTTTGTGAATCGGGGGATCAGCGGGGATCGCGTGCTGGACCTGGCCGCGCGGTGGCAGCAGGATACGCTGGCGCTGCGGCCGAACGTGCTGAGTGTGCTGGTGGGCATCAACGACACGCTGGCGACCGGCGATCGGGCAGAGAGCGTGGAACAGTTCGAGGCGACCTACGACAAGCTGCTAGCGCAGACGATCGCGGAGTTGCCAGGAGTGAAGATTGTGCTGGGAGAGCCGTTTCTGCTGCCGGTGGGCAAGCACAGGACGAACTATGAGGCCGAGCTGGCCGAGGTTCGTAAGCGGCAGCAGGTGGTGGCTGGGCTCGCGGCGAAGTACCGTCTTGCCGAGGTGCATTACCAGGCGCTGATGGATTCGGCGACGCTGCATGCGCCGCCGGATCATTGGTCGTGGGATGGGGTGCACCCGACCTATGCCGGGCACTGGCTCATGGCGCAGGAGTGGCTGCGCGTTGTGCAGACGGCGTGGGGTGACGCGGCGGACGTCCGGTAGATACCGCGATTCGCACAAGCGCGGCACTCGTAAAATTGGGGCATGGGACGCATACGAGTTTTGTCTGACCAGGTGGCAAACCAGATTGCTGCCGGTGAGGTGGTGGAGCGCCCTGCGTCGGTGGTGAAGGAGTTGCTGGAGAACTCGCTGGATGCCGGGGCGACGCGGATTCGGCTGGAGATTGAGGGCGGCGGGCGGAAGCTGATTCGGATCGTGGATAACGGGCATGGGATGGGGCGCGATGATGCGCTGCTGGCGTTTGAGCGGCATGCGACGTCGAAGCTGCGGTCGAGCGATGATCTGCTGAGTATTGCGACGCTGGGGTTTCGCGGCGAGGCGCTGCCGTCGATTGCGAGTGTGGCGCGGGTGACGCTGGAGACGCGGGCGCCGGAGGATGCCGTCGGGACGTCGCTCGAGATTGCGGGTGGGAATCTGCTGCGGGTGGATGATGCGGGGTTGCCGGCGGGGACGACGATTGCGGTAAGGGATCTGTTTTTAATACGCCGGCGCGGCGGAAGTTTTTGCGCAGCGAGCAGACGGAGCTGGGGCATGTGGCGGCGCTGGTGACGCATTATGCGCTGGCGCATCCGACGAAGCATTTTGAGCTGCATACGTCGACGCAGGCGTTGGTGATGGCGCCGGCGGTGGCGGATGCGGGCGAGCGGCTGTTTCAGATCTTTGGGCGCGAGACGTTTGAGAGCTTGATTGCGGTGGCGGCGGAGATTGATTTTGCGCGGGCTGGGCTGCCGGAGCCTCCGCCATGGAGGCGCGCGGAGGATTGGGAGCCGCCGGAGCCTGGGTTTTTGCGGATGAGCGGGGTTTGTGCTCGAAGCCGGAGCTGCAGAAGCTGAATCGGAATTCGATTTATGTGTTTGCGAATGGGAGGTTGATTCGCGACCGGCTGGTGTTGCATGCGCTGACGGAGGCGTACAGGAACATTATTCCGCCGACGTCGTTCCCGGTGGTGCTGCTGTTTCTGGAGATGCCGCCGCAGGAGATTGATGTGAATGTGCATCCGGCGAAGACGGAGGTGCGGTTTCGGCAGGGTGCGTTTGTACATGATTTCGTGAGGGATTCGGTGCGGACGGCTCTGATGCAGGCGCGGCCGGCGGCGAGTTTTTTGCACGCACTGAGTGCGGCGCCGACGGCGGGGGAGTCGCTGATGGTGGATGTGAGTCCGCTGCCGGGGGTGGAGCAGGCGGTGCTTGCTCCGCGCGAGGGAGATCTCGTCGCCCAGAGTGAGGGTGTTGTGGATCCGGGGGATGTGGCGGGGTTTGAACTGCGGGAGAGGGTTGTGGCGCCGTCACCGGGGAGGCTGGGGTTTGAAGGGGCGGGCATGGCGGTGGGCTATGGGGATCCTGCGGATCCGCTCATGCGCGATGAGACTGCGCATGAACGGGGCACCCAGGGTGGTGGTGGGGAGGCGACAGACGCGAGGCCAACGCTGAATTCGCTGGGGTCGTTGCGGCCGCTGGGGCAGTTGCGGGACTCGTTCATTCTGGCGGTGAATGAGGAGGGGTTGTGGATTATCGATCAGCATGTGGCGCATGAGCGCGTGCTGTTTGAGAAGATTTTGCGCGAGCGCGAGGTGGAGAGGGTGCAGCGGCAGCGATTGCTGATGCCGGTGCTGGTGGATCTGCTGCCGGAGCAGATGGTGACGTTTGCGGAGATTGCGGAGGAGCTGGAGCGGAACGGGTTTGAGGCGGAGCCGTTCGGGCCGAGGACGCTGGCGATCAAGGCGGCGCCGGTGGGGCTGGAGGGCAAGGAGCTGGAGCGGATGCTGGAGGAGGTGCTGGGGGTGACGGAGAAGTCGGCGCAGGTGGAGAACGGGGAGCTGCGGCGGACGCGGATTGCGGCGTCGATTGCGTGCCATGCGGCGATTAAGGTGAATATGCCGCTGGAGGCGGCGAAGATTGACTGGCTGCTCGGGGAGCTGGCGAAGACGGAGCACCCGACGAGCTGTCCGCATGGGCGACCGATTGCGTTGCGGGTATCCTTTAAAAGAGATTCAGCGCGCCTTTCAGCGGATTTGACGCCGCGCATCTTAGTGCAGGAAAGATTTTGAGGACCTCCGCTCTGGGCGGAGGTTGATGCTGTCTGGGCCTGTTCGAGGCCATGAGTACGCGGCGCGATTGCCGTTCACGCGGAGGAAGCTCCGCAGTCTGAGAGATTTGTTTTGAGTTCTACACCGCAGTTTGATGTGGCGCAGTTGACCGCCGCGCGACGTGAACATTGGCACCAGGGTAGCAAAGCGCTGCTGACGATTGAGGCGGCGCGCGAGTGGGTGAATGAGGCGGGGCTGGTGTTGTTTGCTCCGCGAGGGCACCAGTTGCCGATGCCTGCGCCTTCGCTGGTGGAGGCGACGCTGGGAAAGGCGGTGAGTGCGCCGACGGCGGCGGAGAGCGAGACCGCGCGCGGGCTGGTGGCGCGGATGGTCGCCGAGGGATCTGTGCTGCCGCTGAATCTGCTGGGTGGGCCGGGCGATGTGCCGGACTTTGTGGTGGCCGGCGCAGATGTTTGGGTTTGTGTTTACGCTGCGCGGCGACAAGAACTGGAAGCAGCCGCCGTCGACTTCGGGTTCGCTGAAGGTCTCGCTGCTGGCGGCGAAGGTGTACGAGACGCTGGCGCAAGGGAATGCGCTGACGGCGGCGGAGCTTGCATCGGAGCTGGGACGCGAGGTGACGGAGACGGCGATTGTGCGCGCGCTGGGGGAGCTGTGGGGGCAGATGCGGGTGATTCCGCTGCTGCAGTCCGGCACGAAGGACGGCGGCACGATGTGGGAGCTGACGTCGCGGCGGTTCACGAAGCAGATGAAGGCGGGCGCCAATGCGGGGCAGCCGACGGCGTTGTCGGCGCTGATCTCGGCGTACCTGGCGCAGGTTTTCGTAGCGACGGAAGAGGAGATTGAGACGTTTCTGTCGCCGCTGGCGGCGCGCTCGCGCGTGCGCGATGTGCTGCATGGATTGACGGCGGCGAGGCAGCTCGAGAATGCGGTGCTCGAGGGCAAGACGCTGCTGTATATCCCGGGTGCGCTGCCGGAGTTTCCAGAGATTGCGGCGGCTGAGCCTGTGGGTGGACTGGGAGAGATTGCAGCGGCTGCTTTGGGTGCTGTCGCCGGCGTGGTGGGCGCGATTGCCGGCGCGGCGAGGATTCGGAAATTTGATGGTCCGCGCGCGCCGCGACCGCCGCGTGAGGATCGCGGGGAGCGTCCGTTCCGCAAGACAGGTGGAGAGCGTGGGAGACCGCGCAAGACCTTTGGTGAGCGGAAGCCCTATGAGCGGGCGGGCGGCCAGAGTGAGGGCAGAGGATCTGGTGATCGCGAGCGCCGGCCATTTCAGCGCGATCGTGCCCAGCGGGGTGGAGCGCAGGGCGAGCGGAAGAGCTTTACGCGTCCATGGGATGAGGATCGGAAGCCTCGTCCGCGCGGCGAAGAGGGTGAGGGGCGCGAAGACGGGCGGCCTCTCCGGAACCAAGGCGAGCGCGGCGGAGGAGAGTTTCGGGGCAAGCCAGCCTTTGGCAGGAAGCCAGGGCTCGGCGGCAAGCCAGCGTTTGGCAGGAAGCCGGGGTTTGGTAAGGGTCCGAAAAGAGATTTCGGCGCTCGTCCGCCCAGAGCTGAATCGGATCGCACTCAGGGCGGAGAACGGCCATTCCGCCCGCGGCGTGAAGGTGGTGGCGGAGAACGGCCATTCCGGCCGCGGCGTGAAGGTGGCGAGGAGCGTCCGTTCCGTGCGCGTCCCGAAGGCGCTGGAGGCGAACGTCCATTCCGTGCGCGCTCGGAAGGCAGTGGTGGTGAGCGGCCCTTCCGTCCGAAGCGTGAGGGTGGTGGCGAGAAGCGTCCATTCCGTGCACGTCCCGAGGGGAGTGGAGGGGAGCGTCCGTTTCGTCCGCGGCGTGAGGGTGATCGCGAGCGGAGTGGCGCGGGGCCTGCGAAGCCGTTCCGCAGAAGAGAGGAAGGCACGCGCGAGGGCGGGAAGCGGCCGTTTCGTTCCGCAGAGAGCGGAGAGCGTTCGCCTTCGGCTGGTGCGACGGAAATTTGGTGGCGGCCCAGGCGGCAAGCCGAGGTTTGGAGGCAAGCCGGCATTTGGGGGCAAACCGAAGTTCGGCGGCAAACCAAAGTTTGCCGGCAAGCCGGGGTTTGCAGCGAAACGTGGATCTGGCAAGCCGCGATCGGCGGGGCCGGGTGGTGCCGACAAGGGGAAAGCTGGAGGCGAGTCGAAGCCATCGCGAGCAAGAGATGTGAGGGCGAAGGATATGAGGGCCAGGGATAAGGGTGAGAGAACGGGCGGGCCGCGGAAAGAGACGGAGGAGTAGCTGCGAGGCATGAGTGAGACAGCAGCGAAGGACAGGGTGGGGCAGGAGCCGGCGAGACGGGAGCGGCCGGTGATTGCCATTGACGGGCCAGCGGGAGCGGGGAAGAGCACGCTGGCGGCGCATCTGGCGCGGAAGTTCGGGTTTTTGAACCTGGAGACGGGGGCGATGTACCGCGCGCTGGCATTGAAAGCCATCGAAAATGACCTGCCGTTTGAGGATGAGGCGGTGCTGATGGACCTGGCCGAGTACACGCGGATTGCGCTGGAGCCGCAGGCTGAGGGAAATCGCGTGATTCTTGACGGGGTGGATGTTTCGCGGCGGGTGCGGGATGCCGACGTGACCGAGGCGGCTTCGAAGGTGTCGGTTCATCCGAAGCTGCGGGCGTGGATGGTGATGCAGCAGCGCAAGCTGGGCGAGCAGGGCGGCGTGGTGATGGAGGGCCGGGATATCGGTACGGCGGTTTTTCCGGACGCCGAGGTGAAAATCTTTTTGGATGCGGCACCGGAGGTGCGGGGGAGCCGACGTTACCGGCAGCGTGCCCCGGAGCAGGTGAAGGTTACCGAAGAGTCGGTTTTAAGAGAGTTGAGGGAGCGGGATGCGCGGGACAGAAATCGCGCGGAATCGCCGCTGCGGCCCGCGCCGGACGCGGTGATTCTGGACTCGACGGCGATGTCGCTGGAGGAGGTCCTGGGGGCTGCTGAGGAGATCGTTCGGAGCCATGTGGAGGCCAGTAAATTGCAGGGTAAGTTGCACTAAACACAGTGCAGAACGGGTGTGAGCGAATTTTTTTCTGGAAAAATTGTCCGCCGTGCTACCATTCCCACATCGTTTGAAACAGATTGGTTTTCCGCAGGTTTCAACCGGCCGAAGCCCCGATTTGGATTCAGCGTCAAAGTCACAACACGAAGGATTTACGAGACATGGAACAGGGAACGGTGAAGTGGTTCAACGACGCCAAGGGTTTTGGCTTCATCAGTAGGCAGAATGGGGAGGATGTTTTCGTACATTACTCCGCAATCAATACCAACGGTTTCAAGAGCCTGCAGGAAGGTCAAGCTGTTCAGTTCAACGTTGTGAAGGGGCCCAAGGGCTGGCAGGCGTCTGACGTTCAGCCGCTGTAGTCATCGATCAGTCGGCACCCCCACAGATTCAACTTTTTTGAGGCTTGTAGGGACGCTACGAGATGTGAGCAGGGACGGCGAACGCTGTCCCTGTCTCCGTTAAGCGCTGCTGCGGATTGAAGAGGTTACTGCTGCGGCTGCGTGGTGGAGCGGTGGGTTGGGCGAGTGCCTGGTCGGGGGCTGGGCGGCGCTGCGTTTGAATCGGTCGAGTCAGTCACGACCTTGGCGCCCGGCAAAATGGTCATCGAAGTTTTGAGCTTTCGGTAATCGGAGAAGGTATCGCGTCCGTCGCCGTTGAAGCCTTTGAAGAGCAGGAAGCGGCCATCGACATGCGCCGTGAATTGCCTGGGAAACCAGATTTCGCCGTTGACGGGCGCCTGGGTGAAGTCGAACCAGCTTCCTTTTTTGATATTCACGAGCAGGCCGCCGGCTACGTGGAAGTTTTCTTCGAGATGGCCGGTGAGGTGGACGATGGCGCTGTCGCGCTCATCAACCCAGATGGTGCCGGCAAGTTCGCGCATGATCTGATCGCTGAGATCTTTGGCGGGCGCATGCGGATCGCCTGTGTAGTCGAAGACGAGAGTGGGGCGGCCGTTGAGTAGCTCGCGGCGAGGATTGCTGAAGGTTGCGAGTTTGAGAAGCCTGCTGGCGCTGAGGTGGACCTGGTCCTTTGCAGGCTTGTTCTGCTGCGATTTCAGCTTGGCGACCCGCTTGTCGACGCGTTCCTGTTCCTTTTGCGCATCGTCTGGCGAGAGTGGTTTGCCGTCGCGCGAGATGAGCTGGAGGACTTCAGTGTTGGCTACGTAGAAGGCCTGGTACACGTCGGTGTGGGTTTTCTTGCTGCCGTTGGAGGAGAACTCGTCGGCGACCTGGGTCATGGTGCAGACGTAGGTTTTGCGGAGGCTCTCGAGGGCGTCGTAGCGGGCGCGAACGCGGGCGAGGAGTGTTTCGATGTCGGGCAGGGGAGTGGGGGCGTCGGCGGATGTCGTGTCGATCGTGCTCGTGGAAGATGCGGGTGGGGCGGGAGTCTGTGGGGCCGCGGCGAGGCTGCAGGGGAAGAGGCAGAGGACTCCTGCGAGGACCCGACGGTGCATGGCCTCACTATACAGAGCGGCGGAGTCTACGAGGAGGGTGGATCATCGCGGGAATCGGGGCCGCGGCGGTCGCGGGATCGGCGGCGCAGCCAGTGAACGCCGCCGAAGCCGAGGCCACCGGCGAGTGTGACGATCAGCGCCGCGACGACGGCGATGGCGATGCAGACGACGATCAAGAGGGAGGCGCCTGCGAGCAGAACGGATGCCGCAGTCTGCAGGATCGCGTGGATCACAGCGATGATTGCCTTGAGAAGTATCACCTGGCCTGATAGGACGCGAATCTTCGCCCGGGCGCTGTGAGCAGGATTGTGCGGGGTTCAATTTCGAGACAGTGAGGGTTCCCCTGTGTCGCGCAAAGGCGCGATGGTGAATCCGATTGCGGCGAGCCAGGTTGTGACGGCGGAGAGAGCGTCGGGCGAGGAGCGGGAGGTGTGGATGAGGTCTGCGGATTTTGGGGTTGGGAAGCGAAGCCCGAAGCAGAGTTGAGGGCGGTAGGTGCAGGAGGCGAGGTCGGCGATGCTGAGCGCGGAGGTGGGCGTGCAGAGGATGGTGCGCGGAGGCGCCATGCGGTCGAGCATCGAAAAGATTTCGAGCTTGGACTCGAGCTCGTCGGGAACGAAGTCGATGGCGAGGTCGGCGTCGCGGACGGCGTCTTCCACGGTGGAGGCGAGGTGAAGCGCGCCGGCGGGGGTTTCGGACGCGATTGCGTGGTGGGCGCTGCGGAGGCGCGAGGGCATGACGTCTTCGAGGACGACGACGAAGCCGGCGCGAACACAGCGGAGAGCGAGGTCGCGGCCTGCTGCACCTGCACCGATGACCGCAATGCGGCGCAGAGGGCAGGAGGTGTGCATGGGAGAGGAGCTACTTGGTGGTGAGTGCAGCGAGGACGGACTCGTAGCTGGGTTCGGAGTGGCGGATGTGGTCGGCGACGCGGGCCTTCTCTTCGTCGGAGAGTACGGGCAGCACGGAGAGAATGCGGCGGAGGGTGACGGAGATGTCGTCAACGTAGTTCATGGTGCGGATGGCTTCACCGGAAAGAGGCACTGCTGGATCTCCTTGCAACTTAACGAATCGTAACTCTAGTGTATCGCTGTGGCCGGGAACTGGATGTTCATGGCCTGTGAGATGAGCGGAACGATGGGTTTGTGGAGGTCCATGGGGTTGTAGTGATGGTTGTCGTCGAGCAGCATCACGTAGCCGAGCGAGGACCAGCCCCAGAAGGGATTCATGCCGTAGCCGAGGCCGGTGGTCGAGTCGTAGAACTCGCGTGTGACGGGGTTGTGGTCGAGCACCATGTAGAGTGTGCGGGTGGCCAATTCACGCGCTTCCTTTTTGTAGCCATAGTCGATGAGGCCATGGAAGATCATGTAATTGGTGGGAATCCAGGCAGGGCCGCGCCAGTTGCACTCGGTGTGACGGCGGCCTTCGTAGAAATCGGGCTCGGTGGCGGCGTAGGTGGCGACAGGATAGGTGAGCCAGAACTCGTGCGGGTTCATCAGGTGGTCGCGTACGAGGCGGCGCGCGCGGTCGGGGGGAGCGACGCCGGCCCATAGCGGAAGAAAGCCCGAGACCGATTTAATCCGAATCAGCTGGCCAGTTTTTTCATTGCGGTCGTAGTAAAAGCCGTCCTTGTCGTCCCAGAAGACTTCATTGATGCGTTTGGCGAGGTGATCGGCTTGCGCGGTGTAGCTGGCCGCGTCTTCGCTTTTGCCGAGGGCGTTGGCGATGACAGCGAGGGCGCGCATCTCGCGGACGAGATAGCAGGCGAGATCGACGCCCTCATCGTCGTAGGTGTCAAGATTGCCGGCGCGGCTGGTCTGGTTATCCATGCCAGTGGCATCGGCGCTGTTCCAGACGGGAAGACCGTTGTGATCCTTGTCATAGGCCATCCAGCGCTGGACGAAGAGTTTGAGCTTAGCGTAGTCCTGCGCGCGGAGCCACTCAAAGCTGCCGCGCTGGCGTGAGCCGAGGGCGGCGAGCTGCGCGAGGAACGGCTTGAACATCTGGTGCGGCTTTGACCACTTGACCGCGAGCGTGCGGGAGATGAATCCGTCCGGCTGCTGGCGATCAAGAAACACCTGGAAGTTGGTGAAGTCGTAGGTGCTGACACCGTAATAAGAGAGATAGATGTTTTCGAAGTAGAGATCCCAGTCGTAGAACTCGCCATAGGCGTAGCCGGTGAGCAGGCGGCCGTGAGCGCCGGGGAAATCGTGCAGGCCGCGCGTGGCGATGTCGTTGTTCAAGTGCGTGAGTCGCGCCTGGAGTGCGGCGTACTCAGTGGATCCGAGCTGTCTCTGGAGAATGTCCTGCGAGGAGCCTGCGTGAAGCGCAGGAACGAACAGCAGAGATAACAGAAGAACGGACGCGCGCTTCATGATCGAGACACCAGTTTCCCGGCACGCAGCAGGGAAGTCAATCTTGCAGAGCAGTTAGCGTGTGGAGCCTTCCTGGATGCGGAGTGAGGCGGCGTCGGTGGGGCTGCCGGCAGATTCGCCTTCGATAGGTTTCTGGTAGCCGTCGCGGTCGGACATTTCGGTAATGGCGCAGAGGCGGGTGGAGAACTCGGGCTTGAGGTCGTCGAGGCCGAAGCGCCAGGACCAGTTGCCGTCGGCGGCAGCGGGGCGGTTCATGCGGGCGTCGCTGCCGAGCTCGAGGACATCCTGCAGCGGATAGATAGCGATGTTGGCGACGGAGTCGGCGGCGGCGCGGATCATTTGCCAGACGATCTCGCGATCGTTGTGCGCGTCGACGGGGCCGAGGTAGATCTCGACGTTGTTGCGCTCATCGGGAATGGTGTCTTCGCGCCACCAGCCGAGCGTGGTGTTGTTGTCGTGGGTGCCGGTGTAGACGACGGTGTTGGCGACGTAGCGGTGGGGCAGATAGGTGTGGCCGCCGCGTTCGGCGAAGCCGAACTGCAGGATGCGCATGCCGGGCATGCCGAAGTATTCGCGCAGCTCGTCGACCTCGGGGGTGATGAGGCCGAGGTCTTCAGCGACGAAGGGGAGATCGCCGAAGATTTCCTTGAGGCGATTGAAGAAGGCGTGACCAGGCGCTTTGACCCAGTGGCCGTTCATCGCGGTCTCTTCGTCGGCGGCGATGGACCAGAAGGCTTCGAAGCCGCGGAAGTGATCGAGGCGGATGAGATCGTACAGGGCGAGGGAGCGGCGAACGCGCGCGACCCACCAATCGAAGCCGCTGTCCTGAAGGAGCGACCACTTGTAAAGTGGATTTCCCCAGCGCTGTCCGGTGGCCGAGAAGTAATCAGGTGGGACGCCGGAGACGCGGATGGGTTTGCGCTGATCGTCGAGCTCGAAGATTTCAGGATGTGTCCAGACATCGGCGGAGTCGTAGCTGACGAAGATGGCGATGTCGCCGAGGATTTTGATTTTGCGCTCGGCGCAGTAGGAGCGGAGCGCGTTCCACTGTTCGGCGAAGAAGAATTGGATAACCTGCTCGATGGCGATTTCGCGGCCGGAATCGTTGAGGAGCGCGGTCATCGCGTCGGGCTGACGGAGAGCGTACTCGGCCGGCCAGGAGATCCAGCCGGAGTAGTTGAAGCGGTGGCGAAGGACGGCGAACATGGCCCAGTCGGTGAGCCAGGAGATGTTGTCCTGGGCGAAACGCTGGAAGCGGGCGCGGTCCTCACCGCCGGCGCGGTCGAGGAAGTTGGCGGCGGCCTCTTCGACGAGTGGGCGCTTGGCTTCGAAGGCGCGATCGAAGACGCATGGGCCGTTGTGGCCGGGAAGACCTTCGATGCGATCAGCGGAAAGCCAACCGGCATCGACGAGGCGCTCGAGAGAGATGAGGAGTGGATTGCCGGCGAAGGCAGAGAGTGCAGAGTAGGGCGAGCTGCCGTAGCCGGTCGGATTGAGCGGGAGGACTTGCCAGAGTCGCTGCTTGGCTGCGGCGAGGAAGTCTACAAAAGCGAAGGCGGCCGGACCGAAGTCGCCGATGCCGCCATAGGAGGGGAGCGAGGTTATGTGCAGTAAAACTCCCGAAACCCGCTCAGACGTCATCGCGTTCCTTCACCCGTTTGTGGCCTGAAGCGTAGGACGTGCTGCGGGCGCAAGCGGGATGCCGCCAGCCGGCATCCATTGCGCAATCAGCGGAGTTTAGGGGAGCCCACCGGGTTGCTTGCGGCTGTAGATGATCGCGCCGCCCTGTTGATAGCGCTGCATCAGCGAGGTGGCGAAGAGGCCAAACGCCTCCTGGCGCTGCTGGTCGAGCAGCTTTTCGCGCATTGCAGGAAGGTTCTTGGCGATGTCCTCAGGAGTGGGCTCCTGCTTGTCAATGACCTGAGCAACAGAGCCGTTGGGTCCTTCGTTGATCGGGCCCGAGATGCCGCCCTTGGGAAGAGAAAAGAGCACGGAAGCGGCACCGCTCATAGCGCCGATGTCAGGAACCTGCGCGTCGCGGCCGACGAGGTCGCTGGTCTTGACGGGGAGCTTCATCTCGGCGGCGGCCTTGGAGAGATCGTTGAGGACCTTGGCGCGGTCGGCGAGCTTGATGAGCTGCGCGTTCAGGAGCTCGGGCGTCTTCTGCTCGCGATAGTCGTCGAGCACGTGCGGCTTCCAGGAGGCGAAGTCGGGAGCGTGCGCGGGCTTGATGTCAAGCACCTGGAAGACTGCGTAGCCTTCGCCGGTGGATGCGCTTTGCGGCGGAGCATTCTTTGTCGCGCTGAAGGCTGCGGTCAGGAGCGCGGTGGAGTCGGGCAAGCTGGGGATTGTAGCGTCGTGTGCGATGTAGTCGGTGGTGACGACGTGGAGGTTGTGTGCCTGCGCCGTCTTCTCGAGACCGTTCTTGCGGGCTTCCGTGACGAGCTGGCTGGCGTAGTTCTGTGCGGCGGAAGCAGCCTTCTGGCTCTCGAGCGCGGCGACGATGGAGTCGTGCACTTCGGCGAGTGACTTGGTGTGTGCAGGCTGCTTCTGCTCCGTCTGGATGATGTGATAACCGAACTGGGAGCGAACGAGGCCGGAGGTCTGGCCGGGATTGAGAGCCATCGCGGCCTGCGCGTATGCGGGATCGAGACCGCTGGTCGGCATCAGAGGAAGTTCGCCGCCCTGATCCTTGGAGCCGGGATCCTCGGAGTACTTTTTGGCGAGCTCAGCGAAGCTAGCACCGGAGTGGAGCTGGTTGAGGATGTCCTGGGCCTTGGCCTTGGCTGCGGCATCGGTCTTCGCGTCGGCGCCCTTGGGTGCGGAGATGAGGATGTGCCGGGTCTTTATCTCGGCGGGGACGTTGAACTGATCCTGATGGGCGTTGTAGTAGGCCTGGATCTCGGCCTCACTGACCTGTGGCTTGCCGCCGGGAAGGCTGGCGTCGTCGAAGGCGATGAAGGTGATTTTGCGGGTTTCGGGGACCGCGTTGGCGTAACGAGCGGAGTTCTGATTGAAGAAAGCTTGCAGTTCTGCGTCAGAAGGATTGATCGTCTTCTTGATGTCCTCTGCGGAGATGACCGCGTAGTTGAACTTTACCTTTTCGCCCTGCTGGAGATAGGCGGTGCGGACGGCGCTGTCCGAGACGGTGACGCTGCCGGTGACGAGCGATTGCAGGCGTGACAGTTCGAGATCCTCTTTGACTTCCTTCTCAAACTGCGCGATGCCGACGCCGAAGAACTGTTCGACGAAGTTCATGTACTGCTGATCGCCGATGAATTTGCCGCCGGGGAAGAGGTATTGCGAGAGCGGACCGGTCTGGAGCTCGCGGCGGAGGTCCTCGTCGGAGACCTGCAGGCCGAGGCGGTCGGCTTCGCGAACGAGAACAGCGCGCTCAACCTGCTGCTGGCCGACCCGGTTCATGAGGATGGGGCGCGCGAAGTCAGGGTAGTGCTGTTGCTGCATCTGCCGTTCGGTTTGCTGCGTGACCTCCTGCATAGTGATGGCATCGCTGCCACCGAAGAGACGGCCCCAGAGCCCGGGAGCGTGGACGGTCGCGAACAGGGAGGTGTTGTTCGATGTGTCGTCACCACTGAAGATGCCGGGCACCAGGGTGATGACCATGGCGACGCTGGCGGCGGCGATGATGACGCCAAAGAGGATCTTGGTGGCTTTGTTGTCCTGCTGAAAGATGCGGATCATGCCTGGTTGACGACCTTCACTTCAAAACGAGACGTGGAGTGGTCTCGTGTGCCCGGGGATTTTTGCGCAGGATAATGGGGTCTCGCTGCCGAGACGTGTCACGCCTGCTTGCAGGGGCTTCGTCCTGAGTATAAATCAGCAGGGCGGGCGAGATTCAGGTGGAGAGCGTGTCAATGGGCGAGGGCTGATTCGAAACGAGAGAGGGCTGCGGAATCCGCAGCCCTTGTGTTGTCAGCTTTCAGTGATCAGCGGCCGTAATAAGGTGCGTAGTAATAGCCGTAATACGGGCTGTAGTAGCGACGCATCGGCGGCTGCCGCTGGGGGTTGGGGCCGGCAGCGTAGGCAAGGCGAGCCATCTCCTGCTCGGAGACGGTCTTCACGACGGCGGGCTGTGCGAGCTGGAAGGTGATGACAGCCTCGGGTGGAACGATGACACGTCCGCTGGGCGATGAGGCGGATCCGGCCACGCCGACGCCTGCGCCGGCGACGGCGCCGACGGCTGCTCCCGCGCCACCTCCGGCGATGCCGCCGATGATGGCGCCGAGAGCGCCGAGGCCAATGGCGCTGTTGGCGGTCGTCGTGGATTTGTCACGGCCGTGCTGCTCCCAGAGTTGGGTCTCAAGCGGATAGTTGACGCCTGCAAGGGTGACGCTGTTGATGGCGAGGCTGAGCTCGCCACGGCCGCTGAGTGTGCCGGCTTTCGAGGCGTCAACGACGGTGCCTTGGACAGAGGCTCCGCGGGGAATCGCGATTGCGCCATCGGCGGCTACGTCATTGATGACCGTGCCGTCAAAGGGTGTGCCGGGCTTGATGTGGTTGGAGTCCAGGCCGCGATTGATGCGGATACGCAGCATCGCTCCTTCGGGAACGGTGACCTGAATGCCAGCCTGCTGTCCTCCGGGAGGGGCGTAAGCCTGATCCGGACCGTTGTTATATAGCGGGCGGCGGGGCGGAGGACTATACGGCTGCGGCTGCCCCTGGTAAGGCTGCTGCTGTTGCCCATAGGGCTGAGGTTGTCCGGGATATTGCTGCGCTTGTCCAGGATACTGCTGCGCTTGACCAGGATATTGCTGCGGTTGTCCGGGATATTGGTGCGGCTGACTCTGGTCCTGCGGAGGGCCATAGCCGCCGGGATACTGTGGGCTGTTGGGTGCACCGTACGGCTGCTGCTGAGGTTGACCCTGCGGAGGACCATAGCCGCCGGGGTATTGTTGATTGGCCTGAGGTGCACTGTTCGGATCCTGCGGCTGGTTCTGCGGAGGGCCATAGCCGCCGGGATACTGGCTGCCGTCCGGCGACTGCTGGACGCCGTTCGGCGGTTGCGGCTGCTGGTTGTAGTCAGGCTGTGGCTGGTTGGGCGGCGGCGGAGCGCTGTTGTCGGCTTGCTCGGAGGCCGGCGGCGCCGGAGCGTACGTGCCATCTGACTGCAACTGACCGGTGGAGGGAGGCTGCTGAGATGCCTGCTCGGACTGAGCCGATTGATCGGCCGGGTTGGGTTGATCGGCTGCCGAGGCTTGATCGGAGGCTGAGGCGGAGTCGCCGAGGGACAGCTCGTCAACGACCTTCTTGACACCGACGGCGCGCGCGACCAGATTTTCGGCCTTGGTGCGCATGGCCTCGTCGTTCACGTTGCCGGTGAGGGTGACGGTGCCGTAGACGGTGGAGGACTGGATGTTTTGCGTCGAAAGCTCGGGGGCGCTGGCCAAGGCGCGGAGGACGTTGGCCTCGATCTGGGCGTCTGTCATGTTGCCCTGGGCTGGCGGGTTCTGGGCGAAGGCCGCGGTGCCCAAGATTAAGCTGCCAAGGAAAATAGGGTGGCCGATACGGGAAAAGCCTTTGGGGCTCATAGTCTGTGTGCTCCTGGGGCGCCGAGGTATCGGACGAGAGTTTCGCAGACAGTTCGCGCAGGCGCCGTCCATCAAATCAGACGCTACTTGGACGGAAAAGTTCCGCTCGGACTTTGCATTCCGGTAATAACGTGGGTACACCGGCCGGTAGCGGTTTTCACGCCCGTGGCGGGCGGTTTGACCCGGGGTGCAGTGAGTGGCATCATAGGAATGCGGGGTGGAGCAGCCCGGTAGCTCGTTGGGCTCATAACCCAAAGGTCGCAGGTTCAAATCCTGCCCCCGCAACCATTTCGAGGTCATGAACCCCACAAGACCCCACGCTAGCGTGGGGTTTTTGGTTGGAGCCGCAGCATCACAGCGCCATGACCGGGCACCACGGCGGTGTAGCTTCCATGCTGGACGCTGACCTTGCTATGCGTCCACAGGTCCTCTGCTTCCGCGTCGCCATGAATTCCGGCATCCGCAAGGTTCAGGGTGATGTGGGTTGCAGACGTGAGCTGATTGAAGAGGCCTACGGCTACGGCCCCCCCACTCAGCGGACGTGCCCACACCTCAAGTGGGCCTTGCTGCCATACGCGATCGCCTGCCTTGCCGAGAGGATCCTGATCAACCGCGATGACGTCGCGATTCAGCAGAATGCTTTTGGTTTGCTCTGACATGTTGGTGAGATCGTTGCCCGCCATCAGCGGGGCAGCCATAAGTGCCCATAAGCTGAAGTGCGACTTCTGCTCGTCAAAGGTCATACCGCTGTTTCCGACCTCGAGAAAGTCGGGGTCGTTCCAGTGGCCGGGGCCTGCAAATCGCGAAAGTCCGGCTTGGCGGTCCGCGATAGACATGATGCGCTCGTAGGTGTCATTGATATCGTTGCTGGTACGCCACATATTGCCGCCCACCTGTGGGCCCCACTCCCACACCTCACCGAGCCCGTACTGGCACATGCTGAAGACCATCGGCCTTCCGGTCTTGAGGATCGCCTGGTGCATCTTCTCGTAGGCCGCCCGCATCATCGACTCTGCCTTGGTTACATCGCCACCGGACTCAATCTGCATGATCATGCGGTAACTGCACAGGTCGTATTTCAGGTAGTCCACACCCCAGGTCGCAAACGTTTTGGCGTCCTGCTCCTCGTGTCCGTAACTTGCCTCCGCGCCGGCGCATGTGACCGGCCCGGGCCCGCTGTACAGACCGAACTTCAGTCCTTTGGAGTGGATGTAATCGCCGAGCGCCTTCATATCAGGGAAGGTCGGCAGCGGATGGAGGATGCCATTCGCATCACGCTGGCCCTCCCAGCCGCCGTCGATGTGCACGTAAACGTAACCGGCGTCGCGCATGCCGCTCGCGACCATTGCATCGGCCTGTTCGCGGATCAGCTTGTCTGAAATGTTGTGGGCATAGCGATTCCAGGTGCTCCAACCCATCGGCGGCGTGGCGGCCAGAATGGACGTCACGGGTGGTTGGACCTCTGGTGCTCGGTGCGGCGTTTGTGCCCATCCAGCGGGAAACATCAGCAGTAGTAATAGTGCGCATGCAAATGTGCGCATGGTTCTTTCCTCCTAACATCTCTCAGGCGTGCGACGAAAGCTCTTGCCGTACGAAGGCCATGTTCGCAATCGTGTCTGCAATACATCGCTCCGGCGAGGCATGCTCGGTCTCGAAGCAATACCAATGGTTGTAATGGATCTCACGAAACTCGCGAATCGCCTCAGTCCAGTTCACTTTCGAGGGTTGCTGGTTTAACAGCCGGTCTCCATTTTTCAGGTGAACCTCGCCGATATGGTTGCGAAGAGTCAGAATGCCCGGCAGCGACGAACCGGGGTGATAGGTTTCCGCGTTTGTTGCATCGAAGTAAACGCCTACCGCGGGATGGTTTACCAGTTCGATCAGCTTGCGATCCTGCTCCGGAAGCAGGGAAGTCTCCACACAAAGCTTTGTCTTGGCATCTGCTGCACGCGGGGCCATTCTGCGGAATAACTCTACGACTGGACCGTACGATGTTGGGTCATCCATATCGGGGCAGTTTTCTTTGAACATGACGACGAGGATGACACCGGCTTCGAGTATGGCAGCCGTGCGGATCGCATTGTTAAGCGCACGCTCGGCGACCTCGCCCGCGAAGATGTTTTCGCCGTGCTGCCAGATGCCGGCAATCGATGGCGTCAGCATTCCGTTGTCTCGCGCCTGCTGTTTCAGCTCGCGTGCGCGGTCACCCTGGGAGATGTCCTGACCGTGCCAGATCATCTGCAGTTGCACTCCGGAGAGTCCTGGAATCTTCGTGGCAAACTCGAACACATTCTGGCCGGGCGGAAGCGGCATCTGCGCCTGGCGATGCGCGAACCGCGGCGGCGCAGGGTGAAATGGTTGTGCGCCCACTGCCGTGGCCGCCAGTGATGTGGCGAGGAATTCGCGGCGATTCACGCTCACACCCCAAATGTCCTGCGGATGTAAGCTCGGTCAGGCCCGACGGCCGCGCTGTCCGCTGTCTTGCCACCGCCCTCTTCATCGATCAGCCAACCGGCCCATCCCGTACTCCGGATCGCCGCGGCAAGATCCTCAAACCCGAAGTCACCTTGGCCGAGAGGCACTTGTTCTGTTTTGTTCCTGAATGTTTTCAAATGGCAGCCGACCAATCGGCGAGGATTTCGGCGAAGGAACTCTGCAGGATCGCCCCCACCTTGATAGCCGTGTCCTGCATCCATGAGGAAGCTGACTAATTCGGGATTCGTGTGGTTCGCGAGTCCTTGCATCTCGGCATTGTGGTTGGCGAACTCTGGCATGTGGTTGTGATAGGCGAGCGTCATGCCATGCGCCTTGCATATCTTGCCGTAGCGCTCTAATTTTTCGGCCTTCTGTTTCAGTGCGTCCGGCGTGAATTCACCTGTGGGAGAAAGCCCCGCGGAGCTCATGACGATGTTATGACAGCCGAGCGCTGCACCTCCCGCGCAGATCGGTTCAAGTTTGCCATCAGCTTCATTCGTCGACATGTGCATCCCGATAAACTCAAGGCCCGTCGCCCGGATCTTCTTGCGCGCCTCCTCGGGGTTGGCAAATTCGCTTTGCACAAGATGGTTGTTGCACTCAAAGCCGGCGTATCCGAGTGAGGCGATGGTCTTCAAGACCGGCAGCAGCGCTTCGAAGTCGCCGGTGCGCGTTACAAACCCATTCGCCTGACAGCCGACACGCGGCTTCGGTCGCTCCGCGATCGACCTCCACGTTAGAGTTGCTGCGGCCGCTGTGCCGAGGAATGTTCGGCGGCTGAATTTTCGCATGCTCACCCGTATCTCTCCATGGACGTTCCCGGTGTGAGAGACGGCGCCCTGGCAGAGCGCCGCCTCGGTTGAAGACTTAACGCGGTGGCTAGAAGATAATCTTCGCGCCGAACTGGAAGACGCGTGGGAGGCCCTGAGTTCCGGTGCCTGAGGTGCTGACAGTGGAGGTGATCTTGCCGTAGTTGCCGGAATTTCTTGCGGCCGTTGGGTCAGCAAAGTTTGGATGGTTGAAGAGATTGAAGCACTCGGCGCGGAACTGTCCGTGCACGCGGGCTTCCGCGAAAAAGTTCTTGAACACGGACATATCCAGCTCCTCATAGCCCGGACCGTAGAGGTTATTGCGGTGCACGTTGCCGAAGGTGCCGAGTGCAGCTGGGACAAATGCCGCCGTATTGAACCATTCCTTGTGGAAGTCAACTCCGCTGGGGCGCGCCGGGCTGACGCCCGGAACAACGTCCGCGTAGTCATTGCCAACGCCCGAAAGCGAGCGGTCGGTTCCGCTGGTGACCGTAAATGGCAGGCCGCTCTGGCCTTGATAGATTGCGTTCACCTCGTAGCCGTTCATGAGTTCCTTTATGAGGCCGTTCTCTGCGTGAATCGTCCGCTCGACGTAATTGACTGAAACGTTGGCGCGGATCCTCTGATCAAAATCAGCAGGACCGTAGGCGGCACGCAGGTCGAACGGATTGTTTGGGCCGGCACTCCCTTCGGTTCCGCTGGAAGCATTGTCCATGTCTTTCGAGTAGACAAAATTTGCCATCACCTCGAAGCCTTTGGACACGCGCCGCGTGAGCGTCATCTGCAGCGAGTTGAACTTGGCGAACTCGTAAGCGTCGGCGAGTTCTACAGCGCCAAGTCCTGGGAACAGGCGGCGCGAGTTCTCGTTGCCCGTTGTGCAGGTGGAGCAGGTAGAGTTGTTCAGGTTTGAACACGGCGCACCGGCGGCGCACACGGCCGGGTTGAATTGCCGCGAGCTCATGATGTGCTCCGCATGATTGCCCACATACGCAATCGTTCCGGAGAAGCCCCACGGAAGCTGCTGGTCAATCGTTAGGTTGTAGGCCTGCGTGTACTCGACGTGAGAGTTCGGGTTGAGCACGCCGCCCGACACCGGTAGCAGGAACTGATAGGTGGAGAACTGACTGGACGAGACGTGCGCGCGGGGGAAGGGGTCGCCGTTTGGATAGTTGGCGTATGTGTTGTCCCAGGTGCCGCCCGGGTTGTTGCCGCCGGGCGCTGAGATGTTCAGATACAGGTCAATCGGCTGCATGGCATCCGTGCGCTGGTACAGAAGGCCTTCCGGGAAACCGTAGAAGAGGCCGTAGGCTCCGCGGATGACGGTCGAACCCTTACCTCCGACGTTGTACGCGAAGCCAACGCGCGGTGCGACGTCTTTCCAGTTCTGCCGATAGATGGACGCCGAGACGCCCGGATCCCCGACGAATTGCATCCCCACGGGCGCGTTGGGCGCAACAGTCGACTTAAAGCCCGGCTGGAAACCGACCAGCGTCTGGTTTTTATCGATGGGTGGCAGCCACGGGTCCCAGCGTACGCCGAGATTCACGGTCAGCTCACGAGAGACCTTGTAGTCGTCCTGCAGGTAGAGAGCGGGGCGGCTTTCGCGCAGGTAGAACTTGCGTCCGTTGTCCTGGAAGAACTGCGAATCGAGGCCGAAGTAGAAGTCGGACATGCCGATGCCGCTGCGGCTGCCGTCGAACGTATTGTCGCCGGGCGTGTAAGAGTAGTCGTTTGCGTTGACCGCATCGCGCTCGAAAGTGAAGCCGAAGCTGAGCTGATGCGGTCCAAGCACTTTCACGGCCTCCGCGCGGTACTCCCACGATGTGGGGTCCTGTTTCAGCGCGCCGCCCGAGAAGATGTTTACGAAGCCACCCGCGATATTGTCACGAATGCCAGGAAATATCGGCACGTTAGTTCCCAACGCCACCTTCGACCCGAGGTCTTGCAGGGATTTCAAACCCGGCGCTACCGGAATCTGGGTGCGTGCATAACGACCGGCACTGATGTGAAACATCGCCGTCAGCGTATTGCTGAAGGTCTGAGTGTCGGCGAGCGCCAAATTCTGGTTCCGGTATTCATTGAGCGCAAAGAAACCTAAGGGCGCTGCGAACGGACGCTGGAAGTTGTCCTGGTTATAGAAATAACGGCCACTGAAATGATTCCTCTGCGTCACCTGATGATCGATGTTGATCAGGTACTGCGTGCTGTCAATGTTCTGATTTTCAAGCGTGGTATATCCACCGCTCACCGGGTCGACGCCGCTCAGCCCGAGCGTGAACTGCTTGGCCACAGCGAAAGACAAGGGGTTCACCGGGGCCGTGATGATGTTGTTGGCATAGGCAGCACCTGTGACTGGGTTCTTGATCTGCTTGCACACCGTCGTGCCGAGCGCCAGTTTTGAATTCGCCGCCGGGCATGTCACACCGCCTTTGCCATCCGAGACAGGGTAAAAGGCAGAAAAGTCACCCGACATCTCTGCCGCAGTCGGCACCCAGATATTCGCCGTGGTGGGCGAGGAACGGCGCTGCAGGTCTTCGGCGGAAAAGAAGAAGAAGGTTTTATCCCGGCCGTTGTAGAGCCTTGGTATGACGATCGGGCCGCCGACGGTCCCGCCGAATTGATTCAGCTTGAAGGGGGGTTTGAGGGTACCTACGGGGTTGAACCAATTGCGCGCATTCAGAACCGTGTTGCGGATAAACTCGAAGGCGTTGCCGTGCAGCGAGTTGGTGCCGGACTTGCTGGATAGCTGGACCAGCCCGCCGGCGCCGGCGTACTGCGCGCCAAAGTTCGCTGCTTCGATCGTGAACTCGTGCAGTGCATCCGGATTCGGCAGTATCGGGACCGAATCGAGGAAGCGGTTTTCATAGGTCACGCCGTCGAGCTGGAAGTTGTTCTCTGTCGCGCGCAGACCGTTCACGACCAGCCCGGTTTGATCCTGCTGAGTACTTTCGGTTCCTACGCTCGTCAGCACGGCGCCTGGTGTAAGCGACGTGAGTTGAAGTGGATTGCGCTGGTTCAGCGGCAGGTCTACCATCTGCTGCTGGTCGACAGTACTGGCGACCTCAGATGTAGAGGTCTGCACTTGTTGGGTCACAGTGCCGACCTCGACCGTCTCCACTTGCGTTCCGACCTTCAGCGAGACATCAATGCCGATGGTTTGGGCAGTCAGCAGTTCGGTCGCGGTACGCTTCTGGGTCTCAAAGCCATTTTTCGAGATCTGCATCGTGTACGAACCGATGGGGAGATCAGGAAAGAGAAAGACTCCGCTCGCATTCGTCTGCACTGAGCGGCTCTGGCCCGTGCCCACGTTGTTCACGGTGACCGTAGCATCGGGAATGGCAGCATTCGTGGGATCGCTGACCGTGCCGGTGATGGTGCCGGTGGACTGCGCCTTTGTGCCGATCGCGGCGAAGAACATCAGTAAAAACGCGAGAACCAGGTACGTGAGTTTGCGATTCTTTTTTCCAAGCGTCATGGCGGAGCGGCATCCTTTCAAGGTCAATCGAGCAACTGCGGCTTCGGTTCTGGATCGTCTTCTACTGTGATTTCCGGGGCCGTAGAGTTACGAAAGGTCTTCAGGAGTTGCAGTCTTGTGCGACCAATATGACTTGAGACACATTTGTACCGGGAGCGTCGCGTCCAAACCCGCGCTGAGCGGCGCGCTGACGGGCGTTCCGGTGGTGATCGCGTCCAGGAAGTTCCTGGTGTGTGCCACCTCGAGATCCTGCGTCGATTTGAAGATCACCGGTTCACCTTTGTTGGGAGTGTAGGTGTAACCGGCACGTGTGATGTTCAGCGTTCCATCCGTCCCTTCGAAGAAGACCGACGGGTGCTCATCGCGGAGAGGGAGCACACTGGACTCGAAGTTCAGATTCCAGTTCTTGTACTGCACGATCGCGCTGACAGTATCAGGGTTCTGGAAATAGCCATGCAGATCGTAGAGTCCACCCAGCGCTGCTGCCGAGACCGGATGCGCATCGTTCAGCATCCACTGCGCGACGTCCACCCAGTGCGTCAGAATGTCGGCGAGCACGCCAGCGCCGTAGTCGGGGAAGGAACGCCAGGAAGTATAGCGCGGATACTCATACGGCACCTTGGGCGCGGGTCCAAGGAAGAGATCCCAGTCGAGGTCCGCGGGCTTCGGCGTGTCCGGAAGCTGACGCCGCTGCCATGGAAAGTTGTGCCACACGGCGCGCGCGAGGACCACCTTGCCCAGTTTGCCGGAGTCAAAGAACTCCAGTTTCGCCTGCGCATAATGCGCTCCGCTACGCTGCTGCGTACCGCATTGCAGAAGCTTTCCGCTGCGCTCTAGCGCCTGCTGGAGATGCACACGATCGTTCCAGTGGTGAACGGTGGGCTTCTCCAGATACACATGCTTGCCCGCCGAAAGTGCATCGCTCGCGATCATTACGTGCAGGTGGTCCGGCGTCGCGATATAAACCGCGTCGACATCTTTTCGCGCCAGCAGGTCGTGATGCCGAATCGACAGAGCCGGCTGAGAAAGATGTGCCTGCATCTTCGATTGGTAATTGCGTGTCTGCTCTCCGTAGATATCGCATAGGGCGATGATGCGCACGCGCGGGTCCTGCACGAATCCGTTGCTCACGATCAGGCCGCGCCGTCCCAACCCGATCACGCCCAAGCCAACTCGATCGTTGGCGCCCGGGATAGCGGCATACGATCGCGCAGTCATTCCGGCGCTCGAAAGCGTTCCAAGCGCCGCTGCTCCGGCCACAAATTCACGACGGTTCATCACGCAAATGCCTCTTTCATTGCCCGGTATGCGGGCTCGATTACCTTAGCACCGTTATGCGAAAGGTCTTCCCGCTCTTCTTCGTTCTCAACCCAGCCTTTCCACCCAATCTCCTTGATGGTTGTCGCAACCTCCTTCAGCGGAAACGTGCCGGTGCCGAGTATCACCAAGTGGCCGTCCTTGTAATCGCGTAGATGGAAGGCCACAATCCGATGCTGATGGGTACGGATGAACTGCGGCACATTGGCCCCGCCTCGATACGCATGGCCCGCGTCCAGCACAAAGGAGACCAGCGTTGGGTCGGTACGCGTGTACAGCGCTTCGATCTCGCCGATCTTGGATTCGAACTCGGGCCAGTGGTTGTGATATGCGGCGGCCTTGAGGCCGACCGATTTCGCAAAGGCTCCCGCCTTGTTCAGCCCGTCGATTTTGCGCTTCAGCATGTCGCCGTCTGAAGCAGGCGCCCCGCTCAAGATAAGGTAGCGGGCGCCCAGCGCCGCACCGCCGCGGGCGACTTCCTCATACAGGGACACGGGTGCGATACCGGTCGCGCTGTCGTACATAGGCGTGCTCAAGAAAATGTGGATTCCAATGAAGGTCAATCCGAACTCTTCAATCCTTTTCCGTGCCGGCCCGGGATCGTTGAACTGTCCATTCACAAATCGAAAGCCGCTCTCGAACCCTTCATAGCCGATCCGCTTTACCTCCCCGAGCGCGTTGAGAAAGGTCTGAAAGTTTTTCGGATCGATAGGAAATGCGTTGAGCTGTACGCCAAAATGCACGTTCGAGTGAACTCCTTCGTTCTGCCCAAGAGCCGAGGATATTGGCGATCGAGCGAATGCTCTTGCCGCTGTTCCGGCCGCGAGGCACTTCACCAGGGATCTGCGCGTTAACCGCTGTCGGTGCAGCATTCAGGAACGCTCCAACTGAGTGTGGTTTTCGGCGGGGAGTATAGTTGCGCCACGCCAAAGGTGTCAATCGATTGAAATCGATGAGGGTAAATCTATATCGGGCAGCTAGCTGGGCGTCGAGGTCAGCAAGTCATCGCGGCCAGAGTGTCCGGCAAGCATAACAGCGTGGCTGAGTGAAGCGCCGGCTCCAGAGATCGGTTCTTATCGGATGGTTTCTACGCAAGCTCCTGTGCTGCATGCAGGCTCGAGCCGAGCCTGCTAGCCCCCGCGTTTCGCTTACGTTGCCTTCGCATGGCGCCCATTATGCACTATTCCACGGGCCGCGTAAAAGATATGGAGTTGGGCTAATTGCCGTTTTCAACGAGCGCGAGCGCTTCAGCGTGCAAGTCATTCTTGAGAGATTGCCTGGAGTTCCGCACGATCACCCAGATCGGGCTTTGGCAATATTATCGTGAATACAGATCCGCGGCCGGGCTGACTGGTGACACTAATTGACCCGCCGTGAGCATCGACAATTGCGCGGCTGATCGCAAGACCCATCCCGGTACCCGAGGTCCCAAGAGCCTGTGAACGGCCGCGGTAAAACCGCTCAAAAATGAGGCCCTGCTCGCCGGGATCAATGCCTGCACCCTGATCCGCAATCGACAGAGATACTTTGCCGTCATTCGCCTCGGCGGAGATCGTGATGGGCGAGTGAGGCTTTGAGTACTTCGCGGCATTTTCGAGCAGGTTTGAAATAACCTTCTCCATCATGCCGGCATCCGCTTTGACGCGAAGACCTTCTGGGAGAGAGAGCCGAAGTTCATGTTGCTCCTCGATCCAGGAATAAGTTTCACGGGCGGCATCAATAATGACGCGCAGCTCCACGGGTTCGAAATGCATTTGGACCTGCTGTGCATCGAGTTGCGCCATCTCTACGGCCTCAGAAACGAGGCGATTCAACCGATCGCTCTCCTCGTCAATGATCGTCAGGAGCTCATGACTCTGTTCATGGTTCATATGACCTTCGAGCAACGCGGTCGCCGCGCCTTTGATGGAAGTAAGCGGCGTCCGCAGTTCATGCGTGATAGAGTCGAGAATAAGAGTGCGAAGGCGCTCGCTCTCCCGTGCGGCTTCATTCCGTGCGATGCTCTCCACGGCCTGAGACCGGTCGATCGAAATCGATATTAAGCCTCCGATCGCGTCTGCCGTTACGGGGGAAAGAACTGCGCCGCGCAGAATGAGCAGGCCTTTGGGACGTACGCCCGTGTGGATCGGTACCTGCAACTCGTCTCGATCTTCCGTGACACCGCTTAGTGAAGCCGCAAGCTTTCGTAGGTGAGGAAGTTCGATCTCTGAGACCGGCTTTGTTCCTGCTTGATACAGTTTGTCTCCATCGAGAAGATAGAAAAGCGTGGATGTAGCCCCAGTGATGCTGGCGACCGCGGCGGGAATTGAGCTCACAAGGCTGGAGACGCTTTCAGTCTCGAGCAGCTCGCGGCTAAGGCGGAATAGAGCTTCTACTTCACGCTGACGCGCCCGAGCGTCGCTGGCTTCATTGCGTGCACGTTCGGACAGTCGGCTTGCGATGATTGCCGTGATTAGAAAAGCAAACAGCGCCAGCCAGTTCTGTGGATCCGTTATAGTGAACGTGCCAATCGGCGGCAGGAAAAATAAGTTATACAAAGCCGTTGCTACAACAGAAATTACCACCGCATACCGAAGACCCCATTCAGCCGCTAGTAACAGGATCAAAAGCAACAGTGTAAGCGCGACTGTCGTTGGGTTGACATGAATCCAGCGGTGGTACACGAGTACAATTCCGGCCAGAGCGACCAGGGCCAGTGTCCACCTGGTGATCGCAATACTGCGGCGTGAGTTCATGAGGAGAATTGTACGGCGTGGTGGGAATTGAGAAATCGCCGCATGTCAGAATCTCCCTAATCGACCTGCACATAGCACTCAGGAGAAACATTGAAACGGATTCTAGTTGTAGATGATGAACGTCAGATTACTCGAATGCTACGTGCATCTTTGCAAAGCAGCGGATATGAGGTCTTGACTGCGGCAAATGGGATTGAGGGCCTAGAGAGATTTCAAGCCGACAGACCGGACCTGATCATCACGGATTTGGCAATGCCGGAGATGAATGGCCTCGAGCTTACAGAGGCCGTGCGCAAATTGGATCGAACCCCAATTATCGTTCTCAGCGTGCGCGACACAGATGCGATGAAAGTAAGAGCTCTTGACGAAGGCGCAGATGACTACCTCACAAAACCGTTCAGTATGCCTGAGCTCCTTGCTCGTATTCGCGCTCAACTGCGCCGTGGTGAAATCGAGGAACCGCCACAGACGCACTTTGAGGTGGGAGATTTTGTCGTCGATGCTGATGCTCACACCGTCTTCGTACGTGGCCAGATCATACGTCTTACTCCAAAAGAGTTTGATCTCTTGCTGCTTTTTGCCCGGTCACCCGGCCGTGTTTTGACCCATAAGGTCCTGCTTCGAGCCATTTGGGGGCCTGCAGGCGACGATCAGCCAGAGTACTTACGGGTGTTGATCGCTGGATTGCGAAAGAAAATAGAAAAGGGTGAAGGTCAAAAATATATCCAGAGCGAACCGTGGGTAGGCTACCGGTTTCAACCCAGAGGTGTCGCCGAACTTGCTGATTATTAATACGTCCTCCGATTTAGTATTGCCGTAAGAGAACACGTAATTGAGTTGAAATAGACAGTTGATCTAATGAAAATCATGCGAACGAATCTCAAGCATATCTTCGGAAAGCGCGACTAAACGCACTGCTTTCACGTGAATGACGCCTTCCTGGTTCTGAACGGGACCCTCTGCGAGAATGAACTTACTGCGTGTAACAATTGTCCGGTTAGCTTCATATAGCGCCGGCGTTACGATAACGTTCAAAATACCAGTCTCATCTTCCATAGAGAGAAAGATAAACCCCATTGCGGTTCCCGGTCGTTGCCTGGCGATCACACAGCCCGCAATTCTCACAAAGGAATTATCCGGCACATTGTATAGCTCAGATGCAGAAAGCACCATCTCGCGACGTAGCTCTTGTCTGCGAGATGCCATAGGATGGCTAGCGATTGTTACCCCTGTTCCCGCATAGTCAGCGATCATCAGTTCTGAGGTTGTCATTTTCGGCAAGGCCGTGTGGTTTAGCGCATTAGATAGGAAGCTATTGCCACGTAGTAATGGACCTTCGGGTCGCCCCGCGCGCTGCACCTGCCACAATGCATCGCGCCGATGCGTTGAGAGCTCGTTGAGTGCACCGATACGAGCCAATATCGTCAATTCCTTCTGATTTAGTGACGGTACACGGATAACGAGCTCATCTATTGATTGAAAGGTTCCATGCTGCTGGCGTGAGGCAGTTATAGCATTTGCTGCCTCTCTGCGAAGACCCTTTACATACCCTAGACCGAGGCGGACAGACCGTGTCCCGTCCGGCTCATGCTCAATGGTGCAAGCCCATTCGGATGTTTGAATATCAATTGGCTTTACACGAAGGCCGTGCCGCTGAGCATCCTTTACGAGAACTGCTGGCATATAGAAGCCCATTGGCTGATTATTTAGAATTGCGCATGTGAACGCACCCAAATACTTGACTTTACAGTAAGCCGATGCATAGGCAATCAGAGCAAAGCTCGCAGCATGTGATTCAGGGAATCCGTAAAGCGCAAATGAGGTAATGTTCTGGATGATCGTCTCTTGTGTTTCTTCGTCGATCCCATTTGCAGCCATCCCTGCTCGTAACCTTTCTTCGAGATTCTTCATCCGTTCCCATGAACGTCGCATGCCCACTGCTCGACGGAGCTCTTCTGCCTCGGCTCCTGTAAAGTTAGCTACGATCATTGCCATTCGAAGCAGCTGTTCCTGGAAAAGAGGAACTCCCATTGTGCGCTGCAGAACAGGGATAAGCGACGGATGGGGATATGTAATCTCTTCCTTGCCTTGGCGGCGACGCATATACGGATGCATCATCTTTCCTACAATCGGGCCTGGTCGAATAATCGCTACCTGAACCACTACATCATAAAACCGTTCCGGCCGATTACGCGGAAGCGATGCCATTTGTGCGCGGCTTTCCACCTGAAACATACCTACGGTATCCGCACACTGAAGCGTCTTATAGACCTCTGTGTCCTCAGGTAGATGGGCGAGATCAATTTCATCACCGTAGTGCTGCGGGATAAGGTCCAAACAGTCTTTCAGAACTGCCATCATCCCTAGACCAAGGAGGTCCACTTTGATGATTCCAAGATCGGCGCAGTCCTCCTTGTCCCACTGAACAACTGTCCTTCCCGGCATTGAAGCGCGTTCTAATGGAACAATAGAAGCAAGATTTCCCTGGCAGATCACCATCCCTCCAGAGTGCTGCCCAAGATGGCGCGGTAGATCCTGTATGCGCATGCAAAGCTCGAGATATTTTCCGATGCGTGGATGTGTCGGATCAAAACCCGCATGCTTAAACGAATGTGCCATTGTGTCGGTTGGTCCGCGCCATTCGAAGTGATTGACAAGCCCGGCGAGCCTCTGCAGCGATGATGTATCGAAGCCAAGGGCCTTACCTACTTCTCTTGCAGCAGATTTCGGTCTATAGGTAATAACATTTGCACACATTGCAGCGCCAAGTTCTCCATAGCGCTGGTAGATATGTTGAATAGCCTGCTCGCGTTTCTCTTCTGAGGGAAGGTCCAGATCAATATCCGGCCATTCACCGCGGTTCTCACTCAGAAATCGCTCAAATAACAACTGCATGCCGACAGGATCTACGGCTGTTATCTCTAGTGCATAGCAAACTGCAGAATTGGCTGCACTGCCGCGCCCCTGAATGAGGATGTCATGCTTTTTGCAAAAAGTAACGATGTCCCAGACGATTAGAAAATATCCCGCAAATCCCAGGTGTTCTATCAGTGCGAGCTCGTGCTCCACCTGCTTCTTTGCCTTCTGTAGTCGGTTTGCATTCGAAGTTCCATAGCGTCGTATTACACCGTCTTCGACACGTTTGCGAAGAAAACTGTCCATTGAATCGCCCTCGGGAACGGGATATTGTGGAAATTCATATCCAAGATTCGCGAGATCAAACTGCAATCGTGAAGAAAGATCAACCGTGGTATCAACTGCGCCGCTGATATCTCGAAAAAGATAAGCCATCTCTTTTGCAGACCGCAGATATCGTTGGCTGTTTAGGGATAGAAGTCTGCCAGCACCATCGAGCTCAGTATGATTACGAATGGCAGTAAAAAGATCCAAAATTTCTCGGTCATGCGGAGTCGCGTATCGAACGCCATTCGTTGCGATAGCAGGTAAATTCAGTGATCGTGCTATTCGTAGAGCAGCTTGATTGCGCCACTCCTCTTCGCGTTCATGATGTCGCTGCAGTTCAACATAAACATTCCGTGCTCCAAAGATGCGAATTAGTGTGTTGACAATCTTGCGACCAGCATCTTCACCACCACGCATCAGTGCCGATGCGAGCGGGCCTTCATCGCCGCCGGTCAGGCACACTAAACCTGCCGAGTATTGCTCGAGATCATCAACTGTGGCGGCACCCTCTTCCTTTGTTTTTTCACGCATTTTCAGGCGCGTAATCATTCGGCAGAGATTCTGATAGCCCTGACGCGACTCACAGAGCAGCGAAATGCGGGCGGCCTCAGCGTTCTTTTTGTGCGGGAGCCACAATGGAGGAACGAGCCGTTGCCCTAGTTCAGAAGCGATCTCTGCACCTATATGTGTGCGAAGCCCATTCTTCTTCGCACTCGTGTGAAATCGGGCCGAACCATAGACTCCGTTTCTATCTAATAATGCCAAAGCAGGCATATCCAATTCGACTGCACGTTCTACAAGGTTCTCGGGCTGAGAAGCTCCTTCCAAGAAGCTGAAAGCGCTTGCGGCGTGTAATTCAATGTATTTTTCAGTCATAAATTGTCGTTAGTTGCCATTGATCACGAAGGAGATCATGAGTCACGGAGCAATAGAGCGGCGGCCCATTGAGCGTTGCTGCTATGAGATCCCATTGCTGGATGTTCCATATTGACTCGTTCCACCACTCGCCTCCCAACGTCCATGGACCATAGGCATGTTCCACGATGAAGCGCTGCGCGCGGAATAAAAAGGTTCTGGGCCGCGAATGATGCAAGTTGATCAAAATTGTTTCTGAAGGGCGAACAAAACGTGCCGATGGTCGTCGTCGGTCGGTAATGGCTGGCTCAGAACTAGAAGAGGGGATACTGAACGGCTCCATTTGAAAGCTCTCTGGTGTATGAGAGTCCTGCAGAATGGGATGACCTACATTCTCTTCTCCAAGAAGAGCCCTCAGTTGGGCGAGGGTGACGTCCAATCTTGCAGGCTCAGGCAGCGGTGGAGAGAAGAGGCCGAGTTGTATTTTGTTGGTGTTTCCAGGATCTGCCTCGACTCTGACTGCAACAACAGCAGCTGGTGGTGGATGTGTCTGCAACTCGAGGTGCAGCAACCTGAGCCAAAAGTGTTTGTCGTTTCCGGGTTGCGCAGGGCGAACTCTGCACGTGTGAGTCGCTCCGCCATCAAGCTCTAGAATCAACGTGACCCGAGCCAGCGCGATCAGTTGAATCGTTGCCCGCACGATTAATTGGTCGAGCATAACCGCTATGCCAAACATCAGCGAGTCGAGAAATTCGATAGGGAAGTCCAACTCCTGTCGCTCCTCGAGACACAGAGGAAGCTCGATTGGTTGAAACAAGTGGGGCAGTTCTCCGCGGGCAAGTTGTTGAAGTTCTCTTCCATCCTGGCCTATGCGTGCAACGAGTTCGCTGTCGGGCAATGCCGCTAACATACCAAGCGTGTTAATCCCCCATAGGGAAAAGAGCTCGGCCTGTTGCTCTGTAAGTGGTAGTACATCCAGGGGCAACTCGGACAAAGCTGCTGCCTCTTCTCCAAAAGGAATTACAGTAATTGAGTGTCGGCGGGTGCCTTTCGCAAGGCATACTGCCGTATGGAAGTTGTTGCTGATAGTTAGGCGAACAGACAAGCCGAGAGACCCTAGATGATCTAGCAGCCGGTAAGGGAGCTTCTGGGGGGGGCCAAACAGATGTTCTGTTCCGGCGATATCAATTGAGCAAAGGAAGTAGGTTGCCCCACTGCAGTCTTCAATTCGTGGAGAGTACGTGCCAGCATACTCCAGCAACATCTGTCGTGCCGCTGACTCCGTCTTAAGCGAACGCGTCAATATCTTTGCCTCTGGAAACGCATCTACATCTGCGCGCCTCATACCGCGCTGAATCCCGAGCAGTCTAGCTTTTGTATTGAGAGAGCACACCTCTTCAAAAGGTGGTTCGCCGTCCATCACAACGCAGGCGCAATGTTTCAAGTCCGGTCGAAGGCGGAGTATTGCTTGTGCGGGAAACTCCCGGACATACATGCATGCATATAGTTCGGCAGGTCGTCTCATCGCACATCGGCCCATGCCGTCCGGCTTGTCCATGTCGCGCTGTTCTCGCGTTGTGGTGGTTTACGCATTGAAACGACGTTGCTCGCCTCTGGCGAATATCTCTGGCGCACAATCTCGACACGCGGTTGAATGCCTGTAAACACAGTGGATTCGTCACAGATAGCCTCTGCGGGGTGCAATCGAAGCACTAGCTCGGCGCTGCTCTTCGCGCAGGCGTGCTGTGTCAGCAGCAGAATGCTGGATTGCATCCTCTCAGCCGCAGTGCGATAGCGGTACCAGGTCGCTAAGGGCACGCGTGAGACGAATTCTGGCGCGAGGCTGCCCATATCCAACACGATTGCGCTGAAGCCTCCTGCCTGAAGCAGAAGATCCGCACTGCGCAGTGCCTGTTCCATGCGTGACCAGGGTTTTGGAGTGGCACGAGAGTAGCGGGCGGGCTCTGCTTGCACTATCGGATTTGGGGCAACTATCTGTGTGGGGCGCTCGCGGACGTCGGACTCTGCACATTTTGGCGTCAAGGGTTCGCCCTGTAATAAGCTGCCGACTGCGTCCGATAGACCTCGAATCTCCTGCCGCGGATGTGGACCAAACCCTCCGCCGTGCAGCCCCTTTTTCGTCGGTGGTGGTTCGAGGTACTTCTCTGCGAGCGTGAACTTATATGGCGCTGGTTGTGCACGCTTTGGTGTAGCGCCGCACCTCAACCAAAGCAGTCGTCTGAGATCCACACCAATCGCCGCTGCGGATTCCGGATCGAGAGCATTCGATACATCAATCCAAGCGCAGACCTTTGCCTGCTGTGTCATCCGCGCCACAAATGAAAGCGCGATAGAAGTGCGGCCGGAACATTCCGGGCCAGCAAATTCGCTAACAGCTCCCTGCGGAAGTCCGCCCTGCAGCAAGTGATCCAAAGGCTCAATTCCAGTTGGGTGAACAGCGCTCCGAATCTTCGGAGCCGGAGTCAACGCAGATGGAATCCTCTTTTCGAGAGCTGCTTCAATTTGACGTCGGAGAATGGCGGCAGAAGGCATAAATGTTCGCCTTATATTCGCCTTATATGAGATTGGATTGCAATTCCGAGTGCACTAACTCAGGTGCTCCTTATGCGATAAATGATTGAAAAGCTATGGATTATTTTTTCTACCAGGCCCGAGACCACCGAGTGCCTGTTGAGTCTTCTCGTAACCGCGCATCATCTCCCGCGTTTCGCTCCAGCATCCGGCCATAGAGCCAGATCAAATCTGACAGGCGATTCAGATACGCGATCGCCTCCGGCTGCACCTCCTCGCCGGCTTCCGCCAGCCGAACCGCGCATCTTTCGGCACGGCGGCATACCGTGCGTGCCACCTCAAATGCCGACGAGGGTACCTGCGCTCCCGGCAGAGACCAGTCAGCCAGTATCCCGTCCATCGCCTCAATGCGGTGGACCTGTTCTGTGAGGTCGTCCACATCAGCGGCGGTCAATACTGCTGCGCCCTTTCGGCTCTGTGCGGGAGTGGCAAGCGACGCGCCTACGTTGAACAGCATCTTTTGGATCTTCTCCGTCGCTGTACGGATGGATTCATCTGGGCAAAGGCTGCGGGCGAGTCCCAAGGCCGCATTCAGTTCGTCCACCGTTCCATAGGCCTCCACGCGCAAATCTGCCTTTGACACGCGCAAGCCTCCGATAAGGCCTGTCTGCCCACTGTCTCCCAATTTCGTCGCAATACTCATGAATGGCTCCTAGATAATTAATTCCAATGGTAATGTGGTCATCTACCATCCACGCGCCTTTAGCCGAGAGCGTATTCTGGCAATCAGGAGCGAATACTTGGCCACACAATCGCGCAACACGCGTCAGAAGGCGGCAATTCGGGAGGCTTTTCTCCGAGCCGATCGTCCGCTTTCGCCTGAAGAGGTGCTGACCACAGCGCAGACCGAGGTCGAGGGGTTGAGCATCGCTACCGTCTACCGCAACATCGGTTCGCTGCTGGAGAGTGATTGGCTCACGACTGTCTCAATGCCCGGCGAAGCCTTGCGGTACGAGGTTGCAGGCAAGGCCCATCATCATCATTTTCGCTGCAATGGATGCGGCAAGGTCTTCGAACTCCAGGGATGCGATCTCAGCGCCCATCCAAAACTTCCGCGTGGTTTCCGCGTCACCGGTCATGAGTTCTTCCTGTTTGGACGATGCGCGGATTGTACCTGACATTTCTCGCTAAGACGCGAGCCGTGTGGCAACAAAGATGAGCAAAGCACCGCCTGCTACAGCCAGCGCCAGTGGAATCCGCGGCGTACTGTCAGCGCGCAGTTGAGGCAACAGCTCGTCGGCGACCATATGAAGAAAGAAGCCGGCTGTAATTGCGAGTAGCGCAGCCGAGCCAGTCATCGATAGCGGCAGCCATGCAGTTAACAATCCGCCGGCGAGCGGTGCCAGACTATCTGCGGCCAGCATCAGATAGTCGATTCTCTCGGGTTTGTGACCACGTGTGCTCAACAAAATCGTGTTCACGCCATCGCCGATATCATGCGCGGCAATCCCTGCCGCAACGATGTAACCGGCCGGGCGCGACGCGGCGTATGACAGGCCGATCGCCATGCCATCCCTGAAGCTGTGCGCAATCAGCAGTCCGCTACCAATTCGTCCCAACGCACGTGGAGGGTTTTGCAGATTGAGGTGGGCACTCCATGTGTCGAACAGATTCTGAAGCAACAGAAATGTCACAAAGGACAGCAGCACCAAAGCAAAGATGGTCGCTATTCCGCGCCCTGCGAGTCGTTGGAGGTTGACTGCCTCTGGCAGCAGATCAAGCAGCGCTGCTCCGAGCAGCAATCCGGTACTCAGGGCGGCCAATATGCCAAGCGACAACCGTAGACGCAGTGCGAGCAGCCCTCCCAAAAGGGTTGAGAACACCGGGACGACAAGAAGCCAAATTGGCAAACGGGCAAGCTCTCCAGTATGTCTAATGATACTACATTCGCAATAGTACGGGATCGTTTCACCCTATTTTGCTTAAAGGCCAACTCACTACCCATCCACATCATCAGACCAGCCAAAGGAGCTTAGAGAGCTAAATCGCGTACGCGATGCGGTTTGAGCCTCTATGCAAAGTGGAGGACGTAAGCAGATCTTCCTGGTCGGCACCGAGAACCTGAACGGGTAGCAAGGCGCATGCACATCGTTATCTTCGGGCTGACGATCTCATCCTCATGGGGAAACGGCCACGCCACACTTTGGCGATCCCTCGTCAAGGCAATGCTGCGTCGTGGTCATACCGTCACTTTTTATGAACGCAGCGTCCCTTACTATGCCCAGGAGCGCGATCTCGACGAGCTTCCTGCAGGCGGTCGGCTTCACCTCTATGGCTCATTCGAGGAGATCGCTCACGAAGCCAGGCACGAAATAGACAGCGCGGATCTAGCGTTGTCCACAAGCTATTGCCCTGACGGACAGCTCGCTGCGGAACTCATCCTCTCGAGCTCTGCTGGCATTCGCGCGTTCTACGATCTGGACACACCGGTAACGCTTGATGGCCTTGAGCAAGGCAAACAGGTCGACTACCTACCCTCAGAGGGTCTCGGCGAGTTCGATCTCGTGCTCAGCTTCACGGGAGGACGTGCGCTTGACGAGCTTCGGAGCAAATTAGGTGCCCGAAATGTCGTGCCGCTGTACGGCTCTGTAGATCCCGACGAACATCGGCCAACGACACCGCGCTACGAATTTCGTGCAGATCTATCGTATCTCGGTACATATGCAGCGGACCGTCAAGCAGCTTTAGAGAAGTTGTTCCTTGGTGCGGCACGTCTGCGGCCGGAGGACACGTTCCTCATCGGCGGGACGCAATATCCCGAAGACTTCCCATGGCTGCCGAACGTCGCCTTCGTGCGTCATATTCCTCCACCAATGCACGCGGAGTTCTTTAGCTCCTGCCGAGCGACGTTGAATCTAACACGAGGAGTCATGGCTCGGTACGGCTACTGTCCGTCCGGCCGTCTCTTCGAAGCAGCGGCTTGCGGCGCTCCAATCTTCTCCGATCGATGGGATGGTCTCGACTGCTTCTTCTCGCCAGGTAATGAGCTGCTCTGCGTCGAAACTGCAGACGATGTCTTCACGGCACTTGAGCGATCTGACGAGGAACTGCAGCGGATGGCAAAGCTGGCGCGAGAAAGAACGCTCGCCGAACACACAGGCGATTGCAGGGTACGAGAGCTAGAGTCCATATGCTCGTCTGTGCTTGACTCGACAGCGGTGCAGGCCTGAAACGAGGAGATTATGTGGGGCATTATTCCGGCAGCGGGAGCAGGCAGCAGAATTCAGCCACTCGCCTTCTCCAAAGAGCTTCTTCCTGTTGGCAGACGCATCGAAGAAGGGCAGGAGAGACCTCGCGCGGTAAGTGAGTTTCTTGTAGAACGCATGATTCGTGCGGGCGCAGATAAGTTGTGCTTCGTTATCGCTCCGTGCAAGACCGACATACTCGAGTATTACGGCAGCCGTTTATGGGGTGCAGACATTGCGTACGTCGTGCAGCCGTCGCCAGGCGGCCTATGCGACGCCCTGTTCCGCGCCGTGCCTCTGATCGCTCCTGACGAGTCGGTGGTCGTTGGCCTTCCTGACACAATCTGGCACCCTGCTGATGGATTCGCGCAGCTTCCGGACGATGAGCTTTCATTTCTGCTTTTCCCGGTCGAACATCCGGAACTGTTCGATGCAGTTGTCACTGACAATCAGGGCCGCGTTGAAGAGATTCAGGTCAAACAGGAGAACGCGCGCTCTAACTGGATATGGGGCGCCGTCCGCATGCCCGGTTACATCTTCCACGAGCTCTATCACCTGTGGTGCAGGCCTGACCGCATGGACGAATATCTGGGAACCCTTGTAAACGCCTGGATTCGTGAGGGTGGCAGAGCCGTAGGAGTTCGGGCCGGAACCGCGTACGTCGATGTAGGTACGCTCCACGGCTATCGCGAAGCCGTGCATCTCTTAAGCAATGAAGAAACGGAAGGTCATGTGGTTACTGGAGCCCGAAGATGATCGCTGACCAGCATTCACCAGCTACACACGACGTGATGCGGCAACGGATCGAGGAACTCGGTCCCTGGTTTCATAATCTTCGTTTGAACGGGATCGAGACCGCGCCCAATCATTTTCTTGGCGATTATCCCGGAATCAAGTTTCAACACTTTCGCGATGCGATCCCATCCGATCTTACAGGCAAGAGCGTTCTCGACATCGGATGCAATGCCGGCTTCTACTCCTTGGAAATGAAACGCCGCGGTGCCGCACGTGTGCTCGGCATCGACACCGACGAGCACTATCTCAGGCAGGCGCGTTTCGCCGCTGAAGTTACAGGTGCCGATGTTGAGTTTCGACGCATGCCTGTCTGGAACATCGGCGGACTTGGAGAACGTTTCGATCTCGTGATCTTTATGGGCGTGCTCTATCACCTCCGCCATCCTCTCTTGGCGCTCGACCTGATTCACGAACATGTTGCCAAGGATCTGCTGCTGTTCCAGAGCATGCAACGTGGCAGCCGCGATATCGTCGAAGTCGCTGAGGATTATGACTTCAACGCGTCCTGTCCATTCAACGAGCCCGGCTATCCGAAGATGCACTTCATCGAGCACCGGTACTCGCACGATGAAACCAACTGGTGGGTTCCCAATCGTGCTTGCGTTGAGGCCATGCTGCGCTCCTCAGGATTTGTGGTCGAATCGCAACCTGAGGACGAGGTTTACCTCTGTCGATGGAAACCGATCGAAGTGCCTCCTGACGGACCTCATTGTGTCTACCCGAAACGGGGCAGCGCCGAATGCTAATCGCTGAACCCGGCGCACGCGCTGTTGAACTCCTCGAGCGCGCAGAGTGCCTTCTCGATGAGCGTTCTCTGGATTCAGCGTGGCAGTCGTTCATCAACGCTGAATCTGCCGGCGCCGATCCGGATCGCTGCGGCGCAGGTCGCTGGCAGATCGCAATGTTGCGCGGCGACTTCGAATCAGCCTGGAAGGAAAGCGATGCGATACGTACCCGTGCCGCACATCCGGAGTCCTTCTGGACGGGTGAAAACATCGACGATAGGCGGGTAATCGTACGGTGCCTCCACGGCTTTGGGGATGCCGTCCAGATGCTCCGGTATGCCCCGCAACTCGCCGCTCGTGCCGCTAACGTCGTTTACGAAGTCGCGCCTCGAATGCTGCCATTGGTGCGGTGCTTCAAGGACGTGAGTAATGCAATCACTTGGAATGATGCATCGCCCGAATGGGATCTGCAGATTGAGGTAATGGAGCTTCGCTCAGCTTTTTCGCACAACAATCTCAGAACTGCCGTTAGCCAGAAATTATCTAACCCTTCCTGAATCGAGCCTTCAGCTCGCGGCTGACTCGCTGGGGCCCAGGCGGCGTCCTCGCGTTGGACTCGTTTGGAGCTGCGGTGACTGGAATCCTTCCCGAAATGTGCCGCCACATGAGTTCGCCGGTTTAGCCGCGTTGGACCTCGAGTTCTGGAATCTGGAACCTCAGTCTTCGAGCAAAGATTGCTTCGGACTTCAGATGCGTGATGCACGACCGTTTACCGATGGTCTTCTTCCGCTCGCTGCGACAATCGCCAATCTGGATCTTGTTATTGCGCCGGACACGCTCGCAGCTCACCTCGCAGGTGCATTAGGAAAGCCTGCCTTTGTGATGCTGCAATACGCCGCAGATTGGCGCTGGATGGTAGAACGCGATGACTCGCCTTGGTATCCATCGCTCCATCTCTTCCGTCAGCCTGCACCGGGAGACTGGTTGTCCGTCATCGAATCCATCAAGACGAATTTGCACGGTTTAGTAGCGTGAGCTTTATGGAAGCAGGCACATTGGCAAGGGCGTGGGACGAATTCGATGCCTACCTCTTTGATATCGATGGAACGCTGATGAACTGTACTGATGCAGTCCATTACTTTGCGTTCAACGATGCTTTGAGCGCCATCGCCGGTCGTCCGTTGACAATCGACGGTGTAGTCGCACACGGAAACGTTGATGTTGGCATCCTCCGCGAGGCATTTGCTTTGGCCGATATCCCGGAGAACCTCTGGCGACCTCGGCTGCCCGAGATTCTCGCTCGTATGTGCAGCTTCGTCTCTGAGCGTCAGCAGGATCTCTGTATTTCGGTGCTGCCTGGCGTGCGTGACGTGCTTGAGTATCTCCGGTCACGAGGCGCCGTGCTAGGAACAGCTACGGGTAATCTTGAACGGATCGGCACAACAAAACTAAATCGCGCTGAGCTTCTGCATCTCTTCGACTTCGGGTCCTGGAGCGATGCATGCGAAACGCGTGCCGAGGTCTTCCGGCACGCCGCTGCAAAGGCGGAAGATTTGGCTCGGGGACATAAAGCGATTTGCGTAATCGGCGATACTCCCGCAGATATTCAGGCCGCACGCGCCAACGATTTGAAGGTGATCGCAGTATCAACCGGCATCTTCACTCATGAAACGCTCGCAGCTCACAATCCAGATCTTGTAGTGCATTCGCTAACAGAACTGATGCAGCAAGCGAGTCAGCCCTCTACGCCGGTTGCGAAGTAACACAGCTGGCTACGACCTCTTCAAACTGCCGCGCCCGGTGTTCTGAGGTGTGCTCGTCGAGAATCCGCTGACGAGCACGTTGGCCAACTCGGATGCGTTCTTCATCCGGAAGCTCTCTAAGGATTCTGACTACATCGTCAGCATCTCTCGGCAAAAGTATCTCTTCGCCAGCTTCAAGAAAGTCATCGAGCCCGGCCCAGCAGTCCGAAAGAATTGTCGCACCACACGCAGAGGCTTCAAACAAACGAACCGATGGCGAATAGCCCGCGGCGACCATGTCGTCTCGCGTCACATTCAACGTAAACTGAGAGGAAGAATAGAACAATGGATGCTGCGGAGGCGATAGATGAATGATGCGCTCTACGTTGTCCGCCCATGGGATGCCCTCTGGATACTGCGGCCCCGCTACCATAAACTGCTTGCCAGGTAGACGTTGCGCAGGCTCATTCAGTAATTCCATGAGCTTCGGCTGCCGATCAGGCGCATAAGTGCCCAGGTAACTCAAATGGCACTTGAACTCTTGGACAGCTTCGGTCGGATGGTACATATCGGGGTCAACAGAGCAGTAAAACGCGAGAGCCTGTCGAGCGCCGAAAGTGTGCTCCAATTCCTGTAGCGTTGGCCCTCCCGTGAAACTCAAGTACGCGGCGTATTGCGGAATCAGCTCTGCGGAGAGATACTCCGTTCCTCCCACGCGGCGCAGCTGCGTGATCGTGATCGGCGTGTCGATGTCGTAGAACAGAACCGGTGATCGATAAGACTCCACCAGCAAGCGTGTGGCCTCAATTGCATTTGGAAAATAGGATCCAACAATCACTGCATCTGCATCTCGGCTCAAGGCAAGCAGCGCTGGCCCCTCATCATCCCACGAGTCGTAAAGATGAACAGTGCAGAATGCCGGCTTCGGAAGGTCACGGTTGCTCCGGTACCATTCGACGTTCTTCTCGACAAAATGAATTTGGTGGCCCCTCCGATGCAGCGCCTTCAGCAGCGAGCGGTAGGTAGTCGCGTGCCCATTGCCCCACGAAGAGGTCACCGTCAATCCATACACGACGAGCTTCATCGGTGTCCCACCTCAACCGCCACTTCGTCTGGGATATTACCAATCGCAGTCGCAGCATCTCGCCATCCGCGGACTTCATTCCAGTCGCTCATCGTTGCAAGAGATTGCTTTTGACCGCCGACAGAGCCGCGGCGCCGCGCCAGGCATTCTCGAAATGCGTAGTCGGCCTGTGCTGCTCGTTGAGCGTAGGTGTGATCGCGAAGTGCGCGGCGACGAAATGCATCGCCAATCTGCTGGCGACCACTAGTGCCGTAGTTAGTAAGCGCATCTACTATGTGCTCAGCATTGCGCACAACGAGGATTTCTCGTTCCGGCTCGAAGCAGTCGCTGATCCCTTCCCAATCGTCGCAGAGCATGCACGTTCCAGTCCCCGAGACCTCAAAAACGCGCGTCGGCGGCGAAAACCCAAAGTCCGCCATCGACGCGCGATTGATGTTCAACACCATACCCGCCGAGCAATTCAGGCGGTTGTGATCACTTGTCGCAACATGACCGATCCATCGCACGTTCTTCGGTAGCGGCTTATCACCCCAGCCTTCACCACCTAGTAGAAATCTCTGGTTCGGAATAAGAGTTGCCGCACGCAGGAACAACTCTTCCACGCGTGCTTCGCGGTCCGGCAGCCGATTCCCGAGAAATGCCACATCACATGCGAAGGTAGCGTCAGGCGGGACAGGGAAGTGCGTCTCCGGATCCAGCCCGTTGTACATGCTGTAGTATGCGCGCGCGCCAAACTCACGATAGCCATCGCGAGCCTTTGGTCCTCCGCCATACGTCAGGATGGCATCGTATCCAGCGCACGCCCTCGCCAGCGCATCGTCAGGATTCGAGCGCATTCGATAAACAGTCGCCGGCGCATCCACATCCCAGATAAACGTCATCGCGGTAGCGGAGCACTCGGCCGGCACCCTGCGCTCCAACTCCGCATCGTCTACACCAATCCCGGAGTGTTTTACAACGATATCTGCCTGCCCCGCTAATGCAAGCATCGAGTCCAAATCCACTGTGGGTCGGTACACAATCGAGTTCACATAGTTGAAGTCATCATCATCCCGGTGCTGCTGCCGTCCGTACGCGTCCGGTTCCGCAAACGTGATGTCATAGCCCAGCCTCGCCAGGTACTTGTAACAGCCGCGATAGTACGTGGCTGCGCCGTTCCAGTACGACGAAACAATGCTCGATCCAAAGGCAAAGATCTTCACGCGCACAGCTCCTCGTAGATCTGTGTCAACTGTTCAGCCCGATGATTGCAAGTGTGTCGTGCCAGCACGGTCTCCAGACCGCATGCTGCTTGCTCCTGGGCCATCACCGGCTCACGAAGAAGTCGTTGCATCGCTTCGAGCATCTGTACAGGCGACTGCGCCATAGCGAAGTCATCTTTGCGGAATAGCTGCTCTGCATCAGACCATGGAGCTGACACCAGCGGGATTCCGCACGCGAGCGCCTCAAATACTCGAATGGTCGGAATTCCCGTCATTACCTGTGAGTACTGTTGCCGTGGAATGTGTACCGTGAGCCGCGCTTCCGCATACACTCGCGGCGCGTCGAGGTTCGGCAGATAGCCAGCGTACTCCACTCGATGCGTGCCCAACGCCTCGATCGCATCTGGCGGATAGCGCACTCCATAGACGCGCGTGCGAAACTCCGGGCCCAGCTGTTTGGCTGGCTCCAGGAGATAGTCATTGATCTCTCTCGACCTTTCGCCATCTCCCCAATTTCCAATCCACACGACAACTGGATCTCGCGAAGTCTCGGGTAGCGGATGGAAGGTGGTGGTATCCGCGGCTTCGTGGAACGTCCATACCTTCCGAATTCCGAACCGCTTCCGATACACCGTTTCCAAAGCCTTACCAAACGCGAGCACTCCGTCAAAGTCTTTCAGCCGAAACTTCGCAAAGCTCTCAGGCGACGAAGACGCACGATGGTGGGTGTCGTGGAAGAGCAGCTTATATCCAAGCTCCTCGTTCAACTCGACCAACATTCGCGCCAGGACAGACGAATTCCATTCATGCAGGATTACGAGCTCGGTGCCCCGCAGACGCTCTCTCCATAACTCAGGAGAGTCGTCAGCCGAGTACGTCTGCACATCCAGGTCAGAAAATGTTTCCATGAAGCGATTGATCGTCCGTGCGCCGTCTTCTTCTGCACGAAGATTGTCAATCGACCACCCACTCTCCGGTTCATAGACGGTCACGTCAGCACCTTTGCAGCGCAGTGCGCGCAGAAGTCCGCGGAGAAAATGTGCATTGCCGTTGTTCCAGTCAGATCGAACCGAATGTGCAAAGTAGCTGATTCGGAGCCTACGCTGCATGCGCCGCAAACCCCGGTTGCATCTCCGCGGGCAGCCGAACCCCAGTGCGTCCGGCGAGCAGCGCGCGGTATATCTGCTCGTACCCATTCGCCATCCGCTCAGCCGTAAGTTCGCTCGCTCGCAGGAACGCCTGCTGCCGCAATGCCGTGAGCTCCCACGAGTTGCGGTTCAGCTGGTGCAGCAGGGTCGAAAGCGACCGTGCTCCGCTGAAATATACGGCTGCATCTCCCCAAACCTCCCGCAGCGATGGAATATCGTTCGCCACGACTGCGCATCTGCACAGCGCTGCCTCGAGCGGTGCGAGTCCGAATGGTTCATAAATAGAGCACGCAATGTAGATACTGCTTCGCGCAAACAGAGAGACAAGCGACTGCTCCGACAGGGCGCCCAGCAGAATCGAGTGACCGAGCTGCTTTGGCGCCACAGACGTTCCATGCTGTCTCTCGCCCGCGACGTAAATAGGAATCGGCGAGTTCACCGTTCGCAGCATTCCAACATTCTTCGCCTCGTCCCACAGCCGCCCGACCGTCACAGCCTGCACCGTTCGCAAATTGCACGCCGGTGCACTCAGGCTTCGGCCATTCAACACTACGTAGCAGCCTGGCAGGCCGTTGTAATGCTGCGCAAGTGCGTTCGCCATCCAGCGCGTCGGTGTAACCAGCGCGTCACAAGCATGCAGCCCGTGCGTGACAAGCGAGCGGTACTGCCTTAGCCAACGCGAGTCCTCAAGCCCGCGCGGCCGGCAGGCGTCTGCCCAACTCAGCACATCACTGTGCGCGGTGATCAGCTTCGGAATATCCATCGACACAGCGCCGAAACAGAACTGGTTTGAATGCAGCAGGTCTGGCCGGAAGTGCCTTGCCACATGGGACAGAACTCCCGCGCCCTGACTAAACACAAACTCATTCTTTTCCATCCACTCCAGCGGAGCATTGGAGGCCGTGAATTGAAAGTCGTCCCCGTGGGTCAAGTGTAGTCCGGCACACCATGCCTGTTGTTCGTGAGAGGGTTGTCGCCCAAAGCTTACGAGTGCGACTGCATGACCCCGCTTCAGAAGCTCCGTCGTCAACTCTTTGGTAAACGTCCAGACGCCGCCAATCGTGTCAGTCGTTAGCAGGATGCGCATGCAAGCTCCTTATTCAAATCAGGTGACGACTCCAACTGCTGCAGTGAAAGAGGCTGCTGGTCCTGAATGTCGCTCCAGCCGCGGCTCGCGAAAAGTTGCAAATAGAAACTGTGTGCGCGCTCCCATGCCTGTTCATCAGGCTGAGCGCCAAACGTCGTGACGTACTCCGGACTGCCGGGGAAGGGAAACATCGGCACAGGCTCGGACACCCACACACCATGCGCCTTCAAATGGTTCTGCCATGCCGCAACCTGTGCAGGATCATCCTCCGGCACCTTAATGAGGTTGGCCTGAACCCACGGGATTCGCTGCCGCGCATAGATCAGCAGCTCCGCAATTCGATCGGTAGAGATGCGGCAGTTCTTATTCATCGCGTCGCGTCCCTCGTCCGTAATCGACTCGATTCCGCACTCAAAGCTGACGCAGCGCGCGCGCGCCAGCAGATCGAGCGACTCCTCGTCCCACAGGTCAATCCGCGTCTGGAATCCAATCGACACCGGTCGTTTCGCGATCTCCTCCAGCAGTTGACGCACCTGCTTGCCCACCCCGAAGATCTCGTCGATGAAGTAGATGTAATCCACACCGCGCGCGATAAGCTGATCAATCTCCGCCAGCACGGCATCGAGCCGGCGCTCGCGATACTTATTGCGGAACAGCGTCTTGTTGCAGAACGTGCAGGAGTACGGGCAGCCTCGTGCGAACTCTACCTCGGCACCGCGCTTGAGATGATCGGCGCCATTGCCACGGAAGATATGGTGGAGATGTGAGTGCCGTTCGACGGGATATTCGGAGTAATCCAGCGTTCCCACCGCCCGCATGTCCGTCGCACCGAGCCCCGGAGTCGAGTGCATCACGCCGTCTTCGCTAATCCAGCAGCAACCCGGGATCATCTCCCGCGGCGTTGTCGCAAGCTGCGGCAGCGTCTGGTCTGGCTCCCCGCGCAGCACAATGTCGGCGCCGGTCTTGCGGAGTGTTGCCAGCGGTGTGACCGACCCGTGCGGCCCGATCACCACCTTCTGCGACTCGCGATGTAATGCCGCGATCCACTGCTGCGGCACGCGAAGCTCCGGTTGCGGGCAGCGCCAGAACAGATACGACGGCGCAGTCGGTATTACCAGAAAGTCCTCGTCGAACTGCTCCAGGTTGACTCGCACATCCTCCGGTGAGAGCCCGCTCATCCAGGCATCGACGAGCAGCACATCGTGGCCCTCCGCGCGCAGAAACTCCCGCGCGCTGAGTAACTCCAATGGAAAGTGCGGTTCAGCGCAGCCGAAGTAGGTTGAGCCTCCGAAGCTCCACACCGGATTCACGAGGGCGAACCTCACGCGACCTCCCCTACAAGCTCATGGGCATGCAACATCTTTTGATGCGTCCCGAGCAGCCTTCGGTGACCCCGCCAGAAGCCATAAATATCCGCCAGCGTGTCATTTAGTGACCTGCGCGGACTCCAGCCGGTATGCGCCGCCAGCTTGGAAGTGTCCGCGATATAGAGCGGCTGGTCCCCCGGCCGCACCTCGCTATAGCAAAGCGACGGCGAAACGCCGGTCGATCGCTCGATGGCATCCAGCATCTCGACCACAGAGACGGCCCGAACCGTGCCACCGCCCAGGTTGTAGATCTCCCCGCTGGTTCGCGGAAGATGGCCACGCACTGCCCCCATCGCATCAATCAGGTCATAGACATGCAGCACATCGCGCACCTGAAATCCATCCCCGTAGACTGTGATCGGCTTGCGGTCCAATGTGGAGTAAAGGAAGTGCGCCACCCATCCCTGGTCCTCGGTTCCGAACTGGCGCGGTCCCGCAATGCATGACATCCGAAACACAACTGTGGACATCCGGTAGATCCGGGCATAGTCGCGGACATACTGGTCGGCCGCCCCCTTGCTGCAGCCGTACGGCGAATGAAAATCGAGCGGCTCTTCTTCGTTCACTCCGCAGAAGTCCGGAATCGCCGCTCGATAGTGCGTCCTCTCCACCTCGACCGGAATACGGGGCAGGGAACCATACACCTTGTTCGTTGAAGTGAAGAGAACGAACGGCCGCTCCGAGGAAAGCCGCGCCGCCTCGAGCACATTCAGCGTGCCGCCGACGTTGATCTCAAAGTCTTCGCGCGGATTCTCCACCGAAGTCGTCACCGCCACCTGCGCGGCCAGGTGATAGATTTCGGTCGCCTTGCGTGCCGCCGCCGCCACAGCAGGCGCATTCCGAACATCTCCCTTGACGAACTCCAGCCGCTCCGCGCCCTCCAGCGTATGCAGCCACTCCAGGTTCGCCTCGACGCCCACTCGCGAAAGATTGTCGAAGATGCGCACCCGCGCGGAGGAGTCTGCAAGCAATCGCTGTGCCAAATTGCAGCCAATAAATCCTGCGCCCCCTGTAATCAGGATGGTTCGCGTTGTTTGTTTTCCCATGTCCATCTAGCCCTTTCTCGCGCCCGGCGAAGTCCTGCAGTCGTAATTACGCCGTCAAACCATAGGCGCTGAGTTCCTGAAGCATGGTCTCCGCTTTGTCCTCTGCCTCCTGTCCCTGCAGCCATTCCGCCAGTTCCCGGAACCCCTCCTCATGCGTCACCTGCGGCTCATAACCCAGCAGCCGTCGCGCTTTGCTGATATCCGCAAAGCAGTGGCGAATGTCGCCCGCGCGATACTTTTGCGTGATCACCGGAGCCGCATCGCGCCCCAGCGCACCTGAAAGAATTTCCGCCACCCGCTTGATCTTGATCGGCCGCCCGCTGCCGATGTTGATTACCTCACCGTTCGACTCCGGCCGCTCCATGGCCAGCAGGTTCGCCTGCACGATGTCGTGCACACTTACAAAATCGCGCTGCTGCTCACCGTCCTCGAATACCAGTGGCGCCTGGCCATTCAACATCCGCGACGCAAACACCGCCGCGACTCCCGTGTACGGATTCGAAAGCGCCTGCCGCGTTCCATAGATGTTGAAGAACCTCAGCGCGGTGACCGGCAGATCATAGTTGCGTCCATAGATCAGGCACAGCTCTTCCTGATCGCGCTTTGACAGCGCATAGACCGAGTTGATCTCCGACGGCTTCGTCTCGTCCGTAGGCAGCGGCGCCAGCACGCCGTTGCAGGTCGTGCAATGCACCTCCCACTGACCCTCGCGCAACTGCTTCACCGTGCGCACCGGCGGAAACGACTGTCGCCCACACATCGTGCAGACGTACCGCCCTTCGCCATAGATCGACATCGACGACGCAATAATCAGCTTCTCCGGATGCAGTTTGTTATCCAGCAGCGCCTGCAGCAGCTCGGCGGTTCCCAGCGTATTCACGCTTATGTACCGGCTGATCTCATACATCGACTGCCCCACGCCGACAGTCGCGGCGAAATGAAAGATCACATCCACGCCGCTCAGCACATCGCGCAGCCGGTTCGGATCGCGCACATCCCCCTGCACCAGCTCAACATCCTTCGACAAATAATCCGGCCGCCCCACCGGATGCACCTGCGGTGTCAGGTCGTCCAGTATGCGCACATGATGTCCTGCTCGCAGCAGCCCATCCGCGACGTGCGATCCCACAAAGCCCGCCCCTCCGGTAATCAACACCTGTCGCGAGCGGCGTGAGTTGTGCGCTCCGTTCTGCGTCGAATTCTGTCCCGAAATCTGCATCAGTTCTCTCCTTGCGCGACCTTCTCAAGGCCGGCAGCCTCTGCTGTGGTTTCGGACGGCGCATAGCGCTCCACCGCCCAGCGGGCAAAATCCGCAAACTGTTGGTTGTCGCGTGGCGGACTTGTGTGGTGTTCCTCGAGTCCCAGGTGCGCCGGTGTGAAACACAGCGTCAGCGCGACACGAAATGGCTCCAGCGCCTTCATCTGCTGGTCAAACCACTCGGTCGCATTTGGCCGGTACGAGTCCGCCCAACTCAACCCGGTGCGCAGATACTGAACGCCATGCGCTTGCATCCACTCCACAGCGTCGCCCAGGCGCGGATCCTCGAAGTGGAACCACTGGCAAAGTCCGACGCTACCGTCCGTCGGGAACTGCGGCTCTGCCATCTTCGCCGTGCCATCGTTCTTCACCAGCCCCAGGTAGTAATGCCGGTAGTACGACGAGCCCTCCGCTTCCTTGTGCCGCGTCTCCGCTGGCCACGTCGGCGGCAGATCAAAGAGGCTGTACCAGTGAATTCTTTCCACGCGGCCCTGCAGCAACTCCAGCGTTCGCCGCAGTCCGAACTCCTGCACCTCTTCGGCGCCAAACGAGGAGCTTCCTACCTCCGTCACCCAAACCGGCTTGCCCGAAACCTCTGCAGCTTCCGCAACGCGCTCCGGCCATTCACTAATCTGCCAGTGGTTCCAATCCAGCGGAAACCCATGCACACCAACTGCATCGACAAAGTCCATCACGCCGTACGAGGACATCAGGCGCAGAAAATCGGAGTCGCACGAAGAGACCCCGCCCAGAACAATCGGCACCTTCGGGTTCACTTCTCTTATCGCGGAGGCCGTTAACCGGACCATCTCTGCAAACCGTTTCCACTGCGGGTCCAGGTGGAAGTTCCAGTGAGAAAGGTTGTTAGGTTCATTCCAGACAACGATTGCTTCCACCAAGGGGAGATACCTCTTCTTTCAGCGCTGACTCAACTGAGAGGGTTGGCTCGCATCGTTTGGAGTTTGTCCCTGTGAAGGCGTGCAGGAAGCAGCATCGACTGCCGCCACCTCACCGGGTGTATGTAGGCGTAGAAGCTTTGTAGATGGCTTGGGTTGCCTTTGTTGCTTGCTTTCAATGTAGAGCGTGCGTATTTTCTGCAACTTGTAATGCAATGCGTTTATTGCGTCGGATGCGCGACACAATTCGCCAAACCCCGGCGTGTGTTGGACCACACCCACGCTGCTGGTACGCTAACTTGCCATGGACGCAGTCGCAGTCATCTCACATCTTGAAGAACTACGCTCACTTACAGCGGACAACAATGGAGCGCAGCGCATTGCATGGTCGCCGACTTGGCTTCGCGCCCGCGCCTGGTTCGAGCAGAAGCTCTCAGGCCTTCCCGTCGAGCACCACTACGATGCGGCAGCGAATCACTGGATTACACTCGCCGGCGAATCCGAGCGCGCACTCGTTCTCGGCAGCCATCTCGATTCCGTCCCCAACGGCGGTTGGCTCGATGGCTGCCTCGGCGTCCTCACCGGCCTCGAAGTGCTTAAGCGACTCGCGCGCCAGTACAACAACCGCCCTCCCTGCACCATCAAGCTCGTCGATTGGGCGGACGAAGAAGGTGCGCGCTTCGGCCGCAGCCTCTTCGGCTCCTCCGCCTTCGCAGGAACTCAGACCATTGGAGCTGATCGCAAGCGCACCGATCGCGATGGCACGACACTCGAAGCCGCACTCGCCGCCTGCGGAATCTGGGTCGACAACATCGGCGAGGCCGCCGTCGAGCGCAAAAACCTCGCCGCTTATCTTGAGCTCCACATCGAACAGGGCCCCATCCTCGAACGCCTCAACAAACCTCTCGGCGTCGTCCTCGGCACCAAAGGCGTCGAGCGCTGGGCCATCACCTTCCACGGACAGGAGGCCCACTCCGGCTCAACTCCGATGGAGGTCCGCCGCGACGCCCTCGCCGCCTGCGCGAAGCTCGCGCTCGAGATTCGTCCCATCGCCCGCAAGCATCCGAACTCCGTCGCCACCATGGGTAGCGTCAAGACCTTTCCCGGGATCGTCACCTCCGTCGTCGGTCGTTGCGAAGCCACCCTCGACATGCGCGACCTTGACGCAGACGTGCTCGCGAGCATGCTCCGCGAAGCGCGCGAGGCCAGCGAACGGTTCGCTGCCGAAGAACGCTGCACCGTCGAGTGGTCGAAGATCTGGTCCATCGAACCGATTCCCTTCAACCCCGACCTCATCAGACTCTGCGATCAGGCCATCCGCGAAACTGTCGGCGTCACCGAACAGCTTCCCTCGGGTCCGCTGCATGACGCTGCCGAGGTCGCCCGCTTTGGCATTCCCACCGTCATGATGTTTGTACAATCGCTCGATGGACTCAGCCACAACCGCGCTGAAGACACAAAGCGCGAACACCTCGAGCAAGCCGCCATCGCGATGAATCGCCTCGCCGAGCTCACAATGGATTGGATTCTGCGCCACTAGAGAGTTACGGGCGCGGTTCACCATTCCAGCCGAAATGATGCATAATCGTGACTTCCAATCCGCCGGGACCGGGAAGCTTGTGAGCCTGCGGCGCGCCGCTGCAGTTCCATTGTCTTTCCACTTGCCGGCGGGAACAGGAGTGCACGACACCTTTGAGTGAGCCGTTGACCTTCTTTGAGCAATCCCCGCGTTCGCCCGAGATTGCTGCGCGTTTCCCGGACCTGCACCCGGCCTTCGACAAAACTGCCGCCGTCGCCGAAGCCAACCGTTGCCTCTATTGCTTCGACGCGCCCTGCACCACCGCCTGTCCCACGCACATCGACGTTCCGCGCTTCATCAAGAAAATCGCCAGCGATAATCTCGAAGGCTCAGCGAAGACCATCCTCGACTCCAACATCCTCGGTGAAAGCTGCTCGCGCGCCTGCCCGGTGAATGTCCTCTGTGAAGGCGCCTGCGTGATGCATCGCTATAACAAGCAGCCTATCGCCATCGCACGGTTGCAGCGCTTCGCGATGGACTTCCTGACCGAAGCCGGCACAGGTCTTCCGTTCACTCCCGCACCAGACACTGGCAAATCCGTCGCACTCATCGGCGGCGGCCCCGCGTCGCTCGCCTGCGCCGCCGAGCTCCGTCGCGCCGGCATCCGCGCGGTCATCTACGACGCGCGCCCGCTCCCCGGCGGCCTGAATACCTACGGTGTCGCCGAGTACAAGCTCACACCCGCCGCCAGCCTCCGCGAAATCGACCGCATCGCGCAACTCGGCGTCGAGTTCCGCCTCAACACCACCGTCGACGCCGACATGCTCACTCGTCTCGAGGCAGAGCACGACGCCATCTTCCTCGGCGTCGGCCTCGGCGCGATCCATCGCCTCGGCATCGCCGGCGAAGAAATGTCCGGCATCACCAACGCGCTCGACTTCATCGCGGACTACAAGCGCGGCGCCCTCACAGAAATCTCCGGCCACGTCGCCGTCGTGGGCGCGGGCAATACCGCCATCGATGCCGCTAACGCCTCGGTCCGGCTCGGCGCACAGTCGGTCACCATGATCTATCGCCGCGGCCCCGAACAAATGTCCGCCTTCGATTTCGAATACGAGCACGCCAAGCAGGAAGGCGTGCGCTTCGTCTGGCACGTCCAGCCAGTCGGCCTCAAAGGCAACGGCCGCGTCGAATCGCTCCAACTCGAGCGCCTCGAAACCACTACGGACGGCTCGCTCATTCCCATCCCCAACTCCGCCTTCGACCTCCGCGTCGACCACGTCGTCCTCGCGATCGGCCAGTCCACGCACACCGACGCTCTCATCGCCAACGGCGCCGCACCTCCAAAGCTCAAACTCGAGCGCGGCCGCATCCTCACCGACCGCGCCACAGGCCAAACCTCCAACCCCAAATACTTCGCCGGCGGAGACTGCACCAACGGCGGCCGCGAAGTCGTCGACGCCGTGGCTGACGGCAAGCGCGCAGGCATCGCAATGGCCGCGTTTCTCGGAGGTGCGAATGCCAGTCACTAACCCAACCGGACCAACGTTAGAAACCACCTTCGCCGGAATTCGCTGCCTCAATCCCTTCTGGCTCGCCTCCGCTCCGCCCACCAACTGCGGCGAGCAGATCATGCGCGCCTTCGACTCCGGTTGGGGCGGCGCCGTCTGGAAGACCATCGGCGAGCCCATCACCAACGTCTCCTCGCGCTACTCCTCCATCGATTACAACGGCACCAAAATGATGGGCTTCAACAACATTGAGCTCATCAGCGACCGCCCTATCGAAACTAACCTCCGCGAGATCGAAGAAGTAAAACGTCGCTACCCCAAACACGTGCTCATCGCCTCGCTCATGGTCGAATCCAAGCGCGAGACCTGGCACGACATCGTCAAGCGCGCGGAAGGCGCCGGCGCCGACGGCCTCGAGCTCAACTTCGGCTGCCCGCATGGCATGAGCGAGCGCGGCATGGGCTCCGCCGTCGGACAAGTCCCCGAGTACTGCCAGCAGATCACCGAGTGGGTAAAAGAAGCCGCGCGCACTCCCGTCATCGTCAAGCTCACGCCCAACATCTCCGACATCCGCATGCCCGCCCGCGCCGCCAAGCGCGCCGGTGCCGACGCGCTCTCCGCCATCAACACCATCAACTCCATCACCTCCATCGACCTCGACACCTTCGAGCCGCGCCCCAACGTCGACGGCAAATCCTCGCACGGCGGCTACTGTGGCCCCGCCGTCAAACCCATCGCACTGAACATGGTTCAGCAGGTCATGTCCGACCCCGCAGCCGCGCTCCCGATGTCCGCGATCGGCGGCATCGCCACATGGTCGGACGCCGCCGAGTTCATCCTCCTCGGCGCCGGCACCGTGCAGGTCTGCACCGCCGCTATGCACTACGGCTACCGCATCGTCGAAGACATGGCCGACGGCCTCCTCGCCTGGATGCGGCGCAAAAACTTCGCCACGCTCGACGACTTCCGCGGCCGCTCGCTCCCCAACGTCACCGAGTGGAAGCACCTCAACCTCAACTACAAAATCGTCGCGCACATCCACGAGGACCTCTGCATCGGCTGCGAGCTCTGCTACACCGCCTGCTGGGACGGCGCGCACCAGTGCATCCACCTCGACCGCACGCTCCCGCACCCCGACACCACGCGCACACCGCAGGGCATCGCCGCCGAAGCTCCGCACCGCATCACCACAACACCCATCCCCAAGCTTGACCTCAACGGCCCCGGCGCCGACGGCCCCTACCGCACACCGCTCGCGCGCATTCCGCGCGTCGACGAGCACGAGTGCGTCGGCTGCAATCTCTGCTCGCTCGTCTGCCCGGTCCCCGATTGCATCACCATGGAGCAGGTCGAAAACGGCCTCTCACCGCAGACTTGGGAAGAGCGCGTCGCGTCGGGCACAGTGCCCCAAGGCGTTGAACATTCACTGCCAAATCCAAACGTCTGATGTAATTACCTGGCAACAGCGAGATTGGAGACCGCAGATGCTACGTTTGAAAGAATTGCCTTGGCAGGACTTCAGGAGACGTTTTCAGCAGGGGCGAGAGCAGGGCCGTATTTCTTGGGGTGACTATCTTCTGCGGGTTTCTCAGGCCTTCTGGGCCGTTATCGCGGTTCGGGCCATCGACGAGACTGTTCACCATCAACTTACTCAGCATAGTGCCGCTTGGAATGTAGGCGCAATCGCCGTCAGCATGGCTATTTTCGCGTTCTCTTTCGCGCCGCGTCTACGCAATATTGCAAACGATCGGGATGCCAAGCTGTCGGCAGCGTTGTTTTGTGCGGGTGTGGCTCTGGTACTGGCTCTCTGTCTACCAAAACTGTGATGAGGAACCGATGGGAACACTGATCAAGAACGGAACAGTCGTTAACGCCACCGGCTCTGAACGCGCCGACGTGCTCATCGAAGGCGAGAAGATCGCGCAGGTCGCGCCGAATATCTCTAACGACGGTCACCAGATCGTCGACGCAACGAATCTCCTCGTCATGCCCGGAGGCATCGACGTGCACACGCATCTCGACATGCCCTTCGGTGGCACCACCTCCGCGGACGACTACACCACCGGGACTCAGGCCGCAGCCGTGGGCGGCACAACGATGGTCATCGACTTCGCGCTCCAGAACCAGCAGAGCACGCTGCAGAATGCACTCGAGACATGGCTCAAGAAATCCGACAACAAAGCCTGTGTCGACTTCTCGCTCCACATGGCCGTCACCAATCTCCACGGCAAGAACGGTGAAGAGACGCTGCACGAGATGGAAGAGATGGTGAAGTTTGGCATCCCCAGCTTCAAGCTCTTCATGGCCTACCCCAACGTGCTCATGATTAACGATGAGCTCATGTTCCGCGTCATGCAGAAGGCCGCGAAGCTGAATGGACTTTGCCTGATTCACGCGGAGAATGGCAGTGCTATCGATGTCGTCGTCGCGCAGATGATCGCCGAAGGCAAGACCGCGCCGCACTTCCACGCGCTCTCGCGCAGCCCGAAGGCCGAAGCCGAAGCAACGCATCGCAGCATCGCGCTCGCCGATATCGCGGGAGCCGCCGTGTACATCGTTCATCTCTCCAACGAGTACGCACTCGACGATCTGAAATTCATGCAGCAGCGTGGCGCACGCGCTCTTGCCGAAACCTGCACGCAATACCTCGTGCTCTCGATCGATGACCAGATGCCGGGCAAGAGCTGGGAAGAAGCCAAGTTCGTCTTCACGCCTCCGTTGCGCGAGAAGCGCCATCAAGCCCCGCTGTGGAAGGCACTCAACGACGGTTCGCTCTCTGTTGTGTCGACCGATCACTGCCCGTTCCGTTTCAAAGATCAGAAGGAACTCGGTCGCAACGACTTCACCAAGATCCCCAACGGCGGTCCCGGCATCGAAAACCGGCTCCAGATTCTCTGGCACTTCGGAGTGAATCAAGGGCGCATCACGCCGGAGAAATTCGTCGAGCTCTCCTGCACCAATCCCGCAAAGATCTTCGGCATGGGCAATCAGAAGGGAAGCATTGCACGCGGGCTTGATGCGGACGTTCTTCTCTGGGACCCGAACGCCAACTACACCATCACCGCTGCGACGCAGTGCATGGCCACGGATTACAACATGTTCGAGGGCTGGACCGTGAAGGGTAACGCCGCCAAAGTCTTCTCGCGCGGCGAGCTTGTCGTCGACAACGCCACGCAACCCGGCAAGTTTCTCGGCAAGACGGGACGTGGCCGCTTCGTCAAACGCGAGGCGAATGCTGGAGGCCTTGCCTGATCTCAACGCCTGCCAACTCGCTCAATCCCGGTTCGTCTGCAAACGATCCCAGAGCGCGCGCACCTGAACCCGATCCCCGCCTGTACAACGCAGACCTCGCGCCGACAGAACAGAATCGCCGCACTTGGTCTACCTATAACTACATCGCGCTCTGGTTCTCCATGTCGATGGAAGTGACGACGTACATGCTGGCCGCGTCGCTCATCGCCGGAGGCATGAACTGGAAGCAGGCGATCCTGACTATCCTGCTCGGCAACCTCATTGTTCTCATTCCGATGCTGCTCAATGCGCATGCGGGAACGAAATACGGGATTCCGTTTCCGGTCTTCGTGCGTGCACCATTCGGCCCGCGCGGAGCGCAGATTCCAGCGATTCTGCGCGCTATCGTCGCCTGCGGATGGTTCGGCATTCAGTCGTGGATCGGGGGCCAGGCAATTGACGCGATGATCAACGTGTTGTGGCCCGCAACTACCGGCAAACCCGTCGTCCTCTGGCTCTGCTTTCTCGGCTTCTGGCTGCTCAACATGCTCGTCGTCTGGCGCGGCGTCGAATCGATTCGCTTCCTGCAGAGCTACTCGGTTCCGTTCATGATCGTGATGTCTGCGCTGCTGCTCGGCTTCATGCTGCACAAGGCGGGCGGCTTCGGTCCGATGCTCTCCGCCCCGGATCACTTCGCGACACGTCACGACTTCTGGAAGTTCTTCTTTCCCTCTCTCACGGCAATGGTCGGTTACTGGGCGACGCTTTCGCTCAACATTCCCGACTTCACGCGTTACGCGAAAAATCAAGACGCGCAGATCGTTGGACAGGCGATCGGTCTGCCGGTTGCAATGGTGCTCTTCTCGTTTCTCGGAATCGTGGTCACGTCTGCTTCGGCTGTTGTGTTCGGCAAACCGATCTGGAATCCCGTCGAACTGCTGGGGAAGTTCCATCAGCCGCTGCTCGCGTTCCTCGGCTTGATCGCGCTGCTCGTCGCGACGCTGAATGTCAACATCGGGGCCAATGTCGTCGGACCATCGAACGACATCTCCAACCTCGCGCCGCGGTACATCAGCTTTCGCATGGGCGGTCTCATCACCGGCTTCCTCGGCATCCTGATGTGTCCCTGGTACTGGCTGTCGACCTTCGGCAACTATGTCTTTGGTTGGCTGGTTGGTTATTCCGGTCTACTCGGCCCTGTTGCAGGGATCATGGTCACTGACTATTTTCTCGTGCGACACACGCAAGTGGATACGCACTGGCTGTATCGGCGCGGTGGTCCGTATGAGTATCGCAACGGCTTCAATCCAATTGCGATCTTCGCGCTGATCTGCGGTGTCGTCGTTGCGCTGATTGGGCGATTTGTCTCGTCGCTCGCATTTCTGTACGGCTATGCATGGTTCGTCGGCTTCTTCGTCTCCGGCCTTGTCTACTATCTCCTGATGCTTGGGCTGCATTCGCGGCTCCGGCGTCCGCTACAACAGCAACGAAAGGCAGTGGCATGAGCACTACTTCGATACAGCCCTCGGAAGCGTCCACGCGGAACTCGTTGAGCTCGGACGAGGTCGTCCAGATAACGCGCCAGACGAACTATGGCACGTGGCGTTTCCAGAAGGGATGGAATCCGCTGCACGTCGTCGACGCCGAAGGCTGCTACATCACCGACGCGAACGGCAAGCGCTATCTCGACTTTAGCGCGCAGCTCATGTGCATGAACCTAGGCCACAAGAATCAGGCCGTGATCGATGCGATCAAGGAGCAGGCACAGCAGCTTGCGTATGCGATGCCTGGTTATGCGACCACCGCGCGTGCCGAATTGTCGAAGCTTCTGCTCGAGGTGCTGCCGAAGGGACTTAACAAGTTCTTCTTCACGACCAGCGGAACCGACGCGAACGAAGCGGCGTTCAAGATCGCTCGCATGTATACCGGCAAGACGAAAATTATCGCGCGGTATCGCTCCTATCACGGCTCGACTGCAAGCTCGATCGCTGCGACTGGCGATCCGCGGCGGTGGGCGATGGAGCCGCGGGGAAAGGGGCAGGGGGTCATCTTCGGGCCGGAGGTGCACTGCTACAAGTGCCCGATCCGGCATACGTATCCGGGCTGCGGGATTGCGTGCGCGGACTATATCGAGCACATGATCCGCAACGAGAGCGATGTGGCCGCGGTGCTGGTTGAGCCGATCGTCGGAACCAATGGTGTCATCGTTCCTCCGCAGGAGTACATGGCGAAGCTGCGGAGGATCTGCGACGACAACGGTGTGCTGCTGATTGCGGATGAGGTGATGAGTGGGTGGGGGCGGTCGGGGGCGTGGTTTGCGATGGATCTGTGGGGGGTGACGCCGGACATCCTGACGACGGCGAAGGGGATTACGTCAGCGTATGTTCCGCTGGGGCTGTGCGCGACGAGCGCCCAGATCGGGGACTACTTCCAGGACCACTACTTCGCGCATGGGCATACGTACGAAGCGCATCCGATGACGCTGCTGCCTGCGGTGGCGACGATCAACGAGATGAAGCGGCTGAAGCTGGTCGAGCGGGCGAAGGAGCTGGAGCCGTTCGTGCGGCAGCGGCTGGAGGCGCTTAAGGCCAAGCATCCGAGTGTGGGGGATGTGCGCGGCAAGGGGCTGTTCTGGGCGGTGGACCTGGTGAAGAACCAGGAGACCAAGGAGCCGTTCAACACCTATTCGGACAAGGTGAGCGGCAAGCCGCTGCTGGTGGACCAGATTGCGGCGAAGATGCTGGCTGATGGTGTGACGATTCAGGCCTGGGTGAGCCATTTCGTCATTGCGCCTCCGCTGATCGTGACCAGGGAGCAGCTCGACGAAGGCATTGCGGCTCTGGATCGGCATCTTTCAATTGCGGATGAGGCGTGTGGGAGGTAGTACCCCCCTCCCCCCGTTTCTGCGCAAAGTATTCAAAATATTGGACATAGGTGCGGACTATTTTGCAAAGTCTTGATTCAAGATATTTTGCAGGCAAAGTCTTGATTCTGTGTTGGTTAGTCCGAGGGGCTTAAAACAAGGGGGGTCCCTGAGCCCTCATTAAGTCAAGTGGGGCCAGGCGGTCAGGAGGCGAGCTGGACCAGGCCGGTGGGAGTAGCGGTGAAGGATTCGGTGTAGAGGCGGGTGTTGTTGATGTCGAGGTAATCGATGGTGAGGTGGGGGCCGGAGAGGGTGAGGTTGGCGAAGCCGTTCCAGCCGGCGGTGTCGCCGTTGCCGATTGGGTAGTCGGTGCGGCGGTCGTAGAAGCGGAGGGGAACCTCATTGAATTTCGGTGGGGTCTTTTCGACGGGCATGCCGCCGTGCCCGATGCAGCGGCCGAAGCAGCGGAGGGATGGGGTCTCGGGCGGGGAGTGGAGGTCGTAGACGGCAAGGCGGTGCTCGTGGCCCCAGATCCAGAGGACGTCCTGGTTGGGGAAGAACTCGGCGAGCTGCTGGCCGGGTTTGGGGAAGGTTTCGTCGGGAAAGGCGGAATAGTACTGGTGGTGGGAGAGCAGGAGGGTGGCTTTGGGACGTTCCAGGGGGCGGACGTTGGTGCGGAGCCAGTCGAGCTCGGCGGCTTCGAGGCGGCCGTTGCCGCCGATGGCTTTGATGGAGCGCAGGCCGGGCACGGACCCGAGGATGGGCACGCCGGCGGAGTTGTAGCCGGTGTCGAGGCCGATGATGCGCCAGTGGTCGGACTCGAGGCAGAAGTAGCTGGCGCGCTGCTGCTGGCCGGGCGTGGGCGAGCCGAAGGGCAGGATCCTGGTGTAGTAGGGGCGGCCACCGCCGTAGAGCTCGTGGTTGCCAGGCATGGTGAGGGTGCCGACAGAGCCGCGCGGGAACTGGACGGGCGTCTGGCCGGTGCGCTGGATGCCGAGGAAGTTCTCTTCGACTTCGACCTCATCGCCGATGTAGTAGACGTCCCCGAGGTGGATGGTGTAGTCGGGATGGAAGCCGGCGATGTTGGCGGCGACGCGTGCGGCCTCTTCGGTGCCGGTGCCCCAGTCGCCGGTGATGGAGAGGCGGATGGGATCGTGGCCGGTGGCTGATTGGAGCGGGTAGATGCCGTCGTGGCCGTCGAGGGCGTAGGTGGGGAACGGCTTGTAGCGGCCGGTGAAGACGCCGCGGATGTATTTGCGGATCCAGGGCCAGGGGCGCTGCACGAAGATGTCGAGCAGGGGATAGCGGCCGATGTGGCCGGACTCGGCGAGCGAGCTCTGCATGTGGGCGAGGACGGGGTTGCGGCCGAGGAGCGGGATGTTGCTCTGGCGGGCGATGTGCTTGGATTTATAGCGGTGCTTGGCGTGGTTCGACATTCAGAAGCTGGTTATATCAAAGTGGCGCGAGGGTTCTGCATGTCTAAAAGCGGACTTCGTTGCGGCTTCGAGATGACGAGAAGCGCGTTCCCGTCACCGATTCTGCGCTTCCGGCCGAAGCCACACGCACTGGAGTGGCCGACTTAGCTCTCGGAGCGAGTAGAACTCGCAGTCGACAACTGCGTGAGTCCCGCACCGCGAGCAGGCCGCGGCGACCAGGTTGGATACGCCAGCTCGGGCATCGGCTTGCTGACGAAGATCCGGCGGGTCTGGCGGGCGATAAAGCGGGCAGTGGTCTTGGCCTTCTTGCGGCGCGCGGAGTCGGTGGAGATTCCCGTGCCTGCGTACATCTGGCGGTATAGCTTGGACAGCAGCACGAAGGCGACGCGGGCGCGCAGCGTAGGTGTGCACGCGGAGCGCTTCCAGATGTTGCTCCAATCATAGAATCGGTCCCACACGCGCTGCGTGCGTTCGCTGATCTCGGCAGAGCTCATGGAAGGATGGGGAGTGAACATCTTGGGCCGCACCGCGATGGGGATCAGCCAGTAGCGCGTGATCGGCGTTCCATCGACGTTGAGCGCTTCGGGATTCGCGGCCTGTTCTTTTTCCCAGCGGCCGAAGTCGATCGTGCCCGGAAACGGAGTCATCATCACGAACTGCGCAAACGTCACGCCCGCTTTCAGAGCCAGTTCGACGGTGGCGTCGAACGTCGCGGGCTTGTCCGTCGGCAGGCCGAAGATGAACGAGCCGAGAACGTGCAGGCCGTGTTTGCGGAACGTCTGGAGTTGTTCGATGAGCCGGTCGCCGGAGTAGTTGAAATCCTTGAAGACCGCCTTCAACCCTTCGGGCGTCACGGCTTCCACGCCTACCAGCGCGCCCTTGATGTTGGCGCGGCGCATGGCGTCAAGGAACTCCGGGTCTTCGGCGGATTCCATCGTGATCTGAGTGAAGAACACCATGTCGCGCGGCAGTTTCGCGAGTTCGGCCATCAGCGAAAAGCGTTCGGCCCGGGTGGCCAGCAGAGATTCGACACGCTCGGTATTGTTCTGTTCGCGAGCGAGACGAATATCCGTGAAACTCACCGGGTAGAAGTTGTCGTCCGCCAGCGCAATGAAGCGGAAACCGCGCTGACGCAGGTCGATGATCTCGTCGATCACCCGTTCGAAGTGGCGTTGCCGAGGCTTCTGCCCATCGGTCCGCCAGACAGAGCAGAAAGAGCAATGCTTCGGACAGCCCCGGATGGTTTGCACGGACGCCCACATGTAATGCTTCGGATTCATAAGGTCCCAGCGCGCGGCGAGGAACTCGTCCCCTTCGATCCTGCCACCGTCATAGATCTTTTCGGCGCGGCCAGCGGCGTGATCGGTGAGGAACTTTGCCCAGACGAGGTCGCCGTCGCCTTTGACGACCGCGTCCGCGGCGCCGCGCTCGAACGGTTCTTCCGGAAAGAGCGTCGCGTGAATGCCGCCGTATGCGACAGTGGCTCCGCGAGCGGCAGCAATACGGCCGACTTCGTACCCGCGAAGCGCGTTGCCAGTGTGAACGCTGATTCCGACTACGTCGCCCGGCTGTATGGTGAGCGGGTCAAGCGACTCAATCGATTCGTCAACCAGAATGGGATCGCCGAACGACTGGGGTGTGGCCGCGGCCAGGACGAAAAGCCAGCGCGGCGTGATGACGGCGGTTCCGAAAGAATTGTCGGAAGGATTGATCAGGTGGATGGACATGCGTGCGCCACTCCGTGCGAAAACTCTGGGCGGCGGCAGAGTCCGGTCCATCCGATCCTCCCGACGGATGACGCCCGCAGGTCACGAATTGCCGTACTCGAAGGTTTCTTGTTGCCGCGACTCCCTGTTGAGCATACAGAAGTAGCGCGAAACACGTCGCATAACGAACATCGGGCTAAGCTCGTTTGAACGTGGCGGGCCGTCAGGCGAACTCGATCGTCGAGGACCCGCAGGTCGGCCTAGTGGTCCTGATATGTCGGCTTATGGTCAGTGATCCGTAACTGCTGGGAAGCGCGTTTCCCGGAGCGGATCACCTCCCGATGAGCAGATTGCGGTTCTGGAAAGAGGGTCCGGAATGAGTTTCGAGATGCGCGTTGCGAGATGCGAGTTGGGTTCCACGTGATTCAGAGGCGGTTCATCGGGCGTACCGGGAAGGGGGTTGGGCGTTCAGTTTCCAGTTTTGAGTTGCCAGTTTGAGTTAAGGCGAGGTGGTGGTGGTAGTGTTTTGGATGTTGTCCAGGAGAGGCATGATGAAGCGAGTTTTGTTTGCAGCGGCAGCGGTGTGGTTTGCGGTGATGACTTGTGCGGCACAAAGTCTGGCGCCGAGTGGGCCTCCACCCCAGCGAGCAAGCTCGCCGGGGACCCCGGGACCGGCGGCGGAGGTGCAGGGGAGTTATAACCGGCTGAAGCCGAATGTGATCAAGGCGGCGGAGAAGATGCCGGATGCGGATTATCAGTACAAGCCAACGCCGGATATCCGGACGTATGCGCGGATTGTGAATCATATTACAGAGGCGCAGCAGCATACGTGTTCGGCGCTGAATGGGACGGCGTTCGATCCGAAGACGGTGCCGAGCGATACGGCGGACAAGGCGACGATTGTGGCGGCACTGAAGGCGTCGTTTGAGAACTGCGATAAGGCGTATGGGGCGCTGACGGATGCGAATGTGGCGGAGATGGTGGATGCGGGGCGGGCGAAGCGGTCAAGGATCGGGATGGCGTGGGGAAATGTGTCGCATGACAACGAGCAGTATGCGGAGCTGTCGACGTATCTGCGGCTGAAGGGGCTGGTGCCGCCGACGGCGGAGAAGTAGAGAGGCAGTGAATCGTGAGTGGTGAATAGTGGATAAGACAAAGGCGGTCGCGCGCTACCACGCGCGATAACCCACCCTTTCACTACGTGAAAGGGTAGGCCACCCGGCGTTGAGTCCTAGAAGAGGATGGAGGGGAGGAAGGCTCCGGCGGGGGTGTTGTAGAGGCCGAGGCTCATGAGGGTGAGGGGCTGGGTGACGCGGAGGCCGTTGGCGAGGCACCAGCGGAAGAGTGTGGCGTTGCGGGTGGGGACGAGGATGCCGGGGCCGGCGAGGGTGTCGGCGGTGGCGATTAGAGCGCAGAGATCTGGGGTGGTTTCGGCGGTGGCGTGGCCGAAGAAGCCGAGATGGCTGGTGTAGGCGGTGATGCGGCCGGCGCGCTCGACGACGCGGGCGCTGCCGCGGGCGATGGAGGCGGCGAGATCGGCGGAGCGGTCGAAGCCGTGGACGGCGAGAGAGAGTGCGTTGCAGGCTGGCAGGTCGCCGGGTGTGGCGGGGCGGACGGTGCAGCCGGGGATTTCGCGGGTGGCGGCGCGGCCCTGCATGCAGGCGAGAGGCTCGCGGACGTCGAAGCCGAGCGTGGTGTAGAGCGAGAGCGAGCGGCTGTGGAAGGCGGCCTGGACGAGGCGGACGCCGGCGGCGTGCTGTGCGGTGGAGCGGTCGAGCACGGATTGCATGAGGATGCGGCCGACGCCGCGGTTTTGTGTGGCGGGGTCGACGGTGATGGGGCCGATGCCGTGGATGATGGCGCGCTCGTCGAGACAGTTGCTGCCGAGGATGCGGCCGTTGTCTTCGGCGACGACGCAGAAGAAGCCGGGTGTGGAGAAGAACAGGGTGAGGAGGTGGATGGCGTGCTCGGGCGAGGGGAGATCGGGCGGGAAGTTGTGCGCGGTGCTGATGGTGTGGAAGGCGTCGTAGCAGATCGGGCCGCAGAGTGGGGCGTCTGCGGGCGTGGCGGGGCGGATGGTGATGGAAGTTTGAGAGGACATGTGTGGTCGGTTGAGCGACGCGCGAAGTATACAGGCGCGGAGTGTGAGCGGTGTTGCGTTGCGGATAGGATGGGAGCATGAAGAGCTCGCGGATGGTGGCGGCAGTTATTTTTGTGGGGTTGATGGTGAGTGGTGCGGTGGCGCAGACCGGGGCGTCGGGTTCTGCGGCGGCGGTGGCTGGGTCGATTGAGCCAATCGATTCAGGGTTGAATATCAGGACGGTGGAGTTGTGGCCAGGTGGGGCTCCGGGGCAGCAGGGGAATGCGCCGAGCGATGTGCCGGCGGTGAGCGTGTTTGCTCCGCGCAAGGGGAAGGCGAATGGGACGGCGGTGGTAATTGCGCCGGGTGGGGCGTACACGATGCTGGCGGCGGACCTGGAGGGGCGCGAGGTTGCGGACTGGTTTGCGGCGCGCGGGATTACGGCGTTTGTGCTGCGGTACAGGTTGGGCGAGAAGTATCAGTATCCGGTGCCGCTCGAAGATGCGCAGCGGGCGGTGCGGTGGGTACGGGCAAATGCGGCGGAGTATGGGATTGATCCGCAGCGGATCGGGATGATGGGGTTCTCGGCGGGCGGGCACCTGGCGGCGATGGAGTCGGCGAGCGCTGGAGCGCCGGATGCGAATGCGGCGGATGCGGTGGACCGCGCGTCGAGCAGGCCGGACTTTGTGGTGCTGGGGTATCCGTGGCTGAATGCGATGGTGCCGAATACGAGCGATCTGATCACGTACTGCTCGACGAGGGCGACGGTGCCGGGTGTGAGTGCGGAGAAGTGCAAGGAGTTTCAGACGAAGTACGACCCGGTGCGGTTTGTGACGAGCGCGACGCCACCGACGTTTATTTACATCACGTCGGATGACAAGACGGTGGATGTGCAGGCGTCGATTGATTACTTTGAGGCGCTGCGGGCGGCGAAGGTGCCGGTGGAGTTTCACAGCTTCGCGCATGGATCCCATGGGAGCGGGTTGGGGAGTGGGGATCCGGCGCTGGATTTGTGGCCGACGCTGCTGGATGCGTGGATGAGAGGGCAGGGGTTGCTGGGAGCGAAGCGGTAAGCTAGAAGGATCGTGGAGAAGCCGAGATATCGAGTCCGCGTACAGGATGGATCGGTGATCGTTGAGCACCGTGCATCATTAGGGGCTTCTCTTGGTCTTTTGGTTTTCGTTTATCTCTGTTACTGCCTCTTGCCCGACGTCAGGAAAACGCTTGTCGAGTTCTATGCCTCGCACGATGCTTCCGCCGCTGCGGCTGCATTGATTCTGTTGATCATTCCGATGTTAACCGGTGTGAGTTGGTTCAGGTTCGCTTCTGGGGAAGTCCTGTATTGTGACCGGAATGAATTGCGATTCGCGCGACGGCGAGCTTGGGGACGGTGGCATCGGTTTCGGTTTGCTTCAGGCGAAGTGAAGGAGCTTCACCGCACATTTCGGGGCTCGGCAAAGAGTCGAGGCTATTCAGTACTGACCTTTGACGTTCAGGGTCAGGTTCACGACATGCTGGAAAATTTGAACTATACAGATTCGGATCGAGTGCTGCGTGCGTGCAGGTCAATGGGGTATGACGTGGCTATCGATGAAACGGCAGACGCAATGTTGAAGGATATTGAAAAGCGTGGCTGGTGGATCAATCCATTTCGTACGGACGACCTAGGCGATTCCTCCAAAAACCATTGAGCTTCGCCTATTTATAAAGAAGGCAGAGCCGGCGGCTTCCATCTTTGTTTTTGAGTGATGTGGCGGTTAGTGAGTTCGCTGAGACGCGCAACCTGGCGCGCTCGTCATTGCATTGTCAAAGTCCGGTCTCGTTCCTTAAACGCGTGATAGCTTGCGTGTGGCTGTGAGAAATATTCGCAGCAGGAGGACGCGTTGGCTGTGCTCGAGCGGCTGCAGAAAGACTGGAATGCGCTGGCGAGGCGCGATGCGTTGTGGGCGATTCTGACGGATGAGAGCAAGGCGGGCGGAGGGTGGGAGGTTGCGGAGTTTCTGGCAACCGGTGAGATCGAGATGGCAACGGTGATGGGCTGTCTCGACGAGGTGAAATGCGTGCCGGACGCGGCTGGAGCTGCGCTGGATTTTGGCTGCGGTGTGGGGCGGTTGACACAGGCGATGGCGCGCAGGTTCGCGGCGTGCGTGGGAGTGGATATTTCCGAGGAGATGATCCGCAAGGCAGAGGCGCTGAACCAGTATGGGCATTGCAGCTATGTGATGAGTGCAGCGGAACGGCTGCCGTTTGCGGATGAGAGCTTTGTGTTTGTCTATAGCAACATCGTGCTGCAGCATATGCCGCGACGGTTGGCGGTGGGATACCTGCGGGAATTTGTGCGGGTGCTGGAGCCGGGAGGCGTGGTGGTCTTCGGGGTGCAGGATTCGTTTGTGGCGAGCGATCTGGAGTCGTGTGTGGTGCGGGCGCGACATGTGTTGCGTCTGCGCACGCGATTGAGGGCGGCGTTGGGCAGGCGAGAGGCGGACATGCAACTGCATCTGCTGGGAGAGGCGGAGGTGCGGGAGGCAGTGCGGCCGGCGATGGTCGTCGATGTGCGGATGACGAATACAGCAGCCAAGGACTTCAATGGGCGGCTGGTGTATTTGCACGAGACGCCGAGATGTGGCTACGTGGGGAAACAGTATTGCGTGGTGAAGAGCGGTTGAGGGCGCCTTTTTGCTAAGCTGTTTGGCGCACGCGTGCGTTCATTCAATGCTCCGGGGCTGGTAATGCACGACAGTCGACGTGGTGGCTCTCCGGGTTCCAGTTTGCTTACCGTGCTGCTCGTGCTGGCGATGCTGGCAGGGCCTGCGGCGCTAACGCTGCATCGGGTGCACGTTTCGGCGGTTGTTGATTTCGTTAAAAACCCAAACCCATCGCCGTATGGCTACACGGTGAGTCTGTTGTTATTCATCGTGCCGATTGTGGTGATTGGATGGTGGCTTGTTCCGCAGGACGGGATCAGGATTTCGAAGAGATCGTTTCTGATTACGCTGGCGCTGACGATCCCGCTGGGTGTGGTGCTCGACTTCTTCTTCGCGCATGTGTTCCTGACCTTTCCAAATCCGCGTGCAACGCTGGGGATTGCGGCGCCGGCGCTCGGCGGAAGCGTCCCGATGGAGGAGTACGTGTTTTATTTCACGGGATTCGCGACGGTGCTGCTGCTCTATATCTGGCTGGATGAATACTGGCTCTCTGCGTACAGTGTGCCGAATACGGATGCGCGGCGGACGAACTTCGAGCGGCTCCTGAAGTTTCATCCGCAGTCGGTGGTGCTGGCCGGCGTGCTGATTGGAACGGCGGTGATTTGCCGCAGCGTTTACGACCACCATCATGGGGTGTCAGGATTTCCGGGATACTTTGTATTTCTGGTTGTGGCAGTGCTGGGGCCCTCGAGTGCGCTGTTTCCGAGTGCTGTCCCGGTGGTGAACTGGCGCGCGTTCTCGCTGGTGCTGTACGTGATTCTGCTGACGAGTTTGTTGTGGGAGGCGACGCTGGCGATGCCGTATGGATGGTGGGGATATCAGCAGAGGCAGATGATGGGGATTTTTATTACGGCGTGGAGCTATCTTCCGATTGAAGCTGTGTGCGTGTGGATCGCGGTGAGCTTTCAGACGGTGATGGTGTATGAGGTGGTGAAGCGGTGGAAGGCGTCGGGCAGGAAGGCGAGGCATGCGTTCCTGGGTCTTGAATCGTACTTAGACTTCTGATCGTGCGGTCGCAGGGTATTCTGGAAGCCATGCAGAGACGCATCTTGTGCGTGGACGATGAAGAGATGATTCGGCTCACGTTGGGAGCCGTGCTTCAAAAGCACGGTTTTGAAGTGACCACGGCAGGGTCGGTTGCCGAGGCATTGCAGAAGATCACTTCGGAAAAATTCGATGTATTGCTGTCGGATCTAAACATCGGGAATCCAGGCGATGGGTTGACGGTGGTCAGCGCGATGCGGAGAACACAGCCGGAGGCGGTGACCATGATCCTCACCGGCTATCCTGCGTTCGAAACCGCGCTCGAAGCGATCCGGCAGCAGGTGGATGACTATATCGTGAAGCCGGCCAGTATCCCGGTGCTGGTCAGCACGATTGAGAGCAAGCTGGCAACGCCGCCGAGGCAGCGGCAGTTGCCTCCGCCGAAGCGGGTGGCGATGCTTCTGCAGGAGCACATAGAGCGCATCGAGGAGCTCTGGCTTTCGGCGATTGAGAAGGACAAAGCGTTGTCGCAGGTGCCTTCGAGCAGCGGGCAGCGGGTTGATTATCTTCACGGCGTTCTAGCGGAGGTCATTCCGGCGGCGCAGTCGTACAGCGGAGAGACACGCCTGAAACTTAGAGGCGAAGCCGCCATGCTCCAGGGCGGAAGGGATTTCGAGGGATACACGCCGAGCATGATGCTGGCAGAATTCTGTCACCTGCGGCGGATCATGGCGCAGATTGTTCAGGAGAATCTGCTGGCGGTGAATCTGAGTTATGTGATCCCGGATCTCGCGCAGATCAACGAATCGCTGGATGACCAGGCGCAGGCGGCGCTGGTGGCTTTGTCGGAGCAACTCAACGGCGGCGTAGCGAGGGGATAGGCGAGGCCGGAGGCTGTCGGAGCCTGGCGAGTGTTTGATCGTTGGGTTTAGCCGAGGGTGGGCATGGAGGTGTCGACGCCGGTGCGGATGCCGGTGGGCCAGCGGGCGGTGATGGTTTTGAGGCGGGTGTAGAAGCGGACGCCTTCGGGGCCGTAGATGCAGTGGTCGCCGAAGAGGGAGCGCTTCCATCCGCCGAAGCTGTGGAAGGCCATGGGCACGGGGATGGGGACGTTGATGCCGACCATGCCGGCCTGGACGCGGCGGCCGAAGTCGCGGGCGGTGTCGCCGTCGCGGGTGAAGATTGTGGTGCCGTTGCCGTACTCGTGCTCGTTGATGAGCTCGAGGGCTTTTTCGAAGTTCGAGACGCGGACGACGCCGAGGACGGGGCCGAAGATCTCTTCCTTGTAGATACGCATCTCGGGCTTGACGTGGTCGAACAGGCAGGCGCCGAGGAAGAAGCCTTCGCCTTTGGGAAGCGCGTGGGCGCGGCCGTCGACGATGAGCTCGGCGCCTTCGGTCTTGCCGAGGTCGATGTAGCTGGAGACTTTGTCGCGATGCTGCTTGGTGATGAGCGGGCCGAAGTCGGCTTCGGGGGAGTCGGGCGCGCCGGCGTCGATTTTGAGATTCGAGATGCGGGATTCGAGTTTCGAGCAGGAGATTGTCTGCGGTGTCCTTGCCGACGGCGACGGCGACGGAGATGGCCATGCAGCGCTCGCCGGCGGAACCGTAAGCGGAACCGACGAGGGCGTCGGCGGCCTGATCGAGATCGGCGTCGGGCATGACGATCATGTGATTCTTCGCGCCGCCGAGAGCCTGCACGCGCTTGCCGTGCTTTGTGCCGGTGGCGTAGACGTACTCGGCGATGGCGGTGGAGCCGACGAAGGAGACGGCCTGGATGGTGGGGTGGGCGAGGATGGCGTCGACGGCGGACTTGTCGCCGTGGACGACGTTGAAGACGCCGTCAGGGAGGCCGGCTTCCTTGAGCATTTCGGCGAGGAGGATGGAGGCGGAGGGGTCGCGCTCGGAGGGCTTGAGGATGAAGGTGTTGCCGCAGGCGATGGCGAGCGGGAACATCCAGAGCGGGACCATGGCGGGGAAGTTGAAGGGCGTGATGCCGGCGACGACGCCGAGCGGCTGGCGCATGGACCAGGTGTCGATGCCGGTGCCGACCTGCTCGGTGAATTCGCCCTTGAGGAGCTCGCAGATGCCGGTGGCGTACTCGATGTTTTCGAGGCCGCGCATGACCTCGCCTTTGGCGTCGGAGAAGACTTTGCCGTGCTCGCGATTGAGGAGGGCGGCGACCTCGTCCATGCGGGACTCGAAGATGTCGCGCAGGCGGAAGAGGACGCGGGCGCGGCGGAGCGGCGGTTGCGCGGACCAGTCGGGGAAGGCGCGGGCGGCGGCTTCGACGGCGGAGTTCAGCTCGGCTTCGGTTGCGAAGGGAACGTGGGCCTGCACGGTGCCGGTGGCCGGGTGGAAGACGTCGCCGAAACGGCCGGAGGCGCCGCGGACGGGAGCGCCGTTGATCCAGTGGGTGATCTCGCGGACGTTTGTCTTTTCAGTGGTCGATTCGGGTGCGGACGCGAGGGTGGCCATGGTGCGGACTCCTTGGAGAAAGAAGCACCCATGGTAGCAGGGGATTTTGAGCGGTGTCAGGGCTGAGGTTTGCGGGATTTGGTTCTGGGGCGGGCTGCCGGTTTGAGGTCCTTGTAGCCGGGATGCACTTTGGGGGTGAGGCCCTGGGCGGCGGCGATCTTTTGGAGGATCGCAGAAAGCTGGTCGACTTCGGCGGCTTTGAGGCCGGAGCACATGAGGTCGTTGTGGGTGCGCGCGATGTTGCCGATTTCGGCGAGGGTTTCCGTGCCGCGGGTCGGTGAGGTGAAGAGAGTAGAGGCGGCGGTCCTCGGGATTCTGGGTGCGGGCGAGGAGCTTGCGGGATTCGAGGATGTCGATGATGGCGACGAGGCGGCTGGCGTGCATGCCGAGGGTTTGGGCGAGCTGCTGCTGGCTGATTCCGGGTGTCTGGCGGAGAAGGCGAAGGATGCCGGCGTCGGCGGGGGAGAGCTTGAGGGGCGCAAGGAGCCGGGCGAACTCCTGGGCGGAACGTGAGCCGACCTGGGACAGGAGGAAGGCGACGCCGGCTTTTGGGGGCTGGGGCATTGATGTTTATTGTTGCATTAAATAATCATTACAACTATTAATGATTAACACAGGTAACGGAGGTGTCAACATGACACGGGAAATGGAAGTCAGAGGGCCACGGCATCCGAGTCCGAACCTCGGTATTTTGGCGATTGTTTTTACGGTGCTGTTCTGTGCGGGGCTTTATCCGATTGCGAGAGTGAGCGGAGGCGCGCATTTTCCGCGGCCGTGGGACTCGGCGCAGACGATGGCGGCGTATTTCCAGCTGCATCCGGGAGCTGTGCTGCTGTGTGCGTTTCTGCAGTTCGGAGCAGCGGTTCCGCTGGGGATCTTTACCGCGACGATTGTGAGCAGGCTGCAGTTTCTTGGCGTGCGAGCTGCGGGAGCGACGATTGCGCTTTATGGAGGACTGGCGGCATCGCTGGCGACAACGTGTGGCTCGATTGTGCTGTGGGTGATGGCGCGGCCGGGGATTGCGGACGATGTGCAACTGACGCGGGCGCTTTACTACCTGGACTTTGGCGTGGCAGGACCGGGATATTCCGTGCCGCTGGCGCTGCTGATGGCAGGTGTTTCAGTGCCGCTGCTGTTCTATCGGTATGTGCCGAAGTGGATTGCGGTGCTCGGGTTGGTGCTGGCGGGCTGCGGCGTGCTGAGCTGGTTCAGCATTGAGTTTTTGCCCGCGTCGTTCTTCATCCCGCTGACGCGGTTTCCGGGATTTGTGTGGATGATCGCGGTTGGTTTTGCGATGCCGAAGGCTGCGAGGTCCTCGGCACGGCAGACGGCAGGTTGACCATTGCATGGAGCAGCACGCCTTCGGCACGGCTCAAATCAGGGCAGCGGCAGCCGAGAGAGGTACGGAGCCTGTCCCGACCGCGACGAACGAGTGAGTTTCAGGGCTGGCCGATGTGGGTCAGGATCATCAGCGGAAAGGAAGCGGCTGCAGCGATGACGATGAGGATGAGAAAGATCGTGCCGAGGACCGTGTCGAAGCGGCTATTGGCGTGTTTGCCCATGATGTTTTTGTCGGCGGCGACGCGGAGGATCGGGTAGTAGGTGAAAGGCATGATCGCCATGCCGAAGATGATGGAGAAATTGACGAGCTGGAGGGGTTGGACACCGGCCAGCACGACGATGAGAGCCACGAGGAAACTGCCCAGCCATGTTGCGGTGAAGATCTTTGCGGATTTGCGCGGGAGGTTTTTACCCCAGGGCCAGTTGAAGAACTGGCAGAGATTGTAGGCGCCGGATAGGGCTGTCTCGATGGAGGCTCCGCCGATGCAGGCGAGGTTCCAAGGCCGGCGATGACCAGCACCTTTTGGCCGTAGGGCCACGCGCCGGCGAGGACTGAGGAGCTCAGTTGCTCGGGGAAGATGTGGTGCGGCAGAAAAAGAAGAGCGCCGAGTGCTAACAGGGCGACGGTTAAAAGGGCACCAAGCGCCGAACCGAAGGATGAGACGAGGAAGTTCTCGCTGAGGTCTTTGATCTTCCAGTCTTCCTCGATCGCTCCGGAAGAGTAGAAGTGGACCTCGTATTCCATGAGCATGGCGCTGAAGATGCCGACGGCGAAGTAGGCGTAGAGGAGCGCCTGATGGCGGCCGGCGAGATGCACGTACGGATTGAGGCCGCGTCCCAAGGCGTGCCAGTCTGGATGAAGGACGACTGCGGAGACGGCGAAGACGATCATCAGCAGACCTGAGAGACCAAAGGTGCGCTCGATCCACTGGAAGCGGGAGACGTAGACGATCAGTGGAAGGATCAGACCTACGCCGAGCAGCACAAGCTTTTCAGGCCATCCGGTGAGGAGATGAATGATGATAGCGACGCCGCCGAGTTCCGCCGCGCAGGTGAGCAAGTTCAGCAGATTTGAGGCGACCAGGGTAATGATGCCGAGGGGTTTGCTGAGGCGATCGCGGATGACGGCAAAGACGGGTTCTCCGGCGACGACGGCGACTCGGCCGCACATCTCCATGTAAACGATGATGGCGAGGGTTCCGATGACGATCGACCAGAGCAACTGATAGCCGAAGAGAGCGCCGGCCTGGGTTGTGAAGACAATCTGGCCAAGATCTACGAAGCCGCCCAGAGCCGTCATGATGCCGAGCGTGAGGCCGAGTAGCTTCTTCATCGTGGCATGTCCGCCTGAAGATGCTCGCGAATGGAATCCAGATGGGCGATGGATGATGTTTGGGCTGGCGCGTTGGGGGTTTGTGAGCGCAGATCGTTGAGCGTCTGGGTGAGGTCTCGAGTGGAGTTCTTTAGTGCGTCGAGCGAGGGGAGCGTCGGGTGGTTCGGCGGAGGCGCTGGCGAGGTCGCTCTGGATGTCGGCGCCTTGCTTTTCGAGGTAGGAGAGGTGTGCCTGGGTGAATTGGGCGGAATAGGTGTGGCCGGCGCGATGGTTCAGGAAGACTTCAGTTTCCGTGGCCAGGGAGATCGAGGCGCGATATTTCGACTGCAGTTCCTCGTGGCTGAGGGAATGCGAGCAGGCCGCCAGAAACGGCAGCACCGAGAGCGCGGCGAAGTAAGTCGTACGAAACACAGCTGGTTGGATGCGGGATGGGGATTTGGCAGCGGTGGGAACGCTAAAAACAGCAATTCATCCCGAAGAGCGAGTGAAGGTCTTCGGGATGACTATGCCGGGTTGGACTGCGCTAGCTGACGGAGGCCGGGCGGCGGCGAGGCTCGTTTTCGCGATCGAAGCTGATGATGAGGGCGCGGGCGGGCTCGTCGCCGGCACAGCGATAGCTGCGGGCGGTTTCGCCGGAGATGTAGCAGACGTCGCGGGCCTCGAGGCGGTGGGTCTCGCCTTTGCGGCGGAGCTCGATGGCGCCGTTGAGGACGTAGACCATTTCGACGCCGGGGTAGCGCTCGGGGTGGAAGGCGGAGCGCTCGTCGCCGGCGAGGAACTCGGCGACGCAGGGGCGCATGCCGCCTTCGGGGACGAGGATGCCGAAGCTCTCGGCGACGTAGTCGGGGTCGGGCGAGCCGACAGGAAGGCGGACGCGGTCGCGGCGTCGCTGGATTCGAAAGACTGACTGACCCGTGGACTCGAAGAACCAGGAGAGATCCTTGTTGAAGACGAGAGCGATGCGGGCGAGGTTGCGGAGGGTGGGGACGACGCGGCCGGTCTCGAGCTGGGAAAGGAAGCTGGCGGAGAGGCCGGTGAGGCGGCCGAGCTCAACCAGGCCCATGGAGCGCTTGAGGCGGAGGCGCTTGATGCGTTGGCCGAGTTGGGCGGCGGAGAGCAGGGCCTCGGCGGCGGTGGGATCTACAGAGAGGCTGTCGTAGGGCTGGGGCGGCGGCGGCGCGAATTGCGCGGTTGCGATGTCCAAAATCTCGGCAGGGGTCTCAGCGGCCATCGGGGAAACTCCAGGAAAGGGGGTACGTGCTAGACCGTTGGATGCGAGACGAGGGCGGCGTGGGTAGGGACGCAGGGACTCAGCCGGTAACGAGGGCGGCGGGGGTCGAGGTTCTGTCGGAGAGACAACATTGGCTTCCAAGGGTCGGAGCGGAGGTGTTTGCGGAGGTCGGAGTTGGGGTTGTCGAGGTCGGAGACGCGGAACACGGGGCGCTCGGGGAGCTTGAGGGCGGACCAGGGCAGCGGGAGCGAGATGGAAGCGCCGACGCGGGCGCGGGGCGAGAACGGGGCGACGGCAGTGGCTCCGCGCGCGTTGCGGAGGTAGTCGAGGTAGATTTTGCCGATCCGGGCGGACTTGGTCATTTTGGTGAGGTAGAGGCGGGGGTTGGAGCGCTCCATGGCGAGGACGAAGTTGTGGGCGGCTTCTTTGACGGTGTTCCAGTCATGCTTTGGGTTGATGGGGGCGACGATGTGGAGGCCTTTGCCGCCGGTGGTTTTGAGGAAGGATTCGAGGCCGGCGCGCTTGAGGCGCTTGCGGACCTCGGCGGCCGCGGCGGTGAGGGTGGTCCAAGGGAGGGATTCGTCGGGATCGAGGTCGAAGATGAGGCGGTCTGGGTGTTCGAGATCGTTGTTTTTGGAGCCCCAGGGATGGACTTCGAGGACGCCCATCTGGGCGAGGCCGGCGAGGGTTTCGGGCTTGGCGTTGGCCTTCGTGATGGTGATGTATTTCTCGGGTTCGCCGGTCTTTTCGTTGGGGACGTCGACGCCGGTGATGCCGGGCGGGAGCATGTGGTTGACGTGCTTCTGGAAGAAGCAGGGCTTGCCGGCGCCCTCGGGACAGCGGACGAGGGAGAGCGGGCGGTCGATGATGTGGGGGAGCATGCGGTCGGCGACGGTGAGGTAGTAGGCGGCGAGCTGGCGCTTGGTGAGGCCGGATTCGGGGTCGAGGAGCTTGGTGGGGTGGGTGAGGCGGAGGGTGGCGGGGAGGTCGACGGTCGAACCCACCTTAGCGGACGATGAAGCCGTCCGCGAAGATGGGGCACCCGATTCTTGCTTTGAGCTTCGAGATTCGAGATTCGAGTTGCGAGTTGAGCGGTCGGATTTGGGTTTTACGGTGGCTACTTCGCGGACGACTTCGTGCGGGGACTTGTCTTCGCGGAGGCCGAGGAAGGCAGCCTGGCGGATGTTGTTGTCGGCGGTCCAGGAGGCGAAGCGGACTTCGGCGACGAGTTTGGGCTGGACCCAGTGGTAGCCGCGGCGGATATCCTGCGGCTGCCGGGCGAATGGCATCTTGTTTGTTTCCAACGTATGCAGCTTTTCGTAAAGGCTTCGCTTGAGCTTCTGGGTGAAGCCGGTTCCGGAGCGGCCGACGTAGAGGAGCGGGGGGCTGCTGGACTGGTGGGGGCTGTCGTTTTCGTAGACGCCGAGGATGAGCGAGCCGATGCGGCCGGGGCCTTCGGTGGAGTCGGTGTAGCCGCCGATGACGAACTCCTGCTCGAGGAGGCACTTGGATTTGAGCCAGTCGGCGGAGCGGCCGGAGCGGTAGGGGACGTCGCGCTTGGAGATGATGCCCTCGGTGCCGAGCTTGCAGGCCTGGTGGAAGATCTCGGGGCCCTTGCCGTCGATGTGGTCGCTGAAGCGGACGGTGCCGTCGGCGGTGGAGGGGATGATTTTGGCGAGGAGCTGCTTGCGCTCGCGGACGGTGAGGTCGCGGGTGTTGTGGCCGTCCAGGTGGAGGAGGTCGAAGACGAAGTAGGTGAGGGGAAAACGCTCGCCGTCGTTGAAGGAGGCCTGGAGGTTGGCGAAGGAGGAGATGCCGTTGTCGTCGAGGACGACAACTTCGCCATCGACGGTGAACTTGTCCGCAGGAAGCGCGGCCATCGCGTCGGCGACGGCGCGCATGCGATGGGTCCAGTCGAGGCCTTTGCGGGTGAGGAGTTGGACGCGACTGCCGGATTTGCGGGCTTGCATGCGGTAGCCGTCGAGCTTGATCTCGTGCAGCCAGTCAGGGCCGTCGGGGGTGGCGGAGGTCTCTTCGGCGAGCTGGGGAGGGACGAAGGCGGGCTGGGATTCGGCGGGGAGGTTGGCATAGCTCGCGCGGTTCGCGCTGGTCGCGCTGTGCGCAGTACTTTTAGCGCCCGGCGCGCGCGAAGATGGGGCACCCGGCTTGGCAGGGCGGCGAGGGGTGATGTCGAACTTTGGTCCTACGCTGGAGTTGCGCGCAGAAGCTGAGGTGCTGGATGAGGAGCCGTTCTGGCCGGGTGGAGCGTCGCGGCGGTACCAGGCGCGGCCGGTGCCAGCGGTTTCTTTGGAGTTCCAGACGTGGTCGCTCTCGTGGGCGATCTGGTCCATGGTGCGGCCGGTGACGGCGGAGTTGGGTTCGGCGTCGGTGATGGCGGGGTCGTTGGGGCCACGCTCGAAGTCGTCGTGCTCTTTGATGAGGAGCCAGTTGGGCTTGTCGGAGGAGCCCCAGCGGGAGCCGGAGGAGCTGGACGATTTCGGGCCCATGCGGACGAGGGTCCACTTGCCGTGCATCTTGGCGCCGTCCATGAGGAACTTGAGCGAGCCTTTGCGGAGGGCTTCGGAGACGTCTTCATAGCCGGGCTGCGGACGCCAGGTTCCCTGGTCCCAGACCATGACGGTGCCGCCGCCGTACTGGCCTTTGGGGATGATGCCCTCGAAGCCGCCGTACTCCATGGGGTGGTCTTCGACCTGGACGGCGAGGCGGCGGTCGCCGGGGACGTAGCTGGGGCCTTTGGCAACGGCCCAGGATTTGAGAACGCCGTTCCAGCCGAGGCGGAAGTCGTAGTGGAGGTGCGAGGCGGCGTGCTTCTGGATGACGAACGGGAGGGCGTTTTCGTCGGCGGTGGCGGCTTTGGCGCGGGGGGAGCCGGAGGGTTCGGCGGTGATGTGAAAGTCGCGCATGGAGCGATAGCGCGCGAGTTGTTCGTCGACGGAGTCTGCGGCGGAGAGAGGTGCCTTTGCGGCGCGAGCAGGTTTTGCTGGACTTCTTCGTCCTGGATTTCGTTGTGGCGCGCTTCGCGGCGTTCTTTGCTCCTGCTTTTGCGGAGGTTTTCTTTGCGGAAGATTTTGCGGCGGCTTTGGTTGTTGCTGACTTGCGGGCGGACTTAGCGTGCAGGTGCCATCGGTCACTCCGTCTGGATTTCAGATTTATCAGATGCGCGGAGAGGCGGGCAAATGCTCATTCTTCGTCAGCTTCGCGGCGGTGCGGTGATAGGCTGTGTCATCGTTCCAGCCTGGTAATTTGAGTGGTGAGGTGAGAGTATGCCGCGCAGTGTGTCGATCTCTCGTCGTGGATTTGTGTATGCCGGGCTGGCTGCCGCGGCGGGTGCTTGGGATGCCGGACGCCGCGCGAGCTGAGGCAAAACCCCGCACGTTTGTGCTGGTGCATGGGGCGTGGCATGGCGGATGGTGCTGGCGGCGGGTGGCGGATCGGCTGACGGCGAAGGGGCATTATGTGGTGGCGCCGACGTTGTCGGGGTGGGCGAGCGGTCGCATTTGAAAGCCGGAAGATATCGACCTGACGACGCAGGTTGATGATGTGGTGGGCGAGATGAAGTGGAAAGACCTGGATGACGTTGTGTTGGTGGGGCACTCGTATGGCGGGATGGTGATTACGGGTGTGGTGGAGCAGATGCGGGAGCGGATTGCTGCGATTGTTTATCTGGACGCATTTATGCCGGGTGATGGGCAGTCGCTTGCGGATCTGGTTCGAGCAAGACGACCGCATGGCCGGAGCCTGTTATACCGGCGCCGTCCAGCGTCGTACTTCCATGTGAACGATAAGGATGCTGCGTGGGTGAACAGCAAGCTGACGGCGCATCCGACGCACTGCTTCACGGAGAAGCTGAAGGTGACGGGAGCGTACCAGACGATTGTGAAGAAGCTTTATGTGCGGGCGCCGCTGTTTGCGCAGACGGGATTTGATCAGGCGCTGGAGCGCTGCAGTGCGGATAAGTCGTGGCAGACCGCGACGGTGACGTGCGGGCACGATGTGATGATCGATCAGCCGGATGAGCTGACAGCGATGCTCGAGCAGTTTGCTTAGGCGCTCTTGCGCTTGTGGGTGGAGCGGGCGGACTTCTCGCTCTTCGGCGGCTTCTTCGTGCCGGAGGAGATGGAGACGGTCTTCTTCTCGGCAGCGGCGGATCTCTTGGAGCTGCGCTTGGCGGGTGCTTCCTGCTGAGCAGCGGCACCGCCGGAGACGCTCTTGCGGAGCGCATCCATGAGGTTGATGACCTTGCCCCTTGGTTGGGGCGGGTTCGACGTCCTTGGGGATGGGCAGGTGCTTGAGCTTGGCTTCGACGAGTTCTTTGACCGCGACTTCGTAGCCATCGACGAACTTTTCGGGGTCGAACTTGTGCGGTGCGGCGCTTGATGAGTTCTTTGGCGAGGTCGAGCGATTCCTTGTCGATGGAGTGGTGCTTGATGTCGGCGAAGTACTCGGCGGGCTTGCGGAGCTCGGCGGCGTAGCGGATCGTGTAGGCCATCATGCCGCCGGTGTCTTCGGTGTCGGAGCGGCCGTCTTTGCCGCCGGGCGCGAGCGCGACGATGTGCTCGCGGCCACCGAAGGCGATCTTGGTGATGGCGACCTTTTTGGTTTCCTGGAGGGCTTTGCGGACGGTGAGGAAGGCCTCGGTCTGGGCCTTCGTTTTCGGGGACGACGAAGTAGGGCTTCTCGTAGAACTCGGGGTCGATCTCGTCTTCGCCGACGAACTGCGTGACCTCCATGGTGTGCTTGGAGGGGACGCGGAGGTGGGCGAGCTCTTCGGGCTCGATGGTGACGTAGTGGCCCTTGGAGTACTCGTAGCCTTTGACGATCTCGCTTTTGCCGACGACGTCGGCCTGCGCGGCGGCTTCGTCGGGTTGCGTCTCGATGGCGGAGGCGAGCACCTTCTGGTGGCGGACGCGCTCACCGGTGCGGCGATCGATCTGATGGAAGCTGATCTGGCTTTTGGCTTCGGTAGCGACGAAGAGCTTGACGCCGAAAGAGACGAGCGAGATTGTTACCTGTCCACTCCAGTAGGGACGTGCCATCCTTCACCTCTACTTATGAGTAAGAAGCTCATGCGCCGAGTGCAAGTAGTTGGATGGTACGCCGCACCAGGCGAACACTCGCTAGACCGTTGCGAATCAGCTAATAGCGTGGCGATTAGGCGAAACGAAATCGAAGGTGACACTGGATTAAGCGGTGTAGATTTCGCGGTCGAGGATGCGGGCGTAAGCGGGGACGGTGAGGAAGTCCTGGAACTTGGGCGCTTTGATGAGCTCGCGCATGAGAAACGCGGCGTGCTCGTAGGCTTCGTAGCGCGCGGGAGGAACGGCTTCGCGGGCGCGGGCGAGCTCGGCGTCGATGTAGGCGTCGCAGAGGGTGACGGTGATGCGGCGCCGGCGTTGGGGCCGTCGGTGAGTGTGGCGCCGTGGTGGACCCATTGCCAGAGTTGCGCGCGGGAGATTTCGGCGGTGGCGGCATCCTCCATGAGATTGAAGAGGGGAACGCAGCCGATGCCGCGCAGCCACGCTTCGACGTAGCCCAGGCCGACGGCGATGTTTTGCTTGAGGCCGGCTTCGGTGATGGTGCCGGTGGGGATGGCGAGGAGGTCGGCGGCGGTGGGGTTGTAGTCGGGGAGTTGTTTGTCGATCTGGTTGGGGCCAGGCATGATGCGGTCGAAGATTTCGGTGGCGACGGGGACGAGGCCGGGGTGCGCGACCCAGGTGCCGTCGTGGCCGTCGGAGGCTTCGCGCTCTTTGTCGGCGCGGACCTGCGTGAGGGCGCGCTCGTTGGCTTCGGGATCCGACTTGATGGGGATGAAGGCGGACATGCCGCCCATGGCGTGAATGCGGCGGCGATGGCAGGTCTTGATGCAGAGTTTTGAGTAGCTGCGCATGAAGTGCGTGGTCATGGTGACCTGCGAGCGGTCGGGAAGGAGGACGGAGGTGTCGGCGGCGAGCTTTTTGATGAAGGAGAAGATGTAGTCCCAGCGGCCGCAGTTGAGGCCGGCGGAGTGCTCGCGAAGCTCGAAGAGGATCTCGTCCATCTCGAAGGCGGCGAGGATGGTTTCGATCAGCACGGTCGCGCGGATAGTCCCGCGCGGGATGGCGAGGACGTCTTGCGCGCGGAGGAAGATTTCGTTCCAGAGGCGGGCTTCGAGGTGGGATTCGAGCTTGGGGAGATAGAAGTAGGGGCCGGAGCCGCGGGACATGAGCTCGCGCGCGTTGTGGAAGAGATAGAGGGCGAAATCGAAGATGGAGCCGGACATGTATTCGCCGTCGATCGACGACGTGGCGCTCTTCGAGATGCCAGCCGCGCGGGCGGATGAAGAGCACGGCGGGGTTGTCGATGAGCGCGTAGTGCTTGTTGTGGTGGGGTCGTCGAAGGTGATGGTGCGGCGGATGGCGTCGATGAGGTTGAGCTGGCCGTCGAGGAGGTTCTCCCAGGTGGGAGTAGTGGAGTCTTCGAAGTCGGCCATGAAGACGCGCGCGCCGGAGTTGAGCGCGTTGATGATCATCTTGCGGTCGACGGGGCCGGTGATCTCGACGCGGCGGTCATCGAGGTCTGGCGGGATCGGCGCGACGGTCCATTCGGTCTCGCGGATCTGGCGAGTGGCGGGCAGGAAGTCGGGGCGGACGCCGGCGTCGAGTTGCTGCTGGCGGGCGATGCGGGCGGCGAGGAGTTGCTTGCGGCGCGGGTTGAACTCGCGATGGAGGGCGACGGCGAAGGCGAGGGCTTCGGGGGTGAGCACGCGGTTGTAACGCTCGGCCGTGGTGGCGTGGATTTCGGTGTTGGGTGGGAGGGTCATGGTCGAACCTTGCAAGAAACGACAAACGAGATGCGAGACGTGAGAAACGAGATAGGAGATACGAGGGAGCTTAGGCGAAGCGGAGGTCGACGCGGCCGGCGGTGGAGAAGTCGACTTCGACGACGGAGCCGGGGACGCGAGGGTGTTGCCGGTCCAGGAGCCGGTGGTGATCCATTGGCCTTTGCGGAGGCCGCCGGTGCGCGCGGCGCCTTCGTTGGCGAGCCAGGGAAGAAGGCGGAGGAGATCGCCGGCGGTGTTGGAGCCGGTGCGCTCGACGCGAACGATGCCGTCGACGGCGAGCATGACTTTTTCTTTGGTGAAGTCGATGGACTGCCAGTTGGGGACCGCGGGGCCGTAGATGAAGCCGCCGTGCATCTGGAGGTCGGCGATGCCGGCAAGACGCGTGCGCATTGTGCGGGATCAGCGAAGGCTGGTTCCAGAATCTCGATGGCAGGATGGCAGGAGGCCATTGCGGCGAGAACCTCCTCGCGCGTGTAGGGCTGTGCGCGCGGCGGGAGATCGGAGCCGACGAGGAAGGCGATCTCGGCTTCGAGGCCGCGGTAGCGCCAGCGCTCGCCGGCGAGCGTGCTGCCGGACGCGGCGATCCAGGCGAGCGGCATGGGAGCGTACATGGGCGTGGCTTCGGCGTGTGCCAGCGCCGATCTTCCATCCGCCGATGTCGCCGAGCCCGGCGATCATGCGGTCCTGGATGGCGTAAGCTTCGTCGACGGATTGCGGCTGGAGTGCAGCGGGGAGGTCAGCGATGGTGTGGCCCGTGCGGCGCGCGTTGAGTAGCGCGTTGGTGGCGTCGAGGATGCGGAGTTCGTCGGGTCCGGTCATGGCTGTCTCCAGTTTCGCGCGAGCGAGTTCAGCTCGACGTCGAGCGAGCGTGGGCCGTGGAGGAGTTGGTCGACGGTGAGGCCGCGGATGGAGGCGTCGAGGAGTTCGACCATGTGGAAGGTGGGGAGCTCGGCTGCGCCGCGGCGGCGAAGGCCGTTCATGAGCTGAAGCAGGCAGCCGGGGTTGGCGCTGATGACCGCGTCGGCGCCGGTGGCGAGCAGGTGCGAGACCTTGCGGTCGCCGAGCTCGTTGGCGGTCTCCGGGTTGCAGCAGGTTGTAGACGCCGGCGGAACCGCAGCAGAGATTGGACTTCGGCGATCTCTTCGACGGTGAGCTCGGGGATCTGCGCGAGAAGAGCGCGCGGCTGCGGCGAAGATGCCCTGCGCGTGACGGAGGTGGCAGGCGTCGTGGTAGGCGACGCGGAGCGGGATGGGACGGCGCGGGGCAATGAATCCGAGGGTTCGACGGCAGAGAGGACCTCGCTGATGTCTTTGCACTTTGCGGAGAAGGCAGCGGCGCGCGCGGACCAGGCGGGATTGTTGCGGAGGAGGTGTGCGTACTCCTTCATGGTGCTGCCGCAGCCGGCGGCGTTGATGACGATCGTGTCGACGTTCGCGGCGTCGAAGGTGGCGATCATGTCCTTCGCGTAGCTTTGGGCGGCGTCGTCGAGACCGGAGTGGACCATGAGTGCGCCGCAGCAGCCTTGCGGTTTGGGGATGATGACTTCGAAGCCTTCGGCGGCGAGGACGCGCGCGGTGGCGGCGTTGACGTGGCGCGAAGAAGGCGTCCTGCACGCAGCCGGTGAGCATGGCGACGCGGCCGCGCGATTTGTTCGCTGGAGCCGACGGTGTGCGGGAGCGAGTGGAACGGATTGAGCGGGACGGGTGGGAGCAGGCTTCCATGGAGCGCAGGCGCTCGGGCAGGAGCTTGAGCAGGCCGCTGCCGCGCACGAGCTTCTGGAGGCCGGAGCGCTGGTAGATCGCGAGCGGAAGACCGAGGGCGCGCAGGCGGCGCGGATGCGGGAAGGTGGCGAAGAGGAGCTTGCGGAAGAGGCGATCGGAGAGTGAGCGCGAGCCGGTGCGTTCGGCCTGGCGCTCGACCTGGCCGCGTGTGTCTTCGATGAGCTTGTTGTACTCGACGCCGGAGGGGCAGGCGGTCATGCAGGCCATGCAGCCGAGGCAGCGGTCGATGTGGGTTTGGAAGATGTCGTCGAGCGGAGCTTCGCCAGTGGCGGCTTTGCGCATGAGCCAGATGCGTCCGCGCGGCGAGTCCATCTCTTCGCCCCAGAGCGCGTACGTAGGGCAGGCGGGAAGGCAGAAGCCGCAGTGGACGCACTTGTCCATGAGGGCGGGCTCGGGTGGGTTGTGTGCGTCGAAGGAGCTGGGGCGCGAAGAGGTGGTGATCTGCGTGAGCGCGGATTGCGTGGCGAGGCCGATGGCTTCGCGGGTGGGCGTGGCTTCCGGAGTGCGCGGCATCAGATGCCTCCGACGAAGCGGCCGGGGTTGAGGATGCGGTTGGGGTCGAACTCGCGCTTGATGGCGCGCATGAGTTCGATAGCTGCGGGTGGGTCGCCCCAGGAGTTGACGGAGTGCGGGAGCAGGCCGCGGCGAAGAAGAACGGCGCTGCCGCCGTGTGCGCGGAGGCGCGAACGGAGATCGTCGGTGAGTACGGCGAGGTTTGGCGTGGTTGCGGAGAACGCGACGGTGAGGATGCCGGTGGGCTCCGCGATGCAGTGTGCGCGCACGTTGGGTTGTGTGTTGAGGACGGCGGCGGCGCCGACGATTGCGGCGAGCTTTGCGGGAAGGCTGCTGATCTTGAGGACGGTGGCGTCGGGTTCGGCGAAGAGTCGTTCGCGCGCAGACCATGTGTTGTCGTTCGAGGCAGCGAGCGTGCAGTCTTGTGCGAGTGTGCGGAGTTGCTGCTCCTGATTGCGCGAGGGCGTCGGCTTCGGAGGCGAGCTGGATGTCGAGGGCGAAGTCGGTGTCGTCGTTGCGAAGCTGCATGGCTTCGACACTGAGCGGAGCGGCAGTGATGCGATGCATCAGGTCGGCGAGCTGCGTGATGGAGGCTGAGCGCGCAGTGAGACTGAGGGTGTTTGTTGCAAGTGGATGCAGACGGAAGGTGACCTCTGTGATGATGCCGAGTGTGCCGAAGGAGCCGGTGAGGAGCTTGGGGAGATCGTAGCCGGCGACGTTCTTGACGACCTTGCCGCCGCTGCGAGCGATGGTGCCATCGGCGAGAACGATGGTCATGCCGAGGACGAGGTCGCGAAGGAGCCGTAGCGGCGGCGGAGGACACCGCTGTCGTTGGTCGCGATGACACCGCCGACGGTGGCGCGGTCGGGGAAGACGGGGTCGAGTGCGACGCGCTGGTTGTGACGCGCGAGTTCGCGCTGCATGGTCGGACCATGGTGTGCCGGCAGCGACGGTGGCGGTCATGTCCTGCCAGACGTGCTCGCGGATGCCGGAGAGGCGTGTGGTCGAGAGCTGTAGGCGCGGGATAACACGTGAGCCCCAGGTGAGCTTGGTGCGGCCGCCGGTGGGTTCGACGGCGAGGGATTGGGTGTTGGCGGCGCGGAGAATCGCGGCGACTTCGTCGGTGCTCGACTGGTGAGAGCACGGTGATGCCGTCGTGATCGCGTGAGTCGATGTTGAGTTCGGCCAAGGAGGCGAGCATCAGAAGACCTCCGCGAGGCCGGCGGCTTCGATGGGATGCGGGACGTAGCTGCCACGCGAGCGCTCGCCGCAGAGGCGTGGTGTGGGGAAGAGTTTTTCGGGGTTGGCGATGTTGTGCGGGTCGAAGGCGTGGCGCACGCGGTGCATGGTGGCGAGGTCGGGTTCGGCGAACATGTAGCTCATCACGCATTGCTTCTCGCGGCCGACGCCGTGCTCGCCGGTGATGGAGCCGCCGGCATCGACGCAGAGCTCGAGGATCTTGTAGGAGAGATTGAGGGCGCGTTCTTCTTCGCCGGAGTGTGAGGCGTCGTAGAGGACCATGGGATGCAGGTTGCCGTCGCCGGCGTGGAAGACGTTGGCGATGCGCAGGCCGGTTTCGGCGGACATGCGCGCCATCTCGTCGAGGAGGCGCGGAAGTTGCGTGCGCGGGATGACGCCGTCCTGCACGATGTAGTTGGGCGAGACGCGGCCCATGGCGGCGAAGGCGGCTTTGCGGCCCTTCCAGACGAGCAGCGCGTTCGGCGTCGGATTGGGCGAGGCGCTGTTCCCATGCGCCGTTGCGTTGTGCAGAGCTCGCGAACGCGCTGCATCTGGGTGTTGACTTCGTCGATGGGGCCGTCGAGTTCGACCAGGAGGAGGGATTCGCAGTCGGGGTAGCCCGCGTGGACGGCGGCTTCGGCGGCGAAGATGGATGTGCGGTCCATCATCTCCATCGCGGAGGGGAGCATGCCGGCGGCGATGATGTCGGAGACCGTTTGGCCGGCGGCGGTGCTGGAGTCGAAGGCGGCGAGGAGTGTTTGCACGCACTCGGGGCGGCGGACGATGCGGAGAACGGCTTTCGTTGCGACGCCGAGTGTGCCTTCGCTGCCGATGAAGACGCCGGTGAGATCGTAGCCGGGTGTGTCGGGCACGCCTGTTGCGAGAGCCGAGCCAGACGAGCTCGCCGGTGGGGAGGACGACCTCGCAGCCGAGCACGTGCGTCGTGGTGAAGCCGTACTTGAGGCAGTGCGCGCCGCCGGCGTTTTCGGCGAGGTTGCCGCCGATGGTGCAGACGATTTGCGACGAGGGATCGGGCGCGTAGAAGAAGCCTGCGCTGCGGACGAGGTCGGTGACCTGCGAGTTGGTGACGCCGGGCTCGACGGTGATGAGGGCGTTTTCGAGGTCGATGGAGAGCACGCGGTTCATGCGCGCGAGGCCGATGACGACGCAGCCGGGTGTGGGAAGCGCGCCTCCGCTGAGGCCGGTGCCGGCGCCGCGTGCGACGAAGGGGATGTTGTGCTTTGCGCAGACGCGGACTGCGGCCTGGACTTGTGCGGCTGTGCGCGGGAGGACGACGGCGCCGGGGACGGCGCGGAAGTTGGTGAGGCCGTCGCACTCGTAGGTCTGGAGCTGGGTGGGATCGAGGATGAGATTTGCATCGCCGACGGCTGCTCGGAGTTCAGCGATGACTTGCGCGGGGATCACAGGTTCATGGTATCGCGCTGGGTGTGAGTGGCTTACGTTGTGAGCCAGCGGAGGGCGTTGGCGAGGAAGCGCTGCTGCAGGACGGGATGGAAGTCGGGGCAGCGGTGGAAGAGGATCTTGCCTTTGCCGAGGCGGGTGGTGAAGGTGCCGGCGCCGACGTTGCGGTCGTGGTCGCGGGAGTAGCCGACGATGACTTCGATGGGTGCGCCGTTGGGGGCTTGGTCGATCAGGAGGCCGTTGGAGGGGCGGCCTTTGCACTGGTAGAAGCCGCCGAGGGCCTGGTTTTGCGGGCAGGCCGGCGAAGAGCGCGTGCTCGCGGACGAAGTACCAGTTGCCCATCCAGGGAGCGCGGAAGTCGCCGACGGCGCCGTTGTAGGTGAAGGCTCCGGCGGCGGCGAGCTCTTTGGCGACGCCGTCGGAGAGTGTGTCGGATTGCGGGATGGCGAGGAGTGGCGTGCCGGCGCGGACGGCGTCGAGGATGCCGGTTTGCAGATGGCCGAGGGAGATGGATCTGGGCCTCTTCGCCGGGCTCGGGTGTGTGGCCGGGCTTCATGGGTGGTGCGGCTTCGAGGCCGGTGGTCTCGCCGACCTGGCCGTCGGCGTGGGTGTGGGAGGTGATGCCGGAGGAGATGATGAGGTCGTAGTGTTCGCCGGGTTTGAAGTCCGTGATGACTGAGGCCGAGATCAGGTGAGTTGCTTGCGCAATGCGGGAGTGATTCCGGAGACACAGTGCGACGCTTCAGATGGTACACCGCTTAATGGTATGGAGCTGACTGGCGTGCGAATGGCTCGACTCCGATAAGTCCGGCTCAGTGACCCAGATTTCTTTCGTCTGTGTCGCGAGCGGCGCGGAGGAGATGCGCGAACTTGAAGCGGTAGAGGCCTTCTTCGGTGAGCGGCGGTGTGGTGAAGGCTTCTTGCAGCGAGATAGCTGAATTGGTCGGGGTTTGGTTCGGAGGGGCGGGAAGTGTCTTCAGCTCGATGCGCTTGTTGCTGGGCGTGATCATCGAGAAAGTGAGTGTGCCGGTGGCGGGCTGGTGCGTGTCGTTGAAGAGGAAGAGATCGAAGGTGGCGGGTTTGCCGAGCTCGATGGAGAGCGCGCGCTGCTTGGCGCAGGGGCGGATGGGTTGGAGTGTGTCGCCGATGAGGTGCGGGTCGGACTTGTAGTTGCGCAGGTTGTCGACGATGCCGGAGTGGTTCTCGATGGCGGTGGACTCCCAGCCGGAGATGGCGGCGAAGTCGAGCGCGTCGGAGATGCGCGCGTTCTCCATGTAGTTCTGCCAGGACTCGTAGCAGTTGCTGGCCGACGGCGCGGAAGACGTGGTCGGGTGTGGGGAAGGATTTGCGGAAGCCCCACTTGTCGAGGAAGCGGTTGTAGCCGGCGATGATCTCTTCGTGGTCGGCGAGGTCGTAGCGAGTCGCCGCCGTATTTTTTGTAGGTCTCGGTGATCTGGTGGACCATGAGGCGCGTGGTTGTCGGGGCGCGGCGCAGCCTTCCATCTCGCCGTACTCGGTGAGGATGTTGCGGAGGTTGATGTTGTAGGTGTAGTCGGTGGGTGACTTGTAGAACTCGTCGTACCACTGGTCGCCGGCGCCCTGGTGGTTGTTCCACCAGTCGCCCCATTTCTCTTCGTCGGAGCGGTGGAGCTTGCCTGGTTTGAGCTTCTCGTCCCAGGGCTCGTACCAGGCTTGCGCGGCGCCGCGGGCGACGAAGCCGTCGTTGAGGACGACGCAGCGGGAGGGGTCTTCGTCGTGCATGGCTTTGAGGACGGCGAGCGTGGCGGGATTCTTGAGGTCGGCGCCGATCTCGTTCTGCAGGCAGTACTCGATGACGGAGGGATGCGAGCGGAAGGCCTTCACCATCTCGACGCACTTGGTGAACATGTAGCGCTGCGCGAACTTGTCGGCTTCGGTGGTGGGCTTCTCCATCACGGTGCCGGCGGCGTTGGACGCGGTGCGCGGCGGGAGCTTGCCGATGGCCATCTTGCCGGCGCCGGGCTCCATGTAGCGGAGCAGGCCGAGGCGGTCGTGCGCAGCGGAGGACGTCTTCCTTGGCGAGGTTGCGGTGGAAGTTGAGGCAGTTGAGGCCGAGCTGCCTGGCGTGCGCGGACTTCTTTCTCGGCGAGCTCGGGGACGGGGAACATGCCGTTGAGTCCCCAGTAGCCCCAGGAGATGGCGGTGTAGATCTTTGTGCGCTTGCCGTTGAGGCGGAAGACGGCGTTGGAGTTCGGGTTGTCGGGTCGATGCCGTCGACGGTGAAGGAGCGGAAGCCGAAGGCGATGGTGCGGGTGTCGATGTGCAGCCTATCGCCGTGTTGACGTCGATTGCGCGAAGGTGATAGAGATTCGGTGCGTCGAGTTCCCAGAGCTTGCGCGTCGGCGAAGGCATGCGATCGGCTAGTCATGAATCTTGACGCGCGTCGTCTGAATCGAGGTTGAGCCGATCCTGCCCGTTCGAGCTTCTGCTTCGAGGATCGACAGCTTGCCATTGTCCGGATCGACGATCTTCAAAGCTGATCGATGCCGGTTCGCGATCGTCGATGGCCGTCGGTTCGCTCTATCGAGCGTACGAACGCCTGACGATGTTCGTCGGATCCGGCGTATTCAGCACCCAAGCATCCTTGATGCGCACGTCGCCGTGCGCGCTGATGCGTGATGCCGCGATCGAGCGCCGCCGAAGCCGTGGGAGCGGTAGAGCGAGACCTTGCCCCACTTGGCGTTGAGGCCGTCGACCCAGTCGAAGCGGCCGAAGGGGTTGGTGATGCGGATGGCGAGGATGGTTGTCGCCGCCGGGATTTGCGGCGTCGGTGCAGTCGCACTCGAAGGGAAGCTCCTCCATGATGGAGTAGCCGACGAGCTTCTGGTTGAGGTAGACCTCGGCGCGGAGGTGGGCGCCGCGGATGTGGAGGAAGATGCGCTTGCCGCGCATCTCGGCGGGGATATCGATGCGGCGGTGCAACCAGGAGACGCCGAAGTAGGCGCCGTTCTGCGGGATGTTGTCGTCGGCGGGCGGCTTGGGAGGATCGGTCGGCGGCGTAGCGGTACTCCTCGGGCGTGTAGGGACGCGGCTTGCCGTCGGCGCCGGCGCCGTACTTGCCCCAGAAGTGCTGCTCGACGGAGGTGGGGAGAGTGACCTCGAGGCCGGTTGTCGTGGGTGAGTGTGGACCAGCCGCCGGTGGGTGGGTTGACGGGGAGTGGCTGGCCTTTCGCGCAGAGCTTGCCGTCGATCCAGGCGATGTCTTCGGGGAGGAAGATGTCGTCGTTCTGCCACTTGGCTTTGTCGTCGATCCAGAGGCGCCAGCCTTCGTCGGGGATGAGTGTGCCGTTTTCGGGGTAGGGAAGCTCGGCGGGCTTCGCGTTCGGCTGGCAGCGCGAGCGCGGGCGTGATGGCGGCGGCGGTGGTGAGTGCGGCAGTGGCTCTGGAGGAAGGCGCGGCGGGAGATGCTGTCAGACATGTGTCGAGTTTAGCCGAGCTGCTATCTGACAGAAGCGATCCCCTTCGGGGATGACGGAAAGCAAAGCAAGGCAGAGCGCTACTCGCCGAGCATGATGCGCTGCACGGAGCGGGCGCGGCCGGTTGCGCCGTCGCAGTCGATGAGTGTGGCGCAGAGTTTCGGGTTGCCCTTGGCGGCTTCGAACTTGCCGGGCATGCCGGTGAGGAAGCGCTTGAGGACCATGCTCGGTTTCGACACCGATCACAGAATCGTAGGGGCCGCTCATGCCGACGTCGGTCTGGAAGGCGGTGCCGTTGGGGAGCACGCGTTCATCGGCGGTGGGGATGTGGGTGTGTGTGCCGAGCACGGCGGTGACGCGGCCGTCGAGATACCAGCCGAGGGCGACCTTTTCGCTGGTGGCTTCGGCGTGGAAGTCGAGGAGGATGACGCGTGCGCCGGACTTTGCTCGCGATCTTGGTGAGGAGGTCGTCGGCCTTGCGGAAGGGATCGTCGCAGGAGGACATGAAGACGCGGCCCTGCAGGTTGATGACGGCGTAGGCGGGGCCGTTGGGCAGCATGCCCTCGTAGAAGCCGAAGCCGGGCGTGCCGTGCGCATAGTTCGCGGGACGAATGACGCGGCGGCCGCGCACGTGCGAGTTTTCAGGCACTGCGATGTATTCGAAGATCTCTTTCTTGTCCCAGATGTGATTGCCGGTGGTGATGACGTGCGCGCCGAGATCGAAGAGCTCTTCCGCGATGGCGGGTGTGAGGCCGAAGCCGCCGGCGGCGTTTTCGCCGTTGATGATGAGGAGGTCAACGGCGTGTGTTTCAACGAGATGCGGAATGTGTTCGTGTGCAATGTGGCGGCCGGCGGAGCCAAATATGTCGCCTACAAACAGAATCTTCACTCGACGAGTTTATATGGCTAGCGAAGCAGCAAGTTAGCGAGTCAGCTAGATAGCGTTTTTTGAGGGAATTTGGCGAGAAAGAGTGACAAACTTAGAGACATGATCGACCTGGTGTGGAACTTCCCCCTTCTACCCGGTCAGCAGGAGATATGGTCGCGCTATCTGGCGGCAGCCTTTGCTGAGTCTGGCTCGCAGCCTGTTGAGTCGTTGCGGCCATCGTTTCGAACTGTTGAGCCGAAGCTGCGGGAGCGTGCGGCGAAGTGGCTGGGCTATCCGTTGAGCCGTGTGTGGATGACGTGCGGCGGACATCACGGAACGCTGAATGCGCTGATGGCTTCGGGGCTTGCAGGAACGCGCGTTGCGGTCGAGGGCAATACGTATCCGGGATTTCTGGATCAGTGCTGGATGACGAAGACGTCGGTGGTCGCCTGCCTGGTGGATGACGAGGGCATTGTGCCGGAGGCGCTGCGGGAGCTGTGCGAACGCAAGCGGCAGGAACTGGAGCCGGTGCACGGAATCTTTACGATGCCGACGGTGCAGAATCCGCTGGGATTTGTGACGCCGGAGCAGCGGCGGGTGGAGATCGTGGAGATTGCGCGCGAGTTTCAACTGACGATCATTGAGGACGATGCGTACGGGTTTATGGAGGAGAATGCGCCGGCGAGTTATGCGGAGCTCGCGCCGGAGCGCACGTACTATGTGCGCGGATTGGCGAAGAGCCTAGCGCCGGGTGTGCGGACGGGATTTCTGATTGCGCCAGAGAATGCGGCGGCGTCGATTGAGGCGGCGTTGCGCTGCACGGCGACGGGAACGGATGTGCCGCAGAATATGGCGGCGCTGAAGATGTGCGAGGAAGGCGTGCTGGATGAGGTGATGCAGGCCAAGCGCGCGGAGGGACGCGAGCGAAACAAGGCTGCGCGTGCGGCGCTGGGAAGACTGTGCGCGCCGGGAGCGAAGGCGGCGTGGCACGTGTGGGTCCGGCTGCCGGAGGACGTGGAGCCGAGTGATATCGAGGGCGCGATCAAGTCAGAAGATGTAATGGTAACGAATGGGCAGTGGTGCGCGGCGGCGCCGGAGTATCGGCATGGCCTGCGACTGGCGCTTGGTGGAGAGATTGAGCGTGCGCGGATGGTGGAGGGTGTTGCGCGCGTGGCGAGGGTGCTGGAAGGATTTATCAAAGAGGCACAGCGCCAGGAGATGGGGTACGCGAAGAGGACTGCGTGATTCGCGAGTAACGCATCAGCGCACGTTACGTTTATCATTCGAACTTCTTCACAAAGGAGGCGTATGAAGACGTCAAGCTGGTTAGGCAATTGCGTACTGGTTCTCGCGGCGATGGCGATCGGATGGTGGGCGCATGATGGAGCGGCCGTGCATGCGAGTAGCGCGCCCGTTGGTGAGCTCAGCTTTCAGTTTGTGAAGAGCGATCTGAATAATGCGCTGACGGTCTATGACTCGGGCGCGCGCGTGCTGTATGTGTACCAGGGCGCTTCGGCGACCGGCGCGGCGACGGTGAACTGTTCGTACATGTTCCACATCGCGAAGGCGGGCGGGCCCATTCAGCGGGAGAACTGCAAAGCCTACTGAGGTTGGATCGACCGCGCTACTCGGCGGATTCGCCGTGGGTGTGGCCGTTGCCTTCTTCTGCGTCGGCGGCGGTTTTGTTGAGCGGGCGCATGAGGGGGAAGAGGATGACGTCACGGATGGAGCGACTGCCGGTGAGGATCATAGTGAGGCGATCTATACCCACGCCTTCCCCTGCGGTCGGGGGTAGGCCGAAGCTGAGCGCGCGGACGTAGTCTTCGTCCATCTGGTGGGCTTCGTCGTCGCCGCGGTCGCGTTCTTTCAGCTGGTCTTCGAAGCGGCGGCGCTGGTCGTCGGGATCGTTGAGCTCGGAGAAGGCGTTGCCGACCTCGAAGCCGCCGATGTAGAACTCGAAGCGCTCGACCCAGTCGGGCTCGTCGGGCTTGACCTTGCTGAGGGGCGAGACGGCGAGTGGGAAGTCGTAGATGATCGTGGGCTGGATGAGGTGCTCTTCAGCAAGAGCTTCGAAGATCTCGGCGATGATCTTGCCCATGTCCGTGGGGGAGCTGCATTCGTCGAGGTTATGGGCTACTGCTTCGAAGTAGACCTCGACGTCCGCGAGCCGCGAACGTTCTCGGCCTTCCGAGGTTGACGGTTTGGTGTCCTCGATGGAGTGGGCGGTTTGGATGTCGCCCGATTTCCCGCGATGGGATTTCATCTCACTGCTTGCGGCGCGCAGCCGTGCGGCAAGCTGCGCGGTACTGTGAAAGTCAGTCAACGCCGGAGCGATTGATTCCGCTGGCCAGAACTTGATGATCGCCTCGCGCATGCTGAGTTTTTGCCACTTGGTCAGGTCGATCTCGTGCCCGTTGAAGTTCGTGATTGTTGTGCCGTTCACTTCTTTCGCGACGGTGGTGATGAGCTCCTGCGTGAGGTCCATCAGGTCGTGGTAGTTGGCGTAGGCCTGGTAGAACTCGAGCATGGTGAACTCGGGGTTGTGCTGCGTGCTGACGCCCTCGTTGCGGAAGTTGCGGTTGATCTCGTAGACGCGGTCGAGGCCTCCTACGACGAGGCGCTTGAGGTAGAGCTCGGGCGCGATGCGCAGCGAGAGGCCAATGTCCAGCGCGTTGTGGTGGGTGCGGAAGGGACGCGCGGCGGCGCCGCCGGCGATGGTGTGCATCATCGGCGTTTCGACTTCGAGATAGCCGCGGTCGTCGAAGAAGCGGCGGATGGCGCGGAGGATGGCGGCGCGCTTGACGAAGACGTCGCGGACGTTGCGTGACTCCGTGGGCTCGGCTGGAGCTTCGGTCGGCGCATCGGATTGAGAAGCTGCCTCTGCTTTCGCGAGCGTGCCGGAGTTCATGATGAGGTCGACGTAGCGCTGACGGTAACGGAGCTCGACGTCCTCAAGGCCGTGGTATTTGTCCGGCAGCGCGAGCATCGCTTTGGAGAGGAAGCTGATGGCCGGCTTGCCGGCGACTGGTGTGGCCTTGAGGGTGAGCTCGCCGGTGCGGGTGCGCATGAGGTGCCCGCGCACGCCGATGTGGTCGCCGAGATCGAGGAGTTTGTAGAGCGCGAAGACGTCTTCACCGACGTCGTCCTTGCGGACGTAAATCTGCAGGCGCTTGCCGCCCTGCTGCAGGTGCGCGAAGCCGGCCTTGCCCTGAAGGCGAATGGACATGATGCGGCCGGCGACGGCGAACTCTGGGTGCTCGGCTTCGAGGGTCTCGCCCGAGGCGGGCGCTGTATCGGAGTCGAAGCGCGCGAGGAGGTCGGGGATGTGCGCGAAGGTGATGGCCTCGTCGGCCGCGGGGAAGCGGTTGGGGTAGATGCTCTCGGCGGCGGAGAGGCCGAGGCGCTGGCCGATGGCGGAGATCTCGCGCAGCTTTTCCTGGCGCTGCGCAAAGAGGTTTCGCTCGAAGTCACTTTCAAACTGGGACAATCTGGAGGGCTCGCTTTGCTGGAGACGTATGAAGCTTCAGTATATCGGCGAGTGGCGGCGCGGCTTGGGCGGATGGTAAGGTTTGGCGATGGCCGATGATGGAACGAAGAAGAAGGGCGGGGGAGTTTTCGGCAGCCTGGTGCAGGCGGAGTCGATGGTCCAGCTTGCGCTGGCGCTGCCGGCGGGCTGCCTGATCGGCTGGTTCGTCGGGATGCTGCTGGATCATCACTTCCATACGGAGTGGATCCAGATTGTTGGAATCATCGTGGGCGCGATTGCCGGGTTCGTGCAGATCTTCCAGACGGCGTCGAAGTTCATGAAGAAGGGCAGCTGAAGTGGAGCTGGCTGGACTGAGCGACGAGGATGTTCGGCAGACGATGTTGCGCGCGCTGCGTTTGCTGGCAATCGTCGCAGTCACAGGCGTGGCGCTGGTGTGGTGGAAGCTAGGCTGGCAAAGTGCGGTCCTGCTCGCGGTCGGCGCTGCCATTTCAGCGACCGGGCTGTGGGAGTGGATGCGGCTGATGGCGGTGGTGATCAGCCGCATGGATGCAGGCGTGGCGCCGCGTCCGGTGGGCACGGTGCTGGTGGGTTTCTTCATGCGGCTGGGGATCGCACTTGTGGCGCTCTATGTTAGTCTTAGGTATCTGGATGGTTCTGTTTACGCGCTTGCCGCGGGTCTCGCATTAGGGATAGTTGCTCTGACAATCGAGGCGCTGAGGCTGGTGAGGTCGTGGACGGTTTAGGCGCCTGCGGCATCGGAATCAGAAACCTGCGGCATCTGAAGCTAGACCAACGAACCGCCTCCAGAACCAGATTTCGAGACAGGTTTTTTGAAGTTTTCTATGCCGACGCAGCTTTTGTTTACGCGCCTTCTAAACCATGCCTTCGCCGGCCCCGTGGACCGGCTGCTTAATCTGTTCCACATTACGCCGGCGTATGCGAACGCTCCGATTACGAATGCAGTGGCGATGGAGCTGCTGGTCTTCCTGATCCTGCTGGTTTACTTCGTAGCCGTGCGGGCCTCGCTGAACGTGGAGAAGCCGAACGGGCTGCAACACCTTGCTGAGCTGCTGAATGAAGGCGTCGAGGAGCAGAGCGAGGCGATCATCGGCCACGGGTTCGAGCGCTTTACGAGCTACCTGACGACGCTCTTTCTGTTCATCCTGCTGTGCAATCTGGTGGGGTTGATTCCGGGGTTGGAGTCGCCGACGGCGAACCCTTCCGTGCCGCTGGGCTTTGCGGTCGTGACGTTTCTGTACTACCACTACCACGGCGTTCGCGTGAACAAGGGCGCGTACATCAAGCAGTTCCTCGGGCCGGTGTGGTGGCTGTACTGGCTGCTGTTCCCGATTGAGATCATCTCGCACTTCGCGCGTATCCTCTCGCTCACGGTTCGTCTTTACGCGAACATGTTTGCCGGCGACCTGCTGACGATCGCGTTCTTCTCGCTGGTGCCGATTGGGGTTCCGCTGGTGTTTCTGGGGCTGCACCTCGGCGTGGCGATTGTGCAGGCATATGTGTTCGCGGTGCTGGGAGCGATTTACCTCGCGCTGGCGGTTGCGCACGAGCATTAGAACGCTGCGCGTTCTAGTCAGGGCTAAAGCCCTGACTTACCAGGTTCTGCGGCGAAGCTTGCCGCTCAAAGGATCCCGCGGAGGGGTGCTCCCTCTTCGCGGTGGGTACTTCCGCCGTTCAGCGTGAGGGGGCCAGTCAGGTGAGCCTCAACCACCCACTGATGGCGAGATAACGGGGGCATGGAGTACGAATGCGTAAGCTGCAATATCTCTTTATGTCACTGGCCGCGATGCTGATTGCCTCGCCGGCCTTCGCGCAGTCCAACGGCGGAAGCGCCGCGGGTCAGTGGGTTCCATTAGCGGCCGGCCTGGGAATGGCCCTCGCGGCTGGACTCTGCGGTATCGGACAGGGCAGGGCGACGGCGTCGTCGGCTGAGGCACTGGCCCGCAACCCTGGCGCACGCCCCGGAATCTTTCTCTTCCTGATTCTCGGTCTCGCGTTCATCGAGTCGCTGGCGCTGTTTACCTTCGTCATCATCTTCCTGAAGGTCAAGCCCTAAGTTTTTGACGCAAGCAGCAAGAAGGCCTTCGCAATGCGGAGGCCTTTCTGTTGGTTTGATTTTGTTGTGGAGTTACTCGCTGGTTGCAGGGACCTGGAGGGCTTCCGCGTTCGGGGCCGGCGGAGCGGGCAGCGTGACAGGCGTTGAGCGCTGCGTGAGATGCAATACCCGGCCGGGAGCGATGCCGAGGAACAGTGTTGCGAGCGCTGTTGCCGCGAGCGCGATACCGGCGGGAACGGCGACTCTGCGTGTGGCCAGCGTTGATTCAGTTGCAGTGACAGGACGCGTGTACAGCGCGGCCAGCAGGCGCAGGTAGTAGAAGCAGGCGATGCCGGAGTTGATAAGCCCGATGACCGCGAGCCACACGTGGCCGGTGTACATGGCTGCCGTAAAGGAATAGAACTTGCCGAAGAATCCGCCCGTGAAGGGAATTCCGATGAGTGAAATGAGGAAGAAGCTGAGAAGCGCGGCGAGGCCCGGGCGGCGGAGCGCGAGGCCCGTGTAGTCGTCGATGGTGCGCGACTCTTCGTCGTACCCTGAGGCGGCTGTAAGGACGAGGAAGGCGCCGACGTTCATCGCAGCGTAGGCTGCGGTATAGAAGAGCGCGGCGGAGATGGCGTTCTCGCGTGTGGAGCTGAAGGCGACGAGCAGATAGCCGGCGTGCGCGATGGAGGAGTAAGCGAGCAGGCGCTTGACGTCTTTTTGGACTAAGGCCCCCAGGTTGCCGATGCACATCGAGGCGACGGCGAGGATCTCGATGAGCACGATCCAGTGCGGCCGCAGTGCGGGCATGCCGTTGAAAAGGAAGCGCAGAAGGACGGCGAAGGCAGCGGCCTTTGGCGCTGTGGACATCATTCCGACGACTGGAGCGGGAGCGCCCTGGTAGACATCCGGGGTCCAGACATGAAACGGAGCGAGCGAGACCTTGAAGCCGAGGCCGATCAGCACCATTGCGATCGCAAGAATCGCGAGGTGAGGCGTTGCGGTGGTCGCGATGCCGTTGTGGATGGCGGCGATGGAGGTTGAACCGGTCGCGCCGAAGCAGAGCGCGATGCCATAGAGGAAGAATGCCGTCGCGAAGCTGCCGAGGAGGAAGTACTTCAGCGAGGACTCGGATGCAGTGGCCTGGCCTTTGCGGAAGCCGGCCATGATGTAGGTGGAGATCGAAGAGATTTCGAGGCCGATGAAGACCATCAGGAGCTCGACCGAGCAGGTCATGAACATCATGCCGCTGGCGCCGAAGAGCATAAGCGCGTAGAACTCGCCGGCGTGGCTGTTCGGCGTGCCTTCGAAGTAGTCGAGTGTGGCCAGCAGCGTGACGAGAATGATTGCGGCGATCAGGAGATGGAAAAAGACCGAGAAGTCGTCGATTTGGACGGTGCCATAGAAGGCGCTGATGGTGCGCCACTGGAACTGGCCGAAGACGCTGTGCTGGTACAGTGCTGCGGCGCCAGCGCCGAGGGTGCCGAGGATGGCAAGCCAGCCGAGTGGCTTGCGCGAGCGGCCGGGCGCGATCAGGGGTTCGGCGAGCATGATGATCACGCCGATGATGACCATGATGACCTCAGGAAGAATGGACAGGAGCGAGGTGGGCATCAGTAGTGGGCTCCTTTATTGATGGCCGGAGCCTGTTTGCCGAGCGCGGCGGCGCCGAGGTTGGGATCGACGAAGACCGTGGGTTGTGCCGCCGGTGTGTCTACGGCGGATGCTCCCGGGAGGGATGCGATCTGACGAGAGGCAATCGCAGTTGTATAGGTCTCGATGCCTTTGGTCCAGTACGGCGAGAACACGCCCATGATGAGGAAGAGCACAGCCAGCGGCCAGAGCTCTACGTGCTCGCGCGGATTCACGTCCCAGCCGGGGACCTCTTCAGGCCGCAGCCCGAGCGAGCCATAGAAGACGCGCTGAATCATCCAGAGCATGTAGGCCGCCGAGAAGATGACGCCCGTCGTGCCGACGACGGTCCAGAGCACGTGATGGGCGACGAAGGTCTGCATCGTGCCGGAGAGGATGAGGAATTCGCCGACGAAGCCGGACAGCATGGGAAGGCCGACGGCGGCGAGTGCGGTGATGACGAAGAAGGTGACCATCCACGGGTGACGCGCGGCGAGGCCGCCGTAGTCGCGCATGTCGTAGGTGCCGTAACGCTCGTAGAGAAGGCCGAGGAGGATGAAGAGCGCAGCGCCGATGAGTGACTCGTTCAGGATCTGGTAGGTGCCGCCGTCGAGCCCGGCCATCGTGAAGGTGAAGATGCCGAGCACGATGAAGCTGTTGGCGCTGAGCGTGGCGAACGAGGCGAGCTTCTTCAGGTCAGTCTGGACCAGCGCAATGAGTGCGCCGTACACGATGCCGATGGCTCCGAGGGCGATGAGCAGGGGAGCGAGCTGGCGGGACTGATCCGGGAAGATGCTGAAGCTGAAGCGGAGGATGGAGTACAGGCCGAGCTTGCCGGCGATCACCATGACCGCGGCGGTGGGGGCCTCCTGCACAGCTTCAGATAACCAGCCATGCAGTGGGAAGATAGGAACCTTGACGGCGAATGCGAACAGGAACGCAAGCGAGCAAAGCAGGAGAGCGGTGCCGTTGGTCGAGATCGCGTGCTGGCGAGCGAGTGCTTGCAGGGTCGGCAAGTCGAAGGTATTCGTTCGGGCGTAAAGCCAGATCATGCCGACGAGCAGAAGCGCCGACGGGATGAACGTGTAGAGGAAAAACTTGATAGCGGCTCGGCGGCGGTTCTCGGTGCGGCCGAAGGTCGCGATGAGCAGCGCCATTGGAACCAGCGAGAGCTCCCAGAAACCGTAGTAGAGGAACAGGTCAAGCGAGACGAAGATGCCGATCATCGCGACCTGCTGGAGCAGGAAGAGCGAGAAGAAGAGACGCGACCGGGATCGTATCGCGTTCCACGAGCAGAGCACGCCGAGCGGAGCAAGGACGCCAGCCAATACCACCAGCCACATCGACAGGCCGTCGACGCCGAGGTGGTAGCGGATGGCGGGCGATGCAATCCAATCAGTGTTCTGTTCGAACTGAAAGCGGCCGAAGCTAGCGTAGTCGAAGTGCGCGGGAAGGTGCAGCGCAAAGATGAGAGTGAGGACAGTCACGACGAGCGCGACGATGTGGTGCAGCTTCGAGCCGTCCTCGCGGTCAGGAATCAGCGCGACGATGATCGCGCCAACAAGCGGCGTGAGGATGAGCAGCGTGAGAATGGAATGATCGAGATTCATCGGGTGTTTATGACGACGGTGTTGGCATGCACGGGATGGACGACGAAGAGAACGATAGCGATCACGATAGCGGCCCCGAACGCCAGCCAGCCTGCGTAGGAGCGAATATTTCCGGACTGCATACGGCGTGCCAGCCAGCCGAGCCCGCGCGTGCCGCCGGCCAGTGTGGCGCCGGTGCCCTGGACGACGAGACCGTCAACCAGACCGCCGAGGACGATCCGGGACAGCATGAGGATGGGCGAGACGATCAGGCGGCCATAGATCTCGTCGACCCAGTACTTGTGATCGAGCAGGTTGTAGAGGGGCTTGTAGCGTTCGGCAAGTGTGGCTGCGGTGCCGGGCTTGCGGTAGTAGAAAGCGTAGGCGACGAAGAAGCCAATGGCGACGACCAGCAGTGAGATGGCAGCGAGCAAGAGCTCGAGAGCGTGCGAAGTTGCGGGCGCGGGGAGCACAGCAGTCGCGCCCGTGGCGAAGACGGGCTCGAGAAAATGCTCGAACTCGTTATGGCCGCCGAGTGCGGCGGGAACGCCGACCCAGCCTCCAACAACAGAGAGAATGCCAAGGATGATGAGTGGAACGGTCATTACCCAGGGCGATTCGTGCACGCCGTGAGGATGTGCGGCCTGGCCTTTATCGTGCTCCGGTTCTGCGACCATCGTCGCGTGACTCTCGCGCCGGGCGTGAACGGAAGCGAGATCTTCGTTGGGCTCCTGGTATGCTCCGTGCGCGCCGTGTCCGTGGGCGAGAGCGGCTTCATCAAACCGCGGCGCGCCGAAGAAGGTCTTGAACCAGAGCCGGAACATGTAGAAGCTCGTGATGCCGGCAGTGAGGAGCCCGATGGCCCACAGCGTATAGCCGAGCGCGCCGCCCTCCATAAAGGTTCGGTAGAGGATCTCGTCCTTGGAGTAAAAGCCGGCGAAGGGAAAGATGCCGCAGATGGCAAAAACCGCAGCGGTCATGGTCCAGAAGGTAATCGGGATGCGCTTGCGCAGACCGCCCATGACGCGCATGTCCTGCTCACCGCTGAGAGCGTGAATGACTGAACCCGCCGCAAGGAAGAGCAGCGCCTTGAAGAACGCGTGCGTCATCAGGTGGAAGATGCCGGCCGAGTAAGCGGCCACCCCGCAGGCGAGGAACATGTAGCCGAGCTGCGAGACCGTGGAGTAGGCGAGCACGCGCTTGATGTCGTGCTGCACGCAACCGATGGTGGCGGCGAAGAATGCTGTCGCGCAACCGATGATGGCGACCACGGCGAGAGCGGAGGGTGAGCGGTCAAAAAGTACGTGGCAGCGCGCAACCATGTAGACGCCCGCGGTGACCATGGTTGCAGCGTGGATGAGCGCAGACACCGGTGTGGGGCCTTCCATCGCGTCCGGCAGCCAGATGTACAGCGGAATCTGCGCGGACTTGCCCGCGGCTCCGACGAACAGCAGCAGGCAGATCGCCGTAAGAAAACCGCCGGTGAGGCCGTGAGGCAGAGCGCTTACCTGACCGAAGACGTTCGCGAAATCGAGCGAGCCGAAGTGTGCGATGAGGAGGAACATCGCGAGCAGGAAGCCGAAGTCGCCGATGCGGTTGACGATGAAGGCCTTCTTGCCGGCGTTGGCGGCGGAGTCGCGACGGAAGTAGAAGCCGATCAGCAGGTAGGAGGCGAGGCCGACGCCTTCCCATCCGACGAAGAGCAATTGGAAGCTCGCCGCGAGCACGAGCACCAGCATGAAGAACATGAACAGGTTGAGGTAGGCGAAGAAGCGCCAGTAGCCCTCTTCCTCCGCCATATAGCCAACCGAGTAGACGTGGATAAGGAACCCCACGCCGGTGACAATGCCGAGCATGATCAGCGTGAGGTGGTCGATCGCGAAGGCGAAGTTGACCTGGTACCCGCTGATGGCGATCCATGGCGCACCAGTCAAGGTGAAGTGGTCCGGTGCTCCAGCCGACTTCATGTAGAGCCACAGCTTCAAGACGATGAGTGCGGGCACCAGTGTGAAGAGCAGCGCGACGGCTGCCACAAGCGTGCGCGGAAACTTGCGGCCGATGGTTCCGTTGATAAGGAAGCCGGCGAAGGGCAGGGTCGGGATGAGCCAGAGCAGAGTATCGTTCATGCGGTTTATGCGGGCTCGTTAGCTTTCATAACTGCGTGCTCGTTAGTCCTTCATTAGGTTGACCTGATCGACATTCAAGGTCTGACGGGCGCGGAAGAGCGCGATGATGATCGCCAGGCCGACTGCGGCCTCTGCGGCAGCGACGACCATGACGAAAAAGACAAAGATCTGGCCTTCGATGCGGTGCCACATGTGCGCAAACGCGACGAAGGTCAGGTTCACGGCGTTGAGCATCAGCTCAATCGACATGAAGATCGTGATCACGTTGCGCTTGATCAAAAAGGCGCAGACGCCAATCGAGAAGAGCACGGCAGCGAGGATGAGGTAGTACGCGGTAGGCACCATCTAGCGATCCTCCTTGCGGCGGAGGCGCTTGGAAACGAGCACAAAGGCAACACCGGCGACTGCGCCCAAAACAAAGGAGATCCAGCTATGGCCAGTGCCGTTGAGAAGCAGAGCCGCGGTGACAGCGATGGTCATGGCTACTGCTCCTTCCTGGCGAGCACAACCGCGCCCAGAATCGCGACAAGAATCAGGACGGAGGTCACCTCGAACGGCAGCAATTGTGAAGTGAAGAGCGTATGCGACAGAACCACAATGTTGTTCACTGCACCAGTCAGATAGCCGCCAATCGGCACTGCGCCGAGGTGATCACGTTCGGAGAGAAACACGAACGTGAGCAGACAGAAGATGGCTGCTGCGCCCGGAAAACCTGCGATTATTGCAGCACGTGAAAACTTGGAAGCGGGGCTGGTGTCTTCTTCGCCGGCGTTCAGCAGCATAATCACAAAGACAAACAGCACCATGATCGCGCCGGAGTAGACGATCACCTGCGCGGCCGCGAGGAACTCCGCGCCCAGCGACCAGTAGAGCACCGCCAGCGACATCATCACGACGATGAGCGAAAGCGCTGAGTTGATCGGGTGATGCTGCAGCAGGAGATTGAGCGCTCCTGCGACTGCCAGCAGACCGAAGATGATGAACAGGGCAAGTTCCATCGTTGCTGTCTTTGAGCTCTTTCCTACGTACGCGTGTACTTTCGATTGTAAAACGCGCAGCCTGAACAGATGCGGGCCGATTCGATGGCGCGCAAGCTGTTTTTAGCTAGCGATACGCGAGTGCCAGGGCCGTCGCCAGGATATTCAGGATGGCAACGGGCATAAGAAACTTCCAGCCAAAGTTCATGAGCTGGTCATAACGGAAGCGCGGAAGCGTTCCACGCACCCAGATATAGAGCAGGAGAAATGCGAAAATTTTGATGACAAACCAGAAGATCGAAACAAGCGTGCTGATCACCGGGCCGTTCAAAATGTTGTCGAAGATGTGGCCGAAGGGCGACGTGGCGCCGCCGAAGAAGAGCAGTGTAGCGACGCAGGCAACGGTGATCATGTTCGCGTACTCGGCCATGAAGAACATCGCGAATTTCATGGACGAATATTCGGTGTGGTAACCGGCGACGAGCTCGCTCTCGGCCTCGGGCAGATCGAATGGCGTGCGGTTCGTCTCTGCGTACGCGGCCATGATGTAGATGAAGAACGCGACGAACTGGAATCCGCCGAAAAAGTTCCAGGACAGCAGCCCATGCGGCGACTGTACATCCACAATATGACGCAATGAGAGCGAGCCAGACCGCATAACGACGCCGACCAGCGACAGCCCAAGCGCAAGCTCGTAGCTGACCAGTTGCGCCGAAGCACGCAGCGAGCCGAACAGCGAGTACTTGTTGTTGGAGCTCCAGCCTGATAGCGCCACGCCGTACACGCCGATCGATGTGATACCAAGAATCACCAAGAGGCCGATATTGACGTTCGAGATCTGGCCGAGATCGACCGTGACGCCGTGCCAGGTGAACGGCGTTACCTTCGCGAAGGGCACCATCGAAATCGAAACGAGTGCGCACGAGAGCGCGATGAGCGGCGCCAGGATAAACAGCGGGCGCTCGACGGCGAGGGGCATCATGTCTTCCTTGAGGAAAAGCTTGATACCATCCGCCAGCGGCTGCAGCATGCCGAAAGGACCTACGCGTGACGGTCCCCAGCGGTTCTGCAGGCGGCCGAGAACCTTGCGTTCCAGCAGCACGGTGTACGCCACCGCGGTGAGCGTGATGCCCAGCACGACGACGATCTTGATGATGCTGATCAGCAGAAAAATTTGAAAATGGGTCATGTCGGTCAGTCGGCTTCGGCGAAGTGATCGGCGACCTCGCGCTGCTGGTGCTTCTGGATGTCGAGGAGCATGGGGCTGTACTTCGTCAGCGAGCCCGAGGTGAACAGCGTGTCAGACGACGGAAGGACCAGGTCCTTGCGTGAGGTCGCGTTCGAGATCTGGATCAGCCCGGACCCTGCCGGCGCGAGATGTTGATCGTTCCCGCTGAGCAGTTGCAGGCGCAGCAGCTTGTCGTAACCGGGCACAAGCCGTTGGATCTCATCGAGAATTGCGAATGGATCGAAGGGCGAGAGCTTCGGCTCGAGGTTCTGCGCCGTGAGCCAGACGGCGTGACGGTCGGCCTCGCCGGACTGTGCGCCGCGCGATTGCCCGACGTCCGCGCGCAGCCCGCGCTTCCCGAACGGCACGAGCGTCTTGACGGGATGCCCCATCTTGTCCGCGAGGCGAACGATGAGCTCGAAGTCCGGCCGTGTGCCGGCCTTATCGGCGGCCTTGTTTACAAGCTGGATATCTCCGTAGCTGTTGGTGACGGTGCCTGACTTTTCGTACAGCATCGCCGCCGGCAGCACGACGTCGGCGATTGCGGCGGTCTCGGTCAGGAAAAGATCCTGCACGATGAGGAATGTGTTCTGGAGGGCCTCTGCCGTAACGCCATAGCGCGCGACGGGATTCGATCCCACCACGTACAGCGCCGCCAGATTGCCGGCGTTCGCTGCATCGAACATTGCCAGCATGTCGAGACCGGCCTCAGCAGGCGAGCCATACTCAGATCCCGGAGCCGATCCCGACAGAGGTTGATAGCCAGGAAGTACATCGGGCAGCAGGCCCATATCCGATGCGCCACGCGAGTTCGCGTAGTCCGCAAGGCAGGCGAATTTTGCGTTGGGCAGCGCGTTTACAAGCCGCGCAAGCTCACCATCGCGGAGCTCGTTGCCCACGAGCACGACAAGCTTCTCCTCACCGAGCACGGCAGAGCGGAAGCCGGAGAGCTCGTCCGCCTGCGCAATGACGGACGCTGCACTTGCAGAGCCGTCGTCTCCGGCGAGATAACTGACCAAGCTTCCATATGCAAAGGGCGCCACCTGAATGAACGACTGTGCCTGCCGGCGCAGCTTGATCTCGTCGGTATTGGCGATGTACACGCGAGCCTTATTCAGCCGCACGTTGGTGCGAATATTCCACGCGGTCAGCGGAGCCTGGTTCGTCGGGTCGCCGCCGACGAGCAGAATCGCCGGTGCGTTCGCTACATCCCGCTGCGAAGCAAAACGGCCAGTAGTTCCCTGAAGAGCGGCCGCGAGCGTCACAAAGTCCGCTGTGCGATGGTGGTCGATGTTGTTGGTGCCAAGCACCGTGCGCGCGAACTTCTGCAGCAGATAATTTTCTTCGTTGGTCGTGCGGTTCGACCCTATCACGCCCAGCGATTGCGGGCCGCGCGTGTCACGCAGTTCGCGCAGCTTGCTGCCCGCAAACGTCAGCGCCTCTTCCCAGGACACCGGCGTCAGCGTGCCATCCTTGCGGACCAGCGGCTGTGTCAGGCGCTCATTGCTGTTCGCGAAATCGAACGCATAGCGACCCTTGTTGCAAAGGAAGTCGCCGTTCATGCCGCTCTTGTCGCGGTTGTCCCCGCGGATGATCTCTGCGCCTTCACTCACCGCGCGCACGCCGAGCGTGGTCTTGCAGCCGTCGCCGCAGTGCGTGCAGATGGTTGCAACGTGGTTCATCTCCCACGGCCGCGTCTTGTATCGATAGGTGCCGGAGGTCAGTGCGCCCACCGGGCAGGCGTCGATGCACATGCCGCACTGCTCGCAGTCAAGGCGAGCGTGATTGTCTGGGGAAAGGTCCGCCGGAACATTCGGCGCGATCACCGACGAGCTGCCGCGGTTCTGAATGCCGAGCGCGAACACGTCCATGCCCTCGCCGCACATGCGCACGCAGCGATAGCACAGAATGCAGCGCGGGCGATCGAAGAACACCACCGGCGACCACTGCTGCTCGTCGCGATGGTTCTTCGGCTCGGTGTAAAAGCTGTCCGCCGCGCCGTACTTGAAAGTCATGTCCTGCAGTTCGCACTCGCCCCCGGCATCGCATACGGGGCAGTCCAGCGGATGGTTACCGAGGAGCATCTGGAGCGTAGATTTGCGAGCCTGCGCGATCTCGGGCGACTCGGTCGTGACGGCCATGCCCTCAGTGACGGGCGTTGTGCACGCCGTCTGCAGCTTCGGCACTTTCTCAATGCGCACGACGCACATGCGGCACGCCGCCTGCAGGGAAAGCCCGGGGTAATAACAGAAGGCCGGAACCTCGATCCCCGCGGACTTGCACGCGTCGATGAGCAGCGTGCCCGCGGGTGCGGTGAGCTTTTTGCCGTCTACTGTGAACGTTACATCTGCCATGACTTTCCTTTAATGGGCAGCCTCTGTGTGCCTGGTTGCGTGAGGCTGCGACTGAACCTGAGCGAGGGCTGCTTCAACCACCGGAGCGATTTCGTTCGCATCGCCGCTCCGCGCATCCGCACCGCAAATCACCTGCTGTTTATGGTCCGTGACCACAACAATTGTCGGAGTCCAGTTGACGTTCAACCGGCGTCCGAGATCGACATCCGCGTTAACCTGCTTTGCGAGCGAACCATCGGGATCGACGACGAACGGCATCTGCTTCCCATGGCGCTGCAGCCAGTTCCGAGTAAATTGCAGCACGTCTTCCTTGCTCGAAATCGACATCTGCGCAGCGAAGAGATCGGTTCGGAACTGGTTTGCGAGCTGAGGATTGATCCGGTCCTGGATATAACGCGCGCAGACAGCGCCTTCGAAGGTCCAGACATGGCTCGGGATCGGGAGATCGTAACGCTCGATGGGAACGTGCGTCTCTGCTGCCGCATGCAGTTCGATCGGATGAGCCGCGGCACAGTGCGGGCAGCCAAGGTCCTCAAAAACAACGATCGCGACTTTGCTGTTGCTTGGCGGCTTGAGCAGCGAGAGATTTTTCAGAACGCCCGTAGGCGCCTGCGAGGTGAATTGCGCACGAGCAGCGACGGGCAGACACAACGCGGCTGCGAGACTTGCGTATCGCATTGTTTGAGACCAGCGCATCGTCATCGTCCTCTCCGTCCTGTACGGTTTCACGCGATCAATGTGCTCCTGCAAGCTCGGGTTCGCCGACCGGCTGAATCTGAATAAGCAGCGGCTCCGTGCGCTTGCCTTCGAGATACTCCTCAAACTCGGAGCGGAATTTCTTCACAAAGCCGAGCGTCGGCATCGCGGCCGCATCGCCCAGCGGGCAGAAGGTGCGGCCCATCATGTTCTCGGCCAGGTACTGAATGTTGTCGATGTCCTTCCTGTTGCCGCCGCCCGCGTGGAAGCGCACCAGCGTCTTCTTCAGCCAGTCGGTGCCTTCGCGGCAGGGAATGCACCATCCGCAGCTCTCGTGCTGATAGAACTTGATCACCCGCATCGCGAACTCGACGATCGATACCGTCTCGTCCAGCACGACGATGCCGCCCGATCCAAGCATCGTTCCGGCCTTCGCCATCTGGTCGAAGTCGAGCCCGACATCAATCTCATCTGCCTTGAGGACCGGGCACGACGACCCGCCCGGGCACAACGGCCTTCAGCTGCTTGCCGTCCTTGATGCCGCCCGCAACCTCGTAGATCGCCTTGCGCAGCGAGTAGCCCATCGGCAGCTCGTACACGCCCGGCTCGCTCACGTGCCCGCTGAAATGCCGAACAGCCGCGTCCCGCCGTTGCGCTCCGTGCCGAGCTTCGCGTACGCCTCGCCGCCCATCAGCAGAATGTGCGGAACGCTGGCAATCGTCTCCGCGTTGTTGATGACCGTCGGTCCGCCGTACAGCCCGACCACAGCAGGGAAGGGCGGCTTGATGCGCGGCACGCCGCGCTTGCCCTCGAGCGACTCCATCAGCGCCGACTCTTCACCAACCTCATACGCGCCCGCGCCGGTCTGCGTCACGATGTCGAAGTCCACGCCGTCCTTGCCGAAGATGTTCTTGCCCAGGAAGCCCTTCGCGTACGCATCGGCGACGGCCTTCTCCATAATCTTCAGCAGGTAGCGGTACTCGCCGCGCAGATAGATGAAGCCCATCTTCGCGCCGATCGCGAGGCCGGCAATCATTGTGCCTTCGATCACCGCGTGCGGGTCGTCGAGAAAGATCACGTGGTCCTTGCACGTCCCCGGCTCGGACTCGTCGCCGTTCACCAGCACGTACTTCGGCTTCGCGGACTGTTTCGGAACAAACGACCACTTCATGCCTGTGGGGAATCCCGCGCCTCCGCGCCCACGCAGACCGCTGGCCTTCATCGTCGTTGATGATCCACTCCGGGCCGTTCTCCAGCGCCTTCTGCACGGCCTTGTAGCCGTCGAGCTCCAGGTACTTGTCGATGTTGGCCGCGCCCTGGCCGAAGCGCCGCTTGAGAACGATGACCTCATCGGGATGGCTGACGGAATTCGGCATTACTTCACGTCCTTTCCGCGGCCGGCAGCGTAGTCGTCCAGCACCTTGTCCATCTTCTCGGGCGTCAGGAACTCGTGGAAGTCGTAGTTCACCTGCGCGGCCGGAGCCCAGCAGCACGCGCCGATGCACTCGACTTCTTCGAGCGAGAACAGCCCATCCGGCGTGACGCCCTTGTGCCCAATCCCGAGCCGGTGCTTGCAGTGGTCCAGCAATTCGTAGCCACCGCGCAGCATGCAGGAGATGTTGGTGCACACCTGCACGTTGTACTTGCCCGCGGGCTTGGTGCGCAGCATCGAGTAGTAGCTCAGCACGTTGCGCACGTCGAGCTCGAGCAGGTCGAGCCGCTGCGCGAGCTCCGCGACAACCTCGTCGGAGACGTAGCCGACCTCATCCTGCGCGTACAGCAGCATGGGCACAAGCGCCGAGCGCTTGACGGGATAGAGCGTCACCAGCTTGTCAAAGCGCGCGGCGAGCTCGGGAGAAAAAATCGAGTTGGCGATAGCGGCCATAAGTTTGAATCCAGTTGATACTAGCGGATTCAGTGGAGTATCTCGCGGGCGAACTGTTCAGCGGCGATGTCCATCTCCTGTTGTGATCGTTGCCTACCGTTGCTGTGCCGTCCTCGTTCAAATGAAACGCGAGCGGCGAATGATTGCTGGCTGTTACCTCGTTCGGCGTGAACCGGAGCCAGCGGCTGCCCACGCGGAGGGTGATCTCATCTGCACTTACTTCAACAACTGCGTGCTGCGTACTGTTCAGTCCGTGAGCGGCTGCGTAGCTGCGAAGCAGAGACGCCCAGGAGGTCCAAAGTTCGGTGTGGAGCGCTAGCTATCGATCGATCGCCCCCAGCACAATATCCAGCGTCCCGATCACCGCGACCACATCGGCGATCAGCCTTCCCTTGCACATCACTTCCAAAGCCTGCAGGTTCGAAAAATCCGCGTTGCGCATGTGCACGCGATACGGCTTCGCCGTTCCGTCCGACACAACGTAGTAGTTCATCATGCCGTGGCCCGCTTCGACCGAGCTCGTCACCTCGCCCGCCGGAACTGCGAAACCTTCGGTCACGATCTTGAAGTGATGGATCAGCGACTCCATCTGGGTCTTCATCTGCTCGCGGTCCGGCAGGATGATCTTCGGCGCGTCGGCAACGAAGCGTCCCTCGGGCATGCCGTCCAGCGCCTGCAGGCAGATCTTCGTCGACTCGCGCATCTCCTGCATGCGCAGCTTGTAGCGCGCCCAGGTATCGCCCTCGGTCGAGACCGGCACATTGAACTGAAACTTCTCGTAGCTCGAGTACGGCATGTCGCGCCGCACATCGAAATCAACTCCCGACCCGCGTCGCCGGTGGGCCGGTGACGCCCAGCGCAATCGCGTCCTCATACGACAGCATGCCAACGCCCTTCAGGCGTCCCTGCCAGATCGGGTTCCCGTCGAGCAGCCCCTCGTACTCGGCTATCTTGTCCGGGAAGGTCTCAAGGAACTTCCTGATCCGTGCAAACAGATCCATCGGCGGTTCCATCGCCACGCCGCCGATGCGGATGTAGCTGGTCATCATCCGCTGCCCGCTCACGGCCTCGAAGAACCGCAGCAGGTGCTCGCGCTCCCGGAAGCAATACAGGAACACTGTCAGCGCACCGATGTCCATCGCATGCGTGCCCAGCCACACCAGGTGCGAGTTGATGCGCGAAAGTTCGTTGAAGAGCACGCGCAACCACTGCGCCTTGTCCGGAATTTCCAATTGCAGCAGCTTTTCTACAGCCAGCGCATACGCGGTGTTATTGATCATCGGCGCGAGGTAGTCGATGCGGTCGGTCAGCGGCACCACCTGCTGATAGAACTTCGCCTCGCACGTCTTCTCGATGCCCGTGTGCAGATAGCCGATGTCCGGCGCCAGCGAGATGACCGTCTCGCCGTCCACCTCAATCACCAGGCGCAGCACGCCGTGAGTCGACGGATGCTGCGGGCCCATGTTGAGGATCATCGTCTGGTCGGAGATCGGATCCGAGCCCTCGGGCTTATGGTGCGTCACCGACTCGGCGACCACATCCTCCACACCCGGGATGATCATGTCCTCCGCATTGCGCATGCCGGTCAGCGTCGCGCCGGTGATCTGCGTATTCACGCGGCCGGCAAACGGGGAACGCGGCGCGTCTGGATCTTGAGCAGTGGTGGGCTTTTCAGGAGCTTCAATAGCCATTAGCGGTAACCCTCCACCGGGTAGTCCTTGCGGAGCGGGTGTCCATTCCAGTTGTCGGGCATCATGATGCGCGTCAGCCGCGGATGTCCGGCGAAGGTCACGCCGAAGAGGTCGAAGACCTCGCGCTCATAGAAGTTCGCCGCCGGCCACACGCCAGTGATCGAATCGATCGTCGGTGCATCGCCCTCCAATCGCGCCACAAGCCGAATGCGCTGCTTCAGCTTGTGCGATAGCAGGGAATAGCTGAGCTGAAAACGGGGTTCAGTCGGATACCAGTCAACCGCCGTCACGTCCTCGAAGAAGTTGTAGCCGGCGGCCTTCGCAGCCTCGCACGCCTGCACAATCGTCTCGGGAGCGACCGTCAGGGTCAGCTCGCCGCGGTCCCACTTCGCGTCGGTGATGAGGTCCTTGAGCCCCTGAATGGCTGCGTGGTCAGCCAGCGCTGCAGCGACAGCTTCTTTGCCGAAAATCGCCTCCGGAGTGGCGGGTGTTTGCATTGGATCTTTGGGTTCAGACATCGCGATACAACCACTCCAATCAGGACTGCGGACCGAAATTCCTACGACTTACGACTTGGAAGATCGGGCTTGTCGTTCGACCAGTTGAGAATGCCCTTCTTCCACACATAGAAGAGCCCCACGCCGACGAAGCCGAGATAGACCAGCATCTCCCAGAACCCGAAGAGACGAGATCCAGTGATAGCCGGAAGCTGCCGGTAGATAACCGCCCAGGGCAGCATGAAGACCGCTTCTACGTCGAAGAGGATGAACAGCATCGCCACCATGTAGAAGGCAACGGAGAAGCGGCCGCGCGCGTTGCCCACCGGGTCCATGCCGGACTCATAAGTGCCGAGCTTGGTGCGCGAGCGCTTATGCTTTCCAAGAAAGTACGACGCGCCCACCATGAAACACGCGAGCCCGATCGCCACCAGAATCTGAATAGCGAGCGGAACATATTGCCAGATGTAAGGATTGCTCTGCATGGCCATCTTCAAGTGTAGGAGTGAGGTCGTCAAGGGTCAAGGCGAGGCAGTGAATCCTTGATATGACTAAGGTGGACGGGTGGGAAGTTTGATAGCCAAGATTTTGCTGGTCGTTTTTGTGGCGTCCGTGGTGCGTTCAGCCTTCGGTTTCGGCGAAGCACTCATTGCCGTCCCGCTGCTCGCGTTGTTCTTGCCGATCCAGATTGCAACTCCGCTCGCCGTGCTCATATCGGTTGCGATAGCGGCGGTGATTCTTGTGCAGGACTGGCGCAAGGTTCATGTGAGCAGCTCCGGCTGGTTGTTCGTGCCGACCCTCGCCGGAATCCCATTGGGAATATGGCTATTGCACAACACGCATCAAGAGCTGGTGAAGGCCACGCTGGCCATCGTCATCGTGCTCTTCTCTGGATTTTTTCTTCTGGGCAAACGTCCGCCGCATCTGGAGCGCGACAGCCATGCCTGGCTGCTCGGTTGTGGCTTCGCGGCGGGTGTGCTCGGCGGAGCCTATGGCATCAACGGTCCGGCGTTGGTGGTTTACGGCTCCATGCGGCGATGGTCGCCACAGCACTTTCGCGCCACGCTGCAGGGTTATTTCCTGCCCGCAAGCGCACTAGGTATGCTCGGTTACCGGCTCTCCGGACTCTGGACCGCCGAGGTCACACACTATTTCCTCATCGGAATATTTGCCGCGCTTCCCGCAGTCTTCGTCGGTCGCTGGTTGAACCACCGCATGCGCGGAGAAGCCTTTCTCCGGTACGTCCACGCCGGTGTCGTTGCCATAGGAATTGTTTTGCTCGTCCAGGCGCTGCGCCATCACTAGCGGCTCAGAAAAATCCGCGATACCACGTCACCATCGGTCCGCCGAGCAGCGCGGCAACCAATCCCCCGATACAAAGAAACGTGCCCAGTGGAATCTGGCTCGCCGTCGTCGCGCGCCGCCGTGCGAGCAGCACGATGCCATACACCGCGCCCAGAATCACGCCGACAAAAAACGCCACCATCGCCGAAGCAAGTCCCAGGAACGCCGCGATCATCGCCATCAATTTCACATCGCCGAGCCCCAGCCCCTCCTGCTTCCGCGCCGCCTTATAGACCGCCCGAATCAGCCACGGGACCGCCGCCGCCGCGCAGATCGCCAGCACCCGTCCCCACACAAGATGCTCCGGCCCGGTCATAAATACATCGCCGCGGCTCTGGAAGGATCCGGGGCTCGACATCCGCAGCGTGAACTTCGGATTCAGGTGAATGTCGTACATCCCACGGGGCAAAAAGATCGCCTGCACGCAAACCAGAAAGAACCCGATTGCCGTTCCGCTCAGCGTGAACGCATCCGGAAGGGTATGCGTCTGCCAGTCCATCACCAGCAGCCCGATGAGCAGGAAGCCCAGAATCACAAACGCGACGAGCGCTACATAGATCGTTGTGGAGGCTGCTCCGCCCACTGCGTCCAGATACCCGATCCGCGCAGCGAACAGAAACCACAGCCCCGTCGCCAGCTCCACCGCCGGATACCGCCACGGAATCGCGCCCTTGCACTTCCTGCACCGGCCCGCCAGCAGCGCCCAACTCAGCAGCGGAACATTGTCATACCACCGGATCGGCGCGAGGCACTTCGTGCAGTGCGAGCGCGGTTTGACCACGCTCCGGTGCTCCGGCAGGCGCGAGATGCATACGTTCAAAAAGCTGCCAAAAAGCAGGCCAAGAAGAAACGCAGGGAGCTCAAAGGCGAGCATTATCAGCATTCTTTTGAGTATAGGTCGCCCTGCCAGAGCGGTTCCGCAGCCCCAGCTCGGTCCTGGCCTTGTGACCGAGGTTGCCCGCCTTTGCCCGCCTCTGCCAACAAAAGAGCAGCAGCTCTCGATTCTGCGAACGGAAGCGCAATTGTGAGCAACATTCCACAGCCCCCTGGGTTCCTACCAATGGGTGCCGGATCGAGAATCTCGAATCCGGCGGGCGTTTCGGTCCCCGGGAGGTAGAAGATGAAGTTTCTCAAGTACATAGCGCTGCTGGCTGTACTGGGCGTCGTGCTGATGCCGGCGGCCAGGTCTGACGCACAGGTTTCGTTCGGTGTTGGCGTCGGCGTTCCGGCGTATGGCGTTCCGGCCTATCCCGCTCCGGCCTATGAAGCGCCACCGGTAGATATGGCCTATGGCTATCCGCCGGACTGCCCGTACGGGTATTACAACTACGCTCCATACGCTTGCGCACCCTATGGGTACTACGGCCCGAACTGGTTCTATGACGGTCTCTTTATCGGCGTGGGTCCCTGGTATGGCTGGGGCTACCGCGGCTGGGGCTGGAACCACGGTGCTTGGGGCTGGGGTCACGGCGGCTATTACGGTCACGGATACGGCCCGCATCCCGGTTACGGCTATCGCGGCGGTGCAGCGTTTCGTGGCGGAGAAGGCTTCCGCGGCGGATATACCGGCGGCTTCCGCGGCGGCGAAGGCTACCACGGCGGATACGCGGGCGGAGCTCGCGGATACGTTGGCGGCGGACATGCCTTTGCCGGTGGCGGAGAACGCGGCTTCTCCGGTGGCGCTCGCGGCTTCTCCGGCGGCGGTGGCTTCCACGGCGGCGGTGGTGGGTTCCACGGCGGTGGCGGCTTCCATGGCGGTGGCGGCCACGGCGGCGGCGGACGTCGCTAAGCCAGCCTGAAGTTGCAACGGCTACCCTTCCGGGGTAGCCGTTTTGCTTGCGGGCCAGCGCCTGACCCCTAACGCCGAGTCTGCCGCCCGCGTTCTACACCATCCAGCGCTATCCACAGCGCCTGGGCTGCGCGCTCTGCCGAATCCAGCGCGGCCTCGGCTGCCTCCGGATCCGCAGCCAGTTCCTTGTCGATCAGCTCTCGCCATACCGCGGCATGCGCCACATCGGCCGTCTGGTGAAGCGTGAAGTACTTCGCCGTAGCCGCGCCGGCCGAATAATGGGTCGCCAACCCCTCCGCCTTCGTCGCCGCAATCTGCGGCACCTTGGACTCATACGCATACAGGGCGGCCAGCGCTGCCGCGGGCTTCGGTTCCTGCATCGCCGCGCGGAACGTGGCGAGCAGCGCCGCCATCTCCGGCTGCACCGTGTGGCTTCTCACCTCTGCCGGTGTCGCTCCCATCCCGACGGCGAAGTCCATCCACAGGTCGGAGTGCGGGCGTGCTGTTGGGTTGTCAGTCCCTTCCTCTTCGGCGAGATTGCGCAGCACGTCGCGGCGCAGCTCCGAATCCGGCAGGCGGCTGTGCAGCGCGCTCAGGTACGTCGGAAAGGCCGAAACGTGATGCCAATATTCAGCGGCGTATGCGCGCAGATCGTCGCGCGTAAGCTCGCCGCGTGACCACGCCTGGTAGAACGGGTGCGTCAGCAGGTTGTACGGCGCTACGCGCGCTTCAAGTGCGGTCCAGAAGTTTGTATTCATTGCGGGTCTCTCTCTGAAAGAAGGATGGGAGCCTGTCCGCCGAGTGTACCGCGCCGCCCTGTGGGTCGGCAGCCGGGCGTCACAACTTCAGCAGCAGACACGGTATCACCACGCCAGCGATCAGAGTTGCTGTGACCAGGACCTTCTTCCGGGCGTACTTGTACGCCATGTAGATGCCCGTCCCCGTCGAGGTCAGCAGTCCTACCGCCACCACAAGGAAGAAGATCTTCATCGGCAGATGCTGCCTCTGCTTGCCCGCCAGGCTCACCTCTGGCGGCGGTGCCTTGGATGTTGCGCCGGCCTTGGCCGCCTTGCCTGGCGGATCCGGCACTGGCGCCATCATCGCTGCGTGCTTGTGGAGCTGTCCAAGTTCCGCCAACATAGCTGGCGGTTTATACGAACTTCCCGCGACCTCATGCAGGCTCAGCGTCTGAACGGCTCCGGTAAACGCGAAAAACAGCAAAGCAGGGGAGATAAACAGCCCAAAATAGAGATGAACCTTCCGAAGCACGCGAAGAGTCGTCGCAGACCTCTTCTTCGGAACAGTCGTTGCCGATCCTCTGCTCTGAAAAGTAGCTGTAGCCATCTCTTTCAATGCTACCGGGCTAATTCAATCCCACATGGAACGAAGATAAATTTTTAGAAATCTACGTGCGTCCGGACGCTGAACACCGCCACCGGTCCGCGATCCTGGTTGTACCCAGGATGCTCAATGTACTGGAAATCCAGCGAGCTGAACAGCCCCCGCCAGTTGTGCGCCGTGTAGTAGCTCTCCAGGATGTCCTCGCGCGCGTAGTTCAGCCGCCCATCGCCCAGCAGAAACCCCAATCCACCCAGCCTTAGGTACGCCTGGTGGTCGCGTTTGATCGCGTTGCTCACCACCACCACCCCGATCTTGTCACTCGGCCGCGACCACCGGTCGCCCGCCAGATCCCCGCCAACCTCGAACGTCTGGTCCACCTCCGTGTACGCGTAACTCTCGTGCTGCCCTTCATTCCACCCGAACCGCCCAAACACCCGCAGGTCCTTCGGCAGCTCCTGCTCGAAGTTCAGCCCCACGCCATACTTCACCGTCGTCCCGAATGGATGGTCTGTAATCACGGGTGTGGCGGAGACATTCCCTTTCGCCCGCTCCTCCAGCGCCTTGATGTTCTGCTCCCGGTATTCGCCCATGTTGGCGTAGTTCGCATATCCCAGCAGCCGCACCGCGCCTTGTCGCTTCCGGTCGAGCCACCGCGCCAGCGGCCCGCGCCCATAATCCAGTTCATAGTTATCGCCGCGAGCCTTCCTGAGACTCGACTGCAAATCAATGCCGTTCGCCACCGTCGGCATCAGCGCGAATCCATACCGCACCGTCCACGGCCCATCGTCATACTCGGCGATCCCCGCGTACGTGTACCCGCGGGTATCAGCCGCGTAGTCGTAGGCTCCGTTGTTATCCACCGTCCAGTTCAGAAACTGCAGGTGCGAGTCCGACCCCGGCGTGTTCTGGTCGAAGACATCCGGCAGGCTCAGCTTGCCCACCCGGAACTCCAACCGCCGGTCCGGCACCTTCGTGGCCAGCGAAAACTGCGTCCGCTGCGCATCCACCATCTTTGAGCTCAGCCCGATCGTCTGGTGAATCTCCGCGCGCGCCACATACGGCGTCGGCCCCAGGTTCGGATTCCGCACCACGTCGAGATTCGTGAAGCCCGCCAATCCCAACGCCTCGGAGATCCCGCGCCCTCCCGTCGATTCCAGATCGAAGATCGCGTCGGTGTTGTAGCGCAGATTCCCATGCAGTTGAAGCCCGGTAAAGAGCGTCCCCACCAGCGAGGTCTTGTACTCCCCTCGCGCCAGCATCGAATTCGGCCCGGAGTAGGGCGAGTGAAACGGAGGATGCGACTGGAAGATCACGTTCGCCTGCCCGGAGATAAGCCAGCGCTGTTCGTCCGGGTGTGAAAACATCGTCACCTGCGTCGGCCGGTCCACCGCGTGCGCCGGGTTCGCAGCGTCGGCATCCGCCGGGTTTGCGGGCTCCTGTTGCGCCTGCGCCGTCACTGCCGCAAACATGCAGAGGCTTAGCGTCAGTTTGTGGGCCACGCGCAGGATCATCGGAATTCGAAGGGAAATTACTGTAAGAGGGCAAGACGAGGGTTGAATAAAAACGCCCGCCATGGGAAGAGCCTCCACACGGCGGGCCGGGTTAATTCACTGTCGTCGGCGGTCGCATCGTTCTCCAGGCGCGACCAGATGCCCGCGATCGGGCAGCGCTCGTCCCCTGTTTCGACAAACGTGCGAATAAGCTGCATGCGGCTGAACCGCGGCAGCACAGCCTGGTTCTCACTCGGACGCAACCAGCAATTGGTCAGATTCTTCATGGAGTCTCCTCCTCTCTGCGCCGCATTCGGCGCCACGGTCGTTAGATGTAGTATACCCCGGTAGGGTATATAGAAACGTAAAATTTCCTCCGGAGGCTCCCGTGGAGATCGACCGCGAACGTGCCAAACTCATCAATCGTGCCAAGCGCATTCAAGGCCAGATGAGGACTGTCGAGCGCAGCCTCGCCGAGAACCGCGACTGCACCGACGTCCTCATGCTCCTCGCCGCCGTCAAGGGCGGCATCAACGGCCTCATGGCCGAAATCCTCGAGGACCACATCCGCCTTCACATCGGCGCCCGCCCCATGTCCCCGGAACTCGGCGAAGAGCTCATTGACCTCGTCCGCGCGTACCTCAAGTAAGGCTGGAGGGTCCCATCTGGCGGGCTTTCGTGTCTCTTGCGCCGAAGGCGCGTCGGCTGCTGCAATACCTTTGACTCGGGCTTCTTCATCGATTAAACTGCCTTTACACGAGAAAGGAGGCTGATCCTGATATCTATGAAATCTGACAGTAGTCGTTACACAACCCGTGAGGTGACTGAGGCTTAGGGCGTCCGTCGCTCTAGACCTGGCAGTTCTGCTTGAATCAGATCTCCTGCCGAGGCCCATCCAGCACGGATGCCTCAGGTCAATCTCCACAGTCCACCGCAAAAGGGCTCGCCGCGATCGTGGCGAGCCCTTTGTGTCTCTTGACGCAGATTTTCTGCCTGACCTTCACGCAATGGTTCCACGTGGAACAATTTGAATGCGGGTGCCCCGCGTCTCGATTCTGAGACGTGGGTTTGATCGGCCTAAAATGAACCCATGAGCGAAGCCCTCGTCGAGCACGTAGACCCCGTCACCACCCCCACCATCGCCGACGACCTCATCATCGCCGGCCGCCGCTTCCGCTCCCGTCTCATCGTCGGCACCGGCAAGTACAAGGACGGCCCGGAGACCGCCGCCGCCATCGAGGCCTCCGGCGCCGAGATGGTCACCGTCGCCGTTCGCCGCGTCAATCTCGATCGCTCCAAGGAATCGCTCCTCGACTACATCGACGCAACGCGCTTCTTCCTCATGCCCAACACCGCCGGCTGCTACACCGCCGAGGAAGCCATCCGCGCCGCCCGCCTCGCCCGTGAGGTCGGCCTCTCCGACTGGGTCAAGATCGAGGTCATCGGCGACCAGCCCACCCTCTACCCCGACGTCCAGGCCACCGTCGAAGCCACCCGCGTCCTCGTCAACGAGGGCTTCACCGTCCTGCCCTACACCACCGGCGACATCGTCTTCGCCAAACGTCTCATCGACGTCGGCGCCGCTGCCGTCATGCCGCTGGCCGCTCCCATCGGCACAGGCATCGGCATCGCCGATACCTACACATTGCGCATGATGCGCGAGCTCATCACCGAGGTCCCGCTGGTCGTCGACGCCGGCCTCGGCACCGCCTCCGACGCCGCCCTCGCCATGGAACTCGGCTTCGATGCCGTCCTCCTCAACACCGCTATCGCCGGCGCAAAGAACCCCATCCTCATGGCCTCCGCGATGAAGAAGGCCGTCGAAGCCGGCCGCGAAGCCTTCCTCTCCGGCCGCATGCCCAAAAAACTCTACGCCAGCGCCAGCTCCCCCCTCGAAGGCATCTCGCGATGACTGTAGAACCGAAAACTAATCGAGCGCGGCAAACGCCTCGGTGAGATCCAGATGAATCGGTGTATCGGTGATCGTGAGGCGAGCAGGGTCAGCCTCATGCAGCCCCGCGGCATCGAACTTCCACGCCGAACGATAAATCGGGTCGATCAACCAGATGTTCTCGACCCCCATGGCAAGATAGTCACCCAGCACGACCTTCGCGCGCGAGAGACGGTCTTCCGGCGATAGGATTTCGATGCAGATCAGCGGAGGCGTCTGAGTAACGCGTTCGCGCGGCGCATCGGCGCGCAGCACGGCAACATCACAGATGCGCACCTGATTCTGAGCGACTCGAATCCGTTGTTCCACTACCGTGTTCGTATTCCACGCACCCGCATTATTCGTGAACAGGACCGCGATCAACGTCTGAATCTTACTGTGTTCGTACTCCCCCAAATTGCGCTCCTGAATCTCTCCATCCACAAAATCAACATCCGGCTTATAGCTGGTGCGGAGGTACTCGTCGATGGACATTAGAGCCGGTGCGGTCGCCATGGTTCCTCCTGAGAACAGATTATGCGCCTAAGCTCGTCGCCTCGCCATAGTTCCTCTCAATAACGAAGCTTCTCCTCGAGCCCTCGCTTCACCTCCGGCCACTCACTCGCCACAATCGAAAACCTCAGCGTACTCCGTGGCGTAAAATCCGCGGCCATTCTGTGCGCGCGCAGTGTGCCTTCGAGCTTCGCCCCAATCCGCTTCAGCGCCGCCGCCGAGCGCTCATTCCGCTCGTCCGTGCAAAAGCTCACCGAGTTCATCCGCCACACCTCGAACGCGTGCGTCAGCATCAGCAGCTTCGCCTCGGTGTTCACCGCCGTCCGCACCGCCGACGCCGTCAGCCACGTATAGCCAATCTCTCCCGTATCGAACACATGCTTGCCGTGATGCGCCGAACCTTCCGGCCACGCCCACCGCTCCAGCGCCCAGAACCGCGTCGCCCCAATCACCTTGCCATCGCTCTTGCGCACCGTCACAAACGGCAGGGCACTGCCCGCATCTCTCCAAGCCAGCGCGGTCGCAATATACCTCTCCATTGCCTCGCGCCCCACCGGCACAAGACTCCACTTATAGATCGACGTATCGGCAGCCGACGCCTCCGCGAGCGCCGCCGCATGGCGCCGCTCCAGCGGTTCCAGCCTTACATGCTCACCCTCGAGCGTTACAAGATCCATCGCCATCACAGTCGTTGCCCGAAGCACACCAGGTCGCCATCCGGTGCGAGGATCAGCAGCTCGCGCTGCTGATAGCTCTTGTCTTCCGGTCCATGCACATCGCAGTTCCGCAACCCACCCAATTTCGCCTTCAGCTCCTCATACAGCGCATCCACATCGCGGACATCGAAGTAATACCGAAAATTCCTGCACCCGCGCGGAGCGTCCGCCGCATCCTCTCGCCCCCATATGCGAATCCCGCAGCCCTCGCGCGACAAATAGGCATAGTCACGAACATGGCGATGCTCATGGAACCCAAGCACGTCGCGGAAAAACTGCACCGCAGCCTCAAACTCCGCAATCGGAACGTGCATGAACGGCGTCGTTTGAATAAAGTTGGACATTTCGTCACAGCTTACGTGAAGCCCCGCCCGATGACACGCAAATTAGCGGCTCATGCGACGCACGCTCTCGTCCACGGGTCCTGTCCGACCTTCGTTCCCGATGGCAGCAGGGCCGAGTACGCCGCCAGCTTCGCCCGCAACTCCTTCGCGTCCTCCGGATGCACCGCATAAAACGCAATGGTGAACCCGCCAACTGTCGCATGACGACTCGGGCACTTCGGCGTGAGGCTTCCCGCATAGGTCCACTCCGGCGGAAGCGCCTCCGCTCCCTGAAACCATTCCACGTACACCGCCACTACCTTCACGCCCTGCTCCGCCGCAAGCTGCCGAATTGCATTCGTGTCATACGCATGCGCTAGCTTCAAATTCAGCACCGTGCTTGAGGTCAGCCCAAACAGATCCAGCATCGGTCCATCGTGAAAGTAACTCACAGCCCCAACATCATTCACCGCGATCGGCGCATCCGGATAATTCGCAGCGAAGAACTTCGCCATCTGATACTGCTGCAGAAAAATCGATTGCACCGCATCCGCATTGGTCGCAACAATCACCGCTGCGCGCGGCACCAGCGCGAGCACGCCACAGGCCACAAGCCATCCGGCAATCTTCTTCGCCTGCAGAACTCTCAGAGTTCCCCGACACTCTTCCAGCAGCACGAACATGCTGAAGATCGTCAGCACAACCAGATAGCTCTCATACCTGCCAAGCTGTCCCATCCGCGAAAACAATGTGTGCAGCACCGACAGGCCAACCGTGATAATCCCGGCAGCCGCGGCCCCGCGCATCGCTCCACGCGCCCGGATCGACGCAATACTCAGGCCCAGAACAACCGCCCACCCAACCGGCAGCAGATGCTTGCCCGCGTACTTTACGTTCTGCAGCACCGGAGCAATCCGGTCCGAGAGCGCAGTCGACGCAGGTGCCGTCTTCAACAGCAGCGAGTTGGGAAAGAAGTGCGACCCCGGATGGCTCATGCTGAAGATCCCGAACGCCAGGATCGGAAGAAATCCCGCGCCTGCAACCGCCACAGCCAGGCCCACCCGCCTCCGCCACACCAGCAGCGCACAGATGCACGCGATCTCAAATGCAATCTCATAGCGCGACGAAGTCGCTACCGCGGCCCACACAATCAGCGGCAGCACGTTCTTCGTGTCACGCGAGCGATCCAGAACCTCAGCCGCTGCAACCAGCAGCCCAAGCGCTGTGATGCTCTCGAGCACATGCTCCAGGCCCAGCGACGTAAGGCCGCTCAGCGGTGTAAGCACTGCAATCGAAACCAGTGCGGCAATGCGCAGCCGCTCAGACACCACTCCCATCCGCCACAGCCATTGATGGGCCAGCCACAGCAGGAGCAGCGAAAGCGCAACGTTCAATGCAAACGGCAGCCACACGTGCAGACCAAACACCGCACCAAGCGCCGCCAGCAGAAACGGCCACACCACGGAGGACGACGCGCCCGTAAATCCAAATGGCGTGACGCCGAACACATGATGAGTCAGCAGATTCTTTGCCATCGCGAGGTGAATGTACGCATCATCCACGGCGTACAGCTGCTGGAGCCGATCAATGTGCCATGCCTGCAAAAGCAGCACACCCAGCATGAACGCGTAGATCGCTGCCGCTATCCAGAACGGCCGCAGGCTGCCGGATCGTGCCTCTGCGCTCCTCGCATCCTGCATTGAAGAAATTGTTCTCCCGTCGTTGAACTGCAGAACGTCGCCAATCAATCGAGAGCGTACATCGCCAGGCCGCTCAGCAATTTTGGATAAAAATCCGTTGACTTCTGCGGCATCACTTCCAGGTTCAGCGAGATGTCCTTCATCTGCTCCAGCGTTACCGGCTTGATCAGAAACGCGACGTCCGCCTTCCCGCTCTTCACCCGCTCCACAGACTCATCCGCCTCGCGGTAGTAGCGAATCACTTCGCCCTTGCGGATCGTCTCCTCATCAAGCCCGAACATCTTTTCGAGAATCACCTTGTGCAATTGCGTCACATCCAGTTGCTGCTGCCGCGGCGACAATCCCTTCAGCACGGGTGCAACCGCCCCCGGCTTCGGCTTCAATAGCAGATTGCCGTCGCGCGCCGCCGCCACGAACGCCACTCCATCGGTTGCGTTCAACTTCGCCAGCAGTTGCGCCGGCGTCAGCGAACTCTCCAGCTCCTGAACATCGAAGTAGTGCTTCGCCTTTTCCGCAAACTCGCGAAGGTTGAAGTTCGCGAGCCCTGAAACAACGCGATGCGTCGGCAGAATCGTAATCCCCGGCGCATCCATGTTCACAAACGTCATCATCATCGCCTGTTCAGGAAACGCAGGCTGCGGCAAGCCATCCGGAGTCAGTTTCGGCTCCGCCTTCGCATCGCAGTGCATCTGCTCCGCGCGCTCATGCATGTATGCAACGGAGGTCTCATAACGGTGGTGGCCATCTGCAATGAGCAGCCACTTGTCCTTCATCGCATCCAGCACACGCTGGATCAACTGCGCATCCGTCACCTTCCACACGCGATGGACCACGTGATACTCATCCACAATCTCCAGATCCGGCTTGCGCGCATCAGGACGAACCGACGCGCCGCTGTCCGCAGTCGCAGGCGGCGCTTCGAAGATCACCTTCTCCGCCGTGAACGTCGGGTCAGAGTACAGCATGTAAATCTGCTCACAGTACGCGCGCGTCGCCTTGAACAACGCCAGCCGATCTGACTTGTGCTTGGGAAACGTCTGCTCATGCCGATACACGATCTTGTCCGCGTAATCATGGAGCTGCCCCAGCGCTATAAAGCCGCGACGCTCGCGAATCTCCGCCTTCGTTCCGGTCGCTCCGCCCGTGCCCGGAACGGTATACGTCTGCGAGTAGCCGTACAGCGCAGGCGCGCTCTCTTCGTGCAGGATGTGCTCTCCGCGCCACTTCTTCAACGTCTCTGCGGCGCGCGTGTACACGTTGTGCTCGTCGTTGTCGTCCGGATAATGCTTGCCGAGCACGACCCGAACCAGGTTGTACGGACTCAGGTTGTAGTAGCGCTCCTGCATCTGCTTGTCGATCTTGTCGTAAGGTTGCGTCACCACGTCGGCCATGTTGACGCGAGTGGGGTCATAGCGAAGAGCGCGAAACGGAAACAAACGTGCCATGCCTCCATTGTACGGAGAAGCCCACCACGTACACTGACCAGATGGTTTTGAGGAAGGCCGTCGAAGCAGACTACGACGAAGTCATCGATCTTGCGAACCTCGCCTATCGCGGACGCGAGGGCGCCACTCCAAGCTGGAATATCGAGAAGGGAATCGTCGGCGGCCAGCGGCTCGACCACTCTCTGCTGCGCGAAGAACTCGCCGCAAAACCTGATGGAGCCCTGCTCATCTATCGTGATGAAGCGGATGGCCCGCTGCTGGGAACCGCATGGCTGAACCCGGAAGGCGATGGCGTCTGGTCGCTCGGCCTGCTGACCGTACATCCTGATTTGCAGAATCAGCAACTGGGGCGCAAGCTGCTCGATGCAGCAGAAGACTACGCGCGTTCACGTGGTGCGACTCGCATGCGCATCGGCGTGCTGCACGTGCGTGACACACTCATCGCCTGGTACGAGCGCCGAGGCTATCGCGCAACAGGGGACGCCGAGCCATATCCGAAGGACGATCCTCGCTTCGGCACACCGCTCCGCGAAGACCTGGAGTTCCTCATCATGGAGAAAGAGCTCTGAACGGCTCTCACGCTATCCGCCCGCAATCGCGCCCAGAATGATCAGCGGCTCGCGTCCGTTGACGACCTCTTCCGGCAGTGGAGCATCGACCGAATCGTGGGATAGGTCCTCATTGCACGCGAAGAAGCGAATAAACGCGCGGCGCTCGTTTGTGTTCTGGTCACGCACGCATCCGCGCAGCGTTGGATGCGCTTCTTCAAGCGCATCCAGCACACCTCGCAGCGTCGCCGGTGCAGCAACTTCCAACTGAAGTTCATGGCTGGAGGTGATCTTCGCGTGCCGCAAGAGTGGCGCGGGAAGTTCAACCCGAATGCGCTGCTTGCGCTCGAGACTCATGCGAGCGTCTGCACCTCAATCGAAAGCACCGGCGGAAGATGCTCCGTCACGGTGGTCCATGAGTTGCCCGCATCCGGCGAGCAGTAAATCTGTCCGCCGGTCGTCCCGAAGTAAATGCCGCAGTCATCGAGCGCATCCACAGACATTGCATCGCGCAGCACGTTCACATAGCAGTCCTGCTGCGGGAGGCCCTTCGTCAGCGGCTCCCATTCGTTTCCGCCGGACTTCGACCGGAATACCTGCAGCTTGCCATCCAGAGGGAAGTGCTCGGAGTCGGATTTGATCGGCACAACGTAAACCGTCTCCGGCTCATGCGTGTGCACATCGATGACGAAACCGAAGTCCGTCGGCAGATTCCCGCTCACCTCAGTCCAGTTGTCGCCCGCGTCATCGGAGCGCATGACATCCCAGTGCTTCTGCATGAACAAGGTCTTGGGCGTCTTGGCGTTCATCGCGATGTGGTGCACGCAATGTCCAACTTCAGCGGTCGGATTGGGAAGGAACTTCGAGTTCAGGCCCTTGTTAATCGGCTTCCAGCTCTTCCCGCCGTCATCACTTCTGAACGCTCCCGCCGCAGAGATCGCAATCACGATGCGCTCAGGATTTGTGGGATCAAGAATGATCGTGTGGAGGCACATGCCGCCGGCGCCGGGCTGCCACCCGGGGGCAGTGGCGTTTGTCCGCAAGCCGGACAGTTCCGTCCAGTTCTGGCCGCCGTCGGTAGACTTGAACAGCGCGGCATCCTCCGCTCCCGCATAAACGGTATCCGGGTCCGTCAGCGAAGGTTCGAGGTGCCAGACGCGCTTGAACTCCCAGGGATGGGGGGTGCCGTCGTACCACTGGTGGGTGCCGGGGACGCCGTCGTAGGTGAACTGGGCGCTGATGGGGTTCCAGGTCTCGCCACCGTCGTCGGAGCGCTGGACCTGCTGGCCGAACCAGCCGGAGGTCTGCGAGGCGTAGAGGCGTTTCGGATCTATGGGGGAGCCTTTGAGGTGGTAGATCTCCCAGCCGGTGAAGTGCGGGCCGGAGATCTTCCAGCCCTTACGCTTGCCGTCGGAGGTGAGGATGAAGGCGCCTTTGCGGGTTCCGGCGAGGACACGGACGGAGCTCATCGAGCGGTCTCCTATGGGTGAGAGATGGGGCTGCTTCGGGTCGGGAGAAGGATACGCTCGCGAGCGGTGGAAATTTTCGGGAAGTGGTACCCCCTTCCCCCCGTACGTTTTTGCGCAAAGTCTTCGAAGGAGAGACTTTAGGTCTGGACTTTGTGTCACGGAACGGTGGATTTTGTGCAAAGTCCTGGAACGAAAGGGGTAAGCCTTGCACGGGCCGCCGGCGTAAATCGTAAAATCTCTGGAATGAGGGAGTTGCTGGGGCTCCGCAACGCGGCGTGCGTGCCGGGGTTCTAAGGACAATGGTCCATCGGCAGTCAGCCGTGAAGGAGGAAGCATGAGGGGTTGGGCTTTGTTGGTGGTGGTTGCGCTTTGTGGTGGGGTGGCCAAGGGACAGACGGATCTGGCGGCGAGCGTGTACGGGGCGTTCACGGGGTCGGTGACCGGGAATGGGGTGACCCAGAGCCCGGCGAACCAGGGCGGTGCGATGGTGGAGCTGCATCATCAGTCGAACCCGCTGGTGGGGTATGCCCTGACGTATTCATGGAACCGGGCGGACCAGAGGTATACGGGCGGCCAGATCACGTGTGGGCTGCCGTGCGGCAATGAGCCGACGACGATGACTGCTCATGTGCCGGCGAATGCGCATGAGGTCACGGCGGCCTGGGAGGTTGGGCTGCATGTGCTGAACCTGAGGCCATTCCTGCTGGCGGGCGGCGGGGTGCTGTTCCATCAGGCGGGATCGAATGTCGCCGGGGCGAGGAACAGTACGGCGGGTGTGCTGGTGTATGGCGGTGGTGTGGATGTTGCGTTAGTGCCGCACCTGGGGATTCGGGCGCAGTATCGCGGGAATGTGTACAGCGCGCCGCAGTTGTCGACGGCCTTTTCGTCGACGAAGGCGTTTTTTAATACGGCAGAGCCGATGGTGGGGGTGTATTTGCGGTTTTGAGGATCGTGCATCCCACCCGTCCGCTTCCACCCCAGCGAGCGAAAAACGCTCGCCGGGGGCCCCGCTGCGGCGTACAGATGGGGCACCCGGCATGCCGCATCCAATCCGGTGTGGAGGACAGATGAGGCACGTGCTCTGGGTTGCGCTGATGGTGGCCGGGTTGGCGGGGTGTAGTCACGAGGCGCGCAGCCCGGATGCGATCCGGAACGATACGGCCCATGTGACCGCGGGCGCGGTTCGGGATGGAAAGGCTGTGGTGCAGGGCGTGTTCGATGGTCTGCGCCAGAAGGGGCCGGTGAATATCAACAAGGCGAGCAGCGATGAGCTCGAGCGGCTGCCCGGAGTCACGCCGGAGATTGCGGACAGGATTATTGCGGGGCGGCCGTATCAGCAGGGGGCTGATCTGTACCACCGGCACATTGTGAGCAAGGCCGAGTACAACCAGATTTCGGGGAAGATTGAGGCGCGGTGACGGTGTTGCCCCACGTCTCAGACCGAGACATGGGGCACCGGCTATATGATTTTGCCGATGAGACGAGAGGCGATTGCGAGGTGGCTTAACGGAGGCGACGCCAGCGTCCGCATTGGGAAGATGTTCCTCTTCTGCCTAGTTAATGTCGGTGTGGTTTGGACCGCATTCTTCTTTGTAGGCCGGCCGCTTCATTGGAAGCTTTTCAGTGATGCACCGTTCGTAACCGTCCACTTCTGGCTGTTTGCTGTCGTATGGTCGGCCGCGATGGCATTCACATTCAACCGACGGACCGGGCGTTCCTAAAGGAAGCCGGATGCAGAAAGGCCGCCCGCGTGGGCGGCCTTTCTGGGATCGAGTTGGTTAGAGGAACAGTGGCGCGAGCACCAGCGTGATCGTGGCCAGCAGTTTGATGAGCACGTGCAGCGACGGGCCGGCGGTGTCCTTGAAGGGGTCTCCGACGGTGTCGCCGACGACGGCGGCCTTGTGGGCGTCGGAGCGTTTGCCGCCGTGGAGGCCGGTTTCGATCAGTTTTTTGGCGTTGTCCCAGGCGCCGCCGCCGTTGTTCATCAGCATGGCCATGAGGATTCCGGTGATGGTGCCGACCATCAGCAGACCGGCGACGGCCGTGGCGCCGCCAAGGTTAACTGGATGGCCGTTGATGGCAGGCACGTTCATCATCTGGCCAGGAGCGAGCGTGATCGAGCTGGTGCCGTAGCTGGCCGAGAAGTTGCGGAAGATGAGGCCGACGGCGACCGGCATCAAGACGACCAGCAGGCCGGGGGCGACCATCTCGCGCAGCGCGGAGGCGGTGACGATGGAGACGCAGCGTGCGTAGTCGGGTTTGGCCGTGCCTTCCATGATGCCGGGATTTTCGCGGAACTGGTCGCGAACGTCCTGCACGACCTTCTGGGCGGCGTGGCCGACCGCCTTGATAGCCAGTGAGGAGAAGAGGAAGACCAGCATCGCGCCGAGCAGCGCACCGGCGAAGACCGGAACCTCAGCGAGGTTGATATTGGTGAAGGACCAACCGTGCGGCATGTAGCCGAGTGGGCCCGCGAGTTCGACCTTGTGAGCGACGATGGTGCGGACCTCTTCGAGGTACGCGGAGAAGAGCAGGAAGGCAGCCAGCGCAGCGGAGCCGATGGCGTAGCCCTTGGTGAGCGCCTTGGTGGTGTTGCCCGCGGCGTCGAGTTTGTCGGTGCGCTCGCGGACGTGGTCGGGCTGGTGGGACATCTCGATGATGCCGCCGGCGTTGTCGGTGATGGGGCCGAAGGTGTCCATGGCGAGGATGTAGGCGGCGGTGGCGAGCATGCCCATGGTAGCGATGGCGGTGCCGTAGATGCCCTTTTCGTAGTCGGAGATGCCGGGATAGCCGTCGAGGCCGCGGATGCCGAAGTAGTAGCTGAGCAGAAGCGCGCCGCAGATGACGATGACGGGCAGTGCGGGGGTTTCCATGCCGACAGCGAGGCCGCTGATGATGTTGGTGGCCGGGCCGGTGAGCGAGGCGTCGGCGATGGATTTTACGGGACGGTAACGGGTCTCGGTGTAGTACTGCGTGATCCAGACGAAGAGGAATGCGGTGACGAGGCCGACGACGCCGCAGCCGAAGAACCAGCCGGGCTCGACGCCGGGGCCGGTGAGGAGGTTCCAGACGACGATGGCGAAGCCGCCGAGCGCGAGGATGGCGGTGACGTAGAAGCCGCGGTTGAGCGCGCGCATGGGATCGCCGGTCTCTTTGCTGCGGACGACGGCGACGCCCACCGTGGACGCGATGAGATTGATGGCGTGAATGATCAGCGGGAAGAGGATGCCGCGGATTCCGAAGACCGGGTAGAGAGCGGCGCCGAGGATCATGGCGCCGACGGTTTCGGCGGCGGTGGACTCGAAGATGTCGGCACCGCGGCCGGCGCAGTCGCCGACGTTGTCGCCGACGAGATCGGCGATGACAGCGGGGTTGCGGGGGTCGTCTTCAGGGATGCCGGCTTCGACTTTGCCGACGAGGTCGGCGCCGACGTCAGCGGCCTTGGTGTAGATGCCGCCGCCGAGCTGGGCGAAGAGTGCGACCAGGGAGGCACCGAAGCCGAAGCCGACGAGCTGGTCGACGACGGCAGTGGCGTTGTTCACGCCGCCGTAGGCGAGGAAGAGGATGCTGATGCCGAGCAGGGCGAGGGCGACGACGACCAGACCGGTGATAGCCCCGCCGCGCAGCGCCGTCTGCAGGGCCTTATTGAAGGAGGAGCGGGCGGCGGCGGCGGCGCGGATGTTGGTGCGGATGGCTACGTACATGCCGGTATAGCCGGCGATGCCGGAGCAGAACGCGCCGACGAGGAAGCTGATGACGGTGCGGAGCGCGTAGGGCGCGGTGCGCTCGGAGGCGTGATAGCCGATGAAGAGGATGATGGCCAGGATGACGGCGATGATCGCGATGGTGCGGTACTGGCGGGCGAGGAAGGCTTCGGCGCCCTCGCGGATGGCGTTGGAGATCTCCTGCATGTCTGCGGTACCGGTGTCACCGGAGAGGACGAGGCGGGACAGGATGAACGCGGCGATGAGGGCGAGGACGCCGATGCCGATGGCGATCCAAAGCCAGAGAATGTCACTGCTGGAGGTCGGTGAGGCGGCTGGGGAATAGTCCTGAAAGGCGAGAAGCAGAGCCGCGGTTGCGCCGAGATGCATGAACAGGTGTCCTCCTGAAGACTGGCAAGGGGTGGATATATGGGTTTTCGGCCGGATGACCGCTGGTGATACCGGAGTGACTCCCCTTTGTGAGGGGAGACTGGCGAATTAGAGCATTATGAGTGCGAGAGGGTCAATTTGTGAAAAAACATTGCTGCCATTGTGTGTTCAGATGCAGCCGCAGGTCTCGCCTTTGATGGCGGAGCGGCCTTCGCGGATGAGGAGTGGAACGATGGCGACGGCGGCGACGGAGTCGAACCAGGGGATGTGAAAGAGGGCATTCACGGCGAGACCGAGGAGAGCGAGCAGGGCGATCCAGGCACAGGTTGCGGATTGGATTGCGTCGGCGGAGAGCGCGATGTTGCCGGTGTTGTGAGCTTCGCGGCGTTTGAGTGCGGCGAGGGCGGGCATGACGAGGAGAGCGGCAAGAGTGATGGCGATCCCGGGGCGGGAGGGCTGGGGAGGACGGCGCAGCGCGAGCGAAAGGGCCGCGGTAACGACGACGACGAGCGCGAGAACAAAGAGGAGGATGCCGGCGAGGCGGCCGGAGAGGCGCTCGGGGAGGCTGGATTTTGTGAGCCATGATTTTGTGAGCCAAGGCAGCAGAACGACGATGGCGGAGAGGAGCTCGACGAGACTGTCTGAGCCGAAGGCCAGCAGCGCGGGGCTGTGCGAGGATGCGGCGGAGCAGGCAGCGACGCTGACCTCCAGGGCCATCCAAAGCAGAGTGAAGGACTGGAGCCAGAGGGTGCGGCTCGGGATTTTGTCCATGGGGCCTCCCGGAAGGAGATCGTTTATGAGATTAATGCGGCGGCGAGGACGAGCGGGGAGAGGACGGGGACTGGCGAAGAGAGGGCGGCGGTGAGATAGTGGTAGCTCTAGGGCTCCGCGCAGCGAACTGGGGACGACGGGTGCGGAGCGCGAGGTGCCGTATGCGGTGCTTGCAGTTGGGCCGGGGGGAAGATGGTGGGCGGAGCGGCGGAGTGCGGGCCAGTGGGCTGAGGCTGTGCGCTGTGTTGCTGATGCTGTGGGGGTTGGGGACGGTTGGGGCTGGATTCGCCCGGGCGCAGGAAAATCCGCTCGGAGATGTGAAGACGCCCGCGCCGGCGCCGGCGGAGACGAAAGATAATCGGCCGCTGATTACGGGGACAGCTGTGGGCACGAAGGCGACGAGCTCGCCGAACGCGGAGATTCGCGTGAACGTGAACCTGGTGCTGGTGCCGCTGACGGTGACGGATCCGATGAACCGGCTGGTGACGGGCCTGGATAAGGAAAATTTTCAGGTTTACGACAACAACAATCTGCAGACGATCAAGAGCTTTGCGACGGAGGATGCGCCGCTGTCGATCGGGATCATCTTTGATCTGAGCGGGAGCATGCAGTCGAAGTTTTTGCGGGCGCGGAAGGCGCTGACGGAGTTTTTGCGGACGTGCAATCCGCAGGATGAGTTTTTTGTGGTGGGGTTTAATGACCGGCCGGCGATTCTGGTGGATTACACAAACGACGTGGAGGACGTCGAAGCACGTATGGTGATGCTGCGCCCGCAGAACCGGACGGCGCTGATTGATGCGATGTACCTGGGGGTGAACAAGCTGCGGCAGGCGAAGTATGCGCGCAAGGCGCTGCTGGTGATCTCGGATGGCGGAGATAACCGGAGCCGGTATACGGAGGGTGAGCTGACGCGGATTGTGCGCGAGAGCGAGGTGCAGATTTATTCGATTGGCATCTTTGACGCGTTTGCGCCGACCGAGGAAGAGGTCAACGGGCCGACCCTGCTGAATGAGGTGTGCGAGTCGACCGGCGGGCGGCTGTTTCGTGTGATGGACATGCAGGATTTGAGCGACATTGCGCAGCGGATCAGTGAGGAGCTGCGCAATCAGTATGTGATTGGGTTTACGCCGACGGATACGCGGCGGGATGGGCAGTGGCGGAAGCTGCGGGTGAAGCTGATGGAGCCTCCCGGGTTGCCTCCGCTGACGGTGCACAGCCGCGAGGGGTACTATGCGCCGACGCAGTAAGGCTGCGGGTTGCTTTCTACTGGTGGGAATTGCGGCGGGTGCGCAACAGGCAAATGGGCCGGAATGGCCGCGTGTGCGAAAGCTGGTTAGCGGCGGCGGCGGGAATGCGTCCAAGGTTAAGGCGGATGCGGTGCTGCGTTGCCGCGCGGCAGTGAGGATCGATTGAGGATAGATGGGAGATTGACGTGCCGGGTGGGGGCCGCGATGTGCGTGGTGCTCGCGATGTGCGTGGTCATGACGCCCGGCGTGTGGGCGCAGGCGGCGGCACAGCCGCAGGCGATATCACCGCCGCAGGCGCAGGCGAGGCCTAACCAGCCGGCTGCACAGAGTCAGGGGCAGGTGCCGGCGGTGGATAGTGACCCGGTGCCGTCGCCGGACCCGGATACGCATACGGCGTTGCCGGCGCCGACGGGGCCGCCGAAGCCGGGCGAGATTACCAAGGAGCACGGCGAGTACACCTTGCGCGCGAATGCGTATGAGGTGCGGCTGAATGCGTCGGTGATTGATGCGAGCGGCGCGCCCGTGCAGAACCTGCCGCAGGATGCGTTCCACGTGTATGAGGATGGCGTGCCGCAGACGATCATCGGGTTCCGGCATGAGGATGTGCCGGTGTCGATGGGAATTCTGATCGACAGCTCGGGGTCGATGTACGACAAGCGGGCGGCGGTGGATGCGGCGTCGCTGGATCTGGTGCGGCTGTCGAACCGTGAGGATGAGGCGTTCCTGGTGGACTTCAGCTCGGAGGCGTATATCGACCAGGATTTTACGAACTCGATTGACAAGCTGCAGCAGGGGCTGGCGTATATCAAGTCGAGCGGAGGGACGGCGCTGTATGACGCGGTGATCGCGTCGGCGGATTATCTGTCCAAGAATGCGAAGCGCAGCAAGCAGGTTCTGCTGATTGTGACAGACGGCGATGACAATGCGTCGAGCGCAACGCTGGAGCAGACGATTCGCCGAGTGCAGGACCTGGATGGGCCGGCGATCTACTGCATCGGACTGCTGTTTGGCGAGGATGTGAGCCACTCGGAGGCGAGGCACTCGCGCGAGGTGCTGACGGAGCTGGCGACGCAGACGGGAGGGATCGCGTACTTCCCGAAGTCGCTGAAGGAAGTGGATGGGATTACGCGCGAGGTGGCGCAGGACATCCGGTCGCAGTACACGATCGAGTACCGGTCGACGAAGCCGCCGGAATTGGGCGGATACCGGACGATTCACGTGGAAGCAAAAGAAAAAGGCTACCGCGGGTTGCAGGTGAGGACGCGCTCGGGATATTTTCCGAAGGTTGCCGGTGCGGGTGGGGCAAGCCGCAAGACGACGGGAGAGTAGCGAGCAGCGTGCGAATCGGAGCAGATGTAACTCAGTTAGTTGGGCACACGCCCATGGTGCGGCTTGGCAAACTTGCGGGCGCGGATGCGGCCGAGGTGTGGGCGAAGCTGGAGACGATGAACCCGGGCGGAAGCATCAAGGACCGCGCGGCGCTGGGCATCGTGCTGGATGCGGAGCGGCGCGGGGTGCTGAAGCCCGGAGGAACGATCGTCGAAGCGACCGCGGGCAATACCGGTGTGGGGCTGGCGCTGATCGGCGTGCAGCGCGGGTATCGCGTGAAGCTGTTTGTGCCGGAGGGCTACGCGGAAGAGAAGTGCATCCTGATGCGCGGGCTGGGTGCGGAGGTTGTGCGCACCCCGGAGAGCGAGATGATGGCGGGCGCAATCAAGCGGGCGCTGGCGTTTGAGGACGAGACGCCGGGAGCGTTTGCGGCAATGCAGTTTGAGAATCCGGCGAACGCGGACTATCACGAGGAGACGACGGCGGAGGAGATCTGGTCGCAGATGGAAGGCCGCTTGGATGCGGTGGTGATTGGCGTGGGGTCGGCGGGAACGTTTACGGGCATCGCGAGGTGCTTCAAGAAGCGCACGCCCGCGGTGCTGACGGTTGCGGTGGAGACGCAGGGAAGCATTCTGCAGGGCGGAGAGCCGGGGCCACACAAGGTGGAAGGGATTGGCGTGTCATTTATTCCGGCGAACTTCGATCGCAGCGTGACGGATCGCATCATCATGGTGAGTGATGACGATGCGTTCGCGATGGTGCAGCGGCTGGCGCGTGAGGAAGGTGTGCTGGCCGGGTCGAGCTCAGGCGCGAATGTGTTTGCGGCGCTCGAGATTGCGAAGGAGCTGGGGCCGGGCAAGCGCGTGGTGACGGTGGTGCCGGACTCGGCGGAGCGGTATCTGTCCAAGGGGATATTGGGGGAGTGCGGCGGGGAGTGAGTGACGGGAGAATCTGCGAACTGACATTCAAAGGTTCCACGGCTCGCGCTTGCAGACGCGATATGCGCGCTGCGGCGAGGAATGCAGGGTTGGCTTTCAGTTTCGAGACGCGAGTTTGCGAGATGTCGAGTTCAGGCGGACAAAGGTTTTACTGCGGCTGTGTAGTCTGTTGCATCAGAGATAAGCAGTCCCACTGCGGCTGAATCTGAAGGAGACACACATGCTTGAGTTGCGCACGATTAACGACATCCTGGCGGGCATTGCACAGCGCGACGGAGACACGGCCGCGATGTGGAAGAGCACCGAGGGATGGAAGCCGATTATGGCGCGCACGATATATGGGCGCGTGCGCGGGGTGGTGGCGGCGCTGGAGAGCTGGGGAGTGAAGCGCGGTGATCGTGTGGCGATTATCAGCGAGAACCGCTGGGAGTGGCCGGTGGTGGACTTTGCGTGCATGGCGATGGGCGTGGTGGATGTGCCGCTCTACCAGACGTTGTCGCCGGAGCAGGTGGGATTCATGCTGCGCGATTCGGGCGCGAAGGTAGCGTTTGTTTCGACGCGCGAGCAGTACGACAAGATTGCGAACGCGGGCGAGATGCCGGCGCTGGAGCGCGTCGTGGTGTTTGATGACGGTGAGTTTTCCGAATGCGGAGCACCTGAGCAAGCTGCTGGAGAATGCGGGAGAGCTGGAGTCGCGCGATGCGGGATTCGACGCGAAGTTGAAGGAGACGAAGCCGGAGGAGCTGGCGACGATTATCTACACGTCAGGAACGACGGGCGAACCGAAGGGTGTGATGCTGACGCATAAGAATCTGTGCGACAACCTGCATCACTCGACGGACGATCTGCACCTTGAGAAGGGAGATTCGGCGATCTCGTTTCTCCCGCTGAGTCATGCGCTGGCGCGGCATCTGGATTATGCGATCTACGCGCATGGAGGATACCTGGCGTATCTGCCGGGGTTTGATCGGCTGCCGGCGGCGATGAAGGAGGTGAAGCCGACAATTTTTCTCGCGGTGCCGCGTGTGTTTGAGAAGGTGCGGCAGGGGGTTGAGGGCAAGGCGCAAGGAATGCAGAAGCGGATCTTCAACTGGGCGCTGGCGCGGGGACGGAAACGGAAGGACAAGATCGCGGCGGGCGAAGTGCCGGCTTCGCTGGGATGGAAGATTGCGAACAAGCTGGTGTTCTCGAAGATTCGCGAGGCGTTTGGAGGGAACGCGAAGCTGTTCATCTCAGGTGGGGCGCCGCTGGGCAAAGAGACGACCGATTGGTTTCTGAGCGTGGGGATTCGCGTGTTTGAGGGTTATGGGATGACGGAGACGTCGCCGGTGATTGCGCGGAATACGTTTGCGGCGTACAGGCCGTATACCGTGGGCGCGGTCATTCCGAATCTGGAGACGCGGCTGGCCGAGGATGGCGAGCTGGAGGTGCGCGGGACGAGTGTGTTCGCGGGGTATTGGAAGAAGGAAGAGGAGACGAAGAAGGAGTTCACGGCGGATGGGTGGTTCCGGACGGGTGATATTGCGAAGCTCGAGGACGGATTTCTGTCGATCACGGACAGGAAGAAGGAGCTGATGAAGACCTCGGGCGGAAAGTATGTTGCGCCGCAGCCGATTGAGAGCCGGTTGAAGGTGGATGCGCTGGTGGGGCAGGCGGCGCTGATCGGCGACCAGCGGAAGTTTGTGAGCGTGGTGATCTCGCCGAACTTTGACGCGCTGGAGAAGTGGGCACAGCAGAACGGTGTACAGACGAAAGACCGCGCGAAGCTGGTGGAAGACGCGAAGGTGCAGCAGGTCTATAAGGGCATCGTGGGCAAGGCGAACGAGGGGCTGGCGCACCATGAGACGATCAAGAAAATTGCAGTGGTGCCGGAGGAGTGGACGGTGGAGTCGGGTGAGCTGACGCCGAGCATGAAGCTGAAGCGGCGCGTGATCAATGAGAAATATAAGGACAGGATTAATGCGCTGTATGGGGCGGAGAATGGCGCGGAGTAAGGCGGGGAATGATAGAGGATAAGGGATAAGGGGTAAGGGGAAACGGATAAGGGGTAGGGATCCCGAGACCCGGCCAGGACGGATGCGGCTGGGGTGTGAGAGTATCGAAGGACTCTATCGGTCATTGGAGTTATTGGAGCGGGGTTGCTGGAGCGCGCGAAGAAGCAGGGTGGGCGGTATTTGAATCCGGTGCCGACGAGGCTGGGCGGATTCGGGCTGGTCTTTAAGGTGCTGCCGCTGTATCTGCGCAATAAGGCTGAGGCCGAGCCGAAGGTGCCGCTGGGGCCGTTCCGGACGGACACGCGCGTGTATCGGCGACCTCCTGAGAGCGGGCTGCGGGTGACGTGGTTCGGGCACTCGTCGATGCTGCTGGAGATTGACGGCGTATCACCCCAGCGAGCAAGCTCGCCGGGGACCCCGGTGCGGATCCTGATCGATCCGGTGTGGGAGGAGCGGGCGAGCCCGTTGCAGTGGTTTGGGCCGCAGCGGTTCTTTCCGCCGACGATGCCGCTGGAGCAGATGCCGGAGCTGGATGCGGTGCTGATCTCGCACGACCACTATGACCACCTGGGGGCGCTGACAGTGGGCAGGCTGGCGCGGATGAATTCGACGGCGCGGGCGGTGTGGGTGACGTCGGCGGGTGTGGGCAAGAGACTGCGGCGGTTCGGCGTGCCGGAGAACAGGATCGCGGAACTGGACTGGGGACAGTCGACCGAGGTCGCGGCGGGGCTGGATGCGGGTTTGGGACAGGCTGTGCGGCTGACGGCGTGGCCGTCGCGGCACTTTTCAGGAAGGCTGCCGTGGGACAGGTTTACCACGCTGTGGAGCTCATTTGTGATCGAGGGGCCGAAGCACCGGGTGTACTTCGGGGCGGACTCGGGCTGGTGGGAGGGGTTTGCGGAGATTGCGGCGCAGTATCCGGAGCGCCTGGATCCGGAAGGGCGGAACGGAAGCCGGTTTGACCTGACCATGCTGGAGATTGGGGCGTTCCATCCGCTGTGGTCGGAGATTCACCTGGGGCCGGAGGGTGCGGCGCGGGCGTATCAGGCGATGGGTGGGGCAGAGAAGGCGGGGCTGCTAATGCCGATCCACTGGGGAATGTTCAACTTAGCTCTGCATGGGTGGCGGGAGCCGATTGAGCGGTTGGAGGAACTGGCGGCGAGGGATGGGGCCCGGCTGTGGACGCCGGAGCCGGGGGTTCCGACGGAAGTGGTGGACGGCAGCGGGCAGACGCGGTGGTGGGCGGACCCGTTTCGGCGTTTTTAAGGTGCTTATTTTCGTGTAAAAACCGCGTTATTTTGCATGAAAACGGCCCATTTTTTAATTGCCAATACTCGAAATAAATGGTCGTGAGGCGGCATTCGAGGTTAGAAACTTGCCAAGAGCCAAGGAAAGCAGGAGAGAACCCGGAGATTTCCGCTTGTGTACCGCTGAAAAAGGGGGTACAAGAGGATTCGCGCTGAGTTGAGATGAGGGGTTTACGGAGCGCGTGAGTTCCCGGGATTTCCCACGATTGGAGATGGAGCCATGGCAGCACAGGCACAGCCCGCGCTTCGCGAGGTGATGGATATTCGGCAGGCCGCGGAGTACCTGGGGATCAGCGGGGACACGCTGTACCGGTACGCGTCGGAGGGGTTTGTGCCGGCGTTCAAGCTGGGGAACCGCTGGCGTTTCAGGAAGAGCCTGCTGGATAACTGGATGGATGAGAAGAGTGGCGTGAGGCCTCCGGCGGCTCCGGTGGATGTGACGAAGAAGAAGCCGGCGGGACGAGCGCGGTAGGTGTCGCGGGCAGGCGATTATGACCGCCCAGTTTCGGTTCTGAACCGTCTCGGCGTTTGGTCTATCGAATCGATCTGCGTTGCGTTAGGCCCAGGGTTCTGCTCTTGTTGATGGCGGTTCTCGAGGATCCGCATGGGCATCTTGAGATGCCGGTTTAGCGGGCGATCTTGGTCTTTGCCGTTGCAGTGTTAATGGTTGGCATGTTCGGTACGGGTTATCTGGCGACGAGCGCGATTGCGCGAGTGCTGACGCCCATCAAAAACTGGTCGCTTTACCCGCTAATCCTCGCAGCGTTGCCGGGGACCCCGAGCGCACGCGAAGATGGGGCACCCGGAGTGTCGCCGGTTGGACAGAAGACAGGTTCCTCGGCTGCACCACCCAGCGAACGAGTTCGCTGAGGACTCTGGCGCCTCGGAATGACGGAAAGAAAAGCAGAGGCTCTACAACTTTTGTTGCAGTTTATCCACACAAGATGACGTTTTTGCTTGCTTCCGAGTTGAACCGCGTTCCGTCGAAACGGGAAACAGCTTGAGACCAAGGCAGTGAAACGGAAGACTTCTCCCAGAGCAGGTTCGTTACATGTAGTGGTTCGGGCTACAAACCTGTTTTCGGAGGAAGTTAATGGTCGCTTTGAAGCGAGGGTTATTCGTCATTCTTGGAGCAGCAACGGCTGCAACGACGTTGGGAGGCTGGGCAACGAGCGCCAGCGCTCAGACAGGAAAGAAGGCCAAGGTCGTCAAGGCCGCTTCGAAGCGCCATAAAGGGAGTACGGGTGGCACGGGAACCTCTACGGGTACCAGTGGCACGGGAACCACCACGGGTACAGGGACCACCGGCACCGGAACGAGTACGGGCACGAGTGGCACCGGGACGACGACGGGAACGAGCGGCACCGGGACCGGCACGACTACGGGAACGAGTGGCACGGGGACCACGACGGGAACAGGGACGACCGGCACCGGAACGAGTACGGGCACGAGTGGCACCGGGACGGGTACGGGAACGACTGGTACTGGGACCGGCACGTCGACGCTGGTGCAGTACTTTCCTCTGGCGGCAGTCTGGACGCAGGATGTCAGCGCTGCGGTGGTCGATCCTAACTCCGCGAGCATGATCAATCAGCTTGCATCGCAGGGCGGATGGGGTCTGGGCAGCATGAAGGTGGACGAGTCGATCCGCGTCATGCAGGCAAATTCGTCGACGCCGACGGTGCCGTTCCAGCCTGGGTCGCCGTTTTACACGCCTGACTCGGACAGTGTTTCGAGTGTTCCTTTGCCGGCGGGCGGAGGGATGGAAGGCCAGACAGGCTATCAGTGCGACACCTCACAATACGACTGCCACTTCATCGTTGTGGACAACGGCGCGGGCAAGCTTTACGAAGCCTATGGCGCGAACTATAACGGCAGCGCAGTGACGGCCAACTTTATTGGAGTATGGGATCTGAACGTGGTCTATCCGGCGACCGGGCGCGGAGAGCAGTGCACGAGCGCGGACGCGGCGGGGTTCCCGATTGCTCCGCTGCTGTTCAATGCCGATGAACTGAAGGCGGGTCAGATCAACCATGCGATCCGGTTCATTCTGCCGAACAACGAGATGCGTGCGGGATTCTATGTGCACCCGGCGACGCACGCGGGAGCTCCGAGCGGGCCGTCGAATGCGATTCCGTATGGAGCGCATCTGCGGCTGAAGGCGTCGTATGACATTTCTTCGCTGAAGCCTGCTGCGCAGGTGGTGGCGAAGGCGATGCAGAAGTACGGGATGTTTCTGGCGGATGGTGGAAGCATCGCGCTGACGGCGCAGAGCGATCAGGATACGCAGACGAAGTACACGGATGTGGACTTCGGTACGCAGGATCTGTCGTCGCTGAAGGTGACGGACTTTGAGGTGGTCGCGATGCCGACGCCGATTACGAAGACGAATAACTGCGTGCGGAATAATATTCCGTGATGATTGTTTAGAACACATAAAAAGAGGGCGGGCCGAAAGGTCCGTTCTTTTTTGGTTGAGGGATGCCAACGGGAAAAGCAAAGGCAAAGGCAAAAGCAAAAGCACTCGCGCGCTACCACCCGCGATACCCCACCCTTTCACGATGAGGCCGTGAAAGGGTAGGCCACCCGCAAACGCAAAGACACTCGCGCGCTACCGCGCGCGATGCCCACCTTAGCGTCCGCTGCGCAGCTGCGAAGATGGGGCACCCGGATCGTCGCGGGTCTTAGCGCGCGATGCGTCAGGCGCGCTGGAGGGTGAAGTGGGTGATTTCGGCGGGGCAGTTGAGGCGGAAGGGGAGGCCGACGGTGCCGAGGCCGCGGTTGACGTAGAGCTGCATGTGGTCGAACTGGAAGCGGCCTTCGATGTATTTCTTGCCCATGGGCGGAAGGATGAGGGGGCCGATGGCGGGAAGGCGCACCTGGCCGCCGTGGGTGTGGCCGGAGAGCATGAGGTCGATATAGCGGAAGCGCGGGTGACGGATGACGTGGTCGACGTAGTCGGGCTCGTGGCACATGAGGATGACGGGTGCCGTGGGATAGGCGGGGATGGCGAGATTGAGGTCGGGGATGCGGGTGCCGGGGTCGTCGGTGCCGCAGAGCCAGATGTAGTCGGAGCCGCGCTGGATGGGGACGTAGCTGTCGATGAGCACGGGGATGCCGTGGGCGCGCGAGGGGACTGATGACGTGCTCGGCGCCGACGGCGACGTCGTGGTTGCCGAGGCAGGCGAAGCGCTGGGGCGCGCGGAGTTCGGAGAGGATCTCGGCGGCGACGCCGGCGGCGCGCCAGGCGACGCGGTCGGTAGCGGGGCCGCGGGTGACGAAGTCGCCGGTGAGGAGAACGAGGTCAGGGTGGAGGCGGTTGATGGTCTGGACGACGCGCTCAAGGAACCAGGGCTCGGTGTACTCCTCGAGGTGGATGTCGGTGAGCTGGACGATGCGGAAGCCGACGAAGGCGTCGGGGAGATTGCGGAGGGCGAGGGTGCGCTGGGTGACCTCGATCTCGTGGCGCGCGTGGGTGCCGGCGTAGGCGGGAGCGCGAGCCCGGCGGCGGCAGCGCACCGATGAGGAAGCTGCGGCGAGTGATCGTCTGCAGGTCAGGATGAGACTGTCCCGGAGAAATGACGGGCATAGTTCCATGATACCGAGGGTTGGACGGTGAATGGCGAGCGAACGGCGCTGTGGCCCCGGTAGAATCGAGTTAGATGCAGCATCGACTGAGACGGCAGGCAGCGCTGGAAGCGGCGAGAGGTGCAGGTGTGGATGCGCTGGTGGTGACGCATCTGCCGGATGTGCGGTAGCTGAGCGGATTTACGGGGTCGAGTGGCAGCGGTGGCGCTGGGCGGGTGGCGCGGCGCGTGCGCTGTTTACGGACGGGCGGTATACGGAGCAGGCGAAGGCCGAGGTGGCAGGGCTGCGGGTGGTGATTGGGAAGGGCGCGCCGGGAGCGCAGGCGGCGGCGTGGCTGGCGGAGCGCAAGGGCTGGTCGAAAAACGCGCGGTGCGGGTTCGACGCGGTGCAGACGACGGTGGCGGCGCTGGACGCCATGCGCAAGGCGCTGCCGGCGGGGCAGCGGCGGAGTTTTTTGTGGCGACCGCAGGGCCGTGGTGGCGCGGCTGCGCGAGGTGAAGGACGCGGACGAGATTGCGCAAGATGCGGCGGCGCCGCGGCGCTGGGGTGCAGGTTGTTTGAGGGCGTGCTGACGAATCTGAGCGCGGGCGAGACGGAGAGCGAGATCGCGGTGGTGATGGAGCTGGAGGCGCGGCGCGCGGGCGCGGAGGGGATGAGCTTCGAGACGATTGTGGCGAGCGGAGAACGGAGCGCGCTGCCGCATGGGCGGGCGAGCGCGGCGAAGCTGCCGCGACGGGGCTTTGTGACGCTGGATTTTGGTGTGGTGCTGGACGGGTACTGCTCGGATATGACGCGCACGGTGCACCTGGGGAAGGCCACGACGCGCGAGTGGGACGTGTATCATTCGGTGCTGGAAGCGCAGCAGGCGGGCGTGTCGGCAGTGGCGCCCGGAGCGACGTGCGGCGAGGTGGATGAGGCGGCGCGCTCGGTGCTGCGAAAGGCCAAGCTGGAGCGGTAGTTTACGCACTCCACTGGCCACGGTGTTGGGCTGGAGATTCACGAAGGGCCGCGGCTCGCGAGCGAAGCAGGAGCAGGTGCTGGAACCGGGGATGGTCATTACGATTGAACCGGGTGTTTATCTGCCTGGGGAGTTTGGAGTTCGCATCGAAGATATGGTGCTGGTGACGGCGAAGGGTCAGCGAGGTGCTGACGAAGGCGAGCCCGAAGGCATGGGTGGAGTTGTAGCGAGTAGTTAGTAGTTAGTGGTTAGTCGTTAGTGAAAGACAGGAGTTGTGGATGGCGGCAGAGGATCTGCAGCAGCTCCGGGAGCTGGTTGAGTTTTTGAAGGCGAATGGTATCGCCGAGTTCGATATGGAGCGGACGGACCTGAAGGTCCGGTTGAAGTTTGCCGGGCTGCAGCCGTCGACGGGTATGGATGCCTCGAGCCTTTCGAATCTGGCGAGCGCGATTGCGGCGCAGGGAGCGGCGCAGGTGCCGGTGGCTGTGCCGGCCGCGTTGCCGGGCGTACAGGCTGCGGCGGCTCCGGCGCAGGCTCCTGCGGCTGCTGGTGCGGAGCAGGCGACGGGTGTTGCGGCGGCGGAGGCTGGACCGGAGGTGGGAGCGCATATTGTGAAGTCGCCGATTGTGGGGACGTTCTATGATGCGCCGTCGCCGGATGCGGACGCCGTTTGTGAAGGTGGGCGATCGCGTGTCGAGCGGGGCAGGTGCTGTGCATCGTCGAGGCGATGAAGCTGATGAACGAGATTGAGAGCGACTTCGCGGGCGAGATTGTGAAGGTGTACGTGAAGACCGGGCAGCCGGTGGAGTATGGGCAGGCGCTGTTTGCGATCAAGTAAGGGCAGTCGAGTAGTGAATAGTGAGTAGCGGCAACGGCTGCAGAGATCGCGGCGATGAGAGTAAAGGCGCTGAATGTTTCGTAAGGTTTTGATTGCCAATCGGGGTGAGATTGCGCTGCGCGTGATCTGCGCGTGCAAGGAGATGGGGATGCGCACGGTTGCGGTGTATTCGGAGGCGGACCGGAACTAGCCTGCACGTGAAGTTTGCGGATGAGGCGATCTGTATTGGGCCGCCGAGGTCGGAGGACAGCTATCTGAATGTGCCGGCGGTGATTTCGGCGGCGGAGATTGCGGGCGCGGATGCGATTCATCCGGGGTATGGGCTGCTGAGTGAGAATGCGAACTTCGCGGAGGTCTGCCGGGCGTCCAACATCAAGTTCATCGGGCCGCAGCCGGAGGTGACGCGGATGATGGGCGAGAAGTCCACGGCGCGGCAGACGATGAAGAAGGCGAAGGTGCCGATCCTGCCGGGAAGCGATGGCGTGATCGCGAACGAAGACGAGGCGCTGGAGTGGGCGGAGAAGATTCGGCTATCCGATCATTCTGAAGGCGGTGGCGGGCGGCGGCGGACGCGGGATGCGGATCTGCGCCGAAGGAGGAGCTGCCGGCGCTGTTCCAGCAGGCTTCGACCGAGGCGCTGAATGCGTTCGGCAACGGCGAGCTGTACATGGAGAAGTTCATCGAGCGGCCGCGGCATATTGAGTTCCAGGTGCTGGCGGATGAGCACGGCAACGTGATGAGTCTGGGTGAGCGGGAGTGCTCGATTCAGCGGCGGCATCAGAAGCTGATTGAAGAGGCGCCGAGCTTGCAGGTGACGCCGAAGCTGCGCGAGGAGCTGGGCAAGACGATCGAGCGGTCGCTGAGGGATATCGGGTACTGGAATGCGGGGACGATTGAGTTCCTGATGGATGAGGATGGAGAGATCTACTTCATCGAGATGAATACGCGGATCCAGGTGGAGCACTGCGTGACCGAGATGGTCACGGGAGTGGACCTGGTGAAGGCGCAGCTGCGGATTGCGGCGGGTGAGCGGCTGCGGGATATTGTGCCGGAAGTTCCGGAGATTCGCGGGCATGCGATTGAGTGCCGCATCAATGCGGAGCATCCGGAGAAGTTCACGCCGAGCCCGGGGAAGATTACGGTGTTCAATTTGCCGGGTGGCAACGGCGTGCGGGTGGATACGGCGCAGTATGCCGAGGGTGTGGTGCCGCAGTATTACGACTCGATGATTGCGAAGCTGATCTGCCACGGCAAGGACCGCGAAGAGGCGATGGACAAGATGCAGCGGGCGCTGAGCCAGTTTGTGGTGCAGGGGATTCATACGTCGATTCCGCTGCACCAGGCGATCTTCGCGGATGAGGAGTTTCGCCGCGGGGAGTTCGATACGAAGTTTATGGAGCGGTTTCTGGAGCGGCAGAAGGCGGCGAAGCAGGGGTAAGGGAGCAGCGATCAGGGATCAGAACGAAAGGCCCGGTGAGAGCCGGCTTTTGTTTCTGCGCGCGTAAGGCGGTTAAGCGTCAGTACGGTTGCGGACGATGAGTTGGTCCACGGTGAGCTCGGAGACGTGCAGCTTCATTTTTTGACCCAGCTTTGGCTGGAGCTTGCCGACGGCGAACTTGCTGACGGCGATGGCTCCAATGGCGACGGCCCCTACGGCGATCGCACCTGCGGTTGCGGCGGCAGCCGTGGCGAGACCCGCGGCTGCGGTGGTTTTCACGATGCTGGATGGGCGCGGCAGAAGTCTCATGCGGAAATTGTAGACCTGCGGTGTGACTGCGGTAGCGTGGGTGGATGGGATTTTCCAGGTTATATGCGATTGTGGACCGCGCAACGCTGGATGCGCGGGGCGTGGGCGTGGGTGAGTTTGCGCGGGAGTTGCGCGAGGCGGGCGTGCGGCTGGTGCAGTATCGCGACAAGGTGAATGGCCCGCAGGAGATTTTGCGCGCGGCGCGGGAGATGGATGCGGCGTTTGAGGGCGCGGAGGTGGTGCGCGTGATGAACGATCGGGCGGACCTGGCGGTGTTGGCGGGGTGGGAGGGCGTGCATGTCGGCCAGGGGGATTTGGCGGTGGAGGCGGTGCGGCGGGTTTTCGCTGAGCCCACCTTAGCGACGATGAAGCCGTCGCGAAGATGGGGCACCCGGAGAGCTGGGATTGTCGGGGTGTCGACGCATAGCGAGGAGCAGGTGCGGGCGGCGGTTGAGAGCCGGCCGGATTATGTGGCGGTGGGGCCGGTGTTTCGGACGGGGTCGAAGGCGAATCCGGAGCCGGTGGTGGGACTCGGGCTGGTGCGGCGGGCGAGGGAGATGACGGAGTTGCCGATTGTGGCGATTGGAGGGATTACGGTCGAAAACGCGGCGAGTGTGTTTGAGGCCGGAGCGGATTCGGTGGCGGTGATCGGCGGACTGTTGGTGGAGGGGAGGAGTACCGCGGAGATGGCGACTCGTCTGCGATCAGTCGCGGAGCGCTTCTAATGGACGGAGGCCCGATACGCAGATGATGTTGTAAACGGTACCGTCGTTTGGCTGTTGCTGAAAGAAGGGACGTGAGAGATCGGTGATCGAGTCACCGGTCTCAGCGACAGTAAATTGAAATGGCCGAAGGGCGGCGATTGCCTGAAGGATTGTGATCGGATCGATTCCGGTTCGTTCGAAAACTTTAGGGTGCGCTTCAATGGAAAGGATTGCTGTGTGGGCTTGAGCGATGGAGCGGGCGGCACCACGTATTACAGCGATTTCACCACCTTCCACATCGATTTTTATCAGGAGATTAGGCGTCTCCAGCCGCTGGTCGTCGACTGTGGTTACGGGAAAACCACCTTCTGAAACCTGAACGACATAACGCGCCTCATCGCTTGAATCGTACGAGGGTGAGCGAAGCTCTCCTCGTCCGTTGAGATCGCTCACAGCCATGTGGATTGCTTCGGCTGAGAAGGGAAGCTCGGCAAGATTCTGGCGCAGGATTGGGAAAAGGGCTTCGTTTGGTTCGAAGGCGACAAGCCTGACAGCGGCATGGAGTCGGGCTGCTAAAAAGACCGAGATGAGACCGATGTTTGCACCGCAGTCGACGATGGTGAGGTCGCCGACGCACTTGGAAGCGGCTTCAACCAACGCTGATATGACTCGATGTTCGTAGTTGAGGAGGTCCAGGCCATCCCACCTGTCCTGGCTGTAGATCGGCACGAACACGGAGTAGTTTTGGTTGACTGGATACTTGACGAGCTTGTTATTCAGATAACCGACGCGGTCGAGCGCGGTGAAGAGCTTCCATCCTCCGGGAAGATTGCGGCGCACCATTCCTTTCGCCACTCTGAAAAGGAAAGGGCTGCGGTCGAGCAGTTGAAGCGTATCGGTCCCGGGCATACTGCGTACCTCCCGGTGTACTGGTTTTGGTGAAGACGATTGCTGGGGCTGCATCCTAAGGATGCCAGAGACTGGAGTTTCCTGAGAAGCACAAAAATCGGGCAGGGTTCCTGAGCCGTGGACCGGTACGGAGGTTGCGCGGGACTTTCTCGAGATTTTGGGGTAGGGTACGGGGAAGTGACTCCAGAGACATCAGTGGCGCCGGGGCAGACCTCAAATGCGAGGTCCCTCCGCTCCGGTTGCGCAGAGCGCAACCTCCGCTCGAGATGACAAAGCGATGGAAGCAGTCAGCGCCGCACTTTGTGCAGGGGTTGGGGCTGTTTTCGGCGACGGCCATTGTGATGGGCTCGATGATCGGGTCGGGCATTTTTATTGTGCCCGCGGAGATGAGCCGGGTGGTGGGATCGCCGGCGCTGCTGATTGCGGCGTGGTTGGTGACCGCGGTGATGACGGTGATCGGCGCGCTGAGCTATGGCGAGCTGGCTGGCATGATGCCGAAGGCGGGCGGCCAATATGTGTATCTGCGCGAGAGCCTGGGGCCGCTGTGGGGATTTTTGTATGGGTGGACGCTGTTTACGGTGATCCAGACGGGGACGATTGCAGCGGTGGGCGTGGCGTTCGGGAAATTCCTGGGGGTGTTCTTTCCGAGCATCAGCCAGACGAACTGGATTGTGCATGTGGGCTCGGGGAATGTGGGACTGAGCACGGCGAACCTGGTGGGGATTGTCGTGATTGTGCTGCTGACGCTCACGAATACGCGTGGGGTGAAGACGGGCGCGGCGGTGCAGAACGTTTTTACGACGACGAAGGTGCTGGCGCTGCTGGGCGTGATTGCGGTGGGGTTGATTGCGAAGAATGCGATTGCGCACGCGGCGAATTTTGGGCATGGCTGGCATCAGTTCTGGGCCGGAGCGCACTGGGGAACGCCGCATGTCGTGGAGGTTGGATCGTTTCTTGGGCTGGGCGGCGGGACGGCCGTGGTGGGTGTGCTGACGGTGGTTGCGGTGGTGCAGGTGGGCAGCCTGTTTTCGAGCGACGCGTGGAACAACGTGACGTTCACGGCGGGCGAGGTGCGGAATCCGAAGCGGAACCTGCCGCTGTCGCTGGCGATTGGGACGGGTGCGGTGAGCCTGCTGTATATCGCGTGCAACTTTGTGTATCTGAGCGTGCTGCCGTTGCATGGGATTGCAAATGCTCCGCAGGACAGGGTGGCGACTGCGGTCATGCAGACTGCGTTCGGGCCGGTGGGCGCGAAGCTGATGGCGGCGGCGATCCTGGTGAGCACGTTTGGGTGCGTGAACGGGATGGTGCTGGCGGGCGCGCGCGTGTATTACGCGATGAGCCAGGATGGGCTGTTCTTTAAGAGCACGGGCAAGCTGGACAGCAAGGGCGTGCCGAAGAACTCGTTGTGGATGCAGTGCGTGTGGACGTGTCTGCTGTGCCTGAGCGGACAGTACGGCAACCTGCTGGATTACGTGATCCTGGCGGCGCTGGTGTTCTATGCGCTGACGATTCTGGGGCTGTTCGTATTGCGGCGGAGGCAGCCGGATGCGGCGAGGCCGTATAGAGCTTTGGGGTACCCGGTGCTGCCGGGGCTGTACATCGTGATGGCGGTGTGGATTTGTGGCGTGCTTTTACGGTACAAACCCCAGTACACTTGGCCGGGACTGATTGTCGTGCTGCTCGGAGTGCCGGTTTACCTGGTTTGGAAATGGGCGGGACGCAAGGGTCAGACCGCAACGGTTTAGGAGATTAACCAACGCATGGCGAATTTGTTGGCGGTCAAGCCGCTGAAGGCCTTGATGCACGAGGCGGAGAGCGAGAGTACCGGCGGACTGAAACGTGCACTCGGGCCGGTGAACCTGATCACACTGGGAATCGGCGCGATCATCGGGGCGGGCATCTTCGTACTGACCGGGACGGCGGCGGCGCAGTTTGCCGGACCGGCGATCGTGCTGTCATTCGTGGTGGCGGGTATTGGGTGCGTCTTTGCCGGTCTCTGCTATGCGGAGTTTGCTGCGATGATCCCGATTGCGGGGTCGGCATACACCTACGGCTATGCGACGCTGGGCGAGCTGGTGGCGTGGATCATCGGCTGGGCGCTGTGCCTGGAATATGCGTTTGGCGCGGCTACCGTGGCCGTCGGCTGGAGCGGCTACATGAGCAGCCTGCTGGGATATTTCGGCATTCATATGCCGTTTAATCCAACGCCTTCGATCTCCATGACCCTGTTCGGGCACGCTTTGTCAGCAAAGGTGGACATCTTCGCGTTTTGCGCGATCATCGTGGTCACGACGGTGCTGGTTGTAGGCGTGCGGGAGTCGGCGAACTTCAACAGCGCCGCGGTGATGATTAAGGTGTCGGTGGTGCTCTTCTTTATCGGGATCGCTACGATATTTGCCTTTGGGCACCCGGCGCATATGTCGGCGAATTGGCATCCTTTCATTCCGAAAAATCTGGGGCACTTCGGGCAGTACGGATGGTCGGGCATTATGCGAGGGGCGAGTGTCGTCTTCTTCGCGTATATCGGGTTCGACGCCGTTTCGACGGCCGCTCAGGAGGCGAAGAATCCGCAGAAGGACATGCCTTTCGGCATCCTTGGCTCTCTGATCACTCTGCACGGTTCTGTACATCATTGTTGCCGGACTGCTGACCGGGCTGAAGCCCTACGCGACGCTGAACACGCCGGCTCCGGTGGCGGACGGCGCGGCGGCGATTGGGGCGACATGGGGCGTGTGCCTTATCGATCTGGGCGCGATTGCCGGCCTTGCATCGGTGATGCTGGTGATGATCCTGGGGCAGACGCGCGTGCTCTACACGATGTCGCGCGACGGCCTGCTGCCGAAATGGGTGGGCGACATCCATCCGCGCTTCCGCACTCCGTGGAAAGTGACGATCGCGGTTGGGGTGCTGGTGGCGTTTCTGGCGGCGTTCTTCAACATCTCTTTTCTGGGCGAACTGGTGAGCCTGGGTACGCTACTGGCCTTCGCGATCGTGTGCGTGGGGGTGTGGGTGATGCGGAAGAAGCAGCCCGATGCGGCGCGGCCGTTCCGCACGCCGTGGGTGCCGTTCGTGCCCATCATGGGCATGCTTATCGCGCTGGCGCTGATGGTCTCCTCGGACACGCCGGCAAAGATCGGCTTTATCAGCTGGCTGATTGTTGGCCTGGTGATTTACTTCGGGTACTCGACACGGCATAGCAAGGTGCAGCATGCGGCGCGCAAGACGGCAGCGGCGGCGGATTAGCGGTTGACGAGTGGACAAGCAAAAGGCCCGGCGAGTGCCGGGCCTTTTGCTATCTACGCGAGCGGGCTATTGCTTCGGGGGCGGAGTAGCCGAGGCGGCAGGAGCAGTGTTCGGCGGCTTGGCCGTGGTGTTCGTGTCGGATTGAGTCGTGTCCTGCTTGCTCGTGTCCTGCTGTGCTGCTTGCTGTGTCCTGCTTGTTCGTGTCCGGCTTGGCGTGCGGAGTCTCGGTTGTCGAGTCTGTCGAGTTGGTTTCGGTGGTGTTGCTCGCACGCGTGCTCTGAGATGCGGAATGCTCCGACGGGTGGCGGAGACGCGCGCTTGTTGTCGGGCGCGGTGATGGGGGGGGAGTGGGTGTGGGGATGTTGGCGGCGTCGACGGGGTTGGGGTCGTCGCGGAGCTTGAGGAAGAGGGTGCCGGCGGCCGCGGGGTGGGGCACGCTGAGGGTTGAGCCGGTGTAGCCGTCAGGCACGTGCGCGGGGTTGTCGAACGCCGGGTCAGGCGAGATGGAGGCGATCAGGTAGAGGCTCGAACCGGAGAGCGTGCAGGAGGATGTGGGGTCGGTGGGGCACTGCAGCGTGGAGAGCTCCGGGAGGCGCACGAGGGTGCCGAGCGGCAGCCAGTCGCTGGAGGATTCGTCCTCTGCGGTGGTGTTGGCGGGGTTGGTGGCGGCTGGCTCCTCACCGTGCTTCCTGGGAGGGAAGATGGCGCGAACGTGCAAGGCGCCGAATGCGCTGGGACCGAAGGCGCGGAGCGGATCGAGGGTCGCGACGACGGTGTGGGGGTCCTGAAGTACGAGACCGCCGGAGGGCGCGAGCGTGAGAACGGCGCGGAGGGTGCCATCGAGGGTTTCGATCTCGACGCGTCCGGAACGTGGGAAGGGCTGCGCGGTTTTGAGCGTGAAGGTTAGCGGAGCGGAGAGCGGGAGGTCGTCTGTGCTGGAGAGGGTGATGGTGGGCGCGTTGGCTGGCTGGGAGCTCTTGCTGAGCAGCGTGACGGACGGGCGCGCGGCGGAGACGGTGACCGGCACGGTCAGGGTGCGGCCATCGTTCAGGGTGATGCGCGCGGTCAGCTTGTCGCCGACCTTGGTGGGCGGTACGGGCGCGTCTGCCGGCAGGGCGAGACGCAGGGAGTTGGAGGTTTCGGCGGGCTCGGAGGCGTCGTTCGGGTTGGGCGGCTGCGGCTTGAAGGTGAGGTCGCCGAGTGCGAGCCGCTCGATCTCATTGAGGCGCTGGCCGGACAGAAGGATGGTGCGGTCGGCCGCGTGGAGCTCGACGGAGTTGATGTGCGCGGGCTCAGAGAACGTCCGCGCGGCGAGCTGGTCGGCTTTGGGCTGACCGAACTGCTGGATGGAGAGATTGAGGTCGCCGGGGGTGACGTCGTGCTCGAGCGGCAGGGTGAGTGCGAGCAGGTTCGGCTGGTCCGGCGTGGGCGCAGGCTTGAACGCGATATTGAGCGTGTTGCTGGAGCCGTGAGGCTCGGCGGTGATGGTGTGGACGCAGGCCGATCCGGTGGAGGTGATGAGGAGCTGCGCGGATTTGCCGGCGATGAGATTGCTGTTGTCGCTGGCGTCACCGTTGGCGATCTGCCAATCGCTGCCGGGGAGCTGCTGGAGAGGAACGGTGGGACCGGTGAAGGAATCGAAGCCCCACTGTCCCTGGATGGTTCCGGTGAGCCGGATCGGTTCAGGCTGCGGCTTGGCGGGCTTGCTGTTTTTGCCGTCGGGTTTGGTGGTGGCGGACTTTTCATCGCGCAGGACGTCGTGAATGGGCACGTGGTGCTCGGGCGCGCGCTGCAGGACGAGGCCGCCCTGGTAGGAGTCGGCGACGAGCGGGATGTCGGGCTCGGCGGGAGCGCCGGGAGGCGTATTCAGGTGCAGGACGAGGTCGTGCGCGAGCGAGGTGGAGAAGACGAGCGGAGCGCCTTCAATGGGGAGAGTGACCGACGGCTTGATGAGACAGGAGACGTGGTTGGGGTCGGTGGGCCGCAGCGGAGGCGAGGGTGACGCCTGCACGGCGGGAAGGCCGATCACGAGCACGGATTTGGGGTTGTGGAAGGAGGGCGGCGTGTTGAGCCGCAGGTTCATCGCGTCGTTCTGCGGGAAGGCAATGGCCGGGATGTACTGGTATTGCGCTGTGTGCAGGTTGGCCATCACGCGGATCAGATCCACGATGGCGCCGACGTAGGCGGAGTAGAGGCCGCCACCGCCGAGGCTGGTATAGCTGGCAGCGGCGATGAATTCCGAGTTAGGACCGCTGGATAGCGCCGATGCGATGGAACTGCCGTGGCCGTCGTCGAGGAGGGTTTGCGAGCCGGTCTGGGTGAGGCAGGTGAACTGGATGTCGACCGGCTGCTGGAAACAGGCTTCGTTCGGCTTGAGCGCCAGTGTGCGGGCGAGCAGATTGGAGCGCTTCTGGAGCTCGGCGGGGTCACCGGGAGGGGCGCGGCGGATGTCGGCGAGGTAACGCTCGATGCGCGACTGCTCGAAGCCGGCTTCGGCGAGGTCCTGGGAGGCGCGCACGAAGATGCCGGGGCGGCCGCGGACGGCGGATTTAAGTGTGGAGAAGTCGCCGCCTGTTTCTGGAGCGAGGAAGAGCACGGCCTGCTGAGCCTCTTTGGGCACGGTGACGAAGACGCCTTCTTCGCGGACGTCTTTCTGCCAGGTCTCGATGCGGTGGAACCAGTCATCGGGCGGTGGATTGGTCGTGCCGCGCAGGAAGGCGCAGATGAGGAGGTAGTGAACGGACTGCGTGGGGGGTAGATCGGGGTGCAGCCAGATGCGGTCGCCGGGCTGCAGGTTGGGGACCTCGGCGATGGGGAGGGTGACGCCCTTGCGTGTAACCCGGACGTTGATGCGGGGACCAACGAGATCAAACCGCGCGTCGACGGCGAAGCTCGGCCGTACGAAGGCGAGCAGAAAGAGAGTGACGAGGATCAGACGGGCGAGCCGCCGCGCGCAACGGGCCATGCTTTAAGTTTAGATGCTCCAGGGGGAAGGCGGTTAGCGCGAGAAATGACTCTCTTGAGACATGTTATTGAAGGCTTTACGTTTCTGCGCTGCGGTTAGTGAAGGGAATCTGCTGCTGCGATTGCAGATGCAGCTCGAATAGCCGAGCGAAAGAGGACTTCCGCGGACGAGAGCAGTACTGGCTTAGCTGTGCTTGCGGCGGGTGCTGGGGGCGTCGGAGAAGACCATGCCGTCGCGGATGGAGATGATGCGGTGGGCAAAGTCGGCGATGTCGGGCTCGTGGGTGACGAGGACGATGGTGTTGCCCTTGGCGTGGAGGTCGTCGAAGAGGGCCATGATCTCGACGGAAGTTTTGGAGTCGAGGTTTCCGGTCGGCTCGTCGGCGAGGATGATGGAGGGACGGTTCACCAATGCGCGGGCTATAGCCACGCGCTGGCGCTGACCGCCGGAGAGCTCGTTGGGCTTGTGCGACATGCGGGAGGCGAGGCCGACCTGGTCGAGGACCTCCTTGGCGCGGGCGATGCGCTCGGCGGCGGGGGTGCCGTTGTAGATGAGCGGGAGCTCCACGTTGTGGAGCGAGGTGGCGCGGGCGAGCAGGTTGAAGGTCTGGAAGACGAAGCCGATTTCCTTGTTGCGGATGCGGGCGAGCTCGTCGTCGTTGAGCGAGGAGACGTCGTGGCCGTTGAGGAAGTACTGGCCCTGAGTAGCGGTATCGAGGCAGCCGATGAGGTTCATCAGCGTTGATTTTCCGGAGCCGGAGGGACCCATGATGGCGACGTACTCGTTGTGGCGGATGCGGATGTCGACGCCGCGAAGTGCGTGCACCTCCTGGTCACCCATCTCATAGGTCTTCCAGAGGTTGTGGGTGACGATGACCTCGCCGGAGTGGGGCGGCTCGAAAGCCGTGGAGATGGTGGGCTCGGCGGGAAAGGTTGTTGTGGCCATCGTGGTCTCCGGAAAACAGACAGTAGAGAGTAGAGGGTAGAGGGTAGAGAAGCGTGACCCTAGCTGGAGCTGTTGTCGGTGGCGATGGTGACTGGCGAGTTGTCGCGTTTGACGGCGGTGCCGCTCTTGAGGGTGCGAAGGACCTTGTAGCGGCCGGTGACGATCTCGTCGCCGGGTTTGAGGCCGCTGAGTACTTCGATGTCAGTGGAGCCGATCACGCCGGTGGTGACGGGGACGAACTTCACGCGCAGTCGGCTGCCGTCGTGAACGAGGACGTACGCGCCTTGAGTGTCGCTGGTTTTGGTGGCGGCGGAGGCGGTGGCCTCTGTGGGCTCCTTGCCGTGGTTTTTGAAGAGCGCCTCTTCCGTAGGCAGGTCACGTTCTACGAGGGCCTGAATCGGGATGGTGAGAACGTTGGGCTTGTTGGCTGTGGTGATCTTCGCGTTGCAGGAGAGGCCGGGGCGCAGGTCACTGGGCGGGTTGTCGAGCGTGACCACGACTTTGAAGTCCTTGGCCTCTTCGGTGCCGGTGGTGGACTGCGAGGTTGCGAGGCCGGTGGTGCGAAGGAGGGCCTGGTCGCCAACTTCGGTGACGTGGCCCTTGAGGCTGCGGCCGGGGAAGGCGTCAATGGTGACCTCGGCGGGCTGACCCAGCTTGACGTTAACGATGTCAGTCTCGTCGACCTTGACCTCGGCGGTGATGATGCTCATGTTGGCGAGGGTCATGAGGGTTGAGCCTTCGGCGTTCTGGATGCCGACGACGACGGTTTCGCCCTCGCGGACAGGGACGTTGGTGACGAGGGCGTCAAAGGGCGCGCGGCTCTCGGTGAGGCCGAGCTGGTAGGAGTTGCCCTTGAGCATGGCGACGGACTGGTTGACCTGGCTGCGGGCGGAGGCGGTCTGCGCCTGGGCCTGGGCGAGGGCAGCCTGGCGCTGCTGCACGGTGGCGACGTCGACGTCGTAGAGGGCCTTTTTGGCGTCGAAATCCTGCTTGGCGACGAGCTGCTCTTTGTAGAGCTGCTGATAGCGCTGGAAGTCGAGCTGCTTCTGTTCGAGATCGGCTTTGGCCTCGGCGAGATTGGCCTGGGCAGTTTTTTCGGCGGCGATGTAGGACTGAACGGTGGTCTTATTCGCGGCGATGGTGGCCTGCTGGGCCTGGACCTGGGAGGCGGGCTGCTGGCTCTCGACGGTGGCGATGAGCTGGCCCTTCTTTACGTGGTCGCCCTCTTTCACGTAAAGATGCGTGATACGACCGAAGGCGGTGGCACCGACGTTGACGTAGGTGAGCGGCTTGATCTGGCCGGTTCCACTGACGGTGGCGATGAGGTCCTGTTGCACAGCCTTGCCCGTGGCCACCGCGGTCACGCTGTTGCGGCTATGGATGATGGAGCCGACGACGACACCGGCGACAACGATGAAGGCTAGCACTACCAGCAGGATCTTCTTCAGGCTCATACGGCTTTCCCCCGGGAGCATCTGCCCGGGTGTGGACGAGGTCCCGGCGTAAGGTTTGGACTCCAGGATGTAGTCGAAGATACGCAGAACGAAGGCCCGTGGTTCCGAGGGTTGCGGCAACGGGCCTCGCGGGGCGGCTTCGACAGCTGGGATCTCCACCCCAGCAAGCGAGCTCCCACCCTAGCAAACAAGTTTGCTAGGGACCCGGAGCTCGCCGGGGACCCCGGGGGTCTATGCGGATTCTAACAGGGAACCCGGCCGGAGTGCCTTGTCTAGAGAGATGAAACACACGTAAAATGGGAGCGTCTTTATCTTCAGGAGCCCGGCCCGATGCGACTGCGCGTTTTGTTGACTGGTATCACCGCCCTAACCCTTGCAGGATGCGGGGTGGGGATCCACGCACAGGCTACGGACACGACCGCTACCCCGGCCGTTCAGGATAACGGCGGTGTGGTAAAGAGTCAGCCACAGGAAGAGAAGCCGGACCCGCTGAAGCGGCGGCTGAGTGACTCGCAGGAGCGGCAGCGCAAGAAGAACGTCATCGGTGAGTTGAAGGGCCAGTACAAGACATGGCTCGACCAGGATGTGCGCTGGATTATCACGCCCGAGGAAGAGAAGGCGTTTAAGGCCCTGAGCAACGATGAGGAGCGCGACCAGTTCATCGAGCAGTTCTGGCAGCGGCGCAATCCCAACCCGGATTCGCCGGACAATGAGTTTCGCGATGAGCACTACGCGCGGATCGCGTATGCCAATGAGCATTTCGCCGCGGGCAAGCCGGGCTGGATGACGGATCGCGGCCATATCTACATTGCGTACGGAAAGCCGGACTCGATTGATTCTCATCCTTCGGGTGGACAGTTCGAGCGTCCGATGGAGGAGGGTGGCGGCGAGACGTCGACCTTCCCGTTTGAGGTCTGGCATTACCGCTATATCGCGGGCATCGGCGACAACATCGATATCGAGTTTGTGGATACGTGCATGTGCGGCGATTACCATGCGACGATCGACCGCTCCGAGAAGGACGCGCTGAAGCACACGCCGGGCGCCGGGCTGACCCAGTACGAAGAGATGGGCATGGCGGAGAAGAAGGACCGCTTCAATGGCGGGCTGGAGCAGTTGGGCACTGGACCGATGTCGACGCAGAATCAGTCGAAGGAGTTCGACCGTCTGGACACGTTCTCCAAGCTGTTTGCGCCCCCGCCGGTGAAGTACGCGGATCTGGATGAGTTCCTGAGCTCGGCAAAGGTGCTGAATGGGCAGCCGTTCATTTTTGACGTGCGGACCGATTACGTGAAGCTCACAAACGACACTGTGATGGTGCCGATTACGCTGCAGATTCGCAACGGCGACATCACGTATAAGACGACTGACGGAGATTCGAAGGGCATCGTGCACATCATGGGGCGCGTGAGCAACATCACGGGCCGACCGGTGCAGAGCTTTGAGGACACCGTAGAGGTGGAGACGCCCAGCGAGCTGCTGCCGCAGACCAAGAATGGCTACAAGGTGTATTGGAAGGCGCTGCCGCTGCCGCCGGGACGCTACAAGGTCGAGATCGCCATCAAGGACGAGTACAACCAGTCGCACGTGGGCACGTGGAAGCGCAGCGTCGACGTTCCGAAGTATGACGATGACCGCCTGGCCAGCTCGTCACTCATTCTGGCCAGCGAGATGAACCGCGTGCCGACCAAGGATGTGGGCGCCGGGAACTTTGTCATCGGCAACACGCACGTGATACCGCGTGTGCCACCCACGGTCTCGACGCCGGTGACCTTCCACCAGGGGCAGAACCTCAATTTCTGGATGCAGGTCTACAATCTGGGAATCGGCGACGATAAGAAGAACGACGCGAAGATCGAGTACCAGATTCTTGATCTGGCAACGAACAAACAGATTCTGGACGCGTCGGAGTCGGCAGCGAAGCTGAACCCGAATGCGGACCAGTTGACCCTGGAGAAGACGATGCCGCTGGCGAGTCTTGCTCCCGGCAAGTATCAGGTTGTGATTAAGGTGAATGACGGCGTTTCGAAGCAGCAGATCGCGGAGAGCGCGCCATTCAACGTTGTGCAGTAGCCGGCCGTTTTTTTCGGGACCGGACGAGCGTTCGGTTTTTCCAGTAGTGAGGGCAGGGTCACGCAGGACTGGACAGTGATGACCCGCTCGGCGTAAATATCCCAGGATGATGTTTGTGATGTTCGACAGCTTGGGATTTTGGGAGAAGCCTTCGACGCGCGTAAGGAGTCTCAAAGCGCGGTGAGACGAGCTGTAGCAGGTCTGGTACTGACGGTGCTGGTGCTCGGATGGACAGGGCACAGCCAAGCCGCGTCGACCGATGCGGCGATCTCAGGTGTGGTGCGCGACAGCCACGGCACGCCGCAGATGGGTGCGCTGATCGAGCTGCTGACCGCCGATGCCACGATGGTGGCGTCCGCGCTGACCGACGACCACGGGCGCTACATCATCCCCGCAGTTCTTCCCGGCAAATACCAGCTTCGAGCGTCTGCGGCGTTCCTCGTGCCAGTGACGCGCGGGAATCTGCGTTTGCAGGCCGGGGCGCAGGCGGTGATCAACCTGACGATGACCACACTCTACGAGGCGGCAAACTGGCTGCCGACGCAGGGTCGGCGCGCAGGTGAGCCTGCAGATGACTGGAAGTGGACGCTGCGGTCGACGGCGAGCCGTCCGTTGCTGCGCCTGACCGACGAGAACGGGCAGGAGATGTCCTCAAGCGGGGTGGAAGCGCGCCGGGTCGTTTCGCAGGGCAGGGTCGAAGTGACGAATGGGGATGGAGCGTACGGTCAGGGCGGCTTGCACCAGGTGCTGATGATCAACCGCACCCTGGAGAACGGCGACAGCGCGGTGATGCGGGCGGACATTGCGGACCTGGGATCGATGGTGAGTCCGCGGTTTTCGGCCGATGTGAGCGCCGGATATGAGAAGAGATCGCAGTTTGGCAGCACGCGGCTGGTCGCGGCGATGCAGACGCATCCGGAGCTGACGGCTGCGGGCGGCAACGCCGGGTATGGCGTGCTGCGGATGGCCAGCACGCACCAGATGTCGATGGGCGATGCGGTGATGATTGACGCCGGAACGCTGTTCGCTGCGGAGCGGCTGGCATCGACGATGATGGATGCCGAGCCCTACCTGCGGGTTTCCGTGCGGCCAGGCGATGACCTGCTGGTGGTCTACCGGTATGCGAGCGGGCGTGAGCTGCAAAGCGCGGATGACCTCGACCGGCTGAAGCCGGTGAATCCATTGCTGGCGGATGCTAAAGGACGTCCTCTGACGGGGCGCGGCATGCACCATGAGGTGAGCGTCAGCAAGAAGATGGGAAGCCGCGTGATGACCGCGTCCGGGTACGTGGACCGGGTAAACGAGGATTCTGTTGGCGGCAGCGGCGTGCTGGACATGAAGGCTGAGCACGGAATGGCGCTGGTCGCGGATCCGGTGACGGGGACCTTCCAGCTGGCCACGGGCTCCTTTGCGGGGCGCGGCATGAGCGTGGAACTGGAACAGAGTTTGACGCCACTGCTGAAGGCGTCGGTGCAGTATGACCTCGGGACGGCGATGGAGCGCGAGAGGGATCTTGTGGCGCTGACGCAGGCAGCCGCGGAGTTGCATGCGCAAATGGCGCAGGCGGTCACGGTGATGCTGAATGGGAAGGTGGTGCGCTCGGGCACGAATGTGCGCGCGGAGTACCGCTGGCAACCGCAGGACACGCTGACCCAGGTGAATACGTACAACGCCGATCCGAATGGAGCGTACCTGACCTTCTATGTGCGGCAGCGGCTGGCGTGCGGACGCTTCCTGCCGAACGGGATGGACGCGGTGGTGGAGGCGACGAACCTGCTGGAGCAGGGATATCAGCCGGTTCTGGCGCCGGATGGGCATACGCTCTTTTTGGCGCAGGTGCCGCGTTCGATTCAGGCCGGGCTCGCGTTCAACTTCTAGAGCATTTCTCCTGATCCTGTGGTTTCGACCGAAATCTGTGGAGGTCGTTTTCCTTGAGAGAAAACGACGCGAACGGCCCTCGCCCTAGCCAGATCTTCAGGAGAAATGCTCTAGCTCGACAAACGTTGTTCAAAGTTCTTCTCGCATAGTATGGCCCGGCTGTACCATGTTCCGAAGACTAAGCTGCAGGAGCTGGAAGACCGCCCGATGGTGAAGACCCACCGCAGGTATCAGGAGATTGCCGGACGTATCTCGCGTTACATCGCGGAGAACAATCTTCATCCGGGGGCGCGGCTGCCGGGAGAGATTGACCTCGCCAAGGTATGCGGCGTGAGCCGGCCGACGATTCGCGAGGCAATGATCGCGCTCGAGATCGCCGGAGAGCTGGAGATCCGCAGCGGATCGGGCGCGTATGTGCGCGAGGCGGTGAACCCGATGTCGCTGGTGCTGGACTCCGGCCCGGGACCTTTCGAGCTGTTGCGCGCGCGGTTGCTGATTGAAGGCGAAACGGCAGCGGACGCGGCGCTGTACGCGTCGGCGGGTGATCTGAACAAGATTGAGAAGACGCTGGAGCAGATGCGGCGCATGGTCGATGGCAAGATCAATGCGCAGGTTTCGGATCGGCAGTTTCATGTGTCGATTGGTGAGGCTGCAAAGAACAGCGTGCTGGCGAGCATCATCAACGGGCTTTGGGCGGGGATGTTCGCGCCGATGTACCACCGGCTGAGTCAACGCGCTGGGCTGGAGCAGCATCAGGCGGCAGCGCTAGAGGATCATGACGCGATCTTCAAGGCGATAGCGGCGCGTGATCCCAATGAGGCACGACGCGCCATGCGGCGGCATCTGCAGCACGTCGAGGAGCATCTGACGAGCGATACGGACGAGATCGAATCGAACGAAAGGACGCATCCTCCTTCAAAGCGGGCAGGGCGCAGTTCGGGGAACGGCGCCGCAACGCCGCGGCGTAGCTGAAGCTGAACAGTCATGCGTTTGCGCGAATACAGCAGCAGTGATCTCAGGTCCATCTTTGCGTTGGATCAGGTGTGCTTTACGCAGCCGTTCCGGTTCTCAGAGCGGGCGATGCAGCAATTTGCCGAAGCGAGAAATGCGCTGACAGTGATTGCCGAAGATGAAGCGACTGGCGAGATCGCCGGATTTTGCATTGCTCATGTGGAGAGAGCGCGCAAGGGACTGGTCACGTATGTGGTTACGCTGGATGTTGCTCCGGCGTACCGGCGGCAGGGGCTGGCTCGACAGATGATGGAGAGCATCGAGCGGCAGGCGCTGGAAGTTGGCTGTGAGGCGGTGGAGCTGCATGTGTGGGTTGAGAATGAGGCAGCGATTGCGTTCTATGAGCGCGAAGGTTACGAGAGTTCGCACATCGTGAAGAGCTTCTATGGTCTCGGGCGGCATGCATACGTGTACCGCAAGCCGCTGGAACGCGCAGCGCGGCAGGCTGATGAATCGACCGCGTTTCTAAAAGCCTGATTGAATCAAAACTTGAATCGATAGCGAACTTCACCATAGAGCTGACGCGGCTGGTTGTAGTGGAAGCCACCGAAGGTGAGGCTGTTGTCCAGCAGCACGCGCGTGTTGCCGACGTTCAGTGCGTTCACTGAGACGGTGCATTTCTCGCCGAAGTCGCGCGCCAGCGAAAGGTCTGCCGTGGTGTGTGAAGGAAGATAGTCGGCGCTGTAGGGGGATGGCGGATCGGTGTAGCCGTTGTGGAAGCCGGAGCCGTAGTAGATGTTGAAGGCTCCGAACATGTGGAACGGCAGGTTTGCATTCATGCCCATGTTGAGCGTATTGCGTTGATCGTGATCGAGCGGCGAGTAGCCCGGCGGAACGTCACACACGCCGGAGTTGTCCGGGTCGAAGCAGACCAGGCCGCCGGTTATGCCGCCGATCTGCTGTGCGATCTGGTTGGAATATGACAGGTGGACTTGTCCATAGCGCCACGAGTGGGGCGAGCGGAGGGTGAGCTCCCATGACTGAATGAGCGCGCCCTGCACGCTGACTGGAATGAAGACGCTGGATTCGCCAATGTTATTGTGATCGAGGAAGTTGCGGGCACGTGTCTGGAAGGTGTCCGCGTCCAGCAGCCATCCTTTGAATGGAATCTGCACGCCGAACTGATGCTCTTCGTCGCGTTCGCCTTTGAGCCGCACGTAGGTTGCGTTGCTGGTTTGTGCATATTTCAGCGCGGGGCCGCTGATGCTGGTCAGCGGTGGCGCCTGATAGTAGTGGCCGTAGAATGCGCGGAAGACCCACTTGAGCTTCGGCATTTCCAGAGCGATCCCGGCGCGGGGATAGAAAGCGTCTTCGCTGTTCGCTCCTGAAAAGTGCGTCTGGCGCTCGCCGCCGATCAGCGTCAGCCAATTCGTCGGACGAAAGTTGTCCTCAATGTAGGTCTCTTCGACTGCGCCGTGGACGACAGGATTGACAGAGAAGTTCTTCGCGCTGGCGTCGTTGAACGCCACGGCAAAAAGATCGTTCTCATGCTGCGCGTAGCCGTAGATGCCAGCTCGCAGCATGTTGCGAGCGAATGCGGTTGAGAAGCTGGCCTGACCGCCCTCGTAAATGCCGGTTTGGATTGCGGTCGTTGCGTTGGGAAGATCTTTCGCATTCGGCTGATAGTTCGTGCGGTTGTAGTGGTAGAACGGCGAGAGCTGCGCTACCGTGTTGGCACTGAAGGTATGCAGCCACGTGAAGGCGCCGTAGCTGTCAGTTTCGCGTTCGCTATCGCGCACCGAACTAGAGTCGTAGAGCTGATTCTCCCAGTCGTTCGCGTCGGGATCGTAAGGCACCTGGTAGAAGTCAGTGCGCAGTTGGCCGACATAGCGGAGTTGGTTAGCTGGATCAGGATTGAAGATGAGTGAGGTGAAGCCTCCGTAGCCGCTGTCGAGGTCGTGGACCGGTGAAGAGATCGCAGGCTGCAGACCGTCGCTGGTGCGATTGCCGTTCACACTGGCATACCAGGCAAAGCGCTCGCTGTGATTGCCCAGAGAGAGCTGGTCGTTGGTCTGATAGAAGTTGCCGGCGGATAAAACGAGCTCGGCATCGCGATTGCGCTCGAAGCCGGTGCGGGGCACGACATCGAAGATGCCGTAGGTGCGGTCACCCAGGGAGGCGTTGTAACTTCCACGGTTTACCTCCAGCGTATCGATGTCCTTGGGGTCAATCTCGGGCGCGATGTTGGAAGCGACGTTTGTGTTGGGAATCTGCACGCCGTCGATGAGCCAGGAGAGTTGATGACCACCGCGCACATGCAGCATGTCGTGCGCTACATACGCGCCAGGCACAAAATCGGTAATCATGGCGAGGGAGTTGGTGAGGTCGGCGCCCGGGGTGTGCGCGATGTCGACGCGATTGATCTGCGTCTCTGGCGTTACAGAATCAACATTGGCAGCGTCCTGAATGGCCGAGACACTTACTGCCTGATTCACAGAGGCCACGGAGAGCATGTAGTGGAAGATCGGCGCCGAGTCGCTGCTGACCGTGACCGTTTCATGCAGAGCTGCAAAACCTGGTTTGGTGATGGCGATCGTGTAGTCGCCGAGCGGGACAGCAGGCAGGTTGAATTCGCCGGATTGATCGGAGGTAGCAGAGAGTTTCAGATCTGAGTGAGCAGCGCGGAGGACGATTGTGGCGCCCGCGATGGGGCGATGCTGCGGGTCATGCACGATGCCGTGCACTCCGCCGAACACGGTGGCACGCGCGCAGAGAGCGCTAAAAAGAAGAAAGAAAAAGCAGAGATGCAATCGTTTTCGCATGCGATTCCGGCGTCAGTCTGGCGCTGCTTGGAGCGGATAAGAGACAGCGTGCACGCGAAGCCGCGTGCAAGTGCTGCTATGCGAAGGAAAGGGACTCTGCGGGAGGGCCGCGCTTGGGGTGCAGGCGCTCGCCGGTTTGGAGCGGATGTGCGTCAAGTGTCGAGGCGGAGACAATAGTTCTGTCGAGAGAAACTCCGGAGCGCGGCAGGCGTCCGAGGAACGGATGGGAGACAACCCAGGCTGGAACCGCGCGTTGCGGCCACGCAGGGCAGAGTGCGACGAACCGATGAACCGAGGGATCTTTCTGCCGCTCCAGCATCGCGCAGTGGTGCTGGCCATGACGCCGGCAGCACGCCGGAAGGCCGGCGTCCGGGTCCTGCGCGAGCGCGAGCGCCGGCGCAACCAACGGAAGCGCGAAGGCCGCGAGCAGCAGGATGGAGAGCAGACGTCTCATGTGCCCAGATACACCAGTGTACGGCTTCGTGCGGAGGTACGCGGTGTTCCTTTTCTAACTTCGGATGCAATAAACGGAAGCTGTCGTGGTCTAAGCTAAAGGGTAAATTCGCGAGGAGGCACGATGAACTTGCGAGTCCTGGGTGCAGCACTTTGGGCTGGCGCGTTGGGTCTGGGCGTGGTCGGCGGAGCCGCGGCGATTCACGGACGAAACGGTGTGGAGCTTGGCCCTCCGCCTGAGGTGGCCATTGAGCCGGTGACGGATGTCGTCGGCGGGCATACGATCACGGACAATTATCGGTGGCTCGAGGACCAGAACTCTCCGCAGACGCGAGCCTTTCTCAAGGCCGAGATGGCCTATACGGATAGCTACCTTGAGCAGCTGAGCGGCCTACGCGAACGCATTTCAAAACGGCTGACGCAGTTGAGCCGGGTCGATCAGACCGGCATGCCGCAAGAGCGGAGTGGCTTTCTTTTTTTCACGCGCCGGCTCGCGGAAGAGAACCAGGCGTCGATCTACATGCGGCCATTGCGGTTTGAAGTGAAGGGCAGGGCGTGGGTACAGCCCGGTGATGTGCGGCTGATCGATGCACGAACACTAAGCAAGGACGCGAATGCGTCCGTGAACATTGCGGCGATCTCACGTAAGGGCGACCTGCTGGTGTACGGCGTTCGTCACGGGGGCGCGGACGAGCAGACCATTCACTTCTACGATGTGCCGAAGCGTGCAGAGATTGAGAATGAACTGCCGCTGGCAAGGTATAGCGGCTTTGGGCTCACGCCGGATGCGAAGACGCTCTTCTACTCGAAAATAATGAGCGACGGAACTGCGGCGGTTTTTCAGCACACCGTCGGAGCGCCGGCGGATAAGGACACGGAGATCTTCGGCGGGACCTTTCAAGGCGAGACGCTTGGCCCGCTGGACCTGATCAATTGCCGGGTGAGCGAGAACGGCCACTGGCTGATTATCTCGGTGAGCCATGGAGTGCCGGCGACGCGCGAGGACATTCTGTTGAAGGACCTTCGCAAGCCGAACGCGCAGTTGGAGCCGCTGGTTTATGGCGTCGATTCGCGCTTTCAGCTTCACATGTACCACGACGAGATGTTCGTCAGCACGGATTTCAATGCGCCCAACGGACGCATACTGCGCGCCAGCTTTGGCGACCCGTCGACGAAGAGCTGGCCGGTTGTGATTGCCGAGAGCAAGAGTCCGATTCGTGCCGTGTCGATTGTGGACGGTGTCTTTTTCGTCGGCAGGTTGAACGATGTGAAGACCGAGACGAAAATCTACTCGCTGCACGGCAAGGAGATCGGCGAGATCAACTATCCGACGATCGGCACCGGTGGTGTTGTGCAGGGGCGCGAGGACTCCGATACCGGCTACTACACGTTCTCGTCATTCACGGTGCCGCCCACCATCTATGAATACAACGTGGCCAGGAAGGAGAGCACGGTCTGGTCCGAGCCAAAGGTGCCGTTCGACTCCAGCCAGTACGAGGTGCGTCAGGTCTTCTTCACGTCGAAAGATGGAACACGCGTGCCGATGTTCGTAGCGGGCCGTAAAGGACTGCCGATGGACGGCAAGGCCCCGCTGCTGATGACGGGCTACGGCGGCTTCAACATCTCGGAGACGCCGGCATTCAGCGCGGAGTACGCGTGGTGGATGGAGCAGGGAGGGTTCTTTGCGCTGCCCAATCTGCGCGGCGGGGGTGAGTACGGCGAGACCTGGCACGAGGCGGGCATGTTCGAGCACAAGCAGAACGTGTTCGATGACTGGTTCGCTGCGGCCGAGTATCTGCTCAAGAACCACTACACGACGCGTGAGCGGCTGGCCATTACAGGGAGATCGAACGGCGGGCTGCTGATGGGTGCATCGATGACGCAGCGGCCAGATTTGTATGGAGCTATCCTGTGCGGGTATCCGTTGCTCGACATGAGCCGGTATCAGCGGTTCCTAGTCGGGCGCTGGTGGACGACGGAGTACGGATCCGCGGAGAAGCCCGATCAGGCCGCCTACATCCTGAAGTATTCGCCGTATCAGAATATCCGGCAGGGCGTGCAATATCCGGCGATCATGTTCCTCTCCGGCGACAGCGACACACGTGTGGCTCCGCTGCACGCGCGCAAGATGACTGCGGCGATGCAGGCGACGGTGATGGATGAACCCGAAGCCGAGCGCAGGCCGGTGCTGCTGCACTACGACACGCGCGCGGGACACAGCGCGGGCGTCAGCGTGGAGCAGGGAATCCACGATACCACGGATGAGCTAACGTTTCTATGGAATGAGACCGGAGGAAGCTAAAGCGCGCACCTGCGAATCTGGTTGTGTTGCTTTCGCTTCATAACTGCGGTTGAAGCGCAGGACAACTGCCCACTCGCCATCGAGGTCAGGCGACCTCCAGACGATCTGCCCGTGCAGAAGAGTCGCGATCTCCGAGGGGGAGAGGTCAGGGTTGGTTGTGAAGGCGCGGCCGATTCGACTGGCAGGGTGGGACAGGATGTATCGTTGCAAGCTCGGGGCGACGTAGTGCGTCGTGAAGACGATCGCGGTATCGAAGTTCTCCGGGTGTTCCGCCGCCTTTTGAATTTCGGCGAGCGAGAAGTCTTCCACCGGAGTCACTCGTATTCGACGCGACGTGTACCCAAGCTCCGGATTGGACAAGTCGTTGGACACAGGCCAGGCAGTCAGTACCGTTGCATCTGGATAATGTTGATTCAGAAACGCTATGGCCTCCTGGTGCACCACAATCATGTCGCGATAAACCAGCGTGTCCTCAGGCGCGAATGCGGTGGGCGGATTGATCCAGAGACCGGTCAGGAACATGGCTGCCGTGGCAGCGGTAAGCCATGGAAGCCAGGCTGTGCGCTCGCGCCAAGTGTCAACACAGAGCAGAAGAATCACGGGATAGACCGGCAGGAGATAGCGCGTGAGCAGCGCGCCACCCAGTACCGAGAACGCGATCCAGTTAGCGAGGATCAGCAGCGCGCAGGTGAGCCGTGTTGTGGTGGTTAGCGGCTGAACCTGATTGCGCGGACGGGACGCAAGCAGCAGGCAAGCGATTGCGAGCAGGATGGGCAGCCATATGTTGCGCTGCCAGACGAGGTGCAGGAAGCGATATCGCAGCGATGTGAGGATGTGTGCAGCTGTGAAATTTGCCGTGGCGTTGTAGCGCAGGTAGACGGGATTGCCGAAGATGAAGCCGGTGCGGGCGCGATGATAGGCGTACCACCCGATCAGCGGCAGGAAAGGAACAGCCAGCGCGGTTATCCAGCGAACGCGTTCACGGCGTGCTGCGGGTGACCGGCGTTGATGGATGAAGCGACCGGCCTCAATAGCGATCAGCGCGGCGGGTTCCACGATCGCCGTCTCTTTGGAGAGCGCTGCAAGCGAGAACAAAACGGCGACTGCGATCCGATTCCGGCGCTGATCACGCTGGGTTCCGGCGGGAAGCTGCGAACTTGTTGCCGGCAGGTAGACGGCGAAGGCCCACAGCGTGAATGCTGCCGCGAAGATGTCGGCGTGCGCGAGTGTGCTCTGCGCAAACCAGATCGGATACACGGCGACCATCAGCGTGAGGCTGATCGCCGCGGGGCGATCCAGCAGGCGTTGCGCGAGGCGAAAGATCGCGGTCAGCGCCGCGGCGGCAACAGCGCACACAGCCAGCCGGGTCGCAAGGATATGCAGGCCCACGATGTGCCACAAGGTCCCGAGCAGGATGTTCGGCAGCGGTGGATGCGCATTGGTGAACTGCGGAATGATCCAGCCGTGGTGGTAGAAGTCCAGCGCGGCGGGGATGTAGTATCCGCCCTCGTCCCAGTAATAGGGAAGCCGCAGCAGTGTCAGATGGGCAAGCGCAACGCAGACGAAGAGCAGAAACCAGAGCAGCCAGGAGGGCAACTCTGCGATGCGGTCGGTGATGGGACCTGACGTGCGCGCGTTCACTGCGGGCTAGTGAACCGGACCGCCGGGAGGAGTGGCAAAGCGCGCGTTGTTTGCAGGCGAGGGCTCAAGCGCAATGGGACCGAAGGTCTGCTCGTATTGGGCAAGATTCATCCCAAGAACATTGTGCAGCGCCTTGGCCTGTTGCGGGCTGAGATAGATGCCCTGGAAGTTTTCAATCTCGACCTGTTCCGGTGTCTGCGGCGAGAGAGTGCCGAAGACGAGCAGGAAGTCCCATACGGACAGGCGCACCTGCACGCTGTTCGCATAGGAATCGCGATAGTCTGCGGTGCGTTTGAGGAGGATGCGCGGGTTGTCGGGCGAATTGGGCTGATTCATGCAATATCCTGCGGCTTGGTGCGGGGAGAGGGACTTGAACCCTCACGCCTTACGGCACAGGCTTCTAAGACCTGCGTGTCTGCCATTTCACCATCCCCGCTTGAATGGCCGTGACCTCAGCGTATCGGGGATGGAGCGCGGGTGCAATGCGGTTGCCCGATGACGAACTCGCAAACCCGGTCTATTGCGAGGGTGGGATATAAGGGAACCATCTCGCTCGGCAGCGGGACGTACACCGTCTCGCAGCCGGTCACGATCTCTGACACGACCACGGGGGCGACGATTTACTACACAGTTGATGGCTCGACGCCGACCACAAGTTCGAAGGTCTACTCCGGCCCGCTGACCCTCTCGGCAAGCGAGGCGCCTGCAAGCGATCGCGATTCGCGATCGGCTATAGCCCGAGTGCTGTCGAGAGCTCTTCGTACACGGTCAGCCTGATGCCTCCGGGTTTCGCGCCCTCCACGAACCCGTCCTCGCTCAGCATCCCGTCCACAGCCACCTTTGGCACCATCCAGCTCCCGGTTCGACCCGAGCTCCGCCTTCCGGCGTGTGCACGTGAGGTCCGGCTTCGACATCTTAGAAAACACCCCCCGAATCGGGCTGGGGAACGGGTTGGCCGGGGCTTACGTAGGCGTATTCAGATCTTGCGACCGAGGCAGGGTCTAGTGCATCCTATGCATGAAAGTTGATAAGGACACACTAAAGATGCCAAACGAGTTTGTGAGCGTAATCCGGCCGACGGGCGAAAGAGAAGGTGAGGGAAAGGTGGACGGGACTTCGTATCCCGTGCTTCCTGTTAGGGATACGGTTCTATTCCCTCACGCCGTTCTGCCCCTGACCGTAGGTCGTGAGAGCTCCATTCAGCTCATCCAGTCTCTGGGCGAGGAGAAGACGATTCTGGTGGTCGCGCAGCGCGACGCCCGCCAGGATGCCCCTCTCGGGACCGACCTGCATTCTATCGGCACACGAGCGACCGTCCATAAGGTCGTCAAAATGCCCAATCAGAGCCTCTTTGTCTTTACCGAGGGCACGGAACGCGTGAAACTGACCAATTTCACGCAGGTGCAGCCGTTCCTCACGGCCGAGTACGAGACAGTTCACGAGACTGCCCCGCCTGATTCGGCGGAGCTTGAAGCCTTGCAGCGCAACGTGGTCAGCCAGTTCCGCGAGATCGTGACCTCGTCGCCAACCCTGTCGGACGACCTGCAGACGATCGCGATCAATATCGAGGAACCATCCCGTCTCTCCGATTTCATTGCTTCCAGCTTGCCGTTTCTCACCACCGCCGAACGCCAGGAGCTGCTCGAAACGGCTGATGTAAAAGCGCGCCTCGAGAAGCTGAACAGCCATCTCGCGAAAGAGATCGAGGTCCAGCAGCTTCGCAACAAGATTCAGAGCGAGGTTCAGGACTCCGTTCAGCAGTCGCAGCGCGATTACTACCTTCGCGAGCAGATGAAGGCGATCCAGAAGGAACTCGGCGATGTCGACGAGACCCAGAAGGACGTCCAGGAGCTCAAGGATAAGATCGAAGCCGCCGGCATGCCGGAGGACGTCAAGAAGGACGCGCTCAAGGAGCTGAATCGGCTCAGCCGCATGAACCCCGCCGCAGCCGACTACTCACTCACGCGCAACTACGTCGAGTGGCTCGCGGTTCTTCCGTGGTCCAAACACTCCGCGGGCGAAGTCGACATCAAGAAGGCGCAGGAGGTCCTCGACACGGATCACTACGGCCTGAAGAAGGTGAAGGACCGCATCCTCGACTACCTGAGCGTGCGCCGTCTGAAGCCCGACATGAAAGGGCCGATCCTCTGCTTCGTCGGTCCTCCGGGCGTGGGCAAGACCTCGCTTGGCCGGTCCATCGCCAGAGCATTGGGCCGCAAGTTCTCGCGCATCTCGCTCGGCGGCATGCATGACGAGGCGGAGATTCGCGGGCATCGCCGCACGTACATCGGCGCTCTGCCCGGACAGATCATCCAGCACCTGAAGCGTGTCGAGGTTCGCGACCCCGTGTTCATGCTGGACGAAATCGACAAGCTCGGACGCGACTTCCGCGGCGACCCCGCGAGCGCGTTGCTCGAGACGCTTGATCCCGAGCAGAACAACACGTTCCGCGACAACTATCTCGATCAGCCGTTCGATCTGAGCCACGTGCTGTTTATCTGCACAGCCAACCAGCTGGACACGATACCCGCGCCGCTGCTCGATCGCATGGAGATCATCGAGTTGACCGGCTACACCGAGGAGGAGAAGGTCAACATCGCGGAGCGCTACCTGATTCCGCGCCAGATCAAGGAGAACGGCATCACGCCGGAGGCGATTGAGTTCCCGACCGAGAGCGTCGCTCTCATCGCGCGCCACTACACGCGTGAGGCTGGCGTCCGCCGGCTCGAGCAACTCATTGGTACCATCGCTCGCAAGACCGCGCGCCGCGTCGCTGAAGGCGCAACTCGACCCCGAGAAGGGCGAAAAGCTCGTCGTCACGCCCGAGATCGTGCACGAATTCCTCGGGGGCATCAAGGTGCGGGTCGATACCGAGATCGCCGAGCGCACGAAGCGCCCCGGAGTCGCCGTGGGTCTCGCCTGGACACCGGCCGGAGGCGACGTCCTCTTCATCGAAGCCAACCGGATGAAGGGCAAGGGCAACTTCTCCATGACCGGGCAGATCGGCGATGTAATGAAGGAGTCGATGCAGGCCGCGCTCACCTGGGTGCGTTCCAACGCCGCATCTCTGGGGCTTGATGAGGATGTTCTCAAGGACACGGACATTCACATCCACGTGCCTGCAGGCGCAATCCCGAAGGACGGCCCGAGCGCCGGCGTCACGATGGCGACGGCCCTCGTCAGCCTGCTGACGGACAAACCTGTTCGCCCGCTGCTGGCCATGACCGGTGAGATCACGCTTAGCGGAAACGTCCTTCCGGTTGGCGGCATCAAGGAGAAGTTCCTTGCCGCCAAACGTGCGGGCGTTCGCGACGTCATCCTCCCCATCGACGTGAAGACCAATGTCGAAGAGGATCTCGCCGCCGACCAGATCGACAACGTCGTCATCCACTATGCCTCGCGCATTGAGGACGTGCTCGCTGTTGCCCTGCCACAGACGAACCAGGAGACCGTACAGGACGAAGAGGTTCGCGAAGAGGTTCTCGCATCTGTGAATTAAGAGGCGCAATGCTTTATGGAACAGCCGGGGCAAACCTGCCTCGGCTGTTTGCTTTTACTCTGGAACCACGCCGCAACGATATCCTGAGGACAATGACCGCAGATAGCACACTGTTGCTGATTGACACGGTCGGCGACGCGCCGGGCGCTGTGTTGACGCACGGCGTTCGCATTCTCGCCAGTACGGAGTTTCCCCTGCGCTCCGCTTCCGCCGTGCTGTTGCCGGAGCTCCGGTGCATGCTTTCCATGTCGGGCGTCAGGCTTCGCGATCTCAGCGGAATCGGCGTGGTCTCCGGGCCCGGCTCGTTCACCGGGGTGCGCACTGGTCTCGCGATGGCGAAAGGTTTGTGCGAAGTCGCCGGCATTCCGCTCGCCAGCATCTCGCGGCTTCAAATGCTCGCCGAGGCCGCCGACCTTGACGAAGGTTTCGCCGTACTGGACGCGGGACGCGGTTCGCTTTACATTCGCGAGCAGCGCCGCACCGAACCTGCGCACGAGTGGCTTGCCACGCTTGAAGAATTCGAACGCACCGCCGCCGGCGCGCCGATCGTCGTTGCGGAGAAGCGCTCCGCGGAACTGCTCGCTCGCCTGGCACCCGTCATCCGCGAGCTTCGTCCCATCGATCTTCTGCATCCAGTGGAGCGCTGCCTTGCCGCGGGCGGAACGAACGTCGTTCTTGCCGATGCAAACTACGTCTTGCCTGAGAGTGAAATCTACACTCGCCCGCGACACTCCCCGACAGCCAAGGCGAAGCAGGACTAATGGCGCAGCCCGGCATCGTCCTTCGCCCTGCGGATTCAATCGATCTGCAGCGGGTTCTCGCGCTCGGCGAAAGCTCTCCCGGCGCACCGCGATGGTCGTCGTCAACCTGGCAGAAGATTCTTGAATCTGCCGGCACGGGAGCGCAACGCCTGGTCCTCATCGCCGAGTCCGCAAACGAGTGCGTCGGCTTTGGTGTAGTGGGTCTTGCAACAGATACAGCAGAGATCGAGAGCCTTGCCGTGAGTGTCGATTGGCGGCGGCGGGGCATAGCCCGCCAGCTCTGCGCCGACCTCCTCAACTGGGCACGCGCGCGCCATGCAATGGAAGCTTCGCTCGAGGTGCGCCTCTCAAACCTCCCCGCGCGCGCTCTGTATGAATCGCTAGGCTTTCAAAAGAACGCCGTACGCCGCGGTTACTATCGAGATCCTGAAGAGGATGCACTCGTGATGACAATGGTCCTCTAGGCAATGCTCCTGTTGGGTGCTCAGATGGCCCAGCCATGGCGGGTATAATCGTGTGGCTATGGTGCGTGATGGGCTTTTCTACGGGCTGGCGCTGATCGTCGTCGCAATCATCGTCTGGTTCTCGACGCACATCTTTGCGTTGACGTTAATTCCGCTTCTGCTTGCGGCTTTCTTCCTCTGGTTCTTTCGCGATCCACCGCGCACCATCCCACAGGGCGCAGGCATCATTGTGTCGCCCGCAGACGGCAAGGTTGAAGAGGCCGACTGGATTGAAACCACCTCCGGCAGCCGCGTTCGCGTGACCATCTTCCTCAATGTCTTCGATGTCCATGTGAACCGCGTGCCCTCTGAAGGTGTCGTCAGTCTCGTCGAGTACCGCGAAGGCCACTTCCTCAACGCGCTGAAGCCGGAGTCCGCCGTGCACAATGAGCAGACCCTCATCACCATCGAGAACGAGCACTACAGCATCAGCTTCAAGCAAATCGCCGGCCTGCTTGCTCGCCGAATCGTCTGCAACCTGCAGGCGGGGCAACGCGTCGAACGCGGCCAGCGCATGGGCATGATCAAGTTCGGCTCGCGTTGTGACGTGCTTCTGCCCGCAAGTGTCGAGCTGCGCGTCAAGGCGGGCGATCGAGTGAAGGGCGGAACTTCTGTTCTCGGCATCGTTCCCATCGCAGGGCAGACGGACGGACGTGGATGAGCGCCGAGCCCGCGAAGCTCCACCCAATACGACATGGCATGTACGTTCTGCCGTCGCTCTTCACGGCCGGCAACATCGCGATGGGCTACTATGCGATTCTGCAGAGCATCCGCGGAATTCACACCAACACGGCAGCCTGCTTCGATCATGCAGCGATCGCCATCGTGCTCGCCGGAGTTTTCGACGGTCTCGACGGCCGCATCGCACGCCTCACCAACACCTCCAGCGCCTTCGGCCGCGAGCTCGACTCACTTGCCGACGTCATCACCTTCGGGGTCGCGCCCAGCCTGCTCGCCTATCTCTGGGGCGTGCGCCAGGTGGTCCCCTCGGGCTATCCCATCATCGAAAATCGTGTCGAGCACTTCGGTGCTGTCGTGTGCTTCCTGTTCCTTATCTGCGGAGCGTGCCGCCTCGCGCGCTTCAACATCAGCATCGATCCCAAGCCGCGGAATCCGGGCCGTCCGGGCCGCAAATACTTCGTCGGAATGCCCATCCCGGCAGGCGCCGGCGTCCTCTGCGCAGTCATCCATTTTGAGGCCGGCTCACCCGTGCACGACGTCTGGCTCTCCGCTCTCTGGATCGCGCTTGTCGCCTTCACCGGCTTTCTTATGGTCAGCAGCTGGCGCTTCTGGAGCGGCAAGGAGATTGATTTCAGCTCACGCCGGCCGGGACGCCTGCTCGTTCTGCTGCTCGTTCTGCTGGCAGTGATCTTCGAGTGGCACCAGTACGCGCTTATCGTCCTGGCGATGATCTATCTCGTCTCCGGCGTTGTGGCGCGGTTGGCCTACTCCTGGAGTCGCAGCTCCGCCAGGGCCGCTTAGCGTCTAACGACACACCTGCGTAATATTCAACAAGCGAAAGGAGAGCGGCGATGGCAACCAGTCTTCGCGCCGTGATCGTCGGCGCCTCGACGCTGCTCGGCAAGGAGCTCATCGAGGAGCTCAACAGCTCTCACCCCGAATGGGATCTGCGCCTCGCCGACACTCCCGAATCGACCGGCCAGCTCGTCGCGGGTGGCGACGAAGCGCTCGTCGTTCAGCCTCTCACTCCCGACATCTTCGAAGGCCGCGACATCGCTTTCTTTGCCGCCGATCCGCAGATCACGCGCGCACATTGGCGTGAAGCCCGATCGGCCCACGCGACCGTCATCGATCTCACCTCTACGCTGCAGGACGAACCGGGAGTCATCGTACGCTCTCCCTGGATCCAAACAGCAAGCACCGCGAACAGCAACGCAGGTGTCATCATTCCAGCGCATCCCGCAGCCGTGATGCTCGGCATCGTTGCCTCTCGTCTATCGGGAGCATTCAATGACGTGCACCTAACCGCGACGGTCCTTGAACCTGCGTCACAACAGGGAAGCCGCGGACTGGATGAGTTGCATCAGCAAACCATCAACCTGCTCGGCTTCCACTCGCTGCCGCAGGAGGTTTACGACGCACAGGTCGCGTTCAACCTCCGCGTCTCCGTCGGCGGATCCGCGAAGCTCGACATGACCCAGATCTCCTCGACGATTCGCCGCCACCTGAACGCAATCATTGGCGACGCACTCGCCTCCTCGATCTCATTCCAACTGATCCAGGCACCTGTGTTTCACGCCTACACGATGTCGGTTTACGCGCAGTTACCCACCAAGACACACGCTGCTGCAGTTCGCCACGCACTTCACGGCGGCCCGGTTCACCTCACGAACCCTCACGAGGAGGCGCCCACCAATCAAAGCATCATCGAGGAGCAGGGCATCGCGGTGGCGCTCACCGAAGAGGCTGCCGTTGCGCACGACGCACGCGGCTTCTGGCTCTGGATGGCCGCAGACAACCTCAAACTCGCCGCGCGCCACGCCGTAGCCTGTGCCGAAGAGCTTGCCGCCTCGCGCACTGCGAAACCTCAGTAGCTGCAACCGACTGCGGTACACTCGAAGAGGTGCGCCGGGATGGCGGAACTGGCAGACGCAGCGGACTCAAAATCCTCCAAGACATCTTTTGAGTGGGGAACAAGTATCTAATAAGAAAGTACTTATACAGCTAAAGCTTCAAGGCGTCCCGTTACACAACCCTTTCACATTTTGGTGTATGTTGGAGATGTCAGGAGGTGCTTTCGCGTGCCCGAACATCACACGATCCTCGGTGGCAAGGTCCACGTCTACAAACGTCCGAATAGCTCAAGCTGGCAATGCGCGACGTATCTAGCCGGAAAGAACCGGCGCACAACGACCAAAGAAGACAGTCTCTCGAAAGCGAAAGAGTTTGCGGAGGACTGGTACTTGCAGTTGCGCGGCAAGCTCCGCGACGGTGAGTTGAAGACCGGCAGGTCATTTCGGGATGCAGCGAAGCTATACCTGCGCGAGTTCGACATCATGACTCAGGGGCAGCGCAGTTCGAAATACGCATCTGGGCAACATGCGCGTGCCAATGTTCATCTGGTTCCGTTCTTCGGAAGTATGGTTCTCCCCGAAATCACAGCGGGCAAGATTAATGAATATCGCATCCATCGACTAGAAGAAGCTAAATCGAGGCGTGGCAAGCCACCAGCGCATAGCACGATGCACCAGGAGATCGTGACGCTGCGCCAGATTTTCAAAACAGCTCTGCGACACGGATGGATCGACCATCTGCCGGACATGTCCGCGCCCTATCGGGCGTCGGCCAAGATTTCTCATCGAGCGTGGTTCTCGCCGGAAGAGTACAAACAGCTTTATGAGGCGACGCGAAAACGCGCGCATGATCCGAAGCAGCCCCGTTTTCGTTGGGAGGCCGAACAGCTCCACGATTATGTTCTGTTCTCCGCCAACACGGGACTCCGCCCTGACGAGGCGATGCGTCTTCAGTTCCGCGATGTCACGGTGATCGAGGATGAGGGGAGTGGGCAAACGATCCTTGAGATCGAAGTGCGGGGAAAGCGCGGCGTCGGCTATTGCAAGAGCACATCGGGTGCCGTGCTCCCATTCAGGCGACTGAAGGTGCGTTCGCGTCCAGATGGCGGGCCGGGAAGAGCGGGCAGCCGTATCGCATCAATGGCAAATGGCGAGTGGCACGAGCCCGGCCCTACCGATCTTCTGTTTCCGAAGTGGCCGCGCGATTTATTCAACGCGATTCTTGAGGAAGAGAAGCTTCGCACGGACCGCGACGGGAGACCGCGGACCGCGTATAGCCTTCGCCACACCTACATTTGTCTGCGCTTGCTTGAAGGTGCCGACATCTATCAGATTGCCAAGAACTGCCGAACAAGCGTGGAGATGATAGAGAAATACTATGCGGCGCATTTGAAAACGCAGCTCGACGCCGCAGCTATCAACATCATGCGTCCACGTCCGAAGAAAAAGACGGTTTCCAAGAAAGGTCCGAACAGAGTAGAGGCTGCGCCTTTGGCTAAGGAAGCGTAGATCGTATCGCTGGGCCTTCCAGGCGGTTGTAAGCAGCCAGGATGGAATCATCCTGGCGTGTTGCCCTGTGCCAGACTCCGGCCGCCTCGGCTCCGCTCAGTTCGGTGCTTGACTGCGTGCTGCATACGAACGTATGCAGCGTTCTTCCCGCGAACGCGGAATCGTAGTAAGAGTGCTGCATTTTTCACATGAGGCTACCCGAGCCCCACTTCAGCATTCAGTATTCCGGCAGCCATTTCAGGATCGCATCTATGCCCCGGCCCAGACGCGCGTCTGTACCCCAACCCGCGCAATGTAATCGCGATGCGCCAGTCTGCAAAGAACAAGGTTCGGGTGGTGGTCACATCACTCAGTTGGCGAAGGAACGCTTGCCTCAATGATCGACATGCAACATATGTTACTCACCGCACTAATCCCAAATTTATCTTGACAACACATCGTGAACTGATGTTTATATAGCCGCACAGTCATCGATGCCCCTTGCCATCCCTTTAGCAGGGCTTGTCCTCGGAGAGATTTTTACCGGACACCGAGACTTTCTCCGTCTGTAATTTTCTGACTCCCAATCTGACTTGCAAATCAAAGGCAGACTCTGTCCGCGCATTCCACGCGCTGTCGGACTCGCCTGAAGAATCGGAATGGAGGAGAAGAAAATGAAATCAAGAAGAAGTCCCCGTTCATTCTTTGTGTTGGCTTCATACGCCTGCACGATCGCATTCATGCTTTTTGCCATTCCTGGTCTGGCCCAGCAAGCCGTCCAGGTACTGCACAATCACGTTCGACCCGTAGTTTCCAGCGGGCGAGCCAAATTGGTCGGCCCGCTCCCACCTACTCAGCAAATGCATCTCTCCATCATCTTGGCGTTGCGCAACGAGGCACAGCTTAATAGCCTGTTGGGTCAACTCCATGACCCATCCAGCCCCAACTACCGCAAATATCTAACCGTGGCGCAGTTTACGGATCAGTTCGGTCCCACGATGGAGGATTATCAGAATGTAGTAAATTTCGCGCAGGCCAGCGGTTTCACTGTAACCGGTTCGCCTGCCAACCGCTTGATTGTGCCTATCAGCGGCTCCGTGGCTCAAATTGAACGAGCCTTTCATATCAGGATGAACTTTTATCAGCATCCCACAGAGAATCGCTCATTTTTCTCACCGGATAGTGAGCCAACTCTTAATTTGAAGGTACCGGTACGACACATCGCGGGTCTCGACAACTACTCGATTCCGCACTCAGCGGTGAAGTATTCCCATGATGGAAAGCCTTCCGGTCATATGGTAAATGGAACATTGTCTGGTACTACCGGTTCGGGACCGTACGGATCATTCCTCGCTAGCGATATGCGAGCTGCTTACTATGGTGGGTCCGCTCTTACGGGCAGCGGACAATCTGTTGGACTTCTGGAGTTCGACGGTTACAGTCTTAGCGATGTGAACAGTACCTTCAGTACCGTCGGACAATCCTATAGCGTCCCTATCAACAATGTGCTGCTAGACAGTGCAAGTGCGGGCTCGGATGGCAATGACGCCGAGCAAGTATTAGACATAGTGCAAGCTATTGGTATGGCCCCAGGTTTGAGCCAAGTGCGCGTATACATTGCACCACTGTCTACAGAACCCGCGTATGGAGGTGATGGAGACGTTCTGATATTCAATCAAATGGCTCTGGATGCCTCAACTGTGAAACAAATGAGTAGCTCGTGGTTTTGGGAGCCTGCCGACCCGACAACAGATGAGCCTTTTTTCGAGGAGTTCGCCGCCCAGGGGCAGAGCTTCTTTGAATGTTCCGGTGATGGTGGCGCATGGCCTGGCGGCTACTACATCTATCCCGAGGAGGATGGCTATGTAACAGCTGTGGGTGGCACAGATCTGACAACTAGCAGCGCCGGGGGCTCATGGTCATCGGAAGCCATATGGGAGGATGCTGCTAACAGTGCCGGCGGCGGCGGCGGCGTCAGTACCGATGGGCTTCCTATCCCAAGCTATCAGGCTGGAGCAATCACCTCATCCAACCAGGGATCCCTGCTCTTGCGTAATGGACCCGATGTGTCTATGGAGGCCAATACCGACAACTTTGTCTACTTCAATGGCGGGTCTCATTACGGAGTAGGCGGTACGAGCTTCGCGGCGCCGCGATGGGCAGGATTTACTGCGCTGGTAAACCAGCAGGCAGTCGCCGCAAGTAGTCCAACCGTGGGCTTTATCAACCCCTCGGTCTATGCGATGGGTGAAAGCGCCAGCTACTCAACTTATTTCAGGTATATCACCCCTGGCGGCAATAACGATTGTTGTGGCCAATCGGTCTACTGGCCCAATGTCAGTGGATACAATCTCGTAATCGGATGGGGGAGCCCGTACGGGCAGAACTTCATTAATGCCATAGCGGGCACACCGCCGGCTCAAGGATGGACCATCAATACCGTTGCTGGAAATGGAGCTGCGGGCTACTCAGGAGACGGAGGAGCCGCTACAAGCGCCGAGTTCAATGGTGAAAACGACGTGGCGGTTGATGGTTTCGGCAATCTCTATATCGCGGATATGTATAACAATCGCGTCCGCATGGTGAACGCATCGACCGGTGTCATTTCCACCGTAGCCGGAAACGGCACTCAAGGCTACTCAGGAGACGGAGGAGCCGCTACAAGCGCAGAGTTGAACTGGCCCTCCGCCGTGGTGTTGGATAGTTCCGGCAATCTTTATATTGCGGATTCGAACAACAATCGCATCCGTGTGGTGAATGCATCGACCGGTGTCATCTCGACCGTTGCTGGAAACGGCACTCAAGGCTACTCAGGCGACGGAGGGGCGGCTACAAGCGCGGAGTTCAACACGCCAGACGGCCTAGCGCTTGACAGTGGGGGCAATATCTATATCGCCGATCTGTTCAACGATTGCATCCGCATGGTCAATGCATCGACCGGCGTCATCTCGACTGTTGCAGGAAACGGGACTCCCGGCTACTCAGGAGATGGCGGCCTTGCCACAAGCGCGGAGATAAACTATCCACAAGGCGTTGCGGTTGATAGTTCCGGCAATATCTATATTGCCGACTATTACAACGACGTCATTCGAAAGGTCACCGCATCGACCGGCGTCATCTCGACCGTTGCCGGGAATGGCACGGTCGGTTTCTCCGGAGACGGAGGAGCCGCTACAAGCGCGGAGTTAGCGTACCCAGACGGCGTGGCAGTTGATCGTGCAGCCAATATCTATATTGCCGATGCTGGCAACAGTCGCGTCCGAATGGTCAACGCATCGACCGGCGTCATCTCGACGATTGCTGGAAACGGTACTGCCGGTTACTCCGGAGACGGCGGGGCCGCTCCAAGCGCGGAACTCAACGAGCCCGCGGGCATCGCGGTGAACTCTGCATGTTACCTCTTCATCACCGATCAGAATAACAATGTGATTCGCTCGTTAGGTGGTGGAAACAGCTCGTGCTTCTAGCTCAGGCTGCTTCTACCGGATTGTGGGGATGGTAGATGCCAGACCGTTGCCATAATAAATCTCTTTGGTCGTTGCTTCCCGCGTCCCTGCCTTGCAAGCAGGGGCGCGGGTTTCCTATCATAGCCGTGTGGACCGGGTTCAATTCCACACGACAGATATGTTGTCGCTGCTGGACAGGGATTTCAGGGGGCATACCATGAGGGTTTCGATTTGGGGCGCTTTCTTCACGGCTTGCAAAGTTGGATTGTTAGGAGGAGCGCTGGTCCTTGCCGGATGCGTCGTACTTTTCAATCCCGTGCCCAGCATATCGAGCCTCTCTCCCGCTTCGCTGCCGGTAGGGAGCGCGGCGCAGACGCTTACTATCCATGGTAGTAATTTCCGCCCTGCTTCAACTGTTACTTACAACGGCGCAGCCCACGCCGCAACGTACGTCAGCGCCAGTCAACTGACCATTCCTCTAAACGCGTCCGATCTATCTGCGCTCGGCAACTATCCGGTCGTAGTTTCCAATCCCGCGCCCGGCGGCGGAGCTTCGCCTCCAGTCAGTTTCCAGGTTTACGCAAAAGCTCAGAATCCCACTGTCGTGGGGAACATCGTGCCTAACACTTCTTACGAACTTGATGCGTTCGACATACAGGGAAATTACGCTTACGTTCTTGGAGACAACGGCAATCAAGGCTCAGGATCGTCAGTGGCGCAATTCTATGTGGTGGACATCACGAACCCGGCAAGCATGACCGTCGTCAGCACGACGCCAATCACTGGATTTATAGCTGACGGGCAGTCCGGGATAAGAGTGCAGGGCAAATACGTCTATCTTGTGTCCTCTACAGGAACGGCGAGCACAAATTTGTTGCAGATCTACGATGTCTCGAATGCGAAAGCTCCTGCGTTTGTAGGAAGCGTTCAAATTCCGCTGTATGGATTTGGCCTTTGGGTATCAGGGAATTATGCCTATGTCATCTCGTATGTAGGCTTGAATTCCCTGAGCACTCTGGACGTCGTTGACATCTCCAATCCTGCATCGCCGACCGTTGTAGGATCGACTACGACCGGAACCGCCGGTGTGAATGTCGCCGACATTAAGGTAGTCGGAAACTATGCCTATGTGGCAGGGCAGAGCGAAGGACAATCCGAGATACTTGTATTTGACATCTCCAATCCCGCATCACCGTCTTTGTTGAGCAGCTTGCCCGTCGCGCACAGTCCGCAGGGCCTGGATGTCGAAGGAAATTACTGGTATCAAACGATCTACGATGCGAACTTATTGAACATTTACAACATATCCAATCCGTTACCGCCTTCTCAGGTGGGCACGGTTTCGTTGACCGGAACATGCAAGCCGCAAGACGTTATCGTGGAAGGAACCACAGCGTATGTGGCCTGCTATACAAATTCATCGGTAGCAGTGGTCGATGTGTCCAAACCGGCCTCTCCCACTGTGAACGGATATATCGCTCTCCCCGGAACTTCTTATCCGATCTTCCTGGAGGCAGAGGGCAGATATGTGTATTCGATCTCAAATACCACCGGCGGAATGTTATCGGCGATAGACACTGGTAGTGAGTAGGCCAATAATTCCAACCTCCTCTTCCCACTCGCGCGGTTGGTTTGCAGCGGATCAGTCTTCGCCTTCCTTCTGGCTGTGCGTATCGCGAGATTGAGATATGCACTCATCACCAGCACACCTCCGGACGTTCGTTGTCGATATCCCGGTCGCATGCGAGCGCCCCATGCGCTAGACAATAGGCGAGGATGAGGCGAAAGTGAAAAGGCCAAGCTTCGCGGAAATCATTTTCCGAATTTGCCGCGAAGGTGACTATTTTCACTAAAGAATCACATCGCTATCCACAGGCACGTGCGGTTATGCTTCCCCTACGACTTGACAGGGCTGCGCAATCGGGACCAAAGGGCGCCTCTCGAAGCCTCGCGACTATGTCGAGTACGAGGAGGCTTTATGAGGAACCTGATCTCGATATTGGGCTGCGCCGCACTCTTCGCTTTGGCATCTTCAACAGCCAAAGCCGACACCGTCTTCAACGTCTCCGGTGAGTCCTATGCAGCGAACGGTCAGAGTTGCGGTTCCACCTGCGCTTTCTCTGGCACGATGACTGTCGACACTAGCGCAGGCACAATTGATGGACTAGATATAAGCTTTTTCGGTCTATCCGCATTTACAACGCTGCATGAAGAGTACCCCGGCGGCTCTGACTATGTTGTCGCCGCCGAGAACAACGGCGATGTCGATTTACTCACATTGAGATTCACAACTACGAATTCAGACACACTGGTTGGATTTCAGGGCGGTTCAATCGAGAGCGGTACCGTGTCCGGATTGATAGATGGTATTGAGTACTACAGCATACTTTCCGGCACCATCTCGGCAGCCGCATCTCCTACGCCCGAGCCTTCCAGCATCGCGCTGCTGGCAACTGGAATCCTCGGCTTCGCTGGAGTTCTGCGCAAGCGATTCGCGTAATCCAATCCGAAAACAGAACGCCCCTCCCATCGTTGGATGGCCGGGGCGTTTTCTTTGCGACAAAATAATCATACAGTCGGTGACAAGATAAGCCCTTTACGGTAAACCAGCCCTGCAAACCCAATGCCGCTGAGCAACAGCCATGTGCTCGAACGCTCAGGTGTGGCAGCCGGACTCTGAAATTGACCTCGACCTCACACTTCAGCCCACGACTGCAGCGGGAGAATCCGAATCCGTTAGGGGGATATTTCGGGCAGGGCCGATGACGTTCGGGCAGATGGTGGCGGGGCCGACGTTGCGCGGGGATAGGACCTCGAATAAGCAAATTTATCTGCGGAGTGCGTCGAGCCATCGGACAGTGGCGTGCAGGAAAAAGCCGGTTCAACGCGCCGATGGCAGCGCTGAGCGATCATGCGTGACGTTGACCTGACTCCCCGCAGACGACACAATCAACGCTGGTGGTCTCGAAGAACATCGTCGGGACCTGAGGCGCGGAGGTTGAAAACGCTCCAAGGGCAATCATGCGGGGACGAGGTGCACTTGATGAAAGAGCAGAGCCATGCACAGCGCGAGAAGCCCATTCGCTGGTTACTGCCGACGCGTGTCGCCTTCCGCTTTGTATTTTGCTATCTACTGCTCTACGTTGCATGCTGCGGCAATTCGACTGTGTGGGAGGTGTTGCCGTTCGTCGGATTGCGTGCGGAAGGGCTGGCAGCAGGACCGTTCAACCACCTCGCGCAGTGGCTGGGGCCACTGTTCCATCTGCACGGCGCGGGCGCACACCTGCACGGAAGTGGCTTCGGTGATCGTGCATTGGACTGGATTGCCGCCCTCCTGATGATCGTGCTGGCCGTGATCGCGACAGCTGTGTGGAGCATACTCGACCGGCGGCGCATGGAATATCGAACGCTGTTTGCATGGCTGCGTTTCACGCTACGGCTGACGCTGGCCGTAGGCATGCTGGTCTATGCGGACATGAAGATATTCCCAATCCAGATTGGGCCGCCGCTGTTGCCAGTGCTGAACGAGACGGTAGGCAATACATCGCCAATGACTCTGTTATGGACGACGTTGGGGCTGAAGCCGACGTACGAGATTCTGTGCGGAGTAACCGAGTTCGTTGCGGGCGGCCTGCTGCTCTCTCGGCGCACAGCGCTGGCAGGAACGCTGCTCTCGGGCGTGATCTTGGCCAACATTGTCCTCTTCGATGCGTTCTTCGATATTCCGGTGAAACTTTATTCGGCAAACCTGCTGCTGATGACCCTTGTGCTGGCTGCGCCGGACGTGCGTCCACTGTGGCAGTTCTTCTGGAAGAACCGTGCCGCTGCCCCAACACAGTGCTGGGTTCCATCAGTGCGCGGAAGATATGCCCGTTGGACGATCACCGCCATCGAGGGTGCTTTTGCAGTCATGTTTTGTCTGGTGTTGCCGCTGCAGAAACACACGCTCTATGTGGAGATGGAGAAAAACATCCGCCATCCGAACCGGCTGGCGGGTCAGTGGCAGCTGGAGGTCTCGGCGAAAGACGGCGTACCGACGCCCTACCTGACCGGTGATGGGCAACCGCTGACAGATGTCTTTCTCGAACCCTCGGGACGAATTACGATGCGGGCTGCAGATGGCACGTTATGGACCGGGGGGCGGACGGATTATGCGCATCAAAGGCTGGAGATGATGTCGCCGACGCGTCTCTTTCTGCCGTACACGATTTTGGAGCCAGACGCGACGCACCTGGTGCTAACGCCGGCGCAGGGTACGGCCTATCCGGAGATGCGGCTAAGGCGCGTTCCGCTGCCGAAGACCTATCCGCTGCTGGAGACCCGCAGCCATCTGGTAAACGAGTGGGGCTACGAACGGTGAGGCGCTACGCTTTCTGCACCGGTTCACTTCCATTAGACCTGCTGAAACAATCGTTTGGCCGGCCCGCTTCGCGAACCAGGAGCGGTCTCGGTTCGCCATCTGCCCGAATCGCAGACTCCGCCGTCGGGGCTTCGGCTTTGTTCGGAGACTTCTTCGGTACTACGATGTCCCCGATTCGCCTCAAAATGTAACGAATATTCAGAACGGCTATAACGCTCAAAAGAACGGAACAGTATGCCACAAATAACGACCAAATTGCGCCGCGCTCTCATCGTGCTTGTATGGGGATGCCTGTTCCTCGCAATCAGCTGTCATCAGGGTGCTGAAACGATATGGAGTGCAGAGGTCAAATCCCCTGATGGGGAGTGGCTTGCAAAGGCGAAAACCGATCAACGAAGCAGGTTTGGGACAGCTGGCGCGATCACTGCTGTATATCTGCAGCCTTCTAATGGATCGCGCGCTCCAGTTCTGATTTTATCCTTCTCTCAAAACCAGAACGCTCAGACGAGCCTTATCGATCTAAAAATGAACTGGATTGATCCTACACATCTGGAAGTGACTTATCGGGAGCGTCCGAACCTCGATTTCCAAGCGATTAAATATGCGGGAATTTACATCTCGACCAAAGATCTTTCGATCAATGGCGGCTAAGAGTCCTACGCTGGATTGCGGCAAGACATACCAATTCGGTTGAACTGCCATGGATGATGAGACCTCAATTCCAACTGCCAATGCTGACGTTGACCGCCTCCTCTTGGGCGGCTGTACGAGCCAGGAAAGAAGGAAAGGACGACTTCGTAGAGGGTGGGCCGACCAAAGCCAAGTCTGAGAAGACGGGCTTCTGGACCTTACTAGGAGGAGACCCGGCGCGGGTCATGCTCGATCATGCTGGCTATCCGACTGTTGTGAAGGTGGCGAAGTTCGGACTCATGATCCACTACAACATCGTATCTGGTACGCGAAGACCAAATGAACCCGAGCCAGCCAGCAAGACCGTCTCTTCGGAGGCGGCCTTGCTGCGTCTGGGCCTTCATCCAGGAGCTGTGCCGAGTCTCTAAAGGGCGCGCTGCCTTCGGCATCGGAAGTAGGCATGACACGTCACCCCCAAATGGGATGCTGCCGGTAAACCGGTCTGCAATCTTGGTTAGCCGACGTGAACGCACTTCGAATCAGCGCTTTGACAATCTGCATAATCCGGCACCATGTTAGTGCGTTTACGCGCGTAAACGCGCAAAACACTCCATAGCGCCCGCCGCGTAAACAGACTGACAGACAAGGGCTTCCGGCATTCCGGCGCTTGACGGCCAAAATTGCAGGGTGCAAGCTGGTTTCGAGGCGGGTTTCCCATGAGCACTCCCCGCATCCCGGCTCCGTTGCAATCTCCAGCTTCTCCGAAGGACGAAGCGCGTGCGGTTTTGCGGGCTAAAACCATTGCAACCAGGGTAACGCCGGAAGAACTGGCAGAGGTAGAAACCGCAGCTGAAGGCGCAGGGAAAACCGTAGCCGAATGGCTGCGCGAGCTGGCCCTGAAAGCTGTGCGGGAACGTCCAGCAGACCCCACAGAATTGTTGCTGGCCGAGGTCTCGGCACTGCGATACATGCTCCTGAATCTCTTTCACGCGACGGCCCAGGCGAACGCCGAAGGCAAGTATCTGCTGCCGGATTCCGTGCTCAAAATCCGTGACCAAGCGAACGCGCGGAAGCTGTCCGACGCCCGCAAATTGCTCTCAGAATTTCTGTCCCAGGAGGGACCGGACGGGGGCAAGCAGTGAGCCGCCCAATGCATTTTCCCAGCCGGGGCAGGTGGCTCCTGTGGCTGATTTTCCTCTTCGTTCTGGGGCCATTTCTGGTGATCGGACCGGCCACGCTGTGGCTCGGTTGGACGATGAATCCAGTCCAGAATTTCTACCTCGGAACCTACGCTGCCAGTTCCACACTGAGCAGCTATCCCGGTGCCCTGACTACCGTTCGCTACGCCGAAAAGACGGCTCCGGGCAGAACGCCAGAGCCACTATTACTCGAGGATGTGGTGAAAGGGTCGAGTGCCAGTCAGACTCTCGCACTGAGTCCAAAAGCCCTTGCCGAAGGCTGGCGCGGTGTCACCATTACGCCGCCGCAGAAGGTTCGTGCGAAGGAGTTGCGAGCGTATCTGGCGTCCACGATTTATGACAACGATAGCGCATGGCTGATCTTCCTTCGACCCATCCTCTACCTGACTGCGGCAGTGTTGTTTTTGTATGCCCTGTGGCTCTTCTTTGGCCGTAAACTTCGTACCAGTTGGAAGTATGAGCAGCGGCATGGCCGACGCACCAAAGGGCCGGAACGGGCCTCGGCCTTGCGGTGGCGCGGTGCAAAGACGGACGGCATCCGTTTCCATTTGCGCTTCGAGAACGCGCTTTTGCGGTGGTTGCCATTCGGGCCAAGCTACTGTATTCCGAAGCGCCTTGAAGCCAGCCACATTTTGATGATGGGCGACACAGGGAGCGGGAAATCCAACGCCATCCGGCAGCTACTTCGCCAAGTGCGAGAACGCGAAGAGAGCGCCATTGTGTACGACCCAGCGATGGATTTTGTGAGCGAGTTCTACTCGCCCGCGCGTGGCGATTTGATCCTCAATCCGCTGGACCAGCGTTGTCCGTATTGGAGTCTTGGCAAGGAAATTGACCGCGACGAGACGGCAGCGACTATCGCCGGCGCGTTCCTGCCGGAGAAGGAGTACGAGAAGGAGTTTTTCACCGATGGGCCGCGCCGGATACTGGCCCGCCTGCTCAAGCGGCAGCCCCAGCCGAGGGATATTCTGAGGATGATGTCCGACGCCTCGCGGATCGAGGCGACAGTGAAAGGAACGCCGCTGGCCGCCTTGCTCGATTCAGGAGCACCGGCACAGCGGGCGGGTGTACTGGCAAGCTTAAACATGGTGGCCGATAGTCTGGAGTTGCTGCCGGAGTGGGAGCATACCAGGCCGACCTTTGCGACAGCGGAGTGGTACACCGCGCGTAAGCGTTGGGTGTTTCTGACTTCCACTCCCGCCTATCGCGCGAAGATTTTGCCGCTTCATTCCGTATGGCTCGATTTATTCATCCTCCGCATGATGAGCTACTGCGAAGACCACACGGCGAAGCCAGTATGGTTTGTGCTGGACGAACTGGCGAGCCTCAACAAACTGCCGCAGCTCCACACCGCCGTCACGGAAAATCGAAAGTACGGCAATCCTGTTGTAGTGGGCTTTCAGGGGCGCAGTCAGCTTGAAAAACGCTACGGCCAAGACGCCGAAGCTATGCTTTCACAGCCCGCAACCAAGCTGTTTTTCAAGACAACGGAGCCCCGCGCGGCGAAGTGGATTTCCGATGCCATCGGGGAAATTGAAGTGGAGCGGTTGAAGGAATCGCGCAGCATGAGGCTGTTAGGCAGCAGGAAATCGTATGCGATGGAGATTGCGACTAAGCCGCTTGTCATGGCTTCGGAAATCTCCGGCCTCGAACCGTTGCACGGCTTTATCAAGCAAGAGAACCGCGTTGTGCCCGTTCACTTTCAGTTCGCAAGGAAGCACGGCAGACAGCCGGAGTTCATCGAGCGCAAGTTGCCGGAAATAGCTCCCAAGCCATCACCGACGCCGGTAGTCCGCATGGAGCAACCCAAACCATCGGCGGCGCTCCAGACTACGCTTCCACATTTCGATGCATCCGCTCACAAGGCCACCGACAAATCGAAAGAGGCGTTTGTATGGGATGAGTCCAAGGGGATTGAATGACGACAAGTGCGTTTGCCAGGACCCAAAGTGACATATGCAGGAGCATGCGTTAGCCATTTGGTGCCTGCGATCATTCGGGTAGCTACAATCAAGTACGTGAACCTGAAACTCAAAGTCTATGGGATTGATGGAGATGACGCCACCGAGCTGGAGGAACTTTTGTGGTCGATGGCCGAAATTGGTGACGTTGAGACCAGATGGAGGACCCGGGACTCCGTTCCGCTTGGAACCATTCACGCCTCCGTAACCATGACAGTGATGACCTGTACCATCACCTATGTCGCACTTAAATTCACCGACGAAGCTATCAAAGATGCATACAAATTGTTCAAGGAAAATCTCATAAGGCGCCTCAAGACATGGCAGGATGAGAAGAACGCCAAGCTAGAAGTGAGACACCGCCTTCGTTTTGCGCTATCGGAAAATGGTGAAATCATCATTCGGCACGATTAATGAATCGTCTGTTGATTCTATTGACTGTCCTTGGCACGCATTTGATCGACTCGCGCAGCTTAACTTCGTCAATCCTAAACTCGCCCTCGATATGGTTGTGAATTAAAATACTCGTGTGCTGACGATCTCCAAGCCGCTGTCAGCTTCCCAGGTACGGACGTACCATGAGCGGGAGTTTGCGTCGGAGCGGCAGAACTATTGGAGCCGTGACCAGCAGGGACATAGCGAGTGGCAAGGCAAGCTGGCCGAGCAGTGGGGCTTAGATGGACCGGTAGGCAATGAGCACTTTGCGCGTCTGACCGAAGGCCAGCATCCGCACACGGAAGCGCAGCTCGTTCGTCATCAGGTTTCAAAAACCTATGAGGGCAAATTCGGCAAGGAAGTAACGAGCGTAGAGCATCGTGCCGGTTGGGACGCTACCTTTTCCACGCCGAAGAGTGTTTCTCTCACAGCCCTTGTGGGTGGTGATGAGCGCGTGAGAGAGGCACATCGGGAAAGCGTCCGCGTGGCGCTCGCCGAGTTGGAGAAGTACACGCAGGCCCGCATCGGCAACGTCCATGCGCCGGAGACGACAGGCAAATTCGCTGCGGCTACCTTTGAGCACGATACCGCGCGGCCTGTGGACGGCTACGCCGCACCGCAGCTCCACACCCATGCTGTTATCTTCAACGTCACCGAGCGCGACAACGGACAAACCCGCGCCTTACAGCCGCAGGAATTATTCGCTTCGCAACGCTATGCGACGAGCGTTTACCGCTCCGAGCTGTCGATGCGGTTGCAAGAATTGGGCTATGAGCTGGAGCGCGGCAAGCACGGACAGCCAGAGATCAAGGGGTATACGAAAGAGTACCTGGAGGCCAGCAGCCCACGCCGCGAGCAAATCAAAGATCATCTCCGCGAAATGGGGATAGACGGTGCGGGAGCCGCGCAGGTTGCGGCGCACCGGACGCGGGACAGCAAGGAATTGCTATCGCCGGAACAGGTATTAGAGAAGCATCGGAATCTAGCCGCGCAGTACGGACACCAAGCCGACCGTGTTGTGGCCGAGGCGCGGGAGCGCGGGCAGCATCACGTTTACGACCCTGAATTGAATCGGAGTACCGTGGCCGCGCAGCAAGCCGTTACGTATGCCCGCGATCATCTCTTTGAGCGTTCCGCCGTGCTGGACCGGCGCGAACTTCTGGAAGCGGCGCTCAACCGTGGCATGGGGGAAACAACGTATGCCCACGTTCGGCGAGAGTTCGCGCAGCGGACCGCGCGGGGCGAGTTCCGCACAGTCAATCGTGCCGGAGCAGGACAGCAGTACACCACCGCCGCAATGCTTCGCATGGAACGTGAAATCATTACGCGGATGCAGGAAGGCAATCAGCGCGGGATGAGCGACCCGATGCTCGTTTCTCCGCAGGTTCGGGTTACAACGGAGGACCGCCACCCAGAGCTAAATGCCTCCCAGCGACAGGCCGTTGACCAGGTGTTTCTCTCCCGCGAAAAGATGGTGGGATTGGATGGAGTTGCTGGCGCGGGGAAGACTACGACGCTGGCAGTCATCCGCGAAGGCGCCGAGGCGCAAGGGTACAAGGTCGAAGGCTTCGCGCCCACGTCCCGCGCGGCGCAAAAGTTGGCCGACGCTGGCATGGAAACATCCACGCTGCAAAAGCATCTTGCACGCGGCCACCAGTCAGACACCGGAGAGCGCCGTCTGTATGTGCTCGATGAATCCTCGCTTGCGTCCACCAGACAGATGCACGAGTTTGTGAATCGTCTTCATCCCAACGATCGCGTGTTGCTGGTAGGCGATCGAAGGCAGCATGAGGCAGTCGAGGCCGGGCGTCCGTTCGCGCAGCTTCAGGACGCGGGCATGAAGACAGTGAAGCTCGAAGAGATCGTCCGCCAGAAAAACCCGGAGCTGAAACAGGTCGTTGAACAGCTTGCGCGGGGCGAGGTGCGCGAGGCCGTGCAGGGTTTGGAGCGGCAGGGCCGCGTCCATGAGATTGCTGGACGCGAGGAACGCATCGGTGCGATAACGAAGGCATATGCGAAGTCGCCGGAGGGTACGCTGGTTGTCTCTCCCGACAATCGTTCTCGCGTGGAGATCAACTTGGCGATTCGTGCCGAGATGCGGGAACGCGGGTTAGTCAGTAAAGAAGAGCATCCCATTGCGGCGCTTGTGCCGCGCCAAGACCTCACCGGGCCGGAGCGCACGTGGGCCGCGCGGTATGAGTTCAACGATGTCGTTCGCTATTCCCGCGCGTCGAAAGAGACCGGCATGGAGCGCGGCGAATATGCGCGGGTCAAGAGCGTTGATGCTGACAAGAACTTGTTAACCGTGGTGCGAGCAGATGGCTCCGATCTCACCTATGATCCTCGCAGACAACAGGGCGTTTCTGTGTATCGGGAAGAACCGCGCAGCTTTGCCGTGGGCGACCGCATCCAGTTCACCGCGCCAGCCAACGATTTGAAGGTTGCAAACCGTGAGTTAGGAACGGTTGAAGCCATCGGCCAGAACGGGCAAATGCGCTTGAATATGGACGGAGGCCGCGACGTGCAACTCGATCCTCGCGAGCATCCCCACCTCGATCACGGCTATGCAGTCACGAGCCATTCCAGCCAGGGGCAGACCGCAGACCGCGTATTGATTCACGTCGATACCGAGCTGGCCGCGAAAGACCTGCTGAACAGCCGCATGGCTTACGTCGCCGTTTCGCGCGGAGCCGAAGACGCGCAGGTATACACCAACGACCGTGCGAAACTGCCGGAGGCATTAGGCCATGACGTGTCCCACGAGAGCGCCCACACGCCAGCGATAAAGCCGGAGCAATCCATCAAGCCGCCACAGCCAGAGATTGCGCCCGTCATTGAACACGGCGTCAGCATAGGGCATAGCCTCTAACCGAACGCTTCACTGAGACTGGATGAGTTTCGCGGAGGAGGTCTCCTCCGCGCTGCGACCGCTGGCGCGTTCTCCGCTTCCACCTCTGCGGCCTGTGTCCTGCCGCAACGCGACCCTGAAATTCCTGTGCGCTGACGCGCACGAAATGAGGAAACCAGACCTCTCTGAGGGCTCCGCCCTGGCGCAGTGACAAGAGGCGTCCCCAATCTTCCGCGCTTCGCTTGTGCAGACCTTCGCTTCGCTCGCCCTCGGCTTTGCTCCGGGTGGGGATTCCCCTCCTCTTGCACTTTGCCGCCCCGCCTTCGCCAGGAGGCGTTCGGCATGTAGGTACATGCCGCGCACGGCATGAACAGCAAAAGCAACCGCAAAGGAGCGAACACCATGAAGACCGCCAAGAGCATTGCCGCCATCCACAGCAAAAAACCGCAAACCAAACAGGAACTCATCGCAAGCAACATCAAGCTCTTGATTGAGCAGTTGGAGGTGGGGCACTCGGAATCTCTCACCCACTATCTCACCGCTATGAGCCGCTTCCATAACTACAGCTTCGGGAACGTGCTGGAGATTGCGCGACAGATGCCCACCGCGACACGGGTTGCTGGTTTCTGGACATGGAAGAATCTTGGCCGTTCCGTGAAGGCTGGACAGAAGGGCATCCGCATCCTTGCTCCCATCATCGGCGTTCACCCCAAGAAGGACGAAGAAGCCAACAAGGACATCACCAAGCAGAACGAGCGGGTGTTGGTGGGCTTCCGCAATGCCTACGTCTTCGATGTTTCCCAGACCGACGGCGTAGATCTGCCGGAGCTGCACGAGGTCTCCGGCGATCCCGGCGAGAATCTCGACAGGTTGGCTGCGTTCGTGCGTTCGCGAGGGATTCAGCTTTTCTACAACGAGAACATCGCTCCCGCACTCGGCATGAGCTACGGCGGACGTATCGCGCTTCTGCCCGGACAGTCAAAGGCGGAGGAGTTTTCGACCCTAGTCCATGAGACGGCGCACGAGCTCTTGCATAAGGCAGAACGCCGCACGGCAACCACCAAGACCGTTCGCGAGACCGAGGCCGAAGCCGTTGCGTTTGTTGTTGGCAAGGCCGTTGGTCTTGTTACAGGCAGCGCATCCGCCGACTACATCCATCTTTATCACGGCAACGCTTCGCTGTTGGCCGAGAGCTTAGAAATCATCCAGCACACCGCCAACGTGATTCTTGCTGCTCTGGAGCCACCTTTAGTTACCGATGAGGAACTCTCGAAGGTGGCGGCCTGAAAACCACACCATGAACGAATCGGAAAAGCATGACAGGCGGAAGCGAAGACGCTCCCGCTTACATGCTTTGCGGCGGGGAGACACCCTGCGGGTTTCTCCCCGCACCTCTCTTCCACGTCAAGCTGCGAAATCTCGCAACGTCTCTTGGAAGCTTGATGGCCATGTGGTCAGCACGGGATTGCTCACAACTGGATCGGCTATCTCCTGGATGTGGAGCGCAGCCGGTTGCTTCTATCTGTTTCGCTCTAAACTCAGGTCGGCTCTCCGTATGGTTTAATAACCATATTGGCGGGTTGGCGGAACTGGCAGACGCAGGGGTCTCAAAAACCCCCGAGAGCAATCTCATATCGGTTCGATTCCGATACCCGCCACCATCAAGTATCGTCCCCCGAAATCACTGCACAAATTCGCCGGAATGATCTCTCTGGCCGAAGTGGTCTATGTCGAAAATGGTCGAAATTTACACATTTCCTTACACACTTTTCCGTTTACAGCTGATAACTATATGAAATATAGCATCTTAAGGACATACTTGAAGGACTCAAAATCCGCCGATCGCAAGGTCGTGGGGGTTCGACCCCCCCTCCCGGCACCACACGGAACGGCTTTGTAAATGACGCAAATGTCGATAGAGGCAGTACCCCGCAATTGAGCAGTCGCTAGCGAGGCGGTATGGCAGGTGCCGAGTAGAGCGAGGTTCGCGCAAGAATATAGAGAGTTCGGCGATCATTGCTCAGCGCAATTGATGTGGGACGCTCCGGGACATCGATCTGTCCGATTTGTGTACCGTCGGATCGATATACGTATATTTGCCCGGCCGCCACGTAAACGGTACCATCCGGTGCGGAGGCAACTCCTTCCCCGCCCTGATGCGTAAAAACCTTGATCTCAGACAGGGAGCCATCTGGCCGAACACGCGCGGAGTAGGTCACCTTCTGGCCTTCATCTGTTACGTAGAACCGCTTGCCCGGTCTCGCCAGCACTAACGCAAAAGCGCGGAGAACGTCGGCCATCTTCGTGCCGTAATAAAGCTGGCCCGTCACGAAGTCTTCACCCGCCGGAAGAGAGACGCTTCGATCCGGCGAGACGTACACCCATGGGCTCGCCTGTCCATTGTCAGAAAGTTGACCACGAAGGAAACGCCAGTGGTCCGCCGGCAGCACCGCCGTGCTATTCGCGCCCGCAGCGGACGACTCTGCTTTCAGAAGCTGCAGATCAGTCTCCGGGGCGTCTGGTTTTGTTACATAGACTGTGCCGTTGCCGATGTAGGACACGATCATCAGGTCGCCAGCTTTGTCGAAGAAGATGTTGGCGGGATCCATCGGGCTGTCCCGAATAATCTCCAGGCGAGAGGTCGAGGGCGTATAGCGGTAGATATGCTGCTTCACCGTGTCGACGAAGTATAGGCGGCCGTCGGGCGATACGGCAGGGCTGGATACGTTGAAGAAGCCCGTTGCCAGTCGATGTGCTTCGATCGCGTGCGGTGTGTCAACCGCAGGTGCGTCGCGCTGAGGAATGTCGAGCATGGAGATCTCCAACTCTCGGTTGTGCGTGCGCGAGTCCTCATCGACGACGGAGTTGTCGAAAACAGCCTTGCTGTCCGAGTAGATGTGCAGGTTGCGAAAGCGCAAGTTATGCGAGCCCGTAACGTGAATCGTCTCGGGGAATGGCTGGAAACTGGACACGACACGATAGGCGTGCATCTCGGCTACAGTAATATCGTGCGATTCCTGAATTGAGAGTGGAAGACAGAAGCCGCCCTCGCCACGCTCTTCTTCGGTTTGCAGCGAGACGATCTCCCAATTCGCAACCCGGTTCAGTTTCACCTCATTGCGCACGTGGTGCTCAGAGGAGAGCTCGTAAACGTGGCCGGGTGTAGTTGTGTCGGAGACGTAAAGGCCAGCTTGAGCAAATGTATCGGGGGTCCAGATGTCCACGAACGTGCCTCCGCCGTTGTTGTTCACCCAGAGACTTGGATATTGTGCATCCCAGCGATAGGCGGGATTCGGATCGCCAGAGTGTGTGCTGTTGTAGGGGTTCATGCGCGTCCCGTCGGGAAGATTCGTCCCATGCCCACCGAGGAAGCGCACGTCATCCACAAGAGAATCGGGACCGGCTTGCCACATAAGCGCCGTCGCGCGCGGGTTGACGCCGCCGGTAAACAGCCCAACGCCCATCACGATGTTGTGTCCTCCCACAGGCGCGAGCAACATGGGTTTCGGCGAACCGGGGCCGTCAAACCCAGGCGTACGGTCCGCGAGATCTAACTGCGTTGTGCTGGGGTCGAGCCCGATGAGTACTGTGTCAGGGCTTAGGCGAAGCGTGTCGGTGATGCGATATCGCCCACTGGGAAGATAGACGATTCGCTCCGTATCAATGAGGTGCTGCAGTGCGAAAGTGTCGTCCGTCGTGCCGTCCCCTTTCGCTCCGTTTGCGAGCGCGTTCACCCAGCCGGAGTGCGAAGGAACGGGTGTAAGAGCAGGCTCCGTCGGGGCGGGAAGCGAAGGGAGCGTCTCTGTCTTCCATCCAGTGCTGAAACGTCCCTTCGCTGCAGGTGTGTCGAAGGTTAGCCCGTGTGTGAAGCTGGAGACGCGATACGTGGTTCGAGGTCCACGGAAGGTCCGTCCACTCTCACGCAGTCTGGCGAACGCTCCAACACGATCGCAGACGATGTCTTCCATGTTGATTTGGGTCAGGCGCGACTTCTCGGCGGAAATGATGACGGCCGGGCCATTGATATTTTCGAAACGCGAGTGCTCGATCCACAACTCTTCGATCGCCTCGGGCTCTATATCAATGGCTGTTGGGCTGTTCCGGAACGTGTCATGGACGAGCACCAGGCCAGCTTCGTGCTCGCGGATTGCGGCCTCTCGTTGACCGTCAAAGGTTGAATCAAGAAGCGTGTACTGCCAGCCGGGCGACGGCCGGCCAGTGACGATCGCGTAACGACCGCCAAAGAAGTGAAGATCCTCGCCTTCATTACCGATATCTTTCAACGCCGCAAGCCCGGAGCCTATACGGAAGTCCATGTGGGACAGAAAGCAATGCTGGGCAACATGGAAACGAATGCCAACCGCTCCAGGATTTCCATCGCCTATCTCCAAATCGATGTTGCTCATCGCGGAGTAGAACGTACCCGGATTTGCATCGATGATCGGCGTAAGCGGCACGGTGCCCGGGAGCGGCTGCGGTGTACGACGCATTCTTTGTGAGATGGATGATTCCTCGGCCGGCTGCGTCGAGACGCGGCCGCCGGCAAACACGATCATGTACTCGGGGCCTTCGCCGGAGTACGCCGGTGTGTCCGATGCGAGATAGATGACCGGTCGCTGTGCACCGAAGCCGATAATTCGGATGCTCGGCCACACGAAGAGCGTGTGTGTAATCCGATACCGGCCAGCGTGCACAAAAAGGATGCCTTCGTGATGTTCATCCGCTACTGCGTCAATCGCGCTCTGCAGGGCAACGGTATCGTCCGCAACGCCGTCGCCCTTCGCCGCGAAGCGCGAGTCGTCCAGGTACACCGCCGCTTTGTCATCGAGGCGGGCCGGGTAGAAAGAGTTGGAGCGCTGGCACACGGCGGCGGAGAGACCCACAGTGAACATCAATACGCAAACCAGTCGATCGTAGCGAGGTTGCATCGTGCGAGGCTCCATTAGGGTGTCTCAACAAACGTGGTGTGATCTGTGGTGGTGGAGGAGTCACCGACCCACATGTCGAAGGAGCCGGTGCCCTCTTCCCATTTGCGCGTGTCTTCGCTCCAGTAGCGAAGATCGTCGGCGTGCAGCGGGATTGCCACGGTGCGGGTCTGCCGCGCTTTGACGCTAGACCGCTGGAAGCCCTTGAACTCGCGTACGGGACGGGCTGCGCTGCCGGCACGCTGATGTATGTACAGCTGAACAACCTCGTCGCCATCGCCCTTGCTCGCGTTTCGAATGCTAACCGTCGCTGTCAGTGTGCCTCCGGGTTGAAGAGCGTCAGCAGAAAGTTTGAGATCCCCAATTAAAAATTTTGAGTAGCTCAGGCCATAGCCGAACGGGTACAATGGAGAATTCGATCCGTCCCAGTACATGGTGTCGCGTTCGTTTGGGATCTGGCTGAGCGTTGGGTTGTAGTAGAGCGGCTCCTGCCCGACGCTGCGTGGCCACGTGATCGGAAGCTTGCCCCCCGGGTTTGCGTCGCCGAAGAGCAGGTCTGCAACGGCGTTTCCGCCCTCCGTGCCTGGATACCAGGCATTGAGGATAGCCGGGACATGACTGGCCGCCCAGGCAATGGTGAGAGGACGGCCGGTGAGCAGGACAAGAACGACCGGTTTGCCGGTGGCAACGGCCGTTTCAAGAAGCTTCTCCTGATCACCCGGAAGGTCGAGTGACTGACGTGACGCGCGCTCTCCGTTCATGCTTTGCAACTCTCCCATGACAAGCACGGCGGCGTCGCTGTGTTTGATCGCATCGACCGCTGCGTGAACGCGGCGTCCTTCTGGTGCTGGGGTCAACAGCGCAGGCTTCGGGCTGCTACAGTGGGTTCTTGCGGTCGTCATCTCTTCTCGTCTCCAGGCCAGGCAAGCATTTGGCGCAACCGTGGGCGAAAGCGATTCGATTTGTGACAGGTCACCATGTGTATGTGGCGACCGCGCCCGCGGTCAGTTTTGCTTCGGCGAACTTGTGCTTGTATTCAATCCAGAACTGGTTGTCCTTGGTTGTCGTATTGCTGACAACAAGGACATGACCGCCGCCAGGTGTGCGGAATGCGACATGGGGTAAAGTAACCGTCTCAGAAGGCGATGCCACCCGCACACTGCCAGCGGGCACAAACTGCGTGAAGTGTGCGGTGACGTAGTACGCAAGGTTTCGCGTGACGTTGTCGGCGTCGAGAGTGACGGCGCCGGAACACATGGCGCACCCGCCGTCGTTTGTATGCGGACCATTCTGCGGGTCGGCGGCCAGGTTCCAGAGCAACACGTTTCGCGCCCAGTTTGTTGTGGCGCCAATCACGATACGCGCAACTGGCTCCGCAATACCGAAATCTGTTGCATTGCGGCGTCGTATGACCATCTGCTCCGTGAAAAAGATGTCTTTGTCAGGGAACGCGTTGTGGACGGTTGAGAGGGCGGTGATCTCACCCATGTACAAATGGAAGCCCGAACCGCCGGTGTACTTGCCTGCGTATGGATCGCCGAGCACCGTGATGGGATATTGCGGGTGGTCGCAATTGTGATCGAATGCAACGATTTCGGTGTGCAAATTCGCGTTCTCGAGCGCCGGGCCGAAATACTTTCCGATAAACTCCGCCTCCTGCTCTGCGGTGAGGACCATGCTGGGGTTATTCTTCGCGTTCTCCGGCTCGTTCTGAACGGTAATTGTCGTGATCGGAATGTCGCGGTCCTTCATGCCCTGGAGATACTTCACGAGATAGCTAGCGTACACGCCGTAGTACTCAGGCAGGAGCGTGCCCCCCTTTGACTTACCGTTTTCCTTCATCCAGCTTGGAGGTGTCCAGGGCGAGGCGAGAATGTGAATGCCTGGGTGAATCGCAAGAATCTCTTTGAGGATGGGAATGACGTACGCCTCGTCAGGAGCGAGAGAGAAGCGAGCGAGTGTCGGATCGGTCGATCCGTTGGGAAGATCGTCGTAGGTGTAAACCGACTCGTTCATGTCGGAAGCACCGATGCTGACTCGGATATAGCTAATGTTGCGCTCGCCTGGAGTGTGACCGAAGAGGTCCTCGAGGAGCGCATGGCGCGCTCCGGGCGACATCTTCATCATGAGTTGCGCTGTGCCGCCAGTAACTGCATGCCCGAATCCGTCGATGGTCTGGTAGCTGGTTGTGTCATCCACTCGGATTGCCTTCTTCGCTGTGCGGAAGCGATGGAAGTGACTCACAGGCTGCGGTGCGACCAGGTTGGTTCGATCGGCACTGGACAACCAGGTCTCCAGATTTTGAGCATGCAGAACACTTGGCCACAGCATGGCCGGAAGAGCGATGGAGATCCGCAGGAGCGAGCCCAGATGTCGACCGGAGATCGTGCGGAGAGTCACGCTTTAGTCCTCACATCGCAACAGTGGTCGCCTGATTGTCAACCCTGTTCGGTAGCTAGTCAATCGCTTGTCTAATGGCTTTCTGGTTCTGTGCAAGAAGAGCGTTAATAATATGCAAAGCCTGTCAGACAGCCGCTAGGTCTAAGACAAACCTTTGTCTTCGGAGTGGGCCGTACTTTGGACGGAGATCAGTCGCTCAAAAATGGAACTTGACATTTGATTCATCCTTCAATTCAAATGCGGCACGCCGATGAAGACGAACGTTTGTCTTCACTGAAGGCTACGACATTGGCAGAAGTCTATTAGGGCTCGATGCGTAGGAACCGCTGCAGTACTGAGGAGGTTACATGAGGTGGACACTACCTGCTACCGCGAGCGCTCTGCTCGCGCTGCTATGCACGGGAGTCATATCCCCAGCACACGCACAGAACACAAACTCCGGCGACATACGCGGAACCGTAACGGACACGAGCGGGGCAGTCATTCCCGGAGTGGCGGTCACCGTTACTGACATCGATAAAAACGTTTCGAAGACGCTAGCAACGGACGGGGCGGGCCTCTATGACACCGGATCGATTGTTCCGGATCACTACAGACTGACGTTCGCGAAGACTGGCTTCGAGACATTGGTGCGTGGCCCGATCACGATTGAAGTAGGCGTTCAAGGGCTCAACGCTCAGTTGCAGGTCGGCGCGCAAGACGTGGAGGTCACGGTAAACACGGATGTCCCGCTGCTGGACACCGAGCAGGGCTCGCAGGAGAGGACTCTCACGGCGCAAACTATGGCGCAACTGCCGCAGATCGGTGCTGACTGGCAGAACTTTATCTGGCTTCAGCCTGGTGCCGCTGGAACCCCGCAGAACTCAAGCTCAGCCGTTCAACCCAACGCTGGACAAACTGCGGTTAACGGCAATCTGCCGTTCGAGTCCGTTCTCGCCGACGGCGCGACGAGCACCCTCCCCATGAGCCAGAATGCCGATGTAACGATCTTCGAAGCCACCAGCGAGGTGAAGATCAGTTCCTCCGGATTCAGCGCGCAATACGGCATCGGCAACGTCGTCTACAACCAGATCTCGAAGGGCGGAACGGACCGTTTTCACGGTGCCGCCTATGAGTACTTCCAGAACGATGCGCTGAACGCATTGCCCTATGCCTTCGGTACACACCCGAAGAAGGGCCCGCTGCGGTACAACAACTTCGGCTTCAATGTGGGTGGTCCGGTCGTTCCCCACCACATGTTCTTCTTCTTCGATTACGACAAGACGATCAATAACGGCGGTTCGAGCATCGGCTTCTCAACTGTGCCCACTACGTCGTTCCAGAACGGCACCTTCAATGCCGGCATTCCCGACCTTTACGATCCCACAACGCAAACGGTTCAGCAGTCCGGATCACACACCTATACCCTTCCGTCCGGCAAGACATTCAGCCAGACCTGCCCCTGCGTCATTCGTCAGACATTTGCCTCCGAATATGGCACAAATGCGATACCGACTGCGCTCATCGACAAGGTTTCCGCAGCGGTCCAAAAATACTTCCCTGCCCCGAACGTCAGCAATCCCAACGTCAGCAGCGGCATCGCGCAGAACAACTACACATACAACACTCCCAGCAAGAACCCCTTCACCAAATACTTCGGACGTTTGGACTGGGATCTCACCCATAGCAACCGTCTGACGGTGTCGGAGACCAGCAGCGACAACCCTGCCGTCTATCTAAATCAGCAGATCTGTCCGATCAACTGCCAGAACGGGGACGTCAGCCGAGACAACGCGCAAGTTTCCGACGTGTGGCAGATCACTTCGAATCTCGTGAATGAAGCACGCATAGGCTTCACCGACCAGATGAACTATTTCACGCCGTTTACCATCGGGCAGGGATTTCCCAGCAAGTTGAACTGGCAATTTGCACAGGCCGACGAGTTCCCGAACGTGACCATCAACAACTTCTACGGCCTCGGTTCGAGTTCGAACGCGGTTTACAAGGAGATGGTGTTCGATCCGTCAGACGTCGTGAGCCTTGTGCGCGGACGTCACATCCTGCACTTCGGCGGTGAGTTCCTCATCATGCGTGCGGATTCTACAGCCTGGGGCAACCTCAACCCCGGCACCCTCACGTTCAATGGCAAATACACATCCATCAACGGACAGACCGCTGTTACCCCATGTACCGGTTGCGCTACCTATGCCTCCGGCCTCGGTTACGCAGACTTCCTGCTGGGACAGACACAGAATTGGAGCGCGAGCGTCACTCCAGAGTTCGGTGCACGCCAGAAGGGACCTCAGATCTTCGTCCAGGACGACATCAAGCTTACCCCGCACCTTACAATCAACGCCGGCTTGCGTTGGGAAGCTAACACCGGCTGGTCTGAGGTAAAAGGCAACGAAACCGTCTTCGATCCGACCGTGACCAATCCCGCCAACGGTTCGCTGGGCGCCATGTGGTACGGCACCACAAAGGCCAATGGCCGGACGCAACTCGTTGCTCCACAGTGGAACATCTGGCTGCCCCGCGTGGGCTTCGCCTGGCAGGCGATGCACAACACCGTCCTCCGCGGAGCCTTCGGCATGTACGCCTCAATGCTCAGCGAAGACACCTACGGCGCTGGTATGGGCAATGCCTTCGGCAGCAGCGGAACAGTCAATGATTCCACCACCGGCATCTGCCCGGTCGTCCAGTTCTCCGGCACCGGCAAAGCGCCGGACACCACTGATCCAGGCTGTGGCACAGGGCAATTCAATTCCAGCAGCATCCTGTCGCTATATCTGACCGCGCCCAATACACCGGACGCCAAGAACAGTCCCAACGGCAGTGTGAGCTACAACCAGTACCACACGCCGATCCCGATGAACTATCAGTGGACATTGTCTCTGGACCGGCAGTTCGGCAATAACTATGCGGCCACTCTCGCTTATGTGGGCAACCATGGTTCGAATTTGCCCTTCCCGGTGGACATCAATCAGGTGCCACAGAGCAAACTGGCGGCGAACGATCTGAGCTCGAAGCCCTACCCATTGTTCGGAACCATCACCGGCAGCACAAACAACTCCATATCCAACTACGACGCGCTCGAAGGTGACATGCGCAAGCGGTTGAGCTACAACCTGGAGTTCGACGTGAACTACACGTGGTCGCACTTCCTTGATGATCTTGATTCATCGGGCTGGGGCAGCCGTGAGGGCTATCAGAACTATCAGAACGCCTACGACCCGAGCCAGAACTACAGCAATGCCAACTTCGACGTTCGCAACATGTTCAAAGGAGAGGCGACGTATACGCTACCCTTCGGACGTCGCCAGAAGTTCCTGAACAACAACTGGATGCTCGATGAGGTAGTCGGCGGCTGGCGCTTCTCGAGCACATGGGTCATCCAGAGCGGAAGCCCGTTCGGCATCACGACAGGGAATAACAACAGTTCGAACAACCAGTCGGGTTCCTATACCCAGTTTGCGAACCTGGTGGGCGATCCTTACATCACGGGGAGGGTCAAGTCTCGCCTCAAGCAGTACTACAATCTATCTGCATTTGCTGTGCCGGCACAGTACACCTACGGGAACTTCCGCCGCAACATTATCACCGGCCCTGGAATCGCGGTGATGAATGCATCCTTCGGCAAGACGTTCGACCTGTGGCCGGATCGCGGGGTGAAATGCGAGGTCCGGGGTGAGGCATTCAATGTGCTGAACCACCCAAGCTTCGGCAACCCCGGCAACAACGCAATTGGGCCCGGCCAATCTGCGCAGATCACAGGCGTAACAATCGGCGGCCGTTTGGTCCAGTTGTACGGCAAGATCACCTTCTGATAAACAACCGGGGATGGCGCCTGACGTGGCGCTGTCCCCATTTCTTTTCCGGCGCACTCTGTTTACGACCGGATGGAGCGGTCGGAAATGCGTTCGCAAACCAAAGTTCTTTTGGTCCCGTTTCTTTTGGCAGTTGTCGCGCCGCGCTCTAGCGCCCTGCAGGCACCCGCAAGCTCCACGGCCTCCCAGCAGGCCCATCTACATCAGCAAAAGGCCGACGAATACCTCCGCGATAAGCGGCCTGACCTCGCCATCCCCGAGTTCACCGCAGTTCTGACCGCCGATCCGCAAAACCTCGATGCTCAGGCCAACCTGGGTGTCCTGCTTTTCTTCGCAGGCAAGCCCAACGAGGCCGAGCCGCACCTGCGCGCCGCACTCGCCATCAATCCTTCTCTCGCCAAGCTCCGCATGCTACTCGGCACATGCGAGCACCGTCAGGGCCACCTCGAGGATGCGCGCCGCGACATCACCGCCGCGCTTCCTCAGATCACCGATCCCAAGGTTCGCCAGCAGGCCGGCCTTGAGATCATCGAAATCGATACCGCACTCAATGACCTGCCGGCCGCTGCTGATGTGGCCACGCAGCTGAAGAAGGACTTTCCCAAAGATCCCGAAGTTCTCTTCGCGGCATGGAGCGTCTATTCAGACCTCGCGGATGAAGCCGTGCTCGACCTCTCGCTTGCAGCTCCGCAATCCGCGCAGATGCATCAGGCCATGGCCCACGTCCTCATTCGCGAACGTGACAACAAGGCGGCCATTGAAAACCTGCGCGAAGCGCTCAGGATCAACCCGGCACTTCCCGGCGCGCATTACGAACTCGCGGAGTTGCTCCGCCTCTCCACGCTGCCTGCCGACAAGGCAGAGGCGGCCGACCAATATAAGCTCGCTATCCAGTACGAACCTAATGACGCTGCATCGCTCACCAGGCTCGGCGACATCGCCGCCGAATCTGAGGATCACGCCTCGGCCATCGCACGCTACAAGCAGGCTCTGGCTGCCCAGCCTAATTACATCGATGCAGAAATCGGCCTCGCCTATGAGCTCAATGAAACCGGCCATCCGGAGGAAGCCGTTCCACTGCTCCAGCAGGCCATCTATAACGACCCGATGAGCATGCTTGCCCACTTCCGGCTCAGCGCTGTGTATCGCCGGCTGCATCGGCCCGATGACGCCAAACGCGAGCTCGCAGAGTATGAAAAGCTGAAGACGATGAAGGACAATCTCCGCAATGTGTACGACACCATGCGGCTCGACTCTCCACAGGGCAAGGATGTCAGCAGGTAGGCCGCTCTCGCTGTTGATCGCTACGCTCCTGCTCTGCGTTCCCGACTATTTCGCGCAGAGCGGAAAAGAGCCGGCCGCCGCGCAGCCGCAGATCTCGCACCTCGTTGATATCACCGCCTCGACCGGCATTCACTTCAATCACCTCTCCAGTCCCGAGGCGCGCTACATCGTGGAGTCGATGAGCGGTGGTGTTGCCATCATTGACTACGACAACGACGGCTATCCGGACCTTTACTTCACAAACGCGCCCAGCGTCGCCATGCACAAGGCGGGCACACCCGCACGCGGCGCTCTGTACCGCAATAACCACGACGGCACCTTCACTGACGTCACCGACAAAGCAGGTGTCGGCTATCCCTGCTGGGCCATGGGCGTCGCCGTCGGCGATTTCGACAATGACGGATGGCCCGACCTCGCTGTGAGTTGCTTCGGTGGCGTCGTGCTTTATCACAACAATCACGACGGCACCTTCACTGATGTGACAAAGAAATCCGGACTCGACCACGACCAAGGCTGGGCTACCGGGCTGACCTTCGGCGACTACGACAATGATGGCTTCGCCGATCTCTTCGTGCCGCACTACGTCGATCTCGATCTGAACAATCTTCCAGTCTTCGGCAAAGATCGTACTTGCATTTATCACGAGATAGCGGTGCAGTGCGGCCCGCGTGGCCTCAAGGGCTCACCCGATGCGCTTTATCACAACAACAGAGACGGCACTTTCAGTGACGTCAGCCAGAAGGCCGGAGTCGATGACCCTCAGAAGTATTTTGGGCTACAAGGCGTTTGGACCGATATCAACGGAGACGGTCGCCTTGATCTGTTTGTCGCTAACGATGGTGAACCGAATTACCTCTATCACAACGAGGGAAATGATCACTTCAAAGACATCGCTGAGGACGCTGGTGTCGCACTCAGTGAAGACGGCACCGAACAAGCCAACATGGGCGTCGCGCTCGGTGACTACACACTCACCGGCCGCGAGAGCATCGCGATCACCCACTTCAGTGAGGAGTACACGATTCTCTACCGCAACGATGGCGCGCTGAACTTTACCGACGTCGCGCACATCGCACACATCGCGCAACCGACCGGACTCTACGTCGGTTGGGGCGACGCGTTCCTTGATACGGACAATCGTGGACTGCTCGACTTCATCATGGTTAACGGGCACGTTTACCCGCAGGTGGATTCGGCGCACGTCGGCATAACCTATAAAGAACCCAAGCTGTTGTTCTGGAATAACGGCGATGGGACGTTCCGAGACATCAGCGCAGAAGCGGGCAAGGCGCTCAGCACGCCTCAGGTAAGTCGCGGGCTTGCTGTTGGAGACCTCTTCAACACGGGCCGTCTCGACATCGTGATCGAGAACCTCACCGGAGGCCCGATGATCCTGGAGACGAAACCAAATCCCGCCAATCATTGGGTCAGCTTCCAACTTGAGGGCTCCCCCTCGAATCGCCTTGCGTTGAACACACGTGTGTGGGTCACCTCTGGTGGCAAAACGCAGATGGCCGAAGTGCTGAGCGGCAGCAGCTATCTTTCCCAGAGCGATGTTCGCTTGCACTTCGGTTTGGGTTTGGCAGGAAAGCTGGATCAGGTCCGTGTCCGCTGGCCGGATGGGACCACTCAAACATTCCACGACTTGGTTGCAAACACCTTTTATCGCATCCGCGAGGGAGGCAGCCCCGCCGAAGACCCCCGGATAGTCATGAGAAGGTCAACGAGATGATTGGGTTGACTCCATCTAATTATGAGATCGGGTGTTGAGCCGCAAAACCGCGCGACGGATGGGGGCAGGCTCTGTCTACAGAATTCAGAGCTGCGGGATGCCCCGGCAGTTGGGCGCTGGGCCATCGGAGCTGGGCGGCGCAATCGTAGCGTAACGCCTCACTGACGCATTTCTTTTGCCGGGATCCAATACCAGCTTGACACTGGGTTCCGCAGGTGGCTATTCTCACGGTCGCGTTACGAATCAACAACTCTAATTCGGGTGTAGGAAGAAATAATTCTGCACCTCTGAGCAGGGTTAACTGAGGGCTTCAGGAGTAAACCCAATGTTTTCTTTTGGTCGCGGGGTAAAAACGGGCCAGGGCTCCAGACGAGTGCTGGCAGGATGGTTGGCGCTGGTGGCGCTCGCGGTTTTCGGGGCCGGTCAGCTGAGGGCGCAGACGGTGGCGACCTACGGATTTGAAGACGGGACCGCGGATGGGTGGACGTCGTTCAACGGGGCGAGCACGCCGTTTGCGACGACCAGCGATGCGTATGCAGGCACACATAGTCTGCTGACCACGACCAGTGGGAGTGGAGCGGGCGGGCCGGCGATCAACGTGGGGAGTGTGTTGCAGGCAGGCGCGAAGTACACGATCACGGGATATGTGAAGCTGACGCCGGGCGAGACCGCGGGGAATGCGAATTTCACGATTCGACGGACGGACATCGACGGCACGCACTATGACACGATCGGTTCATACACCGTCGCGGTGAGTGCGAACGGGTGGGCGCAGATTGGCGGAAGCTACACGGTGAGCCAGACGGAGACCGGACTGACGCTGTATGCGCAGCTGGTGGGCGCGACGAGTGCGGAATCGTTTTACCTGGACCAGGTGGTGATTACGCAGACGGCACCGCCGCCGGGAGGAACGCCGGTGGCAAGCTGGAACTTCAGTGATGGCGGGCTGGATGGATGGGGGCCGTTCGGATCGGCGACGCTGACCAATGTGGCTTCGCCGATGGCGGACCCGGCGGGCAATGCGCGAAGCTTGTCAGTAACGAACCGGACTGCGGCGTACATGGGGCCCGCCACCAACCTGCTGGGCGTGAGCGGAATTACGGCAGGCGGGACCTACCAGGTGACCGCGTACGTGATGTTGCAGCAGCCGGACGCCACGAACCCGACGATCTCGCTGTCGACGCAGACGGACAACTGCGCGAACCCGAACGGAAGCTATGGGACGATCGCGACCGGAGCGGTATCCAACACGGCCTGGACGAAGGTGCAGGGCACGTTCAGCTTCAGCGACACCCCCGGAGCGCCGTCGAGCCTGATGCTGTATCTGCAATCGAGCAGTGCGACGGACTCGTTCTATCTAAGCGGCGTCACTGTTACGCAACTGGCGCCGGCGCCGCTGCCGCCGGACCAGCAGGACAACTCCGGGATTACCAGCACGTTTGAGGATGGCAGCACGGATGGATGGTCAGGCCGCGGAAGCGCGACGGTAAGCAACAGCACAACCGTGGCGCACACCGGATCGCGCAGCCTGTATGTGGCCGGACGGACGGCGAACTGGCAGGGACCGCAGATCAACGTGAGCAACAAGATGTACGTGGGCTCGACGTACAACCTGAGCGTCTGGGTGATGCTGCAGCCGACCGATGGGTCAAATCATGTGATCAACATGAGTCTGCAGACAACGCAGAATGGAACGACCAGCTACCCAAGTGTTTCGTCCTATCCGGGCATCACGGTGCCTGCCGATGGGCAGTGGCACCAGGTGAGCGTGCTGGGATACACGATGTCGTCGGGCTATGACCCCGGCCAGGCATATCTCTACCTGCAGACGGCTGGGTCGGCCACGGACACGGTGTCGTTCTACGTGGACGACTTCCAGTTGACGTATGTGCAGCCGCCGCAGATCCAGACGAATATTCCGTCGATCTACCAGACGCTCGCGCAGTACTTCCCGGTGGGCGCGGCGGTGGATATGACGGACCTGACGGGAGCGCATGCGCAGCTGTGGGCGAAGCACTTCAACAGCATGACGCCGGGCAACGAGCTCAAGTGGAGCTCCGTGGAGCCGAACAAGGGTCAGTTCAACTACGCCAACGGCGATGCGCTTGCAGGCATGGCCGTCTGCCACGCCGCGAAGGTGCGCGGGCAGAACCTGGTGTGGGCGACGGGAGCGCAGACGCCGTCGTATGCGTTTGGCGACGACACGAACTCGGCAACCAACCAGGCGACGGTGATTGCGAACATCCAGGAACACATTCAGAACGAGGTGCAGCACTTCGGGACGAAGGTGTATGCCTGGGATGTGGTGAATGAGCCGATCGATCCGAACCAGCCGGACTGCCTGGTGCACGGGCCTTTCTACAAGGTGCTGGGCGAGAGCTACATCGACGTGGCGTTCCAGGCGGCGCGGCAGTATGCACCGCCGGGGACGAAGCTGTTCCTGAACGAGTACAGCACTGCCGACGCTAACCGGCTGGCATGTCTCGTGAAAGTAGTGCAGGATCTGCGCTCGCGGGGCATTCCGATTGACGGCATCGGTCATGAGGAGCACAACGCGATCAACTATCCGTCGCCGGCTGCGATTCAGAACTCGATTGAGACCGTGGCGGCGCAGCTACCAGGCATCGACCAGCAGGTTACGGAGCTGGATGAGAGCGTGTACAACGCCGGCGATACGAAGTCGAACTACGGCAACAATGTGCCGCCGGCAGTACTGGCGGAACAGGGCTGGCTGTACAAGGCGTACTTCGACATCTTCCGGCAGGAGGCGGGCAAGCTGAGCGCGGTGACGCTGTGGGGCATGGCCGATGACGACACCTGGCTGGACGGCTTCCCGGTCGCGCGCACGGATTATCCGCTGCCGTTCGACATGCAACTGCAGGCGAAGCCCGCGTACTGGGGCATCGTGGATGCGACCAAGCTACCCGGCTATGGGCTGTCGTTTGCGATCTCGGCGGGGCCGATTGTGGGCACCACCGAGACATGGACCGTGACAGCGACGAATCCGAGCAGTGGGCCGGCGTACACGACGCAGGTGAACGGGTTGCAATTTGTACAGCTCTCCGGGAAACCGTGCACACCGACCGTGACGTCGGGGTCGTTCCCCGTGGCGCTCGGAGATGTGCCGGCGAACGGGACGGCGACTGCGCAGATCACGGTGGACTTTGCCGGGTGCCGCGGACGGTCGGACTTCACGGTGACGATGCCGTGGAGCTCGGCGGCGTACAACACAGGGACGCTTACATACCAAGGGCAGTACTTCCCGGAGCCGAAGTCGCCGAACGCGCAGTGAAGCGCGTGCGTTCTGCACGCGAAACAGAAGCGCCGACCGCGTGGTTGCTGAGCTGCGCGGTCGGCCCTTTCTTTCTTGGCGATAGGATCTCTCCCCATCATCTCAGCCCGGCTCATGCCGGTCTTTTTTGCTTAGCAGCGATGGGATTCGATGAGGACGGCGGATAATCTGCTTGCTGCACACGCGCCATCCCGGGGATCCTGAAACCGTTGGAATTTTCCGCGAAGCCACAGCGAACGCGTTCCTTCGTGAATGTGCGATGCATCTGGACGTGCAATGGGGCTTCTATGGCAGTCACATCATCGTTCTGCAGAGCGGGGAAGAGCATCGCATGTCGAATCTCATTTCATGAAAACCCAGCAAAATGCCGTGCTCATTCTTTGCGAGCAGAGGGTCGGGGGTTCGAATCGCTCCGCCTCCACCAATAAACCCCAAATGCCAAGCTATACAGGGCTCGTTGAGGGCTCGTTTATGGTCGACAAATCCGTTGTGCACTGCGTATACAGCCTTCGGCGATATGCTTCGTACGGTGAACAGTTTTTGGCGGTATAACGTTGCATGACGCTATACAACTCGGAATGCCTTGGACGCGCGCGGCTCAAAATCCGCCGATGCTTGCGATCGTGGGGGGGTTGACACCCTCTCCCGGCACCATCAATCGAACATCTCGAGAGCGTTTCAGGCAGTGGGTGCGAAGTGGAACAGCTTCTACTGGTGAACGGGCAACACCATAAGGTCGACGTCGACCCGAATACTCCTCTGCTGTTTGTTCTCAACGATCTTCTTAAATTGAACTCGCCGAACTTCGGATGTGGCATGGCCCAGTGCGGCGCGTGCACGGTGATCATGGGACCGCAGGTGATTCGTTCCTGCGTGAAGCCGGTGGGCAGCGTCGGCGCTGAAGCGATCACGACGTTGGAGGGTCTCGGAACACCGCATGCGCCACATCCGATTCAGCAGGCATTTTTGCAAGAGGGTGCGGCTCAATGCGGGTATTGCTTGAGTGGCGTGATTCTCACGGCGAAGGCGTTGCTGGATTCGAAGCCTGATGCTACGGATGATGAGATTCGCGACGCTCTGGGCGGCGTGATCTGCCGCTGCTTTGCGCACACACGCATGCTGCGCGCGATTCGGCGCTACAGAGATGAGACGAGTGCGCGATGATCTCTCGGCGTGAGTTCATTCGTGGAGGCGCGCTGATTGTCGGCCTTGGCCGGATGCGCGTTATGGGCCAGCAACAAGGGCCGGGACAGTTCGGCACGCATGTTTCGCACATTGATCCAGACAAACTGGATTCGTGGATTGCGGTGAACGCTGATGGGAGCGTAACGGCATACACGGGAAAGTGCGATCTCGGGCAGGGAATCTTTACAGCGCAGACGCAGTTGATAGCGGAAGAGCTGTGCGTTCCGATTCAAAGCGTGCGGCTGGTGCAGTGCGACACCGCGGTTACTCCTGACCAGGGCAGCACGTCGGGGAGTCAATCGACGCCGACCAACTTCAATGTGCAGGACCTCGCACTGGCTGCGGCCACTGCCCGCGAAGCGCTGGTAAGGATGGCGGCTGCGCATTTCGGCGTGCAGGATGCTGTGCTCACGCCGGAGGCTGGCTATGTTGTTTCACCGGATGGACGGCGCGTCAGCTATGCCGATTTGATTGGAGCGAAGAAGTTTTTGCTGCCGGTTGACAAGCAGGCGAAACGCCACACGCCTGATGAATGGACGGTGCTCGGCAAGCCAGTGCCTGCATTGGATCATCCAGCGTTGATGACAGGAACCTTTGAGTTCGTACAGAACGTGCGTGTGCCGGGGATGCTGCATGGACGTGTGGTGCGGCCGCCGCAAATGGGCGCAAAGCTGAACTCCGTGAATGAGACCTCGGTGCAGACCATCCCGGGCCTGGTAAAGGTGGTCGTGCGCAATGATTTCGTCGGCGTGGTTGCCGAGACGCAACTTGCTGCGGTGCAAGCGGCGCGGCAGCTTGCATGCAAATGGGAACCGGGCCCAGGTCTGCCGGCGCAGGCGACGTTCTTCGAGTGGATGCAGAAGCAGCCCTCGCAAGATGAGTTGACCGTGGACTCCGGGGATGTCACGCGGAAGCTGGGTACTGCGCAGAAAGGTGTGCGTGCACGCTATACGTTTCCGTACCAGATGCATGGATCGCTCGGATCGTCTTGCGCTGTGGCTGATGTGAACGGGCAGGCAGCAACGGTGTGGTCTCCGACACAATCGGTTTATCCCACGCGCAGTTGCATTGCGAAGATCCTCGATATCCCGCCTGACAACGTACGGGTCATCTTCGTGCGCGGGTCAGGCTGCTACGGTCTGAATGGAGCGGACGCTGTGTCGTTCGATGCCGCGGTTTTGTCGCATGCCGTTGGGCGGCCCGTGCGGCTGCAGTACACGCGGCAGGACGAGATGATGTGGGAGAACTTCGGCAATGCGTGCGTGATCGAGCATCGCGCCAGCTTGGCCGACGACGGCACGATTCTGGTGTGGGACCGCGAGAACTGGGTTGCGAATCGCGGCAGCCGCCCTGGATATGACAGGCCGGGAAACGTCATTAGTGGAATGGTGCTGGGCTATGAGCCGCTGCCCGTGAAGGCCGCACCGGCCAAGCCGCCCACGCGGAAGCTGCACAACGGAAGCAACACGGTTCCTGAATACATGGCTGGCTGCGCAGGAGGTGCATGCAACGGAAGCGGGACGGTCAGGAGTGAGCGCGTGCTGACGCATACGGTCGAATCGCCGTTTTATACCGGCCCGCTGCGATCGCCTTTGCGGATTCAGAATACATTCGCAAACGAATGCTTTGTTGATGAGCTTGCTCACGAGGCGCAGTCGGATCCCGTGGAGTTTCGGCTTCGGCATCTGAGTAACCCGCGCCTGAAGAGCGTGCTTCAGAGTGTCGTGAAAGCTGGGAACTGGCAGACACGATATGGAACGCGAAGGCCGACCGCCGAAGATATTGTGAACGGTCGCGGTGTCGCATGCGTGGCTTACGAAGGCGATAACGGATACGTTGCGCTGGTCGCGGATGTGTCAGTGAACACACGCACTGGCGCCATTCATGTGCGGAAGTTCACCATTGCGATCGACTGCGGTCCCATCTCAAACCCTGATGGATTGCGCAACCAGGTCGAGGGCGGCCTGCTGCAAGGCATGAGCCGATCGCTGGTCGAGGAGGTCACCTGGGATTCTAAAGCCGTGACGTCCGTGGATTGGGAGGGTTACACCACGCTGCGGCTTGATCACCAGATGCCGGAGATTCAGACGGTCTTCGTCGTCCCCAGGAATGTGAGGGCCACCGGAGCTGGAGAGACGGCGATCACCGTCACGCCTGCCGCGATCGGGAATGCGATCTTCGATGCCACAGGCGTGAGGCTGCGGGATGTGCCGTTTACGCCGGCCCGTGTTCTTGCCGGGTTGCATGAATCGCGCGAGACAGAGGCGAGAGCCTGATGCGAGTTCTGTTCTTTGGGTTGATTGTGGCGTCTATATTGGCGGTCAGAGCGAGATCTGACTCGTCCCGGCCTGCGGACGCAGCCAGGCGTAATGCTGCAGTTGCCGCGTTCGAGGCGATTACACCTGTGTTGCACGATCCGCGTTGTCTCGTTTGCCACTCGCCGGGCGACTATCCCCGGCAAGGCGATGATCTGCATCCGCACATCATGGATGTGCGGCGCGGGCCGCACGGCGATGGTGCGGATCCGGTCCATTGCAGCACGTGTCATCAGACACACAATCTCGAGGGCATGCACACACCTCCGGGAGCGCCCGATTGGCGCCTGCCGCCTCCCAATAACCCACTGATCTGGCAGGGACTGACGAATGGTCAACTATGTCAGCTCATCACTGATCCGAAGCGCAATGGTGGTCGAGACGCGAAGGCGATCGAGGAACACATGCATACGCCCCTTGTGCTGTGGGCATGGCATCCGGGAGACGGACGTAGACCGGTCGCGATGCCGGAGGGTGAGTTTCTGAAGAATGTACACACGTGGACATCAGCGGGAGCTCCTTGCCCGAACGCGTCGAATTGAGCCGTTCGGTGGTCTCCTCCTGCGGGAAATTAATGCGCTGATGAGTTACACGTTGTACGCAGGCGGAAGACATAGGCCGACGGAGATGGAAGCCCTGCAGGCGGCACAGAGGTGAGCGTCAAATGAAGGCCGTCGGTGGCCTGTGCGAAGGATATGTGCGCCGAAGAGCCGAGCAGATCTACGGAGCAGACCGGGCCACGAAGATAGGGGTTCCCGTGGAAGAGAGTATGCATGGTGAGCGATCCGTCTTTGGGCCAGCCAAGCATGATCGCGTAAACGAAGCGATGATCCGATGAGGTGGTGTATCGAACGTCTTCTGCCGTGTAACTCTGGATGTCCTTGTTCTTTTCCGTCGAGTTTTTCGGAGCTTTTGTGGGGCCTTCTCCAAAGACAGCAAAGGGACGCGTGCCGTAGATCGCCTCGCCATTGATACGTAGCCAGGACCCTATTTCGAGCAACACGGTGCGGGCCTGCTCGGGGATGGTGCCGTCCGATTTTGGGCCGACATTGAGCAGCAGATTACCGTTTTTCGCGACTGTATCGACGAGTTGCTGAATGAGCGAGGTCGCCGTCCGATACTCGTCATTTTCGACGTAGCCCCACGAATGGATAGAGATGGATGTGTCGGTCTGCCAGGGAAGAAGGCGTTGCGTATCGAGTTTGCCGCGCTCGATGTCGAGCGTGGCGACGTTGGGAGGCATCGCCTCTTCCTTGTAGGTAAGGACAGGCTGCTGCTTCCGCTGCGCTGAACGGTCGTAATAGTAAGCAGCGAACTGTTGCAGGTAAGGCCTGAAAGCAGGCTGGCCGATCCACCAATCGAAGTAGAAGAAGTCAGGGTGATAGAGATCAACCAGTTCCGTGGAGCGAGCAAGCCATGCATCCAGGAATGGCTTGTCAGGCGGCAGCCAGAGTTCGAGATGGCTCGGATCGGGCTCTTTCGTCTCGTCGGCTGCATGGCTGGATGATTCAGGCAGCGACATGGGCATCGCAGGGCCGTAGAGCCAGTTGGTTTGCGCGTTGCGGTCGCGAACGTCCGAGGGAATGGCATTGCCGACGCCGTACCACCACCAGTGCTCCGCGGTGTGCGAAGAGACACCGAAATGAAGACCCTGCGCGCGTGTGGCGCGGGCAAGCTCGCCGACGACGTCACGATGTGGGCCCATGGCCGCGGCGTTGTAGGGCGTCATCGCAGAGGCATACATCGGGAAGCCGTCGCAGTGCTCGGCTACGGGCACAATGTAACGTGCACCGGCTTGTACGAAGAGCGACACCCAGGCGTTGGCATCGAAATGCTCGGCCTTGAACATCGGAATGAAGTCCTTGTATCCGAACTTATCCGGCGGTCCGTAGGTTGCAACCTGATGCTCGTACGCCTTGTTACCGGGGATGTACATGTTGCGTGAGTACCACTCGTTTCCGAATGCCGGAACAGAGTAGACGCCCCAATGAAGAAAGATGCCGAACTTGGCATCGCGAAACCAATCCGGAGTCCGGTAGGCCGCGAGAGAATCCCAGGAAGCGTGAAACGGAACACGCGTGTTGTTTGCAGCCGTTTCCGCATGCACTTTTGCGACCTGCCGGTGGATGTTGCGAGCATAGTCGCGCGAGGGAGTTTGCGCGATGAGCAGCGGTGCAACAAAAAAGGCAGACAGGATCGCGGCAGCATTCACCGCGACACCATAGCAGAACGCGCGGTACTTTGTTAGCAGGATGAGAGTTTCGGGAAAACGTTGGCTGTGGTGCGGTGTGGCTTTGGTGGGAGTGGGATGCGGACCTCTGCGATCGGCTGCGGAGTCTGCGATATGGAACGCGAAGTGGATTCAGGCTCCGTGGAGCACAGTGAGAGACGGGGCTGAGGCTGACGGCAGCAGACCAATGCCCGTATTCCGCCGCGAGTTTGTGCTGCGGGCACAGCCGAAGAACGCTGTGCTGCGGATTGTTGGCCTCGGACAGTGGCAGGCAACCATTGGATACGCAGGACATGTGCAATCGGTGGAACCCGCAGGACTGCACGGCGATTGGACCGATTACAGAAAGACGATCACATTCGACAGCGTGAACGTGACCTCGATGATGGGTGCGGGCAGCAACGTGCTCGCCGTGCTGCTCGGCAACGGCATGTACAACGTGCAGCGGACATCTCTGCCGGGAGTGCCTCCACGAGGCCAGAGATACACAAAATTTGCGGCGACCTTTGGACCGCCGAAGCTCATCGCCGAACTCGACGTGCAGTACGCAGATGGTTCGCACGAAACGATTGCGACGGATGCTCTGTGGAAGGTGGACCGCGGGCCAGTCATGTTCGACTCCACCTACGGAGGAGAGGACTACGACGCCAGACAAGAGCAGAACGGATGGGAGCTGCCGGGTTTCAATGACAAGGCGTGGACGTCGGCAGAAGTGGTGGATGGGCCGGGAGGCGAGTTGATTCCGGCGATCGCCCCTAAAGTGGGCCAGCATGAGCGGTATCAGCCGGTGAAGCAGACGGATGTTGGTGACGGCCGCGTGGTCTATGACCTTGGGCAGAACTTCGCCGGGATCGTTCAGGTAAACGTGAAGGGGCCAGCCGGAGCCATTCTGCGACTGACGCCTGGGGAACTACTGAACCCGGACGGCACAGTGAGCCAGGCGACGTTTCACGGGCCGATGTGGTGGAGCTACACACTCCGCGGCGATGCGACCGGCGAGACGTGGGAGCCACTGTTTGGCTACGGAGGCTTTCGTTACGTACAGGCGGAGTGGACGCCGGGGCCCGGAATGATGGCCGCCAAGCTGAAGACCGTGCCGCCGAAGGGGCACCTGCTAAGTCTCGTAGGGATTGCAGAGCACTCGGACGCGACGATAGCGGGAAGTTTTGTGAGCTCAAGCGAGATGCTGAACCGGATTCACAAGCTGATTGTGGAGGCGATGCACAACAACGAAGTGAGCATCCTCACCGATTGTCCGCACCGCGAGAAGCTTGGATGGCTGGAGCAGACCCATCTGCAAGCGACCGGCCTCATGTTCAACAACAACATGCAGCAAATGTTCGACGCGCTGGATCACAATATGGCGGATGAGCAGTTGGCAAGTGGGATCGTGCCAACCATTGCGCCGCAGTACACGCATTTCGGTCCCAAGAACGCCGTCTTTGATGATTCGCCCGAGTGGGGATCGGCGAGCGTGCTGGAGCCGTGGTGGGCGTACCGGTTCTATGGCGACAGCCCGCAGTTGGAGAAAGATTATCCAATGATGCGGCGCTACGTGGCGGCTCTTGAAGGTAAGGCTGTCGACGGCATTGTGGCGTATGGCTTGGGCGATTGGTATGACATTGGTCCGGGGTCCCCAGGATTTGAGAAGAATACCTCCCTCGGCGTCACCGCGACCTTGATGTTGTACGAGGATGCCGTCGCGATGACTCACATCGCGAAGCTGCTCGGGCGCACGGAGGATGCAGCGTCATACGACTCGTTGGCGAAACACACTGCAGATGCTTTCAACAGGAAGTTCTGGAACGCGGAGCAGGGATGGTATGACACCGGCAGCCAGACTGCGAATGCAATGCCGCTGGTGCTGGGCGTCGTGCCAGCGGACCGAAGAGCAGCGGTGCTGCAACATGTTGTCGACGATATTCACGCCCATCAGGACCATGTGACCGCAGGCGAGATTGGCTATCCGTACCTGCTGCGCGCACTGGCTCAGGGCGGGCGCGATGACGTGATTCTGGCAATGATGTTGCGCAAAGATCCGCCGAGCTATGGATCGCAACTCGCGGCAGGGGCTACTGCGCTGACCGAAGCCTGGGATGCGAATCCGCATTCAAGTCAGGACCACTTCATGCTGGGCAGCGCGGAGGAATGGTTTTATCGCCGCCTGGGCGGTATGGACATCGATTTGTCACGCGAGAATGAGGACGAACGGTTGACTGTGCGGCCGATTGCGGTGAAGGGAGTCGACTGGGTGAGGTGCGGATATGATTCTGCGCTGGGCAAAGTGGAGAGCGATTGGAAGCGTGCGAACGGCAACGTGCTGTACACGGTAACAGTGCCGAAACAAGCGACAGTCGTATTGCCGGCAGGTGCGATTGCGGAGAGCAAACGCGCTGTATCGTGGCGCTCGCGCGAAAACGAGGCGGTGTTTCGAGTGGGACCTGGAACGTGGAACTTCAGGGTGGCTTCCAACTAGCGCTACCAGGGCTCGGAGCGCGCTACAGCAATGCCTCGCACCTCGTTCGGGTATTTCCCGGAGACCGCGCAGTAGAAGTGATAGAGCGCACCCTCGTGATAGATGAGTGAGGGCTTGTGCGCGAACGTCTCATCAATGGAGCCCGGCGGGCCCACGTCGATGAGGACCTCGGGAACCTTCGTGAAGTGGAACGGGTCGTGACCAAGGGCGAGCAACTCGCGCGCGCGGCCAGGGCGTGTGTACGTAAACCCGAAATAGAACATCGCGTACTCGCGGCCGTACGTCATTACATAGGGGTTGGAGGCGAAGCGGGCATCGTTGGAATCGTGCCGGCCGTTGCGCAGGATCGGGTTGCCAGCATATCGAGTCCAGTGGATGAGGTCGCGCGACGTAGCGACACCGGACTGCTCGCGCCAGCCGCCGCCTTCGGATTTTGGCAGCGTGTCCGTCTTCGCGTTGTAGTAGAGATAGAAAGTTCCATCGTGTCCGCGCAGAAGATCAGGGCGATAGAGACCCCCGTGCTCCCACGCAGCGCCGTCTTCGGGACGCAGGATCGGTTCGGTGAGCTGCCAATGGAGCAGATCGTCGGAGGTAGCGAGGCCAATGACCGCGGCTCCGGCCTCATAGCCGGCGTTCGGGTACGCATTCCATGCAGCGAGATAGCGGCCGTTGTGCTTCAGAGCCTCGCCTGAGCCATGCAGCGATTTATCGCGCAGGATGCTGCTGATCGCGAGGTTGAATTTAGTCCACTGCGATTGCGGGCTCCGTGGACCGACGAGCGCGACACGACTCCAGTGGACGAGATCGCTGGATTCGGCGAGGCCGGTCTGGTAGCCGGTGCCATCGAATCCGATGTAGAGCATGTAAAACCTGTTGTTCGCGCGAAAGACAATAGGGTCGTCGACGCTGCGCGAATCGAACGGCTCATCAGGCGACGCAGGCGTGTTGAGCGGAACGGGCCGGCTCGGTCCAAGGACGAGCTTCGGGTACTTGTACGGCGTACGGTAGGGCGCGATGGCGTCTTTTGCGTCGCGCGCGAGCGCAGAGGTGCTGGCAGCAAAGGCCAGTGCGGATTGGGTGAAGGCTCTTCGAGTGATGCTCATGGAAGTTGTTTACCGAGGGTTTCGGGAACGAGAACAGCTACGCCTTGCGGCGCAAGACTGAGCGTGGTTTGTGTAGGGGAACTCTTCAACGAAGCCCGGTGAAGTAGATCGGTATACCGCGACGTCAGGGTTAGCTGCTGCGGCGTGGTGGCGTGGTTGATCACGATGACAACGCGATGTTGACCGTCTGAGCTTTCGCGTGTGCAGACCTCGATCCCTTGCGGTAGGTTGTGCATCGCGGAGAGTCCTGCCTCGCTCGCTGCCTGCATGAGGATCGAGCGCAGAAGTGCCTCGTCGGGCAAGGTGCCCAGGTAGCCGATCGAGCCTTTGCCCAGGTCACGCGTGACCATGGCGGGCTGCTGGTCAAGCCAGTCATGCGGATCGCTATAGATGAGATCGGTCTTCGCCGTAGCTGACATCGCGCGCAGTTGCTCTGCCCAGATATCTGCCGTTCCCCTCTGCTCGCCGTCGGGCCTTGAGAGGGCAACCGGCTTGTCCAGAGCGTAGTACTGTTCCACGCGAGCCCCGAGAGCATTCGCAAGTGGCCCAGGCTGGCGCTGAGGATTCAGCTCGTTGAACTCATTTTTCATTCCGGAGCGCGGGCCAAGGAGCAGGTGGCCCCCTTGTCGAACATAGTCAATCAGTTTGGCTGCGAGCGGCTCGGAGATGACGTTGAGCGAAGGCGCGACGAGTAGTTTGTAATGCGACAGCGGAGCACTGGTCGGATCGATGATGTCAACAGCCTCACCTCTTGATTCGGCGAGTTGCTGAAGAGGTTTGTAGAATCGCAGCAAAACCTGCTGCTGATCGTACGCGCGATTATGCGGCTGAAAGTCGATTGCCCACCGTGAATCGTACGTGTGAAGCAGCGCGATGCGCGCATGTGGCGATGTATCGGCCAGCGCTCTGCTAGTGCGGGCCAGCTCTTCGCCGAGCTGTTGAATTTCGGTGTACAGAGGATTCGGTTCACCGTCGGGGCCGACGATCGCTCCGTGATACTGTTCCTGACCATTGAGAGCAGAACGCCACTGCCAGTAGAGAATCGCGTCGGCGCCATGGCCGATAGCCTCCCACGCAAGCGCGCGGGTCTCTCCGCGAGAGAGCGCGTTGTTGATGGGCGCCCAGTTAACGGAGCCGGGTTGCGTCTCCATCACCCAGAAGTTCTGTCGCCGCCATCCGCGTACGAAATCATTAAGCATCGCGTTCTTTGCAGCATCGAGATGCCCCTGGCCGACATAGTCGTCCCAGCTTGCGAGATCAAGATCGGCGGTGATGGCGTAGTGATCCCAGTTGTCCGACCAGGCGAGGCCACCGATGTTCGTGGTGATGAACTGCGAGCGTGAGATGAGCGGTCGTAGAACATCGATCTGATTGCGTTGGAAGCTCCGCCACGTTGCCGTGACGAAGTGCTTGTGTTCAAGCAGAAGGCCGGGGTTGCCGCGCGTTGACTCCAGCGGAATCTGAGACCAGTCCGTGTAGGTTTGCGACCAGTATGCGGTGGTCCAGCGAGCGTTCAGGTTCGCCAGGGTCTTATATTTCTGGCGGAGAAACTGCTGGAACTCCGCGCGCGTCGCCGCGTCAAAGCTTTCGTCGGTATACTCGTTCCCGATCTGCCAGCCAATCACATCAGGATTGTGGCCATAACGCTGCGCAAGTTTACGCACGATGTTGGCGCACAGCCGGCGATACAGCGGGTTCGCATAATTGAATTGCCGGCGGTTGCCGTTTTCGGCGCGGTGGCCTGATTCGTCCACGCGCAGCGTTTGGGGATACTTCGAGGTGAGCCACGCCGGCGGCGCATCCGTAGGCGTTCCCAGAACGACAGCAATGTGATGTTGTGCCGCCAGTGCAATAGCTTCATCGAGCCACGCGAAGTTGTAGTGGCCTTCCGATGGCTCCATCGTGGACCAGGCGAACTCGCCGACGCGGACAACGTTGAAGTGAGCCTGCTCCATCAGCGCAAGGTCCGCATCCCAGCGAGACTCCGGCCATTGCTCCGGATACCACGCGGCGCCAAAACGGATCGGCGAAGCAGCTGACACGGGCGATGCAGCGCGGAGCAGAGGAGCGGCGCAAAACAGCAACTGAAAACCGAACAAGATCAGAGTGAGGCGCAATCGTGCTCCCATGGAACTGAGCTGACCAAATCAGCATAGATGAGCGTGCAGGTTCTGCGGCATCAGCCCTTATCGAAGTAGGAAGTGTAGCTCTCGTTCGTGACGGCGTAGAGCGGCACCAGGACGACGTGGCGGCCCGCATCGCTTGCGACAAATGTCTGTGGCGCGATCTGCCTGAAACTTCCCGGAAGACGCCGGCGACCGTTGGCAGGCTGATTGGAGCTTTCGATCGCAACATACTGCACCGGTCCGCGAAGGAGCGCGACAGTGTTGGGGTGGAGGTCGTCGATGGCTTCGGTGCGGAAATCCTGGGGAAGCGTCAGCTCGATGCGGTCACCGCTCTTCCAGCGGTGCAGAAGCGGAACGAAAGACCCCCGACTGGCGGTCAGCGGAACGGCGAGGCCATTTACTTTGAGGGATGCCGGACGGGCGAGCCACTCCGGCAGGCGAAGGTACAGAGTGAACGTCGAGGGTGAACTGAGATTGAGAACGAGCATGACATGATCCTCGGCAGGAAAGCTTGTCTGTTGCTCAATCTGGATTTCAGTTTGGCCACGTGTAAATCGGACGCGCGAAGGAGTGTAGAGCGTGACATAGAAGCCGTCTGACGCGACGAGCCCAATGTTGAGCGGATAATCGGCGACAGTCTGGACGAGCGTGCCCGAGCAACAGGGCCACTTGCTTTTGTAGAAAACCTTTTGCGCCGCGGGAGAGTACGTCGAGTAATAGGGATAATCTCCATCAGAATCCGGAAAGCGCACCGCGAGGATCGCATTGAAGAGCACGCGCTCGAGATTATCTGCGTGCACAGTGGAGCGCGGTGTGGCGGTCTGGAGGAGATAACGCGCAAGCTTGGTCGCCGCGTACGAACCGCAGGGAGTTTCGAAGTGATCGACCGTCGTGGCGAGTGACTCAAAGAGCTCGCCGCGGTGCGGAGTGATAAAGGTTTCGTTAGGACCCCAGCCACCTGAGGCGAACTGCTGAGTAGTCGTGAGAAGCTTGAACGCATTCGAGATCGCCTCGCGGTACTTTGCATCTCCGAGCGTGAGATACGCGCGGGCTCCAGAGGAGAGTGCGATGACATGCGAATATGCGTGCTGGCCCGGGAAGGGATCCTCGCCACGAGCCAGCGGGTCAAAAAGATCGCGGTCAAGAAGGTAGCGCACGGCAAGCTCATGAAACCGCTGGTTGCCCGTCAACTCCTCCGCAAGAAAGAGATTTTCGGGCATGACGAACGGCTCGTCATACGGAGGATCCTTCTTGCCAATCCGATCATGAACGCGCGCGGGCAGAAGTGGCTCCGCGCCCGCAAGAACGCGATTGAGCAGCTCGGGAGCAGAGGAGTCTGACGCGAGCGTCGCCGCGTCGATGAGACCCACGAAATGTTTATCGAGCGTGTAACAGATCCACTGATTGCTTTCAGGACGCAGGATGCTCTGATTACGCGGCCCGAGTGTCTCCGCGAATCCGCGTACGAGTGTGCGCGCCTTCTGCGTGCAGGCCATATCGCCAGTGCAGGCTCCGATGCGTGCGAGGCCGGAGATGTACTGGCCGAGCGAATGGCCCGGGACGAAGCCGTCGAGGTCGTACCATCCGCCCATGTCTTCGCCAGGCGCCGGAAGTCCCGCACGCTGCCGATACACCTTCAGCAGACGATCGTTGGAGAGAGAAAGATAGTGCGCGTGAATCGCGTTGTACTGCTGAGCAAATGGGCCGCCAGTCAGCTGGGCTGCGGAGTACGGCAAAACCTGGAGTACTTCGCGGCCGGAGCTGCCCGATGAAGAACCCAGCGAAGCATGAGCCGCAGCCGCCATGGCGAGCGCAGACTCTATGAAGCTGCGACGCGTCATCACCATGATGAAACTCCGTGAAGGTGCTCGAGCAACATGGTGAGAATCACTGCGGGTTCCTTAGCAGGCCCATGGACCCATGGTAATAGTTCGCGGGAAGCGCGCAGGCCGAATGGCATTGGCCTTGCTTTTCCTTCTGTCATTCCGGGCAACCGGCCCCGCGGCGAACTTGTTCGCTGGGGTGGTTAGCGCGAGGAACCTGCTTTTCCCGCCTCACCCCATGTACCCTGTCTCTGTCCTCTCGGAGACCCGATGAACGTTCGCCTCACCCTCCTCACCCTCACCCTCGCTCTCCTCTCCACCCAGGCCTACCCTCAACAACCACCCCAGCCAATCCTCCAGACCGGCGCCCTCAACGCTCCGACCGCCGTGCTCACTCAAAACAACCAGTGGTCCAACCTCCTCCCCATCCTCTCCACCTCTGACGTCGACCTCTTCATCGAGGATCCCTCCGCCGACGCCTGGCTCGCGCGTAACGCCCAGGCCTTCCTCGATCGCGGCCAGTACACCCTCACCCTCGTCTCGTTCTACAAGTCTCCGCACCCCTGCCACGAAGACCAGGTCCGCGCCGGCTTCTCCGACGCCGCTCACGTGCAGGCCTGTGATACCGATCGCTATGCCGTCCGCACCATCTCCGTGGACGCTCCGCAGAACTCCGTCACCCTGCTCTATTCCACCTTGGTCTCCACCAACGGCACCGTCGACGTATCCACCCTCCACCGCGAAACCCGCACCCGCGGCTTCGCCCAGCTCGGCCCCGACGCCCAGAAGGCCATCTCCGAAGCCACCAAACTTGTCGGCGCCCAGGTCCACAGCTACGCCATCCACAATCACCTCACCCCTTAGCTTGCAAACTGGCATCTGGCCAACTGGCAAACGCGATAGTCTACCCTCTACCCCTTACCCTCTACCCATCCCGGAGCCACCCATGAAGATCGCCGACATCCTCCTCCTCGACTTCGACAATGAAATCTCCAACACCCGCCGCACCCTCGAGCGCATCCCCGACACCGCCGATTGGAAGCCGCATGAAAAATCCATGCCCATGGGCCGCCTCGCCATGCACTGCGCCACCATCCCGCTCTTCGGCCACTACATCATCGAAGACGACGGCATGGACATGGCCGCCCCCAAACGCCCGCACTTCCCGCTCGAGTGGAAAGGCCGCGAAGCCGCCCTCGCCGCGCTCGACGACGCCGCTGCCAAATGCCGCGCCTCGCTGGCCGCCGCCTCCGACGAAGCCCTCATGACTCCTTGGCGCTTCAGCTTCGGCGAGCAGCTCATCGGCGAACGCCCCCGCGCCGCCATGTTCCGCGGCCTCTTCTTCGATCACATGATCCACCACGTCGCCCAGCTCGGCGTCTACCTCCGCCTCAACAACCTCCCGGTGCCCTCCCTCTACGGCCCCTCCGCCGACGAACAGTGGTCCCCCAAATAGCCTGACCTCGCCGGGTGCCTCACTCATCTCAAAGCAAAACCCCTCGCAACAAACCGGGTGCCCCATCTTCGCGGCCGCGCGCGGACACTAAGGTAGGGCATCGCGCGTTAAGGCGCGCGATGCCTTTGCGCACGAGGTGCCGGGTGCCCCACGCCTCGCTCTTGAGACGTGGGTTGGGAGGCTGCCCCCGACGCCTTACAACCGAACGCGCGCTTTTGCCTCATTTCCTATTCCCTATTCCTTGATCCCTGGGAGTATGCTTTCTCTACCTTCTCTCAGCCCTATGAACCCCTTGCGCTGCATCCTTGCTTTGCAGTTCGCGACAACCGTGGCTCTCGGTCAGGCTGCTCATCAGAGCGATCCGCCGAATCAACCGCAAGCGCTCACCCGAAGCCTCTATCAACAAATCATCGCCCGTCACCCCATCGGCATACCCAGAGGCGCGGACATGACCGCCATCGCACCGTACCTCAGCACCGCCCTGCTTCACAGAATCAACTTGGCCTACGCCTGCGAAGGTGATTTCTTCCGCCACAATCCAGACCCCCGCTCGAAACCGGCATTCGAATGGCTGGAGCTTGGACTCTTCTCCGGCGACGACGAGCAGGCTTCACCCAACGCCTTCCGCATCCAATCAACGCAGTTCGGGACAGACGGAACCATTCGCGTATCTGTGAAGCTCACCCATGAAGACAAGCCGCCCTATCGCCCGTCGAGTTGGAGGGTGGCCGCCGTTCTGACACGCGAAAGCGATCAGTACGTCGTCGATGACGTGATCTATCTGAAGAACGGAAATCACGGCGCCGACTACCGCCTCTCCCAGGCTTTGGCCTGGGGATGCGACGGCCCCGACTGGATCGTCCCTCCCAAGCGGCTAGCCGGCGCAAAGCCGCCCCGGTAAAGCATCGTTATCCACACACCGCCTCTTGACCGGCCCGCTATAATTATGTCGCGACTGAACGAGGCGGCCAATGCGGTAGCTTCGTTTCCGCGCTCTTTCTAAAACCAATCGCCTGAAGACTTTGCGACCTTCACCCCCAAAAAGACAGGACTTTCCATGCAAAGTCCAGACCTAACCCTTCTCTCCTGAAGACTTTGCACAAAAACCCCGGGGAGGGGGGTGGTACCCTTTTCCCCAAATGAAAACCACACTTCTCGCTGCTGCGCTCCTGCTTTCCGTGGCTGCTTCCGCGCAGCAGACCCAGAAATCCACAGTGCTTCACGCGGCGCATCTGCTCGACGTTGCTGCAGGCAAGCTCCTCTCGCCCGGCGAGGTCCTGGTCGCCGGCAACCGTATCCGCGAGGTCGGCGAGCACGTTTCCCATCCAGCAGACGCGACCGTGATCGACCTCGGCGACACCACGCTCATGCCCGGCCTGATCGACGCCCACACCCACCTCTTCCTGCACCCTGGCAATGAGGCCTTCCAGACCGTAGAGGAATCCGTGCCGCAGCGCACCCTGATCGCCGCCGCTCAGGCCAAGGCCGACCTCCTCGCCGGCTTCACGGCCGAGCGCGACATGGGCACGGAGGGCGCCGGCTGCGCCGACGTCGCCGTCCGCGACGCCATCAACTCCGGCCTCATCCCCGGCCCCCGCATGCGCGTCTCCTGCAACGCCATCGACATCAACGGAGGGCACGAGGACAACCCCGGCCTAAACCCCGAGGAGCACCTGCTGTCGAACGCCGACCGCGCCAACACTGCGGACGAGGTCATCGCCACCATGCGCGAGCAGCGCAAGGAGGGCGCCGACTTCACCAAGATCTATGAGACCGGGCGCGACCGGCTCGTGAAAGACGTGTTCACCACGCCATACCAGTACAACGAGGCGCAGCTCGCGGCGGCAGTTGCCGAAGCGCACCGCACCGGCTCGCGCGTCGGGGTTCACTGCACCGGAGAACCGGGCGCCCTCTACGCCGCCGAGGCCGGGGTCGCCTCCATCGATCACGCGCTGAACCTCTCGCCCGAGACGATGAAGCTGATGCAAGAGAAACAGATTTACGCTGTGCCCACGTTCGCGATCTTTGAATACTTCGCGCAGCATGCGGAAACGCCGGCAGCGGCGAAGCGCGAGAATGACATGCTCGCCTTCCATGCCGAGCAGTTCAAGAAGCAGATGGCTGCGGGCGTGCCGTTCGCCGTGGGCTCCGATGTCGGTCCGTTTCCGCATGGGACGCAGGCGCGCGAGTACGAGCTCATGGTCCAGTACGGCATGAGCCCCGCTGACACGCTTCGCTCCGGATTGATCAATGGTGCAAAGCTGCTGGACTGGGCGGACGAGATCGGTCAGCTCAAGCGCGGATTCTTCGCAGATATTATCGCCGTGCCCGGTGATCCGCTGACCGACATCAGCGTCGTTAGTCACGTGAAGTTCGTGATGAAAAACGGTGAGGTCGTCCGCAAGGACTAACTATCCAGCCTTTTCGCTGAGTTCGACCCAACGCTCGAGCAGGCGATCGTGCTCGGTCTGCGCTGCCTCGAGCTCGGCGAGAGCTTCGGTGAGTGCAGAAGGGTCACTCGTGACTGCGGGATCTTCGATGCGGCGTTTGGCGGCTGCGAGCCGCTCGTCCGCAGCTTCGATGGATACGTCAATGCTGTCGAACTCACGTTGCTCGATGTAAGAGAGCTTCTTTTTCGTCGTGGAAGCAGCCTTTCTTGCAGGTGCGCTCGTGACGGGCTTTGGCTGCGCTGCGGTTGTGGTGCTCTCGCGCCACTGTTCCCATTGCAGGTAGTCGGCGAAAAGTGCGGCGTTGCCGAGACCGTCAAGACCGAGCACACTCTGAGTGACGCGATCAAGCAGGTGACGGTCGTGCGTGACGAGCACGATTGCGCCGGAGAACTCCTGCAGGGCTTCTTCGAGGATCTCAAGCGTGGGGATGTCGAGATCGTTCGTCGGCTCATCGAGGATAAGGACGTCGGCGGGCTGCAGCATGAGCTGAGCGATGAGAACGCGAGCGCGCTCTCCGCCGCTGAGGCGCTCGACGGGTTGACGAAGTTGGTCGCCGGTGAAGAGGAACTTCGCGGCGTAGCTGGCCACGTGGATGACGCGGTCCTGGTAGACGACGGCGTCGGAATCCGGAGCGAGGGCGCGTTGCAGGGTGATCGTCGTGTCGAGTTCGCGAAGCTGGCTGAGGTAGACGATGCGCAGCCCGGGTGCACGTTTGACGATGCCCCTGCTGACAGGAATGTCGCCGGTGATGGCGCGTAGGATGGTCGTCTTTCCTGCGCCGTTGGGGCCGATGATGCCGAGGCGCGCGCGATTGGTGAGCAGCAGGTTTACGACGCGCACGATCTCGCGGCCTTCGTAGGCAACGCTGACGTTCTCGAGTTCGATCAGGCGCTTGGTCTCCCGGTCGGTTGCGTCGAAGCTGATGGAGGCTGTTGAAGTGCGGAGACGGGCATCGACCTCGGCGAGTTTGCCGATCAGCGCGTTCGCGTTGTCGATGCGGGCCTTCGCTTTCGTTGCGCGTGCTTTGGGACCGCGGCGCAGCCATTCGACTTCGGTGCGCACGCGATTGCGAAGACCCTCCTGCACGCGCATCTGCGATTCCATATAGGCCTCGCGTGTTTCGAGGAAATCCGAGTAGTTGCCGCGCACGCGGAGCAGGCCCTCTGCGTAGGTGGGGCTGAGCTCGATGATGTCGTTGGCTACGTTCTCGAGAAAGTAGCGGTCGTGCGTAATGACTACGACGGCGAAGCGAGCGGAGCGGAGTGTCTCTTCGAGCCACTCAATGCCGTCGATGTCGAGATGATTCGTGGGCTCATCGAGAAGAAGCACATCGGGACGTTGTACGAGGCCTTCGACCAGGGCAAGACGTTTGCGCCAGCCGCCGCTGAGAGTTGCAGCGGCAGCGCTGAAGGATGTGCCTTCAGCACTATCGTCCGTGAAACCGGCGCGGCCGAGTGTTTCGCGAAGGCGCTGCTCGCGTTCGTCTGCAGGAACGGCAGCGCGTCGCATGGCACGCTCGACGATTCCGCGGACGGTGATCTCGGGTGGGAACTCGGAAACCTGCTGGATGCACGTGACGGCAGCGCGGCGGCGCGTGGTGATCTCACCGCTATCCGGCTGCTGTTCGCCTGCCAGCATGGCGAGCAGAGTGGATTTACCGGCGCCGTTGGGGCCGATGAGACCGATGCGGTCGCCTTCGTTAATGGAAAGCGAAAGGTTCTCAAAGAGCGGCGTTGCGCCGAAGCGTTTCGAGACGGCCTGAGCTGTGAGGATGGGGGCCATAGAAGTGCCAAATTTTTCAGCTTGTATAAGTCTACGGTGGCGCAGGATCGTGATGCGCGAACGAGGTGCGGCGGGCGCGGTATCATGTTGGGGACTGAAAACGGCGTTGCACAATTTGAAACGTGCGGACGGACGGTGGGTTGATGCAGGCTGACGTGGAGAGCTGGACGATCGACGCGCATCATCATATGTGGCAGTACTCGGCGGAAGAGTACGGCTGGATTGATGAGTCGATGATGGAGTTGCGGCGCGATTTTCTGACGGCGGATTTAGAGCGCGAGTTGAAGGCGGCGAACGTTGACGGAACAATTGTCGTGCAGGCGCGGCAGAGTCGCGAGGAGACGACCTGGCTGCTCTCGCTGACGCGGCAGAGTTCGCGGATTCGGGGTGTGGTGGGGTGGGCAGATATTGCCAGCGAGAATTTTCCGAATGAGCTGGAGCAACTCGCGCAGACAGCGCGGCTGGTTGGGTTGCGGCATGTTATTCAGGCGGAGTCCGCGGGATTTCTGGATGGGCCGGCGTTCAATCGTGGGATCAGCGCGATGCGAGGCTCGGGGCTGGTGTATGACGTGTATGACTGCTCATCTACGAGCGGCAGCTTGAAGAGGCGACGCGCTTTGTGGATCGTCATCCGGAGCAGAGATTTGTGCTGGACCATATTGCGAAGCCGAAGATTGCGATGGGGGAGATGGAGCCGTGGAAGCAGCGCATCACCGAGTTGGCGCGGCGGCCCAATGTGTGGTGCAAGGTGTCGGGGATGGTGACGGAGGCGAATCCGAAGCGATGGACGCGGGATGAGTTGCGACCGTATCTGGATGCTGTGGTGGAGGCGTTCGGTGCGCGGCGGCTGATGGCGGGATCGGACTGGCCGGTGTGCCTGGTGGGCACGAGCTACAAGGCGTGGTGGGAGTTGCTGCGCGACTACTTCGCCGCGTTCACAAAAGAAGAACGCGAGTCGATTTTCGGCGGATGCGCGACGAGAGTGTATGGCTTGGGGCTAATGGAGATGCGTGAATGAGATTGCATTTCGAAGAGATTGTGATCAAGATCAGCTAAGATTTCGGGAGTCCCGTGCAGATAACACAAAGCAATCCGCAGCCTTCAACCGCATCAGGTCGCACAGAACACGCGCCGGTCTTTCCGACAGGGCAGATGCTGCCTTTCGTTCTGGTGGTGGTGCTGTTCTTCATATGGGGAATGTCGAACAACCTGACGGACATTCTTGTGCAGCAGTTTCGGAAGGGATTCAACCTGTCGCAACTGCAGGCGCAGATGGTGCAGTCCGCGGTGTTTACCGGCTACTTCTGCATGGCGATGCCGGCGGCGCTGCTGATGCGGCGGTGGGGATACAAGGCCGGGATTCTCGCGGGGCTGTGCATCTTCGGCACGGGCACGCTGCTGTTCTGGCCGGCGGCGGTGATTGGGCAGTATGCACCGTTTCTGATTGCGCTGTTTGTTGTAGGTTGCGGTTCGGCGACGCTGGAGACGGCGGCAAATCCGTTCATCGCGCAGTTCGGGCCGGCGGAGACGTCGGAGCGGCGATTGAATTTTGCGCAGGCGTTCAATCCGCCGGGCACGGTTACAGGCGTGCTGGTGGGGACGTATTTCATCTTCTCCGGCGTGGAGCTGCCGGCGGCGAAGGTTGCGCAGATGAAGGCTGCGGGAACGTACGCGGCGTATCTGCACACGGAGATCATGCGGGTGGTGCCGACGTACGTGGTGCTCGGGTGTGTGGTGCTGTTGTGGGCGTTACTGATTGGCATCACGCGATTCCCGGCGATGGCCACGCAAGCGAAGGATGATGGCGATCGTGGGAGCTTCGCCGCGCTGAAGCAGTATCCGCATCTGTGGTTTGCGGTGGTTGCGCAGTTCTTTTATGTGGGCGCGCAGGTGACGACGTGGTCGGCGTTCATTCCGTATGTGAAGCAGTACACAACGTTCTCGGAACGCGATGCGGGATTGCTTCTGACGGGCAACCTGGTGCTGATTGCGTGCGGGCGCTTTGTGTCAACGTGGCTAATGCGATGGTTCAGACCTTCGCGGATGATGGCGGTTTATGCGGTGGTGAACATCGTGCTGATTGGCGTCGGGATTGTTCATCCGGGGTTGGCGGGCGCGATTGCGATCATGGTGACGAGCTTCTTCATGTCGATTATGTTCCCGACGATCTTCGCGCTCGGCGTGAAGGGGCTGGGAGTGAACACGAAGATTGGCGGCGCGCTGATTGTGATGTCGATCGTGGGAGGCGCGGCATTTCCGCCGCTGCTGGGAGCCATTGCGCGAGCGACCGGAAGCATGGCGCATGGATATGTCGTTGTCGCTGTGGCGTATATCGCGGTGGTGATTTATGGGTTCGCGCAGGGACGAGATGTGAGCATGGCGAGCGTGGATCGCGTGCCGGAGACGTTTTAGCCGAACGCAGCCTGGGCATAAAGTATGCGTGAGAATGCCTGACGCACGACCGGGGGTGATCTCCTGAGCGCGAACGGCAGACAGAGGCTGCGCGCCTGCAAGCAGCATGGGGTTGGTGGCGGCGCTAGATGCCGGTGGTGTTGAAGCCGCAGTCGACGAAGGTGATTTCGCCGGTAACGGCGCTGGCGAGATTGGAGCAGAGGAAGAGAGCGGCGGCGCCGACCTCTTCCTGCTCGACGTTGCGGTGGAGCGGAGCGCGGTGGGTGACGGTGTCGAGGATGGTGGCGAAGTCACCGATACCGCGGGCGGCCAAGGTGTTGATGGGGCCGGCGGAGATGGCGTTGACTCGGATTTTTTTCGGGCCGAGCTCGTAGGCGAGATAACGCACGGCGGCCTCCAGGCCGGCCTTGCAGACGCCCATGATGTTGTAGTTGGGGAAGACGACCTGGGAGCCGAAGTAGGTGAGGGTGAGGATGGAGGAGCCTTCGGGCATGAGCGGCGATGCGACGCGGGCGATGGCGATGAGCGAGTAGACGCTGATGTCGTTAGCGACGGCGAAGTCGTGGCGGGTGGTGGCGAGGACGGGGTTCTTGATGTTGGGGGCGAAGCCGATGGAGTGGACGACGGTGTTGATCGTCGAGAATTTTGATTGGATCTGGGCGAAGGCGGCGGCGATGGCGTCGTCCGAGGAGACGTCGCACTCGACAAGGAGACCTTTGTCGGATTGGCCGAGCTCTTTGAGGAGTTCCTCGGAGGTTTTCTTGAGGCGCTCGGACTGGTAGCCGAGGACCAGCGTGGCGCCGGCCTGCGCGAGCTTTTCGGCGATGGCGTAGGCGATGGAGCGCTTATTGGCGACTCCGAAGACGACGGCGACCTGGCCTTGCATGTTGATCATTTTTTTGTGCGCTCCGGGGGAAAGGATAGCAGGGGAGGAAGTGAGGAGTTAGGGGTGAGGAGTTAGGAATGGAGTGAATAGTGAGTAGTGAATGGTGAATAAAGCAAAGGCAAGGGCTACTACAAAAGCAGGTCCTTCCCCTTCGCTGTGTTCAGGGTCAGGATGACAGAAAGAAAGGCAAGGCCAAAGGCAACGGCAACGGCGAAAAGCAGATCCCCTTCGGAGATGACAGAAAAAGGCAACAGCAACGGCTCTCGCGCGCAGCGCGATGCCACCTTAGCGTCCGCTACGCGGTCGCGAAGATGGGGCACCCGGTTTCGTGCGGAGGTTAGCCATTGACGAGCCAGTCGAACTGGGCGTCGGTGAGGGGGACGACGGAGAGGCGGAACTGGCGGAAGAGGATGGAGTCCTGGAAGACTTTGGCTTCGCGCATTTCGGCGAGGGGTTTTTCGCGCTTCAGGCGCTTGCCGGCTTTGAGGCGGACGATGGGTGTTTTGCCGTCGGCGTCGAGCTTGACGGAGGTGACTTTGGCGAGGCCGACGGCGGCTTTGCCGGTGTTGGAGTGGTAGATGACCACCTGCTCGCCGGGCTTCATGTTGCGGAGGGTGATCAGGGCTTGCGGGTTCTTGATGCCGTCCCAGGTGGTTTCGCCGTCGCGGGCGAGGTCGTCGAAGGAGTAGACGTCGGGTTCGGATTTTAGGAGGTAGGGCATAAGGAGAAGGCAGTTAGGGGCTAGGGATGAGGAATTAGGAACTGCTGAGACATTCTAGCCGCCGAGGTCGAGGAGTGTGACTTCGTCGATGGGTTGGGCGAGGAAGTGGCTGCCGAGGCGCTGGAATTTTTCTACGGAGTCGGTGGCGTAGCAGGCGAAGGTGGAGGGCGTGGAGGTGAGCTGCGCGGCGATGGGGGTGGTGGCGAGGGTGGAGGCGACGGCGTCGGCGGTGGCCTGGGCGGAGTCGATGACGATGGCGTGAGAGTAGAGGGCGCGGACCTCCGCTTCGATGGCGGAGTGGATGAGCGGGTAGTGCGTGCAGCCGAGGAGGACGGCTCGCGGTGTGCACTCGGCGAGGCCTTCGCGGAGATAGATGCGGATGACTTCGCGGGTGACGGGGTGGTCGGTCCAGCCTTCTTCGACGAGAGGGACGAGGAGAGGGCAGGCTTTTTCTGTGGCGTTCATGCCGAGGGCGGAGCATGCGGCGTGGTAGGCGTGGGATTGGACGGTGGCCGCGGTGGCTAGGACGAGAACGGAGGGAGGGATCGGAGGTTGTTCCGGATTTTCAATCGCGCTTTGCGCGATGCCCACCTTAGCGCGCGATAAGGCTGCGCGCGAAGATGGGGCACCCGGAGTGGTGGGCTGGGCGAGACGGATGGCGGCGGCGGTGGCTTGGGCGCCGGGGGAGACGACGCCGAGGACGGGGACGCGGACGGCAGAACGGATGTCGTCGAGGGCAAGGGCGGTGGCGGTGTTGCAGGCGATGACGAGGAGTTGGGCGCCGCGGGATTCGAGCAGGCGGGCGGATTCGACGGCGTAGCGGGAGACGGTGGCGCGGGACTTGGCGCCGTAGGGGAGGCGGGCGGTGTCGCCGATGTAGAGGAAGTGCGCGCCGGAGATGGTGGAGAGCAGGGCGCGGAGGACGGTGAGGCCGCCGAAGCCGGAGTCGAACACGCCGATGATGGGGCGTGGGGAATTTGAGGTTTGTTCTATTCCACTCATGTCGCTTCGCGGCCCACTCATGTCGCTACGCTCCATGAATGGGGCACCCGGTGTGATGGCTGCCTGCTCATTGAGTGCTGGTGGTGGTGTCGCGGGAGGGGTAGGTACGGAGGAGGTCGGCGTGGCCGGCGAGAGTTTCGCGGGTCTGGCCGTCGACGAGGAAGCGGATTTGTTCGATCTGGGGGAGGTTGGCGTGGAGGGTGCCGATCATGGAGGCGATGGTGAGGGTTTCGACCTCGACGCCGGAGGGGTGCTGATTGACGAAGCTGCCGCGGAGGTCGATGACGGCGAGCTGGCCGCCGGGGGTGGAGGGCTTGAGGGCTTCGGCGGGGTTGTCGGGCGCGACGGGGATGGTGGGGGTGCGGCCGTCGGCCGTGGCGAGCGAGTTGTCGACCGCGTGGCCGACGACCGGGAGTGGGAGGAGGAAGACTTCGTCGACGGCGGGCCCGGGGTCGAGCGGGTGGGCGGAGCCGGCGAGGGCGTACTCGGTGACGAGGTGGTCAAGGAGGGCACGGGCGCGTGCGGTGGTTTCGGACGGGAGGGCGATCTGGCGGGTGGTGGCGGTGATGGTGCCGTCGTCGTCGTTAGCGAGGAGGAGGGTGACGGGCTGCTCGTCGGTGTAGGGAGCATCGAGGGGCATGGAGTCGGCGAGGCGTTCGATGCGGCCGCGGCGGGCTTCGCGATGCGCGAAGAGGCGGATGCCCATGGCGACGATGGCGACGACGGCGATCCAGAAGAGGATGCGGTAGGTGCGGATGCTCATGGGGCGGGCTCCGCGGCGGTGGAGCTGGCCGGTGGTGCGGGCGGGGTTAGATGTGGCGGCGGCTTGACGGCGTCCTTCCAGAGGATGAGGGCGTTGGCGGCGGCTTGGGCGACGGTCTGCTGGTAGTCGGCGTCGTTGATGGAGTCGGCGTCGTCGGTGCGGGGGGCGAGCTCGAAGACGAGGGCGGGGCAGGTGGCGGAGTCGACGGGACGAATGGAGGCGGAGCCGTTGACGAGGGGAATGTGGGAGCGGTTGAGGGCGTCGCCGATGCGGCCGGCGAGCTGCTGAGACTCGGTGACCCAGGGAGCCTGGAGGGTTAGCCAGGGCGCTGCGGGGAGCTCGCCGGGAGCGGGTGGGAGCTCGGAGGTGTAGAGGTGGACGCCACCGCCGGAGGAGGTGGCGTGGAGGAAGATGCAGGCGGAGGGGCGCTCATGGTTGGCGATGCCGACGCGGTCGTCGAGGCTGAGAGGGGCGAAGGGCGCGGTGGAATTGAGGGCTTTGTCGTCGGTGCGGGTGAGGACGACGTTGAAGCCGCGGGCGGTGAGCAGCGACCGCAGGCGGAAGGCGAGCGCGAGGGTGACGTCCTTCTCGACGATGTTGTCGGAGATGCGGGAGCCCGAGTCGGAGCCGCCGTGGCCGGGATCGATGACGATGGTGGTGGGGTGGAACGGAAGCGGCGGCAGGGAAAGGAGGGCGGTGTGGAGGCGCTCGGCGGGGGTCTTGATGGGGGCTTGGGGTTTCGGCGCGGGGGTGTGTGGTTGATGTGGTGTGGTGGGATTCGTCTGGCTGACAGGGAAGGAGTTTTGATAGCGCGCGGGTTGCGGCTGCGCCTGCTGCTGGCGGCCGAGGGCGAAGAGTGCGACGGCGACGAGGAACATCGTGCCGAGAAGGGCAATCTGTCGGGCCGTAGTCTTTCGCGGAGAGATCAAGCAGTCGCCTTCGGTCAAGTCCTCAGTGGGTTTGATTGTACCGGGTGAGATGCGCGGGTGCGATGCGGCGCGGGAGGCGGAGGTAGACTGGTGGGACCAACCATGCGCGTGTTCGGGATCGACTGCGGAACGGAGTTTACGGGCTACGGCGTCGTCGAGGTCGAAGAGACGGCGCGGAACCCGCGGCTGAAACCTCTGTGTGCGGGCGCGATCAAACTGAACAAAAAGGACCATACGCCGGCGCGGCTGTCGCGGGTGTACGCGGAACTGATCGCGCTGATGGAGATGTGGGAGCCGGAGGTGGTGGCGATTGAGGACGTGTTCTTTGCGGCGAATGCGAAGAGCGCGCTGAAGCTGGGCCACGTGCGCGGGGTGGCAATGCTGGCGGCGGCCAACTGCGGCTTGCCGGTGGCGGAGTATGCGCCGCTGTCGATCAAGAGCGCGGTGGTGGGGTACGGGCTGGCGGCCAAGGAGCAGGTGCAGTTTATGGTGGCTCGGCTGCTGGACCTGGAGCGTGCGCCGGAGCCGGCGGATGCGGCGGATGCGCTGGCGATTGCGATCTGCCACATTCATCATGCGCAGACGGCAGAGGGGTTGCGGCGATGAGACGAGCGGCGTTGTGCATCGTGACGGGGATTGTGTTTGGGGTTGCGCCGGTGAGTGTGTGCGCGGCATCCATGAAGTGGACCGTGGTGGAGCTGTCGATGACTCCGCGGACCGATGATGTGGCGCCTAGCTGGAAGGTGCGGCTGCAGGCCGATGGTGCCGGGATGTACATCGAGAGTGGTGCGGGCGATGCAAAGCCGATACCGCTGACGGTGAGCGAGGCGACGCTGCAGCGCGTGAAGCTGGGCGAGCACGCGGTGAAGAGCGGAAAGTGCGAGACGAAGGCGAAGAACATCGCGAAGACGGGCGAGAAGACGATCCGCTATGAGATCGCGGACAAGACGGCGGAGTGCACGTTCAACTACTCGGATGATGCGGGACTGATGGGCGCGGCGGCGACGTTCCAGGCGATTGCGGAGACGATGCAGCGTGGCAAGCAGCTGGAACATGATCTGCGTTTCGACCGGCTGGGGCTGGACGCGGATATGGAGCAACTGGTGGCCGCGCAGAAGGACGGGAGCGCGATTGAGATTGAGAACATTGCGCCGGTGCTGCAGGCGCTGGTCCAGGACGATCATGTGATCGATCGCGTGCGGCGCAGGGCGGCAAGGCTGCTTCAGGATGCGGGCGCGCAGGTGCCGGCGGGCTACGATCCCAATTCCAACGAGCGGTAGAGCTCGGCCATTGATTCCAGAGTGACAGCTTCAGCGCGGATCTGCGCGGGGAGACCTGTCGGCCAAGCGGCCTGTAGTTGCGCTGCGGTGAAGCCGGCGGCGCGGAGATTGTTGGCGAGGGTTTTGCGCTTTTGTGCGAAGCCGGCGCGGAGGAAGCGATTGAAATTATCGGGATCGACGCGGAGCTCAGCGAAGCGTGGGGCGAAGTCGAGGCGGATGACGGTGGAGTAGACGTCCGGCGGCGGTGAGAAGGCTGAGGGTGGGAGTGTGAAAGATCGGCGTGGCGTGCGCGTGGAGTTGGGTGAAGGCGGAGAGCGCGCCGTAGTCGCTGACGCCAGGATGCGCGGTGATGCGATCGGCGACCTCGCGCTGCATCATGAGGACGGCGCGGCGGAGGAGGTTGGCGCGCGCGAGCTTCGTAGAGGTGGAGGAGGATGTCGGAGGTGATGTAGTAGGGCAGGTTGCCGATGATGTCGAGGGGGTTGTCCGTTCTCGGTTCTCCGTTCTCGGTGAGAATCGAGGCGAGGTTGAACTGGAGGATGTCGGCGTGGTGGATGGTGACGCGCGGGTTGTCGCGGAACTTGAACGTGAGCTCGCGGGCGAGGGAAGGGTCGAACTCGATGCAGTGAAAGTGCGCGCAGCGCGCGGCGAGGATGGAGGTGATGGCGCCGTGGCCGGGGCCGATTTCCACGACGGTGCGCTGCGTGATGTCGCCGAGGGCGTCGGCGATGCGGAGACAGGCGGTCTGGTCGGTGAGGAAGTTCTGGCCGAGTTTGGGTTTCTTGGGCATGACGTCGTGCGCTGCGAGTGGCGCATCCACCAATAGAGTGGCACGCCGAGGAGGATGAGGGCGGCTCCGGCGATCGAGTTGCGGGGTTCGGTGACGAAGCTGAAGACGATGATCATGAGCGCGGCGAGGATGAAAAGCGCGGGTGTGATGGGGTAGCCATTGACGCTGTAGGGGCGAGGGACGGTCGGGGTCGCGGTGGCGGAAGATGAAGACGGTGGACGCGGTGAGCGCGTAGAAGAGCCACTCGGAGACGATGGCGAGCGAGAAGAGCGCCTGGAATTTGCCGATGGCGAGGAGCAGAAGCGAGCTGAGGACGCCCTGCAGGATGAGGCTCGCGGAGGGTGTGTGGAAGCGCGGATGGATGCGCGGCGAGTGAGCGCGGGAAGAGGCGGTCTCGTGCGGCGGCGAAGGGAACGCGTGCGCCGGAGAGTGAGCTGCCGACCAGCGTGGCGCAGATGCTGATGGCCATGCCGATGGTGACGAGTGCGGAGCCGGCGTTGCCGGCAACGACACGGAGTGCGTCCGCTGCAGGGCGGTCGGAGACGGCGATGAGCGCGGCGGGGAGGATGTACTGGATGGCGGTCTGGATGAGGATGTAGAGCGCGGCGACGATGCCGACGCCGCCGATGAAGGCGAGTGGGAGCGAGCGCTGCGGGTCGCGGACCTCGCCGGCGAGCTGCGAGAGGTCGGACCAGCCGTCGTAGGCCCAGAGCGCGGCGATGAGTGCGGTCATGAAGCCGGTGACGCCGCGCGTGTGCGCCGAGGTAGGTGGTCGCGAGATTGTGCAGCGAGCCGTGTCGGAGGCTGGCGAAGCAGACGGCGGCGATGCCGACGATGAGAACGATCTTGAGCCAGGTGAGTGCGGTCTGGATGTTGGCGGATTCGCGCGTGCTGACGATGTTGAGCGCGGTGATGAGCCAGGTGGCGACGATCGCGGCGACTTGCGACCAGAGCAGATGCGCGAAGGCGGGTTGCGAGAGGAAGCTGAGCGCGGAGAAGCTCGCCGAGTACGCGCATAAGGCCGGCGGCGATGCGTGGCGATGGAGGCGGGCTTAGCGATGGTGATCCAGGTCCAGGTGTAGAGGAAGGCGGGGAGGTCGCCGTAGGCTTCGCGGATGAAGGCGTACTCGCCGCCGACGCGAGGGCGAAGCGCGGCGACTTCGGCGTAGCTCATGGCGCCGAAGAGCGAGAGCAGGCCGCCGATGATCCAGACGACGTAGACGACGCTGACGCGGCCGGTGGCGGCCATCATCTCGCGCGGGACGAGGAAGATGCCGGAGCCGATGACGATGCCGACGACGATGGAGATCGCGTGGCGCGCGGTGAGGACGCGCGGGAGATCGTTCGGGGCGTCGAGCTGGACTGCATTGTGTGCAGCGTAGCAGAGCGCGCGCTGGAGGTGCGGCTTAGGCTGTAGTGGACGATTTTGGCGAAGGTTTCGGGGTTGAGGCTGGCGCCGCCGACGAGTGCGCCGTCGATGCCGTCCTGTGCCATGAGGTCGCTGATGTTGTCGGGCTTGACGGAGCCGCCGTAGAGGATGCGCGTGCGCTCTGCCATCTCGCCGCTGCAGCAGTTGCCGAGCTCGTGGCGAACGATGGCGTGGGCTTCGGCGGCGATCTCGGGCGTGGCGGTTGAGCCGGTGCCGATGGCCCAGACGGGCTCGTACGCGATGACGAGGCGGTGGGCTTCGGCGGAGGTGACGTTGCGGAGCGCGTTGCGGATCTGCGTGCGGATGGTTTCTTCGGTGCGGCCGTCTTCGCGCTCGGTGAGGGTTTCGCCGACGCAGACGATCGGCGTGAGGCCGTGATTGATGGCGGCCTTGAGCTTGAGGTTGACGCGTTCGTCGGTCTCGTTGAAGTAGAGACGCTGCTCGGAGTGGCCGAGGAGGACGTGGCGGCAGCCGATGGACATGAGCATGGTGGGCGAGATTTCGCCGGTGTAGGGGCCTTCGTTGAGCCAGTGCATGTTCTGCGCGCCGGCGTGGACGTTGTGAGCCGGCGGTGGCGTCGATGGCGGCGGCGAGCGAGGTGAAGGGAGGGAAGAGGAGGATCTCGTCGCGGTCATGGCCGGCGATGAGCGGGAGGAAGGCTTCGATGAAGGCGACGGATTCTTTGGGGGTTTTGTACATCTTCCAGTTGCCGGCGATGACGGGCTTGCGCATGCGTATTCAAACTCCGAGAAGGGTTGACTTATTTGTCGTCGAGTGCGGCGACGCCGGGGAGGGTTTTGCCTTCGAGGAACTCGAGCGAGGCCCCGCCGCCGGTGGAGATGTGGGTGATCTTGTCGGCGACGCCGGAGTTGTTGACGGCTGCGACGGAGTCGCCGCCGCCGACGATCGAGATGCAGTCTTCGTTTTTGGCGATGGCGCGGGCGATGGCGTTGGTGCCCTTGGCGAAGGGCGAGAGCTCGGCGACGCCCATGGGGCCGTTCCAGACGATGGTGGCGGCGTCGGCGATCTCGGCGGAGAAGAGCTTGATGGTCTCGGGGCCGATGTCGAGCGCCATGTAGGTTTTCGGGGAAGGGACCGTCGCCGGAGAAGAGCTGCGTCTTGGCGTCGGCGGCGAACTTGTCGGCGAGGCAGTGATCGACGGGAAGAAGGAACTTGATCTCGCGCTGCTCGGCCTTTTGCATGGCGGCGCGGGCGATGTCGATTTTGTCGGGCTCGGTGAGGGACTTGCCGGTGGTCTGGCCCTTGGCGTTGAGGAAGGTGTAGGCCATGGCGCCGCCGATGAGCAGAGCGTCGACCTTGTCGAGCAGGGCGTGATGACCTCGATCTTGTCGGAGACCTTGGCGCCGCCGATGATGGCGACGAAGGGGCGGTTGGGATCGGTGACGGCCTTCGAGAGGTAGGTGAGCTCTTTTTCCATCAGGAGGCCGGCGGCGCACTGGCCGCCCTTCTGCTTGACGAAGTGGGTGATGCCTTCCGTGGAGGCGTGGGCGCGGTGCGCGGCACCGAAGGCGTCGTTGACGTAGACGTCGCAGAGCTCGGCGAGCTGTTTGGCGAAGGCGGGGTCGTTGGCCTCTTCGGCTGCGTGGAAGCGCAGATTTTCGAGCAGGAGCGTCTGGCCGGACTCGAGGTTGCCGGCCATCTCGCGGGCGATGGGGCCGACGCAGTCGGGCGCGAAGGCGACATTCTCGCCGTTGGTGAGGACGTTTTCGAGCAGGGCGCGGAGACGGTCGACGACGGGGCGAAGGCTCATGGTGTCGACGCGCTTGCCCTTGGGACGGCCGAGGTGCGCGGCGAGGATGACTTTGGCCTTGCGGCGCAGCGCGTACTCGATGGTGGGGATGGTTTCGCGGATGCGCGTGTCGTCGGTGATGGTGCCCTCTTTGGAGAGCGGGACGTTGAAGTCGACGCGGATGAAGACACGCTTGTCGGCGAGGTCGAGGTCACGGATCGAAAGCTTGGGCATTGCGAAGAGGATATACGAGGGATGGGGAGGGTCTGCCAGTGGATATGATTTTTTGACGGAATCGGGTTTGGATTCTGCGAAGTTATTCGCGGAGATAGCGCCGGGCGATGAGCGCGATGGGAAGGCCCTGGAATAGAAGCAGGGCGAGCACACCGTTGAGCAGAACGGCTGCCGGGAGATGGTGCTGAGCGCGGGGGCAAACGCGTGAGGGGCAACACGACGAAGTTCATCACGATGTAGATGAGCCCGCCGTAGAGGAGGCCGCTGAGGACTGCATAACGCGTGAGCACGCTCATGCGCGATGGCAGCGAGAAGGAATAGCGCGGCCCAGAAGAGGGTGATGGCGTAGTGGATCGCGAGGCCGAGCGCGGCGGTGGCCAGGCCGCCATGGAAGGCTTGCGGTCCGAGGAGGGCGCTGGCGATGTTCTGGAGCAGGCGCTCGGGGCTGACGCCGCGCAGGCCGTAGAAGATGAGAGCGTCGGAGATGTCGAGCGTGCCGGCGATGATCAGGCAGAGCGCGAGCGCTTTGAGGAACGATCGGCTGGGCGTCCCAGTCATAGCGGCGATTGTAGATGCAGGGGCTCGGCGCGCCGGGAGTTTTTCAGGGAAGAATAGCTTCGGCTTCGATCTCGACGCGCCACTTTGGGTTGAGGAGCTCTTTGACGGTGACCATGGTGGCAGCGGGGCGAATGTTGGCGAAGATCTCGCCGTGCGCGCGGCCGATCTCCTCCCAGTCCTCGGTGTGGGTGATGTACATGCGCGTGCGGACGACGTGCTCGAACGAAGCGCCTGCTTGCGTGAGTGCTTTCCCGATGAGAGCTGAGGGCTGTGCGCGTCTGTTCGTAGGCAGAGAGGTCTTCCGCGCCGACGGGAGCGGTGCCGGCGACGTGGACGATGTTGCCGACGCGTACGGCGCGGGAGAAGCCGACGATGGGTTCGTAGGGCGACGTGCCTGGGATGTTCGTGCGGTTCATGGAGTTCATGTTAACCAACTCTGCGGGCGGGCGTTATGGAGGGGAGAACACGAACAGGGATGGGAGAAGACGATGGCGCGATGGGTTCAGGTCCGGGCGGCGGTTGGATTGATGGTGCTGGCGGGCGCGATGGCAGCCCCGAACGCGCTGCAGGCACAGACGCCGGCGCAGAATGCGCCTGCGGTGGCCGGGCCGGCAACGCAGGAGGATCTCGGCGCGACCCAGCAGCAGTTGATGCAACTGCTGCGCGTGAGCCCGATGCTGGCCGATGTGGTGTCGAGCGATCCGTCGCTGCTGGCGGACCAGCAGTATGTCGCGAAGAGCAATCCGGAGCTGGCAGCGTTCCTGGCGCAGCATCCGGAGATTGGGCGCAATCCGTCCTTCTGGCTGTTTTCGGAGCTGCGCAGCCCGCAGCAGAAGTACTACGAAATCCTGCAGCCTAAGCGGGGTTTTGTGCCGGCGAGGCAGACAAGTGATGCCCTCGACCGCGTGATGAGCAATGTTGCGCCGATGGTGGTGATGGTCGTGCTGTTTCTCGCTGCGGCGTGGATCATCCGGACCTTGTCGGAGAGCCGCCGGTGGACGAAGGTGTTCACGCTGCAAAGCGAGGTGCACGCGAAGCTGATCGACCGTTTCGCGACGAACCAGGAACTGCTGGGATATATGGAGACCGATGCGGGAAGGCGGTTCCTTGAGGCGGCGCCGATCGTCACCGAGGCGGAGTCGCGGCGCATGCCGAACCTGGTGTCGCGGATGATCGCGACCCTGCAAGTCGGCCTGGTGCTGACGCTGCTCGGGGCAGGGCTGATGATGCTGCGACCGGTGGTGGGAGATGCGGGGACCACGATGCTCGTGTTAGGAGTGATCGCGTTGATGCCGGGGCTTGGGCTTATTCTGTCTGCGGGTGCGTTGTGGGTGTTGGGGCGGCGGCTGAATCTGATGGAAGTGCCGCACGTACATTCAGAGATGGACCTTCGGGGGCGCGAGTGAGGCTGCATGAGGCCGCGCTCCGGATGAGGATGGCGCGATGACCTGGGATGAGGTTCTCGACAGTGTGCAGGCCGGTGAGAGCGCTGCAACCGAGTCGCGCATGGACAGAGATGCGTTTGCCGGATTCTACGAACGGACGGCTCGGCCGCTGTGGGCGTACCTGACGCGGGTGTCGGGCGATCCGGCGCTGGCAGACGACCTGGTGCAGGAGAGCTTCGTGCGCATGCTGTGCTCTGCGACACCGCTGGATGGCGAGGTGCATGCGAAGCGGTATCTGTTCCGCGTCGCGACGAATCTGTTGCGCGATCACTGGCGGCGGCCGAATGCGTCGTCGATTGAGGACGTGCCGGAGGGTCTGTTTGCGAGTGATGGTGGCGATGGCGCCGATGCGCAGATGATGCTGGAGCCGCGGCTGTTGCAGCTTCGTCCGCGCGAACGGCAGCTTCTGTGGCTGGCGCATGCGGAGGGATACTCGCACAAGGAGATTGCGGAGATTATGGGGCTGCGGTCGCCGAGCATACGGCTGATGCTGTTTCGCGCAAGGCGGAGGATGGCGCAGCTGCTGGGCGAGGAGTGTGCGCAATGATACGCTGCGGGCGGGCTACGGAGATCGACGAGCTGCTGCGGCTGGGGCATTGGCCGGATGCAGCTGGTGCAGAGTTGCAGGCGCATGTGGAGGTGTGCCGCGCGTGCGGCGAGCGCGTGCGGGTGACGCAGGCTCTGCGCCAGATGCGGGCAAGCAGCATGCAGGCAGCGCGGATGGAACCGCCGGCGCTGGTTTGGTGGCGCGCGCAGCTGCGGCGCAGGCGCGAGGTGATGCAGAAGGTGGAGCGACCTTTGCGTGTGCAGATGCTAGTCATGCTCGCCGTGGTGTGCGTCGGGCTGGGGCTGGCGTTCAAGCTGAGCGGCGGTGAGACTGGCTGGCGCAGTTGGGTGAGCGCGGGCGCAGGAGCTGTAGCGCGCTCTGGCCTGGCGAACCTGGGTGTTGGGCTGGTGGTCGCTAGCGCCGTGGCGCTGGCGACGATGGCTGGCCTCGCGGTATATCTGACGGTCGAACGGAAATAAGGCGGCTAGCGGCGCGGATCGGGCGCGCACGGCACAAAAAGGAAAAGGTGAACGCATTGCGTTCACCTTTTAGTGTCAAGCCAAGCCTTCGAGTTACAGGCCCTTCTTCGCGAGGAACAGGACGAGGTCGCGGACGCGGTTGGAATAGCCCCACTCGTTGTCGTACCAGCTGATGACTTTGCCGGTGTTGGCGATGGCCTTGGTCAGCTTGGAGTCGACGATTGAGGAGAGCGGGTTGCCCTTGAAGTCGGAGCTGACGAGCTCGTTCTCTTCGAAGCCGAGGATACCTTTCAGCGGGCCTTCTGCGGCGGATTTCAGCGCGGCGTTGATGGACTTCACGTCGATTGGCTTTTCCGTGACGAAAGTGAGGTCGACGACCGAAACGTTGGGCGTTGGGACGCGGATGGCGAAGCCGTCGAGCTTGCCGTCCATCTCCGGGATGACGAGCTTGAGCGCCTTGGCGGCGCCGGTGGAGCTGGGAATCATGGACAGGGCAGCGGCGCGGCCGCGGCGGAGGTCCTTGTGCGGCGCGTCCAGGACGACCTGGTCGTTGGTGTAGCTGTGGACCGTGGTCATGATGCCGGAGGTGATGTTGAAGGTGTCGTGCAGGACCTTGACGACTGGAGCGAGGCAGTTGGTGGTGCAGGACGCATTGGAGATGACGCTGTGTTTGGCTGCGTCATACTTGCCCTCGTTGACCCCGAGGACAATGGTGATGTCCTCGTTGGTGGCCGGGGCGGAGATGATGACCTTCTTCACGGTCGAGCCGAGGTGGGCCTTGGCCTTGGTGGCGTCGGTGAAGAAGCCGGTGGACTCGATGACGATCTCGGCGCCGACGGAGGCCCAGTCGAGCTTGGAGGGGTCGCGCTCGGCGAAGACCTTCAGCTCCTTGCCGTCCACGGTGAGCGAGTTCTCGCCGTGCGAGACCTGGTTGGGCAGGTTGCCGAGGATGGAGTCGTACTTGAGGAGGTGAGCGAGAGTGGCCGGTGTGGTGAGGTCGTTGACGGCGACGAATTCGATGTCTTTGTTGCCGAGTGCGCTGCGAAAGATGTTGCGCCCGATGCGGCCGAAGCCGTTGATACCTACCTTCACTGCCATTTGCTTGCTAGACCTCGTTGGAGAATGTGTGAGAGTCCGTGGTTCAGGAACGGATGAGGACGCGCGTGCTCCCAATTTCTGAGGCTATCAAAGAGGGTTGTCAACCGCAAATGCGGGCACGGGCGGAGGGACGGGAAAAGTGCGGCGTTTGGGCTGCACAGCGCGCGTGTGATAAAAGCAGCGTATGCGCGAGTGGATGCGCGAGAAATTCATGAGAAGACGTTCTAAGCGTGGGCCTAACGATTCCGAGTCCACGGGCAAGATTGGACAAGAGATTCCTACCAACCAGCCCGCGCCGCTGCGGCCGGCGTATCCGGAGCCCGCAAAAGCCGAGCAACCGTCGGGATTTGCAGCCGAGCCCCAGCCGGATGTTGCGGCGGAGATGCATGGGCTGCAGCCCGGCGAGGCGACGCACGGTGAAACGCCAGAGCCCGCAGTGCAGACCCATTCGGAGCAGCCGCGGGTTGAGGTAGAGACGCAGCCGGAGTCGCTGGCAACCCCGCCGCCTGCGCCGCCTGCAGTTCCGGCGAGATCGCCGCGCGGCTATGTGGTGCTCACGATTGGCCTGCCCGGTTCGGGCAAGACGACCTGGTACAAGCGCCGCGGTGTGACGCCGCTCTCGAGCGACATGCTGCGCACGATTTTGTTTGATGACATCACCGACCAGCGGTACCAGGGGCTAGTGTTCTCCACGCTGCGGAGCCTGCTGCGCGCGCGGCTTATCGCAAAGATGCCGTGGAACTATGTCGACGCGACGAACCTGAGTCCGCATGAACGGCGCCAGTGGATCAAGATGGCGAAGAGCTTTGGATACGAAGTGCAGGCGGTCTTCTTTGATGTGCCGCTGGCTGTTTGCCTGGAGCGGAACGCGAAGCGCGATCGCCAGGTTTCCGACGAGGTGATGCACAAGATGGCGGAGAGACTGCGGCCGCCCGCGTTCAAGGAAGGCTTCGACAAGATCACCGTTGTGCGCGTGAAGGGAGCGCAGCCGGCTAGCGCCGCTGATCTTCCTGCCGGCCAGGGTGAGCCGAGTGAAGAAGGGTTCGACCGAAGCTGAACAAAAGAGATGACACTAACGGCGCTCCCATGCATGATGGATTGATAACTGCCACTACGAACAATTGAGGCTTCGAACGTCCGGGATGAAAGCTCCTCTTCGCATAGGACTGATCGGCTGCGGCAAAATTGCCGATGGCCATGCTGAAGTTCTCACTTATCTTGACGGCGCACAGCTTGTAGCTGTTTGTGATCGTGAGCCCGTGCTGGCAGAGCAGCTTGCTATGCGTTTCAATGTGCCGGCCTGGTACGGCGACGCGCAGCAAATGCTGGAACGTGAGCATCTTGATGTAGTGCACATCACGACGCCGCCAGGAGCGCACCTTCCTCTGACGGAACAGTGCGTGGCCGCGGGCGCGCATGTCTATCTGGAGAAGCCGCTTGCGCTGGATGCGGCAACGGCGCGCAGGTTAATCGACGCCGTTGAAGCCGCCGGTCGGAAAATGTGCATCAATTACTGGCCGAACTTCGATCCTTCGGCCATGCAACTGAAAAAGATGATCGCGGAAGGCGCAATCGGCGACCCTGTCCACGTGGAATCCTCCATTGGTTATGACCTCTCCGGAGCGTATGGGCAGGCGCTCATGTCCGACGAGCGGCATTGGGTTCACAGTCTTCCGGGCAAGCTCTTCCAGAACGTCCTGGACCATATTTGCAATCGCATGACGCCGTTTTTTCCTTCCGCAACAGAGCCCGAAGTGCATGCTTTCGCCTATAAGCGGCGTGAGCAGGTGCGGGGAGACAGTACCGACAAACTACTGGATGAACTGCGGGTGTATGTGAAGGCTGGAAATGTGTCGGCGTACGGGACGTTGTCCAGCCACACACGACCGGTGCCGAACGCACTGAAGATCTACGGCACGAAGGGTACGGTGGAAATCGATTTCAATAATCGTACGGTTGTTCAGCCTGCAACGCAGCGATACCCGAGCGCCCTGGGCCGAGTGTTCCCTGCATTTCAGATGGCGGCGCGTTATTTTGCGCAAGGCAGGCAGAACGTTCGCCTGTTCCGCCGGCATCAGTTTCAGTTCTTCGCGGGTATGACTGAGTTACTAACTCAGTTTTATGACGCCATTCGTAACGACGGTCCGGTGCCGATTCGTTATAGCGAAATTCTGCAGGTAGCCGAGATTATGGACAGCGTTCATCGCCAGGTTTATCCGGACGCGGAGGTTTCGCGATGAAGATTCTGGTTACCGGAGCCGGCGGATTTCTTGGCAAGTGGATTGTTGAGCGGCTGCTTGCGCGTGGAGAAACGGATGTCCGCGCGATGCTGCGGGATACGTCGAAGGGTGTGGCGCTCCAGGAGATTGCGGCGCGTTGTCCGGCGGCGCGAGTCGAATTGTTCGCAGCGAATCTGAAGAACAAGGACGAGGTCGCTGCAGCTCTCGCCGGCGTGGACGTGGTCATTCATGCGGCTTCGGCAATGAAGGGATCTGCGGCTGAGATGTTTCTCGATTCCGTGGTCGCGAGCCGCAATTTGTTGGATGGAGTCGTAGCTGAAGGGAAATCGGCAGGAAAGCCGCTGCGTGTGGCGCTGGTAAGCAGCTTCGGCGTGATGGGGGTTTCGGATTTGCCGCGTGGCGCGGTGGTGGATGAGACCGCTCCAATGGAGAGCCGGCCCGGGGAGCGAGACCTGTACAGCTTCACGAAGCTGCGGCAGGAACAGTTGTTCTGGAAGTACAGCGAAGAAGGGGGCATCGACCTGGTGGTGTTGCGCCCAGGAGTGATCTACGGCCCGGGCGGCGGACACTTTTCCAGTCGCATTGGATTGAATCTGTTCGGCGTGTTTGCGCACCTCGGCGGGAGGAATCTGCTGCCGCTAACGTATGTGGAGAATTGCGCGGATGCAATCGTGCTGGCTGCGCTGTCGCCGCAGGCTTCGGGGCAGATTTACAACGTCGTGGATGATGAGTTGCTGACATCGCGTCAGTACCTGTCTCGATATCGGCGCGAGGTGAAGCGGGTGCGCTCGGTGCCGGTCCCTTACGTTCTGTTGCAGTGGGGATCGCGCGCGGTAGAACGATACAATAAACGATCGAAAGGGCAGTTGCCGGCGATCTTCACGCCGTATAAAACCAAGGCAATGTGGGGCGGGAACCGCTTCAGCAATGCCAAGCTGCACTCACTGGGATGGTCGCAACTGGTACCGACGCAAGAAGGTTTGGCGCGCACGTTTTCGGCATTTCGTACAGAGAAAGCAAAACAGCCGGGATAAGCAGATAGGAGATCGATGGCCACTCACGGGGTGGAGTTCGCAGATGTGAGCTTCACGGTGAGTGGCCGATCTGTTTTGCGTGGGATTTCGCTGGGCGTGGAGCAGGGCACGACGACGGCGCTGCTGGGCCGGAGTGGTTCGGGCAAGACGACGCTGCTGCGGACGGTGAACGCGCTGGCGCGGCCGACGAGCGGGCGCGTGCTGGTGGATGGGCGCGATGTGGCGAGCGAGAATGTGATCGCGCTGCGGCGCGGAATCGGATATGTCATCCAGGAGACAGGGCTGTTTCCGCATATGACGATCGAGCGCAATGTGGGTATGGCGCTCGAGCTGGTGGGGCGGACGCGTGGGGAGATCCATACGCGTGCGGCTGGAATGCTCCGCATAGTGGGGCTGCCGGAGGATGCGCTGGCGCGATATCCGTGGCAGTTGAGCGGAGGGCAACGGCAGCGCGCAGGTGTGGCGCGGGCGCTCGCAAATGAGCCGAAGGTGCTGCTGATGGATGAACCGTTCGGCGCGCTGGACCCACTGACGCGCGCGGAGATGCAGACGATGTTGCGCGATCTGCTGCAGCGCAGCGGCGTCAGTACGCTGATCGTCACGCATGATCTCGAGGAGGCGCTGTACCTCGCGGATCGCGTGGTGCTGCTGGAGGATGGTGTCGTGGTTGCGGATCTCGCGCGTGATGAGGTGCGCGGAGCCGGAACCAAAGGTGCCAGGAATGAGGCGATGCGCGCGTATGTGGCGGCGACGCATCGCGAGGTGACGGCGTGAGCTCGTTTCTGGCGCAGCACGGCGGAGAGATTGCGCGGCTCACGTTTGAGCATCTCTGGCTCACGGCGAGCGCGATGCTGTTCGCATGCGCGATCGCGTTGCCGCTGGGCGTGCTGCTGACACGAACGCAGTCGCTGGCGAGGCCGGTGATCGGCGTGGCGAATGTGCTGCAGACCATTCCGAGCCTGGCGATGTTTGGCTTATTGCTGCCGGTGCCGTTTCTCGGCGAGCGCGCGGCCCGGCTGGCGATTGTAGCGCTGACGGCCTACGCGTTGCTGCCGATTCTGCGTAATACCTATGCGGGCATCGGCAGTGTGGACCCGGCGGTGATTGACGTGGCCAACGCGCTGGGCATGACAGGATGGCAGCGGCTGCGCAAGGTGGAGCTGCCGATCGCTGCGAGTGTGATTCTCGCCGGCGTGCGCACGGCGACAGTGACATGCGTGGGCATCGCGACGATTGCGGCGGCGATCGGCGCTGGCGGATTGGGTGAGTTGATCTTCCGCGGTGTGGCGAGCGTCGATAACGGGCTGGTGCTGGCGGGCGCGGTGCCGGCGGCGCTGCTGGCGCTGTGCGCGGATGGATTGCTTGGACTGGCCGAGAAGCGGATGGTGGTGCGGAGGTGAGGGAGCGAGTCAGTGAGTTAGCAAGTCCGCGAGTCAGTGGATGGGGACTGCTGATGTTGACTGCGCTGGTACTGCTATGCAGCGCGTGTGCGCCGCCGCGGTCCTCACACATCGTGATTGGGGCGAAGAACTTTACCGAACAAGTGGTGCTCGGGGAATTGCTCGCGCAGGAGATTGAGGCGAGTGGCGGCGGCACGGTCGAGCGGAGGTTCTGGCTGGCGGGAAGTTATCTGTGCCAGCAGGCGCTGATTTCGGATCGGATCGACGGTTACGTGGAGTACACGGGAACGGCGCTGACGGCGATTCTGAAGCAGCCGCTACCGAAGCCAGGCACATGCGATGAGGCCTGCGTGCATGCGAACGTGGCGAAGCTGTATCAGGAGCGGTACGGTGTGCGCGTGGGGCCGGGGCTCGGGTTCGAGGACACGTTTGCGATGGTGGTCCGCGCGGAGGATGCGCAGCGGCTCGGTTTGCGGACGATCTCCGATGTGGCGAAGGTGAACCCGCCGATGCGATTAGGCGTAGGCTATGAGTTCGCCGAGCGGCCGGATGGTCTGCGTGGGTTGAGCTCCACCTATGGATTGCACTTTGCAGGGCCGCCGCGGACGATGGAGCTCGGTCTGCTTTATCGTGCGCTGGAGGCGAAGCAGGTGGATATCGTTGCGGGGAACTCGACGGATGGAGCGATACGCGCGCATGGATTCCTCGCGCTCGTGGATGATCGGCACTATTTCCCGCCGTATGAGGCGGTGCCGCTGGTGCGTGAGGATTCGCTGAAGCGATGGCCGCAGATCGGAGTGGCGATGGATAAGCTTGCGGGTAAGGTTAGCGATGAAGATATGCGCGCGATGAATCTTGCAGTCGAGTCCGAGCATCGGGATGTAATGGAGGTCGTGCGCGAATTTCGCGCTCGAAAGGGACTATGAGCGAGAGAGCAGAGAACAGGGATCAAGGATCAGAGAACCGGCCGGAACCGTGGATGCGCGGAACGCACGGCGATGTTGATGTTGTGCGCCGGGCGGTGATTCATGCGCTTGAATTGGCTGAGGAAGATGTCTCCAAGTGGTGCTGCGGATTGAGTGATGAGGCAATGTTGGCGCGGCCGGGTGGCGTGGCTCCCATAATGTTTCATCTGCGCCACATCGCGCGCTCGCTGGACCGGCTGCTGACGTATGCGGAAGGACAGATGCTCGACGAAGTGCAGCTTGCGGCCCTAAAGAGCGAGATGGAGCAGGGCACGGCTGCCGAGGTGTTGCGGGAGTTTCGTGAGGGCATCACATCCGCGAAGATGCGTGTGCGCGCGTTTGCGCCGGAGAGCTACGAAGAGTTTCGCGGCATCGGACGCAAGCGGTTGCCGACGACCGTCGGTGGCCTGCTGATTCACTGCGCCGAGCACACGGGTCGGCATGTGGGGCAGGCGGTCACAACAGCGAAGCTGGTGAGCGGGCCCGCATAGCCGCGGCGCGTTCAGGGTCGCGCATCGCTCAACGACGGTGGAGCATCCGCCGGTGCGGAGCCCCAGGCGTGATTGGGTTTTGATCCGACCGTTACGCGCATCGTGCCGCCGTCTGCGATGGACTTGAAGGAGATCCAGTTCTGGGTGTGCGATTGGCCGTCGAGCTGCACACTTTGAATGTACGGAGCGGTTTCTGCGTCCCCGTTGGCTTCGATCGTGAATGACCTGCCGGTGTACGGCTGCTGAAGATGGACGACGACCTTTGGGAAGACGGGGCCGACCAGCTCATAGGCAAGGCTGGCGGGATCGATGCTGTAAATCCCCATCATGCCCAGCACGGCCCAGGAGGACATTTCGCCGCAGTCGTCGTTGCCTGGCACGCCGTCTGGCTTGTCGGTGTAGTTCTCGTCGAGCACGCGCCGAACCACCCGCTGGGATTGCCATGGTTCTCCGGAGAAGTTGAATTCAAAGGGCGCCTCAAGATCGGTTTCGTTGTACGGGTTGTAGTACTGCACATACCAGGCGGGAATTTTGTAGTTGAAAAATTCGGTGAGGCGCTGGTTGAACAGGTCGCGACCGACGGCGTTCACGAGCCAGGCCATGTCGGAGGGCGCGAGCCACTGATAGTGCCAGCCGGTGCCTTCGATGAAGCCGTGCCAGTTTTCTGCTGGATTGAAACTCGGAACCCATTGGCCATCGGCATTGCGCGGCCGGAAGTAGCGGTCTTCAGGATTGAAGAGGTTGCGGAGGTAGAGCGCACGCTCGTAGAGAGTCTTCGCTTCGTCCGTTTTGCCTAGACTCACGGCGAGCCGGTACAGAGACGCGTAGGCAATGGCGTCTTCCTGGAGCTGTGAAACTGAGCCGTAGCTAATCTTGTCGTCGGGAACGTAATGGACCTTGTTGATCCAGTCGATTCCTTGTTCGCCTACATACGGCTGATGCGGGGGCGGAGCCTGGGTTGCGTCCTTGTACATTCCCTCCCACGCAGTCTTGATATCGAATCCGTGCAGTCCGTCGAGCCATGCGTTCGCGACAGCAACGGTGAGGGGACTGCCGGCCATCACGTTCGTGTAGCGGTTCACCTGCGGCCAGCGGTCGATCCATCCACCTTGCTGGTACATCAGCACGATGGATTGCGCCATGTCCTGCATTCGGCCGGGCTCAATCATCGCGAGCAGCGGGATCTCGCTGCGATAAATATCCCAGCCGGAGTAGTTGGCATAGAGGAGGTGACCGGGATCGACATGGTGAATCTTGTCGTCAAATCCGATGTAGCGTCCGTCAGCGTCGTTGAAGATGCTGGGCATCATCAGGCAGTGATACAGGGCCGTGTAGAAAATTTTGCGGCGTGCTGCGCTGCCGCCGGAGACGTCGATGACACTCAACTCGCGATTCCAGGCCTCGAGGGCGGCGTCGCGAATTTGAGAGAAGTCTTTTCCATTGGACTCCGCTTTGAGGTTGTTCTCCGCGCCTTCCGGGTCGACGTAAGAAATTGCAATTCTCGCTGTGATGGTCTGAGGCTGGGATTGCTGCGACCATCTGGCGTATGCGCCCGTCGATGCGTCATGCTTGGACTGGCTTGCCGAACGGCTTCCGGGCGCGACTGTTCCGGGTCCATCGTATTTCGTGCCGCTCCACGTCCCGAAGGAGGTGAACGGACGATCGAACGTCATCACAAAGTAGACTTTGTATGTGTGATGGCTGCCGCAAAAGGCGCTGTCTTCGACAAAGCCTTCGATCTGACGGTCGCCTGTTACGTGGATTTCCGCGCCAGTCACGTTGTCGAGCGTGTGGCTGATGGGAATGAGGATGTTCGCAACTTGGCCGGCTGGGAATGTGAAGCGTGCGATGCCGGTGCGGTCGGTCGCGCTTAGCTCTGCGTTGATGTCCCACTGGACGAGATGCACCTGGTAATAACCGGGCGTCGCTGTTTCCAGTTTGTGGGTATAGAACGACTGCATGTCCTCGACACGCGTGACCACGGGACCGGTAGTCGGCATAAAGAAGACGTCGCCTTCGTTCGCGCAGCCGACGCCGCTCATGTGGGTCATGCTGAAGCCGTGAACCTGGTCTTGATCGTAGTGATAGCCGTAGCCGTGGTCTTCGGTGTCCGGACTGAGCTGGACCATGCCGAAGGGCATCGTCGCTCCGGGGAAGAGGTTCACGGGTCCGCCGGGGCCGCGCCCGGTGCCGATGAACGGATCGACGCTGGCGGCTGGTCCTTTCGCGGACGGTGCCTGCGCGATGAGGCCGCAGGCCGCAACAGAGATGAGAGTAAGAAGTCCAAGAACGAGGGTGGCGGGCCGCTTCAATGTTGTCATCGAAAAATCTCATCTCCTTGAGAGCAATTCAGCAGGCGACGAGTAGATTATCGAACATGGCAGGGCAGGGCGTGACCACGGCGATGATCGTGAGCTCGAAGGAGAAGCGATGAAGATCGATTTTGAAGGGAAGACGGCGCTGATCGCGGGAGGGACTGGCGGCCTGGGACGTGCGGTGTCGCTCGCGTTTCTGGGGGAAGGAGCAAAGGTCGTCGTTCCGTATCGAACCGAGGCGGAGTTCGGGGAGCTGAAGCGCGCGACGGCGGACCGCGAGGCGCAGCTCGTCGGGCGCGCGGTGGATGTGCTGAACGAGGCTGCTGTCGCGCAGCTTGTCGAAGAGACAGGCAGCATTGATGTCCTGGTGAACACAGTGGGCGCCTATGTTGGTGGAGTCGAGCTGTGGAACCTTGCGCCGGCGGATTTCGACCGCATGCTCAATCTCAACCTGCGTGCGGGATATCTGCTGGCGCGCGCGGTGGTCCCGCGAATGTTGAAGCGCGGAGGAGGTGCGGTGGTAAATGTGTCGGCAAAGGCCGCGCTGGATCACGGTGCGGGCGCTTCGGCCTATGCGGCGTCGAAAGCGGCCTCGCTGGCGATGATGGACTCACTCGCAGCGGAGACGCGTGACACGGGCGTGCGCGTGAACTCGGTGCTGCCGAGCATCATCGACACGAAGGCGAACAGGGATGCGATGCCCGGCGCGGATTTCGCTGCGTGGCCGAAGCCCGAGGACATCGCCAACGTCATTCTGTTTCTCGCAAGCGACGCCGCGAAGGTGGTGCACGGTGCCGCGGTGACGGTGTATGGGGACAGCTAACTAACGGGAGTCAGCCGACCAGGTGCCCCATCTTGTCGCGCTTGGTTTCGAGATAGCGCTCGAACGTCGGCTCGACGGGGATCTCGGCGGAGAGGCGCTCGACGACTTTGATGCCTGAGGCTTCGAGTGCCGCGACCTTCTCAGGATTATTCGTGAGCAGGCGAACTTCGTTCACGCCGAGGTGCTTGAGGATGGCGGCAGGCAGCTCGAAGTTGCGGCAGTCGGCCTGGAAGCCGAGCTCCAGGTTGGCTTCGATCGTGTCGCGACCCTGGTCCTGCAACTCGTACGCGCGCAGCTTGGCCATCAGGCCAATGCCGCGGCCCTCCTGCTGCTCGTAGAGCAGAATGCCCGCGCCTTCTTCGGCAATGCGCGAGAGCGCAAGGTGAAGCTGATCGTGGCAATCGCAGCGCAGCGAGTGGAAGACATCGCCGGTGGTGCACTGCGAGTGAATGCGGATGATCGGCGGCTTCGAATGAACGTCGCCCATCACCAGGGCGATGGCGCTCTCAACTGGCTGGCGGTTGGACTCGCCCGGTTGCGTGAGGCCTTCGAAACCGAGGATGCGGAAGTGTCCCCAGCGCGTGGGGAAGTCGGCATCGGCGACCTTGGATACGCTGACGAGCGGCATAGCAAAATTATAGATTCGCGAGCACACGCGGAGGATTCATTCTGCGCTGACGGTAAGAGCGGCGAGTAAAAGCGCTCCGGCGAGTAAAGTAGAGGCGTGCACGCAAGCGACAACCTGATCCTGATTACGCTGCTGGTGAAGCTGGGCGTGGCTGCGGCGTTCGCCAGTTCGCTCGCGAGATCCACGCGGTTCAAGCGGCTGCTGCTGCGGGGCGCTGAGCGCACACGAACCGAGACGATGGCGTTGGTGGCATGGATCTGCGTCCCGCTCACGCTCGGCGTGCTGGTGCGCGTACGGGTGCCGAACTTCCTTGCCGCGGATCTGGCGCTAGAAACAACGACGCTTCTTGCGCTCCTGTTCGGGCCGACCGCGGCGCTCGTTGGCGGTCTCGTGCTGGCGCTCCCGGCCGTGCTGCATCGCGAGTACTTCGCGCTTGCCGTAAACCTCAGCGTCGCCGCAATCTTCAGCACTTATCGCGAGTTTGTGGATGAGGAAGATGTGTGGTCGTTCTCGCCGCTCATCGACCTCAGCATTTACCGCTGGATTCGCCGCACCGTGAGGTTTCCGCACCTCGACCGACAGATCTTCCTGCTGGTGCTGATCATGGCCGTGCAGCTCACGGCGAGCGTCATCTCGAAGTTCTACTCGACGCGCTACTTCGAGCTGTACTCGCACCGCTGGGTCATCGAGCTCGCGATCTGCGCCTGCGCGCCGGTGGTTGTCGGCATCCCGCTCAAGATATGGAACGCGGTGCGCATCGAGAGCAAGCTGGAAGAGCAGAGCCGTCTGCTGCTGGAGGCTCGGCTTGACGCGCTGCAGCGGCAGATTAATCCGCACTTTTTGTTCAACACGCTGAACTCGATTGCATCGCTGGTACGCTCGCGGCCGGAGCTCGCGCGCGAGCTGATCGTGAAGCTCGGCAACATCCTGCGCGCGCTGCTGCGTGACCGCGACGCCTTTGTTCCGCTGGGCGAAGAGCTGGCATTCACCGACGATTACATCGACATCGAGGTGGTGCGTTTCGGCGAGAAGCTACGGGTCGTGAAAGAGATTGCCGAGGACACTTTGGAGTTCGTCGTTCCCAGCATGCTGCTGCAGCCGCTGATCGAAAACAGCATCAAGCACGGGCTGGAGCCGCGCATCAGCGGAGGCACCGTGACACTGCGCTCGCGGCTGGAAGGCGACCGCCTGGTGATTGAGGTGGAGGACGACGGCGTGGGCGTAGAGCCGGGGCGCGATGTAACCGAGCCAGTGAGCGGCCTGGTGCGCGAGGGCACAGGCATTGGTCTGCGCAATGTGCGGGAGCGCCTTCAGGTGCTTTATGGCGATGATGCAGGCGTGGAGATGGTGAGCCGCCCCGGCCGCGGAACGCGCGTGCGGCTGAGCGTTCCCTTGATGGACTCACCCCAGCGAACAAGTTCCGCGGGGACCCCGGCGCCAGGCGAGCGCGACGAGAGCCGCCGCACCCGCGCCGTTGTCTCCGGGCGCTGAGTTGGCGAACAAGCAAGCGTGACCGGTTGCTTGTTAGAATTGGCGCGGTGGGCTGACGCTAAAGGAATCATGCCTGAATGGATTGACACGATTGCCGCGGTGACCGGCTCGCCGATTGCAGTGGACAACCGCCCCGCATTGACCGACCGGCTGCAGCACAGGATCGTGCGCCGGCCCAAAAGAGAGAAAGAGAGACAGAGAGATTCAATGACTGAGATTGCATCGATTCATGCGCGCGAGATTCTGGACAGCCGCGGAAATCCGACGGTGGAAGCAGATGTAGTGCTGGAGGATGGAACACGCGGACGTGCCGCGGTGCCCAGCGGCGCCTCCACCGGCGAGCATGAGGCTGTGGAGCTGCGCGACGGCGACAAGAAGCACTACCTCGGCAAAGGCGTGCTGCACGCGGTCGAGAACGTGGAGAGCGTCATCGCGCCGGAACTCGCCGGCATGGATGCGACGAATCAGCGGCTGATTGACGCAACGATGATTTCGCTCGACGGCACAGAGAATAAAGGCAAGCTGGGCGCGAATGCGATTCTGGCGGTGTCGATGGCGTGCGCGCGCGCCGCGGCGGACTCGCTTCGCGTGCCGCTGTATCGCTATCTCGGGGGTGTGAACGCCTGCGTGCTGCCCACGCCGATGATGAACATCCTGAACGGCGGAGCGCACGCCGACAACAACGTGGACTTCCAGGAGTTCATGGTGATGCCGATCGGCGCGGAGACGTTCTCGGACGCGCTGCGTTGGGGCGCAGAGGTCTTTCACACGCTGAAGGGCGTGTTGAAGAAGAAGGGCTACAACACCGCGGTCGGCGACGAGGGCGGATTTGCGCCGAGTCTGAAGTCGAACGTTGAGGCAATCGAGGTGATCCTCGAAGCGATTGAACGTGCCGGCTACAAGGCCGGCGAGCAGATTGCGATTGCGCTCGACCCTGCATCGAGTGAGTTCTTCGACAAGAGCGCGGGACGGTACGTGTTCAAGAAGTCGGACAAGAGCGAGAAGACCTCGGATCAGATGGCGGACTACTGGCTGAACTGGGTGCGGCAGTATCCGATTGTGTCGATCGAAGATGGCCTCGCCGAGGATGACTGGCAGGGATGGAAGTACCTGACCGAGAAGGTTGGCCGCAAGATTCAACTTGTTGGTGACGACCTGTTTGTGACCAACGTGAAGCGCTTGCAGCGCGGCATCGATGAGCAGGTCGGGAACTCGATTCTGGTGAAGGTGAACCAGATCGGCAGCATCAGCGAGACGCTGGATGCGATTGAGCTGGCGCGGCGCAACGGCTACACAGCTGTGATCTCACACCGTTCGGGCGAGACCGAGGACACGTTCATCGCGGACCTCGCGGTCGCGACGAACGCTGGGCAGATCAAGACCGGCTCGGCTTCGCGCACAGACCGCATTGCCAAGTACAACCAGCTTCTGCGCATCGAGGAAGAGCTTGGGCAGACTGCGGAATTCCTTGGACGGCAGAGCTTGAATGGCGGAGAGTAACGGGGGGCTAATGAAGCGAGGTTCTCTTTGGTTTGCCGTACTGTTGTTTGTAGGTTCTGCATGCGGCGCACAGCAGCCACAGTCAACGCAGTCGACGGGAATTGAAGCCGGAACACCTGACGTCGGACCGCCCGCTCATCCAGCTACTGAAGACCAAATACGTGAGTACCTGTCTTTGACGGGGTCGAGAAGGCGACGCACAACATTATGGTCGCTAACGTCAATGCAATGCAGCTCACGTCCGTTCCTTATTTTCCAGCTTCATTCTGGGCTGATATGAAATCGGAGTTCCTCAAGCTAGGTATCACGGCCATTTATGTACCGATTTATCAGAGGTATCTGTCTGAAGAGGACATGACGGAATTCTGGCGTTCTGCAGATCGCCTGCAGGGCAGAAGTTGCTGGAGGGCGCCGATGTTGATTCGGGATGCTCAAGTTGCTCTCAAAAGCAAAGGTCACGACATGGGCATAGCGATATACGCCAGGCACAAAGATGAGATTGATGCAGCGAAGAAAAAATACGACGCAGAACATGGGACGGAGAAGTGAGTCATTCAAGTAAGACTGGACCGGTGGTCCTGACCATTCTTGACGGCTGGGGCTACCGGGCCGAGACAAAGGGCAATGCAATCGCGTTGGCGTGCAAGCCGAATTACGATCGTCTGCTGCGCGAGTATCCGAATACGCTGATTCGCGCGAGTGAGCACTTCGTTGGCCTGCCGGATGGGCAGATGGGCAACTCGGAGGTGGGCCATCTGAACCTCGGCGCGGGCCGCGTTGTGCGCATGGACATCACGCGCATCGATGCGGCGATTGTGAGCGGCGAATTCTTTGAGGATCCGACGCTGCTGAAGGCGATGCAGGCGGGAGCGCGAGAAGGTCACGCGCTGCACCTGATCGGATTGGTTAGCGATGGCGGTGTGCATTCGCACCAGAGGCATCTGCATGCGCTGATCAAGATGGCGGCACAGCAGAAGCTCGAGCGTGTGTATGTGCATGCGTTTATGGATGGGCGCGACACGCTGCCGACGAGTGGTGCGGGCTATCTGGAAGAGTTGCAGCAGATCTTTCAGGAGTACGGCGTCGGCAGGATTGCCAGCGTGAGTGGACGCTACTATGCGATGGACCGCGATCTGCGCTGGGAGCGGGAACTTAAAGCATTCAGGGCGATGGTGACCGGCTCGGCCGAGGGCGGGGCGTTTGCCGATCCGGTAGCGCGCGTCCATGAGAGCTACAACAATGGCATCACGGACGAGTTCATCGAGCCGTTCGTATGCGTCGATGCGAAGGGCGAGCCGATCGCGACGATCAGCGATGGCGATGCGGTTCTCTGCTTCAACTACCGGGCTGACCGCGTGCGCCAGATTACGCGGGTATTGGCGCGGAGGTCGGGGCTTGCGGCGGATGGCGGTTTATCGCTGCCGAAGGCCGCGGAACTGGATGAAACGATTCCGGTGGAGAGCACGCCGCGCGATCTCACGTACATTTGCATGACGCAATACGATTCGAAGTTCGCGCTGCCGATGGTCATTCCTCCGGAGAGCATGGACAACCTGCTGGCGAACGTGATGTCGAAGTATGAGCTTCGCAATCTGCGCGTGGCGGAGACGGAGAAGTATGCGCATGTGACGTACTTCTTCAACGGCGGGATTGAGAAGCCGTTTGCGGGCGAGGACCGCGAGCTGGTCGCGTCGAAGAAGGTGGCGACGTATGACCTGGCGCCGGAGATGTCGGCGGAGGGGATCGGCGATATTGTCGAACGTGCGGTGAAGGACACTGCATTCGATGTGGTGATTGTGAACTTCGCGAATGCGGACATGGTCGGGCACTCGGGCAAGATCGAGCCGACGGTGAAGGCGGTCGAGGCGGTGGATGCGCAGCTGGGTCGGATCTACAACGCAGTACGGGGTGCCGGGGCGAGCTGGATCGTCACCGCGGACCACGGGAATGCGGAGATGCTGATCGATCCGCAGACCGGAGGGCCGCACACGGCGCATACGACCAACCCGGTACCGTTCATTCTGGTGACGGAGCAGGGCAAGAATATTGGCGTGCGCGAGGGTGGGTCGCTGCGGGATATCTCGCCCACCGTGCTGGGTCTAATCGGCCTGGATTTGCCAAAAGAGATGACCGGGGGCGACTTGCGGCTGGTGTAGGGGTTGATACCTGTAAGCCGGGGACGTCCGGGAACGCGTCCACATGGGAAACGCATCTAAGGGAGTGCACACATGGCCACTGCTCCCAAACTCGACCCGTTCGCGGAATCGACCGTCGAAAGGTTTGCTCCGCATGTTCATGATCTGCAGCAGTTCTTCGGCGCGCGTGGAGTGAGTTTTGGCTCGGCAGAGGACCTGAGTTCGTTTGTCGCGCGGCTGGAATCCGATGCGAGCTTCCGCGACGAGACGGCGTCGATGGTGCGAGCGGTCATCTATCGTGAGCGTGACGGGGTGTCGCGACTGGAGTTGATGGAGCTGCTGGCGACGGCGGCGAGCGGCACGCAAGCGGATCATGTGGCGTTGCCGGAGCTTCGCGAGGCGGTCCGCAAGTTGATGACGTTTGTGGAAAGCGTGTTCCGGACGCGGTGGAACCCGGGGGCGGCGGTGGGCGGCCCGGCGCCGAGGCTGGTGCGGCAGGAGCCGGAGAAGGCTGAGGCGTTCTCGGAGGAGGTTGAGGAGGAGGTTGCGCCGCCACTTGCACAGCCAGGACCGGTGGTGCATCCGACGACGGATCTTTTTTATCGGGCTCAGGTGGTTGCAAAAGGTGGGGTGGCGGAGACACTGGCGGAAGAACGAAAGGTTGAGAGCGTGGCCAGGAGCGACGCGAAGGCTGCGGAGAGCGGGGTTCCGGCGGAAGTTCCGGCGGATGACGAGCATTGGCATATTCCGCTGGAGGATTTTGCAGCGCCGGAGCCGGAGCGGGGTTCGCTGGCGTGGCTGTGGATTGCGGGAATCTGCGCTCTGCTGCTGGCGTTCAGCGCGGGATTGTTTGTGCGCCAGCGGATGCTGGTGCCGCTGCGCGATGCCAACCAGCCGTATGAGGCCTCGCCAGCCGGGACCACTGCGGCTCCGGCAGTGGCGACGCCGGCACCCGTACACCATCCGGCGGGGACGGCGGTGGATGCCGATTGGCGGGCGCGGGCGACGAGGGTGAGGCGGGCACCGGTGAACGCGGAGGCAGAGCCGGTGAGCACGGCCAGCCTGGAGACGCGGTACATGGGGCCGGCAACCATTGGGGCGTCACCGGCGCTGATGGCGAGCCGGTTGTTGTATGCGCCGCGAGCGGCGTATCCCGCGCTGGCGAAGATGACGCATGTGCAGGGCAAGGTGATGGTAGAGGCGGTGGTGGGGAAGAACGGGCAGGTGATTCGGGCGGAGGCGATCAGCGGGCATCGTCTGCTGCGCGGAGCCGCGGTGCGCGAGGTGTACGGGCGAAGGTATCGGCCGTACGTGCTGGACGACCGGGCGCGGGACGTGGCGACAATCGTCACGATCGATTTTCGGTTGAGGTAGGTACCCCCTCCCCCCCGTACTTTTTGCGCAAAGTCTTCAAGACATTGGAGTTAGGCTTGGACTTTGGTTGCGCACAAGGGTCGTTTTCGTGCAAAGTCTTGAAAACAAACGGGTAATCTGTGCAGGGGATTGACGGCGTGGTATGTAAGTGGCTTTAGATTCAGCAGGTTGTGACGGTGTGGCCGCTCGGGAGGCGAAGGCAATTCTGTCGTTCCGTCCTTCGGACTTCACGAGCCTTCGGCAGAGCGGAAGGCGTCTTCGAAGCGGCTTTTATGGCCCGTCTTAAGACGGGCCCTTCCGTTCGAAAAGGCGAACCACATCTCAAAATCGAGATGTGGGGCACCCGGTTCCTTGGCGGTTGGTGCGGCTAATTTGGGGCGCGGTAGCGGCGGAGCTGGATGGCGGCGGCGAGGAAGAGGGCGGCGATGATGAGGCCGCCCCAGAGGCCGGGGCTGGTGAGGAAGTGGCCGGGGTTCAGGAAAGCTGAGTGACCGCTCATATCCGCGCCGGAAGACATTCCGGAGGGTGATCCGCCTACCCGGGATTTGAGGAAGTTAATGAAGTGCGCTGTGTTGAAGCCGATCTTTTCGATGATTGCGATCGCCAGTGGAGGCATAACCGCCCAGAGCAGCGGCACGCGCGGCGCCCAGGCGGAGACAAGCAGGAGCCAGGCGAAGATGGGAGCGTACCAGAGCGAGTGCACGGCGATGAGGTGGAAGAGCAGGCCGCCCTCCATCTGAAGGAGCGGAACCTGCCGGATCACACTGAGGCTTTGGCCATGGGCCGCCAGGGTGGCCGCATCGATGCCCAGAACGAGGCACTGGGTAATGACTGTAATGGCGAAGGTCAGGAGCGGGATGATGAGCAGCGGGATGGTGGCCTTGGCGAGCACGGTCGTGGTGTCCGAGACCGGGAGAGATTTCCAGAAGAAGATGCTGCGATCGCGGCGCTCGCCATAGATCGCGTCCAGGCAGTAGATGATGGCGACGACGAAGGTGACGCCCATGAGGAGCAGAGCTGTAAACGCGCACTGCTGCTCGACGATCTTCATTTGCTGCATTGCATCGGGAGCGCCACAACAGGCCCTTACCTCGAAATGCGGCAAACCGAAATGCGCCAAAAAATGTTGCGAGAACAACCAGCCCTGCTGCAGCGAGCGGAGCGATATAGATGGAGCGGTTTTCCCAGAGCTCGCGGCGGACGGACCAGAAGAACGGGCGCGTGGGGCGGGTGGGCGAGTCGGCGATGGCTTGAGATTCGAAGCGGGAGTCGGAGACTGCGTTTGTGTTGGCGTTCATGCGGCCACCTCCTCACGCGTGGTGGATCTGTTGCCGAGCATGGCGACGAACAGGTCCGCGATGCTGGGTGTGCGGACTTCGCCGAGTGTGGCGAGGCGCTCGCGGTCGATGCCTTCGAAGAGCAGGATGCTGCGGCCGAAGCCGGGGCGCTCGTTGAGGGGCTTCAGGGCGCGGGCTTCGGCGAGCTTGTCGGGGTTGACGGCGACCTCGGCGTAGCGGGATTCGAAGTCGTCCATGGAGGAGTTGAAGACGATGCGGCCGCGGTCGATGAACAGGACGTCGGTGAGGATGTTCTGGATTTCGTCGACCTGGTGGGTGGTGATGAGGATGGTGCGGGTGCGGTCGAAGTAGTCGTTGAGGAGCGAGTCGTAGAACTGCTTGCGATAGAGGATGTCGAGGCCGAGGGTGGGTTCGTCGAGGACGAGCAGTTTGGCGTCGATGGCCATGATGAGCGCGAGGTGAAGCTGCGTGACCATGCCCTTGGAGAGCTGCTTTGACCTTGCGGTTGGGCTGGATTGTGGTTTTGGCGAGGAAGGCCTTGGGCTTTGGCGCGGTCGAAGCGCGGGTGCACGCCTTCGACGTAATCGAGGGCCTGGGAGACGCGCATCCAGCGGGGAAGGACGGCGACGTCGGCGATGAAGCAGACATCGCGCATGAGGTCTTCGCGCTGCTTCCAAGGGTCGCGGCCGAGGACGCGCAGCGTGCCCTCGAAGGAGGCGAGGCCGAGGATGGCGTTGAGCGCGGTTGTCTTGCCCGCGCCGTTGGGACCGATGAGGCCGAGGATGCGGCCTTCTTCGACGCGGAGATCGACTCCGTCGAGTGCGGTTGTTGAACCGTAACGCTTGCGCAGGCCGTGGGCTTCGATGGATAGCATTTGCTTAGCGCCTCCTCTTCTTTCCGTTCAGGAGATCTTCGGTATTGAGGCCGAGACGGTCGATGGTGGCTTTGACGCGCGGCCATTCGTCATCGAGAAATCGCTCGCGCTCGCCGGCGAGAAGCTGGGCGCGGGCGCCGTCCTTGATGAACATGCCGAGGCCGCGGCGCTTTTCGACGAGCTGCTCGTCGGTGAGCTGCTGATAGCCCTTGAGCACGGTGAGCGGATTCACTCTGTACTCGGCCGCGACGTTGCGCACCGAGGGTAGCGGGTCGCCCTCTTTGAGCACGCCATCGAGAATCATCGCGATGACGTGATCGCGCAACTGGCGATAGATGGGCTGGCTGTCATTGAACTCGAGGTCCATTGCGGTTCCGTTTGGGCCGGGTGGTTACTGCGCGCGCGTGAGATCGAAGTGGGCGACGACGGGCGTGTTGTTGGGGAGGACGTAGGTCCAGTCCTCGGTGTGATGGTTGGCGTCGACGAAGGTGAAGACGGCGCGGTTCATGTGGCCGTCCGAGGTGGGGCCGGAGAGATCGAGGAAGTCGAACTCGATGGAGCGGCCGTCGGGCGAGGTGTGGGCGACCATGCGGGGGCGGTTGCCGGCGTCGCAGAAATGCGTGAGCATGAGGCGGTCGCCGTCGAGGTAGAGCATGGTGATGGGGTTGTCTTTCATGCCAGTGGCTTTCACTTCGTGAAGGATGGCGTTGCCGGAGGACGTGGTGCGGAGGGTGACGTGGAAGACGCTGCCTTCCATGTCGTGACCCATGGCGGCCGGCGTGGTGGTGACCTTGCCCTGCCACTCGCCGGTGAGGGTCTTCATCTGGGCGAAGGTGTTCTGCGCGGTTGACTGGGGGTGGTTCGACTGGGCGAAGGCGGCGGTCGAGAGGGTGATGAGGAGGGTGGAAGCGAGGACTTGCACAGCTCTTGTTTTGAGGCTGGTCATATCGGAGCTCCTTTGGGCATCGCGGATGGGTGCTTCGCGATGGTGTTATAGACATATATAACACTAGCTCACCGTGTCAAGCGGAAAGATGCGCTGCAGAGGCAATATTTTGGGCTTCGGGGTTGAAAGGAACTTGGCGGTTGCGGTGTTACGAGCACGCTCGGGGTGCTTCGACTAGGCGGCTTCCACCTCGACGAGCGAGCTCGTCGGGGACCCGGTGACGCCGCTTCGCTCAGGATGACGTGCTGTGGGGTAGGTAAGGGGGGGCTAGAGGGTGCGGCGGTTTTCGAGGGCGCGGGTGATGGTGACCTCGTCGGCGTACTCGATGTCGGAGCCGGCGGGGACGCCGGTGGCGATGCGGGTGATCGTGAGGGTGGGGAAGCGGGTGTGGGCTTCGTCGGCGAGATAGCGGGCGGTGGCTTCGCCTTCGACGGTGGGGGAGGTGGCGAGGATGAGCTCTTCGGTTGTTTCGAGGCGGGGCCAGAGGTTGGTGAGGCGGAGCTGGTCGGGGCCGATGCCGTTGACGGGCGAGAGTGGTGCCGTGGAGGACGTGGTAGACGCCGTTGTAGCTGCGGGTCTTTTCGATGGCGGCGATGTTGGTGGGCTCTTCGAGGACGCAGATGAGGTGCTGGTTGCGGGTGGGCGAGGCGCAGTAGAGGCAGGGGTCGACGTCGGTGATGTTGTTGCAGATGGAGCAGAGGCGGAGCGCGGCTTTGAGGGCGCGGATGGAGTCGGCGAGCGCGGCGGCGTCGGTGTCAGAGGAGCGGAGGATGTGGAAGGCGAAGCGCTGGGCGGTGCGCGTGCCGACGCCGGGGAGCTTGCGGAGCTCGTCGATGAGGCGGGTCATGGGCGCGGCGTAGCGGTTCATGGGGCGAGTTAGGGGTGAGGAGTTAGGGAGTTAGGAAAAGCGGGTTAGAGGCCGGGGAGGTTGAGGCCGCCGAGCATGGCTGGCGGCGGAGGATTGCATGGCGTCGTCGGCTTTGCGGGCGGCGGCGTTGACGGCGGCGACGATGAGGTCCTCGAGCATGGTGATATCACCGGCGGCGGCCGAGGCGGCGGAGGGTGCGATGGTGAGCTTCAGTAGTTCTTTTTTGCCGTTCATGCGGGCGGTGACGGCGCCGCCGCCGGAGTCGGCTTCGACGATGGTGGCGGCGAGGCGCTGTCCATCTGCTCGCGCATGGCGGTGGCCTGGGAGAGCATGTCCTGCATTTGGGAGAGGTCCATGGGTGGGTCCTTGGAAATTCAGGTACGAGATTCGAGATGCGAGATGCGAGTTAAGGCGAGTGCTTAGTCTTTGTCGCGGAGGTCGATGACGTTGGAGATTTCGGCGGAGAAGAGGCGCTTGGCTTCTTTGACGAGGGGGTGATTTTCGGCGAGCTCGGCGGCAGAGCCGGAGGCGGCGGCGCGCTTCTTTTTGGGAGCGGCGGCGGCGGTGCCGGGGAGGAGCGTGAGCTTGAGGTTCGGGTGGGACTGGCGGAGCGTGGCGTTGAGGATGCGGTTGGCGTCGGCGTTGAAGAGGTCGGGAGCATGGGTTTGGAGAGGGTGGTCTGGATTTGCAGGGTGTCGGCGGTGAGGGTGAGGGTGGCGTCGTGAATGGCGTCGGAGGCGGACTGCTGGCCTTTGACGGCGGCGAGAGCGGCGACGAGGCTGGATTGGAGGGCGTCGAGGTCGGTGTCCGGTGTGCAGACGCGGCGAGGTCGACGAGTTGGGGACGGTCTTCGGGTTCCGCTGCGCGGTTGGTTCGGGGGCGAGGGCGAGGGAGCCGTCGGTGGTCGAGAAGGTGGAGGTGGTTGTGGCCGGGACGGACGGCCTCGGGGTCCTTCGGCTGCGCGCTGCGCGCTTCGCTCAGGATGACGGGCTCTTTTTGGGCGGTGGGCGATGGAGCGGGTGGAGGTGACAGTAGTCGCGGTGGTCCTGGCCCCACCCTGCCCGGCTGTGCCGGTAAAGGGTGGGGCACCCGATACTCTGTTGGAGCCCACTCGTCGCCGACGATGAAGCCATCGGTACGAGATGGGGCACCCGGGTTCGTCGGCGAACTCAGCGGCGTTGGTGTTGTCGACGGGGTGGGTGGGGATTTGGTGGCGCCGAGCTGGGTGAGGAGGTCTTCGACGGGGAGGAGGCGCTGGAGGTGGACGAGTTTGAGGACGCCGAGCTCGAGGTGGAAGCGGGGTTCCTGGCGGTAACCCGAAGTCGTCGAAGGTGCGGAGGAGGATGGAGAGGAAGCGTGAGAGTTCTTCTTCGGTGAAGAGCGCGGCGGAGCGGGCGGCGCGGGAGCGTTCTTCGGGGGAGATCTGGAGGAGGTCGGCGGCGAGGCCGTGCGCGGGCTGGTCGGGTGCGAGGTTGGTGATTTTGGCGATGGTGCAGTTGCGGAGGTAGCGGACGAACTGGCGGGCGAGCGGCTGGGGGCCGTTGCCGGCGTCGAGGAGGCGGCCGAGGATGGCGAGGACGTCGGCGGAGTTGTTGGCGTGGACGGCGGCGAGGATCTGCTCGAAGACGACGTTGGAGACGGTGCCCATGAGGGAGCGGACTTCGTCGGCGGAGAGCGCAGGGATGCCGTTTTCCACGTTGGGGCGGAGGCGATGGCCTGGTCCATGATGGAGAGGGCGTCGCGCATGGAGCCGTCGCCGGCTTCGGCGAGGAGAGCGAGGGTGGCGTCGTCGGCGGAGATGTTTTCGGCGGTGGCGATGGAGCGGAGCTGGCCGACGATGTCGTCGAGCTTGACGGCGTGAAAGCTGAAGTGCTGGCAGCGCGAGCGGATGGTTTGCGGGATGTCTTCGGGCTGCGTGGTGGCCATCATGAAGACGATGTGCTCGGGCGGCTCTTCGAGGGTTTTGAGGAGGGCGTTGAAGGCGGCGTCGGTGATCTGGTGCGCCTCGTCGAGGATGTAGATCTTGTACTTGTCGCGCGCGGGGCGGTAGCGGGCGGCGTCGCGGAGCTCGCGGATCTCGTCGATGCCGCGGTTGGTGGCGGCGTCGATTTCGATGACGTCGACGGAGGAGCCGGAGCGGATCTCGGTGCAGGACTCGCAGATGTTGCAGGGCTCGGGGGTCGGGCGTTCGGGGCTGCCGATCTGATTGCGGCAGTTGAGGGCGGAGGCGAGGATGCGTGCGATGGTGGTTTTGCCGATGCCGCGGTGGCCCGAGAAGATGTAGCCGTGGGCGATGCGGTTCTGGGAGAGCGCGTTGAGCAGCGTGCGGGTGACGTGGTCCTGGCCGACGACGTCGGAGAAGCGCGTGGGACGGTACTTGCGGGCGAGAACCTGGTAGGGCATCGGCAGGGTTGATTGTATCGTTCGCGGCAGGTGTGGAGGATGGGGAGCGAGTCAGGAGTGAGCAAGTTAGCGAGTCAGGCGGAATAGCAGTGAGGCGGCCGGGCGTATGATTCGTGGGTTCTGGAGGAGGCGATGCGTTATCGGGGTGGGGAGTGAGAGGTTTGGCCGGAGCTGCCGTATAGCGAGTGGGGTGATTGCTGCCAGACGCTGCAGATGTGGCTGCAGATTGTGGGCAAGATCCGGCTGCGGCTGACGCCGCACATCAACCATACGTGGAATGTGACGCTGTATCCGACGGCGCGCGGGCTGACGACGGCACTCGATGTGGTGCGGAGCGCGGACGGTGAAGATTGAGTTCGACTTTGTGACGCATGAGCTGGTGATCTCGGTGGATGACGGCGGGCAGAAGAGGATTGCGCTGGGGCCGATGACGGTCGCGGCGTTTTATGGCGAGGTGATGGGAGCGATGGAGGCGCTGGGGACGCCGGTGAAGATTTATACGCGTGCCGTCGGAGGTGCAGAATCCGATCCCGTTTGATCAGGACGAGACGCATAGGACGTATGACCGCGAGCATGTGGAGCGGTACTGGCATGTGCTGCTGCAGGCGACGCGAGTGATGACGGCGTTCCGGTCGCGGTTCATCGGGAAGGTGAGCCCGGTGCATTTGTTCTGGGGAGCGATGGACCTGGCGTGCACGCGATTTTCAGGCAGGCCGGCGCCGCCGCATCCGAGCATGCCGGGACTGCCGGATCGTGTGACGCGCGATGCGTACTCGCATGAGGTGTCGAGTGCGGGGTTCTGGCCGGGAGCGCCGGGTGTGGATGCGTTCTTCTACAGCTATGCGTACCCGGAGCCGAAGGGATATCGCGAGTACAAGGTGCTGCCGGCGGAGGCGCGGTTCGATGCGACGTTTGGCGAGTTCATTCTGCCGTATGAGGCGATGCGGCGCGCGGCGGATCCGGATAGAGCGCTGATGGATTTTCTGGAGAGCACGTACGAGGCTGCGGCGAATTGTGGAGGGTGGAACCGGAAGGCGCTGGAACAGCGTGGGGAGAGCTAGGGCGCGGCGGCCTTGGGTAGAGGGATTGCGGTGGCGCGTTGTTTCGCAACTGCACGCTGCGGCGCGTGAGGGTAGCGACAGCAACGCGAAGTCGAAATAGCACGAATTACGTACCGGATTTCCGCTGGAATCTTCGCTTTTCTTTTGCTCGTGTCCTATTTTGCTGCTAGACTCGGCTTACGACCTCCACCCTGAGCAGTTTGCGTGGCAAAAAGGAGATAAGACGTGGCAGATGACCGCACCCGAGCAATAGAAACGGCCCTTTCGCAGTTGGAGAAGCAGTTTGGTAAGGGGTCGGTGATGCGGCTCGGAGCGAAAGAGGCGATTGTGCCGATTTCGGTCATCTCGTCGGGGTCGATCTCGTTCGATGCGGCGCTGGGAGTGGGCGGCGTTGCCGCGGGGAAGAGTGGTTGAGATCTTCGGGCCGGAGTCGTCGGGTAAGACGACGATCACGCTGCAGATTATTGCGGAGGCGCAGAAGGCCGGCGGCCTGGCGGCTTTTGTAGATGCCGAGCACGCGCTGGATCCGGCGTATGCGAAGAAGCTGGGTGTGGATGTCGACAATCTGCTGGTGAGCCAGCCGGACTATGGCGAGCAGGCGCTGGAGATTACTGAGGCGCTGGTGAGGTCGGGTGCGGTGGACGTGCTGGTGGTGGACTCGGTGGCGGCGCTGGTGCCGAAGGCGGAGCTCGATGGCGAGATGGGCGACAGCCATGTGGGCCTGCAGGCGAGGCTGATGTCGCAGGCGCTGCGGAAGCTGACGGGAACGGTGGCGAAGTCGCGCACGTGCCTGATCTTCATTAATCAGATCCGCGAAAAGATTGGCGTGATGTTCGGGAATCCGGAGACGACGACGGGCGGACGCGCGCTGAAGTTTTATTCTTCGGTGCGTATCGACATTCGCCGCATCGGCGCGGTGAAGGAAGGCGAGGTGGTCGTCGGGTCGCGCACGAAGGTGAAGATCGTGAAGAACAAGGTGGCGGCGCCGTTCCGCGATGCCGAGTTCGACATTCTGTATGGTGAGGGCATCTCGCGCGAGGGCGATGTGCTGGACCTGGCGGTGCTGCACAACATCGTGGAGAAGAGCGGTGCGTGGTACAGCTACAGTGGTGAGCGCATCGGACAAGGACGCGAGAATGTGCGCGAGCTTCCTGAAGGAGAACAAGGAAATCTTCGGACGGATCGATAGCGAGCTGCGCAAGAAGCTCGGGATCAAAGCGGTGAATGAGGTCGAGATCCCTGAGGTGCCGGTGAATGGCACGGCGAAGGCTGCAGAGGCAGTGAAGTCGCGGCGCGCGTAGTGTCGGTAGCTTCTTTATGGTGTTGACGCGCCGTGGAGATGCGAGCCCGGCGCGTTTTCATTGCGGCTTTGATGTGAGGTAAAATTTAGCTCAGGGCCGGAGAGGTGGCAGAGCCCGGTTGAATGCAGCTGACTCGAAATCAGCCATAGTCGCAAGGCTATCGGGGGTTCGAATCCCTCCCTCTCCGCCATACGATTGAAGAACCCGCCAGAGATGGCGGGTTTTCTCTTGTATCTCCATCGTTTTGTGTAGTTTGTCCAGCTAAAAGCTTTCCGTCGTGCTACCCCATCATTCCCTCCAATTCCGTGTTCTGAGTTCGATTTTTCTTACAAAACCCCCTTTGTCTTACAACGGCAATTGCCGCCCAAGTGGGCATGTTAAAATTGAAAGTACGAGAGAGCAGGGCGTGGCGAGGGCAAAATCGCTTTCCCGCTGAGGGCCGCCCCTTTTATATGACCGCTGCGGAGTTGACCACCGCCTGCGGAAGCGCTCAGGTCGGAGCGGCGCGTAGGTTGGTCATACGGCGCACGGGGCTGAAGACGCAGTCAGACCACAATTCCACAATTCAAGGAATCAGGTATGCCGTCGAAGTCCGCTTCGGCGCGTCGGCGCATCGTCGCCTCCGTGTCCGAGAAACCGCAATCAATCTCCCAACAGATTCGTAGCTGTCCAACAGCCCTCACGGTCGATGACGTCGCCGACTTCTTGAACTTGGCGCCCAAGACGATCTACACGATGTCAGCCTCCGGTCGGATACCAAGTATCAAGATCGGATCCGTACTCAGATTCGATCCTGCAACACTTGCCAACTGGATCGATGCTCGAACCCTCGGAACGGGAAAGGAGGCCGCGTGAAGCGGCCTCTTTGTTCGTTGCTCCCTCGGCGTCTGGGGAATCCCGTGGGTGCAGTCAGTTTGACTATTTGGCTCACGAGAGTGGTTCTTGATACTCCGAGTATGACAACCAACGCATCTTCTCCCCGACAGTCGTTCAGACACCTCTCGGTAGAGGCGAGGACATTGCTCTTCATTTATGCCTCAGCCGCCTGGGCTCGTTTGAATCCCAATATGCCTGACGCGGGCGTCCTGCTCAGCCACATCGAGAACGTCTGGTCCAATGAGCAACTCGGTCCTGACGCTGCATCTGATCCAGATCACGTGACGCGCCTGCTGGAGAAGCACTTCGAGCCGCTGTTTTCGGCGGCAGCTTCGAGCGTTGCGCCGTCGAACAAGAACTGCCGCATGAGGGTGTGGAAATGAACACGGCTCGCGGGACATACACTCCAGAAAAACGTCGGGGCCTCGTTGCGATCGGCATCCGAGCCGGCAAATCGAACCGCGCGATTGCGAAGCAATTAGGAGTCGATGAGGGTACCATCCGGCGTGATCGAGCGTATCTGGAGACTCCCGAGCACGACCGGCCGACCAAGCGCGAGCGAACTAGGAAGGATCCAAAACCGATGTACACGATCGAGGACCTTGCAAGCGTGATGCGTCAGAAGGGGCGTGTCATCAAGGCGGTGAGGCACTGGATTGCCGAACAGCACTTGGTCCTTCACGAAATTGAATACGTGATCCATGAGGCCGGCAAGCGGCTCTTTGTGGGCAGCGATTTCGTGAAGACGATCCCGGTGCCCACAGAGAAGCCCGATGAACTGCTCATCACAAGCCGACCAAATCCGGAGAAGTGGGAAGATCTGATTCCCAACCCCGACTATTGGGCGGATTGGTTGGCGCGGTGGCTGGCCCTTTGCCTGCCAGGACAGGGTGACCTTTACGACCAGATCTTGAGAGAGACGTCTCAGTGGGCGCGAGACCGCGCTGCCGGATTCGTATACTGACGGCAGATGCCTGACCGTCGTGACAAGCGTCGCAAAACCGATCTCGATCTGTTTGTGTTGGCTTTGATCCGCAGCGGTATCTCGACGCCATATGCACTTCAGCAAGAGGCTGGTCTCTCTCCGGGGGCTACGATCCCTGCCATTCAGCGCATGCTGGAGGCCGGTTTCGTGCGGCAGGGCAAGCCGGGCCCTCGGGGCCGCACTGATGCTCGGATTACCGCAGCCGGTAAGAAGCAGCTCAAGAGCGGCTGGCGAAGCTTGATCGACGCGGGTCCGTCGGGCGATCTGGATGCTGATCTGCGGGTCGCAATGCTCGCGATCTCGGAAGGAACCGACTATTCCTCGGCAGCTGACTTGCTGAAGCGATCGGCAGGGAAGCTGGTTCACATGGCAGAAGCTGCGACCCGTGATAACGAGTTCTCCGGTACGGCACCACTGGCCGGACGGTATCGCCAACTGAGATCTATATCTGTAAGGGCAGTTCTTGAGGGGCAAGCTGCTGCGGCGACTGTGATCGCGGACGTTCTGCTAAGAAAGCTGCCCGGAACAGGGCCGAAGCCCCGTCACTCCTCTCCCAAGAAAGCCTCTTCTCGGCGTGTCAAAAGGCTCGAATAGGCTTCTGACCTTGCGTCTCGTCTATCCGGACCTACCCGCTACTCAGCCTTCTAATAGACCAGCTTGCTGGCGGGTAAACAGATCAACGGCAACTGCGTTTGGGACGACAGTCTGTCCGCCCTGAGTCCCGCCAAGTTCTTTGTGACAGCGGAGTGGCCAGCACGCGCAGCATTGGCCCTTCACGGGCTCCATGCATTGGTGGGTAACCAGTGTACGAACTCGCAAGGCGCGTTTATCAGCCGTAATGTGCCCACTCCTTCAATGAGTGCATTCGCCTGTTGTCACCAACCGACAAGTTCAATGCGCTCACTGCTCTGGTGTAAACGAAAGCCGGAGCCCATCGGCGATAAGGACGACAAGTCAGGTTCTGCTCGAAACCTGGCTTTCACTGGAAGATCGCGATCGTTCCATCGATATCGTCGGCGGATGCGCAGTTCGCTCCAAGCACTCTCAATGGATCCGAATTGCCTGAGGCATCCGCGGCGAACACGAAGACAGCTCCGCAGTATGGATCCGTGGCTCTTACGTAGATCAGGCCGGACGAATCCACAGCAACGCCCAGGAAGCCTGACCAGTTCCCCATACTCGTCGAGCTCAAGGACCTTATCGGCGCGACATTACCATTCGCATCGGGGGCAAACTCCAGCACACCGACCCCGTTAAGTGCATTGGGATTGGTCGTTACATAGAGATTCCCCTCGGCGTCGGTGGTCATTCTTCCGAGCGCATCTAACGCTGTATTCGCTCCAACGATGACCCTGGACGGAGCAACCAGCCCGGCATCTTGCGGCCCGAAGACCGCGATCGACGATCCCTTTTGCACATATGGGAGCTATCGTCGTCGCGAGGCACTGCAATGGCGCTAGTTATCGAGCAGTCCCGTTTTTCTTCACGATTGCATCGAAGCGCGGGTCCTTGCGCATGGGGTCGAAGGTAGGGTCGTCTCTGAGGCTGTATGTCTTGATGTCCCACTGATCTGCAAGGTCACCCAGCTCGGTCAATGCTGTCTCGCGATCCCCCACGACATAGTGCGCGACGGCAGTATGCACATTCACGACGACCGAATTGTTGTTAAGGACCTGGCGGGTGGCTTGAGAGTTGCCTTCCAGCGCATACAACCACGCTTGCACTCCCGCATTGAACAGGTTCCCCTTTTTAAACGCTGCTTCAGCTTCGGAATAGCGGCCGGCCTGCACCAGGGCGTTGGCAAGGGTACCGAAGGTGATGAGGTGGTTGGGATCAAGATCGATAATTCGCTGACATAGAACAATCGCCTCATCGTATCGATGAGCACGAAACAGCATGTTGGCATAAACGCGCTGAAAATCAGACGCAGTCGGATTCGCGGATGCCAACTCGCGGCTGATCTGCAGGCCCTCCCCCACACGGCCCTTCTGGCCCACAAGGAGGGCCAGGTACTGGGCCGCGTAAGGGTTGTTAGCATCCAGCGCGATGGCCCGCCGCAACGCTACCTCTCCCTCGTTCCAGCGGTGGTTTTGCATCAGCGAATGGCCCAGCGAGGAGTATGCCTCCGACGAATTCGGGTCAAGACGGACCGCCTTCTGCGAGTAATCCAGACCCCTCGGGTACGCTTCCCGAGGGTTCCACTTGTTCCAGGGTAGACACCAGGCCTCACCGAGAGCAGCGTAGGCGGCTGCAAAGTTTGGGTCGAGCTGGATCGCCCGTTCCAGATGCGGAATGGCTTTGCTGTTCTCTTCAACGCTCTCCTGGCGCAGAAGGAATCGGCCGCGCAGATATTCGTCGTACGCTTCCGATTTAATCCGGCTCTCAAGGCTGAGCCGGGTTTGTTGCTGAGGAGTCAATTGGGCTCGAATCTGGGCGACGGCCTCGGCTGCGATTTGATTTTGCAGGCTCACGACGTCGCCCGTATCGCGCTCGTACGAAGCTGCCCACAATTGCCTCTCCGGCCGGGCGGCTGTGAGTCGAATCGTAACGCGAACCGAGTTATTCGCGCGGAGCACCGTTCCTTCAATCACCGCGTCGACGTGCAATTGCTCTGCAATCTGCGGCAGAGATAGAGTTGACCTCCTGAATCCGACTGTCGAAGCCCTCGACAGAACTCGCAGCGATCTTGCGTAGGAGAGATCCGTTGTGAGCTCTTCCGTCATTCCGTCTGCAAAGTATTCCTGCCCGGGGTCATTGGAAAGATTCTCGAAAGGCAGGACCGCAATCGATCCGATGACGGGTCGAGGGCCGAACCGCCCGAGGACCATGCGCCAATTGAGCCACAGCGCGGTGGTGAGGAGCAGTGCGAGAACCAAACCACCAATCAGCCAATATCGAGCCCGGATTGGACGACGTGAGATGGCATCCGCTTCGCGATCGGGTAAGCCTTCGCGCGAGCCGATCCAATTCACCTCTCCAGTGAATCGGTATCCACGGCGTGGAAGCGTGTCGATCAGCCTGGAGACAGCCTTAGGATCGTCGAGCGCATCCCGCAACTTCGCGATCGCCTTATTCAGTCCATGATCGAAGTCGACGAAGGTTTCGTCTGGCCATAGCTGACGTTGCAGCTGCTCGCGCGTCACAACCTCCCCTGCGTGCTCGAGCAGGACGCGAAGCACCATAAAGGGCTGACCTTGCAGGCGCAATCGCCCACCGTTGCGCGTCAGCTCACCCGAAGAAAGATCGAGCTCGAAGTCAGCAAACTGGGCCTTGACGGCTTCGGAACTTGAAACCATGACTCTTCCTCATTGGAATGAAGACTCTCGAACAAGGCTCAGGAAGCTCAAGAATGACCGTAAGTCAAAGGAAATACAAGGGGACCTTTGTTCCACATTTTTGGGAGGTCCCGGGAATTGTACTTCCTGGAGCAAATCCTTCTACTTCACAACGAGACACGGATCTTTTAGAGGAACTGCTGATTCGTGGTTCCTACATCGTGTGAGAGCCAGTAACTGCTGGCGATCAGAATGAGGACAAATGCATCTTTCACATAGAACGAAAGCCACGATACCACTTCTATTCGTACTGTGTTTCGGTGGCTTCGCCATTTCGAGAGCCGATACAGTTTCGTTCACAGGAACTCGCTATGAGGCTCAGCCGGCCGCGAGTGCGGGGGGAAGTTGCAGCCCGATTCCCACCCTGACCGTTAACAATGTCATTGGCATCGCCACCGGAACCTCCAACCTGGGAGCCTTCACCGTCGATGAAAGCGCATGCCTGAACACGCCTTTCCCAGCCGCTCTCACCGACGGCGTCTTCACCTGGACCTTTTCCGACGGGGACACGATCGAAGGAACCTGGTCCGGGTACGACACCCGGGTCACCATACCGACAGGTCACCTTTTGACCATCAACGAAACCTACCTGGTCACGGATGGCACAGGAGAGTTTCTCGACGCGTCGGGAACCATCGTCGAAACCGGCACGGGAATGAGTACCGGCGTGTTTGCCGTCAACAATTTCACGTTTTCAGGCTCGTTGACGGGGCCCGACCTGGTTGCGACGCCGGAGCCTGGGACGCTGGCGCTCCTCGGTACCAGCCTTTTCGGTGCAGCGGTGGAGTTCCGACGAGCACGCAGAGTTCGCCCCACGCCTCCTCCCACATCGCGGGCTCACTCGTAAGGGAGCGAATGCCTGATCGAAACACCCTGAACTGGAATAGCAACTGCAGAGCACCCGGGCCCCAACAAATACTCGGAGAGAACCCATGAACTCAATCGAATCGTTGCCACGTTCTGCGCCCTCCTGACGGTGGGCGCAGGTGAAGAGTGGAAGGCGCAGGCGCAGCTTCCTCCAGTGCCTGCCGGCGCTACAGCCATAGCCCAGGGCCTGTTCGGCCCTCGCGGCCTCAAGTTCGGGCCCGACGGGAGTCTGTATGTGGCGCTGTCCGGGCCAGGCGGCACCAACAGCACAGCGGACATCTGCCCGCAACTGCAGGTGGCCGCAGCTGTCGGCGGTCCCTACACCAACGGAAACACGGCCAGCATTGTGAAGATCGACCGGGCCGGAAGGCTCTCGACGGTGGCCACCGGCTTTCCCTCCGCTCTCAGCCAACGACCGGACGTGATGGGCGTCGCAGACGTGGCGTTCCTTGACGGGCAGCTGTATGCGCTCATCACCGGCGGTGGATGTTCACACGCCTCGCTGACTCCAAATATGATCGCCCGGGTCGATGAAAGAACTGGCCACTGGACGATGGTCGCCAACCTGAGCGAAGCCGTCGCGGCGCATCCCGTGCCCGTCACCCCACCGGATTTCGAGGCCGACGGCGTCTTCTACAACCTCGTCGCCGGCCAGGGAACGCTCTACGCCGTCGAATCGAACCATGGACAGGTGTGGTCGATCACGCCCTGGGGTTCCGTCCAGGTGGTAACGGGCATCTCCGCCGTCAAAGGCCACATCGTCCCAACCGCAGCCGTGTCCACTGGAGATGGACTCCTGGTCGGCAACCTCGGTCTGTTCCCCATCACCCCTGACTCATCGCAACTCCTCACCCTGAAGCCGGACTGCAACTTCCTGGACCACTTCTTCAGAGGGTGCGAGTTGGGGACCATGGCGGTAACAGGCTCTTCCACCCCGGGCCTCACCACCGTCGTCGCCATGGACTGGGGCCCGGATGGCCTGCTCTATCTTCTCGAGCTCTCGGCGGCGCCCGGGTTCCCCACACCGGGGTGCGGCAAGGTCGTTCGCGTCCGCCACGGACTCGCAGAGGACGTCATCACCGGGCTCTCCGTTCCAACCGGCATGACCTTCGGAAAAGATGGTGCACTCTACGTATCCAACTGGGGGGCTGCCGACGCTCCGGTCGGTCAGATCCTTCGCTTCCTCATTCCTTAGCAACGGTCCGTGCGGCTTCCTGCGGCCTCTCCAGGCCGCTCGAACCTCCCCACACCAGTGTCTTCGAAGAGGGAGGTTTCAACATATGTGGCGAGCCAGGTATGTACGTGGTCTCGTATTCTGCTCCTGCACGTTCTCCGGTCTTGGGGGATGTGGTACTCCCAGCCCTGCAGGCCAATCCAACACGACGGTAACGACCCCTGGCAGTACGGCTAATGGCACCGGGATAGGTGTGAGCGGCATCTATCTCGTTGCGTCAGGTTTTGCGACCGATGCTAACTTCTCACCTGACTCCGTCATCATCTTCTCTCAGGGTACGACCGGCTATCTTGATGATGAAGTGGGAAATGGGAGATTGCTGGATCCCAGATTTCAGTCGATAAGGGCGGGAACATTTATACCCTTGTTGACAACGAAATCGAAGTGATCCCCCCGGTTGCGCCTCTTCTCTTGACTTCAAGGGCTTTGCCCGTGGGTTCGGAGCAAAAATCTCCAATGTAGTGGACATGACGGCGTCGGCAATCGGGGAGATCTTCGTCTCCGATGGAAAGGGGATTGCGGTATTCAATCCACTGCGACCGGGAATGTAGATCCCGACCGCTACATCCTCGGAACTGCAGTCACACCCGGCCAGATTGCGGTAGACAGCTCGGACAACCTCTACGTGGAAAACGTGGCAGACTCGTCCATTGCCATTTTCGGGCCTACCGACAACGGGACCGTCGTTCCGGCGGCAACGATATCCGGGCCCCTGACTCACTTAACCGGGCCGGGCACTCACTCGATTCAGGGATTGGCAACCGACAGTTCTGGGAAACTCTACGTGCTCTGTGCTTGCGCGCGAGCCGACGGCGGAACCGATTTCGGAGTGTTTGAGTTTGCTCCCCTGGCCACAGGCAACGTTGCACCCATCGGATATGTCACGGATGAATCCTAACGTTGGCAAGGATGGTATTGCCGTCGACTCGGGCGGAACCATCTATGTCAGCGCCGCAAACACGGCGGGAATCGGAACCGTCTTTGAGTTTTCCAGCTCCGAGACTGTGACCGCATCCGACGTCGTCACGGTGCTCTACAGCAACGCTCTGGCGGGGATCGCCGTGCACTAGAGCATCATTCACCAGGGCAGCCTTTGTTCCAGGTTGCCAGAGGTCGCGAGAGTTGCAGGGCTCGCACGAGCAATAACCGTACGCGCTTTTATTGCCTCCATCGGATATCGATCTCCTTTGTTATTCGGGTACTATCCGAGGGATTATGGACCGCCACGCGCTCTATCTGCGTCGTGTCTTGTGCCGAATGATCGCGGTCGCATTGAGTAGTGCCCTGCTCATCCAGCCGGTCGCCGGACAGGCGCCTGCCGGGTCAATCTATGAACGGTCTCTGATTCCTCCGGCGGTGTGGTCCCGGGTGTTGCTGTGAAAGCGACGGATGCGCATAGATCCACGTCAACGACCACCAAGACAGACGCCGCCGGAAACTATAGCTTCCTGGTGCTCGACCCTGGAAACTATAGCGTCGAAGCGGAGTTGACGGGATTCCGCTCCCAAACGCAGACGAACATCCGTCTCGATGCAAATCAGAGCGTCCACGTCAACTTCACGTTGCAAGTCGGATCGATGGAGCAGAATGAGACGGTAGAGGCTTCTGCAGAGCTTGTGGATACACGCGACTCACAGACCAGCTACGTAGTCGATCAGGAACGCATTCAGGATCTTCCATTGAATGGTCGAAACGTGTATGACCTGGTTCAAATTCTTCCCGGTATAACGAACTATATTCCCGATGCTGCCACAGGATCTCGTGCAGGCACGCAACTCACTATCAATGGCATCGCGCACGATACCGCGTTTTACTTGGATGGAGCGTACGACACTGACCTGCAGTTCGGTGGCAACCAACTACCGAATCCGGATGCCCTCGAGGAGTTGAGTGTGTTGACGAGCAACTTCGACGCTGAGTATGGCCGTCTCCCTGCCGGCGTGATCGGCGCCATTACCCGCTCAGGAACAAGCCAATATCATGGCCTTGCCTATGACTATCTCCGCAACAATATCTTCAATGCGAAAAACTGGTTTCTGACCTCGGTAACATCATTGCGTCAGAATCAGTTTGGCGGAAATGTTGGCGGTCCCGTGCCTGCAACGAAGGGCCACGCTTTTTCTTCCTCTCGTACCAAGGTTTGAGGATCGCACAACCGGCCAGCGTCGCCTCCTCTTCCCTGATTACACCGACTGCTCTGGAACGCAGGGGAGATTTCACAGCGACCCCCGCCGCATCGCGGCCTAATGTTAACTGCAATGGCGTGCAGTTTAATATCTTCGCCGATCTTCTGGATCCGGTCGCGCAGAATCTTCTGGCGTTCGTGCCGATGGGTGATTCAACCCCACCGACGCGAACTATGGCCATCCAACCCAGCAGGTAGCGAACGCCAATCTCACCGATGACCAGGGCATGGCGCGTGTGGACTATCACCGCGGCGAGAAGCACCAGCTGTCGGCCCTGTTCTTCGAATCGCGCGGCACAGCGAACAGCCCGACCGCAGGCAGAACCAGGTGGTGGGCTATGCCGGCATGCGTAACTACAACGGTCAGTACAACGCCGTCGCGAGCCATACCTGGACGATTTCATCCACCAAGGTCAACTGGGTGCGTGCCTATTACTCGTTGAACCACTATGTGATCCAGAACATCTATGGAAACGAGCGCATGTTGCCGGACCTTGGAAGCCAGGCCGCCATGGGGAGCAGTCAAAGCACGCAGCCTTGCTTCTCCATCACCGGATACTGGCAGATGGGAACCAACAATGCGGGTCCTGCCAATGCGCCCTCGTCAGCGCTGGGTATCTCCGACACCTTCAATTGGGCGATGGGAAACCACGAGGTCAAGTTAGGCGGCGCCTAGATATGGCACCACTTCATCAGTTCGAACGGTGCGTCCTCGAGTGGAATCTTTACTTTTTCAGGAGCGACAACAGGAAACGCCCTCACGGATTTTCTCGAGGGTCATGCGAGCTCTCTGACTCAAAACGACGGTTCGTTCTTCCGCGGTCATTCGCAGGACCCCTCCCTCTTTGTGGCGGACGACTGGCACATCCCCCGCAGGCTGACGCTGAACCTGGGCTTGCGGTGGGAGTATTACCCGATCTACACCGGACAGAGCGACACAGCAACCTTCGTCGCAAATGTTGAGTGGACGAGGTTCCCGACCGCCCCGCTGGGGTTGCTGTTCTCAGGAGACAAGGGAATTCCGGACGGAATACTGCTGACCCCGTGGGGCACATTCGCGCCGCGCATTGGATTTGCGTACGACGTATTCGGAGACGGACGGACCTCGCTGCGTGGGGCGTACGGAATCTTCTATTCCGTCATCGATCAGTTGGCGGTCGCTAACCCTCTTGTACAACAGCCGTTCGCGCGCTCGGTGACGGTCGCCAAGAACGCAGAACCTGGTGACCCCGTATGCCCCTGGACCCGATCCATTTCCATACACCTTCAACCCATCGAATGCTGTCTTTCTCTCCGGCGCAACACTCTCCGCCCTGCCGCCCAATGACAGCTACGTTCCGTCAGTCCAGGAATACAGCTTTGGAGTGCAACAACAGTACGGCACCCGATGGAGTATGCAGATCGACTATATTGGCAACGTCGGCCGCCACCTATACCTTACACGCGACCAAAACTCGCCAATCTATAACCCGAGTTGCACCAGCGCGACATGCGGCACGACGGTCGGCCAGAACATCCGGCGGCCTTACCAACCCACGCCCACGACGTATGTATTTGCCGCGATCTCACAAGCTGCACCGGTCGCGAACTCGTACTACGATTCCTTGCAGGCGACTCTGACCCGCAGATTCAATCGCCGCTTCTCGATCGAGGCCAGCTATGTATGGTCGAAGGCCATCGGATATGGGCCCATGGTCAACTCCTATGACCTGAACAGTTCGCGCGGCCTACTCCCCACTCATGTTCCAAACAATTTTGTCGTGTCCTATATCTATGCCGTCCCGGATGTTCGGCGCATGGGGATTCTCGGCAAAACCCTGCTAAGCGGCTGGCAGCTGAACGGTGTAACGTCGTTGCGGTCGGGCGAACCATTCAACGTGACCTCCGAATAGACACAAACTTCGACGGGACCAATAACGACAGGCCGAATGCAGTTGGAAATCCCAACCTGTCGGCCGGTCGAGGCAGAGTTGCGACGAAGAATGCCTTCTTCAATACGACCGCTTTTGCCCCTCTTCCTGCTAGGCGTTCCGTACGGAAACGCCGGGTTCGATATGTTGCTTGGTCCAAAATATGTCGACACAGACCTGTCCGCTTTCAAAGCTCTCTCGCTTTATAAAGAGGTCCAGGCACAGTTTCGCGCAGAGGCATTCAATATCTTTAATAACGTCAATATGAACCCACCTAATAGCACCCAGAGCAGCCCCGCATTAGGAACGATTTCAGGAGCAGGTGCCCCGCGAATCATACAATTTGCGCTCCGTCTATCGTTCTTGGTTCGGCGTCTGGCGGGGCGTAAGGCCCGGCTGTGGACCGAAGACATGTTCTGAGTTCTCCGTTAGTGATAAATCGCCGATGCACTCGAGCAGTCCTGAATGAGTGACTTCAGGGGTCTATCGCCATTCCGAAACCAAGCCCGGGGTGATCAGCGAACACTTGCCGAGTTTCGGGTACCTATCGTGCGCGCCGGGCCGTGGAATACAGCACAGTGCCGTGCAGAATGTTCAATTTCTTGCCAGATACCGAGCGGGCGACCACCCGCCCGACACCAAACGCAATGGTTCGCGCTCTCCACCCATCTGGTGACCAAGCGGTCGAAGATATGGTAGGAGCTAATCGTGCCTGATTTCCGTCACCGCGATTACGCGGGCGTGGCCTCGACGATGCTGACAGGCGAGTTGGTAGCGATGACGCGGTTGAGTTCGAATCCGGCTTTCTTGAGCAGGGCCCGGTACTCGGGCACGGTGCGCTCCTGGCCGGGGGTCAAGGTCAACATGGTGATGTCGAGCATTTTGCCTGGGTGAAAAGCATTTCCCGCGGAGAGAACCTGTTCGACGATGAGCAGCTTGCCGGTGCGCGGCATGGCACGATGACAGTTGGCGAGAATGATCAGGCACTGCTCCTCGCTCCAGTCGTGAATGACGTGGGACATCAAGTAGAGGTCGCAGCCTGTAGGAATGCCCTCAAAGAAGCTGCCAGCGATAAACGTGACTCGCTCGGCCATGCCGCGAGTCTGGATGAGTTCAGCAGCGCCGGCCTGGTTGTGGGCGAGATCAAAGAGCGTGCCGCGAGGGCCGGGATGGCTTGCCAGGATTGTGGTGAGAATATGTCCCGTCGCTCCGCCTATGTCGGCGATGTGGGCGTAAGGGGAAAAGTCGTAAGCGTAGCCCGCGACGGCAGGTGCATCTGCACTGTTGATGCCAATAAGAAAATCGCTGAACCATGCGGCTTCTTCAGGGTCGTTGCTGATGTGGTCGAAAAAGGGCGCCCCAAAGTGCTTGTCGAAGGAGGGCTTGCCGGTTTGCACAGAGTAGAGCATCTTGTGCCAGGGAATGACAAAGAGATCTCCCGTCAAGGAGAGAATCGATGTGCGGACGGAACCGGGAACATTGGAGCGAAGCGGCTCAGCAAGCGGAGTAAGCGAAAAACGATGAGTTCCATCCTCTGTGAATACTCCAATGGAAGCGAGAGTGCGCAGGAAACGGTAGAGCGAGGGCGCGTGGGTACAAGTGACGTCGGCGAGTTGCTCTGCGCTTTGAGGGCCATCGGCAAGATGATCAGCGAGGCACAACTGCGCTGCCGTACGTAGAAGAAAAGGAACTGTGAAGCCCATCGCCATTTGCATGAGCTGGGTCTGCGGTGGCGGCACTTGCGCGGTGTGCCGTTCTGACATTGTTGACCTCGTTGGGGACTGAATCACAACTGTAGCAGAGGACTTCAAGTGTCAATAGCCGGAGATCCTATGCGCGTCGAAGTAGTGAGAGTGTACAGCGAGTTCCACTCGTCACTTTGACGTTAGTTCGCCCTCGCCAAGGTCATTTCGGTCTCACCCGATTCTCAATGTCCGAAAGAACGGGAAATACCCTCGGAAGTACGATCTCGGCTTAGACGTTCCTTGATTTACGCCAAATCGCCGATGCACTCACCGAGACCAGGTAGGTACCTACAGGTGGCATCTCGTCGCCGATGATTCGAAAGAAACCTTGTGAAGGATACCGTCTGAGAGGCTCCATTTCTGGTGCCCGAGGATCTTAGTTCGCCTCACGACCGATACCCTGAATCCGGTGTTTGGCCTACGAAAACCCTATACTAGGGGCCGTCGATTTTGGGGCTTGGGGATGCGGAACCCTCATAGAAGTCACTGTAGACGTAGGGGGAAAAGGCATTTCCCCGCACCCTGATGTCAGTTTCTGTGCCACAAACTCCTCCTCCCGAAAACACTATTTTTGGCCCCCTGCCGGGGGCCTGAAGGGGCTACTCAGGGGTAGTCCGGTGGCCGAGCCATGCCCTACCGGAGGCTGATGGAAGATCGCAGAGCCCGAGGTGGGGTTTGGGCGCGCGCGAGGGATGAATTTTATGGCAGCGGAGGGAGGGCTGGCGGGCCGAGCCATCCCTGGTGGAGGTCATGGAGTAACGGTGATTGAGGATCCCGGGGCCGAACGGGTCTCCGGCTCACGCGCGCGCGGGAGATGGATTTTATGACGGGTGGGGAGGGACCTCATCGCCCCGAGACGTCACCGTTGAAGGATGTCAAAGTAGGTGGAGGTAGTGCCCTCGGTGCTGTCCTTGCCGACGCCGGTGAGCTGCATCGCGGTGGCGCCGAAGCGGAACACGGTGATGTTGTCGGAGTAGGTCGCGCACTCTTCCACTGCGCGGCTCAGAGTGCCCTTGCCGCCGAAGGTGTTGAACGAAACCGTACGATCGCGCACCTGGACGGGCGTATTGATCGGGCCCTGACCGGCGGTGGCGATGATGAGGATGGAATCATCCTGAGGAGTTGAAGGTGCGACCAGCCCACCGTCGAGAGTGTTAACGATCACTCCAGGCAGGTAGTTGTAAGCAGGCATGAGTTCTCCTATGGAAGGAACTCTCACATATCTCAGATATATATGATATGCTGATCTCCTCTTATGAAGAGGACAGCTCTCTACATGAGGGTCTCCACTCTCGATCAGCACCCCGAGACCCAGCTCTACGATCTGCAACAGATGGCTGCTCAGCGCGGCCTCGAGATCGTCGAGCAGTACACCGACACGATCAGCGGCGCCAAGGCCAAGCGGCCTGGACTCGATGCCATGATGCGGGATGGCCGCCGCGGCCGCTTCGAGGTCGTGCTGGTGTGGGCTTCGGATCGGATCGCCCGATCGGTGAAACACTTCCTCGATATCTTGGATGAGCTCAACCGGCTGAACATCGAGTTCATCAGCTTCCGCGAGCAGATCGACACGGGCGGTCCCCTGGGCCGCGCCGTCGTCGTCATCATCAGCGCGATCGCCGAACTCGAGCGCAACCTGATCATCGAGCGCGTCCGGGCCGGCATGCGGCGGGCCCGTCTGGAAGGCCGGCACATCGGACGCAATCCGCTGGTGCTGGATCATCAGGCCATCTGCGGCGACCGGCATCGCGGCCAGAGTCTTCGTCAGATCGCGAAGAGCCATCGGATCTCCACCGCCACTGTCCAGCGCGTGCTGCGCAAGCACGCCTCCACTGCTCAGGAGCGATAATGACGAAGCCTCAGAGCCGCGGGAAGAGAGACTTCTGCCGTCGCTGTCGAAAGATCGCGTGGCCGAGCCAGGCGGAAGCCGAACGGGCAGTCGCTCGGCTGAAGGAAAAACCGAACGTCAGGAAGGCCTACCTCCTCGACTGGTATCGCTGCCCTGTCGGATGTGGATGGCATGTCGGTCACAACTACCTGCTCGGCTGGGGCCCTCTCTGTGTCGGAGAACACAAATGACCACAACAGACCCCTCTCTACATCTGATCAGCGCCGTGACAAAAGCCCTTCAGAAATCGGCCCCTAAAACCCCCGTAAAATCAGGGCCGCTCACACCACTTCTGGCCGTCTCAAAACCTGTACCTTACGGGACGGGCGAACACACCAGCTACAGGACTCTTGGCGGTAAGCCCTCAGTCGTGAATACGTGCAGCTCTTGGATGAGAGCCTCGTTGGCCTGATTTCCACTCGGCTCACAAAGACGTTTATCCATCGTGGCCCGTCGTCGTGGATCGAGAGTTATTGTGTGGCGAACAATAAGCGAATACAATCTCATGCCAAGGAGAGCGTTCCATTTACGCGTCGTATTCCACAGTCTTTTTGATTATGGACAGTATTTGCGTACGTGCTAACGTTCGCTTGTTCAAAGGATACTGCCTTCTTCGTAGAGAATGAACCGATGGCTACCGCTCGACACATAATCGCTTTGCTGAACAGCGTGAATCGCGGCGATCAAGAGCAGGTCTATGCAATCGCGTTGCAAGTGGCAGCGGACGAGGCAAAACGCGGTCGTCGAGCCGTAGCCGATGAGTTGAAAGTTCTCGTCGAACAGGGGCGTGAAGGGGTCATCAGAAAAGATCGATCCGCTACCGATTCGGTGGTTCCTATTACTAAGCCGAGGGGCGAGCTGCAGACTCTTCTCACCTCGGGCTACCCCAAAACAAAGCTCAGTGATCTGATACTCGAGCCGGATGCCGCCGCACAGCTCGGGGACATGATCCAGCAACAACGCGAACGGGACGCGCTCCGACACCATGGTCTCGTACCCGTTTCGACTCTCCTGCTTATAGGTCCGCCGGGATCTGGGAAAACTCTCACGGCTTCGGCGATAGCGGGAGAACTGCATTTGCCCCTCTATGGAGTGAGACTTGATTCCGTCATCACACGGTTCATGGGGGAAACAGCCTCGAAATTGAGGCTCATTTTCGATCAGATATCGTCGACCCGCGGCGTGTACTTATTTGACGAGTTCGATGCTATTGGCGGGAAGAGAACTGCGGATAATGATATTGGGGAGATGCGAAGGGTATTGAACTCCTTCCTTCAGTTCTTGGAGGAGCCCCACGGCACGGATAGTATTGTGCTTTGTGCTACGAACCATCCCGAGTTGCTGGATCGAGCTCTCTTTAGAAGATTTGATGAAGTCATAGAGTATCGTTTGCCAGACGTTAGCGTAGCTCAGGCGCTCATGAGCCGCCGCTTGTCTGCGTTCGGATACAAGGATTCGTGGTGGCCGACAATCCGGGATACAGTTATAGGGTTGAGCCACGCCGAATTAGTCACTGCAGCCGATGACGTGATGAAACACGTCATCCTGTTCGGGAAAAAGCAAGCGGATCCTCTGTTGGTCAGGGAAAAGCTTCATCGACGGGTGGCAATGCGTGATGCGATAGCTCAGTTTGGCGATAACGATTAATCAGCTGAGTTCTTAGGACGTTCGATGGCCCCCACGCGCGGTACTCCGACTACTTATAAATTCCCTCACATCCGCATAGAACGATTTCGCAGAGAGAATGTCTATAGTCCACCACCGCGCCCCAGCGAGCAGGGATTCACGCCGCGCGATAATGTTGCGCATGGCCGGCAACTCAGACAGCAATTGTCTTCTGCTTATGCCCGTGCTCGGGCGGTTATAGCCAGACAGCGACAGCTGGCGAACGCGAATCTGAAGGGCATATATCTAGAAGTCGCCAGCGCACCACATTCGCCTCTCGGCAATTTCACTTGGGAGAGCAAAGGTATAAGACTTGGCGCGCTCCGACTGGACCAAAACGATATACAACGAGCGGCGGTTTTCGTTCCAACTGAGGCAGAAGAATACCTGGCCGAGAAGTTTGACCGGTATTCGTCTCCAGCCGAAGGCAAGCGGGCTTCGCTAGCGGATAGATTCGATTTCGTCGAGACCCTCACGAGCGCCTCCTTTGGCTCGTGGTGGACGGATCTTAGGAGCTTTCCAACCAATGCAGATGAGCAATTCTGGTGCGAGGTATGGACTTGGCGCGACTCAGTCTCTCTCCTGAAGGCGTCCGCGCACCATCTAGATCTACAAGTGAGTGATAGACACTTACTGTTTCCGGAAATTGACATCATTCCGGTATTCGGCACTATTCGTCAGATTGAGAACCTCGCACGCTTAAGCGGTGCAGTGGAACAACTGCGCTACGCTAGCGACTCCCCCACATTCTTTACTACAACGGTTCGGCGTGAGCAGGACGTATGGGTAGAGGACCTGCGGGCCCGAATAGTTGTTCCTGATCGTGGGGCTCCGGCAGTTTGTCTTCTTGACGGAGGAGTTGCGCAGGCGCATCCGCTCATTAATGTCGCTTTGGACCCAAACGATTGTCTTACCGTTCTGCCGACGTGGGGAACCGCCGACCATGATCCAGGTGGGCACGGAACCAACATGGCAGGGGCAATCCTTTACAGCGATCTCACTTACCCGCTTAGTGATACACGGCCTATCGAACTCGGATTCAGACTGGAATCGGTCAAATTCCTGCCCCCGCCGGGCTTTACGGCGACCCATCCGAGCAACTATGGCACCATAACCCAGTCAGCTCTATCGACAGCTGAAATTCATGCGCCTGATCGGCAGCGTGTCTTTTGTATGGCAGTTACGAACCGAGACGTATCAGGTGAACGTCCGACCAGTTGGAGTGCCGCTTTAGACCAAGCTGCTAGTGGATCGATGGTGGGGGATCGTGAAGACGAGAACCAGCTGGGTCCACGTCGACTGATTTTCGTTTCCGGAGGCAATGTTCCGGATACTTCCGATCCTGACGCGATCTCCGATTTGGATGAGTACCCGGTCGAAGATCCTGCTCAGGCTTGGAACGTGTTAACCATCGGGGGCTTCACCGAAAAGACACAAATCGATCCTGCTGACGGCTACGCTAGTTGGAAGCCGGTCGCAACTGCCGGCGATCACAGTCCATACAGTCGAATATCGACGGATTGGGAACACTCACGAACACCCATCAAGCCGGAACTCGTCTTCGAAGCCGGCAATAAGGCAATCAGCCCTGAGGGCAACGAAATCCTCTCCGGTATCGACTCGCTCAGCTTGTTGACAACGAATAAAAACTTTACACAGCAAAGCCTTGCGACATTTTGGGCAACGAGCTCCGCAACCGCACAGGCGGCCGGAATGGCCGGGGCGCTGCGCTCGCGATTTCCGCATCTCTGGGAGGAAACGATCAGAGCGCTTATGGTTCATAGCGCAGAGTGGACTCCGGCGATGTTCAGCCGTATACAAGCAACCACTACGAAGAAGCAGAAAGTTGTCCTGGCACGCCATTTTGGTTACGGAGTCCGCTCTCTTGAGAGGGCCTTAGCATCTGCCGAGAATGATCTCGCTTTGGTCGCGGAGCACACTCTCTCTCCTTTCCACAGGGCTACTCGGCTCGATTCAGATAACAGGACGCGCCTCCAACGTCCGTCGTTCCGAGGGATCGACTATTATGATTTGCCTTGGCCAACCGCCAGCCTCGAAGCGCTTGCAGATAGTCAAGTAGCTCTAAAAGTCACTCTCTCCTACTTCATCGAGCCAAGTCCAAACTGGGATGCTTCCTTGACTCCGCAACGGTACCAATCATTCGGCCTGCGCTTCGATTTGAAAAGGGCTTTGGAGAGCGATCGAGCGTTCCTCGAACGCGTGAACAATCTCGAGAGGGGAGATTCCCCACGGTCTAGTGCCGTTCCTGATGAGGGGTGGACTTTTGGAAGCCAAAGTATTGCGGCCGGCTCGCTGCATTGCGATGTATGGAGGGGGAAAGCGGTCGATTTGGCCGCCAGAGCGAAAATTGCGGTGTATCCAGTTGGCGGTTGGTGGCGAGATCGGCCTCGTCTCGGCAGATACTCGGCACGAACGAGGTACTCCCTTGTCGTCTCAATCACCTCTGAAGCGCAAGACGTCCGGTTGTATACGGAGGTCGCAAACCTCATCTCGATCATGCCACACGTATAGAGAATGCGTTCACTGAGGGCTTACCGCCAAGAGTCCTGTAGCTGGTGTGTTCGCCCGTCCCGTAAGGTACAGGTTTTGAGACGGCCAGAAGTGGTGTGAGCGGCCCTGATTTTACGGGGGTTTTAGGGGCCGATTTCTGAAGGGCTTTTGTCACGGCGCTGATCAGATGTAGAGAGGGGTCTGTTGTGGTCATTTGTGTTCTCCGACACAGAGAGGGCCCCAGCCGAGCAGGTAGTTGTGACCGACATGCCATCCACATCCGACAGGGCAGCGATACCAGTCGAGGAGGTAGGCCTTCCTGACGTTCGGTTTTTCCTTCAGCCGAGCGACTGCCCGTTCGGCTTCCGCCTGGCTCGGCCACGCGATCTTTCGACAGCGACGGCAGAAGTCTCTCTTCCCGCGGCTCTGAGGCTTCGTCATTATCGCTCCTGAGGGGTTGAGGCGCGCTCGTGGAGCACACGGTGGATGGTGGCGCGGGATACAAGGTGAGCCCTTCGCCAACTGGCCCAGCTCTGACCTTGCTGCCGTTCGCGGAGGATCGCACCCGATCCAGGTCCAGGGGTTTGCGACCGATGTGCCGGCCTTCCAGGCGGGCGCGGCGCATGCCGGCGCGCACCCGCTCGACGATCAGGTTGCGCTCGAGTTCGGCGATGGCGCCGACGATCACCACTACGGCGCGGCCCAGCGGCCCGCCGGTGTCGATCTGTTCGCGGAAGCTGACGAACTCGATGTTGAGCCGGCTCAGTTCGTCCAGTACTTCGAGGAAGTGCTTCACCGACCGGGCGATCCGATCCGAGGCCCAGACCAGGACGACGTCGAAACGGCCGCGGCGGGCATCCCGCATCAGGGCATCGAGTCCAGGCCGCTTGGCCTTCGCGCCGCTGATCCGGTCCGTGTACTCCTCGACGATCTCGATAGCCCGCTGCTCCGCCATCTGGCGCAGGTCGTAGAGCTGGGTCTCGGGTGCTGATCGACAGTCGAGACCCTCATGTAGAGAGCTGTCCTCTTCATAAGAGGAGATCAGCATAGCATACATATCTGAGATATGTGAGAGTTCCTTCCATAGGAGAACTCATGCCTGCTTACAACTACCTGCCTGGAGTGATCGTTAACACTCTCGACGGTGGGCTGGTCGCACCTTCAACTCCTCAGGATGATTCCATCCTCATCATCGCCACCGCCGGTCAGGGCCCGATCAATACGCCCGTCCAGGTGCGCGATCGTACGGTTTCGTTCAACACCTTCGGCGGCAAGGGCACTCTGAGCCGCGCAGTGGAAGAGTGCGCGACCTACTCCGACAACATCACCGTGTTCCGCTGCAGGCGCCGTTCCGCGATGCAGCTCAACGGCCGTCGGCAAGGACAGCACCGACGGCACCACCTCCGCCGGCTTTGACTCATCCTTCAACGGTGACGTCTCGGCGACTAGGTCCCTCCCTCACCGGTCATAAAATCCATCTCCCGCGCGCGCGCGAGCCGGAGACCCCGTTCGGCCCCGGGATCCGCAATCACCGTTACTCCATGACCTCCACCAGGGATGGCTCGGCCCGCCAGCCCTCCCTTCGCTGCCATAAAATTCATCCCTCGCGCGCGCCCAAACCCCACCTCGGGCTCTGCGATCTTCCATCAGCCTCCGGTAGGGCATGGCTCGGCCACCAGGACTACCCCTGAGTAGCCCCTTCAGGCCCCCGGCAGGGGGGCAAAAATAGTGTTTTTCCGGGAGGGAGTTTCGGGCACAGAAAGTGACATCAGAGGTACGGGGAAACGCCTTTTCCCTACGTCTACAGTGACTTCTATGAGGGTTCCGCGGCCCCAGTGCCCCAAAATCGACGGCCCCTAGTATAGGAGTTTCAGACCCAAACACCGGATTCAGGGTCTCCTCGTCAGGCGATAGCAAGAAGAAGAGCTGGGAGGTCTCCACGGCCCTGAGCCAGGGCTAGACGTATTCCACAAAATGACGCTGAATACGTTCCAGGAGCCGATCGTCCGCGCTCTTCCAAACCTCTTCGTTGAATATCTCAACCTCGATAGGCCCGTCGTATCCGGTCTTGTCCACAGCCTGCCTCAGCTGCCGCAACTCAATGACACCGTCCCCCATCATGGCGCGGCCCATGAGAATGCCGGGCAGCGGCACGGGCCAGTCAGAAACGTGGAAACCCACAATCTTTCCGCGCGCACGTTCTATTTCGTTCATGATTTCAGGGTCCCACCATACATGGAAGGCATCGACGACCACTCCGGCTGAGGAGCTTCGAAGGCGTTCTGCAATGTCATTGGCCTGTTTTAAGGTCACCACCACCGAGCGTTCCGCGGCATACATGGGATGCAACGGTTCGATGCCCAGAACCACACCGGCTTTCTCGGCATCGGGCAGAACTTCCAGCAAGCCATCCAGCACGGTAGCGCGCGCATCAGCGAGAGTCTGGCCATTGGCTGGACCGGAGACGATGACCAGCACAGGCGCACCAAGCAACGCGGCCTCCTCAATGGCAATGCGGTTGTCAGCAATGCGATTGCGGCGCTCTTCGGCGGTGGGTGCAGAAAACCAACCTCCGCGACAGAGGCTGGAGACGCGCAGTCCGGCGCTGCGAATCATTGAGGATGCCTTTGCCGCGTTGCCGTCGAGCTTATGCCGCCACACGGCGATGTAGGGAATGCCGCTGCGAGAACAGCGATCTACGGCTTGCTCGAGAGACCAGGGATCGGCGGTGATCTGATTGAAGCTGAGGCGTTGAAGAATGCTCATGCCACACCTGCCAGCAGCAGAAAGCCGCTCATGCGCCGATCGCAAGTTCCGGGTCGCGCAACACTCGAGCCCGGTCGGCGAGGACGAACAGTTCGCAGAGATGCACCACCGAACGCGCGCTCTCACAGCCAGCGACCATGCGGAAGTGGGACTGGAATCCATTGAGAAACGCCAGGAACACGACGCCTGTCTTGTAGTGCTGTGTAGGTGACGCGAAGATGTGCCGGGAGAGCGGCACGGTGGGCGCGAGCAGTTGGTGGTAGCGAGAAACATCTCCGGCATCGAGCGCGCCGAGAGCCAGTGATGCGGCTGGCGCAATGGCATCGAAGATCCCGAGCAAAGCGTCGCTGTGACCGTGCTCGTCTCCGAGAATCAGTTGCTCATAATTGAAATCGTCGCCGGTGTACATGCGTACATTCCGGGGAAGTTGACGGCGCATGGAGATCTCGAGGTCCGCATCCAGCAGAGAGATCTTGATTCCGTCGATTTTCTCTTTGTGCGTCGAATGATATTGAGGCAGTTTTCGGCGGCCTCGGGAATCGCCGTTGCGCCCCAGTAGCCCTTGAGCGCGGGATCGAACATCGGTCCGAGCCAATGCAGGATGACGGGATGGCGAACCTGAGACAGCACGTTGCATAGACCGAAGCGTAATCTTCGGCGTGACGAGCGACAGCGGCCAAGGCGCGACTCGCCATCAGAATGATGCGGCCACCGACAGCTTCAATCGCTTCACATTGCTCCAGGTAGGCATCTGTGACGTCCTGCAAGGTGATCGAATCACCCGCGGACAGATGATCGGTGCCTGCGCCACTGGCTACCAAACCCCCTCAAGCTTTCGCAGCCGCTGTGCTGCGCTTGATCAGTTCAAGAGCCAGCGGCCAGTCCAGTCCCATGCCGCGTTGAGCTGTGTCCATCGCCTCGGCAACGCCAAAGCCAAGTGACCAAAGATATTCGCGGTACGCGAGTGTCGCGTCCCAATCGACGACGGGCTGAGTCAGGGGTCCAGCGTGCGGAAGGGATCCACGACGACATGGGCCGCAGCAAACGCGACCCGCGTTTCAAACCGGCCACGCCGCGGCGGCGTGAGTGGCTCGTGCGCGGGCGTGTAGTTGTATACGGCGCCATCCGGCCCCACAAGCTTCAAAGATGTTGCCAAAGTCATGCCCCCAATTCCGGCACGTCGATCCAGCGGCGTTCTCGCCAGGACTTCAGACCCAACTCGGCCAGTTGCACGCCGCGAGCGCCTTCAAGAAAATCATGAGGGAACGGCGAACCCTCGGCAACATGGCGAAGAAAAAGCTCCCACTGAACCTTAAATCCGTTGTCGAAGATCTGATTGTCCGGCACTTCCAGCCAGTGCTCCCGAAATCGGAACGGATTTGCGATGTCCGGGTTCCAGACCGGACGCGGCGTATTGACGCGATGCTGCGTTCGGCATTCACGCAGGCCGGCGACCGCGCTGCCCAGAGTTCCATCCACCTGCAGGCTGAAAAGTTCATCGCGGTAGACACGAAACGACCAGGAGGAATTGATCTGCGCAACGATGCCGCCGTCGAGTTCGAAGGTCCCGTAAGCCGTGTCGTCTGCCGTGCACTCGTAGCGATTTCCTTGCTCATCCACCCGCTCCGGGATGGCAGTGCCGCCCAGGCACTGCACCGCGCGAACCCTGCCGAATGTGTGGTCCAGAACATAGCGCCAATGGCAGAACATGTCTACGATGATGCCGCCGCCGTCTTGCTTGCGGTAGTTCCAGGAAGGCCGTTGCGCGGGCTGCCAATCGCCCTCGAAGACCCAATAGCCAAACTCGCCGCGCACCGAAAGAATCTTTCCAAAGAAGCCGCTGTCCACCAGCCGCTTCAGCTTGCGCATGCCAGGCAGAAAGAGTTTGTCCTGCACGACGCCGTGCTTCACGCCGGCGGCCTTGGCCAGCGCTGCCAGGCGCAACGCCGTCTCCGAATCGGCAGCGAGCGGCTTCTCGCAATAGATGTGCTTGCCGGCAGCTATCGCCCTCTCTACGCTGGGGGCGCGCAGCTTGGTCAACTGCGCGTCGAAGTAGATCGAATCGTTCGGATCGGCGAGAGCCTGAGGCAAATCCGTGGTCCAGCGCGCTACTCCATGGTCCCTGGCGATCTGCTCCAGCTTGGCCGCGTTCCGTCCCACCAGAATCGGATCGGGGACCAGGCGCGACCCGTCCGCGAGTTCGACGCCGCCTTGCTTTCGAATCGCCAGAATGGAACGGACCAGGTGCTGGTTCAGCCCCATGCGTCCGGTGACTCCGTTCATGATGATGCCGATCCGCTTCTCGTTCACGTTCTCCTGAGCTACTCCAAAACAGTGTTCAGATTTTGCTGCAACCAGTACCGGTACTCCGCAGGAAACTGCGGTCGCGCGCCTCCGGGCCAAACCAGAAAATCACGATCATCAGGACGATCGTCGCCGGCCTCAAACATCGTCAGAGCCCAGGGATATCCGAAGTGGTCGCGCAACATGAATTCTACGGCTGTCGCGGGTGAGGCCAGCAGCACTCCAAGCTGATAGACAAGCCCGGGGAAAAGGCTCCTCACTGCATCCGGCGAAAGCTCATTCAGGTGCGCCGGGATCACGCCGAACGCGCCCTGCACCCCGATCTGCATCATGAATGATCCCACAACAAGCACTCCGAGCGTCGTTCCAAACGCCCATGCCGGAATGAAGACGAGGGCAATCACCAACGCCAGCATGATGGCGTTGCGCCTGCCTATCTTTTGCGATAGATGGCCAAAGAAGACCGCGCCGGCGATCGCGCCGATGTTGTAAAGAATCGGGATGCCATAGAGCGACTTCATCCCAAGAATGGTCTTCGCTGCGATCCCAGGGACCGACTTGAGAAAGTCGGGATAGAGATCCTGCGTGCCATGCGACAGGCACAGCAGCACGCTCATCATCAGCAGCAGGTAAAGAAACATTCCCTTGTGCTGAAGCAGCGAAGCGCGAATATCTCCGATCGAGGCTGGCCGGTGTTGCTTCCACGCCTCGGACTCCGGTGCGAACAGCGTCAGCGCCACGATCAACACCGCCACGGGCGCGCCGACAAAAAACACCGATCTCCAGCCGAAGCGGGCGCAAGCGTCTGCATCGCCACCGACGCCAGCAGATAGCCCATCGGATAGCCTGCCTGGATCATGCCCGAGAGCACGCCCCGGAACCGGCGCGGAGAACTCTCCATGGCATACGATGCGCCGACGCCCCAGTATCCGCCCATGCCGATGCCATATAACGCGCGGCAGATGACAAAGAAAGTGAAGTTTGGAGAGAGGCCCGGTCAGTACCGTGATCAATGAGAAGTACAGGACGCAGAAAATCAGTGGACGCTTGCGCCCGAATCTGTCCGCAAGAGCGCCAAAGAACAACGCACCGAGCGGCCGCATCGCCAGCGTCAAAGTCAGCGTATACACCACCGACACCTTCGACACATGGAAGTGGTTTGCCAGCGTGTCGAACAAGAACACCACGACGAAGAAGTCGAACGCGTCCAGCACCCAGCCGAGAATCCCTGAGGCGACGGCGAATTTCCAACCCTTCGTTTCCTGCCCGACGTCTGCATCCGGCCCGGTTGCGAGCGTCATATTCGTTGCACCGTTTCCGCAGGCGTGCCGTGGTTCGTCGACGTAAACTCAACTGGCTATGAAGTGCAGAGATCGTATCACGTTGCTGCCGCCGGACCGAATTGTCCCATCCCTCTGGACTTCATAGGCAGGGATCTTCATGTCGTGGGTTCAGTAACCGAAACTCGGCTAGCGCCCAGCGACCTTCCACAGCCAGAACTGTTAATTGTTGCGTACAGGGCAATGCGCTCATTCAGGCCTCCGCGAGCGCCTCGGCGATTATGCTCCAACTGAACCAAGGCACAGGACGGCAGGAGCGAGGTCCCAGCGCGAACGCAATTACTGAAGGCTCCATAGATCAGCTTAACGTTTCCGGTTCACCCGGCTGCCGAACTCCGCCATCAACAAAAGGATCCTCGCGAGGCGTTTTTCGCTGGAGTTGAAGAGCTGATCGACCAGAGCGGCCTGGGGTTCGCATACTTCGGGCGAGCAGAAACTTCACGAATAGATCGGAGAAGGCATGGTCCTGGTGCATTAAGCGGATCATCTCCGCTCGCTCAATCTTGAGTGCAGTGCAGGTGGTAACCGCAGTGGCAGTCGCCAGTCGAAACCCAACGGCTCCGGCGATCGACTCCTCTCCGATGAAATCACCTGCCGAGAGAAATGTGATTGTAGCTTCCTTGCCTCTTTCCGAAACCAGCGTGATCTTCGCGCGGCCTTCTGGAGTCGGCAGGATTTCGTTGCGAGAAGACGTCCTTCGGTTTTAACTGAACGATTCGTCTTCCAAGCCCTGCTTTCTCAGAAAGCCGGCGGCGTCAAAACTGGCGGTTCCTGTCTCAATCATCAGAATGGCCATTTCCATATCCAACTGTCGCGATCTAAGACCGACGTACTTGCGCTTTATATATATTTCGCTCTTTCGAGAGCTACTGCGTCTGTTCTGTCTTGCTCACTATCGATAGACAATATGGAAGCGTACGTCGGATACAGATTAGAGATGTTTGGCTCTTATTATCAAGGACGAAACGTAAGGACAAATGCGAGGGGCGCCGCAAAAGGAACGATCGGTCCTCCTTGAGGGAGGATACCAGAGCGTCCTCGCCACGAACCCTGAACGGATGGATGCGCGTAGACTCGCCGTTCATATAGATGGCATGTGACAGAGGTATGGTGTCGCCAAGTAAAGGGGGTGGACACGATGGCGACGAAGAGTTTCAAAGTCGGAGATAACGTCAGTTGGAATTCAGTGCACGGTCAACTCATGCGCGACTGAGTGCCTTGCCTGAATGGTGCACAATGGCTGGTTCGCCTGGGTGGTGGTCAGTCTCGCGCACGCTGTACATTGTGTTATCTGCGTTGGTGCCCATCTCGTGCACACCAGTGACCGTGCCATGGCCGATCGCACTGCGGTAATGCCATGACACTTCGGTACCAACGGGGATTGTCTTGAACGCCTTTTTTTTAGCAGCCATATCATCTCTCCCTGAAGGTTGATGCATCTTTCATCGTCCCAGCCAACTGCCGCCGCATGCATGGCTCGATCGCCAAGCATCTACCATTCCGATACGAATTCAAAAGTCGCAAACGACCTCCATCGGTCTGCGGCTGAAATTGCCGTTTGTTGCCGCCGGTGGTGATGATGCTATCTGACGCTGCGTTTAGCCCTGGTCAAAAGTGCGCACAACCGTGAGGTCGATTCCACGGGCCGCCATCAGCGCTTTTTGAGCTAGATCCTCCAGGTATCCAGATCACATCTGCGCTGCCCGATGAGTCCTACATGCGCACCACTTGGATCAATCGGCAGACTCCCTTGAAATGAGTGCGGCTCGCCATTGCAATTGCGACGTCATGATGACTTGGCAATATTGCTCAACGGTCTGCGTACTTCAATTTGTCCATCACGTATGCGAGCTTCCAGGCAGGGCTGCGGATGAACAGCCGGCCCGTTGATGACGCTGCCGTCCTTCAGCGCAAACCGGGAAGCGTGCCAGGGACAGACGATGCTCTCACCAACCAGATTGCCTTCCGAAAGCGTGGCGCCGAAGTGAGAGCATGTCTCTGCCAAGGCGAACACTCGGTCGCCATGGCGGACAAGCAAAATGGGTACGCCATCATGTTCGGCGCGAGTTGGCTTGTCGGCTTCGAGTCCGGAACTCGGCATTACCGACACGAACTGGTCTGGAAACACTTCACCATCCGTACGATCAACACCCACTCTGTATTCGTAAACCATCTTTCCGCCGAGATGGGCCGCGATGGTCATAACCACCTCGCCCAATGCAGCGGTTATGCGTCCGGCAGTGCGAGATTTCTTCTTTCGAAGCATGAGGGATGCGGCGAACAATGAGGTAGCGCCAAGATTGACCAACCCGTGGATCATCCCGACGCGGCGAGCTGGCGGATCAACGTCTGACCAATCCACCGCGCCCGCCGCTGCCGCACCGACTGCCCCAACCAGCCCTATAGCGATCGACGCGTCCGCGGCCACAGCAAATTCGCGACGCTCTGTGAGCAGTTCCAAGCCGTCGAAGAGGAGCGCGATCGTCCAGGCGCCGATCGGCGCATCGGTAAGAACGACATGCAACGGCTCTCCGAGCCAAGTGCCATTTAGAAAGTTCCTGACCTTTTGTGCAGGTTCCGATCCGCCGGCATACAAAGCCCTATCCAGGGTCTTCTGCAATCTCTCATCGATTGGTTTGGGATCCGGCCTTTCACTTTTTTCCGGATGAGCGCCGTCGCTCCCGTCTTCGGCCGCCATGGGATATCTAACCCCTGCTGCACCAGTGAGATGAACTATTTTCTGACGGGGTTATCCTGCGATTCGCAGCAACGCTGCGTACATGGGCGCAAAATACCAAGCGAGCGAAGCGATGCGGATACCAGGCTTATCAAGCCGCGGATCTGTAGGCGTCAAATCCGGATCGGCGTTCTCTGGCGTGTCAGCCATCGCGCTCGCAGCTTCGCAGGCGTCTTCGCAAATACGATGCCGCATTCCAGCAGGAACGCATGCAGCTGGTTGATCACGGCTGAACCCGTGAGATCAGCCCGTCTCGAAATCGGTGAATCTCCTGCAAAACGAGCTGACCGTCCGTCTTGATCCGCACGAAGCGCATGTTCTTGCGCTGGACTGCTTCGACGATCCGTTCGACATCGACAAAATCGTTCTTGTTCGACTTCACGAAAAACTTCGCAAACTGAGCCGCGATCGCCCGGACACTGTGCCCTTGTCTCCACAGCGCGGGGCCGAGGAAGAGAGCGCCGGAAGGTCGACTAGGGAGGGCCGGATGTTCGCGATGAACGTCAGAAGCTGCTTCTAAGTGAACTGTTTCCGTTCAAGCACCTTGCCAGCAGCGTTGGACGCCACGAGATGGAACATTGTCTTGCCAGGATCGATGCCAACCGAATGAATCTGCATGGCCGATGATCCTCCTTGTCAGAAGCTGCCCCGCGATGCTCTGAGCAAGCAGGGGAATCAAGCGGTGGAGCATCTCATGTCGGCTTATGGGAGGTAAGCCGGCCACCGAGCATTACCTGCTCGGGTTACACGAAGAAGGCCGGTGGTCCCCCCGGCAGCCAGCGGCGCAGCGTGTCAGGAGGCCCTGGCAGTCGCTCTCTCAGAAGTTCGGCCGGGCGCGCGTACTCGTTGATTGACCTTCCGCGTACATCCTGAGCGCCCGCATATCCGGAATGGTGACCGTGCGCATTTGGAGTGTCACCAGGCCAAGTTGTTGCAGCCTGCCGAGTGCACGTGAGACAACATCTCTCACGGTACCTATATGTGTCGCCAACTCGTGATTGGAAAGCTCAAGCTTGAAGTCGACGCCCACCTTGCGTCCACGTTCGATCTTGGTCGCTTCCGACAGCAGCAGCAATGCAAGTCTCTGGCCTACCTCATGAAGAGAGATGACGTTCACTAATTGCGCGTGTTTTCGTACGCGCTCAGCCATCAACTTGAGTGCGTTTAGCGCAAAGCCAGGATGCTTCAGGCAAAGCTCCCGTACGTCGCTTTTGTGAATGAACAGTATCTCGGTATCCGCTTCAGCAATGGCTGAGGCAGGATACGGCCCGTCATCGAACACCGGAACGTCGGCAATGGTGGCGCCGGCGTGATCGACGTGCATCACCTGCTCGCGTCCGTCGGTGTTCTGCTGGAACGCGCGAATGGTTCCGCTAATCACCACAAACATGCCGGTTGCAGGTTCTCCGGAAATGAAGAGCATCTCGCCGGTGGAGAGACGCTGTTCTTCGGCGCGAGCGGCCAGCCACGCAAGACCTTCGTCGGCGAGTGAGCTGAAGAGCCGTGTTTGGCGAAGGGCTTGAGCCTTTCTGGCCGTTCGTTCCATCGTCTTCTCCCTACGACTCAAGTCATAGCATAGCGCGTCGGTGCCACCTTAGATTCGAGCATGACGAGCTACAACATGCGAGAGGACGCCAAGACATGCAGAAATACATCCTGAACGAGTCGATCGAGTTCAAAAGCAGCAGCTTCAATCCTAAGGTATTGATTAATGAGCCGAACTATCGGCTGATGGTTATCAGCATGCGCAAAGGCCACACGGTTCCCGAGCACTCGGCGCCGGGCAAGGTCACGATTCATGCCGTGCAAGGCCACGTGACGTTCTTCGAACGTGAAACCGCCTGCGATCTGCACGCGGGAGAGATCGTGAGCATGGAACCGGGTGCCAGGCACACGCTGGAGGCGCATGAGGATTCGGTACTGCTGGTTACGGTTACGAGCATGGGGCAACTCGCCGATGTGGCTGCGGATAGCGTGGAGGAGCTGGATCTCCGCAATGTGCCGCGTCCGTTACGTCACTCACTGATCTTCGCCAAGTTTGATGCGCTTCCAATCGGCGGCTCTATGCGGCTTCTCAACGATCACGATCCGATTCCGTTGAACCGTCAGTTCGAGACCATTCGTCCGGAGCAGGCAATGTGGGAGTACGAGGAGCGTGGGCCCAATCTGTTTCGTATCCGGATTACGCGAATCGCTCCACCGGCTGCATCAGACCGCCCGCTGGCAGCACCTGTGCAACAGGTCCAACTCCAGCCCTAGCAAGCGTGGATCTTGCTGGAGATCAGGTAATCGACATCCAAAGGGGGAAGCATGGCCGCCGTTCCGATCGTTCTTCCGGAACTTCCCGAGCATGACTATTTAAACCAACGTCATGGCATTGGATCGTGGTTGCTCACGCAGGATCACAAACGGATCGCGCTGCTATATCTGTTCGCTACGAGCTTCTTCTTTGTTATCGGAGGAACGGCAGCTTCGTTCATCCGGTTGGAGCTGCTGACGCCTGCGGGCGATCTTGTATCCTCCGATACCTATAACAAGCTGTTCTCGATCCACGGCATCATCATGGTGTTCTTTTTTCTGGTGCCGGTAGCCCCCGCCGTGCTGGGAAATTTTCTGATTCCCTTGATGATTGGCGCGAGAGATGTGGCGTTCCCGAAGATCAATCTGCTGAGCTGGCATCTGTTCATGATCGGTGGATGCTTTGAGCTGTGGATGATGGTCTTTGGCGGCGTCGATACGGGCTGGACCTTTACGACACCGCTGAGCACGCATTATGTGAACACGAACGTCGTCAGTGCCGCGATGGGAATCTTCATTGCCGGGTTCTCGTCAATTCTGACGGGGCTCAACTTTATCGTCACGATCCATCGAATGCGGGCGCCGGGGATGACGTGGTTTCGGCTGCCGTTGTTCATCTGGTCTTATTACGCCACCTCGATCATATTCGTGTTGGCAACGCCCGTAGTTGCCATCGCGATGGTACTGATCGTCCTGGAGCGGGTCTTCGGAGTCGGAGTCTTTGACCCAAAGCTCGGCGGCGATCCCTTACTGTTCCAGCATTTGTTCTGGTTCTACTCGCATCCGGCAGTGTATGTGATGATCTTGCCCGGCATGGGCATTATCTCGGAGGTGATTGCCTGTTTTTCCAGGAAGCGCGTATTTGGTTACACAGCGGTAGCGTTCTCGTCGGTAGCGATCGCGATGTTCAGCTTCTTTGTATGGGCACACCACATGTTCATCATGGGGATTTCGAACTACTCCGCGCTGCTCTTTTCTCTTATGAGCATGCTGGTCGCGGTTCCGTCGGCAATCAAAGTATTCAACTGGACCTTTACGATGCAGAAAGGGTCCATCACGTTCGATACACCCATGATCTATGCATTGGGCTTTCTCGGATTGTTCACCATGGGAGGGCTGACTGGAGTATTCCTCGCTTCACTTGGAATGGATATTCACCTGACCGAAACCTACTTCATTGTGGCGCATTTTCATTACGTCATGGTTGGAGGTATGGTAAGCGCATATATGGCGGGCCTGCACTTCTGGTGGCCGAAGATCACTGGAAGAAAGTACTCGGAATCCTTGGGTAAAATGGCCGCGCTCATTCTATTTATCGGCTTCAATCTGACATTTTTTCCGCAGTTCATACTCGGTTATCTTGGGATGCCGCGGCGCTATCATGCATATCCACCGGAGTTTCAGGTTTTGAATGTACTCTCTACAGCGGGTGCATCTGTCTTAGCGATCGGATATTTGCTGCCGGCATTCTACTTAGTGTGGTCGCTGAAGTACGGCGCTATAGCGGGCAATAATCCCTGGCGTGCAGCCGGCCTGGAATGGACGACTCAGTCGCCACCCTTGACGGAAAACTTTACCCAAGTCCCCCTCGTCACGGAAGAAGCTTACAACTATGCAGAGATCGACGCTCCTGCTCCATCCATCACCGCTTAGTTCTCACGCTGGAGGCTTCTCATCGCATTCATCATCGCAGAACCGTGCATTGGCGTAAAAGACACTGCTTGTGTCGACGCATGTCCAGTGGATTGCATCCACCCCAAGCGGGGTGAGAGCGATTTTGAAACGTTCCCGATGCTCTATATCGATCCGGTGGAGTGCATCGACTGTGGAGCGTGCGTTCCCGTTTGCCCGGTCTCCGCTATCTATGCCGAAGGCGACCTGCCGGATAAGTGGACTCATTTCCAGCAGATCAACGCTGAACATTACCGGAAGGCCACGAGTGAAGAAGGGTAGGAGATCCGAATGTTTACCCAAATTGGGGCCAAACCCGAGAGCGACTTTTCCGAACCTCTTGGAATGCTCAGCGATTGCCACAAGCGCATTCAGTTTTTCCTAAAGGACCTTGTGCGACTGGCCGAAATGGCAGAGCAGCCGCTCGATTCCGGATACCGAGCTGCTCTGGAGAGAGCGCTTCGCTATTTTCAGGAGAGTGGACCAAGACATACCGCCGATGAAGAGGAATCCTTGTTTCCCCGACTGCGCGCAATAAAGCACCCTCACATACAGAAGGCTCTCGCCAAGATGGATGCGCTGGAAGCGGATCATCAGCGCGCCAGTGCAGCTCACGACGAGGTGGATGCGATCGGAAGGCTTTGGCTGCGGGAAGGCGCAATCAGATGCGAACAAGCAACGCGATTGAAGTCCCTCCTGCAGGATCTCTCGGATCTCTACCAGCATCATCTGGAGGTGGAAGATACCGAGCTATTCCCGACCGCGAGGGCCCTGCTATCTGCTCACGATAAGACGGAGCTGGGGCGTGAGATGGCGGAACGCCGCGGCCTCTCCCCAGGCATTGTGAAAAAGAACAACTCAGCAGGCCAACCCGGCCGCTCGAAGTCGTTCGCCTGAACACCCGCGACATAGAACTCAATTGTTGGATCAGGATAAGGCGCTCTCTTTGCGCAGATGGGCAGGTGGCTGCAACAGAGTGACCCCGATATTCAGCGCAAACAGAGCCACTGCACCGAGTTCCATGAATGCGGAGGTGGGCAGAAGATGCCAGCCAAAAAGAACGTTTCTCTCGTACGCTAGCGGTTCCGCAATGACGCGCAGTGCGCATCCGGAGTGCAGCAGCAGGAGCGCCCAGAGCATCAGGCTCTTGCTCCACAGAATCCGCATTCCGCAGAAGGCCGGTAATATGCGCGGTCCGATAACGAAGACCATGCCTGCAACGAAGCCGACCGTCAGTGCATGCCGGCTCGCTCCCCAGATGCCGCCGGCGTGGTCCGAGGTGACGGCCAACGCGAACAGCAGGCAGGAGACAACCAGCCACACATACGTGAGCCGAACGAACAGCACAAACGATGGGTGAATGTTCAGAAGTTTTGCCGGCTGGGCGGCGCGGCTCCAGGCGTGTAGCGCTTCGATAGAAATAAGTGCCGCAACCAGCAGCGCGCCGGCAGCCACGCCGAGCTGATTCACGAAGACAGCAGCAAGACCGGCTACGCTGAAGACGTACGCAGCAACGAGAAGTCTTCCATTCGGCGGCTGCAGGCCCGCGAAGATCGGCAGCCAGCGTGCATTGAATCCCCAGATTGTTGGCACGATGATGCCCCAGACTGCAAGGATCACGAACTCCTGATCGAGTACGTGCGGCAGGACGGGTGCATCGTTGTAGAACGCTGTGTAGAACGCTACCCAAGAGTTCGCAAGCAACACAATGAGGAAGCAGAGCGAACCCGCCGCGACCAGGCGCAGCCAAATCTCGCTGGAACCTCTCGTCTTCGGTCTGTGACGCCGCACCGCTCGCAGAAACAGGCCATACCCGGTGACTTCCAGGATCGCCGATAACGGCAGCAAGACTCTCCAGTGCCAAGCCATTACACCAGCGGTCCATCGAAGCGAGACGCCTGCAGTCCACAGGCACCATGAGACCCACGCGTCGCGCGTTGGAAAATCCAGTGTGCTCTGCATCTTGGTCAGCGAATAAAACCCAACGCCGAGGATGAAGGACCCGATCCAGCCGAAGATCTGCGCCTGCCCGTGCGCCTGCAGCCAGGCTTGGGATAAGGTTCCAGGACCATGCGCCTGCGAAATCGAGATGAGATTCCACACGCCCAAAAACGTTCCGGGCAGAAGCATGAAAATAAGTCCGCTGACAATGAAGGCCGTTACGATCTGCTGGCTACTTCGTTCGCGAGTAACTCGATCCTGCGCGTCATAGTTCAGAGGATCCCTTTCCTGTGGACAGCAGGGCTTGCTCAGGACCATTGCAGTGGAGGGCGCTGACACCCAAGCGGGATTCTCACCTTAGCCAATATCTTCAACTTAGCCTATGACTTAAGTCGGCCCGTACGCGTGTCATACTGATCGCACAGAAAATGGTTCGGAAGCGCCGATGTGCGGCACGATCTCTGGCCCCGGACAGATATAGAGGAGATGAATGGACGCCATTTCCCTCGATCGAATTCATTTCGCTTTCACCATCACGTATCACTATCTCTTCCCGCAACTGACAATGGGGCTCGCACTCCTCATCGTCGTTCTGAAGACCTTGGCGATCGCAAAGAAGAATGACCGCTACGAACAGGCCGCCAGCTTCTGGGCCAAGATCTTCGCGGTCAATTTCCTGCTCGGGGTCGTCACCGGGATTCCAATGGAGTTTCAGTTCGGGACCAACTGGTCGGAGTTCTCGCGACGCACTGGCGGCGTCATCGGGATGCCGCTTGCGATGGAAGGCATCTTCTCCTTTTTTCTCGAATCCGCGTTCCTCGGCTTGTTTCTGTTCGGCCGCAAAAAGCTTTCGGCCTGGGGACACTGGACTGCGGCGTTTCTGGTCTTCCTCGGCTCCTGGATTTCTGGTTTCTTCATCATCGTCGCCAACGCATGGATGCAACACCCGGTGGGCTACAGAGTGCTTCCCAATGGTCTTTACGAGGTCAGCAGCTTCCGCTCGCTCCTCGGAAATCCCTGGGCATGGCTGCAGTACGCCCACAACATGTCTGGTGCCGTGATTACCGGAGCATTTGTGATGTCCGCGGTCGGCGCGCTCTATCTCTTGCAAAGAAGAGACGAGGACTTTGGCCGCATCTTCCTGAAGGTTGGTGTCATCGCAGGTATCATCTCCTGCGTTGCGCAGATCTTTCCCACCGGCGATCTCCACGGCAAGTACATGGCGAAACATCAGCCCGCCGCCGTGGCTGGGATGGAAGGCCTGTTCTATACAGCCAAGGGCGCGCCTATCGTTCTGCTGGGGCAGCCTGACGTAGAGGGTCGAAAGATCGATAATCCGATCGCCGTAAACGATGTACTCAGCTTTCTCATTTACGGAACCACCAGAGCTGAGGTGAAGGGCCTCGATCAGATTCCGAAAGACCAGTGGCCGGCCGCGTTACCGTTATTGTTTTACAGCTACCACATCATGGCGGGCCTGGGAACCTACTTCGTCGCCATCATGGTTCTCGCGGGCATTCTCCTCTGGCGACGCCGGCTCTACACTTCACGATGGATTTTATGGCCGCTCATGCTGAGCTTCCCGTTACCGTACATCGCGAACACTGCCGGTTGGATGACCGCGGAGCTCGGCCGGCAGCCCTGGCTTGTCTACGGCCTGATCCGTACCTCGGACGGAGCCTCGAAACATGTAGGGGCCGGCAGCAGCCTGTTCACCCTGCTTGGTTTCCTCGGTATGTACACGCTCTTATCCATTCTGTGGATCGTGATTCTCTACGAATTTATTCAAAAGGGGCCGACGCCGCCGGCGCATGCTTCGCAACCCAACAGTCTCACGGCTGCTTGAACGAGAGGATGGCTGCATGGGCGCTCTTTGGTTTTGCATTGTGGCTGCAATGCTGGCCGCTTATGTCGTGCTCGACGGATTCGATCTCGGCGTGGGTATCGTCTATCTGTTCGTCGCGCGCACGGACCAGGACCGCCGCAGCGCACTTCAGGCGATCGGCCCCGTCTGGGACGGCAATGAAGTCTGGCTGATTGCGGCAGGCGGAACACTCTTCTTTGCTTTTCCCCTGCTCTACGCCTCTGCTTTCAGCGGCTTCTATCTTCCGCTGATGATCGTGCTCTGGCTGCTCATTCTCCGAGGCGTCAGTATCGAGTTGCGCAGTCACTCTGGCGATGCGTTGTGGCGCAGCTTTTTCGACGTCATCTTCTCGCTCTCCAGCACTCTCCTTGCCATCTTCTTCGGAGCCGCTCTGGGCAACGTCATCCGGGGAGTTCCGCTGGGCGCCGATAACTACTTCTTCCTCCCGCTCTGGACGGACTGGCGCACCGGTCCACATCCCGGCATTCTCGACTGGTACACCGTCATCGGCGCAATCCTTGCCGTTTGCGCTCTCGGCCTGCACGGAGCGCTATATCTCATACTGAAAACAGACGGCCCGCTCGAACAGAGGTCGGCAACGGCATGCAAGCGCATCTGGCCAACTGTTCTGGCAGTAACCACCATCAGCCTGCCCGCGACTGTTATCGCGCGGCCGCACTCGCTTCATAACTACAGTCAGCATCCCATTTGCTTCATTGTTCCCGCTGTCGTCATCGCGGCGCTCATCGCGATCCGTTCAGCTATCAGTAAGCGGAGAGCGCGCACGGGATTCCTTGGTTCGTGTCTCTATCTCACAGCGATGTTGGCCGGCGCCGCCGTCGGCCTCTTTCCAGCATTACTTCCGGCGGTCGGTGGCGGCGAGGATATCACCATCGCGCGTGCGCTTGCAGGACCCCATACCTTGCACGTAGGAATTATCTGGTGGAGCTTCGGCATCCTGCTCGCGATCATGTACTTCGTTATCAATTACTGGCTCTTTCGGGGCAAGGTTTCGGAGCAAGCTGAGGGCTATGGCCATTAAGCATTCCTCGGCTATGGCCATGAACTTTTGCGAGGGCGTTTATTAACCGAACGACATCGGCGAACGGGACCGTAAAGGAGGCACGCATATGCTTATCAACCGACCTGCAACGAAAATCTTAGTGGATGGCGGAGATCCGGACGAAACGGAGAGAATTAAGAGCCTGATTGGGTTTGTTGACAGCCAAACCACGAACCCTTCTTTAATTGCGAAGAACCCCGACATTCAACGCAGACTAGCCTCCGGCCAGAAGCTCTCTCTTCTGGAAGCAAAGGAAGCATATAAGAAAATTGTGCAGCGTCTCTCGCAAATGGTGGGTCCTGCAGGAGTGTCCATCGAGGTGTTTGCCGATCTGTCCACTACGGCCGAGGAGATGCTTCGGCAAGGCGAGGAAATGTTTTCTTGGATACGGAACGGCTATATCAAATATCCATGCACTCATGAGGGTCTGCGAGCCGCACAGCTTTCGGTAGAACGCGGTATCCGAGTCAATATGACCTTATGTTTTTCCCAAGGACAAGCGGCCGCCATTTATGCCGCAACAAAAGGCACGAAAGAGCCCGTCTACGTGTCGCCATTCATTGGGCGCCTTGATGATCGCCGTGACAATGGGATGGATCTGATCAGAGATATCAAGAAAATGTATAGTGTCGGAGATCATCACGTACATGTTCTAGCTGCGAGCATAAGGAGCATCGACCAGTTGCTTGGTTCCTTTGCATTCGAAACGGAGCTAGCAACCGTTCCCGCAAAACTTCTGCAGGAATGGGCGATGAAAGACTTTCCGATAGCGGACGAGGGTTTCGTTTACAAAGGACTCGACCCAGGCGGTAATCCTCTGAGAGAAATCAAATATAAAGACTTGGATTTGAACTGCTCGTGGCAAAGCTTCGATATTTCACACGAACTTACAACGAAGGGCATCCAGAGGTTCGTAGCGGATTACAAGAGCACACTCAGAACAGCCGAGTAGATCTTCGATGACCATGAACGGTACTAACAGGCATCTGAGGTTGTTATCTTCTCGCGATTTCTTCGTTTGGTTGCTAAGAGGTTGCGCTCAGATGTTGTGAATTTCATGAACTAGCTCTTCTGGCCGCCGACCGATGAGGCTATCCGAGTTGTGGGCAAGCGCGGCTCGGCGGATCCGAATGCGGTACTTGACTGGACCGCGATCGAGGTGCTCCCATATGGCCTGTCCAGGCCGGGTATTTTCAATGTCCCTGCTCAAGAGCACGGGATTATGATCTGTTGTCAGGACAAACGAATCGCCTAGCGCTAGCGCATCGAATGTCTCGAACACAAGCGCGTGGCGTTGTGTTTTCGGCACCCGGCACAGATCCAGTTCCTTTGCCGGTCCTGTTGACGAATGCAAGCCGCCAGTGGAGAGGACAAGCAGAGCTGAATCCTCGAGTGCTTCGATCCGATGCCGTACGTCGCTCTCGATGCAAATGACTTCGCCGGCATACAGTTCGTCGGGAACGCATCCTGCGAACAAGGTAACGTGCCCCAAAATGACATGCACGGTGACCATCCCTTTTGACGCATGTTCTGGAATGGATTGTCCTGCGCGGATGCTCAGTAATACCATGCGGTATCCAGGCTCATTCATTAGCACTTTGGGACTGAACCTCTCGTCATCGTATTCGATCAGCACGTTCAAATTATGTTTTTGCATTCTGAACACCTCGGTTGAACGGAACACTCTCTTGTGATCACACAATAGACTTTTGTAGGTACATGAGCTATGACCTAGCTCATAGCCGTCCACACTCTTATTCGGTTCAGGCTTTCGTGGAGGCAAAGCGTCACATAGGCTATAGAAGGTCGGCTTGCATCTACTGATCTCGACTGACGCTAACAGGCCATTGCACTCATCAAGCAAAGGTTTGAGCCAACATCGCATTAGTCCTCAGAAACGCTCTTCTCGGAAGCAATCGGCGGTTGAACCTATTAGTGGCAGGCACGGTCGATCTTCATACCGCGGCTCAAGCAGCCAAATACTCGACCGGTTCTGGTGGGCGGTGCCTCCTCAGTCCTTACGTATCCAGATCATTCCCTCAATATGACTTCGGATCGTCTGGTTGTTGGCCGGTGACAGATAGCGCATAACGCTCTCCAAGTCCGAGTGACCAGACAGCTTCATTACCGTACGTAGGTCCATTCCGCTCTGCAGCAGCTTGGTGATGTAGGTAGCTCTGAACTTGTGAAGGAACCAGCGCTCGCACTCGTTCCGCCGGGTGCATGCGTCACAGTCACGGCAGGCTAGATTCATCGTGTTCGCGATCTTCTTCAGTGAGCGGAGCAGCTTGCCGTTCGGGTTACCGCGCCGGGTCTGTAGGACCAGAAAATCGTTCGGGTGAGCTTCCCGCCTTGATCGCAACTTGGCCATCAATTCCGGCGGCAGGGGAATGTCGCGTTGCTCCTTGTCCTTCACCCTGAAATCGAACTCAGGAACACTGCGGATTCGGATGGTGCTCCGCTCGAAATTAACGTTTCTCCAGGGAAGATGTATCGCCTCGGCATCACGCATCCCGCTCTTCAGCAACAACTCGAAGGCGAGATGGTGGTAAGGATCGTCGTCCAGTCCGGCGAAGAGAGCGGACAACTCGGTATCTGTGTATACCTCAGGCAGTTCCTCTTCATAGCCCGGTTTCGTCGGTGCCAAGGTCTTGATTGGCAGGTTGAGATACCGGAAGAAGGCCATGAGCCGATCGTGCCTATTCCGAACCGTCCTGTCAGAGAGTTTGCGCTTGCGAAGCGCAACGTGGAACTTCGTCACGTCTTCGCGCGTAATCTCGTCGGCAAACTTACGCCCGGTGACGTTGATAAAATCCTCCGCTGCGTCGCGGTAAACGACCGCGGCCTTCTCCGAACCCCTGGCCTGAGTCGCCTCTATGAACTTCGCCAGTTCCGTGGTCAGCTTGGCCCGAGTCTCAGGCTCCAGCACCTTCAGCCCGGCGGCTTCGGCTTCAGCCTTGCCGGCGAGCTCCTGCTCCCGCTTACGGAGTGCGACCAACGCGTCAGAGGCACTGCCCTGAACTGTCGTGTAGACCGTCCTGCGTTCGAGATACTCCCGCAACTGGAACTTGCCATCGGGGAAGTGATGTTGCTTGCTGTCAACTCTGACCCAGCCCGGTTTGATACGGCCGTTCCCACCAAACAGCACCGGGAAGCGTTTCCATCCATCAGGGGTTTTGCAGTGCCAAACGAGCGACACAGACCTGTTCGCCATCAACAACCTCTACCAGCAGTATGGTAGTCGATTTTCTTACAAATGTCTTACAAAACGCAGCTCGTAGATTTGTTTTCAGGAATTTACATGCGACACAAGGAGAATCCCTCCCTCTCCGCCATAGGCTCTTCCAAGAGCATCCAAGACGATCCCAAGTAAGACACCAAACCCCCCCGTCAATTCTGGGGTTTTCGTCTTGGCCAAGGCAAAGGATGCGCCGTACCGCATTAGCGACGGCGGTGGGCTATATCTCTCGATCACGCCAGCAGGGGGGCAAGCTCTGGCGCTGGAAGTATCGATTCGTTGGTCGCGAGAAGCTAATGTCCTTCGGAAGCTACCCCGACGTGCCCCTGTCGCTGGCCAGAGAGCGCCACAGGGAGGCTCGCAAGCTTTTGGCGACTGGCACAGACCCTATGGCCCAGCGGAAGGCAGCGAACGCGGCAGCCGAGAATTCGTCCGAGGGATTCTTCGCCAACTCTACGGCCCGCTGGCCTGCCACCTTGTCTACGAGAGATTCAAGTCGAATAACATAGTCGTCCACAAACGCACGGCGCAGGTTGCGTGTAGCCTCCGGATCTAAGCGCTCCCAGACTGCACTATGATCATACGGCTGGTACCGCGCGGGTTTCATAATGAGGAGTCGGGGCGCTTGCCACGGCGTCCAGAAAATCTGCTCGTCAAAATCCTCGGCTCGGTCATAGGTCTTTGAGTCACATACGTCTCTAAGCCAAATATCTATTTTGTGAGCATGGGACCGGATCATGCGCTTTGTTCGCGAAACTGCCCATTCCAGATGTGGACGTCCGATTCGGGGTTCTTGCGCTTAGCCAATTCCGATCAGATGTGCCAGATTGTCGACCGTTCGAACGGCTACGCCTTCGAGATACAGCTCGTAGTACGCCCTCAAAGAGGCTGACGGCGTGGCTTGACGTAATAGGCTCGCAAAGTGGTGGGCTATTACAGGGGCGCCAATCGCCCTGAGCTGATGTAGTCCGTTAAGGTATTCCTTGGTGTCGTTCTCCGGCGCGTTCGGATGCAACGCGGTAAAGCAGAACACCTTTGTGATTTGGAAACATCTCCAGTGCGCTGTATCGAACCATTCCCGCAGCGCCTCAATCGCCGGGACGAGATCGGCGGGTACATCCTTATCCCACTTTTCAGTGTTTTCGTAGCGGCTGAATCGATACTCCACGTCTGTTGCGCCCTTCAGGTATTCGGAAAATCCGCAAGCTGTTCCGCACCATCTGTCTCACTCCAGACGAGACTCTGGTCGTTCTCGGACTTAGTAGGATGTTCCTGTACTTTTCAGCGCAACGCAAGCAGCTTTCCGGCGAAGGACAGACGGCCCGCGCTCCGGGATCGTTGTGAGCGACACATCATCCATTGCAGATTGGGCCACGCGGACATATGGCCAAGCTCACCGAGCAGGACGTGCGGGGACTAGCCGGTACACGCGGCGACGTCGCTGCTTTGCGATCAATACAAGTTGTTCTGGCGTAGTGTTGTGGTAGTTGCTTTCGGGCTGGTGACCACGTTTGCATTCCGGCTGGTGATTGGATCTTGGTCTATTCTCCAGAGTTCATATCGGTCGCTTTCACCGTGGCCAAATCCCCACAGCCAGTAACCCGCCATATTGCTGTAGAAGCCGATTCCTTCTCCCATGGTTCTTCCGAACCGATACTTATGGCTAACCTCGCCGGCCAATGTACGATGCGGGAAAAGGGCGAGCAAATTGTCTTCCGACTGGAAGCGGCCCACCACCAGCAGATCCCCAGGCGTGGGTTGGGGGCCCCCCGGGAAGGTGAGCTTTGCCCCCGCCAGAGGTGCGTACCAATAAGACGAGTACTCGTCGCCAAACCATACTCTTTCGCCTGCTGCAACGCGCGGCTGAATCAAACGAAACATCGCATCCCGGCCGAAGTTCGCACTCTCCGCGTCCGAACGAAGGATCAGAAGAGAATAGCCGGTGCTGAGAACGATCAACGCAACGGTCGCGGCTCGGGCGACCCTGAACGAAAAAACTTCCATCAAGCGGAAGCAGAGGAAGATGATGGCGGGCAAGCACGGAAGTAGATACTTAATCGGAAGTTGAATGTAGTAGACGACGGGGAGAGGAATCAGAACCCATAACAATAGAAAGACGTCGGTATGATCGCGCTTTCGCAGTGCCTCGAATAACAGGTCGGCCAGCACGACGAACCCGATAATGTCGAAGGACGTGACAAGCCGATGTGCATGGTGCCAGAACAAAAGGGCGACTGCCAAGCCAGTCGTGATGCTTACGATGAGCCACCGTCCGATCTTCAGGCGGTTCACAAACCAACAGGCGGCCAGAGGTAGAGGAAAGACGAAGTACAGCAGATACGAACGAAGATTGGTTTGTATGTACCGGGTTCCCGTGAAAACTATTGGCGCACTATCGGCTGGATTGTGCTCACGGGTAGCGGCGATGATCGCCAACAGGAAAACAGCGCCTGCTACAACCGGTGTCCAACGCCAGAATTTCCGCCGGATCAGCGCCACAATTTCGCTGGGTTGGATGCTATCGAGCAGAAAAAATGCCGCCAGAGGAAATAGAAGCACGAGATGGGGACGCGTATAGGCGGCCAGCCCCAGCGCGATGGCGGCCGCCACTGCCCGGCTAGCCTTCTGCTCGGCCTTCCACGCTGCGAGACGTTCTATTGCCACCAGCGTAAGGGCTGTCGCGAGAATATCTGGCATCGCAGTGCTGGCCATGGGGAGAAATGGTGTGACAGTTACCAAAAGCAAGGCGCCGGCGATTGCGTGAGCCCGGTTCCATCCGAGACGAAGGACCAACGACGTCATCGCCAACACTGCAATCCAGACGAACGGCAGTTGGGTAAGGTGCGCCATCCACTCGTGAGCGCCGCCCAGAACCGTCGGCACGAGTGCATAACCTTGCGCTTCTTCTCCTAACAGGGCATTTTCAGGCCTCAAGCAGTTATTGGAGAGGTTCCAGCAAATCTGAAAATCCATCGGATGCAGCGGGTGCTTGACGATCTGCTTCGCCATGGTGAGAAACCATGTATCGTCATTGACGTAAGCCTTGTTCAGAAATGGGAGAAGGCACACGGTAGCGAGAAGTAAAGCGGGCCATGCACAGGCCAGCACAGTGATTATTGAAACCGGCTGGGGTGCGTCTCGATCTGTCGTCATGTTCTCCAGCGTGAATGAACTCATCACCGGACACATTCCAGAATCAGGTGTGTGTATGGAATACGTAATAGATCGTGACGGACGCTTGGTCTGATATTGCTGAATACCTGAGACGCAATTCCCACGTACTCCCGCTCGCTCCTTACGTGTTCTCCCCGGTCTCTTCCCAACAACCACCGCGCGGTGGAGGACTGACCGTCTGCGTACACGCCATCGAAGGTGACGAGCTTGCCACCAGGTTTTAGAGCGTCATACGCGATTTGAAATAATTGCCGCGCTTCTGCATCGTCGAGGTGGTGCACAATCCCGAGCGCCAGCACTATGTCAAACTTCTCCTCTTTGGCGAGTGAGAATTGACTCACTCGTTCGCAGACAAAGTGTGCTTTTGGAAAACGTTTCTTTGCCAACTCGATGTACTTGGGGCTTAGGTCGAATCCGAGATACTCGCACGGTGGCAGATAACGCGCGATGGTCCCGGGTCCGCACCCAATTTCAAAAATCCTGGAGCCAGCTGCTGGCTGAACATATTGGTTGACCAGAACTTTGGCCCAGCCAGGTCCGCCGACGAGATTCCACCACAACTGGTATGCGGCCGGAATGGCCAAAACGGAACGAATGGATTGAAACATCAGCCTCTCCGACTTGAGTTGACTATTCCCCTCGGGCAAATTCAAAGTGGATTTTCAAAAGCTATCACGACTCCAGCAACTCGGCGGTTTTGGAGCGGCGCTATGCAGCGGCACCGACGGACCGGCGCTGCGCTGATCTATTCCTTGACGGCGACGCACAGACAACTGCCTCCGAGCAGACAGCGCTTACCGGCACGCAACCTGCGCAGTTCAAGGTCGAGCATTCGATCCATCGCCCAGGCCGCAGGGCCACCGAGCGTGTGTTCCGAGCCAGCAATCTCACGCCTTTCCCCATCACGCATGCCAAGCCGTGTCGGGATCGTTCGGCTAAGAAAGATCAGCAGCGGAAGCGGACTAAAGATGTAGGAGGAAAACTCGATTCGAAAGTTGCTGTTGGCAAGAACGCGATGGAGTTGAGGCAATGTGTAGCGGCGAAAATGACCCGCCGCGCGATCTTCGGAAGAGTAAAGAAATTGGTACGCGGGTACGGTGAGAAACAGGCGGCCCGATGACTCTAGAAGTGAACGGATAAGCTTCAGGGCAGCAGCTTCATCCTCGATATGTTCGAGAACATCGAAGAGTCCAACTGAAGCAGCGCACCCAGCAGGCAGATTCGAATCCTCAAGCCGCGCACAAACAACCGGATCAACCCCGCGAGAGCGGGCGGCCAAAGCTCCGTCGATACCTGGCTCAACCAGTATGCAGTGAATGCCCGCAGATATGAGGGCCTGTGCAACAAAACCATTGCCGCCGCCCACATCAAGAAACGTTCCGCCGGCACGGTGGAACTGTTTTACGAACTCCGTAATCACGCGATTGCGGTGGCGGAACCAAAACGAACGATCCTCAACCGCAAGACACGCAACGTTTCCGTGACTCGGATATGACACTGCAGCCCCGTCTTGCCTAGCAAACCAAAGCCCGGGCTGGCGCTGCTCCAGAGATGGCGCCAATGTTGCGAGATCAAGCTGCATGATTATTTGGAGTTCCAGTTCTGGTAGAAATCGAGCACCGTTTCGGCGACTTCAGTCACATCTCGATCGCTCAAATCATAATACATCGGCAGCCTGAGCAGACGGCTGCTCGTATCATCCGTTACCGGCAGATTCAACTGTGGCAAGCCGAGAGTTTTGGCGAAGGGTGAAGAATGCAACGGCACATAGTGAAACACGGCCAGAATGCCCGCCTGACGAAGGTGCGCGATTAGCGCCTCGCGCTCGTCTTGGTTTGCCGCCAACAGATAGAACATATGGTAATTCGAAGTACAGTGATCTGGTACGAAGGGCGTACGAACCCGGCCGCTCTCGACCAGAGGTGCGAGCAGATTTACGTAAAGATTAAAAATTTCGCCTCGCCGGGCTGTAATCTTCTCCATGTTCTCGAGTTGGCCATTTAGGAAAGCCGCCAGTATGTCGGACAGCACGTAGGAAGAGCCGATGTCTACCCACGTATACTTGTCTACCTGCCCACGCAGAAACTGGCTACGGTTGGTGCCCTTCTCGCGCAGGATCTCGGCGCGCTTCTCCAAATCCGGCTCGTTGATCGTCAGTGCGCCGCCTTCACCACACGAGAAGTTCTTGGTCTCATGAAAGCTGTAGCAGCCTATATGGCCGATAGTGCCGAGCCATTGGCCCTTGTATTTGGCAAAGACTCCCTGTGCCGCATCCTCAATGACCAGCAAGTTATGCCGCCGCGCGATGGTCATTATCTCGTCCATCTCACAGCCAACACCGGCGTAATGAACGGGGAAAATCGCCCGCGTACGTGGGGTGATCGCGGCTTCGATCAGCCGCTCGTCGATATTCAGCGTGTCCGGGCGAATATCCACGAACACTGGTTTAGCTCCTCGTAACACGAGCGCATTAGCGGTGGAGACGAAAGTAAAAGAAGGAACGATTACCTCGTCACCTGGACGGAGTTCGCATAGAAGAGCCGCCATCTCAAGCGCCGCGGTGCAGGAGGTGGTAAGCAAAACGCGCCGTGCGCCGAACCGCTCCTGGATCAATTTCTGCGCTCGCCGAGTGAACGGCCCGTCGCCGCTGGCATGTCCGCCAGAGATGGCCTGGCTGACGTAGGTAAGCTCTGAGCCAACGATGCATGGTTTGTTAAACGGAATGTGAATCGTCAATGTGTTGAACTCACTGGAAGGGTTTTAGGCTCTGAGAAGAGCGGAGTGGAAATATCAGTATCGCTGAAAAGTAAAGAGTATGATCGGCGACGCTACGTCATCTGCCTTGATGGCACAGCGGACGATTTGCTCACGGATCATCGCACGGATGACCTCAGACTCCCAAATGGACACCAGTGGAGGGTGATGCTGGGTGCGGGGAAGCGAAAACCTAAGGAGACATAAAGATTGTGCACCGCAACATTCTGGGATGAGATGCTGGTGGAAACCTCTTCTACCCCTTCGCGGTGATGGAAAGCGAGCATTGCCTGCCAGACGCGTCGGCCCAGCCCGTGGCCGGCCAGGCCGGGGGCGAGCCCGACCAGGGACCAAAACCGGCTGGCAGGAGTGGGTTGCTCGACTATGAAGAAGGCGATAGTACGGCCTTCCATCAAACACTTCAGCACACTTTGGTTCGGGTTCCCGAAGGCGTTTTGGGCCCATACACCATAGCGGCGGCTACCAATTTCGGGACCAACCTGCGGGTCAACGTGTAGCCGGCCAGTTGCAAATATTTGTTCAGCGAATCCGGATATTTCTCTACTGTCCTCCGGAAGTGCGTGGCAGATAGTGATCTCCGAATCGTCCGAAAACCTGTCAAGGCTGCGCAGGATGGGGCGGTAGTTTAGCTCGATGAACCGAAAGCCCTGTCTCTCGAGAAACCCACACTCGGTCAACTGATCCTGGGCCAGACGGCAACTAACCAACTTGGTATGGTTCCGCATGCACCAATCCCGGAAGCTCTCAAATGTGGGTGCCGCCTCTTGCTCTATCCGCACTTGGATCGATGCGATGGCGGCCGTGTTGCCTTCGAAAATCGGTACATCCCAAGGCGTCAAATGGTACGTCATGCTCAACGCAGAACCTTCCGACCGCTCCTCGACATAGCTAAACAAGTCTGCTCTCCCGAGTAGGATGCTAAATCGATTCCGCGACAGTTCCATCGGGCGCCGGCAAAGCGGCCATCTCTCCGATCACGTAGGGAGGGCGGTCCATGCTGCGGAAGTGGATCCGCGCGAGATATTCCCCGAAGATACCAAGAGCGAAGAGTTGCACGCCAGCAAAAATAGCAATCACGCATACAAGGAAAGTGAATCCTGGGACCGCGCCGCCGTGGATCAAATAGTTGGCCAGGACCAAAGCCAATATTGAAAAGCCAAATGCGACAGATACAAAGCCAAAAATACTGGCGATATGCAGCGGCAGAGTGCTAAACCCAGTCATAAGGTTGAACCCGTGCCGGATCAATTTACGTGTGCTATATCCCGATACGCCCGCAGTGCGTGGGAGGTGGGCAACCTTGATGGCCGTAAACCGGGTGGTTGTCCACGTGAGTAGCACGTCGATGGATACATATGGGTTGCGGTAATCCCGGAAGCCGTCGCGCAGGCGAGTACGGAAAACACGAAAAGCACTCACGTTACGGGCGGTCTCGGCGCCCATCGCGCTGGCGAGCGCTATTTTTGTCATGCGCGAGGCGAGATCGCGCAGAAATCCGTGCTGTTCTTCTCGCGGCGCGCCATACACGACGTCATACTCAGGCTTCAATGCCGCCAGCATTGGTGCGATCTCGCTGACTGGATGCTGCAGATCGTCGTCCATGGTGAGAATGATCTCGTACTTTGCCGCCATGATGCCGCAGAGGAGCGCATTGTGCTGGCCGTAATTTCGGCTCATCTTGATGCCGCGTACACGGTAGTCTGCGCGGGCTAAGTCGGCAATGATCGCCCAGGAACCGTCGCCGCCTCCATCTTCAACGAAGATGATCTCAAATACTGACGTTAGCGCCGACACCGCATCGGAAAGCTCTCGGTATAGATCCGGTAGTGTCCGTTCCGCACGATAGACAGGAATAACAACGGAAAGCGTAAACATGAATAATTGGGTTAACCTCATACGCTTGCTTCGAGCGCCTGGCGGAACTCGTAGGGGAGCGGCAGTCGAGCGAACTGTAGGTGACGCCATTGCACCTCTCGCGCCATGCTGCCAGAGTACAACGGACCCGACTGCAACGGGGTGACCTGTTGAGGTCGAGGCTGTTGCTCGGGACTCAGGATCCGAACACAGTTCGCATGAGGGCCAGCCAATGCTCGAACGGCGGCACCTGATGGACCTGCTGCACGGGTTTCGTCTTCTACGTCGGGTGACTGCGAACCGCCAACGCAAGTTCCAATCAATACCGGTCTACGGTCGGTTTGTCCCTCCCGTGCGCTGCCGCAGAGTTCCACGCTCTATGATGTCGGAGTCATAGCTGAATTGCGATTATCGTCGGAAGAGAAGACGAATGGGCGAGCGATTGGCTTGTACGGGTGTGTGTGGCTCTGCGGTTCCTCATCTTCGGGCTGGAGAAGTTTGGGAGGGATCCACACTGAATGACCATGTTTGCGGAGATTGGGTGGGGTGTGTGGTTCGGGTACTTCGCGGGATTGGTGAGGTATTGGGTGCGGTGACGGTGCCGCGGCTCGCGCTCGTGGGCTGGCCCTTTTACTACTCACGCAAAACCCTCCGCGCTGGGGTCATTTTATTGGCGCGAGCGGTGTTGCTGCCCGAAACGTCACCGCGATCGAACACCCGCATCGTGCGGATCCCTACCGTCTTTTCTGGATTCTTCTCAAGATCAACGCGCTCTGGGAGAAGGATCCAGCCTTCACTGCAACGCAGCTCGAAGCTCTCGTCACACCGGATGTCTTCGAGGTGATCGACTGGCCCAGTATCTTCGGCGTCCGCTCCACGGCGTTGCAAGAAGCGCTCAACACCACGTTCCGCGACCCTAAGTACTCGAAGTTCGCGCTGGACTTCTAATTCCGCTTAAGAATCGTCAGCATTCCATACCGCTGCACGATCGTGTAATGCGATGCGATGTAGTCGTCCAGCAGGTGCACACCGGTGCTCACCGAGCTCCCGTTTGGCTCGTGGATGTTCTCGAATCGCCCGTCGAGCACCACGTACGGTGGCCGATTGCGCTCAAGCTCACCGATCATCTCTTGTTGTATGTCTGCGCGATTCTGCAAGAAAGGATCGAAGTGGGACCACTTCGTGGCAGGCAGCCTCTGTGCGGCAAAGTACAGGAGATTGTTGTTCATCACGATCCGGTCGTGCTTTGGTAAACCCACATAGATCGTGTCCTGCGGGGTCGTGTGCTCGGTCAGGTACTTCACAGTAGCTATACTGTCGGGCTCGATCGAATAACACATTCCCCGTGTAATCACATTGCTCGTCTTGCACCAGCCGCGATCGGGCGGAAGCGGCGCCTGGTTGCCGGGTGCGATGATCCACTTGAGCATAATCGCGCGCTGGTGCCGTTCCACAAGAACGGTATTCTGCAGAGACAAGAACCCCAGAATAAAAAACAGTGCAATCGTTACGAACAAAACTCCACGCAACGAGCGGCCCAGGTTGCTTCCGTGTTGGCCGAGGTTGTTTCTGAATTGATGGACCAGAGCGCCCAGCAGGAGCGACGGAATCAGGCACGCGTACATTGCACCGGCGCTTATTCTCACCAGGCCCTTGACCGACAGCAGCAGGGCCACTAACGCCAGCGAGAGCATAAACTCCGCCCACGCCGGCGCCTCCGTTGCTTTCGCATCCGCAGCGGAACGTCGCCTCCTTATCCCGATCACGGCGACATATAGTGCAAGCCCCAACAGAACAGGAAGCAGATACACGACAAGGTTATTCCAGGAGGGGCCGAAGATCGACGGCGGCGGAAGCGCTCGCCCGGCGCGATAATACTTCGCCGTGTACAGCACAATGTCATACAGCAGGTCGTGCAGCGGCGCGACCGCCAGGTACGCTGCCATGATCGGCACTGCGACGAGAATAAAGCCGCCCACATAGCTTGCCAGCCACGAACCGAGGACTCGGCCGCGACGCTCGCCATCGCGAGCCCGCAGGTAGATGACGACCGCCATCGCCACCACATGGCCGCCCACGAGCATCACGCCCATGTCGTACCGGAACGCGAACAGAACGCCAACCAGCAGCCCCGCCGCAAAGCTCCGTCTTCGATCCACCTTTTGTTGAGTCGACACAACGTTGAGATACGTACTCCAGAGAATGAGCACGCACACGCTCGAGAGCAGAAAACTCGGAATGAAATTCTCTCCGATCCCCCACAACACAAAGCAGAGGACCGTTGCCACCGCTACGCTTCTTCCGCAGAACCGCCGCGCCAGCCCGTACAGCGACACGCCGAGAAACGAACCCGCAAACAGCCCAACCAACCGTTCCAGAAGAATCGACGAGCCGAACACCTTGAACAGCCCTGCAAGCAGATACAGTTGAGCCGGTCCATAGTTGTAATAGAAGTCCCGATGCAGCACCTGGCCTGCCATTGTTCTCATCACTGCCGTAAGCAGGATTCCCTCGTCGTACAAATTGACCGCGCGGTTGCTGAGCAGAAACGCCACTGCGAACACAGCGACGAACACCACCAGCAGCTCGCCCACCGTCCCGCGTCTCCATCCGCGCCGGCCTGCAAATGACTCGGGCGATCCTTCTGCTAACGTGTTGCCTGCCTGCTGTTCCGTCGCGATGCTCATTCTGTTGTCGGCTCACCTATAATTTTATGAGAACAGGCCAGCCCCAGTGCTAGGCAACAGATCAACGGCTTTCGCGCCCTCTAACGCGCTGTCGAAATCGAAAAATGACCACAAGGCACGCAGTAGCGACGGAAGTCGGCGGCCCGTCCACTCGCGGTGCATGGGAGCGCCTGCGCGACCGCGCCCGCACACTCCTTGCACCTTTGAGCACACGCACCGGACTCGCTCCGCTGTGGCTTGCCGCCGCGTTCATTCTCTCCGCGGCGCTCATCGTCCTGCGCGACCCAAGCCTCTTCACCAACCCGCAGTTCTGGGCAGAGGACGGCAAAGTCTGGTACGCGCAGGCCTACAACGGCGGCTGGCTGCACTCCCTCACGATGCCCCTCGGTGGCTACCTGAACACGCTGCAGCGTCTCGCCGCGGGCCTCGCTCTGCTCGTTCCGTTCCGCTGGGCCCCGCTGCCGATGGGGCTCGTCGGCCTCGTCTGTGAGGCGCTCCCCGTACCCATTCTGCTCTCGCCGCGCTGCCGCAACTGGGCGCCACTTCCGTTACGAATCCTCTTCGCCGCGGTCTATATCGGGATTCCCGACGCGCGCGAGATCCACATCCTCTGCACCAATGCGCACTGGCATCTCGCCGTCAGTGAAGTGCTCCTCGCCTTCGCTGCCGCCCCGCGCTCGCTCTTCGGCAAAGTCTTCGACATCTGCCTCTTTCTCCTCGCGGGATTCTGCGGTCCATTCGGCGTTCTGCTTCTGCCGTTCCTGTTTCTGTTCTGGCTGATCCGCCGTCAGCGCTGGTCTCTCCTTACCGGAGGTCTCCTCAGCATCGGCGTTATCGTGCAAATTTTCTTGCTCCGCACCTTTCACGAGACCCGCCACGTCCGTCCGCTCGGCGCATCGCTCGCCATGTTTCTCCGCATCCTCGGCGGAGACGTCTACCTCGCCGCACTTCGCGGCTCCTTCGCGTACGGCAAAACCCAGCCACTCTTCGTCTGCGCCATCGCCGCCGTCATCGGCCTCGCAATTTCCATCTACTGTTTCCGCTTCGCCTCTCTCGAGGTCCGCCTCTTTTTCCTCTACTGCGCCGCCATCTTCGCCGCGTCCATGCGCAGTCCGCTTCTGCCCACAACCTCTCTCCCGCTCTGGGACTTCATGCTGTCAGCGTCCTCCATCCGCTACTGGTTTTTCCCGAGCCTCATCTTTCTGTTCTCTATCCTGTGGTGCATGATCTACGCCCGCAACGCGATCATGAAGTGGACAGCGGTCGCCCTCGCCGTCATCCTGCTGCAGGGCATCTACCGCGACTGGAGAATCGCCCCGCTCGTCGACATGCACTTCGCCCAGCAGGCAGCCATCTTTCAAGCAGCGCCTCCCGGCACGCACGTCAGCATCCCGCTCAACCCGCCCACCGGAGAGTGGCATGTCGATCTCACGAAAAAATAGCTGACGAGAGGATTTCCTTTGCCCACCTGCACAACGGAACCGGCCATCAGCTCGAGCCCTCGAGCCCGTCGCATCGATGCGCCGGTCGCCGACATGCACGACCTATTCAGCCTCTACCCCGCGGAAGCAGCCGTCGCGCAGGAGATGCAGCGCGCCGGCCTTCTGCTTCCCCACGTCCCTGAGCGTCTGGAATCTTTCCTCAAAATTCAGCACACTTGAAACATAGCAGCCTATGAATTCGACCACAACCGCACCGCCTGACCCGCTCACCACCACTCGCTCTCAGAAAGCAGAGCTTTCGCTCTTCACGCGCGAGAGCCTGCTGTGCGTTGCGATTTTCTGTGTCTGCCTGCTCGTCGTCTGGCCCGTGGCGGAGGTCGGCGTCAACGACGACTGGGTCTACACCATCACGGCCTTCGACTTCGCCCGCACCGGCCACTTCATCTTTCACGGCTGGGCCTCGCCCATGCTCGGCTGGCAGGCCATGTGGGGAGCCCTTTTCTCCAAACTCTTTGGCCACACCTTCACCGCCGTTCGCCTGTCCACCGTTCCCGTCGCAGCCTTCACCGTCCTGCTCTATCACGCCATTCTTCGCCGCTTCGGCCTCAATGCTGCTCACGCTACCTTTGGCACGCTCGTTTTCGCGCTCAGTCCTGTCTTCCTTCCGCTCTCCGCCTCCTTCATGACGGACGTGCCAGCGATTCTGCCCATTGTGCTGTGCCTGTACCTCTGCCAGCTCGCTGTCGTTGCGCCCACCGACACCAAGGCAGTTCTCTGGCTCACAGCCGCCGCACTCAGCAACATAGCGCTGGGCACCGTTCGCCAGATTGCGTGGCTCGGTGTGCTCGTGATGGTTCCCAGTTGCGTTTGGCTGTTGCGCCGCAGACGGTACGTCCTTCCGGCAGGCATCGCGTTGTGGGCCACAGGCGCGATCTGCATTCATTTCCTGATGGGCTGGTTCAACCGGCAGCCGTTCACCGCGCCCGAGAAGCTGATTCCCGGAAAAGTCGGCAGCTATCTCATCCCGCTCGTAATCCACCAGGTCTCGCGCGGCGTGATGACGACCCTTCTCCTCGTCCTGCCGGTCCTGACCATCGCACTTTCATTCCTCCCATGGAAGCAGCGAGGAACAAGGGTCAGAGCCGCATCGCTGCTCGTGGTGCTTGCGGTTGCCCTTCTTTTGCTGCGCAGGGCTGGTCACGCGCACGTATTGTTCGCCCCCTGGCTGGGCAACACCGTCAGCGGCCGCGGGATCATGCAGGACGGCCTCTTCGGATCAAACCCGGTACTTCCAACCCGCTGGCAGGCGCTTCTGTTCATCATCCTCGTGGCGAGCGCCTATGCCTCCTTCGAAGTCTTTCTCGCATACCGCCGCCGCGCCGCCGGCACGGCTGCGCCATCGGAAGGGCAGATCACATCCTGGAATTCCATCTCTCTCCTGCTGGTTCCATTCGTCATCTGCTATTGCGCGATGCTGCTTCCCCGCGCTGCCTTCTTCGTACTCTTTGATCGCTACCTGCTGGAGATCATCGCCCTCCTCCTCATCTACGCGCTGCGCTGGCATCAAGTGCACGTCAGCCCGCGTATTCCGCTGCTGTCCACAGCATTTCTGGTCCTGGTCGCGTTACTCACTGTCGCCGACACCCACGATCTCTTCGCCACCTACCGCGCCGAGGTCCGGCTCGCCAACGAGCTCCAGGCCGCCGGCATCCCACGCACCGAAATCCGCGGCGGCTTCGCCTACGACTCCGCCACCCAGGTGTACGCCCAGGGTCATCTAAATGACGCGCGCGTCCTCAACCCGCCCGGCGCCTATCACTTCATCCCTGACACAAAGCCCTGGAAGATCGACGGCGTCTATTGCGACTACCCCATCCAGAAGTATCTGCCGGCGCTGCATATCCGCTACGTCCTCTCTCCCGAACCGACCCCCTGCCTCGCGCCCAGCCAGTTCCCAGCGCAGACCTTCCGCGCCTGGCTGCCGCCGCTGAAACGCGAGATCTATGCAGGGATACAGCTTCCTCAGCCCGGCACACCCAATCCCTGACGAACACCCGTAGCGATACGGTACCTCGCTCGCAAATTGAGCGTATATACACACAACTTCGATAGCAGGCGCAAGCTGTTGCAGCGGCAGAGATCGCTGACAGTTTTCCCAGCAAACTGACAATTGGGAGGGAACGGCCGGGTAGACCCTCTACAGCAAGGACCTCTGCCGGCCATGTCAAAAGGGTCAGATAGGCTTCTGAATAGAGTCTCCGTGTCTCTCTGCTATTGGCCCTCGCGGGTTGCTGTCGAAACCAACAGCACCGACGCGAATCGCCAGCCTATATAGATATCAAAACTTTAGATAGCGATTTTTGATTTCTTGCGCCTGTGTCCGCGAGCGGTAAGTCTTACATCAAGCCCTTCTGTATGAGTGGCGTTGCCCTGTACGCATAAACTGGAGGGTCGCAACCTGATGGCTTGCTGCTTGTAACCATTCGGCAGGGCCTGAAGAAGGATTACGTTCCGATAAGGATGTCGGCCCCAGAGCAACGAAAACCGTGGGATACTTGACCGGCTAAGATGAACCGCCAACCGGGTAGCCCATCATCGGCACCATAGAAATCACCCAGCGGTCCATTCACACCACTTGGCGTGCCGTCCTAGTAGTGGGGCCTTGAAAGGGGCTACTCAGAGTGGTACTGGGGCGAGCTCTGCGCCGCAGCGAAGGAGTTGAATTTGGGGCCAAAAGCGGCATCCCATCCATTTCACACCGGACAGTCATCAGCAGGGTTCTGTTGACGAATGTGTAATCTTCGGCGGGCACATGGTTAGCAAATGGCGGTAGCGATGCTGATGCCTGCAGTAGACGTATCGGCCGTTCCTGCTACGTCTCGTGTGCAGAGCGATTTATCCATCAGTGTGGCCTCGATCGTTTTGATGATTGCAGCGCCCGCCTCGACTTCGCCCAGGTGATCGAGCATCATCGCCGCCGACCAGATCTGCGCCGATCGGATTCGCTATGCCTCTTGCCGGCGATGTCAGGAGCAGAGCCATGCACGGGCTCGAACAAAGAAGGGAACCGGCGCTCGGGATTGATGTTCCCCGAAGGAGCAATGCCGATCGTGCCGGCGCACGCCGGGCCGAGGTCCGAAAGAATGTCGCCGAAGAGATTCGACGCGACCACGACATCAAAGCGGTCCGGATTGAGGACGAAGTGGGCCGTGAGGATGTCGATGTGGTATTTGTCCCACCTGACCGTCGGGGAAACTGCCGCGCCATCGCCTAACCACACGTTCATCCCAGAACGGCATCGTGATCGAGATGCCGTTGGATTTCGTCGCCGAGGTCAGATGCTTTTTCTCGCGTTTCGTGCGCCAGCTCAAATGCGAATTTCAGGATGCGGTCGACACCAGCACGCGTCATCACCGTCTCCTGAATCACAACCTCGCGCTCCGTCCCCGGGAAAATTTTGCCGCCAATGGACGAGTACTCGCCTTCGGTGTTTTCGCGCACCACGAAAAAGTCGATGTCCCCCGGCTTGCGACCTGCGAGTGGACAAGGGACTGCCCGGCATCAGGCGCACCGGCCGAAGGTTCACGTACTGATCGAATTCGCGCCGGAACTGGATCAACGATCCCCACAGCGAGATGTGGTCGGGCACCTTCTCGGGCCAGCCCACGGCACCGAAGAAGATCGCATCATGATGGCCGATGTGTTCTTTCCAATCGTCCGGCATCATCTTGCCGTGCCTCAGGTAGTAGTCGCACGATGCAAAGTCAAACTCGTCGAGCTGCAGCGTGAAGCCATACTTTTCGGCGGCGGCCTGCAGCACGCGCACGCCTTCGGGAACCACTTCGCTGCCCGATGCCGTCGCCGGGAATCACGGCGATTTTGTAATGACGGCTCCCTCGCTGGACGCTGTCAGGCATTCAGAGCGTTTCTCGCTTGGCGGTTGCGCCGGTCTCCTTCCCGCGATCCAGCGCAGATGCAGGATCGTTGCCGCCGATACTAGATAGCGTACAGCCAACAAGGTAAAGTCCGCGGCTGAAATGGCCGCTGGCCCGCATCGGACGCAGCCGATGATCAGCGGTCCGACAAATCCGCCCAGTGTCCCCAGACGATTGATCAGTCCAATCGACGCCGCCGCCGCCGTTCCGGCGAAGAACGTCGTCGGCAAGCTCCAAAGCGGCGGCTTCGCCGCGCTCACGCCAAACGCCGTCAGCGAAAGCCCGGCGATCGCGACCACCGCAGACGAGCCGCGCGAGCCCGCCACGGCCATTCCCAGCGCGGCAATCAGGCATGCAATAGCGGCGTGCCAGTAGCGCTCTCCCGTGCGGTCCGAGTTGCGCGACCACAGCACCATGCCAATTACCGCGACCAGTTCGGAATCGCCACCAGAGAGCCCGACGCGGAAGCCCGAGAATCCCAGTGGCTTCACGATCAGCGGCGCCCAGAAACCGATCGTGTACAGCCCGGCGGACGTCCCGAAGTACGCAAGCGCCAGCGCCAGCACCTTCCAGTCCGTCAGCGCAGCGCCACGCGCTGTGACTGCGCGGGTCCCGCAATACCCGCCTCGCTCCCGCTCAATCGCGTTCGGCAGCCATCGCGCTCGTCGTTCGCTCAGCCACGCAGCCGTCGCCGGCCGGTCGGTGAGGAACGCCAAATGTGACTACCCCAAGCACCACAGCCGGAACGCCTTCGAGCAGAAACAGCCATTGCCATCCTTGCAGGCCCGCAACCCCGTGCAACTGCAGCAGCGCGCCGGAGAGCGGCGAGCCAATCGAATCCGGCAATCGGCGCCGCCGCCATAAACCATTGCCGTCACCGCCGACCGGTGATCCGCGGGAAACCAGTAGCTCAGGTACAGAATGATCCCCGGAAAGAAACCCGCCTCCGCGAGCCCGAGCAGAAACCGCAGCACGTAGAAGCTGATCGGGCCCCGCATGAACGCCATCGCGATCGAGACCAGGCCCCACGTGATCATCACGCGGCCGATCCAGAACCGCGCGCCCGACCTTGTGCAGGATGATCGTGGAGGGCACTTCAAACGCAAAGTAGCCCAGAAAGAAGATCCCGGACCCGATCCCGAAGATCTCCGGCGTCAGGCCGATCTCGCGATTCATCGTCAAGCGCCGCGAATCCAACATTGATGCGGTCCAGAAACGCAACGAAGTATAGAAGCATCAGGAAGGGAATCAGCCGCCACGTGATCTTGCGGATCACACCGTCGAAAAGTTCGGAAGTGTCCGTTGCTGTGTTGCTCATTTGTCTGCTTCGCACTCGGCGCGGCTAGGAATCGACAGTGATTGTACAGAGAAGAATCGGGGCACGTTGATTCGGTGGGGTAGACGACATGTCACGGTGGTTGCAGACTGGCTAGATCGGCCGGGCTTGCCGCCGGCCGCGGTGAACCCGGGAGGTCTTTGCCAGCTTCCATTAAGTTCGATGTCCAACAGAAGACCAATATAAATGCTCTATTTGCGAGTGCGGGACGGATACCCGTTTGACGCATTCATCGCGGTTGATTTCTATTGATAAGGCTCCGTGAAAGGCGATTCATGCATTTCCGCCACGAAGGTCCTTGCCGCTCTATCTTCTCCACACTGTTCGAAGTACAAACAAAATACTTGCTGCTCGATTCGGTCGCCACGAAGATCCTCGCCTATTATGCCGAGCCCAACACAGTAGGGCACCGCCACCGGACAGAACAACTATACGCAGAGCATTAAGGACATCTTCGATTACTACGTCCATTTCGTGCGAGTGGATCACCAGTTCTCGGATCGCAACCGCATGTTTGCACGCTTTGATTATGACCATTACCTGGAGACCGATCCCGGTTTCTATGGCAATGCATCAGGCGGCATCAATCTCACGCGTATTAATCGCGGCGGGGCGCTCGACGAGGTCATCGTGCTTTCGCCTTCCAATGTGCTCGATCTGCGCTATGGCTTCACGCAGGAAGAGGCACCGGAGCAAAAGATCAGCACGGGCATCAACCTGGGCACGCTCGGCTTTTCCTCCACCCTGCTCTCGTTGCTGAATCCCGCAAGCGAAACCTTCCCAACGATCTACCTGAATACGAAGCCGGGCACTGGAAGCTGCAGGGGTGCCTGCACGGGAACGTATTCCGGCTTTGGCAACTTCAACCACGGCAACGGCACGATCACGGGCTACATCCATCAGTTCACTGCGAGCCTGAATTCGACGAAGGTGGCACGGAACTTGTGCAGGAACCAATGGCGGCATTCATGGCGCTCGACGCACTTGTCACATTCGCGCATGCGAGGTTTAGGGTATTGGCGATTTTCTTGAGTGACCGGAGCAGTTTGCGATTTGGGAGGCCAGAAGAGGTCTGCAGAACCAACACGTCACTCCAGCGTGCAGACGCGTGCGGCAAAGATGCGCATTTCCCCGTGGATGCTCCGAAGCGATCCGCACTTCAAGGCGCGCTCTGAGACGTGATTCTCGTCGAAGGCCTGAGAGTCCTTCATGCCACTTAGACCTATCGGCGCGGCAGCTTTCCGATGCTCGCGACCGCCAGTTGCTGCACTACGTCTGCTGGCAAGTCTGCCGTACCAATGCGCCCGCTTGCATCGCGAACCACCACACGAACAGACTTCGCGGTCGGCGGCACAACTGCATGGACGCGCAGTTTCGTGAATCCGTGGGCGACCTGCGCCATCTGCGTCTCGGGAATCGCAATCGTGACTCTTGTAACCTGGTCGTTCACGATCTTCCCTTTTGCGTTCAGGGCGGCCATAACAGCGACCAATGTCGTCCGCTGCTCGCTCTCGCTGTAGGGGGTGAAGGTCAGCGATCCCGTGTCCACAGAGACGACACAAGAGGCCGTGCCGGTGGCATCGCGAGTGCAGCCCTCCACGTGCAGGCCAAGTCCGGTGTACTGCATTCCGGTAACGGCCGCTTCATAGACATCGAACCGGAGGTCCTTCTCATCGAGTGAGGCTTCGAGCTTCGCCGGTGCCGAGGCAGAGGGCGCTTCACCGTAGTAACCCTTCTTGGTCTGTGCGATGAGATTCGGGTTTCGCAGCTTCACCACGATTTGACGGTAGCTGCCGTCCTGGATTGGGGTGGAGGGCACATAGGTCAGGGTGTAGTACTCGAGCCCGCGCTGCTGGCTATCGGCGATCAGGCGGTCCAGGTCGTTGCGTCCGCGAAAGTACTTTCCGCCGGTTTCGTTCACGAAGAGATTGATGTTGAAGCTGCTCTCAAATGGGTCCTTGACCGTGCTCGCTGTCTCCAGTTGCAGGGTATCGACATCCTGCGGCATATCATCGTCACGCGCCGAGCCGGTGATCGTTGGATCGACGACGTACAAGGTTACCCTCGAAGCCAGCAGCAGGTTTGCGGTGCTGCGTACGGCTTTGGTCAGCAAGGTCCGATCGTAGTCGGTCAGTCCAATCGGATCGATACTCGGGAAGCTGCGGCCGACCCAGATGATCTCTTTCTTTCCGGGTGCTCCGCGGCTGAAGAGCGAGGCCTGCTGCAGAGCCGCAAATGCAGCCGCAATCTGCTCCACTCTTGCGCCGCGCATCAGTTTTCCGGGCAGGCTGGGCGGCTGCTTTTGCAGCGCGGTCAGCAGGGTCTGCCGGTCGCGTGTGAAATCGGTCAGGGCGTGGATGCCATAGTCGTTCAGCCACAGCAGTATTGTCGGCGTCAACATCTGCTCGGGTTGAGCTTTCAGATAGTTGCGCACGCAGTCGCGCGAGTACGCGAGTTCCTCGAACGGCGTATCCAACTCATCCACAACGATCATTGTGAGCGGGGAGTTCCCCCACTGCTGATGGCCGTCGCGGTCGATCATCGGAGCGGCAGGTACCCGCGGCTGTTCCTGGATCGATGTAAAGTTGCGGATCGTCTGCTGAACGCCGTTCTCATAGACGGTGAAGTCGTCTTTCGTGAGTCCGCGCACAATCTTCCCGCTGCGGTCGGTTACTACGGTGTCCAGCACAACGAGTTGGCTCTGCACGTGCAGCGTCTCCGCAGGTTCGGGTGCCGACGTCTGCTGCGCAGGCAGAAATCGTGGGCCGATGAAGACCATGGCAAGTAGACAAATCGTTCGTCTCATCATGTACCCACCTTGACGCTGAGCGGGGCAGAAAGTTTCCAAGAGTGCAGGCTGGCGATGGCAACGGCTCTCTAATAAAGCCCAAAAGAAAACGAGCAGCGTTGAGAGGCGCTGCTCGAGTGGTTCAGGAGGAGACCGTTTGATGATCATGCAGACGCACTAGAACTGCACGCGCACACCGAAGGAAAGCTGACGCGGGTTGTAGGCGAGGTCGTTGATCTGACCGACGCCTGCTTTGAGATTCGCCTGGGGATCGTTGCTCACGATCGTGATTTCGCTGGAAGAGTTCTGGCCTGGATAGCCGATGTTCTGGATGTTGAAAACGTTGTAGGCATCTACGCGGAACTCGGCGGTTACGCGCTCGTGGATGGGGATCTTCTTGAACATCGACAGATCGTCGTACCAGACATATCGCGCACGCATGACGTTGCGCGAGTAGCTGCCGAATGAGCCAGAAGGAATTGAGAAGGCAGCGGGATTAAACCATTCCTTTGCAGTACCCACATAGGGACGCTGCGAGTAGCCGGGATTGATGTTGGGACGTGCGTAGCCGCTGATGGAGTTGAGGCTGCCTTCGATGTTGGCCGGATCACCACTGACGACGAGGTTGAACGGCTGGCCTGAGCGGAACTGGAGGATGTTGTTCGCCTGCCATCCACCGAGCAGAGCAGAGCCAAGGCCGTGGGTGAAGTACGTCTTACCCTTGCCGGCTGGGATCTCCCACAGGGTCGCCATTGAGACGAACTGGGGGATATCAAAGGAAGATACCGAGCGATTAGATCGTGGGTCATAGAAGTTCTGCACTGCAGAGCTGCCGCCCGGGCCGTTCTCGGCAGCGAAGTAGCCGCTGGAGTCGTCGAGCGACTTGCCCCAGGTGTAGGACAGGATCAGGCGAAACTCGCGGGTAGCCTGACGCATCAAGCGCGTCTCAAGTGCGTTGTAGTTCGAACGGCCTGTGGATGCTCCCCAGTGGGGGCTTGAAACCATCCACGGAATCGCGCGGAAGGCGTCGACCTGTGTGCGGCTGACGGTTACTGGTGAAGCGAACGGGGCCGCATTGGCATATCCGGTGTAGTCCGTGTTTCCGTTCGAGCTGCCCACGTAGGCGATGGAAAGCGATGTGAACTTACCGAACTGCTGCTGCAGCTCGAGGTTCCATTGGTTGGAGTAGGCGGGACGGAACTTGGGATCGTCGTAGTATCCGCCGATGCCCCAGGGGCTGGAGGGAGTGACCGGGTTCGCGAAGTGGCCTTCAATCGAACTGAAGTGAGTGAGCGTTGCGCCGACCGCATTCGCGTTTCCGGAGAAGCCGGTCGCCCAGGGCCAGTACGCTGCCTCGAGCTCGTTCTGCGCATACTGGCTGCGCGCCGGCAGAGCATCAAAGAACAGACCATATCCGCCGCGGAGCACCAGGTCATCGCGCAGCGTGTACGCAAACCCTACGCGTGGCTCGAACTCAGAGGCCTTCGGGGCAAGGAATGATTTGTGAAAACCGGTAAAGAGGATGTGATCGTTGTGTGGGACGCTTGCGAAACCGCCGCCAGGGATGCAGGGATTCTGCTGGACCTGGCTGCAATCGGGGATCGATTTTTCTCCAATGATGTAGTTCTGGTGGGCGAGATCCAGCTCACCACTGATTCGGCCGTTCAAGGTCTTCGGCACGTTCAGATAGTCGTACCGCACGCCAAGCTCAAGCGTGAGCCTGGGAAGGATCCGCCACTCATCCTGAGCGTAGCCCGACCAGAACTTGAACGAGAAATCGTCTTCGCTATAGGCGGGCAACTGGCCGGAGTAGCTCGACGGCAAGCCGAGCAGGGTGGTTGCGAATATGTTGCCGGTGGTCGTCGTGCAGTTTTGCGTTGGGCACAACGAGGACGTGTTCGAGGGAAAATACGTAGCATTCGTGCTAAACGAGAACGACTGCTGGGTGTTCACCTGGACGCGTTGCACGTTGGTGAATTGCAGGCCGACCTTCGCATTGTGCTTACCGAGGAGAAACGTCAGATCGGTCGACGCGCTCCATGTGGGATTCTTGCGAAGTGAATTTCCGTAAGCCCCTATGTCTCCGACGTTTGTGTACTGATTGCCGAGCGCGTAGTAGAAGCCTCCCCATGTAGCGGCGTCTGCAACACCGAGATTCTGAAAGGTCTGAACCGCGTTAGCTACCGTGCCGGAGTTGAATACGTAGGGCTTGAGCAGAATGCCCGCCTGTGCGTCGTAGACGATGTGAGGAGAGACGACGCGCGTGTAACCGACACCCCAATCGTAGGCATGATAGTTTGAAGGCGCCAGCTCGGTCGTTCCGACGACTGGATTTTCGTCAAGAACATACATGTTGGTAAAGCGGAGCCAGATGTTGTCGCGCCCGCTGAGCTTGTCGTCGAGCCGCACCTGCATCTCATTGTTGTTGTCGGTCCTGGGGCGGTCTTCCTGGTAGTTGAAGTTGGGCTTACCGTAGGCCGCGCCATTGAAGTTGGGAGCGCGCAGGAAGGTCGAAGCGACCTTCGAGAGCACGGGATCAATCAGCTGCGACGGGATTTTATTGCACGGCACCCCGTTGGGCTGGATTCCATTCGCGTTAGGCGCAAGCGGATTGCCGTTGGCATCGCACATGAAGCGCGACCGGATATAGTTGCTGCCGACCTTTGTGGTTGAGTAAGGGTTGTAGATGTTGTAACCAAGGATGTCGCCGCTGAAGTCGCCGCCGATTTCGGCAGCGGTCGGCACATACGCAAACCGTTGCGTCGGCTGGCTGTACCTCCAGCCCTCATACCCAAGCGCCAGGAACGTGCGGTCGCGGATCACCGGAAAATAGACAGTGCCACCGAACTGGTACTGACTGAACGGCGCGGGACCCGAATTGGCAACGTCCAGAAAGGAGTTGCGTGCGTCGAAGTTGTTATTGCGCACCTGAAAGAACGCATTGCCGTGGAGCGTGTCGGTGCCGGAACGGGAGACCATGTTTACGATTCCGCCGACGACTCCGCCAAACTCCACCTTTTCGTTGTGCGCCTGCACCTTGAACTGCGAGGTCGCGTCGAGCATTGGGAGAACACCGTACACCGGGCCGCGAAGATCAGTGTTGGTCACGCCGTCGAGGTAGTAAAGAGTGGACCGGTTCTGCTGGCCGTGCAGCGCGGGCTTCACGAGGTTGCTGCCTGGAATTCCCGACATGCCCGCATCCTGCGTACCGACGCCTGAACCCTGGGCGGTCGATACCGGGGTCGCTCCGGGTGTGAGCGTCAGCAGTTCGGTGAAATTGCGGCCATTGAGCGGCATGTCCTGGATGACGTCCTCCTGAATGACGGTGCCCAACTCGGAGGAGGACTTCTGCAGCAGCTCCGCGGCGTTCGCGCTCACCTCCACACTCTCCGTTGCGGCGCCAGGCTGCAGTTTTACGTTTTGCATAAAACTCTGGTTCACCGAAAGCTGAAAGGGAGCAAGGGACAGCGTCTTGAAACTTGGTGCGACGACATTCAGGACGTAATTGCCAGGCGGGACGTTGATAAACACATACTGTCCGGCCGCCGAGCTTTTTCGGGCAACCACGATGTGGGTGTCGACATTCGTGAGAGTGACGGTGGCGCCAACCACCGCTGCACCCGAACTGTCCGTAACCGTGCCGTTTACCTCAGCGGTTGCATCCTGACCCCAAGCACGCCCTGCCACGAAGCACAGCAGCAGCGACACGAGCACAGCATAATGACGGATTCGACCCATACAGCCTCCAAAAAATTCCGGTTCCTCTTCTTCTGTTGAAAGAGCGAACTCCGAACAAATTTATTTGAAACGTTCCAATTTGGTCCGTGAAACGTTCTAATTTTCCGGCACAATGGTTGTCAATATGTGAAAACACTCTTTTGGACCCTGAACTCTCTTATTTGGCGCGCTCAACGGGTCGTTTCATTAGATGAAATATTAGTTTCGTGTGGCACCGTCTGCGCGCGAAAGCTCATTCCGTATCAGCAGCGAGCAAGGTTGTGGCGCCGTGACCTTCATCGGACGGTAGCCAACAGGAGCACACCGTCATGCAAAAAAACTCGATCGTTATAAGCCTCTTGCTGCTCTTTGCTGCAGCAGCAGTCGGTCAACAGCCGAGAACCTTCCTGGTCAACGCGCGGACGCTAATGGAAATCAAAGCTGCTCCCGCGGCGGGTCCTGTTCGGCAGCACATCATACAGCTCGCGACCGAGGACGGAGATAAGGTTCTGCACGATGGTCCCTCAGTGTGATGTCCAAAGCGGTCACTCCGCCCAGTGGCGACAAGCATGACTACATGAGCCAGGCCCGTACTTCTGGCCCGATTCGTCGAAGCCCAATGGTCTTGCGTACATTCGCCACGACGGCCGACGCAATCCTGAGATCCGCAAGATCACCAACCACGACTCTCTTGGTCAACTGGGCGAAACGTCCCGGGCACTCGCGCTTGCATATTTCTTTACAGGCAAGTCCGTCTACAGCGACCGCGCCGCATTGCTCCTTCGCACATGGTTTCTCGATCCCGGGACGCGCATGAATCCGAACCTCGAGTTCGGCCAGGGAATTCCCGGCATCAATACAGGCCGCGGCATCGGGAATTATCGAAACGCGGTCTTTCATGCAGGTGGTCGACGCCATCGGCCTCATCCAGGGTTCATCTGCATGGACAGCGGCCGACCAGCAGTGCATGCAGGGATGGCTTGCCAAGTTCGTCCACTGGATGCGCACGAGTAGCAAAGGCCAGGATGAGTCCGCGGCGAAAAACAATCATGGCACCTGGTATGACCTGCAGCTTTCCGACTACGCTCTTTTTCTGGGTGATCGCGATCTGGCTATCGCAACCATCCGGCAGGCAGAGACGAAGCGAATCGCGCGACAGATCGAACCCGACGGACGGCAGCCGCTCGAACTCGCGCGAACGAAAGTATTCAGCTACAGCGAGGCGAATCTCAATGGGCTTATGCAACTCGCTGAGCTGGGCGCGGAGGTTGGGGTCGATCTCTGAAACTATCACGCTTCTCTAACGGAGGCTCTATTCGCGCGGCGCTCAATTACCTTGTGCCGTTCGCGCTTGCCAGAAGCCCTAGCCAGATCAGCAGATCGAAGGCTTCCATGGTGAGGCACTCGCCCATGAACTTGAGACGGCCGCGCTTGCGTATCGCGACCCGGCGTACGCCACAGCAGCAGCAAGTCGCCGGCGGGCGCGAGGATTTCGCTGCAGCACTGTATCGGTTCACGCTCGCACACAAGCATCTTGCTGCCGGCGGCCGATGAATCGCGTTAACCCATCGGCTGCAGCGGATGGAGCAGTCCGGCTTATTCGGACATAGAGGGCGGGGCGTCGGTGGGTGCGCTGCCCCACTCGCGATTGGGCTGATCGCTCATCTTGAAAACCAGTGTTCCACCGTTCGCGATATCCGCAGGGGTAAACGGGCGCCATGGAAGCGCGGAAAAGCGATCGGTCGGTGAATTAGGAACCCGTTTTCCTGAGGCCGCAGGTGTTACTTTGTAAGCTATTGATATCACAAACGTTATTTTTTAGTGACCGCTCTCTCTAATTTTGTTTGACACCCCCGAAATTGTTCGCCTAAGATGGCGGGCGAAATTAAAAATTACATCGTTGGTGAATGCAGGCTAACGAGCAGGAGTACTTTGATGGCCAGACAATCGATTGCAATCAACTCAGACGCAAAGGCGGACGTTTTCGGTGAGGCGGTGACGCTTCCGATGAGGGCCATTTGGAAGACCTTGATCCTCGCGCTGGCTGTATTCGGTCTGATCGCCGGCCGTGCAGCGCTGGCGCAGGTGGATCAGGGCGCGATCATCGGAGTGGTCACGGACTCGAGCGGTGCTGTGATCCCGGGCGCGCAAGTGTCGATCACGGAGACGAACACCGGCCTGGTGTTGAAGGCGAAGACGAACGGGAGTGGAAATTACTTCTTCTCGCCAATCAAGATCGGAGATTACACGGTGAGCGCCTCGGCCACGGGATTTCAAACGACCGAGGAGAAGAACGTCGTCGTTCACGTCCAGGACCGGCTCAACATCCCGTTGCATCTCCAGCCGGGTAACGTGAGTGAAACCGTTGTTGTGACCTCGACGGCGCCGCTGATGCAGACGCAGACCGCTGAAGTGGCGATGGATGTGGATTCGAAGTTCCTCAATGATGCGCCGCTCGCGAATCGCAACTGGATATTCATTGCGCAGGAGGCGCCGGGCGTGACGCCGATGGTGGGCCGTGGCGGCAGCAACGGCGATTTCTCGTCCAATGGCCAGCACGAGGAACAGAACAACTACATGCTCGACGGCGTGGATAACAACGTCGCGAACAGCGACTATGTCAATGGCTCGTCGTATAACCTGGCACCCCCTCCGGATGCGATCGCCGAGTTCAAGCTTGAGACCAGCAACTATAGCGCGGAGGTTGGGCGCGGCCACGGAGCGGTGTTCAACGCGACCACCAAGTCAGGTACGAACCAGATTCACGGATCGCTTTGGGAGTATGTGCGCAACACGGCGTTCGACTCGAAGGTCTGGAACCAGGCAAAGGGTACGCCGGTCGGAGATTTCCATCTGAACCAGTTTGGAGCTACGATCGGGTTCCCGCTGATCAAGAACCACCTGTTCTATTTCGGCGATGTTCAGAACGGGCGCTTCGTGAATGGAGCGAATCCGAGCACGTTGAGCGTGCCTACGGCGCGTGAGCGGCGGGGGGATTTCAGCGAACTTCTAAATCCTACCTGGGGCAACGGCACGTGTCCGATTGTCCTATATGTTCCGAACACGCAAGCCGGCAGCGTTACAGACGCGCAAAGCTATAAGTGTGCAAGCAACGCCGTATCCCGTGGGCCGACCGGCACACTTCAACGGTACGGCAACTCTCAGAATACGTATAGCGGATACGCGTTTGCTGCCGGGCAGAATGTCTTCAGCCCAACCCAACTTGATCCGGTCGCTCAAAATATTCTGAAACTCTATCCCTGCCCGAACTACGCTGGTCCCGGTCAACCCAATTTTGGGAAGCCCAACGGCGGCTGGAGTACGGGCGACTGCAACTCTGCGAGCGACCTGGACTCGGGACCCACCTCCGGCAACTACCAGACGAACCTAACATCGGTACAGAATCCCATCAATTGGGACCAGCGGCTGGACTGGAACGCCAGCAGCCGGGACCTATTCACCTTCGCCGTTCACTACCAGCACATGATCAACACCTTCCCGGCACCGCTTGGTCCGATTCTGGACGGAACCGGAAGCTTCCAAGGTCATAACCAGAGCTACCTGAGCGAAGGCTTCATGCTGAGCGAAACGCACACCTTCTCGCCGACGCTGATCAACGAGTTCCGGTTTGGCTTCAACTGGGGCAACGACGCGAACCTGCAGTACAACTACGGCACGAACATCGCAGCTACTCTCGGAATGGGCGGGGTACCGACGAATCCGGCTCTTCAGCTGGGTGGACTGCCATCGACGGTGATCAGCGGCCTGACCACATTTGGAACCCACGGCAATGACCCGGTCCACGAGGGCATGAACGTCTACCAGATCATTGACAACGTTACCAAGGTGATTGGCAATCACTCGCTCAAGGCGGGCGTCGACGCCATGCCGGGCCGCTGGTACAGCACGAACGCCTCGCAGCCGCTTGGAACCTACACCTACGGCAGCAGCTATACCGGCGTCGCCGGAGCAGGTGGCCCCACCGGAAGTGGTGTCGCGGACTTCATCTCCCTGGGCACATTGAAGGATGGTAGTTACTCAACGACCAATAATATGGCGAGCGCCGCTATCAGCTCGTTCGTGTTCACCCACTTCGTGCAACAGTACATGGCGGGCTATGTGCAGGACGATTGGAAAATCACGCACAAGCTCACTCTAAATCTTGGGCTCCGGTACGAGTACTTCACGCCGAAGCGCGAGCAGGCCAATCAGTTAGCGAACTTCGTAATGCTGAGCAGCGCCATGACCGCGAACGGCGGAGTCGGAACATTCCAGTTCGTGCTGCCAGCAGCCCAGAAGAGCAATCCGCTTCCGCCCAACCTCCTGGCGCTGTTCAATGCGGATAACGTGCCGGTGGTTTACACCAACAACCCCTACCTGTCGTCCTACCCCAAGGCCAATTGGTCGCCCCGGTTTGGCGCAGCGTATCAGTTCAGCCCCGAGACGGTGGGGCGCATCGGCGGCGGTGTCTTCATGGGCGGATTCGAGCCCGGCGGCGGCGCTGCCAATTTGCTGAATCCGCCGTTCATTGTGAACGCAAACTCACAGCAGCTGCCGAGCTGCACGCAAGGGAATTATTGCGAATCGCAGAATGTCTTTGGCAACACGCTTGAGGGTGGTCTCGGGCAGTTCGTCGGACCGGGCGGAATCGCGAACAACGCGGCCTTCCCGGGCGTGTCGATGGAGGACCCGGTCATGCACATGCCATACACCGTGAACTACAACGCGAGTGTGCAGCAGGTGCTTACGCCGACGACCACGTTGACCATAAGCTATGTGGGCAGCGTCGGACGCCACCTGGTGACTGGCCGCAACAATCCTGACATGCCGCAGGCGATCACCATTGGAGGCCAGCAACTCAACGGGACCACACCAGCGCCGCATCTCAGTGGACAATTCTGGATGTCGTGGACCGGCGCAAGCTCGTATAACTCACTGCAGGTGATGATGCAGAAGCACTACAGCCACGGGCTGTCGTTCTTTGGCAGCTATACCTGGGCGCACGCGCTGGATAACACAAATGATTTGCTTGGTGGAGACTTGGGCGCTTACAAACAGTCTGCGCTCATCCCCATCCGGTACGAGTGGGGCCAGTCCGGTTACGACATCAGGCACCGCGCCGTGATCAATGTGGACTATGATCTGCCATTCGGCGAAGGCCGGCAGTGGATGAACCACGGCGGCATCCTGAACGAGGTCTTCGGCGGATGGAAGACGGACATGGAGTGGTGGGGCCAAACAGGGCAGCCGTTTACGGTTAGCATCAGCAGGCCCGCAGGCTGGCAGAATGCCAACGGTGGTCTGAGCAACAGCGCGGTCAAGATTGCGGACCCGATGTCGACCGGCCTTCCCGCGCCTACTCCTTGTCCCACGGCAGGTTGTGCTACAGCCAGTACGCCTTATCAGGCATACGAAAGCGGCATAACCGCAGGAACGCCGTCCAATACCGCCGCGAACGTTTGCGCAGCGCAGACGCATACGAGGACACGTTGGTTCAACCCATGCGCCTTCGCTGATCCGCGCGGTGTCATCAACACAACCAACGCGGCTGCGATCGCAGACCTGAAGCCTTATGCCACCGGCTCGTTCAATTACTATTCGCCCCCAATCGGTCCTGATTCAGCGCTCAACAATGGAAAGTACAATTCCAACGGAACAATAAACACCAGTATTCCCGCGGAAGGCGTGCCCTATGTGACGGGCTATGCGAACGTAGCGCCATTCTTCGGCAGTTCCAAGAACGATGTTTCCGGTCCGGGCAACTGGAGGCTGAACGCATCCCTCTTCAAGGAGTTCAAGATTTGGCGCGAGGGCAAATACCTCGAGCTCCGCGCGGACGCGTTCAACGTCCTGAACCATCCGAGCTTCGGCAACCCTGGGGGCGCCAGCACGAATATCGGCGCCAACGTAGTCGCGCTGACGGGGACGATGGCCAATCAGGCCAACACGATCGATTCGCGGTTTCTCCAGTTTTCGGGGAGCTTCCATTTCTAGCATCGTCGTTTCCATCTAGCCACACGAGGGCTCTGAGCATGTTCGATATTGCTCAGAGCCCTGACCTTTTAACTCCGGTTGATGGAACCCGAGCTCTATAACATGCTGTATAGTGTTGCGGAGACCGGTATCTGAAGGAGATGAGAGTTGAAAGAAGGAATCAGTCGCAGGACGTTTGGCAAGCTGGCAAGTCTGGCGACATTCGGAGCGTTGGGGAGCGGAAGCGAGTTAGCGGCACAGGACCAGGAGTCGCGACCGGTTCCGCAGGTGAAGTTGGGCGAGGAGATTGTGCTCGAGGACGCGCAGCTTCATGTAGCGTTTGACAGCATCTCCGGCGCACTGGTCCGGATGGAACGCAAGACGGGGAAGTGGGTGATCGAGCGGCGGCCGGAGCTTGGCGCCTCATTCCGGTTGTTTGTTCCGCTGAGCAAGCAACGGGATAATTTCATCTTCGGAAGGAAGCAGAAGGCGGTAAGCGTCCAGAAGATTGCGCCGAACAAGGTGCGCATGCACTGGGAGAACCTGCTGAGCGAACATGGCGGCGTCATGCCGATTGGGTTCACGGGCAGCGTGACGCTTGAGAACGGCAAGCTTACGTTTAACGCGGAGTTGGAGAACAACTCCGATTGTTTCGTCGAGGCGGTGGATTACCCGTACTTCGGCGACTTCAGTCCGCCATCAAAGGACAGCGTGGTTGAGGCGCACCACATGTGGGTTGGGGCACTCTCGACGGATTCAATCTATCCGCGATTTGATAATGCGAAGGGCTATTGGGGAGTGCGCTGGCCAACCCGGACGATTGAATCGAGCCAGAGCCAGTACTGCCTGCTTCAGGCTATACAGCCGGGAACTGCGGCACAGCCGGGAAGTGCGACAGAGCAGGGAATCTATGTGGCCATCGAAGATCCGGAGATTCGGTATCTGATGGAGTTTACGTTCGAGCAGCATCCGGGAGTGGTGGACTGGGTCTATGACGATGTGCCGAAGGACGATGAGATCTCCGGATGGCCGGTGCATCTGGATTTCCGGACGTGCCATTTCGTGTTCGCGCATCCGCATTCCAAGGTGCAGTTTGCGCCGATCGTGATGCAACCGTATGACGGGGACTGGCATGCGGGCCTGGATGTCTACAAACAGTGGCGAGAGACGTGGTTCAAGAAGCCACGCATCGCGCCGTGGGCAGAGGATGTGCACTCGTGGCTGCAGTTGCGGGTGGACGGCGCGGAGCAGGATTACAGCGTTCCGTATCGTGACCTCGTCACGTATGCGACCGAGTGTGCGGAGAATGGAGTCACGGCGATTCAGGTAGTGGGATGGAACAAGGGCGGACAGGATGGCGGAGATCCCTCGCTGGATACTGATCCGGGATTAGGTACATGGCAAGAAATGCACGATGCCGTCGCGCAATCACAGGCCAAGGGCGTGCACATGATTCTGTTCGGCAAGCCGATTTTCGCGGACATGTCGACGGACTACTACAAGAAGGAGCTCTATAAGTACGAGGCTGTTGATCCGTACGGGAACAAGTACGAGTCGGGCGGATATGCGTACACGACACCGACGCAGTTGGCGGGGATCAATCAACGCCGGCGGGCAATTATGGATGTCTGTTCGCCGGCGTATCGCGATATCGCGACTCATGAGTTCGAAAAGATCCTGGCGCTTGGCGCGCATGGATGGCTGTTCGATGAGGTGATGCAGCACAATGGCGTGCTGTACAACTTCGCGCAGGGGCATGGCTACACGGCTCCGGGTTACTTGTTCAATGCTGATATCCCGCTGGTGAAGCAGTTTCGTGCGGCTGCGGACAAGGTGAATCCGGACTTTCTTTTCGCGGGTGAGGGCCCGGGTGACTGGCTGATGCCGTACTACTACCTTGGGTATTACCGCATAGGGACGGCGACGCGCCATGCGTTGCGATACCTTGACTCCAAGGCTCCGCTGATGGCTGCCGTGCGCGGCTTCAATGCGCGTGAGGAGGTCAATCTTTGCTTGCTGTACCGCTACATCATCAGCTACGAGCCATTCAACTTTAAGGGCCATGTCACAGATTTTCCGCTGACGCTTGACTACGGCAAGAAGGTTGATGCGCTGCGGCGGAAGTATCGGAAGTTTTTGTGGGATGCTGAGTTTCGCGACACGCTGGACGCAACAACGTCAGCGAATGGGCCGTTCAAATACAGTGTGTTTATTGCAGAGGATAAGAAGCGGGCCGTAGTAGTAATGAACCTGGAACCGGCTCGACCGATCACAGTCAATGTTGTTGTGCCGGGCGTGACGAACTTCGTTGTGGCCACGCCGGAAGAGCAGGACGCACAACCGAACTCCGGCACGCTGACGGTGCCTGCGCGTTCGGCCGCGGTCTTCATGGAAGCCTAGCGTGCTTTGCAGTCGTTGCAGCGTGCAGCAGATGGTGCTGCGCGCCTTAGCGTTTCAGCGGATGATCCTGCATGGAAAAGGCGATTCTTCCGCCGCGCGTGATGGTCTCATGAGGAAGATAGGCCGAGTTGTGAGGCGTTCCATTGACGGTGAATGCCGATACGTAGACCGCTGTTTCGCTTTGACCTCGAGCCTCGATCTCGAGCGTCTTGTTCGTTGGAAGACGCAGTGTCGCCTTTTCGAAGAGCGGGCTGCCGAGAACGTACTCCGGCTTGCCCGGGCATAGCGGATAGAAGCCCAGCGCACTGAGGATGTACCAGGCGGCCATGGAGCCTGTGTCTTCATCGCCGGGAAAGTCATCGGGGCTGTAGAGCTTGTCGAGCACCTGGCGCACCCAGTACTGCGTGCGATCGGGCCGCCCCGCCGCGGCGTAGATGTACAGCAGGTGATGCACGGGCTGGTTGCTTTGTGCGTACTGGCCGAAATCCACCGCTGCCATTTCGGACATCTCGTGAATCTCCTGGCCGTAGACGCCGACATCGAAAGTCGGCGGCAGCGACAGCATCCGATCAAGCGCAGTCACAGCGCTCGCGGGGCCGCCCATTTGAGCGATGAGTGCGGCAATGTCGTGCGGCGCATCCCACCGATGCTGCCATGCGGAGCCTTCGACGTACGGTGATCCCCACTGGAATTCGTCGAAGGGCTCAAGCCATGTGCCGTCCGCATGTTTGCCGCGAAAGAAGCCAGTCTTCTGATCGAAGACGTGCCGCCAGTTCTGCGATCTCTCGAGGAACATGCGAGCATCGTCTTGTCGTCCAAGCCCAGTTGCGACCTGCGAGATGCAGAAATCGCCATAGGCTGCATCGACGGTCTCGGCGACCGACTGGCTCACCGCTTCAACAGGAACATAACCGAGTTTCAGGTAGCTTTCGATACCACGACGGCCATAGCCTTTCTCGGGATCGCCTGGTTGTGTTGCATGCTTTTTCAGGCCCTCGTAGGCGGCCTTTAGGTCAAATCCGTTGATGCCTTTCGCGGCCGCGTCGCCGAAGACAGCGTCGATGAGGCTGCCGGTCATGCAGGCGCGGTAGCCGGGGCAGGGGAACTGGGGAAGCCATCCGCCTTCGCGGTAGGCATTCACCCAACTCTGGAGAATCTCGGCGAGCTTGTCGGGCCAGAGAATCGACATGAGTGGATACCAGGCGCGATACACATCCCAGTAGCCGTGATCCGCATACATCACGCCTGGATGGACCTTGCCGTCATAGGGGCTGAAGTGTTGCGGCTTGCCGCTTGCATCAAGTTCGTACCAGGTGCGCGGGAAAAGCAGTGCGCGATAGAGACAGGAATAGAAGGTCTTTCGCTGACGGTCTGTGCCGCCGGTGATCTCGAGGCGGCCGGCGTAGGTTTGCCACTGTGTTTCTGCGCGTTCGCGCAGCTCGTCAACGCTCTGAGTGCCGAGCTCAGTAGCAAGATTGCGGGCACACTGCTCGTACGAGATGAACGAGGTGGCGATGTGTGCAGCGATTTTGCGAGTGCCGGAGTCTTCGAACGTGACTAGAGCGGCCGTGCCAGCATGCGTCTGTTCCGTCTGGATCTGTTTCCAGTGTCGGTCGAACTCAACGATGTAATAGGTTGCAAAGTTTTCGGCAACGCCGCCGTGATTTGCGCGAGATTGAAAACGAATGGTGCGGTGGTTCGGGTCTTGTTCGAAGGTTACGCCCTGTCCGGGTACGTCAATGATGAAGCCCGGAGTCTCTGCGCTTTTGTATGTGGAACTGATCAGGGCGCAGCGCTCCGTTGGGACCAGCTCCGCGTCCATCTGATAGCGCATCAGCTCCAGCTTGAAAGAGAACGGATGGAGGTGAGCTTGCTCCGGACGCCACGAAGACGATCGCGATTCTGCGTCCAGCTTGGGGACGCCGGTGCAGGGAAGAAAGACGGCGTAGCCATAGTCGGCGAGCCAGGGGCTTAGCTGATGTGTGCAGCGAAATCCCTGAAGACGGCGGCTCCATGGATCGAACATCCACGAGGTTCCTTCCGCCGATTGAAGCGTCCAGTGCGCCATGCCAAAAGGGCAGGCGGCGATCGGGAGGGTGTTGCCACGCGAGAATCGATACGTGGAATTCGTTCCCTGCAATGGATTCGCGTCGCCAATATTGGACGGAGCGGGTGAGGAGGAGCGTACGTGATCGGGCACCTGCGGGGTAATTGGATCCGCGTCCGCTGTGCTGTTGTCCAATGCGACGCCCACGATTGCCGCGGCGGAGGTTTTGAGAAAATCGCGACGATCGACGGAGAGACGCTTTGTCATGTTTGGATCCTCCATGGATCACACCTTTGGAACATCTCTGCATGATTGCAGAGATGAGCAGCGTCGGAGCCTAGATTGATTCACCCAGAAGGTGAGGTTTCTTCTGCAGGAGGTCGAGGATCAATTCGCCAAAGAGAGTGTTGGCCCAGGCGAACCATGGCCGGGTGAAGCGTGATGGATCGTCTTTGTTGAAGGACTCGTGCATGAATCCGGTGCGGGCCGTTGTGTCTCGCAGCCAGCGGAGGCATTGTCGAATTTCCTGATCATCATTGGAGGTCAGTGCCTGAACGATGATCCCCATTGGCCAAATGTTGGACTGGCCGGCATGGGGACTGCCAACGCCTTCTGCGGCGGTTCCTTTGACGAAATAGGGATTGTCCGAGCTGAGTACGAAGCGCCGAGTGCGCTGATAGAGTGGGTCATTCGACGCGCAGCAGCCAAGATAAGGAAGGCTGAGAAGGCTGGGAACTCCGGCATCGTCCATCATGAGCGCATTGCCGTAGCCGTCGACTTCATAGGCCCATATATTGCCAAGCGTGCCGTGCTGCACGGTGCCATGCGCTATGAGTGCGGATCGTACTTCACGGGCAAGATCGTCGCATGCCTGCGCGAGCCGTTCCTCCTGCGCGGCTTCGCGAGCGAGTTCGGAGAGGAACGATAGTGCTTGCACGGCGAATAGATTTGCCGGAATGAAGAGCGGAAATATGCAGGCGTCATCTGACGGACGGAACATCGAGAAGATGAGCCCGATCGACCTGGCGGGATTTCCGTAGCCGCCGAGTGGCAGAGTGTCGCTAGGGATCCGCGAGGAACGCTGGAACTTGTACGGACCAGCCCCATTCCGGCGTTGCTGCTCGCGAAAGGTCTCGACGATCTTCCATGCGCTCGCCTTCCACGTCGCATCGAAGGGTGTGGTATCCCCGGTATTTTGCCAGTAGCCATGGGCGAGCCGGGCTACATGGCACAGCGAGTCGACCTCCCATTTGCGCTCGGCAACGCCGGCGAGCATCGTCGTGTCGTCGTGGACTGCCCAGCTGAGGGGTGGATCTGCCGGGGTTCGCATGAAGGCATTGGCGTACGGGTCGATCAGAATCAAGCGCGCATGCCTTCGCACTACGCCCTGCAACACGGCTTGGAGCCGAGCGTCCTGACGGGCGAAGGGAAGATAAGGCCAGACCTGGGAAGAAGAGTCACGCAGCCACATGGCGTCGATATCGCCAGTGATGATGAAGGTATCAGGCACACTGTTCTGCTGCTCGAAGAAGACAGTCGTATCGAGTGTGTTGGGAAAGCACTGCTCGAACATGGCGGCGAGCCGCGGATCGGCGATGCGACGGGTTGTTTCCTTGATGACGGCCTCAATAGCCGGGCTAGTGAAGCGGCGATCCGAGGGCGCCGGCCGACCTGCAGAAAACTCTGGCTGTGCCAAGCCCGCGAGAGGACGTGCGGCGGAGTGCAGGGCTGCAGCTCCGCCTGCGATAAGCACCGACCGTCTGGAGAGCTGGACCAATGGGCACCTCGTTCTGGGCATTCGCTGCTCGTTCACGTAAAGGAAAACAATCAAGAACAGCCGGTTCAATATACCGGTCACTCATAACGTTATGCAACGCAATTCACAGTTCACTTCTGTGCCTTCTGTCCGCAGCAAAGGTATTTGTGTAGCTCTTTGATTTCATGGTTTGCTCTGATATTGTTCTTGTAAATTCTGGATTGCAGCGACCAACTCCAGAGACCGGTTGCCGAAGAGCGCATCCTTCATTTTCCGATTGCGCGCGGGAGGAAAGACAACGCAGATGAATCGGCGAACTTTTGCAAAGACTGTCGGATTGTCAGGTATTGGTGCTCTATTCACCAGACCCATTCGCGCAACGAGGTTGTTTCACTCAGCTCCCAGAGTCTCCAATTCTGCCTTAGCGGCTTCTCCGTGGGATGTGTATCGGCTTGGGGCCTCGTATTATCCGGAGTGGTGGGATCCGTCCGAGTGGGAGCCCGACTTCGCCGGAATGCAGGCGCTCGGCCTGAACACCGTCCGGATGGGCGAGTTTGCGTGGTCGTCGTTTGAACTGGAGGAGGGTAAGTTTGTTTTCGATTGGATGGACCATGCGATCGAAATTGCCAATCGGCACGGCATCAAGGTCCTTCTAGGTACACCTACGGCCGCCGTGCCGCCGTGGCTGTATCAACTTCATCCGGATGTGCTGGGTGCCAACACAATCGGCCCCTACACCTATGGTGGACGCAAGGGATATTGCACGAACAGTCCCAACTATCTTGCGGCGAGCGCTCGGATCACTCAGGCGCTAGCGGAGCATTACGGTTCGCATCCCGGGGTCATTGGGTGGCAGCTCGATAATGAGCCTGGAATTCCTTTCGAGTGCTATGACCTGAACTGCGAGCATGCATTTCAGCGGTGGCTGCACGCGAAGTACGGCACTCTCGATGAATTGAATCGCACATGGAACGGGGCGTTCTGGAGCAACCACTACACCGACTGGTCACAGATTCACTTTCCGAAGAACTCCGGTGAAGGTGGTTGGCAACCGGCGATCAGCCTCAACTATCGGGAGTTCTTTTCGGATTCTTACCTGAATCATCTTCGTCGGCAGGCGGACATTCTTCATCAGGTTACGAAGCATCAGTTCGTGTCCACGAATTGGCCAAACACTACGTGGTCAGTTGACGTGCACAAAGGCGGCGCTAAGTTTCTGGATGCTACTGCATGGGACAATTACGTGAGTGCTCCCGGTCTCACGGAGTATCAGCATCAGTACATCTCCTGCTTGAATCACGATCTTGCCCGCTGCGCCAGCCGCGACCAGCGGTTCTTCTGTGCGGAACAGATCGCGTATTTGCCGCCGAATGCGCTTGACGAAGGTTTGCGGATGCAAGCGTATCTGAATCTCGCGCACGGAAGTCGCGGGCATATTTACTTCGAGTGGCGCAGGCCTGTCGCTGGCGGAGAGCAATACAGGCCTTCATTCATCAAGGGATTCGACGGCAAGTTGACACCGCAAGGTCCGATCCTCGAACGGATTGGGCGTGAGTTCGGCCAACTCGGTCCTGAGCTTGCCAACGCGACGACGAATGCCGACGTTGCTCTTCTGTACGATTTCACGAATGAGTTTGCACAAGGTTTTTGGTCGGTGGGCGAGCGCACGGATCGTTATGACGCGGAGTGTTCGCGCTTTTACGCCGGTTTGAAGTCGCTGCAACGCAACATTGATATTGTTCCTCTCGCGGCCGATCTCAATCCATACAAGATCGTTGCGGCACCGAATCTGCGTTTGATCGATGATGCGGTAGCGGAGAAGCTGAAGGCGTATGTCGCGCGGGGCGGTGTGCTGATCCTTACATACCGCGACGGCACACAGCATACAGACGCAAGCATGCGTCACATGCTCTCGCCGGGCGTCTTCACTGATATCGCGGGGGTGACGGCGATCGCAAGGCTGGATCTGGTTGAATACAGCTCCGCACGCGGGCAAATGGATAGCGCGCGTGAGGCGCAACTCGGCATCAGCTTCAATGGCAGTTCCGAGGTGATCAAACCGCGGACGATCATGGAATCGTTGCAACTGCACGGTGCGGAGCCGGTCGCATCCTTTCGTGGAGGCCGTATGGAAGGCATGCCCGCGGTGACTCGTCACCGGTACGAGAAGGGATGGGTGATCTATGCGGGAACCGACAGCGGCGAGCACGGATTCCATGAGACGCTGGCGACGCTGGCCGCAAGTGCAGCCGGTGTTAAGCCACTACTCGACGTGCCGCGTGGCGTCGCGGTGACCACGCGTGAAGACGAGGAGCGCCTTTATTATTTCGTGCTGAATCTGACGGAGACGCCACACGACGGCATCGCACTACCGCGCGCGATGGAGAACTGGACAGATAATCGCCGGAACGTATCGAGCATTCGCCTTGAGCCGCTGGGTATCGCGCTGCTAGCCGCCGCAAAGAGTTCGTGAGTCCGTTCTCTACTTCGCAAGCTTCGCTTCGGAAAGGTCAACAATGAAGAAGACAACATTCACGACAGCGGCCGCAGTACTCGCGCTGTGTGCTGCGCAACCGCGGGTCGGCTCTGCGCAGGCAGGGGAGGCGATTGCGACGTTTCCCGCGGCGGCGCAGACAACGCTGAACCGTCTGTCCGACCTCGATCATCTTCCGAGCGGAACCTGGCGTTACCACGTCGCTGACATGCCGCACGGCGAGGACCCGAATCTCGATGACTCCGCATGGCCGGTCGCAGAATCCAATGACGATCTCGGGACCGAGGCGATATGGTTCCGTCGCTGGATCGAGATTCCCAAGTCTCTGGACGGTTACGATCTGACGGGTACAGCAATCTGGTTCCACGCCTCGATCGATGCGCACTTGCCGCTCACGCAGATTATCTATGTGAATGGCCGGCGCATCGCCATGGGCGACAACATTGAACCTGTGGAACTGTTAACGCATGTGACTGCGGGCGAGAAGATTCTTGTCGCGGTGAAGGCTCTCGCGACGGTACTGCCAAAGCGCTTCAATGGGACGCAGATCACAATTCATTTCTCACCTGACCGTCCGAATCCAGTTGATCTGCGCGATGAGGTGGTGTCGGCAGCCATTCTTCTTCCGTCTGTTGAATCTGATTGGTCTGCCGATAGGAAGGTGCTCGACAAGGCCGTAGATCAAATCGATCTCAAGGATCTGGATGAGGGAGATCAGAAACGTTTCGATGCGTCGCTTCGGGGAGCGCAGTCCACGCTCGAGCCTCTGCGACCCACGATGCAGAAGGTGCAGATTTCTCTTGATGGTGACGCTCACATCGATGCGGCGTGGCTATGGCCATGGACGGAAACCGTCGACGTCGTGCGGCGTACCTTCTCCACCGCGCTTCAACTCATGGATGAGTACCCGGGCTACGTATTTACGCAATCCGCCGCTGCGTACAACGAGTGGATGGCTGAGAAGTATCCCGACATTAACGATGAGATCACGAAGCGCATTAAGGAAGGCCGATGGGAGGTTGTTGGTGGCATGTGGGTCGAGCCGGATCTGAACATGCCCGATGGCGAATCGACGGCACGGTCGCTGCTCGTCGGGAAGCGTTGGTACAAACAGCATTATGGTGTGGATGTTCGGGTCGGCTGGAATCCTGATTCGTTCGGGTATAACTGGCAGCTGCCGCAGATCTATAAGAAATCCGGCGTCGACTATTTCGTCACGCAGAAGATGGGCTGGAACGACACGAACCAGTTGCCGCTGAAACTCTTCTGGTGGGAGTCGCCAGATGGCAGCAAGGTCCTGACCTATTTCCCGCGGGGCTATGGGAACCGCGATGTAGGTCCTGTACGTTTGTCTGCGAACATGGTGCAGGCGCGCCAATTGGCTCCTGGCATGACAGATATGCTGGACTTGTACGGTGTTGGCGATCACGGCGGTGGACCCACGCGCGTGATTCTGGATCAGGCGTCTCGCTGGATCCAGCCTGACAAAATCGCGCCGCAGATGCATTTCGGCACAGCGAATGCTTACTTTCAATCTGTTCAGAAGCAGATCGCGAAGGACTCGCCTGTTTGGAACTACCGGACCATCGCCGAGGGATATCACGCACCGGAGCCGCAAGCGGGTTCGATTGTGATTCCGACGTGGAAGGATGAACTCTATCTCGAGACGCACCGGGGTGTCTTCACAACTCAGGCGAACCAGAAGCGCAACCTCCGCAAAGCGCCGGAGGCAACGCTGAACGCGGAGAAATTTGCGTCACTCGCGTGGCTGGATGGCGAAGCGTATCCAGGCGCGGAGATAACCGAGGCGTGGAAGAAGATCTCCTTCAATGGCTTTCATGACCTTGCCGCAGGCTCGGGCATTGCGCAGGTCTATCGTGACGCGCAAAAGGATTTTGACGATGTGAGGTGGATTGATGACGAGGTAAGCCGTAAGGCGCTCGACACGGTTTCTGCGCACATCAACACGCGAGTTCCGCAAGGGATTCCCGTTCTCGTGTTCAATCCGCTCGCGTGGGACCGATCCGGGTTCATCACTGTCAAGGTTCAGATGCCAAATGCGGCGTCAGAAGTGTCGGTTCTTGATCCGAGCGGAAAGGTGCTGCCTTCGGAGACAATCTCACATGATACGACGACGAATAGGTTTGTAATTCGTCTGCTCGCAAGCAAGATTCCCTCTATGGGCTACAGCGTTCTTCGCGTTGTGCCGGGGCGACGCAGCTTCGTATCCGATTTTTCAGTGCATGCCACCACGATTGAAAACGCATTTCTTCGGGTCACCATCGATCCAAAGACCGGCTGCATCACGAGTCTCTACGACAAGCTTGCGAACTTCGAAACACTCGCTAAGGGAAGCTGTGGGAATGAACTGCAGGCGTTCAAGGATATGCCGAGGATCTACGATGCCTGGAACATTGATCCCGGCACGCTCGATCAGCCGCCTGCGCGTCTCGATCAGGCGGAATCAGTGAAGCTCGTCAGCAATACGCCTCTGCGTGCCGTGGTGCGCGTCACGCGTTCCTGGCAGAGTTCGAATTTCGTGCAGGACATTGAGCTCGACGCTGGATCTGACGAAGTCGTCGTCGATAACAACATCGATTGGCACGAAACACACGTGCTGCTCAAGGCGGCGTTTCCTCTGGCGGCGACGGCGCCATTCGCAACGTACGAGATTCCTTACGGGACGATCCAGCGCCCAACTACACGCAACAATTCATTTGAGAAAGCTCGCTTCGAGGTTCCAGCCCAAAAGTGGGCAGACCTGGGCGATGGGAAGCATGGCTTCAGTCTCATAAACGAGAGCAAGTTCGGTTACGATGGCGTCGGAAATCTCCTCCGCCTCACTCTGCTGCGGTCGCCTGTCTATCCTGACCCGAACGCCGATCGTGGACCGAATCACTTCCGGTATGCGCTATATCCGCACGCCGGAACCTGGCAAAGCGCGCTGACTGTTCGAAAAGGATTTGAGTTCAACTATCCGCTGATTGCGATGCAGACAGACCCGCATAACGGCCAGATGCCATCGGAGCACTCGTTTCTCCGTACCTCGTCCAACAATGTCGTCGTAACGGCGATGAAGAAGGCCGAGGACACGCATTCCCTTATCGTTCACATGTATGAGTGGAAAGGCGAGGATCACGATGTTGACATCGATGTGCCTGCTGGGGCAACCGCTGCCACGGAGACAAACCTGATGGAGAAGCCCGAAGGCGATCTGCCACTGAAAAGAAATCGCGTAACGGTCCATGTACATCCCTTCGAGATTGTCTCCTTCCGTTTGGACTACCCGGACACGTCAGATACGCGGTCGGCCACTGCGCACTGAGCGTTTCGTCCTACGAGAAAGCGTGAGATCACCATGAGAAGTTTACGGCGTGTTTCGCAGCCAAGACGGGCCTTTCTCAAATCATGCGTCGGTATTTCGGCTGCGCAGATACTTCCATACTCCTCGCTTTTCTCGATCTTCGAACAAGGCGCCGCTGCCCAGCCGACATCCACGAAGACACCGGATGCTGTCGGGTCAGCAAATCCAATGGTCGGGACTGGGTGGCGCGGACACATGTTCCCCGGAGCGACGCTGCCGTTCGGGCTGGTGCAACTCAGCCCAGATACGAGCGGCCCTCCCCAACCGCACTGGAACATTCAGGGCGACTGGTACGAGTGGCAGCATTGCTCCGGCTACAACTATCGCGACAATGTGATTAACGGCTTCAGTCATACACACGTCCAGGGCACAGGAGGCATAGATCTTGGCGATGTGCTGATCATGCCGATGGTGGACGGTCTCAACTGGTCGTGGGACGTTGGCCGTATCCAGCCTCTCACCGAGATGCAGATCGAGGCACTCGGAGCGGAGTCTGGAATTGTCTTCGCTCCGTCTGAGCTTGGGTACCGATCGTTCTTTTCGCACGAACGAGAGATCGCGCGTCCGGGCTATTACAGCGTTGAACTGGACACGCCCAAGGTGCACGCGGAGCTGACCGCTACAACTCGCTGTGGCATGCATCGGTACCGTTACGGCAGCTCGAGTGTGCGCCAAGGCCTGATGGTGGATCTCGTGCACGGTCTCAACTGCCGTGTTCAGCAAGCTGAGTTGACGGTTGAGAGCAACGGCAGCATTACCGGTCGCCGATCGACCACAGGCTGGGCCCATGAGCGCGCCGTTTTCTTTGCTTTGGATCTGTCAGGCCCTGCGGAGTCAATCGACGTAAGTGTGGATGGAACGATAACGCGCGCTAAGCCCGGCGATCGGTATACGGGTAAGGAGATCAAAGTGATCTTCACGCGTCGCCCGTCGCAGGAGCCGCTCATCGTTCGCGTGGGCATCTCGCCGGTCAGCATCGAAGGCGCTGGAAAGAATCTTCGAAGCGAGATTCCCCAATGGGATTTTGATGCCGTCGCGCAACGAGCAAGCCACACCTGGACCGAGATTCTATCCGGGCTGAATGCTGAGGCTTTCGATCCTGAGATCCAGAAGACCTTTTATTCTGACGCGTATCACTCGTTCGTCGCGCCGGCCACCTACAACGATGTCGATGGATCGTTCCGCGGACAAGATCTGAAGACTCACTCGAACCCGGGCTTTACGAAATACACCACGCTTTCAATATGGGATATCTACCGCGGCCAGTTTCCATTCCTTACGATCACGCAGCCACAGCGCATCAACGATATTGTCCGCACACTACTCACGGACTATGACCAACTTGGGCAGCATGCCCTGCCTATGTGGCCATTGTGGGCGAATGAAACGTGGAGCATGGTTGGGTTCCATGCCGCCGCGATGATTCTTGGTGCGTACGTTCGCGGGTTTCGAGACTTCGATATTCAAGCTGCTTACACTGCTGTTCGCGACACGGCGCTCGTCGGTGCCGAAGCGCGCGGCAACCGTGAGTTGCAGGCAATGTTTCGGCAGTACGGGTATGTGCCGTGTGATCTTCACGCGGGCAGTGTTTCGTCGACGCTCGATCTCTCTTATGACTACTGGTGCGCGGGTGCTCTCGCGCGGCTGCTGGGCAAAACCGAAGACAGCGAGATGTTCGCCAAGCTTGCCCAGAACTATCGCAACGTCTTCAATTCGGCAACAGGATTTATGCATGCCAGGTCAAAGTCTGGTCAATGGCTCACACCATTCCGCCCTGACCAGGAGACAAACGATTATGTCGAGACTGATGCGTGGCAGGCGAGCTTCAGTGTGCCGCACGATATCCAGGGGTTGATCCGACTGTATGGCGGCGACGAGGCGTTTATAGATAAGTTGGATGGCCTCTTCACTGCGGCGTCCACGGTGCTCGATGCACGCCCTGATATCACCGGAATGGTCGGACAGGACGCGCAAGGTAATGAGCCCAGTAATCATCATCCTTACCTGTTCTCCTTCGCGGGAGCGCCGTGGAAGACACAGTACTGGACCCGCAAGGTCGCCGCACTATACAACGCAACGCCGGCGGGGATTCCCGGGAACGACGACTGCGGTCAGCTTGCGAGCTGGTTTGTCTTCGCGGCGCTGGGCTTTTATCCGGTGAATGCGGCGAACGGAGTCTATGTGCTGGGCAGTCCGCTGGTGAAACGTGCTGCCATTCGCAATCCGGCGAACGACTCAACCTTCACAATCGTTGCGGAGAACAACAGCGTCGACAACCTGTACATTCAAGAGGCGCAGCTGAACGGAAAAGAGCTTCATCGATCATGGATTACGCATCAGCAGATTGCGGCCGGAGGGGAACTGCGGCTGCGCATGGGGCCATCGCCAAACAAATCGTGGGGCTCGGTTTCGTCCGACAGACCTCCTTCGGAATTGTTCTCCGAGCAATAGACGTCGCAATTTGAATAACGGAGCGCTTACAAGCCAGTATGATCATCTACACCTTACAAGATCGCACCTCAATCTGTTCGCGAGGAATAAAGCTTGCGATTGCACTGCTTGTTCTGCTGTTGATGTACAAGCCACTGTGCGTTCGTGCGCAGACGATTCCGAAGATCGAAAAATCCGACGGGCACCTTCATTTGATTGTTGATGGGAACCCCTTCTTTGTCCTCGGCGCCCAGGTGCACAATTCCAGCGGCTGGCCTACAGCGCTCGATCAGGCCTGGCCTGTGCTGGCCGCGATGCGCTGCAATACAGTTTCCATCCCCGTGTACTGGGAAGCAATCGAGCCGAGACAAGGCAGCTTTGACTTCAGCACCGTCGACGCCATCGTGCTGGGTGCCCGTGCACACAACCTGCACGTTGTTCTCTCGTGGTTCGGCACATGGAAGAACGGTGCAATGACGTACGTGCCGGCGTGGATCAAAGACAATCCTAAGAAGTACCCTCCGGTCGTCGACTCCGCGCAGCAGGCGGTGGAAGCGCTGAGTCCTCTCGGTGACGCCAGTCGCGAGGCAGATCGCAAGGCGTTCGCCGCCCTGATGACTCACCTCAAGTCAATTGACGGCGCTCAGCACACGGTCATCCTCGTTCAAGTCGAGAACGAAGCTGGTGTGCTTGGGTCCGATCGTGACTACTCCCCGCAAGGCAATGCCCGCTTTCACGAGCAGGTTCCCAGCGAAGTTCTAGCGTCGCTCGGTAGGACCAATGGACATGGCACATGGCCGGAGGTGTTCGCAGAACGGGCCCCGGAAGCGTTCATGTCGTACTGGACTGCGCGGTATATCGACTCCGTCGCCGAGGCAGGGAAGAGCGTCTATCCCTTGCCCATGTACGTCAATGTGTGGCCACGCGAGCAGCCCGGACTGCTGCGCCCTGGCTTCTCCTCGCCGAGCGGAGGTGCAGTTGCCTGGTTGCTGCCGATGTGGAAGCGCCTCGCGACGCACATCGATGTCATTTGTCCGGATATCTATGATGAAGATGAGGATTCTTATCAAAACCTGCTCACCCTCTATAGCCGTCCGGACAATCCTCTCTATGTACCGGAGACCGGCGGTTCTATCGCACACGCAAAGAACATGTTCCTGACCTTTGCATCGCAGAATGCGATAGGTATCTCGATCTTCGGCGTTGACGGGCATATGTCTGCGCAGAATCCGGAATCCTTCAAAGGATGGGGCAGCGAAGTCGCGATGAACTTCGCACTGTTCGGCCCGGCTTCGGAGGCATTTCGCTCACTCAGCGATGCAGGCCACCTGAAAGTTGCCGTTGAAGAGGAGGGTCTTGCCAATCCGGGGCTGAGCTTCGATCAGTTCGATGTTGCGGTACGCTTCGGCCCAGTACTGAACGGCTACGGAGGCCCGCGCGGCCGCGGAAATCCTCAGCGGAACGGCCGAGTGCTCGTGGGTCAGATCAGCCCGGACGAGTTCCTCGTCGGCGGCATGAACGCGAATCTCATCTTCGCGCCGAAGCTAGGATCAGCACTAACACACGCGATGCTCGTCACCGTCGAGGAGGGTCACTTCGAAGCCGGCGTCTGGCATACGGAACGGCTGCTCAACGGCGATGAGACGGCCTTCGGAGTCACACTGAAACCGCACGGCAGCCTGCTGAAGGTGAAGGTGCGCGCTTACTGAAAGGCTGATCCTCCGCGTGCATTGGCTTACCTGGCGAGTTGTGCGCGGGGTGCGCCGGTAGAATCACGGAGCACGAATCTTGTCTTGTACTCGTACTCATGGCGCACCTTGTCTTGCCGGATGTCTTCGAGAAGCGCGCGGAACGCAAGGCTGGCAAGTTCGCTGGGCGAGAAGCGAATCGTCGTCAGGGAAGGCTGTGTAAAGCTGCAGAGTGTAAGGTCGTCAAAGCCGATCAACGAGACGTCGCGGCCCGCTACGAGAGACCGCGCGCTCATTGTTTTGAGTGCGCCGATCGCCGCCATGTCGTTGCAACACATTACAGCGGTCGGCGGTTTTGGTAATGACAACAGCTTGGCGATCCCCTCTGCCCCACCTTCCAAGGTGTGGTTGCACTCGATGACAAGATCTTTCTGGAGCTGCAGGCCCGCGGAGCGCATTGCCTTGCGAAGAGCCTCATAGCGCATCCGCATGCTGCTCCAATCCAGGTTGCCGCTGAGGTAGCCAATCCGCTTGTGCCCAAACTCAGCCAAATGCTTTACGGCGTCCCGAAACCCGCTTTGATAATTCACTCGGATGTTCCTGATACCCTCCAACTGCCGATCGGCACCCGCATAGACCATCGGCAGCTTTCCAGCATCTCCATGCAGGCTCTGCTCCATGCCGAATGTCAGGACAGCAATGCCTTCCACGCGGCGTTCCTTCATCCGGTCCGCGCAGACCGCAATGTGATTGGGATCGGTTTCTGTATCGGCAAAGCTGATGAGCACTTCGAAGCCATTCTCTACGGCACAGCGCTCGAAGTAGAGGATGATCTCGGCGAAGAACGGATTGCCGCCGCTGATCTCCGAAACGATGAGGCCGACGGTGTGGCTGCGCCCTCGAGCAAGTGCTCGTGCCTGGTAATTTGGCCGGTAGCCGACTTCTTCGATAACCGCCTGAACCCGCTTAGCCAGTTTGGCATCGACAGTCGGCACGTTATTGATAACCCGGGAAACCGTCGAGTGGGAAACTTTGGCCCTGCGTGCAATCTCACGAATGTCCAAAGGCAGCCTTTCGTCGCCAGCGACCAGCCGGCAGCATTGTCGGCAATAGTGTTACATCATTGAAAAAAGACTGCTAATGAATATACCGGTCACTTCGCTAACTCGGCAACGGGACTAAGGCGCTCCGAAGCCGATAGGTCAGGGGACATCAAGGACCGGTTACCAAACGGGCACGTCCCAATTCACTCGCTCACGGAACGATCACGGCCGAACTGGATATCTCGTCCGCCTTGAGCGCAAGAAGCGCTTCGTTGGCCTGCCCCAGAGGGAACGTCTGCACGCGCGGCGAGATTGAGATCTCCGCTGCCAGCTTCAGGAAGTCTCTGGCATCCTGTCGCGTCATGTTGGTCACACTGCGAATCTGCCGTTCACCCCAAAGCAGGGTGTCATAGTCAAATTGCGGCATTCTGTCCAGATGAATGGCATTGATGGCGAGGATGCTTCCTTTATCCAGCGAACGAAGCGCGGCGAGCACCACGTCGCCCGCCGGGGCGAAGGTGATCGCGGCATCGAGCTTTTGCGGTGGAGCGGCGAGTGCATCGCCCACCCACTTGGCGCCGAGGTCACTCGCTATGGCCTGATGCCGCTTGTCGCGCGTGGAGATATAGATCTCACACTTCCATGCGTTGAGCACTCTCATGAGAATCTGTGCGGAAGAGCCGAAACCAAACAGGCCAACCCGCATGCCGGGCTGAACACCGGCAACGCGCACGCTTCGAAAGCCAATGATTCCGGCACACAGCAGCGGTGCAGCATCGGCGTCCGAGAGCTTGTCGGGCAGCGGAAGGAGAAAGTCGGTGCGGGCTGTGGCGAACTCGGCATAGCCGCCGTTATGCGAGTAGCCCGTATACGTAGGGTTGTCGCAGAGGTTTTCGCGATCAGAGTGACAGAAGCGGCAGGTGCCGTCGGTTCCGCCGATCCATGAGACGCCGACGCGCTGGCCAGGAGCGAACGCGGGATCCGGCGAGGTGACGACCTCCGCAACAATCTGATGGCCGGGAATAAGCGCGTCCAGCTTCGGTGGAAGCTCGCCTTCGACGATATGCAGATCGGTCCTGCAGACGCCGCAAGCGAGTAGCTTCAGCAGCGCAGAGCGTTCGCTCGGCTGTGGGACCGGTACCGTCTCAATCGCGAGGGGTCGGTCGTGGACGGACGCCGCATGCCGTAGCACTGCGGCGCGCATGCTTGTGGCATTCATGGTCGCCTCCTTCCGGAGCGGAGTTCCGCTAGGGGGACATGACTCGGCGAAGCGTCTCGGCGGCGGATTCTGGTGTAATGTCGCGCTGCGGAGAACCTAGCAGCTCAAACCCAACCATGAACTTCCTGATTGTGGCCGACCGTAGCAGCGGCGGATAGAAATGCGCGTGGAGCTGCCACTCATTGTGCTCGTTTCCATCGCAGGGAGCCGCGTGGAATCCCATGGAATAGGGGAACGGCGCATTGAACACGCGGTTATAGCCGGCGGTGATCGTTTTCAGGATCGACGCCAGGCCATCGCGTCCCTTGTCGTCCAGTCCGTTGATGTTCCGGACATGAACGCGCGGCAGCACCAGCGTTTCGAACGGCCACACCGCCCAGAAGGGCACGAGCGCAACCCACCACTCGTTCTCCGCAACGATGCGCTCGCGCTGTTTCAACTCCAGTTCGAGGTAGTCCTTCAGGAGCAGGCGCCCGTGTTTCGTCAGGTACTCCGACTGCGAAGCGAGCTCGGCGGTCGGTTCGTTCGGGATGTGTTCGGTCGCCCAGATCTGTCCATGGGGATGCGGATTGCTGGCGCCCATCAGGGCGCCGCGATTCTCGAAGATCTGCACGTAGCCGATGTCGTCGCGCCCGGAGAGCTCGCTCTCCTGCTCGGCCCAAACGTCGACAACTCGACGGATGGCACTGACATCCATCGTCGCAAGCGTGAGGTCATGCCGCGGATCGAAGCATAGAACACGGCAGACGCCGCGCTCGGTTGTGGCACGTAGAAGGCCTGCATCATTGAGATCAAACTCTGCTGGAGGAACATCGCTCTTCAGCGCCGCGAAGTCGTTGTCAAAGACGTAGGTCGCGGTGTAGACCGGTGTGCGATGCCCGCCGGCGCGCATATTTCCGGGGCACAGATAGCACTCCGGGTCATACTGCTTGGCAGTTGCGGTGGCAGTCTCTTCGGTTTGGCCTTGCCATGGACGCTGCGTCCGATGCGGCGATACAACAACCCACTCGCGCCGCAGCGGATCCCAGCGCCGGTGTGGGGATTCTCTAAACACCTGGAGCATCAGCGTGCCTCCTTCGATGTATTAAGTTGCGCAGCGTTCCGTGCCAGCGCACCGTCTACGGCTTCGCAAACGTACGTTTCCAGATCCAGCGAAAACCTGTCGCGATAAGCAGAGCGAAGCCCCGCGATGAAATCTGTCACATCTTCAGTGCTGACGAGATTCACGGTGGATCCGCCGAAGCCGCCGCCAGTGAGCCGTGCACCGAAACATCCGCGAAGCTCAACAGCGGTGTCTACGAGAAAATCGATCTCTTCGATGCTGCACTCGAAGTCGTCGCGTTCACTCGCGTGCGCAGCTGTCATCACCGAGCCAAGCCGCACCGGATCGCCAGCGAGCATGGCCTCACGAGCTTCGCGCACGCGCTTGTTTTCGCTGATGATGTGACGGCAGCGTTTCAGGCTCTCTGACGAAAGCTCGTGCTCGCAGGCGGCGAGTTGCGCCAATGTCGCGTCTCCGAGATCGCGGAGATCAGGAAATCGTTCGCGGAGCTTTGCCTGGCCAGCCTCGACCTCCCGGCGCCGAATGCCATAGTCTCCGCCTGCGATGGAGTGCTTCACGCCGGAGTTTGCAACGACGATTCTGCAGTTCGCGAGGCCCCTTTGATTCATCGGCAAGAGCTCGAAGCTGAGGTCGCGTGTGTTCAGCAGCAGCGCATGATCTTTCGCTGCGGCTGTGACGACAAACTGATCCATGATGCCGCAGGGCGAGCCAACATAGTTATTTTCTGCGCTCTGGCAGAGCAGGGCGATCGCCTCGGCCGTAAGGCTCGCCTTAGCATGCGCGAGGAGCGCGATCGCAGTTACAACCTCGGTCGACGCGGAAGAGGATAGCCCTGCGCCAAGCGGCACATTCCCGCCCAAGTGCAGCTCGAACGGTGGAATCTGAATGCCACGGCGCTCGAGTTCGTACAGAACACCGGCGGGATAGTCACTCCACTCTCCCGTGCGAGGAGCAGGGCTGTCCGGTGAAATCGAGCGGACACTTGGAAAGAGGTCGCTCGAAAACGTATATTGACCGTCCGTAGCGGCGTGCAAATGCGCCACCGTTGTGAACGGAATTGCCATCGGCATGACCAGACCGCCGGTGTAGTCGGTGTGTTCTCCGATGAGGTTCACACGGGCAGGCGCGAAAAAATCCGACTGGTGCGCCGCGGAGCTTGTTTCAGAAGGTTTCATTGATTCGCTTTCCATTGCTCTCTATCACTCTATCGCTCACGCGATCAGACGCTTCTTGGTTTCAATTATCGCCAAACTATGTTCAACCCCACGCAAGCAGATATTAGAAGGATTGAAAGCACCCACAGCAATCGAGGTGTGGCTCGAAACGAGAAACTCATTTGCACTGGACCCCCATTGACACCAGTAGCCGTGGACCTCCCCGTACCTGTGATCCACGCCACGAACGCCGAGGTGCCAAAGGCATACATCGCCACGTAGAAGTTTGCACTCATAACGCTGCCGTAATGTAGCCAGCCGAGGCTGAATGCGGCGAGATGCAGGATCGCCACGGCCGTGCCGCTCAGGAACCCGATAATGGCGCCGCGTTCATTAACTCGGCGCGTGATCATTCCAAGCAGGAAGATCGCAAAGAATGGCGCGCCAAAGACAGAGAAGATCATCTGCACGTGCTCCATCAGGTCGGAAAACAAAAAGTTGATGTACGACGTGAGCAGACTGACCAGAACTGCGGCGATTGTTGCCGCACGTCCCATGATCAGGTAGTGATGGTCAGGCTTTCGAGTGACCAGGTGCGCGTGATAGATGTCCTCAGTCCACAGAGCTGCGAACGCGGAGACGTTCGCGGCCAATGCGGACATCAGGCTCGCCGCGATTGCAGTCAGGCCGAGCCCAAGCAGGGCTGGACCGTACGACTGTTTCATCAAGGCCGGAAGCGCCTGATCAAAGCGCTCCGAATGTCCCAGGGCGGGGAGTAGCCGGTGCGCGGCCAAACCAGGCACGACGACGAGCATCGAAAAGCCAAGTTTTCCGAAGCCTGCCCATAGCGGAACCTGCCGCGCCGCGTCATCCGTGCGCGCGGCGAAAGCGCGCTGCATCAGCACGAAATCGGTACACCAGTAGCCGAAACTGAGCACGAATCCAAGGCCAACGACAATCCCGAGCGCATCCATTGGCGTGGTGTGCGAAACCAGCGGCAGCCCGCGCCACAGATGGTCGCGAGGCTCCTCGGAAATGATGGTGCCGTATTTCCAGCAGTGAATTGTCAGCGGAAGCAGGCCCGCAATCATTACTGCGAGCTGAAGGAACTGGTTGTAGATCGTCGCGCGAACGCCGCCGAGCAAGACATACACAAGTACCACGCTGGCGGTCACGAAAGCACTTGCAGCAAAGCCGATTCCTGCGACCACCTGAAGCACCTGCGCGATGGCATAAAGGCTGATTCCTGCGAAGAGCAGCGTGGTCACTGCCAGAACACAGGCGTTTACGAGACGAATGCCAGCGCCGTAACGGTATTCAAGATATTCTGGAACGCTTCGGATTCCGCTGCGTCGATAGACAGGCATCATCCAGATGGCGAGGAAGATCATCGCCGGAATTGCGCCGATGCAATAGAAGTGGAAGGCCTCCGCTCCGTACTGCGCGGCCATCGCGCTCATTCCCACGACCTCGAGCGCTCCGCAATTGGCTGCGAGAAAAGCCACCGTAACTAGAGGAAGCGGGAGAGATCGGCTCGCGTTGAGAAACGAGTTCGCGCTGCCGCTGCGTCGGCGCGTGAGCCAGCCAATGAAGATTGTGGTTGCGAAGTATGCGGGAAGGATTGCGATCCCTAAAGACACACGAAACGAGGTGGACATCAGTGGCGCTCATCCCTCCGGCCGCGGCACCTGACAGTGCTCTCGAGAGGTCGCGTCTTCATATCCGTACTATACGCAGGAGGTCGCAAGTTCGAATGGCTTAGCGCAAGCCAAACCCGCAGGATGGTGATAAAACTATTCCCACCTCATGAGCCGCAATTCCAACGGAGTCGCTGAAGATCGCCCCATAAGTCTGAAGGGACTTGCAGAGCATCTTGGGCTCTCGCCTGCCACCGTGTCGCTCGTCGTGAACAACGCGCCAGGGGCAAAGACCATTGCGCCAAAGACACGCGAACGCGTGCTCGCCGCAGCGCAGAAGCTGAACTACCGTCCGAACTTCCTCGCCCGCTCTTTGCGTACCCGGCAGACGTTCACGATCGGCGTCATCGTTCCGGAATTCAGCGAGGGTTATTTCACCATGGTGATGAATGGCGTCGAAGAGCACCTGCTGCAGGCCGGGTATCTGCACTTCGTCGTGAGCCACCAGGGTCGTCCGGATTTGCTTGAGAGCTATCCCCGCGTGCTGACCGAGCGTGCCGTGGACGGGTTCATTCTCGTCAACACCATGCTGACCAAGTCTGTCGATGTGCCGGTCGTCTCCATCTCAGGACATAAGCGGATGCGTGGCGTAACCAACGTAATGCTGGATCATGATCACTCAGCATCGTTGGCCCTCCAGCACCTCTACGATCTCGGTCATCGCGATATCGCCTTTATGAAGGGCCAGCCGCATGCGCTCGACTCCGAATCACGCTGGCAGAGCATCCGCCAGATCGCCGAGCGCATCGGCATTCGCATGCGTTCAGAGCTTTGCGTGCACATACGCAACAATTCCTGGTCGCCGGAACTTGGCTATCCCGTGGTCAAGGATCTGCTGGCATCGGGCCACCACTTTACGGCTATCTTCTGTTTCAACGATATCGCTGCAATCGGCGCCATTCGCGCGATCAAAGATGCCGGCCTTCGCTGCCCGGAGGATATCTCCGTGGTTGGATTCGATGACATCGCCAGCGCGGCCTATCACACGCCCAGCCTTACGACCATTCGTCAGCCGCTGCGCCGCATGGGCGAGATGGCTGCACAGCAACTGCTGAAGCGCATCCAGAATCCAAGCGAAACGTTCCCGGACACGATCATGTTCGAGCCCGAGTTGATGCAGCGCGAGTCCACCACGGCAGTCGCTGCTACAACTGCGCCCAGGAAGCGCAACAATCCCTCCGACGTTAGGCCACGCCGCCCCGAGCGATGACCTCACGATAGAACATAGCGCTCATCTTTGGCGTTCGTTTTTGCGTGGCGTAATCCACGTAGACGATCCCAAAGCGCTTTCCGTACCCGTCCGCCCATTCGAAATTGTCCAGCAGACTCCACACGAAATAGCCTTTCACCGGCACTCCCTCAGCTATCGCACGATGGAGCTGCCCAAGATAATTGCGCAGATACATGATGCGATCCGAGTCGACGATAGTGCCGTCACTCTGCGGCACATCAGACGAAGACGCGCCGTTCTCCGTGATGTAAAGCTCGCCCGGATTCCAGAGCTGGTTCACCAGGCGCGTAGCCCAGTAGATCGACTCAGGCCCCACGTACAGCCACGAGCTGTACATGTGCGGGAACGATGCCGGCGGCGTGACAACCGCATAGCCAAGCTCGGAGTCATCAGCGCGAACGTACGTCGGCTGATAAATATTCAGGCCAATAAAGTCCAAAGGCGACGAGATGATCTTCATCTCCTCCGCAGTGAACTGCGGCGCGTCGGGGCCAAGCCGGCGCAGATATGCATCGGTGTATTTTCCCTCGCGAATGACGGTCAGGTACTGGGCGTTCTGCTCGCGCATCGCGCGCGTCGCGGCCTGAATGTGAGGCGCCGTTTCGATCAAAGGCGTGGTCGCCTGCACGTTATCCGCGATGCCGACCTGCGTTCCCGGCCGCGCAGCCGCACGAATCCCCTGCACCGCCATCCCATGTGCGAGGACGGCGTAGTGGTTCAGCTGGGCGACTCGCGCCGCGCTCAGCTTCAGCCCCGGAGCATGCGTGCCCTGCTGATATCCAAGCTCGACGAACGAGCGAATCTCATTCATCGTCATAAACCGACGAACGCGGTCGGAGAGCTTGCCCGTGACGTAGCCGGCGTAATCCGCAAAGGCCTGCGCTGTGTCCCGGTTCTCCCACCCGCCCTTGTCCTGCAGCGCCTGCGGCAGGTCCCAGTGATACAGCGTGCAGAACGGTTCAATTCCGTTCGCGAGCAACTCGTCGACGACACGGTGATAGAAGTCCAGCCCCTTTGGATTCGCCGCTCCGCTGCCGGTCGGGAAGATGCGCGACCACGCAACGGAAAACCGGTAACTGCGCACACCAAGTTCCTTCATCAGCGCGATGTCCTGCTTGTAGCGGTGGTAGTAATCCGTCGAGACATCGCCCGTATCGCCGCTGGCCACGGCGCCGGCCAGATGGCTGAACGTATCCCAGATCGTTGGTCCGCGGCCGTCCTCGTGAACGGCACCCTCAACCTGATACGAAGCCGTAGCTGACCCCCAGAGGAACCCGTGTGGAAAGGGCATGCGCGCCGGAACCGGCGCAGGCCTCGCTTCACCCATGAGCGGCGAGGCCGATGCTGAACCTGCAACAGCGGCAACGAGACGCGCAAAGGTGCGCCTGGAAAATGAGTTCTTCAAAGATTCACCTCGAATCGGAGCATATTCTCCTGGGTTCACAAACCAGGCTGATCGCGTGCACAGATTCCTTTACTAAATCGATTAGCCTGCTGGCAAGGACAATCTGCATTCGTATCCCATTTTGACGCACGGCAACCCGGTTCGGCGGGTACGTTGGTCCATAGACCGGGAGTCGTGAGGCTTCAGGAGCCGGCCCTGCGATAGACTGCGAGCGATGAATCGAAGAGAGTTTTTAGCAGCCTCGGCCGCCGCCGTGTGGAGTCTTCAATCGTCTGGGCAGCCTGACAGCCATTTCACGACCGTCGACGTCGCGAAGATCGACCGCAGTCGAATCGTCAGCGCCGCAGACCGGTATCTCAACGAGCAGCCAAAGACCATCACCAGCGTACGAGCCACCCGCAGCGAAGGAGGGCCGCACGATTACTTCTCCGAGGGCGATTACTGGTGGCCCGACCCCAGGAACCCGAACGGCCCATACATACGCCGCGACGGCATGTCCAACCCGGCAAACTTCAACGATCATCGCGAGCTTCTCATTCGCCTCAGTCTGCAGGTCCCGGCGCTCACGGCCGCATGGGTGATTACGAAGAAGACTCCCGTACGCCGCAAAGGCCGCTGACCATCTCCGCGCCTGGTTCGTGGACCCGAACACACGCATGAACCCGAACCTGCAATATGCGCAGGCCATTCACGGCATTACTCCTGGCCGCGGCACCGGCATCATCGACACCCTTCATCTCGTCGAGGTCGCCCGCTCCGTCTCGTGGCTCGAGCACTCCGGCGCACTCAAGCCCGACGAAATAGACGCCATCCGCCGCTGGTTCACCGACTACACCACCTGGATGACCACCTCAAAGAACGGTCTCGAGGAGAAGGCTGCGAAGAACAACCACGGCACCTGCTGGGTCGCGCAGGTTGCGGAGTTTGCGCGCTTCACGCACGACGACTCCAAGGTCGCGGAGTGCCGCGATCTCTTCCGCACCAAGCTCGTCCCGGACCAGATCGCGCCCGACGGCCGCCTTCCGCTCGAGCTCGCGCGCACGAAACCGTATAGTTACTCGCTCTTCGACATGGACGCGCTCTCCACGATCTGCCAGATCGCCAGCATCCCCCGCGATAACCTCTGGACATTCACCACGCCCGACGGCCGCGGCATCCGCAAGACCATCGACTTCATGTTTCAGTTCATTAAGGACAAGTCGAAGTGGCCGTTCCCGCATGATGTCGAATACTTCGACGATCTGCCCGTACGGCAACCCAGCCTTCTCTTCGGCGGCCTCGCCTACAAGGACAACGCGTATATCGCTCTCTGGAAGACGCTCAATCCTGATCCCACCGTACCGGAGATTATTCGCAACTTTCCGATTCGTCAGCCGGTGCTTTGGGTCCGGGAACCCGCATAACGCTGCTCCTACTGCAAGGTTCCCGAATTCAGCACGAGCGCCACGGCGCTCCGCAGCCGCGCGGAACCGCCGTCATATGCAGGCCGCAGCACTGCGGCAGAGCTCAGCGCATGCCGCCGCATCTCGGCCTCAATCGTCGGGCCAAAGCGATACCACGCCGAGGTGAAATCACCGACAATCACGATCTCCTTCGGAGCGAGCGCCGTTGCAATCATCCGCAATCCGCGGCCCAGGTTCGTTGACATCCTCTCCAGCGCCGCAATCGCGGTCGCGTCGCCGGTATGAGCCAGGGACAGCAGCGTGCTAAACGTTGTCCCTGCAGCTCCACCGGACTCCGTAAAGTGACGTACCGCCGCACGGTTCGACGCGAGCGTCTCCCAGCAGCCGTTGTTGCCGCAGCCGCATGGCGGCCCATCCGGATCAAGCTGCACGTGGCCGAATTCGCCGGCCATTCCTTTGTCTCCGCGAATCAGCCGCCCGTTCGCAAGAATCCCTGTTCCGATGCCCTCCGAGACGTTGACGACGACAAGATCGTGCGCTCCATCGCTCTCGCCGAACCACACCTCGGCGAGCGCGCATGCATTCGCGACGTTATCCATCTCCACGCGCAGGCCAGTTGCTTTCGCGATGCGCTTGCGGATATCCCGGAAAGGGAAGTGAAGGTTCGGCGCGAAGATCGGGTCCTCGTGCGTGGGATCCGTACGGCCGGGCAGGCACACGCCGATTCCATCAAAGGCCTTCTGCTTGTGCTCCACAATCATCTTCTTGATCGCCGAAACGATCGCTGCTACCGACCGCTGGTTCTCCGGAATGTCGACCAGCTTCTGCGCGAGGATCTTGCCGCCGAGATCTGAGATCGCCAGCGTGATCTGCTCCGGGTGAATATCCAGCGCCAGCACCGCGCGCTGCGAATTCAATTGCAGAAAGGTCGGCCGCCGTCCGCGCGGCAGTCTACCGGTCGGCCCCTCCACTACCAGCCGATCAGCGATGAGCTCTTCGATAATCAGTGAAACAGTACTGCGCTGCAATCCCGAGACTCGTGCGAGATCGGCTCGCGAGATCGGCTGCTGCTTCCGGACCAGATTCAAAATCAGATTACGGTTGATCTGGCGGGGAGTGCGGTTCGAGGCACTCTGGCGATCCGAAGGAAGATACTGTCGCGTAATGGGCAAACTTACCGCCTGATTCCAGCACATTCGTGCAATTGGTCTAAAAGGCGGATTTAGTCTACAGCATGAGCAAAATCGTGTCAGCGTCGTTCGGCCCAAATTGCTGAAATGATTGAGATCGAAGGATTCCGCCGCTCGTTTGCTTCCGCCGCGAGCCAACTTTGTTCAAGCCCTCGAACTTTATTGCGAACTATCTTGCAGGAGGATGCGCAATCCGCTTTTCTCCGCGCAGACGCATGTAAACCTTGCGTTGGCACACGCGACACTCCCACGGAAACAGCCCAAGCAATGGCAGGATGGACCGCTCAAACACGCCCTCGCGCGGCAGGCGTCGAAACTCTTGATGACCACAACCGGGACACAGCCGCACGGAATACCTCGAAGGGCCTGAAAGACGGGCGAACTCAGCAATTCAAAAGGGCAGGATACCCTAATCATAGGCCCCGCGCTCGGTACCTCCGTGCACTCAGCGGTTTGGTTGACCGACCCGGCGCGCCTCGCGATACATGAAACTCCGCAATTCAGACCGCGAATGGATCGAGCAGCGGGTCCGGGAAACAGGCTTTGATCTCACCGGCATTGCAGCCGTACCGGAGGCCGGAACGTCGGCCAACGCACAGTCCAGCGACCGCTTCGCCGCCTGGGTCGCCTCCGGTCGCGCCGGTGAAATGGAGTGGCTCAAGCGCACGGACAACACCGGCGAGCTTGTTCGCGGCGACCTGCGACGGTCCTTTCCGTGGGCGTGCTCGGTCATCGTCGGCGCCATCAACTACAACCCCGATGCCCCGCGCTCCACCGACCCCGCACCTCCCGACGCCGGTTGGATCGCACGCTATGCCTGGACACGCAATGTAGGAAGGCACGGCCGCGCTCGCGACACCTATCCAGGCGCCGACTACCACGATCTTCTGCTTGCAAAGCTCCGAACCGTCGACCAAAACCTTCACGAGCGCTTCGGCCCGGAGATCCAGACGCGCTGCTATGTCGACACTGGCCCCGTCGTAGAGCGCGAATACGCGCAGCGCGCGGGCATCGGCTGGATTGGCAAGAACGCCTGCGTCCTCGACCAGAACCTCGGCTCGTGGCTTCTGCTGGGCGTCATCATCACCTCGCTCGAGCTCGCCCCAGAAGCCTGGGCACTGCCCGCCGCAGACCGGTGCGGTACCTGCACCCGCTGCCTCGAGGCCTGCCCTACCAACGCCCTCACCGCGCCGCGCCAGATGGACGCCTCCCTCTGCATCTCCTATCTCACCATCGAGAAGAAGGGAACTATCGACGAATCGCTGCTTCCGCTGATGGGGCGCAACGTCTTCGGCTGCGACATCTGCCAGGACGTCTGCCCCTGGAACCGCCGCGCTCCCGTTGCAGCATCCGACTCGCTGCCTGCACGACCCGAGCTCATCAATCCTTCGCTCGAATGGCTCGCCTCAATGGACGGGCGTACCTTCAATCTCACCTTTCGCGGCTCGCCGCTCGAACGCACCGGCCGCAAGCGCCTGCAGCGCAACGTCGCGATCGCCATGGGCAACAGCGGCGACTCGCGCTACATCCCGAAGCTGCGCGAGTGGGCCGAAGGCGATGACCCTGCGCTCGCCGGCGCCGCACAATGGGCGCTCGATAAACTGAACGAATGACTCGCCCGCAGGAGACTGCCGCAAAGCCTGATCGCAGCGGCCGCAAAATCGAAGCCAAATCCCCGCCTGAATCGAAGAAGGCCGGCGAGGAGTCCCTCTCGACCAGACTGGAAGCCGCGCCTGCCGTCCCCGTCAGCGCCACCCCGGACCAACTCAAAGCTCAGCTCAAAGCACTCGGCCGTTATCTGCTCAAGACCGAGGTCCACACCTACGCCTTCTCAGTCGCCGCACAGGCGATCCTGTCGCTCTTTCCCTTCATCGTTCTTCTGCTCACACTCTCACAGCGCGTCTTCCACTCGGCACGCATGGCAGACGTCGTCGGCGAAATGATGTCCAACTTCCTGCCCAACCACCAGGACTTCGTGATGCGCAACATGCGCGTGCTGGCCTTCTCCCACGCGAAGACCAAGATCGTCTCCATCGTCATGCTGCTCATCACCGCGACCGGCGTCTTCCTCCCACTCGAAGTCGCGCTGAACAGCGTCTGGGGAGTCAAAAAGAACCGCTCTTACCTGCAGAATCAGATCGTCTCCATCGCACTCGCCATCGGTGTGGCTCTGCTCGCCATGGCCTCCGTCGCACTCACCGCAGCGCAGCGCACAGTGCTGGAGTGGGTCTTCTTCGGCCATACGCAAAACGTAATCTTCGCATTCATCGGCAAAACATTCCTGCAGATCGTCGCGCTGATCGCAAGCATCGCTCTCTTCTTCCTCATCTACTGGACACTGCCCGCCCGCAAGGTCCCCGCCCGCGCCGTTCTTCCGACCGCCATCGTCATGGGCATCCTCTGGACCGCGGCGAAGTACGTCTACATCCTCGTGCTTCCGCACCTCGACTTCCGCGCCGTCTACGGCCCATTCGAAGTCTCCGTCGGCCTCATCACCTGGGCCTTCATCTCCGGCCTTCTGCTGCTCGGCGGCGCATACGTGTCCGCTACGCGCCAAGCCCTCCGCGAGACCCGCGAAGCCGAGCTAAAGCAGAACAAGCAGAAGTTTGAATCGACTTAATGCCGCAGCTTCGGCCGCGTCCTGAACGCCTTCACCACAATGTCGTTCGGATGATCTCCCGCCGGCAGCATCGTCACCAGCGACGGCCCATCCTTGCTCTGCATCCGAATCACCGCCACGTCTGACGAGCCCGCATCCACGGCCAGCAGCAGGTGTTCATCCGCCGAAAACGCCAGCGCATCCGGCCGCGATCCCGTATGGGCGGACGCCACAATCCGCCCGTCATCAATCGAATACAAACTGACCGAATCCGCGCCGAAGTTCGTCACGGCAAGGATCGAACTGTCACGGCTGAAAACCCCGCGCGAAGGTTTCGCCCCGATTACATACGTCCCCAGCACCTCATTGGTCCACGTCGTGATCTCTGTAATCGAATCCGAATCGAAGTTCGTCGTGAACACCTCGTACCCGTTCGGCATCATTGCCACGTGAGTCGGCGTCTTGCCCACGTCCAGCAGTGTCAGCATCTGGTCATGCTGCAGCGCAGGATCCTGCTTCCCGCGCCACGAATCCGGTGCCGCGGCCAGCCACACAACCATTACCTGGTGCCCGCCCGAACACGCCACAAACGCCTTCGTCGAATCAGGCAGAATCGCGATATCCGTCGCACCCGGGCAGCCCGCGAACGCATTACGCAGCGTCAGCGGCGCACCCGATCCATTGATCGAGTACACCGACACGCTTCCCGCCTGCTCATTCGACACCACCAGTGTGCGATTATCCGGCGACACCCGCGTCACGCCCGGCCCTTCGCCGGTCGCAGCCACCGCAATCTGCCGCCGCGCCTCCAGATCAATCACGCTCACCGTGTTCGACCCCGAGTTCGGCACATAGGCGCGCTTGCCGTCAGGCGACACCGCAATGAAGTACGGCCGCTGACGCACGCCAATCGTTGCCACGACCTTGTTTGTTGCTGCATCAATCACCGTGACAGAATTGGAACCCGTGTTGACCGCATAAACTTCATTGCGCACCGGGTTCACCGCCATTCCCGTCGGGTTCCGCCCCACCTGCAGCACGCGATCGGGCCGCACATTCACCAGGTCCAGGACGGTCACTGTGTTCGAGCCACCGCCACTCACGTACGCAAACTCGTGATAGTTCGCCGGATACTCAGGGAATCCCTGATGCCCGCAGCCCATCAGCAACACGCTCGCGCTCGCAAGAACAGCCGCCGCGGCGCAAAAAAATCGAGGACATGAATGTGGGCGTAACAGGAACACGTCTCCCGAGTCTATGGGGCACGTCGCGCCACCGCAACGTGGAAGAAATTTTTGCGCAACCAATTTCGAAACCGCGGGTTCACGAGAGGGACGAGGCAGCCACGCTGAGCAGCCCGTCGTAAGCTACTCCTCGGACCAACGGATCAAAGCTAGCCGCTTTGCTCCGTTGTTTTTTTGCTGCCAGCTTTCCTTCCGCTCCGGCGCCACTGCACGGCCAGCCACGCGCCGTAGCCGAACTGCAAAATCCATACCGCACAGTACGCGTATACCAGGTGCCGCTCTGAGAGCGTAGAGAAGGGAATCATCGAACCTCCAGAATCGGCTGTGGCACACCGCTCGCTACAACCGCTGTGGCTTCTCCCGGCTCACGCTGCCGCCGCCGCTCGATCGCATACCGCAGCCCCAGCGCAAATGTCCCCCACATCGCCCACGCTGCCAGATTCCAGAACACGGCTGGCAGCATGTGCGGATCGATGCCCGAGTCCGCACCGCCGCCAAACACCGGCGCTGGATGCTGCGTCCTCCACCACCGGATCGACATGAAGCAAATTGGCACATCGATGGCGGCGAAGATGGCGAGCACTGCTGACAGCACCGCCTTCTGATCGCCGCTCGTCAGCCGCCGCAGCAGCAGATAGCTCACGTACAGCAGCCACAGCAGCAGATACGTGGTCAGCCGCGCGTCCCAGGTCCACCAGATGCCCCAGGCCGCGCGTCCCCACAGCATCCCGGTCGCCAGTCCCACCGTTGCATACAGCACGGTCAGTTCTGCTGAAGCCAGCGCAAATGCATCCGCCTTCAGCGCGCGCTGCGCATTGTTCCGTCGCCAGAAGAGAAAGAGGAATGCCGCCGCGCAGTTCAGGTAGGGGAACACGAAACTCAGGATCGTGTGCGGGAAATGGTAGAAGAACACCCGGTAGAGGTTTCCCATCGTCGCCTCTTTAGGCGCCGTCATCGCCTCATAGAATCCAATGGCGAGAACGGCGAACGTGAGCGCGAGATAGAGGCTCGCCCACAGCGGGAACCTTTGGCTTTGGCTGCGATTGTTCACTTCTCTTCAATTTTATCGTCAAAGGACGCAGCTCTGCGCTGCGGTCTGACGGTTTTGAAAGGGCACGGCTTTAGCCGTGCCATTAAGCTCGATCCAAAAGGGGGCTTTAGCCGCTGAGGGAATCTCTGAGGTCAGTCGGCCGCGTTCAGCACGGTCTCGAAGAGCAGCACGCTCGCTATTGTGAATACAACGTCATAGCCCAGCAGCAGCTTGATCCAGAGCGAAGGCGGATAGTCCGCGGTCAGTACATTGGTCGTGGCCTGGATCATCGCCAGCAACGCCGGCATCGCAATCGGGCAGAGCACCAGCGGCAGCAGAAGCTCGCGGTTTCGCGTGCGCAAACTCAGCGCCGCGAAAAACGTCCCATTCACCGTCAGCCCCCACGTGCCCAGCGGAAGAATCAGCAGCAGCAGCCAGGCGTTTCCCAGAGGGTGCAGGTCGTAGAAGATCGCGAATACCGGCGCGAGCACCAGCTCGATAAAGCTGACGAAGATAAAATTCGCCACCGCCTTGCCGGTGAACAGCGCCGATGCCGGCGCAGGGGCGATCCGCTGCGCATCGAGCACATTGTTGTGCATCTCACGCGCCCAGCTCTGATTCAGTGCGGTGATCGATGCAAACAACAATCCCACCCACAATAGGCCTCCGCTAATCTGGCGCGCGATCGTCGGATACGACGTCGGATCAAACGCCAGCGAGAAGACCACGACCACCAGCAGCGCAAAAAACAGCATGCCGTTGATCAGCTCTCGCGCACGCCACTCCAGCTGCAGGTCCTTCTTCAGATGGGTGAGCACGTATCCCGCGTAACTCATCCGTGCGTCCCTTTCGCAGGCGCAGCCTTCGTCAGGTCGGCGAGCGTTGCTTCTGTCGCGCGCAGATAATCCGCCGGCGCGAGCACGATCTGCTGGCCGCGCTGCCCCGCCGAGATCGAAATCTGATCGAACAGCTCGATCGTTTCGTCCGCAAACGCCCGAAACGGCTTCTTCGCCGCGAGCACCGTCACACCGCCCCGCACATATCCGGTCAGCGGCTCAACCTCTTTCAGCGCCGCAAGCTCCGCCTTGCGCGCGCCCGCAGCTGCCGCCAGCTTCTTCAGGTCGAGCTCATCACCGCCGGGAATCACCGCAAACATGTGCTCGCCATCCGAGGTGTGTGTCAGCAGCGTTTTGAACACCTGCTCGACCGGCATATCGATCTTGTGTGCAACTGAGATCGCCGTCAGGTCCTCTGGATCGACCTCATACGTCCGAATCTCATAAGCGATGCCGAGTTTGTCGAGCAGCCGTGCTGCGTTCGTCTTCATGCTGTCAGCTCTGCGCCGTAAGCTGGCCCGCGTGCAGCACGAGCGTCGTGGTTGCGAGCGGACGCGCAAGCTCCGCCTGGTGTGTCGTGATAAACAGCGTGCGCCGGTTGCCGTTGCGTCCGGGCTGCGCAAGAAATGTTTGCAGCCGCGCAAGCATCATCTGCGCCGAACCCGCGTCCATGTTGGAGAACGGTTCATCCAGCAGCAGCAGATCGGGCTGCAGCATCAGCACACGTGCCAGTGATGCTCGCTGCCGCATCCCCTGCGAGTATTCGCCGACATGCTTCGACATCCGTGGCTCCAGCCCCACATCGCGGAGCGCCTGCTCGGCCTTTGCGCTATCCACTCCGTAGAGTGAACCGAAGTAGCGCAGATTCTCGAGCCCCGTGAGCTCCTCGTACAACATCGGCGCATGGCTCATGAATGCGACCCGGTCGCGCTCACTGCGCGCCGTTCCGCCCAGCACTGCCAGCCTTCCTTCGCTCGGTGAGATAAGCCCCGCAATCAGCCGCAGCAGCGTGGATTTGCCCGCTCCGTTCTCCCCCAGCAGCAAAACCGCGGCGCCCGCGTGCACACGCATGGACACGCTGCGCAGCGCGGCGAAGCTGCCGAACAATCGCGAAACACCGGAGAGTTCTACTGCGGGATGATTGTCTTGAGATGCGGGCATGCTGCTATGCGAGTATAGAGCCATAACTCAGTAGCAGAATTCCGATAAAACAGGCCAAGCGAGGCGAGATGCGGGATACGAGAACGACTGTGCTCACGATTAGCGCTGCAGGCGCATTGCTGTTCTGCGGTTTCCAGGCGCTCGCACAGACTGCGCCTGCACTTCCTGAACAGGATCGCGTCCTGGCTCGCGACATCTTCAAGCAACTGATCGAAACCAACACACAGGATTCGAACGGAAGTGTGACTGCCGCTGCAGAGAAGATGCGCCAGCGCCTGCTCGATGCCGGCTTTCCGGCCCAGGACCTCGTGCTCGCCGGCCCCAACGATCGCAAGCAGAACCTTGTCGCACGCTATCGCGGCAAACCCGGCTCGAAGCTGAAGCCGATCATGACCATCTGCCATCTCGATGTTGTTGAAGCGCGCAAAGCTGACTGGACCACCGATCCGTATCAGTTTGTTGAGAAGGGTGGCTATTTTTACGGGCGCGGCACCCAGGATATTAAAGAGGAGGACGCCGCTCTCGTCGAGAGCTTCATCCGCATGAAGCGTGAGGGCTACGTGCCCGACCGCGATCTCGTCATCGCGCTGACTGCAGATGAGGAGGGCGGATCGTCGAACGGTGTGGCTTGGCTGCTCGAGCACCGGCCCGACCTGATGAAGGCGGACTTCGTCATCAATCCAGATGCCGGTGGGCTGGAATTGCGTGCTGGCAAGCCCACGGAACTCGACGTAGAGGCGACGGAGAAGCTGTATGGGGATTTTGAGGTAACCGCGACGAATCGCGGAGGGCACAGCTCGCAGCCGCGGCCGGACAATGCGATCTATGAGCTGGCGCACGCGCTGGCCAAGCTCGAGGCCTCGCCCTTTCCGGTGGAGCTGAACGCAGTCACCCGCGCCGAACTGCAGGCCAAGCAGAAGATCGCTGACCCGCAGCGCGCGCAGATCATACGCGGTGTGCTGCGGAATCCTCCCGATCCGGCTTCGGTGGCGGAGTTCTCCAAGGATCCGACCGATAACTCGACGCTGCGGACGACGTGCGTAGCGACGATGGTCAACGCAGGGCATGCGCGCAATGCGCTTCCTGGCATGGCCAAGGCCAATGTGAACTGCAGAATCCTTCCAGGCCACTCGCAGGAGGAGGTTCGGCAGAAGCTGATCCAGATTTTTTCCGATCCCAAGCTGACGGTGAGCTATGTCAACGACGCCGGGCAGGAGGTGGGGTTGGGGTCGGCGAAGAAGAGCATGGAGCCGCCCCCGGCCAGGGAAGATGTCTATGGGCCACTGCGCACGGTGACGCAGGAGATGTGGCCGGGGCTGCCGGTGATCCCGACGATGTCGACCGGGGCGAGTGATTCCATCATCACGATGGGCGCCGGGATTCCGAGCTACGGGATCAGCGGGATGGGCGTGGACTTCGACGACGACCGCGCGCATGGACGGGACGAACGGATTCGCACCGAGGCTTTCTACCAGGGCGTCGAGTTCCGATATTTGTACATGAAGGCGTTGACGAAGTAGGGGTCCCCCCTCCCCCCATACTTTTTGGGCAAAGTCTTCAGAAGAGAGACTTTAGGTCTGGACTTTAAGTGTACTTTGCGGTTTTTGAAGTGCACTGATTTTGGGGCAGCCACTTTTGGTGGTCAGTTGGCGGTGGGCTCTTCGATGTGGTCGATCACGAGATGGTCGACGGGGCCTCGGGTGGGGGTGAGGCGCAGGCCTAGCTGGGTGCGGAGAGCGTCGAAGATCGTCGGGAGATCGCGGGCTTCGGGTGGCAGAGCGTCGGCGGGGGCGTCGGGTGGGAGGATGGGCCGGTAGCTGAGGGTGAAGTCGTAGTTGGCCTTGAGGCCGGTCTCGTCGACGACGGGGCGGCCGTCGTTTTGCAGGATCTGTGAGAGCCACCAGGTCATATAGACCATTGGCATACGGGTTGCGGTGATGTGCGCCGGGGGGCCCTTGACGGGGATCTTGTCGTTCTCCGGAGTGGTGTTGGGCTTGAGCTTGAGGCCGGAGGGGTCGATGGTGAGGGCGTAGATATTGCCCTCGCGGACCTCGTGGTGAAAGCGCAGGCCGAAGCGATCGACGAGAAGGTTCTGGTACATGGTGTGGAGGTCGTCGAGGGAGTGAGGGCTGTCGGCGCGGGCTTCTACGTCAAACCGCTGGGTATCCAGCCAGCCGGGACCGCCTTCGACCTGCCGGAGAGGGATCTTGTACATCAGCGCGATCATCAGGCGAACGGGGAAGTTCCGGGCTGTGTAGCCGTGATCGCCGGGAATCGGCTTGATCATGCCTCCGACGGCGTTGGGGTTTGACGGGTGTATGGAGATGACGTCGAAGGTGAGGCGCGGAGCGGGTGTCTGGAAGAAAAGGCAGGCCGCGAGGACGAGCGCAGAGAGCTTCACGGGGAGATTGTAGCTAGTTGATTCGTGGTCGTTCAGAGCTTGTGAAACTTCTGGAAGGGGCTGAGGTTCATGGATTTGTCGGAAGACCACTGCCGGTGAGTGAAGTAGTGTACGGGATCGGGGGATCTCGATCCGACTCGGCGGAACTTCCGGATGCCGGGCACTCGCGCAGAACCTATCTTTGGGGCTTCAACGAGTGCATCGGCGATTTGGCTTCGATTGCGCTTCGTCCAATGGCCAAACTTCCGAGGCTCCGGAAGGTTAGGTGTATACTCCCGCTACCCGAAAAGGCGAACTGATCATTCGAGTGAGGAGTCGCTCTATCGGGGTCCAAAATCGCATGAGCCGGCCGGCTCTCCATTGCTTTGGCTGGGGCTCATAGTCAGTGAAGGTGTGAATGAAGCAGACCTTTGCGATTGGCATCGGAGGAGCAGCCGGGCAGGGAGTCGCCACTCCCGGGGATATTTTCGCCAAGATATTCAGTCGCCGCGGTCTGCATTTCAACGCGTACAACGCATATCAGTCCATCATTCGTGGTGGCCACACTTTTCTGACTGTTCGGACTGGTCCCGATAGGGTCACGAATATGGGTGACCGTATCGATTTGTTCATCCCTCTCAACCAGGACACCATGGATCGGCACCTCGGCCTGCTTACGGCCGGCTCTGCCTGTATCTACAACGCCGATACCATTAAGCCCGGCGTTGCCGCAGAGGGCGTACAGATGTGCCCCCTTCCAGTTTCTGAGCTGGCCGACATCACGCGAAACAAGGTTGCGCAAAATACCCTTGCGATCGGCGCCGGCCTCAACATGATGGGAATCGGCTTCTCTTCTCTGGAAGAAGTTCTGAGCGAGCAGTTCAAGAAAAAAGGCGATGCTGTCGTGTCAGAGAACGTCGCAGTGGCACGGGCCGGCTACGATTACGCTGCCGCGCACTTCACTGCTTTCTCGAGTCCAATTCCCAGAACCGAGAATCGTTACGCCATCTTGAGCGGCAATGGGGCGATGGCCATGGGGGGCGCCGCAGCCGGAGTTAAATTTTATTGCGCTTACCCCATGAGTCCTTCCACGGGAGTCCTTCATTGGATGGCCGCGCACGCTCGCGAGGCGGGCATCATGGTCCGCCAGGTCGAGGATGAGATCGGCGTCATCAACATGGCGATCGGGGCCGCACACGCTGGGGTCCGCGCCATGTGCGCAACCTCCGGTGGCGGGTTTGCCCTCATGAGCGAAGGCCTCGGCATGTCCGCGATGATGGAGACCCCGGTGGTAGTGATCAATTGCCAGCGAGCCGGCCCGTCGACCGGCGTGCCTACCAAAACAGAGCAGGGCGATCTCTGGCAGATGCTCGGCGCAGCCTTTGGTGATTACCCCCGTGTGATCGCGGCTCCGCTGGACATTGGTGACTGTTTCAAACTGATTCCTGAAATCTTTAACATTGCCGATCGCTTTCAGTGCCCGGGCCTGGTTCTCTGCGACCTGCTGCTCTCGGAGGGCCGGCTTAGTGTCGATCCGAAAGAACTGGATTTCCACCCCGCCATGGATCGGGGCGAGCTTATTACTGCGGCCAACGGCAACGGTGCGGACTCGGAGACCTCCCCACACAGCAATTACAAGCGATACAAGATCACCGATAGCGGAGTCTCGCCGCGCGCCATTCCCGGTGTGCCCGGCCATATCCACACGGCGGCCACCGATGAACACCAGGAAGACGGCGTCCTGATCAGCGATGAATTCACCAATCCGATCAAACGACGCGCCATGATGGAAAAGCGTATGCGCAAGGTGGCCGGGATCGACTCCGCCGTTCCTCCGCCTGCTCTTTCTGGCCCCGCGCAGGCCGATGTGACGCTGATCGGCTGGGGTTCGACCAAGGGCGTCATCGAGGAAGCTTGCGAACTTCTGAGCGAGCAAGGCATCGTCGCCAACCAACTCCAGATCCGCTGGCTCGTGCCGCTGCATGGCGAAGCGATCCTTCAAATCCTGAAAGGCGCTCGCCACACGATCATCGTCGAGAACAACTACAGCGGACAGTTTGCCCGCTACCTGCGCAGCGAAACCAGCTTTGTGCCTGACGGTCACATTCGCAAATACGATGGTGAACCGTTTATGCCTCATCACATCGTCGAGGCCGTAAAAGAACAGCTCGGTGGGAACACGAACCTGTCCGTTCCCACACACGAAATCATGGTCTGAGGAGGAAGCGCACGTGGCGTCACTCGTAGAGAGTCCCCGCACAGTAACGATCGCCGATACGAAGGGCAAAGCTGATCCGGACTGGTGTCCCGGCTGCGGCGATTACGGCGTCCTCGCGGCTATTCAAAAAGCCCTGGTAGAGCTGCAGATTCCTCTGCACGATGTCATTACCATCAGCGGCATCGGCTGTTCCTCTAACCTTCCCGGCTACATCAATACCTACGGGATGCACACGCTCCACGGCCGCTCCCTGGCGGTGGCGACGGGGGTGAAGCTCGCCAACCATGGGCTGACTGTGATCGTGACCGGCGGGGATGGAGACGGCTTCGGCATCGGCGGCAATCACTTCGTTCACACCATGCGCCGCAACGTTGATCTGCTTTACATCGTTATGGACAACCAGATTTACGGTCTTACCACCGGCCAGACTTCGCCCACCAGCCGTCTCGGCATGAAGACCAAGAGCATGCCCTTCGGCAGCATCGAACCCCCGATTAACCCCATTTCCCTGGCTCTCGCTGCGGGCTGTACGTTTGTCGCTCGTGGTTTTAGCGGCGAACAGAAGCATCTTACTGAGCTCATAAAATTGGGGATTCAGCACCGGGGCTTCTCCTTGCTGGACGTTTTCAGCCCCTGCGTCACTTATAACCACGACAACACGTATCCATGGTTCAGGCCGCGTGTGAAAAAGCTCGAGGACGATTCATCGTACGACGCCTCAAACTGGATCGCAGCAATGGAGAAATCTGTGCTGTGGGGTGACGAAATCCCCATTGGCAAATTCTTCGAGCGCACCGACATTCCTTCGTTGCACGCAGCTGAGCCGATTTTGAACCAGGGGCCTCTGATTAATCAGGACCCGCGAGTGCCGCCCGATGCTGCCCAATCGTTCATTCAAGAACTGATGTAGCGACGCCTGGGCTACAGGTCATCGCTGAGGGATGGAAGCCTTCCGCACTTCGATCTGTCCGTCGCGTGTGCGGACTTCGAGGCATGGCTGTGGGTGGACGGCGGGGCCGTCAACGACATGGCCGTCTTCCAGGTCAAACCGGGAAGCGTGCCAGGGACACTCGATGCAGTTGTCCAGGAGCTTACCCTCGGAAAGCGGTCCCCCAAAGTGAGAACATGTGTCGGCCATGGCAAAGAGACGTCCGGCGCGGCGGACGAGAAGAATGGGTACACCCTGAGCCATCGCCCGGGTGGGTTTGTCATCGGCTAATTGAGCTTCGGGCAAGACGTCGACGAAGTTGTCCGGGAGGACCTGGCCATCGGTGCGATCGACGCCTACGCGGTGTTCATAGACCAGTTTACCGCCGAGATGCGCTGCATAACTCATCACTCCGTAGCCCAGGGCACTGGCGATGAAGGCGCTTTTACGGCACCTCTTCCTTCGTAAGACCAGGGATGTCGCGAATATCGCAGTTCCGCTAAGGTTCAACAGACCATGAACCAATCCGAGACGGCGGGCTGGAGGATCCACATCGGACCAATCTGTAGCACCAGTTATGGCCGCGCCTGCAGCTCCCGCGAGTCCGATGCCGATGGAGACATCTGCGGCTGAGGCCAAGTCCTTTCGGTCAAGTATCAGACCAAGGAGGTCGAAGATCATGGCGGCGGTCCATGCCCCGATGGGTAGGTCCGTCAGCGCGACGTGCAATGGCTCACCCAGCCAGGTACCGTTCAGAAAGTTCCTGAGCTTCTGTGCCTCGGGGCGGCCACCGGCGTACAGAGCTTTATCAAGGATCCTCTGGACTCTTTCATCGATTGGAGGTTGTGGTGCCGGTTTCGACACGTCGCCGTTGTCGGCCGCATTGCCATCCTTTGCGCCAGCATCCTGGTTTTCCATGCTGCTCCTCTCTCGGCCAGTTAGCGGGCGGCGGAGGCCGTGGTGGTGAGCGGATTCGTGTTGCCGGTCGGGGTGGTGGTGCCCGGTTTCGCAGGGGCGTACTTGGAGGCACACTTGGCCTGGATCTGGGTGGCCTGGAAGACGCCGTCGCGGCCATAGGTGCCGACGGCGAGGGCCTGGGCGTTGTCCTTGAACTCGTCGGGTGGGGGCTCGGCGCCGTGGTAGTCGACGCGGAGGGTTTTGTCGAGCTCGACGAGGGTGAAGGTGGCGTTGGTGCCGACGCGGGTGATGCTGCCGGGCTGGACGTTGCCGGCGACGCGCAGGTTCTCGTGGTAGGCCTTGGGTCCCATCTTCTGGAGCTCGGCGATGGTGACGTAGTAGCTCTTGGCCTGGCTGCCGGCGGAGAGGGCGAGCCAGACGATGACGCCGACGACGAGGGCGCCGGCGATGACGAACTTCAGGGGGGAGCTCTGTTGCTGGACAGCCATTTGTTCCAGTTTAGCGCGGGGTGCGGGTGGTTAGTCGTTAGTAGTTAGTGAAAGGCAAAGGCAGAAGCAGGTCCTTCGCTTCGCTCAGGATGACAGAAAGAGGCATCGGGGATCGAGCTTCGCTTGCGTCAACTTCATCTAGATTGAATCTCAAACATTTCAGGTACCGGTACCTGAAATTTAAGATAGGATGGCTGGCGCGGAGGGTAGCGGCTTGAGACGGAGCGTGGAAGCGGTTTGGCTGACGGTTATGGTGGTGGCGTTTGGAATCGTGAGTTCGGCGGGCGCACAGGTGCGGACAGTCGAGACGCCGGCGGTGACGATCCGGCTGAACGAGCGCACGTGCGATGTGGTGGGGCTGAAGTTCAAGAGGCCGGAGCTGGAGGTGATTGGCGAGCCGCGGCTGGGAGAGAACTTCCGCATCCTGGTGCCGCAGGAGCATTACCAAGGGAATTACTTCTACAGCCGCGAGCAGCAGGTGAGCCACATCGAAACGACGCACGACGGCGCGGTGTGCACGTATGACGAGCTGAAGAACAGCCGCGAGACGCTGCCGATTGGCGTGACGTATCGGATCCAGGTGGTGGGTGAGCAGGTGCAGTTTTCGATTGAGGTGAGGAACTCGACGGACCGCAAGCTGGCCGAGGTGATGTATGGGATTGTCGGCGGGCAGAAGGGAATTGGGAGCCGGCTGGACACGGAGTCGCTGGCACCGGGGTCGATTGCGAATGCGGCGCCGAGGCTGTTTACACGGTTTGGCGGTGGAGGGTACGGCGGAGGGAATCTTGGCATACGGTATGACGCGACGGCGTTGACGTATCCGGGCAACATGGCGATGGGGTGGATGGATGTCTGGAATCCGAAGCTGGGTGTGGGTTATTACTACGCGGACCAGGACCCGGACACGCGGTTGTCGCTGATGGAGATGGAGCTGCGGCCGTTCTCAAAGAGTGCGAGTGTGGAGGATGTTTGGCCGACGGAGGAGGAGGCACAGGGCGAGCCGGTGGGGGTGACGATCGGCTGGGTGGATATGCCGTACGCGGGCAAGGGCACGTTCAAAGCCGGGCCAGTGGCGTTGCAGGCGCATACGGGAGATTGGCATACGGCGAGCGGGCTGTATCGTGCGTGGTTCGATCAGCACTTCGATGTGAAGCGGGCGAATCGAAATCCGGACTGGCTGCGGAAGGAGAATGCGTGGCAGTCGGTGATCTTGTCGAACAGTGAGGATGTGGTGGTGCATCGGTTTGAGGAGCTGCCGAAGATGGCGGCGGATGCGAAGAAGTATGGGATCACTACGTTTGAGATTCTGGGGTGGGATATTGGCGGGATCGATCGCGGGTATCCGCAGTATGTGCCCGACCCGCGGATGGGAACGCCGGAGGAGTTTTATAAGGCGCTGGGAGAGATGCGCGCGATGGGTGTGCATCCGCTGATCTTTTCGAACATTCAGTGGGCGGACACGGCGACGCAGGTGTTCAAGGACAAGCTGGAGCCGTTTGTGGTGCAGGGAGAGTGGGCTCCGGACTGGCATTTGGCGGGATGGGGCGAGGGGACGATCAGCGCGCGGAATGGGCAGACGCGATCGAACATGACGCTGGTGAGTCCGGCGTTTCCGGCCTATCGCGAGTACCTGATGCGGCAGTATCTGGACCTGGTGCGGCATGGCGCGGAGGGATTCCAGTTTGATAAGGCGATCAGCATGGCGACGCTGGACTTTAATAAAAATGTGCCGGTGTCTCCGGATAAGTCGCTGACGGAGGGAGTGCAGGAGACATATCGCGAGCTGATTGAGAAGGCGCGGGCGATCGGGCCTGCGTATTCTGGGTTCTCGCTGGCGTCGGAGAACTGGTATGACCGCGACCTGCCGTATATCGACGTGTCGTATCTGCGGATGGGGCAGATCGATATGCCGTCGACGGCGCTGCGGTATACGTTTCCGGAGTGGACGGCGACGATCTTTGGAGAGAGCCCGGGGGACTTTGGGCCGATGAATAACGGCATGCGCTATGGGATGGTGTGGGATCTGGCGCCGCGGCACTATAACGATTCGGTGGATGAGAAGCTGACGCGGCCGCTGGCGAAGTATGTGAGCGAGCTGATTGAGATTCGGAAGAGGTATGAGGGGCTGCTGTTCTTTGGGCGGTTCGATGACACGCTGGGTGCGACAGTGACCGGCGGGCCGTGGATTCGATACTCGACCTTTACGACGTTTACTCCGAATGATGGGAAGCGCGCGTGCGTGGTGGTGAACTTTGGCGATACGCCGGAGCAGGCGGAGGTGAAGCTGGAGGGCGTGACGGGTGAGGTGACGATTGCGCGGCCCGGTGAGGCCGAGGAGAAGGCGGAGCTGCCGGTGAAGGTGGAGATTCCGCCGCATCGGCTGGTGGTGGTGGTGAAACCGGAGTAAGTGTGGGAGTAAGTAGAAAGATGGACAGAAGAGAATTTAGTAAGTTGGCTGGGTTGACGGCGATGGTGGCGTTGACCCGAGGTGGGGAATTAGGGGCGCAGCAGTTTGCTTCCCAGCATGAGGTGGTTTTAGAGGACGACGAGTTACTGGTCGCGTTTGATCAGGCGTCGGGTGCACTTACGCGGATGGAGCGGAAGCTGACGCACTGGATGGTTCAGCGGCGACCGGCGTTGGCTGGCTCGTTTCGTCTGCTGGCGCCGCTGCCGCATCGTGCGGACAATTTTGTGCTGGGGCATAAGCAGCATGCCGCGAGTGTGAAGAAGATTTCGGCGAACCAGGTGCGGCTCGAGTGGCGGAACGTAGTCAGCGAACATGGCGGCGTGCTGCCGATAACGTTTACGGCGACGGTAACTCTGAAGGATGGGACTCTTACTTATGAGAGTGAGTTGGAGAATAACTCGTCGCTGTCGGTGGACTCGATTGATTATCCGTACTTTGGCGATCTGCATAGGCCTGACTCAGAGACGAGTTTTCAGGCGGAGCACATGTTCGATGGAGCTATCTGGGCGGACGAGCTCTATCCCCATTTTGTGAATGCGCAGGGATACTGGGGCGTTAAGTATCCGATGAAGCGGATCAGGTCGTGCGATAGCCAGATATGTCTTCTGCAAACGCCGAGCGAAGGTGTTTACGTGGGGATGCATGATCCTGAGGTGCGGTACTATCTCGAGTTCACGTTTGAGCAACATCCAGGGCTTGTGGATTGGATTGATTCGGAGGTGCCGCGGGAGGATGAGATTTCGGGAATACCCGTGCATCTGGAGTTCCGATGCTGCCATTTTGTTTTTGCAGCTCCTAAGTCGTCGCTGAAGCTGGCTCCGATTGTGATGCGGAGTTATACGGGGGACTGGCACGCGGGCATCGATGTCTATAAGGAGTGGCGCAAGACGTGGTTTGTCGCGCCGAAGCTTCCGGAGTGGAGCAAGGAGGTGCATTCCTGGCTACAGTTGCAAGTTGATGGAGCAGAACAGGACTTCACGATTCCATATCGCGAGATTGTGAAGTATGGCGAGGAATGTGCGCAGAATGGCGTGCGCGCGATTCAGTTGGTGGGATGGAGCCTGGGAGGGCAGGATGGTGGCGATCCCTCGCTTCAGACTGATCCGGGGCTAGGCACGTGGCAGGAGTTACATGAGGCCATTGCGCAGATTCAGGCGAAGGGCGTGAAGATGATCCTGTTCGGCAAGCCGACGTTTGGGGTGCTGTCGAGCGAGTTATATAAGAAGGAACTTTATAAGTATGCAGCGACGGATCCTTATGGAGATGTGTATGAGTCGAATGGATACGGCTATAACACGACGGTGTCGCTGGCGGGGATAAATTGGCGGCGGCGGGCGATCATGGATGTTTGTTCGCCGGGGTATCGCGATTTTGCGACGCGGCAATTCGAAAATATTGTCAGGCTGGGTGCAGACGGCTGGTTGTTTGATGAAGTGCTGGAGCACAATGGGATTCTGTATTCCTTCAGCGAAGACCATGGGTATAAGGCGCCGGGATATTTATTCGGCGGAGATATGCCGTTGGCGAAGCAATTTCGTGCGGCGGCGGATAAGGTCAACCCGGAGTTTCTGTTTTCGGGGGAAGGGCCGCAGGACTGGATGATGCAGTACTATCCGTTCGGCTATTACCGGATTTATGCACCGACAAGGCATGTTTCCCGCTACATTGATTCGCAGGCTCCGCTGATGGCGGCAGTCAGGGGATTTGATTCTCGCGAAGATCTGAACCTGATTCTTCTTTATCGCTATGTCATCAGCTATGAGCCGTATAACTTCAAAGGGCATCTGACGGACTTTCCGTTGACGCTGGCGTATGGAAAGAAGATCGATGCTCTGCGGCGGAAGTACCGGGAGTGGATTTGGGATGCGGAGTTTCGCGACACGCTGGGCGCAGAGGTGAGTGCGGATGGGTTGTACCGATACACGGTGTACCGCACGGCTCGGGGAAAGAGAGCGGTGATCATCGTTAGCTGGGAGAAGACGAAGACGATTACGGCGAACTTGAATTTGCCGAAGGCAGGCGGGCTGGTGATGGCGAGTCCGGAAGAGCCGGAGGCGATGGCAGTGACGGGAGCTTTGCAGATTCCGCCGCGGTCGGCGGTGGTGGCGATGGAGCAGTAGCGGTGGGCTTCGATGCGCCGGAGATCCGTCAGCCCACTCATGCGCGATGAAACTGCGCATGAATGGGGCACCCGGGCTTCGGAGATCTGAAGATTCTCGGCGCCCGAACCTTCACTCGTTTGCTACCCCACCCCAGCGAGCAAGCTCACTGGGGACCCCGGCCGCAAACGATACCCCACCCTTTCGCGATAAGACTGCGAAAGGGTAGGCCACCCGGGTTCGTGGCGCAGCTAGGCGGGTTGCTCGCCGGTGAGTTTGCGGACGATATTGGTGGTGGAGAAGCCTTCGACGGTGGGGACGATGGCGACGCGGCCGCCGGCGGCGAGGACGTCTTCGTGGCCGACGACGGTTTCGATGGTGTAGTCGCCGCCTTTGACGAGGACGTCGGGCTTAATCTCGCGGATGAGCTCGAGGGGAGTGTCTTCGGTGAAGAAGACGACGGCGTCGACGGCGGCGAGGGCGGCCATGACGCGGGCGCGCTCGTTCTCGGCGACGATGGGGCGGGTGGGGCCTTTGAGGCGCGAGACGGAGGCGTCGGAGTTGAGGCCGAGGACGAGCTTGGTGCCGAACTTGCGGCAGTCTTCGAGCAGGGTGATGTGGCCGACGTGCAGGAGGTCGAAGCAGCCGTTGGTAAAGACGATGGTCTCGCCTGCGGCACGCCAGTCGGCGATGCGCGCCTGGAGGTGCCGGCGGTCGAGGATTTTTTCGGTGCCGCTGAGCGGAGTGGAGGGTGTAAGCAGGCTGATCAGCTCGTGGTGCGCGATGGGCGCGGTGCCGACCTTGCCGACGACGATGCCCGCGGCGAGGTTGGCGAGGTCGGTGGCGGTTTCGACCTTGAGGCCGGCGGCCATGGAGGCGGCGAGGGTGGCGATGACGGTGTCGCCGGCGCCGGAGACGTCGAAGACCTCGCGGGCGCGGGCGGGTGAGTGGAAGCTGCCGGTGGCGGAGAGGACGCGGATGCCGCGCTCGCTGAGGGTGGCAGCGAGGTAATCGAAGCCGTGGGCCGATCGTTGCTTTTCGGCAGCGGCGAGGAGAGCATCGAGGTTGTGGGAGGGGATGCCTGTGGCGAGCGAGAGCTCGCTGAGGTTGGGGCAGACCATGGTGGCGTCTGAGTATTTGGAGAGGTCGGGGGTTTTGGGGTCGGCGAGGATGGGGATGCCGGCGCGGCGGGCGGCGCGGATGGCGGTGGCGCAGAGCTCGTTGGTGAGCGCGCCTTTGGCGTAGTCGGAGAGGATGACGGCGTGGACTTTTTCGATGAGGCCGAGGACGCGGTCGCTGAGGAAGGAGAGGTCTTCTGGCGAGGGCGCTTCGCGGGATTCGATATCGAGGCGGAGGAGCTGTTGGGTGCGGCCGACGATTCGGGTCTTGGAGATCGTGGGGAGCGAGCTGGTGACGACGCCGGTGGTGTCGATGTCGGCGGCTTCAAGGAGCGTGGCGAGCTCGCGCTGCTCGGCGTCTGCGCCCCAGAGGCCGGCGAGGAAGGGCTGGCAGCCGAGGCCGGCGAGGTTCATGGCGACGTTGGCGGCGCCGCCCGGGCGCTGGTAGCGGTGGGCGTGGCGGAGGACAGGGACGGGAGCTTCGGGGGAGATGCGGTCGACCTCGCCGAGGATGTAGCGGTCGAGCATGAGGTCGCCGACGACGAGGACGCGGATGTCGCGGAAGCCGCCTTCAAGGAGGCCAAGGACTGTGTGGAGTTCGGGAAGCATGGTCACTTGGAACATCTTCGCAGATGTGAGGGGAGCGAATCGTGAGCAGTGAATCGTGAATAAGGCGAGTTTTTTGAGGGCGAGGATGCGCGAGCTGTCTTGTGAGCGGGACGATGAAGTGCCGCGAGCATTGTTTTTCCAGACTGCCTCGGAAACGCATCGTACAGAGTGTGTCGGCCTTTTTTAAGGAGAGTGATTAATTTTGGCAATTCGGCTTGTGAACCCTAGTGAAAGCTCCTTTGGCATTGCAGTCATCACTCCCCGCTGGATGTTTGTTCTTGCGGGCGCGACGCCGGAACGATTCGGCGCCCCGAGGCTGATTGACGAGACTCTGGAGCAGATCGACCCGGAATCGATCCAGGCTGGCGATGTGGTCGGGATCGGCATCCATACTCTCAACGCTTTGCGGGGTTATGAGGTCGGCCGGCTAGCGCGCGAACGCGGCGCCTGGGTGGTGTTCGGCGGGGTCCATGCTTCTTTGTACCCCGAGGAGGCTTTTGCCCACGGCGGCGCCCATGCTGTAGTCCGTGGCGATGGTGATCTCGCCTGGGGACAGGTCATCCAGGATTGCGCCAACGGCTTCCCGAACCGCGTGTATGAAGGCGGCCGCCTTCCCGCCGACTGCTTTTGCCAGGCACGGTGGGATCTGCTCCCTGACGGCAAGTACATGTGGGGCTCGGTCCAGACCACGCGCGGATGTCCGAAGCACTGCTCTTTCTGCTCGGTCTGGCGCACTGACGGCCAGAAGCCTCGCCAACGCCATTACGATCCGGTGATTCAGGAGATTGTTGCGCTGCGGCGGCGCGGCATCCGCTTCATCACTCTCGCCGACGACAATTTCTATCCGGTCAGCCTTACGGACCTCCGGCTCGCCCGCGAGCAGCATAACCTCGAACGAGTTGCCGAGCTGGAGGCTCTTCGAGCCGAGAAGTTCCAGCTCATGCGTCAGCTCGCCGCGCTGCCGAAGGACCTTGTGTTTTTCACGCAGATCACGATGGAGTCCGCCGAGGACCCGGAATACCTTGAAGCGATGCGGTCGGCGCATATTATGGGGGCGCTGGTCGGGGTGGAGGCGGTGACCGCGGAGGGCCTGAAAGCGGTTTATAAAGACTTCAATCTGTCCGGCGACAATCTGGTGCGGCGGCTCAAGGTGTTCCGCGAGCACGGCGTCCACATCCTTGGGTCTTTCATCTTTGGCCTGCCGACAGACAGACCCGACACATTTTTTGCGACGCAGGAACTGGCGAAGAAGGCCGACCTGGCTTTCGCGCAGTTCGTGATGCTGACGCCGCTGCCCGGCACCATCGATTTCCAGCGCTGGGAGAAGAACCAGGGGGACAAGCCGCCCGAGGTCAACGGCGTTCCGGTTACGCGTTACTGGCTGATCCCTGCGCAGCAGCGCCCCAAGATGATTTTGCCCCACCCCACCATGTCCCCCGAAGAGATGCGCACCCGGACCCAGGGTGTGTGGGACGCGTTTTATAGCTTCAAGGCCATCTGGGACCGGGCTTCGGTTACTCCCAACCTGCGCGCCCGCATGGCCTTTCTTCTGGTGTCCAAGCTCTATCGCCAGATGTATGCCAATACGGGCATTGCAACCGACAGCGCCCGGCGTAAGCAAGCCAACCGGTGGGGCCGATGGATTGCTATTCCGTGCCGGAAGCTGTTTCAGGCCAGGCCGATGCCTGATCTTCGCGCTCCGGGGCTCCAGTTGAGCCCTGCTGCGGCGGTATTAAACCAGCCTCTCCCGCACGCGACAGCCGGCGCCCCCCGGCCGTTCCATATCGTCAACTGAACGGCGCAGAACCGGACGCACGCTGCTCAGTCTGAGGCGGCGGGCGCGACGGCACTCATCGCGGAGTGGATGGCGGTGAGGACTTCGTCGGGCGTGATGGAGAGGATGCACTTTTTCTGCTGCTCGATGCAGGTTTCCAGGCCGCAGCCGGCGCACTCGACACGGTGGTAGAGGATGCGGTGCTGGGCGCCGTAGGGGAACCACTGGCGTGGGAGGTTGCGCGCGGCGAAGATGGCGACGCAGGGTGTGCCGACGGCAGCGGCGAGGTGCATGGGGCCGGAGTCGTGGCCGATGAAGAGGCGCGCGCGGGCGAAGGCAGCGGCGGATTCGCGGGGCGTGAGGCGGCCGCAGAGGTTGATGATGGGGCCTCCGCCGGAGGTTTGCCAGCCGGCGGCGGCGAAGTCGGAGGCGTCGGATTCTTCGGGGCTGCCGGCGAGCAGGAGGGCGCGGTTGGGGAAGGCGCGGGCGAGGCGGGTGAGGAGCTCGCGCCAGTTGTCGCGGCCCCAGTCCTTGGATTGGACCTTGGTGCCGACAGAGACGGCGAGGATCTCGTGGTTCTGATGTCCGGGACCGAGGGCTTCGGGCCCGATGGCGCGGGCGGCGGTGGCGTGCTCGTCGGGTGTGAGGTGGAGGTCCCAGGAGGATGGGTCGTCGAGGTCCGCGTCCCCGAGTTCACGAAGATTGCGGGCGAGGCGGGCGGCTTCGGGCTCGAGGTCGGCGTCGGGCGAGGCGGGGACTTCGCCGCCGAAGAGGTTGAGTTGCGCGGCGGTGGTGAGCGGGACGCCGATCTGACGGGAGACGCCGCAGAGGCGGAAGAATTTGGCGTCGCGGCGGGCGGACTCGAGGCCGCGGGCACCGGTCAGGTAGACGAGGACGTCCGGGCGAAAGCGGCGGATGTCGACGGCAAGGCGGAGGAGCTCGCGGACGGAGCGCGTGCCGGTGGTGTAACGCATGTAGCCGTGGATGAGGCCGGTGTGGTCGAGCACGGCGGCGGCCGGCGGGGCCTTGGCGGCGACGGGGAGGTTGGTAAGGAGGCGGCGCTCGGCGGAGGGAAAGGCGCGGGCGATGAGGTGGAAGGACGGGAGAGCGATGAGGGTGTCGCCGAGGCTGCCGAGGCGATAGACGAGGACGCGGTTCACTGGCGGCATTGCTGTAAGTGTAGAGGGTGAGGTAGAGGGTAGAGGATAGAGAGTAGAGGGTACAGCGTCGATGTTCGTTATGCTTAGGGCTGTTGATGGTGGATGCGGCACATATCGTGAGGCTGCAGTCGGAGGCGACGCGGGCGTGGCACGGGCCGGCGGAGATTCCGGCGGCGGCCAATGAGTTGGATCAGCTGGTAGTGGATCAGCATCGGGCGAACTTCGACCTGTGGCATGAAGAGGACCAGGCGCGGGATCCGAAGGCGACGCCGGAGAAGATTGTGGCGATCAAGCGCGCGATCGACCGGCTGAACCAGCGGCGCAACGACCTGATGGAGCGGATCGACCGGATGCTGCTGGCGGCGGTGGGCGAGCAACGCGCGGAGGCTCCGCTGCACTCTGAGACTCCGGGAATGATGATTGACCGACTGTCGATCCTCGACCTGAAGCGGTTCCATACCGAGGAGGAGATTGCGCGCGCGGATGGCGATGAGCAGCATGCGCAGCGCAACCGTGAGCGCCTGGCGGTGTTGAACGAGCAGAGAGACGATCTCCGCGATGCGCTGGATGCTCTGTGGGCCGATGTGTCGGCTGGACGACGCAGGTTCAAGTTGTACCGGCAGATGAAGATGTATAACGATCCGGCGTTGAATCCGGTGCTGTACCGGGCCCAAAGGTAGACCTGAAGAGAAGCGGATACGAGGAGCAATTTGACCGCGATGGGCGCGGAAACGTATAACCAGCAAGCAAGCTTCCCAAATTGAAACGTAGGCTCCTCCCAAGCCCCCGACGTAACCAGAGAGCGCTATGGCCACGAAGTCGGCATCCCCGATTGCAACATCCAACAGTTCCCACTCAGGCAAGAACGACCCGAAGTCGAGCAACCTGCGCCGCATGCCGCGGACGCTTGCGGGTACGCCTGCGCCTGATGACGCGGCGCGTAAGCAGACGCTCGCGATGTACGAGAGCGCGCTGAAGCTGATGCAGAGCGGCAAATATGACAAGGCGCACCAGGCCTTCACGCAGATGCTGCAGACGGCGCCGCAGGATCTTGCCGACCGCATCCGTGTGTATATTGCGGCGTGCATGTCGCAGATTGAGAAAGGCTCGACGAAGTTCGAGTCCAACGAGGAGCGCTACGACTACGCGATCTCGCTGCTGAACCAGGGGCAGTATGACGACGCGCGGCAGCACTTCGAGCAGATTCTGAAGCAGAATGAGTCGGCGGACTATGCGTTCTACGGGCTGGCGCTGCTGGCCAGCATGACGGGCGATACGCAGGAGTGCATCGATAAGCTGCGCGAGGCGATCCGGCTGAACGGACAGAACCGGCTGCAGGCCAGGGCGGACTCGGACTTTGAGACCGTCGCCGAGGATCCAAGGTTTACGGAGCTGCTGTACCCGGAGGCGTAGGAGAAGCAGTTAGCAAGTGAGGGGTTAGCAAGTTAGGAATAAAGGCCGGGGCGAAGAGCCCCGGTTCTTCTTTGGCAGGATCGATTCGTCTTTCCTAACTCCTCACCCTTAACCCCTGACTCGGTTGTGGAAGTTCCAATCTCCCGTCACCGTCTACACTTAACGGACGCATGTCCGATCCAGTTCTTGCTCAGCTGCGTGTTGTGGCGATCGGTGGCGGCACGGGCCTCTCTACGCTGCTGTTGGGACTGAAGCGGTTCGTTGCCACCCCGGGATCGCCGACCGGTTTTGATAGGCGCGGGGGTCCCCGCCGGCGGGCCAGTGCGGCTCCGTGTCCCAATGCTCCTTGTTTAATCCGTGATCTGGCGGCGGTGGTGACGGTGACTGACGATGGCGGCTCGTCTGGCCGGTTGCGCGAAGAGCTGCAGATGCTCCCGCCCGGCGACATTCGCAACTGCATGGTCGCGCTGAGCGAGGATGAGCACCTGCTGTCGCGGCTGTTTCAGTACCGCTTCGAGCATGGCGACCTTGAGGGGCACAGCTTCGGGAATCTGTTTCTGGCGGCGCTGAACGGGATCTCGGGAGATTTCGCGCAGGCGGTCCAGACCTCGTCGCAGATTCTGGCGACGCGCGGACACATCTATCCGGCGACGACTGCGAATGCGACGCTGACGGCGCAGATGGATGATGGCTCGGTGGTGCGGGGCGAGACGAACATCACTGCCTCGAAACGCTCCATTGTGGAGCTGATGCTTGACCCGGCGTCGGTGGACCCGATGGCGGAGACGCTGGAAGCGATTGCGCATGCGAACCTGATCACGCTGGGTCCGGGCTCGCTGTATACCTCGCTGATCACCAACCTGCTGGTGAAGGGAATTCCGGAGGCGATTGCGGCGTCGAAGGCGACGCGGGTGTATGTCTGCAACCTGATGACTCAGGCGAACGAATCGCTGGGACTGACGGCGTCCGAGCACATTGAGAAGATCCTGAACCACTGCGGTGGACAGCGGATCTTCGACTATGCGCTGATCAACACGGCGCCGATCCGGCCGGAGACGCTGGCGCAGTATGCGCGTGAGGGGCAGGAGCCGATTGCGGCCGACCTGGACCGGGTGCGGGCGCTCGGCGTGGAGCCAATAGCGGGCAGCTTCGTGCATGAGGGCGACGTGCTGCGGCACGACTACGAGGCCGTGGCGCGGAAGCTGCTGGAGCTGGCGCTGAACAGCCGGGGATGACACTAAAGACGTAGAGCCTGACGTGGGAGCGGACGCCGCAGTGCTGCCTCGTACGTTACGAAAGTTACTAGGCAGCGGCCCTTGGCAGGCGTGGACAGTGGAGCAGAATTAGGGCCATTTTGCAGCCCGAATCTGGCGATACAGTTTCGTCTTTGTGTTACTTAGGGTGCATTGACTGGCTAAAACGGGGAACGTAGCCTCACGTTACCTGACAAGACCATCCTGGGTCGTTTGCGGGAACTCCGCCTGTGGTGACGGATTTTCACCCGGAATTTGAGGCAAGGATGGACGGCCACAAGCCGGAGGTACTTGAAGAGCAGTCGCGCACGGAAAACCCCGAGGATGTAGCGGTTCTGTTCTCGTGGGCCAACCTGCAGGGCGCTCGATACCGGGACTTCTCGGGCGCTCGGCGGGAGTCTCGCGCGCTGATGCGGCAGCGTGCCGCACAGGAGGCGAAGGATGCGGAGAGCCGGGCGCAGGCAGAGGCCGAGGCCGCGGCCGCGGCTTCAGAACGTGCGGCTCGGGAGGCAGAGGAGATTGCACGGCTGCATGAGAAGGCTGCGCGAAAGGCAGCCGAAGCCAAACAGCGCCGGGACCTGGAACTCGAGGAGGGTGCCCGGGCGCAGGCGATGCGGCAGGCGACCGAGCTGAGCCGGAAGGCCGCAGACGAGCGCGTGCACGCAGCCAAGCGGGCGGAGGCGGCAATGGCCGCGGACGCAGCGGCTCGGCGCGAGACAAGAGAGATTACAGAGGCGCGCGCTTCGGCTGAGCGGCAGGCGCTGCGCTATGCCGAGGCCGAGATGCGGCGTCGCAAGCTGGCCGGGCCGCAGCCCGTCGCGAAGCTGCCCGGAGAGCTGACGGATCCCTACCAGCACCAGCGCGAGCCGGATCAGCCACCGCCCGAGAAGGTCTTTGCGTCGCTTGTCACGCCGGAACAGGACATGCGCCCGGCGAGGTTTCCGACGCACGCGGGGCGCTTTCGCCTGCCGCCGATCGGCGACATCGACGATGCGGACGCGAAGGGATTCGTCGCCGACCCGATCACGGCCGCGTTTTCGGTTACGGAGCCGGAGCCGCTCCCGGCGACGCAGAGCTCGAAGGAGAACGGGCACGCTGCAAGTGAGAGTGGAACTTCGAAGGAGGCGGAACAGTCGAACCGAGTGAAGCAGGCGAGCGCGCCAGTTGAGGCTTCGGCGACCACGCCTGCGGAGCACGTCAACGAGGCGGAGGTGCTTCCGGCGTGGCTTCAGGAAGAGGAGCACCCGAAACGGTCTGCCGAGGCTGCGCCCGTCCTTGAAGACACGCTGCAACAATCACGGGAGCGCGTGGCTTCGCGCTGGTTTGCGCTGCGCGAACTGTTCGATCAGGGGCCACCGGAGCAGCCTCCAGCGGAGCGAAAGTCTGCGACCGGCGAGGTGCCGGTGCTGGCGGTGTTCTCGCTGGCGGGCGGCGTGGGCAAGACGAGTTTGGTGGCCACGCTTGGTCGTGCACTGGCGTCGAGCGGCGAGAAGGTGCTGCTGACCGATACGACGTCGCATGGTCTGCTGCCGTTTTATTTTGGCGCGAGCGAGTTGAAGCCTGGCGTGGTGCGCACGTTCGCGCCGCCGGTCGGGAGTGCCGATGCGCCGATTCATCTGCTGAGCTTCGATCTGCTGGAGAAAGGTGGCGATCTGCAGGCGCAGGAGTGGCTGGCCGAAGAGCTGACGCGCGACAGCCAGGGAATGCAGCGAGTGCTGGTCGATCTCTCGCCTTCGGTGCCCTGGGTGCTGCGGCGGCTGGCGCGCATGAACTCGATTGTGCTGGTGCCGATGAAGCCGGATATGAGCTCGGTGATCAGTTTGAACGTGGTGGAAAAGTTCTTTGCGGATGTGACGGATGCCACGGGCAAGCCTCTGCATCCGCGTTATGTGCTGAATGGATTTGACGCGTCGCAGCCGCTGCATCTGGATGTGCGCGAGGTGCTGCGCCAGCAGTTGGGAGATCGCCTGCTGGCGTTCGTGATTCGCCGCTCCCCGGCGGTGTCGGAGGCGCTGGCGGAGGGCATGACGGTGATGGACTACGCGCCGGAGACGGCGGTTGCGGCCGATGTGCTGAACCTCGCCGCGTGGTTGAGGACGCAGGCAGCGCCTGCTTCGGGCTTCAGAAAGGCGCGGTGGAGCGAGCAATGACGCGATCGCCTCTATGGCGGGAGTTCGAGTCGAGCGATGCGGTGCTTCCACGGCTCCTCCGGTTTCTGATTGTCGCGGGCGGGACACTGTTCCTGCTCGCGTCGGCGGCTGTGCCGCTGCCGTGGCCCCAGCAGGCGATGCTGGGCGGCCTGCTGGTGCTCAGCGCGATATGGCTGCATCGCGGGTCTGGGTCCTATCTCACGACGCTGATGCTGGTGCTGCTGTCATGTTTTGCGACGGTACGCTACGGGATCTGGCGCGTGCATACGGTTGAGAAGTACTTCCGGTTCCGCGACGCGACGTGGAGCAGGCTGGATGCGTTCTTCGTTGTGGTGGTGCTGGCTGCGGAAGCCTATGCGTTCGCCGCGCTGATGCTGGGCTACTTCCAGACCCTGTGGCCGCTGCGCCGCACGCCGGTGCCGCTGCCGGATGACCCGGAGAAGTGGCCCGAGGTCGACCTGCTGATTACGACATACAACGAGCCGCTGCGGCTGGTGAAGTACACGGCGCTGGCGGCAACCAACATCGACTGGCCCGAGGGCAAGCTGAACGTGTACCTGCTGGATGACGGCCGGCGCGAGGAGTTTCGCGCGTTCGCCGAAGAGGCGGGCATCGGCTACATGACCCGCGCGCATAACGAGAACGCGAAGGCGGGCAACATCAATGCGGCGCTGAAGCGGCTGGATGCGCCGTTCGTCGCGGTGTTCGACGCGGATCATGTGCCGACGCGCAGCTTTCTGCAGCTCACCATGGGGTGGTTCGAGCGCGATGTGAACCTGGCGCTGCTGCAGACCCCGCAGCACTATTACTCGCCCGATCCGTTTGAGCGGAATCTCGAGCAGTTCCGGCACATTCCCGCGGAGAACGAGTTGTTCTACGGCGTGGTACAGGACGGCAACGATCTGTGGAATGCGACGTCGTTCTGCGGATCGTGCGCGGTGCTGCGCCGGAGAGCGCTGGACGAGATTGGCGGGATCGCGACGGAGACGGTGACCGAGGACGCGCACACGTCGATCCGGCTGCAGAAGGCCGGCTGGAGCACGGCGTACATCAACATTCCGCAAGCCGGTGGGTTGGCTACCGAGCGGCTGAGTGGGCACATTCGCCAGCGCGTGCGCTGGGCGCGCGGCATGACGCAGATTCTGCGGCTGGAGAATCCGCTCTTCGGAAGCGGATTGAAGTTGTCGCAGCGGCTTTGTTATCTGAACTCAGCGGCGCACTTCCTGTTCGCGCTGCCGCGGCTCGTCTTCCTGATGGCGCCGCTGATTTACCTGATCTACGGCGGCACGAACCTGCCGGGAACGTGGCAGCTCATTCTCGCTTACGCCGCACCGCACTTGATCATGCTGTACCTGACCCACCTGCGGATTCAGGGAAGGCATCGGCACTCGTTCTGGAACGAGATTTACGAGACGGTGCTGGCGCCATACGTTCTGCTGCCGACGATCGGCGCGTTCCTGTGGCCGCGAAAGCCGAAGTTCAATGTCACGCCCAAGGGACAGGTGCTCTACTCGAGCTTCTTTGATCGCCGCATCGCGCGGCCGTTTCTGCTGATGCTGTTTGTGAACTTCATCGGGCTGCTGTGTGCGATTCCGAGGCTGCACCAGTTTGCTGCATCGAACGCGCCCGGCTGGCAGGGTCGGGTGCTCAGCGTGCCGCACCACATGTATGACCCGCATCACCTTGGCACGATCGTGGTGAACGTGCTCTGGACGATCTTCAACATGATGCTGCTGAGCGTGGCGACCGCGGTGGCATGGGAGAACCAGCAGCGGCGGCGCGCGGTGCGCGTGAATGTTGAGGTGCCGGCGGGCGTGGTCCTGCCGGACGGCAGCGTTGTGCAGGGGCTGACCGGCGATCTCTCAAGCACAGGCGTGCGGCTGTGGACGGGCTCGCGCCTCAAGGTGCAGCCGGGTGACGCTGTGCGGATTGTGCTGCCGGTTCTGGATGGCGATGCGTCGCTGCCCGCAACTGTCGTGCGCGTGGAGGATGAGTCGCTGCGCGTGCAGTTCGATGCGCTCTCGCTGGCAGAGGACGAGGCGCTGACGATGGTGCTGTATTCGCGCGCCGACACGTGGCTTGGATGGGACGAGAGCCGCGAGCGCGATCATCCGGTGCGCAGCTTCGCGCGCATCGTTCGGCTTGCGTTTCGCGGGTTGCGGCAGACCATTCTCCCCGGGCGGCGGTCGCGCGAGGCCGGCCTGGTGACGAGCATCGTGCCGCTGCTGATTGCGGCGGTACTGTTGCCGGCGTGGGCGCGAACTTCAGGGCAGGACGCGCAGACGACACCGGTGGTTGCAACTCACAGCGAGACAAAGCAGACAGCGGAGCCGCCGAAGCCCGAGGCGGTCAAGCCGGGAGCTGCGAAGCCTGAGCCCACGAAATCGGAAACCGCGAAACCCGAAACCGCGAAGCCCGAAACCGCCAAGGCGGAGCCGCCGAAAGCCGGGCAGGCAGTTTCGTCCAAGAAGGTCGAGGCGGATTCGGCAAGCGCTCAGGATCATCCGCCGGCGAAACCCGTGAAGCAAACCGACGGTGCCGACAAGGCGGCGGCGCCAGCGGCGACTCCGAAGACAGCGGCCTCGTCGACAGCAGCCAGCGGAGGTCCCCAGAGCTCTTCCACAAAGGGTGGAACGAATGCGGCCGCTCCAAAAACGGCAAAGTCGGGCCATGCGACGGCAAAGACAATTGCGTCCGCCGTGAACGGGCTGGTGGCCTCAACGAAGTCAGTTCCGGCCGCTCCTGCGGCACCGGTGATGGCGCCCGCCCCGGCGACCGTGGCTACGACTCCGACAGCTCCGGTAATTAAAAGTGACCTGGCGATTATGAATTTTTATCGCGCGCGAGTGTTGCCGGACTGGTGGCGCGCGACTGGGCTGGCCGCGGAGTATCCGTGGGCGCTGCTGATTATCGTGGTGCTGGAGACGTTTCTGATGGCGGTTCTGCTGCGGGCCTCACTGCGGCGGCGCGCGCGCGAGCGGCTGCTCGGTCATATCTGATCGCTGCGCTGGGGAAGAATCAGGGTCCGAGCCGGCACACCTTGAGAACATCGTTGCGATAGGGGCAGCTGAGGACAGCGGGCGAGTTGGTGCGCAGAATCACCCAGCCGACGCCGTATGGATCGAGATGCGCGTGGAGCTCGGGCGTGGTCTGCTTGTCAAGATCGAGCTGCGCAGTGAAACCTGTCGCCCACTCATCGGCGAGCCGCGGCGTGATCGCAGCCTCACCGCCATCCTTGGAGAAATCAGGCAGCGCGCTGCGCAGCGCGATAGCGCGGAAGGTCTGGGCGTCCTCGCCGTCCGTGGTGATGTAGTGCGCATTGAGCGCGAAGAGCGCGTCCGGCGGCGTGTTGTCGCGGCACCACAAAAACGCACGGACCCACGGGTTCGGATTCTGTCGCAATTGCCAGGGCAGCTCGATGTGCGGGGAAGCGGCGAACTGATTGCGCTGCGCGATGAACATCGCGATTGAAGCGGCGAGCAGGATCGGCACCATCGCATATCGCGTGTACTGCCGCGCGGAAGACGCTGGAAGCAAGTCGCTCGAAGATTTGCTGCAGCCATGCACCGAGCAGCAAAAACATCACGAGGTAGATTGCGAGGAAGGCGCGCAGCGGCTGCAGCCGCGCGACGATGTGAGCCTGATAGCTCTCGTGCGCGAAGACAAGCGTGAGAGCCGCAGCGAAGCAGCCGTACAGAATTGCCGCGTTGCAGAGCGTCACTTTGTTTGCGTCCGATCCGAAGCGGCTACGGCGCAGCGCAACCAGCACAAGCAGCGGTGCGATCAGTCCAAAGAGTTCGTACCAGTGCCACTGCGAAAGGAACCAGTAGTACCGGCTGTTCGCGGCGAGCACAACTGCAGCGGAGTCCGCCGGAGCGTGCGCCTGCAGAATTGCGGTCGCGGCGATGATGAGCAGTGCGAGACCGGCGAGCGCGAAAGTCTTATGCCGGAAGCGCAGAATTCGCAGCACGAGGATGAGGCCAAGCGCATAGCCGGCCATCAGCGGGTGAAACGCTGCGGCCAGCGCGATCGTCACTACGCATCCCGTGAGCGAACGGCGGTTGATTCTCCAGTCATCGATTGCGAAGGCGATGGCCCACAGTGAGAGCGGCGTCGATAAGCTTCGGGCCGTGACGTAGGGATCCATCAGGAGCAGGGAAGTGCCGGCGATGGGCAACGTCCAGAGCGCTGCGACGGTAGCGATTCCGGCGAGTTGCGCGCATTCGTTGTGCGTGATGCGGCGAAGGACCGCGCGCGCGCCGGTCAGCATCAGGACGATGCTGAGCAGCTCGATGAGCAGAAGCACGCGGAGCAGAGGAAGATGCGTGAGCTCGCGTGATGCGACGCGACTACCGGAGCGAAGATGGAGTAGTGCATGTGCTCGGAGACGAACTCCGTGAAATGCGGAAAGAGCGAGCGATTCAGCGTGAGCTCGACGCCCGCGACGTACAGGCCGCCGTCTTCCGCGAGCGGATGGTACCCGTGCACCAGCAGCGTGGCGATCGTGAGCGCCGCGAAAAGTCCGCTCCAGCGAAGATCGGACCAGCCTTCAATGGCACGCTGCGGTGTTGATGGATTTTCAGTCAAACTGTTCTTTCCTGCGTAATTTCATGTATGGGAATCCACCTGGTGTTTGCAACACGGTGCTGTGCCAAATCGTCTCATTGCAAACGGTACAATGAAGAGGCATATCGATGCTCGAGCTACCGACAACATCGCCGGGGAACCCTCGGCCCGCCGCCCTGAGGACCTCGCGATGAGTCGTGAGCGTCGCCTCAATCTGCTGAAGATGGTGCCCGGGCTGCTGATCAGCGCCTTCTTTCTGTGGTGGACCTTCCGCGGCTTCGACATGAAGGACCTGGAGACGCGTGCGCTTCGTCGCACCCTCATGGATTCTGGGCATCGTCGTGTTCAGCGTCGCTGGGTACACCGTCCGCTGCGTGCGCTGGTGGTGGATGCTGCGCAGCGTCAAAGCGCGTTTCAGTGATTGCGCGCGCATCTTCATGACGTCGCTGGCCGCCAACAACATTCTTCCGCTGCGCATCGGTGACGTGATGCGCATCTTTACCTACGCGCCCGACGTGAATGCGACGCCGTCGACGTGCTGAGCACGGTCATCCTCGAGAAGCTGCTGGACGTCTTCAGCCTTGCGGCGCTGTTTGTGATCACGATGCATGGCGGCCGCAAAGTTTCGCCGAAGCTTGCCGGCGGAGCGGAGATCGGGCTTGCGATCTCGGCGGTTGGTCTGCTCATTCTTGTCTTCGGCGCGCACACGCTGCAGGGCCCACTGCGTGCGCTCACGGCGAAGAGCCGCAACAAGATTGTCAAGAAGATCGAGCACTGGCTGCTGCTCGCCATGGAGTGCATCGAGCACATCGGCGTCGGCGGCACGCTGCTGCTGTTCGTGTTCAGCTTCATCGCCTGGGGATTTGAGGGCCTGATCTATCTCTCGGCGACAAACCTCGTAGCGCTGAAGACGGACGTCCTCGGGCCCTGGCAGGCGGTCTCGCAGGCGAACCTTTCGTTCCTGATTCCGAGCTCGCCCGGCGGCATCGGTCCGTTCGAATGGGCGTGCAAGGACGCGCTGGTTCGCCATGGCGCGCCGCCAGCAGCAGCGGGACTGTTCGGGCTTCTGATCCACGCCTGGCTGTTCCTCTCGATTACGGCGGTCGGCGGCGGCCTGTTCCTCGTGCATCGTCTGCATCGTGCGCGGCGAGTGCCGCTGGTCGAGGAGCTGGACACGCTGCCCGCCGAGACTGCCGTAAAGACCGGGACAGCAGAGGATAGACAGTAGAGAGTAGAGAACGCGGCGCGTGCGCTGCCGTTCAGTTGAGATTGAGCGAATGTACAGGATTCTGCAGCAGACAATTCAGGCGCGCATCCAGGCGCTGTTGAGCGAGCGCTACGGCGTGGAGCTGGCGCAGCTCGCGGTTGAGCTGCCGCCGAAGCTCGAGTTTGGCGAGATGGCGCTGCCTGTCGCGTTTGAGCTTGCCAAGCGGCTCAAGAAGGCGCCGCGCGCGATTGCGCAGGAGTTGCAACCCGAGCTGGCGAAGATCGACGGTGTGGCGAGCGTGGAGATCGCCGGCGCGGGCTATCTGAATGTGAAGCTCGACCGCGCGGCGACGGCGAAGCGTATCGCTGCGGATGAGCACGCCAGCATCGGCGGCGAAGGCTTCCGCCTGATCGAACACACGAGCATCAATCCGAACAAGGCCGCGCACGTCGGGCATCTGCGCAACGCAATTCTCGGCGACAGCTTCGCGCGCATGGTGCGGCCCGATGATTACAAGCCCGGCTACGCGACCGGCGTGCAGAACTATATCGACAACACCGGCGTGCAGGTGGCGGACATTGTGGTTGCGGTTACGGCCCTGAAAGGCATGAATCTCGATGCTGTGCGCGGCTGGGTGACGGAGCTGCTGGAGACGAACACGCGGCTCGACTACGTCTGCTGGGATCTGTACGCGCAGGTTTCGCAGTGGTACGAGGCGGACCCGGATCAGGCCGCGGCGCGCAAGCAGCTTCGGCTGGACACGCTGCACGCGATCGAAGCGGGCGGCAATGAGACCGCGCAGATTGCCGAGATCATCGCAACCGGAGTTCTGCGGCGGCATCTCGAAACGATGGAGCGGCTCGGCATCGAGTACGATTTTTTGCCGCGCGAGAGCGAGATCCTGCACCTGCACTTCTGGGAGGCTGCGCGCGCACTGATGGTCGAGCGCGGCGTGCTCTATAAGGAGACCGCCGGAAAGAATGCGGGCTGCTGGGTGATGCGAAGCGCTCGCCGGTGCGCCCGCCGCTTGCTGAGGGCGAGGTGGATGAGGACGCGAAGATCATCATCCGCTCGAACGGCACGGTTACGTATGTCGGCAAGGACATCGCGTATCACCTCTGGAAGTTTGGTCTGCTTGGGCGCGACTTTGGTTACGCACGCTTTCGGGAGTATCCGACGCACACCTGCTGGGTGTCGTCGATGCACGGCGAGGATCCGCATCCGAGCTTCGGTCACGCCGACGCAATTTACAACGTCATCGACTCGCGCCAGGATGATCCGCAGACGCAGGTGAAGGAGGCGCTGCGGGCGCTCGGATATGAGGCGCAGGCGGAGCGCTACACGCACCTCAACTACGCGTTCGTGGGGCTGACTGCGCGCACCGCGCAGGAGCTCGGCTATGTGCTGAGCGATGAGGATAAGGACCGTGGCTTCATCGAGGTGAGCGGGCGCAAGGGCTTCGGCGTGAAGGCGGATGACCTGATCGATCGCATCATCGCCGCGGCGCGCGTGGAGGTCGATGCGCGGCATCCGGAGCTTGACGACGCCGAGCGCGCAGAGATTGCGAACGCGATCGGCGTCGGCGCGATCTCGCTACTTCATGCTGCGGTTTACGCGCAACACGGTCATCGCGTTTGATTTTCGCGACGCGCTCAGTTTCGAGGGCGAAACCGGACCATATGCGCAGTACGCTGCAGTGCGTGCGGCGAACATCTTCCGCAAGGGTGACGCGGATGAGGCTGCGGTGTTGAGCGAGTTTGCCGCGCTGGATGCGAACGTGCTGGCTCCGCTGCTCGAAGGCGAAGAGGGCACGAGCATCTGGGAGGTGTGGCTCGCGGCGTCACGTGTTTCGCTCGTGCTGGAGCAGGCGATTGCCGCTGCCGAGCCTGCCGTGCTCGCGAAGTATGCGTTTACGCTGGCGCAGACGTTCAGCAACTTCTATCACCGGCATCGCGTGCTTACGGAGAGCGATCCGGCACGAAAGACTCTGCTCTTCGCCACAGCCGCCGTCGCGCGGCGCGAGATTACGCGCGTGCTTGGCTGGCTGGGAATCACTGTCCCAACTGCGATGTAGAGCGCGTTGCGGGCATCAGCAGCCGCAGGGCATTCGGGACGAGTTCAACCTGCATCGGCGTGGTGCCGATCCATTCACCGTCGGCCTGCACATGAATCCGGTGTCCGGCTGCTGCGCACGCGAAGCTCGTCACGCGCAGATGCTGCGTGTACGGATTCCAGCGGTGCGTTCGTGTCCAGCTCGTCGCAAACCATGCGGGCAGCGTGAATCGGTGTGGTGGCTCGGTGACGGTGAGCTGCAAGGTCTCGTCTGCGGGTGAAGCGCCGCGAATCAGCGGGCTGAATAAGCCGCCCAGGTCGCCGACGCGAATCGCCATCGCACTGACAGCTTCGCGCTCCAGCGACGTGCCATCGCGCAAGCTGCGCGACTCACGTGAAATCCGGCAAAGCGCTCGCTCATGAACAGACGCGCAGCGCGCACGTAGTACATCGCGCGTCCGAGGCGATGCTTGCCTTGCGCGAGCATCCGGTAGACGAGCATGCCATCAGGCCCGGCACCGGCCATCACGGCGAAGTAGCGCGAGCGCTGACCCGCTGGCGTCGCGCAGGTCACGCGGCCCAGCGGGATCGAACGCGGCTCAAATCGAAGCTGCTGGCGCATCGCCTCGGCAGTGTCGAACGATAGTCCCAGATGACGCGCGAGCGCATTCGCACTTCCAAGTGGAACGACACCGACGATCGCAGAAGGATGATGTGCGAGTCCCTGCACAACCTCGTGCAGCGTGCCGTCACCGCCGCAGGCGAAGACGAGCTCTGCGCCGCTCGCGGCTGCGCCGGCTGCCTGCACGGCTGCCGTCCCGGGTCCGAGCGTCGCAACAATCTCTGCCTCGATGCCTTCGCGGCGCAGCACATCTGCGGCGCGTTCCAGCGCAGCCATTCGCGAGCGCCCGCCGCGCCCGGCGTTCGGATTGAAGATGCAGGGCCGCGCGGCGCATGGGGCTAGGTTACAGTGCGCCTGGCGGATTACAGTGCGGGTCGCAGGCGTCAGCGGCCGTGTGGAGCCTCGCCGCCTGGAGCCGCCGGAGGTCCATTCGGCCGCTCATGTGGCTTGGGCGTGAAGGGCATCGGTTGGGGCATGCCCTGATGGCAGGTTCCGCATGTCACCGTGTTGCTCCGCCTTCGGATCGGTCAACTGCGTCAGGTACTCCGTATTGATCGCGGTGGCCATCTTTATCATGACGCGAGCGCGATCCTTCATGGGGTTGGCGTCGGAGGCGAAGTTTGGCCTGTTGGTCGCCGGATCCTTGGCATGGCAATAGCTGCACTCGACGCCGAGATCACCTTCGAACTTGTCGCATGATGGCGATGACCTGCTCGCCCGGTCATGTCCTTCGGCAGCACCTTCAGGTTCGTGGGCGGCGGAATCGCGCGCCTCTGACGCGGAGCAGATGCAGCCCCGGATTGCTGGGCGGGTGCGGGTTCCGCCTGTTGCGCAAATACGACTGAGCCGGCCAGAAAAGAACCGGCAATCAAAAGACACAGAGAGCGGCTAATCATGAACGTTCTTTACCTCGCAGCAGCGGATGACTTCGTTCTGCGCAGTCTAGCAGCCCCGTCAACAATGTTGGAGCGAGAAATTTACTTTGCGTAGCCGCGCGCCCACTCCGTGATGCTGCGCACGCCGATGCCGCTGGGGCCCTTGGACTGCCACGGCTTCTGCTCGTCCACCCATGCGGTTCGCGGCGATGTCGAGATGAATCCAGGGCGTATCGCCGGCGAACTCTTTCAGGAACATCGCGCCTGCGATCGCGCCGCCATAACGCGATCCGCCGGTGTTCATGATGTCCGCAATCGAGCTCTTGATCTGGTCGCGGTAGTCGTCGGTGCAGGGCATCTGCCAGAACTTCTCGCCGGCGGTCGGATAGACATCGAAGAAGCGCCGCGCGGTCTCGTCGTCGTTCGTGAACAGCCCGGCGTTGAGCTGGCCGAGCGCAATCCCAATTGCTCCGGTCAGCGTGGCCGCGTTGATCAGCCGCGTCGCGCCGAGCGTCTTGCGCGTAGTGCAGGCCGTCGGCCAGCACTAGCCGCCCCTCGGCGTCCGTATTCAGCACCTCGATCGTCTTGCCGGACATCGCCGTGAGCACGTCGCCGGGCTTGTACGCGCGGCCCGAGGGCATGTTCTCGCACGAGCAGATGACGCAGAGGACGCGCACCGCCGGCTTCAGCAGCGCGATGGCACGCATGGCGCCGAGCATGGCTGCGGCGCCGGCCATGTCGTACTTCATCTTGTCCATGTTGTCGGCGGGCTTGATCGAAATGCCGCCGGTGTCGAAGGTGATGCCTTTGCCGACGAGGCCGAGCACCGGGGCTGTCGGCTCGCGCGGCGGCGTTCGCGCGGCTCGTAGCGCAGCACGATCAGTGCGGGCGGCTCATACGATCCCTGCGCGACGCCAAGGAAGGCGCCCATCTTCAGCTCCTTCAGCTTGTCCGTCGAGTGCACCTCGCACTGCAAGCCCGAACTCTTTGGCCATCGCCGCCGCGCGGCGGCCGAGCTCCGTTGGCGTGAGCACGTTTCCGGGCTCGTTCACCAGCGAGCGCGTGAAGTTCTGGCTTTCGCCGAGCACGACGCCCTCGTCCCACCCGCGCTGCGCGTCCTTGCGGGTCTCGTCGTCGGCGTTCGGCAGCAGCACCGTAAGGCTGCTGATGCTCAGATCCTTGCGATCGCTGCGATAGGTGTCAATGTCGAAAGTCGGCGACGATGGCGCCCTCAGCCAGCGCGCGCGCCGCAAGGAAGCAGGGAAGTGCATCGATGTGCTCGTCGGCGATGGCGCGGTCCTCGGGAAAGGCGATGGCGAGATCGCGGAGCGCCCTCGGGCGAGCGAGGCGGATCGCAGTTCCGGCAGCCTTGCGAATCTCATTCGCGGATAGCGACTTGGCCTTGCCCAGGCCCGACGATCAGCAGACGCTCTGCTTTCAGCCCCTCAGGACGGCGGAGCATCAGCGTCTCCGCCAGCGCGGCCTTGAACTCACCTGACGCGAACCATGGAGCGACGGCCGCCGCCAGTGCGTCCGAGGTCGTCAGCAGGGCAGGAGAGCCGGGCTCATCCTTGCCGGTTGCGATGTCGACAGCAAAGGCGACGAGCAGAGGCGTAGCAAAGCCCGAGGGGTCCTGAAAGAGCAGTTTGGAGGTCATCTGCTCTCATCTTAACCTGAGCGGCGCGACCGGCCGGTCATCTCCGCTGGCTGCGGGCGATTGCCGCGCGCGCTTCCTTGTCGGCCTCGCGCTTGCGTTCGGTCTCGCGCTTGTCCCACTGCTGCTTTCCGGTCGCGACGGCCAGCTCGCACTTGACGCGGCCGTTGCGGAAGTAGAGCCGCACCGGGATCAGCGTTGTGCCTTTGCCCTGGGTCGCCGCAGTCAGCTTCTCGATCTCGCGCTTGTGCAGCAGCAGCTTGCGGGTGCGCAGGCTCTCGTGGTTCATCGCGTTGCCGTGCGAGAACGGGCCGATATGCGCGTTCAGCAGGAAGGCCTCGCCGTCCTTCAGCAGGCCGTAGGCGTCCTTCAGGTTCGCTTTGCCTTCGCGGATCGACTTCACCTCGGTGCCGCGCAGGGCCACGCCGCACTCGAAGCGGTCGCCCAGGAAGTAGTTGAAGCTCGCCGAGCGGTTGAAGGCGGCGTCGCGCTGGCCCGCAGCGACGGGGTCGCGGTCCTTCGGCTTGCCGCTGGGCTTGGCCGTCGTGGCCGGCGTGGTCGGGTTGGAGAGCGAACGGGGCATCAGCGAAAAGGAGCCATCAGCGAAAATTCGATGCTACCAAAGCACGGAGGATGCGCCGAAGCCGCGGCTACCGCCAAAGACGTACACCTGACGCAGATTGGTCAACAGCCTGGCGATGACTTCACGGGTCGCGACCCGTCCAATGCGATAAGGCAACTCTCACACGTGACCTCAACCGAACCGTATCCTGAAGAGCATTTTGAGCCGGCCTCGGGGCCCGCAAGGCCGCAGTCCATCAGCTCGCCCAGCACCTCGCCGTGCACTCTCGGCGTACGGGGTCCGCCGCGGGGCCGATGGTAGTATGGGGCGAGCCCGAACATCCGCTCGAAACCGCAGCAGACTCACCCCGGAAGCGCCGTGTGCGCCGCTCCGGAGGCTTCCTCCGGCGGCGTTCCGAGCCCACAGTGCGGGATCCACGGGAGCGGGTTACAGGAATGAAACGACGCGAGATCGGCCGGTTGCGCAATGCGCTCTCAGCCCGCTGGGCCTTCTTCGGGCGTGCAGTGTGCTATGCCTGTTTCTGGCTGGTCTCTGCTGCTTGCCGTTCCTGCTCCTCGCCCCTCCATCGCACGCCCAGTCCGCCGGCACATGGAACAAGCGCGGCGAGAACGCCGAAGCCCGCGAGGACTACGACGCCGCGTTTGAGGCCTATCGCCAGGCCTGGCTGAAAAAGCCCAAGGACATGCGCTACAAGGAGCGCTACGAGCGGCTCCGCTTTGAGGCCGCCAATCAGCACGTCGACCGCGGCCGCGTTCTCCGCCAGGCGGGCGATGCCGGCGGCGCCATCAACGAGTTCGCGCGCGCTCTGCAGATCGATCCTGGCAACCAGGCCGCAGCGCAGGAGCTCGCGCTCACGCAGAAGCCCGGCGCCGGTGCTGCCGGCTGGAACCTCCGGTCCGTCTCCATCGGGTGTCAATAACAAGGCCCTCTCCAACGCCGGTCCTGAGGCCCAGGTGCTGATTCCCGGCGTTGACGAGGAGACGCCACACCAGCGCGAAGTGCGGCGCAACATCGAGTCCCTCGGCGGGCCGCCGCAGCTGCAGCCCGTCTCCAACGATCCCATCACGCTGCACATGGTCGAGGACACGAAGAACATCTACCAGGCGATCGGCAAGGCCGCCGGCCTGAACGTCATCTTCGACCCGCAAGTACAACTCCAAGCGCATCCCGATCGACCTCACCAACGTCTCGCTGTTTGACGCGCTGCGCATCGTCGGCATTGAGAGCAAGACCTTCTGGAAGCCGGTCACGCCGAACACCATCTACGTTGCCGAGGACAACCCGAACAACCGCAACGAAGACACCGAGCAGGCGGTGCAGACGTTCTATCTCACCAACGCCTCGCAGCAGAACGACGCTAACGAAGTGCTCATCGCGCTGCGGAATCTGATGGACCCGCGCGCGAAGCTTTATCTCGTCGCCAGCCAGAACGCACTGGTCATCAAAGCCTCTCCGGATGAGCTGGTCCTCGCCGAAAAGATCATCAATGACCTCGACCGCGCGAAGTCGGAGGTTGTCATCGACGTTGCCGTGCTGGAGGTGAGCCGCCAGAAGGAGCGCAACCTCGGCATCACGCTGCCCACCAGCTTCGGCCTTACCCCGCAGACCAGCAATGCGACCTCGAACTCCAGCACGAACGGGACCGGCACGACCGGCACAACAGGGACGACCGGAACCGGTACGAACACGACCAACCTCACGCTGAACACGCTGGGCAACATCAACGCGACCAACTTCGCCGTCGCCGTCTCTGGCGCCACGGTGAACGCGCTGCTCTCTGACAGTGACACACGCGTGCTGCAGAACCCGCGCATCCGCGCTACCGACGGCCAGCGCGCGATCCTGAAGATCGGCTCGAAGTATCCGGTCGCTACAGGGTCCTACAACGCTGGCGTCTCCACCGGCATTGCCAGCATCGGCATCCAGACGCAGTTCACGTACATCGACGTCGGTGTGAACATCGACATGACGCCGACGGTGCACTACGATCGCGAGATCTCGCTGAAGATGAAGGTGGAGGTCTCGAGCACCAACGGCAATGTGACTCTGGAAGGCGGGGTGGTACAGCCGATCATCGCGCAGAAATCGGCGGAGCAGACGATCGAGCTCAAGGACGGCGAGCCCAGCCTGCTCGCCGGCATTCTCACCAACCAGGACAACAACACCATCGCTGGAACGCCCGGGCTGGGTGAGCTGCCCATCCTGAAGTACTTCTTCTCCAGCCGCGACAAGGTTCAGCAGTCGGACGAGATCGTCTTCCTGGTCATTCCGCACATCGTTCGCGACTCGCTCCTTACGGACGAGAACACGCGCGCCATCTACGCGGGCACCCAGAACAACGTGGAGCTGATCCGCCATGGCTCGGAGGCTCCCGTCGGAGCGCCGCAACCGACATCTGAGTACAACCCGACGCCCGGCTCGACAACGACCGCAGCGAACGCAGCTGCGGCGATGATTCCGAGCATCGCCGCCGCGGGACAGCCGCTGCCGCAGCCGGCGGGCACTGCACCGGCCGCGGGGAATATTCCGTCGGCTACCGCCATGACACCGCTGAACCTTACGGTGGTCTCGCCTGCGCAGGCGCAGGTCGGTTCCACCTTCCAGGTGACGGTCCGCGCCAGCAACGCGCGCGATCTGTTCAGCGCGCCGATCCAGATGCAGTTCGATCCCAAGGTGCTGTCGCTGGTCGGCGTCGATGCCGGCGATCTGCTCGGCCGTGACGGACAGGCGGTTGCACTCGTCCATAGGGATGAGGGCAATGGCGCGGTGACCATCTCGACGAGCCGGCCGCCGAAGACGGCGGGGATCAGCGGCGAAGGTCCGCTGTGCGTGCTGACGTTCAAGGCAATCGCGCCGGGCAGCTCCTCGCTGGCGCTGGTCCGGATGGCGGCACGCGACAGCCACGACAACAGCCTGCCCGTAACCGGCGGCCAGGCGACGGTGCGGGTCACGGAAAATGCTGCACCGCCCCGGCAGTGAGGGCTTGAGCATGGAAGGCCTGCGACAACGCGTTCAGCGAGTAAGAGCCGGCGAAGCCGGGGTGACCTTCGTCGAGCTCATCATTGTTGTTGCGATTCTTGCCATCCTCGCGACGGCAGCGCTTCCGGTGGCGCGTTTCGATGTCAAGCGGCGCAAAGAGCGTGAGCTGCGCCGCGACCTCTGGGAGATGCGTGCCGCGATCGACGCCTACAAGGACGCGGCCGACAAGGGCGGCATCCAGACCAAGGCCGACTCCAACAACTACCCGCCGGACCTGCAGACGCTGGTGGACGGCGTGGACATCCAGGACCACAAGGTGCGGTTCCTGCGCGCGATTCCGGTCGACCCGATGACGAACTCGACGGACTGGGGCCTGCGGTCGAACCAGGACGACCCTGACTCGGACAGCTTCGGCGGGCAGGACGTCTACGATGTCTATACCAAGAGCCAGGGAACGGCGCTGGACGGGACGAAGTACGACACATGGTGAGCCCCTCCAAACCCGGTACGAACCCTGGCGAGGTGGGGCGCGAGCGCGGCTTCACGCTGATCGAGCTGATGATCGTGATGGCAATTATTGCCATTCTGGCGTCGGTCGCGATACCCAGCTTTATCAACGCGGTAAAGCATGCCCGGGAGGCTGTGCTGCGCGAGGATCTGCACACCATGCGGCAGGCGATCGACAGCTACACGATCGACAAGGAGAAGGCGCCGCAGTCGCTGGACGACCTGGTCCAGGCCGGGTACCTGAAGCAGATTCCGGTGGACCCGATGACCGGCAGCTCCGATACCTGGATGCCGGACAGCTCCGACACCCTGATGGACATCGACCAGACCGACGGCGGGATCAACAACGTGCACTCGGGCTCGCAGGGGACCTCGACGGACGGGTCGACCTATAACACGTGGTGAAGACAGCCACACGGCCCTCCCGCAACCAAAGAGCGCCAAACCCGTCTACAATGTGAACGAGTGCTGTGCCTGAACGGCAGGGCCTCCGGCCTCCGGGAGTTTGCCATGCGCGTCCCCATCCTTCTTGCCTTCGCGGGTCTGTCCGCGACCCTCGTCTTTGCACAGCAGCCCACACCAACAACTCCCACGGGAGCGAACACGCCGACCGTGACGGAGATTCCGCGCGCGCAGACAACGCCGGCGCAGGATCCGACACCGGCAGCACAGACGCCGGCAACAGCGCAGACGCCTGCGGCAGCGCAGCAGACGCCGGCGGCGAGTCAGCCGAGTGCGAGCACCTCCACGCCTGCCACAACCACGCCTGCTCAAGCTTCGACGAAGGACCAGACGGCGGACAGCAAGAATCAGACGGCGGACAGCAGCAACGGCAAGGCGGCGAAGCCCGGCAAGAAGGGTAAGGTGAAGGCCGAGCAGGCGCCGGAGGATGCGAAGGCGGATTCGGTTCCGAATCCTGGTGAGGACCTCGATCCGCACATCAAGAAGGGCAGTGAAGAGGATGTGAACGCTGTGGGCCAGCGCAACATCGGCGGACGCGGTCTGGGCAACTGGTACTCGACCAACTGGGAGATCGGGACGGGTAAGCAGTACTCGATGGAGATCGAGAAGAGCTCGCACCTGATTACGGATCCGGTGGTGAATGAGTACATCAATCGCATCGGCCAGAACCTGGTGAAGAACTCGGACGCGAAGGTGCCGTTCACGATCAAGGTGCTGGATACGGATGAGATCAACGCGATGGCGCTGCCGGGCGGGTTCTTCTACGTGAACTCGGGGCTGATCCTCGCGTGCGACTCGGAAGACGAGCTCGCGGGTGTGATGGCGCACGAGATCTCGCACGTGGCGGCGCACCATGCCGCGCGCGAGATGACCAAGCTGAATTACATGCAGCTCGGGCAGATTCCGCTGATCATCTTTACGCAGGGAACGTGGACGGGCTACGGCATCTATGAGGCGTCGCAGCTCGCGATACCGCTGACCTTCCTGCAGTTCTCGCGCGAGTACGAGGCGGAGGCGGACTTCCTAGGCATTCAGTACATGTACAAGGCGGGGTACGATCCGCAGGGCATGGTGAGCATCTTTGAGAAGCTGGCGGCGCTCGAGAAGCACAAGCCGGGCGCGCTGTCGAAGGCGTTCAGCGACCATCCGGCCACGCCGGACCGCATCGCGGCGGTGGAGAACGAGATTGCGACGATCCTGCCGCCGGAGCCTCAGTACATGGTGACCAGCTCGGAGTTCGACCAGGTGAAGGCCAGGCTGGCGAGGATCCAGAACAAGCGCGGCCTGAACGACAAGCGGGACAACTCCAAGCCGACGCTGCGGCGCGTGGGCGGAAGCAACAACGATCCGAACGCACCGAACAATCCGTCGAGCTCGACGGACGACCGGCCGACGCTGGGGCGGAGAGACTAGGGATCAGGGAGCCGGGAGCAGGGAACAGAATTGGGCGGTTATCGTATGGGAGGGGTATACCCCCTCCCATACTTTTTGTTCAAAGTCTTCGAAGGAGAGACTTTAGGTCTGGACTTTCTGTGGTAATAACATACTTGACAGACTAGGGTCAGTGTAGTACCTTAGATTCATGGACAGCCCTAAGACCTTACTCGAAGCGGTGCAATACTTTAGCGATCCCGCACGCTGCCGACAGTTCATGATAGAGGTTCGCTGGGCTGATGGCGTCGTTCGCTGCCCGATCTGCCAGTCCGAGAAGGTCACTTATCTCGAAAAGGCGAAGGTCTATCGCTGCTACGGCAAGCACCCAAAGCAGAAATTCTCTCTCAAAGTCGGCACTGTATTTGAGGACTCGCCCGTTGGTTTAGACAAGTGGCTCCCCGCTGCTTGGATGCTGTCGAACTGCCGGAACGGGGTCAGCTCTTACGAACTCTCCCGGTCGCTGGGCGTCACTCAGAAGAGCGCATGGTTCATGCTCCACAGGATTCGTCTCGCCATGAAAGATGTGGCTCCCGCGTTGCTTGGCGGCCCGGATGGTGGGGCTGTCGAGGTAGATGAGTCATTTGTCGGCGGAGAGCCTAAGAACTGGCACAAGGATCGCCGCGAGAAGCGCCGTAAAGAAGTTCGCTCTCCCCGTGTTCGTGAGTATCAGAACCGCTTTACTCACAAGACTGCAATCATCGGAATGATTGACCGTGACAGCCGTCAGGTACGCGCGAAGGTGGTTCCTAACGTCAAGCGCGACACCCTGCAAAAAGAGATTCTGGACACCATCGAGTTTGGCTCTAAGGTCTATACCGATCAGGCTGTGAGCTACAGTAGCCTGAAAGACCAATACGTGCATGAAACCGTGAACCATGCTGTCCAGTACGTGAACGGGCATGTTCATACCAACAGCCTCGAAAACTTCTGGTCGCTGATGAAGCGGAATCTCGCTGGCACCTACGTTGCTGTTGAACCGTTCCATCTAGACCGCTACTTGGATGAGCAGGTCTTTCGGTTCAACAATCGCATTAACGAAAACGACGGCTCCCGGTTCCGCAAGGTCGTAGCGCAACTCACTGGAAAGCGGTTGACTTACCAAGAGTTGACTGGCAAGGTGGGAGAAACGGCCTTCTAGGAAGAGGCAGGGGCGCGGGAAGCGGAGGTCTTAGACGTCCGCTTCTTGTGTTTCTCGGCCTTCATCCGGGCCTTGATTTCGTCATGCGGTACGCTTACTAGCTTCCGCATGAAATCTTTGAACTGGCCTAAATCACCCTCGGCATTCTTCCCGGAACCCTTGGGGTGAGTCGGCGCAACGCTCATAGAAAAGAGCGTAAAGCCGATGTGTGTCCAGCGTCAACAGCCAATGTCGCATACCCAGCACTTCCTTGTGAGCGCATATGGAAGTCGCTGGCGAGAGGTAGATCTGATTATGCTTACTGTCTACGTCGATGACAGCGGCACTTCCCCGGAACATAAAGTGGCTCTTGCCTCTGCGCTGATTGTTCCCGCCGAGCGCATCGAAGCCCTAGACATCGAGTGGGAAAAGTTCAAAGCAGAAGAGAACTTCAGCTACCTCCATGCAGCAGAAATCGCTTGTTCGGACAGAAGAGGTCAATTCGCGACTTGGGATAACGAAAAGGCTAGCCGCGTATTTGAGCGTGCAAGGAAGTTTGCAATGAATTATGGGGTTCGCGCTTTTTCAATGGCGATATATAAGCCGCACTTTGACGCGCTAGTGCCGAAAGAGTGGCTCGAACCGGGAGGGAGCAATCACTATACCTGGGCCTTCCGCAACCTCATGCATCAGCTGCTCAGATGGCACAAGAGCCACGTTGGGAGAGGGGTATACGAGTTCGTTATAGACAATGCCGTTGGCAAAGATCGCTTTGAAATCGAAATGATGATGGATCAATTTGAAACCGCGAGTCCGGGATGTTTCGAAAACCATTATTCCTTCAGGTGTAAGGCGAACGTTCCCTGCCTCCAATTGGCTGATCTAGTGGCATGGAGCGCCTATAGTTTTGCCAAGACCATATTCCAGCAAGCATCACCCAATCCCTTTGCGTTTGCGGCAGTCAAAGATTTCGAGGTTCTACATCCAACCGACGACGGTTGGCTCAAATTTCTAGCTATCATGGGCGACGAACTGAAGATTGCTATCGATGACGACCTGAAGAATGCTGAGGCACAGGAATACCGAGCGGAGTGGTACAAGCAATGGCGGGAAAAGTTCGAACGAAATAAAACTAAACGGCCATCTCGCGCGAAGTGCCCCTGTTAGTCAGTCAAATATGTTATTACCCTTTCTGTGTCTGGGGAGCGGCTGGTTCGCGCTTCGCGCGAATGCCACATTAGCGCGCGATAAAGCTGCGCGCGAAGATGGGCACCCGGCGTTCTGGTGGTTTGAGAGAATGAGGGTATGGCAGAGAAGACGTATACGACTGGATATACCGACGACCATGCGACGTCGGGGTTGGATGTTGAGTTTCCCGCGATTGAGACGTGGCGGAATCAGTTTCAGAGATATGAGATTTTGATCGACGATCCGGAGTTTACGAGCGTGTGCCCGAAGACTGGGCTGCCGGACTTTGGCACGCTGCTGATCCGGTATATGCCGCGCGAGAGGTGCCTGGAGCTGAAGTCGCTGAAGGAGTACCTGTTCACGTACCGCAATCTGGGGATCTTTCAGGAGAACATTGTGAACCAGGTACTGGACGACGTGGTGAAGGCGACCGACCCGGTGTGGGCGGAGGTGAAGGGGGACTTCCGGCCGAGGGGCGGGATTTCGACGGTGGTGACGGCGAGATATCCGCGGACGGAGGAGATGCGGTAGAGGCAGGGACGCGGCCGTCTGAGGGGCGGCGGCGGCTTGCAGGTCAATGGTTTGAGAGTCGGTTTCGTTTTGGTCGCCGTAGCCCTCGCCGAGTTCCAGGAGCAGGCGCTGGGCGGAGCCCATGGGTTCATCATGGCCGACTTCGGCTTCGGGCGCGATCGGACCGTGGGTGGGGTGGTGGATGATTTCGTCGACAGGCTCCTTGGGGCGAGCCTTGGGGTCGGGCTTGGGAAGGTTGCTGCTGGCGATCTGCAGGCCGTAGAGCAGAATTCCGGCGCGGCGGGGGTCGAGGGAGCCGGTGGCGAGGTGCTGGAGGATGAGGCCGATGGAGAGCTGGATGGCGGAGCGGTCCTCGGGGAGCGGGAGATTCAGCGGTGTCGAGCCCACCCGTCCGCTATCCACCCCAGCGCGCGAGGTGCGCTCGCCGGGGGCCCCGGTACGCGTACGGATGGGGCACCCAGATTCATCGTAAAGAGGAGGCAGCCGGCGGGATCCGTAGGTATTGGCGGCGGCGCCGCGGGTGGTGTGGTGGTAGTAGCAGAAGTCTTCGTTGCGCAGGCAGGGGCTGCCGCAGCGGCGGCCGTCGGTGAAGAGGTGGCGGCATTGGAACCGGGTCGGCTCGGTGGTGTAGATGCTCATTTTTGCCTTTCAGGGTTAAATGCGAAAGCCCGGCGGGTGCCGGGCTTCTCGAGAACTTTACTCTATGCGGGTATTATACAGGGCTTGTCAAGGGGGTACGTCATTAAGTGGTGTCGTTACCGCCTTTTCTAGCTGAAAGCAAATTCAGAGGTTAAGGTTAGAGGCTGCAGAAAGGCGAAAGGCGGCGTCTCCGGAGGCTGAAACAGGGCCCAATTTACCCGGCTGCTCCAACGAGTTCGGGCTCGAGCTGTTGCTCGGCCTGCTGCTCGGCCTGATGCTGAACCTTGCCAGGGGCAGGCTTCGATTCCTTGCGGATGTCGATGCTTCCGTTCAGGTGAGCACCTTCTTCGATGGAGATACGGGAGGTGATGAGGTCTCCGCAGAGAGAGCCGTCACGACGCACATAGACATGACCGGTTGCGGAGCAGGCGCCGGTTACCTCGCCCTGGAGGACGATGTCCTGGGCGGTGATGGTGGCAGAGACTCGACCGCCGGGGCCGACGGTGACGCGATCGTTCGGGAGAGAGATGGTGCCCTGGATGTGGCCTTCGATCTGGATGGATTCTGCGCCGGTGATCTCACCTTTGATGGAGATGGTCTTGCCGATCATGCTTGCGGCGGTGACGGCAGTGGCGGAGGTGCTGGGAACGTTTGCGGGCCGGCGGACGGGATCTGGGGTTGAAGTATCGACGCGCTTGTCTGACATGGGAACCTCGATGGGGCTTGTGGGGGGATTGAAGAACTGCCTCAGAGCGCTACGTTAGGCGGGATCGAGGGCGGGGGATATAGCATTTTCGGGGGAGCGGTGCAGGTTGGGATTTCAAGGAGCTGCTTGTCTGAAGTCTCGCGGTAAGGTGCCCTCCAGAGGACGAAGGCGACAACAATGGCGAAAACCGTCAGGAAGATGTAGAGGAAACGCAGATCGTGGCGGCTTTGCTTAGAGAAGTCTTGAAGAGCGCTGATTTGAGGGTCGCCACTGTCGTAGTAAGCGGTCACGGTCTGCCCGATTTCAAGCCCTTCCGGGGCTCTATTGACGGCGGTGTACTGTTGGTCGCCAACGGAAAACGTGTAGTCACAGTAGTTTTGGTTTCCACGTCCGACGTGTTTGCACTGACCGATGCTCGCGAGGCTGGTTTGCTGCCTCGTGGCTGAATCGCTCTCGACTTCGGCACGGTAGCTGAAGACAAGGGTCCAGACCAGTGGGACGAAAATGGCCGGCCACCATGATCTCCTGCCCTTAGGGAGTGAACCAGAAAGCCTGTGGAAGATGTTCACGGTTCTGGCACAAGTATATGCGGGGCGCGGGTGCTGACCATCGCTGAAGGCAAGAGAGCCCGGCTGGCGGGCCGGGCTCGTTAGTTCCTCGGGGTGATGAAGTGGGTGCAATTACTGCAGAGGTGCGACGGCGCGCTGGCGGTGGAAGTCGTGCGGCGGTGCGATACGTAGCGGCGGTGAGCGATGGCGTTGCGCTTCTCCTGCTGCTTGATGTCGTGGTGCTTCTTGATCATGTGGAAGCCGGTGCCGACGGAGTGGCCGGTCTTGGCTCCGGCGAAGGCTCCGGCAGGGCCGGCGACGACAGCGCCGGCAACGGCTCCGGCGACGGCGGGGATGCCTTCGGTCTTGAGCTTGTTGTGGTGCCGCTTGTCGCGGGCTTCGACCTGGGCCTTGGCGCGGGCGTGGGCCGCGCCTTCCGCTTTTGCGTGGGCTGCGGACTGTGTAGCAGCGGCGGGAAGGGCCAGGCCAAGGCCAAACCAAGGGCGAGAACTGTGCCGGTAATCGTGCGATGCATCGGTTTCGCATGGAAACCTCCGTGACATCCAGAGAGTCGGATGGGGTTGGCAGGAGAGTGGATGTCCAAGATTTCGGGAGGTTTGGGTGGAACTTTGGTCACTCGCGGGCAACCCTGGAGGCGAATGGAACTGACGGATCCGCGGCTTATTCCGGAACTATCGCGCGTCTCAACGCGCGATACCCCACTCATCCGCTGCGCGTATGAATGGGGCACCCGGATTCGTGATACCCCGGATTCGTGGTCGATCGCGGGACGGGTCTAGCGGGTGCCGGTGGGGGCGAGGGGGTTGATCTGGACGAGGTCGGGGAGCTGGGGCTCGCGGGGGCCGAGGACGGCGACGTTGGGGAGCGGGCCGCGGACCATGGCGACTTCGTCGCAGGCGTAGAGGCGCGGGCAGGTCTGGCAGTCCTTGTAGATTTTGTCGGGCATGGCGTCGCGTTCGGCGGTGCGGAAGCCGAGGTGCTCGAAGTAGTCGGGGATGCGGGTGAAGAGGCAGACGGAGGCGACCTCGTGGTCGTCGGCTTCGGCGATGAGGGCCTCGAGGATGGCGTCGCCGGCGCCGAGGCCGCGGCGGTCGGAGCGGACGACGATGGAGCGGACCTCGGCGAGGTGGGGGCCGTAGAGGTGGAGGGCGCCGCAGCCGAGGAACTCTTCTTCGGGGTCGTGGGTTTCGGGGTTCGGGATGGTGCGGTAGGCGACGGTGAAGTCGCGGATGTTTTCGCAGAGCTCGGCGTAGGAGCGGCGGAGGAGGGTGCCGTCGTGGGAGTGGGCGTTGACGAGGTCGAAGATGTTGCGGGCGTCCTGGAGGCGGGCTTTGTGGACGCGGATGGGCGCGGCGGTGGCGGGCTGCGCTGCGTGGGGGCCGAGATCGAGAGTGATGAGGTCGCTGGACATGAGGGCTAGAGGGTAGAGGGTAGGGGGTAGAGGGTAGAGATACGCTGCTTCGCGGCGGTGAGGGCTTCGCGGACGCGTGCGGTGGCGGTGCCGCCGGGGACGTCGTGGCAGTCGAGGGTGGCGGTGAGTGAGATGGCTGCGTAGAAGTCTTCGGCGAACTCGGGCGAGAGTTGCTGCAGGTCGGCGAGGGGGATGGCTGTTGAGCTTCGAGGTCTGCTTTTTCGAAGGCCGAGGCGGACGGCGTTGCCGACGATCTCGTGGGCCTTGCGGAAGGGGACGCCTTTGTTGGAGAGGTAGGTGGCGGCGGCCATGGCGTTGAGATAGCCGGTTTCGGCGGCGCGCTGCATGGTGGGTGTGCGGAAGTTTAGTGCGCGGGTGAAGTTGGGGAGCACGCTGAGCAGGCCGGCGAGGGTGTCGGCGATGTCGAAGATCTGCTCCTGGCCTTCCTGGAGGTCTTTGTTGTAGGCGAGCGGCAGGCCTTTGATGAGGGTGGCGAGGGCGGTGGCGGCGCCGAGGAGGCGGGCGGATTTGCCGCGGGCGAGCTCGGTGAGGTCGGGGTTTTTCTTCTGCGGCATCGCGGAGGAGCCGGTGGAGAAGGCTTCGGGGAGGTCGACGAAGGCGAACTCGGCGGTGGCGTAGAGGGTGAGCTCTTCGGCGAAGCGCGAGATGTGGAGGCCGAGGGTGGAGGCGGCTTGCGCGAAGTCGAGCATGAAGTCGCGGTCGGAGGTGGCGTCGATGCTGTTGGGCGTGGGGGCGTCGAAGGCGAGGGCGCGGGCGGCGATGTTGCGGTCGAGTGCGAGGGTGGCGCCGGCGATGGCTCCGGAGCCGAGTGGGCAGAGGTTCATGCGGGCGCGGGCGTCGGCGAAGCGGGAGAGGTCGCGCTCCAGCATGGAGACGTAGGCGAGGAGCCAGTGGGCGAGGAGGACGGGCTCGGCGCGCTGGAGGTGCGTGTAGCCGGGCATGACGTCGTGCTTCGGGATTCGTGTGGGCTTCGGCTTGCGTGAGGAGGGCGTTGGCACCAGTCGACGAGACCGCGAGTGGTCGCGTCGATGGCTCGCGGACGAAGAGGCGCATGTCGGTGGCGATCTGTTCGTTGCGCGAGCGGCCGGTGTGGAGCTTGAGGGCGAGGGCGCCGATCTCTTTGGTGAGCTCGAGCTCGACGAAGTGGTGGATGTCTTCGGCTTGTGGCGCGCAGGCGACGATGGCGGCGCCGATCTGGGCGTTGGAGGTTTCGTAGTCGATTTGGCCTGATGTGGCGGAGATGCGGTGCGACCAGTTGGTCGTGCGTTCGCCGACGCGGGTGAGGCCGGCGAGCATTTGTTGCAGCTCGTCTTCTGAGAGGATGCCGGCGGCGGCGAGGGCGCGGGCGTGCGCCTGCGAGGCGGCGACTTCGTGGGGGAGCAGGCGCCAGTCGAAGGGGAAGCTGCGCTGCCATTGCTCGAAGGTGCGGTCGAGGGGCTCGCGGAAGCGGCCGGACCACATCTTGGTTGGTTGGGACGGTTAGACATCAATATTTCTTTCTTCGCAGTTCCCGGGTGAATGCGGCCCGGTCCACGTCCAGTTCTCAATGGCCCGAAAACCCTGCTGCGCCATCTCTGAACAAAGCGAATCTAATACCTCAGTTCGTCGGTGGCAGAACACAGTTGTGAACTCGTCATGATCTGCATAGATGGCAAAGTTCATCGGCGACGGAATGAAGAGCAAAGTCAATCGCATTCACCGAACACGTGCTCGTAGCAGTGATTTTGCTTCAGTTGAGTTTTCTGCCGTGAATTGTTGAGCGATTTAGCTCTCCGGTTCGTTGCGGATAATCCGAAATCGTTCAAGATAACCGATCAGTTCGCGCGGCTCGAAGACGATCTGCTCGATGTTGACGAGCCGTCTCGATGTGATCGCTAAGTGCGAAGCAACGTTTGAACAAACTTCGGCTAGAGCTCCATTCAGGGTGAATTCTGATAGGTCACGGCTGAAATGCGGAATGGCGCCTTGTCTAGACGCCAGCCGCGTGTCGGTCGAACGGATGACCTTCATCGATTCACTCTGGCTCAACGCTTAGCGGCGGCGGTTGGGGGTTTTGGGGAGGCGCTTGGCGCCGCCGAGGAGCATGAGGGTGATGGCCTTTTGGGCGTGCATGCGGTTTTCGGCCTGGTCGAAGACGATGGATTGTGGGCTGTCGAGGACCGAGTCGGTGACTTCAGCGCCGCGGTGTGCGGGCAGGCAGTGCATGAAGGCGGCGCCCGATTGTGCGTGGGACATCAGCGCGTCGTTGACCTGGAAGGGAGCGAAGATGGGCGTGCGGCGGGCGGTTTCGTGCTCCTGGCCCATGGAGACGCAGACGTCGGTGTAGATGGCGTCGGCGCTGGTGGCGGCCTTGACGGGGTCGTGGGTGAGGGTGAGGGAGCCGCCGGTGGTCTCGGCGATTTCGATGGCCTTGTGGATGATGTCGAGCTTGGGCTCGAAGCCTTTGGGTGTGGCGATGGTGACGTGGGAGCCGAGCAGAGCGCCGGCGAGCATGAGCGAGTGGCAGACGTTGTTGCCGTCGCCGACGTAGGTGAACTTGAGGCCGTCGACGGCGCCGAAGCGCTCTTCGAGGGTCATGAAGTCGGCGATGGCCTGGCAGGGATGCTCGAGATCGGAGAGCGCGTTGATGACGGGGATCTTCGAGTTGGCGGCCATCTCGGTGATGGTGGAGTGGGCGAAGGTGCGGAGGACGATGATGGACATCCAGCGCTCGAGGTTGCGGGCGACGTCGGGGATGGACTCGCGCTCGCCGAGCGGCTGCTTGGTCTGGTCGTAGAAGATGGCGTTGCCGCCGGTGGTGTTCATGGCGGCTTCGAAGGTGAGGCGCGTGCGGAGCGAGGCCTTCTCGAAGATGAGGATCATCTGCTTGGCGTCGAGGGCGTGGCGGAAGTCTTCGGGGCTGGCTTTGACGGCGTGAGCGAGCTCGAGGATGGCGGCGAGCTCCTGCGGCGAGAGGTCGGCGATGGAGACGAGGTCGCGGCCGTCGAGGCCCTTGGCGAGCTCGGTGAAGGCGGTGTCGGACTGGATGCCGGAGGGCTTGCGGGATTTGGGGTTCATGACGATGGTTTTGGTGTCCATGGGGTTCCTAGAGATGCAAGGTGCGAGAAATCGTCAGATGCGAGTGCAACGAGCTGGGTAAAACTCTCGATTCTCGATTCTCGTTTCTATTTTGCGGTGGCCTCGGCGGTTTGGGGTTCGGGGGTGAGGGGTTGCGTGAGGAGCTGGTCGAGGGCGGCGATGGCGTGGTCGACGTGCTCGCGCGTGAATGATGAAGGGCGGAAGGAAGCGCAGGACGGTGTCGTGCGTGCGGTTGAGGAGGATGTGATGCTGTGTTCATCATGGCCTCGTGCACGGACTTGGCGAGGTCGGCGGAGTGGAGCTCGAGACCGATCATGAGGCCGAGGCCGCGTGCTTCCTTAATGGATGAGTGCTTTTGCGGCGAGGTTGCGGAGCTGGGCGAGGAAGTAGTTGCCGAGCTCGGTGTTGTGGGCGAGGAGGTTGTCGCGCTTGATGGTGTCGATGGCGGCGATGGCCACGGCACAGGCGAACGGATTGCCGCCGAATGTAGTGCCGTGCATGCCGGGCGTGAAGGCGCGTGCGGCTTCTTCGGTGGCGAGCATGGCGCCCATGGGGATGCCGCCGGCGAGGGGCTTGGCGAGCGTGGTGATGTCGGGCATGACGTCGTAGTGCTGGTAGGCGGTCCACTTGCCGGTGCGGCCCATGCCGGACTGGATCTCGTCGAAGAGCAGGAGCGCGCCGGTGGAGTCGCAGAGTGCGCGCGCGGTGCGGAGGAACTCTGCGGAGACGGGATTGATGCCGCCTTCGCCCTGCAGGACTTCGATGCAGATGCCGCAGACGTCGGTGCGAGAATGCGGCTTTGAGTGCGGCGAGGTCGTTGAAGGGGATGAACTCGACGTCGGGCATGACGGGAGCGAAGGGCTCGCGGTAGGCGGACTTGTGCGTGGTGGCGACGGAGCCCATGGTGCGGCCGTGGAAGCTGTGTTCGAGTGCGAGGAATTTGGTGCCGATGTGGCTGCCTTCAGAGCGCAGGAGCTTGGCGTGGGCGCGGGCGAGCTTGAGTGCGGCTTCCCAGGCTTCGGTGCCGGAGTTGGTGAGGAAGACGCGGTCGAGGCCGGTGATCTCGGTGAGGCGGAGCGCGAGCTCGGCGGTGTGCGGGTGGTAGAAGAGGTTGCTGGTGTGGACGAGGGTTTGCGCCTGCGCGGTGATGGCGGCGGTGATGGCGGGGTGGTTGTAGCCGAGCGCGCAGACGCCGATGCCGGAGAGGAGATCGAGGTACTCGGTGTTGTTCTCGTCGTAGACGAAGACGCCTTCGCCGCGCGTGAGGAGGAGGGGTAGCGCGCGTAGGTGTTGAGGAGGAGTTTGGATTCGGCGGCTTGTGCGTCGGCGAGGTGAGTTGTGTCTGATTTGGCATCGTTCGGTCCGTGGTTGAAAGGTTCGACAGCTCGTGATGTCGAGAGCGTCGGGGTCTTCGACTACGCTATGCTTCGCTCAGATGACGGTGCTGTGGTGGTGCGAAGCGTCGCGGCGAGCGTCGATCGATGCTCGCCTTACCGCTAGCTGCGCTTGAATGGGGCACCCGGGTGTGGTGAGGAGAGATGTCATGCGGCGATGACCTCCGTTCCGTCGTTGATGCGGGTGCTGGAGAAGTCGGGGAGAACTGCGGCGGATTCGGCGGGCAGGATGCGCACGCGCTTGACGCCGTGGGTGAGGGCGTCCTTGCAGGCGTTGAGCTTGGGCAGCATGCCGCCGGAGACGACGGCGGCCTTTTCGAGCGCGGGAACTTCTTTGAGCGAGAGCCAGCGCATGACGGAGCCGTCGGCGCCTTTGACGCCGGGGACGTCGGTGAGGAAGACGAGGGCGTCGGCCTTGGTGGCGATGGCGGCGGCGGCGGCCATCTCGTCGGCGTTGATGTTGTAGTACTCGCCGTCGAAGCCGAGGGCGATGGAGGAGATGACGGGGATGGCGCCCATGGTCCAGATGGCGTCGAGCCATTTGGGGTCGGTGGAGGCGATCTCGCCGACGAAGCCGAGGTCGTGCTCGGTTTTCTTCTTGCGCGCGCGGAAGACCTGGCGCGTCGCCGCCGGTGAGGCCGACGGCGGAGACGCCGCGCTGGGTGAGCGCGGCGACGAGCGATTTGTTGACGCGGCCGCCGAGGACCATGAGGGCGGCGTCGCGGGTTTCGGCGTCGGTGATGCGGAGGCCGGCGACGAACTCGGACTTCTTGCCCAGCTGGGCGAGGAGCCTGGTGAGCTGCACGCCGCCGCCGTGGACGAGCGCGACCTGGTGGCCGTCGCGGGCGAGGTCGGCGATGGCTTGCGCGCAGGTGGCGAGGAGCGCGGGGTTTTCAAGGGCGGCTCCGCCGAGTTTGACGACGAGTTTCATGGGTGGACTCCGGAAGACAGATGCGAGAAGCAGATCCCCTGCGGGAATGACAGAAAGAAAGGCAAGGGCAAAGGAAAGCTATCGAGCTTCGCTCGACAGCCCACCTCATGCGGCTACGCGCACGAGACGGGGCACCCGGGTTCGTGGCGACACGAAAGAGGGTCATAGGAGGCCCTCCTGCTGGTGGAAGCCGGCCATGAGGTTCATGTTTTCGACGGCCTGGGAGGCGGCGCCTTTGAGCAGGTTGTCGAGGCAGGAGATGACGATGAGGCGGCGATGCGTTCTTTTCCGGCCGCGGGCCTGCGAGCTGGAAGCCGAGGTCGCAGAAGTTGGTGCGGGCGACGTGCTGGATCTGCGGGAGGGTGGGCGAGCGGCGGACGCGGACGAGCGGAGCGTTCGCGTAGAAGTCGTCGAAGCAGGACTGGATTTCGTCCGCGGTGCACTGCTTGTTTAGACGCACGTAGAGGGTGGAGAGAATTCCGCGCGGGATGGGGAGCAGGTGCGGCGTGAAGATGATCTGCTCGCGCGTGAGTTGAAGTTGCTCGAGGAGCTCGCCGGTGTGGCGGTGGCCGAAGACGGCGTAGGCGGAGAGGTTGTCGGCCGCGTGCATGAAGTGCGTGGTGGCGGTGGGCGCTTTGCCCGCGCCGGAGACGCCGGATTTGGAGTCGGCGACGATGCCGTGGTCGAGATCGACGATGTTGGCGCGGACGAGCGGAGCGAGCGCGAGGATGACGGAGGTGGCGTAGCAGCCGGGGTTGGCGACGAGGCGGGCGGATTTGATCTGGGCGGCGTGGAGCTCGGGCGAGCCGTAGACGGCTTCGGCCTGGAGCTTCGCGGCGCAGTCAGGGTTGGCGTCGTGGAGCTTGTAGATGGCGCGGTTGGCGTCGTGCTGCAGGCGCCAGGCGGCGGAGAGGTCGACGACGCGGATGTTGTTCTGGAGCGCGATGGGCGCGAGCGTCGCGGGACTGCTCGTGCGGGAGCGCGAGGAAGAGGAGGTTGACGCCTTCTTTGGTGAGCGTGTCGAAGGAGAAGGGGACGACCTCGGCGGCGTCGGCGTTGGGCGTGCCGGAGAGCGACGGGTGGATGTCGGTGAGGCGCAGGGTTTCTTCGGCGCCTGCGCGGCCGAGGAAGACGGGCGGCGTGGTGAGGCGCGGGTGGTGGAGCAGGAGGCGCGCGAGCTCGGCGCCGGCGTAGCCGGTGACGCCGGCGACGGCGACGCGGAGGTTCGTGGTTGGGTATCGTCAGCTGCGCTCGCAGCCCAGCTAGCGGAGCGTCGCGAGATGGGGCACCCGGAGTCGTGGCGATCCGTTCACCCGGATTGAGGTGGTCGCGGGTACCCGGATTTGTGAGTGGGCTTAGGCAATGAAGGTCTCGATGCGGGTTTTGAGGAGCTTCGGCGCGGCGGTTGTCGGGGCAGATGATGAGGACGGTGTTGTCGCCGGCGAGGGTGCCGACGACTTCGGTCCACTCTTCGTAGTCGAGCGAGGCGGCGACGGGTTGGGCTCCGCCGACGGTGGTGAGGACGATGAGGAGGTTCTGGGCCTGGCGGACCTCGAGGCCGAAGTCCTGGAGGACGTCGCCGATCTCGGGGAGCTCTTCTTCCTCTCCGGCGTTGGGCGGGGAGCTCGTAGCCGGCGGGGCCTTTGAGGAGCTTGAGCTCGCGGATGTCGCGCGAGAGCGTGGCCTGGGTGACGTGGATGCCACGGGCGGCGAGCTTGCGGCGGAGGTCGTCCTGGTTATTGATGGCGGCTGCGCCGTTGGCGGCGGCGGCCTTGGCCAGGAGGTCTCGGATCGCGTTTTGGCGTTGGTCTTTCATGGGGAGAAGTTAGGGGTTAGGGTTAGGAGTTAGGAAAGAGCGCGCTCCGATTGTTTTTCATTCCGTCAGGTCGGTTGACCTGAAAGTGGTGTTTTAAGCGCACGAAAAGCGTGACGCAGAGGGCGCCACGCCTGATGCATAAAAATCCACATTTCATGTATAAATATACATAGCGCGAATGTCAAGGCGTGCGGAACTGGTTTAGGCCGGGATTTCCTAGGAAGATTCACTCCCTCGATGGTGCGCTAGTCAAACAATGGAAGTATAGTGAAGCATGCCCCTTCTTTTTCCTCAGCGGCCGGAGTGTCTGTCGACGGGCGATGTGCAGCCCGGAGGCGGAAATTTGAGTGAAGTTGCATTGCCGGAAGGCCGGGCGGGCCTTGCCGAGGTCCGGAGAGCTTGCCGACCGAAGAGCTTCGCCGAAGGCCCACAAGCTTAATCGATCCGCGGTTTGATCGGGATTCTTGTGGCGTGGGGTTTGTTGCGTCGGCGCTGGCCAAGGCGAACCACAAGATTCTGGAAGATGCGCTGACGGCGCTGGCGCGGCTGGAGCATCGCGGCGCGGTGGCGGCGGATGGCGCTTCGAGCGACGGCGTGGGCCTGATGACGAATGTGCCGCGGGCGCTGCTGCTGAAATCGGCGGGGATTGAGTTGGCCGATGATGCGACGCTCGGGTGTGGGCATGGTGTTTCTGCCGCAGGAGGAGACGCGCGCGGAGGCGGTGATCGAGAGCGCGCTGAAGGCGCAGGAGCTGAAGGTGCTGCGTTGGCGCGATGTGCCGACGCGGCCGGAGATTCTGGGCGAGATTGCGCGGATCGACGATGCCGAAGGTCCGGCAGGTGCTGGTGGCGGACGATGCGGCGGTGCGATGCGAACTCGACCCGATGGAGCGGCGGCTGTATCTGGCGCGCAAGCAGTTTGAGCGTGCGGTGGAGCTGGGCGAGGTGACGGGCTATGTGTGCTCGCTGTCGGCGCAGACGATTGTGTACAAGGCGATGTGCCTGGGGAGATTGCTGCCGGAGTTCTATCCGGACCTGGCGATCGGCGGAGTATGTGACGCAGTTTGCGATCTTTCATCAGCGGTATGCGACGAACACGCTGCCGACGTGGCATCGCGCGCAGCCTTCAAGGAAGCTGGCGCATAACGGCGAGATCAATACGGTGTGGGGAAATCGCGCGAGGATGCGGGCGCGCGGATCGACACTGCCGATGGAATGCCAGCCGGTGCTGACGGAGGGTGGAACGGATTCGGCGTCGCTGGATGAGGCGATTGAGCTGCTGAGCCACAACGGGCGGACGATTGCCGAGAGCGTGCGCATGCTGCTGCCGCCGGCGATTACGAAGCGCGTGCATCCGTTCCTGGAGTATCACAGCGAGTGCGCGGAGCCGTGGGATGGGCCGGCGGCGATTGCGTTCAGCGATGGCATTGTTGTGGGCGCGGCGCTGGACCGGAACGGGCTGCGGCCTTGCCGATACGCGATTACGAGCGATGGGATTGTTGTGGCGGGGTCGGAGGCCGGGCTGGTGGACCTGGATCCGGGCACGGTGATCGAGAGCGGACGGCTGGGGCCGGGCGAGATGCTCGGCGTGGATATGTCCGAGCGCAAGGTGTACCACAACGAAGACATGATGGACGTCTTCGACTCGCGCGAGGAGTTTCTGGCGCTGACGCGGATGGAGCCGCTGGCAGGCGGCGGACGTCGGGCGAGATCGCCTGCGAACGTGGCGGAGGTGCAGCGGGGCTTCGGGTACACGAAGGAAGACGTCAACATGATTCTGAAGCCCATGGCGAGCACCGGCAAGGACGCGGTGTGGTCGATGGGCGACGACACGCCGCTGGCGTTTCTGGCGAAGAGCCCGCGGCCGCTGTATGCGTTTTTCCGGCAGCGGTTTGCGCAGGTGACGAATCCGCCGATCGATTCGCTGCGCGAGTCGGTGGTGGTGAGTCTGCATACGCGGCTGGGGCCGTGGCCGCACTTTCTGGATAAGAATGCGCCGCTGCCGGGGATTGCGCTGGATTCGCCGTTTCTGTCGCTGGGACAGATGGCGGCGCTGCGCAGTGGGCAGTATCCGCACAGGGAAGAGCTGCGGCTGGAGGAGCTGGCGTGTGTGTTCGCGCCGGAGAAGACGCTGGAGCAGGCGATTGATGAGCTGTGTCTGCGCGCGGTGGAGCTGGTGCGCAATGGAGCGCGGTTGCTGGTGCTGACGGACCGCAAGGCATCGGCCGAGAGCATTCCGGTGCCGATGGCGATGGCGACGGGCGCGGTGCATGAGGCGCTGGTGGGAGCCGGGCTGCGCACGCTGTGCGGGCTGGCGGTGGAGGCTGGGGACTGCCGCGATGTTCATCATGCGGCGGTGCTGATCGGGTATGGCGCGGGCGCGGTGTGTCCGTGGCTGGCGCTGGAGACGGCGCGGACGTATGTGGGCGAGAAGGGCTTTCCGGAGGGTGTGGACGGCGAGAAGTATGTGCTGAAGGCGCTGGATGCGGGGCTGGCGAAGGTGATGTCGAAGATGGGCATCAGCGTGGTGAACAGCTATCGCGATGGCGCATCAGTTCGACATTCTGGGGCTGCATAAGAGCGTGGTGGACCGGTGCTTCCCGGAGACGCCGGCGCCGCTGTCAGGGATTGGATTTGCGGAGCTGGATCGCAGGTTGCGGGCGGCGTGGATTGGCGAGAGTGTCGAACCAGCCGCGGCGAAGGCGGACCTGCCGGATTATGGCTGGGTTCGATTCCGCAAGGCGGATACGGCTGAGCCGCACCAGTGGCAGCCGCCGAATGTGAAGGCGCTGCAGACGGTGGTGGGCAGTGCGCGCGGCGTGCCTGCGGCGAATGATCCGGCGCATGCGTTCCAGATGTTCAGCGCGGAATGTGGATACGGCGGAGGCGAAGTCGCTGCGGGATCTGCTGGAGGTTCGTCCGGCGGGGCCGGAGCTGGCGGTGGATGATGTGGAGGCTCCGGAGAGTTTGTGTCGGCACTTTATAGCGAGCGCGATGTCGCTGGGATCGCTGAGCCCGGAGGCGCATTCGACGATTACGCAGGCGATGAACATGCTGGGTGCGCGGTCGAATACGGGCGAGGGCGGCGAGGACCCGGCGGTGTATCGCGGCCAGGGGTTAGGGTCCAGGGCCCAGGGTCCAGAGAGCGGCGCGGAGTTTGCGGCGGCCCGTGACAGTGCTGGTGGCGCCGCGGTGGCGGAGATGGTGCGTGCGCCGGCGGTGCATACGAGTCTGAATAACAAGATCAAGCAGATTGCGTCGGGGCGGTTTGGTGTGACGGCGGAGTACCTGGCGCATGCGGAGGAGATTGAGATCAAGGTGGCGCAGGGAGCGAAGCCCGGTGAGGGCGGACAGCTTCCGGGGCATAAGGTTTCGGGGCTGATTGCGCGGTTGCGTCATGCGCAGCCAGGAGTGGCGCTGATCTCGCCGCCGCCGCATCATGACATTTATTCGATCGAGGACCTGGCGCAGTTGATCTACGACCTGAAGCGCGTGAACAAGCGCGCGGCGGTGGGTGTGAAGCTGGTGTCGAGCTTTGGCGTGGGCACGGTGGCCGCGGGTGTGGCGAAGGCGTATGCGGATTATATGGTGATCGCCGGGAACACCGGCGGCACGGGAGCGGCGGCGCTTTCGAGCATCAAGTACGCGGGCAATCCGTGGGAGCTTGGGCTGAGTGAGGCGCAGCAGGTGCTGCGTGCGAACGGCATGCGCGAGCGCGTGCGGCTGCGCACGGATGGCGGCATTGCGACGGCGCGGGATGTGTTGATTGCGGCGCTGCTGGGAGCGGACGAGTATGCGTTCGGGACGGCGGTGCTGGTGTCGCTGGGTTGCGACATGGCTCGGCAATGCCATTTGAATACGTGTCCGACGGGCATTGCGACGCAGAAGCCGGAGCTGCGGGCGAAGTTCCGCGGCAAGCCGGAGCATGTGGTGACGTTCTTCAGGCAGCTTGCGGGTGATCTGCAGCGGCTGCTGGCGAAGTTTGGGCTGCCGAGTCTGGAGGCGGCGGTCGGGCGTGTGGATCTGCTGGAGCAGGTGCGGTTCGACGGCAATTTGAATTTGACGCCGCTGCTCGCGAATACAGACGATGGGCCGCGGCGCTGGGGCGGTGGACGGAATGACAGGCCGGAGGCGAATGAACCTTTGGATGAGCAGTGGACGCGGCAGGCTGTGGCGGCCGCGCAGAAGGGCAAGAGCTTCGAGGTTGGATCGCAGATCTGCAATGAGGATCGTTCGGTGGGCGCGCGACTGTCGGGTGAGCTGGCGCTGCTGCGGGCGAAGGGTGAGATCGAGTGTGTGGATGTGACGTTCGATCTGCATGGGACGGCGGGGCAGAGCTTTGGCGCGTTTGCGGCGGAGGGGATCAAGCTGATCCTGACGGGGCAGGCGAATGATTTTGTCGGCAAGGGACTGTCGGGCGCGGAGCTAATCATGCGGCCGGTGGGACGAGCGGCGGAGCGCAGCGGCGATCATGTGCTGCTGGGCAATGTGGCGCTGTATGGTGCGACTGCCGGGAAGCTGTTTGCTGCGGGACGAGCGGGCGAGCGGTTTGCGGTGAGGAACTCGGGTGCGACGGCGGTGGTCGAAGGCGTGGGCGACCACGGCTGCGAGTACATGACCGGTGGCGTGGTGGTGATCCTGGGCGAGATTGGGATCAACTTCGGCGCGGGTATGACGGGCGGACTGGCGTGGGTGCTGGATCGCGATGGCGAGATCGTGGAAAAGACACGCTATCACGATGAGTTCCTGGAGGCGGTTGCGTTTGAGGCGTGCACGGATGAGGAACAGGCGCAGTTGCGTGGGCTGCTGGATGAGCATGTGCGGCTGACGGATAGTGTGCTGGCGCAGGGAATGCTTGCGGATTGGGACAGCGCGGCGAAGGAGTTTGTGCTGTTCCGGCCGAAGCCGCAGGCGTAGAGGCAGAGAGTAGAGAGTAAGGAGTAGAGGGTAAAGCAAGAGCGGTGGTCGCGGGAGCGGCTGCCGCTTTTGTTTTCAAGAAGCAGGTCCTTCGCTTTCACCCCAGCCAGCAAGCTGGCCGGGGACCCCGATGCGCTCAGGATGACAACCAGAACAGCAAAGACAAAGGCAAAGGCAGTTTGGGTTCGGTAGGATGGCGAGTGGAGTTTGGTGAATGAGTGAGAAGAAGATGGGGTTTGCGACGCGGGCGATTCATGAGGGGCAGGAGCCGGATGAGTTGACCGGAGCGGTGAATGTGCCGATTTATCTGACGTCCACGTATAAGCAGGACGGCATTGGGAAGATGCGGCGCGGGTATGAGTATGCGCGGCTGACCAACCCTACGCGCGATGCCCTGGAGGAGAGTTTGTGCGCGCTGGAGGGTGGAACGAGTGCGCATTGTTTCGGGTCGGGGATGGCGGCGATTACGGCGCTGTGCACGATGATGAAGGCCGGCGATCACGTGGTGTGCACGGACAACGTGTACGGCGGGACGTCGCGGCTGTTCAACCAGGTGCTGGTGAACTATGGGCTGGAGTTCACGTATGTGGATACGCGCGACGTGAATGCTGTGAAGGCTGTGCTGCGACCCGAGACGAAGCTGGTGCATGTCGAGACGCCGACCAATCCGATGATGTCGGTGACGGATATTCGCGCGGTGGCGGAGGCGTGTCATGCGGAGGGCGTGGAGGTGAGTGTCGACAACACGTTTCTGTCGCCGTATCTGCAGCGGCCTGTGGAACTGGGTGCGGACATCGTGATGCATTCGACGACGAAATTTTTGAACGGGCACTCGGATGGGTTGGGTGGGGTGCTGGTGGGGACGAAGCCGGAGCATGCGGAGCGGTTCCGGTTTGTGCAGAAGTGTACGGGAGGGATTCTGTCGCCGTTTGATTCGTATCTGCTGCTGCGCGGTGTGAAGACGCTGGCGGTGCGGATGAAGCAGCATGATGCGAATGGGCGCGCGGTGGCGGAGTGGCTGGTGAAGAGGTTTGGGCCGGAGAAGGTCTTCTATCCGGGGCTGAAGACGCATCCGCAGCATGAGCTCGCCCTACGGCAGCAGAAGGGGTTTGGGTCGATGCTGTCGTTTGAGCTGGGATCGCTGGAGAAGGCGAATGCGTTTGTGTCGAGGTTGAAGCTTTGTTATTTTGCGGAGTCGCTGGGAGGGGTGGAGACGCTGGTATGTCATCCGGCGACGATGACGCATGCGGCGGTGGGTTCTGAGGGACGAAAGAAGCTGGGGATTACGGATGGGCTGATTCGGATCTCGGTGGGGATTGAGGATGTGGAGGACATTATTGCGGATTTGGAGCAGGCGTTGAGTAAGTGAATAGTGAGTAGTGAATAGTGAATAAAGCAAAGGCGGTGGCCGCGAGAGTGGCCGCCGTTTTTTGTTATGTGTTGTCGCAGAGTGGCACATGACAGTACCTCTGGCCATAAGTCGGGTTACTAAGACTTGTGTCGAGAATTACCGTCGCAATCTTCACGCGATCGTAATCCGACAGTAACTTCACAGAAGCAAGGACAAGTGTGGATCTCCTGTGACGGGGAGGCACGTGAAAACGTTGCAGAAATTGCGACGACAGTGAGCGTGTGTCCGGGGCAGGCGGTACGTAGAGCAAAGCGCGGTGTCTCTCGAGTGAGATCCCGCCTCAACCGCCCGGCAGAGAACGCCGGGCAGGAGACGATTATGCATGGTTCGAAGTGGTTCGCCCTGGCGGGTGTGGTGTGTCTTATGGCAAGTTCACAAGTAAGTCGTGCAGACACCTTGAAGTTTAACGGCTCGACGGGCCAGATCCAAGATGCGGGCAGTAAGACTGTGGGTCCGGAGGATGTGTATCTGTACCCGTATAACTTCAGTGTGAACGGGTCGTCTGCGAACACGCAGCTGATGTGCATCAGCTTCGACAACGAGATCACGACCGGCGAGAGCTGGGACGTGAAGGTGGAGTCGATCGCGCAGGCCTCGGCGAATACCACGCAGTTGAAGGATTACGAAGCGGATGCATGGCTGTTCTCGCAGATTACGCCGAGCAGCACCAATGCTCAGATCGCGAACGTTCAGTTCGCTGCGTGGGCCGTGGGTGATCCGACCGTGGCGAACGCTACGTATGATCCGTATTATGCCGCAAACGAAACGGCGATTGATGGACTGCTGAACAGCGCTTTCGCGAATGCGACGCCTGCGGACCTGAGCAAGTATGACGGATTTGTGCTGTACGTGCCGGATGATGCGAGCTATCCGAATGGAGTGCCGCAGACGTTCATTGGTTCGGCGACGCCGGAGCCGGGAACTCTTGCGCTGCTCGGGACTGGATTGCTGGGCATGGGTGGCGTGTTCCGTCGCAAGATGCGGAAGGCGTAAACAGAAGCAATGTTCAGGAAGCCCGCGGCTGGGTTTGGCGCGGGCATTCTTTTCTGACGCGAGAAGATGACCGATGCAGCGCAGAGTTGCGATAGACTGCGCGCATGAAGGCGGTTGTGCTGCTCGCGTGTGTGATGTTGCTGGTCTCGTGCAATGCGGGCCCGAAGGTTGTGATTCATGAGGAGGATGAGCCGGAGCCTGCGGCGGCGGCGGCGGCGCCGGTCTCGAACTGGGAGTATAAGACGGAGGGCGGTGACTCGTGGGCGTGCGCGCGGTCTGTGGATGATGCAGCGGAGCTATGCTTCCGGCGCGCGAAGGGTCATCTCGACAGCTATCTGCATCTGCCCTGGAGGGAGGGCAATCCGTTCTTCTGTTCGCGTGGACACTGCGAAACTAAGTTGCAGGTGGATGGAGTGCAGCAGACGGTGCAGGGCACCGATGATTCTGGCGGAGGAACGCGCATTCTGTTTTTGCCTGATCCGCAGCGGCTGCTGCACGAGGTGGAGCAGGCGAAAGAGGTGCGGGTGACGCCGCCGATGTTTGGCGTGAATCAGGAGTTTGTGTTTCACGTTGGCGGGCTGAAGTGGCCGTGAGCTGTTAGGCCGAATTTTGAGCTAAGTGGGATTGTGGGGATCAACCTGGCCGCGCTTGTAGAAGACGAGGAAGGTGGCGTTGTCCCAGGCATCGTGGATGCCGACGAAGAGGAGCAGCAGGATGACGGCTGCGACCTCGAATAGTGCGCCGGTGGGATGAGCCGGAGCGACGAGCGCCGCTGCGCCGAGACAGGAGTAGCCGAGGAACGGAAGAATGATGCGGTAAACCCAATCGACCAGGACGGGCTTGTAGGCGCTCTGCGTCTGAAAGCGGCGGGCGGTGATTGCGGTGTAGATGATGCCGAGAGTGCCGGCTGCTGCCCAGAGGATGGATACGGGCATGAGCCGGCGCCAGGGCATGACTTCGACGGCAGCAAGGGCGAGGACGACGCCGAAGTTGACGACGCTCGGAGTCGAAAAGGCAGCGACCGCTTGCGATTCGTTTTCCATGACGGGCATGTTCGCCATCAGCGCCATGACGACGAACTGAAGTCCGATGAGTGCGCCGGCGGCGGAGCCGACGATAACGTAGAAGTTCTGCCAGGGCGAGAGAAGGGGATTCATCAGAGCTCCGGGATTTTGAGCCATGGTAGCGCAGGCTAGGTTGCGGGGTCGGCGGGTGCTGGGTGGCGTTAGGCGGGCGAATTGTTCTTTGCGAATCAAGGGCATGCGAAAGGCGCTGCTGAATTTGCGCGCGCGCAGATCGGTCGTCTTGCGAAAATCTTTGACAATTCTCGAGAGCGAGACCAGACTTTTCGCTGCTCGCACGAGCTTCCGGCCCAGCCAATCCAGCATGCAACAGAAACGAGCGATCGAAGAGGTCAGCTCTGTTGTTGATCGCCCATTCGATTGCTCTCGCAGCAACAAGATTTGAATGGAGGATCTCCATGCACGCTCGTACACGTCGCGTACTGCAGCTGTTTTTCGTCTTGGCGATTGCGTCCGCTCTGCTTTCCAGCGCGGCTGCGCAGAGCACTACGCCGAATATCAGGACGCTGTTCGACTTCTGCCGGGCGGTTGCACCGAGCGCAAACGCGGCGTTGTATGAGCCGCCGGACCCGTGCCTCGCCGTCGTGCAGCAGAACGAGCAGCTCACGATTCAGGACATCGTGCACCTGATCGTGATTGCGGACTACCTGATCAAGAATCCGAACCCGCAGCTGCTGAAGCTGCTGCTTTCGAATCCGACTGCGGGCAGGAATGTACAGCCGGTTGGCGATGGCAACTGGCGGGTGACGGTTCCGCTCACGATGCCGCCGGGGTGTTTGACGAATACAGCGGCGGCGGATTGTCCTCCGCCGACCAGGATGGTTGAGACGCAAGGAATCTCGGGCAAGATCAGCGGCATCTACGACTCGGTTGTTTTCGCGGAGAGCGCTGGTGCTCAGCTGAACCTGTACACCAACGCTTACATTAATGCGTTGCAAAGCTGCAGCACGCCGGGAACGAGAGCGCCGAGTGACGTAAGCCAGTCGTGCAATCTCGGCAATCTTCCGATGCCGTCGAGCCTTACTGACGCGCCGGTTTCGAGTATCGTATCTGCGCTGGCTTCGCTGGCTGCCAACTGGCCTGTGATTTTGCGCAATCCGCTGCCCTCGCTGTACCCTCCTTCGCCGGCTGACTGCGATGGAGAGATTGGGGGCACGGCACAGAACGGGAACTACGGGGACCGTTCGGGCAACAATAACGCGTGCACGCCGTCGTCGACCGGGCTGTACGAGACGCTGCCGACGGCGAACTTTCCGTTGCGGCCGTACCTCACGTGTGTGAAGGACCAGGGCAGCCGCGAGACGTGTCATACGTTTGCGGCGACGTCGGCGATGGAGCTGATGGTTTCGCAGAATCACGGAGTGAAGGTGAACCTGGCCGAAGAGGATCTGATGGAGCACTATCGCTTGACGTGGAGCCCGGGATACATGCATGAGACGGGAGACTCGTTTGAGGAGCTCAGCGGTGCGATCAACAACAACTACTTCTTCCCGTATGAAAGGTCGTGGGACTATAACCCTTCCCACTCGCGGTCGTTCTCGGATGCGATCTATCACAACTCGTGCGCGAACTATCCGAGCAGCGAACCGGGTTGTTCGGACTCCGCGCCGCAGGCTCCGGGCGTGTGCGTGGACTTTGATTTCTTCGGGATCTACATCCCGCTGTGTTCATTGCATGATGCCGGAGTGTCGGGCTCGCCGTATCATCCGACGTCGGTGACGTCGTTCTGGAACCCCGGGAACACGGAGCTCTCGGCGGAGTATATGATTCTGAATCTCGCGTTCAATCAATCTGTGGTTTGGAGCTTCAACGTGAGTCCGAACTTCGGTGCGGGCGGAAATACGACAGTCAACAGCAAGGGCCAGACCGTCGTCACAACGCCGGCGTACGTTACGTATAACGCGAGTGATGTGCAGGCCAAGCCGCTGGGAGGACATGTGGTTCAGGTGGTCGGCTTTGCGGCGAATAACGAGCTGCCCGCAGGGATTCCGGCGGCTGTGGGGCCGGGCTATTTCATTATCAAGAACAGCTGGAGTAACTGCTTCGCCGACGCAGGGTATATCTACCTGGATTGGGAGTACGTGAAGGCGACGGGCGTGCAGGCGTTCGCGCTTTCCAGCATCAATTGAAGCGATGCGGCAGGGCTCCTGAAGCAGGCTGATCCGATCAGTTCTGGTTTGTTGGTGGCTCCGGCAGGAGTCCTGTTGCAAAGCCTGATCCGATCAGTTCTGGTTTGTTGGTGGCCCCGGCAGGAGTCCTGTTGCAAAGCCCGATCCGATCAGTGTTTGTGAATGGTGGCCCCGGCAGGAGTCCTGTTGCAAGCCTGATCCGATCAGTGTTTGTGAATGGTGGCCCCGGCAGGAGTCCAACCTGCGACCTTCGCGTTAGGAGTGCGCCGCTCTATGCATCTGAGCTACGGGGCCAGTGCATTCAGTGTATCGTGAGGCGCGTTTGAAGCCGGGAGGGTGCGATTTGACCGCTTGAGGGAGGGGAGGGGGTATCATCTAAGTCGTGCCGAAGTATTCCATCGTCGTGCCTTTTCACAACGAAGAGGAGAACGTCACGCGGCTGTATGACCGGGTGAAGGACGTGATGGAGCATGTCGAGGCGAGCTTTGAGCTGGTGTTCGTGGATGATGGCTCGCGTGACCGCACGTACAGGCTGCTGGAGGAGATTGCGGCGGTTGATTCGCGGGTGTTGGTGGTGAAGCTGCGGCGGAACTTCGGGCAGACGTCGGCGCTGGCGGCGGGGTTCGATCATGCGACGGGCGAGTTCATCGTCGCGATGGATGGCGACCTGCAGCATGATCCGGGCGAGATTCCGCGGTTCCTGGCGAAGCTGGAAGAGGGTTACGACGTTGTGAGTGGATGGCGATCGCAGCGCGCGGACAATTTTGTGCTGCGTCGCGTGCCGTCGCGTGTGGCGAACTGGATGATGGCGCAACTGTCCGGCGTGGACATTCACGACTTTGGAACGACGTTCAAGGCGTACAGGCGCGAGCTGATCCAGAACATTCCGCTGTACGGCGAGATGCACCGGTTTATTCCGGCGCTGGCGAGCTGGTACGGAGCGACGATCTGCGAGGTGCCGATCTCGAACCCGGCGCGTGAGAATGGGCAGAGCCACTATGGCCTGGGGCGGACGTTCCGGGTGTTTTTCGATCTGCTGACGATTCGGTTTCTGCTGAAGTACATGACGCGGCCGCTGCACTTCTTTGGCGGCTTGGGGTCGGTGGGTGTGCTGAGCGGCGGGGGCATTGCGCTGTGGCTGCTGATTCATAAGCTGCTGTCTGGGCATGATGTCGCGGATGAGCACGCGCCGATGTTCATCATTGCGAGTGTGCTGATTGTGGCGGGGATGCAGCTGATTGGTGTGGGGCTGCTGGGTGAGCTGCAGGTGCGGCACTTCTTTACGCAGTCGCACAGGTCGCCGTATGCGGTGGAGCGGGTGGTGCGGATGCGGTCGTCGGAAGAGAGCCTGCTGCGGTAGGGGCAGAGGTTAGGGATCAGGGATCAGGGATCAGGAAGTGCGAGCCGCACAGCTGTGCGTGATATCGCATTATGCTTGGCGTATGCGAGCGATTCAGGTAAAGAAGACGGGTGGGCCGGAGGTTCTGGAGCTGGTGGAGATTCCGCGGCCCGAGCCGAAGGCTGGCGAGGTGCTGGTGCGCATCGCGGCGTCCGGCGTGAACTTCATCGACACCTATTTGCGGGAGGGGCGGTATCCGGCGGAGTTGCCGTTTGTTCCGGGGCAGGAGGCGGCGGGGGTTGTCGAGACGCTGGGTGAGGGCGTCACGGGGTTTGCGGTGGGCGACCACGTTGCGTGGAATGGGACGCGCGGAACGTATGCGGAGTATGCGTGTGCTCGGGCGTTGGACCTGCTGCATGTGCCGCAGGGGATGAGCCTGGAGGATGCGGCGGCGGTGCTGCTGCAGGGGATGACGGCGCACTATTTGATCTATGACACGTACCGCGTGCAGCGTGGGGATACGGTGCTGGTGCATGCGGGCGCGGGTGGCGTGGGGTTGCTGATTACGCAGATGCTGAAGATGGTTGGCGCGCGGGTGATCACGACGGTGTCGACGGAAGAGAAGGCGGAGTTGTCGCGCGGGGCGGGCGCGGATGACGTGGTGCTGTACACGAAGGAGAACTTCGCGGAGGCGGTGAGGAGGATGGTGCCGGAGGGGTTGCCGGTGGTGTATGACTCGGTGGGGAAGACGACGTTTGAGGACTCGCTGAAGTGCCTGCGGCCGAGGGGGTTGATGGTGCTGTATGGAGGGTCGAGTGGGGCGGTGCCGCCGTTTGATTTGATCCGGCTGTCGACGATGGGGTCGTTGTACTGCACGCGGCCGACGCTGAAGGATTATGTGCAGACGCGCGAGGAACTGGAGCGGCGGGCGCGGGATGTGTTTGGGTGGGTGGCGGAAGGGAAGCTGAAGGTGCGGACGGGGGAGAGGTATTCGCTGGCGGAGGCGCGGCAGGCGCATGTCGATTTGCAGGGGAGGAAGACGACGGGGAAGGTGCTGGTCGTTCCCTGAGGACGAAAAGCTTTGACGCAAAGGGCGCCAAGCTGCGCAAAGGTTCGCCACGGTTTTCATGGCGACGCGCGTGTACACTGGCTCATATTGCGTCGTCAATTGTTTTGGCGATGTGTGACTGATAACTGCTACCGCTCGGGAATGTTCGGGAAGCGCGGTGAAACTCCGCCACTGCCCCGCAACTGTGAAGCGCGCACCCCTACGGGGTGAGGCTGTTCCGGCAGCGTCCACTGATGTTCTGCATCGGGAAGGAGCTGCTAAGGTGAACGGCTTTGAAATCGCGCCAGTCAGGAGACCGGTTCTCTGAGTGATGCCTCTGCCACGCTTCCGACGGGGAAGCGAGGAGACATACGATGACTCTTGTGAATCGGCGCCTGCGGGCGCACGGTCGGCTGGACCATTTTCCTCGACGCTGTGACTCTGGAAAGACTGTCGAATGCCGTTTTCTTCATAGGAAAACGGCGCAAAAAGCGGCGGCTTCGGGCTACACCTTCGAGCAAAATGGTCTGTCGCGCACATGGTTTGCGCGCGTTCTTCTTTTTACAGTTTTGAGTGCTTTGATTGTGCTTCCTGCGGGCGCAGTGGTTATTCGCGGGCGGGTGACGGATTCGCTGGGCAGGGCTGTGCCGGGTGCGCGCGTGCAACTGATCAAGCAGGGGCAGGTTGCGGCGATCGGGTATGCGACTGCGTCGGGGGATTATGAGATTCGTTCGGCGGACGCGGGAAGGTTTACGCTGCTGAGCTCGTCGACGGGGTTTCTGCCGTCGATTGGGCAGGAGTTTTACGGCGGCGTGACGGATGTGCTGGAGCGCGATGTCGTGCTGTCTGCGGTGACGGTGCAGCAGGCGGTGAGCGTGAGCGCGACGGAGATTCCGACGCCGGTTCCGCAGTTGACTGCGCCGGTGACGGTGATTCCGGGCGGCCAGCTGGCAACACATGCGGGTGTGGTGGATACGCTGCGGCAGGAGCCGGGAGTTTTTCTGGCGCAGAGCGGGCAGGCGGGTGGCGTGACGTCGCTGTTTTTGCGCGGCGGGAACTCGACTGCCAACCTGGTCCTGGTGGATGGGATCCCGGCGGAGGATGTGGGCGGGACGTTTGATTACGGCACGGTGAGCTCGACGGGGATTGAGCGGATTGAGGTGTACCGCGGGCCGGACTCGGCGATTTATGGAACGGATGCGGGTGCGGGTGTGGTGAGCATCGAGACGCCGCGCGGCTACACGCTCAAGCCGGTGCTGAACTACTCGGGCGATGCGGGAACGCTGCATGAGTATCGGAATGAGGGTACGGTGGGCGGGACGTACGGGAAGCTTGATTATTTCGGCGCGTTCTCGAGGTTCGACACGCGGAATGCGCTGCCGAACGATAAGTTTCACGCAGCGACGGCGGCGGCGAACATAGGGTATTCGTTCAGCGGGAACGCGGACGTGCGGTTCACGATTCGCAATATGGATGCCGCGCAGGGGCTGCCGGGGCCGTATAACTTTTACAACATTGCGAACACCGCGAAGCAGGGCGATCAGGATCTGTACTCGGGGGTGACGGCGGAGTACCGGACGGCGGGGAACTGGCACAACCTGGTGCGGTATGGGATTGCGCGGAAGCGCGAGCAGGAGACGCAGTTCGGGAATGTAGGGAATCCGATCACCTTCGGGGCGGGGACACCGTTTGAGTTCACCGAGTATTTCGGCAACAACGTTTTGTTCCGCGGAGCGAATGGGTATTCGGCGACGGGGCAGGCGGCGTTTCTTACGGGCACGGACGATCAGTCGTCCAATCGCGATCAGCTTTACTACCAGAGCGACTGGACGCGCAGCCCGCTGGTGAATGTGCTGTTCGGGTTCAGGTATGACAACGAGCGCGGGAGTTATAACAACGCGGAGTTCTTTGAGCACGAGCGGATTCAGCGCACGAACTATGAGTTCAACCTGCAGTTCCAGGGTGAGTTGAAGGGACGGTTTTCATACTCCCTGGGTGGAGCGGTGGAGAAGAACGATCTGTATGGGATTGCGGGCACGCCGAGGATTGGGTTTACGTACGTTCCGGTGCGGCCGTCGGCGAAGTGGTTTCATGGAACGCGGCTGCGCGCGAATGCGGCGACGGGAGTGCAGGAGCCGACGCTGGCGCTGGAGTTCAACAGCCTGTACACGCAGCTGCTCCACAACGGCGACACAACGGACATTGCGGCATATCACATAAGGCCGCAGGGAGCGGAGCGCTCGCGCACGTATGACGTTGGAGTGGACCAAAGCATCAAGGGCGAGAAGCTGGTGCTGCGCGCGGGGTACTTCCACAACATCTTCGATCATCAGCTGGAGGGCGTGGGCAGCGGAGCGCTGGCGCAGTACTTCGGGATCGGGACGGCGTGCGGCGGGACGGTGTGTCCGTTTTCGTCGATCTATGAGGCGTATGTGAACTCGCTGGCGTATCGCGCGCAGGGAGCGGAGCTGGAGCTGCAGTGGCAGCCGACGGTGCACTGGATGATGCGCGGCGGGTATACGTATCTCGACACGGTGGTGCTGCAGTCGTTTGCGTCCGACGCTGTGGCGGCGAACCAGGGTGCGCCGACGGAGAACCCGGATATTCCGGGTGTGGCGATTGGGGCAGAGAGCCCGCTGGTGGGTGCGCGGGTGTTTCGTCGGCCACCGCACACAGGCTTTACGACGGTGGAGTACGCGCGGCCGAAGTTCAGTGTGCTGTTCCAGGGGGCCTATGCGAGCCGCAGCGATGATTCGACGTTTCTGGATGGGCTGACGCCGAACTTCGATAAGACTCTGCTGCTGCCGAATCGTGATCTGGATTTTGGGTATGCGAAGCTCGACCTGGGTGGGACGTATGCGATTGGCAGGCGGATCACGGTTTTCGCGCAGGCCCAGAACCTGATGAATAACCAGCACATCGGGCCGATTGGGTATCCGGCTCTGCCGCTGACGGTTCGCGGGGGGCTGAAGATACGGATTGGCGGGGACTGAAGCGCAGGCGTTGTGGCGGCCTGAAAAGCGGCCACAGCGCAACTCAATCGTTTGCAGCGCGTCTTCATCTAATAGAGAGAGATGGAAGGAGAAGCAACGATGGCAGAGAATTCGTACAAGCTTGATGTTGGCCGCCTTGGCTGCCGGTTTCGCGGCACCTGCGCTGGCCCAGGAGCTTCCGCAGGAGGGCCCGCTTCCGACCACAGCACTGGTAAACGTGGAATCGAAGAATGCTGTTCAGCTGGACCCGCGGAACCTGACGTTGCAAGTGAATGGGCATGACACGCCGATTACCGCGGTGAGATCCGCGGCGGCTGGAAATGAGGAGATCGCGATTCTGATCGATGATGGATTGCGGACGAACTTCGGGCTGCAGTTGAAGGAGATCAGCAACTTTGTGAATAGCCTGCCACGCAATGCGAAGGTGCTGATCGGTTACATGGAGAACGGCACGGTGAGATCGTCAGGCCACTTCACGGCGGATCACCAGGAGATCGTGAACCAGATTCGCGTTCCGATCGGCGTTCCCGGCCAGAGTGCGAGCCCGTACTTCTGCCTGTCGGATTTTGTGAAGCACTGGCCTTCGCAGGAGCCGGCGGCGCGGTTTGTGCTGATGATCACCAACGGCGTTGACCCGTATAACGGCAGGCCGTCGCTGATGAACCAGGACAGTCCGTATGTGCAGGCGGCGCAGAATGACGCGATACGCGCGGGCGTAGCTGTGTACTCGATCTACTTCCAGGACTCGGGGTTCCGCGGCGGACGCGGCAGCCTGAGCGGGCAGAGCTATCTGCAGCAGGTGGCCGATGCTACGGGAGGAATGCTCTTCAATCAGGGGCCGATTACGCCCGTGTCGATTGGACCGTATCTGAACCAGTTCGAGCATGCGATCAACTCAAGCTATGAGCTTGGCTTCATGGCGAACGCGCAGGGCAAACGCGACACGCTGGTGCGGATCAAGGTGAAGTCGAACCAGTCCGGCGTGAAGGTGCATGCGCCCGAGGAAGTGCGTCCGGGGCTGGCTGAGATGACGGTCGCTTCACGGTAAGACTGTGCTGGACTATATGCAAAGTGAAAGAGGCTCCGCATCGCGGAGCCTCTGCTTTTTTTGGGTGCAGGCAAGATGTAACATCGAAGACTAGGACGGGACGAGATCGAGGTCGCTCGCGGGAATCTCGATGGGCTCGGAGGCGCGTGCTGTCACGCGGTCGCGCAGGGCGAGCATGCCGGCGGTGATGAGGATGGCGAGCTCGGGCTCGATGGGCTGGCGGTAGTCCATGGAGGAGTGGGTGAGGTAGTAGGGGATTGGGAAGATGAGGACGAGAAGAGCGAACGGAAGCAGCGTGTCGCGTCGGTTGCGTCGCCAGGTGACCAGGCCACCGATGAGGAAGAGCGACAGCGTTGTGCAGAAGGGGACGTTAGGGATGTCAAAGGGCTCGTGCGCGAGGTAGGACGGCGAAAGGCTCCAGTAGCCGGTCCAGTAGCGGAAGAAGCGGTGAACGCTGGCGTCGGCGAACATGCGCTTGTGGTCGCGGATGGTGACGAGGGCGAGGGCGTGCTTCTGGGCCATGTAGGCGGGCTCACCCATTTTTGCGTAGAGTGCGAGCTCGGCGGGGTTGCTGGCGGGGTGCGCAGAGGGTGAGTTGCTGTCGTAGTTGTCGCCGATGTTGCCGGCGTAGAGCTCGAGCGCAAGACCGTCACGCAGCGGGGCGACGATATGCAGGACGCGATAGTTGCGGATGGTCCACGGGAGGATGGTCAGGGCGAAGGTGGCGAAGGCGATCATGGCGCGCTTGAAGGAGGGGACGCCGATCTGGTGGGCACGGTGGACGGCGATCAGGAGAAGGAAGGGCAGGATAGAGACGACGGACGGGTTCGAGAGCGCGTTGATGCCGAAGACGAAGCCGAAGAGCAGCCATGCGCCGATGCCCACGGAGCGATGCAGGCGCATGGCCCACCAGAACAGGCAGGCGAAGAGGAATGAGGTGAGGGCGTAGTCCCAGACGCGGCCTGCAGAGAAGTAGATGGCGAAGGGATAGATGGCCCAGCCGAGGGCTGCCCAACGGCCGAGGCGCTCGCCGGAGGCCTCGCGCGCGGCGCCGTAGACGGGGATGCAGGTGAGCGAAGAGAGGATGGCGTTGAGAAAAAGCGCGACGAAGGCGGCCAGCGGCGTATACAGGCCGAAGAGCTTGAAGATGCCGGCGAGGATGTAGGGGTAGAGCGGCGGGACGATTGCGGTGGGGCCGGTGATTGCCTGGAAAGGCCCGCTGAATCCGTGGCCGAGGAAGATGCAGCGCGCGGTCCAGCCCATCTCGAAGCCGAAGTTAGCGTGGGCGTTGAAGGGGTTCGCGATGTCGCGGAAGGCGCAGCAGACGACGATGAAGCGGATGAGGAAGGCGAGAAGAGTTGCGCCGGTGACCCAAACCGCGGCGGGTTGGCTGTGGGCGAAGTCGCCAATGCGTCGAGAGACCGAGGGTTTTCTCTCGACTGCTTCCAGGACGATCAAACAACCTCCAAAGCCCTAGCGCGGTTTCTCCAGCCAGCATTCTCGTAGACGGCTGGTTAATTCGCTGCGTCTACAGTGGGACGACATTTCACTGTGGGAAAGGTAGCAGAGGAGACTGACGCAAAAAAGAGCCAAAGAAGGTTCCTGGCGCGGAGCAACTTGTTGATTTAACCAGTATAGATGAGGAGCGGCTGGCGGCCCTATCTGCGCAAACAGTGAAGCCCCGGATGTCTCCGAGGCTTCACTTTGTTTTTGCGCCGAAGGCGCGTCTCGCCGTCCGCGGAGGACTAGTACATGCCGTCCATGCCGCCGCCGTGGTTGTGCCCGCCGCCCGCTGCTTCCTTCTTCTCCGGGATCTCGGCGATCATGGCCTCGGTGGTGAGCATGAGACCGGCGATGGAAGCCGCGTTCTGCAGGGCAGTGCGGGTGACCTTGGTGGGGTCGATGACGCCGGCCTTGACCAGGTCCTCGTACTCGCCGGTACCGGCGTTGTAGCCGAAGTTCGCGTCCTTGGACTCATTGATCTTGCCGATGACAACCGAGCCCTCTTCGCCGGCGTTCTGGACGATCATGCGCAGCGGCTCCTCGAGCGCGCGGCGGATGATCTGCGCGCCGACCTTCTCGTCACCCTCAAGACCTTTGACGAGATTGTCGACAGCCTTGCCGGCGCGGACGAGAGCAACGCCGCCGCCCGGAACGATGCCCTCTTCGACGGCAGCGCGGGTTGCGTGCATCGCGTCCTCGACGCGGGCCTTCTTCTCCTTCATCTCGGTCTCGGTAGCAGCACCGACCTTGATGACGGCGACGCCGCCGACCAGCTTGGCGAGGCGCTCCTGCAGCTTCTCGCGGTCGTAGTCGGAGGTAGTCTTCTCGACCTGCGCGCGAATCTCCTTCACGCGGCCGGAGATCTTGTCGTCAGCTCCGCCGCCATCGACGATGGTGGTGTTGTCCTTGTCGATGGTGACGCGCTTGGCCGAGCCGAGGTCTTCGATCTTGACGCCCTCGAGCTTGATGCCGAGGTCCTCGGTGATGGCCTTGCCGCCGGTGAGAACAGCGATGTCCTCGAGCATCGCCTTGCGGCGGTCGCCGAAGCCGGGAGCCTTGACGGCAGCGACGTTGAGCGTGCCGCGCAGCTTGTTGACGACGAGGGTGGCGAGCGCCTCACCGTCGACGTCCTCGGCGATGATCAGCAGGGGCTTGGCGGTGCGGGCGATCTGCTCGAGCAGCGGGAGCAGGTCCTTCATCGTAGAGATCTTCTTCTCGTAGATGAGGATGTAGGGGTTCTCGAGGACCGCTTCCATGCGCTCTGCGTCGGTGACGAAGTAGGGCGAGAGGTAGCCGCGGTCGAACTGCATGCCCTCGACGACATCGAGCGGGGTCTCCATCGTGCGCGACTCTTCGACGGTGATGACGCCGTCCTTGCCGACCTTCTTCATCGCTTCGGCGATGATGTTGCCGATGGTGGAGTCGCAGTTGGCGGAGATGGTGCCGACCTGCGCGATCATCTCGCCGGAGACGGGCTTGGAGAACTCGTTGAGGGAACCGCCCTGAACGTTGCCGTTCTCGTCGCGCTTGCCGATGATGGCTTCAACAGCCTTGTCGATGCCGCGCTTGAGCGCCATGGGGTTCGCGCCGGCGGCAACGATCTTGACGCCCTCGCGGTAGATGGCCTGGGCGAGAACGGTTGCGGTGGTGGTGCCGTCGCCGGCGACGTCAGAGGTCTTGGAAGCGACCTCCTTGACCATCTGCGCGCCCATGTTCTCGAGGCCCTCGGGCAGCTCGACTTCCTTGGCGACGGTGACGCCGTCCTTGGTGATGGTGGGCGAACCAAACTTCTTTTCGATAACGACGTTGCGGCCCTTGGGACCGAGCGTCACCTTCACGGCGTTCGCGAGGTGGTTGACACCGCGCAGAATCGCCTGACGCGAATCTTCTCCGTGCAGAATCTGCTTTGCCATTTGTTCTTCTCCTCGCAGCAGGTGTGGCTGCGTTGAAATTGACCTCAGGGGCTAAAGCCCCGTCGGGGAAACCTGCTTACGGCACGGCTGAAGCCGTGCCCTGACGAAACCTTCTTGGTTTAGCGGGTTCTTGCGGCGGAGCCGCGTCCCGCCGTCCGCGCAGGACTACTTGAGGATTCCGAGAACTTCTTCCTCGCGCATGATGAGGAAGTCCTCGTTATCGAGCTTGATCTCGGTGCCCGAGTACTTGCCGAAGAGAACGGTGTCGCCGGCTTTGACATCGAGCGGGAAGACCTTGCCTTCGTCGTTCGACTTGCCCTTGCCAACCGAGATGACCTTGCCCTGCTGGGGCTTTTCCTTGGCGGAATCGGGGATGATGATGCCGCCACGGACGGTCTCGCTCTCCTCGAGGCGCTGGACCAGAATGCGGTCGTGCAACGGCGTGAATTTATTATCTGCCATGTTCCTTTTGTCTCCTTGATTGCGGTTTGCAGGGATGTCAGAGGCGGGGTTGGGACCGGCCGTTGGGTTCTGGCACTCTCTGCTGCCGAGTGCTAATGTAGTCCTCCGCGCCGTGCGTCGTCAAGCGGTCAACGGTAAAATGTGAGTGAAAGCCGCGCAGGGTTCTGGCTATCGCATTGCGCAGCTTGTGCGGGGGCGGGCGGCGGGCCAGCGCTGTCCCCGGCGCGGTAGAATGCGGGGCATGAGATTCAGCAGTTTTGCGCTGTCTGCGGCCTTTCTGGCCGGAACGATGGCCGGCACAAACGCTTCAGCCCAGGAACATGGCCGGAAATGGCAGCCGCCACCGCCCACCGCGACGGTCGTTGTGAAGGTTGTCAAGGCCTTCAATGGCAAGCCCTTTGAGAACGCCGGGGTGGTGTTTCATGCCACCCGGAATGGCAAGGACGACGGCAACCTGGAGGTCAAGACCGACCCGGACGGCAACGCCAAGATCGATGTGCTGGAGGTGGGCAGCCACGTCACGGTGCAGGTGATCGCGAGCGGGTATGCGACGGCGGCGACGGAGTTCGATCTGCCGGCGGACGGGAAGGAACTGACCCTGAAGCTGGAGCGGCCGAGGGCACAAGTTTCCGAGTACGTGGACAACGACGGCAAGGTCTCGCAGACGCGGCCGGGCGTGCAGGAGCGCGTGATTCCGAAGCCGGCGCCGAAGACGAGTAACCCTCAGTGACAACGGAAGCTCGTCCGCTGCGCGGCAAGCGGGCGCTGGTGACGGGAGGCGCGCGGCGGATTGGCCGCGGGGTGGCGACGGCGCTGGCGCGCGCGGGAGCCGATGTTGCGATTACGTATCGCGGATCAGTGAACGAGGCGGAACAGACGGCGATCGATCTCGGCGGCTACGCGGTGAAGGCGCTGGCGGTAGGGATGGATGTGCACCATGAGTGGAGCGTGGAGCGGGCGGTTGAGGACGCGATTCTGGGGCTGGGTGGACTCGACATTCTGGTGAACAATGCGGGGCGGTTTGAGACGGAGGCCCTCGAGAAGATAAAGGTTGCGCAGTGGGATGAGATGTTCGCGACGAATACGCGCGGGCCCTTCCTGGTGGCGAAGCATGCGTATGCGCAGCTGAAGCGCGCGCGGGGGCGGATCGTCAATATCGGCTCCCTGGGCGGGCTGCATCCGTGGTCGACGCATGCGCACTACTGCACCTCGAAGGCGGCCGTGCACATGTTGTCGCAGACGATGGCCAAGGCGTGGGCGCCGGAGATCAGCGTGAACTGCGTGGCGCCAGGGATGATTGCGACGACGGGCGAGATCAGCTCAGGCTATGAGCAGTTTGCGCAGAAGACGCCGATGAAGCGCAATGGGACGGTCGAGGATGTTGCCGCGGCGGTGCTGTTCTTCGCGACCTGCCCGAATTTCATTACGGGGCAGTTGCTGGCGGTGGATGGTGGGCTGGGGTTGTAGGAGCGTCATCGCCTCCTCCTGTCGGCGGGCGACTCACGCCGATGTCCTTTTTTGTCCCTTCTATGGCCTTCCGGCTGCTTTTGCGCGTCCTCATTCGCGCGTAGAGTGATGCTTGGGAGGTGCAGATGGGTCGGTTGTCTCAACGCCGCAGGAACGGCTCCGCGGCTGCCAGAATCTCACCGCTTGCTTTGGCGAAACGCGAAGTGCCAGTCATCGTCATTCTGCCGCCGCGCATTTCGCTTCTCGATCTTGGAGGAGCGCTCGAAATTCTTCGGCGCGCGAACTTCGAGCAGAAGGCAATGTTCTTCCACGTCCGCTATGTCGGCGTCACACGATCTGTCAGTTCCGCGATCGGTATCGATGTTCATCGCGTCGAGCCGCTGCCCTCGTCTCTTCCCAAGGATGCGATCGTGGTCGCGATGGGGAGTGTCACCATCCCGTCGGAGTGGGGCCGCCCGGCGGATTGTGAGGCCGACGCCGAGGACGAGGAAGCCATCGTCGAGTGGCTTCGCACCGCGATTCTCCCCAGCCATACTCTGGTTGCAATTTGCTCGGGTGCGCTGCTGTTCGGTCGGGCCGGGCTGCTGGACGAACGCCGCTGCACGACGCACCATGCGGATTGCTCGCTGCTCGCGCGCCTTGCGCCAAAGGCGCAGGTCCTCGAAGATCGACTCTTTGTGCAGGATGAGAACATCTACACCTCGGCCGGTGCTACGGCGGGCCTCGATCTCATGCTCTATTTCGTGAGCCAGCATATAGGCCCCGCACGCACAGCAGCGATCGCGCGTCATCTTGTGGTTTATCTGCGCCGCACCGGCTCAGACCCGCAGTTTTCTCCGTGGCTGGAGGGACGCAATCACATTCATCCGGCCGTGCATCGCGTGCAGGATGCGATTGCCCAAGATCCGTCGCGGGCCTGGAACCGCGTGCAGCTCGCGGAGATCGCGGGCGCGAGCGGACGTCATCTGTCGCGTCTTTTCCAGCAGCAAGTTGGCATGTCGATCGTGGATTACCGGAACGGACTGCGCGTGGCTCTCGCGCGTGAGTTCCTGTTGCAGAGCGAACTCGATATGGAGAATATCGCCGAGCGGGCAGGATTCTCTTCCACTCGCCAACTGCGCAGGGCGTGGCAACGTGTTTACCGCGGCAGCCCCAGCGAGGCGCGAGCAACGGCCGCGCGGCTTTCCTCCGCTTCAGCCGCCTAAGCGCCGCTGCAACGCACACGTCGTCTGCGGCAGCGTGTTCTCCATTCAGTGTTCGTCAGCAGCTCAATTCCATGTTGCAGTCGTGCGGCGCGCGCAAACTTGCTTTGAGTGCACAACCCGGAGTGTCGCCGCTGCGGTTCCTGTTGAAGATTGCAGCATGGCGATGAGTTTCCAAGTCTTCCCGCTTACTGCAGGATTCCGTTCGTTCGCTGCTCATTACAAAGCAGAGACACTTTACTGACAAGTGCGCAACTCGGCTGACCTATTCCTGAATCTGCGGCCAACGCCTCAGACCCAAGCACGGCGGCCGAGCGGCGAATAGCCTCAGCAGAGCGCCGTTCGTCACGGCCCGATCACATGTCGTCACGCATGGCCTTTTTTGTCCGCACATCGTCCGCGCGGATGCTTTCGTTGTCATCAGGGCAGACCTAACTTGGCTCATGGCCGGAGAGCGGAAGGCGTTCTTCCCGCCGACAGGAGCAACCTCAATGTCGCACAGTTCGCAGACAAAAAATCCTCGGGCATCGGTTGCAGACTCTCCTGGCTTCAGAATCGCGATGCTACTGATCGCTCTGTTCCTGCGGCTGGTGAGCGTTGCGGAAAGCACGGACAACGTCGTTCCCTTCAAGTCGCCGCATCGCTCCATGATCGTCGTCGAGGTACGAGTGAACGGCAAGGGACCCTATCCATTCCTCTTCGACACGGGCGCGACCTCGTCCGTTGTCGACCCGAAGCTTTCTGCCTCGCTTCATCTGCCGGCAGCGCGTGGCGTCGAGGTTGCGAGTTGGGAAGCCACGACTGACGCGCGCCGGGCTCTCGTCGAGGGCCTCTCGTTCGGTCCCATCAACTCCGGTCCCTTGACGGTGCTCGTTCAACCGCTGTCCGAGTTCAAGACCATCGATCCAGATTTGCGCGGGGTCCTGGGCCAGGACGTGCTCCTCTGCTCCAATTACCTCATCGACAACCATAGGCACCGCATTCAGTTCGATGACGACGGCACCCTCCTTACGGAACTCACCGGCGATCGGATCGCGATCACACCCGTACGCACTCGCGCGGGAGACCTGGAGCCCCGGCTGATCTCAGTTCCCGTGCAGACGAACAGAGATGCGAAGCCGCTTCACCTGCTGCTGGACAGCGCCGCGGATATGGTCGTTCTCCAGCCCTCCCTCGCCTCTCAGGCGACTGTGCCGAGGGGTACCAAGTGGATCGCCGATCAAAATGGCAGGCTCTCTTCGGCCACTACGTTTCACACCCGCTTGTCTGTGGGTTCGGAAGAGTTTAGCGCGGAGGTCTGGACCGGAGATGCGGGGCTGAAGCAGATCGTGATCGACGGTCTGCTGCCGACCGGTGGCTTCAGCCAGCTCTACATCGCCAATCGAGGCTCGTTTGTCATCCTGGAGCCCCGCCGCATCGCTCGCAAAGCGTTGAACAGCCCAGAGACCACGGCCCACTCCGGCCAACAGCATTGACGTGGCTCCTATGGCAAAACGGCCGGCTGCTAGCGGCGAAGGATCCGGCGGAGCAGGCCGCGAGGCTTTTCGTCGTCGGGCTCGGTGTCGTCGTATTCGGAGTGGCCTTCGATGTGGAGTGGGGCTTCCTGGGGTGGAAGCGGGCGGTTGTCGAAGACCGCCTGTGGATTTTCGGTGCAAAGCCTCTGGGCGTAGGCGTCGCCGTGGCGGGAGGCGATATGGTCGCAGGCGGCGCGCAGGTGCGGCGGGCGGTTGCTGATGTTGTGGGCGTCGGTCGAGACGAAGTGTACCCAGCGGTCGGCGAGGAGGCGCTCGGTAAGCTTCTGGGCCTTGCGTCCCATGAGGCCGGTCACGGAGGCGGCTGTGACCTGGGTGAGCATGCCGTCGCGAACCCATGTGGCCAGGCGTGAGGTGTCCTGCTGGAGCGAGGGATTGCGCTCGGGGTGGGTGAGGATGGGGGTCATGCCGCCGAGCCGGAGCGAGTAGAAGGTCTCTTCAAGGGTGGGCGGAAGGGCGTAATCGGGGAGCTCGATGAGGAGGTATTCGCCGCCATTGATGGTATAACGGCGCGGATTTTCAACGGCGTCGCGCACATTGTCATAGCTGAGGTGTCAAGGACGGTCTCGATGTCGACGAGTCGATCGCCCGCGCGGCCGCGACGTCGGGCGGCGCGGTGTTCTTCGCCGGCGCGACGGTCACGATCGCGCTCGCGTCTCTCGCCGTCGCAGGGATCCCGCTGGTGACGACGATGGGGCTGATGGCCGCGATCGCCGTCGTCATCGCGGTGCTCGGCGCGCTGACACTGCTGCCGGCTGTGCTCGCGATCATTGGACCGCACATCAACTCGGGGCGCATCCGTGATCGCCACCCGGAGTCACACCCGTCAGAGGGCGGCCTGTGGGCCAAGTGGGCGCACGAGATCGCCTCCTACCCGTGGCTTGCCGGCCTCGCCGCGCTCGCGATCCTGATCCCGCTGATGATCCCGCTGCTGTCGCTGACGCTCGGCCAGCAGGACACCGGCGCGCTCTCTACGTCGACTACCGCGCGTCGGGCCTATGACCAGATCACTGACAACTTTGGCGTGGGCGTCAACGGCCCGCTGCTGATCGCGGTCAAGCTGGGCTCGCCCGCGCAGTCGACATCGGATTCCCGGCTGGCGACCCTCCAGAAAGACGTCAAGGCCGTTTCGGGGGTCGCGGCGGTGTCGCCGGTTGTGCTCGACAAGGCCGGGACTACCGCGTTCTTCAACGCGATCGCGACCACGGCCCCGTCCGACAATGCGACCGCGAAGCTGGTCACCAAGCTCAGACACACGACGATCCCGCAGGCCGAGAAGGGCACCAACATGAAGGCCTACGTGGGCGGGCAGACGGCCGCTTACGTCGACCTGGCATCAAAGATTTCGAGCAAACTCCCGCTCCAGATCGCTGTCGTGATCGTGCTCGCGTTCCTGCTCTTGACGCTCGCCTTCCGGACGGTGGTGGTCCCCGCTCAAGCGGCGGTGATGAACCTGCTCTCGATCGCCGCTTCCTACGGTGTGCTGACGGCAATCTTCCAGTACGGCTGGGCGATCGGCTTGTTCGGCCACAGCGGCCCGGTCCCGATCGTCTCCTACGTGCCGCTGTTCATGTTCGCGATCCTGTTCGGGCTGTCGATGGATTACGAGGTGTTCCTGGTCAGCCAGATCGAGGAGCACGTGCACGAGGGCGAGGACAACAAGAGCTCCGTCGTGCACGGACTCGTGACAAGCGCGCGGGTGATCACCGCCGCCGCCTCGATCATGGTGTTCGTGTTCGGCAGCTTCCTGCTCAACGGCAACCCGACCGTGCAGCAGTTTGGCGTTGGGCTGGCCGTCGCTGTGCTGCTCGATGCCACCGTGGTTCGCTGCCTGCTGGTGCCGGCGCTGATGATCCTGATGGGCAAGATCAACTGGTACCTCCCGCGCTGGATTGACCGGATCCTTCCGCACATCAGCATCGAAGGAGCCGAGTTCTTCGAGGAGCGCGACGCGGCCAGAGAGGCAGCGGCCGAGCCCGCCGCAGCCGGCGCGGTGGCGGACTCCTGACCGCCGTGGCGGACTCCTGACAACCCCGAAAGGCACCATCCATGGCCACAATCACGGCTGGCGACGTCGAGCTTGACCGTCGCTGCATTGACACGATCAGGACGCTCTGCATCGACGCGATCCAGGCGGCGAACTCGGGCCATCCGGGAACCCCGATCGGCATCGCGCCGGTCACATACACGCTGTGGCAGCGATTTCTGCGCTTCGACCCCGCCGATCCCATCTGGCCCAACCGCGACCGCTACGTGCTCTCGTCGGGGCACGCATCGGCGCTGCTGTGGTCGATGCTGCACCTGACCGGCGTCCGCGCCGTCGATCCCGACTACGAGATCCTGGGCAAGCCGGCCGTCGAGCTGGACGACCTCAGGCGCTTCCGGCAGCTGGACTCCAAATGCCCCGGACATCCCGAGTACCGCTGGACCAGCGGCGTGGAGACCACCAGCGGCCCGCTGGGGCAGGGGGCGGCGACATCGGTGGGGATGGCACTCTCGGGGCAGTGGCTGGGCGCGCGCTACAACCGCGACGACCACGTGATGTTCGATTTCCGCGTCTACGCGCAGGCTGGCGACGGCGACATGATGGAGGGAGTGGCCTCAGAGGCGGCGTCGTTTGCGGCCTACCAGGGCCTGTCCAACCTGTGCTGGATCTACGACTCAAATCGGGTCACGATCGAGGGGCACACTGACATCACCTTCACCGAGGACGTCGCCGCCCGCTTCATCGCCTACGGATGGAACGTCGCCAGCGTGGCGGACGCAAACGACCTCGAACAGGTGGCGCGCGCGCTGCACTCGTTCGAGGCCGAGCGCGAGCGTCCGACGCTGATCGTCGTTCACAGCCACATCGGCTACGGGACCCCCGTGGAGGACACGCCCAAAGCGCATGGCGAGCCGCTGGGGCCCGACGGGGTCAAGGCCACCAAGCGGTTTCTGGGCTGGCCCGAGGATGCGAGCTTCCTGGTGCCCGACGGGGTATACGACCATTTCGCGCTGGGGATCGGCGAGCGCGGCCGGCTGCTGCGCGACCAATGGCACGCCGAACTCGATCTCTACCGCCAGGCGCATCCC